>NZ_LMHW01000001.1 GCF_001428525.1 Flavobacterium sp. Root186
CTGTATTTTTTGTTCCTATATAAGCATAAATGTCTCCATTTGGATCCTGCATGATCGCATTAAGGGTTGTAATGGAACCCGGTGTACCAGGTGCACCAGTTGCTCCTCCTATACCAGCTGGTCCTGCTAGACCATCTGTTCCGTCATTACCGTTAATTCTGACCCAGTTTGTTTTTRAAACCCACTCWGCATCACGTTCGGCAGCTGTATTTTTTGTTCCTATATAAGCATAAATGTCTCCATTTGGATCCTGCATGATCGCATTAAGGGTTGTAATGGAACCCGGTGTACCAGGTGCACCAGCTGCTCCTCCAATACCGGCAGATCCTATTTGGATCCTGCATGATCGCATTAAGGGTTGTAATGGAACCCGGTGTACCAGGTGCACCAGCTGCTCCTCCAATACCGGCAGATCCTGCAAGACCATCTATCCCGTCATTTCCGTTAATCTTAATCCAGTTTGGTGATTTCTCAGCCCACTCATCAGCACGGCCAGCAATTGTAGCATCAGTTCCGATGTAGGCATAAATATCTCCCTTAGGATCTTTTACAATTGCATCAAGGGTTGTGATAGCACCAGCTGTACCAGGTTCACCCGTTGCTCCGGCAATACCCGCTGCACCATTCAGACCATTGATTTTAATCCAGTTTGTTTTTGAAACCCAATCAGCATCACGACCCTCAACTGTATTTTTTGTTCCTANTGCTCCGGCAATACCCGCTGCACCATTCAGACCATTGATTTTAATCCAGTTTGTTTTTGAAACCCAATCAGCATCACGACCCTCAACTGTATTTTTTGTTCCTATGTAAGCATAAATATCTCCTTTTGGATCTTTTACAATTGCGTTAAGGGTTGTGATAGCTCCCGGTGTACCAGGAACTCCAGCTGCTCCGTCAATTCCATCAATACCATCTTTTCCATTTACAGCAACCCAGTTACCATTTTCATCTTTAACATAAATGATTCCTGTTTTTGTATCAATCCATGTAACAGTTCCAGCAGGAGCAATAACTCCATCTATTCCCGGTACACCTGGACCTCCGGCTAAACCAGCAGCGCCCGGAACACCGTTTGCTCCGTCATTGCCATTAATCTTAACCCAGTTTGGTGATTTATCTTCCCATTCAGCAGCACGGCCGGCCACTGTATTATTAGTTCCAATATATGCATATATATTTCCAGCTGGATCTTTTATAATCGCATTAAGTGTTGTAATAGCACCTGCTGTTCCAGGAGCTCCTGTTGCACCTCCTGGACCAGTTGGTCCTGCAATACCATCTATTCCATTTCTTCCACTTACCGGAATCCATTCTCCAGTAATAGTGTCTTTAATATAAACAATACCAGTATCTGTGTTAATCCAGGTAGTAATTCCCGGGCCAGCCGCACCATCTGTACCATCTTTTCCGGGTATCCCTGGCCCAGCTCCTAATCCTGGAGCTCCCGCAATACCGTCTTTTCCATCTTTTCCATTTAATGGCATCCACTTACCATCAGCATCACGTACATATACAATATTTGTTAAATAGTCAATGTACATTTTTACACTGGAATCAATCGCAGGGGTTCCAGGTGCACCAGGCGCACCATCTCCACCAGCTATTCCAGAAAATCCAGAACCTGCTTCGCCTGAAATAGTCATTCTGTTCCACTTTCCAGCAGACCAATAGTAATAACCTGGCGTAACGTCTGCAGCTGTATTGGTATTAAAAACCAATAAACCTACTTGATAAATACCATCAACCGCAAGGGGATCTTTTGCATTTGGGTCATGTGTAACGGTAACTTTATCGGTGGTACTTTCTAAACCAACCGATGGAATCAACATCCCCTTGTTTCCATTCTCACCAAATACATGCAGCTGAGTGGAAGGACTCGGGTTTTTTGTTCCAATACCTACCTGCGAATACGCAGAAAAAGACCCTAAAACAACAAATAAAGGAAGTAATCTATTTTTCATAACATTCAATTATTATGTAATTAATTTTCTTAGTGTTTTTATTCAAACATCTAATTTGAAGTTGCAAGTTCTTCTTAAATACTTTTTTGTTTTACCTCCATAAGCTTTTAAAGTTATAGATTAGGGTATTTGAAGTGGGTATCTATATTTAGATATGAAGTTTTTTTAGAGATAAAAAAAATAATAAACTGACTATTAAATCATTAAATAAAAGTGGTGCTTTTATAAATCAAAACACGACATTCCTATCTTTGTGTTACAAAAAAATTAAAGGCTGTGTGCTTTGTCAATATTTAAACCAAATTAAAACACTTTTAACTATTTGATTAGATTACATTTACAAACATAAGGTATTCTGGAAGATGCAATAATTCCTCAAAAAGGAAATAAAAAACAAATAATAATATTCTACTAAACAATCTGAAAGAACAAAAGAATATGAAACTAAAAGGTATATCTACCTTATTTTGATAGTCTTAAAAAACTGGTATTTTAAGTTTCGTCGCAAAATTGCAGCACATAGTTTAAAGATTGTCAAATGCAGAATATTAAGTTTGAATCCCGCTCTGGGACTACCACTTTAATTACAGCTAAAGAATGGCAGTATTACTAATAATTTTTCCAGTAATGTTCAAAACATACACAAATGAAATTATCCATTTAATTTATTTTCTTAAATGAGCCATTTTTATATTTAACAATTTTTTGTATCCTATCAAAAAACAGTATGATTTGTTTGCTTATTTGTTAAAGTATATAGTAAAGATCAACAGATTATCAGAAATAAAAAAAGAAGGTCAGTGCCGACCTTCTTCCTTATTAAATTCAAAATAGCTTTAGGGTTATATTAATTCTCACCCCAGCCGTATCTTATACGAAATACACCAGTGCCGCTTACTGTATTTATAGTAATGTTAGTTCCGCTGCCTCCTCTGTTAAACAAACTGTAAGAATCATTATCTCTTAATCCTGGCCAGTAAACACTTGCAATCTTATCATCTCTGCAGACGTCACTGGTTGCTACAATATAAGCAATTTCATTATCAGACTGATTCCCGTTCTGGTAGTCTTTGCCTGAGTTCATGGTGGCTCCAAATTCAGTAATCACCGTACGAGCGCCATAACTTCCTATGCGATTGCGCCAATCCGCTCTCCATTGAGTAACTGATCTGGCTGCCCAGAAAGCATAATTATGCAGTCCAAGTAAACAGCCATTAAAACGGCTGTCTGCCCCAACTCCGGTAACATTCTCAGAATATCCTGTTCCGTCCAGAATTATCCTTCCTTTTGGAACACCGGAATAATTAGAAAGAAATTGAGAATAAATACTCGTGAGTTGTGATAACGTATATCCATGAGGCTCATTAAATGGTTCAAAATAAACATTCGAATTGTTTTGATATTTATTGATTACGGTAGTCCACATATTCCAAAAAGCTGTAGTATTATCAATTATACCGTCTTTTGAGGAGGAAGACTCCCAGCATGCAATGATTACTTTCCATCCTTTACTGGTCGCTTTATCGATGACTCCCTGATAACTACCCCACCAGCTCTCTGAAACTGAAGGTGGGTTAATAGGTATGCGTATTGTGTTAACCCCGCTTATTTTACTGGAAAACCCATTCAGCACGGCTTCTGTTTTCGATGCAACTGTACTGTAACTATCCCCTGCGGTCAATCCTGAGATAATAATCCAGCCGTCTACAAAATTATCTCTCCCATCCGCCCAGTTTAATCCTGCTATCGACGCAGCACCGACTTTAGCAGAAGAAGCACTGCTGTTTGATACTGTGTTTTCAACCGAAGGCTTAATGCCTGCTGTATCTCCTGAACTTACTTCCAGATCATTTTCTTTGGAACAGGCACATAGAATGATGCCTAACATAACTGCATATCTTTTTTTCATTGAAATAAAATAGTTTAAATTGGTTAATTAATATTTGGTTCTTCTTCTTCTTGCTTATTATACAATACCAGAAAAATTTACTTTTAATACTATTTATAACAGCAAGACTGTGCACCTAAATAATCAGACTCTATTTTCTTATTTGAAATTCATCTTCAAAAATTAAAAAAGTCCATTATAGTGTGCATTGGCTGCAATTAATCATACGGTCTCATAAGTTTATTGGTTTAGTTAGTAAAAAACATCTCACAGAGAGTAACTGCAGCTCTATTCATAAAATCATATAACATTGAACATCACCGCATTTACTTTTCATATAAAATATTATTACAAAGTAATGTCTTACATAAGTTTTTCAGCAGGGGTAATTTGGAAAAAAAAGAAGGTCATATTTGTAATTTGATATTTTTTAGCTTTAAAAAAACACAATACATAAAATATAAGGCGTTTAATTATCCATAAAACAATTTACACCACTAATAAATGATAGATTTTGGACTTATAAAAACCAAAAACTGATCTCAAATAAAAACTACTCAAACGATAAAAGCCCTGTCAGATAGGTATTGACAGGGCTTATTAAATTTTAAATAATAAATGTTTTATTTACGATGGTACTCCCGTTTCTATACTTATAAGTAAGCACCACTAATCAAAGAGCTGCAATGAATTATCATTCAGATTAATTTATGACGGATTTCCTTGTATTTAGAACGGCCTACTGGCAGAACTCCTGCATTCTTAAGCTGCATACTATATTTTCCGCCAGCTTCTACGATAAGTTTGTCTGCCTCATGCCAACAAAGGATAAAGGATTTATGTATCCGAACAAATGTTTGGGGAAGCAGTTTCTCTAATGACTCTAAAGATTTGTCATGTAGCTCGATACGACCATCTGACAAATGCAATTCGGTATAAATTCCTGCACCTTTAATATATATGATGTCTTTAATGCTTATCAGCCTAATCGCTTTTCCTTTTTTTACTGCTAAATACTGGATATCCTGGCCTGATTCTTTTCCAGGTGTCGTGAAGCGCGTAAAGGCTTGTGAAAGTCTGGTTTTATCAAACGGTTTGGGTACAAAATCCAGCACTCCATACGCAAATGCAGTAATCGCTTTTTCCGTATAAGCCGAAATAATAATGGTTTGAAAAGACTTAGCTGCAAAAACCTGCAGAATATCAAATCCATCTTCTCCATTCAAATTCAAATCCAGCAGCAACAGATCAATTTGCTGGTGGTCAATAGTATTCAGTCCATTCTCAAGCGAATCACAAAGCAAAATCTGCACATCTTTATCAAAGAAATCCCGAGTCATTCTTTCTATCCGTTTTGCAATCCGGGCTTCGTCTTCAATAATCAGAATCTTCATCTTTTATCAATTTTATCAAAAATTTTAATAGTAGTCAGCCAGCCTTCTTCTACCGCATGAGAGTCAAAAGACCAATTGTTACCGTAACTTTCGTTTAATCTGGCTTTTATGTATTTAAACCCCGTTCCATTGCTTTTATCTTTCCTTGTTTTTCGGTTTTTGGCCAATGTCATTACAGTATATTGTTTATAGCGATCTTCTTTAGTAAAACTTAAACAGAAACAGATGCATCCTTGCTTTGGCGGCATACTGTGTGTAATTCCGTTTTCTATAATGGTATGTACAATTGCAGGTGGAATATTTTCATTTTCATCAACACCCTCTTCCTTCCAATCATAACAAACCTCTTTACGGAAAGACATTACCTGAAGGTGTTTTTGGCATAATTCTATCTCTTGCCTGATCGGGATAAGCGCATCTTCAGAAATGCTGTTCATAATATCAAACTCGTCTGCCAATGCGCGAATAAACACAACGCCTTGCTGCGGTGATTCCTCGACCCAATCAATCAATGAAGTCAGCGTATTACGAAGAAAATGGGGCTGGATATTTTTCTTAATTAATTCTAACTGCAGCCTTGAGGAAAGCAATAATGAGGCATTGTGAGCTTCTTCGATAGCTTTGGCTCTAATTGTATGAAGATAAAGCATTGAAAGTACGATAATTGTAAAAGCGATAAACAACCCAAAATCATAAAACATAAAATAATTAACAGCCGCACTTGCAAATAAACCGACTACAACAATCAGACCTCCTTTAATTTTTCGGGCAGCTGCATTACTGGCTATCACCATTGACGTAAGCCACATCACATCGCTAAAGAGTATGGCGGTAAGATCGTAATGTTGATAATTTAATATATATATCGCAATAAGACTGCTAAATAAAAGAAATAAAAACAATCGCTTTTTTTCGAAGTCAAACTGCAGCATGAAATACCAGGGAACCAATATTGAAATAGCAAAGGTGAGCCAGCCCACGATCTTCATACGGATATAAAATTGGGTATAAGGAATGTCTATATAAAATTTGACATATTCTATTATTAACAAGCAGAAGAAAAGCAGACAAATTATTCCAAAAAGTAAAACTGTTGTTTCTTTACGGGTACTATTTATATACAGAAAAAAATAATAAATAGACGCAATCAGAAAAGCTCCCGCCATGAGGTTCATATATGACATCACAATAAGCGGTGCACGATGAAGTCTTAAAAAGCTTTCAAGTTTTACATCAATTCCGCGTTTTACCTCTTGTAAATCCGATTGAGTCCCAACTAGTGTGACAACGTGTTTGCCCATATTAGCTAATTTTTCGGGTATTTGATAGTAAGTTGTTTCTGTTCCCGGTACTTCGCCCTTCCCTGATTTGGCCATCTTACCATTGCTTCCTACCAAAACATTGTCCCAGTAAATATCAAAAGCACCAAAAGCATTAACCTGTAAACCCAGCGGTGTCGAATTGTTTTCTCGTTTAATCAGTTCTACTTCTATATTAACCTTAAAGACAGAATCTCCTGATTCGCCCAGATAATCGTGAAGATCATCATCATCAGTATAATAGGTTATATCTGATTTCACATACTCATTATACTGTTTACATGAGGTAAACATGAGCAGTAAAAAAGCGGTAAAAAAGGAAAATCGATACATGAGATAAAGATAAAATAAATATCGAATAGAGAAATGCATTTCAAAAGCTCTTTGAGCCGTTTGCATGTTTTAAAAGGCAGGACTTTATTTTATCAACTAATCTTGTACTATAAAACCAATCCTTATGAAAGCTTTAATAACCTATATTTTAATTTTATTATTTTCTTTTTTTGCCAACGCCCAGCAAACTACTGTTTCTGGCAAAGTACAGGATAATACAACTAAAGAGGCATTACCCTATGTCTCAGTCGCAATAAAAGACAGCACCCTAAAAACAGTAGCCGGCGGTATTACTGACGATCATGGCATTTTTCGTCTTGAAGAATTACCAATTGGTAAAATGACCATTACCTTCAGCTTTATGGGGTACCAGCCTTTAACACAGCAGTTGGAAGTGATTTCCGGCAGGACAAAAATAGAACTGGAAGTTATTAGTCTGCATAGTGATGCCATACAATTGAATGCAGTAGAAATTAATAGTGAAAAGCCCAATATTAGCTTAAAACTGGATAAAAAGGTTTTTGAAGTCGGTAAAGATGTGTTGTCACAAAATGGCTCGGCTCATGACGTCTTGAATGGTGTTCCATCTGTAGCAGTAAGCCCGACGGGAGCCGTAAGTCTTCGTGGAAACAGCAGTGTATTGGTACTTATAAATGGACGTCAGTCAGGACTTACACAAGGCAATGCGCTTGATCAAATCGCTGCCGACCAGATTGAACGGATAGAAGTTATTACTAACCCTTCATCGAGATATGATGCTGCCGGTTCAGCAGGTATCATCAATATTATATTGAAGAAAAACAAAAAAAGTGGTTTTAGCGGTCAGGTGCGATTAGTAGCCGGATCTCCAAACGATAGCCGCCTTAACCCAAGTATTAATTATAAATCAGATAAGGTCAACATTTTTTCTAATTTCAGCATACGCTCTTCTGATTATGTAGGTCTGTATACTACCAATCAGTCCAGTATTAATAATGGCGTGCCAACTTTAATGAATCGTGTGCAGAATGAAAACCGCCATGATGATGGCAAATTGCTTTACATTGGCGCTGATTATTTTATTAATGAACATCAAACGATTACAACCGCTTTCTTAAAGAATGCTACACATGATAATGATAAAACACATTTACTGTACGACTATAATGACGATGCCAATACTGCCGTAGACAGTACCTTGGCAAGACACGGCAAATCATTAGAAAAACGGGATTACAGTCAATTAGAATTTAATTATACCCGAACATTTAAACAGCCTGAAAAAAAATGGACTATTGATATGCAGTATGACTGGTGGAACAGTAATAAAAAATGGGACCTCTTAACACAGCGTTTATCTCCAACTCTATTAAATTATCCTGGTATTAGAACGAGCTCAATAGGCAGCAGCAAGGATTTCCTTATTAAGAGTGATTTTATACAACCCATTGATAGTACTGGAGTATTAGAATTTGGAATTAAAACGGAAATTCGTAAAGTCTCCAGTGATTTTTTGGCTGAACAAGAACAAAATAATATCTGGGCAACCTATCAAGACATAGACAACCATTTGAAGTATGCCGAAACTATTTCCGGTGCTTATACGCAGTTCAGCAATAAAGCCGGCCACTTTACTTATATGCTGGGTCTGCGTGCAGAGATGACCCAAGTTTCTATCTCAGATATAAAAAACACTTATAGCGACGAAAAAAATTACAATAAGCTGTTTCCTACTATTAATATGAGTTATAAGTTTGATCATGCAGCTTTACAACTCAATTACAGCAAACGAATAAATCGTCCAGACTTGTATGAATTATATCCTTTTAACGAACTGACCGATTTAAACGCACAATATATTGGTAATCCTGATCTTAATCCTTCTTATTCAGATGTATTTGAACTGGCTTTTCTTAAAACCTGGAAGAAGCTGACGCTGAATCCTTCTGTTTATTACCAGCGGGAGAAAGGTTATATTCAAGATTATACCTATCGTGAGAATGATATTTTTTTTACAACGCCAATTAATATCGATTATGAAATACGTAGTGGTATCGAGTTTTCTGTCCTATATAATCCTCTGAAATGGCTGCAGGTAAATGCTGAAATAAATTTTTATCGTTTTGATCAAAAAGGAACTTATCAGCAAAAAAACCTTGATTATAGCGGAGAAACCTTTACCGGACGCTTAAGCACGCAGATTAAACTTCCGGCTAAATTCAGTTTTCAGGGGCGTTATAACTTTCGTGGTGCGCAGCAAAACGCGCAAACTAAGAATGCAGTACTGCAATCTCTCGATTTTGGATTGAGCAAAATTTTATTAAAAGACAAAGCCACTATTGTATTTGATATCACTAATGCTTTTGGTTTACGACAAAATAAGAGCACCACGACTGGCAATGACTATTTATTTACTGAAAACAATATCCCTAATGCTGCCCGTTACCGACTTAGTTTTGTTTATCGTTTTAATCTTACCGATCCAAAAGTAATCAGGCAAGCCAATAGTGCCAATCGAAACTAATGCAATTTGTCTATATGGGGCTCTCTTGGAAAAATCAATATAATTACAGAACAAGAATGGGAAAATTGAATGGCTGCATATAAACTAATATATTTAACTTTGAGAAACTTAACATTATAATGAGAGTCAAAATTTTTATTTTATTGATAGTAATTTTTTCCGGTAATTTTGTTTTATCTCAAAATAAAAGAGGGGAAATTATTAACTATCTCAAAAAAGAAATGGAGGAAAAAAAAATTCCAGGCTGTCAGCTGGTCGTCCTTAAAGATAATAAGATTCTATTATCCGAAACACTTGGAATTGCTGACATACCATTTTCAATACCTGTAAAAACGAATACCATCTTTTCAATAAATTCTATCTCTAAAGTTTTTACCTCAGTTGCCATAATGCAATTACAAGAACAAAATAAACTCAATATTAATGATCGCATTTTCCATTATATAGATTCTATTCCGGAAAATTGGAAAAAAATAACAATTAAACAGTTGATGAGCCATACATCCGGGCTTCCTGACATTGAAGATGAGAAAGGCCTGATTGGAGATAAGGGACAAGATTCAGCGTGGTTAAAGGTCAAAAAATTACCATTACAATCTGAAATTGGAGAAAAATTTAGTTATAATGCTACCAACTATTATATTTTACAGCGCATTATTGAAAAATGTAGTGCAGCAACATTTGAAAAATTTGTCCGTAAAAATCAATTTGATGTAGTGGCAATGAAGCAGATATACTATGGAAATTCCTATGATGTAATTAAAAATAAATGCCCTACCTATACCTTTTATTATCAGGATAAAATAACGGGTGAATATATAAAAGGCAATAAATTAAAGGAAACATATGAAGAATTCCCGTCAAAAATGATAACCGATGCCGGTGCATTTACAACAGCTGAAGAAATGGCAAAATGGATAATTGGATTGCAATCAGGTAAACTTCTTAAAAAAAATGAAGATATTGATACCATTTGGGAACCTGTAAAACTGAACAATGGATCTTATGATGGTTTTGGCGGACTTTTAAATGCATATGCTTTGGGCTGGCCAGTAATTACCCGAAAAAACCATTCCGCAGTTGCTCCTCTTGGCGGTGGCCGTTCAGCCTTTATTATATACCCAAAAGATAATCTTACAATCATTCTTTTTGCAAATCTTACAGGTATCTTTCCAGAAGAAATCATTGAAAAAATAGCAAGATTTTATATTCCGGATATAGGTAATTAGAATAACAAACTACATCTAAGAGAGGTTTGGCACAATAGCTAATTTGATATACTTAGGCAAACAAAAGTATGGCATTCTAAAATACTAACAGAAGAGACGACCAATAGGTCGTCTCTTTTAGTATTCAAAAATTATAACACTATTCTAATATTAAAGCTCTGACTTTAAATTTATTTTGCCTTTCTGAAGTCCTTTACCAGTTACTTCCAATTGGATGGCTCCTGCAGTTTTAATTGCTTTCACCAAAACCACCAATTTACCACTAAAAAGTTTCATTTTATTCTGATGAAATATTTCTAATGATGTAGCATCTCCGTTACATGCAGCTCTGTAAGTTGCAGCGCCTATTACTTTAAATTGTAATTCATTAACTGCAGTAGGACATGGAATTCCGTTTTTATCTATTACCGAAACCGTTACAAAAGAAATATCTTCTCCATCTGCTTTAATAGTTTGGCGATCTGCTTCAAGAACAATTTTATAAGCTTCTCCGGCAGTTTTAATCTCGCTTTCTGCGGCTATTTTTCCATCTGAATTAAATGCTACTACTTTTACCGTACCAGGTTCGTATTTCACATCATTCCACATTAAACGATAGCGATTTTGAGGAGTCGAATTATTTTTTTTCTGAACACCCATACTTTTTCCGTTTACGAAAAGTTCTGCACTGTCGTAATTGGTATAAACGAAAACAGGAGTAATTTCGCCTTCTCTTCCTTTCCAGTTCCAATGTGGCAGAATATGAAGTGTTTTATCTTCTTTATTCCATCTGCTTCTGTACAAATAAAAACGGTCTTTAGGAAGTCCCGCCAAATCTGAAATTCCGAAATAAGAACTTCTTGATGGCCATTTTTCATCATAAGGTGTTGGTTCTCCCAAATAGTCAAAACCTGTCCAGACAAATTCTCCAATAACCCAAGGTTTATCATCCTGCAATACAAAATCTTCATCGGGAACATTGGACCAGCTACAAGCTTCAAGATCATAAGACGAACTTTGAAAATCATCATATTCTTTATTTTTCGCCTGTACAACAGGAAATTTATAAATTCCTCTTGAACTCACTGTTGAAGCCGTTTCTGAGCCTAAAATAAATCCTTGTGGAAATGCTTTATACGCTTCCTCGTAAAGATGAACTCTGTAATTCAGTCCCGGGACATCTAATAAGGATCCAAAACCTGACGCCATAGTTTGCTTCACCTGATCCATTCCCACCGTTACCGGACGTGTTGGATCTTCTCTATGAAAAATATCCTGCAAAAATTTGGCTCTTGTCAAACCTTCGGCTCCATACTGATCCGGAACTTCATTTCCAGAACTCCACATTACAATACAAGGATGATTTCGTGTGGCTCTCACTAAATTTACAATATCTTTTTCTGCATATTCTTCAAAAAAGCGATGATATCCATTTTCTACTTTTGGCTTTGCCCATTCATCAAAACTTTCAGCCAGAAACATAAATCCCATTTCATCGGCCAATTCAAGCTGTTCAAAAGAAGGCATATTATGAGAACTTCTGATAGCGTTGCAACCCATATCTTTTAGAATCGTAAGCTGTCTTCGTAGCGCCGCTTTATTTACCGCTGCTCCAAGAGGTCCTAAATCATGATGCAGACAAACACCTTTAAATTTGGTTACTTTTCCGTTAAGGCTAAACCCTTTATTGGCTTCGTATTTAATCGATCTGATACCAAATTTTATACTTTGTTCGTCTTTTAAAGTTCCGTCAGCAGCGTATAATTTAGTAATGGCTGTATATAAATAAGGCGTTTCAGGACTCCATAAATGTGGTTTGGCAACGGCAATAGCCTGATGAAATTTTCCGTCTTTGATTTCAGTAACTTTTTGCGTTGCTACTACAGTATTAGTGGCATCTTTTATTTCCGTGACCATCGACAAATTATTGCCATTAACCTCAGCTTTAAGATCGACGACAGCACTATTTTCTGTGATGTCCGGTGTAGTAATGAAAGTTCCCCATTGCGCAAAACTTTCCTCCTCTTTTACCACAATACTTACTTTTCTGTATAAACCGGCTCCGGGATACCATCTTGAAGAAAATGGAAGATTAGTCAATTTTACCGCCAGCACATTTTCTGATCCGGCTATTAAATCTTTGGAAATATCAATATAAAAATAACTGTAGCCGTAACCCCACTCTCCTACTTTTTTCCCATTTAAAAAAACCTGAGGTTCACTCATAGCACCTTCAAAAATAAGAAGTGCTTTTTTTCCTTTTGTAAACTCCGGAATCGAAAATGTATTGCGATACCAGCCCGTACCAATATGCGGCAGCGCTCCGGTACGACCTGTTTTTTCCGTTGGAATTTTTTCTCCGTTTTGTTCAATTGCCGAAACTTGTTTGTCCCATTCTTTATCAAAAGGTCCGTAAATGGCCCAATCATGCGGTACGCTTACTTTTTCCCATTTCGAAGCATCGAAATTTACTGAAGATGCTTCTTCTTTTACATCTTTAGAAAAACGCCAATTGTCCTTTAAAATAACTGTACTTGATTGTGACATCATTTTTCCGGACGAAAAAACCAGAAGAAATGCGAATAATATTGATCTAAAAATTAATTTCATTTTATGTTTTATTTTTTCACCATTAAGATATTAAGTTTCATAAAGCTAAATGATCTTAATATCTTAATGGTGAAATTTAATTTTTAATTTTTGAAAGCATCCAATGCCGGCGAAGGTTTTCCGTCAGGAAGCCATGCATTTAATTGATAACCACTCCAGCTTTTTTCGCCTTGTGGTTCCCAATAAATAACGCCCAATCCTTTATTATTGGGTACGCTTTTTACCGCTTTTATAGTGGCTTCAAGCATTTCTTTGGTGTTTTGTACTTGTTCGAAATCACCACCAACTTCAACCACCATCACTTCTTTATTGTAGCGTGTTGCCATGTCTTTTAGATTATTTTCTAAATCTAATATAGTACTTTGATAATCGGTTTTAATCCAGTACGGATAATATGATAATCCAATTACATCATATTTCACCTTATTTTCAGTGGCTTTATCAAAAAACCATCTGAACTTTTCGCTTTTATTTCCTTCATCTAAATGAACAATAACTTTAATTTTTGGGTCGATCGCTTTTGTCGCTTCGTATCCTTTATTAAGCAATTGTGCCAACTGACTGAAATTGTCTGTACTGCCTTCCGGCCAAAGCATACCGCCCGGAATTTCATTTCCAACCTGAACCCATTCCGGCGTTACTCCGGCTTTTTTCAGCATTTTCAAAACATCATAAGTATGTTGGTAAACATCGGTTAACAATTCCGGGAAAGAATGTTTTGCCCATGCTGCAGGTTTATTTTGTTTACCGGGATCAGCCCAGGAATCGCTGTAATGAAAATCGATCATAATGCGCATTCCCATTTTTTGCGCACGAACTGCCATGACAACCGTTTCTTCCGGACTGCAGTGTCCGCTGGCTTTATCATTATTTGGATTTACCCAAACACGTAACCTGATGGTATTTATTCCGCGGTCTTTTAATAATTGCAGACAGTCTTTTTGAGAACCATCTGTATCATAAAATTTATAACCGGTTGCTTCCATTTGCGGCAGCCAGCCTACATCTGCTCCATTTGAAAAAGAATATTTTTCAGCCCCCATTTTAGATTTACATGAAGTAAAAATAATGGCGGTCATCATTAAAAAAGATAAAATTTTAAGGGATTTTTTCATGTTTTAGTCTTTACTGAAAGCCTGCATTACAGATAAGGCGTTGTTATCAAAACTATATAAAGCCTGATTTTCGAAGGTAGAACCGCTTGTTGATTGTGGTCCTTTAAAAGCAACCCACTCGCCTCCCCAATACGCAAATCCTTGCCCAAATTGGGATGTTTTTACTATGTTTTTAATATCCATAACAAACGTCCTTTGTCCTGCCGGAGTGGCCGGATATCCAGCTACCAATTGATCGTTTGTTCCGACAATATTATTGGTCTGATCATTGTGCAATAAAGTAAAAGGATACGCAGTTTCTGCAATCAGAACTTTTTTACCGAATTTCTGTCCTAAAGCATCAATAGTATTTTTAACTTCTGTTAAATCTTTACCGTGCCAAACAGGATAGTAGGATAACCCGATATAATCGTAGTCTACACTTTTCATTTTGTTGAAAAACCAATCTGTGCCACCGCTATTTACACCTGCATAATGAATCATTATTTTAGTGTTGGGCGCTTTACTGCGAACCGCTGCACTTGCAGCAGTTAACAAAGCAATACATTGTTGTTCGTTACTGATTAGATTTCCTTGCGGCCACAATAATCCGCTATTAATTTCATTTCCAATCTGAATAATATCGGGATTGATTTCTGTAATTATTGTAGCGGTATAATCAGAAACGGCTGTTTTTAAATCGGCAAAAGATAATTTTTCCCATTCTTCAGGAATAGTCTGCATTCCCGGATCTGCCCAATCATCAGAGTAATGAACGGTAAGCCAGACTCTTAAACCGGCTTGTCTTGCTTTTTGAGCCAGTTGTTTTACTTCGCTAAAGCCAGAACGCCCGTTTACAGGATTTTTCCATAAACGAATTCGAACGGTATTACAACCTGCATTTTTGAGTGTTGTAAGCATTCCTTCGGCTTTGCCATTGCTGTAAAATTTAGTTCCCAACGCTTCCATTTGAGGAAGAAAAGAAACATCTGATGCCCTGATAAAAGTATCATTTGCATCTGGCGGATTAACAATTTCTGTGTCTGCATTATCATTACCTGAGCACGAAAACTGCATTGCCGTTATAGCAAGTAACCCAAGAATTTTTATATATTTTTTCATGAGATGATTTATAAGAATTGAAAAATTGAACTTAAAAACAAGTTCTTTTTATATAAAGAAGAAGCCTCAAATTAGAACCATTGAGGCTTCTGTCCTTTTTTAAATTCAGTTTATGGAGTTGGAATAAACATGTAACGACCATCTAAGTCATTGAACCAGATTTCATATTTCCCGGCCTCAACAATAATATCGCCGCCATTATCGCCCCAACTTACATCCCAGCTGTTGTTTGCTTTGAATTTCATTTTTCCTGCTTTAAAAGTCTGAGTAACTTTCCAGATATGAGGATCAAAATCTGATTTCACTAAAGGAACTTCAGTGTTCCAACCAGTATCATCGCCTGTTAATACAGATCCAGTCAAACCAATTGTTGCATACGTTGTCATTGGTCCTGTGTAAGGCTCAATTTTATACGTTAATTCTTCAAGATTAATTTCAAAACTATAATATCCTGAAGCTGAAGTTGGGAATACCCCCGGATCCGTATCACTTTCTGTTGCTCTATATTGCACACTAGCACCATTTGTTCCGTATAACGGAGCCCAGAAACCAATTTGCTCTATTAATTTAAAGCCGTCTTTATTGAAATATCCTGTGTAATACTGTTTTGCGTTTTCTTTTGGATCTCTGTAAATTGGCATATTATTGCTTGTTACGCTCCAGCCAGCAGCAGTTCCCGGTCCTACTAAAAACAAATCAACTTTAGGGAATACACCTCTGTAAGGAGTTAAGTTTATTGTTATTGGCGTAGAAAGTTTTGGCTCAGAAAGTGTTGTGCCAACAGTAGATTTAATTCTCACATCGATTGTTCCTTCTTCGCCAGGAATAAGTCCAAGTGCAAGTGCTCTGGTATTAAGTTCTGCTACTGTAATAGAAGCGTGTGTAGAAGTTGAAGTTGTAATGTCTACCGGTGCTGCAAATTCTGTATTACTTGCTGCAAACTGTACTGTATAGGTAACGATAGTTGGCGTTCCGTAACTCACTTTTTCCCAGGTAAAAGTCAGGGCAGTATTGTTAGGTGTGTCTTTATTTAAAATAGTCGAAGAACCCATTTCCGGGGTTATCAAAGCAAAAGCAGCTTCCTGAGGTTCTAAAATCATTAAATCTGTTTCGTTTTCACAAGACCAAAGTCCTGTAATTAAGGCAATAGCTATAAAAATTTTATATATATGTTTCATTTTTCGTATCGTTTATGTTTTAAAAAAAAGTTTTAGTAACCAGGGTTTTGAGTCAAATTTCTATTGGCTCCCAGTGATCCTTCCGGAATAGGAAAAACACTCATATGAGCAGCAATCGCGATTCCTTTTGAAGAATTACCTTTCCACGCCCAGTTGTACGATCCTCCGGTATATTTTCCAAAACGGATTAAATCTTGTCTACGATGAGCTTCCCAGTGTAATTCACGTGCTCTTTCGTCAATTAAAAAATCCAGCGTTAATTCGCTTTGCGTAATGTTTCCAACTGTCAAATTACTATTCGCTCTTTGTCTTAATGCATTTACATAACTTAAAGCCTGAGCCGTTGTTCCGTTTCCGCCTCTTAAAGTAGCTTCAGCATACATTAAATACACATCGGCTAATCTGAATAATGGAAAATCAGTATCAGCATAAGTAGAACTGATTCCGTTAACTCCTGTCGAAGTTTTATTCGAAAATTTAGATAAAATATAACCTTGCGTTTTTACACCAATATCATCAATATCAATAGATCTTTGTTTTCCCGGATCGCCCGTAACACCTTTTCCTATCGTATTTCTGGTATCCTGGCTGAATTTTGCGCCATCAAATTTTTGAGCAAATTCTTTTCTAATTCGAAGCGCTCCGGTCCAGCCGCCAATTCCAAAATCGGCACCGTTATTTTCCCATGCACCAATTTGTCCGTTTGTTAAAACCGTTGTTGCTCCCCAGTTTTGAGAAACTGCACCATCGGACTGAATGCCGAAAATGATTTCCTGAGATGTGTTGTTATCTGCTTTAAAGTTGTCCAGATATTTTAGTTTTAAAGTATAACCTCCGGCAATAATTTCATTACACATAGTAACGCAGTCATCAAAACGATCTGCTTGAATATATACTTGGGCATTCAAATACATTTTAGCCAAAATCATACGTGCCATCGATTGATCCAGCCTTCCGTATTCATTTGTTCTGGCTGTTTTTAAATCTGGTAAAACGGCTTTAAGTTCTGTTTCGACAAAATCAAATAATTGTTTTCTGTTAAACTCAGGTCCGGTAAAATTTATAGGATCATTTTCAGTATACATTGGCGCTTTTCCAAATAAATCCATCATGTTGTAATAAGCGTATGCTCTTAAAACACGAACTTCTTTTCGGTCAAGCTCGATTTCAGTCAAAAAAGCTGCATCATTAAGACCTCTTTCGCTTAACTTTTCAGGTGTACTCTGACGTAAGAACTCATTTGCGTAAGCTACAGAAACCATCGTTCGACTGAACATTCCTAAGATAACAGGATTTGCTGGTGTCCAGATATTACGTTGTAGCTCTGCCGTTCCGCCATCATTTTCATAACTCCAAACCAGTTCATCTGTCGTTAATTCCTGCAAATACAATAAACATCTTGTAAACTGGCTCGTTCCAGCATCTACACCTTCAAGAGAAGAGTTATCAGGACCAAGAACTCCTGTCAAAGTTAGGTTTCCGTATACTCCTGCAAAAGCTTTTTTGTATCCGTCAGGAGTCGAAAATAAAATATCAGACGAAAGCACATCATCATCTTTCGAGACTACATTTAAGTCATCCGTACAAGACTGAAAAACGGCAGTCAATGCTAAAATTGTTATTAAAATATATTTTTTCATCTTTTATTAAAATTTAAGATTAAGACCAAATAAAACAGATCGTTGTCTAGGATAAATCGTTTTGTCTACACCGTTATTGGTGATTTCAGGATCTAAACCGCTGTATTTTGTTATTACAAAAACGTTCTGAACTCCAGTTGATACCCTTAATGAAGCTTTGCTGTTTAACCAGTTATTTAAAGTGTATCCTAACGTAATATTATCCATTTTTAAGAACGAAGCATTCTCGATATAAAGATCTGACAATACCACATTTGAAGTAGTCTGAAAATTAGTATCCAGTATTTGAGATGGAACATTACTTAAAACTCCTCCGTTTTCCATGGCATCGTATTGTGCTCTGCTCGCATCTACGGCATTAAAAATTCGGTTACCAATACTGGCTCTTAAATTGAATGAAAAGTCAAACTTTTTATAATTCATAGTAGAAGCAAATCCTAATGTAAAGTCTGGATCCGGATTATTATAAATGTATTTGTCTGAATCATTTTTGATATTATCGCCATTTAAATCGGCGAAAGCGCCCTCAATTGGTTTCCCTTCATTGTTGTATAATTGTTTGTAAACATAGAAAGAATAAGGAGTATAACCTTCTCTGAAAATTTGCCCCGGAGTTCCTGTTCCTGCAATATTGTCTCCTAAAAAGATGTCAGTTCCGTTTACCAGATTTTTGATTCTTCTTTCAAATTTGGATAAATTAAAATTCATATTCCAATTAAAATTCTCCGTTTTGATCGCATTTGCATTAACCGTTAACTCAACACCTTTCGTAGTAAAGCTTCCCACGTTTTGATACACGCGGTTAGAGAAATTACTACCATCAGAAATCGCTGCATTTACTAATAAATCTTTCGATTCTTTGTAATACACATCAAGTCCGGCAGTTAATCGATTGTCTAAAAAACCAAAATCAAGACCTGCGTTATAGGCAGTAGTTTCTTCCCACTTTAGATTGTTTGTTCTTTTTGAAGGAAGTGCAACCGGAACCGGGCTTTCGCCGAAGTAATATTCAGAATTTCCACCGCCAACCTGGTATTTTTGCAGGTAGCCGTTTGGCTCTGGAATATCTTGCTGTCCTGTAATTCCGTAACTTAATCTTAATTTTAAGTCTGATAATACGGTACTTTCTTTAAAGAAATCTTCTTTGATTTTCCAGGCAAAAGCGGCTGAAGGGAAATTCCCCCAACGATTGGCTTCTTCAAATCTGGATGAACCATCTCTTCTGTAAGAAAGCGTTAATAAATATTTATCTCTGAAATTTAAATTTGTTCTGGCAAAAAATCCGATTAAAACAACATCGGTATCCAAAGTAGTTTCAGGAAATGTTGATGGTAAATCCGGGTTTAGGATATTACCGGTTTCGAATCTTGAGCTTTGAAATTTTTGATACGAATAACCACCGGTCGCTTCAAAATTCAATGAATTGAAAGTTTTATTATACACTAAATAAGTATCTAATAATTTATTCTTTCTGGTTGCTTCCGTATATTCGTTTGTTCCATACGGAATGTTATTGTTTGAAGGAGCAGAACCGGCATCAGCACCAACCAATCTTCTTCTGTCTCCATTCGATTCATCATAACCAACATTTACAACCGCTCTTAAAGCTGGAAGAAAATGAAATTTATAATCAATTTCGAAATTTCCAAAAATCCTGTCATTCGTTCCTCTGTCATTGGTATTCAACAATTGCGAAACCGGATTTCTGGCGGCAGTTGAAACTAACGGATAATTTCCGTCGGCATCAACTCCGGTAGTATATTCGAAATAACCTCCGTAAGGCGCGCCCTCCACTTTTATAGGTTGCGTTGGGTCAAAACCAATTGCAGCGCCCTCAACAGCATCTGTAAACCTGTTTTTTTCGTTTGTATAATTGGCCGAAAGCCTTAATTTTAAATGATTGTCAAGAAAAGTTGGGTTCATTACTAAACCAACCGTGTTTCTTTTAAAAGTATTGGTTAAACGCAAACCCTGCTGATCGGTATTCCCTAAAGTTAAACTCGTCGGAATGATATTAAACAAACTTCCTCTAACAGCCAAACTTTGATCAACTGTCCCGGTGTTTCTGTAAATTGCTTTTTGCCAATCGGTATTTGCAGTTCCCAGTTTGCTTAAATCATCGCTTCTTCTGTCTGCGATAACACTTCTAAATTCATCTGCACTAAAAACATCAACCGTTTTGGTCAGCGTTCCTGCAGCATATTGCACATTATAATCAACAGATAATGTTTTGCTTCCTTTTTTAGTCGTGATGATAATAACACCATTTGAAGCACGGGAACCATAAATAGCAGAAGCAGATGCATCTTTTAAAACCGTAATCGATTCTACGGTTGCGGGGTTTAACGAAGCTAAAAACGAAGATGATCCCGTATTTGTAGTATTATCAAGAGGCAATCCGTCGATAACAATAAGAGGGTCATTGCTAGCAAAAAGCGAACTTCCTCCACGAATTCTAATTTGTGAACTAGAACCCGGAGCACCTGTTGAATTTACGGTTAAACCTGCTACTCTTCCGTTTAGCAGATTTTCTGTTGTAATATTATTTCCTTTATTAAAGTCTTTGGTAGTAAGCGCGGTTACAGAACCTGTTGCGTCTTTCTTTTTGACACTTCCGTAACCTACCTGAACTACAACTTCTTTTAGCTGATTGGTATCTTCCTCAAGATAAACTGTTATATTTTTCTGTCCGCCAGCCGGAATAGTCTTAGTGCTATAGCCGGTAAAGGAAAACGTAATCTGACTATCCGTTTTTACTCCGGATAATTGAAATTTTCCGTCAAAGTCTGTAGAGGTGCTAATGTTTGCCCCTGCTACTTTTATGTTTACTCCCGGTATGGGCTGCTTGGTATCCTTTTCCAGGACAACACCGCTAATTGTGTTTTGAGCAAAAACACAAAAAGGCAGTAAGAGTAATAAAAGTAAAAATTTGGTTTTAATTCTTTTCATACTTTTTTAATGGGTTTGGTTTAAGTTAGTATTGGTAAATTAGTGTGGTTACAAAATGATGGCAAGGATATAACCTGTAAAAAAATAAGGTCTGTTTTGGTAATAGTGGTTGTAGAAATTATTTCTTAAGATTATAACCTGCTTTTAAAATAAGCTTACTATTTTTTTACAATAAGAAAAGGTTTCTCCCTATAAATTTTAATTGAATTTGTGGTCATGTTTAAATTGTTTTTGGTTAAGATAATTGGTTAGTTTGTTTTGGTTGACTTACTCTGAACAAAAAAATAAAACAGTTTTACTCAAACGTTATAGCTCATCAACTCACACTGCAAATTAAGTACAGAGCGCGGTATTACGACAGGGAAAAATTCATTTATAAAAGGGGACAATTTCGTAAAAGTGTTCGCAAAACACTTAATAAAAACATATTCTTTATTTTTTTGCTTTAAAAAAAATGAAAATACAAATAATTAACCTTTCTAATAACAGATTTAATAATCGGTAAAACTGCCTTTTTCACTTCCTATTCCACTAAATAAACAATTTAAAATCACTCAAAATCTTAATTTTTTATAAAAACAATTCAGAAAAAACCACCTTAGAAACCTTCATTGCACTAAAAAACAAATCCCATCTTTGAACATTACATAATAATTATGTTAATTTCGCATAGTATACAGATTTTAAATATATTCACATAAAAAATTGATCCTGATCGCTAATTACATCACTTTTATTTTTCGTATATCAAAGAGCAGCATGCTTTTTAAAAAATTTTCTATGAATAAATTAAAGTTCTTTCTTGTTATTAGTCTTCTGCACCTGAATGCATCTGGACAGAATTACCCGATCAGGCATCTTGATATTTCATCAGGACTTTCGAATAATTCTGTTGCCTCTATCTATCAGGATCAAAATGGCTATATGTGGTTTGGAACTTTTGATGGACTTAACCGATATGATGGAAATGATTTTAAGATTTACCGCCATATTCACACCGATCCAAATTCGATTCAGGGAAATGCAATTAGTTGTATCGAAGGTGACTTTGAAAATAATTTGTGGGTCGGAACAACTGCCGGACCGGTGGTTTTTAATGCAGAACGGTCTGCTTTTAGTCCGCTGCAATATTATGATACAAATAAAAAAATCAAACCTTTAAACATTACCACTTACGAAATAATCGCTGTACATTCTTTACACCTGATTCTGGTAGCCACAAAAGAAGCTATTGTAGTTTATAAAGAAGGTGAGAAAATTGGAACGGCAATACCTTTCAACGGAAAATTAAATTATATCGCAAGATCTATTTCTTATCATGCGAAAAAACAAGCCTTTTACGTTTTTATAACCGGAACCGGTCTTTGTCAGTTTGATGTTAAATCAAAAAAACTAACACTTCTCAACAACATCCTTACAGGTTCAAATTGCATTAAATTGACCAATGAAGGACTCTGGGTTGGAACTGACGAAGGCGCTTACTTATACAATGACAGCCTGAATACTTATTCTAAAAATTATTTTCTGGAAAAAACAGTCGTACGTGATTTTTTTCAGCAAGAAAACAGACTCTGGATCGCTACTGACGGAGCTGGTCTTTTCACCATTACAAAAAGAGAGACTGTTCCTGTTTTATATCGTGCAAGCGGACCTGTTTCCCTGCTTAAGAGTACATCGCTTTATGATATATTTCAAAGTAAAACCGGAGAAATGTGGTTTGGAACCCTTCGCGGAGGTGTAAGCATGATGGGCAAAAATCCGCTAGATTTTAATCATTTTAAAAGCAAAGATCCACTCACCAATAAAGAAGATGAAGATCCTGCCGCCAACTTCATGCTTTCTTTCTGCGAAGATGAAAAGAAAAATATCTGGATTGGTACAGATGGCGCCGGAATGCGATACTGGAACAGAAAACAAAATACGTACGAGGTTTACTCGACAACAGCTACTGCCGGCAGAAAAATTCAGAGTAATTTTGTTACAAGTATCGTCAGGGATTCTGATAATGCCATCTGGGTCGCGATGTGGAAAGGCGGCGTATGCCGTATTGATCCCAAGTCAAAAGCCATTCAGAATTTCTTCATTTATAATCAATTCACTAAAAAAGCAGAACAGGAATCATGGCTGCTGTTTTTAGATTCAAAAAAGAGGTTGTGGCTTGCAATAACGAACTCTGGCGCATTATATCAATTGGATCGAAAACAAAATAAATTCATTTGCTACAGCAATACTTTGCGCGATGTCACCTGTCTGTACGAAACCAAAGACGGAAAAATCTGGGGCGGAACATTCAATTCCTTTTTTGAAATTGAACCTCAAACAAAAAAAGTAAAAAACTATCATTCCGATTACACTATTCGCTGCATAACCGAAGATCAAAACAAAAATCTTTGGATTGGAACTGTTGAAGGCGGTTTACTTTTATTTGACCGAAAAAAAGGTACCTCTAAAAAATATACCACACAAAATGGTCTTTCAAGCAATACCGTTCTTCGCCTTTTAGAAGATAAAAAAGGGAATTTATGGATGAGTACCTATCACGGAATTTCAAGATTAAATCCTAAGAATAATACTTTTAGAAATTTTGGAGTTTCTGACGGAATTCAGGGCAATCAATTTAGCTGGAATGCAGGAACTGAACTCTCAACAGGAGAATTTATTTTTGGCGGTATAAACGGATTCAATGTTTTTGATCCCGACAATATCAAAGACAAAAAAAATACGGGCAAATTTTTATTAAATGATTTGCTGGTAAACAATCAGTCTTTAAAATTGGACAGTCCTTATATCACCGAAAAAAAACTCGAAATGATCAGCAGCGCCGAACTTCCTTATGAAAAATCGGCACTGAGTTTTGATTTTGTGTATTTGGATTACATCAATTCCGAAAAAATTAATACCGCTTATTTTCTCGAAGGATGGGATAAAGACTGGAACTATACCTCAAAAAACAACCGGGCAAATTATTCCAGACTGACCGAAGGAACCTATGTTTTTAAAGTAAAAACAACCGATGTTTTTGGAAACTGGACGAATGATGTAACCTTGGCTACGGTGACCATACTTCCGCCATGGTACAGAACGTGGTGGGCCTACACCTTCTATCTCCTTGCCGCCGCCGCCGCGATCTATGCATACGTACAATATCATAAAAACAAGGAAAGACTGCGTTACGAAATAAAATTGGCCCGCATGGAGCATAAAAAAGACAAAGAACATGCCGAAAAGCAGTTTTCGATGTTTACATATATGGCTCATGAATTGCGCACTCCCCTATCTTTAATTATAAATCCGCTGAAAAGCGCCATGGACAGAAAAAAACGTTCTGAAGATGATCTCGATCTAAATCTCGCTTATAAAAATGCCAAAAGATTATTGAGCCTGACAGATCAGTTATTGTTGTTTAGAAAAGCCGAAACGGATCTTGATGAACTCAAAATTTCTAAGATTAATTTAAACAGCTTGTGCCGCGAAATCTATGACAGCTTTACGCAAATGGCCGCGGTTAAAAATTTAAATTATCAGTTTATTGAAGAAAAAACAGCTGCCGAAATATATGGCGATTATGAAAAAATAGAAATTACGCTGTTTAATTTAATTTCAAATGCTTTCAAATTCACACCAAATAACGGATCTATAAGTATTCAGATAATCGAAGAAACGGCTGATGTTTCTATTATCATATCAGACACCGGCAGCGGAATTCATGAAAATGATATTGATACTATTTTTGAAAAATTCAAACAAATTCAGTCCAAAGCCAGCAATGGATTTGGAATAGGTCTTTACGTAGCTAAATATTTTGTGACCAAACACCATGGCGAAATAACGTGTAAAAGTAAAGTAGGAAAAGGTACTTCATTCACGATTACGCTTCCAAAAGGAAAAAGTCATTTTGCAGAAATGAGCATCAATGAAATTCATCCGCAAATGTCACCGCTTGTTGGTGAACTTCTGGAAGGAATGCCGGCAGAAAATCAAAATAGAAATCAACTATCAAACCCGGAAAATATACAGTCAGCATTAATCAGTAACAAAAAAGTATTGCTGATTGTTGAGGACAATCCCGAAATGAATCATTATCTGGTACAGCTTTTCTTGAAAAATTATATTGTTTATTCGGCTGTAAATGGACTCGAAGGATTGAAACTCGTCGAAAAACATATGCCTGATATCGTATTGAGCGACATTTCTATGGAAGGCATGAACGGTTTGGATTTGTGCAAAAAAATAAAACA
Source organism: Flavobacterium sp. Root186 (assembly GCF_001428525.1). Lineage (GTDB taxonomy): Bacteria > Bacteroidota > Bacteroidia > Flavobacteriales > Flavobacteriaceae > Flavobacterium. The sequence continues at coordinate 25,441 of NZ_LMHW01000001.1, forward strand.
AAATGATGATTTTAGCCATATTCCGGTGATATTGCTCACGGCTACAACCAGCAACGATATTCATCTACAAAGTATTACCGAAGGCGCCGATGATTATGTTACCAAACCTTTTGACAGTGAAATACTTTTGGCTCGTGTCGATTCTGTTCTTAGAAACAGAGGACAATTGCGAAAATATTTCTTAGACAGTATAACACTTCGGGAAAATGTAAATAAGGTTCCTACTGAATACAAGGACTTTTTGGATAAATGTATTGAAATCGTCGAAGCCAATCTCGAAAACAGTGATTTTAACCTTAAGACTTTCTCGACTGCAATGGGTATGAGCCACTCGAGTCTTTATAAAAAAATCAAAGCCATTTCAGGACAAACCGTGAATGTTTTCATCCGATCAATCAGAATTCGAAGAGCTGCGGTTATCATGCTTACGGAAAATATAAATATATCTCAGGTTGGGCCTCAGGTTGGTATCGAAGATCAGCGTTATTTCCGTCAGCAATTCGTGAAATTGTTTGGCATGAAACCTTCAGAATACATTAAAAAATACAGGAATTCGTTTAATAAAGAATTGAATATCATTCAGAAGAAAGATAATATATAAAGTCCCTCTAAATTGACCATATACTTGTAGGCCTTCCGGAATATTTCTTATTTTGAAAAAGAAATTGGAGTGAAAAATCATTGGAAAATTTAAGCGCTTATGTTCATCTGCAAATTTTAAAAAATAGTTAGACCAAAACTCCAGCCAACCCATCCGGTTATGCCTTTACCATTATCTTTTATTACATTGTAACGTTTTGTTCGGTCCTGAACAAAAGTTGAAGTATTATTATCCGGAGCATTTTTATCTCTTCTTTCAGATGAATAGATATTAAAAGATGGTCCTGCAGATATGGCAAGACCTTTGAATATACGAAAGGTAAAAGGAGAATCGAATTTAGATAAAGAATTATAACGATCCCAATTTCCTAAATAAAGATATTGTGAACTAATTTCAGGGTTATAAGTAAAACGTTTTCCTAAAAGGATATTTTTTCCAAAACCTATTCCAAAAGAAGTTAGTTTTTCTTCGTCACTTCGTTCACTTCTTCCTGCCATTAAAATAGTATAGAGTTTATTATCTCCCGTTTTTACAGCAAGGTTTATATCGGAAATTTCATTACTGGTAATACTTATTTTTTTGTAACCATTCTTTTTGAAATTCAATAATCCCATACTATAACCTGATGGCGAATCGGTAATATTGATTAATCCAAACTGGAATCCATCTAGTTCTTTAGCATAATTTAAAATTCCGGCAATTTGTGCGCCGCGCACAATTCCGCTTCCTGCATTATATATACCAGAAATCTGCAATCCGTTTTGAGTGCCTTTTACCCTATTATAAATAGAAGACATTTGCATTCCTTTGGAATCTTTTTGTACACTGTTGTAAATGCCCGTTATCTGCAAACCATTTTGCGAACCTTTTATACTATTATGAATTCCGCTCATTTGCAATCCATTCAGGTCGCCAAAAACATTATTGTAAATTCCGGCTAATTGAACTCCATTTACAGAACCTCCCACCGTGTTGAATATACCAGCCATTTGCAAAGCATTGGCATTCATTCGGGTAATATTATAAAGACCAGCCATTTCTAAACCGCGAACTCCGCCGGTATATCCTCCCAATAAATTTAAAGAGAAACTACTGTTTAATTGTGAATTCATCATGCCGCGCGTGCTCAAACTCGGAATTATGGAAGCTTGTACCGGAACTTCAGAAATAAATCCTCCAAGATTGAGTGATTGTATTTTTTGTTTGGAAGAAATAAAGAAACGGCCAATTCCTGTTCGTTCAACTGCTGAGAAATCACCATCAACATAATCCGAGTTTGATTTTCTGGAACCCATTTGAATTTTAACTTCAGAGAGAAAAATTGTGGTGATGGTTTTATAATTTTCTTTTACAACAGTCAATTCAATGGTTTCGGCTACATTTTTAAGCTTAAGTTCAAAAAAACCTTCCTTATCTGTTAACGTAGACTGTAATGCATTCTTTTCATAGACACTCGCGTTTTCAATTCGTTTGTTGGTTTGTACATCCATAATGTAACCGTTTACAACTTGATGTTCACCCACAACACTGTTTTTTTCTAACACAAGTGCGAGTTCCAAAGGTGCATAACGCAGAATAATAAATCCTTTTGATTCTTTATATTCGTACTTGTTGCCTAGTAACTGATCTAAAACATCTTTTATCGCAGCTTGTTTAGAATGAATGGTAACCGCACTATCTTTTACGACTAGTTTACTGTAATAAGCAAATCTGAAATTTCCTTTTTGTTCCATTAAATCCAGAATATGGCCTAACGGCTTTTTATCTGCATCTATAGACATTTCGGTATCTAAGATAGATTGGGCATGAGCGCTGAAAAAAGCACTTGAAATAAGTAAGAAAAAAACTTGTACAAAAGTAAATTTTGAAGGAATGGGCATATAAAAAAGGAATTAATCTAATAGAATTTGGTTGTTTTTACGTTCAATTTCGATCCTGAACGTTTCTTGAATTACTTCTAAAACCTGATCTAAGGATTGATCTTTAAATACGGTTGTTAATGGTTTTTCTTTTAAAGAAGGATTTTTAATAATGATATTGACATCGTATATTTCGTTAAGTGCCTCAACTAATTCCTTCAATGGTGTTTCATCACAAACTAATTCCTTGTTACGATAATAATTATACAACCTTCCTTTGCTTATGCTTTTTAATAATTCCGGTTTTTTATCTGCAATGACTACTTTTTCACCGTGCCTTAATTCTACCTGATCTTTATTTTTGCTCACTTTTACAATTCCGGTTTCGACATCTACAGTTGTTTTTCCATTTTTGTTTTTCACATTAAAAGAAGTTCCCACGACTTGTACCGTAACATCATTAATTTTAATGATAAACGGTTTTGTTTTATCTGGAGAAACATTAAAAAAAGCTTCACCTTTTAAAGTAACTGGACGGGTTTTGCCTTTAAACTTGCTGGTATAAGACAAAGAGGATTTTTTGTTTAAAGTAACCGTTGTGCCATCCGGTAAAGTATCGTTTAAAGTAGAGTTTGAAGCATATATCTGAATTAATGTATTTGATTTATTTTCGAAATGAGAATAACCAAGCCATCCTAAAGTACTAATTAAGAGAATCGAGGCCGCAATACGCAGCCAATAGGCAGAAGATTTTTTTTGAGTTAATACCTGAACCTCTTTATTATGAATACGATTTTGCAGCCGTTTCCAGGCTGCATCTTCATTAATGTTTTTATTTTCGGCCGCTATTAAAAGGCTGTCTTCCCATATTTTCTTAAAACCATTGTAGTAGTTTAGATTTTTTTCATCGGCGTCAAGCCAATTTTCTACTGCTGCATTTTCGTCTGCATCAGTTTCGCCAACCAGGTATTTCACTAGTAAATCATCGTTCATATTCATATTATTTTGGCTCATGATCTTCGGATTAAATGTAATAACGATAATAGAAAAGGAAGATATTCAACCAGTTTGGATCGTAATATTTTAAGGGCTTTACCCATTTGATTTTCGACTGTTTTAATTGAGATATTCAATTGATCGGCTATTTGCTGATATTTAAGCTGTTCAAAACGACTCATTTGAAAAATAGTACGGCATTGCGGAGGCAATTCGCTGATTGCTTTTTGGATGTCGTTTTCGAGTTCTGCTGCCATCATTTGGTTTGATGCATCTTGATTTGAGGATTCCATATTACCTGAATACTGCAGTTGAAAAGAGTTTTTTATTTTTAGATGTTTGAGGTGATTGAGACTTTCATTATGAACTGACCTGTAGAGATAAGCCTTTAATGAATCATCTATTTGAAGCTGCTCTTTTTTTTCCCAAATCCTAAAAAATACATTTTGTACAATCTCTTCGGCAATGATATCATCTTTCATAAAAGTATAGGCAAAAGCATGAAGGTTTCTAAAATACGTTTTAAAAACCTTTTCAAAAGCAGCTTCGTTTCCGTTCTTTATAGAACTGATAGGATCTATATTACTATACTCCACTAATACGTTTTGACATTCAATCAAAGATATATACTTTTTATATTTAATATTATTTTTTTGATTAATTGTAAGAAGGACACGGCTGATCGTATACGATATTATGATTCGCTAATAGCTGAATAAATGCATCAATCGTGGTATCGGGATCGAGATCTGTATTCAGGCTAAATTCATAACAGTGAACAATACAGCTCTGATCTGAGAGATACGTAAACGATAATCCTTTATCTGTTCCTTCGGTAATTACAATTTCGTTACCTATGGTTTTTACACAATTATCTTTTCGGCTAAAGTATTCGAATAGCTGCTGTTGAAATGTTTGTTTTTCTTGACTTGTTGGCATGTTATAGGCTGTTTAAGAGGTTGAGTTGTTTCTTTTTTTAATTTGCTTTTGGCAATAATATCAGGACTTGCAAAAATGTAATACATCTTTTTCCGGAAACCTTTTGCTTTTTTTACATCGCTGATAATATCCTGAAATTCATGTATATTGAGATATAGCGGATTGAGTTTGCTTTTGAGTAAACTGGTAATACCATAGCGCGGTTTTTCTTCTTCATATTGAAAAGAACCAAATAAATGATCCCAAATCATAAAAGTCGCACCAAAGTTCTTATCCAGATATTTTTCCTGACTTCCGTGATGTACACGATGATTAGAAGGAGTTCCGAAATATTTTTCAATAAAAGGATGCAGTTTTCCAATAGCTTCTGTATGTACCCAAAACTGATATAAAACACTCAGCTGATTGGCAATGAAAAATACGGCTGGATGAAATCCGGCAAAAATTAACGGAATAAAAAACACAATTTTCATATACTGAAACCAGCTCTGCCTAAAACTTACCGTAAGATTATATTGTTCTGCAGAATGATGTACAACATGAGTCGCCCAGAAAAATCGGCAGTAATGAGAAATTCGGTGTGTCCAATACGAACTAAAATCATATAATATAAAACACGGAATTAAACTCCACCAATTAAATTCCATTCGATAAGGGAGAATATTATAGATTGCAACTACGGCATAAAGCAGTCCCGTTTTCATTATTAAATTAACGGTTAGATTTCCTAAACCTATTAATACAGATCCCAGAGTTTCTTTTTTATCGTATTCTTTTCTTTCTAAAAAATAAAAAACAACAAATTCCAGTACGGTAAAAAACAATACAACGGGCAGTGCATAAACAATTAAATTGGGCGCACTTTTTTCTACTTCATAAATTCTATCCATTGCAATGGGCTTTGCACCAAAAATGGTCAGCTTAACAAACAGGTAATTGATGATTTTGATCATGATGATTTTTTGATTGATTTATGCTTTTTGAATGTTGATTGTAAATAATGAATGATGCAATTCGACTTTTTGACATATACCATTCTGGAAATGATAATCATTATAATTTCCGTCAGGCAATTCAATACGATACGAGTGATTGTCTGTTTTTTTGATCGTTAAAAATTGCTGAAAACTATCTGAATAAACTTTATCTTCACTTACAGGTTCTTTACTGTAAAGCAGCATAAGGTTATAATTGATATATTTTTGATTAATTTCTCCTTTTTGATTCTCATCTGAAATCTTATAATTTGAATCTATGAACTGCGTTGTTTTATTGGCTTTTTCTTTTCCGTTAACATGACGCCTTACGTAAGAGGAAATTAATTTTCCATTTTTAAAATAAGAACCTTCTTCTGTTTTTACATTAATACCAAAAATCAATCGGGTTTTTACTTCCGAAGAAATTTTCAAAAAGACTTCACCGTTATTATTATTTTGATAAAACTGCATTTGCCCAATGACGGTACCATTTCGAAGTACATTATAGTTTACAATTTTTTCCTGCGTGTAAGAGATAGCTGTACAAAGAAAAAAGAACAAGACAGATTTTACCTGAAGATTTATTGTTAGAAAACTGAAAATCTCAAGCAGGGACACGCATTTTTTAAATAACCAAAATAGTAATGCGACAGTGATAATTACAGGTGTCATAAGGCAATTGAGATTAAAAGTTAATAATTGTACTCTTGCTACAGCAGTAATACAACCGAATAACACTTTACCCCTATTTCAAAATGCATTTTTTTTTCAACTCAAAAAAAGTAATACAGAAAACAACTCAAAAACCGCAGCTATGGCTTTTGTCACCAATATTTATTTATTGGCAGTATAATAAATGCACCAATTTTGCAGGATGCTAATTTTACAGCTATAAATCCATTAAATGATTTTAAAAAAGCATAATAGTCATTAAGGGTCAGGGCAAAATCGTAGTTTTTTATGTATTCAATATTTTTTTAATACTTTTTCTTACAATAATAAATTTTTAAAGCTAAAAAAATATCAAAAATGATCTCACAAGACTTTTAAATACCCTAATTCGTATTTTATTACTCCTTACAAAACCCATTATTATTCATTTTTGCACAGTTAATCACTTATCCACTTAACCCAAACCATAGTGATTTTCATACTAACTAATTATTAACCAAAAATGAAAACCAAAAATGACAAATTTTATTAGGATTAAAAAAAGTCCTGATTGCGAATCTGTATTTAATTTGAAAAAGAAAATGATGATGCTCTGTGTGTTATTTTCTTTATCTCAGGTTCATAGCTACGCAATTAGTTCAAAGAGTACAACAAACCCAAAAAATGTACTGGAACAAAAAAACATCAACGGACAAGTTAATGATGAAAATGGTATGCCTCTGCCGGGAGTTACTATTTTAGAAAAAGGAAGTAAAAATTCCACTTTAACAGATTTTGATGGAAAATTTACTTTAAAAACAGATAATGATAATGCTGTCCTGATAATATCTTATTTGGGCTATACAACCAAAGAGATTACTTTAAAAGGAGAAACTTCAATTACTGTAAAACTCCAAAAAGCAACAACATCACTAGATGAAGTTGTGGTTGTAGGGTATGGTAAAATGAAGAAAAAGGATTTAACGGGGGCAATTGTTCAGATAACACCTGATAAACTGGCGAACCAAAATCCGCAGACTGTTCAGGATATATTAAGAGGTACTCCAGGTTTAAGAGTAGGTTATGACCCATCTGCAAAAGGAGGTGGAAATATCCAAATTCGTGGGCAGACTTCTGTATATACCGGTAATGATCAAAAAACGGGAGGACCTCATAATTCACCGCTTATTATTTTAGACGGAATGCAGTTTTATGGTGAACTTTCAGAAATCAATCCTGATGATATTGCCCAGCTTGATATTTTAAAAGATGCATCGGCAGCATCTGTATATGGATCGAGAGCGGCGGCAGGAGTTATTCTAATTTCAACCAAAAAAGGTAAAGCGGGTAAACCTATGATTAGTTTTACTACAAACACAACAATTAGCAATAAAAGTGCCTATCGTGGTGTGTATTCTCCAGAGGGCTATTTAAAATATCGTGAAGATTGGGAAACTGCCCAAACTTATGGTATCAACACGACAACCGGACAATACGAAGCATGGATATCAGGAACAGTTGCTGCTGGTAAACCTGGGTATTTCTCAAATCCTAATGATTTGGGCAAATGGGGGATTACCGAGGCACAATGGTTAGCTTATCAACCAGCTGCTCAAACAACAGGAAAAAGTTCGAAAGAAGTATGGGGAGCACGTTTGGGATTGAATTTTGATCCTTCTCTAATGGCTAATTTCCTGGCAGATAAAACACACGACTGGAGTGACAGCTCATTTAGAACAGGGATTAATCGTGACAATAATTTGAGTATTTCCGGAGCAGGCGAAAAGGTTAATTATTATATGTCTTTTGGTTATTTAACCTCAGAAGGAGCAATTGTTGGAAATGATTATAAAGCAGCTCGTTCTAATATGAAAGTTGATGCTAAAATTACAGATTGGCTTGACTTTGGGGCAAACATTAATTTTCAGGATCGATCAGATGGAGATATTACCCCTTCTTTAGGTACAAATGCCGGGGATAATAATATGATGAGAACCAGCCCGTTTGGAACTTTTAGAGATGCAAATGGCAATTATGAGAGACAGCCAATGGGTAAAAATGTCTCTGGACAGAATTATAACTATTATTACGAACGTCAATTTATTGACAAGGAGACAGGATATACAACGTTGAATTCTATTTTTAATACAAAAGTAACTTTGCCTTTGGGTATTACATATTCATTTAACATTGCTCCTCGTTATCAATTTTTTCATGATCGTTATTTCAGGTCAACACAAAATCCAAACTGGCCTGCAGCTACTACAGGAGCAAATAGAAATAGTGCTATAAGATTTGATTATAACCTGAATAATACCATAACGTGGGATTATACATTTGCTGAAAAACATCACATCGTGGCAACTTTTGTTCAGGAAGCTGAAGAACGCCGTTATTGGTCAGATGGAATGGATGCTTATAATATTCAGCCTTCAGATGCTTTAGGGTTTCATCTTGTAAATACTGCAACAATGGCAAATAGTGCAATTAGATCGAACGATACACATGAAACGGCTGATGGATTGATGGCAAGACTTTTCTATTCGTTTGATAATCGTTATATGCTTACAGCGACTGTTCGTCGTGATGGATATTCGGCATTTGGGGCTTCAAATCCTTATGCAGTTTTCCCTTCTTTTGGGGTTGCATGGAACTTTAAAAATGAAAACTGGTTTCCATTGGATGCAATGAGTACCGGTAAATTACGTTTGTCTTGGGGTAAAAATGGAAACAGGTCGCTTGCAGATCCATACATTTCTCTGGCAAACTTAGTAAATACCGGAACAATGGGGTATTTAGATCCTTCCGGAAAAGCACTTGAGATCAAATATTTAGCGCTTGATCGTTTGGCAAACCCAAATCTGGAATGGGAAAAAACAACATCAACAAATATTGGTCTTGACTTAGGTTTCTTAAATGATCGTATTACTGCTACTCTAGACCTCTACAGGGCATCTACTCATGATATGATTATGAGTCAGTCCCTTCCTGGTTTCACTGGTTTTTCATCAATTGCAACCAACCTAGGAGAGGTTCAAAATCAAGGTCTCGAATTGAGTATTAACAGTCTTAATATGAAAAACCCAAACTTTGAATGGCGTACTACATTTGGAATCTCTTATAACGAAAATAAAATTGTGTCATTATATGGTAATATGGTAGATATTAAAGATGAAAATGGTAATGTTATCGGAACGCAAGAAGGAAATGATTCTGCTAATGGATGGTTTATAGGCAGACCTATCACTCAAATTTGGGATTATAGAGTAACCGGAATCTGGCAAAAAGATGAGTGGAGAGAGGCTCGAAGATATGGACAGCGTCCCGGAGACCCAAAAGTTGCAAACAGCTATACAGCAGATGATGTAGATGCAGTAGATGCAGATGGTACTCCTTATAAAAAAGCGGTTTATAATGAAAAAGATAAGCAGTTTTTAGGGAATTCAAACTCTCCTGTACAGTGGTCACTACGCAATGATTTTAAGATTTATAAAAACTGGGATTTGGCTATCAGCATGTATTCAAATGTGGGAGGCAAATCACTTAGTTCAATTTATATGAACACTTTTAACGATGCAAGTTTGTATAAATTCAACTTCAATCCATATGTAAACCCATATTGGACACTTGACAACCCAACTAATGATTGGGCACGTCTTGATGCTAAAGGCCCTGCAGGAACTCCGGTTGCACCAGGAAGATTGTATGATCGTAGTTTTATTCGTCTGGACAACATTTCGTTAGCCTATACGCTTCCCAGAGATCTTTTAGATCGTGCGCATATTAAAAATATAAAAATCTATGCTTCTGTTCAGAACGTAGCAACATGGTCTGCTTCTAAAGAATGGAAATATTTTGGAGATCCGGAAACAGGAGGATTGGCTACACGACAGTTTAATTTAGGTTTTAATTTCCAACTTTAATAATTATTCAACAATGAAAAGATATATAAAAAATAAAGTTACAAGACTAGTGCCTTTTGTTCTATTGGCCGTGCTGTCTAGCTCTTGTTCAAAAGATTTTCTCGACTCAGATCCGCTTTCGTTTTACGAACCCGAAACTACATTTACTACAGAAGCCGGGTTACAAGCAACTTTAGCGCTGTGCGATAAACAGCTGCGTAATAACTATATTCACTTTGGTTTTTCTGGTGTTAGTGTACCTATTGGTACAGAGTATCTTTTCTCTGACATGGCGCAATATGGAAAAACGGATACGGGTAGTAATATTGCTGATTATGCTAATACTATTGTTCCTACCGGAGATTATCGAAGAGACGCAGGTGGTGAATCTATTTATCTTGGGTTTATGTGGACTGAAGCTTACACAGGTATTAAAAATGCGAATACCGTATTATCGTATATTGGTAGTGTGACAAGTTTATCAGAGGAGGTTAAAAATAAATATATTGGGCAAGCTTATTTTCACAGGTCATACCGTTATCTTAATCTGGTTTATCAATTTGGGGATATACCGTTGATTACTAAAATTTTGTCTGTACCAAAGCAAAGCTATTATTCTACTAAAAAAGAAGCCATCATTGAAATGATTACAGCAGATATGGAGAAAGCTGTACAATATGTGCCGGAGCAATCAAAAATAGGATATGTAGGTATGGTTAGCAAAGGAGCATGCCGTCAGTTATTAATTAAATGTTATTTAGCATCTGGAAGATTTGCTGAAGCAGAAGCACAGGCTAATATTTTAATTGGACAATCAGGTTACTCTTTGGTACAAAACAATTTAGGAATTTTTGATCCGGGAGGAAATCCTACGGCATGGCCAATAACCAGAAATGTAATCTGGGATTTGCACAGACCAGAGAACAAGGTGATATCTGGGAATACCGAAGCTATCTTGGTTGCACCAAATGGAGGAGCACAGTCATTTTTAGCATTTGCTTCGATGAGAATTTTTGGACCTAACTGGAATGATGCCAATTTAATTACTCCCGACGGTAAAACAGCAGCACCGCGTTTTCCATTTAGTGATAAAACTAATTATAACGCAAAATATGATTATCAAAGAGCAATTGGGCGTGGTATTGGTACTATCAGTGGTTCTTATTATTCACAGCACCCTATGTGGGTTGTAAATAATATCGAAGATAAGCAGGATCTTAGACATAACAGCACAGTTGGAAACTGGGTAAATATGGAAGACCTTAAATACGCTCCCGGGCCAGGTGGAAGTGCTACATGGGCTGGGCAAAATTTTAGAATGAGAGAAGCTGGCAAGCTGCTAGCACAAGATTCTATTCGTGACTGGTTTGATTTCCCTCATTATAAAATCTTTTATCATGATGTCGTAGCAGAAGGTAACCCAGCAGCAAATGATTTTCAGGGAGCTACTGCCGGATCGAGCGCGCATATGTACATCTATCGTTTAGCAGAAACTTATTTATTACGTGCAGAAGCTCGTTTTTATCAAGGCAATGTTTCCGGAGCAGCTCAGGATGTGAATGTCGTAAGAGCAAGAGCAAAAGCTTCACAAATGTATGCCACAGTAACTATTGGTGATATTTGTGCAGAAAGAGGAAGAGAACTTTATATGGAAGAATGGAGAAATGTAGAGTTAAAACGTATTTCACACTGTCTTGCCCTTAGCGGAAAACCAGATGAATGGGGACATACTTATAGTATAAGCAATTGGGATAAACAATCTGGAACAGATGCAGCCGGAGGAAGTTATTGGTATCAGCGTATTGTGCATTATACCCTTTACAACAAATATCCGGCCGGTATTTCTCTTAAACCAGGTGTAAAGTTTTATAGTATGGACAAACGTAATAATTACTGGCCAATCCCATATAGACTTGCTATAGAGCCTAATATTAAAGGTCAGTTAAGTCAGAACTTTGGTTATGATGGTTACAATGCAGGTGTTAAAGTCTGGGATAAATGGCAGGATGCTGTCGAAGATGAAAGCAAAATTTAAACCTCTTTTATTTGTCTTAAATTGAATTTTGAGCAAAAAATAATCAAATAAAGAAGTTAAAACATTTAAAGAAAAAACGAGTTAAATATATTAACTCGTTTTTTTTATTACTTAAGAATAATAAAAATTTAAATTTATATCTGGATTTTACAAAATCCAAATACTATTATATAACAAAACATCTTTAAACAGAAGTAAATTTGAGATGCATTACTAAAAAAACTGTTATGAAAAATATTTTAATACTCTTACTATCAATCTTCTTCTTTTCATGTCAACAAAAACAAACTAAGAGCGATTCTGTTCAAACTTCAGACTCAATTGTTGCAAAAGATTCAATAAATTTAAAAGAAGATAAAGAAGAAAACAAACAAATAGGCGATACTATTTTCATGAATTTTAAAAATGAAAAGGGTCTTTATATAGCTGAAGGTGCGATAGATTCTATTCATTCGAGAGTGTATGTGAAATTTAAAAATGAAGATTTAGGCGAATTAAAAGCAAACATTGTCCCAGCTGGAGGGAAAGGAAATATCCGTTTCAATCAAATTATTTTTCCCAACAAAAACTCAGACGGCCCTTTTGGAATCGATTTGAATACAAATCTTGAACAAAAAGGAAATTATGTTTTAATAATAGGCCATTCGCAAATGGCTGATAATCCATTTTATGGTAAATTCACAGTGCAGCTTGAGAATAAAAAGAAATAATTTAAATTTTCTCAAACTAAAATTCTCTTCCATTTTCCTTGTCCTTTTCTGATACTTCCTTTAGTGAAATCAAATGATTCTGCATATTGGCTTATTTTATTTAAACGCTTGAACATAGAGTGTGGTGATTTTGTTGGCTTATGATTTTAAAGTCAACGGGATAAGTTTTTTTATATATTGGGTTGACGAAATCTCGCAAAGTCGCAGAGCCGCAAAGTTTTTGTTTCTCGCAGATTATTATCCGCCACGAATTCACGAATTTTTTATTTATAATTCGTGAATTCGTGGCGGAAAAAATCTTTTTAATCTTTTTAATTTGGCTAAAAAATTTACTGCTTAAAGAGAAATTGATTTTATATAACTGGCATAAATACAGCAACAGGATTTGTTAGTTTTCCAATAAACTGAAGGCTGTCAATAGGATCAGCCAAATCTAACATTTGTTTGTTATTTCGTAATTGCAAACGGTTCAGGCAGCACGAGTCAAATTCAGGAACAAACAAATTGTATTTTTTAAATTGCTCCTGTAGATGCGGTTGTTCTGATTGATATTTGTGAATACAATCGGCAACGGCAGACCAGAAATCTTCTTCGGAAAGTGTTTTGGTTTCGCATAAAATGGCGGAAAGAAAACGGAAATAAAACTGAAAAACATCATTAAAAATGCATAGAATTTTCAACGGTTCTTTCATATCAATATGAATGCGTTTTACTTTTTCCGGCAGCGGAATTTCTCCATTAAAAAGCATAACTTCCTCTGTAATATCTTTCATAATGGCTTTTACCGGAATATGATTTTCTAAGACTAAAATCAGGTTTTCGCCATGTGGCATAAAAACCATTTCATGCTCATAAAAACAATGCAGCAAAGGTGAAAGATAAGCGTCTAAATAATTACTGATCCAGGCTTTTGCGCTGATTCCGGACTTCTGAATCAATTCTGAAACAAAAGCATTACCGGATTGATCAACATGCAATAAAGCCGCCATTGTCATGATATGCTGTCCTTTCGATAATTTCGGAATCGGGCTTTCGCGCCATAAAGCAGCTAACATTTTATTGTGCGGAATACTTCTTCCTAAAGGTTCGTACAAGAAATTGCGATAACCAATTGTGGCCACTTCGCCCAAAAGTGTAAATCCTTTTTGCTGTAAATACGAATCGTTTTCAACCAAATCTGCAACCCATTGGGTAATTGCCGGCGTGCTTTCCATATAATATGGAGAAAGTCCGCGCATGAATCCCATATTGATTACAGAAAGTGCAGTTTTTGCATAAAATTTCTCTGGTGAAGAAGTATTGAAAAACGTACGAATTGATTGTTGTGCCGAATATTCATCATCACCATACCCTAAACAAATTAAATGGTTTTCGGCAATATCCGGTGCAAAAATTAAAGCCAGTTTATTAAACCATTGCCATGGATGCACGGGAAAGAAATAATAATCATCAACATTCAAATTTTGCGATTTCAGTACATTCTCGAACAATGCAATGTTTGCTGCAGACAATTCCTGTTGCAATACTTTTTGATAATTTAAACTCTCAATGGCTGTAAAAGTCGCTTTACTCCTATACCCGGCAATCCATAATAATTTTATGGGCGCATTCGCTTCAGGAGAAAAAGTGGCAAAATCATCAATATTAAAACCATTTTTTCCGCTATTGGCCACAAAACACGGATGTCCTTCGGTCATGGCGTGTTCGATTTTTTGATAATCTAAATCCAGTAAATCTTTCGACGTATATTTTTCGTTGGCAATTTTATAGGCAGTGCTGTATAAAGTACTGGTGATTTCTTCAAGATACGTCGGTAAAAGGCTTTCGCTTATTCCTAAAGTATCTTTGAATTCAATTATAAATTCTAATAAACGTAAAGGAGAATTTTTCCCTTCAATTGTCTTTTTTATAGAGTCTACATCAATTGACCAATGATTTAAAGCCAGAATTGAAGCTTCAAAAGTATACGCTGCCTTTTTATCGGGCGAAGAAATACTGTAGGAGTCTGAAGCAATTTTTATCGGAACAATCAATAATTCGTGTGCAAATTCGCTTAGTGTTTTCTTTAGCAAAATAATATTTGCTTTGTCCCAATTCTTCTTCGTTAAATGCTGTATATTTTGGGTTGGTATTTTCATTTGTATCAAATTAAACCGATTGTAATGCCTTGTAATAATCTTCGCGGGTGCAAAATTCCAAATGTGCTTGTTTGTGCGGCAAATCAAGAACACACTGAAAAACAAATCCGGCTCTTTTGTTCAGTAAATGAATTTTATGATTTCTCGCATCGGGTTCTACTACAATACGCTGGTTTTTTCCATCACTAAAAATAAAATCAAGAATTACCGTAAAAATAGTCCATGTAAAATTCGGAATTGGTTTTTCTGACGGTGCAACTAGTATATGCATGCCTTTATCGCCTTTTTGCGATTCGTAATATCTACCTACAATATCATCTTCAGGATTATAACATTCCAGTAAAAAGGTGACATTGTTATTGAATTTTCCAATATAAACCTGCGCTTTTTCCAAAATATTATAATAGGTATTTTTTACTTCTTCTACAGAAAATCCATTCATTTCCCAATAAACGGCGTAATCACGGTTTACCCAATTATGAATCAACGGAATATCCATTTCCATATCAAGCGGACGCAGCTCAAAAACCCCTAAACCGGGAATTGTTTTTACAAAAACAATGTCGTTTGCAACATCATTTTCAGGATGAGTTATTATACTATTCATCTTTAAGGAATTAAGCTATTATTTTTTTATACGGAGCAATTGGGTTTTGCAGTTTTCCTTGAAATTGTAACAATGCCACAGGATCATCAAGATCGATCATGGTTTTGTTATTATTCAATTGCAAACGGTTCAGGCAAGACAACTGAAATTCATTGGCAAATAAATCATATTGTTCGAATTTAGCTTCTAAATGTGGGTTTTGTTCCTGATAATCAGAGATACATTCCGCTGCTAATTCCCAGTAACGATCTTCAGAATAGCCATCACTCGAAACTAAAATAGCCGACATGAAGCGGAAAAATCCATCAAAAACATCAATAAAAATCGAAAGTAATTTTACGTCTTCCGGAACTTCTGCATAAATTCTGTCAATGTTTTTAGGAACCACAACATCAGGATTCAGAATCACGGCTTCTTCGGTAATATCTTTCATGAAAGAACGTACCGGAACATGATTTTCTAATCCCAAAATAAGGTTTTCACCGTGCGGCATAAAAACCAAATCATATTGATAAAAACAATGCAACAACGGGCTTAAATAAACCTTGAAATATTCGGCAAGCCAATTGTCTATAGATAATGAAGAAGCTTTTATAATTTCAGATAATAACGAATTTCCATCTTTATCTAAATGTAAAAATGCTGCCATTGTCATCAATTGTTCATCATTTTTGAGTTTTGCCACGGGGCTTTCTCTCCATAAGGAAGCAATCATTTTATTATACGGATTGTGTTTTCCGAAACTTTCAAAATAGGGATTGATGTAACTTACAGAAGCTACTTCGCCCAACATTCCGAAACCTACTTTTTGAAGATATTGATCGCCACTTAATAATTGATCTAACCATTCTGCCATTTCAGGCGCTGTTCCTAAATAAAATACAGGTAAACCACGCATAAAGCCCATATTCAGGATTGAAAGCGATGTTTTGGTATATAATTTTTTAGGATTACTTAAGTTGAATAAGGTTCTGATGGATTGCTGCGCCTGATATAAATCGGGGCCATAACCAACACAAATCAGTTTTTGTTTGGCAATTTCCGGCGAAAACAAATTGGCCAGTTTATTAAACCATTGCCATGGATGCACGGGAATAAAGTAATAATCGCTTGGATTTTGTCCTTTTTCTGAAATCGTCGCATTGAATTTTGCTATGGTTTCAGATCCTAATTCTTGTTGAATCAACGTATCGTAATCCAGTTTTTGAGTTCCTGCATAAACGGTTCTGTCGCGATGTCCGGCAAGCCATAAAATCCTGAACGGATTTCCGGCTTCGGGCGCATAAGCTTTATAATCCATGCTGTTGTAACCAATTCTTCCGTTATTGGCGACAAATCCCGGATGGCCTTCCATCATGGCTTGCTCAATGGTTTGGAAATCAGAATTGGCCAATGATTTTGAAGTGGAATTTTCCTTTAATAATTTGTAACAGCTTCCGTAAAGCGTACTGATAATTTCTTCCAAATAAGAAGGAATTAATTGTTCTGAAATTCCTAAACTGGTTCTGAATTCCTGAATAAAATCAACTGCATCTAAACCTAATAATTCATTATTTTTATATTTTGAAATCGAATTGGCTTCAATATTCAAATGATTCATGGCAAGTAATTCTGCTTTAAAAATATACTTTACCGATTGATCGTCAGAAAGTAACGAATATTTATTATCGGATTCTAATATTGGTTTTATTAAAAGCTCATGCGAAAACTCACAAATGGCTTTTTTTACCAATAAACGATTGGCTTTTTCCCATACTTCCGGCTGAATATGTGTAATCGCTTTTTCGGGAAATTCTAATTGATTTTCGTTATTCATTTCGGTGTAATTGAGGTTAAATGAATCTATTTTTTTTATGAATTGTTCTCTTGTACAAAAGGCCAATAATGCGGTTTTGTGTGGTAAATGGACAACATCTGCATCTTCAAAACCTACACGATGGCAGATATCAAACATTTTTTTGTTACGAATGTCCGGCTCGACAAGGATTCTTTCAATAGTAAGATCTCTGAAAATAAATTTCATTATACTCGAAAAAATATGCCACGTAAATTGATGTACTGGTTTTGTTGATGGCGCTACAATAATATGGATACCGCAATCGTAATCCTGAACGGTATAATAGTTTCCAATAATATCTTGTTTTGGGTTGTAACGTTCTAGTAAAAACGAAACTTCGCCATTTACGAGTCCGATAAAAACATCAGATTCTTTGGTTATTTTGTCATATTCTAAACGAACTTCTTCCAGATTTTTTCCCTGCATACCCCAATATTGCGCATAATCACGATTGACCCAATCATGAATGATTTCGGCATCGTTTTCCAGTTGTAATGGGCGAAAATCTATCACTCCAAAATCAGGAATTGTTGTTGAATAAATAGGATTATATGTATTCATTTTTTTATTTTTTAGATTTCTTAGATTTTTAGACTTCTTAGATTTTTAGACTTTGGACTTTGGACTTTAAACTTTAGACTTTAGTCTACTAACTATTTACAATTAATTCATTGTTGTTTTTACTGCTCCATCTGGCTTTCAACAATAGTTTGATTCCATTATAAGCAAGCTGGATGCTTATACTCGAGGCTATAACAACTGGAAATAAGCTCAGAACAAACCATTGATCATGTTCCCAAAAGCCTAAAACATACATTCCCCAATTGATCAAAACCCATTGAATTACGTACAAACTTGTTACATGTTTACTGCAAAAAGTCAATAAATTAAATATTGGGTTATTTGCTTTAAACAGATTTACAATGATGTTTATAAACCAGTATAAAACAAGATTTGTTCCGAGTAATAAAATACTTCCGCCCGGTCCTAAATGATAATAATCACCAAAATGATATTCAGGATTAGAGAAATTTAAAAGTCCGCCAGTAACAATAAAAGCTAAACCAACGAACATCATTTTTTTGAAAAACAGATACTGATTTTCGTTGAGTTCTTTATACCATCTTCCCAAAAACATTCCGATTAGAATAAAAGCACTCCAAGGAAAAACCGGGAAATAAACATTAAACTGATTACTGAAAAACAGATCGCAGATATAATCCAATCCTGCAATTCCAACCCTGAAACCGCTCAATTCTTTTGAAATTGAAATAATCAATAAAGCCACAATCAACGGAACATATTTGCTTTTACTAAAATGATTGATAAGCCCCATGATAAACAAAGTGATTCCTGCCAGCTGCAAAATATCTCCCAAAAGCAAAAAGAAAATTCCTGTTTCTAATGTACCTGATTTTAAACCATAAGCCGAAATAAAAGCTTCTGGAAGTCCTCCAAAAAGGAATTCAGGAACCAGAAATTTTAAAAAATTCATTCCGTAGCCCACTGCCAGAATGTATAACGCTCTTTTGCAAACGGCAGTAAAAGTTTGTCTTCTTGATAATACAAAAGAAATTCCCATACTAACCAAAAACATTGTTGTTCCGCGGCCCAGCCATAAAATGATTTCCCCTAAAACAGTATTGGTTTGTGTGGCAATTGTTCCGTAAATCAACATTGTATGCACCATCATCATTAAGATTACACTTGTTCCCCTGGCAAAATCAATTGCCAAAACTCTCTTTTTTTGTTGTACTGTTTCCATAATTATGCAATAGTTTCAAATGCCGGAGATTCAATCACTTCTGCTGCGGGAACGCCAAATTCCTGAAAAGCAATTTTGGTTTCTACTGCGTAATGTTCCACTCCTGTAATTTCTTTAATGATGTATGAGTTTCTGTAACACGCCATTCCTAAATCTGGTGTTACAAAACCGTGCGTGTGCAATTCAGCGTTTTGTACAAAAACTTCGCTTCCGTTATTGTCAATCGAGTAATTTCTGTTGGCTGCAAAACGACCTTTGTCGTCCCATTGAATTCGGTTAGCAATTCCTTCTAAAAAATGGGGCAGTTTATATCCGTAACCTGTTGCTAAAACCAATGCATCGGTTTTATGGCGGTATCTTTTATCTTGCTCCACCTGATGTAATTCTAATTCAAAAGATTGATTTGTTTCATCATAAGTTCCTTTGGTACAAGCCGCATTAGTTCTTAGATTCACATCAATCTCTGTAATTACTTTTTTACTGTAAATGGTATCAAAAATCGTCGCAATCAAATCTTTATTGATCCCTTTATACAATAATTTCTGATTTTTAAGCAAATGATCTCTTTTGTCTGAAGGAAGATTGTAGAAATAATCTACATATTCCGGAGAAGTCATTTCGAGCGTTAACTTGCTGTAATCCATCGGAAAAAATCTTGATGATCTTGTAATCCAGTTTAACTGATATCCATAAACATCAATTTCCTGCAATAAATCATTAAATACTTCCGCAGCACTTTGTCCGCTTCCTAAAACTGTAATTGATTTTTGTTTTTGAAGTGAAGCTTTATTCTGAATATAAGCTGAGGAATGAATTGCTTTTCCTTTTAAAGACTGACAAGATTTTGGAATATGCGGAGCTGTTCCGGTACCTAAAACGATCTTTTTAGTTTTGTAAATTGTAGTATCATTTGTTTTAGTTGAAAGTGTACTTACAATATAAAGCTGCTGGTTTTCATCGTATTCAATTGCCGTAACTTCAGTATTAAAATAGATATTGGGTAACTTTCTAATCGCCCATTGACAATACTGATTGTATTCATTTCTCAGTAACAAGAAGTTTTCACGAATGTAAAACGAATACATTTTGCCTTGTTCTTTGATGTAATTTAAAAAACTAAACGGACTTGTTGGATCAGCCAGAGTCACTAAATCTGCCAGAAACGGAATTTGTAATGTCGTGTCTTGCAGCAGCATTCCCGGGTGCCAGTTGAAAGATTCATTTTTATCGAAAAATAATCCGTCAAGGTTTTCAATTGGTGCGGTTAAACAAGCCAGACTTAAATTGAAAGGCCCTACTCCAACTGCGATGAAATCGTATATTTTGTTTTGCATTTTATTTTAATTTTTTAATGAATATTCATTTCCGTGATATACAATCAAATCGATGATTTCTTCAATATCTTTTGGAGTTGTTAACGGATTTAATAAAGTGAATTTGAGGAATACTTCGTTGTAGACTTTTGTACTGGTAATGATGGCTTTACCTTCATTAAAAATAGCTTTACGAATGTAACTGTTGATGCCGCAATACGAATTTTCGTTTCCGGTAAAAGGCGTATAACGAAATACAATAGCACTAATTTCCGGTTTGTGAATGATTTCGAAATCGTCTCTGTTTCTCAGTAAATCTGCTGTGAATTGTGCGTTGGCAATCGCCTTTTCCATATAAGAACTCAAACCTTCCGTGCCGATCATTCTCAACGTAAACCACAATTTTAAAGCATCAAAACGACGTGTGGTCTGGATTGATTTTTTTACCATGTTTGGAATTCCTTCGTCTTCCTGTTCTTTAGAATTTAGATAATCAGCGTGGTATTTGATATAATCTACAAATGATTTATCTCGCATGAAAAACCCGCTTGAACTTACGGGCTGATAAAAAGTTTTGTGATAATCAATTGTAGCAGAATCTGATAATTCGATTCCGTTCAATTTTTCTTTGTGAAAATTACTAATCAATAAACCACCGCCATAAGCTGCATCTACGTGAAACCAAATATCATTTTGATTTGCAATTGAAGCTATTTCAGCCAGCGGATCTATAGAACCAAAATCAGTTGTTCCGGCCGTTCCTACGATTGCAATGGGAATATTTCCTAAATCTTTTTGCTGCTGAATTACCTTTTTTAAGGCGTTAGTATTCATCTTAAAATCAGGATCTACAGCAACAGGAATTACTGCATTTTGCCCCAAGCCAAGCAAACTTAGGTTTTTCTTTAAACTAAAATGACTTACTTCTGAACATAAAACCCTGAACTTTGAGGCTTCAGGAGGAAGTCCGTCCATTTTTGGATCAATTCCGAAATGCTTTTTGATATAATGATCTCTTGCCAACAGTAATCCCATCATGTTAGACTGCGTCCCTCCGCTCGTAAAAATTCCGTCTGCATTTTCAGGATAACCCAATTTGTCAAGTGTCCATTCAACCAATTTTAATTCTATGAAAGTTGCTCCGGTACTTTGATCGTACGTATCCATTGAAGAATTTAATGAAGATACAAAAGCTTCTGCCACAAGTGTTGGCGTTAGAATGGGGCAATTAAGATGCGCTATGTATTTGGGATTATGAAAATGAATACAATCATTTAAATAAATATCTTTTAATTCGTCCAGAACATAATCCAGGCTTTTTCCATTCTTATTTTCTTCCAGATAAATGTTGTCGATTTTTTTCTTGATCGTCGAAATACTGGTTCCTGTAAATGGGGTATCTCTTTCTTTTAAATGGTTTCCAATTGTTTTAATGGCCTTTTTCATGCTCTTCTTATAAATCCCAATTGATTTATTATTGTTAGAAAAGACATGCTTATCGTGCGCATTATTAATAGCAGCTTCTTGCAGTATTGTTTCTAATTTTTCTTGTGCCTTCATTTGTGGTATTTATTTAGATTGATTCTAAAGAATAATTTTCCACAAATGTAGATTTGTACGAAAATTAAATCAATACCATAAAAAAGTGAAAATTATTTCTATAATTGAGGTAGTTAAAATACCTCAAATATAGTAGGAAATAAAGCATAAAATATAGATTAATAATACGAAAATTACTTTATTTTTTTTTCTAATGCGTACAATATCAACTCAGATGTTGTATGTCTGCCTGTTTTTTTCATAATATTTTTTCGATGTGTCCTGAAAGTATGAATGCTGATAAAAAGCTGAGATGCGATATTTTTTCCATTATTTCCCTTCGCTATTTGTTTGAGAATCTCAAACTCTCTTAAAGTAAGTTTTTCATCACTTTCGGCAGTTGGCAAAGCAAAAACATCAATAAGTGCATTTAAGGTTTTGGGGCATAAATAACGTTCTCCGTGCTGAATTTTATATAAGGCATCATAAATAGTTTGTTCTTCACAATCTTTTGATATGAAGCCATTTATATTATCTTTTAAAAAACTGTCAATAGTTTGTTTGTTTTTAAAATACGATAGGATTATGATTTTGCATTGGGGGTATTCTGTTTTGATAATCTTAAGATCATCATCATAAAATAAAAAAATATTATTGGGATCAATAATCAAACATTCTATATTATTTTTATCCAAACATTTAAACAACTCTTCTCGTGAATTTACCACTTTTAAGCTGGGTGTTTTGACGAGCTTTTTTAGTGTGTGCCTCAATCCAATTATGTGTAGGTTTTCAGAATCGGCAATAAGGAAATTTTTCATTTTGTTATTTAGATTTAGTCTAAACAAAAGTAATATAAAATTTAAAGATATTAGATTCAAAAAAATAGTTTTTTTCCTATAATCATAAAAATTAACTTTTTATGAGACGCCTGTTGTTTATTGATGAACTTCTGTTTACTAAATTGATAGATTGACCAAGAATATTATTATAGATTCAAGGTATTAAAAACAAAAAGACCCGGACAATGTCCGAGCCTTTTTCTATTCTATATTGCTTTTAAAATTCTCTTAGAATTTATACGCTACGCTTCCCATTAATGTACGTGGAGCCTGAACGTTTATTGTTGAATAACCGTTAAAGTATAATTCGTCTGTAAGGTTATTTACTTTTAATGATACTCTGTATTTAGGCTGATCATAATACAATGCAGCATTTACTACAGCGTAAGATGGAAGTTCAAAAGTTTCACTTGGTCCAGCATTGTAAACATATGTAGCATCTCCATAGTTACCACCAAATCCTAAACCTAATCCTTTTAGTTTTGTTGTTTGAAGGTTGTAGCTAAACCAGTAGTTAATTAAATTTTCTGGCCCTGCAGTTATAGGTCTTAGATCATTTAACTCAGAATCATTTTTTGCATAACCCACAAGTAAGTTTAATCCCGGGATTGGGTTTGCTGTAATTTCTAATTCAAAACCTTTACTGAATTGTGTACCGTTTTGTATGCTTGCATTTGGTAAGCTTGGGTCAGAAGTTACGATATCTTTTACTTTGATGTTATAGTAACTAATTGTAGCACTTAGTTTATTTTGGAAAGCATTTGCTTTAACACCAAACTCAAACTGGTTTGCTCTTTCAGGGTCAAATTGTTTCAATACAAGAGAACCTCCTTCATTTGCACTTGCAAATCCAACATTTTTAAAACTATTTTGGTAGTTACCAAATACAGATAACTGATCTTTCAAGATTTGAAAAACAGCACCAAATTTTGGCGAGAATGCATTTTGAGAAAATTTACCAGCCTCTGAACCTGAAAGTGGGTCAAATGATCCTTGATTTTCAAAATGATCAAAACGTACTGCTGCCGAAAGAATTAATCTTTCTGTAATGTTAATGGCATCTGCAACATAAGCACTGTAAGTTGTTATAGCACTGTTGCTAGTATATGGATTATTACCATTTCCAGCAAGCATATCCCTTACATTCGTTGGATTAAAATCATAATAATTAGCTGCCGTTCCTGTATAATTGATTACATCATACGGAGCATAATCTTTGATATTCTTAAATACTAAATTGTTTGAACCATAATAGATATCACCACCTACTAAAAAGCGGTTTCTCATTGATCCAATGTTGAAATCACCATTAAAGTTTTGTTGGAATTCAATAGCATTGTCTCTACCATTTGCATCCCAGGCATTTCTTGAAAATTGCTGGTCTTTTAACAAGTAAAACCATGTTTGTAAACCAGTTGCTTTATTAGAACTGCTGCTAAATACAGTTTGTGAAGTCCATTGTTCAGACATTTGGTATAAAGCCTGTGCAAAAACATTTAATGTTTTAGTATTCATCACAAATTCGTCTCCTAAAAATGATCTTTTAAAGTTGATGTCAAGATCTTTAGCATTGCTTACTCCTAACTGAGATGGAGCTGCACCAAAATAAATTAGAGGCATACCAGAGTTATCTTGGTTTCCTATTTCTGCATCAATAGAAATGGTAAGTTTATCATTTACTTTATAAGAGAAAGATGGCGCTACAAAAAAGCTTTTAGAGTAACCGAAATCCTGAAAAGTATTGGCATTTCCAAAAGCAGCATTCAATCTGAATAATGCTGTATTGTCATCGTTGATTGGAGTATTAACATCAGCAGTTAAACGGTTAAAACCGTAGCTTCCGTTTTGGTATGAAATTTCTCCGGCAAAAGTTTCAAAAGGTTTTTTAGTTACACGGTTGATTAATCCTCCGTATGAAGAAACTACGTTTCCAAAAAGTGTAGCCGATGGCCCTTTTATAACCTCAATTCTTTCAAGGTTTACAGCATCTGTATTACTGTTTACTTTTCCTGCAAGACCGTTTCTTACTAAACTCTGTGTAGTAAACCCACGAAGTGAATACCAAGAAGCTCCGTCACCTGCACGGTTAGTAGCAGCCCATAATTGATATAAACCCGGAACGTTTTTTAAAGCTTCGTCCTGGTTTGTTACTAACTGGTCTTTAATTAATTCTTTAGTTACTACATTGTAAACTTGTGAGTTTTCAAGGTTTTTAACAGACATTCTAGATACATACTGACTTTCTGCTTTAGTATACTTGTTTGCATTTCCTTTAACAAATACTTCAGTCAACGCTTCAGATGTTGTTATTAAGGTAAAGTTTACTACAAGTTCTTTTCCTGCTGTAACAGTGATACCTTCTTCTTTAGGCGAAAATCCTACTACAGAAGCCTTTAATGTATAATTACCCGGCTTAATGTTTTTGATTTCATAGTTCCCCTGAGCATCAGTAACAGTTCCAATCTTTGTTCCTTTCAAAGTTACAGAGATATTATCAGCAATTTCATCATTCGATAATGAAACTGTACCTCTGATTGTACTTGTCTGTGCAAACGAAGTAGCAGCCATAAGCAGCAGAAAACAGCTCAATAGCGGAAGTAGTATTTTTACTTTCATGTTATTTAGAATTATTTTTAATAGCGCAAATTTATGTGTTGTGTTAAAACAAACCAAATTATTTGTATTTATTCCAAATAATAATAACATAAACGGGTTTTATTCTTTATTTATCAGTTTTTTAAATAAAAAAAAGAAGAATCACTTTTTTTTAACAAAAATGGGCTAATAATTAATGCATAAAAAACACGTTTTTGAAAATATTATGCGAATATTTTTAAATATTTAAGTCTTTATTTCTATCCTAATCATGCAATTAGGACTTAAATACAAAAACCTCCAAATCAAATGAAATTGGAGGTTTTATTTGGAACAAAAAGCGTGTTTAAAAAAAATTACTCTTTATGATAAGGACATCCTGAAGGTGCAGAAGATCCGGTAGCTGCAGAAGGTTTAATGGTGTTAGAGCTTGGGAATTGTTCTTCAATTAAACGTCTCTGCTCTGGAGAAACATCTTCTAATTTACGAAGTGTGTTTACCTGAATGTGCGGCCAGCTTGTGGTTCCGCCGTCATCCCCAAAATCAAATTCGAAAAATATAATCTGCTCGTATTGCAGTTGAAGGATTTCTTTTCCTTCCTCTATAACGGTTTCAACCCACATGCTCATATTCATTTCGACCGTAGTAACAAAACGATTTACAAATGGAACATTTAATATTCCTCCCTGTGCTCCCGTTTTATTTTTGGATGATAACTGAATAAGCACATGATTTTTTATTTTTTCTCCTTTAATAGAATCACGCAGTCGTAAATCTGGTCTTACAGAATATGGATATAAATCGTGAGCAAGAATTCGCTGTGTATAGATTTTGTTTTCTCCGGGATCATTTTTATCATTCAATTTTTCAAATACCCAGGCAGGCGGTGCTTTGTCAAGATTTATTGGCTTTTTTTCGCTTGCTCCCGCTCCACCCATAGTTCTAGAGATGGAAAGATGATCGTATTTCCAGGCTGCATCTCCATGTGGAAATTCAGGGGGACCTTCATTCAGGTAGCTTGTCTCACCCTGAACCAAGTCTCCTAATAAAGTTATAGTACTTCCATGCGGAATTACACCACTTCGTGAAATAGAATAATCGGGAATAAAATAAGGTCCTGTTTGTCCAGCTCCGGGCTTCAATTCTTTAGATGCTATAATTTCAGAATAAGGTCTTCCGTTTAAATTTTCTAACGTTACGTATTCTTTTTCTCCAAGATCATTATAAACTAAAAAAAGAGTTTCGTCCTGATACCCGCTTTTATATAAATCTTTATTCGGGTTTTTTGGTGATACAGGATGTACGCCGCGATCTTCTTTAATCGTTTTCTCTGTTGCTGCATAATTAAATATATCACTCAGCCATAAATACATACCATTCTCTTCGTGGATTGGAGTGTATTTTAAAGTTTCTTCTCCTTCTACAGTGTTGACACTTTTTATACTTTGCTCGTATTTAACAGCTCCGCAAAATTGTTCGTTTGCACCGCCGCGATTACGAACTCCGCCCGGGACTAAATCAAATGTTAGTTTTTCTATATATTCTTCACAATCAAAACTATATTTTCCGGGAATAGTTCCTGCATTTGTGCCCGGTGATGGCATAATGGTCGTATGGATTCCGCTTCCTATTAATTTTCTATCATTTTGTCCGTTATGATTGTAGCTCACCCAAGTTCCTTGCAATACCTCTAAAATACCATAATCTACATTATTTACAATTTGCTGTAAATTATTTTCATGAAAAGCTCTAATTGGATCTTCAATTTGAACTTTTGCATATCCATCCATCAAATCTCCTAATATTCCCTTACTTTCCTTGTCTTGGGCAGCTCCGAATAATAGTTCTTTTTTATTTACATCTAGATTTTGAGCTATATGAGGCAGGTTTAACTCATCAGCGTCGTTTTTTCGTTTTAGCATAGTTTTATTTTTTTGATTAGTAAATCTGGGTATTCAAAAGCATTGTTATGAATCTAAATTACTGGAGATAGAAAATCAATTATAAAAAAATGACATAAAGCGGAAATTATTGGTCACAAAACAAGCTATATAAAGGATGGGATGATCGTTGGGGTTTTTAATCGAAAAAAGGGTGTTTATACCCTTTTTTCATTTCTCATATTGTGATAAATTTGAATCATATTTACATAACACATTTACAATCAGTAAATTATTTATTCTCATACACATCTACAAAGAGAATATTCTACATGCCTTCTTTTTAACGTCTGCTTAATTTATTTAATATGCTTTTGCATGAATCAGGCAGCATAACATATTGATTACCTCATTGCCCTTTTATTTATCAAACTTTTGAAATTAAAATAACGATATCAAATGAATTAATAAATTAAAACCAACGATTATGAGTTCAATAGTACCACCAGACAAGAAAGCCAATTATGAAAAATTATTTGCTTCCTGCATTATAAAAGAAGCTAAATATCCTGAAATTGATAAACTAGTTGAGAAAATAGCTTCGAACAAAGCGAGATATCAAGCTGTGGGAGATCCGTTAAATATTCCCTGGTATGTCATTGCAATAATACATTGCATGGAAGCTAGCTTAAGGTTTGATACTCATTTGCATAACGGAGACCCGCTTACCGCACGTACCGTTCAGGTTCCTGCAGGGCGTCCAAAAACAGGAAATCCTCCATTTACATGGGAATTTAGTGCTAATGATGCTTTAATTTTTGATAAACTAAACTTATGGACAAATTGGGAAATTGCCGGAATTCTCTATAAACTAGAGTTATTTAATGGCTTGGGCTATTATAAACAAGGCATTAATTCACCTTATTTATGGAGCTATTCGAATCATTATACAAAAGGAAAATATGTTAAAGACGGAAAATATGATCCTAATGCTGTTTCTAAACAATGCGGGGCTGCGGTATTACTGCGACGTCTTAGCGAGCAAAAGCTGATAACACTCCCAAATGGTCATATTGTAGAACAAATATTAGCGCAGGGCAATAAGACTTTATATTACACTGGAACTGTTACCAACGAAGCTAAAGATTTGCAAACACTGCTTAATAAAGCCGGAGCTATACTAAGAGTCGACGGAAAAGCAGGCGAAAGAACCTCAACTGAGTATTTTAAATTCAGTAAAACGTATTTAAAAGGAGATCCGAGAAGAGCGTGATATTTAATTAAAGAAACAAAAATTGGAACTTTCGAACAAATTGAATGTTTTAAAAATTTGGGAATGAAAATTAAGGAGACAAAATTTTTGTAAAAATTGTTTAAGTCTCCTTAAATTAATTTGAAATATTCTTATTCTCTTGTTTCTCAATTCATTTACCTATGGTAAATATAATTCCTTAATATCATCTTTAATTGAATCATAACCTAGTTTTCTATAGCTTTCGAATTGAGCTTCATCAAAAAATTGATCTCCTGTTGACTGTTGAGGAAAATCTTCGTTGGTCATGGCATATTGCCTTACATCTACTGATGTCTTATCTGTTAAA
Organism: Flavobacterium sp. Root186; assembly: GCF_001428525.1. Taxonomy (GTDB): domain Bacteria; phylum Bacteroidota; class Bacteroidia; order Flavobacteriales; family Flavobacteriaceae; genus Flavobacterium. The sequence continues at coordinate 54,228 of NZ_LMHW01000001.1, forward strand.
ACTGCTTTTATATAAATAAGCGTTCCTTCCTGCTTAGCTGCGCCTGGGTAAAATATAGTTCCTTTAATAATATGCTCTTTTTTACTAACGATTTTATCAAGATCAATTTCAATTTCAACCCCAAAATCAATACGGCATCTTCTTATGGCATTTGCAAGACCTTCGCATGCATTTTCCTGATCTTGTTCAGCATCTCCAATTAAAACATATTGGCAGCGTCTCCTAACAAGTTCATACAATCCCATATTATCAAAGTGACCACCATCTGAAAGACATACATAATTCATATCAATATCTGATTTGCCAATAAGATCTCGCATTAAGTATAAAAGTCCAAATGGAGGATCGGGTCTTTTCCATTCATTCAATCTTGGGTTCCCAATCCACCAGCCAAGGCGCAAATTAAATAATGTAAGCAAAAATGCAATCGTTGCTGAAGAATGATAACCCCAATTCGGATTAATTGCTGCACCGGATATAGCCATCGCAGTTCCTAAAGTAGGTCCGCCTTTTTCATTAGAAAATTGAGCTGTAGGTCGGTATCCGTATTCATACACATGGTCAATATTATAGGTTGAAGATCGTGTGGGACTAAAATCGTATCCGCAGTACAATGGCGAAAAAACAAAAGATTCTCCCATACGGTCTTGTCTGTCTAAAGCAATAACAACGGTAGCATTAAGCGTAGAATTAATAAGAGGAAATGGTCCAAAATAACCATTATCTACGCGCATCGAGGATAATAAAATATCATCATTAGTATCAAAACCTGTAAATACATTAGCTGTTTTTATTCTTTCTTCTCTACTTCGTGTTGCACCAAGAAATGCACGGATTAATCTGTTTCTATAAAAATGATGAAGTGAAAACTCATTTACACCAATACGCCAGCTGAGCAACAAGGTTATTGCTAATAAAATTAAAGTAATAAATACATTTCTCCAGACATCTCTTGGATTCCAAACAAAATTATATTCACCTATTTTTTCCATGATCCATGAGCCTATCAATAATAGTCCAATCATAAAAATAAAAGGCACTACTTTTATTAATGTAGCAGTATAGCTTTTTGGTGCATTTTGGGTCTCATCTCTGGATTCAAATGCCTTTTTTAAAGCCCAGCCAATAACTCCTGCCCAGCTGCCACCAGCTAAAGCAAGAGACCAAGGTACTAGCTGATCTTTACATTTTCCCCATAATACATCCCATAAATGAGGCATAATCAAAGAAGCAAAACTTACAATAATCCAAAACAGCATAAAGCGATGAATATATCCTCCCATACGCCCCCACCATTCTCTTCGATAATCCGGAAACAGATTACCCATAAGCGCCATTCTTAGAATTACTGCTATAGAAAAAATTTCCAGTATCATGGGAATACCAATCACTAAAAACATTTTATCACCATGATCCTCCAGTTCAATTAGATCTGCTAAGCCGCTAATTTTATCTACATTTTCCCAAAAAAACAATAAAAGAAATACCAATGCAGCCGAGGCAACAAGAGTAGATCCTACTATTGCAAACAGAACTTGCCCAGAAAGGTTTCTATCAAAATGGACTTTTGTAGCAACATTTTTCATTCCCATTTGCATTAAGTCCAATCTTTTATGATAATTACCACGTAACGCTACCAAAAAAAAGGCAAGAAAAGCGGAAGAGAAAATCCCCATGAAAAGCGGAAACTTCACTTCATCATAAAAAGATAACTTACATGATACAAAATATGTACTAATAATCAAGGCACTGATTCCGCCCCAAAACACAATTAGCTGCGGGATTAAGTTAGATTGGTTGAATTTCCATGTAAGGCGCAGTATTAATATTTTAACTTCTTTAACCCATTTTTTGCCTGACTCTTTTTTCTCAATATTATAAAAAGAACGCATTGCCGTTGCAGCCATAAAACCTCCAATTATAAACATAACAAAACTGTAGCAGAAAATATTAAAGGGGCTTTGTTTATACATACTGTCTTTTATGAAAACCCATGCAGAATATATGTTTGAAATAAAAGATAAAACTGTCAAAAGAGTCAGCAGTAATACTATTTGATTGATTAATGTATTGCGAAGCCATGTCATTCCTGATGACCATGCATCTGGTGACATAATACCAACATTGGGAGATAAATAATTACTAAACATTCTAAGCCATCTAACAGGACGAACTTCATCTGCTAAAGGATCTCCCGATTTTCCGGGGCAAAGGCGATCACTTATTTTACTAACAGATCCTGCTCTGTGTATCCATGAATTGAGCCAGGAACCAATGTATCCCCCACCTGAAACGGTAGAAATATAATCAAATCGGTGAAGTACATTTAGACTCGCTAATTTCTGTATTATGCCCAAGTTAAAAGTTGCAGATCTAATGCCTCCGCCTGACAAAGCAATTCCTATCAGTTTCATATCCTTGGCTTTTGCCAGCGGATCAAAAACTTTTTCCTTTTCTTCCTTTAATTTTTTTTCTTCTTTTTCTTTTTTCTCTTTCCGTCTTTTTTCTTTTTCTTCCGAAGACAATAATGGTGATATTTTTTGAGTATCCTCTTCTTTAGAAGTAATCCTAAATTCTCTGTTTCTAGATTTTCTAGCTGCGGAAATCTCAATTAATTCTTCTCGAAACAGAGTTTCAAAAGGAAGAGAAAATTCCTTATCTTTTAGTTGTTCTAGTAATTTTTGATCATTTTTAAGATATGATTCAGCATCTAATCTTTTAGTTTCCCAAAAATCCTTATATTTTTTTCTATCCCAAAATTCAAGAAGATCATATTTATTAGTTTCTACCTTTTTTTCTACCTTTTTTTCAATATTCTTTTGAGCGGGTTTTTCATAGAATTGGTATAATCGAATAGTATAATCTAATTCACTTTTTCCTGTAATGGCTAAAATTATCTGCAAGGGCATATATTGCAATATCTCAACCAGTTCAAGTCTTTTCTCTGGATTAGTATATAAAAAATTTCTAATTGCCTGCCTCCAAAAAAATGGAGGTCTAAATAAAATTAGCTCTTCTGTTTCTTCTACCGAAAGAGATGTGCCTGATGTTTTCTCATCATCTGGAACAATATCTGATAACCAATGAAAAAGCGAAATCGTCCTGTAAAAATATTTTTTAATAAGACTACTGGTATCGGCCTTTGTAGGGCTGTGCCAGACTAGATCTATAATTTTCTCTTTTTGACTAATTGTTAAGTCATTACTATATACGTCATCTACACCAAGAGATTTCCAATCATTTTTATCCAACAAATTAGCAGGAAAGTCATAATTAGATTTACTTTTTAAAATATCTTGAAATAGTGTAATATAAGAGACCGCTTCTGCAGTAAGATCAGTAACTATATCCATGCTTGTTATTTTTTAGTTAGTTTATCAAATACCAATGATTACTTAAAAGGCAGATAATAATAAGATTATTGTAGGCAGATACTTATAGAATTGCTTTAGGTAAGATGTGAGGTAAATTTGGAGTTCTGGATAAGCTCAAATATATATTATCAGAAATATATTAATATTTTATCGGCTGCGATTAGCGTTACATATTTAATCTTAGAAACAAACCAAACTATAACATCTTCAAAATTAAACATTTAACACAATATTTAATCACGTATAACTACCTATTTTTCAAGAACATAAATAATTATATACTAAGAAGTAATTCAGTTCAAATCATAAGAATGTAGGCTTGGTAAAAAATAATTAAGTTTTATAAATTAGAATTATAAATTGCTTTGAAATTTCGACCTTCGTATCAAATTTATAATTGAACAGCAATGACCGAATCTCCTAATAAAATTCCGTTTTCTTATTATCTTAATTCTGATGTTATTTTCCTTGCCAAAGATCTTTTGGGAAAAGTACTTTGTACACAAATTGACGGCGAAATTACTACTGGAATAATTGTAGAAACAGAGGCTTATTTCGGCATACAAGATAAAGCTTCACACGCTTACGGAGGACGAAGAACAGATCGAACGGAAACTTTATACAGTCAGGGCGGCGTTTCCTATGTTTATTTATGCTACGGTATTCATCATCTTTTTAATATTGTAAGTTCTGTTGAAGGTGAACCTCATGCGGTTTTAATTCGGGCGATTGAACCTTTGACCGGAAAAGATATTATGGAAACGAGGCGGAATATACCGGCATCAAAAGGCGCGATATCTGCTGGCCCGGGTTCTGCAGCAAAGGCTTTGGGTATTGACCGTTCTTTTAATAAAAAAGACTTAGGCGGAGAAGAAATCTGGCTGGAAGATCACGGCATTCGATATACTGAAGATCAAATTGCAGCATCGCCGCGCGTGGGTGTTGCATATGCTCAGGAAGATGCACTTTTGCCGTGGCGGTTTTTTATTAAAGGAAATAAATATGTCAGCAAACCAAATAAGGTATAAACTGGTAATTTTTAGATATTTTAAAATTGCATAAATTTGCCGTAATTACTGAGGTGATTTATACCTCAACATCTATTCAATTTCTCCATCAAAAAATAAATGATAATACAAGATTTAATTGGTGATTTTTCTATTTCAGGAAGTAATCAGGAAGAGAGCAATCACATTACTTACAAAGGCACTTTAAGTTTATCCTTAGACGATAACAATAGAATTATTGCAAAATGGTTCATCAATAATGCACAAGTCCAAAAAGGTCATGGCTTCTTTAAAGATAACATTCTGGTAATTAATTTTAGCTATAAAGGCGATGACAACAAAACGTATAAAGGCGTTGCAGTTTACCGATGCATTACAAAAGACATACTGGATGGTTTTTGGTCAGAAAAACATGGAAATCCGCTGTTTTTAGGTACAGAGCATTGTTTGAGATTGGAAACTACAGAACGACTGAACTAAAATCAACGGTATATAATTTCATTGGCTTTGCTTTTCCCCGCAAAAGTATTTCGCCCTTTTGAATATAGGTTATCGAATTATCTTCTGAAAGTGCATTTTTCATGGTTTCAGAAATAACAAAGTCATGATTAAAATTGTTGCATTCACATTGAATTCTTGAAGTTGTATTTAAGAGATCTCCATGATAAACAATTTCTTTTTTTACTTTTCCAACCCAGGTTGTTACCGCAGTTCCTATATGCATTCCGGCTTTAAATTTTGGAACCAGATTGTATTTTCCTAAATAATATTCGCGTTTATTCTCTATACATTGTTTAAGAAGATAAAAACAATAAAGACAGCGTTTTTCTCTTAATCCGGCAGCAGATTTCCAGGTGAGGATAATTTCATCTCCCACGTATTGGTAAACTTCTGCACGCGAAGCCTGGATTGCATCCGTAAAATCATTGAATAAATCCTGCAATAAATTACTGTATAGAATATCTCCTAATTGTTCTGCGAGTGTGGTAGATGATTTTACATCGACAAACATAAAAATTCGTTCCTCCTGAATGGGTTGATGATATTGTCCTGTAAAATAATTATAGAAAAAACGGGCGCTTAGTAAACTGCTGATTTCTAAAAAGAGAATTAAAAATATAGACGCTCCAAGAGAAAACATATAATCTTCGAACAAACGTTCTTTAGCATATTTAACAAAAGCTTCCTGATAAGAAAGATGTCCTAACATTTCTGAAAACATCAGAACAAAGAATAGTAAAAACAACAATATGCTTATGCTATAAATAAGAGCTTTTAAAAGCATTGCTTCTAAAAAGGAATATCGGTTTAAATTGATAAGACGCTTCTCAAACGTTATAATAATAAAACCAATAAAAACACCTATAATTATACCGGGCAAAAGCTTTAAATAATCAAAGTTAGATCCTGCATCTGTAATTGAGGCATATAGTAAACCTAATATTCCGCCGGCAATAGCGGCTTTAAAAACAAGACTGTATTTTTTATAAAAAGGCAGCTTAGGCAAATCCATATTAAAGATACTTTCGTTCTTTATAAAAATAGATAAAATCTGAATATAAACTACCGCAGAAGTTTTTCTGATCAAAAACAAAGAGGCAGTCTCAAAAGTAGAGACAGCCTCTTTGTTGTTTTACATCTTTCCTTGTTCTGTAGGAACATTTCATTGGTAGAAAATTATATTGTTATAATGGATTACGTTCCGTAGGAACATTTGATTCTGGCATTGTTTTTTAACAATCTGATCTATCAAACGTTCCTACGGAACGCAAATGCGGCTGATCTTTATTTTTTTCTACCTACGAAACATTCCTATGGAATGATAAATAGGATATCAAAAAGTCACAAATTAAGTCACTAAAAACAACAAAATAATTATACTAAAAGAGCTGTCCCGACTTTAGAGACAGCCTCAAACTTTATTCTTATTTTTTAATTAACCAGCTTTCAACAGCTCTTGAAAAATCTGCCACATCAATTGGATGACGGCTGGTAATGATGTTTCCATCTGTTACCACAGGTTGTTCAAGAATAGTTCCGCCGGCATTTTTTAAATCTACCTGAATGTTCCAGTATCCTGTGAGCTTTCTTCCTTTTAAAATATCGGCAGAAGCCAATACAACCGGAGCGTGACAAATAGCGGCAATTAGTTTTCCTGACTTGTTAAAATCCTGAATAAATTTGATAACATCTTTATCATAACGAAGGTTATCCGGATTCCAAGCTCCTCCCGGAATAAATACCGCATCATAATCACTAACCTTTATTTGGTCTGCGGTACGGTCAAATTTTATCCATCCCACCGGCTGTAAGTATTGTATAGCCATAACATGCGTATTTGACATTTCAGGAAATACCAAACCATATCTTTCCGGAGCCGGATTAAATTTAGGCGACACTATTTCAACTTCTGCTCCTAATTCTTTAAAATACCATACTGGTCCCGTCAATTCAATTTCCTCGAAACCATCGGCAACGATTACGGCAATTTTTTTCCCTTTTAGGGCTGTTTTATTTTTTACAGGTGTAAAGAAGAAAGCTTTTAAAGCTTCGTTTCCTGGCGCATTTAATAATTTTGTCACCGGCATATTTACAACGGCTGACTGAGTAGACAATTGGTTTACAACTTCTAATTCATGACTGTAGTTTGTTTTCATTTCATTTGTTTTTACGGTTACTTGAGCTTCTGCATTTACTACAGCAAGAATGCTTGTTATACCTGCTGCAATGACTTTACTAATTGTTTTCATTTTTTTAGGTTTTAAATATTAATAATTTATGTTGAAATTTTTCTGTTTATGTTACTCCCGAATAAGCGGTGCAAATTCGATTAGATTATGAATTCCATCCTGAAACGGCTGTTTTTTTATACTTGTATTTAGGTAATCAATTACGGGTTGAATTGGTGGAAAATTAAGATGATACTGAAATGCATCGTTACTTCTGAATTTTTCGAAGGTTACAAATTGGGTCTTATCATTTTCCAGCTGCGATAATTGATAGGTTACTACTCCGGGTTCACTTCTAAATTGAGGCATTGCTGTATGGTAAACCTCCATGAAATTTTTCTCTGTACCGGCTTTTGCATCTACAAAAAGCATAATAGTTAACTGATTGTCTTCTTTTTTGCTTGTTCTTCTCCATTGCTGTTTAGTGAGAGGTTCTAAATCTTTTACATAGATTACTTTCTCAGGTTTTGCTAAAGCGGTTTTGGCAAGTTCTTTTACAGATTTTGAATTGTTTTTATCCAATGCTGTTTTACTGGTCCAGCGCTCAAATAACCAGATAACGGCTTTGTTATTCTGTTCAAAATAAGCTTCAGACATAATATTGCTTTCGCTTAAAAGAGATTTTTGAACATACTCGCTTATCGCTTTTTGAAATTTCTCCTGATATTGCTCTTTTACTTCGTAGCGCGTAATTTTAGCTCTTTCATTTTGTGCTGTTGCCAATGTGCTCTGCAATGAAAATAAAACTGTAAAAATCCCTAAGACTTTTTTAGAAACTGTGAGTTTTGCTTTTGTTATCATAACTTCTAAGTTTTTAAGATTATTTAGTTCCATTTTTAAAAATGAAAACGCCCAGATAATGAAATAATAAACCTACCATCCATGCACCAGTCTGCCAAAGCGGCCATAGATACGTTCTGTCTGTTAAAAACCATATTATCCAAATTGCAGGAATTGATAATACAAATACTAATAAGTGAATTCTGAAACCTTTTTTAGGGTCAATGTGAGCAATTGTATGCTCGTTTGCTAGATGTCTCATGATATTAAATTTTATTAATGGATTGTTTTATATAAGCTTTGTTCCTAATTGTTCTACTTTTTTAAGCCATTTGCTGCGTTGTTTATCTGTTGATTTTCTCATAAAACCAAAAGTGGAGAATCGAATAGGATCGAATCCTACGTAACCGAATACGATGTCTTTGAGTATTTGATATTGAGAAGCACGATAGATGAGATAGAACCACCATTTTGGAGTGTCCATCGTAATTAACAGCCTTAAGCTTTTTCCTTTTAAAAGTTTTTCGGGGAAGATTTTTCCTGAGTGATGTTTAAATGCAAAATCAGGCATAAAGATTCTGTCTATAAATCCTTTAGTAATGGCAGGCATAAAACCCCACCAATTTGGATAAGACAAGACAATGTGATCTGCCCAGGAAATGAGTTCCTGGGCCTGAATTAGATCTTTTTCAAGCGGTACTGTTTTTCCGGTTTTATATCCGTCAGCCAGATTTACATCAAAATCCAGTTGAGAGATATAAATGGTTTTACAAATTGCCCCTGTACGTTCTACTCCTTTTTTGTAAGCATTAAGCAGCGCACTGCAAAAAGAGTTTGGAGAAGGGTGACCAAGTATTAATAAGATATTCGTTTTCATTGCGCATCATTTTAATTTGACACTGCAAAGATTTTAAATAATGCGAAGGACTTCCTGACACAAATGTGTCAAAAACTATTGGTGCGCTAATTTTTGACGAATTCTGGTAAGTGTTTGTCTTTCAATACCCAGATAACTGCAAAGATGAGAAATGGAAATTCTGTTAAACAGCTCTGAGTGACACTTTATAAAATCAAGATAACGTTCCTCGGCGGTTTGAAATATAAAGCTTTCGATACGGGCCTGCTGACGTTTTAAAATTTCTTCGGCGACTAATCGTCCGTATCGTTCAAAGCTTGGTAAATGTTCATAAATCCACTGTATGTTTTCATACGAAAGACAAACCATTGTTACAGGTTCTAAACATTGAATTGAGTATTTACTGGGCTGCTGTGTTATAAAGGCGGGATAGTGCGTGGCATAATCACCCTCGGCATAAAAACCTACAGTAATTTCATTCCCTTCTTTATCTATAAAAGAGGAACGCACTAATCCGCTTGCTACAAAACCTATAGCTTTTTGCACTTTTCCGTATTGAAGAAAGAAGTCTTTTTTATTAAATTCTTCAATTGTAATTTTTAAAGCAAATTGAGAAAGTTCAGCATCAGTAACGTTAGGACAAATTTCCTTTACTGATTTTAGAAATATTTCTCTGACCGAATTCATCATCATTATTTACTTTGAAACCTCTAATTTAAAAAGAATGTTTTTTAAAATGTAAAAAATACACCATTATTTTTCTTTAAATAAAATTTTATAATGTGCTGTGTATTAATTTTTTATTAACTTTAACATCCTATCAAAATTTAGCCAGCTGAATATTGTAACTTCCTAAATTTAAAATTATGAAATGGCTCGTGACTTTAAAAACAACATTTAAGGACAAATTTTTTAAATCAAACCTTAAAAAAAGTTTTGTGGATTTAGAGAAAGGAAAACAACTTTATTCCACCAGCCACTTTCAGGAGGCTATTGTTCATTTAGATAATGTGGTGAATTATGAGTTTGATTCGACAGCTTATGAATTAAGAGCGAGCTGTTTTCAAAAACTGGAACATCATTATAAAGCCATTGAAGATTTTGATAAAGTAATTGAATTTAATCCGCTAGAGTTTTCTTATTACTACCATCGGGCGGTTTCTAAAAAAGCAGTTTTTGATTTTACGGGACAAATTGAAGATCTTCATAACTGCATTCATTATTATAAAAAAAATAAAAACATAGAAATTGGTTTATTAAAAACGTTTGAGGCTGATTTAATAAACGCAGGAAATCATATCGAAAAACTGAAACATAATATCAGCTCTTTTCATAATAATTCTTATTTAGAAATAAAGGCATTACTAACTGATTATCTTTATCAAATAAAGAAAATAAGGCTTAAAAGAAATAAAATCAGAACACCTTTTCGCCAGATCAAAAAAGAAGAATTATCTTCTGCAATAAATCCTGAAATATAGATTACAGCTTCTTTTCAGATCCTGTTTTTATTTTTCTTAAGTTTTTATGGATGATGCTGCGGGTTGATTTTTTCTTTAGTTCATAATCTCTGGTACATTTTTGTAATTCTGCCAATAAGATTTTAAAACAGTTGTACAAAACATCGAGTTCTTCCATGTTTTGGTAAATCTTAAGATCATCTTCTGATGTTGTTTGTACCGCAATAGTTTCATCTTTGTATTTTTCAAATATTTGCAGCAATTTACGATGCTCTATGTTATCAATTCCCTGCATAACAAACGATCAATATATTTATAATTTTCATGGTGTAATTTGCAAAAGCGGGTCAATATCTGTACTAATTACGCTGAGTGGCAAGGATTGTACAGCTTCTCTTTTTATTTTGTTTGTATTTCCTGATATACTATTTAAGGCTGCTTGCAATAAAGTTTCTGAGCGGTTTCCTAGAGCAAATACTTCTGGCTGCTGTAATTCATCTAAATAGATTTCAGGATTTATTCCTTTTGAATAATTTCCTTCCTGTCTGGCATTAAATAATTTATATATGGAAGGGTACAATATCCAGCCTCTTTTATCTGGATTGCGATCGTCTACAATTGGAAATCCTGCGACATCTTTGCCAAATGTTTTTTCACCAATGGTAACAACTTCCATATAGGGTTTTAGATTGTTTATAATAAGCTCTGATGCTGATGCTGTCCTTTTTCCGCATAAAATATAAACTTTATTAATGGAAGGATGTACATTGCGTAAGGCATCAAAACTTACTGAAGATTCATTGCTTTTTAAAGCTGTTATAAAAGACTGATCAACATTTCCTCCGTTTTGATTTCCTTCAAATTTTATATAAAGATCATCTGCTTTAATATTGGGTGCCAAAATTATACTTAATGCTGCCGCAGATGAGATATCTCCTCCTCCATTATATCTTAAGTCTAAAACCAATTCTGTTATCGATTTGCTTTTTAACTCCTGAAATAACTGCAAATACAATTGTGCTTGTCCAACATCAAAATGTGGAATGTTTGCATAACCAATTTTAGTATTTTTATCTTCGATTACCTGATAGGAAATGGGCTGTGAAAATGTAAATCCCTGCAAAATAGAAACTGTTTTTGGGCTAGAAAAACCCAATTGAGCAGAATACGAAACTACTTTTAAATCCAGCTGCGTTTCGGCAAGCATACTATTATATAGATTATCGTAGTTTTCAAATTTCAATTCTACTCCATCTACATGAGTTATAAGCTGTCCTCTTTGTAAACCATTATTTTTTGCCGGAGAATCTTCTAAAGCATATAATACTACACCATAATATTTTCCCTCAAAAGCTATAAAACTTACGTCAAACCCGAATTTACTTCTAAGGTTTTTGTGTGTAGTTTCGGGTTTTTCGGGATGTAACGCGTAGGAATAAATATCTTCAGACTGTAATAATGTTTTAAAATATTCTTTTGGATCTAATGCTAAATCTCCTTGATTTTTTATTGCATTATTCCATAAATAATATCTTTTCATTTGATTGTACATCCAATTGTTTACATATTCATTTGAGTTTTCTTCATACGTTATTGGCTCATCTGTGCTTTCACACGAAATAAGAAACAGGGCAAAAAATAAAAAACAAAACAGCTTAATAGGCAAATAATTTTTCATTGGATAATCTTAGAATTAATTGGTTTAATGAGCAGTAAAGTCAAAAAAATCAACCAGATTTAAGCTTGCATCAACATTTTGAAATTTCCCGTTTCCATCTTTTCTTTCATCCAAAACTATTAATCCTGATTTGTTTGGCAGCATCAGCATAACCGTAATAACTTGTCTACCGTTTATGTATGATTCGGTTGTATTATGTTTAACCAGTTCCATTCTAATAATTGGAGGAAGACTTGAAGGAAATTCTATAAAATCGCTGAAGCTGTCTTTTCCAATGTTTTTGACTACTCCTACTACTTCTCCGTTTACTTTACGCATGATTCCATCTATTTTTCCGGTATAACCGCTCACAGAATATTTATTAAGGGTTGGGAAAATAAATTTGAAACCGGCATTACCTGTCTGTGTTATTTTTCCGGGTTTCGTCGCCAGAACATTATTTATCCATAAATCTTCTTTGGTATAAAAAGAGATGGTATCAATGGGTTTTGCGGTTGTTAGTTGATAAGAATAAAGAAGCTGCTTGCTTACTTTATTGGTAATTTCAACCAATTTCGTTTTATTTGAATAAAATACAAATTCGTAATTTTTAGTAACTTTTTTTATGTAGGCATTTGTCTTTCCTTCTACAAGGATTTTTCCATCTACCGCTATCTGTATAGAATCTTTTTGTGCATTATAACCCTGTATTACAACTTTTCCGGGCTGCTGCTCTTCATAATAAGGAACCATATCTTCATTGATGCAGGCCTGGCAAAGGAGAAGTACAATTGAAAATAAAAGTATTGGAACAATTTTAGTTTTCATATTTTATATTTTGTCTTTATAATTATTTCTGAAAATAATTATCAGTTTACTTTTTAATAAATTTTATTTTTTTGGAAGTTGTATTATTTGATAGTACCAGAAAATAAATTCCCTGCGGAAGATTCGCTACCGAAATATTTTCTTTTAAATCTGCATTACTTTTAACCAGCAATCCAGCTGAGCTGTAAATTTTTGCTGCAAAATCATCGTTTAAAAACTGTTCGCTTATTTCTAATTCTAAATTTTCGACAACAGGATTTTGTTTAAGGCGAATTGTATTATTTTTATCAAAATCGTCAACACCTAATAGTGCTTCGGCAGTGATCCATACTTTATCAACTTCATATCCAACAAAATTGCTGTTTTCATTTAATAAGGAAATGTAAACGTTTTGATTGCCCACAAACTGCGAAATATCTACAACATAATCTTTAAATTCCGGATCTAATTGTGATATTCTTTCCATATAAATAGTTCCTAAAGGTGTTGCTGAAGCTGGATCTGGAGATGTTCCTCCATAAATTAAAATATTTTTGCTTCCGCCGAAAATAGCCATCTGTGCTGTAAAATTCAATTCAATTTTCCCGCTGTAATATGACAAGTCAATTGCTGGCAGCATCGCCCAGTTTTGTTCTATTATTTCAAGCGGAGCACCTGAATTTAAATCAATATTATAAGTACCTAATACATTAAAATTACCATCTTTAATCCCTCCTGTACTTTCATCAAACTGGATGTTTTTTCGGGCACTCCAGTTACTGCTGTTGCCATCTTTATCTAATAAAGTCCAGTCTGAAACGTCACCATCCTCAAAATCATCTTCCCAAATTGTAAACTGGGCAGATGATACAGTTGTAATCATTAGTAATAAAAATAATAGTATAATTTTTTTCATATTTTATTTGTAAAAAGCATGGGCAGAAATGCTGCCCATGCTGAATTAAATATTGCTTAACCTAACTAATTAAAAACTTGCAAACTTAGTCCAAGTAGCTGTCCAAAGTGCTTCAGTTTTGAATGCACCTGTAGCACCAGAAAGGTCAAATGCACTATCATTAAAGAATGGCTGGGTTAAAGACCATTTGTGTCCTGGAACTACACTAGATGTAGCATTTCCAAAACCTAAAGCAACTGTTGTTGGCAATACGGGATTAACATATCCGTGGATAGATATTGCAGACCAAGTAGAACCAGTTGATACTGAAGGAGCTTCCCAGTTGATACCTCTGTTATATCCTGTTACAGTAGCATCAGTAAGGCTGATTTGCCCTAATCTACGTACGTGGATACCATTTTCGTATGAGTTAGCAGCTGTTGCAGAACTAACACCAATGATAGATAATTGAGAAATAACAGGACGTGTAATAAGTGTAGTAGAAGTACCTCCGGCATTGTTATCTAATTCGATACCATTAGAATCCGGAACCAAGTTTGGTGCAGTACCACTTGTACTATGAGTAGAATTAATATCAGCAAGTGCAATTGCTTTTGTGATTGATCCTGTGTATCCTAAATCGAAGTCAAAGTTGTCATCATCTGGAGCAAAAGAAACTAAATGAGTAGCATTAACTCTACCTCCAAAAAATTCAAATGAATCGTCTCTACCGTAAGAAACCTGAATGTGGTTAACTGTAGTAAGAGCACCAACTCCACCAAAAGTTAAACCGTTGATTTCAACACCAGTTGCTGCATCTAAAATTCTACCCGCAAATTCGATACGAACATAAGAAATTGTTCCTGCATTGTGAGAAGCGTTAGCTCCACCATAATAAAAATCAGAAACATTTGGCTGATCGCCTAATCCTTCGATAATATTAGTAGTTGACCCGTTATTTACCTGATCATCACCTAAAATTACAACACCTGCAAAATCTCCAGGAGTTGCTTTTGTTGAAGCGTTACCATCTAATAAATTGTAACTTGTAAAAATAATTGGAGCATTTACAGTTCCTTGTGCATTAATTTTACCAGTTTTAGTAATTACAAGAACTCCAGTAGCAACACCTGCAGCAAGAGGTTTTGCTTTAATGTAAGTACCAGCCTGGATTGTTAATGTAGCTCCGGATTTTACACGAACTACTCCGTTAATTTCCCAAACTTTGTCACTTGTCCAAGTTGTGTTAGTTGTAATATCTCCGCTTACAGTTTGTACTGTTGCAGGATATCCTGTGTAGTCAGCCCCAGCAGCTTTCATAGAAAAAGAAGAATCAGCAGAAGAATCATCATTTTGGCAAGAACTCACAAGTAGAGCTACAATTGCGAACATAAAAAATTTTTTCATAATAATTTAATTATTGCTATATTTGCCGCTATTAAACTAGGCCTTTGGAGAGAGCAGCAAAATTTCTTTCCTCAGGTCTTTCTCGTTTTTGGTAAATTTGTTTTTTCAAACGCATCCGTTTTACCGTCCGGGGGAGCTTACCTAACTTCCATCTTTCACTATTAGGATTTTTTTCATTTCAATGAAAGGATCAACTTCGGTTCCCTTTAAAATTTAAATACACAAAAAGATAAATGTCTTTGGATATGATAAACCTTATGCCTTTGTCTTCTTTATTGTTTTTGGCTTAAATTGAAGATTCCGTATATCTGCAGGTTTCATTCTTTTATCTATTAAATTTTTCGAAGAACATTTTAAATACTCTCAGCAAAAAGAGTTTTTATTTTTTACCCAACTTGTTTATTTATTAGTATTAGCTTTTAGAAAAGCAGAATATCATGGGTGTTTTTTATTGTTAACTTTTTCTTAATATTCAGCAGGAAAATACTTATGATTATGAATTTAGTATTAACAATAGCTAATCTTAAAAATCATAGTTTAAGGAAAGACTAATTGTTCTTCCTGCAAATGATTTGAAAACTACCTGATCGATATCCGGGTCATATTTATTGGTAGCATTGGCACCGAGACTGTATCTTGATCTTGGGTTGGATCCTGAAGGAACATCTTCTATTTTACTGTAACTATTGCTATTATTATAGGTTTGTACGCCTGCATCAAACATATTTTTGATACTGAACTTGAACTGCAGATCTTTCTTTTTGAAAAATTTATAACTCAACTGTGCATCTGTTTGTGCATAAGGCATACGAATTTCTTCTGCAGAATAATCGAATCCAACTAAAATATATTGATCTCCAACCGCATTATGTCTAAGGCTGAATCCAAAACGGTCGCCTACATAATCCATTCCTAAGTTATAAGTATATGGCGACTGCCCGTAAAGCGGTCTGTTAGCTTCATATAGTCCTCCGGTACCATCCAGATTAACGTATGAAGTAACTTTGGTATCATTTACAGAAGCATTTCCGTAAACAAACAAATGTTTTAAAAGATCGCCTTCTCCTAAAAAGGAAAGACTTTTATAGAATTCTACTTCAACTCCCCAAAGTTTGGCCTTGTTTGAATTAATATTATAGATATCCCTAACGCCAGATGGATTCAAATAACCTACGGCTTCAATTGGGTTATCTATATCTTTATGATATAGACCAAAGGACAAAATCTCGCCTCCAGAAGGAAACCATTCTAACTTTAAATCATAATTATTAGCAACGCTAGAAACTATTCCGTCTGTATAATTGTAAATTTTAGCAGCTCGAAGCGGGTCATAATATGGAATACCTAAACGTTCAGCAAATTGCGGACGTAAAACTGATTTATTGTAACCCAATCTTACATTCATTTTATTAGTTGGGCTGATAATTAAACTAGCAGATGGCAGAAATTGCCATACTTTATCATCACCCTGCACTTCAGAAAACCCATTTGGATTTTCAGACTGGCTTTCTATTTGTGTGTATAAATAACTTTCTGCCCTTACTCCCCAAACGAATCTTACGTATTGACCAATTTTATCATCAAGCATCAAATAAGGAGAATGTACTTTAACATCTCCAACATATCTATTACCATAAATACCGTATTTTTGCCATCCAAAACCTCCATAATAGTAATTTGATCCATCCAAAAATTCTGGTAAAGGTTCGTAAATTGTTGCTTCATCATCTGCCTGACCAACTGTAATCAATTTTGCAGATTCCTGCTGATTGGTTGCTTTTTTATAAGTGCCAAAATATCCTGCTTTGATATCATTTGTAAAAGAATCGCTAAAGTTGAAAGTATATTTAAAATTGACTGCCCAATTGTAATCTACTTCATCGTTTGTAAAATAGCTTCGGCTAAATGGAAATCTCTGTTCATCGTTATCGACACTATAATTTGTTATAATATCATCACCTACTTTTCCTTTTCCTATAGCTACAAATGTGGCATCCTTGGTATCTTTTGTAACATTTCCGTATGCTCCATACCAATTAACTTCAAGCTTGTCGAATTTGTGATTTCCTTCAATTTTATTCTGAATAAAAGTTGTATAAACAGGATAATTAGATTCAAATGAAGTTGGCAAAATATTTCCACTTACTATGTCTGCAATAGAATAAGCACCATCTGACCACCCACTAATTTGTGTTAATTGATTATTGTAGATGTGCATAACAGTATTACGCATTGTGATTTTATGGTTGTCAAGCTGAATTGCAGCGTTAAACATACCGCCTAATGTTGAATTAAAATTGTAGTTGTTTCCTGAGTTTCTAAAGCCGTATCTTGTAAAAATTGAATAGGCTCTATCTTTGTTCTCTTCTTGAAATAAAGAATTCTTTTGAAAACTACCTCTTTGAGTGTGTTCAATTTCTAAGGTTTCCTGCGTGTTTTTAAAAATAAGAGAACCTACAAACCCCCATTTGTTATTGTCTTTTAATTTATAAACACGCCCTAAACCAAACTGAAGCGTAGTTCCCGGTGCTCCATATGTTTTATAAGTAGTAAAATTATCTTGCGTAAATAGTTTAGAATATGCAATAAACGGTCCAGATGCTGCCTCTGTTGTTGGCGGATCTATTGTTGTGTGATTAGTAGGATAATCACGTCTTCCGTCGTCAAATCCCCAATAATCGTAATCGCCTTCTTGTCTTGTTAATCTTTCTTTAAAGGTGCTTTTACTATTATAAGAATTACTGATAGAAAAATTGGTGAAATTTTCTTTTGGGATATCTTTTGTTTTTACTTCTACATATCCTCCGGCAAAATTAGCGTACATATCCGGTGTGGCAGATTTACTTACAACGATACTTTCTACCATTGCTGTTGGAATAATATCAAAAGAAAAGTTTTGCTGATAAGCGTCTGTACTTGGTAAAGCGATTCCATCCATAACGGCCTGGTTCCATCTTTCTCCCATCGAACGTACTACAACATATTTATCATTTACAGTTGTAACTCCCGTAATACGTTTCAATGAAGCTGCTACATCTCTGTCTGGAGTTCTTGCGATTTGTTCTGCCGAAATACCATCAGAAAACTGGGCAGCTTTTTTTTGTTGTATTAACATTCCTTCCACCGAAGCTGTGGCTTGTTTGTAGTTTTGCACAATGATTACTTCATTAAGCGATTGTGCATCTTCCTGCAAAGAAACTACCAGTGGTGTTTCTTCTCCTTCCTGTACATTTACATGAGTAATTTTTTGGGTTTGAAAAGAAATTACGCTTATCTCGATGGTATATTCTCCGGCTTCAAGCTCTAAAATATAATTACCATCAATATCTGACTGTGCGCCGAAACCTGTTTCAACAACTTTAATATTGGCGCCTGGCAGCGAAAGCCCGTTGTTGTCAACTACCTTTCCTACAATTTTCCCTCTCCTTTTTTTTTTAACTGCGTCGTTTCTTTTAACCGCAATATTATTGTCCGTTCTTCTAAAATCTAAATTGGTTAAGCTTTGTAAATCATTCAGTACTTCATCAATTGTTACATTATCTTTTTTTAAGGTAACAAGCGGAAAACTCAGGTCAAGGTCTTTTTGATAAACAAATTGATAAGGTGTTTGTGATTTTAAATTATCAATGATTTTTTGAGGCGAAGAGTTTTTAAAATCAACCGATACGGTTCCTGTTTGCGAATAAATTGTGTTTGTTCCGAGAAAAAATCCCAAAAACAAAATCCAGATGGCAGTAAAATAATGCCTGGAAAAATCATTGTTCATAGTTGAAATTGTTAGTTTGTGTAATTAATTTTAATGAGATATTTTGCGTTAATTATTTTATATTTTCAAAATAATCGCTGTAATACAGTAAATTATTAGTTATTATTTACCGATTATATAAGTGCTGTTTCCTGCTGGGCTGATATGTATTTCTAAAGCAAAAGCAATAGTTTGCAGTGTTTCATAAAACCCCTGACGAGTGTCCAGAGTTCCCTGTATTTTTAGATTTTTTAAATCATCATCCAGATAATTCACCGTAAACTTATGATCGCGTTTTAGTGTTGTAATAACCTCATCAAGGGTTAAACCGTCAACATACAGTAAAACTTTTTTCCACTCTGGTTCAAAACTGGATGTTTTTTCTTTATTAACTGTAGCAGTTTTTTCGGCATATATCGCTCTATAACCTCTTTCCAGGAAAACCGTATTTTGTGCGCTTTCTACTTTTACTTTTCCTGTTCTTACGCTTACCTGCGCATCAGTATCATTATAGGCTTTAACATTGAATGAAGTTCCTAAAACAGTTGTTTTTACTGCACCAGAAGTAATAATAAACGGACGTGTAACATCTCGCTTTACTTCAAAAAAAGCTTCTCCTCTTAAAGTTATATTTCGTTCTTTTTTTGAAAATTTTGCAGGAAAATCAATTTCTGTATTTTGATTCAGCCAAACTCTTGTACCATCTGGCAGAGTTATAAGACGTATATCATCTTTAAAAGTTATGGTTGAAGTAATTTTAGGCTTAGATAAATCTAATCGATTTAAAGAATGATAACTTCCAATAGAAAGAACAATTACGGCACACGCTACAGCAGCCCAATTGTAAAGATTTCTATATTTATGAATTGTTGCCTTTCGAATGTTATCCCACATTCGGGCTTCCGTATCATTTGGAAGAATACCTCTATTAGGTATAGCATTCCATTCTTCTTTTAATTTTTTATTTCTCATTTAGATTTATTTAGAATCGAAAAATCATGCGCGAATCTCCCCGATTCAACTACATTAGATTTTCAATCTTTTAAATATCACGGGGTATTGCTACTATTAACGTTTTCTTAATCTGCGAGAAGATTTGGCAGCATAAAAAAAGAGCCGAAGACTCGACCCATTTTGTAAAGCTGGATTTTAATCCAGTAATTAAGAAATAAACTCAGATTGACTGATGAAGAAAAGGGTAAACCAATAAAGCTCATGGTTTTTTACCGAGTTTTTCTTTAAAAATTGTAATGTCTTTGATATTTGGTTTGCTACAGCACTTGGAGACATATTCATTTCAACCGCGATTTCTTTATAACTACGGTCTTCGAATTTATGAAGGCTGAAAATTTTTCTCCTTTTTTCAGGGATTTTATTAAGCAGATATTCTATTTTTTCCAATTGAGAACTAATATCATCATCAGGTTCAGCTGCACTGTCGAGTTCCTTAATCAGCTGATCGTCTTCTACAGAAAAAATCCGGTTTTGCTTTTTATACCATTTTGAGATTTCCTGCTTTGAACTTTTAAACAGAATGGCTTCAAGCGTAACATTGGGGTCTAATTTTGCACGGTATTTCCAAAGATGGATAAATACATTTTGCGTCACATCTTCTGAATCTGCCAGCTGCGCTGTATATTTTTTTACAAAACAAAAAACTTTAAAATGATACAATTCATATATTTCCTTAAAACAAGAATCATCTCCCGCACGCAACCTTAATATCAAATTAGAACTCATAATGCAATTTTAATTGTTAAAGAAGACCCTTACAAAAGTATAATAAACATTTATTGTTATTTTTTACAATTTGGTCATTTAATAATTTGTTAATATTGAAATCTATTTCCTGAATTTAAAGGGTTTTACAAAAGGTTTTCGCATTTCTAAAAATCGTTACATTAGCAAATCATTAAAAGATTTGTAATTTTGAGACTCAAATCATTAAGTAATTCTTCATAATGAAAATTCATATTTTTGGTGCATCCGGAAGCGGCGTAACGACAACTGGTGAAGCGCTGTCTAAAAAATTAGATATACCTTATTTTGACAGTGATACCTATTTTTGGGAAGCAACAGAAACTCCTTTTACAACAAGAAGAAATCCTGACGAGAGAAATTCTACAATACAATCAGAGCTGGAAAATCAAGAAAACTGGATTCTTGGAGGCTCAATATTTGAGTGGGGCGAAAAAGTTTTTCCTGATTTTGATTTAGTGGTATTTTTATATATTCCTCCCAAAATTAGAATGGAACGACTTAAGAAAAGAGAATTTGAAAGATACGGAAACGTAATTTATACAGAACCGGAAAGAATAAAACAATTTGAAGATTTTATAACCTGGGCTTCTGATTATGATGATAGTAAAGGCATTGCAAGCAGAAACCTGAAAGCTCATGAAAATTGGTTAAAAATTATTCAATCACCAATTTTAAGAATATCAGGAGACTTAACAGTAAGCCAAAGAATAGAACTTATATTGGAAAAAATAAATTTATAAATAAAAAGAGCTGTCTCAAAAGTCGAGACAGCTCTTTTACTATAATTATTTTGTTTGTTATTAGTAACTTAATTGTTTACTTTTTGATATCCGACTTATCATTCCATAGGAATGTTTCGTAGGTAGAAAAAAAATAAAGATCAGCCGCATTTGATTTGCGTTCCGTAGGAACGTTTGATAGGTCAGATTATTAAAAACAATGTCTAAATCAAACGTTCCTACGGAACGTAATCCATTATAATAATATAATTTTCTACCAATGAAATGTTCCTACGGAACAAGGAAATATATAAAATAAAAAGAGGCTGTCTCGACTTTTGAGACAGCCTCTTTTTATTTTGTAGAACATTACTTTTTAGAAAGTGCTTCTACTATCTCAGCATAAATTTCAGTATTTTGATAAACACCTGCAAAATTCTGGGCTCCCGCTCCATAAGCAAAAACCGGAACCGAAACTGCAGTATGATCATTAGTACTAAAACTTCCGTGAACGTATCCTTTTTCAATACTTCCGTCGATTAATGAAAGTCCGCCTGTTTCGTGATCTGCCGTAACAACTAAAAGAGTTTCAGGATTATTATCAACAAATTCCATTGCCTGTCCTACTAATTTATCAAAATCCAGCATTTCGCGAACCACATATTCAACATTATTACTATGTCCGCCATAATCAATCTGCGCTCCTTCGGCCATGATAAAAAACGGATTTTTTGATTTTGAAAAAGTATTGGTTGCTTTTGCTAAAGATTTAGTTAAAAAATCACCTCTTCCATTTTTCATAGAAACTACCGAAGCATCATCTACAATAACAAATCTGGTGTTTGTAATAGTGTCTAAAGCGCTGAATTTATCTGAAAAAGTATATCCTTTCTCCATTAATGCTTTAGATAAATCTTTCCCGTCTTTTCTGGTTTTAAATTCTTTTGTTCCGCCTCCAATTAAAATATCTGACGGATTACTCAGGAAATCATTTGCTATAGGTTCGTTGTAACTTCTTTCCGGCTGGTGTGCATAAAAAGCTGCCGGAGTTGCATCTGTAATATTTCCTGCTGAAATAATAGCTGTTTTATAACCTTTTTTAGCCAATTGCTGCGTAATTAATTCTAAAGGTTTTCCGCTTTCATCAACGCTTATAAACCTGTTGTTTGTTTTATGTCCCGTTGCCATTGCTGTTGCTCCGGCTGCAGAATCTGTAATATAACTATCAGAAGCTTTTGTTATCGAAAGTCCTTGTGTTGGAATATTAAAAAGACTTAACTGCCCTTTATTGGCCGTGTAACCCGCATAAATCTGCGTTAATCCCATTCCGTCACCAATTAAAAGAATAACATTTTTAGGTTTCTTTTTGGCGAAAGCAGAAACATTTTTAGGAACGTAAGCCTGATGAAATTCTGTATTTTGATAAAATGTTGATTTAATATTATTGATGAAATGTGTCAGCTCTGAAACATTATCAGTACCAATAAAATCGAGTTTTAAATTCATCAAAGTCATCCACGTATTTACGTTGTCTGCCGTACCCCAAAATCTTATTTTTTTATTTTGATTGTGGACCTTTTTAATCACTGCCTGAATTTTTTCTAAATCGGCCTGTGTTAAAACACCTTTGCCGTTCCAAGTCGTAAGTTCTTTTATATCTTCACTGATCATTTCAACACGAGCTAATTGTTCAGGAGAATATTCTTCATTAAGTCTTCCGTCAAAATAAATAAATTCAGGATAAGCCGCCCATTGTGCCGGGCTTGGTCTGTTTCCTGAAATAACAACCTTAATGTTTTTATTTACAATAATATCAGAAAATGTTTTTAACTGCTGCGCAATAACTTTCAGTGTAGCATCGGCATCAGACTTAATGTCAATCATTAAAATCAAAGGTTTATTGCTTGGATATGCTTTACTTCCTAAACTTTTTAATTTTAAAGAAAGCGGCTCCAAATACATACTTTTTAATGTATTGTTTGGCGCAATATCTTTGAAATTATGCGCTACAAACAATTCATTATTTACTACAAAAACATCGGCTTCAATAACGCCGGTTTCGTTAGAGTATGCCCCGTAAAACGGAAGCGCACTTGCATAATCGTTATGCGAATGAATGTTAGAAGAACTGTATTCCTGCGCTTGTACAAACAGGAAGAATTGAAGGCAGAAAAGGGTGAATATTTTTTTCATTGAAAATAGGTTTTATTAAAGCTGTTTATTTTTTGCCACAGATTAAAGGATTAGAATGATTCTTGAATTACTTTGTGTAAAGGTTTTTTGCCACGAATTACACGAATTTCCACAAATTTTATACGCAAGAATCAAAAAAATAATTCGTGAAAATTCGTGTAATTCGCGGCAAAAGAAAAAATCCTTTTAATCCTTTAATCTGTGGCAAAAAAAACAATAATAACCAGCCCTTTAAATAAAGACTGGTTTTATAATATATAATGCTGTCCATTATTTTTTTACCGCCTGCAGACTCCACAACAAGCCTGCAGCGTAAAAAAAAATAAACAAACAAACTAATTAAATTTTGAGTTATGAATTTTGAGTTATGAGTTATGGATAAAGCATTCATAATTCATAACTTAAAATTCATAATTAAATACTACCATCCTTGATTTTGAAACAAAGCTCCTTTGCTCACTGCGATTTCATCTGGTGGTATTGGCCACACGTGGTGAATAGCCGGATTGAAATTACGAGCCGGATAAATTACGGTTCCGTTATAATGGTGAAGCGGTTTTGCATAAGTATCTTTTGCATCTCCCCAACGCACTAAATCAAAATGACGGTCTGTCCACTCACCTGCTAATTCGCAGCGTCTTTCTCTTTTTAAATCAGTCAATGTTGCTCCGGCAAGATCATCAAGACCTGCACGGTGGCGAATCAAATTGATTTCAGTATCTGCGTTTTGACCTTTCATTAGTTTTGCTTCTGCCAGCATTAAAAGTACATCTGCATAACGCAAAAGCGGAACATTTAAAGCTGTTGAAGGTTTATCTCCGTTTGCATTTACGTAACGAATATCTACAGCTCCAGAATTAGTTTTTGGATAACTAAACGGCTCCATGTATTTTTTAAACTGATAACCTGTTCTGTTACTTGAACTTACAATATAATTTCCTTCGTTAAAGGTTACTTCTTGTCCAAAATAAACGAATTTATCTCCTTTTTGAAGTATAGTAGCGCTTCTTCTTTTATCTGTTGGATCATAGGTATCAAACAATTCTTTTGTTGGATAAAAATTTCCCCAGCCATTGTAAGCTCCCCATCCTTTATCTTCTAAACAAACTCCAGGAAAAATGGAACCCAGACCTGTATTTTCTGCACTAGAAGTTACAGACCAGATATATTCTGTAGACCAGTTATTTTTAATTTTAAAAACATCTTCAAAATTGTCAAGCAGTTTATGTTTTCCGCTTGCTACAATCATGTTGGCATATTTTATAGCATTGTCCCAATCTTTAGCATACAAATACGTACGGACTAAATAAGCCCAGGCAGCCGTTTTGTGCGCGCGACCGTAATTGTCTGGTGTAAGCTCATTAAAATAAGGTAATAAATCAGCCGCTTTTTTTAGATCAGCCGCGATGTAAGCGTAGTTTTCTCCAACGTTTTTAGCACGTGGAACGTAAACGTTTGTAAAGTTTTCTCTATCCTGAATAGGAATTCCGGCGCGATCGTCTCCATAATGATATGCTAATTCTAAATGCATAACAGCATGATTAAAATAAGCTTCGCCCAGCATTCCGTTTTTTGTTTTTTCATCCAAAGGAATATTCGGGATATTGCGGATTACGTCGTTGCAGCGTTTCATAATTTCATAGTGAATTCTCCAGATATCTTTTGTATCCGATTCTGCTCCGTCAACAATAAAATTTTTGATACGTTCTGCATTTTGTCTTGGTTTTGTTCCGATATCGTCACTGGCGTTGTTTAACCAAAAGAAACCACGACCGTACATATTATCATCAGAATACAACGCATAAATAGCATTTACTCCTGCTTGTGCATCTGCCGGAGTTTTCCAGAAATTTCCGCTTGACGGCGCTCCCTGCGGAATAACATCCAGTTCACTTTCGCAAGCCGAGGTGCTTACCAATAGCACAAAACTCAATAATAAAAGACTTAATTTTTTCATTTTGTTTATTTTATATTTTTTTAAAAAGTAGCGTTTACACCGGTCATATAAATTCGGGAAAGCGGATATTTACCCACATCCATTCCGAAGTTTCTAAGACCAACTTCCGGATCCATTCCTGAATAATTGGTAATCGTAAACAAGTTTTGTCCAGAAATAAAGAATCTTAGTTTTGCTTTTCCGTTTAACCAGTTTTCTTTAACCGTATATCCAATAGACACGTTTTTCAATCTTAAGAAAGAAGCATCTTCGATATAAAAATCAGAGATTCGTCCAAAGTTGTTATTGTTGTCTGTTGACGAAAGAACCGGAATATTAGTATCTGTATTCGTTGGTGACCAGGCATTTTTAGACTCCGCCAATAAGTTGTAACCCGGGAAAGAACCATTTAAACCTGTATGTTTTACAGCATTGAAAACACTGTTTCCTGCAGCTCCGTTAAAAAAGATATTCATATCGAAACCTTTGTATTTGAAGTTAGCATTTAAACTGTAAGTTGTTTTAGGAAACGGACTTCCCAATACTACTCTATCGCTGTTGTTAATTACACCGTCTCCGTTTTCATCTTTAAATTTAATATCTCCGGCAACGGCATTTGGCTGATACGCTACTCCATTAGCATTTACATAAGCTTTTGCCTCTGCAGTGCTTTGGAACAATCCATCTGTTGCATATCCGTAAAAGGCACCAACCGGACTTCCAACCTGGTAAATATTAGCTAATGGTAAACTACGAACGCGGCTTAAGTTTAAAGGCTCAAGTGAAGTCAAATCATCTTTAATAGAAACAATTTTATTGGTTAAAAATGCAGCGTTTGCCGTTACATCAAATTTAAATTCTCCACGTGTTTTTTGATACGTTAAACTTGCTTCAAGACCTCTGTTTTCAACATCTCCAGAATTCACAATTCTGCCAAGAGGCGTTCCCGAAACTCCAGGAAGCTGGTCCCGCACTAACATGTCTTTGTTTGTTTTTACATAAGCATCTACAGATCCTACAATTGTATTATTGAACATTGTAAAATCTAAACCAATATTAGTCTGCTCAGAACTTTCCCATTTTAAATTAGGATTTGATAATTCACTTTCGGCATAACCATAATTAATAGTTGGTGTAGCTCCAATCAAAGCTGATGTCTGTGTAAGAGGCACACTAAACTGATAAGGTCCAAGGTTTCCTAAGTTTCCTATTTGTCCCCAGCTTGCACGAAGTTTTAAATTGCTTACAATTGGGTTAATACTTTTCATGAAACTTTCTTCAGAAATTAACCATCCTGCCGAAACTGAAGGATAAACTTTCCAACGGTTTTGCTGTAAAAGTTTTGAGGTTCCGTCGCGGCGCACAATTCCTGAGAATAAATATTTTTGATTGAAATCGTAGTTTAACCTTCCAACATAAGAAGAAATAATTTCATCTGATAAACCTGCTCCAGTCTGCTGAATTACTTTAGCATTCAGCAAATAACGCTGAGACGGATCTTCGTTATCAAAACCCGTTCCTTCAACGGTGTAATAATCTCTTTTCGTTTCCTGATAGGTATATCCTGCTAAAGCTTTGAAATTGTGTTTTCCTAATGATTTTTCATAAGAAATAGTCTGCTCGCTCAATAAATCAGTAATTGTCATTGACTTTTTCGTCAACCTGTTAAAGTCGAATATTTTTCCCGGTTCTGTAATTTTAACCGTAAAATCTGTTGCGTTATCTTGAATTCTCGTATAACCCCAGTTTGATTTTACTTTTAATCCTTCGATAATTTCCCATTCTGCATAAGGATTAATCAAAACCGTAGAAATTGGATTTCTGTTGTCTAATCTTTTTAAATATGCAACCGGATTGATAACGTCTCCGTAAGAACCAATGTATTTTTCAGGAACTCCTCCAAATTGTCCCGAACCATCTTCTCTGTAAATTGTTGCATTTGGCGGATAAAAAATGGCCCCTAAAATAGCTCCTGTATAAGCACTTGAAGTATTAGCAGACTGACCATCTGTTAAGGAATACGATAAATTTTCTCCAATTGTAAAATTAGGAGCCAGTTTAAAAGAGGTATTTGCTCTTACCGTATAACGGTTTCCAAAAGTATTTAGCAAAATACCTTCGTTTCTTCTATAACTTCCTGAAAGAAAGAAATTTGATTTTTCTGTTTTTCCATTTATCGAAATTGATAAATCCTGAATTTCTCCGGTGCGGAAAATTTCATCCATCCAGTTTGTTTTTGTCGCTCTGGCTGTTGGTTCAAAAGCAGGATCAAAAGCAGGAATTCTTGGTAAACCTGCATTATCTCTTGCTGTATTCATTGCATCAGCATATTCTGCAGCGTTTAAAACATCTAGTTTTTTGGCAACATTTTGAAAACCTCCCTGATAATTAACATTTACATTAATTTTATCTGAAATTCCTTTTTTTGATGTAATTAAAATTACTCCGCCAGAAGCTCTCGCTCCGTAAATTGCCGCCGAAGCTGCATCTTTTAAAACACTGATAGAAGCAATATCATTTGGGTTAATAGTATTTAACGAACCGCTGTAGATAATTCCGTCCAAAACAATTAACGGAGTTTCTGCATTTAAAGATCCAATACCACGAATATTGATTGTGGGCGACGCCGTTGGGTCTCCACCGTCATTAATAACGGTAACACCCGCTACAGTTCCCTGTAATAATTCACCAGCATTATTATAAGTTCTGCTTGATGTTTCTTTCATAGAAACAGAACCTACAGATCCTAAAACTTCATTCTTTTTTACGCTGCCGTAACCCATAACTACAACTTCCTGAAGCTGTTTCATATCGGCTGCTAATTTTACAGTGATATTTTCTGATTTTGTTACTTTTATTTCTTGTGTTACGTAACCTACGTATGAGAAAATAAGCACTGCTTCGGATGCATTGATTTCCAATTTAAAAGTTCCGTCAAAATCTGTTGCTGTTGCTGCATTAGAACCTTTATCTTTAATTCCCACACCTGGCAATGGCATATTATCATCTCCGCCAAAAACAGTTCCCGAAACAATAATTTTATTCTGATCTTCAGTTAGACCGGCTACTTTCTGCGTTTTTTTTATAACGATATTGTTACTTACGATTTCATATCGAAGCGAAAAATTACTGCATATTTTATCTAATGCCTGCTCCAGTTTAACATTCGTAAGTTTTAAACTGATTTTCTGGTTGGTATTAACTTGATTTGATTCGTACATAAAATGCACATTAGCCTGATTTTCAATTTTTTGAAAAACATTCTTTAAACTTTCATTTTCAACTTTTAAGGTTACTTTTTTATCAAAATCAATGTTCCCGGCGTTTATTAATCCGGTAAAAAACAAAGCAATAAATAGGATTACTTTTGCCAACATAGCTTTTTTAATGCTTTGAAACTTTACGACGTACCGCTTTTGTTTTTCATTCATAGTTTTAAATTTTAGATTTTAGAGTTCCGATTTTAGATTTTTATTTTGGCTTTTAATTTTAGATTTTAGTACTTAATTTTTAACTCATAATTCATAATTCATAACTCACAACTCATAATTCTTACTGTATTTTATAAACTCCGTCCTCAACTTTATACTCGGCGTTTACAATATTGCATACTAAGGCCACAATCTGATCTACAGAAAGTTCTTTGAAATAGGCGTTTATTTTAAGTGCGTTTAGATTCTTGTTTTTAATTTCGATGGCAACATTGTAGTTTCTGTTTATGGTTGCAATGACTTCAGGCATCGGCGTATCTTCAAAAACAATTATATTTTTACGCCATAACGAAATGGTATTTACCGGAACATCTTTAAAGGCTTGCAGTTTGTTGTTTTTTGATTTAAAAACCACTTTCTGACCCGGAGTTACATATACATTTTCTTCTGTAACGGTCGATTTTACGTTTACTTTTCCGGTTAGAACCGAAACTTCCTGTGTTGTTTGGTCCGGATAAGCCTGAACATTAAAGCTGGTTCCCAATACTTTGGTATCCATTTTATCGGTGTGAATTATAAAAGGATGTTTTTTGTCTTTGGCTACATCAAAAAAGGCTTCTCCAGTAAGATAAACTTCGCGTGTATCGCCTTTAAATTCTTTAGGATATTTTAAACGGCTTCCGGCATTCAGCCATATTTTTGTTCCGTCACTTAAGGTTAGTTTAGCGTGTTCGCCCAACTTTGCCGCATATTCTTTAGTTTCAACAGCATGTATTGATTTTTGGTAAAAGAAAAAGGAAAGCCCAAATAAGACTAATAATGAAGCCGCAGCTGTCCAATATTTAGTTTGAAGAAAAATAACCTGGTTTGATTTTTTTATTTGTCTTAATTCTTTTTTTAGTTTGGAACGATCTGATTTTATGGTCTCCATATTCTCAAAAGCTTCATCAGTACGATCGTACCATTTATTCCACATTTCTTGTCCTTTTGGAGAATAATTTCCCCCTAAAAAATGTTTTATTTCTTGTTTTAATTTATCAGGCATTATAATTTCTTTATGTCTTTAATAGTATGTCTTGGGAATTGAAAATTCAGGTAGGTTGAAAAGGTTACGCTTTTGTTAAGAAAAAAGCCGGATTATCTTTTTCGGAAATTTTAAAATCAATTAAACTCTCCTAAATAAGTCCGCATAAATTTTAAGGCGTATGTAATATGATATTTTACCGTATCGATCGAAACGTTAAGTTCTTCAGCGATTTCTTTATTAGAATAATGTTTGATCCTGCTGAGAATAAAAACCTCTTTTGATTTTTTAGGAAGTAACGAAGCTGCTTTGTCAACCGCTATTTGTAATTCATCATAAAAAATAGAATCTTCGGTTGCATTATGACTGTTATAAGAAACGGTGTTTCGATCTAAAACTTCCTGAATATATTGATCTGTTACCGAGTGGGATTTGATATAATCTAAAGTTGTGTAACGAACTGAAGTATAAATATATGCTGCAAAACTTTTTTGAATTACGATTGTTTTGCGCCGTTCCCAGATTGTGGTAAAAACTTCCTGAACAATTTCTTCAGAAATGGGAACCGATTTCATCCTTATATAAACGAAGCGCACCAGCAAATCACGGTATCTAAAATAAAGTTCATCAAAAGCTTTATCTTTTCCTTGTTTTAATAATTCAACAAGTTCTTCATCAGAATAACCTTTATACATAATACTTCACTTTATTATTATCGTCCAGAAAAATAATGTTTACGAAAACATTTATTTTGTGAAGTATGTTTACTTTGAAAAATGACATATACTACAATAGTTTGTTTAAATAATATGTCTTCAAAATTAAAAATGAGGGTAGGTTGGTTAGGTTACGTTTACATTAATAAAACAGCAGGATTATGAAACATTGTATTAACATTTCGTGTTGTTTGTTACCAATAGATTTAAAAAACAAGTTGAATAAAAAATTAGGATTGCTCTGCTAAAAGAGAGTTTAAATAGTTCTTGCTTTTAAACAAGTTAACAGATTGAAAATGTGAATTATATAACTTTTGAAATTTAAACTATAAGATAATTAAGATTATCCTTTCTAAATTTACATTCCCATAATAAGTTCTGTAAAAAGGAAGTTTAAACGGCAATTATTAACTCTCTAAATATTGATACCATGAATTTTGCAGTAAATGAAAATGACGAAACTACATTTAGAAAACAAGAATCTTTTTGTCTATATGATTCCATTACAATATGCGGCGATCAGGAAATAAGCCGATATTTTAGAGGACCTAGTAATAATGTTTCCTGGGATGATGAAGAGGACAGTCTTGAAGAAGAAGACAATTATTACGAAGAGGAAGAGGAAAACCTAGAGAGCTATGATCGACCCTTATAAGTCTCTCTCTAATAATAAATAATCATTTAAAGCTATCTGAAACCAGATAGCTTTTTTTGTTTTTGGTTTAATAATTAGTTTATTTAAAAACAGTAACAGCGTCGGCAAGATTTTGGCTTGAAATAAAATCAGCGATAAAATCTTTAACTTCATTTCTACTTTCTGCCGAAGTGGCAAAAGAATTAATATGATAATTTTCGTC
This sequence comes from Flavobacterium sp. Root186, assembly GCF_001428525.1. Lineage (GTDB taxonomy): Bacteria > Bacteroidota > Bacteroidia > Flavobacteriales > Flavobacteriaceae > Flavobacterium. The sequence continues at coordinate 85,582 of NZ_LMHW01000001.1, forward strand.
CTGATCTAATATATGTATTATTTCAGTGTAGCCCTTGGAGATTAAACTGCCTTTTAACTTAATTACATTAAACTGTTCACGTCCGTCTAATTCTTTGCGTACTTGTAGTTTTATAGCTCGTTCCATATATTAATATTTAAATTAATTCCTTAACTATTCCTTTATCAAATATAAACATTCGAATATTTAAGTATATTAAAATCAAGGCAGTAGTTATTAACTGTTTATCAGCATATTATCAACAATTCAGAATTATACTATTAAATTTTAAACATAAAAACCTTCGAAAGCAATGTTTCCGAAGGTTTTAAAAATCAAATTTATTAAAATAAAAAAATGTCCTTAACTATGCCGGAATTAAATTGGTAGAGATTCCAATTCTGTTCCATACATTAATAGTAATGACAGATAAAATTACCTGAGCAAGATATTTTTCGTCAAGAACTTTTGCTGCCTGCTCATAGGTTTCATCTTTTACATGATTGCTGATTAATGTAATTTCTTCAGTTAACGCTAATATAGCACGCTCATCTTCTGTAAAAAAATGTGTATCTCGCCAGGCATTTAGAGCATATATACGCTGTTCTGTTTCACCTGCCCTGCGCGCTTCTTTAGTGTGCATGTCTATGCAAAAGGCACATCCGTTTAATTGTGAAGCTCTAATTTTTATCAAATCTTTATGCGTTCTTGTTAATGGCGTGCTTTCAATAAACTTTTCAAGTCCGAGTACTGCTTTATAACCGTCTGGTTCTGCCTGATCTATACGAATTCTTGTTTTCATTTTTATAAAATTATTTGTTGTTTAAATTTAATTAGCTTCTGTATTTTTCTAAAAGTGAGTTCAGTTCTTCCAACTGATTTACATTTAGATTTTTGGCAAACTTTTCTTCGAGAATTTCTATTAATGGATTAATGATATCCAGAATATTTAATCCGGTCTGCGTAATAAGCACATCAATTTTTCTGCGGTTTTTACTGCATACTTCCCGGATTACATAGTTTTTTAAAAGCAGTTTATCAACTAATCTCGTTGTGTTACTTGCCTTAGAAATCATACTTTCCTGAATAACACACATATTTGCAGCTTTACCTTTTTGTTTCTTTAATATGTTGAGTACATAATATTGTTCTATCGATAAATCGTGATGTTTAAGCACTTCAATCATACTTTCAACTAATTGATTTTGTGCGTACATGATATTTAAAAATACTCTTTTACGTAAAGACGATTCCTGGATAGATTGATGTACAGTATTCATTTCCATATAGAAGTATTTAACAGCAAAGCATTTTTCGCATTCAGTTTAGATATAATTCTGAAGCAAAATTAGCGAAGCAGTCTGGATGGAAAATAGACCAATTTTAAAATAAAGTACAGCCCAGATGTTAGAGAATTGATTTTTTAAGGATTCCTAATGCCTTAATCATTTCTTTTTCATCGAGCGAAGCAAAACCCATTCGCATAGCATTAGTTACAAAAGATTCGTTTTTATAGAAATTGCCATTATCAATATTAAGTCCGTTTTTTGAAGCCGTTTGAGACATTTGATGCAAATCTATTTTAGAATCAAAATTAGACCAAACCGCAAGTCCGCCTTCAGGAATAGTAAAGTTTATTGTTTCTTTAAAATCAGATTCTAATAAGTCACAAAAAAGATTTCGGCGCTGCTTATAAATTTTTAAAGATTTACGAAAATGCCTGTCCATTTCTCCATTATTAAACAATACCGAAAATGCATCTTCTAAAAGAGTATCACCCTGTTTGTCTATTAATTCTCTTAATGAAGCCGCAGCATCAATAAATCCGGATGAAGCACACATAAATCCAATTCTCAATGCAGGTGCAAAAGTTTTTGAAATTGATCCTATATAAATAACATTATGATTATGATCAATGCTGGCTAATGGCAGATAAGGTTTGTTTTCGTAATGAAAATCAAAATCATAATCGTCTTCAATAATCGCAAAATGATACTGTTTTGCCAGATTCAATAATTTTAGCCTGCGCTGCATACTAAGGGTTACAGTTGTTGGAAAATGATGATGCGGTATAACATATACAGCTTTAATGCTGTTTTTGGGGTTTTGAAGAATTTCTTCGAAATAATCGATATCCATTCCATTCGAATCAATAGGAATACGCAGCAGTTTTGCTCCGGTATATTTAAAAGTTTCATCGGCAAAACTATAATTTGAAGCACCAACAGCAATAGTATCAGATGAATTTAAAAGCAGCTGAGAGGTCAAATATATACCCATTTGACTTCCTTTTGATATTAATATGTTATCAGGCGAAGTTATCAGACCTCTTGTATTGGCTAAATAATTTGAAATAGAATTTCTAAGATTTTCAGATCCTTTTGAACTGCCGTATTTTAAAAAATTTCTGCCATAAAATTTTCTGGAAAGGCTTCGATATTCTCTCATAAGCTGATCTACGGGCGCAAGCCGAACATCAGGAAAACCATCATCAATAGTTAGAAGTGCTTTTTGAAAATTCCGGTTTGGAATCGCATTTTTAAAATTATTGGTCCATAAAAAAGAATCTCCGCTATAAGTCTCTTTATTCTCTTTTGGGGCTATAGTTTTTGAAATAACAGGAAGTTTTGAGAGTACGAAAACGCCTTTACGCTCAACAGATTCAGCCCATCCCTGACTTATTAATTCTTCGTAGGCTAATTTTACTGTATTTCGGTTTATGCCAATTAACTCTGCAAGAATACGGGAACTTGGTAAAATGTCAGACGGCTTTAATGTTCCGTTAGTTATTAAAGATATGAAGTTGTTGCAAACCTGAATATATAAGGTTACCGGAGCATCTCGATCAATATGAATTAAGGTTTTATAAGGAAGCATCTGGACTGTAGTTTTATTAAAATTAATGTACAAATTTAACCCAAAAAAAAATAATCTTATTAGCATTTGAATATTTTTAAAAACAAATCTGGGCTGTAGTTTTTATTAAAATTGGATTAGAATCCACACCCAGCTTTCTAATACTTTTGAAAAAAATTATCAAAATGAAAAAAGTATTAGTAATTAATTCAAGCGTTCGATCGCTTAACTCTCACAGCAGAAAGCTAACCGAAGTATTTGTTGAACATTGGAAAAACCTTCATGAAAACCCAAGTATTACTTTTCGTGAAATTGGAACAAATCCAGTCGCTCATATAGATGAAAATTGGATAAATGCCTCGTTTACACCAGAATCAAAAAGAACTGAAAAAAATCTTAAAATTTTAAAAATAAGCAATTCTTACGTTTCTGAATTACGCGAGGCAGATTGTATTGTTTTAGGAGTTCCTATGTACAACTGGTCCATTCCAAGTTCTTTAAAAGCATATATAGATCAGGTATTAAGACTTAATGAAACTTTTAAAATTAATCCTTCCAACCCAGAGAATCCATATGTTGGTTTATTAGAGAATAAAACTTTATTTCTAATGTTGTCCAGAGGTGCGCAGGGATATGAAAAAGGAGAACCAAACGCTCACATGAACTTTCAGACAGATTATTTAAAAACGATATTCAATACGATGGGAATTAAGGACATTCATGTAATTGCTATTGATGGGTCTTCTTTAGATCCGGAAGTTTTAAAGAAGACGATCGAAAATTCACATCAAAACATTAAATCAATCCTAGACCAAGAGACACTTTAATACTCTTTTTTACATCAATATTTCTTCTTTTCTCCTCATTTAAAGTGCATTTTGTTTTTTGAATTGAGCTTTATTTTAGGAGAAAAAGAAGTTTTTCCATACTTGAAAAAATAAAACCATTATGAAAAATAATGCATTAAAAGGAAGCCTTTATATTGCATTGGGAGCTTCTAGTTACGGCATGCTGGCTACATTTGTAAAAATAGCTTATCAGGAAAATTATACTACAGCAGAAGTTACACTTTCGCAGTATGGCTTAGGTTTTTTAGGGCTTTTGATTCTAAATTTATTTCAAAAGAAAAATTCGCATTCATCACCCAAAAAAATGAATTTTAAAAGTACTTTAAAATTAATAATGGCAGGAAGTTCTTTAGGTTTAACCAGTACATTTTATTATTTATCAGTTCAGTATATTCCGGTAAGTGCCGCCATTGTGTTACTGATGCAGACCGTTTGGATTGGGGCTGTTTTAGAAACTATTTTATATAAAAAATTCCCTGAAAAGCGTAAAATCGTTTCTATTGTTCTTGTTTTAATTGGTACATTATTAGCAGTCAATTTGATTAAAGAAGCTGCTGTAATCAATTGGAAAGGATTTCTATACGGAATGTTAGCGGCTCTTTCTTATACTGCTACTATGTATTCTTCTAATAATATTGAATTGCATTTACCGCCATTAAAACGAAGTCTCTACATGATTTTAGGCGGATTGATTGTGGTTATTTTTATCTTTCATTCTTCAATAAATCAGGAGTTTACATTTGATATATTACTAAATTGGGGAATAGTACTTTCCTTATTTGGAACTATACTTCCGCCTTTGCTTTTCACAAAAGGAATGCCTTTGACAGGAATGGGATTAGGAGCTATTGTTGCGTCTATAGAAATTCCGGTTTCCATATTTATCGCATATATATGGCTTTCAGAAGCTGTTAGCTTATTTCAATGGGTTGGAATTTTATTAATCTTGTTTGCTGTGGTGTTAATGAACCTTCAAAAAAAATAAATCACTGCCCGCCTGAATTTGCTGAACTTCAATTTGCTTTGTAGTTAATACAATGGGGTTTATAATCAGCTTTAACAGACCTTCGGCAATTAAATTTCCTGTTTTTATATTGTTGTCTACTTTGATATAAGGTCTTATTTCTATTTTGAGTTCATGTGTTCCAACATTCAGAGCCTTTTCTCCTCCATTATTTTTAAATCGTTCCCACATGTTCATCGCCCACCAATCTTCTCCTTTTGTACTCGTTAACGGAACCCTAAATACTGTCGATGTATTTTTATTTCCGCCAGATCCAAAATTGCAGCCGTGATGAATATTTTCGGTATAAATCAATTTACCGTCAACATAAAAAGAAAACTGAAGATTTCCGGTTTTTAAAAGTGTTTCTGCAGGCAGTTCCGGAGTTAAACGATGTAAATAATTCACCACCGAATTATCCATAAAAACCCTGATATTTAAATCTGATCTGGGTTTAAGTTCAAATGATTTTAAAATGTCCGTCTTTTTATATTCGGCCAGCGGAATATTTCCATTCATGAAAGTAACCTTACCTATATTGGTTTTATGAATTTCATAAGTGATTTCGTCTGCTCTATATAAATCATTTTGGGCAGCAATTTTACCGCATAAAAACAGTAAAAGAAACAATATAATTCGTCTCATTATTTTAGTTTTTTATAAATATTTGAAAAGCAAAACTATGTCGTTCCATTCACTAAAAATTGTACAGAATTAACATTGCGATTATTTCTTAAAAAGTATTTTTTTATGTTCTGATGGATTAATTTCATTCATTTCCCTAAAACAGCGATTAAAATGACTTTGGTCTGAAAATCCGCATTGGTAAGCAATTTGAGTAAAAGACTGATTTTGAGAAGACATCAGCGAAAGCGCTTTTTCAACCTTTAATTTTCTAATGTATTCACCCAAATTACAATGAAAGTATTTAGAAAAATCCCGGGATAAATGTATTGGGTGAATATCTAATATCGATGCTAAATATTCTAATGTAAGATGTTCTGCAAATTGTTCGTGCAGAATTTCATCCAGCGTTGTTACCCATTTTGGTTTTTTATCTAAAATCGCTTTAAAATTGTTTTGCAAACGTGAAATTATTTCGAGCAGTAATATTTGCGTAGAAAGATCAGAACTATTGTCGTCAATTTTTGAAGCCCTGAAAATTTTATACATCAACAATTTAATATCAGGATCTAAAATTTTACTGCTGCCTTCGAGATTCTCGCTGTTTAAGTTAAGATTCTCAAACCAGTGTTTTTCGATTTCAAGATGAAAACCTCTGGTAAAGCCGTCAGGTTTTATATTATAATGTGCATCCTGCCAGTTATGAAATAAGAGACTTCCGGGAGAACAATTGTAAACTTCTTTTTTATTTCCTTCAAGAACATTTCCCTCAAGAATAAAAGTAAAATAAGCGTGTTCATGATAATGCCAGTCTACCTTAGGATGAGTATAAACGGTATCTGTTAAAGTAATTCCGTCGAGATAAATAGTCTTGTTCGTATCGCCGTAAAATTCGCCTTTTTTTGAATGTTTCATTGTTACAGAATTTCTATTTAACTCCACCTAAACTTCAGAAAACTAATGTACATTATTTTGGCATGAGAATTATGCAACAATATTTAAAAATTATGTAATTAGATTTTTGTGTATAGTCATACTTTTCAGAATAATTCACCAAACCTAATCACCATGAAAATAATTTTGCTAACTTCATTAATAAAAAGGAGACTTCCCTTTAAAAGTAGATACACTAAGTGATGCGATTGATTAATTAAGATTTTAAGAATACTTGTAATTTTCTTGGAATCAAGAACCTTAAACGGATTTCATTTGATATTTTTTTTACATCTGAGTAGAAAAAATATCTCATGCTTTTTGTTATAAACAAATTATAATCAATTATTTAAACTTAGATTGTATATGACTTATAAAAACATATTGCAAATTGACGATGATGTAGACGATTGCGATTTTTTTATGGAAGCGCTGCAGGCAGTTTCCAGTGCTGATTATGTTTCCATGCAAAACCCTGTAGAAGCACTTAATAAATTAATCCATAAAAAAATTAACCCCGATGTTATTTTTCTGGATCTCAATATGCCGGTTATGTCCGGCTTAGAATTTTTAATAGAAATTAAAAAGCAGGAAGTCATTAAAGATATTCCTATCATCATTTTTTCTACCTCACAATTTGAAGAAATTAAGCTTAAGGCCAAAAAATATGGAGCAGATGAATATATCTCGAAGCCAAGTGATTTTAATGAATTAAAAAAAATACTAAGTCATTATATCGTATAATGTGTACTGTATTTTTTAATAATACCACTCAAATAACTTTCTGTTCTCTGCCGTTTTTTGCTTTTTTATTGTTAAACCCTGGTTGCCTTTGGTATTCATAACAGAAAGACAATGAAATTATCAACCCAAATACTTCTCGCCTTTACGCTTATCATTTTACTTTCTGTAGCAGATTCTTATACGAATTACAGATTGTCGAAAAAAGTACAGCTTAATTCTCAATTTCTTTCAAAATCTGAAGCCGTAATCCGAAACTCCAATAAAACCCACAGAGCCATTCTTGAAATGCAGAGTGCCGTAAGAGGTTATTTTTTAACAAACGATACCACATTTTTAGAAGAATATCATAACGGAATAAAAAAGGTGCCGGAGTTTCTTAAAGAACAGCGATCACTTATTGGCATTGATAATACGCAGCGATCTATTATAGATTCTATAACGCAGCTGCATAATGACTGGCTTGCCTATACTTCAGAATTAATCAGAACCAGAAACGATAATCCCGTAGTTTACCAAAACCTATTAGATACTAAACTCAAAAAACATATAGGCAAAAACATCAATGACGCTATTACCAAAAAATTTAAAAGATTCGACAAAATAGAATACAAAACACGTAAATATCATAGCGAAATGTTACTGCAGTCTTTAAGAAATACCAGAACATTTTCGCTTATATTTTTATCTTTAACCATATTTGTTGGTGTTGCAAGTACTGCTTATATCGTCATTTTAATTACAAACCGCATCAATTCTATGGTTCGTGTGGCCGATACGATTTCGAAGGGCCGATTTACAATAGTTAAAGATTACAGGCATGATGAGTTAAGCGCTCTGGCGGCATCATTGAATATTATGTCACGCCGGCTCGAAAAAAACATTCATGATTTAGAAAATAAAAATGAGGAACTAAACAAATTTGCCTATGTAGTTTCTCATGATTTAAAAGCCCCTCTTCGTGGCATTTACAATGTAATCAGCTGGATTGAAGAAGATTTATCAGAGGAACTCTCTCCTGCCCTGAAAAATTATCTGAGCATTATCCCCAAAAGAACCCAGCGTATGGAAGCCTTAATAAATGGTCTTCTGGATTATGCCCGAATAAACCGAAAAACGCCTCCTGAACTTGTAGATACAGGTGCATTGGTTTATGAAATTTCGCAGTCGATTGTGCCGAGGAAATTCAAATTTGAAATAATTAATCTTCCCGCAGTATTTACAGAAAGACTTAAGCTCGAACAGGTATTTTCGAATTTGATCAGCAATGCTGTTAAATATGCTAAAACCGAAAACCCTCATATAACAATTAAGTGTGACAAAGTACACAACGTTTTTGAGTTTTCTGTAAAAGATAATGGCATTGGTATTGACCCTGAATATCATCAAAAAATATTTGAAATATTTCAAACGCTTAGAGAAAAAAACGAAATGGAAAGCACCGGAATTGGTCTTGCCATTGTCAAAAAAATAATTGACGAACAAGGTGAAACTATCGATGTACAATCAAAACTGGGCGAAGGTGCAGAATTTACCTTTACCTGGAGAAATAACAAAGCAGTATGAGAAAGCCAAACATTTTACTAATTGAAGATGACGAACTGGATACTATTTCGGTTGAACGTTCCTTAAAGAAATTAGAAATTAAATACGTTCTTCATACCGCCTACAACGGACTTGAAGCACTAAAGCTATTAAGAGATTCAGAAAATCCGCTAATACCAGATGTCATTCTTCTTGACATTAATATGCCGAGGATGAATGGAATTGAATTTTTAAGAATCATAAGAGATGATGAAAAATTGAAAGACCTAAAAGTCTTTATTATGACTACATCTTCTGAAAGCAACGATAGAATTACTGCCGAAGAACTAGGTATTTCAGGATACATAATAAAACCATTAAATTACAATGACAATACAAAAAGACCCGATTCTATGGATGCCTTTGTACAATTTCATCTAAGGAAAATTTTATTAAACGAAAATTCCTAAATTTAGTAGAAATTTTAAAATGTCAATTGCAATTTCTAAAATCTAAAATCTGAACTCTAAAATATCGCCAAGTCACCAAAAACTATATCCTATACCAACGAGTCACCAATTATGAAAAAAGCAAAACACACCGATAAAACCCCAGAAAATGAGGTACTGATCGCACTGCCAATCATAACAGATGAAAAACCATCTGGAACTAAAGTAAAAAAAATCGAGCCCGATGAATCTATTCTTAACGATGCTGAATTTTTAAAGATTTTGCTGAAAGTTAAAAATGGTAATTTTTCGCAGCGTTTCCCTACCGATCAAAACGGAATAAAAAGATCAATTTGCGATACTTTAAACGAAATCATTGACCTGAACGAAAGAATGGTTTTTGAATTTCAAAAGGTTGGAAAAAGCATTGGTAAACAAGGAAAATTAACCAATCGCGTAGTACTCGACGGTGCACGCGGTTCGTGGAGTTCCTGTGTTGAATCTGTAAACACACTGATTTCTGATCTGGTACACCCCACAATCGAAATTGCACACGTAATTACATCGGTGGCAAAGGGAAATTTATCTCAGGAAATGCCACTGTCTATTGAAGGAAACCCGCTTCAGGGAGAATTCCTCAGAATTGCAAAAGAGGTAAACGGAATGGTAAAACAGCTGAACCTTTTCTCAATGGAGGTTACCCGTGTGGCGCGTGAAGTTGGTACCGAAGGAAAACTGGGAGGTCAGGCAAAAGTTCGTGGTGTGGGCGGTGTTTGGAAAGATTTGACCGACTCTGTTAATAAAATGGCAAGTAACCTTACTGGTCAGGTACGTAATATCGCCGATGTAACAACGGCGGTAGCGAAAGGAGATTTATCTAAAAAAATTACCGTTGACGTAAAAGGAGAAATCCTGGAATTAAAAAATACGATCAACACGATGGTGGATCAGCTGAACTCCTTTTCTTCTGAAGTAACTCGTGTGGCGCGTGAAGTTGGTACCGAAGGAAAACTGGGCGGACAAGCACAGGTAAAAGGTGTCGGCGGAACATGGAAAGATTTAACGGATTCGGTAAACCAAATGGCATCGAATCTTACCGGACAGGTACGTAACATCGCCGATGTAACAACCGCGGTAGCAAGAGGAGATCTTTCGAAAAAAATTACTGTTGACGTAAAAGGAGAAATCCTCGAGCTGAAAGATACAATTAATACAATGGTGGATCAGCTGAACTCATTCTCCTCTGAGGTAACCCGTGTGGCGCGTGAGGTAGGTTCTGAAGGAAAACTGGGAGGTCAGGCAAAAGTACGAGGTGTCGGCGGGGTTTGGAAAGATTTGACCGATTCTGTAAATCAGATGGCATCCAACTTAACTGGACAAGTACGTAATATTGCCGAGGTAACAACTGCCGTAGCAAAAGGAGATTTATCTAAAAAAATTACCGTAAACGTTGAGGGTGAAATCCTCGAATTAAAAAATACCATCAATACCATGGTGGATCAGCTGAACTCATTTGGTGCCGAGGTAACCCGTGTGGCACGTGAGGTAGGTTCTGAAGGAAAACTGGGAGGTCAGGCAAAAGTAAAAGGTGTTGGCGGGACATGGAAAGATTTAACCGATTCGGTTAATCAAATGGCATCGAACTTAACCGGACAGGTACGTAATATTGCCGAGGTAACAACAGCCGTAGCAAATGGTGACCTTTCTAAAAAAATTACGGCTGTAGCCGAAGGAGAAATCCTGGAATTAAAGAAAACCATTAATACAATGGTAGATCAGCTGAACTCCTTCTCTTCTGAGGTTACGCGTGTGGCGCTTGAGGTTGGTACCGAAGGAAAACTGGGAGGTCAGGCAAAAGTAAAAGGTGTCGGCGGTACATGGAAAGATTTGACCGATTCCGTTAATCAAATGGCATCGAACTTAACCGGACAAGTACGTAACATTGCCGAGGTAACAACAGCCGTAGCAAAAGGAGATTTATCACGTCAGATTACCGTTGATACAAAAGGAGAAATCTTAGAACTTAAAAATACCATTAATACAATGGTGGGCCAGCTGAACTCTTTTGCATCTGAGGTAACCCGTGTGGCGCGTGAGGTGGGTACCGAAGGAAAACTGGGAGGACAAGCGCAGGTTGAAGGTGTTGGAGGAACCTGGAAAGATTTAACAGATTCGGTAAACCAAATGGCATCCAACCTTACCGGACAAGTACGTAATATCGCCGAAGTAACAACTGCCGTAGCAAAAGGAGATTTATCACTCCAGATTACGGTTGACGTAAAAGGAGAAATCTTAGAATTAAAAAATACGATTAATACCATGGTGGATCAGCTTCGAGGCTTTGCTTCGGAGGTAACAAGGGTTTCACGAGAAGTAGGAACTGAAGGAAAATTGGGAGGACAGGCCAACGTGCCGGGTGTTGCCGGAACATGGAAAGATTTAACCGATTCGGTGAATCAGATGGCAGGAAATCTTACCGCTCAGGTTCGTAATATTGCCGATGTGGCGATTGCCGTGGCCAACGGAGATATGTCCCGAAAAATTACCGTTGACGTTCGTGGGGAAATTCTTCAGTTAAAAGAAACCCTGAATACGATGGTGGATCAGCTTCGTGAATTTGCCTCTGAGGTAACTCGTGTGGCACGTGAGGTGGGTACCGAAGGAAAGTTGGGAGGTCAAGCCAACGTTCCAGGTGTTGCCGGAACTTGGAAGGATTTGACCGATTCTGTTAATCAAATGGCGGGTAACTTAACGACTCAGGTACGTAATATTGCCGAGGTTACGATTGCTGTAGCGAATGGAGATATGTCGAAAAAAATTACAGCCGACGTTCGTGGAGAAATTCTGCAATTAAAAGAAACTGTAAATACGATGGTGGATCAACTTCGTGCCTTTGCATCTGAGGTAACTCGTGTGGCGCGTGAGGTGGGTACCGACGGAAAACTGGGCGGGCAGGCATTCGTGCCGGGTGTTGCCGGAACTTGGAAAGATTTAACGGATTCGGTTAACCAAATGGCCTCTAACTTAACAGGGCAGGTGCGTAATATTGCCGATGTAACCAAAGCCGTGGCAAATGGCGACCTTTCGAAACAAATTACCGTTGACGTAAAAGGAGAAATCCTCGATTTGAAAAACACCTTCAATACGATGGTGGAACAATTAAATTCATTTGCTTCTGAGGTTACGCGTGTAGCACGTGAGGTGGGTACCGAAGGAAAACTGGGCGGACAGTCTGAAGTAAAAGGTGTTGCCGGAACATGGAAAGATTTAACGGATTCGGTTAACGTAATGGCATCCAACTTAACAGGTCAGGTTCGTGGAATTGCCAAAGTTGTAACATCTGTAGCAAAAGGAAACTTAAAGCAAAAATTATCTATTGATGCAAAAGGTGAAGTAGCACAGCTTACTGATACTATTAATGAGATGATTGATACCCTTGCTACATTCTCTGATCAGGTAACTACAGTTGCCCGTGAAGTTGGTGCTGAAGGAAAACTGGGCGGACAGGCAAATGTACCGGGAGCTTCCGGAACGTGGAAAAACTTAACCGAAAACGTAAACCAGTTAGCGGCGAATCTTACCACACAGGTACGTGCGATTTCTGAGGTAGCATCGGCGGTAACACAGGGAGATTTAACACGAACAATTGGTGTTGAAGCAAAAGGTGAAGTTGAAGCTCTTAAAGATACTATTAACCAGATGATTTCAAATCTAAAAGCAACTACTTTACGTAATCAGGAACAAGACTGGCTGAAATCGAATTTAGCTAAGTTTACGCAAATGCTTCAAGGGCAGAAAGAGCTTAATTCCGTTACCATGAAAATCCTTTCAGAGCTTGCAGCCGTTGTTACAGCACAGCACGGACTTTTCTATATTCTCGAAGAAGGCGAACAATTCATGGATTCTAAACTGAATTTAATTGCCTCTTACGCTTACATCAAAAGAAAAAATTCACCTACCTCCTACGCTATGGGCGAAGGACTTATAGGTCAGGTTGCTATTGAAAAAGAAAGAATCATTTTAAGTAATGTTCCAAAAGATTATATCAGAATCAATTCTGGTTTAGGAGATGCCAAACCAAAAGATGTCATTATCCTTCCCGTTTTATTTGAAGGAAGACTTAAAGCAGTTATTGAATTGGCTTCGCTTGATACCTTTAGTCAGACACACTTAGATTTCCTTGAAGGATTAACAGAAAGTATTGGTATTGTATTGAATACTATCGAATCGAATTCAAGAACCGAAGAATTATTGGTACAATCACAATCATTGGCAAGCGAGCTGAAAAGTCAGCAGGAAGTGTTGAAAAACACCAACGAAGAACTGGAAGAAAAAGCGATTTTATTGGCCAATCAAAAAGAAGAAGTAGAACTTAAAAACCAAGAAGTTGAGGTTGCCCGTAAAGCATTAGAAGAAAAAGCAGATCAGCTTACACTGACTTCAAAATACAAATCTGAGTTCCTCGCCAATATGTCGCACGAGTTAAGAACGCCATTAAACAGTTTGCAGATTCTTGCCAACGAATTAATTGCCAACCGCGACGGAAACTTATCCGAAAAACAAATTCAGTTTGCTAAAACAATCAACTCTTGCGGGGATGACTTAATTCAGTTAATTAATGATATTCTGGATCTTTCTAAAATTGAATCAGGTTATATTTCTGTGGATTACAACCCAATTAGTTTTGCAGAAATCAGCCGATTTGTGGAGTCGACCTTCAACCCTATTTCTCAGGCGAAACATCTTCATTTTGAAATTATGATGGATGATAATCTTCCTGAAGTAATGGAAACCGATTCGCAAAGATTGAATCAGATTCTAAAAAATCTGCTTTCGAATTCATTCAAGTTTACTGAAAAAGGCGGCGTTAGATTAAACATTTATAAAGCAGATAATAACTGGAAAACGAAAAACGCAAGTCTGGAAAATGCCGAAGCTGTTGTAGCTTTTGAAATTTCAGACACCGGAATTGGAATCTCCAAAGAAAAACAAAACATCATTTTTGAAGCTTTTCAACAAGCAGAAGGATCTACAAGCCGTAAATATGGCGGAACCGGTTTAGGATTATCCATCAGCCGCGGACTTTCTGATTTATTAGGCGGAAGCATCGAACTGGAAAGCGACACCAACATTGGAAGTAAATTTACTTTATTCTTACCGCTTAAATTTGTTCATATTCCGGAACTGGAAGACATTAATGTAAATGAAGAAACAAACGTTATCCACGCTGGAAAAAGCCGTTTAAAATCACTTCCGTCTGCAAGTTTCAAAAAATCAGATATTGATTTGTATTTTGTTGATGAAGTTGGCGACGACCGAACTGATATTAAACCAAATGACAAAATTCTTTTAATTGCTGAAGACAATATCACATTTGCTAAAATATTATTAGAAAGAGCGCATCAGCATGGTATAAAAGCAATTGTAACTACACGCGGAAATGATGTTGTAGATTATATCAATCAATTTCAGCCGCACGCCATTACAATGGATTTAAACATGCCGGACACCAGCGGCTGGAAAATTCTAGACCGATTAAAAACAGATTTTACACTTCGTCATATTCCGGTTTATATTATTTCGGGAGAAGACGAAAGAAACAAAGGTTTAAAACGCGGTGCAAGAAACTTTTTTCTTAAACCTGTTAAAAACGAGTTATTGACTTCTCTTTTTAATGATATTCAGGATTTTAAAGACAAGAAAGAAAAAAATCTGCTTGTAGTTGATGATAATGAATTTGAACTAGAACGAATTGTTGAAGCCGTTCAGGGAGAAGATATTTCGGTATCAACCGCTTTAACTGCAAAAGATGCTGTAAAATTGATACAGGAAAAATCATTTGACTGCATCATATTAGATTTAATTCTTCCAGATGCCGATGGTCTGGATTTAATAAGTGATCTGGAAAATAATATCAGCGGGCAGGAAACGGCTATCATTGTACATTCTGCTGGCGATGTCAATAAAAAACAGCGTGCTAAACTCAGCCGTTTTGCACACAGTATTATTACAAAAAGCGCCGCATCTATCGATGAATTAGTAGATCAGACTGCCCTGTTTATGCATCGCGTTCATAAAGAGCTGCCGGAAAGTATGAAAGACAGAATTGAAACGTATTATTTAAAAGAAGATGTTTTAATCAATAAAAAAGTGCTTTTGGTAGACGACGACGTTCGAAATTTATTTGCCCTTACAACTGCTTTAGAGCGTTTTGGTTTAGACGTTATCAGCGCAGAAAGTGGTCACGAGGCGATTGATATTTTGAGTCAGAATTTAAAAATTGATATTGTTTTAATGGATATCATGATGCCGGAATTAGATGGTTATGAAACCATGAAAATCATTAGAAAAAACATACGCCATAAAGACCTGACTATTATTGCCGTAACAGCAAAAGCAATGAAAGGCGACAGACAGCGCTGTATCGAGTCTGGTGCATCAGACTATATTACAAAACCGGTTAATGTTGAACAATTATCCTCTTTAATGAGAGTATGGTTAAAATAATTTCTTTATTATGAAAAACCAGAATCCCATGGAAGAACATCCGGTTAAAATATTAATTGTCGATGACAAGAAGGAAAACCTACTTTCGCTTCAGGTCATACTTGCAGATCAGGGATATGAATTTGTAGAAGCAACTTCTGGGAAAGATGCTCTGCGAATTCTCCTTAAAAGCCAGGATTTTGCTATTATACTTATGGATGTGCAGATGCCGCTTATGGATGGGTTCGAAACTGCCGAACTTATTCGCCAGAGCGACAAACTTAAACACGTTCCTATAATTTTCTTAACGGCCAATATGAATACCTCAGATTATATCTTTAAAGGATATCAATCAGGAGCTGTTGATTATATGATTAAGCCTTTATCTGCAGAAATTCTTCAGGCAAAAGTGATGGTTTTTACAGAATTGTATAAGAAAAACCGGGAACTGCGCCTTCGAGAAGAAGAAGCAACTGCACTTAATGCCAAAATCACAAAAGCAAATGAAGAATTAGCCGCGCAATATTTTGCTATAGAAAAATATGCAACAGAGTTAAAAAAGAAAAATACTGAACTTGACGCTTTTACACATATTTCAAGTCACGATTTACAAGAGCCGCTGCGTAAAATTCAAACTTTTACAAACATTATTCTTGCAAAAGAATACCCCAATTTAAGTCCGGACGGACAGGCAAAATTTGAGCGTATTTTGTATTCAACCAACCGAATGCGGGAATTAATCAATGATCTTTTGACTTTTTCACGAACCAACATTACAGATCGTATTTATGAAAATACAGATCTTAATATCATTATAGAAAATGTCAAAGAAGCGCTTCGGGAAAACATCAAGGAAAAAAATGCCTCAATTATTACAGAACTTCATGGCAAAATAAATATCATACCGTTTTTGTTTATTCAGCTTGTTGAAAATCTGGTAAACAATGCACTGAAATTTTCGCAAAAAGAAATTCCGCTGCAAATCGAAATCAAAAGCCGGATTGTCAGCGGTGAAGAATTACAAAATGATAAATTATCTACGACAGAAAATTATTGCCACATAAGTTTTAAAGACAACGGAATTGGTTTTGAACCGGAACACAGCGAAAAAATATTCGGCGTTTTTCAACGATTACACAGCCGGGATATTTATGACGGAACCGGAATTGGTCTCGCCATCGTAAAAAAAATTGTAGAAAATCATAATGGTATTATTAACGCTACAGCAAAGCCTATGGAAGGTGCTACGTTTAATATTTATATTCCGCAGAAATAACCATATAGAATCAAAACCGGATTGAAATCCGGATTTTAATATGATCTATATTTTGCAGTATCAAAATAAAGAGCCAACGGCTCGGTTTATATTGTAGGGCTGGATTTCAATCCAGTTTAATTCAATCGATCATCCGGTTTAATTTCAATCCAATTAAAAACCCGCCCTTTTTGATCATCGAAAAATTTAAATATCTTTGGTCATACTATGCAGGAAAAACTTCGGGAACATATAGAAAAAATAGTAAAGCTGACAGATGAAGAGTTTTCATTTGTCAGCCAGCATTTTATCACCAAAAAATTCAAAAAACATCAATTTTTAATTCAGGAAAGCGATGATGTAAAATATGCTTATTTTATAATTTCGGGACTTTTAAAATTGGTTTACACAGATGAATCTCTAAAGCAGCATATTGTTTCCTTTGCCATGGAAGACTGGTGGGAAAGCGATTATTATGCTTATTTTACCCAAACCAAGGCCACCATGTCTTTAGAATGTTTAGAAGATACAGAAGTGCTTTGTTTTACGCTCGATGATTATAAAGATCTATGCGATAATTCCCCAAAAATGCTGCGTTTTTTTCTGGAGAAAGCCAACTTTGGCTTTCTGGCCTCACAGCGGCGTATTCTTTACTGGATGACTTCTAATCCAAAAGAACGTTATGAACAGCTTTTAAAACAATATCCATCTCTTTTTCAGCGCGTTCCTAAAAGCCTTATTGCTTCATATTTAGGAGTCTCGCGCGAAACCTTAAGCCGTTTGTCGTCGTAAATGTGACATTTCGCACTTTATATTCGTGACAAATGTCAAGATCTGTTTCCACAAGTTATTTTCAATTTTGCAGTATAAATTTTAAACTGTAATCGTGAAAACAACAACAAAACTTTTAGGATTATTATTAATCATAACAATGCCGCTATTGGCACAAACTAAAAAAGGAAATCAAATGGAAAAAAGAGTTATCAATCCGTGGAAATGGCAAAATGAGCGTAGTTATAACCAGGCAGTTGAAGTAAAAAATCCGCAGGGAACATTATATGTTTCAGGACAAACTGCAATAAACGCCGACGGAATTTCAAGCAATGAAAACATGGAATCGCAGTTAAAACTGGCCATTCAAAATCTGGAACAAGTAATCACCGAAGCTGGTTACGAATGCAGCGGTATCGTGAGATTAACTATTTACACAACGGCAACTTCTGAGCTTTGGCCTCACTTCAATATTCTACAGGAATGGATTGCCAAACACAACATTCAGCAGGCCACAACTTTGATGGAAGTAAAAAGCCTTTTTGAAACCGTTAAAGTAGAATTGGAAGCAACGGTTGTTAAGTAAGGTTCTGAGATGCTGAGATGCTAAGGTTCTAAGATACTGAGGAACTAAGGGACTAAGGTGCTGAGAGGCTAAGATTTTTTCTAAAACCTTTGAACCTTTGTATCTTTGTATCTTTGAACCTAAAAAAAACTTAGAACCTTAGCATCTCAGCACCTTAGCCCCTTCTAAAGAAACTCTCCCTCCTTAACCTTAAAAGCCCAAGAAGCCATAGCATTGATAACCGGCATTAAGCCTTGTCCGGCATTGGTAAGTCTGTAAGTTACAAACGGTGGTACGACTGGTTTTGCTTCTCTAATGACAATCCCGTCTGCTTCTAATTGTTTTAAATGCTGAATAAGCATTTTTTCTGTAATTGCCGGAATTGCTCTTTTTAACTCGCTATAACGTTTATCTCCATTTGATAAATGATACACAATAATAGGTTTCCAGTAACCTCCAATTTTTTCCATTACAAATGTAACAGGACATGTGTCAAGTGCATACTGCTTGTTTTCCTGAATGGTAGATGATTCTTTAATTGCTGTCATAATACATACTATAGGGTAAGTACTTGTATAAAAGTAAGTACAAAGATACCTTTGTAACTGTAATAAAAAAAATTATATATATGAAAATTATAGTAACAGGTTCTTTAGGGAACATAGGAAAACCATTAACTACTAAACTTGTCGCTGCGGGTCACGACGTAACCGTAATAAGCAGCAATGCCGACAGAAAAACAGCAATCGAAAATCTTGGTGCAAAAGCAGCAGTAGGTTCTGTAAGCGATGCAGCCTTTTTGTTAGAAACATTAAAAGGTGCAGATGCCATTTTTGCCATGACACCGCCAAATTTAGGCGGAGCAAATGTAATCGCCAATACAGCAGGAGCCGGAAAATCTTTTGCAAAAGCAATTGAAGAAGCCAAAGTAAAAAGAGTAGTAATGTTAAGCAGTATTGGTGCTCATTTACCATCTGGAACCGGGCCAATTGCAGGACTTCATAAAATAGAAGAAATATATAATGAATTAAATACTTCTGTAACTTTTTTACGAGCAGGTTTCTTCTTTACTAATTTTTACAATGATGTTCCGTTGGTTAAAGGAGTCGGAATTATTGGTTCTAATTATCCATCAGATATAAAAATTCCTTTTGTGCATCCTGAAGATATTGCACAGGCTGTTGCCGAAGAATTACAGCACAGTCCGGCAGGAAAAAATATCCGATATATTATCAGCGATGTCCGTACTCCGGGTGAAGCTGCAAAAGTTTTGGGAGCTGCAATTGCAAAACCAGAATTACCGTGGGTAGCATTTACAGATGAACAAGCTCTTGAAGGAATGGCACAAGCCGGAATACCTGAAGAAATTGCTAAACTTTATGCTGAAATGGGAACTGGTTTAAGAAGCGGAAAAATCATTGAACATTTCATATCAAGCAATGCTTCTGTTGACGGGAAAATAAAACTGGAAGATTTTGCAAAAGAATTTGCAACAAAATTCTAATTAGAAAATAAAAAAGGATTGTTTCGACTTTTGAAACAATCCTTTTTTATTTATATCTTCTTTGTTCTGTAGGAACATTTCATTGGTAGAAAAATTATATTGTTGTTATGGTTTACGTTCCGTAGGAACGTTTGATTTTGACATTTTTTTCAATCTAACATCTCAAACGTTCCTACGGAACATAAAATGTGGCTGACACTATTTTTTTCTACCAACGAAACATTCCTATGGAATGATAACACATTTTTAAAAAATGAAAACCTAAGTTTTAGTTTTTATTAAAACAAAATAATTACAATAAAGAGGCTTTTTCAAATTTCGCTCAACGATTAATACATAACATTTTTAGGAAATTCAAATTAATCGGGATTAGCCAATACTTTATACAGCTCCGCATTTGAAATGTAAAACTGATTTTCAATGCTAATTTGAGACAATTTTGCGCTCACCAGATTATTCTCTCTCGAATTAAGTAAGAAGATCGAGCTTTCGCCAAAAGAAAACAACTTCTCTTCAGAATTCAGCATCGTTACATAATCTTTTACTAAATTGTCAATTACATTTTTCTGCCTTTTTAAAGAAGCTATTTCCGTTTGCTGGGCTTTTATTTTGTTTTTAAGCTCCAGTCTCTGCTGTTCAATATCAAACTTTAGATCCTGAATTTTAAGTTTTGCCATTTTCAGGCTTCCCCGCTCCTTTCTCAAAAAAATCGGAATGCTGAAATCTATATTGAATTTATAATCATCGGCATTAAACGAATCAAAATAAGAAGGCTCAGAAATATAATTATAACCCACATTTAATTTTGGAAGCAGTGAATTTGCTTTCAATTGTCTGTTCACTTCCAGCATCGACATTTTAGTTTCTAAAGCCTGAATTTTAGGATGCGAGTCCAGTGTCTCTACATTTACCATCATGGCGTCTGTTTTTAGGGTTTCTTCTAAAGTCAGAATCAAATTTTCTTCCGGTTTCACCATATCTCCCAATTCAACAGGCACATTTTCAAGCCATAAATAATTAGAAAGATATAGTTTCGCTTTTGCTAATTTCAAATTTCCGTTTTCAACATTTAATTCTCTGTTTCGAACCGTAATTCCGGCTTCAACGCTGTCAATTGCCGGAGCATCACCAAGTTCGATTAGTTTTTTTACACCTGTAAAACGTGTGCTTGCAAAACCAAGATATCGTTTATAAAGTTCTGCTTCATTGTAGCTTTTTCTCCATTCAAAATAAGCTTCGCTTGCTTTATATAAAACCTCAATCGCTCTTAGTTTTCGTTGTGCATCGCTTAATTTTAACTGCAGTTTTCCTTCTCTCACATCAGCCATTCTTTGGTTTATAAACATTCCCTGCCCCAGCGCCACGCTGACTCCCAAAGAAGTTAATCCATTATCCGGTGTACGATTCTGCGGATTATAATATTGTCCGTCCGTATCGTCAAAACCGGCTTTAATTTCAATTCCGTACCAGGTTGGGACTTTAAAACTGCTGTTTAAAAGCGAATAATATTCTGTTCCTTTAAACTCTTTTTTATTGTAATCCACTTCAATTTTCGGATCAAAACCGCCACGTGCCAGCATTAACGCTGCCTGCGCATTACTAATTTCAAGATTTGCCTGTTTTACCAGCGGATGGTATTTTTTTACATATCCTAAGTATTCGCTGTAACTCAATTCTTCCTTATTAAAATCCTGGCCATAAATTGTGGTAAAACCGAATAAAAACAAAAGAGAAAACAGTCGAACTATCGTCTTAAATTTATTTTTTGTCTTTCCCATTTTTTGCCTCCTTTTCATCTGACTTATAATAATTTGGCGGAAATCCATTTAAGTTTCGCCATATTTCATACCAAACCGAAACCGTTTCTAATAAAGCAATACTCTGTGCTCCTGCTCCAATACTCAATTCTTTTGGCCATTTTTCATCCTTATTTCCGTCGGGAGAAATCAAAACCCTGTATTTTCCATTGGCACTAATAAAATTTTCAATCGCCACTACTTTGCCGCCAAAAGTTCCGTAGGATAATCCCGGCCATCCTGAAAATACAATTCTTGGCCATCCGTCAAACCAAACACGAACTTTTGCACCGCGATGCACCAATGGAAGATCGATAGGATCTACATAAGTTTCTACCGCAATATCATAACTTGCCGGCATAATACTGATAATTGGCGTTCCCTCTTTAATTGTCTCGCCAAGTCCGGCCAGTAAAGCTCGGTTTACATATCCGCTTTGCGGAGCCGTGATATAATACAAACCATTTCTAATACTGTAGTTTACATATTGATTTTCCAGTTTATTTACCTGAGCTTTTGTATCATATTGTGTGCTTAAAGCCGTGAATTTATCACTTCTTGATTTGGATATCTTTTCAGAATATTCAGCCGTGATACGGTTTATTTCTACTCTTGCATTTATCAATTCGTTTTTACTGCTCAAAAGTTTGTTTTGCTGTGTAATAATATACGCCTCAGATTCCTGAAGTTTTAATCGTTTTTGCTCCACATCTGTAAGCGGTTTTAAACCTTCTTTATTAAGTGCGGTTGAACGATCAAACTGTGTTTTTGCGATTCTTAACTGTGTTTTTACCGCTTCAAGATCCATACTGTCACTTTTAATTTTCAGCTGGGCTTGTTTTATTTTATTTTGGGCCTGCTGCAGTTTCAATTCTCTTTCTGTGTTAAGCGACTGCGCCTGAACGTTTAGCGAACTTACTTTATCAGCATACGATTCTACTGCCATTTTTTTGGCATCCACCTGATCTTTTGTATTGCCAACCAAATTGGGATCTAAATAATCTTCTTTCGTTTCAGAAATAAACAAAATCGTATCTCCTTTTTTCACATAATCCCCTTCCTGCACATACCATTTTTCGATTCTTCCGGCAATGGCATTATGGACAGTCTGTGGTCTTTGGTCTGGTTTTAAAGTTGTTACAGAACCACTTCCTGAAATATTTTGTGTCCACGGAAGAAAAAGACAGGCAATGCAGAAAATTAAAAATCCAACAATTACCCGATTTAAAATTTTATAGTGCGGTCTGCGCGCAACGGCGGTAATCGATTTGTATTTTCCCGGCGTTATAAGTACGTTATTATCTTTAGATATATTAAGCATGATTAAAGCTTTATGTCGTTAATAATTTTTCCATCATCAATCGTAATCATACGGTTACATTTGTTCTTCCATACATCATTTTTAGAAGTAACAATCACCGTCCAGTCATTTTCTTCGGCAAGTAAAAAATCAACAATTTTACCCGACGTTAGTTCGTCCATTTTATCAACCGGATCTTCAAGGAATAATATATTAGGTTTGGTTACAATACTTCGGGCCAAAAGAATCTTTTGCACATCTGAAGCCGAAAGTTCGCGTCCGCCCGGATGAATCTGATGTTCCAGTCCGTTAGGAAAAGTTTTAATATAAGGCGTTAAACACACATTATCTAAAGCCCATTTTAAATCGTCATTATTGATGGTTTCATTTCCAAAAAGAATATTTTCCTTAATCGTTCCCTCAAAAAGCGTATCGCCTTGTAAAAGCGTTCCGGATTGTGCTCTGTAACTGTCTTCGTCTAAACGGTTCATGAAATTATCTGTTACATACATAGCGCCGCCTTCTGGCTCAAGCAGTCCGGCCAATAAGCGTAATAAAGTACTTTTTCCGGCACCGTTTGTTCCTCTTAAAATGATCTTTTCGCCCTGATTTATTTTCAGGTTAATATTTTTAAGCGATTTTTTATTGTGTTCCGGATAATTGTAAGCAATACTTTCTGTTTCGATTGTAATTCCGGTTTCGGTTACAGCAGAGGTTTTAGGAATGCAGGCAATTTCCATATCGGTAACCTGACCAATTTTTTCTAAAGATGTCAATACATCGTAAAAAGATTCTAATCCGAAGATTATTTTTTCTACAGAATTGATCAGCAATACAATAACAATTTCAGCTGCCACAAACTGCCCAATGTTCATTTGATGGTGAATTACCAGAAAACCACCAATCG
This sequence comes from Flavobacterium sp. Root186, assembly GCF_001428525.1. Lineage (GTDB taxonomy): Bacteria > Bacteroidota > Bacteroidia > Flavobacteriales > Flavobacteriaceae > Flavobacterium. The sequence continues at coordinate 109,123 of NZ_LMHW01000001.1, forward strand.
ACAAAAGGGCAGCAGTAACAATTACTTTAAAAATAGTCAGCTGAATGTATTGTTTTTTCATTACCTGAAAGTGCTTTTCACGGTAATTGACATAATGACTCACATAGCCGTCATTTCTGTCTAAAGCATAGTCGAAACCGCCTTTTCTGCGGAAACTTTCACGATTACGGGCAATTTCCTGAAGCCAGGCCGCCACTTTATATTTAAATTTTGATTCGTTAAGACTTGTTTCTAAACCATCTTTATAAGAAAATTTAAAAATGATATACAGAATAACAATAAACAAAAGTCCGATTACGGTAAAAAAGGAATGGTATAAAACCAGCAAAATAATACCCAGACCAACCTGTAGAAAGGCAGTACAAAAATCGAGTAAAAGTTTTGCCGTTCCTTTTTGAACCATAAGTGTATCAAAAAATCGATTTGCTTTTTCAGGTGCATATTCAGAATACATTTCTTTAAATTTAATTAAAGGCAGTCTGTAAGCAAATTCAAAAGACGAACGCACAAAGATTCGCTGCTGCAGATTTTCTACGATTCGCAGCTGCAGAATGGTTAAAATTCCGCCAAAGCCAACTCCAATTGTAACCAGAAAAACCAATACAATCCAGGAAACACTAAGCTGTCCGCTTTGAATAAAATTAATAATTGCCTGAATTCCTAAAGGCAGAGAAAGATTTACCAAACCCGCAAAAGCTGCGTAAAATATAATTTGGTATACGTCGCGTTTGTCTAAGGCGAGTAAATTGTAAAAACGTTTTAAAGGTGTCATGATTTATATATAAATACAACATTAATAGATAGATTATATACGGCAAATACCATATTAAGGATTACAAAATTTTTCATAATCCAATCAGAATTAATAATTTATATAATAAATCGAGGAGGCGGTAAATGAATTTTACCATGAAACCCAAACGAAAAAATCGGGTTGTCTATGTAGTTTTTTCCTTTTAGGTCATTTTGAAAATAAAATCCCGGTATTGAGGCATCTAAAGGAACCAGATATTCTAATAACGGAATGCCTTTTGCAAGTTTTGTTGTTTTAGTATCTTTTGCTTCGTAATCATCCAGTTCTTCGGGAATTCCGTCGCACTTGAAGATTTTCTTTAAAAGATTACATGTTATACCTTTAACAGAATGATTTTCAGTATTTTCTTTTATAATTCGGCTGAAAGTTCCAGAGACATTAATACTGCTCATTAAAAAATAGCCGATTAGTAACGCCTGAAGGCATTTACATAAAAGGCTATTTTTAATTCTGTTAAGCATTGCAAAAAAATAATTTCGGGGTGCAAGTTAAAACTAAATTTTCGTCGCTACATTAGAATAACATTAGAATTCAAATTATTATCAGACATTGATTTCACTGACTTTCTTACTAATAAAATCATAAAAAAAGCGGCTCAAACGGCCGCTTTGTATTTTTATATTTTAATGAGTTTTTAGTCCCATTTATTACTTTTTGAAGTTGCAAATTTTCCTCCTCCGGTAAAAAACAAAGCAATTGCCGTAAAGAAATATAACCCTAGAAGTTCCAGTTCCCAGCCTCCGTGATCGCTAATTTTAAAAATATCCTGACTGTGTGCCATTAAAACTGCAACTAAACAGTTGAAAGCTAAAATCAAAGCAGCAATTCTGGTTCTAAAACCAATTATAATTAAGATTGGTGCCAAAATTTCGCCTATGATAACGCCATAAGCAAAGAAACCCGGAAGTCCTTTTTCAACAAGCATTCCGCTGATGAAATCTAATCCGCCTTTAAATTTTGAAATACCATGCAAAAGCATTAAAAATCCAATTGTAATACGAAGTATTAACAAACCAAAATCGTTGTTTTTTCTCATTTTTAAATAATTAGGTTAATAAAACAATTCAGTATTTCATACCAAATAATATTGAGTATGATAGCTGCTAAGAGTAAAAATAGTAAAATTATATTGGGAAGCAACTTTTGCTGTTTTTAAAGTTTTTTGAAAAATATTTTTCATAAATGAATAAACGTTCATTTATTATTATATCTTTGCAGAGTCAATTCAATAAAATCCTTTTCATTTTGAGAACAAGAGATATTAATAAAGAAGAATTAGTTAAAGAGAAAACTATAGAAATGATTGTAAAGTATGGCATCGAAGGCTTTACAATGAACAAACTTGCGAAAGAGTGCGGGATTTCTGTAGCGACGCTTTATATCTATTATGCTGACAAAGAAGATCTGATTAAAAAAATTGGAACTGAAATGGGCACCTACTTCTTTAAAAGTTCGCTTAAAGATTTCTCGCCAGAAATGCCTTTTGTAGAAGGTCTAGCAAAGCAATGGGAAAACCGATCAGAGTTTATGCTGAAAAACACTGATAAAATTGCCTGCTGGGAAATTCTCCAAAATTCTAATTATGGTGAACATATCGTTAACGAAAGTTTGATGGAACTCAAAGAAATCATGACGAAGTTTTTGCATCGGGCAATTGAAAGAAAAGAAATAGTACCCGTATCAAAGGAGGTATTCTGGAGTATTGCTTATGGCCCGCTGTACAACTTGCTGCGTTTTCATGAAAAAGGTAAAGGACTTGGAGGTAGCACTCCATTTCAATTAACAAATGAAATACAACAAGAAGCTTTTAGACTCGTGATAAAGGCATTAACACCTTAAATTTTATGTTATGAATGTATTGATATTCGCCACTAATATAAAAACAGAGACAAGTAAAAACAAAATCGCAACATTTTTAAATGCAAACAAATCTATCCTGCAATGGACTATTGATCAGGAAGATATTGATTGTGTATTGAGAATTATAAGCGAAAAACTAAACGCAGCTCAAATTATTGACTTATTGAATTTTCACAATTTTGACTGCAAAGAACTACAATAATTATATGAACGAAAAACAAACTATCGCACCCAGTTTTAATGGCTATCAAAAACTGGTTATATTTCTTTTAGCCATGACACAATTTACGGTTGTGCTTGATTTTATGGTAATGTCGCCGCTTGGGGATATTATGATTAAAACCTTAAATATTACGGCTTCTCAATTTGGTATTGCCGTTTCTGCTTATGCTTTTAGTGCCGGAATTTCGGGATTGCTTACAGCTGGTTTTGCAGATAAATTTGATCGAAAAAAATTGTTACTTTTCTTTTACATCGGGTTCACAATCGGGACTTTATTCTGCGCCTTGGCACCTACCTTTTTTTTGTTAGTTGCTGCAAGAGTTTTTACCGGATTATTTGGAGGTGTAATTGGTTCTGTCTCTCTTGCTATTGTAGCTGATTTATTCAGCCTGCAGCAAAGAGGAAAAGTAATGGGATTTATACAAATGGGATTTGGTGTTAGTCAGGTTCTTGGAATTCCAATTGGTTTATACATTGCAAATGCATGGGGATGGCATGTTCCGTTTTTATGGATTGCGGCTATGGCTGCCATTATTACGATAATTTTATATGTAAAATTAAAACCTGTTACGGAGCATTTACAGTTGAAGCAGGAAAAAACAGCCTTGATGCATTTGTATCATACTATTGCTAAAAAGAATTATCAGGTTGGTTTTTTAGCTACTGCCCTGCTTTCTATTGGAGGATTTATGATGATGCCTTTCGGAAGTGCGTTTGCGATCAACAACCTTAAAGTAACGAATGAGCAGCTGCCTTTATTATTCATGATTACCGGAATTGCAACTTTAATTACAATGCCATTTATTGGTAAACTTAGTGATAGGGTAAATAAATTTAAAATCTTTGCATTTGCTACCGTATCTGCCGTGATTCTAATCAATATTTATTCTCATTTTGGCCCAACTCCATTCTATATTGTATTGCTTATCAACGTTTTTATGATGGCAACAATTATGAGCAGAATGGTTCCGTCAACGACTTTAACGTCTGCAATTCCTGATCCGCAGGATCGTGGTGCTTTTATGAGTATTAATTCCTCTTTGCAACAAATGGCCGGAGGCTTTGGTGCTGTAATTGCGGGATTAATTATTTATCAAAAAGACAGTTATGCACCGTTAGAACATTATGACATTTTAGCAATGACTGCTTCCGGAATTATGTTACTTACTATCTTTTTAGTATTTAGAGTAAGTAAAATTGTGGACACTAAAACGAATAAACTTTAACCTGAATTTTATTCTTCAGGATTAAACAAATCCTTAAATAGTAAAGAGCTGCCTCTAAATTCGAGGCAGCTCTTTTAGTATAAATATTTTGTTTGTTTTTAGTGACTTATTGGTCTCTTTTTGATATCCGATTTATGATTCCATAGGAATGTTTCGTAGGTAGAAAAAAATAAAGATGAGCCACAATTGCGTTCCGTAGGAACGTTTGATAGGTCGGATTATTAAAAAACAATGCGAAAATCAAACATTCCTACGGAACGCAAACCGTTATAAAAATATAATTTTCTACCAATGAAATGTTCTTACAGAACAAGCAAATATGTAAAATAATATAAAGGCTGTCTCGACTTTTGAGACAGCCTTTTTTTATGCTTATAACGTATCAGAATAAAAACTCATTTTACAGCCGATACTAATTAGAAAAAGCATAGAAAACTCAATTTCAATATGTTATAATCTTTAAGCTTATGTTAATATTTCAAACTTTTAACAACTAATCTAACATTATAAAAGTTTTAGTACCAAAAATTATCTCTTTTGTGACATAAAATCTTACTCCTGTGTCAATTTATCAATAGCCTTTTTATATCTCCAGTAATTTTAATAGAAAAAACAAGGCTCAATATCAAAACTAATACTACTGTGTCGAAGCAAAGTAACGCTACTAATACTTACGCTTCAAAACTTGCGGAAACAGCCAATTGTACAAGCTTGTCTTTACTTCTGGAGGAATCATCGCATCTATACTCAAGGTACAAGGTTAGCATATTGGACTTAAACATGTTATCAAAAAATCAATTAACAAAAACAATGTTTAACCCTTTAATTCCCAAAAAACTAACACCATGGAACCTAATTCCCAAACAAAACTCTTTTTAGAGGTTTCGGCGCTTCTAACCGGTTTCAGTAAAACTGAACTCAAAGCCACCGGAATGCTGGAAACCTATTACAACACGATCCAGAAAAACACGGACAAACAAGACATCGATTATTTCTTTCTTGATGTTCATGTGCTTTTAAATGACAAATCCAAAAAAAACATTGAGGCTGCTTTAGCCTCACAATTTATGGCTGCTTCAGCTTACAACGGATTGGCAAAAAACATCATTATCCTTTGGTATACCGGAAACTGGGGAAGCGAAGTAATTTCATCAGCTTCTTATATTCAAGGGCTTATGTGGAATGCCGCACATACACATCCGCCGGGTGCAAAACAACCTGGTTACGGCTCATGGGCAGAACGTCCGCTTACAGTAAAAAATTCATAACAAAAAGGTAATCAAATGGAAAATAATTATGATGTAGTAATTGTTGGTTCTGGTATTGCCGGATCAATAATAGCAAAGGTTCTTACCAATGCAGGTAAGAAAGTTTTAATGCTAGAAGCAGGTCTTTCTGCAGGTATAGCAATGGATCAGGATGCTAATTATAAAAACTATCAGGATTATCTTAATACGTTTTATAATGCTTCTGCAAAAGTTCCGAATTCGCCTTATCCGAATATAAAAGATGCGCCTTCAATTGATGTTCTTGACATTCAGAAAATCCCAAAAGACAGACCTTCAACAAAAGGATATTTGGTACAAATGGGACCGCTTCCTTTTGCAAGTGATAATACAAGAGCACCGGGAGGAACAACACTGCACTGGCTTGGAACCACACTTAGAATGCTGCCAAGCGATTTTGTCATGAAATCTAAATACGGCGTTGGCGTAGACTGGCCTATTAAATATGAGGATATGTCACGTTATTATGAAATGGCTGAAAACGAAATTGGCGTTTCGGGAAATGTAGAAGATCAGCAGTATCCTAACGGACAAAGTAACATTTTCGGTAAAGATTATGTGTTTCCAATGAAAGGCATTCCAACAAGTTACCTTGACGGCGTAATGAAAAAGGTAATTGATAAAAACAATAACATTAAACTTAATGGTAAAGACTATACATTGACTTGTATCAGTACGCCGCAAGGACGAAATTCAATTCCGAATCTTGATTACAATATTGGCGGAGTCGAATGGAATCCCGCTTCAAAAAAATTAGATATTATCAAAATTCAACCTGGAGAATATGATCCGGTTGGTTCAAACTGGGATCAATATACAGGCCAGCGCTGCGAAGGAAATGCAAGCTGTGTACCAATTTGTCCGGTTCAGGCGAAATACAATGCTTTAAAAACATTCAGAAAATGCGACATGGGAAATCTTGTCGTAAAAACACAAGCTGTTGCTTCCCGATTGTTAATCAACGAAACTTCAAACTGGATTAACGGCGTTGAATACAAAACGTACGTTAAAGGAAGTTCTTCTTCATACGAAACCCATACTGCTAAAGGAACCTTGTATGTAATGGCCTGCAGTGCGATTGAAAATGCTAAATTATTATTAGCGTCAGGAGCAGCAAACAGCAGCGATCAGGTTGGGCGTAACTTAATGGATCATATGACGGTTTTAAGATGGGGATTATCAAAAGATCCTATTTATCCATATCGCGGTCCGGGTTCTACTTCTAATATTCCAACTTTTAGAGATGGAGAATTTCGTAAAAATCATGCTGCCTGGATTCTTCCATTAGACAATTGGGGCTGGGCATGGCCAACTGGTTCACCTGCAACAGATGTTATTAATGCTGTAAACGAAGGTATTATTGGAAAAGAACTTCGTGATAAAATCGAAAATCTGGTTACAAGACAATTCTTTACGCACTTCGAATGCGAACAGGCTCCAGATCCTGATAACCGTGTAAGAATTGATCCTCAATACAAAGATAATATTGGCAATTACAGACCTGTAATTTATTATAAAGCAACAGAATATATGCTGAAAGCTTTTGAAGCATCAGGAATTGTTTCTGAGCAATTGTTCAGCCAATGCGGTATCGAAGATTTTACATCTTACAATCCGGCTTCAGATGCTGATTATGTGACTTACAAAGGCAAGGGCTACACTTTTGCCGGTGCAGGACATATTGTAGGAACACACAGAATGGGATTCTCAAAAGAAGATTCTGTTGTCGATGCCAACATGCGTACGTGGGATCACGAAAACCTGTTCTTAGTAGGCTGCGGCAATATGCCGACTCTTGGAACTTCAAACCCAACTCTAACTATGTCTGCCCTAACTTTTAAAGCGGCAGAAGCTATCCTTCAACAACTTGAACAATAACTATTATGGAAAATAAATTATTTCAAAAGAACAATCCAAATCGTCAAAAGCTAATTAAACCAATTGCTGATCTGGATATTAACGAAGAGGTCTACTCAGTTGCTACAGATAATACCTTTATTGCAGATAATGAACTCAATGTTGCACCAGCAATCGCAGCCAAAAGTGCAAAAGGTATTTCGTTGAAAATGTCTAAAAGAGATGTAAAAAATTACATCAAAGATCTTAAAGATCTTCAGCACAATCTTAGAATAGCTTTACAATTAGAGCTTTCAACGATTCCACCTTATTTGTGCGGACTTTACACGATTAAAGAAGGTAGTAATGTGGAAGCTGCCACGCTTATTAGAAGTGTTGTTGTAGAAGAAATGCTGCACATGGTTTTGGTTTCAAACATTTTGAACGCCATTACAGATCCAAAAACAATAAAAAAAGGGGATAAACTTTTTAATGTAAAAGACATTATTCCAAACTACCCTACTCCGCTTCCGGGTGGCATTGTTCCGGAAGTTCCTAAAGGTTCACCTCCGTTTGAAGTTCATCTTTTAAAATTCTCCAGAGAAGCATTAGATGAATTTTCTACAATCGAAAGACCTTCTGATCCTAAAGCGCCAATTACCAGACATTTTGATAGTATCGGACAATTTTATGAAGCAATTCGTTATGGTCTGCTTCGTTTAAATGAATCAACTCCGGGCGGAATTTTTATTGGAGATCCAAAACGCCAGATTACAGCTGAACACTATTACGGAAGCGGTGGTAAAATTACAAAAGTTGTAAGCTATGAAGATGCCGAAGAAGCGATTGGAGAAATCGTAGGTCAAGGTGAAGGTATCGACGGAACTATTGCAACAGAGCAGGTTTTGTTTGGAGAAGATATTGAATATGCCCACTATTTTAAATTTCAGGAAATCTGTTTTGGAAGAATGTACAGTGCCAATGATACCAATTTTCAAATGCCTGTAAAAAGTATTCCAACAGGAAAACCTTTTACAGTAAGCTGGTCTTCTGTTTATAATATGAAAGCAAATCCAAAAATGAAAGATTACGAAAATAATCCTGAATTACTGGAAAAAGCAAAAGACTTCAACAAAGTATATGTACAGCTCCTAAACGGAATTAACGATGCAGTGAGCGGTGAACCTGATCTTCTTATTAAAGGAATTACAGTAATGTATGAACTTAAATACAAAGCGTTGGAATTACTAAACATTCCGCTTGAAAATGGCGAATGTGCAGGACCAACATTTGAATATGTAGAACTGTAAAAATGGTAATTTCAATGACAATAGCAATGGCGATTTCAATGACAATGGCTATAACTTATAATTCATTAACTAATAACTTATAACTCAAAAAACTATGTATTACCCACTTGAAGCAAAATGGACCATCCTGCCCGGAAATGAAGAAAAAGCAAAAACTGCTTTGATTCAACTGGCAAAAGATGTTCAGGAAAACGAACCGGAAACGCTATTGTATATGGTTCATGTTCCTGATTTTAAACAAAAAAGTCTTCCGACTCCGCCTCAGGGTGAAGTCATTTTTTGGGAAGTTTATGAAAATCAGGATGCATTTTTCAAACATGTAAATGGTCCCATATTCACCCAATTTGTAAAAACGTACGGCGATTTATTTCTAAGCGATTTTAGCACGCCGCCGCAAGTTTTCATGACCACTGAAGTATTATTTCAGATTCAGGGATTTAGCCGAAAAGCACTTTAAATCCTGAAACAATTTTATACCCTATCAAAAACAAAATCAATTCAAAAAAAATAAAATGGCATTAGAACAAAATAATCCGTTAGCAAATCTGAACCTGTCAGGTTTAGAAAAGCTAGAAGCAAAAACAGTTAATAAAGGGCTTAAATCAAAATTTAAAGCCGAAGTTTTAGAAACCGCACCAGTTGATCTTGGTGTGTTAGAAACATTAGTTGGAACCTGGGTTGGGCCGGGTTTCAATATCATTGAAGTTCCAAATATGAATCAGGCAAAACCGGGTCCGCCGCCAACTGATAAATTCAAAATTATATTAAATTCAACTGCAGAAACTTTTACTTTTTCTTCCATTGGAGGTGATATTATCAACCGCGGAAACGCACAATCTGATATCGCTTTTCAAGGCTTACATTATTTACAACAGGTAGACGATGTAAATCTTCCAAGCGGTCAAAACGGAATTCATTTAGAAACGGGATTATTCTTAAATCTTCCAAGTGGCACTGATCCGGCGGTACAGCCAAGTATCGCCAGATTAGGTTCAATTCCGCATGGAGATTCAATTTTAGCACAAGGAACTTTCTTTACAGTAAACGGCCCGCCACAATTTGAAGTGGCAGATCCTACTCCATTTTTTATTGTAAATGGAAAAAGAGTAAACGACACAAGCGATACTTATTTATCACAATTGGTAAATGCAGTTCCGCCTCCGGGAATTCCGAAAGAAGTAATTATGAATCCAAATATTCTTTTGGAAAATGCAATTAAAGGACAAAACATTACTAAAACTGTTGTGATCTTTTTAGATGCCAACCCAATCGATGGCGTTGCAACTCCGGGCGCAGCAGGTCCGGTTGGCGGGATTACAAACATTCCGTTTGTAAATGTAAATGCCAATGCTAATAGTCTTTCAGCTATTTTTTGGATAGAAACTGTTGAAAATGCAGATGGTTCAGAATTCCTTCAATTGCAGTATACACAAACCGTAATCCTTGATTTCCCCGTTTTTGCCCCAGATGGAAGCGTTGTAGAAATTAAATGGCCTCATATTTCAGTAGCAACACTTCGTCTTCAGCAATCATAAATTCTGAAGAAAATCAACTAAAAATATTTAAACGAAATTAAAATGGAAAATAATAACAGCTCACCCATGTTGCTGCACAGCACGTATTTCAACCTGGGTACAAGTAATACTTCGGGAATTGTAGAAGCCTACATGGCCGAAGCCAGACAATATCTTTCTGAATCAGTGGGAATGATTTCTTTCTGGATTGGCGTTAGAGCAGATGATATGATTCGTCCTGAAAATGATCTAAATTATGATATTGCCATGCATCAGCTTTTTGTAAATGAAGATGCTTTTAATGTTTACAACGGAAATGATTCTGCACACAATCAGTTTGTTATAGATGTAAACAGATGGGTTCCGGGCACAACGAGACGTGTTATGGATGCTTATGTTACGAATCTTATTATTGGCGGCAATTCTTCTGAACCGCAAACTATTGGTGCCGACGGGAATTATCCGCAAAGCATGTTTCACAACCTGTATTTCTCTTTAAAAGATAAATCAGCAGAAAACATTAAAAAGTTTACGGATATCTGTGTAGAATATTTATCCGGACACCCGGGAATTCAGCAGTTTACAACCGGAGGATTGACCGATATAAAAAGAAATGTTTCGGTTCGAAATTTTGATGTTGCGGTTTCTATCATTTACGAAAGTAAAAAAGCATACGATGATTATCTGAAAAGCAAAAAGCACGACGAATTCTTCCCTGCAACTGCCGGAATGATTGACAACACGTACATTTTTGATTCTTATATAAAATACCAGTCAAAAGTGTATTCGCTTACGAGATAATCCTTAACCCAAAAACTAAAAATCATGATAGAAACAGCAATTCAGGAATTAGTTCGTGAGCTGAGCGGTTATGTACTTCAGCCCGGCGATTCAGAATATGAAGACGTTATAAAAATTGATAACGGACGAATTCAATTCAGACCACGCCTAATCATTTTTCCGGCTGTAGTTGAAGATGTCAGACTGGGATTAAAATTTGCCATTACAAACGATTTTCCTTTTTCCATAAAAGGCGGTGGACACAGTGCTGCCGGTTACTGCCTTAACGAAGGCGGTGTCGTTATTGCAATGAAAAATTTAAACCGAATTACATTCGATCCTAAAAAAGAAACGGTTACGGCAGAAATGGGCGTAATCTGGTATGATGTTTACAAGTTTATGCAGTTAACTAATACAGGATTAATTCCTGTGGGCGGCGGCTGTCCTACTGTTGCTCCTCCGGGCTTTATGCTTGGCGGCGGTTATAGTTTTGTTTCTCGTTCGTACGGAATGAGTATCGATAATTTGGAGAGTTTAAAAATCGTTACTCCAGACGGCGAATTACGTCATATTGGTGTAAACAGTACTTCTACAGAAGATATTGATCTTTTCTGGGCTTGCTCTGGCGGCGGCGGCGGAAACTTTGGAATTGTAGTCGAAATGGAAATGAGAGTCCGTAAACCATTAAGCAAAAAAATGTTAGTGGGACAAATTCGTTATCCATTAGAAATGGCCGAAGATGTTTTAGGTTACTACAACGACTGGGTCGAAACCGTACCAAATGCAATGGCAGTTTACGGTTTTATGGGAAATCAAAAAGATTTGATCGATAAAACTACCAATGTAAAAGTGCTGGGTTTAACTCCGGTTTTTAATGGTGATGGTGCCGAAGGAATTGATTTGCTTCAGGGTCTTTTAAAACTAAAACCAATTAATGCCGATTTGTTTAATATGACACTTCCGGACTGGGAATTCTATAACGGTTACACGACAAGAGTTGCCGGAAGAAGCTCGTACATCCGTTCTACCGTTCTTCCAAAAGGTGGAATGAACAATAAAGTAGCAAAGGTTATTGTGGAATCAATGAGCAAAGCTCCGTCTCCGGAAAGTTTTGCCGTTTGGACACATGCCGGAGGTGCAATCGAAAATGTTGCCTCAGATGCCACAGCGTACGTACACAGAAACAGCCGTTTTATTCCGGAAATTAAATCGATCTGGGATTTAGACAAACCTGGCGATACATTGAAAAATGTAGAATGGGCTTATGAATTTTTCGAAAGATTATCTGATGCCGGAAATGCAACTGGAGCTTATGTAAACTACATTGATCCTTTACAGCACAACTGGGCCGAACAATATTACGGAAGTAATTATAAACGCCTTTTAGAAATTAAAAAGAAAGTTGATCCAAACAATTATTTTAATTTTCAGCAAAGCGTTGGTTCTCCGTTTAATCCAACGAAAGAATTAACAGATATTAGTCCGATAAACCGAACCAGAGTATAATCCCTTACTAACCCAAATCCTCGAAGTTTTACTATAAATCTTCGGGGATTTACTATTTCTAACAAACCAATTAAACATTAACATTATGTCACCAGCATCTGAAATAATTAGACTGCTTAATTTGCAGTTAAACAGTACCGAAGGCGGTTATTTTGCCAATACTTATCCGATTCCGCCTGTAGAAAACTCTCCTTGCAGCGCGATCTATTATTTTTTGGATAATTCCCGCTGTTCTATTATGCATAAAGTTACAGGAGATATGTTGTATCACTTTTACGCAGGAAAGCCTGTAGAAATGCTTCTATTATATCCGGAAGGTCATACACCAAAATCTGAAGTCTGCATTTTTAGTAATGATATTACCAAAGGCGGAAAACCGATGAAAGTGATTCCGGGCGGAACATGGATTGGTTCCAGAATTAAAAGTAAAGATTCCTGGAGTCTTATGGGCGTATCAATGGCACCTCCGTTTGATCCGAATGATTACTTTTTAGGAGATCGCAATACCTTAATTGCACAATATCCTGAACACAAAAAATTAATTATTGCCCTTACCAATCCTTCATAAACAGGCACATTTTGAAATTTTTTAAAAAATAAAGATGTTTTTGTTTGTATATATGACCAATCGGTCATATATTTGTACCGTTAAAATAAAACCTATCATGGCAAAAGGTGAAGAAACCAGACAATTTATTATAGAAAAAGCCGCTCCTATTTTTAATACAAAAGGGATTGCAGCAACTTCTATGAGCGATATTATGGAAGCTACCAAATTGTCTAAAGGAAGTATGTATGTACATTTTGAAAATAAAGAAGTACTTGCCTGTGCTGCCGTTGATCATAATGTAAAAGTTTTAACAGCTAAGCTTCAGGCTGCATTAAGTAAACCTAAAACATCAAAAGAACAATTATTTGCTTATATCGATTTTTTTGGTAATCCGCTTCAGTCGCCGCTTATTGGAGGCTGTCCGATATTAAATTTTGGAACAGAAGCTGATGACACAAACCCAATTGTAAAAGAGAAAGTAAATAACGCTATTCGCACCGCACAGCAATTACTTTCCGGCATAGCTGAAAAAGGAATTGCAAACGGAGAATTTAAAACAGATTTAAAACCAGCTGATTTTGCAACTGTAATGTTTGCAATGCTCGAAGGCGGACATTTAATGTCAAGAATGTCTGGAAACAATGATAAAATGGAAGTCATTGTAAAAACACTTAAAAATTTAATAGAGCAAAACAGCATCTAATTTTTTTTTATCAAAAAAATGACCGATCAGTCATATTTAAAAATAAAAATAACAATTTCAATTGTCAAAAAAACAATATCAATAAAAATTACAATAGGAACATTCACAATTAACAATTCACAATTTATAATTAAAAAATCATGTCAAAAACAATTTTAATTTCAGGAGCATCAAAAGGATTTGGAAAAGCCTGGACAGAAGCATTTTTAGAAAAAGGATATAAAGTAGCTGCAACAGCTAGAAATATCGATACATTAAATGATTTAAAAGCAAAATACGGCGATGCAATTTTACCGTTAAAACTTGACGTTAATAAACGCGAAGAATCATTTGCAGTTGTTGAAAAAGTAAAAAATCATTTCGGAACAATTGATATTTTGATCAATAACGCTGGTTATGCTTTAAATGGTGCTGTAGAAGAAGCAAGTGAAGCGGAAGCAAGAGCTCAATTTGAAACTAATTTCTTTGGAACTTTATGGTTAACACAAGCTGTTTTACCAATTATGAGAAATCAAAAAAGCGGACACATTATTCAGGTTTCTTCTATTTTAGGAATTGCAACTTTACCTGTTATCGGACTTTATAATGCTTCAAAATTTGCTGTTGAAGGTTTAAGTGAAACTTTGGCATCTGAAGTAAAACAATTCGGAATCAATGTTTCATTAGTAGAACCAAATGGTTATTTTACTGATATTTGGGGTAACGGATTCCACAGCGAAAGTATCACTGCTTACGACGGAATCAAAAAAGCGCTTGCAGATGGACACGATCCAGATACTTTTGGACAAGTAAGTGCTACAGTTCCGGCAATCATTAAATTGGTTGAAGCTGAAAACCCGCCTTTACGTTTATTTTTAGGAAAAGTAGCTTTACCATTTGCCAAACAAACATACGAGCAAAAACTAAAAACATGGGAAGAATGGGCTGATGTCTCAGTTCAGGCACATGGTTAATTTATTCTAAGTTTTGAGTTATGAATTATGAGTTAGAAGTTAAAATTCATAATTCATAATTCATAACTCAATAATAGATATGCAAAACAATATTCGATTTTGAGCTGTCAATTATCTTTTCTAATTTCTTAAAAAAAGCTTCACTAACCATTGGACAACCGTGGCTGTTTGCTATATAATAATCTTGTTCTTCATTTGGAACTGCTGAATATGAATGCAATACAATTGCTCTTTTTGCTGCATTATTGTTTGTCTCATCTAAACCAGATAATTTATAAGATTTTCCAAACATTCCTCTATACGATTTGCCAACAGTATATCTTCCTAATGATGTACATTTTGAATTTGGTTCATTACTAAATTTTAATTCTCCTCTAACATTGGTTTCAGAACCAAAACCATTTGCTACAAGACCCTGATCTACAATTTCATCTTTTTCTAAATCGTAGACAAAAAATCTGTTTTTACCAGATTTAATTCTCATATCAATAAAAAAGGCAATTTTTGTATTGTAAGCAGCATTTTTTTTAATCATCGCTTTCACATCTAAAAGCTCAGTATTAAGTCGCTCCATTTCCGGACTTAATGGAGGAGTATTATTTTTAATCTCTTTCGCGTTTCCAAAAAAACTAATTGTAAAAAATAAAATTAAGTTGAATATTTTCATAACAAGTATTTAATTTAATGCTAGTCTAAAGTTTTCATTAATTTGATTTATTTATTTTATATCAAATTAACGAAGCAAAATTAGTCTGCATTAAATCAAAAAACAGGCATTAGAAGACTGAATATAAACAAAATAAGACTTATTTCATTACATCTTTTTTACGCCTAAATAGTAAAAGTTACAATGATTTCGGTCCCTTCTCCCGGTTTAGATTTTACTTCGAAGTTTCCTTTTAGAGAGTTGGTTCTCTCTTTTATATTAGATAAGCCAATTCCTCTTTTTACGGTATTGATGTCAAAACCAATGCCGTCATCAATAATTGATAACTGCAAAACATCTTTATCAATTAATTCTATTTTTACATCGACTTTTAAGGCTTTGGCATATTTTTGAATATTTAAAAGCGCTTCCTGAATAATGCGATAAAAATTTATTTTATAAATATTCTGTACTTGCTCCCATTCAAATCTTTCGTCAACAAAATAGTTAAACTGTGTTTTACTTATTTCATTTTGACTTTTAATTAAATTGGATAAAAGCGTATTAAAATCATTGCTTTCTAAAAAAGAATCCTGGTTCAGATCATGCGAAATTGTCCTGATTTCATTTTCGATGTTCTGCAATTCAAATATATATTGCTTTCTTTTTTCTATCGTTTTCTCATCTGATTTAGAATTAAAAAATCCCAAATTCATTCTTACGCCATAAACCTTATTCATTACACCATCGTGAAGTTCTCTGGCGATTTTATTCTTCTCTTCTTCTTTTGCGGCGTTAATTATATTTTGCTGTTCGCTCAAAAGCTGATAGATTTCGTCGCTGTCACTTTGCTGCTGCTTTACAAATCTTAATTCTTTGTTCTTATATTTTAAATAAATAGCTACCGAAATTGCCGACAAGGCTAAAAACAAAGCAAAAGAAAAGATCAAAATATAAAAGTTCTTTTTAGTTAAAATCTTATTCTCATCTTCAACCTTTACGGTTTCATATTCAATTCTTGCATATTTATTCTTGGTTCTGCTTTGAATACTGTTTATACTGTCACTTATTGCAATATATTGATTGGCATAAAACAGTCTTTTTTTGCTGTCTATTCGGGTAAGGAGTTTTAATGTATTTAAAGTTTCGTTGGTGTTTTTTAATTTGATCGAAACTATATAAGCTTCCTGCAAAGTCTTTAAGGATTTTAAAGAATCTTTTTGTGTCAGATAAAATTCTCCCAAATGAATCTTTTTATACATAACATCAGAAGTATATCCCAGACTGTCTACAATTTTTAAAGACTCTAAAAACATTGATTCAACATTTTTATACTCTTTATTTTTCATTTTAGAATAGGCTAGATTTGATAAAACAATGGCATAAAACCGAGGCCAGTTTTTTCTTAAATTTTTAGTCAATAAAGGCTTTAATTCTTTAATTGATTTAGAATAATCGCCTTTAAGATCATATAAATTGCAAATATTAATTACAGAAGATATGTTGAAGTTATTCACTTCATCACTATCTGTATTATTTTTTTTCATTGCTCTTAAATTTCTCAACGCTAATTGATGATATTTTAAAGCCTGATCGTACATAAACAACTTTTCTAAGCAATTCCCCATTAAGGTATTACATGAATACAGCAATTTTATGTTATCCGAATCTTTTAAATATTCAAGACCTTTGGTTAATTCTACCTCACATTCAACATAATTACCATCATAAAAAAGAACATATGCTTTATTAAAATACATTTGTCCTAACTTGTCATAGTCCTGAATTTTTAAATAAATTTTTTGAGCCTGCAGATAATAATAGTAGGCACTGTCTTTTTGGGAACTTTCATAGCAGTCTCCAATAAAATAAAGAGACTTTGCTATTCTGGAACTATCATTTTCTTGTCTGGATAATTTTAAAGCTGTTAAGCTGGATGAATGTGATTTTTTTATATTATTTAAATAATAATATTCCTCTCCCGCTTTTAAATATAAATTTCTAACAACGGAGTCATTTTTTTGATGCTTTAAATTACCGACAAGCGAATCTAAATATCTCTCTTTTGCAGTTCCTGAAATTTTATTAAAGTATTCTGTATCAAAAGTATTCTGATTTTTATTTCTAATTTTTAATTCATCCCTCCTATGATAAAACACTAATAAAATTACTATTGTTAATAGAAGTATTGGAATATATATTTTCGACTTCAATCTCAAAATGATACTTTATAAATTAAATTCAAATATATCATAAATAAAGAAGACTATAATACTTCAATATCAGTATTATAGTCTTCAGTAAATAGGGTCGAACATGTTTTATTTAATTTTTGGATTTAGCGGATCTCCGTCGGGTGCGCTCATTTGTAAATTATAGCTGATTTTTAGAGAGTCAATTGTTTTGGAGTTAACAGTTTCATCTTTGATGCTTTCATCATTTAGCTTTTTTTTTTCGGTTGAATTAAAATCTTGGCTTTCAAGATCATCAGTTGTGCAAGATAAATTCATCATTAAAATTGATGCAAAAAGAATACGAATTACTTTACTTTTCATGGTATGTTATTTTTATGTTTTTGCAAAAAAACATCCAAAAAAGTTGCATATTTTACGGAAAATCCGTAAGATTGTTTAATTTTGTTTAAATTTTACGATAATGTCACTTAATATTTTAATTGTTGATGATCATCCTATGACGGTAGACAGTTATGTTAACCTACTGTCTGACGATTGCTTTGATACAGTTGAACCCACCTTCCTAAAAAAATACAATTGCGAGACTGCCTATAAAAAAATAATGCTGCTTGAAAAGCAAAACACCAGACTGGATTTTGCTATTCTCGATGTTAATCTGCCGCCTTATGAAGAATTCAATATTGCAAATGGAATTGATTTGGCAATAACGATTAGAAAAGTACTCCCTTCATGCAAAATTTTATTGCTGACAATGCATACCGAAGCCTTTATAGTAAACAGGATTATAAAAACTATTGCACCCGACGGGTTTATATCAAAAAGTGAAGTTAATTTTGAATCTTTTCCGGCTATTTGTCAAAAAATCCTAAAAGGGGAAATAATTTACAGCGATGAGATCGTGAAGTCTCAGAAGAAATTAACGCATCGAAACTTAAATTGGGACGAATACGACAGCCAGATTTTAATTCTGTTATCTCAAGGTGTTAAAACAGTTAATATTCCAAATCATATTCCGCTTTCAATGAGTTCAATTGAAAAGCGAAAAGCGAATATTAAAAGCCACTTATTGTTAGAAAAAGGCGGCGATACAGAGCTTATTAATAAAGCGAGACAATTGGGGCTTATATAAACTTAAAAACTAAACTTGAAATCATAAACAAAAACGTAACAAATAAAAAAGGCAGATGAAACAATTTTCATCTGCCTTTTTTTTATCAAATAGTCTAGTTGCCAAAGTTCAATTCACAATTAACAACTCACAATTCATAATTATTACCATCCTTTCACAGCACCGCCTTTAAACTCACGAATAGCTGCGGCTTCAACCTCTGGAGATTGAAAAGCCTGTAAAAACTGTTTTACCTTTTCATCGTTTTTATTGTCCTCACGACTAACTACCAAGTTTACATAAGGAGAATCTTTATCTTCAACAAATAATGCATCACGTGACGGAACTAACCCAGCCTGAGAAGCAAAAGTATTGTTGATAATCGCAATTGAAACATTGGCATCATCTAAAGCACGAGGCAATTGAGGTGCCTCTAACTCTAATATTTTTAAGTTTTTAGGATTACTTACTATATCTGTTACTTTAGGCAGTAAACCAATGCCTTCTTTCAATTTTAATAAACCGTTTTTCTGTAAAAGCAATAAAGAACGTCCGCCGTTTGTTGGATCATTTGGGATAATAATAGTGCTTTCATTTTTCAATTCAGAAAGGTTTTTTATTTTTTTAGAATAAGCAGCAATCGGATAAACGAATGTATTTCCGATAATTGCCAATTTATAACCACGTTGTTTAGACTGCTCGTCTAGATATGGTTTATGCTGAAATGCATTCACATCAATATCACCCTGGCTTAAAGCTTCATTTGGAATTACATAATCGTTGAAAGAAACCAATTCAACCTCAAGTCCGAATTTTTCTTTAGCTACTTTTTTAGCTGCTTCCGCAACTTTTAATTCCGGTCCTGATGCCACACCCACTTTTATAAAATGCGGATCGTTATTTTTACTTTTTCCACAATTAGCTAAAACTAGTGATAAAGCTAAAATTACGGCTGTTTTCAAGAAATTTATTTTCATGACAAATCTATTTTTAATTTTTAATTCCTAATTTTTAATTGATACTTATCTATGATCAAAATGTTTTGATAATCTGTCCCCTATAAACTGAATCAAGAAAACCAAAATAACCAATAATACCAAAACCGAATTCATCGTTACGGCATCATAACCAATATATCCATATTGATATCCAACTTGTCCTAAACCGCCTGCGCCAACTGCTCCGCCCATTGCAGAATAACCTACAAGAGTGATTAAAGTAATTGATGCTGCATTTATTAAAGATGGTAAAGCTTCTGGAAGTAATACTTTATATACAATCTGCAAAGGTGTTGCACCTAATGCCCTTGCGGCTTCAATTAATCCTGATGGCAGGCCTAATAAACTGTTTTCAACCAAACGGGCAATAAACGGCGCTGCGCCAATACTTAACGGAACCAAAGCAGCACTTACTCCAATAGAAGTTCCAACAATGGCTCGTGTAAACGGAATCATCCAAACGATTAAAATAATGAAGGGAATGGAACGAAAAACGTTTACAATAACAGATAAAGTTCTGTTTAAAACCGGCTGATCCAGTATTTGATTTTTTCGGGTAAGGAAAAGTAAAACTCCCGTTGGAAGTCCGATTAGGAAACCAAAAAAGCCAGACACAAATGTCATAACAATGGTTTCCCAGGTTCCTTTTAATAATAAGTCAATAATAGAATCAGACATAACCTATGATTTCTGTTTTAATGTGTTTTGAAATAAAATATTGAATTGCAGCGTCGTAGTTTTCTCGTTTTCCCGATAATTCTATCAGCATAACGCCAAAGTTTACATCTCCGGCCTGATCCATCTGCGCGCTTACAATTTTGAAATTAGTATCAAACAATCTTGAAACCTCAGAAATAACAGGCTCGTTAACTGATTTTCCGGTCATTTCAAGCTTTAATAAAGGATTCAAACTTCCGTTATCTACTTTTTGTAGTTTTTCCTGATAAACGTCTGGAATTTCCAAATGAAGCGATGACGAAATAAATTCTCTTGTCAATTCATGTTTTGGATCGGCAAAAATTTCGCCCACACTTCCCTGCTCTATTAATTTTCCGTGGCTGATTACTGCAACTTCATCACAAATCGATTTAACGACTTCCATTTGGTGTGTAATCAATAAAACGGTAATATTTAAACGACGGTTAATGTCTTTCAATAAATTCAAGATGGAACGTGTTGTTGCCGGATCAAGCGCGCTTGTCGCTTCATCACACAATAAAACTTTCGGATTATTTGCCAAAGTTCTTGCAATCGCAACTCTTTGTTTCTGTCCTCCGGAAAGGCTAGCAGGATAATCGTTTGCTTTTTCGGCTAAGCCAACTAATTGCAGTAATTCTAAAACACGGGTTTTAATTGCCGTTTTTGGAGTTCCAACCAATTCTAAAGAAAAGGCAACATTTTCAAAAACTGTTCTCGAAGAAAGCAGGTTAAAGTGTTGAAAAATCATTCCGATTTGTCTTCTTTCAATCGCCAATTCAGAATTTGATAATTGCATCAAAGCTTTTCCATCTACAATAATTTCTCCAGAAGTGGGTCTTTCCAGAAGATTCACACATCGAATCAGCGTACTTTTTCCAGCTCCCGAAGTTCCGATAACACCAAAAATTTTCCCGGGCGGCACCTTTAACGAGACATCATCTAAAGCAGAAACGACTCTGTCTTTTTGATAAAAAGTTTTGGTAACGTTTTTTAATTCAATCATTTGTTCAATTCAGATTTAAAAACAAAAAAGCCTTTCATAATTATTTGAAAGGCTTTTTGAAATAAATAATATCATTTTATATATAAGCCAAACAATCACAAAGCATCCCAGCACATTATGCTGCATCTATAATAATTATTCATTTTCTGGCTATTATTTCTCATTGTTGCTGCAAATTTAAACAGATAATTTTAATTTTAGTATAAAAAACATTAAAACTTTTATTAACCTATCAAAATAGTAGATTATTATAGCGATTGCTTTAATTTAAAGTGCGTTTTGTCTTTTTGGATTAAAAATAATAGCCACAGATTAAAGGATTAAAATGATTTTTTTTCTCCACGAATTCTGAATAAAAAATTCGTGAATTCGTGGCAGAAAAAAAACTAAATTTTCATAATTAACTTTTTTCCTTCCGTTTTATTCTCACGAAGTATTATGCTATTACAGAATATGGAAAATCTGTACTTCCGGTAACAGAAACTTTAGTAAAATGGGGAATTACACATAGAGAAAAAATTATCGAATCTCTTAAATAATTAATTCATACGAAACCTTTCAGGTTTAACGCTATTTAAACATTTAATCCAGCTTAAACCATTCATTTACTTCTTCGGCTATAGTTTCTTTTATTTCAGGATTTTCAAATTCATTTGTAATTGAATTATATTCGTAATCTTTCTGCCATTTTTTATAATGTAAAGACACTTGTTCAATTGCATCACAAATAAAATTAAGCTCATCATTTGTCATAATGGGATGCAGTGATAAACGTACCCAGCCCGGTTTATTAGTTTGGTTTTTCTCTAAAAGTTCGTTTGTAATAATTGCTGATTTCTTTTCGTTTATATTAAACAAATAATGCGCATAAGTACTTGCACATGACCAGCCTCCGCGAACCTGAATCCCGAAACGGTCATTTAAAAGCCTTACGATTAAATTATAGTGAATATCTTCGATTACAAAAGAAACACAGCCGATTCTTTCCGTTTTTAAATCTCCTAAAATTGACAACCCTTTTACTTTTTGAAGTCTTGAAAAACAAAGAGCAAGCAATTCTTTTTCTCTGTTTTTAATGTTTGAAACTCCCATTTTGTCTTTTAATTCTAAAGCTAAAGCAGCTCTTATTACTTGTAGAAAGCCTGGTGTTCCGCCATCTTCTCTAACTTCTATGACCTCGCTATAACAATATCTTCCTAACGGATTTGTCCATTTCACATTTCCGCCGCCCGGATTATCGGGAAAATCTGCTTTGTATAATTTTTCATTAAAAACCAAAACGCCGCAAGTCCCCGGTCCGCCTAAGAATTTATGCGGAGAAAAGAAAATAGCATCTAATTGCTGTTCCGGATCTTTTGGATGCATATCGATTTTAACATACGGTGCAGAAGCTGCAAAATCAACAAAACAAAGTCCGCCGTTTTGATGCATAATTTTAGCCAATTCATAATAAGGCGTAATAATTCCTGTAACATTTGAACAAGCTGTAAACGAACCTATTTTTAAGCTTCTATGAGTGTATTTTTTAATTTCTTCGGAAAGAATATTGGGATCAACCAAATTATTTTCATCTGGTGGTAAAATCACAACATCGGCGTTGGTTTCATACCACGAAACCTGATTAGAATGATGCTCCATATGCGTGATAAAAACAACAGGTTTATCTTGTTCATCATTCGTTCGCAAAGCCATTATTCTTTGCAGTTTTGATAAAGCGGCAGTCATTCCGCTTCCTGTAGTCACCAAAACATCCGAAGTATTTGCGTTTACCGACTTCTTAATAATATCTCTCGCATATTGATAAGCATGCGTTGAAGTTTTTCCTGTCTGACTAGAAAGTGAATGCGTATTGGCAATCATCGGACCAATTTTGTTGAGCATAATATCCTCAATTGGAGCGTATAATCTTCCGCTGGCAACCCAATCTGCATAAAGCAGGTTTTGCTTTCCATAAACTGATTTAAAACGGTGATTTACTCCTATTGTATTTTCTCTAAATTTAGAGAAGTAACACTCCAATTCAATTGGTTTTGTTGTTGTCTCAATAGCATTCATTTCCTTTATCATTTTAATTAACTAAATTTATTATTGTTTTAATCTTTCGAATAATTCAAAAGTTTAGAGCAGCTGATTACTACGATTAATTTACCTGTTCTAAAAGCGATTTAAGTGTAGTCTGCAATTCTTCTCCGTGAAGATTTTTCGCTACGATTATTCCTTTTGAATCGACTAAATAATTTCCTGGAATCGCTCTTACTCCGTATAATTTGGCAATGGCACTGTTCCAAAAAAGTAAATCAGAAACATGTAACCAAGTCAGATTATCATCCTGAATTCCCTTAATCCAGTTTTCTTTCTTTTTATCTAAAGAAACGCCTACAATGTTAAAACCTTTGTCGTGATACTCTTTATAAGCCGCAACGATATTTGGATTTTCTCTTCGGCAAGGCCCGCACCATGAAGCCCAAAAATCAACTAAAGTGTAACCTTTTAAATTTTCAGAAAGACGAACTGGTTTACCCTGCGGATCATTTGCTGTAAAATCAGGGGCTTTTTTACCAACCGCTAATCCGTCTAATACAGTAACCAGTTCTTTTAGTTCTTTCACGTAAGTGGTACTTTGCAGACTTTTATCAAGCAAAGCAATATTTTTAGTAATTTCTTCCGGAGATAATCTATAAGACCAGTTTCTGTACAATACATAAGCCGAAACAATAGATTTAGGATTTTCTGTAATGAATTTACTTATTTCTACATCTTTCGATTTTTTATAAGCTTCGAATAAATTCTGAGATTCAGAGCCTTCAACTACAGAACTTGTATAATATTTTTTTGGGCTTAGTTTTACTGTAATTGGCGTTTTTTCAAGGAAAATATACAATGGAGACTCTTCTGTGTTTACACTTAATCCATATAATTCCGGTGTTTTAACTTTAGTTTTAAAACTAAAATTTCCATCTTTTACTTTTACCGAATCAATTGTGGTAAACATTTTATTATGGAATTTTTGCAGATACACATATTGCGCAACTGTATCTGCAACAGTTCCTTTTAACTGTAAATTACTTTCTTGCGCCTGAGTTTGTGAAACTCCAAGAAATAAGGCAAAACCTAATAGTATTTTTTTCATTTTATTTTGATTTTAAGGTGATGATATGATTTTTATTTTAGTTTAATATTGGGCAAAAGAATTCCTTTAAGCCAATGTAAAAAGGCTTTCAATAAACGGTATTTAAAAAGAAATGAGAGAGAGAATTAATGCTTTCGCATTCTGAAACCAGCAAGACTATATTCTTCGAAAATTGAATTCAAAAGTTCGTCACTATCGTGTAAAAAATGCAGTTTGGTTTTCATTTTAAAAAATAAATAATTTTAACAATGATGACCTTATCCAGATTTGCGCCAATCTTTCTTATCTGTCCCGCAAGGCGGGAAGGAATTAGCACCTTATTCCGTAACAGGTTGCCAAGACTTCATAGGGCCTGTTCCCTCAGTCTTTCTGGATAAGTATCATTCAGAATTTTTCTGTGTTACAAATATATATTAATTCTACAGAATTAGTAGTATTTAAAGTTATTTTTTTTGAATTTTATTTGAAAAACATTTTATACGCTATACAATTCATTGATATTAAACAAATTAAAACAAGATACAAATTTTAATAATTAATTATTTTATAATGGAAATTCATACGTTTGACGGAATAAAATTCGGAAATTCTATTTTTTTACTGTTGAAAAAGTATAAAAAAACTCATTTCGTTTTTGAAATGAGTTTCTATTAAAGCTGAACAACATAATTTTTTATTGTTCCAACATTATGGTTAACATCAAAAAAAAGCTGATCGTTTGAAACACCTGACCATCTTTTAAAGTTGAAAATTCCATAGAGACTAAACCTATTTATTTTTTTTAATAAATCATCTTTGGAGAGTTTCTCTTTTAATTCGGCAATCAATAAAAAATTAAACAAGGCAAATAATTCATAAAATACAGCTTCGTTATCTATAAAATGATCTTTTTTCAGTACAATAAAATATTCCTTGTACTTAACTTTTTTGTTTTGAATAAAAATATGTTCTTTAAGTAATTTAATATTTTTATCAATTGAATTTTCATATCCCGAATCTCCTAAATATATTTTATGACCTTCATTTTCAGAAGATAAAACTAGCAGAATATAACCTGAACTAATGCCGTCTTTTTTGAAAAAATACTTCTTTCTATTTAAAAACTTTTCTATTTTTAAAACTCTGAAATTGCATTTTATTAAAGAATGATTTTTATCCTTTCCTATTTTCGCCGATTCAATTTTAATGTTCTTCTTTAACTTCATTTAAAAATTATTGATTTGCAGTTACAGTGATTTTCTCCAAAGCCTGTTAATTAAAACAACCTAAAGTTATGATTTTAAATCATTAAAATACGCTGTAGTTTCTTCAATCAAAGAATTCATTAATGCTGCCGCTTTTGTATGTTTTAAGATTGGCGAAATTTGTCCGCCCCAAAACAAAATCATATCCCATTTTTGCTGATCAAGAGCCGCTTTTCTCAACGGAGAAATAAAAGTAGTCTGCAATGGAAAAGGGAGCATGTTTGATTCTTTTCCAATTATATCTTTTGTGATTCTGCTCGTTATTCCGCGTCCGAGTCTTCCTGTGTACGCACGGGAAAGTGTAGTATATTTAGATGCTTCTGAAAATAACATTTCTCTGTGAATAGGTAATGCATTCGATTCGTCGACAGCTAAAAAAGCGGTTCCAATCTGGGCTGCGCTTGCGCCTAATGTTAAAGCTGCGGCAATGCCTTTTCCATCGGCTATTCCACCCGCTGCAATGATTGGTGTTTTTATTTTTTCACGCATTAACTGCAGTAAAACAAAAGTTCCGGTTACAGATGCTTCAGCGTTAGTTAAAAAAGAAGGCCGGTGCCCACCTGCTTCAAAACCAGAAGCGATAATCATATCAACTCCTTTACTTTCCAGAAAAATGGCTTCATCCAGAGTTGTAGCTACACCAACGGTAACAATTCCTAATCTTCGAAATTGTTCTAAAACATCAGCCGAAGGAACGCCAAACATAAAACTGAAAACTTTCGGTTTAACATCTAAAATAACTTGTAACTGGTTCTCGAATCTCGATTGAAACGGCGCCGGTTTTTCCGGCAACGGAATTCCTAATTCGTCATAATAGGGTTTAAAAACTGCTTTTGTTTTTTCAAATTGTTCATTGGTTAAACCACCATCCGGAATGTCATGATCTGAAACCCAAAGATTAATATTATACGGTTTATCCGTGGCTGCTTTTATCTGCTTGTCAACTTCGTAAATTTCCTGCGGACTTAAAGTGTAAGCTCCATAGCCGCCCAATCCGCCCAGATTAGAAACCGTCGCCGTTAATTCTACCGTTGATAAATTGCCCCCAAAAGGGCCTTGCAAAATTGGGTAATCAATTCCTAACAGTTCCTTAGCTTTTGTATTGTACCACATTGCTTCAAATTTTAAATTATTTGCTGGTGTCTGTCAACAGTTTATTGACGATAAGCCATTTGCCATTAATCTTATGGAAAGATAAAAAATCCCTATAATTAAAGTCGTACATTTTAACATTTAATTCCGCTACAGCGATAGAGTTTACAACACTTATATGCAGAATTTCACCTTTAAAAGGTTTGCCTGAATCTTTTGGACTTTGTCTGTTTTTAACGCCGTCTAAATACAAATCAACGGTTTTGAAATACGGCTGTCCTTTTATATCACCAAAAAGCAATGCTCCGGGTTGAAAAATACTGCCAAGCAAAATTTCATCACCTTCATAAATACCTTTAAAGTAATAGTTTTCTATTGCTTCGGTAATGGCCTGAATTTCTATTTGATTTTCCATTTTGTTAGTATTTTGAGCTTTTATGCCCTGAAAACTCCAGAGCATAAAAGCAGTTAATAATATAGTTTTCACCTTAATTTAAATTGTGTCCTGCACCTTTTCCGCCATCAACATTGATGATAGAACCGGTAATAAAATTGCTTTTGGCAACGGTATAAACCATTTCAGAAACATCGTCGATCTCTCCTACTCTGTTTAATAAATGTAAACCGGCACTTTGATCTGCGTTATCACCGTGCATTGGCGTGCGAATTACACCCGGAGCAACCGTATTGAAACGAATATTTTGTTTACCAAATTCTGCAGCCAGCTGAATTGTCAAAGCATGAATTGCACCTTTACTTGCAATTGGCGCCGAAGCCGGCCATCCGCCTAAACCGTGATTTACTAATGGTGTTCCGATATTAATGACAACTCCGCCTTGTTGTTTCAGCATTTGCGGAAGCACTGATTGTGTTGTAAAATAAGTTCCTTTTAGGTTGGTTTTCAAAAATGTATCTAAATATGCTTCGTCCACTTCCAAGAATGGTTTGCTGGCAAAGATTCCTGCATTGTTGATTAATACATCTACAGAACCAAATTTTTCTAAAGCAATTTTTACCAATTGTTCTCCTGTTCTTTTATCGCTTACATCTCCGGCAAACATGGCCAGATTTTCGCCTGCGCCAAATTCATTGAAAGTTTTTTCTAATGAAGATGCTGTAACTGAGTTTATAACTACATTATCGCCTCTGTCTAAAAAATATTTAGCGATTCCTTTTCCGATACCTGAAGCTGCTCCGGTAACGATTATTGTTTGTTTTTTCATGATGTTTATTTTTTATCGGCTGTTATGCCTTTTTCTCTTAATACTGAAACCTGTTCTCCTGCATAACCCCAATCGTCTAATTCAATTTCCTGAATTACAACGTGAGTCAAATGCGGATCTTTATTTAATACTTCTGTAATCAGGTTGGTAATTCCGCTGATTAATTGTTGTTTTTGCCCGCGTGTTACTCCTTCGCGGGTCAATTCGATTTTTACGTAAGGCATGATGTTAGTTTTTAGATTGTCCTGAAAAAACAGCTTTGGCAGTGATATTAAAATCAAGCTCAAAGTCGTTGTAGATTAAAGTATCTCCCAAATCTTTGAAGAAATTTCCTGAACGGAATTTGATGTCGTATTTGGTACGATCGATAATCAATTTACCTCCAAGTGAAATGATATTATGGTTGTTTTCTACTTGTGCTTCAAACCCAACAAGATGTGTAATGTCTTTTATAGTCAGATTTCCTTCTAGATGGTAAGTTGTATTTGATATTTCTTTTACGCTTAAAATATCTAATGTCGCTGTTGGGAATTTTTCGATAGAGAAAAAATCGTCAGATGCAAGATGTCCTGCAAATTGAGTGTTCGTTGCCGGATCTGTTACATCCAGAATTTTAATAGAAGTGGTGTCGATAACAACATTTCCTCCTTTTATTTTTCCATCATTAAAGATGAAATTACCATTTTTGATACCAATTGTACCATTATGTGCACCAGTAACTTTTCTACCAGTCCATTCTACGCTGCTGTTTGAGCTTACGATTTCAAAATTTATTGTTTCCATTTTTATTGTATTTAAAAGTACAGTACAAAGGAACGGCGACAATAAAAATTGGTTACGTGATGTAGATCACATTCTTTTTTTTAAAGGTTCTAAGGGACTAAGTTGCTAAGGTTCTAAGTTTTTTTTATATCTATATAGAATTTAAAAACATAGCCAGCGGTTTCAACCGCTGGAACGCAAAGTATTGTCATAACCAACATCCCTGTGGTTAAAAACACAGGCAATATTCCTATAGCGATAAAATAATCTGCTCAATCAGCAAAATCTGCGGAAACCAAATCTGTACAAACAAAAAAATAATCTGTAAAATCTGTGGCCAAACAAAGAACTAAGAATTATAAAGTCGGCTCAAAGTTTCTCTTGAAACGCCCAAATAAGCCGCAATTAAATGCTTTGGAACTAAATTGTATAATTGAGGATACAAAGCCAAAAGTTCTTCGTAACGTATTTTGACATTATTATTCATAAAAGACAAAAGTCTTTTTTGAGAAGCAATGTAACCTTTATTCGTTCTCCAGCGAAAGAAATGTTCAACCTGATGAAATTCGGTGCAGAGTTTTTCGCGATCGGCGCTGGATAGACAAAGCACTACGGCATCTGTAATGCAATCGACATTTATAGCTGCCGGACTTTGATTGTATAACGCATTATAATCTGATGTCCACCAGGTTGGCATTGCAAACTGCAGAATATACATTTTGATTTCATCATTAATATAAAAGGCTTTCAAACAACCCGAAATCACAAAATACTCACAATCCACTTTATCGCCTGCGCTGATAATTGTTTGCCCTTTTTTAAAAGATAACATTTTAAAATGCGAAAAGAAATATTCGAATTGTTCTTCTGTCAAAGAAGCTGTTTTGGCGATATGTTCCTTTAAAAGTGTTTTGGTTTCCATTTTAAATGGTGACTATTTTGGTTTGAAAATCTTTTGCAAAGTTATAAAATCAAATGAACTTATTGATTGTCTATTTGGGATTTGAATTTGTCCGTTTCACCAAAACTTGAATATGAAATCGGCTGCCATTGACGCAATTTTGTCCTGTTTAACAACTTAAAATTTAAAATCATGAATGCAAAAACAACAAAAATTATTTATTGGACAGGAATTATTTTAACTTCTTTATGGTTTGGTGCCAGCGGATTTTTTGAATTGACAACCAACAAATTAGTTTGGGAAATTACACAACAATTGGGTTATCCTGCACATTTTATTTACATCCTTGGTGTAATGAAAGTTTCAGGAGTAATCACCTTATTAATCCCGAATAAATTATTACGATTAAAAGAATGGGTATTTGCGGGAGTATTTTTTGATATTATTTTCGCTTTCTTTTCAAAATTGGTTGTATTAGGTTTTCCTGCAACTATTGATGCTATTATTGCTTTTGTTATGGTAAGTGTTACTTATATAATGTTTAGAAAATTATACAGTGTAAACTATACAGCAAGAGTTTCAGAGGAAAATTAAGATTCTAAAGTATTATGTTTTTTTAATCTCACAAAGTCGCAAAGATTAATTTTTTTTATTGCCTCCAGCTTTAGCTGGAGGTTTCTTTATTTAATATCAAATGGCTTTAGCCGAACACACAATTTTGGCTAAAGCCTCTAAAACATACTTCTGTTAACCTCCAGCTAAAGCTGGAGGCAATTGAAATAATGATAATTTTAATTAATAATAATATACTAGATATAATCCTTATAATCTGTGGCAAAAAAAACCTCTGCACCTTTATAACTTCAAAAACTTGAGCTTTAAAACAAATAAACTTGAGCTTTTCAACAAAACAATAACCTTCATTCCCGACGTAACTTTGTAATGAACTTAAAAACACAATTACAATGAACAAAATATGGTTTATTACAGGAAGCTCTCGAGGATTAGGTCGTAATCTTACTGAAGCAGTTTTAGAAAGCGGTGACAAAGTTGCAGCAACCGCAAGAGACATTAATCAGTTAAATGATTTAAAAGAAAAATTTCAGAATCAGATTCTGCCTTTGAAATTAGATGTTACCAATTATGATGAAGTTCATCAGGCCGTAAACAAAGCTGTTGAGCATTTCGGAAGAATCGATGTTTTGGTTAACAATGCCGGATTCGGAATAATTGGTGCTGCAGAAGCTTATACCAACGAACAAGTTCGCAGTCAGTTAGAAACCAATTTATATGCGCCAATTGAAATTACGCGTGCCGTTCTGCCTTTTATGCGTAAACAAGCTTCTGGTCGAATTTTACAAATAAGCTCTGTTGGCGGACGCGTTGGAAATCCGGGTTTAACAATGTATCAGGCAGCAAAATTTGGCTTAAGCGGCTTTACTGAGGCTTTAGCCAAAGAAGTTGCACCACTCGGAATTTTAGTAACCAGCGTTGAACCAGGCGGATTCCGCACGGATTGGGCCGGAGCATCAATGACGTTTGCTGAAGATATTGAAGGTTACGAAATAGTGAAACAACGTACAGATTTCTTTAAAGCTGGAAATTTTGTTCCGGTTGGAGATCCTGAAAAAGCGGCAAAAGTTATGGTTGATCTGGCTTCGCATCCAAATCCGCCAGTACATCTTGTGTTGGGAAGCGAAGCTATTGGAATTTTACAAATTGCTGATCAAAACAGAACCGAAGAAATGGAAAAATGGATGAATATTAGTTTATCTACGGATCATCAAGATTCTGAAAGTTTTTTAGATTCAGCGCAAGCTAAATGGTTTAGTGGTAAGAAATAACAGTAAAAAAAATGCAATATCAATGATAAACGTATAATTTTAAACACATAGAAACATAGTTTTTCATTCTTTATAAGGGCGTTTCACTTTTTTAAACAAACATAGCTTTTTTTTTCACGCAGATTTATGCAGATTAAATTTTAAAAAAAAAAATCTGCCAAATCTGCTTAAATCATTAAAATCTGCGTGAAATATTTTAAACACAAAGCATGTATAAAAATCTAGATTTTTCATGTATCTTTTATTTAGAATATAATCTATGCTTCTCTATGTTTCAAAATAAATCTTTAATTTTAAATCAGGGAGTGCCTTAAATTCTTACTGCTTGATTTTTTATAAATTTGTGATATGAACGATTCAAAAATAAATCAAAAAACATCGCCCATTGCTTATTCCTGCTATTACACCCAAAATCGGGAAGGCGAGCAATTTGCTGCAGAACATGTTTTGAGTTTTCAGATTTCGGGAATTTTGACTTTAAATAATGGAAATAAAGAATATGTTTTTAATCCGGGCGATTTTAGATTTATCCGAAGAAATCAGCTCATTAAATTCATCAAACAGCCCGATCCGAATACGGCTTTTCAGTCTATTTCAATTTATTTGAATCAGGAAGCACTTCGTGATTATTCGATACAATACAATCAAAAAACAAGTTTAATTAAAAGCCCGGAAACGGAAATGGTTTTGCAGTTAAAAGAAGTTCCGTTATTGAAAAGCTTTATGGATTCGCTGATTCCTTACATCAACGAAGATCAGCTTATTACCGAAGAACTTCAGACTTTAAAAGTAAACGAAGCCATTACGATTTTACTGCAATGCAATCCGGAATTAAAAGATATTTTATTCGACTTTAACGAACCTGAAAAAATTGATCTCGAAGCGTTTATGAAAAAGAATTTTCATTTTAATGTACAGTTAGATCGTTTCGCTTATTTAACGGGAAGAAGTCTGGCTACTTTTAAAAGAGATTTTCAGCGTATTTTCGATATTTCTCCAAGCCGTTGGTTAATTCAGAAAAGATTACAGGAAGCGTATTACCAAATTAAAGAAAAAGGAAAAACACCTTCTGAAGTTTATTTAGAAGTGGGTTTTGAGGATTTATCGCATTTTTCATTTGCTTTTAAGAAACAGTTTGGAATGCCGCCTTCAAAAGTTTAGTGCTCAGTGATCAGTTTTTTTTAGTGATCAGTAGCAGGATTTAATCACAGTTTGTCATTTCGAGGAACGAGAAATCGCACCAGATATTCCACACAGTAATTCTCCAATCTTTGTCGAGTTTCGTGTGCGATTTCTCGTTCCTCGAAATGACAAACTGCATTAGGTTAATTCTTTAAACTGATACTAAAACTGATCACTAAAAAAAACTGACCACTGACCACTAAAAAAACTATCTATTCTCAAGCCAGCTCAAAAACGCCGTTGCTTTCTCCTTCCCAACCAATAATTTTTCCTCAGTTGGAATAGTAAGTTTTAGAATCAATTTTCTTGAAAAATAATGCTCTGCTTCTCTTATAGCAGAAAAGTTTACCAAATATTGTCTGTTGATTCTGAAAAACTGAATGGCCGATAAAAGTTTATGAACTTCATCCAGAGATTGTGTAATTTGATATTCAGTTTTATCAAAAGTTACTATTGTTGGTGTTTCATTTTTGATGTAGAAAAAGGCAATATTTTCTGTCTGAATGGTTTGGTATTTATTGTTTTTGAAAACCAAAAAACTGCTTTTTCCTTTATTCTCACCCGTTCTCGTTAAGAGATAATCGAAATCGGGCATCATTTTTTTATTTCTTTGGAAGAAGTTTTTCAGTTCACCCGCTTTTTTAATCGCTTGTGAAATACTTTCTCTTGAAAAAGGTTTTAAAACATAATCGATTCCGTTTGATTTGAAAGCGTCGATGGCATAATCATCAAAAGCGGTACAGAAAATTACGGGAGATAAAACTTCTACATTTTTGAAAATTTCAAAGCTCAAACCATCTGCAAGCTGAATATCCATAAAAATTAAATCGGGCTGATCGTTTTCTAAAAGATAACTTACCGCCCCATCTATACTTTGAATATACGACAAAATTTGAGCATCGGGTCTGATACTCAAAATTAGCTGACCAAGTGCTTTGGCCGTTTTTACTTCATCTTCAATTATTACGATAGTCATAGATCAGTGGTATTTTTACTTTAAAAAGGGTTTCGGTTTTATCAATTTCAATTTCTTTGTTAACCAAATGCAGGAATCGCTGGTTAATATTGTTTAATCCAACGCCGGTTGATACAGTTCCTCGTTTTAGCTGAATTGGATTTTCAATTACCAGAAAATCATTTTCAGTATATAATTTAATTTTCAAAGGTTTATCAAGCGAAACGACATTGTGTTTGATACAATTCTCGATTAATAATTGCAGCGAAAAAGGCGGAATCGCACAATCGTATTGTTTGTCATCTATTTCTTTTATGACTTCAAATCCATCTTCAAAACGGGCTTTCAGCAGATATACATATGAATCTAAAATTTGTAATTCTTCTTTTAACGGAATCAAATCCATTTTTCTGCTTTCGAGAGTAAATCGGTAAAAATCAGATAATTTCAGGATAAAGTCAGAACTCTGCGGATCCTGCATATCGACCATCGATTTTAAAGTATTCAGACTGTTGAATAAAAAATGCGGGTTTACCTGTTGCTTCAATAATTCGTATTGCGCTCCTAAATGTACTGCTTTGGTGCGTTCCAACTCTACTCCCATTTGCTGTGTTTGATAATTCTGAAAAAGTAAATGCAGAAACATATATACTATCAAATTGATCAAAATACCCCGAAGTTCGAACATGATTGGCGCGTCCATTTTTGAAACCTGAAAAAGTTCCTGATGTGCAATTACGAGAATCACCATCAGTAAAATCCCCAAAACAACACTCAATAAAAGTTTCCAGTTAAACAGACTTTTATTGGTACGCTGCGATGAAAATTTTGGTAAACTATAAATATTGTAATACCATATAAAAAGGGAGAACAGCAGTGTAATTGAAGAGTTTATGATGATGTCTCCAGGCGTAGAATCGGCATCAAATAATTTGGGGATTGAAGCCAGAATTGCGAGTGCAATCGAGCTTCCCCAAATAATTTTGAGCGAAACCTGAAAACGTTTTGATTTTTCCATAATTGTATCCGTTTTTTATCCTGTTGGTCAAAGATAAGTTTATTTGAAAAAAGATTTTATGCAGATTTAAAAAGATAATTTAAGTTTGTTTTTAATCTCGCAAAGTCGCAGAGGCGCAAAGTTTTTATTCGCAAATTATATGGGAATAGAATCAAAAAATCTCCAAAATCTGTCTGAATCTGCGTGAAACATATTTTAACCCATAGGAACATAGATTAATTAAAGAACTAAAAGAAAATCTAGATTTTCACATATAGTTTTGCACTTGAAATATTTCACGCAGATTCCGCAGATTAAAGCAGATACAGCAGATTTTTTAATTTGATCTGCATAAATCTGCTGAATCTGCGTGAAAAACAATAAGCTATGTGTGTTTAAAAAAAATTAAACTCGTTTTACTTCTAAAATTGCCCCTGAATTCATATCCTGAACAAACCCGACGATTTCGAAATCCTGTGCATTATAATTTTTAGGAAGATGAACCGAAGTTGTCCCTTTTTTAACTTTGTTTAAATCTACAGATTGAAGATTACGAACAATTTGATAGTGCGATAAAACTCTGTGTGCGTTCTCTCCTCTTTTTACATTGCTTTTGGCTTCTTTTTGAACTACAGCAATCAATAAGCGGCTGTTTTTTGAAGTACCTTCAACATTATAATTTACAGCAAGAGAATTGGAGTTTTGACTGGCTTCTAAACTTAAATTCGTCGAAGCTGGTTTTGAAAGTGCCGATTTAATTCCGTTTCGTAAACTTGTTTCCTGAGAACCGATATAATCGATTTTTCCGTTAATGATTACTTGTGGCGTATAAATGGGATCTTTGCCCATATATTTAGCATAATCGTATTGTCTTTTTGTATAATCGGCATTGCTGAAGATGTCTTTCCAGCCTTGTTTGTCCCAATAATCTACGTGATACGAGAGTACATAAACATTTTTATCCTTTAATTCATTTTGAATTTTACCAAGTAATTCATCTGCCGGCGGACAGCTCGAACAGCCTTCTGAAGTATATAATTCTAAAAGGGCAAAGCCTTTTTTATCTGGATTGCTTTGACTGAAAATGGTGTTTCCGGTTAAGAAAAATAGCATTGCAAAAGCACTTATTATTTTTATCTTTTTCATGATTTTTGAAGTTGTGAATTATTAATTGTGAATTGTGAATTTTATATGCTTGATATTGATTTGTGAAATGTGAGATGTAAAAGGTAATTAATCATTAACCATTTACAATTTACCATTAGCTACGTCTATAATCGCCTGCGCAAATGATTTCGGGTCTTCTTGTGGAACGTTGTGTCCAATTCCTTTTAGAATTCTGTGGGTATATTTTCCTGTGAATTTGTTGGCGTAGGCTTTTCCATCCGCGAAAGCGCCGTCAAAATCGCTTCCTATTGTAATTGTCGGCACTTTTATTTCAGGTCTTGCTGCAAGGCGTTTTTCTAAACTGTCGTATTTAGATTCTCCTGCTTCCTGAGATTGTCTCCATCTGTAATTGTGAATTACGATTGCTACGTGATCCGGATTATTAAAAGACTGCGCCGTTTGATCGTAAGTTGCTTTGTCAAAATTCCATAACGGAGAAGCGATCTGCCAAATTTGCTTGTTGAATTCATAAGTGTTTTGGCTGTAGCCGAGTTTTCCTCTTTCGGTTGCAAAATAATATTGGTACCACCATCCTAATTCTGCTTTTGGAGGCAATGGTTTTAAGTTGGCTTCCAAATTCACTACCAAATAACCGCTTACCGAAACCAGACCTTTTACACGTTCCGGCCAAAGTGCTGCCATAACTACTGCTGTTCTAGCCCCCCAATCGAATCCGCCAACTACGGCTTTATCGATTTTTAAGGCATCCATAAAAGCAATAATATCACTTGCTAATGCTGCTTGCTGTCCGTTTCTGAAAGTAGTTGCAGAAAGAAAAGTTGTGGTTCCTGAACCTCTTAAATAAGGCGTAAATACATGATAGCCTTTTGAAACTAAAATAGGCACTACTTCAT
The DNA here is from genome assembly GCF_001428525.1 of Flavobacterium sp. Root186. GTDB lineage: Bacteria > Bacteroidota > Bacteroidia > Flavobacteriales > Flavobacteriaceae > Flavobacterium. The sequence goes on from NZ_LMHW01000001.1 coordinate 145,683, forward strand.
TGTAACTGTGAATATCATAAGGCCAGCCGTGAAGTAAGATTACCGGAGTTCCGTTTGAAGGACCGGCTTCTGTATATCCTACATTTAATAATCCGGCGTTGATTTGTTTTAAAGTCCCTAGTGAACCTTCTGGTTTTTCTGTTTGTGCAATTACTGCTGCGTTTACTAAAAGAAAGGCAATTAAAAGAACTGCGTTTGTAATACTGTTTTTGATTTTTACTATCGTTTTCATAATTATTATTTTTTTTGATTAGTTGATTATCAGTTAATTTCTTCGTCAAAGGTATCTTGACAATCCTCGTTTTAAAAGGAGAAAAAAGGTGAAGTGGACAAAGTAAAAGTTGAAATGGACAATGGTTGAGTTATGAATTTTGAGTTATGAGTTATGAATGAAATGCGAATGAATTCAACCGCAAAGGGCGCTAAGATTTACGCAAGGTTCGCAAAGTTTTTTTTGTACAGCTTTTCGATCTTTGCGTTTTTTAAAGAATCTTACAAGCCAAATATCTTTGCGTGCTTTGCGGTTAAATTATTTGCAAACTATTTCTTCATCACCAAAACCGGTTTTCCTTTTTCGACTATATAAGTGGCCAGTTCTGATGCTTTTACATTGGTATTGTTTTTAGCCGAGTGAACAACTCCTGCCGGGATAAAAAGTACTTCTCCTGCTTTTAAGGTTACTGGCGGCTGGCCTTCTACTTCATATTCAAGTGAACCTTCTAATACATAAATGATTTCTTCACCCGGATGAGAATGTTTTCCGAAAGCGGTATGTCCGTCAAAATCAATTCGGGCCTGAACGGTTTCTCTTCCCGGAATACTTAAATCGTGTTTTTGTAAATCAGTACGTTTTATTCCGTTTTGTGCTGCGATTTGATTTGGAATCAAAAAGGCGATTATTCCTAAAATGATAATGGCGATTATTACCCATGTTTTTTGTTTTTTAGTTTCCATAACTTTTGATTTAAATTATTTTGTTGTTGTTAATTTCTTGGTCAAAAGTAGAACGGTAACCCTTCTTACGAAATGAGAAAATAGTCCAAACGGACGAAGTTTGAGGTGAAACGGACAGTCTTGGAGTTAGGAGTTTTGAATTATGAGTTATGAGTTTGAAATGCGAATAACTTAACCGCAAAGTGCGCAATGATTTTGACTCGTAAGACTTACTATAAACGCAAAGTTCGCAAAGCTTTGTAAATAAAACTTTGCGAACTTTTGTTAAACCTTAGCTCCCGATAGTTATCGGGATTGCGGTTAAAAAAATCAACTCATAACTTATAACTAATAATTCATAACTTTAAGAAAGAACCATTCCTCCATCCATAATGAAATCTGCTCCGGTGATGAATTTTGCTCCTTCACTGCTTAAATACGAAACCATCTTGGCAACATCTTCTGATTTTCCCATTTGTTTTAACGGAACTTTCTCAACAACAATATCCATAATACCATTTACGGTAGCTTCGTCTAAACCTACTTTTTTCATGACTTCGGTTTGGGTTGGGCCCGGACTAACTGAATTTACCCTGATTTTTCTAGGCGCTAATTCCAAAGCTGCTGATTTCATAATTGAATTCAAAGCCGTTTTACTCGCCGAATAAACCGAAGATCCCGGCCCGGGCATACTCGCCGTATTTGAAGAAAGAAATACAACCGACGCTCCATCCTTTAAAATTGGAATAAAACGGCTTAATGTGAAATACGCTCCTTTAAGATTCACATTCATAATATTGTCGAATTGTTCTTCTGATGCCTGTTCTATATTTCCTAATCCGGCAATTCCGGCATTGATGAAAAGAATATCGACTTTACCAAAATCCTGTTTAACTTTTAAAGCCAGACCTTCAATATCGGAAACAATCGCTTGGTCTGCTGTTATTGCCGTAACGCCCAATTCCAGTGCTGCTTTTTCTATGGCTTCTTTTCTTCTTCCGGTAATAATAACTTTTGCTCCCTGCTCTTTTAGTTGTTTTGCTGCAGCATAACCTATACCGCTGTTTCCGCCTGTTATTACGGCTACTTTATCTTTTAAATTGTCCATTTTTATATGTTTAAAATTAATGGGACAAAGTTAAATTGGAAAGGCTATTGCTTTTTTAAAGGTATCATGGAGTATACTGCAAACTAGAAATTAACATTTGAATATTCTCAAAAATCAATTTCAGGCAAAAATTAAAAATTAGTGTTAAATATATGCATCGAATTTGCATTTATTTGGTTAAAATTATCCGATTTATTCATATTTACAGTCGCTTTTTCTTAATTTACTTTTAAAACTTCATTAAACAGCTGTTAAATCTTAACAAGAATTCATTGTAAATCGTGTAGGAAAACGTATATTTGAGAGAATACTGAATTTTATTATCGTGCAAGAAAAAACAAAATCACATCATTTTATATTTCCAAAAACTCCAACCGGAGTTGACGGACTAGACGAGATTACGGATGGAGGATTTCCGCAAGGACGCCCAACTTTAATCTGCGGCGGCGCCGGATGCGGAAAAACATTATTATCAATGCAATTCCTTATTAAAGGCATTACAGAATTCAACGAACCCGGAGTTTTCATGTCTTTTGAAGAACCTTCGGATGATCTTACCCTAAATGTAAAATCTCTTGGCTTTGACCTCGAACAACTTAAAAAAGATAAAAAACTCGTAGTCGATCATGTTCGCGTCGAAAGATCAGAAATTGAAGAAGCCGGCGAATACGATCTTGATGGTTTATTCATAAGATTGGGCCACGCCATCGATTCTATAAAAGCGACTCGTGTTGTTCTGGATACTATCGAATCTTTATTTGCAGGTCTTGATAATCAGGCAATCCTGCGAGCCGAATTACGAAGATTATTCCATTGGCTCAAAACAAAAGGCGTTACAGCTGTTATTACCGGAGAACGAGGTGAAGCAACCTTAACCCGTCAGGGATTAGAAGAATACGTTTCAGACTGCGTTATTGTTCTCGACCATCGTGTTATTGAACAGGTTTCGACCCGAAGACTCCGAATTGTAAAATACAGAGGTTCAACACACGGAACAAACGAATATCCGTTTTTAATTGATGAAGAGGGAATTTCAGTACTTCCTATTACGTCGTTAAAACTGGATAACGAAGTTTCTTCAGATGTAATTCCAACAGGTGTTCCCGGATTAAATGAGATGTTTCATGGCGGAGGTTTCTATCGCGGAAGCAATATTTTGGTATCAGGAACGGCGGGAACGGCCAAAACTACCGTTGCCTGTTATTTTGCCAACGAACAATGCGAAAAGAACGAAAAAACAATTTATTTTGCTTTTGAAGAATCGCCGCAGCAATTGGTTCGCAACATGAAATCGATTGGTATTGACCTTGAAAAACACATTAAAAAAGGCATTCTGCAAATTCATTCTTCACGTCCGTCATTAAACGGACTTGAACTGCATTTACTTACGCTTAGAAAATTAATCAAAGAATTTGAACCTACCACTATTATTATTGACCCAATCAGCAATCTTATTACCGTAGGAAGCGAACATGAAGTTCGTTCTATGCTCGTACGATTAATCGATATGCTTAAAGCCAACAATATTACGGCCATGTTTACGTCTTTAAATAAACAGACAGATAATTTCAGACCAGATTTGGCCGAAGAATCCGTTTCGTCTTTAGTAGATACCTGGATTACCGTTCGTGATATGGAAGGCGTAGGCGAAAGAAACCGTGGTATTTTTATCATCAAAGCCAGAGGAATGGGACATTCTAACCAGGTAAGGGAATTTGTGATAACTGGTAAGGGAATCGAGTTACTGGATGTAGAATTAGGCCCGCAGGGAATCCTGACCGGAGCTGCGAGAAAATCACATCAGTTTAAGAAAACCATTTCGGATATTAAGCTTCAAAACGAAATTAGCCGAAAAGACCGTGAAATCGAACGCAAACGTAAAGTCCTTGAAGCCAATATTGAAGCCTTAAGAACCGAATTTGAATCGGCAGAAGAAGAACTGAGTATCCTTAAAGCAACAGAAGAATTGCAGGAAAAACTGTCTTCTAAGAAAAAATAAAATTAAAATGAAAAAAGAAGTAGCCGAATGGCAATTATTGCTCTATATAGCGGGTCAAACGCCAAAATCGATCAAGGCGCTGGAGAACATAAAAAAATACGCCGAAGAACACTTAAAAGGAAAATACAGCATCGAGATTATCGATTTGCTGAAGAATCCGCAATTGGCAGAAGGCGATCAAATTTTGGCTGTACCAACCCTGGTGAGAAAATTTCCTGAACCTATTCGTAAAATTATAGGTGACCTTTCTAATGAAGAAAGAGTGCTTGTAGGACTTAATATTAAACCTGTAAACGCTTAGACATGGAAGATTCATCTGATGGCACAAGTACAACCAAACATAAGTTCAAACTTTTTGTTTCAGGTATGTCTGTTAAATCAGGACATGCAATCGAAAATTTACGCAGAATATGCGATACTTATCTCAACAACAATTACGAATTAGAAATTATAGATATCAGCCGTGATAAGGAACAAGCCGTGATTCATCAAATTGTGGCAATCCCAACATTAATCAAAATACATCCTGAACCCAAAAGAATCATTTTGGGCGATTTATCAGATAAAGAAAAGGTCTTGTATATATTAAACATTGAACAATAATTTGGAGGTAAAAAAAAGAAATATAGAATCGTTATTAGCAGAAATAGAATCCTTAAAAGAAGAACTTTTTGAATCTAATAGTATTGTAAATGCAATAAAACAAGGAGATGTTGATGCTTTAGTCGTAAGTAACAACGGAGTTCCGGAGCTATACTCTCTCGAAACTGCCGATTATACTTACAGGCTTCTTATTGAAAAATTCCGACAGGGTGCGCTTAGTATTTCGCGCAAAGGACTCGTATTGTATTGCAACGATTATTTTTCAGAACTCGTTGGCATTCCTTCAGAGCAGATTATCGGGACGTATTTAAATGAATATTTTGATAATCCCACGCAGTTTGTCCAGCTTATTCAGGCGCTTCGATACGGAATCGCCACGCACGAAATTCTTTTTAAATCGAATAACGACAAAGAAACTTTTCCGGCTTATATCGCCTTAACCGATCTCGAACCTGCCGTAGAAGCAATTGGAATCGTAATTACCGATTTAACCGAAAAGAAAAAACACGAGGAAGCCTTAATTCGTCATCAGCAGGAATTAGAAGAAAAAATAAAAGAGTTAAACCGAATCAATACCAATCTCGAAGAATTTATTCATGTTATTTCACATGATTTAAAAGAACCGCTTCGGAAAATTGTAATGCATAATGACCGAATTGACGGAAGTTATCTTTCTGAAACCGATGCCAAATCCATGAATGTTCTAAAATCATCTGCATTGCGGTTGAATTCACTTGTTGATGATTTGGTCCAGTATTCATCGCACACGGCGCAGGAAGAACGAACCGAAATTAATTTAGCCTCTATAATTGGTGAAGTTATTGAAGATCTCGAAATTATTATTACTGATAAAAAGGCCAAGATTCAAATAGGAAAACTCCCTGCCATAAAAGCCTCTAAAGTCCAAATTCGACAGCTTTTTGGCAACCTGATTACCAACGCCATAAAATACAGCAAAGAAGCTGTCGCTCCGTTTATAGAAATTTATCAGGCCGAAAATTTAAACGCCGAAATGCCAAATCAAAACGCTAAATTTGTAAAGATACAGATCAAAGACAACGGAATTGGCATGGAATCAAGCCATCTTCTTAAAATCTTTACCATTTTTCAGCGCCTTCATGCCCGAAACGAATATTCAGGAAACGGTATTGGCCTTGCGATTTGTAAAAAGATCATGGAAAACCATTCCGGAAACATAACCGTCGAAAGTACGCTCAACGAAGGCACAACATTTAATCTTTACTTTCCCATTGTATAAAATGCCACAAAAAAACAACCTACATATCATAATTGCCGAAGATGACTTTGATGACGCTGACGTAATCTGCGAAACCTTCAACCAAAACCCGAATTTCGGAAAAGTAAGCCTTGTAGCCAATGGCGAAGAACTGCTCAATTACCTTAAAGACACGGCAAACGAAAACCCCGACGTAATCCTGACCGATATCAACATGCCCATAGTCAACGGCATCGAAGCCTTACAGCAAATTTTGAATAACAACGATTTAAAAACGATTCCGTGTTTTGTATATTCTACAAGCATCAATCCCGCTTACAAAGAAAAATGCGACGCGCTGGGCGTAAAAGCTTATCTTATTAAACCTTATTCTTTTGAGGCTTTCGCCGAAATTCCGAAGACTATTTTGAGGATTATTGAAGATTAAAGCCCGTGTTTAAAACGAAGCTCTCCAGCAAAAAATAATCAAATTAGAAAACAGCTTTTATTGGCTCAATGAATTTGACGAGATTTTGAATCCTTATTTGGATTTGGAGTAAATTTCTGTTTTTTATTTTTTTATACTCTTGATTTAAACAAATCAAGAGTATAAAATTATATGATATTCAATTATAAAACTTTAACTATCACTAATATTGTAAACAGTTATATCCCATATTCTTTTTCAAATCATTTAAGAGATTTAGCATTGCTTTCTTTTTTTCTATACTTTGCTTAGTTCTTAAAACATTCACAATTTCTTTATTTATTCTTATTCTTATTCTATTATAAACTCTCTTAATATCATAATCATCTATAAGCCAATCAAATACAGAATTGCCAATTATTCGAATCAATTTACCTTTAAACTCTTCAATAATTTCTTTATCAACGTTTTCATAGATTGTATTTTCAAATTCACGCGCTCCCAGAACTTCATCCATATCTGAAGGAATATCGTCAAATCCTATATAGCTAAAATTCTTAACATATCTAAAAAAGTCAATTGATTTACATGAAAAACTAAGTACATTTTTGTTTTTAAAAATTTCTAAATCATTCTTTCCAATAAAAATTTCTTTAGAATATATTTCATTTTTTGCGCCTTTTAAACTAGTTGAAGTTCCATGACCCAAAAAGAGAATATTATCTCCATCAAAATTAGAAATTTCTTTTAAAACAAGAGAATGCTCATCGTCTGTAAAGGCAATATTGTATAAACTTATCTTATCATCGAATTGCTCCAACAAAAAACTCCATATTGAGTTTAAAAATTGTGTCGTAACATCTTTTGGATGAATAATAAGTAATCTATTCATCACTATGATTTTTTAAGTCAACCAGAAAAGCTATAGATTCTTCAATTAATCCTTTTTTAAAATGAATACTTCTATCAGGATCATTTTCGATAATTGAAGCAATTTCAGCAAAAGTCAAGTTTTCAAATTTTTCAAAATTACCAAGAAATTTTAAATCACTATTGTTTCTTAGTTCTTTTACTAATACTGTTTCCAAACTTGGATTATTTTTATGCAAATACTTTACTATTGCCATTTCATATTCATCCCTGTCTTTAAAATCAACAATATCAATTTCGACTAAAGTTTTTATTTGATTCCAAGCTTTCTTAAATTCAATTTTTTCGTCTTTATATAAATTTAACAAGCCCTCCATTTCAACTTTTAATTCTCCTGAATACAGGAGTTTAGGTGTAGATCGACGAAGTTTGTTGTCTTGAAAGCATTTAATAAGTTCAACACCGTTAATTTCATCATCATCCAATGACCAATCAAATGCAATCAAATCAAAAGTAATTCCTCCATATTGTTTATGAAATTCTGCTATCACTTTTTTTAAGTCAATTTTATTATCAGTCAAAAATTCAGGATTATTTGTTGAACCCACATTAAATTGATAACATTTTATTGTAGTTCCTATTTTTTTTCCCTCACGTTCGATAGTCTCGATGCTCGAAATTTGATTTTCGTTATCTATTAATAAACATGTTTTTTCTTCCATTTTAAATAAAATCAATTTTAAATGTTGCTCCAGACAATTTTATTCCATTCCCAACAAAGGAAATTTTCGCTTGCATTTGATTTAATGCGTTCCTAACGGAATTTAGACCAATACCTGAACCATCAGTTGTTGTAATTCCTAATTCAAATATTTTTTCAGGTCTATCCAAAAAAACATTACTTAACCCTTTTCCATCATCAGAAAATAATATTTCAAGTCCATTCTGGATATCAATCTGAATAATTTTAGCTCCAGCTTTTTCAGAATTGGAAATTAAATCATCTATAATTAATGACAATTCTAAGATACTTAATCTCTTTTCAAATACTTCTACGCTATTATTATTGAATACAAATTGTAATTTTGAATTCTCATACATATCTGAATATATAGAAATATATTGTTCTATATATCTAACAACATCGACTATTTGTGTATTGGCTTGTGTTTTAAAATTTGATCTAGTAATCAGTTTACTAATTTTTAAGGCCTTTTCAGAATTGAAGTTTATAACTTCTAACCTTCTAATCAATTCTTTATCTTTAATTTCTTTGTTTCTAATTTTTTCAATTAAGGTATGTACATTTGATTGAATATTTTTAGAAGTTATCTTTATATTATGTATCAATCCTTTTGCATCTTCGCTTAAACCCCTACTTGAATATCTTAAATAAGTATTCTTTTCAATTTCAAATTGTAACTCTTCTTCTAATTTCTTTTTTTCAGCCTCTAATTTTTGTCTTTCTCTTTCTACTTCTAATTTTTCTAATTGAAGGCTTGAAAATTGATTTAATGCTTCGGTTAATTTTTTTTGTATATAATCAAATTTTTCAATACCAAATTCATTAGATTCACTAATTTTCGTGTCAGATTGCAATATTTCGACTTCGTTTATTTTTCTCTTTAAATTTGATGTAATTTTTTCTAGATCTTCTATAGTATAATTTTCAGCTATATTCCCTATTAGCTCATCAACTTCATTGCTTTTCTTTTCGATTTCTTTATCTATAATATTGCCTATAAACTTTTCATTAATCTGCAAAGTTTTAATTTCATCTTTTTTTAGACCAATTATTGGAACTATACTATTTAATGCACGTCTAATTTTTACAAGTTCGTCTTCCTTAAACTCTTCTTTACTTTCGTCCCAACTTTCACTTAGTACTTTTTTTTCAATATTCTCATCTTTTTCTCTAGCACTATCCCATTTTAATCCTTCAACAACATATCGTTCTAATCTTCTATGCGTTTTAAAATAAAAGCCATAAGGTGCTGATTCTTTAGTTAATTCCTCAAAAACATCATTATTAACTATTCCAGCTCGACTGGAAATAATCTTAAATTGGCTATTATGATCAATAACCTCAATTCTTCCTAATAATTCTCGAGCACCGATAAATCTATTATATCCCTGACCTTTTCTTAATTCAAGATTTAACCAATCGTCTCCATCATCTCCATAAGGCGGAATTCGGAAACCATTTATAAATAAAAATATTGAACCAAAATGAACAGATCTTATTCCAGTTTGTCTAGTGAAATATGCTTTAGCATAAGGGTTAAGATAAAAAATGGTAATCTTAATATCTTTTAAAAGAGAATATCTATTTTCTTCTGTTAGAGTAAATACATTTACTCCTCTATCAAATAATTTTGTTGTTATAATTTTGCCTTCTGAATCAATTGTAGACTCAATTGAGGTGGATTTAAAGTTTAATTCATCAAATACTCTATTTCCAACTTCTCCATTTATTTTCTGATGATATGGTAGATTATTATCATCAATTTCATTGGCAATAATTTCTATTTTGAATTTATCATTTGAAAAAGCTTGATTAGGATTAATCAATTTTTCTAAGTTATTTTTAAGATTGAGAATCTTATTATAATCCCATTCTCTTCTTAATTTTTTGATTTCTAATATTGTTCCACTACTAAAGCTATCATAGCCAGTATAAGTTATAAATTCGTCAACACTTAATTTGACCAATCTCAAATCAATATCTTGAATATTTAATTCTAAATTATCATCTATTTCAAACTTTGTCCAATCAATGTAAAGATGATTTATCGTTTCATCATTCGAGGTTCTTGTGTAGAGATTTAAATATTCTCCTAATCTATCACAAGAAAATCTTCCAACTCCTTTATTTCCTGCTAATAGCCTATCTCCAATATTTTTTGAATTCTTTTTCTCTGAATAAGCTATGTTTAACCATTTATCCTGAATATCTTTTTCATTCATTCCTTTTCCAAAATCCTGAATAACTAATTTTGAATTTTCAATGTTTTCATCGAAAATATTACTAAAAATTATATTTACAGATTTAGATAATGCATCAAAAGAATTTTTTACTAATTCTAAAACTGCAATGTTGTCATCAGTAATTAAATCTTTTCCAATTATACTTTTTAACAGAACATTGGTTTTAAAATGTAGTTTTTCAGAATCACCCATCTAAAAGCCCTTTCATAATTATTGCGCTTTGTTCTCCAAATAAAGGTGGTATAGCGTTACCTATTTGTGAATATCTAGGAACTTCTTGAGTTCGTCTTTTACCTCCTGTTGTATATTTACCTCTAAACTGATACCAATCATTGAATGATTGTATTCTTGCATATTCTCTCACAGTGAAAATTCTGGGTTCACAATAATGGATATAATCATCAGGAAGAGTAGTAATTGTTGCTGTTGGAGTATTTCCTGAAAGTGGTATAATTGTTCGTTTTTTTAAATCAAATATATTTTTTATTGTATCAGATAAAGTTTTATTCTTCTCTGCATTATTTAAAATATATTCAAATTTTTCTAATGTAGATTTAGCATGTTTTGCAAATCTATGACTATCAGGAACTAATCTATCATCTACACCTTGACGTAGTAATTCTTGATAGTTTGATTTTACACTGCCATACATTCCTGCTTTAAAACTCTTTGTGTCTGGAGATTCTACTTCTTTGCCTTCTTTTAATAGATCTGAAATAGCCTGTTCAAGATTATTAGTGACACCTATGTTTTTAGTAATTAGAAAAGATTCTTTATTTTCATCCAAAGATTTAAAGAATGATGATGCTTTATTTTTATTCAAAAGCCCTTTTTTTATTCCCACTAAAATAAAACGAGTTCGTTTTTGGGGTATTCCATATAGCGAAAAATCTACTAATTTGCCATAAACGTCATAACCAGGAAAATCGTTAGTCTTGGCTCTTAAAGCTTTTAGAACATATTCTGAATAGGCTTTTCCTTTACTTTTGTTTTTATCAAATTTTTGAGTAAACCCTTTTACATTTTCAAAAAAAATCATCTTTGGTTGAACAAGTCTGATAAAATTAATATAAGATTTTATAAGTTTATTTCTTTCATCTGTTTCAATTCTTCTCCCAGCCGTAGAGAATCCTTGACATGGAGGACCTCCTGCTACTAAGTCGATTTTACCTCTAAGATCTTTAAGTTCAGGGCTATATTCTTTAAGAATAAAATTAATATCTAACTCTTTTTCTGGCAACCAATTTGGCCATTCAAAATGTTTTTTTGATCTAATTAGATTATAACTCAGTGTTTCAAAGGCATCTTTATTTTTTTCTACAGCAAACAACCCTTTCCAAAGTCCTGAATTATGTAACCCTAAAGAAAGCCCACCGCATCCAGCGAATAAATCAATATATAAAGATTTATTTTTATCCATAGTGTTTTTTTTCATTTTATACAAAAATATATAAAAAAGAAATATATTCAATGCTTTTTTTAAAGTATAAAAACTTACTAATTTAATAAATATAAAAACGATTTTTAGATAAAATTTGGGCAAAGAATACTTAATACTCCATCCTCAAATAATTCCCCTCAAAACTAATCTACCACGACATGAAAAGAGACAGTATTAAACTGTCTCTTTTTTCTTGAAGTCATAATTCATCAATCTTTTGGTTTATGAATATGAGGTTTTAAAGGGCGATAATCTTCCTTTTTTTCAGGAGTTACACGTCTTCTTTCATCTAACGACCCATCTTCCTTTTTCGGTTTTGGACCAGATTTAATTGCTTGAATTGTTTCCATTAATGTATTTTTAAATTAAACATTTATATTATGATTAGAAATTTAAACTTCTAATCTTGGAAACAAATAACATTAATAAATTCAAGATTATATTATGGAAAACCATAACTCAAAATATATTTAATACAACCAGAAAACTCAATCCTCCAACCTCAAATAATTCCCATCAAAACTAATCACAACCTTTTCAAATTGCCCCAATACATCCTGCCCAATATTTCCAAAATTCACATCGCCATAAACACCATAATCCTTTTGGTCAATTTCCATTTTTGAGAGTTTGATAAGTTTTTTTCCAAGATATATTTGCTGGTCTTTTAAAACCAAAACTTCTGTAGCAACCACTTCTGCGCCAGCGCTGGAGGATTTAGACGTTTCTAAAGTCCCCATACTATCAAGGTCGGTTTTGAAGGTTTCGTAAAACGCCTTGTTGAAAAGGCTTTCTTTTGCTCCGCTGTCAAAATTAAACGGCAGGGTTTTGCCTTTATACGTGAGCGTAACAATCGCTCTGAGTTCGTCTACGAATAAGTTTTTTTCAATTGCATTGGTCTCTAATTCTTTAGAAAAGGTAAGTTTATCTTTTTCAATCGTAATCGTTCCTAACTCTTTTACTATAGGAAAACCAATAATTCCGTTAATGACATAAGCACCATCTGCAAATGTAAAAGCCTTATCAGGATATACTAAAAACACCGCATTATGAATTTTCAATTCACCTAAATTAATTTCGGGTGCTACGCCTATACGAACTTTGTTTTTTTGTCCCGTAAAACTCGCCACCGAAATATTATTATCCGGCAGAATTTTAACTCCCATTTTCTTCGCCACACTTTCGGTAATACAGCTAATTCCTGCTCCGGTATCAAAAACAAAATTAATCTGAGTATCATTTGCCTTAACTTCTGTGGTAATTAAACCCGCTTTGTCTTTTACTGCAGCAACTGAAATTGTAGAAAATTTATCAATTGTCTGTGCGCGTGTATTGCGTAAAGTCTGCCAGATTCGCTGTGTGTTTAATTCGTCCTGAAGTTCCTCTTCGGTATACTGTTTTTGAAATTTAAGGGTTAAAACTTTAGAAGCCGTATAAGCCAAATTGTAATTAAAGAGTTTGATATAGTTGTCATTTTTCAGCTTCGCAAATTCGTAAGTATTGGTCAGTTCATTGTTTTTTAAACTGTCTAAATACTGGTTTGACAACTTGGGTTTATTGCATACATTGGCATATAAACCTTTATAAAAATAATAGTCTTTGCCTTTTTCCTTATTGTTCAAACTATCCATTTTAGCATATTGATGCTGTTTGCTCAATTGCTTTAAACTAATGTCAGGGTTTGTCTGTCCTAATAGTATTTGTCCTGTAAATAAAAGACAAAGTAAAAGTGTGTTATAGTTCATTTGTCTGATTTTTTTGAAGGTTAAATATAAGGAAATTGTTTTGTTTCAAGTTTTATGTTTCAAGTTTCAAGTTTTTATAATCTTGTCATTTCGAGGAACGAGAAATCTTCGTTAGAAACTCTACAAAGATTGGCGACATACTGTACGGAGCTACTTGCGAAGATTTCTCGTTCCTCGAAATGACAAGATTGCGTTGGAATTTGGGTTCTTAAATTTTAAATTAAAACTTTACTTCTTGTTTCTTGTCTCTTGCTTCTAACTTCTCACAACAAAAAAATCAGGTCTGGCAATATCATTACCATTCCTGATTTTCCTATTATAATCAACCTTTACTTTTATTTATCTTCTGCCTCGAAAGCCTCCGCCGCCTCTAAAACCGCCACCGCCTAAACCACCCTGATGCTGGAAGTTTTGAAAGTTTCGGGTTTGCGATTCTCCTCTATCTCTGGACAAAGCAGATCGATCGAGATCGTTTTTAATATCAGAACGGCCTGCTTCGCCAAGCGGTTTATTCGGCTGTCCGAGCGTTTGATCTGCTTTTGGGAAATTATCACGCTGGGTTCTGTCGCCTAATCGGGTTTCGCCGCCTAAGTTTTGTTCGGGTTTCGGCAGATTATCACGCTGAACCCTCTCTCCTGCTCCATTGGCGCCCAATCCCTGATTGGGTTTATTACGCTGAATCGCTTCACCTGATTTTTTTGATGAACCTAAAGTTCCGGCTTGTGTCCAGCCACCGTTGCCGTTATTATAATGACTCCAGTTTCCGTTAGCATCTCTTTTATACACATGTCCGTCGTGCCCCGCATATAGATTATTATTGGTATGAATCGTAGTTCCTCCGCCTCTGTGATGCGTAATTACGCCTTTATTTCCACCGGAAGTTTCATAACCAATTGCCGTTCCGCGTCTGGTGGTAACATGTCCGGTCTGAACCCATTGATTGCCATTTGTAGCAGCAGAATGTCCCCATTGTGCATACGCATTATGTCCCTGATTGGTTCTGGCGTAATTTCCCGTCCACGGATTGTAAGTACTCGCAACAGTTCGACCGCCATACCATCCCTGAACACTTGCAGAACGCCCGTATCTTCCCGTTGCCGGATTATACCAGGCCGAAGTTCCGGCAGCACCATAAGGTCCGTAAACGCGTCTTCCGACAGCATAACCGCCCGTCCAGGGATTGTAAACCGCTCCTCCTCCATACGCATAAGGCCACGGACGGTAAATAGGATATAATCCGCCATAATACACATAAGGCGGATAATACCATCCTGTACCATATGTTAGTATAGCGCCTACTGTAGCACCAATAATAAAAGCACCTAAATATCCTGCCGTTGAACTGCTTTCGACTGTTGTATCAGTTGTGGTTTGAGTAACATACGTTACATTATATACCGGAGAACTTGGCGGAATGGTATAAATTTCTTTCGGAACAGAATCGGCTGTTTTCCAAGGCCCATTAGGACTTGTCGACATAAACCAAACCGCCTGAAAACACAAATAATACAAATCGCCTACTTTTATAATTTTCTCCTGTGTATTGCTTGCGTATTGCATTTTCGTTCCTTCAATAGGTTTAAATTGAGGGGCTCCGTCATATGTTACTTTTACTTTAGCTTCGGCATCTGATTTCTTTAAAATAGCTGTTGTGGGAACTTGCGATAACATTACAGCATCGTTAGCTTCCTGCGTTCCGGGCACAGACGACAATACATTTGCCCGCGGTGAATCTTTAGGGATTTTGGCAAAATCAGCAGGAAGGTTATTTCCGGCATACGACCACGGTCCGGTTAAGTCTTTCGATTTAAACCATCTTCCGGATAATAATACATAATATTGACCATCGCCTTCATCGGCAAAAATATCATTTTCGGTATTATCAATGTACAGCAATTTGGTTCCAGCAATTTTAATAAATTTAGGATTTCCGTTTACGGCAATCAATTCAGCAGGTTTATTGCTGTAGAAAACTTCTGGCGTCTTTCCGGTTGAAGGAGGCGGAATCATCTTTTTGACATCATCAAAATTCTGTCCCGAAGGCAGATTAATTAATCCCGAAGGCAGTTTCCCTGTTTTAGTCCATTTTCCTTCTATTTTTTTGGAAGTCAGCCAGACATTCTCAGCTAACAAATAATAATCTTTAGAAGTTTTATCAAAAAACAAATCCCAGTTTGTATTGACCACATATTGAATATCTGTTTTTTCTACGGGCACTAAAACGGGTTCTCCCTGCACAATTAATAAAATAGCAGGATTGGTACTGTAAAAAATCGCAGGAGGATCATTTTTAGCCGCAATTCCTTTTGCAGGACTTTTAGTCTGGCTTAAATCTGCCAGAATACGATCTACAGAAACGGGATCTCCGCTTTTAGGCAGTGTTTCTTTAAACAGTTTTTCCATTTCGGGAACTTTTTTTTCGTCGAGAGCAGGAAAGCGCACATCGGTTACCTGAAGGTTTTTAATAAAAGCGCTTCGGTTGTCTTTATCAACCAATGTTTCGGCTTTTAAAGAAGCTACGCCCAAAACCTGTTTTCCATCTTTTGGTGTCAAAGAAAAAGCCAGTCGGGCTGTAATTTCTTTATAATCTTTCCAGTCATCTACCTGCGGCTGATAATAAACGAGTTTTGTACCGTTATTTTCAGCTTCGCGAGGCCAGCCGTTATCGGCAAATGCAGCATCAGCAGTATCAGACTTTACAGCTTCCGAATTTACTTGATCAGTATCTTTATCTTTTTTGCAGGAGAACAAAACTGTACTCCAACAAATTACAATTATTAGAAAAGCTTTTTTCATAAATTTAAAAGTTAGATTATTCATTAAAAATTTATTCTCTGGGTATTCCTGTAAAATTGTTTCGAATAAAATTAAATTGACAGAACATATAAAACTAAAAATCAATCGCTTAGTTGGTTTCAAATTGTAACTTGAAACCAAAAAACTGATAATTAATCATCCTTTCAGCTTAGATTTAAAATTTTATAAGAAAAAAAATTATAATCTAAAGTTTTGATCTGCCCTTATAAAACCTATAATTATAAATTAATTTTATAAGTGTCAAAAATTATTAATTTGATTAATAAATGCCTTCGCCATAAATTTGTCTCATCAAAATCAAACAAATGATTTGATCATCTTAAAAAATAACTTTAAAAAATAGAAATCATGAAATTTACAAGAAGAGCAAACGCAAACTGGAAAGGTACAGGAATGGAAGGAAAAGGAACCATTAGTACTCAAAGCACAACTTTAGATAATGCACAATTATCTTTTAAAACCCGTTTCGAACAAGGTGTAGGGACAAACCCTGAAGAATTAATCGCAGCGGCACATTCTGGCTGTTTTACCATGCAGTTAAGCTTTTTATTATCTGAAGCTGGTTTTGTTCCGGAAGATTTAGATACAACTGCTAAAGTAACTTTTGAAGACGGTACCATTACTTTAATTCAATTAGAATTGACTGGAAAAGTTCCTGGAATCTCTGAAGAAGATTTTCAAAAAGCGGCACAAAAAGCCAAAGAAATTTGTCCGATTTCTAAATTATTGAACACTGAAATTACTTTGGCAGTAACTTTAAATTAAATTCCAATATCTGAAATTCCAAATTCCAACTGCTGTAAAATAAAAGTAAACGCAATTTTGTTATTCTGAGGAACGAAGAATCTCGTTAGAAACTCTACAAAGATTGGAAAATTTGGAATTTGGAATTTCAAAAAATTGGAATTTCAAATAAAACAACACAACAATTTAAAACAACAATTTAAAATCTAAATAAAATGAAAACACTATTTAAAAGCTATTTAGCATTCGCAGCAATAATCTTTAGTCTGTTATTTACAACAGCAAATGTAAACGCGCAAACTGCGCCTAAAATTAAAAATGTGGTATTGGTACACGGTGCTTTCGCAGACGGTTCAGGATGGAAAGGTTTGTACCAAATTTTAACTAAGAAAGGTTACAACGTAACCATTGTTCAAAATCCGTTAAGCTCTTTAGAAGACGATGTTAAAGCAACAAATTTAGCTCTTGACAAACAAGATGGGCCAACAATTTTGGTTGGACACTCATGGGGTGGAACTGTAATTACAGAAGCCGGAAATCACCCAAAAGTTGCCGCTTTGGTTTACGTTGCCGCTTTACAGCCTGATAATGGAGAAAACTCTATTCAATGGTTACAAACTGCGCCTCCAGCTCCGGAAAATGGTGTACTGCCTCCAGATGACAAAGGAATTGCTTATTATGACAAAGCTAAATTTCATGCTGGTTTTGCAGGTGATTTAAGCAAAGAAGATGCGGAATTTATGTTTGCTTCGCAAGGTGCTTTTTATGCAAACGGTTTTGGAACTCCAATTACTAAAGCGGCATGGAGAACTAAACCTTCTTACGGAATCGTAGCAACTGAAGATAAAAGTATTAATCCTGATATCGAGCGTGCTATGTACAAACGTTCTAACACAAAAATCACTGAAATAAAAGGAAGCCACGTGGTTTTTATTTCTCAGCCGGCTAAAGTTGCTGATGTGATTATTACTGCTTCTAAAGGGTAAATTTTTCAATTTTAAAATTCCAAATTCCAATTCGTAACAAAATTGGAATTTGGAATTTTTTTATTGGAATTTACTTTTAAGAAACTTTACTAATCGCTTTTACAAAATATGGCGAATCGTTCCAGCGTATTTTTTTATAGGCAAAATCTTTTTTGAGAGCATCGGGAAGACAGTTCCAAACGGCTTCGTTCATTTTTTCTAATAATAACTTCTTCGAAAAAGAATCTGAAACTACCAAACTGATTTCCCTTACTGGAATGGGTTCTTTAAAAGGTTTAAAAAGTCCTGACGCTGCTTCGTTTAAAATAGAAAGCTGTGGAATAATCGCAAATCCTAAATGTGCCCGAACGAGGTTTTTTAAGGTTTCGATTGAATTAATATCGTAGGTAAACTGTTCCTTAATTTTGTCTGATGTTTTTAATCCGCAGATATCCAGAAGCTGAGCGTTATAACAATATTCGTGATGAAGAAGCAATAGTTCTGTTTTATCTCCGGGCTGAAGTTCGTAAAAATCTTCGTTTGCCATTGGATGTGATTCATTCAAATAGGCTACAAAAGGTTCTTTAAAAATAACATGTTCAATCAAATTGGGGTTTCCGGTTGGTGTCGCCATAATAGCCACATCAATCGCACCGATTTCTAAATCTCTCATTAAATGTCCCGTATAGCCTTCTTTAATGATGAAATGTACTTTTGGCGCCGCTTCTTTCATTGCATTTATAAACAACGGAATGAGATAAGGCGATAAAGTGGAAATAATTCCAAGCTTCAACTCCCCTTCTAAAAGATTTTTTTCATTAACCACAAAATCCCTAATTTCATCCGCTTCACGAAGAATTTTCCTTGCTTTGTTGATGATCTCAGTCCCGAGAATTGTGGGCGTTAATGGTACTTTATTTCGGTCAAAAATCTTGATTCCGATTTCTTCTTCAAGATTCTTTAACTGAATTGTCAATCCGGGCTGCGTAACCATACAAACTTCGGCCGCTCTTGCAAAATGGCGTTCATCATCTAAAGCTACTATATATTTTAACTGCTGAATGGTCATTGGATCTAAGGTTCTAAGGTACTGAGATGCTAAGGTACTAAGTTTTTTTTCTTTTTTGTTGAGAATAAAATTTGTCGAAGTTTGCTCAATGAAATATTTGTAAAACTTTAACAATACTTTCAAAACCAAAAATATAGAATTTATCGTACATATATAAAATGGTGTTTGCGGAATGGAGTAAATTCAGATGGTATTTGTTTTTGGAGCATATTGAGTTTATCATTCTTATAATATCGTTTGATGTTCCACTAAAATAATTTAACTAAAAAAGCGATCTTATACAGATCGCTTTTTCTTTTTTGTTTTTTAGAAAAATTAAAGCCCAACTTTTCCTTCTGCCCAATACGGCTGCGTGTGAATGTTTTTATTTGAAACACCTTTTTCTCTTAAGGCTTTTCTAAATGCCTGAATAGATTTGGCATTTCCCATTAAATAGAAATAACCTTTTTTCCATAAATCCCAGATTTCTGCATCTAAATTTTGAAGTGATTTTATCGCTGATTCGGCTTTATTGGCAGATTTTGGAACAACATCTACAACCAGTCCAAGTTTTTTAGGAATTTCAACCGAAAGTTCATCCAGTTCTAAAATACCTAAATAATTGTTTTCGCTGCGGTTAATTTCATCTTTGATGCTTTTGAAAACGCTGATGCAGGTTTCGTCTCCGAAAAAGAAATGGTATTGCGCTTCATTATTAAAAATCTTAAAACCTCTTGGCAGACCAACGGTAATTTGATCATGTGGTTTTAGACTATTAATAAATTCACTTCCAGGCCCGTTGTGGTGAATATGAAAGATAACTTCAAATGTTCCCGTTTCACTATTCCATTTACTTGGGGTGTAATTTCGGTAATTGGTATCATCAATCCGAATTACAATTGCTTGTCCGATCTTGAATTTAACATGTGGAAAAGTACCTTTAAAATTGATTATTTTTATATTGGGACTTGGTGTTTCTATAGTCGCAACGTTTACTTTGCAGATTTTATTGGTAAATGCCATTTCCATAAAATCACCAATAATTTTGGGCATTGAACTCATAATTCTTAGGTTTTAAAATTCAATTCAAAATTGAAAATAAAACCCTAAAGAGTCATTGAATAATAAATGGTGATGATTGGACTATTCACGGAATTTTTTGCGAAACGAAAGTGGTGTTTCTTTGGTAATTTTTTTAAACAATCTTGAAAAATAAGTATGATCTTCAAATCCAAGTGTAAAAGCGATTTCTTTTACTTCACTTTCTGTATAATAAAGTAATCGTTGTGCCTCGATAATCATAGCATTTTGAAGCCAATACGTAACTGATTTGCCCGAAGAAACATTTACACAATCATTTAAGTGTGAGGTTGTGATATTTAATTTCTTTGCAAAATAAGAAGGACTTTCTAAAAAAGTACGATCTGAAATCAGTTTTTTAAAATTAGCATAAATTAATCCTGATTGATTTTTTAGTTCCTTTACCTGACTTTTTGTATCCGAATATATATTAGCCAAGTTGTAAATCAAGGCATTAAAAAGACCATTAATGATTTGTGCTTTATTTGGATTGAAACTTTTAAAGGAACGGTGCAGTAAATAAATGGTTTCTAAAAGTTCTTCCTTATACGCCGGATCAATTGCATTGAGCTGTTCTGAAATTTTTAAATTCTGAAAAATCTCAATACAATTATTAGGAATAAGAAAAGGCGCTACACCAATATAATATCCTGCTGCATCAATAGTACCATCTTGTCCATGATGAACCTGAAGCGGTTTGATCATCAATACATTGGTTGCTTTTATTTCAATATCGATCATATCACATTGAAGAATGGCCTGCCCTTTTGTGAGCACAAAAAATATATAAAAATCATCTCGATGCGCCTCTAATTTAGTATCAAAATTGGCCAGGTCGTCAGCAGAATGATAAGCAATGAAAATACCGCCAACAGCTTCCGGACTTTGATTGTATATGGGTATCTTTTTCAATGATTTCGGTATTTGGAATGATTTTCAAATTTCAACAAAAAAGCGATCCTTTTAAGATCGCTTTTATTTATTTTTAACTAAAATTTAAATTGGTAATTTTACATCTTGTAATGTCTTTTCTACAAGTGCAGTTTTTTCAGGAAATAAATCTTTCCCTTTTACTTCATCCAGAATCTTAGTAAGCCTTTTTTTTGCTGCCTCCGACATAGGAATTACATTTATTTTTTTCTCTTCTTTTTCCATAACAATCATCTTACTATATACAAAATTATCTATTTTTTCTTATAAATTAGTATTGCAGTGTATTTATTTTTAGGCACATACTCGACAAATATTTTCAATTCTTCATCAAATCCATAAAACATATAATCCTTCAAAAAGTTTAAATAGTTTTTATCTAAAAAATAAGTATAAATTCTAATTCGTCGATTTTTATTTTTACAGATTTGAGTACAATTTTTAGAACATTTATTTCTACATTCTTCTTCAAATGAATCTTTACTATCACTTCCTTGAAAATAAATTGGAAAATCTGGATTGTCTCGAAAAAATTCAGGTATCGTATTTAAAACCGTATTAAATACAATTCTTACATCTCCATTATTACTATTTTCGCTATCAGAAATATTTTTGCTTTCTAAATTATAATCTCCAAAACCCAAATTGTAAAACATTTCATTACTTTTGGTTTTCATTTTCGAATACTGTACTGCTTTGAGAATTTTCCTTTTGCCTTCTGTTTCAAAAAAATATTGGATGATCGAGTTTTCTATTGAAGAAGCAATATAATAAATATCAATATTGGTCAATTTTTTTCTTGCAATGTTACTAAAGTTTAAGCAAAATCGCAATTAAAAAGTAGTATTATTTTTACAAATAAAATTACTTCTCCCCTTCACTTTTCAGCTGCAAAGCCCGCTGCAAAAAACTCTGGTGTACTATTTTATTCTCCGCTTCATTAATGGCCTGAAGCAGATTATTTTGATTATCGGCAATTTCACTCAAGGCTTTTTTCATAACGTCCCAAACAGGTTTCATTTGCTCGATTAATTCCTGACCTTTTGCAGTAAGCTGAAGAAGTCTTTTTCGTTCGTCGATTTTATCTTTTTTAGAACGAATCAGTTTTTGTTTTTCCAGTTCTTTTAATAAACTTATGGTCGATGGGTGTGTGTAACCTATTTCATTGGCGATTTCAACCACACTTAAAACTTCTTTATGATACAAAGTATAAATTACCGGAAACCATTTGGGTTCAAAATCAATTCCGTACGATTTATAAAATAAAGCGCCGTCTTTACGCAATTGTTCGCTTAATCGCTGCAATCGTGTCGAAAGGGCCAATATTCCTGATTCGTCTATAATATTCATCTTTATTTCTTTAAAATTAAATGACAAAAAACATTGTCCGGTGCCATTAAAGGAAAGGCTTTTGGAAGCTTTTCTTTCTCTATTCGTACAAAATTATTCTTTTCATAAAAGCGTAACGCAGCTTCTAAAATTGAAACTGTTCCCAAATATAAATCATCGATTCCGTTTTCTTTGCAATATGCAATTAAAGTCTCTACTAATTTCTGAGCGATCGAAAACTCTTTTCCGCGAAATTCTTTCTTTACAAACATCTTTCTTATCGCTGCTTCAGTATCAGAAAATTTAACCAAAGCGATCGTTCCTACTAATTCTTCATTTATAAAAGCTCCCCAAAACCCTCCTCCGCTGGCGTAATAGAAATCATTAATAGTAAGCAGATCCGGCTGGTCTTCGATAGTAATGGGTACATTAAATTCTTTTTGCTGAATGTTTAATATTAAATCAACAATAACATTTGAATATTGGTTTTCTACAAGTTTAATTTTTGGTTCCATGATATTTTATTTTTGTATTACAAAACTACGTAGTTAAATACATAAATAAAAACATTTATTCAATTTTATGATTTATTTTATACTTTTGTTATCCTATGCCACAAAGGCACAAAGTTTTTTTAATACCACAGATTAAAGGATTAAAATGATCTTGTGAGATTTATGTAAACCCAAAAAAACTTAAATTTCTTATATAACTTATATGGTTTAAAAAATATGGCAAGAAATCAGAAAGAAGAGTTTCAGGCTCTTCAGGATACTTTATATGTTTTAGGCGGAAAATGGAAACTGCCTATTATAAATTCTATCTGTAACGGAAATAATAGATTTAAGGAAATTAAGGAAAGTATTCCGGGAATTACTTCGCGAATGTTATCGAAGGAATTAAAAGATATGGAACTGAATAATCTCGTAAAAAGAACCGAAGACCGTGATGCAAAAGTTTCTATCCTTTATGAATCAACTTCATATTGTCAATCCTTCGGGCCAATTATTTCTGAAATGATTAAATGGGGAATTTCACATCGAAATCATATTAAGAATAGAGAAACAAAGGTTTAAATGTTGTTTATAATCTCAGAAATTTAGATACAGCTCTAAAAAAATATTTTAAAAATTCCGGAAAATTATTAAAACTAAATTATCGATTTACTCGTAAGTACGGAAGATTAGATTTTAGTATAATTATTTATTTTCTATTAATTTTAAAAGATTGAAAACGTGGACAGATTGAGCATTCAAAGATTAAAAAAAACTTTGTCATACCTTGAAAGCAAACAGCGTGAACTGAATAAGCATAATAACAGCGATACAAGAAGTGTTGAATCAATGATAAAGTATTTAAAAAAAGAGATGCTGGAACAGTTTAACTTAACCAAATATGATATCTATATTAAAGGAGAAATTATAAATACTGAAACTTTTATTCGCAGTGTCAAAAATATAATAGATGAACATTCGTCTTGTGAAGTTTAAAATTTAGGAGATCGCTTACCGAAGTTATTCTTCAAAATTATAAAAATGCGTTAATATCATCTAAGGATATTCTCTAAATAAACTGTCAGGAACTTTTTTCGAAAGCCTTAACAAATAAGGAAACGAAGATATAGTTCCTGACAGTTTATTTTTTATTACTTCTCTAAATCAATATATTATACAATAATATATTTTATTTACCTCGAAAAAATCTGACAAATATTTAATTTCAAATTGTAAGCTTTTATTTATCTTTATTTCATTCTTTCTTAGCGAAGAAACTTACAAACCAAAAAACACAGGTTAAATCAATTTTGCTTTAACTCTTTATTACGCAAAAAACCTTATAAAATTTACCTTACAAGCCTTTATACTAAAAGCAATTTCATGACAAGAAAAACCTGTTCTATGACATATTTTTCCCTGTTAAGCATATAGCGATATAATTTTAAACCTGAATTAAAACCAATAAAAGTTTAGCGATTTAATTTTAAAATGTAGGAACTATTTTTTTTTATCAAAATACTTTCTACTTCAAAACAGGTATAAACACCTGTTTTAAAAATAGTTACATTCAAGTAACTTAGCGTTGTAATAAAAAACTGTCAGAGTATTTTTTTAAACCAAATCTGGCAAATTATTAATAAATCAAAAAAACTAATACTAACTATTAAATTAAAAGATTATGAATGAACCTTTCTTAGGAGCAATTTTGGCTTTTGGATTTACTTTTAATCCTAGAGGCTGGCAAACTTGTAGTGGCCAATTAATATCAATAGCTCAAAACACTGCCCTTTTTTCATTACTTGGCACTACTTACGGAGGAAATGGACAAACTACTTTTGCTTTGCCAGATTTAAGAGGCCGCAGCATGGTTGGTGTTGGTAACGGACCTGGCTTAACCCCTATTACTTATGGGCAAGTTGGTGGAACTGAAACTACTACACTAACAATAAACAATATGCCGCAGCACAATCACCAGCTTATTCCTGGAACTTTAGCTGGTCAGGTAAATTTAGCTTACACTGCAAATGCTTTTACTGGTGGTACAAATTCTAATGAAACTGACGGCGGTAACAACTTCCTGGCAGCTGCCGGAGCTACACCAGCTATTTATAGTGAGCCAACTGCAAATACAACCAAAATTGGAGGTATAACTGCAAGTATATCTGGTTCTACATCTATAGTAGGAGGTTCTCAGGCATTTAGCATTAGAGATCCATATTTGGGTATTAATCTTTGTATTGCTATGGAAGGAATTTTCCCTTCTCGTAACTAATATCAAATTATAAAAACAGAGGTATTCCTGCCTCTGTTTTTTTTAATCTAATTTTATGGATAACGACATCAAAATAGGGATTTTAATTCCAAAGTCACAACAGTATCCTGGTCTGGATAAAGATTTTATGCGAGGTTTAAAACTTAACAATCTCAAAACAAAATTTTTTGTCGAAAGTATAGGTATTGCTGCAGACGATAAAATAATAATTGAGAAAATTCAGAAATTAAATTTTCAGGAAGATGTATCTATTATTATAGGTTTTTTTGGTCATTATAATGTAGACGAAGTTTATAAATATGCTTCAAACAATGATATTTTATTAATAGCAGCAGATTTGGGAGCAACAATACCTTATGAAACTGTAACTCCAAAAGGAGTGTACATTAATTCATTTGGATTAACTGAATCCTGCTATCATTTAGGAAATTATCTAACAACAAGCAAAAAGTATAAAAAAATTGCCACTTCGACTTCGTTTTATGACTCTGGTTATGGTATGCTGAGCGCTATTGAATATGCATTTAAGGAAGATAGTAATTTTTCAGGACATTACATTACTCCTTTTGTGCCAAGAGAAGATGAAGCCATATATATGGATCAGACTATTAATAATCAGGAACCTGATGCCGTTTTTGCATTTTACAGCGGTATATATGCCGAAGAAAATGCTGGTTTTGTAAGTCAAAATAAGATTACACAAAAATATCCTTTTTATGTAACTCCTTTTTTTATCAATGATAAAATATTAGAAGACTACAAAACCAATCCACACAATCTTTATGTAGTAAGTTCATGGATGCAAAATGATACTGAAGCATTAGATTTCACCTCCGAATATCTAAACATTTATTCAGAAAGTCCATCAGTATTTTCAATTTTAGGATATGAAAACGGACTCATATTAAAGAACATTCTTCTAAATGCAAAAGACTTTAGTTTGAATTCTTTAATTGAAGAGATAAACAAATTAAATATTGTGGGTCCCAGAGGGGCTATTTGCTTTGACAAGGAAACAAACAGAACAATATTTAATCATTATATCTACGAATTAAATTTAGATTCCCTTAATAATATAAGCTTTAGGAAAATTGAGACATTGATAAATGACGGAAATTTTATTAAGGCTTTCACTTCATTTACAAAGCCTGATCAACAAGGCGGTTGGCAGAATGCTTATTTATGTCATTAACTAAAACGTATGTTATGAAAAAAAAATTACTCTTATTTATTATGCTCTTGTGCACCTTTTTTGTGCAGCAAAAAGCAAATGCCCAACTGGGACCGGGAGATATAGCCTTTATTGGTTATAATACAAATCCTCTGGATGGTTTTTCTTTTATTGTTTTAAAAGATATACCAGCCGGAACAGTTATTTATTTTAGTGAACGTGGATGGAATGGTACAACGTGGAATGTTGGAAGTGCTGAATCACATCTTCAATGGACAGTACCTTCTTTGACCACAGTAGGAACTATTGTTTCGGTAATGGAAACAGGAATTGATACTTTTACAGTTACTGGTACAACTGGTATTGGTTTTGCTCCTGGTTTTACAGGATTTAATCTTAACGGTGGTGATCAGATTTTAGCTTATCAGTCATCTGTTGGCGCTCAACCTATTTTACCAAACCTTCCAACTTTTATCGCAGGTATTAATGGTGATTATAATTCAGGTGATTATGACCCAACAACAAAATGGAATCTGGCCGGTACAACTGGCGGAAATTCAAGTGCATTACCATCAGGATTAGTTAACGGTTCAACTTGTATTTCTTTATTTAATCCACCGTTAACTCAGGAATATCCGAATGCGAAATATAATGGTACGCTAACAGGGAATGTTACTACTTTATTAGGTCTTATTAATAATCCGGCGAACTGGCTTAATGATACTGGTACTACTCCAGCTAACTATCCTATAACAGCGGCTAGTTATCCAACTCCATCTATATCTACAACGCCACCGGTATTTACTTTGCAGCCAACCAGCAAAACTATTTGCCCTGCTGCTAATACTTCATTTTCAGTTGCCGCAACTAATGCTACTAGCTTACAATGGCAGGTAGATGACGGAAGTGGTTTTGTTAACGTTTCGAATGGTGGTGTTTACTCAATCGTAACTTCTATAGGTACAAGCAGTACCTCTACACTAACTATAACAGGTGCTACATCTGGAATGACTGCTTATGATTATCGATGTGTGGCTGGAGGGGCTTCTTCTGTAAATTCTTCTACTGCAACATTAACCGTTCCAACGGCACTTGGCAGTTCAATTTCATCACAAAGTAATGCGAGTACATACGGTGCTAATAATGGTTCGGCTACAATTAGTGTTACGGGCGGAACTACTCCTTATTTCTATTCATGGTCTCCATCTGGAGGAACAGCAGCTACTGCTTCTGGTCTTACTGCGGGGACTTATACTGTAACGATTACAGACAGCACTCCAAATGGAATCGGCGGCTGCTCTAAAACTCAAACTGTAACTATTACTGAACCTGCGGGTTCTATTGTATCAACAACATCATTGAGTGCTTTTACAAGCTGCAGTGGAGCTTCTACCGCACAGAGTTTCACGATAAGTGGTGGTGGTTTAACCTCATCATTGGATGTACTAGCTCCAACTGGTTTTGAAATTTCTACATCAGTAGCTGGTATTTACACCAACAATATTTCTTTTCCTAACGTAGGCGGTGTTGTAACAACTAAAACCATATATGCTCGTTTAGCGGCATCAGCTACAGGAACGCCATCTGGTAATATTACTGTTTCTTCAACAGGTATAACAACTAAAGATGTCGCTGTTACAGGAAGTATGAATACTATAGCTTTTACAGCTCAGCCATCTGCAAGTACAATTTGTGCAGGGGCTAATACTACTTTTTCTGCAACAGCTTCAAATGCTACAGGATATCAATGGCAAGTAGATCAGGGTGCTGGTTTTGGTAATGTTCCAGCTTCTGCACCATATTCTGGTACAACTACTGCAACATTAACTATAACTGGCGCAACTGCAGCATTAAATGGATATATCTACAGGGTTGTAGCTTCAGGAACATGTCCATCTGCGACTTCAAATAACGCAGCGTTGACTATTAATACGGCTCCGGCGATTACTGCTCAGCCATCTGCAAGTACAATTTGCGCAGGGGCTAATACTACTTTCTCTGCAACTGCCTCAGGTGCTACAGGTTACCAATGGCAGGTAGATCAGGGTGCTGGTTTTGCTAATGTTCCTGCTTCTGCGCCATATTCTGGTACAACTACTGCAACATTAACTATTACAGGTGCAACTGCGGGATTAAGTGGATATATCTACAGAGTTGTTGCTACAGGTGCATGTACTCCTAATGCAACTTCAAATAGTGCATCTTTAACGGTAAATCAAGCTCCGGCAATTACTGCACAGCCATCTGCAAGTACAATTTGTGCAGGTGCTAATACTACTTTCTCTGCAACAGCTTCAAATGCTACAGGATATCAATGGCAGGTAGATCAGGGTGCTGGTTTTGCGAATGTTTCAAACGGCGGAGTTTATTCTGGTGCTACTACAAATACACTTACTATAACAGGTGCAACTGCCGGTTTAAATGGATATATTTACAGAGTCATTGCAACAGGTTCATGTACTCCTAGTGCCACTTCAAATGCTGTGGCTCTTACAGTTAATTCTGCTCCGGTAATTACCGGACAGCCATCTGCAAGTATAATTTGTGCAGGGGCTAATACTACTTTTTCTGCAACGGCATCAAGTGCTACAGGATATCAATGGCAGGTAGATCAGGGTGCTGGTTTTTCTAATGTTCCAGCTGCTGCACCATATTCTGGTACAACTTCTGCAACATTAACTATCACTGGCGCAACTGCGGGATTAAATGGATATATATATAGAGTTGTTGCTACAGGTTTATGTACTCCTAATGCAACTTCAAATAGTGCATCTTTAACGGTAAATCAAGCTCCGGCAATCACTGCACAGCCAACTGATAGTGCTATTTGTTCGGGATCTAATACAACATTTAGTGCTTCAGTTTCAAATGCTACAGGATATCAATGGCAGGTAAACTCAGGAGCTGGATTTAATAATATTGCAAGTGGAGCTCCCTACTCTGGAGAAACTACAGCAACACTTACTATAACAGGCGCAACTGCTTCATTAAATAATTATCAATATCGTTTAATAGCAACTGGAAATTGTACTCCAGCTGCAGTTTCAAATGCTGTTACATTACAAGTTTCTAATATAGCTGCATCTTCAACACAAGTAGACATTAGCTGCAATGGAGCTGCTAATGGTTCATTATCAGTTGTACCATTAGGAGGTGTAGGATCTTACACTTATCTTTGGTCAAATGCTGCTACATCTTCTTCTATTAGTAATTTAGCACCTGGAAATTATACTGTTAGTATAAAAGATGCTATTCTATGTGAAAAAATATTAAACTTTACTATAACAGAACCACCTGTATTAGTGGCTTCTCAGGGAACTATAAATAATGTAAGCTGTAACTCTGGAACAAATGGAACAGCAACAGTAGTAGTAACTGGAGGAACTCCTGGTTATACTTATTCATGGTCGCCTTCTGGAGGAACGGCAGCTACTGCTTCTAGTCTGGCTGCAGGAACCTATACAGTTACTGTAACTGACGCTAATAACTGTCAAACTACACAAAGTTTTACTATTTCAGAACCAGCTGCTCTTGCGGTTGTACCATCACAAACTGATGTTTTATGTAACGGTGCTGCAACTGGATCTGCTAGTGTAGCCGTTTCGGGAGGAACTAGTGCTTACACTTATTCTTGGTCACCTTCTGGAGGAACGGCTGCAACTGCAACTGGTCTAACAGCGGGAACCTATACTGTTACAGTTACTGATGCTAATAGCTGTCAGATAACACAAAGTTTTACTATTACAGAACCTACTGCTTTAGTAGCATCACCAGTAGCACAAACTAACATAGCTTGTTTTGGTGGTAACACTGGGTCGGCAACTATAAGTGCAACAGGAGGAACTGGAGGATATACTTATTCTTGGTCACCTTCTGGAGGAACTGCTGCTACAGCTACAGGATTAACAGCTGGAACATATACTGTTACAGTTACTGATAGTAATTTATGCCAGGCAACTCAAAGTTTTACACTTACTGAACCTGCTGCTGCACTTACAGCTACTGCTGGTGGACAAATAGATGTTTCATGTAATGGAGGAGCTAATGGATCTGCTACAGTTTCTGTAAGCGGAGGAACTCCTGGATACACTTATTCTTGGGCTCCAACCGGAGGAAATACTGCTAGTGCAAATGGGCTATCGGCAGGAACCTATACTGCTACTATTACCGATGCAAATGGTTGTCAAACTACTCAAAGCTTTACTATTACCGAACCAGCCGCTCTTGTAGCTAGTTTTGGTTCTCAAACTAATGTTTCTTGTAACGGTGGTACAAATGGTACTGCAACTGTAAATGTAACTGGTGGAACCGGAGCTTACACTTACTCGTGGTCTCCTACCGGAGGAAATGCTGCAACTGCATCTGGTTTAGCACAAGGAACTTACACAGTAACTGTTACAGACGCTAATGCATGTCAAACTACACAAAGTTTTACAATTACAGAACCTGCAATTTTATCGTTAACACCATCACAAACTGATGTTCTGTGTAATGGTGGTGCAACGGGAACGGCTTCAGTAATTGCATCTGGAGGTACAGCACCATATACTTATTTATGGTCACCTTCTGGAGGAACTGCTGCAACTGCTACAGGACTAGCAATAGGAAATTATAGTGTTTTAGTAACAGACTCTAATGGCTGTTCAATAACACAAAGTTTTACAATCACACAGCCAAGCGCCTTATTTGCTACACAAAGTCAAATAAGTGCAACCTGTTCAACTGGTGGTCAGGCTGCTGTAAGTGTTAGCGGTGGTACAACTCCATATTCTTATTTATGGTCACCATCTGGCGATACAACAGCAATAGCAACCGGATTAACTGCCGGAGCTAATAGTGTTCTTGTTACTGATGCTAATGGTTGTACAATAACAAGAAACTTTACAATTACTACAACAAATACTTTAGTTGCCACTACTTCTCAGACGGATGTATTATGCTTTGGGGCTAATACAGGATCTGCTGCTGTAGTTCCAAGCGGAGCACCTGGACCTTTTACTTATGTATGGTCACCTTCTGGCGGCAATGCTGATACAGCAACTAATCTTACAGCTGGTAATTATTCTGTAACAATTACATCTGCTAACGGATGTTCTATTGTAAAAAACTTTACTATTACAGAACCAACTGAACTTATAGTAACTCCAAGTCCGCAAATAAATACTTCTTGTAATGGAGGAGCAAACGGATCTGCAACTGTTGTTGTTACAGGAGGAACCGGAGCTTATACATACTCTTGGGCTCCAACTGGAGGAAATAATGCAACCGCAAATGGTCTTTCTGCCGGAACATATACAGTAACTGTACAAGATGCTAATTTATGTACCAAAACACAAAGTTTTACTATTACAGAACCAACAATTCTTGCTGCAACAACATCACAAACAGATGTTTCATGCAACGGAGGAACTAATGGAACTGCTACAGTAAATGTAACTGGAGGAACTGGAGCATATACATACTCTTGGTCTCCAACTGGAGGAAATGCTGCAACTGCTTCTGGTCTTGCTGCTGGAACTTATACTGTAACTGTACAAGATGCTAACTTCTGTCAGACAACTGAAACTGTTACCATTACAGAACCAGCTATTCTTGCGGCGACAATATCTCAAACAGATGTTACTTGTAATGGATTAAACAACGGAACTGCTACAGTAATTCCAACTGGAGGTACAGCACCTTATACTTATTCTTGGTCTCCTTCTGGAGGAACTGCTGCAACAGCTTCTGGTTTAAGCCCGGGAACTTATACTGCAACAATTACAGATGCTAATGGTTGTACTACAACTCAATCTGTTACAATTACAGAACCTTCTGTAATTGCTTTAACTCCATCTCATACAGATGTTTCTTGTAATGGAGGAGCTAACGGAACTGCAACTATAACTGCTGCTGGAGGAACCGCTCCTTATACTTATTCTTGGAGTCCTTCTGGAGAAACTACTGCATTGATAAACAATCTTATTCCAGGAACTTACACTGTAACCGTTACAGACGCTAATGGTTGTATTGCAACTGAATCTATTGTTATTACAGAACCAACTGCTATGACAACATCTGCATCACAAACAGATATTTCTTGTAATGGAGCAGCAAACGGAACTGCAACTGTAACTGTATCTGGAGGAACTGGAGCATATACTTACTCTTGGTCTCCTTATGGAGGAACTGCTCCAACTGCAACAGGTCTTGCCGCTGGACTTTTTACAGCAATCATTACTGATGCTAATGGATGTCAAACAATACAAACAGTAACAATCATTGAACCTGCTGTTCTTTCTGCAACAATATCTCAAACAGATGTTTCTTGCAACGGAGGAACTAACGGAACTGCAACAGTAACTGCAACTGGAGGAACTGCACCATATACTTATTCTTGGTCACCATCAGGTGGAACGGCTGCAACAGCTTCTGGATTAAGCGCTGGAACTTACACTGCTACCATTACAGATGCTAACGGATGTACTGCAACACAATCTGTAACTATTACAGAACCAGCAATTCTTACTGCAACAGCATCTAAAACAGATGTTTCTTGTAACGCAGGAACTAACGGTACTGCAACGGTAACTGCAGCTGGAGGTACAGCACCATATACTTATTCTTGGTCACCATCAGGTGGAACTGCTGCAACTGCTTCTGGATTAAGTGCTGGAACTTATACTGCAACTATTACAGACGCTAACGGATGTACTACAACACAAACAGTAACAATCACTGAACCTTCTGCCCTTTCTGTAACAGCATCTAAAACAGATGTTTCTTGCAACAGCGGAGCTAACGGATCTGCAACTGTAAATGTAACTGGAGGAACTCCTGGTTATACATACTCTTGGGCTCCATCTGGAGGAACAAATGCAACAGCAAATGGATTAAGCGCAGGTACTTATACTGCAACAATTACAGATGCTAACGGATGTACTACAACACAATCAATTACTATTGCTGAACCAGCAATCCTTGCTGCAACAACATCTCAAACTGATGTTTCTTGCAACGGAGGAACTAACGGAACTGCAACGGTAACTGTAACTGGAGGAACTGGAGCTTATACTTATTCTTGGGCACCTTTTGGAGGAACAGCTGCAACAGCAACTGGATTAAATGCAGGAACTTATACAGTAACTGTAACTGATGCAAATGCGTGTCAGACAACACAAAGTATTACTATTACAGAACCAGCGATTCTTTCTGCAACAGCATCACAAACAGATGTTTCCTGCAACGGAGGAACTAATGGAACTGCAACGGTAACTGCAACTGGAGGTACAGCACCATATACTTATTCTTGGACACCAGTCGGAGGAACTGCTGCTACTGCTTCTGGATTAAACGCAGGAACATACACTGCTACAATTACAGACGCTAACGGATGTACCACTACACAATCTGTAACTATTACTGAACCAGCAATTCTTGCCGCAACAATATCTAAAACAGATGTTTCTTGTAACGCAGGAACTAACGGAACTGCAACTGTAACCGCAGCTGGAGGTACAGCACCATATACTTATTCTTGGTCACCTGTTGGAGGAACTGCTGCAACAGCTTCTGGATTAAGTGCCGGAACTTACACAGCAACAATTACAGATGCTAATGGTTGTACTGCAACACAAACAGTAACAATCACTGAGCCTTCTGCCCTTTCTGTAACAGCAACTAAAATAGATGTTTCTTGTAACGGTGGATCTAACGGATCTGCAACAGTAAACGTAACTGGAGGAACTGGAGCTTATACATACTCTTGGACACCATCAGGTGGAACAGCTGCAACAGCAACTGGATTAAGCGCAGGAACTTATACTGTTACATTTACAGATGCTAACGGTTGTACTGCAGCACAAACTGTTACTATTGCTGAACCAACAATCATTGCAGCAACAACATCTAAAACTGATGTTTCCTGCAACGGAGGAGCTAACGGATCTGCAACTGTAAACGTAACTGGAGGAACCGGAGCTTATACATACTCTTGGGCACCAGCCGGAGGAACGGCTGCAACAGCAACTGGATTAAGTGCAGGAACTTATACTGCAACAATTACAGATGCTAACGGATGTACTGCAACTCAAACAGTAGTTATCAATCAACCAAGTGCTCTTGCTGCAACAACATCTAAAACTGATGTTTCTTGCAACGGAGGAACGAACGGAACTGCAGCGGTAACTGTAACTGGAGGAACTGGAGCTTATACATACTCTTGGGCACCTACTGGTGGAACGGCAGCAACAGCAACAGGATTAAGCGCAGGAGCTTACACTGTAACTATTACAGATGCCAATGGATGTACATTAACTCAAACAATAACTATTATTACAACTCCAGACGTAACAGCGCCAGTACCAACTGTAGCTAATCTTCCGGAAATAAGTAATTATTGTGCAGTTTCAGCATCAGATATCGCGATTCCAACTGCTGCAGATAATTGTGCAGGAATTCTAAATGGAACTACAACTGATCCTTTAAGCTACAATGCTGTAGGAACTTATGTAATTACATGGAAATATGATGACGGAAATGGAAACATTACGACACAAACGCAAACAGTAAAAGTACTTGCTTCTCCATTGAATGCTGTAACTTTTAGCGGCGCTCAATTTACATACGATGGAAATGCTCATGCATTACAGGTTGCGAATCTTCCAACAGGAGCAACTGTAACTTATTCTGCAAACAATACGTCAACAAATGCTGGTACTTATGTAGTTACTGCTACAGTAACACCATCAGCTAGTACGCCAAATTGTGCAGTAGTAACGCTAACAGCAAATCTTGTTATTAATAAAGCAGCACAGCAAATTACATTTAATGCAATTCCGGTTCAAACACTTGGAGCAAACAACACCTTTAATTTAACAGCGACTTCAAATTCAAATCTAGCTGTTACTTACACATCAACATATACTGCACCATTAGCTCCTGCAACAGTTTCTGCTACAGGCGTGGTAAATATGTTGAGATCTGGTGATGTATTAATTACGGCTCATCAAGCTGGAAATAACAACTATCTTCCTGCAGCCGATGTTTCACAGTTGTTAGTTATCTTAAATAACAATATCGATGTTAAGAAAATCACTATAGGAACAAAAGTTTTTGATAACCCTGGAAAAACAATTTTTTATGTACTGCCATGTGGGGAAACAAATCCAAATGTATCTATCTTAAATGAATCGGGTGCAGTTATAACTCCGTCTCCTAATTTTACAATTCAAACTCCTAAACCAGGAATTTACAGCCAGAATGTAACAATTACATCACAAGATGGAAGTTTATCTGCAACTTATTCTATCGTAGTTGTGAAACCGTTTAATTTCTTTGACATCGTTAAACAGAAATTTAACAACGTGCTTCTTGTAAATAACAATCCGCAGACAAATGGTGGTTATGAGTTTGCTTCTTATGAATGGTTCAAAAACGACCAGCCAATAGGAACTGGCCAGTATTATTCTGCAGGAAACAGTCTTACTTCTCTATTAGATCCAGCTGCAGATTATAGTGTAAAAATGACAACTAAAGATGGAAAAGTACTATATGTATGTGCTTCTAAAATCACTTTGACAAATACACTACAGGCAAAACTTTATCCTAACCCTATTGAAATTGGAAAAGTTATTACTGTCGAAGCAGATTTCCCTGCAGAAGAATTAGAGAAAATGCAAATTAGTCTTTATACTGTTACAGGTCAATTGGTAAAAACTGTACAATCATCTACAGCTAAAACTGAAATACAATTACCTCAAACAACTGAAAGCAATATGTACATGGTAGTTCTTGAAACGCCTAACATCAAAAAATCTTTCAAAGTAATTGTAAAATAAATAAACCCTGCCAGTACTAGAAATAGTACTGGCATAATATAACTTAAGATGAAAAAAAATATTTACAGCTATATCACATCCATTGCCATTTTTACGGCATTTTTAGCAGCGTCTTTAAATAGTTATGGCCAGGATAAAAAACAAGAATTTTCGATTTCTTTGGGAGGGCCATTTTCCTATATCGATTCTGATTCATCAGGAAAAACTGTACCAGGAATTGGTGTAAGTGCCGGTCTTCGTTATTCGTATTATTTAAGCGAAAGTTTAAGTTTAGGAATTGGTGTTGAATATCAAACTTACAATTCAGATTTAAAATTCAATTCCTTATACGGAGCATCTGCAGCTACCGATGCTGAAAATGAAAATTTCCAGTTTAGATACAGAGCTACAAATGTAAGAGAAGAACAAAAACTGGCTTATATCAATGTGCCAATTAATATTCAGTTTGAAACTCCGGGAACATCAAAATTATATGTTGCCGCAGGTGCTAAAATTGGTTTCGCTTCAAGCGGAAGTTATAAAACAACTTTTCAAAATCTAACTACAAGCGGTTACTATCCACAATACAATGTAGAGTTGTTTAGTCCGGCTTTTGCAGGTTTTGCAAGCACAAATAATTTAGTAACCGGCGAGCAGGATCTTGATACAGAAGTTTCTTATTCAGCAACTTTCGAAACTGGTTTAAAACAAGAATTAGGCAATAGAAATTCTATATACATTGGTGCCTATTTTGAATACGGCCTAAATAATATCTATGATAAAAACGGAAATGGACAGCTTGTTCAATACAATGCAGAACAGCCGGTACAATTAGGATATGACACTTTACTCAATTCTCCTTTAAGCAGCTGTACAAGAATTGTTTCATACGGTCTTAAATTAAGATTTGCATTGCGATAATTAATTTTTGACCAATTAAAAAAAGCTATTCAGTATTGAATAGCTTTTTTGTTTTACAGAATGTAAGTTTAAACTATTACCCTCTTTTCTTTTGCTGACCAGGAGCATAAGCTTTTGCACTTTTGCTGCCCGACGCTTTTTTAGCCTGTCCAGGAGGAACTTTACCTGATGATGATGAGTTATGAACACTACAGCTCACAATGCATACTATCAATAAAGTAAAAGAGAAAAATTTAATAAATTTTGCGATTTTCATACGTTTGTTTTTTTTTATCAAAAATACTATTTTCAATAGTAAAAAACTTTATAACCATTATAAACAACAAAAAACTGCAAGAGATTTTTCCCTTACAGTTTTTTGTTGTTTATAATATTTGGATTCTATTTTTTAACCGAATCTGTTGTAATAGTTCTAACTGTATCATTTGTAACTGTATCAACCTCTGGACCTACAGTATCAATAATCGTTTCTGTCGAATCTGTATAACCCGGAGACTCCGTTTTATTCTCGTTCTTCTTGCATGAAAATGCTAATCCCGTCAACAGGACTAACATAGCAATTTTGGTTTTTAATAGCGTTTTCATAATTATATTTTTTTCTGTTTGTATTCGTTTTATATTTCAAATTTAAACTACTGTATACCAATATCATTACATAATTTCTGCAATCCTTTATATGAATCAAAGAAATGTGTTAAACTATTGTTATAAAATGCAAAATCTATAAATTGAAAATTTAATTATATAACTGTGTAATCATAGTTTTTGGGAAATTTGTAGAAACAATATTAAAATGAAAACTTATTTTCGCAATAATGGTTTGTGTATCTGTTTTTTGATACTGTTTGCCGGAACTTTAATTGGCCAGACTTTATTCGGTTTTAAAGAGCACAATAAAGAACTCATAAGCGAAGGAGGGAAAATAATTAATCTCAGTTCGTACCTTTTATCAGGACATTTCATCGAATCTACTTTTGAAAATTGGGAAAGTGAATTTCTTCAAATGGGTCTTTTTGTTGTATTTACTATTTTTTTAAAACAAAAAGGATCATCAGAATCAAAAAAAATGAATCAAAAAGAAGAAGTTGACCGCAAGCCTGATCCTAAACGAAAAAATGCTCCATGGCCTGTTAAAAAGGGAGGTTTTATTTTGACATTATATAAACACTCTCTTTCGGCTGCCCTATTGTTACTATTCTTTATTTCCTTAATAATTCATTTCTATGGAAGCCTTAAAGATGAAAATGAGAAACTGCTTCTCGAAGGAAAACAATTAGAAACGATTTCCTCCTATTTACAAAATTCAAGATTTTGGTTTGAATCTTTTCAAAATTGGCAGAGCGAATTTCTATCGGTCTTTGCTATTGTAATATTATCAATATACCTGCGCCAGATTGGTTCTTCGCAGTCAAAACCTGTCGATGCACCCAATATGGAAACGGGTGCATAATTCAAATTATAATTTTTAAGTTTTTGAGTTCTGAATAATCTAAAAATCAGACTGGGAATGCTATAAAATATTGACAATAAACATGTAAGCATATTTTTTATTGTTGTTTGTAGTTTTGATTACACTTATATGATTTTCATTTATTTAAAAATTACAATATGAATAATTCAGACAGCTTAAATGAAGGAAGCATAACTTCTGGAGATAATATTTCTTTTTGGATCGATACCACTCCAATTTTATCTTTTGAAAAACCAAGTCAGGATATTTCAACAGAAGTACTTATCATTGGAGGTGGAATTGCAGGCTTAACAACTGCTTACAAACTTTTAAAAGCAGGAAAAAAGGTAGTTTTAGTCGAAGATGGATTTATAGGAAGCGGTGAAACCGGAAGAACCACAGCACATTTAACCTGCGCACTCGATGATAGATATTACTATCTTGAAAATACTTTTGGCAGAGAAAGTGCGCATCTTGCAGCCGAAAGCCATACTGCTGCAATTGATGAAATTGAAAAAATAGTTACCACATTACAGATAGACTGCGATTTTAAAAGAGTAAATGGTTATTTATTTCTTCATCCTAGCGATAAAGAAAAAAATCTGGATAAAGAATTTCAGGCAGCAAAAGATGCCGGACTCCAAACGTCACTATTAAACTATACGCCATATTTAAACGGAGCAGAAAACCAAAGATCTATTGAATTTAAAAATCAGGGGCAGTTTCATATTTTATATTATTTAAAAGGACTTGCCGAAGCTGTTGCATCTCTCGGTGGAACCATTTTCACTGAAGCACATGCCGACAATATTACAAAAGAAGGAGCTTCAGTAAATGGTTTCAATTTTAATGCAAAACACATAGTTGTGGCAACCAACACGCCAATCAACGATGTATTAACCATGCATACCAAACAGCACGCTTACAGAACTTATGTTATTGCCGGAAAAATTCCAAAAGGAACTTTACCCTATTCGCTATGGTGGGACACAGGCGATATGGAATCCAAATGGGTTTCGCAACCCTATCATTATGTTCGTTTAGAAAGCTTTGATCATAAATATGATTTATTGATTTCAGGCGGAGAGGATCATAAAACCGGACAAGAAGATGAAGAAGGAATTTCTGCATTATCAAGATATGAAAGACTTGAAATTTGGACTAGAAAATATTTTCCAATGCTGGATGAAATTAACTACAAATGGTCTGGGCAGGTAATGGAACCTTTTGATTCTTTAGGATTTATGGGGAAAAACCCAGGAGATGAAAACATATATATTATTACCGGAGATTCTGGAAATGGTATGACACACGCTACAATTGGCGCCATGATTATAACAGATCAAATTTTGGGTGTTAAAAACAAATGGGAAGATTTATACAATCCATCGAGAATTACTTTTAAAGCCTTGGGAGATTTTATGAAAGAAGCCGGAAATATGGCGGCACAATATCTGGATTGGATTACTGCATCTGATGTAAATAATACCGCAGACTTAAAAGCCGGCGAAGGCGGAATTCTCTCTCTGGGATTAAAAAAAATTGCCGTTTATCGGGATTATGATAATACGCTGCAGGCTTTTTCTGCAGTCTGTCCGCATTTAGGCTGTATTGTACAGTGGAATCCCGATGAAAAATCGTTTGATTGTCCTTGTCATGGTTCAAGATTTGCCGCCGACGGAACAGTTATAAATGGTCCCGCAAAAACCGATCTGCACAAAATTCAAGTTAAATAGAAAAATTATAAAAGGATTCATAGCCTATTTAAAATCTATTCCTCATACATTTCCATCCAAAGACGTGTTTCCTCAAGATCGAGTTCTTTTTCTATTTTACGAAAAATCTCCTCGTTTACTGAACCCGCTTTATGCATAACTTCGAGTTTGCCGCGTTCTACATTCAAAAGATCAATTTGAATTTTGGTAAAATCATTAAAAATTTCATTTCCAAATACTTTTCCGTTTCCAAAAAAATTCGCCGGAAGTTCTGTCTTCTGCAAACGATTAAATTTTACTTCATATTTACTTTTAATATTATGCAACAATTCATCATCAAGCAATGAAAGATTATCTTCGATATGCGCTATAGTTTCAGAAACAATAATATTTCGAACATCATATTCCTCTGCCAAAATTGAATATCGCACAATTTTAAGCTTTTTAATAAGCCATGGAAGCGTAAGCCCCTGAATTACCAAAGTGGAAAGAATGACACAAAAAACCAAATAAATAATCAGATTACGAAGCGGAAATTCTTCGGTTTTATTCAGCATTAATGGAAGTGCCAAAGCCGCAGCCATCGAAACCACGCCGCGCATTCCCGACCATCCAAAAACAATCATGTTTCGATAATCAAATTCTTCTTTCATTCGGATTTTTTTACTGAGCATCCTCGGAATCATTGTGGCCGGAACTACCCATAGAAAACGAACAACGATCACAACAATACTAATTACAGCTCCCCAAATGAATAGCGAATCTCCAGAATAATTACTGATTCCTTCAATAATCTGTCGCAGCTGCAATCCAATTAAAATGAAGATTAAACCGTTTAGAATATTACTTAAAACATCCCATATTGTATTGGTCATGATTCTGCTTTCATGCGAAAAAATAGTACCTGATCTTGCAGCCAAAAAAAGTCCGGTAGCTACTACAGCCAAAACTCCCGAGCCATGAAAATGCTCGGCAATCAGATAAGATGAAAAGGGTGTCAATAACGTAAGTGTTACCTCAATAATATCATCGCAAACAAATCTTTTGTGGATATAATACATTATAAAACCAACAGCCAAACCTATTGCAATTCCTAAAACCGACATCAAAACAAAATTTAGTCCTGCCTGCCACAAAACGAAATTTCCTGCTGTAATTGCAGTTAAAGCATATTTATACGCCACAAGACCGCTGGCATCGTTCACCAAACTCTCCCCTTCAAGAATGGCAATTAATCTTGGGTGCAGACCTAAGCCTTTAGTTATGGATGTTGCAGAAACTGCATCGGGAGGCGAAACAATAGCTCCAAGCAAAAAAGCTAACGGCCAGGAAATATCATCTATAAGCCAGTGTGCAACTACAGCAACCAATCCGGTTGTAAAAAAAACCAAACCAACAGCTGCCAAGGTTATCGGGCGGATTGTCTGCTTAAAATCAGACCAGCTTGTATGCCATGCGGCGTGATATAAAAGCGGCGGCAGGAAAATGATAAAAACAACTTCAGGACTCAGCGCAATAACCGGAAGTCCCGGAACAACACTAATAATTACACCGCAAAGTACCAGTACAATTGGTATTGGAAAATTATATCTTTTACTTACTAAACTAAGAAAAGCTACGCCAAAAAGTAACATTATAATTACTGTGATATTTTCCATTTACTGCGGGTATTTATTTGTTTTGGATGATAATTTGTGGCTACTAAATTAATATTTTATGATAATTAAATTAGAATATCACCGAAAAAATTACAGCTTACTATTCATACAAATATCAAAAATAATTACTTAAAAAGATGACGTTTTATCCACTCAAATAGTTAAAAACAACGATTCAAATTCCATTTAACATATTCTGTTTTAAATGATAGAAAAAATTTAAAAATGGTCAGTTTTAATTTATACATTTGAACTGTTTTTATTTAGTCTAAATAATATGAATTAAAATCAACCATTAAAACCATGAATCTTAAAAATCAAAGAATTACCAAATTCGCATTATTACTATACCTGTTCTTTTCGGCACTGATCGTTCAGGCACAGCAAAATAATGGAAAAATAAAAGGAACAATCACAACATCAGATGGTGATCCTGCATCGTTTGTAAATGTAATTTTAAAAAATACAAAATTCGGTGTCTTTACCAATGAAGACGGTATTTTTGAATTTAATAGAATAAAACCGGGAACTTATACGGCTCAAATTTCTCTTACCGGATATGAAACCCTTGAAGAACAAGTTACCGTTACAGAAAACACCACTACTCCACTCAACTTACAATTGAAAGTTTCTAATAAAGAACTTCAGGAAGTAATTATAACCAATGATAAAAAGAAAATATCTTCTAAGGAAAGTGTTTACGTAGCCAGAATGCCGCTTAAAAACTTAGAAAATCCGCAAGTATATTCGGTTATAAATTCAAAAATAATCGAACAGCAGGTTTTAACGAATTTTGATGATGCCTTAAAAAGTGCAGCCGGAGTTGTTTCGGGAGGATCTGAACCTGGTGTAAGATCGTATTCCTATTTAAGAGGATTTGACGATCAGGCTTTTTACAGAGATGGAAAAATGCTTGGAAACTGGACCGAAAATGATATGGCAAATATCGAAAATATTGAAGTGATTAAAGGGCCGTCTGGAACTCTATTTGGCGGACATGGACGTGCAAACTACGGCGGAATCATTAACCGCATCACTAAAAAACCATACGCAGCTTTTGGCGGAAACATTAACTACATCACAGGCAGTTACGGTTATAATCGTTTAACAGCTGATATTAATAGTCCGTTAAGTAAAGACTCTACATTTTTAGGCCGAGTAAATACAGCTTACAGAAAAGAAAAAAGTTTTCAGGATTAC
Organism: Flavobacterium sp. Root186; assembly: GCF_001428525.1. Taxonomy (GTDB): domain Bacteria; phylum Bacteroidota; class Bacteroidia; order Flavobacteriales; family Flavobacteriaceae; genus Flavobacterium. Next base: position 188,607 of record NZ_LMHW01000001.1, read on the forward strand.
GGCTGGGCCGAAAGTTTTTTTGTCGCACCGGCTTTTACATACAAAGCAAGCGACAGACTTCAGTTTATTGTTGAAGCTGATATTTATAAAATCAACGGTGCCGGACGTCCTTACTTAAGTGCTGACGGAATCACAAATGTAAGTGAATTAGACCCTGTTCGAAAATTATCATTTAGCAGTAACGAAATTACATTCGAAAAAGCGTCTACAATTTTCTCTGTTGATGCCTTATATAAATTAAGCGATCAATGGACATCTACAACTTCTTTTGGACATTCGTACAGCTTATATGCACCAAATTATGTCAACGCTACTATATCTGGACAACAAGTAACAAGAAGCATTGGTTCTGCTCGTTACGATATTGATTTTACAACCATTCAGCAATATTTAAACGGCGATTTTAAAATTGGAAAAATGCGCAACCGTCTTTTAGTTGGAGTTGACTATTTAAGAGATGATGAAATTTATGTTGGAGGTTCTGCTAATTATGATACATTTAATTACACGACTGTTGCCCCTTATATGTCAAAACAGGATTTTGATAAAGCGATTCAAACCAATCCTTCCTGGAACGGCGGTTATGTAAACGATCGTTACAGTATTTATTTTTCTAATGTTTTAGACATTTTACCGCAATTACATTTAATGACAAGTCTGCGTTATGAATATTCTAAAGAAATGTCACCAAGTGCCACCGTACCAAATGCCGAAGACCCTGATTTTTCTTTCGATCAAAGCGCGTGGACACCAAAATTTGGATTAGTTTATGAAATTCTGCCAGAGCAGTTAGCCGTATTTGGAAACTATTTAGGTGGAAATAAAAACATCAACAGTTTCTTAAAAGATGACGGAACAGGAAACGGAACAATGCAAAAAGCCGATCCTGAAAAAGCAACACAATGGGAACTTGGATTTAAATCGAGTTTATTCCAAAACCGTTTAACTTTAATGGCAAGTTATTTTGATATTAAAGTGGATAATAAACTGAGAATGGACCCAAAAAACCAATTGTTTAGTTTACAAGACGGAACCCAGAAAAACAAAGGTTTTGAATTGGAATTATTCGCGAATCCATTTGCAGGATTTGATATTATGTTAGGATACGCTAATCTTGACGCTACATTCTTAAACGGTACAGATGCCGGAAAACACGTTGCGTACACCCCAAAAAATACTATAAATTATTGGCTAAGTTATACCGTTAAACAAGGTAATGCAAAAGGTTTAGGAATTGGTTTTGGTGGAAATTACAGAGGCGATAGTTTCCTAAGTTCTGCAAATACAGTAACAATTTCAAAAGTTCATACTTTAAACGCCTCTGTTTTTTATGAGCAGGCAAGATATAGAATTGCTATTAAAGCAGATAATCTAAGTAATGAAGTGTATTGGGGTGATTTCTTAAATCCTCAGTCGCCAAGAACTGTAAAAGCATCTTTGCTTGTGAAGTTCTAAATATTAGTTGTTAGTTGTGAAAACCTCCAAAGTCGTATGATTTTGGAGGTTTTTAGTTTTAATGGAGATTATAACACATAGAAACATAGTTTTTCTTTGTCTACAAAGGTGTTTCATTTGTTTAAACAAATCCCGAAGCTTCGGGACTATGTGTAAAAATCTAGATTTTTTTTCAACTCTTTTAAACGAAATAAAATCTATGTTTTTATGTGTTAGAAAATGATTGCGGAGTTACTTGCGGAGATGTCTCCTTCGTCGACATGACAAATATTACGAGAATGTCTTCATCAAAAAAATCTGCGTGAAACTTCTTTTTGATTTATATGATTAAAACTTTCAAATAAAAAAGCCGAATCATTTCTGACTCGGCTTTTGTTTTTTTATGATTCACAACTGCTGCAGGTAACCAAACTTGTAACCAATTCTTTAGAAACACTTTGGCTTCTTTGGTAATACAAACTTTTTACCCCCAATTGCCATGCTTCGATCATTAAACGATTTACTTCTTTAATTGGCAGTTCTGCCGGAATATTAAGGTTTAAACTCTGCCCCTGATCTACAAATTTTTGACGAATTCCTGCCTGTTGCACAATCTCCAATTGGCTGATTTCTTTAAACGTTTTAAAAACATCTTTTTCAGTTTGAGAAAGCTGAGACATATGCTGAACACTTCCGCCGTTTAGCATAATTTCTCTCCAAACCTCTTCATTATCCAGACCTTTTTCTTCAAGTAATTTTTTCAGGTATTTATTTTTACGCATAAAATTTCCTTTACTTAAACCGGCCTTATAGTAATTGCTGCTAAAAGGTTCGATTCCCGGAGAAGTCTGACCTAAAATTGCCGAAGATGAAGTTGTTGGTGCAATTGCCATTGTTGTCGTATTACGTCTTCCGTAACCTTTTAACAATTCAGGTTCACCATAAATTCGGGCTAATTCCTGAGTTGCTTTATCCGCTTTATCGCTTATATGTTTGAAAATTTCTGTCGTTTTCAATTTGGCTTCCATTCCTTCAAACGGAATCATATTTTTCTGTAAATAAGAATGCCATCCTAAAACGCCCAAACCTAATGCACGGTGTCTTTTAGCAAATTTATTGGCTGCAGAAAGATAATAATTACCTTCTGTTTTTTCGATGAATTCCTGCAATACCGCATCAAGGAAAAATATTGCCAGTTTTACCGCTTCAGTATCTTTCCATTCTTCGTAAAGCTCCAAATTCATGGATGATAAACAGCAAATGAATGATTCGTCTTGTGTTGACGGAAGCATAATTTCACTGCATAAATTACTCGCATTGATTCTCAGGTTTTGATCCTTATAAACCTGCGGTTTACTTTTGTTTACATTATCGCTGAAAAAGATATAAGGCAATCCTTTTTGCTGACGGCTTTCTAAAACCTTTGCCCAAATTTGTCTTTTATCATTATCACCGTCAATCATTTCCTGCATCCAGTAATCAGGAACGCAAATTCCGGTAAATAAATTCTGGATTGGGTTTCCGATGCTTTTAATTTTCAAAAACTCTTCTATATCCGGGTGGTCGATATCTAAATACGCTGCAAATGCACCGCGACGTACTCCGCCTTGCGAAATCGTGTCCATAGCCGTGTCAAAAAGTTTCATAAAACTTACTGCTCCACTGCTTTTTCCGTTATCGGTTACGGCACTTCCACGTTCACGCAATTCTCCAAAATAACCAGAAGTTCCTCCGCCTATTTTAGTCTGCATAATCACTTCCCCTAATTTATGTGTAATTCCTTCAATCTTATCCGGAACGTGTACGTTAAAGCAAGAAATTGGTAAACCTCTTTCGGTTCCCATATTGGCCCAAACCGGCGAGCTGATACTCATCCAGCCGCGTTCGATCATTTCTACAAAAGATTCTTTTAATTCCGGTTTATACAATCTTCTTGCGGCAGCAGTACAAATTCTGTCAATTGCACCTTCTACCGTTTCACCTTTTAAAAGATAACCGCGATTTAAAATTTGTTCACTTTCAGAGTTCTTCCACCACATTTTGGTTCCTGCTTCATTTTGCGGAAGACTATTTACTTCATTTGTATCTATTGTACTCATACTGTTTTGCTTTTAGAAAAGATCGTTTGCCGTAATACTTTTATCGTGTTTGGTATATTCTACAGGGCGTTTTGCAAAAAAATCGTCGAGACTGTTGGCAAAAACTTCTTCTTCAAACCAGGCCAAAGCTTTGTAATCTTCAATATTAACGTTGAATATTGTTGGAATTCCAATTTGTTTTAAGCTTTCGTCAATTCTAAATTTCATAAAATTCACTAAGTCACCTTTTTTGATGCTCTCTATTTCACCTTCTTCAAATATCCAGTCTAATATGTCTGATTCAACAGCAATAGAATCCTTAACCGTTTCTCTTATCAATTCTAAAGTATCAGCATCAAAATAATCCGGAAATTCTTCTCTGATTTTATTGATGATGTAAATTCCGCCATTTGCATGAATCTGTTCATCGATAGAAGTCCATGCGATAATGTTGCTTACATTTTTCATGTAACCTTTAAATCTTGTAAAAGAAAGCAGAATAGCAAACTGACTGAAAAGCGATACATTTTCGATCAGGATACTGAACAAAATCAGTGAAACCATATACTTACGGTTGTCCTGAGAACGTGTATCTTTTAAAACATTCGAAAGATAATCTACACGTCTGCGAATAACCGGAACATCTAGAAGTTTTTCAAATTCATCGTTATAACCCAATACCTCAAGAAGACGGGAATAAGCTTCAGAATGTCTGAATTCACACTCTGCAAAAGTGCTTCCTAAACCATTAAATTCAGGTTTTGGAAAATGTTCGTAAATGTTTCCCCAAAAACTTTTTACAGCTACCTCAATCTGTGCAATTGCCAGCAGACTATTCTTTACTGCAGTTTTTTCTGCTGTTGTTAAATGAGCATGAAAATCCTGAGTATCAGCAGTAAAATCAACTTCTGTATGAACCCAATACGCTTTATTTATTGCTTCTGTAAATTGCAAAACCTCCGGGTATTCAAAAGGTTTATAATTGACTCTTTTATCAAATATAGACATATATATAGTATTTAACGGTGACTAAGTAAGAATAGAAAAGGAACAGGATTTGAGGTGGGGAACTGCATTTTCTATATATACAAAATTAACCCACGATTCTCCTTTAGACTAGGTTTTGATGTTAAAAATCCGAACAATTATCAACAAGGAAAAATTAGGTTTAAAACCATTAAAAAAACAATTTATTAACAGCCGCATAATTTTTCGTAGTTGCCCAAATACCAGTTATTTAAACTGAATCTAAATAAAGTTGTCAACATAAAAAATGAAAAAAATACGGATAATGAAAAAACAGTTATTAACATTCAAACTTCAATTTTGGACTTTTTTGATTCCATTTTGAATAAATCTAAACGTCAAATTTCTTCTTAAAAAGAGTTTTATTTAGAAGAAAAGAAAATTAAAAAATGTTTCACTTTTACAAAAACTAAAAAACTAATTACCAATACTTTAAAATTAAAAATAATAAAAAACATTAAACACTTATTAAACCAAAATATAAAACTGCTGTCTTACGATTTTGAAAATCGGTGCAGTAGAAGAAGATAATTGTAAGCTTAGAATTCAAATTAAAAAATCATAAGAATTAAACTTTTAAAAGCAATAAAACTTGCTATAAAAATATTAATCTTTACATTTGCCATTATTTTGATTTATTCTAAATAGACAATTATCTCATCTATAATTTTTGGGGCTAAAATTCCAATAAACAACATAATAAAATATGAAAAAGAATCTTTTTATTTCTTTAGCATTTGCAGCTGTTTCATTTGTTAATGCACAGCAAAAAAATACGCTTTTAGAAGCATCATTTTGGAAAACATCGCCGAATGTTGAAACAGTAAAAGCAGAAATAGCAAAAGGAAACAATCCTGCAGAAGCCAACATAAATGCTTTTGATGTTACTACACTGGCAATCAACAATGATGCACCAAATGAAACGATCAAATTTTTAATTGATCAGCCTGGAAACTCTATTACCAAATTAACACACGATAACCGTATTTATTTACACTGGGCAGCTTATAGAGGGAATACAGAATTAGTTGAATATTTAATTGGAAAAGGTTCTGATGTTAAATTTGAAGACAGCCATGGTACAACTCCTGTAGATTTTGCAGCTTCAAACGGCCAGTCTAATCCTGCGTTATATGATGCTTTTTTTAAAGCCGGAATCGATCCGAAGAAAAAATATGCAAATGGTGCTAACTTATTGCTTTTAGCAATTTCTGCTGATAAAGATTTAAAAGCTGCCGAATATTTTTCTACAAAAGGATTATCTCTTAAAGATGTTGATAATGACGGAAATACAGCTTTTACATACGCAGCTAGATCTGGAAACATTCCTTTTTTGAAAAAGCTTTTAGAAAAAGGAATAAAACCAAATGATAATGCATTGTTTACCGCTGCTCAGGGAAGCCGTAGAGAAACCAATACAATTGAAACGTATAAATATTTAGTTGAAGAAGTAAAACTAAAACCAACTGCGCAAAACAAAGCGGGACAAAATGTATTACACATTTTAGCAGGAAAACCAAATCAGGCTGAAATCGTTAAATACTTTTTAAGCAAAGGTACTGATGCTAACAAAGCTGATAAAGAAGGAAATACGCCTTTAATGGCAGCTGCTGCGGCCAGAGAAACTGCAGTCTTAGAAATTTTGCTTCCTACTGCTAAAAATATTAATGCTCAAAACTTAAAAGGAGAATCGGCTTTGACAAATGCAGTAAAGTCAGGAACTCCAGAAGCTGTAAATTTACTTTTAGGCAAAGGTGCTGATGTAAATGTAAAAGACAAAGACGGAAACAATTTAGGTGTTTATTTGGTTCAATCTTACAGACCAGCCGGAAAAGAAACTATTACTGATCCTTTTGATGCAAAAGCAAAATTACTTCAGGACAAAGGATTAAACTTAGCTGCAGCCCAAAAAGACGGAAATACTTTGTATCATTTAGCAATCACAAAAAATGACATCGCACTTCTAAAAAAAATAACTGATTTAAAAGTTGATATTAATGCTAAAAATAAAGATGGCTTAACAGCTTTGCACAGAGCAGCTATGACTTCTAAAGATGATTCTATTTTAAAATATCTTATCTCTGCAGGAGCAAAAAAAGACATCAATACTGAATTTGATGAAACGGCATATGCTTTAGCTAAAGAAAATGAACTGCTTACAAAAAACAACGTTTCAATTGACTTTTTAAAATAGTCTTTAAAAGTTTTGAGTTTTGAGTTATAAGTTATGAGTTTTATACTTGCTTATAGATTCAGACTTTTAACTCAAAAACAAAACTCATAATTCACAACTCATAATTCATAATTAATTAAAATGAAATCAATACTTAAAATAGCTCTTACAAGCGCTCTTATCTTTCTTGTTGCTTTACATGCAAATGCACAATCAAGCAAATATAAATGCATGCTTCAAATGACAAATTATATGGGAGAAGGCGCATATATTGTGGTTTCGCTTATTAACCCAACTGGCGGATACGAAAAAACACTTTATGTAATGGGCGACGATAAAAAATGGTACAAATCTCTAAAAGAGTGGAATAAATTCCATGCTCAAAAAGGAGAAGATATCAGTGCAAAAACGGGCGCATCTGTCACTGGCGGCGATCGCAGCGTAACAACAATAGAAATTGAAGATTCGAAAATTAATAAAGGCTACAAATTACGTTTTGAAACTGCGGTTGAAGATCAAAAATATTACGTAAGTGATCTTGAAATTCCGCTTTCAACAGAAGGTCTTGCTGATAAAACAGACGGAAAAGGTTACATCAAATATGTAAGGCTAAACAAAATATAATTTTTAGTAATTATTTCTTAACCTCGTTATAAGCATGAAATTTATTTTTTCTGCTTAAACTTGAATCCAGGCTTTGTCAAAGTTTTTAATTTTGGCAAAGCTTTAAACATTTTATTACATTTCTAGAATACACTAAATGACTCTTTCTTTCTGGCGTTACGCACATTTGGCTTTGGCCTTATTTTCTTCGATATTTTTGCTTTTAGCTTCTGTTACCGGAATCATTCTGGCTGTCGATGCTGTACAGGAAAAAACACTTCCGTATAAAGCAGCAAATTTTGATAAAATAACGTTGGTAGAAACACTGCCAGTATTAAAAAAAGAGTACTCAGGAATTACAGAATTAAGTGTCGATTACAATCAGTTTGTAACGCTCCAGGCAATTGATGCCGACGGAAATGACATTAATGCTTACATTGATCCAAAAACCGGAAAAGCATTAGGAAAACCTAAAAAAAAGAGCGAATTTATTCAATGGGTTACAGGTTTTCACCGTTCTTTGTTTCTTCATGAAACCGGACGTTTTTTTGTGGGTGTAATTTCGTTTTGCTTATTATTGATTTCGATTTCGGGATTTGTATTGGTTTTAAAAAGACAAAGAGGAATCCGTAATTTCTTTTCGAAAGTCATAAAAGAATATTTTGCTCAATATTATCACGTTGTTTTAGGGCGTCTGGCTTTAATTCCGATTTTCATTATTGCGCTTACAGGAACTTATTTATCACTCGAAAGATTCAACTTTTTTATGGGTGAAGAAAAAGCAAAACCTGTAAAAACAGAATTTTCGGTGGAAGCCAAAAAAACTTCAATTTTTAAAACTACACTCCTGTCTGACGTAAAAAAAATCGAATTTCCTTTTACCGATGATCCCGAAGAATATTATATCATTGAACTTAAAGATCGTGAAATTGAAGTAAATCAGGTTGATGGAACTTTGATTTCTGAAAAACGTTCACCGTTTACGGTTCAATTATCGGCTTTAAGCCTTGACCTTCATACGGGCAGAATTAACGGAATCTGGGCTGTAATTTTGGCCATTGCCTGCATCAATATCCTTTTCTTTCTTTATTCGGGTTTTGCCATTACTTTAAAAAGAAGATCAAGCCGAATCAAAAATAAATTCAAAGCCAATGAAAGTAAATACATTCTTTTGGTTGGTTCTGAAAATGGAAGTTCTTTTCGATTTGCCAATGCGATTCTGAAACAATTAATCGGTCACGGAAAAAAAGCTTTTATAGCCGAATTGAATAGTTTTACGGTTTACTCAAAAGCCGAACATATTATTGTTTTTTCTTCGACACACGGTTTAGGAGACGCACCTTCAAATGGAACTAAATTTAAAGCACTTTTACAGAAACAAAATCAGGAACAGAAAATTAAATTCTCTGTCGTTGGTTTTGGTTCCAAATCATATCCTGATTTCTGCGGATTTGCAATTGAAATTGACCAAATTTTAGAGACTCAAAACTGGGCAGAACGCTTTTTAGATTTGCAGACGGTTAATGATAAATCGGCATTCGAATTTGTTGAATGGATTAAATTATGGAGTGCTAAAACTGAAATTCCACTAGCTGCTACTCCATCTTTATACAATCATGTTCCGAAAGGTTTACAGAAATTAATGGTTTTGGATAAAACGCCAATTTCTGACACTGAACATACTTTTATATTAACATTACGTGCCAATAGCAGAACAAAATTTGCTTCGGGTGATTTGCTTGCAATTTATCCGGCGAATGATTCGAGAGAACGACTTTATTCTATTGGAAATCATTCCGGAAATGTACAATTGGTGGTAAAACTGCATCCAAACGGATTAGGTTCAACATTTCTAAATAATTTAGAAATTGGAGATACAATCAAAGCCAGAATTATTAATAATAAAGCTTTTCATTTCCCTAGTAAAGCTCCAAAAGTTGCTTTCATTTCAAACGGAACCGGAATCGCTCCTTTCTTAGGAATGATCGAACAAAATAGTGCTAAGAAAGAAATACAGTTGTACAGTGGATTTAGAATGGAAACGCCAACACTCCAGGCTTATAAAAAGTTTGCCGGAATAATGATTCAAAAAGAACATTTGGATAACTTCCACGTTGCTTTATCACGTGAAGCCGAGCATATTTATGTAATGGATTTGATAAAAAGAGATACTGCTTTTTTTATTGATTTATTAAAGCAAGGCGGCGTAATTATGATTTGCGGATCTCTTGCCATGCAAAAAGATGTTGAAACGATTCTGAATGAATTGTGCCTCGTCAACGGAACCGCAACTCTTTTAGATTATAAAAACAAAGGGCAGTTATTAACCGATTGCTATTAATAAAATTATGACAAAGATGTCTTTCCTGAATAAAGTTTTATGTGTTTTTGCGATTTGCTGTTGTTTATCAGCTAATTCGCAAATATTACGAAAAAGAACAACTTTGCTTATGGGCGGACGTTTCGATATTAGTATTGTAGCCAAAGATTCTTTAACCGCCGAACAAAATATCAACGAAGTTATTGCCGAAATTGCCCGAATTGAAAATTTAATATCGGATTGGAAACCAGATTCACAAGTTTCTCAAGTCAATCAAAATGCAGGAATTAAACCCATAAAAGTAGATCGTGAAGTTTTTGAACTTACTCAAAGAGCTATAAAATTATCAGAAATAACAAATGGCGGTTTTGATATTAGTTTTGCCGCAATGGACAGAATCTGGAAATTTGACGGATCGATGACCAAAATGCCTTCGGCGGAAGCCATAAAAAAATCGGTTGAAAAAGTAGGCTATAAAAATATTATTCTGGACAGCGTTGAATCGACAATCTTCTTAAAATTAAAAGGAATGAAAATTGGTTTTGGCGCCCTGGGCGAAGGTTACGCAACCGACAAATGCCGAACGATGATGATCGAAAAAGGCATTCAGTCCGGAATTATAAACGGTTCAGGAGATATGAGCACATGGGGAAAACAACCCAACGGACAACCCTGGAAAATCGGCATTACAAATCCGTTTAAACCTGAAAAAATTTTAGCAGTTGTGCCTTTAAATCAAGGTGCGGTAACAACATCCGGCAGTTATGAAAAGTTTGTTGTTTTTAACGGAAAGCGATATTCACACATTATAAACCCCGCAACAGGATATCCCGCAGCCGGTTTATGCAGCGTCACCGTTTTCGGCCCCAACGCTGAAACTGCGAATGGATTAAGTACTTCGATAATGGTTTTAGGCCAGAATGAGGGTTTACTTTTACTTCAAAAATTCCCTGATTACAGTTGTGTGATGATTACTGATAGTGGGAAAGTTATTAAGTCAAAGAATTTTGCTTATAAGTTATGAGTTAAGCTTTATGTTTTAATCTAAAAAAATAAACCATATAAGTTATATCAGTTAATTTAAGTTTTTGCTTAATTGTACTTATATAACTTATATGGTTCAAAAAAAACTTTGCGACTCTGCGCCTATTGTGAGAAACAAATCTACTGTGCTTTAACTTCAATTACAGAAGCCTGTAAATTTCCAGTCGAAGCCTTCAACTGAATATTTTCTTTTTTTCCATTCGATTGAATAATCGCAATACATTTTCCGCTGAATAATTTACAGGTACTCGCTTTAAAAGAATCCAAATTGGCCTGATAACCATTATCAACACCTACTAATTTTCCTCCTCCGAAAACTTCAAAATTGATTAAATCTGTGGCATTTGGTAATAAGTTTCCGTCTTTATCAGTTAGTGAAACCGTGACATAAACCAAATCATAAGTGTCATTTTTAATTGCAGTTTTATCTGCTTTTAAATCAATTTTAGAAGCTTCGCCGGCCGTGTGAATTTCCTTTTCTAAAACCACTTTTCCGTTCTTTCTTGAAACGGCTTTAATCGTTCCGGGTTCAAATTTCACTCGCCAGGAAATATGAAGATCATCATTTTGTTTTGCTTTTTTCCCGAGAGATTTTCCGTTTAAGAATAATTCTACTTCATCAGCATTATTATAATACGCCCAAACTTCAACTTCCTGATCTTTTTTCCAGTTCCAATGTGGAAAAATATGCAGAACTGTTTTATTCGACCATTCACTTTGGTACATATAGTACACATCTTTTGGAAGTCCGGCTAAATCAACAATTCCGAAATACGAACTTCTTGCCGGATACGGATAAGGATCAGGTTCTCCGATATAATCAAAACCTGTCCAGATAAAAGTTCCCGCCATGAAATCCTGTTTCTTGATCGTTTTCCAGTTTTCTTCGTGCGTGGCACCCCAATACGATTTTACCTGATCGTAAGCCGAAACCGTCCAATCTGCATTTCCGTCAAATGGAGCGCCGTGTTTTGTAGGCCAGGCTTTAATTCCGTCAGGAAAATCATAATGTCCACGTGTTTCCAATGCCGAAACACTTTCAGATGCCAATATTTTTTGTCCTTTAAAACGCTCTGGAAAATCTTTATAATCTTCGTGTTTGTAATTGAATCCTAAAAGATCCAAAGCTCCTGATTGGTAAATAAAATTCTTTTCAATGATATTTTCGGTCAAAGCCGAAGTTACGGGACGTGTCGTATCCAAAGATTTTACGATTTTAGCCAATTCTCTCGTAATCGCAATTCCCGTACTGTCAAATTGTTCTCTAATTTCGTTACCAATACTCCACATCATAACCGATGGATGATTACGGTCTCTTTTAATAAAATCTTCCAAATCCTGTTTGTGCCACGCATCCCAGTCTTTGTGGTAATCGTTGGTTACTTTTTTCTTTTTCCAAACGTCAAAAGCTTCGTCCTGAACGATGAATCCCATTTCGTCGCACAATTTCATCATTTCCAAAGAATGTGGATTATGAGACATTCTAATCGCGTTTGCTCCCATTTCTTTCATTACAGTCAGTTTTCTTCTAACCGCATGAATATTTTCAACCGCACCCAAAGCGCCATTATCGTGATGTAGACAAACTCCGTAAATTTTCGTTGGTTTTCCGTTTAATGAAAATCCTTTTTCGGCATCAAAATCAAAATAACGAACCCCAAGAGGTGTTTCGTAATTGTCTTTTAATTCCTCTTTCTCATAAATCTTAGTGATAATTTTATACAGATATGGATTTTCTATATCCCAAAGAATCGGTTTTTTTAAAGTGAAATTCTGAATCTTTGTTGAAGATGAATTTGCAGCAATTTTTTCTATTGATTCAGCTTTAGCAACTTCATCATTTTTCTTATCTAGAATAACAGAAACCAATCTAAATTCCTTTTCGTTTTCCGAAGCATTTTTAATCTTAACTTCTAAATGAACCGAAGCTTTTTCTTTTGAAATTTCAGGCGTTGTTACAAAAGTTCCCCATTCGTCAACATGCAATTTTTCGGCGATTACCAAACGCACGTTTCTGTAAATTCCAGATCCTGTATACCATCTTGAATTAGGCTGCGCATCATTATCAACTTTAACCGCGATAATATTTGCCTGACCAAAATTTAAAAACTCTGACAAATCATAAGAAAATGAAATATAGCCGTTTGGGCGAATTCCTAACGAATGTCCGTTAATGAATACCTCGCTGTTTTTAAAAACACCGTCAAATTCTACCGAAATAGTTTTGCTTTTAAAGCTTGCAGGAACAGTAAAAACTTTACGATACCAGCCTTTTCCTGCAGGTAAAAATCCCTGCGCTTGTTTTGTTTTACTGTCTTTATCAAAAGCGCCTTCAATACTCCAATCGTGAGGTAATTGCAATGTTCTCCAATCTGATGTATTGAAATTTGCCTCAATTGCAGTTGGATAATCTCCTAATTTAAAGTTCCAGTTTTTATTGAAATCTTCGATAATTCTGGCTTGTTTTTGTGCAAAAATCGAAACCGAAAACAATAACGCAATTGTAATTTTTTGAAATATGTTTTTATGTTTAATCATAAGTATGTTTTTTTATTCTAATAAATCTCCGCACGTTTTTTCTGTAGAGACGCACAGCAATGCGTGTAACGTATAGTATGTCCAATTGCAACGCAGACGCACTGCTGTGCGTCTCTACAGAAAAAACCTTTGTCCCTTTGCCCCTCTGAACCTCCAAAAAAACTATTGAAACTCAAAATTATCCAGCATCAAGCCTTTTAAATCATCACCATCCAAAGTAATTTTATACGTTCCTGCATTAATATAACCTCCCGAAGTGGTATTCAAAATTTTCCATTTTTCTGTTGAAGGAAAGAATTCAATAGTATCGTTTCGCATTAAAATTCCGTAGGCATCTTCCATTTTGAATTTAACTTTTAACGGCGTTTCATTTCGGTTCATAAATTTAAAACGCATTAAATAGATTCCGGCAACTCCAGGTTTAACTTCAAACTCAATGCTGTTATTTGTTTTTTGAGTGAATTCAATATAATCGGCTTTTTTGAAATTTCCTTTCTCGATTCCGGTTCCGGTGCTTTTTGCTTTTTCGGCTTCGATGATTACAATGGGTCTTGAATCGTCTTTTTCGCCCATATCATAAGTTGGCACAACTGCAATCGAACTTATAGATTGGGAGTTATCAAAAAGAACTTTCTCGCCTTTTTTTACTTTTTTACTGAAAACGGAGAATTCAGTACGATTACTATTTTTAGCTTTTTCTTCTATTTTTTTATAATCTGATAACGAAGCAGATTCTTTGATTTTACTGTCAACGAAAACAAAAATGGTAGATTCTTCTTTTACAGTAAATGAGCCTTTAATTTTTGAATGATCTGAAAACTGTAAATAATCTGCTCCAAAAACTTCTGAAGGCAATTCAGTAAAAACAACATCAGAATCTGAAAATTGTTTTGAGTTAATATCCAGCCACGAAGCTATAGTATTAAGGCTTTTATCATAAGTTCCCTGCACATAATTTTCAATATTTTTTGGAGATTGATCTGCAGGTTTTTCAAATCTTTTTTTTGTTCCTATGGCAATTGCCGAGATAATTGCCTGTCCCGCTTTTATATTCGGAAACGAAATCACAATTTTTCCGTTTTTGCTTTTTACAACAAATGTTTTCTTTAAAGCCTCATCATGCCCCGCTTCTGCCCAAATATCAAAATCTTTTAAAACTACATTTTCATTAATTGCAACATCAAACAAACGCCAGCCTTTGCAGTCCATTCCGCCTCCGGTTCCGTACCAAGGTTCTGTAAAATATAATTCTACTAAATATTCCCCTTCACCAACAGGAAATTCATAACGTAATTTATCAACTCCATATCTAAAACTCTGAAATAATTCAGAATCTTTTGTGCCGTTTATTAAGTCGAAAGTTGTTCTTTGACTGGCGAAGAAATTAGGAAGTTTTTCAAAATTATCCGTCCATGACAAAGAACCATACGTATATTGTCCGTTTTTATGTGTATCCGTAAACCAGGTATTTCCTGAACTGTCTGTCATTTCAGAACCACCGCAGTTTACTCTATAAATATAATTGTATCCTTTTTTAGCTTTTGTAATATCTGCTTTATCAGCAATTAAAGCACTTAAATTTGGCGCTTTCGGAAGCGTATTTAAAACAATATAATCTTTGGCAACCGCCACACCATTTACATAACCAACGGCATATAAAACATTGTACTGAATATTGACATTATTGAATTGAAAATGCTTTCCGATTCCCGGATTTTTTAATTTTCCTAAAGATGATTTATTGACGTCATTGAATAATTCTACTTCATCGCAATTAGAGTAAACATCGATTCCGCTTTTAATTCCTGCCGAATCCCATCGGCTTGGCCACGTGTGTGAAACGATATAAACCATCGGATTTGTTTTGTTCGAAACATAATTGGCACGGTACATATAAAACGCATCCAGAGGTTCTCCCCAAATTGTAAAAAGACCTTTGTAATTTACAGGCCCAACTTTATCAATATCTCTAAAGCCTTCTCCATTTTGTACTCTTCCCGGATTCTCGTGCGAAGCAAAAAGCCAGTTAAATTGTCCCGCGATTTTATCTTTTACCGATTCGGCTTCGCGGACTTTAATTTCCATTAACTGAGAAAATCTGTTTTCGCTTAAAGTTCCTTTTTGGTCAAACTCGCCTTCCGTATGTAAATCGGCTGAACGCCATGCGCCGTATTCGCCGTTTAATAACTGCGTGCTCATTTCCAAGTGATATTTTAAAGGATCACCGCCGTATGTTCCCGACCAGTTTTGAACCACGTTCCAATCGGTTCCTTCTCCACCGTTACAAGTCGTTACGATTCTTTGTGATGCCGATAATGGATCCATCTCACGGATAATCTGTGTGCATTCTTCGGCAAATTCCTTCGGAATTGTACTTTCGTTCTGCAAGCCCCACATCACAACGGATGGACTGTTTCTGCGCTCTTTAATCCATTCGCGTAAAAGGGTTTTGAAATTTTCTTTAAATTCCGGCGTATCGTACCAGATATGAGCCGAAAACTGACTCCAAAATAAGATTCCGTTTTCGTCTAATTCTTTTTGATACAATAAATTATGAGGTTGATGTGCCTCTCTAAAAGCATTAAATCCTCCCGCTTTTATCTGTTCGATTCTCGAATGAATCATTTCGTCTGAAAACGAATGGCTGTTTCCAATTAAATGTTCGTATTCGCAGATTCCGTTGATAAATAAAGGTTCGTTATTAATAAAAAAGCGATTGTCTTTTCCGTCTCGGCTGACCGGCCAGCTCACCCAGCGAATTCCGTAAGGCGTTGTTAACTGATCAATTATTTTTCCGTTCTCATAAACAGAAGTCACCAGTTTATACAAATATGGATTGGACGGCGACCATAACTGCGGATTTAAAATCTCAGGAAGTGTTTGTGCAATTTCTTTTGTTTCTCCCGAAAAGTATTTGATGTCGCTTTTTGTAGTAACTGTTTTCTTTCCCGAAGCATCATAAAGTATATTTTCGATAGTCAAATTTCGGGCTGAAGTACCGTAATTCTTGATTTCTGTAGTGGTATGAAGAATCGCTTTTTGTTTAGAAATCGATTTGTCATTCCAGATATGAACGCCAAAAGGTTCAATTCGAACATCATTTGTTACAACTAAAGAAACAGGCCTGAAAATCCCCATTGGCTGAGAACCTTCAGAAAATCCCCATTCTCCCGAACATCCTCCACAAACCCAAGGGAGATCTGCAATAAAAGAAGGATGTGCCGCTTTAACTAAAATTATATTTTCCTTGTCAAAAAAAACAGCTTTTGTAATATCTAAGGTAAAAGTCGTTCGGCCGCCTTTGTGTTCACCAACTTTTTTACCATTTACCCAAACTGTGGCGTAAGAACTTACACCTTCAAAATAAAGAAAAAGTTGTTTTGAAGCGTCTTTTTTATCCAGATTTAAAGATCTTTTGTACCAGGCAGTACCATGCAAATTTCCGTGTTTTGTTCTTCTATAACCATAATACTGATCCCAATTGTGAGGCACGTTTACGTTTAACCATTTATCTGACTTTGGATTCTCCACAAAAGATTTCTCTGCTTGCGGATTATCCAAAATAATGGTTTCCCAAGACGAGTTCAGCGAAACTTCCTTTCGGACTTTCGCTGAACTTTTTGTGCTTTGACTCCAAACAAAGCAAAGACTTGAAAAAAAACAAAAAATAAAAAAAACTATTCTGTTCATATTTTTAAACCATATCAGTGATATAAGGTAATTTAAGTTTTGAATTTAATAATCCTTAATCAGCAAACCTGACGAGTTTTTAAAACCCGTCAGGTTTAACTTTGTCTATAATATTAATAAAACAGCCAGTCTATAGCTGCTTTTTCTCCTGCATCAATATAGCCAACATCACGTGGTGTTATGGTTTGATCTGCGTCGATAAAACCTAAAATCAATACTTTTCCTTTTCCTAAATCTAATTTATTCTCGCCAGGCTGAAACGTATACGTGTGAATATTTACACGTGGAAGCTCTTTTAAATTCATTGCACTTGCCAGAATAACTTCGGCTTGACCGTGAGCATTTCCTGCTGCATCAGTTTCTAAACTCGGCGGTAATAAAAATCTTTTCTGATCTGAATTGAAATAACCAACTACTAATTTAACCGCTTTTGTGTTTTTAAACTTCAAATGCGTTCCTTTTTCATTTTGATCGTTTTCTACATACTTAAAACCTTTTAGATTTTGAAGTTCGGGAGCTATTTTCGTCAATTCAGAAATGTCTGTTCCGTAAACTTTTGTTCCTGTTTTAACTAAATAAGCTGCAGGTTTTTCATCAATAAAAGTTACTTCTGCCGCTTTCCAGGGCTTTCCTTCTTTGGTATCAATTTTACCATCTTTTGACGATTTTAACTTGTCCAGATTTCTTTTGAAATTAGCCAATTCACGTTCGTAATGCGGTAATAATTCTGCCCATGTTTTGTTGTTTCCGTCATCGCCCCCAATTGGAATTCGGCGTTGAGCGGTCTGCATACTGTTGGCGTAATAATACGTATCTTTTGTTAGATTTACCAATAATTCATAATGCTCGATGCTTTTTTCTAAGTGAGGCATCGCTTTATCTAAATCGCTAATATCATTTGAATAGCTGTATCTCAACACCAATAAAGCTGCTTTTACTTTTTCTGAAAAGAAATCGGCAAACGCTTTATAAGCATGCATATCGTTTTTAAGACGTAAAAATTCTTCTTTGTCTTTGGTTACGCTTTTTTCTGCTTTGTCGATCGCTTCAACTGCTAATCTTCCGTGTTCTGTGATTTCAGCAATAATCTGCGTTGGAAGTTCGCCTGAATGTGGTTCTTTATTCCACTCTTTTTTAGCATATTCCAAAAGCAATTCACCAGCTGGTCCGCACGATTCGTGGAATCCTGGGTAAACACGCCATTTTGATGGATTAACCAACTGACTTTCGAACATTCCTAATAATAAAGTCTGACGGTTTCCTTCTGTAATTCCAAAACGTCTTAATGTTTTTGGAGCAATTTCTCCTGTTTCATCATACGCTTTTTGAATGTTATTTGCAGCTTCTAGATCAGTTCCGTATTTAGCTGCTAAATCAGTATTCCAATATTTAACTTCTTCCTTTCTATCTCTTTTACTATCCCACGCATATCTAGCCCAGGCTTTGTACCAAATCCAGTCACGATCCATTTCTAATAATCGTTCGCCTGTTTTGGTTTTATCTGCCGAATATGGCCAATCCCAATACGATGCCTGCGGATATAAATGCAGTGCATTTGCGCCGTGAACGCTGTGCATGGCTTTTACCGTTTTCTGGATAAAGTCTGGCGAGCCGTATCTGAAAGGTTCTAAGTTTGCCAGGATATGAACATTCTCAATATGAATTGATTTTAGAGCGCTTAATTGTTTATGCGTTTCACCCCAAGGTCCGCCCGGCGTATAAGTCGTAAGAGATTCTCCTGTATATTTACTTTCTGTGTATAGATTTTTGTATAACGGAAGTGATTTTTCCATTACCAAAGGGCCATCTGTATCGTGAGAACGCAGAATAATTGGCGGTTCTTCTGTTTTTCCTAATGCTTGTAAACCATCACGAACGCCTGGAATAATGGTTTTCGTAAACCATTCTACATCATCATCAACGGTATTGATTGCTTCTCCCAAACAAACCATTAATCCAACATTTGGATATTTTTCGATAAAAGCCGCAATAGATTTTCTGGTATAATCTGAAAGTAAAGGCGTAATTGGACGCGAACGATCTTGTGTTTTAATATTGTAATGCTCCGCAAAAGGCTTAGAAACGATAATATTGTAGAACATCTGAATGACCCAGATTCCTCTTTTATTGGCTTCTACGGTTAAGAATTTATAGATTTCTTCGTTCTTTTTAAAATCTTCATCGCTTACTTCTACTGCAAACGGATATTCTTTCAATTTTACTAAAGAAGCAAATGGATGCCCGTTCCATAAATACAAGGAATTCATTCTGTTTTCTACCAGCATATCCAAATATTTTACCCATAGTTTTTTATCGTAAAACCAAGGGAAAGTTTCAGGCGTATACGGATATTCGTAAACATCACGTCCTGGAAGGTAAACGGGTTTCTGCATTCCGATACAAGCTCCTCTTAAAACCATTTCCGGACTGTCATCAATGTTAATTTCTGACGGAAATTTTCCTGAATCTTTAATACGATCAGTTAATTCTAATGCGCCATATAAAGCTCCAGAAGCATCTGTTCCTTCAATATAAATGATATTTTTTTGGGTACGAATTTGAAAGCCTTCTTTTTTAGTCAGTTTGCTATCGTCGATTTTGGCGCTTTTTGCGTTTTGTTTCCAAAAATCGGTTCCTTTTTCTCCAATAACAATTACCTGATCTTTTGACTTTGTGATTTTATTGGAAGAAGTGATTTTGAATCCTTTACCAGATAACGTTTCAGATAGTTTTTCGGCTCCAAATTTTGCTCTCGGCGAGTTGGCATTGCTAACGATAGTTACATTTTGCGCTGTCGCGAAAGAGACGTAGAAAACTAAAAAAATTAAGCTTAAATATTTCATGGTATGCTGTTTTGGGTATTCATTCTAAAAAGAATCTGCTAAATCTGCCTTTATCTATAAAAATCTGCGTGAAATTATTTGCACGCAGATTAGGCAGATTTAAGCAGATTTTATTTTGATCTTTTTTTAATTCTGAAAAATTTTTTTCAAATAGGCCACATTTGCGCCGTAATTGGCTTTTACATTGTGTACTTGTGTTACGTCACGTGAACGCTCTACAATTAGCCAGCCACTCCATTTCATTTCATCAAGCGTTTGTTTGATTTTTGGCATATCGATCGCTTTATCATTTTCTAACCAAAATTGATCCGTATTTGAAGCGTGAATCTGTGCTAAATGTTTCTTACCTAATATTTTTAATTCTGATACAATATCTCTGCCGTTATCCACTGCATTCGCAAAATTAAAAGAACTCTTAATGTATTTTGAACCAACTTCTTCTAAAAGTTTTTTCTCTTCGGTAGCACTCAAAGAAGTTTCAATTGCGATAACTCCGCCTATTTTGCCCACTTCTTTTCCTGCCCATTGCAGTCTTTTAATAACTTCTGGACGTAATTCCGGATTTTTAACCAAATCAGTTTGTGTTCCTAACGGTAGATACGCCACTTTTACGTTCATATCTTTCATCGTTTTGATGCAGTCGTCAATCATTGGCGTAATTTCTCTGGTTGCAAAAGACTGTGCATAAAATCCAGACATGGCAATAGAACTGATTCCAACTCCAGTTTCTTTAGACTTATCAAGGAATTTTTGTCTTTCTACAGGATCACCCAGTTTACTGTCAAAAGTTGGTCGGTTTCCTAAACCTCCCATGTCCAGTTCGATTCCGTCAGCTTTTAATTCAGCAGCCAAACCAAAAGCGCCTAATTTTTGTCTTTTTAAAATCATC
Organism: Flavobacterium sp. Root186; assembly: GCF_001428525.1. GTDB lineage: Bacteria > Bacteroidota > Bacteroidia > Flavobacteriales > Flavobacteriaceae > Flavobacterium. The sequence continues at coordinate 209,245 of NZ_LMHW01000001.1, forward strand.
CAGTCGCAAACCGCAACTTTATATTTTTGCTTTTTATTAGAAGACTGAGCCGTTGCACAGCTGTTGAATGTTGCCGATAAAACAGCCAGAAATAAAACAAGAATATTTCTTTTAAAATAAGTTGATTTCATATTATTGGTTTTTACCATTAAGATATTAAGAAAATTAAGCGCTGCTTCTTAATAAAACTTAAAACAGAAAATAAAGCTTAATGAAACTTAATATCTTAATGGTTAAATTTTAAATTTTACTCTTCTTCCGCTTTTACCGCTGTTACGACTTTTCCTTCTTCTCCAGGCCAGATTCCGTTTTTGATAGGGAATGCTTTTAATTTATTTGGATCAACTTTTACATATTTCAGTTTTTCTCTTCTCCAAGTGTAAACGATATGCACCATTCCGTCTGAGCTCTGAATCATTGACGGATAAGAATACTGACTGATTTTTGAATCTTCTAAAACCAATGCTGCTTTCCAATTAATTCCATCATCAGAAATTGAAACATTCAACGGCGTTCTTGGACCTTTTGCTTCCGTTCCCGGAGGCAAAACATGATTGTAAACCAACAAATGTTTTCCGTTTTTAAGCGTTACGGCATCGGTTCCTGAGTTATTATTTGGTAAACCAATTAATTCGACATCCGACCATGTTTTTCCGTTATCTTTTGAGAATGTGCTGAAAATAGCTCTGTTTCTTGTTCTTCCAATGGCTTGAATACTGCCGTCTTTGTGGAATAATATACTTGGCTGTATTGCATTGATTTTTTGTTTTCCTCTCGGAAGTGTATCGCCCATAATCCAAGTCTTTCCAAAATCAGGAGTCGATTCCATACGAAGTCTCCATCCGTCTCCTTCAATACTTGACGGACATAATAAAGTTCCGTTGCTTAATAAAACAGGTTTGTTTTTGATTGGTCCTAAGAAACCATCCGGCATTTTTTTAGCCTCAGACCATGTTTTTCCGCCATCAGCTGAAGTTCTGATTACGCCCCACCATTCAGATGGTTTTGGTCCGATTTTGTAGAAAAGCATTAAATCGCCACCCGGAATTTGATACAGAACCGGATTCCATGTTGGTAATCTCGGACCTTCTTTCATCACGCCATCGGCTACTTTAACGCCTTCGCCCCATTTATCACTTCCTTTCGGTTTGATGCTTACGTAGATGCAAACATCAGGATGTCTTTCGTGAGTACCTCCAAACCAGGATGAAACTAAATCACCATTTGTTGCTTCGACAATTGTAACCGCGTGGCAAGACGGATAAGGCGCTTTATCATAAATAAATTCATCAACCAGAATACCTTCTTTCCAAGTCTTTTTTTCTAAAGCCGATTTACAACTTCCTAAAAGGAAAAGTCCAAACAAGACAAATGTTAATTTTACTATCTTCATTCTTAATTTAATTATGAATTAAAATTTTTGATTATAAATACATACCTAATAATTTTTCGCACAAAATTATTTAATAAATGTAAAAATGACACTAAAAATCTAAAGATGTATCCTGTACTGTCCCGAATTCTTAAAAATGCAGCTTATTTTACGTTTAAAATATAGGTTCCTGAAGAAAGTGTAATAGCAAGATTACTTTTTTCTGTTTTATAAGAATGCGAAGTTTTATCTAATTTCTGTTTGTTGATTGAAACAGCCGAAACATCAGTTGTAGGAAGATAAACTACTGCTGAACTATTTGCAGGAATGGTAATATTCCAAACCAAAGCTTTTTTATCTTTTTTCCAGTCACTTTTAATCAAGCCGTAAACCGATTCGTAAGAAGCATTTACATACGTTAAACCCGCATTAAAATCCGGTTTCATAATGATTTGTTTGAAACCCGGAGTTTCAGGATTGCTCTTGATTCCGGCCATATTTTCATAATACCAAATCAATAAATCGCCCAAAAGCATGACGTGATTTTGCGAATTCATTGCAGGATCTGCTGTGTTTCCGTTCCATAATTCCCAAATCGTAGTCGCTCCGTTTTCGACCATATAACCCCAGCTTGGATAGGTTTTATTTGATGCCAGTTTGAAAGCTAAATCTCCGCGCCCCAAATTAGTTAGCGTTCGCATCAAAAACTGAGTTCCAATAACACCTGTGCTTACGTGACCGTTTTTAGTTACTTCTACTTCATGAACTAAATTTTCAAAGACTTTTTGCTGTAATTCTTCTTGAACCATTCCAAAAGTCAAAGGCAATAAATTGGCTGTTACGGTATTATTGGCGTAATTATTTTTGGCTGAATTAAAATACTTTGCATTGAATGCTTTTTTGATTCTTGAAGCCAAATCATCGTAATGTGCAATATCTTTCTCAGCATTGGCAATTACCGCGAACTTTTTCATGGTATTTAAAAGCTGATAGAAAAAAGCACTCGAAATCAATTCGCCATCTGTTAAACGAGACGGATCTTTGGAACGAATTAATTCCAATGATTCTGGCGGAACGCACCAATCACCGTATTTATCTTTGGTCATAATATCATCAACCAAATAATTTTCTTCCATATAATCCATCCATTTTTTCATAGACGGATATTGTTTTTCGACTACTTTTTTGTCTCCAAATTGTTGATACAACATATCCGAAACCGTAATATACGTTCCCGGCCACGTCACATTATCGCCGTAATAACGCCAGAAAGCTGGTGCTACATCCGGAATTCCGCCATCTATAGTTTGTGCGTTTTTAATATCATCCAGCCATTTTGCATACAAAGTCTGATTGTCGAATAAAAAACTTTCGCCATAAGCTCCCGTTGTTCTGTCTCCCAACCAAGGCTGACGCTCATTTCTTTGCGGACAATCAATTGGCATTCCTTTATAATTCCCGCTGATTCCCCACCACGCATTCTTAAAAATCTGATTCATAATAGAGTTAGAAGAATCAAAAGTTCCCGTTGTGGCAATATCATCATAAACGATTTTTCCAACAAAATTTTCTAAACTAGGTTTTGTTTTGAAACCTGAAATTTCAACAAACCTGAAACCGTGAAAAATAAATCGTGGTTCCCAAACTTCTTCGCCTTCGCCTTTTAAAGTATAGATATCGGTCGTTTTAGCATCACGCAAGTTGGCAATGTATAATGAACCATCTTTTTGTAAAGATTCTGCAAATTTCATCGTGATTTTATCTCCCACATTTCCTTTTATTTTCAATTGTAACCAACCCACCATATTTTGTCCCATATCTAAGATATAAGTGCCTTTTGGTGTTTGTTTGATTGAAATAGGTTTTACTTCGCCTTTTACTTTCATATTTGCCGACATCTGTCCTTCATAGAATCCACCTGGTTCCTGAACATATTCTGCCGAAAGCCATTTTTTATCATCAAAATTCGTGGTGTTCCAGCCTTTCATTTCCTTTCGCGCATCGTATTCTTCTCCGTCGTATTCATTGTTGGATAAGATTGGTCCGTCGGTTGTGATTTTCCAAGTATCGTCGGTACGGATAACGTCTTTGCTTCCATCAGCATATTCTACAAACAGTTGCAAAGCCATTTTTGGATAACCAAAAGTTTTAATTTTATACGGTTTATAATCCTGACGCATGGTAAAAAAACGTCCGTTTCCTAAAATCGTTCCCAATGCATTTTTTCCTTCCTGCAATTGCGAAGTCACATCAAAAACATTATATTTTACATTCTTGGTATAATCTGTAGGAACGGGCGCCAAAACCTGATCTCCAATTTTATTTCCGTTAATGTATAACTCGTACAAGCCCATACCCATAATATAAACCTTGGCGCTTTTGACTTTCTTTTTCAGGTCGATTTCTTTTCGTAAATATCTGGCTGACAATCTCGAATACTGCGAAATACTATCACCCGGAGAAGCTTTTTCATAGCCAATCCATCGAGTCGATTTCCAATCGGCATAGGTTAAAATACCAATGCTGAAATGTGCATTTTCTGTAGATTTTACTTCGCCTTTATTTGTAGAAACAATTACTTTCCAGTAAATATCTTGTCGGTCTTTTAGCTTTTTCCCGTTATAAATTACATTAACAGATTCGTCACTTTGCACTTTTCCGCTGTCCCACAAATCACCGTTTCCAGCATTTAATTTTTCTAAAGACGAAGAAGCTAAAATTTGGTAATGAATTTGTTTTACATCATTTACGTTTGCTTTTATTTTCCAGCTCAATCTCGGCTGTAAAACATCAATGCCTTCCGGATTGGTGAGCATTTCGCATTTTAAATCTGTAACACTGATTTTGTTTTGGGCTTTCGCCGAAATTGTGAAAAGTGAAATGATTATTGTAAGATGTAGAAAAAACTTTTTCATAATTTTATTTTAATGCTTTGTGAGGATTTTTTCACGCAGATTTTGGCAGATTTGAGCAGATTTAATTTGATTTTTAATCTTGAAATTTTGCCAAATGACAAAAATAAAATCTGCGTTTATCTGCTTAAATCTCTTTAAATCTGGGTGAAATAATTTAAGCTTTATTCAGAAACCAACTTCTCCAATCTCTCGGAAAGCGCAATTTCTTTTCCGTTTTTAAAGATCCTGAAGCCTTTTCCTTTTTTATATTTTTCTCCTGTTTTGTCCCAAAGAATGGTGATAATATTGCCATGATACAAAACATTATCCAGACAAAACCAATCCCATTTTTCCTGCGGAATCAACGGATTCACTTCTATCTTTTCATCTGCTCGCGGGCGTAAACCAACCAAACCTGTAATCATCAAATCATTAAAAGTCGAATGATTATAGTAACGGCTTCTTTCTCTGTCGCCCATTAACCAATATCCTGTTGTTTCATCCAGATATTCACCCAAATAAGGTTTACCTCTATAATACTGAGATTGTACATACAAGTCCATTTGTTTGAAATAATCCGTTTTGGTAACAAAATTCTGATCGTAATTATTCAAGACATTGGCTAAAGCCGTTAAGGTCTGCGAACTTGCAAATGGCCAGATCGCCCCATCCCACTCGCAGGTCCCGGTTCCATGCGATCTAAAACGCGGACTTCTTCTCTCGGCTGTCGTCAACCCAAATGGTGCCGAAAATCCTTTTTCATCTTTAATCTGCTCCCATGCTTTTTCAAAACCTTTATTTTTTTCCGGCAGATTAAAATACCACGGAATAAATCCGATTGCTTCTCTAACTTGCGCTAAAGTATCTTTTTCTGTAAAGGTCTCAAAAAATTCGCTTTTAGCATTCCATAATTTGGTTTCAACCAATTTTTGAAGTGTATCGGCTTTCGCTAAAAAATAACTTGCCTTATTCGAGTCGCCTTTCAACTTGGCCATTTTTGCCAAAGCCTGAGCATTGCCGAACATATAACTGTTAATCGTTGGGCGCGCGTTTCTAAATTTTCTCGCACCGCTCAACGATTCTTCCATTCCGTCTTTTACATCAAACTGCCAGAACAAACCGTCTTTACGTTTTCTGTCTCCTTCCCAAGCCGAATATTCGGCAACCAAATTAGGATAAATATCCAATAAAAACTTATCATCTTTATTTACCAAATAACGGTTGTACAAAGCATCCGCCGTCCAGCTGCTGAACGTTCTAAGCTTTTTCATAGGCTTTCCGTCATTTCCTCTAAACCACAAATGAACGTCTTGCTCAATATACTGCGGATCATGAACCCATCGAAATTCATTAATATGATGCCCCAAAGCACAACTAATCATATTGTATTTATCTGCATACGAACGGTCTACCAAAAACTCAGTTATCGCAAATCCCTGCGGTGTTTTCTTGATATGTTTTCGCGCGCTCCACCAGCGGAAATAGTAAATCTCCTCAAAATTCTGCTGCGGACATTCAAACAACGGAATATTCTTTTCCATCCAAGTCCACGCACTGTCATTCGGAATCGCAAATTTTAAATTTTCATCCTCCATCGAGTTGAAATAATCAACATAATGTTTGAAGTTTTTTTCTTTTAAAATGATTGCTTTTCCTTTTTGAGAATAGTCTGCGCCCGATTTACAGCTGTTTAAAGTTGCAATCAAAATTATAAAAACAACTATTTTGTATTTGAAATTTTGTAACATATTAGAATTATTATTCAGCTTTGTTTTTTTGTTCTTGTTTTTGAGTTGCCTCCTGCTTTAGCTGGAGGTTGTAATAAATGCATCTCCAATGGCTTTAGCCGAATGCTTAGTTAGGCTAAAGCCAAAGACTTTTCTTCTTTTATTCTCCAGCTAAAGCTGGAGGCAATTCAGATAATCGTTATCTAAAGTTAATACCTAACAGGTTTTAAAAACCTGTTAGGATACGACATTTATTAATTCCCTGTAAAAGTATACGTCTGTCCAGCTTTCATATTCACATCGTAAATATTATAATTTGGCAGTTTTACATTATCCAGTTTCGCTAGATCCGAAATAATGGGTTTCTTCACTTCCACATCATAAAACAACGGATTCGTGTTTTTCCCTTTTGCTTTTTTAAGCGAAGATCCTTTTAAAGTATTTTCTACTTTCAATCTGCAATTTCCTCCAATTTTCGAATAGATTTTCAACTCCGAAACTTTATTGTTTTTCCATGTCATATCAATTACAAATCCGCCTCTGGCAACCAAACCTTTTATGCTTCCGTCTTTCCAAACACTTGGTAAAGCCGGTAATAAATGAATCGCATCTTCCTGACTCTGCATTAACATTTCGGCAAAACCGGCTGTGCATCCAAAGTTTCCATCAATTTGAAAGGGCTGATGCGCATCTAACATATTTGGGTACGTTCCGCCGCCTTTTCTTTGGTCGGCTGTTACCAAATGCAATTGATCCTGAATTAATTTATAAGCGTGATTTCCGTCTAATAATCTCGCCCATAAATTCACTTTCCAGCCCATAGACCATCCTGTAGATTCGTCTGTTCTGTAAATCAGAGACTGTTTGGCCGCTTCAAATAATTCAGGAGTTTTAATTGGCGAAATCTGATTACTTGGATATAATCCGTATAAATGCGAAACATGTCGGTGATTGTCTTTCGGATTGTCCCAATCGTCCTGCCATTCCTGCAGCTGACTGTGTTTACCTACTTTCATTGGAGGCATTTTTGCCAGCGCATCGCTTATTTTTTTTACATAAACAGCATCTGGAGAAACCAATTTAGAAGCTTCGATAACATGCGTAAACAAATCAAAAACCAACTGGTTGTCCATTGTCGTTCCAGAAGCAATGGTAGATTTTCCTGTTCCGCCCGCATGTGTATTTTCAGGCGAACTTGACGGCACCACTACCAAGTATTTTGTATTTGGATCGATAACCATATAGTCAATGAAGAAATCTGCTGCTCCTTTCATAATTGGGTAGATCTCTTCTAAATATTTTTTATCTCCTGTATACAAATATCTTTCCCATAAATCCTGACAAACCCATGCACCGCCAGTCGGCCACATTCCAGATGCTGCCGAATCAACCGGAGCGGTAACACGCCAAATATCGGTATTGTGGTGTAAAACCCAACCGCTGGCATTGTACATCATTCTTGCTGTTTCTGCTCCCGTAACGCTTAACTCTTTTGCCATTTGAACAAATGGTTCGTGCATTTCCTGAAGATTGGTTACCTGTGCAGGCCAATAATTCATTTCGGCATTAATGTTTGTGGTGTATTTACTGTCCCAGGGCGGGGTAACCATATCATTCCAAATTCCTTGCAAATTCGCAGGTTGTCCGCCCGGCTGTGAACTCGAAATTAAAAGATAACGTCCAAATTGGAAATACAAACTCGCCAATTGCGGATCGAATTGTTTCGAGAAATCTCTGATTCTTTCGTTTGTTGGTTTCTTAGCCGCGTCGTTTATTCCCAAATCAAAAGAAACTCTGTTGAAGAATTTTTGATAATAATCGACATGCGCTTTTTTTATCGTTTCAAAATCTTTGGTTTCGGCTTTCGCCAAATATCCTTTGCTTTTCGCAATTTCATCTTCTGAAATATCCTGATAATTTTTGAAATTCGTTGCGATCGCAATGTATAAAGTTACTTCATCTGCTTTGTTAATGCTTAAAACTCCGTTGCTGGCATTTATTTCACCTCCTTTATTTTTAGCCGTAAGTCTTCCCTGAAATTTCACTTTTCCTTTTACGCCTTCAAAATTGGTTCCTAAACCCGAAAGTATAATTTGATTTTCTTCTGTTGAAGCCACGGTCTTATCAATCGGACTATTCATAAAAACATTACAAGTAATCTGCCCTGGCTGACTTGCCGAAAGTTTTACTACAATAACCTGATCTGAAAATGCCGTCAGAATTTCTCTTGTAAATTCAACGCCGTTTACTTTGTATTTTACTTTTGCCGTAGCATTGCTAATATCTAAATCTCTGTAATAATCAGTATATTTTTGATGTCCGTTAAAAGAAATATAAACGCTTCCAAAAGTCTGATACGGCATTCCGTCATTGGTTTGCGACATAATATCCTGCGTTGCCAAATCCTGTGCTTCATCAAATTTTCCGTCAAAAATTAACTGACGAACAATTGGCAAAGCTTTTATTGATTTATTGTGCGCGTTACTATTTGGCGAACCTGCCCAAATGGTTTCTTCGTTCAATTGTAGACGCTCCACCGCAGGATCTCCAAAAACCATCGCGCCCAAACGTCCGTTCCCCAAAGGCAAAGCTTCGTTCCAAATCGCAGCTGGTTTATCGTACCAAAGTTTTAAATCACTATTACTTTGCGCTGTTGCAGCACACGAAAAAATTCCAACACAAATCGCAGCTATTTTATTTTTTAATTTCATAGAGTATATTTTTTTCGCCACGAATTCACGAATTTTTAATTATTAAAATTGGCTTAAAATAATTCGTGAATTCGTGGCTATCTTTTACATCTTACTTCTTAACTTCATAAATCTTATTATTTTTCTCGCCAAACATTTCATATAATTTGTCAATATCTTTCAGCGCATTTTTAGGCAAATTTTCGGCTTTATTACCAAAAACATACAATTTATCATAAGGTTCAATCACACAAGTTGATTCGTCGATTTCTCCTTTTTCATTCTTCACTTTATTCAAATCCAAACCTAAATATTTAGCCATAAACGGATACAAAGCCATACGTTTTGAAACTCCGAAATCATGACCTTCTTTTGCAAAATGAGCATTCTCCACCAAATCTTTTTTACCGTACAATTCATACGTTCTTTGGATAAAAGGAAATTCCAATTCAGGAACCGCCAATGTCCAATCTTTTCCGTCAGAAACTATTAATTGCGGTTTTGGTGCCATCATTGCCGAGATTTCAGCATTGTTTGTTCCGTTGCCGCAAAGGTGAATCCCGCGCCCGCTTTCGCACGGACAACCGCCTGAAAAGTGAGATGAAACCATTACAACGGGAGCCGAAACTTTAATTCTGTCATCTAAAGCCGCTAAAAACATCGTGTGCGAACCTCCGCCTGAACCTCCCGTAACACCGACTCTTGTCACATCGGCATTTTTTGTTGTTGCCAGATAATCCAATAATCGAATACCGCTCAAAACCTGAACCGTCGATGCGATGCTGTTTCTGTGCGTTTCTTCTGGAAACTGCAATAATGATTCTCCCCACGCAAATAAATCATAACCGACTACAATAGCGCCCATTTTTGCCATCATAGCACAGCGGTACTGCTCGTCTTTTCTATATCTTCCATCGCCGAAATGGCCGTCTGGGGTTAAAATAATTGCCGCTTTTTTGTTTAACGGATACGGTTTGTAAATCGATCCCGTTACATAAACGCCCGGCAGAATTTCCAAAGCAATATTCTCAACGCTGTAATCTTTATAAATTCTCTTTGGAGTTAAAAGTGGTTTAGATTTTGGTGTTGGGGGCGCCTTGTCTAAACCAAATGATGTAATCATACAAGCTTTTAACTCCGTTTTACGTTTTTCCCATTCTTCTTTAGTCGAATAAAGGCTTTCTAAATAGAACAAACGTTCTTTTCCTTTATCAACTGAAACTTTATGGTTTTCATATTTTCTTATAATGTAAGTTCCGTCCGGCTGTTTGAAATACATCAATTCAAACGGAGCCAGAATATTAGTTAACGAAATAGCGAGATTTCCGGGTTCGATTCTCCAATCGGCATAATCGAGTTCTTTTCCCTTTAATAAACCTCGGTCGTCGTTTATGGTAACATTAAAAACGGTTTCGATTTTCTTTAAAGTTTCTGAAACGGGTTTTCTAAAATTAGTATCAGATGTGCTTTGCGCATTTACAAATGTCAAGGCAAAGATTGTCGCTAATATGGCGTATTTTATGTTTTTCATTTATCTTTTGAATTGCCTCCTGCTTTAGCTGGAGGATAATAATTTGATTTCTAATATTGGCTTTAGCCTAACGTATTTATTTGGCTAAGCCCTGTTACTTGTCTCTCTTTTTACCTCCAGTTAAAACTGGAGGCAATTCAATTTTATATATTGTTTTAATCTCAATTGCAATCATTTTAACAATCACAACTTCCATTTCACATTTAACATTTTGCATTTTACAATCCACACTCAATTGTATAAACTCCAGATCCTAATTCTAAGAATGGCTTTTGAGACTTTTCATCAAAACCAGTCCTAACGTTTTTATTGTCAATCTTAATTTCCGATTTTTTAGCAACAGGCAATTTTATCGTCGCCTTTGTATTCACCGGAATTTCAACTTTTAGAATAATTTTGCCATTTTTCTTTTCCCAAGATGAGGCAATTTTTCCGTAAACCGATTGATAGTCCGCTTTCGCGAAAGTCATATCGCCTACTACTTCGGGCTGAATAAAGAAATGTTTGAAACCCGGTTTTTCAGGATCAGATTTAATTCCGGCCAGACTTTGATAAAACCATTCTTCAATCTGCCCCAACATAAAGTGATTCCATGAATTTCCTTTTCTCGGATCCCATTGTTCGGTTAAAGTGGTCAAGCCAAATTTAATCTGAAAACCATAACCCGGCGCATCATAATGATTGTGCATTTTGTACATCGTTTCGTTTTCGCCATTTTGTGCCAAAGCCTGAAACAAATAACGATTCCCCACATCACCAGTTGTCAAACGATCTCCTTTTGCTTTTATATCGGCTATTAAATTTTGCATTACAGCTTCTTTATATTGCGGTTCTACAATATCCATAAAAACCGAAACAGCATTGCTAAACTGACTGCTCGTACCATATTGTTTGGTTTCTTCGTTGAAAAATTCTTTGTTGAAAGCAGTTTTAATCTCAGAAGCTAAAGTTTCGTATTTCTCAACATCTTCTTTTTTATTCAATAATTTAGCTGCTTTTCCTACCAAATATGCTCCGTAATAATAATGCGAAGTGGCCGAAAGTGCAATCGGACTGTTTTTTGAATATCCTGCTGCGTGCGTTCCGTAATCGTACCAATCGCCTAATCCGTGAGAAACAATGTGGTTTTCAGCTTTTGTTCCTAAATAATCCACATACTTTTTCATTACAGGAAAATATTTTTCCAATAAAGAAGCATCGCCATAATATTCATAATACATCCAAGGTAAAATCACACCTGTTACGCCCCATTCCGGAGAATCGGTAAAATCGCCACCAAAAATTACATATTCAGGAACAATGGTCGGTATTAAACCGTTATCGCGTTGTGAATCAGAAATATTCTGCATCGTTGCAGGAATAAAAGTTTCAAGATTATAATTGAACATTAAACCCGGACCATTCAAATGAATTTCTTCCAGCCATCCTAATTTTTCACGTTGCGGACAATCGGTAAAAACGCTTTGGAAATTACTTTTTATCGAATTGTTAATCAGTTCGTGTGTTTTATTGAAAATCTCGTTGGAGCATGCAAAACTTCCCGCTTCTCCTGCCGAGTTATAAATGAAATTTGATTTTAAATCTAAAATCGTTGGCAGTTCTTTGTTTTTAGCTTCTTTGTAATTAACATTCTCAATCTGAATATATTCAAACCCGTAAAAACTGAACTTTGGCGTCCATTCTTCTGTTCCTTCGCCTTTTAAAGTGTAATCGTAATAATATGGTTTTCCTGATCTTCCCTGCGCAATAGTTCCGTCTTCATTTAAATCTTCGGCTACCCAAACACGAACAGTCTGACCTTTTTTTCCTTTTACTTTGATGGTTGGAAAACCCGAAAGATTCTGCCCCATATCAAAAACATAAAAATTCGGTTTCAGTTCTTTAACCGTTTTAATTTCATATTGTTTCTGAATTATAACTGGCGGTGCGGTCTGCGGTCTTAAAACTCCTTTTGGAGCTTCCTGAATTACAACTTTTTTCCAATCTGAATCTTTGAAACCTTTACTGTTCCATCCTTTTTGAACTAAATTGGCATTGAAATCTTCTCCTCCAAAAATGCTGTTGTACGTAATCGGACTTTTGCTGTATTTCCAAGTCTCATCTGACTTTATAATTTCTTCTGAACCATCATTATATTTGATTTTCATTTTGAAAAATAAAGTCGGCGGACCAAAACTCACGAAAAATTTGGTATATCTTTCAGCCAGCGTATTGTACATTCCGTTTCCTAAAAGCACGCCAATTACATTTTCGCCTTTATCTAATTCTTTTGCGCTTAATTCGTAAATGTTGTAATTAACCGTTTTATCGTAATCTGTCCATAAAGGTGCAAATTGACTGTTTCCGACTTTCTTACCGTTAATTGTTAATTCATAATGCCCTAAACCTGAAATGTAAACTACGGCTTCTTTGATTTCTTTTTTTACTCCGAAAGGTTTACGAAGCATAATACTTCTTCGTGCTAATGAATCGGAAGCATTGATAAACGAATTCTTTTTTTCTCTGTTGAAAGTGGCTGTGTGATAATTTCGGCCTTCCGGCAAATGGCTATCGGCTTTTGTAATTGCACCAATCCAAACCGGATTTAGATCTGATTCTAACGAAGCGGTTCTGAAAGAAGCTGTTTTACTCCATTTCGAAATTTTGCCTGTTTGATTCCACACTTTAACCTTCCAGAAATATTTTGTTTCATTTTTTAAAGGACTTCCACCATAAGAAATGTGCAGGTTTTTGCTAGAGTTTACCCTTCCGCTGTTCCAAATATCACCTTCGTCATTTTTTAGTTTTTCTTCCGAAGATGCAACCAAAATGATGTAAGCAATCTGCGATACATCGGATTCTTTTGAAACTAACTGCCAGCTTAGTCTCGGCTGATTCTGAACGACTGCTAATGGATTTTCGGCCATTTCTGTGGTTAAGCGCACAGACAAAATTTGTCCATTCGAGATGAAAAATAAAAAAAGAAAAATGAAGGATAATATGGATTTTGAAATATTCACTTTATAAATTTTTAATTGAACCATTAAGATATTAAGTAAATTAAGCTCACTATGTCGAAAATCTAAGCCTTAAATTTAGTTCATTAAGCATTTAATTACTTAATCTTTAGGTGTGGAAACTTTATGACCTTCAATGAGTCAAACTATATATTGAACTTAATTTTCTTAATCTCTTAATGGTAAAAATCATTATAATTTCTTCGTTATCAACGATTCGATATTGAATACTGCTTCTGGGATTAATTTTCCGGTTTGAGGCAGATCGTCATAATCATCTGTATCCGGCGCTGTATCCGGATTTGGAGAATATCTTTGCTCGCCTGTACGGAACATAATTCGCTCAAAACCATCAACGGGAGCATAAAAAATTCTTGTTGATTCTTTTTCGTCGTTTACTTTTATCGTGTACGAACGGGTTTTAACGTTCAGTTTCACGTTTACTTTATATTCTTTTCCGGCTTCGTATTTTGCAATCGTATTAAAACGCGCTCCGGTTTTTGTTTTCAATTGTCCGTCTGAATCAAACGTTAATCTTACGGCAGGCAATCCTTGTTTATTTTGAAATTCAACCTGCAATAAACCGTGATTATTTTGTTCCGGTTTAACCGTAAAAGTGACTTCCATTTTTTCTGCAAACGGAATAACACGTTCAGCGCGAGCATAATCAAAATAATCCTGATCTCTTAAAGTCAGCCATTTTTTACCCTCTCTCTTTTCAATTTTGGTAGATGCCCAAGCCAAATCATACGTATTCCACAACTTTAATTCTTGTCCGTCAGGAAGTTCGTTAAAAATATCATTTGCATTTTCAGTAACGGCACTTACAACCGGAACCGGAATCGACGCTACCCAAATATCTTCTTTATTAACGCTGTAACTAACCCAAAGTTTTCCGTCAGGCGGAATTCCGTCTCCCTCAGAAATACCACGAACATATTGAGGCCCTGCTGATTTGTAGTTTCCGCCATAACGCATCGGACTGATCTCGCCGTGAACCAACAATAGATCTTTGTAATTTAAACCATCATCACTGGTTGAAATTGCTAATGGCCAACGATATTCAGACGGATTGTAAACGGTTGCATAACGATTATCAGACGTTTTTTGTCCCCAGATTTTAGCATTACTGTTTACAAAACCTGGTGCACGAAGCGGCATATATTCCCAAGATTTTCCGCCGTCTTTGCTGATCGAAGTCAAAGCGTGTTTCCATAAACCTACAACATCTCCGTTTGGCAAATGATACGAACTAAGCGCTTTGTATGGTTTTTTAAGCGGAATTAATTCGTCATCGCGATCGGCTTCTTCAACCCATTGCTGTAAAACCAAAGGATCTGAAAGGATTTCTTCGCAGGCTTTTTTCAAACCTTTGTCTTTTGCCTGAGTATAAAATGGAAAAGCAGATTTCGATTTATCCCAAGATTTATTGTATCTGATGAAATAAATTTCGCCAAAACTTCCGTCTTTTTTAATTTCACGAATGACACGTCCAATTCCTTTTCCATCATTTGGATCATCTTTTTCATCCATTGCGATTCCGTAATACGCCAAAGCAAAAAGTCGTTTATCTTTTGACGTATAAAAGCCCATTCTCTGGTGCATAATCGCATCCAGATTTTTGGCAACGCCTTCTACTCCATCTTTTTTCCATCCGTCTGGAATATGATAAATAGGAAAAATTACTTTTGGCATTTTCCAGCTTACACCATCTTTTGAAGTCATAATCAATGTTTGGCTTGGCGGAATATGTTCTCCGGCAGGATCACTCAAATATTGGAGATAAAAAGTATCGTTCCAATATGCCATAGTTGGCTGGTGATTGTATGTCCATCCAAAACCATCTGCTTTTTCAGGATGTTCACGGCTTGCACGCATAATCTGCGTAGCGTGAACGCCAACGGCCGGACTTAACTGTCCGTGATGATAATCGACATTTGAAAGTGTTTTACCAACATAGCGCACAGTGTCATTTTGGGCATTTACAGCTGTACCAATCAACAGAATTGTGGCTGTTAGGATATTGGTTTTTATGTTTTGGAAAGTAATCATTTTATATATTTTTGTTTCACGCAGATTTTAGCTGATTTTGGCTGATTTCCGCAGATATTATTTTTATCTTTCTGATTTTATTTAATTAGACTAAAAATTAAAAATCTGCCTGATCTGTTTTAATCAATTTAAATCTGCGTGAAATTTTCTTCTAATTTTTCTTTTCAATTAATCCCTTTAAAACTTCTTCAGAAATTGTAGTAATCGTTCCGTGTTTGTGCCCTTCCGGAAGACTTATTTTTGATGAAACATCTTCAAAATGAACAAAATCTGAAGTGCTTAAAGCTTTATAATTTTTTGAACCATAATTGTCATAATACAACAACCAGTTTTTACCGACTTTTACCACCGTTGGTCCTTCTGATAGATATTCCGTCAATGGCTCCGAACTTTTCTTGAACGGTCCTAAAGGCGATTTTCCGAACGCCACTTTTATGTTGCGCATGGGTCTAGTATTGTCTTTCAAAACCAAAACATAATCTTTCTTGCCTTTCTTTACAATCACGCAGTCAATTACGCTGAAACCTGGATCGTAATATAATTTTGTATCAGAGAATGTTTTAAAATC
The DNA here is from genome assembly GCF_001428525.1 of Flavobacterium sp. Root186. GTDB lineage: Bacteria > Bacteroidota > Bacteroidia > Flavobacteriales > Flavobacteriaceae > Flavobacterium. The sequence continues at coordinate 225,075 of NZ_LMHW01000001.1, forward strand.
TTTGGTCGTTACATAATACATTCTGTGGTTGTTTTTTTCTTCTTCTACTCCTTTTTCAAATCGGAACGGAATTGTCGATGCCCAGATAATAATGTATTCTTTTTTGACATCATCATAAAAAATTTCAGGCGCCCAAACGTTTACGACTTCTGGCTCGTTTTTCATAACCGGAATATATTGCTGTTCTGACCAATGCATTAAATCTTTAGAACTGGCATATCCAAAACCGTTTCCGCCTTTCCAGTCGGTTGTCCAAACCATGTGATACGTTCCGTCTGCTCCTTTTGTGATGGATGGATCGCGCATGATTTTGCTTGCGCCGATTTCCGGTTTTAAGAACGATCCTTCCAAACCTTTCCATTTGTAACCGTCTTCGCTGTACGCCAGATACAAACCTTCGGTGGCTGGTTCTCTAAACGACGTAAAAAGATATAGGTCTTTCTTTTTCTGCGAATAACTCATCGCAAAAAAACAGAAAGCTAGTATGATGAAGATTTTTTTCATGATGTTTATTAAACACTAATTTCACTAATTAGCACGAATTGAATTGGTGTAAATTCGTGAAATCAGTGTTGTATTATTATGTTATTCTGCAATCGCTTTTTTATCCAGATCTTTTCCTTTTTTAACTACCGTTGTTACGTTGTTAAAAACATTATTTTTCAGGAAAACATTCTTTGTTTCTTTTCCATTTGCTTCGATGAAAACATCGGTTGCATTAAATGGAAAATTATTATTAATCATAATGTTTGATGCATTCTCTATTTTGATAACCGGAATTCCTTTTATTGGCGTCGATGAACCAACATTATCTAAAATAAGGTTTTTTGAATCTGCTATTTTGAAAGAGGAACCAACCGTTGCATTTACTTTTACATCGTGAAATTCAACATCTGTGGCTGTATTAACGGTAAAACCTTCTTTTCCATCCATGTTAATATTAGAGAATGATATGTTTTGAATTGGCATTTCGGAAATTCCACGAATAAAACCCGCTTTATTTACATTTCCACCCGTAACGTTACTGATATGAATGTTTCTAAAAATAGGCGTACGTTCTGTAACGGGCTCTGCCTTATTATCTTTATCATAGAATAAATCCAAAATAATGGCTTCTTCTTTGATGTTTTTCATTACGATATTGTCTACTCGAATGTCTTCTACAACACCTCCACGACCGCGAGCCGATTTAATACGAATACCACGGTCTGTTCCGTCAAAAACACAATTTGAAATCGTGATTTTCTTGATTCCGCCAGACATTTCGCTTCCTATTACAACACCACCGTGACCGCTTAACATGGTACAATTGGTAATGGTAACATTTTCTGTCGCTTTTCCGTATTTACGACCGTCGCCATCTCTTCCTGATTTAATGGTAATACAATCGTCTCCAACGCTGATGTGGCAGTTTGAAATATGAACATTGGTGCAAGAAGAAGGGTTAATTCCATCTGTATTTGGTGAATGCGGGTTAAAAATTGAAATTCCGGTAACCGTTACATTATCACAAAATTCTGGGTTGATGGTCCAAAAAGGTGAATTTTGAAACGTAACACCTTCAATTAAAATGTTTTTGCAGTTATAAGCCTGAAAAAAAGAAGGCCTGAAGAATTTCTTGTCAACTGTTCTTTTGTAATATGGTTCTGTGTAAAGTCCTTTATTTTGCTCTTCCCACATCGTTTGATATTTCGTCGGAGGAAGTGGTTCTTTGGCAGTTTCAATTCGGTACACTTCATTCCACCACGCTTTTCCTTGTCCGTCGATTACACCTCTTCCTGTAATGGTAATATTTTCTACATCTTTGGCATAAAATAAGGGCTGGAAACTTTTCATCACGATTCCTTCGTAACGCATTTCTACATACGGAAGAAAATCATCGAAGTTCTCTGAAAACTTTAAAAGTGCTCCTGAATCTAAATGAATGGTGATGTTGCTTTTTAGTGTTAATGCTCCAGTAAGATATTCTCCAGCAGGAAAAAAAATGGTTCCTCCCCCGTTTTTAGATGCTTTTTCGATCGCATTCTGAATGGCTTGTGTGCATTTTATTCCTTTGTTGTTTCCGCCTTCGTTTAGGATGTTCAACCAGCCGTCGTTTGCGAAAGCGGTGTTTAATCCGAGAATGAAGCAGAGTGTTATTAGTATGTTTTTCATAGTTTATTTTTTTGTTCTCTCACAGATTTTGCAGATTGTGCTGATTTTTTTTTTGCCACTGATTTAACAGATTAAAATGATTTTTTATCTGCTTGATCTGTCAAATCTGCGAGAGTATTATATTCTCATTTTTTATCATTTCGACGTAAGGAGAAATCCTCGTTAGTAGCTCCGCATGGTTGATCAACTTTGTAGAGTTTCTTGCGAAGATTTCTCCTTCGTCGAAATGACAAGATTGTGGATAACCCGTGATTATTCACGAATTGCATTTCACTAATTACTTTTTACTTTTCACTAATCACTTAGTAGATTTCAAAATCAAAACCCAGTCATTGCCATCTTCTTTTTTACCTTCTGGTTGAAAGTTTTGAGTTCCTTTATTATCAAATGTTCCAATTTTAGTTTTCTTCCCGTTTCTTGGATTGTACCAAATCGCTTCGAATTTATCTCCTGAAATTTTTCCTAGTTTTACTTCTATTATTCTTCCGTTGTAAGTGTATAGCAAAGCGTATTTTTCTCCTCTTATGGCCGGAATATAATCGTATTTCTCACCTTGATTTAAAACTAAAGAAACATCTGGAACTCCTTCTAAAAATGGAAATTCTTCTATTAATTTCTTAATATAGACCATTTGTTTAGCACCTGGAGCATTGATTGCCGATGTCCATAATTCTTTGTTTCCGTAGGCTGGTTTATCGCCTTTTCTGAACATCTGCATTACAGCGTTATGTCCGTATGTGTACCCTGCAGCACCTGAAAGAACCGACCAATATCCGTAACGGCGAACGTCATTGTCTGTCCATTTTGGCTGTAAAGTGTCGTGTAAACCATGTGGAATTCCTTCGTAAGATGGCTCTCCGTCAAGTGTAGGTTTTGTTGGTTTTAATTCGAAATCTCTTAGCACGAATTTATAATTGTCTTCTTTGAAATTCGTTTGTATTGAATCCTGATCGTATCTTCTGTGTCCCGATTGGAACATATTGAAATCTAACCATTTTTCGTTATGATAATTCTCAGAAGAATCGGTTCTTCCAAATGGGTGAAAAGTCACTAACTGGTCTGGATTATTGGTTTTTAAAGTATTTCCTATCGCGTTCCAGATATCCATAAATTCGTTTCCATGTGTGTCTCCACCGTTTAGCCAAATTACATTGGTTCTGTTTTTATATCTGTCAGCTAAAAATTTCGCGTATTTTTCCGCTTGTTCTTTATTGATTTTGTTTCCTTTTGAAACATTTGTTCCCCAAACCGGAACCATTGCAACGTAGATTCCATTTTTCTGAGCAACATCCAAAGTGAAATCTACGTGATCCCAATAATCGTATTCTTGTTTGTTGTTGAAATTATTTCCGGCCGTGATTAAAGGTTTTGAAACATCTTCGTTAATTAAAGCTGCACTTCCATAAACATTCACAGCGTTTATATTATGCAGAACCATGACCTGAACTACATTGAATCCTTTTTCTTTTCTGTCTTTAAAGTATTTATCAACTCCTGCTCTATCTAATTTTCCGAATGTCAGCCAGCCTGTATCACCTAACCAGAAAAAAGGTTTTTCGTTTTCGGTAACAAAATAATGCTGATTTTTAGAAACTTTGATTTGAGGTAAAGCACCTTTTGTTTGAGATTGCGAGAATCCGCTTTGTGCTGTCAACAAAAAGCTTATACAAAGGGCGTATAAATATTTAATTTTCAGATTCATTTTGGTTTTATTTTGAAATTATATTTTGTAGTTTTTTGCCACGAATTCACGAATTTTTATTTGAATATGATTATAAATAATTCGTGAATTGCTTCGCCTGTTCACTATCGTTCGAGTCGTGGCTAATGACTCTTTTATTTTTTCACTATGAAAAGCACTTTTTCTTTGATTTCTGATTGCGGAATTACTACTGTTTTTCCTCCGTTTATATTTGCTTTTTTTGTAATTTTTCCTGTTGCTGCGTTTATGGCGTAAACTTCGAAAGTTCCTTTTGTATTCGACAAATCAATTGAAATTTCCTGATCGTTTTTTAAATAGAAAAGGTAGCTTTTTCCTTTATTTTCCAGTTTCCAAAGATTATCTGAAAACGTGTTTCCTTCTACTAATTTCATTTCGCTTAAAGCTGCATAAAACTCAGGCAATTCAATTTTTGGAATATTTGGCATTGACGCTCCCGCCATTAAAGCCGGCCATCCAAATCTTGGTGAACCATCTGTTGAGTATAAAATTACTTTTTCAGGATATTTTTCTCTGTATTCACGAACGGCTCTATAAACCTGATTGTCTGTTTCTTTTCCGGTTTTTAATTTTCTCGCGTGTTGTCTTGGCGCTAGATTTTTTCCGCCTTCTGGTGCATAAGCCGATCCGTCTTCTTTGTAATACCAATAACGAATGTCAATTGCGTCTACTGTTTTGGCTCTTTTGGCATCATTTAAAATAGCATCCTGAACATCTTTTGTGGCACTTAAACCTATGATTGCTTTTTTATTCGTTTCGTCTTTCCATTTTTGAACTTCGTCCAGCCAGAATTCCATAAAGTGTAGTGGACCAGTATATTCGGCACTTGTTAACTGAATTATGTTGCTGTTTTCCTTAAAATTCTCCAAAGATTTTCTGATGAATCCTTCATGCAATTTTCTTCTTGCAGGATTATTAACATCGTAAAACTGTTCTGCCATGAAAATACGCTTGTCTCCTGCATACGGCGGAGGTTCCGGAAAACCTGTGCTGTTTATATTGTTTGCGGAACGCCAAGGCGAACTTGACCAATGTGCTCCAGCTTCTATAATATTATGCTGAAAATATTGCTGATTGACTAATACTTGTCCTTTTATTTCGGCTACGTTAGCAAAAAGTGCCAAACGATCCCAATACCAATCGTTGAATTTTGTTAAATCGTATTTACTTAATTGATCCCAAGCCAAATCCTGACCGCTTCTGGCAAATGGCTGTTCGTAAAACGGAGGCCAGACATCGGCATCAAAACGGCGAACGCGTTCGTGATCGTCCATTCTTCTCTCATACCATAAACCATAATTATGTTCTAAAGCGACCATATTATTGGTACTCAAATAATCTGAAACTTCATTGATATTATCTGTGAATCCGGTTCCAGTTCTTCCCGGAACGAATCTGGTAACATCCGGAACTGATTTAGAAATATCGCTGTCTCTAAGGCTTCCGCGCCACCACGGTACGCTTAATCTGTTTCCGGCAATTACTTTATTATCATAAGTAAGCCAGCCGTTTTTTGTGATTACTTTTTTATCTGAAATTGTATTTTGTGCCGAATTTATTTTTAAATCATTTGCGTTTTTAAGACCTGAAATATTGGTATCAATTGGATTTGCTTTTGAAACTTCTGCAATCCATTCGACCAAACTTTCTTTTGGAGCAGCTGAATTTTTAGTTAATTCTTGCGCGACTTCCATTGTTGGACTTGAAGAAGGTTCTGAACCTAAATCGTAGATATATGGGTTTACTGGAAGTTTTTCTAATCTGTTTTCTAATTGTGCGTAAAACAAACTTCTCGGAGAAATGTGGTTATTTACGTCTTTCCAATGTCCGTCACCGGCCATGATGCCGCCCCAAGTTCCGAAAGCCCAGTTTTGTGCTGTTGGCGGACTATAACATTCAATTTTAGATGCTGATGTTTCCCAGATAACACTATTTGCAGCCGTCCATCCTGCTCCTCTTCCGTTCTGTTCTCTGTTGTTGTAGCTTAAAGCGTGACCGTCTACATAAGAAATTTCAAATAATATTCCTGTAGCCCAGCTTCCGATCGCACCGCTGTTATTAAAAGGTAAAAATGATTCGCATTGAATAAACACATTTGGCCCCGTTGTTCCGAAACCACCTACCGCAAAATCGTGGTAACCATGTTCAGAGTAACAACGCTGAAATAAAGTCTGCTGCCCTTCTGTGTAAAAAGTGTGGCGTCTAAAACCTGCAATTTCAGAAACTGGTTCTGTTGCAATACAATCTTCAACTGTAATTTGCTGTGCTGATTTTAATACCGAAACGGCACCGCCTGCAAAATGCTTGAAACTAACTTGTTTTACCCACGCATTTTTTGTGTTTTCGATGCTGATTCCTAACCATCTATGTTCTTCGTCTTTTGGTTTTGACGTATCATAAGCTGATTTCAATAAAATATTTTCAATTCCGATTTGCTCGATTCTTCCCGGCCAAGTATACGCTGTAATTTTTGCAGTTCCGTAAACATCATCTAAAGTCATCGTTAATGGAGCGTTTAATGTAACTTCATTGCCATTGATTTTCACAACGACTCTGTTCCAAGTAATATCCCAATCGTTTTTTTTCCAGCCAACCCAGCCTGTTTCTGCACCAAAATCATCCATTTTTAACTCTTTAATCCAATTATCGGTTAAAGGTTTTGTGATGATGATTTCGTCAGATACTTTTAGTTTTGAAGCGTTTTTTAACTGAATTGCTTTTGTACCAAGTGGTGTATAGGTTGTGTTGAATTCGAAAGTTTCGTCCAATTTTTTATCATCAACGCCTAAAATTCTAATTATGGCTTCTCTGTTTAATCCGGTTCCTAAAAGAATAGTTCCGTTTTCATTGTTGCCGCTTCCGCGTAAGATAACTCCGGTTTTTTTGATGAATAAAGTTCCGTTGATTTTAAAAGTTCCTTTATCTAAAAGTATTGCACCTCGAAAACCAGATTTGTTTGGTTTCAAATTACTTACATAATCAATCGCTGCCTGAATTCTTTGAGTGGCATCTTCTTCTTGCTTCGGAACAAAAATTTTATTCTCCACGTTCGGAATTGCTTTTTCAGAGGCCATATATCCTGCATAAGAAAAATCAGGAATTTGGTTTCCTTTATTATCTGCTGTAAAAGAAAGTTTTCCTTCTTTGGTTTTGATAATGTCTGGAAAATTGTTTTGGGCTGTAATGTTTCCGCTAATAAACATAGTAATACACATTAAAGAAAATGTGTTTTTGAAAGAAGAAACTATATTTTTTAATTGATCGAAATTCACTTTTTTTCTTAATTTAAATTTCAGAGTTTAGATTCTTAAAATTAATCTTTTAAGGAACAATAAATTTATAAAATCCTATTTTCTCCAATCTTGTCATTTCGACGAAGGAGAAATCTTCGTTGCTAAATCGACAAAGATTGATATACTTTGAGGAGTTTCTTGCGAAGATTTGCTTCACCAGTTCGCTATCGCTCGAGTCTCCTTATGTCGAAATGACAAAACTAGATTGATGTATTATGTTAAGAGACCTAACAGATTTTAAAAACCTGTTAGGTCTTGATATTTTATTGCAATAATGCCTTTAATTTCGCCAATGTATCCATGTTATTTTCGGTTTTTGTCCAGTCTATTTTACTGCTTGGATCGATTCCGTTAAAATATTTCTCGATATTGGTGTATCCGTCACCGTTTGCATCTTTATTAGCATCTGAAGCATCATTTGGGTTTAAGCCGTTTTTCTTTTCCCAATTATCCGGAATTCCGTCATTATCAGAATCTTTATAAGCTTTTCCTTTATAAGTTGGATATCCGCCAACTTGGTCAGGATGTGTTATAATTCCTTTTTTATAAGAGTCTGCTGGTAATCTTCTTTTAATAAAATCTTTTCCAATGGCATTTTCTAAACCGTCTTTAACTTCAATTTTTCCTGTGCGGACTTGCTTGATAATTCTTTCGTCAACAGCATCTCTTTTCGGAATTGTTGCTCCAACATTATTCAAAACAAATTCATAAGCTTCTTCTGCTTTCATAATCGTAATATGAGGCATTGTAAAAGCTTTTGGCTGTTTGATAAATTCTAAATATGATTTTACTTCTGCTTCCGGAAGATCTTCTAGCTGCACGCCGCCATTCCAGTTATCGGCTGTAACTTCAGGAGAACCAACAATAAAATTCCCGGAAACATAAGCTCTTCCGTATGTTTTTGGCTTCATATATCCTGATTCCGGTTTTAGAATTCTATAACGAATTGGCTGATCTGCCGGTGTAATTGGTCCTGGTTTAAAATAATTATTGATGATGTTAAACATCGAACGATAATCTCCTCCGTCAAGAGAACGATTCCACCAATTGAAAATCACATTGTTTACAAAATTAAAATCGCCATACATTCCAATAGAAGCATTTCTTGAAATATTATCGGCCCATAAATTACGCATAAAAGTACTATTTAACCCGCCGATTGTACTCCCGAAAGCGTGATTATAAGTATCTAAACCTTCTGAGGAAATGGTATTTTGAATGGTAATATTACAAGCTGGCAGTTTTTCTAATTTTGATTTATCATTAGCCTGAAACTGATGTCTGTATAATGAAATATTTTCGTCTAATCCCCAGCTTACAGAGCAGTGGTCTACGATTATATTTCCAATTGGATTTCCGCCAAGAGCGTCATCTCTTCTTGTAACTTCTGTTGCACCACGTCTGAAACGCATGTGTCTGATAATTACGTCGTGTGTATCGATTTCCAGCGTTTCTCCTGCAATGCAAATTCCGTCGCCCGGAGCAGTTTGTCCTGCGATTGTAACGTACGGCGCACGCATGCTGATTCTTTTTTTCAATTGAATTATTCCAGAAACATTAAATACGATTGTTCTGGCTCCAACGGCTTCGCAGGCTTCACGAAAAGTTCCTTTTCCGCTGTCTTCTAAGCTGGTTACAACAAATATTTTTCCACCGCGGCCGCCTTGTGTAAATGCACCTCCGCCTTCGGCTCCCGGAAAAGCAGGAATATCTGCCTGAACAAAATCTTTAGGGTAAGAGGCCCAAGGTAAATAAGGTTTTCCTTGTTTTGCTTCTGCCTGAATGGTACTGTAGTTATTTGTCCAAATTTCGGCTAACCTTTTTTCTTCATCAGCCAAAATTGCATCGGCTTTGTCTTGAAGCGGTTTCGGAATTTCGGGATATTGTGCATATGCTGAAGTAAAAAAAGAACAAAATGAAAAAATCATCATGGTTCTTTTTAATGTGGTTATTGGGAAGATAGTCTGCATTTGTTTAGTTCTTAGTACTTAGTGATTGGTTCTTAGTAATTAGCTTTTTGTGATTAGTACTTAATTCTTAGTATTTAGTAATAAATTGTTTTTTCAGTCATTAAAAAACTAATCACTCTTCACTAATTACTAAGGGCTAATAAGTTCTTATTGACCTGCTTTGGTTTTCTCTCTTTCTTCAATACGTTTGTGCCAGTCAGCACTTTCCTTGTTGAGATCGTAACCTTGTTTTGATAAATAGTTATTGATTCTTCCTTTGTATTTACCAAACCATCCGTGTTTTTCTTTAGATGAGCCACCGTCCATCGCATGTTCTCTGGCTTCTACTAAAGCTTTGTAGATATAGTCTTTTTGCTCTGCAGTTAAATTTGGCAGCATATCGTTATAACCTGCAACTGTGATTGGAAGTACACCATAGGTCATTCCATCCTTAACTTCAGTAATTTTTTCCTCTGACAATTCTTTGCCTAATTTTTTTAGGTAAGATTTATGTAGTTTTTCAATTGATTCGTCTGCTTTTGATTTCAGTTTATCAATCTTTTCGTTTTGCTTTTCTTTTCCTAAACTTGTATCCTCTTTTAACTTTTTGATTTCAGTGTCTCTTCCGTCCTGAATTTCACTTAAATCCCTGAATTGCTGCGCTACAATATTTGAAACTGATGTTTCTTTTTTAGCATCTTTTAAGTCTAATTTTGCAACGATTTTTGCTGCTCTTTCATTGGTAACTTTGATATATTCAGGGTCTAAATGCTGCTGTGCATTTAATGCTGAAAATGCAAAAACCAATGATAAAAAACTAATATTAAATTTTCTTAATGCCATCTTTCGTGATATTTTAATATTTAAAAACATTCTCATTTCATTGCGAAACAAGAATGTTTTCAAAATGTTCCTTATTTTAAATCTAATAAAGGTCTAACTAATGTTTCTTTATTATTAGCTAAATCTTTCCAGTCTACTTTTATTGCAGGATTTACACCGTTAATGTAATCTTCAATATTAGTATACCCGTCTCCGTTTAAATCTCCTTTTGCATCAGATGCATCATTTGGATTTAAACCGTATTTTTTCTCCCATGCATCCGGCATACCGTCTTTGTCTGTATCTACATAAGGTTTTCCTTTGTATTCCGGATATCCTCCAACTTGAGAAATATCAGTAATAATTCCTTTTTTATAAGAATCCATTGGTAAACGTCTGTGTTCGAATTGATAGAACTCTTTTTTCTCTAATCCTTTTGCATATTCAGGAACTCCTGTTTTTACTGTTCTTACGATTCTCTCATCAACCTTATCTCTAATTGGTAAAGTTGCTCCAACATTTTTCAATACATATTCATAAGCTTCATCCGCTTTCATAAATGGACGGAACCAAGGCATTGGATAAGGTTTGTCGGCTTTCATTTTATCGAAAAACACTTTAGCCTCATCAAATGTCATTAATTCTCCTTTTTTATTTTCAACCTGCACACCACCATCCCAGTTGTCTTTTGATACTTTATCGTTGCCAGCAACAATGTTTCCGCTTACATAAGCTCTACCAAAAACCTGATAAGGCAATTTGCTTCTTCCAGATTCCGGTTTTAATATTCTATAGCTAATTGGCTGAGTCAAATCCGTTACCGGTCCTGGCTTATAATAGTTATTCATAATGTTGTAGATAGCCGTATAATCGCCACCATCTGTAGATCTGTTGTACCAATTAAAAACCACATTGTTTGCAAAATTGAAAATACCATTCCATCCTATTGAAGGATTTCTTCCTCCATTGTTAGCCCACATATTTCTGATAAATGCACAATTTTCTCCACCTAAAGTACTTCCGAAAGCGTGATTATAAGTATCTAAAGCTTCTCCGAATAAACTATTTTGGATTGTAATATTTACAGTCCCTACTTTTTGGTCTGCATAACCAGCTCCAGGGCTGTAAATGTGTCTGTACATAGACATGTTTTCATCTAATCCCCAAGTTGCAGAAACGTGGTCGATCATAATATTTCCAACAGGATTTCCTCCAATAGCATCATCACGACGACCTACGAAAGTTTCTCCTCTACGAAAACGCATGTGTCTGATTACAACATCATGTGTATTGATCCAAACAGATTCTCCTGCTACGCAAATACCATCTCCTGGAGCAGTTTGTCCTGCAATAGTAATATAAGGTGCACGGATAATCAAGGGACTTTTGATTCTGATAATTCCGGAAACATTGAAAACAATAATTCTGGCTCCACCTTTTTCGCACGCTTCTCTTAAAGTTCCAGGTCCGCTGTCTTCTAAACTTGTAACCGTATAAACGTTTCCGCCACGACCACCAAAAGTGTACATTCCTCCACCTTCAGCACCAGGGAAAGAAGGGATTTCTGCCTGAGGTAAATCGTTTGGTCTTGATGCCCACGGAATATAAGGTTTGCCATGTTTGGCTTCTTCCTCAATAATTACAAGGGCTTTTTCCCAAGCTTCATCTGAACGTTTTTCAGCTTCATCCATAATAACTTTGGATTGCGCCTGAACTTCGGGAGTAATTTTAGGATATTGGGCAAAACACTTTGCACTTCCCAAAAAAAACAGAGTTGCGATAAATAATGCGGAGTTTTTCATGTTAATTCTTTCTTTTGGTAATTCTTTTTAAACAAATCACCTGCATCTAAGTAGAATACAGGTGAAGATTTGTCATGTTTAATTTTGTTTTTTATTATTAGATATGCTTAATGATTTAGGGTAATTCATTGTGATATCTATTCTTGATAGTTGTAATCTCCATCACCACCAGAAGCATCTTTCCAACCAATTGTTTGTTTTAACCATGGGTTTTGAGATAAAACAGTATTCTGTAATCCCATTATGTAATAGTTTGGGTTAAATTTAATTTTAACCGCTGCATTATTAACATTATCCATTGGGGTTGGTGGAGCAACAAATATGAAATTATCAGTATAGAATGTTGCTAAAGCTGTTAACTGTGTTTGGAAATTAGCTGAATCCGGATCTGCTGAAATACTTGCACGAGCCGCTGCTAAAGGATCTGCATTTGTTGCTGTATTTTTATATTGCAAATAGTTTCCAGTACGCTGTGTTCCGTTAATTGGTGTTAAACCTAATTTAGTTACCGTTCCTCCAGTAGTACCAGGAAGTCCTGCGTTATCATAAAGCATCCATCGTTGTACGTCCCAATAGCGTTTTCCTTCGTATGCCAGCTCAACTCTACGCTCATATAATACTGCTTCAATCGCAGCATATTTATCACTTAATGTTCCTATTCCGTAATTATTTGCCGAAGAAATACCTACACGGTTTCTAATTCTTCCTAAATAAGCTACTGCATTTCCTGTTTGACCTAGAGCTGCATAACTTTCTGCAATGTTTAATAATAATTCTGCATAACGATATTCTAATATATCATTTCCTGAATATTGAAAACTACTAGCATTTGTTGCAGTTACATCTGTCATTTTTCTTACTAAGGCTGGACTTGTTTCATTATTTGAATCACTATAGTAAGGTTTATTTGAGCCATCTAACCAACGGTAAGCCCAAACAACTGGTTTTGCACTTTCTTTATAATCCCATTTAACACCTGAAAAAGCAAATGTTCTGTAAAATCTTGGGTCACGTTTGATAAAGAATAGAAATGAATTATAACCATTTGCAGTTGTTGGTCTTGCACCATTGTCCATTGGAAATAAATCAATCATTTCTTTAGGAGCTTCCAGTGCACCTGTTCCTCCCTGGCTAATTAAACGAATTCCTTTTTCCCAAGAGTTATTCACTCCAAGATTGGTATTGTTTGTTGATAAAAGCTGTGTTGTAATCGCTTCAGAACAAAATGCATTGTTACCAAGGGCAAACATATTCTGCCAGTCTTTTGCTGAATTTCCATACAATCCGTATCCAGCTCCTGATAATTCTGTTTCTGCTGCTAAACCTGCTTGCAATGCTGCATTCCAACGCTCCGTAGATGTGTCCCAGTTTTTATTAAATAATGGACTGGCATAGGTTAACAAAACTCTCGATTTTACTGCTAATGCAGCTCCTTTCGTAACACGACCATATTCTGTTGTCCAGTTTCTTGGCAATAAACTTGCCGCCATATCTAAATCTTTTACAATCTGCTCTACTACCTGAGTTACTGTAGCTCTTGGTAATTTTATGGATTGATCATCTGTACTTGGAGTCTGAATTTCTGTAACGATAGGAACTCCACCGTAAACACGCATTAAATCAAAATACTGAACAGCACGCAAATAATACATTTGTCCTTTTGCCTGATCACGAAATGTTTTGTCTAAGGTCGCTCCTTTAACATCGATGTCTGTTATAAAAGCATTACAGTCTCTAATTCTGTTGTAAGGATAGTTATTGATCTTATCTTCAAGCTTACCTCCATAATATGCAGATCCATCTGCAGCATTTGTATAAGTAATTGTTGGGTTAATAAGAGGCTGAATTCCTCCTATTTCCTCTGTCATTTTTGAATATACATCTGTATAAGATCCAACGAGGATTTGTCCTGGAGATTTAAAAGCAGAATAATAATCAAAATAAACGTTATTGATATACGCTGTAGCTCGTTCCTGACTTTCGTAAAACGAATCGTCAACACTTCCATAATTTTTCTTTTCTTCCAAAAAACTATCGCTGCAAGAAGTACTAAGCACTGTAAGAAATGCTATAGTTATATATTTATTAATTTTTAGTTTCATCTTCTTATTGAATTAAATTTAGAATGTAATGTTTAAAGTAACAGCCCATGTTCTAAGTGTTGGATAATTCTCAGAAGAACTATCGTACATATTGCGGTAATGATCTGGGTAAGGATTATATAAATCCCAAAGGTTATTACCCGTTACACCAACTGACCATTTTGAAATTTTAATTTTTTCCAAAAGCTCTTTTGGCATATCAAATCCTAAAGTTAAGTTTCTTACTGTACAACGGAAAGTATCTAGCTGCCAGAAATCTGATGGCACTGCAATATAATCCTGATTTGCCAAGTTAGGATATCTACCATCTACATTATCATCTGAGTACATATCATTCCAGAAAGTTTCGCGTCCCCACATATTGTGAGATGATGAAGTTCCTTGTTTTACAACATCAATCGCGCGGTACCCCCCCCAAGAAGTTCCAATTTGTGTCTTGAAGAAAAATGACTTATATCTTGCTCCTAAATTAGTAGTAAAGCCGTATGTTCTGTTTCTGTTAACTAATTTCACATAATCTTCGTTCTTAGTAATCTGACCATTAGGACCTGCCTGAGTACCATCTGTACTATTAAACTGCCCTGCTGCATCTTCATAAGCAAGCATTCCTTTTCTCATATTTGAAACATTAGAAATACCCATATAGTTTGGACTAACACCTGCAGCGGTAGCACGTTCTGTTAAATATGACCAGTAATTTGCAACATCATCATCTGTACGCAAAATACCGTCTCCTGATGAAGTACCTTTCCAGGTTCTGAATCCCCATTGTGGAAAAAACAGAGAACGACCTGCTTCTGTTAAATTGTTTGATGGATGCATTAAAGCTGGTTCTGGGTATTTTTTAACTTCGTTATCCGAAAGACCAAAGTTTACATTAACATTATAGCTAAAATCTTTATTGATATTATCTTTCCATGTTACACTAACTTCTGTTCCCCAAGAGTCTACTGCTGCATAATTTTCTTCAGCAAAACCACCACCTACAGAGATTGGCACACCAACTGCCCCAGCCATACCTGTAAGCATTTCTTTAGATTTATCATAATAAAAATCAGTTGTTATAGACAATCTGTTTTTTAGTAAAGTTAAATCAAAACCTAAATTGTTTTTAATTGTTGTATCCCAGCCTACATTTCTATTTGGCTCTACTCTTGGTGTTATACCACCTCCTAAAACTCCTCCGTTAGACCCAAATTGGAATCCTTTATCTGCAATTACATCATAAAGTTTCATCCATCTCCAAGCATTGATATTATCATTACCTGTTTTACCAATCGAGTAACGTATTTTAAAGAAATCTATGAAAGATACATTATCAGTAAACCAATTTTCTTTAGATACGATCCATCCTGCCTGAACAGAAGGAAAGAATCCCCAATAGTTTTCTGGTGCAAATTTTGTAGATGCATCACTTCTAAAAAGAAACTGAAGCATATATCTTGATTTATAACTGTAATTAACACGTCCTAAATAAGATAAAGTTCCCTGCTCTCCTTTTAATGCCGTTGAGTTTGTACTTAAAGTACCAGCAGTTTGGTAAGATCCTCCATAGTCTTTACCTGTATTTTCAAACGCTAAACGTGTACTTTTAAATTCTGATTCTGAACGTTCTACAGAAAACATCGCTCCAACTTCATGGTTATCAAATGTTCTGTTGTAATCTGCAAAGAAGTTGGCCTGAATTGATTTAGAGAAATTACTATCATAATAAACTCTTGAATTACGAGCATTAGTTTCGATTACATAGTAATTATCAACTCCATTATTTTGAGTAGTTGGAAGTGCTGAACTTGCTAAGTGGCTGTCCAGTTTCTCATATCCTATAATTCTGGCTAAATCATATGGCAGCTGAACTTGTTCTGTACTTACAGAAGTCTGGCTTCTTGAGTATGTTCCTTTAAGTGATAATCCTTTTATAAATGGCACTTTATAATTTAACGACATGTTTACATTATACGAGAAATCGTTTGTTGTTTGTTTTGAACCATTATTTATCCCAGCAAAATAATTCCATCCAGCAATTGTATTATTTGCGTTGGCAGATCCTAAAGTACGATCGGTACGTGGAAACGGCGACATATAATATTCTTGTCCATTTACAGTAGTTTCCCATGGAATATATTTTGGCATATGTAGCAAAAATCCGTAATCAGCCTGTTCACCACCTGCAGCAGAACCATAACTGCTATCATTAATATTAGCAGAAGCTTTTGTAAAAGATTTTTCAATATCTCCAGAATTTCCAGAAACGGCTGCAGAGAAATCTAAAGAGTTATTGATTTTAGCCGTCATACCAGTACGGAAGTTCCATTTGTTATAATCTTGTCTTCCTAAGTTTGCTCCTTGTGTAAAGTAGTTAATACCAGCGAAATAAGTCGCTTTTTCAGTTCCTCCGCTTACACTTAAAGTATGTTTTTGCTGTATAGCAGGTTTCCATGCTTCTTTAAGCCAGTCATAGTTCAAATCTTTCATTTCTTCTAATTCTGCATCATTGAAAAGATATTGTCCATTAGGACCAATATTGTTTGATCCTCTAAAAAACCTATTAGAAAAAACACCATAATCATAAGCAGACATTGTTTTACTATGGCTTACAGCATCATTTACTGCAAACTGACTAAAATATGAAAATGTTGGTACACCGCTTTTTCCTCTTTTAGTTTTAATTACAATTGCTCCCTGAGATGCACGAGAACCATAGATCGCAGCCGAAGCATCCTTTAAGACAGTCATACTTTCTATCTCTGACGGATCCAATCTATTAAATGCATCTAAAGACGGTCTACCATTAACAGGATCAACCTGAATCATGTCGTCAATAATAATCAAAGGTGTTTTTGAACTTCCATCTTTTGAGAAACCATAAGTTTGACGAATTTCTAATGAAGATGCATCACCCGGGCGACCTCCTCCATCAATTACACTCAAACCAGGAACCTGACCTCTCAAGGCTTCAGATAAGTTTGAAACTGGAAGTTCCTGAATATCTGATGCGTTTATTGTTGCAATAGCTCCGGTTAGTTTCTCTTTTTTCTGAGAACCATATCCTACTACAACAATGTTTTGTAATTCATTCGAATCTTCTGTTAGTTTAACATTTACAGTTGTACGTGTTCCAATCGGCACTTCTTGTTTTCTCATTCCGATAAAAGAAAAAACTAAAGTTGCATTTGGCTTAACCTTAATTTGAAATTGACCATTAAAATCTGTCGTAACAGTATTCTTTGTAGATTTTTCTGTTACGTTTACCCCTGGAAGCAGACCAGATACATGATCAGTCACAGTTCCTGTTACTGTTACTTGATTTGAGTTTTGAGCATAACTCATCACACTCATCAGTGTAAACAAAAGAAAACTACATCTCTTTAAAAGTGCTTGTTTCATAAATGTTTTTGTTTTTTGGTTAGGTTTTATTTAGTGTTAGTTAGTCATGTTAAATGTGTTTCACTTAAAGATATTAAAATTTAAAAAAAGTTTAATACACTTTAATTAAATGTTAAAAACACATTTATTTTATATACCAAAAATATAACGATGACGAATTAGAACCGTCCTGTTCTATCCTGCTTTACTGGTATTATCTAAAAAAAACTAACTCAAAAAAACAATATTAATAAAAAAAAGAAGGAAAAAATAGACAAAACAGAAAAAACAAGCAATAAGTTTACATATAATCAAATAGAACAACTGCTTTTAAAACAAATACAGAAGAATTAGCATTAAAAACAAAAAATAGCTGTTTTTTCTGCAAAATAGGTTACTGAAACCCTGTATTTTAATGCGTTAAGTTTAGTACTATTAAACCAAAAAATGGCTCTTCTCTAAAAAGAAGAGCCATTTTTTAAAGTAGAAATCTTACAACATGAAAACGTTTTCGCTTTACAAAACATTCCTTAATTTTTTGCCAAAAAAATATTTTTTTTAAACGTAAAATCTGACCAATAAAAAATAGAAATTCTTTTTTTGATACAAAATCTAATCTTATAATTATTTATTAGGATTCCATCCATTTAAAACCCAATCTCTATTGTATTTCTTAATATCAGCTTTTTTTAATTGATACGACCAGGATACTCTTTGTGACAAATCTTTTGCACTTGAGCCTTTACTTCCAAATTCTGCGTAATAGGCTGTTTTATCTTTATCAGGAAATCTGGTATCAATCCATGCGTTCCAGCCTTCCGGTATAATATGTGAACCGATATCAGTATTTATAAAAACAGTTTGTGCATAGGGTCTCCAGGGTCTTCCTAAAAATACTTTATCGACTGATTTGTCTTTAGCCGTAAGTTTACAATCTATAAAAACAAATCCATATGCTTGACCTTGTGGAGTTGAAGCTGCTGTAATATAGGAATTCGCTAAACTTTCAATTGTACATTTATAAAAATAAGCTGTCGCTGCACCAAAAATAAAATCGGTTGTACCGTTGATAAAACAGCTTTCAAAATAAGTTCGGGTATTTTCTTCTGATAAAAATAACGTATCCTGATTTCCTGAGATATTACAGTTCTTTACAATAACCCGATCACTTTTTATATGCAGTGCAACTGCCTGCCCTACTCTTCCTGCTGTATTTTCAACAGTAAGATTTTCGAGTGTGCAGTCATTCCCTTTAATTAAAAAAGAATATGATGTAGATGTTCCAAAAAACTTTTTTCCAGATGGATCAATTTCTCTCAGCGGTTTTCCCGAATAATCATCAAATGAAATTATGGTTTTATTTCTGTCTGATCCTTTTAAGGTAATGAATGTTTTAGAAGCCTGAATCTCTAATTTTTCTACGTATTTCCCTGGCTTTATTGTTATTACAACTCGTTTTTCTGAATTGTCTTTAACATTGTTTATCGCTTCCTGAATGGTTTTGAAATCTCCTGAACCGTCTTGGGCAACGGTTAATGCCAGTTTATTGTCGAGAGTTTGTGCTGATATTGAAAGTGTGGTTATTAAAAATAAAGCTAGAATGTATTTCATATCTTTTGAGTTATTTATTCTTCTTGTATTTGTCATCCGACTATAGGGAGAAATCTTCGTAAGTAGCTCGACAAAGATTGGCGATTCACTTTGAGGAGTTACTTACGAAGATTTCTCCTTTGTCGAAATGACAAGCTGTGGGGTTAAAATCAGTTTTTAATCCGCGTCTTTACGAAGTAAATCCGTTTCATCAGCTTACAAAATTTAATGCGACATCCAAACCGTCATTTCAACTTTTTCTTTATTTCCCCATGCAAAATACGGAATCAATTTTACAGGTACTACAGTTCCATCTTTAGAAGAAATAGATTTGTATAAAGTTTTACCCCATGAATTATTAGGATTTATTACGGCTTCTGCATCAATGCTGACTAAGTTTCTATTATTTAATATAAAATTGTTAGTTTTAAATTTCGAATTCACATTTAAAGCCACATCATTTACACTTGTTTTCGCAGGAAGCTGATCTGATTCTAAGCAATAAACTAAAGGTCCTCTTTTTACAGCAACCTGATTTTTAACTTCTTCAACCAACGGATTCGCTTCCATCAACTCAACTGGCATTGGGAGATTCAATTCAATCATATCTCCTTTTTTCCATTTTTGATTTAGTTTTAGATAAGTTCCAGAAACGATTTTATCACTAATATTTACATTATTCACCGAAACTTCAGCATTCTGACTCCAGCCTGGGATTCTTAAAAAGAAATTCTGTAAATCTTTTGGTGCTTTTATAATTTTCAACGTTATTTTTCCGTCCCAAGGATAATTGGTCTGCTGTTCAATTTCAATTTCTTCTCCATTTAAAGATTTTGTTCTCAACTGATTGCTTCCATATAAATTCACATACAAACCTTCTTTTGAAAGATTATAAGCATAATTTCCAACTTCGGCAACTGTTCTGGTTACGTTTGGCGCACAGCAGTTTGACAGAGCAATGTAGCCTTCACGCTCATTTCCCCATCTTTGGTGAAATGGCAGATCATTAGAAACATTCAGTGGATTATTGTATAGGAATTTTTCTCCTTCCAAATCCATTCCCGAAAGCACACTATTGTAAAGTGCTAACTCCACAACATCAGCATATTTGGCATCGCCTGTAATTTGAAGCATTCTCCAATTCCATAGAACATTTCCAATATTGGCACAAGTTTCGGTATGCGCCGTTGCGTTTGGCAATTGAAAAGGGCGCCCATACGCTTGGTGTATTTTTTGAACAACTGTCGGATCATAAGAAGTTCCGTCTGGTGAAACGCCATCGTACAAAGAACCACAGCCTCCTGTAATGTACATTTTACGATACGTTACATCATCCCAAATAGATTCTAAATTGTCTAATAATTTCTTTTCTCCAGTTTCGGCATATAAATCGGCAACTCCGGCATATAGGTAGTTCGCTCTTACGGCATGACCCATTGCAGTTTTCTGTTGTCTAAACGGAATTCTATCCTGATTGTCATCGGTTCCGTCATTTGTAGTTCCGCGAATGTCAATTAGATTATTAGCTAATTCTAAGTATTTCGGATTTTTAGTCGTTCGGTACATTTCAACAATTCCCATATAATGTGACGGACAAATGGCATTTCGAGCCAATTCTGGTGACGCTTTTTTGTAGAAATCATACAAGAAATCGGCAACGCCTTTTGCGATATTCAGGAAATTTGTTTTTCCTGTCGCACGATAATGAATACAGGCCGCAGTCATTAAATGTCCCATATTGTATTTCTCAAAACCTAATTGTTTTTTTACTTCTTCCGGACCTAAAGTTCCCCAGCGTTCGTCAATTAAAACTGGCGTATGAATATATCCGTCTTTGCGCTGTACTTTTGCAAAAAGCGCAATGGCTTTATCCATTTCGGCATCTAGTTTTTTATCTTTTGTAACAGCATAAGTGGCAGCCATTCCTTCAAAAATCTTATAGAAATCACCATCATGAAACGAAGGCCCTTTAAAAGCACCTTTGCTTAAACCCGCTGCTATTTCGAAGTTTTTATAAGCATGCGAAATCGAATCGTTATGATACAAATCCCACATATACGGCAGCGTATTTTTGGTTTCTACATCAAATTGTTCTTTCCAGAAACCGTTTGTCCATTTTACATCTTGCAAACCTACACTTTGCAGTTTCGAATACGGACTTTCTGAATTAGCAACCAAACCTTTGTTTTGTGCAAAGATTACAGTTGAAAGAAATAAAGAGGATATAATGATGTTCTTTTTCATTTTGAATATTTTTTAATCTAAAATCTGCTTGATCTGCAAAATCTGCGGGAGGTAAATTTTTCACGCAGATTTTGCAGATTGAGCAGATTTATTTTTGATTTACTATTTCTAAATTAAAAATCTGCGCAGATCTGCCTAAATCAGACACCCGAGCGACAGCGAACTGGCGAAGCAAATCTGCGTGAAACCTTTTTATTTTACAAAGAAATTAATAGTTCTGCTCATTGAATCTCCGTCTGCATCTTTTACGGTTAGAACGAAAGAAGCAAATCCTTTTTCAACCGTTGCAAACTGAATTTCTTTTCCTTTTAAAACCACTTTTCCATTTTTAAGATCAGAGAACGTATAAACGGGTTTGTTTTCATATCCTTTGAAATAATCTGCAGCGCTTAAAGTCTTTTTCTCTCCAGAATTCACAAAATAATGAGGCTGTGCCAGCCAGTCTAAATAATTATCCAACTGCGTAAATCCGTCTTTATCTGTATCCTGATTTGCATCTGAGAAATCTCCAGCTGATGAATTTTCATTTAAACCAAAAGCTTTTTCCCACCAGTTTGGCAATCCGTCATGATCTGTATCCCAATCTGACGGACGCGTTTCTGACGCAAAATTCGGCCATCCTCCTGCATCCTGTTCGTTATCGATCATACCGCCTAAACCACTTTTACTTCCTTTAAAAGTAAAAGTTCCTTTTAACGTTTCATCTACAATTCTATTATCATGTTTATCAAAAAACGGCTGATTGGCTCCTACATCTGAAAGCACATTTTTATAAGCTGCTTTCGCTGATTGCGTTTCTACGTACGAAGGAAAAAATGGTTTATCTACAAAAGTTTCATATTCTACTTTCTCATTATTACTTATAGTAGATTTTCTGCCTTTATCCTGAGATTTCTCATCAAAGTAACCTGGCATAATATTTCCGTTAAAATAATAGCGCTGCATTCCTTTTCCAACGCCTTCATGCTGTGCATTTAATGCCACAAATATTGTAGTTGAAGCGCCCGGTTTATAAAAATTGTTTACAAAATTCACTTCGTTTGCTCCGCCGTCAGTTGTTCTTCCTCCCCAGTTGTAAACCACATTGTTTGTGATATCCAATCTTCCTGTGTAATAACCGTCGCCGTTTAGACCACCGCCAATGCTCCAGTTACGGCCTTGGTTATGTGCCAATAAATTATGATGAAAACTACCAATATCCCCACCAATCGTTGCAGCGAAGCCGTGCATTTTTCCAGCTGGATATTTATCATGTCCAGCCACATTTAAAGCTTCTGAAATTAAAGTTCGCTGTAAAGAAATGTGATGAGCACCGCGTGAACTAAACGATTCATCAATAGTCCAGCTAATCGAGCAGTGATCAATAATACTATAATCGGCGCCAGTTAATCCCATTCCGTCATAAGTAGTTCCGCCTCCGATTCTCACTTTTAGAAAACGGATCACTCCATCATTTCCTGTCAATCCAATTGGCGCTCTGCTAATTGTGATTCCTTCACCGGGCGCTGTTTGTCCCGCAATAGTGATATAAGGCTGATTTGCTACTAATCTCGAAGCTAATTTTATATTTCCTGAAACATTAAAAACAATTGTTCTTGGTCCAATTTCCTGATTTACAGCATCACGTAAACTTCCTGGTCCATCGTCATTTAAATTGGTTACTTCAATCACTTTTCCGCCACGTCCCCCAACAGCATATCGTCCGTAACCTTCAGCTCCCGGAAACGCCAATTGAGCAGGTTTAAACGACCATACATTTCCTAAAGTTACTTCGCCTTTAGTATCCACTTCATCCACTCTCCAGTAGTAAGTTGTCCCTGAATATAAATCAGAAACTGAAAAAGATTTATCAGTCAATTTTCCTTTAAATTCTTTCGAAGCTTCTGTTGCATTTTCTACAGCGTTTTTATCTTCACCAAAATATAATTTATGAAAGGCTACATTTTTTACAGCATCCCATTTTAAGGTTAAAGTTTTACCCACTTCAACATGCTCGTCTCTATTTTTTGGTTCTGGAGTACGCGCCTGATTCATCAGGTTTGGCGTATCAATTTCAAAACCATTAATCACAATCTGTTTTATAACATCAGGATTTGAAGTTGGATCAATTTCAAAACGAACAATTACATCTTTGCCTTTTTCAGCATCAAAAGCAATATACGCCATCGAAGCATCAATTTTAGCATTGGCTCTCTGGCTAGCATTTACTGTTTGCTCCAGTTTTCCGTTTACGTAGATTTTAATTGGAGAAAAAGTTTTTCCCGTAATAACATCAAAAGCATTATGGAAAGTCAAAAGCGTATGTTTTCCCGCTTTCAATCCGCTGATTTTCAATTCTAAATTTTCAGCCGTAACCAAACCGTCGCTTCCTAATTTATTATAAAATGGAGCATTCATTCCAACTTTATACCATTTTGAGGTAAAGTTTCCTTTTAGTTTAAATGCCACATTATTAAATGTTTTTTCGGCTTCTTTTTGATCGCTGACAATCCAGGAATCATAATTTACATCATGAACTTCTTCTAGTCTTCTTTGAAAAAAATCAAAGTCAACTTTTACAATTTGTCTATCAGTATTTTGAACTGATTGTGCTTGTCCGTTTGCTGTCAAAAGCATAGACAAAACCGCAGTACTTAGTAATTTCTTTATCATTTTTGTTGGTAATAGTTAGTTTAATTTCGTTTTCTCTGCTTCAGATTTCCCTAACAGATTTATAATGTCTTTTTTTCTTTCTTCCGGAATTACTTTTAAAACTTTCAATTCGCCGTTTACCAATTCTGCTTCAACGGTCGTATTTTGTTTTGCATGTAATTTAAAATGAACATTCCAGTCTTTTGGCCAAGCCGGAAAAAGATAAATTTTTCCATCACTTTCCTGCAAAAGCATTTCCTGCATGCCAATCATTCCTGAACCTCCCCAATTATGATCTGGAACCCAGTCAAAGCCCGGACCCCAAAAGGCAGGGAAACGACGCTCTGAATTCGCCATTTTCATTGTATTATATTTTGCTGCTTCTTCGGTTAAACCCAAACGAGCTGAGAAAATATTATCCTGTTTCCATCCAATATGACTTCTAAATTTTAAAGCATCAGGATCGTATTTCCAGGTATTTAAAGCCGTTTCTAAATCAGGTTTTCCAATGCCGTAAATTCCCCACGGATAAACAGGATATAATTGAGGAACTTCTGAATTATTGACTCGTTCCCATGTTTTTGCAGGAAGTAAAATTTTGTGATTTTCGATTTGTCCGAAATTTAAAGGCGGAATTCTCGTTTGAAATGCTTTTAAATATGCTGAATCTTCTTTGGATAACTGATTTCCTGAAAGGTTTAAAAGGTTTTCTGTAATAACTCGCAAAGCCGAAATTGTACTATTGGCATTGTTCGCCATTTTATATGTTTCAGCTCCTGAGCCTGGAAAGAGAATTAGTTTTCCGTTTCCGTCTAATGCTTTTTTTCCTCTCTGTTTTGCTAAATATTGATAATGTTCATCAAAAAATCGAAGACAGCTTATAATAAATTGATTGTATTTCTGAATGTCCTCTCCAGCATATTCTTTTTGTTGCAGCATCATCTGGCAGAATTCCAAAACCGTGTCCCATTCATATTCCAGCCACGCATTGTATTCCATTCCCGGATCGTAATCTGCGGGACGTTTCCATTCGTATTCTGCGGGATTTGGCAAGCCGAAATTTTCCAATTGTTCTGTAAAAGAAGCGCCATTATGGTTCCAATAGACTTTGCTTCTTAATTCCGCATTTTTTTGAAGACTCAAATAATAATCCAATTGCGATTTCATCATGTCAAAATCACCGCTTTTTATCATTGGAAAATAAACCAATCGCTGGTTTTGAGCTGTCATGGTTCCTCCTCCCCAATTTCTAAAATCGGGTGTAAAATCTAAATCGGGATTTGTAAAAACAGGATCAACTGTAAAAAGTCCGCCGTTGAATTTGGTTGGATATTTCCCATATGCATTGCATCCGAGCATATATCGGAACAATTGATAATTCTGCCCGATTTGATACACCGAATCCTTCTCAATCGATTGATTTTTTTGGGTAAAAATAAAACTGCGTTCCCAGAAATTATTCCACCATTTCATAGTGTTTTTTTCTGCTTGTTTTGAAGTGTTTTTATTAGATGAAATTTGTTTTTTCAAATCATTATTCCAATTATTTAAATCCGATTGACTGGTATTTAAATAAAGCTGCAAAGAATGTTTTTTGGATGGTTTTATGCTTGATAAATTAAAACCCTTAAAATCAGTATCCTGATATTTTCCTAGATATGTTCCGTTCGGTTTTAAGTTATCGCCTTTCATGAATCCGCCAAAAGTTAAATTCGCAATTGGGTTCAGCAATTGGTCTTTTACCGATTCCATTTTCTGTTGTTTAACAGCTACGTCAAAAACAGTATTTTCTCTGTTTCTATGGTGAAATTTAATTCCGCTATTTTCAAAAGCAATCGAATCTTTATAAATAATAATATCTCCCTGAGGCGTCCACTTATAAGAATTCGCATTATTTTCTTTTCCTTTTGAATGATGATTTTGATAACGCCAGCTTTCATAAGAAGCTGTCATTTTCAGCGGATTTTTACTTTCTAAATCAACATGAATAATTGGTCTAAAAACATCAACCCAAAGCTTAATTTTAGTATCATTCTGCCCCACTAAAACATATCCGTCTTTGAGTTTTAATTCCTGATGAAAACCTGCTGCCCCTTCAAATGGATTTGGCATTAAAGCAATTTTTACCCGACCTAATTTCAATAAAGTATTATGTTCATCGAAAGTCCCGCTTCGTGAAAAATAAAAATACAAATCGCCCTTTTCTACCCAGACATTCATACCAATATCGCCGCCTCCCAGAGGCATTGATTCAGATGAATTTTGGCTCTGCGTTTTCCAAACCTGATTATAGTTTTCAAGCACAGGAATTTGCGCTTCAATTAAAAGCGTTGAAAAGAAAAAAAATAAAATTATTGTATTTTTCACACTTATTTATTTAGACGTAAAATTACTTAAAAATGGAAAGCCACTTTATATATTAATATCTTAATCGAATATGTTAATTCTTTTTATTTATTTTAGGAAGGCCTGCCAACTACAAAATAGTCAGCACGTTAAAACCCAAAAATCTTTTAACCAATCAAGCAATAACTTAAATGAACTTATTAGACTTAAAATATCATAAAAGGTTTAATCGATTACCATTCATCTGTTCGAAAAGATGAAACCGGCAAACCTCCTGCACTAAACAATTCCGCTTTAGCGAAATCTTTCCATAAATAGCGAACAGCAACTGGTTTCTTTACTTTATCCGAAGTCAGAACCACTGATTTTCTTCTTACTACAGTTTTAGCCGGATAAAAAACTTTGTCTTCTCCTGCCAATTCAAAACCGGTAACTTCTTTATCGTAAGACGTAATTCCGTTGGCTACATCATCAAAAGAAACCGTAACCGAACCGTCTTTAATTTCCATCGATTTGTATTTCGGACTCTCGAATTCGAAACCTTCAATTCCGTAGGTTCTTGCTAAAGCCTGAAAAGCCAGTCTATTCCCGCCTTTTTCCTTGTCCATTGGATGAATATTATTTTCTTCACCAACATCCATTAAAACCGCCATTCCTGAATTCGGAATTTCATTTGAAGCCTTAAACTGTGCTTCTCTCAAATAAGCTGAATTGTATTTTTCTAAATAATCTTTTGGATGAAATGAAGCGTAATTAAACGGTGCAATCTGAGCGTAATAAAATGGAAAATCTCCTTGTTTCCATAAAGCTCTCCAGCTTGAAACCATTTTTTTCATCAAGGCGGTATATTCAGATGCTCTTTCATAATTCGATTCTCCCTGATACCAAATACAGCCTTTGATTCCGTAACCAATTACAGGCGAAAGCATTCCGTTAAATAAAGTCGTCGGAACACGATTAGGATCTTTTGCCAATTCTTCTTTCGTAGTCGGAATTTTAGCGCTTGCGAAATCTTTCAGCATTTCTTTGTTCATCCACGCTTCCATGCTTGAACCACCGTACGAAACATGAATTAAACCAACAGGAACATCTAAAACTTCCTGTAAAAGAGAACCAAAATACCAAGCCGTTGCACTAAAATTTGATGTTGATTTTGGCGAAGCAATTTCCCATTTTCCTTCAAAATCTTGTAAAGGTTCTAAAACCGTAGCACGCGGAATTGTAATCAATCGAATGTTATTATTGCTTGATTTTACTATGACTTCGTTTCCGTTTTTAACGGGCTGTCCTTGAAAGCCTTTTAACGGCATTTCCATATTCGACTGTCCGGAACAAAGCCAGACTTCTCCAATTAATACATTTTTTACAGTTACTTTTTCAGTTCCTTCTGTAACTTCGATTGTAAATGGTCCGCCAAATGATGGCGTTTGTAATTCCGTTTTCCATTTTCCTGAATTATCAGCTTTTACTTTATAGGTTTTAGAATTCCATGACGTTTTTATCGTCAGGTTTCCGTTTTTTTCTGCCCAACCCCAAATGGGTGCGTTTGACTTTTGCTGCAACATCATATTGTCTGAAAACAATGCAGGCAATTTGATTTTTGCATTGATTTGGAAGCTTGCTAAAAGCATTACAATAGCAACAAGAATTTGATTTATATTTTTCATTAGTTTATATATTTTTTGCCATAGATTAAATGATTTTATAGATTTTAATCTGTAAATATTTAATGTTTTTTGAATTGCCTCCAGCTTTAGCTGGAGGAATAAAAGTTGATCTAGCATTGGCTTTAGCCAAAATCCATGCATTTTGGCTAAAGCCATCACCCTCATTATTTATTGTTTCCATCCAGCTAAAGCTGGACGCTATTCATTTTTTTTAAAACATCTATTTTTTTCTTTCACAATCCTAACCGGACCTAACAATCCAGCTTTTAATAATATTCCTTCCTGCAATCTAAACGGCGCTGTTGTCCAGGTTAATCTTTCTTCTTTTGGTAATTTTTCATCACCAATTAATCGGTTTGCCCAGGTATTTGTTATTTTAATTTCTATCGTGTTTTTTCCTTTTTTTAAGGCTTCAGAAATTTCTGTTTTATATGGAAATGTCCAGATTGTTCCACAGTCTTTTCCGTTTATGGTTACCTCGGCAAGATTGGCAATTGTGCCTAAATCAAGCCAGAATTTATCGTTGGTTTTTCCTTTCCAGACAAAATCTTTCTTATAGATTACAGTTCCCGAATAATACTTAATCTCATCATTTTCAGAAGTGCTCCAGTCGAAAAGTTTGTTTGTTTTCACCACTTCTTTCGGGCCTTTAAATTCAGGATCAAACTGTAATTCCCAATTTTCATCTAAAGTCTGTACCTTTTCAAATTCAGATAATTTTCCATTTGCTAAAACCTCTTTAGTTTCTTCTTTAAAAATCACAAAACCAGATTCGTTTGCATCTAAAATTACCGAAACGATAGTTCTTCCATTTTCTATTTTCCAATTGACTAAAGCCGATGTTTGATCTGTTACTGGATTATACCATTGTGGAACTTTTCCTGAAATTCTGAAAGACGCTTCAAAAAAACGTTTTTCTTCTTTTTGATTGGAAATGAAATAAACATCTTCCGTATCTGATTTGCGATGCGCCCACGCCAATGTTTCTGCATCAACTCGGTTTAAATTTGGAAAATAAACGTCTTGGGTAATTCCTATTGAAGCAAAATCATTTCCTAAATAAGGTAATTTGACAACTGTTCCTTTTCCGATTTTCCATGAAGATGAATTGGCATTATTCCAGATTTCATCCATTACATCCTGCCATTTTTTTTGATCGGTTTCTGAATGCATTCCCGGTTGAAGGTTTGGTTTTTCATCCACAAAAATTGTCGCTCCGTCTTTTACCAACTGCAATATTTTTTCGGCGGAAGCCAAAGAAAGCATCTTATTCGGTCCCATTTTATGACTTCCCGGAAAGAATAAAGCACCGTACTCAATTCCGCCATCAAACGAAATTTTTCCGTTTACCACTTTCGCACGGTTGATTAAAACATCGGTATTGAAAGAATCATATTGATAACCGTTTAGCGGATTAATCCATTTTGATAAATCGGTGATATTTTTAGAATAGGTAACCTCTTTTGGCATTTTTGCCGTTGGCTGACCTTCATTTTCTAAACGGATTTTCTCGCTTTCGAGTCTTGCTGCACCAAACACATTTGGAATAAACGGCACCAAACGATCTGGAACAAAAGAACGGGAAGGAAAATCTTCTCCAATAAAAACCGCCAAATCGATTACAGGTTTTCCTTTTTGCAACTGAAACTGCACTCTTTGGCAATAATCAAACCATGCTTTTCCGGGTTTCCACCAAGTTTGGTCTCTCTGGAAAAAAGTCCCGATATCGTCTAAAGTCATTCCCGGTTTTCTGTTCGTCCACGGATTATGAACAAAAACATGATAGAATAAACGGTTGATTCCTAAGGCGTAATTGCGGTCTGCAGTCGTTTTTAGATTCCCCGGATGTTCGTCCCAATCCATTCGTAAAGCCGTAAAAGATTCCGCCTGAATAATATCTTTTCCATAAATATGTCCGCCAGAAATGGCATCGATCATATCAAAAGGTTTGTCGTGCGTTGGGCTTTTCAGCCAAAATTCACCCCCTGGATAATCCACATATTTATAATGCAGCAAAGCATCACTCATCATTGTTGGCGCAACGTTTTCTGAACTTAACTTAACGTTATATTCTTTTGCAATCTGAGCTACGGTTCCGTAGAAATTATCGGCAACTAAATCGGCTATTGTTTTACGAACATCGTATAAAACTTTCTCTGAAAAATCAGCGCTTTCTATCGGAACTCCAGCCATTACAGGTAAATATTCTACAATATCATAACCACGTCTCTTTTTAAATTCGGCCTGAAAAACCGAAGACCAGTTTTGGCTTCCGCATTCCCAGCTGTCAAAATGAAGGATTTCCAGAACTTTTGAAGCCAATTCAGGGCCAGCTGAACGAACGGCTTCTCCAAACCAATGATCCAGCTGAAAACGGATTAATTCCGGATTAAATTTATCTACTTCCAATCCTTTTCCTGCTCCGCCAGTGGCATTTTCATGTCCTGTAGAAGTATGTCCCATTCGGATAATTTTCCATTTCCCTTTTGGTGCTTTCCAATTCAGATTTCCATCGGCATCAACAAAATTGGAAATATTGATAATTTCTGATTTTTTGAATGCATCAGAATTTGGAATTTGTTTGTCGGTAGTCTGCGGAGTCAAACGCCAAATTGCTCCTGATTTTCCTTCGAAATTATTAATCAACGACTGATTTGAAAGTGTAATTTTACTCACTTTCAGGTTTTGTTTCCATTTCGCAAAATCCAAATCTTCTGCACCTAGTTCTGTTCCCTTTGGATCATAAACAAATCTAAAATATTTTGCGGTAACGGGTGTAATGGTATGTGTATTAGGAAAATCCATATCCTGCCAGCCGTGGCGTGGTGCAATCATTCTTTCGTGGAATCTAAAATGAACTCCATCATCGCTCACTTCCACAATTAGACGCTGCGCCTGAAAATCTCTTCCTTTGGTTTCAATGACAATTGATTTGCAGGTAAAAGGCTGTGCAAATTCGTACTGAATCCAGCCTGCATCGGCAAATTTGAAGTTTTCGTCTTTTTTTGGATCCGCCAAAAACGAAGCATCTGTATTATTTGATGTCGTTACTTTTGGCAGTTGAGTCTCCGAAGTAATTTGGTATTCTTTAATTGGAAAAGCAAAAACTGCAATGTCTTTATAATAGTCTTTGTAATGTTCTGGAACAGCAAGTTTTGAAGCCACTTTTTTGCCTCCTAAAATTTCGATTGTTGACCAGACTACTTTCTGCATCGACATTTCTGGCTTAATCCACGGCCCGCCTGCAACTGCAAATCCATCAGCTCCGTGAAAAGCAAGTTTCAATCCTAAACGATCTGCCTCTTTAAAAGCCCAATGAATCATATCCCAAAATTCAGGACTCAGCTGTAAAACCGGCGGATCAATCAATGGTGGATTTGCCGGCCCTTTAATGGTCATTAAATAAGCTCCTGCAATTCCCGCTTGTTTCATAGCTTCTAAATCGGCTGTGATTCCTGCTTTAGAATAGGCCGATTTCATCCAATACCAATACACCCAAGGTCTTGAAGATTCTAATGTTGGCTGAAAAGAGGTTTCTTTTTTATGGACTTCCTGTGCAGAGACAAAGCTCGTCAAAAGGAGGATAAAAAAGAGGTGTTTTTTTTGAAACATTATTCTTTGTTTTATTTCGTTTGTAACCCGACAGGTTTTAAAAACCTGTCGGGTTTGATATATCGCATTTTTTTGTCATTTCGACGAAGGATAAATCTCCACAAGTAGCTCCGTAACGAAAGTCCAATCCTTGTGGAGTTTCTTACGAAGATTTCTCCTTCGTCGAAATGACAAACTGTACTTTTTAATTCTTAATTTTTAATTTTTAATTATCAATTAATACTTAAACTTCTTCAAACTACTTTCCAACTGATTTTTTGAACCGCTGAAAGGTGTCAAATAAAAACTATACTCATAGTTTCCAGATTTAATTTGATACTGCTCTAATGGCTGTGCAACCAGTGTCCAGCTGTCATTTCCTCCCACTCCCATTTGAATTAAATCGATGTTTACAGTCAAAAACCCTGGATCTTTCAAGTCATATGTATGGCCTGCTGAACTTAAATTTTCCTGTGTATACGGCCATGCACTCATGCTCAGTAGTTTGGTATTGTTTACTACTAAAAATCCATTATTTTTCTGCGGAGTACTCAACGCCATCCATCTTACATCGCATCTGTTTCCGTTTTCCTGAGGTTTTGGGTAATGTTCGATAAAGTCATTAATTGGAAGCGAATATTTGCCTACAAACGAACCAAAACTTCTGTCGCTGTAATTTTCGAGTTCTCCTTTTCCGTACCAAGAAATCTGATCAAATTTTCTCTGAACACCCATCTGCATTCCGATTTTTGGAATGTTTGGCAGTTTGTTTGAAGCTTTTAAACTGTAATCTACTTTTATCACTCCGTCTGGTTTGATGTTGTATACTACGTTTACACTTGCACTGTCTTTTATTATTTCGTAATCGCTTGTAATTTTGATTTCTGAAGCCGATTTATCAATTTTAATGTTTACCAATTTTGGTTTTGCTTTATACCATTGTTTCAATAATTTTTGCGATTTCCAGCCACGTTTATCATTGTCTGTAAGCGGTCTTACGAAGTTTGGTAATAGCGGCGCAAAAACTTGCTCTTCTCCGTTAAAAATATAAGAACTCAAAGCTCCGTTTGTTTTTCCAATTGTAATATCAAAAGTTTTTCCTTTGATTTTGAAATCCGAATCTGATTCGGAAACGTTTACAATTTCTTTTTTCGATTCAGACGAAACAGCTTCTTTCTTTTTCAATAGAAACTGATCTTCCGCAACAGCGTAACCTTTTGAAGCCCAAAGTTCGTCTTTAGAAAGCTGGAATTCTATATTAATAATATACTCGGCATCAGTTTTCATTTTTGGCAGATAAGAACTGATATCCAAAGTTGTTGATTGTCCTGCTTCTACTTTGAATGGTTTTAAAATCTGAGTTTTGATTACGTTTCCGTTTTCCAACACTTTCAAAACAGGTGTATAACTTTCTAATGATTTAACCGCCTGACGATTTTTGATTTCTAACTGATTTCCGTTTAAAGTCGAAATCGCTGGCTGATATACCCATTTATTTTCAAAAATGGAACCTTTTGGTTTTCCGTTAGAATCTACAATTCCTTTGGTGTTGAAGTTTCCATCATGATATTTTTCTCCAAAATCTCCTCCATGAGCAAAATAATTCTGACCTGATCTTGAATCAAATTTTACTAATCCCTGATCTTTAAATTCCCAAATACAGCCTCCGATAACTCTTGGAAGCGAACGGAATTCATCCCATAATTCTTTTAAATTTCCGACTGAATTTCCCATCGCATGAGAATATTCAACAAAAATAATTGGTCGTGTATCTTTCTTTTGATCGACTAAAAATTTCGGAGTGAAAACGCCCGGATAAAAACGGCTGACCATATCTACATACGAATCGTCCTGCGGATTTTCGAATCGGTAAGCGTGATCAATTGTTTTAGGATATCCCGGATCAAGCGGATCGATGTAATCGTCTAATTTTGCATTTCCCTGCGCTGGTTCATAATGTACGGGACGCGTAATATCGAAATCGTGAACCCAACCCGACATTGCAGCATGATTTGGTCCTTTTCCGCCTTCGTTACCTAAACTCCACATTACCACCGATGGATGGTTTTTATCTCTTTCGACCATTCTGATCATTCTTTCCAAATAAGCATTTGTCCAAAGCGGATCATTGCTTAATTTTCCGCCAATTCCGTGTGTTTCCTGATTGGCTTCGTCCATCACCATGATTCCGTATTGATCGCATAATTCGTAAAAATAAGGATCGTTTGGATAATGGCTTGTTCTTATAAAGTTAAAATTGAACTTTTTAATCGTGGTAATATCTTGTTTGATATCGTCCCTTGTAACGGCTTTTCCTCTTGTTGGATGATGATCGTGACGGTTTACGCCATATACATAAGTTTCTTTCCCGTTGATGAGCATTTTTCCATTCTCTTTCGAAAATTCAATTGAACGGAAACCAATTTTACAGCTTTTGGCTTCGGTAATATTTCCGTTTTTATCTTTTATGGAAATAACCATCGTGTATAAATTCGGTTCTTCAGAACTCCATTTTTTTGGATTTTTAATGGTTTCCTGAAAGAACCCAAAACGAACATTATCCAAACGAGGATAACTTTCATTAATCAAATCAATCACAGGTCTTTGAAGCGGTTCTTTGAACATTGCCGTATTATTCGCATCATACAATTGAACATTCATAGTATAATCTTTGACTTTTTCTCCAGTTAGATTCTCCACTTTTGGACGCAGTTTAAAAATAGCATCTGTGTATTGTTTATCTAATTTAGTTTGAACGAAGAAATCCTGAATACGTAATTTCGGTTCTGCCATAATGAAAACTTCACGCTGGATGCCGCTCATACGCCAGTGATCCTGATCTTCTAAATAAGAACCATCTGTCCAACGGATTACACGAACAGAAACTACATTTTCTCCCGCTTTTAAATAAGGCGAAATATCAAATTCTGATGGCAGAAAACTGTCTTCTCCGTAACCTAAAAATTCTCCATTAAGCCAAACTTCAAAACCTGAACTTACGGCCCCAAAATGTAAAGTCACAGTCATATCTTTCCAATTTTCTGGAACAGAAAAACTTCTTTGGTAAGAACCAACTCCGTTATAATCTTTAGGAATATAAGGCGGATTTATTGGTCGAAACGGATAAACGGCACTTTTGTAAATTGGATTATCGTATCCTTTCATTTCCCAGTTTGAAGGTACTTCAATTTTATCCCAGCCTGAAACCGTATTTTTATAGAAATCTTTTGAAGCTTCTTTTAAATTTACAGCATATTTAAAATCCCAATCGCCGTTTAGTATTTGGATTCGGCTTTTGGTTCTGTCGCCTTTTAAAGCATCTTCAACACTTGTGTACGAGTATGCTGTTGCTCTTGATGGCTGTCTATTGATGCTTGTTATCGTTGGGTCTTCCCAAGGTGCGAATTCGTACTTTTTATGCAATTCTGGAATTCCTGCTGGTTCTCCTGTTACGGATTGTGCCTGTGTGTAAGTTGTGAATAGTAAAATTACAGTCAAAAAGTCGAACGTCGAAAGTCGAAAGTTGAAAAATTGCTGAATATGATTTGGTTTAAACATTCTTTTATTTTTAGTTTTTTTGTCATTTCGAGGAACGAGAAATCTTCGCGCGATATTCTACAAAGATTGGTAACTATCCTGTGTGGAGCTACTTGTGGAGATTTCTCCTTCGTCGAAATGACAAAACTGGGTCTTTATTTATTTTGTGTAATTAAACCTGACAGATTTTAAAAACCTGTCAGGTTTAAAATGTACTGTATCTTAATTCTTTGTACTTTGTACTTAATTCTTCGTCTTTTTCTCCGGCGGTGCCACAAAATTCAATTTGCTTTTTCCTAAATCTTTAGACGTTGCAATGGCGATTCCTCTTTGTTCTGCTTTGTTAACAGCGCAATAAAAATGATAAACCACGCCATCGTGTTTTACCACAAATGATTTATGAGCAAACAAATCGTCGTATGGTTCTGATGATTTAACTAAATCTTCCCCTTTCCAGTCCGTCCAGTTTACTAAATCATTCGAAACAGCAAAACGATTAAATGCACCTTGATTCCAACCCGTCCAAAAAGCCCCAAAATAAAACATCACCCAGGTATCATTAATTCGCTGAATATAAGCATCTCCCGAAATTCCTTTATGATGATTGATTAATGGTTTATCGCCATAACGCTTCCATGTTTTCATATCGTTTGATACTGCCATTGCAATACGCTCAGCGCCTTTAGCCGGATTGATACTATCGCCACGTGCATTATAATACATGATGAAATTGTGTCCCGTCAATTTATCTTTATCACGAATTACACTGTTTTTGTACATCGTACTATTATCCCACCATCTGGCATCTTTGTCTTTTGGTGTTAAAACCGGATTTTCTAATCTTTGAAATTCGTGTGGTTTTGTCGGCGCTTCTTTGGTATACGCCATTCCGATTGACAAAACGCCTGCTTCATAACCTTTACTGTCTCCACCAAAATAACTCATCCAGTATTTATCATCGTATTTTTCCCATTCGTAGCTTCCACCCCAAGTTAGATCTTGTAGCGAAATATATCCCGCTTTTTGGTTTACATCCCAATGTTTTTCGTTTTCTGAGAAGGACATTACTTTACCTAGATGTTTCCAATCTAGAAGATTGTCACTTTCCGCAAGCCAGGTTTCATAACCTCTTCCGTCATAAATTAAATAGGTCATAAACCATTTTCCGTCTTTTATAAATACACTTGGACAGTCCATTTTGTACGAGTTGTCGGTCGGAACCATTACCAAACCGTATTTAAAAGGCGTTTTGATTTCTTCATAAATCTCCTGCATTACATTTTCGGTGATGTCTCGTTTTTTGTATTTAGTTGCACAGCTGGTTAAGACAAGTGCTGAAATGGTTAGGATTAGGTATTTAATTTTCATTTTTATGTTTTTTGCCACGAAGGCGCTAAGGCTCTAAGTTTTTTTTGTTTTGGAGCGATTTAATCTCGCAAAGTCACAGTCCCGAGGCTTCGGGAGCAAAGTTCTATTTTCTATACTCTATTTTCTATACTCTATTTTCTATATTCTAAAATCTTGCTTCTTGCATCTTTCTTCTTCTTCTTCACCACTCTATTCTATTTCTTCAATTCCTTTAAACGTAACTCCATCACATCTTTGTTCAGTTTTACTTTTACCATTCCTGTTGGATGAAATCTTCTTTTTAAATCAATGGCATTATAGACTATTGTGTAAACATCGTTTCCTTCCGGGATTAGGCATAATGGCGTTCTCATAATATCCCACCATTTATTAACTTTGGTTTCTATTGGCAAATAATGCGCTTCTGCCCAATTTACTCCGTCTGCTGATAAAGAATAGGCAATCATATTTGGTAAATGATGTCCCCAGCCATCTGGGCCTCCATCGAAAATCGCGATGTACAGACCATTTGGTAATTGGCTAACGATTGGATTTTCTACAAACTGCGGATGCATTGTCTTAATTGGTTCCAAACCTTTATTCATTCTCTGCCATGGTCCTTCTAAACTTTTTGACTCGGCTAAAGCTACAAACCAGCCTTTTCCTGATTTCTTCGGATAATCTGCCCACGAATTAAAAGGATAAGCACCGCTGTAAAATCCGAAATATTTATCGCCAACCTGATACGGAAAAAACGAGGCAACACC
Organism: Flavobacterium sp. Root186; assembly: GCF_001428525.1. Classification (GTDB taxonomy): domain Bacteria; phylum Bacteroidota; class Bacteroidia; order Flavobacteriales; family Flavobacteriaceae; genus Flavobacterium. Next base: position 262,003 of record NZ_LMHW01000001.1, read on the forward strand.
CTGACGTCCTTCCCAAGGTTGAGAATCTAATCCTGGTTCCATAATAATTCCCATATCTTTATAAGGTCCGCCAATTCCGTTAATTCCTTCAATGGTAGATTCGCATCTCCAGATTCTTCCAAAAGAGTGATTTGGTTCTATTTCTTTGCTTACCGTATAAGCCAAATAATAACCGTACCATTTATTTGCCTTTTCATTAAAAACAGGCATATACGACCAAATTGCGGCACGACGATCATTCATAGGGTTATCATCTTCGGTTATAGCATAAGTTCCGCTGGCTTGATAAATTGTTGATTCTCTTTTCCAAGTGATGGCATCTTTACTTGTCCAGTGTCCTATTTTGGTTTTCACACGATCGTAATAGTAATCAACGCCTTTTTCTCCTGCTCTTTCAGTTGGAAACATATGATACGTATCGCCAACTTTTACAACACGTCCGCCTTCAAAACCTCCCTGAATTCCTTCTGTTCCAGACATTCCCTCATCTATAACCGGTTTGTTTTCTCCGCCAATAACTTCGAAAAGCGGTTTTTCATCTGAAAATCCTTCAACAATAAAAGTAGGATTCCAAAGTTTTCCGTCTGGTAATTTGGCATTTCTTGGTTCTAGTTTTTCAGAAGCTTTTACAACTCCTAAAACAGCAAATAATCCTTTTCCAAGATTTAAAGTTTGTGTTCCTTTTGAGAAAGAAATAACATATACATTTACAGGAGGTAAACCTGTAATGGTCAATCCATTTTCTAAAATTAATTTGGCATTTTGAAGTTTATCTGCTTGAAGATATTCCGCATTTTTATCCTGAAAAACACCAATTAAAACCTGAACTTGTTCTTTAAACTTTAACTGCAACGAAGCGTTAGTTCCGTTTTTAAATTTCTCTAAAGGAAGTTCAATACCTGTTAAACCTTGTAATTCCTGAGCTAAACGAACAATATTATGTTTGCTTCCTGAAAATACATGGGCATATTGCGTGGTTTTGAATGTTTTGTAATTGGATTTTACAATTTCAAAGGATGCTGGTTTCCATGCGGTGTTTTGTGCTGTTGCTTGAATGCAGACAGCCAATAACATTAGAAAAGCGGTTTTTAATTTGAAATTGTATTTTTTATTTTTTGAAAACATTGGTTTTTTATTTTTAAAACTTAAGTTCTATCTTGTCATTGCGAGGAACGAAGCAATCACATTTGCTATATCCATCATTGTTACTTATTCTAGTGAGGTTGCTTCGTTCCTCGCAATGGACAAACGAAATGTAAAAATTATAGAGCTTTATAACTCACTTTATACTCCACATTCGGTTGTACAATCAACTGATATTTATTCTTCGATAACTCTGTAATTGTTCCTGAATTTGTTTTTGGTTTGCTTGCACTTTCAAAAATTAATTTTCCTTCTCCTTCACTTGCTTTTACCTTAATTTCTTTGGTATTGCAATACAATGCTACTTCACCGTTTGGAGTTGGGACTTTTCCTTCCATCCATTTTAAACCACCTAAATTTGGTTTGATTTCATATTCTGAATAGCCCGGAGCGGTTGGTTTTACACCTAAATAATATTTTCCTAATAAATAGATCGGACTTGCTCCCCAAGCGTGACAAAGGCTTTTCCCGTAAGGGCGTCCATACATCGTTAAATGCTCTGTTCCTTTTTTGTTTGGATTGTATTCTTCCCAGAAAGATGTAGCGCCTTCATTCAGCATTCCTCCCCAATAATCTTTCATTTCCTTTAAAACATAATCCTGTTCACCCATCGCACACAATGCTTCTAACTCGTAAAAACGCATATATGGAGTTGTGATTTGAAGAACATCTTTATTAAGCAACACTTTATTTTTTACGCTTTGTTTTTGTTCTTCATTAAAATAGTTAAAGAAAATACCGAACATATTAGCATATCTGGTTACAATATTTTGCATTTTACCGTCAATACGCTGGTGCTTCATGACGTTTTCTTTTTTGTCCCAAAACACATCAAATAATTTTGTTTTTAGATCATCCCCTAATTTTTGATATTGTTTTTGGTCTTCACTTTTACCCGCAATTTCAGCACTCACAGCCATTGCTTCTAAACTTCTAGCTAAAAGCATTTGCTCAAAACTAACCTCGCCCGTTTTTGGTAATCCGTCTGCCCAGTCAATAAAAACCCAGTCGCCTTCTAATGGTTCCAAGAATCCGTTTTTATTTCTTCTTTCCAAACAAAAATCCATAAGTGATTTCATTCTTGGATAAAAAGTTTTAATAAATTTTGTATCGCCTGTATGTAAGTAGTAATCGTAAACACCTACAAACCAATAAAGCGAATAATCCATTATAATATTTACGTGAGCTGTTACAGGATCTTTTCCACGAAGGGCTAAAAGCGTTCGTTCTACAGAAGCCGAATCAAAGAATAAATAATAATTCATTAAATAACTTTGATAAGCGTCGCCAGACCAAACCCAGCGGTCACGTTTGATTCCGTCTATAAAAAATTCACGGGAAGTTAAATGCATCGTATATGCCGACACATCCCAAATTTTATTCAATTGTTCATCCGAAGATTTGAAAGCACCACGATAGTCTAATGGCAGATATTCATAAAGCATCGAAATAGAATCGTATTTTACTGTTGCATCTGCTTGTACCTGAACATAGCGAAATGCTTTCGATCCATTGTGAGTGTAAGTTTCAGGTTGTTTTCCGTCAAAAGATAAATGATCTAAGGTTTCACATTTAGCAGAATCCAGCGCTTCCTCGCGAGATTCTCCATAATAAAGTGCTACTTTACCTTTTCCTTTTAAACCGTGAATTTTAATATAACCAAAAGTTTCTTTACCAAAATCTACTAGTTCACCAACTCCTATTTTTTCTGTTTTCTTTGCACTCAAAGGTTTGGTTGTTAGTTTAAACTCAGAAGGCTTGTTTTCTGGCGAATTAAAATTCCAAGAACCAACTGGAACCCAAGGTGTACCCGATTGTTGTGCTTTTCCAGTTTCATCAATCCAAAGTTTATCTTCATTGGTTACTTTCCAAGAGGCATCAGATTTTACATATTTACCAGCAATATAAATAGCCGGCAACACTTCCTGATTGTAAACTTTAAAGGAAATTTTGTGTTTTCCGGCAGGAACTGTAATTGATTTTGGCTGTCCATAAATTTGAACGCCATCTAAAAGTAATTGAAAAGGTCCTTCTGAGAAGATTTTCACCTCGTCTGGCTTTGGAATCTCTACTTCTGTTTGAAAAGTGACTAAGGCATAAGGACTATAATATTGCCAAAGCGGTGGAAATACTGCTTCGCGTTCCGTACGTCTTACCTGCATTTTATTGCTTAACCAAACTTCAAAATCTCCTGGGTACCAGATCCATGTCGCTTCTTTTGATTTTTCCTGTGCTGATGATAGCGAACAAGAAAAAAGTGCAACAAAAAGAAATAGAGTCTTAAAAATGGAAAAGCGGTTTAGCATAGATAATTTATTTTGGAGCTAAAGATAAGTGTTCTCTACACATTTGACAACCTGTACTATCCTGCTATTTCGCAAAAAATAGCACTTTTTGATAATTTTTTAAGGGAAAAATTATGGGTATCACTTTTTTAGTACTAAAAAAAATGATGTTAGAATTTTATGGGACGCTGATGAGACGGATTCGCTATCACGAAGACGCTGATTAATGCGGATTTTTTTATTCTATAAATATAAATCCGTTTCTATCAGCGTCTTTACGAAGTAAATCCGTTTTATCAGCGTCCAGATTTAGGATTATGATTTAAGCAATCATCCTTTCAGATTCGTTTTCGTCTTCTAGAATATAGTTAGAAGGTGTTTTGCCTAAATGCTTTTTAAACATATAAATAAAAGCGCTTGTGGTTTCGTAACCTAAATTAAAGGCAATTTCTTTGATGGATTGTTTTTCACCCAAACGTTTTATGGCTTCTAACAATTTTAAGCGTGTTCGCCAGTCGCTAAAATTCATTCCCAATTCTTTAATAAACAATCGAGATAAAGTTCTTGTGCTCATAAATGAAAGTTCGGCGTAATATTCGATTGTATTTTTACTCGCAACATCGTTCATTAAAATCTCAACTACTTTTTGAAGTCTTTCGTGATTGGTTGTTGGGAGAAATGTTGCGCTTGGTTCGATTAAAGCTAATTCGTCCAAGAAAACAGAAATGATTCTTTTTTGTGGCGGAGTTAAATTTCCATCTACTCCAAAAGTGATGATTTTGAAAACCAACTGCTTTAAAAACATCGGAATATCAAATGAAAAACTGTTTACTGGCAATCCTTCCATTGCAGACGGATCAATAAAAACGCTGTAATAATTGACGTCTTTCTGAAAAGTAACCTGATGTTCCACACCGCCTGGAAGCCACAAGCCCTGCAACGGATTTACCACCCAAATATGATTGCCCACCACAACGTTCATTACGCCGCGAGTTGCATAAATTAGCTGCCCTCTTGGATGCGAATGCGAAATACACATCTCGTTGGTTACCATTTCGGTATAGCCAATAACAGGAATCGATGGATCTACTTTGTATCCATGTTCCTGCGCCATTCGATATGTCCGAATTTGGTTATTCATTGTCCAAATATAGCAATTCTGACATAACAATTCTTTTAATCTTTGCAAAAAATAATACAGCTGTTGTTTTTTAACCTAATTTAAAAATCAAAAAATATCTCATGGACACTATTAAAGCAAATCCTGAAATACTTAAAAAAACCACTTATTCGATCTTATTTATCATAAGTTTTTCGCATTTAATTAATGATCTTTTACAGGCAGTTGTGCCTTCTATTTATCCGCTGCTAAAGGAAAATTTTAATCTAAGTTTTTCTCAAATCGGAATTATCACTTTTACTTACCAAATCGTGGCTTCAATTTTACAGCCTTTTGTTGGAATGTATACCGATAAAAACTCTAAACCATATTCGCTGATTGTCGGCATGTGTTTTACAATGACTGGCCTTTTCTTGGTTTCGATTGCTTCAAGCTTTACTTATCTATTATTATCGGTAAGTTTAATAGGAATTGGATCTTCGATTTTCCATCCTGAATCTTCACGTGTGGCGCACTTAGCTTCAGGCGGAAAAAGAGGTTTGGCGCAATCTATTTTTCAATTGGGAGGAAATGCAGGAAGTGCTATCGGACCTTTATTAGCAGCTTTTATCGTGATTCCGCACGGACAATCTTATATCGCTTGGTTTTGTATTATTGCATTAGTTGGTGTTTTTGCCTTGTATAAAATTGCGATTTGGTATACGGCACATTTATCTGAAAGAAATGCGAATAAAGCTTCTCACCAAATCGAGACGCATCATTTGTCTAAAAACAGAGTAATTGGTTCCTTGATTATTTTATTGGTGCTGATTTTCTCTAAATATTTCTATATGAGTAGTATTACAAGTTATTATACTTTCTTTTTGATTGATAAATTCCACATCACAATTCAACAATCTCAGGTATATTTATTCTTGTTCTCGGGTGCTGTAGCTGCAGGAACTTTAATCGGTGGGCCAATTGGAGATCGATATGGCAGAAAATATGTAATCTGGGTTTCAATTTTAGGAGTTGCTCCGTTTACTTTGATGCTGCCTTATGTTTCTTTGTTCTGGGTTGGAACTTTATCTGTAATTATCGGGTTGATTCTCTCTTCAGCATTCTCAGCTATTCTAGTCTATGCAACTGAATTAATGCCTGGAAAAGTCGGACTTGTTGCGGGTCTTTTCTTCGGATTTGCTTTCGGAATGGGCGGTTTAGGTTCTGCAATTTTAGGAAAAATTGCCGATGCTACAAGTATCGAATATGTATTTAAAATTTGTGCGTTTCTACCTTTAATTGGAATAATTACTGGGTTCTTGCCAAATCTTGAAAGGAAAAAGAAAGTTGAGAATTAGTAATAAAAAATACATTACAAAACAACAAGTATAATTTGCAGATTATGAAATTGGTTTTGTAAAACACTTGCAATAAAAAAGCTTCAAGTTTTCTTGAAGCTTTTTTATTATCACTAGAAATGGATACTATTTTTAGAAAGATATTTCTCTTTTTCTTCTTCTGTCATCTCCTGAGATATTGCAGGATCATTATATGTGGCAATGAAGTTGTTTTCATTATTTAATTTTTGAATTCCATCTTGAGCCAAGAAAAATGGCATTACAGATCTTTGTATAATTTTATTATTACTACTAAGCCTTTCAGAATCTTCGTTCGTAAAATAATAAACATTAAACCTAAAACTGTACTCGCCGTTAGTTGTTATATCATCCATAATTCCTAAGCGAGAGTGTGGATAAACTGTTTGATTTAAACTGACAAATAATGATTTTTCATCCAAACCAGAATAAGATGCATTAGTTCCATCCGCATGTTCAACTATAACTTCTGTTCTATAATCTGGCAATGATTGTCCATTTGCATCTGCAACGTTTGTTATGGCAAATTTTCTAATGTCGATTACAATACCTTTTCTCATGGCAAAAATGGTATCTCTTGTCTTGGAGTATACAAGGTAATTTTTCCATACTTCCGGCTTAACATTAAAACGCTTTGATTCCAGAACTCTTATGCTTTTATTTTTTTGAAATGGAAGCAAATAATTAATTGAATAATCAACTTTTGGATTTATAGTTCCCTTCGTAAAACTAAAGGTATAAGAACAAAAAATTTCTTTTTTCTCATTGGCAGGAAGTAACTTAAAAAGAGTACCCGATTTTTCATTCAGATTAAAAGCGTACTTTCTTTTCAATGTAGTGCTATCTGCAACATTTTGCACTTTTTCTAATTCAATTTCAACAAAATAAGACCCAACCTCTTCTTTAATGTAATTGAAAACTATGCTATTATCTAAATTCTTTACACGTGTAACAAAGACCTTTTGATTTTGGGAAGACATTCTTTCCGTACTAAACAAAATAAAAATCGCAAATACTAATAATAGATTTCTTGTCATAACTATATTTTTCTTGTTCTAAAAATTTCTAAACGATACAAATATAGTAAAAAAGCTACATAAAATAAATATAATTTTAAGATTTATCCTATAAATATAACACTTAGATATTTATTGAAAATAAGGCAGAAACAAAAAAACGTTTTCTTACTAAGAAAACGTTTTTTGCAATCGGAGCTTCAAAACATAGCCAGTGTTTTCAACCACTGGGGCTCAAGATATATAACATTACGTTTATCATATTACGATTCCCATGGTTGAAACCACGGGTTATGTTTTAAATTCTTTAAATTTATTAATTCCCAATAAAAACCAAATACAAAGCCAAAATCACCAACCCCAACAAACCAAACAAAAGCTTCACCTTTTTACTGGTTTTAGGAATATCCCTTTCATCTGAAACATTAACTTCAGGATTTTTATCGGTTAAAGAAATAATAAAGGCTGCAATTAAAAGCACAGCAAAAATGTAAAACGAAATCAATAAAAAGTGAGGCCAAACCGGATATTTATCGGCAGGGAAAATCCATAAATACAAAACCCCTACAAACAAACTAAACGCAGAACCCCAAGAAAGTGTTGCATTTACGGCTTTTTTTGTAGTGCGTTTCCAGAAAACACTCAAAAGGAAAACAACAGATAACGAAGGCGCCAAGAAACCTAAAACTGCCTGAAATATGTTGAATAAATTCTGCCCTTTGATATTGTCAATCGCAACGGCAATCAAAATCGCAAAAACACATCCAGCGGCAATCGTTAAACGTCCAATTTTAATTTGATCTTTGATAGTAGCATTTGGATTGATTTTCTTTACGTAAATATCATTCGTAAAAACGGTACTTAAAGCATTAAGAGAAGAACCAATTGTTCCTACCAAAACGGCAATCATTACACAGATTACCAAACCGTTCATTCCACTTGGAAAAAGATTCGTAACCATTGTCATATAAGCCAAATCGGAATTGCTTCCTAATTCTGGATATAAGGCATAACACAAAATTCCGGGAAGAATAAACAACGGCAAAGCCATAACTTTTAACCATCCAATAAAGTTTACGCCCAATTGTCCCTGCTCCAAATTCTTAGCTCCTAAAACACTCTGCACCATCGATTGATCGGTACAGAAAAAAGCAACAGCTGCTACAGGATATCCTAATAAAATAGCCGGCCACGGATAATGTGCATCGTCTGAAGGGCGGACTAAATTCCAAAAATTAGAAGGTGTTTTTGCAATTAAAACATCGATTCCTCCAAGTTTTTGCAAACCTAAATACGACAAAGTCAATGAAACTACAATCAGCAAAATCATCTGAAAAACATTCACTTTTGCAATAGCTTTTAATCCTCCAGCAAAGGTAAAAATTCCAGAGAAAATCACTAAAACAGTTACACTCTGCCACATCGGAATTCCTAGAATCTGACGTACTAAAACGCCTCCGCTGAATAATCCTAAAGACAACCAGCTAACTAAGATTTTCACCAAAGCATACCAAGCGAGAATATTCTGCGTACTATCGCCATAGCGTTTTCCCATATATTCGGGCATGGTGCTTACTTTGCTCGCAATATATCTTGGTGCAAAAACCATCGCCAAAAGCAGTAAAAATACAAATGCGTACCATTCAAAATTTCCTGCAACAATTCCGGTTGCGTAACCAATACTCGCAAAAGCCAATAAAGACGAAGGCCCAACATTGGTTCCCCACATATTAAAGCCAATGCTGTACCAGCTCAACGAATTAGACGCTAAAAAAAGCGTTTCGTTTTTCTTACTCTGCTTTACACTTACCACATAACCAATGATCAATAAAGTCACCAAATACACGGCAACGATTATAAAATCAAGCGTTGTTAATTTGTCGTAGATACTGTTCATAGTCCGTATTCGTTAAGAATATCGGCGATTTTAACCGGCATTCCAGTTTGCAAAGATTTATCCATTGCCTGAAGTAAAGCCACAGTTCCAATTCCTTCTTCCATGTTTGGATAAGCTTCAAAATCTTGCTCGATACTATCTACGAAATATTCTAAATAATTCTGATATTCCCCGCCATGATGACTTTGTCCTTCAAAACGGAAATAATATTTTAAAGTGCTGTCGCCCCACGTAATTACTTTTTCTTCTCCCGTTTTGTCTGTAACCGCATAACGTAATTCGTGATAATCGGCCTGACTTGCGCCTTCTGTTGCTCTTAAAATTGTACTCATGCCACTGTCGCGCTGTGCTGGCTGAGTCGGCGAAGTATACACACCGCTTACACGTGCAATTCTTCCATCGGCTGCTTTAAAGATAAAATGCATCGTATCTTCATTCTTCAAACCAGCTGATTGTCCGTTACTGCTAATCATTCCGTAACCCATTACTTCCTGAATATTTGGCAAATACCATCTAATGAAATCCACAGGATGACTCAAACCTCCATACAACCATTTAAATGATTGCAAAAGCGACCATTCTTTCTTCAAAAACCATCTGTGATCTGCGTGATATTGGGCTTCAATTGTAATTAAATCTCCTATTAAACCTGCTTCATAATCGGCTCTTTGTCTTTTAGCTGGTTCGAAAAAACGAGAACTTTGTCCGATGAAAACTTTCTTACCTGTTTTAGCGCTTAATTCTAATAATTCTTTAGCATCCGAAAGATCATCTATAAAAGGTTTTGTACAAACCACATGTTTTCCATGCAATAAAGCTTGTTTTACGTGCTGTGCGTGCAAATGATCCGGCGTATAAATTGCAATGATATCAATGGAAGCATCGTTTAAGATTTCTTCGTAATTGGTTGTATAAGAATGAAAATCGAATTCTTTTGCTCTCTGTTTACACAGTTCTTCGTTTCGGTCGCATATTTTCACAAGTTCTAGTTTTGAACTTTCTATAGCAGCTGACATTGTACTTCGTCCTTCTCCAAGTCCCAGAATGGCTATTTTTAACATGGGTTGTGGTTATTTTAGATTGTTGATTTTAGATTATTTCTGAAACCTGCTTTGAGGTTAGTTTTGTTTTTTCACGCAGATTAACCAGATCTAACAGATTTTCTTTCTTCTTGAATTCTCCTATACATTCTTTCTTCTTGCTTCTTGCTTCTTGCTTCTTCGCTCTTTCTTCTATTTCTTCTCTTCTACACTCACTTTATTCAATAAAATCCAGGTTTCGTCTGGTTTTGCACCTTCAATTCCCGATTGGTATTTTTTCATTAGGACGTTCCATTGATCTACTTTTGGATTATTCTCAGTTGTTTTCGGATTTAGTTTATCCAGATTTTCTCCATTCGGAATACTGATCACTAATATTAATTGTCTGCCTTTTTTGAAAACCTGTAATTGCTGAAAATCGGCGTTACAGAAACCTTTTGCAACTTCTGGCCATTTTTCAAATTGCGTTTTGTGATACTCTACGTATTCTTTTTGCAATTTTTCATCGGCAGGAAGATTCGCTGTTAACACAATATTTTCCCAATCCGATGCTGGTTTTGAATCTTTACATCTTTCGAAATTTTGGAAATCATACACCAAATCTTCATAGATTTTAATTTCTAAAGAAGGGAAAGCGCCCGTCAGTTTTCGCTTTGTTCTTTCCGGCTGATTCATTTTTCCATAAATTATCAAATGATTTTTCCATTGGTACAATTCCTGACCTACAATTCTAAAACCAGTCAGCGTAGATTTGATTTTTTCGATATCGAAATTAGAACCAATCAGTTCAATTGCATACGGTTTTGGCATTTCCTGCAACCCCCATTTTTCATCGATTACGACTTCCTTTTCTAAATCTTTGTAAGGCGCTCTGATTCCAGCATTGTCTTTAATTTTAGAACTTACATACGGATCATTATGCTCCCAAATATTTCCTTTTGGACCATTATGATTTTTTAGGATTTTCTTTTCGGCAATCCAGTTGTTTTTAATCGTAAAACCTTCACTTCCTTCATCAGTATACAAATACAGCCATAAAAACGGATCGTGCGCATATGGACTATTATAAACCTTGTCGATATAGTTTTCTTCAATTCTGCTGCCAGGCTGTGCCGAAAGCGTATAAATTCCTGCCACATCATGTAAATGTTTCGCATAATGATGAATTTTATTTCCCAGAATTTTATTGTTCTGCATCACGTTTGGTGTGTGCGTCCATCCCCAGCCCATTGCCATTCCGGAATACGATACATCCGAAATTTCGTTGTGTTCAATGGTAATATTTCTAACAAAACCAGCGCTGATTCCAAGAGTTCCCCAATCTTCATTGGTTACATTGGTAATTAAATTATCTGAAATCATTTCATCAGAACACATTTCTCTTTCATCTTTTATAATTAAAGGTAAATGCGCTTCAAAAGCTTCTTCAGAGAAAATCCCAACGTTGATGGCACTTCCGCCAATATCCTTAAATAAATTTCCTTTTACGGTATTGTGATTCGTTCCCTTATTTAAATCTAAACCAGTCGAAGCCAAATGCTCAAAACGGCACGATTCAAACTGAATATTATTCGAGTAATTTACTTCAACAGCGGCGCGAGGTCTTCCCACCCAAGCCTGATTTTCTAAACTCGCCTGATTTGGCGTACCTGGAACTTTCAGTTTATAAGCATCTAACAAATATAAACCCGACTGCAACGGCACATGACCTTGCTGTGAAGGACGAAGCCAATTACTGTACTGAAACGAAATTCCTTTAAATTGAAAGTGATGCACCGGAGAATCGATTGTTCCTTTTACTTCAACCAGATTTTCTAAAACTGGAGCCGTAACGGTAACCGAATTAATTTCTTCTCCCGCTCTTGGAACATAATAAATCTTAGCATTTTTCTTATCCAAATACCATTCTCCAGGCTCATTTAAAAGCGAAAAAGCATTGTTTAAGAAATAAGCCGAATTTCCGTTGTTTTTAGAAATCCAAGGCGCTGGCCACGGATGTTCGCTTTGAATACGGCTTTCTGGTTCTTCAAATGAAAGTTTGGCGCTGTCTTTCTGCACTTCGATATTTTTGATTCGAAGATTAGCATTCGACCACCATTGTACAATAAACATTTCCATTCCCGGCTCAAACTTTACCGATTTATCTTTGAACGGAATCCAGCAAGTTTGTTCTTCATGATTCCACGATAAAATACGCTCCATCGTAGTTCCCGCAGTATTTTTCGCTCTTACGGCTTTTTTGCCATTTACCCATAATTGTCGGTAATCAATCAGGCTTCCTGCTTTTTTAGGAGCATCAGCCACCCAGACAGCACCTTTTTTAAGTCCGTTGATAACGGTTGTCGATTTTGTCCAGTTTTTAATTTCGATTCCACCACTTATGATTGGTCTTGCATTTACATCGGCTTCGATTGTTGTTGGACTGTCGGCAGTTCCTGAATCTTCAGGGCGAACAAACAACGGTTCGTTTAAATAATACGTTCCATTCATTACTATGATTCGAATTCCGTCTTTTATCGATGGGTCTTTTAAACGACGGAGTTCTCTGGCTTTTCGCATTGCCATGTTAACTGTTGCCAGCGGATTTGATTTTGTTCCGAGGTTCGAATCTTTTCCTGATGGTGAAACCCAAATTTCAGCTCCACTTGCCGAAAGTGTGAATACCATTAAAAAAACAACCAGTAATTTGTTGAAAGGAATTAAACGCATTATTTATAGTATTGATTTTTTTTCTTTAGATAAAATTACAAGACATTAATTTAAAGTACTATTAAATTTACATATAAATGTATTTTTAACACTTTTATAAAATAATTGGGACAATTTAGAAGAATATAAAATGACAAGCATCCTGTACCCTCCTGCAATATTGCCTTTAACACGGAATACTTTAAAATTTAATTTTTCATTATCTTCTGATTTCATAATTAGAAAAAGTTAAATTCACAAAAAAGATGTGATAAACTGGCAAAACTGTCATTTCCTATTATTTTTTTAATAGATTTGTGTAATCGATTACATTAAATGTTTCAAATTAAAAAACTGTAATTTTATTGAAAAAAATTGATGAATAAAAAATTCAATTTGATAATGAAGCGGTTTCCCGACTGTAAACTATAATACAATAAGAATGAAAACTAACCGAAATACCCTTTTATGTGTAGCTCTTGCCTCTTTTGCTTTGAGTTTCAATACAGTTTCTGCACAGAAATCTGCTGATACTTATAAAAACATTGAATTTAAAATGGCTGAAGTCAAAGAACCTGTTATTCCACAGAACAGCGTGAATTTAAAAGACTTTGGAGCTGTAAATGGCGGTTATGTTCTAAATACTAAGGCTTTCGCCGATGCTATTGATGCACTTTCTAAAAAAGGCGGAGGAAAATTAATTATTCCGCCAGGGATTTGGCTTACGGGTCCAATCATTCTAAAAAGCAATATTGAGCTTCACGCTCAAACTGGTGCACTGATCAAATTCTCTACAGATAAAACTTTATATCCAATTATAGAAACCAGTTTTGAAGGTTTAAATACCTGGCGCTGCATTTCTCCTATTTATGGTAAAAACCTTGAAAATATAGCTTTTACAGGAAATGGTGTTTGGGATGGTTCAGGCGAAGCTTGGAGACAAGTTAAAAAAAGCAAACTGACAGAAGAACAATGGAAGAAATTTGTAGATTCTGGCGGTGTTCTTAACGAAAAGAAAGACAGTTGGTATCCTTCTGAACAATATTTAAAAGGTGCTAAAGGTGCCGATCAAAATGTGCGTCATGATTTGAAAACTAAAGAAGATTTTGAGGCTATTCATGATTTTCTACGTCCGGTATTGGTTAGTATTCAAAACAGCAAAAGAGTACTATTTGACGGACCTGTTTTTCAAAATTCTCCTGCTTGGAATATTCATCCGTTAATGATTGAGGATTTAATTGTTCGAAATATAACAGTTCGTAATCCTTGGTTTTCTCAAAACGGTGACGGTCTTGATGTAGAATCCTGCAAAAATGTAGTAATAGAAAATTCAAGTTTTGATGTTGGTGACGATGCGATCTGTATCAAATCAGGAAAAGATAAAGACGGACGTGACAGAGGTGTTGCCTGCGAAAATATCATTGTAAAAAACAATATCGTGTATCATGGTCACGGCGGTGTTACCGTTGGAAGTGAAATGTCTGGAGGAGTAAAAAACCTGCATGTTTCCAACTGTACTTTCATGGGAACTGATGTTGGTCTTCGTTTTAAAAGTACGCGTGGGCGCGGCGGTGTTGTAGAAAATATTTTTATTTCTGATATTTTTATGACTGACATTCCGTCTCAGGCGATTTCTTTTGATTTGTATTACGGAGGAAAATCAATCGCAGAAACTTTAGCTGAAGGCGGAAATACGGTAAGTACAAAAGCGATTCCGGTAAACGAAGAAACACCTCAGTTTAAAAATATCGTGATCAAAAATATTACGATTGAAGGTGCGCAGCAGGCTGTATTTTTACAAGGTCTTCCTGAAATGAATTTAGAGAATATTGAAATTACAAATCTGATTGCCAAAGCTCAGAAAGGTTTTTCTATAATTGATGCTAATGGAATTAAAATCAGCAATGCAAAATTGGATATTGAGGCTAAAAATGCTTTTGAAATTTACAATGCGCAAAACCTTTCTTTGAAAAATATAGAGTTTAATTCTGGTTCTTCTAGCGCAATTACGATTAATGGTGAAGCGAGCAAGAATATTGATTTGAGTGGTTCTTCGGTAAATTTTTCTAAGACGACAATTATTGATAAAAATGTTCCTAAGAAGGCGGTTAAATTCTAATTTTTTATTGAACCTTATAAGTAATATAAGCTCAATTTAGCTGGTTCTTAAATAGTTCTCGCAAAGACGCCAAGTCGCAAAGTTTTATTTTCTTAGCGACTTGGCGTCTTTGCGAGATTCTTTATTCGTATTTATTAAATGAACTTATATCACTGATATGGTTTAGAAAAAAAACTAACTGTTTAGCTTATAAAACGAATTCGCATTCTCAAACCAAATCTTATTCTGTTCTTCAATAGAAAACTTTGAAATATAATCTTCTAAAGTTTTTACCACTTCATGATAATCAGAAGCTACATTTAAAACCGGCCAATCTGAACCGTACATCAGTTTATCAGTAGAAAAGTTTTCGAAAACAACATCCAAGTACGGTTTTAAATCTTCTGGTTTCCAGTTTTTCCAATCAGCTTCTGTAACCATTCCTGAGATTTTGCACCATACGTTGCTGAATTTTGCAATTTCTTCGATCCCTTTTTTCCAAGAATCAATGCTTCCTGATTTAATATCAGGTTTTGCAATATGATCGATCACAAACTTTTGGTTTGGAAAATCTTTTACCAAACTTATCGCAGCCGGTAATTGACGATGAAAAATCAGAATATCATACGTAAAATCAAACTCTTTTAAAGCCGAAATCCCGTTGCGAAAATCTTCTCTAAACATAAAATCATCAGCCTCTCCCTGCACAACATGTCGGAATCCTTTAATTATTTTATTCGAAGAAAAATGACGTAAATGTTCCGATATATTTTTATCCCGAAGATCAACCCAGCCTACGATTCCTTTTATAAAATCATTTTTAGAAGCTAAATCAACAAGGAAATTGGTTTCTTCTTCAGACTGACTTGCCTGAACCGCTACACAACCCGAAAACTTATTTTCTTTAAGCAAAGGTGATAAATCTTCCGGCAGGAAATCTCTTTGAATTACAGACATTGTTTCATCAATCCAATTATCTCTAATGGGATCAAATTTCCAAAAATGCTGATGAGAATCTATACGGTTATTCATTCTAAATTAGTTTACATCGTTAATTAAAGCACGATCTAAGTGTACGTAACCGCCATCCACAAAAACAAATTGTCCTGTCGTGTGCGAAGAACGATCAGAAATAATAAAAAGTGCCGTATCTGCTATTTCTTCTGTTTTAGTCATTCTGCCTTCAAACGGAATACTTTTGTTGATTTTCTTTAAAACGGTTTCTCCATCTGCTAATGTTTTAATCCAGTCTTCATATGCCGGAGTATAACTTTCAGCAATAATAATGGCGTTCGAACGAATTCCGAATTGAATTAAATCTACTGCCCATTCTCTTGTAAGTCCAAGAACCCCTCCTTTTGCAGCAGCGTAACCTGAAGTACCGCCCTGCCCTGTTAAAGCTACTTTTGAGCCAATATTTAAAATATTTCCTTTTGATTCTTTTAAATACGGAAGCGCATATTTAACTAACAAAAAGTAACTTACCACATTTAGTTTCAAAGAATCCATAAATTCTTCATAAGAAGCATCCAAACCTGCACCGTCATTTACACCAACATTGTTGATAACAGCATCGATTCTTCCGTATTTTGCCACGATTGTTTTTACAGCATTTTCGATTTCCACAGGATCAGTTACATCAGTCTGCACAAATAAAGAATCTATTCCTTTCTTTTGAAGATTTTCCGCGTAAGCGAAACCTCTTGCATTTCTGTCAACTAAAACCGGAATCGCACCTTCATCTGCAATTCGGTTAATGATTGTTTCTCCGATACTGCCTTCCTTTCCAGCCGAACCGGAAACGACAACAATCTTATTTTTTAAATTTAAATCCATTTTTGTGGTTATTTAAAGGTTTAGCAATAGCTATGTTTTTCTCATTTTTGTCATCCTGACGAAGAAAAGATCTTCGCAAGAAATTCCATCTAGAAATTCACCAATCTTTGTAGAGTTCTCGTGGAGATTCCTCGTTCCTCGGAATGACAAACTTTGGTGTAAAACTTTTATTTAATACATTCTTAATCTATCTCTATTAACGCTTTGATTACATTATTTTTCGGATCAATTAATTGTCCGAAATCAGTAATCATTTCTGAGAAACTTGTTCTGTGCGTAATGTATTTTTTAGGATCGATTTTGCCTTCTTTCAAACATTTCATTACATATTCAAAATCCTCGATAGTGGCATTTCGGCTGCTCATTAAAGTCGATTCTCTTTTGTGGAAATCAGGGTGACTAAAACTCAATTCCCCTTTTTGAAGCCCAACCAAAACAAATCTTCCGCCATGCGAAATATAGTTAAAAGCACTATTCATTACTTTTTGGTTTCCGGTTGCATCAATAACCACATTTGCCATGTCACCATTTGTCAATTCAGCTAATTTTTGAGCAACATCATCGTTTAACGGATTGATCGTTTCATCAGCATTTAGTTCGGTTTTACAGAAGTTTAATCGATAATCATTAATATCCATTACGATAACTTTAGCTCCTGCAATTTTAGCAAACTGAATTAATCCAATTCCAATTGGCCCTGCTCCCATTACCAAAACCGTATCAGTTGATTTAACAGCCGCTCTTCTTACTCCGTGCGCTGCAATAGCCAATGGTTCAACCAAAGCCAGTTCATCATAATCTAATCCCTGACCGTGAAGTAAATACTGTTCTGGAATCGAAACATATTCAGCCATTCCGCCGTCAATATGAACTCCGAAAACTTTAATATTTACACAGCAGTTTGTCAATCCGTTTCGGCACGCAACACAAGTTCCGCAGTTGAAATACGGGATAAAAGTTACTTTATCACCAGGTTTAAAACCTTCTGCATTTCCTTTTACATATTCTGCAGCCAGTTCGTGCCCTAAAATTCTAGGATATTCAAAATACGGCTGAGTTCCGCCAAAAGCATGAATATCAGTCCCGCAGATTCCGATTCTTTTAATTTTTAAAAGAACTTCACCTTCTTTTGGTTCCGGAATTTCTTTTTCTTTTAATTTAAATTCCTGCGGTTTTTCGCATACAATAAATTTCATCTTCAGTTTTGTTTTAGATTACTTTTGATATGCAACTGCAGTCTGTTTGCTTGTACCTAAACCCTCAATTCCAAGTTCTACAACATCGCCCGCTTTTAAGTAAATTGGATCTGGTTTAATACCCAGACCAACTCCCGGAGGTGTTCCTGTACTAATGATATCGCCAGGAAGCAAAGTCATAAACTGACTTAAATAATGTACTAAATAAGGAATTTTGAAAACTAAATTTAGCGTGTTGCTGTCTTGGTATTTTTTACCGTTTACGCTCAGCCACATCGATAAATTATCAACATCTTTTACTTCATCTTTCGTTGCCAAAAATGGACCAAGAGGCGCAAATGTATCACAGCCTTTTCCTTTTGCCCATTGTCCGCCGCGCTCGATTTGAAATTCTCTTTCGCTGTAATCATTCAATAAAGCATAACCTGCAACATAATCTAAAGCCTCTCCTTCTTCTACATAACTTGCTTTTTTACCTACAACAAATGCTAACTCCACTTCCCAGTCTGTTTTTACACTGTTTTTCGGAATAATTACATCATCGTCCGGACCGCATAAAGAAGTTGTTGATTTAAAAAAGATGATTGGCTCCGTTGGAATTGGTGCGCCAGTTTCTTTACAGTGATCCACATAATTTAATCCAATGCAGATTATTTTTGAAGGTCTCGCCACCGGAGATCCTAGACGTACACTGGCATCAACTTCTGGTAAAACCGGATTGCTTTCTAATGCTTTTTGTAATTTTTCTAAGCCATTTTCTTCAAAAAAGCTTTCGTTAAAGTCTGAAACGATAGAAGAAACATCATATCTTTTTTCATTAATTAAAACTCCTGGTTTTTCTTTTCCGATTTCTCCAAAACGTATTAATTTCATTTTTTTTTCTTTTTTTTTAAGGTTCTAAGTTACTAAGGTTCTGAGGTTCTAAGTTTTTTTCTTGTCCCTTAGTACTTTAGTAACTTTTCTAATTTATTTATAATTTTTGAGTTTGTGATCTTGATTGCCATCGGAATTGAACTACTAAATATTTTTCTAAAATCTAAAAACCTTAGAATCTCAGCCTCTCAGAACCTTAGCCCCTTTCTCAGTTATTTAACTTAATAAATCCCCCGTCGATTGGGTAATCGCATCCGGTGATAAATCCGGCTTCTTCGCTGCATAAATATAAAGCCAGGGCGGCAATTTCGTCCGGTTTTCCCATACGGCCGATTGGCTGTGATTTCGAAAGTTTTTCAAACATTTCTTCTTCTTTTCCAGCATAATTTTTAGAGATGAATCCGTCTACAAAAGGCGTGTGAACCCTTGCCGGAGAAATCGAATTACATCTGATATTTTCACTTAAATAATCTCTTGCTACAGATAAAGTCATAGCCATTACAGCTCCTTTTGCTGTAGAATAAGCAAATCTGTCTGAGATACCAACCCATGCCGCAATTGATGCCATATTTAAAATTACACCACCATTTGAAAGTCGGAATTGTGGAATCGCTGCAAACAAACAGTTGTAAACTCCTTTTACGTTTACGTCCATCACGCGGTCAAAATCAGCTTCAGAAGTAGTGTCTACTTTTCCAACATTAGCGATTCCTGCATTATTAATTAGAATATCAATGTTTCCTATTTTTTCAAAAGTCGCTTTTACATCAGCCTGACTGGAAACATTACACGCATACGAAAACACATTGCCTCCCGCATTTTTAATTTCGTCAACAGCATACTGTGCACTTTCAATAGATAAATCAATAATATGAACTTCTGCTCCTCGTTTGGCAAAAAGTACTGCGATAGCTCTTCCAATCCCGCTGCCGCCTCCTGTTATGACTGCTTTTTTACTTTGTAATGAAAACATTTTATTATAATTTAATATTTGAGAATCTTAATTAATTGAACCAATAGTACTTCTAATTTTATAAATGTAAAATACACAATTACAAATGTAATCGATTAAATATAAATTTGCATTTTATTTTTATACGAATATAATAAAATGATCATTCTTTAATAAATTATAACATTTTTTATTTGCTTTGTAAAAAAATATGCCTTGTTCAAAACTTTTGATAAAAAAATCAATGTAAAAAGTTACATTTTCTTGCTCAATTCAATCTTATTCCTAATTTTGTAATTGTATTTTTTACATTTATTATTTTCCATACACATAAATCAATACCAATGGCAGTATTAAAAGGCATAACGTGGAATCATACAAGAGGTTTATTACCAATGGTTGCAACGGCACAACGCTTTACCGAGTTAAATCCGGATATCGAAATTACCTGGGAGAAAAGAAGTTTACAAGAATTTGCAGATGCTTCTATAGAAGATTTAGCAAAACGATTTGATTTATTGGTAATCGACCATCCGTGGACAGGTTTTGGAGCACATACTAATGCTATCCTCCCGCTTTCGGATTATCTGTCTGCCGATTATATT
This sequence comes from Flavobacterium sp. Root186, assembly GCF_001428525.1. GTDB lineage: Bacteria > Bacteroidota > Bacteroidia > Flavobacteriales > Flavobacteriaceae > Flavobacterium. The sequence goes on from NZ_LMHW01000001.1 coordinate 282,107, forward strand.
AAAGATCAGGAAATAAATACTGTTGGTAAATCATACGGAAGTTATGTTTTCAGCAATAAATTATGGGCTTTGCCAATTGATGCTGCTACTCCGGTTGCTGCGGCACGTTTGGATATTTTAGAGAAAAAGGGACTTGAAGTACCTCAGACATACGACGATTTATTGGCTCTGGCCAAAAAAGGTTTAGTTGCCTTTGCCGGAATTCCGGTTGATGTTTTAATGAGCTTTTATATGTTTTGCTGCAGTTTAAGCGAAGCTCCGTTTCAGTCTGAAGAAAAAGTTATTTCTGTGGAAACAGGAAAAAAAGCTCTACAGATGTTTCGTGAATTGGCACAATTAATTGATCCGGCCAACTTTAACAGAAATCCAATTCAGGTGTATGAAGCGATGGTAAATTCAGGTGAAATTGGCTACTGCCCTTTTGCTTACGGATATTCTAATTATTCAAGAGCAGGATACAGCAAAAATCTACTTCATTTTTATGATTTGGTAAAACTGAATAATTCGCCTATGATAAGCTCTCTGGGCGGCACTGGATTAGCGGTTTCTTCTTTCAGCAAACACATTCCGGAAGCGATTCGTTATGCTGAATTCACGGGATCGTCTCAAGTACAGCAGAATATTTTTGCTGATAACGGAGGGCAGCCGGGACATTTACAAGCCTGGAAAAACGACCGAATCAATGCTATAACAAACAATTATTTCAAAAATACTTTACCGGCTTTAGAAAGAGCTTTTTTAAGACCCAGATATTCCGGACATATGTATTTTCAGGATCATGCAGGCGATGTGGTTCGTGATTATCTAATAAATGGCGGCGACGAAGAACTGGTTTTAGATGCATTGAATGGGCTTTATGCTAAATCTTTAAAATTGCAAAATTTATGAAACCATTAGAAGGGCTAATTGTATTAGAGTTCTGCCAGTTTTTGGCGGGTCCTTCTGCCGGATTAAAGTTAGCCGATTTAGGTGCGAGAGTTATTAAAATAGAGCGTCCTGTAAAAGGTGAAGCCTGCAGACAATTAAGTATCAAAGATTTATTTGTGGATGACAGTAGTCTTTTGTTCCATACAATTAACAGAAATAAAGAATCGTTTGCAGCCGATTTAAAAAATCCTGACGATCTGGTCTTAATTAAAAAACTAATCGAAAAGGCTGATATTATGACACATAATTTCAGACCGGGTGTGATGGAAAAAATCGGGTTAGATTATAACGCAACGCTTACCATAAATCCGAAGATTATATACGGAATCATAACAGGTTACGGTGATAAAGGCCCTTGGGCAAAAAAACCGGGACAGGATTTACTTTTGCAGTCACTTTCGGGTTTGAGCTGGCTGAGCGGTAGAAAAAGTCAGGGACCCGTTCCGTTTGGTCTGGCTGTAGCCGATTTAATGTGCGGGAATCATTTCGTACAGGGAATTTTAGCTGCTTTACTGAAAAGGGCCAAAACCGGAAAAGGCGTTTTGGTAGAAGTAAGTTTATTGGAATCGATTCTGGATGTTCAGTTTGAAGCGATTACCTCTTTCTTAAACGATGGTGGACAACAGCCTGAACGAGGTGATATAAAAGGAAGTGCACACGCCTTTTTGAGTGCGCCTTACGGAGTTTACAAAACACAAGACGATTATATTTCGCTGGCAATGGGCGATTTAATTTTCATAGGAAATACGCTTGGAGTCGACTTAAAAAATTATGCTGATAAACATCTTTGGTTTAAAAAAAGAGACGAAATCAGAATCCTTTTAGCCGATAAATTAGCCGAAAAAAAAGCAGATTACTGGTTAGAATTACTTCAAAAACAAGGTATTTGGGCTGGAAAAGTTCTCAATTACGAAACTTTAGACCAGCAGCCTTTTGTAAATGAATTACAATTAAAACAAACTGTAAAAAATTCAGACGGCAAAACTTTAATTACAACCAGAAGTCCGATTCAGCTTGACGGTCAAATTTTAAGCAGTACAAAAGCAGCTCCAAAAGTGGGCGAAGATAATTTAGAAATACACGAACAATTTTTAAACGAGTAGAATGAAACCCTTAGAAGATTATTTAATAGTAGACTTTAGTCAGTTTCTTTCGGGTCCGTCAGCGAGTCTTCGCTTGGCCGATTTAGGCGCACGCGTTATAAAAATTGAAAAACCGGGAACTGGCGATATTTGTAGAACCTTATATACTTCTGACTTAATCATGAACGGTGAATCGTCTGTTTTTCATACCATAAACAGAAATAAAGAATCATTTGCCATTGATTTTAAACAGCCGGAAGAACTTCAAAAATTAAAAAAAATATTAGCCAAAGCCGATGTTGTTATGCATAATTTCAGACCAGGCGTTATGGAACGCATTGGTTTAAGTTATGACGATGTAAAAGCGATAAACCCAACTGTGGTTTATGCTTCGATTTCAGGTTTTGGAAATCATCCTGAACTTAAAGATTTACCGGGACAGGACTTGTTATTACAATCTGTAACGGCTTTGACCTGGCTGAGCGGTAATCAGGGAGACGGTCCGGTGCCAATGGGATTGTCAATAGTTGATATGCTTGCGGGCGCACATTTAGCACAAGGAATTTTAGCAGCTTTATACCGAAAAGCAACACAAAATGTTGGCGGAACGGTTCAGGTGAGCATGCTGGAATCTGCTTTTGATTTTCAGTTTGAAACTATTACAACTTTCTTTAATGATGGCGGCGAATTGCCAGTTCGAACTAAAACTAATAATGCTCACGCATACTTAGGCGCACCGTACGGAATTTACCAGACTAAAAACGGTTATCTCGCTTTGGCAATGGGATCGATTCCGGTTTTGGCTTCATTGCTGAAATGTGATGCACTTTTACAATTTCCTGAAAATAAATTCACACTTCGAGACGAAATAAAAAATATTCTGGCTTCACACTTATTAACACAGGAAACACAATTTTGGCTGGATATTTTAGAACCGGCTGATATTTGGTGCGCCGGAGTTTTAAACTACGAACAGCTTTTCAAAGAAGAGGGTTTTAAAGTTTTAGAATTTACACAGCAGGTTGAAATGCTTGACGGCTATTCGTATAAAACTACAAGATGCCCAATAAAAATTGATGGCGAATATTTTACCTCTGGTAAAGGTTCTCCAAAATTAGGACAAGATAACGAGCGAATTATAAAAGAATTTATAGCATAGATATGGAGAAATTTAGAATCGCTGTTAGAAAATTTTCTCCTTTTGAAAGTACGCTGCAAAAGCTGTGGGATCTATTTTGTTTAAAAAACAATATTCAGATTGAGGTTGAAATGGTACCCCTGGAACTGCACGATCTTTATGAAGAAACCATCACCAATAAAGGTTTAAAAAACGGAAAATGGGATATTGCGCACTTAAATACCGATTGGATATTTGATGCTGCGAATGAAAAAGCGGTTCTCGATTTAAGCTCTTTTATCAATCAAAACCCGCCGCAGGATTATCCTGAAGGCTGGCATCAATCGCTATTAAATCTACAGCAGATTAATGGTGGCATTTACGGACTTCCATTTCACGACGGACCGGAATGTCTGATTTACAGAAAAGATTTATTTGAAGATTTATCCGAAAAAGAAAACTTTAAGAAACAATTTGGTTACGAATTGTTCCCTCCAAAAACCTGGGAGCAATTCACCCAAATTGCAGCATTTTTTAATCGGCCGGAAAGCAATTTATTTGGATGTGTTTTTGCCAATTATCCTGACGGTCATAATATGGTTTTCGATTTCTGTCTGCAGTTATGGACGCGCGGAGGATCTCTTTTAGACCCTCAAAACAAAATAAATATCAATCATAATCAAGCAATTGAAGCTTTAGATTATTATAGAAAAATCGTTAACAATACACACGCGGTTCATCCGGGTTCGAAGAATTTTGGTTCTGTTGAAGCTGGAATGGCTTTCGCCGAAGGACAAGCCGCAATGGCAATCAATTGGTTTGGATTTGCCTCGATGTGTGAAGTAATTGAAGAATCGAAAGTAAAAGGCAAAGTGGATATTACCGAATTACCGCACGATGAAAACCACAAAACGGCTTCATTAAATGTGTATTGGCTTTATACAATTGGCATTGGAAGTAAAAATAAAGCACTTGCCTATGATTTTTTACGATTTGCAGTAACAGCTGAAAGCGATAAATTATTGACAACTGAAGGCGGAATTGGATGCAGAAAATCAACTTGGAATAATGCCGAAATCAACAAAACGATTCCGTATTATCATAAACTTGAAATCCTCCATGAAAATGCTTTGACTTTACCACAAACACCCATTTGGCCGAAAGTGACAGAATTGATAGATAAAATGGTTTTAAAAGCGATTGAAACGGATATTTCGTCGAAAACACTTTTAGAAGAAACACAGCAAAATATTGAAAAAATAACGAATTGACCTTAAAATAGTTAACAAAATGAATATTCCATATAAACCTCTACTGCCCGAAACCAAACAGCCCATTATCATCATTGGCGCAAGCGGTATTGTAAAAGATGCCCACTTACCCGCTTATAAAATGGCCGGTTTTACGGTTTTTGGTATTACCAACAGAACGATTGCAAAAGCACATGATTTAGCCAAAGAATTTAAGATTGAGCATGTTTTTGAAAATGTTGCCGATGCGGTTAAAAATGCGCCTTCAAATGCCGTTTACGATATTACGGTTTTGCCCGATCAATATATCGAAATCTTAGAGCAATTACCCGACGGCGCTGCTGTTTTGATTCAGAAACCAATGGGAAATGATTTGGCTCAAGCCAGAGAAATTGTACAAGTCTGCGAAAGAAAAAACCTTGTTGCTGCCATCAATTTCCAACTTCGATTTTCACCTTTTGTCAGCGCTGCGAGATATTTAATTAATGAAGGATTACTTGGCGATTTATACGATTTTGAATTTAAAGTTACGGTAAATACGCCGTGGGAATTGTTTCCACTGATTAAGGAACATCCCAGATTAGAAATTCTTTTTCACAGCGTTCACTATATCGATTGCATTCGCTCGTTTCTGGGAAATCCGAAAAGTGTGATGGCGAAAACAGCTAAACATCCGCTTAAAAAATTATCCTCAAGCCGTTCTACTATCATTTTAGATTATGGCGAAGATAAGCATGTGGTCATCAATACGAATCACGATCATCACTTTGGTCCAAATCACGAAGAAAGTTATATTAAATGGGAAGGCACAAAAGGAGCGATCAAAGCCAAAATGGGATTGTTAATGAATTATCCTGATGGACTTCCTGACATTTTTGAATACGCTATTGAGAATGAAAAAGGCCAATACGAATGGAAAAAAATAGATTTAGAAGGTTCTTGGTTTCCAGAAGCTTTCATTGGAACTATGTCTAATCTAATGCGCTTTAAAGAAGGTTCAGATTCTAAATTACTGGCAAGTGTTCAGGATGTTTTAGATACCATGAAAGTGGTTGAAGCGTGTTACATCAGCAATAACAACGGAGGAATTATAATTTAAGTCTTAAAGTCAAAAGTCGAAAGTCTTAAAGTTTCGTTTATTAAACTTTACAGCTTTCAATTTTTGACTTTAGACTTTGGACTTTACAACTTTACGACTAAATATTTATGTATTTCAAATCAACATTTTTCGAAGACTATCTCCTTAACGATAAAAGAGTTACATTAGGCAGAACAATTACAGAAACGGATTTTGTAGTTCATGCCGGACACACGGGAGATTTTTTCCCGCACCACATGGATGAGGAATGGTGTAAAACACAGCCATTCGGGCAGCGTATTGCGCACGGAACTATGGTTTTTGCTATCGGTATCGGACTAACTGCTTCTGAAATAAACCCGGAAGCTTTTTCAAGAGGATACGATAAAATGCGATTCGTAAAACCAGTTCACATTGGCGATACGATCCATTCTGAGATTACCATTTCTGAAAAAGGTGAAGCAAAAAATCCAGAAATGGGAACCGTAACAGAACACGTCGAAATCATCAACCAAAGAGGTGAAGTGGTTTTGGTATGTGATCATTTATTACTGGTTAAGAAAAGGGACTAAGATGCTAAGGTGCTAAGATTCTAAGGTTTAAAAAAATTGTGCTTTAGGGCTCTTTGATGTCAAAAAGTAAAACTTAGAATCTTAGCACCTTAGAACCTTAGCACCTCGAAAATAAAAATAAAAAAACTATCTATCTAATGCAAGTAACAAACCAAACAGGCGATCTACACGAAGTGCCGACTGAAGGCGGAAAAACAAACTATCTTCTGCCATTTATTTTAATTACCAGCTTGTTTTTCCTTTGGGGAATGGCACATAATCTGGATTCTATTTTAATTCCGCATTTAAAAAAGGCGTGTGAATTAAACAACCGCCAATCGACATTGATTGATACTTCGGTGTTTTTTGCTTATTTTATAATGGCGATTCCGGCAGGAATGCTCATTAAACGATTTGGTTATAAAAACAGCATCATTACCGGATTATTGGTTTTTGCTGCGGGAGCATTTTTATTTGTACCCGCTGCAAATTCAAGAACTTATGAATTGTTTTTATTCGCTTTGTTTGTTATTGGCTGCGGATTAACAATTTTAGAAACAAGTGCCAATCCATATGCTGCGATTTTGGGCCCTGCTGAATCTTCTTCTAAAAGATTGAATTTAGCGGCTTCTTTCAACGGATTAGCGGCTATGGTGGCTCCAATTGTGGGTTCGTTATTCATCTTATCAGGAAAAAATCATACTCCACAACAAATGGCCGCAATGCCCGAAGCTGAGAAAGCAACGTATTTATTAGGCGAAGCAGCAGCCGTAAAAATGCCATATATCATTTTAGGAAGTGTATTGGTTTTGGTGGCAATCATATTTTACTTCATGCATTTGCCTTCGATGAAACCACAACATACCGAAGCTGAAATAAAACCGGGATTTTTCTCTGTTTTAAAATTCCGTCATTTAAGCTGGGCAGTTGTGGCGCAGTTTTTTTATGTTGGCGCACAGGTTTGTATCACGAGTTTCTTTATTAGAATTGCACAACAAGGTGCACATTTAGACGAAAAAACAGCAGGATATTATCTTGGTGTTTACGGTTTCTTGTTTATGGCGGGGCGTTTTATTGGTACTTTCTTCCTGAAGTTTGTAAAAGATTATGTCTTACTTTCGATTTACTGTGGTGCCAGTATTGTACTTTGTTTATTAGCCATTTACGGAACCGGAATTGTGGTTATTTATGCACTTGGCGGAATCGGATTTTTTATGTCAATTATGTTTCCAACGATTTTCTCTTTAGGATTGGTTGGCTTAAAATCGAATACTGAAACGGGTTCTTCATGGCTTGTAATGTCAATTGTAGGCGGTGCGATTCTTCCGTACGGAATGGGAACTTTAATTGATATGAAACACGATGATATTCAGTCTGGATATATTATTCCGCTTTTATGTTTTGTGATTATTTTATCGTTTGGTTTATATGGGCATAAGGTAAAGACTTTGAAATAAGATTTTAGATTTTAGATTTTAGATTTTAGATTTTAGATTTTAGATTTTAGATTTTAGATTTTAGATTTTAGATTTTAGATTTTAGATTTTAGATTTTTTAGATTTTAGATTTTAGATTTTAGATTTTAGATTTTAGATTCATAAAAAAACGCCTCATTCTGAGGCGTTTTTTAGTCATGTTTATTTAATTAATGGCGATCATTGTGGGAGTGATCGTGGTCTTTTTTTGACTCTTTTTTAGAGTTATTTTTATTATCGTGTTTGTGCTCACCTTTAGGTTTGTTGTACTTTTCTGGTTTTGGCCCTCTATTTTTTTGAGGTTTTCCATGATAACCTTTCGGATAATTGGCTCTGTGTTTTGTATGATAAGTATACGGAGCATCTCCTCTATAATTGGTTAAAACAACTTTGTAACCTGAATACAAATCATATTGTCTGTATCTTGAAGGAAGCCTTTTAGCACGAAGCCATTTTCCGCTGTTGTCGTAAATAAACACACTTTGGTTTACATCATAATACACATCGATGTCTGGCAAATAATAATACCTGTCGTTATCGTAACCTTCTGGTCCCCAACTTGGAGGTGTTCCAATATTAACATTGACGGATACCTGCGCATGGGCAAAAAATACACTCATAAATAATACTGAGGCGAATACTAATTTTTTCATGATTTTGAGTTTTAAATATTAATTTTAGTAGATATTAATCTAAAGTAGTGCCAATATTTACGTTTACCTCATTCATTATACAAAATCGTTAAAACAATCGACGAAGAGTGCTTTTCAGCCGACATACATGTTAAATTTAAAACGCCCCATTTCTGAGGCGTTTTAGTCATGTTTCAATTTAATTTAATGGCGGATATACTAATATTTTTAACCAATCAAAAATATACTCTTTTTTTTACATTAAATTATCTTTTAGACCAAGGTTCGAATTTTAACGACGAACGTAATGTTAAATTGAAACAATTTTATTTCCAGCCTCCTCCCAAAGCTCTGTATAAGTTCACAACGGCTTGTAATTTCTGTAAATTATCGTTGATTCCGCTTAACTGCGCTGCTAAAAGGTTTTGTTCAGAAGTTAATACATCTGTATAGTTAGTTGCAGAGCTGTATTCTAAAAGCTGCTGTGTAAAATCGACTGCTTTTTCTAAGGCTACAATTTGTTTTTGTCTCGAGTCTTCTTTTTCAACAGCCATTTGATACGCATACAAAGCATTTGAAACTTCCTGACCTGCCTTTAAAAGACTTTGCTGGAAATTATTGTATGCCTGCAATTGCTGCGACTGTGCTGTTGTCAGCCTCAATTTGTTTTTACCCTGATTAAAAATGGGCTGTGTTAATCCTCCAATAATCGAATAAAAAATAGAATTACTAAAGAAATCTTTTAATTCTAAATTCGAAAAACCTCCGCTTGCCGTAAGCGTTAAACTTGGATAAAAATACGTTTTAGCCAAATTTGTAGACTCGAAAGCAACTCTGAAATTAAACTCGGCCTGACGAACATCAGGGCGATTTTGTAATAACTGCGAAGGCATTCCAATTGCAATATTCTCCGGAATAATCTGCGTTCCTAATTCTCCTCTGTCAATTGGCCCGGGAGCTTGTCCTAATAAGATATTCAAAGCGTTTTCGGTTTCACGAATACTTTGTTTCAAATCCGGAATCAAAACCTCTGCCGCATGCTGATTGGCTTCACTCTGTACAACCGCCGCACCGGTAACAATAGCGCCTTCTTTTAAATCCTTAATTGTCGCTACATTTTTAATACGGCTTTCTAATGTTTCCTGAGTAATTTTTAACGATTTATCATAAGCCAGCAACATAAAATAATTATTCGCAATATCAGAAATCAGTTGTGTCTGTACCGCTTGTTTCGCAGCATCTGTTGCTAAATAATTCGCCAAAGCTGCTCTTTTAGAACTGCTTAATTTCCCCCAGATATCAGCTTCCCAAGACGTACTTAAACCTAATTTATAAGTTGTAGTTAACGTATTGATGTTGATTCCCGCCGGAAAGTTAAGTCCAGCTTCTGACTGCTTAGTATGCGTTGCATTGGCATCCAATTGCAATGTTGGATAATAGGCTAATTTACTTTGACGAAGTGAAGCTTGTGCCTGTATGATATTCTCAATAGCATTTTTCAAATTAAGGTTATTGTTTAATCCTTTTTGAATTAATGCATTCAGTTTTTCATCTTTAAAAACGCTCTGCCACGGCATATCTGCAATCGTAGTCGAATCGGCGGAAGCCTCATCACGATACAGTTTATCTGTCGAGAGTGTTGTTGGGCGTTCGTACTTTTTGGTAATCGAGCACGCACTTAAAAGTGCGGCTGCAATTACCATAAGAATATATTTATTTGAACTATTAGTCATCTCTGTTTTAATTTAATTTTACTCTTTGTGAGCTTCTATTAACTGAATTTCCTCGTCATCATCTTCGTCATCATAACCATCTTTAGCAGGTCCGCTCACTTTTTCTTGTAAAGTCTGGAAAATGATAAACAGAACCGGAATAACAAATACTCCTAAAATGGTTCCAATTAACATCCCTCCTACAGCTCCTGTACCAATCGATTTGTTCCCCACAGCTCCTGCTCCGGTAGCAAACATTAACGGAACAAGTCCTAAAATAAAGGCGAAAGAAGTCATTAAAATTGGTCGTAAACGTGCCACAGCACCTTCAATTGCGGCTTGTACAATTGGCAGACCTTTTCGTCTTCTGTCCAAAGCAAATTCAACAATCAAAATACCGTTCTTGGCCAAAAGTCCAATTAACATGATTAGGGAAATCTGCAGATAAATATTACTGTTCAGTTTAAAAATAATCGAGAATAAATACGCTCCTGCTAATCCAAACGGAATCGAGAATAATACCGCAAATGGTAAAATATAACTTTCGTATTGTGCACTCAGTAAGAAATAAACAAAAACCAAACACAAAATAAAAATGAAAATCGTTTCACTTCCAGATGCTAATTCCTCACGTGTTAATCCTGAAAATTCATATCCATAACCTGCCGGAAGATTTTCTGCTGCCACTTCCTGAATCGCTTTAATCGCATCTCCTGAGCTAAATCCAGGATTTGGTGCTCCCGTAATAGCAATAGAAGAGAAAAGGTTAAATCTCGAAATAGATTCCGGTCCAAAAACTCTGGTCATTTTTACAAACTCCGTAATTGGAGCCATGTTTCCGGCACTGTTTCTAATAAAGATTTTATTCAGTCCTTCTGTATTCGTACGGAATTCCGGAGAAGCCTGAATCATAACACGGTATTGTTTTCCGAATTTATTAAAGTTCGAAGCATACAATCCGCCATAATATCCCTGCATCGTTGATAAAATCGAATTTATCGAAACTCCTGCATCTTTGGCTTTTGCCAAATTAATATCCATCATATATTGAGGAAAACCAGGATTAAACGGCGTTGTTGCGTATTGTATTTCCGGACGTTTTGATAACTTTTCTAAGAACTCCGTATTCACTTTAAAAAATTCTGCAGTCGTGTGTCCGCCTTTATCCTGAAGCTGGAATTCAAACCCGCCACTTTGTCCAAAACCCTGAATCGTTGGTGGTGAAATAAAGAAAATATTAGCTTCGCGAATGCCGCTGGTTTTGGCAAAAAGCTGACCGATAACATCATTTACACTTAAATCACGCTGGTCCCAAGGATACAATTTTACAATAACCATACTATAAGCACTTCCCGCTCCGGCTGTAAAGTTCTGCCCCACAATACGAAGCGTATTTTTTACTCCCGGAATAGTCTTCGCAATACTGTCTACTTTCTTAGCGATTACATCAGAACGTTCCATCGAAGCGGAAGGCGGTAAACTAATATTGGCAAAAACAGTTCCCTGATCTTCTGCAGGAACGAAAGCAGATGGTGTGGTTTTCATCATATAAAACAATGAACCTCCGGCAATAAGAATAGCCGCCAGTACAATCCATTTTTTAACTGAAAGGAAACTTACAGAACGCTTGTATCTTTCGGTTACATTCTCAAATGCAACATTAAACGAAGTATAAAATCTTTGCAGATAGCTTTTATGTTTATGATCGTCTGCGTGTGGTTTTAAAAGCAAAGCACACAAAGCCGGACTCAAAGTCAAAGCGTTTACTGCTGAAAGAATAATCGCAACGGCCAGCGTGATACCAAATTGTTTGTAGAAAACCCCTGTTGATCCATTGATGAAAGTTACCGGAATAAATACCGCTGCCATTACCAAAGTAATCGAAATGATCGCTCCCGAAATTTCGCTCATTGCATCAATTGTAGCTTTCTTAGCCGATTTATAACCGTGATCCAGTTTGGCATGCACCGCCTCGACGACCACAATCGCATCATCGACCACAATACCAATCGCAAGAACCATCGCAAAAAGTGTCAATAAGTTAATCGTAAATCCGAATAAACTCAGGAAGAAGAATGTTCCCACAATAGCAACCGGAACCGCAATTGCCGGAATTAAAGTGGATCTAAAATCCTGAAGAAAAATAAATACTACGATGAAAACCAATATAAAAGCTTCGATCAAAGTATGAATTACTTTTTCAATAGAGGCATCCAGATTTTCGTTAACGTCAACCAGAATTGTATATTTTACTCCTTTTGGAAAACTCTTTGCCGCTTCTTCAATCAACTTTTTAGAGTTGTTGATTACATCACGTGCATTTGATCCCGGAGTCTGGCTGATCGCCATCGCTGCCGATTCTACACCGTTTGTTTTAATAGTTGAAGCATAACTTAAAGAACCTAACTCAACTTTAGCCACATCTTTAAGTCGGAGCATTTGTCCGTTTCCTACTGATTTTATAACAATATCTTCAAATTCCTGAGCACTTGTTAAACGTCCTTTGTATTTAATTACATATTGAAACGCCTGATTTCCGTTTTCACCAAATTTACCTGGTGCGGCTTCGATATTCTGTTCTGCTAAAGCAGCCGAAATATCACTCGGAATCAATTTGTATTGTTGCATTACATCTGGTTTCAGCCAGATTCTCATCGAATAATCTTTGGCACCAAAAACGGTTACATCTCCTACTCCAACTACACGCTGAATTTGCGGTACAAGGTTGATCTTCGCATAATTTTGAAGAAACGTCTGATCGTAAGCTTTATCTTCACTGTATAAAGAGAAAATTAATAAGTTACTACTCTGGCTTTTGGTTACTGTAACCCCAGCCTGAGTTACCTCTACAGGCAGTAAACTTGTTGCTCTGGAAACCCTGTTTTGAACGTTTACCGCTGCTAAATCAGGATTTGTTCCCACTTTAAAGAAGATTTTGATAGAAGCATTTCCATCGTTTGTTGCTGTAGAAGTCATGTATGTCATGTTTTCTACACCATTAATTTGCTCTTCAAGCGGAATTACAATACTTTTTAATACCACATCTGCATTGGCACCCGTATAACTTGCCGATACGTTTACCGTTGGCGGCGCAATATCCGGATATTGAGAGATAGGTAACTCAATTAGGCCCAAAACACCTAAAATGACAATAATAACAGATATTACCGTCGAGAGTACAGGTCTTTGTATAAATTTTTTAAACATTTCTTTTATTTTAAATCGGCGTATACTGTTTCTGCTTTTTGATTTTGAGCTTTAATCTCGCTTCCTTCTTTTAAAGCAGCAACTCCTTCTAATACAATTTCGTCACCTGCTTTTAAACCGCTTGTTACTACATAATAATTATTAGTTGTATTTTCAAGTACCGTGATATTGACATTTTTAGTTTTATTGTCTTTTCCTAAAACTACTGCGAATATTTTATCCTGAAGCTCAAATGTTGCGCTTTGAGGAACTATGATTACATCTTTAACGTCATTTGGAATTCTAACTGTTGTGCTGCTTCCGCTTCTGATAATTCCTTTTGGGTTCGGAAAACGAGCTCTTATATTTACTGTTCCGGTTTCGGTATTAATTAATCCGTTTACGGTTTCTATTTTCCCTTTTTGATCGTATGCAGAACCATCTGAAAGCAATAAAGAAACTGCCGGAAGGCTTTTGATTTTTTGATTTAATGAAGCTCCTGAATCTTTAGTAAAATTCAAAAGCACTTTTTCATTCATTGCAAAATAAGCATAAACATTCCCAATGCTTGAAACTGTGGTTAAAGGTTCTGTTGTATTAGAACTTACCAAACTTCCTAAACGAAACGGGATTGAACCTACAACGCCGTCAACCGGACTTGTTACGGTTGTATATCCTAAATTGGTTTTAGCATTTACCAAAGCGGCATTTGCCTGAGCTAAAGAAGCTACAGCAGATTCATAAGTATATTGTGCCGATTCTAAATCGTATTTACTTATAATTCCTTTTTCAACCAATGGCTTTACTTTATTTACTGCTAATTTTGCAGAACTTAAATCGGCCTGAGCACTTTTAATACTTGCTGATGCCGTACGAACCTGTTGCTCATATTCTGGTGCGCTGATTTTAAATAATGGCTGCCCTGCTTTTACAACTGCTCCTTCATCAACAAAAATTTTATCGATGTATCCTTCAACCCTAGGTCGGATTTCTATATTCTGCTGTCCTTGAATACTGGCAGGATAATCGCTGTTTAATGTAGCAGATTCCGGCTGTAAAGTCAGCGTTTTATACTCTTTAACCTGCGGTGCGCCTCCGGCCTGAGCCGATTTATCATTTTTACCGCAAGATGCGATAATAACTGATGCTGCGAGAATGCTTAAAAATGATTGCTTATTCATTTGAAATAATATCTAATTATCGATTATATGCCAACAAAAGAAATAAAATATAACACGCAAAAATTTTGAAATAGACGGAGAGCAAATGACAATCGATAAAGATAGCCTGACACACGATGGGATTTTTAAAAAATTAAACAAGCGTTTAGTTTTTAAACTCGTCGGTTCAAAAATGGTTTTTAAGGGCTGTAATTCTCTTTTTAGCGATTGGTTCAAAATTGCATTCAAATAAACAGTAATATTGCCAAAAAGATAAAATTCGAAATGGCATCAAAAGTATACAAATCTTATTATTTTACCGGACTTCATATCTTGAGCTGGGTATTATTGGGATTTATCATGTTGTTTTACATGCCTTTAACCTGGAATGTAATTCTTCCGGGTGTTTTTTGGCTTTGGCAGATGATTGTATTGGTTTTACTAATCATTATTTTTTATTCTAATGCCAAAATCATAGTTCCAAAAACCATTATAAAAGACAATACTTCTCCGTTTTTGGTTTGGGCTTTTCTTACGGTTTTTGCCATGCAGGTTATTGCTTATTTTTATACTTCTCAAACTGATCTTCATAACAAAATCAGTTTAGTATTAGGGTTTAAAAAATACCGAAATCCGTATTTTGACAATTATGTTTTAATGCTCACTTTACTGGTTTTAGGAATCAGCACGAGCTGGGCGATGTTACAGCATTGGCAGAAAGCCGCACAGCACAAACAAAAACTGGAGCAGGATAAAACGATGGCCGAACTGGCAATGCTGAAAGCGCAGATTAATCCGCACTTTTTCTTTAATTCCCTAAACAGTATTTATTCGCTGACGTATACCAATATTGAAGATTCCAGAAATGCGCTTCATACTTTAAGCCGAATGATGCGTTACCTGCTGTACAGCACAGAAGAAAGAACAACTTTGCTCAAAGAAGCCGACTTTATGAAAGATTTTATCGCATTGATGAAACTTCGTGCGAACAAAAAATTAACGATTACAACCAACATTCCGGAAAAGATACACGATTACCCAATTGTTCCGATGTTATTACTACCTTTAGTAGAAAATGCTTTTAAACATGGTATTCATGCTACGGATAAAAGTGAAATTTATATTTCGCTGAGACAAGACGGAAGCAATCTTGAATTTGAAGTAAAAAACACGTATTTCGAAAAAACATCAACAACTGATGAAGGCGGAATTGGTTTAACGAATACGAAACGCAGACTCCATTTAATTTACCCGAACAAACATTCGCTGACCGCCAGCATTGCTAAAGACGGAATGTACGATGTAAAACTGCAAATAAACTTAGAGTAATGACAGTATTAAAATGTATAGCAGTAGATGATGAACCCCTCGCATTAAGACTTGTCGAAACTTTTATCGAACAGACTCCCTTTTTACAATTAACGGCAAGCTGTGATAATGCTGTTGAAGCGATGAGTTTAATCAGAGAGAAACAGCCTGATCTTGTTTTTCTGGATATCAATATGCCCAATTTAACCGGAATGGAACTGGCCAGACTCTTGCAGGAACAGCCGGGCCAGGTGCCCAAAATCGTTTTTACAACGGCTTACAATCATTATGCGATTGAAGGTTATAAAGTAAATGCTGTTGATTATCTTTTAAAACCTTTTAGTTATGAAGAATTTCTTCGAGCTGCCAATAAAGTATTGCAAATAACCGAAGAGGCTTCAAATAACTTTCAGACCGTTGCAGCTGATGACGAATTTATTTTCTTAAAAGTAGAATACCAATGGGTTCGAATTCCGCTCAAAGAAATTTTATATATCGAAAGTTTAAAAGATTATGTAAAAGTACATCTTGATGATTCTCAAAAAGGAGTGCTTTCGCTGATATCGTTAAAGGCTTTAGAAGAAAAATTACCATCAGCAAAATTTATGCGTGTTCATCGTTCGTTTATCGTTGCTCTTGACAAAATAAACGCCATTACCAAGAATTCAATTTTCATTGGCAAAACTGAAATTACTGTGGGCGAACAATATAAAGAAACGTTTAAAACTATTGTCGATAAATGGCTGAAATAACATTGAAAATTAAAATACCATGCAAAAGAAATCCAACAAATATTATCTAACCTTAAGCTTAAAAGAATATGCCAACGGAGATACTCATCCGGCAAAAGAATTAGGAATAGAATTCGACAATCACGACGAAATATTTGGAATTATACAAAAAATAAAAGACAAAAATATATTCGAAAATCCGCACGAAGCCACACAGTTTGCGCTTGGATTAAAATTGTTCAGCGAAATCAAACTGAAACACCGAAATAATCCATTATTTGATGAATTAAACGAAGTGTTTCCAGTCTTCATGAAGAAGCTGAAAAGTCTTTAAGCTCAGGTTTACAGTCACAGTTTTCAGTCGCAGTTTTCAGTCGCAGTCGCAGTTTTCAGTCTGCCTTGCTAAACTATTCACTTTACTAATTACTATTCACTAATTACTAGTTACTAATTACTAATTACTACCCACTATTCACTTATTTACTTTTTATTCCCTAATTTAGTTATCCCAAAAAATCAAGATCATGGATAACAAAATAACCAAAGAAGATATCAGTCAGGAAGTATTTGATTTGTATGATGACTATGCGCATAATAAAATTAACCGAAGACAGTTTGTAGAAAAACTTTCCATATTTGCTGTTGGTTCGTTGACACTTCCGTCGCTTTTAAGTTTTATGACACCCAATTACGTCGACAGTATTCTAGTGCAGCCAACAGATCCAAGACTAAAAACGGGTTACATCAACTACGATTCCCCAAAAGGCGGCGGTTCTATAAAAGGACTTTTATCACAGCCGGCTGATTCGAAAAAGAAATTACCCGGAATAATTGTAGTTCACGAAAATCGCGGACTTAATCCTTATATTGAAGATGTGGGAAGAAGAGCTGCCATTGAAGGTTTCATTACGCTTGCACCAGATGCTTTGTCGCCGTTAGGCGGTTATCCGGGAAATGATGATGAAGGACGCGAATTGCAAAAGAAACGTACCAGAGAAGAAATGCTCGAAGATTTTATTGCTGCTTACGAATATCTTAAATCACACAAAGACTGCAACGGTTATATTGGCGTTGTCGGCTTTTGTTTTGGCGGATGGATTTCGAATATGATGGCTGTGAAAATTTCGGATTTAAAAGCGGCAGTTCCGTATTATGGAGGACAGCCGACTACGGAAGAAGCAGAAAAAATAAAGACTCCTCTCCTATTGCATTACGCAGGTTTAGATACACGTGTAAACGAAGGCTGGCCGGCATTTCAGGAAATTTTGAACAAAAATAAAGTTGAAAATACCGCTTATTTTTATCCAAATGTAAATCATGGTTTTCATAATAATACAACGCCAAGATACGATGAAGCTGCGGCTACGCTATCGTGGACAAGAACTATTGATTTTTTTAAAACAAAACTGAAAAAATAAACGAGAACTTTCTGCAAGAATGACAAAAACTAAACCATCGGTTTATTTCTATATTCCTAAACAAGTCACTTTACTTGACTTGAGCGGTGTTGTCGAAGTATTTCAGGAAGCTCGTGATTTGGGATTCGATTATCAACTGGTATTTATTAGCGGGCAATCTTCTGTAAGTTCAAATTCCGGATTGGAACTCTCTTCATTAATTCATTTTACAAAAGTTAATCCGCAAAAAGAAGACATTATTTTTATTTCCGGATTTAGCACGCGTGCTTTAAATACAATTTCTGATGATCCAGTATTTTTTGACTGGCTGCATAAAGCAAATCAAAATCAAACTACAATTTGCAGTGTCTGCACAGGAGCATTTCTTCTGGCAAAATCCGGGCTTTTAGATCATAAAGAATGTACAACGCACTGGAAATTTGTTGAGAAACTTAAAAATGATTTTCCTCTTGTAAAAACACAAAAAAATACGCTTTATACTAAGTCTGAAAACATTTATACAAGTGCCGGAATTGTCACCGGAATTGATTTGGCTTTGTTTATTATTGAAGAAAGACACGGTAAGGAAACGGCATCAAAAATAGCCAAAGAACTAGTAGTTTATAAAAGAAGAAACGGAACCGAGGAACAGGAAAGTGTTTATTTACAATATCGAAATCATCGCGATGAAAAAATCCATACCATTCAGGATTGGATTATTTACAATTTAGAAAAAACTTCCACTATTGAATTCCTGGCTGAATTAGTGTATGTAAGTCCGAGAAATCTAACCCGAATTTTTAAAAAAGAAACCGGAGTTACAATTGCAGAATACCGCACTAAATTAAGAATTGAAAAGGCAAAAAGTCTTCTCGCCAATTCTGATTATAAAATAGAACATATTGCACATTTATGCGGCTACAAAACTTCTAAACAATTAAAAATTGTACTGCATCAAAATGATGATGCTTTGAGTCCTTCAATTAAAAATCTGCTGTCCTAAACCGACTATTGTTTGTCCTTTTTCTGCATGGAGTTCCAAAGTACATTTGCAATCTAATCAAATAGATAAACAAATGAAACTTAGAGACAAAAAACCCGCTTTGATAATTATTGATGTGCAAAAAGGTTTTAACGAAGAAGAATTTTGGGGCGGCAACCGAAACAATAAAAATGCTGAAACTAAAATTGCACAGATTCTTGAAAAATGGAGAACGCTGCAATTACCTATTTTCCACATTGTACACAGTTCTGTACATCCAAATTCAAAATTACATCCATCCAATCCCGGATTTGAAATTAAAGACGAAGCAAAACCAATTGGCAGCGAACCTGTAATAGTAAAAAATGTAAACAGCGCTTTTATTGGCACAGATTTAAAAGAAAGACTTGATGAACAAAACATCACCGATCTTGTTATTGTGGGTTTGACTACCAATCACTGCGTTTCTACAACCACCAGAATGGCCGGTAATTACGGTTATGACACTTTATTAATTGCTGATGCCACGGCTACATTTGACAGAATTGGCATAAACGGAGAAAAATTTGATTCAGAATTAATTCACCAAACCACTTTAGCCAGTCTGCACAATGAATTTGCAGAAGTGATTACCACTGAAAAATTATTAGAATTAGTATAAAACTAAGATGCCAATCTTAAAATAATGTAAATTTGGACTATCCTATTGTTTTCTTTTAATTAAAATAAGATAGTCCAGATGTTAAGACCATGGCAATTTGAAATTCACTTAGATAAAAAATCAGACAAAGCACTCTACCTGCAAATTGCTGATGCTATAATCAATGCGGTTAAATCCAGAAAACTTACCAGCGGAAATGCTTTGCCCGGAAGCCGACAACTTGCTGGACTATTAAATGTGAATCGAAATACCGTAATTGAAGCTTTAGATGTTTTGATTGCCGAAGGATGGCTGATTACAATGGACCGAAAAGGGACTTTTATTGCCGATATTCTTCCTGAAATCAGCATAAATAAAAAAGCAGAAACACAAGTTAATGTTGCAGTCGAAAACCATAAACCGCATCTCGTTTTTGATGACGGACTTCCCGACAGCCGTCTCGCTCCTATGAACGATCTCGCACGCGCATACCGTGAGATATTCAACAGAAAATCGCGCTGGCAGATTATGGGTTACAGCAATGAACTTGGCAATATCGAATTTCGAAAAGCGATTGTACAAATGCTGAATTTTAAACGAGGAATGAATGTTTCTTTGGATGAAATCTGCATAACACGCGGCAGCCAAATGGCGATGTATCTGGCGGCACATTGTTTATTATCAAAAGGAGATTATGTGATAATCGAAAATCCGGGCTATAAACCTGCTTGGGAAGCTTTTGAAAATGCCGGTGCGAGTCTGCTTCCGGTTAATGTTACTAAAGATGGCTTGGATTTAGATGAAGTCGAAAATCATCTTGAAAGACATTCTGTAAAAGCGATTTATGTAACGCCGCATCATCAATTTCCAACTACTGTTACGATGAGTTTGAAGAAAAGATTAAAGCTTATTGAACTTTCCAATCAATACGGATTTACGATTATTGAAGATGATTACGATAATGAATTTCATTTCGGACAGCGCCCAATTCTGCCAATTTCGAGCTACAGCAATGCTAAAAACTTTATTTATATTGGAACATTAAGTAAAATCGTGGCTCCGGCATTGCGTATTGGTTATGTTGCAAGTTCTTCTCAAAATATTAAAAAAATAGCCAATCACCGCAGAATAATTGATGTTCAGGGTGATAATATTATGGAAGAAGCGGTTCTTCATCTTATTAACGAAGGGAAAATCAAGAGACATCTCAAAAAAACAAACCTCATTTACAAAGCCAAAAGAGATCATTTTGAAAGTCTTTGCCAACTTTATTTAAAAGACAAAATTACTTTTACGAAACCCGAAGGCGGTCTGGCATTTTGGATTGTACCAAATAAAATTGTTGATACAGAAAAAATCTGCACTGAATTACTTTTGAAAGGAATAAAAGTAATGACTCCGGAAAAGTTCAGTTTTGATAGTCCAGTAAATGGATTTAGATTAGGATATGCATCGCTTACAGAAGAGCAAATGGAAGAAGGTATTAAAGCACTTTCAAAATATTTATAACCGAACAGGTTTATGATCGTTACAATCTAATCTGATGTCTTTTGTTTCTAATTTAATGTCCATTAACCGGCAATAATTATTTCCGTTTTGCTGTACAAAATAACCGCAATTATGGCACGTACTCTGAACGTTTATAACTTGTAGCTTATGCAGTTGTTCAATTACAAAACTGAGATTTTTCCATAAAACCGATTTCTCATTTTCGGGTACTATTTTTACCAAATCAAATAAAGGGTCTGTAAAATCTTCTGTCACAAAAATCATTTCTAAACCTTTTGTAGTGAGCTCGATCGTAGAACTTCTGGAATCGCTGGCATTTACAACTTTTGTAATGTATTTTTTTTGTTCCAAAGCCTTGATGGTATCACTAATTGTGGCTTTTGTCAAATTAAATTCTTTTGCAAGATAACTTACCGTTGCTTTGTTTTTTTTGTGATGTTTTATAAAAATTAAAAGCTGAATCTGAATTGGGCTCAAATCATATTTTTTGGCTTTTTCCCATAACAAAACCCTGAAAACCTGAGACAAACGTTCAAATCCTGTTGTAATTTTTCCGTCTAAACTACTGTTCTGTGTTTCTAAATCGAAGATGTTTTTCATAATTCTAACAAATAAAATAGACTGAAAGCCCACACACTTTCAGTCTACGAATTAATAATTCTAAATGAAAAATTAATAACAGTTTTCCATTTCAATAATCGAAAAACCATCTTTAAGAATTTGATTTTCAATATCTTCCGGAGCTTTGTCGATATGACAAAATCTGCATTCTTTTGAGGTCAAAGGCTGACCTTCCTGTAAAACCGTTTTAAGGTATGCTTTACCATATTCAAAAACCTGGTTTGCATCATCTGTATTTTCATTAACCAAAATATCAAAATGCATTATTTTACCGTCTTTTCGGGTTACATAAGTATCCCATACTGCTACTTTCATCTTATTCTTATTTTTTTATAGTTAACTTATTTTTTTATGAAGTCTTATAAAACCTCTTTGAAGAAAACTCCAAAGAGGCATTTATATTTACCCAATCACATCCTCCATAGAGGCACCAAAATTAATGTGCAATACATTTCCGTTTGGTGTTACCAAAGCCGGAACTGATTTTATACCAGCCTTTTGAGCTTCAGCAATTCGAGATCTGTCTTCTCCGATGTTTACTACTTCAACATCTTTTACTAAATTTAAAATGTCGTGTTCTGCGCTTACGCAAACTGGACAACCTGCATGATAAAAAATTGATTTACTCATTTTGATTTGATTTTAATTTGACTTCATTGCCGAGACAAAATTAGGCAGGATACCTAACCATTAAATAATCCAGTTTTGTCATTTCTGAGCATTTTCTGGTCTGGTTCCTTCAATAATCTGGACTAGTTTATATTGAGAAAACTGGATTTTTTTTATACTCCACAATAGCAATATATTTGTATTATGAAAGAGGATATTATTTTTAATTTGAAACAGGTTCACGATCGTATCAAAAATGCCTGTAAACTTTCTGACAGAGATGTTTCAGATGTGCAATTATTATTGGCAACTAAAACTGTTCCTGCCGAGAGAATACGAATTGCAATCGAAGCTGGAGAAAATTTGATTGGTGAAAATAAAATGCAGGAATTTCGAGATAAGGATTCAGAATTAAAAGATTTAAAAATCGAACGTCATTTTATTGGTCATCTGCAAACCAATAAAGTAAAAGATGTTTTAAAATATGTAAGCTGTATTCAATCTCTTGATCGATTAAGTCTTGCAGAAGAATTACACAAACAGCTTCAAAAAGAAAACCGAAATCTTGATGTTTTTATTCAGGTCAACACTTCTTTTGAAGAAAGTAAATTTGGATTGGCTCCTTCAGATGTTATTCCTTTTATTAAAGAAATCGGGAAATATCATACTTTAAAAATCAAAGGATTAATGACGATTGGATTATTGGATGTAGAGAAAGAAAAAATGCGTCCGTCGCTTCGTTTGCTTAGAGAAATAAGTGATGAAGTTTACAATGCAAAAATTGAAGGAATAACCCATTTAAAACTTTCGATGGGAATGTCACAGGATTTAGAACTGGCCATTGCCGAAGGTTCCAACATGGTGCGAATTGGAACTTCTATTTTTGGAAATCGTTTTTTAGAGAAAGAAATCTGGAATGAAAATATTGCAGAATAAAGTCTAATTTTGCACCAAATAAAATCTCAAATGAATCTGTACGAACTTGTTGTAAACGATACTGAAAAAATTGCGCTGGACGATCTGCTTTTCAGCGAAGAGAATAAATCTGCTTTGTCTCAAACAATAAAAGAGCATAAATACATCGAGGAATTAAAAAAGTATAATCTTAAAGTTGATAACAAAATCCTGCTTCACGGACATTCCGGCTGCGGAAAAACGACAACTGCAAAAGCTATTGCAACGGCATTAAATAAAAGCATTGTCATTATAAACCTGAGCACTTTAATTAATGCTAAAATTGGCGAAACGTCTAAAAATGTAAAAGCTATTTTTGACAAAGCGATTCGCGAAAAAGCGGTTTTGTTCCTGGATGAATTTGACCAAATTGGAAAAAGCCGTGAAAGTGACGACAAAGATGTTGCCGAAATGAGACGTTTAGTAAACACGATTATTCAGCTGATTGATTATTTACCAACGGATAGTTTATTGATTTGTGCTACGAATTTTTACAACAGTATTGATACGGCTTTGCTTCGAAGATTTCAAATTAAGCTAAAGTTTGAAATGCCAAACGAGAAAGAGCTCGATATTTATTACGATAAATTACTAACTGATTTTCCAGTTCATTTACAGGACATTCCACGTAAATACAACATTTCGTACGCTGAAGCAAAAGATTATATTCAAACCATAATGAAAAGACAAATTATTGCGGAACTGGAACTTAAAGAACACAAAATAAACGAAATTATTGCATAAAAAAACGCCTCATATTCTGAGGCGTTTTAAACAAATTAAATTCTGGTAATTAAGCTTTTGCTTTTCTTTTTACTGTACAGCCAATTTCTTTAGTCTGTGTTACAGCTGGTTTTTGACCGCTTTTTAAAGATGCAATTACATCTTCGGCATATTTTACTTTCTCTGCTTTTGTTCCTTCCGGATCATTATCAATTGCACCAACATATTCTACTACGTTTCCTTTTGCAGTTTTAGAAACGATAAAAATGTGAGGCGTACGTTTTGCTCCGTACTCGTCTGTAATTTTTTGTCCTGCATCAAATAAATATGGAAAAGGATATTTTTTTTCTTTTGCCAAATCCTGCATTTTGTTGAAAGTATCTGCTGTAGAAGCTTCCGGATCGTTTGGATTAATCGCAATTACCGGATATCCCTGTGGCTTGAATTTTTTATCTAAATCGATAATTCTTTGCTCATAACCTACAGCGTAAGGACATGTATTACAAGTAAAAACGACGATATATCCTTTTGCATTTGGAAAACTTCCAAAAGAAACTTCTTTATTGTCTACATTTTTCAGCTTAAAATCCGGTGCGGTATCTCCAGCTTTAAGAGTTGTTCCAGTTTGTGCCTGAGCAAGAAAGGCAGAAAGAGCCAATGTGAATAATAGAATTATTTTTTTCATGGTTTACGGGTTTACAGTTTTTTATATTCAGTTAATAATTGTTCATAGGTAAATTCACTTTCGACAAATTTTCGCTTATCGTCTTTGATAAAAAGTGTTGCGGGAATACTTCCTGACCAGCTTGGATCTATCCGGTCTATAAATTCCTGCGGACTGCTTTCGTTTAATAGAAATACTTCGTTTTTCAGGTTTTTTCTTTTCACAAACGGAACTACGCTCGAACTTAGTTTCGATTTAAAATCAAGGCTAACCAATAAAACGGCCAATTTTTCTGATTTGTGATCTGCGCTGAGTTTTTCAAAATGTGGCAGTTCTTTAATACAAGGTGCGCACCACGTCGCCCAAAAATTCACTACATAAGTGCTGTCTTTTCCGTTTTTAATTCTTTCGTTAAGCTGATTGATGTTTAACAGCTTCACGTTCTGGCTATAAGCTGAAAACGAGAAAACACCAAACAGAAATATATACAAAAAAGACTTGATCTTCATGAGGTACAATACTTTAGGATTAATTTGTGCCTTACAAATATAAACTAATGAAATCTTACTTTTTGTTAATGAAAATTTAATGCTGGAAAAATTTTGCCACAAAGGCACAAAGACGCAAAGTTTTATTTCTTAGAAGCAAAAAAAATGTTCCTATGGAACATTTTATTGGTAGAAAAAATAGATATTTTTTTATATCGATCCGTAGGAACGTTTCGAATTACATTCCGCTTTTAATATTTACATTATTGACAAAACGAAGGGGCTGCATTGTATCCATCTTAATTAAGGATAAAATCCCATTTTTATTCTCATTTATGGCAATTATTTTAAAACAAAATTCGTTTCCGTCTTTATCCATTAAGGTTAAAAATTCAGTATTATCATCTGAATTATTTTGACAGCTATGTGAAATAGTATAGCGAAACATAACTTTGAAAACATCTTTATCGTAATTATAGAGTTTTCCATCTGAACCAAATATCCATTTTGCATTTCGGTTCGAGTCATTATACCAAGTTCCGATAATTTTTTTTGATGAAGGATCTTCAACTTGATTCTGTGCAAAGACTCCAGGTATTTGCAATAAAAACAGCAAAATTAAAAATAGCTTTTTCATATTCTTTTATTCTTTAATTATGTAGTAATCCTAAGTAAATTTAGGATTGTCTATAGCATTGCATTTCCTGCAAAAAAAATTAGTGTGTTATAATTAGGTCAAATTTAATGAAATAAAAAAATTGCAAAAAAATTTTCTTACAATCTACGTATCATAACCAATCTTTAACGCATAAAATGTTCCCTAGGAACATTCATTAGTAAAAAAATATGCGCATTTTCGTTACGTCTATAGGTTCGTTTGATAATACATAATTGATTTGTTTCAAAATTGTAATACAATAATCAAACGTTCCTACGGAACGTTATTTTCATTCATCTATTCTTTTGCTACCGATGAGATGTTCCTATGGAACAAGATTTTTCAATGAATTGAAATTTCTATAAAATTACTAAACATCAAATATTTAGGATATCTCATAAAAGTCTTTTGAATATCAGTTTTGGGTGAAAAGCTTATTCTCCATTGAAGTATTTCTAAACCAGTTTCTTTCAATTAATGCTTGTATTTTATAACCAACTGTTAATTATGCAACTATAATTTATTTTCCTGTAAGGAATTCGTCTGGTTTCTAAGGTAATTTTGTAAAACACAACTTTTAAAACGTAAAGCCATGGAAAAGCAAAACAACTATGACTATGGTCATACTGATCCGGATTTTATAGATCAAAATACACTTTTAGATGGAACATATTCTAATGAAGATCAATACAAACAGGATTTAAAAAAAGAAAATAATTGGGAATTTGGCGAAAGCGATCCTGATGTTATAGAGCAAAATACACTGATTGATAATGATAATTATGCAAGAGATGAAGATCCTTATCAATATCAGGAAGAATTTATTGAAGATTTGAAACACCCTGAACAGGATTTCGAAAAAAACTCAAATGTGAGATCTGAAAATATCCCGAATCAGGAAAGAATCATAAATGAAGATGATGCGATTACAAATGACGACGAAGAAAATGATTTTGATGATGAGTATGACCCGGAATTAGATTATGAAGATGATTTGGAAAAAGACGGCGATCTTGATGATGACGAAGAATTGGACGATTTTGACGCTGAACATTATCCTGAAAATCATCCGAGAGAATAAGAAATTAGTTAAAGCATTCTCAATTTATGACTATAGCAACTCAAATTATCTGGCTTTTTGTACTGGCTGTCCCAATAGCATGCATCAGTTGGACTGTAACGCATGAAGAGATTTTTAGAGAACCTCACGAATGGTGTGTCAGACATTCTAAAAATGACAGATTTATATTGACACGTAAGTTCTTTTATCTTTTTACATGCGAATATTGCTTTAGTCATTACGTCACAATTGGGTTTTTAATTTTTACAGATTATAAACTTTT
Source organism: Flavobacterium sp. Root186 (assembly GCF_001428525.1). GTDB lineage: Bacteria > Bacteroidota > Bacteroidia > Flavobacteriales > Flavobacteriaceae > Flavobacterium. Next base: position 308,904 of record NZ_LMHW01000001.1, read on the forward strand.
GTTAAACGACTGGCGCGGTTATATTCTGGCCGGATTTTCGCTGGTATTTATTGCCAACATTTATATGAGCCTTTTTGCCCTTCTTCGACAAGCCATAAAAAAAGAAAAAGTGGAAATTGAAAAAATTGAGACTGAAACTGATAACGAAAAGAATATCAACAAATAAAAAACGTTTAATTAAATAAATAAAAATCATGGAAAATTTACAATTCATTGACCCATTATTGCACGGAATAAAACCTATCGAAAATAATACTGCTAATCTTTCTGTAAAACAACTGGCTGCTGCCGGAATTGGCTCAATTTTAATTGGAGCCGTTTTAAAGAAAACAGGACATAATAAAGCTGCCGCAATTGTTGGAAGTCTTGCACTGCCATTATTGTCTGCTGCGGTTTATAAAAAAGTAGCAAAGTAATAAAAGAAAAACGTTTGCTAATTGCGAAAATGCCCGTTAAGGTTTTATACCTAACGGGCATTTTCTATAAATGTCATTTTTGCTATCTTATTTGCTGAATATTAAATTATCTAATTGTCACATTTTCTAATTATCTAATTAGCCGGCAAATTTATATTTCCCTCAACCCAGTTCAAAGCTTTGTTGAAAGCTTCTTTTTTAAATCCGTGGAATTCTCCGGGAACTACATAACTGAATCCGTTTGTGAAAGAAATAATGTCTTCAGAATCTGTTACGATGGCTGCCCTATTCCATTTTCCTAAATGTTTTAATCCCAAAAGTGCATCCTGAAGCCACGCACCTGCTGTAAAGTTTTTAATATCAGTATCTAATACCAATAAAAAATTGATTTCGTTAGTTTGCTTTACCAAATGTTCAACTGCAGGAACTACAGCTGTTAAAAAATCTTCTTTTGTTACTTCTGCGAGTGCTCTAAAAGCAACAATGTTATCGGTAGTGTCAATTTGATGTATCATAATTTTTTACCCTTTTTGAGTTATTTAAATAGTTGTTTCATTATTTTGATATATAATATCAAAAGCTACTCAAATTTACTCATTTCCAAGTGGTTAAATCTTACATTTTTCTTAATTGTTTATTATATTTTTTTAAGGTTTTTTTTTGAGGTTCAGAGATGCAAAGTGACAAAGGTTTTTTCTGTAGAGACGCACAGCAGTGCGTCTAACGTCCAATATTCCATTCCAATAAAATATGTGTTGTCTCACGCGATGTTAGACGCACTGCTGTGCGTCTCTACGGAAAATCTTTGTCGATTTAATTTAACCGGTTGCAATAAAAAACCTTTGTCACTTTGCACCTCTGAACCTTTGTCCCTTAAAAAGAAAAAACCTGCTTCTTTCGAAGACAGGCTTTTTTCAAAAAAAATAAAAAATAAACTAACACAAACTTTTAATTGTATCCTTGATTTTGTGTAAAGAGTTTTTGGTCGATAACTGTTTGTGGAATTGGAAAATACCTTCTGAATGGCTGCGAAGCTGCTTTTGCAGTTCCGGCTAAATCAAATTTTCCAAAACGAATGCTTTGTGGTCTTCTTTGTAATTCCCAGTATAATTCGAAACCTAATTCTTTATATAATTGTGCTGCATCTAATGAGGTAAGTGCTTTTCCTGGAGCATTTGCAAATAACGATTCTCTTTTTCTGCTTGTACGTAATTTGTTTAAATCATCCATTGCTGGTCCTACACTTCCTTTTCTAAAAAGTGCCTCAGCTCTCATAGCGTAAATTCCACCTAAACGGAATAAAGGAATATCAACATTACTATTACCGTTTCCTCCTTCTGGATCAAACTCATATTTAAATACACGAGCACCCTGATTGATTTCATTTTGGGCAAAAACAGATTTAGTAGGATCTGCAAATGTTAATGATGGTGTAAAATCCATCCTCGTAGTAGTACTTTTTTCCATAACTAATGGAGAAACTTTAATACGGTTACCTACCATTTGAAAAGCTGCAGAAGTCAATAATACAGGACCATATTGAGGTCCGGCCTGAATACCTCTGTTAAAATGGAACCACGGAGTAGCAGGACTACTTTTAGGAACAATATCTGTTGCCGGAACACTTACATCTGTACCATCATTCATAAACCATGTCCCATCAGCATATTGGTAATGCTGCTCAAATCTTGGATCATCATGGTTTCCGTCCCAGCTTGCGTAAAATTCAGGAGTTGTACATGCTGCATTTGTACCTCTGTTTAAAGCAGATGTTCTCTGGTTACGCTCCATACATACATAAGCAAAACTGTTAGATCCGTTACGGATATAATCTATCTTTTGAGAAATTGCAAAAATAAGCTCTTTACCATTATCGTTATCTCTTGCAAAGTTTTTGAAAAAGTCACTTTCTAAACTAAATTTTCCTGAATCAATCAATAAGGAAGTATAATAGATAACACGGTCCATATCTGTTCCTGTACCTGATACTGCCGGCTCATTAAAATTGAAGTTTGATGAAGCATTGTAACGATCTTTGAATGTCGCACGATTTAAATACATTGTCGCTAAAAAAGCATAACCAGCTTGTTTTGTAAATCTTCCGTGGTAGGTTCTTTGAGTTCCAATATCAGCCAAATCAGGTAGTATCGCTTCAACATCTTTGATTAATTGGTCAATTTGAGTATCTGCTTTTAAGATCTGTATCGGTGCATCTACATTCAACGGATCTCTAAATGGAGCTTGTCCGTAAAGATCTAATGTAGTATATGTATAATACGCTAAAAGCGCTTTTGCTTCTGCTAAAAATAATTTCTTTTCAGGAAAAGTGTTTTCTTCAGATGATTTAATTGCAGTTAGAGAACGTGTAATTCCATTTGTCAATAAATCCCAGTTACCCACTATAATAGCATTACTTGAACTCCATGTAAATTCATGCATGTCTCTCCATTTTCCACCATCTCCCCAGTCACTTCCGCGAGTTGGTAAAATAGCTTCATCAGTAGTATATTCCTGCATTGCAAAAACAGCTCCATGATCTGTAAAAGTTCCATCTCCAAGTCTGTCATAAGCTGCAGCAAGCGAACCTGCTGGATCTGTAGCATCAGTTCCTAATTTTTCATCTAATACAGCTTCATCAAGGTCTGTACAGCTGTTTAATAGAAAAATAAAAGAAAATATCGTTATAATTTTTATGCTAAAAAATGTCTTTGTTTTCATGATTTATAGTTTTAAAGTTGCTCCAAAACTGAACGTTCTCGAAGTTGGGTAAGCAGCGTAATCAATACCTATAGATTGATTTCCTCCGTTTGATTTTGGACTGTTGATTAACGGGTCATATCCTGTATAGTTTGTAATTGTGATCAGGTTATTTCCTGTTACATAAAGTGTTAATCCGTTGATCCAGTTTAGACCTTTTAAATCAAAATTGTAACCAATACGAGCTGCATTCAATCTAATAAAATCAGACTTTTCTAAGAAAAGTGTAGATAAAATTGGTGAGTTTGTAGGGTTTGCACCAGACTCGTAATAACCTGTCGCAACGTTTCTGTCAGAAGCCAGGTTATTGATGTTTAATGCATTCAATCCTGTATTATTCAATAAATAACCTCCAGTTTGACCAATGATTGAGAATGAAAAACTAAAGTTTTTGTACCTCATATCACTATTAAATCCGTAATAAAAAGTTGGCAGAGCACCTTCGATAATAATTCTGTCGCTGTTATCAATTTTACCGTCTCCGTTTTGATCTTTAAATATATTTCCACCTTTATCATCAAATCCTGTATGCTCTAACAAATAAAATGAACCTGCTGCATAACCACTTTTGTAAATGTTTGCATTTACTCCAGATTGCCCAGGTCCTGAAATAGTTCCTGTTAAGATTTCTGAAACTGGTAAGTCCTCAATTTTATTGTTTAATGTTGCTCCGTTCACATCAACATTCCAGCTGAAATCTTTAGTATCAACGATTTTTGAACCTAACATAATTTCAAAACCTTTGTTAACGATTTTTCCGTCAATATTTGTCCACACAGTTGTTGTTGGTTTCAAAGGGCTTGAAGGAACGTTTAAGATCGCGTCTGTAGTTGTTTTGTTGAAATAATCAAGAGTTCCGTACAATTTATCATTCCATAAACTGAAATCTAAACCTACATTGTATTGTGTAACAACTTCCCACTTCAAATCAGGATTTGCTGTTCTTGTTACAGAAACTCCATTTACCAAATTCAAATCATCATATAAGTAATATCCGTCTGGACCAGATAATGAATAACTTGCTTTAGTAAGTTTGTTTTGAACTTCCTGGTTTCCTGTTTGTCCCCAGCTCGCTCTAAGTTTTAAATTATTTATGGCAGTTGCATCTTCTAAGAAACTTTCTTTAGAAATATTCCATCCTAAAGCAAATGACGGGAAGTAACCATATTTATTGTTATCACCAAAACGAGTAGAACCGTCAGCTCTCATCGAAGCCGTTAAAAGGTATTTTTCGTTAAAAGAATAATTTAATCTGCCAAAATACGATTGTAATTCATTTTCCTGAGCATAACCTGTAGTTCCTGATTGAATTCCAGCAAATCCAGGGTTAATTGATGGTTTTATACCAACTCCCTGAGCAGCAATTCCGTCAATACTAAAACTTGTTCCTGATTTTTCAAATTTTTGATATGAGAAACCACCTAAAGCTTCAATTTTATGTTTGTCTAATGAAAGATTATAAGTCAAATAATGCTCTATTAAAGAGTTTTTAGAATCTAAATTATTTTGAACATATTTTCCTTTTGGATTCAAATCTGTCACGTTTGGATAAATCGTAGTGTTTCTTTCTGCTGTAGAACGATCTATACCAACATTTAATTTATATTCTAATCCGTCAATAATTCTTAAAGACGCTTCAAAATTTCCTAAAACTCTCAACGTACGCGTTTGATCCTCATAAATACTCAATAAATAAGCAGGATTATAATGTGCGTTCATGTTAAAGTTTGTGTAGTTTCCGTTTTCATCAAAAACTGATCTTGTTGGGTTTGCCATTAAAGTATGAACGATTAACTGTCCGTTAGAACCACCATCATCACTTGTAGGAACACCATCATCTTTAGTTTCACTTGCAGTAAGATTCATTTTTACTTTTAAACGTTTGTTATCTAAAAATGATTCCGCAGCATTGATTCTACCTGAAAGACGTTTGAAATTACTGTTACGAATAACTCCTTCCTGATCCATTTGCGCAACAGACGCATAATAATTTCCTGTTTCTGTTTGTTTTGCAAAAGACAATGCATTGTTTGTAGTAACTGCACTTCTGTAAATTACATCTTGCCAGTCTGTGTTTCCACCATGATCAAATGCTTTATCTTTTATAGCACCTCTATATTGACTTGCGCTTAAAACGTCTAATTTGTTAGCAACAGTAGAAACTCCCATATAAGAATCAACAGTCAATGTTCCTTCTCCTTTTGAACCTTTTTTAGTCGTAACCAAAACAACTCCGTTAGATCCTCTTGCTCCGTAAATAGCAGCTGCAGAAGCATCCTTTAAAACTGTAATCGATTCGATATCACTTGTATTCAAAAAGTTCAATGGATTTTTTGCAGATGAATTTCCAAAACCAACATTACTTCCAGAAGGGCTTACGTCATCATTAGTCAACGGCATTCCGTCAACAACAAATAAAGGTGTACTACCACTTCTAATAGATCCAACTCCACGAATTGTAACATTTACTCCTGCTCCAGGCTCACCACTTGTATTTACAACACGTACACCAGCAACTTTTCCCTGAATTAAATTATCTACAGAAACGTTTACACCTTGCTTAAAATTAGCAGCTTCTAATTGTGTAACAGCTCCGGTAACATCCTTTTTAGATTGTTTACCATAACCTACAATCAAAACTTCGTTTAATTCTGATGTGTTTGGTTCTAACTGTATTGTCATAAAACCTTTCTGAGCGGTAACTGTTTTAGTTTTATATCCTAAATAAGCAACTTCCAGTGTTTTTCCTTCTTCAACAGAAAGTTCAAATTCTCCGTCAAAATTACTAACTGCTGCATTTTTAGTTGTAGCCTCTAAAATCGTTACACCAGGCATTGGCACTCCGTTCTCGTCAACAATTTTTCCTTTTACTTTGATTTTATCAGCAGCTGCTGATTTAGAAACTTTAACAGCAGCTGTTTTCTGAATTAAAACTAATTTTCCGTTAATATTATAATTGAAATTAGCTTTTTTTGAAAGGTCATTTAAAATTGAAGTAACCGATTCTCCAGTATAATTTACGGTATATGATGTATTATCAGTAATTACAGCTTGTCCGTAACTGAACTTATAATCAGTCTGCTGGCTTAATTTTGAAAAAATAGAAACAAGTGTAGCTTTTTCTATTTTATTTTCTACTTTTGATTTTTTTAAGTTAGTTTTACTAAAACCACTCTGTATGGTTAGTAACGCTAGTACTAAAAAGATAAAACTCTTTAGATTTAAATAAGAAGGTTTAAAATACATGATTTAAGTTATTGGTTTTTTTACGATACTTAATTATTAATAGCAGTTGTTCTCAGCAGCTGCTTTTTTTGTTTTTAATCCACTTTTACTATCTCGTCATAAACTTTGAATTTTAGGTTTGTGATATAATTTATTTGTTCTAAAACATTCTCTAATGCTGCGTCTTTCTTAATGAATACCGTTAACGGTGTTGCTAATACTTGTTCATTATTATATTGAAATGAAACTCCGTATTTGTATTGTAAAATGGTGATAACGTGTTTAAGCGTAGTCTGGTTCAGCGTCACATCGGTATTGTACCAATTGACCAAAAACGATTTATCGGCCAGTTGTTTTGTTAGTTTTTCCGATTCAAACAGTGCTTCTTCATTTGGAACTAAATCAACGCTCTGCCCTTTTGAAGTAACATTTACTTTTCCGGTCACAACAATTACCTCACATTTTGATTTTGACATTTGAATATGGAATGAAGTTCCAACAACCTTAGTCTGAACTTCACCCGAAGTAATTATAAAAGGATGTTTTTTGTCTTTGCCAATTTCAAAAAAAGCATTTCCTTTTAATAAAGTGACCTTTCTTTCGCCGCCTTCGAATTTTTCAGGATATTGAAATGATGAGTTTGCTGCCAGATAAATTTTCGAGCCGTCACTTAATTTGATAGATTTGGGATTCGATGACGTTTTAAATGATAATTGCTTTTCTTTTGCAAAATCAGGTTTAAAGAAAAAACCTAAACCAGCAAGAAAAAGAATACTGGCAGCTGCCATATATTTTAGGTACGGATTGAATGTTTTTTTATTTACAATTCGAAGTTGAATTTCTTCATATATATTTCTAGAAACGGCATCAGAATTTCCCATCGAAACTTCATCCCATTTTGCATTTTGATATTCGCTTAAAGCAAAATTATTTAGCAGATTTTCTTCTGCCTCTGAAGTTTTATTTCGAGAACTTTTATCTATAAGATATTCTAAACTATGCTTGATTCTTTTTATCATAATACTTATTGTTACCTATAAGTACCGAAAATTTAAAATCGTACTATCCGGAAATATTATGAAACCATTAACAGAAAGTTATCTTAAAAATTTTGTTTAAAAAAGATGATTGGAGCCAGCCAGGCCAAGTCTTTCAAGCCTTCGCGCAATTGTTTTAATGCCGATGAAATTTGGTTCTTCACCGTTTGTTTTGAAATTCCAAGTTCGTCTGCAATCTGGTCAATTGACATGTCCTGAAATTTATACATCAATAAAACTTCTTTTCTTTTCTCCGGAAGTTTGTCTAATAAAGAATAAAGTAAATCCATCAATTCGGGATCGATTGACGAAAAGTTGTCGATAATGTAATCTTCAAATTTATCTTCCATAATCGTCTTGTCGAAACGATTATTTTGATAATGTTTGAAAATCTGATTTTTTACCGCCCTGAATAAATAAGGTTCGATTGCATTGATATTCAAATCGTCTTTTCGTTCCCATAAATCAATAAAAACATCCTGAACAATATTTTGCGCCAAGTCTTTATCCTGAGTCATCGTATAGGAGAAGGCATTGAGTTTCTGCCAGTAATCAGTATACGTTTTTTCAAAAATTTCAGGATTCTTCATTGGTAATTATGGTAACATTAGATGATGTAAAATAAGGAAATGTTATACCAATAGTTTTTGCCTGAAAGTTATCTTTAAATTAAATTTGAAATGTTTTTGTTTTATTAATACTACTATTTTCAGGCAAAAATGATAATCGGTTTGCGATTTCTTTTCGTTTAGCTAACACAAAAATTAAATTGCGGCGCTACTTTAGTATTCTCTAAAATGCAATTCTCTTTTGCTGCGTCTCCATACTTTTTAATCCTAATTTCATCTAAAAATCATGAAACAAATTTTGTTTGCATTGCTTTTTGCCGGGACAGTACAATTGAGCCAAGCGCAAAATGATACTTTAAAAATCAACCAGATACAAGTTATTGGTTCACACAACAGTTACCGCCACAACATTGAGCCTGACTTATTCAATTTCATTCAGGCAAAAGATACTACACGATCTTTAAAAGGTTTACAATACACACATATCAGTATTACAGATCAATTGAATAAAGGTTTACGCCAATTGGAAATTGATGTTCAGGGCGATGTTCAAGGCGGAAAATTTGTACATCCAAAAGGTCTTGATATTGTAAAGTCACAAGAAACTTACGATCCAAATGGAGAAATGAAAAAACCGGGTTTTAAGGTTTTTCATATGATTGATATCGATTTTAGAACTTCCTGCTATACGCTTCAGGGTTGTCTTGCAGAGCTAAAAAAATGGTCTGACGCAAATCCTGATCATGTTCCGGTTTTTATTACTTTAGAACCAAAAGACGATGATAGCTACCTGGGAACAAAAGCCGAGAAATTTACACCCGAACTTTTTGATGCTTTAGACAAAGAACTTCGCAAAGGTTTAGGAAATAAACTTATTACGCCGGATATGGTGCGAGGAAAATACAAAACGCTGGAAGAAGCGGTTTTAAACAACAACTGGCCAACGCTGAAAAAGGCAAAAGGTAAATTTTTGTTTATTTTGGATAATAACGGAGCAAAAAGAGATTTATACGCTTTAAACCATCCGTCATTAAAAGGGCGTGCGGTTTTCATTAATGCCGAGCCTGGAAAACCAGAAGCGGCAACGGTATTCAGAAACAATCCTGAAGACGCCACAATAGCCGATTTAGTTAAAAAAGGCTACATCATAAGAACCAGAGCCGATGCTGATACCAAAGAAGCAAGAGCCAACGATTACACGCATTTCAACGCTGCAAAAACTTCAGGAGCGCAAATCATCACTACCGATTATTATCTGCCAAGTACTTTCTTTAATTCTCCTTATCAAGTTAAATATGATGATGGGACTTATGTGAGAGTTGATCCGGTTAATGGCAGTAAATAATTAACCGCAAAGCACGCAAAGGTTTTTATTTAGTTTGTGCTAATAAACGCAAAGTTCGCAAAGCTATAATTCATAAAGCTTTGCGAACTTTGATTTTTATAAAATCTTCTCAAAAAAATCTTTGCGAACTTTGCGTAACCCTTAGCGTTCTTTGCGGTTAAAAAAAAACTGAAAACTGCGACTGAAAACTATTTAACACTCTTAACTTCACCCGTTTTCAAATCAACTGTAAAATGATCTGCCGGAACTTCATGCATGAATTTATTAAAGATGATAAGGAATAACTTCATCTGTTTTTGCAAAGGTGTAGAAACGTCTTCTTTAGAATTCTCTAAATACAACTTCGATAAAACTTTATAAGCTCCAACTCGTTTTTCTCCAACATCAACAAGAGCCAGTTCATCAGCACTTCTAAAACGGTAGAAATCAATTAAAAGGTCATTTCCTGTCCACTTAAAATCTTCTTTTTTGAGATTGTTTTGAGCTAAAATTTGTTCCGATTTTATTTCGGCTTCGTTCCATTCTTTTTGAAATTGTGATTTGTTTTTCAGAATAAAATCAAAATCTTTATCCGATTGAATACTAGCAAAAACCAATAAATCACTGGCTGAAACATTCAGAATAAAATCCTTAAAAGCAGAAGGCCAGTCATCTGATAAAAATCTTAAGCGGACTAATTCTTTCAAATGAAAATCGGTAAAATCGTGGTAGTTTTTAGTTTTTAGAATATCGATATTCCAAATGTCTTTTGCGTTCTGACTTTGCAAAAATTGATATTCCATTTTATACAAATCAAAAAGTTCATCAAACCTAGGGACCTCATCAATTGTAATGGTTTGAATATCGACAAGATTGTCTTTTTGAATCGTTAATAATTTATAAGCCGGAATATAAGCAGCCAGCGACGGTGTTTGGATATTAACTAAAGTATTGCCTTTTTCAGTCGTGCGTAATCCTGTATCATTGATGTGCATATGTCCGCCAAAATGAATCTTCAAACCTGCATCGGCAAAAACCTGTGCTACTTCTTCAACCGGAACACGGTTTAACTGCCACTTATTAGGACCTAATAATTCTTTTATTTCCGCGGAAGCGTCATCATTAAAATCAATCATTGGAAAATGACTGAAAGCAACAAGAGTTTTTCCTCGAAGTTTGGCTTCCGCCGAAATATCCTGAACCCATTTTATAAGATGTTTTTTGTTTGAAAGTACATTATTGTAACCCGTACTTGCTTCAGAATAACTTTTAGAATCTTTTGGATCACCGTCGGTTTTTTTCGGAATATAAACATTTCCGTCAATTGCCATTAACCAGAGTCCGTCGATTGGTTCCACGACATAACTCACGTCCGGAACTTCAAATCCAGGCGCTACATTATAAACCCTTTTGGTTAATTGTGAGGCTTCAACGGCTTTTTTGTAACTGTAGTTTTGAGAATTATAACTGGCAAAAGGAGTCGACCAGAATTTGTATTTTTTATTCGGATAAAAACCGAAGTTTTGCAGATCATTTGTTATGCCTAAATAACCCATTTTAGCAATATCGGCTGTTATGACAACTGGCTGTTCGATATTCATGTTTGGCTTATACATGCCGTCTTTGCTAAAAATGGGTTGGCTTTTTCCTTCTTTTCCTAAAAAATCTTCTTTTCCCGATTCCTGAGCAAATGGTCCAACCGGATCATGATTTCCGGTCGTTATAAAAAATTCAATACCGTATTTTTTTTGGTATTGATCTAAAATTTTCTTCAATCCGCGCACGTGTATCGGCTGTCCGTCATCGGTGTAATCGCCCGGAAGTGCAACGTATTTTATTTTTCGTTTTGCAATATTTTCAAGAGCGGCGATGAAGGCAAAATAATTTTCATTGAAAATTCTCGTCGAATGTAACTGCGAGGCCATCGTTCTTATTAACGTATATTTTCCGGTTTTGGTATTCAAAACACCTTTAAAATCATTATCAGAAAAGCTCCCAAACAAATCCTGAAGGTGAACATCAGATAAAAATGCGACCTGAACACCATCTAAATTCTTTTGATTTTGGGCTGAAATTGTATGATTAAAGAATATTAGAAAGAGTATAATTATTGGTGAAGTAAATTTTAAATTCATAGGTTTTAAGCTTTTGCAAAATGGGAGTTTATTAAAAGTAATAAGCCGCAATTTTATCGATTTAAAGATGAAATGAGTTTATGTTATTGTTATCGAATGATAATTTTTATGGGATTTAAATTTTTCAGTTGTCCCTACGGGACAATTTATGTGGAGCGGATCATTTATTTTTTTACCGACGATTTACCTCTAACGAGGTAATTTTTACAAAAATTTTAAAAACTCCGTTAGGAATTTATGGTCGGTAGAAAAAAAGAATATCACGCCAGCAAGATTGTCCCGTAGGAACAACTCTCCTAGCAATTACCGCATAAAAATCAAACAGATAATCTGTTATACAAAAGATATAGTCCCTACGGGACAATTATATTTGATGGTCACATTTTTTTTTACCGATATTTGACCTCTACGAGGTAAACTTACTGCAATTTAGAAAACTCCGTTAGGAGTTAAATATCGGTAGAACATAGATTATCGCCCCCGAAAATTGTCCCGTAGGGACTACACACAAAATTATCTAACTACAAATAAAACATTGACAGCGAATAAATATAAAAAAAAAAAGGCTGTCATTTCTGACAGCCTTCACATTAAAACCTAAAATTTAATGTATATAAAACCATTATGGCGAATGGATTATTTCTTTATAAAACGTTTTATTATTTTTTCTCCATCTTTTTCAAAAACAACAAAATAAATTCCTTGTCTCAAATTCGAAACATTCAAACTATTGTCATTTATTTTTTGTGACGAAACTACAGAGCCCGTTTGAGAATCAAATATTTTTAGATTCCCTCCTGAAACATCTTTTGTAAAGAAAAGCGTTTCTGAAACCGGATTTGGATATACATTAAATACCGTTTCTTCAACTTCTTCATCTATAGCTGCCGAGGCAGTTGGCGCTCCTGCTCCAACTTTCGTTATTCTAATCCAGTTGATATTCATTCCGGTATTTTGAATGTAGATTCCAAAATTATAGGTTCCGGCATTTACGTTTACCGTTTGCGTAACTGTCTGCCAGTTTTGCCATCCTCCGGTATTTGGAATATCAACATTTCCTAAAAGAATAGTTCCTCCATTTAAATCAGATGATAATCTGCCGCCGGCTACAGCACTTGCCACTCTATATTCAATTAAGTAAGATCCTGTTGTTGGGAAATTAATATTGTTATACGCAAGCCAGTCGCCCGTTTCTGTGTAACCTACGTTTGAACCTCCGCCTGTATCTGTTGTAGCTTCAACCTGAATGCCGCTCATTGCTGAATAATCTTCTGCCTGAATTAAAGTAGAAGTTTGTGAAGCTGTTGTTGCAATTAATTTCCATTGTCCGCAAGTTTGGTTGTTGTTGTCCCATTGCTGAACATTGGCACCATTTGCAGTACTTGCTCCGGCAACCTCAACAATTCTTCCGCTGTGTCTGGCAACGATTTTATAAAAACCATCGCCTGTAGAAACCAGAATAAATTGCTGATTTGTAGTTCCATTGTATGGATATTGCTCCACATTGGCACCATTTGCTGTATTAAAACCATTCACGTCTAAAGATTGTCCGCTGTGATTAACAATAATTTTATACAAACCATCTCCTAAATGCGTGAATGTATATTTTTGATTGTTTCCTGTATTTACAGTTCCCTGTGCAACATTGGCTCCGTTTGCTAAACTTGCATTCCAAACGTCCATATTCAAATTGCTGTTTCGGTTTTGCAGAAAGAAGGTTTGATTACCTAAAGTTGTAACTCCGTTCGCCAGAATTCGAATTGAACTTACTTTGTCATTCCATGTTGTATTTAAACACGAATTATCAGAATTAATTACGGTTGAAGCTCCTGTAAAATTATCATCCTGATATAAAATAGCCTGAAATCCTTGTGTAACTCTAAGCGATGAAATATCATCATTTAAAATTCCTAAGGAATTTAAACGTGCCAGATTATAATCACCAATTGTTAATCCGCCTGAAAATCCAGTATAATTACAATCTTTATAAGCTGTAATTACATCTGTTGACGGATTGATATTGCCTCCTGGTGGAATTGTTCCTGTAACAGAATAACTTCCGATAGAACCATAAGCCGAATAACCGCCGCTTCCGGCATTTCCTGCTCCGTTTCCATCAACTCCAATAAAATATTTACCAGCCGGAAGATTTACATTCATAGAAGCGTTTAAAGCAAATGGATCAGAATTCCAATATGTTCCCATTTCTGTCCCAGCCGAATTGTATAATCTTAGTAAAAGATGCAGATTTCCATCTCTTGAAACTGTGTTGGCATTTATAGATACATTTCCACCGCCAGTTGTAAAAGTGAAAAAATCATAATCGGCTTCGCTGGAAATAATTCCGTTTTTTTGATTGATAGCGCCGCTTGCATTATAATCTAAAGTTGCAGCAGAAGCCGTGTTATTTCCATAGTCATCGCCGCGATATCCAACTCCAAATTTAGAACCTGCAATTGTCGCCACATCATCTTGCAAATTATTAGCAAAATTGTATTGACCTTTACTCCATTGTACAACAGGTCTGTAATATCCAGCCCCCATAATTGGTGCCCAGGAAGTTCCGTCTAAGCCTACGAAATAATCTTCAGCAGGATTTGTACGTCCGTCGTGACCAAGATCAAATGTATGACCAACTTCATGCGAAGAAGCGTCACCACCCGATTTTCCGGAAGTAATAAATACCCAGCAAGGCACATCATTATCCCAGTTAAAAGAGCCTATATAAGCCACACCGCCTGCACCCGGAGCTGCCGTATTGGTTGGCGTTACTACAACGCGCATTCTTCTGTTTCTTGGGTACGAATTAAAAACGGCTTCGCTTGTTGTTACGTTTAGATTAAAAGGTCTGTAATCTTCTGAAACTACTTCCCAATGCTGCTGTACGGCTGCATCGCTCATTCCGGAAGCTGCTGCATTAATGGCATTACCATTATTCCAAAGATTTCCTGCCGGCATATAATAACCATCAAAATCTAATAAAACACAGCCCGCAGCACCCGGTAAACTTTGCAGGTTTAACAATGCCGGAGCAATTTCTGCCGCTGCTGTTGTTTTATTTGTTGTCTTTGATGGAAGATTTTTATAATCAATACAAACCAAAGTATTGATATCCACTTTAGAAACGAAAGCATTTCCCTGTGCATCAGAGTAATATTTGTAGGCTTCTCGGGTTTTCTTTAAAATAATATGACCTTCAAGAGATTGATCTTTAACTTTAATATAAAAAGAAGATTCTGCAACATTTTTAATTTCTCCAATTAAAAATTCACTTGATGCATCTGATTCTTTATAATTTATTTTCCCATTAAAGCTTTTGGAATTGGCTGCCTGAAGCAGAATTGTTTTTTCAGGTCCTTTAGCAGTTGTAGAAGAAACCAATTCATTTTTTATTTTATTCAAAAATGTTTTGCTCGAGCCTAAAGAAGTCTGCGCCGTGGCAAAATATCCTAAGGAGAGAATCAAGAGTAAACTTAACCGAAATCTGTAATTATTTTTCATATAATTTGGGGTTAAAGGGGGTTACAATTTAAATGGAGCGTTTTTTTTAACACATAGGGACATAGTTCATTATGGATAAAGACGTTTCACTCGCATAAACAATCATAGTGCTTTGCGTTTAGCTATGTGTAAAAACTAGTTTTTTTGAATTTCCTTTATTTCAGAAGAAAAAATCTATGTTTCTATGTGTTTAAAAAATACTCTATAAACAAAAGCACTAATCTTCTCTGCCGAAACAAAGAAGAAAAGTGCTTTATGTAAAACTTATTTTTTAATAAAACGTCTTACCGTTTTGATTCCATCTTTCTCTAATGAAATCAGGTAAATTCCTTTTTTCAAACCAGCAACATTGATGCTGTTGTTGTTTACTGTTTGTGATGAAACTGTAGCACCACCTTCAGAATTGATAACACTTACATTTGCTCCGGAAACTTCTGAACTAAAGAAAAGTGTATCTTCTGTTGGATTTGGATAAATAGTAACACTAGCAATATCCGCAGGAGTTTCAGCAGTCGGAGCTGCTGATTTAGCAGCTAAACCAGAAGCCGATTTTGTGATTCTAAACCAGTTTAAATTCACTCCGGAAGCTTGAATGTAGATTCCGAAATTATAAGTTCCTGCATTTACATTTACGGTTTGTGTAATCGTCTGCCAGTTTTGCCATCCTCCAGTATTTGGTACATTAACGGCTCCAAGCTGAATTGTTCCGGCATTTAAATCAGATGATAATCTGGCTCCATTAACGGCACTTGCAACTCGGTATTCAATTACATAATTACCAGATGTTGGAAAGTTAATATTATAATATGCCATCCAGTCTCCTGTATCTGCATAACCTACATTTAAACCTCCGCCAGTATCTGTAGTAGCTTCTGTCTGAACACCGCTCATTGTATTATAACTTTCGGCTTGAATTAAAGTTCCAGTTCCCGGAGGATTACTTCCTGTAATAACCTGATTGATGGCTGTTAATAATGATTTTGCACCGGTTGCATCCTGAGATAATTCCCAAATCATAACTCCGCCTGCGTTTTGAATCGCAAAAGTTGTTTTTGCTTTGATTGTTGGAATTCCGTTATAGTAAATCGTATTTCCAACCTGATCTACATTTTCTGCTCCCGGATATTGGGCTACGATATTCGCATAAGAAATTCCCTGATTTGCAGAGGCTCCAAAACCATATCCGTAAAATGGTAATCCAATGATAGCTTTACTTGCAGGTAATCCTCTTCCTGTCCAGTAATTAAATTGGTTTACGGCCATGCTGTATGGAGAATGCTGTCCCGGATTTCCTGGCTGCCATGGCCCAGTTGCATCGTATGCCATGATATTGATCCAGTCGTAAGCCGCAAAAGTAGATGCAGGCACATTTGCACCACCATATCCTTCTGAAAGCGCTGACGAAATCAATTTTCCATTGGCATGCAGTTTATTCGCCAAAGCAATAACAAATCCGCCGTAATCGCCGTTGATTGCCGGGCCTTCTAAATCTACGTCGATTCCGTCAAAATTGTGAGCGACCACATAATCGTACAGTTTTTGAATAAAAGCCGTTCTGTTTCCCGGTGTAATTAAATTAAAATAATTGTCGCGAATGGCACCTCCTTCAGAAATGGCACCTCCCCCAAGGGAAACAAAAACTTTAACGTTTTGAGCATGTGCAGTATTAATAATGGCATTATTGCCAGAATTAAAACTTAAATATCCGTTTGCATCAGGGTTTTCAAACGCAATATTAATGTGCGTTAATTTACTGTACTGGATAGTGCCTGCTAAAGCATTTAAATCAACCCAGTTCGGGACATAAGCGATTACTTTTTTCTGCTGGGCCGTAGCTAAGTTAAAAATACCCAACACTAAAATAATAATGCATTTCTGCAGCATTCTTCGGTAATTGTTTTTCATAATAAATTGTTTAATAGATTAATAAAAATTTGTAAATTTTGGGGGAAATGAAAAATTTTGGATTTCAAACTTCAGATTTTAGATTTGATCGCTGAGCAATCTAATTGGGTCAAACTAACTAACGCTCCCTAATTATTACCTAAAATCTAAAGTTCAAAATCGTTTTTAAAACTATTTTTTTATGAAACGTTTGATCGTCTGTTTACCATCTTTTTCAAAAACAATAAAATAGATTCCTTGTCTCAAATGCGAAACATCAAAACTGTTGTTATTGATTTTTTGAGATGCTACAGTAGACCCCGTTTGTGAATCGACAATTTTTACACTTCCGCCAGAAAGATCTGTGGTTACATAAAGTGTATTTTCAACCGGACTTGGATAAACATTTAAAGCAATTTCTGCCGGTTCTTCTGCTGGTTGAGCCGAAGCCGTTTTAGCAGCTGCACCCGCACCAACTTTAGTAATTTTAATCCAGTTGATGTTCATTCCGGTATTTTGAATGTAGATTCCGAAATTGTATGTTCCTGCATTTACATTGACCGTTTGCGAAACCGTCTGCCAGTTTTGCCATCCTCCGGTATTTGGAATATCAACATTACCTAAAACAATGGTTCCTCCATTTAAATCAGATGATAATCTGCCGCCTGTAACAGCACTTGCAACTCTGTATTCAATTAAATAAGAACCTGTTGTTGGGAAATTAATACTGTTATACGCTAACCAGTCGCCCGTTTCTGTGTAACCTACATTTGAGCCTCCGCCAGTATCTGTAGTTGTTTCAACCTGAATGCCGCTCATTGCTGAATAATCTTCGGCCTGAATTAAAACAGAAGTTTGAGAACTTGTCGCCGGAACCAGTTTCCATTGTCCGCAAGTTTGGTTGTTATTATCCCATTGCTGTACAATTGCGCCAGAAGCAGTACTTGCTCCGGCAACCTCAACAATTCTACCACTGTGTCTTGCTACAATTTTATAAAATCCGTCACCAGTAGAAACCAATACAAACTGCTGATTTGTTGTAGCATTGTATGGATATTGCTCTAAACGTGCACCATTTGCTTTATTGAAATTGTTGATATCTAAAGACTGACTGCTGTGATTGGCAATAATTTTATACAATCCGTCGCCTAAATGTGTAAATGTGAATTTTTGGTTGTTTCCTGAATTCAGCGCACCTTGATTAATTCCTGCTCCGTTAGATAAACTTGCATTCCAAACATCCATATACAAACCGCTGTTTCTGTTTTGTAAAAAGAAAGTCTGGTTTCCTAAAGTTGTAGTTCCGTTTGCAAGGATTCTGATAGAAGTTACTTTATCATTCCAAGTCGTATTTAAACAAGAATTATCAGAATTAATTACGGTTGATGCTCCTGTAAAATTATCATCCTGATATAAAATGGCCTGATAACCCTGAGTGATTTTTAATGAAGAAACATCATCATTTAAAACGCCTAAAGTATTTAAACGAGCTAAGTTATAATCTCCAATTGTTAATCCGCCGGAGAAACCTGTGTAGTTACAATCTTTATAAACTGTAATAACATCTGTAGAAGCCGGCACTGAAGGAACTGTTCCTGCATAACCTCCAAAAACTGCTATTACTTTTGTTGGCTGAGGCGAATGTAATGATGGCGACTGATCTGCAACGTCATCATAAGCAAATCCATAAGCTAAATTATCAATGCTGATTCCCGGTAAATGCCAGAATTTAGAATAATGATTTGTTGGGTTTACCTGATAAAATTTTGAGGCATCGTACCAATTTTGCTGCCCCGGATTTGCTGTTGTAGTATTTACAACGTGTCTGTTAATAGCTGCAGTTAATTGTGCCTGAATAACAAGATCTAAATCCCCGTCGACTAATCTTCTGTCCAAAACACCTTTTCCTTCAAGTGCTTCCTGAGTACTTGGTCTGTTTTGAACTCTTCCTGTACGGCCAACAAATCCTCCAGATTGCCCAACCATTTCAAGCTGTTCGCCAATAACTCTTCCTTTAAAAACTCCTGCGTCACCGGCATAAAAGATCAAATCTTCATTTTTATATTTATTCCAAATGGCGTCGATATAGGATTTTAAATAATTAGCTTGAGGCCCAACTGTCGTTCCTCCTGTTCCATCTGCAAAAGCAGGTGTTTTTGACGGAGCTGTAATTTCACCAGTTGTATTATTTACACAACCTTGAAATTCTGACGGAACATTAGCTTTAAAAGCGGCAACGATATCAGCATGTTTTTTTAATTCTCCTACTTTCTTTTGATATCCGTTTGCACCAAATAATTCCAGTCCCATTGGATATTTATACGAATCTACTCTTGAAGGATTTCCAAAGAAACCATATTGATTGTTCGTAAGTTCGATTATTTCATATAAAATTCCCTGATTTGGATCTGTAGCATTCAGCGGATTTGGCGATGTATAGCCCGAAGGAGCTCCATTGGCACCAAAAAAGTAAAAATACAATTGTGAACCTTTAGAAATAAAAACCCTGCAGCCAGCAATTAAAGGCAGCGTGAAAGTTTTATTTGGAATTTCACTCAGTTTGGTAAAACAAGCCGCATATTTTGAATTTTGTCCCGGTCCGGTATTTCCTCCAATTGTAGGTCCGGTAACGGTATTATAAGAAGAACTCATTGGTAAAACCTGACTTGTTTTGGCATTTACCCAAACATGGTTTCCGGTGGTATAATCGATACCAACGATGGCTACATACAATTCATTATCATTGAATGTAGAAGTATTACTAATCGTAAAAGGAATGGCTCCCTGCCCGAACATCAAATTTGAAAACACCAGAAAAAGTGCTGTCAGTAGTGAAAATCTTTGAAGTTTATTTTTTTTCATATCTAAATAATTGTGGGTTTATGTAAATAGATTCTAAACTAAAGTCATGTTATAAATAATGACTTTTTATGATCCGTCAGGTGCAATTATTTGGTGCTATCCATTTAAATTTAATTCCAGCTTATATTGAATGAGAGGGTTTCTTTTAAAACAAACTACACCCAACGGATTTTTAATTATTTCTTAATTAGCTTTTTTGTCCAGCTTTTTTGATCTGATTTGAAATTCAGAATATAAATTCCTTTTGTCAGTCTGCTCAAATCAATTACGCTTTCACTTGCTTCTTTCTCTGGTTTATTCTGAAGAACCAGCGTTCCTGAATTGTCATAAATCGTGATGATTTTATTATCTAAATTTTCAGGAATTGCAACTTGAATATAGTTACTTGCAGGATTTGGATATATGGTAAAAACAATACTTTCCGGCGCACTTTCTTCAACTATAACATTCGCCTTTTTAGCTGCAGAAGCTGATCCATACGCTTCGATTTCATATAATGAATATCCGTAAGGAGCTAAAGCTTTTGTTGTACATAAAATACGCAGGTATCTTCCTGTTCCGCTTACGGTTAAATCATCCGTTCCTCCGTCGCTGGCAGTTTGCGTGTTGATGGTTTCGTTTTCGGTAAAAACATTATCTGTTGAAAGCTGTACTTTATATTGTGTTGCAAAAGCAGCTTCCCATTTCAATACTACACGATTAAGGTTGTAGTTGCTTCCCAAATCAACATAAATCCATTCTGTTGCATTGGCAAAAGAACTCGCCCATCTTGATACCATGCCGTCACCATCCGTTGCTTTACTAGCTGACAATGTTGCATTTTCTTCGGTAGAAGCTGTGGCTGTTTTCGCTAAAGCTAAATTTACATTTGGATTTGCTGTAATATTTCGAACAATAATATCACTAAAAACTCCCGTTCCTAAAGTTCCGTTTGCGTGAGATGTAACCGCCATTCCAACATAAATGGTATTCGCCATTGTAATTGTTTTTGGAGTTCCAAGCTGTGTCCAGGTTGTACCATTATCAGATGTGTAAGAAGTAAATACATTTCCTGCACGTACTACACGAACCCATTTTGGAGCTGTTCCCGTAGCAACATCTGCAACTGTAACTCCCGACGTAGCATTTCTTGATAAAAATTCAACGCCTGCGGCTGGTGTAACATCCGTCATAGCATGTTTAGAAGTTGCTGTAAGTGTTTCTCTAAACATTACTCCCGCTTTTGCATACGTATTCGTATTCGTTAACGAATTTACTTTTGCAATAATTTCGGCATCGCCAGTAATAGATTGATTAACAAATTGAAATTGATCGCTTGTTTCCCAAATATCAGTTCCCGAACCTTTAATGGTAAAAGTTCCGCTAGAATGTGTCGCTTCTCCCGCTGGTGTTACCGCACCTAAATCTGTACTAACCCACGGTGCAGGTAATCCAACTGGAGTTTCTGTCGAAACTAAATTTAAAGCTCTTAAATTATCAAAATAATACGTGTTTCCAGAACTTGTTCCTGGTTCAAACAAGAAAACAAAACGGTTTACTTCACTGTCTAAAGTCGAAGCATCAGGCGTACTTACATACGTAAAAGTTACGGTGTGCCAAGTATTGGTTTGTTTTACAACTCCCTGATAAATACTGTGTCTTCCTACCGGATAGTTTGCCGGAACCGAAGCACTGCTTTCTGCCTGCCATGAAATAATAGATCCAACCGGAGCTGAAGTATAAACATCCATAGCGAATTTTTTAGTTCCGCCTTTGAAATCTCCAATATTGGTTAAAGTCGTATTGAATGAGAAATTATCATACAATTCTGTTGACTTACGAACATATCTACCAACGTTTGAAGAAGTATTAATTCCTGTCGCACTCGGATTTGCTACGTTTGCTGTGTAAGTTCCAATAGCATCTCTAAATGTAATATTATGAATCGTTTGATAATCTTCATAAACAACTCCAGGCGTAAATGTATCCGGAAGTTTTGTTGCTCCAATTCTGATATTATCAAAATAATACGTATCGCTTGTAAAAGATCCTGAGTTAAACAATAAAACCATTTGGTTTACTGCCAAATTCGAAGTTCCCGCATCTGGGCTTGAATTGTAATAAAAAGTCAAGGTTTCCCATTGGTTTTGTTTCGTTGTAATTGCAACGTAATTACTGTTTCTTCCTGTTGGGTAATTTGCTGGAAGCGATGTTGCGCTGTTTTCTAAATTCAAACTTACAACCGTACCAATTGGTGCCGATGTATACACATCAATCATGATTTTATTGGTCTGATTTTTTAATAAACCAGCATCTTCGATCGTGCTTTGTGTGTTAAAGAAAAGTACATCATATTGTTCCGTTACATTTCTAACGTATCTCGCCACATTTGCAGACGAATTAACAGCATTTGAACCCGGATTTGCTACTACAGAATATGTTCCTGTTGTAGTTCCTTTTATAATTTTATTGATGCCGTCGTAATTCTGCAATACATCTGTAGCAACAATTGGTTTTTCTGGTGTAGCTCTTGTAAGCAGATTATCAAAATAATAGGTAGCTCCGGAATTTGAATTTGATTCAAAAAGTAAGGCCACATTATTGATGGTCAAAGCGCTTGTGTTTGGATCGATTATTTTTTCAAATTCAAACTCAATCGTTTCCCATTTGTTCTGTACTGTTGTAGTCGCTTTGTAACCGCTATGTCTTCCTAACGGATAATTGATTGCCGTTGTTACATTGCTATTTTCTAACTGCAATGAAACTTTAGTTCCAACCGGTGCCGAAGTATACAAATCAAAAGAAATTCTTTTTCTTCCGTATACATAGTCATTGGCATTGCTGATTACTACATTTTTGATATTGAAAACATCGTACAATTCAGAGGAGTTACGAACATATCTTCCAACCAAAGCCGAAGTATTGATTCCGGTTGCTGAAGGATTTGCAATGGCTTCTGTTAAAACTCCTGTTTTGTTTCCGTAAACAACATTTCTGTTCGTTTGAAAATCTTCCTGAATTTTCTCTACAGGAATTGCAGGTTCTGTCGTTACAGCCAATTTATACGTATTGGCAGTACATCCTGAAGTTGTTGCAGTTACCGAAACATCTCCGCCTGCAGTTCCCCAATTTACCGTTACGGCATTTGTTCCCTGTCCGGCCGTAATTGTCGCTCCCGCAGGAACTGTCCAATTATACGCGGCGCCAGTAATCGCATTTATAGAATAGGTTTTACCCGTTTCGTTTTGGTATACTTTTGCATCTCCGGCAACACCATATTTATAACTTCCGTCATAAACACGAACATAATCAACCTGCAATTTTGCCGGAAAATCAGCCGGAACTGGTGCTACGCCTGCCCCATTTACACTTGTATAAGGCGTTCCTGCACTTCCAACAGCCAGATTCAAAATAATATAAAACTGATTATCGTTAAAAGGCCATCCACCGTTTACTGTAGTATTTGGTGTTGCGGTGTGAAATAAAATATCGTCAATATACCATCTTATAAAATTTGGTCCCCATTCTACTGCGTAAACGTGAAAATCTGTAGATAAATCCGTTGGAGAACTATAACTTCTTCCTGTAAAATGATATCCGTTTCCATCGTAATGAATTGTTCCGTCTACAGATTGTGGGTTTCTGTGTTTGGCTTCCATGATATCAATTTCACCTGTAAACGGCCAGTTTCCTCCAACTGGAAGCATCCAGAACGCAGGCCATGCACCTTGTCCGCTAGATAACTTCATTCGGGCTTCAACTCTTCCGTATTTAAGGGAATATTTTCCTTCTGTGGTTAATTTTGAAGAAGCGTAAGGCTGATCAGGAAATGCGCCATTAGGCTCGTATTTTGCCTGAATGTTCAAATAACTGTTTGCTCCTTCTTTTACAATTGTCGCCTGATTTGGATCGTAACGCTGAGCCTCAGCATTTCCGAATCCGCAAAGTGCCGGACATCCGTTTCCTGAAATACTCTGCCACTTGGTTAGGTCGACAGTAGTACCGTTAAATTCATCTGACCAAACCAATGTTTTACATTGTGCCTGGACTTTCAAAATTGGCAGCAGCACAAATATTACCACAGCCAAAAATCGTTTAAAATAATAGAAATTGTCTTTCGGTGGTTGGCCGAAAAAAGAGTCATTTTGATTCATTTTTTTTAGTTTTTTGTTAGTAAAGTTTATTACCGCAACAAAAACCTATTTTGCAGAAATGGGTTCTTATTTTAATAATAATCCCACAATATTAACAAATAAATCAGGCTACACTTACATTTTTGAGTACGGTTTGACTACGGTGATTTTAAAAAAATGCAGAAAAAAGACGTAAAACTACCTAGGATTTTACATCATAATAAAAAATTAAAAATTTAGAATGAATTCTGTGATATTTGCATCAGACGGAAGCTGCAATTTTTTTCGAATTCTATATCGGGTATCTTCAACTCCGCGAACAGAAATTCCTAAAAGCGGAGCAATTTCTTTTGTGTTGAAGTTCATTCTCAGATATGCACACAATCTCATATCGCGAGGAGTCAGTTCCGGATAAGTTGTTTTCATCCTCTGCATAAAATTATCATGAAGCTGATTGAAGATTTCTTCAAATTCGTTCCAATGTTTATCGCCCTGCAATTCGTGGTCGATCAATTTGTTTATTTTGGTCAATAAACTAAAGTTCACATTGACATCATTTTTCTTATCCATCTGCCCGATCAATTCTTTTATCGAAAGCAGAATTTCATTTAAATGAATAAGATTCACGGTATTCGAAGCTACTTTGGCATTTTTCAGATTTATCGTAGTTTCAAGATTTTCGCGAATAATGTTCATATTTTCCTGCTCCAGTGTCAGTTTCTGTTCATTAAGTTCGGCACGGCTGCGAAGCAGTTCTTTTTCCTGATTTAAGATCAATTGCTGGCGATCGCGTTCTGCCAGAGATTTTTGATATCTAATAATCAAATAAATCACAACACTATAGAGTATTAAATACAAAATATAAGCCCAGATCGTTCTGTACCAAGGTGGTAGAACTTCAAAACGAAAAACAGCTTCTTCGCTTACGACATCATAAATATTTTTTGCCCTAACATGAAAAACATATTCGTTTTCAGGTAAGTTCGTATACTCTTTTTCCGTCTGAAGGCTGTATTCTGACCATTTAGGTTCAAAACCTTCCAGCCAGTATTCGTATTTTGTAGCATCGGCTTCATCATAAAAAAGTGATGAAAAAGAAAAATGAAGCGCATTATGCGAATGCGATAAAACATTTGAAATTTCTTCGCACGCTTCTTTTGTTTTATTTGGAAGCACATCAAATCGGCTTGAAAATAACAGACTGTCTTTAGGAAAAATACATTTAACCTCAGAAATTACGGCTTTATATTTCGTTTGATATTGCTTGTTTTTAATGGTGTTATAATGAATTAATCCATCCTGCGTGCCAAAAAACACATCGCCGCTGGCTGTGGTTTGAATATTCTCAAAACCCGGAACATATAAATATCTTAGTTTTCTAAAAGGCAGCTCTTCAACATCAAAACTTCCATTCGTTTTTTTAGTCATTTTTCCAGTATTTTCTCCAGAAACATACCAGATATTATTTTGATTGTCAGATTTCAATAATCGAATATGATTTTCCATACCAAGGTATTTTTTGAAAACGGGTTCGAGAATCATTTTCTTGGAATTCGAATCTTGTTTGTAAACTCCTTTTGTTGTTCCAAAAAGAATCTGATTATCAATTTTAAAAGTATTCAAAAACAAACTCGACGGAAAACCATTCTTTTGATTGTAAAATTCAACTTTTGAAACCGCATCGAATGTTTTATTAAACTGAATTTTAAAAATTCCTTTGTAACCGTGGGCAATCCAAAAATCTCCGTTTTTATCTGTTTCTATAACGCGGCTGCTTTCTTCAAAACCTTTTATTTTATTTTGATAAACCCACGAATTATTTATTTTTTTGAGAAGATACATTCCGTTATAACCGCCAACGATCAATAAATCGGGATGATTCGGAACTAATATTCCTTTCCACGCCCCATCCGTTTTTGCCAATAATTTTGCCGAATTTCCGGAAACCTCAAAGATTCCGTTTTTTTCAAAAGCCAAAAGTGAACTTCCAAAAACACCAATATTCCAAACATTTTCAGACATTCCGGATACATGCTGAAAGTTTGCATTTTCATGTTTCCCGTTTTTATAAGACAGCCAATCCATCCAAAACAAACCATTGTCTGTAGCGATATATAATTTGTCCTGATAAATCTGGCTGCAGTATATTTTGGTTTCTGAATTTGAAGTATCTAAAACTCGGGATAAAGGCGAAGAAATCTGAATCAGCGAAATTCCTTCTTTAAGTGTAACCCATAAATTGCCTTCCTTATCAACCTTTAGATTGGTTACATAATCATTTTGCAAGCCCATTTGTTTGTTAATATGCTGAATCAAACGTCCCGAACCATCTATGACTATCAACCCTGATTGTCGGGTTCCAATTCCGAAATACCCATCAGAAAGCTGAATGCCTGTAGAAATTTGATTTTGCTTCAATACATCATCTGCTTCTGTTACAAATGGTTTTAATTGGTTTTCATTAAAAGTTAAAAGACCGTTTTTTTGTGTCAATAATAAAAGACCGTTTTTAGTTTGAAAGATTTTTCTAATCTTCATTCCGGCAAATTTATCGCTGTCTTTAATCGTGGCTAACGTATTGTTTTTTAACTGCAGCAAACCTTTTGCATTATCCAAAACATAGATTTCCCTATTAACTTCAAAGAAATCATCAAATTTTACTTTAGCCTTTAAAACCTTGATTTTATTATTCTTGTAGATAAAAACCTCTTCATAAGAGAAAAAAATCACTTCATTATTTCGGATAACGGTATGCACAACATCGCCAAAATTTCGCGCCGATTCGGGAAGTAATTTCACTAAAGAGGTATACTGATATTGACCGTTTGGCAATTGAATGACATAACCAAAATCACCCTGAGCACCCACATACATTTTGTCGTTTTTATCGATGGCAAGCGAACGCACCATACTTTTATTTTCGGGCTGGGTTACAATACTCCAGCGAACACCATCAAACTGCATGATCCCGAAGTGATTAGCAAAAAACATCATTCCCTTAGAATCCTGTAAAACATCCCAGTTTTCTGAAGCGGCTTTATACGTTTTCGGATTATAATTGGTGATAAAAGGAACTCCAATTTTTTTAATTTGTGCCTTTACGATTGGAGAAATAAGTGCTATCGATAAAACTAAAATTCTAATTATGCATCTCGTCATTTTGTTTCTGTCTGTAGGTTATTTTGTGATTTTTGGGAATCACATTTTAAGAAAACAACTCTTTGGGAGAAGCTATTTTCTAGGCAAAAAAACATTCATCCGTTAAATGTATTAATAACAATTATTCATTATTATCAAACCAAAATAGAGAATGTCGAAATTCAAATATATAAAAATTTATTTTAATGCAACAAATTGCATTTTAATCAAACAATTTAGTAATTGTAAGATTAAATTTTAAAATCTAAGAATTGAAATTCAAATTCCAAATTCCAACACAATCTTACCATTCCGAGGAACGAAGCAACCAGGCTGACAACTCAAATAACTCAATCTTCTGTCAGGCTGAGCGAAGTCGAAGACACGCACTACTAAAACCTGAAATTTGAAACCTGAAACAAATTAAACTCCAAGCATCTCACTCAACTCTTCATAACTATGAAAAAGAACTGCACCTTCTTCCTCTAAATCATCATTGTTATAACCATTGGCAAAACCATAAACTTTAAATCCGCCTTGAATTCCTGCTTTTACACCCGCTTTACTATCTTCTAAAATAACACATTCTTTTACATCAAAACCCATTTCTTTGGCAGCAAATAAAAAGATTCCCGGATCTGGTTTCCAGCTGCTGATTTGATAGGAACTGAATATCTTATTTTCGAATTTATCCAGTAAACCTGACACTTCAAGATTCAATCTGATTTTATCAACCGGTCCGCTCGAAGCCACGCAATACGGGATTTTTAATTTTTCGATAAAGGAAAGTACGCCTTTCATTGGTTTAACCTGTGTTTTAAAAGCCTCAAAACTTCTCTGGCGATATTCTGTTTCAAAAGATTCAGGAAGTTTTTGATCGATTGCTTCTTCAATATGTCGGAAACAGTCTTTTAAATTACGGCCGTTAAAATTGCGGTAGGCATCTTCAATTTCCATTTCAAAACCATGTTCTCCCGCCATTTCGAGCAATATTCCATTGCCAATTTTTTCTGTATCGACTAACACTCCGTCACAATCGAAAATAATACCTTTAACTTCCATATCTTATTTTAAACTTTTAATTAATCTGATCAATTGATCAAATGACAAGAATGGAAATTACAAAAATTAATTCAAAAACTACTTTTGATTTTATAACGTAGCCGAAATTTTAGAAACCATTTGAATTATAAAATCGGCTTGTGCGGGATTTATTTTCTTTAAAGCATCGGCTGTTTGAAACCATTCACCCCTGTCTACTTCGGGGAAACTTTCTAATTTTCCTGATTTCGGCGGCCATTCCATTTCAAAATTGTTGCTTTTTATCAAAGTTTCATCAAGATCAAATTCAACCGCCCAGGCATGAACAATTTTACCCGATTTTAGTTTTACGTATTCCAGTTTAATAAAATCACCTTCGACTTCAAAACCAGTTTCTTCACTAAATTCGCGTATAGCAGCATTAAGCGGATCTTCATCCTCTGTAAATTCACCTTTTGCAATTGACCAGCTTTCTAAATCTTTGTTTTTCCAAAGCGGTCCGCCCGGATGCACCAAAAAGAAAAAAATAGTCTTGTCTACAAATTTATATGGTAATATTCCGGCGCTTTGTTTCTTCATGAAGTTGTTATTTATTTTTTTTAATCTTAGCTTATAAATATCGTTATACTTTTTGGAATATCGGGATTTAATTATGGTTAACCATTTGACGGTAAAGCATCAGGATTCCATTTTCATCCCTTTTCCAAAGATTAATACTTTTTCCGGTTACGATGGCTCTCCCCTTTTTATTATCCCATGAAACATCGACATAATAATAACCATATTCAATAACAAAATTCTTTACAGGTATTATTCTGCTAGCTTTAATGGATATCGAATCAATTGAAACTCCATTTGGTTTTTCGTGTTCAACGAAATACGGTTTAATATTTTCCAATCCAATAAACATTGGCGTATCGTATGTTAGGTAAATAGCATCTTTTGTAAAGAATTCTACCGCATGTTTTTCACCTTCCCTTTTCGTTACGAGTTCGGCAATACGCTCATTGCGTTTATTGACTTCGCTTTCTAAAGCCTTTTTTACAGCAGGTTTTGGCGTATCGCTCTCGTTCGTTTTTATTGAAGCAAAATTAGTTCCCTCAATTGGTTTATTTGCTCCCCAGATTTCTGATATCAAAGTGAGTTTTCCGTCTTTTTCTATTTTCCATACATTCAAGTATTTTCCATCATAAACCAGCGCGCTGCCTTTATCGTTTACTTCATCAATATTGAAAATTCCAATTTCAATTCCGTAATTATCAAGTAGCTGAACTTCAAAAATATCCCGTTTATAAGCATTTATTTTAAAGTTAGTAAGCCATTGCTGATAATAGGATTTTATATCTTCTTTTGTATATAAAGCTTTGTGATATTCGGGCATACAAACAGGTGCTGCATCATCATAATACTGTACAATAACATTACTGTCATTATGCAAAAAAGAATCTGCTATCCGGCTGTTTACAGCTTTTAGTTTTTCTTTTAACTGTTCGGTATTTTTAATAGCCTGTCCTTGTATATTCGTAAAAACTAAAAGGAAGATCATAATGGATAAATATCTATATTTCATGCTTTTATAGTATTTAAATTAATACTTAAAAGTAGAAAAAAAATGTTTATATAAAATTCACTATCAACGATTTGTACATTATTACTCCTTTTGTGTATTTATGATGCCGTTTAGATTTGTATTTTTATGAAATAAAAAAAGCAAAAAATTAAAACATTATATTTTGAAAAAACATTTTTTATTCACCGCAATTCTGGCTGGCAGTTTTACCATTCAGGCTCAAAATAAAATCATAACAGTCAATAATAATCTGAAAGTTGACAGAGAATTTGAAACCGTTGAACTTACCAAAAAATCACTTGGATTAGCTGCAGATTCTAAACTTGAAAATTATGCTGTAAAAGACATCAGCACCAATTCATTTTTAGAAACCCAAACCGTAGACAATAATGGCGACGGAATTATGGATGTGCTTTTGTTTCAACCCAAAATTAAAGCTTCGTCAAAACAGGATTTTGAAGTTTTTGTTGGAACAAATCCTTCGGCTTCTAAAATTGTGAGTTGTTATTCGAGATTTGTTCCGGAACGAACTGATGATTATGCGTGGGAAAACAATAAAGTGGCTTTCAGGACTTATGGCCCCGTGGCTCAAAAAATGGTCGAAGATAATATCGCAGGCGGAACTTTAACCAGCGGAATTGACGCGTGGTTAAAAAGAGTCGATTATCCTATCATTAATAAATGGTACGAAAAAGCAACTAACGGAACAGGCACTTATCATAAAGATACCGGAGAAGGTCTGGATAATTTTCACGTTGGTGACAGCCGCGGAATTGGTGGAATTGCTGTAAAAGTAGATGGCGAATATTATTTCTCTAAGAATTTTGTAAGCTGGAAAACCATTACAACCGGACCAATCAGAACGAGTTTCATTTTAACGTATGCGGATTGGGATGCAAAAGGAAATAAAATAACGGAATCAAAACTAATCAGTTTAGATTACGGAAGTCAGTTTTCCCGTTTCGAAATCAATCTTACAGGAACTAAAACCATTTCTGCCGGAATAACGCTTCATGAGAAAAAAGGAACTATTGGAACTAATTTAAAAGAAGGCTGGCTGAGTTATTGGGAACCAATCGACGATTCTGAAATTGGCTTAGGTTTAGTTGCTCCAAAAGGTACTTTAACGAGTTTTGATAATCATGTTACTGATGAAAAAGATTTGAGTAATCTTTACGGGGATATTTCAGTTAAAAACAACAAAGCAATTTATTATGTTGGTTTTGGGTGGAAAAAAGGAAGTCCGTTTCAAACCAAACAAGAATGGCAAAACTATTTGACTTCTTTTGCTGAAAAAGTCAATAATCCTTTGATTGTAAAAGTTAAGAAATAAGATATAGCCCACGGGTTTTACGGATTAAACGGATTGACGCAGATTATTTTAAAATAAACTATTGTAAACCAGTTTCATCCAAAAAACCAGTGGGCTAAAAATCATCTCCTCGCAGGAAAATAATTCTCCTTTAAAATAATTTCTAACGGAATATAATGCGTGCGCTCTGCATCTTCCTGAAGAACCAGTTTTTTATACAAATAATTGATTCCCATATAACCTTGACTTTCTGGTCTTTGGTTGATTAAAAAATCAATTACACCTTTGTTTAGGTATTCGATATTTTCATTTAATAAATCGTAACCAATAATTCGGATACCTTTTATATTGTTTTGTTCCAGAAATCTCGCAACAATATAAGCCCTTGAATTGGGTACAAAAACACTGCTGATTCCTGAAAACATCTCCAAATTCATCTGATCGATTCCTGAATCTTTAATTGTAACTTCTGAAAACTTAAAATTTGTAAGCTCTTCGTTCTCTTTAAAGAAAGAATAAAATCCGTCGATTCGCTGCAAGTAAACAGAAGTACTTTCGATTTCGCGGGTAATTTTAAAAATCAAAACATGTCTTTCATTTTTTACCGCAAAACTGATTAATCTTCCAGCCAAATATCCGCTTTGAAAAGCATCCTGACCTACATATGCATGATTATCTTCATTCGAAATATTCGAATCGATCATCACAACCGGAATATTTTTCTTTTTGTATTCATTTAAAAACTGAACGGAATCTTCGTAAAATATTGGCGCAAATAATAATCCGTCGCATTCAAACTCCATCACTTTTTTGACAGATTCCTTAAAAGAAGCTGCGTTGAAATCGTAAAAAAAATAATCCAGAACAATTCCGAATTTACTAAACTCCAAAGCGGCTTTTTCAATACCTTCAACCTGACTTCTCCAATATTCTAATTTTTCATATTTAGGAAGAAAAACTGCAAAATGAAACTTCTTATTTAAGGCCAGATTACTGGCGAGAATATTTCGCTTATAGCCAAATTCTTCAATTATAGCATTGACTTTATCTACAGTTTCCTGTGCAGCCTGACCCCGATTATGAATAATCCTGTCAACAGTTCCGGGTGAAACATTGGCTAATTCGGCAATTTTTTTAATTGTTATGATATTGATTCTTTTTTAGTTAAAATTATAAAAGCTCTCTTGTAAAATTATTTTTTTTAGCAAAAATAAGTTGTTTTACATCACAATTTACATACATTTGTAAAATACCGTGTGCGTACACGTAAAAATACACATAATATAAAAATGACAAGCAATTTTTATATTATTATTTCAAAAAATAAAACAAAACTTTACCCAATGATTGTAGATTCATTACATAATGCAGCTAAATATTATAGTCTGCATCCTAATTTTAAAAAAGCTTTTGAGTATGTAAATCAAACTGATATTGCTAGTCTTGAAGCGGGAACTATAGAAATTAATGAAGGCCTAAAACTAATCGTGATTCACGGCGACGGAAGTACAAGAGAAGAAAGCATTAAAGGTTTTGAATGCCACGATAAAAATATTGATATTCAGATTTCAATACAAGGTCCTGAAACATTTGCGTGGAAACCAAGAGAAAAATGCGTTAGTCCAAACGGCGATTATAGCGACGAAAGAGATGTTCGTTTTTTCCACGATAAACCAGATATGTTTTTTGAACTTCAGGAAAAACAATTTGCTATTTTATTTCCAGAAGACGTACATGTCGCAATGATTGGCGAAGGTTTTTTGAAAAAACTGGTATTTAAAGTTAAGATCTAATTCCCAAAGGGAAATTCCAATTTTTTAAAATTCCAAATTCCAAGTGAAAACTTAAAAAAATATTTTTCAAAATTGGAACTTGGAATTTTAAAATATTGGGATTTAAACATTATAAATCATAAAAATAAAAATGAATTCAATATTTAATCTAAAAGGAAAAATTGCACTTATAACGGGCGGTGCCGGAGTATTAGGAAGCAACTTTGCAAACGTTTTGGCAAAACAAGGCGTAATTGTAGGGATTGTTTCTCAATCTATTGAAAAAGCAGAGAAAACCGTAAAACAAATAGAAGCTAATAGCGGACAGGCATTTGCAATTCAGGCGAATGTTTTAAGTAAAGAAGAATTAGAAAAAGCAAAAGATTTTATCGTTGAAAAATATGGTCGCCTTGATATCTTAATTAATGCTGCCGGAGGAAATATGCCGGGCGCAACGATACAACCGGATCAGGCTATTTATGATATGAAAAGCGATGATCTGCAAAAAGTTATTGATTTAAATATTATTGGAACAATGCTTCCTACTCAGGTCTTTTCAGAGCTTTTTGCAAAGCAGAAATCAGGAAATATCATCAACATTTCATCAGCATCGGCGCAAAGACCTTTAACGAGAGTTGTGGGGTATTCTGCTTCAAAAGCGGCAATTGACAACTTTACACAATGGATGGCGGTTGAATTAGCACAAAAATATGGCGAAGGAATTCGTGTAAATGCCATTTCACCGGGATTTTTTATTGGAGAACAAAACCGTGCTTTATTATTAACTCCCGAAGGAAAACTGACCCCAAGAGGTGAAAAAATAATCGATCACACACCAATGGGAAGATTTGGAACTCCTGATGATATTGACGGTGCACTTTTGTTTTTATGCAGTGATATGTCAAAATTCGTAACGGGAATAACCTTAAAAGTTGATGGAGGTTTTGCCGCAACAAGCATTTAAAAAATAATTCTAAAAAAACATATATTAAAATGGAACAAACATTAAGATGGTTCGGACCAAATGATCCTGTTTCTTTACAAGATATTGCACAAACCGGAGCGACCGGAATTGTAACGGCTTTACATCATATTCCAAACGGAGAAGTTTGGAGCATCGATGAAATCATTAAACGAAAAGTGGAGATCGAGCACGAAAATGGCGATCCTAAAAAAGGTGCTTCGGGATTAACCTGGTCGGTTGTGGAAAGTATTCCAGTACACGAAGACATTAAAAAACAAACGGGGAATTATCTTCAATACATTGAAAATTATAAAGAAAGCATTCGTAATCTGGCTTTATGCGGCATCAAATGTGTGTGTTATAATTTCATGCCGGTTTTAGACTGGTCAAGAACTGATTTATCGTATACCGTTGAAGACGGCTCAAAAGCTTTACGCTTTGATATCAACGCTTTTGCTGCTTTTGAATTATTTATTTTAAAAAGACCAGGCGCAGAAAAAGAATATTCTGCAGAGCAGACTCAAAAAGCTAAAAGCTATTTTGAAGCCATGACAGATGAAGATAAAGTAAAACTACAAAGAAACATTCTGGCTGGACTTCCGGGTGCTGAAGAAGCTTATTCTGTTGAAGATTTTCTAGTTACATTAAGTGGTTATCATCATATTGACAGACAGGCTTTAAAAGATAATTTGTTCTACTTTTTAAAACAGATTATTCCCGTTGCTGAAAGTAAAGGTGTTTTGATGGCAATTCACCCTGACGATCCACCCTACCCTATTTTAGGTTTACCGAGAGTGGTTAGTACGGAGGAAGATTTAATAGAATTAATGAATGCTGCACCATCAAAATCAAACGGATTTACGATGTGTACAGGTTCGTATGGCGTAAGAGCTGATAATGATTTGCCTGGAATTGTACGACGTCACGGCGATAAAATGAATTTTATTCATTTAAGAAGTACGCAAAGAGACGAAGAAGGAAGTTTCTATGAAGCAAATCATCTTGAAGGTGATGTTGATATGTACGAAGTCGTAAAAGCAATTCTCGAAGTTGAAAAAAGAAACAAGAGCAAATTGCCAATGCGTCCGGACCACGGACATCAAATGCTGGATGATTTAAAGAAAAAAACAAATCCGGGTTATTCTGCAATTGGCCGTTTAAGAGGTCTTGCAGAATTGAGAGGACTTGAATTAGGGATTAAGCGATCCGTGTAAAAGTTTTGCCACGAAGGCGCTAAGGCGCAAAGATTTTTTTTAAAGCCACTCCCGATAATTATCGGGATAAAAGGATTAAAAAAAATGTTTCACGCAGATTATAGCAGATTTTATTTTGAATAAATTATCTGCCTAAATCTTTTTAAATCTGCGTGAAAGAAAAAACAAAAAACTTTGCATCTTAATGCCTTCGTGGCAGACCACAATAAAACTAACTAACCACAAAAACCACAAAACCATGATTCGCCAAACTATCCTTATATCCTGCAGCCTCTTTATGAACGCTGTATTGGCGCAGGAAATACCTAAAATTATTACTTCAAAAACGAATTATCTTCCTGATTTTAGTTTTGCGGGATATCATTTTGGTGAAAGCAAACTTCCGGAAGCCGAGGGAAAAATTATAAATGCCGCTGATTTTGGTGTAAAAGCAAACGACAATTTAGACGATTCAAAAGCTCTCTTAAAAGCTTTAAAAGCAGCAAATGCAATCGACGGAAATGTTATTTTACAATTACCTCAAGGCAGAATTATTCTGAGTGAAATTGTATATATCGAAAGAAGCAATTTTGTACTCCGCGGTGCAGGTTCTGGCGAAAACGGAACTGAAATCTACTGCCCAAGACCAATGATGTATCTTAAAGATCCGGAATCTCTGGCAGAACTTCGGGAATATCTTACCACTTTTGATAAAAGACAACGCGAGCCTGAAAACAATGTTGATTTGCCTTTCTCTCAATATGCTTGGTCCGGAGGTTT
This sequence comes from Flavobacterium sp. Root186, assembly GCF_001428525.1. Lineage (GTDB taxonomy): Bacteria > Bacteroidota > Bacteroidia > Flavobacteriales > Flavobacteriaceae > Flavobacterium. The sequence continues at coordinate 344,496 of NZ_LMHW01000001.1, forward strand.
CCTTTGGACACAAATACCGGGTGAACGTGTAAAATCTTATTTGGATAAATACGAACCGGAACCTAACGTTTTGGCAAAAGTTAATTCTGGGAAAATGGGTGAATTTACGATCAATGTTTCTGATGTAAAAAATCTAAAAGTTGGTGATATCGTCGAATTGCAATTGTTTAATAAAGATGGCGAAAACGGCGAAATTATTAAAGATTTATATCAGGGCGCAAAAGTAAAACCGGGATCACATCACTGGCAGTTTCCAAAACTTCCTATTGTGAGACAACAGGTTGAAATTGTGAAGGTTTCAAACTCAAAAATTACCATTAAAACACCTTTAACTATTTCAATTAAACCGAGTTATCAGGCGCAACTGGTAGAATGGAAACATTTAAACGAAGTAGGAATTGAACATCTTCGCTTTACTTTTCCTGATATTCCGAGAGTGGCGCATCATGTTGAACCGGGAAATAATGCTATTTTCCTTACCCGCCTTTTTAACAGCTGGGTTAATGATGTAAAAATCACAAATGCTGACAGCGGGATTCTCGGCGAAGAAATCTCAAATGTTACAGTTCAGAATATTGTTACCGATGGACCGCATTTATCTCATTATACCGTAACTTTAGGAGGCGTTCATAATGTTTTAGTAAAGAATCTTAAAATCTACAATAAAGCGGTTCATCCGTTGAGTTTCAATACCTTTTCTACTAAAAACGTATATCAGGATTGTGAGATATTTGCCGATGCACTTTTAGATCAGCATTCGGGAGCAAATCATCAAAATTTATTTGATAATATTACGGTTCATATTACGGCTGATAAAAACAACGCTTATTTTCTATTTGGCGGCGGTGGTGCTGATTATTGGAAACCTTCACATGGGCCATTCAGTACTTTTTGGAATTTAAATGTACAAGTCGAAAATCCGGATCAAACAAAACCCGTTTTATTATACGGAATGAAAGACGGCGCTTTTGCAAGAATCATTGGCGTACACGGAAATACAAAATTTGAAATCAAATACGACGTCGATCCCTATATTGAATTTTTAAACACGCCGATAGAAAAAATCCCGTCGTTATATAATTATCAATTGAAAAGACGCTTAAAGTAAGTTTTGCTCATCATAAAGTTATAATCTCGCAAAGTCGCTAAGACGCAAAGTTTTTTCTCATTTATGTCATTTCGACGAAGGAGAAATCTCCGCGAGAAACTCTACAAAGATTGGACTCTCGTTGCCGAGCTACTTGTGGAGATTTCTCCTTCGTCGAAATGACAAAGAATACTTATTAATCATGAAAATGAACAAATAAAACTTTGCGTCTTAGCGACTTTGCGAGATTAAATCATAAGTAAGAAACCTTTGAACTTCTGATCCTTTGCTTCTTTGAACCTTAAAAATAACGCTATGAAATATAAAATAGCTTTTCTCGTAACCGTACTTATTTTCGGAAATCTTTTTTCTCAAAATAAATACCGCCTTAAAAATATTTCTACTACCGACGGGCTTTCGCAGAGTTCTGTCATTGCCATACATCAGGATAAATTTGGGCAGATGTGGTTTGGTACGCGCGACGGATTGAATAAATACGACGGCAGCCGGTTTACTATTTTCAGGAATGATGTCAATGATAAATCTTCGATCAGCAACAATGATATTTTGGCAATTGTAGAAGACAATTCTGGAAAAATCTGGGTTGGAACTTACAATGGTTTGAATTGTTACGATCCTGTTTCTAACAAATTTACTCGATATCTGCATACCAAAGCCAATCATACGATAAGCAATAATGCGGTTTGGAGCATTAAAGAAATTGGCAGCGAAATGTGGTTTGGAACTTCAAAAGGGCTGACAATTTTGAATAAAAGTACAGGGAATTTTACTTCTGTTTTTCATTCTGACACAGATACTTCTACACTTCCGAGCAATAATATTTTAAGTATTTTAAAAACCAAAAAAGGTGAAATCTGGATTGGAACCACAAAAGGTTTATGCCAGTTGACAAGCAGAAAAGGCGGTAAATTTTCGTTTAAGAATTATCCTTTAAATACTACGGATTTATTGAATGTTCAATCGATTATTGAAGATAAAACCGGTAATTTATGGGTGGGAACAAAAAATAAAGGACTTTTAAAATTCGATCAGAAACAAAAAACTTTTGTTTCTTTTTTAAATCCTGATAAATACCGCGAAATCAATACTGATATTCGATCTTTAGTAATTGATAATCAAGGATCTTTATGGATTGGGGCTTATGACGGAATCTATATTTTAGGCTTAGATAAAAGCCTGCAAAAAATAAACAACAGCAATAACAACAACGGAATCGACAAAGTAAAATCTGTTTTTATGGATAAAAAAGGTTCGATCTGGATTGGCTGTTATTACAAAGGTGTGAACCTTTGGGACGTTTCAAATGTCAATTTCTCGAATTACAATCAGAATTCGAAAAAAATTCCAATGAGTTTTGATGTAGTCAGTTCGATCATTGCCGATAAAAATCATAATATTTATTTTGGAACTGAAGGCGGAGGCATCACGATTTACAATCAAAATACCGAAGCCGTAAGTTATATCAACAGCAAAACGGGTCAGGCCAATAAAAACGACATTAAATCGATGTGTCTTTCTGACGATCATATTTTGTGGATTGGAACTTTTGGCAAAGGATTATCAGCTTATAATACCATTTCAAAAAGAATTGAAGATAATAGAATTGCTCCGGATTTACTTGCTTTGTTGAAAGAAAACGGTGTTTATTCGCTTAAAACCGAAGGTCACATTTTATGGATCGGAACTTTCGGTAAAGGTTTAATCCGTTATAATACAGCAAATAAAACTTTTCAGATTATCGGAAATGATAATACAAAACCTGTTTTTCTTACCAATAACATTGTCCGAACTATTTTAGTTGACAAACAAAATTTTGTTTGGGTTGGAACTCAAAATGGTTTAAATCGTATTCCGTTAAAAAATTTCAATCCGCAGAAATATACAATTCAGCATTTCTTTTACGACCATTCGGCTTTATCCGGCGATGATATTTTGACTTTGTTTCAGGATTCTCAAAATAAAATCTGGGTTGGTACAAAAGCAAAAGGACTGCACTATTTTGATGGAAAAAAATTCAACCGTATCAATCTCAGAATCGGAAATACGGTTATTACCTCTATTCATTCTATTTTAGAAGATGACGATAAAAACTTATGGATCAGTACCAATCAGGGAATTATCAAATACAATACAACTAAAAAAAGCATTGTAATTTACGATCAAAAAGATGGATTGGCGAGTAATGAATTCAATGATAATTCGGCTTTAAAATTAGATTCGAATCAATTTTATTTCGGAAGTCCGTCTGGAGCAACCTATTTTGATGCGTCAAAAATTTCCCTAAATCAATATGCCCCGCAGGTTTTAATTACTGATTTGAAAATTAAAAATGAAACTATAAATGCGAGTGATGCACCCGGAATTTTAGAAAAAAGCATTGGTTATACCCAAACCATAACACTCGATTATGATAAGGCCAATTTCTCGATAAACTTTGCAATTCCAAATTACATTCGATCAAAAAACAATCAATATAGTTATCGTTTAACAGGCTTAGAAAATAACTGGACAACAACTAAAAACAGCGAAGCTAATTTTGCGATTCAAAATCCGGGAACTTATGTTTTTGAAGTTCGGGGTGCTAATAATGACGGTGTCTGGAACAAAACTCCGGCAACGCTTACCGTTATTGTAAATCCGGCTCCGTGGCGCAGTATCTGGGCATTTTTGTTGTACGGAATTGTAATTGGTTTAGGTTTATACGGTTTGATCTGGATTATGAAGTCGAAAGCGAGGTTGAAACAGAAATTAGAACTGGAATATCTTGAAACAAAACGCATTGAAGAAAATAACCGTGCAAAACTGGATTTCTTTACCAATATTTCACACGAATTCAGAACGCCTTTAACTTTGATCTTAGGGCCGTTACAGCAAATTCTGGCCGATTATAACGGAACGAACGAAATGTACAAAAAGCTTTTGGTGATTGAAGGAAGCGCCAATCATCTTTTAAGTTTAATTAACCGTTTAATGGATTTCAGAAAACTTGAAAATGATCAGGTTACATTGGAATCTGCTAACGGAAATATTGTAAAATTCACCAAAGAAATCTTTTTATCCTTTATAGAATATGCCAAAGACGGCGGCTATGATTATACCTTCGAAACTTCTGATGAAGAAATATCCGTTTATTTTGACCGATATAAACTCGAACGTGTATTTTATAATTTGATTTCGAATGCGTTTCGATATACGCCAAAAGGCGGAACAATCAACATTAAAATAAATCACGATCCCGAAAATCTTTTTATTTCGGTTGAAGATTCAGGAGTAGGAATTTCAGAAGAACATATCGATAAAATTTTTGATTTGTTTTTTGAAGTACCAACACATAATCAGGTTCAGAAAAACTATAATAAAGGAACCGGAATTGGACTTTCGATTGTAAAAAACATTGTAAAACTACATAAAGGAACAATCGATGTAACGAATAAAACTTCGGGCGGCGTTATTTTTAAAGTAACACTTCCGCTAGGCCGTGAACATCTTTTAGACAGCGAAATTATTCCTGATTTTAAAATCAGCGATGATATTGCGCAATACACGGCACAGCTTGAACCTTCGGAAACAATAGAAAATGAAGACATTGATGATTTGATTGTTAATGAAGAAAAACAAACGATTCTAATTGTTGAAGATCATAAGGTTTTGAGAAAGTTCATGAAAAACCTGCTCAAAAAGGATTATAATATTATTGAAGCCGAAAATGGGAAAATCGCTTTTGAGAAAGCTTTAAAATTTGTCCCGAATTTGATTATAAGTGATGTTATTATGCCCGAAATGGTAGGAACTGAGCTTTGTTCTAAAATCAAAGAAAACTTAAAAACGAGTCATATTCCGGTTATTTTGCTGACTTCCAGATCTTCGTTGGTTTATAAATTTGAAGGTTTAGAAAGCGGTGCCGATGATTACATCAGTAAACCGTTCAATTTAATGGAATTTAAACTTCGCGTTAAAAACCTTTTAAATTCAACCGAACGCTTAAGACTTAAATTTTCAAGCGAAGACAGTTTTATTCCTTCAGAAATTACGGTTTCTTCTCTGGACGAAGAATTATTGAAAAAAGCATTTAAAATTGTCGAGGATAATATTTCAAACGAGCAATTTGATATTCCGTTTTTCTGTTCAGAATTGGGAGTAAGCCGTACCATGTTATTTTTAAAAGTAAAAGCCTGGACAAATTTTACGCCAAACGAATTCATTCATGAAATCAGGTTAAAACGTGCCGCTCAATTATTGGAACAAAATAAATTAAACGTTTCAGAAATTAGTTATAAAGTCGGTTTTAACAATCCGAAATACTTTAGCAAATGTTTCCAAAAAAGATACGGAGAAACTCCGTCTCAATATTCCGACAAATTTTATAAATCTTCGGTCGTACTTTAAAAAACTCAATGTTTTAAGGGCTTAAAAAAGGGTATCTGTATTTTTAGATACCCTTTTTTGTATTTCTATATCGTTTTCGGCACATACATTTGCCGTATGAAAATCAAAAAAACAAACTTTTTATTGCTGCAAATTTTGTTTGTCGTTGTGATAATCGGAATGAGTTTATTGCTTTTCTATTTTCTCTAACATTAACCTTAAAACCAAAAAATGAATGTTTACAGACCAAAAAATCAAATCGTTTAAATGGTGTTTACTGGTATCTTTTTTACTGGTAACGATCATCATGAATGCACAGGAACGAAAAGTTACGGGAAAAGTAACTTCGAGCGAAGATTTACTCGGTTTACCTGGTGCAAATGTCTATATCAAGAATTCTTCAGTTGGAGCAACTACAGATATGGATGGAAATTACACCGTTTTTGTTTCTGAAAAAAACGCTGTTTTAGTTTTCAACTTTGTAGGATACCAAAGCGTTGAAGTTCCGGTGGGAAACAAAACTGCCATCAATGTAAGTTTAAAACCAGATACCAAAAATCTTGAAGAAGTAATTGTTGTGGGTTATGGAACCCGTAAAAAGAGCGACATTACAGGTTCTGTCTCTTCTGTAACGGCAAAAGAGTTGACTGCTTATCCACTTTTAAATGCAGAACAAGCTTTACAAGGTCGTGCAGCAGGGGTTTCGGTACAAACCAATAATGGTGGTGAACCAGGTTCTCCTGTAAAAATAAGGGTACGTGGTGGAACTTCAATTAATGCAAGTGGAGATGCTCTTATCGTTGTAGATGGTTTTGCAGGAGTTTCCATGCCAGCTCCGCAGGATATTGCTTCTATTGAAGTTTTAAAAGATGCTTCGGCAACGGCAATCTACGGATCTAGAGGTTCAAACGGGGTTATCATGGTTACAACTAAAAAAGGAAAACCAGGAAAACCGGTAATTGAATTCAGCAACTCTACTTCTATTCAAACTGTAAATAATAAACTGGATTTATTAGATGCAGATCAGTTTTCGGCGTACAGAAAAAGTTTTACAACGCATACACAAGGTCCGGCAAATACAGACTGGCAGGATGTTATTTATCGTGACGGAATGATTTCGAATACTCAATTATCATTTTCTGGTGGTTCAGATACTGTGAAATATTATGTTTCCGGAACTTATTTCAATCAAAATGGAGTTGTAATTAATTCAGGAATTGATAAATACACTATTGTAAGTAATCTTGAAGCTGATTTATCTCCTAAATTTAAAGTGGGATTAAACACTTTTACAAGTAAACAAAACAAAGACGGAATTGTGAGCCAGACTGGAGCCGGAGGAACCGGAGCTTCGGGTGTAATTGCATCGGCTTACAGATTTATGCCAGACAAAGGAATTTATAATGAAGATGGAACGTTTACTACAACAGCACCAATTGGTGATGATATTGATAATCCGTATGCAACAGCGATGGAAAACATTCTGGAAACAGTTTCTATTGTAAACAGAAACAATTTCTTTGCACAGTACAAAATCACAAAAGATTTAGAGTTTAAAACTACTTTAGGTTTAACAGATACGAACTCTCAAACCGGAAGATTTATTCCTTCAACATTAATTGCAGGAAAAAATATCAAAGGAGAAGCTTCTGTAAACAACACTAGATTTTCTTCTTTCTTAACAGAGAATTATTTGACTTTTAAACGTGAAATTATCGAAAAAGGAGTTTTAACGGTTCTTGGAGGTTACTCTTATCAAAAAAATAAAAACGAAAGCTCGTATGCTGCTTCAAGAGGATTTTTAACGAATACTAATTCATATAGAAATCTTGGTGCGGGAACTGTATTCTTAAAGCCAGATTCTAATTTATCTGAAACTGAATTAATCTCTGCTTTCGGAAGGTTGAATTTCGATTACGATGACAAATATTTATTAACGTTTACGGCCAGACGAGATGGTTCTTCAAGCTTTAGTAAAAACTACAAATACGGGACTTTTCCTTCTGGAGCAATTGGATGGAATATCGGTAAAGAAAATTTCTTAAAAGACAGCAAAACGATTTCTAATCTTAAACTTAGAGCGAGTTATGGTGCAACAGGAAATCCTTCAATTGGTGCCTACTCTACTTTATCAAGATTCTCTGAAATTTATGATGTGAGCGGTGACGTTATTGTAAATGCAGTTCAATTGACATCTTTGGATAATCCGAATTTGAAATGGGAAACTTCATACCAACAGGATTACGGAATTGATTTAGGTTTATTTGATAACAGAATCAGCATTACGGCAGATTATTATAAAACGATTACGAAAGATTTATTGTTCAACAGACCGCTTCCGGGTGTTTCGGGAATTGCTTCTCAGCTTCAAAATGTTGGAGAATTAGAAAACAAAGGATGGGAATTGGGTATTAATTCTAAAAACTTTATTGGTCAGGATTTTACATGGAATACAAGTTTTAATATCTCTTCAAACAAAAACAAGGTATTAAAATTAGCTGATAATAAAGATTTATTGATCAACTCAACTCCAGGTCACTTTTTGGCAACAGAATCTCAAATTTTGAGAGTTGGTGAGCCGGTTGGTTCTTTCTTCGGGTTTGTTTATGATGGTGTATTGCAGCAAGGAGAAACTGCTTTACCAGGAAATTTTGAAACAACTGCGGGTGGTGAAAAATTCAAAGATGTGAATGGTGACGGAAAATTAGATTCACAAGATAAAACCATTATCGGAAACCCAAATCCTGATTTCATCTTTGGTTTAAACAATGATTTCACGTATAAAAATCTTGATTTGAATATTTTCTTTCAAGGTTCAGAAGGCGGACAGATCCTGAACTATACTTTAATGGAATTAGCTTCTGGAAACAACAATGCTACAACAGAAGTTTTGGATGCCTGGACGCCAACAAATACAGATACAAATGTTCCTAAAAATGCAGCGAGAACGAAAAGAGTTACGTCTAGATTTGTTTATGACGGAAGTTACATCCGTTTAAAAAACATCTCTTTAGGATATAGTTTAAGTGAGAACGTTGTTTCTAAATTCGGATTAAGTAAAGTTCGTTTTTACATCAGTGCACAAAACCTTTGGACGATTACTGATTATCCGGGAACTGACCCTGAAACGAGTTACTTAAACGACAACAACTCAAGAAGTAATACCAATTTAGGATTGGATTATGGAGGTTATCCAAACGTGAGAACGTTTACAATGGGTCTAAACGTAAAATTCTAACAAAAAAATATCATGAAAAAATATATAGCTTTTCTTTTCCTGGGAACACTCACCTTTTTTGCCTGTTCTGATTTAGAAGAACATCCGGTGGGAGTCATTCGTCCAGAAAACTTTTTCAATAATACAGACGATTTACAGGCAGCTGTAAACGGGGCTTTTGCTAACATTGCGCACAATAATTATTGGGGAAGAGAATTTACAATCGCCTTAATGCTTCGCGACGACATGTCTGACATTGGCGACAGAACTACACAAGCCGCACGTATCGATGTAAACGATATGGGTATGAACGATACAAATGCACTTGTAGCCAACTTCTGGCCTCAGTCTTATGTTATCATTACAGCAGCAAATCAGGCCATTGAAGGTGCTAAAAAAACGCCGGGAGATCCTGCAAAAGTAAACGCAATTGTGGCGCAGGCGCACTTTGCAAGAGCCTTTACTTACTATCATTTAGTGCGTCTTTTTGGAGACATTCCGTACATTGATTTTGTGGTAAACGATGTTTCTCAGGTAAATTCTATCAGCAAAACAAAAGAAGCAGATGTTTATCCAAAAATTATTGCCGATTTAGAGTTTGCAAAACAATGGCTGGATGACAAACCAAAAGTAAAAGCCGTTCCCGGAAAAGGTACTGCAGCAGGATATTTAGCTTCTGTTTATTTAACTTTGGGTCAATATCAAAAAGCTTACGATGAAGCTAAATATGTTATTACAAACGAAACAAAATTTGGCTTAGGTCTTGATGCAGATTTTCAGGATTTATTTAACGCTACAAAAGCAGCTTCGTTAAAAGAACCATTATTTACAATAGATTTTAATAACTTAACATCAGGAAATTACGGTCAGGATTATACCGCGTTTTTTACAGGTTCATTAAAAGATGACAGTTACAGCTACGGTCAGGGATTTTCAGTTGCTGTTCCGTCATTAAAAGTGTTTAATACTTGGGATCAAAGAGATTACAGAAGAGCGGTAAGTTTTGATACTATTATTAGAAAGAAAACCGGTCCGGGCGGATCATTACAAGTTTATCCTTCAAGCGATAACGAAAAAGCGCCTCGTCCGCATATTGCAAAATATTTCCGTTTTCCGGGAAAAGCGGGTGCAAACGGAAGAACTTCTCAGCATAATTATATTACAATGCGTTATGCAGAAGTTTTATTGACAGCTGCAGAAGCCTTAAACGAAATTAATCCGGGAACTGCAGAAGCTGATGGTTATGTAAACCGAGTTCGTGCAAGAGCAAGAAATAAAGGAGGAAGACAAGTTTCTTTCCCTGCAAATGTAACACCAGGTTTGTCAAAAGCTGATTTCAAAAAAATGGTTATTGACGAAAGAAGATTAGAATTGGCTTTTGAATATATCAGATGGTACGATATCAAAAGATTAAAAAATGGCCCTGAAGTGTTTGGCCCTGCTGGTTTAGAACCGCATGCCAATTTTAATCCTGATAAAGATTATTTATGGCCATTGCCGGGAACAGAATTGGCAATAAATCCAAATTTAAAACCAAATAATCCTGGCTATTAATTTAGTAGAATTATTATGGAACGCTGATAAAACGGATTCGCGTCTAAAACAAAGTCTAGAAACTAAAAATTAGATTAATTAGTAAGTATGAATAAAGTTAGTTTCATTTTAATCCTTGGGTTTGCATCGCTGGTAACAGCGTGCAAATCTGGGATTAATTCTCAAACAAAAAGCACTGCAGCGGCAAATAATTTACTGGAAACGCGTTACAAAATGTTGCTCGATTATCCGGTTGATTCTCTGTCGATGCCAAGAAGCATGAATATTAAAACCAATGAGATTCGCAAAGTCCCTTCAAAAGACTGGACAAGCGGTTTTTTTGCCGGAAATCTTTGGCAGTTATACCGATTGACAGGCGACTCAAAATATAAAGAACAAGCTCAAAAATGGACTCCTTTCAGCAAAAAGGAAAGTGTTAACAGTAATTCGCATGACGTAGGTTTTAAAGTGTTTTGCAGTTTTGGAGAAGCGCTGAAAGTGGAAAACAAGAAAGAGTACGAAGCAGTAATTATTAAAGGCGCCGAAACTTTATGCAAAAGGTTTAATCCAAAAGTGGGTTCCATTCGTTCTTGGGATTTTAACAAGGAAATTTGGGATTACCCGGTTATCATTGACAATATGATGAATCTGGAATTGCTTTTTGAAGCTTCTAAATTATCAGGGAATCCAAAATACCGTGACGTTGCCATTCAACACGCTAACACCACTTTAAAAAATCAATTTAGAGAAGACAACAGCTGTTATCACGTAATTGATTATGATCCAAATACCGGTAATGTTAGAAAAAAAACTACTTTACAGGGATATAATGATGATTCCGTTTGGGCACGAGGCCAAGGCTGGGCAGTTTATGGATTTACAATGTCATATCGATACACAAAAGATCCGGCTTATTTAAAACAAGCCGAAGCAACTGCAGCCTTTTTTATGAACAATAAAAACCTGCCGGAAGACGGAATTCCGTATTGGGATTTAAAAGATCCGGGGATTCCAAATTCACCTCGGGATGTTTCCGCCGCAATGGTAATGGCATCAGGATTATATGAATTGTACGGTTATACAAAAAATGAAACTTATCTGGCTTTCGCCGATAAACTAATGACTTCGGTTCAAACCGATAAATATATTTTAGATTCTAAAATTAAGGCTCCTTTTCTATTTGATCACAGCACAGGAAACTGGCCAAAACACGATGAAATTGACGAACCAATAATCTACGCCGACTATTATTTTCTGGAAGCATTACTAAGAAAAAAATAACAAAGATATACAAGGTGCAAAGGGACAAAGCAACAAAGCGACAAAGGTTTTCAGCCTTTGAACCTTTGAACCTCTGAGCCTTTGAACCTAAAAAAAGTTTTATAATCTATGAAGAATTATCTGTATCAAAATAATACATTTTCAATTTTTGCGCTTTTTGTTTTTTTTCAGATTTGTCTGAGCAGCAGTTTTGCTCAGACAAAGATGAATATTAACGACAATTGGCTGTATTTAGAAAATCATACTTCAAATCTCAGTGATGCTCAAAAAGCTTCAAACTGGACTTCGTTAAATTTACCGCACACCTGGAATGCAGAAGATGCAACCGATTTATATCCGGGTTACCGACGCGATGCAAGCTGGTATCAAAAGAAATTAAATATTACGCAGATTGATAAAAACAAAGTGTATTCGCTATACTTTGAAGGTTCAAATGTTACGACAAAAATGTATGTAAACGGTAAAGAAGCCGGAGGACACATTGGCGGTTATATTGGCTTTTCTATAGACATTACAAACTTTATTAAAGAAGGAAACAATGATATTTTTGTTCGTGTTGATAATAGTTACGACATTGAAATTATTCCATCTCAAAAAAGTGATTTCTTTATTTACGGAGGAATTACGCGCGATGTCTGGTTAGTTTCGAAGTATAAAAATCATATTGATAATTTGAAGATTACAACTCCGGAAGTTTCGGCTAAAAAAGCTTCTGTACAAATTGTTTCAACTTTTGTAAATGCAGATAATTCAAAAGATTTATCGTTAACTGTAACACTTAAAAATCCAAAAGGAAAAAAAGTGGCTAGCAAAACTATTTCTGTTTCAGATAAAACTTCTACAATAACTTTTGAAAACATAAAAAACCCGGAACTTTGGGATACCGAAAAACCGAATTTATATTCCCTAACGGCAGTTTTATCAGAAAAAAATCAAATTAAAGACAGCATTTCTGAAAAAGTAGGTTTCAGATGGTTTGAGTTTAAAGATCACGGCCCTTTCTATTTAAACGGAAAACGTTTATTGATTCGCGGTACACATCGTCATGAAGAACAAGCCGGAGTTGGCGCGGCAATGAGCAACGCACAGCATTGGGCCGACATGAAATCGATAAAAAATATGGGCGCAAATTTTGTTCGTTTAGCGCATTATCCGCAAGATCCTGAAATTTATAAAGCCTGCGATGAACTTGGACTTTTAGTTTGGGATGAACTTCCTTGGTGCCGCGGCGGAATTGGCGATGAACTTTGGCAGACGAATACCAAAAACATGCTCAAAGAAATCATCAATCAAAATTACAATCACCCAAGTATTATAATCTGGTCGCTAGGAAATGAAATGAACTGGCTTCCTGATTTTCCTAACGGAGATAATACAGAAAAAACAAATGTCTTTTTAACCGAATTAAACGACATTGCGCATAAACTGGATCCAAACCGAAAAACCGCGATTAGAAAATATTATGAAGGCTCGCATATTGTAGATGTCTTCTCTCCTTCTATCTGGTCTGGCTGGTATTCCGGAAGTTACAAAAGCTACCAAAAAGCAATTGATGTTTATAAAAAAGAATACAAACATTTCATTCACGCCGAATATGGCGGTGACAGCCACGTAGGCCGTCACAGCGAGAATCCGGTAACAGGCGAAAATGTTATAAAAGCAGAAGGCTGGGAAGAAGCAATTGTACAAACTAAAGTAGCTAATATTGCCCAAATTGGCGATTGGAGCGAAAATTATATCGTTGATTTATTTGACTGGCACTTGCATATATCCGAGAATGACCCAACTTTTGTGGGAAATGTACAATGGGCATTTAAGGATTTTGCAACGCCTTTACGTCCGGAAGACGATATTCCGTACATGAACCAAAAAGGATTGGTTGACCGAAACGGAAATCCGAAAGATGCGTATTATGTTTTTAAAAGTTATTGGGCAAAAGAGCCTTTCACTTACATCGAATCACACACCTGGACAGAACGTCAAGGCCCTGAAAACACACCAAGAACTATAAATGTTTTTAGTAATTGCGAGAAAGTTACCTTATTTCATGACGGAAAATCTCTTGGTGAAAAACAAAAAAATCTTTCGCTATATCCTGCAAATGGGTTAACTTGGGATGTCAATTTTAAAAAAGGAGAAAATGTTTTAGTTGCTATTGGTAAAAATAAAGACGGCAAAACGGTTTCTGATACTATAAAAGTCAATTATCGTTTCAATAAAAATGATACAGCTTCATCTTTGCAATTGTCTTCCGAAAAATTAAAAAACGGTAATTATCTGGTTACGGCAATTGCGATTGATAATAACAATTTACGCTGCTTAGATTATGAAGAAAGTGTTTATTTTCAATGTTTGAAAGGCGGTAAAACCTTAAAGAATCAAGGAACACCAACTGGAAGTGAATCAATAAAAATGGCAAACGGAAAAGCGTCTATTGAAGTTATTCCTGATGGTTCCGGTCTGCCAATTGAAATGACGGCTTTGAATCAGAGTTTTAAAGGGGAATATTTGAAGATTGAACCTTAAATTTAACCGCAAAGTTCGCTAAGATTTACGCAAGGTTCGCAAAGTTTTTTTTGCCACTGATTAAAAGGATTAGAAAGATTTAAAGAAGTTCCTTTAGGAACAAGAGGTCGGTAGCAACGGATGAAATCCGTTGAAAAATGAATATTATGCCCACAAATAATGTTCCGTAGGAACTATATATATTACAAACAAAGATTACAAAAAATGAAAAAAATCCTAACATTCTTATTCCTGACAATGTTCGCTGCCGGACAATCGCAAGGTTTAATTTCAAACGTTCCAAACCGAAATACAACATCTTTAAACGGCGTTTGGAACTACATTGTTGATCCCTATCAAACGGGCTTTTACAGCTTTCACCTTGATCAATACGACAAACAGGAAAAACCAGCAAAAGGCGCATTTTTCAATAATTATCATGCGGCAAACAAACAGGAATTAGTGGAATATGATTTTGATAAATCGCCAACAATAAATATTCCAGGCGACTGGAATTCGCAGGTAACAGAACTAAAATATTACGAAGGAAATGTTTGGTTCAAAAAATCTTTCGACTATAATCTGGCCGCTAATAAACGCCTTTTTGTGTATTTGGGAGCCATCAATTATAAAGCCGACGTTTATTTAAACGGAAAAAAACTAGGAACTCACGAAGGCGGTTTTACTCCGTTTAACTATGAAGTTACCGCGATAGTAAAACCAAAAGACAATTATTTGGTTATCAAAGTAGATAATACACGCCACAAAGAAGATGTTCCGACAGTGAATACCGATTGGTGGAATTATGGAGGAATTACGCGCGATGTAACTTTAATTGAGGAAGAATCATCTTTTATTGAAGATTATACGATTCAGCTTAAAAAGAATAACGCCAATGTTATTTCTGGTTTTATCAAAATCAATAATTTAAATCCGGCACAAAATCAGGCTTCGATTTCTATTCCGGAATTAAAAATTAATTACAAAGGAAAAATTGGTGCTGACGGAATTTTGAATTTTGAAATTCCAGCGAAAAAAATATCATATTGGTCACCGGAAAATCCAAAATTATACGATGTTACAATCGATTTTAACGGAAAAAAGTTAAACGATAAAATTGGTTTTAGAACTATTGAAACACAAGAAGACAAAATCTTATTGAATGGAAAACAGGTCTTTTTAAGAGGAATTTCGATTCATGAAGAAAATGCCAAGGGCGGGCGTGCGAATTCTCAGGAAGATGCTTTACGTTTATTAAACTGGGCAAAAGAATTAGGCTGTAATTATGTTCGTTTAGCGCATTATCCGCATAACGAAAACATTATTAGAGAGGCTGATAAAATGGGATTAATGGTTTGGGAAGAAATTCCGGTTTACTGGACGGTTGAGTTTACCAATAAAAATACGTATCAAAATGCTCAGGATCAATTAACCGCTGCGATTACCAGAGATAAAAACAGAGCCAGCATTGTAATTTGGTCTATGGCAAATGAAACTCCGGTTTCTGACGCGCGAAATGCTTTTATCAATAATTTGGTAACGCATACAAAATCACTGGATAATACAAGATTAATTAGTGCGGCTTTATTAACGCATAATGGAAAGATTGATGATGAAATTGGTAAATCGCTTGACATTATTGCCTTCAACCAATATTTAGGCTGGTATGGCGGAAACTTAGAAAATGCTGAAAAAACATTTTGGACTACGCCATACAACAAACCTGTTTTTGTTTCTGAATTTGGAGGAGATGCTAAAGCGGGATTTCACGGAGAGAAAAACGAACGCTGGACAGAAGAATATCAGGAATATTTATACATCCAAAATTTGAAAATGATTGAAAAAATCCCTCATTTAAGCGGATTAAGTCCGTGGATTTTAGTTGATTTCAGATCTCCAAAAAGACTTCTTCCGGGTATTCAGGACGGTTATAATCGTAAAGGTCTAATTTCAAATGACGGTGAAAAAAAGAAAGCTTTTTACATTATGCAGAATTGGTACGACAAAAAGAAAAAAGAAGAAAAGTAAATTAAGAACCATTACCAATTCATTAACAAAAAACAAACTGTATTTATATGATTTTTCTTCATTATTAACTTACTTTGTAGTTATTCTAAAAATTGTAACCTTATGAAAAAATTCTATTTAATGGCAGTTACTTTATTTGCTGCCTTTACAGTTCAAGCGCAAGATGTAGTAAAATTTGCTCCGCTTGATGCAAGTCCGGTTGATATTTCTTATTTCCCAAACAAAGCTGTTAAATTCAAAAAAACAGACAATCCTAGTCCGGTTGTAAAAGTTGTTTACGCAAGACCTTCTGTAAAAGGAAGAACTATTTTTGGGGATATCGTGAAGTTTGGTGAAGTTTGGAGAGTTGGTGCTAATGAAAATACTGAAATCAAATTTTACAAAGCAGTAACAATTGGCGGAAAAAGTATTCCAGCAGGAACTTACAGTTTATTCGCAATTCCTGAAAAAGATAAATGGACTATCATTATCAATAAAGAAATTGATTTATGGGGGTCTTATGCTTATGACGAAAGTAAAGATGTAGTTAGAGTTTCAGTTCCTGTAAAACCAGTAAATGAAGTAATCGAAGCTTTATCAATTGCTTTTACAACTCAGGGTTCTGTAGCAAATCTTGTTATCGGATGGGATAAAACAACTGCTGAATTGCCTATTACGGTTAAATAATTGTTTACGATTATAAACTATACAAAGAGACACTAATTTAAATTAAGTGTCTCTTTTTTTGCTTTTATAAGAGTCAATTATACCATAACTAACTATTAACTAACCATAAACCAAAAAGAATGAAAAAAACCACTTTACTTTTATTTTTTTTAATATCCGTTTTCTACGGCTATTCTCAGCAAAAATTTAAAATTACATACGAACAATTAAAAGAGTATGAAGGTATTTATGAATATGAAAACAATACTACGCTTCAAATTGCTGCATCACCAAAAGATACTATTTTATATGCTATCATTAATGAAAGTAAGTATTCATTAAAACCTCATGAGAAAGATATTTTCCTGAATATGTCAAAAGAAAAAGTAACTTTTATTAGAAATAATACTGCTGCAATTACGGGTTATACTTCTGATGGAAAAACCTTCAAATTAATTAGTAAAAAAGTCGTTTTCCCAAAAGAAATGTGGTATCCAAGACTTAATGCTTCTAAAGATTATAAATATGTATATCAGCAGCCTAAAAAAGATCTTGATGGTTTAGTAACCGGGAATCTGGATCAGTCTGGTTTGGACAAAGCATTATTAAACGAAATGATGCAAAAAATTGTTAACGGAACTTATCCTAACGTTCACAGCGTTTTAATTATTAAAGATGGAAAACTGGTTTTTGAAGAATACTTTTATGAGTACAATAAAACCAAACTTCATGAAATTCGTTCGGCTACCAAAAGCTTTGTCTCGGCACTTACAGGAATTGCTATAGATAAGGGATTTATCAAAAGTAAAAATGAAACGGTACTTTCTTATTTTCCTGATTATACGTTTAAAAACCTTACTTCTGATAAAAGGCAGATTACGATTGAAAATCTTTTAACCAATCAAAGCGGGCTTGATTGTGATGTGAGCAATCCAAAGTCAGTTGGGAATGAAACTACTATGAATTATTCTGATGACTGGATACAATTTACCTTAGATCTTCCGATGATTGATGTTCCGGGCGGCAAAGGAATGTATTGTTCGGGAAATCCTATAACATTGGGAAAAATTATTGAAAGAGCCACAAAAATGCCTTTACCTGAATTTGCTAAACAGACTCTTTTTAAAGATTTAGATATTAAAAATTTCAAATGGAATTTTAAACCCGATGCATCAAGTGCCGAAACTTTCTGTCAGGTTTATTTGAATTCAAGAGATATGGCAAAATTAGGAATGCTGTATCTTAATAAAGGGGTTTGGAACGGGAAACAAGTAATCTCTAAAGACTGGGTTCAGGAATCCTTAACAAAACATTCTGTTGTGCAAGGTGTGAATTATGGTTATTTATGGTGGCTAAAATACCTGAATGTTGATGGTGTTCGATATGATGGAAAAGCTGCCCAAGGTAACGGCGGCCAGAAAATTTATATTTGGGAAGACCAAAATATGATAACCGTTATTACTGGCGGAAATTATAACTCACAATCACCAAGCGATGAATTGATTCAAAAATACATTCTTCCTTCTTTCAATAAAAAAAGTAAGGAATGATTAGTTATTAATGGTTAATTGTAAATGGTTAATGGTTAATTACCAACTAAAATTTACAATTTACAATTAACCATTAATAACTAATAATTAAGCAATTATTTTGTCCAGCGTAATTGGTAAATCTCTAACACGTTTTCCGGTTGCATTAAAAACGGCATTTGCAATTGCAGGCGCCATTCCAACCAAAGCGGTTTCACCAAGACCTTTTGTTCCCATTGGATTACTGATTGGGTCTTTTTTATTGACGAAGAAAACTTCCTGTTTTTCAATATCGGCATTTACGGGAACATGATAATCGGCGAAATTATTGTTGATTGGGCGGCCAAAACGATGATCGATTTCCAATGCTTCCATTAATCCCATTCCGATACCTCCTACAGCTCCGCCGTACATTTGTCCAGCCGATGTTTTTTGGTTGATAACTGTTCCGATATCAGCACACGAAACAACATGCGCCAAACGTATTTTACCCAAATTCGGATTCACTAATACTTTTACAAAATGAACTGAAAACGAATAAATCGAATATTTCTTAGCTTCATCCGTTCCTTTTGATAGATTCTCCACTTCTAATCCTTCTAACTTATTCGCACTAAGCAAAGAAGTCAAAGCAACAGATTTAGTGGTATCTTTTGTTGAAGAAACGATTCCATTTGCAAAAGTTAAATCTGTAATTGGAGTTCCTTTTAAAGCCGGATTTTCAGTCGCTAATCCCAACACTTTGCTAACTAATAAATTACAGGCATCATGAACAGCAGAACCAACAGATGAAGTCGTTGCCGATCCTCCTTGCGTTGGGCCTTTTGGCAATCCACTTTTTCCCATTTCTACAATCACATTCTCTGCAGACAAACCTGTAATTTCAGCACCAATCGCTGTCATCATAGTTGCCGTTCCCGGTCCCATATCGTTGACACTGCACTGAAGAACTAAATTTCCATCAGGTAAAAATTTTGCTTTTACAGAAGTAGGGCTTCTATAACAGCCAAAAGTTCCGGTTCCCATTCCGTAGCCTACAAGCCAGTCTCCTTCTTTCACAGAACCCGGTTCATTTTTACGGTTTTTCCAGCCAATGCGTTCCATTCCCCCTTCGTAACATTCTAAAAGATATTTACTGCTCCAGGGTTTATTTTGTTCCAGATCTTTCTCGGCATAATTCAGCTTTCGAAATTCAATTGGATCTAAGTTTAATTTATAAGCCAGTTCATCCATTGCACATTCTAATGCAAAAGAACCTGTTGCTTCACCAGGGCCTCGCATCCAGATTGGTGTACAAGTGTCCAGAGGTACAATTCTGTAACGTGTAGAAACATTTTCACAATCGTAAATAAATCGGGACATGTTTACCGTTCCTTCCATGAAATCTTCATAGCTGGAAGTCATCGCAACGGCTTCGTGTGTTAATCCGGTTAGTTTTCCTGCTTTTGTAGCGCCCAGACCCATTTTTTGAATGGTATAAGGTCTAAAACCAACATTGGTAAACATTTGCTCGCGATGTAAAACTAATTTTACGGGACGGTTTAATTTCTTAGCCCCAATTAATGCTGCGATTTCATACGGCCAGGTATGCAATCCCATTCCAAATGCACCTCCCAGATATTCAGAGTGTACTTCAACATCTTCTACAGGCACTTCAAAAACCCCGGCAACGCTTCTGCGTGTTCCTTCAACACCTTGACTTTTAGTATACAAAATGGGTTTGTTTCCATCCCATTTTGCGATAATATTCGCCAGTTCCATTGGGTTATGAACTTCAGTTGGAATTGTATAATCGGCTTCTAAAATTACTTCTGCATTTTTGTAACCGTCATGAACCCCTCTGTGATAGTCATTCCCTTTATCCGTTTCTACTTTTTTCTCTTTATCAGCAGCTTTTTGAAGTTCGGTTGAATGTTCTTCTTTAAAATAATCGGCTTTAATTAAACTCGCCGCATATTGCATACGCTCAAAAGTATCGGCAATTACCAATGCGATTGGCTGATCGTAATACAAAACCGAATCATCTTTAAAAATCTGCAGCGGCTGTCCAAAATTATGTTTGTCTTTTGCTTTTTTATATCCGGCAGGTTTATCTACATTCAAATGCGTAATGACAGCCAGAACTCCCGGCGCCCATTCTGCTTTTTTAGTATCGATGGTTTTGATTCTTCCTTTTGCAATTGTACTTCCAACCAAGCAGGCATAAACTACTCCTGGCGTTTTATATTCGGCAGAATAAGTTGCTGATCCTGTTACTTTAGCAAATCCGTCAACTCTATTAATATTACTTGTCTTGCTCATAATTCTAATTATTTTGATGCTGCTATTGTAAGTGCTTCTGTTATTGCATTTGGACCAAGCGTTAGTTTAAAATCATTGCCTCCGTATGCTTTCGCACCTTTCATTGACAAATTTACCGCCTGTTTAAATATCTCTTCTGAAACTGTTTTTCCTTTAAGGAATTCTTCTGCTTCAGTTAATCTCCATGGTTTATGTGCTACACCGCCCATTGCAAGTCGAACATCATTTATTACATTATTTTTTAAATCTAAAGCCACGGCAACAGAAACTAGTGCAAAAGCATAACTTGTTCTGTCACGTACTTTTAAATAATGCACATTTTTGGTGAAATTATTATCCGGAATTTCGACTGAAGTTATCAATTCTTTATTTTCTAAAGTATTGTCTTTTTCGGGTGTATTTCCAGGCAGGCGATGAAAATCTGTAAATTTTATTTGTCGTTTTCCTTTTGGTCCCTCTACTAAAACAGTTGCATCTAATGCCGCCAATGCCACACACATATCACTCGGGTGAACCGCAATGCAGCTATCCGAAGCTCCAAAAATAGCGTGCATTCTGTTAGAACCTCCAATTGCGCCGCAGCCGCTTTTTGGAACTCTTTTATTGCATGGCATATCCGTATTATAAAAATACGAACAGCGTGTTTTTTGCAGCATATTACCGCCAACGGTTGCCATGTGCCTGATTTGCTGAGATGCTCCGGCAGCTAAAGCCAAAGCTAACAAAGGATGTTTTTCTTTTATTAATGCGTCTTCGGCAACCTGACTATTTTTAGCTAAGGCTCCTATTGAAACTTTTCCGGTTAAGAATTCTATTTTTGCAAAATCTAATGCTGTAATGTCAACCAGTTTGTCTGGGGCCACCACATTCTTTTTCATCAAATCTACCAGATTTGTTCCGCCGGCAATAAACATAGCTTCTTTTTCTTTGCTGATGCTCGATACCGCTGAACTCGAAGATAATGCTTTAATTATTTGAAAATTTTTCATAATTCCTTCCCTCCTTCCTTCACTTCTGTTATGGCATCAACGATATTATGATAAGCACCGCATCGACAGATATTTCCGCTCATGTATTCTCTAATTTCTTCACGACTGTTGGCGTGACCTTCTTTTATACACGCAATTCCGGACATGATTTGTCCCGGCGTGCAATAACCGCATTGAAATCCGTCGTGTTTAATGAAAGCTTCCTGCATTGGGTGCAGTTTTTTTCCTTTTGAAAGTCCTTCGATTGTAGTGACCTGAGCGTTTTGCTGCATAGTTGCCAAAGTTAGACACGACAAAATTCGGGTTCCGTTTACGTGAACCGTACACGCACCGCATTGTCCGTGATCACAGCCTTTTTTTGTTCCGGTAAGGTGCAATTGTTCTCTTAGTAAATCGAGTAAAGTAGTTCTTGGCTCGATATTAAGATTGTGTTTTTTGCCATTTACTTCGATAGAAAGCGGTACAGTTTCTAAATACTCCGCTATTTTTTCATCCCACTTATTCTCTGTAGCCATAACCAGCGAAGGCGGCGCCAGAGCAAGGGCGGTAAAAAGTCCTGATTTTTTTATAAAGTCACGACGGGAATTTGAATCATTCTCTGTTACTTTATCTGGATTTGTTTTTTTAGAAGCCATTCCATCTCTCTTTTAAATTAGCAAAATATCTTGGGTATTCTAACAAATTTAACAATCTTAATCCACAAAAAGTTATGAAATTCAAACATTAGGCTTATTTAGAATAATTACAATTTCGCTTTGCGGTTAAAAACATATTCCAATCAGATAGATTTATATTTATTTTTTATTTGGGAATATTTCAAAATTGTATTTTTACAAGATTAAGCTTTTAATTATGCCCCATCAACAAAATATTTATCTGGACAATAATGCTACAACTCGTATTGATGAACGGGTTTTAAAAGCTATGCTTCCGTATTTTACTGATTTTTATGCAAATTCAACAAGCAGACATATTGCAGGATTAACAGTAAACGAAGCTGTCGAAAATGCTGCCTGGCAAATTGCTGATTTAATTAATGCGGATGCTGATGAAATTATTTTTACTTCGGGTGCTACCGAAGCCCTAAATCTGGCAATTAAAGGTTTTGCTGATGAAGATCGAAAACATATAATTACTATCCAGACTGAACACAAAGCGGTTCTTGAAACTTGTCGTTTTATGGAAAGTATTGGCTTTGAAGTCAGCTGCTTACCTGTTAATAATGAAGGGATTTTAGATCTTAATCTTTTAAATGAAATTATTACAGATAAAACACTGGTTTTCATAGGAATGCTTTCTAATAATGAAACAGGTGTCATACAAAATGTCAGCGAAATTTCTACCATTCTTAAAAGTAAAAATGTGCTGTTTTTGTGCGATGCAACTCAGGCGGTTGGAAAAATTCCAATTGACGTTAAAACTTTAGGAATTGATCTTTTGACATTGTCCGCGCATAAATTTTACGGACCAAAAGGTATTGGTGCTTTGTACATTTCGGCGAAAGCCAAACTAAAATTACTTCCTCAGATTACAGGCGGCGGTCAGCAGCGAAAATTACGCAGCGGAACGCTTAACGTTCCCGGAATTATTGGTTTAGGTAAAGCTGCCGAAATAGCTGTAAATGAATTAGAAACAGATAAAAATAGGATCGAAATATTACGTAATAAACTAGAAATCGGTTTATTACAATTTGAAAATTCTTTTGTAAATGGAAATATTCAAAACCGAATTTACAATACTTCCAATATTTGTTTTCCGGGAGTAAATTCAGAACAGCTTATTATGGCTTTGGGAAATATTTCGGTTTCGAATGGAGCTTCTTGTTCTGTGGTTACTTCAGAACCTTCACATGTTTTAAAAGCAATGGGATTGTCTGATGAAGAGGCTTTAGGTTCGATTCGGTTTAGTTTGGGAAGGTTTACTACTTCAAAGGAAATTGATATTGCTGTTGAGCGGGTTTTAAGTCTTGCGGCAAAATTAAAAGTTTAATTTTTTTAATCTCGCAAAGTCGCAGAGACGCAAAGTTTTTTTATTAATTGCCTACAGTTTTAACTGGAGGTGGTAATAAATTAAGTTTTAAAAGACTTTAGCCAAACTTCGGCTAGTTTGGCTAAAGCCTTTTTTATTCTTGCTTAGAACCTCCAGCTAAAGCTGGAGGCAATTGAAATTAAATCTTAAAAAGCTTTGCGTCTCTGCGACTTTGCGAGATTAAAATATATAACCAACTACTCAGAAATTAACTTGTTATAATCTTCTTCGGTATCGATATCAATATTGCCTTTTTCGAAAGGAACGGAATAGACGTCATCTAGATACTTTTTAATGATTTTTTTTGCTCCTTCCTGCCCACTCAATTCAAGCAATTCATTAAAATATTTTTTATGGAATAAAACAGGCGTTCCCAAAGTTTCGGAATAAGCAGAAGCAATAATTCCTTTTCCGGTTTTGTGAGATTCACTAATTAAATTTTCAAAAATTAAACTCGTGACAAAAGGCTGATCACAAACCGCAAAAATACATTCATCGCAATCGGGTTTTAAAAGCAATAATTCATTTAATCCTTTTACAATTGAAGATAACATTCCGTTTTTCCATTCGGAATTAAAACAAATATTTATTTCTGCAGCATTAAGTTGTTTTTCTACTTCATTATGATTTGCACCTGTTACCACTATTACAAATGAATTGGGCACTTTTAGAGCTTCAGAAATCGTGTTTTTTAAAAGTGTTGATTCTTTATATTCTACTAACTGCTTTGGTCTTCCTAATCTTGAAGAATTGCCTGCTGCCAGAATTATAATAGCAGTTCTATTTTGAAATTGATCTTTCATAATGAAGTTAGTCATGAATTTTACCTTCTTTATATTTTAGAGAAGTTCCCGTTTTCCCTGCTGAAAAAGCCTTAATCTCAGATACAATTGAAAGTGCAATTTCTTCTGATGTTTCTGCTCCAATGTCTAATCCAACCGGACTGTAAATTCGTTCCAATTGTTGTTCGCTTACATTAAATCCTTCATTTTGAAGATCATCCAGCATTCGGTTTAATTTTGTTTTTGGACCAAGGATTCCAATGTATTGGCAATTTGTTTTTAAAAGTAATTTCAGAACCGCTAAATCGTATTTATAATTGTGAGTCATCAAAAGGAAATACGTTTGATTATCAATGATAATATTTTCCAGAAATTCTTCCGGTTTAACCGCATTTACTTTATTTGCTTTAGGGAAACGTTTTTCTACTGCATGTGTCGCACGTCCGTCGCCAACGGTAATTTTCCAGCCTAAAATTGAGGCTATTTTAACCAAAGGCTGCACATCGTTTCCTGCTCCGGCAATTACAAGTGAAATTGGAGGATTTATATATTCTATTAATGCTTCGTTTTGGTTTTCCGTTTGAAGTTTTTTTACAATTGATGTTTTAGTTTTCAAAACTTCATTTACATCTGAAACTAAATCTAAAACCTCATCATTATGAGACAGAATTTGATTTTCCTGTCTGTAAAAAAGTACCGTTCCAAGCTGAGCAGCATTTCTTTTCAAAGAAAAAACAGTAACAATTACAGCCTCTTTTCTTTCTAATTCTAATTGCTGTAAATACTGTATCGGATTTTTTGATACTTCTTCATCAATATATTCAAATAGAATATGAACAATTCCATTGCAGCCAAGCTGTAAACCTACTTCAATATCATCTTCATTATTAGTATTGTAGGTAATTAGTTTATTTTGTTTTTGATGAATGGACAGCAGTGCTTTTCGTAATGCATCGCCTTCAAGACAGCCGCCGCTTATGGCGCCTGTTAACTCTCCATCTTCGGTAACGAGCATGCGTGCTCCGGGCTGGCGATACGAAGATCCTTCAACTTTAACGACTGTTGCCAGAGCTGTTTTTTTTCCTGCCGATCTTGCTTCTGAATATGCTTTAAGAATTTCGCTGATTTCTTTCATAAAAATAAATGTCCATCAACAGAAATTTGTATTGATGATCCTTTGATACTCTAAAAATAAAAAATATTATAAACTTAAAGGCAGTAAAGCTATTTAAGTTTATAATATTCTTAATTAAAAATCTCAAGATTATGCTTAACAAATTCTAAACGATTATTTTTTCTTACAATATCATTTGTATTATGAAGTTTTGTATTTTTATCAATAGCAAAATATTTTAGTTAACTTAAATAAAAAACTACATGGGAAAATTTGTAATTACTAAAAGAACCAATGGTGAATTTCAATTCAATTTAAAAGCTGGTAACGGCCAGACCATTTTGACCAGCGAGGGTTATTCGACAAAAGCAGCGGCCTTAAACGGAATTGAATCTGTTAAAACAAACTCTCAGGACGATAATCGTTATGACAGAAAAGAATCTAGTAATGGCAAACCCTATTTTAACCTAAAAGCCAGCAACGGACAGAATATTGGTGCAAGTGAAATGTACGAAAGCACTTCTGCCAGAGAAAACGGAATCGAGTCAGTAAAAAAGAATGCTCCTGATGCAGATACAGATGATCAGACGGCATAATTGCAGAAAGATATCAAAAAAAAAACGAGGCTCTAAAGCCTCGTTTTTAATTTATATTTGACCAAACTTTACTTTATAACGGTCTAGTTCTTCTTCTGTTTTGTTTAAAAGTTTTTCGAGAAGTTTTATTTTATCTTCATAGAGTTCTTTTAGTGCTTCATCATTGCTGGAATTAATTAATATGCTTCCGTTGTTACTATTTCCTTTTACGGTATTGTAGTTATTGAAATATCTCTGACTGTCAAAACTTATAATATCTTCTACACTTACTTCTAAAATCCGGGCTATTTCTACTAATTTAACGTAGGATAACATCGTTCTTCCTTTTTCTATTTTACTATAACCTGCCTGAGTGACACCAAGTTGATCTGCCATATATTCCTGAGTGTAATTTTTTAACTCTCTAATGCTTTTGATTTTGTTTTTTATTGAAGTTGCCATAAGTTTGATTTGGAGGGAGGGCGTATATAACTTAAACAGCCGCAACTAAACTTAGGGGGGTATTGCAGCCTTATTTTTTGGGTAATTACAATTCTGTTCCTGTAGGTAGATGAAACAGGATTGTTTACTTTTTTCTAATTATAATTATGAAACCATATACGAGAGCAATAACTATAAAAGCCAGATCGTAACTGGAAATCTCATTTAATAGTTGGTTCATTAGGATATCTAGTTTATTGTATTTAAAATCCGTTCGAATTCAAAATTTAAATACTGGTCGATTTGTTTTCCAATCATTGGCCGGTCTAAAGCATTTATTTTTACTTTAGTTTCTTTTTTGTAAATGTCTTTTACAATCACAAAATAGTCAAATTCTGTCTTGTTGTTAAACCGCAGAATAATCAAAAAAGAATAGCATAATAAAGTTGGAATTAAGTAATACAGCTCCATTACATTGGTAAAAATCATGCAATAATAGGCTAAAACTGTTACGGCCATAAAAGCGCCATTTTCAAAAAGATAAGTTTTCTTTTTTTTGAGCAGTCCAAGTTCTACAATTTCATTAAAATTGTACTGCCATTGTTTTGACCCGTACTGAAACTGTACCTGATCGTGAGTGAGGGAAATGAACATAATGATAAATAATTAAATCTTTTAAAGAAAACCTGGTGAGAAAGCTTTCTTTAAAAATGTTTTCGGCTTAAAATGAATACATTTGAAATGCTGCAGTGGTAAACAGCACATCATTTCGCAATATTACGCATAATCAGCTTTTTTTTCTTACAAGTCAGCTTATAGAATATAACCAGAGGTTGTAATTAAATCTAATTATAAATTTTACCTTATGATTTAAAAATTCAATATGGCGTTTTACTTATATAAGTAATACATAAAAAAAGCCACTCCTTTTATGAGGAATGGCTTTTAGAAAGGATAAAGTTACAAAATTATTTTAAACCGGCGACTCCGATGTGAGTTGGGATTACTTCTTTTATACTTCCATCTGGATTAAACTCTAATTTATCGATGCAGACTTCACGATGAAATCCTCCTGCATCTCCCATTTTAATTCCGGTTGGATACGAAAATCTATGATAAACGAGATACCATTCGTCTTTATTTGGAATTTGCAAAACTGAATTATGTCCCGTTGCGTGAATTCCAATATCTGGTTTTCCCTGAATCACAATATTATTTTTCGGAATTTCAATTGGCCCTAAAGGTGATTTTGAAGTTCCGTATCTCACTTTATAATTCGGGCTTCTGGTATCGTCTTCGCTCCACAGGAAATAATACGTTCCTTTTCTGAAGAATATATAAGTTCCTTCGCGAAATGAATCATTAACAGCAATTACTTTTGTACTTTCTTTTTTAAGAGAAACCATATCTGCATTTAATTCAGCGGCACCCATGTACATGTTACCCCAGTATAAATAACTTTTTCCACTTACCGGATCTGTAAAAACATCAGGATCTATTTCCTGACCGTCTTTTATGCCTTCAGGTCTTGTGTTTATTAATGCTTTTCCACTGTCTTTAAAAGGCCCTGTTGGGTTATCTGAAACTGCCACACCTATTTTTTGTGCTGCCGTGAAATAATAGAAATATTGGTATTTGCCTTTTATCTTTTTCTCTACAATACAAGGTGCCCACGCATTACGATTTGCCCAGCTTACATCTTTTCTAAGATCCAGAATAATTCCTTCGTCTTTCCAGTCTTTTAAATTATCTGAAGAAAAAGTCTTGAAGTAATTGCCCGACCAGCCGTCGAAACCATCGCTTGTTGGGTAGATATAATATTTTTTTGTTTTGTTGGAGTACAGAATTTCAGGATCGGCATAATAACCTTCTAAAACCGGGTTATTATTTACTTTTGGATATTTTTCGGGCATTCCCCATTTGTCTGTAATTCTCTTTAATTCAGAGCGTGTTATGGGTAAAATTGTACCATGACGCGGATTAAAATCCATCGAAATATCATTATCGATTACCGTAAAGTTCTCCAAATCTTTGGTTTTAGTAAACTGATATCTCCCTTTTGTATAGACATCGTACATCAGAATATATTCATCTGAGTTGTTTAGTTTAAAAACGCTGGAACCTTCAACACCATCTTTTGTCTGCTGCAGGTAATTATCATTTTCTGTCCATTTTCCCGAAGTCAAATCATTAGTTGTGGCAACTTTTATTCCTGCTGTTTCCGTTTCAGTTTTATAGAAAAGATGATAAACACCATCTTTTTCAATTATATCGCCATCAATGCAGGCTCTTTCTGATTTTGGCACAAATAATAATTTTGGAGCACTTTCCAGAGCTGTGAAATCTTTATTCGCATAAGCGTAATAAATTTTATCCGGGCCTCCTGCATATTGCAGACTAAAATAAATTAAATATTTTCCTGCTTTTGCATCATAAATAGTCTGCGGTGCCCAAACACGCTTTAGGTTTTCGTTTCCTGAAAAAGTTGTTTGAATATTTACCACGCTGCTTTTCCAGTTTACCAAATCGGTGCTTTTTAGCAAAACCATGGCACGATTGCTGTCCCAGCCTTTTGAGGAAGTCATGTCGGTTAAAACCATATAAAACGTTTTTCCGTCGTCTCCTCTTAAAATATGCGGATCGCGAACGCCTCCGGTTGAACTGATTATTTTGCTGTCTAAAACGGGTTTATTATCATTGAGATGATAATAATGATAACCATCGGCACTTACGGCAAAACGAACGGCTTCTTCCTCGACAGAATTTCCGGTAAAGTATACAAACAAATAGGCTGTTAAATCTTTTTCTGCAATTACGGGCGGAATTCCTTTTGTATTCTGGGCTTGTAAAAAATTAAAAAATATCAAAAATAATACAAGACTAAAAGGTGTTTTCTTCATTATTTTTTACTTTTTAATTGATATAAAACAGAACTGTGCGGTTTTAAATCGGCTGCAAAAATGGCTGCTGTAACTTTAGATTTTTCGTTTGTCCACATATTCAAAACATCAGCTTCTCCCGAAATGCCAAGATCAGAAAGATTTACCGAAACATTTTGTGAAGCAATATCAGAAATATTAAATAATGCCAGATAAATACTTCCGTCTTTTGGATTTTTTGAAGTCACGGCAATTTTGCCCTCTTTCTGAAAAAGCTGTTTTACACCTGTACTTTCATTATGCATTTTCACCACATTTTTGTTGGTTAATAATGATAAAGTAAAAGCGTCGTTACTCGGTAAATCCCCACCAAAAAACAATGGTGATTTGAAGATATTGAAAAACGTGATCAGCGTATATTGTTCGTCTTTTGTTAAACGAGTCATTCTGTCTTCGCCGCGTTCTCCTCTTACTGAAATACGACCAAGCGGAATCATATCGCAATCCGGCCATGTCCCCGGTGCAATATAGGGATACCATTTTTGCTCAACATCCATTAAATGAGTGATGTGCGGCCAAGTGTCCCAAACATCATCTACCATACGCCACATATTGGCATGCGAGGTTACGTGTGGGGCGGCTTCGATTGGAGTTTCTCCAGGCGAAGTACTTAAAACAATTTTGCGTCCGCATTGGTCAATTGCATTTCTAATTAAGTTGATTTCGCCTTCGTGGTATGGTCTTGATAAATCGTCAATTTTAATAAAATCAACACCCCATTGCGCATACAATTCAAAAATAGAATTGTAGTATTCCTGTGCTCCCGGTTTATCTGCAATAATTGTATAATTGTCTTTTAACCATTCGCATTGCAAAGCTGTGGTATAAATTTGGTCAGCTGTAACTCCATTTGTGCCTTTTATTGGGAGTTTATCTTCAACAGCCTTTTTAGGGATTCCGCGCATGATATGGATTCCGAATTTCAATCCTTTTTTATGAATATAATCTGCTAAAGGTTTGAATCCCTGTCCGTATTTTGCTGACGGAAAACGATTTACGGCTGGTAAATATCTTCCATACTGATCAATTACATAACGCGGATCTGTTTGGTTGTAACCACCAGCTTTGTCGTTTTCTACAAACCATCGAATATCTACAACGACATATTCCCAGCCAAATTTCTTTAGGTTTTTTGCCATATAATCGGCATTGGCTTTTACTTCATGTTCTTCAACGGTTGGTCCATAGCAATCCCAGCTGTTCCAGCCCATTGGCGGGGTTTGTGCCCATTGTTTGAATTCGTCTTTTTTGAAGGTTTTGTTTTGTGAATTGGCTGAAATTATTACCAAAAACAATCCTAAAACCAATATTGTATTTTTTATTTTCATATCAAATAAATGTAAATTTCACATTTTAAATGTAATAATTTATTTCGGGTTACCAATCATATATCCAAATACAGCGTCGATCAGATGTCCCGATGGGACATAAAAATTCATGATCCCTAAAATAGCTACCGATGAATTGTTCCTAAGGAACATTTTTACATTGATAACTATTTTACATTAATGTAACCTCAACTGATTTCAACCGTTAGCTGTCGACCTATAGTTTCTACGGAACATTTTTACCAATACCTATTTTACATTAATGGTAACCTCAATTGGTTTTAACCATTGGCTTGTAAAGGTTACTTTAATTGGCTGCGTTTCTCCTGTCGTCTGAATATAAGCTGCAATATGACCGTGAAATACTCGCTGTACATTATCTGTATAATCTGTCATGTCGCTGTTGTTTCCTGCTTCAAGTCCTAATAAAGTTCCCGGGCCGCTTATCGTGCAAGTCACTTCGTTATCTGAAAGCATTACAGGTAAACCGTTTTGATCTTTTACCTGAACCATTATTTTAGCAACGCCTTTGTCTTTAGAAATCGTGATATTTTTATCGGCAATTGTTAATTCAACTGGCTGCTGCGTTGTTGTAATCGAATATCTGCTTACTTCTTTATCGTCTTTGCTTAAACCAATTACTTCTAATTTTCCTGAAGCAAAAGGAATATCCCAATACATAATTCCGGTTTTTTCGTCGTATGGTTTTGTTTCACCAACTACTTTTCCGTTTAGTTCCAAACGTGCTTTTGCAGCGTTGGTATAACAAACTACACGAATCTTTTCTCCATCTTTATAATTCCAGATTGCCCACGCATCTTTAGAAATATCTTTTTCATTTTTTAGCGGATAAGTTCCAATATAAGCCATTGGTTTATCTGACCATAATGACTGACGGAAATATCCTCTTGGTTTAATAACGCCTGCAAAATCAATCAAACCGGAGTAAAATCCTCTAGAAGGCCATCTTCCTGATTCCCCTAAATAATCAATTCCTGTCCATAAAAACTGTCCGAAAATATGTTTGTTGTTTTTTACGGCAAGCCAAGGATCCATATCGTGTACGTTTTCACTTCCGAAAATGACTCTGTTTGGATATTTTTCGTGATCTGATTGGTATTTACTTTCTGTATAATTATATCCTGTAATGTCTAAAGCTCCCGGATATTCTGTTTCGTTAGACATTGCAACTCCTGCTAATCCCGCAGTTGTCGGACGTGATTTATCGTATTTTTTTACTGCTGCTACCAAACGTTTTGCAATGGCTCCGAGACGCATAGCATCTGGCGCATCTTTTTTGTAACCTCCATAAGCTGCCTGCCCGAAACCTTCTTTTCCTTTATCTAAAACCGGATGCGAATAAGGATCGTTTGGATAATCTACTTCATTACCAATGCTCCATCCAAAAACCGATAAATGGTTTCTGTCTCGACGAACAAAATCTTCTAAATCTTTTTCTCCGTATTCTGCAAAAATATCAAACGAACCTTCAAATCCGGGAGTTCCGTAATTCCAGCCTTCCAGCCATTTACGTTTTGGGAATTCCCATTCGTCATAAGCTTCATTTAAAACTAAAATTCCTAATTGATCACAAAGTTCATAGAAAACCGGAGCTTGCGGATTATGACTTGTACGGATTGCATTTACGCCAATTTCCTTAAGTGTTTTCAATCTTGTTTCCCAAACTTCGCGCGGTACTGCCGAACCTAAAACTCCGGCATCGTGATGCAGACAAACGCCTTTCATTTTCATCCATTTTCCGTTTAAGGCAAAACCATTATTCGGGTCGAAAGTAAAAGTTCTAAAACCTGTTTTTGTTACGGTTTGATCGATTTGTTTACCATCTTTTAAAACGGTTGTTTTAAGCTGATATAAATTCGGGTTTTCTAAATCCCAAATTTGAGGATTTTTTATACTTAATTTAGTTGAAATTTTTCCACTTTGATTGGCTGCAACTTCAACTTTAGAAGAAGATTTTGCAACAGATTTTCCATCTTTTGAAATCAATTCGTTTACAATAGTAAGGCTTGATTTTGTTTTTAAACCGTTTTCTACATCAACCTCAACATTTAAAGTTCCTGTTCCGTTTTTTACTTCCGGATAAGCGTAAACTCCCCATTGCCCAATATGAACAGGATTTGCATATACCAACCAAACATCTCTGTAAATCCCTGAACCGGTATACCATCTTGAATCGGCACTTTGGCTGTGATCAACACGAACAGAGATTGTGTTTTCTCCTCCAAATTTCACGTATGCAGTCGCATCATAAGCAAAAGAAATATAGCCGTTTGGACGTTTTCCTAACGAATGTCCGTTGATAAAAACTTCACTTCTGTTGTAAACGCCTTCAAAGTATAAATAGACTTTTTCTCCGCTTTTACTCTGCGGAATAGTTACTGATTTTCTGTACCAGGCAATTCCGCCCGGAAGATATCCTGTACAGCTTGCAAGCGTTGGGCTCAATTGTCCTTTTACGCTCCAGTCGTGCGGTACATTTACCTGCTGCCATTTGCTGTCGTCAAAGATTGTATTTTTTGCATCTGGAGTTTCCTGAAGATTGAATTTCCAGTTGTCATTTATTTTTTGTGAATCTCCAAACGATACTTGACTGCTCGCAGACAGACACGAAAAGAGTAAAACGGGGATTAAAATTTTCTTAGTTAACACTATATTTTATTTTTAGTTAATTTCTTGTTTCAAGTTTTAGGTTAGTATTCAGTGGTCAGTTTTTTAGTGTTCAGTTTTCAAACCAAACCAAAGACTGAACACTAAAAAACTGAACACTGATCACTGCATCTCCCCCACAAATGTCACTACAGACCTTGCGGGTATTTCTAAATCATTAATTTTTTGAGTTGCTGTTCTTTTTAAGTTTGAATTTTCAGATGTTATATAAGGCGTTAATTCGCTGTTTTTTACGGTTCCTTTTGATAAATCAAACTTGTATTTTTGGGGAGATTTTCCGCAGTTAACCGCTACTATAATCAGTTTTTTATTGGCTGTGTCTTTATAAGCAGTCAGCATTACGTCGTTTGCTGCGTCTAATTCGTTTTGGTTTGGAACATCAATTCTCAACATTCCCGGACGAACGAAAAGAGAATAATTTCCTAAAGCCCAAAGCAATTTTGAATCGTGGAATTCTCCGTCGTTTCTAACATAATTAGGTTCGGTTCCTCCGTTGCTTTTTCCGTCGTCGAGGTAAATCAAGCCGTCTTTATAATCAACTCTCGTAAGAGAGGTCCACCATTGCCATGAAGCAGCGTTGGCAACAGCAATATCATTGTGAATTAACCGTGCTACGAACAAAGCAGTCTGCATTCCTAAATCTCTTCCTCCGCCTGAACCTCCTGGAATTTCTGCTTCTCCCGGGTTTTCTAAAATACAGTATTCAGACTGCCAATATTTTAATCCCGGATTTTGTTTAATACTTGCTGCGATTAGCTTTCGGCTTAAAACCTGTTTATCAACCGGCCAGGTTGTAAAATAACTGTGGCCAAGAATGACATTTTTTACATTTGGAAGTTTTGAAATATTAGTCTTGGTTTTCCCAAAGAAATAATCGATTTGATTATCTCTGTTTTCTGCATTAACATTTTCATACAAATAATTGACTTGGGCGGCTTCGGCAACAACAATTTCTGTACTCATTTTATTGGCTTTGAGTTTATCAGAAAGTGATTTTGTTAAAGCATAAATTTCTTCGTTTGCGGCCGGAGTTCCTTCCTGACTGTTTTTATCTCCGTTATTAGGCATCCATTCCCATTGTGGTTCGTTTATTGGGCTTATGTAATCGAATTTGATTCCTTCTTTTTTCTCCAATCCCTGAATACTTTGAACTAAGAAATCGGCAAATTTTGGAATTGCACCATCTTTTAGATTCAGTTTATTCTTTTGGGATGCAAAAGATAATCCGTTGTTTGTCATAGAAACGGGCGGACTATTTGTAAAAATCAGGAATTTATCGACACCCCTTTTTTTGGCTGCCTGCAAAAACCATCTCTGCCCTTCTTGTTTTGTAAAATCGTAAGTTCCGTCGGCATTTAAGAAACATTCGCTTCTTCTCCATTCGTCAGAAACTTTGCTGTTTTCTCCTTGCTCTGTACTTCCCGCTCCAAGATTAAATCTCCAGATGGAAAGCCCTATTCCTTTTGGATTTCCTTCTGCATCAATTTCTTTGCTAAAAAGTAAATCGGCAATAGCGTTCTTTTTCTGCTCCGGCCAATTTTTCCCCACAAACTGAGTTCTCCAGGCATCAGAACCTCCAAAACCGTCCATGGTTTGTACAACATTATCTGTGCTGATGATAGCAGTTCGCTGTGCAAATGACAGCGAACTTGTTATCAATAAAAGCGAGATATATATTTTTCTCATTTATTTTTTTGTTTTTTTAACCGCAAAGACGCTAAGTTTTCGCAAGGTTCGCTAAGTTTGCTGTCAGCTTTGCGAACTTTGCGATTTTTCTTTGTGTCGTTTGCGGTTAATTTTTTTATTCTTACTTATAACTCCCAACAAAAGTCACAACAGCCCTCGCAGGAATTTCAAAACCCGCTGCATCAACTGCAGTTCCTTTTTTCAGGCTTAAAGTTTCAGAAGTTGTATAAGGCGTTAATTTGTTATCAACCAAAGCTCCTCCTGCAAGATTTAATTTATAGGCTTTCGCCGATTTGCTGATATTAACGGCAACAACAACCAGCTTTTTATTCGCTGCATCTTTGTATGCGGTTACCATTACATCATTCACGGAAGTGGCATTATCTACATTCAGAATCTGTACTCTTACCATTCCCGGTTTTACAAAGAATGAAAAGTTCCCTAATGCCCAAAGTGTTTTTGAATCTCTGATATAACCATCGGTTTTACAATAATCTGAGTTTCCGGCACCGTTGCTTGCGCCATCATCTACGTGAATTAAACCGTCTTTGTAATCGCCTCGGCTAATGGCTGTCCACCACTGCCATGAAGTAACTCCGCCAACTGAAACATCTGTATTGATGATACGCGCTGTCCAAAGTGCTAAAGACATTCCTAAATCTCTTCCTGATCCTGCACCGCCCGGTAATTCTGAAGTTCCAGGGCTTTCCAGAACACAGTATTCAGACGACCAAAGACTGATATTTCCGGCTCCCTGAATTCTTGAAGCTGCTAATTGTCTGGACGAAACCATTTCGTTTAAAGGCCATGCCTGCCAGTAACTGTGTGCTGAAATGGTCTTTTTTACGTTACTTAATCCGCTGATTTTTTTAGATGAATTGGCTCCAAAGAAATAATCAACCTGGTTGGATCTGCTTTCTTTTCCTGAAACTGTTTTATACAAAGGTTCATACGCTCCAGCTTCGCCAACAACGATTTGTGCTTCAACTCCTTTTGATTGTAATTTTGGAGATAAAATATTTACGAAGTTGTAAATGTTAGCATTTGTAGCCGGAGAACCTTCCTGATTTGTTCCGTCCCACTCATATTGCGGTTCATTAAACGGGCTTACATAATCGATTGTTAAACCTTGTTCTGTTTTTAATTTATCTAAAGAGTTTGCCCAGAAATCAGCCAAATCTGGCATTTTTCCATCTTTTAAATTGTAAAATTCTTTGATCGTAGCGTGTGCTTTTCCATTTTGGGTTAAGTAAACAGGTGCGCTATTGGCAAAGGCCAATAATTTTTCGACACCGCGTTCTCTGGCTGCTTTCATAAACCAAACCTGTCCTGCTTGTTTGTTCATATTGTAACTTACACCATCTGTTGTAAAACATTCAGTACGTCTCCATTCATCTGTAATATCACTGGCATCTCCTTGCTCTGAACTTCCTGCTCCGAGATTAAAACGCCATAATGATAATCCAATTCCTTTTGGGTTTCCATTGGCATCAAAATCTTTGCTGAACAATAAATCGGCAATTTTGTTTCTTTTGTCTGAAGGCCAGTTTTTCCCGATAAAGTTACACTGCCACGCATCAGAAGCTCCAAAGCTTTCCATTGTCTGCAAAGGCATATCCAGATTTACATCTAATTCTGCCGTTCCGGATTCTGAATTTGAATCTCCGTTGTTTTCAGAATCGCAGCTTACTAATAAAGTGCTGACGAAAAGCAAGCCTGCACACAGCAGACTTACTTTATTGTTATTTAAAAACTTCATTTTAGTAACCAGGGTTTTGAGTGATTAATCCGCCGCTTAAGTCAATTTCTAACTGTGGAATTGGCCACAATAAGTTTTTAGCCGGATTAAAATTGATTCCTTTGTCTTGTGATTCTCTGGTATTTGTAGTTTCATACGGATCTGTAGAATTCAGGTTGTATTGTACAAAAGTTCCGTTTGGTCCCATCAAAGATTCGATTACCGGTCTTCCTGTTGTTGGGTCTTTTTCACGACGAATATCAAATAAACGTAATCCTTCAAAAGCTAACTCTAAACGACGCTCTTTGTAGATTTGTTTTAAAAGCGTTGGACCGGAAATTCCTGTTTTTGGTGTTAACTGGACACGCGATCTGATGATATTAATATCTGCCAATGCATCGCCGCCTGTATGGTAATTTGCTTCTGCTCTTGTTAAATACATTTCTGCCAGACGAATCAACGGAATGTTTAATGGTAAGTGTCCGTCTTTTTTATCTAATGCACGACGCGCCGCAATTGGAATATAATATTTACGGCAGATACGTCCTGATTTATTATCGTTTAAACTGAATTTATGTGTTGGGTTTAAAGTCTCATCTCCATAAGCAGGTTCTCCCCATTTTGTAATGGTGCTTTTACGACGGATTTCATCATTTTCAGATAAATAAGCGTTTTCTAAATCGCTGGTTGGCATACACCATCCCCAGCCGTCTAAAACATCCTGAGCATCATTACTTGGGAAATTTTTCTTGTCCTCACCTCTTGCTCCGGCTAAAGTTGGT
The DNA here is from genome assembly GCF_001428525.1 of Flavobacterium sp. Root186. Classification (GTDB taxonomy): domain Bacteria; phylum Bacteroidota; class Bacteroidia; order Flavobacteriales; family Flavobacteriaceae; genus Flavobacterium. The sequence continues at coordinate 382,098 of NZ_LMHW01000001.1, forward strand.
AAAGCGGCTCCTAAACTTTTGTCTTGTACAGATGATGACTGTGCTTCTAAAATTGATTCTACTCCGTTATGATTGTTTACATTCCAGATATTTAAGAAGTCAGCTTCCAATTGAAAAGGCCCTTCTGTAATTACTTTATTTGAATACAATTTGGCATCAGCCCATTTTTCCTGAAATAAGGTTACACGAGCCAATAATGCATACGCAGCCCATTTGTTAATTCTTCCGTCTCTCTTTACGGGAGCACTTTCTAACCTTGCTGCAGCTTCTTTAAGATCAGCTTCAATTTGAGCGTAAACATCTGCTGCAGAACTACGTTGTAAAGTTAAATCGCCTGTTCCTAACGATTTTGTGTACAAAGGAACTCCGCCAAAAAGGTTTACCAATTCGTAGTAGCAATACGCACGAACGAATAGTGATTCTCCCATATATTGATTTCTCTGTGCGTCTGAAATTGGCGAGTTTGCCATTTTCTCTAAACCAATATTAGCTGACTGAATGGTGTAATAATGAGCGGTATAAATACTGTTCATATCTCCCATATTATCTGGTGTAATAATGTATTGGGAACAAGGTCTGTGCGCACCGCTGTCCTGTCCTGTGTTTCCCATCCAGGCATCATCAGTAGACATTTCGTTGGTAACTCTTGGTGCAGTTAATGTCCACCAGTCTTTTGCTAATAACAAACGCTGTGTTAATTCATTAGCATAATTTTCGCATTCCTGCGCAGTTTGAAAATAGTTTTCTAAAGTCTGCGTTCCTCTTTCTTCTTTTTCGATAAAATCGTCACAAGAAACTGTAAATGCAGCTAAAGCTATTATGGATACTAGTATTTTTTTCATGATCGTTTTTTATTAAAATGCAACATTAAGACCCATCAGGATTGTTGGCTGTACGGGATAATTCCATCCGCCAAAACCTGATCCTTTTACTCTGTCTCCTGTATCAGGATTTCCGCCGGCTACTTCAGGATCAACTCCTGTGTAGTTTGTCCATGTCCATAAATTTTGTCCAGATAATGAAATTCTAAGTTTATCTAAACCAAATTTGTTGTAGAATGAATAACCTAACTGTAGGTTTTTCATGCGTACGAAAGAACCATCTTCAACATACAGAGAGGAGAATTTTGTATAGTTCTCATTATTGTCGTCTTTTGATAAACGCGGAATATAGTTTGAAGTTCCTTCTCCATGCCAAGCCATTTGATCTAATCCGTTTACTTTGTTTGTTAAACTTGCTCCGTTGTATAAATCTGAAATGTTTTGGTTTACGATGTCATTTCCAATGCTTGAATAGAAATTAGCTATTAAATCAAAGTTCTTATATCCAAAACTCAAATTCAAACCTACATTGTAATCTGCCCAAGGAGAACCAATTTTTGTTCTGTCTTTGTCGTCCAGTTTTCCGTCGCCGTTCACATCTTTAAAACGAATATCTCCTAATTGCGCATACGGCTGTAATTTTGTTCCGTGTTCGTCTGTATGAGAATTTAATTCAGTCTGGTTTTGGAATAAGCCATCAGCAACATATCCGTAGAAATACCCAGGTTCTTCCCCTTTTACAGTTAAGGTTCTGTTGCTTGCGCCGTATAATTTTTCCCCTTCAGATGACAGAGAAAGCATTTCGACATTTACGGTTGTAAAAGTTAAATCTACACCATAAGAGAAATCGCCTTTTTTATCTTTATAAGAAATCAATAAATCGATACCGCTTGACTGCATGGAACCGACGTTTGTCCACATGGTAGAAAATCCTGGAAATCCACTGTATGTTGGAAATTGTTTCAGGAATAACATATCGTGCGTTTTCTTTTGGTAATATTCTAATGATCCTGAAAGTTTGTTTTTCCATAATCCAAAGTCAATTCCAAAACTTACATCTTCTACGGTTTCCCATTTAATATCTTTATTAGCCATTGATGAAGGATAAGAAGTATCGACAACCTGTCCGTCAATTACATAAAATCCCTGTCCAATGTTTGACTGATAAACAGCACTTGGTAAATTTTGATTTCCTACTTTACCCCATCCTGCTCTAAATCTTAAATCGCTTAAAACGTCTTTTGTAGATTCCATAAATCCTTCATTTAAAATTCTCCATGAAACAGAAGCTGACGGGAAATTTGCCCATTTGTTATTGGTCATGAATTTTGAAGAACCATCTCGTCTAAATGTTCCTGTAAAATAATATTTTCCATCGTAGTTATACGAAAAACGAGAAATATAAGACATTAAAGAACTTGACCAGCTGTTTCCGCCGCTGTTACGGTTTTTAGTTGCTGCATTTAATTCTCTCATCGAGTCTGAGTTATTTGGCACGCCTTCTCCGTAACCCCAAACATCATTTCCGTTATATTCTTCCATTGTATTACCAATCATTAAAGAAGCGTTGTGTTTTTCTGCAAATGTTTTGGAGTATGTTGCAGTATTCTGCCACGTCCAGTCTACATTGTTTGTTGCTCTTCTTTCGATGGTATTTATTTCCGCTTTTTCGTGTGCGGCGTCGATTACGAAATCCGGAGTAAATTTGCTCCAAATTTTATCTCCAACCTCAACAGAAGCCTGCGTACGAATTACTAACCCTTTTATGGGTTCGTATTGTAAATATCCGTTTGTATTTAAGTTGTACTGATCTGTATAATCATCGTAACGGTTTACGGCCGCAACCGGATTCCATATATACGATGGAGAACGTGCATAAATACTGTATTCATTTTCTAATCCTGTTAACTGATCTGCAGGTTTGTAAATTGGTGTAATTGGATCAATTTTATCAAAATCTGACCAGTTTCCCGGAGATCCCCAAGTTTCGTAACGAGGGTTTAAAGTGATTCCGGCTGAGAATTTATCAGAGAATTTAAAATCATTTGCAATTCTCATCGTCACTCTTTCCCATCCGCCTATTCCGTACATAGACTCTGAGTTGTAATAGTTCAGGCTTACTGCAAAAGTATGTTTGTCTGAACCACCGCTTACTCCAAAAGAGGCATTTGTTACAGGAGTTCCGGTTTTAATTCCGGCTCTCCACCAGTCTGTTGTTTTTCCTTTGTATTGAGAAGGATTTGGCAGATAATCTGAATAGCCTGAATTATTGTATGCTGTATTCATTATTGCTGCATATCCTTCGGCGTCAGCCATATCATATGGATTCTTCATAATCTGCATACCAGAACTCAAATCAAAATTGAATCTTGTTTTACCTGCTTTTCCTTTTTTTGTAGTAATCAGAATAACTCCGTTAGACGCACGAGAACCGTAAATGGCACTTGCAGAAGCATCTTTTAAAACTTCCATCGATTCAATTTCATTACTGCTTAAGAAATTGATGCTGGTTCCCATTGGGATTCCGTCTACCACATAAAGCGGATCTGTACTTAAGTTTACTGTAGAAATTCCTCGAATTAAAACTCTTGGCTGTGCGCCCGGTCCGCCCTGTCCTGTAACCTGAACTCCGGAAACTTTTCCTTGTAATGATTCTGTAACGTTACCTACCGTCATGGTTTGTAATTCTTTTCCTTTTATAGAAGAAATAGAACTTGTTACGGTGCTCTTTTTTACAGCAGCATAACCTACAACTACAATTTCGTCTAATGCCTGACTTGATTCCTGAAGAATGATATTGATCTCCGTTTTATCGCCAACAGCTACTAACTGAGTTGTAAAACCTACAAATGAAAACTCAATTTGCGCATTTTTGTTTGGGACATTGATAGTATAGTTTCCGTCAAAATCAGTTGCTGCAGATGTCGAAGCTCCTTTTACATTTACGTTAACTCCCGGAATTGGTACATTTGCTTTGTCCTTAACAGTTCCTTTTATTTTTATTTGTCCAAATGATACAGCAGTACACAAAAGGGCAATAAAAAACCATATATATTTAAATTTCATATTTAGATGTTTTATTTATTAATGTTATAAAAGTCTATTAACAAATTATTTCTTTGTTATAAAAACTCTCTCTAACTCTGTATCAAGAACTACTTTGTAAACTCCGGCCGCTGCTGGGTATTTAGCATTTCCGTTTTCTCCCGGTGACATGGTACAAATACCATTTTTAATTAACCTCCATGAAGGACTCCACCATTGACCTGTAAAGGTTGCTTCCATAGTTCCGGTTAAGGTATATTCTCCCACTAATTGATAAGGGTTATTTGGATTATTTGACAAATGCAGTCCTGTTTGAACCCAAGCAGTCCATGTATCCCAATCTGCACCCTGAATTCCGCCGCCGCAAACACTCACAAATGGTTTTCTTAAAGCTTCATCATCATGCCATAATCCGTTGGCGATATCTGCCCAGACTTTACTTGAAGGAGTATATTTTGTAGCTGTATATTTTAAAGTATTTGGATTTATTTTTATAATATAATATCCTTTTGTTGGCAGAATAACTGCTGTTGAAGCAACATCGTCTACTAATTCTCCAGAAGGATTTAAACCAAAACAATGTGGGGCAAAACCTGATTCCTGACCTAAGAAGTAAATTTCTTTGTTATCTGTATCTGCATAATATTTGAATTCAAAATCCTGTCCGCTTTTTTCGTGGAAATACATCGGAACTCCAACTGCATCAGTGGTTAGGTTTGTACCTTTTGGCTGGTCGCATAAATAAATTGCCGGATACTCGTTTGTAGCCACAATATTTACGCTTAACGTTCCCGTATTCGGAATCGCAAATTTGTCTTTTGCTGTAATTGTCAATACATAATCTGCAGCAGTTACCGGCAGTGTATAGGTTTTATTGAAAGTGTATGATTGAGGAGAACCTGTTAACGTAACAGTTTCATCAATACCAAGTGCTTCACATTTCACCTGAACATAATCAATTCCAGAATCGTCATTTACGACAAAATTTACCGGCATTTCGTTACTTGTAGATAACAAGATAACGGCACCTTCTTTTGGTGTAACCATTGTTATGGAAGGAGCTGCAAATTCACCGTCTAAACGCAGATTCGCTTCTTCGTTTACAACATTTCCGGAAACGTCTGTAATAATTAATTTTATTTTGAATGCTTCAGAAGTTCCTCTGTTTGCCGGAACTTCGAAAAAATAGCTTAAATCGTATGATTTTAAAAGAGGATCTGCTGCAAATGAGATTACTTTATCAAGAGATAACTCAGGAATTTGAATCTCTACGCTTTTTAATCCTAAATCATCAGCCAGAGCGGCTTTGATTTCAAATTTTCTGTTTGGTGCACCATAAATTTCTTTTGTTGATACAACTACCGTAGGATCATCAGAACTTGGAAATTCTGATTCGTTATTTTGGCATCCGGTAAAAATGATGGCAAAAAGGGTAAGAAAAAATAAAAATACATTTTTTTTCATTTCTTAATTTTTAAAGTTAGGTTTAGTTAGTTTGTCTTTTTCTAAAAACGTAAGTTGGTTTAAACTTGTAGGTCATTTTTAAGTTTGGTTTATCTGTTATGAGGCAAAAACAGACTGCAAATGATTATCTGGTTATTTTCATATTGGTGAGTTTGGTTAAATGTTAGTATATTTTTTTCCTTTTTTTCTTTCTTCTTTTAAGTCTTGCTGTTTGTTATTTTACCCGCAGTTTTTAAGAGCTGCGGGTATGATAAGTTATATTGTAAAACCAACTCTTACTTAATGTTTAAAGAAGGCTCAATTCTTTAAACTGATAAAAACTTATCGAAACAAACACTTATTATTTTAGCATAGTAATGTGACTAACTTCATTACTATTACTGCAAAGAAATGTTTAATTCAAACTCTCCAGCAGGGGTAAAATGGAAAAAAAAGGAGGTCAAAATCGCAATTAACCATTATTTTTAGCTAAAAATTACGAACTATAAAAAAATACACACATATTTTTAAACATTACACAATTATCATTTTCAATCACTTTTATCACTTAAACGTTTAAATTTATACAATGAAAAGACTGTATCTATTACAAAAGAGTAAAGACAACGGATAGGAACAGGCATTTTTAGCTTAATTATTTGATAATATTGAGATCTGAGTTAAAGGAACTCTTGTATTTTTTAATGTATTCTGATGGCGTCATTCCAAAGAGTTTTACAAACTGCTGTCTGAAATATTTTGGGTCTTCAAAGCCAACTTCAGCACTTGCCTGTGTAATATTCATATCTTCGGTGAGCATTAACATGGCCGCTCTTCGAATACGAACAGAACGTATAAAAGCATTTAAAGTCTGCCCCGAAATGATTTTAATTTTGGTGTAAAGCGTTCTGTGGCTCATTCCCATTTCGAGCGCAAAGTTTTTAATAGTAAAATCTCTTTTATGAATATTGGCTTCTACAATATCAATACATTTTTTTAGCATTTCCTGATATTCTACCGGAACTTTCTGGGTATTTTCTTTAAGTGTAATACTGTCTAAGAAATAAGTTCGCAGGTTACTTCTATTTCGAAGTAAAGATTCTACACGCGCTTTGAGTATATCATCATCAAATGGTTTTGTGATATAATCATCGGCACCATCATTTATTCCCTGTAAATGAGTTTCAGGATTTTTTGATGCCGTCAGCAGAATTACGGGAATATGAGACAAGTCATTGCTTTCTTTTATTTTTCGGCACAATTCCAAACCATCCATTTCTTCCATTGTAATATCGCTGATTACCAGATCCGGCATGTGTTTTTTGGTTAATTTTAAACCTTCTTCTCCATTTTCAGCGCTGTAAACGACATAGTTTTCCGAGAATAATTTTATCAGATACCCTCTGATTTCAGCATTATCATCAATAATTAAAACCGTTCGTTTTTCGGTAAGCATGATTTTTTGGAAATCACTTTCTGAAACTATACTATTTGAAGCTGTATTGTTTTCTTCGGCATCGTCAATTATTAATTCATCAAACAACTGGCTTCTTTGTGGGGCGTCATTTGTAATTTCGACATTTTCAAAATGGCTGTTTCCTTTCAGGAAGGTTAGTTTAAAAATACTTCCTTTTCCAATTTCACTTTCACAGCTTACTTTACCTTTGTGTTTGTCTACAAAATATTTGACAATAAAAAGTCCGATTCCGAAACCGGTTCCTATTGAAACTTTTGAATTGATTTGTTTGAATTTTTCAAAAATTACCTCAATATCTTTTTTCTCGATTCCGTCACCATTATCAGCAATTTCAAGAAAAACCTCCTCATCACTTTCTGTTACTATAAGATTAATTTCTCCGCCAATTGGTGTGTACTTAAAAGCATTTGACATTAAGTTGAATAACGAAATCTCAATTTTTTCATAATCGCCAATAATTATAATTTCATGATCGGGAATCGTGAAATTATAATCGATGTTTTTATCTTTTGCCTGATTTACAAAACATTGATACACTTCATTACAAAGGTTATTTACGTTTATTGGTGATAAACGCAATGAATCGGCATCATTTTCTGCTTTTCTAAAAAGTAAAAGCTGATCTACAAGACTTAAAAGTCTTCTGGCATTTCGGTGCGCAATGGCCAAATCGCTTCCCGAAGAACCATTTTGAACATTTTCTTTCTGAACTGCTTTTTTCAACGGATTTATTATCAGCGAAAGCGGCGTTCTAAATTCATGCGAAATATAAGTAAACATCGAAGATTGTTTTTCGGCAATTTCCTTTTCTTTCTTGCTTTCCAGTTCGGCAATTTTTACTTTATATTTTAATTTTTCTTTGTTTTTATGGTAATCCAGATAAACGAAAAGAAGACCTGCAATACTCAAAATATACAATAAATAAGCCCACCAGGTTCTGTACCAAGGCGGCAGAACTTGTATGGAGACAAGGCTGACTTCTTTGTTCCAACCTCCTTTAAAATTGGTTGTTTTTACTTTAAAAATATATTTTCCTTCGGGAAGTCTGGAGTAATTTGCTTTTCGGGCCTGACCCACATAATTCCATTGTTCGTCCCAGTTCTCTAAAAAATAAGCATAATTTATTTTGTCGGCATTATTATAATCCAGGGCAACAAATTCTAATGACAAAGTGGTTTGATCGTAGGCCAGTTCAACTTCTTTTACTTTTTCAGAATCGGTTGTAATGGCTGCTTTGCTTTCTTCTATTGGCTGATTGTTTACATAAAAATCAGTAAGTAAAACATTGTTCTTTTGATTGAATCCTTTTATGGCTTCGGGAAAAAAGATATTAAAACCATTTATTCCGCCAAAAAGAAATTCTCCTGTCGATAATTGAAGTCCGGCATTAAAACTAAATTGATTGCTTTGAAGTCCGTCGTTTACAGAGAAATTGCGAAAGGTTTTTCTTTTTTTATCAAATCTGCAAATGCCATTATATGTACTCATCCAAAGATTACCTTCTTTATCTTCAAATAATCTTAAAATGGTGTTGGATGGAAGTCCGTCATCAGATGTAAATCTTTTAAACTTATTTGTTTTTCTGTCAAATAAAAGTAAACCGCCTTCCTGCGTTCCTAACCAAAGATTTTTGTCTTTGTCTTCGTGAATGCATCGAACAGGATTTCCAATTGTGGTTTCGGTAATCTTTTTGGTGTTTTTTGCTATGGAAAATAAGGAAGTATAATTTCCTCCCCAAAGCTTTCCATCGCTTGTTTCTGTAATAGACTGCAGATTAGTAATGTTTTTATCGAAAGGAACAAAATTATTTTGGGTTCGGTCAAAAAGATACAAAACTCCTTCGTTTGTGGCGCTTGCCCAAATATTATCTTTTGAATCTTTGTAGACAAACCAAATATTTTTCTCTACTTGTTTTGTATAAGGATTGTAACAAGGGAATTTCGTTACAGTATTGTTTTGCTTATTGATTCTGTATACACCTCCTGCCCAAGTAGAAAGCCAGATATCATTATTGTTATCACGGACTATTCCTGTAATAAAACTGCTTGAAAGTGCATTGCTGTAATTTATGTAAGTATTGTTTTTTCGATCCCAGTATTTTAAGCCTGCACCGTCTGTCCCAACCCATATATTCTTTTTCTCATCTTCGCAAAAAGACAAAATAAAGTTTTCGGCTGGATCTTTTCCATTGTATCTGATGCTTTTAAAATATTTTGGCGTGTCGCTCAGCATACTGATTCCGCCGCGAAGAGAACCAAACCATTTATTACCTGATTTATCTTCGTATAAACTCCAAACCGAATTGCTTTTTGCCAGTTGATTATTTTTAAGAGAATTATAAGGCACCGCTTTTTTATTGTTTCCAATAACCTGAAAAATTCCACAACCGTCTGTTGTAACCCAGATTTCTCCTTTTTTATCCGCCAGAATATCAGTAACACTGCATTTGCTTGAGAAATAATTGTCCGAAAGTGTTCCGGTTTTGGTCCCAAATAAAAAAAGTCCTTCGTCTGTTCCAAACCAAAGATTTCCATCTAAAGATAATTTCATTGCTTTCACGCCAATCGAAAGCGGAAAAACAACTTGTAATTTTTTTGATTTATAACTGTAATTGCAAAGCCCAACATTTCGAATATAAACCCAGCTGCCAGATTTGTTCTTATTTTCCTGAATCGCTATGGCATCATAGTTATTTACGTTGATTTGGTTTCCTAAAACTGTAAGCGGAATTGATTTCCCAACAAATGAACCATTTTCAAAAGTAACTAATCCTAAATTTTGAGAAGCAATTAAAAAAAGTTTATCCGATACAGAACGCATCTGGTGCACAATATCTTTTAAGATTTTTGTTTTTTTATTTGAAGAAGTATATTCGACCGATTGAAATGTAGCCGAAGTTTTATTGTAAATACAGACGCCATTGTTTCCTCCTACCCAAATATTATTTTTAGAATCGCCTTCGATATTGTAAATCGCATTAAACAATAATGATTTTGGGTCGTTGATTCGGTTTCTAAAAACTTTGAAATTGTAGCCGTCGTATCGGTTTAGGCCATCATAAGTTCCAAACCACATAAAACCTTCGTTGTCCTGAAATATCGTTGTTACGGAATTATTTGATAATCCGTCAGATATATCCAAAAACTTAACAGGATAATCTTGCGAATATCCTGAAAATGAAAAGACTGTTAATAGAAGATATAGAACAAAATGCTTCAAAGTGTAATTTTTAAAATACTTGTAAAAAGTACAATTATAAGCTAATTTGGCAGTATTTTACAAAAATTACTATATAAAAATTATATTTTGCCTTTTGCTTATAGGATTTTTATAGCTGTTCATTCTTTTTAATAAAGTTATACCTATGTTTTTTTTGATGTGACTATCCCTTTTTCTCATTTTTTGTCATTCCGAGGAACGAGGAATCTTCGCGAGTAACTCCGCACTGAAAATCTCCAATCTTTTTTTAGTTTCTTGCCAAGATTCCTCGTTCCTCGGAATGACAAACCTTGAAGATAAACAATCTAAAAGTGAGATTACTCTATTTATCTTTCATTAAATTCTCAATCTCAAATAAAGAAATTTTCGGATTTGCGCCCGGCGATGCTGCAACTAAAGCCCCAATTGCACAGGCAAAATCTAAAGCTTTCTGAGGATTTTTATTAGTAAGCAAGGATGTTATTAACGCAGCTAAAAAGGAATCTCCGGCACCAACGGTATCAGCAACCACGATTGGATAACCGTAATTTTCATAAAAAGTGCCTTCCCATAATAGTAAAGCTCCCTGTTTTCCTCTTGTAACGCAAATTCCTTTTACGTCGGCCAAAGAAGAAATGAAAATCATATTCTCTTTTAAATCTGTATGTGGAAAGTTTAAAGCTGAAGCTATTTCTATTATTTCCTCATCATTGAACTTAACAAAATTGGCTGATTTCATTAACTGTTCGAGGATATCATAGGTATAATGAGGCTTTCTTAAATTGACATCGAATACTTTATAGGTATTTATTTGTAAAAGCTCTTCTAATGATTTTCTGGAAACCTTATCTCTGCACACCAAACTTCCGTAAATTAAAACATCGGCTTCATTGGTTAGTTTTCTGGCTTCGTCGTTTAAGATGATTTTATCCCAAGCCGATGGGTATTTTATTTCATAAGTTGCAGATCCGGTTTTATCTAAAGTTACGTTTACTAATCCGGTTGGGAAATCTTCTGAAGTAATTATGGAAGCGGTTTCGAGTCCTAAGTCTTTTACCGTATCCAGAATGGCTTTTCCGTCTTCGTCATTTCCAACGCAGCTAATCATGGCAACATCGCAGCCTAATGATTTCATTCTTAAAGCTACATTCAACGGTGCTCCGCCTATCTTTTTTTCATTTATAAAAACATCCCACAGTACTTCTCCGTAAGCAATAGCTTTAAGTTTCTTTTCATTACTCATTCCTAAATTTATTTTTGTTAATCCTGAAATATAAAGTTAAACTTTTAATTAAAACAGATCTGGAAATTGATTATTGTATAATAAAAAAGAGGATTTAAAAATCCTCTTTTTTTATTTCATTAACTTCATAACGGAGTATTCCTATCATTCATTTATTGTTTTTTCTACCGATATGAAACTCCTAACGGAGTTAATCTGTGATACATTATCGCTTCTCATAGAATATCTCGGAGAGATTAAATATCGGCAGCATTCCAAATTACACCTCGAAAACTTGTTCCGTAGGGACTACACGTATTTAATCCAATAAAAACACAATCAATCCCCTCGCACCATGCGCACCTAAAACCAAGGATTGCTCAATATCAGCAGTTTTTGAAGGTCCGGCAATAAAAGTTCCGAAACCATATTCCTGATTTCCGATTCTTTCATACGCTTGCTGCATCGTTCGTACAATATCATTTTTATGAACAATTATCGCTAAATACTGCGCAATAAAAGGTGCTATTCGCTGTCCTAAAATATCATCGGTTACCCAAAGCGCACTATTCTCTGCAACTCCAAAATGCGCTTTTACAACCGTTAATTCAACATCCTGAAGCGAATGCGGATCAACATTGTTCCAATCTAATGAAGCAATTTCCGAAAGCTCCGGAAGCGTTGTAATTAACCTTTTTTGAAGATTGTAATTTGATTTTATATAATTGATGATTTCACTATAATTGGAAACCTCAACAGGATCTCCGCCAATACCTTTTAAAACTGTTTTATAAGTTTCCAGTATATCAAAATCTTCTGAACCTAAAACACTTAAATCCGGCAGATTGGTAACTAAATCGGGTTGGTTTAGTTTTATTCTATTTAAAATTTCGGCTTTACTGCTCATTGTCTTTTGCTTTAGATTCTCTCGAATTTTTCTTGTACCATTCTCTAAAAGATTCCTGAGGAACATCTGGCATTTCGCGCTGGTCGTACCATTTATTCATTTTATTGTTGACCATTCCCGGAACATTTTTCATCACAAATCTTCCTGATTTTCCTGCAATGTTAAAAATCGTTGGATTGGCTAATACTGTTGCCATCGTTTTCATTGCAATGGTTTTTACTTTTGGTGTATAGCCGTCTTTTACCAAAACCTGACGCCATTTGTACAATTGATCGTGAATATCGATTTTAACCGGACATACGTTTGTGCATGATCCGCAAAGCGTACTGGCAAAAGGTAAATCGGCATTTTTGCTCATATCTAAATTTGGAGCCAAAATAGAACCAATTGGCCCCGCTACAGCATTGTGATAACTATGCCCGCCGCTTCGTCTGTAAACCGGACAAGTATTCATACAAGCACCACAGCGAATACATTTTAGAGAGTTTCTAAAATCTTCTCTTCCTAATTGTTTGCTTCTGCCGTTGTCGACAATTACGATATGAAGTTCTTTTCCATCTCTTGGTTTCTTGAAGTGGCTTGAAAAAGTCGTTATGGGCTGTCCTGTTGCGCTTCTTGCCAATAATCTCAGAAAAACGCCTAAATGTTTGCGCTGCGGAATCAGTTTTTCAAATCCCATACAGGCGATATGAACATCGGCTAAATGTGCGCCCATATCAGCATTTCCCTCGTTAGTGCAGACTACAAATTCTCCTGTTTCTGCAATGGCAAAATTAACTCCTGTTAAAGCCACTTTTCGGGTTAAGAATGTGTTTCTTAAACTATGACGTGCCGATTCGGTTAAATACTGCGGGTCAAAATTTCCTTTTTCAGTTCCAAGATGTTCGTGGAAAGTTTCGCTTACATCTTCTTTTTTAAGGTGAATGGCGGGTAAAACAATATGACTTGGCGGTTCTTTACGAAGTTGTACAATATATTCTCCTAAATCTGAGTCGATAACTTCTATACCTTTTTCGGCTAAATAATCATTTAAATGGCATTCTTCCGTAAGCATTGATTTTGATTTCACCATTTGCTTTACATCATGTTTTGCCATAATCGAATGCACTATTTCGTTGTGCTCTTTTGCATCTGCAGCCCAGTGTACGATGATTCCGTTTTTTTGGGCATTCGCTTCAAATTCAACTAAATAATCATGAATATTAGAAAGTACATTGGTTTTTATTTTGGATGCCGTTTCACGCAATAATTCCCAATCCTTAATTTGATTTGCCGATTTATCACGCTTCGCACGAACAAACCAAAGTGTTTCATCATGCCAGTTGACACGCTCTACATCTTTGTTGAATTTTGCCGCGGCTTCGCTGTGCTGTATTATTTTTTCTGATGACATTTTTTATTATTTAAAAGTCAATTTTGAAATCTTTATTATTGGTGTGCTTATTTAACCGCAAAGTGCGCGAAGAAAAAAACGCAAGGTGCGCAAGGATTAAAATTAACTTTGCGAACCTTGCGTAAAACTTTGCGAACTTTGCGGTTAAATTTTATACTCAACATCTATTTTAATTTTCGAGTGAATTTAATATTTCAGCAATATGAATTGTTTTTATCCGGCTTTTTTGTCTTTTCAAAATTCCGTCTAAATGCATTAAACAAGACATATCGCCTCCTGTAATATAATCTACATTATGGCTTTCGTGATCTTTAATTCGGTCTTGTCCCATTTTTACAGAAATGGCTTCTTCGGTCACACAAAATGTTCCTCCAAAACCGCAGCATTCATCTTTTCTCGTTAAAGCAACCAAATCAAGTCCTTTTATGTTGTGCAGTAATTGTTCTGGTTTTGAGAAAAACGGTGCGTTTAGTTCTGACATTTGAGAAAGATGTAATCCGCGTTGTCCGTGACAGCTTACATGCATTCCCACTTTAAAAGGAAAACTTCCGTCTATATGGTCAATTTTTAAAATATCAGTAATAAACTCTGTTAATTCAAAAACGCTGTTTCTAATTTTTGTCGCAGCTTCTTCATTTTTTTCGTCATGCAAATGATCTTTTACATGCAGTACACAACTTCCTGAAGGGCATACAATATAATCGAATCCGGTAAAATTGGCTATAAAATTCGTATCACAGCCTTTTGTTAAATGTGCGTAACCGCTGTTTGCCATTGGCTGGCCGCAGCAGGTTTGTCCCATCGGAAAATGAACTTCACAGCCTAATTTCTGTAAAAGCTCGTATGTCGCTATACCCACTTTTGGGTAAAACTGATCGACATAACACGGTATAAATAGTCCGATTTTCATTTTTTATTATTTTTATTTTTAACTCGTAAAATAAATTCTACATGTTATATTTTTTCGCGCAGATTTTAAAAAGATTTAAGCAGATGCACGCAGATTTTCTAAAATTAAATCTGCTATAATCTGCTAAATCTGCGTGAAACAAAAATCTATTTAATTTTTTTAATCTGTGGCATATTTTTCTAATGTTTGTAAAATTTCAAATCAATCAAATCATTCTGAATCGGCTTAGGGTTCCAGTTTTGGTGAATTGCCAATGCTGCACCTAAAGCACTCGCCTGCGCCATCGATGCGGCATAAACTTCTACATCTGGAAAAGCCTCGGCTAATAAATTCATGAAAATTGAATTTTTGCTGAAACCTCCATCTACAAATATTTTCTTTACAGGACTGTTATGAATGACTAAATTAGTTGAAAAAACCTGTTGTTCTATCAAATCTAACATTAATTGATGATAGGCAGTTTCATAATTTTTAAAAGTTGAAAGGTCTCTTTTTTGAAAAGGACACTCTTTCAGAATATCAAAACTATACTTTTTAGGGTAAATAATTTGAAAATTTAAGGCTCTTAAATTTGAAACGACATTTTTATCAAAATAAACATCTTTGTACGTATCAACCGGAACGTTAAAATATTCTGCTAAACGTTTGGTCTGCACTTCATGTTCATTTCCGGCAAAAAGTCTTGCGGCTTTTACAGGCTTTTCTGTGTATTGTAAATAACACAAACAATCGTGCTGTAACTCTTCAAAAGTCAACGGTTTATTATTGAACGGATTTAAGGAAATACTCCAGGTTCCTGTTGATAATAAAACGAAAGGTTCGGTAAAGTTTATCGTATACGGAATTATCGCCGATGAACTATCGTGAAGCCCCGCGCCTACCGCTAAACCTTCTTTATTTTTTATGATATCTTTTCCGTAATGAAATGGTGGGATTTTATCTGAAATGCCTTCATTTTTTAACCATTTGTGGTATTTCATTTTTTTGAAATTCCAAAGATTGGTATGACAGCCCACACTTGTAATATCGGCGTACGCTTCATTTGTTAAAAGGAAACTCAAAAACTGCGGCAGGTGCAAACAATATTGTACCTTTTTAAACAAATCCGGTTTTTCTTCTTTTAAACGGTAAATCTGCATTCCGGAATTTAGACTTCCTAAAACGGGAGAAGCTGTTTTTACTGCAAATGCTTCTTTTCCTTTGTATTTTTTATAGAAATCATTTTTTAAATCCTCCGGATAATCTTTTAAATAATTATACAGAGGAGTTAAAACTTTTCCTTCTTTATCAATGTAGACAAAACTAGCACCATAAGTACTGAAATTGATGGCTTTTAAAACATAATCGGTTAAAGCTTTTATTTCTGATAAGCGCTCAAAAATCCAGTTTTTAAGCACTTCTATATCTTCGCAGGGAAAACCGTCTTCGTCGACAGTTTCGTCTAGATTGACTGATTTCTCCCAAACTATTCTATAATTTTCATCAAATAAGAATACCTTTTTGTTTGTTTTACCAATATCAAAAATTGCAACTACATTCATTTTTTTAATTGTAAATTGTGAGTTGTGAATTGTGAATTGTGATTTTTGTTCAGTCTTTTTATTAACTCATAATTCACAACTCACAATTCATAATTATAATCCTGTTGCCAATGTTTTTAGTCCTCTTTCTCCAATAAGATTTTTTCTGACAGAAAGGTTTCTGTATAATTCTACAGGATTTAAAGCTGCCCCTGAACGTAAACGAGCCTCAGCAACTAATGCGCGAACATCTGTACGGAAAGCATTTTGAAGAATTTCCTGTGCTTTTACTACGTCATTTTCTTGTTGTGCTTGTTCTAATGCTTTTCTGTCCACAGAAAGTGCTTGTGCATAAGCAATCATAATGGCTTCTACAGATTGTAATAAATCCTCTAACGGATCTTTGATGTTATGCGAGGCGTCTATCATCCAGCCTAAATCTTTGGCGTGGTTCATTCCTCTTGCATCCATTCCTTCAACCAATTCATTGAAAATCAAGAACAATTGGTATGGTTTTAATGCTCCGGCTGTTAAATCATCATCACCGTATTTTGAATCATTGAAGTGGAATCCGCCCAGTTTGTTTTCCATTAATAATAATGAAACGATCTGCTCGATATTGGCATTCGGTAAATGATGGCCTAAATCGACTAAAGTCTGTGCTTTATCGCCTAATTTTTTTACGTAAGAATAGGATTGTCCCCAATCTGCAACTGTTGTTGAATAAAAGTTAGGTTCGGCACATTTGTATTCTAAAAATAATTTCCAGTTTGAAGGTAATGCATCGTAGATTTCTTCTAAACTTTCTAAGGTATTTTGATACGCTTTACGAAAATTTAATTGCCCCGGAAAGTTAGATCCATCAGCAAGCCAAACTGTTAATGACTTTGATCCTAATTCGATTCCGTGTTTGATAACTTCTATATTGTGTGCGATTGCCTGTTTACGAACGGCTTTATTTACATTTTGTAATGAACCGTATTTGTATGTATGTTCTGCATCAGCCTGATCCTGAAATGTATTCGAGTTCATGGCATCAAACTTTAAATTGTGCTGTGCTGCAAGGGTTTTGATTGCTTTATAATCTTGTGGAATATCCCACGGAATATGAAGTGAAATGGCTCCTGAAGCATTGTTTAATTTATGAAGTAAACCAACATCTTCTATTTTTTCTTCGATTGAACGTGGTTCTCCGCCTCCTGCAAAACGTCCGAATCTTGTTCCTCCTGTTCCTAAAGCCCAAGATGGAATTGCGATTTGAAAATCGATTAGTTTTTGGATAATCGCCTCTGCATTATCAATTTCTGATGCTGTAAAAACAAGTTTGTTTTGGTGTTTTTTTAATAATCCCTCGTTATGAGATTCAATATTATTTGATCCGATTATCATATTACTTTATATTTTAATAGAGTTACAAGATATGTAAATTATATAAAATGGACTCTGGTTTAACTTTACTATTTTATGGTAATTGGTCTGCTTATAAAAATGGGATGTCTAAAAAAAATCTAACGCTCGAAAAATCGAACGTTAGACCACAAAAAACCACTTTTGCTTAAACAAACTTATAAAAAAACTTAAATAACTTTTATCTATAAAAGCCCATTGCAACGCCGCCGTCTACGTTTAAAGCATTTCCTGTTGATTTGTTCAGGAAACCTCCAACAAACGCAAAACAAGCATTTGCAATATCATCCGGCAATATGATTTCATTCAATAGCGTGCGTTTTGCATAGTATGCCGGTAATTCTTCTACCGTAATTCCGTATGCTTTTGCACGACCTTCTGCCCATCCGCCAGACCAAATGTTTGAATCTGAAATTACAGCATCAGGATTTACTGTGTTTACACGAATTTTATCGGCTCCCAATTCGGCAGCCATTAAGCGTGTTAAATGCGCCTGAGCGGCTTTTGCAGAACCGTATCCGGGATTATTTGGACCCGCTACCACTGCATTCTTAGAAACGATATTTACAATATCACCGCCAAAACCCTGTTTACGCATTACTTCAATTCCGGCTTTAGAAACAATAAATTGTCCTTTTACCAAAATATTGTATAATCTGTCCCACTCTTCAAGAGTGTGTTCTGCAATAGATTTAGAAATACTAATTCCTGCATTGTTAACAATAATATCTGCACCGCCAAAAGCTAAACAAGCTTGGTCTAATGCTAATTCTGTACTAGTCTCGTCAGTTACATTTAATAAAGTACTGGCAACAGCATCTTTTCCAAAAGCTTTTATAAATTCAGCTGTTGCTGTTTCTAAACGCTCTTCGTTAATATCGTTGATTACTACACAAGCACCTTCCTGAGCAAATTTCTTTGCGATAGCTTTACCAATTCCGCCCGCAGAACCTGTAATTACAGCTACTCTTCCCGACAATGCTTTTGGTTTTGGCATACGCTGTAATTTTGCTTCTTCTAATAACCAGTATTCAATATCGAATGCTTCCTGGTGCGGCAGCGAAGTATATTCTGAAACGGCTTCTGCGCCTTTCATTACATTTACAGCATTGATATAATATTCTGATGCCAAACGCGCCATCGTTTTATCTTTTGCAAAAGTGAACATTCCAACTCCCGGATATAAAATCACAACCGGATTTGGGTCACGCATTGCAGGAGAATTCGATTTCTTGCAGGCATTATAATAATCTTTGTACATGGCACGGTAAGCCTCAAAAGCCGGAGCTAATTTTGCTTTAACGGCATTTACATCTGATAGATCTTCGTTTGGATCTAATGCTAAAACCAGCGGACTGATTTTTGTTCTTAAAAAGTGATCTGGGCAAGAAGTGCCTAACGGCGCTAATTTTGAAAGATCATTAGAATTGATAAATTCCAGTACTCTTGCATCATCGGTATAGTGACCAATCATCTGACGTTCTGAAGAACAGAAACCTCTTAAAATAGGCGCTACTTTTGCTGCTTTTAATTTACGGTCTGCTTCTGGAAGGCTTTCGATTTTTTGGCCTCCAAAAACCGGACGTTTTTTACCGTAGTTATTTTCTAAATATTCTGCGCATTTTTCGATTACTTCCAGCGTATTAATATAACTTTCATACGCAGTATCTCCCCAGGTAAAAAGACCGTGAGAACCTAACATGATGCCGCGTAGTTTTTTTCCTTTTTTTGCAGCTTCTTCTAAACAGCTTCTTAACTGAAGTCCTAAGTCAAAGCCCGGACGCTGCCAGCCTACCCAGCCAATTTCTCCGTCAAATAATTCTTCGGTGATTTTTGCTCCGTCTTTTGCAGCAGCGATTGCAATAGCTGCATCCGGATGAAGGTGATCAATATGTTTGAATGGTAAAAAACCATGTAAAGGCGTATCAATAGATGGCGCTTTTGAAGCCAAATCGAAAATACAATGATTGAATAATTCTACCATTTCATCTTCAAACTCGATTCCTCTGTAAACATTTTCAAGATTACGTAATCTGTCTAAATACAATGCAGCACAGCCAGATTTTGTCAATGTACCAATATCTCCTCCAGAACCTTTAATCCACATAACTTCTGAACTTGCTCCTGTTAACGGATCTTTGTCTGTAATTTTTACAGAAGTATTTCCTCCTCCATAGTTAGTCAATCTTAAATCGGCTCCTAAAAGGTTCGAACGATAAATGAAAAGCGCTACTTCATCTCCTGCTAATGCTGCTGCTTTAGCTTCATCCCAAAGATAGCTCACATGCTTAAAATTCATATTTTTTGTATTTGTATTTGACATTGTTATCATATATTTTTTCAAGTATTTACAAAGAATTCCCAATTCCGACTAAAACGATCGAAAGCATTATCAATCCGATTCCCCAAATAAAAGTTCTGAATGTTTTTTTAGAAACACCTTTCCACTCTTTCAAATAGAATCCCCAAAAATTTGCTGTTAAAATAATGGTTGCCATATGCAGAATCCATGAACTGGCACCATTTCCTAATTTGCTTTCGCCCATTCCGTAGAAGAAAAACTGCAAAAACCACATTGTTCCGGCTAGTGCAGAAAACAAAACATTTTTAGTAATTGGTGTGGCTTTATTGGTATAATCGCCAATTGATTTGTTTTTGAAATTAAGGTAGATACACCAAATAAAATTGGTTGTTAAACCTCCCCAAAGCAAAACAATATAAGTTACGTTATTTTGAAATAATGGATTACAGCCAAACTCAACTGCTTTTTCTGCCATTGGTTTTCCGGCTTCGATTCCGTAATTAAAAAAGGAACTTAAAATTCCTGAAATAACAGCTACAGTTAAACCTTTTGCTAAACTGAAATCTTTGTCTTTATCTTCATGACCTGTAGTAAAATCTTTTTCTTTTAGCATACCTGCTTTTCCAGAAATAGCAATTCCTAAAAGACAAACTGCAACTCCAAGCAAAACCATTTGTCCGCCAGGATTAGAAAGCATATGAGAAAAGGAAATTTTACCTTCTGCCGGATTAAAATCGTAATATATTGAAGGAACTAAAGCTCCAAAAGCAGAACAAAATCCAAGGGTAATTGAATTTCCTAAAGACATTCCTAAGTATCGAACTCCCAAACCGTATGTTAATCCGCCAATTCCCCAAATTAACCCCATCGAAAAAGTAAAGGTTTTGATGGCTGGTGAAGCAGAAATAATAATATCTGTAAAATGCGGAATCGTTAAATAGGCTGCAATTGGCGGTACAATTAACCAGGAAAAGAAACCGCCTACAAGCCAGTAGCTTTCCCAAGCCCAATCTTTAACTTTTTTAAAAGGCATATAAAAACTACCCGAAGAAAATCCTCCGATAGAATGAAAAATGATTCCTAATAATGACTCCATTTAATAATTTTGTTTGTGGTTAATTGCGATAGTTAATTTCGTTTTGTAAAATAATATAATGTAAAAAAGAAAACTGTCCTGTACTATCCTTTATGATTCGTGTATTTTTTGTTAAAAGTGCGCATTAATTGCAAAGATCAATACAATTGTATTGGAAAAATAAATTTAAAAACGCTACTTTAGCAATCGATTTCGTAATTATTATATCCTCAATGTAATATAACTGCCTGAAAATAAAGAGTACTTTTATTTTATTGTTGTTGTTTGTAAGGAAAGTAATAAAATCAGTATGTAAAGCAGTTTTTACAAATGCTTTTTATAAAATTATAATTTAAAAAATTTGTTTCATATCCCTAATCTGAAACAGATGCAAAATACCAGCATGATTAAATTAATTAAAATAGACGAAGATTCGAGGGTTCCCAAATACAAACAAATTGTTGACTCGATTTTGCAGAATATTGCTAATGGAAATTTAAAAATCAATCAGAAAATCCCTTCTATCAACAGTTTCAGTGAAGAGTTTTATATGTCGCGCGATACGGTTGAAAAAGCATATAATATTTTAAAGGAAAGAAAAATCATTTCTTCTATTAGAGGAAAAGGATATTATATTACCCGAACAAAATTGGAGTCGAAAGTAAATATTTTATTCTTGTTTAATAAACTGAGCGCTTATAAAATGAAAACCTACAGCTCGTTTATTGATACTCTTGGTGCCAATGCACATACTGATCTACACATTTACCATTGCGACGAAACACTGTTTTTGAATTTACTGGATAAATTTGAAGGAGCTTACGATTATTATGTTATTACGACGCATTTTAAAACCGATGAATTAAAACATTTGAGTTTTACTGATGAAGTTGCAAAAGCGATTCAGAAAATTCCTCAAGAGAAATTGGTTTTAATGGATAATATAAAACTTTCGCATGAAGGTGAAATCATTAAAATTTATCAGGATTTTGAAAATGATATTTACAATGCACTGAAAGAAGGTTTAACGAAAATTACCAAATACAAAAGATTAATTTTAGTTTATCCTGATAAAGCGGTTTATCCGTATCCGAGAAGAATTCTGCACGGTTTTAGAAAATTTTGTGTTGAACACGAAATCAACTTTGAGATTCTTAGTGAAGTTTATGACGATATGATTCTTAAAAAAGGTGATTTATTTATCACTATTGAAGAATCGGATCTGGTAAATTTAATGAAACAAATTCGCGATGAGGAATATGTTTTAGGGAAAGATATTGGCGTTATTTCTTATAATGATACACCGCTAAAAGAATTACTCGGTATAACCGTAATGTCTACCGATTTTAATATTATGGGAGAAACCGCTGCCAGAATGATTTTGAATAAAGAAAAAGGGCAGTTTAAGGTTCCTTTTAATTTTATTGATAGAAATTCGATTTAAGGTGCTAGGGTTCTAAGTTTTTCTTCAGAGGCTTAAAAAAACCTGCAATAAGTTTTTTTATTTCTCATTGCAGATTGATAGGTACTTTATTTAATGGCTTTATAAAGTTGCCATATCGATTACGAATCGGTATTTTACATCATTTTTTAGCATTCTTTCATAGGCTGTCGTGATGTCTTTGATGTCGATTAATTCAATATCGGAAACAATATTATGCTCGGCACAAAAATTCAGCATTTCCTGAGTTTCGGCTATTCCTCCACAGGCAGATCCAACAATACTTTTACGTCCGCCTAACAATGAAAAAGCGCCTAATGCTCCATCCAGATGAATTCCCTCTACAGGAACACCTACGCAAATATGAATTCCATCAATATTAAGTAAAGACAGATAAAAATTAAAATCGTGGTCTGCAGCTACTGTATCTACAATAAAATCGAAAGAGCCTTTTACTTTTTCAACTTGTGCCGCATCCTTCGTCACCACAAAGTGATGAGCGCCAAGTCTTTTTGCATCTACCTCTTTTTGTGGAGAAGTGCTTAAAATAGTAACTTCAGCTCCCAGCGCAACTGCAAATTTCACAGCCATGTGCCCAAGTCCTCCCAAACCAAGAACGGCAACTTTATGTTCTTTGCCTATTTTCCAGTGTTTTAATGGCGAGTAGGTTGTGATTCCTGCACATAACAAAGGTGCAGCTGCTGCTAAGTCCAGTTTTTCAGGAATGTGTACGGTAAAGTTTTCATGGGTTACAATGGTGTTCGAATAACCTCCATATGTTGGTTTGCCGTCTCCAAATTTGTCTAGACCGTTGTAGGTTGGCACAACACCTTCGCTGCAATACTGCTCCAATCCGTCCTGGCAATGGCCGCATTCTCCGCATGAATTGACCATTGTACCAACTCCGGCAAGATCACCTATCTTGAATCCTTTAACGTGATCGCCCACTTTTACGATACGTCCTACTATTTCGTGGCCGGGAACCATTGGGAAAACACCCGGAAACCATTCATTGTTGATTTGTGCAAGATCTGAATGACAGACTCCACAATATAAAATTTCAATTTGTACGTCATGTGCTCCAACTTCCCTTCTTTCGAAATTCCATGGAGCCAGCGTTTCATTTGCACTTTGTGCCGCATATCCTTTTACTGCAATCATTGTTAATAGGTTTAGTGTTATAATGAATGCAAAGTTACCGGCAACATCTATCATCAAAGATGTGCATATCAAATGAAAAGCTGAAAAAATCAAATATGATAAATATGAACCGTTTCTTTGATTTTTACAGTTTTCTATTTGATATTAGCAGTTTACTTCTATTCGATTTTATACCTTTGTTCTATATTTACATAAAGTAATTTCGGTTTACAACTATCTGTAAAAAAAGTGATTAGACTGCTAATTTCAGCAACGATGAAGGAAATTGATTTACATAAGGATCTCAAAAATGACAGCAGGGTTTTTATGCCCGGATTGTTTGATAAAGACATCAAAAATTTTAATGTGCTATATATTAAGCACAATAGGGAAGATAAATTTAATTGCAAGCCTTTCAACAGGAAATCACTCTACAAAATAAGTTTATTAAAAGGCAAAACCAGACTATATTATGCCGACAAAACAATGGAGTCTGATTGTGCTTTACTATTCACCAATCCAAATATTCCATATTCCTGGGAGCATATAGATTCTGAGCAGACTTCTTATTTTTGCATTTTTACCGATGATTTTTTTGAACAGTTTGTAAATATCAAGGATTATCCCGTTTATAAACCAGGGAATGTTCCGCTTTTTCATTTGAATGAGGAGCAATATGTCCAGTTTGAAAATATCTTCAGGCAGATGCTGAACGAAATTACTCTGGAATTCAGTTATAAATATGATTCGCTTCGTGCCATGTTACTTCAGCTTATTCTTACGGCGCTAAAACTGGAACCGGCCGCCTACCAGCGATATAACGACTCAAATGGTTCCCAAAGGATAAGTTCTATTTTTATAGAATTGTTAGAAAGACAGTTTCCTATCGAGTCTCACATGCAGCGAATGGAATTGCGCTATCCAACTGAATTTGCGCATCAATTATCAATACATGTCAATCACCTCAATCATGCTTTGAAGCAGGTGACAGGAAAAACTACTACACAGCTAATAGCCGAAAGAATTATGCAGGAAGCGAGAAGCCTTCTTCAGCATACAGATTGGAATATCTCTGAGATTGCTTGGTGTCTGGGTTTTGATGATCTTCCCCATTTTATCAATTTCTTTAAAAGAAGCCAGCAATTAACTCCAAAAATCTATCGCAGGGAAAGTAATATTTGATTTTTTCAGTTTAAACCACATTTCTTTTTAATAGTTTTGATGAATTAAAAATCAGATTTCCATATCTTATTTTACATTCAAAACAAAAACTCCTATTTCATCATCTATGATACAAAACTATCTTGATAAAAGCCGATTGAAAGAACTGACTATTTTTTTACGAAGTATAACCGAATAAAAAAACGTATCAATCCCAACCTTTTTACAATTTATTATATCATTATAATAAAAGTAAACCTATGAAAAATATACTTTATGTATTGCTTGTTCTGTCTTGTATCCTTTTTAATTCCTGCAAAGCAAAATTAAAATATGATCCATATTCTGATACTCCCTATACTAGATTTATAGAAGGTACTAACAGCGGCGTAATGGTTACAGAAACCAAACAAATTCTTATTCCGGCTAAGTATGGCTGGATAGATCGATATTTGGCAGGTGAAAGTTATCCACCAACATCAAAGCATATATTTTATATTGGATCTTACAGGGAAGATAGTATTTCCATGTATGTTAAAAGCTTTTTGTTTAATGTAAATGGTAAACTGCTATATACATTTGATAAAGGCGAAGATATAAAATCACTTTTTTACCAAAATAAACAGCTTTATCTTATCACTAAAAAACAACTTTGGGGTGAGGAAACAATACCAGATCGAATCAATCTCATAAATTATGATGACAAATTATTTCGCTTAGATGCAAATAAAGATAATGCAGCTGAACTTTGTATTTATCCTTCAATAACACATCTTGATAAAAATATGATTTATCTTAATAGCGACAATCAATTTGGATATTTCGATCTCAATACAGATAAAAAGATTCTATTAAAATTGTATAAAGATTTTCAAAGCTATTTATATGTAAAAAAGAAAAATGAAATTTGGGCGCAGAAAAGCAATTCAGAAACCGGAAAACCAAATCCATATTATGATACCGCTATTGACAGTACATTAAACGTCAAACCTAATACTGCCAAAAATGCTCTAATGGCTTATGAAAAATATTATTTTTCGCAAACTGAAAAAGGAATTCAAATTGTTGATTTTGATGGAACAGTTTCTCCTTTTGCTTATCCTTTTCTTGAACCTGTAAAACATAGAGTAGCTCATTTTGCTAATATTCATCCAGATCATGACATCATTGTAGATCAACTTTTTGCTTTTTCACCTGATAAAAAAGGAGATATAATGGGTATTATAGATCAAAGCGGGAAAATTATTCTGCCTGCCGAATTTAATTTAATAGGGATGCAGAAAATAAACTTTTATAGTCAGCCAAGTGAAGAGTTTCTGGATTTTTTTAAGGATAATAAACTATTAAACTTTTACTATTTTACGGTTAAAAACGAAGATAACAATGATGTATATGCTCTATACAATCAAGAAGGTCAAGAAATTATAAAGTTAAAAGAAGACAAAAACGATCGTTGGACTTATCAGTTTGATTTAATGGAAAAAAAACGATTGCAAATTAAGTTTCAATGTAGTAATAAAACTAAAATATATGATTTAAAAACTAAAGAATTAATCGCTGTTGGACCAAGACAATATTAAAAATGTTTTTACAAATGAAATTCTTTAAACAAATACTAAAAATGAAATATCAAAAAGTAATTTTGTTCTTCTGTTTCGCCATCTTCTCTGTTAATAATTTATTAGCACAGGAAATAAAAATAAATTTTGATCGACAAACATGCCAGCTTAATGAAAATATCAATCTTAGATTCGAAATTCCGGTTAAGCTTGAGTATAAGCGTGATTCTATTCAGAAATTAGATTTAAATCAATTTGACAAAATAGGCGGTCCTGCAGAATCTTACAGTGCAACAACACGAGATAAAAAAGTTATTTCTTATCAAACTACTTTTAGTTATTTATTTAAAGCAATTACGCTGGGTAAACAGAAACTGCCTCAGTTATCCATTTTATATCAAGGTAAAATTATCAAAACACCAGAGTCTTATATAACTGTTGTTAACGATCCGTTAGTCAATGTGCAAGCAAAATTTAAGGATTATAGAGGCGGACATTTATTTAATATAAGTCTCCCAACTTACATGGACAAAACCAGCGGCATAAATACGTATTCGGCAATAGAATATAAAAATATCGAAAACAATCTCTTTGGAACTGTAATGTATGAAACTAAAGAGAATTTAGCTTTATCCGGAGAAACTTACTCTTCGATAAATGATTTTTGCAAAACGCTGATAGATGATTTTTTTGAGAAAGAAGAAAAAGAAGCTTCACAGCCTGTTTATTTTAATAAAGAGTCTGTAAATTTTATGGAAGCTGATGTTTCTTATTACGATAAAGAAAGAAAACAACAGTTTTACTATTTCATTGGTGTAGCAGAAACAAAATCTACTTTCTACACTTTTATATCCTGGGTGCCAATAGAACGAAAAAATACATTTAAACCTGATTTTCAGCAAATACTTTACAGCATTAAAGATTAATGCTTAAATCATTATTTACAGAAGGAATAGATTGATCCTTTTCTACTGAATATTATCTAAAAAAAAACCTCGTCGATTGACGAGGTTTTAGTTGTATTATTTTTTTGATTCTTCGATAGAAACTTTTCTGAACTCTTTTAAAAGTTTTTCGATTTCTAAAGTAGCTTTACGTGCTCTTGGTCCTGCAGCTTTGATACCTTTTTCAGTTAAAGATTCAGCTTCTGCTTTGAATGTGTCAATTTCGGCGTTGATTTTTACTAATAGATCTTTCATGCTTATAATTATTAAATTAAGGCGCAAAAATAGAAGTTTGATTGATAGTTACAACATATTTGCTGTTAAAATTATCATTGTTTTTTCTACTTTAAATTAACCTAAAATTTACGAATCGCTTTTTGCTAAATCATCTTTTCGCAATAAACTATTAATCAGACAATTATTATCAAAATAAAATTTCAGAACTTATTTAGACACGTTTTAAAATAGGTTTATAAAAAATTAAAACGGTTTTAAAGTATAAGATTTTCGCTTAAATTTTTATTTTCCCATTGAGAATGTGCGGAAATTTTCCCCAATTGATTGTCTATTTACGTGCAGAACTTCAAAATACAGGTTAAATATTAAGATTTTGTTATTATCTGTATTAAATGAAGATTAATATTAAACTCATTTTATGCTTATCTTAATTTTAGCTGAAAGCTGTTTTGCCAAATTGGTCACATAATTACTAAAATAGGCTGAATCCTTAAAGTTTTTATCTGCACTCAATTCCCATCCCGCTATCGGATAATAACTTATTTCCTCCTTGTTTTTTGTTTTCAGTTTTATGAGATAAGAATCTGTGAGCTGTCCTGTTTTTGGTGCTTCAATATATCCTTTATAAACATTTTTCGGAACAATAACTGCTGTTCCTAAAATCCATTGACGTTCGTAAGTCAATTTATCATGCTGAATAAAACAAACAAAATCACCTGCTTCAATTACCTGCAGCGGGTTTTGATTGTTTAGATTAGAAAGTGTTATCAGCAGCATTTCGTTTCCTTTTAAACCATTCAGCGAAACTGTATTTTTATAGCCATACATTCCCGGCCAGATTGAAGTTGTTTCCTGCGCCTGGTATTTATTTCCTGAAACTTCCCAATTTTGATAAGTATAACTCAAAACGGAATTAACCGGACCTTCGCTGATAATCTTAAAAGTTGTTTTTTCAATAGTATTTAAAGTGTCGGCAGCAAGTATTCCGAGTCTGTTGATTTTATTGTCATTCGTTAATAAAGCAAAGCCGCCTAAACCAGCCGAATTTCCAACAGGAAAAATATCTCTTCCCCAGTCGTACATTACATGATAATTGTCTTCAACTGCACCTTTACTGTTAATTCCAACATCTTCGGGTGTTATGCCCGGCAATTTTTTTCCAAAGACATCTTTTGAGTTTCTTCCATCCAAATAATGCCTGAAACCTACTTTATCATTCTCCCAGGTTGGCCCATCTGTTTGGTATTTTTGATAGCCTAATTTTTTATGTACTTGGTCTGCCATTAAAACTTCCTGCGTATCAGAATGAACAGGAAGGTTCTTCCCTTCTCTTTTTCCAAATCGCACACTTGTTTTTATTGGGAATTTAGGATCTTTCTGCGACCAATTCAGCACTATTGTTTTTTCTTCATTTGGAGAAAAATCGGTTACAAAAAAAAATTCATCCCATTTTCCGTCACCATTTAAGTCATTAACCTGCGTCGGAATTGTATCATTCTTAAAAAGTAAAACCGGATAAGTTCCTGAATCTTTATTTATGGTAAGCTGATTTCTTTTTACCGCAATCGCTTTTTGAAATAATTCGATATTAGAAGTGTTTTTTAAAACAATCGTATTTTCTTTAGATTTTTTTTGCTGCGCCTGGCAAGACGCAAAAATTAGTATCGAAAATGCAGTTGATGTGTAAAGTTTAATGGTACTTTTCATTCTTTTTATTTTTAAACCAATTTAGGCATTGGAAATTATTTTATTTATCTGATTCCTTTTTGGAGTTTTTCTAAAGATTTATCATCTAAAGCTTTAATTTGATTTACTACTATTTGGGCAATTGTTTTGGCTCCTAATAACGAAAGATGCGTGTCATCTGCCTTGTCTTTATCATAATAAGCATTTTCGCCTGCTTTGAAGTGCAGATGCAGCTGTTTTGATTTTTCAGGACCGTAAGATTGTTCTAATACTTCGGTATAATATTCTAAATCGATAAAAGGTACCTTATATTCCTGTGCTGCTAAACGGGTTTCTAAAGGATAATCGCCATGCGTGGGAACTAATACTCCTTTTTCATTAAAGTTACGTCTGGCAATTGAAGTGAACAAAACTGGTATTGCTCCTTTTTCTCTGCTTTCTTTTACAAAACGAATTAAGTTATATTTATAGGAAGTATGCGGGTTTGTATAACGGGTAGAATCTTCTATTTTTTCATCGTTATGTCCGAATTGTATAAAAACATAATCTCCTTTTTTTAGTTTTTTATAAATGGAATCCCAGCGTTTTTCGTTGATGAAACTTTTTGTGCTTCGTCCATTTACAGCTTTATTGAGCACTACTATATCGTCTTTAAAAAATGGCTGTAATACCTGCGCCCATCCATGTTCCGGATTTCGCTCGGGATCTTTTTTGTTTGCCATTGTGGAATCACCTATAGTATATAGAGTCGTTTTTTGTGCAAAACAAGCTGAGGAGATTAATAATAAGATTAAGATATATCTTTTCATTTTTCTTTTATTTTTATTACAATTATTAGTCTGAGTTGAAGGATACTATTTGCGTAGACGCACTGCAGTGCGTCTCTACAGAAACCTCTGTCCCTCTGTTCCTTTGAACCTTTGAACCTAAAAAAAACTTACGGTTTCGAGACCGCTGTAGGCACCGTCGCTCTTTGTCCTATAAAAACATCCGTCATCAAAACGTTTTCGGCATTTTCATTGGAGAGCGCATTTTTAGCTTCTTTGATTTCTATATTTTTTAATGATATGTTTTTGATTTTTTTATCGGGAAACCCCTGAATTACAATTCCGGATTCTGATGCTTTATTACAAGTAATATTCGAGAATGAAACATTAGATATATCCGATTGAAATCCTTTCCCTTCGCCATGATAATTGGCCGTAATATAAATACAATCTTCAACTTGATCTAATTGAAGGTTTCGAACAAATATATTTTTGATAAAACCGCCTCTATCTGCATTCGTTTTTAGATAAACTCCTCTTTTTAAGTATCCGATGGTTTTACAGTTCTCTACAAAAACATTTTGCACTCCTGCCGACATTTCGCTGCCAATAACTACGCCATGAAGTCCTTTAAAATTGCAGTTTCTAATTATTATATTTTCGCTTGGTGTTGCTGTATTGGCTCTTCCTTCATGATCTCTGCCTGCTTTTATAGCAACGTTATCATCGCCATTATCAAAGGTTACATTTTCGATTAA
Organism: Flavobacterium sp. Root186; assembly: GCF_001428525.1. Taxonomy (GTDB): domain Bacteria; phylum Bacteroidota; class Bacteroidia; order Flavobacteriales; family Flavobacteriaceae; genus Flavobacterium. The sequence goes on from NZ_LMHW01000001.1 coordinate 412,511, forward strand.
AACATCTTTGGCATATTCTGGATCGATTCCGTCATTATTGTGATTTAATGATTTATAGCTGATACCGCGAATGGTAATACTCTGCGATTTTAAAAGATGTAAACACCAAAACGGTGAATTTTCAATTCTCACATTTTCGACCAAAATGTTTTTACAATTCAAAAACTGAATCATCTGCGGACGCAGAAAATAACCTTCACCAAATTTTCTGTCTTTTATCGGAATATTATTGTGGTTCATGTCGCGGCTTAAATTCTTCCCCTGATTTTCTTTTGCTTTAAAACTTTTCCACACATTTCCTCCTTCTCCATCAATCGTTCCTTCGCCTGTTATGGCAATATTGGTACATTCATTAGCATATATAAGTGGACTGTAATTATACAACATAGTTCCTTCCCAGCTTGTTAAGACCATTGGAAGATAATCCTGCGGATTGTCACTAAATTTAATCTTCGCTCCTTTTTCTATTTTCAAGTTTACATGGCTAACAAAATGAATTGGTCCGTTTACTTTATAAATCCCTTTTGGTACAATAATAGTCCCTCCATTATTCTTTTTACATAATGCCATCGCTTTATCAAAAACAGCTTTGTTGTTTGTAATAGAATCTCCTTTTGCCCCTAATTTTAAGATATTTACCTGATAAGCAGGAAAAACCGGAAGTTGAATTCTATTCACTATCGAATCGACTTTTGCTGTTGGAAAATCATTATTCTGAGCAAAAGAGCTGCAACAAATTAATAAAAGTATAAGATATTTCATTTTTTTTTTAGGTTCTGAGGTTCTGAGATGCTAAGGTTCTGAGATTCTAAGATGCTAAGATTCTAAGTTTTGTTTGAATTCTTAGCATCTTAGAATCTCAGCAACTTAGTAACTTCTGTACCAATTTGGTACAGAATCTTTTAGAATATTTTCTATCGAATATTGATCTGCTTCTGATTTTGTAAGCTGATGTGACCACGATACTCTTTTGGCTGGTTGAAATCCTTCTCCGCTGTTATTGTATTCGGCATAAAAGGCGTTTTTCTCTGCATCTGGTTTTGACCAGTTTTCCCAGCCTTCGGCTTTTATATGTTTTCCTAATTCACAGTTTATATAAACGGTTTTGGCATAAATACGCCACGGTCTTCCTAAATAAACCGCATTAGCAGATGGTTCAGCCGTTAGTTTACAATCCTTAAAAACAAAGCCGTATTCTGTTCCTTCAGGAGTTGAAGCGGCTGTTACATACGAACTTTTAATGCTGTGAATGACACAATTTTCGAATAATGTAGTTGCGCCTCCAAAAATAAAATCAGTTGTTCCTTCAATGTAACAGTCTTTAAAATATTGTTTTGCATTTTTTCCTGATAAATAAAGTGTGTCCTGATTTCCTAAAATAATGCAGTTTGAAATTTTAGCACGATTGCTTACTACTGATAACGCAATCGCCTGACCTTTATCTCCGGAAGCATTTTGAATGGTTAAATTTGATGCCGAAAAATCATCTCCTTCAACTAAAAGGGTTGAAGTATAAAAGGTACTATTGCGCCCTAGATTGATCTTCGAAAAATTGTCATCAAAAGTAATGATGGTGTTTTCTTTACTTTCACCCAATAAAATCAAATTAGTATTCCATTCCGGGATTCTAAGCTTTTCTTTATACGTTCCGTTTTTTATAAAAATTGTTACTTTTTCATAAGGAAAAGACGGACTTGCATAAATGGCATCTTGTATTTTAGTAAAGTCGCCTGAGCCATCCTGTGCAACAGTTAAAAAATTAGTTTTTTTTTTCTCTGAGGGTACTTCCGTAACCTTTACTCCGTTTTTAACTGCCCAGGAAGCATATTTCTTCAAAACTTCTTTTGGTTCGTCTGTATACCAGGCATAACCGTTTCTGCGTTCTGAACCTATTTCATCCAGCGATTTCTTTTTGATTCCGTCACGATCACTAAAGAAAGGCTCGTTGTTGTCCAGTTCCATAAATCTTGCCCAGATTGGTTCAGCATTTTGAACCGGAATCATTTTTTTGTCGATAATTTTGCCGGCATCATTTAAAACACGTTTTTCTTCAAGATTGGTAATTTTCGTTTTTTCGAACCAGGCATTAGCACTTTTTACAGCGGTAATTATTTCCGGAGAAGGTTTTTGAATTGACATTAAAAGCAAAACAATTTTAGCCGATTCTTTTCCGCTAAGCGAAGGAAGCTCATAAGCTCTGGCTTTAGCCGGAAGTAAAGTAACTTCGTCATGCTGCGCACACCAGGCGGTTAAAACTCCATTTTGTTTGTATTGTGTTTTTATAATGCAGTCGATACCTTTATCAAAAGCCATTTTTGTTTTGGCGACAATTTCTTTTGATGGCTTAATGCTGTAAAAATCAGTTTCTTCAGCTACTTCTTTCATCACATTTAAAATGCGCACCATCGAATCGTCATTGTAAGTAATATGCGTGTAATATCCTTTTTTTAATGGATAAAACTGAGGCCAGCCGCCGTTTGCATATTGCGCTTCTAACAAATAATTTAAACCTTTTAAGAAAGATTCTTTATAACGTTCGTCTTTTACCTGAGCATACATTTTAGACATAAAAAGCATTTCCTGAGTCGTTGCTCCATTGTCTGTCGTAGTTTCTTTTGTGGTTTTCTTTATTTCAAGCAACTCTTTTTTCTGCGAAGAAGTCAGCTCATTCTGCATTTGAATGTTCTTTGGCCAGCCTCCAATATCTCTTTGATAAAGCAAAACATTTTCAGCAATCTTTTTGGCTTCTTCTGTACCAAACCACGACGCATCATTTTTACGAATAATATCCGGCCAGTTTTTATTTGTATTTTGCGCCTTAACTGCAAAACTAAAACCAACAATAAAAAGCAGTACTATTTTTTTTAGTGGAATCATTTTATTCTTTTAGTTTTTAATAATTTTTATTTCGTAATTCTAAACCAGTCAACAGCTGCATTTCCTGAATCGTTAGTTACTTTTTCGCTTACAGCAAAAAGTCCAATTTTAGCTCCAATCCATTTTCCTTCTTTTGAGATAAAATCTGTTCCTATTGCCTGATAATTTTTATCGTCTAAGCTGTAAAAGAAACTGCACACTCCGCCTTTTTTAATTTTAACTCTTAGGTAAATTGTATTATTTGAAATTAAAAGCGGTTTTGTTTCCGTTTCTGAAACAGTTTTATTGAATGTTCCTGTTTTTTGGTTTAAATATAATTTTCCTTCAACATTTTTAAAACATAAATAACTGTAATCCAATCCCATTACAATTAGTCCGGTCGATTCTCCATTTAATCTTGTATTGAAAGTTATTTTGGCTGTCGCCGAAAATTCTTCGGCAGGAAACTTTTGAAGCAGTAAATTTGGAGCATCAAAAATTTTTATGTCTTTAATTGTTGTTACGCAAAATAAATTTAGATATCCCATGCTGGTTGGAAAACCCCAATTAATCTGCGAATTGGCCTGCCACTGCCATTGTAAACCTAATTTTGGTTCATTAAATTCATCTGATGCCGCAGGATTTCCAATTGGATATTTTTTGCCAACATTTGGTTTTTTAAATGTTGTAACCGGCTCTCCTATTCCGTTTTTGTCAAAATCCTGTCCCATAACCGGCCAGTCATTTTCCCATTTCATAGGCTGTAAATGCACAATTCTTCCGTAAGCACCTTTATCCTGAAAATGAATAAACCAGTCTTCACCAGTTTGTGTCTGAACCCACGCGCCCTGATGCGGACCGTTTATTTTAGTTGATCCTTGTTCTAATACTTTTTTCTTTTCATAAGGGCCAAAAACATTTTTAGATCGTAAAATAGTCTGCCAGCCGTTAGGAACGCCCCCTGCTGGTGCAAAAATGTAATAGTAATTGTTTCGTTTGTAGAATTTTGGACCTTCAATTGTGCCTTCGCTTTCATGTCCGTCAATAACCATAACTTCGTCATTATTAGCAATTGTTCCTTCTGCGTTCATTGTGCAGACTACCAATAAACTTTTAATCTGCGCACGGCTTCCTGCAAAGGCATGCGCTAAATAAACTTTTCCGTCATCATCCCAAAGCGGACTTGGATCAATCAGTCCTTTTCCGGCTTTTACTAGAAGAGGTTCTGACCAGGGGCCTTCGGCTTTTTTAGCTTTTATCATATAAATCCCAAAATCAGGATCTGGATAATAAATATAAAATTCGTTGTTATGATATGTAATACTTGGCGCCCAAACTCCATTTCCGTGCTGTACTTTATCATAAGTTTCAAAAGGCGGCTGTTTTGGCAGTGCATAACTTAAAATCTTCCAGTTTACCAAATCTTTAGAATGCAGAATTGGTAATCCCGGAATACAATTAAAAGACGATGCGGTCATATAAAAATCATCTCCAACCCTAACAGCATCAGGATCTGAATAATCAGCGTGAATGATAGGATTTGTATAGTTTCCGTCTCCATTATCCGGTGTCCAGACTTGTGCCGAATTTTTCTCAAAAGAGAAAACGGAAAGGAGAAAGAAAATGATTTTTATATTTTTCATTTTTGTAATGATTAACTTTTTATTTAAACCCGACAGGTTTTTAAAACCTGTCGGGTTTAAATTGTGACTTGCAATTGGAGTTTCTAAGCGATGCATCGACTTCCTTCAGCAAGACAAAGCGTGCCTTCACCCACAATTCACAATTTACAATTCACAATTGCTTCTATCTATTCAATTCTAAAGCGGCCAATATAAAAGGCCCAGTCGCTTTAGGATCGTTGTCTTTTTTTCTTTCGTTTACGTAATATTCATAAGAACCATCACGATATGGTGTACCCCCTAAACCTGCAACCTGACAGCAATTTGTTAAGGTAATACCTCCATCTTCGTCAACTTTTTTAATTAAGATTTTAGTCAGTCCGTCAAAAGCTTTGTTTGCCAGTTTTTTATATTTTGCCGGTAAATATCCTTTGTTTGCTCCTTTTGCAAAAGCATAAGCAAACATTGATGATCCTGAAGCTTCTAAATAATTTCCTTTTTCTCCGCCTTTATCTGTAACCTGATACCATAAACCTGATTTATCCTGATATTTAGCCAAAGCCACAGAAGCATTATTTAAATATTTAATTAACTCATTCCTTTTTGGATGTTCTTTTGGCATATAATCCAGAACGTCAACCAAAGCCATTACGTACCAGCCTAAAGCTCTGGACCAAAAGTTTGGAGAATTTCCGGTTTCTTTATTTGCCCAGGGCATTTCTTTGCTTTCGTCCCAGCCGTGGTATAATAATCCGGTTTTCGGATCTGTTGCATGAAGCTGAATTAACTCAAATTGTTTTGCGATATCATCAAAGTTTTTTCCGTTTTCAAAAGTCAAAGTATATTGTGCATAGAAAGGTTCACCCATATACAAACCGTCTAACCACATTTGATTTGGATAAATTTGTTTGTGCCAGAAACCGCCGCTTGCTGTACGTGGCTGCTCTGCTAATTGCTTACGAACTAACTGCATCGCTTTTAAATATTTATCTTGTTTTGATTCTGCATAAATATCAAAAAGCAAACGCCCCGGTACCACCAAGTCGATATTGTATTTGTCAAATTCGTAGGTTTTAATGGTTCCATCTTCCTGAACTAGTTCATCAACATAACCTCTTATATAGGCTTTATATCCAGGATCTGGATTTTTCTTGTACAATTCTTCAATTGAATGCAAAACCAAGGCATGAACATAATCCCATTTTGGCTTTTTAGAATCGTCAAGCATATAACTTTCCGGATGACGTTTCATCAAGGTTAAAGCCATTTTATCTGACCATTTCATGTCTTTAGAAATAACAATTTCTTTTTTTGCAGGTTCTTGCGAAATTACTTTACAGCTTGTAAAAGCAATGGCGCAAACCAATAAAACCGACATAAAACTTTGTTTTCTATTATTTTTCATTTCAAAATATATTTAAATTCTACTATTTTTCTACTTCTAAGGCGGCCAGAATAAACGGACCTAAACCGTGTGAGTTATCGGTTTTTATTTTTTCATTAATGTAATATTCAAAAGAACCATCCCGATACGGGTTTCCGCCTAATCCAGCGCTGGCACAAACCTGTGTAATATGAATTTCACCATCTGGATCAACTATGACAAGCTCTTTTGTTATGGCATCAAAACCTTTTAATGCCAGTTTTTTATATGCTGCAGGTAAATATCCTTTATTTGCTCCTTTCGCAAAAGCATAAACAAACATTTCAGAACCAGATGCTTCCAGGTAATTTCCTTGCTTTTTTCCTGCATCTGTTACCTGATACCATAATCCCGATGCATCCTGATATTTAGCAACAGCTTTTGAAATATCATTTAAATACTGAATTAGTTCTTTTCTTTTTGGATGGTCTTTTGGCATATAATCTAAAACATCAACCAGCGCCATCATATACCAGCCAATAGAACGCGACCAGAAATTTGATGAAGTTCCCGTTTCTTTATTCGCCCATGGCATCTGCTTGCTTTCATCCCAAGCATGAAAAAGTAATCCTGTTTTTTTATCAAGCGTATGCAGATGAATTTGTTCGAATTGTTTGGCAACATCGTTTAAATCTTTTCCGACGTCAAATTCTACAGTGTAACGCGCGTAAAATGGTGTTCCCATATATAAACCATCAAGCCACATTTGATACGGATATATTTTTTTATGCCAAAATCCGTCTGAATTGGTTCTTGGGTGTGTTTCTAACTGTTTTCGCAACGTCTGCATTGCAGTCAGGTAACGATTGTCATTTGTTCTTTTGTACAAATCAAACAAAAATTTTCCCGGATTTACATAATCAATATTATAATCTTCGAGTTTGTAATTCATAATTTCTCCCGAAGGATTAATCACTGTTTCGCCATAAACTTTAATATAATCTCCATAAACCGGATTATTTGTCTTTTGATACAGTTTTTCAAAAGAAGTCATTAACAAACCCAATTTATAATCCCATTTTGGTTTTTCGTTATTGTCAACCTGCCATGCCTGCGGTGCACGTTTGATAATAGAAAGCGCCATTCTCTGTGACCAGCTTAGGTCGTTAGATATAGTTTTTGAAGTTTCCTGAGCCTTCATTTCAGTAAATGAAAAAACAATCATACAACTCAAAATTCCGGCAAAACTAAAATGGCTTTTCTTTATCATATCAAATCGTTTATTTATTCAATTCTACTGCGCTTAATAAAAATGCTGCTAAGGCCGGTGAACTATTATCTTTTGTTTTGCTTTTTGCATAATATTCATTTGTACCGTCGCGAAATGGTTTTCCTCCCAAACCAACATTCGAAGAAACATTTGAAATCGTAATTTCATTATTTTCATTTGTTTTGACAAATTCTTTTACAAATGCGTTAAAAGATTTTTGTGCTGTTTTTTTATAAGATGATGCTAAATAGCCTTTATCAGCCGCTTTTGCCAAACTATAAATTATCATTGCAGAACCTGACGATTCTAAATAATTTCCAGACAGTTCCGGCTTATCAGCAACCTGAAACCACAATCCTGACGGGCTTTGCACCTGAACGGCACTTTTTGCTATTTCATTCAAATATCCCAATAATTCTTTTTGCTTTGGATGATTCTTAGGGAAATAATCCAGCGTTTCAACCAATGCCATCATATACCAGCCAATTCCTCTGTTCCAAATTGTTGGTGAAGTTCCTGTTTCGGAATTTGCCCAGCCAATTTCTTTACTTTCGTCCCAAGCCTGATATGGCAATCCTGTCTTTTTATCTAATAAATGATTATGAACCAATTCAAATTGTTTGGCAACATCATCTAAACTTTTACCATTTTCATATTTAACTGTGTATTGTGTATAAAAAGGTTCAGCCATATACAAACCGTCAATCCACATTTGATTTGGGTAAATTTGTTTGTGCCAAAATCCGCCGCTTGCCGTTCTGGGCTGACTTTCGATTTGTGTTCTTAATTGTTTTATTACCGTTAAATAACGATTGTCTTTTGTTTCTTCATATAAATTAAACAACAATTTTCCGGGATTTACATAATCGATATTATATTCTTTGATATCGTATTTGGCAATATTTCCACTGCTGTCAATCAATTCATCTGCGTATTCTTTTATATAATTGAGATATTTTTTGTCTTTTGTTTTTAGATATAATTTCTCAAAAGCAGACAAAGTCAAACTCATTTTATAATCCCATTTTGGCTTCTCGGTTCCGTCGATCTGCCAGGCCTTTGGGTATTTATTTATAATGGTCGCCGCTGTTTTCTCTGACCATTTTGAATTGGCAGAAACTACAATTTTTTCAGTATTTTGACCAATTGCAAAACTGCTGAAAAGAGAGAACAAAACAACAGCTGTTCTTTTATAACTCATTTTTATTGAAACAAATTTCAACATGATTACATCTTCCCTTTTTTGTTCAATACTTCTAATTGTGCATCTAAATATTTCACGAAATCTTCCTGAGATTTTATTCCGTTTTGCTCTTGTTCCCAAGCTCCTAAAAGATAAAAATCAGTAGCTTTTGTTGTTGGTTTAAAAACCAATAAATAATCCAAATCCGTATCAGCGATATTTTCGATGGTGTTAACTTCATAAAAAATAGCCAGTCCTAATTTGTCCGGAACCAAAGATTGTGTACCATATGTAGCTATATAAGCCCATTTTTTGCTTTTGCTTTCTTTTTTAAGCAGTTCTGTATTCTTTTGTTTTACAATTCCGGTACAGATTCCTTTAATTTCTTTGGATGCCTGAATGGTATGTTTTGTATATAACTGATCTGGCTTTATGGTTAAAGTCGAAGTAAAATCGATTTTATCAGATGCTGTTTTCCATCCGTAATAATTCACTTTTACACCCGATTCGTTGTCTTTATTTACAACTGTTGCAATCGTAGAATCTACTTCGCGGAAATGCAGTTTTTCATTGTTTAAATAACGATCAATAGATCCAATTCCGATTGCTTTTCCTGCTTTCAGAATATCGGCTCCCCAGTCGCTCATTTCGTGATAGGAATCAAAATTATCCTGTCCGACTTTTGGTAAAATCATGGCAGAAGTTTTCTTTCCAAAAATATCAATTGCATTTCTCCAGTCTAAGTATAAACGGTAACCAATTCGGTTATTTTCCCAGCCCGGACCTTCGTAACGAATATCAAAAGAATGATCTGTATGTTCGGGGGCCAGTTTTAGTCGGTCAACATTATTAAAAGTAGTTCCGCCAATATATTTGCGTCCTTCCCATTTTCCGTCTGTTTTTACCGAAATTTCGGCGTAAGTTTTAGCCGTTTTAATATCATATTTTTGGGCATTAACTGATGTAAAACCAATTAAAAATAATGCTGCGGCTGTAATTTTTGTTTTCATTGTATGGTAAATTATTTGAATATCTTATTTAGAAATTTGATTGTAAAATTGACTGTTTTATAAAACCAAGGTTCAAAAAACCAAAAGGAATGCGGTGAGTTTTCGATTGTTTCAACTTCATTGTAGATTTTATATTGATTTAAAATCTTTATCATATCATCTCTCCCTGCATGAAACCTGTCAATACTGCTGTTTATAAACAATGTTGGCGGCGTATTTTTGTCGGTATGGCTTAAAGCCGATGCATTTTTCCAATTCTCTGTTTTTTCTTCATAAGAACCTCCAAGCCAAAACGATGCCATTTCTCCTTCTGAAGATTCGGGATGCCTGAATGCCAAAACGCCATCTATATCAATAATTGCATTTACTTTTGATGATGACTTACTTTGATTTGAAGCATCTTCAAAAGCTGGATTTTGATTTGTTGTACCAATCAAAGCTGCCATCTGCCCTCCCGAAGAACAGCCTAAAACAGCAATTTTGTCTGGATTTACTTTGAATTTTACTGCATTATCTTTTATAAATTTAATCGCATTTTTTACATCATAAACTCCATACGGATATTTTGCTTCGAGTGATAACCTGTATTCTATTGTAAAACACGAATAACCGTAGGAAGCAATTTCCTTTGCCAAAGCGTTCATCTGAGTTTTATTTCCAGATCTCCAGCCTCCGCCATGAATCATGATGACTGCGGGATTTTGCTTTTTTGTGTTGTATACAAAAGCATCTAAATGCAATTCTCTTCCACTTTCTTTAAAGTAAATTACATCTTTAATTTGATAAAGCCCCTTGTGTTTCTCTATAAGCGGAATTGTAATGAACGGATATTTTTTTATCAATTTAGTATAAGTGCTTTTTACCGTGTACGACGTGTCGACAGGGTAAGTCTGCTGGGCGTTTATTGCACAAGACAGCATGAATAAAATCAATATTATTTTTCGCATTACAATCTTTTTATTTTTTAGTCAGAAAGGAGTTCGACACTTTGGTCAAACTCCTCTTTAACTTCTTCAAAAAAACAAATAGTCTCAAAAAACTAACAAATTACTAATAACCAGGATTTTGAGGAAAATCTTTATTTTGGTTTAAATCCAATGCCACTTGCGGAATTGGCCTTAAAATTTTAAGCTGTCCGCCAACACCAACAAAATTAGCTGCCTTAATTTTATAATTATGAGCCGATGCTCTTGCAACTAATGTTCCGGTACGTTTTAAATCAAACCAGCGTTTATATTCTCCTAACAATTCTCTTCCTCTTTCATCTAAAATATAATCGATGTTGAATTCTGCTGCTGTCGCATTTGCAACGCCTGCTCTTCTTCTCACTTCATTTAAACGATCTAAACCAGTCCCTGGCTGTCCGGCTTTTAAATAAGCTTCGGCAGCAATTAAATAGGTTTCTCCAAGTCTTGAAACAATAATATCTCTTGTACTTACAGGACCTGTGCTCGAAGGCGTTGTAGGATCCGGATCGTCAAATTTCTTAACCGGAATGGTATAGCAGTCTAAGTTTTTAATCAAAGTATGCGCTGCAGAATATTCCCCCCAAGGATGATACACAAACGTCGCCGATTTTCTTGAAGCGTTTGCTGTTTCCCAAGCAATTCTGTCTGCTGGCGTAAACCATTTTGGCTCATAAAAATGTCTCACTTTTAATGAAGCTGGATTTGTGCTTCTGTAATACGGATAATACAACACGTTTTTTGTAACGCCGTTTGTAGTTTCAGGACCCTCCAGAATTTCTGTCATAAAAGTACCTTCCCATCTTTTATCTCCTTTTTCATAAAGACCTAAAGCGTAATCTGTTGGGCATAAATTATAACTTCTTAAAGGTGCACCTGTTTCGGCACCTCCTAAATACGAACTGAAATAGTAAAACTGGTTGTTTCCAAGTTTTGTAGGGTCTGTACTTGTTGAAGCTTTATCATACTGAACAGAGAAAATAGTTTCGGCATTTAAATCGTTTCCGGGTTTAAATAACTGATCAAAGGCAAGTGCAAGTGTTTGCCCGCCAATTGCTGCATCAGCGTAAGCGGCTGCTTTTGCGAAATCATCAGCTTTGCCAAAAGTTTCATATCCTCTGGTTAAATACACTTTTGCCAGTAAATCGTTTACGGCTCTTTTGTTGACTTTTCCTGTTGTGCTGTAAGAGTTTGTTCCAACACTTGCCAAAGCTGCATCTAAATCTGAAATAATCTGAGTATACACTTCTTCAGCAGTATTTCTGTGGAAAGATAAAACCGGTGTTGTTATATTTTCATTTACAATTGGAACTCCGCCATAAGTCTGAACCAATAAAAAATACGCTTGTGCTCTCAAAAATCTGGCTTCGCCCACCTGCGTGTTCAAATTAGCTGTTTGTTCTGTTATAGCTGAATAATAAACGGATTTATTTACAGATTGAATTAATTGATAACAAGGCGTATACAAATCCGCAACATTATCCGAAGAAGGTATTAAAAGTGTATACTGGCTTAAACCTGCCGGTTCTGGAGTTCTTCCTTCGGCATACATATCAGTTCCTGATTCAAATAACCAAGGATTTCCTCCATAAATGCTCTTAAGCCATGCATAATTTGTATTGATCAATAACTGGTATCCTGATGCTGTTTTATAAGTGGCATCGGCAGGAACATTTGACAAGCTTTCTTCTTCTATATAATTGCTGCATGAATTTAAAACCATGGCAGCAATTCCTAATATTATTATTATTTTTTTCATTTGATATCTTTATTAAAATTTAACACTTAATCCCAATTGCGTTGTTACAGATGCCGGACGGTTTACCCCAAAAGGAGAAGCGGCCCACTCTGGATCATATCCATCAAAATCTGTAAATACAAATGGATCTAAAACATTCACATAAATCCTCAAATTACTAATTTTAAGTTTTTTCAATAATTCTGAATTCAATGTGTATCCTAAAGATATATTTTTGATTTTTACGTAAGAAACATCACGATAGTAACCAAATAAAGAAGTCCAATAGGCACCCGCACCCGTTGCAACCGGTCCCGGTCTTGGGTTTGTGTTATTGGCATTGGCTTCGATACCTGTACCATTTGTTGGAATAAAATAATCCATTGCCAATTTTTGACGGCCTCTGTCGCTTACGTCTGCAAAGTTTTGGTGAAAAGTACTCAAAACTGTCTGCCCCTGACTTGTCAATACAGAAAAATTGAAATCGAAATTCCCAACAGTCAGTTTAGAATATAAACTTCCCTGCCAATCCGGATTTGCATTTCCTATTACCGTTCTGTCATCCTGGTTAAATTTTCCATCGCCATTTAAATCTTTTGGTCTCGCCTGCCCCGGAGCTTGCCCGTAAGTTGCTGCACGTGCTGCTTCGCTTTCCTGCCAAACGCCATCATAAACGTAGTTGTAATTAGGGTTTAACTCTGAACCCAGAATTAATTTATTTCCAATATCACTAACCTTGTCCTGATTGTAAATTGACTCTAATTTGTTTACGTTTTTAGTAAAGGTAAAAGTCGTTTCCCAGTTTACGTTTTCGCTTTTGATGTTTTTTGTCGTTAATAAAACTTCGACACCTTTATTGCTTACAGAACCCACGTTTGCAAAAGTGTTTTTCCAGCCGCTTTCTGCAGGTAATTGCTGCTTGTAGATTAATTTATCTGATAATCTGTCGTAAACATCAACACTTCCTGAGATTCTGTTTTTCAAGAAACCGAAATCAAGACCAAGGTTTAATTCTCGTGTTTTTTCCCATGTTAAATCCTGATTCGCCAGATTTTCTGACTGCCAGCCCGAAACTACATTGGCTCCGTTTGCATAAAAAGTCTGCTGATTTAATAACGCCTGAGAAGTATAAGGCGCTACGTTATCGTTTCCTGTATAACCTAAACTCGCACGAAGTTTTAAGTCTGAAATTACATTACTGTTTGCTAAGAAAGATTCTTTGCTGATTTTCCAACCTAATGCTACAGAAGGGAAACTCTGCCATTTATTACCTTCAGATAAAACAGATGAACCATCCCATCTTGTAGAAGCAGTTAATAAATATTTGTCTTTAAAAGTATAGTTTAAACGAACGGCATAAGAGCTTAACGTATTCTTTAAATAACCTGAACTGATGTTGTAACTAGTCTGAACTCCAGATCCCATATTATTTGACCCAGTATCAAAAGGCTGATTGTTAGAATATAAATACGAAGTTTCATCAACATTTGAATACAAACTCTGCAATAATAAAACACTAAAATCATGCACTTCAGCAAAAGTATGTTTCAAATCAATTTGGTTGTCCCAAGTATAATTGAAGTTATTGAAGTTTTTTATTGAGGCTGAATTTTTTCCGTTTAATGTAACTCCGGCATTTGTCTGTGCACCATAAGCTGCACTTGTAACTGTATTTTCTATACCGGCAGAAAAAGTGGTTTTAAATGAAAGCCATTTTAATGCTTGGTATTGAAAGAAAACATTTCCAACGGTCTGCCATGTTTTTTCTGTCTGCGAAGAATTGGCAATTTCCATTAATGGGTTTACCGCACTGGTTTTATTAATTGCCCAGGAACCATCAGGATAAGTTAATTTCCCCGGAAGGAAAAATAAAGTTCCTACTCTTTCATTTCCATCGGCATCAACTGCCCAAGGTGACATTAAAGGGCTAAGTCTGAAAGCATCCTGCATGGCTAAATCACTTCCTAACTGCGTGTCAACACGAGCAATTGTAACATTGGCACCTGTTGTAAATTTGTCGTTTATTTTATGATTTAATCCTAATTTAAAAGAGTATTTATCAGTTCCGTCATTATCGATAAGTCCTTCATCGCTTTGAATTCCGAATCCTAAATTGTAGCTCAAACCAGAATCTGAACGGCCTGTAACATTTAAGTAATTGTTTTGGGTCATTCCGGGTTTTAGAACAGCATCAGCCCAGTCAAAATTGTAGCCATTGTTTGCTCTTGTAACTAATAAAGGGCTTTGATTTCCTGCCAAAGCAGCAAGCTGCGCAGGAGTCTGAGTTGCCGGCGTTGCGCTCATATAGGCAACTTGGTGAAATTTCCACCATTCTTCGCCATTCATCATTTTTGGTAATCTTGCCGCCGTTTTTGTTCCGTAAGAAGAATCAAAAGTTACATTGATTCCTGATTTTACATTAGCACCGCTTTTAGTTGTAACAATAATAACACCGCTGGCTCCTCTTGAACCGTAGATTGCTGCTGACGAAGCATCTTTTAAAACGTCCATTCTCGCAATATCCTGTGGATTTAGAAAGTCAATATTATCAACCGGAACGCCATCTACAACATATAATGGAGACGATCCTACTAATGAATTATTTCCTCTAATAACCACTTTAAATCCGTCGCCGGAACGCCCTGAAGTTGACGAAATCGTAACTCCGGGTGTGCTTCCCTGAATTGCTTCCAATGCACTTGTAGTATTTCTTTCTGTAATGGTTGCCGCACTAATAGTACTTACAGAACCTGTAAGATCTGTTTTCTTTACAGAACCGTATCCTACAACCACAACTTCGTTTAATGAATTTGACTGTTCTGCAAGGCTTACGTTAATTTTTGTTTTTCCGGCAACGCTTACTTCCTGCGTTTGAAAACCTAAATAGCTTATTATTAAAACAGCTTTATTATTGGTTACATTTATTTTAAAACTTCCTTCAAAATCCGTCGAAGTTCCGTTTTTAGTTCCTTTTTCCTGGATATTAACGCCCGGCAGCGATAATCCTGTCGCATCTGTAATTTTCCCTTCTATTGTTGTAGACTGTGCATTTATAGTATTGCACAGGAGGAAATTCAGGAAAAATAAAAATACAAGGTTGTATTTTATTTTTTTCTTTAATGGTTGTTTAATTTTCATAAGTGGTTTCGTGGTTTGGTTAAATTATAGTTACTCGTTTTTATTTGTTTACTTTTTTTCCATTGATATATGTATTTATAAAATTGGTATTCTTTACGTTTTTTAATAAATAGACTGAGTCTACTTTTTCTATTTTCACATTTTTAAGCGTAATGTTTTCTACTGGGGATTCTGCATAGCCTTCTGCCCAAACGCCATATTTTCCACCATTTTTTACCTTAACATTTTCGAGATTTATATTTCTTACTGTTGGTATAAAATTTCCTGTTTGCGAGCCATAGACGTTATAAAACATGGTAACCAGCAAAACGCATTCTTTTACGGTTCCTACTTCAAGGTTTCTAACAAAAATATTTTCAATTACTCCTCCTCTTTTAGAATTGGTTTTGATACGAATGGCACGATCTAAATTTGGACTATCCATTACACAATTCTCGACAAACACATTATTAACTCCGGCAGAAATCTCACTTCCTATCACAACTCCGCCATGACCGTCGATCATTTTACAGTTTTGAACAATTATATTTTTACTAGGAATCGCTACTCTTCTTCCATCGGCATCGCGGCCGGCTTTAATAGCAATGCAATCGTCTCCCGTATTGAAAGTGCAGTTTTTGATTATTACATTTTGAGAATATTCAGGATCACAGCCATCATTGTTTGGTCCGTGGCTGTTTACGGTTACACCGTCAATAATGATGTTGTTGGTTTTTATGGGATGCAGAATCCAAAAAGGAGAATTGATAACTGTTATATCTTTTACCAAAACGGTATTACATTCAAAAAACTCAATAAAATTTGGGCGAAGATATCTTCCTTCTCCAAATACTCTTTCTGCAACCGGAATCCCTTTTTCAGCCATATCAACCAAAACTTCTCTATTTGTTGGATCATTTTGGGACGGAATTCCTTTTTTCCAGCCATAACCTTTTCCTCCAGACCAAATCCACCAATTTGTACTGTCTGCCTGACCGTTTAAAGTCCCTTTTCCTGTAATGGCAACATTGGTTTTGTTTTTAGCATATATAAGAGGAGAGTAATTCATCACTTCTGTTCCTTCCCACGAAGTATGAACGATTGGATAGTCTTTTGGATTTAAACTGAAAAGAATTTCTGCATGATCTTCTAAATGCAGGTTTACATTGCTTTCTAAATGAATGGCTCCGGTTAAGTATTTTCCATTTGGAACCAGCACTTTTCCGCCGCCATTTTCTGTACAGGTTTTAATTGCTTTTTCGAAGGCTAAAGTGTTTAAAGTTTTACCATCAGAAACAGCTCCAAAATCATTTATATTATAGGTTTTATCCTGAAATTTTGTTTGAGGAAGACTTTTTATGGTCAGTTCTATGTTTTTCCATGGGTCAGATTCAGAGAAAGCGACAACTTTTTTAGCGCAGGATATAGTCAAAACAACCATAATACTGGCAAAAACAATTGATTTATACGCTATAATCCTGTTTATAATCATTTTTGTGGAATATCAAGTAAACGATGTTGAAAATATCAATAACTATGTAATCGATTACACGAAAGTAGAAAATATGTTCCACTCAACCAAATTTATTTAGAAATTTATTGTATTTTTAATTTTTATTAAGAATTATAATTACATTTAATGCAAAAATTATTATAATTTATTATCATTGTAAAATAAAAAACGTTGTAGTAATTCATTATGGTAATCGATAACATTAAATATTACGTTATCTAAAAAAAATGTATTTTTGTCTAAGAATTTAACTTGTAAAAACCCTTTTTAATGAGCGAAAAAGTAACCATTTATGATATTGCCGAAAAATTAAATATCACTGCAGCTACTGTTTCCAGAGCGTTGAATAACAACCCGAAAATAAAAGAAAGCACTCGTGAGTTGGTTATTAAAACCGCTGCCTCAATGAACTATAAGCAAAACAAACTTGCTTTAGCATTAAAAAGCGGCCGAAGTAATAATATTGGCGTAATTGTACCGCGTATAGACAGTAACTTTTTTGCCTCTGTGATCAGAGGAATTGAAGAAGAACTGCATCCTCATGGTTATCAGGTAATTATTTGCCAGACACATGAAAGCAAAAAAAGAGAAAACGAAAATTTATATACTTTAATAGATGCTCAGGTTGACGGAATTTTAATGTCTGTAACTGATGTAACTGACGAAAATGACGGTGCATTTCAATATGTTCTTCAAAAGAATGTTCCGCTGATTTTTTTCGATAGAAGCAAACATATTGAAGGTGTAAGTTCTGTTACGATAAACGACTTTAGAGGCGGTTATTTAACGACAAAGCATTTAATTAATGAAGGCTGCAGGCATATTGCACATTTCTCTGGAGATCAATCGCTGGAAATCTTTAAAAACAGGTTTTTAGGCTACAAACAAGCTTTGCTGGATCACGGAATTGATTTTAAGGAAGAATATGTTATTTATACGAAAAGTGCTGTCGAAGCAGGAAAAGAAGCGGTTGATAAACTGCTGCAATTAGAAACACCGCCGGATGCTATATTTTCTGCGAGTGATTTTGCGGCATTAGGCGCGATACAAGAATTAAAAGAAAGAAACATTAGTATTCCGAAAGAGTTTTGTGTGGCTGGTTTCAGTAACGAGCCTTTTACTAAATTCATGGAATTATCTATAACTTCTGTAGATCAGTCGCCGCTCGAAATGGGAAAAATGGCAGCACGCGTTTTCTTAGAACAGGTTGATAAAACAGAAACAATTAAAATCGAAAAAAAGGTAGTTCTCGCACCAGAATTACACATCCGTAAATCTTCATCAAGAAGCACCTTTTAGTTTTTTAAACCATATAAGTGATATAAGTAAATTTAAGTTTGCTTTTGAATTAATAAAAAAGGCAACTCTCAATGAGTTGCCTTTTTGTTGATGTAAGTATAAATCTAAAATGAACTTATATCACTTATATGGCTAAAAAAAGACGCACTGCTGTGCGTCTCTATATATAAACCTTTGTCAATTTGTATCTCTGTACCTTTGCACCTTTGTAACTAAAAGCTAAAGCGATACTCCTCTTTTCCAAGGAATGAAATCGTTTTGGTTTAATATTGCTGCTTTGGTTTTGATTGTTCCGCTGGCAACATCTATAATAAACTCTAACATTTCATCTGCCATTTCATCAATTGATTTTTCTCCGGTGATGATTCCCCCCGTGTCAATATCAATGATATCAGACATTTTATTTGCTAACTGTGTGTTTGAAGAGATTTTTACAACCGGTGCAATTGGGTTTCCTGTCGGAGTTCCTAAACCTGTTGTAAACAATACCATGTTTGCTCCGGAACCAACCATTGCTGTTGTACATTCAACGTCATTTCCTGGCGTACAAAGTAAAGTTAAACCTGGTTTAGAGATGTATTCACCGTAATCGAATACTCCTGTAATAGGCGAAGTTCCTCCTTTTTT
The DNA here is from genome assembly GCF_001428525.1 of Flavobacterium sp. Root186. GTDB lineage: Bacteria > Bacteroidota > Bacteroidia > Flavobacteriales > Flavobacteriaceae > Flavobacterium. Next base: position 431,074 of record NZ_LMHW01000001.1, read on the forward strand.
AGCAGCTCCTGCAGACTTCATTGCATCTGTAATTAGACCGTCTTTGATGTTACCCGGAGACGGATTCATATCAAATCCTGAACCAGCATCTACAACCGTTTTTTCGTACCATTGCATTAGATCCAAGAAACGTTTTCCGCCTTCGTCTTCAACACATCTGTTTACTAATTCCTGCTCAACACCACATAATTCAGGGAATTCAGAAAGAATTGTAGTTCCGCCTAAAGCAGCCAATAAATCTGAAGTAACTCCTAAAGTCGGGTTTGCAGAAATTCCAGAGAATCCGTCAGATCCACCACACTCTAAACCAATTTTTAATTTAGATAATGGAGCTGGTTCTCTCTTTATTTCGTTTGCTTTTTTAATCGCTTCGAAAGTATCTTTTACAACACTGCTTAACATCGTTTCGATTGTTCCGATAGCTTGCTGATCGTAAATTAAAACCGGTTTTTTACTGTCTGGATTAATTGCATCTAAAGCATCTTTGAAAATCTGAATTTGAAGATTCTGACATCCCAAACTTAAAACAGTTGCTCCGGCAACGTTTGGATTATTTACATAACCTGCCAATAATTTAGCCAGACTATGAGAATCCTGACGAATTCCGCCGCAGCCGCCTTGGTGCGTGATGAATTTTACTTCAATATTGTTGAATAAATTAGCATCGTTTGAAGCCGCTTCATTACCAGCACCGCCAGTTTCTGATTTTACTAAAGAACGTAATAATAATTGATAATCATTTTCTTTAGGCTTCATCAATTCTTTCTCAAAAATATCCTTTAAGATTTCGATATTTCTGTTTTCACAAAATACTAACGGAAAAAACAACCAAACATTTTCAGTTCCAACTTGTCCGTCTTCTCTATGATAGCCTTGCCAAGTTCTGTCTTTCCATTTGTCGATGTTTGGAGCAGTCCAGCCAATTGTTTCTGTTTTACCAGTAACTTTATCGCTTTCGTGTTTTACATTTTCAGTAGAAAGCAATCCTCCTCTTTCGATTCTTGCACTAGCTTTCCCTACTAAAACTCCGTACATAATGATTCTGTCCCCTACATTAAAAGGAACCATTGCGATCTTATGTTTCATCTTTACATCTGTCTCAATCGCAACTGATTCTCCTTCGAAATCAATTACTTCGCCAGCTGTAAGATTCACCAAAGCAACCGCTACATTATCGGTTGGGTGAACTTTTATTAATTTTTTCTGCACTGCCATAATCCTTATTCTTTTTGCTTTTTGTTTTTTTTGCTTTTTTTATTTTATTCTTTCCTGAAACTTGGCAAAACCAGCTTCAATTCCATTTGCATCTATTTCTTCTAAACCAATTGTAATCGCTTTTGTTAATCCAGGAATTTCAGTTAAATCTTCATCCCAAAAACTTTTATTTTGCAAAGTAAGTCTCGCTATTTTTTCATAATCATCTGATTTCCATAAACCATCAAAAAACGAAACGATATCTTCACTGTCATTAACCGGTAAGCTTTGCCCATTCCATGTTCCTTTGTAGAAACGTATTAAAGCAGCAAATGCAAAAGTCAAATGTAGTGGCAATTTTCCATGAATATCAACATATCCTGTTAAACTTGGCAAAACACGAACTTTAAATTTCGAAATTGAATTTAAAGCAATTGATGACAATAAATGCTTAATAAACGGATTTCTGAAACGATCTAAAATTTCTTCAGAGAAACTTGCCAATTCTTGTTTATCCATGTTTAAGGTTTCATTGATTTCCTCAAAAACAGCTTTATTAATAAATTCTCCTGTAAAAGCATTATCAACAGTTTCTTTTACAGTTTCATTTCCGTAAAGTAACGAAAATGGCACCATAGCAGTATGCGCTCCATTTAAAATTCTAACCTTACGTGTTCTGTAAGGCTGCATATCTTCTACAATTTTTACATCAAGATCTGTTTTTTCAAACGGAAGTTTTGCTTTTAATTCGTCATCTCCTTCGATAACCCATAAAAAGAATGATTCTGCACTCACAATCAAATCATCTTTATAATCCAACTGACTGTTATATTCTTCGATTTGATCTTTCGGATAACCCGGAACGATTCTGTCAACTAATGTATTATGGAAACTACAGTTGTTTAAAATCCAGGAAATAAATTCCTGACCTAGTTTCCAGTCTGTACAATATTTTAAAATAACTTCTTTTAAAGTATCTGAATTATAATTAATTAACTCACAAGGAATAATTGTTAATCCTTTATCAGCGGCACCATTAAAATGTTTAAATCTTTCATGCAAAAGTACGGTTAATTTTGCAGGGAAAGATACAGGAGGCTGCATTGTAGGCAAGTCTGAAGCAATATATTCAATTCCGGCTTCAGTTGTATTTGATATAATAAAAGCCAGTTCTTCTTCTTTTGCTAAAGCTATATACTCTTTAAATGAAGCGTAAGGATCAACTGCTTTTACAATATTAGTTATTAATTCTTTTTCCTGAATTTCTTCTCCTTTTTTTACACCTTTCATAAACAAAGTGTATAAACCATCCTGTGCATTGATCATATTCACCAAACCTTTATCAATAGGCTGAACAACAGCGATTCCGGCATTAAAATCTGCTTTTTGGTTTAACTTCTGAATTGCATATTCTACAAAAGCTCTTAAGAAATTACCTTCTCCAAATTGAACTATTTTAATAGGAAGCCTGTTTGAAAACTCTGAATTTGATCTGTTAATTTTTTCCATTTTAATTTTAACTTTAAAGTGTTATAAATAACCACTTAATACCTTATTGACATTTTAATACATTGTAAATGAAACATTACACTCGTAATTAAAACAGATCTTGCTGTGAGGAATGACAAGATTTATTTTTCAAGCGTAATGCTCAATTACAATCTCTAAAATCTAAAAAAAACGCATAAATAAGGATTGGCATGATTACTCCTTATTTATTTTCTAATATTTTTTATAATGTCAAGAACCTGTTTAACCTTAACCGTTAAACCATCGAAATCTTTATTATCTAATATATCTTTTGAAATCAATTGTGATCCTAAACCAACACAGGTTGCCCCTGCGTTAAGCCAGGAACTCAAGCTTTCAACTGTAGGATAAACACCTCCTGTAGGCATAATGTTTGTCCACGGACAAGGTCCTTTTATCGCTTTTATAAATTCTGGTCCGTAAATATCTGCAGGAAATAATTTTACAATTTCACAACCTAATTCTTCTGCTCTTGCAATTTCCGTAAGCGTTCCGCAGCCTGGTGACCATAATACTTTTCTACGATTACAAGCAATTGCTATATCTTCTCTAAATACCGGAGTTACAATAAAATTAGCTCCTAAACTCATATATAAGGAAGCCGAAGCCGCATCTGTAATAGAACCAACACCCAAGATCATTCCCGGTAATTCTGCTAAAGCATATTTATTTAAAGCTCCAAAAACTTCATGTGCAAAGTCACCTCTGCTGGTAAATTCCATTAATCTGGAACCTCCGTCATAACAAGCCTTCAAAACTTTTTTACTTAATTCAATATCAGAATGAAAAAACAACGGCACCATTCCGTTATCTTTCATTGTCTGTGCAACCTCTATTCTTGAATATTTTGCCATATCTCTAATTAATTATCTTGATACTAATGCAGAACCATCACCATCAATCATATTTTCAACTTCTTTTAAAGTAACCAGATTATAATCTCCTGCAATTGTATGTTTTAAACAGCAGGCTGCTACTGCAAAATCTAATGCTCTCTGGTTATTATTTTGATATTCTAACAATCCGTAAATCAATCCGCCCATAAAAGCGTCACCGCTTCCTACTCTGTCTACAACTGGCGTAACTTCTTTTACAGCAGCCTGATAAATTGTTTTTCCGTCAAATAAAACACCGCCAATTCTTTGGTGCGATGCACTTACAGAATAACGAAGCGTTGTTGCTGCGATTTTTAAATTCGGAATTAATTCAAACAACTTTGAGTATAAGACCGGAAGTGATTCCTGATCCTGATAATTAGGGTTTTCTTTTGGAATTCCTAACATAAAATAAGCAGTATCAATATCGCCTAAAATAACATTGCTGTATTGCAGCATTTCCGGCATTACTTCGCTTGGCGTTTTGCCATACTGCCAAAGTTTTGATCTGTAATTTAAGTCGCAGGAAATTTTAATTCCCAATTTATGAGCTGCTTTAATAGCTTCTAAACACGCTTCCGCAGCGGTTTGAGAAATCGCTGGCGTAATACCGCTCCAATGGAACCACTCTGCTCCTTCTAAAACTTTTTCCCAGTCTATCTGACCTTTTTCAATAGTTGCCATTGCACTATGCGCACGATCGTAAACTACATTACTGCCGCGTGTTCCGGCTCCGGTTTCCAGAAAATAGATTCCTAAACGATCTCCTCCATAAACAATGTTTTTGGTCTCGACATTCATTTTTCGCATTTCTTTTAATGCCGATAAACCAATTTCGTTTTCAGGTAATCTTGTAACAAATTCGGCATTTACACCATAATTAGCCAAAGAAACACATACATTAAATTCTCCGCCTCCGTACGTAGCACCAAATGCTGTAGATTGCGAAAAACGTAAGTGTCTTTCTGTCGATAAACGCAGCATGATTTCTCCAAATGTAACTACTCTACTCATTATTTTATATTTTTTTATTTTTTTTACCATTAAGGCATTAAGTTAATTAGATGTACTCACTTTTCTCTTGAGTTAAATTAAGCTTATTAAGATCTCACCCTTAATTATCTTTTGAGCATTTAACCTTAAATACAAAGGCAAAAACTTAATTATCTTAATCTCTTAATGGTTTAAAAAAACTTTTTTTTAGAATTTGAAATATTCTTTTGCGTTATTGTATGAGATGTCAGAAACTAATTTCCCAATCCATTCCATATCGTTTGGAAGTTCTCCGCGTTTGATTTCATCTCCTAAAAGATTACATAAAATACGTCTGAAATACTCGTGTCTTGGGAAGGATAAGAAACTTCTTGAATCTGTAAGCATTCCAACAAAACAGCTGATTAATCCCATATTTGAAAGCGCGTTTAACTGCTTTGTCATTCCGTCTTTTTGATCTAAAAACCACCATCCAGAACCAAATTGTACTTTTCCGCGAACACTTCCGTCGTTGAAATTTCCAATCATCGTTGCCATAACTTCGTTATCAGCCGGATTTAGGTTATAAATAATAGTTTTAGACAATTTATCTTTACTGTCCAATGCATTTAAAAAGCTTGACAGTTTTTGTGCCTGCGGATAATCTCCAATAGAATCCCATCCGGTATCCGGGCCTAAAATTCTGTGCATACGAGCATTATTATTACGCAACGCACCTAAGTGAAACTGCTGCACCCATCCAAATTCATGATAGGTTTCAGATAAAAATAATAAAACGGCACTTTGGAATTTTAAAGCTTCTTCTGAAGATAAAATTCTATTTTCTCTTTTCTTTTTGAAGATTGAATTTATTTCAGATTCTGTAAATTCTTCAAAATAAATCTGATCTAAACCGTGGTCACTTAATTTACAGCCATTTGCATTAAAAAATTCAATTCTGTTTCTTAATGCAGTTTGTAAATCAGCATAAGTATTAATTGCAACTCCGGACACATCCCCTAATGTGTCCAGATATGCATTATAACCATCATTAGCAATTAAGATGGCTTTATCGGGTCTGAAAGCCGTACTCATTTTAGTTCCAATTGGATTTTTTGCCAGTTTTTGGTGAAACTCTAAACTGTCAATTGGATCTTCAGTAGTACAAACTAATTCAGCGTTTACTTTTTTAAGAAGGTTTTGTGTGCTGTATGCCTGAGAATTTATTTTCTCAGTTGTTTCGATATAGATTTTCTCTGCATTTTTTTCATTCAGCAGGTCATAAATATCAAAATAGCGCGCTAACTCTAAATGTGTCCAGTGATACAAAGGATTACGCATCGTGTACGGAACTGTTTTTGCCCAGTTTAAGAACTTATCTTTATCTGAACCATTTCCTGTTACAAACTGCTCGTTGATTCCTAATGTACGCATTGCACGCCATTTATAATGATCTCCATTGATCCATACATTTGTAATGTTATCAAAAATCTTATCTTCGGCAATAAACTGAGGATTTAAGTGATTATGATAATCAATAATGGGCTGGTTTTTAGAGTAATTGTGATACAACTCTTCAGCGTATTTATTTTCTAACAGAAAATTATCGTGTATGAATGTCTGATTCGCGCTCATGTCTTTTTAAAATATATTTTGAGAATTATTCTTCGTTTGAAGGTTTTCCTATTGTAGCCAGGATTCCGCCGTCAACATATAAAATGTGACCGTTTACAAAATCACTCGCTTTAGAGGATAAAAATATTGCCGCTCCTGCTAAATCACTTGGATCTCCCCATTTTGCAGCAGGAGTTCTGCTGATGATAAAATCGTTAAACGGATGTCCGTCAACTCTAATTGGTTTTGTTTGTTCTGTAGCAAAATAACCCGGCCCGATTCCATTGATCTGAACATTGTATTTTGCCCATTCTGTTGCCATGTTTTTCGTCAGCATTTTTAAACCGCCTTTTGCAGCAGCATACGCCGAAACGGTATTACGGCCCAATTCGCTCATCATGGAACAAATGTTGATGATTTTTCCTTGTCTTCTTTCGATCATTCCTTTGGCAACATGCTTAGAAACGATAAACGGACTTACTAAATCTATATCAATTACTTCTCTGAAATCAGCAACTTCCATCTCAAGAAGCGGAATTCTTTTAATAATTCCTGCGTTGTTAATTAAGATATCGATTGGCCCAACTTCACTTTCAATTTTTTGAACAGCTGCTTTTACTTCTAGTTCTTCGGTTACATTAAATTTATAACCCACAGCGTTGATTCCTTCGCTTTGAAGTGCTGCCACAGCGTCATCAATTTTTTGTTGAGACGAATTTCCGTTTATCACAATTGTAGCTCCGGCTTGTCCTAAACCTTTTGCCATTGCCATTCCCAGTCCGTGTGTACTTCCTGTAATAAGAGCAACTTTTCCTTTTATATCAAATAAGTTTGTCATTTTCTTATTTTAAATCAGTGATTTTACAAACATCCATATCTCCGTAATCTAAGTTTTCACCCGCCATTCCCCAAATAAAAGTATAATTGCTGGTTCCTGAACCTGAGTGAATTGACCAAGGCGGAGAAATAACTGCCTGATGATTGTTCATCCAGATATGTCTTGTTTCCTGAGGCTGTCCCATAAAATGACAAACTGCCTGATTTTCCAGAATATCTAAATAAAAATAAACTTCCATTCTGCGATCGTGTACGTGTGCCGGCATGGTATTCCAAACACTTCCCGGCCTTAGTTCTGTCATTCCCATTTGCAATTGGCAGGTTGTTACAACACTTCCAATAATCATTTGGTTTACTGTACGATGATTCGCCGTTTCCATCGTACCCAATTCTAATTTATTTGCTTCTGCCAGACTTACTTTTACCGTTGGATAAGTTGTGTGAGCCGGTGCAGAGTTGATGTAAAATTTAGCCGGATTTTTGCTGTCAGTACTTTTGAAAATTACTTCTTTATTGCCGCTTCCAATGTATAAGGCATCTTTAAAACCAAGTTCATAAGACGTTCCTTCAACTACTACAGAACCGCTTCCTCCAACATTAATAATTCCTATTTCTCTTCTTTCTAAAAAATAAGGCGCTTTAAGCGGATCGATTGTTTCCAGAGTTAAATCACCTTTTACAGGAACTGCAGAACCTGCAATATATCTGTCGTAATGCGAGTAAACCAATACAACTTCATCTTCCTGCATTAAGTCATCGATTAAGAATTCTTCTCTTAACTGCTGCGTGTCGTATTTTTTTACTGCTTCTGGGCTTGACGCGTATCTTGAGCTATATTTTGTCATAATTTTATTTTAATGTAATCGATTGCACAAATTTAATTTTTTATATTGAAAAAGCATAATTCAAACGGAAAAATATTTCAATAAAGCTAAATTACAGATTTGTAATTGGACTATACTTTGGAACTAAAGTTTTCATAACTACCCAGCCAATTAAATAACATACCGCACAGATTGAGAAAATAATCATATATCCTGTATTGATTCCATCAGAAATTACGGCTCCGCTTTTCTCTAATTCTTTAAAGAAAGTTTCTGGAATAGGCTGTGTTACAAATTGCGGGAATTTCTCTAAAAATGGCTGTCCGTTTACAGTCGTGAATGTTTTATGCGTATAATCGAATAATAATCCTGAACCTTTATTAATCAAAGTTGAACCTAAACCTCCTGCCAAGCCTCCAATTCCTGTAATGGTCGCAATCGCTTTTTTAGGAAACATATCTCCAACGGTTGTAAAAATATTTGCCGACCATGATTGGTGCGCTGCTCCAGCGATTCCGATAATAATGATAGGAACCCAATAACTGATATATCCTAAAGGCTGTGCGACTAAAGCTAATAGTGGAAAAAATGCAAAAATCAGCATCGCTCTCATTCTTCCTTCGTAAGGGTTCATTCCTTTCTTTTCAACAAAATAAGTTGGAAGCCATCCGCCAATTATAGATAGTAAAGTAATCATATACAAAACAAATAATGGCAATGCAGCTTCTGTAGAATCCATGTGGTATACAGAACTTAAGTAAGCCGGAGTCCAGAATAAAAAGAACCACCAAACACCATCTGTCATGAATTTACCAAAAGCAAAAGCCCAGGTTTGTTTGAATTTTAAACATTCTACAAAAGAAACTTTGGAAGTTGTTTCCGGAACATAACCTACTAATTTACTGTCTGCAATATCATCTTGCTGAATATAAGCTAATTCTTCTGCACTTACTCTTTTATGTCTTTCTGGTTTATCGTACATAAAAACCCAGAATCCCATCCAGATAAAACCTAATGCACCAATGATGATAAATGCCATTTCCCATCCAAATGATTTTGCAATAAAAGGAATTGAAATTGGAGCTGCTAAAGCACCAACTGTTGCACCAGCGTTAAAGATACTGGTAGAAAAAGCACGGTCTTTTTTAGGGAAATATTCGGCAGTAGTTTTAATTGCTGCAGGAAAGTTTCCGGCCTCACCAACTGCCAGGATAAAACGAGCGAAAATGAACAATGTAACACTTACATTAATTACTTTTCCGGTATCGCTCAAGCCACTGATTATTTCTTTTGATCCTTCAAAGCCAACCAACCAGTTGCCTGTTATAATTCCTGAAGTTGCAATACCACAAAAAGCGTGTAAACAAGCTCCTATAGACCAAATCCCGATAGCCCAAAGAAATCCTTTTTTAGTATCTAACCAATCTACAAATCGTCCTGCAAACAACAATGAAACAGCATAAAAAATAGAAAACAGCGCAGTAATGTTTCCGTAATCATTGTTTGTCCAATGAAACTCCGGTGCGATAAAATCACTCCAGGTTAATGAAAGAACTTGTCTGTCGAGGTAATTAATGGTGGTTGCAAAAAACAAAAGCGCACATATACTCCAACGGTATTTTCCTGCAGATTTAATACTTTGATTTACTGTAACAGCATCGGTTTGATTCATGATTGTGGTTATTATAGTTAGATTATTTAATTTTAAGATCTATATACAAATGCATAATTTAAACACATTAGAATCAAGAGATTAAAATTATAGGATTGCAATAATGTAATCGATTGCACAAATATAGTTTTTAATCTTTATATTCCAAATAAATTATATATAAAATTATTTTCCGTATCAAATTTAAGACATTGCATAAAAAAAAGAACCCAAAATTACACATTAACCAATATATTTGTTAAAAGCCAATAGGTGAAATTTATCCGTATTTAGGGGTAAAATTGTCCCGGGATTTAATCCAAGTGAAATTGTTTTTAATTACCTTTCATTTATTCAAATCCAAATTTATAAATCAGCCCGATCAAATAAGTAAACAATTGTAAAACAAATAATTAAATTTAACATTGAAAAATTCAAAAAAACAATATTTTAGAAAAACTGTATTAAGTTTCATGCTTTTTACAGCGGTATTATCCAATATAAAAGCACAGAATCAGGTAATTCTGCTTTGGAATAAAATTCCGGATGAAATTAAAGCGCCGGATTATAAAGAAAAAGAAGTAATAAATGATGGAAAAGTTCAAAGTACCAGTTTGGTTACAATTCCAACATTAACGGCATTTTTTCCGAATGTAACAAAACCAAATCAAACTGCTGTAATTATTCTTCCCGGCGGAGGATATCAGCATTTGGCCATTGATAAAGAAGGAACAAAAGTGGCACAATGGTTTAATAGTTTAGGAATTCCTGCTTTTGTATTGAAATATAGACTTCCGAATGATTTAATAATGAAAAATAAGAATGTCGGCCCGCTTCAAGATGCACAGGAAGCAATTCGCTATGTAAGGCAAAATGCTGCAAAATGGAATATTGATCCTAACAAAATTGGAATTTTAGGCTTTTCGGCTGGCGGACATTTGGCTGCTACCCTATCTACTCATTATGAGGATAACGTTTATGAATCAGCTTATAAAGTAAGCGCCCGTCCCGATTTTTCTCTTTTAATTTATCCTGTAATTTCAATGCAAAATGATATTACACACAAAGGTTCGCAGATTAATTTACTAGGAAATAATCCTTCACAAGATTTAATCGATTCATTTTCAAACGAAAAGAAAGTTACCACAAAAACACCTCCCGCTTTTTTAATTCATGCTACAGATGATACGGTTGTTTTACCAGAAAATAGTATCGATTATTATTTAGCACTGAAAAAAAATGGTGTTACAGCAGAGTTACATTTATATGAAAAAGGCGGCCACGGTTTTGGTTTAGGAGTAAATGACACCAGCAAATATTGGACTAGAGACTGCGAAGAATGGCTAAAAGTAAACGGCTATAAGTAAATCAAAAAGTATTATACAAAAAAAAAGGTTTTTAGAAGAGGCCAACCAATTAACCAAATCTAAAAACCTATAAAAAATTAGACATTTGTTGTATTATTTGCAAATTCCTACAAGTTACCCATGATAAAGTGAATATGTCAAATTTTTAAAAATTAAAAAAATTGTTTTCTCCAAAAACAGTTTAACCGTTAAGATCTTTAAGGAATAATTTAAAAGGTAGATAAATCATTATTTCAATCTCAACAAGACAAATCTAATACAGCCTTTTGAGATCCCATTACGGGTTTCCCGTATATTTTTTTTAAAGGTTCTGAGGTTCTAAGTGGCTAAGGTTCTAAGTTTTTTTTTAAAACTTAGAACCTTTCTTGTTCTAGATTAAGTTGAAACCGTAATCAAACAAATAAATTTGCATAGTAAATTACAAGTTCTGTCAAAAACTGAAACAAAATAGAAAGGAAAAAACTTAGAATCTCAGCATCTTTAGAATCTTAGTATCTTTCTTATTCTAGATTAAGTTGAAGCCAAAACAAAATAAATAAATTTGCATAGTAAATTATAAGTTCTGTCAAAAACTGAAACAAAATAGAAAGGAAAAAACTTAGAATCTCAGCATCTTAGAACCTCAGTACCTTTCTTATTCTAGATTAAGTTGAAGCCAAAACAAAATAAATAAATTTGCATAGTAAATTATAAGTTCTGTCAAAAACTGAAACAAATAGAAAAGAAAAACTTAGAATCTCAGCATCTTAGAACCTCAGTACCTTTCTTATTCTAGATTAAGTTGAAACAAAAACAAAACAAATAAATTTGTAAAGTAAATTAGAAGCTCTGTAGAAACTAATTTTTAAAGTGAAGAAAAAAAACTTAGAACCTTAGCCACTCATAACCTCAGAACCTTAAAAAAAAATGAAAACTCTTGAATTCTTATTACTCGGAAAAAACGAAGCGATTCTGGCCATTTTACTTCGCCTTGTAAACGCATATGAAGATTGGAACGCAGTTTCTTTCAACAATGAAAAAGAAGCTCAGGAATATTTTCAGAATCACAAAATCGATGTTGTTCTCTTGAGTTCCGGAATCGAAGATCATGTCGAAAAAGAGTTTACTTCATTTTGCTTAAAACAGCAGCCAGAAGTTGAAGTAATTGAACATTTTGGAGGAGGAAGCGGTTTATTAAAATCAGAAATTCTCCACCGATTGCATCTAAAAGGAAAAATTTAGGTACCCGTATTTTTTCCTTTTAAAATTCATTAAAAGCTTAACGATAATTCATTAACGAATATCCAATTTTTATTGACGATATATCGCTAGGATCACTATTGCCTTTTCTGAAAAACCTTTTAAAATCAGCACATTACAAACAAGGCATTTAATTTGAATGCAAAACACTGAAAATCAAATACAAAATATTTTTAAACCTTTTAATTAACAACAAAATCACATTATCATGAAAAAATTAATCCTTACCGCAGCTTTATTATTTGTAACATTTATTGGATTCGCTCAAAAACCAAGTCCGGCGTTGTTAGACCCAACAAATCATACTTTAGTTCTAATCGATTATGAAAGCCAAATGGCCTTTGCAGTTAGCAATATTCCAATCGATCAGCTTAGAAACAACACCGCTCTTGTAGCCGGAGCTTCAAAAATATTCAAAGTTCCAACTGTTGTAACAACCGTTGCCGAAAAATCATTCAGCGGACCTGTTTTTAGAGAAATCGAAGAATTTTATCCACAAAAAACTTCAAACTATATTGATCGTACCACAATGAATACCTGGGAAGATGTTCCTGCACGAAAAGCAATTATTGCAACAGGTAAAAAGAAAATTGTTTTTGGAGGTTTATGGACAAGTGTTTGTATCGTTGGACCTGCTTTATCAGCAATTAACGAAGGTTATGATGTTTACGTAATTACAGATGCAAGTGGAGACGTTTCTAAAGAAGCACACGAAATGGCTGTAACACGTATGGTTCAGGCTGGTGCGCATCCAATAACTTCATTACAATATTTATTAGAATTGCAACGTGACTGGGCTCGTCAGGAAACTTATGTACCTGTAACCGATTTAGTTAAAAAATACGGCGGTGCTTATGGTGTAGGGGTTCAATATGCACATGAAATGTTGAAACACTAAATTTATTGGAACACGGATAACACAGATTCGCTATTGCGAAAAAGCAGATAAAACGGATTTAAAACTTATCAATGAACATAAATAAAAATCTGCGTAAATCAGCATTTTTGCGAAGCAAATCAGTAAAATCAGCGGGCAATTTTCAACTAAAATAGTTCCAGCAAAACTAAAAAGGCTGTGTTACCGCACAGTCTTTTTTTCTCCCAAAACCAACTAAAATACCACTATTATGAAACTCTCTTTCAAAATATTAGCTTTCTTTTTATTTATTTCTTTATCTGTTTTCGCTCAAGGCAAAAGAGCCACACTTATCGTTCATCATGCACAAATTCACACCTTAGATGATAAAAATACAATTGTTGAAGCGATGGCTGTCGCCGATGGGAAAATCCTGACAACAGGAAAAAACAGCGAAATCTTAAAATTAAAAGACAAAAAAACAATGGTAATCGATGCCAAAGGAAAAGTAATTATTCCAGGAATATTCGATTCTCACATGCACATTATCCGTGGCGGGAGATTCTTTAATACAGAGTTGCGCTGGGATGGCGTTCGTTCTCTCAAAAAAGCCTTGGCAATGCTGAAAGAACAAGCCCAAAGAACTCCAAAAGGCCAATGGGTTCGCGTTGTAGGCGGATGGAACGCTTATCAGTTTGAAGAAAAAAGACTCCCAACTTTAGAAGAAATCAACGAAGCAACTGGTGATGTTCCGGCATTTATTCTTCATTTATACGGACACGCTTATTTAAATAAAGCCGGATTACAAGCTTTAAAAATTGATGCTAATACTCCAAACCCAAATGCGGGATTAATTGAAAAAGATCCTGACGGAAATCCAACGGGATTGTTAGTTGCAGAACCAAATGCTTTTATTTTATACTCTACTCTTGCTAAACTTCCTGAATTATCTGAAGAAGAAAAATTCAATTCGACCAAACAATTTATGACCGAAATGAACCGTCTTGGCGTAACAGCCATTATGGATGCAGGCGGCGGATTTCAAAACTTTCCAGACGATTATGGTGTAACAAACCGTTTATGTAAAGACAGTGATTTAACGATTAGAATGCCATACTATTTGTTTGCCCAAAAAGCCGGAAGCGAACTAAACGATTACACCAAATGGATTAATACTGTTGAAATTGGCGAAGGCTGCGACGATCATCATTCAGACAAAGTAGAATATCATGTTCAGGGTGCTGGCGAAAATTTAGTTATGAGTGCCGGAGATTTTGAAAACTTCGATAAACCAAGACCAGAATTAAGCCCGGCGATGGAAGGACAACTAAAAGAAGTTTTGTCCTTATTAGTAAAAAACAGATGGCCATTTAGAATCCATGCAACTTATAATGAAAGTATTACGAGATTTTTAAATGTTATTGAAGACATCAATAAAGAAACACCTTTAAACGGTCTTTTATGGTTCTTTGATCACGGAGAAACTGTTTCTGTAGAAAATTTAAAACGTATCAAAGCTTTAAACGGAGGATTAGCAATTCAGCACAGAATGGCTTATCAGGGAGAAAGTTTCATTAAAAGATATGGAAAAACGGCTGCTTCAAACACAGTTCCGCTTAAGAAAATTCTAGAATTGGGAATTAAAGTAGGTATGGGAACTGACGGAACCCGTGTTGCCAGTTACAATCCGTGGGTAGGTTTGTATTGGTTAACAACCGGAAAAACTTTAGGCGGTTTAAAATATATGAATGATGAAAATATTATAGACAGAACTACCGCTTTAAAATTATTCACTTACGGAAGCGCACAGCTAATCAATATTGAAAAAGACCGCGGAATGCTGACAGCAAATAAACTAGCCGATTTTTCCATCCTTTCTGACGATTACTTTTCAACATCTGAAGAAAAAATCTTAAACATCGAATCAAAATTGACAGTCGTAAACGGAAAAGTAGTTTATGCTGATAATGACTTTAGAACTTTTGCAAACGAAACACCAAAAGCAATTCCGGATTGGAGTCCTGTAAATTACTTTGGAGGTTACCAAAAAAACTAAATAATGAAAAATACATTCCGATTATTGTTGCTTTTGGGAATCATTTTTTCTGCAAATGCACAACAAAAACCAGTTTTCCAAAAGCTGCGATATGACGATGATTTCCAATATCTAAAAACCGATTCGACGAAAAACTGGTACGAGAAAATCAAATATATTCCGTTAGGGAAAAACGACAAATACTACGCCTCAATTGGCGGAGAAATCAGGGAACAATATTTTTATACTGTTAATGATAAATGGGGCGATGAGACTACAGGCGGAGATGGTTATTTATTGTCGAGATATTTACTAAACGCCGATGTTCATTTGGGAAGATTTAAAACTTTTATCGAATTCCAAAGCAGTCTGGCCAACAGTAAAATTGATCCAAGTCCGGTTGATGAAAACGAACTGGATTTTCATCAGGTTTTTTTAGATGTTGATTTCATTCAAAATAAAAACCAGCAGTTAACTTTTAGAGTTGGAAGACAGGAAATCGCATTTGGATCTCAACGTTTGGTAAGCGTGCGCGAACGCCCAAATAATAGAATTGCGTTTGACGGAATGAAACTATTTTATAAAAATAGTAATTGGCAGACGGATGCTTTTTATTCACATCCTGTTGCTAATAAACCCGGAGTTTTCAACGATGATTTTAACGACACTGCCAAACTTTGGGGAAGTTATACGGTAATACATAAAGTGCCATTTATTCAAAATATCGATTTGTACTATCTAGGTTTATGGAAAAACCGAGCAGTTTTTGATAATGCTATTGGCGAAGAAACCAGACATTCCATAGGAACAAGAATCTGGAAATCAAAAGGAAATTGGAAATATGATTTTGAAGGTTTGTATCAATTCGGGAAGATCAATTCACAAAATATTTCCGCTTGGACGCTTTCATCAAATACATCTTATACTTTTGAAAACATAAAATTCAATCCAGAAATTGGTTTAAAAACTGAGTTTATTTCCGGAGATAAAAACAGCAGTGACAATCAATTGCAGACTTTCAATCCGTTATATCCAAAAGGCGCTTATTTTGGTTTGGTCGGATTAATTGGCCCTTCCAATTTAATTGATATTCATCCGTCAATTGGGTTAGACTTAACCGAAAAATTAGGCTTCGGAATCGATTATGACATTTTTTGGAGAAGCTCTATTCACGACGGTCTATATGCTCCAAACATGCAGCTTTTATATTCTGGAGATAACACAACTGAACGTTTTATAGGAACACAATTGATCACAAATTTTGATTATAATGTCAATTCTTTTTTAACCGTTTCTGTAGAAGGCGCATGGTTTAATGCGGGTGCCTTTTTAAAAGAAGCCGGTTCTGGAAAAGATTATTTTTATACTGCTTTGACAGCTCAATTTAAATTTTAAATTTGTGTAAGTCAATCTGTTCAAATGAGAAAAAAATACTCCAGTTCTAAAAAAATAATTATTGTTTTATTCATCTCCCTATTCTTAACACAATGTCTTTATAAAGATTATACTTTTAAAGAAAGCTTGTCACGTAATTTTTATTTAATGGAAAGTGATATTCTTCCATCAAAATATATCAACATACAACATGAAGATTCTGATTTAGTGCTGATTTATGATTTGATTGAAGTCATAGGTAATGATGATATCATATTGGTAAAGAATATAAATAAAAAAGGGAAAATTCAATATAATTTGATTGAAACTGCTGTAGTCGAATATCCCGAAGACATAAAGATTATTTCTTATGAAGATTTTTTAAAACGCAAAAAAAAAATTAACTACGAATATTCATATGATCAAAATAACGGATTTTCAAGAAATTTTAGCTGGCATAAATAAATCGATCTGTTTAATTATTAATAACAGCTAAATTTGTATAATTCAATGTCCAAATAATGGAGAAAAAATATTCCGTTGCCATTTATCCTTCGCAAGATGTTATTGATTCGGTCAAAACAATGAAGGATTATTTAAAAACCAAAATTGAGTGGTACAACAGCTGCAATTCTGTTGGACATATTACGATTTGTGAATTCACATTTGATGATTCTCAAATTGATAAATACAAACAAAAGCTCTTTAAAATCTGTGATACTTTTACAACGTTTCCCGTTTATTTAAATGATTTTGGATCTTATGAGAATGCCGGAGCCTTTTACATTACACCAAATGAAGATTCTAAAAACAACCTGAAACCTATTATGAAAAAGGTTCAGGAATCTTTAAAACCTTTAAAACTCAAAAAAAGCGACGATCCGCATATGTCTATTGGAAGGAAATTAACACCCGAAAATCTTAAAATCGCATCGCAGCTTTTTACTACAATCGACATTGATTTTCTATGCAAAGAAATAGTCTTAAGAGAATTAGATCCTGTCAAAAAACAGTTTTTTGTAATTGATACTTTTTCTTTTAATGGAAATGTGCAGCCTGAGTTTGTTCAAGGAAGTCTTTTTTAACCGCAAAGAGCGCAAAGATTTACGCAAGGTTTGCAAAGAAATAAAATAGCGTGCTTTGCGTAAATCTTTGCGCTCTTTGCGGTTAAACTCACGAAGCTTATTTTTTCGTATATTTGAATTTTACAATTCACACATATGAAATCCCTAGATTCATTTTACCAAGATATTTCCGGAGGCACAACTGCTGAATCCAATTCATTATTACCAAATGACATTCAAAAAGAAATTGGTCATTTTAATGTATTTGATATAAAAGAGCTTTATGAAAGACTAAAAGAAAAGCCCAGCATGCCTTATGACAGAAGAGCGTATTACAAAATAAGCTTAATAAGAGGCAGAAACAGAGCCGAATATGCTGATAAAGTAATCGAAATAGAAAAACAAGGGCTTTTATTTGCAACACCAAAAATTCCGTATAATTATGTACCGCAGGACACCAACCAATCGGGGCAGTTTTGCGTTTTTACCAGCGAGTTTTTATCTAAAAATAAAAGCGGAATTGATTTAGACGAACTTCCTATTTTTGCATCAGACGGTTATCCCATTTTTCAATTATCAGATGAAGAAGTTCAGGAAGTCGCATTGATTTTCAACAAAATACAAAAAGAAATCAATTCTGATTACATCTATAAATATGATTTGATCCGAAATTATGTGGCTGAACTAATCCACTTTGGACAAAAATTACAGCCTATAACAGCATTATATTCTAAGCACAATTCTGCTGCAAGAGTTTCTTCTTTATTTGCCGAATTATTAGAAAGACAATTTCCTATAGAATCTCCGCATCAGCGATTAGAATTAAGAACTGCAAAAGATTTTGCAGCAAGATTATCTGTTCACGTCAATCATTTAAATAAAGTTTTAAAAGAAAACACTGGGAAAACCACAACAGAATTAATCAGTTCCCGATTGACAAACGAAGCAAAAATCCTTTTAAAACAAACGGATTGGAATATTTCCGAAATCGCTTATTCGCTTGGTTTTGAAGAATTAGCGCATTTTTCTAATTTCTTTAAAAAACAAACAACCTTTACGCCTTTAGCTTTTAGATTGTAAATGGTTACAGAATAGCTGCTTCAACGTTTGTGAAATTCAAATCAGAATTGGAATTTGGAATTTAAAAAAATTGGAATTTCACAACAGTTGATTTGAATTTCGCAAACATTGATTTGATATTTACAATTCCCCACCTCTGCTTTGCTCCTACCTTTGTCTTATCAATTTAAAAGATAGAAAAGATGAATTTATCAAACAACAAAATTTTAATAACAGGGGGTGCAAGCGGTATCGGACTTGGGCTTACTGAACGATTTATTCAGGAAAATAATACTGTAATTATCTGCGGCAGAAGAGAATCTGTTTTGAATGAAGTTAAAGCAAAATTTCCTTCTGTAATTACAAAAGTCTGCGACTTATCTTTAGAAGAAGATCGTATTGCACTTTACCAATGGATTGCACAAAATCACCCTGATTTAAACGTATTAATTAACAATGCCGGAATTCAAAAATGGGTTTCCGTAACAGATGCTGATTTTTATGAAAGCATGAAAGCGGAAATCAACACTAATATTGAAGCACCGCTGCATTTAACTTCATTATTTATTCAGTTAAAATCTTTGACAACTGTAATGAACGTAACTTCTGGATTGGCATTTTCGCCTTTTGCCAAAGTTCCGGTTTATTCGGCAACAAAAGCATTTTTCCGTTCGTTCACACTTTCACTTCGCCATTTATTAAAAGCGGAAAATATTGAAGTAGTTGAAATTATTCCGCCTGCACTGAATACAGATCTGGGCGGAGTTGGACTACACGACGCACATCCAAGCGTAAGCAGTTTTATCGAATCTATTTTTGAGCAATTAAAAGAAGGAAAAACAGAACTTACTTTTGGAACCAGCGAAACAAGATTAAACGCAAGCGCAGAAGATTTAAGAAATCATTTTAATGCAATGCATTCTTAATTTTTAATTGTGAGTTGTTAATTGAAAAGACAAAACATTTCACATCTCACAATTAACAACTCACCAAAAAATTCACAATTAATAATTAACAATTCACAATTAAATAAATATGGCAGTAAATACAAAAATAGCCCTTGTTACCGGAGGCAGCAGAGGTTTAGGAAAAAACATGGCAATTGCAATTGCAAAAAAAGGAATCAACGTTATAATTACTTACAATAGCAAAAAAGAAGAAGCAGAAGCTGTTGTAAAAGAAATTGAAAGTTTAGGTCAAAAAGCCGCTTCACTTCAATTGAACGTGGCAGATTCAAATACTTTTGATGCCTTTTTTGAAGGTATTTCTTCCACTTTAAAAAGTACTTTCAATACTGATAAATTTGACTTTTTAGTAAACAATGCCGGAATTGGAATTCACAATTCATTCATTGGAACAACTGAAGCAGAATTTGACCAATTGACTAATATTCAGTTTAAAGGTCCGTTCTTTTTAACTCAAAAAGCTTTGAACGTAATGAACGATGGCGGCGGAATTGTAAATATTTCAACTGGGTTAGCAAGATTTTCATTTCCAGGTTATGCCGCTTATGCTTCTATGAAAGGCGCCATTGAAACCTTAACAAAATATCAGGCCAAAGAATTAGGCGAAAGAAAAATCAGGGCAAATGTTGTGGCTCCGGGCGCAATCGAAACCGATTTTGGCGGAGGAGTTGTTCGCGACAATGAACAACTAAACAAAAACTTAGCTTCAATTACAGCTTTAGGAAGAGTTGGCCTTCCAGACGATATTGGCGGAGTTGTTGCTTTTTTATGTACCGAAGATGCACGCTGGGTAAATGCACAGCGAATTGAAGTTTCAGGCGGAATGAATTTGTAATTCTTATTTACGCTGAGAATTAAACCCGACAGGCTTTAAAAACCTGTCGGGTTTCTATTTAAAGACAATAAACTTACTATCATGGTTAGTAACAATTTGAAGAGACAAACGTCTTATCTTAAACTAACCAAAATATGAAACCAAAAAAATTTGAAACTTCTCCCCAATTTTATGCGAGAATAGCCGGATTATTATATCTGGTTATTATTGTAACAGGTTTATTTGCTGAAGTCTTTGTAAGAAGCAAATTAATTGTTTATGGAGATGCAGCTGCTACAGCAAACAATATTATTCATTCTGACCTTTTATGGAGAATAGGAATCAGCGCAGATTTGATTATGCAAATTTGTGATCTGCCTGTAATGATTATACTTTATTATCTGCTAAGGCCTGTAAACAAAAAACTTGCATTGCTCAATTTATCTTTTAACTTGATTCAAACTGCTGTTTTGGCGGCCAACAAATTAAATCTACTTGCTGCCTTATTTTTCCTGGGAGATTCAGATTATTTAAAATCTTTTAGCCCAGATCAATTACACGCATTATCTTATCTTTCCATAAAATTACATAGCTATGGGTTGGGTGTAGGTTTGGTCTTTTTTGGTTTTGTGTGTCTTATTGAAGGATACTTGATTTATAAATCCCATTATTTACCAAAAGTATTAGGTGTGTTAATGGCAATTGCCGGTCTTTGCTACTTAATAAACAGTTTTCTATCAATTCTAGCACCGCAGCTTTCCAATTTTGCATTATTGTTTCCTTGCATCATTGCAGAATTAGGCCTTACATTATGGCTTATTTTTAAAGGTGTGAATCTTATCAAGTGGAGAGAAAAATTGGCGATTACATAATTTTATTAGACAATAGATAAAAAAACAAAACCCGAGAGGCTTTAAAACTTTTCGGGATTGTTTTTTTTTAAACGAGTTGAACGAGTTTTTTTTTATCCTATTTGAATTCTTTTAATTAAGTTCCCCTCCGGATCAAAGATGAGATTATAATCTTTTCCATCTTTTTTAACTCTCACTTCATAAGTTGCTTTATTTTTAGCATCAACAACAGAGTATGCTTCCCTTACGGCTGCAGGTACAGTTTTAGATTTAGTTTTGACTTTTGATTTCGAGTTCGTTTTAACCGGATAATTGGTGTCAAGGTAAAGCTGAATATTTTTTGGCAATTTAGCATTTGATATCTGTTCTTTATAAGTTTTAAAATTCCCATCACTGTCATAAACGGCATATGCCTGGGTTTTGGCTGCTGTCGTAAATTTTGCTGCAAAATTAATATCGTTCTCATCCTTACCATATTCCATAGACCAAATTGGTTTTTTTTGTGGATATTGTTTTTCAAACGCCTTTACTATATTTTCTGATGGAAGCAGAATGCTCTGTCCTATTAAAAAATTGCAGCATAGAAAAGTGGTAAATAATAAAAGTTTTTTCATGGTAACACTTTATAAAAAATTAAACATACGGATATGGGTAGTAAAATTACTACATTTTATTTTAAAAAAAATAATTTTGAGTTTTCTTACAGTAAAAACAAAACCCGACAAGCTTTAAACTTATCGGGTTTGCCGTTTTAAATATAATTGAATTAGTAAGTGTGCTTTTTAATTTTTTTCGATGATAACATCAAAACCACCATTTTGATCAAAAACAACATCATAAAATCTGGAGTCTTTTTCAAGGCCAAC
The DNA here is from genome assembly GCF_001428525.1 of Flavobacterium sp. Root186. GTDB lineage: Bacteria > Bacteroidota > Bacteroidia > Flavobacteriales > Flavobacteriaceae > Flavobacterium. The sequence goes on from NZ_LMHW01000001.1 coordinate 453,061, forward strand.
TTCATAAGTAGTTTTATTTTTGTCATTTACCACAACCGCAATTTCCTTAATAGCTTTTGGTGAGTAATTTTTCTTTAAATAATTCTGTGCTTTTTGAGGCAATTGACTTAACGGAATTTGTAATTCATACGCTTTTAAAATTCCCAAATTATCATAAACTGCCAGCGCTTTAGTATTTTTATCAGTAATGAATTTTGCTTCGTACCTGATTTCATCATTATCATCGCCAACGTAATCTATAGACCAGACCGCAACTTTATTTGGATATTCTTTTTCAAAAGTAAATCTAACTTTTTCAGGCGGTGTTACTACTTCATTTTGAGCACTTAAAAAACTTCCGTACAGTAAAACTAGCAGCAAGAATACTTTTTTCATGATCTTCACTATTAAAATTAAAATCAAAATAACGTATTAAAATTATTACTTTTAAAATGAAATCCAAATATTTTTTAATAAAAAAAATGCTACTTTTTTAATCTGTCTGTCAATTCCCTTTTGTAGGTTATTCCAACGGGTAATTTTTCATTTTTAATTATTACAAAATCTTTTTCTGTTGTATCAATTTTGTCCAGCGATACAATGTAGGATTTATGAATCCGGATAAAATTCTTTTCCGGCAGGCATTTTTCAAGCTCGGTTGTTGTAATTGAGGCCAGATAAGTTCGTTTTGCAGTGTGCAGTTTCACATAATTTCCAAAACTCTGTGCATATAAAAGCTGGTCTAATTCGATATCAATAAAATAGCCGTCAACTTTTACACTTACTTTATTTACAACCGCTTCCTCTTCTTTTGTTTTTATATTTTCTGTGGAAAAAAAACGATCTACAGCTTTTAAAAATCTCGGGAAATAAATAGGTTTCAGTAAATAATCAATTACGCCGTAATCGTAGCTTTCGAGTGCAAATTCAGAATAGGCTGTCGTTAAAATTGTTTTAGGATGATTTGGAATAATCTTCAATAATTCCATTCCTGAAATCTCCGGCATATTGATATCCAAAAACATCAAATCGACTTTATTTTCCCTTAGATAATCCATTGCTTCAATACCATTATAACCCTGAAAAACCAATTCTAACTGCGGATTTTGTTTTATGTAATTAGCTAAAACATAATGCGCTGCCGGCTCATCATCAACAATAATGCATTTTTTAGGATCTCTCATTACGCAAATCTTTTCAACTGCAGTTTTAAATCAACTATATAAGTCTTTTTATTCTCCTGAATATCGAGTGTATAGTTTTTCCCGAAAATCAAATTCAGTCTTTCAATCGTATTTTTTAAACCAATTTTGGTCGAAACAACCTCTGTCTGCTTCGTTGGAATTGAATTCACCACATGAAGATGCAGCTGTCCGTCTTCAACCGTAATAAAAATTTGAACAAAACATTTTTCAATCGCACAGGTTCCGTGTTTAAAAGCATTTTCTATAAAAGCAATTAAAAGCATCGGTGAGATTTTATACGCATTTTCGTTGTCAACTTTAGAGTCAAAAGTAATATCGCAGCGATATCCTACACGCTCTTTTTCAAGCTGTACATAACTGTTTATGAATTCTAATTCGTCTTCTAAAGATACGCATTGTTTGCTGTTACTTTCTAACTGATAACGCATTAACTGCGAAACTTTCATAATTAAATCCGGAGTTCTGTCCGGAAATTCTAAGCTGATTCCGTAAAGTGTATTAAAAGTATTAAATAAAAAATGCGGGTTCAATTGTCCTTTTAAAGAATTTAACTGCATTTGATTGAATAATAAGGCTTCTTCTGTACGTTTTCTGTGTATTCTGTAGAATTTAAAAACAATAATCGGGCTCAAGATACAAACCAAAGTTCCTAAAACACTCGCTAATTGATACACATAACTTCTTTGATGGGAGTTTTGATATAAATGACAATTACTAAACATATCGAGCATCGTAATCTCATATAAAACTATAGAAAAAACAAGAACTCCAAAAAGCGTTAATACCAGGTAAGTAAAAGGACGGCGGGTTTTAAATAATATGGGGAAAAGAAAGAAACGATTGAACTGGGCGTGCATATACAAAATGCAATAAAAGAAAATCCCCATTAAAACAGATGTTATAGAACTAAATAACATCCAGTCGTTTTTTAAAGTATATATAGTAAAGGAAAACGCGACGACGGCAATCTCCTGCCACCATTTGTTATCCAGTATATTATCAAATTTTATGCTCATTTTTTAAACTTAAATAGTTTACAAAGTACGGACAAATATTTAATTATCATTTCTAATAAATGACAAATTGAATTGGTCATTTATTATTGCAGTACATCACTTAACATGACTTTTATCAGTACAAGAGAAATAAATTTGCTCTATAATTTCACACTTGAGTTTATGTATTTCAAAAAAATTACCTTATTATTTTTCTTGATTTTTGCATCAATCGGTTACTCTCAAACCCTTTCTTTAAAAGAAGCAGTAAAAACTGGGCTTGAAAATTACGGTTCGATTAGGGCAAAAAACAATTACACCAATGCATCAAAAGAGACTCTAAAACAATCTCGACGTGATTACCTGCCAAACCTAAATTTATCGGCACAGCAGGATTACGGAACTGTAAATGGTCAAAACGGACCGCTTTATGGTTTTGGAGGTCTTGGAGTTGCTTCATCAGGATTACCGCTGCCGGAACAAAACTGGAATTCGGCTTTTGGCGCACTTTATCTGGTCAACATGAACTGGGATTTTTTCACCTTTGGAAAAACACAGGAAAAAATCAATTTATCTAAAATTGATGTTCAGGCCAAAGAAAAAGATTTACAACAGGAAAAATTCCAGCAGGAAATCAAAATTTCTGCTGCTTATTTAAATTTACTGGCAAGCCAGAGATTGTTGATTTCGCAGCAAAAAAATCTGGATCGTGCCGAAGTTTTCAAAAAGACAGCTGTTGCGAGAGTTAAAAACGGATTATTAGCCGGAGTAGATTCTACATTGGCAACTGCCGAAGTTTCTAAAGCTAAAATTGCATTGAATCTGGCGAAGAATTTCGTTAAAGAACAAAACAATAAATTAGTCGATTTAATGGGCGTTGCGCCACAGGATTTTGCTGTCGATACACTTTTTGTAACTCAGATTCCGAAAGAATTAATTAAAGGAAATACAACAACAGACAGCCTTCATCCTTTATTACAGTTCTATAAAACGAAAATCGATTACAGCAATCAGCAGGTTAAATTATACAAACGTTTTTATTACCCAACAATGAGTGCTTTTGGAGTTTTACAAACCAGGGCTTCAGGATTTGACAATAGTTATGCGACCGACCAAAATGCTTTTAGCAGAAATTACTGGGATGGCGTAAATCCGGATCGTACCAATTATTTAGTTGGAGTTGGAATTACATGGAATTTAACCACACCTTTTAGATCAAGCAAACAAGTAAGCGCTCAGAAATTTGTTTCACAGGCTTTACAGGAAGAATACAATCAGGCAGACAGAGAATTGAAATCACAGCTGACTTTTGCCGAAGATAAGATCAAAATTACACTTGATAATTATGCCGAAGCACCCATTCAGGTTGATGCGGCAAAAAGAGCTTACATTCAAAAATCGACTTTATACAAAAATGGTTTAACAGATCTAACTGATTTGACCCAAACGATTTACACTTTAAACCGTGCCGAAATCGATCGTGATATTGTGAACAATAATGTATGGCAGTCGTTTTTACTGAAAGTTGCTGCAACGGGCAATTTTGACTTATTTATAAATGAATTTTAATTATAACGTCTAATGAATTTAATACGTTTTGCACTCCGCAAACCCATTTCCATATTAGTATTGGTTGCGGGTCTATTTTTCTTCGGAATTGGCGCCATCAAAGACATTAAGGTAGATATTCTGCCAAAAATGAATTTGCCGGTTATTTATATTGCGCATCCGTTTGGAGGTTATACGCCAGACCAGATGGAAGCTTATTTTGCTAAAAACTACGTGAATGTTTTGCCTTTTTCGAATGGTATCAAATCGGTAGAAACCAAAAATATTCAGGGGTTAATGATTATGAAATTAACCTATTATGAAGGCACAAACATGGCGCAGGCCGCTGCCGAGTTAAGTGCGCTTTCAAACAGAATCCAGGCGGTTTTTCCTCCGGGAACACAGCCTCCGTTTATCATTCGTTTTGATGCTTCTTCACTGCCAATCGGGCAATTGGTTTTGAGCAGTAAAATTAGATCTAATAATGAATTACAGGATTTAGCCAATGTTTATGTTCGTGCTTCGTTTACTTCGATTCCCGGTTTATTATCTCCGGCTCCCTTTGGCGGAAGCCCAAGAACTATTGAAGTGAACGTTGATCCTGATTTATTGCGTTCTCATAATATGACGGCAGATCAAATTGTTGAAGCGATTCGTTTAAACAATCAAACGGCTCCATCCGGAAACGTGCGTATGGGCGACAAAAATTATATTACGCCAACCAATAATACGATTAAGGAAATTAAGGATTTTGAGCAGATTCCGTTATTTAAAGGCGGCGTTCAAAATCTAAAATTAGGTGATGTTGCTTCTGTAAAAGACGGTGCCGATATTACGGCAGGTTATGCATTGGTAAACGGAAAACGTTCGGTTTATATTAGTATTGCAAAAGCCGGAGATGCTTCGACTTGGGATGTGGTTCAGAAATTAAAATCAGAACTTCCTAAAATTCAAAGTACACTTCCTGAAGATGTAAAATTATCTTATGAATTTGACCAGTCGGTTTATGTAATCAACTCGGTTAAAAGTTTAATTACTGAGGGAATTATTGGTGCGGTTTTAACGGGATTAATGGTTTTATTATTCCTGGGAGATAAACGTGCGGCATTAATCGTAATCTTAACGATTCCTATTTCGATTATTTCGGGAGTTTTATTCCTGAAATTATTCGGACAAACGATCAACTTAATGTCTTTGAGCGGACTAGCTCTTGCAATTGGTATTTTGGTGGATGAAAGTACGGTTACGATCGAAAATATTCACCAGCATCTTGATATGGGAAAACCCAAGGCGCTCGCTATTTGGGATGCGTGTCAGGAAATTGCATTACCTAAATTATTGATCTTACTTTGTATTCTAGCTGTGTTTGCGCCAGCATTTACAATGGTTGGTATTCCGGGAGCTTTGTTCTTGCCTTTGGCTTTAGCAATTGGATTTTCGATGGTTATTTCGTTTTTATTATCTCAGACTTTTGTGCCTGTAATGGCAAACTGGATAATGAAAGGGCATGAAAAACACGAACATGGCCCAGAAATTACAGATGATGAAGCAGAATTTAGAGACTGCGGTTTAACTCCGGAATCTGAAAAAGATTTGATCACACAGAAAAAAGGTTATGTCGAAAGATTAGATACAGATAATAACGGAAAAATAAGTCTTTTTGAAAGATTCAAAATCCGTTTTATGAGAACTTTAGATCGATTGTTTCCATACAAAAAAGCAACAAGTATTATCTATTTGGTTTCTGCCACAGCTTTAGCGATTGTATTTATTGGTTTTATCGGGAAAGATGTATTCCCAAAAACGAATTCAAGCCAGTTTCAATTGAGAATACGTGCTGTTGACGGAACTCGTTTAGAAAGAACAGAAGAACAAGCCAGAATTGTTTTAAAAGAATTGGAGAAAATGGTTGGAAAAGAGCATATCGGAATATCTTCTGTGTATGTGGGTCAGCACCCTTCTCTATTCTCCATCAACCCGATTTATTTATTCATGGCGGGTTCGCACGAAGCTGTTTTTCAGGTAAGTTTAAAAGAGTATCATGTTGACATGGATGAGTTTAAAGATGACTTTAGAGCAAGACTTAAAAAGGTACTGCCAAATACTAAAGTTTCTTTTGAACCAATCGAATTGACTGATAAAGTTTTAAGCCAGGGCTCTCCTACTCCAATCGAAATTCGTATTGCCGGAAAAGACAAAAAACGAAATGAATTATACGCCAATCAAATTGTTGATAAACTAAAAGCGATTTCGTATTTCAGAGATGTGCAAATTGGTCAGCCAATTCACTATCCGGCAATGAATATTGATATTGACAGAACGCGTGCTGCTGAGTTAGGCGTTGATATGAATGATATTTCGCGTTCGCTTGTGGCTTCGACTTCATCTTCAAGATATACCGAAAAAAATACCTGGGTTGATGAAAGAGCGGGATTATCATACAACGTTCAGGTTCAGGTTCCTTTGAACAAAATGAAAAGCAAAACTGATATTGGAGAAATTCCGGTATTAAGAAACTCGATTCGTCCTGTTTTGAGTGACGTTGCAAAAATTACACCCACATTTGTAAGTGGTGAAAATGACAATTTAGGGGCTATGCCTTACATTACCGTTACGGCAAACATCAACCAGACCGATTTAGGTACGGCTACAAAAGATGTGAGCAAAACAATTAGTTCTTTAGGCGAATTACCTCGTGGTTTGTTCATTTCGCCAATTGGGTTAAGTACTGTATTGAGCGAAACATTAAGTAGTTTACAAACAGGATTATTGGTTGCCGTTTTTGTAATCTTCTTAATGTTAGCCGCTAATTTCCAGTCGTTCAAAGTTTCATTGGTAATTTTAACGACAGTTCCTGCGGTAGTTTTAGGAGCTTTATTAATGCTTACGCTTACAGGTTCAACGCTAAATTTACAATCGTATATGGGGATCATTATGTCGGTTGGAGTTTCGATTGCCAATGCCGTTTTACTGGTCACAAATGCCGAACAATTGCGTAAACGAAACGGAAATGCATTAGAGTCTGCACGAGAAGCTGCGGCGTTACGTCTTCGTCCTATTATCATGACCTCTGTGGCGATGATTGCGGGAATGCTGCCAATGGCAATTGGGCACGGTGAAGGAGGCGATCAGGTTTCTCCGTTAGGAAGAGCGGTTATTGGCGGATTATTATTTTCTACTTTTGCCGTATTATTAATTCTTCCTCAGATTTTTGCCTGGGCACAAGAAAAAACATCGACACAATCTGTTTCTTTAGATCCTGAAGACGAAGAAAGCATCCATTATATCTCATCATTAAAATCAAAATAATGAATAATAAAATTATAAAATATAGCGCGCTGTTTTTTGCAGCATTATTTTTCCTTAACAGCTGTAATTCAAAGAAAGAAGAACCTGTTGTGGCAGAAATCGAACCTAAAACTGAAACGTTTCTTTTAGAAAAAGAAAAACTAAGTACAGAATTGCGTTTACCAGCCGAATTAACTGGTTTTCAACAAGTAGATTTGTATGCTAAAGTGAGCAGTTTCGTAAAATTATTGAAAGTTGATATTGGTACGAAAGTAAAAAAAGGACAGCTTTTAATTGTTTTAGAAGCTCCTGAAATCAGTTCACAGCTGGCTGCAGCCGAATCGAGATTAAAATCAATGGAAGCGATTTATGCCACCAGCAAAAGTACTTATAACCGTTTGTATGAAACAAGCAAAGTTGAAGGAACGATTTCTAAAAACGATTTAGAAATGGCAAGCGGAAAGAAGAATTCTGATTACGCGCAATACCAAGCCGCAATTGCAGCTCATAAAGAAGTTTCGATTATAAGAGGTTATTTGGAGATCCGCGCTCCGTTTGATGGCGTTGTAGCGGCAAGAAACGTGAATTTAGGAACATTTGTTGGTCCGGCAGGAAAAGGTTCAGATTTGCCTTTGTTAACCATTCAACAGCAAGATAAATTACGTTTGGCGGTTTCTATTCCTGAATTGTATACGGGATATTTACACGAAGGCGATGAAATGAGTTTTAATGTAAAATCATTACCTGAAACTTTTAAAGCTAAAATTACGAGAATGTCTGGTGCTTTAGATTTAAAATTACGTTCTGAGCGTGTTGAAATGGATGTTGTAAATACAAAAAAGGATTTATTACCGGGAATGGTTGCCGAAGTTTTATTACCGCTTAATGCGAAAGACAGCACATTTGTAGTTCCGAAATCAGCAGTGGTGAATTCTGCTGAAGGTTTGTTTGTAATTAGAGTTGTGAATCATAAAGCAAACAGAGTTGATATTAAAAAAGGAAGGGAAATCGACGATAAAATCGAAATTTTCGGAGATTTAACTCTTAAAGATAAACTGGTGAAAATTGCCAGCGAAGAAACTAAGGAAGGCGATATCATAAACGAATAACCTGCGTTTTAGTCTTCAATTTAGTGATTACCAAAAACTGTACGCATTCTTAGGAATGCAAATTTAAAAATTTGCCTAAGAGGGCAGTTCTTCTTTTTGAAGAGCTGTCCTTTTTTTATAAAATCAAGTATAAACACTTAATATTTTAACTTTAAAAAAATATATATTTGAAAAAAGCAATATACGTATGAATCAAGATTTTTCCGCTGATAGACCTATTTCAAAACAAATCGAAGATAAATTTCAACGTTTTGAGTTTGCAAAAAGAGTTGCAACTACAATAAATAACAGAAAGAATGAAGATTGTATTGTAATTGGATTATATGGAGCTTGGGGAGAAGGCAAAACTTCTCTACTAAATTTTATAGAATCAGAATTATTAAAAAATGAAAACATACTTTGCGTTAAATTTAATCCTTGGCGATACACTGATGAAAATGCACTTTTAAATCAGTTCTTCCAAAAGCTAGCTGACACTTTAGATTCTAATCTAAAAACTAAAAAAGAGAAAGCGGGTGAAATCTTAAAAAAATATGGGAAGTTAATTAATTTTGAATTACCTGGAGTTGGCAACGTTGGTGAAACATTAGCAAATACTGGAGATGTTTTAGATATCGTAGATGTGGAAGTGCTGAAAGGTCGCCTTGAGGAAATTCTAAAAAAAACAAAAAGTAAAATTGTCATTTTTATAGATGATATTGATAGATTAGATAAAATTGAAATCCATTCTATTTTTAGATTAGTTAAATTAACTGCTGATTTTTCAAATACGACATATATATTATCTTTTGATGAGGAAATGGTATCAGCTGCAATCGGAGAACGTTTTGGACAAGGAGATCAAAGGTCAGGGCAAAATTTTCTTGAAAAAATAATCCAAGTACCTTTAAAAATACCATCTGCACAACCTGAATCACTTAAAGATTTTTGCCTTGAAATAGTAGAAAATGCTATCAATTCAAATAATATAGAAATTACACAAGAAGAAATACGTCAATTTTTTTATCAATTTACAACAAATATATTAGTTCGTTTAGATACTCCTCGCCTGGCAGTTAGATATGGAAATTCAATTTCTTTTACAATGCCTCTTTTATATAAAGAAGTAAATATTGTAGATCTATTATTAATTGAAGCAATTAAGATATTTTATCCTGAATTTTATTCATTTATAAAAAGTAATCCAAGTTTATTTATTGCTGCTTCAAATACAACTTTAGGAAAAGAGATTCAAGAATCTAGACAGCAACAATTAAATGACTTAGGAAAAGATTATACTTCAAGTCAAAAGGCAAGCGCTTTAAGATTAATACAACAATTATTCCCTATTAGGCAAGATGATACAATATTTTCATCATTTGATAAAAATATTATTGATGTATGGTTTAAGAATAAGAATATTGTTTCTCCAAAATATTTTAATAAATACTTTAGCTACTCCGTTATGAAGGGAGAAATATCTGATATTGTATTTCAGAATTTTATAGATGAAGTTATTTCATTAAACCGAGATGAAGTTAATCATGCTTTAAAAACTCTAATTGAACAAAGCAGTCCAGATAATCTTCTATATAAGCTAAGGAGTATTGAACAAGAAATAAATTGGGAAAAATCGAAGAAAATATCAAATAGTATATCCGATATTTCTGATCTTTTTCCATCCTATCAAAAAAGTTTGTTTCTATCTTTTGGTGCTCCAAAAAGTCAGGCAGCACTTTTTGTATATCATCTTATTAGAAAACATGATAATAAAGAAGAGCAGTATCAATTTTCAAAAGAACTTTTATCCGAAAATTCGAAATTTAATTTTGCATATGATTTATACCAATGGCTAAAAGAAAAAGAAAAAGATGATTATAAATACTTTACAAATGATGAAAAAATTGAATTAGAGAATATCTTGTTAGACAAGGCACTTGAAGAATCTAAAAACAATTCTATTTTTGAAGAATTTCCAGATTATGCAAATGATTTATTTCTCATTTGGATAAATAAAGAAAAGAAAGACCTACATAAATACATCAAAAAAATATTAGATAAAAATCCAAAAGCTCTCTTGGATCTTATTAAAATATATATTCCAACCGCTACAAGTACGGCTGTGAAAGGACCTTACAAATCAGATTTTTCGGAAGATAATTACAATTATTTCATTTCGTTATTTGATAAAAACTATATTGACAAAATTGTAAATAAAATATTTAGTAAAAATGAACTAGATTCTAAAGAAGTAAGATGGACAAGGATGCATGAAAATAAACAGGATGATATTAATATCATTAGACAATTCAGATATTGGTTCGAAAAAGACATATCTTCAATAGATTCTAATTTGAATCCTTTATAACCCGATAGCGCGGATTTGCAATCCGTGTCCGCAAAGTAAGGAATGCATTTTTTCTCTAAGAACTAAAAACCTCAACCATAAAAAATCGAGGTTTTTACATTTATAAGCTTTTAATCCCTGCTTGCTTCCGGCTAACACGAGCGCCTCACTTGAAAGCAAAAACGACAACTAATCTAACTAAAAATTAAATTATCACACAAAAAGAACTAAAAAAGGTTTTCCGTAATAATTAGATAATGATTGGTTTTAAGTTTACTAATTATTAACCTTAATTATTTAAAATTATGGCATTACCATTAGGAACAACTGGCAAAACCGGTGAAACATGTCCTGAATCAGGAGTGTGGGAGGCACAATCATCTCCATCAACAACTATACCTTTAGCAAAAGGTAATCAATTTCCTCCTTACAACAACAAAGCTGTAACATGGAAGTTAATCCGATATGCTTAACAGCTTATTGTTTATTTTAAGACTTCCAGAAATGGAAGTCTTATTTACTGGAAAATGAAAACCAAATAAAAATATTATGAAAAAACGAATATTATACTTCTAGTTTTTGCTTCTATCATTTTAGTAGCAGTTTTAACTAACCCAAGTAGTGAAGAACATAAACAAGCTGTAAAATCAGTAATAAATCAAGTTGTTCAGAATTCTATCTCAGAAAATGGGTCTGATATGGAAAAATTAGGGATTTTGTTTGGAAGTTCTTTGGCAGAAAAGTTAATTGAGAATTCTGTAACTAGAGACAATTATATACTATTTTCAATTACTAAAATTACATGGCAAGGCAAAAGTAAAAGCATTGGCTATGGTCTATTTGGAAATGTTTTTCTTTCTGAAAAAGTAAATAAAGCATTTAATAATGATGAAATAAACAGCTATGAAAATACTTTAGAAGCAGTTGATACTATGGCTGTCAGTGTAGACACAATGGCTACAGAATAGCCCAATAACGCGGATTTGCAATCCGTGCCAACAAAGTAGTGAATAAAGAACTAAAACCTCAATTTTTTCAAATCGAGGTTTTTTATAAACTCTATTCCTTCTCCAAATATGAATTCAAAATTTCAGCCAATTCATTTAGCCAAAAAAAGCTGTTTTCTAAGTTATCAATTCCGTTTTGAAGGGTTTCATGTTCTCGCATAACACCTAAAGCAAGGATATAATTTACCTGTCTTATTGCTTTGGCCATGTCTTGCGGATCAATTTTAGTGTTGAAGAAATTTAGAAGTCTTGTTTCAGCTTCTCTGGAAAGTGTGTTTGTATTCATGTCCTAAAATTCAATAATTTGACGCTTACAATTAGTTGTTTAAAATACACCAATGTTCACAATTGTTGAATCCCACATATTAAAAATAAGAGTTGGACATTATTCTATTTTAACTTAATATTACATCAGCTAAAAACCAGAAAATACCTTATGAAAAAAATTATTTCTTTACTATTTCTTGTAGTTCTTTCTTCATGCGATCAGAATCATTCGAATGAAAAATTTGAAAAGAAAACAGTCGAAAATAAATATTCATTATCTGTTCCGGAAAGTCTTGGCGTTACGACTGAATTAAATGGTCAAGCTTCTTTACAATTACAGAATCAGTTTGACGAATTTTATGTTATTGTAATAGATGAATTAAAAACTGATTTTGTAAATGCTATTGAAAATAATTTATTAAACACAACACCAGATCTCGATGGATATTACAATGCTACTTTGAATAATTTAAAAAAATCCGGTTTAAAAGATTTTAAGCTCTACGATGTAAAGAAAAAGAAAATTAATTCCTCAAGTGCTATTGTTTTTTCAGTATCTGGAATCATCGACGGTTTTAACGTTTTTTATCGATTGGCAATTGTAAAGGGAAAAGACCGATACTATCAAATCATGTTATGGACAGAAGCCAGTAAAGAAAAAAAATATACCGACAGAATGAATAGAATTCTAGATTCTTTTAATGTAGAAGAAGTTGGTTATTCGAAAAGCAAAAATCGTTTGGTAAAAGACAGAGCGAAAAAATAATGAGAGAAAACATTCTATTCCTTCTTCAAATAATAACTATAGACTTTTTTACAGCCTTTGGGTTATATTCAATTCTATATCTAATTGTTTCAATTTTTATAAAGAAACCAATCCTGTATAAAATAGACGAAGAAGCCGTTAAATTTATTTCTTTGGCTGGCGTAATTTATTTTGCAGTCTGGATAATTGGAATTTTTGTTTTTTATGCAGAAAGTAATCCCGAAGAACAAAACGATTTGATCAACAGATTGTTCGGGAAATATTGGTTTGGGATTTGGTTTCAGCCTATTCTATGGTTCGCTCTTACACAATTACTGCGATTTAAAAAAGTTAGTAAAAATGCTTTATTGAGAATTGTATTCAGCTTTTTGCTTATTGTTTCAATAGAACAATTTATAATATTTATTACTAGTTTCCATCGCGATTATTTACCAAGCTCGTGGACAATGTATCGTGATTTAGATATTTATCCTTCTAATTTTTTTCTTGCATTATTGATTAAAATTATGGTGTTTTTGCTTTTTGTTGGAATATATTATCTCGTAAAAAGTCAAATGAAAAAATTTGCAATAAATAGAATAATTGAGAATTGAAAATATTCCTTTTTGATAAGTTGTAAAAAACCTTATTTTAATATAATAAAAACTTTTAAGGGTATAGTAAACGAAAATTGCTGTCTTACATTTACAATACTACACCAAAATTTAAAAGATTTTCATATGCACAATAACCAAAAAATCAATGAGTTATTATTCCAAAAATTCAATTCAAACATCTGCATTCTTGGTAATTTCTCAAAAAGTAAATACACCTCTATACTAGATGTTGATAACGGAACTAACTTTATTATTTCAGATAATCTAATCTATTCCTTCAAAGATCATGAACGCCATCGCTGGCTTACAGTTGTAAATTCATTTCAGGCAAATGGAGAAGAATATTTTCCAAACATTGGCGACCATTATACTTTAGACAGCGGAATAAAATACAGTTTTACTACCAAAGAGGAAATTGTAGAAATGGCAGTTGCCTATTTCAGTAAACATGTATCAATAAGTTAATTTAGTTTACCTCAAATCTTTCTTGATCACCAAATATTTCAAATCGGTATTTCCAACATTTTTAATTCCGTGCTCCATATTTGAGGGACAGTAAAAACTAGTGTTTGGACCCGCAGTTTTGGTTTTTCCGTCGAGATAGAATTCTGCAGTGCCTTCAAGAATATAGAAAAATTCTTCTTCGATGTGTTTATGCGGAGCGTGTGTTGATTTTCCTGGTTCTACGATACTCATTTTAAGTGTGTTTTCGAGCGTAAAATCTTTATCGGCAAACCAATATTGATAACCTGCTTTTGTTTTTGTGGCTTTGTCTATTTCAAAATGATTGACACAGTTTTCGATTGTGTATTTGGGTTCTTCTGAAGTTGTTTGCTTTTTTACTTCTTGAGAAAAGCTAATTTGATGGAAAAATAGAACAGCTAATGTGGTTTTTATGATGGTTGTTGGTTTCATTATTTTTTTTGTAATGTTACAAAAAAATTTGGGACGCAAATTTGGGCCTTCATTTTTTTCCTTCTTTTCATACTCAAACTGGACTGAAGTCCAGCCCTACAATATAAATCATTCCTTCGGAATTTTATTCCGTCCAAAAAAGAGCCAAAGGCTCGAGGTATTTTGTAGAGATGGACTTCAGTCCAGTTTAATAACAGCAATAATTAATTTTTATGTTTTAATGCTTCTGATGCAAATTCATATTGGTTCTTAAAAATCCTTCAGTAAAGGATATACTTTTTTAAACTTATTGAACGCAGCTTCATATACATTTTTATGTTTCGTATTAGGAAAATAGGTTTGTCCCGTTTTGTTATCATTTGTGATCTTCTCGCCGAGTGATTTTAAACCTATAAGAACAGCTCCCCAAGAAGATCCTTCGATAGTTTGCGAGGTTTCAACCTGCATCTGAAAAATATCAGCAACCATTTGGAGCCATAGTTCGCTTTTACCAAATCCGCCGCTGGCCATAACTTTTGTTTCTTTTCTATGTTCGGGATCCGGAATTAAAATTTCTGTGATTTGGAACAATCCAAATAAAATTCCTTCTAAAGTGGCTCGTACCAAGTGCGCTTGTGTGTGTGTAATCTGCATTCCTAAAAGGGTTCCTTGAGCCGAGGCATCCCAAATTGGCGCTCGTTCTCCCAATAAATAAGGTACAAAAAGCAGTCCATCAGAACCCGCAGGAATTTTTGCGGCTTCTTCAATAAGAACCTCTAAAGATTGAGTTGTATTTAGCAAAGTTTCTTTCAGCCATTGTAAAACTATCGCGCCATTATTGACAGCACCTAAAGTAAGATATTGATTGTCCATCAAATGATAACACTGAGTGCGCATTTGGTCGTCAAGATACGGTTTGTCAATAGGCAGTCGAACTGCTCCGCTCGTGCCAATAGTTAATGCAATACAATTTTTGTTCATGGCGCCTGTTCCGAGATTGGCCAACGCACCGTCGCCACCACCCATTACATAAAGAAAATCATCTGAAATTCCTTTGCATCGGTGTGTGACTTCACAAACTTTAGATAGTTGGTGTGGCTTTATGTTCAAGAAATCCAAAACTTCCTCATCCCAATCTAAAGTATGAATGTTTAACAATCCGGTTCCGGACGCCATTGAAGTGTCTGTATAATATTCATTGGTCAAATGATGCCAGACATATTCTTTAATACTGATGAATTTATAGGTTATGGAAAATAGTTCAGAGTCAAATTCTTTGAACCAGGCAATTTTTGTCAAGGGAGAAAAAGGATGAATTGGTATTCCGGTTTTTTGATAAAAGTGTTTTCCCTGATCTGAATTTTTAAGTTTTTCGGCAATTCCCACAGCTCTGTTATCTGCCCATAAAATAGCATCTGTCAGTGGTTTTCCGTTTTCATCAATTGCAATAACACTTTGCATCGCCGAGCTAAAACTGATAAACTGAGGCTGAATTCCGTTTGTAATCTCGTTAATACATTCCTTTACGGTTCGCAAAATTTCATGCGGTTTTTGAACACTCCATTCCGGCTTGGGATGATACATTTTGTACGACTTAACAATTTGTCGAAGCACATTTCCCTGTTTATCAAAACAAACGGCTTTTGTAGCTGTTGTTCCAATGTCAATACCAATATACATTGCTTCCATGTTATTTATTTGATCCATAAATTTAAAAGTAATACCCCAATCAATCCCATTACTCCTATAATTGTTTCCATAACCGTCCAGGTTTTAAAAGTGTCCGACACGCTAATGCCAAAATATTCTTTAAACATCCAAAATCCGGTATCGTTTACATGCGAACACATTAAACTTCCAGCTCCAATAGACAAAACCATTAATTCCGGACTCACACCAGATGCAATCACTAAGGGCTGTACAATTCCGGCTGCGGTTAATCCGGCGACTGTCGCAGATCCTAAAGCAATGCGAATAATAGTCGCAATCAGCCAGCCTAAAAATAAAGGTGAAAGAGAGGATTGTTCAAAAAAAGTACTTAGATCTGTTCCTATTCCGCTGTCAATTAATACTTGTTTAAAAGCACCGCCGGCAGCAATTATTAAAATGATCATCGTAGCCGAGCTTAAAGCATTACCTGAGTTGCCCATAATATCCTGCATTTTTCTTCCGCGCAAAATGCCTAAGGTAAATACAGCAAAAAGTATTGCAATTAACATTGAAGTCATCGGATTTCCAATAAAAAGCAATACGGCAGATAACGCACTTTCTTTGGGCAATAGTAATTCACTGAACGTAGCTGTCGCCATTAAAAAAATTGGAACTAATGCCGTTACAATGCTAATTGTAAAAGAAGGCATTTCTGATTCTGAGAAAGTTTTACTGTCGAATAATCCTTTTGGGGGAAAAGCATTTATTTTTTTTATAAATTCAGGAAAGATGATTCCGGCCATGAAAAGTGCCGGAAGCGCAACTATAAGTCCGTAAAGAAGTGTTTTGCCAATGTTGGCTTTAAAAATAACTGCAATTGCTGTTGGTCCCGGATGTGGAGGCAAAAAACCATGCGTAATAGAAAGTGCCGATGCCATGGCAATTCCCAAATAAATGATAGGCTGTTTAGTGCTTTTGGCCACGGCAAAAACCATTGGAATCAAAATTATAAACCCTGCATTGTAGAACATCGAAATTCCAACAGAGAATCCGGTTATGACCATTGCCCATTTAATATGCTGAATACCAAAGGACCGAATCATGACAGAACTGATTCGCTGTGCAGCGCCACTATCGGAAAGCAAATTTCCTAAAATAACGCCAAAAGCAATAATTAAAATTAAAGAACCTAACGTACTTCCTATTCCCTGCTGTATCGAATTGATTAAATCCAGAAAAGGCATCTGCTTGAAAATGCCGACAAAGAAAGCGGCAACAATTAAGGAAATAAAGGCATTGAGTTTTACAACGGAAATTAGAATCAATAATAAGAGAATACCGGCAATTAGAATCAGTAGCGACATAATTTATTGATTAAGTGTTTTTTGAATTTGTCTCGTAAAAATATTACTTTCTACACGTAAAAAGTCGCCATTTCAAATTTAATATGTTAAATAACTTCATTTAAAATTGCTTAGGAAAATTATAAAAAAGATACCTTCTCGCCTAGCCCCGATCGAAACAGCATCTCCCGATTTAGAAAAACAAGGCTTTTTAGCCGTAGTTTTTGTTTATCGGGAATATAGTGGAGAGCGGGACTAAACGTTCTTTTGAAAACGGAATTTCTGCTCCTCAAAAGAATCTTAACCCAACTTTTCAGAATATCAGAAATAAAAACTACTTTTAAAAACGCTTCAAAAGCAACTTTTAAACCTTTTTATAATGCTCCAACTTAAAATAAAATCACAACTTATATTTGTTATTACTTTAATTTTTACAAATTTTATATCCGCTCAGACATCAAAAGAAAAAAGCTATAACTTAATAGCAAAAGGCGCAGTTCTCACAAAACTATCAGATCAATTCAGTTTTACAGAAGGACCTGCTTCGGATAAGAAAGGAAATATTTATTTTACGGATCAGCCTAATAATAGAATCATGAAATGGTCGGTTAATGGCGAACTTTCTGTTTTTATGGAAAATGCAGGAAGGGCTAACGGTTTGTACTTTGATCACACAGGCAACCTTTTGGCCTGCGCCGATGAAAAAAATGAGCTTTGGAAAATAGACCAAAACAAAAATTATACTGTACTATTAAACAACTTTGAAGGAAAAAGACTGAATGGTCCCAATGATCTTTGGGTTGATCCAAAAGGCGGTATCTATTTTACAGATCCTTTTTACCAAAGGGATTATTGGAAACATACCTCCAAAGAAATAGAGAAAGAATGTGTTTACTATTTATCTCCGGATAAATCCAAAATTATCAACGTTGAGAATGATCTTGTAAAACCTAATGGCATTATTGGAACTTCGGATGGAAAAACCTTATACGTAGCGGATATAGGAGCAAATAAAACGTACTCTTATACAATCGAAAGTAATGGCTCTTTAGGCAAAAAAACGCTGTTTACTGAATCAGGTTCAGATGGAATGACAATAGACGAGTCCGGAAACATTTACTTAACCGGAAAAGGGGTTACTGTATTCAATCCACAAGGAGAAAAAATAGCCCATATTGATGTTCCTGAACCATGGACAGCTAATGTTTGTTTTGGAGGAAAAAAATTTAAAACATTATTTATTACTGCCGGTAAAAGCGTTTATACAATAGAAATGAGTGTTCGGGGAATGAAGTAATCAATAAATCATCGATTTTATTATCGATTTTTCACAATCTTGTCATTTCGAGGAACGAGAAATCTTCGCAAGAAACTCCACAATCTAAATCGATAATCTTTGTCGAGCTACTTGCGAAGATTTCTCGTTCCTCGAAATGACAAACTTTGTGGTAAACTTTGACAAAGTTCTAATGAAAAAATTTATGTTCTCTCCTAGCCCCGATCGAAATGGCATCTTTTTGTGGTGGGGTTCACCACAAAAAATATAATGTAGAGCGGGACAAAACGTTCTTAAAAACGAAAAATGTCCTGCTTCTAAAAAATATTAAAAGCGAAAACCTCAATAAATTCAAGGCTTCCTAATCCATCTATGGAACAATAAGAAAATATTATGACAAATTTATTTCATAATTAGAAAAACCGCCATACATTTGCCTAACAGTGTTAAACAATTTAATACTCGAATATAATGGCTAGCAAAGATCGAATTTTAAGACAAAAAGAAGAGACAAGAAATAACATTCTTGGCGCTGCTTATGATATCGTAAAAGATGAAGGCTGGAATGGTTTGAGTATGCGTAAAATTGCCGACAGAATCGAATATACTGCTCCTATTATTTATGAATACTTTTCGAATAAGGAAGCAATATTGGAAGAATTGACAGGCAAAGGTTTTATTAAACTGACTAAGGAGCTACAGGTTGCAATAGATAAGTTTGAAAAACCGGAAGATCAATTAGAAGCCATGTGGATGACTTACTGGGACTTCGCTTTTACAAATACTGAAATGTATCAGTTAATGTTTGGTGTTCAAATGACCTGCTGCGCACAACGATGTTCGGCTCAAGAGGGGCCTTACAAATTATTCACCGGAGTTATTGCTGAAGTAATGAAAGACAGCAACCCAAGTGAAGATATCATTAAACAAAAATATTTTACTTTCTTTTCTGTTATTCATGGTTTAATCGCCATAAACATCATTAACAAAAGTGATATTTTAGAAACAATAAATGCTCAAATTTTGAAAGATGCCATTGGCGGTATCATCAAATCAATACAATAGTTTTTTTTTCACGTTTTACTTAACAGTGTAAAATAATTTAATTGGATAATACAAAATCCTTTTTTTTATAACGATAACTTAACACTGTTAGAAAATTTAATACAAGTAATATCGAGTTTTTTTACTCCTTTACTTAACAGTGATAAATAATTTAATTCCCATTTTGAGAGAGAATATGGATGGGACTGCTGTATGAAAATTTGCGCCCTTTTACTTAACAACGTTAGATAATTTAATTTAATTAGATATGAATCCCGAGAATTCCAGAATACCTAAAAATTTAATCCGAGAAAATGTTCAACCAATTAAAACCAATATGAAAATGAAAAATGTAATAATTATAACCAGTTTTATTCTGGCTTTAGTATTAAGCAACTGTGGCGACAAAAATCAGGCGCCTACTGCTCCACCACCACCGGTTTTACCAGTTTTAGCGATCACAAGTGCAAATACAACTACTGACGCTGAATATCCTGCTGCTATACAAGGAACTGTTGATGTTGAAATTCGTCCTCAGGTAAGCGGAAACCTTGACAGAATTTTTGTTGACGAAGGTGCTTATGTAAGCAAAGGACAAACTTTATTCAAAATAAACGAGCGTCCGTTTCGTGAGCAGTTAAACAACGCTTTAGCAAGCCTTCATGCTGCAGAAGCGGCTTTGATTAACGCTAATTTAGAAGTTGATAAACTGACTCCGCTTGTTCAAAACAAAGTAGTTTCTGATTACCAATTGAAAACAGCTAAAGCTTCTCAAAAAATCGCTGCTGCGAATATCGAGCAGGCTAAAGCAATGGTAGGTTCTGCTAAAATCAATTTAGGATACACTAATGTTACAGCTCCAGTGAGCGGATACATTGGAAGATTACCTAAAAAACAAGGAAGTTTAGTTTCTGCTTCTGATGTTGAAGCTTTAACTACTTTATCAGATGTTCATGAAGTATTTGCTTATTTCTCTTTAGGAGAAACTGATTTCATCAACTTTAAAGCACAATACGCTGGAAGTTCTCTTGGTGATAAAATCAAAAAATTACCTCCTGTTACTTTGATTTTAGCTGATAATAATGCTTATCCTCAAACCGGAAAAATCGATATGGTTGACGGTCAGTTTGATAAAACTACCGGAGCAATCACGATTAGAGCGACTTTCCCAAATGCAAACGGAACGTTACGTTCTGGAAACACAGGAAGAATCCGTTTAGGGTTACAGCACGACGATGCAATTTTAGTTCCACAGTCGGCTACAGTTGAAATGCAGGATAAAGTATTTGTTTTCAGTGTAGGTAAAGACAACAAAGTAACTAAAACGCCTATTACTATTGTGGGTAAAAGCGGTACTAATTATTTAATTAAAGAAGGTGTAAAAACGGGTGACCAAATCGTGTTAAGCGGTATTGACAAACTTCAGGATGGACAAGCGATTCAGCCAGAAAAATCAACTAAAGTTGCCGAAGTAACTAATAAAAAATAATTCTAAAAGACAATGTTCAAAATATTTATACAAAGACCTGTACTGGCAACCGTAATTTCCATTTTATTGGTAATTCTGGGGGTATTGGGTTTAACTAAACTGCCTTTACAACAGTTTCCTGATATTGCGCCTCCATCGGTTTTGGTAACGGCGGTATATCCGGGAGCCAACGCAGAAACGGTTTTACGTTCTGTGGCACCTTCAATCGAAGAATCTATAAATGGTGTAGAAAACATGACTTACATGAGCTCTACAGCAAGTAACGACGGTACTTTAGCGATTACTGTTTTCTTTAAACTGGGTACTGATGCTGACCAGGCTGCAGTAAACGTACAAAACAGAGTTGCTCAGGCAACGAGCCAGCTTCCTGCAGAGGTTGTACAGCAAGGTATTGTTACGGCGAAACAGCAAAACAGTTTCATCATGGCGATTGGTATGTATACCGATGATGAAGCAAAATACGATCAGACTTTTGTTGCCAACTATGCACAGATTAATATTATTCCGGAGCTAAAACGTATTCCGGGTGTAGGTTCTGCCAGTATTTTTGGTGGTGTAAAAGATTACTCAATGCGTGTTTGGTTAAACCCAACGCAAATGTCAACTTATAAAGTGACTCCAAGTGAAGTTATGGGCGCTATTCAGGACAAAAGTTTGGAAGCGGCTCCGGGTAAATTTGGAGAGCGAAGCAAAGAAGTTTTTGAATACGTTATTAAATACAAAGGGAAATTAACTAAACCAGAGGATTATGAAAATATTGCTATACGTTCTAATGCAGATGGTTCAGTACTTCGCTTAAAAGATGTTGCGAGAGTTGAACTTGGTGCTTACTCTTATAACAGTTTAACACGTTTAAATGGTAAAAAAGGAATTGTAATTGGGGTTATCCAGTTAGCGGGATCAAACTCAAATGATATTCAGATTGCCATTAACAAAATGATGGAAAAGGCTTCTAAAGATTTTCCAAAAGGCATAAAACACAATATTTTCTATAGTACAAAAGTATCTCTTGACCAATCTATCGAACAAGTTGAGCATACTTTATTAGAAGCTTTTATACTTGTATTTATTGTGGTATTTATCTTCTTGCAAGATTTTAGATCAACATTAATCCCGGCTATTGCTGTACCTGTAGCAATTTTAGGAACGTTCTTCTTCATGCAGTTATTCGGATTTTCGATCAACCTTTTAACACTTTTCGCATTAATTCTGGCGATTGGTATTGTGGTCGATGATGCCATTGTGGTAGTCGAAGCGGTGCATGCGAAAATGGAGCATAAACGCTTGTCTCCAAAAATCGCAACCCATGAAGCAATGCACGAAATAACGGGTGCTATTATCTCGATTACGCTGGTAATGGCTGCTGTATTCCTGCCGGTTGGTTTTATGGAAGGCTCAACAGGAGTTTTCTATCGTCAGTTTGCCTTTACTATGGCAATTGCAATTGTAATTTCGGCTGTTAATGCCTTAACATTGAGTCCGGCGCTTGCGGCATTATTCTTAAAGGATAATCACGCAGCACACGATCACGATCACGATGCGCCTTATGTGAAAAAAGGATTTAAAGAAAAATTCTTTACCGCTTTCAACAGCAGTTTTGAATCTTTAACGAATCGTTACGTAGGCGGACTTAAATTCTTAATCAGAAGAAAATGGTTGAGTTTAGGTGGATTAGGTTTAATTGTTGTGGCAACTATCGTAATGGTAAAAACAACTCCTGCAGGATTTATCCCAACAGAAGATCAAGGATTTATAGCAATTGCAGTAAATACGCCATCTGGAACATCATTAGACGGAACTCAAAAAGTAATGACCGAAGCTGAAAATACGTTAAAAGCATTAGACGCTTCTCGATTTGTAACAGCGATTTCAGGTTTCAACTTATTGACCAACTCTACAAGTCCATCTTCTGCAGTTGTATTCGTATTGCTTAAACCAAACGAAGAACGCGGCGAAGTAAAAAACATTGACGAAATCATGAATCAGGTTCGTGGTAAACTGGGCGCTATTTCCGGCGGAAGTTTCTTCGTATTCAGTTTCCCAACTGTTCCGGGATTTAGTAACGTTGAGGCTTTAGATTTAGTTTTACAAGATAAAACAGGAGGAAAACTGGATAAATTCAGTGGTATTTCTCAAAACTTTATCGGCGAATTAATGAAACGTCCGGAAATTGCAGTTGCCTTTACAAGTTTCAAAGCAGATTATCCGCAATTACAACTGGAAGTTAATGACGAAAAAGCAAATCAATTGGGTGTAAATGTAAAAGACATTTTACAAACCATGCAGGCTTATTTTGGTAGTGCGCAGGCATCTGATTTCAACCGATTTGGTAAATATTACCGTGTTGTAGTTCAGGCTGATATTGCCGACAGAGCTGATCCATCAGCAATTGACCGTGTATTTGTAAAAAACAGAACAGGTGAAATGGTTCCGATAAATACTTTAGTAAAATTAACACGTATTTATGGTTCAGAAACCGCTTCACGATACAATTTATTTAACTCAATTTCTATTAATGCGATTCCGAAACCAGGATTTAGTTCAGGAGATGCCATTAAAGCAATTGAAGAAGTAGCAGCACAACAATTACCTGCAGGTTACGGGTTTGAATTCTCGGGCCAGACTCGTGAGGAGATTTCATCTGGAGGACAATCTGCAACAATATTTTTACTGTGTTTGATATTCGTTTATTTCCTACTTGCTGCACAGTACGAAAGTTACATTTTGCCTTTGGCGGTAATCTTATCAATCCCTGCAGGTATTTTTGGAGTATTCGTAGCTATTGGTTTAACAGGTATTGAAAACAACATTTATGTACAAGTTGCCCTTGTCATGCTGATTGGGCTTCTCGCCAAAAATGCCATCCTGATCGTCGAATTTGCCGTGCAGAAAAGAAAATCGGGACAAGCGTTAATAAGAGCTTCAATCGATGCTGCAAAATTACGTTTACGACCAATTATCATGACGTCTCTTGCCTTTATCGTAGGTTTAATACCAATGATGAGCGCAAAAGGACCATCAGCTCAAGGTAACCACTCTATTAGTATTGGTGCCGCCGGAGGTATGATTTCAGGAGTAATTCTAGGTTTGTTTATCATTCCGGTATTATTCATCATCTTCCAGCATTTACAAGAAAAGGTTTCTGGAAAACCAGTTGCCGTAATCCATAATGAAGAAAAAGAATAAATGGAAAACTATATAACCACAGCTTTAGTAGCCATCATAATTGGCATCGCTTATATATCGTACAGAATCTCAAAAGATCTTGAAACCAGAAAAGATACTTGTACAGAAATTTAATAAAAGAACGAATGAAAAATCATATAACCAAAATCGTGACCTTCGCCATTCTGATCACGACATTAATATCCTGTAAAGTTTCGAAGGATATTGAAACTCCAAAAGATGCATTTCCTGAGAATTTCAGGAATGCATCGGTTTCAAGCGATACAACAAGTATTGCCGATGTGGAGTGGAAAAACTTCTTTACCGAAAAAGATATTATCAAATTGATCGACAGTGCCGTTGCGAGAAACAACGATTTGCAGATTGCCGAAAAGAACATTGAAATTGCACAATACAGATTTACGCAGTCAAAATGGGGAAATGTACCTCAGGTTAATTTATTTGTAACCGCAAGTACAAGCAATCCGTCTGACAATAGTTTTACAGGATTGAACTTAAACCAGGCAATTGGTGCCAAACATATCGACGATTATTCTGCCGGAGCTTCACTTTCTTGGGAAGCGGATATCTGGGGAAAAATCAGAAATCAGAAAAAAGGTGCTTATGCAGGATATTTACAATCTGCAGAAGTTAAAAAAGCATTGCAGACAAACATTGTTGCCAATGTTTCCAGAGGATATTATAATCTTTTAATGCTGGATGCTCAATTGGAAATTGCCAGACAAAATCTAAAATTAAATGATAGTACTACGAATATTATCAAATTAAAATACGATGCTGGTCAGGTAACTACATTGGCAATTCAACAATCTGAAGCGCAGAAATTAAACTCAGCACAGTTGATTCCGTTATTGGAACAAAACATCGCGATTCAGGAAAATGCTTTAAGTGTTTTAACAGGTTCTTTTCCAAATTCTAAAGAAAGAACAATTAAGTTAAGTGCAATTGAAGTTAAAAACAATACTGCTATCGGAATTCCGTCTTCATTAGTAAGCAGAAGACCTGATGTAAAAAGTGCCGAATTAGCCCTTAAAGCTGCAAATGCAAATGTTGGAATCACAAAAGCTGATTTATATCCAGCTCTAAGAATTACTGCTCAAGGCGGCGTAAACTCTTTTGAGACGAGCAATTGGTTCAACATTCCGGCTTCCTTATTCGGAACTGTTGCAGGAGGTTTAACACAACCGCTTTTGAACAACAAAAGAGTGAGAACTCAATATAATATCGCTGTTGCAGAAAGAGAAAAAGCCGTTTTAAGTTTTAGACAATCTGTTTTGGTTGCCGTAAGCGAGGTTTCTGATGCTTTGGTTAAAGTAGAGAAATTACAGCAGCAGGAAACTTTCCTGAAAGAAAAAGTAAAAACATTACAACAAGCAATTAAAAATGCCAACCTTTTATTCAAAAACGGTATGGCAGAATATCTTGAAGTTTTAACTGCGCAAGCGAATTTATTGCAAAGCGAACTTGAACTTGCTGATGTTAAAAGACAACAACTTACAGCCAATACTGAATTGTACCGCGCACTGGGCGGAGGCTGGAAATAATACCTGTTACATTACCCGTTAATTATTTATTTTTTGAGAGGAAAACGCTGTGAGACTTAGGTTTCATGGCGTTTTTTAGTTTTTTTTTGCCACTAAGGCACTAAGGCGCTAAGTTTTTTTTAAGTCTCTCGCAGATTTTGCAGATTCAGCAGATAAAAATCCTTTTAATCTGTGTAATCTGTGGCATAAAAAAAAATCTGCTTAATCTCCAAAATCTGCGAGAGCTTTTTTTATTCTCATTTTTTGTCAGGCTGAGCGAAGTCGAAGCCCCGCAATCAAAATCGACAATCTTTGCAGAGCCTCTTTGCGATCCTTCGACTTCGCTCAGGATGACAAACTATAGGTTTATTTCACCATAGTTATATTCAATCAAAAAAAATCTAAAATCTACCCTCTAAAATCTAAAATCCTCAAACTTGTCCCAAATGCCCCTAAAATAGTCGTAAATATGTATTTCATGAAAAAAACAAGAATAGTATATTTGTAACACGTTAACTAATAACTATTTAAAAATAAACCATATGAAAAAAGCAAAAATTATTTTTTGGATTACAACTATTATTATTTTTCTATTCGAAGGTGTTATGCCAGCTTTAACTTCTCAGTCTGAAATGGCAAAAGAAGGAATCAGACATTTAGGTTATCCTGAGTATTTTGGAAATGCACTGGTCATTTTCAAAATTCTGGGAGTTTTGGTATTAGTCATTCCATCGGTTCCTAAAAATGTAAAAGAATGGGCTTACGCCGGATTTGGTTTCGATTTTATATTTGCTTCCATAAGTCATTTTGCAGTTGACGGCATTAACTTTCAAAGCTTCTTTCCGTTAATCTTTTTAGTGATTTTGGCAATCTCTTATATCTATTATCATAAAATAGAGCGATACAAAAATATCGCTTTGTAAAACTTTCCTGCGATGATAGAAGTTTTTAAAACCAATGTTCAGGAAGTCGAACAATCTGCAATGATTGTTGGGAAACTTCTTGAACATTTCCCAACGAGCACTATCAATTTTGATCTCGAAGACTGTGACAAAATTCTGCGGGTTCACGCTGCTTTTATTTCAAATCATAAAATAATCGAACTTCTTAATTCGTATGGTTTTCATTGCGAAGTACTCCTGTAAAACCATAATTTACTGATTCACAAAAAATTAAAATAAAAATCGTAATTTTAAATTCCAATTTTTAAAATATAACGATATGAATATTCCTGCAGAACATCAAACCATAATGCCTTATTTAATTTTACAAGGCGCATCAAAATTCATAGATTTTACCAAAAAAGTATTTGGCGCATCAGAGACCAATACAAAGTCGGTTCGGGAAGACGGAACCATTATGCACGCCGAAATTACCCTAAACGGAAGCACCATAATGATTACTGATGAAATAACAGACTGGGCGAAACAAACTTCAAACTTATTTGTCTATGTTCCCAATGCCGATGAAACGTATAAAAAAGCCATAGAAAACGGCGCCGTTTCTTTAATGGGACTGAGCGATCAGGATTATGGCAGAACCTGCGGCGTAACAGATCCTTTTGGTAATGTCTGGTGGATTACATCTGTAAATTAGTCAACTAAAAAAATCAATAATATGAAAACAAATGTTCAAAAAGATATTGTTGAAACATTCAAAAAATTAAATGAAACCCTTTCTAAGTTTTCTGAAAATGAATTAAATCAAATTCCGTATCAGGGAAGCTGGACTCCCGGACAAGTCGTACAGCATATTATTTTAGCTTGTTCCGGATTTCCTGAATTATTTGCCGGAAATACCGAAAAAACAACCAGAAAACCTGACGAAAAAATTAAAGACATTGAAGGACTGTTTTTAAACTTCAATATAAAAATGGATGCACCGGTATTTCTTAAACCAGAGAAAAAAGAATACAATAAAAATGCCTTAAACATAGAATTACTCAGGCTGGAATCTGAGTTATTAGATTGTGCCGAAAAATACGATTTAACCCTAACCTGCTTAGATTTTCAGGTTCCCGGTTTTGACAAATTTACTATGTACGAATGGATTGATTTTGCATTAGTTCATACACAAAGACATACGCATCAATTAAATAGCATTTTTCAGTACATCACTAAACTTTAAATTAATGAGATCAAAATCTAGAACAATATTATATTCGGGTTTATTATCAGGTACATTAGATATTCTGGCAGCAATTTTAATCTATGCAGTTGTATTACATAAAACAACCGCTGTAAAAATTCTACAGTCTATTGCAAGTGGAATCTTTAAACAAGATGCTTATGCCGGCGGATCTCAAATGGCCTTTTATGGTTTACTGCTGCATTATTCTATCGCATTGATTTTTGCTTATTTTTATTTTAAAGCATATCCTTACTTCCCGTTTTTACAAAAGAGCTTTTTACTTTCGGGATTTCTATACGGTCTTTTCGTTTGGATTGTAATGAATCTTATTGTGCTGCCAATTGTATTTCCAAAACTTCCACCTAAACAATTTGATTTTCCTTTACTGCTTTCAATTTTGATTTTGATTTTCTGCATTGGTTTACCAATTGCTTTTGTAACTAAAAAGTTTTACAATAAACATTCATAATGTGAGATGTAAACTGAATCTTAGAATTTGGAATTTTGGATTTTGGATTTTGGATTTTGGATTTTGGATTTTGGATTTGGAATTTCAAACCTGAAACCTGAAACTTGAAACAAAAAAAGCGAAATCAACACAACAGCTGATTTCGCTTTTTTTTAAATAAACTTAAAAATTTAAACTCTTGTTCTTCCGCTTATTAATGAGATAATAAATAAAACTAAGAATATAAAGAATAAAATTTTTGCGATACTAGCGGCTCCGGCAGCAATTCCACCAAAACCAAAAATTCCGGCTACTATAGCTAGAATTATAAATGTGACTGTCCAACGTAACATAATATTAAAATTTAAGTTAATAATGTGACTTTTTACAAGTCTGATTTGTTTGTCTCTCAAAGTTCTATTTTACTTACAAAAACCATTAACTCAAATGGTATATTTTTTATCGCAATCCATTATAAATCATAATTTTATCAGTACTTTTAGAATTTCAGCCTCAATCTTATACAATTCCCATCCAAAAGCTTTAGAGTTAATTTTTTGATCGATTGAGTTAATTACCGCTGCGTTCCCAAGGTAATTTTATTTAAAATTAAAAACTGGTCATACTAGCTGATATTATTAAAGACACTGTATGCAGATTATGTGGTTTTCTCCATATATGCAACCATTTTTTTAATACCAATATATATTATTTATTACGGTGCCGCCGATGACAAGATTGCGGTGGCCTCACTGAACCTTGACGACTTATTAACAGAACTAAAACAGCATCCCATGAAGAAGATATCAAATAAATCGAAAATTGTTTTTCTTTCTACATTTCCACCAACTCAATGTGGAATAGCAACTTATACTCAGGATACAATTAAAGGAATTACCGATGTTTTTGGTAAATCAATAACTTGTGAAATTTGTGAATTGGTCGATAAACCGCAGACAAATCCAACACAGGCCTTTACATTAAATACAAAAGAAAGAGCAGAATACACAAAAGTTGCCGAGGAAATCAACAAAGATAAAAATGTAAAATTAGTTCATATTCAACATGAATTTGGTTTATTTGGCGGTAACTACGGAGACCATTTACTGGATTTTTTAAATGCAGTAAAAAAACCCTTAACCTATACTTTTCACAGCGTTATTCCAAACCCGAATAATGAATTAAAAACTTTTGTAAAATTACTTTTAAGCTATAGCAATTCTGTTTTTGTGATGACAAACCAGTCAAAAGAAATTTTGATAAAAGACTACGATATTAATGAAGATATAATTACAACTGTACCACACGGAACTCATATTGTAATTTATGAAGAACCGGCACAAGCAAAAGCAAAATTCGATATTCAAAACAAAATTGTACTTTCAACTTTTGGACTTTTAGGCGAAGGAAAAAATATCGAAACCGGTTTACAGGCTTTGGCTAAAATTGTCGAAAAAGAACCAAACGTATTGTATTTAATTATTGGCAAAACACATCCAAATTTAATTAAAGACGGAGTTGATACTTATAGAGATAAACTGGAAGCACTTGTTGACGAACTAAATTTACACAACAATGTTCGCTTCATCAATCAATATTTAGATACAGAGGAACTTTTAGAATATTTAAAAGCTACAGATATTTATTTGTTTACTTCAAAAGATCCAAACCAGGCTGTAAGCGGCACTTTTGCTTATGCTATGAGCTGCGCCTGTCCTATGGTTGCGTCAAAAATTGCGCATACAAAAGAAGTTTTAACTTCAGACTGCGGCGTTCTGGTTGATATTGGAAATGTGGATCAGTTTGCAGAAGAAACATTAAAATTAATTTCTGATGAAAATTTAAGACGTGAAATGGGAATCAACGCCTTTACTAAAATGAGAGCTTCATCTTGGGAAAATGCCGCATTAACACACATGGATACTTATAAAAAATTAATCGAAAATCCATCAGATATTAAATACAGTTATCCGGATATTCAATTAAGACATATTAAAAGATTAACTACAGATTTGGGAATTATTCAGTTTAGTAAAATTTCGGTTCCGGATTTGGAGTCAGGTTATACTTTAGATGATAATGCCCGTGCTTTGATTGCATTTTGTATGCACTATAAATTAACCAGAGACAAAGACGATCTTCCTTATATTTTAATTTATTTGGATTTTATCGAAAGATGCCAAAAACCAAAAGGAAATTTCATCAATTATGTCGATCAGGAAAACCGTGAACATATTGAACAAAATGCCGAAGTTAATTTAGAAGATTCAAATGCAAGAGCGATTTGGGCTTTAGGAACTGTAGTTTCAAATTCGGACATTCTTCCGGAAAACATTTCTAAAAAAGCGGCAAAATGTTTCCTTAATTCATTAAAATGGGCAGAAAATATTCAGTCGCCGCGTTCTATTGGTTTTGCAACAAAAGGATTATATTTATATCATAATGCAATTCCAAATTTATATGTTGCGGCCATCATTAATAAACTAAATGCCAAACTGCTGGCAAACTACGAAGATACAGCATCTGAAGACTGGCAGTGGTTTGAAAATTATTTAACGTACGGAAACGGAATTCTGCCAGAATCTATGTTATACGCCTATTTAATTACGAACAAACCCGTTTACAAAAAAGTAGCGTTAGATTCCTTAGATTTCTTGCTGTCGAAAACATTTGCAGACGGAAACTTTAAAGCCATTTCAAATCAAAGCTGGTATCATAAAGGTTCAGAACCACAGCAATATGGTGAACAGCCTATTGATGTTACCTATACAATTCAGACTTTAAATGCTTTTTACAACGCATTTGAAACTCCTGAATATAGAAAGAAAATGAAAATTGCATTTAACTGGTTTTTAGGAAAAAATCATTTAAATCAAATTATGTATAATCCGGTAAGCGGAGGCGGTTACGACGGTCTTGAAAGAAACAATGTAAACTTAAATCAGGGAGCAGAATCAACTGTGTGTTATTTAACCGCAAGATTGATAATGGAAAATTATGCTTTAGCCGAGTCTAAAGTTATTCCCTTAATTAAATCCAGAACCGGTGTAGCGATCAACTTATAGAATAAATTTCAATTTTTTAAAATTCCAAATTCCAATTTTGAGAATTTGAACATTCAATTTTACACATCAATTTTGAATTTGGAATTTAAATATTGTAATTTTATAAAAGCAATAGACTGACCAAAATTCTATTAAACCCGGAAAATCCCTTTCTTAATGAAAGGGATTTTTTGTTTTGTTAAAAAATAAACAAATAAATTTGCCTATCTACTAATAGGTAGTATATTTGCATGAAAAATCTATAACCATGACAACAAGAGAAGTAATTGTAGATAAAGCAGATCAGTATATTAGAAATAAAGGTTATAATGGCTTTAGTTTTAAAGATATTTCAAATGATATTGGTATAAAAACCGCTTCTATTCATTATCACTTCCCTACTAAATCAGATCTTGGTGTGGCAACTATTAAAGAACATATTACCCGATGTGAAGCTTTAAAGAAAAAAGTTGCCAATGAATCGCCATTAACAAAATTGGAAGCTTTCCTGGAAGTTCAGGCTCAGATAAAAAAAGAAAATAAAGTCTGTATTGTAGGTTCATTAGCTACCGATTTAAACACTTTAGATGATGCTATAAAAGCAGAACTTCAAGTATTTGCTCAAATCGTAATCAGCTGGCTTACTGAAATTTTAATTGAAGGAAAAAAACTTAACATATTTAATTTTGAAATGTTACCAAGAACAAAAGCCATAATGATCATAACGAATATGGTTGCGATTGTTCAGCTTTCAAGGCTTACAAACGATGAGGATTTTGAATTGGTAAGAGAAACAATAGTAACAGAATTAAGACCTAAAAAATAATGAAAAGAGTTGTAGTAACAGGATTAGGAGCAGTAACTCCCATTGGAAATAACGTTCAGGAATATTGGAATTCATTAATTAACGGAGTCAGCGGTGCGGCTCCAATAACAAGATTTGACACCACACAATTCAAAACTAAATTTGCATGCGAAGTTAAAAATTTTGATGCTTCGCCTATTTTTGAGAAAAACGAAATTAGAAAATACGACCTTTTCACGCAATACGCATTGTATGCCGCAGACGAAGCGGTAAAAAATGCTAATATTGATTTTGATTCCTTAAACAAAAACCGAATTGGAGTAATATGGGGCTGCGGCGACGGCGGTATTTCAACTTTTGAAGAACAAATTGGAGAATATAAATTAGGAAATGGCACGCCAAGATTTAGTCCGTTTTTCATTCCGAAAAGAATTGTGAATATAGCATCAGGAGTTATTTCTATCAAATACGGCCTTCGTGGAATTAACTATACCACTGCTGCAGCCTGTTCTGCCAGCAATACTGCAATCATAGATGCTTTCAATTACATTCGCTGGGGCAAGGCTGATATGATGATCACGGGTGGTTCTGAAGCCTCTGTTACAGAATCTTCCATTGGCGGTTTTAACGCTTCAAAAGCATTGTCTACCTTAAATGACGATTACAGTAAAGCCTCACGCCCTTTTGATGCGACAAGAGATGGATTTGTTTTAGGCGAAGGAGCCGGCGTCGTTATATTAGAAAGTTACGAACATGCTATAAAAAGAAACGCTGTAATTTTGGCCGAAATTGTGGGCGGCGGACTAGCTGCAGATGCGTACCATTTAACGGGAACACATCCTGAAGGTGAAGGGGCTGTTTTAGGAATGGAACTTGCTCTTGAAGAAGCCGGAATTTCTCCCGACCAAATTGATTACATAAATGCCCATGCAACTTCTACTCCAACCGGAGATTTAAGTGAGCTTAAAGCTGTAGAAAAAGTATTTGGAATAAATCCGAATGCGAATATCAGCGCCACAAAATCAATGACAGGACATTTACTTGGCGGTGCCGGAGCAATTGAAGCTATTGCCTGTATAAAAGCGGTTCAGGAAAATATTGTTCCACCAACGATAAACACTCAAAAGGTCGAACCAGAAGTCGCGGATAAATTTAATTTGACACTTGGAAAAGCACAATCCAGAATAGTTAATTATGCTATGAGTAATACTTTTGGTTTTGGCGGTCATGTAGCCAGTTCTATCTTTAAAAAATTTACAGAATAAACAATTACAATGTACTTCACTTTAAAAGGGGCAGTTTCAAAAGTTGGAGCTGCCCCTTTTTATTCTATATATTTCCTTGTTCCGTAGGAACATTTCATCGGTAGAAAATTATAGTGTTATCATCGTTTTACGTTCCGTAGGAACGTTTGATTTTGACATCATTTTTTAATAATCCCACACATCACACGTTCCTACGGAACGTAAATATGACTGGTGTTTATTTTTTTCTACCAATAAAACATTCTTATGGAATGATAACTTGATATACAAAAAGAGCTGTCTTAAAATCGAGACAGCTCTTTTATTTTTTAAAGAAATTGTGTAACGCAGCATTCGTAAAAATATTGTGATTTTATGAAAATTATATAAGGCTCAAAAAAAGTTGTGTAAAGTATTTTAACAAGTATAGAAGTAACTTTCATATATAATTTAAAAAGTGACATAAACTGTTAAATAATTGATTTTCAAATTACACCTAACCTAAAAACAAAACATTTTGATTCTCAGCCTAAAAAATACATTCGCACAAATTGGAGATGCAACATTGTTTGCCAAGAGGTTTTTTAAGGAGGTTTTTATTCCTCCTTATGAGGCAAAAGAGTTTTTGAAACAATGTTACATCATCGGTTACAAGTCATTGCCCTTGGTGGCAATTACCGGTTTTATTATGGGATTAGTACTCACGCTTCAATCCAGGCCTACTTTGGTGAAATTTGGTGCCGAAAGCTGGCTTCCCGGAATGGTTGCACTCTCTTTAATAAGAGAAATAGCGCCCGTTATTACAGCCTTAATCTGTGCCGGAAAAATTTCGTCAGGAATTGGTGCTGAACTAGGTTCTATGAAAGTAACAGAACAAATCGATGCCATGGAAGTTTCTGCCATTAATCCTTATAACTATTTGGTTGTAACCAGAATTTTAGCGTGTACGTTAATGGTTCCGATATTAGTAATTTTTGCTGATGCGATTGGAATTATTGGCGGTTACGCCGGAATAAATATTCATGGCGATGTCAATTTCTATCGCTATTTAACACAGATTATTCAGTCTTTAGAATTCTCAGATCTGATTCCGGCAACAGTAAAAACATTTTTCTTTGGTTATTTCATAGGGATGATTGGCTGTTATAAAGGATTTAATGCCGCAAACGGAACAGAAAGTGTAGGACGCGCTGCAAACTCAGCTGTAGTTACAGCTTCTTTAAGCATATTTATTATTGATATGGTTGCCGTACAATTAACCGATTTAATTTATTTAAAATGATTAAAGAAGAAAAAAATACCGAACCAAAAGCAAAAAGCAAAAAACTGACTCCAATTATTGAAATTAAGGATCTGCACAAAACTTTTGGCAAAGACAATACCGTTTTGAAAGGCATAAACCTAACCGTAAATAAAGGTGAAGATTTAGTGATTTTAGGTCGTTCCGGTTCTGGAAAATCGGTAACCATAAAGTGTATTGTAGGGTTAATTATACCGGATAAAGGTGAAATAAAAGTTTTTGACGAAGATTTACTTGCTCTTTCTAAAGATGAATTAAACAAAATGAGAGTCAAAATTGGATTTTTATTTCAAAGCGGCGCCTTATACGACTCTATGTCGGTTAGAGAAAATCTGGCGTTTACACTGCGTGCACACAAAAGAGATTTAACCGAAGATGAAGTGGAGAAAGAAGTTATTGAAGCTCTTGAAAGTGTTGGTTTAGGCGATGCAATTGACAAAATGCCGGCAGAATTATCAGGCGGAATGAGAAAGAGAATCGGCTTGGCAAGAACCCTGATTTTAAAACCTGAAATCATTTTGTATGATGAACCTACAACGGGTTTAGATACCATTACTTCAAGAGAAATCAGCGAATTAATTCTGGACATCAAAAACAAACAAAAAACATCATCGATCATTATTACGCACGATATGGCCTGTGCCAAATTAACAGCAGACAGAATTATGGTTTTAAAAGACGGCGTAATTCACGCTGAAGGAACATACGAAGAATTAGAAAAAGACGAAGATGAATGGGTACGCTCATTTTTTGAATAAACAGCAAAAATAAAACTAGAAATCATGGAGAAGCAATCTGGATATACTTGGAAATTAGGAATGTTTGTAACAGTTGGGCTGCTGCTTTTTATAATGGCCATTTATTTTATCGGAAAACAAAAAAACCTGTTTGGTTCGACATTCCATATCACATCAAAATTTAAAACGGTCAGCGGTTTAGAAGTGGGGAACAACGTCCGTTTTTCAGGTATTAACATTGGTACAGTCGAAGAAATCCGATTAATAAATGATTCTTCGGTAGTGGTTTCAATGGTTATAAAAGATGAAGTCCGCGAATTCATAAAAACAGACGCCCGTGCCAGCATTGGTTCTGACGGATTAATGGGTGACAAAGTCCTTACTATTACGCCCGGCGTAAAATCAACAAAAATCATCGAAGATAATGGAGCCATTGCTTCCATTAACGGAATAGAAATGAATGACATTATGAAAAGCGTTAAGAAAAGTGTCGACAACGTTGGTGTTATTTCTGAAGAACTTGCCATTTTCAGCCACAGTATGAATAACGGAAACGGTGCTTTGGCGCGATTAGTCCGTGATGATAAAATGGCAAACAGCGTTACGAATACGCTTTCAAATCTCGAAAGCGGTACAAAAGGTTTCAGCGAAAATATGGAAGCTGCAAAAAGCAATTTCCTGTTTAGAGGTTACTTTAAGAAAAAAGAGAAAGAAAAAGAAAAACAGAAAGAAGAAATAAAAGAGAAAAAAGAAGAACAGCAGGAAAAGGTTGCCAAAGAAAAAGAAGCCAAAGCTAAAGAAGAAAAAGAAAAACAGGAAAAAGCCAAAGAAGAGAAAGAAAAGCAAGACAAACAAAAAGCTGAAGAAGCAAAAAAAGACGCTGAGAAGAAAGACACTGAAAAGAAATAATCAAAACTCTACGCCATGAAAACTTCATATAAAAATATAAGCCTTAAAATACTAAAATGGACGGGAATAGTAATAGCAGGAATCCTGCTGTTACTTTTTTTGCTTCCGCTTTTATTTCCCGGAAAAATAGCCTCAGAAGTTAAAAAAATTGCCAACGAACGTTTAGACACCAACCTTGAGTTTTCGAAGTCTAACCTTTCGTTTTTTACGCATTTTCCATCGCTGACTGTTTCACTTGATGATTTATCGATGACAGGTTCCAAACCTTTTAGCAATGATACTTTATTAAAAGCAGATCAGGTTGCGTTTGGAATAAATTTGAAAAGACTGATTTTTGACAGTGAAGTTAAAATCAACAAATTATATGTCTCAAATGCTTTAATAAATGTAATGGTTAACGAAAAAGGACAAGCTAATTACAATATTTATGTTGCACCAGAAGATAGAAAAGACGAGAAAAAAGATCCAAATGCACCCGAAGAAGGAACTGCAATAAAACTGGAGCGAATTGATTTAGAAAACTGTCATGTAAAATACAATGACCGCTCGGCTAAAATTTTGGTCGATGCAAAAGGTTTTAATTATATCGGAAAAGGAAATCTAAGCGAAGATATTTTTGACCTGAATACAGATGCTGAGATTGACACTTTAGATTTTTATTACAACAGAACGGCCTATCTTAGAAAAAAAGCCGTACATGCCGATTTAATTACCAGAATAAACACACATGCACTTTCGTTTATTCTTCAAAAAAATGAATTACAGATTAATAAACTTCCCTTAACATTTACCGGATTATTTACCATTTTAAAAGACGGTTATAAAATCAATATCAAAGCGGCTTCAGAAAATACAACTGTAAAAGATTTACTTTCTGTTATGCCTCCGGAATATTTAACCTGGTTAGATGAAACCGAAATTTCCGGAAAAAGTGATTTAGTACTTTCTTTTAAAGGAGATTATAATGTTTCTAAAAAACAGAAACCCAATTTGGCTTTCAATCTAAAAGTGAAAGACGGAGCAATAAATTATCAAAATGCGCCTGTTCCGTTAACTGATTTTCAAATGGATTTAAACGCGATTCTGCCTTCGCTTGATACAGAACAATTGTTGGTAAATCTTAGAACTTTACGTTTTAAAGTGGGCGAAAAAGATTATTTCAATGCTTATCTGCACAGTAAAGGTTTAAGCGAAATGAATATCAACGCAAGCGTAAAAGGCGCACTTGATCTTGCTGTTGTCGATGCTGCAATAGGTCTAAATACCTTGGAATTAAAAGGACTTTTAAAAACCAATATTCAGGCAAAAGGGCTTTTTAGTACTTCAAAAAAATTATTTCCTAAAACAATTGGCGGTATTTCACTTAGAAACGGCTGGCTGAAAACAGACTCCTATCCTAACCCAATTACTGATATTACTTTTGTTGCTAACGTCTTGAACAAAGCCGGAACTTATGGAGATTTAATCGTGGCCGTCGCACCTGCATCATTTGTTTTTGAAGGAAATCCAATGTACATAAACGCCACTTTATCTGATTTTAGTGATTTGGCTTATAATGCAAAAATTAAAGGAGAACTGAATGTGGGCCGAATCTATCAGGTGTTTTCTCAAAAGGGCCTTGATGTTACCGGCTATGCAAAAGCTGATTTATCTCTTAAAGGGAAACAAAGTTACGCCACAACCGGACAATATAGTAAACTGGATAATCGAGGAACAATTTTGTTGAAAAACATCAAAGCAACATCTGAATTGTTTCCGAAATCTTTTTTTATCAAGCAGGGAAATTTCCGTTTTCAAAATGAGAAAATGTGGTTTGAAAAATTCTACGCTTCTTACGGAAAATCTGATTTTGATATTAACGGATATCTTTTAAATACGATTAATTATTTTCTGGAATCGCACGGAACTTTAAGTGGAGATTTCAACCTAAAATCAAAACTAATTAATGTTGATGAATTTATGGCACTTGAAAAAGGTGAAAATAAAGACCGAAAACTGGAAGTGGAATATGCAAAAGAAGATCATCCCAAAATGAGTGGTGTTGTTTTGGTTCCTAAAAACCTAAATGTTTCGCTTACAGCAAATGCTGATAAAGTAGAATATAACGGATTGAACTTAAATAAACTTTCCGGAAAAGTGGGCATTACAAAAGGGGCTTTATTTTTAGAAAATACCACTTTTAATATTATCGATTGTATTGTAGGGATTAATGCCGGATACAAAGATGAAACGCCGACTACAGCTCATTTTGATGCACATTTCAATGCAAAAGATTTTAGCGTTCAGCGTGCTTACAAAGAAATTCCGATGTTTCATGATATGGTTACGGCGGCAGAAAAAGCACAGGGAATTATTTCTGTTGATTATAAAATAAAAGGTGATTTAAACGGAAATATGGGGCCTATTTATGAATCGCTTGAAGGAGGCGGAACAATTAACCTGCGTGATGTAAAAATTAAAGGTTTAAAATTATTTGAAGGAGTAAGTTCTCAAACGGGACAAAAAGGATTGGATGATCCAAAAATGGAAGGAATCGAAATCAAATCGAATATTGATAATAATTTAATTCATATTGAGCCTTTTACATTTAGTGTGGCAAGTTTTAAACCCACTATTAAAGGAACGACCAGTTTTGACGGTCTTCTTGATTTACGAATGCGTTTAGGACTTCCGCCTGGCGGTATTATTGGTTTTCCAATTGTAATAACCGGAACACATGAAGATCCTAAAATTAAAATTTTCAGTAAAACAGGTCAGAAGATTTACGATGCTGTTTATGATGAAAAGAATAATAAAGTGATCAAAAAAGAAAAAGTCAGCAAGAAGAAAACATAATTATAAGGCAATGAAAAAGAAAAAACAAAATGGCGGAAGCACATTTGAAAAATTCGCTTCAAAAACTTCAAAAGCTGCCGGAAGTACAACTGCTTTTATTGGTGCTTTTGTTATTGTATTGGCATGGGCAGTTTCGGGGCCTATTTTCGATTATTCTGAAACCTGGCAGCTAGTTATTAATACCGGAACAACAATCATAACATTTTTGATGGTTTTCTTAATTCAAAAAGCCCAAAATAAAGATTCACTGGCAATTCAATTAAAATTAAACGAACTGGTGGCTTCAAATGAACACTCAAGCAATAGTCTGGTTGATATTGAAAATATGACCGAAGAAGAAATGATTATTGTCCAGAAATTTTACCGTCACCTGGCTGAACTTGCAAAAAAAGAAGAAAGCATAAGAACATCTCATTCGCTGAACGAAGCGCATTCACAGCATGAGTACAAAGATAAAAACAGAACTAAACATCGTGCTTCACGAAATACGACAAAAAAATGAAATTACGCTCTACAGAAACCTTTTGGCCTCTTATAAGTGCCATGAATACCAGTTATCCTTCCATTGATTCTGATATTAAAACTGAGATTTTGATTGTTGGAGGAGGAATAACTGGGGCTTTGATGGCTTATAAATTAATTACAGCAGGAAAAAAAATAGTATTAGTTGACCGCCGCGACGTAGCAAACGGAAGTACGGCCGCAAGTACCGCTTTGCTTCAATATGAAATTGATGTTCCGCTGCACGAACTGATTAAACTTCGCGGGGAAAAATGTGCTGTCGACAGTTACAGAAACGGGAAGAAAGCTATTTTTGACCTCCGAAATATAATTGATACCGTAGAAAGCGACTGCGGATTTGAATTCAAAAAAAGCATTTATTTTACATCCTATAAAAAAGATATTCCGTTTTTAAAGAACGAGTTTAAAGCCCGAAAACAGCGCGATTTTGATGTAACGTGGCTCAATAAATATGATCTCGAAAAAATGGGTCTAAATGCCATTGCAGCCATCGAATCGAAAACTGCAGCGGTTATGGACCCGTTTAAACTGGCGAACGATTTATTGCATTACTGCCATCAAAACGGAATGCAGATTTATGACCGAACGAATATTACTTCTGTCCAGACTCCAAAAGGAAAATGCATTGCACACACCGAGAATAAATTTACGATAACAGCAGATCATGTTGTATACTGCAGCGGTTATGAAAGTACCGAAACTATTGAAGAAAAAATCGTTGATTTAAAAAGTACCTATGCACTGGCTTCTGAAGTTGTTCCTGAATTACCTACAATATTAAAAAATGCAGTTATTTGGGATACTTCTTCTCCGTATTATTATTACCGTGCAACCGCAGACAACAGAATCATCATGGGAGGCGGTGATGAAGAATTTAGAGATGCCAAAAAACGTGACAAACTGCTTCCAAAAAAAGAGGCTTCTTTAATGCGTCAGTTTAAAAGACGATTTCCAAATGTAAACTTCAAACTCGATTATTCCTGGGCCGGAACTTTTGGAGAAACCAAAGACGGTCTTCCCTATTTTGGAAAACCAGACCCAAAAAAAAATATACATTACGTTCTGGGCTTCGGAGGCAACGGAATTACTTTCAGCGTCATCGGAATGAACTCGATCGTTGATTCTATTAAAAACAAAAAAAATCCGGATTTAGAGTTTTATAGGTTTGGGCGTTGAGAAAAGGTTCTGAGATGCTAAGGTTCTAAGTTGCTAAGTTTTTTTTAAAATCTCACAACCTTAAAACCTTAGCAACTTAATTTATAAATAATCCTCTCTTATCGGCGTAAAAACATCCACGACTTCACCAGCTTCGAGAATTTCGATAGAATGCTCAATATTTGCGGGAATTGAATAAGTATCTCCTTCATTTAATAAAAATTCTTCTCCGTCAAGTTTTAATTTATAACTCCCTGAAATAACATAACCACTTTGTTCATTTGGATGTTGATGAAACGGTACAAAATCAGTTGATTTGTACAGCATTTTCGTTACCATTGAATCTTTACCAATTGATAAAACCACAAAATCAACGCCTAAGAATTGTCTTGAAACAGCATTCTCTTTTTTTACAATATTTTTCATTTATTCTATTTTTAATTCCATTTGGATGTTACAGCGCTTGTATGGTGTTTCCAGACCAAAAACTTTCTGGAAGCCTAATTTATAATACAAATTTATAGCAGGTTTTAAGATCGTGTTGCTTTCCAGATAAATCTTTTTTGCACCTAATTCTTTTGCTTTTGCAACAATTGCCTGACCTAATAACCAGCCGATATTTTTACCTTGTGCTTTGGGTGAAACCGCCATTTTTGCCATTTCAAAATCGTATTCAGGATTATTCATTTTGATAAGGGCGCAGACTCCTACTGGTTCGTTTTCATATAAAGCCACGAGAATTTTTCCGCCTTTATTCAGAATATATTCTTCAGGATTGTCGAGTGCTTTATAGTCCGCTTCTTCCATTTCAAAATAAGTTGAAATCCATTCTACATTCAATGCTCTAAAAGCTTCCTGATATTCAGGCTTGTATTCTACAATTTTTACATCTTTGCTTTCGCGGAGTTTTTTCTGATCGCTTACTCTTTTTAACATTGATTTTTGCTCCAGTAAAAATTCCCATTCTTCAAGTGCAGCCCAAAGATTATGTTTAGATTCGGCAATTAAACCATCTATTGCAACATCAATATCTTTTAACTGCTGTTGAATATTTTTCGCAAGTAAAATTCCTTTCGCAGTCAAAACAACGTTGTTTTTTCGTTTATCATCTGTTTTTAAACTTTCCTGAACCAGTCCGGCAGCAGTCATTTCCTGAATAATTTTGCTTACTGAAGGCTGCGAATGTCCAATTTCATTTGCAATTTCTGTAATCGTTAATTCTCTTTCTTCTGTCAGCGTATAAAACACAGGAAACCACTTCGGAACAAAATCTGCACCGTATAATTCATAAATTTTAGAAGCATCGTCTGTTATAACCGCTGTCATTAAACGTAAACGGCTTCCTAAAGCCGCTTTACCTACTTTATTAAAAAATTCCATATCATAATTAATTATATAACCAGTTATGCAAATGTATAAAAAAAATATTTTTTTACAAAAAGTTTTTTTAGGTACTAAGTTGGTAAGGTTCTAAGATGCTAAGTTTTTTTTCTGATTAATTTAGTTTTTAAAACCTTAGTAACTATATATGGTGCTTTAATAGTTAACTACATTATTTTTTTAAACTGATAAGTGTTAAGTTTTAGAGTTGCTAAGAAAAAACTTAGCATCTTAGAACCTTAGAATCTCAGCACCTTTAAAAAAAACTAAGATTCTAAGTTTGGAGCCTTTAAGTAAAACTTAAAACCTCAGCGACTCAGAATCTTAGCATTTTTGTATATATCTTGCTTAATAGCTAACGGCATTATTTTTTAGGGGCTAAGGAGCTAAGGTTCTGAGTTGCTAAGAAAAAAACTTAGCTTCTTAGTATCTTAGAACCTCAGCACCTTAAATCAAGCTGTCACAGCCAACGGATTCAAATTGAATTTATATTCTTTTGGACTGCAGTTAAATTTTTGTTTGAAGATCTTTGAAAAATAACTTCTGCTTGTAAAACCGATACAGTACACAATTTCGGAAATATTTAAGTCTGAAGTTCTAATCAGGATTTCGGCTTTTAGAACGCGCATATGAGTTATATAATCGTTTACGGTTCTGTTATGAATCATTTTAAAACCTTCCTGAAGTTTATTTGGCGACAAGCCTGATTTTTTACTCAATGATTTAATCGTAAAAGGTTCTTCGGGATTTGCTTTTATGGTTTCTGAAAGCTCTTTTATTTCTTCCATTTCTCTTAATGTTAAGCAGTTTGCTTCTTTTGAAAAAGAATTTACATCATCTGCATGCTGCTGAATTTCCATTGCCAGAATAATTCTCAAAATACCTTCTTTCAATAGATTCCTAACAATTCCTGTTTGGGTTACGGCGTTTAACTGTTCTATTTTTTCACCAATTTTTAAGTTGTATGATCCGGCATAAAAGAACTCTTCGTTAAGGTTATCTTGAAAAAATGTTTCTCTAACCATTTGGCTCAAAGAATTTGCCTGACTTCCTTCTGGCTGTGTCCCTACAATTATTAAAGTGAATTTTGTTTTCTTATCTTTTTCAAAAAACAAAACATTGTCCTGGTTTAATTTTGAAGTTACAATCGCAGTCTGAAATGTTTTTAGTTTATGTTCTTCACCGTGAATTCCAAAACTATG
The DNA here is from genome assembly GCF_001428525.1 of Flavobacterium sp. Root186. Classification (GTDB taxonomy): domain Bacteria; phylum Bacteroidota; class Bacteroidia; order Flavobacteriales; family Flavobacteriaceae; genus Flavobacterium. The sequence continues at coordinate 496,263 of NZ_LMHW01000001.1, forward strand.
CGAAAGGTTTCCTTTAGAGCAATAGGCAAAATATAATGGCGATGATATTCCGTTAATAACATTCAATTTTAAATCAACTGAAAAAGTCATATCAAACTGAACATATGAAATATTATCATTAAAAGAAGCACCGCTTATTGAACCTTTTACAAAATTGTTATTCACTTCAAGTGTATATTCATCAACGTCAAAAGTTACTTTTCCGCCGAAGTTCGTATTCAATTCTTCAAATATATTTTGAATTTTCTCTGTATGTATAGTAACTATTTTCATTTTGTTTCGATTTAAATTCTGTAATTTTAAATGATTCTTAAACCAACATCATTACGTTTAAAAAGCAGATGTTCAAAGTTCGCTCAATCATAAACCAAAAATGTTATATAATTTTCTACAATTGTTTTATAATTACTTATGTATATAAGTTTAACTCAAATAAAATATTTCTTAATTCAATCAATGAAAAGCTATTCCTTCTCTCCTATAAGTTCAAATGATTCTAAACTTTTGATTTTAGGCACAATGCCCGGAACAAAATCATTAGAACTAAATCAATATTACGGACACAATCAGAATAATTTCTGGAAGTTTTTATTTGTAATTTTCAACGAAGATTTCTCAAATGATTACGAAACCAAAAAAGCTCTTTTACTTAAAAACAAAGTTGCGCTTTGGGATGTTTTACAATATTGCGATCGCGTAGGAAGTTTAGACAGCGCCATTAAAAATGAAATTGCAAATGATTTTGAGACATTCCTGAAGCAGCATTCAAAAATAAATACCATATTATTTAATGGGCAAAAAGCTGCTGCATTCTTTAAAAAGTATGTTCATTTAAAAAAAGAATATACGCTAATTACACTTCCATCAACAAGTCCGGCAAATGCAGGTAAATCTTTTCAGTCAAAATTAGACGAATGGAAGATTATCGGCTCTCTATGAATGAATAGCCACAAATTCACGAATTTTTATAGTTGGTATAGATAGATTATTAAAAATTAATTTATGAATTGCCTCGCCTGTTCGCTATCGCTCGAGTCGTGGCTAATAAAACTGACCAAAAAAAATCTAAATATTGAAATAATATAAATTTTGAACTTTAAAATATAACACGAAATTTCTCAATCTGCAATAATTTTACAATCAAGAAATCAAAGCCACTGTTAAAGGATTGATGAAGAAGAGGCTTTTTAAAATTATAGATACTACTAAGACAAACTTTTTACAAGTTTAGATTATAAAAAGAACATTGGTTATGTTAGTTTATTTTTGAGAAAAAAGCTATTCTAAATTATTAGGGTAGCTTTCTTTTTTTCTACATTTAACATAAATTTCCAATTATGAAAATTCAAACTTACTACAATCATATCCGATTTTACACTCCGCACCACTTTGTGTATTATCCAGTTTTAACGGTATTTCTTGTCTTTAGCATTTACTTTGCTTTTACTACAAACGATTGTCTTATATGGTCTTTTATAAGTGTTGTTTTTTTGTTTCTGTTTTTTCTGGCCTATATGCTGCGTCAGCATTATGCGCTTGTTTTACAAAACCGAATTGTGCGATTAGAACTTCGTTACCGCTACTTTACACTTACCGGAAAAAGACTGGAAGAATTTGAACACAAATTAACCGATGATCAAATATTTGCTTTACGATTTGCTCCAGATGAAGAATTCCTTCCGTTACTTGAAGATGCGTTAAAAAATAACCTCAGCGGAGATGCCATAAAAAAAGCAATTATACACTGGCGCGCAGATTATAACAGAGTTTAGGAGGGATTTTAGATTGTAGAGTTTAGATTTTCTTGATTAAACAATTTTTCATTTCCTGCAAGGTTTTGAAAACCTTGCAGGAACGTAATAAACTAAATTATCTTAATAATTTATTATACTAATCACTCTTTACTCCTTACTTTCCTATAATTAAAAGGAATATAAAATAAAAACAAGCCTAACCAAACAACCAAAACTACAACAATAAATATGGGTAAAATATTAGGATGAAGATAGTTTGGCTGATAAAAATAACGTTCTAAAGTCTGGAATTTTTCATTCAGAGCTTTTCTGTCAAAGTAATTTCCTAATCCTTGCAAATCTCTTTCCTGATTTTTGGCGTAGACAAAAACATCTGTACTTAAAGTCTTTGGTTTAATATGAGTCTCGATATTATATTTTTTAAATAAAGTATCAAGCTTTTGAAATTGTTTTGTAAGCGAGTCTTGTTTGAATTTATACAACAAATTGTATCGCTTTACAGCCGAAACATATTGCTGTTTTTCAATTGGCTGACCATTAATAGGCTTGTACAACGATTTGTTTTCAAGGAAAATACAAATATCTTTATCATATTCCGGGCTTACTTCAGTCCCTTTAAATACAATTTGTGTACTATCTCCAATGGCTGTTTGTTTGATAATTCTGTCTTTGACAATGTTTACATCCAATCCAACAAAATCAAAAATTGAATCTGTTTTTTTAGAAACTTTGTTATAAGTTTCGGTTAAGACTTTTAGCGTATCAATACTATAATAAGTTGTTTCAGTGCCAAATTGATCGTGATAAATCAAAACCTGTTTTTCCTCTTTAATAACCGGATACGGTTTTGGATATAAGACATTCTCGTAATTGAACAGTTTTTCTGAATAATAAGAATTCCAGCTATATAAAAACGGATTCAAAACATTGAGCAGTTCTTTGTCTTTGTTATAACTTTTCTCCGATAATTCTCCTTTCAGCTTTGCATTTTGTCCGAAACTAAAACTGATAAAAAATGTCAAGCTCACAAACGAAATCAGCAGTAAAAAAATACCTGTTTGAAATACTTTTCCAAAAGAATAATGTTGTCTCGCATGATTTCTTAATAAAAAAATCAGAAAGAAAAGTAAAAACAAACCGCTTATAAAAAAATGTGAAATCGAAACATCGTCAATAAACTTAAACCTGTAAAATTCTGAGTAAATATTAATATTCTTAATTCCTTTAAACGCAAAATAGCCATATAAAAAGTAAGCTAAATGCAGGATTGCCAAAATAATAAAAGACTTAACGAAGTATTGCTTTAAAGTTTTGTTCATATCAATAGGTTTATACTCAAATATAGGTAATAGCAACAGCAATGACAAAGCTCAATGTTGATTTTTAATGGATAAAAGTTTATAAAATTAACATATAAAATAATGTTAGTGTAAAAAACAAAAACTTATCTATCTGAATTTCAAAACAATAAACAGATGTAAAATTAAATTGTATGATATTTTTTGTTAACTTTAATTATTAAAATTTCATCAATAAACCTAAAACATCAATCTCATGAAAAAATTAGTTTATTTTTTGATAATTCCTCTTTCCTTTTTTTCGGCTAATGCACAAACGACTGCCGAAATAACAGACGAAAATACTTTAACTACTGCAAAAAATAATTCGGATGAATTTCAGAATTACACTGCAGAAGATCTTCCCTGGCACGGAAGGCGGTTTAAAGCGACTGCCGGTGTATTCTTTCCGGTAAACAATACCGAAGTTGAAGTTAATGGAACGAATGGAAGAATTGGAACTGATATTGATTTTGAAAAAGATTTAGGTTTTGAAACCAATACGGTTTCCTTTTTTGGTGCTTTTGAATGGCGCGCTTCCAGAAGATCCCGTTTTAATCTTGAATATTTTTATTTGAAAAGATCTTCAGAAAAAACACTTCAAAAAGAAATTGAATTTCAGGATCACACTTATCCTGTTGATGCTCGGGTTTCGGCTTTTATGAATAACGAAATGATTCGATTTGCGTATGGATATGCCGTTATTTCTAAACCTAAATATGAATTGGGCTTACTAATTGGTGCGCACGTTCTTCTTGCCGACGTAGGTTTGAGGCTTGAAGCTAACACACAAGAACTGGGATATCACGACAACGTTGGTTTTACGGCTCCTTTACCTGATGTTGGAATCTGGGGTGAATTTGTCCTTGGGAAAAAAGTCGGGCTGTATGCTAACGTAAATTATTTTGCTCTTAAAGTTGACGATATCGATGGCCGAATTATTAGTTATAATTTATCGGTTTTATATAATGTGTATAAAGATTTCAGTCTTACAGCAGGTTATACAGGTTTAAATTTCAGACTTGATGTAACAAGACCCAGAATCGATGGTTTCTTTAAATGGGGTTACAACGGCCCAACTTTAGCAGCGACTTACAGCTTTGGAAATCATGTAAAATTTTATAAACATTAAGTTTTTGTTTCAGGTTTAAAGTTTCATGTTCCTATAGGATCTAAAAATTTAACCGCAAAGTGCGCTAAGCATTTTTTGTTATTGAAGAACTTATAAAAACGGAAAGTTCGCAAAGCTTTATCAACACAAAGCTTTGCGAACTTTGTGCATTCTAAATGCAAGTATCAAAAAAAAGCTTTGCGAACTTTGCGTTAAAAAATTCGAAATACATTTAAATGAACTTATATAACTTATATGGTTCAATTAACAAACAAACCCGACATCTTTTTCAAGATATCGGGTTCATCCACTCAAACTTAACTCAAAATAATCTAAACTTCTTATTTCTCGATTGGAGTAAATTTTATAGCTGTTCCTCCACCAGCTGCCAATTTGATATTTAAAACGGTTTGGTTATTTACCTTTTGTTTTGAAATTGCAACCGGATATGGATTTGTTTTATAATTTGCTCCTGCTCCGTCGGCATAAATTTCTGCTTCGTATTCTTTTCCTTTGTCTAAGAAAGATAAAGTTACTTTAAGATCTCTGGCCTCTTTGTTTGTGATTGAACCTAAATACCAGTTTTTCTCATCCCAGTCTTTACGAACAATTGTCGTGTATTCTCCAATTTTAGAATCCAAAACTTTCGTATCTGACCACGTGCAGGGTACGTCTTTTATGAATTGAAATTCCGGTTTATCAACATAATTCTCCGGTAAATCTGAAGCCATTTGCAACGGACTGAAAATAATTACATACAATGCCAATTGGTTTGCCAAAGTCGTTTGTACTCTCGCTCCGGAAGGAGTTTTATAATCAAAATTGAAATTCCCCGGTGTGTAATCAAACGGGCCGGAAAGCATTCTTGTAAACGGCAATGTTGTTAAATGCTGAGGCGTGTTTCCGCCGTCTACAGACCAAGCGTTATATTCCTGACCTCTTCCGCCCTCTTGTGACATAAAGTTTGGATACGTACGCTGAATTCCTGTTCCTTTTATCGGTTCGTGATTGTCAATCATGATATGATATTTGGCAGCAGTTTCGATTACTTTTCTGTAATGACGAGATGCGTACTGGCTGTCGTGCCATTCTTTTTTATCCAAATATTTGTTTACATAACCCGTTTTAACTGAGTTCACACCCATTTTTTGATACAATTTAAAGGCATCTTCAAGCTGGCCTTCATAATGTTTAGAAGCACCGGCAGTTTCATGATGTCCTATTAATCGAACATTTTTTATGGCAGCATATTTTGTAATTTCTTCCAAATTAAAATCCGGATACGCTTTTACAAAACTAAACGCTTTTCCATCGGCAGTCCAGTCGCCGTCCCAGCCCTCGTTCCAGCCTTCTACCAGAACGCCGTCAAAATTGTTTTTCGCAGCAAAATCAATATATTCTTTTGTATTTTTTGTTGTAGCACCGTGTTTTGGTCCTTGTCCCCAAGTAAATTTCTCTAAATGCATTCCCCACCAAATACCGATGTATTTTGAAGGCGTAATCCACGAAAGATCATCAATTTTTGAAGGCTCGTTCAAATTCAGCATGATGGTCGAAGTGGCAACATCACCAGGAGTTTTTCCAACTACAACTGTTCTCCATGGCGTTTTAAAAGGTGTTTCGGCATATACTTTTACACCATCAGCCCAAGGTACTAAATCGCTTTTGTATTGTTTATCACTTGTTTTTAAAAGTGTCATCGAAGCAAAATCAGTTAAATTGGCTTCGTGAATTGCAACATATAAATTCTCTTTTGTTTCAAAAGTTGCAGGAGTATTTATAGTATCTGTTTTGCTGATTGGCGTTTTACGGTATTCACTTTCATAATAACTGTTTTCGCGGTGAACGGGAATCCACCAAACATCATTATTTGATTTAAAGGTAAACTGAGTGATTTCATTTGAAATTTTCACTTTTCCTAAATGAGGCTGTTTTGGAAATTCATATCTAAATCCTACGCCATCATCAAAAACCCTGAAAATAATATCTACCAAACGTTCTTCTCCTTTTGATTCTTTTAAGTGAACAACCAATTCGTTATGGTGATCACGAACTTTTTTGAATTCTCCCCAAGGCTGTTCCCAAGTTTCATCGGCAGATTTTTCTTCAGTAGAAACCACTTCAAAACCTTCTGTCATTTTTTGAATTCCCTGAAATTCAAATCCCATCAACGAAGGTTCTATAACCGATTTTCCGTTAGAAGTAAAACTGTATTTAGGCTCACCTGAAGCAGTTAATTCAAAAACTAATGCGACGTTTTTCCCCGGAGAACTAATATTGTATGTTTTTTTAGTACCAGCACTGCAGGCGTAAATTAATATTGACGCTAAAGCAATTATACAGTATCTATATCTTATGTTTTTCATTATTTAATTGTATTAATTACAACTCTTATTTTATTTCGTTTATTAACTGTTTTGCTTTTGCGGGCTGCATGGAAACAAAATAATTAAAAGCCTGATCCAGTTTATTCTGAGCATCGGCGTTGCCTTTCTTTTCTACTCGTAGATTGTACATTTTGCTTATATCCGGAAATACAGATTCGGTATTTTTAACCCCGGCAAATGCTTTTACTTTTTCGATGTACGTGTAACCAAATTCAACTGTTGGTTCAAACATAGTTCCTTCTCCAAAGTCGTTCCAGGTAATTAGCTGCAGGTAATTTAAATTGGCATTTTTAGCCAGAGAAAGTGTTTCGTCAAGCGTTACACCATTGTTGTGGTCAATTGTCCATCCAATTGCTGCTCCGCCTCCGCCTTCGGCATAAAAATCTTTAAAACCAGGATAAGCACTTCCAATTGCTACAGAAAGTTTTGGTTTTGTATTGGTATAAAAATTTGTTAGATATGTACTGTTTTTATAAACCCACGCATATTCTCCAGATGCATTTGCTCCCGCTTCTACAGATTGATCCCAAAGCGTTAAAAAAGTTGGTTTTGTCGTTATGCTATTGAAAACGTTTGTCCATTCGGCAGGCGTTTGTAATACAATTGGTCCAAAATTTAATAACAATGGTTTTCCGTTTACTTTGATGTAGTTTGCATCATCAAAATAATTTTTCTCCATATAAGCTAAATCCGTTTTTGCAGCACTCGTTACAGATATTGCTTTTCCGGCATTGACAACATTTGTCGTAACTCTGTCTTCATAAACAATGGCGTATTCAAGGCCCACTTTATCCAGCATGGCAATAAGCTGCTCTGTATTTTCTTTTACCATTCTGTAATCGTTAACATCGTAAGTTCCGTACCAGTCGATCAAAACACCATCAATTCCTGAATATTTCATCAATAATAAATGATTTTCAATCACATTTTTATCTCCCGAATGATACGGACCAATAAGAGGATAATAGTATGAAGCAATTTCCCTGCGATTGTTTGCGCCTATAGTATTCGGATTTTTGTTTGCCATTGTCCAGTGGTATCCCCATTTTTTATCGGCACTGCTTTCATTGGTTTCAAACCAGGGCATATAATGCACATAAATTTTGGTGCTGTTGGTTTTTTCAACTGCAACCGGTGCCAGCACTTCTGGTTTTACTGGTTCTTCGGGACTTTTGTCATCGCTGCTGCATCCGGAAACGACTACAATGTTCAGTATCCCAAAAAACAATAATGTGATATATCTTTTCATATTGATGTTTGTTATTTTATTTTTTGCCACTCCCGATAACTATCGGGATAAAGGATTTTTTATTATATTTTATTTGCTCACACTCTCTGTGATTAAATTATTTCACGCAGATTTTAATAGATTTAAGCAGATTGTGCAGATTTATTATACATTAAAATTAGATCTGCTTTAATCTGCAAAATCTGCGTGAAACATTTTTTTAAATCTTTTTAATCCTTTTAATCTCTGGCAAAAATTATTCTTATAAATAGGTCAGCCTTCCACGACTAACCAACATGGAAGACTGACATTTTAGAACCTAATTCAAAGGATACCCAGGATTTTGTTTCAGGTTTTTATTTGTAGTTAAAACGGTACTTGGAATAGGAAAAATTGCTTTGTATGCTTCCGTTGCTCCTTTTTCCCACCATGGCAGGAAGAATGTTCCAAAACGAATGTTGTCTGTTCTTCTTCTTCCTTCAAAAGTAAATTCCTTAAGCAATTCCTGATCTATAAAGTTGAGATCAATTGTTGCTGGCATTTCTTCTCCCGCACGTGCTGTAACTTGTTGTACAAAAGGTTTTGCTAAATCTGCAGATCCTAAACGAACGTAACATTCTGCCTGCATCATTAAAATTTCGGCATAACGAATTACAACTAAATCATGATCACGTTCCCAAGTTTCTCCGGCTTTCATTTCGTATTTTCCTAAACGAACGCCTTCATTTTCTTTAGCATCAGCAACACTTGTAACTGTTTCTGTATACGTTAATGGTTCTCCGTTATCCATTGTAATTACAGTTCCGGTTGCTAAATTGATCTGATCTCCGGCCACCATACATTTTTTTCTTTTGTCTGTATCGGCAAAGGCAGAATAAACTCCAGGCTGCGCGCACATTCCGTTAGCACTCCAAGGATAATCACCAACTGGAGAAATTGTCAGTTTATGAAGGTAATGACAAGACATTGAACTCATATAATTTCCAACTGTTCCTGCTTTTGAATCGTAAGGAATTGCGAAAATAATTTCTGGCGATTTTTGATTGTCTGTAGCAAAATTGGCAAAGAAATCCGGAGCTAATGTATAACCCGAAACTTTTTGACACATGTTGATACAATCCTGCCAGCGTTCTGTTCCTATAAAAGCTTTTGAGTTAAGATATAATCTTGCTAAAAGAGAATAGGCAACATTTTTTGTCATTTTTGAATACACGACATTTCCAGTTAAATGTGGAATTGCATCTGTTAATTCTTTTTCAACAAAATCGTAAACTTGTTTTCTTGTAGAATTTGTTGGAAGTGCTGTATCTGCAAAATCTACAACAATTGGCACATTTCCGAATAAATCTAAAAGATTGTAATAATAATACGCTCTCAACGCTTTTAATTCTGCATAAATTGGTGCTTTTGCATTATCTGTCAATGACGATTTATCGATTTGATAAATGATTGAGTTGATTTTTGCAATTCCGGTATAGTTGTAACGCCAAGCCGAAAGAATCATACGGTTGTCTGCTTTCCAGGTATGTTTTTGCGCATCCTGATATTGTCCGCCATCGTACCAGTTTGTTCCTCTGGTAGGAATTGTAGCTTCATCAGAAACCGTTTCGTTCAAAAAGAATACGTATTCGCAGGTTGGGTAATTATTTGAAATTCCATCTGCAAAACCTCTTAACGAAGAATACGCCCCGCCCACTAATGCATCAATTTCTTTTGGAGTATTTCCAAAATTTCCATCTTCTACTCTATCATATAATTGCTCATCCAGATCGGTACATGATGATATCGTAAAAAGCATGCTTACTAATATTGCTGCTGTTATTTTGATTTTCATTTTTTATATTTTTGAGTTAATCGCTTAGTTATTCAGCGTGAAATTTAATCCTACAGAAATAGTTGTCGGACGAGGATAATTGTTGTACTTATCGATACCAGGCGATGCTAATCCTGTTTGGTCAACACCATCCTGCGCATTTAAACCAATCTCCGGATCTACTCCTTTGTATTTTGTAAATACAGCAAGATTTTCTCCCATGATGTACATTCTCAATTTTGAATTTTTGAAACCTAATGGCATTGTGTATCCAACAGAAAGTGTCTGTAATCTAAAGAACGACGCATCCTCGATCCAGTAATCTGAATATTTTGGAGAAGAAGTAATACCGCTTCCTAAGAAATCATCCGGTACATTGTAAGATGGTAATCTTGTTGGATCGTTCAGCATCATGTTTGTAGCGTTTAAAGCTTTTTGTCCAAACATTCCGTAACCTGTAATACCAAGATCAAAATTTCCGTAAGTAAAATTCATTCCGATACCCATAGTCAAATCTGGCTGAATATTTCCTAAATCTGTTTTATCAGCATCAACTAAAGCACTTTCTGCCACAACATTTCCGGCTGCATTATAGTACTGAATTTTTCCATTTTCATCAAGACCAGCATTTCTGAATCCCCAGAAAGTTCCAACTGGATATCCCTCTGCAATAACCTGAGAATATTGACCAGACATACCTGCTAAACCGTGCAATGAACCGCTGTAGATAACATCTGTTTTATACGTTGGGTTTGATAATTTTTCAATTTTTTGGATGTTGTGTCCAAGTGTTAAATTAGCATTCCAGGTAAATTTATCTCCTCTTACGATATCAGCATTCAAAGTAAGTTCAACTCCTTTGTTAGACATTTCACCCACGTTTGCTAACATTGTTCCCACTAAATATGGAGGCTGAGGAACTTCATAAGTGTACAATAAATCATCTGTGTTTTTTTGGTACCATTCAAATGAACCTGTGATTCTGTCAAAAAGACCAAAATCGATACCCACGTTTATTTGTCTTGTAGATTCCCATTTCAAATCAGGATTTGGGTTTTGTTTTGGAGAATAAGCTAAACTCCATGTTCCTGTAACCGGATCGTAATAACTATCGTTTCCAACTCCTAAAATTGAAAGTGATTTGTATTCACCAATTCCGTCCTGATTACCTGTAACTCCATAACCTACTCTTAATTTTAAAGATCCTAACCAGTCTTTTGTACCGCTCATAAAATCTTCGTTAGAAATCTTCCATGCTGCAGATGCAGACGGGAAAGTTCCCCATTTATTGTTTTCTCCAAAACGGCTTGAACCATCACGTCTTACTGTTGCAGTAAGCAGATATTTTCCGTCATAATTGTAGTTGGCACGAGCATAAAATGAAACCAGGTTTGATTTTCCTTTATAAGAATAAACATCTCCTAAACGATAGTTATAACCTGCCCCTAAGTTATTGTAGCCAAAAGCATCACTCACGAAACCGCTTCTTTGTGCTCCAAAACCTTGGTAAATATTTTCAAGGTAAGAATACCCTGCCAATGCGCTAACGCTGTGTTTACCAAATACTTTAGAATAATTTACATAAAGTTCGCCTTGTGCATTTGTATATTCTGCGTATGTTCTTTGTGCGTATCCAACCTCTGTTCTTCCTTCCATAATCGCGTAAGTTGGTTTGTATGTACCACCCGCTACTGCATTATGTTCTAATGAAATATTAGCAACTGCCTGAAAATCGTTTAAGAATTTAACTTCTGTTTTAAAGTATCCTAAAAGTCTGTGTCTTTCGTTATCAACCGTTCTGTTCGTTAAAATCTCAACCGGGTTTTCGTAGATGTTTCCTCCTACAGATGTGAAGTTTCCATTTGCATCATAAACCGGAATTGTTGGGTTTAAGTTGTAAGCACGCTCAAAAATTCTGTAATCAATTGGGTGCCATTTGTCTATATTAGCAAATAAACCCATATCAAATTTCACATCTTTATTGTCTCCAAGATATTGATAAGCACTAACATTTCCGCTGATTCTTTCTAAACCGGATTTTTTAATAACACCTTCGTTGTTTAAGTATGCGATTGAAGCTCTAAACCCGCTGTCGACTTTTCCAGAATTAATACTTAAAGTATGAGATTGAGAAATAGCCGTTTGTTCGATTGCTTTTTGCCAGTTTGTATTTCCACCGTAATCAACTGCGTCCATGTTTCCGGTTTGACGGACATAACCTCTCCATTGGTTTGCAGATAAAAGATCTAAATTATCAGCAACATAACCTACGCTTGATAAACCGCTATATACTACAGAAACTCCTTTTGTTCCAGATTTTGTGGTAATAATAATAACTCCGTTTGCTCCTCTTGAACCATAAATGGCTGTCGCCGAAGCATCTTTAAGAACGTCAATCGATTTAATATCTGCCGGCTGAACCACATTGATATCAACACCAGCAATTCCGTCAACTACAATAAGCGGACTGTTGCTTGCTGTTAATGAAGTCCCTCCACGTAAACGAAGTGTTGCACCTGCAGCTGGATCTCCAGAAGGACGAATGATATTTAATCCGGCTACTTTTCCCTGCAGAACTTGTTCTGTTGAAGAAATTGTTCCTTTTACTAAATTATCTGCCGTAACAGTTGAAATAGCTCCGGTTAAATCAGATTTCTTTTGTGTTCCGTATCCAACAGAAACAACCTGAACTTCAGCCAATTGATAACCGTCATTTTGAAGACGAACTTCTAATTTTGAAGAAGCGGCTGTTATCTGTACTTTTTGAGTGGTTGAACCGATAAATGAAACTTCAATTGAACCTCCTACGGCTACCTCTAAGTTAAATTTTCCGTCAAAATCTGTCGTTGTTGCATTTCTTGTTCCGGACTCTATTACCGATGCTCCCGGTAATACAGTCCCTGTATTGTCATAAACGGTACCCGTTACCAGCTTTTTTCCCTGAGCAAACATTCCTGCCGAAAGAAAAAGCATGAAAATCATGAATACCAGCGATTTAGTAGTCCACATTTGATGCAGGACTATTTTTTTATTTTTACTATTCATATGTAGTTATTTATTGTTTTTCTATCAGTCATATGTAATTTGCATATCCATTATTTGTTCAACGACTAATTTTAGGATTATGCTCATTTCATTAGAATGATGTTTTAATTTGATAGTGAATTATTTGTCTAAGGTTTTAAGCGGAATCGTCGTGTCTGAAATTGTTTTGTCTTTGTTGTCTTTAACTAAAACATGAATTTCACTTAAAACAGGAGAATCCTTAAGTTCTGTAACCAAATTGACAAATCCTTTTATCTCTGCAGTTCCTCCGCTAAACTCACCGGAAATTGTTTTTGCACCAGCCGTAATCGTGTAAAGTAATTTGTTTACGCCCGGCTCATTGTTTTTTCTGTAAATTCCTAAAAAATCTTTCTGGCTGATTTGTAAAGGGAAAAATCCAAATACTGGCGGCGGCGGCGGCTCATAAGCTCCTGCATATAAAACCTGATCCGGAATTGTTCCTGCCCAGTCGTCTTTTACCATCAGGAAAACTAAATTTTCCATCACGTAACCGTCTGGCGCATTGTAGTATGTTTTTGGAACTAAATCCATTTTGTAGAATCCGTTTCCTAAATCTTTTAGTTTGGTTTTTTCAACAATGTCCGGTAACCATGATTGGTATTCTTGTTTAATATCCCAATTGTTCAATCCACTGTGAATATGAACGCTTGTTGCGCCGGCAAATCCCGGAGCTAAATTGGCATTAAATAAAATACTGACTCCTTTATCCAAAGTTGGTTTTGTCGGATAAGCTCTAATCAGCTCATTCGCAGTATAAAAAGAGGAGAAATCAGTGTATGGCATATTCGCCACGTCGCTTTGTTTAGATCCGTTTTTGTTTTTTAAACGAAACCAAAATCCTGCGCTTGCTGCAATTTCAGCCGGAGTTTTAGAAAAATATACTGTTGGAGTTAAAGTAAAACTCCACACTTTATTTCCTTCATAGTGCAGTTTTGCAAAATCAGAAGAATTCTCCCAATTTCCCGCATCTGGTTCAGATGGTGACCAAATCCAGATGTATAAATCCTGATTTTCTGCAAACGTAGTTCCAGAAAGATCAAAGTACCATGTAACTTGCTCATCATATTTGTAAACAACCGGAAATGATGACATAGGTCCCACAGCTCCCGCGTTTTCTTGTGCCTTTGTAAATGTTGGAGCCATCAAAAGGGCAAGTAAAATTGTATATAGAAATTTTTTCATATTACTTTTAATTAATAGCATTTAATTTAAATACATAAGTCACAAACGGAGTTCCTCCTGAAGAATGCACTAACTGAAATTCCATTTCGTCATTGTTTCCAGGAACAGATGTTACTCTAAGTTCGTCTGTTTTTTGAGTTTTTGCAGCGTCGCTGTACAAGTAGATTCTTACTGCGCTTGCATTTGTCTGTTGAAAATCTGAGCTTAATTCCCAATAACCTTTTGGAGCAAATAAAGGAGGAACATTGCCCGTCACTTCATAACTTGTAGGTTTGTTTTTTTCGTCTACGCTAAAATTGATTTTAAAATCTTCGTAGTTAAAAAAAGTACTCAAGTTTTCCTCGCTTGGTTCGATCTTATTTGCCTTAGCAAATTCGTCAACCATTTTTAGATTTGTTAATCCCCAATTTCCGTTTACTTTTTCATAAATCGTAATTGGATCAACGTAGCTTCCATCTTCTGTACTATCGCAGCTAATTGCGAAAAAACAAATAAACAGAGCTAACCAGTAATAACTTTTACTTCTCATAAATTTTGGTTTTTGTTAGTTTTTCATCCCTTAAAAAGGACAGTACGAAGCTAGATGTTAAATAAATCTAAAAAAAAATATCTGTAAAAAATCAAGATATAATTCAAACGTTTTCGTGATTAAAGAATTGATTATCAGTGTTTTAAAATTTTACTAAAAACATAAAAATCAAGGTCTTGTTTAGATGTAAAGCACCTGTAGAATAATGGTAAATATGACAATATGGAAATTTTATGTGAATATTTTTTCACTATACATATATATAACCGCTTTTTATTGTATAATTGCAAATTATTAGAGTACTTTTAACATTTTAATACCCTTTAGAGACTCACACTAAGGTATTTCTAAAAAAATCTTAAAACGATACTCTCCTATTTCTAAAACTGTTAATCATCAGTTTTTAATTAATTTTGCTTTTAAACGAATTAACTCAACCATAAATTACATTATCCTAAAACCACAACCAAACCATGCAAAAAATATTTGTACTGTATTTTTTCATTGCGGGTTTTTCTCTAACTGCGAAAGAGACAAATCCAATTCTTGAAGAATTAGACAATGTACTGCTAAAAAAAGAAGTTTACTTAAAACAGAAATATCGCAAAATTGAAACTTTAAAAAAGAATGTTTCAAAATTTACTGTCAGCCAAAATAACGAGCAATTGTATAATACCTATATGTCATTGTTTGAGGAATACAAATCATTCAAATATGACTCGGCTTATTATTATTTAGAAGAAGCTAAAATCAAGGCCATCGTTTTAAAAGATCCTAAATATTTGGCTAAAAGCCGAATTAAGGAAGGTTTTGTACTTCTTTCTTCTGGATTATTTAAAGAAGCTATTGATACGCTGAATGTTATTGACGATCAAAAACTGGATCAGAAAAATAAATTCGAATATTACAATATCAAAGCCCGTGCTTATTATGATTTAGCCGATTATAACCGCGATCAGCGTTTTAATATTCATTATGTACAACAAGGAAATCATTTTCTTAAAAAGGCCTTAGAATTAATCGGAACCAATTCAAATGAATATTGGGCTGCTGAAAGTTTAAAACGTTTAAAACAACAAGACTGGCGCGGTGCCGAATTTGCGTTTAGCTACTGGATTAATAATTACGATTTACCGCCGGATTATTACGGAATTGCTACTTCGAGTCTCGGTTATATTTATTCTGAAAGAGGATATACAAAAAAAGCAATTTATTATCTGGCACTCGCCGCTATTGCCGATGTTAAAAATGCGACGAAAGAAACTGTCGCGCTCAGAAATCTGGCCAATGAACTTTTTAAAATGGGTTATCTGGACAAAGCAAACGAGTATATTAATATCGCCATGGATGACGCTACTTTTTACAACGCCAGACACCGCAAAATTGAAATCTCGTCCATATTACCTATTATCGAAAAAGCGCAGTTAAACAACGTAAAAGATAAAAATGATAAACTGGAAAAGATCATTATTTTATTGACGATCCTAACTTTGATAATTATTTTGTTCTCGATTATTATTTTCAAACAATTAAAAGAGAAAAATAAAGCGAGAAAGATAATGGCTTCGTCATACGCGCAGCTTCAGGAAATGAATATAAGTTTGAGCGAAGCAAATGCAATTAAAGAGGAATATATTACGTATTTTATTAAAGCAACTTCGGCTTTCATTAATAAGATTGATCATATCCAAAAAAGTACGCTTCATAAAATTATTACCAAAAAAACAGATGAAGTTATTGCGAGCTTAAAACGTTATAATGTAAAGGAAGAAAGAGAGAATTTGTTCCATCAGTTTGATGAAATTTTCCTGAAATTATTCCCAACTTTCGTGACTGATTTTAATCATTTATTTCCGAATGATCATAAATGTATTGTAAAGAAAGGCGAGCTTTTAAATACAGAACTTCGCATTTTTGCTTTGTATCGATTGGGAATTCAGGACAGTAGTCAAATGGCTGAATTTCTGGAACTTTCTGTAGCTACCATTTATACTTATAAAACCAGAATTAAAAGTAAATCAGACTTTAAAGATACTTTTGAAGAGAAGATTATGGCTATTAAAACTATCTAAGGTGCTAAGATACTAAGTTGCTAAGAGACTAAGTTTTTTTACACAATCTTGTCATTTCGACTGAAAGGAGAAATCTCCGCGAGAAGCTCGACAAAGATTGGATTCTTGTTGCGGAGTTACTTGCGGAGATTTCTCCTCCGTCGAAATGACAAACTATACTTAAATTTTTAAATAAAAAGCCGCCACGAATTCACGAATTTGTATTTAAATAATTTGTGAATTCGTGGCGATTTTTCTTTTATTTTTACTCTGCAGATTCTAACTGCAAAATCATATTTTGATAATATTTACTCAACGAGAATAATTGCTCGGCAAAAATCATAACGGCCAGCGGAACGAAGAAAAATATGGTTAGATCTTTCTCGTATAAGAAATAAGTTGTAAGCATAAAAATACGGGAATATTCGAGATAATAAATCCATTTGCGCTGTTCTAAAATAGCGCCGCAGTTTATTAAAGTGATAATTATAATCGACAATACAAAAATCTTATCGTATGCCTCTAAATGATCAAAATAATACGTAAAAACGGTTAGCAGTAAAGTACAGACTCCCAGCTGAATATAAAGGTAATTTCTAAATCGAAGTCTTTGATGCGGATTGCTTTTGTCTTGCAGAAAACGCTTTTCTAAGGTCGGACGAATGTCCTGATCCATATGCGCAGGACTTCCGAAAATGGCTTTCCATCTCGCTTTAAAACCTTTTGATCGTCTCCACAATTCATATATTTCAAAATAATAATGAAAGTGCTGCCAAAGGAAACTATAGCTTTTTAGCGGATGTGTTAATCCGTATTTTGGTTTTTCTTCTTCTTCCTGAAAAGTTCCAAAAAGACGGTCCCAAAAAGTAAACATATCACCGTAATTTTTATCGAGATATTTTTCGTCAGAGGCGTGATGAACGCCATGAACAGAAGGTGTTACAAAAACATATTCGAGCCATTTAATTTTTCCAACGAGCTGTGTATGTGTAAAGAAAGAATAAGCTCCGTGAACAATAAGCATGGTAATTACCATTGTGGGATGAAACCCAACGAAAGGAAGTACACACCAAAATCCCGTTCGGACTATGGCCTGAAAAGTGGTAATTCTGGCTGCAGCCGTAAAATTGAATTCTTCACTATGATGATGTACAATGTGTGCTGCCCAGAAAAAATTGACTTCATGTCCTAATCTGTGATACCAATACCAGACAAAATCTGTGGCGAGAATTAGGGCAATCCATACTAAAAAATTACTCGGAACATCAAAAATGCGATAATTGTCATAAATCAAATAATACAATTGGTAAAAGCTTGCGGCAACAAACAAATTAATCAATCGCTCTGCAATTCCAATACTAATATTAGAAACAGAACTTTCATAATTAAAAATTTCAGATCTCTTTTTTCGTTGTGCCAGCTTATATTCGAGAAATAAAAACAGAAAGAAAGCGGGCATTGCAAAGGCAAGAAAATTAATATTTTTCATTTTTAAAAATTACTTTTTATCGATTTTAAGAAACTAAACTACAATTAATTAAACTAAACAGCTATTTTCATCAACCCATATCAGATACAAATATATTGATATTAACCGATGAAAATAGTCTTCGATTTCTCTTAGAAAAAATCTAGTTTTGTTTGTATTTATCAGCTTCTAAAGTTACTTCTTTAACAGATTGTGTGTCTGCCACTTTTTTCAAAGCGATGATGTAAGCAGCAATTCGCGGCGTTACACTATGTTTGGCAGCAACTCTAAATACAGTTTCAAAACCTTTTTCTAATATATCTTCTAAACGTTTATTAATTTGATGAATCCTCCATGATTCTAACAGTGAATTTTGAAGCCACTCAAAATAAGAAACCGTTACACCTCCGGCATTTGCTAAAATATCCGGAACTACTAAAACATTATTATCGTGCAAAATTTTATCAGCATCAGAAGAAACAGGTCCATTTGCAGCTTCAATAATTATTTTGGCACGAATATCTTTGGCATTCTTTTGTGTAATAACATCTTCTTTTGCAGCCGGAATCAAAACATCTACATCTAAAAGCAATAAATCTTCATGTTTGATTACAACTGAATTTGGATAACCTTTAATCGTTTTATTGTTCAAATTGTAATACAAAATCAACTCTGGAATATTAATACCCTCAGGATTGTAGAACGCTTCTGAAACATCGCTTATGGCCACAATCTTAACTCCTTTTTCATATAAAAACAAAGCCGAATGCAAACCTACATTTCCAAATCCCTGAATAGCTGCAGTAGATCTTGCCGGTCTTATTTTTAATTTTTCAAGTGCTAGCAGACTAATTATGCTCACTCCTCTTCCGGTTGCTTCTACTCTTCCTAATGAACCTCCTGAATGCAGGTGTTTTCCGGTTACAACGGCATGAATTGTTTTTCCGTGAACCAATGAAAATTCATCCATCAGCCAGCCCATTTCGTCCGGACCTGTTCCCATATCAGGTGCAGGAACATCTTTTTCAGGGCCAAAAATATCGGCTAATGCTTTTGTATATGCTCTTGTAATTCTTTCTAATTCTGTTTTAGAAAGTGTTCTTGGGTCGCAGATAATACCGCCTTTTGCTCCTCCAAACGGAATTCCGGTTACGGCAGATTTCCAGGTCATCCAGGCGGCAAGTGCTTTTACTTCATCAAGATTAACAGCATTGTCGTAACGAATTCCGCCTTTTGATGGACCTAAAGCTGTATTGTGAATGACTCGATATCCTTCAAAATTTTGTTCGGTTCCATTATCTAATGTTATAGAAAAATTGACCACAATTTGTTTTTCCGGACGCTGCAGCTTTTGTCTTAATGATTCATCTAATTTAAGAATATTAGCAGCTATATTAAACCTGTCAATCATAGATTGAAAGGGGTTCTGTTTTATAATTTCTGCACTCATAGTGTTTATTTTTAATTTTTTGGTTTATCGATTTGGACTTCATAAAATGTTTCTTCTGAATAAAATCAGTAATTGCACATGCAACACGGAATTTTCATCTGGCAGCAATGCATCATACTATTTATGTTTCTATTCGATCTCATTTTATTTATTTTAATAGTTCCTAAAAAAAGCCTTTCATGGTGCATGAAAGGCTAAAAAAAAAATAACTAACAAGTACTTTCTCTATTAACGCCATTTCATCGCATAGTTTGACATGCAGCACATCGTCAAGCTGCATATAAACGGGATGATATTTAGACTATAGTTTTTCATTGTCATTGCAAATTTATAAAATATATTTATAAACCCTATAGAATTAGTCGGGTTTGTTTTAGAAAAATATAAATTTAACATTAAATCCCTTGTAAATTAATGATTTAAGAAATTAAAAAAAGTACTAAAATTGTGATTTTACGATAAAAACAATGGCAATTAAGGCTAAAACAAGCCCTAAAATATTGATTTTAGATAATTTTTCTTTGAAGAAAAGCATTCCAACAAGACTTCCCAAAACAATCACGCCCATGTTCATTCCGGCAAAAACAGTTGATGGATTTTCGGCGAAAGCCTTATGTGCTTTTAAATAAAACAATATATTTCCGAAGTTGAAGATTCCGACTAAACCACCAAAAAGAATATTTTTATAATTCAGTTTTACTTTTTTTACAGCAACATCATAAACGACAACGAGTAAAGAAACAGCCAATGAAATATCAAAAACAATAAACAATGAAGTTGTATAAGGTAAAGCGGTAAAAAGTGCAATTTGTTTAAAAAGTATATCGATAATCCCGAAACCTATAAAAACAGCTGTTGGATAAATCCATTTGTTTTGATCGTTTCCTGATTGCTTTTTTAAGATGAATAACAGCGCTATAAATCCTATTATCAGTCCAATAACTTTATATGAATTGAATTCTTCTTTAAAAATCAGCCAGGCAGCAATTATCGGGATAAAAAGCGATAAACGCTGTGCAGCATCCGTTTTTGCAATTCCCATATGTTTTATAGAAGTAAACAAAAACAGAAAAACTATAGGCAGTAAAACACCAACCGCAGCATAAATATTCCACGGTGCATCTGCATGAACTACATTTAAATCCGGGCTAAAAGTAAAATAGCAAAGTGATATTGCCATTATATAATTGAACGCTATAATTTGAATTGGATTTGCATTGTATTTACGGGTTATTTTGAAGATAACACCAACCGTAACACTGCATAAAATGCTTAAAATAAGAAACAACATAGGATTAAATTTTGAATACAAAAATAACGTTTATCTCCTTATGATGAATGTTATTAAAAAACATATTAATCACTTTTTAACCATCCTGTAATACTCATCCTGGTATTTTGCGTAACTAAAACTTCGTGAACCAATTCATTACTTTTAAAGAAAACTGTTTTACCCTGAACCGGTGAAATTTTCTGCTGAATATTATTTTGGTGAATCATTAATTCTCCGCCGTCGCTTTCTTTCCAATTACTATTCAAATAACTGATCATCGAATATTTACGACTTGAATTGTTTTTAAATTGATCTAAATGTTTGAGATAAAAATCGCCTTTTTCATATAACGAATAATGGAATTCATAACCCGTAATTCCGGCAAAACAGCTTTCGTTTAAGTAAACTACAAAAGCATCAATTTTATCGAAAAACTCATTTTCAAAAACATTATTGTGTTTTTTATCGAGCCAATAAATAGCATCGTTTCTAATTTTTCCATCAAAAGAAAGCTTTTCAGAATTTCCAATTCCCGCCGCCAACAGTAAACTGGCAGCATTTAAATCAATTAAATTTTGCTTGAGATTATTGGATAATTCATCACTTATAAACCGTTCTGAAATTCCGATTTTATTTTCTATATAACTTGCTACCAAATCCTCAAAACTATCATCCATTGCTTTTTTAGGCGAACTGCAAATACAGCCAACGGAGCAAGGTAGACTATTTGAAACTGGTAATGCGGCTTTTTAGAAATAATAAACCCGACAGGTTTTAAAACCTGTCGGGTTTAAGAACTATATTGCTGAATTAACAATTAACAACTAATAATTTATAATTTACTAATATAACTTCCGTACATATCTTTAAATTGATGTCCTTGTGCAAAACGATCTTTACTTAGTTTTTTATATTCTACTAAAGCCCACAATACAAACTCTTTTACAAAATATTGATCTTTTTTATCCAATTGCGGCTGGTATTTTTTCAATAAAACATCCAAAGGTGTAACTTCGTCTAAAATAGCCTGATATTCAGCATCAGAAGCGTCGTCTAATAATTCGAAACCGCTTTCTGCAAAAAACCATTCTATCAAATCAGAATAAGGCGTTTTTTCTCCCGGTTTTTCTAATTTTTCGATTTTAGGAAACAGCGTTGGAAACAAAGTTCGAATTGCCATACCAATTAAATGCTGCGCTACAAAAGCCGCTCCCTCCTGCTCTCCTTCATAAACCAATTCTACTTTTCCTGTTATCGCCGGAATAATTCCGATAAAATCAGATAAACGAAGATTTGTTTTATCAACTCCAGCTTTTAAAGCACGGCGTTCTGCTGTACTAATTAAGTTTTCAAAAGCGGTAATACTCATTCTGGCACTTACACCGCTTTTATTATCGATGTATTCGCTTTCACGGGCTTCAAAACTAATTTGTTCTAAAATATCTCTGGCTAAATTCGGAACATAAACTATGTCGCTTTGGTTTTCATCCAGTTTTGCTTCCTGTTCTGTAATTGTTCTTGCAATGGTTACATTTTCAGGATAATGTGTTAAAATTTGAGAACCAATTCTATCTTTTAGAGGCGTTACAATACTTCCTCTGTTTGTATAATCTTCCGGATTTGCTGTAAAAATAAACTGCATATCGAGAGGCATTCTCAATTTAAATCCACGAATTTGAATATCACCTTCCTGCAGAATATTAAACAATGCCACCTGAATTCTGGCTTGTAAATCTGGCAATTCATTTATCACAAAAATACTGCGGTTTGCTCTCGGAATCATTCCAAAATGAATTACGCGATCATCTGCATAAGATAATTTTAAATTTGCAGCTTTAATTGGGTCAACATCTCCAATTAAATCGGCTACAGTTACATCCGGTGTTGCTAATTTTTCGAAGAAACGCTCGTTTCTGTGTAACCAGGAAATTGGGGTTTCATCCCCTTTTCCTTCAATTAAATCTTTAGCAAAACGTGAAATCGGATTTAACGGATCGTCATTGATTTCTGAACCCGTTACAAACGGAATATATTCATCTAACAATTCGACCATTTTACGGGCCAAACGTGTTTTTGCCTGTCCGCGAAGTCCTAATAAATTGATATTATGACGTGAAAGAATCGCGCGTTCCAATTCTGGAATTACGGTATTTTCGAATCCGTGAACACCTTCAAAAACCGGTTTTCCCGATTTTATTTTCTCACGAAGGTTATTTCGCAATTCGTCCTTTATACTTGTGCTTTTATATCCTGCAGCTTTTAACTGTCCTAATGTTTTTATATTATTAATTTCCATTTTTATTGAAATATCGATTTTGTTTATTGTTTTTTTAACGACAAATATTGTGTCATACTTTGTGTAGATGCACTGCTGTGCGTCTCTACGATATACGTTGTCTTAAAAACGCTTCGACTCCGCTCAGCGTGACAACCGAAACCTTTGTTCCTCTGAACCTTTGTTCCTCTGAACCTTTGCAACTTTGAACCTAATCAACGCACCCTCTTCTTCCTATTCGTTTCATAATCTTCAAAAATCATTTCGCCCAGACCTTTTAACCCTGTATAAAATGCTTTTCCCTGATTGGCTTCTGTAAAATGATTTACAAAACGCTGCAAATACGGATCATTTGCAATCATAAAAGTCGTAATCGGAATGTGTAATTTTCTTGCCTGCTGTGCCTGTGTATAACATTTGTCCACAATATATTCGTCGAGACCGTTGCTGTTCATATAATACGAACCATCGCGTTCGCGCACGCAGCTTGGTTTCCCGTCCGTGATCATGAAAATCTGCTTGTTGGTATTTCTTTTTCGTCGTAAAATATCCATCGCCAATTGCAATCCGGCAACTGTGTTTGTATGATAAGGACCAACTTGCAAATACGGTAAGTCTTTAATTGGAATTGTCCAGGCATCATTTCCAAAAACCAAAATATCAAGTGTGTCTTTTGGATAACGGGTTGTAATTAATTCGGCCAAAGCCATCGCTACTTTTTTAGCAGGCGTGATTCGGTCTTCACCATACAAAATCATACTGTGACTTATGTCGATCATCAAAACGGTACTCATTTGTGCTTTGTACTGCGTTTCTTCGACAACCAAATCATTTTCGGTCAGCATGAAACTTTCAACGCCATTATTAATTTGAGCATTTCGCAGACTTTCGGTCAATGAAATACGTTCTAAACCATCGCCAAAATTAAATTCACGAAATTCTCCTGTATGTTCATCGCCATTTCCGGCATGTTTTGTTTTGTGATTTCCGTTTCCGGAACGTTTCAGATTTCCGAAAATCTGATCTAAAGCCTGCTGACGAATCGCGCGTTCTGTTTTAGCAGTGATTCCAAAACCATCTGTTCCGTCTTCTTTGACTTCGTCTTTTATGTAACCTTTCTTTTTTAAATCTTCGATAAAATCATCGATTGTGTAGTTCTCATCTGTCAGTTTATATTCTATATCTAACTCCCGAAGCCAGTTTATTGCTTCGTCAAAATCGCCTGAAGTATGGGTGATTAGCTCTTTAAAAATACCAAAAAGTTTTTCAAACGGAGACTGAAACGGGGCTTCGTACGACTTAAAATAAAAACCTTTTTTAAATTCGTTTTTCATAATTCTAAAATTAAGCCTTTTTGGAATTATGAAAATAGAAACGTTTATTAATTTTTAGTTAAAATATTTAACCAAAATCTACAGCTAACAGCGTTAGATGTAATAATTATTCAACCTTTCCATCAACATAAAACCAGGCATTATTTTCAAATTTAAAGGTTGAAAACTCATAATGAGTCTGTGGCTTATTATTGGAGTCTAAAAAATAAGCTTTAAACTCAACTGTATTTTCTGTGTAACTGAGAATTTCTAATTTCTGCCATTTATTTGCCGTCGCCCATTTTAAAATTTCGGCTTTCGAATAATATTTTCTTTCAGAAATATAAGTTGTTTCTAAAAGATATTCAGCATTATGAGTCGCATAAGCCGAATATCTGGAACGCATTAAAGATAAAGCTGTTGGTGCTTTTTGATTGTTTTCGAGATACAATCCGCAGCAATTTTCAAATTGTAACCCTGTATCGCAATGGCATTTATGCGTCGCCATCTACTTCTTCTTCTCCGTTAATTTTTACATGCAGCTGGTTTAATAAAACCTGATATCTGCTTATTTCTCTCAGTTCTTCATCTTCTTCAGCAAAATCTAACATTTCGTCTAAGACATCACTTACTTCTAAAAGTTTATTATTAGCTTCTCTATCATTTTTTACAGCAATGAAATCAATGATTTCCTGTACACTTGCTTTTAAAGTTTCAAATTTTGCATTCATATATATGTTTGTTTTTTTTGTTTCAGGTTTCAAGTTGCAGCAGAATCTGAAACTTGACACTTAAAACTATATTTATTCCTCTGTTTTACTCTCATTAAATTTCTTCACAATTTCTTTGAGTTTTTCTTTGCGGGAAACTTCGGCTTGTTTTTTCTTCGCCTGAGCTTTGTGCAATTTGTCATTGTGAGTTTTGATGTTTCGTTCGTTATTGCGTCCCATTATATTTCTCTTTTAATTTCTTCTAAACTTCTTTCAGTAAAAATCAATTCGTTGATAATCTGCATTCTTAGATCGGCTATATCCTCATGATCAAAATATTTTGCCCACGAAGTTAATTGCTGCAGATTTCTAATTTGTTTTAAACGTTTTGTAGTTTCAAAACTTGTTCTCAAAATCGCTTTTCCGTCGTAATTCGGATTTTTTTTATGCTGATAATTTGCCAGATTCTTTTCGAAATCTGCTTCTATATAATATAGTTTCTCTTCTGCATTATCTGGATAAAATTCTTCCCAGGATGCAAAACCAATTTTTGTTTTCGATTCTGTTTCCGGTTCACGGGCAGTTAAACGCCATTTACTATTTGCCAGTCTTCCCCAATGATTGGAAACACGATACATTCCGGCTTCAGTATAATAATAAGAACTTCCTGCCTTGCTTTCAAACTGTTTTTTTAAACCTTCTATTTCATTTGGAAGCACTTCATTAAAAACACAAAAGGTATTTTTAAAAGAATTTGGATCTGGCTTAAAATTTTTCTGCATCTGCAAATATACTCAGATTGTCGCGAACTCCCTAAAACAAACCTAAATTGATTAACTTTGCGACTTCAATTTTAAAATAAAAAACTATGTCTAAAGATTCACAAGAAAAAATGCCTCAAAAAGGAGTTTATACTGGCATTATCGAAAAAGATGAAAACAACAATTATTTCTGTGGTGAATATCTTTTAGATTATAAAATCGCTCATACTAACTTTAATATTGGAGACTGGGTTACGATTAAGTCTGTAATTGAGAATCCAAGTGATATTAGCTACGATAAATATCCAAAGAAATCTAAAAACTTTGACAAGGCAAATCATAAGCCGGAATAAGTTTTTTGTTTCAGGTTTCTTTTGTTTCAAGTTTCATGTTGAAATGAGGGGGATTAACAGCAAAGCACGCTAAGATTTTTTCATCAAAAACTGAGCTTATAAAGTTAGCAAAGCTTTATCCATACAAAAGCTTTGCGAACTTTGCATTTTTATAAAAATCATACATATAAAAAATCCTTGCGCACTTTGCGGTAAATTAATTTTATAATTAAGGATTTCATAAAACAACTTTCCTGAATATTTTTTCGATCAAAACTGAAAAGTTAAAAAAAAGTGTACCTTTGCAAAAAATTTGTCGATTTGAACTAATTAATATCGATTTCAAACTAATAGACAAGTAGTTACCTTTTATTTATGAAAAAAATAGTTGAATACCGCAAGTTACTAAATGTAGAAAAAACTGCAGAGTTAAAAGATTTAAAAACAATTTATCGTAATGCGATGAAAGAATCTCATCCTGATAAATTTGTAGGAGACGACGCTGGTTTAAAAGACGCAGAAGAAAAAAGCAAAACAATCATTGAAGCTTACCACTTTTTAGTAAGTATTCACCCTGATACTATTAAACTTAACTTACCTGAATATACAGAAACAATTTCAACTTGCACTATTACAGATTACAAATTTGTAGAAGGTCGTTTGATTATTGATTTTTCTAACGGAAGTGTTTACGAATACATTAGTGTTCCGAAAGCAACTTACGTAAAAATGGTAAATGCTGATTCTCCTGGAAGATTTGCAAAAAGACACATTTTGAACTCTTTTACTTGGAGAAAGAAAACAAATCAAGAATAAATTTATTCGAAAATAATTTAAAAAGCACTCTTCTTACAGAGTGCTTTTTTTATGGCTTACTATTAAAAAAATTCTATATTAGCATTCAAAACAATAAATAAATAAGAGTTTTAAATCAAATTAACGCTTCAAAACACTTGATTACAGGACATTTAGACATAAAAAAACTATAACAAAATTTTAGGTTACAAAATTCTATATGTTTTATAATTTTAGATACTTTTGTTGCACAAATCAATTAACTAATTAATTTTTTATAATGAAAAAAATACTTTTTTTACTTACAGCTTCTGCAGCTATCATTTCATGCAGTAAAGTTAAAGACGGAGAATACCTAATTACTGGTACTGCAAAAGGAATCGAAAACGGAAAAACTATCATTCTTCAGGGTCAAGATCCAGCTACAAGAATGACAATTGCGTTAGATACTGTAAAAGTTGAAAATGGAAAATTTGAAATTAAAGGAAAAGTTAAAGAACCAGCTTTTCATACATTAATACTTCAAGGTGCTAACGGGCCAATCCCATTTATCTTAGAAACTGGAGAAATCAATATCGAAATCGACAAAGACAGCATCCATAAATCTAAAATTTCTGGAACTTACAATAATGACGAGTATGTAAAATTCAATGATGATCTTACAAAAACTCAAAAAAACTTAATTGATTTTCAGAAAAAGAATACTCAAAAAATGCAGCAAGCTCAACAAGCTCAAGATACAGCAACTATCAACAGCTTGATGAAACAATACATGGAAATCCAAACAGAAGTACAAGCTAGTACTAAAAAGAAATATTTAGCTTACGCTGAAGGACATCCAAAATCTTATATTTCTGCATTGATTATTCAAAGTATGATTAATGATCCAAGCAACGATATCAAAAAAACAGAGAGTTTATACAACGCTTTAGACGAATCTGTAAAAAACACAACTCCTGGTAAAGAAATCAAAACCAGACTAGGTCAAGCTAAATTGCCTGCGGTTGGTGCATCAGCTCCTCCAGTTGGCAGCGCTAAATGAAGAGCAGACTTTTCTGCGCCAAATCCACAGGGAAAAGTAGTTTCGCTTAAAGAAAGTTTAGGTAAAGTAACTATCGTTGATTTCTGGGCTTCATGGTGTGGACCATGCAGAAAAGAAAATCCAAACGTTGTAGCTATTTACAAAGAATTACATTCAAAAGGATTAAATATTGTTGGGGTTTCTTTAGACAAAGATGCTGAACACTGGAAAGAAGCTATCGCAGCAGATGGTTTAACATGGACACATGTTTCTAACCTTAAATTCTGGGATGAACCAATTGCGAAACAATATAATGTTGAATCTATTCCTGCAACTTTTATTCTTGATGCATCAGGAAAAGTGGTTGCTCAAGACTTAAGAGGTCCGGAATTGAAAGCAAAAATCGTAGAATTATTAGCGAAATAATCCTACTTTTGAAATAAAGTCAAAAAATCTCCCTTGTGGAGATTTTTTTATTTTATTCAATTCCAATGAATTAAAAAATAACTTTAAAATAACTTTAAATTAAGTTCTTTTTTTGTTTGCAAATCTAGAAAACGTTGCTATCTTTGCCACCGCTTAGAACAACAAAGCACAACAAATTGAGATCGGGGAGATACTCAAGCGGCCAACGAGGGCAGACTGTAAATCTGCTGTGTGAACTTCGCAGGTTCGAATCCTGCTCTCCCCACGGAAAGGCCTAAAAGGCGGAAAACTTAAAGTTTTCATTCTTTTTAAAAAGCCACAAAAAATGTCTGAAGACCTGCAAATTCAAGGATTTGCAGGTTTTTTTTATTTTAGGCCTGTTTTCAATATTTATAAATCCTCACAAAATTAAAGGTGCAGAATCGGTGCACTTTTCGGCTGGAATACCTCTCGTAAATGCACCAAAAAGTTAAGGCAGTGCAGGTATTTTTAAACTGAAAAAACCAGTAAATCCAACCTACAGCATTTAGAAATTTAGCAGCTAATTATCCAATCAGAATGTGAAATTTTATTTCTAATTCTATAGCCTAAAAATTATTCTCTTTACCTTTAAGAGCATGGAAACAGTTAGAAAAAAATACAGCTTAGAATTTAAAATATCATCTGTCGATATGAGTATAAAATGCGGAAGCGTCATTGACGTTGCCCAAGAACTTGGAATTAGCGAAAACACTCTCTCACATTGGAAAAAACTGCATAAGGATGGAAAACTTATTTCTTCGAAATTAATCGCTTCAGATATCACCAAAGAAGATTTATTGAAATTGAGGAAAGAAATTAAAAATATAAAACTGGAACGCGATATTCTAAAAAAGGAGCTAAACATCTTCTCCAGGAACGGCAGGTAAGATATCAATTTATTAAAGATAATGCTCAGATATTCCCTACCTGGAAGATGTGCGAGATTTTCGAAATAAACAGAAGCAGTTTTTACCGTTGGAACAAATCGCAGCCTAACAGCAAAAGAGATCGCAGGGCTTTTATTTTTTCTGAAATTTCAAGAATCTTTAATTGGAGTCAAGGCAGATACGGCGGCACAAGAATTACAAAGGAATTACACTCAATTGGCATTAAAATCTCTCGAGGGTATGTAGGAAGGTTGCTGCAGAGATTACATTTACAAAAAGTATCAAAATTAAAATTCAAAAAAACTACAAATTCATTTCATAAATATCCCGTAGTGGATAATTTATTAAACCAGGATTTTAAAGTTAAGAAAGAAAACGAAGTTTGGGTATCTGACATTACTTACGTCAGAACTGGACAAGGCTGGCTATATCTTACAATAGTAATTGATTTATTTGACCGCAAAGTGATAGGCTGGTCAGCAAGCGAAACTATGAAAGCAATCGACACTTCTATTGCCGCTTATAAAAAAAGTGTATTACACCGTCCTTTAACCAGCAGCCAAAAATTGATATTTCATTCTGACAGAGGAATTCAATACGCATGTAAGGATTTTGTTTATATAATTACAAAAAACTCCCAAATATCAAGAAGCATGAGTAGAAAAGGTAACTGTTATGATAACGCAGTAGCTGAAAGCTTTTTTAAGACGTTGAAAACAGAATTGATTTCAAAAAATAATTACACAAGCCGACGAAAAGCAAAAACCTCAATTTCGGAATACATTGAAAATTTCTATAATACTGAAAGAAGGCACTCTGCCTTAGGGAATTTTACAATAACCGAATACCATAATTTAAAGTCGAAATAGGAAAAAACCTTTTTTCTCCAATTTTAAAATTAATGTCAAAAACTAAAGATTTAAACACTAAAAAAACGATAAAGCGTAGTCTTTTTTATGGCAGAATCGTGGCACAGGGTATTTTTAAAAATAGAAATCCAACCAAAATTAAGGTCTGGCAAGTTTAGGTTCGAAACTTTTAGAGCTCGAATATGTGAAGACAAATAAAGGAAAAAAAGATCTATTAGGGTCAATGTCTTTCCTAACAAATATTTATTAATATATCAGGGATTTTAAGCAACCTAAAAAAAAAATCATTGTGCAAAAGGTCAAAAAAACTGAAAGTCTAATAAACCTCATTCCTTGTTATAATTCTCATCATTTAGGACTTTTTTCTCTATGCGCCTGTCGGGCATAAACCAGATAAAGGCAACAGCGGCATATAGTACGCAAGCCAGCACAGGCAGCCATAGTGCAGTTATTATTGCAATAACATATACTACAGTAGAAAGCTTTGCTTTCCAGTCCTTGCCCAAGGCCTGCGCCAATTCAGACTGTCTTCCACAATGGCGTGCTAAAATGTGGGCTAATAAGGTGTAAGATATTCCGCACATAAGAAGTATAAATCCATAGACCGCTACGGGTACCTGCCCGAAATGATTTGCTGCCATCCACTCGGTGCCAAAAGGAATGAGTGATAACCAGAAAAGCAGAAAGAGGTTTGCCCATAATGCTTTGCCGTTAACCGAGCTGACCAGATAGTGCATGTGATGATGGTTGTTCCAGTAAATACCGACATACACAAAACTCATTATGTAGCTCAGAAAAAATGGGGCAAGAGGGATCAGTGAGCTAAGGTCCTGACCGTGTTCGGGTACCTTAAGTTCCAGTACCATAATAGTTATAATGATGGCGATAACCCCATCGCTGAAGGCTTCCATACGTCCTTTTTTCATTGTGCAGAATTGTGTTTAATAATATAAATTAGGGATCAAAAAGTTCCTTCTTTGATAACCGGGCAGAACATCATCGTCTCTTATCAGTGCGAAGTTAAATTTCAGCGCATCCGGAGTAAATGAAAAAAAAACA
Source organism: Flavobacterium sp. Root186 (assembly GCF_001428525.1). Taxonomy (GTDB): domain Bacteria; phylum Bacteroidota; class Bacteroidia; order Flavobacteriales; family Flavobacteriaceae; genus Flavobacterium. The sequence goes on from NZ_LMHW01000001.1 coordinate 527,381, forward strand.
GTTATCGATGTGATGTCACAAAATTCAATAAGAGTTCTATACTTGATTAAGGGGCTTGGAAAAATGGTGGCAGGCCAGATTGTAGCCTTTATTATGGTATAATCTGTGCGCTGTATGTAAGATGAAACCGCTGTCCAGATGAATACTTTTGAGTCCTTCTGCAGCGGCATAGCTTTCTACATAATCCAGCAGCATGCCGGCAAATCCCTGATTTCTTGAATCGGCAAATGTAAACAGGTCATCAATATAGATCGAAGGGCCGGTACGAAGCAGGTTGAGTATACGGTACCCTATAAAGGCGCCGGCTCTTGTGTTGTCCGCATTGGGTATAAAGACCAATTCATATCCTTCGTTGGTTATCATCTCGAAAACCTGATCAACTGCCGTTGCCGGATTTAAATTTCTTAGAAATTCAAGAATTGCATCTTTGCAAAATTCAATATCTTCTCTGGTGGTTGCTTTTTTACACTCCATAATACTCCTATTTTTAATCTTCCTTTAATTACGCAGTTTTTTTATATCATTATCGATACTCCACTGATAATGATCAAGGCCTGAAAGCACCAATGCTGCACCGGTAAAAACAAAAACCGGGTAATTGAACGGTGCGCCAATACTTACGAATATTGCCATACATAAGCCAAACGAAAGAGTTAGACCCGCTGCACCCAGCGATGCTTCTTTAATTCTGAAGCCTATGATGAGACACGTTCCAAAAACAAATTCCGCAATCGTTGCCAGTACACTCATAATATTGGCAATTGACCTGCTCGCAAAGGGAAGTATCGTATTGGTATAATCAACAAAATGCTTCCAGTCGCCCCAGGCAGCACCGGAACCAGGCGGTCCCATTAATCCTAACCTATCCATTACAGGTAATATAAAGCCGGCTCCTAAAGCAAGTCTTAAAATAAACTGGGCTATTCCAAAAGGGTTTTTCATATGTTTTATTTTTGGCCCAAATTTATATTTCATTTCGAAAATAAAAGGGATCCAATTGTCATATGCATTGGGGACCAGAAAATGAAGCTATTAAAAAAAGAAGATTACTCCGTGGCGATAAAACAAAACAACTTAAATAACACTATATGAACATCATACCACTTTATTAATGTACAATTCAAATTTTTAAACTTTCAAAAATTGGATCCTTTGTCATTTTAAATTTGGCCCATTAATGCATCCAAAATTAGATATAATTTTACACTGGTTTTAAATCATTTTACAACTATAAAATCCAAGAATTATGACTAATCCTGTTATCGAAACTATCTTGAGCCGCACTGCTGCCAAGTATTATGACCCCGCCGCCACCATGAGTGATGATGAAATCCGTGAATTGGTGCGAATTGGCACTACCGCACCGACATCTTTTCACCTGCAAAACTGGCGATTTATTGCCGTACGCACACCCGAAGCAAAGGCTCGACTGAAACCGATTGCCTGGAATCAGCCCGCCGTTGGTGATGCTGCTGTTACATTCATCATTTGTGGCCAGTTGGTCGAGACCAGTGTAATACCACAGCGCCTGGCGCCTTTAGTGGAAGCGGGTGTAATGCCTGCAGACATGGTTGCTGAATGGGAAATTCCGGCAAGAGATCTCTATATGGCCTATCCGCAACGAAGACGCGACGAGGCTATACGTACTGCTACCTTTGGCGCAGCAACGATAATCTATGCTGCCCGTTCATTAGGTCTGGGTTCAACGCCTATGATCGGCTTCGACGCCGATGCCGTTCACCGCGAATTCGGATTGTCCGCAGATGAAATACCTGTTATGTTATTATCAATAGGGACTGAACGTCCAGGAAACTGGGCTCAGAAGCCACGTCGTCCGATCACCGAGGTATTGGACTTTGTATAATTAATAAGTAAACAATTTAAATAAGCTACGATGCCTAGAACTAAACCTTTAACACCGGAACAAGTACCGGTTGATTCGAAACCTACTCTTGATACTCTAACGAAGAATATCGGGTTCACCCCAAATATGATGGCAGCCTTTGCCCAGAGCCCGATCGCATTTAACGCATGGGCTACCCTGTTCGGTTCCTTAAGTAAGGCGCTCGACGTGAAGACACGTGACAGTATCGGCCTTGCTGTCTCTGAGGTAAATGGATGCAACTATTGCCTGACAGTTCATAGTTATACTGCCCAGCATATGGCTAAGCTACCAGCTGATGAAATCATTCTTGCTCGTAAGGGCCGTGCAACTGACCCAAAGAGGGATGCTGTCGTGCAATTTGCACGTAAAGTCATCGAGACACGTGGACAGGTCAGTGATGCTGATCTTAAAGCCGTACGCGATGTAGGATACACTGATGCAAACATCATGGAGATTATCGCGCTGGTTACTATGTATTCGTTCACAAACTTCTTCAATAACGTGTTTGATCACGACATAGACTTTCCTGCAGTTACGCCGGCCGGTATGATTTAAGATCCAACGATGTATAAACATTTCTGGTTTCAAAAAACGATGGAAAACCACATCCGGCTGTATTGCAAATTGGATTTTCTAAATAATCATGAAAAAAGGTAAGTTTAACATACCAAAAAAGATCTTTTAAATCTATTAAATCAAGTCTAGTTCAAAAAACAAATCCATAATGTTCAGCTACTTAGCTTTATGCTAAGTAGTGGCATATGGGTAAAAAAGAAAAAATATTATGAAAGCAATTATTGTAACAAACGAGGCCGAAGGAACGGCCGGCATGAAGTTGGTGGAGCATCCGGAACCTACCCCTGCAATGAACGAAGTTATCGTTCAGGTTCATGCTTCGGGATTCACTTTCAATGAGCTTGAGTGGCCATCGACCTGGACTGACCGCTATGATGTCAGCCGAACACCGGCTATCCCCGGACACGAATTTTCCGGTGTAGTTACAGCCCTTGGCTATGGGACAACCGGGCTCTCAGTTGGACAGCGTGTATTCGGGCTTGCTGACTGGTATCGCAATGGCTCATTGGCGGAGTACATAGCTATCGAGGCTCGTAATCTCGCACCTCTCCCAGGTGATATCGACTTCACAGTTGGTGCTGCCCTGGTAATGCCGGGATTAACAGCATGGCAAGGGATATTTGACCATGGCAAGATTCAATCGGGACAAAGTGTAATCGTTCATGGTGCAGCAGGTGTAGTGGGCTCAATGGCAGTTCAGCTTGCGCGTGAGGCTGGCGCATACATCATCGGAACCGGGCGTGCGAACGGTCGTCAGACAGCACTCGATTTTGGTGCTCATGAATATATCGATCTCGATAATGAAAAATTAGAAGACGTTGGTAAGGTTGACCTTGTTTTTGACGTTCTGGGCGGAGATATTACTACAAGATCTGCCGGTATAATTCGCGCCGGAGGGACACTTGTTACTATCACGGGTCCAAGCGAGGCAAGACCAGTAGACGGCCGTACGATAGATTTTATTGTCGAGGCTAATCGTGGACAATTGACCGAGCTGGCTCAAAGAGTTCGTGACGGACGCCTTAAAACTAACGTTGGAAATGTTGCTACTCTTGAGAATGCTATTGCGGCTTTTGCTCCAAACGTAACACTCACAGGAAAAACGATCATTCGCCTGCGTTCTTAAAGACTTCAGGAACAGGATGGGGCTTGACAACCACAAGACGTTAATCCCAACAAAGCAAAACTCTTTTTAAAATACAAAATGTATTTTGACCACTACCTAGTATGACAAAATCATTTTACAAAAATGGATTTGCCTGATAATCATTTTAGAAAACTCATGAAACCATAGAGACAGGCAGTAACTTTCTCTATGGTTTAAAACTGGGACTGAATGAAAAGGATAAACTGTTGGTCTCATAAAATTGAAATTACTAATCACTAAAAGCCGGAAATAGAAATGGATATAAATCAAAAAGAGTACATAACTTCGGTTTTTCAAAGCCAAAAAAAGTTGTTTGCAGCAGGGAAAACCCAGCCTGTTAGTTTCAGAATTCAGCAGCTGGAGAATTTAAAAAAATCATTTATAGCGCATAATGATGCTATTTGCGAGGCGACATTCATAGATTTAGGAAAAAGCAGATCAGAAACAGAGTATGCTGAAATAAGATTAGTGTTAGAAGAACTTGATTACTGTATTGAAAATCTTGTAACCTGGACTAAACCTGTGCAAATGCCGTTAAGCTTTACTGAATCAGGTAGTGAAATTGTAAGTAAGGTAACCTTTCAGCCTTATGGGGTAAGCTATATCATTGGCCCGTTCAACTATCCTATTCAATTGACATTTAGCCCTTTATTAGGGGCTATAATAGGTGGGAATACAGCCATCATCAAACCCTCGGAGAACACACCGACTGTTGCCGGAGTTATTGAAAAAATAGTGAATGATGCATTTTCTTCTGACTATGTAGCGGTAATACAAGGGGCAATCGAAGAAAATACGCTTTTGTTAAGCTTTAAATTTGACTATATATTCTTTACCGGAAGTCCTAATGTTGGAAAGATCGTTATGAAGGCTGCCGCCGATAATCTAATCCCGGTGACGTTGGAACTGGGGGGAAAATCACCAGCTATAGTGCATAAAGATGCAGACATCGACAAGGCAGTCGAAAGGATTTCAAGGGGAAAATGGATGAACTGCGGACAGACCTGTGTAGCCCCGGATTATATTTACATCCATGAATCAATAAAAGAAGAACTAATCCAAAGATTTAAGAGCTATATCGAGAAGACCTACGATGGTAATTCATTAGGTAAGATTGGCAAGATTGTTTCACAGCAACAGGTAAAGAATCTTGCAGGCTATCTGAATGCAGCGAAAGATAAAGTAATATACGGTGGCGGATATAATCTTGAAACCCGTGATTTTGAGGCTACCATAATGGATAATGTTAACTGGGAGGACGCGGTAATGCAGCAGGAGATATTTGGGCCAATTCTTCCATTTCTTACCTACTCTGACATTAATGTGGTGCTACAGGAGATCAATTTCCGACCTAAACCATTAGCATTATATGTCTTCTCAGAGGATAAAGATTTTGCCGATGATGTTCTAAACAGAACTACCAGTGGTGATGCTGAAATTAACAGCACTATAGCACATGTCGGCGTGCATTTTTTACCATTTGGTGGTGTAGGAACTTCAGGAATGGGTAAATATCATGGACAATATAGTTTCCATACCTTCAGCCACACAAGGTCGGTATTAGAGGTAAGATAATCTCTTTAGAACAATTTGTACATACAATTTCTAAAAACGGACTAATTGTATTTGTAATTATTCAAAAATCACTAGCCATTATGCCGCCTGGAATGAGTAAGAGCCCGTCGCCATATATCAATAGCTTCAGCCATTTCTTTTTCATTTAAAGAACAGAACCCTATTCTTACGAAGTCCTGCGGCATAGAGGCATTTGGTGAAAAAAAATAATTACTGCTATCACTGATGTGCAATCCCAGCTTTCCTGCATTCGCTGCAACTATTTTGCCGCTTGTGCCTTTTTCATATGCTGCCCAAATAGCCAGACCCCCGTTTGGCCGGTCAAATGTTAAATAGTCACCCAGTTGCTCGTCAAGCAGCCTGCAGGCATTCTCTAACCTGCCATGATAAATTTTATGGGATTTTTTGAGGTGTCTTGAAATTTCTCCTGTACTCAAAAGCTCGGCGGTTGCCTCTTCCATTAACCGTTCACCCTGGCGGTCTATTAATTTACGAATTGCGGCGGCTTCGTTAATCACCACTTCAGGAGCCACCATAAAACCAATCCGTATACCTGGCGCAATGCTTTTGCAAAATGAGCCCACATAAATAATGTGTCCCCCCGTATCAAGGCTCGCTAAAGGAAAAAGAGGGTCGCTTGTAAAATGATAATCAAAATCATAATCATCTTCAAGTAATGCAAATCCGTATTTAGAGGCAAGGTTCATCAGCCGCATTCTGCGTTCCGCACTCAGGGTAACAGTCGTGGGCCTGTGGTGATGCGGAATAATATAAATCATTCTGGGTACCTTCTTTTTACAAATCTGCTCAATCATGTCTACATCCATACCATCTTTATCTACCGGAATGAAAACAAGTTTAGCTCCCGCCATCTTAAAGGTTAGATTAGCGTCCCTATAACCCGGTTCGGGTACCAATACCGTATCCCCAAGGCGGACAAGAAGCTGTGCGCTTAGATAGATAGCCATCTGCGTCCCTTTGGTTATTAGTATTTCCTTTTCAGTGATTTGAAGTCCTCTGGTCCTGTTTAAAAATTTAGCGAGTTCGACCCGAAGACGATAAGAGCCCCGCTCATCACCATACATAAGAAATCGATTTGTTAAATAGCTCTTTCCAAATCTTCTGTATTCCCGTACTATTTCCTCAATGGGTGCTATTCTGGGATCAGGAAAACCATCATCAATTCTGTAAATCGGTGCCGGAATGCTGGAATTATCGACATTTATATTTGGATTTATTTTGTTTGGTTCGCCAGAACTTTGCTTAATAATCAGTGGATAACCAGGCTGCTGGCTTCTGATCAATTTTTCTTTGTTTTCTTTTACTTCTCGATCTGAAGTATCGGGCAAACTAGTTGAAACATAAACGCCACTTCTGTCCCTGGTTTCCACCCAGCCCTGCGCATTGAGTTCCTCATAAGTCGCTACCACTGTTTTACGATTAACCTTCAGACCATGAGCCAACTCCCTCGAAGAAGGAAGTGCCTGCCCAGGCTTCAGGATGCCGCGACAAATCAACTGGATAATTTCCGACTCTAATTGCTGATATAAAGGACGGTAATCTCCCTCCTTTTTAAATGAAATTTCTAGAATTTTCTGAATCATATCTGGACCCCCTTTATATATTGAATTTGGCCCGCTAAGGTACCCAAATTAAATCATAATTTTATTCTTTTATAGTCCAAAAAATTTAGAACAGAAAATAAACTGGTATGCCAGGAACTATTGTTCTAAAGCCGGAACTCGATCCTGAGGATTCGAAATCCACCTCCATATGGGCACTAAAAGTACTGAACATTTCTAAGGTGGCCTTTTTAAATATAGGCAAAGCAAGATATAAGAGATTCGAGATAATGAGTATAAATTCAGTAAACCAGGGAATACTAAAAACAGACAGCCCTGCCGACAACATGGAAGGTAATCAGTCCAGGTTTTACCCGTTTTGTATGAACACGCATATAAATCAGAGAGTGCACCTTCAGCTAAAATCTGAATCACTTTATAATATTAGTTTTAGCATCAGTGAAGATACTTCAATATCAAATTCAGTATTAAGTTTTTCTTGTACAATTCAGCAGCCGACAAATTTTGAAAACTTTAAAGGTTATGAAATATATTTCACAAAAGACCTTCTTAACAATGAATCCGTAAACTTGGCTGAAAAATTGAAACTGTTCAACTCGCTACAGCCAGTGCTGTTTCCCATTAATCACAATCAGGCATGGCGTATAAAGGAAATTTTTGAAAATATGCTGATTGAAAGTAACAAAACAGATTTATACCAAAATGAAATGATGAAAACACTTATACATCTACTCATTCTTTTCGCTCTTCGTATGGCAAATGAAAATAGTAAATCGAAATAATCCCTTTATCAGTACAGGCGTATTATCTTTACTCTAGAAATAACTAAAGTGCATATAACTTTAAAATAAAAAAGATACATTCAAAGACAATAGTCAAACTTAAAATGGATAAATTACTTTCAGAAATTCGGAATTGTAGTGTTTGCAAAGATTTTTTGCCCAATATTCCCAGACCAATTATTCAAGCGAGCAGTGTTTCAAAAATTGTAATAATTGGGCAGGCTCCAGGTCAAAAAGTTCAAAATAGTGGTATTCCTTGGGACGATGCCAGCGGCAATAATTTAAGAGAATGGTTAGGAGTTGATAAAGAAACATTTTATAATGATAAGATTTTTGCGCTCATACCAATGGGCTTTTGTTTTCCCGGCAATGGAAAATCAGGTGACCTGCCGCCAAGACCTGAATGTGCACCCTTATGGCACCAACAGGTTCTAGAATCAATGCCAGAGATAAAACTGACCCTATTGATTGGACAACATGCCCAGAAATACTACCTGAAAAACAACGTTAAGGCTAGCTTAACGGAAACAGTAAAAAACTACCAGGAATATTTAGCCAATTATATCCCTTTACCTCATCCATCGCCTCGGAACAATATTTGGCAAAAGAAAAACACATGGTTTAAGGAAAATCTTATTCAGGTCTTACAGGAAAAAGTAGTATCAGTCATAGATTGTAACCCGTTAAGTACTACAGACAGCATTATTTGAGTTTTCTAAATTAAACCTTATACTTATCTTTGTAGATAAACGCTGAAATTTATTATATATAACCTCTAAGAATACCAGCGTAAACAACTGCAAAAAATGATGCAGTCTAAAATGAATTATGTTTATTCTTGAAAAGAAAATAAAAAATATTAATAAGGATATGGAAAACAGAATTTTCAAATACGAAATGACCATTAAGGAATTTCATCTTGATACATTTGGACACGTGAACAATGCTACATATCTTCAAATTTATGAAGAAGCCCGATGGGAGTTTATTACCCAGAACGGTTATGGTTTGGATACAATAAAAGAAACAGGGCTTGGTCCTGTAATTCTGGAGATAAATCTAAGATTTATTAAAGAATTACACCTGCGTAAAAAAATAACCATTCATTCTCAAACAGGGGAATATAATTCAAGAATTGGTACTATCAAACAATGGATTACCGACAGTGAAGGAAAAATATGCTCAGATACAGAAATGAAGATCGGATTATTTGACACCCACGAGCGAAAACTGGTTAAGCCTACAAAAGAATGGCTTGACGCAATAAAGTAATTTTTTTCCTGCATTCCGAAATCTTAAAACTGCCATCCTTGAGAAGAATAAATAGAAAATCGACACATTTTATTTCATAATATAATAAACTTGAAATAAGTTACTTATAATCTAAGTCGTTAACGTTTTGGCTTTTGTGATTAAATCGTTATAACTATTTCGAGTTACTACCTTTTTAATTATAAAAGTTAAGGCTGTTAATTTTAACTGTAGAATACAGTTTGTATATCATTCAAAAATAATTGTTGCATCATCTTTTCCCATTATTACCTTAGTGGCCAACCCTATAAAAATTCCATGTGCAACAAGTCCTTCAATCTCGTTTAATTTTTTAGACAAATCAAGAGGATTCGAAATTAAACCAAAATCAGCATCTATAATATAATTGCCTTGATCAGTAATAAATGGGATATCTTTACTTCTTCTGATTTCACCCAAACCATCAATGAGTACAATTCTTGCAAGCACATAATTGGAAGCGAATGGAATTACTTCAATTGGTATTTTGAATTTTCCAATCAAATCTACTTTTTTTGATGAATCTACTATTATAATTTCCTGCTTTGTCAGTGAAGCAACGATTTTTTCTTTTAATAAGGCACCGCCACCACCTTTAATAAGAACCAAATCAGAGTTAAATTCATCAGCACCATCAATTGTAATATCAATTGAATTTACCGTATTAATATCTACTAGTGGAGTGTCCAAAGATTTTGCATATGCCTTGGTTTCATTAGAAGTTGCAATTGCTTTTATTTTCAACCCATTTCTAACAAGCTCACCGATTTCCTTAATTACATAGAAACTTGTTGAACCAATACCAAGTCCTACAATTATATCATCTTTAAGTAATTTAATTGCTGCTTTTGCCGCTAGCATCTTTTCATTTTCTAAATTATTTATCATTTTGTAATGTCTATAAAAGAAGAGCTTAAATAAAGTCTTAAATGTACTGAATTTTATTTACAATTTTTAAGAGTCTATATACCATCGCACTCACAAAAACATCGTTAGGATAAGTTCGCTTACTGTTGCATGAGTATGTAAAGCAAGGAGGTATAAGGCTGTTTACTGATATAGTTCTCCATGATTCATTACAATGATTTTGGTACTACAGAATTTGAGCCGCTTTTTGGGGTCCTAGCAGATCTAAATGAAATACTATAATAAAAAAGCTAATTTTGATTTTGTCTATTTCTATCATCCTCTTGGAGTGGATACCTTTTTTGCCATACAAAGTTAAGGCGGTTTTCTAAAAATATTTTACCCGTTGAAGTTTCGTGGCAGAATCGTGGCACGCCAATATTGTAAAAATAAAAAACGAGTTATGATAGCTCATCCAACTGTTATGTTCGAATCTGCAGCTGAACATCAACACATTTAAAGCAATTATTTATAAACATCCAATTTGGGAAGTGCACTGAAATGAACACATCCATTTTTTGAGAAATGTGCTACAGGCAGCCATTAGAGGGCTTAAATCACAGGTTTAGAACCTATAAGATATGACCTAGTAGACTCCACATGATAAGAGAAAAATGCTTTAAAAATTATCACTTCAAGTTTTGTGGAATTTATCTTGGCTTTCACAACTGTTTATTCCCTCCAAATTATCATCATATACATTAATTGCCTTGAAGGACCGTTGTACATACAACTCTTTTTTCTCTTCAACCTCTGTATAAGATGTTGTCTTTATTTAGAGAACTTAAAAAATTATATACATTTTCAGATTTTGCGAATCTCTTGATTATAATTTTTAGCGAACTGCCATAAAATCAAAAACTTAATTTTGATGATACTCATTGTGTTTAAATTTGCTTTATCTATCCGCTGCTTTAAAATCCACCTTTACCATAATTAAGGGCTCATTTTTACACTTTTATCGTATCTCCAATTCTCGTTTGCATATTCAAAATTTTACTTATTATCTTTAATGTAGAGAATTGCTCGATCCAGCACTTCATCTTTTCCTTGTTTTATACCTAAAACAGTACGTTTTATAACTATATCAGGAACGATTCCAATTCTTTGAGTTTCTTTACCGTCGGGGTAGTAAACACCTATTCCTGAAAAAGGCGCATCGTAATCTTTAACAAAATCGATATGACTAGTGTTGCCATCTGCTCCAGCTGTCTGACTGCCAATTACTTTAGCGTCATCTGCGGTTTGAAAACACATTGTTGCCCATTCAGATTGGCTTATTGAATTCTCATCTACTAATATAATTACCTTACCTTTATAATTGTTTTTATTTTCCGTACCACAAATATGTAATTCTTTCAGCCAATAAAATTTACCTGGATAACTGAGATCAGGAATTGTGTATTTAGCAAAAGGTCTTGGGCTTGAATTTAGAAATTTAGAAATTTCAAAATTAGCCCCCTTAGGATAGTTCCTGGAATCTAAAATTATGGCTTGTGTGTCACGTAACTTATCGATCATTAGAGGAACTTCAGATATTTTGAGTTTGCCCATATTTACATAACCTATATTATCTTCTAGCACATAGTATTTTTCCTTTTTCGATTTTTTAAATTCATTACTATGTGATATATTATAGTCAAAACAATCAATTCTTTTGCTGCTGGTAATTTTGTTGCGCGTGACCTCTACATCTATAAAATCATTATAGCCAGAAGAAATTTCAGAAACCAGATTTAGAAGATATGCTGATTCATTTGAAGCACTTATATATGGTCTTTCGTCTCTAATAATTTGCGCAATAGTTTTTCCATCAACTTTGTTAATCAAATCACCAATCTTAATATCATAATGTTCGGCTAATGTATCACTTAAAATTTCTGTCACCACCATTTTTTGATCCAGAATAACACATTTCATGGGAAGAAATTTTCTCATTTTTCCAATATTTTTAGACATTGTATAATAAAATGATGAATGAGTATCATTTATACGGACAACTAATTTTAGCATTGCTAATTTAAAATCGTCTTCATTCTTAACATTTAAAAAATTAGGCAATATGTCTTCAAGGGTTTTGCCCCAATTGTTATCCATCAAATATTTATAGGGGTAGAAATATTCAATAATATTCCAGTATCGAAAAAGAGCTAATAAACGCAGATTCGTATTATTCCACTGAAAATCAATAGAGTTTTCATTCATTAAAAATATATTTCCCGCTTCAGTGTTTCCAACATAATATGGCACCCCTTGATATCTATTAACTTCTATGAATTTAAGTTTTTGAGAAAGATCTTTTGAGAATAATTCATTTTGAACTATCCAGGATAAATCAAAATTACGATCATAATAAATAACATCCTTCGAAGGAACAATATTCATTTCCTTAACCATTCCTAATGAATCTATCCAGTTTTCAATAATTTTTGAGAATTCAGGTGCGGTTTTCGCCTTATCTATCTTAGGTAAAATTTCTACAAGCTCATTATCCCATTGTTTGCTTCCATCGGCCACATTTGGATGGTAATACTTTAAAAAGCCCCAAACTTTAGCTGTCACCACTAACTTTTTAATTTCACTTATATTATTTTGAGAATATCCTATCTGCAGAAACAGGATAAACAAAAGTAAGTTTAACTTTCTCATCATCCTTTTTTTGTAAATTTTAATTGATTTAAAAAAGACTTTGTCAAATAATAGGTCCTAAATTCATTAAACCTTTGATTATCTTCAAAATGTCTATTCATACTCATATGAATCAAAATTGACACATAATTTTTCTTTGCAGATTTATCGTCTAGCTCTCTTTCAATACTCCTTTTTATCTTTTCGTTATTTAGGTAATTGAAGAACTGAAATTCATTAATCAGAAATTTAATGGTTAAGAATTCTTTATTAAATGACTTTCTTAAATCTGAAGTCAGATCAAATTCATTTTGAAACATATTAATTGAATCTTCGCAATAGTCAATCATTTCATCCAACGAAAAATCAAAGATTTCAAGATAACTTTTTATTTTTAATATCGCCATCATTTTAATTAAATCATCATTTAATTCTCCGTTAACTATAGTCATTAAAACATTTAAACTATCCAGATTAAATATATCTTCTGCTACTTCCATTAACCTGATGCCTCCATACCTATGTATTTCCTGGTCGTAAAGTGATATATGATAATTACTGATAAGATTTATATTTTTCAACTCATGTATTTTACCGATTATATCTTCTTTATTTTTTTGCGAATTAGTCTTAAATCGTAACCTAAGGCATTTATCGGGATTGTAATAATTTACAAAAAAGAATTGATCAACTTTGAGATTTGCAAGAATCTCATTATGGACATATTTTAAAATATCTTTATTTGAGTATGAATTTGTAAACACTTCTACATATAACCAATCAGAAACTATAGGAATATTTAAATTATTATTTGCAATTTCCTCAATATCTCCATAAGGAACTATTTGTCTGAAGTAGCTAGTATTTTTTACACCCACTGCCAGTTCATGCGAGTAATTGGAATTGCATTTATCATTAACAATAGGATTAAAAAATTCATATAATGACTCGGATATATAGACGAGCTTAATTGCTTTGATCTTTTCGTAGAGAACCTTTAGGTCATCTTCATCTTCTGTATCAAGTACAAGAATCCCTTGTCTTTCCACAATATTAATCAATATTGAGAAATTATGTTGTTTGATCTTTCCTAATACATACTTTACAAACTCGGCAAATGTATAATCTTTATCTACCAGCAATATTTGTGCAGGAGAAAGCAGCACATTCTCTTCCATATAAATTCTAGGAACATAAGGCTTGAAATAACTATATGAATTAAAATTAAAAATAACTCCATATATTTCCTGATTGTAGTATTCAAAATCACATAAAAATCTATATATCTCTGAATCAGAAAGAATAGGATTTAATGCAGAAGTTATTTTAGGCAAAATTTCCTTTTTATGCTTTTGAGATACAAGTCTTATTTCTCCTCCATTTAAATGGACAAATATATCGGAAAGCAATATGGCGTTTTCGTCATCAAATGATGTATTGACTGGAATAGAGAAGTCATAGAATTGTTTTTTAGCAGTTACGTTTATACTTCTAAAAGTACCAATACAGTTAATGTCCGCTAAAATTTTTTCACAATTCATTTCTTTCTCGAAATCAACAATCTCTTGGCAAATACTATCTGTAATATCACTAAACCGTGCAATTAAATTCAAAGCTGAACTAGAACCTAATGATTTTATATATAATATTTTTGCATTTGTTTTTTTACAAATTAATCCTTCAGCCATAACACTGAATGAAGCAGGCAGCTTATTTGTCTTTTTTTCTTTATTCGAATTTACGGGCAAATTCAAATAAATATCATCTTCTGACTCTGCTAAAATCTTTTGCAGGACTTCTTTATCTAATTCTAAATCATAAGATTCTACAAGTGATGTATATGTTAATCCTGAATATGGATTAAAAATTTTACTTATTGGTATAAATCCGTCATTATAACGCTCACCTATTTTGCCAATAAACTTTTTTAAAGTGTCATTTCTATAAGAAGTATGGGAGTTATATTGAATAGTAAAATCAATATAGCGTCCTATTTTTTCTTTAAAATCAAAATCTAAAGTCCCCCCTTCTTTATCGTATGTATTGACTGCGTGCGAGTACCTACCCTCATTATTTTCAAATTTAAAAAAACTGTCTTGTTCACCTAAGTATTGCTGAGAAAATTTTTTAATTTCATTTGATCCTTCTAGTATAAAAAAATCTTTTCTCACCAATTTAGAATGTAAGTATATATTTTCTTTTGATAATTTTTCCGCATAAGGATAAAAAAGAAAATATTCAATAATCAATCCGCAGTCTACTACATTTTTCAAGTAAGATTTCACCTCATCTATTTCAAAACCCTCTAAAATTATCTCATTTAAAACATCTTGAAGAACTGTAAGTTTTTTAAATCTATTTACTAACCACTCTAAATCACTATCATAATCAATTTCAACATGCTGCTGCTCCACCTTATCTCCATTATGTATATCTGATTTGAAAAAACTTATTTTTGACTTGTTTAAAAAATGTATTGAGCGATTAATGCAATACATTTTTTCTAACCACTCATTTCCAGAAATCGAATTTAAATGATTTGACAAAAACAAGCTGTCATACTTCACATTTAATGCAAGTACCTTTTCATTTTTTATTACGGTTGAATTTCCCCACTTAACAGTTCCAACACTATTAAAAACACCAAATGGCGTAGGATTAAAATGTGCCCTAATAAAATATTTAGACAGCGATTTTTTAATTTTATCATCCTTGCTTTTAGTAACATCTTCATATAATGTTCTGGATGAGATTAAAATGGAGAGTCTAAATAACTCATTAGTTTTAAAAAAATGGATTTTGTTCTTTCTATTCTCTTCGTATGATTGAATCGAAAAATTTGCAACTCGTTTTACTATATTATCAAAAAAAATCATATGCTGTATTGGATTACTCTATTTGTTTTATTTATGGTAAATAAACTATTAATGCAAATTAAATATATCCAGCCATCGGAATGAACTCTGTTTCTTTAAAGTCAACACTCCCATACCCAAACCTGCTAAACCATTTAAAAGGTTAACCTCTTTCATATATGATCCATCATAATACGTTAAAAACTCATTAAATTTTTTAGTTTGTTGATCTAAAATTCCACTCCACTCATTAATCGAATCACTGAAATTTATACTCATATTAGATGAAGCCAAATCATACTGAAGAATTATGCCTATAGAACCATGACAAAACGTATAATCTTTTACTCCTGAATCATCAGATAATATACGAGTTACATTGTTAACTAATTCAACAGCTTCATACCTTATAGAACTGTCGTTAAAATAGAGACCTAAGTTAAATAATGCGTTAGATATCCCTAAATCTCCTTGACACCAACTTACTATAGGCTCTATTTGAAGATCCGTTTCTAAAATAATCAAATTAGGATAAAATTGTTTTGAACTGCTATGTACCCTTTTATAATTCATTAAGAAATCTGAAATTATATACAATGGTTTTTTGATATCTAGTTTCAATTCCTTAAAATTTCTTTTTAAATCAATTAAAAAATTTATATATCCAGCAGCCCCATGAGCTAAACCTATACTTCCAAAAATTAAATTAGTAGTATTGTGTATGGAAAATGGATTTGTTAAAACTAGTAAGTTACCCTCTATTAAATTTTAATTTAAAATATTGTTGATTATTTACACTATTTCAACTCTTTTAATGCACCTTCCAGTTTATATTTTTCCCGAACATAATCTTCCTCTAATGAGTCAATCGTCTGTTGTAAAGATGGATCATAGTGCTTAATATCCCCAGCAAATTGTTTAGTAAATTTTACTTTTTCCTTCAGTAAGTTAAGTTGCTTCTGAGCATCTTCTATGCACGTATTCATGTATTCCCGCTCGTCCTGTGGATGAGATTCGACTTCATCTCTTTGCTTATCAATAATTAGCTGTGCCGATTTAATTATACTGTCTGATTCTCTGTTCAATGCGAACCACTTTCTAAGTAGATTATCATTGATACCGGACATTTCAGCTGAATCTATTCCTATGTCATTTTCATTTGGATCTATCCAATCCTTTTTCTGGCAGCAATATAAAAGCGTAATGATGGCAATTGGTATAAAGAACTTTCTTTTCATAATATTAATTATTTAATTTCTTAAGAATCTTTACTTTAAAGCATTATTTATAAAGATTTTATTTTAACTCAATATCTTTAACTAGCTGATGTTTTCTTTTTACGATTATTTTCTGAGTGCAATTTTTTATCATGCTTTTGTTGCAATGTAATACTTTCCATTAAGGGCATATTCTCTGGCAATGTATTTCCGATGTCTTCAATTGCCTTACGAGCTTTTAATCCAACCGCAAAATGAATACTATTAGCCTCGGCACTATCCTGCACATTTTCATCATTTAGCTTTTCAGCGGTTTGAGTGACACGAAATAAATTGACTGCTAATTCTGTACTATCCATATGATCGAGAATGTTTTCATCAGAATCAAGACCTCTAATCTTGCGTATCGCTTTTACATCCAGACCTCCATAAAGCCCTCTATATCCATGGTTTTGAAAAAAGGCATAATCTGCAGGGGTAACAATACCTGCTTTTCGTGCGGCTCCAGCCAACTGAAGATTTCTCTTAGCCAATTCTTTGCGAAGAAAATATCTCCGGTTTTTTATCATTTTAAAATTTTTACTTTTCTGCTGTTCGTTCAGTTCCTGCAGACGAGCTTATATCGCAAAATAGGCTTGTCCAAGCGCTACCGGTTTTAAAGCAGGATCTGCATTTTGAATTATAAGATAACAGCCATAGCGTGATAATTTTACGTCTACCCCATTCCTTTGCAAATCATTACCAACTGATTTTATTGCACTAAAATCTTTAAAATGTGATGCTGTCTCCTGACCTGTATTAATACAGGAAGCCTTTGCCTTATCCAGCACTTCAATAAATGAACTATACTTGGAATACCCTAGCAATTTTGCAAGATCCTTGGCACTCCAATACTCATTACCGGCCTTATCTGTTTTTTTGAGTTTCTCAAATATAGATATGCTTTTGCTTTGTGATTTATTTGCTTTCATTGTGCTTTTTATTAAAATCTGAGATTATTTTCTAAACTTATTTTAAATTAAAATTATCCTCAATACATCTTAGCTATAATCGAATACATCAAATATCATTTATTAATTTAAGCAGAAAAATGATTTGTATCACCTTATAAGAAAGCTATAAATATCAAAAGATGATCACAATCATTTTTAATTTTTACGTGTCAAACTATCTTTAAAATAAATTAAAAACCATAAAAAGAGAGATTTAAAAGAAATGAAAATGGAAAAATATATTTTAAAGTTTAGTGAGATCGGAATTAACGATATTAATAAAGTAGGTGGCAAAAATGCTTCTCTGGGAGAGATGTACAATAATCTTAGTCTTCATGGTATTAGAGTTTCCAATGGTTTTGCCATAACAACAACTGCCTACAAAGATTTTATAGAATACAATCATTTAAGTTTTGCTCTAAACGAATTAATGCAACTTTTGGATAAGAAAGACTTTATCAACTTAACTGAAATTGGTGAGAAAGCGAGAAAGCTGCTACTTGATGCAAAATTTCCCTTAGATCTTCAAACCGAAATTTCAGACGCCTACTCCTGTTTATGTGAAGACAAAGATCTGGCAGTTGCCGTTAGAAGCAGTGCCACTGCAGAAGATCTTGTCAATGCAAGCTTTGCTGGACAACACGATTCATTTCTAAATATTAAAGGTACAATGCCGCTGATTTATGCCGTAAAATGCTGTTTTGCGTCACTCTATACAGACAGAGCCATTAAATACAGATTTGACAAAGGTTTTGATCACGACAAAATATTTCTTTCTGTTGGTATTCAGCAAATGGTCCGCTCTGATTTAGCTTGTTCCGGTATCGGATTTACACTGGAACCCGAATCGGGATTCCTTGATGTGATTCATATTGCAGGGACCTGGGGTCTAGGTGAAACAATCGTACAAGGTATCGTAACTCCTGATGAATTTCTTGTATTTAAAAGATCCATTAAAAACAATAAAAAGGCTATTTTGCAGAAAAATCTCGGAGCAAAAAATAAGATGCTCATTTACAATGATAATTCTTCCGGTACTAATTCAACTGTTCTAAAAATTACGCCCCGAAAATGGTGCAACAAATTTGTCCTTGACGACTCCGAAATTGAAAAACTCGCCAGATGGGCCCTTATTATAGAAGAACATTATAATAAACCAATGGATTTTGAATGGGCGAAGGATGGCTTAAATGGAGAGCTTTATATTATTCAGGCCAGACCAGAAACGGTACATTCCCTCTTAAAACCACTATCAATTACTACTTATAAATTAGAAAAAAAAGGAGTAGCATTTGTTCAGGGCGAGGCTGTTGGAAACCGTATAATTTGTGGTACTGCAAGAATTCTTGTATCGCCAAAAGACGCTTCAAAACTCCAAAGTGGAGAAATTCTGGTTACTAATTTTACCAGCCCGGATTGGGATCCTATCCTAAAAAAAGTGGCTGGAATCATTACCAATAAAGGCGGACGAACAAGTCATGCCTCTATAGTAGCCAGAGAAATGGGAACACCAGCCATTGTGGGAACCGGTAATGCCACTGAAATTATTAAAGATGGGGATCTTATTACCCTGAGCTGTGCAGAAGGAAAAACCGGTTATGTCTATAAAGGCAAATTAAAATACCTGCAAACAACTGTGCCACTCAACAAAATAAAGCTCCCTCAAAAACCAAAAGTACAGCTGATAGTTTCTGAACCCGAGAAAGCATTTGATTTATCATTTTATCCAAATGATGGCGTAGGCTTACTCAGACTTGAATTTATTATAAGCCACAACGTGAAGATACATCCCATGGCGCTCATTCATCCGGAAAAAGTACTTGATGCTGATCAAAGTTTAGCGATAGCAGCACTCACACAAAACTATAGTAGTAAGCCAAATTACCTCATCGAAAAACTCTCACAAGGTGTAGCCACAATAGCGGCAGCCTTTTATCCCAAAGAAGTCATCGTCAGAATGAGTGATTTTAAAAGCAATGAATATTCTCAACTTCTCGGAGGCTCTTTTTTTGAGCCTCACGAAGAAAATCCAATGCTTGGTTTTCGTGGCGCTTCCCGTTACTATCATGAAAAATATCGCGAAGGATTCAGGCTTGAATGTGAAGCGATGAAAATAGTTCGGGATGAAATGGGACTTACCAATGTAAAACTCATGATTCCATTTTGTCGTACGCCCGAAGAAGGAAAAAAAGTGATCGCTCTAATGGAAGAATACGGTTTAAAACAGCGTAATAATGGTCTTGAAATATATGTTATGGCAGAGCTTCCATCAAACATATTACTGGCTCAAGAGTTTGCTGAAATTTTTGATGGTTTTTCTATCGGTTCCAACGATCTAACACAGCTTACTTTAGGCATCGACAGAGATTCTGAATTAATTGCAGATCTTTTTGATGAACAAAATCCAGCTTCAAAACAATTCATACTCCAAATGATAAATACCGCTGTGAAAATGGGTAAGAAAATTGGCCTTTGCGGACAGGCGCCAAGTGATTCAGCAGATTTTACAAAATTTTTAGTTATGGCAGGAATCGATAGTATTTCTTTTAATGCTGATGCTCTAATAAATGGTATTAAAAATATCAATACATCAACACTTTCTCTAAAGTTCAAAAGAGGTGCTTCTATACATTAAGAGAACTTTTTGAATCATAAATTAAAGAATGAAACCAGTAGATAAAAACAACAAGACAAAACATTGATTATCAAAAACATTTGCCGAAATTTGTTTAAAAAAAATCGATTGCAAAATGAAAAACCAGGCACTTTTAAATGCAATTATTGAAAATGCAATCGATGGCATAATCACAATTAACGAAAGAGGAATTGTTGAATCTATTAATCCTTCTGCATGCCGTCTTTTTCTGTATAATCCTGATGAAGTTATTGGCAAAAACATTTCACTTTTAATGCCTTCTCCAGATAGAGAAAAACACGATTCTTATATACAAAACTATAAATCTTCTGGAATTCCGCATATTATTGGACATGACAGGGATGTGCTTGGGAGGAAAAAAGACGGAAACATATTTCCTTTTAGGCTTGGAGTAAGTGAAGTTAAATTTGAGGGAGAAAGAATTTTTGCAGGTTTCATTCATGATATGAGCCACCAAAAAGAAGCGGAAAACCGTTTAATGCAATACACTCAGCATTTAGAAGAACTAGTAAAAGATCGTACACAGACTTTAAACGAAACCATTGAAGCCTTAACCGCCACACAAGAAGAGGTGAGCAATACCCTCGAAAAAGAGAAAGAACTTAATAAAATTAAAAGTCGCCTCTTATCGATGGCCTCCCATGAATTTAGAACACCTTTAAGCACCATTCAGCTTTCCACTGCCCTACTGCAGCGTTATGTAGAAAATATAGATAATCCAAAAATTGAAACCCATATTCGAAAAATCAAAAGCGCCATTGTAAACCTGACTACAATTTTGAATGATTTTTTACTTCTTGAAAAAGCAGAATCGAATAAAATTACTCTCGAAATATCAACTTTTAATCTACAGGATTTTATCAAAGAAATTATAGGAGAACTGAAGCTCCTCACAAAAAAGAGACAAAAGATAATTAGCATACCCAATACTGAAATTATTTTGGTAAAGCTGGACAAAAACTTACTCAAAAATTGCATCATCAATCTTGTATCCAATGCTATAAAATATTCAGGAGAGGAAACCGAAATCGAACTATCGACTTCAACCACGGATACTATGATAACCATCAATGTTAAAGATAATGGCATTGGTATTCCTGAGGAAGATCATAAACATTTGTTTGAAGCTTTCTTTAGAGCGCATAATACAGGAAAGATTCCAGGGACGGGTCTGGGACTTCATATTGTTTCACGCTATGTATCACTAATGAATGGAACCATTTCATTTAAAAGCGCCATTGATAAAGGAACCTTATTTACTATTGAATTGCCACGTTATGACTAAAATACTTATCATTGAAGATAATGACAATATCAGAGAAAATGTTGTTGAAATACTTGAACTCTCAGGATATGAGGTTTTTGCCGCGGCTAATGGAAAAACAGGAGTGGAAACAGCGCTTAAAATGTTGCCTGATCTTATACTATGTGATATTATGATGCCTGAACTTGACGGATATGGCGTTTTACATATTCTTCATAAACATCCTGAAACACAAGCAACACCTATTATATTTTTGACTGCCAAAGCGGAAAGAGCCGACATCCGAAAAGGAATGGAACTGGGAGTCGATGATTATCTTACCAAGCCATTTGATGATGTCGAACTCTTGAAAGCAATAGAAGCCCGGTTAAAGAAAAAAGAGCAACAACAACTTTTTTATGGACAGAGTGCCGAAAACCTCAATACAGTTATTTCTAAAGAAGACGGGTTAGTAAAACTAAAAGAAATCATGCTCGATCGTAGTACCCGACATTTTAAAAAAAATCAATATATCCATTACGAAGGCGATCATGTATTAGGAATCTATTATATCATAAGCGGAAAAGTCAAAACTGTAAAACTTACTCAGGAAGGACGTGAACTTATTACGGGTGTTTATAAAGAAAACGATTATCTGGATATTAGTATACTGTTTTCGAATGATACGTATAATGATACGACTATCGCACTCGAAGAAACAGTTTTAAGCTTTTTGCCAACAGAACAACTTGATAAACTTCTTTTTCTGTATCCTGATGTTGGTGCTAAATTCATCAAAATTCTCGCCAATGATATGCGGGAAAAAGAAGAGCGATTGTTGCAAATTGCCTATATGTCAGTCCGAAAAAGAATTGCACAGGGTATTATACATTTACTACAGCAGCACAGCTCTGATGGAACTAGTATTAAATTCTCCAGAGACGATCTTGCTGCCTTTTCTGGAACTTCACCTGAAACTATAAGTCGTACACTAAGTGATTTTAAAGAAGAAGGATTGATAGAAAAGACCTCGAGTACTATACATATCCTTAATTTAGAGAAACTAAGCAGAATAAAAAACTAAAAATTCAATTAATGATGAAGATCATATTCGCAAATGATTTTCATCATCTGGCTGCAACATAATCTACTGTAATTTTGGTTGCACTATTTCATAAAACAAAATCTATCTGATCTGTTTTTTCGAACTAGTCTAAAACTTTAGTAAAAAAGTTGAATAATGAAAGTAATTAAACACTCAGGTCATGTTGTCCCGTTCGACATCGAAAAATTAAAACTTTCTCTTCAAAAATCTGGAGCTGATGCTGATCTTATAAGAGAATGCCTTGTACAGATACAAAATCAAATGTATGAAGGCATAACTACCAAGCAAATATACAAGCTGGCATTTGCGATTTTAAAAAAAGCATCAAACGGACATGCTGCTCGTTATAACCTGCGCTATGCGTTACAAATGCTTGGACCTGCAGGCTTTTTCTTTGAAAAATTTATATCCAGACTTTATGCTGCTGAAGGTTACAAAACAAGAACAAATCTAACCCTGCAGGGAAAATGTGTATCGCATGAAGTAGATGTGGCACTGAAAAAAGAAAACAAGCTGTCGATGGTTGAATGCAAATTTCACAGCAGCAGAGAAGGCGCTTCGGATGTAAAAGTACCAATGTATATTCTGTCTCGGTTTAATGACCTCAAAGCGAAACAGCACACTATTTTTAGCGGAAGCGAGAACATCGATTCCTGTATAATAGTAACTAACAACCGATTTACTAAAGATGCTGAAAATTTTGCCATCTGTAGTGGAATAACGCTCTTAAGTTGGGATTATCCTAAAAATAACAGCATTAAAAATAAAATAGATAAAGGAGGACTCTACCCCATTACCTGTCTCACAACGCTGTCAATGGTCGAAAAAGAAAAATTGCTTATTCTGGATCAAATACTTGTAAAAGATCTTATTAATGATTCGAAAAGTCTTCATAAAATAGGAATTAGTGAAAACAGGATTCGAAATGTATTAAAAGAAGCTTCACAAATTTGTAAACTTATTTAAGATGAAAATAAAATTTATTGGAGGCGCCGGAACTGTAACAGGCTCAAAGACACTCATAGAAAGTAATGGTATTAGAATATTGATTGATTGTGGACTTTTTCAAGGCCTAAAAGCGCTTAGACAACTTAACTGGGAGCCCTTACCAGTTTTGCCTTCTACAATAGATTATGTGTTACTTACACACGGTCACCTGGATCATTGTGGATGGCTTCCAAGACTGGTTGCACAGGGATTTGCGGGCAAAATATATTGCACCTCTCCTACTAAAGATGTGGCAAAACTTGTTCTTTTAGACAGTGCTAAAATTCAGGAAGAAGAAGCCAGTAAAGCCAACAAAGAACATTATTCCAAACATGAAAAAGCAGAACCTCTTTATACTTTAGAGCAAGCTGAAGCCGTTTTTCCCTATTTTAAAATTGTACAACCCGGCATTTCAACAGATATTACTCCAGATATTACTGCTGTTTATACTGGTGCAGGACATATCATTGGTGCTTGTACTATTACGCTGCATCTCGAAGACAAAACTTTGGTATTTTCAGGTGACATAGGACGCGATGACGATGTCTTGATGTTTCCGCCAACAAAACCCAAAATGGCAGATTATCTCTTTTTAGAAAGTACTTACGGTAATCGCCTTCATTCTGATTTGGATGCAAAAAAAGAGCTTGAAAACTATATTAACACCACAATTGAAGAAAAAGGAACTGTCATTATTCCGGGATTTGCTGTAGAAAGAGCACAATCTATAATGTACTTAATATGGCAGCTTAAAACGGAGGGCAGAATTCCAAATGTTCCCTACATTCTTGATACTCCAATGGGAGCCAGTGTATTGGATATTTTTTTACAGAATATGCAATGGCACAAACTCTCTTCAAATGACTGCCATGAAATGTGCAAAATGTTTAAAATAGTTTCTGAATACGAACAGACTATGCGAATCATTGAAGATCCTCAGCCTAAAGTAATCATTGCCGCAAGCGGAATGGCCACTGGGGGTCGCGTATTATCTTATTTCGAGCATTATATAGGCCTTGAAAAAACTACCGTTGTAATGGTAGGCTATCAGGCTGAAGGTACTCGAGGAAGAAGACTTCTTGAAGGCGCCGATGAAATTAAAATATACGGAAACTACTATAACGTAGAAGCTAAAATAGTTCAGATTGAAGGACTTTCTGCGCACGGAGATCAGGAAGATCTTATAAACTGGCTTTCGGCACTTAAAAATGTTCCTAAATGTATTTACTTAGTACACGGAGAAAATCTTCCCGCAGATGAACTTCGAATTAAAATTCAGCATCGATATGGTTTTAACTGCAGTGTTCCGATCATAGGAACTGAAATAGAAATTTAGAACTATTTTTTATTTCCTTCTTAAATATTTTGGAACCTCAAACCATAATACAGAGACTGATCCTGCCAAAACACATAAAATAAGTTGAAAAATGGTAGGTATTTCGAAATTAAATAAAGAACGCAAAAAGGGCACTGCGAATAGTAGTATAACCAAAAGCACTGTAATGCCTATTAAAAGAGAAACCATGAAATTTTTATAGTGAAGTGTTACCCATAATGAATAATAAAAAGATCGGTTTACCAATGTGAGTACAACATTGGCTGTAATCAAAGTCAAAAAAACCAAACTTCGCGTGCTGTCTTCATTCCATTGATTGTATACTGACCACTGATATACGCCTAATACTCCTACAGTAATAGCAATTCCCTGCAAAATACTTGTTATCAATTCTTTTGTCTTAAAAAAAGTAGCCGTCAATGCTCTTGGCCCTCTTTGCATGGTATCTGCTTCAGTAGGTTCATTCTCATAAAGTATCGAACAAGTTGGTCCCATAATAAGTTCGAGCAGAATTACATGTAGTGGACTGAATATATTCGGGTAAATCCATCCTAAAGCAAGTGGAATAAAAACGATCAGAATTATAGGTATATGTATTGATATAATGTACTGAATTGCCTTTTTTAGATTCGTATAAATTCTCCTTCCCATTGCTACTGCATCTACCATTTTAGAAAGATCATCTTCCACCAGAATCAACGAAGCAGCATCTTTTGCTATAGCTGTTCCTTTTTTCCCCATGGCAATACCTATGTGGGCTGCTTTAAGTGAAGGTCCGTCATTTACGCCGTCACCGGTCATGGCTACAATTTGTCCATTTGCTTTGAGAGCGTTGACAATTCTTAGTTTGGCTTCGGGAAACATTCGACTAAACAAATTAATATCCATTACTTTACTTTGTAATTCTGAATCACTCAACTTCATTAGCTCATCGCCTGTAATCGCTTTATCAAATCCCTTGAAACCGATTTGCTGCGCTATCGCATTTGTTGTGCGGGCATTATCTCCGGTAATAATCTTCACTCCTATTCCTGCTTCGTAAAAAGACTTTAGAACCTGCGAAATATTATCCTTTGGTGGATCATAGAAAGCAACAAGGCCTTTAAATACAAATGGAATTTCCTGCTGTGTTTTAGGATAGCTATTGCTTTCTAAAATTCCTTTGGCAACACCAAGAACCCTGTAGCCTTTTCCGGTCAGTTTATCCATAGCCAATTGTAAAACTTCTCTTTCATTACTTGTAAGATGGCAAACTTCAAAAATTGCTTCAGGCGCACCTTTTGCTGCGATAATACGATTTCCTCCTGCATCTTCAAAAATATGGGTCATCATTGGCGGCTTGCCTGATAATGGATATTCATGAATCATTTTAAAGTTGGTCGTCAAATCTTTAGCTGTAAACTTTTTATACGTGTTATGCAGAGCAATTTCCATAGGATCAAAAGGTATGGGCTCACTAGCCCACATCGCCGTTGTTATAAGGTCCTCCGTTTCTTTTATTTCTTCAAAAGTAGTAACGTCTGCCTCAAGCCCTGATGGGAGATAAAGACCCGCTAACTCCATTTTATTCTGGGTAATAGTACCCGTTTTATCTGTACAAATAATAGTCGCACTGCCCAGTGTTTCAACTGTTTTCATTTGCTTGACCACAATGCCCATTTTCATTAACCGGCGTGCTCCCAATGCCATAAATGTTGTAAACGCAACCGGAATCTCTTCTGGTAATATACTCATGGCCAAAGTAAGCGCTACCAAAAGGCTTCCCAAAACATTACCCATTCTGGCATAATTGATAGCCCATACCAGAATAAAAACCAGAACTCCAACAAAAACCATTTTTTTTATAAAATTTCCAATCTGAAGTTCTAAAGGCGTCTTTTCTTCGGCAATAGCTTCGAGGCTGCTTCCTATTTTACCTAACCTTGTTTCGTTGCCAATTTCTGTTACTTTAATAATAGCCAGTCCACTGACAATAGTAGTTCCCGAAAACACTTTATTATCTTCTTTATCTTTATCTTTAAAAACACTCATCGATTCACCGGTAAGTATCGATTCGTTTACCGAAAAATCATTTGAACTCATGATAACTCCGTCAGCAGGGACTAATCCCCCTTCCTCTACAATTACCAGGTCACTAACAACAATATCTTGTGTTTTAATATTTTGCTGTTTACCCTCACGAATAACTTTGCACAAAGGTTCTGTGAATTCCTGTAATTTTGCCAAAGCATTTTGGCTTCTCTTTTCCTGATAAAGTGATATTGCCGCTATTAATAAAATTGAAACTGTAAGAAATAGTGCGTCGCTATATTGCCTATTGATAAAGTAAATTCCGGCAGCAACGAGTAATAAAAGAATCATTGGTTCTGCAAAGATGCTTTTTAGAAAAGCTACGAACCTGTTCTCTTTTTTGTAATTGTACTTATTGATTCCATATTTTGCTCTAAAGTCAAGTACTTCTTCAATATTTAGTCCCTGTAATTCTTGTTCCTTATTATTCATAGCTTGTACATAAATTAGCATCGCCGTATAATATCTTAAAGATACAAAATAAGTTTTGCTTTAAACAGCGGCTTCAAGTATTGAAAAGTATAGCTTTTTTATTCCAGACTAACCGATGGAAAGATGTGCAGTCGTACATTTAAGGCCTTTAAAACCAAACAATGTTCTTTACAAATTGAGAAAATTTTCAATGTTTTGTTGATCATTTTGCTTTCCTCAATAACGGCCATAGGTCTTAGTACAATATCAGTTATCTCTGAAAATTCATCTGATAGTAGTATAGCTGCACGGGCGCTACTTTTGAACTTTTTAAACTTGATTCCTTTGTGTTTGGCTGTATTAAAAAATGCAGTCATATAAGAACTTTCTACGGCGGCGAGAAATAGATGTTCTGCTGACCACGCATTTTCATCGAGATTTTTTAAACAGGAATAAGATGATACTTCTATATCATTATTAAAGATAACGGCACTTACTTTTGCAGTTCCATTTAGCTGACATTCCAAATCTACCTGATATTCCTGTGAAGTTTTCATAATAACTAAATTAGTTAGTTCTTCATTAGTAATAAATGATATCCAACATATCTTTTATCTGGCACTAAATTAAAAACTAAAAACAGAAGTGCTAAAAGTCATTATTACAAATGATTCAGATCATTTTTATTCTTTGTGCTTTAATGCAATTTTACATAGCAAAAGGAATTAACGGTAAATTTTAGATTTAAGAGTTGCACAAGCTTCTAATTTCTAAAAACCTAATAAAATCTTATACTAACCCAAAAAAAGATAGCCATGGAAAATCAACAATTATTTGTAGCAAATTATAAAACACAGCAGCAGGCTGAAGATGCAATCAAAAAACTAAAAAAAAGTGGTTACGACATTACAAAACTTTCACTAATTGGTAAAGATTGCTATATAGAACAAAATATTCTTGGATACTTTAACATTTACGACAAAATGGAAAAATGGAGCACTACCGGATTATTTGCTATAGGTCTTTGTGGGTTAATATTTGGAATGCTTTTCATTTTCAACGTTATGGCAAGTTTTCCATACTTTAGAATCCCCATAATATATGCCTGTATAGCTATACTTCTGGGTGCTACGCTTCCGCTTATCGGTATGGGATTTTCAAAAGACAAAACCATAAAATATAGCACCGAAGTGAAAGCCCGCAAATATGTGCTATTCGCTCAGGAAACAAATGCCAACATTGAAATTATGAGAACTATACTCGATACTCATGTTCCCAAACAAAATTCAATACAAGAAAAAGAAAACCAAACTTTATTAGAAAACGAAGCTTTTGACCTTTAACATTAAAAACTAAAATTTAAAATAAAGCTACTATTACTATTAACTATCTAAATGAAAATGATATGAAAACAAATGAAGAATTACAAAGAGATGTTCAAGACGCCATTAAATGGGAACCACAGCTGCATGCCGCAGAAATTGGTGTAACTGCAAAAGATGGTGTAGTAACCCTAATGGGAACTGTAGACGCCTATTATAAAAAAATTGAAGCTGAAAATGCCGCCAAAAATGTTGATGGCGTCAAAGCAGTTGTTGAAGAAATTGAAATCAAATATTCCAGCAATACCAAGTCTGATGAAGATATTGCCAACGATGTATTAAAAGCTCTAACAGATAATTGGAATGTACCTCAGGAAAAGATTCAGATTAAAGTTGAAAAAGGCTGGGTCACCCTTGAGGGTCAGGTAATCTGGAATTATCAAAAAGAAGCCGCCAATAAATCCGTCGGCCATCTTACAGGTGTGAAAGGCGTAACTAACCGTATCAAAATAAAATCTGAAATACAGGATGAAATTGAGAAAAAAAATATTGTAAAAGCCTTAGAAAGCAACTGGACACTGCACTCTGAGAACATATTCGTTAAAGTCGATGGTACAACCGTGACATTGACAGGAGCTGTTTCTTCACTTTTTCAAAAAGATCTTGCAGAAAAAATAGTTTGGAAAACTCCGGGAATCTGGTCCGTCAGTAATCAGCTTGTTGTGGAACATAAGTATGCCATATCAGAATAACTTTAAAAGGGAGATGAAGTTCTCCCTTTTATTCCAGTTTTTAAAATGCATAAAGAGATTTTTTTGATAGTTTTTCCTAAAAATTATTTTTAAAATTAAAAATTATGAAAACAATAATAACGTTAATGGCAATTACAGCAATCACTGCTATAATTCTGATTAGTAACATAAGACGAAACCAAAAAAAACTAACTCTTAAATAGCAATATCATGGAACCAAGCTGGATCATATTAACATTTATGAGCATCGTCATTTTAATTGTGATGATTTACATCTTTATACAAAATAATAAAGACCGCAAACAATATGAAAAAGATTTAAATACACCTTCAAATCTGTATGAAGAAGAATCTGAAGTAAATGACTTAGATAAATTTTGACATTTTATCCTGTAAATATTTTAAAATATGAAAACTACAATACTGTATGTTCTGTTTTTCATAACGACGGCACTTACGTTAGTAAATCGTTATACTTCTTTTTATATCAATAATTCAATACTTCATTTTGTCATCCTTTTTATTGCAGCTTTTACTTTTGTATTTATAGCAAGCCAGTTATTTGGAAAATTAAAAAGATCAAGATCACAGTTACTGGCATTCATTATTGTTGGAGTTTTATGTTTTATTAAATCCTTCCTTACTTGGGGTGGTGACTGGAAAACACAAACAATTTTATACAAGAATTTGACCAATGATAATAAAACCATAGAATTTCAAATGCGTGGTGATCGCTTTTCATTCGGATATAAAAAACGCGTTGTAAACAGGTTAAAATTATTTCCCGGATTTGACTGGACTACTGATATTGATACCGCGACAATCGATCACAAACACTGGAAAAAAATGAATCTTTATGTTAATGAAATGAAGTTTGCCTCAAAATAATAATAAACTGAATTTGTCATTAATTAAAACAATTAGGGCTTCGTACCCGATCAAAAATCTAGAAAGCATGAAAAAAATACTTGTTACAACCGACTTATCTCATAGCTCCAAAGTAGCTGTACGTTTTGCTATTCAGCTGGCATCTCAAATAGGTTATGAACTTACATTTCTATATGTAAATACGTCATTTATTATTGATCCCTTTTCAGCTGTTACTTTTGTAGGTCTTCCGGAGCCAGATAACAAAAAACAGGAGCAAGCTCTTATAAAATTTGTACATACACTCTACAGACAAACCAACAAACAGCCAGATAAAACAACCTATATTGCGGAAAATAAACTTGATGTAAGCGAAGCCATTCTAAATTGTGCCAAAAGAATTAAAGCCGATTATATCTGTATGAGTACAAGAGGCGGCGGTCTTGTAAATAAGCTATTAGGAAGTCATACGACCAGAATCTTGCATGACTCTCCGATCCCACTTCTGGTTGTTCCAAGACATTACAGAATAAAAAAATTAAGTACTATTTTATACCCGTCAGATTTAGAAAAAATAGAAACTGAACTGCCGTTGATTAAAAAATTTGCATCCTCGTTTGATGCTTCGATCGCTGTTTACCATTATGATTATTTTACAGAGGAAGAAGAAGTCAACAAAAAACTCAATAAAATAGAGCATAAATTTAATTCTGACAAAGTATCTTTTCATTTCAAAAAGTTAAATCCGGAAGTATCTCTATTACGACACTTACAGATTGATATTATGACAATCAAACCATCTATCATAACCATGTTTGCCAAAGAAAACCGAAACTGGTTGGAGCAATTATTTCAACCGCTTAAAACTTCTGAAAAAGGTTTTAATACCAGAACCCCGATGCTTGTATTTAAAAAATAATAATTGGCAGGAAAATCAGATATACGATTTAACCTGCCAACACTTTATATATTAAACAATCCTGCTTTTTCGTAATAGCGGTAGTATCTTTAATGGTTCACAATCTTTGAATATTACTTTTAAAAATCCTCTTTATTTTCAATCGAGGTTGAAATCATAATCTCATACTGTTATAGAATTTGGGTAATCAAAAAACAATTACAATGAAAAGAAGTATATGGTTCATTATAGTATTGTCTGTTTTTTTAGTTCAATGCTCTAGCTCAAGTATAATTAGTTCATGGCAGGCCTCTGAGAAGCTTAATGTAAAAACTGGTCGTATCGTCGTAGTTGGATTGATAAAAGAATCAGATAAATCGCTTCAGTGGCAAATGGAAAATCATCTTGCTGACGATCTTTGCAATCTTGGTTATGATGCCGTTCCATCTATTGAACTTTATGGCATTGAAGCATTTAAAGGAAAAGATGAAAAAGAGATCATAAAACAATTAGAGCAAGATGATATAGCTGCCGTTTTAACGATTGTATTGCTTAATAAACAAAAAGAAAAATACTATGCTCTAAAAAGTATGTATGATTTGACAGACCCATATAATGATAATGACTTCTCTATTTACTATAACGCTATTTACACTAAAATCTACCAGGAAGGATATTATGTCAATGATACCTATTATTTTTGGGAAAGTAATTTTTTTACAATGCCAGATCAAAAATTAGAATATTCCGTACAGACACAATCTTTTAATCCCTTAAACACCAATAGTCTTGCGCATGCGTATGGAAAACTAATTATACAGGATATGCTTAGCAATAATATAATTTATAATGGTCATAAACAGAAAGAATAGAGCTATTCGGCTTAAAAAAGATTTCAAAAGACTAAAACTTTTAAATTACAAATGTAAAATGAAAAGTTAAAACCTTAAATCCATTGACTGGGCGTAGGCTGAAATTTTGCTTTTAATCCATAATTTTTAATGCTATGCTCAATTATAAAAAGCCTTGCCTGTTCAATATCATCTGTTATCATGAATAATTTCGAATCAGCATCATTAATGGTTCCCTCACTTTTCATGAGATTAATATGCTCAATAAGCGCTTTATGGTATTGTGTATTGAAAAGTATTATTGGAAAGTTTTTAATCTTGCCTGTCTGTATAAGTGTAAGCGCTTCAAAATATTCATCTAATGTTCCAAAACCTCCAGGCATAACTACAAAGGCAAAAGAATATTTTACCAAAAGTATTTTACGAATAAAAAAATGTTTTGTCTCTACCCATTTATCGAGATAAGAATTAGGCATTTGATCAACCGGCAGTTTAATATTACAACCAACAGTCTTCCCACCCACTTCTTTTGCTCCGCGATTAGCGGCTTCCATAAGACCTGGTCCTCCGCCTGTCATTATTGTAAAACCAAGTTTCGCAAATTCACCTGCAGCCCTTTTGGTAAATTCATAATAAACGTGATCTTCCTTAAAACGGGAAGATCCAAAAAAAGTGATACAAGGACCAATGTAATAGAGTTTACGAAAGGATTTTATCAGTTCCCATAAAATAATAATTATAAATTTCAGTTCAGCAAATCTCGACTGTGGCCCTTCTAAAAACTTAATTTCTGACTTATCACTTTGAGTTTCTTGCTCTGTCATAATTTCAATCGATTAATTATTTAACACAAATAAGGCTGTTCAAGGTTCACTTTTAAATGATTGATAACTTTGATTACTCCCGGCGTTTTATACGCAATCCTTTCAGCTTCCTCTTTTTGAAAAATTGACCCAACGATTCCAGATAACTGTACAGTTGCACCAGCAACCTCAACATCGATCTCATCTGTATCAAACGCCCAATGTCTTTGTAATGCCTTTTCCAGTAATTCTTTCTCTACCTCATCATATACTTCTCTTTTAAGTTTAATGTTATTGGTGACTTCCCTTACTCCCTTCTGGTTTCTAATTAATTCCAGAGCGAGCTCTCTTTGAAAATTCCATGGTAAAATACCTTCTGCAGTTACACAGCCTTTTTCTACAATGATACCAACCGTATTTTGCGGAACGACCTGATTCTCTTTCAATTTTGTGACAATTTGAGTTGCAATTTCCTGATCAGTGGTATAGGAAGTTTTTTCAAGTATAACCTGAATTTCATCTACAATTGCTGCCACACCTTTAATTTTTTTTGCAGCATGCAGGACTTCTGTTTTTTTAACAAGCATGTCAACATTTCCTGTTAAGGTAACTACACCTTCTTTTACAATAACTCCAATCTCGGCTGCATGCAGCAAAGGCTCGAATTTGAGCGCTTCCTGAATTTCTCTTTGCAAAATATCATTACTTTTCATATTTTTTTATTTAAGGTTTGCATAAATCAATCAAATTCGACTAAAAGCTCATTATCTACATACCATACACCAGGTGTATTCCATGCAATTTTTTCTGCTTCCTCTTTCTGAAATAGTGAACTCACAATACCACTGAGAGTAATAGTCTTATTATCGACTCTAACTCGTATATTATCAATATCAAGCAACCAGCTGCGACGAAGTGCTTTTTCAACGAACTCCTTTTCTACTTCATTTTTTATTTCGGCCTCAATTTTTATTTTATCAATTACTCCCCTAACACCTTCTAAATAACGAATAGCATTCTCTGCTGCTTTTCTTTGAAAATTCCAGTGCAAAATCCCTTCAAGTGTTACCCATCCATTCTCTACTGTTACTTTGAGCAGATGGTCAGGAACGGCCCAGTTTTCACGCAATACCTTAACAACTGATGCAGCTATATCGGTATCACTTTTAATTGCTGAAAAATACAGATCAACTTTTACATCGTCGACAACTGCTTTTACACCAGCAATATTTTTAACAGTTTGCTCCGCCTCTTTTTTCTGCGTATAATTATCTACCGTACCTCCAAGGGTTACAATACCATCATTAACGCTAACATCTATGTCGTTAGAATTTAAAATAGGCTCCCATTTGATCGCTTCTTTTACTTCTTTAAGTAAAACATCATTATTTTTTTTCATGGCAAAAAAATTTAAAAATTATAGCTTTGAATGATAATAAACAAAGCATTATCCTTTTTTATAGTTAGGTAAAATTCAAAAAAGCAGATTGGAAAACAAATGATCCCCATCAATCTCAAAAGTGATGTAAGTCATTATACGTAAATAAGAGATTTAATACATTTACCCGAAGAAGTAAGACAATATTAAAAATGAATTGAACACCTTAAAAAGATTTGTTTTCTCGTCCAGTAAAAATTAATCTAATCTTAAGCAAATAAAAAAAATAAGATATACAACAATTCGTTATTTCGTAAAGACCTTAAAAACAAATATTAAAATGAAACTAATTACCTTGTTTCTTTTATTGACAGTACTTCCTATAAATTGGGAACCTGACTTTAACAATGCAAAAAAAATTGCAAAGGAAAAACACGAACTGATTCTGCTCAATTTTTCCGGATCAGATTGGTGTGGTCCATGTATTGTTCTTCGCAGGGATTATTTAGAGAGCAAGGTATTTAGTGATATGGCGAACTCAAATTTAGTATTGGTAAATGCTGATTTTCCTAGAAAGAAGAAAAATATTGGTACACCAGAACAAGTAAAACGTAATGAAGATTTAGCCGAAATTTATAACAAAGAAGGAAGTTTTCCTCTTACCCTTCTTCTGGATGCCGACGGAAAAGTTATCAAAACCTGGCACGGCAAACCTGAAACTACACCCGAGCAATGGACTGCAGAAATAAAAGCAATCTGTGATAGCAAAAAGTAACATATTAAAAAATCAAAAATATTCGCAATCCCTAAAACTCATGGGAAACAACTTTACTATTACAGTTGTAGCAGGAAATGAGAAAACAGGAAATGAGAATATCAATCTTGCCATTGAAGAAATCAGAAGGATCGAAAAACTGTTCACTACTTATAAAGAGGACAGTCAAACCAATCTGATAAATCAAAATGCAGGAATTCAGCCTGTCAAAGTAGATCCGGAGGTTTTTAATCTTATTGAAAGAGCTACAGGAATTTCGAAAATTACACAAGGTGCCTTTGATATTTCGTATGGAAGTCTTGATAAAAGTCTGTGGAATTTTGACAAAACAATGACCAGTCTTCCTGACCCTCAGACAGCAAAAAAAATGATCCACCTTATTGATTACCGAAATATTATTCTTGACAAAGAAAACACAACGGTATTTTTAAAAGAAAAAGGAATGCGGATTGGTTTTGGAGGTATCGGAAAAGGATATGCGGCAGAAATGGCAAAACAGCTGTTATTAAAAAACAATGTTCAAAGTGGCATTATTAATGCAAGTGGCGATCTTTCAGCCTGGGGATTACAGCCAAATGGTACTAAATGGACTATTGGAGTGGCTGATCCTAATTCTCCAAATGCAGCATTCTCTTATATGGAAATATCCAACAAGGCAGTGGCTACTTCAGGAAATTACGAAAAGTTTATCACAATCAACGGAAAAAAATATTCGCATACCATTGATCCAAAAACTGGGCTGCCAATAACCGGAATAAAAAGCGTGACCATTATCGCTTCAAACGCTGAATTTGCTGATGCAATGGCCACTCCAATAGCGGTTATGGGAATTAAAGCCGGACTGTTTCTAATTGACCAGATTCCGGATCTATACTGTATTATAATTGATGACAACAACAAAATTTACACTTCAAAAAACATTAACCTAAAATGAAAAAGCCAAAGCAAAAAAATCTCGTACTATTCTGCAGCATTGCTTTTATCGGCATATCGTTCTCTTCCTGCACTTCGGTAAAGGAATATCAGAAAGGAAAAATCAACGATTCTGAAATGGTGCTTTCTAATAGAAAAATAGAAAAGACAGAACTCAGTTTTCAATCCTACCGAGAAGGAGCTTCCGGAGCAAACGCAGGAAAAAGCGGTGGTGGCTGCGGTTGTAACTAATTTTCATACGATCAAAAATGAAAAGAATATTCATTACAGGATTTGCTTTATTGGCACTTTTTCAGTTAAGAGCACAAAATATCCCTGCTGATTCTACCAGTTATAAAAGCAAAAAATTAAAACTTGAAGAAGTAAATTTAGTATCAAGTTACTACAGTCAGGATGGAAATAATTCTGCCGTTACCGGAGGAATTGGAACGGAACATTTAACTGATATAGCAACTACTATAGACGTTAAATTGGTAAAATATGGCCAAACCGGAATCAAGCACACTTTTGACATCGAAGCAGGAATTGACCATTATACATCTGCCTCTTCAGATATGATTGATTTGAGTGCCAATTCATCAGCATCAAGTGCAGACAATCGCTTTTATCCATCACTAACTTACTTCAGAGAAAATGAAGAAAAAGGAAGAACATTGGGAATTGGTGTTTCATCATCAACTGAATTTGACTATCAGTCTTTTGGAGGTAATATTAGCTTCTCACAAAAAACAACAGACAGAAATGGAGAATTTACGGCTAAGTTTCAAACCTTTATCGATCAGTTAAAACTAATTGAACCTGTTGAACTTCGTCCGCCCGGAAGCGAAGGATATGACAGTGCCAACCGAAATACTTTTGCAGGAACTTTAAGTTATTCTCAGGTTGTAAACAAAAATCTTCAGGTAATGCTTATAGGTGATGTTATCAGCCAAAACGGATATTTAAGCCTTCCTTTTCACAGGGTTTATTTTGCAGACGGCACTGTTCATCAGGAAAAAATGCCCGATACCAGACTTAAAATTCCACTGGGAATCAGAGCCAGTTATTTTTTCGGAGATAATGTAATTATTCGCGCCTATTACAGATATTATACGGATGACTGGAGCTTAAAAGCACATACTGCTGATCTTGAAATTCCTGTGAAATTAACACAGGCATTTTCAGTGAGTCCATTTTACAGATATTACACCCAGACAGGAACGAAATATTTTAAACCATACGGGGAACATACTGCAGCTGATGAATACTACACCAGCAACTATGATTTATCGAAATTTGACAGCAGTTTCTTTGGAATGGGAATGAAATTCACTCCCCTTAATGGAATTTTTGGTCTTAAGCACTGGAATACCCTGGAGATACGTTACGGTCATTATACCAGAACTACAAATATGATTTCGGATATTATTAGCATTAATATTAAGTATAAATAATTTCTAATATTTACAAACAGTTCTAACTTACCCCCCCCCTAAAGCCTTGTGTTTTAAGGGGGTTTTATTTTATTATAAGATTATAGGTAGCGAAACATTTATAAAAAATATTAAAATTTAGCAGATATTTTTTGCTTATTAAATGTATTATCGTAATATTGCAATATAAACATAAAACAATGGGAGCAACAAAAACAGATCACTTTACAGACAGCCAGAATGAACTGGCAGTTTTAGCCAAGGCACTAGGCCATCCTGCGCGTATTGCTATTATGGAATATTTATTAAAAGTAGATGCATGCATCTGCGGAGATATTGTAAATGAACTTCCTCTTTCACAGCCTACGGTTTCACAGCATCTTAAAGAATTAAAAAATGCCGGCTTAATCAAAGGAAGTATTGAAGGAAATTCTATCTGCTACTGTATCAATGAACCTGGACTGCAAAAGATAAAAGGGTTCTTTGAGCATATATCAAATCATCTTGCTAAAAAGAGAAATGAATGCTGTTAATCTACAAGATATGGAAATTAGAAAACTTACACCTGAAGACTGGCAGCAGGTAGAATTAATCTACCAAAAAGGAATAGACACTGGCAACGCTACTTTTCAAACCAGCACTCCTTCATGGGAGTACTGGGACAATTCACATCTTAAATCCTGCAGAATTGTGGTGGAAAATGATCGTCATATAATCGGCTGGGCAGCTCTTACCCCTGTCTCTTCCCGATGTGTTTATGCAGGAGTTGGAGAAGTAAGTGTATATGTTGATCCCGCACATTCAGGAAAAGGAATTGGTCTAATTCTTTTAAATGAGCTTGTGAAGCAAAGTGAAGCAGAAGGCATCTGGACACTTCAGGCAGGAATCTTTCCTGAGAATACCGCAAGTCTTCGCATTCACGAAAAAGCAGGATTCAGGATACTTGGGATAAGGGAAAAAATTGGAAAACAAAATGGTATCTGGAGAGATACCGCCCTCCTTGAAAGAAGAAGTCCCCTAATCATTTAACAGTCATTATAGAATCACAAATTAGTTTAACTAAACATAAAAAATTATGAAACTTTCAGAAATTAAAGAAGTGTTAAAAACAGTTGAGGCTGTAAATTTTGAACTGCCAAACGGAAATTTTGTTCCGGAATATTTCCATGTAACAGAAGTGGGCCTGATTACTAAAAACTTTATTGACTGCGGCGGAACAGTACGAAAAGAAACAGTTGTAAATTTTCAGCTTTGGGATGCCAATGATTATGAACACAGGCTTAAACCCCAAAAACTGATTCATATTATT
Source organism: Flavobacterium sp. Root186 (assembly GCF_001428525.1). Classification (GTDB taxonomy): domain Bacteria; phylum Bacteroidota; class Bacteroidia; order Flavobacteriales; family Flavobacteriaceae; genus Flavobacterium. The sequence goes on from NZ_LMHW01000001.1 coordinate 565,925, forward strand.
GAACTTTCAGAAAAGGTTTTAGGTATTGAAGATCATGAAATTGAAGTTGAATATCAGGATACAACAATTGGTAAATATGATCTTGATTTTAATGGCAAAAACTTTATTCTTTTAAATAAACAGACTGCATGTTTAGCTCAGGAACAATGCGGAATACAGTCAGATAAATCAAGAGTACAATTATCTCAGTTAAATACTGATAGTGCAAATTCATGTGCACCCGGATCAGGTTGCTGCTAATTTTTAATAACAATTAAACACCTATTATAAATACCAAACAAAAACTATGTTATTTACTGAAATAAAAAATACCACGAGCTCATTTGATTTTAATCAGATTTCAGAAGAACGTAAAACTATCCTGCAGCCTTTAGTGGATTATATCCAAAAAAAAGCCGACAACAAACTGCCCATTAGACTTAATCTTATCTGTACGCATAATTCCAGAAGAAGCCACTTGTCTCAGGTCTGGGCACAGACTGCTGCTGCACAATATAATGTGCAGAATGTATCGTGTTACTCAGGCGGTACTGAAGCTACTGCCCTATTTCCGATGGTAGCTCAATCTCTGCAAGACTCTGGATTTAAAGTTAAAACTATTTCAGAAGGCCAGAATCCTGTCTATTCCATAAAATTTTCAGCAAATGAACTCCCTGTTATCGGTTTTTCTAAAACCTATGACGATGATTTTAATCCCGAAAGTGAATTTGCTGCTATAATGACCTGTTCACAGGCTGATGGAGGCTGTCCTTTTATTGCAGGTGCCGAAAAGCGCGTACCAATTACTTTTGAAGACCCAAAGGTATCAGACGGTACGCCGCAGCAAAAAGAAGTTTATCTGGAGCGAAGCCTTCAGATTGGGACTGAAATGTTTTATGTATTCTCACAAATCAAACAATAAAAATGTCAGTAAATAACTGTGCGCCTGCCGCAGGACGCAAAAAATTAGGTTTTCTGGATCGGTTTTTAACACTCTGGATTTTCCTTGCCATGGCCCTTGGCGTGGCAATAGGATATTTTATTCCGTCCAGCGGTAACTTCATCAATTCATTCTCAAGCGGGACAACTAATATTCCTTTGGCTATTGGACTTATTCTTATGATGTACCCGCCGCTTGCCAAAGTGAAATACGAGCAAATGGGACAGGTTTTTAGAAACACAAAAATCCTGGGAGCTTCTTTATTTTTAAATTGGGTTGTTGGACCAATTTTAATGTTTTTACTAGCTTTGCTTTTTTTAAATGGCTATCCTGAATATATGATCGGTGTCGTTCTGATAGGTCTGGCTCGATGTATTGCAATGGTTGTGGTTTGGAATGATCTGGCAGATGGAAACAGGGAATATGCTGCAGGCCTTATTGCACTTAATAGCATTTTTCAGGTTCTGCTTTACAGTGTATATGCATATATTTTCATAACTGTTCTTCCTCCCTACTTTGGTTATAATGGATTTGAAGTTAACATAAGCATTGGCCAGATTGCTGAGAGTGTTGGTATATATTTAGGAATTCCTTTTGCTCTTGGAATCATAAGCCGTTATGCTCTAATTGCAATTAAAGGAACCGAATGGTTTGAAACTAAATATGTACCATTTATTTCTCCTATTACCCTTATATCATTGCTTTTTACCATCATAGTGATGTTCAGCCTTAAAGGGGAGCTTATTGTCCAGATTCCTATGGATGTTGTTCGTATCGCAGTTCCATTGGTAATATACTTTACCATCATGTTTATCATCAGCTTCTTTGTTGGAAAATATTTCGGTGCTGACTATTCAAAAGCAGCTGCAATAGCTTTTACCGCCACAGGAAACAATTTCGAACTTGCCATTGCAGTGGCAATTGGTGTGTTTGGAATAAACAGCGGTCAGGCATTTGCAGGAGTTATCGGGCCATTGGTAGAAGTACCGGCGCTTATTGCACTGGTTAACGTTGCTTTCTGGTTGAAGAAGAAATACTTTGCAAAATAACCTAAGGACCAACATGCAATTAATTTAGAAAATTTGTAACTAATCTAATAAATACTTTAAGACCTTTTTTTACCATAAAAATTTAGTTTATATTTTTCTTCAATTCTTTTTAATGATACAGTTTTTTTCTATTATTTAATATAAAACTATATTTTTTCTTTTCAAACAATAACGAATTATGATACTCATTTTAAACTAGTTAAACATTCAACATTTTCAAAAACACTAAAATTCCGTGGCAGAATCGTGGCCCAGTAGTTTTGGAATGAATACCTTTTATGCCACAAAAAGGCGGTTTTTTGGAAATATTTCAAAGTGGAAGTTTTGTGGCAGAATCGTGGCGCATAACTCTTTAAGTTGGTACCTTTTTTGCAATTAAAAGTTAAGATTGACTGTAGAAATCAATTATTATAAATTTTGACATTAAAATGAGACTTCTTTCGTACTTCATAAAATTCAGATCAATGTTACTTGGGATTTTTAAACGATTGATTAAAGGAGTTTAGAATCACATATTTTTAATATATTTGTACTACAAAAAAAGGATAATATTATTTCCCTTTAATTCGTTAGTATTTAAAATTTCGTGAATGATTTAATATTAAAGTAGAAAAAATTTGAATTTGGGTGCAGAATCGGTGCACTTTGGGCAAAGACATTTTATAAAACCTAGTATAGACAGGACTTCAGCGATAAAGTTCGAATCCTGCTCTCCCCACGGAAAGGGTAAAAGAAGTAAAAGGTCACTTTTTCAATCTTTTCAAAACCCATAAAAAAGTGATAAAACCTGCAAATCCTAGGATTCGCAGGTTTTTTCTTTTTAAGACAGTTTTAAATGTTTATAAAAATGCCCAAAAACTTAAGGCAATTTTTTAGAAATATTTCACCAGTCTAAATCTTGTGGCAAAAATCATGGCACAAGGTATTTTAAATAATTAAAATTCTAACAAAATAAGTCTCTAAGAAGTTTAGGTTCGAAACTTTTAAAACCTGTTACCTCCAATTTTCTTAAACTTTAAAACTATAGCTTTGAATCTATGGATTATGTTAAAGGTTCTACTACTCGACTAAACTGGGACAGCAAGACATATTTAACCCCCAAAAATAATAAACTGATTTTGAAGGTTAGCAAGTTGAATTTCTAATTCAATTTTATTCCAAGAATAATATGTGTTATTTGCTACTTTCACAGGCGGGACGCTCGCGCCAGCGTGGGGGAATATAGATATGTAATTTTACCATTTATTAATCTGGCTTTTATTTTATTACATTTTCTTGATTCAACATCCTCTATCGAAACATATTATAATTTATAAAGGGAAGTATCTACATAATCCTATTCATTAAAAATATTTTTTTTTAATTCTTTATCTTTAAATTGATCTTGATTAGCAAGAACCTTCTTTCCGTCAGACAATTGATAACCTAATTTTCATCATATCAAGATTTATAAACTGTACGATCCTGATATATGATTTCAAGACTTTCCTTATTAGGTATCATCTCTTTTGTAATCCAATTAACAGCTCGCCCATCCATTTGCGTTTCAGAGTTACAATATAGAGTGCTTATACTTTTTAAAAAAGATTTTCCTCCCATAGCATCAATCGCATTTTCAATTTTAATAGCTTTTCCATCTTGTTGTGCATTAATAGATTTGTTAAAATACAAAATGCAATTATGACTCATAACTTTAATTTCTTCATTTTTAGTATTATTTAAATATTGATTTATTGTCTTTTAGCAAAAAAAGATATAATTAATGCTAATATACCAAATGCAACCAGAATAATAATCCGATAATACTTAGAATTATAGTATCTATTAAATGCATTATCATTTGGTTTTTTCTTAAAATCTACTAAAGTGTAAATTATAAATGCTATACCGATAATGTAATATATGTACATCATATGTTTTATTTTTTATCTCTAATTTCATCTCCGAGCTTATCTATTCCGTTGAAAAGGTTATCATTAACGATTTGTTCTGTTGGTCCAAAAACACTTGATCCTCCTATTTTCCTAGAAGCTGTTTCAATAACTGCTTTTGTTAAGACTTTCTCAAAGGTTAAATTGCCTTCAAAGGCATCATTTACTAGTTCTCCACCTGTACCAACAACTGAAATAATTCCTCCAACTTCTGCCATACCTGCCGCTAAAGGTGCTCCAATTCCGGTAGCAGCTACTGGAACTGCTAATGCAGTCATTCCATCACCAAGATTTTGCATTGCACCAGGTACAATATCACCTACTGTATCTATAACACCTTTATTTTTAGAGATAAAAGTACCGTTATCGGTAGTTACACTGGTATCATCAACATTCATTTTTTCACCATTATTTACAACAAAATTTCCATCCGGAGCAAAATCCACCATCGTACTGTAATCGCCTGTATGAGCAGTTCCATTAGCAAAAACTTGTTTTACATTTCCGTACCCTTTTGCTTCTGCCTGTTCTTTAGTTTTAACATCATTATCGTAAGTTATATGTTGTTGACCATTAGCACCCGTCCAATTTATCCAATCATTAGGAGCCATTCCATCTGGATCGATAAAGTAAATTGGATTATCAAAAGCATAATTATATGGACTAAATCTTCTCATCTTTTCCGCCAAAGGGTCAATATTCATCCAACGACCAATTACAGGATCATAATTTCTTGCTCCATAGTCGTAAAAGTTAAGCCCCAGCTCGTCTTGAAGTTCTTTCCCATTGTACTTATACTTATTTTCTACACCTGTTTTAACAGTATTATAACCTTCTTGTTTTAAACCAAAAGGATAAAAATTACTTTCTTCTTTAATGGCAAGCGTTTTATCATAACTCAAACGAATATTACCTAAATGATCTTTGTATTGGTATACATATTTATAAGATCCTGATACTGGTTCAACATAACCTTCGGTCGTTGGAAAAAACTTCAATGCAGCATTATCATATTGATAACCTCCCAGATAATCTGTTGTTACAGCAGGTTTTGCTGTTTCAATTACAATCTTTTGTACTTTCTGCCCCGCTGCATTGTAAAGATATACAATGTTCCCTGTTGCAGTAAAAGTTATTTTAGCTGGCAGGTTTAAATGATTATAGGTAATAACCGTGATATTTTTATTATTGTCTTTAATCATATTACCATTGGCATCATAAGCATAATCATCAACTGTATTTGCTGCGCTGTCTACAAAACCGCCTGCTTTATAAGTTGTAGCATTATCGACAACTTTTGTAAGCTGGTTCAAGCTATTACCGGCACCATAACTGTAAACTAAATTATCGATCTGCTTAACTCCTGCTGGATCACCATTACGCATTAATGACATGATATTTCCATTTTTATCGTAAGTTAAAGTTTCGTCATAAAAATTATTTACAATTCCGTTTTGTTTAAAGATTCCTGTTTTTAAACGATTCAGTTTATCATATACATATCCGTAACCTCTTAGTGTCGTTTCAGAATTGTTACTAGTCCAATAGGTTTCTGCAATATTTCCATTATATAAAGCACTTACACCAGCTGTAGCTGCAGTGTTATAATTTAGCTTAAAGGCAAAAAGATCTTTAGGGTCTCCTGCTTTTGTCAAGGCAGTAACATCGTTGATTCCTGTAAGCCATCCGCGAATGTTATAAGCAAAATTTATATTTTGCGTTGGTACAGCTGCAGTATTCCCTACTTTTTTAGAAATCAACTGTCCTAACTCATCATAAGTATTGCTCACAATTAATTCAACAGCACCTCCATTTATTTGATTAGTCTGTGTAAGCAGACGATTTTGAGCTGAATAAGTAAAAACATCTTTGGTCATAAGCTCTGTATCTGTACTCAGCCTTTTATGTCGGGTAATACTGTACTGCAATTCTCCTGAAAAGGGATCAAGCTTACTATCGGTATAAGTATAACCTCCCAAATGGTTTTGGGTATAAGTCCGAATAGGTTTCGCTTTTCCATCATACAAAGTGTACGAAAGCTCATTTTTATATAACGTACTGGTTTCTAAAATACGTATCCAGGAACCTGTCGCCAGCTCTTTTGGTTTTACAGTTGTATTGTAATAAACGGACTGCGTCTCTACAGAAGCGGGAATTGTTGGTGCATTAGGATAATTATAATCATCATAATAATTAACCGTTAATACATGATATCCTGAGCTTGGCCAGGCATTATTATTGTAACGAAAAGCCACACCGTTTATAGTAGTATTGACTGCCGCAGCGATTTTGGTTTCACTAAGGTTTGTCGTTAATGCATTCTGGGTATCCTGCAATGTTTTTCTATCAGCATTTGTAACACTGCCTGACATCCAAGCTGTAATTACCGGACGGTTTAATACATCATATTTAGTTACCATCCATCCTGCAGATGTAATATCTGAAAAAGGAGAATTAGCAGGCCCGGAAGCCACTACTCTGTCTAATTTGTCGTAAACAATAAACTCCCATTGTTTACCCGGCAGTTTTTTCTCTACAAGTCTGTTACGTACATCATATTTGTATTGATAACATAAATTATTCAAAATATCAACAGTAATAGTTCCTTCTGCTTTTGGTGGTAGTACATAGATTAGATTTCCATATGTATCATATACATAATAGGTATCGTGTTTCACTCCGCTATCATAGGTTCTCTTTAATACTATCTTTCCATCTTTGTTTTTAAATTCTATTGTTGATCCTGCACTCTCTGCAGGATTAGCGGCAGAGTTCTCATCGTAGGTTACATTTTTTTGCAATTCATTTGCTCCATAATACCCTGCATCTACAAAAGCAATAGTATACAATCCTAAGGCAGCATCCCAATTTGTTGTGGCTCTATATAGTTTTACTTCGTTTGTCGCATTAGTCTGGTAATCAGATTTAATTTCATGACCATTGTTCATTGCCCATGAAGTACCAGGGGCTGCTTGTTTTAATACTCTGTTTAACGGAGATGACTCAATGCTTTTCTCCGAAAATGGATTAGTGGTATTGTCATATTTTGCAGTATTATAAAGTCCGTTAAGTGAGGCCAAAGAAGAGGTAATTCCAATTCTGGGATAATTCAACGTACTATTTGAAAGCCAGTAAGGTAGATATTCTCTAATTTGTCTTCCATAGTTATCGTACTCAATAGGAGTTATGATATCTGAGCCATTTCCTCCCTGATTTATTGCTGTTGCCTGGATTGGTCTGCCTAATCCATCAAAATAGGTAACATTTTGAGTCACTTCATCTTTTGTTAATGTACCGTAATTGGCCGACTGAACCGCTTTTTTGGGCGTCGAGGTATAAACAAAGTTATCATCGCTAAAATTCTGAGCTTGTATAGTACCAGAACTTGCAAACAATAACAAAACTATAATTATTATATATTTTTTCATCTCTTTTGAATGTTTTAAAAAACTCATTTTGCTATTCTTCAAGTTCACCAGGGTTTAAGCAACGTCCTGTTTCATTTGCATAAGCAGGCCCATATGTATTTGCTTCTATCCAGGCTTTGTTATCAGCGTCTGCTTGTGATATTGTTGATTGATAAGTTCCGGCATAAACGTAGTAATACACATAAGGATTTGTGGTTCCTGCCGGGCAATCTGTTTTGTAAAACTTTGGATTTATCATCACATTATAGAATACACATACTCCATTTGTGTTGGCATATGCCTGACCATTATTATTAACCGCTGCCTGAGCTAATGCGTCTGCAGCTGCCTGAGAAGTAGTCGAACTATAAGTTCCTGCATTAACGGTGTAAGTTACAGTAGATCCTGTTCCTCCTGCTACACAGTTGTTTCTAGTAAACTGACCGCTTTTAACCGTGTTATAGTAAGTACAGGTTCCGTTTGAATTTGCATACGCTTGTCCTTGACTATTAAAAAGAGCCTGAGCTTGATTATCTGCATCTGCCTGAGAAACTGTTGAATAAATCACACCATCATTAAAATAGTATGGTACTGTAGATGGAGTAGTTCCTGCCGGACAGTTATTTTTCACAAATGAACCACTGATTGCTTTACTTCTAAAATTACAAACACCAGTAGTATTGACTTGGTACTGACCATCCTGATTAAACTTAATATTTCCTCTGTAATCAGCATCTGCCTGAGAATAGGTTGATGTTACAGCACCAGCAGCCTGACTAAAACTTATTGTAGAACCGGCACCTCCGGCCACACAGTCATTTTTGGTAAAATAACCGCTTTGAGCCGGACTATAAAAAGTACATATTCCGTTTGCATTGGCATTTGCCTGACCATCAGCATTAAACTTAGCTAATCCTTTTGCATCGGCATCGGCTTGAGAAGAATTTGAATAAGATACTCCATAAGCCTGACTATAACCCACGCTTGAACCACTTCCTCCTGCTGCACAATTGTTTTTTGTAAATGAACCGCTTAAAGCCGCACTATAAAAAGTACAGATTCCGTTTGCATTGGCATTTGCCTGACCATCAGCATTGAATTTTGATAATCCTTTTGCATCGGCATCGGCCTGAGAAATAGTAGAAGTAGAAGCTCCAACTGCCTGATTGTAACCGACGCTAGATCCGGTTCCGCCAGAAGCGCAATTATTCTTTGTAAAAGAACCGCTTAAGGCCGCACTATAAAAAGTACAGATTCCGTTTGTATTGGCATTTGCCTGACCATCTGTATTAAATTTTGTTAATCCTTTTGAATCAGCATCTGCCTGAGAAATAGTTGAAGTAGAAGCTCCAGCTGCCTGACTATAGCTTACACTTGAGCCAATTCCGCCTGAAGCACAATTATTTTTTGTGAAAGAACCACTTCTGGCTACACTATAAAAAGTACAAATTCCGTTTGTATTTGCATTTGCCAGACCATCGGTATTAAATTTTGTTAATCCTTTTGCATCGGCATCGGCCTGTGAAATAGTTGAAGTAGAAGCCCCGGCAGCCTGGCTGTAAGAAACACTTGATCCAGTTCCTCCAGAAGCACAATTATTTTTTGTAAAAGAACCACTTCTGGCTACACTATAAAAAGTACAAACTCCGTTTGCATTGGCATTTGACTGACCATCAGTATTAAATTTCGTCAATCCTTTTGCATCGGCATCTGCCTGAGAAATAGTTGAAGTAGAAGCTCCGGCAGCCTGACTGTATGAAACACTTGAACCAGTTCCGCCAGAAGCACAATTATTTTTTGTAAATGAACCGCTTAATGCCGCACTGTAGAAAGTACAGATTCCATTTGTATTGGCATTCGCCTGGCCATCTGTATTAAATTTAGTTAATCCTTTTGCATCAGCATCTGCCTGAGAAATAGCTGAAGTAGAAGCTCCGGCAGCCTGACTGTATGAAACACTAGATCCTGTTCCGCCAGAAGCACAATTATTTTTAGTAAAAGAGCCACTTCTGGCCACACTGTAAAAAGTACAAATTCCATTTGTATTGGCATTTGCCTGACCATCTGTATTAAATTTTGCTAATCCTTTTGCATCTGCATCTGCTTGAGAAATAGTCGAAATAGAAGCTCCAACTGCCTGACTGTAAGAAACACTTGAGCCGGTTCCGCCAGAAGCACAATTGTTTTTTGTAAAAGAACCACTTCTGGCTATACTATAAAAAGTACAAATTCCGTTTGCATTGGCATTTGCCTGGCCATCCGTGTTAAATTTAGCTAACCCTTGTGCATCAGCATCTGCCTGAGAAATAGTAGAGATATAAACTCCAACTGCCTGACTGTAGCTTACACTAGAGCCAGTTCCGCCAGAAGTACAATTGTTTTTTGTAAAAGAACCACTCTGTGCCGGACTCTTATAGTAGATGACAGTACTTGATGTATTATCACTGCAGTTTACTTGTTGCCCTTTATAATTATAACAATATTTTTGAAGTACGTTTAAGTCTTTATCTTTTACAAATTTCAATCTTCCAAAAGAATCATATTCATAATAAGAAGGTATTCCTTTTGTATCGGTTATACTAGTTACTCCAACAAAAGGATTATAAGTGTAGGTCGAAACATAAGCATCCGAAAAAGATCCTCTTAATGTATTAAGTGCATTACGCAACAATTGTTCAGTACAGCTACCCGACATACAGTTATCAACATCTGCATTTGAAAGTGTCTGAAGATTGGTTACTGTAGCTGTTGGAATTGATGAATAAGCAACATTTTCAATTTTAGCAATTGGCTGTGTTTTATTATAACCCCAGATAATAGAAACAGGAATTCCTCCATCTAAAGTATATTGCAAAATATTTCCTTTGTCATCGTATTGATTATAAGTAATTTTTTTCTCTAGACTTCCGACATTTGCAAGAGAAGGCAAAGTATTTGGAAATTTAGCCGAATAAACCTCTTTTGGTAATAATAAATTGCTTGTTGCTGTGCTTTTATCATATAAAGTTAATTGCTCAGATAATTTATCAGTTCCTTTAAAAGTCTGTGTATCTAACGGAACCTGAATCATGTTTTTAGCAATCATATCAGACACAAATGGTTTACCGGACATTTCCGGATCTTGAGCATAGAGAGTTTTTGTGCTTTGTGTTTCTCCTTCAGAATTTATCATTTCAACAGAAGAAAGCTGAGCATGTGTTGGATTATTGTAATTATAATTAGTTATGGTCGTTATCGGATTAGCTCCATTTTTATCATAAGTTGATTCTGTAGATTTTTTTAAATACTTCCAAACAGAATATAATTTAAAATAAGACATCTCAAATAAAGATCTGTAAGGCGGTATAGGCATTCCCCACGATCCTGTAGTACAGCCAACATCTCCTGATAACTTATTAATAACTAAACCTAAAGCATGTTTTTCGTTTGGAAAAGAAGCATCTGAAAAAAAACTGTTACGGTTAAAACCATAATAGTATTCGTTACTTATTTTTTTTACAGGCAGATATGAGCCGTTATTATATTTATAAGTATTTTGTTCTAATAAATCTCCACGTTCAAAATCATGACTGGTTACAGGTGCACTTCTTAGTATATTATAACTCTTATCATCTTCTGCCAGACTATATTTAAAATGTGTATAACCATTAACCTTATTTTGATCGTTATAAACTTTAACATCAGAATACATAATATGATATCCCTGAAGTCCGGATAACGGCAAATAATTTTTAGAATTTCTACTGCGATATGTCATAATCCCCGGATCCAGATAAGTAGTATTAGCTACATTAACACATATAGGGTTAGATTTCATGTCTAAGTAGGAATATCTTGGAGGCGAAACAATACTGCCTGATGATTCTAATGGGCTGGCAATTCTCTTATATTCATAAAATTGTCTGGAACTTGGGTTGGTTAAATTAATATTATCATAATTTGATGTACTTTTTATACGTAGTCCTCCTACATTGATATTTCTTAATTCTTCAATATCCTGACCAATTTTTTCAACCCACAAAATGGTTGCTCCGCCGCCGCTATAACTACCGTCAACATGTAAAGTGTAATCACCAGGCAATAAATTTTGCATTCTATAAACTAAATGATTAGGTGTTGTGCTTTCAGGAACTATTTTATATATAATATTATTAGATTGATTATTAGCATCTGTAATATAGATATTTACAAAATTACTTGTCGTTTGTTCCCCGGTGCTTATATCTTTTATGATAAGTGCACTGGTACTTTCAAAATTTTGTGGAATTGTAAATGGCTGGGTTAAATATTGCGCTTCATTTGGTAACCCAAGTTCTTCTCCCCCCACTATATGTGCCTGAATAGATCTATCAACTCTTTGTGCATAACTCTTAAAAATCCCATAATAATCATTTAGTTCATAATCAAAAGTTGTGTAACCAGAAGTTGGATAGGTTATTTTATTTAGAACCCCTAATTTTGTCATTGCTAATTCAGGATCTCTGGTAACTCCATCAAAAAAACCAAAATCGTAGTCTTTACTATATCTCCCTCCAGATGATTTAAAATATCCCCAATGATCGTAAGAAGTTTCAAATCTTCCTGGCAAACGACCGCTTTCATCATATTGAAATTGATAAGCAGGTTCAGAATTCTTCTTAAAAGAAATTAATTTTAATCTAACGTCAGATCCAAAAGATGCATTTGCGGCACAAGGAGTATAATTTGGTACATTAAAATAACCATGCTCCAATACATAAGAATCATTTCTTTGTCCGCTCATTATTTTTATTTCTTTTAAAGCAAAACCTCCACTTAAAACCTCATTATCAGGACCTGTTGATGCTGGTAGATCAAGTCTTGGGCAATTGTTGTATATAAATTGAATATTTTCACCAGAATTGGTTGTAATAGATGTTAATCTTTTTCCTCTAAGAATAACTTTATTTTTGGTTTCTGTTTCAACAAAAAGAGGTAATCCTCCGGGAATTAAGTCTCCAAATAAACCACTCGATTTATAGGTTGACTCTCTGGAAGTAAAAACAGATGGCTCATCATAAGAGTATTTTTCACTCTCGTAATAAAAGTTTATTACTTCGTTATTTAGAGTTTCAATTTTTGTAATATGAAACGTAAAGCTTTTAGTGTCAACATCAGTCATTCTGTAAGCCGGTGACTCAATACTGATAGATGTGGTAGTTGTTTCTGATATCCTTTCAAAAGTATATTTTGTACCTTTTTCATCTGTAATTATAAATGAATAATAGCCATTTCTTTCAATTTTAATTGGAGAGTAAGGCATCGTATTAATTTTTCCATCTTTAGAATAAAAGAATTTACCATTTAAATTTCCGCAGTTGTAATAATAAATATCCGGCTGAGTATCTACATCTGGAGAAGTTAGCATTAAAGCTGTATGATAGTCCGGATTCGTGGGATTATATTGCTGTTCAACACCTGAAATAACAGGATCAAGTTCTCTATTTTGAGGTATTGAACCTGAGGATCCCGGAAAAGTGATTCCGGCTTCGTTATCATCCAGATCATTTACCTGATTATATATCATTCCACCGCTGTTTAATGTCCATCCAAGACCTACATTACTCGCTATCTCCTCAATCCTGATACCAGATGAATGATAACTTAAGGAAATAGGAAATTCAAAATCTTTCAATTTAATGGTATAAACCGGAAGAGAAATATTAGGAATACCCGTTGTATTTGAAACCGGTATATCTGTAAATTTAAACAACGAAAATACCTCCGGCGTAGGCGGACTCAGTTTCGGAGTCTGAAAAGTTGTTTGAGATTTTAAGATATTAAAATAAAAGAGACACAAAGCTGCCAGCAGTATTTGTATGTTTTTTTTCATGTTACTTTTTAATTAACTGATTTAATAACTTTTACAGGTTCAGTCTTTTCTCTATAATATTTTTTCCAAAGAGTACATTGGAAATAAATATTGTGCGATAAAGGGGGAAATAAGTGATAAGATTTTTTCATACATGCAGAATATAGATTGGTTAAATTAATTGGAAACTATTTGGAAATTATCCTTTACGGACTATTTGAAAAGACAGCAGAAGATTCGTCACTTTTTACAGCTAAATCAAAAAAATAAAGGCTTTTTATGATATTGCCATAGTAATAGCTACTTTACTTTATTGGAGCCAAAGCTAAATAACCATTAAATTGTCCACAAATAGTATATATCTGAATTCCTGAATTTCTTATCGAAATTCAGGAATTTCACATTTTAAAAAACATTATAAACAATTAAAAATCAAACAATTAAATACAAATAAAAATTCCATACTTATTTGGTATGAATTAATCCAGAAATTCTATTTTTGTACGAAACCCTTAATCATGATTTTGCTTAAATTTCCAAAAACCTTCATATTATTATTTTTTCCAATTTTTCTTTTGGCTCAGGAATCAAAAAAAGAACTTATGAAATTGTCTTTTGATGAATTACATAATCTTTATTTTGATAATGACAAAAACACTGCAAAACAGATATCATATAAAGATGCCTATATAGCTAAGGCTTATAAAGAAAATAATACGGTTAGAAAAGCCCGGGGCTATTACCTAACCGCACTACTCTACTATGATTCAGATATGAATAAAGCAATTCAATATCTTGATAGTGTTATAAAATACTCGACAGGTACAAATGACAGGTCTTTTCCTGTCGCTGCATATTGCGAAAAGGCTGATTTTCTTAAAAGACAATTTAAGTTTGAAGAAGCTATGATTAATTATAAGCTCGCTGAAAAAATAGCACTTCAAACAAACATAAATTATTATTATGTGGTAAGAGATTTTATTGCAGGTACTAAATCTGAAGATCTTGGAGAGTATAATGAAGCGCTCAATATCTACAAAGAATGTTTTCGTTTTTACAGAACCAAAAATTACAGATCAAAAAAATATGCAAAAAACTATCAATACATCATTTTTGGAATAGCTAACTGCTATAAGTCATTAAAAAATATTGATTCGACTACCTACTATAATAAATTAGGATTACAGGAAACAAAAATGACAAACAATATGACTTTGCATTATTATTTTGTCTTAAATGAAGGGGCAAATCAGATTTTAAGAAAAAATTATAAAGCTGCTCTGGACAGTATTTATAAAGCTTTCCCTAAAATAAATGAATACAAATATACTGGAAGTAGCCTGTCTTCATATTTTTATTTAGGAAAAGCTTATGAGGGCTTAGGGCAAAATAAAAATGCTGTAAAAAATTACCTAAAGGTAGATTCTGTTTATTCTAAAACAAAGGACATAACCAAAGAATTTATGGATGGTTATCCTTATTTGATTAGTTATTATAAAAGCATTGGAGACAAAGAAAATCAGCTTAAATATATTTCAAAATATATGGCTATTGATAGTGTCCTGCAGAAAAAGTATAGAAATTTAAATACTTCTTTAAGAAACGAATACGATATTCCACGTTTAATGTCTGAAAAAGAAAATCTTATTGAGTCATTAAAAGAAGATAAAGCAAAATCGTTTTGGGGAAATGGTATATTATTTTTAGGAATAGTAACCGTTTCAGCATTTGGGTTTTATCAATTTCAACATAAAAAAAAGTATCGTTCCCGATTTGAAAAAATAATGCAGGAAACGGCAGACAAAAATTTTCAGGAAAAAGAAAATGACACTCTAAAGAATAGTAAAACTGTCGCTATTAAAACTGATGATATAGGAATTAATGAAGAATTAATCGAACAAATTTTAAAGAAACTAAATTCTTTTGAGAAAGAAAAAGGCTTTTTGAAACCTAATATTACCATACAATCATTATCAATTGTTTTTGAAACCAATACTAAATATTTATCTAAAATAGTAAACGCCTACAGAAATAAATCTTTTATACAATACATAAATGATTTACGAATAGATAATGCACTGGAAAATTTAAAAAAAGATTCTAAATTAAGAAAATATACAATTCAGGCACTGGCTTTAGAATTTGGTTTTAATAGTGCTGAGTCTTTTTCGTCGGCTTTTTATAAAAAATCAGGAATAAAACCAGCTTATTTCATCAAACAGATTGAAGAATCATTAAAATATAAATAATTGATAATCAGATGTTATAATAATTTTTAGATGTCGAAATTCAGGAATTTCGATAAATAGAACCTATAATTATTACTCTTTTTTTCATCAACATTTTATATTTGTCACATCCCTACAAATTTAAAAAACATGAAAAAAAATAAGCCTAAAAAAGAAATCAAAAAATTTGATCTCGACAAAATGGAATTCGCAAAATTCAAAAACTTGCATTTAATTAAAGGAGGAGACAGTGATGAGCCTGACCCTAAGAATCAATCAACTAAAGTTTGTGAAGAAGATCATTAATCTATCATTTTTAAATTATACTTTTATTTACTACACCTTGTAGATTAAAAAACATGAAAAAAAGTAAGCCTAAAAAAGAAATAAAAAAATTTGATCTCGACAAAATGGAGTTCGCAAAATTCAAAAACTTACATTTAATTATGGGAGGAACTGGCGGTGAGCCTGTAGACCCTAAGAATAAATCAACTGGAAATTGTGCAGAAAATGATTAATCTATAATTTTTAAAATCATACTTTTATTTACCACACCTTATAAATTAAAAAAACTTGAAAAAAAATAAACCTAAAAAAGAAATCAAAAAATTTGATCTAAACAAAATGGAGTTCGCAAAATTCAAAAACCTGCATTTAATTAAAGGAGGAAGCGGCGATGGACCAATAGATCCTAAGAATACTTCAAGTAGAGATTGTGATGAAGATCAATAAGAAACAGTAGCTTTTCTTACTTAATATTCTTATTGCTTAAAAATTAGGCAATAAGAATAAATTAATCATTTTTAGGATAACAATACTTTCAGCATTAGGATGAATCTTTTTTATTCGTAATATATTTCTCAAATCGAAATGAATTATTTTTGGCATACTTGTGCTTCTATTTTTTGTAGCTAACAATAAAAAAAATCACTTTTCAAAGCTATCAAATCCGGAAAATCCTAAATGTTTAAATGCTACGAAACTCGCCTCTAAAGTCAGCAAAAAATAAAAATGCTTAAACCATACAAAATTGTACCTTTTTCATCGTTTGTATTAAGAACACCATTATACCCATTGTCTTTTTATTTAGATCTTGTAGAAAGCTATTCTTTAGAAAAAGCAATAGAGATATACCAAATTCCTTTGGTTAAAGAAGCTTTAAATTTAGCTTCTCCGGAATTAGTAACAGAATTAAATAAATGGTCAAAAAAAGATCCATCAATTTCTAAAGAGAAATCTGAAAAACTTGAAATCACCCTTTTAAAATATTTAGCCAGAATGTCCTCTAGATGTACTCCCTTTGGTTTGTTTGCAGGCTGTTCTGTGGGGGCAATAGCTGGAGAAACAAAAATTACTCTAGAGGAATCTGATAAATTTAAGCGCAATACTCAATTCGACATGCGTTTTTGGATTACTTTATTACAAGCAATTGGAAACAAAAAAGAAGTTACCTCGCAATTAAAATATTATCCTAATACCAGTATTTATAAAATAGGAGATTTTTATCGATATGTAGAATATAAATATATTAATGAAAGAACAGAACATACAATAGCAGCTTTTAGAAAATCTAAAGTTTTAAAAATAATACTTTCACGTGCAAAATCAGGGATGAATATTGAAGAAATGGTTTCTATTTTAGCCGATGATGAAAGTGAAAAAAACGAAGCCTTTGAGTTTATTTTAAACCTGATTAAAAATCAATTTTTGATATGTGAACTAGATGCTGTAGTTACCGGCGATAATGAATGGAAAAGAGTTACTGATATCCTGAGAAAAGTTCCAAATCTTAACGAAACAAATAGTTTTTTAGAAACTATACAAAAACAATTAAAGAATTTAGATTTAACACTTACACCATCTCATGAAGCTTATGAAAAGATCCAAAACGAAATTGAAAAAAATGGAGCATTATATGATGAAAAATACCTTTTCCAGACTGATCTAAATACTAAAACTTCTGAGAGTTTTTTAAATGAAACCGTATCTAAACAAGTAATTGAGGCACTTTATTTCTTAAATGGAATTCAACCTAAAACGCCTTCAAAAAATCTGGAAGAATTTAAAAAAGAATTCATTAAAAGATATGAATATAAATCAATGCCGCTAACAACCGTTTTGGACTCAGAAATTGGCATAGGATATCTTCAAAATCTGGATTTAAATGACAGTCATGAAATCTTAGATAATTTTTCATTCAAGCTTAAAAAACAAAAAACAAAAAATTTGTCATGGACTTCTTATGATTTTGTTCTACAGAAAAAACTATTCGATTGCATTTCAAATAAGGAAAACACGATTGTTTTATCCGAAAATGATTTTTCAGATTTAAATTTAGATTTGAAAAATATGCCTGCAACTTTTTCGACAATTATCGAAATATTTGGACAAGATACAATATCAATAGAATCTTCGGGAAATGTAAGCGCCGCTAAACTATTAGGCCGTTTTTGTAATGGAAACCCTGAAATTCATGAATTAACAAAAGAAATCATTGACAAAGAAGAAAACCTTCATTTAGATAAAATAACCGCAGAAATTGTTCACATTCCAGAATCAAGAACAGGAAATATACTGAGAAGACCCATTTTAAGAAAACATGAAATCCCTTATTTATCAAATCCTGGCGTATCACAAAAAGACACTATTTCTTTAAATGATTTATCAATTTCCATTAACAATAACAAAATAGTTTTATACTCAAAAAAACACAAAAAAGAAGTTCTGCCTTGTTTATCCAATGCGCATAATTTTTCCCGCAATTCACTTCCCGTCTATCATTTTTTATGTGATTTACAGGGGCAGAGAACTAAAGCAATTAATTCTTTCAGCTGGGGAAATTTAAATAAACTGTATGACTTTTTTCCAAGAGTAATGTATAAAAAAATCATATTATCAAAAGCTAAGTGGTTAATTAAAAAAGAAGAAATTATAAATCTTTCCAAAATCGATAAAAATATACTTCCGGAAACGTTTTTAAAATGGCGATTGAAACGAAATATTTCCAGATATGCAAACTGGGTCAATCATGATAATACACTTTTATTTGATTTTGAAGCCCCAATAAGTTTAGAATTATTTTTAAAGTCGGTTAAAAATCGCGAAGAAATTACTTTAGAAGAATTTTTATTCACAGAAAATTCAGCTGTAAAAAATAATGCTGGTCAATATTTCTGTAATGAGTTTATATTATCATTTTACAAAGAACAATAAATGCAAAGAGACTTCTGTATAGGCAGTGAATGGTTGTATTATAAAATTTACACTGGTGTAAAAACATCAGATATTATTTTGATTGAAAAACTTGAGCCGGTAATTTCGAAATTAAAGAAGAAAAATATAATTCAAAAATGGTTTTTTATTCGCTATAATGATGGTGGTTCTCATATTAGAATTAGATTTTTAATCCAAAATCCAAATAAGTTATCAAAAGCGATTCAGGTTCTTTACCCTGTATTGAATAAACTCCTTGTCAAAAATTTAATTTGGAAAATACAAATAGATACATATCAAAGAGAATTAGAACGATATGGAGAATCAACTATAAATGAATCTGAATCTCTTTTTTGGAATGACAGTGAAATGGTTTTGGAATATCTTTCAATCAAAGCTTCTTTTCCTAATCCTCAAACTCAGCTTTTATTCAGTTTTTGTGCAATTAATTCTTTATTAAATTCGTTCGGGTTAACAAACTCTGATAAGCTTAATCTCATGGATGGATTACAGCTTTCTTTCAAAAAGGAATTCGAAATAGATAAAACCTTAAAAAAGGAACTTGATAAGCACTATAGAGAATTATCTCCAGCGATAAATCAATATTTTAATTGTCTTGATAATTTTGAATTTTCAGAAATCATAAACACAAAGGAAAATAAAAACAAAGAAACCGTTTTAGCTATAAAATGCAAGATTCAAATCTCATTAGTTACCTTCCTTGAAAGTCATGTACATATGATGCTCAACAGACAGTATACTTCAAAACAGAGAACATATGAACTTATAATTTATGATCATTTATACAGATATTACAAAACGCTTAATTACAAACAATAACAAATTCGGGATAAAGCAAATCACAAAACCCAAAAAAACAACACGTTACACGTTTTAAAAAATCAAAAACTGACATTTTATTTTCGTGGCATATTAACAAGAGTCAAATCCTTTGAGTTCTTTTGCAGAAAGCTGTTCTATTTCCCTATTAAAGTCCTAATAAAATATTTTAATGAGCAAATTGAAATTAAGAGATCCTTTTACTTATTATAAAAAAAGCCCGATACCAAAAGATATCAGGCTTAACTTCAAAAAACATAGCTATTCAATCAACCGAATACTATGACTCTTTTTTCTAAATAAATATTACACTTTATTTCCGGACATTAATTTTTCAATTTTAGAACACGAAATTTCGGGATTGGCTCCAGGTGCTTCTGCTACTAAAGCTCCTATTGCGCAAGCAAAATCGATAGCGTATTGTGGCTCTTTTTTGGTAAGCAATGATGTAATTAAAGCAGCCAAAAAAGAATCACCAGCACCTACTGTATCAGAAACTTCAACAGGGTAACCTGTATTTTCATAAAGTTGGCCTTTCCACATTAGCAAAGCCCCATGCTTGCCTCTCGTCACGCACATCGCATTTATACTGGTTTTCTCTGCTATAAACAACATGTTATCTTCCAATGTTTTAAAAGGCGACTTCATAGCTGAGGTTATTTCTAACAATTCCTCATCATTGAACTTAATAAAATCTGCAGCATGCATTAATTGCTCGAGCATTTCATAAGAATAATGGGGTTTTCTTAAGTTCACATCAAAAACTTTAAAGATTTTTGCCTGCAGCAGTTCTTCCAGTGCCAGTCGGGAAACTTCATCCCTGCAAACTAAACTGCCATAAATTAGAACATCAGCATTAGAAACTGAATTTCTGGCCAAATCATTCAATACAATTTTATCCCAGGCCGATGGGTAGCTGATTTCATAACTTGCCGAGCCACGATCGCTTAAGCTAACTTTTACCAAGCCTGTCGGGAAATTGGCTGCCCTTACTATTGTTTTTGTTTCAAGTCCTAAGCTCTTAACCTGTTTGATAATAGCTTCTCCATCCTCATCATTTCCTACACAGCTAATCATGGCCACCTCGCAGCCTAATGTTTTCATACGCAAAGCCACATTTAGCGGTGCTCCGCCAATCTTTTTTTCGTTGGCAAAAACATCCCAAAGTACCTCTCCATAGGCCACTGCCTTAAGGTTTTTTCCGTTATTCATTCTAAAATTATTTTATATTAATGTTTATTCTGGTTGTGTAATCTGGAGATTTGAAATTACTGTATTTTGTCCTTCAGCAATTAATCCCCATTTATTCTTGTCTCTTCCGTAAATACGGTTTGTCAAAGCCGCTTTTCCGTTAATGTAAAGTACAACAACACTTCCCTCAGTAATTATTTCAACAGCATATTTTGTATTTGTTTGAAATTGAAAAGGAATTCGGGTTACTTCTTGTGACGCAGAATTATATCCGATGATTTTCCCTTTCGTTATATCAAAAACAATCTTATAATAACTTCCGGAATCATTGGTATGAAAAACAAATCCTGAAATACCATTTGCATTTCCAAGAGTTACCTCAGCTGTTATCTTTGCTTTTTTACCTATAGATTTAAATGTTGCTAGTGCTTTATTTGTTACACCAGATAAAGTATAATTTCCGTTATTAATTGTTACATTCTCTGATATTTTATCAACCTCAGCAGTTATCTTTTTAGAAAATAAATCTTTTACTTTTTGAGGAGCCTGAGTTCCTAAAGTTCCGTCAGAATTTTGTATCAACTCGTGAATAACCATATTTCCAGCCCAATCTTTATTTCCGAGATCATTTTCTGGTGTTTTTCTGGCATTCCATCCAAAAACATATCTTTTACCTCCATCCGAAGCTGTTTTTCCGGCATAAAAATATTCTCCGTCAATAATATCATTTTCTGGCGTTGTCCAAGGACCGTTAATAGATGCTGCCATTCTGTAATGCGTTCCTTTATTTCCGCTCCAGTTTTCAGAAAACATCAAATACCAGTAATTTCCCATTTTAAAAATATCGGCACATTCCATCATTAAATAATTTTCTTGCGGAGTTGTGGCATAAATTGGGGTTTGAACATCCCACTTTCCTGAAGCCGGATCTGCACTTGTAAAATGCAATAAAACTGCTTTTCTTCCTTCTGTCTGCGTACTTACCAACATCGAATACTTTTTCAGCTCCTCATTGTAAAACACATGCGGATCTCTAAAATCATAATTATAATATCCGGCTGGTGCAGTAATTTTAAATGAAGGTACTTTTGTCCAATTTTTTAAATCAGTACTAGTAGCACACAATACACTTTCTCTGGCATTTGATTGCACAAAAGCCGGTGTTTCATTGTGCCCGGTGTAATAAAAGCAATAAAGATTACCCACTTTTACTACTGACCCTGTGCCAATGGCAAAATCAGGATCAGTAGTTTTTCCGAATGGAATCATTTGCCCTTCATAGGTAAAATGAACCAAATCAGTACTTATATATTCATGAATATCGTGAAAACCTTTTCCAGCAGGTTTATTCTGCGCATCATGAAGAAAATAAATATGGAATTTTCCGTTATCAAAAAATGGCATAATATCGCCTGTATAACCTGCACTGTAATAGGGATCGTCTGCCCCCATCCATTGTGAGGGCGGAACAGGATAAATACTAGTTATCTCTGAATTGCCTCCCGATATTGAACCTCCAACATAAGTATCTTCCTGACTGCATGACGCAAGTGACAAGAAAATGGAAGCCATCATTATTGTATTTTTGTATTTCATTTTAATTGAATTCAGAGTAAATTATTTTTTAGCTAAATAATTGATGCTATTTTGTGTCAAAAGCTTAATATTATTAATGAATTCATTAGCCTGGCTTGGTACACCACTGCTATTGGTTTCATTATACCAGTCATAGGCTCCCATCGAAATTACTACCACATTTTTATTGGCTGTAGTGTTTGGAAATTCTGCAATGGTAACTCTTCCGTCAAGATTATTATCCCAGGCCTCACTGGCTAAATTGGTTCCACCTGTTTGGTTTCTCCAGCCTTCCCCATTAACATAACCTCCCCATTCCGGTACAAACCACCATGCGGTATGGTTTAGTCTGAAAGTTCCGCTTTGCAATAGATTCGCTTTTCCAGTTTCATAAGTTGTTAAACCTTCAAAAATGGGATGATTTTCATGCCCTTTAAATGACATTCCCCAAGAGTTGCCATCTACAAATCCGTTTGGAGGAAAATCTCCAAAAACGTTATTTGGCCCTTTTCCTGAAGGAACAATTCCTAAAGCATCTACATATTGAGAGGCAAAAGAAGTCAAAAGTAAATTCCCTCCGTTAGCTCTGAAATTCTTTAGAGCTGTAGTGACGGCAGGTTTATAGGCAATTGCCGGTAAATTGACTGCAGAATCAAAATGCCACCAGATTACATCAACATCACTTAAATCGACACCGTTTTCAATACTGCCAAATGAAATATATTTAGCTCCGCTAAAAGTGGAAAAGAACCAATCGGCAGCTGTGATTTCATCTATATTGGTAATTTCCGCTCTGGTTTCGGCAGTTCCTAAAAACGCCACTACTAAACCTGTTACTGGCACTCCTACATTAGCGGTATAATTCACGCTTTTTCCGTTAGACGTTACCACAAAAGTTACCGGATTACTAAAATCAATTACTGCTCCTGAAGCCGGTAAAATAGAAACTCCTTCTGTTACTTCGATAACCGGTTGTAATGCTGTTAAATTAGTTCCCTCTGGCAATGTCATTGTAATAGTTTTACTTATGTCATTCACAGTAGCCACAACTCCATTAATTTTAAAAGTCTTAATTGGGCTTAACACAATCGTTGTTACTGTATAATCTTTGTATAAATTACCATTTGTAACTCTAAACTTTATCGGATTTGTAAAGTTAATTGGCGTTGTTACATCTAGATTTGATATTGCCCCTTCTTGTAAAACAACCTCGGGAGTTACCGCTGTAATATCTGAGCCGTAAGGCATTGTTATGCTAATTTTCCCTGTTTTCTGATCAATTTCGCCTGTTATTCCTTTTATTTTAAAAGAAGAAACATTAGAAGGTGAATTGACATCAAAACCGTCATTTTCAAAGCTATTTTCACAAGCAGAAACCATATAAATCAATGCCAATATCAAAGACACTTTGGTCCAGTTTTTATATATAAATTTTCTCATATTGATGTTCTTAAAATAGATTAATAACCTGGATTTTGTTTGTATAATCCTTGACTGAAATTAATTTGTTTCAACGGAATGGGGCAATACTCTTCTTTATGAGCATCAAAAAAGGCATCTTGATAATAAGTGCGTTTTGTTTTTTCTCCTGCATAAAAATCATTCAATACCTGATCTGTAACGCCCCAGCGAACTAAATCAAAGAAACGATTTCCTTCCATGGCCAATTCTAAGCGGCGTTCCCAACGCATAGCTTTACGGGCAAACTCTTGTGTCCAGTTGCAATTCACTCCATCAACATAAGTGTTGATTTTAAAGTTGCTCACATACGGAAGTCTTCCTGTACTTTGAGCCGCTCTTTCTCTAATTTGATTAATTAATGGTAAAGCTTCTGTTTGTCTTCCTAATTCAATCAGAGCTTCGGCACGCATTAAAATAACATCGGCATAACGAATTTGAATTCTGTTTTTTGAATTTCCATAGAATGGGTCAATATTTACCACACAACTGCAGCTTGGAGCCACGTTTTCTTTTAATGATGCAAAATATCCGTATGTTCCCGGAGATCTTACCCAAGCTTCAACATATAAAAACTCCGGATCATATTTATAAGGCAAACCTGGCATTGCAACGGTGTGATACAATCTTGGGTCAACCGTATTGGCATCTATATTTTTATAATCAAAATCCTGATTATTATAAGTGTCAAATTCCGGCAAGCCATCGACACCTGTTTTAAAAGCATTTACTAAATTTTGGCTTGGTTTATGAAAATCGCAGCATCCTAAACCTTGTGGAGTTGAAAGAACATCAGAGAAATTTAATCTTCCGTATAAAGTTCCATCGTTGTCTGAAAATTGAATAGAAAAAATCGATTCTGCTCCGTTTTCATAGGTTCCCGGCAAAAAGTTATTGGCAAAATCAGGTTCTAAACTTGCTTTCCCAATTACTTTATCAGTCGCAGCAATAACTTCCTGCAAATGCTGCTGATTGATTCCTGTAACTGCAAATGTTTCGTCCTGCGTATATGCCTGATACAAACGCGTTTTGGCTAAATAAGCGTAAGCAGCTTTTTTAGTTGCACGCCCAACTTGTAGCTGTGTTTCTGGCAGATTATCGGCTGCAGCCTGAAAATCTTCGGCTATTTTATCCCAAAGTTCTTCGTTTGTAAGTGTTTTGTTTGAGATCGTTTTATAATCTTCTATCGGAATATCTTCTGTGATATAAGGAACATTTCTGAACATAATTTTCAGCATAAAATAAAAATGTCCTCTTAAAAAACGCATTTCAGCCATACGTGTTTTTTTCAACGGATAATCAGCTTCAGAAATTTGTTCTAAGGCTTTCAAAGCTTTATTGGCTCTGGAAACTCCAACATAACTGATGTACCAAAAAGAATCTAATTCGCCAAAATCTGGTCTGATATTATTAGAAACTTCAAAAAAGTGAAAATCCTGAATATCGTTAGTTCCGCTTCCACCTTTATAAGCATCATCAGAACGAACATTTCCAAATGGCCACAAACTGTATGGGGAATCATAATGGTCATTTCCTAATTGCGCATAGGCTGCATTCATAAACCCTTCTACTGATTCTGGTGTTACAATATCTTCTTCTGATAGAACACCACGAGGATCATTTTCAAGAAAATCTGAACAGGAAGTGATGATTCCCATCACTAAAAATCCTGCTATATATAGTATTTTTTTCATGTCTTTAGATTTAAACTTTTATTATAATGTAAAATTAAGCCCAGCCGTAAAAGTGGTTGGCTGCGGATATCCAAATCCTGCGTTTTCAGGATCTATGCCTGTGAAACTTTTAGCATCAATGATCAATAAATTTTGCCCGCTGATGTAAAATCTAAAGCTTTCAAAACCTATTCTTTTCAATAAATCTTTTGGCAGACTGTAGCCAAATTGTAAAACGCGCAGTTTAAGATAGTTTCCGTTTTCTACATAATAAGTTGAAAATCTTGATTCTGCATTTCTATCTACAGTTGTTAAAGCTGGAATTGTAGAATTTGGATTATCCAAAGACCACGCGTTTAACAAACGTGTTCCTTTATTAGAACCTACATCATCAACACTCCAAAAATCAGTTTGGTATTTTGTATTGTTAATCACATCAACATCACTTGCTCCTTCCCAGAAAGTGGTGAAATCCCAATTTTTATATCCTAATCCTAAATTAAATCCGTAAAGCAAACCTGGATTTGGGTTCCCAATCCAAGTACGATCTTTATCCGTAATGGCTCCATCTCCATTTAAATCTTTGTAACGAATTCTCCCAAGCCCTTTTCCTTCCTGATTGGCCGAGTTGTCTACTTCATCCTGGTTTTTAAACAATCCGTCAGCCACATAACCGTACATAGAATTGATTGGTCGGCCTAAAATATTATCGTTTAACCCGTCTCCACCATAATTATTTTTTACTTCATCCGGCAATTGTGTAATCTTGTTTTTGTTTGCCGAAACATTAGCAGAAATGTCATATTTTAATCCAAACGAAGTTTCATCATGATATCCTAAAGTAAATTCCCAACCTTCATTTTCCATTGAAGCTCCGTTTACCCAGCGATTTCCACCTTCACCAATTACTCCTAAATAAGGTGGTAAAACCAAGATGTCTTCTGTTTTTTTGATATAATAATCAACAGATCCGCTTAATTTTTGCTTGAATAACCCAAAATCAAGACCAATGTTAGTTTGCGTGGTTGTTTCCCATTTTAAATCATCATTACCAGATTGTGTTGCAATAAAACCAGATGGAAGCAGACCGTTTCCGTTTCCTGCAATATCGTAAGCTGTACCAAAAGAAGTAGCCCAAGTTGGGCTTCCGCCCGCATAACTTGCCAAATAAAGACTATAAACAGCTGTATTACTAATTTCCTGATTTCCGGTTTGTCCCCATCCTGCACGCAGCTTTAAATCAGAGAAAACCGGAGCATTATTTTTTATGAAGTTTTCATTGCTGATTCTCCATCCCGCAGAAATTGCCGGAAAGGTTCCGAATTGATTATTTTTACCAAAACGAGACGAACCATCGCGACGAATTGTAGCCGAAAGCAAATAACGATTATCAAACTCATAATCTGCTTTTCCAAAATAAGATAGCAATGAATATACTGTTGAGGTTCCGCTTGTAAAAGATTCTCCTGTTCCTGCATCAGGATACATATAATCTGGCGTTTCGATCAAGAAATCGTTTTTACGCAAAGTAGTTGTATCGAACATATCTTTGTACATCTCGGTTCCTGCCATTAAATTCAAATTGCTTTTTCCGAAATTTAAACTGTAAATCGCCGTGTTTGTCCAAGTCCATTTATCACTTACCGATTGATCAATTGTAACCGACGTTTGATCGTTTTGCAAATAACCAGACTGGTAACTTCTTTGCAAAGTGCGTTTTTTATAAAACCCGTAATCGATACCAAAACTACTTTTGATATGAAGATTTTTAATGATCTCTAAATCGGCATACATATTTCCAAAAAGACGTAAATAATCATATTTATTATCTTTATTATATTCTAAAAGCCGCACCGGATTTTGTCTGTCATTCATTCCTCCAACTGGTCCGCCCCAACCTTTTCCATCAACAGTATGTACTGGAATTATTGGTAAAGCACGAAGCGCAGGATCTAAAACACCAGGATCTGTAACTTCATTGGTACGATTGAAACTAAAGTTTTCTCCAATAACTAATTTGCCATCAAAATATTTGTAAGAACCATTCATTCTGGCCGAAATTCTTTCGAAATCTGTAGTTTTTACAACACCTTCGTTTCCATAATAGCCCAAAGAAAAAACATAATTTCCTCTCTCTGATGCATTTGAAACCGATAAATCATAAGATTCTGCAATACCGGTTTGTGAAATCGCATCGTACCAATCTGTATTAGATGATTTCAACGTTTGATTTGCATCTAAATATTCAGGAACTAAAACTTTGTTTAACTGCGGTTTGTTATTATTTACAGACCAGTCAAACTGGTAACGCAGGTTATTATTATTTGGGTTTAATCCGTCGTTAATATTTGCCTGCCATAAAGCCTGACCAAATTGATTTGCATTCAATACTTCCTGCTTTCTTGAATAATCAGAAATAGAAGTATAAGTACTAAAATTGATTCTCATCTTACCTTCTTTTCCTTTTTTAGTTGTAATGATAATTACACCGTTTGAGGCGCGAGAACCATAAATACTTGCCGAAGAAGCATCTTTTAAAACCTGAATCGTTTCAATATCATTCGGGTTCAATTCGTGCATTCCAGATTTAGTTGGCATTCCATCAATTACATAAAGTGGATCTGTGTTGTTTAAAGTTCCTACACCACGAATTACTACTTTTGTATTTCCTCCACTCGGAGATCCGTCAGACGAAACTTTCACCCCCGCTACTCTTCCTTGCAGCGCTTTAATTGGGTTGGGTTCCGGCTGTTTCATGACTTCCTTCATGTTTACAACAGCAACGGCTCCGGTAATATCTGTTTTCTTTTGTTTTGAATATCCTGTTACGACAACTTCATTCAATTGATTGTTATCGAGTTTTAAAATTATAGTGAGTGTTTTTTGTCCTTTAACAGAAATCGATTGCGGTGTAAATCCGATAAAAGAAACAACAATTATGGCGTCTGAATTGATTTCCTGGAAAGAAAAATTTCCATCAAAATCTGTCGCTGTACTGGTATTTGTACCAGAGATTGTTACAGTTGCTCCCGGAAGCGGCATTCCGTCATCTGACGAAATTACCTTTCCTTTAATTCCGCTTTCCTGTGCTGTCATAATCAGCATTGGAAAGAAGAAAAATAGAAAATAAATAATTTTACTTTTCATGAGGTTAGTGGTTTTTAGTTAGTTTATATTTAATTGGTCAAGTACAAGATTACTCAGTTCAATTCCTTCGTTTGAAGAAACCGACAGAGATGTAAATGGCTGGTTTGTGAAAAAGATTTCGGTGATTACTTTTTCGCCATTATTGTAAAATATTTCAATAGAGGTTTTGTCTAAAATGATTTTAAAAACACCTTCTTTTTGATTTCCATCTAAAGCTGCTTTAGTAACCGTTGCGGCAAATTTTTCTGAGAAATCATTTTTTCCTGACTTTGAACGGTCCAGAAATAAATAATGATCTGAATTATTGATCCCAAAAGTCAAAGATTCTCCGGCTGCGTTTGAAAGTGTAAAAGTGTAGGTATCCTGTTTTAAGTTTTTTAAATTAAAATTGACAATTGCCTGAGTTAAATCAATTTTTCCTGCTTCAGGAATCGAAAGTTTTCCTTTTCCTTTAAGGTTTTTTCCTTTGATGGTTTTAGAAACATATTTATTGATTTCTTTTACCGGATTGCTAACCAGACTGTAGTCAGTTCCTTTTTTGATTAACTGAATTTCACGGGCAATTGTAGTACTGCTTCTCCAGGCATAAGTGGGAACTTCTTGTGCATAATCCCAGTTAGACATCCATCCGATAAATAATCGACGTCCGTCGGCACTTGGAACATTATTCCAGGTTACTCCTGCATAATTGTCTTTTCCGTAATCGATCCAAACCGCTTTTTCCTGTTCTACTCTTTTGGCAAAATTTGCATCTAATGTAAAAGTCGTTCCATCAAAATCTCCAATAAAATATTGCGTTCCGGAACCTCCGTTAGCGCCACCCGGATTTAAACTCTGAATCAAAACCCATTTGGTTTCATTGGTTCCTTTAACTTTTATCTGAAAGAAATCCGGACATTCCCAAACACCTCCGTGAGCACCGATATTTTTGCCAAAATCAGATAAATATTGCCAGTTTTTAAGATCTTTCGATTTGTAAAACTGAGATCGGTCCTGAGCTGCCAAAACCAATATCCATTGTTTATGGACTTCATCCCAAGTCGCTTTTGGATCACGAAAATCACGAATTCCAGGGTTTTTCACGACAGGATTTCCTTCCTCAAATTTCTGCCATGTAAAACCATTATCGTTAGAATAAGCAATATCCTGCTGCTCAACATCAATTTTATTTTCTTTTTCTTTGGTCATATCATGCAGCGTATAAATTACCACAATCGGAGCCGTTTTTCCCGTTCCTAAACCCGAAGTATTGTTTGAATCTACAACAGCACTTCCTGAAAATATGTACTTGTCTTTGTCAGGATAAATCGCAATAGGCTGTTCATCCCATTTAATTAAATCTTTGCTGACTGCATGTCCCCAATGCATTGGTCCCCATTTATTTCCATCAGGATAATGCTGATAGAATAAATGATAATATCCATTTGCATAGAACATTCCGTTAGGGTCATTCATCCATCCTTTTTTTGATGTAAAATGAAAATTAGGACGATACATTTGTTCTTCAGTAGAAGTTGATACCGAAACATTAGTCGTTTGTGCAACAGCTGAATATGGTTTTAAACCTCCTACTAAAAGGAGTGCAGCACTATAAAATGCCAGCGGTAGATGTTTCTTTGATTTCATTTTTTTTGATATTTTTTTTGGTTAGATTTTCACTTAATACTTCTAAAGAAATTCCTTTAGTTTCCGGCATTATAAAAATTACAAACAGTAACTGCAGCACCATCATTAATGTAAAAATTAAGAATACGACCTCCGGACCTATTTCTGAAAACAACATCGGAATTAAAGATGGAATAATTGCTGCCAAAACCCAATGCACTGAACTTCCAAAAGCCTGTCCCGAAGCACGAATGTGATTTGGAAAAATTTCTGAGATAAAAACCCAGATTACAGCTCCCTGACCAATGGCGTGAGAAGCAATAAATAAGAAAAGGAAAATAGGCACAGATAAACCTCCCCAATTAAAGTAAAATGAAGCAGAGACCAATCCTAAAGAAATAATATATCCAACAGAACCAATGTACATTAACAACTTTCTTCCTAATTTGTCAATTAATGCTACACCGATTAAAGTAAATATAAGATTCGTAATCCCAATTCCGATACTGCTCAATAAAGCGGTGTTTTGTCCTAAACCTGCTTCTTCAAAAATTCTGGGTGCATAATATAAAAAGGCATTGATTCCTGAAAACTGATTAAAAAATGCAATTAAAAAAGCCAGCATTAACGGGAAACGGTATTTTTTCATGAAGATATTTTCGTGTTTGGTAACACCATTTTCTCTTGAATCGTCCATGATGTCTTTTAGATTTGCAGTCGGATCTATTTGAAACAACACTTTACGCGCTTCTTCATCACGGTTTTTAGATAATAACCATCTTGGGCTTTCTGGAATTGTAAGTATAAAAAGAATATAAATGAAAGAAGGAATAGCCTGAACTCCAACCATCCAGCGCCAGGCGTTTTCTCCAACATCTTTTAAAAAGTAATTGGATATAAAGGCAATTAAAATTCCCAATACAATATTAAACTGATACAAAGCGACCAAGCGTCCGCGTTTGTCAGCCGGAGCAATTTCAGAAACATAAGCCGGAGCAGCAATGGTTGAAGCACCAACACCTAAACCTCCAATAAATCTGAAAGCAGCAAATACAAACGGATCATTTGCAAAAGCAGCACCTACAGCTGAAATGAAATATAAGATCCCGATCCAGAATAGTGTTTTTTTACGACCTATTTTATTGGTTGGGATTCCTCCAAAAATAGCACCTACAACCGTTCCCCAAAGTGCCATTGCCATAACAACAGATCCATGGAAAGCATCAGAAGAATGCCAAAGAAGCTGTAATTGTTTATCAGCTCCAGAAATAACTACGGTGTCAAAACCGAATAGAAAACCTGCCAGTGCAGCAGTAACAGACCAAATCAATATCTTGTTCATTGTAGATGTATTAAAAACTTATCGCTAAGATATCCGCAAAAAAAACAACTTATTTTTAATGATGTTACAATTTAATTCTATAAATATTGATAGTTTGATACTTAAACAACAAAACCTTTATTTACAAGGCTTTACACGTTTTAAAATTTATTTACGAAAACCGTGTAGTTTCGATTTTGTTACATAAGGTTTAAAATTGATACCTGATTTGTATCAATTTTAAACCAATATCAATTGGATGATTTGTATTCCTTTGGTGAAATTCCAAATTTATTCTTAAAAGCTGTAGAAAAATAGTTTGGAGAAGAGAATCCAAGCGAGTATGCAATTTCAGAAATATTCATGTTATTGGACTTTAAAAGCTCTGCCGCTTTCTCTAATTTTACATTATTAATATGATCGCTGATATTAATTCCGATAATAGCTTTTACCTTTCGATACAACTGAACTCTGGAAACTCCCAGTTTATCTGATAAATCTTCAACAGAAAATTTGGGATTTTCAACATTTATCTTAATAATATCATTCATTTTGGTAATAAAGGACTGTTCCTGATTTCCAAATTTAGATTCTGGCTCAACACGATAAATATTATTGGTATAATAATAACGAAGTTTCTCTCTGTTGAAAAGCAAACCCGAAATGGATTGTTTTAAAATCGAAAGGCTAAACGGCTTCGTAAGATACTGATCAACGCCGCTTTGCAATCCTTTCAAGACAGATTCTTTGTTACTTTGCGCCGTTAATATAATGATTGGAATATGCGACGAACGTAAATCCTTCTTCAATTCTTTACTAATTTCATAGCCATCTTTGTCAACTAAATTGATGTCGCAAATGATGACATCCGGAACAATTTCCACTGCTTTTTGAATAGCATCGCTTCCGTCAGAAGTATGAACGACATATTCATTCGATAATTTAGCTTTTAAAAATGTTACCAAATCTATATTGTCTTCTATAATCAAAAGCGTGTGTTTTTCTGAGTCAGAAATCAGGTTTGCTTCATTTATATCAGATTCAATATCAAGATTATCTGTTATTAAATTTGGAATTGTATTTAGTTTTTCAGCTTTATTTATAATTTCAGATGGCTGCAAATGACTGTTTCCTTTTAATAAAGTAATGACAAATTCGCTTCCCTGTTTCGATTTTAACTCGATTGTTCCCTGATGCAAAAGCACAAATTCTTTAGATAAATGAAGTCCGATTCCTGAGCTGTTTTTATTATTGTTTGAAGCCCTAAAAAACGGATTAAAAACATTAGACAATTCATTTTCAGGTATCCCGATTCCTGAATCTTTAAAACTGATTTTAACTGTATTATCTTGATTTTCGACAATCAAAATAGTGACTTTTCCATTATCAGGTGTAAATTTAAAGGCGTTAGAAAGTAAATTGAAATACACTTTATCCATCAAACCTTTATCGATAAATAACTCCAGATTTTTGTTTTTGCAAGTAAGCTGAAAATCAATATTTCTGCGGGCAGCTTCGCCTTTAAAATTGGTCATTACTTCGTTTGTAAAATCATAAATCTTTGTATTTGAAGCTCTCAGTGTAAATTTCTGTTCTTCAATTTTTCTAAAATCCAACAACTGATTTATTAAACGCAACAATCTATTCGAATTTTTATGAATCAGTTTTACCTCATCAATAAGTGCAGTTCCTTTAATTTTTTCATTTTCAATTAACGACTCTACATAACTCATAATCAAAGTTATGGGCGTTTTAAATTCGTGCGAAAGTCCTGTAAAGAAATTTAATTTGGCTTCATTGCTTCTTTCAGCAATCTTTGCCATTTCCTGAATTTCATTATTCTGATCAATTACAGTTTGATTAATTCTTTCGAGCTGTTTTTTCTTTCTTGAAATAGAAATTGTCGAATAGATACTATAAATGGTCAAACTCAAAATAATAACTAAGAAAAAACTAAGCAGACGAACCAAATTGTTCTGCGAAGCATATTCTCTTTCCTGTACTTTTATCGCTCCTTGTTGTGTCTCAATAACCAATTGTTGCTGATCGACTTTATCCATTTGGTTTTCGATAATTTCAGCGTTATTTTGATCAATCACAATTGTATTGAGAATATTATTTTTAGAAATTGGTTCTTTATTATACATTTTCAGAGCCAGTTTCAATGCTTCGTTTCCTCCTGTTGGATATAAAATAGTTCCATCTAAAACATCACCTTTTACCAATTCTATCCCGCCATTAACAGTATTAAGTCCATCAACGCCTATAAATTTAATTTTCTTTTCCAGTCCAACTGTTTTGGCAGTTTCCCAAGCACTTAAAGCCATACGATCGTTATGGGCAAAAATGTATTCAATGTCTGGATTTTGCAAAAGAATTGCTTTTAAAGGAGCTTTAACCGACTCTCCCTCCCAATTGCCATGAATGGTGTTTTCGACTTTGAAACGCTTGTTTTCATTTATGATCTGATCAAACCCCAGACTACGTTCATATGCTGGCGATGAACCATTTGCTCCGGTAATTTCGATGATTTTACCAGAACCTTTGCTGTGTGAGATAATATATCGAGCGGCAATTCTGCCAATTTCTATGTTATCAGCTCCTAGATAAGCCGTATAATTTTCGCCATCAATTTTTCTATCAACTACAAGAACCGGGATTCCTGCTTTTATCGATTTCTCTACAACTGCCGTTAAAGGTTTAGATTGAATTGGAGATACAATAATAACATCTACTTTATTAGAAATAAATCTTTCGATATCTTCGATTTGCTTCTCGATATTATTATTGGCATCACTAATTTTTAAATCGACTTCTGGTCGTAATGAAGCTTCAATTTTTATGGAGCTGTTCATTTGTTTGCGCCAATCGTCAGTAGTCATGGCCTGAGAAAATCCGACCTTGATTTTGTCTCCCTGTTTTTGTTTACAGGAATATAAACTTAAGGATGCCAAAAAAAGCATCAAAATATATTTTACAAATTGATACATGAAATTTTGAGTTACGTAATAAAAAATAAGCACTTAAAAATGCATTCTTTAATCAAACTTGTCAAATAATTAGGAAGGATTATTTTGTAATGACAAGCAAGAAGGGGTGTATAGTTTAAAAAGTAAAATTAAACTTTTATTTCATGCATACAAATGAGAAGTGAAATATCTGTTCTAAAAAAAAATGAAAATAGTCATTTTCATTTAAAACCTATTACATTATTTGTGTCAACTATTTTGATGATATCAATAGATATGACATTCCTTTTTTAGTTTCAAATACTGCAGAATAACCTATAGACGATTTCTCACTTTTGATATTAAGCTTTTCAATTACAAATGGTATTTCAGCTCTT
Organism: Flavobacterium sp. Root186; assembly: GCF_001428525.1. Lineage (GTDB taxonomy): Bacteria > Bacteroidota > Bacteroidia > Flavobacteriales > Flavobacteriaceae > Flavobacterium. The sequence goes on from NZ_LMHW01000001.1 coordinate 600,658, forward strand.
ACAGAACATGTACCACCATTATTAGACAGAATTGTTGCCTGAGTCATTTTACCATCATTCCACTTTATAGCTACAGTAAAATTACCTTTTGCCGTAATACCTTTTATTTCACCGTCTGTCCAGGCCTCGGGAAGAGCGGGCAGCAGGTGAATTTCTTTGTTTTGACTTTGCATTAACATCTCAATAACGCCTGCAGTTCCGGCAAAATTTCCGTCTATCTGAAAAGGTGGATGAGCATCAAAAAGATTTGGATAACATCCTCCATGTCTACTGTACTCTGTATTATTTTCTTTTGTTAATCTTAATTGGTTTTTGAATAATCTATAAGCATGATTCCCATCTAAAAGTCTTGCCCACATATTTACTTTCCACGCCAGACTCCAGCCGGTACCATCATCGCCGCGAAGTTCTAATGTTTTCTTTGCAGCTTCAGCTAATGCCGGAGTTTTTAGAGGCGAAATTAAATTAGCAGGATGTAAAGCATATAAATGAGAAGTATGTCTGTGATGCGGATCTTCATCTTCAAAATCTTTATACCATTCCTGAAGCTGTCCTTTACTGCCAATTTGAAAAGGAAGTAATTTGTCTGCAGCCTGGCTTACCGTTTGTCTGAATTCTAAATCGGTATTGAGCACTTTAGAGGCTTCGATGGTATTTTCAAATACATCTTTTATGATTCCAATATCCATCGTCGAAGCAGTCGTGACAACACCTCCTTTTTTTCCATCATAAAAATATTTGTTTTCCGGTGATGTCGATGGCATGGTTACCAAATAACCATTTTTGTCTTTTTGAAGCCAGTCTAAACTAAATTCTGCCGCGCCTTTTATGATTGGATATACTTTTTTAAGATAGGCCACATCGCCTGTATATTGGTAATGTTCCCATAAATGTCTACTTAACCAATTGGCACCCATATACCAGTTTGCCCACATTGGATCTCCTTTTCCAAAATCACCCACAGGATTTGTTGTTGCCCATATGTCTGAATTATGATGCAAGACCCATCCGTTGGCATGATAATAACTTTTGGCAGTTTCAGCTCCTGTTATAGAAACGTTTTTTATGAATTCGTCAAGCGGAAAAAACAATTCAGACAAACTTCCTGATTCTACAGGCCAGTAATTCATCTGTAAATTAATATTTGTTGTATAATTACTGCTCCAGGGCGCGCGGAGTTTATTGTTCCAAATACCTTGTAAATTGGCTGGCGTATTGTGAGTACGGGAAGAGGAAATTAATAAATAACGCCCATATTGAAAAAATAAAGCTTCAAGTCCGGCATCTTTTTCTCCTTTTGCATATTGTTCTAATCTTGTATCTGTTGGCAGATTAGATTTATTGGTTTCTTTTTGATTAAGTTGTAATGAAACTCTGTTAAAGAAATGCTGAAAATCTGCAACATGTTCTTTTAATAAACTTTCGTATTTTTTACCAACAGCTTTTTTAATTGGGCTTTCTGCCAATTTATGTTCGTCTTTTCCCTGACTGTCCGGGCATTTGTCAAATCCGTTAAAACTGGTTGCTGCAGAAACGAAAAGTACTATTTCAGATGCATTTTTGATAACCAGCTTATTTCCATCAGAACTTAATTCTCCGTCTTTTATAACTGGCTTAATAATTAATTCAAAACGCATTCCTCTACAGCCTGTTACATCATCGTAAATGACAGGTTCTTTATTGTAATCAATATAATTTGGGTCTGAATGCGATGGTGCTTTTCCTTTTAAAACCAATGACTTATTTTGTATTGATGTTTGATTTCTTAAAAGACTTGAAGCGTCAATTGTTACTGAAAGTTTTTTCAGCTGATCTGCCGAAAGTTTAATTACAATACATTGCGCCGGTGCCGAAGCAAAAATTTCTCTTTTATAATTTACGCCGTCAATTTTAAAATTGGTTACAGCTAAACCTGTTTCAATATCCAGACTTCGGTTATAAGAATCGGCTTTTTGTCCGGTAAAATTCTGATTTAAAATAAGATCTCCCAGCGGCATAAAACTTTCGCTGTAAGCACCCTGCATGTTTTTAGTCAAATTATATGCTTTTTCAAAATCTTCATTCGTAAGTGCTTCCCTAATCAGCTCCAGATTTTTAAAAGCATCCGGATTTACATTTTTCGCCACAGGTCCTCCGCTCCACAAAGTGGCTTCATTTAACTGAATTAATTCAGAATCTACTCTTCCAAAAACCATTGCACCGAGTGTACCGTTTCCTATAGGCAAAGCTTCTGTCCATTCAACCGCAGGCTGCTTATATTGCAATTTTAAATCCTGCTGCGCATAGGAAGAAAATCCTGTTATTATAAATAGCAGAAAAAAGCTTTTTTTTAGAGAATTGTACAACATGCATTTTTAATTTTAGGTTGAAATAATATTCTAAATTTATTAAATAATTAAATCATTTTGAGTTTTAAAACAGTCACCGAATAAGCAGGAAGATTTAATTGCTGACTCCCTTTTGTTATTTTGTAATCACTTTGTTTTGGCGTTATCTTTTTCGGATCTGCAAAAGTATTTTCATCTTGTGTATTTGAGCTTGCAAGTCTAGTAATCGTGCCTTTTGATCCTAATTTTGCTCCTTTTAAATCAATGCTGATATCTTGTGCTGTTGTAGCTGTATTTACCAATTTCACAATTATTTCTTTGCTATTCACATCTTTTACTGCAGAAGCATATAAACTATTTTGTCCCGTTAAAGCTTTTCCATCTTTGGTAATACTTAACAAATCTGTTCCTTTATTAGTTGAAAATAACTGCTGAACATAGTAATTGGCTGAACCGTAAGATTCAAGATTATTGAACCAAATCATATCAGGTGTCCACTGCCAGGCATCTTCGTGCGCCATTAAAGGTGCGTAAGAGGTTAAATGAACTACTTCTGCATTTCTCTCTAAACCAGTCATAAAAGCGGCTTCAGAAAAAGCACATTCCCAATTATTTCTGTTATTCGGATTTGCTCCTGAAACACTTTGCGCAGCATATTCTCCTGCAAATATTTTTGGACCTTTTCTGTCGTAGTTATCATAACGACCCGCGTTTTCTCTAAACCATTGTGGACTTTTATAATAATGCTCGTCTACCAATTCTGCATTTAGTTTTTTAAGCTCTTCCATCGCAAAATCAAAATGTTCTCCGTCTGGCGAAGGTCCGCTTCCTGAGACAATTATGATATTGGGATATTTTGCCTTAATTGCTTTTTCAAAAACTTTGTATCTGTCAATATAATCTGGTCCCCATTGCTCGTTTCCAACTCCAATATATTTTAGATTAAATGGTTTTGGATGTCCCATATCTGAACGGATTTTTCCCCAAGTCGCCGTAACGGTGCCATTGGCAAATTCGATTAAATCTAAAGCATCCTGTACATAAGGATCGAGTTCGTTTATTGGAGCCAATTCACCAGTATTGTATTGACAGGCCATTCCACAGCTTAAAATAGGCAATGGTTCTGCTCCAATATCTTCTGAAAGCTGGAAATATTCAAAAAAACCTAAACCAAAACTTTGAAAATAATCTGGAGTTTGTTTATGGCTGAATTCCACATTCCAACGATTCATCTTTGTTTCTCTATCGTCTACATTTCCAACCGATTTTTTCCATTGGTAACGATCAGACAATGTTCTTCCTTCTACAATACAACCTCCGGGAAAACGTAAAAATCCCGGTTTCATATCATATAAAAGCTGTACCAAATCTTTTCGAAGACCGTTTTTTCTGTTCTTCCATGTATCTTCCGGAAAAAGCGAAATCATATCTAAATCTATCGTTCCTGTTCCTTCAAAAGTTATTTTCAACTTTGCTTTTGCTTCCGTTTGAGTTGCTGTAATTGATGAAGTATAATTCGTCCATTGCTCTGATTTTGGAACAATGTTCGTTTCTCCAATTACTTTTTGATCTTTGTCAATAAGCTGAATGATAATCTTTTGGATTGCTAAATTGTGATTAGCCGCTTTTAATGAAAGGTTATATTTTGCATCCTTTTTGCCTCCCATTCCTCTGAAGCCTTCATTTATTAAAGCGTAACCTTTAGCACTATTAATTTCCACTCTGCAAAAAACAGTATTATTCGCTTCAATTTTAATTGGTGCTGCACTCCCCGATTCCTTATTCAAAGAAGATCTTTTGGTATTGGGCTGCTCCCATCCCATCAAAGGTTTATCAAATTCAAAAGATCTGTTCTTAATCAATTCGGCATATAATCCTCCATCAGCAGCAAAATTGATATCTTCAAAAAACAAACCGAACATGGTTGGCTGAATTTTGGTAATGGTTTTCGCATCAACTTCTAAAATTGTTTTTTGAGCATTTACGTAAAAACTGCTTAAAAGTATACCGCAAATGATAAATCTGGTAAGGATATTATTTTTCATAAGTTCTGGAATGGAAGAAATTATTTTTTTACTGCCTCTAATTTAGCAGGAAAAGCTGATTGTCCGTCTAAATTTGTTACAATTAAATCATCTACATTTTTACTTTCGACTGCGTATTTAAAATATTCCGGTTTGTTTTTTCCCCATTGTACCGTACAATTCTGCACTTTAATGCGTTCTGCCGAATCAAAATAGAATCCCGAAGTACTTCCTTTTACAAAACCTTCTACATTAGAAGGACGTCTGTCATACACTCCTCCAGGAAAAGAAGTTGTTTTATCAATAAAAACACTCACATTGTCAAAAACAATATTCTTGATTTTATCTTTAGATTCACCGCTTACAAACACACCATTTTCTCCTGTGCATTGAATATTAGAGAAATAAATATTCTTTATTTCTCCTACTTTTCCTTCTGTCGCTCCTTTTGGAAAACGCCAGTTGGCATCTTTATGATTTCCTTTTGCTCTGCTAAAAGCCGTTACATAAATGGGTTCTGCTTTTCCCCACCAAGTGTCTGTAGTCAATTTACCTTCAATAATGATATTAGAGAAAATAACATCGCTTACTGTTCCTTCATCTCTATTTTGAATTCCCAAAGCGCGATTGCTGTTTTTAATGATACAATTATTGAAAACCACTTGTCTAATCGCATCCATATTTTCTGAACCAATTTTAATAGCACAGCTGCTGCTCGTCATCGTGCAATTGGTAACCGTAATATTTTCGCAAGCTCCAAATTCTTCAAATTCTCTTCTGTTTTTTAAACAAATGCAATCATCACCACTTTCGATATAACAATCGCTGATTCTCACATTTTTAGAATGATCCAAATCGATACCGTCACTATTACGCACTTTTAAGCTGTTCAACAATGTAATGCCGCTGATTACAATATCATTACAGCCAACCAAATGAATGGTCCAATACGCTGAATTTCCTATATGAACATCTTTGATTCTGATGTTTTTTCCTCCAATAATCGTCAATACGTGTGGTCGCGGATCCAGAACATTAAAAGGTTTTAAAACATAAGAATCTTCTAATTCCTCACCCATAAAAGAAATTCCATTTCCGTCTATTTTTCCGCTTCCGCTAATGGTAAAATCCTCTACATTTTCTCCTCCAATCCAAATCGTTCCTTCTCCCGGATTAGTTCTAAAAGCACTTTTTGTGTATAATTTTTCATCCGGGCTTGCCAATAATTTCGCTCCGGCTTCGATATGAAGATCTACTTTGGATTTTACATCAATTGGTCCGGCTAAAAAGGTAAATGGTGCCGGAATTAAAACTCTTCCGCCCGTTTTCGTACAGGCATCAATTGCTTTTTGAATGGCCGCGGCATCATTGGTTTTTCCGTCTCCTTTGGCTCCGTATTTTTTTACATCATATACTTTTTGAGCCGAAACGGTTAACGAAAGACAAAAAATTAGGATCGCGATTATAGATTTCTTTTTCATTTCATTTTATTTATTAAAAACCTTGTTTAAGATAGTCTACGCAAAGTTTTTGATTTATTTTTTTAATCTCGCAAAGTCGCAGAGTCGCTAAGTTTTTTGTTTCACGCAGATATTGCAGATTTAGTTAGATTTTTTTGAAATATCATTAGAATCTGCTTAAATCTTTTTTTAATCTGCGTGAAACAAAATTTACAATCTGTGGCAAAAAAACTTTGCGTCTTTGCACCTTTGTGGCAAAATTTCAATGCGCAGGCAATTCAAATTTATTTTGTTCTGGTTCTATTTTTCTTTTTAAAGATTCACTGTCTAAATTGCTTGATGAAACATCTTTAAAAATAATCTGGTTAGTTTTGTCTGAAGGAATATCAATAGCTTTCATTGTCAGATTTTTTACATCATCAAAAACAAAAGCCGGACGAAAATCTTCTTTCTCTAAAATAAGTTTTATATTCTTCATTTCGATTCCGTTTACATGACGCACATAAAATCCCCAGGAAGGTAATTCTCCAAACATGCTAAATTCGGGATAACCGTTTATATTTTCTTTTACATCTTTTAATCTGCTTAAAGGATGATATGCCATTCCTTTTGAAGCTCTTCCCGGATATGTAATTTCAATATTTTCTAAAGTCACATTTTCTATCAAATGCCCCGGAATTCCCACAATAGAAGCCGGAAACGGATTATGAAAATAATCAACTTCTGGTCCGCGCAAATCATAATCAATATCTGGACGACCAAAAGGAACCTGTACTTTTACATTTTTAATAGATACATTTTTGATATAACCCGGCTTATCTCCATTTCTGTGACCTAAACGAATTAATATTGCATTTCCTGTATTTACGGCCGTAATATTTAAAACTTTAATATTCTCAATTTCAGCTCCATCTACAGATTCAATCGCGATTGCCGATCTAAAAGTATCATAAACCTCTATGTTTTCAACACTTACGTTTTTGAAACTGCCGTAAGAACCTGTACCAAATTTAACTGCATTGGCACTTGATCTAATCCTGCAGTTGGCAATGTAAATATTATTATTCTGCAATCCCGGCGACTCCGATTTTATACAAATGCCATCATCTGCAGCGTTTACATTGCAGTTTGTAATTCGAACATTTTCACATCCGTTAACATCGATTCCGTCATTGTTCCAATAAGCGGTACTATTGACTTTCATAGCATCAATTACAATATTTTTGCATTCGGTAAAACACTGCACCCAGCCTGGGCTGTTTTTTAATGTGATATTGATCATGGTTATAGAATCGCATTTCACAAACGAAATCAGCTTTCCTCTTCCATCTTCAGGGCGCATTCTTCTGTAATTGTATTTTGGATCAATTCGAATTCCTGTATGATGCAGACTATCGATTGCTAATGCCAGTTCTCTTCCTTGTCCGTCTATAATTCCCTTTCCGTTTACCGCAATGTTTTTGGATTCATTAGCTACAATCAAAGCTCTTATTCCTTCAAATTTAGGATAATCATCTGGATTGGTGCTTCCTAACAAAATTGCTCCTTCTTCAAAAAACAATTCCACTCCGCTTTTCAGGACTATGCTTCCTGATAGAAATTTTCCTTTAGAAAAAACAACTCTTCCGCCTTTATTTTTTTTGGCCGCATCAATCGCTTTTTGAATTGCTTTTGTATTTAAAGTTTTACCATCTCCGACAGCGCCATATTTTTTAATGTCAAATATCTTTTGCGCCGAAACGGTTAAGGAAATACAAAAAATTAGGATCGCGATTATAGATTTCTTTTTCATTTCTTTTTGTTTTTTATGCCACAAAGACACTAAGTCGCTAAGCTTTTTTCTCTACAGTTTCTTTCAATAAACTTTGCGCCTTCAATCCTTTGCAAGCAATTTTCAATTTATTCTTTTTAAATAAACTTTGAGCCTTTGTGTCTTTGTGGCAAAATAAAAATTACCAAAAAACGGTATATAAAGCCACTAATATTCCGCAGATAATAAATGAACCTACAATAAATTCTGAAGACACTTTAAACATCGAATTATCGACTTCTATTTTATGTAGTTCAGCTTCTTCTTCAGAAACTGGTTTTGCCAGACTGATACCCACCATGATAAACACAATTAAGAAGAAAACAATAGTCATTCGGTCTAAGAAAGGATAATCAGGAAAAGCGCCATCTGTCCACATTGGCAGGAATTTCAATATAGCGGCAAGCGGCACTGTTAACAATGCGCCTGCAAGTCCTGCTGATGGTGTTGTTTTTTTCCAGAACATTCCCAGTAAGAAAACCGCTAAAACACCAGGTGAAAAGAAACCCACATATTCTTGTATAAATTGATAGGCCTGATCTAATGATTTTAATGCCGGCGCTACGATTGCTGCGATAATCATACAAACCACCACACACCATCTTCCGGTACGTACCAGTTTTTTTTCTGATGCCTGTGAATTGAAATATTTTTTATAAATATCTAAAGAAAAAATAGTCGAAATACTATTGGCTTTTCCTGCCAAAGAAGCTACGATTGCTGCAGTCAAAGCGGCAAGAGCCACGCCTTTTAATCCTGCAGGAAGTAAATTCATTAAAGTTGGATACGCCTGATCAGGTTTTAAAACTCCTGTGGCATCTACCATTTCCTGTTGAAACATTCCGTTGGAATGCATGACGAACATCGCAATACCCGGTAAAACAGCAATTATTGGAACTAATAATTTTAGAAAAGCAGCAAATAGAATTCCTTTTCGGGCTGTTTTTAAATCGGCTCCTAAAGCTCGCTGTACAATATATTGATTGCATCCCCAATACGCCAGATTATTGATTAACATACCGCCAATCAAAACAGACATTCCCGGCAGTTCAGTATAATGCGGATTTGATTTTTCTAAGATCATATGTAAATGTCCCGGCGCTTCATCAGCAATGATAGACAGTCCTTTTAAAATATCTTTTCCAAAACCAAACTGATCTGAAAGTAAAGTCAATGCCAAATAAGTGGTTACTAATCCTCCAATAATTAATACTATAACCTGAAACATATCGGTATATCCTATTACTTTCATTCCGCCTAAAGTAACAATAACCGAAAATAAACTTAGCGCAATAACGCAAAACTGAAAGCTTACAGGAGCAATTGATGAAATAGCCAAAGCACCTAAATAAATGATAGACGTAAGATTTACAAACACATAGATTAAAAGCCAGATAATTGCCATAATTGTACTTACTGTTCCGCTGTATCTTTTGGCCAGAAACTGCGGCATGGTAAATATCTTGTTTTTAAGATAGATGGGTAAAATAAACATCGCCACGATAATTAATGTGGCAGCAGACATCCATTCGTAAGAAGCAATGGCCAATCCGATGGCGAAACCCGAACCACTCATACCGATAAAATGTTCTGCTGAAATATTAGAAGCGATCAGCGATGCTCCAATTGCCCACCAGGTAAGTGATCCTTCAGCCAAAAAATATTCATTGGAACTAGTCGCTACGGTTTTCTTGCTTCTGTAAATATACATTCCATAAGCCGTAACTATGACAAAGTAAATAAAGAAAACAATGTAATCTGCGGTTTGTAATACATTCATAATTGTGTGGTTATTGTGTGGTTAGATAGTAAAATGTATTTTAAAGCTTCATGTCTCTTAAATTTTCAGAAACCATTTTCTTTTATATAGAAAATAAAGTAAAATAAGCTGCACAGTGGTTACCGACAACGCTGCAAAAACTGGCTGCCAAATGAGCGGCAGAAAATGTATAAGTCCACCAAAAACATAATCTGCTGTATGTTTAAAATCGATTAAACCTTCGGCAGCGATGTAAATTAAAATAGAGTTTGAACCGATTAAGATTAAAGGGAATGCCCATTTATGAAATCCAAACAAATCAATTATCAAATAAAAAAAGACAAAAAACAAAATACTAAATCCGCCGACAAAACATACAAATGAACTCGTCCATAAATGTTTATTGATTGGAAAATTAATATCCCATATTAATCCTGCCAGAATCAGAACAACCCCTGTCAAGGCCATTAAAAGCAATTTTACTTTTATAGAAAAAGGGCATTTTGCTTTTAAGAACGTTCCTGTAAAAACTCCCAATAAAGCTGTAGCAATAGCAGGTATTGTAGAAAATATTCCTTCTGGATCATAAACGGTGCTGTGTAGTCTGCCAGGCAAAAGCAAACGGTCAATATATCCTTCTAATGATCCTTCTTTGGTTAAAACTCCTGCACCAAAATCGGGTACGGGAATCCATTTCATTGCGGCGTAATAGCCAATCAAAATACCGAAGAACCAGATTAATTGTTTTTTAAAATCAAAATTCAAAAAGATAATTCCGGCAAAAAACCAAGCCACTCCAATTCTTCCTAAAACACTTGCAAAACGGGTATGATCAAAACCATCGAATCGCAATAATCCATTTACCACAAAACCTAAAACCAGTAAAATACAGGTTCTCCTGAGCATTGATACGTATATTTTTCGCTTTTCATTACTTGGTAATTCTTGTGGCGTTTTTACACCGGCAAGCTGCATTTTCTTTTCAAAAGAATACGGCATTGAAACTCCTGCCACAAACAGAAAAACAGGAAAAATCATATCATAAAATGTAATCCCATCCCATTCCGCATGATGCAGTTGCGATGACATCCAGATAAAAACAGGAATTGGCGCTGCTTTTGCCAGAGCATGAATGATATGTTCTCCGCTCATAATCCAAAACATAACAAATCCGCGAAGCGCATCTAAAGAAATTAATCTTTCTTTTGTAGTGTTACTCATTTTTTAGTATTCAGTGGTCGGTTGATAGTTTTTTTAGTATTCATGCTTAGTATTCAGTGGTCAGATTTTTAGTGGTCAGTTTTAAGTATTCAGTGATCAGTTTTTTAGTGGTCAGTCTTAGTGGAAACCCCTACTAAAACTGATCACTGAACACTAATGCTAAAAAACTGAATACTAAAGAACTGACCACTGAATACTAAAAAACAGGTTTTATAACAAATCCGTAGCTGTATTCACTTTGGGTTAATACATATTGTTCGTGCGGAGGTAATCCCCAGCTGTTGTCTCCTCCTAAGCCGCGTTGGGTTAAATCAACACAAACAACAACTTCATTTCTTGGAGTGATATCGCTGGAATGAATATTTTTCTTAGAAATTCCTCCGTCAAAATCACTCGGGTAATTATTTAAAGTACTCATACCTAAAGGCTGCAGACCTTTTATCTCCAAGCCATTTCCATTATTGCCTGACAATTTAAACCAGCGTATATCGGTCTTATATCCATTTTCCTGTGGGCGTGTATAAGGCACATATTGGTCTGCAACTTTACTGTAATAAATTCCTTTGAATGAAGAAGTTTTTCTATCTGAATAATTTTCTAACGGTCCTCTTCCATAATAATCCAGATTTTCTAACGTGTTTTTTAGGGTGAAAATCATTCCGAAACGTGGCAGTTCCGGCATTGGATTATTGCCTTTTTTATAAGATGCTTCTATTTCTAAAGCACCATCATTTCCTAATGAATATTTGATGGTATAATCTGAAGCGACATCATTCAGTTTTAATTTGGCAACGATATATTGCTTTCCGTTTTCCTCCGATTGCTGAATGCTTTCTAAACTGGTATTTTTACCTGCAGTTCTCCAAACATTCGTTCTAATCTGCATTTTATTCCCAATATCATTATCAGTTGGTGCTCTCCAGAAATTTGGTTCTGGATATTGTTTAAAATATTCCTCTCCTTTTACACTATAGAAAGAAATTAATCCTGTTTTTTTGCTGATTTTGACTACAACATTTTCTGAGGTTAACACAAACTGTTCTTTTTCATCCTGAATTTTAGCAGCATTTACTTTTTCTGATTTTGTAAAATAGTTGGCGTCTTCGATAACAAACTGTTCTTTGGCAATTTCAAAATTTTGAGGAAGTAATTCAGAACTCACTTTCGTGTATGCAAAAACATTCAATAAATATTCTGTCCCTTCTTTTGATTGTAATTTTGGTAAATCAAGCTTAAATTGTTTTTTCGTTTTCGGATCTAAAGCAACATTAATTGTTCCTTCTTTAATTACTTTTCCATTTTCTAAAACTTCGTATCTAAAGTTGTATTTATTCAAATTTGTAAATCCAAAATCGTTTACAATTTCGATCACTCCGTTTTTGATATCTACAGCATTAAATAAAATATCCTGATAGACTTTTTTTACTTCAAATGCTCCCGGATGCGGAGTTCTGTCTGCAAAAACCAATCCGTTATGGCAGAAATTTTCATCATTTGTATAGTTCTGACTTCCCAAATCGCCGCCATAAGCCCAATATTTTCTACCAACTTCATCTGTTGCTTCAAATCCCTGATCTACCCAATCCCAGATAAAACCACCCTGCATATTTTTGCTTCCGCGAATGATATCCCAGTATTCCTGAAAATTACCACTGCTGTTTCCCATCGCATGCGAATACTCACACATGATGTACGGACGGCTGACTTCTTTGCGCGCCGCATATTCTTTCATGTATTCTATTGTTGGGTACATTGGGCAAACGATATCTGTGTTTTCGTTTTCTTTGGCCTGCTCAAACTGAACCAATCTTGTATTGTCTCTTTTTTTAATCCATTTATAGGCTTCATGAAATACAGGTCCATTGGCACTTTCATTACCTAATGACCAAAGAATTACCGATGGCATATTTTTATCTCTTTCAACAAGACTATAGATTCTATCCAGATGTGCTTCTCTCCATTCCGGAAGATAACCCGGATTGGTTTTTGGATTCATCCACATAACAGGCTGTCCTTCTACTCCCATTCCATGACTTTCGATATTGGCTTCATCCACCAAAAACAAACCGTATTTATTACATAGTTTTACCCATAAAATATTATTTGGATAATGACTGCAGCGTACTGAATTAATGTTTAGCTGCTTCATCATTTTGATGTCTTTCATCATCGTAGCTTCGTCCTGATAATGTCCCGTTTTCGGATTATGTTCGTGAATATTGACGCCATGAACCATTAATCGAACTCCGTTTACCAATAATTGTCCGCCTTTTAATTCTACTTTTCTGAATCCGATTTGAGTGGAAACGGTTTCTATAAGATCGCCTTTTGCATTTTTTAAAGTCAAAAGCAAAGTGTATAAATTTGGTGTTTCACTGCTCCATAACTTTGGATTGGATACATTCTGAGCAAAATTTAAAGTCTGAATTTTCGATGCTTCAAAATTGACATTCAATTCTTTTGTAAATACATTTTTTCCCGAAGCATCTACCAGTTTTGCAACCAACTTTTGATTGTTAACAGCAGTCGAAGTCAGGTTTTTCAAACTTACTTCTACATTTAAACTTCCGTTTTTGTATTTTGCATCTAAATCTGGTTTGGCAAAAAAATCTGAAATGCGAACATTATCAGTGCTATATAAATAAACATTTCTGTCGATTCCGGAAAGTCTCCAGAAATCCTGATCTTCCAGATACGAACCGTCACTCCACCTGTAAACTTCTATAGCAAGATCGTTTTTCCCAGGTTTTAAGTACTTCGAAATATCAAATTCTGCCGGACTTTTGGTATTTTCGGTATAGCCTACTTTTTCTCCATTTACCCAAATATACATCGCTGACGTTCCTGCTTCAAAATGAAGAAAAACATGTCGGTTTTTCCAATTTTCTGGCAGTACAAAATCTTTTTTATAAGACCCAACCGGGTTATCCCAATGATTGATAAACGGCGGATTTTTCTCAAAAGGATAGGTTATATTAGTATAAATTGGAATACCATAACCATTCAGTTCCCAATTCGACGGCACTTGAAGTTCTTTCCAATGCAGCGTACTGAAATCTGTTTTATAAAAATCCTTTGGGCGCTGATCTGGTGTTGGCGACCACGCAAATTTCCATTGACCGTTTAGAGAAAAATACCACGGAGAATTTTCATATTTATCGCTTATTGCAGAAGTTTCGTCTGCATAAGGAAGAAAAGCAGCACGGGCTGGTTCTCTGTTAATTTGAAATACTTGAGGATTTTCCCAATCGTTGCGATCTTGTTCCTGAGCCGAAACAAAATTTCCGCAAAGTACGAGCAGGCTTAATAAAAGTATTTTGGTTTTGATTTTATGCATTATTGTGGTTTTAGATAGCTTTCAAATGAATTTTTTGATATTTCTAGAACTTCAATTTTTCAGGCAAATATTTAGCAACTAATTCTTTATAATAAGGAAGTAATGCTTTTACATCTGGTTTCACCGGGGCTTTAGTGTATAAATCGTACGGATTGAACTTTCTTACCCAATCAAACATTTCTATGTCTTTTTCATTCATTAAATGGGCATAAGCATTCTCTTTATGCTGAGAGTAAAAAGAATGGTAACGAATCATATACAAAGCCGGATCAGGAAGATAATCTTTCATAATCTGATACAAATATTCGTCATGACCCCAGCTCATTTTTACATTTTCTAATCCACAATTTTCGGTATAAACCCCAAATTTGGAATTGAATTTTTCGTCTGTATAGTCTGGATTTTCTTTAAAAAATTCTGGATAAACAATTTTATCTGAATACGCACAGCCAACCGGAAATGTATCGCCTACAACGGCCCACTGCGGTTCTCCAAACAAACATAAAATTTTACCTAAATCATGAATAAAACCTGTCAGTACAAACCAATCTGGGTGGCCATCTGCTCTAATAGCTTCAGAAGTCTGTAATAAATGCTGTGTTTGATCTAAGTCAATATCTGGGTCGCTGTCGTCTACAAGTGTGTTTAAAAACTCAACAGCTTCCCAGATTGACATTTCTTTTTTATTGAATTGTAAAAATTCCTGCTCTTTGCTGCATACAAAATCGTAAGTCTGATACGTATGGTTTATTCTATAAAATTCCTTAACTGTTTCTACCCTTTCCGAATCGACATAATTCCTGAATTCTTCTTTTTGTTTTTCCGGCGCACTTTCAGATGGATCAGGATATCGCAGTAACAAATCATCTTCCCATTCATCTAAATTATTCAACGGATTGTCTGTGTCTATATGCTTTTTCATAATGCTAAAAAGTTTAAAAGTTATAAGACAAAAATAGAATTACATCTACTGTTCAAAATGGATTAATACATCAAAAACATGGATGATTCTTATTTGTGTAAGATTTTCACATGCTTTTTACTTAAAAAAACATCATTTCATGTTCTTGTTTGTCGTTTCACATTACGCTCCTGTGGTTGAAACCACAGGCTATGTTTTTAATATTGAGATGAAAAGATTGCGGAATCGAATTTCAAATATAGCCCGTGGTTTCAACCATGGGAAACGTATTGAGAGAAAATTACATTACGAATATACATTGCGTTCCCACGGTTGAAACCGCGGGCAATGTTTTTAATATTGAAATAAAAGATTGAGGAATTACAKTTCAAATATAGCYCGTGGTTTCAACCACGGGAACATCGTGAGGAAAATTAGATTATGGATAWACATTGCGTGCCCCTGGTTGAAACCACGGGCTATGTTTTAATATTGAAATGAAAAGATGACGGAATTACAGTTCAAATATAGCTCGTGGTTTCAACCACGGGGACATAGTAAGGTAAAAAACAATTAAATCAATTTACTAGGCGGAAAACCAAACTGTTTCTTAAAACATCTGCTGAAATATAAAGGATCATTGAAGCCCACTAAATTTGTTACTTCTGAAACATTATACTTTTTAGATTTGAGCAGTTCTGCTGACTTTTTTAAACGAATAGTTCTTATAAATTCGTTTGGCGCCAAATCAGTTAATTCTTTAATTTTTCTGTATAATTTAGAAGAACTCACGCCTAATTTATCACATAGAAATTCTGTAGAAAGATCTACTTCACTCAAATTATCATTGATCAGATTTGTTACTTTTACCATAAATTCTTCATCAATTGGAGAATGAGTCAACATGCTCACCTTGCCTTCAACTTCTCCTGAGAATTTTTGTTTAAGTTCTAATCTTGATTTGATCATGTTTTCGATAACCGTTTTTAGCAATAATGGCTCAAAAGGTTTCACTAAATAACCATCTGCTCCCATATCATAGCCTTTTACTTTATCCATGTTTTCGGAAAGTGCAGTAAGCATCACAATTGGAATATGGCTTATGAATTCATCATTTTTTAATTGTCGGCAAAATTCTAATCCGTCCATAACAGGCATCATAACATCGGTAACACATAAAATTGGTTTAATTTGTCGGCAGATTTTCAAACCTTCTTCTCCATTTTCTGCGTCATAAACTTTGTAATAATCAGATAAATAGTCCACCAGATATTTTCTAAGTTCGCTGTTATCTTCGATTACCAATATTTTCTCTTTAAGATCTGTATTTTGAATGATTTTCTTAGCCGCTTTTTCTGGAATAAGCATACTCAAACTGTCATTTTTAAGCGCATATTCAAATACTTCTTTATGCTCATAAGAAGCGCGGTCAATTGGAATTTCGACTTTAAATGTACTTCCTTTTCCCGGTGTACTTTCGACTGCAATAATTCCTTTATGAATTGCTACTAAAGATTTTACCAACGACAAACCAATACCCGATCCCGTATTATGGGCTTTACTGTTTGTTGCCTGATAAAATCGTTTGAAAATTTTATCCTGGCTTTTCAACGGAATACCAATTCCGTCATCGGTTACTTCAATCACTAAAATATCTTCAACCGTATCTTTCAGCCTGATGTACAAGTCTACATTTCCGTTTTTATTGGTAAATTTTAATGCATTCGACAAGAGATTGTACAGGATTTTATCATACTTATCATTATCCAGCCAGCCGTTTATTTCGTCATCTTCAGAAATAAAATTGAGCTTAATCTTTTTATCATAAGCCATTTCCTTAAAGGAGTCAAAAATATTTTTCGAATAAGCCAGAATATCGGTTTTAGTTACTTTTAGTTTTAACTCACCTGACTGTGCTTTTCTAAAATCTAATACCTGATTTACCAAATTCAGCAATCTGCTAGCATTTTGATAAATCAGATTGTATCTGCTTTTTTCATAATCGGTTGCGTTACTGCTTTCATCTAAAAGCTGTTTGGCCGGTCCTAAAATCAACGTTAAAGGTGTTCTTAATTCATGCGAAATATTGGTGAAGAAACGTAATTTCTCATTATTCAATTTAACGTCGTGTTCTCTGTTTACTTTTTCGGTAAGCAATTCTTGTTTTAAACGAATTCTGTTTTTAATTTCCTTTCTGATAAAATAAAAAACGCCAAATAAAAGTGCCAAAAACAGTAAAAAAGAAGTTGGCGTTAACCAAAAAGGCGGCAGGATTTTTATTTTATAAGAAACTATTTTACTCCAATATCCGTCGCTGTTGCTTGATCTTATTTTAAATACATAATTTCCGGGATAAAGATTCGTGTATTGAACTATTCTAGATGTACTATTAACTGTAATCCATTGTTTATCAAAACCTTCCAACATATATTGAAATTTATTCAGCTTTTCGTTTGCAAATGATGGAGCAGAAAACTGAATCGAAAAATTGCGGTTTTTATGACTCAATTCTATTTCTTTTCCATAATTCAAATCTTTTGAAAGCGGAATTTCTCCATTAATCTCCATTTCCGGAAAAACTTCCTCGTTCTGAATTTTAAATTCTGAAATAACAGGTAAAGGCGACCAATTATTTCTTTTCATTGCAGGCGGTGAAAAAGAGATAATACCATTTTTTCCACCCAGAAAAATATTTGAATTATTAAAATAAAAGAAACCGCTTGAACTAAAAACGTCCAATCTGTTACCGCTGTTTACGTGATAAATACTGATATCCTTCAAATTAGATTTAACGAAAGCAATATTATTGTTATTGATATTCAGCCACAAATTCCCTTGTGCATCTGACAAGATATCGGTAATCCATTTGCCTGAAAGTTCTTTAAGATTTTTTACGGGTTCAAATTCGTTCTTCTTCGGATTGAACAAACACAATCCGAAACGTGTTGATGCCCATATTTTACCTTTTGTATCCACCAAAACATCACTTACATTTTCATCATGAGGCACTCCTTTTTCTTTGATAAAAAGCGACGAATAGGTTTCTATTTTTCCAGAATTGATGTTGTATTTTACAACTCCGGTTTCGGTGGCAAACCAAACATTATTTTTGGCATCTCTTTCAATGGCATTAATCTGAAAGTCCGGTAAAAGTTTGCTGGAAGTTTGTACTTGCAGCGTTTTGGTATTTAAAATTACAGCCCCTTCTCCAAAAGAACCTACGATTATAGAATCATCTGTAATCTTTCTAAAAGCAAAAACGGGGGATTTTTCAAATCCTGCCTTTATTTCTCTGGAAGAATTTGTGATGTAGTTGTAAACTAATATGTTTCCGTCCCAAAGACCGCAATAAAAAATTTTTCCATCATCAGAATAAATGCTGGCAATGTCTTTTCCTGTATTGTGTAAAGGAATTGAGCCTTTTGTATTCGAAATAAAAAGTCCGTTATGGTAGGTTGCTACAATCACTTTTTCGTCATACGTTTTAGCAAATCCTCTAATACGAGGTGCCTGATTGCCTATAGAACGTGAAATGTCTTTGTTTAAAGTGAATTGATTTTCATAAGGATCATATTTGTCCAAACCGTCTTCTGTCCCAATCCATAAAACCCCGGAAGCATCAAAATAAAGTGATGAAATTAGATTATCTACAAGTGAAGTATCATCTGATAAAATAGAATAATACCATTTGTAATTTCCTTTTTGAATGTCTTCTAATTGATTACAAACCAGCAATCCGCCTAAAGTTCCAACCCAATATTTACCGTCTGGAGCGCGGGCAACTGATAAAAAATACGGGCCTAAAGCGCCTCTAATCTGTTTGTTTTCTATATATAAATTGACAAATTGGTCGGTGGTTTTGTCCAATTTGTATAATCCTTCTCGGGTTCCAACAAAAATATCAGATTTGGCATCTTCGTAAATAAAGTTGATATATGGATTTTTTATGTTGGAATATGGAACAGAAAGCATATAATTATTAATTCGCACAATTGCTCCCTTAGCATCCATTGTTATTTTTGCAAGACCTGATTTTTCGTAACTGCCAACCCAGACATTGCCTTTTTTATCTTCAAAAATTTCTTTTACATAATCGAAACCTTTAAGCTTAATTTTTTCGAATCGGTTTTCTTTCAAAAAAAATAGATACACTCCTTTCGTTTTAGTACCAACCCAGACTCTTTTGAATTTATCTACATAAACTGCTCTGACTTCATCATCGGGCAGACTGTTTGAGTCTTCTTTTTTATTAAAAAAAGTGGTAAAAACATGGGTATCCATTTGAAAAAGAGTCAGTCCTTTTCTGGTACCAATCCATAAGTGATTAGATTCTTCGTCCAGCTCTAAAGCTGTAATGTCATCATTGTACAATTTATTTTTCCCTGGCGTAGAACTCATGTAGTTTTTAAACTGATAGCCATCGAAACGGTTTAATCCTGAGAATGTGCCAAACCACATGAAACCTTTTTTATCCTGTACAATATGACGTACCGAATTATGAGACAATCCGTTATTGTCATTGTAATGCGCAAATTTTATATTCTGAGAGTACGAATGATAAAAAATAGCAAAAAATAAGAATAGTATAATGGATTTTTGTCTCATCGAAATAAATTATAAATGCAATTTAATCTTTTTGATTTAATTAATATGAAAATTATTTAACAGATAAATTATCAATTTTGTTGTTTTTAAGATCAATTATAAAATGATCGGAAGGCTCGCCATTCATGGTTTTAGAAAATATTTCTGCCCATAAAATCTGTTTCGGATTATTTGATTTTTTTAACTGCCTGCAAACCAATTCATACTCCTTTAATCTCTTTTTTCCAATTTCGGAAACTGCCAATTCATCGGCGCTTTTTAAGCGGTAAAAATCGAAGATCATATCAAAACCCGTCCATGATTCAAAATCAGAAACTACCACAGCATTCGATTTCAAATCTTTATCAATTTCTAATGCATTTTTATTTATTAGCAATAAATCTTTACCTGAAAGATTTACAATTGATTTTAAAAATTCAGCTGGAAAATCTTCTGGCAGGAATCTTAAACGAACTAATTCTTTTAAGTGCCAGTTTGTAAATGCTGCATAATCCTTTGCTTTTAAAATCTCTTTATTCCAAATATGATCGCTTTTATTATTCTGCAAATGAGCATATTCTTCTTCATAAAAAGGAAACAAACTATTGAATTTAGGCACTTTACCAATTACAACCGTTTCAACTTCAAGTTCAGAATCAGAATGAATCGTCAATATTTTATACGCCGGCATATACGCTGCGAGCGAAGGCGTTTGAATATTAAACAATGTATTTCCTTTTGTTGATGTTCTTACTCCAGTATCGTTGATGTGCATGTGGCCTCCAAAATGAATCTGAATTCCAGCATCAGCAAATTGCTGCGCTACTTCTTCGTCTGGAACTCTCTGTAGCTGCATTTTATCGGCACCAAATAGCTGTTTTAATTCCGGCGAAGCATTGTCGTTAAATTCAACCATTGGGTAATGACTAAAAGCGATCAGTATTTTTCCTTTTTGTTTCGCTTCCGCGGAAACTTTTTTTACCCAGTTTAATAAGTGACTTTTATAAATCAGAACATTATTGTAACCCGTATTGGCTCCCGAAAAATCGTGTGGATTATCTGGCTGACCCGATAATTTCTCGTTCGGAACATAAGCATTGGCATCTATAGCCAAAAGCCAGATTCCTTTAATGGGTTCGACAACATAACTGGCATCTGGAAGATACAGATTCGTGTTTTTAATTAGATACGTTCTTTTTTCTAAAACAGATTCTTTTTGAGCTTCTTCAAAATTATAATGCTCATAAGAGTAGTTAGAAAAAGGCGTTTCCCAATACAAATCGGTCTTTTTTGGAAAAAAACCAAAATCTCGCATTTCCTGAATCGTTTCCTTATATCCCCAGTTTTTTATATCGGAAGTGATAATCGGTTCCAGTTCACTTTTGGTTTTATCGAAATTTTTTGAACTGCTGATGATCTGCTCTTTTCCGTATTTGCCTAAAAAATCGGTTTTAGCGGCATCTTGCGAAAATGGTCTTACAACATCGTGATTTCCAGTGGTAACAAAAAAAGAGATTCCGTGTTTTTGGGAATATTCATTGAGTATTTTTCTCAATCCGCGTACGTGAACAGGCTGTCCGTCGTCACTGAAATCACCCGGAAGTACGATTTGTTTTATTCCTCTTTTGACAATATCATTTAAAGCTTCTAAAAAGGCAAAATAATTTTCATTGAAAATTCTGGTAGAATGCAATTGAGCGTTCATCGTCCTGATATTGGCATATTCGCCCGTAACCGGATTTTTTATTCCCTGATAATTGTTATCTTCAAATTTTGCAAAAACATCTTGTAAATGAACATCGGCTATAAAAGCGATCTGAAGCTTTTTCTCATTGAAGTGTTGTTCTGTTTTACAGGAAATCAGAACTAAAAGAATCAATGAACAAAAGATATTTTTGAATGACATTGTTTATTGTTTTGATATTGAAACATATAACTGACAGGTCTATCTCTTAATTTTTTAATTTACTGCATCTACTACTTTCACCAAAGTGAAATTGATGCCAAGCGGATTATTAGTTATTTTACAGATTAATGGATATTCCGAATTTTTTACAATCCACATTTCAGTTTCATCAATTTGTGCAATAACGTGCAGCGCATCGATTAATTTTCCGTCAATAGAAACGCTGTTTTTATCTTCGTTTTTGTCCAAAACATATGTCGTGTTATTATACACAAAAGAATTATTTTTCAATAAATCCTGATAAGCAGACTGCGAAATCATAAAAAAAGTTTCTGTTGGTTTTAAGTTTAAAACCGGCGCATATTCTCCTTGATTAAAACTTAAGGCATTTCCGTTTTTTACTGCTTCGGGAAGCATAACAATACTACTTTTTACGCCTCTTGTTTCCAATTTAAAAGTCAGTTTATTGTCTGCTGGTTCAGTCGTAAGCGATAAAGTTCTGGTCTGTCCGTGAAGCTTACAGATATAATGTAACGCTGTATTATTTTTTATTGTTGGAATGTAGTTCTGAGATATTCCTGTTTGATAAAATGTCAAAAACAGAAATGCTGCAATTATATTTTTCATCTTGCTGATCATTTTATTTTGCCGGCGGTAAAACTGTAGTTCCCCATGCCGAAGGTTTCGAATCCATTTCTAAAATTAATACTCCTCCGTTATTAATATCATCATGTAAAATCCACGCTTTGTTATAAGGTTTTCCGTTTAAAAAAGCCGCTTTTATGTATTTGCTTTTATCACTCATTTTTTTAGCAGAGATTTTAAACTTTTTACCGTTTTCCAATTGTATCGTCGTTTCTTTTATCAAAGGCGCATTAATCAGATAATAAGGCTGTCCGGCATTTGGATACAATCCCATCATATGAAAAGCCAGCCAGGAAGACATTGCACCCGAATCGTCGTTGCCGGGAAGTCCTTCTCTTGAAGTATTGAAATTATTTTTGATAATCGTTCTGATTCTGTCACTGCTTAAATACGGTTTTCCTATCCAGTGATAGAGACATGGCGTTAAAAATGAAGGTTCGTTGGCCACATTATACAAATCTGAATTAAAGAAAATATTCAGTCTGTTTTCAAACGCTTTTTCACCTCCCGATTTACGAATTACTTCCGGAACATCGTGCGGAATGCTGAATGAATATTCCCAAGAATTTCCTTCGTAGAAAAATACACACCAATGGCAGACATACCAAGGCGATTCGATAATTACAGGTGTGTATTTAAAAGTAGGTTTCTGGATTTTTGATTCACCGAAAACAACATTGTCCAGCCAGTTTCCGTCCTTGTCTTTTGGCATAATAAATCCTTTGGTACCGTTATTTTCGTAATCAGGACGCCATAAATTCTGCCAGCTGTCGGCTTGTTTGATGTATTGATTGTACAAATCGGTTTTACCTAATCCTTTTGCTACAATGGCAATATTGTAATCGTTGTAGGCATAATCGATAGTTCGGTTTCCTGCGCGATCTGTTCCATAGGGAACGTATCCAAATTTCAGATAATCTATTAATCCACCTCTTCCTTCTTTTTCTTCATTTCCTCCCGGCGGAATTGTCGCGTCTTTAAGCATGGCCTGCAGTGCCAATTCGTAATCTATTCCTTTTAAGTTTTTTACAAAAGCATCTGCCAGTACAACCTCAGCATTAGAACCGCCCTGAGTTCGTCCGTTGTCGTTGCCGCTTCTTCCTTCGGGTAAATAACCTTCACGTTTGTAAATGTTGAGCATTGCATTGATTATTTCTACTTTACGTTTAGAATCTATTAGCGTAATTAAAGGACTTGAAGTTCTAAAAGTGTCCCAAATTGTATAAAAATCATCATAGTAAGGTTCGTCATTTGTCCATAACGGATTTTCTCCGGTTCGGTCAACAGGCATAATCATCGTATGATATAAGCCCGTGTAGAACATTTTTTTATAATCTTCTGATGTATCTTCCGATAATTTAATTCGGCTTAATAATGCCTCCCATTTGTTTTCTAAAGTGGATAAAACAGTATTAAAATCCCAATGCGGAATTTCAACTTCGATATTATTTTTTGCTTTTAATTCACTTAAAAATGAGATTCCGATTTTGACATTCAATTCTTCTTTTCCTGTGTTTCCAAAAGAAAGCAGCGCTGCGGTTTTTTTACCTGAATCAAACTGTGCTTTTTGATTATTGTAAAATTGGCCGTCTTTAAAGGTTATATATTTTGCAATAGGCTGGTCGAAAACTGCCCAGAAATAAACGGTGTAAGCACGCCCATTATTCCAGCCTCCTCTGATTCTGCTGTATCCTCGAACTTCGGTATCAGAAACAATTTCAATCTGCGAACCTACAAACTGCTGTGCTTCTCTGGCATCAGGAATTTTTTCTTCTCCCAGAAAAAATCCCGGGTCTATTTTTAATTCTTTTGAGGTGTTTTTTGGATAAGTGATACGGTAAAATGATACTTTTTCGCCTGTAGTTATTTCAGTTTTGATTTTATTTTCTTTGAAAACCGTTTCGTAGTAACCCAGTTTTACATTTTCTTCAGCTCGAAATGAAGTCTGATCCATTTTATCCAAATTGCCGGAAAAAGGCATAATCTGAATGTTTCCGTATTTTGGGCCTCCGCCTGTTCCGCTTACATGTACCTGGCTGAAACCGGTTACTTCTTTTGGCATTGGAAGCCAGCCGCTGTTCGGACTCGAAGTGCAGTCCGGACTTGGTTTTACCATGCCGTACGGACAAGACGGCCCGATAAAAACCCTGCCCACTCCTTCTGATCCGATCATTGGGTCTACAAATTGATGGACGATTTGCTGGGCATTGATCGTTAATGTAAACAAAAATGATATTCCTAAAAGTATATTTTTACTGGATATTTTCATTACTTATTTTATTTCTTTAATAACTAAAAACTCTTTTTTTTGCCTCAGATTTGAAGGATTATAATGATTTAAAATAATCCGAATAATCTGTGAAATCTGTGGCAAAAAAACTTATTGCAGGCATTTATTTTGACATTTCTAAAATTAATTCTCCGCCATTTGTAATATCCTGATGCGAAAGAGTAAAATCTTTTACCGCTTTATTGTTGTATTTGATGTCTTTTATATACACATTTTCAGGATTGTTATTATTGGCTTTTATTACAAATGTTTTACCCGAATAATATTTCGGATTTAAATCTATCGTAATTTTATTGAATATTGGACTTCCTATTTGGTAAACGGCTTCTTGATCTGTTCCTCCATTCATTTGAAATAAACCAATTTTAAGCAATACATTCAAACTTCCCATTAATCCCTGATCTTCATCTCCGTTATAACCGGTTGCAGGAGATAATCCGCTGAAAGTTTCTTTTACAATGTTTCTTGTCCAATACTGCGCTAAATCTGGTCTTCCTAATACCGTAAAAATATTAGAGGTCTGCATAGAAGGCTGATTTCCAAAATTTACGGGAATCCTGCTAAACTCTGGATGCAACTCTGCATCATGTGATGTACCAGAAGTATAGTTTTGTTTTTTTGCTGTTTCAAATTGCGTGTTGAGTTTTGCAACTGCTTTTTCATTTCCACCCATTAAAAGGGCTAAACCTTCAATATCGTGCGGAACAAACCATGTTGATTGTGCTCCATTCGATTCTATAAATCCATTTTCATATTGATACGGATCATAATTTTCACGCCATTTTCCTTCCACATCTTTCGGACGCATCCAGCCTGTTTTGGCATCAAAAACATTTTGGTAGTTTTTAGCTCTTTTCATGAAATAATTGTAATCTTCCTGATGATTAAGTTTTTTAGCCAATTGCGCTAAAGTCCAATCCTGATACGCATATTCTAAAGTCTGGCTTGCACCGTCTTCATGACTTCCAAAATTACCTTCGGGAAGCGGGTAGGGAACATAACCTTTTTCTAAATAATATTTTAATCCGCCGCCAATGTTTGTATTGTGTTCATATCCTGCTTTTTCCATAATACCTCCCGGCATATGATTTTTTTTGAGTGCAATATAAATCTCCTCTAAATCTTCTTTTACAATTCCTTTTTGGATGGCACTCACAATAAAAGGCGTTGCCGAAGCTCCGGTCATTACATAAGTATCATTTCCTCCTGACGGACCACGCGGAATTATACCGCCATCTTTATAATATTGCATTAAAGAGTACACAAATTCTTCCATAATTTCAGGATATACAAGTCCCCAAAGATTATTTATTGTCCATTGTGCTCCCCAAAAAGCATCTGAATTATAGTGATTGAATTTCGGTTTTCCATCAGCATTTAAAGGTAAATGTCCCACCCTGAATTTGTCGCCTGTATTATCAGGATAAGCTCCATTTGCATCACTGATCATTTTTCTCCCTTGCAGGGCATGCCATAGATCCGTGTAAAATCTTCTTTGATCAGCTGTTGTTCCTCCTTCTGTTTTTATTCTTCCTAATAAATTGCTCCATTCTTTTCTGGAATCAGCAACTGTTTTATTAAAATTCCAATGTGGTAATTCGGTTTCAATATTGTTATTGGCATTTTCAATTGAGGTGTATGATATTCCAACTTTCATCAATATTTGTTCGTCCGTTTTATTAAAATTGACTAAATAATTACCCGTCACATTATCTATTTCTAAAGAAATAACAGGCTCATTTGTTTTAATTTTAAAAAATACAGTTAATGGTTTTGGACGTCTAAAATTGGTACTCAAAACTAATGATCCGGAAAGTTCATAATCATTGTTTTTTTCTAATTTCCCATTTGTATTTTCACAAGGTCCTAAAATAGTATTCAGATTAAAAAGAACTGCTTTTTGTGCTTTTACCGGAAAAGTATATTTGTGAAAACCTACTCTTGGCGTGCTGGTTAATTCTGCCGTTATTTGATATCTATTTAATTTTACTGAATGATATCCTGGTGTTATAATTTCGGTTTGATGACTGAATTTGGAATAAAAATCTTTAAAAATAGTTTGTTTGTTTTCAGCAGAAACTGTTACAGGCATTACAGATACGCCTGACATCTGCCATTCGTGAACGTGGCTAAAACCTTTAACTGTATCTGTAGTATATTTATAACCGCCTCCCCAATCGCCGTTAATTTCGGTATCAGGATTTAAGTTTACCATACCAAACGGCCGGCTTGCTGATGAGAAGTAAAACCATCTGGAATTTTCTGTATCCAGCAGCGGATAAACCATATCTGACACTTGCTTTTTTTTTAAAGAAACCCCATTTTGGGTTTTACATGACACTAAAAAAACAAGAGCTAAACTTACTCCAATGCGTCCTATTTTATAGATTATATTTAGTTCCATTTATTCTGTTTGTATTGTTGGGGCAATATTGGTTTATTTCTAAATCGAAAATGTAAAGCGAAGGATTTTACCTGATAATTATTGGATTTTTATGTATTCTCAAAACATACATTGAGAGAAAATTACAAAGCTTAATCTTTCATCGATTTCTGGAACGACATTCGATTAAGCTTTGTTTTTATTCAAAAATGAAACTGAACTGATTCTCATGAGGAATTGAAAAATCAGTTTTCTTTAGTAAAAAAGGAGAAGATTTTTACTCTCCTCTCCTTTTTAAAATTAAAATTGAGTTACAATGTGTACTTAATTAAATTCTTATTATTAATACCCATCATTTTGAGTTAGAGCCGGATTTAAAACCATGGCATTGGTTGGGATTGGAAAAACACGACGGCGAACATCTGTATTGGTTTTGTAACCCCATTGTCCTTCATATTTTCCAAAACGGATCATATCGTTTCTATGCCATGCTTCCCAAGTAAACTCACGGCTTCTTTCCTGATAAAGTTCTTCTAAAGTTACACCGCTTAAAGCTGCGGATGTTGTACGGTTAGAACGAACCATATTTACTAATGCATCTGCACTTTGTCCTAATGTTGCACCGCCTCCGCGAAGAATTGACTCTGCTTTCATTAGAAGAATATCTGAATAACGTAAGAAAGGAACGTCGTTCTTTTGGTTACGATTTGTTGAAGTAGCATCCGGATAGAATTTTACATTTCTATATCCCATATTCCAGGCAATTTCATCATTTCCAAGATCAAATAAAGTTACACTTTGACGAAGAAGAATATCTGGTGTCAAATTTACCTGATAGGTAAATGCGTCACCTCCATCAGATCCTGTATAAAACTGATCGTACCCTTTTTTAGTTGTTGTAACCATTACCGGAGTAACGCCGTCATTCATAAACTGAGGACCTGTAAGCCATTGCTTGTTGCGTATATCATTTACATCATTAAAATAGGCATAAAATTCCGGAAGGGTACTTCTTGGTGCACTTGGTGTATAAGGAAGACCGAACTTAGTTCTTTCAGAACGAGGTACATCATAACGAGCATGGTACATTTGTCCATTGAAACCAACTGTAACTGCTGCCGGATCGTAAGGAACTGCAAAAATGAACTCTTTCATCTGCGGTCCGTTGTTAGGATAAAACATTTGAAGATAAGTTGCTCTTGGTTCAATAACATATAAACCAGAATTAATTACCTGATCGCAAGCCGCAATACAATCATTATAGCGTTGTGTTCCTGTATATACGTCAGCATTCAAATACAATTTAGCGAGCATTGCATTAGCAGTCTGCTTATTTGGTCTTCCATAAGTTGTAACTCCCGCTGCAGCATTTAAATTAGGGACTGCTTTTTTTAATTCTTTCTCAATAAAATTGAAAACATCTTTTCTTGGAGTTTTAGCATGAGACGTAAAATCTCCATACAATGTATCTAATGGCACATCTCCATAACTATCCATTAACATGAAATAAGAAATAGCACGCATTGTTTTTAACTCAGAAATCAAAGTTTCTTTCTCTGAACCTTCAGGCATTGTTTGATTTAAAATTGAAATTGCCTGATTACTTGTTCCAATAACTTTAGACGACCAATCCCAAAGACTTCCTATGATACCATTATCTGCATTCCAGTCATGGTAATGCATGGCGATATAATTTCTGTTATCAAACCAGTTACCACCTCTTGCAGGTAAAATAGCTTCATCTGTAGATAAGGACTGAGTCCACCACCAAGAAAATGAAAAATCACCTCTGAAAGCAGCATAAACTGGACCTGTAGTCTGAATATATTGCGTTGAGTTTTGAGGAAAAACCTCAGGTGTTAATTGTGTTGTAATAGGCACATCTAGATCATCGCAAGACCATATTAAACCAGCCATAAGTACTGGAAGCCCTATATATTTTAATATCTTTTTCATAATTTTTAGCATTTAATTTTTAGAAGATCACATTTAAACCGAACATATAAGTTCTGGTTTTTGGATAGAAATTATTTGAATCTACACCTGGAGCTGTTCCTCCTTGTTCAACTTCCGGGTCAATTCCTCTGTATTTAGTAATAACAAATACGTTATTTACTGTTTGATAAATACGCACACTGCTTATATACCTGCCCACTTTACCAAAATTATATCCTAAAGTCATATTGTCTAATCTTATATAACTTCCGTCTTCTATAAAACGATCCGAATATTTATAAGAGTTTAAATCATTTGGTGACTCGTCACTTGCATCAACTAAAATATTGTTTGTCATTGCAGTGCTAGGTCTAAATAGATCGGCACGCGTTGCATTGAAAATTTTATTACCAAAAACTCCTCTGAAGAAAATACTTAAATCAAATTTTTTGTATTGAAAATTATTTGCCCACCCTGCTAATAATTTTGGCTGTGCACTTCCTGCATAATGATAATCTACTCCAATTAGAGGTGTAGTAGTCAAATTACCATTTTTATCATAATATTGCGAAACTCCAGCAGCATTTTTCCCTGCATACTTCAATGTAAAGAATTGTCCTAAAGGTTTTCCTTCTTTAAAAATTTGTAATGTACTTCCTGTTTGTCCACCACCGTCTGGTTGTACACGACGGATAGAATCTCCACCAACAAAGAAAGGGCTGGTTAATTTAACGATCTCATTCTTGTTGTGCGCCAAATTCAAGTTAGTTGTCCAGCTGAAATCTGCAGTTTTAACCACAGTTGCACTTAAACTAACCTCAATACCTTTATTAGACATTGTTCCTCCGTTTGCTACAATTGTTCCTACTGGTACAAGTACCGGATTAACATTATAGTTAAAAATCATGTCTGTTGTTTTTTTATTGTACACATCAACAGAGCCTGATATTTTTCCTTTTAAGATTGAGAAGTCAACTCCAATATTTGCAGTAGCTGTTTTTTCCCATTTCAAATCTGGGTTAGCCGCCTGGTTAGGTCCATAAGCTCCAATTTGTTGTCCGTTATAGTAGAAAGTTCCTAAACTCCCGGAAATAAACTGAGCTGTATAAGCATTAAATCCAGAAGAGTTACCTGTTACCCCCCAGCTTCCGCGGAATTTCAAATCACTAAAAATGTTTTGATTCTGCATAAAACTTTCTTTGTCTACTCTCCATGCACCTCCTACAGAAGGGAAATACCCCCAGCGATTATTTGCTCCAAACATAGATCCACCATCTTTTCTAAGTGATCCTTGTAAAAGATATCTGTCTTTGTAATTGTAATTTAGACGTCCAAAATATGATATTAAACGCGTTTTTTGGTATGCTTTACTATCTCCAAAATTTACTACATAACCATTAACAGAAGTGTAATTACTTAAAGCAAGGTTGTTATATCCTACATTATCTACTGGAAAGTTAGTTGTTGTAGCCTGAAATCCGTCTCCTAATGTATTTTCCTGCCATGAGTAACCTGCTACAGCTTTTATTTTATGCTCTCCTATTGCTTTATCCCAAGTAAGGAAGCTTTCAATAATATTGTTTCTGGTTTCGTAAGAATTTCTCAATGCAGAACCATTTACACCAAAATTAACCAATGTTTTTGTCAAAGGCGGATCTGGGTTGTTGTAAAAGTTGGCACTGTTGTATTGTGAATAATAACTATCATAAAATTCTCCATGAGCCGCAGTTAATCTTTGGTGTGCTAAATTCAAATTATAAGTAAATCCAAACGGAAGTTTTACTTCTGCAGTAAGGTTACCTACAAGGTTATCCGTTTTAGTTTCATCAGTACCATGTTCAATTAAAGCTACTGGGTTAAAATATCCCGGACTGGTAAAGTTTTCAAAAAAACTTCCATCAGCATTTCTTACCGGAGAAACAGGAAGATAGCTTGCTGCCTGCAAAAGAACAGTATTTCTCTGTGGTACATTTTTATATTTTGTACTAGAATTAGTAACGTTTAAACCAAATTTAACCTTATCATCAAAAGCAAATTGTTCAACAGATAAGCGGGCAATGATACGGGAAAAATCACTTTTTAGCATTATACCTTCTTTATTAAGCGAAGTAATACTTGCTGTGTAGTTTCCATGATCTCCGCCGCCGCTCATCGATAAGTTATGGCTGCTTGATGCTGCACGTCCTGATCTTAAAATTTCTTTTTGCCAGTTTGTATTAGCACCTTTGTCATTTTCAGGAGTAAAATTCAAATTATTTTTAGTTGTAAAAGCTCTAAGCTGATCTGCATTCATCATGTCCAGATTATTTGAAACTTCTTCCCAGCCAACATAACCATTGTATGCAATCTGCGTTCTGCCCTTACTTCCTTTTTTTGTTGTTACCATGATAACTCCATTTGCAGCACGATTACCATAGATTGCCGTTGCAGCAGCATCTTTTAAGACATCGATAGTTGCAATATCATCTGGTGCAAT
The DNA here is from genome assembly GCF_001428525.1 of Flavobacterium sp. Root186. GTDB lineage: Bacteria > Bacteroidota > Bacteroidia > Flavobacteriales > Flavobacteriaceae > Flavobacterium. Next base: position 631,716 of record NZ_LMHW01000001.1, read on the forward strand.
TACTGAGATATCAACTCCGGGAATACCATCTATTACATAAAATGGACCTTGAGAACTATTTAATGTTGAAGCTCCACGCAAAACCACAGAAGCCGTTCTTGTAGGGTCACCGCTTGATGAAATGTTCAAGCCAGAAACTTTACCCTGCAAAAGCTGTCCAACATCACTAATTGCTCCTCTATTTAAATCTTCAGCTTTAACTGAAGTTACAGCAGTAGTAAGGTTTTTACGCGATCCTTTACCGTAACCAACCACTACTACTTGTTCTAAATTAGTTGTGTTAGGCTGTAATTGAATCGAATAATTTGTTTTTGTTCCGTCTAATTTTAGAGTCTGATCATTAAAACCCATAAAAGAAACTATTAGTATCGCATTTTTGTTTGAAACCGAAATTTTAAATTTCCCATCAAAATCTGTTGTTGCAGTATTATTTGTACCTTTCTCAAGTACATTAGCGGCTGGCAGAGGAATACCTTTGTCATCTAAAATTATACCGGACACTTCTGTTTTTTGTGCCCAGGTATTAATTGAGAAGCCAAGAAAAAAGGCTAATAATAAAAGTTTAAGTTTTTCCATTGTTTTTTTGGTTAATTGGTTAAATAGTATTGACGAAATTACTGGTAAAGAAATGTTAACAAATGGACAAGTTATTCAGAAATATGGATAAATCCTTTAAAACTAGTAACAGCAAGGGCTTACGAATTTATTTTTATAAAATTATATAATCAAAAACTTACTAATTAATCGATTTCGTAAAAGATTTCATTTCATATATTCAGTATAGTTTAAGGCAATAGGTTAAAGCTTAAGTTATATTGTGTTTATATACGTAATAATTATGGTCTCTTTGTATTGTTTATTTATTTTCAGACCAATTTATTTCCCAATTTTTAATTAGTTCCCTTTCTTTCGTTTCATCAAATGGAGTATTATTTACTGCTGATTTTTTCAACGCTTCTAAAAACATTTTCCATCTTGGCCAGTAAAATCCTTTATACATTCCGTGCCATGCTCTTGAAGCGTAATCATTTAAATGACCTTCTCCACCCCAAAGCGTAATTAATGTTTTGGCATTTTTTACGTACAATTTAGATACCTCTGGAGAACTTCCGTATTCAGAGGCCGATTTTACCCAATTATCAAGACTGCTCAAAGGTTGTCCGATCATGATATTGTCAATAGCCAAAATTTGTTTTTCGATCTTTTTAAATAGTTGATCTCCTTTTGTGATGTCTTTCTGTTGGTACGCTTTTACACATTCTATCAAATCTTCATCAATGCAGAGTGAATAGTAATGTCTTGAAACATCAATTAAATCGTAATTAATGAAATTCTTTTTATCATATTTTTTAGCTTCTTTGGTCAAAATATCTAAAGCTTCTTTTAGTTTTTTCTTGTCTCCGGGGTTTCCTTTAAATTCTGTAATTGTCGCAGTTGGACGTTTAAAAAGCAAATACGCTCCAGCCCTATCATTCCACCAGCGTGTTTCCCAATATTTGATATTGTAAACAGATTCTAACAATAATTGCCACGCCTGAAAAACAGAAACAGAAGTCTTTTTTCTGTATCTCGCATCCAGATATTTATTGAGCCAGTCTTCTATAGGCTGTTCTCCTTTATTCCACGCGAGATCATAAATGTATTCATAAACTATAGAGTTGTTATTTAAGCCTTCTGGCATAGCACCATAGCCCACAATATTTCCTCTATTGGGATTTTTTAGTAAACTCGTTAATTCATTTTTATAGAAATCCAAATCTCCATATACAGGATTTGATCCTCCATAATTATGTACATAACCGTAAGTCCATTGTTTTCCATAAAAAGCTTCCTGATTTTCCCATACTTTATATCTGTCGTTGGCATAATCCTGAACCATCAGTCTGTCATTTGGTACTTTACTTAAAAATGCTTTAGTGGCTTCTTTTGTCCAAAATTCTTTATTGTCTCCAAAAAGCCATCCTTGCATTACCCAAACTGAACCGGGAGCAGCTTCATTTATAGTTTCATAAATAGCACTTCCGTAATTAGAAAGTTCTTCATATTTGTTGTTCTCAGAAACCGGCGGTGTAATTTCATTAAAAGAATCTGCCAGATAGAAATTGGACTTTCCGTACATTTTAGTATAAATTTCAATAAAGCGTTTACCAATTTGTTTAAACAAAGGATCTTTAGAATCTAATAGAAAAGTACTTGCAAAACCACCTCCAGACCAGGATTTTAATTCGGTTATTTTAGCTTCTGGATGTTTTTCTGCGAAAGCTTTAGGAACATAACCGCTAAAAGCAGGCACAACGGGATGCATGTCTAATGCTCTCATTCTTTCTAAGATTTTCTTTTGCAGGTCTTCTTTCTTACTGAACCATTCTTGTGGCAATGGGCCTTCAAGACTATTAATGTTTCCCATACGCTGCCACGGTAAAAAAGCAGGTCCTGCAAAATGCGATTCTAATTGAGTGCTGGTCAAACCGTACTCTTTCCATAATTCCTGCCATACTGCTTCCTGACCTTCCATTGCAGTTGGAAGATTGATTCCGTGCATTCCCATCCAGTCAATTTCCTGTTCCCAGCGCTTCCAGTCCCACCACGGAGTCGTGTAGCCGAAAGTACAGGCATTTAAATATTCTCTGTATTCAAATGGCGTATTTCCTTTTTTTGAATATTTTGGCCAGGTCTTAGGCAAACCGACTCTATTTCCTTCCCAGCTGACTAAAACTGCACCAATATCTCTGAGAAAATTATAAGCTGCATAACAAATTGCAGTATTATTTGATGCTTTGATTTTTACCTGATTACCTGTTGTTTCGATTTCAAACCAATCTGATTTATTATTCTCTTTATTTTCAATAATACTTAATTCAAACTCGCTGGCACGATTACCTATAAGTCTTTCTATTACAGCTAATGCACTTTTAGTTTTCTCATCATTTTTACAATACCCTTTAGCGGTACAAAAAAATAAGAGTATAAAAAATGGCACAGCCTTTTTTAAAAAACTACCTTTTTTAATTTTAAAATTCTCTCTTTCCATATAATCACATATTTATTAAATTTTCCTGACTCATTTATCATAACAAAAGAAAGGGAGATTAAATAGTTAATTAATCTCCCTATCAAACAAAACAAAAATCTATTACTAATAATAACTAACAATCTTATTCCATAAAATTCAAGATTAATTAACTAAGTCCTGAACTGAAAATAAAATTATACATAATGTTTTTTCTTAAGATGGATTTATCAATCAAAAACATAGACATATTCATTCAATACTTTTAACTTTTTCAAGTAAAAGGTTTAAATTGAGGAAAAGTAAAATGAACGGCATAGCTTTTTGCCACAAAAAGTTAAGGCGGTTTTTAAAGATATTTATAAGTCTAAGTTTTGTGGCACAAGCGTGGCACAAGGTATTTTTCAAAATTATAAATCAATATTAACAAGTGTTGTTAGGTTCGAAATTTTGTAACGCTGTTTTTATTTATTATTTGTCGTTAACAAGTTTGAGTCCTGTTCCCGCTACTAAATAAAAACACCACTTGAAAAAATTGGTATTTTTTGTTTTAACATTTACAATATGGTTGAATTTGCTATTTATATTCTTTATTCTGAAAAATTTAGAAAAAATTATAACATATAGAATCTAAAGTCAGTCTTCTTTAAGCCTTAAAAACAACCTTTTATATAGAATAAGTCGGTTACCTTCTTAATCAAATTTTAATAAAAAAGCCCTCCGCTCACAATGTTTAATCAATTCACTGCAGGCGGTAGAGCTGGTCCATAAACATAATCTTCCAATTTTATGTTCACTATCCGCACTGTGGCGTATGCTTTTTAAACGACTATATAAATAATATATTACAAACTTAAAATATTTAGTTTTAGAAAGCTGTTGCAGTATCAGAATATTGGCTGACATTGTAATTATATGACGGGCTGTCTCGGTCTAAAAAAACTTCAACATAATATCGCAAGGGATAAAAAAAACTTTAAAGTCGTTTTTAAAAATTAGTTGTGTAGACAATTAAGTTTTCCTTTTTTAAAAAATTAATTTGATTTTTATTTATAGCTATTAATTTGGAATACATCTACCAGATAATAATTTTCCCCAAAAGCTATTACAGCGTCTTTTAGATCTGAGGCTGGAATATATCACTATTTTATGTTTGAAGTACTTTAAAAACGCTGTAAAATGAATTGTTTCGTAACAATCCTTCAAAGAAATTGATTTAATTTTAAGCACATATAAAAAATTATAGTGCATATAATCTGCCAGCTTTTATATTTGTTATTTCTATTCAATCCATAAATACTAAATTCAAAATATAATCATCTATTAAACTTTCGTAATCTGTATTACATTACTTTCTATAAAAGCTATTAGTTTCTTTATATCTCTATTCTGATTCTTATTCGAAATGGAAATAATATATCCATTTTTTTCCTTAATGTATAAATAGAAAAAATCCTTAGTTAAAATTGCTTTTTCAATTTGAGTCCATTTATGAACGAACTCTCCCAACGGAGAATGGACGTAGATAAAGGAATTTGTAAAATTGAATTTATATTTTAATATTAATCTATCAAATCTTAAAAGCTTTTTAATTAGCTGAAAAGTAAGTTTGCAAATCATATTGACAAATGAACACTGAAGCATTAAAAAGATTATCACGAAAGTCAGATTTCGTATTATCCATATAATTAAATCACTTCCATTATTCCATTCAGAAAAATCGTAAAAAATAGAAAAAAGTAAAACAAATCCGAAAAGAATTCGAACTCGCTCTTTATACAGATTTTTAAAATACATTTTATTTAACTTCCGTACTTCATCTGCATTTAATCGAAACTCTAAAGAAAAATTAGAAGTATTCATCTCGTTTAAATTACCTTAATATATAATTTTTCTTATTCGCTAATCTTTTTTCAAAAAGAGAAAATAAAACGACAAAAAATATGGAACAAAAATAAAATAAGACTAGAATATTAATTCCCTATTCAAGTCTTTAGAATATTAAAATAAGACTTTTTAAAAAAGTAAAAATAAACCTCAAAACAAAATAAAAATTGATTTTTAGTTAAAACTATAAAATATAAAAATGTATTAAAAAACATACATTTAATAGCTAAAAAAAGATATACAAATACCATTAAAAGTTCAAAAAGTATCAGAAAAAGACTTAAACAACAATTTTATTTAGTTTGTTTTCAAATAGTTAAATAAACAAAAATAAATAAATCGAAAATTAAATATTTAATTTACATTTGAATGCAACTTAATATATTGTAAATGGTTTCTTACCCAATAAATCTTCTTAATTAAAGGAAAATGTCTAGCATAAAAATATTATTATGCAAAAAATATGTCAGTACTATCTCTAACATAAAAAAGAACCTTTTTGAAAATTACCAACCCTTTAATGCAAAATGAATTTAAAAAAACTGACTTTGATTTGGCCTTATAAATGAAGTTTAAAAAAAATTAATTATTAAAATAATAAAAAATGCAGGCGAAGATGAAAACAGAAAAAGGAACTTGAATATGCTCAAATACATTCAAACGATGCAGTTCCATAAATGTTATACAAGTAAATTCTATTGTAACAATTCAAATGTCTGAAAATCTTATCAATAGCTTTTCAAATTATAACACCCGTACAAGCAATCTTATCCAGAACAAATTATCGATACCATCACCAATCGAACTGGCTTGATTGACTGTGCTTCTAAATTTTATGGCAGTTTGCTTTCGTATAAATAAGATCAATTATTAAAAATTAAAAGATACACCCTATACTTTAGAAAGTTTAACATATTAAATGTTAAAACTTTACAAAAAAAAATAAAAAAAAATTAATTAACTTTATTAAAAAATATTTCCGTGAAAATAATTGAACATTCTTATGGTGCAGACTTAACCTGGGTTGAAAACTTTGCAAAGCAATTTGGAGGAAAAGTTGAAGGCAATTTTATAATTGGTCCAGAAGAAATTCAGTCGGGAACAAGATACTTTTTTGAGGTCAGTGAAGGAATTGTAGCTTACTATCTCAACGTTGAATACCATAAAAATTTTCAATTAATACAAAAAAATAAAGATAATGATTTTATAGGTTTTTATTATAATCTCACTGAAGGTGAGGCAAGCGTATCTAATGACACTTTGAAGTTCAACGTTGGAAGATGGGATTACAACTTAACTGTAATTGATGGCAGTCTACAATCCTGTTATGATATTAAATCCGGTAGTAAAACCTTTGCTTTATGTATCTTCATTAAAAAGAGCATGATCAAATTTTTTGCAAAAAAAAATAATATTACCATTGACAATATCGATAAAATAACTGATCCTAAACTAAATACAATTATTCGATTTGACAGAATGAGTAATGAAAGTTTTCATTTATTGGACGATTTACGAAAATTAAAAGTTGGCGGTCCTGTATTTAACTTAAATCTCGTTGGTACTGTACATATGCTAATTTCTAATTATCTAAAAAAGATGTCAACCAACAGAATTGTCATACAAACTGTAAATGAAACCGATCTGGCTAACATTATCAAAATACAAAAGCTCCTGATTAGCAATATTGAAGAACATTTCCCTACTATTAAATTTATGGCATCAGAAGCCAATATGTCTGAATCAAAATTTAAAAACTTATTCAGAAAAATTACGGGAAGTACGCCAAATGCTTTTTTTATGGATAACAAACTATCACTAGCTAAAGAATTACTTCAAAAAAAGCAATTATCCATTTCTCAAATTTCAGATCAACTTCATTTTACAAACAACTCCTATTTTGCCTCAAAATTTAAAGAACAATACGGTTTGTCTCCAAAAACTTTCATCAAACAATTATAAATGCTCATAAAGATATTTAAAAAAATAAACTAAATCTAATGTCTATTTTATGAAAAGCATCAAACACTTTTATAGTTTAGGTCCAGAATGGCAAACTAGGTTTGCAGAGCAAATGGGGACAAAAGTTGTAGATAATAAAATAATCATTTTCCCCGAAACTTTCGGAAAGGGGCATACTTATTTTACACAAATTACACCTGGGATTTCAGCACTATTTATTGATTTTGAATTGACAACACCTGTTAAAATAACCAGATTAAATTCTGATCACCATTTATACATTTTTCATTATGATCTAAGTGAGCATGTCAACTTAATAAAAATTAATAATAAAGATTATGAAATTGGCTCTTTTGAGAAATTAGATCTTGCCATTATTGATAATAAACTCGATAGTACATTTAAACCTGCAATCAATGAACGAACAATAGCCTTACGTATACTGGTTGACAAAAGTCTGCTAAATGATTTTATGGAAAAATATCCTGAAAAAGAACGTAAAAAACGAGCATTACAGCCAGATAATAACACGCTTTATCATTATGGGAATATTGATAGCAACAGCATACTTCTTATTCAATCTATTAAAAATAAATCTATAAATGATATCTCTTTTGATTCTCTTTTAAAAGGTGTATCCCTAAAATTATTAGGCAATTTTTTCAATAAGTTTTATAATTCCCAAATTACAACAAACGATGTCACAGAAATAGATCTTGAAGCCATTACTAAAACAAAAGATTATCTTCTTAATAATTTGTATGGCTCTTTTCCGTCAGTAACTTTTTTAGCGGCAATGGCTGGGATGTCTGAATCAAAATACAAAATTCTCTTTAAAAAATGTTTTAACAATACTCCAAATAATTTTTTTATAACCGAAAAAATGATACTAGCGCAGAAATTATTAAAAGGCGGTGAGTTTAGAACCTTAACAGAAATAGTTTACGAGCTGAGTTATAGCAAACTAAGTTATTTTTCATCAAAATATTATGAGATTTTTAAGCATAAGGCCACGGAAGATTTTATAAAAAAGCCTCATTAATCCGCTATTCAAATTCACGCTTTTTAAATTAAAACAATTTCATTTAAAATTTAATATAAGNCATAAGGCCACGGAAGATTTTATAAAAAAGCCTCATTAATCCGCTATTCAAATTCACGCTTTTTAAATTAAAACAATTTCATTTAAAATTTAATATAAGATAAAATAGGGTATCTTTTTACGATACCCTATTTTTTTAATTAACCTTTATTAATGGTTTACATGAATTATAAACTCTGAACGTCTGTTTTGCTGATGCTCCTGTTCAGAACATTTTACTCCATTGGTACATCTGTTTATTAAACGGGTCTCCCCATAWCCYTCTCCCGACACACGTTCTTTTTCAATTCCATGGGCCGCAATATAATCTACAGTAGCTTTTGCCCTGTTCTCAGATAACTTCATATTAAAATCATCCCTGCCCCTGCTGTCGGTATGCGAATTAATTTTTAACGAAATACTCGGACGGGCTTTCATTAATTCCACAACCTTATCCAATTCTGTTTTTGATGACTCTCTTATCTTAAATCCGTTGTAATCAAAATAAATCGGGTCCAGTTTTAACTTATGTGTAAGGTCATCCCCTTCCTGCAGCGTTACGGTCTTATCTCCTACGATTACCTCCATTTCATTTATAAAATCAAATGAGTATTCACGTTTCTCTGCCGGTTTTAACTGAGGCGCCACATTGTGTATTTTCTCGGCAATGCCGGGCTTTTTATAAACCAGTTTATAATCTTTGTAAGGATCAAGATCAATGGTATACAGACCATCTTTTCCAGAATAAACCGTATTGATTACCTGGTTTTCTGAATTATAAACCTCCACAGCCATACCTTCAATCGGCGCTCCGCTTGTGTATTTTAAAGTCCCCGATACAATTGGTTTTATATTAAAGTTAAAATCAGCCGCCCTGAGTTCTGTAAAACTGTAGATATCATCATTCCCGCTTCTGTTAGAAGAAAAATACCCTTTTTTAGTGTCATCCTGAATGGTATAGGCAAAATCATCTGCATTTGTATTTACACCGTCCCCAAGGTTTACTACATGGTATTTGCCCTGGTCATCCTTTAATGCCGCAAAAACATCTAAACCGCCAAGGCCCGGATGACCGTCAGAGGAGAAATATAAAATTCCTGAAGCATCTACAAAAGGATAGGTTTCCCTGCCTAAGGTATTGATCTCATCCCCCAATCTGGTAATATCGTTGCCAATATAGCCCCCTTTTTTAAGACTTGCCGCATAAATATCCGAATTACCGAATTTGTTGTTTCGGTCTGAAACAAAATACAGCTCACTCTCATCGGCACTTAAAGCCGGGTGTGCAGAGGAGAACCCGTCACTATTTATTGGATAACCCAGTTCTTTTACATTTTTCCATTCTCCATTAACATTCTCAGCCACATAAATTTTTAAATAAGTGGTTCCTTCCTTATCAGCCCCAAGTTTCCCCCCGGCATAGTTGTTTCTGGTAAAATACATGGTTTTGCCGTCTTTGGTTATCGCCGGGGTGCTCTGATGGTACCTTGTATTTACATCCCCTTTTAAAAGAACAGGGTTCTGCAGTCCGCCATCCACCGTAACATCAGCCGAATATAATTTTAAAAACGATTTCTCATTCCAGCTGTGTTTACGTTTTATGATTGTTCCGGTATCTTTGGCCGAAGCATAAATTACTTTATCCTTGCCATTAAAACAAGCACCAAAATCAGAAAATGGGGAGTTCACATCTGCAGGTTTGAAAATATAACGGCCGGATTGTCTTTTAATATCTTCCATCAGTTTTTCCTGGTTCCAGTCTGCACTCAAATCTTTTTTGCCGGTTTTGGAGTAGTAGGTTTTCATAACCTGTTCAGATTCTTTGTAATTCTGGCTGTTGTTTAAAGCCTGTGCATATCTGAAATAATATTCCGGATCGATCCCTTTTGGAGAGTCTATTATTTTGGCATAACATCTGGCTGCTTCCGGATAATCTCCATTATAATAGTAACAGTCTCCAAGCTTGGTATAAGCCTCGATTGTATTATTCCCTTTTTTAATTTCCTTATTGTATAACCTAATAGCTTCAATGAAGGCAAACTTTTTATATGCCGCATTAGCCTTTTCTAAATTTTTATCCTGATTCTGGGCCTGGATATTTCCTGTCTGCATGATACAAACCATCAGCAATATAAAAGCAGTTTTGAGTTTTTTATAAACCATCCTATTTCGTATTTAGCGTTATTAGAAGAATCTTGGCGTTACAAGCCTTGTTTTAGACCTGTTTATCAAATCAAAGCGCAGGAAAAACTCATGTGACCCTGAATTGTAATTACCAATATTTGTTGTATCATAATCATAGGCATATCCCACTTGTATGCCATCTGTAACCTGAAAACCGGCAAGGGCGCTAAGACCTGCATCCCAGCGGTATGCCGCGCCAAGGGTAAATTTATTATTGATCAGGAAATTGGCCGACAAATCAACCGCAAGAGGGGCTCCGGAAACAGCTTTTGCCAGAACTGCAGGTTTAAACTTTAAATACGGATTAAGGTCAAACACATAACCCCCTATTAAATAAAAATGTGATTTTGTTGAATAGGTGGTTTCTTTTACATCATCAAAATAGGTGGTTTTTAATAATCTTGGAACTGATAAACCTACATACCAGTTATAAGAATGTACATAAAAACCAGCCCCTACATTGGGTGAAATCTGAGATTCCACCCCGGTCATATAACGGTCCTGATTCTCTATATTCAATCTGTTATAATCAACCGAGAAATTATCCAGTCCCGCAGCGATACCAAATGAATATTTTACATCCGTGCTGCCTAAAATGGTATAGGCAAAATTTCCCATAACACCTACATTCTTTGTCGGACCGATCTGGTCGCTCACTACGTTTAAACCAATTCCGTCTGCATGGGACCCCAGAGGGCTCTGAACTGAAAAGTTCATTGTTTTCGGGGCTCCGTCCAATCCAGCCCATTGTGTCCTGTACAGTCCCATTGCGCTCACTACTTCCCTGGAACCTGTATATCCGGGGTTAAAAGTCATTGTGTTGTACATGTACTGCGAGTATTGCGACTCCTGCTGCGCCGATGCGCTGAAAGCCCCCAGCAGCAATATTGTTATTATATGATAGATATTTTTCATTACTTAATTAATTTCAATTCTTAATTTTAGAATTATTGATTGTTGATATACAGGTAGCCTGATTTTTCAACCGCTTTTTTACCGTTATTGTATTTTAGTATGTAGAAATAGGTTCCTGTAGGAAGTTTTTCTCCCCTGTTTATTGTGGCACGGCCATCTGAATAACCCGCAAACATTACAGTGCTTTCATTGTATGATTTTGCATCGTATACTTTAACACCCCATCTGTTATAGATTTCAACAGAATTGTCAGGATATTTGTTTATTCCCTTGATGTGGAAAGTATCGTTTATGCCGTCCCCGTTTGGAGATACCGCGTTGTACACTATCAAGTCCGTAGGATCGCTGTCTTCTGCCTTGACAAGAGCCGTCGTAAAGATCCCATATCCTCCTACTGCACCGGTTAACAGTCTTGAATACGGTTCCCCGTTGATAGGATCGCTGAGAACCCCTTTATCATTCACCCATTTGCCTAATGCCTCGTCCCAGCGCACAATGGCTGTCCTTACTTTGGAAGTTTCTGCGAAAAATTGGGAAGGGGTCGTGTCATTGCCCAGCGAAAGGCTCAAGACAATTTTTTCAGCACCCTGATCTTGACGCACCTCCCAGTATTCCTGGTCATTGATCTCTAATATCGAATCATCTTTACTGGAATGCGAATGAAGGTCTGCTGAATTTTTATGGAAATATTGTGTTGTATATATATTGTTTGATGCTGCTGCACCATGAAATGACGGTCTGAAATATTTATCGGCACCTACCGGATACTCAAAATCTTTTTTTCCCTTTTTCTGAACTTTTCCATCCACAAAACTTTGATCCCCTGCTTTTTCATGAACTGCATTTTCATTGAAAATCACCAGGCCTTCCAGCTGTGCCGCGTCTACTATTCCTTTAATAAACTCAGCCTTGTTTCCTACCGTGATTGTTGTACCCAGGTGAAACTGGGCATCACCAGCGGTTTTATTGTCAAAAACAACATTCTGAAAATCAGACTGCTTATCCCCTTCAATCATCTGCTCTTCGGTGCCCTTAAACAAGGTACTGCCATTACTTGCAGCATTTGTGAAATTGACCACACCATTGTTGTTCCAGTCTTTAAAAATATAAACCTCCCCGTCATTGGTAAAGGCTCCCGAATCATCGTTCTGGTAATTTTCATAAACAGACAAAATCGTATTATCCTTCACCAAAACCTCTCCCTTGTTATAAAACTGGGCATGCCCCTGGTAAGAAAATAGTAATCCCGTTAAAAAACAAAAACCGCAGAGGGAACCGCCCTTTATAAAACAGTCTGCATCCTTTTGTTTGTCTACTTTATAGAAAGTATTATTTTTCATATCTATATAATTTTTGGTATAAATCACATTGTATTTTATGGC
>NZ_LMHW01000002.1 GCF_001428525.1 Flavobacterium sp. Root186
TTGTAGCGATAGTGTCGTCTGAAGAAATTGTAGCGATAGTGTCGTCTGAAGAAATTAATGTATTTCCTTCGGTTGGAGGCGCAAATAAAATAGTCTCTCCAACACAAATAGTTTCTGGAAATATTATGGCTTGGGTAATTCGCTGATCAACGGATAGTTTTAATACTTGATCTGCAGTGCAAAAATCATTGTTTTTTCTGTAAGTTCCCGATTCGCTGTAAGTGTTTCCATCTTCAAGCCATGTATAAGTTTGTCCGGAACATATTGATTCTGTCGTAACAATATCGTCAGGTTTAGGAGTAATCGTAAGATTCAAGACCTGATCAGCAGTACATCCATCATTGGTTACTTTGTAAGTTCCTGATGTATTGTAAGTGTTTCCATCTTCAAGCCAAGTGTAAGTTTGTCCAGAACATATTGATTCGGTTGTAACAATATTTGATGGCTTAGATTCTAAAGTCAGATTCAAAACCTGATCCGCCGTACATCCATCATTTTCTACTTTGTAAGTTCCTGATGCAATGTAAGCATTTCCATCGACAGGCCATTTATAAGCTTGTCCTGAGCAGATTGATTCTGTTGTCACAATATCGGCAGGTTTAGAACCCACACTCAGATTTAATACCTGATCGGCTGTACATCCGTCATTGCTTATTCTGAGTCCTGTCTGAGATGTTGTGTAAGTAATATTATCAATCCATTTATAAGATTCTCCTGCACAGATTGATTTTGTTGTTATAATATCATCTGGTTTTGATGTTACGGTTATTAATCCACTTATTAACCCATCAGGACATACTCCTAAATTTTTCCATTTATAAGTTATTGTGGCTGAACCAGCTTTTACTCCTGTTACAAAACCTGATGATATTGTAGCGATAGTGTCGTCAGGACATACTCCTAAATTTTTCCATTTATAAGTTATTGTGGCTGAACCAGCTTTTACTCCTGTTACAAAACCTGATGATATTGTAGCGATAGTGTCGTCTGAAGAAATTAATGTATTTCCTTCGGTTGGAGGCGCAAATAAAATAGTCTCTCCAACACAAATAGTTTCTGGAAATATTAGGGCTTGGGTAATTCGCTGATCAACTGATAGTTTTAATACTTGATCTGCAGTGCAAAAATCATTGTTTTTTCTGTAAGTTCCCGATTCGCTGTAAGTGTTTCCATCTGCGAGCCAAGTGAAAGTTTGCCCCGAACAGATTGATTCTGTTGTTACTACATCGTCAGGTTTAGGAGTAACTGTAAGATTCAAAACCTGATCCGCCGTACATTCGTTATTTTCTACTTTGTAAGTTCCTGATGTGCTGTAAGTGTTTCCATCTATAAGCCATGTGAAAGTTTGCCCCGAACAGATTGATTCTGTTGTTACCACATCGTCAGGTTTAGGAGTAACTGTAAGATTCAAAACCTGATCCGCCGTACATCCGTCATTAGTTACTTTGTAAGTTCCTGATGTATTATAAGTATTTCCATCTACAAGCCATGTATAAGTTTGTCCGAAACAGATATTTTCATTTGTTGTAACAGTTTCGGGTTTTGAAGTAATATTAATAGGAATTTCTTTATTGCCGGAACATTTTAAATTGTTATTATTTGTAATATCAATTCCTAATTGAGCATAACGAATCCTGTATTTTGTGTCTTGGGTTAATGATGGCGTCTGGTATTGTGATAAATTAGCTCCACGAATATCTACCCAGTCTGTTCCGTCAAATTGCTGCCATTGATAATGATAAGGGATTGACGTAGCAAGAGCAGTTGTTATAGTATTATTTTGAGCTTGACATGTTTTTTCGAAAGCCAGCTGATATGTTAATAGCGGTACACATATGCTAAATGACACATCATCAATAGCTAAATCATTTCCCTGGATGTTTGTATCTGATTGGGCATTACTAACTTTAACTCTTATGCTATTTATTCCTTCCGGAATGGTAAAAGATAAGCTTAATTTTTCCCAAGTGAGTTGTTCCTCTCCACCTATTTGCAGTTCATTAGAAATAATTGATTTTAATACAGTGTTATTTAACGGATTAATTAATTCTATTTTGATTTTTGGGTTTACCGTAGCGTTCTGATATGTTGGTGAGACTATATTTGATGCATAAATAGAAAACATACATACACTTCCTGCACAGAGACCTGTGTAGTCTTTTTCGTAAAAAACACTTCCGATATCAGAATTCGCATCAAAAATCAGCATATATCCGTTCCCGTTTTTTCCGGTTGTATGATCCCCATCTTTAGACCAGGCACTATTGGCTAAAGAAGCATTTTTTAGAACACCAAATTGGCTGACTCCCAAAAAACCACCTGATGAGAACCCATATGTAGTTCTAAAATCACTAGATAATAACGGATTAGGCCCCCAGTTTGACGTACCTGAATCAAAATCATCTTGTAATATAACCTGCATTTCTCCATTGCAACAATCAGAATCGATATAATAGAATCTTTCTGAGGGCAAAGATGTACAGCTTCCATTTTTTGACGTAACGGTATATCCCTCTCCATTGTTTTCGATGATCCCCGTTATTACACCGGTATCATTAACTGTTGGGCCAACTGGTGTAAAAGTATAGTTGTTTCCTGGTATATAATTTCTGATTCTGCTGCTGCCCGGAGCAGTACAACTGGCAGGTGTCTGGACTATTACAGGGGTCGTCGGTTTATTATTTACAATGATAGGCATCTCATTGCTTGAAATCTGCCCGCAAGTACTGCTTACTCTGTATGTTAATTTTTTCCCGTTATCGGCGTAAGCCAAAATGGTTTGGGGATCAAAAGAATTATTGCCTAAATACCATCCCTGAGCTATTATTGCCGACTCTTTAATGTCGACATCCGGCGCAGTTAAAGACAATGCGTTTCCGGCGCATACTGCCTCAGGTACTGTAATTGTTATCGTTGGCAATTTATTTACCGTTACTTTTAATGTAGCAGATGTTTCACATAACTCGGCAAAAGATAAATCATCAAGAGCAAAATCGTTTCCATCGCCGCCTAATTGTTGATTTACAATATCTATAGTTATATCTCCGCTTAATTCTCCACTATTCCATTCTGTATAAAATTGATTCCAATATAAAGGAGCTCCAGCTCTTAAAGTAGGGCCTTCCAATCTTCCGTTTATTGAAAAATTTAAAATTGAAGGATTATTGGGGCTTAAAGAAGCTAAAAAAGCTGAAAAAGCATATTTAGTATGAGGTTTTACTCCTCGAATGGTTTGAGACCAAACTTTTACATTTGCTTGTTCTGCACCATTTACAACCAGCATTTTTCCTGTACCACTTGTATGATCACCCATATTTGGAAAATTTGAATGAACCCAATTTGGGGTATTAACTACTGCAAAGGTGCCTGGATCCCATAAAACACTCCCACCAGTTCCGTTTTTATAAGTATAACTACTAGTAAAATCACTATATCCTAGTTCAAAATTTCCATTTCTGATTAAATTTTCATTACTAATAATTTTTACACTTAAATTGTACTCATCATAACCTTCAGAAATACCACTTAAATTAGTTGTTAAGGAATTTGTATTGCTTATCGAAGAATGTGGCGATGAAGGTAACGTCCATTTTGTGTCTAAAATTTTGTAATCCCCGGCAGATAATTGGGATTTTATAGAAATAGAGGAGCATTGACCAATAATAATAGGATTAGGTGGATCGAAAGTTATTGTAGAACATATAAATGAATGCGGCTCGTTGAAGAATGATGCTGAAGACAGCGAGGTACAAGTTCCATTTGAAGCTTTTACAGTATAATTTGTTCCAATGACCATGCCTGTTATTATTCCGCCGGCACCAGCTGTTGGGCCGTTCGGGGTAAAAGTATAGCTGTTTCCTGAAGTATAATTGCTGATTTTGCTACTGCCTGGAGCAGTACTACTTGCAGGTGTATGATCTATTAAAGGAACTGCCGGTTTATCATTAATAACAAAATCAACAGGAATTCTGGGCGAATCATTTTTACCATCGCTTACATAATAAGTAGTTGTACCGGGAGTATTAGTATCTGTTAATCCTGATCCCGGCACTCCAACAGGATTAAAAGAATTGCCCCAGCCAATAGGTACTCCGCCGGTTTGTGATGTATACCAATAGTTTAAAGTTTTCATAATAAACTGCCCTCCTGGAGGTGGAGTAACCGTCCATGTATAATCACCAAAAAATTCTAAATTTCCAGTTGTCCAAAGTGTTGATATTAATGTATAATTAATCCCCTCATCCAGATATACTGTCATAATTGGTTCTGATTGCATTGAGAAAGGATCATCATCGCCTATTATCCATGTGCCTCCTCCTGAACATGTTCCCGGAGTAAAATTTCCTTTATAAATATAGGCCATACCATCATAAGTGTAATTTTGATCCATTTGGAATCTGTAAATTCCTGAAACGCTGACGCTAAACTGGGTGGCAGTATAATTTGAGCTTGCAGTGGTAGAAAATGAGCAAATAGGAGTATTTCTCATAACATCAGGATATGAACTATAGGGTATGTAGGCTCGGGGATCCGTTTGGGCGTTCCAATGACCTGAAAATGTTGTTGCCGGAACTGTAGAATTTGTTGCAGTTAATGAGCCTGAATCGCCTTTGCAGATATTGACTCCTGTAGTTACAATGGGATTCTGGGCAATTATTTGGGAACTTATAGAAAATAATACAAATAATATTAACTTTATGTAATGAAGTTTTTCGTAAGTAATTTTGTGCATATGAAACTAATTCTGAATTTTTATATAAATTTTGTAATAAACTAACTACACCTGTTTTTTTATTTTATTTGGATATAAATTATTTAAAATCAAATGGTTAGTGTTTTTTTTATTTATAAAACATAAATAATTTATAAAAGTGCTATGTTTAACGAATTGTAATTGCCTCGAGAAATCAAAAGAGTATTAGAATAGGGTTATTTAATTGGTTTTAATGTTTAACAATCCTTTAGTTTTAATAGATAAAAAGCAAACTAAAAAAAATACTATCTTTACCGATTAAACGTTTATGAACTTAAGTTGCTTTTTGCAACACTACATATATAATTATGGCATGTACAAGTTGTTCAACCTCAGATGGTGGCGCACCAAAAGGTTGTAAAAATAATGGGACTTGCGGCACCGATAGCTGCAATAAATTGACGGTTTTTGACTGGCTTTCGAACATGAGCCCGTCTAATGGAGAGGCGATTTTTGATTGTGTTGAGGTTCGTTTCAAAAACGGACGTAAGGAATTCTTTAGAAATACAGAGAAATTAACTTTAAGTATGGGTGATATTGTAGCAACTGTTGCATCGCCAGGACACGATATCGGAATTGTTACTTTGACAGGCGAATTGGTTAAAATTCAAATGAAGAAAAAAGGAGTTAATCCGGATAGTAACGAAGTTCCAAAAATTTACAGAAAAGCATCTCAAAAAGATATTGACATTTGGTCTGTAGCGCGTGATCGCGAAGAACCAATGAAAGTTCGCGCCCGCGAATTGGCAATTCAGCATAAATTAGAGATGAAAATTTCAGATATTGAATTCCAGGGAGACGGATCAAAAGCAACATTTTATTACACGGCAAATGACAGAGTCGATTTTAGACTTTTGATTAAAGATTTTGCTAAAGAATTCAGTACAAGAGTCGAAATGAAGCAAGTTGGTTTCCGTCAGGAAGCAGCACGTTTAGGCGGAATTGGTTCTTGCGGACGTGAACTTTGCTGTTCAACTTGGCTTACAGATTTTAGAAGTGTAAATACTTCAGCAGCACGTTACCAGCAATTATCATTGAATCCGCAAAAATTAGCAGGGCAATGTGGTAAATTAAAATGCTGTTTGAACTATGAGTTAGATACTTACATGGACGCATTGAAGGATTTTCCGGATTACGACACTAAATTAGTGACCGAAAAAGGAGATGCAGTCTGCCAAAAACAAGATATTTTTAAAGGATTAATGTGGTTTGCTTACACCAATAATTTTGCAAACTGGCACGTTTTGAAAATAGATCAGGTAAAAGAAATTATTGCTGAAAATAAACAGAAAAATAAAGTTTCTTCTTTAGAAGATTTTGCAATCGAAGTTACTTCAGAACCTGAAAAAGATTTTAATAATGCAATGGGTCAGGAAAGTTTAACACGTTTCGATCAGCCAAAAAGAAAGAAAAAACCAAACCGCAAACGCAAAAATGCTG
The DNA here is from genome assembly GCF_001428525.1 of Flavobacterium sp. Root186. GTDB lineage: Bacteria > Bacteroidota > Bacteroidia > Flavobacteriales > Flavobacteriaceae > Flavobacterium. The sequence continues at coordinate 6,194 of NZ_LMHW01000002.1, forward strand.
AAAATGTAGTTGTTGCAGTACCTGAAAAACCAAAACAGGCAGCAAGTAATAACAACACTAATAAACCTGCCGGAGCAAATCCAAATCCGAATCAGCCGCAGAATAAACAAAATAACCCAAATCATAAGAACAAGCCGAATCCGAATAAAAACAATTCGAACAAGCCAAATTCAAATGAAAATAAACCAGCTGAACCTAGAAAACCTATAATTATTACAAAAAATGAGAATAAAAAATAGCGGGATTCTTATTTTGGCAACTATACTTCTTTTTTCGTGCGATAAAAAAAGAGTATTCGACGAGTATAAATCTGTTGGAAGTGCCTGGCATAAAGACAGTATTGTAACCTTTGACCTGCCAGTTTTAGACTCTACCAAAAAGTACAATTTGTTTGTAAATTTGAGAGATAACAACAATTATCCTTTCAATAATTTATTTTTAATTGTGGCTATTGAAACGCCAAGCGGTTTTACAAAAGTTGATACTTTAGAATACGCAATGGCAAATCCGGACGGAACATTGATGGGAAATGGTTTTACAGATATCAAAGAAAGTAAGCTTTTTTATAAAGATAATGTAACGTTTAAAGGAAAATACAAAGTTCATATCAAACAAGCTGTTAGAGAATCAGGTAAAATTCCTGGAGTCGAGGCTTTAGAAGGTATTACAGACGTAGGTTTTAGAATAGAACAAAAAGATTAGAAAAATAGTTATGGCTGCTAAAAAAAACAATCAAACCAATACCGTAAAGGATATTAATTACTACAAAAAGAAATTCTGGAGAATTTTTGCCTATTCACTTTTAGGCGTTCTGGCTTTCTTCTTATTTGCCTCTTGGGGATTTTTCGGTTCAATGCCTTCTTTTGAAGATTTAGAAAATCCGGATTCTAATTTGGCTACCGAAATTATTTCTTCAGATGGAGTTGTAATTGGTAAATATTTTAAAACCAACAGATCTCAGCTTAAATATTCTGATTTACCAAAAAGCTTAGTTGAAGCTTTAGTTGCTACAGAAGATGCTCGTTTCTACGAACATTCTGGAATTGACGGACGCGGAACTTTAAGAGCAGTTTCTAGTTTAGGAACTAATGGTGGAGCGAGTACATTAACGCAACAGCTTGCAAAACAATTGTTTCACGGAGAAGGTTCAAAATTTCTTCCTTTTAGAATTGTACAAAAAATAAAAGAATGGATTATTGCCATTCGTTTGGAAAGACAATATACGAAGAATGAAATCCTTGCGATGTATTGCAATGTTTACGACTTCGGGAATTATTCTGTTGGAGTAAGTTCTGCAGCGCAGACTTATTTCTCAAAAGACCCAAAAGATTTAACAATGGATGAATCAGCTATTTTAGTTGGAATGTTCAAAAATTCAGGATTGTATAATCCGGTTAGAAATCCGGAAGGAGTAAAAAACCGTCGTAATGTGGTGCTTTCGCAGATGGCAAAAGCAAAAATGATTACAGAGGCTGAAAAAGAAAGATTACAGGCTTTACCAATTGCATTGAAATTCAAATTAGAAAGCCACCGTGAAGGAACAGCTACTTATTTTAGAGAATATCTTCGTGATTACATGAAAAAATGGGTAGCAGAAAACAAAAAGCCTGACGGATCTGATTACGATATTTACAAAGATGGTTTGAAAATTTACACAACTATCGATTCGAGAATGCAGCAATATGCAGAAGAAGCAGTTTCTGAACATATGAAAAATTTACAGCAGCAATTTTTTATTGAAATGAAAAACAATAAAAATGCACCTTTCGTAAATATTACTCAAGCAGAGACAGACAGAATCATGATGCAGGCGATGAAAAATTCTGTTCGCTGGGCTGAGATGAAAGATTTGGACAAAAGCGAAGATGATATCATTGCTTCTTTCAAAGTAAAAACGAGAATGCGCATATTTACATGGAAAGGCGAACGTGATACAATTATGACTCCATTAGATTCAATTCGTTATTACAAACACTTCTTGCAATCAGGATTAATGGCAATGGAACCTCAAACCGGTAATATTAAAGCCTGGGTTGGAGGTATCAATTACAAATATTTCCAATACGATCACGTAGGTCAGGGAGCAAGACAAGTAGGTTCTACATTCAAACCTTTTGTTTATGCAACTGCTATTGAAGAATTAAATATGTCTCCTTGCGACTCTATTCTCGACGGACCATTTATGATTCATAAAGGGCGTCACCACGTAACAGAAGATTGGGAACCAAGAAACTCTGATAACAGATACCGCGGAATGGTAACTCTAAAGCAAGGTTTGGCAAACTCAATTAACACAGTTTCTGCAAAATTAATTGATAGAACTGGTCCTGAGGCCGTTGTAGATTTGACTAGAAAATTAGGTGTAAAAACTGAAATTCCGGTACAGCCTTCAATCGCATTGGGAGCTGTAGATATTACAGTTGAAGATATGGTTGCTGCTTACAGTACATTTGCAAATCAGGGAGTTTATGTAAAACCTCAGTTTTTAAGCCGAATTGAAAATAAAAGCGGTGAGGTTATTTACGAACCAATTCCGGAATCTCACGACGTTTTAAATAAAGATATTGCCTTTGCCGTAATCAAATTATTAGAAGGTGTAACCGAAACAGGTTCTGGAGCACGTTTACGTACGCAGGGCGGAGGAAGCGGAGATAATCGCTGGACAGGATATCCGTATATGTTCAAAAATCCAATTGCAGGTAAAACAGGAACAACACAAAACCAGTCAGACGGTTGGTTTATGGGAATGGTTCCAAACTTAGTAACCGGAGTTTGGGTAGGCTGCGAAGATCGTTCGGCACGTTTCAAAAGCTTAACTTACGGACAAGGTGCAACGGCAGCGTTACCGGTTTGGGCTTATTTCATGAAACTTTGTTATAAAGATGAAAACCTTCAAATCTCAAAATCAGAATTTGAGCGTCCGGCAAATCTTTCTATAAAAGTAGACTGTTATCAAAGACCAGCTGTTGTAAAAGACACAACACAGACAGAACAAAACACAGACGAATTCGAGTTATAAACTTAAATTCAGTTTACTATAAAAAATATCCTTTTGTGCTTTCCAGATGTGAAAGATTACAAAAGGATATTTTTTTTGAACTCAAATTTTATTTTTTACGAAATCGATATAATTTAATCTAAAAATCTTATTTTTATCAAAAATATACAGTAATAAAGACCGTTTGTTATGATAACAAAAAAAGTTAATAATGTTCAGGACGCTATCGCAGGAATTGAAACCGGTATGACAGTTATGTTTGGCGGATTTGGTTTATGCGGAATTCCGGAAAATACGATTGCAGCATTAGTAAACACTCAAATTTCAGATTTAACTTGTATTTCAAACAATGCAGGTGTAGATGATTTTGGTTTAGGATTGCTTTTGCAAAAAAAACAGATCAAAAAGATGATTTCATCTTATGTAGGTGAAAATGCAGAGTTCGAACGCCAAATGCTTTCGGGAGAACTTGAAGTTGAATTAACGCCGCAGGGAACTTTGGCAGAAAGATGCCGTGCCGCTCAAGCCGGAATTCCTGCCTTTTTTACTCCAGCCGGTTACGGAACTGAAGTTGCCGAAGGAAAAGAAGTCCGTGAATTCAACGGTAAAATGCATATTATGGAAGAAGCTTTCAAAGCAGATTTTGCCATTGTAAAAGCATGGAAAGGCGATGAAGCCGGAAATCTGATTTTTAAAGGAACTGCCAGAAATTTTAATGCATGTATGGCCGGAGCTGGAAAAATTACAATTGCTGAGGTTGAAGAACTGGTTCCGGTTGGGACTTTAGATCCAAATCAAATTCATATTCCGGGAATTATGGTACAGCGTATTTTTCAGGGAGAAAAATTTGAAAAAAGAATTGAACAACGTACTGTAAGACAGAGGGCGTAATTAGATAATTAGAAAATGTGATAATTAGATAATTAATTAGATTGTGCTGAGACATTATCTAATTATCTAATTTCCAAATTGACACATTATAAAATATGTTAACAAAAGAAGATATAGCAAAACGAATTGCGAAAGAAGTTAAAGACCTATATTTTGTAAACCTTGGTATTGGAATTCCAACTTTGGTTGCCAATTATGTTCGGGAAGATATTGCCGTTGAATTTCAAAGTGAAAACGGGGTTTTGGGAATGGGACCTTTTCCTTTTGCCGGAGAAGAAGATGCCGATATTATTAATGCAGGAAAACAAACCATTACAACATTACCCGGAGCGAGTTTCTTTGATTCAGCTTTTAGTTTCGGAATGATCCGAAGCCAAAAAGTAGATTTAACTATTTTAGGCGCAATGGAAGTTTCAGAAAACGGAGATATTGCCAACTGGAAGATTCCGGGAAAAATGGTGAAAGGAATGGGAGGTGCAATGGATTTGGTGGCTTCCGCCGAAAACATAATTGTTGCGATGATGCACGTGAACAAAGCAGGAGAATCTAAAATTCTAAAAAAATGTACTTTGCCATTAACAGGTGTAGGATGCGTAAAAAAGGTTGTAACGGAACTTGCAGTTCTCGAAGTGACTAAAAAGGGTTTTAAGCTCTTAGAACGAGCGCCAGGCATTTCTGTGGAGCATATTATCGCTTCAACAGAAGCAGATTTGATAATTGAAGGTGAAATTCCGGAAATGTTGATTTAGTTTTGATCAACTTAGTTTAGATAAAAGAGAATTTTCCAGAGTGAAGGTTCTCTTTTTTTATTCTTATAGATCAAATAGCGAATAATCTTTTATTTACATTTGCTGTGATCAAAAAAAAATGCGTTTGGAAAAGTTCGAAATTGATATTAAATGGGGGAGTTATTTGTTTATTACAAATGCAGTCTCTACAATTTGTATAGTGTTGTTGATGTTTTTAACTAATAGTTACAGTTTAATCTATTTATATGATATTCTTATACCAGTATTTATAGTTCAACTGATTTATTTTATTATTAAAGCGATTAGTGAAAACAATAAACATCATTTAAATAAAGGTTTTCGAAAGATTTTTGTATTTGTTAGACTTTTGGCGTTCTATTTCATGTTAATTTCATTTTCTGATGGAAGAACAAATATTTGGTGTTTCTCTTTACTTCTTCCTTATAGAAAAAAAGATATTTCCGAATTAGTTGAAGATCATCCAATTGAAGATAACGATATTACATTGAAAGACTTTATTGTTAGTTTAAAAAGAAAGTTTTCCAGACTATAATCATTTGTACATATAAAAGAAATAAAAAAACCGCCTTTTGGGCGGTTTTTTTATTTCTTTTTGATTCTATTTTAGGCATTTTGTCTGTATTTCAGTATATTAAAAATAATTGATATATTAATTTTCGGACAATTTAGCTGCTTAATTCTTATGCTTTGTTATATAAAAGTTAAATTTATGCAAAAAATGTTGCATTTTATCGATTAACGGCAAATTTCATCGATTATCTAACAAAATTAAAATACTTTTATCTCAAATTTAAGTATTTACTTACTTTAATTGATTTCGAAAATTATTTTTAACCAAACTAAAACCCCCACTTATTATGAAAAAAAAATTACCAAAGATTATTGTGACCGCAATTGTTCTTAATTTTTCTTTTTCTGCTTTCGCACAGGTTCAAACAGACGACAAACGTGTGGAACAGAAAAGTGTTTCAGAAAACGGACAGCCCAACTTAATTAAGTTTAATGAGCTTTCGAATTATAAAAGTTCAGAATCGCAAAAGGTTTTTAAAGAACAATTAGGTTTAAAAGATTCTCAATCCTTCACAAAAATTAAAACAGAATCAGACAAACAAGGTTACACACACGAGAAATTTCAATTGTACGAACAAGGAATTAAAGTAGAATTTGCCAATTATACTTTACATTCAAAAGATGGAAAATTAGTTTCGATGAACGGTGAATTTTATAACATCGAAAACGTGAAACTAGCTCCTTCACTTTCTGCACAAGATGCTTTTAATAAAGCATTGGGTTATACCCGCGCAACCGAATACCTTTGGGACAAACCGCAAGACGCCCGCGAACTGGGTTATGAAAAACCAAAAGGAGAACTGGTTCTGCTTCCAGACATGGAACAGCAAGGTCAAAAAAGAGGAAGCGATAAAGTTCGTTTAGCTTACAAATTTGATATTTATGCTACAAAACCATTAAGCCGCGGAGATCTTTACATTGATGCTGAAACTGGAAAAGCATTGTTTTATAATGCAACTATAAAACACTTGAACGATAATGTTCATGGAAGTAAGGTTTTAAATTCGGCTAAAAATGAAACTGCATCTAAAATGACATTCGTTGCGGCAAATGCAGCAACACGCTACAGCGGAACGCAGACAATTCAAACTACTCTAAACGGTTCATCGTATATCTTACTGGATGGAACACGTGGTTTAGGAATCCAAACTTATAATTCTGCAAGAACTGCGACTTATCCAACAACAAATTTTTCTGATGCAGATAATAACTGGATAGAATATAACAACACCAACAAAGACAATGGAGCGCTTGATGCCCATTGGGGAGCTGAAATGACATATGATTATTGGTCATCTGTTCATGGAAGAAACAGTTTTGACAATGCCGGTGCAAAAATTAAAAGCTACGTGCATTATAATTTAATTGCTGCTGGATATTCAAGCAATAATAATGCTTTCTGGAATGGAAGCGTTATGACTTACGGAGATGGAAGCGGTACTGGAGGATTTGATATTTTAACTTCACTTGACGTTGCAGGACACGAAATTGGTCATGCCGTATGTACTTACACAGCAAACTTAGCCTACCAAAAAGAGTCCGGTGCGATGAACGAAGCTTTCTCTGATATTTGGGCAGCTTGTATTGAATATCATTCAGCACCAACAAAATCAATCTGGCTGGTTGGTGAAGATATTGAAAGAAGAAGCGGACACGTTGCGTTACGTTCTATGAGTGATCCAAATGCAGAAGGACAGCCGGATACTTATGGAGGAACGTATTGGGTAAATGTAAACTGTACACCAACAAACAACAACGACCAATGCGGCGTACATACAAATTCTGGAGTTTTAAACCATTGGTTTTATATCTTATCAGTAGGTAAATCAGGAACAAATGATATTGGAAATGCCTATAATGTAACTGGAATTACTATCGATAAAGCAGAAAAAATTGCTTTTCGTTTAGAAGATTTTTATTTAGGAGCAAACTCAACTTATGCTAACGCAAGAACGTACGGAATACAATCTGCTATTGATTTATACGGAACGGGTTCTGCAGAAGTTATTGCCACTACAAATGCATTTTACGCAGTAGGAGTTGGTGCTGCATATTCTGGAGGAGGCAGCGATACAATTGCGCCATCTGCACCAACTAGTTTAGCAGCTTCTGGAACAACAGGAACTACTACAAACTTAACTTGGACAGCTTCTACAGACAATGTAGCCGTTACCGGATATGATATCTATCAAGGAGCAACTCTTAAAGGTTCTTCGACTACAACTTCATATACTGTAACTGGGTTAACACCTTCAACAGCTTATACTTTTAGTGTAAAAGCTAAAGATGCTGCCGGAAATATTTCTGCGTCAAGTAATACGGTAAACGTAACTACCACAACTACGAGTGTAACGTATTGTAATTCGCAAGGAAACGACGCGACTGATGAAAGAATTGGTAAAGTTGTTTTCGGAACAATTAATAATACTTCAACAGGAACAACAGGTTACGAAAACTATACGGCTATTTCTACAAATGCAGCAAGAGGAACTGCCTACACTATTACAATAACACCAACATGGACGTCGACAATTTATAATGAAGGATACGGAGTATTCATTGATTATAACCAAGATGGAGATTTTTCAGATTCTGGAGAAACAGTGTGGACAAAAACGGCATCAAAAACGACTCCGGTAACAGGAACAATCACAATTCCGGCTGCAGCAGCTTTAGGCACAACAAGATTAAGAGTTTCTCTAAAATACAACGGAGTTCCAACAGCTTGTGAAGGCTTCTCTTATGGACAAGTTGAAGATTACTCTATAAACATTACAGCTTCTGGAACAATTGAGGCAGAAGAAATTGCAGCTGGATTAATTGAAACTACTGCACCTGCTGGTTTTGCAGTATATCCAAATCCGGTTGAAAGCGAATTAAACGTTTCAATTTCAGAAGAAAACGGTTATTCATATAAAATCTTAAATTCATTAGGGCAGCAGCTTGGTTCAGGACAAGTTGCAGGTGCAATTGATGTAAGTAAATTAAGCACAGGGATTTATCTTATTGAATTAAATAATGGCGATAAGAAAATCGTGAAGAAATTTGCTAAAAAATAAAGAATTGAATTAGCATAGAAATGAAAAGCCTCGCAATCTGCGGGGCTTTTTTTGTTTTTTTAACCGCAAAGGGAGCTAAGGTTTTTCGCAAAGTTTGCAGAGGTTTTTTAATCTCGCAGAGTCGCAAAGTTTATTGTTTAAATTAATAGCGTCCAGCTTTAGCTGGATGTAAAGTAATCAAAGTAAAAAGGGCTTTAGCCAAACAAATTACTGTTTGGCTAAAGCCCTTTGTGTAATTTTATCCTTCCTCCAGCTAAAGCTGGAGGCAATTGATAAACTTTGCGACTCTGCGACTTTGCGAGATTCTTTCATAAAGCTTAAAAAAACCTCTGCGCCCTTTGCGGTTAAAAAAACTACAAACTAAAACTCATTCTTCCGAAATAATAAGCCCCCGTAGTTCCCATTTGAACCGGTGCATATTTAAATACTCCGAAATAACTATTCTCGTAGATTTGTTTATCCGGAAAAACATCAAATAAATTGTTCGCACCCAAAGCAAACTGAACCTTTGGAGTTATTTTATAAGCAACTGTTAAATCTGTAACCACTTTTCCGTTATGTCTCTGGATTCCCCCAAAAGGAAAACCATCACGAACAACCTCTCCAAAATAAGTATTTCTCAATAAAAAGTTCCATTTGTCAATATTGTAATTTACGGCAAAAGTTCCTTTGTGTTTTGGCGTATTAGATTCGATCAGACTTCTTTCCTGCGGCCCGTAATACACATCTTCCTGACCAATAAATATTGATGGAATATTGTTTAATTGATTATCAACCTGATTATTGTTGTAATTGTATAGTAAAGAAAGATTCAATTTACCACGCCCGGCATTTAAATCATAATCAATAACAACATCAAGACCGTTTGTAGTAGTATTAATTGCATTTGTAAAGAAACGACCCGTTTGCGCGCCGTATTGAGCAAACAAATTACGAAGTTCGGGAACAGGTTCTCCATACGCGTCATTTCCTAAATTTCCCGTCAAGATAATTCTGTTATCAATTCTAATATGATAGTAATCAGTCGTAATATGCAATTGTTTTGTTGGAGAAAAAACAACCCCAAAACTATAGTTTCTTGAAGTCTCTTCTTTCAATTTCGGAATTCCAAGCTGTTTGGCAACATCGCTGTCATTTCTAAAAATACCCGAATTCAAAAGTTCTCCGTCAACAACATCTGTTGCGATATTATTAAAATATTGCTGATGTAGCGAAGGCGCTCTAAAACCAGAGCTTATAGCGCCACGAACGAAAAGATTATTGAGGATTTTATACCTCAGAGATAATTTTCCATTAATTGTGTTTCCAAAATCAGTATAATCTTCATAACGGCCGGCAATTCCAACTAAAAATTTATCTGTAATATCTGCTTCAACATCAGCATAAACACCCACACTGTTTCGGTCTTCATTCACTTCGTTCAAAGGAGAAAATCCAGGAAAAGATTGTGCGCCGCCGTCAATATAAGAAGCTTCCTCGCCGGGAACAATTTTGTATTTCTCAAAACGATATTCAGCGCCAAAAGCAATATTCAATCCGCTGAAAATATCTTTATACAATCTTGAAATATCTGCATTCACCGTATTTTGAAGAAAAGAATGATTTCCCGCTTTAAATTCTGTCGGACTTGCATCTCCCAGAGAAAAATTGTTCGTATTTGATACGTCATAAACAAATTTGTTTTCACCAATAGTATTGCTCAAATCCAGTTTCCATTCGCCAAATTTAAATTTGAAACCAAAAGAAGATGAAAGATCTGTTACAACCGAGTTCAATTCAGGCTGAAAACCAAATGGGAAAATTGAAGCTACAACACTTTCTGTTTCACTTGGTAAACGTCTGAATCCGTAACCCGTTCCTTTTCTGTGGCTCACACCGCCGGAAGCATAAAATTCGATTTGATCGTTTAGCGGAATTGAAGCATTAAAAAAACCTTGTAAATTCTGGATTTTGGCATCACCAATCTGGAAATTGAAATCATCACGCTTTAAACCATTTTGAGCTAACAAATCATCATCAATTTGACGTGATTGAGCCGGATCATCTGCATATTCATAAGCAAAGAAGTTTCCTTGTGCCGATTGATCAAAAATAATAAGATTATGATTTTGAGAACGATTCGTTTTTTGACGATCATTAAATTCACCCGAAAAGTTTATAAACCCGCCTTTGTGTCCAATTTTTGTTCCGTAATTAAGGTTTAAATTGGTAGTTTGTCCGTCATCTCTGGATGTCGAGCCATAAGTAGCGTTTGCCTCTAAACCTGCATTATCTTTCAAAATTAAATTTATAACACCCGCAATAGCATCAGACCCATATTGTGCCGCTGCTCCATCTCTTAAAACCTCAATCCGTTTAATAGCCGAAGCAGGAATTGCACTCAAATCGGTACCAACAGAACCGTTTCCAACCGTATTTTGATAATTTACTAAGGAAGTTGTATGTCTTCTTTTTCCATTAATTAAAACCAAAACCTGGTCTGGGCCTAAACCTCTTAAAGAAGCCGGATCGATATGTTCTGTTCCGTCAGCAGAAGATTGTCTGTTTGAATTAAAAGATGGAATCAAATAAGTTAAAATGTCATTTGTTGTAGTCTGCGGGGTTGTATTTCTGATTTTTGCCAGATTTACAACATCAACAGGAACTGCCGTTTCCAATTTGCTTTTCTTTGGGTTTCTGCTTCCAACAACCACAATTTCATCTAAACTATTATTTTCTAAAACCAATTGTATTTCAACAAAATGATCTTTGGGATTGACTTCTCTGGTTTGATAGCCAAATAGCGATACAATAAGTGTTGGATTATTTACAGGAGATTGAATTTTAAATTTTCCTAATGCATCGCTCGTAGTACTTATTTGAGAACCTTTTACAAGAATTGTTGCAAATTCTAACGGAATTCCCGTTTCAGTTGTAATTGTTCCGTTGACTTCATGATTTTGGGCAAAAAACAAACTACTCGAAAAAGTGAGAACGAGAGTTATAATAAGTTTTAATTGTTTTCTCATAATAAAATGGTTTTGTAATAAAAGAAATGCAAAAAATAAATTACCTACTATTTATATAGGATAAAGAATAAAATGCAAATGTAATTGTAAAAAACTAAAATCAATTTATATAATCTTGTTTTTTATAAGTTCAAGCTGTCAATTTTTGGTTTTAATGAAATATCTTTGCATAAATTTAAAAAGAGAAAAAATGAAATTAAGAGTATTACTTTTTTTGCTTGCTATTACATTTAATGGCTTTTCGCAAAATAATGTATTGGTTTTTCAATCAGATTTTGGTTTGAAAGATGGAGCAGTTTCTGCAATGAAAGGTGTTGCAATGGGGGTTTCAACCGATTTGAAAATATTTGACTTAACGCACGAAATTCCGGCTTTTAATATTTGGGAAGCAGCATATCGCTTGTCGCAGACTGCTCAATATTACCCAACAGGAACTGTTTTTGTTTCAGTTTGTGACCCGGGAGTGGGTACAGCAAGACATTCGGTAGTTTTATTGACAAAATCAGGACATTATTTTGTAACTCCGGACAACGGAACTTTAACTTTAATTGCAGAACAATTAGGGATTCAGGAAGTTCGTGAAATTGATGAGGTAAAAAACCGTCGTCAAAACTCAAATGAATCATATACGTTTCATGGACGTGATGTATATGCTTTTACCGGAGCACGTTTAGCATCAAAAACTATTACTTTTGAAGAAGTTGGGCTAAAATTACCAAGTGAAGTAGTTAAAATTGATTACCAAAAACCAGTATTTGAAAACGGCGTTATAAAAGGAGGAATTCCAATTCTGGATATTCAATACGGAAACGTTTGGACAAATATTGATAAAAAGACTTTTGCTAATCTTGGTTTGAAAGCAGGAGATTTTGTTAAAATCCAGATTTTCAACGGAACTAAAAAAGCTTACGAAGGAAAATTAAAATTAGTAAATACTTTTGGAGAAGTTCCTGTAGGAACCGATGTTACTTACTTTAATAGCCTTTTAAATTTTTCACTGGCGGTAAATCAAGGAAGTTTCTCAGCAAAACATAAAATTTACAGCGGTTCAGACTGGAGTATTTTACTTAGCAAATAAGCTGAAGTTATTTTATATAAAAAGAAAAAACCGCTCAATTGAGCGGTTTTTTTTATAAGTATTGATTAAAAACTTAATTTAAATTGAAAGAAGCTCCTAAACTAAAAGTAACCTGATTGTTTAAATGATCAAATACATCTTTCTCGTCACTATATTTTGCAATTGGAAAGCCAAGTTCAGTAAATACACCAAATCCGTCAGTAAAAAAGTAACGTCCTCCAATGTGTCCTCCAAAGTTACGTAAACCTAAATTCAAACCTGGATAAACATCTAATTGTTCAACACCAATAACACTGCTTAAATTAGCATTAATTCTTGCTTTTGCATCAAAACGATCTTGAAATTCTGGTTTGTAATCGCTGTATGGATTTGGATTATTGTGGTAGAAACCATTAAAATTATCTACTCCAAGTAAATAGCTGGAAACAAATCCGAAAGAGAAATTTTCTCCTAAACCAAAGTCAATAGACCCCTGAATTCCTGAACCTCCATCTTGTAAATTAGCACCTACATTTACTCTCATATCGCCTTTGCCAGTAAAAGCTTTCTGCGCATGAATAAATCCGAACGATACTAAAAACAATAATGTAATAACTTTTTTCATAAACTTAAATATTAATTATTTTGCTGTGCAAATTTAATTTTTTATATATCAATTCCTACCTTTTTCGTTAGAATACAATTCATTTAACGGTTCGCTTTGCCAGAACTCCTTGGTATCCACATTCATAATCGTTAACGGGCCTTTAAAAGCAGCACCGGTATCCACATTCCAAACGCAGGCTTTGTTTATTGGCACCGTTTCTCCAATTCGAGTAACAGGAGTGTGGCCAATATAAATTTCTTTATAAACCGTAAAACGTTTCGGATAATATAAATCGTCTGGTTTTAAATTTGGATCTAATGCCAATGCCGATTCCCAAAGTGTTCTGTCCCAGTAAAATAATTTAGGAAAGTATTCCCAGACAACGCCATTTAAATTGGTAAATCCGGCATGAACAAAAAGGCGGTTTTCATCATCAAGATAATAATCTTTCAGCGATTCAAAAAAAGCGATATGTTCTTTTTTTCGTTCTGGGGAAATTTTAGAATATCCTTCAACAGTAGCTTTTCCACCATGTTTATACCACATTTCTTCATCCAGATCTTCATGCCTGTTCTCCAGCCAGTCTAAAGCCAGCTGATCATGATTTCCTCTAATGCAAATACAGTTTTGTTTGGTTTTAAGGTCGATTAAAAAATCAATAACTTCTGCCGACTGGCTCCAGCCGTCAACATAATCGCCTAAAAATATAAGAGTATCTTGTGTAGTAACTTCGGCTCTTTTCAACACTTGCTCAAGTGCGAGTAATCCTCCGTGTATGTCGCCTATAACAAATGTTCGCATTTTTTAAAATTTCGAGTAAACTACAAAAATAAATAAAATGATTTGTCTGGAATCATTTAGTTGTTAATCTTTAAAAATTGATACTATTTATAACGATTAACTACACGTTTTTTATTGCTTTACTGTTTAAATTTGCATAATGTCAGATGCGCCAACATATCGAAAAATAATCCATATTGACATGGATGCTTTTTATGCCTCGGTAGAGCAGATGGATAATCCTGCTTTACGCGGAAAACCTGTTGCTGTTGGCGGCTCAGAAAATAGAGGAGTAGTTTCGGCCGCAAGTTACGAAGCCCGGAAATTTGGTGTGCGCAGTGCCATAAGCGGTGTTTTGGCAAAAAGATATTGCCCCGAAATTATCTTTGTAAGACCGAGATTTGACCGCTACAAAGAGATTTCTTCTAAAATTCATAAAATCTTTCATGAATATACAGATTTAGTAGAGCCGCTTTCGCTGGATGAAGCTTATCTTGACGTAACCCAAAATAAAAAAGGGAATCCAAGTGCCAGTTTATTAGCGAAGGAAATCAGGCTCCGAATTTTAAATGAAGTTGGGCTTACAGCCTCGGCAGGAATTTCTGTAAATAAGTTTGTGGCCAAAATTGCCAGCGATATCAATAAACCAAACGGACAAAAAACGGTAAATCCAGATGAAATTATACCTTTTTTGGAAGAACTGCCAATTCGAAAGTTCTACGGAGTTGGAAAAGTCACAACTGAAAAAATGTACCAGCTCGGAATTTTTACCGGGCTGGATCTTAAAAGTAAATCGCTGGAATTTCTGGAGAAACATTTTGGGAAATCAGGCACTTTTTATTATAAAGTAGTTCGGGGAATTCATAACAGTGAAGTGAAATCGCATCGAATTACAAAATCTGTCGCTGCAGAACATACTTTTGATGTTAATTTATCTTCAGAAATCTTTATGCTCGAACAGCTTGATAGAATTGCGATTTCATTAGAAAAAAGATTAAAAAAACATAATATTTCCGGTAAAACAGTTACGCTTAAAATCAAATACAGCGACTTTACCCAACAGACAAGAAGTAAAACACTGCCTTATTTTATTTCAGATAAGAGTTTGATTATGGAGATTGTAGAAGAACTGCTGTATCAGGAAAAAATGAAAGATTCTGTTCGTTTGCTCGGAATTTCGCTCAACAATTTGAATAACGAAGAAAAAAAGGCCGTTGTGGTACAATTAAAGTTTGCTTTTTAAATTTTAGTAAAATTTTACTAAATGAGGTTTTCCCGTAATTTATTTTGTAACTTTAGTTGTAAGTTTGAGAGAAAAGATTTCTAAAATTCATTTAATATGAAAAAGAATAGCTCTGAAGATTCAGCAAACCGGACTTGGTTGCCTATTTTGGCCTTAGATCTTCATTATGAGTATTTAAATGAATTGAAGGCGGTTTTTGCCGATATGAAAAAGGTAAATAAAATCTCAAATCAATTTACCTGGAATGATAAAAACCTTAAAATCGAAGAAAGGATCAAAGACGAAGTAGTTCTTATTACCGATTTAGATTTAAAAATTGTCTTTGCATCAAACAGAATCAAAAGAATGACGGGATATAAAGAAGATGAAGTTTTAGGCAAAACTCCTAAAATGTTTCAGGGTCCGGCAACTTGTAAAGCGGTTTTAAAAGAAATTCAGGAAGCCATAAAATTGAAAGAACCTTTTAAGAAAACAGTCCAAAACTATAAAAAAGACGGCAGGTCTTATAAATGCAGTGTAGATGCCACTCCAATTTATAATTTGAAAGGAGAGGTCTCGCATTTTATAGCTTTTGAAAAAGAAGATAAAAGTGCTTAGGTTTTAACCGCAAAGTACGCTAAGATTTTCGCAAAGCACGCAGTTTTAATCTCGCAAAGTAGCGAAGCCACAAATAAAATAATTTATAAGAATGAAAAAACCGCCTTTTAGGCGGTTTTGTGTTTAAAAAACTTAGCAACTCAGCACCTTAGTACCTTAGCGACTAAAAAATCATAAATTTTCAAAGAAATCATTTCCTTTGTCATCGGTGATAATAAAAGCAGGGAAATCTTTTACGGTGATTTTACGAACCGCTTCCATTCCTAACTCTTCAAAATCAACAACTTCAACTTTTAAGATATTATCTTGTGCCAAAATAGCAGCCGGACCTCCAATAGAACCTAAATAGAATCCACCGTATTTGCTGCAGGCATCCGTAACTTGTTTAGTACGATTTCCTTTGGCAAGCATAATCATACTTCCGCCATGTTTTTGGAATTCATCCACATAAACGTCCATACGCCCAGCAGTTGTTGGTCCAAAACTTCCCGAAGCCATTCCTTCCGGAGTTTTTGCCGGACCTGCATAATAAACAGGGTGATTTTTAAAGTATTCCGGCATTGGTTTTCCGGCATCCAATAATTCTTTGATTTTTGCGTGGGCAATATCACGGGCAACAATTACAGTTCCGTTTAGTTTTAAACGCGTTTTGATAGGATATTGAGATAGTTTTGCCAAAATATCCGCCATTGGCTGATCTAAATCAATTTCAACCGGCGCTTCTAAATGCGGAGCTGTTTCTGGTAAAAATTGTTTAGGATTTACTTCTAACTGTTCAACGAAGATTCCGTCTTTAGTGATTTTTCCTTTTATATTTCTATCGGCAGAACAAGAAACTCCTAATCCAACCGGACATGAAGCTGCGTGACGCGGTAAACGAATTACACGAACATCGTGTGTGAAATATTTTCCTCCAAACTGAGCTCCAATTTCACTTTCCTGACAGATTTTTTGAACACGTTCTTCCCATTCTAAGTCACGAAATGCCTGACCCGCCATATTTCCTGAAGTCGGCAGGTGATCATAATATCCTGCAGACGCTTTTTTAACGGCACTTAAGTTTGCTTCCGCAGAAGTTCCGCCAATAACTAAAGCTAAGTGATAAGGAGGACAAGCCGAAGTTCCTAAATCTTTGATTTTCGCCCTTACAAAAGCGTCCATAGATTTATCGTTTAATAACGATTTGGTCTGTTGATATAAGTAAGTCTTATTTGCAGAGCCACCGCCTTTTGCCATAAAAAGAAATTCATATGAAGTTCCTTTTTTAGCATAAATATCAATTTGTGCCGGAAGATTCGATCCTGAATTTTTCTCTTCAAACATCGAAATCGGAACGATTTGAGAATAACGTAAATTACGTTTTTGGTACGTATTGAAAATACCACGGCTTAGCCATTCAGCATCATCAACACCCGTAAAGATGCTTTCGCCTTTTTTAGCCATTACAATCGCTGTTCCGGTATCCTGACAGCTTGGTAATTGTCCTTCAGCCGCAACCGAAGCGTTTTGAAGTAAATTGTATGCCACAAAACGATCGTTATCTGTTGCTTCAGGATCATCAAGAATGTTTCTTAGTTTTTGCAAATGTGTCGTTCTAAGCATGAACGAAACATCGGTTAAAGCTTCTTCAGCCAGTAATTCTAAGCCTTTTGGATCAACGGTTAAAACTTCGCGTTCTCCAAATTGTTCCACTTTTACAAAATCAGAGGTGATTTTGCGGTACTGTGTATCATCCTTTAAAATAGGGTAAGGATCCTGGTATATAAAATCAATCATTTCTTTGTTTTTTTACAAAGTTAGAAATTATTTACCTAAGAAAGAATTTGAATAAGGGGCGTGTATTCATAATTTAAATCCTATTTAAACTGGACTGAAGTCCAGCTCTACAAAATAAATCGTTCCTGCGGAACTGATGAAAAAAAAGCCAACGGCTGTAATCATATTGTAGGGCTGGACTTCAGTCCAGTTTATATAGAATGTATTATATTAAATTTTCAAAAATGCATCGTTCATCAAATTTAGCATCGTATTTATTTAAAAAAGAAGAATATTCATCTTTAAAATTTTGCTTTTTATGATGCTCTTCTTGATTGGCAATATATTTATAGACAGTATCAATGTGAGATTTGCTATATGAAAAGACGCCATAACCTTCCTGCCATTCAAATTTGCATTTTGTCAATTTATTATCATTGATGTATTTTGATGATTTCCCTTTTACAACCTTCATCAAATCGGAAACAGAAACGGTTGGTTTAAGCCCTAGAAGACAATGAACATGATCTTCGGTCCCATTTACTATTATGGTTTTACAGCCTGTTTCATTTATTAAATTTCCTATTATACTTAATATTTTAGATTTACATTCAGTTGTGATTAGTGCTTCTCTGTGCTTAACTGCAAAAACGACTTGTATATAAACTTGATGAAAGGTATTTGACATTTTATTACAACAATTAAAATTTGCTATAAAAATATAAATTTTCTTACAAAAAATACAAACTCTCATTTATATATTTAAACTGGACTGAAGTCCAGCCCTACAAAATAAATCGTTCCTGCGGAACTTTATGTAGAATCAGTATTTTTGCTTAATTATTGAACTGGACTGAAGCCCAGCTCTACAAATAAACGGTTCTTCAAGAACTGGAAATGAGCCAACGGCTCAAACCATATTGTAGGGCTGGACTTCAGTCCAGTCCAGCCCCACAAAATAAATCGTTCCTGCGGAACTTTATGTAGAATCAGTATTTTTGCTTAATTATAGAAATGGACTGAAGCCCAGCTCTACAAATAAAAAGTTCTTCAAGAACTGGAAATGAGCCAACGGCTCAAACCATATTGTAGGGCTGGACTTCAGTCCAGTTTATGTGTAAAGAGAAGAATCGGATTTCAATCCGATCTAAAGAAATGGAGCGTTATATTTTTGATTTTTAAAAAAACCAGGTTGCCACAAAAATAGCCGTAATCACACAAATAAGATCCACTAAAAGCATAGTACCTAAAGCATAACGGGTATTTTTGATATTAACCGAACCAAAATAAACTGCAATTACATAAAAAGTACTTTCGGCGCTGCATTGAAAAATACTGCTCAGTCTCGCCGTTAAAGAATCGGCTCCAAAAGTATTCATCGAATCAATTAAGAATCCGCGGGAACCGGCAGAACTAAAAGGGCGAAGCATCGCTACAGGTAAGGCGTTAGTAATTTCTTTACTTACTCCCATATTCGAAAAAACAAAAGCAATTCCGTCACTGATAATTTCAAATAAACCACTATTTCTGAATAGAGAAATAGCAACCAACATTCCCAATACATAAGGAAAAATAGTTACTCCGGTTTTAACACCATTATTAGCACCAACAACAAAAGTGTCAAAAACGGTTGTATTTGCTTCGCTGAATTTCTTTTCATTTTTGAATGAAAAAATCAAAGTAAAAGCAATAATTGCAATTAAAATTAATCCCGAAAGATTAGAAGTAAAGTAATTTTTTCCAATTAAGTCTAAATGATTAACATACATCAGCAAACCAACAATGGCGGCTATTAATCCCATTAAGACGATAAGAAGAGAAGCACTCTTGAAATTGATTTTTTGTTTAATTCCCACAATTAAAAATGCAGCAATAGTTCCGATGAAAGAAGTAATAATACAAGGCAGCATAACATCTGCGGGATTACTCGCATTTGCAGCAGCGCGATATCCAATAATTGATGTTGCAATTAAAGTTAACCCTGAAGCATGAAGACACATAAACATGATTTGCGCATCGCTCGCTTTGTCTTTGTCCGGATTTATTTCCTGTAAACTTTCCATGGCCTTAAGTCCAAAAGGTGTTGCAGCCGAATCCAATCCCAAGAAATTGGCAGCAAAGTTTAAAGTCATATAGGATATTGAAGGATGATTTTTAGGAATACTCGGAAACACTTTTACAAAAACAGGACTCAATACTTTAGCCAGGTTTCCAGAAGCTCCGGAAACAATTAAAAGTTCCATTAATCCACAGAAGAAAGCCAAATACGCAATAAGCGGCAGAATTAAATCAACCAAAGTACTTTTACAAGTTGGTAATAAACCATCCGATTTTTGAAGGCCGCTGTATATTTTTACGGTTTTGCTTTTGTAAACATAAGTCGTGTCGGCATTAAGCGTGTCACGGTTGATAATCATGGTTTGATCCGGTGCTTTTTTTATACTGTCTTTAAGAAAAGCCGGAAGTTCATGAATGTATTTTTCAGAGACTAAAACAGGATCGTCTTTCTTTCCATTTAAAACAGAATCAATCGTATAAGTATTGGCAGTAAATAAACTGACTACAATAAAAACAATTGAAGAAATAAAAATAACTAACCAAAATCTACTTAATACCATAATGCTATTTTTTTGTAAATGTAATTATTTAGGTAGAATATGCACAAAGATTTTATTCCTGAAAGGAGAAGTATTTCTAAGAAAGTGCAGACTTTTAGTGAAATTTTAAATTATTCGATAACAATTTTAGTTTCTAAGTAGTTTTCAAAAGCCTTAATTCCTTCAAAGAGAATTTGTTTTTTAGAATCTTCGGTTTCATTAAAAAATTCCGTTTCAACTTTTGTGTGATCTTTTTTTATCGTTCTTTTCCAGGTTCCAATAACTTTTCCGTTTTCGATAATTATGGGTTTAAAGATGCCATTGTTGGTAAAAGTTTTAGGATGGTCTTCTAATAGAATAGAAGCCTCTCTGGTTTTATACGAAATCAAAATTTCATCGAAAGAAGGAAGAAAGTAAATGTTTTTCTTTAAGTTGTCTTTATCAATGTTTTGATTTACAAAATAATAAGTTTGGTTTTCAACTTCAAAAAAATATAATTGCAACTTAATTGCATCAATGGTTTTTTTGCAGATAGTAGGCGGAAAACCAGACCACCACGAAAAATCAAGTAATGTTGCGGGACCGTGACTTTCAAAATAGCGTTTGGCTAATTTTGCCAAACCTTCTTCTTTTGTTAATTGTGTTTTAGGTTTTTTAACTCGCTCTTCGAGCAAAGCATAAGTGATTTTTTTGCCTTTCATTTTTCCGTTGCAAACCAAACCGTCTTGCTCAGCATGCATCATAATGGCTGCGCTTAGAAAATCTTCTTTTGAAGTTTTTTTGATACCAAGTTCCTGCATAATTTCATCCCGGGTCAAATGATTATTTCCAGATAACAGCTTTTCGATGGAATTATTGGCCTGATCTAGTTTTTTAGCATCAAAACCAAATTTTTTAGCTCCGGATATAGTCATTCTTTTTACTTGAGGTCCGGCAATATCGAGCATCCAATAAATATCTTCTGAAGAAACGAAATGCCAGGTTGGTCGTAAAATATGAGTTCTTATTATTTGTGCCGAGTTTACAGCCTCTTCAATTTCTTTTTCTGATGAATCGCATCGGGAACCAACTGCCCATTTTGCCATTGCATAATCCTGAGCCTGCATCGCACCAAAATGATGTACAATTTCTTGAGGAGAACATTTGTCTGTTTTATACAGCTTCTGTGAAACAAGACGATGATGTGAAATTTCCGAATGTGTCATCTTTCAAACTTTTTATTAAAACATATAAGAAATATAAGTTCATTAAAGAAACCTTTGTCCCTCTGAGCCTTTGCTCCTTTGTACCTCAAAAAAAACTATACATGAATAATTTCGTCATCAATCAATAAATCTTCACGTCGTAAGCGAAGGAAAATCTGTGCTACAGCGATTGTGTCTTTTTCACAATATGTTATAATTCTGTCTATGTCTTTTTCAACATAATAAACGTGTGCGACCTGACTGCCGTCGATATCACCTTTTGGCGATGGAACTCCGAGAATTTTTGTCAATAGTTTTAGCGACGTAAAATGTTTGTAATCGCCAAACTTCCATAATTCTAAAGTATCAAGATGTGCAATTTCCCAAGGTTTTTTACCGAATAAATTCAGCTTGTCGGGAATTGCAATTTGATTTATAATCATACGGCGTGCTATAAACGGAAGATCAAATTCTTTTGCATTATGTCCGCATAAAATATGCTGAGATTGATTAAAATGATTGTTCAGCAGATTATTAAAGTCTTTCAGGATCTTTTTTTCTTCTCCAAAAAAAGAAGTCACCCTGAAATTTCTAACGTCGCCTTTGATTGTAAAATAGCCAACAGAAATACAAATAATCTTTCCGAATTCCGCCCAAATTCCGGCGCGATCGTAGAATTCTTCCGGTGTAAAATCATCTTTTCGCTGATACTGCGTTTTTAAGTCCCAAAGCGACTGCATTTCTGTATCAAGAGAATTGAAGTTTTCCTCTTCCGGAACGGTTTCTATATCAAGAAATAAAATGTTGTTGAGATTTATTTTTTCAATCATAGTTTTAATTTAAACACGGGTTATACCAATTACCACGAATGGTTTTGAGTAAAATGATCACACAGAGTTTAATGTTTTGTAAATATAAAACTATAATTTTAATTCGTGAAAATCTGTGAAATTTGTGTTTAAAATAAACTTTGCTGTGTAGAAGGACTTTCGTGTTCGAGAAGCCATTTTTTACGTGACAATCCACCGGCGTAACCCGTTAATGAACCATCTGTTCCGATAACTCTGTGGCAGGGAACGACAATCCAAAGCGGATTTTTACCATTTGCAGATGCTACAGCACGAATTGCTTTTATATCGCCCAGTTTTTTGGTTTGATCCATATAACTTACCGTTTTTCCGTACGGAATTTCCAGTAATGCTTTCCAGACTTTCTGCTGAAATTCAGTGCCTTTTGGATTTAGTTTTAAATCGAAATCGGTTCTTTTTCCTTCGAAATATTCTTCAAGCTGCGAAACGGCATCTTTTAAAACTTTTGGTATTTTCTTTGAAACTTCATTTGTCCCAACATCAGAAACGGAGATTACAGCAATACCATGTTCATCTCCAACTATTTTGGTGATTCCTAAAGGTGAATTAACATAAACTGTTTCCATAGTTTTAACCGTAAAGTTTTTTACCGCAAAGACGCGAAGGTATCGCAAAGTTCGCAAAGTTTTTTTTAAACCATATAAGTTCTGTAAGTAATTTAAGTTTTTGTTGTTTGAAGATCACAAAGTTTGCGCTGTTGTCATCCTGAGCGAAGTTGAAGGCTTACAAAAAAGGAAATGGCTTCGACTTCGCTCAGCCTGATATTTGAAATTCTAGTAATCTTCCAAATTAAAGTTATAGTTTAAAATATTTTCGATTTTTTCGCTTGAAATAGTTTTCTTGATATTTGAGTTTTCAGAACTGAATTTTGGTAAAACTAAGTTTTGTTCTTTTGCTTTTTGAGTATAATATTGTTCTCTTGATGGATGAAAAGGCGCAGCGGCATTAAAAACTTCATTCCATTTTGATTGGTTTATGATTTCTTCAATAATTGAAATACAGTCATTTTGATGAATTAAGTTTATTGGAGCATCTGGATTTTCTAGATTTTCTTTTCCCGCTAAAAATTTTACCGGATGTCGGTCTTCACCAATTAATCCGCCAAAGCGTAGAATTGTAGTTTCAAAATTTTGATTTTTTTGAAGGATTGCTTCTGCTAAAACTAATTGTTTACCACTTTGGGTTTCCGGATTTGGGGTTGTTTCTTCAGTAATAAATTCGTTTTCATCTCCATAAACTGAAGTTGAACTCACAAAAAGAACTTTCGAAACACTTGATTTCTCAATAAACGGAATTAGGTTTTCGATTTTCTGAATAAAAATTTTGTTAGACTCGGATGAAACAGTTCGCAATTTTGGCGGGATGTCAATAATCAGGATTTCGCTTTCGGCTAAAAAATCAGTAATCTTTTCTGATACATTTTCGCTTTCAACGATAACCAAAAATGGATTTATCCCGGCATTTTCTAAAATAGAAAGTTTACTTTCAGAAGTTGTTGATCCGTTTATCGAATTTCCTTTTTCGATTAGTTTTTTAGCTAAAGGCAGTCCGAGCCACCCGCAGCCTAATATGCTTATTTGTTTCATTTCTTTTTTGAGGTTCAAAGACTCAAAGGTACAAAAGATTCAAAGGTTTTTTTGTTTCACGCAGATTCAACAGATTTAAGCAGATTTTAAAATCATTTTAATCTTTTAAGCTGTGGCTATAAATAAAAAACTTTGCGTTTTTACGACTTTGCGAGATTAAATTTTCAGATTATTACAAATCCAGAAAAAAGCAAACTTTGTCTTTTCCTTTTGCGCCAATTCTGTGATAGAATTTAATAGCTCTTTCATTAAATTGTGGCGTTCGCCATTGCATGTTGACGCAGTTTTTTTCTTTTCCGATTTGTTTTAATTTGTTAATTAGAACTTCTCCAATTCCAAAATTTCGAGCTTCTTCTTCTAGAAACAAACAATCCATATAAATAAAACCACCAGCGCTCCAGGTTGAGTAAGTAAAATTATAAGAAACATAACCCACAATATCATTGTCAGTTGCAACAACTAAACAAAATAATTTAGGGTTTTCACTAAATAAAGCTTCTTTTAAACCTTCTTCTTTTCCTTGTGAATTGTAATCGGCTTTCTCAAATTCTGCATGTTTTTGGCATAAAACGACTAATTTGGGTAAATCGGCTATTTCGCAATTTCTTATTGTATATTCCATTGTAGGTTAATTTCGTTTTGAAGAAAATTAATAAAATGCTGAAAATAATCGGGATACGTTTCGTTTGCTCTCGTTGCGATGAAATGTTTACGTTTTAAGCCGTTTTTGCCCACTTTTACCGCTTTTATTGGATTATTCTTTAAATGTGGCTGTAATGCCCATTTTGCCATCGACATAACGCCCATATCGGCTTTTACCATTTCAAGAGAAGCTTCTGTTAGTGGAAGCGGTGTTACCTTTTTCGGCGTTACTTTGGCTGGAGCCAAAACAAACTGATGAATCGTAACCGTTTCCATCGGAAGGGAATGAATTATTAAATGTTCATTGATGAAATCTTCGGCAACAACATATTTTTTATCTGCCCAAGGATGATTTTCTGAAACTGCCATAACTACTTCGTCCTGAAAAAGTTCGGTATATTTTATATGATTGTCTTTAATCGTATCACTTACAATGGCAATGTCAATGGTATTTTCTAAAAGTTTTTGCAGCGGAATATGGGTTGCTTCGGTAATAATTTTCAGTTCAACATTAGGATATAAAAGATGAAACTGTTTTAAAACCGGCGGAAGCCAGTGATAACTTGAGAAACATTCGGTGCTGATTCTGATTTCGCCATATTCGCCATAAACCATTTGTTTGATCTGTGTTTGCGCCTGCGAAAGTTTATCCAGAATTTCATTGGCCAATTCATAGATTTTTTCGCCGGCCTTTGTGAGAACCAGTTTTTTGTTGGTTCTTAAAAAAATGGCTGTACCCAATTGATATTCTGCTTCTTTGAGCTGATGACTCAAAGCCGATTGTGTCAAATGAAGTTTGTCAATAGCTTTTGTAATGCTTCCTTCTTCAACAATTGCTTTTATCAATTTTAGGTGACGTATTTCCATTTTTTGAGATTTAAGTACAAAGGAACAAAATTTTAGACTGCCTTTTGCATGAAAAAAAGTAATGCGGTTCATGAATTCTTTTCGTTTTTATGACATGATATGAGCTGCTACTTTTGAAAAAACAAAATCATTAAACGACATTAAAATGGAAGATCAAATTAAATTTTATGAGCATAAATTAACATTCGAAATGGATCCGTCTGATTTATTTGATGCTTTAAATAATAGTGAAAAAGTAATTGCGCTTGATGCCAGAAAAGTTTTTGGGTTTGAAGCAGAACATATTCCGAATGCGATTAATATTCCGCATCGCGAAATGTCGGCAGAAACAACAAAACATTTAGATAAAGATATTTTGTATGTTACGTATTGCGACGGAATTGGCTGTAACGCTTCGACTAAAGGAGCTTTGAATATGACAAAATTAGGATTTAAAGTAAAAGAATTAATTGGCGGAATAGAGTGGTGGAAGTTTGACGGATATGCAACGGAAGGTGTAAAAGGAAACAAAGCAGGTTTAAAAATTGAATGTGCCTGTTAAAAAGAAAGGCAGACTTATTAAGTCTGCCTTTTATTTATATGTAAAGATCTGTCAATCGTTTTATTATTACTACTGTTACGATTATAATTCCAATTAGCAAGTAAATCGTTTGATTAATAGAATCATATTGAAGGAAAAAGTCTTTTTTTGAAAAACTTTTTTTAGAGTTCAATGATCTATACATCATACAGCATAAAACAAATAGTAAAAGGAATAATGTTGTTAAATCTGGACCTTCCATAGTTTACTACTCTGGTTTTACAACCGGTTTTAAACTGTCTTTTGCAATTACAGTGCTATCCTGAACCGGAGCAGGTTGTATTGGCGGATTTACCGGAGCTGTATATCTCTTGATTTTTTGCTGAATCATAACCGCATCATTTAAAACAAATGGTGTTGGCATCATCCAGTCGCTTCTCGGATTCACTTTCAATAACGGATTTGTCATCAAGTCGAATGAGCTTTCAATTAAATCCATATCAAAAATAGATGATTTATTGATGTAGAAATCCATAACAAGCGGTTCGTTTCCTACAACATAATAACACAGAACGCGCATTCCGTCTCGTTCTAAACGATTTGTTTTTTCGCCAGAAGTTGAAACGCCGTTTGCTTTAAAGTTGTAAAAAGTCATTTTTGGGTTTGCATAGATATCGTAACGGTTTACTTTTCTATTTGACGTTATTTGGATTTTGATATATCTGTTATTACCCACAACACTGTCTTTTAAGAAAGAAATAGTAGGTTTTGGAATATCGACTACAGGAGCAATTGCGCTGTATGTAAAAGCAGAATTGTATTTGCTTGCAATAGGAAGACTGTTTAAACCTACAGCTTTTTGGTTTTTCTGACCCAAATATGATTTAGTCCAGTCGTCAAGATTTACATCATAAGTTGCCCAAAGTGCTGAGTTGGTATTTGCATTATAAACATAAAGTAAACTGTTTGATTTTGCTTTTCCGTGTTCATATCCTGAATGATATCCTGCGTATATAAAGAATCCAATCGATGCAGCAAAGAAAACCATAATCCATGCGCCTTTTTTAACAAAAGTATTGAATATTGGCAGTAATAATCCGAAGAGAAGAACGGTTAAAACAGCACTTCCAAAAAGTATTTTTAATCCTAAGCCAATTGGAAACATGACAATAAACGGTGCAATAATAGCTAAAGCAGGAATACTGAAAATTAAATTTATACCCAAACTGTAGTGCTGTGTAAAAACGAAGATTCCGAATAAAAGAATTCCGAAATAAACAGGAATAATCAAGAATCCGGCTCCGGTTAAACTATTGGCTAAAAATCCATTTATTACGATCCAAAGCAGCAAAGGCGCTACAAAATGATTCATCGTAATTTTTGCATCAGAAAAATGATGGTAAAAAGCGAAACAAATTGCAATGCTTAAGGTTACAAATGCACCAATATAAGCGTGACCGTTGTATGTAAATCCATTTAAGAGATCAGAATACTGCGGATAGATTTCTAAAATGATTTTCCATCCTAAAAAGGTAACTAAACCGGCTATAATTAATGACCCTAAAAGCGGAACGAATCCTTTAAATATTTCTCTAAAAGTGATCATTCTTTTGGCTTTTCCGATAAACATGAAAAGAACCAACAAACCAAAAGCGATTAAAGTCATTGGCATTACCCACGAAAAAGGATAACTGATGAAAGAAAACGGAGCACTGAAATAAACATAATCTTCTGTTGAAGCCGTTTGGTTTAAGTCTGCATTTGCAAAGTATCTTAACAAAGGCATCAAATAAGAACCTTGATGCGCCAAAGTCATTTTGTTTAAATGCTGAACATCGTCCTGCTGTGTGTGATAATTGTAATGTCCGTCGATAAAAGCGAAATTAAACCCCTGAATATTTCCCTGTTCTCTAAAAACGGTTAAGTCGGTATCATTTGGAAGCATTTTATAAATGCTGTACATCAATGAGTTTGAAACGGGGTAAGATGCTTTTGCTTTTGTAAATTCCTGAACGAGTGCTTGGTTTCCTTTGTTGGTTTCCATCAGCATATAACTTGGCCCGGAAGTTCCTCTTGCTTCAAAATTTAAAACCAAACCTACGTCTTTTGCCCAAGGATGCTTGTTTACAAAAAGTGCGGCCCCATTTAAGCCTAATTCTTCAGCATCTGAAAAAAGAATAATAATATCATTTTTTTGAGGTTCTTTAGCATATAAAAATGCTCTGATTCCTTCTAGTATTGTTGCAACACCAGATGCGTCATCGCTCGCACCTTTTGAAAAAGAATGCGGTGCACTGTCATAATGAGAAAGTAATAAAAGTGCTTTTGAACTATTTGTTCCTTTAATTCTGGCAAGAATATTTTTAGATTTTACTAAAAGTCCTTTATCATTAAGAGTAAAACCTTCCTGAACGCTTGTTTCTAATCCAATTCTGTTTAGCTCCAGTTTAAGATAATTAGCTACCAACTCATGATTTGTCGAACCCACATAATGCGGTTTCTGAGCGATAATTTCGACTTGATTTAAAGCCCGTTCAGTAGAAAAATCAGCCAGTGCCTCGTCATTTTTAGATATATACTGCGGCATCATTGTGGCATAAATGATACCTAAAATGGCTAGAATTAAGACAACTGCCAGAATCGAGGTGGGGTTTTTTCTCATGATGAATAACTAAATTTCTTTTTTAACAAGCATATAATAATCATTGTCCAAAGACCTATATCCTTGGTCATACAAGAAATAGTAGGTATTCCCTGTTTTGGTTTGCAAGATATTAGTAAAGAAATCAAAATCAAAACCTTTATTAATCATTTTCTCCCTAGTTGCTTTTGATTTTCCGTCAACATTTAGCTCTGACAAAATACGGTAATTTTTTCGTAATTTGTTGTTTACATTTCGCATGAAATTGTTGCTGTCTTTATTTATTTTATTGTTGTAGGCATTTCGACAATTGTCTGAACAAAACTTTTTATCCTCACGGCCCACAAGTTTTTCCGCACATTCAAGGCATGTTCTCATCGATTACGTTTTTTTAATTTGATATAAATCGTTTCGTCTATCCTTTAAAATTCGCACACTTCCATGTTCATGAAGATTTTTCAATAAGTCTAAATCGACATCTACAATCAGCGTCATTTCAGTATTTGGAGTTGCTTCTGCTTTGATTCCGTTACTTGGAAAAGCAAAATCTGAAGGTGTAAAAACCGAAGCCTGTGCATATTGAATATCCATATTATTTACTTTTGGAAGATTTCCAACGCAGCCGGCAATGGCAACATAACATTCGTTTTCGATCGCGCGTGCCTGTGAGCAGTGTTTAACTCGGGTATACGCATTTTGAGTATCGGTCAAAAACGGAACAAAAAGAATATTCATTCCTTCATCTGCCAATAATCTTGAAAGTTCCGGGAATTCGACATCGTAGCAAATTAAGATTCCAATTTTACCGCAGTCTGTATCATAAGTTTTGAACTCAGATCCGCCTTTCATTCCCCAATGATGTACTTCATTTGGGGTGATGTGGATTTTATAATACATCTCAGAAGTTCCGTCTCTTTTGCATAAAAAACCAACGTTATACAAAACACCATTTTCCAGGTGCGGCATACTTCCGGTTATAATATTGATGTTGTACGAAATAGCAAATTCCTGAAAGCGCTTTCTGATTGGATCTGAATGTCTGGCTAATTCCCGAATTGCTTCGGCTTCAGATAAATGATTGAAATCAGCCATTAAAGGCGCCGTGAAAAGTTCAGGAAATAATGCAAAATCACTTCCGTAACCGGAAACAACATCGATAAAAAATTCGGCCTGTTCAAAAAGCGCTTCAACATTATTGAGCTGACGCATCTGCCATTGAATTAATCCCAGTCGAATAATACTTTTTTCAGAATTAATTAATTTCGGACTTTCATCATAATAAACGTTGTTCCATTCCAAAAGAACTGCAAATTCTTTTGATTCTTCGTCACCTTCCAAATAATTTTTGATGATACGCAGAACGTGAAAATCATTGCTTAACTGAAAAGAAAGAACAGGATCATGAAGTTCTTTGTCTTTTACTTTTTCAATATAATTTCTTGGAGTAAACTTGCCAGAATGTTGATTGTAATTCGGAATTCTGCCTGCAAAAACAATAGCTTTTAAATTTAATTGTTCGCAAAGTTCTTTACGGGCATCATAAAGGCGTCGGCCCAAACGAAGTCCGCGATAGTTTGGATGAATGAAAACATCGATTCCGTATAAAATTTCGCCGTTGGGATTATGAGTTGAAAAAGAATAATCACCAACAATTTGTCTGTAATTGTGTCTTTTGTCGACTAGTTTTTCATCGACAATAAGCGATAATGCCGAGCCCACAACGACTCCATCGACTAAGATTACTAATTGTCCTTCGGGAAATATTTTGAGTAATTTTTTTATATCGTTTGATCTCCAATAATTATTGGCCATTTCAGGATACGATTCTACCATTGAATTTTTCAATTGCTTGTAATCTTCAAATGCAAGGTTTCGTAACTCTACTTTTTTAATTTCTGTCTGCATATATGTACGATTTATCTCAAATATAGCAAAAATAATTTCCATTTACAAACGCTTACAAATAATTACAACCGAAAGTAAATAGTTTGCAACCGAATATTTTAGGAGAACGGCCGCACCTTTGTCTCGTTGAAATTAATCAGCGAATTTTTATATGAACATTTAAATAGTATACGCCATGAATGCAATGAAAAACAGAGTACAACTAATTGGTAACGTAGGACAGAATCCTGAAATTAGAACATTAGAAAACGGAAAAAAACTGGCTCATTTGAGTATCGCAACAAATGAGATTTACAAAAATGATAAAGGTGAAAAAGTAGAACAAACCGAATGGCACCGAGTTACAGCCTGAGGAAAAACAGCCGAAATCATCGAGAAATTTGTAGTGAAAGGAAAAGAAGTCGCTGTCGACGGGAAATTAACACACAGAAGCTACGATGACAAAAATGGAGAAAAAAGATATGTTACCGAAGTTGTTGTAAATGAGATTTTGCTGCTAAGTAAATAACGTTTGATTAAATGCAACAAACCCGACAGGTTTTTAAAATCTGCCGGGTTTTATTTTTGTGTTGAAATGTATTTATAAAACCGAAGCACCATTTATATCTGTCGAAAGCACTTCGCTCATATAGTCGAAAAAAGGTCTCATGTTTTTGAAGGTTTCCAAAGCCTGTTCTAAAAATAGCGGACTCAAAACTTCATCATCACTAAATCGTTTGATGATTAAATACTGTTTGAAACGAAGTAAATCTATAGCCTCATGATCTTTGTCAAAACCTTTTGGTGCCGTTTTAAGCTGCTCGCCTTGCAAAGCTCCAAAAGTGTTTTTAAAAGATTTTGAATTCAATATTTTTTTAAACGATTCAGGATCGTGGGCAAACTCGCTTCTTATGCGTTTTAGATCGGCAGCATTTGGTCCCCAGAAACCACCGGCAAAAAAAGTGTTTCCTTTTTCGATATGGAAATAGTATCCACCGCGTCGGGCACTTGTAGCACGGGTATAACTACCGCCCCAAAAAGTTTTAAATGGAGTTTTATCTTTAGAAAAACGAATGTCACGATAAATTCTATATACGCTTCTTTTTCCGGAACGTGTTTCTAAAACATCTGTTTTGGAAAGTTCCTGAAGAAGTGCTTCTGAAAAGGTCTCAATGTGATTTAATTCGATTAAATACTTTGGTTTATTCTCTTCAAACCAAGGTTTGTTATTGTTTTGTTTGAGCTGATGTAAAAAATCAAGACTTGATTTTGGTATAGAAATTTGGTTTTTCATAATTAAATAGAGACTCTTTTAAAATCAGAAGACGAATATAATTTAAAATTAAAAACCCACCAGATTTCTTGGTGGGTTTTCTATATTTCGTTAAGCAGTTTTTTTGAATAAATCAAACATAGGACAGCGCGAGCAGCGTTTCTTTTCGCTTTTTTTATATTTCTCACAGCAAGAAGATTTACAGTTTTCAATCTTCTTAATCTTATCAAGGATAACAGCATTCTTTTTTTTCTTTTTATCCTTTTTCTTGTCCTTGTCTTTTTCTTTCTTGCCCAATTTTCCTCTGTATTATTAAAAACAGAGGCAAATATAAATGAAAAAAGTTATTTTTAAGTATTCTAAATAAACTTTAACTTTTTTATTTTGGATTAATTGCAATTGAACTTGTAACTGTTAATTGCTGAATATCACGATCAAACAAGTAAAGTCCGCCTTTATCTTCACCAATCAAGTTGATTTTATCTAAAATAGATTTAGCTGTAGCTTCTTCTTCGATTTGTTCAGAAACATACCATTGTAAGAAATTATGTGTTGCATAATCTTTTTCTTCAAAAGTTATGTGTACCAATTCGTTGATAGATTGCGAAACAAAAATTTCATGATTATAAAGCTCCTCAAACATTTCTTTAAAAGTAGAATAGGTTATTTTAGGTGCTTTTAGATCTGTAATAAGAGCGTGTCCTCCGCGTTCGTTCACATATTTTACTAATTTAAGCATATGTGCACGCTCTTCGTCTGATTGTGTGTACATAAATTGAGCAATTCCCTCTAATCCGTGTACTTCAGCCCAACAAGCCATAGAAAGATAAGTTTGCGAAGATTCTGCTTCTATGCGGATCTGCTTATTTAAAGCTGTTTCAATATTTTTTGATAGCATAATGATGTCTTTTTTGTAAAATTAACAAAAATATTCCAAACCACTTTTTCAAACCACGAAAACATTGAGACATTTGGATTAATTCTCAATAAATTTATAAGTTTTGATCTTGCCAAAAGAGGCAGGTTTCGAGAATTGAGACTTGTTCATAATTGGAT
Organism: Flavobacterium sp. Root186; assembly: GCF_001428525.1. Classification (GTDB taxonomy): domain Bacteria; phylum Bacteroidota; class Bacteroidia; order Flavobacteriales; family Flavobacteriaceae; genus Flavobacterium. Next base: position 38,648 of record NZ_LMHW01000002.1, read on the forward strand.
TTCCGTTATCTTCCCTTATAAAGCCATCTGTAAATTTGCGAATTATAAATTGTTTTTGAGTATCATCGTAATAGCTCAAAATATAATAATCTTTTAGTTTTAGAATGTTTTGAAGCGATACATTTTTATTTATGCTTAAATAGTAATAAATATTATCAATGGCCAATGGTTCTGATTGTTTGTTATTTACAAATTCAAGATTAGAATCAAGCGTCGAATCAAAAAATACCATTTTATTCTGGATATAGGTAGATTGTGCGCCAGTGCCATTAAAGTCAGCAACATCATCCAAGCCATAATAACGGGTAACAATATACTCTACAAAACCTCCAAACGTTATATAGTTGTTTTTCTTGCTTTGGAAAACTGAAATCCCTACGCTTAAATCTGATAAGTGCTTAAGGAATTTAGCTGTGGTTTTTAATTCCTGAGGTTTTTGATTGTTTGTTTGAAGGAACAAAGGAGAGTTCTTGAAACGAATTGTATCATTTTTTGAAACCGAAACACTTTTTAGGATTTGTCCAGATTCAAAATCTTTTATATCATACAAAAACTCTTCGCTGTTAGCTTTGATTTGAAATAATCTGCCGTCGCTGTAAAAAGAATTGGAACTTTTAGCAGGTTTTTTAGAGTTGGGCTGAGTAAATATTTTCTCTTTCACTTCAAGAGTTTGCCAGTTCAGATCAAAAACCTGTGTTTTTTGTGTATTATAGTCAAATGTCAAAATAATATGATCATCAAGAACATACATTTTGTTTATCCCTGAAGTTTTGTCTAAAGAATTAAAAACGCCGGAATCTATTTTTTGTATTGGAAAATTTCGAATCAATCCATTGAATGTAAATTTCTGTCCTTTTTCAGTTTGAAAGTTATAATCTGAAAAGTCAAACATTTTAATTTCGCATTTTCCATTTTGAAATTCATAAAGAAGAAGATGCTTTTGATCTTTTTCCTTTCCCAGAACATAAAAAATATTGTTTTTTTGAAAAGTGCCTATAATATATTCATTGTTTTCAGGAAAATCGAAGTTTAATGTTCGGGAAGTTTTTGAATCCAGAAAATATTTTACGATTTTAAGATTTCTGGCGTTTGGAAAATTCCAGTATAATAATGGATTTCCATCTTCACTAATGCTGTAGCCGCTCAAAGGTCTGTTTAGCGGGTTTTTTATTGAATCCGTAAATTGATTTGTGAGAAACAGCGATTTATTATATTTTAAAATATTGACGTTTTTAGTATCTGCAGCAAAAACATAAATATCATGCGTTTTTACATCTTCAATATTTAAAATTTGACCGTCTTCTAAAGGGTTGTTCAGGTTTAACGGAAATGAATTCAATACTGTCTGGCTTAACAATACTGATTTAGAAAGTATAAGCAAAAAAAGTAAAAGTTTTTTCATATGTTTTTACGGGCAAATATTATTCCAAATTTAATGAAATAATTAAGACTATAATTTAAGCATAGAAAGGGAATAATTATTTTTAAACTATAAAATACAAAAAAGCCCGAAAAATTTCTTTCGGACTTTTAAATTATTTATTTTTAAAAGAATTATTTTATTTTAAAAGTAACTCTTCTTGCCAGTCTTCTAGCTTCTTCTGAATCTTTTTGAATTGATGTATCAGCTCCGGCAGCTACAACATTTAATCTTGAAGATGCGATTCCGGCTTTTTCAAGGATAGTTTTTACATTTGTTGCTCTGGCATTTGATAATTTTTCATTGTATTCAGATTTTCCAACTTGATCAGCATAACCAATGATGTCAACAGTTGCCGATGGATTTTTTCTTAAATAAGATAAAAGAACATCAATTGCAGCAGTTGAATTTTCGATTGGAGTCGATTTGTTGAAATCAAAATAAACACTGTAATATTTGTCATTGATCATGTCTTTAACAACATCTTTGTCGTTTACCACATTGTTTGTAACAGGTTTTTCTACAATAACTTGTTTTTGCGGTATGTTCTTAATTTGATTTTCAAGATCAGCAATTTTGTTGTCATATGCTGAAAGATCAATATTCTCAGAAATTACAGTCCAGTCAGCATGTTTAGTGTTTTTGCCTAAATAAACATTTAATCCAACAGTACCATTGAAAATTAATCCAGAGAAACCTCTGTTTTCAGGTAAGTAAGCTCCGTCAAAAGTACGATCTTGAGATGCATTAAAGATTGTAGAGAAATCTCCAGTTAAAGCAAGTCTGTTTGATAATTTTATTTGTCCGGTTACACCAGCAATAAAGTTACCCATTTCGTCTGCACCTCTAAAATTGTCGTTTCTTAATTGAGAATAACCAAAACCAGCATGTCCTAATAATCCAAGAGTATTAGTCCATGTTTCAAAATTCATGATACGTCCCAAGTTAGCAACAGCTTGTAAATCTATTCTGTAGTATTTTGAATCAAAATCTAAAGAATTGTTTTTACTCGTTAAACTGTTATAACCAAAATCAGCTTTTAAACCGAATTTGTTATTAAACATGTAACGTACTCCGAAATCACCAACCCACGGACTTGGGGTACTTGTAAAGTAACCGTCTGAAAATGGTTTTTGAGGTTTGTTTACACCACCAGCAAATTCTATAGACCACTTATTGTAATTGTTCGAAGAATTTGTTTCTGTTTGTGCATTCACGCCAGTTAAGCCTAAAGCAAATGCGAGAATCATTACAGATTTTTTCATTGTAATTTGAGTTTTAAATTTTTCCCAAACCAACGAATTTATTACTGCTTGCCTTGTCCGCGATAAGCCATTAAAGTATTAAAATAAGACCAAATTGTAGGATTAAGATTATTTTTTATTCAGCTCTTCTTGAAAGAAATCTACAAATTGACCTACGTGTAAACCATCCATTAAACCATGATGTACATGAATAGACATTGCAATAGTGCGTTTTCCGGTTTCAGATGTTATCATTTTGCCAAACGAAATTTTAGGGCAGCTGTCTGGAAATGTAAAACTTCGTGCGTGTGAAAGCGATGTAAAATTCAACCACGGTATTGCCGAAAAATGAATCACATTATCATCATCAAAAGATCTGGTGAAAAGCCCGGTTGTGTTTTGTACACGCTCAATTTCGGTTAAAGCATTTTGTTTGAAGGTTTCAAAATCTGAATTATATTCAATTAATGAAAATCCGAAAGTACCGTCTTCACGGCCAATTGTTGCCGACACATCTATGCGATCGTTAATATATATTTTTCCATCGGCAATTCTATACCTAAAATTTTCCATCGCGTTTACAGCAACCAGCGTTTTATGTAAATAGAAAATGAAAAAAGAAACCTTAAGTTCTTTGGCAGTTTGATAAGCTTTGGTGCAGTCAATTTCGACAGTTGCACCAAAAAAAGGCTCTTCCATTTGTTTAAAATGTGCAAAATGTTCTTTTCTGTTCCAGTTTTCTAAGTCTAAAAGTGTTTTCATTTTATTAAATTATGGACTACTTCTGTAATCTTTTCGAATGAACTAAAATGTTCGTGTTCAACTTTATGGTTTATTTTTTCGTGTTCCCAGGTGGTATGAAACGGAATGTGAACGGCATAACCGCCAATTTCTAAAACGGGCAGGATATCAGATTTTAATGAATTTCCGATCATTAAAAATTCATGTGCCTGAATATCCAAACGACCAAGCAGTTTCTGGTAATCAATTTCCTGTTTGTCTGACATTACTTCTATATGATGAAAATAATGACCTAAACCAGAACGATGCAGTTTGCTGTGCTGATCTTTTAAGTCGCCTTTTGTGGCAACTACTAATTTATATTTTCCGTGTAAAGCTTGCAGCGTTTCTTCGATTCCGTCCAGCAATTCGATTGGTTTTTCAAGGAGTTCTTTTCCATATTGAATTATCTTTTCGATCACTTCAACCGGAATTGTATTGTTTGAAATGTTCATCGCCGCTTCGATCATCGAAAGAATATAACCTTTAATTCCGTAACCGTATAAAGGTAAATTTGCAATTTCGATTTTAAATAATTCCTGCGAAATTCCCTGATGCGAAAGATAATCTTCCATCAAGGCGCAAAACTTGTGCTCTGTTTCCTGAAAATAAGGTTCGTTTACAAATAAAGTATCATCGGCATCAAATGCGATTACTTTTAAGTTTGGTATTTTGCTTTTATGTAACATAATGTTTTGTTTCAAGTGTTTTTTGTTTCAGGTTTCAGGTTTTGGTTTTTTGCCAAGAATTACACGAATTGCACTAATTTTTTTTGCCACAGATTAAAAAAGATTAAAATGATTTTTATCTGCCTGATCTGCCAAATCTGCGTGAGAACTTTTCAGAAGCAAATTTAAAAATCAATCCGCGTAAACCCGTTTAATCTGTAAAATCCGCGGACCAGCTTATTTAGAAAACAGACTTTTTAAAGAAATCGTCTTATCATAAAAAGTAATTCGGATTCCAAAAAGTAATATAATACCGCCGAAAACCATTTGTAAAGTTATTTTTTCTTCTAAAAATAACCAAGCTAAAATAGAGGTAATTACAGCCTGACTCAATAAACTCAATGAAACTCTGGTCGCGCGCATGTGCTGCGTGGCGTAACTAATCGAAAGCCAGGCGCACAATTGACAAATTACTGCCTGAAGAATCAAGACAAACCAGCCTGTATTTGAAAATCCTGTAAAAGGTTCATTCAAAGAATAACAAAGAATTCCCAGATAAACGCTCGAAGCCAATAAACTAATGGTCATAAACGATAAAACATCTACTTGAGAAAGTACATTTTTGCTGACTAAAAGATAAATCGAATATAAGATTCCGGATAAAACGGCAAACAGAAAAGCCTGATTGAAATTTAAATCAATAAAAAACTCAAATCCAACCAAAGTCACCATTCCGAATAAAGAAACAATTGTTCCAATCCAAAAGTTTGGCGCTGGTTTTGATTTCAGAAATAAAAATGAACCAATTCCTACCCAGACCGGAGATAAATTCGTTAATAAAGAAGCCTGAGTTGCACTCGAATCCTGAATGGCAATATTCCAAACCGCAACATCCGAAGAAAATAAAACCCCGCAAAGCATTGCCAAAAGAGCAAATTTCAAACTCGGAAGTTTAAAATTTTTACTTAAAACAACATAAGGCAAAAGCAAAACGACTGCAAAAAACATTCGGTAAAAAGCCGAAATTAATCCAGGTGTTAAACGTAATTTAACCAATATAGGAAAAATCGAAATACAGAGTATACCACATATTAAAGCTAGTCTTGGTTTGGTGATTTTCATTTTATTTGTTTTTTTAGGCTTGTAAGTAAAAAGAAAATTGCGTGAATCAATTAAAATAATCGACTCACGCAATTTATATAAGTATATAAAATCTTAGTTTACAGTCGATCCGTTTGGTGCATCAGCATCTGGATTTACAAAAACCAATTTTCCTTCGGCATTTGTAGTCATTAAAATCATTCCCTGACTTTCAACACCGCGTAAAGCTCTTGGCGCTAAATTCGCTAAAACAGAAACACGTTTCCCAATGATTTCTTCTGGAGAAAAACTCTCGGCAATTCCCGAAACAATGGTACGAACGTCAATTCCTGTATCAACTTTAAGAACCAAAAGTTTGTTCGCTTTTGGCATTTTTTCTGCTTCCAGAATAGTTCCAATACGAATGTCCATTTTGGCAAAATCCTCAAACTGAATTAAATCTTTTTGCGGTTCAGCTTGTTTGTTTTCGGCAAGGTTAGCCGTTTTTGTAGCTTCCAATTTATCTATTTGTTTTTGTATTTCTTCGTCTTCTATTTTTGCGAAAAGCAATTCTGCTTCACCAATTTTGTGCCCTTCTACAATTAATTCTGAATTTTCAGCAACATCATTCCATTTCAATTGACCTTCATTTTTCAAGATTCTTGACAATTTAGCAGCTGTAAAAGGCAAAAACGGTTCAGCTAAAACGCTTAACGCAGCAGCAATTTGAAGTGCAACATACATTTGAGTTTTTACACGTTCCGGATCATCTTTCATTACTTTCCAAGGCTCTTCATCAGCAAGATATTTGTTTCCTAAACGGGCAACATTCATCAATTCGCCTAAAGCTTCACGGAATCTGTAACGCTCAACTGAACTTGAAATTACAGCAGGATACGCTTTTAATTCGGCTAAAGTTGCTTCGTCAATTTCAGTAAATTCATTTGGAGTTGGAATAACACCTTCGTAATATTTGTTAGTTAAAACCACAACACGATTAATGAAATTCCCGAAAATGGCAACTAATTCATTGTTATTTCTAGCTTGGAAATCTTTCCAGGTAAAATCGTTATCTTTTGTTTCCGGAGCGTTTGATGTTAAAGCGTAACGCAAAACATCTTGTTTCTCTGGAAAATCTTCTAAATATTCGTGTAACCAAACCGCCCAGTTTTTTGAAGTCGAAAGTTTGTTTCCTTCTAAATTCAAAAACTCATTTGCAGGAACATTGTCTGGTAAAATATAACTTCCTTCGGCTTTAAGCATTGCCGGGAAAATAATACAGTGAAAAACAATATTGTCTTTCCCGATAAAGTGAACCAGTTTCGTTTCTTCATCTTTCCAATATGGTTCCCAGTCTTTTCCTTCGCGCGCTGCCCATTCTTTCGTAGAAGAAATGTATCCGATAGGTGCATCAAACCAAACGTATAATTTTTTTCCTTCGGCACCTTCAACCGGAACGTCAATTCCCCAATCAAGGTCACGCGTTACGGCACGAGGCTCAAGTCCGCCGTCGATCCAAGATTTAACTTGTCCGTACACGTTAGGTTTCCAGTCATTTTTATGTCCAACCAAAATCCATTCGGTCAAGAAATCAGAATAACGGTCTAAAGGTAAAAACCAGTGTTTTGTTTCTTTTAAAATTGGAGTTTCACCAGTAATTGTTGATTTCGGATTAATCAAATCAGTCGCATTCAAAGTCGATCCGCATTTTTCGCATTGGTCGCCGTAAGCTTCCGGGTTATCACATTTTGGACAAGTTCCTACCACAAAACGGTCTGCTAAAAACTGATCTGCTTTTGCATCGTACAATTGTTCTGTTACTTCTTCAATAAAATCACCGTTATCATACAAAGTTCTGAAGAATTCCTGAGCCGTATCATGATGAACTTTAGCCGAAGTTCTTGAATAATTGTCAAAAGAAATTCCGAAATCAGAAAATGATCTGCGGATAATTCCGTCATATTTATCTATAACTTCTTGTGGCGTAACTCCTTCTTTTTTTGCTTTCATCGAAATGGCAACACCATGTTCATCGCTTCCGCAGATAAACGCAACGTCTTTATTTTGCAAACGCAAATATCTTGAATATATATCTGCAGGCACGTAAACCCCTGCCAAATGGCCAATGTGGATTGGTCCGTTTGTATATGGTAATGCCGCAGTAATAGTATATCTCTTTGGATTTTGTATCATAACTCAATTTTATTGAGTGCAAAAATAAGCAATAGAATTGAGATTTTGTTATTGCACAAAGATTCGCTAAGAGTTTTCGCAAAGATTCACAAAGATTTTTGTTGTTGTGGCGAAATAATCTCGCAAAGTCGCAGAGTCGCAAAGTTTTTTTAATTTTAGCCACAGATTAGAAGGATTTAAATGATTTTTACTTAAATCTGCTCAATCTGCGTAAAACAAAACTTTGCGACTCTGCGACTTTGCGAGATTCAAAAAATAAAAAACTCTGCGAGTCTCTGTGGTATAACCCCATAAAATAGAACCAGTTTAAACTAGCATTACAAGTAAAATCTTCAAGATTTATTTCGCAATCTTTGCTTTCCGAAAAAAAAACAAAAAAACAAGTTTATGAGCAAGACAAAATTAATCATCAATAAAAACGGATCGATCAAAATAGAAGGTGATTTTGAAATCATGGATCCGGAAGGAGTACTTTACGGTTTACAAGGAAGATCTGCACTTGGGCTTTGCCGTTGTGGATTATCTAATAACAAACCATTTTGCGATGGTGGACACAGAAACAATTTCGAACATGATTCTGTTGCATTTGATTTACCGCCAATGAAAACGAACTAAATCTTTACTTAGTTTTGAATATAAAAAAAGCTGCATTTTCTGGATGCAGCTTTTTGTTTATATATAAAGTTCCCCTTTCATCGTAATAATCGAAGAACCGCCTACTAAAATATCTTCTTCACGATTCATAACTTCAATCATTGAAGCCTGTTTTAATTTGACACCTTGAAGAATTTTATACTCTTTCTCAGATTTAGTGAATTTCTTTTGTGTTAAAAAGCCAATTAACGGGCCAGCAGCTGTTCCCGTTGCCGGATCTTCAAATATCCCGATTATTGGGTTAAAAAATCTCGTTTCGACTATATGTTCCTGACCTTCATCGGCAATAGTGAAACAATAAAAACCTTCAAAATTATATTCTTTTGAGATTTCGATTAAGAGTTGATTATCTGGAACACAGCTGTTAAGTAATTGACTGTTTTTTATGGGAACCATTGTGTGAGCGACTTCTGTTTTAACTATTGTTGGAACAAAAGCATTCACATCTAAATCTTCAATTTTTAAACCGAGAGCTACCGCAATTCTATAAGTTGGTATTTCTTGTTTGATCACTGCCGATTTTTGATGCATTTGAACAACAGGATAAAAAGTAACCGGATCAAAACTTACAGTTAACGGAATTGGGGAACGCTTCATAATTACAAAAGGTTCGCTTTCATTTTGCTCGTCAAAAATGGGCATTCCTTTTAGTAAAGCACCGCAGACTGCACCTAATAGATTATGGCCTGCGCCGTCGATTTCAATTCCGGTTGGAGTAAACGAACGAACATTTAGTGCTTTCTTTTCTTTAGAATAATACACGAAAGAAGTTTCAGAATAGCCAAATTCTTTAGAAATATCCTGATAGGTTTCTAGTTTTAGATTTCCATCGGTAAAAACTACAGAAAGCGGATTTCCTTTATAGCTTTCGTTTGAAAACACATCTAAAACATAATATTCTAATGCTGTTCTTCCTTCCATTCCTTAATTTCTTTTGTTTTTTTGAGGGAATAAAATTACGGTTTATTATTGTAAATAACCTACAGGAAAAATACCCATTTTTATAGTTATTTTGTTAAAAGAAGTTCGCTTTCTGAATCACAAATTTCAGGTTGAACGGTTGGTAGAATATGCTTTCATTACTTTACAACATTCGTTTTCCTTCAGCGCTAAATTTTATTGCTTTCTCTAATCTTGCAAGTCTGGTTTTTTCTTGTTTGGCGCTCATAATTACGTGAATTATTACTTTTTTGTATGATGGCGCCTGATTGCTGAAATATTCCCAAGCTGTTTCATTAGCTTTAAATTGCTTTTCGAATTCAGGGTCGAGAACATACGCTTCATTTTCATGCGAGTAAATTTTAGATCTTTCTTCCGATCTGTGTTCGAAAGCTTTTATTCCGGCTTCTTTCATCAATCCGGCTTTTGTGAGCACTTCGACTTTTTTAATGTTTATAACACTCCAAATACTCGACTTTTTTCTTGGCGTAAATCTAATCGTATAACTTTCCTCGTCAATAGTTCTTCGAATGCCGTCAATCCAGCCAAAACAAAGTGCCTGATCTACAGATTCTGACCAGGTCATAGATGGTTTTTTGGTGCTCACTTTATAGAAACCAACGACAAGTTCGGTTTCTTTTTGATAATGCTTTTCTAACCATTCTCTAAATTTTTCCTGGGTTGGGAAGAAGGTTGGGTTCATATTTATTAGTTCTCTTTTAAAGGTGGTGGTGGAGGCGGTAGAAAAGAAGTTAAATCACCAAAATCTATAATTTGTTTTGTTGATATAAACTTCAGATTTTTTTTAAAATAAGCTAAAGAATCGATGTAGTTATAAAGTTCTTTAGGTGCATTATTTCCATAGATAGAAATTGACTTGCTCTTGCCATTTACAATGATATTTATTAAACAGCTATATCCGTCGCATAAATTTTCTTGGTGATATTCAGAGCTAAACTTGTTAAAGTCTAATTTTTTGAAATATTTGTTTAATTTTATTTTTTCTTCACTTTGAATTATAGCGTAAAAATTTCCTTGAGGTTCTGGAAATCTTTTTTGAAAAAATACAGTGTCACTTTTGGTAAACTTAATAGAAATGGAATGACGCAATCCACTTTCAGATAAAACCAAACTGTCAAATGGAAATTCTGTTGTTTCTTCTTTTTTGCAGCCGAAGAAAAGACATCCGATTGTAATTAATAAAACTGTTTTCTTCATAATTTAAACGAACAAATTAGCGATTGCTCTAACAATCCATAAAAGTATAATAAATAACAGAAAAGAGAATTGTACTTTATTGACTTTTTGATTTCCAAATTTTCTAACGAATAATCTATCAATCAATATAACTAGAGAAACAGGAATCAAACCCATTAAAATATAAATTCCCAATAAACTATCTTCCGCAGAATTTTCTGTTATCAGGATTATGGAATAAATTATTCCTGCTAAAATGGAGAGAATTCCTAAAAGGAAAAATAGAGTTAGGTTTTTGGGGAAGTTCATATAGTTCTGCTGATTATTCTTCTTGCACGAAAGAAAATTACAATTGAAATAATAAAATTAGTAAAAAGATAAAACCCAGTTATAGCTTCATGTCTAATTATTTCGAAACAAACGGTTACGACAAGCAATATTGAAAAAAAAATATTAAACCAGCCAATAAGTATTAGCAGAAAAACTTTTGATTGATTTGATTTCCAAATCTTTAAAAATGAAAACAAAAGAATTAATATACCTAATCCTGAACTAATCCAGCAACTCCATATGTAAATAAAAAGTGTTTTAAAGCCACTAAAAAGAACAGGGTTGTCAAAATAATAAATAAAAAACATAACGACTGACCAGATATTGGTAATTAAAAGAGAAAGAAGTAAACTTTTGTAAATAATGTTTTTCATGGTTTGGTGGTTTTTGGTTAAATATTGAAATTTACACTATTACATTTATCATGCCGAAGGTTTTGTCAATTCAATTTTGGTTTTATCGAGTCCTATACAGTTTCTATTCTGAAATTAAATTAACTTTAGTTTTGAAAGATTCTAGAAAACAATATAGTCTTTAAGAAAAGCAGTAAATTTGTATTTGTCGCTTTTTTATTTTGAAAAATTAAATAATCTAAACCATGGCAAAGGGACCCGAAAAAAACACCAAAAACAAAGCTTTGCATACCAAATTACTAAATCGGAAAAAGGCTAAACTTCAAGAAGAAAAAAGAGAACGCGCCTTGCGTTTGAAAGAATTAGTTGCAAAAATCAATGAAAAAAAGAGGAACGACGAACTTGATGCCAAATAAATCAGATTGTATTTCTTTTCTGTTTTAATTTGCTGAAATTTGCAAAAACAAATCTCAAAACAAAACTCAAATGGAGGAATTCGGTAGAATAATAGTTTCTGAAACAGCAATGAAAAGTGAAAATCCGCAGGATGTTATTCACTCTAATATTTCGGTAATCAACTTAATGCGTGAAGAAGGTGTAGACGACGAATTTATTCACGAAGATGCATTGACAAGTTACTATCTCGATTATTACTATTCACAATATACCGAAGGAAATTTTTCGCAGTTTGTCTACAATTCAGGCTGGAACAAAGAACTAAACGAATTGATTGAAGAAGGCCTGGCTTTAATTGGTGCCGAAAAACACTTAGAATTATTTCTGGAGCAAAGCAAAAAAGTGAAACTAATAAGCAATATCAAGCTGGGGAAATTCCTGAAAGCGAAATTAGAAGGCGTAAATCCGGTTCGTGATTCATTAAACAACGACATTTTTTTTGAATTAGAAGAAAATCTGGCCCAACTAAATGCCAATTTCTTAAAAAACCATCCCGATTTTGAAGTGCTTTCTGTAGACGAAATGTTTGCGGATTTAGAGGAATTTGTTGGGCATGAAATTAAGAGAGCGTAGTTTTTTCTACCGCAAAGATTCACAAAGGTTTCTCGCAGAGATTCACTAAGTTTTTTTGTTTTAATCTCGCAAAGTCGCGAAGTCGCAGAGAAAATAAAAACTTTGCGACTTCGCGACTTTGCGAGATTAATTCACACTTCTTTAAATATTCTTTGCGAATCTCTGCGAAAAATCTCTGCGAAGCTTTGTGAAATAAACTCACGTAAACACTTCTTTCTGAATTAATTGATTTAAATTTAGTTCCGTATAAATAATAGCGTTATTTATGGAAGAACTTACTCATATTAAATCAGTTATCGGAATCATTTTGGGTTTGAGTTTAACACATCTCATAAAAGGATCCGTAATCTTTATTCAGCATCCGGGGCGTAAGAAAATCTATTTCGTGCATTCGCTTTGGGTATTTTATGTTTTTTTACTGCTTATTCATTTTTGGTGGTGGGAATTTAATCTCAAACTAATCCACGAATGGTACTTTGCCGACTATTTTTTCATTATCTGTTATATTTTGATTTACTATTTACTGTCAGCTATTTTATATCCGGACGATTTGGTAGATTATACCGGATATGAAGATTATTTTTACTCTCGAAAAAAATGGTTCTTTTCGATTTTAGCCATCAGTTTTATAGCTGATATTGTTGACACGGCAATAAAAGGAGGCGACTATTTTTTATACAATCAAACCGAATATTATGTCCGCATTATAAGTCATATTATTCTATGTTTTGCAGCAATAAAATTCAACAACAAAATGTTTCACACTATTTTAGTATCACTTTTTATTCTCTACGAACTCTCCTACATACTGAGATTGTTTAATGTTGAATAGCGATATTAATTAAAAGAATTTAGCATGAAAATTAAAAAGCTGCAGCTGATATTGCTGCTTCTGGTTTTTTTGGATAGAGGATTTTCTCAAAATAAAATCAATCTTTTTTCAGAGATCAATTACAATTCGATTCCTGCCGTTTCTTTATCGGATTATAAATCGGTTCAGGAGAGAGATCAAAAATTTCAAAACCCACATATTGCACTCGGAATCGGGATTTCTGGAGGTGGATCGCGTGCACAGTTTTTCAGTATGGGTGTTCTTCTCGGACTTGAAGAAATTGACGAAAACTATTTGCAGCGCAATTTTTTAAATGAAATCGATTATTACTCAACAGTTTCGGGTGGTTGCTTTTCGGCGGGATATTATTTAACCGTTTTAAAAAACAAACTGCATCATGATAATTGTTCTTTTAATGAATTTTACTTTTCAAAAGCCGATGCTTTCAAAGATTATGTCGATAAATCGGCCAATATTTTATCACTTTTAAACAACAGCCGAAACGAAAAAGGAGATAAAATACCAATGACACAGCGTATTGATGCGGATATTTTGCAATATGATGTGACAAATCCTGATAACAAAGATAAATTTGACACTCAAATGCTTTTGTCTGATTTTTTTGTTTCAAAAGAAAGCAAAAAAGAACCTTCACTTCCAATGTTTGTTGCCAACGGAACCGCTTTTAACAACGGCGAACGTATTCCGTTTATGCCCCACATCATCAAGGGTTTATCAATAGATGAATCACTCGCACCAAATAAAGCTGATCTTGTTTTGAATGAAAATAAAATAAACGACGGCTATAATTTTCCGGTTACTTACGGTATTACGGCAAGTTCTGCTTTTCCGGGCGTTCTTCCAAAGGTGAAATTTGGCATTAAAAATCAGGATAAAATTTTATGTATTATTGACGGCGGCGCTTCAGACAATACGGGTTATAAAACTCTGGTAGAACTTCTTCATTCGGATACTACAGTTGATGATAAAAACAAAAAAGCACTTTTTATCGATTGTCTTGGGCAGGGAAAAAAAGAACCTTACATCAACGACACAAAAATTGGATTGCTTTCTCTTTTCGAAACCGCTTCACTTTATACTGTTCAAACCCGATATATGACTTTTGATAAGGATATAGAAAACACCTTTGAACGCTATAAAATTCCGATAAAAAATTATCAGGTTATTGGTTTTACTACCATTCGAAATCATTTACAAAAAATGCAAAAAGATGAAAAGTATGAAGAACTCGTAACAGAATTAAAAAATACAAGCGACGATTCTGCTGGTTGGTTTAAATTATATACTGATTTTAAGACAGATATTGTAAACAAATTCGGCGAAAGCGCATTCAAAAAAAATAAGGATGGTGAGATAATTGCAGCAACACTTCAAAAAGATAAATTTTCAGAATTTACGGCTGGAGAAATTTTATTAATGTATGAATACACCTCGCACATTGAAACAAAACTGAGAATCAGACCCGAAGAAAGAGATATTCTGCTTTTGGCAGGACGATTTGCGGTGTTTTTAAAAAACAATGAATTAAGAGAATTATTAGTAGAATATAAATAATTTACCAATTTTATTAAATTTTTGATTTTATTTAAAAAGCTAAGTAAGAATATTTTATATTTGATAGCCCCTAATTTTAAAATCAACACCAATGAAAATTAAAACCTACTTAATTCTCAGTGGCATTTTTCTATTTCTATATTCCTGTGGAAAAAATGAAAAACAGATCATTGACGAAAACGCCCCATCGTTAGCCGTTCAGTCTGAAAGCCCAAAACCAGCCGAACAGCTTCTTTTTAGAAAAAGTGAAGACATTGTTCCTTCCGAAGAACTCAATTTGAGTCTGCTCAAAAAAACCGCCGAAAATCTAAACATCAAATATTCAAATATTAAAATTGAAGATGTAAGTTCTATTCGTTACAACGGCGAAACTACTTTTTTTGTCATTTGTATTATCAATAAAAACAAGAAAGTAAAATCAAGCGAAGAAGATTTAGGCAATTACTACGAAAGAAAATTCGTATTTGTTAATAATGAAGACGGAAAAATTCTGGCAGAAGAAACCGATAAAAATCTTGGTTATTACGAAAATGAAGGTTTAAGAGTTGCAAAAACTTATATTTTAAATAATGTATTGCAGCTTAATGACAAAACTCCGGCCATTGCTTTTAGTACAGAAGTATATTCAAATAGCAGAGTTGTAATGTATTCTGAAGAAAAATTTACCATTGTGACTCTTGATGGAAACAGAATGAGAAAAGTTTTATACGAATATCCAATTCGATCAGCAAACGGAGATTCAAACGGAGGCGGAACCTATCAAATAGAAACCTTAGAAACCGGAATAAGCCTTTCTGATTCGCAAACAAAGGGTTTTTATGATTTATTAGTTTCGAAAATCTATACTTATGAAGACGCTGCCGAAGAAGATTTAGAAAACGATATTCAACAAAAAAGCGATCTAAAAGTCAAAAAAGAATTCCAAAAACTGAAATTTGACGGAAAAACTTATTCTTTTAAAAAAGACGATAGGAATCGATTTTTGTAATTTCGCATTCAATTGAAACTAAAAATGTCTAAAAAAATCTTTTTTGCTGTACTCATTTGGCCTTTTTTCTTGCTGGCTCAGGAAAAACAAAAAGAGGCCCCTGATAATGTTACGCGCTATTTTTATGATGATAAAGTAGTTTCGGTCGAAATTTGGTTCGGTGCAGATAAAAAACAAGACAGTTCTAAAACCTATTATCCGAGCGGAAAGTTAAACGAAGTTTTCTATTTTGATAAAGAAGGACTTAAAGACGGAGATTGTTTTCAGTATAATTACCAAGGCGAAAAACTCGTAACCTGGAATTTTGCACACGGAAAAATGACGGGCAGAACAGATCATAAACTTCCGTTTAACAAAGACCGTGAAGAATCAGTCAAAAAAGCCTTAAAAATGCTCACGGATATTAATGCAAGAACCAATTTTAACCCAACGAGTATTAATGATTTGTATAACCGAGGTGTTTTAGGTATAAGTCTTGGTAATAATACTTTAGCAATTGAGGATTTAAAAAAGGTTGAATTTGCAATCGATAAAGATCCAAAAAACAAAAATTTAGCACAATCTGATTCTGCTCAAAAGAAAACCGCAGTCTTTCGAAGTAAGCTTTATGATCGAATGGGAAGTGTCTATGCTTCACTCGAAATGGAAAGCTTTGCGTATAATTATTATTTTAAAGCGATTAAGAATGCACCAGCCGATTATCGCATATTATATAATTTTGCAACATTGTTGCAAAAACGAAAATCGTACGATTTAGCACGCTACTATTTAGAGAAAATTATAAAAGAAAAACCTGACCATGCCTACGCATACTGGGCGCTTTCCAGGTTATTGAGTGATGAAGGCGAGTATGAAAAAGCATTTGAAAATATCGAAAAAGCCTTTCAATATGAAAAGGTAATTAACGAACGAACTCCAGCTTACGGAGGAAGAGATTTAAGAACAACCCGAGGTTTGCTTTATCATAAACTGGGAGAATCTAAAAAAGGAATTGCCGATTTGAATGCTGCATTAGAAATGGATAAAAACAATTCGTATGCAATGAAAAACCTCGGAATAATTTATCTCGACCAGAAAAAGTATGACGAAGCCTGTAAGTTATTCCAAAAAGCAAAAGAACTTCATTACACTTTGATATACGATGAAAATGATCTGGATTCGCTTTTAGAAAGTGCATGTAATAAACATCCTTTAGAAAAATCACTTAAAAACAAACCTTTTGTTTTGCCAAATCCGGCGCTGACAACCATTTCAATAGAAAACTTAAACGCTAAAAATTTTGATTTTGAATTCTTTAATTTCGAATCAAAATCAGTTTTAAAAGGGAAAACCAGCGACGGAAGTATAAATATCATTGGTCTGGATTCTGGATTTTATATCTTAAAAGTGACACTTGGAGATTCTATAGAAACTTTTAAAGTGATCAAAGAATAAATCTATTCTAAAACTTCGTTTAAAAACAAAAACGCTCCGTGCATCTTTGCGCCAACTTCGTGTATCTCTGCGAAATCTGCGAAATAACTTTAGACTAAACTTTGTATGTAATCTTAGCAAACATTTCCTTAAATTTGCTTCCGTTATTAAAAAATACAATAGTTATAAAAATCAAGCTATGTTACAAATCGCATTTATTAGAGAAAATCAGGAGAAAGTAATCAAGGCTTTAGCAAAACGAAATATCGATGCTAAAAGCGTTGTTGAAGAGGTGGTGCAATTAGACGAAAATCGTCGTGCAACTCAAGTGGAATTAGATAATACTTTAGCTGAATCTAATAAATTGTCCAAAGATATAGGCGAATTAATGAAAGCGGGTGAGAAAGCTAAAGCAGCAATCTTAAAAGAAAAAACAGTTTCATTAAAAGAAAAAAGCAAAGAACTTGGTGAAAAAGCAGAAGCTTTAGCGGTTGATTTAACGAATAAATTATACACGTTGCCAAATCTTCCGGCAGATATTGTCCCTGAAGGAAAAACTCCAGACGACAATTTGAATGTTTTTCAGGAAGGCGATATTCCGGTTTTACATGAAGGCGCACAGCCGCATTGGGAGCTGGTAAAAAAATACGATATCATCGATTTTGAATTAGGTGTAAAAATTACCGGAGCAGGTTTTCCTGTTTACAAAGGAAAAGGAGCTCGTTTGCAGCGTGCTTTAATCAACTATTTTTTAGATAAAAACACAGCCGCAGGATATAATGAAGTTCAGGTTCCGCATTTGGTAAACGAAGCTTCAGGTTACGGAACAGGACAATTGCCAGATAAAGAAGGGCAGATGTACCATTCAACAATTGACGATTTATATTTGATTCCAACTGCTGAGGTTCCGGTTACGAACTTATTCCGCGATGTTATTTTAAACGAAAGTGAATTACCGATTTTGCATACAGCTTATACACCATGTTTTCGTCGTGAAGCAGGTTCTTACGGAGCGCACGTTCGCGGATTAAACCGTTTACATCAGTTTGACAAAGTAGAAATCGTTCGCATTGAGCATCCGGATAATTCATACGCAGCTCTTGACGGAATGGTGGAACATGTAAAAAACATTCTTCAGGAATTGAAATTACCATATAGAGTTTTACGTCTTTGTGGAGGCGATATGGGTTTCACATCGGCTTTGACTTACGATTTTGAAGTATTTTCTACAGCGCAGGACCGCTGGTTAGAAATTAGTTCAGTTTCTAACTTCGAAACTTTTCAGGCAAACCGCTTGAAATTACGTTTCAAAGACAAAGACGGAAAAAACCAATTGGCTCACACTTTAAACGGAAGTTCATTAGCATTGCCAAGAGTTTTAGCCGGAATTTTAGAAAATTACCAAACGCCGGAAGGAATCGTAATTCCAGAAGTTTTACGTCCTTACTGCGGATTTGATATAATTGACTAACTTTAGTATGCAGTTTTAGTTTACAGTCTCAGTTTCAGTTTACAGTTTTAAAACTGAACTTAAAGCCGGGACTGTAAACTGCGACTAAAAATGCCACATTAAAAAACTGAAATATGAAAAACATCTTTATCTATATCGTTTTGTTGTGGTCTGGTTTTGCATTCTCGCAAAACGAACAGTTAGCGAATAATTACTACGACAAAGGTGATTTTGAAAAAGCAAAAATCATTTACGAAGACCTTTTAAGAAGTTCACCATCCAATACCCAATATTTTTTACGAACGATAGATTGTTATCAGCAATTGCAGCAATTTGATCTTGCAGAAAAAACAATTTTAAGTCGTTACAATGCCTATAAGCAAGGTGTTTTTTTAGTTGAATTGGGATACAATTATCAATTACAGAAAAACGAATCTAAAGCCAAAAGTTACTACGAACAGGCAATTGATAAAATCAAAACCAGTCCAAATGATGTTTACGGAGTTGGAAATGCTTTTGAAAAAAAGGTTTTATTAGAATATGCCTTAAAAGCGTACCAAACTGCCATGCAGGTTCAGCCGAATTATAATTTCAATTTTCAGATTGGAATGTTGTACGGCCAATTAGGAAAAACTGATTTGATGATCGATCTTTTGCTAACAGAATCATATAATAATCAGCAGAATGCTAATTTAATCCAGACGCAGTTATCTCGTTTTATGAATGGAGAAACTGATAATACGGCCTTTAAAGACGCGATGCGAAAAGCGTTGATTTTAAGAACACAGAAAGAGCAGGATGTTTTTTGGAATCATTATTTAAGCTGGTTTTATGTACAGCAGAAAGAATTTGGAAAAGCCTTTATCCAGGAAAAAGCCATTTACAAACGCGAACCGGAATCATTAATTAGTATTGTAAACTTAAGTCAGTTTGCATTGAATGAAGATGATACCGAAACAGCTTCCGAAATTCTGAATTTCATTCTTCAAAATACAAAAGATACGGATTTACTGATTCACAGCAACGCCAGTTTAATGCAGATTAAAATTGATAAAGCGCAGGAAAAAGATTATCCGGCCATTACAACTGAATTGCAGCAATTACTGGTTACTTATGAGATAAATCCTTTTACCTTATCTTTGCAATTAATTCAGGCACATTTCCTGGCTTTTAATTTAAAAAAGACAGAAGAAGCCAAAGCAGTTGTAAAAAGAGCTTTAGAATTAAATTTAAATGCTTATCAGCAGGCTGATGCAAAGATGGAGCTGGCAGATATTTTGCTTTTAGAAGAAAAGTTCAATCAGGCCTTGATTTATTATTCTCAAATTCAGCTGGATTTAAAGAATGATGTCATGTCGCATGAAGCAAGTTTGAAAGCGGCAAAAACAAGTTATTTCAAAACCGATTTTGAATGGGCTTTAAAACAATTTAAAGAATTGAAATCGGCAAACACGCAATTGATTGCCAACGACGCTCTTGAATATTTCTTACTGATAAATGATAATACCGTTGCTGATTCAACTCAAACGGCTTTAAAACAGTTTGCAAAAGCCGATTTTTTACTTTATCAGAATAAAAAACAAGAAGCAATTACACAGTTTCAAAATATTCTAAAAACCTTTAAAGGACAGGAAATCGAAGCTGTAACATTGTTGCGTTTAGGTCAAATATATGAAAGTCAGAAGGATTATACTTCGGCTTTAAGCCAATACCAGCAAATCATTGACAATCACAGCGACGGAATTTATGTAGATGAAGCGCTGTTTTTCTCGGCAGAAATTTACAACGACGAGTTAAAAGATATAGAAAAGGCTAAGCCTTTATATGAAAAGGTAATTTTTAACCATCAGGATAGTATTTACTTTGTTGATGCCAGAAAAAAATACCGCGAGTTAAGAGGGGATAAGAATTTATAAAATAGATCTTAGATATTAGACTGCTTAGATTTTTAGACTTTTCTAAAATCTAACGATCTAATAAGTCTAACGATCTAATAATCTAAAAACAAATGATAATTTACAATATTACTACCAATATACACGAAAGCGTTCACGATCAATGGTTAAAATGGATGCAGGAAAAACATATTCCGGAAATTCTGGCTACTGAGAAATTCTCTTCGGCACGAATTGTAAAAGTTTTAGTTGAAGAAGAAATGGGCGGAATCACGTATTCGGTTCAATATACAACAGATAGTAAAGAAACTTTAGAGAAATATTATATTGAGGACCAGCCGCATTTTGACAGAGAAGCTTTAGAATTATTTGCAGATAAAATGCTTTCTTTCAGAACGGAGCTGCAGGTTATTTCGGAACATTAATTTAGTATTTCAGTCTCGGTATTCAGTTTTCAGGAAACAGAATTGCCCAGAAATTTGACAGATTAAACGGACTTATACAGATTATTAGATTTAAAATTTGTGCTAATTTGTGGAATTCGTGGCAAAAAAATATAAAGCTTTGAGTCTTTGAGCCTTTGTGGCAAAAAAAGTGAAATAAGCTTTGACCCTTCGCTCCAAAAAGAATACTTTTGCGCCCTTGTGGCAAAACAAGAAAGAAAATGGAAAAAGTAAAAGCCAAAAAACATTTAGGACAACATTTCCTTAAAGACGAAAGTATTGCAAAAGCAATTGCCGATACTTTGAGTTTAAAAGGATACGAGGAGGTTTTAGAAATAGGACCAGGGATGGGTGTGTTGACTAAGTATTTGCTTGAAAAGCCAATAAATACACATGTTATTGAAATTGACACAGAATCGGTGGTGTATTTAGGTGAAAATTATCCAAAATTAAAAGATCAGATTATCTCTCAGGATTTTCTAAAGTATAATATTAACGAAGTTTACAAGGATAAGCAATTTGCTATAATTGGAAATTTCCCTTATAATATTTCGACTCAAATTGTTTTTAGAACATTAGAGTTTAGAGATCAGATTCCGGAGTTTTCCGGAATGTTTCAAAAAGAAGTTGCAGAGCGAATCTGCGAGAAAAAAGGATCAAAAGCTTACGGAATCTTATCCGTATTGGCTCAGGCCTTCTATGATACTGAGTATTTGTTTACTGTAGACGAAAATGTTTTTATTCCTCCGCCCAAGGTCAAGTCGGGTGTGATGAAAATGACCCGAAAGGAAGATTATAGTCTTCCGTGTGGTGAAAAGTTATTTTTTACGGTTGTAAAAACTGCTTTTCAGCAAAGACGAAAAACATTACGTAACAGTTTGAAAACATTAAATTTATCAGATAAACTGCGAGAAGACATTATCTTTGATAAACGTCCCGAACAGCTAAGCGTTGACGAATTTATTGTTTTGACTCAAAAAATAGAAGCCGATGGAGTTCAAAGTTAGCAAAGAATTTATTCATCAATTAGAAGATTTAATCGTTAAGAAAAATGACAATGAACTTGAAGTTTTACTTAATGATCTTCACCATGCTGATATCGCCGAAATCCTTGAAGAATTAGATTTTGACGAAGCAACTTATATTTTCAAAGTTTTAGATAGTGATAAAACTGCAGAAATTCTTCTTGAATTAGAAGAAGACTTGCGTGAGAATATCTTAAGCCGACTTTCTCCTAAAGAGATTGCCGAAGAGCTTGATGAGCTTGAAACAAATGATGCGGCCGATATTATCGCTGAACTTTCGCAGGAAATTAAGGCAGAAGTTATCTCTGAGTTACTTGACGTAGAACACGCAAAAGACATTGTTGAATTATTACGCTATGATGAAAATACGGCGGGTGGTTTGATGGGTAAAGAACTTGTAAAAGTCAATGAAAACTGGAATGTTTTAACCTGCGTAAAAGAAATGCGAATTCAGGCAGAAAATGTTTCGCGAGTTCATTCTATTTATGTTGTTGATGATGAAAACCGCTTAAAAGGCCGTTTATCTCTTAAAGATTTATTGACAACTTCGACCAAAACTCAAATTGGAGATATTTATATTCGAAAATTAAATTTCGTGAACGTAGATACCGAAGATGTTGAGGTAGCCCGTATTATGCAAAAGTACGATTTAGAGGCGATTCCGGTTGTGGATGAACTGGGACGTTTGGTTGGAAGAATTACAATTGATGATATCGTAGACGTAATCAAAGATGAAGCCGATAAAGATTACCAATTAGCAGCGGGTATTACACAGGATATTGAAACAAACGACAGTGTTCTTGAATTAACAAAAGCGCGTCTGCCTTGGCTTTTAATTGGGATGGTAATCGAGATTGTCGCTTCTTTTGTTTTGAAAGATAATGAAAGCGCTTTCCAGAAATATTCGACCTTAATTATTTTTGTACCCCTGCTTTCGGCTACAGCCGGAAATATTGGAGTTCAGGCATCGGCAATTGTTGTGCAGGGTTTGGCAAACGGAACCTTGAAAGAATTCAGCAAAAGTTATTTTAGTAAAGAAGTTACCGTTTCGATGATTTCCGGAAGTATAATTTCCCTGCTTCTGCTGGGATACCATTCTCTTATGTACGGACAATATTTAGTAGGAATTGCTATTTCGATCTCTATGATAGTGGTCATTATGTTTGCCGCAATTTTAGGAACCTTGGTACCGCTTTTTCTTCATAAAAATAAAATCGACCCCGCAATTGCAACCGGGCCATTTATTACTACAACTAATGATGTTTTTGGAATTATGCTCTATTTTGGAGTAGCCAAATTGATTCTTGGGTTTTAAATTTTTGCCACAAATTAATAGATTGCAGTGATTTAAAATCCTTAAAATCTGCGTAATTTACAGCCGAAAAATATGCTGTTAGCCAGCCCAGAATAAATTAAAACCAAGCAGGATGAAAGTACACATTATAGGGGGAGGAAACCTTGGGGTTTCTATTGCCTTGGGAATTGCAAAATTTTCTAAAAACAATCAGGTTACCGTAACAAGAAGAAACACTGCAAGTATTCAATATTTAGCCGAATACGGGATTACGGTTTCTAACGATAATAAACATAATATTCAAGAAGCCGATGTGGTAATTTTAACCATAAAACCGTATCAGGTTGATACCGTTTTGTCTGAAATTTTACCGGTAATTCAAAACAAAACAATCGCTTCTGCCGTAAGCGGATTGTCTCTTGATGTTCTTCAAACAAAAACAAATAACGAATACCCTGTTGTGCGTATTATGCCAAATATTGCTGCGCAGTTTGGGGAATCGGCTACATGTATTTCTTTCCCTGAAAAAGACAAAGAAAAAGCATTGCCAATTGTGGACTTATTTGAGGATTTAGGAACGGCTCCTGTAATCGACGAAAAATTAATGGATGCAGCGACAGTTTTAGGCGCGTGTGGAACTGCGTATGCTTTAAGATATATTCGTGCTTCTATGCAAGCGGGAATCGAAATTGGATTTGATTCTAATACCGCTCTCGCAATTGCTGCACAAACCGTAAAAGGAGCTGCAAAAATGTTATTAGAGGAAAAAGTACACCCAGAACAATTAATTGACCGCGTAACAACACCACAAGGTTGTACAATTGTCGGTTTAAATGAAATGGAACATAATGGTTTCAGTTCGTCTTTAATAAAAGGAATAAAGACTTCTTTAAAGCAAATCAAAGGGTAGTTTTTTAAAATTTCAATATTTAAAATTCCAAATTCCAATTTTTGTTGGAGTTTGGGATTTTTTGTTTTTGGAATTTTAATAGATTGTCAGTCTGAGCGAAGTCGAAGACCTTATATATGACAAATCCCTTCTACTTCGCTCAGGATACAGCTGTTATAATAGTCGTTTAAGCAAAAACTTCAAAATGCTCGACTTTCTCTTCAAACTCTAATAAAAAGTCATCATCTTCAGGATAGTATTTTGCTTTTTCGAAATCGTCTCCGGCAAAATTTTTAATTACTTCTACGTTTTTCCAATACGTAATTATTGTAAAATGTGCTTCGTTGTCTTTTATATTTCTTAAAAAAGACAGTTTCACAAAACCAGTAGTTTTTGAGTAATCAGGAATTGCAGTCTTTTTAATGAATTCGGTGTAAGTTTCATAATCTTCAATTCTTGTTTTTCCGTGCCATATTCTTGCGATCATAATATTGAATTTAAAGTTATTTTAGGCTTTTTGTCATTCCGAGGAACGAGGAATCTTCGCAAGTAGCTCCGCAATATAATGCCTCAATCTTTGTCGAGTTTTCTTACGAAGATTCCTCGTTCCTCGGAATGACAATATTGTGGAGAAAATTGGAATTTGGAATTTTATTTTTGAGATTTAATTAATTGAATATATTTCCTCCCACATTCTGAAAGCTTTGTATAAGAATTCATCGAGTTGCCATAATTTTGAATAGTAAGCGTGTCTTTTGAATAACCGGCTTCGATTCCAACTGGGATTTCTAATTCTTTTGTAGATGTTTTAGAATCCGAAATAGAATCATTTTCTTCTTCATGGCTTATGTCGCCTTCATATTCATCCCATTTTATACCTTCTAAAATCAAATATTTTTCTCCATATTTTTGGATTTTAAAAGTTGCAATTCCTTTAAGTTCTCTAGTTTTTGTTTTTAAGAAATAAGCATAACCATTTTTTGTTTTTGTTATTTCTAATAAGAGTCTACATTCACCTGAATCGTTTTCCTCGGGTTTAGTTTCATAAGTGCCTTCTATCCATTTTTTGTCAAATGGCTTTTCTAAAGTAACTGAATTTTTTGAAATGGCAGGTTCAGGAGATTCAGAAGCGTTTTTTTTGTCGTTACAAGAAAAAAGCAAGGCAAAACTAAATAGTAAATAGTAATACTTTTTCATTTTTCGAATTGAGGTTATTTTTAAAAATTAAATCTGTTTATATCTGCGAAAATCTGTGTGCCAAAAATTAAGCGCTTTTATTTTTTGAGAGAACAAACTTTAAATAAGCAAATCCGAGAACGCCGGAAAGTACAGAGGCTATAATAATTGATATTTTAGAATAAAGAATTGTTTCAGGATCTTTAAAAGCCAGAAGCGTAATAAAAATAGACATTGTAAAACCTATTCCGCCCAGCATTCCGGCACCCAAAATATGCGCCCATCTTAAGTTTTTCGGTAACGCACATAAACCGGCGCTTACTCCAATGGAAGAAAAAAGAGCAATTCCTAAAGGTTTTCCGATTACCAGACCAAGAATAATTCCAAATGTATTAGGATGGTTTAATCCGGCATGCCAGTCAGATTCTATGGCGATACAAGTATTGGCAATTGCAAACAAAGGCAGAATAATAAACGCTGCAGGTTTGTGTAAAAAATGCTGTAATTTATAAGATGATGATTTTTCGCTGCCGTCTCCAAACGGAATCACAAATGCTAAAATAACACCTGTTATTGTTGCATGAACTCCAGAGTTTAGCATGAAGTACCACATTATGATGCCTCCAATTAAATACGGAATCAGGTTGTAAATTTTCATTCGGTTTAAAGCAAATAATAAAATCCAGATTCCTAATGCAATTCCTAAATTTAAAAATGCAATTGATTGAGTGTAAAAAACAGCAATGACAATTATAGCACCCAAATCGTCTATAACGGCAAGTGCAGTTAAAAAGACTTTTAAAGACGCAGGAACTTTGTTTCCTAAAAGAGATAAAATTCCAATCGCAAAGGCAATATCTGTCGCCATCGGAATTCCTGCACCATTTTGCGTTGCCGTTTTAAAATTTAAAGCAAGAAATATGGCGGCTGGAACCAGCATTCCGCCAAAAGCAGCCATAATAGGCAGCGAAGCATTTTTTATATTCGATAGTTCGCCATGATAAATTTCGCGTTCCAGCTCTAAACCAATCAATAAAAAGAAAATGGTCATCAATCCGTCGTTGATCCAATGTGTGATCGAGTGTCCGCCCAGATCTTTTTCCCAAAAAGCAATATATTCTGGACCATAAGACGAATTTGCCACATACAAAGAAATAATCGTGACAAATAATAGAAGCATTCCTCCTGATTTTTCGTTTTCAAAAAAGGCTTTAAAAGTCTTGGTTAATTTCATTTTAGAAAGATTGTGTGATTTAAAAAAGAGAGAATTTCTTTGAGGCTTGTTTTTCAAAGTTAAAAAAAATCTGACCAATAAAAAAAGTTTAGGGACAAAGCTGCAAAGGGACAAAGTTTTTTAATGATACTATATTATTAAAAAAGATTAGTTCAATCTACATCCTAAAGCTGTTACGAATGCGTGTAATAAATCTTTGCGCTTTGAGACTTTGCGAGATTAATAATTAAAGTAACTTTTAAAGAATTACTGTATTTTTGTTTTAGTTAAAATAAAAAAAATGAGCATAAAAATTCTTCATATCGACAGCAATCATCCCATTCTTTGGAAACAACTGGAAGAAGCCGGTTTTGAAAATCACGCCGATTTTAAATCTTCCAAAGAAGAAATTGAAGCAAAAATTCAGGATTATAACGGAATTGTAATTCGAAGCCGATTTAAAATTGATAAAACATTTTTAGACAAAGCGACCAATTTGCAGTTTATTGCACGGGTTGGCGCGGGTTTAGAAAGTATTGATTGTGATTACGCCTTATCTAAAGATATTGAACTAATTGCTGCTCCCGAAGGGAATTGTAATGCAGTTGCAGAGCATACTTTAGGGATGATTCTTTCTCTCTTTAATAAATTGAATATTGCCGACTATGAAATTCGCTCAGGACAATGGAATAGAGAAAGTAATCGTGGCCATGAACTTGATGGAAAAACGGTAGGGATTATTGGTTATGGAAATATGGGTAAAGCATTTGCAAAAAAGCTTAGAGGGTTTGATGTTACCGTTTTATGTTATGACATTCAGGATAATATGGGAGACGAAAATGCCAGACAAGTTTCATTAAAGGAACTTCAGGAAAAGACAGATGTGCTGAGTCTGCATATTCCGTGGACGCCTGAAACCGATAAAATGGTGGACTCGGCATTTATTAACGAATTCAAAAAACCAATATGGATAATTAATACTTCGAGAGGCAAAAACATTGTTACCGCCGATTTGGTCGAGACAATGAAAGCAGGGAAAGTCCTTGGCGCTGGTTTGGATGTTTTGGAATATGAAAAATTATCTTTTGAAACACTTTTTCAGGATAAAAATACTCCCGAAGCTTTTCAGTATCTATTAGATGGACGAAAGGTGATTTTAACACCTCACATTGCCGGATGGACTTTTGAAAGTCACGAGCGTTTAGCGCAGGTTATTGTAGATAAAATAAAAAAAGTTTATTCTAAGTAATTATTGATATCAGAATTTAATTACTTCTTAATTTTGAGAAAATCACTTTAGATTTTAATAACAAGGCATTTCTGTAAAAGTAATGTGTATAATTAGTTTTTAAAATTAATTTTGTTTAATATTGTTTCCAATTTTTTTAACAAAATTTTAAATAAGGAGAAACTGAAAATCCTAAAAAGAGTAGGGATAAACGAACTAATTTATTAATTATGATTGAATGGTACAAAAAAGTGGTTTTTGAAAACTATGCAAATTTTAATGGAAGAGCAAGAAGAAAAGAATATTGGATGTTTTTCTTGGCAAATTTTATTGTAAGTTTTGGTTTAGGTTTTATCATGGGATTACTTGCGCCTAGTTTAGCATTGATTGCAAATGTTTATAGTCTGGCTGTTTTAATTCCTTCGATTGCAGTTGGTGTTAGAAGATTGCATGATACAGGTAAAAGCGGATGGTTTCTACTTATTCCAATTTACAACATTATTTTGCTTGCTACTGAAGGCGATAGAGGTGTAAATGAATATGGACCAGATCCTAAAAATGAATTTGACGAAGTCAATGAAATTGGAAAAGCTGAACTTTAATTAAAATTAAACGATATAAAAATGGAGACTACAAAACCAGAATCTTGGAATACACCATCAGAACCAAAAGCAGAAAATAAAAAAGTTGTTGCCGGAATTCTTGGGATCTTATTAGGAGGATTTGGAATTCACAAATTTATCTTAGGATATACACAAGAAGGAATTATTCAAATAGTAATTACTCTTGTTACTTGTGGAATTGGAAGCATGATTGGTTTCGTTGAAGGAATCATTTACCTGACAAAATCAGACGAAGAATTTTACCAAACTTACCAAGTAGGTAAGAAAGGCTGGTTCTAAAACATATTGAATCCCATTCGTGCATAGCAAATGGGATTTTTTTTGCCCGATTATTTTTTAATTTGAACATTAATTTTAATAAAACTATGGAAAATACACAATCAGAATTTGGAGGACCAAAACCAGAAAACAAAAAAGTTGTTGCTGGAATTCTAGCCATTTTATTAGGAGCATTAGGAATTCATAAATTCTATTTAGGATATAGCAAAGAAGGAATTATTCAGCTTATTTTAGGCCTTTTATGCGGAGTAGGAGGTATAATTGGTTTAATCGAAGGAATTATTTACCTGACAAAATCAGATGAAGATTTTTATCAAACCTACCAGGTTGGTAAGAAAGGCTGGTTTTAATCCTGGAAAGTAAAACGAACTAGTTTTTAAACAAAAATTGTAAATAAAAAATCCCATTTGTATAAGCAAATGGGATTTTTCTATTTGAAGTAAATCTGATTAATCTTCCTTCTCAGATAATTTACGCTCTAGTTCTATTTGAAACTCTTCAATAACGGGTTTCATAGTGCTTTCTGGAATATCTGCGATTCTAATGTACATTAAACCATCAATAGCATTGTTAAACAAAGGATCGACGTTAAAAGCAACGACACGTGCATTTTGCTTGATGTACTTTTTAATTAAAACAGGCAAACGTAAATTTCCTGGTTCTAATTCGTCAATAATTTTATCAAACTTATTTAAGTCAGATTCAGCTTCGTCAAAAATAAAGTCTTTGTCAGCGTCTTTCAGTTTTACCTTATATGCTTTTTTCGGGTGAATGTATTGTGCAATATACGGATCGTAATAATTAGACTTCATAAACTCAATCATCAATGATTTAGAGAAATCTGAGAATTGATTACTGATACTTACGCCGCCTAATAAATATTTATGTTCAGGATAACGCAATGTGGTGTGAATAATTCCCTTCCATAACAAGAATAAAGGCATTGGTTTTTGCTGATATTCACGAATGATAAAAGCACGTCCCATTTCGATCGATTTGTGCATCATATCGTGTAATTCCGGTTCGAATCTAAAAAGATCATTGAGATAAAAGCCTTCAATTCCGTATTTTGGGTAAATTTCAGAACCAAGTCCCATTCTGTAAGCTCCGGCAATTTTTTTGGTTTCATCATCCCATAAAAACATATGGTGATAATATTGGTCAAATTTATCTAAATCAATAGATTCATTGGTTCCTTCGCCTACTTCACGAAAAGTAATTTCACGTAAACGGCCAATTTCATGCAGAATGTTCGGAACTGCTTTTGCTCTGGCAAAAAAAACTTCGTAGTTTTTGCTTTGTAGCAGCCTGCAATCGCTATTTCTCAACGCATTTACTTCGTCGATCATTTTTGTTTCGTTGGCCGGCGTAACAATTTTTTTAGGCGCTTTTGGTATTTTTAAACTGGCAGTGTCCAGTAATTTGCTGTCCTTTTCAAAAGGATTGGCCAGCATATAAGTTTTCTTTCTTAAAAATTCTGAGTATTCTTCAAATGATTCTATTTCGTTCTGTTCGCTTACAGAAATTGGTTTTCCAATACGAACTTTAATAACGCGATCTTTTTGTGTAAGCAGTTCTGACGGAAGTTTTGCAGTACGCAAAGTGTCATCTATCTTAGAAAGCCAATAGAATAATTTACTGTTTTTAGCATGAAAGTATATCGGTACAACCGGAACTTTTGCCTTTCGGATCAATTTTAGAGCGCCTTCTTCCCAAGGCTTGTCTACAACTAATTTCCCGTCTTTATAAGTCGAAACTTCCCCGGCAGGGAAAATCCCTAAAGGCTTTCCGTCACTTAAATGACGCAGAGTTTCTTTGATTCCAACAACACTCGATTTGGCATCCTTATGATTTTCAAAAGGATTAACCGGCATGATGTATTTTTTTAACGGAACAATTCGATGTAATAAGAAATTAGCGATAATCTTGAAATTTGGTTCTCTTTCAAGCATTAATTTCAAAAGTAAAATACCATCAATTCCTCCAAGCGGATGATTTGAAATGGTTATATAAGCGCCATCTTTAGGTAAACGTTTTAAATCTTCTTCAGGTATTTCGAATTTGATTTCCATCTCATCCAAAATTCCGTTTAAAAACGCAACATCCTCTAAATGTTTATTATGATCGTAAATTTTATTAAGGGTAGAGATCTTAAGAACCTTCATAAGAATCCAGCCTGAGAAAGTACCAAGCACTCCGTACTTCTCAACATTTATTGCCTTTGCAACTTCTTTCGCGGTAACTAAACCCATGTACTATTTTTAATTTATTAGAGCAGCGAACAAAGATAACAAAAAACTCTACTTTTCCTTTATTCAATTACAAACTTTCCTCTTTTTTATTACATTTGGAATCCTAAAAAAAATATCCAGATGAAAATTATTTCTTATAATGTAAACGGAATTCGTGCTGCAATTACTAAAGGCTTTATTGAATGGCTTCAGGCAGCAAATCCAGATGTGATCTGCCTTCAGGAGATAAAAGCTACTCAGGATCAGATTCCTGTTGAGGCAATAACGGCTGCCGGCTATCCGTATCAATATTATTATCCGGCAACAAAAAAGGGGTATAGCGGCGTTGCAATATTATCTAAAATAGAACCTAAAAAAGTAGTTTATGGAACTGGAATTCATCATATGGATTTTGAAGGCAGAAACTTACGGGCTGATTTTGATGATATTTCGGTAATGAGTCTATATCTTCCGTCTGGAACTAATATCGAAAGATTAGATCATAAATTTATGTTTATGGATGATTTTCAAGCGTATATTAATGAATTGAAACTTACGCTCCCGAATCTTATTATTTGCGGGGATTACAATATTTGCCACGAAGCGATTGATATTCACGATCCCGTTCGAAACAAAACGGTTTCGGGATTTTTACCTGCAGAGCGTGCATGGCTTGATGGTTTTATGAAGTCTGGTTTTATCGATAGTTTCCGTCATTTTAATAAAGATCCGCATCATTATTCATGGTGGAGTTACCGTGCGGGAGCCCGAGGAAATAACAAAGGCTGGCGTATTGATTATAATTTAGTGAGTGAAGTAATAGGTCATCGTTTAAAGCGCGCTGTTATTCTTCCAGATGCTGTTCACTCAGATCATTGTCCGGTTTTAGTTGAAATTGAATAAAGTTTGGTATTGTTCTTGTTGAAAGAGAACTGCGGTTCAAAGATTTAAATTCATATTTTAATAAAACTATGAAGCATTTTGGAATTTAAATTTGAGAATTAAGATATTTAGAATAATTAATACGCCCCAAATAAAAAACAAAAGTAAAATGATTAAAAAAGCCTCCATCGGATTAGTAGTTTTAGCATTGTCTGCAACTTCTTGCGTATCCAAAAAGATTTACAATGATCTCGAAACTAAATATTCAGATCTAAAAAAAGAAAACCGTTCTATTACTGACGAAAATGCGGATTTAAAAACAGCAAAAAATCAGCTAGAATTAGACCGCGATAAACTAACAAAAGATTTATCGGCAACAAAAGATGAACTTGCAAAACAAAAAGCTGATTTAGCTGCTGAGCAAAGGAAATACAAAGTATTGCAGGATTCTTATAATGCATTAGAGAAAAACAGCAACGATGCATTAGAAAGTAATATGGCTAAAAATCGTGATTTGCTTGCTCAACTAGAAGCAAAATCTAAAAAATTGGCCGATGAACAAGCACGTTTAGATAAAACAGCAAATCGTTTAAAAGAGCTTGAAGATATGATTGCCGCTAAAGAAGAAGCAATGCGCAAGCTAAAAGAAACTTTATCTAAAGCCCTGAACGGTTTTGAAGGTAAAGGTTTGACAGTAGAACAGAAAAACGGAAAAGTTTATGTTTCTATGGAAAACAAATTACTTTTCAATTCAGGAAGCTGGGCTGTTGGTACAGAAGGTAGAAGAGCCGTTGTAGAACTTGGAAAAGTTTTGGGTGATAATCCGGATCTTTCCGTTCTTATCGAAGGACATACAGATGATGATCCGTACGCTGGTTCTGGACCAATTGCAAACAACTGGGATTTATCGACTAAAAGAGCAACAGCAATTGTAGCTATTTTGAGCGAAAACAATAAAATCAACAAACAAAAACTTACAGCAGCAGGAAGAAGCGAATTTTCTCCTTTGGCAAGTAATGCCACTCCGGAAGGAAAAGCTAAAAACCGTAGAATCGAAATCATCTTAACACCAAGATTAGATGAAATCGCTGAAATGCTTAATAGCATAAATTAAGTTGCTAAGGTTCTGAGGGACTAAGATGCTAAGATTTTTAAAAAGGGTTCAAAGTTTTACTTTGAACCCTTTTTTATTATTCTAAATCTAACTTAGAATCTTAGTCCCTCAGAACCTTAGCCCCTTAAAAAAAATCTTGTACTTTTTTTAACCTTTGTCAAATTTAGATTTGCAAAATCCCTTTGTACCTTTGCGCCTCTAAAACTTTGAAACTAATAAAAAGCATCAAAATAAAAACCTTAGAATCTTAGCAACTCAGCACCTTAGAACCTTAAAAAAAATGAAATACACTACAATACCAAACACCGATATAAAAGTTAGTAAAATAAATCTTGGAACCATGACTTTTGGCCAGCAGAATACAGAAGCTGAAGGCCACGCACAAATGGATTATGCGCTTGAAAAAGGTGTAAACTTTTTTGATACTGCCGAAATGTATTCTGTTCCGGCACGTGAAGAAACTTACGGAAGCACAGAAAAAATTATTGGAACCTGGTTTAAAAAATCCGGGAATCGTGATAAAATCGTTTTAGCATCTAAAATTGCAGGACCAAACCCGAATTTCACCTATATGCGAGAAAAAGGAGATTTCTCTCCGGCAA
Source organism: Flavobacterium sp. Root186 (assembly GCF_001428525.1). GTDB lineage: Bacteria > Bacteroidota > Bacteroidia > Flavobacteriales > Flavobacteriaceae > Flavobacterium. Next base: position 71,687 of record NZ_LMHW01000002.1, read on the forward strand.
GTATCAAATATGCTCTTGAAAATAGCTTAAAACGTCTTCAAACTGATTATATTGATTTATACCAAATGCATTGGCCTGAACGCAAGACCAATTATTTTGGGCAGCGTGGTTTTAATGGTTATGAAGATGCCTGGGAAGATCATTTTAGAGAAATCCTGGAAACGTTTGACGGGTTAATCAAAGAAGGAAAAATTAAACATATTGGCGTTTCAAATGAAAATGCATGGGGAATGATGCGTCTTTTGGAAGAAAGTAAATATCAAAACCTTCCAAGAATTAAAACAGTTCAAAATCCATATAATTTATTGAACCGTCTTTTTGAAGTTGGTTCTGCAGAAGTTTCAAAATATGAAAATGTTGGATTATTAGCATATTCACCTTTAGCTTTTGGAGTTTTAACGGGTAAATTTTTAACTGGTGAAGCACATCCAAATGCGAGAGTTAATCTTTTTCCGCAATACACGCGTTATAAAAGCGAACAATGTACACAGGCAACAAAATTGTATCAGGAAATTGCTAAAAAACATGGATTAACGCTAACTGAATTAGCAATGGGATTTGTTTTGCAACAACCATTTTTGACAAGTGCTATTATTGGTGCAACAACAATGGAACAGTTAAAAGAAAATATTGCCACAATTGATGTAGTTTTATCAAAAGAAATCATAGCCGAAATTAATCACGTTCAGGCGATAATTCCAGATCCGGCACCATAACACAAGTGTCAGCCTGAGCGATCCCGAGGCTTCGGGAGAAGGCTTTTTATAAACACAAATTCCACAAATTAACACAGATCAATCCGTGAAAATTTGTGGAATTTGTGTTTAAAATGTTATCTGTTTATAAATTCAAAGTCTGATCTTTTGGATATTTCACTCTGTAACTAATTCTGAATTTCTTAGTTTCATTTGGTTTCAACTGCAATTGCCAGGTTAATATTCCGGTTTCGGCATTTACTTTTGCCGAATCACTTTGCAGTAATTCTACTTCAATGTCTTTATTTGTAGTTAACGGATATTGATCCTTCAAAAGCAATTCAACCGCTTCTTTTTTGTTATTTCTTACTGTAATATCAAAAGTAAAAGTCTGTTCTTTTTTGGCAGATAAAAATTTGGTTCCCGATTTATCCGCCACTTTTTCACGTTTGATAGATACTTTTTTATCGCGTCCCATACTTAAGTTCAAAGTATCGCTGGTTTGATTTGGTTCAATAAATGTTTTGCCAACATACATTCCTTCAAAAATAATATTCGCCTCGCCTCGCAGTAAATTGTATTTACTGTAATCTGCAATTTCAGCAAGTAAAAATGCGTCATTTTCCACTTTTGGAACAGCATAATATTTGTACGTTGCCGGAAGTTTTATTTCTTTTAAGGATACACTGTGAATTTTTCCATTTGATAAAATATCATACGGAATATCAATATCAAAAGAAATATTAAGCTGGTTTTCTGCAACAGTTGTGTAATTCGAAACAGAAGATTCTGCTATCGCAGGTGCAGCCATTTCCGTTTGGACACCTGCTATTTTATCTTTAAAAACACTTCCCTGCAGCTGGTTCTTTTTTCTCTGTGTTCCATATCCTATAGTCACAATTTCATTATCGTATACCTGATTCGCCAGAAACCAGGAACTCAATATTGGCGCTTGATTATTTTGATTTGGATAACCGCTTGAAAGAGTCAGTTTTACTTTTTTCCAGTCAATTCCTGTGTTTTGAACCACTTGTGCTTTATACATCATATTAATTGGAGCTGCAACACTTTCAGTGCGTAAATCATAAAAAGGAGACCAGCCAGCGTTATTAGTTAAATAAGATATTTCTAAAGGAACCGGCCCGGCTGCACTATTCATTACCTGAACAATCAGTTTTCCAGAGGAAGTTTTTTCTTCTTTGCTTGTGTCAACTTCAAGTTTGTTGTTTAGCTTTTGAAGCGTTTCGTCCAGCTTTTGTTTTTTCTCTGTCAGCGTATTAATATTGTTTGCAATTTCTATCTGCTTGCTTTTATAATAATCTACCATTTTCATTAACTCGGCAACATTCAATCCAGAATTTACGCCGGAAATCTGTTGGTTTTTATCTAATAACTGAATGGTTTTTGATTCAGAATTTATAGTATTATTTACTTTCTGAATTTCCTTCTGAACCAAAACAATACTGTCACGAACTCTTTTCAATAAAGGCGATTTAGGATCGGTTTCATATTCTGAAATATAATTATTGGTAAACTGAACCGATAAAACTGTTACACTTGCCGGCGTACCAATTTGAATAGAACTTTCATTTAAATTTACTGCAACATTTTTAATCACAATTTCGCTTGTTCCTAACGGTAAAGTTGTATTTGCTGTCTGAGAAATTTCGGCAGCATTAAAATATACCGTTGCCGCTTTTACTTTTGCAGTGGTAAAAATTGGTTTTTGCGCAAAGACAAAAATGCCTAACAATAATAAGAGCGCTGTTGCTTGTTTTTTAATCATCGGAGTATAATTTAAAATGTTATTATAAAAGTATAGATAACAAAAACGGGCGTTAGGTTGGTTTAACTTAATAATAAATTACCAAAATGATTTTCTTTTTAGAACTATCGATCATTTTTTCAATTACGCCAAAAAACTTTTCGTTAACCATTGGGCATCCCAAACTATTGCAAATAGGATTTATTTGTTCTTCAAAAGGAACATCTGCATATTTGTGAAGTACAATATTTCGATCAAAAGCATTACTATTTGTTTTGTCTAAACCGTATAATTTGTATGCTTTTCCAAAGCTTCCAAAATAAGAATTGCCAATTGCATATTTGCCAAGCGAACTGCAATTAGAATCCTTTGTATTGCTAAACTGCAGTTTTCCGGCAATTCCGGTTTCAGATCCGGAACCGTGACCAACTAAGCCTTTGTTCAGTATTTTGTTGTGTTTTAAATCATAAACAAAAAACCGGTTTTTTCCAGATTCAATCTTCATATCTAATAAGAAGACAACATTTGAATTGTATTTAGGAGTTTTCCCCAAAAAATTCCTAATCTCAGTTATCTCACTTTTTAGTTCCTCTTCGTAGGAGTAAACCGGTTTTGAATTTTTAACGATTTCTGGTTTTTCTTCTTTATTCTTACAGGCAAAACTTAGACCAAAAATGCTCAGCCAAAGCAAAAAGAATATTTTCTTTTTCATGTTTCGGGATTTGCAGCAGGATTTATTTCTCAACCGTATAACCTTTCACTTTTGCAAAAGCAACTATCGAAGTATTTATCGTGTTGCCAAGATCGTCTTGCTTTTTGGTTTTTTTGGCTTCGGTATCAATATAAGCCTGACGTTTTTTTGCCAATACGCTAATTTCTTTTTGAATCGTTTCTCTTTCCTTCGTTTTCTCAGCCACAATTTTTTGCAATTCTTCAGTCGATTTACCCTGAAGTTCTTCGGGTAATTCTTCTTTTCTAATTTTTGAAAGTGCTGCGGCATCATCTTTTGTTTTATCGACCAAATCCCAGCTTTCATTTTTATAAACCGCTTTTGATTTGCTTACGGCACGATCTGTATAATTCGCCTTTGAAACCTTTTTTGCATTTTGATCCTGCATAACCTGATTCATTTTTTTGGCTTCGCCTTTAGCACCATAATTAATGTAGGTTTTGTTCATTTTTTCATCGCATTTAGTGATTTCATCGTCATATGGCGTTGCGATATATTCAACAGATTGATTGGCGTCGATATTAAAATATTTTCCTTTTCCACGGTCAGCGCCGTCTTTCCAAAATATGTTTATGCCTTCTGTTTTATTACCGCAGAAAATCGTGTTTACATAAATATCATTTTTCAAAGCACTGCTTATGGCTTCTTTATAGCTGATTTTTCCCTGATTAAATCCTTCGTTTCCGGCAATGTAAATCAGTTTCATGCTGTTATTTTCTGCTTCCCATTTTAATTCTTTTGTCGCATCCTGAATTACAGCACCGCAATATTCATTTCCGCCATTGGTTCTAAGTGCAAATAATTGTTCCGAAATCAAATCTAAATCTGTTGAAAGCGGCGTAATTTGTCTGATGTAATTTGATTTTTCTGATAAGCCGCTATTTCCATATTCATACAAGGCGATTTCGATATCCGGAGTTTTTCCTTCATATTTTAAAGTCGTCAACGTATTCACGATGTTCCATAATCTCGATTTGGCCTGATCGATTAATCCTTCCATACTGCTTGATGTGTCCAGTAAAAGTGCCACTTGTATTTTAGTCGTTGCAGCCGAAACTGGTTTTTCGATTTCAGTTTTATTTTTTGGATTTGCATTAGCTGAATTACAGCTGGCAAAAGAAAATACAGTGGCAAAAAGCGCGGAAATAAAAAGATTTGATTTCATAATTTTAGTTTTAATTGGATGATTACAGATCAAACTTAAAAACTTAAAATGCACACTTTTTGTACAAATGGTGAAACGGTATTTTGACTTGGTGAAATGCTTCTGCCAGATTAATGAATTGGTTTGGCTGTATTTGTATTCAATGTTTTTAAATCACCATTTGGAGTAATCAGAATAAATTCTTTATCTGTTTTATCTGCTTTTAAAACCTGTTTTTTTTCTCGGTTAATCGCTATTTTAACCTCATATTGTACTTGAATAACAGGTTCTAAAACAGTGGGATTAATTACAAAATCAAACTCTTTATTAAATACAGGCTGGTAATAAAGTGTAACAGATTTGCTAAGCTGATTAACGTTTGCCGCTTTTTTTAAGTTCAAAGAAGAACCATTATAAGCCTCATACGATTTGTACATTTCTACAGGGACATTTATGATATAATCATCGGTGATTCTTTTTTCGGCATTTGTAAATGTTTCCCCAAGTAATTCCTGATAGTTTTTTATTTTTTCCTGAACCAGGAGTTTCGCTTTGAGCATCATTTCTCTCTTAACTGTTTCTAAAGTATTGGAAAAATAATCAACTCTTACCAGGTCATAGATTTCATTATTGGACAAAATGGAAATAAATTCATTAAGCTGATTTGGATCTGAGTATTTGATATGAATGTTTTTCTTCAACTCAAATCCTGCAGGTACTTCATTATAGGTTTTACGGTTAAAAAGTTTTTTTTCTGCTTCATATTCATAAGCAGGAACAAATGAAATCATGTCGACAAAAGTCTCAACACCTTTTTTAAGTTTAATAGCATTGATTGACTGCGTAATTCTTTGGTCAATTAATTCATTTACTTCCTTAGTGGTTTTGCCAGTTTGAGTTACGCTAAAAATCGCCGTATAAGCATCTGCTTTAATATTAGCAAGCCCTTTTACGCTTACAACAATATCACCATTTGAAGGAAAGTCTACGTTGATTATATTATTGCCATAATATTGCTGATTTTGATAATTGACATTTCCTGAAGCCTGACCAATTATAAATGAAGAAAATAGAAGAGCAAAAAATGTAAAGGATAGTTTTTTCATGATTATAGTTTTTAAGAATTACTGGTCAAATGTATTGATCGAAAAAACGTATTTTTGACAGAATGGGTCAACAGGTCGTTTGACTTGGTGAAAAATATAGGATAGGAATTTGAAATTAGGTTACTTTACACTTTCAAAATAACTTATTGTGAAACGTCATTTATTAATTGGTTTTAGTCTGCTCTTTTTAGTGCTAATGTTTCCGCAGCGAACAATAGCGCAGGAACTTCCTGTGCAGAAAAGTGAAAAAAGCAAACAGGTCAAAATCAGTAAAGCGGCCGACGATTTATCCAAATCATTAGATGAAAATGATGAAGCAAAAATTGCCCAGAATTATGAAAGACTGGCCAATGAATTTTTAAATAAAGGGGATAATGCCAAAGCTGAGGAATATTTTAAAAGAGCATTAAACAGTTATACCAAACTAAAATTAACCGAAGATAAAACCCGGGTAACCCGAAGTTTAGCCAAAACACAGGAAAACCAAAAGAATTTTGATTCGGCAATTAAAAATTATGAAGTTGCAGGTTCATTGGCAAAAGATGTCTCTGAAGAAAAGATAAATTTAAACGACGCCAACCGACTTAAAAATCAGTCTGATCCTGTGAGTCAAAAGGGTTATGTAGATTCTAATATTGAATTGCTGAAAAAGGAAAAGAAAAGCGAGGAAGTTACAGATGCCTATGTGCAAAAAGCGCAAAATTCATTAGACTTAAAAGATAAAAAGGTTGCTATAGAAAGCTATAAAAAAGCATTAGTTTATGCAAAAGACAAACCCGAAGCTGTAATTAAAATCAAAAATGAAATTGCAAAAGTATATGCCGAAGACAATCAGTTTGATAAAGCCGTCAGCATAAATGAAAAGCTGCTTGCCGAAGCCAAAATCAATAAAGATTATACCACAGAAATAAAACAATTGCAATCGCTGGCGTCTCTTTATTTTCAAAAATCAGAAACCGAAAAGGCAATTTCATCTTTGAAAGAAGCTTATGATTTATCGTTTCAAAAAGGAAATTCGGCGGAAGCCAAAAAAAGTTTGTCTTCCTTAATTAAATATTACAAAACCAAAGGCGAAGACAAAGAAAGCATGGCGTTGTATGAGCAGTTTTTTGAAAACTTCGAAAAGCTCATTCATTCTGATACGACTTTAATCGATGCCAAAACATTTCAGATTACCGAAGATAAAATTCGTCAGTTAGAAAAAGAAAAAACCTTAAAAGACGAGTTGATTTCAAAGAAAAATACATTCAATTATTTTCTGATTGGTTCGGTTGTTTTACTATTGTTTTTGTTTTCGTTTATTTCGAAAGCATTGTATTCCATTCGAATAAAAAACAAAGAAATTGCTCTGCAGTCATTGCGTCGTGAAATGAATCCGCATTTTATTTTCAATAGTTTGAATAGTGTGAATCAGTTTATATCTGAAAATAAAGAATTGGAAGCCAATAAATATCTGACTTCGTATTCGAATTTGATGCGAAATATGATGGAAAACTCCAATAAGGATTTTATTTCTTTGGATAAAGAAGTCGAGCAGCTTAAGAAATATCTGGATTTAGAACATTTACGCTTTGAGGATAAATTTAATTTTGAAATTATAGTGAATGATTCGCTGGATACTGAAAGAGTTTTTGTTCCGAATATGATTATCCAGCCGCATTTAGAAAACTCAATCTGGCACGGATTGCGATATTTAGACCAAAAAGGATTTTTATCACTTCGCTTTGATTTTAAAAACGGAAAAATAATCGTTACCATTGATGATAACGGAATTGGTCTAACCAAAAGCCGCGAACTTAAAACAACGAATCAAAAAATATACGAATCCCGTGGTTTGAACAATACAAAAGAGCGAATTGATCTTTTGAACGAATTGTACAAAAAAGAGATTTCATTTAAGATTTCGGAAAAAGAAGGAGCAGAGAAGGGAACTGTTGTTGAAATTGTTTTTCCATTAATTGACAAAATATGATGACTTTGCAGAAGATAAAAAGTGTTATTGTCGAAGATGAACTTGCCGCGCGCGAAGTGCTTAAAAATTATTTAAGCAAATATTGTCCGCAGGTTGAGGTTGTGGGCGAAGCTCAAAATATAAAAGAAGCTGTTCCGCTGCTTCACGAAGTTAAACCGCAATTAGTTTTTCTGGATGTAGAAATGCCTTTTGGAAATGCTTTTGATGTATTGGAAGCCTGCAAAGATTTACATTTTGAAACCATATTTGTCACTGCTTTTTCTGAATATTCGTTAAAAGCTTTGAATCAGAGTGCAGCTTATTATCTGCTAAAACCCATAAGTATCGAAGAATTGATTGTTGCCGTAAATAAAGTACAGCATCAAATAATGAACAACGAAATCTTCAATCGAAACAAAATCATTGTAGAAAACTTTCACGAACAAAAACCCGAAAAACAGCAAGTTATTCTGCCAACACTTGAAGGTTTTGAAGTCGTAAAAATGGAAGAAATCGTGCGTCTTCGCGGTAACGGTAATTTCACCGATTTATATCTCAATAACGGAAGCAAAAAAATGGTCTGCCGATTTTTAAAACACTTTTCAGAAATCTTACCACTGCCTTTTATTCGTGTTCATAAATCGCATATTATCAATATGAATTGCGTAAAAGCATACAACAAAGGCGGCATCGTTACACTCAATGACGAAACCGAAATTGAAGTTTCATCAACGTATAAAGAAGAGTTTTTAAAGAATTTCAGGTAGTTTTCTAACCGCAAAGTTCGCAAGGTTTTACGCAAGGCACGCAAGATTTTAGATAGTTTCTTTTCTGTTAGAGCAAATGTTTTTTGAATTGCGTCCAGCTTTAGCTGGATGAGAAATAGCCAAAGTGAAAGGGCTTTAGCCAAACATTTACTGTTTTGGCTAAAGCCCTTTTCTATTTAAATCTTGTTCCATCCAGCTAAAGCTGGACGCAATTCAAAAATTTAGCGTGCCTTGCGTAAAACCTTGCGAACTTTGCGGTTAAACAAGAACCTACAAATCAAATTCCTCGTCTGTTGATAAAGAATCATTTTTAACCGCAGTCGAATCCGGAGCTTTGATTTTTATCAGAGAACGCGCATTTCCGGAAATATAAACTGGAAGCTGGCCAATTGTATCTTCAGGAATTAAAAGGCCTCGACGGAACATTAAGCTTTTCAGGAATTTTTGATTTTTCAATGCATAATCTTTCAAATTTCCTTCGTCATTAAATTGATACATGAATTTCCTTGGTTTCGGAATAATGGTAGCTAAGTACAAACATTCATCAACATTTAAAGCCGAAGGACTTTTTTGGAAATAGAAATGACTCGCTTCGCCAATTCCGTATACGTTTGGTCCCCATTCGATAATGTTGAAATAAACCTCGAGCATTCTTTCCTTGCTTACAATTCGGTTATTTTCTAAAATGTAAACTAACAGGATTTCTTCCAGCTTTCGCGAAAGCGTTTTCTCTCTGGTAAGAAAAACATTTTTAATCAACTGCATGCTGATCGTACTGGCGCCGCGCGAGAATTTCTTAGTTCGGATGTTTTTTAGAATCGATTGTTTGAAAGCTTCATTTATAAAACCTCGATGCGAGAAGAACGACGGATCTTCAGTCGTTAAAACACATTTTCTTAAATAAGGAGAAATCTGGTCTAATGGGGTATAATTCGGATTTGCATTTCCAACCAAAACTGGTCTTTGCAGTACATTTTGAATAATCGCACGATAGACAAATTCGCCGTTTAGTTTATTTAAATCGGCTTCGCCATATTTCGTAATCCGTAAATCCTCTTTGTTCAGTTTACTGTCAAAAACAAGTGTGTTTGGTTTATTTTTATTGAACTTAAAATCCAATTTATAATCGAAATTCCCGGTTGCCTGCATTCCCTGGAAATGCGTAAACAAACCATCAGGAAGCGAAACGATAAAATCCTGCGCATTCATTTTCGGAATATCAACTTTTAGAGTATAAACTGTATCTTTTTCAGTATCGTAAGAAACGTATGGTCGCAGTTTAATTTTATTCAGCGTCATTGTCGAAGTACTGTCAATCGAAATAAAATCATCGCCCAATAAAAATCTATAATCGAAACGTGCATTTTTTATAACAACATCTTTACTGGCAATTTTTGGATGATTGATTTTTAGGTTTACAATAGAAGTAAAACCATCAAGATGGAATTCGCTTCCGCTTTTATCAATGTTTTCAACGTTTAAACGGATAGAATCAAAACTTGCTTTTAAGCCATATCTTTCATCAAGATACGGAACACGAATCGCTCCGGTATCTAAATTAAAAAATCGAATATCTGCTTTTTGGTTTCTTGGGTCTGCAAAACCTTTTAAGTTCCAACGCTGATCAAAATTTTTACTTTGAACATGAATACTGGTTTCGAGTTGTTTGTTGTTTAAAACCAGCTTATTTATTGCAATAGCCGTTTTTTTGCCATTATCGTCAATTTTGAATTGGAAGTTATCCAAATTCATGTCAGTCGGAACTAAATTGAGGAGTTTTGAAATAATGCGATAGGCAAAAGCACCATATTTTCGTTTTTCGCTTTTTTCAGAATCGTCACGGTCTCTTTTTAAGAAAGCATCGAAGTTGCGAATTTTTCCTTTTTTAACTAATTGTATGTAACCGTTGTCGACTTTTAAAGTTCCAACCTGAACATCGCCAATTAGTAAATTACTTAAACTGACGCTGGTTTCAATATTTTTAATTTTTAGAAGCGTATCGGCATTTTTGGGAACCAGTACAACATCAGTAAGTTTAATGGTTGATAAACCGTCAAAAGAAGCTTTTTTGATTGAAAAATCACTGTTATAATCAACAGCCATTTTGTGGGTTACTTTTGCAATTGCCTGTTTTAAAAGAGAATTACGAAAAAAGTATAATCCAATGCAAAGCAAAATCAATACCAGGGCAAGTATTTTTAAAGCTTTGAAAATTTTTTGTTTTGGAAGATTCATAGTAGTAGGTTTATAAAAAATCAACCAAAAAGAATACTTGCAACATCTTCAATTTTTGCTACAAGTTCAATTTTGATTCCGGTATTTTTTAAAGCGATTTTGTTGTATTTAGAAACAAAGATGGTGTCGAAGCCTAATTTTTCGGCTTCCTGAATACGCTGGTCAACGCGATTAACGGGACGAATTTCTCCGGAAAGTCCAACTTCGCCGGCAAAACAAAAACCTTTACCAACCGGAATATCTTCATTTGATGATAATATGGCGGCAACAACCGCAAGGTCAATTGCAGGATCATCAACAGAAATTCCTCCGGTTACGTTCAGGAAAACATCTTTTGCACCTAAACGAAATCCAGCTCTTTTTTCAAGAACAGCTAAAATCATGTTTAGTCTTTTGGCGTTGTAACCCGTTGTGCTTCGTTGTGGAGTTCCATAAACTGCAGTGCTTACCAAAGATTGAATTTCAATCATTAACGGACGCATTCCTTCAAGCGTCGTAGCAATTGCAGTTCCTGATAATTCTTCGTCTTTATGTGAAATCAAAATTTCTGACGGATTGCTTACTTCGCGCAAACCGCTTCCAAGCATTTCATAAATTCCAAGTTCAGAGGTTGAGCCAAAACGGTTTTTTAGTGAACGTAAAATTCGGTAAATGTGATTTCTGTCGCCTTCAAACTGCAAAACAGTATCAACCATGTGTTCCAGGATTTTTGGCCCGGCGATATTTCCGTCTTTGGTGATATGGCCGATTAAAATAACCGGAATATTGGTTTCTTTGGCAAATTTGATCAATTCGGCAGTAGTTTCTCTAATTTGAGAAATACTTCCGGCAGTCGATTCAATATAATCAGTATGTAAAGTCTGAATAGAATCGATGATTACAATTTCTGGCTGAATAGCTTCAATTTGTTTGAATATGTTCTGCGTTTTTGTTTCCGTTAGAATATAGCAATTTTCGCTGCTTGGGGTAATTCTTTCAGCACGCATTTTTATCTGTTTCTGACTTTCTTCTCCAGAAACATATAATGTTTTATAAGGTAATTTTAATGAGATTTGAAGTAAAAGTGTACTTTTTCCAATTCCCGGTTCTCCGCCCAAAAGGGTTAAAGATCCCGGAACAATTCCACCGCCCAAAACACGATTCAATTCGCCGTCAGTAGTATCCATTCGGATTTCCAGAGCCGAATCGATTTCATTAATTTTTAGAGGTTTCGGTGCTTTGCCTGTTGAGGTTGGTTCACTTTTCCACGCTACTTTTTCCTGCTTCTGAATTATTTCTTCGGCAATAGTATTCCATTCCTTGCAGGCATTGCACTGTCCCTGCCATTTGGCATATTGAGTACCGCAGTTTTGGCAAAAAAAGGAAGTTTTAACTTTTGACATTATTTGGTTTTTTTAGCAAGCGTATTCATTTCGTCAATTTTCTCATACATCAAATCTTTATTCAAGTCGCCAATAGGCTCCATTTGCGAAGCATTTTGGTATTTTTTTGAGGCATGTTTAGGATCACCCATTTTTTCATACATCAAGCCTAATTCGTATTCACCTAACATGGCTTTTGGATAATTTACGTTTCCAATTTCTGCCATTCTTCCTAATTCGTCGTAGGCGTTTCTTTTTAAAATAATATTTTCGATTATTTTAAAATCACCCATTCTAACAGGAATCTGAACGCCCAGAACTTCAGACATGTCATTGTATTTTTTTTGTAAATAATCAGCATAACCCGTTTGAAGAACCGCAATTTTGTCGTTGTATTCGGCAGAATTTATAGGTCTGTATATTTCAAAAATCTGATATAATGCACTCGGAATCGAATGTAAAACCTCAGTATAATGTGTCGCGTTTTTAAATACTTCGTATTTATAATTCACTAACGGATTGTTTGCGATTTTAATATTTCCGGCCAATTTTTCAATAGGTTCTTTTATTTTCTTGATGTCGCCTTCACCCGCAGAAAGATAATAGAATATTGGTTTTTGTATTTTGGCAAACTTTTCAGCGATACGGACTTCCATTTTTGGAGCAAGTTCCGGGCTCAAACAAATGTATGCGTTAAAAAGAGGCTCCTCTTTGTAAAGATAAAAGTTGGCAAAACTTGCTGTTACATCATGACCTGCGATAATTCTAAAAGGTGATGTACGGTATTTTTTCTCTACATACGGAATAAGCTCTGAACCAATAAATTCGAAAAATTTTGCTCCTTTTTCAAAAGGCAAGCCTTCATTTTGATCAATCGTGGTATCATCATAACGTTCTTCATCTTTGTTTTGATGAATACCAATGATGATCATTTCCGGAATATCGTCCCAATAATTACCATAACTTACAGCTCCAGAAAACGGATCAAACAAATAATCACCATCTAATAAATATAAAACAGGATATTTTTTATCTGATTTTGCATCGTAAGAAGCAGGAAGTCCAATGGTTATTCTTCTTTCTTCTCCAAGTTTTTCGGATTGAATATTGTCAAATTTTTTCTGGGAAAAAACAGAAATGGAAATTAATGTAATTAGCAGGTAAACTTTTTTCATGATTTGTGGCATTTCAGTGAATTAAAAAGTATTCAAATAGTGTAGCAATATAATACTTTATTTGCTTTTTGTTATTTGGGGCTGTAAAAAAAGCAATGATTTCTTACGGTTAATACATTTTCGATTTAGGCATAAGAAAATCTGTTTGTACAAAAATATTTTTGACAAATTACACACGTAAATAAGAAAGGAATATGTTTTATGTTAACGAATTATCGTTTTCATTTGGGAAAATGATCCACGGTTTGAAGGTTTTAGCTTCTTCAAAATCCAGTGTTGCATAAGAAATGATGATGATAATGTCGTCTTTTTGAACTTTTCGGGCAGCAGGACCATTCAGCGTAATTTCGCCTGAATTTTTTTCTCCCTTAATGGCGTAAGTTTCAAAACGTTCTCCATTATTAATGTTAACAATAGCTACTTTTTCGCCTTCAATAATGTTTGAAGCCTCCAGTAAAGTTTCATCAATAGTAATACTGCCAATATAATTTAAATCAGCTCCGGTAACTTTTACTCGATGAATTTTTGATTTTATAACTTGAATTTGCATGGAGCAAAGGTAATTTAATTTAATGAAATGGTGTCTATCAGCCTTATAGAATTAACAAATACTGCTATAAACGCACGGTATTTTTTGTCGTTTGTTTTATGTTCTATAGGTAATAATGTCGATTCATCAGCAATGACGAAATATTCTAAGTCAAATCTTTCGTTATCTTTAAAAGAATCTTCAACAAATTTAATGGTTTCTTCTGGAGTACTGTTTTGGAAGATTTCTTTAGCTTCAGTTAAAACTTTATAGATTATAGAAGCTTCTTTTCTTTCTTCGGCAGTTAGTCTTTCGTTTCTTGAACTCATTGCCAAAAGATTGTCTTCTCTAAAAATTGGGCAACCCACAACATTTACAGGAAGATTATTTTTTTCGACTAATTTTTTAACAATTTGAAGCTGCTGAAAATCTTTTTCGCCAAAATAAGCGTTGGTTGGCGTCACGATTTCAAACAAACGTTTTACGATTGTTCCAACACCGTTAAAATGCCCCGGACGGAATTTTCCTTCCATCTGATTTTCTAAACCGTCAAAGTCAAAAGACTGCGAAATTGTCTGTCCTTCGTAAATATCATCGACAGAAGGAGCATATAAAATTATTTTGTCACTTAAACCTCTCATTTTTTTTACGTCTTCTTCAAGAGTTCGAGGGTATTTTTCAAGATCTTCGGGATTGTTAAATTGCGTTGGATTTACAAAAATACTTACAACAGTGTCGTCATTTTCTTTAAGTGAACGTTGCATTAAAGCCAGATGCCCTTGGTGTAAAGCTCCCATGGTTGGGACAAATCCTATAGTCGAATTTGCGGTTTTGATAGTTTTTAAATAAGCTATCAGAGCTACTTTACCGTAGAAAATATGCATGGCGGTATTATTAAAATTTAGTGCAAACATAATATATTAGTTATAAACTGCATAAATTTTTGTAATTTTGCGACGTTTTTATTACCAAAAATTAAGTAAAATACTATTATGAAAGATAAGAGGATATTATACGTATCATCTGAAGTCGTGCCTTATTTGGCTGAAAATGAGGTTTCTTTAATGTCTTATGACGTTCCTAAAATGATTAACGATCAGGGAGGTCAGATAAGAATTTTCATGCCAAGATATGGAAATATCAACGAAAGAAGACATCAATTACACGAAGTGATCAGGCTTTCAGGGATGAATTTGGTAGTGAATGATTTAGATATGCCATTGATTATCAAAGTAGCTTCAATTCCGAAAGAAAGAATTCAGGTTTATTTTATTGATAATGATGAATATTTTAAGCGTAAAGCCACTTTTGCAGATGAAGAAGGGGTTTTATATCCAGACAACGATGAACGTGCTATATTTTTTGCAAAAGGAGTTGTTGAAACTGTAAAAAAATTAAATTGGGTTCCGGATATTATCCATGTTCATGGATGGTTAGCGGCGATGCTTCCAATTTATATGAAACACTATTATAAAAATGAGGCTTTATTTAATGATACAAAAATCGTTACCTCAGTTTATGGTCAGTCTTTTGATGAAAATTTAGATTTAGAAATGATAAACAAGGTTAAATTTGATGGTGTTCCGCACGAATCAATTTCTGATCTTGAAACCCCAAATTACGAAAATGTCTTAAAGGCCAGTATATTGCACTCTGATGCTGTTATTATTGCGTCAGAAAATGTTTCTCCAAGTTTAACAAAATTTATAGAATCTTCAGGAAAACCTTTTTTACCTTTCGCCGCGAAAGATGCATTCGCAGAAGCGTATACAAATTTCTATAAAACTATGGGTCTTTAAATTTTAACTATTAATACGAATATGTACAATACTTCTTTTATTAAGAAAATTCTATTAGCCGCAACAGTTGTTTTATTATATTCTTGCGACAAAGATTTTAATGCGATTGGTGATGATTTAATTGGTGATGATCATTTTGGATTAGAATCTGAAAAATATGATGTTATAGCTTATAATCAAGAAGTAACTCCAATACAATCAAATTCTTTAGTAACTAATGCTTTAGGGATTTATGATAATCCGGTTTTTGGCACAACTACTGCAAATTACAATACGCAGGTAGCACTTGCTGCGTACGCACCATCAATTGGAGATGCGCCGGTAATTGATAGTGTGACGGTTAATATACCTTATTATAGTCATGTTAAAGGTACAAATGCTACTACTGGAAGGAATGAGTATGAACTTGATTCTATTTATGGAAGCCCTGGTGGGTTTTTAAAGTTGGGGGTTTATGAGTCTAAATATCAAATGAGAAGTTCTTACTATGATAATGGTAATCAATTAGCACAGCTTTATTATAATGATCAAAATAGTGATTTTGATACTAATAAAGGGACGCTATTGAATGATGACCCTAAAGAATTTCAAAATAATAAATTCTTTTTTAGTTCTAAGGAAACTACGGAGATAACAAAAGATAAAGATAATAAAGACGTTACAACTTATACGTCGCCAGCAATGCGCTTAAAGTTAAATAAAGCATTTTTCCAGACTAAAATTTTAAACGCTGCAAAAGAAAAACTTTCTGCTGCTGATGTGTTTCAGGAATATTTTAGAGGATTATATTTTAAGGTTGAAAGAGTTAGTGGCAGCCCAAGTAATATGGCGTTAATGGATTTTTCGAAAGGAAAAATTACGGTTTATTATAAAGCAAAAACAGATATTACAACCGATGCTGATGACGTTAAAGAGGACAGAACTTTGGTGATAAATTTAACAGGAAGTAATGTTAGTCTTCTTCAGGATGTTAAAGATGCCACGTATCAAAATACAATAAGCAGCCGTAATATGACTACGGGTGATGAGAGGCTTTATTTAAAAGGAGGCCAAGGGTCTCTAGCCATTATAGAGCTTAAAGATTTTGCTTCTAAATTAGAAGAAATTAGAAAAAATGGCTGGCTGGTAAATGAAGCTAATTTAGTCTTTACTATAGATGCTGCAAAAATGGCGGTTAAAAAAACGGATAACCTGGAAGCTCAGGAACCTAAAAGAGTTTATTTATATGACTTTACAAATAATGTAGCAATTTTAGATTATGCTGCAGATGGAAGCTCAAGTATAACAGATGATCCGAGAATGTCAAAAGTCGTTTACGGAGGAATAATAAATGTAGATGCAACAACAGGAAGAGGGACTACTTATAAAATTAGAGTTACAAATCATATCCGTAATCTTATAAAGACTGCAACAGCGACTAATGTTAAATTAGGTTTAGTTGTTATCGACGATATAAGTGTTGTAACATCAAACAAACTGAAAAATAGAATTCTGTTAAACGCAAGTACAAATGAATATTTTTCAGAAGCACCGAGAGCATCAGTTATGAATCCGTTAGGTACGATATTATATGGTAATAATATACCTGTCGGTAATGCTGATTATGACAAAAGATTGAGGCTTGAGGTTTACTACACGAAACCAAATAAATAAGTAATATATGTGTGGAATTGTTGGATATATCGGCCATAGAGAGGCCTATCCTATTGTTATCAAGGGCTTAAAGCGGCTTGAGTACAGAGGATACGATAGTGCCGGCGTTATGTTGTATGATGACGAATCAGGTATAAAAGTTTGTAAAACAAAAGGTAAAGTTTCAGATCTTGAGGCTAAAGCTAATGAAGGTTTTACAATTAATGGAAATATTGGAATTGGACACACTCGCTGGGCTACCCACGGTGTACCAAATGACGTGAACTCACATCCTCATGTTTCTAATTCTGGAGATTTAGTAATCATCCATAATGGAATTATTGAGAATTATGCGCCGCTTAAAGAAGAGTTAATTAAACGTGGGTATTCTTTTAAATCTGATACTGATACAGAAGTCTTAGTAAACTTAATCGAAGAAGTTCAGAAAAATGAGAAAATTAAACTTGGTAAAGCAGTTCAGATTGCGTTAAATCAAGTTGTTGGAGCATATGCAATTGCCGTTTTTGATAGAAAAAACCCAAACGAAATTGTTGCTGCAAGATTAGGTAGTCCATTAGCAATTGGTGTAGGTGAAGGAGAATTCTTTATCGCTTCTGATGCTTCTCCGTTTATTGAATATACTGCAAATGCGGTATATTTAGAAGATGGTGAAATGGCTAATATCAGACTTCACAAGCCTCTTAAAGTAAGAAAGATTAAAGATGACTCTTTAGTAGATCCTTACATTCAGGAGCTTCAATTGAATTTGGAGCAAATTGAAAAAGGAGGTTATGATCATTTCATGCTAAAAGAAATCTACGAACAGCCAAGTGTAATTAAAGATACGTACAGAGGAAGACTTCATGCCAATGAAGGAATTGTTCAAATGGCTGGTGTTGAAGATAATCTTGAAAAATTCTTAAATGCTAAGCGAATTTTAATTGTTGCTTGTGGAACTTCATGGCATGCTGGTTTAGTTGCTGAGTATATCTTTGAAGAATTTACACGTATTCCGGTTGAAGTAGAATATGCTTCTGAGTTTAGATACAGAAACCCAATTATAAATAAAGATGACATAGTAATCGCAATTTCTCAATCTGGAGAAACGGCAGATACTATGGCGGCTATTAAATTAGCTAAAGAAAATGGTGCTTTTGTATTTGGAGTTTGTAATGTTGTAGGTTCATCTATTTCAAGAGAAAGTCATGCAGGTGCTTACACGCACGCAGGACCAGAAATTGGAGTAGCTTCTACAAAAGCTTTTACAACTCAAATCACAGTTTTAACTATGATTGCTTTGCGATTAGGAAAAGCAAAAGGAACTTTGTCAAATCCTGATTTCCATGCATACTTACAAGAATTAGAATTAATTCCTGAAAAAGTTGCAGAAGCATTAGAAACAAATGACAGAGCAAAAGAAATTGCTGCTAAATTTAAAGATGCTCCAAACTGCCTTTATTTAGGTAGAGGATATAATTTCCCGGTAGCATTAGAAGGAGCTTTAAAGCTTAAAGAGATCTCTTATATCCACGCAGAAGGCTATCCGGCTGCTGAAATGAAACACGGTCCAATTGCTTTAATTGATGAACAAATGCCGGTTATTGTAATTGCACCTAAACAAGGTCACTATGATAAAATTGTAAGCAATATTCAGGAGATTAAATCCAGAAGTGGTAAAATCATTGCCGTTGTTACAAAAGGAGATACGCAAGTTCGTGAATTAGCCGATTATGTAATCGAAATTCCAGAAACTTCAGATGCATTGTCGCCACTTATCACGACAATCCCATTACAATTACTTTCATACTATATTGCAGTTATGAGAGGATGTAATGTTGATCAGCCACGTAACTTAGCAAAATCGGTTACTGTAGAATAGCTATATTTTTAAAATACAAATATGTTAAAAAAGCGAGATTTAGGTCTCGCTTTTTTTATTTGTCAAATTTTTTTTCTAGACCCTGTATTTTTAGTAAATCCGCAATTTTTCTTTCAAATTTTATATGTATGCATAGTATTATGGTTTTTCTTTGTTTTATAATTGATTTTTATCTAATAAAATCAATTATGAAATAGTTAAAATAGTTTAAAAATTTGTGCTGAATATGAATTTTTTTTAACGTTTTTTTATTAATATTAAAAATATTTGTATTTTGGCTAATAAAACTAATAAGAACTAACCAAAAACTAACCCTAATGAGAGTCTACTTGCTAATTATGTTGTTTTTCAGCGGAATATCCTTCGCGCAGAATACAATTACAGGTTCTGTTACTGACAGTAACAAACAATCTATTCCCGGTGCCAATGTTGTTGTACTTGGAGGCAGCGACGGTGTATCCACTGATTTTGATGGAACATTTAAATTAACCACAAGTGCAAAATTGCCTTTTTCGATAAAAGTATCGGCTGTAGGTTTTGAAGCTCAAACAATCAGCATTACATCTGTAAACCAAAAAATTAATGTGGTTTTAAAAGATGAAGAAACTAAACTAGACGAGATAGTGGTTTCTGCTTCAAGAACTCCAGAAAGAGTTATTGAGTCGCCAGTTACTATCGAAAGAATGGGTATTCAGGAAATTAAGAATACAACAGCTCCTAGTTTTTATGACGGATTAGAAAATTTAAAAGAAGTGCATTTCAATACGAGCAGTATTTCTTTTAAATCGATCAATACCCGTGGTTTTGCTACGGTAGCCAATACCAGATTTATGCAATTGGTAGACGGAATGGATAACTCTTCGCCAGCATTAAACTTTGTGTTAGGAAACTTAATTGGTGTTTCTGATATTGATGTGGCAAGTGTTGAGCTTTTGCCTGGAGCATCTTCTGCTCTTTATGGAGCAAATGCCTTCAACGGAATTATGTTTATGAATAGTAAAAGTCCTTTTACAAATGAAGGAATCAGTGTTTACTATAAATACGGAAAAACTAGTCAGGATATTGCAGGAACAAATGATTACAATGACTTCGGAATTAGAGCAGCAAAAGCATTTACAAAGCATTTTGCTATGAAAGCTAATTTTACTTATATGACAGCTACCGAATGGATTGCGGGAGATAAAAGAAGTGTGACAGCAGGAGGCGACAGCCATGCAGTGAATCAAAATTATGACGGATTGAATATATACGGTGACGAGGTTACTACTTTTGTTCCAAATGTAGGTCAGGTAAGTAGAACGGGGTATCGTGAACAAGATTTGACTGACAATAAAGTTAAAAGTATGAAAGCTGATTTTAGTGCTCATATTAGACCTTGGGCAGACGATACAGAATTTATACTACAATATAAAATTGGTACAGGAAGTACCATCTACCAAGGTGCAAACAGATATGCTTTAAAAGATTTCTTAATGCAGCAAGGTAAATTTGAAGTAAAAGGGAAAAACTTTTTTGGTAGAGTATATTTTACAAGTGAAGATGCCGGTGATTCTTATGACATGAGATTTGCAGCATGGAACGTTAACAGAGCTGCTAAATCAGATACAGAATGGTTTACAAATTACGCAACAGCTTACCAATATGCTGGTGCAGTTATGGGAACAGATGCAAATCAATCTGCTGCAATAGCAAGAAATTTTGCTGATTACAACGTACTTCCGGCTGCTATATCATTTATTCCGGCTCCAACAGGTTCTCCTAGATTTGAACCGGGTTCTGCGAAATTCAACAGTGCTTTGTCTACTGTGGTTTCAAATCCTGATTTAACGCAAGGAGCAAAATTTATCGATCATTCAAAATTATACCACTCAGATGTGAACTATAATTTTAGAGATATAATCAAATGGGCAGAAGTTCAGGTTGGTGGATCTTGGAGAGAATACATAATGAACTCTGAAGGAACAATCTTTACAGATTACGACGGACCAATCTCTTACAGAGAATACGGTGCATATGCGCAATTACAGAAAAAATTCTTAGATGACAGATTGAAATTTACAGGATCGTTACGCTATGATAAAAGTCAAAACTTTGACGGAAATGTTTCTCCTAGAGTTTCATTTGTATATTCTGCAGGAGCATCAAAAAGACATAATTTCAGAGTGTCTTATCAAACAGGTTTCCGTAACCCAACAACACAAGATCAATATATTGGTTTAGATCTAGGACCATTTGCGTTGATTGGTTCAGCAGCAGAAAATTTAGATCGTTTTCAGGAAACAGTAAATGTAAGTGCGGCAGGACAAACAATCGCCGGACAGCCAGCAACAATTGGAATGTCTGGTCAAAATGCATATCATAATGCTTATACTGTAGCATCTGTTCAGGCATTTGGTGCATCAGGAAATGTTGCTGATCTTCAGGTGGCTAATATAGGATTGGTAAAACCGGAACAAGTACAAGCTTTTGAAGCTGGTTACCGTACAGTAATTCAAAACGATTTATCAATTGATATTAACGGATATTACAATATTTATAATGATTTCATGAATACTGCGAGAGTTATTTCTCCGTATTACGGAACAGTAGGGACGCCGCTAAGTTACCAAGCCTTGGCGTTTGGAGACAGAAGGGTTTATCAGGTTTATACAAATACAACGGCTGAAATTTCTTCTTTAGGATTTGGAGTTGGTTTGTCTAAAAAAGTATATAAAGATTTTGAATTAGGGGTTAATTACAACTATGCTCAATTTAACTTTAAGCAGCAAGATGATCCTGATTTCGTAGCAGGATTTAACACTCCAAAACACAGAATTAAAGCTTCTTTAGGAAATTCTAAAGTAATTAAAAATTTAGGATTCAATGTAAATGTAAGATGGAATACAGAATATTTATGGGAATCTTCTTTTGGAGATGGAATAATTCCAGAAAATACGGTTCTTGATGCTCAGATAAACTACGGACTGCCAAAACTAAAATCTGTTATTAAAGTTGGAGCAACAAATCTTTTTGGAAAGGATTATCTTCAGGTAATTGGAGCGGGAATGATAGGGCAGCAATGGTTTGCTTCGTGGACAATTAATCCTTAAATGATATAATTATTTGTGTGAAATTGATTCAGCTTTTTTGAAGCGGTTCAATGAAAATGAAGAGGTAATAATTTAAAAAGTACTAACATGAAAAAAAATATAAAATGGCTATTATTGGTTTCTTTAACCTTTATGGCGGCTTGTAATAGTGATGATGATAATAATACTCCGGAAGAAGTTCCGGTAACTCCGGGCTCGGCAGTTTTTACAAAATATGTTGCCCTTGGAGATTCTTTTGCAGCTGGTTACAGCGATAATGCTCTTTTCAAAAAAGGACAGGAAGGTGCTTATACTAATATTTTAGCACAACAGTTTTCGGCTGCTGGCGGCGGAACTTTTGCAACTCCATTCATGAATGATAATCTTGGTGGTTTATTGTTGGGAGGAAATGTCGTGGCCGCAACCCGATTATATTTTAATGGACAAGGTCCGGTAAATGTAGCTGGAAAACCAACGACAGAAGTGACAGCACATCTTACAGGGCCGTTTAATAATATGGGAGTTCCGGGTGCAAAAAGTTTTCACTTAGTTGCGCCGGGATATGGAAATGTTCAAGGTGTAGCTACTGGAGCAGCGAATCCTTATTTTGCAAGATTTGCAAGTACGCCTTCAACAACAGTTTTGGGTGATGCAGCAACGCAGGCACCAACATTTTTCTCTTTATTTATTGGAGGAAATGATGTTTTGAGTTATGCAACTTCTGGTGGAATTGGAAAAGATCAAAAAGGAAATTTAAATCCAGCTACTTACGGAGGAAATGATATTACAGATCCAACAGTTTTTGCGAATGTATATTCTACATTGGCAACAACTTTAACAGCAAATGGAGCAAAAGGGGTAGTAGCAAATCTTCCTTATATTACAGCTTTACCTTATTTTACAACAGTTCCTTATAATCCTCTTACGGCAAAATCTCTTGGAGGTAATAATGAAGCGGTAGGTAAAGCAACGATTAAAGCATTAAATACACAATTATACGGTCCTTTAAAACAAGTATTAACCGCTTTTCAGGCTGGTGACAGAATTAATTTATTATCTGAAACTGCTGCAAATCCGGTTTTAATAAAGGATGAGTCTCTTACTAATTTGTCTGCTCAATTGACCGCAGCATTTACGCCTTCTTTAGGAGCGCAGACTGCAGCTTTTTACGGAGCTGTTTTTGGACAGGCAAGACAAGCAAAAGCTACAGATTTAGTAGTGCTTCCAACAAGAACCGATATTGGAGCTGCTCCTAAAGCTTCAGATTCTGGACTTGGTATTGCACCGCCTGCACCACTAGATAAATTTGGGGTAACGTATCCTCTACAGGATAAACACGTTTTAATTCCAACTGAAATTGCAGAAATTAAAACTGCAACAGATGCTTATAATGTAACTATCGAAGCAGTTGCTAAAGAAAAAGGATTGGCTTTTGTAGATACAAGAGCTTTATTAACTCAACTGGCAAGCGGAGGATATAGATTTGGAAATTACACAATGTCGTCTACTTATGTGACTGGTGGTGCTTTTTCTTTAGATGGAGTACACCCAAGCGGAAGAGGATATGGTTTGATTGCTAATATTTTTATTGATGCAATAAACGCTAAGTATGGTTCTACACTTCGTCATGTTGATTTGGCTTTATATCCAATTCAATATCCGGCGTCATTATAATATACCATTTTTTTAATTAAGAAAGCCACTCGTTTTATAAAATGGAGTGGCTTTTTTATTTAGTTAAAAAATGATATAAACGACAGTTTAAAAGTCTGTTTTTATGAATCAAACAAAATCATGCTATTTTTTATGAAAAAAAAATTGATTTTATATTTTAAAAAATTATCTTTGCGCTCTGAAAAAAGAGGTATTTTCGATAAACCTAAATAGCTATTTAATAAATACATAAGTAATGTCAAAAGTAATAGGAAAAGTTGCTCAAATCATTGGACCAGTAGTAGACGTAGTTTTCAACGGTAAGGATGTTGAACTTCCAAAAATTTATGATTCACTAGAAGTCACTAAAAAAGATGGAACTTTATTAGTTCTAGAAGTACAATCTCACATTGGAGAAAACACTGTTCGTACAATCTCTATGGACTCTACAGACGGTTTGTCTAGAGGATATGAAGTAGTTGGAACTGGAAATCCAATCCAAATGCCAATCGGTCCGGATGTATACGGAAGATTATTCAATGTAATTGGAGATGCAATTGATGGTTTAGGAAACTTGCCAAAAACAGGAGAAAACGGTTTGTCTATTCACAGACAAGCTCCTAAATTCGAAGATTTATCAACTTCATCTGAAGTTTTATTCACAGGTATTAAAGTAATCGATTTGATCGAGCCTTACGCAAAAGGAGGTAAAATTGGATTGTTTGGTGGTGCTGGTGTTGGTAAAACAGTATTGATTCAGGAGTTGATCAACAATATCGCAAAAGGTCACGGTGGACTTTCTGTATTCGCAGGAGTAGGAGAAAGAACACGTGAAGGAAATGACTTGCTTCGTGAGATGTTAGAGTCAGGAATTATTAAATACGGTGATGATTTCATGCACTCTATGGAAAATGGAGGATGGGATTTATCTAAAGTAGATATGCCAGGAATGAGAGAGTCTAAAGCTACTTTCGTTTTCGGACAAATGAATGAGCCACCTGGAGCTCGTGCACGTGTGGCACTTTCAGGATTATCTATCGCTGAGTATTTCCGTGATGGAGCTGGAACTGATCAAGGTAAAGACGTATTGTTTTTCGTTGATAACATCTTCCGTTTTACACAAGCAGGTTCTGAGGTATCAGCACTTTTAGGTCGTATGCCTTCTGCAGTAGGATACCAACCAACTTTGGCAACAGAGATGGGAGCTATGCAAGAGCGTATTACATCTACAAACAAAGGATCTATTACATCTGTACAAGCGGTTTACGTTCCTGCGGATGACTTAACTGACCCGGCGCCGGCTACAACTTTCGCCCACTTAGATGCAACAACAGTATTATCTCGTAAAATTGCTGAGTTAGGTATTTATCCAGCGGTTGACCCGTTAGATTCTACTTCAAGAATTTTGACTCCACAAATTTTAGGAGCTGAGCACTATGACTGTGCACAAAGAGTAAAAGAAATTCTTCAAAAATACAAACAACTTCAAGATATTATCGCGATCTTAGGTATGGAAGAATTATCTGAAGAAGATAAACTTTCTGTATCAAGAGCACGTCGTGTACAACGTTTCTTGTCTCAGCCGTTCCACGTAGCAGAGCAATTTACAGGTATTCCTGGAGTTTTAGTAGATATTAAAGATACTATCAAAGGTTTCAACATGATTATCGATGGTGAATTAGATCACCTTCCAGAAGCAGCTTTCAACTTGAAAGGTTCTATCCAGGACGCTATCGAAGCCGGAGAAAAAATGTTAGCTGAAGCTTAATATAGTTTTAAGTTATGAGTTATGAGTTATGAGTTTAGCAAAGCTTTACCGAACTTATAACTCATAGCTCATAACTCATAACTCAAAAATTATGATTTTAGAAATAGTATCACCAGAAGCAAAATTATTTTCAGGAGAAGTAACTTCGGTTACACTTCCGGGAGTTGATGGAAGCTTTCAGATTTTGAATAATCACGCTCCTATTGTTTCTATTCTAGAAAAAGGAACTATTAAAATTGCAGCGGCAAGCTTCGATTTTCCTAAAGAGGTAGCAAGTAAATTTACGAAAGTTAATGACCAAACCTATACGTTAGATATTACGTCAGGAACAATCGAAATGAAAGATAACAAGATAATTGTTTTAGTAGACTAAAGACAATTTCGAAATAATCTTAAAAGCCATTCACATAGTGAGTGGCTTTTTTTATGCGATGCTTCAAAAATATTTTTTACTTTTGAAGTATTAAAATCTCTTTATAAAATATTGATTCAATTATAAAAGCTCAGTAAGCTTTTATGTTTTTCGTTTTATTGGCCTGATAAAGCGTAAATTATTTATGTCAAATTTTATAAAGAATACATATGAAAAATATATCAAAAATCGCTGTTCTGGGCGGCAGCGGAAGAACTGGAAAATATCTTGTAAACCAGCTATTAAAAGAAGGAGTTAATTTAAAACTTTTATTAAGAAATCCTGAAAATTTCGAAATTCAAAATCCTAAAATTGAAATCATTCAGGGTGACGCGCTTGATTTTGAATCCATAAAATTATTGTTGAAAGATTGTCAGGCAGTAGTAAGTACAATTGGTCAAAGAAAAGACGAACCTTTGGTTGCAAGTGCAGTAACCAAAATTGTTTTAAAAGCAATGAATGAATATGGAATTAAACGTTATGTTCTTCTTGCGGGGCTTAATATCGATACACCATTCGATAAAAAAAGTCCAAAAACTATTATGGCAACAGATTGGATGAAAACCAATTTTCCAGTAATTCAGGAAGATCGTCAAAAAGCCTACATTCTTTTAGTTGAAAGCGATGTAAATTGGACGCAGGTTCGTGTTCCTTTTATTGAATTCACAGATGATAGTTCTGATATAGCAGTAAATCTTGAAGATTGTTTAGAAGATAAAATCAGTGCGTTTGATATTGCCAAATTTATGGTTAAAGAAATGATGGAATCAAATTATAGCAGGCAATCACCTTTTATAAGTACCATTTAGAATACATTAAAGAACAGCGGGGAATATCAAAACCCGCTGTTTGTTTTATCAAATTTCAATTTCATAACTTTGTTTTTATGAAATTACCCGAAAACCTTAATCAGAAAATCGAAAACCGAAAGCTGAATAATTCGCTTCGCAAACTTCCTGTGTTTAATAATCTGGTTGATTTTTCTTCTAATGATTATATCGGTTTTTCAAAATCCGAATCAATCTTCAAACTTACACATGCTTATCTGCATGAAAATGAAATTTTTCAAAACGGGGCGACAGGTTCAAGATTAATTTCTGGAAACCATTCTTTATATCAAATAGCAGAGAACTTTATTGCTCAATTTCATGATGCAGAAGCCGCTTTAATTTTTAATTCGGGTTACGATGCCAATTTGGGGTTTTTTAGTGCTGTACCGCAAAGAAATGATGTTATTTTGTATGATGAGTTAAGTCACGCATCCATTCGGGATGGAATTTTAATGTCAAATGCAAAATCATACAAATTCAATCATAATGATTTTGAAGATTTAGAACGACTTATTCTAAAATTTCCCGACACCAATATTTACATAGTTACCGAAACTGTTTTTTCTATGGATGGCGACAGCCCGAACTTAGAAGAATTAGTACAGCTTTCCGAAAAACATAACTGTTATTTAGTGGTTGATGAAGCTCATACTTTAGGTGTTTTTGGAGAGAAAGGAGAAGGTCTTCTTCAATATTTGGAATTGCATAACAGAATTTTTGCCCGAATCATGACTTTTGGAAAAGGTTTGGGCTGTCACGGCGCAGTTGTACTTGGAAGTCCGGAACTCAAAGAATATTTAATAAACTTTGCCCGAAGTTTTATATATACGACAGGATTATCTCCACATTCTGTTGCTACAATTTTAACTGCATATCAACAGTTGGAAACCGAAAAAGGAGCAATAGAAAAATTACGTCAAAATATTGTTTTCTTCAATCAGCAAAAAAATTTATTAGGTCTAAAGCCAATGTTTGTTCGAAGCAAATCAGCAATTCAGTCTGCCATTGTTCAGGGAAATGAAAGTGTCAAAAAATTAGCCCGGCAATTACAAGACAAAGGTTTTGATGTAAAACCAATACTTTCTCCAACGGTTCCTGAAGGTCAGGAACGTTTGCGTTTTTGCATCCACAGTTATAATTCTGAAGAAGAAATTAGTTCCGTATTAGAACTTTTGCGAGATTTTATATTTTAAGATGTAGTTGTCAGGCTGAGCGAAGTCGAAGCCCATTTTAGTCAGCGAGCCCTTCGACTCCGCTCAGGGTGACATTTGGCTAATGAAATCTTACATTTTATCAGTGGCCTAAATAAATTTCTAATATTTTTTTGTAACGTTTTGACTATTCCTATACTTACGAGCTGTAATTACAAAATGAGTTTTAGTCATTAACTTAATCAACCTTCAAAATGAAAAAAGTATTCCATTTATTTATAGCATTTATACTAGTTGTTTTTAGCATAAAATCACAAGCTCAAACAGAATCTCCAAAATTAGAAAATTCTCTTTTATGGGAAGTTTCCGGAAATGGACTTTCGAAACCTTCTTATTTGTATGGAACGATTCACATGATTTGTTCTTCGGATTATTTTCTGACTGAAAAAACGAAGAAAGCTTTAGAATCATCTGAAAAACTGATATTAGAAATCAATTTTTCTGACCCAAAAGAAATGTCAGAAATGCAGCAATTGGCAATGGGAAAAGAACCTTTAAGTAAAAAACTGAACCCAGAGCAGCTGGCTAAATTAGATGCAATTCTCAAAAAAACTACCGGAATGACGGTACAACAAGTTGACAGTTTTAGTTTGCTGACTGTAATGAGTTTGATTTCAATGAAAAGTTTTGGCTGTTTGGATTTAAAATTCTACGAAATGGAATTTATCGAGCAGGCTAAAAAAAGAACTATTGAAGTTGGCGGTTTTGAAACTGTAAAAGAACAATTTGGCATGTTTGAAAAAGCGTATTCGAATGATGAAATGATTGCAATGCTGGAAGAGTCAACACCCGAAGAATCAACAAAATTAGTTTCCGCCTATAAAACCGAGAATATTGATTTAATGTATGATTTTACAACAGATAAAAAATATACAAGTGATAAAACAAAAAAGATTATTCTTGACGAAAGAAATTTAAACTGGGCAAAAAATATGCCCGAATTAATGAAGAATCAAAGTATCTTTTTTGCTGTTGGATCAGGACATTTGGCAGGAAAATTTGGAGTTATCAATTTATTAAGAAAAGCAGGTTACAAGGTAAAACCAATTCTGAATTAATAGATTTTGAAAGAAAGGGAACAAGAATTTTTAAATCGGATTGAAAGTCACAAAGGAATTTTGTACAAAGTTTCTAAAATGTACATGGATACACATGACGATCAGCAGGATTTATTTCAGGAAATTATTTGTCAGCTCTGGAGATCGTATGATTCGTTTAGAAATGAAAGCCAGTTTTCGACCTGGATGTATCGGGTTGCTGTAAATACGGCAATTGTTTTTCTGAAGAAAGAAAAGCGGAAAGTTGATAAATATGAAATCGCTTCAGAAAATATAAAAGAAGAGGAAGGCGACTCTCACATTAAAGAAAGCCAAATCGAACATTTTTATAAAGCAGTTCAAAAGCTTGAAAAAATAGACAAGGCTATTATTTTTTATCAGTTAGAAGGATTTTCACATAAAGAAATTGGAGAAAATCTCGGAATCTCTGAAGGAAATGCCAGAGTAAAACTGAATCGGGCAAAAGAAAAATTAAAAGAAATAATTAAAAACCAAGGATATGGATTTTGATGAAATACAAAACGCATGGAATAACGACAAACCAAAAAACATTGTTCTTCCCAATAATTTAGAGAAAATACAATCGGCAAATACACCTTTGGATAAAATTAAAAAAAATCTAAAAACAGAATTTTATTATCAAATCCTGTCAATAATTTTCATTGGTACAGTTCCTTTGATTGGTAATCTGCCCGCAAAATGGACTTTTTTTTATTATTTACTTTTTAGTCTTTTTGTGGCCGTTTGTGTTTACTATTTAATGAAACTTTATTTCTTTTATAAAAGATTAAATAATACAACTTTAACAACGAAGGACAGCTTATATGAAACTTATTTTGACATAAGATTGAATATGGAATTGTACAAAACATTTGGCTTTGCCTTAACGCCGTTTTTGGTTTTATATCTTTTGGGTCTTTATTATTATGCATTTTCAAAAATTCCGGGATTTTTTGATCACGAATTTTCAAATGGACAATTAGTTGGATTCTTTTTGGTTGTTGTTTTCGGGGTACTTTTTATGGGAATTTCTTTAGAATGGTGGGTTCACAAATTTTATGGAAAATTTGCCAAAGAAATAAGGAAAGTAATAGATGAATTAACAGAAGAATAATAAACAAACCCATCGTAATGATGGGTTTGTTTTTATTGGTATTTTTGAGGAAATTATTACAGAGAGATACACAAAGAAAAACGCAAAATAGCGCAAAGTATAAAAAAACAACTTTGTAAATCTTCGTGTTTCTTTGTGTATCTCTGCGAAACAAGAAACCTATGAAAATATTCGTAACAGGAATTTCGACAGATGTTGGTAAAACAATCGCTTCTTCGATTATTGTCGAAGCTTTAGAAGCTGATTATTGGAAACCTATTCAGGCTGGAGATTTAGACAATTCAGACAGTCATAAAATTCAATCCAGAATTTCTAATAAAAAAACTCAAATTTTTGAGAACAGTTATAAATTAAATACGCCGGCAAGTCCGCATTTTGCCGCAGAAATTGATGGAATAACAATTGAACTAAATCAAATTCAGGAACCTAAAACGAAGAATAATTTAGTTATTGAAGGAGCTGGCGGAATTTTTGTTCCTTTGAATGATAAAGAAACAATCATCGATTTAATAAAACCAGATTATAAAATAATAGTGGTTTCTAGACATTATCTGGGAAGTATTAATCATACTTTATTAACAATTGAAGCAATTCAGAATCGGGGATTTAAAGTCGCTGGAATTATCTTCAGCGGAAGCGAAAACAAATCAACAGAAAGTTTAATCCTGAATAAAACCGGAATAAACTGCATTGGAAGAATTGACGAAGAACCCTATTTCGATCAAAACGTAATTAAAGAATACGCAGATTTATTTAGAGATAATTTGCTTAATTTATAGCGCAAAGATTATAGAATAAAGAAAATAGACTTTCCTATCTTTGTTTAAACAATTGAGTTTAGTCTTTTTTCTATTCTCTTTCTTCTATTTTCTTAAAAATGAGCTTAACAGAAAAAGACCGCCAATACCTTTGGCATCCTTATACGCAGCATAAAACTTCACAAACACCAATTGCAATTACAAAAGCAGAAGGTGCATTGCTTTGGGATGAAAATAATAAAGAATATATCGATGCAATTGCTTCCTGGTGGGTAAATCCGTTTGGACATAGTAATAAATTTATTGCCGATGCTATTTATAAGCAATTGACAACTTTAGAACACGTTTTGTTTGGAGGTTTTACACATGAACCGGCAGTAAAAGTTGCGGAGAGATTAATGGAAATTTTACCAAAAAACCAACAGAAGATTTTCTTTTCAGATAATGGTTCTACAGCAGTTGAAGTAGCAATAAAAGTAGCACTTCAATATTTTTTTAATAAGAATGAAAAGCGAACAACGATTATTGCTTTTGAAAATGCTTTTCACGGAGATACTTTTGCGGCGATGGCGGCTAGCGGAATTTCGTTTTATACACAAGCTTTTCAAGGTATGTTTATAGATGTAGTTCGAATTCCGGTTCCAATAAAAGGGCAGGAGCAGGTAAGTTTTGATGCTTTAGAAAATGCAATTAAAAAACATAATTGTGCCGGATTTATTTTCGAACCTTTGGTTCAGGGTGCGGCAGGAATGGTAATGTATGAGCCTGAAGCTTTAGAGAAATTGATTCGGATTTGTGCAGCAAATAAAGTCCTGACAATTGCCGATGAAGTAATGACAGGTTTTGGGAAAACCGGAAAAACTTTTGCTATGGATTATGTTTTGGAAGAACCGGATATGATTTGTCTTTCGAAAGCATTAACCGGAGGAACAATCCCTATGGCGATTACGACTTTTACGCAGGATATTTTTGATGCTTTTTATGATGATGATATTAATAAAGCACTATTTCATGGTCATACATTTACTGCAAATCCAACAGGTTGTGCAGCAGCTTTGGCAAGTATAGATTTATTGCAGACAAAGGAAATGCAGCAAAATATCGCAAGAATAAACACAAGTCATTTAAACTTTCAAAAGAAAATCGGGACTCATCCGAAAGTAATCACCGCCAGAACTTTGGGCGTTATTTTTGCCGTTGAAATAAAATCAGATTCGGAAGAAAGTTATTACGGATCAATGCGGACAAAGTTGTATAATTTTTTTATCAATAAAGGAGTCGTTTTACGCCCCGTTGGAAATATCGTTTATATTTTACCACCGTATATAATGACAGATGAACAGCTTCATAAAGTATACACTACGATTGAAGAAGCTATTGAAATGGTGTGATTTTGCCCACAGATTTAACGGATTAAACGGATGAATACAGATTAATTATTTCTTCCGTGTTCATCCGTTTAATGTGTGTCATCAGTGTGTGATGCCATTTTTTTTACAGACCTTTGTGATAAATAAACTATTGTGAATACACCAAAGATTGCCATAACCGCTTTTTCATCTATTTCTCCGTTAGGAAATAATAGTGATGAAGTTTGGAAAAAATATCTCGACAATAACCATTGTTTTACGAAACAGTTTTTGGATCAACAGGAAACTTCTGTTGCTGCACTGAGTAATGATTCGAAACAAATTGTTGCTGAAATTCGCGAATCAGATATTAAATATAAATTTTTAGATGATTCTGTTTTATTTGCTTTAACAGCTTCGCGAAAAGCAATTGAAAATGCAGGCTGGAATTCAAATGATATTTTCGGAATCAATATTGGTTCTTCAAGAGGCGCTACAGATCTATTCGAAAAACATTATGCAGTATATCTTGAAACTGGAAAAGCACAAACTTTAGCTTCGCCAACAACAACTTTAGGAAATATTTCGTCCTGGATAGCGCATGATTTGCAAAGTACAGGCCCTGAAATTTCGCATTCTATTACCTGCTCAACTGCGCTTCATGCACTTTTAAACGGAGTTGCATGGTTAAAATCAGGAATGGCTGATAAGTTTTTGGTTGGAGGAAGTGAAGCTCCTTTAACCGATTTTACAATTGGACAAATGCGGGCTCTGAAAATTTATTCAAGAATTGACCAGAATATTGATTTGTGGCCAAATTTGGCTTTTGATTTCAAGAAAACACAAAACACAATGATTTTGGGTGAAGGTGCAGCGGTTTGTTGTTTAGAAGCAGGAGAAAAAGAAAATGCAATAGCGTATGTAACTGGTGTTGGTTACGCGACTGAAATTTTGGAACACAATATTTCAATTTCTGCAGAAGCTGACTGTTTTCAAAAATCTATGAAAATGGCTTTAAAAAATATTGATTTAGAAAGTGTTGATGCCATTGTGATGCATGCTCCCGGAACTATAAAAGGAGATTTAACAGAATTGCGGGCAATTGAAAAAGTTTTTGGGTCTAATTTACCTTTATTAACGACTAATAAATGGAAAATAGGGCACACTTTTGGAGCATCGGGAACGCTGAGCTTAGAATTGGCACTTTTGATGCTGCAGAATGATACTTTTATCGAAACACCTTTTTCAGAATCAAAAAAACAAGACAAATCAATTAAAAAAGTTTTAATTAATGCAGTAGGTTTTGGCGGCAATGCTGTGAGTATTTTAATTGAAAAAGCTTAAATATTTATCTTATTTAAAAACAAAAATCCATTCCGCAAAACGGAATGGATTTTTTTATTAGAAGAAGTTTTTTTTATTTAAAGATAATCTTTCTGGTTACTTCAGCTTTGTTTTCAAGAGTAACTTTTACAAGTAAAACCTGATCAGCGGCCTGCAGATTTGAGATTGACAATTCTGTCGTTCCCACTTTCTCAAATACAGAGACTTCTTTGATATTTTCTTTAGAAGAAGTGACTTTGATTACTTTGTCTTTTACAGATACCAAAAGGCCGTCTTTTACATTTTCAAAATCGCCTGTTCCTAATGTTTTATTTGTATAACGAAGCACAAAACGATCTGTAAAAGTCCCTATTGCAGTAGTAAATTTATAGTTTCCGGCTTTCAGGTCATAAATGATACCAGTTGTTTTATCTTCCAGATAAACTGCCTGATTGTTTAATAGTCCATCTGTATGGTCTATGGCAATTGTAAACTCTCCTGCAACGGCTGTTTTATATCCAAGCGGAATTAAATCAGTGTTTTCAAAAGGCAGTGCACGTCCCTGAACAGTTAATTTTTTTGCATCGCTGATACTGTAGAAATCTACATAAGTATTTCCGTTAAGGGTGGCTGCATCGTAATTCTGATCCCAGCTGTTTGTGGCTCCGTCTACATAACCAATTAAAGCTTGTTTAAATACATAAGTATTTCCGCTATAGAAATCTACATAAGTATTTCCGTTAAGGGTGGCTGCATCGTAATTCTGATCCCAGCTGTTTGTGGCTCCGTCTACATAACCAATTAAAGCTTGTTTAAAGGCTCCTTCGGCATTGGTAAGATTCAGCCATAAACGGTTTGTTTCACCGGCTGTTTGTGAAGTTTTAAAGAACTGCGTGTTATCACCGGGAATTCTCATGCCGTTTGTAAAGACAATATTGCTTCCTGTGCTGGCTTTAAAGAAAAATGCCTGTCCTGCAGCAATGCTTCCTGTTGGAGCCGCCGCACCGCTTGTTGTTACAATACTTCCCGTTAAGGTATAG
>NZ_LMHW01000003.1:0-90675 GCF_001428525.1 Flavobacterium sp. Root186
ACAACAGCGTTTGAAGAGTTTGCCCATGAGTAAGTTACTGTTCCAACAGCATTACTTACCGTTCCCGCAGTTACCGTTCCAGTACTTGCGTTATAACAAGTTACATCAGTTTTAGAAGAGTTTCCTAAAGCTAAAGCGGCACTTGGCTGCGTAATAGTAACTGAATTTGATTGTGAAGAACAGCTGTCAGAAACAGTCAAAATATAAGTTCCTGCCGGAAGATTTGATACAGAAGCTGTAGTTCCCACAACAGCGTTTGAAGAGTTGATCCATGAATAATTTATAGTTCCAACGGAATTGGTTACCGTTCCAGCAGTCACAGTTCCAGTACTTTCTCCAAAACAAGAAATATCGGTTTTAGAAGAATTTCCTAAAGCTAAAGCGGCATTTGGCTGAGTAATGGTAACAGAATTCGATTGAGAAGAACAATTATCAGAAACCGTCAAAGTATAAGTTTCTGCCGGAAGATTTGATACAGAAGCTGTAGTTCCGACAATAGCATTTGAAGAGTTTGTCCATGAATAATTTATAGTTCCAACGGAATTGGTTACCGCGCCTGCATTCACAGTTCCAGTACTTTCTCCAAAACAAGAAACATCAGTTTTGAATGAAGCAGAAAGTGCTAAAGCTTCACTTGGCTGGGTAATGGTAACTGAATTTGATTGAGATGAACAATCATCAGAAACTGTTAATGTATAAGTTCCTGCTGAAAGATTTGATACAGAAGCTGTAGTTCCCACAACAGTGTTTGAAGAGTTTGTCCATGAATAATTTATAGTTCCAACGGAATTGGTTACCGTTCCCGCAGTCACAGTTCCAGTACTTGCGTTATAACAAGCTATATCAGTTTTGAATGAAGCAGAAAGTGCTAAAGCGGCACTTGGCTGAGTAATCGTAACTGAATTTGATTGAGATGAACAATATGAAGCAGAAAGTGCTAAAGCGGCACTTGGCTGAGTAATCGTAACTGAATTTGATTGAGATGAACAATCATCAGAAACTGTTAATGTATAAGTTCCTGCTGAAAGATTTGATACAGAAGCTGTAGTTCCAACTGATGCGTTTGAAGAGTCTGTCCATGAGTAATTTATAGTTCCAACAGCATTACTTACCGTTCCCGCAGTCACAGTTCCAGTACTTGCGTTATAACAAGCTATATCAGTTTTGAATGAAGCAGAAAGTGCTAAAGCGGCACTTGGCTGAGTAATCGTAACTGAATTTGATTGAGATGAACAATNTTACCGTTCCCGCAGTCACAGTTCCAGTACTTGCGTTATAACAAGCTATATCAGTTTTGAATGAAGCAGAAAGTGCTAAAGCGGCACTTGGCTGAGTAATCGTAACTGAATTTGATTGAGATGAACAATCATCAGAAACTGTTAATGTATAAGTTCCTGCCGGAAGATTGGATACAGAAGCTGTAGTTCCGACAACAGCGTTTGAAGAGTTTGCCCAT
Source organism: Flavobacterium sp. Root186 (assembly GCF_001428525.1). GTDB lineage: Bacteria > Bacteroidota > Bacteroidia > Flavobacteriales > Flavobacteriaceae > Flavobacterium. The sequence continues at coordinate 1,457 of NZ_LMHW01000003.1, forward strand.
GAGTAAGTTACAGTTCCAACAGCATTACTTACCGTTCCCGCAGTTACCGTTCCAGTACTTGCGTTATAACAAGTTACATCAGTTTTAGAAGAGTTTCCTAAAGCTAAAGATGCACTTGGCTGCGTAATAGTAACTGAATTTGATTGTGAAGAACAGCTGTCAGAAACTGTCAAAGTATAAGTTCCTGCCGGAAGATTTGATACAGAAGTTGTAGTTCCCATAACAGCGTTTGAAGAGTTTGTCCATGAGTAATTTATAGTTCCAACAGCATTGGTTACCGCACCTGCATTCACAGTTCCAGTACTTTCTCCAAAACAAGAAACATCAGTTTTGGATGAAGCGGAAAGTGCTAAAGCGACACTTGGCTGGGTAATCGTAACGGAATTTGATTGAGAAGAACAATCATCAGAAACCGTCAAAGTATAAGTTCCTGCCGGAAGATTTGATACAGAAGCTGTAGTTCCGACAACAGCGTTTGAAGAGTTGATCCATGAATAAGTTACAGTTCCAACGGAATTGGTTACTGTTCCAGCATTCACAGTTCCAGTACTTTTTCCAAAACAAGAAACATCAGTTTTAGAAGAAGCAGCAAGAACCAGCGGCGCACTAGGTTGTATTATTTCAACGGTCAAAATTCCTGTCGCACATCCATTATTATCTGTAGCTGTTACTTTATAAGTTCCAAAACTTAAATTTGCTAAATCTTTTGTAGTAGCAAAATCAACATTATTTTTCGTCCATTTATAAGTATAAGGAGCTTGTCCGCCCGTAGGAGTGTTTAAGGTAATAGCCCCGTTACTTCCTCCAAAACAGGTTACATTTGTTTGCGATGCCAATGTTATAATTGGACAAGGCACATTAGTAGTAGGCGAAGTTATATTCTGAAATGTGGTGACACAAGCAGCATTTTGAAAATCTAGTCTTGATGTGCTTACTAATTGATTTCCGCAAGTATTTGGTTTTGGAGTTAATCGGTATTTTAAAGTGATAGTTTCTACATTCAAAAAGTCAATGTTCCAATTGATCTGTTGCCCCACAATTGTTACCGTACCTTTTGATGGTGTAACCGTTCCAATTATAAAATTACTGTCAACGGTCTCTTTTTCAAAAGCTGTGGCGGGTATTTGTTTTGCAACCCAAGATAATTGAGTGAAAATCTGGCTATAAATCCCCGTTAAATCAGCTGCATTTTCTGTAAAAAAGGAACCTCCAGACTGAATCTGATTTAAGGCATATTGCGCATTAGTCTGTTCGCTGCCGGAAATAGCACCAAACAAACCAACAGAAAAAATTTGATTATTATAGCTCGTACCAGAAACAGTCACCGTTTTTGCAGCCGTCGCAGCCGTTATAGCACTTTGAATACATGTTCCCTGCTGGCCATCAGAGCAGCTTGAGCCATTGGTTCCTGTTGCGTTAGCAACTCCATCAGTTAATAAAACAATACTTCTGGCAGTGGCGCAGTCATAAGTAGCCCCGTCTAAAACTGTTTTTGCTTTTACAAGACCATCTTGGATATTAGTACTTCCATTTGCAGAAAGTCCATTAATAACAGATATTAAATCTGCCTGTCCTGAAGCAAGGGTTAAATTTCTTCGTATTGATGCTGTACTACCATAAGTTACAATAGCTACTCTGTTTTTGTTTGTTATATTATTTGCAGGTAAAAACATTTTGTTGATAAAATCAATAGCAGCATCTTGCGCCCGGGATAATGGTTTAGGATTGCTCCCGTCTCCCATACTTCCTGATACGTCAATTACTAAAACAACTTCTAAAGGTCTTGCCACTGGATTTGATCCCTGAATTTTTAATTCGACATCTAATGCACCGCAGACTCCCGGAGCTACAGTTACAATTTTTGTTGGTGTAATGGTTTGTGCAAAGCCTATTATGGAAAAAAGTAAAAACAACAACAGATGATAAAATGTTTTGTTAATCTTTTTTGTAAACTTGAAAGAGTGTAAAGTTTTTTTCATTTTATGCAAGTTTAAATTGAAAAACAGCTAAATATTTTTTCAGAATATTTAATTTTCAGAAGGATTATTTACAATCGTATGTACCACAGTGTTAACTGTGTAGTTAGAGCAGTTTGTAGACACAGCGTTTATTTGCGTGCAATTCCATTTGTTAAATGACGTGCCTTGTGGAACTGTCAGATGAATTGAAAAAAATGCAGTTTGATGTGATGGAACTGTAATAGAAGTTATCGGAGATGAATCGTTATCCAAAAAAATACTATTTAGATTAACATTATCAGTGGTACTGGTTCCATCATTATTTGAGCAGTTAGAATTTACATTAAAGGCATTCAGATTGTAGATATCTGTCGAATTACCTTCATTAGTTAAAACAAGTGTAAAATAAGCACCATCTTCGCCAGCATTACTATAGTTTCTGTTTTTCTCAACTTCTAATGTCGTTTTACATGCACCCGACTGTGCAAATGAAATAGTAGAGATCAGGAAGAGCGTTAATGAAAAAATGCTTTTTTGAAAGATATTTTTAGATAGTAAAAAAATATACTTACAATTGCTCACAAATTTTACGGCTTTTTTAAGAGTAGATTTACTTTTCATAACTTAAAGAATTTAGTTGTGATATTCTTGAAATTTTAACATAATCAAAATTATATTAGAGTTTTTCTAATTGATTTTTTTTATCTGTAACTAACCTAAAAACTCGTTTAACTACTCTTTTTTGATCAAAAATTGGCTCAAAAAAAGTTTTTTTTAACTTGTACGGTAAAAAATTATTACTGATTTTTCTTTCTTTTTTGATAAAAACTATATTACTTAGTCGATGTTAAATAGTTAATAATCAATTATTTGGTTAATTTATTGTCAATTTCAAAATGTCGACTAAATGCAGTTTTACTAGACGAAGTACATTTTTTTAGAATCAGAAAAATCAAAAAAAATGGATTGTTAAAGTTTTGAAGATTATTAATTCTTGTTAAAATTTTTATTTAATGTTAACAGAAATAAAAAAAAGAGAAGTATTAAAATATCTTTTGTAAATTAGAACTTAAATAAAATCGCAGTCAATTTTTGCGTTTTTTTAAACCTCCTGTTTATGAAAAATTTAATTTTAATACGTCATGCTAAATCAAGCTGGGAAGCTCCTCTAAAAGATTTCGACAGACCTTTAATGAAGAGAGGGATTTTAGATGCTCATGAAGTTTCGATAAATATTTCAAAATATCTTCCTAAAACTTACATTATATGGAGCAGTACAGCCGCACGTGCTTCAGAAACAGCTTTAATTTTTGCACAAAACATTTCATACCCCATAGAAAGCATTATTTATAAAGACGATCTATATACTTTTGATGACAAACAACTCGAAAAAGTTATCAAATCATGTGATAATAGTTTAGAAAGCGTTATTCTTTTTGGACATAACGAGGCTATTACAAATTTTGTTAATAAATTTGGGGATGTTTTTATCGATAATGTCCCAACTTCAGGCTTTGTTTCATTGCAGTTTGATTCAGAAAGCTGGGATTCAATCAATAAAGGCAAAACCAATAAAACATTATTCCCCAAAGACCTAAAATAAATCAAGTGTACGAACAGAAATATATCGATAGAGAGAAAAGTTGGTTAGCGTTTAATGCAAGAGTACTTCAGGAAGCCGCAGACAATACGGTTCCGCTTTTAGACAGATTGCGTTTTGTTGGAATTTTTTCAAACAATTTAGATGAGTTTTTTAGAGTTCGATATGCCGCAATTCGAAGATTGAGTCTTTCCGGAATTTCAGGCGAAAAATATTTAGGCGGAGTTTCTGCTCATCAATTAATTAAAGATATTACAGAAATTGTAATTCAGCAGCAATCAGAAAGCTTACGTATTCTGGGAAATATTGAAGCTGAACTTGAAGCAGAAAATATATTCATTATAAACGAAGATCAGATTACAGCAAAACAGGAATGTTTTCTAAAGGACTTTTTTATGCAAAAATTAAGTCCGGAGTTAGTGACTATTATCTTAAATGACCTGGCTGTTTTTCCGGTTTTAAAAGATACTTTAGGATATTTAGCCGTTCGTCTCGAATTAAAAAATGATGAGGTTCGTTACGCTTTAATTGAAATTCCTAAAACTATAAACAGGTTTGTCGTACTTCCTTCTGAAGATGATAAACAATATGTGATTTTAATTGATGATGTTATTCGTTATAAACTAAAAAACATCTTTAATATATTCGATTACAAAAGTGTTTCGGCACATATGATCAAAATTACACGTGATGCACAGTTAGATATCGACAGTGATTTGAGTAAAAGTATGCTTGAGAAAATTGCTACATCTGTAAAAGACCGCCGTATAGGAGAACCGGTTCGTTTTATTTATGACAGTTTGATTGAAGAGGATACGCTGCGTTTCTTTTTAGATAAAATGAAAATCGTAGAAACAGATAGTATAATTCCCGGAGGAAGATATCATAACCGACGTGATTATATGGATTTTCCAAACTTAGGCCGTTACGATTTACTTTATAAACCAAATGAACCTTTACCGGTTCCGGGTTTAAGTCTTGACGGAAGTATTCTGGAAAAAATAAATAAAAAAGATTACCTGTTACATGCTCCATATCAGTCATTTTCGTATTTGACGAAATTTTTGCGAGAAGCCGCTTTAGATCCAAAAGTGACAAGTATAAAAATTACTTTATACCGTTTAGCGAAGAACTCACAAATTATTAGTTCATTGATTAATGCCGCTAAAAACGGAAAAAAAGTAGTCGTTCAAATTGAACTTCAGGCACGTTTTGACGAAGCTTCGAATATTTCGTATGCAGAGCAGATGCAGACCGAAGGAATTGAACTTATTTTCGGGATAAAAGGTCTTAAAGTACACAGTAAAATATGTGTAATCGAAAGAACCGAAGATGGAAAAAATCGTCGTTACGGATTTATTTCAACAGGGAATTTTAATGAAGCAACAGCTAAAATTTATACTGATGTAACACTTTTTACATGTCATCAGGGAATTTTAAAAGATATTTCAAAAATATTCGAATTCTTTGATATCAATTACAGAATTCACAGATACAAGCACTTAATAGTTTCGCCGCATTATACAAGAACAAAATTTATAAAACTGATAGATCGTGAAATTCTCCACGCATTAGCCGGAAGAAAAACATTTATCAAATTAAAAATGAATAGTTTATCTGATTTTAAAATGATCGATAAATTATATGAAGCAAGTAATGCCGGAGTTAAAATTCAGTTGAATGTAAGAGGGATCTGCTGTCTGATTCCGGGAATTCCGGGAATGAGCGAAAATATTGAAGCCATAAGTATTGTCGATAATTATCTGGAACATACGAGAGTTTACATTTTTGGAAACGCAGGTCTAAACGAAGTATACATTTCTTCAGCTGATTTCATGACCCGAAACCTTGACGGAAGAGTAGAAGTAACCTGTCCGGTTTATGATCACGAAATCAAAAAAGAACTAATTGACAATTTCAATATTGCCTGGAAAGGAAACGTAAAAGTAAGATATCATTCCTATAAATTAGATAATAAATATAAGCCTAGAAATCATCATGCCCCATTTAGAGCACAATTTGAAACCTATAGATATTATCAAAATAAAATTGCGGTACAAGAAGAGGTTCCTCAAAAAGTCGACTAAATAATTTAAAATTCAATTACAAAATCATAGAGTGAGCATGATTAATATAAAGAAATTTGCAGCAATAGATATTGGGTCAAATGCCATGAGGCTTCTGATATCGAATGTTGTAGAACAAGATGGAAAAGAACCACAGTTTAACAAAAGTTCACTTGTTCGTGTGCCAATTCGTTTGGGACAAGATGCTTTTACAGTAGGAGAGATTTCACAAGAAAATATAGATCGAATGGTTGATGCCATGAAAGCATTTAACCTTTTGATGAAAGTACATAAAGTAGAACGTTATATGGCATTTGCAACCTCTGCAATGCGTGAAGCTTATAATGCCAAAGAAGTTGTGGCTTTAATCAAGAAAAAAGCCGACATTAAAATCGAAATTATTGATGGTAAAAAAGAGGCAGCAATTATTGCTTCTACAGATTTACATCATTTACTAAAAACTGATGAAACCTATCTGTTTGTTGATGTTGGAGGTGGAAGTACCGAATTTACTTTGTTCTCTGACGGAAAAATGATCAATTCAAGATCCTTTAAGGCCGGAACTGTTCGTTTACTAAATAATATGGTTCACGATGTTGTTTGGGATGAAATTGAAAAATGGATTAAAATCAATACAGCAGATTATGAGGAAGTTACATTGATTGGTTCTGGAGGAAACATCAATAAGTTGTTTAAAATGTCCGGAAAACAACAAGAAAAACCACTTTCATACATTTACATCAATTCACAATATGCCTTTTTAAATTCATTGACTTACGAGCAAAGAATTGCCGAATTAGGCTTAAACTCTGACCGTGCCGACGTTATTATCCACGCAACACGCATTTATTTAAATGCAATGAAATGGAGCGGAGCTCGCCAGATTTATGTTCCAAAAATTGGACTTTCTGATGGAATTGTAAAAGCAATGTATTACGGTAAAATTTAACATTCAAACATAAACGAAATATTTTTTTGCAACGACTCGAAACGATAGCGAACAGATGCAGCAATTCACGAATAAGCACGAATTTTTTATGTCTCGTGCAGGATAATAATTCGGGGAAATTTGTGAAATTCGGGACAATGTTTTTTAAATTAATTTATAATGAGAGCTGTTTTCCAGTCTATTCAGGATTTCTCTGAAGATGAATTATCACTTCTGGATGATTTAATAACTTTTCGTACACTGAAAAAAGGAGAGCTTTTGTTGAGTGAGAATCAGGTTTGCAATGAAATTGTATTTATAAAGAAAGGAATTTTACGTTCCTTTTTTTTAAACCATAAAGGTGATGAAATAACCAATTGTTTTGCTTTCGAAAATGAATTCATGGCGTCATTCGCCAGTTTTATAACAGAAGAAAAAGCAGAAGAAAGCATTCAGGCTTTAGCCGAAACGGAGCTGCAGATTTTAGATCGCAAAGGTTTAGAAAAACTCTATCAATCAGGTTTTAACTGGCAGGAAACAGGAAGAAAGCTGACAGAATTAGAGTTTGTAAATTTGCATAAAAGAATGGTTTCTTTTCAGAAATTATCCGGAGCCCAGCGTTATGAAGAGCTTTATCAAAATCATCAAAAATATATTCAATTAATTCCGTTACAATATTTAGCATCTTATTTAGGAATTACGCCAAGACATTTAAGCCGAATCAGAAAAGTGGCTTTTCAGGACATTTGTCCAGTAAAATAAATAATCCGAATAGTATTTTTGAAAAAAGATTGATATGAAAAAAATACTGATTATAAACGGACACCCCAATCCCGACAGCTTTAATTTTGCAATTGCTAATGAATATCAAAAAGGAGCACTTGCTTCTGGAGCGATGGTAGAAACAATTACAATTTCCTCTCTAAATTTTAGTCCGAATTTGAAATTCGGTTACCAAAAACGAACAGAATTAGAACCGGATTTATTAGAATCCTGGGAAAAAATCAAACGAGCCGATCATTTGGTTTGGATACACCCCGTTTGGTGGGGCGGTCTTCCGGCAATAACAAAAGGATTTATAGATCGGTTATTTTTGCCCGGCATGGCTTTTCAATATAGAGAAAATTCAGTTTGGTGGGATAAATTACTCAAAGGTAAAACAGCACATATTATTACAACCCTTGATCAGCCAAGCTGGTATTACAGCTTGTTTTTTGGAAGACCAAGTGTGAATCAATTAAAAAAATCAACTTTAGAATTCTGTGGCGTAAAACCCGTAAAAGTAAGTTACATTGGAATCATAAAAGGCTCTCACGATCTCCAAAGAGCAAAATGGCTCGAAAAAATCTACAATTTAGGATTGAAAAATAAATAAATTTTTGCCACTAATTACACGAATTTCCACGAATTATTTTTTACGATTTCAACATAAAGAAATTAGTAAGAATTCGTGTAATTAGTGGCTTAAAAAAATATTAAGTAGGTAAATCCAATCCAAATGTAGAACGCAAAAGTTCAATGTTTGGATTGATTTCATGCAAACGATTGTATCTGTCCTGATCGTTGAAACTTCTTTTAGCTTCAACTTTTTCATTTACAATTACTTCAATTGTGATATCATGATTGTGCAGGTGACCTCTTAAATGTCCTAAGAGCGCATTCATCTGACTTTCGAATTCCAGCTTAGAACCTTCGTTTGGAAGTTCGTAAATGATGTTGGTTCCATTTAAAACAGGATCGTTGATTAATAAGATCGACTCCATGATCTTTAAACCTTTTTGACCTAAACGCTCTGCATATTTATTCCATTGTACTAACATTTCCGTTTCTGTAAACTCTTCAGTAGGTAAAACAGACGTAGGTTTAACGTAAGATTTACTGCTCTGTTCTAATTCTTTTTTCTTGCGAATACTCGCTAAAGAAAATGCAGAAACTTTAGGCTCTCCACTTATTTCAGCTCTTGGAGTTTCAGGAGTTTGAACTTTTGGAATTTCAGCAACAGGTATTTCACTCGCAGTATTTACGGCAGGTTTGTCATTGCCATTGTCATTTTGATTGACATTGACATTTTCTTCAGTTTTTAAAGTTTCAGTTTGACTTTCGACTTTCGACTTTAGGCTTGGGACTTCAACAATAGAAAAACTACCGTTTTTAAAATAAGTAGGCGGAATTATGAATTGCTCAACTTTTTTTTTTCTCCATCAAAGTTGATAGAGGCCAATTGCATCAAACATAATTCGACTAAAAGACGCTGATTTTGACTCAGTTTGTATTTTAAATCGCAGTCGTTTGCAATGTCAATCCCTTTCAGTAAAAAATCCTGAGAACATTTTTGAGACTGAACGCCATACATTTGTTGCGCCTGTTCACCAACTTCTAATAAAGCAATAGTTGCAGGAGTTTTGCTCACTAACAAATCTCTAAAATGAGAAGCTAATCCGGCAATAAAATGATGTCCGTCAAAACCTTTAGAAAGGATGTCGTTGTAGGCAATTAAAAGATCCGGGATTTTATTTTCCAGAATCAAATCTGTAACGCTGATATACGTTTCGTAATCTAAAACATTTAGATTTTCGGTTACAGCCTGACGCGTTAAGTTGGTTCCGCAATACGAAACTACACGGTCAAAAATAGATAAAGCATCACGCATTGCACCATCAGCCTTTTGAGCAATAATGTGCAAAGCATCATCTTCAAAATTGATTCCCTGACTTGTTGCAACTTCTGCTAAATGTTCCTTAGCATCTTTTACCGTAATTCTTTTGAAATCAAATATCTGACAACGAGATAAAATCGTTGGAATAATTTTGTGTTTTTCTGTTGTTGCTAAAATAAAAATAGCATGTTTTGGCGGTTCTTCTAATGTTTTAAGAAAAGCATTAAAAGCAGCCGAAGACAACATATGAACCTCGTCAATAATATATACTTTGTATTGTCCGGTTTGCGGCGGGATTCGAACCTGATCGATAAGGTTACGAATATCATCAACCGAGTTGTTTGAAGCAGCATCTAACTCAAAAACGTTAAAAGCAAAATCTTCATTTGGATCATCATATCCGGGCTGATTTATTTTACGAGCCAGAATACGTGCGCAGGTGGTTTTTCCAACTCCACGCGGTCCGGTGAATAAAAGGGCAGAAGCAAGGTGATTGCTCTCAATAGCATTCAACAACGTGTTGGTAATGGCTTTCTGCCCCACAACATCCTTAAAGGTCTGCGGGCGGTATTTACGAGCCGATACTACAAATTGTTCCATATTCTTTTTTATTCGATAGCAAATATAGAGTATAATTTAATGATTTAAAAATTTAAAAATTGAAAGATTTTTAAGTGATTGAATAGAACTATTTTGAGAAAATTATTTATTCCGTCTTTAAAAAATTATTTAAAGTTTCAAATCAAAAAAGCATTATTTTAGCCATAACCAAAAACACATTAAAATAAACTAGCCTCTTTTTGAAATGGAAAAAATAACCTCTAAAATTCTTTCTTTACAGCCTGTTACCTTCATATTGTTATTTATTATTTTACCTTTTGTTTCTGCAATAGTTACGGGAATAATAACTTTTATAGGCTTTTTTGCCAATTTCGAATTTGTCTTTCCATTACTTTTAATTTCGGCGACTATAGTAGGAATTGTATATTTTATTTGGGTTTGGGGAGTTGTATACCATATCGATGAAAGAGAAGTATCAGATAAAAAGTATTTTAATATTTCGTTTTGGATATTGTTTTCTTACGGTTTAATTAGGTTCATATTAGGTTTAGAAATGGACATAACCAAAAATCCAATCTTATTAGAAAATTCAACTTGGGCTATTCTTGAAGCTCTTGGAAGTTTATACACATTGATTGTATTTGCCAGCTACATTTACGTGAGCTATTTTGTTGGTAAAAAAATCACTTTATTACAAAATGACACTCGCATTCCAGAATTTTTTTATTTCGCGGCAGCTTGGTGTTTTCCTATCGGAATTCCATTTTTACAGGCAAAGCGATTAAATCAAAAGACCATTTTTGATATTATTTCTAAATAATTAAAATACGGAACAAAAGTTCCATTGATCATTTTTTATGAAAAAGTATTATCTATTATTTTTTATTCTTCTAAACTTAAATTGTTTTTCCCAAACTGATATTGATAAAAGTTGGAAAAGTGTTAAGGACTCTTACATTAAAAAAACAGAAATAGTTCTTAAACTCGCCAATAACCTTCGGATATCAAAACAAATAAATAAATCAGAGCTGGACAAAACCGTGATAAATGCTGGAAAGCTAAAAGCAACATGTGACAATAATGTTTTGGATAAAGAATCAGTCAATAAAGTAAAACAAGCCAATGGCGAATTAAATAGTTATTTAGTTAGAATCTTAGTTAATTTAGAATCGGATTTTAAAATGAAAAGTGATGAAAAGGTTATTGATCTTAGTGGTCAATTAGCAGAAATTGAAAAACAAATTTTTACTAATATTAAGAGGTATAATAATATCTGTGAGAGCTTAAACCAAAAATCTTTAATCTTTCCAACTTCTAGTTATCCAACGGAAGTAAAATTTTAAATGTTCAGCATCAGAAAAAATATCTAACCTAATCAATATCAAGCAAACCTATATGAAACAATACACTCTGGAATTTAATACTCTAAACTTAAAAGTAAAAAAATCACCATTTATAATTAGGTTAATAATGTTTCTTCTTGCTTTCTCTTTTTTTGTTTTTCCTGTATTAGGAGTTATTTTAAGTATTGCAGGCGGAGGCGGAATGCATATAGGTTATTTCATTGCAATTGGTGTATTTGGGCTTATAGGATTTTATCTTTTGAGAGTTTCATTGTGGAATACATACGGAGAAGAAATTATAGACTTCTTGCCCAATAAAATTATTTATGAAGCCAATTACGGCTGGTTTAAAGATGCTAAAAAAGAAATAGAATTAATTCTTCCTCAATATTCGTTTAAATCGGTTGGTTATGAAGAAGATAATGAAGCCGTTTTAGTTATAACTTGTGAAAATTCTGAAATAGAAACAGCTGTCAAAATGCCAATGGCTCAGGTTGAAGAATTGATTTTGATTCTAAAAGAAAGTAAAATTTCGGTTGGAGTTGAAACTGTAGCTCTATAATATTTAACTCAAATCATGAAATCTTCAAGTATTTCAAAAAAGATTATTTTTCTACTGATATTATTCTGTTCCATAAAAATTGCATCCCAAACCATGAATTCCAGTCAAACTAATTTCTTGAAAATTACAAATCAATTTTCGGTAGAGGATTTTGAAAAAGTCAAAGAATTTATTTTAGAAAAAGGAAACACAAAAACCTATCGAAACTTCGATAACAATAATCCGTATCATAATTTCGGAAAATTTCAAGGTTATTTAGGAGCTGACATTGGACAGCAAAATATTTACAATGACCCCAAAATATCTGATTTTAATGAATTGACTTTAAAAGATAATGATCACTATTATAAAATTTTGATTGTTAGAAAAGGAGATATTCAGGCTTCAAAAAAAGGAATTCAAAACGGAATGCAGGAAAACGAAGTTTATTTTGTAAACGTTTATCAGGCTGGCTTTGATAAAATTTCTGATTTGTTACTGGAATATCTCAAGTTAATAAAAAACAAATAATGGAGTATATTAAAATGAAAGACAAAAAGGAGGTTAATAAAATACGAATAAAATCTAAATTTTTTTCCAGACTTCTTATTCTTGAAGCAGCTTATTGCTCTGTTTGGTATATGTTTTTTGCTGTTTGTATTTCAAAATCTAAGTTTCTTTTTTCTGCTTGTCTATCTGTTTTAATTATTCTTCCATTTCTATTAAATGTTTATGTATACCGTAAAAGCATTAAAAATCAAGATTACATTCAGGCTAATAATGTAATAATTATCCAAATTCTAATTTTCTTTCTCTTGTTTAAATGTTTTTTCAGAGGTAATTAAAGCAGGCTAATATGTCAGATTTTCCAGCACAAGTATTAGTAATGGTGATAGGAAAGATATAAAACCTGAGGTGCATCGTATAATATTTTAGTTTTTAATCTATTTAATTTTAGGTAGTTAAATTATTAAAGTAATGTATTATGAAAATTCAATCAATTTTATTCGGAATTGGACTCGCTGCATCTCTATTGGCTTGTAGTCCTAAAGATGCAGATATAGAAAAAGAAATCAATGAAAAATTAAGCAATACGCCAGGAATACACGTTACGGTACATGAAGGTGTTGCTACTATCGTGGGAACTTGTGACGATGAAGCTTTCAAAAAAAATATTGAAAGATCTGTTAAATCAGTAAAAGGAGTTAAAACAGTAGTGAATAACTGCCAGATTCCGGAACCAAATGTAGAACCGGCGGCAGCGGCAGTAATAATCAATTCAGATGCAGATTTAGATACATCAGTTGCTAAAGTAGTAAAAGCATATGATGGAGTGAGTGCAACTGTAGTAGGTGGTGTAGTAACTCTTTCGGGAGAAATTAAAAGAGATCAACTGCAATCTTTAATTCAAAGAGTACAAGAATTAAAACCTAAAAAAGTTGATAACAAATTAACTATTAAATAAGCAGTTATGAGTTTACAAGATAAATACAGAGAAATAACTAATTTAGCTGACGAATTACAAATAGCTAATTTACAAGTTAGAGAACAGGATAATGTTTTATACATTGACGGAACAGCAAAATCTGCAGCAGACAAAGAAAAAATTTGGAACGCTTACAATAAAATTGACCCTGATTTTAGATCGGCAGATGTGGTTATGAATATTGAAGTTGAAGAAGGTGTTTCAAGAGAATATACGGTTGAAGTGGGAGATTCTCTTTCGAAGATTGGAAAAGTCTACGGAGTTTCCTGGCAGGATATTTATGAAGCTAATAAAGATATAATTACAAACCCCGACTTAATTCAGCCCGGCTGGAAATTAAAAATACCAACAGCGTAATTTTACTGTTTTGAAAAGCCTGTCTTTGATGATGGGCTTTTTTTGTTAGTCATTGTGAGGAGCGAAGCAATACCCGCAATAATTCTCCATGTTTTATGTCATTTCGACGAAGAGAAATCGCACTAGAAATTCTGCACAAATAATACTTCGTCGAAATGACAAAACTGGATGTAATCATAATTACCTTCCCCTAATACTTAAATCAAATAAGAATTTGGCAGTTTCCTGATCTGAATCGGCGGAAAAACCTGCTACATAAACGCCCTTTTTACCGTTAACGGACTTAATTCCGTATACAACTGCCTCATCGCCTGGGTCAGATTCCCCTTCGTATCGATACACATGAACAATTTCAAATTTCTCAGGATTCTTTTTAATCGCGTCTGCATTTCGATTAAAATCACAAGTAAATCCTTTCTCATTCAATTGATCTAAAGCCTTTGAAACAGTTGCGTAGTGATACATTCTTTTCATGATAGACCGAATTTAAAAATTATGGAATTTTAAAGATAACTATTTTAAAATTAAAATGTTACGAAAACACAGCGAAAATCAGAAATTTAAAATTATTATTGTTAGTCTATAAAGTGTTACTTTTGCAGCGCAGACCGCCTTATCGCCGTCCCGACTTGTCGGGAGGGAGGAAAGTCCGGACACCACAGAGAAGCATAGCGGGTAACGCCCGTCGGTTCTCTCGTTTTTTGGAACGAGAGGATTAGGACAAGTGCAGCAGAAAGTATGTACAGGTAATGCTGTAGTGAAACCAGGTAAACTCTATGCGGTGAAATACCAAGTATATCAGCATTTAAGGGCTTCTCGTCCGTTGTTGAAGGGTAGGTAGCTTGAGTTCCGCAGTAATGCGGAATCTAGATAAATGATAAGGCCTTGATTTATCAGGGACAGAATCCGGCTTATAGGTCTGCTTTTTTTATATATTTGTGAAAGACTCTAATCTATCTTCATGAATATAACCACTCCAAATCCTGCTTCAAAAGCGAGCAAAAGCCTTTTTAAAACCATAATTACCAACCTGACATTTTGGGTTTTAATAGCCATTATTGCCGGTGTTTTACTCGGACATTTTTCACCAGATAATGGTGTGAAAATGAAAATTGTAGGCGAAAGATTTGTTGATATTATCAAACTATTTATTGGGCCAATTATCTTTTTGACAATTGTTTTAGGAATTTCCGGAATGGGAAATCTAAAAAAAGTCGGGCGAATTGGAGTTAAGGCTTTAGCCTATTTTGAAGTAGTTTCGACCGTTGCATTGGCAATTGGTGTTGCAGTTGCTTATTTGTTTCAGCCCGGAAAAATTGACAAATCGGGATTGACTCTTGGCGATGCAAGCCAATATACAAACTCAAGTGCAAAAGATTTTTCGTGGCTTCAGTTTTTCTTTTCCAATTTTACACTGCAGGTTTTACTGGCAGCAATTGTCTGCGGAATTGCGTTGAACTTTTATAAAAAAAGAGAGCAGACCATTTTAGTTTTAGAACGAATTTCAAAAGTCGTTTTTCTCGGCTTAAAATATGTAATGTACCTCGCTCCAATTGGTGCTTTTGGAGGAATGGCCTATACTATTGGAAAATTTGGATTAGAAACCTTGATTCCACTTGGGAAATTAATGCTCTGCGTTTATCTCACCATGGCATTGTTTGTTTTTCTAATTTTAGGAACTATTCTGCGCTATTATAAAATAAGTATACTTTCGATTTTAAAATACATCAAAGAAGAACTTTTACTGGTTCTAGGAACTTCCTCTTCAGAAGCAGCTCTGCCAAGTATTATGGTTAAACTCGAAAGAATGGGCTGCAGTAAATCGGTTGTGGGATTAGTGATTCCAACAGGATATTCCTTTAATCTCGACGGAACTTCGATTTATTTGTCAATGTCGGTAATATTTTTGGCGCAGTTGTATGATGTACATTTGAGTTTCTTCGAAATCCTGACAGTTATCGGGATTTTGATGATTACTTCAAAAGGCGCAGCGGGAGTAACCGGAAGCGGATTTATTGTTTTAGCATCAACTTTAACAGCGCTGCATAAAATTCCTGTAGAAGGTTTGGCTTTTTTATTAGGAGTTGATAAATTTATGAGCGAGGCGAGAGCCATTACAAACTTGATTGGAAATACAGTCGCAACGATTATAATTTCTAAAACAGAACACGATTTTACAGAACTTGATTTGAATCCTGTTTTAGAGGAATAATTTTGTTTTGCCACTAAGACACAAAGGCACTAAGTTTTTGTTTTTCTTTTTTGGCTTAAAATTGTTAGCAAAGCGGCGAAGTCACAAAGTTTTTTAAAGCTTAGTGAATTTCTTTGCGTCTCAGCGACTTTGCGAGATTAAAATAACTTTGTGACTTAGCGCCTTTGTGGCATTAATTTATGGCATTAAATAGATTTATTATGAAAAGAATTGGAATTTTAGGACTTGGAGGCGTTGGAGGTTATTTCGGCGGACTTTTGGCGAAAGCCTATCAAAAATCTAATGATGTTGAAATCATTTTTATCGCACGCGGCGAAACTCAAAAAGCGATTGCCGAAAATGGATTAAAGATTGTAACTGATGATTCTGAAATGATTGTTCACCCGAATTTAGTTTCGAATAATCCGTCAGAAATTGGTGTTTTGGATTATTTAATCTGCGCAACAAAAACATATGATATTGAAGAAAGTTTTACTTCGTTAAAAAGCTGTATTAAAAAAGAAACCTTAATTCTCCCCTTGTACAATGGTGTTGACGCGCAGGAAAGAATTAAAAAAATAGTACCTGATAATGAAGTTTTACAAGGCTGCGTTTACATTGTTTCGATGATTTTTTCACCTGGAACCATTCGTAGAATCGGATTTTATGAAAAATTGTTTTTTGGATCAAAAACTGCTTCGTTTTCAAAAATGGAAGAATTACAAAACATCTTTCAAAAAGCAAAAATCGAAAGTTATTTAGTCGAAAATATTGACGAAACCGTTTGGGAAAAATTCATTTTTATATCTGCCCTGGCTTCGGCGACATCTTATTTGAATCAAAATATTGGTGAAATTTTAAGCAATTCAGAATCGAAAGTAACCTATATAGAACTGCTTCATGAAATTGAAGATGTGGCCCAGGCAAAAGGTTTAAAACTACCGCATGATATTGTAGCACAGACAATTCAAAAATTAGAAAAATCGCCAAAAGAAGCGACTTCGTCTATGCACAGAGATTTACTGGCAGGAAAAAATACCGAAGCCCTGTCGCTGACACAATTTGTGGTAAACGAAGGAAAAAAATACGGCGTAAAAACTCCTCTTTACGAAAAGATTGCCGCCGTTTTAGTTAAATAATATTCTAAGATTCATCTTTTGTTGTACGAACCAGACTGATTCCTGACATAAAAAAAACGATTCCTAAAATACCGTAAATAATTAATGATTTAACATCTCTGGTTTCGCCTGATGTGCCTGCAAAAATAACGGCAGTATAAATAAGTCCTACAATTCCGAGGATAGTCAATAATCCTCCGAAAAATCTTTTTAGGTTCATGATTTTTGATTTTAAGTTCCTAACAAATGTATAATCATAACTATTAATTATTGTTATACAATTGTTTAAGAAACTTATATGATTTGCAGGGTTACTTTTGAATCTTAAATTCTAAACCAATATTTCGAACACTTTCAATACTGATTTTTGGATCTGAATTAAAATATTTTCTAAGTCTGCTGATAAAAACATCCATGCTTCGGCCTGAGAAATAATCGTCTTTTTTCCAGACAGACATTAAGATTTCATCTCTCTTTAATAACTGATTATGATTTAGATATAAATACTCAATAAGAGCTGCTTCTTTCTCTGTAAGCTGCTGCACGTGATTTTTATTATTAAGTGTTAAGCGTTCGTTATCAAAAATATACGAACCAATTTCAATGGTATTGTTTCCGTCCAGGCTTTTCTTTTGCTCGATTCTATTCAATATATTCTGCAAACGCAGCACCAGTTCGTCGACTTCAAAAGGTTTCACTATATAGTCGTCTGCGCCTAGCTTTAATCCAATGATTTTGTCTTCTTTTAACTTTCTTGCCGTTAAAAAAATAAATGGAGTTTCGGGATTGATTGTAATTATTTTTTCGGCCAATGAAAATCCGTCCAATTTGGGCATCATTACATCAAAAACACAAATGTCAAAAGTCTGGTTTTTAAAATAATTTAAAGCTATTTCTCCATTTTCTGCCCAGATTACTTCAAATTGATGCAGCTCTAAATATTGTTTTAAAATTGCTGCAAAATCATGATCGTCTTCAGCTAAAAGTAATTTTTTCAAAATAAGGTAATTAAACTTTTAATAAAATAGTAAACTGAGTTCCTTTTCCTAAATCACTAATCACATTAACAGAACCCTGATGTGCTTTTACGATTTGATCAACATAATACAATCCTAAGCCTAAGCCTTTTGTGTTATGAAGATTTCCTTGTTCTACACGGTAAAATTTCTCAAAAAGAAGTGATTGTTTGTTTTTTGCAATTCCTATTCCGTCATCTTCAAAACAAATAGAAAACTGATTTTCTACGATTTTTGTTTTTACTGTAATTGTGTTCGAACCATATTTTACGGCATTTTCCAAAACATTTAAAAGAGCCGTTGTTAAATGAAATTTATCAAGAACTAAAATAGTTTTTTGAGTTTGAAAATCGGTTTTAAGATTGATTTTTGGAAAAGTAATTTTAAAATCATTTATGATCGTCTTCAGAAAATCTTCTGTTTCAATTTTTTCCTTCTGAAGTTCAATTTCATTTTCTGCCAGAGAATTTGCCACAACCTGATCGATTAAGCTTTGAAGGCGATTGTTTTGACGAGAAATCGTATTGACAATTGCATTGAAATTTTCATCGTTTTCACGAATGTTTTTCTGCTCCAGAATTCTGGTCGAAATACCTAAAGTAGCCAAAGGTGTTTTGAGTTCATGCGTAATATTATTGATGAAATCAGTTTTTACATCGCTTACTTTTTTCTGTTTTATTAAAGCTTTAAGCGCAATTACAAAAAGCGTAATAAGCGTAAGAATCGAGAATAAAGACAAAATCAAAATAAAAGTCATTCGCCTTAAAATAATCATTTCCCAGTCGATAACCGAAACATACATCGAATCTTCGGTCAGTAATTGATATTCCTGATTTTCAAAAGTTCCGTTTGTAGTTCCAACATAATTTCGAACCAAAAAAGCATGATTTAGCGAAGCCAGATTTCCGTATAATTTGTTTTGAATAAAAGGTTTTTCAGAGAAAATAGTATCAGCCTTTTTTGTGTTTTTGTATAAAATAAACTTGTTGAGAACAATCGCAAAATCAATTTTGAAATTAGGTAAATCCCTTTCAAATTTTCGCTGAATTTCTGCCGTTAATGCACTTCGATATTCATTTTCTAAAATCCCTTTTTTAATGTCAATTTTAGATTTTTTTCCCTGAATATATTTCTCGGATAAATGGGTATAAAGTGCTTCTTTTCTGGAAACTAAAACCGAATCAATATCGCTGTAATTATTAGAAATCTGAGCGATTTCATTTTTAATCTGTGTATGAAACTGCGCCACTTTATAATCATAAGCGGTTTTTACCAAATAGCATTGCACAGTCGATAAAACGATCAGCGCGACAACCGAAAATGCTATTAATAAATTGATTCTTTGTTTCATAGTTTGAAAGTTATGGCACACTGATGGCACGGATGAAGCCTATTTACAAAGATTTTGTTTAATCAAACCTTCCAGCGTAAACCCGTTTAATCCGTAAAATCCGTGGTCTATTCCTCCACCCAAAAATAATGCTTTTATGAAACAAAAATGACATTAACTCCGCATTAACCTTCAATTAACCTTCGCAGTACTTTTTTAGAAGCATTTTTGCATCATCTCAAAACAAAAAACTTTAAAAAATGAATATTTATCTGCCGTTAAAACTTCTTGTTGCGCTTTTACTTTTTTGTCTTTCATTTGCTGCAAAAGCTCAAAATGAAACACCAAAAGATTCCATTTCAAATCAGCAATTAGAGGAAGTTGTTATCAGTCAAAACAAAAAAACTTTTACCAATACAAACGGGAATATTAAAATTGATGTTGCCAATTCGGTTTATAATTCAATTCCAAATACAGTTGATTTACTGGCAAAACTGCCAACCGTTAAGCTTAGTTCAGACAAAGAAAATATTACCGTTGTAGGTAAAGGAAATCCGCTGATCTATATCGACAACCAAAAAGTGGGAATAAACGATGTAAATGCTTTGGTTCCCGCCGATATTAAAACGATCGAAATCATCCAGAATCCATCTGCAAAATATGAAGCCGAAGGTCGTTCTGTAATTTTAATAACTCGAAAATTCAGCAAAAAAGATAGTTTTAGAACCGAAATTTCTGAAGTTGCCTCTTTTAAGAAAAATTACAACAATTACCTTGGATTTAATTCGAGTTTTAAGAAAAACAAATTCGAATGGAAAGCCAATTTTAATTGCAACCGACTCAATCCGTGGGAAAGTCACAGTATCGATTATCAAATTCAAGATGCTGACATTGCATCTAAATATGATGTATCGGCCACTACAAAACGGAAACAATATGTTTTTGGCGGCGGTTTGTTTTACAAAATAAATGATGACGATTATTTTTCGTTTAATGTTAGTTCCAGACTTCGTACAGACACTTTTCCTATTGATACCTTTACGTATAATAAAAATCAAAACGTTGAAAACAATGTTTTAACCTGGAGTGATAATTCGAGTAAAAAGAATTTTGTAAACTCATTTCTGAATTATTCAAAAAAGATAAAAGCGATTAATACACAGCTTTTTACAGGTTTTCAATATTCTAATTTTCAGCAGAATTTAGGGAGTATGGTCGAAAATAACTATAATGATACTGAATTTGATCTGGCTCAAAACCGAAATCAAAAGTTTAATGTTGATGTTTTTTCGGGAAGAATAGATCTGGAGAAAAAGTTTAAAAATGAAATGAATCTCGAATACGGCGGACTTTATTCTACAGCAAAATCCAAATCAGATACTGATATTTTTGATTTCGAAAAAAATGAAAATACAGCTTTAAATTATGATTTTAAGGAAGAGAATTCAGCAGCTTATACACAGCTTTCGGGAAAAATTAAAAAGATCAGTTTTTCTGCCGGACTTCGGGTTGAAAATACAAATGTAAGCGGAAAATACAGAACAGATGCTTCGCCTTTGATTGATAAAAATTACACCAATATTTTTCCGAAAGTACAGTTTTCTATGGCAATAGACAGCACAAAAAATATTAGTTTGAATTATGCCAAAAGCATTTCACGTCCCAATTATTCCTCGTTAAGTAATGTTGCTGTTTATATAAATCCGTATTTTATATATGCCAGTAATATCAATTTGGGACCGACATTTAATAATGAAATTTCGTCAACTTTTCAATACAATGACAAATCGGTTAAAGTAAGTTATTACCAAAATAAAAATCCGGTTTATAATAGTTTTCTTTATGATAAAAATCAAAACATCATGACTTTTAAAGATATAAACTTTGATAAGGAATCGGGTTTAAGTCTTGATTTTGAACTGCCTTTTACCTATAAATTTTGGACAACAACCAATTCGATGGTTTTTATTTTCGAAAAGATAGAAGATCCTTCGGCTGAATTTTTAGACTCAAAACCGTATTTATATTATTACTCAAACAACGAATTTAAGCTTCCAAAAGAATATACTTTCGTTTTAAGTTTTTGGGGATTAACGGAACAAAAGAAAGGTGTTTTTGAAAGAAACCCCAGATTTGTTGTAGATATGGCACTTTCTAAAACATTCTTAAAAAAATGGAATTGTACTTTGAGCTGTAATAATGTATTTAAAAATGTGGTCGAAACGGAAGAATTTACGATTAATGATACCAGTTCAAGAGCAAGATATGTGGTTGATGCTCATGAGATTTCGATCTCGGTTAAATATTCTTTTGGGAAAATTAAAAATACTGAATTCAAGGAAAAAAATGTTGATGAGAATTCAGATAGAATTCGATAAAATGAAAAATTCCAAAATGAAAATCCCAAATTCCAATTGAAGTTTGGAATTTGGGATTTTAAAAATTTGAAAATTGATATAAATTATCCTTCGTCTTCTTCAACAATTTTTAATGGAGATTCACCCGGAAGTTCCTCATCATCATCGGTAGAATTCAATTCGAAGAAACTAAAAAATGAACCGCCGTAACTTTTCTGAAATGAAAAATTACTTAAATGATCCATTTTAGTATATTTCGAATGTTCGATAATCATCATTCCATCTTCCGAAAGCAGTTCTTTTTCAAAAACAGTAAGAACAATTTTCTCAAAAGCGGCCTGATCTAATCCGTAAGGAGGATCGGCAAAAATAATATCATACGAAGTTTTGCAGTTTTCCAGAAACTTATAAACGTCACTTTTAGTGGCTGCAATGTCAAAATCGTATTCTGATGAAACTTGTTTGATAAACTTAACGCATCCAAAATCACCGTCGATTGAGGTAATTGGAGCGCTTCCGCGTGAAGCGAATTCATAACTGATATTGCCGGTTCCCGAAAATAAATCCAAAACCTTTAAGCCGTCAAAACTAAAATGATTATTCAAAACATTAAACAATGCTTCTTTACTCATATCAGTCGTAGGTCTTACAGGAAGGTTTTTTGGTGGAAAAATCCGACGCCCTTTGTATTTTCCTGAAATGATTCTCATGATTGAAATAAGATATAATGTTTTTGATTCTGAGCTGTTGTGTAGTTGTTTTTTTCTTTTAAAGTGCTGACGTCCAGAAAAGAAATATTGCGAATATATTTATAAGCAATGTCGTAAAACGGATCGTTTTGGTGTATTGTTCCAAGCAGTTCCAATTGAAAAATTTCCGGATTTAAATTTAATTGCTCGGCTGTAAAAAGAATGTAATAAATAAAATCTTCAGGAGTTTGATATTCAAAAGAATTGAATAACAGTAACTTTTGATTTTGTACAACGATAATTTCAAAATGTTCCGGATTAAAATTAACCACCATTTTTTTCTCGTCGTTGTTTTTTGAGCCTTCCAGAATTTTCTCGACTAAAATACTATTTACGTGTTTGTAGTCAAAAGAACCAACGGTGTCAATTAAAAAATTATTGATATTAATGTACGGAATGTAAACCGAATGCATATCGTAATTTGTGATTTGATCGAAAGTAAAAAAATCAGTTTCAAATACTTTTGTAGTGTACTGCAGATAACTTCCTAAATAATCCTCGTCAAATAATGGCGATGGTACAAAAGTCGAAAGATTGTTATTGTGAATGACTAAAATATCATCGTAAGTATCTTTTAATTCAGGATAATTTTTAAATGCTGAAGTGTATAAATCTTCAATTTTATTTTGTTTTTGAGCAGTATCAAACTGAACTTCATTAAAAGCAGTAATCGTATTATTTAATGTATCAAAACAACAAAATGAGAATCCGTTCAGTGAAACCTGAATCGAAAGTTTTTTGTAATTTTTTGATGTAATATTAGTATTGTGTATTGACATAATTGATTTACAATTCGTTACCTGTTGTGTTTCAAGAAAGAATTTAAGGTGACCGCAAACTTACAAATTAAAAAGCAACTAATATAATTGCAATTTTAAAAAACAATATTACAAGAAGGTTAGCATCACGTTATGTTTTTATTATTCTTTTGAATGATATAAGTTACATAAATAATTCGAGATTAGAGATTTCGGCTTTAACTTTATAAACATATAAACATTGTCATTGATTTTTGTCATTGTTATTGCCATTAAAAAGAACGAACTTTGTGTTTCAAATTTACCTTATGAATTCAGCATCGTTTTACGGCGTTTTGCAAAAAAGATTTCCTTTTGCACCCACTTATAAGCAGGATATTTTTTTTCAAAAAATTGCCATTTTTTTAACCGAACCCGCAAACAATACCATTTTTGTTCTAAAAGGATATGCAGGAACCGGAAAAACAACGGTGATTTCGACAATCGTAAACAATCTTGGCGATATTAATAAAAAGTTTGTCCTGCTAGCACCAACCGGACGCGCGGCAAAAGTAATTGCAAATTATTCAAATACAGCGGCTTTTACAATTCACAAGAAGATCTATTTTCCTAAAAAAGCATCGGGTGGAGGAGTGGCTTTTACCAAACAAGTCAACAAACATAAAAACACCATTTTTATAGTCGATGAGGCTTCGATGATTTCAGACAGTACTTTAGATAGTGGTTCGCTTCTCGATGATTTGATTAATTATGTTTATTCTGGAACCAACTGCAAAATGATTCTTTTAGGAGATACAGCGCAGCTTCCTCCGGTAAATTTAGATATCAGCCCGGCTTTAGATACGCATACTTTGGGCGTGCATTACGATAAAGAAATCGAACATATTGAATTGGATGAAGTAATGCGTCAGGAAGAAAGTTCGGGAATTTTATTCAATGCAACCGAATTACGCGAACTATTGAAAGAAAGCTTTATTACGGAGTTTAAATTCAATGTAAAAAAATTTAAAGATATCGTTCGTTTAACTGATGGATATGATATTCAGGATGCGATAAATACAGCTTACAGCAATTATAGTATTGAAGACACGGCTTTTATTGTCCGTTCGAATAAAAGAGCAAATCAATACAACGAACAAATCAGAACCAGAATTTTGTTTAAAGAAAGTGAGCTTTCTGTAGGCGATTTTTTAATGGTTGTAAAGAATAATTATTTCTGGCTGAAAGAAACAGATGAAGCAGGATTTATTGCCAATGGTGATATTATTGAGGTTCTGGAGATGTTCGGAATCAAAGAATTGTATGGTTTTACTTTTGCAAGAGTAAAAATAAGAATGGTCGATTATCCGGATCAAAAACCTTTTGAAACGGTATTGATTTTAGATACGATAAAGAGTGAATCTCCATCGTTAACCTACGAAGAATCAAATCGTTTGTATGAAGAAGTAATGAAGGATTATGAAGATGAATCGACAAAATATAAGAAATTTCAAAAGGTAAAAGAAAACGAATATTTTAATGGTTTGCAGGTGAAATTCTCCTACGCCATAACGTGTCATAAATCGCAGGGAGGACAGTGGAATACGGTTTTTGTAGAACAGCCGTATTTACCAAACGGAATCGATCATGATTATATAAGATGGCTTTACACAGCAATGACACGTGCCAAAAATAAATTATATTTGATAGGATTTAAAGACGAGAGTTTTGAGGAATAAAACACTAATTTCACGAATTAGCACGAATTTTTTTAATTTAGATTAGTGCAAATCTGTGTAATCCGTGTTTAAATTATTTTATAATGACAACACTAAACGACTTACATTCGATTTCATCGACGTTTTCGAATACAGATAAAATGCCGGTTTTGTTTTTAGGACACGGCAGCCCAATGAATGCTATTGAAGAAAATCAGTTTGTGGCTGGTTTTCGAAACCTGGCTAAAACATTGCCGCAGCCCAATGCTATTTTGTGTATTTCAGCGCATTGGTTTACGAACGGAACCAAGGTAACTTCGATGCAAATGCCGAGAACCATTCACGATTTTGGTGGTTTTCCGCAGGCACTTTTTGATGTGCAGTATCCTGCAAAAGGCAGCCCGGAATTGGCAGTTGAAACAAAGAAAATATTAGAACCGGTTCATGTTGATTTAGACGAACATTGGGGGTTAGATCATGGCGCGTGGAGTGTTATTAAACATTTATATCCGGAAGCAAATGTTCCGGTAATTCAGTTGAGTATTGATTATACAAAATCTGGACAATATCATTTTGAACTTGCACAAAAACTTCAGTCACTGCGTCATAAAGGAGTTTTGATTATTGGCAGCGGCAATATTGTGCACAATCTTCGTTTAGTTGATTTCAGGAATTTTGATAAAGACAATTACGGCTACGATTGGGCAATTGAAGCCAGAGAAACTGTAAATAATTATTTATTGGATGGAAATTTCCAGCCTTTAATTGAGTACGAAAAAATGAGTAAAGCGGTTCAAATTGCAATTCCAACTCCAGATCATTATCTGCCTTTGTTGTACACTTTAGGTTTAAAAGAAAAGTCAGAAGAATTGAACTTGTTTAATGATAAACTTTTAGCTGGTTCGTTGAGTATGACTTCGGTAAAAATATTGTAAAAGACTTTGCGAATCTCTGCCAAACCTTTGTGCATCTTTGCGTAATAACTTTCACAGAGATTCGCTAAGATTTGCACAGAGATTCACAAAAGAATAAATTAATAATGAGGATGAGATTGCTTAGTTCCTCGCAATGATATAAAAAATGAAAATAATAGCGGTAATTCCGGCGCGATACGCATCAACACGTTTTCCTGCAAAACTAATGCAGGATTTGGGAGGTAAAACAGTAATTTTAAGAACATACGAAGCTGCGGTTTCAACAAACTTATTCGACGATGTTTTTGTTGTAACCGATTCTGATTTAATTTTCGATGAAATTGTTTCAAATGGTGGAAAAGCTATTATGAGTATCAAAGAACACGAATCTGGAAGTGACCGAATTGCCGAAGCTGTTGCCAATCTCGATGTTGATATTGTTGTAAATGTGCAAGGCGATGAACCTTTTACTGAAGCGGGACCTTTAGAACAAGTTTTGTCTGTTTTTAAAAACGATGAAGATAAAAAGATTGATTTGGCTTCGTTGATGCGTGAAATCACAAATGAAGAGGAAATCAATAATCCGAATAATGTAAAAGTGGTGGTAGATCAGTCGCAGTTTGCATTGTATTTTTCACGTTCAGTAATTCCATATCCTAGAGATAAAGATGTCGGTGTTCGTTATTTTCAGCACATCGGGATTTATGCTTTTAGAAAACAGGCTTTATTAGATTTTTACAGCCTTCCTATGAAATCTTTGGAAGCTTCTGAGAAATTGGAGCAGTTAAGATATTTAGAGTTCGGAAAACGCATAAAAATGGTCGAGACAACACATGTTGGAATTGGGATCGATACGGCTGAAGATTTAGAGAAGGCTAGGGCTATTTTGAAGTCTTAGATTGCGGGTTTAATGGTTCACGGATTTTACAGATTCTCTTTCGCGAAAGCGCTGATTTATGCGGGTCATTGCGAAGAATAAAGCAATCTCATTTGCTTTGTCGATAATTATTAGTAAGGTTGCTTCGTTCCTTGCAATGACTTTCACTTTGTATATAATAAAAAAAGCTCCAAATCAAAATTGACTTGGAGCTTTTATATTATTTAAGTAATCTAAATTCTTAGTACAAACTAGGAAATTTAGAAGGATTAACTTCATTCATCATGCTGTAAATTTTCTCAAAAATATCTTCTGCAGAAGGTTTAGAGAAATAATCACCGTCAGTTCCATAAGCTGGTCGGTGCGCTTTTGCAGCAAGGGTTTGTGGTTTGCTGTCAAGATATTTATAAGCATCTTGTTCTTCCAGAATCTGCTGTAAAATGTAAGCTGAAGCTCCGCCAGGAACATCTTCGTCGATTACTAAAAGACGATTTGTTTTAGCAACACTTTTTACAATATCTTTATTAATATCAAACGGAAGTAAAGACTGAATATCAATAATTTCACAGTCGATTCCTAAAACCAATAATTCTTCAGCTGCTTGCTGAACCAATCTTAAAGTCGATCCGTAAGAAACTAAAGTAATATCAGCACCTTCTTTTAGGGTTTCAACAACACCAATCGGAGTTTTGAATTCACCAAAGTTTAAAGGCGTTTTTTCTTTTAAACGATAACCATTCAAACATTCAATAACTAATGCTGGCTCGTCGCACTCTAAAAGAGTATTATAAAATCCTGCAGCCTGAGTCATGTCTCTCGGAACCAAAACATGGATTCCGCGAATAGCGTTTATAATCATTCCCATTGGAGAACCAGAATGCCAGATACCTTCTAAACGGTGTCCGCGGGTTCTGATAATTAATGGTGCTTTTTGTTTTCCAACTGTTCTGTATTGTAAAGTAGCTAAATCATCACTCATGATTTGAATAGCATACAATAAATAATCAAGATATTGAATTTCGGCAATCGGACGTAAACCTCTCAATGCCATTCCGATACCCTGACCAATAATAGTCGCTTCACGAATTCCGACATCGGCAACACGAAGTTCACCGTATTTCTCCTGCATGCCTTCTAGACCTTGATTTACGTCGCCAATGTTTCCAACATCTTCCCCAAAAATCAATGTTTCAGGATATTTACTAAACAAAGCGTCGAAATTATCACGAAGAATCATTCTTCCGTCTAAATCCGGTTTTGCATTTTCGGCATATTCAGGAAGTACTTTTTCTACAGAAAATACATTTTGTGCAGATTCTGAATGCAGGTTACTGCTGAATTTTCCCTGAGTAGCTCCAATAAAATTCGTAATCCAGTTTGATAAAAGAACTTTACTGTTTGGAACTTCTATAAAACGAAGAATCTTTCTTGCGTAAACCAGAATTTCTTTCTTTAAAGGCGCTTTTATCGCACTTAATTCTGAAATATATTTTCTGATTCTATCTTTATGATTGATACTTGCTTCTGCGATTTGCTCCAATAAATCCAAAAGATTTTTTTGATCTTCAATTATCGGATTGATGAAATCGTTCCAGGCATCTTTTTTAGCTTCAAGGACTTCTTTCTTTAATTCAAAATCAAGTTCTGCTAATTCCTCTGGAGATGCAATGTTAATGGCGATCATCCATAAACGCATCTGACGAATACAGTCAAAATCTCTTTCCCAGGCTAATCTTTCTGCATTTTTATAACGTTCGTGAGAACCAGAAGTTGAATGCCCTTGAGGCTGCGTTAATTCGTTTACGTGAATTAAAACCGGAATATGTTCTTCACGTGCAATTGCGCCCGCTCTTTCGTAAGTCGAAACTAACTCTGCATAATCCCATCCTTTTACTCTAAAAATTTCATAACCTTTAGAATCTTCATCTCTTTGATATCCTTTAAGGATTTCAGAAATGTTTTCTTTTGTAGTTTGATGTTTGGCGTGAACTGAAATCCCGTATTCATCATCCCAAACACTCATTACCATCGGAACTTGTAAAACTCCGGCAGCATTTATAGTTTCAAAAAACAAACCTTCAGAAGTACTTGCGTTTCCTATTGTCCCCCAGGCAACTTCATTTCCATCTACAGAAAATTTATCTTTAATGGTAATTCCATTAACGTTTCTGTAAATTTTAGAAGCCTGAGCTAATCCCAATAATCTTGGCATTTGTCCTGCTGTAGGCGATATATCTGAACTTGAATTTTTTTGTTTTGTTAAGTCTTTCCACGATCCGTCTTCGTTTAAACTGTGCGTTACAAAGTGTCCGCCCATTTGCCTTCCGGCTGACATTGGATCATGATTTAAATCAGTATGACCGTATAAACCTGCGAAAAACTGCTTAGAAGTTAATTCGCCAATCGCCATCATAAATGTCTGATCGCGATAATAACCAGAGCGGAAATCCCCATTTTTAAAGGCTTTTGCCATTGCAAGCTGCGGAACTTCTTTTCCGTCACCAAATATTCCAAATTTGGCCTTTCCTGTCAATACTTCTTTACGACCTAAAAGACTACATTCTCTGCTTGTTATAGCAATTCTATAGTCGTTCAATACCTCAGTTTTGAAATCTTCAAAAGTTAAAGTTGTATTGCTTTTTTCTGTTATCATAATCTTGTAGGGGTCATGTTAAGACTGCGAAATTACTTAAAAACAATCAATAATCATAATTCTTTAAAATAAATATAATTTAATTATTTGTATTTAAAATCAAAAAACTACGTATTTTAATTGTGTTATTTTTATTATTTTTGTCTTTTTTGTGATAATAATTTATGTTTTTGATTAAAATTTATTTAATTAAAACCATTTTCGGGTAAAAAGAGTAACTAATGCTTTTGGGGCTAAAGTGATAACAAATCTGATTTTTTCGTTATAATTCTTTTGAGAAATTTCCCACCCGTTATTCGAATAGACTGGAAAATAAAGTTCAAAATAGTCAGGAACCAGATTTAACCGTACCCCGCTGTCATAAGCAAAATAGATATTTTGATGTTTATTTTTTACCAAACCAACATCGCCGTAAACTTCAACCCAGTCCCATAAAGCATAGCTGGCGTTTAAAGTTGTCATCCATTGATTGGCAAATGCAGGATCTAATTTTGATTTAAAACCACCCTCGGAAATTACATATTGCTGGCTGAAAATCCCTGTACTTTCGGATCTTCCCAAAATATTATAATCAAATAAATAATCTGTTGGTTTGTCTAATCCAAAACTAAAATAATCTGAATTTGTTTTATTGTACAAGAAACTTCCGGCAAACAATCTTAAATTTAGTTTACGATTATTTTCAAATAATCTTCTGTATTCAACTTCTCCCGAAACTTTTCCAAAACCTCCGCCAAACTGAACGTCAGTCATGAAATTAAAATGATTAACCAATTCTGTTTTTGTGTTTACATAACGTGCGTCAAAAACAGAATAATTCGGTTTAGAATTATCCGTAATAAATTGGCTTGCTTCTCTGTTTACAATTACCTGACGAAACAAAATAAGCTGTTTTCTATTATCTCTAAAGTTCTCTTCACGAATGCGCAATTGAATCATAGGATTTAATCGCAGGTAAGTGGCATCCGGAGCATAATGAAAATAGTTTTGACTTATAGAATAGCGTACATTATACAGTGTGCTGTTTCGGTAAAACTGATTTAACGAAAAAGCCGATGAACCGGAAATTGTTCCCGCTTTTATCGAATAGGCCGGATTAATATCAAAAGTAAAAGGTTTGTCGAGTATTGTTTTATTATGAAAACGAATTCCCGGTGTTAATCCGTCATAATAATTATACGTAAGCGTTGGAATATATAAAATCTGATTGTAATAAGGATCTTCCAGATCTTTGGCAAAATTAAATTTTATAGGACGATTGGTAATGACCAGACTTTTTAGGGATTTCCAGTTATTTCTCTGATTGAATTCAGGAACTTCGTTATCGTAATTAATCACTAATTTGTCTGCATTTTTTCGGTCAAATTGATAAACAGAATCTGTATTTTTAGGTTCAATCCATTCCTTAAAAACAACTTCATTTTTCTTTAAACCATAAACCGGAATTGGGGCATAAATATTTGTTTTGTTTTTTATCGAAAATTGTATGCTGTCTGCCGTTTTAGAAACATGTGTAAATTTATAGTCGATAATTTCTCGTGAATCGATTATAGTTTTAAAAAACCAGTCGATATTTTTCGGGCTTTTTTCGGTCAGGATTTTTTCAAAATCATAACGATTTGTTTGTTGCGTTTTATTCAAATTATAAAATTCCTGAATACTCTCTGGAACAATATTATGATTCAAATAATCATCAAGATAACTTAAACTTAAACCCGCACGGTATTTACTCGCAATCTGTTCGTTAAATTTAATTAGCGT
This sequence comes from Flavobacterium sp. Root186, assembly GCF_001428525.1. Taxonomy (GTDB): domain Bacteria; phylum Bacteroidota; class Bacteroidia; order Flavobacteriales; family Flavobacteriaceae; genus Flavobacterium. Next base: position 32,374 of record NZ_LMHW01000003.1, read on the forward strand.
ATTCTTTGGATCTCCCAGCGGCTGATCGAGATTTTTACGAGCCATCAGCATATAATAATAACTGTATTGCTCATTAAAAGTCAGGTTGGTAATATTGTAGCTTTTAAAAAGTTTCATTCTCGAAAGTTTTCCCAGCATTTTTTCATCCAGATGATTTTCTTCCATGTACTTCATCATGGCATAAATCTGGATTCCGTCATAAACCCAATTATCTTTTCGAGGATCAAGTCGAAGTGAATTTTTTAAATAATTATTTAAATAGGTTTTGAAGAAAGTTACTTCAAACATAAATTCATCAGAAAACGGACTCAAAAAGGAAGGCAGCTGATTCAATCCATAAAAAGGATTTCGCTCATAATCTGCCTGTGAAACAGTAATTTTTTCATTCGGATATTTACCAAGGAACTCATTTGCAAACGCAGCAACCCTGTCAATTATAATCGCTTTTTGAACTTCGCTGATTTTTTTGTTTTTTAAATCCGAAAGAACTTCGATCGTTCCATTATCATAGCTTTTGAAATTATTTTGTCTTTCGATAAATAAATTAAAGTCTGATCTGTTTTTTCCGGAAAAAGAATAATTAGTAAACGCCGAATTTGAAATATCTTTCGAAACCGAATTTAAATCCGTCGTAATGGAATAATCATTAGGGATTTTTATTTCGACTTCATAATCGACAACCGAATTTGCAATGTCGTCAAGATTAAAGTTATTGTATCTTATAAAACGATGATTTTCATAACGTGCAGGATTTAAAAACCAGTTTTTTAAATTCATTCCGTTTTGATTAAATCCATAATGCGTGAATTTATCACTCGGAATCTTCGAAATATAATTGACATGTAAAGTGATTTGTTCTCCCGGAAGTAATTTTTGGTTTAGCTTAACCACAATAAAATCTGGGTTTTTATCTGTTCTTTCCCATTCAAGTGCCGTAAAGCCCGAATCGGTTAAGTTTAAAATTGTCGTATTTCCTCTTTCGATAGCTTTTGCTAAATGAAAACCACGATAAAATTCATCAGAAAAGCGTCTTGCCAAAGGCGTATTTTTATCCGAAAATGCATTATTCCAATCATTCAAAACAATCGAAACCAACGTGTCGTTTGAAGTGTTAAAATAAGTGATATCCTGTTTTACATTCAGCGTTTTTAGTTCAAGATTAACCGCCACTTCCATCTTAGACTGATGTTGTGCATACTGTTTTATCGAACTAAATAAAACAAAAAAGAGAATTATAATTTTATATATTGATTTCAAGAAATGGCGTAAAAATTATAAATATACCTAAAATTACGTGCATAAATTTATTCATGGCTTTATGTAAAAATAGCATAAAAAAAGCTGTTTTAAAAAACAGCTTTCAATTTTTATATCGTAATAGGTGTAAATTTAACCTTATAGGCAAAATAAATACAGATTTTTTTAAGAATACTTAATCTTACAAAATTTATTTACCCTGCAAATATTTTAGAAATTCGGACTCAGGTCGTATTTCTTATAGAATTTATCCAAAACGTCAACCACTTCATCTTCAGTATCTACGATTTTGAATAAGTTCAAATCTTCAGGACTTACAGTGTGCATTTTTTCTACTAAAACTGTTTTTACCCAATCCAATAAACCAGACCAAAATTCAACTCCAACCAAAATAATTGGAAATTTACCAATTTTCTTAGTCTGAATTAAAGTGATCGCTTCAAACATTTCGTCAAGCGTTCCAAAACCTCCCGGCATAACCACAAAACCTTGCGAATATTTTACGAACATAACTTTTCTCACAAAGAAATAATCAAAATTCAGGTTTTTATCGTGATCGATATACGGATTAAAATGCTGTTCAAAAGGCAGTTCGATATTTAGACCAACCGAAGTTCCGCCGCCTAAATGTGCACCTTTATTTCCGGCTTCCATAATTCCCGGGCCTCCTCCCGTAATTACACCATAACCGGCTTTACTAATTTTAAAAGCAATTTTTTCAGCCAGTAAATAATATTTGTCATCTGGTTTTGTTCTCGCCGATCCAAAAATAGATACACACGGACCAATACGCCCCATGCTTTCGTAACCGTTTACAAATTCGGACATGATTTTAAAAATCGCCCAGCTGTCATTAGTTCGAATTTCATTCCAGGTTTTTTGTTTTAAACTGTCCTGGATTACTTTATCCTCATCATTATCAAAATCTTCTAATCTCATTTTAGGTATTTTAATTATTTATATTTTATTAAGCTGTTTCTTTTATGTCATCCTGAGCATAGTCGAAGGAAGGAGCTGAATCCTGCTGTCCACTATATCTTTTGTGGCGAACCCCGCCACAAAAGGATGCCGCTCCCATCAGGGCTAGGGCATTTGGTTTCAATAGATGTTTAGTTTATTAGAAGAAGTTTTTATTAATACGTTTGTTCTTCAATTGATTTCGTAATGTTACTTTTAACTTTTCCGGTATGTTCTGTAGTTTTAGATTCTATCAGCATTATTAAACATTCTTCTACCGACGAAACCCTGTGATTTACACCTTTTTTTACAACAAATAAATCACCTTTTTTCATTGTAACAGCAGGTTTGTTTTCAATTTCCATTAAAAGTTCACCATCGACAATATAAAATAATTCATCCTCATTTTCATGATTATGCCATGGAACTTCCTGACCTTTTATTTTGGCCACTTTAATATATTGATCGTTCACTTCGTCAATTATTTTAGGCGAAAAATATTGGTCTACATTACTGAATTTGTCTTTTAGATTCATAGATTTTTATCTTAGTTTTTGCCAAAATGAAAAAGCGTTGACAAAAAGGGCGTACTAAATTAGTGCTTTTTTTAAGAATTGTTATAAAAATGTACATTTATTAATTGAAATGTAACATTTCTTTGTTGGTTCTTTTGCTTGAAGATTAATAATCAATAGATTAAAAAACTAGTGTAAATAGAAATAGTTTTGTTAGAATTGAATTGAGGTATATCATAAAATTCAGTGCATCAAAAATCGTCAACGGATTGAAATCCGTAGTTTGATAAACTCATCGTAAAGAAAGTTCCGTAGGAACGAAATATCAGTAGCAACGGATTTTAATCCGTTGAAAATGTCGATTCGCCCCAATAATAGAGTTCCGAAGGAACGGTACATATTGTAGAAACGGATTTCAATCTGTGATTTTGACACAACGGATTTTAATCCATCTCATTAATGAAGATATTTTTATTCTAACTCTTTTTTCAAAAACTTAGCCGTATAACTTTTTTTATTTTTCGCTACTTCTTCAGGAGATCCTTTAGCTATTAGTTGTCCACCGCCTTTTCCACCTTCAGGACCAATGTCGATAATATAATCTGCAAGTTTAATCACATCCATATTATGTTCGATAACCAGGATTGTGTTTCCTTTATCAACTAATTTATTGATAACATCCATTAAAACTCGGATATCTTCAAAATGTAAACCTGTTGTAGGTTCATCAAGAATGTAGAAAGTATTTCCTGTGTCTTTTTTAGATAATTCTCCGGCCAGTTTGATACGCTGAGCTTCACCACCCGAAAGTGTTGTGCTTTGCTGTCCAAGTGTAATATAACCTAATCCAACATCCTGAATCGTTTTTACTTTTCTGTAAATTTTCGGAATGTTTTCAAAAAACGGAACCGCTTCATCAACCGTCATATCCAAAACATCAGAAATTGATTTTCCTTTGTATCGAATTTCCAGTGTTTCTCTGTTAAAACGCTTCCCTTGACAGGTTTCGCATTCTACATAAACGTCTGGTAAAAAGTTCATTTCAATGGTTCTTACGCCAGAACCTTCACAGGTTTCGCAGCGCCCGCCTTTTACATTAAAACTGAAACGTCCTGCTTTGTAACCGCGAATCATACTTTCGGAAGTCATTGTAAACAAGTTTCTGATTTCAGTAAAAACTTCTGTATAAGTCGCTGGATTTGAACGTGGTGTTCTTCCAATCGGACTTTGGTCAATATCAATTACTTTGTCAATATGTTCTAAACCTTCAATCTTTTTATAAGGCTGTGGTTTTTTTACGCCATTAAAATAATAAGCATTCAAAATAGGGTAGAGCGTCTCGTTTATCAATGTCGATTTTCCACTTCCTGAAACCCCAGTTATGCAAATCATTTGTCCTAAAGGCAATTCAATAGAAACATTTTTTAAGTTATTTCCAGTTGCTCCGCTTAGTTTCAAGAACTTGCCATTTCCTTTGCGGCGTTCTTTCGGAATTTCCAATTTCATTTTACCATTCAAATATTGAGCGGTAATGGTGTTTGATTTTAAAGTTTCAGCAGGAGTACCGATACTGATAATTTCTCCCCCATATTTCCCGGCTTTCGGACCAATATCAATAACATAATCGGCACGTTCGATCATGTCTTTATCGTGTTCAACCACAATAACCGAGTTGCCGATATCACGTAATTGTTCCAAAGAATGAATCAGTTTTTCATTATCTCTTTGGTGTAAACCAATACTTGGCTCATCCAAAATATATAAAACACCAACCAATTGTGAACCAATTTGTGTTGCTAATCGAATACGCTGCGCTTCACCGCCCGAAAGTGATTTTGAACTTCGGCTTAAAGCCAGATAATTCAAACCAACATTCATCAAAAAGTTCAAACGATCTTTAATTTCTTTTACAACTTCGGAAGCAATTAAAAGCTGTTTATCAGTTAAATGACTATTCAAATCCTGAAACCAAGCCGTTAAATCTGAAATATCCATATCACACAATTCCGTGATATTTTTTTCATTTACCCTAAAAAATAAAGCTTCTTTTTTAAGACGCGAACCTTCACAGACAGGACAGTTAATTTCGTCCATGAAATCTTTTGCCCAGCGTTTTATGCTAGTTGTTGCGCTTTCGTCATATTGATTTTTGATGAAGTTTGAGATTCCTTCAAAATCAATTTTATAATCTCGAGTTACGCCAAGATCTTTGGAACTTACTGTAAATTTATCTTTTCCGCCATACAAAATCATTTCCATGGCTTCTTCCGGAATTTTCTCAATTGAGTCTGTAATCTTAAACCCGAATTTTTCTCCAATAGTTTCTAACTGCTTAAAAATCCATGAAGATTTATATTCGCCAAGCGGAGCAAATCCGCCGCTTTTAATAGATAATTTCGGATTCGGAATAATCTTTTTAACATTAATTTCGTGAACCGTTCCCAATCCATTACAATGCGGACAAGCACCTTTTGGTGAATTAAAAGAGAATAAATTCGGTTCTGGATTTTGATACGAAATTCCGGTTGTTGGGCACATTAAGTTTCTACTGAAATAACGAACTTCATTTGTATCCTGATCTAAAATCATTAATACGTTTTCGCCATGATGCATGGCTGTATTAATACTTTCAGCCAATCGTTTTTGATTGTCTTCGGTATTTTCAATCAACATTCTGTCGACTACAATTTCAATATCGTGAGTTTTATAACGATCCAGTTTCATTCCTGCAACTAAATCCTGAACTTCACCATTTACGCGGACTTTCAAAAATCCTTGTTTGGTAATTTGCTGGAATAATTCGGCATAATGTCCTTTTCGGGCTTTAATTACCGGAGCAAGAATATTAATACGTTTACCATTATAATCCTGGATAATCAAATCTTTAATTTGCTCATCAGAATAAGAAACCATTTTTTCGCCGGTGTTGTAACTGTAAGCGTCAGCACCACGAGCGTATAAAAGTCGAAGGAAATCGTATATTTCAGTAATAGTTCCAACAGTTGAGCGCGGGCTTTTACTGGTAGTTTTTTGTTCAATTGCAATAACCGGCGAAAGGCCGTCGATTTTATCAACATCTGGACGTTCTAACCCACCAAGGAATTGTCTCGCATATGCAGAAAAAGTTTCTACGTAACGACGCTGACCTTCAGCATAAATCGTATCAAACGCTAATGATGATTTTCCCGAACCCGAAAGACCTGTTATTACAACCAGTTTTTCACGCGGAATAGAAATATCGATATTTTTTAGATTATGAACTCTTGCGCCAAGAACTTCAATAGTATTGTCTTTATCTAGCATAAATTTGAGCAAAACGCAAAGTTACCACTTTGATTTGTTCTTTTAGTACTAGAGTATAGAAGTTTATGTTAAAAATTGTAACAAATTTCTAGTTCTGGCTAATGTTGTTTGCTTCTAAAATTTCATTAAATTTTTTCTCATTTCCATCTTTCTTCATTTGATCGTAAAGCATCTGAATAATTTTTTCAGCATCAGTTCTATAAGGAGATTTTTGTGCAACGTAAAGGCTATAGGCTTTACACATATTATCTAAACCTTTTTCATAATCTTTAATATACATTGAATACATTTGGCCAATTCCATAAAAAACTTCTGGATTGTTAGGCTCTATTAAAGCTAATTTTTCATAAGTTTTAATTGCCTTTTTATATTCTTTTTTATATGAATAAGCTACAGCTATATTTTGCAGTGGCAATAAACCTTGAGGATCAATTTTTAGAGATTTTTCATAAGCATCAATTGCTTCATCATATTGTTCTAATTTTCGGTAACAAATTCCCATATTGTCATAGGCAAATGCAAAATTAGGATCAATTTTCACAGCCTTTTTGTAATTTTCAATTGCTTCTTTAAAATTATTTTTTTTGCTTTCCTCAATACCTAACTCATAATATTTCATTGCCTCTTTATTATTGGAGACAGAATTTTTGTTCTCCTTATCTGTTGAAGCAACTTTACTTTTTATGGCTTCACAGTTTTCCATAAGATAGCGTTCTAAATCATAATAGATGTCCTGATATTCTTTGGGATTTTTATCTGTATTGATGGGTACTTTTATTTCTTTTTTTTCTTGCGAGTTGTCTGATAAATCAATATTGGATAATTGATCTGTGATTTGATAGGCTACAACCCTATAGTCTATGCAAGAATGTATATTTGCTGTGATTGAATCTTTTATTCTATTGTATGTTGGAATGGAATCTATACATGAACATGCATCATTAGCAAGTTCTTTAATTAGTTGTTTTTTATCTGTTTTTTGCGATTGTACATTCTGAAAAGCTGCAAGCAGCAGAATAAGAATAAAATAGTTTTTCATTTGATTGGTTTATGGTTTAGCTTATAATTTTAGATGTAAATTAAAACTAAATATAGTACATTTTTGTATTGATATCTACTAGGTTTTAATCTTTAAAAAACTATTCTATCGTCATAGAACGCAATTTCATTCGATAAGCCTCAAGTGCAATAGACTTTGAAATCATACCAAAATATTTGTCATTTCGTAAAACGGGAAGAAAGGCAGTTTTAGATCTTTCGAATTTGGTCATTACAATCTCCATGCTGTCATTGGAAGAAATGGTTGCAGGAGGAGTTTTCATTACATCTTTAATTAAAGTATATTTTACGCGGTAAGCATTAAAGATAATTTCTCTAATATCATTAAAATGTACGACACCAACAAGTTCTCTGTCATTATCTACAACTGCAAAAATTACCTGATTAGAGTGTGAAATAAGATCTACTAATTTACTTAAATGTTCTTCTGGAGAAACCGTTAAATAATCGGTTTGGATGATAGTATCGATATCTAAAGTCGATAAGATATTCGAGTCTTTATTGCTGGTAAAAGCATGACCTTTTTTTGCCAGATTTTTTACGTCAAGAGAATATTTTTCAAAACGTTTTGAAATGGCAAAGCTTATTGATGAAACAATCATAAGTGGAATCATTAAACCGTAACCTCCTGTAATTTCTGCAATAAGGAAAATTGCGGTAAGAGGTGCATGAAATAATCCGCTCAAAATTCCGGCCATTCCAACCATAGTAAAATTACTGATTGGTAATTTTGATAAACCAGTTAAGCTGATGAATTTAGAAAAGAAATAACCCAGATAAGATCCTAAAAATAGTGAAGGAGCAAAATTACCTCCGTTTCCACCGCTTCCAATTGTAAGCCCTGAAGCAAATACTTTTATCATCATCGTACATCCTACAAAAAGAAGTAAAACCCAATGATTGTTTCTCCAGCTGGCAAATAAGGTATTGTCTAATAATTGTCCGGGATCACTTTCTGATAGAATTTTGATACTTTCATAACCTTCACCAAACAGCGTTGGGAATATAAAAATAAGAAGCGCCAGAAGCGAAGAACCAATCAGGGCTTTTTTATAAGGACCCATTTTTAGTTCTGAAAAATAGTGCTCAACTTTTTGAAAATTTCGTGCGTAATAAACCGCTATAAATCCGGTTAATAAGCCTAAAACTATATAAAAAGGAATGTTGTGGTAATCAAAAGTTTCTTGTTTTTTAAAAGATAAAAGAATGCTTTCGTCTAATACAATTGCCGAAACCAAAGCCCCGGTCGCTGCCGAAATCATAATAGGTGTAAAGGCAGAAATACTAACATCAACCAAGAGAACCTCTATCGCAAAAAGAACTCCGGCAATAGGCGCATTAAAAGCAGCTGCAATTCCTGCCGCAACTCCGCAGCCAATGAGTAAAGTTCTGTCTTTGTAGGCTAATTTATAATTTTGGGCATAATTTGAACCAAAAGCAGCTCCTGTAATCACAATTGGGCTTTCTAAACCTGCTGAACCTCCTAAACCAACGGTCAAAGAGCTTGTAACAATCTGCGCATACATTTGCTTTTTCGGAATTATACTTGCCTTTTTGGCTACAGCGTATAAAATTTGAGAAGTTCCTTTTTGAATGGTTCCGTTTAAAACTTTTTTTACCACCAAAACAGTCAATAAAATACCAATTATGGGCAGAATACTATTAATGAAACCTAATTTTAAAATTCCGCTAAGATAAGTGGCAAATGAAAAAACGCTATGGGCAAATGTTTTTAAAATGATTACCGCAAATGCACAAGAAATTCCGACCAAAACACTGGATAAAAAAATGAATTGCTTTGGTGTCAAAATAGATTGAGCCAAAGCAATAATGCTTTCTAATCTTCGGAAAAGTTTTTTTATCATTGTGTTTTTAAAAAGTTACGGAGAATACAAATTTAGCTTTAAACATTCGATTTTGTCAAATTTTTCTACTAAAATATTTTTGCTTTAAAATCCCGCAGCTTTGTCATCACCACGAAAATCGGCACCTCCTTCAAGAGTATTGTCCGGCAAAACCAAAATGGCGTCAACTTTGCCAATTACAGGCGTCGTTTTTTCGTTAATCAAATAACCTTTGGCTTTTAAACTTTCGATAGTATTATAATTGAACGTATTTGGTTCAAACGTAATAAGATCCGGAAGCCATTGATGATGAAAACGTGGTGCATTTACAGCCGCCTGCATGCTTAAATTATATTCGTAAACATTCAGGATGGTCTGTAATACTGAAGTAATAATTGTAGACCCGCCCGGAGAACCTACTACCATAAAAAGTTTTCCGTTTTTCTCAACAATTGTTGGCGTCATTGAACTGAGCATTCTTTTTTGAGGTGCAATACTGTTTGCTTCGTTTCCAACCAGCCCGAACATATTTGGCGATCCAGGTTTTGCACTAAAATCGTCCATTTCGTTGTTTAAGAAAAAGCCTAATTCATCACAATAATATTTAGATCCAAAACCGTCATTTATTGTTGTGGTTGCAGAAACAGCATTTCCAAATTGATCAACAATAGAATAATGCGTTGTTTCAGTACTTTCGTTATACGTAATTTTTCCTTCTTTTATTTCTGATGATAATGAAGCTTTTTCAGAGTCAAAATTTGACATTCTTTCTTTTAAATAAGAATCAGATAAAAGACCTTTAATTGGAATTTTTACAAAATCAGGATCCCCTAAAAACTGGCTTCTGTCTGCGTAAGCTCTTCTTTCTGCTTCAACAATAACTTGAATAGACTGCTCTGAATTATGTCCCATTTTTGATAAATAAAATGGAGAAATCATTTTCAAAATCTGCGCCAGACAAATACCGCCGCTGCTTGGAGGAGCCATCGAAGTAATTTTTAAATCTTTATAATCAAACTGCAATGGGTTTCTCCATTTTGCTTCGTAAGATGCTAAATCTTTAAGTGTAATAATACCTCCTTTTTTCTTAAGATAATCCACTAAAACCTGAGCCGTTTTGCCTTTGTAGAATTCGTCTTTACCGCCTTTTAAAATTCGTTTAAGCGTGCTGGCAAGTGCAGGATATTTGATTGTATCGCCTTCTTTAAATTTTCCGGCCATTAAGGTAGTTGGTCCATTTGCCTTCACAATAGCATCATGATAATTTTCAAGTTGTTTTTGCTGTTTTAGAGTTACGACAACGCCTTTTTCGGCAAGTGCAATAACTGGTTTCAGGATTTCTGAAATAGGCAGAGAGCCAAATTTTTTATGAACGGCAAAAACTCCGGCTATGGTTCCGGGAACGCCAATTGCTAAAGGAGTTTCAGTACTTTTTCCGGGAATTACATTTCCGTCTTTATCAAGGAACATATTTTTTGTTGCAGCAAGCGGTGCTTTTTCGCGATAATCCAAACTTCCAACTTCGCCATTTGCTTTTCTGTAAACCATAAATCCTCCGCCGCCAAGATTTCCCGCATACGGATAGGCAACTGCCAGAGCCAGCTCGGTTGCGGCCATGGCATCAAATGCATTTCCGCCTTTTTTCATTATTTCGATACCAATTTTTGATGCTTCTATGCGGGCCGAAACGACCATTGCTTTTGAAGCTGTTAAACCAGTCGGTGCTGCACTATGCTGTGCAAAACTGTAAAGGGATATAAAATAAAATAGAAGTGAAATTTTTTTCATAACAAGAACATATTTTATAAAATGGTTAGGTTTATAAGGAAAGTAATTTTTGTTTGGCTTGTTGTTGAATATCCTCAAAAAAGAGAGTGAATTCCTGTTCAAATTCGGTATAAAATTCTTTTAATTCCTCACTGGCAAACTGCATTTTTGAAACATTTCTTGACCTTCTGTCCATCTGGGTTAAAATTTGATGAATTCCTTCGACAGTTCTATAGCTTAAAAGCCAGTTTCTTTCTATCATGTAAGGCATTAAGCCTTGGGTTTTTTCGGTTAAAACAGCATAATTTTCGTGCAGTGAATTGTAAAAACGATTAATGAAATCTTCTAATTTTTCATCTGAATAATTTGCCCAGTTTTTGGCTAAAAAATGATCGTAAACAATATCTATGATCACTCCGGAATAGTGATGGTATTTTTCGTGAAGACGTCTTGTGCTTTGTCTAAAAATATCGTGTGAGTCTGTATAAGTGTCTATAAAACGGTGTAAAAGAATTCCTTTTTGAACATCTTGCGGAAAATGTTCAAATTGTTTTCCGCGAATGCCATCGGCCATAAAATTGCCAATTTTAATTAAATCATTTTCACCGGAAAGATATATATGGGCTAAGAAATTCATTTTTTTTAAAGTTGCTAAGGTTCTGAGTTACTCAGTCACTAAGTTATTTTAGTAAATGTATAAAAACTTTTTTAAATCATTTTGCTATAAAATAAGCAGCATTTTACTTAAATATTTATGGTATTAAAAAAGCTTAGTATCTTAACATCTGAGAACCTCGGTATTTATTGTAAAATAATCAGACATTGTACCTGAAAAATTACGATATAAAAAAAATCTTAGCCTCTTAGCGACTCAGAACATTAGTAACTTTTCTATATTTGTAATAAAATAACCATAACTCACAAAGATGACTTTAATAAAATCGATTTCAGGAATACGAGGAACAATCGGTGGAAAAGTGGGAGATAACCTGACTCCTGTTGACGCTGTAAAATTTGCATCGGCATACGGAACTTTTCTTAAAAACAATACTTCAAAAGAAAAACTAACAGTTGTAATTGGCCGCGATGCAAGAATTTCCGGGCCAATGATTCATAATCTTGTTGTAAATACTTTAATAGGTTTAGGAATTAATGTAATTGATCTTGGACTTTCGACAACTCCTACGGTTGAAGTTGCAGTTCCTCTTGAAAAAGCAGATGGAGGAATTATTTTAACGGCATCTCATAATCCAAAACAATGGAATGCTTTAAAATTATTAAATGAAAAAGGAGAATTTTTAAGCGGAGATGATGGTGCTAAAATTCTTGAAATTGCCGAAGCTGAAGCTTTTGATTTTTCTGATGTTGATAATCTTGGAGAAATTACGCTTAATGATGCCTATATGGATATTCATATTGACGAAGTTCTGAATTTGCCTTTAGTAGATGTTCAGGCGGTAAAAGATGCTAAGTTTAAGGTTGTTGTTGATGGTGTGAATTCTTCTGGCGGAATTATAATTCCGAATTTATTAGAACAAATGGGCGTTGAAGTTGTAAAATTATACTGCGAACCAAACGGACATTTTCCTCATAATCCAGAACCTTTAAAAGAACATTTAACTGATATTTCTGAATTGGTTGTAAAAGAAAAAGCGCATTTAGGAATTGTTGTTGATCCAGATGTTGATCGTTTGGCCTTTATTAGTGAAGATGGTGAAATGTTTGGTGAAGAATATACATTAGTTGCCTGCGCTGATTATGTTTTGAGTAAAACTCCTGGAAATACGGTTTCGAATATGTCTTCGTCTCGTGCATTGCGTGATGTAACAAACGGACATAACGGAAAGTATGAAGCTAGTGCAGTTGGTGAGGTAAATGTTGTTGAATTAATGAAAATAAATAATGCAGTTATTGGTGGTGAAGGTAACGGTGGAATTATTTATCCTGAATTGCATTACGGACGTGACAGCTTGGTAGGAGTTGCTTTATTTTTAACGCATTTAGCGAACAAAAAAATAGCAGTTTCGGCCTTGAGAGCTTCTTATCCGGAATATTACATGAGTAAAAACAAAATCGAATTAACTCCTCAAATTGATGTTGATGCGATTTTAACGGCTATGACAGAGAAATACAAAAACGAAGATATTTCGACAATTGATGGTGTGAAAATTGATTTTGCCAATGAATGGGTTCATTTAAGAAAATCGAACACAGAGCCAATTATTCGAATTTATACAGAAGCGCCTTCACAAAAAGAAGCAGATACTTTAGCACTTCGTATTATTGATGAAATAAAAGAGATTGCAGGAATATAATTTTTGCAAAGCCAAATAAAAAAGCGCCTTTCAAATTTATGGAAGGCGCTTTTTGTATAGTTAAAAATTAGTTTTTTATAATTTTCATTGATTTTTTAATCGAACCATACGAAACATTTACAATATAAATTCCACTTGCTAATTTATCGCCAATCTTAATATCTTCATTTGTTGAGTAATCATTAGAAGAGAAGCAGATACTTCCTTTCATATCCACTATTTTTAGAGATACAGGTTCTGTTGTAAATGATTTTATATGAAGCGTAGACTCGACTTTAATTGGATTTGGATAAATAGTAAAAGAATCATTATCTGTTTTAGGATCATTTACTCCTAAGTTCCCTGAAGCTACATCAATATAATTAAAATTCATATCGTTTGATTTGAATTTAATTTTTAAATAAACTTCACCTTTTGGTAGCGTAACTCCGTTTACAACTTTGTCTGCATAAGTCTGATATCCACCAGTTACAGGAAAAGTTTCATCTGTTTTTACTACAACATCATTAACCAGAATATCAAATTTCCCCGGAATAGTTGGTGATGCAACTCTAAACGTTAAATTATAAGTTCCTGCATTGGCAACATTAAGCATAAATTCGTTCCAGTCACCGCTGTCTATAAAGCATACATTTTGTCCCGTTCCAGAATCTGTAGTGTTTTGAAGTCCGGTTCCTTTTCTTCTGTAATGTTGATTAGCTGTAATTCTTCCAGGAACATTTAATTTTTTTGCTGTGTAGCTAACATTAATATATTCTGTTCCAATTGGTTTTAACACACCACTTGTCGGGCTTAATAATTGCCCTTCCTGCATATCTGTCCATTCCGCAGGAACACGGCCTGTAAACCATGAATATCTGTAAATGTCGGGATCGTTTTCAAAACTGTTCAGGATTTGTTTCATAAAAGCAATTTTATCTGCTTCAGACTGAATTACGCGGTTTGCAAATTCAGTGACCCAAACTGGGCGGTTGTACTTTTTTAGAAGTCCGGTTACGCCAATAACGGCGCCAGAAGAACTGTCATAAGTATGAAAGGCAATATAATCGACTTTACAAGTAGGGCACAAAAGAAAAAATTGATCATGCCATGCGGTAGGACTGCTGTAACCGCCATAATTATCAGGACCATTAAAGGCTGGAGATGCGCTTACGATTTCTAAGTTTTTTGCAGCTGCAACTTTTTCTACGTTTACCCAGGCATTAACGGCTTCCTGCGGAGTCAATCTTGCACCGTCATTAAAGTTAGGCTCATTAAAGGCTAATAAATATTTAGCACCGGGTTTAATACGATTTATAAAAGCCTGTAAATCGGCATCGCTTAATTTTCCCCAAACCATTGGAACATATTCAACTCCAAGAGTTGCGTAATTCGCATTAACGTCATTTTCAGGAAGTGATCCCCAATTGTACCACCAGGAAATTCCGGGTTTAAGTGCTAATAAATCAGCCGTTGAATTATTTCCATACGCAATTCCGCGTTTCGGACTTTGTGCAAATGCTGTAATTGAAACGGTTATTAGCGAAAATGTAAAAAGTAACTTTTTAATCATGATTAAAATTTTGGTAAGGTTTTTTTATTCGATTTAGTTAACTCCAAATTTATGTGGTTTGTATAGTTTTTAAGTCAAAAAAAAATATTACAAAAACCCATCAAGATATATTTTAAAGTCTTTAAAAGCTCATGATGAAAATTTGCAGGTTTCAGTAAAAAAGAAAATCCAAAAAGCGGTCATTACTTTTTGGATTTTCTTTTGTATATTATTTGTTCACGCGATGTTTCCATCTTTTATGCGTCCATAGATAAAATTCCGGAGCTTCAAGAATTTGTTTTTCTACTTCTTTTAGGTATTTCTCTGTAATATCAAAATTTTTATAATCATGCGGATTATCAGCAATAGATAAAAAAGTAGCTTCATAATGACCTCTTGAAACCTTTTTAACTTTTACCATTATTACGCTTAAGTCATATTTTTTTGCAAGCATTTCGGCTCCTGTATGCACGGGAACTTCAATTCCCATAAATTCCATCGAATGAAAAATTCTGTCCAGTTTAGGCGATTGATCACTTGCAAGTCCGTACATGCTTAGTTTTCCGTCACGCTGATTTTGGGCCATTGTTGGAATCGCTTTTCTGGTTTCAACTAATTCAGTATCATATTTTGAACGGATTTTTCTAATTAATTTGTCAAAATAAGGATTGGCAATTTTTTTATAAACCGCAATTCCCTGAAAACCAATTTTACGGTTTATTGTTAAAAGCCATTCATAACTTGCATAATGTGAAGCGACAAGAATTACACTTTTACCCTGTTTTGCATAATCCTGAACTAATTCGATATTAGTTACTTGGAATCGTTTTTCCATTTCTTCAGGTGTAATGCTTATTGTTTTTACCATCTCTAAAAACATATCACACATATGGTGATAGAATTTTTTCTCAATGACTTTTCTTTCAGCCTTGCTTAAATGAGGAAAAGTAAGTGCCAGATTTTCGCGTACTACACTTTTACGATATCTAATAATTCTGTAAACGAGAAAGTATACGAAATCTGAAAATAAATAAAATAAGCGGAATGGGAGTATAGAGATTAGCCAAAGTAAAGGGAAGGCTATTATATAAACAATAAATTGCATCTAAAATTTTTTTCTACAAATATAATGTAAAAATGAATAAGCTCGATATTTTGGATTCTCATCAACTTATGTTTGATATTGTTTATCTTTACCCTTCACATTAAATATTATTTATGAATATCATTTTAATTGGAATTATAGTGGCCAATGTACTGATTAGTTATAAAGGTTTTAACGATCTTTATTTTTTTAGAAAATACGAATTTCATATTGGGAGCATACGTGCCGGAGAGCAAATCAGAATGCTTTCGTCTGGTTTTTTGCATGCTGATTTTATGCATTTGGCTTTTAATATGCTGACACTTTGGTTTTTTGCACCAGTAGTTATTAATGGACTTGGAAATTTTTCTTTTGCTTTAGTATATTTTGGAAGTCTGATTTTCGGAAGTCTTCTTACTATGATATTTCACAAAAACGATTATAGTTATCGTGCTGTTGGAGCTTCAGGAGCTGTAACTGGAGTTTTATATTCAGCAATTTTATTAGAACCAAATAATGAGTTGTGGATATATGGACTTTTACCCATTCAAGGTTATATTTTCGGAATTCTTTATTTATTGTATTCTATTTATGGAATGAAAGCTAAAAATGATAATATTGGACATACAGCGCACTTTGGAGGTGCAATTGGCGGATACTTAATTACTTTGATAAAAGAACCTTCATTAGTTTACGATCAAACCTTTATTGTTGTTTTACTTTTAGTCCCAATTTTGATTCTTTTTGGAATGGCTAAATTGGGAAAATTATAATGCTGGCATAACTTTTGAATGCCTTTATCAATAACTTAAAATATCACAAAAATGAGAAAACTAGTATTATTTTTAACAATCATGTTTATGACTATGTCTTACGGCCAAGAAACCAAACAAATTCCTCAAATTAATGTAAATGGAGAAGGAAAAGTAAAAGTAGCACCTGATCAGGTTTGTATTTCAGCTACGGTTGAAACAAAAGGGAATAATGCTAAAGATGTCAAAAAGCAAAATGACGAAAAAATGGATGCGGTTTTAAAATTCATTAAAAAAATGAATCTTCCAACAGCAGATTTCAAAACAAAACAAGTTGCACTTAATCCGCAATACGATTACGAAAAAAAGAAAACAAGTTACAATGCAACACAAACTGTAGAAATCGTTTTAAAAGATTTATCTAAATATGATGAATTGATGGAAGGTTTAGTGCAGCAAGGAATTAATCGTATTGACAGAGTTTCTTTTGAATCTTCTAAATTAACATCATTACAATCAGAAGCCAGAAAATTAGCGATGAAAGATGCTAAAGCAAAAGCAGAAGATTATGTTTCGGTTTTAGGTCAAAAAGTAGGTAAAGCTTATGTTATTTCAGATAACTCACAAATTTATCATCCACAGCCAATGTATGCAGCTATGAAATCAATGGAAGCTGATAATGCAGGAGCTTCAAACGAAACATTAGCAATTGGAGAAATCGAAATTACTGCAAATGTTAGTGTGAGCTTTATTCTGGACTAAATAATAAAATTCCAATAGTATTAAAATCCAAATTCCAATCTTAAAATTGGGATTTGGATTTTTTTTTGACCAATGATGATTAATATTTCTAACTTTGATAAAGTAAAAACATATTGAAAATGCTAAAAGAAGATTGTAATAATATGCTGGAACAGTTCTGTAGCCATTTAGATTTTTTTCATAAAATTACTTTAGAAGATAGAAATAGTATTGGACAATATTTAGAATATAGAAGCGTAAAAGAAGGAGAGGTCTTAATTGAAGAAAATAAAATAGCAAACGAAATCTTTTTTGTCTGCAATGGCGTATTGAAAATTATGAATGTTAATGAAAAAGGAAATGAAGTTATCCATTTCTTCTTCAGCGAAAATCATTTTTGTACTGTTTTAAAAAGTTTTACCGAAAATATAGTATCTCAAGACATTGTTCAGGCTGCTTGTGACTCAGAAATAATTGTTCTTAAAAAAAATAAATTAGATTCTTTGATTAAGGATTTGCCCTATTTCAAAACAATGCTGGATACTATTTTTCAGCAAGCTTTGCTTAATAAAGTAGAACTGCGTAATTTTTATCTTGGTACGGATGCAACATCACGTTATCAAAAGTTTATAGAACGACAACCCAATATTGCATCCAGAGTGTCACAAACTGATATTGCCTCTTATCTTGGCATCGCCAAACAATCCTTAAGCAGAATTAAAAAAAATGCTTTCTAATTTCTTTTTTAACATTTGTTAAATCCATTCCATAAGTGACTTTCTACTTTTGTTCAGTTAATAATAGTAAACAAGGAAGAAATGGAAAATCTAAAAGGCAAAAAAGTAGTTATAATAGGGGGAAGTGCCGGAATTGGTTTGGCTACAGCAAAATCAATTGTACAAAAAGGAGCAAATGTAATTATTGCTTCAAGTAATCAACAACGTATACACAAAGCTTTACAGGAAATTGGAGATCAGGCAAATGGTTTTGTTATTGATGTGACTGATGAATTTCAAGTCAAAAGTTTTTTTGAAAAAATTGGCCCGTTTGATCATTTGATTTTTACTGCGGGCGAAAATATTATGCTTTCAAATGTTGAAGATACTGCTTTGGAAACAGCGAAAAATTATTTTAATATTCGTTATTGGGGTGCTTTTACAGCCGTAAAATATGCAGCGCCATTTATCAATTCTACAGGTTCAATTGTACTAACGAGCGGTATTGCAAGCAACAGACC
This sequence comes from Flavobacterium sp. Root186, assembly GCF_001428525.1. Lineage (GTDB taxonomy): Bacteria > Bacteroidota > Bacteroidia > Flavobacteriales > Flavobacteriaceae > Flavobacterium. The sequence continues at coordinate 50,736 of NZ_LMHW01000003.1, forward strand.
TAATAAAGGATGGGCATTGGGTGCCAGTATCTGCGCAGCTATGGAAGGATTTACAAGAGCATTAGCGATGGAATTAGCACCAATAAGAGTGAATATTGTTTCGCCTGGAGTTGTAAAAACAGAGCTTTGGGGCGGTATGTCTGAAAATGAAAGAAATGAAATGTATGCTAATATTGGAAACGCATTGCCTGTAAAAAGAGTAGGTGAGACCGAAGATATTGCTAAAACATTTGTGTATTTATTGGAGCAGGAATATAGCACAGGACAGACTTTAATTATTGATGGAGGTACTTCATTGGTATAATTTCAATCATAATTAATTTATAAGATAAAGGAGCCAAAGAATATTTTCATCGGCTCCTTTACCAATATTTGTCCATCCACGTTCAGCTTTTCATTAAAAAAGTTTCAGGCGCAGCATCATCTTCATTGTTTTCAGGTTGCTCGTCTTCCAATTCTTCCCAGTCATTTTCGTCGTATTCAGATTCCATATCATCGTCGAGGAATTCATCTTCAAGATCATCCAATTCAAGATTGAAATGTTTATGAGATGTTAAGGTGTTGGAAAGATTTCCTTGTAAGTAATCATCATAATTCAAAAGCAGCTGTTCTTCGTAAGAAGTCATATCACCTGTAGATTCTTCAGGAATATAATAGTAATCGTCAAAAATCATAATTGATAGGTTTAAATTTATAGCTTAAGATTTATCTAACTTTTCAATTAGAATAACTTAAAATTAATTTTTTTACTGCTATCTATTTTATACAATTTTGAAAATGGGTTATTAAATTTTCATCTTTTTATTTGTAAATTAATTGATTACTCTTTCCAAGGAGAATGTAAAATACAATCGCAAAAATTCTTGCGATGAAAATTCGGAATCATGTAAGCACAGACATCCGCTTTTATGTTTCCAAAGGTAGTTTCTGTTTTGTGTTCAAATCCGCTGAAAAAAGTGGGAATAATTTTTTTCTTGAAATCATTACGAGGAAAAGCTTCCAGAATTGAAATTCTGTTTTCATCACTTAAATATTCATATCCTTCTCCCATAACATCCAAACCCACTCCGGAATACATAAGGGCGACTTCTGGTTCTTTATGTTCAGCAATACCAATTGTGGTATGCAGTGCGATAGTATCCCAAACTAATTGCAGCGATTCTTTGGGTAAATTATGACTTTTCAGGAAATCTCTGGCTGCATTGGCACCGTCTACTTCAAAACGAAGATCGGTACTGCTGTACTGTGTTGTTAAACCCAAATCGTGAAAAATGGAAGCTACATACAATAATTCCTCATCATATTTAAGCTGTTTTCTTTTTCCGTTTAAAGAAGAAAATAAAAATACACGAAGCGAATGATTGTAGATAAATTCTGTGCCGTGTTCTAATAAAAGTTCTGTAGCCTGCTGCGCAATAGAACTGTCCGGAATAATTATTCCTGCAACTGTTTTTAGTTTGTTTACTGACATGATAATTTGTTTTTTTCAAAGGTATCGTGAGAAACTTGTTTGAGGAATGTCAAATTACGTCAAGCGCATGTCAAAAGCTACAGGAGTATTGTTGAGGAGTTAATTTCCAATATTTAAAAAAAGTAACCTGTATTCATGAGGGGAGACCTGAGCATTCTTTTTAAAGAAATGACTGAATTGCTCCGCAGTAGTAAAATTGAGTTGAAAAGCAATTTCTTTTACGGGGTTAGAAGTAAATTGCAATGCTCTTTTTGCTTCTGCAATAATTTGCCCGTTTATTAATTCTTTTGCACCTCTGTTGCTGCAGCGTTTGCATAAATCAGTTAGTTTACGCGCCGAAATTCCTAAAAGCCCGGCATAGTCTGCAACTTCTCTGGAAGTTTTATAGTTTTTGCTGATTAATTCTAAAAACTGTGTATAGATTTGATTTTCGTAGCTGTCAAATCCTTTTGAGAGTGAGTGATTTACATTTGCAATCTTAATCATTATAATTTTTAGATAAGCAGCCAGTGCATCTAATTGATTGATGTATTCCTCCTTTTGATATTCATAACACAAAGACTTAAAAATAGAAATAAGTTCGATGTTATCTTGTTGATTTAGTGGAATAGTTTGATTGGCAGAAGCATTATTAAACAAAACAGCTTTACAGTTGTTGGCACTAGAAGGTGTTCTTTCCCAAAAACAATCGCCAAAACTAAGTTCGTAACCTGTAAATTTTGTTTCGGTATTAAAACTTATAAATTGTCCTTTTGCTGCTAAAAATAATTGTGAAGATGAAATTTGAAAAATCTGGTCGTCTATAATTATTTCCCCAATACCTGATTCAATCAGTAAAATTCTGTTATAAAGAAGTCTGTACGTTGATTTCTGTGTATATTTCTTGTCTTCAAGAAAAAGTATAGAGAATGAATTTTTAATCTCTTCTTCTACAACCAAATTTGATATTGAAAGCATATTTTTGACATAATTGTTTAGAAAAGTGAAACAAATGTAGTTAGAAAATTTTTGAACAAAGGCATTTAAAGATTTGAATTGTAGATTTGATGTTAAGTATCCTAATATTATAACTTAAACTACTGTGTGAAGCTTATACAAGGTAGTTTTGAAGTTTGCGGCATTAAAATACAACATCTATGCTATTAACTGCTTCAAACTTTCTATTCAGTTTTTTCGTATAAACTTACTTTTATCACTAATACTTTTGCTGTTGATTTTGAAATTAAAAGAAATCAAAAGGCAGCAATGTATTAGGATTAATTACTAACGTCTAAACCACAAATTATGAAAAAATTAAGTAGCATTACATTATTGCTGACATGCGTTTTAGGATTTTCTTCTTGCGCTGAAAATTCTGTAACAGAAAAAAATCCGGCTGAAATGAGTACAAATGGGAGTACTAAAAAAGTCGCTGGATCGCCCTGGGTAAAACAATTTGAAGATACATTCGATGTAGGCTCCACTCTCTCACAATGGACAAAAGAACAACGAGCAGATTACAATTCCTGGTATTGTGACTATGCTAGTTCAGTTCCTACCACACAATGGCGAGACGGAAAACAATGCTTAGAAATCAAGACTACAAAATTAAGCACGTACAAATACCAATCTGGTTTCATTACTTCTAATTACCAATACAAACCAGAAAATAACACAGAGTATATGCTTTCGGCTAATATTAAATTAATAGCGATGGATGGCGGGACTTATAAGTCTTTTAAAGATACTTATGGTGCGTGGCCGGCTTTTTGGTCTGTACAAGGAAATGCCTGGCCGACAAAAGGGGAGATCGATATCATGGAAGGTTATTCGTTTGCGCCCAATGCAAGTCGTTTTACTTCGAATATTTTTTACGGAACTTCTGTTGGAAACAACTTATTAGGAAATTCAGCCGAAAGAAATTATCCGGCTAATTTTAATGTAGACGGAAATAACGGATGGCATTTATATGAATCTTTTTGGAAAATGCAAAACAACGTAGTTACCGTAACCATTAAGGTTGATAATGTAACAGTTGCAACTTATACAAATAGCAGTGTATCGAATCTTAATTTTAATAATTTCGGAGCACATTCGATTATTTTTAATGTGAATGTAGGTTCAAAAGATTCGAATTTTATAGATCCTAATAAACTAAACTTATTTACTACTGTAATGATGTGGGTAGATGATGTTACGGTTTACAAAAGACCAATCTAATAGAATAGCTAAACAAACACAGTTTATTGAATAAAAAAGCCTGCGAAATATATGTTTCGCAGGCTTTTACTTTTTATTTCATTTTTAATAAGTAATCTCAAATTTAGTCTAAACCTTCAAGAAATCCGGTATGTGAACTTTTGATTGCAAAATTAGAATCGTACAATAAAGGCCAGTCATTTCCTGGATGATTCAGTTCTGCGTTAAATGGAATCCATGATTCATTATCTTTCATTCCCCAAATGGTTAAGGCATATTTATTTGCTGCTGGAAGCCCATTATAAATTTTCACCATTTCTTTGTATTTCTCTTTTTGGGCTAATCTTCTTTCGTTTGTAAAAGTAGAGATGTCATTAGACTGGTTTACTTGTATATCCAATTCAGAAACATGAATTTTCAATCCTTTTGATACTGCTCTGTTAAGATCCGTTTCTATTTGAGTTTTTGTCGGGCTTAAATATATGTTGTGCATTTGGAAACCAAGACCATCAACCACAGTATTTGCTTTTAAATCATCTACAATACTAAAAACTTTATCTTGTTTTGCAATATTAGTTGAGGTGGCATAATCATTGTAAAATAATAATAAAGACGTGTCGCCTGCAGCAGTCGCAGCAGCTCTTGCCCATTGAAAGCAGTCTTTTACATAATTAGGTCCCATTCGCTGCAAGAAAATAGTATTTCTCATAGTACCGCCATTGTCATCTACAGCTTCGTTAACCACATCCCATGATTTTACTTTTCCTGCATAATGCGTAACAACATCCGTAATGTATTTTTTTACTTCAGCTGCAAATTCGGCATCTGTACCAGAAAAATCTTTTAGCCATTGCGGTACCGAATTATGCCAAACTAAAGCATGTCCGTGAACATTGATATTATTGGCATTTCCGTAAGCCACGATTTTATCAGCTACAGTCCAGTTGTAAACACCGCTTGAAGTCGAAATTTGATCCATTTTCATTTCGTATTCGGCAGAAATACTGCTAAATTCATTTTTCAAAATGATATCATAAGGGCTTCCATTGGTTAATTGAGAAGCTTTTATAGCCATACCTACAAAAAACGGATTGGATAATTTATTTGCTTTTACCTTTAAAAAAGTAGGATCTTCAGGAATTCCGCTTGAACCAGTCGTTACAACACTAATTACATTTGAATAACCTGAAATTTCTGTTTCATTTTTAGCTCTTATTCGGTAATAATATTGAGTTCCTCCGGTTAAACCTGTTACAACTTCGTTTAAATCAGTAACTTCTTTTGCATTGTAATTTGGGACAAAACTCGCAAAATTTTCGGTGGTTGAAACATCCAAAAGATAGCTTTTTGAATTGGAAACATAATTCCATTTTGCTTTAAAACCATTATCATTTACATCTTTTGGAGCGTTTGCAACTGGTGTTTCTAAAGTTTCAACAACTTCATTGTCGTCTTTTGAGCAGGCATTTAAAAAGAAGACGACGCTGGTCAGCATTAATAAAAATTTAATTTTCATACTGTTTTTTATTATAGAATATTCTTTTAGGGAGAATGTCCTTATTTATAGTTATTTATTTGGTTTACTTTTTATAAAGAGGGTGCTTTTGATCGCTGCCTCTTCTTTAAAGTTTAAATACAAAACCAATCAATTATTGGTAACGAATTTTAATATTATCAAATTTAATAGCACTTGGATTAGGCGAATCTCCCTGAGCGACTCCTACCTTAATTTCATTAATTTTAGAAACATTTAGTGCAGCAGCAGTGTTTGAACCGAAACCGTAATTATCTTTAAAATCAGCAATTGATATGGTTTTGGTAGCCCAGTTTACATCGGTGATTTTAAAATTATAACCATAGTTTACACCGTCGATAGTATTTAGCTGAATAGCAAACTGAGCACCGACAACATTTGCACTTACATCAATATCGATAAAAGTTTTTGTCGCATCTGTATTTGATGAACTTAGGAAACCAGCTCCGCCGCCGGCACTGCTTCCGTTATAACCATTTGCAGTTGAACCGCCCCAAACTAATGTGGTGTAATTTCCTGTTGGCCCGTCGGGAGTACTAGCATTAAAACTCTCTATATCTCCATAAGAAGTCCACTCGGTTCTTACACCATTTCCGTCAAAATCAGACACCAAAACGATTGTAGCAAAATTTATTGTTTGTTTGGCGGCACCTCCCGGTGTAGTAATCACCAGTTCAGATCCTGAAACTGCATTTGCAGGTAAACCGATAATAACAGAAGTAGATGATTTTACCGTATAACTCAGCTCTTTTCCTCCTAAGGTTATCGATGAAATATTATAAAACCATGTGCCTTCAATTTCTAACGGAAATCCCGGAGTTGCTACAGCTGGAATTGTTTTTGTAATGGTTGGAACAGGCTGTAAAATTTCAATGTTTTTGGTCAGCGAACCAGATCCGGTTACAAATGTAATAGGCTGTACTCCAAATCTGCTTCCTAGTTTTTCATCAAAAGGAATAGTGAAAATAAACGATTTATCTGAATTGTAGTTTGGATTGAAACTGATGTCAATTTTGTTGTCCAGCGTAATCTTTTTTAATCCTTCTAAACCTTTTCCTTCTACTCTGACTTTATTTAATGGAAAAGCCTGATTAAGTAAATCTCCCGGTTCTGCAACCATTGCATCTACGTTTGCAGTAACCGAATCGTCGTTATCGCAAGCTGTAAAAGCAGTCAATGCGAAAAGAATTAGAATTGTATATTTTATTTTATTGATCATAATAAGTTAGTTAAAGTTAAAAGGAACCGGAGGCTCTAATAATGATGGGTTAGTATCAATAGCAGACTGCGGTAATGGCAGTTCAAAATAATTGCTTCCCGGAGTTATTTTTCTCGAAATCAAATCTGTTCTGGCATCATCTGAATAAAAACCAACTTCCTGCTGTGAAATGATTGCTGTTGCTTCGGCCAGACCGCGGCGTTTTAAATCAAAGAAATACTGTCCTTCAAGTGCAAATTCAACTCTTCTTTCGTTAAACAATTCATCTCTTGTCAATACTGTTTTAGCAGGTAAGCCAGCCCTTGCTCTTACTTCATTAAAAGAGCTTAAAGCAGATGCAGAAGTAGTAGAAGGCGCTCCGGCCAGAATAGCTTCGGAGTTCATTAGTAAAACATCAGAATATCTTAATATGATGGTGTTTTGTGAAGTTCTCATAAAGAATACATCATTTCTTTCGGCAGCTGATCCTACAATATATTTTCTAAAATTAGCTGCTGTAGAAGAATATATTTTTTTATACAGAAAACCGCCTTGATTTTTTAATAATTCAGGATAAAAATCACCATCTGTCATGATGGTACTCTTTTTTCTGGTATCTTTTGGTTCAAATCCACTTTGTAATGAGATTGAAGGAAGATAAACTCCCCATCCGTCACCACCTCCGGTAATTCCTGTACCTCCGGGAACTATGTATGCCTGATTGGTATTTTGTGTACCCCATTCTGTAGCAATAGCTTTCCATTGTAAAGCGAACATACTCTCGGCACTGTTATTATTTTCCGGACTGCTGAATAAGTTTCCATAATCCTGAATTAAAGTATATTGGTTTCCAATAATTTTCTGGGTTAAAGCGGCGCATTCTCCATATTCATTTAAGGTCAAATGCACTTTTGCCAAAATACCCATCGCAGTATATTTTGTAACATAGCCTTTTTTTGCGGCTCTTTCAGGTAAATTTTCGACTGCATATGCTAAATCTTGTTTGATGAATTTATAAACATCAGAAACAAGATTTCTTTTTGGCTGCGCTGCAGAACCTGCTTTATTGATAATAGGCACAGCTCCAAAAGTTCTTACCAAGTAGAAGTAAGCATTTGCTCTCATGAATCGAGATATTGCGATAGCATTTTTATACGATGCTTCCGGCAGTTCACTTTTTCTTTCTTCGACTAAACTCATTAAATTATTCGATTGATCGATAACTGAAAATAAAGAAACATATCCTTCAGTAAGAATTGGGTTTTGTGATGTTACCTGAGCATCTTTAAACTGCGCATAAGCACCATCAAATGTAAAAGCGTTCCCGGCATACATATCGCCTACAGCAATTAAGAATTTATCATTAAAAGTAAACCAGGGTTTAAAGTACAAACTCTCAGCAATTCCGTCAAAAGCCGTAACTCCTTCAGGCAAATCGCCCGGTGTTAATTGATTTTCAGATGGTGCATCCAAAAAATCATCTGAACAAGAAAATAAAGACAGCAATGGTATCAGCATTCCCATCATAAAAATTTTAAAAAGTTTTTTCATAACTATATTTTTTATGTTAATGAGTATGAATCATTAAGTTAAATGTGTTTTTTTATCAATCTTAGAATTCTAAATTCACTCCAACAGAAGTTGTTCTTGGCACAGGATAACGACCTAAATCAATTCCGCTCAGTGTTATATTCTGATCTAAATTTCCAAGGGCAGGATCAAAGCCTGTATATTTTGTAAACGTGTATAAATTTTGAACGTTTACATACAATCTTACTTTAGAGATAAAAGAGTTATCGAATATCTTGTTTGGTAAATCGTAGCTCAACGAAACATTCTGAATTCTTAAATAAGAACCGTCTTCAACAAATCGATTCGAAATTCTTCCGTTACCATTTGGGTCATTTAATGTAATTCTTGGCACATCTGTATTTTCGTTTACTCCTGGTTCAAAAGCCTGCATAGCCTGAGTGCTTACATTTCCAAATCTATCGCCAAATCCCGGATAAATTCCATCCGTATAATGACGTGTAAAGTTGTAAATCTGATTGCCTTGACTTCCGGTCAAAACAACTGATAAACTAAGGTTTTTGTATTTAAAATTATTGGTAAATGCATAAGTAAAATCAGGAATTGCACTTCCTATGGATGTTTGATCTTTACTATCAATTTTGCCATCGTTATTAAGGTCTTTAAAACGAATATCTCCAATTCCCGTTCCTGTTTCCTGAACTGGCCCTGCAGCTAATTCAGCAGCATTTTTAAACAAACCGTCTGTTACATATCCATAAAATTGTCCAACTGGTTCTCCTTCTGTAGTTCTGGTAACGGTATATAAATCAAATTGTACTTTTCCTAATAAAGATTTGCCTTCGCCTTGAAAACTTGTCAGCTCATTATTGTATTTTGAAAAAATAACCGTACTGTCCCAAGTAAAATTTTCGGTTGAAATATTTCTGGTATTCAGCGTAAGTTCAATTCCTTTTGTTACAATTTCACCCGTATTCAGGTAATAATTAAGTGCACTTTGATTCGATTCATCATTGATTTGTTTGGTCAGGAAATCGGATGAATTTTTAATATAATAATCAAAATCTAATTTTACTCTATTGTTAAGCATCGCCAATTCGAAACCAGCATTGAAAGATTTAAGAGATTCCCATTTAATATCCGGATTTCCTAAATTGTCAATTGTTGGAGAAACACCTCCAAAAGGAGAGGAAAGCAAGGATAAAATTGTCTGATATCTGTTTGCCGGAATATTTTGATTTCCTACCAAACCATAACCTGCTCTAAATTTTAAATAATTGATGCTGTTTGATAAAGGCTCAAAGAACTTTTCGTTACTTACTGTCCATCCCCCTGAAAATGAAGGAAAATAACCCCATTTGTTGTTTGGGCCAAAGTTTGACGAAGCATCTGCTCTTAAAGAGGCAGAAAAAGAATATCTGTCTGAAAAGCTATAGTTTAATCTCGAAATATAAGAGGCCATAGACCATCTTCCAGAACCATTTCCGTTCAATGCAGTATCGATATCACCAATGTTTAAGTTGGTAAAATCTTTATTTAAAAACTCACCGGTTCTGTAGCCGCTTATGTATTCATATCGACTTTCCTGCGCTTCCTGACCTAATAAGAAAGTAAAGTTATGTTTATCGTTTATGGTTTTATTATACGTTAAATAATTTTTGATGTTCCAGTAATAACTTTGATCCTGCTGTTTGAATGATTTGTTTAAAAGTTCAGACACATTTCCTAAAGTATACTTTGGGGCAAAAGTGGCACTTTTTGAAAAGTTCAAATCGTATCCTAATTCGGTTCTAAAAACCAATCCTTTGATCAGCGTAAAATCAGCAAATAAATTACCATTAATTTTAAATCTTTCGGTAGTCGAATTATTGTATTCTGACAAAGCAATTGGGTTCGTTGCCTCATTTGCCGAAGATCCTAAACCTGTTGTTGGCCCTGCATAAGAACCATCTGGAGTTCTAACCGGTAATTCTGGAGATTGTCTTAAGGCATTCATAACTAAACCGCCTCTGTCATCGTTTCTTACTACTTGCTGAGAAGATTTACTTACGGATAAGCTATTACCAATCTTTAACCATGATTTTACATTCGAATCAACATTTAATCGCATCGATAATCTGTTGAAATCTGAATTTAAAACTATTCCTTCCTGATCAAAATAATTTAAAGAGGTATAAAAACGTGTTCCTTCTTTTTCTCCGGAAAATGACAATTGATGGTTGTACATTGTAGCCGTTCTAAAAAGTTCATCCTGCCAGTTTGTTCCGTTTCCTAATAAATCTGGTTTTTGATATTGAAAGGGAACGGGCTCACCGTTTAATTTGTAAATTTTTGCTTGGTATTTAGCATACTGTGGTAAATTTAATACATCAACCGTATTGGTTATTTCCTGGGTTCCTAAATAGGTTTCGTAGGCAAATTTTGATTTTCCTTTTTTTCCTTTTTTGGTGGTAATCAAAACCACACCGTTTGCACCATTTGCACCATAAATTGCCGTTGCCGATGCGTCTTTTAAGATATCAATAGTTTCAATATCTGAAATATTCAAACCAGACAAAGCCGAATTTTTAGTTTGTCCGTTTCCTCCGCCCAAAGCGCTGAATGAAAAGGAGTCGTTGTTTTTATCTGCAAAAACCGGAGTTCCGTCAATAACATACAAAGGTTCATTTCCGTTAATAGAAGTAATTCCTCTAATTTGTACTGAAATTCCTCCTCCAGGCGTTCCTGAATTTTGAGTAACGTTTACACCCGCAGCTTTACCCACAAGCGCCTGATCGATAGAGACAAAAGGTTTGTCCTGAATTTCCGAAGCTTTGATAGAAGAAACAGCACCATTGATATCTTTTCGTTTTGAAGTTCCGTATCCAATAACTACTACTTCATTTAATTTTTCGAGGTCATTAACCATTGTGACCTGCATAATTGCTTTTGTATCTGCCGGGATTGATAAATTTTTGTATCCTACATAACTAAAAAGCAGCAACGCTTTTGGTTCTACATTGTTTAAAACGAAGCTACCGTCAAAATCGGTAACTGTTCCGTTTTTTGTTCCTTGTACTATTACACTAACACCCGGAAGGTTGGCTCCGCCTGATGTTACTTTACCTTTAACAGTTTGTGCGTAGAAAAAATTTCCCCACATACATACTATCAAACACAATAGTTTTTTTAATGTTCTTTTCTGCATAAAATTTGGTTGTTAGTTTACTTGAAATAATTAGTTAATCGTTAAGTTTTAGAAAAACATTTAAAATTTTGGTCCTCTGGCGATTGATTGTTTTGAGTTTTGACTAGAGAACTTTTTTCTTAAATATTTCTTAACGAAAGTAAATTGTAGAGGTGTTGTATTGTAGAACAGATGATGCATATTGTGCAACAGATGATGCAAAAAAAACATCTGAACCCCTATTATAAGCCAAATGAGACCCTAAAGCAGAAAAACAAGTGCTGAGGTATTACTAAAATTTTCACGTAAAAAATATTGTTTGTTTAAAAAACAATGAGAATATTTTTGATATGTTGATTTTTATTTGAAGTTAAAAGCTTCGGTTTTTGAAAAAATTGACTGACAAAAAAAGAGCTTCGATTGTAAACCGAAGCTCTTTACTAATTCATTTTTGTCTTTTTTTGAATTGTTTGTGTATAGTTTATTCTTTTGTCTTTTTTTCCTGATTAGGTAAATGACCGTACTTAACTTTGTAACATTTGGCAAAATAGGAGGGAGAAGTAAACCCAACTTTATAGCTTATTTCATTAATATTATTGCTGCCTTGTTCGATCAGCTGCTTTGCTTTTTCTAAACGAACATTTCTAATAAATTCGTTAACAGAAACGCCTGTTAATGTTTTTATTTTTCGATACAGCTGGCTTCTGCTCAGGTAAATTTTAGAAGACAAAAGTTCTACAGTCAATTCTGGTTCGCTGATATTTTCATTAATAAAATGCAGGATTTTTTGAATGAAATCATTATCCAGCGATGTTGTTTTTTCTTTACCTTGTTTTGTGATCCCGCTGTAAAATTTCTTAAACATGATCTGTCTGCTTGTAATAAGTTGTGCCAGACTGGATTTTAAAATATCTAATTCAAATGGTTTGCTTAAATACATATCAGCACCAGAATCTATACCTTCTAATCGGTCTTTTACCATTGCTTTTGCGGACAGCATTAACAAAGGAATATGGCTTGTTTTTAAATCTCCTTTTATGTTTTTACACAACTGCAGTCCGTCCATAACCGGCATAATGACATCTGTAATGATTAAATCAGGTAATTTTTGTACCGCAAGTTCGTAGCCCTTTTTACCGTTTTCGGCTGTAATAACTTTGTATGATTTGCTTAGTTCTTCTTTTAGATAATGTCGCAATTCAGGATTATCTTCAACAATCAAAACCGTATATGATTTTGCTATTTCTTCTGCAGATTTGTCGATGGTTTCTTTCGTAAAATCATCTTCATCTTTTTGACTATTAACAGTGTCAAATAAATATTGATTTTTGTTCTTTTCTATTTTAAAAACCTCGTCAATTATTTCACCTTTCTTATAAAGAGAGCTGCCTAAAGGAAATATTACCTTAAATTTTGTGCCTTCTCCCACCTGACTTTCTACTTCAATTTTTCCTTTATGAAGCTCAATAAATTGTTTTACCACTTCTAAACCAATTCCGGTGCTGCCGTAATAATCTTTATTTACATTATTGACCTGATAAAATCGGTCAAAAATTCTATTGAGATCTTTTTTACGAATTCCAGAGCCAGTGTCGGTAATGGTTATGGAGAAGGAAGGAATTTTTTCTCCATAAACTATCAATGCATTTTCAGTTTCGGATGTGTCTATAGCAATAGTTATAGAGCCATTATCGGGCGTAAATTTGAATGCATTTGAAATAATATTAAAGAGTATTTTTTCCAGCATTTTAGGATCCAGCCAGTCTTCGAGTTCATCTTCTGATGATTCAAAATTTACTTTAATGTTTCGGGCAGCGGCTTCTTCATTAAAATAGCCAATAATTCCTTCTGTAAAGGCAACGACTTCAATTTTCTTCGCCTGAAGCGAAATTTTATTGAACTCTAATTTATTAAAATCCATAAGCTCATTAATAAGCCTGGAAAGTCTGTCGGAACTTTTGTGTACGATTTTTAATTTGTTATGTATTTCAGGAGATAATTTTTTACTTCTTAAAATGTCTTCCAGAGGATTAATAATCAGCGTTAAAGGTGTCCTGAATTCATGCGAGATATTGGTGAAAAACTGTAATTTTTTATTGTTTAATTTCTCTAACTGAATGGTTTTTTCTTTTTCTAAAATAATGGCCTGCTTCGCTTTAAAACGATTTTGATAGATTTTATTGAAATATCTAATTAGAAAAATTAAAATAGCAGTGTATATTAAATAAGCCCAAAAGGTTTTCCACCATGGTGGCAGGATTTTTATTTTTAATTCTAATTGGTCATTACTCCAGGAACCATCTGCATTGGCTGATTTTACTTTGAAAGTATAATTGCCCGGTGCCAGATTTGTATAGGTTGCTGTTCTGTTATTTCCGGCATAATTCCAGTCTTTTTCAAAACCTTCAAGATAATAGGCGTATTGATTTTTTTTAGAATAATTATAGTTAATTCCCACATATTCAATCGTAAAAACCGATTGTGTGTAGTTAAGTGTAATTTCTTTAGTTTGCGAAATTACTTTGGTTAACGGCGAATCATCTTGATTTGGTTTTACAGATCGATTGAATAATTTAAAATCACTGAAATAGAGGTGTGGGGCTTTTTCTGCTTTTTTAATCTCGTTAGGATTAAAATAATTTACACCCTCGTAACCGCCAAAATACAACTCTCCGTTTCCATCTTTAAAGACCGCATTATTATTAAAATCGTTATCAATAAGACCATCATCTTTATTGAAATTGGTGCTTTTTTTATTTTTAAAATCGAGTTTTGTTAATCCGGATCCGCCACTTACCCATAAAGAACCATTATTATCAGAAATTATAGCACGAACAGATTTTTCTTTAAAACCCGGAAAATCATCATAATTTGAAAATATCTTATTTTTTTTATGGTAACTAAATAATCCCTGACCGTCAGTTCCTATCCATATTGTTTTATCATTAGATTCATAAATGGATAAAATAGTTTGAATACTGTTGTGTTTGTTTATGCCGCTGAACATGGCATCGCGCATTTTTGTCACTTTAAAGCCCGATTCGTTTTTTAAATTAACCTGATACAATCCTAAAATTGTTCCTACCCAAAGGACATTATCTGAGTCTACAAAAACTTTACGAATAAAAGCATTATCTAAAGCATTCTCAGCAAATGGTTTAAAGTCACAATGCACAAATGTGCCGCTCTTATTGTCAAAATAATGCAGTCCTTTTATGAAAGTGCCAATCCAGATTCGGCCTTTTGAATCTTCTGAAAAACTGAAAATTCTATTTGATTTTAATCCTGACGTGTTTGCGGTATTATAATTTATGAATCTTGTCGTACCATTTTTTAAAAAGTAGATTCCTCGATCCCAGCTTCCAATCCAGATGTTTTGTTTGCTGTCTATGAATATGGTTTGAATATCAATGGCATTTAAACCAGAGTAGTAATTTTGATTATTTTGATTAACGTGAATATAACTTTTATCCGTAAGATTATAAATGTCAAGCCCGCCGCCTTCATTGCTGATTAATAAATTTCCTTTTTTATCTTTTATAACAGAAGTTACATAACTGGTCTGTAAAGAATTATCATTATTGGCAAGAGATTCAAGCGAATTGAATTTATTGTTGGGTTTATCAAATACACCAAGACCTTTATTAAAATACCCTAACCAAAGCCGTTTTTCTTTGTCTTCGTATAACGACCAGACAGAATTAGATTTTAAACTGGAACTATTGTATTTACTATGAAGATATTTTTTAAGTACCTGCCCTTTATAATTTACGACCAGTAATCCGTCATTTTCAGTACCGCAGACAATGTAATCCAGACTGCTTTGTACAATGGATAAGATTTTGTTTTTGGTAATAGCGTACTTTTCAAATTGGTAATTATCTGTTTCCGGTTTAATTTTTATAAGGCCGTTTTCTGTTGTTCCCAGCCAGATATACCCAAATTTATCTATAACAAGATTTTCTATGTCGTCGAGCAGAGGTTCTCTTTTAAATTTGTCTTTATAAACCTGTTTAACTTTTCCGTTTAAATCAATCTCTAAAAGGCCATAACTGGTTCCTAAATAAATAATTCCCTGTTTATTTTTTACCGAAGATTTTATCAAAAAATTAGGTTTGTCCAAAACTTTTGACTGCACTAAAGAAGCTTTTAAAGTCTTAGTATTAAGTTTGAATAATCCGAAACCATAAGCTCCTAGAAATAAATTCCCGTTGTTGTCTTCAATAATTGTTTTTACTGTAATAGGTTCACTGTATCCTTTTTGTATTACATCTTCAATATTGATTTTGGCAAAATTATCTAAATCTCTGTTGTACAAACACAAACCTTCATCTGTACCTACCCAAAGGTTATTTTTAGAATCAATAAAAGTCGTATAAATAAAGTTACTGTTTACAGAACTAGGTTTTTTATCATATTTATATCCAAAATAATTTACACCGTCATATCGGTATAAACCAGCGCCGTTTGTGCCTATCCAGATAAAGCCGTTGTTATCCTGAATGATAGAAGAAATGGCTCTTTTTGAAGTAGTTTCTTGTATGCTTCTAAATTGATAGCTGTCAAATTTGCCTTGTGAAAACAAGCAGTTTATAAGGCTAAAAAAGCATAAAAGAATATATTTGATATTTTTCATTTAGATGTAACAGTATTATTTATCAGCTCGTTTGAAAATAAAATTTGTGAAGGGATTCTTTTTTAAGGTCTTATATAAAACAATATTAATAAAACTAAACAGAACACTTAATTTTTTTTATTCAAATTTACCATATTGCCAAAATCCTGAGTCCGATTAATTGCCTTATAAGGAATTATCGTACTCAGGATAAATTGAAATCGAAAGATTTATTCTTTTGTTTTTTTAATTTTCGGCCTTTATTTTAGTTCAAACTTACTTGTAAGCCCTTCATTTGAATTCCAGCCAACCATAACATTAAACAAGCCCGGTTCTACTAAAAATTTGCCATCGTTGTCGTAAAAACCAAGTTCCTTATCCGTTAAAGTAAACTGAATTGTTTTGGTTTCTCCTTTTTTTAATTCGATAAGTTCAAAACCTTTTAATTCTTTAACAGGTCTTACAATACTGGCAACAGGATCATTTAGGTATAATTGAACTACTTCTTTTCCGTCAAAATTTCCAGTATTGGTAACATCAACAGAAACCTCGATTTTTTCACCTTTTTGGAAAGAAGGTTTTGCTATTTTTAAATTTTTATAAGCGAAAGAAGTATAACTTAATCCATAACCAAAAGGATATAAAGGTGTTTTCTCAACATCAGAATAATGTGACCAAAAAACATTTTGATCTTTATCTGTCGGTCTTCCTGTATTGTATAAATTATAATAAATAGGGCATTGGCCTACATTTCTTGGGAAAGACATTGGCAATTTACCACTTGGGTTATAATCTCCATACAAAACCTGAGCTACTGCATTACCGGTTTGGGTTCCTAACTGCCAAGCTTCGACAATAGCAGGAATATGCTCTGCAGCCCAAGGTAATGCTAACGGACGCCCGTTATTCAAGACCAAAACAATATTAGGATTTACTTTATAAACTTCCTCTAATAATTGCTGTTGGTTACCAGGTAAACCTAATTCTGTTCTGCTTCGTCCTTCACCGCTTTGAAAACCAATTTCACCCAAAACCATTACGACAACCTCTGCCTCTTTTGCCGCTTTCTTTGTCGCTTCAAATCCAGAAAAATCGGTTGTATTAATTTTTACTTCGTCTACAAATAACTGTTTATTTGTAGCAACGTCTGTTCCTTTTTCATAAACCAACGAATTGTTTTTGTATTGCTGCATTCCTTCCAGAACGGAAATTGCAGTATTATCATCGGCAGCAATTCTCCAGCTTCCTAATGGGCTGTTTTTATCATTTGCCAAAGCACCAATTAAAGCGATTTTAACTCCTGTTTTTTTCAAAGGCAGAAGATTTTTATCATTTTTTAATAAAACGATCGATTTTTTGGCCATGTCCAGAACGTCATCATTATTTGCCTTACTGCCAATGTTTGCTTTTTCACGGTCTTCATCACAATATTTATAAGGGTTGTCAAACAAACCTAATTCAAATTTTACTCGAAGAATTCTGCGTACAGCATCATCAATCACGCTTTCTTTTACCGATCCTTTTTTCACTAATTGAACCAATTCTGTCACATAAACATTTGATTCCATATCCATGTCAGAACCTGCGATGGCTGCCTTTTTAGCAGCATCGGCGGCATCAGATGCGTAACCGTGTGTAATCATTTCGCCTATAGAAGCCCAGTCTGAAACTACAAAACCCTTAAATCCCCAGGCTCCTTTTAAAATATCCCTTTGCAAAAAACTATTTCCGGTTGCAGGAATACCATTTAGCGTATTAAATGAATTCATAAAAGTGCGGATTCCTGCATCGACTGTTGCTTTAAAAGGCGGTAATACGGTATTGTATAGTTTTGAATTACTCATATCAACGCTGTTGTATTCTCGACCGGCTTCTACAAAACCATAAGCAGCAAAATGCTTTGCGCAAGCTATAATTGAGGTATTACCGAAACTTTCACCTTGAAAACCTTTGACTCTTGCCGTAGCAATTTTGCTTCCCAAATAAGGATCTTCGCCTGCACCTTCCATAACTCTTCCCCATCGTGCATCATTGGCTACATCTACATTTGGTGCAAAAGTCCAGTTTAATCCCGAAGCCGAAGCTTCAAGAGCCGCCACACGTGCCGAATTTTTAATGGCTTCTAAATCCCAGCTTGCAGATTCTGCGAGCGGAATAGGGCTTAGGGTTTTGTAACCGTGAATTACATCAAAACCAAATATTAATGGAATCCCAAGACGGGTTTCTTCAACGGCAATTTTTTGTACGGCTCGAACTTCTTTAACACCTCTTACGGTCAGCATAGAACCAACCCATCCTTTTTTTATATTATTATATTTTTCTTCATTAGATCCAGATTCCGGTTTTGGTCCGGTAACATCCCATGAACCATTATATTGATTCATTTGTCCTACTTTTTCTTCTAATGTCATTTCTTTCATCAAAAGTGTAATGCGGTCTTCAATTGGTTTTTTGGCATCCATATATTTTTTGGTTTGAGCATAACCGGTTCCATAAACGATTAGCATTAAAAATGCATATCTTTTAATTTGTTCTTTCATCATTGTGTTTTTGGTTTAATACTAGATAGTTTTGAATACAAGTTTGTAAATGTAGTTTTACAGTAATAATTAGAATAGTAGATTTGAAGCATTATATAATACAAATGATGTATTTCGAATCTCTTAAATGTATAAGTAAAAAATAGAGATGTTTTTATTTCCTGTAATCTTACTTAATTGTTTAAAAAAATAGCTTTAAGCTTTTGAGGTGAAAAAGGTATTAATTCCAAATCTACTATGCGGGGAATATGCCGCAAATTCCAAATTCCTGAACGTTTTTAAACTCGTTTAAATATATGTTATAGTAATCGGATTAAGTAAAATACACCTATTGGAAAATAAATATTGTTTCAAATTATAATTTGCAACCAATTTTTTAACCAAATTCATATATCTGAAAAATCATCTCCTTCATTAATTTATCAAAAAAAAACTTAGTATCTATCTTGTTGTTAGTAGATGTTTTATAGGTTTTTTTAGTATTGCTCAATTGTTTTTATTTAAATAATTCCTGGATAGTTAGCATGTACTATTAAAAAAATAAGCTTTTTAATTCTTTTAACTTAAATAAAATAAGATTTTACTTTAATATATTTTATAAATTTGATTTAATTGTCAGTATATCAACTTCTTGTGATTGTGTTCGTAAGCCGCCTTTTCAATTGATAATAATAAAAACATCTTTTACTGCCTTTGTACTCAAATTACCATTAATGTAATACAGTTTCATTTGTTGTTATCCCTTTAGTATTATTTGAAATATTAGATTTTAAATAATCATAAAATTCATTTTTTTAATTTTAAATAAATGATTTATGAAGTTAAATTACTTATTATCAGGTAATAATATTGTAAAAAAAATGGTTTTTCTTTTTTTTCTTTTTTTACCATTATTATCATTTTCGCAAAATTGTACTGTAAATGCAAACGCAGACAGGACGCAGTGTCCAGGAGGTCAATTAGTATTGCCTCCGGATCAGTTTTATTTATTTGGAACTGCCAATACTGATGTTGGTGCTGATTATTTAAAAGAGCCATTTTGGACTCAGATTTCCGGAAATGCGGTTAATATAACTACTCCCAATTTAGTTCAGGCCTTAGTAACAGGTGCTGTAGCGGGAAATACATACGGATTTAGATTAACTGCTCAATGTGCAGATGGGTCAACAATTTTTGATGATGTGTATATAACTATTTTGCCGCTTACTTTTGCAAGCGCAGGTACAGATCAAACCTATTGCTATGGTAATTATTCGTTAAACGGAAATTTGCCGGGTGCTTCTGAAACAGGGACATGGAGTATAAATGGCCCAAATAATGCAGGAATAACTATTAATAATCCTAATTCGCCAAATACTACAATTACGGTTTCTGGTACAAGTTCAGGAAACACTTCATTAATCTGGACGATATCAAATACTGCTTCCGGTTGTAGTTCTTTTGATGAAGTTGTTATTTCTACTTTAGGCGGAATAGAACCTGTTAGCGCAGGAACAGATATTACACTTTCTAATTGTTACTCTGCCACACAAAATATAAATTTAAACGGCAGTTTTGGCGGTACAACGCCCGGACAGCAGCAAGGAACATGGACGGTGGTTTCTGGTCCGAATATTCCCAATTTTTCAAACGCAAACGCAAATAATACAAACGTAAGCGGATTGGTTGAAGGAACTTATGTTTTTAGATGGACAGTTGCAGGATCATGTGCAAATGGTTTTGATGAAGTAATCGTTACAGTTCCGCCGCCAACTGCGGATGTTACTGATGTAGCCGACTCATCATTATATTATTGTGATGGAAGAAGGTCAACAATCTTACAAGGGACAATACCATTATACGTAAATGAATCGGTACAATGGACGCAGACCGGAGGACCAACAGCCAATATTGTAAATCCAACTTCTTCCTCAACATTGGTAACAGGAATGACAAGTCTTGGAACTTATACTTTTCTATATACATTAACCAATAGCGTTACCAATTGTGTAAGCACAGGAACGCATACTGTGGTTTTAGAAAACCTAATATCGATAACAGCCGGGCCGGATCAGGCATTGGATTGTAATGTTTTTACAACAACAATTCCGGTAACTTCAGTAGGAAGCGGTCAAACGAGTTGGCAAATTGTCAGCGGGCCAATTGTAAATCCGATTTTGAATCCTCCTTATCCTTCCTATCCAACACCTTTAGTTAATTTTTCAGGCAATAGTTTTATCGTTGATCAATTATTGTTTTCAGGAACTTATATTGTAAGAGTAATAAAAAAACCGAATGCAGGAAGTTTATGTGAAACGGTTTATGATGATGTTGTTATAATTTCATCCGCACAGCCAGCAGGTTCAAATGCAGGTACAACACAGGTTTTGGCCTGTAATTTAACTACAGCTGTTTTGGCAGGAAATATTCCAACAAGAGGAAGAGGAAGATGGTCGCAGGTTTCAGGCCCTTCAACTGCTGTTTTTTTAGATGTGACAGATGCAACAACTACTGTTTCTTCATTAATAAACGGAAGTTATGAGTTTAGATGGACAATTTCCGGAGGTGCCGCCTGTGACGTTACACAAAGTATTTCTAAAATTATAGTTTCGAGTGTAACTCCAACTATTGCTAATGCCGGAAATGATCAGTCTATTTGTTATGGAGCACCGGTTCAGTTACAAGGAAATTCGACACTTGAGAATGAAATTGGTACTTGGACAGTTTCGCCAAGCAGTGGAATCAGTTTTAGTGACTTACATGATCCTGCTGCTATTGCTTCAGGATTATCGGCAAATACAGTTTATACTTTTACCTGGGCTATTTCAAACGGCTGCGGGGGATCGACAGATACTGTTAATGTTGAGACAAATAATTTACAAGGCGATACTGCAGATGCTGGACCGGATCAATGTTTTCCAACAGGAACCTCAACAATAACTTTGGCTGCAAATGATCCTTCTCCGGGAACAGGATTGTGGACTCAGGTTTTAGGAACAGCGGCCACCATAACAAATCCGGCTCAATATAATACAACCGTTACAGGTTTAAGCGATGGCAATTATCAGTTTCGATGGACAATAAGTAATGTTGGCTGTATAAATGATGATGATTTTATAGACATAACAATTGCACCAACAATTACTGTTGCTCAAGCAGGGGCGGATCAAAGTATTTGCGGAAGTACAGTAACCGTAACAGGAAACACGCCCGCAGCAGGAGAGACCGGTTTATGGGAATTCGTGAGTGGTGGTGACGGGCCCGTAATTACAAATCCTTCAAGTCCTACTACAACAATTACTGGTTTAACAACAGGTTCGTGGGGTTATAAATGGACCATTTTCAGAGGAGTTTGTGCTTCTTCTTCAGATTCGGTACAATTAAATATAGATGAAGCGCCCTCGCAGGCAATTGCAGGATCAGATCAAACAGCATGTAATGTATCTACTATAGCGTTAAATGCAACGCCGCCTGCGATAGGAAACGGCATTTGGTCTTTAAGCAGCGGACCGAATTCGCCTGTTTTTTCTGATGTAACATCACCCACATCAACATTATCCAGTTTAATAACGGGTCAATATGTTTTAATATGGACAGTCAGAAATGGAATAAATTGTCCGAATAGTAGTGATCAGGTAACCATAAATATAACCGAAGCCGCAGCAGCAGGATCTGATTATGCAACTTGTCTAGAAGGGCCACTTTATTTAGTTGGGAATGATGGAAGTACAGGAACATGGACTTATGTTTCAGGAGGAACGCCTCCACCGCCAACCATTACACAAACTGGAAACAACAGCGCATCTGTGACAGGTTTAACGCCGGGTGTGTATTTTTTTAGATATACAATTCCGGCTCAGGGATCTTGCCCGCAAACATTTGATGATATAAGTGTAACAATCAACGGAAGTGTTGCAGTTCCGCCCAATGCGGGGCCAGATCAAGATTTATGCGGGGCCAATATACCAGTACAGCAGATTCAGCTTGGTGCAACTCCGCCAGATATTGGAACAACGGGAGAATGGACAATTTTGGCAGGGCCAAATGTGGGAACGTTTTCAAATGTGAATGATCCAAATGCAATTTATAGTAATCCGGGTTTTGGAATTTATGTCTTTAACTGGACAGTAAGTTCAGGAACCTGTATCAGTTCAGATCAGGTAAGAGTGGTTTATTCGAATGCGCCTTCGATTGCTGATGCCGGTCCAGATAATACTATTTGTGGGTCAACTGCCAATCTTACAGCAGCTGCACCAACTGTAGGAACAGGAAAATGGACACAGGATTCAGGACCAACTACAGCAGTTTTTAGTTCTGAAATTTTACCCGGCACTACAGTTTCAAATTTAACAGTAACAGGAGGAATTTATGTTTTTAGATGGACAGTAACCAACGGCACAATATGTACGCCTACAACAGATATTGTTCAAGTTACCGTGACAGCAGATTTAACAAAACCAAGTGCGGGGCCAGATCAAACAATTTGTGAATCTTCTACTGCAACTTTAGCTGCTAATACGATTGCTATAGGAACAGGTGCGTGGTCGCAGTTTAGCGGACCTTTTGGCGGCGTATTTTCAAATTCGGCAAGTCCGAGTTCAATATTTACACCCAATGGTGTAGGAACTTATATATTGCGTTGGACATCAACAAATCTTTCCTGTTCGTTATTTGATGATATGACATTAACAGTTGAGCCTTTGCCATCAACATCAAATGCAGGAACACCAATTTCAGTCTGTCAGTTTGAAGCAGTAAATTTAAATGGAAATGTTCCAACTGTTGGAACGGGTTTATGGACGCAGGTTTCTGGCGGTACAACAGCTGTTTTTGCCGATGTCAATTCACCCACTACAGCAGTATTTGGAACTCAGGCGGGAACTTATGTTTTTAGATGGACGATTTCTAGCGGAAGCTGCCCTTCAAGTTCAAGTGATGTCGCAGTAACAATAAATCCGTTACCGCCATTGGCAGATGCAGGATCAGATCAAACGATTTGTAATACAACAACTGCAACTCTAAACGGAAATAATCCTCTATCAGGAACGGGAACCTGGACATTTGTTTTGAATGCCGGAAATACTGCTGTTATTACAAATCCAAATGCATTTAATTCAACTGTTACCAATATTTCTGTTGGAACAACAAGACTTAAATGGACAATTATAAGTGGTTCATGTACGCCATATTCTGATGAGGTAAATATCGAAAAGCCATCAGATTTAACCACTTCTGCCTTAATAAGTGATTCTATTATTTGTCAGGGCGGCACCTTAACTTTAAACACAACTCCTTCAGGAAGTTTAAATCCTTATACTTATCAATGGCAAAGTTCAGCTAACGGAATTTCCGGCTGGGCTGATATTTCAGGACAAACGAATGCTTCTTATACAACAAATAGTGCTTCAACAGCTGGGGAATATTATTACAGGGTAAATGTCTCTAATTCGTGTACTCAAATTACAAGCAATATTGCTAAACTAACGATTATTGCTGATCCTTTGGTTTCATCACAACCAACAGGCAACACAATTTGTTCGGGCTCAACACATACTTTGAGTGTGACGGCAACAACAACGAATCTTTCTGCCGGGACACTTAATTATCAATGGCAAAGCTCTGTAAATGGAACTTCAAACTGGACAAATGTTTCGGGTGGAAGTGGAGCAGCAACAAATACTTATACCACATCGGCATTAACTTCAAATCTATATTTTAGAGCAAGAATATCGCAGGCGGGAAGTGGCTGTGAAGCTTTTTCAAATCCTGCATTGGTTAACGTAGTTACAATTACAGCACAACCCGCAACACCTGCGCCAGTTTGTGTTGGCGGTGTGGTAAATATCAATATTACAGCTTCATTAAACGGAGGAGCAGGTACATTAAGTTATCAATGGCAAAGCAATTCGGGTTCAGGATTTGTAAATGAAAGTAATGCATCTGCCACAACCCCTGGTTTTACTTCAAATCCATTAAATACAACAACACAATTTAGATGTTTGGTTACTTCATCGGTAACAAATTGTGTTTTGACCTCAAATATTGTTACGGCAGCCATTGTGATAGATCCTAATATTACCGCACAGCCGTCAAACGGAATTGTCTGTACAGGCGGAAGTTTTACGTTGTCTGTTACCGCAACAGGAGGAACTCCGGGTTTAAATTACCAATGGTACAGCAGTGCAGACAACGTTAGTTATACTTTAATTTCGGGTGCAAATGTAAATACATATACCACTCCGGCACTTACTTCAAACACCTATTATCGCGTGGATGTTTCAGCCACAGGAAATGGCTGTGGATTAGTAACTTCAAATAGTGTCTTGATTACTGTAATTCCGGATCCTGTTATAAGTCAACAGCCAATAGGAAATACAATATGTTCAGGTGGAACGCATACTATGACGGTTACAGCTTCAGGAGATAATTCAGGCGGAGTTTTGGCTTATCAATGGCAAAGTTCTACAAATGGAACTTCGGGCTGGTCAAATGTTTCTGGTGGAACAGGTGCAACAACAAACACATATACAACAGCAGCATTAACATCAAATTTATATTATCGTGTTAGAATTACTCAAATTTATAGTGGTTGTGAAGTTTATTCGAATGCAGTTCCTGTGTTTGTTACAAGGATTACGACACAGCCGGTAAATCCCATACCTATTTGTGTTGGCGGAATTGTAAATATTAGCATAACAGCATCCTTAAACGGAGGAACAGGCACATTTAGTTATCAATGGCAAAGCGATTCAGGTTCAGGTTTTATGAATGAAACCAATGCTACGGCAGCAACTCCTAATTTTGCCTCGGATATATTGAATGCAACAACGCAGTTTAGATGTTTGGTTACTTCATCAGTTACAAATTGTGTACTGACTTCGAATGTGGTTACAGCAACAGTTGTTCCGGATCCTTTGATTACAGTTCAGCCAACGGGAACAACAATATGTTCAGGTGGAAATTATACTTTATCAATAACCGCTTCAAACGGAACTCCGAGTTTAAATTACCAATGGTTCAGCAGTACAGATAATAGTACGTTTACTGCTGTTTCGGGAGCAACAGCTGCGACTTATACAACGCCTGCTTTAACACAGACCACCTATTACAAAGTTGATGTTTCTGCAAACGGAAATGGCTGTACAACCACAACTTCTACTGTAGCAACAGTTATTGTCTTGTCAGATATTTCAATTACAACTCAGCCGGCATTGCGAACTAATATTTGCAGCGGATCGAATGCAACTCTAAATGTTGCGGTAAGCGGAGGTTCTGGAAATTACATTTATCAATGGAAAAATTCGGTCAATATTGCAGGACCCTATAATGATATTCCCGGAGCAAATTCAGCATCCTATACAACTACGGCTCTAACTCAAAATACCTATTATGTAGTAACCATTTCTGATGGAACTCAGGGATGTGATCCTTTGACTTCCAATATAGCAGCAGTTATTATTCCAACTATTACAGTACAACCCGTTGCTCCGGCTACAGTTTGTGTTGGCGGAACAATTTCTTTATCAACACTAGCTTCGGCAAATGGTGGTTCTGCGGCCTTCTCGTATCAATGGCAGAGGTCGCCAAACGGCACTACATCATGGACTAATGTTTCTAGCGGAACAGGAGGTACAACAGCAAATTATACCTCTGCAGGATTAACGGCAACTACTTATTATCGTGCTGTAATAACTTCTTCAGCTCCAAGTTGTACATTGATTGGTAATACGGTTGTTGCAACAGTAATTCCTGATCCAATTATAATCACACAACCTGTGGGAGGAAATATTTGCGAAGGAGGAACATTTACAATGTCATCAGGAGTAACGAGCGGCTCTGGTGCTTATACATACCAATGGCAGGAATCTTTAAATGGAACTAGCGGATGGGCAAATGTTGTTGATGGCACGGGAGCAAATACAATCAGCTATACTACAGGAATAGTCACCACAGATACTTTTTACAGATTGCAAGTTACAGATTCCGGAATTGGCTGTGGTGTTGTAAATTCAAGTGCAGCAAAAGTTGATGTTTTCGAGTCACCAATTATAAGTTCACAGCCTGCAGATGGCGAAGTCTGTGTTAACCAGAGTTATACTTTTACAGTAACCGCTTCGGGAAATATTCCGTCAGGAACTTTATTGTATCAATGGCAAACGGCAAATGTACTAGCAGGACCTTACACTAATGTAACTGACGGTACAGGCGGAACAACTTCATCTTATACAACACCAGCTTATACAACTTCAGGAAACAGATATTTTAGAGTTCTAATTTCGCAATCTCAGTCAGGCTGCGAGACTGTTTCGAATGAGGTAGCCTTAAATGTATTTGATATACCTGCAGTTCCTATTGGTTCTGTAACGCAACAGCCATCTTGCATCAATGCTACGGGAACGATTTCTATTACCAATCCTGATTTAGGAACAGGTTATGAATATAGTATGGACAGAACCACTTTTCAAGCCAGTAATATTTTTACAGGATTACCCTCGGGAAATGTTACTGTTTATGTGAGAAGGATTGGTCTAAATACTTGTATCTCTTCAGGTACGACATTCACTATTTTTGATAGAATTTGTGCTGTACCTGAAACTTTTGCCTCAATTTCTGGTGATGCCGGAGGAAATACCGGAACCCAGACAATATTAGATAGTGATACCTTAAATGGCGTAATTTTAAATCAGTCGGATGTTATTGTTACAATAAATTCAATCTCGAGTTATTTAAATTTTGATTCTTCTGCAAATACAATTTCAGTAGCACCGGGAACACCAGCAGACGATTATACTTTAACTTACACTATTTGTCAAATAGGAAATCCGACTAATTGCTCTACAACTACTGAAACAATTAATGTGACTACTGCTGGTATTGATGCAAGAATTGATATTGTGCCCTTTATAGTAGATGGCTATGTTGGAGCGGCTAATGTAATCAACGCGCTGACAAATGACAGATTAGCCAGTCTTCAGGCAACATTATCCAATGTAACACTGAGTATAACTAATCCGGCATTGCCAGTTGATCCTTTAGTTACAACAGTTCCGGTATTGGATATTACAACAGGTAATGTTAATGTGCCGTCAGGAACTGTCAAAGGACTTTATGAAATTAAATATAGAATATGTGAAATCGGTGCACCATTAAATTGTGATACAGCCAGTATTTTGGTTCAGGTTGGAACAACAATTATTGATGCAGATGATGACAGAGTAGAAAATATTAATGGTTTTATTGGACAGCCAAATGCGATAAATGCATTGGATAATGATACATTAAACGGTGTACAAATAACATCGGCAAATTTTAATGAAATTATTGTAACACAAGAATTACCGGCTGCTCCGTTATATCCTGGAGCGAATGTTCCTGTATTTAGTACAACGACAGGCTGGATTAGCGTGCCTGAAGGAACTCCGGCAGATACGTATTACATCACCTACCATATTTGCGAAAAACTAAATCCGGCCAACTGTTCAGATGCCAGTATTGCCATTGTTGTAGATGCAGCACCAATTGCTGCAAATGATGATATTGTCAATAATGTAAGCAGTTATAGTGGCGCATCAAATATTATAAATGCTTACACTAGTAATGATACTTTTAACGGCAATGCAATAAATATAAATTTAGCAGGTCAGATTACGCCAACAATTTTAGTTCCTCCTTCGCCAATAAACGGTGGTCCGGTTCCCGAATTAATTGCAGCAACCGGAAGAGTAAATATTCCGGCAGGAACTCCGGCAGGGCAATATCAGATTAAATACCAGTTGTGTGAAAACCTTAATCCGGGTCATTGTGATGATGCTATTATAACTATAAATGTAATCGCATCGTCAATTGTTGCTGCAGATGATATTTTGGCTAATGTAAATAGTTATGCCGGAGCAGCTGATGCTTTAAATGCTTATGATAATGATTTATTAAATGGAGGAGCACTTGATCTTTCAACAATAACAACAACTGTTATTTCTTCTCCCGGTTCCATAAACGGCGGCCCAATTCCATTATTTGATACTGCGACAGGATTTGTCAGCGTGCCAGCTCAAACTCCTGCGGGAGAATATAAATTTGTATATGAGATTTGTGAAAACCTAAATGCAGGCAATTGTGATCAGGCTGCAATAACCATTACAGTTATTTCTGCTCCAATTGTTGCAGAAAATGATATTCCTTTTGCTTCTGTAAATGGATTTACAGGAAACCCAAGTGTAATAAATGCATTAGACAATGATACTTTCGATGGAGTTTTGGTAATTCCGTCAGAAGTTCAGATCGATGTTTTAATACCTGCAATTCCTATTAACGGAAGTCTTGTTCCAGTATTAAATCCTTTGACCGGAAATGTAAGCGTTCCCGCAGGTACTGCAGCAGGAAATTATTTTATAACCTATCGCCTGAGCGAAAAATTAAATCTTACCAACAACGACACCGCAATAATTACTATTGAAGTTACAGCGCCGGTAATTGAAGCAAATAACGATACTATAGCTAATATAAATGGTTATGTTACAACTGTAAATGCTATAGATGTTTTAGTAAATGATACGCTTAACGGAGTAATTACAAACATAAATCAGATCAATATTACAGTCGATACGCCTGCAATGTCTATAAACGGAGGTTTAGTTCCTGTTTTACAGCCGTTAACCGGAAATGTAAGCGTTCCTGCGGTAACTCCGGCTGGAGATTATGAAATTAAATATCATATCTGCGAAAAAATAAACACAACCAATTGCAGCGATGCAACGATTTACATTAATGTCATTGGAGCGCCAATTGATGCTGTTAACGATACTGCACATAACATTAACGGGTTTACAGGCGCAGCAAATGTTGTAAATGTTCTAACCAATGATACCTTAAACGGAGTCACAGTAATTCCGTCTCAGGTTACAATTAGTAATATTGTTCCAGCGGTTTCTATTAATGGCGGAGCAATTCCAATTTTAGATCCTGTAGCCGGAAATGTAACTGTTCCGGCTGGAACAGTGGCTGGAAATTATGTTATAGAATATCGCTTAAGCGAAAATATCAATACTTCGAACTTTGACATTGCTGTAATAACAATTAATGTAGTACCTCCAACTATTATTGCCAATAATGATACAGTAAATATAAACGGATTTATGGGTGCTAATAATGCCATAAATGCCATTACAAACGACAGGTTGAATGGATTGGATATTCAGTTGCTTAAAATTAATATTACTTCGATAAGTACAGCAACGCCCTTAAATTACGATGCAGGAAACCCTGTTCCTGTATTAAACTCGATAACAGGAAATGTTGATATTCCGGCAGGAACGGCAGCAGGAATTTATACTATTCATTATAGCATCTGCGAGAAATTGAACCCTTTAAACTGCAGTGAAGCTGATATTGTTATCAATGTTTCTGCACCGTTAATTACTGCTAATAACGATTTTGCAAATTCTATAAACGGATATTCTGGTGCAAACAATGTTGTAAACATCTTAGGAAATGATTCTTTAAATGGTTTACCTGTATCGTTTCTTCAGGTCAATATTCATTCTCTTAATACAAGTGCACCTATAACTTCAATAAATGGAAATGTTCCGTTTATAAATTTATTAACCGGGAATGTAGATGTACCACCATTGACTTCAGCAGGAACATATACGATAGAATATGAAATTTGCGAAAAATTAAATCCTGCAAATTGTAGTCAGGCCACAATTATAGTGATAGTAAATACTCCAGCAATTCTTGCCGAAGATGATTTGATTACTAATGTTAATGGTTATTTAGGAGCTCCGGATGTATTGAATGCCTTTATGACAAATGATAAATATGATGGAGTACTTCTAACCAATTTAGATTTGGTAACACGTACCATAATTTCTCCTGCAGCTCCAATTAATGGAGGTTTGGTTCCATTCTTATTAACTTCAACAGGATTTGTAACTATTCCTGAACGAACTCCTGCAGGAGCTTATCAAATAAGGTATCTGCTCTGTGATAAACTAAATCCGTTAAACTGTGATGAAGCTGCTATTACTATTGTTGTTATTGAACCTCCCATTATAGCAACTGATGATCTTGCAGAAAACATCAATGGCAATACAGGAGCAAATAATGTTGTAAATGCTTATGCTAATGATATTTTAGAAGGAAGTCCCGTAACCTTACTAAATTCTACCGGTACATTACTTTCGCCAGCAAGTTCAATTAATGGGGCTCCGGTTCCTGAATTAAATGTACAGACCGGAAATGTAGATGTTCCTGCAGGTACACATGCAGGAGAGTATTATATTGTGTATAAAATATGCGACAAATTAAACACCTTTAATTGTGACGAAGCTGTTATCAGGATTACAGTTATTCCGGCAGTTATTGATGCAGTTGATGATGACCCATCCTCTATAATAGATGGATCTGTAAACAATATTAATGTAATTAATGCTTTAGATAATGATACTTTAAACGGAAATCCGGCGGTTTCAACAGAAGTACAGATAACAGTTTTAAGTCCTGCAGCTCCTATAAATGGCGGATCAATTCCAATTTTAGATCCAAATACAGGAATTGTAAACGTTCCGTCTGGAACTTCCTCTGGAACTTATACGATTACGTATCGTTTAAGCGAAAAGTCAAATCTTACAAATACAGATTCAGCAACAATTACAATTAGGGTTAAGGCAGCTATTCTTGCAGTAAATGATACTCCCGCACCCGTTAACGGATATACAGGTGCAATCAATATTGTAAATGCAATTGCAAATGATTTGCTAAATGGTATTCCAGTTTCATTATCTCAAATAAACATTACTTCAATAAGTACAGCAACTCCGCCGGATTATGTGTCAGGAAACCCTATTCCAGTATTAAATATAACAACTGGAAACGTCGATGTTCCAACAGAAACTTCGTCGGGAACATATATTATTCATTACGGAATTTGCGAAAAACTGAATCCAATAAATTGTAGTGAGGCTGATATTATTGTTGAGGTCAATTCAGCAACTATTATTGCTAATAACGATATTGATCTGAACATAAATGGATATGTAGGTTCTGCAAATGCGCTTAATGTTTTGGACAACGATTCATTTAATGATTCTTCTATAGAAGCTAGAATGGCGAAAGCAGCTGTTATTGACATCAGTCAAATTACGATTACTGTTTTAGATCCTGCAGATTCTATTAACGGAAATCCAAATGTACCATCTTTAGATCCTGCTACCGGAATTATTAGTGTCCCGCCACAGACTCCGGCAGGACTATATAGCATTCAGTATCGAATTTCAGAAAACTTAAATCCGGAAAATTTTGATGATGCAACCGTGTTTATTACCGTTATCGCCGCAGTAATCGAAGCCAATAATGATACAGTTCTCAATATAAATGGATTTACCGGTCAGGCCGATGTAATAAATGCGATTGTAAATGATAATTTAAACGGAGTTACAGCACAATTAGCTGAAATTACGATTAGAGTTGTAACGCCTGCTACAGCAATTAATGCAGGCCCCGTACCAGCATTAGATATCGTTACAGGAAATGCAAGCGTTCCTGCAGGGACTCCAAGCGGAACTTATACCATTCGTTATGAAATCTGTGAAATTCTTAATCCAGCAAATTGCAGTCAGGCCGATATTATTGTAACCGTAATTTCAGGACCAATTATCGCAAATGATGATGCCGTTTCAGGAATAAATGGTGCAGACGGAGCAAATGATGTGGTGAATGTTTTAACTAATGATTTATTGGATAATACAGCACCAGTTTTATCGCAAATTACAATAAGCGTATTGTCACCCGCAGATGCCATTTCAGGAGGAGCAATTCCCGTTTTAGATATTACAACAGGATTAGTTAATGTACCGGCAGGCACATCATCGGGAATATATACTATTGTATATCAAATCTGCGAAAATCTAAATGCCGCAAATTGTGATCAGGCAGTCATTAAAATTTCGGTTTCTTTACCAGAAATTACTTTGATTAAACGAGGCGTTTTCTCAGATACGAATGGTGATGGTTATGCACAGCCGGGAGAACTGATTCGTTATTCGTTTAGAATTACCAATACGGGTTCAATCGATTTGAATAACGTAACTGTTACAGATCCAAAAGCGACAATTGCCGGAACTCCAATTGCTACGTTAGCCGTAGGGCAGTTCAATACAACAAATTACACAGGAAATTATGTATTAACACAAGCCGATATTAATGCAGGATTTGTAGTAAATCAGGCTTTAGTTATTGCTCAGCCTGTGGTTGGAACTGCAATTCAGGATTTATCAGACAGCGATGATCCAACGCTTATTGGCGATGACGATCCAACCGTTACACCGGTGATTCAGTTTAAAGATCTGACTTTAATTAAAGGCGGACAATTAACAGGAACCGGAGGCGCAGGTTCTGTTATCAACTATAATTTTACCGTTAGAAATACAGGAAATGTTATTTTGACGAATGTAGAAATCACAGATCCGATGCTCACAACAACTGCAATATTGGTAACACCAAGTACATTAGCACCGGGTGAAACAGGAACAGCAGCTGCATCGTATACGGTAACTGTGGCCGATGTTGCAAATGGAGAAGTAATCAATACCGCACTTGCCATTGGAGATGATCCGACAGGAAATCCGGTTACAGATGTTTCAGACAGCACAGATCCGACTTTAACCGCAGATGATGACCCAACAGTTATCGACTTAACGCTTCGACCTTCAATAGCGTTAATTAAAACTGCAATATTCAATGACGAAAATAAAAATGGATATGCCGAAATAGGAGAAACCGTAACCTATCATTTTGCCGTAACCAATACCGGAAATGTTGTTTTGGTAAACATTGTAGTAAAAGATCCTAAACCTGGAATCATCATTAATGGAGGTCCTATTATATTAAGACAAGGAGAAACAAATACGGCGTCCTTTACAGCAGCCTATGTTTTAACAGCCGCAGATATTGATGTAGGTTTTGTACAAAATCAAGCTGAGGTTAATGCAGTAAGCCCTGACGGATTAAAAGCAGCTGACCTTTCTGATGATAATTCAAATCTGGAAGATGATCCAACAATTTTACAATTTAATGCCTGTAAAGTCACAATTTACAATGCCGTTTCTCCAGATGGAGATGGTAAAAACGAGATCTTCAAAATAGATGGAATAAAATGTTATTCTAATGCTTATGTACAAATTTATGACCGCTGGGGTGTGCTTGTTTACGATGCTTACGGTTATGATAATCAATCGGTTGCTTTTAGAGGTATTTCTGAGGGAAGAGCTACCGTGAACAGACAAAAAGGACTGCCGGACGGAACGTATTTCTATGTCATAACCTATACAACTTATCTGAATGAACCGGTAAGTAGAATAGGTTATTTGTATTTGTCTGGAAATTAGGTTTTAATCTTCAGGAAATAGATGAAAATGAATTGAATAATAAATTATGTGCTATGAGAACTACATTATTATTTGCCTTGGTCATTATGTTCGTAACTATTACCGGTTATGCACAGCAGGATGCGCAATATACCCAGTATATGTACAATACCATCACTATAAACCCTGCCTATGCAGGTTCCAGAGGAGTTTTAAGTATTTTTGGTCTATACAGAACGCAATGGGTTGGACTTGACGGAGCACCTGAAACCAGCACTTTTTCTGTCAATACACCTATAAATAACAGCAATTTAGGTGTTGGAATTTCACTTGTTAATGACAAAATCGGACCAAGCAATGAAAATAACCTGTCTCTGGATTTTTCTTATACCCTTCAGACTTCTGCTGATTTCAGACTCTCTTTTGGTATTAAAGGAACAGCTAATTTATTTAATCTGGACATCAGCAAATTAAACCCTGAAGATCAGGGAGATCCTCAGTTTCAGGATCTTGATAATAAATTTTCTCCTAATATCGGAGCAGGAGTATACTGGCATTCTGATAAGGCTTATATAGGCTTATCAGTTCCTAATTTTATCGAAACTAATCGTTTTGATGATGATGATATTGCCATTTATAAGGATAAGATCAATTATTATTTAATGGGAGGATATGTCTTTAATCTCGATCGATTTGAATATTATAAATTCAAGCCTGCTGTTCTGGTTAAAATGGTAGAAGGAGCCCCGATTCAGGCCGATATATCTGCCAATTTTATGTTTATCGACAGGTTTGTACTTGGAGTCACGTATCGATGGAGTGCCTCTTTAAGTGCTATGGCAGGGTTTCAAATCACAGAAGGCCTTTATTTGGGTTACGGTTACGACCGTGAAACCACTAAGCTGAACAATTATAATTATGGATCGCATGAAATTTTCCTGAGATATGAATTTATTAAAAAAACGAGTAAAATGACAACACCGCGTTTCTTTTAAAATTAATAATTATGAAAAGTTATATCATTATATACCTGACAATAGCAGGCATTTTTTCATTTAAGAGTTATGCACAGCAAAGCAAAATTAATGATGCTGATAAGAGTTATAATAACTACGCATATATAAATGCCATTAAAACGTATGAAAGAGCTGCCGCCAAAGGGTACAAGTCTGAAGATATGTTGAAAAAACTGGGCAATTCTTATTATTTTAATTCAGATTATGAAGCAGCTGCAAAATGGTACGAAGAATTATTTGCAATGAAAACTGCAGTTGAACCTGAATATTATTACAGATATGCCCAGTCTTTAAAATCAACAGGACAAATTGAGCAGTCGAACAAATTTATAGAAGAGTTTTATACAAAATTTAATAATGACAGCAGGGGTTTATTATATAAAGATAATGTGAATTATTTAGATCTTATAAAAGCTAATTCAGGACGTTATAAAGTAGAAGATGCCGGTATTAACTCTAAATTTTCAGACTATAGTTCCTTTGTTTTTAATAATAAAATTTATTTTGCATCAGCCCGGGATACCGGGAATTTTTCTAAACGAATCCACAAATGGACTGATACCTATTTTACCAATTTATATATGGCAGATATTGATTCTGCCAAAGTTGAAAAATTCAAAACGGCTTTAAATTCAAAATTTAATGAATCTTCTCCAGTTTTTACCAAAGATGGAAAATCAGTCTATTTTACCAGAAATAATTATAACAAAGGCAGAAAAGGAAAAGATGATCACAAAATTACCTATATAAAAATTTATAAAGGCACTCTTGAAAACGGCACATGGTCCAATATAACAGAACTTCCTTTTAACAGTGACGCTTACAGCACCGCAAATCCTGCGCTTAGTGCTGATGAAAAGACTTTATATTTTGCTTCTGACAGACCCGGAACATTAGGGCAGTCTGATATATATAAGGTGAGTATAAATGGTGAGGGAAACTTTGGCACGCCTGAGAATCTGGGAAAACCTCTTAATACCGAAGGTAGGGAAACCTTCCCGTATATTGCAAGTGAAAATGAAATTTATTTTGCCTCAGATGGCCATCCCGGACTTGGTGGTCTGGATGTTTTTGTGGGTAAAATCCAGAGTAATGGAACTATAACAGATATCCAGAACGTAGGGGCAGATATCAATTCCCCAAAAGATGATTTTGCCTATATAATTGATCCTGTTTCCCGAAGAGGGTATTTCAGCTCGAACAAAGACGGAGGACAAGGCTCTGATGATATATATAAGTTTTTAGAAACGAAAAAAATACAATGTATTCAGAGTTTAAATGGTGTAATTACAGATTCGGAAACAGGAATTGTTCTGCCTGAAACCAAATTGTCATTGTATAAAAATGGAACTTTGTTAAATACTGGTATTTCTGATCCGGAAGGCTTTTATAGTTTTGATGTTGACTGCAGTAATACATACAGTTTAAGGGTAGAAAAAACAGATTATACTACAAAGGAAGTAAACGTGAGTATTGCTCAGATGACAGGAAAAACAAGTGTGTTGCTAACGCTGAATAAAGAACGCTGTAAATTAACGGTAGGCGGTGATTTGGGAAAATGTTTTGATATCAAAGTGATTTATTTCGATTTGGATAAATCGGAAGTACAGCCTCAGGCAGCGGTAGATTTAGTAAAAATTCTGGATGTACTAAATCAAAAACCGACTATGAAGCTGGACATTCGTTCCTACACGGATAGCCGTCAGACACATCAATACAATGAATCTTTGTCTGAGAGAAGGGTAAAAGCTACCATGAACTGGTTTGTTAAAAATGGAATCAGTCCTGATAGATTAACAGGCAGAGGATATGGAGAAACTAAACTTGTAAATGGCTGTTATGATGGTGTTAAATGCAGTGAAGAGCAGCATCAGGCCAACAGAAGAAGTGAATTTATTATTACTGCATTATAGCATGCTTACTAAAAACAGTACGAAAGGGTTCAGGAATTATCCCACTCTAAATAGTTACTTTAATTTCTAAGAAGAAGCTGTTTTCTGCTTCCAAAAATACTGTCATAGATCCATTATGACAAACTGTTTTTGATTTAATATATTCTTTGTTAAAGTGTTTATAGTTAGGTAAATATGGGTATATTGAAAAAATCTAAAATGGTTGCAAATTATAAAACGAAGCACGTTTTTAGTTTGTTAATAAAATATAAAAAGATTAATACGATAATTTTATATAGCATGATTTCTTAACAAATCAAAAATTTATCATGGAATTTAAATTACCGTTAAATTGAAGAGAAGAAATAAAATCAAAGCTAAAAAGTATTTTTTTTAGTTTGTTTTCTAATCAGCTGTAACTATGGGGAACTTAAAAACTAATTTGATTTCATTATGTATTATAGTGATAATACAAGTTTCAAGAGCACAATCATCTCCGCCTTATACAATGGGCTTTATTCCTGCTTCTATAAGTGAGGGAGATTTAGCTTTTCCCATATATGAAAAATGGCATCTAAGCGGTCAGGCAGATGTACAGCTCGTAACACAGGGATCATATGATACAAAAAATCCTTTTGAATATACACAGCGCGTTGTTGTCAGGCCATGGCTTATTTATTCGGGTTTTAAAAATATAAAATTATGGCTGGGATACGCACACAATCAAAAGTTTGCAGTCGAAGAAATGGGCAATTATGAAACTCTCGAACAAAGATTGATTATAATGGGAACATTTTCGCAGGATATGCCAAAAGGAAATATTTTTGAACAAGTCCGTTTTGAAACTAAATTTTTTGACGACAGAAACGGAATACAGCAGACCATTCCCAGAATCAGAATGCGATTCGGTGTAAACCACTTTCTTACACAGCGCAGCAACAAGCCGTTGTTTTTGGCGCCTAATATTGGTTATTACACGGAACTCATGCTTAAGTTTGCATCGAAGGATTATGCAAAAGAAAATTTTGATATTTTCAGACTGTCTGTATATTACACAGCTGGTATTACTCCAAATGTTCATTTCTTGGCAGGTATAATCGGGCAGATGCAGCTGCGAACAAACGGAACCCAATTTGATGTTTATTACGGTCCGATGGTGTCTCTCAAATACACTATTAAACCTAAAGAACGCGAAACATTTGACAGTGTAGACGGGGGAGCAGACTGATAATGTATCACAGAGCTTCATATAAGAAGTTAGAAAGAATAGGTTTTGCCAATTAATGAATGAATTAATTCATTCATTCATTAATTCATTCTAATAAAATAAAAATCAATGACTTTTATTTTATTACAAAAGAAGAGAATAACAAGAAAACATTTTTTTGAGAAGTGTAATAAACAGAACAATTTTGGTTTTGTTATTTTTTTAGGGATTATTTCAAGTATTCATGCACAGGATGTATTGCCATTTCTTCGGTTCCTAGTGCCAGTATTGCGAACAAAACACTTGCAGAAAGTATACACAAGCGCAGGTTACAGTTAGATCACTTACCAAAAAATGCTCCAAATGTCATTATTACAATGTCCTCTGCAGCTGTTATAGAAATTTTGATATAGTCAATGATTGATTTTTTTGCTTTTTTATCGTTGTAACTTGTTTTGATAAATTAATACTGTTTCATACTATTAAAACAATTTTTAATGTCAAAGAGAGACACCTTAACTTTCTATGACAAAAAAGGTATTAGCTCCAAAAAATATTTTAAAAAACACCTTAAGTTTTTGTGGTAAAAAAGTTATCTCCTTTATTTAATGAGCTGATTGTTTTTATCGCTGAAAAATCTTCACATCTTAAATATAGATCTACAATACCTCAAAAACCTTAATTTATAACTTTAAAAACTTATGGTGGTAAATCAAAAAGGTATTTAGGGAGACCTTTGCAGCTTCAAACTTAGATGTTTGAATAATAGATAATTAAGAAAATAATTAAGTGTTATGAAAAATAGATTACTCCCCTTATTTGTTGTATTAGGGTCTTTTTCAGCTTATTCACAGGTTGGTGTCGGTACCAAGACACCAAATGCATCGGCTCAATTAGAGGTTTTTGCTAAGGACAAAGGTATTTTAATACCTAATATTCCTTTACAAAGCCCTACAGACAATGTTACAATTAAGAATGCTAAAGAAAGTTTATTAGTATTCAATACTACTAAAAATGATGTTATTACACCAGGTTATTACTATTGGTTTGATAACAGATGGAATAGATTATCTCTTGCAGGTGAAGCAGGTTCTGGACCTGCAGGAATTGCTGGTGGAAATGGTGCACCAGGTGCCCCTGGAACTCCAGCGATTGATCCTAGCGTAAAAATGTACATTGACAATACAACTAATATTGTATATGTACGTGATGCAGATGGTAACTGGATTCCATTAAATGGAAGAGATGGTAAAGACGGTCTTCCAGGAGCTCCAGGATTAGGTGCTGGGTCAGGAGTACCTGGAAAAGATGGAACTCCAGGTGCCGCAGGTGCAGGAATTACTACCTGGATTAACACAGATACAGGTATTATTTATATTAAAGACACTACTACAGGAGCATGGATTCCGGTAAGCGGAGCCAAAGGAGAAACTGGTGCTAACGGTAAATCAGCATTCGAGATCTGGAAAGAGCTTCCTGGCAACGACGGGAAAGACATGAACGAATACGTTGCCGGTCTTAAAGGAGAAAACGGAATTGATGGAAAATCAGCATTCGAAATCTGGAAAGAGCTTCCTGGAAACGATGGAAAAGACATGAACGAATATGTTGCGGGTCTTACTGGTGCAAATGGTGCTGACGGTAAATCGGCATTCGAAATCTGGAAAGAGCTTCCTGGCAACGACGGAAAAGACATGAACGAATATGTTGCCGGTCTTAAAGGAGAAAACGGAGTTGATGGTAAATCRGCATTYGAGATCTGGAAAGAACTTCCTGGMAACGACGGAAAAGACATGAACGAATATKTTGCCGGTCTTAAAGGAGAAAACGGAGTTGATGGAAAATCGGCATTCGAAATCTGGAAAGAGCTTCCTGGAAACGACGGGAAAGATATGAACGAATATGTTGTGGGTCTTAAAGGAGAAAACGGAGTTGATGGAAAATCGGCATTCGAAATCTGGAAAGAGCTTCCTGGAAACGACGGGAAAGATATGAACGAATATGTTGCGGGTCTTAAAGGAGAAAACGGAGTTGACGGTAAATCAGCATTCGAAATCTGGAAAGAGCTTCCTGGAAACGACGGGAAAGATATGAACGAATATGTTGCGGGTCTTAAAGGAGAAAACGGAGTTGACGGTAAATCAGCATTCGAAATCTGGAAAGAGCTTCCTGGCAACGACGGAAAAACAATTGCCGAATATTTAGACGGAATAAAAGGTACTGACGGAACAAACGGTGCTGATGGTAAATCG
>NZ_LMHW01000003.1:90733-90946 GCF_001428525.1 Flavobacterium sp. Root186
TGGAAAATCAGCATTCGAAATCTGGAAAGAGCTTCCTGGAAACGACGGRAAAGAYATGAACGAATATGTTGCGGGTCTTAAAGGAGAAAACGGAGTTGACGGTAAATCGGCATTCGAGATCTGGAAAGAACTTCCTGGAAACGACGGAAAAACAATTGCCGAATATTTAGACGGAATAAAAGGTACTGACGGAACAAACGGTGCTGATGGAAA
>NZ_LMHW01000003.1:90966-91268 GCF_001428525.1 Flavobacterium sp. Root186
GAGATCTGGAAAGAACTTCCTGGAAACGACGGAAAAACAATTGCCGAATATTTAGACGGAATAAAAGGTACTGACGGAACAAACGGTGCTGATGGWAAATCGGCATTTGAGATCTGGAAAGAACTTCCTGGAAACGACGGAAAAGAYATGAACGAATATGTTCAGGGTCTTGTTGGTGCAACTGGTGCCGATGGTAAATCAGCATTCGAGATCTGGAAAGAGCTTCCTGGCAACGACGGAAAAACGATTACCGAATATTTAGACGGATTAAAAGGTACTGACGGAACAAACGGTGCTGATGG
>NZ_LMHW01000004.1 GCF_001428525.1 Flavobacterium sp. Root186
CTTATATTAAATTTTAAATGAAATTGTTTTAATTTAAAAAGCGTGAATTTGAATAGCGGATTAATGAGGCTTTTTTATAAAATCTTCCGTGGCCTTATGTTTAAAAATCTCATAATATTTTGATGAAAAATAACTTAGTTTGCTATAACTCAGCCAAACTTTTTTCGTATTCTACTTGAAAGAGAAGATTAAATAAATTATTTATATTTTACAATAATTATTTAATCTCTAATGCTGGTGCATCAGCAAAATTTGCTTTCAGTTCTTCCGGTAAATAGGGTCTGCCTCCAGTTGCAGGTACACAAGTTCCAGTAAATACAGCTGAAGCCATTATTTTCCCGTTTTTTATTATGGACTGTTTGAAATGAAGACGAGGCAATCCTTGAGCATCAGTAAAAACAGTACAGGTCACATCAAAATTATCATCTTTTTTTAAGGAGCGTATAAACTTGATGCTGTACTCAGACAAAACCATAAATACACCATTTTCTGCCTGTTGAACAAAATCAAAACCCAAGATTTCTCTAATATAATCATGGCGGCACTCCTCCATATAAAAAGGATAATATAAGCCATCCATAATGCCTTGTACATCTATATGTCCTTCTGCAACAGTGTAATTTTTTGAATATTCCATAGTGTAAATTAAAAATTTAGTCTATCTGTAAACGTACTTCTGAACGGCTTATTGCAGTGAAAATATAATATAATGCTTTTTATACTTGATCTCTATAATAACATATTTATATCACATACAGTAAATCATATTGTCTCATGTTTACTTTTTTTCTACTTAGGGAGTTTAGTTTTATATTTGAAAGCATATAAAATATAAATGAATCAGATATTATCGTTCAAAATAAAAGAATTAAAAAAAAGTTTTTAGAATAATTATATAAATTAATATATGTTTTTTAAATTCGATAATGTTTTATCCTATTGCATATTTAATACCGCCCAACAAGTGTTTTAAAAATATGGGATCATTATAGCCTTCAATACTATGGCCTAGCGCAGTATAAAAAACTCTTCCTCCATCAAATTGATGATACCATGAAATTGGATGGCCGTTATTAGTATTCATTGCGCCAGTATATGATAATTCGTCCACCTTTATGAGGATATTTATATTAGGGTTTTGATTTTTAAAATTATACCATTCATCATTTCTTTCCCATATTGAAGGTAGATTATCCGTGGATTGATGTGTCTTGTCAAGAACTATTAATTTACCTATTTGCTGTTTTGGATGTGATATAAAAGTTGCACCAATCATATTTATGAACCAAGGCCATTCAGTCTCACAGTTTGTTGCGGAATGAATTCCAACAAAACCCCTGCCTTTTTGCATGAAATTTTGAAGAGCCAGTTTTTGTTTTTCATCTAATATTTTACCAGTTGTGCTTAGAAAAATGACTGCTTGATATTTATTTAAATTTTGAGAGTTGATATCTAGCGAATCTTCCGTAGCGTCTACTAAAAAATCATTTTCAATACCTAGTTTTTTTATAGCAGTAATACCTGCTGTAATACTCTCATGTCTGTAACCATTAGTTTTTGAAAAAATTAATACTTTTTTTTGTTCTACCTGAAGATTTTCCTTTGGAGTGTTTTTTTGAATCGAAGTAAAAAAGAAGAGGAATACGCAGCAGCTGACTACAGCTAATATATTAGGTAAAAAAGCTTTTGTTTTTAATCTGAATGTTTTATTCATATTTGAAAATTAATGGTAAATATAAATAATCTTATTTTATAAGTTTCATAAAATTAATAAAGTCAGTTTGTAATTATCTCAATGATAAAAAAAAGAATGGAAATACCTCACTATGTTTATTTATTAGTCAAATAAAAAAATGTGCCTTAATTCCACATTATTTTATTCCATAGTGTAATATTAATTCCTGGAAATGAAATTAACTTTTGGGATGTCATTTTTATAAGGAATGTCTAATATTATGTTTATAATCAGTACTAAAGCATATTTTTTCAACAGGTAGTAAAACTCTGTGTGTCAGCAGTTAAAATGGGGTTTTTGGAAAAGCATTCAGGCTGAACGGTCTGGACCTGACTAACAACAATGCAATGAAAAGAGCCATAGTACTGCACCGTTATAAAGAAGTTCCCAATGACGAGAAAGAATATTACATTATCAACAGCCATGGCTGCCCCATGGTAAACGAGGTATTCTTTAAAAGGCTTGAAAAGGTTATTGAAAGTTTTGATTCAAAAATCATGCTTTACATTTACTATTAAAATCAGCAGATTTAAAAGAGTTCTTTATAAAATATTTATTTTCAGTAGATTCTGAAATTCAAAATAAAGTCGTGAGGAGAATTTTTAATTTTAATGGATAAATCACAAAAAAAAATACAAAATAGGTTTAGTCCATAAAATAAATATCAAAAATCCTGAAAGACATAATACTTAAATAATCTGCAGATGCGGACGAATCTGCATACTGACAATATCACATCTCTTTGGCTGCGAAAGACAAAATAAAGTACTCATAGCAATATCGTAAGCCTCCAGCATTTCCAATTTTTCTACTTTCTCGTGCTGTACTGCTTTCGGGTCGGTCTGCATATCGCTTGTTACGGCTCCCGGTTCAATTAAGGAAACTTTAATTCCAAGCGGATTTAATTCTTTGCGGAGCGAAGTACTAAAACCTCGTATGGCTGTTTTAGTTGCCACATAAATAGTACTTTTCGCAGTACGGCTTTCTGCGCTCATCGACCCAATGTTGATGATATGTCCTGATTTTTGCTCTTTCATTCTTAAAGATGCTTCCTGAGCAAAGGCAAGATAACCTGTAATGTTTGTGTCAATAATATATTTGTAATCGTCATAGGTTCCCTGCGTGAGTCCCGGTGCTGCCAGTGCAGCATTATTGACCAGAATGTCAATTCCGCCGAGTTTACCATCTACAATTTCAAAGATTTTATCTATATCTTCTTTTTTAGTTACATCTGCCGGAATGCCATAGACCTCGCTTTTGGGAAATTGCTTTTTAATATCTGCAACAGCATTTTTAAAATCTTTCTCATCTCTTCCAAAAATAAGAACAAGCCCGCCAAGAGACACTAAAACATCGGCAATTGCTTTTCCTATTCCGGTAGTTCCACCGGTTATTACTATTTTTTTATCTTTGATATTTTGTCCAAAGTAATTTGTTAATTTTTCCATTATATGTTTTTTATTAATTAGTAAATATTACCATTGAATTTTAACTGAACCCTGACCTGAAACTTTGTATTCATGCATTTTTGCACTTTCGTTAAAGGCACTTAAAGCTTTCTTATCCTTAAATACTTTCATTTTAATATTTTCGTTCCCTAATTTTATAATCTTCAAATTGCACGACATATCCTTGTCGCCGTCAAGGTTAATAGTAATTACTTTTCCTCTTTTTTTATATTGATTTGGATAATCAATAAAAATTAAAAAGTCTTCATCGATTTTGATGTACTGCCTTGGCACAACACCAAAAGCCATTCCGGCGCCGTAAACTTCCTGACCGACCTGACCACTTTGTTCCCATCCGTTGTATAAATCTTCTAAAGGAACCCACAAATCAGCTTGTATTTCTCCTGTTTTGACTTCTTTCGAAAGCATTTCTTTTGGCAGCAGCGGAGGATAATAATAGGCAATTCTGCCAACTGCATATTTGATAAATTCCGGTATCAGCGTTTTTAAAGCAGGTAAAATATCGACATCTTTTGCCTGAATGAAATATTTGGATAAAGCGGCATATACTTCCAATTCTTCATATGCAGCAGTGTAAGGCGCATCATTTAGTGGGAATATTGAAAAGAAGTTGGTGTAATTTTTACCAAAACCATATCTGCAGTCATAAAGCTGTACGTTTTTAAATAATCCGGCAAGGCAGGTATAACTCAAATCGAGATATAATTTTTTATTGGTAATTTTATAGAGCTCTAATAATGCCCCGGCAGTAAAGGCTGTATTATTGGCCTGGTATAAAATATCAACACCAAGCTCTTGCAATTTTTTCGCTGCTTTTTCGGCTTCGTTTAAATAACGTTTTTCTTGGGTTAACTTAAAAACCAGCAGCATTAAGTGGGCATACGCTCCCGGAACATCCTTTTCTCCTCCGGCTCCGGGAGCTGTTTCTTTTTTGATTATTTCAAAAGTCTGCATATCATAGAATACCGGCCAGCTGTACTTAAAATGATGGGCTGTTTTTATGACATAATCAATGGAATCCAG
The DNA here is from genome assembly GCF_001428525.1 of Flavobacterium sp. Root186. GTDB lineage: Bacteria > Bacteroidota > Bacteroidia > Flavobacteriales > Flavobacteriaceae > Flavobacterium. The sequence goes on from NZ_LMHW01000004.1 coordinate 4,228, forward strand.
CACCAGTTTCTCTGCTGTTTTTTCTCCATGTAAAGCCAGCCGTGCCAGATTAATCAACGGATGATGCAGGTACCAGGAATCCATTACCATTTCTTTTTTATGTTCTTCGGACTGATCCAGCTGATCTGCAAGGGCTGGAAGCCATCTGTTTATGCAGTTAATTTTTGGATCATAAAAAGCGGGCAGTCCCTTTATTAAATCCTCACACAGAGGCTGTTTTTTGCCACTCCATTTTTCAAATTCCTTAAACGGAGCCAATACTGCAAGCTGAACCATACTTTCAGCAGGTGTTTCATAATCGCACAGGTAGGCATTCAGGTAAGGAATTCCATTTTTTTGTGTCCACGCACCTTTATTATGCGTTAAATCGGTTATGACTTTTTGAGCAATATCAGGCCAGTCATTATATTCAATTCCTGGTTGCTCGAGAACTTTATATATTTTGACAAGATTGTTTAAAAAGTGTTCGCAGATAGAGTCCGTCTGCTTAAATATTTCAGCTTCCAGTACAATGTATGCATCTGATATAGTGAAAGCTATGCCTGCCGGAAGAGGCAGTTTATCAGTAGTTGGGAGTTGAAACCCAATTTCCGGCCAGTTTCCGCCCACTGTATTCTTGGATTCTGTTTGGGTAGCTTCGCAATACTCAGATATGGAAGTAAGGTTTTGAAAATAAAAAAACGATCCGGTTTGCGGTTTTGTAATACTGGCAAACAGAAGTCCCGATCTCGACCCGAATTGTTCCATATGAATTTTTCCCGAGGTATTTTCGACACTTCCATTTTGTGTGAGCGGAATTATATCCCGCGGCCAAAAGGGTATCATCAATGGGACAGCTGCCGTAAAAGTAGTGGTGTAATGTAAAAGCGGGGTCGCCGTATCGGGAAAATCAATGCGAATTTTATAATTACCGAGTCTGGAATTCAATAAAATGACAATAGTATTTTCGTCATCAAAAAGATTAACCACTTCAAAACAGCTGTTCATTGCAAATGCAGTACGAAAAGCTATTTTTCCATTGCCCGGCGTAATTGCAACGATCCAGAGAGAATCTCCTGTATTGTAAACTTGATAGACAAAATCAAGAATCTTTTTCTCTAAAAGTATTTCATTATTTTCAATATCTGCCTGAGCAGTTGTGCTCCAGGGTGTAACTGTATGCATAATGATAAGTTTTAGGTTATAAAAAAGTGATGTCCAATGAATAATGAATTACAGAATCAGCCTGCATTTCAATGGAGAGTGGTTGATCAGTATGGTTGTTAAAAATAATTAAGACCCGTCATCAGCGCTCCCAGAGAAAGCAGTAAAAAATAAATGAATAAACCATAAGTGCGTAAAAATGTATTCGTCTTTGAACTGATTTACAACAAATTTCAGTAAAAGGGCAGTTTATCCCCTTATATAATTTTTTTAACTTTTTATAAGATTTTACCCATAATGGAATAAGCCTTCTATTCTCAATACTTTTTTGCTGAACTATATAATATGATATTTTCCTTATAATCAGATTCCTTTATTGTAATTTTTTTTAAGAGATAGTCAAAGAATTTTTATTCATAATAATCTGTAATTCAGTATTTTAAATATTGTAAATATCAACTGAAAAGTTGTGAAAAAATAGAGTCTTGCGCTTTGTAAATTTGACTTATAACCTTAAAAAAACATTATGAAAACTGCTATTAAAAAAACAGCTGACACAAAAAGCAAAACTGCATCTTCCGCTGGTAAACCAACAGCATCAAAAACAGTTTCAAAAAAAACTGTAAAAGCAAAACCTTCTGCTGCTGAAGGACTAAGAGAATTATTTGTGGATTCATTAAAGGATATCTACTGGGCTGAAAAAGCTCTTGTTAAGGCACTTCCAAAAATGGCTAAAAATGCGACTTCTGAAAATCTGATTATGGCTATCAATGATCATTTGTCCGTAACACAAAAGCAGGTCGAAAGACTTGAGGAAGTTTTTAAATCTGTGGGTGAGAAGGCAGCAGCAAAAAAGTGTGATGCCATGGAAGGTCTTATAAAAGAGGGTGAAAGTGTTATGGAGGAGACTGAAGCAGGGGCAGTAAGAGATGCAGGGATTATTGCCGCATCACAAAAAATTGAGCATTATGAAATTGCTACGTATGGGACATTGGCTGCCTTTGCAACAACTCTAGGTGAAGATGATGCAGTACTGCTTCTGGAAAAAACTCTGTCTGAAGAAAAAGAAGCTGATGTTATACTGACTGAAGCGGCGTATAATACTATCAACTTTGACGCAAATAAAGAAGGCCAGGAATAATTTTAAAGTGTAATTCCAAGATTGCAATTGATTTTTATGAAACCTGTATCATTTTTCAATGGTACAGGTTTTTTGACTGTTGTAACTTTTACTGATCCCCACTGTAAAGAAATCGTAGATAACATAAATACAGCTTCTACTGTTTGGGAGCAGGTACAAGAACTGACTCCGTGAATTTTCCTGTGATCACTGTCCCTTCTTCGTCTTCCCATTGAGTAATGACATTTTCAATCAATTCAGGCTCGAAACCTATTACTTTCATTATCGGTCCGCCGAATTCCTGTTTTACATCTTGTCCTTTTTTAAATTGACTACTCATGATTATTAATTTTAATGAATGTAGTAACCATCAAATTAGCTATTGTTTGATCTGGTGCATTTTTATATTGTTTATTCGTCTAATTAGATTTTATTTTTTCTAGAATCAGTGACGCGGCCTTATCTGCTGCCTGCTTTACGATCTGCTTGGGACTACCGAAGAATACCTCCTTGTGGTCTATTATCCCTGTCGGAGTAATTATCGACAAAAAGATAGTACCGACTGGTTTCTCTTCAGTCTCGCTTCCTCCCGGAGTGGTAAGTCCAGTCAGGGCGACGGTAATATCAGAATTGAATATCACGGCAGTACGCTGGGCAAGGGCACTTGTTACCTGTGCTGATTCGGGAGTATACTGTTCTATCAGCTCGTGCGGCACCAGCATTATCTGTTCTTTAACAAACACTTCATAACAGACAATACCGCCCCTTAAAATTTTTCCTGATAAAGGGGTTAAAGAAAACTCAGCACTTAACTTTCCGGCTGATGCGCTTTCTGCAAAAGCGATATTCCAACCTTTAGCTGCAATGGCTTCACTGCATTGGATTATAATTTCTGATGTCATATTTTAATCTATTAATTACGGGTCGATTTGATGCTTCTATCCTTTTAATTTCTCTGTATACGAATCTTTATCACATTACTATTTATTGCTGGCCGTATGACCGGTCGTCACAATTTTTTTTTTATTTTCAGACAGCGTTATACCCTGCGTATTTTCCTGGTCATTTTTCGGATCTTCATCCCAATGGCCCCAATCTCCTTTATAAGAACTGCGGTAGATAATTTCACAGTTAGTTTCACCATATACCGCAACCTGATAAGGGCATTTATGAAGTTTTTCAGCAGCTACATTGATTAACTTTTTCATGATTGTGTGATTTTATAGTAGGATAAAAATATAACCTTACCGAAAGTGTTTTATTACAAAAAAAAACTAATAATTTATGAGATTATCATGTAACGGTAATTGTTTTATTTCTTAAGTAGAATAAATGTAAAAGGTATGTTCAGCATGAAATCCGTACGAAAAAAAAGCCATTATAATATATTCACTGCTGCAGGAATACAGAAATTGTGTTTTCGAGTTTCTCCCCAGCCTGTCAATTTTGACTTGCTGAGGATTGCTCACCAGATGTATTGAATTTTACCTTAATGCTGCCTGCAAAAGCAAAAAACCTTTTGTAATGAAATTTCAAAAGGTTTTATAAATAAAGTGCAAAGCTGATTTTTAAGACTGCTGTTTGGTTTCAAGATATGATTTCAATGCTCTTATATCATCATACACTATTTTTTCAAAAAGAGGATTGAGCAGTTTTGCTGCACCCTCTCCGGCAATTCCAAGAGGGGCACGGTAGGAAATTGTTACTTCAATTTCAGTAGCCTGTCCCGCTGACTTAAAAAGCACCTTTCCAAAATTTTTAACCGCTGCATCATTCAGGGACTGCCAGATGAGAAGTTTTTCCTTTTAGTCTTTTATAATCTCAGCTTTCCAGCTCACAGAACCAATTCCTGCGGGTCCTTTGGCAGTCCATTCGGACCGGGTGCTACTGATTGTTTTAACCGACTCGAGGTGATTCATGAATTTGGGCAGGTTTTCCAAATTGCGCCAGAATGCATATACTTCGCTGATAGGTCTGTTGATGGTAATGCTGGTTCTGATATTTACATTGGAACTTTTATCATTTTTTAAATGGTCTACTGCACTGTAAAGAGGACAGTAGCCGCTGATTCCTCTTGCGAGCATTGCGCCGCCTGATGTGATCTGGCTGATGTTTTTATTTTCCTGAGACATGCCTTTATACAAAAGATAAGATCCTGCGGCTGTCATTAGCATGCGTTCGAATGTGGATACATTGACCCTGCTGTTTGAATGGCTTTTCTGCTGTGTTATTGTTGAACTCTTCATGATGTTCTATTTTTAAATAGTAAACTGTTTTTACTTTCAGCTGTTGGTTGCTGTACTGCCGGTGCTTCCTGCACCGCCGGAATTGTTATTTCCCTCTTCTTGTTCATAACGGTTTGGATCTGTACCGTCCTCATCGGGTTCTTCGCCCCAGTCCCCAGTGTTGGTATGTTCGTCCGGATTTTTATCGGCAGCTGCTTTTAACTGCTGATGGTAAGGGCATTTCTGAAGTTCTTCGCTGCTGTTATTATGTAAATTTTCCATGATACATATATTTTTAAAATTTAAATACCCTAAATTAAATCATGCCTCCTGATTTTTGCTTACAAGAAAAGCACGATTTTTTATCAAATTATCATGTCAGGGAAAATGCAGGAATGATATACTTTCAAAACGTTTTCGAAACTCTCTGGCTTAACTTATGCCTTAAAGTTTCTGCACGCAAAAAAAGCTTCATAGGCATCTGAAGCTTTTGTCTATTAAATTCTTTATGCGACTAAATTCTAAGTTATTTTTCTTGTATTTTTTCATATCTTAAAAGTTAAATAAACTTAACTTTTGTGATACACCAGAGTATTTCCAGTCGAATATCTAACTTGTAACAAACCGTCTCAAATCTTATTTTAAGACGGTTCTATTTCAAAGTAAAGGGTTGAAGATTTATATTATGGATTTCCTTCCCCACAGCTTGAGCTTTAAATCTGTCCTGTTGCATAACTTGCATTGGGTGCGGCAAGCCATACGTAGATTGAAGCAAGTTCAACGGGCTGGACGGATCTTTCCATCGGGGTTTGTGAGCCGAACTGTTTCAATTTTTCCATGTGGTTCCTCCGCTTACCTGAAGCGTTGTCCATACTGGCCCAGATGTCACGCCGTTAACTCTTATTCCTTTTGGAGCAAGCTATTTAGCAAGAGATTTTATATAATAGGTAGTGGCGGCTTTTGTCTGTGCATAATCATATAAATCTTTCGTAGGTGCATAGGCCTGTACGCAGCTTGTCCCGATTATTGATACCCCGGGTTTTAAATGTGGCAAAGCAACTTTTATAATTTAGAAAGAAGTATAAATATTGGTCTTCATCGCAGCATCAAAACTACTGTTGAGATGTCTCTACTTCCCAATACAGAAATTAGCAAAAATATTCCCCAGCAATTCATCATTAGAAACCTGACCCGTAATAAGTCCAAATTGATATAAAGCTTCGCGAATATCAAGCGCAATTAAGTCACTTGAAAGATTCGTTTCAAGACCAAATTTTACTTTTTGTATTTCATCTAAAGCTTTTAGTAATGAATCATAATGCCTTGTATTTGTGACAATAGTTTCGTTGTTACGTAAAGCCCCAGTATTTACAAAAGACAATAATTTATTCTTTAATTCCTCAACACCAATCTTTTCTTTTGCAGAAATTTTTAAAAGTGTTAATTCTAAAGTTTCGAGTTTTTTATTGATTAATTCAATTTCATTTTCATTCAATAAATCAACCTTATTTATAACAACTAAAATTGGTTTTAGGGGATATTTGTTTTTAACTTTTTCAATTTCGACAATATAGTCAGAGCCTGAAACCTGAAATTTGAAGCCGTCAAACAAGAAAATTACAACTTGTGCCTGTTCAATTTTTTCGAAAGTTTTCTTAATTCCGATGCTTTCTACCACATCTTTAGTTTCACGAATTCCAGCCGTATCGATGAATCTAAAACCAACTCCGCCAATTACTAATTCGTCTTCAATAGTATCGCGTGTTGTCCCGGCAATATCAGAAACAATCGCACGTTCTTCATTTAATAAGGCATTCAATAAAGTTGATTTACCAACATTTGGCTCACCAACAATGGCAACGGGAATTCCGTTTTTAATAACATTTCCAACTGCAAACGAATCAATTAAACGTTTTAAGACAAATTCAATTCGATTTAATAATTCATGAAATTGCGTTCTGTCTGCAAATTCTACATCTTCTTCTGCAAAGTCTAATTCGAGTTCAATTAAAGAAGCAAAATTCAAAAGTTCTTCACGCAATTTGGCTATTTCATTACTGAAGCCACCACGCATTTGCTGCATGGCAATTTGATGAGACGCCTCATTATCAGACGAAATTAAATCGGCAACAGCTTCTGCCTGAGATAAATCCAATTTCCCGTTTAAGAAAGCCCTTAACGTAAATTCTCCCGCATCGGCCATTCGGCAGCCTTTTCGCAATAATAACTGAATAATCTGCTGTTGAATATAAGTAGATCCGTGACATGAAATTTCAATAGTATTTTCGCCTGTATACGAATTTGGTCCTTTAAAAACAGAGACCAAAACTTCATCAAGCGTTTTTTCGCTATCCACAATATGACCCAAATGCAGGGTATGAGTTTTTTGCTTCGTTAGGTCCTTATTTTTTATGGATTTAAAAACAGAATTTCCTATTGAAATAGCTTCAGCGCCTGAAATACGAATGATAGCAATAGCTCCCGCTCCAGACGGAGTCGCTAACGCCACTATAGAATCTTGATTTATCATGGTGCAAAGGTAAGAAAAAAGCAGAAATTTCTAAAGTCTTAATCACAGGTTAGTTATCTAACATAAACGCTGAAAATAGTAATTTATTTAAGAAATCATTAACTGTTAAATTCCTGATAATTATCAGGTTGTTTTGGATTTAGAATGATTAAATTTGAGTAACAAACCTATAATCTGAAATAAAATGAAAAAGATATTATTTCCTACCGATTTTTCTGAAGCAGCTACAAATGCGTTTGTACATGCTTTAGAATTTGCAAAAGTTGTCAAAGCCGAACTTGTTTTATTGCATACATTTGAGATTCCGGTTTATGACAGCCAGTTTTTTCCAGAAAATTATGCATCGATATACAGTTCTATAGAATTGGCAAAATTTGAAATGTTTAAAGACGAAATCCCAAAACTTCGAGCAATTGCTGCAGAACGTAAACTCCATGACATTGTAATAAAACACCGACTGATGGACGGTGACCTGATTTATAACCTGAAAAATGCTGTTGAAGAAGATGAAATTGATTTTGTTATTATGGGAACCACAGGCGTTTCTGACTGGACAAAATTTTTTACAGGATCCAATACAAATTCGGTAATTTCAGAAGTAAAAGTTCCGGTTTTATGTGTACCGATTGATGCTAAATTCAAGAAAATCAAAACAATTGGTTTTACAACAAAATACCGTGAAAAAGATAAAGCTGAACTTAGAAAAGTACTTAAAATTGCTAAAAAGACAGATGCAAAAGTGAAAAGCTTATACGTTAGATCTTCAAGTACAGATGTTTCTGACATGACTATTAAAGAATGGGAAATTGAATTTGCTAATGAAAATGTAGAATTTCTGGTTTTACCAAGTGACGAAGTAAAAGAAACAATTCTTGATTTTGTACTTTTTAAAGATATCGACATTTTAACTACAATTACGCATAAGCGATCTTTCTTTGAATCTATTTTCGATTCAAGTTTTAGTCAAAAAATCACAAAAGAAGTTTCTATTCCAGTATTGATAATGCATGAGAATTAAAATTCTACTTTAAATGAATAGCTTTTTTGTAAGTGTAAAACCTATATTTGTATTTCATTAAATTTAAAAAATGGAAACATATTTAAGTAAGGTAGAGCATTTTTCAAAAGTTTTTAATCAAACCAGCAAAAGGCACAACAGCATAAGTCTTTTACGGCTTTTAAGCATATTTTTTGTTTTGTTTATGTTGTTTTATTACATCAAAACTAATGAAATAGGGTATGTTGTAACTGCTTTTTTATCTTTTGCCGGTTTTCTTTTTTTAATGCGAATTCATTCGAAATTATCTTTTAAAAGAGAATTGACAAAAGCCATTTTAAAAATCAATGAAGATGAAATATCGTATTTGAAAAGAGAAAAACTTCCCTTTGAAAACGGAATTGAATTCAACGATTTTCACCATCCTTATGCCTATGATTTGGATATTTTTGGAGAACATTCCTTATTCCAAAATTTAAATAGAACGGCCACTTTTATAGGTAAAAAAACATTAGCAGATAAATTATTAAGCTTATCATCTAATGAAATTATTCTTGAAAATCAAGAAGCAATAGATGAATTAAAAAGGAAGATAGACTGGCGCCAGGATTTTGAAGCTCTTGCTATTGTCAGTACTGACAGTAAAAGTTCTTATGACTCATTAATTCATTGGATTTCATTTAAAAATAATCCTTTATCTAAAGTTTTAATTTCACTTTCTATTATTCTTCCGGCACTATTTTTTGGTTTTGTAACAGCCTATTTTATTACTTCAAAAGCAATATTTTTATCTTACGCAACTTATATCTTTATTTTTAATTTAATTGTTTTAGGAAGATCATTCAAACGAATTCAATCTGAAATTGCCAAAGCAGATAATATTGATAAAACAATTAAACATTATAGTTTATTAGTGCAGAAGATAGAATTGGAAAAGTTTGAATCTAAAAAGCTAATTGCATTACAAAAGCAGTTGGTTTCTAAAAATGTATCTGCGAGTTCTCATTTAAAACAATTATCAGAGTTGTTCTCGAGAATGGATACGATAAGTAATTTAGTTACTGCGATTGTTTTTAACGGATCATTTCTGTTTAATCTGCATGTTTTAAAAGCGCTTTTAAAATGGAAAGATGATTATGCGCATGAGCTTGAAAACTGGATTAATATTATTGGAGAATTTGAAGCTTTAAATAGTTTGGCAAATTTAGCATTCAACAATGCAGATTTTGTTTTTCCGGAAATTAATACAGAATATAAAATTGGTTTTGAAAATTTGAGTCATCCGTTATTAAACCCAGCGACGAGAGTAGGGAATGATACACATTTTTATCCTGAATCTTTTATGATTTTGACCGGATCTAATATGTCCGGAAAAAGTACATTTTTACGAAGCTTGGGAATCAATATGGTTTTAGGTGGAATTGGTTCAGTTGTTTGTGCTTCAAAAGCTAATATTCATCCACTTCCAGTTTTAGTTTCAATGCGATTATCGGATTCTCTAGCCGATAGTGAATCCTATTTCTTTGCAGAAATTAAACGTTTAAAACAAATTATGGATGCTCTGGAAGAAAGGCCTGCCTTTGTTTTGTTAGATGAGATTTTAAGAGGAACAAACTCTGACGATAAACGTAACGGAACTATTGAAGTTGTAAAAAAAGTAATTGCCAAAAAAGCAATCGGTGCCATTGCTACACACGATATTGAAGTCTGCTTAACAACCAACGAATACCCGGAAACTTTAACAAACCAGTGTTTTGAAGTCGAAATTAAAAATAACGAATTGCATTTTGATTATAAACTCCGCAGCGGAATCTGTAAAAATAAAAGTGCGACTTTTTTAATGCAGAAAATGGGGGTGATATGATTTTAGAATATAGATTTTAGATTTAATAGCCCGCAGATTTTGCATTTATTATCTTTTTTGTTAAAACACAACCTTGACATTTCGAGGAACGAGGAATCTTCGCAAGTAGTTGCGCAATCTGAGAATACAAAGTTTATAATCCTTTCTCCAAACATTTATAATTTAAAAATAAATATTGAATGCCTAAAGAGTTTTAAAATTCTTTTAGGCATTTTTTATATACAATATTTTCATAAGTTTTTACTTTATTTTTTAAAAGATGCGCAGATTTAGAATAGAATTTTGAAATATTTTTTTTCAAATTAACTGCCAAAAAACAACTTTTTACCCCATCAAAACCTTATCAAATTATCATAAAAGCTACTAAAAGCGTGATAAAAGTCAAAATGACAATAACTGGCTAAAATTCAGTATTTACTGAGTATTATGTTTTATTTTAGCAATAAATTAACGATTAATTAAAAATAAATTTTACTAAAACGTTTTTGTAAGTTTCGTTTGTTATATTTGCGATGTACTAAAATATGCAACAATAAACATAATACTTGATGAAAAAGATTACAATTAGAGATATTGCTAAACAGGCAGAAGTATCTATTTCTACAGTGTCTTTTGTTATCAATGGAAAAGGGGAGAAAATGGCCATAAGTCCGGCTGTGATAAAAAAAGTTCAGGACGTTGCCCAAAAACTTCAGTATAAACCAAGCATGATTGCCAGCAGCTTAAGAACTGGAAAAACAAGATCAATTGGACTAATTGTAGAGGATATTTCGAACCAGTTTTTTGCAGATTTGGCAAGAGTAATCGAAGATGAAGCAAAAAATATAGATTACAGGGTTTTTTATTGCAGTACAGGTGATGATAATGATCGTTCTGAAGAATTGGTACAAAGTCTTCTGCAGGCAAATGTTGAAGGTTTTATTATTACACCAACCAGAAATTTAGAGAAAACAATCGGTATGCTTTTAAAAATGCAGAAGCCAGTTGTATTGATCGATAGGTATTTTGCCAATCAAAAAGTAAGTCATGTTTTAATGGATAATTATGAAGGTTCTTATTCTGCCGTGAAATATTTGATTGAAAAAGGCAGAAAAAATATAGCCGTTGTAAATAATAAATCTGGAATGATCCAGATGAAATTAAGAGAAAAAGGGTATATAGAAGCATTAAAAGAAGAAGGAATTTACAACGAAAATTATACGTTGCAATTAGATTACCACTCGAGTGAAAAAAATAGAATTGATGCGATTATAAATTTTTTTAAAGAAAATCAGGAGATTGATGCCGTATTATTTTTGGCTAACTATCTTGGACTTGCTGGACTTCAGGCTTTTAGGACTTTAAAATACAAAATTCCGGAAGACATAGCCGTTATCAGTTTTGATGATCATGATAGTTTCAAACTGCATACGCCTACGATCTCGGTAATTGCTCAGCCCATAGAAGATATAGCAATTAAATCAATACAACTGCTCATGAGCCAGATGACAAATTATGATGATTTTAAAATTGAAAAAATCCTCAAAAAAGGAACATTGATTGTGAGAGAATCTGTTTAAAATAAATTAAAAATGATAAAAAAAGTTTAGGCTTTTTTTTAGTCATTTTACTAAATCGTTTTAGTGAAAATATTCTTAGATTTTACTGCTGTTTCAGCTGTTTTTATGAGAAATATTTATATAGTAAAAACCTTAAAATAGCTACGTTTTTTTGAATATTCATCGTACTATCAACATGGTTTTTTATCCAAAATTGAGTTCAAAATTTTATTAATTATTTAAAGCAAACAAAACAAAAACACAAACGAAACAAAACAAAATCCAAAACCAATAACCAAAAAGAATGCTTATGAAACGAATATTAGCAGTGTTAGCAATGGTATTGTTGAGCAGCTTAAGTGCTGCAGCACAAAACCGATTAATAACAGGCATAGTAACAGATGCAGAGAACAAAGGAATTGTTGCCGCATCAATCGAGGTTCAAGGAAAACCATTTAGTGCCATTACAGACGCCGAAGGGCGATTTAGAATGAATGTCCCTGAAGGTAAAGTTACCCTAAACATATCTTCTATAGGATTTGAATCGAAGTCAGTAGTACTTCAGGAGAATGAAACAAGAGCTGCTGTTACATTGACAGAAACTACACAAGAACTTAAAGATGTTGTAGTAACCTCTTTCGGGGTGAAAAAACAAAAGAAAAGTCTGGGTTACGCCGTTGGTGAACTTAAAGGCGACGACCTGACAAAAAATAAAGAAATTAACTTAGGAAATGCTTTGCAAGGTAAAATTGCAGGGGTAAATGTTTCTGCACCGGTTACTGGGCCATCTGGTTCAAGCCGTGTTGTTATTCGTGGAGCAACTTCTGCATCAGGGCTTAACCAGCCATTGTATGTTGTAGACGGAATTCCAATTGACAATACACAGCAAGGAAATGCCGGAATGTGGGGAGGTGCCGACAAAGGTGATGGTATGTCTTCTTTCAATCCAGATGATATTGCTTCGATGTCAGTATTAAAAGGTAGTGCAGCTTCTGCTCTTTACGGGTATAGAGGATCAAATGGTGTTATCTTAATTACAACAAAAAAAGGTAAAAACGGAACTGGAATTGGAGTTGATTTCAACACAAACTCAACTTTTAATACACCAGCAAGTCTTTTAAACTGGCAGGATCAATATGGTGCGGGAGCTCCAAATGCTAGCGGCGTTCCAACAAGATTTACCAATCTGCAGGAACTTAGAGATTCATACTATTTTGCCTGGGGTGATAAATATGATGGAACACCTTCTCTTGGTTTAGACGGTACAACCAGACCATACAAAGCATACGGAAAAGATAATGTTGAAAATTTCTACAGAACCGGATATTCTTTCAGTAATACTTTAGCACTTTCCGGAGGAAATGAAACAACTAACTTCAGATTGTCTTTTGGAAATACTAAAGATGAATCTATCATGCCGGGAACTACTTTTGGTAGAAATAACGTGGCTTTGAGTTTAAATTCGTCTCCGAATAAAAGCATAAGTATCGAAAGCAATGCACAGTACATTTCTGAGAAAAGTCATAACAGACCTTATTTGAATGACTCGCCAAGAAACCCGTCTTTCCCAACTACTTTCATGACGCCAGGTTCTGATATTAGATGGTTAAGCAATCCTTACGATGCAAACGGAGGAGAAGAAGATTTCTTAGGAGCAAACGTATATCATACAAATCCTTACTTTGCTACAAAATCACCATTAAACGATGATCTTAGAAAACGTTTTATTGGTTCTGCAAAAGTAACGTACAATATTACAGACAAGATTTATGCTAAAGGGGTACTTGGAATTGATGATATCAACTACGAATACACTGAAATTGAGCCAACTGGAATCAACTACAGCCCAGGCGGATCTATTGAAAACAGAATTGAAACCCGTTCTGAAGTAAATGCCTCTGGTTTCTTAGGATACAAAGGCGATATCGTTAAAAATCTTTCTTTAGATGCTTTTATTGGCGCAAACCGTCAACACAACAGATACAGCGGTATTAAAATGAAAGGAAACAATTTTATTGTTCCATTCGAATATTTCTACGGAAATACACAGCCGGACAAAACAGAAAAATTATTCTCTGAAAGTGAAGTAAACTCTCTTTTTTACTCTGCTGATATAGGATACAAAGATTTCTTATATGTAAGTTTAACAGGTCGTGAAGATTGGTTTTCAACTTTAGATCCTAAAAACAATAGTACATTTTATCCTTCTGTAAGTTCAAGTTTTATTTACTCAGAAGTTATAGGTCTTCCAGAATGGATTTCTTACGGAAAATTCAGAGCTGGCTGGGGTAACGTTGGAGGTGCATTGCCAGAAGCTTATGCTTTAGCATTGACTTATACTACGCCAGACGGACAAACAGATTCTTTAGGACAGCCAATTTTAGGTGTTAATGGAGAAACAATTCCAAACAGAACTTTGAAACCTTACAACGTAAGTACAATCGAATTTGGTTTTGAAAATACATTTTTCAATAACAGAGTTAGTACAGATTTGACATTCTACCACAAGAAAACAACGAATGATATTACAGATGCTGATGTTTCTCAGGCTTCTGGTTACAGAACTACAAAGATCAACGTTGGAGAAATCCTGAACAAAGGGGTGGAGTTTGCTATTAATGTAAAAGCAATAAAAACACCAAGTTTTGCTTGGAGTGTAGGTTATAATTTTGCTTATAATGATAGTGAAGTGATCAGTCTTTCTGATAAAATTACAACAAAATCATTAGAAGGAAACAGAGATGGTAGAGCTAACGTAGTTTTAGAAAAAGGACAGCCTTTTGGAGTTATTAAAGCTTATGATTATTTAAGGGATGCAAGCGGAAATATTGTACTTGATACAAACGGTAAATTCATGAGAGGAGATTTAATTATTGCAGGACAAGGTGTTGCGCCAACTTCAATGGGACTTTCAAATGATTTCTCTTATAAAAACTTCACACTTTCGGTTTTTGTTGATGCTAAATTTGGAGGAGAAATCTATTCTGCTACAAATCAGTTAGGAGCTCGTTACGGATTATCTGAAATCACACTTCCGGGTCGTGAAGGTGGTGTTGCAGTAAGCGGTAAAGATGTTAACGGAAATGCAGTTAACACAACAGTTTCTGCATACGATTACTGGAGAAGTTATAGTGATGTAACATCAAACTTTGTATACGATGCTGATTTTGTGAAACTAAGAGCGATTTCTTTTGCTTATAATTTCCCAAAAATGTTTTTACAAAAAACACCATTTCAGTCTGTTAGTTTAGCATTTTCTGCTCATAATTTATGGACAATTTATGATAAAGTGCCAAACATTGATCCAGAGTCAAATTATTCTAATAGTAATGCACAAGGTATGGAGAGAGCTTCAATGCCATTGACAAGAAATTATGGTTTTGCTCTTAATGTCAAATTCTAATATTTAAAAAGATGAAAAATAGATATATAAAAATATTTTGTGTCGCAATTGTTAGTGCAATGACATTGGCTTCATGCGATAAAGGATTCGAAGAAATGAATAAGAATCCAAATGCTTTAACTGATCCGGCTGTAAAATCAATGTTTACACTTGCTGAGATCTATGTTGACGGACAGGATTTTTCTAACACCAGAGGAAATAATTTATACGCAGCACAAATAGTACAGCAGTTTTCTTCACTTGGAGGCCCAGGTTCAAAATACACCTATTCTTCTGAATATTCAGCGGCTCTTTTTGGAGAAACATACGGGAAAGGATTAAATCAAATTTTCCAATTATTATCTGTAATAGATAATACTCCTGAAAATTCAAACATGATTCAGGCTTGTAGAATCATGAAAGTTTTCTTGTTCCAAAAATTGACTGATACCTATGGTGAAGTTCCTTATTTCGACGCTGGAAAAGGATATAATGGAAACGTTTTTTCTCCAAAATACGATACGCAGGAAGCAATCTACAATGATCTTTTAAAAGAATTAGATGAAGCAGGAACTGCTCTTGATGCAACTAAACCTTTTGTAGGCAATGCTGATTTATATTATCAAAGTGATGTAGCAAGATGGAAAAAATTAGCAAACTCTTTAATGCTTAGAGTAGCAATGCGTTTGTCTAAAGTAAATCCTGCGAAAGCAAAAGAGTTTGTTGAAAAAGCATATTCAAAAGGAGTTTTCACTTCAAATGATGATAGTTTAGTTTTAAAACATGATGCAGGTCCTGCTGGGGTTAAAACAAACCCAATTACTTCTTCATGGGTTAGAAATGACTTAAATGGTGGAGAATCAAACATCAAATTCAGTAAAACATTTATCGATTTGTTGAAAAACACAAACGATCCACGTTTAAGAATTTATGCAAAATTAGAAGCTACTGGAGATAATAATCCGGCAAATCAGCAAGGTTTGGCTAATGATGCTAAAGAATTTCCGGGAGGAGATAAAAAATTATTCTCAGATCCTAATACATCAACAGTATTGCGTTTAGATGCTCCTACATTAATTATGTCTTATGCAGAAGTTCAATTTATATTGGCAGAAGCTTCAGTAAAAGGATGGAATGTTGGCGGGTCTGCACAAACTTATTACGAAAACGGAGTAAGAGCAGCTATGAACATTTTAACGATTTTTGGAGATAAAGTGCCTGCAGTTACACCAGCAGAATATAACACTTACATCACGACGTATCCTTTTAAAACTGCCGGAACAGATGCACAAAAAATCGAGCAGATTATTACACAAAAATGGATTGTTTTATTATTCAATGGTTTTGAAGCTTTTTCAGAATACAGAAGAACAGGTTACCCAATATTAGTTCCGGTTAATGACCCAACGGGAGATACTCAGGGAACTATTCCAAGAAGATTAATTTATGATCAGTCAGAGCTTGTAACAAACGCGGCTAATTATAAAGAAGCAATTCAACGTCAAGGTTTAGATTTAATGACCACTAGAATTTGGTGGGATAAATAATTTTTAAATTGGTTGGTTAGTTAAAATAAGTCGGGTACTGAGCATGCCCGGCTTATTTTTAAATCTCTTTATAAATGGGGTAATAACAATCCGTATTAAACGAGTTTGATTTATTGATTTAAATACCTTTTTTTTCGCAGCCGCAAAGAGTGCTCTGCTGAAAAAGATGGGATTATCTTCAAAAAATAAAAAAAAATCTCAGAACGATACCGATTTTTAAAGTTCATTGATAATCAGAATTAAAAACAACACAAATCAAATTAAAAGCATACATAAGGCAGTAGTAAAAGAAAATATTTCCAGTTGTTTTTTTGAGTTAATAACGAAAAATAAATTCTAAGGAGAAGGAATAACTTTAGTACGTTCAATTCCTTCTCTAAACTGCCAAATGATTAAAATGTTGTACCTTTTTTAGTAACTTTAAAAGGTATAAATAGTATTAGAATAAAATGAATTTTCAAACAAAACTTCTTTGGATAATCTTCCCTTGTCTTTCAAATTTTTCATTGACAGCACTTGCGCAAAATGTTGATTTGAAGAACAATTGGAGTTATCGGGAAGAAAAAACACAAAAGTGGTTTCCAGCGACAGTTCCCGGAGAAATCCATACAGATTTATTAAACAATAAATTAATTCCGGATCCATTTTACAGGGACAACGAAAAAAAATTATTGTGGATAGAACGTAAAAACTGGGAATACAAAACCACATTCAAGGCTTCAGCAGTAATGCTGAAAAAGAAAAACACAGAATTGATTTTTGACGGATTAGATACGTACGCATCTGTATATCTTAATAATCAGCTGGTTTTAAAGGCCGATAATATGTTTCGTCAATGGCGGGTAGATGTTAAAAAAGTAATCAAATCTGGTGATAATAATTTAGTTATAGTATTTCAATCGGCACAAAATGTTGTTGATTCACTTGCTAAAAAAGATTTGCCTTTTAAAATTCCAGATAATCCACGTGCTTACGTTCGTAAAGCGCAGTATCATTTTGGATGGGATTGGGGACCAAAATTCACAACATGCGGAATTTGGAAAACGCCGAGGCTTGAAGCTTATGATGAAAAAACTCCAGAGAAACCATACGTTCTTAATCGCAAAATAGAATTAGTACAAGAACCGGATAGTCTTGGCCGATCTTTTTATTTTAAAATTGATGGAAAACCTGTTTATATGAAAGGTGCTAATTATATTCCGTCAGATGCATTTCTTTCTCGGGTAACCAAAAAAGAATATGAAAAAGTAATTTTATCTGCCAAATATGCTAATATGAATATGCTTCGTGTTTGGGGCGGCGGAATTTATGAAGACGATTATTTTTATGATTTATGCGATAAATACGGCATTAATGTCTGGCAGGATTTTATGTTTGCCGGTACAATGGTTCCCGGAGATAAAGCATTTTTTGATAATGTAAAACAAGAAGTGCAGTATCAGGTAAAACGTCTGCGTCATCATCCAAGTATAGTTTTGTGGTGCGGTAATAACGAATCTGATGAAGCCTTTAAAAACTGGGGCTGGATGAGAAGCATGAAATTGTCAAAACAAGATTCTACCCGTTTGTGGCACGATTACGTTCGTTTATTTCACGATAGTATTCCAAAATGGGTTAAAGAAGTAGATGATAAACGTCCGTATTTAAGTTCTTCGCCTTTACATCATTGGTCTAAACAAAAAAGTATTACGGAAGGTGATAGTCATTATTGGGGTTTATGGTGGGGATTAGAAGATATTGAAGCGACACAGAAAAAAACAGGACGATTTGTGAGTGAATATGGAATGTTGTCTATGCCGAATTATTCGTCTACAGAAAATTTTACATTACCGGAAGACCGACATTTATATTCAGATGTAATAAAAGCGCATCAAAAATCAGGCAAAGGATTTATAAAGCTGAATTCGTATTTGAACCGATATTTTATAGATTCAACCAAAATAAAAAAGATGAATGTGGAAGATTATACCTATTTAACACAGTGTTTACAATATTATTCGATAAAAAATATCGTAGGCATTCATCGATCTAAAGCGCCCTATAATATGGGAACTTTAGTCTGGCAGTTAAACGACTGCTGGCCCGTTGCAAGCTGGAGCATAACCGATTATGATAACCGACAGCCAAAAGCGGCCTGGTATGCCATTCGGGAAGCGTACAGAGATGATAAAACGCCAGAAATTGATCTTACACGCCCAATAGATTTAAAATTAGAAGACCCGAAAATAAGCTGGAAGATAAAAGGAAATAAAGTTATTTTGAAAGCCCAAAAGCGGGCAAAATATGTTTATATTTCCATAAAAGCATATACCGGAAAATGGAGTGATAATTATATAGATTTAGCCGCCGGAGAAGAGAAAATAATTTCATTCGATGGAAAAATTGTTAATCCAGAGATTAAGATTCTTTCTTTATATGAAGTTTTGAAAAAGTACTAATTTAAGGTACAAAGGTTCAAAATAACATAGCGATAAAGGTTTTCCTTAGAGGCGTTCAGCAGTGCGTCTCCGCAAAGAATTAAAAAATATTTGTGTAAATCAGTTTAATCCGTGTCATTTGTGGGCTAAACGATAGACAAACAAACATAAAAAGATTAAAAAATATATGAGAATAGCAATTATCGGCTTCTTGGCTTTAAATCTATTTTTTGCCAATCCAGCAATATCACAGCATAAAAAGGCAAAACAAACAAAACAAACAGACATAAATTACACACAATATGTAAATCCGCTGATAGGTTCAGCAGGTCACGGTCACGTATTTGTTGGCGCTAATGTTCCGTTTGGAGCAGTACAATTAGGTCCGGTAAATGTATTTGAAGGCTGGGATTGGTGCAGCGGATATAATTACGCCAGTAATACAATTTTAGGCTTTACGCATACTCATTTAAGCGGAACAGGAATTGGTGATTTAAATGATATTTTGCTTTTGCCGGTATCAGGAAAAGTGGCACTTAATAAAGGAACAAAAGAAGATATGACAACTGGTTATGGTTCTTATTTCTCTCATAATAATGAGATTGTTAAACCAGGATATTACAGTGTTTTATTAGATAAATACAACATCAAAGCAGAATTAACTGCGAGCGAAAGAGTAGGTTTTCATAAATACACTTTCAACTCAGCCGATGATGCTCATGTTTTACTTGATCTTGCAGACGGAATTGGCTGGGACAGACCCGTAAAAACTTTTATAAGAAAAGTTGATGAAACTAAAATTGAAGGTTATCGTTATTCAGCAGGCTGGGCGGCAGATCAGCGTATTTATTTTGCCATGGAATTTTCTGAACCAATTGCAAATCTTGCTTTATACGACAGTACAGCTGTGGTAAGAGGTCATGGAGGTGAGGGTTTAAAAATGAAAGCAGTATTAGATTTTGCAGCCTTAAAAAACAAACAAATTCTGGTAAAAGTTGGAATATCTCCGGTAAGTTCAGAGAATGCCGCTGCCAATATTAAAGCTGAGATTCCGAATTGGGATTTTGATAAAACAGCAAAAGAAGCCAATTCAAAATGGAACAAAGAACTCAATAAAATTCAGATAAAAGGAGATGAAAAAACAATGAAAGTTTTTTATACTTCTTTGTATCATACAATGTTTGCACCATCGATCTTCAATGATGCTAACGGAGATTATTTGGGAACAGATAAAAAAGTCTACGAAAAAGCAAATTTTACAAACTACACTACTTTTTCGCTTTGGGATACGTATCGCGGTTTACATCCTTTATACACAATTACACAGCCGGAAAAAATTAATGATATTGTTAAATCATTTTTAGCAATTTATCAGCAGCAGGGAAGATTACCGGTTTGGCATTTAATGGGTAACGAAACCAACACAATGAATGGAAATCATTCAATCGCCGTTATTGTCGATGCCTACTTAAAAGGATATCGAGATTATGATACCGAATTGGCTTACGAAGCTATCAAAAAAACAGCCATGCAAACCCGTGACGGAATGGATTATGTTCAGAAATTAGAATATATCCCTGCCGATAAAATGCTGGAATCTGTTGGAAATGCGCTTGAATACGCAATCGATGATTATTGTATTGCACAAATGGCTAAAGCATTAAATAAAACGGAAGATTACGCTTATTTCACCAAAAGAGCCAATTTATATAAGCTATATTTTGATAAAGAAACCACTTTCATGAGAGGTAAATTAACCAATGGAAAATGGAGAACACCATTTAATCCGCTTTCATCGGCACACCGAAAAGATGATTATGTAGAAGGAAATGCATGGCAGTATACTTGGTTAGTTCCTCAGGATCCTTATGGTTTAATCGAATTATTTGGAAGTGAAGAAGCATTTTTAAACAAACTGGATTCTCTATTTTTAATAACCGATAAAGTAGAAGGAGAAGATGTTTCACCAGATATCAGCGGATTAATAGGGCAGTACGCTCATGGAAATGAACCAAATCATCACATTCCGTATTTATATGCTTATGCAGGACAGCCTTGGAAAACGGCAAAATTGATCCGCGAAATAGATGATAAATTTTACTCTACAAAACCAGACGGATTATGCGGCAATGAAGATTTAGGTCAAATGTCGGCTTGGTATGTTTTATCCTCAATGGGATTTTATTCTGTAAATCCTGCAAACGGAATTTACGTTTTAGGAAGCCCGTTAGTAAATACCGCTGTTATTCATCATAAAAAAGGGATTTCATTTACTGTAAATGCGATTAATAATAGTGCAGATAATATTTATATCCAAAATGCAGAGTATAACGGAAAACCGTATACAAAATCATATATCACACAAGAAATGATAGCTCAAGGCGGAGAATTGAAATTATATATGGGAAGCAAGCCTTCCTTAACATTTGGAGTAAAGAAAGAAAACAGACCACTTTAGGATTTTAGATTTTAGAATATAGATTTTAGAAGCAGCATCATTCAGTTTCCTGCAAGATTTTTAAAACCCTGTAGGTATAATTTAGTTTAAAGCTTACAGCCTAAAGCTTAAAGCGTATGGCATAAAAAATAAAATTATGAAAATAAAAAGTTTAATTTTTTTTGGATTAATGCAGTATTGCATTTCTGTAAATGCACAAGTTAAAGAACCCGTAGAATATGTAAACCCGTTAATGGGAACACAGTCGCTGCATAATCTTTCCAACGGAAATACCTATCCCGCAATCTGCAGACCTTGGGGAATGAATTTCTGGACTCCGCAGACCGGTAAAATGGGTGACGGATGGGCGTATACTTATACCGCAGAAAAAATTAGGGGATTTAAACAAACACACCAGCCTTCACCGTGGATGAATGATTACGGTCAGTTTTCAATAATGCCCGTTACAGGTAAACTGGCTTTCGCCGAAGATGAAAGAGCGAGTTGGTTCAGTCATAAAGCAGAAGTTTCAAAACCATATTATTACAGCGTTTATTTAGCTGATTATGATGTGACAACAGAAATAACAACAACAGAACGAGCAGCACATTTTCAGATTACATTTCCTGAAAACGAAAAATCTTCAATTGTTATTGATGCATTCGACAAAGGATCTTATATTAAAATAATTCCATCAGAAAATAAAATTATTGGTTATACAACTCGTAATAGCGGCGGAGTTCCTCAAAATTTCAAAAACTATTTTGTACTAGTATTCGATAAACCATTTGCAGACAATTCAACCTGGACTGACAAAGTGCTGACAAAAGATAAATTAGAAGCATTTGGGCTTCATACAGGTGCAGTAGTTGGTTTTAAAACTAAAAAAGGAGAAAAAGTCAACGTAAAAGTGGCTTCCTCATTTATAAGCCCAGAACAGGCAGAGCTTACTTTAAAAAACGAATTAGGTGCAGCATCTTTCGAAGAAACCTTAGCCCAATCTAAAAACGAATGGAACAAAGTTTTAGGAAAGATTGCTGTAGAAGATACAAACGAAGATCAGCTAAAAACTTTCTATTCCTGCTTATATCGCACCGTTTGTTTTCCACAAAAACAATATGAAATAAACAAAGACGGAGAAATTGTGCACTACAGCCCCTATAACGGAAAAGTTCTGCCTGGATATATGTATGCAGGAACAGGTTTTTGGGATACATTCCGTGCGTTATATCCTTTGCTAAATTTAGTTTATCCCTCTATCAATAAAGAAATGCAGGAAGGTTTAATAAATGATTATAAAGAAGGTGGATTTTTACCAGAATGGTCTAGTCCGGGTTTTAGAAATGTTATGGTGGGAAATAATTCTGCCTCTGTAGTTTCTGATGCTTATATAAAAGGATTACGCGGTTATGATATTAATACCTTATATGAAGCTTTACAGCACGGAGCCAATAACGAAGGCCCGCTAGAAGCTGTAGGTAGAAAAGGAGTACAGTATTACAATACTTTAGGATATGTGCCTTATGATGTTGAGATTAATGAAAATGCAGCCAGAACGCTTGAATATGCTTATGATGATTTTGCAATCTGGAAATTAGCAAAAGCCTTAGATCGTCCGAAAAAAGAAATCAATCTGCTTGAAAAACGAATGATGAATTACAAAAAGCTATTTAATCCATCTATCGGATTAATGAGCGGGCGAAATAAAGATGGCAGTTTTCCACCCAATTTTAACCCTTTTAAATGGGGAGACGCTTTTACAGAAGGAAACAGCTGGCATTACAGCTGGAGTGTATTTCATGATATTCAAGGTTTAATTGATTTGATGGGCGGCGAGAAAAAATTTGCCGCAAAACTAGATGCTGTATTTACAACACCTCCGGTTTTTGATGATAGTTATTACGGAGCAGTTATTCATGAAATACGAGAAATGCAAATCATGAATATGGGACAGTATGCACACGGAAACCAGCCTATTCAACATATGATTTATTTATACAATTATGCAGGCGAGCCTTGGAAAACACAATACTGGTCAAGAGAAGTAATGAACCGTTTGTACAAACCAACTCCTGATGGATATTGCGGAGATGAAGATAATGGACAGACTTCTGCCTGGTATATTTTCTCTGCAATGGGATTTTACCCGGTTTGTCCGGCAACTGAAGAATACGTTTTAGGTGCACCATTATTTAAGAAAACAACTTTACAGCTTGAAAACGGAAAACAGCTTATTATTAATGCCCCAAATAATTCAGATGTAAGCAAGTATGTAAATGAATTGAAATGGGATAATGCAACTTATACTAAAAATTATATCAACCATTTTGATGTATTAAAAGGTGGAGAACTGAATTTTGATATGACAAGTTCTCCAAATTTAAAAAGAGGTACGACATCAGAGGCGTTTCCATATTCTTATTCAACTTCAAAGTAAAATTTATGCAGTCACGTAGAAAATTTATAAAAAATACAGGAATCTTTTCCGCAGGATTATTAGCACTTCAAACCGATGTATTTGGACTTAATTCAGATGCTTTTCAGTTTCCTTTAAAAGATTTTATCAGCAAAAGACCTCCATTAGCCGAAAGAAAATTTACAAGTAAAGCAGTTGAAGCGGCAATTGTGAGAATCAAAAAACAAATAGGAAATCCGGAACTGGCCTGGTTATTTGAAAACTGTTTTCCAAATACGCTGGACACTACAGTCGATTTTGAAATCATTGACGGCAAGCCCGATACTTATGTAATTACAGGAGATATTGATGCAATGTGGCTGCGTGACAGTACAGCGCAGATTTGGCCTTATATTCCGTTTGTAAAAGAAGATCCAAAACTGGCCGAACTGGTAAAAGGAGTAATCAACCGTCAGGCAAAATGTATTTTACTTGATCCTTATGCGAATGCTTTTTATAAAGATTTTACGAAAGAAAGCGAATGGAAAAATGACCTGACTAAAATGCAGCCCGGAATTCACGAAAGAAAATGGGAAATTGACAGCTTGTGTTATCCGGTTCGATTAGCACACGGCTATTGGAAAGAAACCGGAGACATCAGTTTGTTTGATGCAAAATGGAAAGAAGCGATGCTGCTAATTCTGCAGACTTTTAAAGAACAGCAAAGACTGGATGGAAAAGGCGGGCCGTATAGTTTTCAGCGTCAAACGGCCTGGGCTACAGATGGAGTTCCGTTAGGTGGTTACGGTTATCCTGTAAAACCTTGCGGATTAATTGTTTCTACTTTCAGACCAAGCGACGACAGCACTTTGTTTGGATATTTAATTCCAAGCAATATGTTTGCGATCGAAATATTAGGTTATTTGATCGAGATTTTTTCTTTACCAGCTTTAAAAGACAATGATTTGGTTGCCAAAGCTGCAGAATTAAGAGATCAGGTACAAAAAGGTTTAAAAGAAAACGGAATCATAGAACATCCAAAATTTGGAAAAATCATTGCTTTCGAAGTAAACGGATACGGGAGTTTCCATATGATGGATGATGCTAATGTTCCTTCATTATTATCACTTCCTTATTTGGGTGCGATTGCTCCAAATGATCCTTTATATCTAAATACCCGTAAGGTGGTATTATCAGAAAACAATCCTTTTTTCTATAAAGGAAAAGCTGGAGAAGGAATTGGCGGCCCGCACACGGGAGTTGATACAATCTGGCCTATGAGTATTGTTTTGAGAGCGATTACAAGTGTAGACGAAAAAGAAATTAAAACATGCATCAGCAATTTGATTAAAACAAATGCCGATACAGGATTTATGCACGAATCATTTCATAAAGACGATGTAAACAAATTTACCCGTAAATGGTTTGCATGGGCAAATACATTATTTGGAGAAATGATTGTGCACACCAGTATTCATTATCCTCAAATTTTAAAAGATAAAAATATCTAGTACTAAAAGCTAAACGATTAAGAATGAATACATCATATGCCATTGGGCTAGATATAGGAGGAACACATATTACCGCAGCAGTTATCAATAAAACAGAAATGAAAGTTATGGAACTTTCATTATATAAAGAATCATTTGACTCTAATTTACCTGTCGATCAGGTAATGAATATCTGGAAAAGAGTGATCTCTACTTCAATTGAAAATTCAAAAGTAAATAATATTACAGGAATTGCAGTTTGTATGCCCGGTCCATTTGATTATGAAAAAGGAATCTGCTGGATTAAAGATCAATCTAAATACGAACATTTTTATGGATTGAATATAAGAAATCTACTTTTAGAAAATCTAAACTTTTCAAATGATTTTCCGGTGCTTTTTGAAAATGATGCCGTTTGTTTTGGAAAAGGAGAAGTTTTTAAGCAACAGGAAAATCTTTCTAAAAAGGTAATGGCAGTTACTTTAGGAACCGGATTAGGCGCTTGTTTTATTGACAAAGGAGTTTCAGTAAGTACAGGAAACAAGGTACCAACAGATGGAGAAATTTACAATCTTGAATATAAAGGAGGTATTGCCGAAGATTATGTTTCAGTGCGCGGTCTTTTATCTCATTATAAAACTTTAAGTGGTTTTTCGCTTAAGAATGGTTTAGAGCTTTATAATTTAGCTAAAAACGGAGATCAGCAAGCTGTAAAAGTTTTTGAAACAATGGGCGAAGATTTGGCAGCAGTTGTAATTCCGTGGATAAAGAATTTTTCAGCAGATCATATTATTGTGGGAGGAAAAATTGCTAATGCAAGTGATTTATTTCTGTCTTCATTTAATAAAACAATAAAAGAATCAGGTATTGAGGTACTTGTTTCCATTTCTACAGATAATGAAATTGCGGCCTTATTAGGAGCAGTAAGTTTTCTTTGTGATTAGATTTAAAACAAAAACGGATGAGCAATTTACTCATCCGTTTTGTTTTAACTATTTCATTTAAATTATTTTAACCCTTCTTTAATTGTTTGAACAAAAGCTTCAACAGGCTGAGCTCCAGAAACCGCATACTTCCTATCAAAAACAAAGAAAGGAACTCCCTGCACACCAATTTCCTGTGCTTCTTTAATATCGCTTTGAACTTCTTTTAAATATAAACTTTCGCTTTCCAGAACTTCCAAAACATCATTTTTACTCAATCCGGCTTTTTCAGCTAATTCAATTAAAGTTGGACCGTCGTTTAAGTCTCTTCCTTCTGTAAAATAAGCTTTAAAGAAGATTTCTTCCATTTCATCGCCTAACTTTTTAGTCTTAGCCAATTGAATAATTCTATGTGCTTCTAAAGAATTTGAAATAACCGCTTTATCAAAGTTATAATCTAAACCAGCACTTTTAGCACGTTCCGCTACACCTTTGTGCATTTCTCTTGATTGTTCAACAGATATGCCTTTTCGTTCCGCTAAATACGTATAAACGTCTTTTTCTGGTTGTGGTGTAATAGTTGGATCAAGCTGAAAGCTTTTCCACTCAATTTCAAATTCATTATTTGGAAATTCAGCTAAAGCCGTTTCCAACTGTCTTTTTCCGATATAACAAAACGGACACATGATGTCCGACCAAATTTCTATTTTCATAAGTGCAAAATTACAGAAAAAATTTGTTTCAAGTTTCATGTTTCAGGTTTTTAAGAGTTCTGTCAAAGTTTAAAACTTTGACAGAACTTCAGCGTAGTAAAATGTTTTATTTTATGTTTAAATATCATTTCATATATAAAAATCAGTATTTTTAGTACAAAAGTCAATAAAAACTAATTTGTTGATTTAGATGTAATTATAAAAATTATTATGAAGAAAAATATTTTCTATTTTTTATTGATCTTATTTTCAGCACATTTAAACGCTCAAGTTAGAGGTTCTATTGATTTAGGACTTTATCGCCATACTGATTTTCAAGAATCCGGTTATATTCAGGGCGGATTAGGTTTAGAGGTTCAGGTTTATAAGTTCTTAAAACCGGAGTTTGGCGTTAGTTATTATTATGGCAGACTCGAAGATTATAATAAATTAGATGCTGTTGGAAACATTACAAATATATCACAGGTAAAAGCATCAGCACTAAATTTTGGATTTACGCCTAAAATTTGTCTTTCTTGCGTAGAATATAGTGCCGGAGATGTTCTTCTTCAAATCCTGCCTATTTATAATATATCAAAAATTGAAGCGCAGCAGAATTACACTACAATCAATCAAAATAATCCGTCTCAATCAAAAACGCAAAAAGATATTGTTACAGAATGGCAGCAATCTGTTGGTATTGGAATTGGTATCGATATTATTCTTTCAGATAAAAATTATGATTCTTTAGCTGTTAATTTATATTTTACAGGTGTAAATATGGGAAAAGCGATAGGTGAGGTGGAAAGTACTGAAACCAGATACGATAGCAGAACTTTAGGATTAGGACTGAACTATTATTTCGGTTTTAAGAAGAAAAAGGATTAAAAGACAGAAAATTGTTTCAGGTTTCAAGTTTCATGTTTTCTGTAGTTAAACCCGACAGGTTTTAAAAACCTGTCGGGTTTAGTTAGGAGTGAAGAGGGCTTCAACTTCGCTCAGCCTGACAGCGTAGTATCGAGAAATTATCTAGACAGACATCATATTTGAAAACAGTTGCCACCCTGAGCGAAGTAGAAGGGCTCAAAGTGAACTCTGCAAATGAGATTGCTTCGTTCCTCGCAATGACCAAAAATAAAAAACCGCAACTCTTTTAAAGAATTGCGGTTTCTAGGTATAAAAAATGGTTGGTTAATAGCGATATTTTTTTTTTACAATGATATGTCTTTAATTTTAAATTAAAAAAAATCCCTGTAACAAAAAGAAGTTTTGATGTTAACTATTTAACATTACCGGCATTACCAACATTGTTACAGTTTCACCTTCTTCTAAACCGTCAGCAGGCGTTAAAATTCCAGCTCTGTTAGGTAATGACATCTCCAACATAATCACATCTGATTGAAGGTTTGTCAACATTTCGATTAAGAAACGAGAGTTAAAACCAATTTGTAAATCATCACCTTGATAATCACAAGTCAATCTTTCTTCTGCTTTGTTTGAGTAATCAATATCTTCAGCAGAAACATTTAATTCAGCTCCTGCAATTTTTAAACGAATTTGGTGTGTAGTTTTGTTTGAGAAAATCGCAACACGACGAACAGAACTTAAAAATAAAGAACGATCGATTAATAATTTGTTTGGATTTTCTTTTGGAATTACCGCTTCGTAATTAGGGTATTTTCCGTCGATTAAACGACACATTAAGATATAATTGTCGAATGAGAAAGTCGCATTCGAATCGTTGTATTCAATTTTTACTTCAGCATCAGAACTTCCTAAAATACTTTTCAAAATATTCAAAGGTTTCTTTGGCATAATAAAATCAGCAACCTGAGATGCTTTTACATCTGCACGAGCATATTTTACTAATTTATGAGCATCTGTAGCAACAAAAGTCAAACCTTCTGGAGAAAACTGAAAGAATACTCCAGACATTACCGGACGTAAATCATCGTTTCCTGCAGCAAAAATTGTTTTACTTACAGCAGTTGCCAAAACATCAGCAGGAACTAAAGTTACAGACGGATCTTCAAGATTTACAGACTTAGGAAATTCTTCTCCAGCTGCATATGCTAATGCATATTTACCTGAGTTAGAACTAATTTCAACGGTATTGTTGTCTGCAACAGTAAAAGTTAAAGGCTGCTCTGGAAATGTTTTTAAAATTTCAAGTAAAAGCTTTGCCGGTACAGCAACACTTCCCTTACTTTTAGAATCGATTGATAATGTAGCCGACATTGTCGTTTCAAGATCTGAAGCCGAAACAGTCAACTCATTATTGTTTAGTTCAAATAAAAAGTTGTCTAAAATAGGCAACGTATTGTTACTGTTAATTACACTACCTAAAACTTGTAATTGTTTTAATAAGTACGAACTCGATACTATAAATTTCATCTCTTTTGTTTTATTTTTTGATGTATTCCCCAGCATTTAGGCGCTAAGGATACGGATTACAAATATATCGTAAACATTCTTAGTTTCGCAATTTTTTTATTAACATCTATCGGCTGTATTTTCTTTTTCTGAGAAAGGTAAATACCAATCCGAAAACCAATAAAATAAGGATTGGAAGCCCGATAGTTATGAATTGCGTTGTCGTATAATTTTCGTAAACTTTTTCTTTATCCAATAATGGCAGTTCAACATCTTTGCTTCTAATGTTAATAAGTCCTGTATCATCAAGAAGATAATTGACACAATTCATCATAAAATCTTTATTGTCATAAAGGTTTCCGGTTCTTTGGTCATAGCCCAGTTCAACAGGCATCATGTTTTTATCCAACTGATTTCTGGCAATATCTCCATCGGCAACAACGATCATTTTGGTTGGTTTTCCTTTTGACAGAAAAGAACTTTCTTTAAAAGGTAAAACTCGATTTTCAAATGCCGAATGAAAACTTCCTTCTAATAAAACAGAAAGATTTATATTTCCTTTATTAGCATAATCCGCTGGCAAAGTTTTCTCTGTTACAATATTCAGATTAATTTCTGATGGCGTTCCAATTGTTTTAGAATATTGAGACGATTGTAATAAAACTGTTTTTTTGATTCCGTTTTTCAAGGTATCAATCGGACTTGCAAAATCAAATTTGATTCCGCCTAAATTTTTCACAATCGGGTGCTGGCTTGCCGGCTGAACCAGCGGCGCAAATTTCCAGATAAAATCCTGATATTGAGTAGCACTTCCTTGTTCTCCGGTTGCCAGTTTTATTGGACTTCCGTTTTCGTCTTTGACCAAATCAGGATTAATTCTGAAGCCGTATTTGAAGAACATATCGTTTAAATTCAAATCTCTTGGGTAAGCCAAAGTTGCGCCTGCCTGATTGTATAAACTGTCCATATCTGCCGCAACCTGATCAATAAGCCATAATGTTTTACCGCCGTTCATGATGAACTGATCCAGAACTTGTTTTTCTTCGTCTGAGAATTTTTCAGTTGGTTTTGAGATTATCGCTAAATCATATTTTTCTAAAGCAGCTAAAGTTCCGTTTGGATCTTTAGCAACAGAATCTAAAGTAAACGGTCCGATATAATAACTTTCCTTGATCTGTCTCAATAATTTTCCAATATGAATTTCAGATAATTCACCATTTCCTTTTATAATAGCTACTTTCTTTTGTCTGTCTTTGGTGATTTTATTAATAGCATCGGCAATCGAATATTCTAAATGCTGAATTGATCCAATTACTTTTTGTGTAGTCGAAGCTCCCATTATATTTTTTAATAATGGAATATTAACTTCTTTATTATTGTAAACCGCAACCGCCCACGGAAAAACCATTTCCTGAGATTGTTTTCCTTTATCGTCGACAGAAATGTTTATTGGTGTAAGCCCTTTTTGATAAAGGGATTTTATAACTTCCATATTGTCTTCTCCGTTTTCCATCGGGTTTACGAATTCGAAAACAATATTGCTGTTGTAAGCCTGAAATTCTTCCAGTAATTGTTTAGTTTCCAATTGTAAACGTCTAAAATCTGCAGGAAGTTCTCCTTGCATATAAATTTTAATAGACAATGGATTTTTAACCTGTTTTACAATTTGTAAAGAAGTTGGCGATAAAGTATATCGTTTGTCTTTCGTTAAATCAAAACGATGAAAGAATAAGCTTCCGAGAACATTTAAAACAATTAAAATAAAAATTGTAATACCTAATGTTTTTAAATTCAATTTATTAGATGCTTTCATTACGCTTTAAAAGATTTTAATTGATAAACGGTAAAAGATAAAAACAAAATGCTGATGCTTAAAAAATAAATTACATCGCGAGTATCAATAACGCCTCGGCTCATACTTTTAAAATGATCCTGCATTCCAAATGCCGAAATGATATTCGATTGTCCAGGAACTAATGACGCCAAACCTTCAAATCCAAAATAAAACAAAAAACATAAAAACACAGCAATTATAAACGAAACAATTTGATTTTCTGATAGAGTAGAAGTAAAGATGCCAATCGCTGAATAAGAAGCTATTAAAAATAACAATCCAAAGTAAGAACCAATTGTGCTTCCCATATCGATATTTCCTTCAGGTGAACCTAAACTCGAAATGACTTCTACATAAATGAAAGTTGGAATAATCGCTAAAATAATTAGGAAAAACGAGCCTAAAAATTTTCCGTTTACAATTTCCCAAATCGATAATGGTTTGGTTAAAAGTAATTCAAGAGTTCCTTGTTTTCTTTCGTCAGAGAAACTTCTCATGGTAACAGCCGGAATCAGGAAAATTAAAATCCACGGAGTTAATGTGAAAAACGGAGTTAAATCAGCATAACCTGTATTCAATATATTGTAATCTCCTTCAAATACCCATAAAAACAGCCCGTTGCTGATTAAGAAAATCGCAATGACCAAATAGCCAATAGGAGAGCCAAAAAAAGATTTTATTTCTCTTAAAATGATTGATTTCATTTGTGTTTTTTGTTTTTATTGTTTCAGGTTTCATGTTGCCCGCTTAACGTGAAACTTGAAACATGAAACTAATTTAAGCTAACCAATTTATCCACACTCCACGCTTCTGGTTTTGCATTGAATAATTTTTTTGTAAAATCCCAAACCGTATTAAATAATTCAGATTGTCTGTAGTTTTCTAAATCTTGTTCGGTTTCCCAATAACTATAGGTAAAGAAAATACATTTATCATTTTTATCCTGATACAATTCTAAAAAACGATTTCCGTCTGTATTTCGTATTTTATCTTTCACAGATTCAAAATTCTCCAGAAAATCAGGAATTTTTTCTTCATGAAAACTCATTTTTACAATTCTGACAAACATGTGTTTAATTTTAGATTTTAGATTGTTGATTTTAGATTTATTGAAATCTAAAAGCTTTTCAGGTGCGCAAAAATACCAAAATGATTATTGAATAAGCTTATCTAGCTTCAAAATTATTGTGTCATTTGCTTTAATTAAATAAATAGAATCGTTGTTCTTTTCTTTAAAGATTTGGAATGGTGCATCAATATCTGATAAGCGAGGTATATTTTTTAGTCCATTTGGTCTCCAAATAGCATCATCTTCGATTTGAATTCCTTTGATGTCTTCTGGAAGTTTAATGGAACTGTTTAAATAATATTTATTATTTAATATGTAAATTCCTCTTTCATTGTATGCTTCATTAACTTGAAGATTTAATTCAGATGAATGGTCTATTTCAATTAAATCTTGATAATTATTACAAGCGGTTTGTAAAATAATTAATATCCCAAGTAAGAGTGTTTTATTGAATTTCATAATATGGATTTTTAGCTTATTATAAATTTTCTAAGAAAACTTTATCGTAATCACATCACGATAATTCAGTCCCAACAAACTATTTGCAGAACCCACTTTTGAAGGATTACTTCTAAAAATAGCAATCTCAAGAAAACCAGCTTCATTAAAAATGGCCAGTTTCTCACCTTCATACGTTTTAATTGGGTATTTATCAGAAGTCGCGATAGCTGAATAATTTGGCAGAATCGTTTTGATACTTTTAGGCTTCATGACAATTTCATACGGACGTCCGCGGGAAACTTCTAAGAACTGTTTTTTAGAAATATTAGTTACCACGTTTCCAAAATGATCAATATAAATAACGTAACCCTTTAATGAATTTCCATCGGCAGCAACTACAGCTTGTAACTCGGTTACTTCTTTAACCGCTGGAATTTCTTTGCCAATAACATTCAGTAAACCGCCTTTTGCAATATGACAGGCCACTTGAATAAAAATATCCAAATCACTGAATTCAATAGGAAAACGATCATGAATATTGATTTCGACAATTTTTTGCGGCACAATCTTCTGCGTAAGCATGCTTAAAATTCCGTTATCGGCACAAATAAAGAAATGATCGTTCCATTGCATCGCGATATGCTGGTTCTCTTTATTACGTTCAATATCAACTCCAATTAAGTGTACAGTTCCTTTTGGAAAACTCAGATAAGAGGCTCCAATAATGTAACTTGCTTCGGCTGTGTTAAATGGATCAACGTCATGCGAAATATCAATAATTTTTGCATCTGGAAGTTCAGAAATGATTTTACCCTTCAGCGAACCAACAAAGTGGTCTTTTAAGCCGTAATCAGTAGTGAGGGTAATTATTGACATCATTTTGTTTATAACTATTGATAGTATTTAAATCTAATTTTCATTAAATTTGAGAAATGCAAATCTAATAATAGTAAATGCAAATTGAAAGTAGAAAAAACAAATTGCACTTAAAGATATGAACATACCCGACAACTATAGATTTTCAAAACAAATTTATTTTTAATTTAAATTTATCTCATTTGAACGAAAGAATTATCGAGCTTATAGACATCGCTCCAAAAGACTTTTGGGGCGCGCAGGATTCTCATCTTGAAATTATTAAAAAGTACTACCCAAAGCTTAAAATCGTAGCGCGAGGGACAACTTTAAAAGCCTTTGGCGAAAAAGATGTTTTAGATGAATTCGAAAAGAGATTTCAGAGGCTTATGCTTCATTTTACCAGATACAACAACATTGATGATAATGTAATTGAACGTGTAATAATGAGTGATGGTCAGGATGAAAAAAAAGCATACGATCATGACAAAAT
The DNA here is from genome assembly GCF_001428525.1 of Flavobacterium sp. Root186. Classification (GTDB taxonomy): domain Bacteria; phylum Bacteroidota; class Bacteroidia; order Flavobacteriales; family Flavobacteriaceae; genus Flavobacterium. The sequence goes on from NZ_LMHW01000004.1 coordinate 37,993, forward strand.
ATTAGTTCACGGAGTTGGCGGTAAGATTATTAAAGCCATGACACCCAACCAGCAGTTACTGGTAGATACAATCAGAAAAAATGATATGGTATTTGCAATTGGACCTGCCGGAACCGGAAAGACTTACACGGGTGTTGCAATGGCTGTTAAAGCACTTAAAGACAAAGAAGTAAAAAGGATTATATTAACGCGTCCGGCGGTAGAAGCAGGTGAAAATCTTGGTTTTTTACCCGGCGATATGAAAGAAAAACTAGATCCTTACATGCAGCCTCTTTATGATGCTTTGAGAGATATGTTACCAAACGAAAAACTCGAAGATTACATTTTAAAAGGAATTATTCAGATTGCGCCTTTGGCATTTATGCGCGGGCGAACGCTTGATAACGCCTTTGTAATTCTGGATGAAGCGCAGAATACAACGCACTCACAAATGAAGATGTTTTTGACCCGTATGGGAAAAAACGCCAAGTTTATGATTACGGGAGATCCTGGTCAGGTCGATTTACCACGCAGAACTATTTCGGGTCTTAAAGAAGCTATTTTGGTTCTTAAAGATATAGACGGCATCGGAATTATTTATCTTGATGATAAAGATATTGTACGCCACAGATTAGTGAAAAAGGTAATCGACGCTTATAAGCAAATAGAAAACCACGACTAAGTTTTATTTTTTAGTGAAATGTTAAATGTAAATCGTAAAATGTGTTTTAACATTTATTAATATTCGTTTTACTCATTTTCTTTTTTAGAAATGTGTAAAACGAATATTTTTTTGAGATGAATTTAATTTATGATATGAACAAATTTCAGAAAATCATTGGGGATAATGTTTTAGCATTTAGAATCTCTTTATTTTATGTGGGACTAGGAACATTATCGGTATGTTCAATTTATCCTGATGATTTGTTTTATGGTGATTGGTCATTATTTGGATTGCTAATTACTTTTCCTGTATCAATTATAAGTTTTGGTTATAGATATGCTGAAGCAGATTTATTATACCCAGTTTTCTTCATTCAATTAATAATGTTCTTTTTAACTTTTTTAATTTTAAGTTCTTTTATTAAAAATAAACAAAAGCTCAAAAATGAAACAACTAGATGATTTCTACCTAAACCAAGAAGAGCCTATAAAAGGAACATTTCTGGCATTAAAAGATATTATCTTAAAACAAGACAAAGACATTACGCATGTTTTAAAATATGGAATGCCGTTTTTCTGTTATAAAGGAAAAATGTTCTGCTATTTATGGATTCAGAAAAAACTCAAACAGCCGTATATCGGAATTGTGGAAGGAAAACATTTTGAAGAAGCTTTTTTGATTCAGGAAAAGCGTTCTAGAATGAAAATTATGATGTTTAATTCTGAGGAAGATTTGCCATTAGAACAAATAGAATTAGTTATTCAGAAAGCGATAAATTTATATAAATCAGGAATTATTAAAGTTTAATTGTTTAAAATGCAGTATTTAACGGAATAGTTAAATAAATAATAAACTTGCTCCAATTTTGGCTTTCAACGCTTGTAATCTTTGCTCAGCTGAGCGTAAAGCCGTAAATTTGCACATCATAAATATTTGATATTGATATGACAAAACTCAAAAATATAAAAGTTGTAGTAAGTGATTTAGATGGAACTTTACTCAATCCTCAACACAAAATTTCAGATTATACCAAATCAATTTTTCAGGAACTTCACAATCAAGGTTATCTTTTAGTTGTAGCAACAGGCCGTCATCATCTTGATGCAATGGCTATTATTGAAACGCTTGAAGTTCCCGTTTATCTAGTTAGTTCAAACGGAGCAAGAATTCATTCGCCAAATAAAGAAGAACTTTTTGCATTTAACTTAGACAGTGATGTTGTAAAAGCAGCTTTAAATGTTGAAATCGACCCTGAAATTACGGTGGTTTTGTTTAAAGAAAGTGTTTGGCAGACTAACAGAATAAATGAAAGACTGAATGCTTATCAGTCAGAATTAAATTATCGTCCGGAATTGGTAGATTATAAAACTCTGGAAGATTTTGGGGCCATTAAAATATTCTTTTCATGTGATAATCACGAAAAATTATTAAAACTAAAGGATGATGTTTTAGCCAATTCTTCAGAACATTTACACCACGCTTTCAGTTTGCCAACTTGTTTGGAATTTATGGACAAATCGATAGATAAAGCCGTTGCAATCGAACAAGTTTTGGAAAAAGAAGGTTTTACTTTAGCCGAAGCAGTTTCATTTGGAGACGGTTTTAATGATGTTCAAATGTTATCAGCGTCTGGAAAAGGTTTAATTATGGGAAATGCCCCTGCATTATTAAAAGAAACTTTGCCTGATTTAGAAGTTATTAAAACAAATACCGAAGATGGTGTAGCAAAATATATCGCTTCAAAAATATTAGACAAAGAGCTTGTCTAGAGTTTTTTGCCACGACCCGAGCGATAGCGAACAGGCGAAGCAATTACACTAATTTTCACTAATTATTTGTTTAAGTAATTAAGCTTTCTTTGGGAGTTAAAAAATTCGTGTAATTCGTGTCAAACTAAACCCAATTAATCACATTTCTTATTTATCTCTTTCTTTAATGATGTAACTCTCTGAAATAATTTTAAATTTGCATTCATAAAAAAACAACACAACAAGATAATGAGCAATACAATTACAACCACAAACTTTAATTTCCCGAATCAGAAATCAGTTTACCGCGGAAAAGTTAGAGAAGTTTATAACATCAACGACGATCTTTTAGTAATGGTAGCAACTGACAGACTTTCGGCTTTTGATGTGGTTTTACCAAAAGGAATTCCATATAAAGGACAAATTTTGAACCAGATTGCGACAAAATTTATGGAATTAACTCAGGATATCGTTCCGAATTGGTTAATTGCAACTCCGGATCCAAACGTTGCTGTTGGGCATTTATGTGAGCCTTTTAAAGTAGAAATGGTTATTCGCGGTTATCTTTCAGGACATGCGGCTCGAGAATATGCGGCAGGAAGAAAACAAATCTGCGGAGTAGCTATGGCAGAAGGTTTAAAAGAAAATGACAAATTCCCGGAACCTATTATTACGCCAACTACAAAAGCAGATAATGGTTCTCATGATGAAGATATTTCTCGTGAAGATATTTTAGCAAAAGGAATTGTTTCTGAAGAAGATTATTTAGTTTTAGAAAAATATACTCGCGCCTTATTTCAAAGAGGAACTGAAATTGCTGCTTCTCGAGGATTAATTTTGGTTGACACCAAATATGAATTCGGAAAAACAAAAGACGGAGTAATTGTTTTAATTGATGAAATTCATACTCCTGATTCTTCTCGTTATTTTTATGCAGAAGGATATGCAGAAAGACAAGAAAAAGGAGAGGAGCAAAAACAATTATCTAAAGAATTTGTTCGCCGCTGGTTAATCGAAAACGGTTTTCAAGGTCAGGAAGGACAGCAGATTCCAGATATGACAGATGCTTATATTGAATCAGTTTCTGAAAGATATATTGAATTGTACGAGAATATTTTAGGAGAAAAATTTGTGAAAGCAGATATTGATAATATTGACCAACGTATTGATAAAAACGTATTACAATACTTAGCTTCTAAATAGTAATTTTCGGGTTTAAACTAACTATTTAAACCATGAACTTTATTTCAAATAAAAAAAATGCCTTGTTATCTCTATGTATGATAACAGGGCATTTTCTTTTTGCGCAAATTGATAAAAATGCCACAAAAGAAACCAGGATTCTATATCATAATTTAAAAGCTATTTCAAAAGAACATATTCTATTTGGTCATCAACACGCCTTAGAATATGGCCACTGATGGTCTAATGAACCCAATAAATCAGATGTGAAATTAGTTACCGGTTCTCATCCTGCAGTGGTTGGAATTGATTTCAGCGGTTTTTCTAGACATTCAAAAGAAGAAGTTGAAAAGACAAAAGCAGTTTTAAAAAAGAATGTTATAGATACTTATGAACGTGGCGGAATTACAACTGTTTCATGGCATTTTAATAATCCGGCTTCCGGAGGCGGATTTTACTGGAAAGATTCTGTTTCTGTTGCAGCAATGTCATTAATTAAAAATGGAGGCTCACATCATCAACAATACAAGGAAATTTTAAAAACCATTGCCGATTTTGCTCATTCTGTAAAAGCAAAAGACGGAAAATTGGCCCCAATGATTTTCAGACCTTTTCATGAATTTGAAGGTGATTGGTTTTGGTGGGGAAAAAAGTATACTTCACGTGAAGATTTTATAGAAGTCTGGCAGTTTACGGTTTCTTACTTAAGAGATACTTTAGGAGTTCATAATTTTATTTACGCTTTTTCTCCAGACAGTCGATTTAATTCGGAATCAGAATATTTAGAGCGTTATCCCGGAGATGATTATGTCGATTTATTTGGAATGGACGATTACGGCGATTTTGGATGTGATGGAAAATATAATTTAGAAGCAGGTATCAAAAAACTCAAAATAATATCAGATACTGCTATTCAAAAGAAAAAACTTGCTGCTTTTACAGAAACAGGCTTAGAATCTATTCCAAATGCCACGTGGTGGACAGAAACGTTATTAAATTCCTTAAAAAAAGAAAAAATTGAACTCTGTTATGTTTTAGTTTGGCGAAATGATGCCAAAAGTCCAACTCATTATTATGCTCCATTTCCAGAACAGGTTAGTGCTCCAGATTTTCTTAAATTTTATAATGATCCCTACACTTTATTTGAAATTGATTTGAAGAACATTTATAAGAGAAAATTTTAAAAGATTTCTTCTTTTTTTTGATTTAATACTGAAAACTATTTCGTTATATTTTAGGATTTTTCTTATTTTATATCCCTGTGGCTAAAGTTTTTTATTTTAGTGAGAAATCCACAAAATCTTGCTTAAAAATTTTGTTTTAATGAAAAATTTCTGCCTTTTTTGTGTATAATAATACTGTATAGTTAAAAAGGTAGAGTATCACTTTTAATTTTTCTTAAAAAATCTCCTTTCTAAATTGAAAAAATATTTGAATTCGTGTAACATTTCTACATTTGCAGCGTCTTTTATATAGAATTTCAATTTTAGAAAGACAATATTTCGAATTCATTAATAAAACGTTAAGAATTAGTTAAAACAAGGTACTTTGTAATACAATGTACCAAAATTAGATTACATTTGTCAAGAATTTAAAATCAATTCATTATCAATCAAATATTTATCAATCAATTTAACAAACCCAATCATTATGAAAAATTCAGTTATTTATTTAGGATTAGCTTTAGTAACATTTGTAAACGTTGCAACAGCTTCAAATAACACATCAGTTGTTAAAAATCAAGTTACAGTATCAGCTGTATACGATGACGGAACACCTCTAGTAGTTGCTGTAAGCAAAGGAGATATCGAAACAGTTAAAAAATTCATTGAATACGGTGTTAATGTAAACGAAAAAGCAGACGATATGTCTCCATTAATGACTGCAGCTCGGTACAACAAAGTTGAAATCATTAAAGTTTTATTAGCAGCTGGTGCTCGTCCATCAGATAAAAATGAAAAAGGATATACAGCATTAAAATTTGCACAATTATCAAATGCAACAGAAGCTATTGCTCTTTTGAAAGACGCAAAATAATAATAGTTTAAAAAGTTTGAGTTAGTACAAACGGCCTTCTTTGAGCGGATGGCCGTTTTTTTGTACTTTATTGGTTCGTAGAATAATTTATATAAGCAAAAAAGCACCATTACTATTAATGGTGCTTTTTCTTTCTAAACCAAATTAATCTAACCAAAAATTAATTTTATTGTAAATACTTCTATTCTATAGGAGCATGTTTTTTTCTGTTAAATATCCAGAATAAAATTGGGAATACTAATAACGTCAGGATTGTTGCTGTTACCAGACCTCCAATAATAACAATTGCAAGAGGTTTTTGTGACTCAGATCCAATTCCGGTTGAAATTGCTGCCGGCATTAAACCTATAGAGGCCATAAGCGCAGTCATAACTACAGCTCTCGTTCTGGCTTTTACTCCCATAAAAATGGATTCTTCAAGTGAGAATTTTGCCTTGAGATTATGATGGAATTCTGATATCAGAATAACGCCATTCTGTATACAGATTCCCAGTAAAGCAATAAAACCAACTCCTGCCGAAATTCCGAAATTCATTCCGGTTAAGTGTAAGGCAATAATTCCTCCAATTACAGCAAACGGGACATTGGCTAAAACTAACAGTGAATCTTTGAAATTTCCAAACAAAATAAATAACAGCACGAATATTCCAATTAAACTGATTGGTACAACCTGAGCCAGACGCGCACTTGCACGAACCTGATTTTCAAATTCTCCAGTCCAGCCTGTTGTATATCCCGGCGGCATTTTTACTTCTGCCACTTTAGATTGCGCTTCGGCAATGGTACTTCCTAAATCTCGGTCACGAACAGAGAATTTTACACCAATAAAACGTTTGGTATTATCTCTGTAAATAAAAGCCGGACCAGTTATCGTTTTAATATCACAGATTTCTTTCAATGGAATTTTTGCTCCGCTGATGGTTGGTACTTTTAACTCGGCTAAATCTTCTTCATCTTTACGATATTCTTTAGAAAAACGAACACGAACATCAAATTTCTTTTCATCCTCATATTTTTGAGTCGCTGTTTTTCCTCCAAAAGCTAATTCTAAAACTGCCTGTGCATCGCTTAAGGTTACACCATAAGCAGCCATTTTTTCTCGATCCAGAATTACACTGATCTCCGGCTGTCCAACATTTCTAAGAATTCCGACATCTTTAATACCGGGAATGTTTTTAATTTTTTCGAGAACCTGATTTGACAACTCATCTAATTTATCCAAATCATCACCATAAATTTTAACAGCATTTGAAGCTTTAAAACCAGCAACAGACTCGGCAACGTTATCAATAACAGGCTGCGAGTAATTATATGTAATTCCCTGATGAACTTTCAATTTCTCATCCATTTCATTAATTAAATCATCCATCGTAATTTTTCGTTTCCATTCTGATTTTGGTTTCAAATCAACCTGAAGCTGAATAAATCCAAATCCATTAGGATCCGTTCCGTCATTACTTCTTCCGGTTTGCGAAAGCACATTTTTTACTTCAGGAAAACTTTCCAGATCTTTTCTGATAATTGCCGCGGTTTTTACACTTTCCGGCAATGAAGTACTCATAGGTAATTCAGCCGTAACCCATAATGCTCCCTCATTTAATTGCGGTAAAAATTCTGTTCCTAAAAATGTTGCCGAGAAAAAACTTGCAATAATTACACTTAATGAAATAACTAAAGTTTTTACTTTATGCTTAAATGTCCAGGCAAAACCTTTTGCAACATTTCTGTCCCAAAAGTTTACAAACGGATTGTTTTTTTCTTTTACGTTTTTATTCAATAAAATATGAGATAAAACCGGAACCAAAGTCAAGGTAAAAAGTAATGCTCCCATTAAGGCAAAACCTAATGTGTAGGCTAGAGGAGAGAACATTTTTCCTTCTACTTTCTGGAATGAGAATATTGGCAGTAAAGCGATAATAATAATTAATTTAGAGAAAAAGATAGCTTTACCCATTTCTGTTCCCGTTTTCTTAATGATGCTTCCTTTTGCAATTTTATTATAAGCTTTCATTCCTAATTGATGCGCTCGATGATCGAGAACTACAAATAATCCTTCGACCATTACAACTGCACCATCAATGATAATCCCGAAATCGACTGCACCTAAACTCAGTAAGTTGGCGCTCATTCCCATCATCTTTAAACATAAAAATGCAAATAATAAAGAAAGCGGAATTACGATAGAAACGGTAAAAGTAGTCCTCCAGTCGGCCATGAAAAGAAACACAACACATGTAACCAGAATAATACCTTCAAATAAATTATGCATTACCGTTTCGGTAGTGAAATTCATTAAGTTGTCACGATCATAAAAGGTTTCAATTTTAATATCCTTCGGAAGCACATTTTCATTCAAATCCTTTATTTTATCTTTAATTAAAGCTAAAGTTTCCTGCGCATTTTCTCCTTTACGCATTACAACAATACCTTCAACGGCATCATCATTTTTACCAATTCCGGTTTGTCCAACTCTAGGCATCGAACTTTCGTAAACAGAAGCTACATTTTTCACCAAAATTGGGTTTCCGCCTGCATCGTCTACAATAATATTTTCAATATCCTGAATCGACTTAAGAAGTCCAACACCACGAACCACAAATGCCTGTCCGTTTTTTTCAATAATATCACCACCAACATTTAAGTTTCCGGCATCAATTGCATTATAAACCTGCAATGGTGTAATATTATATTTAGCCAGTTTTACAGGATCAACGCCAACTTCATAAGTTTTAGTTTGACCTCCAAAAACGTTTAAATCTGCAACTCCCGGAACTGCACGCAATTGTTTGTCAATAACCCAGTTTTGGTAAGTCAACAATTCACGGCTGTCACGGCTGTCACTTTTTACAATATATCTGAAAATTTCACCAGTAGGACCGTAAGGCGGCTGAACGTCTGGTTCAACATCATCAGGAAGTGTAACATTTTTAAGCAAATTATTTACCTGAAAACGTGCAAAAGTATCATCAACACCATCATCAAAAATGATTTTGATAACGGATAAACCAAACATGGTAATACTTCTGACACTTGTTTTTTTCTGAACCGAGTTCATCGAGATCTCGATAGGAGTAGTTACAAAACGCTCTACTTCCTCGGCACTTTTACCATTCCATTGTGTAATAATAATAATTTGAGTATTCGTTACGTCTGGAAAAGCGTCTATGGGCATATTTTTGAAGGAAATAAATCCGGCAACAGCCAATATTCCAACCCAAAAAAAGGTAAATGCTTTATTCTTAAGGGAAAAAGCAATTATATTTCGTATGAATTTGTTCATGTCTTATTCGTTTAACGCGCGATAAATAAATAATTGATTATTGGTAATGACTTTCTCATTTTCCTTTAAACCACTTGAAATGTAAGTCGTGTCACCAACAACTCTAAAAACTTCAACTTGTCTTGTTTCAATATTATGGCGATCTTTAAATATCATGACGAAATTTTTACTTTTATCAAAAACAATGGCATTGCTTGGAATGGCAATCATTGATTGATTTTCGTTATAAGATAATTTTATATTCGCGTTCATATCGGGTTTCAATAAAAAACCTGGATTTTGAAGTTTAATACGCGCCTGCATAGCTTTAGTTTCGGGATCAATTACATTGAAAATTTTATCTACTTTTCCTTTAAAAACTTTATCAGGATAACTTAAGGTTGTTACACTTGCATCAATTCCCAGTTTAATTTTATTAATGTCGATTTCATTAATATTAGCCATCGCCCAAACTTCACTGATTTCAGCAATATCAAAAATGTTTTCAGAACGATCAGAACGTAAAAGCATATCCTGATTTATACTTTTTTGAATAATAAACCCGCTTATTGGTGCTGTCACTTCATAAATAGAACCCGCTTTAATATTATAGATTTTATAGGTTTCCTGAATTTTGCTCAATTGAGACTGCGCTTTATTTACTTCAGCTTTTGCCTGCAGTACATCACTTTCAGAATTTAATTTTCCGTCAAATAATTCCGTTGCCACTTTCAGGTTATTTTTGGCAACTAGTAAATCACTTTTAGCATCAATAGACTGCTTTTCAAAATCAGCAACATCCGTACTTTTTATCGTTGCTAAAACTTGTCCTTTTTTTACATAATCTCCAAGTTCTACATTTACTTTAATCACATTTCCGCCAACAAGCGGGTAAACATCAATTAATTTATTATTGTCGGCTGTGATTTTTCCGTAAAAACTCAATTCGTTTTTTACAGTTTGTTTTTCTGCAGTTGCTGTGCTTGTAGTTTTTAGCATACTATCGCTCAAGGCGAAAGAAGTATTGGTTTGTGGATTTTCTACTTCTTTTTTACAGCTCGTAAGTGATAAACTTACAATTGCAATTCCTATAATTAGTGTATGTTTCATTATTATTTAATTTTAAAATAAATCCTTGTTGATGGTAGTATTCAATTCTTCTCCTGATAAAGCCAGTTTTTTCTTCAATTCATTTAGCTGAATATTAGCCTGATTATAGCTTTCCATAAAGTCTGTAAATTCTAATAAGCTGATATTTCGTTTTTGAAAATTGGTTAAGATTCCATTATAAACAGCTTCAAAGTCTGAATTTACTGTTGGTTTAATAACTGCATAGTTTTTACGGGATTCATCCCATTTATTCCATGTCGATGTAATTTCAGTTTCCAATTGAAGGCTAAAATTTTGCTTTTCTACTTTTGATTGTGCTAAAACTACCTGAGCATTTTTAATATTTCCTTTGTTCTTGTTCCAAAGCGGGAGGGGAATTCCAACAGACACGTTTGCCTCTCTATTAAAAGCACCGCTTCGCTGATCGTAATTTGCACCCAAAGTAATGTCAGGAACCGAAAGCGATTTTTGCCATTTTACAGTCAGTTCATTTGCTTCAATCTCTTTTTGTTTGGCTAAATAATCAGGACGATTAGCAATTGCTTCATCTTCTAAAGATTTTAAATCAAACGGAATAATTTTTAAGTATTTATTAAAATCATCTTTAGAAACATCTGGAATTATCGTTTCAGTTGAATTCAATAGCAATTTTAAATTTGCCTGTTCTTCAATGCTGCTATTAACAACTTCCATTCTTTCATTTTTAAAGTTCAGATAAAGAGATTGCAAACGCACAACATCTCGCAAAGGAATATTTCCTTTTTGAGCCTGAATAGAGTAGGAGTTAATTAAGTCTTCAATATGAATAAGTTGTTTATCCGTTATTTCAAGACTTTTCGTGTTGTAATAAACGGTATAAAAACTCTGGCGTAACTGCAATTTTAATGTTCGAAGCAAATCATTAAACTGAAGTTCTGCTAATTGTTCATTAGTTTGTGCCAGTTTAACTTCATTACGTTTTTTCCCGCCTAAATAAATTAATTGCTCAATACCAAAAACTTTTTGACCTTCTTTACCAATGTCAAAATATTTACTCCTTTCTGGATTATAAGCATTTAGCTCAGCTGTAATTGTTGGATTATCCCAAATACGGGACTGAATGGTCATGGCTTTTGCAGCATCGATATTATAATGAGATGCCAGCAAAAAAAGATTGTTTTTAAGAAACTGACTCTCACAATCTTGAAGTGTGACTGTTTTTTGAGCCATAACTACCTGATTAAGCAGTACAAGTAGTAATAATGCATATAGTTTTCTCATTGTATCTATTTTATTTTGTACAAATATGCTATCACCAGGCTTTAAGAGTGCTTAAAATCTACCTTAAAAATAGCTTAAATAAAATGAAATATTAATGAAAGAATAATTGGAATAGGTTTTCTTTACTGTTTGGTATACTGTAAGTTATAGATGATTTATGAAGGGTCAAAATTCGATTTACAATGCGTAACCCTAAGCCAAAACCTGATGTTCCTTTAGAATTTTTTCCGCGCATAAAAGGCTGAAAAAGATTTTTTTGTTCGTTTTCGCTTAAAGTTTTTCCAGTATTTAAGACAGAAATAACCAGATGATTTTCTTGGGTGTTTATTTTTACCAAAGCCTGTTTATTATCTGAATAAACACAGGCATTTTTTAAAACATTAATTAAGGCAATTTCCAAAAGATTTTTATTGCCCTTAATTTCTAATGCCGTATCTAGATTTTCACTTTCTTCAATTTCAAATAAAATGATAAATTCAGGAAAACTTTTCTTTAAATTTTCAATAGCCGAGAATAGAATTTCATCCATTCTATGAACTTCATTATCCTCATTATTTTTATTGGTATCAATTTTAGACAATATTAATAAGGAACTAATCAATTCTGTTAAGTGGTTTACATCTGATAAAATAGTAGTTAGGAAAGTTTTTCCTTTTGCAGATGTTGAAGGATCAGCAACTGTATTTTCTATCTGAGCCGTAATTCTGGAAAGTGGAGTTCTGAGTTCATGCGAAGCGTGAGCCGTAAACTCTTTTTGTTTTTGATAAGAAACCTCAATTCGATCCATCATGAAATTAAATTCGTTAGCAATCAAATCAATTTCATCTTTATTACTTTTTGAAGCAATACGAGTATCGAGATTATTTTCATTGATGTTTTTTATTTTCTGATGAAATAAATGCAAAGGATTCATCGCCTTTTTAACCATAAATGAAGTTAAAACCCAGCAAATACAAGTAAATAAAATATAAGATATAATAAGGGTATATCTTAAAAAAAGCAGCTTTCTCTTTCCGTAATCATCTGTTGCCGAAATTAAAGCATAAAAATCTTTGTCTTTTGTATCATAAAAAACACCGTAAACCTCATAATCACCTTGTTGTTTAAAGAACGTTTTATGTTTTTTCAGATATTTTAAATCGTCTATAGACCAATTTATTTTAGCATCATCAATACTGCTGTAAATAAGTTTGAAATGAGAATCAAAAACCAAAGTCTTCTCATCATAAAGCTTATTGATAGAGTTTTGATCGATCATTTTCAAAAGCTGGTCATCGACTTCCTTTACATTAACTAAAAGTTTAATGTTAGAAAGCGCTTTAATTTCTAAACGATCCCGAAATTCTTCTTTTCTAAAATTAGAATACAAAACAAAAATCACTGTAGAAGCCAACCCAAATAGGATTGTAAACATTAAACTTACTAAAAGCGATATTCTGTTTTTTAAAGTCATTCTTCGCTGCTTAAATAATACCCGTAACCAATTTTGGTGCGGATAAGTTTTATCTCGTGATCTTTATCGATTTTTTTTCGAAGGAAATTAATATAAACTTCAATCGTATTTTGATTGGTTTCGATATGATAATCCCAAAGTTTATCAGCAATAAATTGTTTAGACAAAACTTTTCCTTTGGCATGAGCCAAAATTAAAATCAATTTAAACTCTTTTGGAGTAAGTTTAATTTCTTCGCCAGAGCGAAAAACCTTCATTTCTTCTTCCTGAATTTCTAAATCTTCAACAATAATTTTCTTTTCTGTTTGCTGCGGAATTTCTTTTCGTCTTAATAAGGATAAAATTCTAGCGTACAATTCGTCAAAATGAAAAGGTTTTACCAAATAATCATCGGCACCATTGTCAAAAGATGCCAGTTTATCTTCGATTTCGCTAAAAGCCGTCAGCATTATAATTGGAGTCTTTTTATCAACCTCTCTGATTCCTTTGCAGACATCAATACCGTTTGTGCCGGGAACATTAATATCAAGGATGATTAAATCATATTCGTAAGGAAAATATTTTTTTAATAATAAAGAACCATCATAATAAGGTATACACTCGAATTCTTTAATAGTAAAGAATGCGGAGATTTCTTTAGATAAAGTAAAATCATCTTCGAGTAGTAAAATTTTCATGCTTTGTTTGTTTATAAATTCGGCCGTTAAAAAACAAACAGCCGAATTTATGTTTCTAAAAATATTATTTGAAATAAGAAAAACTCTGATTGTTTTCTATTTTCAACAGCGATTCATAAATCAGCTGAATTACATTTTCTACATCTTCTTTGTGAACCATTTCAACCGTTGTATGCATATAACGTAACGGAAGAGAAATCAATGCCGATGCTACACCGCCATTACTATAAGCAAAAGCATCAGTATCTGTACCGGTTGCTCTCGATGTTGCATGACGCTGAAACGGAATTTTATTTTCTTCGGCAGTATCTACAATTAAATCACGCAGTTTATTTTGAATCGCCGGAGAATACGCAATAACAGGTCCTTTTCCCATTTTTAAATCACCTTCAACCTTTTTATCAATCATAGGTGTAGTAGTATCGTGACAAACATCAGTCACAATTGCAACATTTGGTTTAATAGTATGCGCAATCATTTCTGCACCACGCAGACCAATTTCTTCCTGAACCGAGTTTACGATATATAAACCAAATGGTAATTGCTTTTTGTTTTCGTGTAATAAACGAGCAACTTCAGCAATCATAAAACCGCCCATTCTGTTATCAATCGCGCGGCAAATAAATTTGTTTTCATTCAAAATCATAAATTCATCAGGATAAGTAATCACACAGCCCACATGAACACCCATTGCTTCAACCTGCTCTTTAGTTTCGCAGCCCAGATCAATAAAAATATTACTTAGTTTCGGAATTTCTTCTTTATCTCTTAAACGAGTATGAATAGCCGGCCAGCCAAAAACACCTTTTACAATTCCTTTTTTAGTATGAATATTAACTCTTTTAGAAGGTGCAATTTGATGATCTGAACCACCATTTCTTATTACATACAATAAACCGTCATCAGTAATATAATTCACATACCATGAAATTTCATCGGCGTGGCCTTCAATTACAACCTTAAATGGAGCATCGGGATTAATAACTCCAACAGCCGTACCATATGTATCAGTAATAAAAGTATCAACATACGGTTTCAAATAATTCATCCACAATTTTTGTCCTTCACTTTCGTAACCAGTAGGCGAAGCATTATTTAGATAGCTTTCCAGGAAAGCAATAGAAGTATCCTTTAAGATAGATTTTGTACTCATAAAAATATTTTTGCGCTAATTTATAAATTTGGTATTAGAGTTGTGTATAAATATATAATTTTACATTTAAATTAAGACTCCATGAGATTTACCAGTATTTTGTTTTTACTATTGATTGCATTTACAAGTCAAGCCCAGGTTACTCCAAAAGAAAATCAGGAAATGGGCAATATTTTAACCGAACAAGATTCTATTCTGAATGATACTATTCAGCTGCCCGAGATAATTATCTCAAAAGGAGAGAGAATGAGTGCCGAAGAAATGAAGCAGTTTCAGATTCTGCAAAACAGAGTCTATAAAGTGTATCCTTATGCAAGATTGGCTGCGGATAGATTAACAGCACTAAATAACGGAATGGCACGATTAAAAAACAATCGTGAAAAAAAGAAGTATTTTAAGATTGTAGAAGACTACCTTAATAATGAATTCGAAGACAGACTTAAAAAACTTTCCAGAAAACAAGGGCAAATTCTTGTAAAACTTGTGCATCGCCAAACCGGAAAAACAACTTATGAGTTAATCAAAAATCTAAAAAGCGGTTTCAAAGCCTTCGTTTCAAATACAACAGCTAATTTATTCGATATAAGTTTAAAGACTGAATACAAACCCTACGAGGTTAATGAAGACTATTTAATAGAAACAATCTTAGTACGCGGTTTCGAATCTGGACGTTTATTAAATCAAACTCCAGCCAACCCTGTAAATTATAATAACCTCATGGAACATTGGGAAACAAAAGCCAAGGATCTCAATAAAAAATAACATACTATAATAATTAGTGCAACCCGACAGTTTTTTAAAACCTGTCGGGTTTGTTTTTTATACAATATATATAAGTATAAAATGATACTATAATATATAAGAGTAAAACATTTGTCAG
>NZ_LMHW01000005.1 GCF_001428525.1 Flavobacterium sp. Root186
TTATGAGTGGTGTACGTCTTTCGCGTGCTTACATCGAGCAAATGCTGAAAGCCAATTGGGGGAGGATCATTTTTATCTCCAGCGAATCGGGTGTACAGATCCCTGCAGAGATGATCCAGTACGGTGTTTCCAAGATTGCCCAGATCGGTTTGTCACGAGGGCTTGCCGAAATGACCGTCGGTACGGCCGTTACCGTAAATACTGTTTTACCCGGACCAACATCGACGCAGGCTATCACCAATTTTATGAAAGCAACCGCTGAACAGCAAGGCATCAGCGATACTGAAATGGAAAAAGTGTTTTTTACAACCATGAGAATTTACTTTATAAGAAATGGAAAAAGTGTTTTTTACAACCATGAGGGGAACGTCATTATTGAAGCGTTTTATCAAACCGGAAGAGATCGCCAATCTGGTGACCTACATTGCCAGCCCGCTTTCAGCAGCCACCAACGGCGCCGCGCTTCGGGCAGATGGCGGTGTAATCAAATCTGCATTTTAAATAATTACTAATAAGCAAATAAATATCATGAAAACAATTGGAATTATTGGCGCAGGCCATATCGGGCAAGCAATTGCCACGCAATTGCTGAAAATCAATGCTCCTCTTTTGATCAGCAATAGCAGGGAGCCTGAAACTCTCAAAGCTTTCATTGTGAAATTGGGCAAAGGTGTGAAAGCAGTGAGCACTATTGAAGCTGCTGGTCCAGATATTGTCGTACTGGCGCTTCCTTGGTGGGAAGTAAAGTCTCTCACCGGCCTGATCAACTGGAGTGGCAAAATCGTGATCGATATTACCAATGAGTTTATTGAGGATGGTAAAATCGCTGAGTTGGGCAATAAGACCTCAACCGGGATTGTACTGGAACAATTACCTGGCGCGCGTATCGTGAAAGCGTTCAATACACTTTTTGCTGCAAGAATCGCAGCAGATCCGGTGATTGGTGATGGTCGACGTGTCGCTTTTGTCGCCAGCGACGATCAGCATGCTAAAGCAGAGGTAGTTGAACTGATCAAATCAATCGGTTTTGCCCCGATTGACTTGGGTACACTTGCTCTTGGAGGCAGGCTTACCGAAGTCAAAGGCGTCTTTTCAGGAATTGACTTGGTCAAACTCTAAATTCAAAAATACTGGGGGACACAATTGTGTTCCCCTTTTTTTAAGTTCCTTATTTTGTGTCATCTTTTAACCGGCTTTAAACATACTGCGTATATTTTGCCTTATACAATTTTGAAAGTTTGCTGTCGGACAAAATGGACATAGTGGCATGAAGCTTCAATTTGGTCTGGTAAATAAATTACCAAGTCGATGCTTGGTCTGGTATTTTAAAAGTCATTCTAGTTAGTTCAACGCTCGAATGTATCTGTATCAATTCTTCTGGTACCGCAAGATAATGTGTCATAACTTTTTCCAGATTTAATTCATTTGTATTCCAAATGTTGTATTCGCTTATTTGTTCGGTAATGTCTCGGCCCTGAACAGTAATTGCATGTATAGCTTGATTATTTTGTCACCATTGTTTCATTGGCTAGTTGTTTTTTACCCCATTCGTGAACATGCTCTATAAACGGAATTAGCTCCAGTCCTGTCTCACTCAGCGAATATTCCACCTTAGGAGGAACCTCGTGATACATTTTACGGACGATTAACTCATCTGCCTCGAGCTCTCTTAAGGTTTGGGTTAGCATTTTAGTTGTAATGTCTGGCAGGGTCCTGCTCAGTTCGCCATACCGTAAAACTTTTTGCATTCCCAGATGCCAAAGGATCCGTCCTTTATATTTCCCTCCTATGCGCTTAAAAGCGTATTCGACGCCGCAATTCTGGATGCATTCTGGAATTTCAGATTTATTTTTCATTTATTTTTAATTTAATTATCTGTTAATCAGCATTAGATTCATTTTAGTACGTAAGATACAAAAAAGTACATACTTGACAAAAGTATACAAATATCCTAATTTTGCTCCAGTAAGGCAATAAAATAGTCTCTATAAAAACTAATGATATGAAAAATTCTGAAAATAAAGAAGTTGAGCAGGCCGCCCCATCAATGATGAAGGCGATACGCCAGTACGAATTTGGAGGTCCGGAAGTACTGCGTTATGAAGATGCACCGGTTCCAGAGTTGCTAAATGGAGAAGTGAGGATTCGAGTCCGCGCAATCGGACTGAATCCACCGGATTGGTATCTTCGCGAAGGATATAAGATGTTGCCTCCGGAATGGCAGCCACAGGTCCCATTTCCTGTAATACTCGGAACAGATATCTCTGGTATCATCGAGTCGGTAGCAGATGATGTCAATAATTTCGCTGTCGGCGACGAGGTCTATTCGATGGTCCGTTTTCCCAGCTTCGGACCGAGTAAAGCCTACGCAGAATACGTTACCGCTCCAGCTTCAGAAGTTGCAATCAAGCCAGCACGCATTGATCACGTACAGGCCGCTGCCGTACCGATGTCCCTGCTTACAGCGTGGCAATTCATGATTGACCAAGGCCATGATGTACAGAATCCACTACAGCCGAACAGGCATGAACCGGTGTCGCTCGAAGGCAAAAAAGTACTCATTAACGGTGCTGGAGGCGGTGTGGGACATTTCGCATTACAGCTTGCCAAATGGAAGGGGGCTTACGTGATTGCTGTTGCCTCTGCAAGGCATGAAGAGTTCCTGCGAGACCTCGGAGCAGACGAATTCATAGATTACACTAAGAATGCTGCCGAAGACCTAGTAACTGATGTCGATCTTGTGATCGATTCTGTCGGAGGGCCGGCCACCGGCAGGTTCTTGAGAACCCTGAAACGCGGTGGCGCTTTGTTTCCAATATTTCCCTTGGGTTTCTCTGACGCTGAAGAAGCGGAAAAACTTGGAGTAAGGGTATCTGCAACACAAGTGCGCTCAAGCGGAGCCCAGCTCAAGGAGCTAGGACAGCTGCTCGAAAATGGAACTATCCGCGTGGCCATTGACAGCACTTATGCGCTTGCCGATGCAAAAAGTGCGCATGAACGTGCGTCCAAGGGTAATATTCAAGGTAAAATAGTAATGACTGTAGGATGAGGGTAAATATTATGAGTATAGAGGAATTATATGACAGGACTTATATCAAAGAATTATTTGACCGTGTATCTGTCCTGGGAGACAAGAAAGATTTTCATGCCCAAGTACAACTTTTCACTGAAAATGCAGTGTCGGAAAGCTATGCAGGAGGCAAGCAGATTTTAAAATTGGAGGGACGAACAGAAATGGAAAAAGGCTTTAAAATTTTTCTTAGCAAAATCGAAACTGTGTATCATTTTAATGGCCAGCAGATAGTTGATTTAGATGGGGATGCTGCTCACGGGACGTGTTACTGTCTAATAACACTGATTGGGAATGATGGCGGACAAAAAACCAGAACTACTATAGGCGCCATCTATAAGGATGATTATGTACGTGAGAATAGTCAATGGCTTATAGCCAAAAGAAGAGGAATCTTCGACTGGCAGGAAAAACACAACGTCTAACGATTAAAAGCGGCAATAATACCGCTTTTATAAAAACAGTTTGAAAAAAAATATATACTTTACCAACCGAAGTAAAAGAGAAAATAGAAAGGAATTATCTTTCTGAATAACCTTAATCTCAATTGTCTCCTTACTGTGGAGACAATTGAAATTTATGGATAAAATAAACTGATTGTAGTTAATGTTTTATTGTCGGCAAATATTTCGCTCACGTATTTTGTATAATCAAATTATTTATTGCTGCTTGAAGCGGTTATTTTTCCTAACTGTAATCTGAAATCTGGTCTTTTAGCATCGAATATATCAACAAATGTTTCCTTATTATCACTTTTGGAGTGGACGTTAAAAAATATTGTGTTACCATACCAATGCTCCAAATCCTCATTGTTGCTGTTCCCTTCCGAAAGGATGTTTCCGTTGCATAGATTAAAGTACATTTCTTCAAATTTGATTTTCTTAAGATTAATATCATTAATCTCTGTTTTTCCATCTAATAAAACAGCAGGATTAAATCCCGAAACTACGCTTCGCTTCATTTCAAGAGAAGCATTTTCAGCAATATAGATAGCTTCCTTAACCAACCCAGACTGAATATCTGCATTTATATTTTCACTGTCATTTAACAGTGTAATATTGGCTGCTGCAACAAAAGTCTGTTTTTTAGTAAAATCTGTTTCGTTTTTATTTTCATATGATTTTACTTCTAAACTGCGCGAACCATCTTTGTTGCTTGATAAATATGAAGACCTTACCGCAAGTGAATTATATAAACGACATTGCGTTCCCTGAGTGAATTTATAGTCGTCGTTAATTGATTTATAAGATACAAATTTAGTAGCATTTACATCACCGCCATAAAAAGCAAATGAATTACCACCACAGTAGCTGACCATAATATTCTCTAATATGGTCTGACTGCCAACACCTGCAATTGTCAAACCGTTGAAAGTATCAGCACCTTTAATGTTTTTTCCGGCAAATTCGATTCTTACAAATCTTAAAATTCCGGAATTTGATAAAGAATTATCACCTCCGTAGGTGGTTAAGGAAGGATCAAGATCTAAGTTATAAGAACCAATATTTCCAAATTTATTAATAGGAGCATCACCAAGAACTACAATACCACCCCAGTCTCCTGCTTTTTTCATACTACGGTTTGAGGTAAATACAATTGGGTCGGTTTCTAAACCATCAGCTATTAGCTGTGCACCCTTTGTAATCACTAGTGTTCCTTTTGTTTCGAAATCCCCAATAATTAAAGTTCCGGGTTCGATTGTTAAAACGGCATTGTTAGTTACATATACATTTCCTTGCAAAACATATATATTCCTTTTGAGCAGTTTTGTATTAACAGAAATGTTTCCTGCCAAAATTTGGTTGGCTTCTCCATATTCTACTTTATGAGGTTTAAATTCAGACCAGTTGCTTAACCAGTTTGTATAACCTATAATTCCTTTTTCTTGTTGCGCATTCATACTTGTAACTATTAAAAGTACGCATATAATTTGAGTAATTTTTTTCATGACAAGGGCCTTTATATTAATTTTAATTTTTGAATTTGTTTAAACAATTACTTAAAATTGGTTATAAAATAATGCTTCAATTTTATAGTAAATAGAAGTTAATTCATTGATCTTCAAAAAAAGCTATCGAAACTTTTTATTAATGAACTATGAAATGAATATTTTTTTTTGAAGATTTTCCTTTTGTTTATAAATATGCTCTCTTATAAAAAAAGAAAGCATCACAGAAAATTTGGAATATAATTCAGCAAGAAAAGCTGAGTCCTAGAAGAGCTGATAAAGGTGCAGATAAGTGTGACGCTGAATTTGATAAATAGTTGCCATCCCATATAATGATCGGCTTTTAAAAATCTTAAAGTTTATTAATTTACTATAATAGAATGTTCTTAAAGTGCTGTTTTCTGAAGTTGTAGCACGATATTTTATTTTCTTTTTAACTTTAGTATGAATATCTACCTCTTTGGAGTCTGTTAAATTTACATATGAAATTATAGGTTTTTTAGAAGATAAAAAACTTTCCTGGCTGTGGTAAATAGCAGGTTCAACAGCATATCTACGAAATTCTGATCCACTTATAAAAGCGAGTAAGAAAAGTAAAAAAACAGCTATGAACTTTAATTTTTTCATTTACAGATTTGAGAATTATAATTGATCTCTAAAGAGACAGGGCTTATATTGGTTATGCAACAAATATAATCATTTTGAAAAAGTAAACGATTTTTAAAACAAAAAAAACAAAAAAATAAGGTTTAAATTGTTATTGTTTTGAAAGAGAGACTATTTACTGAAGTCAACAAAGATGATTTTTGATTACATTTTTTTGGCTGAATATCGTTTCTGCGTCAAATTATATTTTTGCAATCAAATTATCTTTTTTTATGTATCAACAAAATAGTTTTTTGATAAAATTTTTGTTTGAAGAATAAAAATAATGATATTCTAAATTTGAGCATCAAAATAAGCAAATATAAAATTTTCTTCGAATTTGTATATTTTATGATTGCATTTATAATACTGTTCACTAAATTTGTGGCGCTATGAAAAAATGGTTTACCACATTTTTGTTTTTATTTATCTTTCTGCTGGATGGACATGCTAATAGCAATACGCAAATTAGTCAATCTGCTCATCACAGGCTAAATTTTATAAATCCTTCTTTAGGATATTTCCATAATGAGAGTTATTTAGATACAGGCCATTCTTTCGAAACATTTAAAAGAAAAGCCATTCTTCTTGACAATGAAGAAACAGAAGAGAATTTTTCTGCTGTACAAAAGCTATTTGCAAAAAGCACTTATTTTTTAAGTTTTTTATGCCGTGATAGATTAACATCTTATTCGATTGCCTTTACAAAAAAGGTAAATTACCGCAAAATTTTTAGTTTACTCTATGTTGAGGTAAATGTCCTCTTCCAGGTTTTTAGAATTTGATTTTTAATCTGTAAGTATTCCCAATTACTTATAATCAATTGATTTATCCACTATTAAGCAATTTTCCTGCTAAATAAATGGATAAGATTTCTGTGGCCTTATTTTAAGGCTTTATTAAAAACAAAAAATTCATTTCGCTTTAAACGTTAAAATTATTATGAAGAGAATCCTCGTGCTTCTAAGCTTGATTGCTATGCTATTGAATACAAGCTGCAACTCTAAAAAGGAAGAAACAAAAGAAGAAAAAACCAAATTTTTGGTTACCAATCCAATAGAAAAAGATACAACTATAACCAAGCAATATGTATCGCAAATTCATTCCATCCAGCATATTGAGCTACGAGCCCAGGAACGCGGATATCTGCAAAAGATCTATGTTGATGAAGGTCAGACTGTCAAGAAAGGACAGTTGCTTTTTAAAATTATGCCGACTCTTTACGAGGCAGAATTAAAAAAATCTAAAGCCGAGGTTAGCTTTGCAGAGATAGAATATAAAAATACTAAAAAATTAGCCGATGGAAATGTGGTGGCTCCAGGTGAACTGGCTATGGCAAAGGCAAAACTGGAAAAAGCCAATGCCGAAATGTCCCTTAGTCAGGTTCATTTACAGTTTACTGAAATTAGGGCTCCATTTGACGGGATTATTGATAAGTTTCATGTCCGTCAGGGAAGTTTGGTTGATGAAGGAGAGTTATTAACAGAACTGGCCGATAACAGTTCGATGTGGGTATATTATAATGTTCCCGAATCTGAATATCTGGATTATCAAACACAGGCAAATAAAGGAAGTAAAATGAAAGTAAATCTATTAATGGCCAACAATCAAAGATTTGCATATTCTGGAATAGTAGAAACAATTGAAGCAGACTTTGATAATGAAACGGGTAATATTCCATTTAGAGCCACTTTTCCTAATCCAAAAAGATTACTAAGACACGGAGAAACAGGTAGTATTGAAATGCCAATTGAATTAAAAAATGCAATGCTGATTCCGCAAAAAGCCACTTTCGAGGTATTGGATAAAAAATATGTCTATGTTATTGACAAGGATAATACTGTAAAATCAAGAGAAGTTGTTATCATGGCGGAGTTGCCGCATCTGTTTGTCATAAAAGAAGGATTGTCAATACATGATCGGATTCTACTTGAAGGCTTGCGTCTTGTAAAAGAGAATGACAAAATCGACATCAAATTAGTGCAGCCTGAATCCGTATTGTCTCATTTAGAGCTGTATGCGGAATAACCGAATCTTTAAAATCAAAAAAAGACATGTTTAATAAATTTATACATAGACCCGTTTTTGCAATTATAATTTCGATTGTAATTGTCTTTATAGGTTCGCTTGCCATAAAACAGCTTCCTATATCGCAATTTCCCCAGATTGCGCCAACAACAGTAAATATTTTTATAGCCTATCCAGGAGCCAGTGCAGATGTATTGGTAAAATCAACTTTGATTACCCTGGAGAATTCTCTCAATGGTGTGGAAGGTGTTCGCTATATGGCAACCGATGCTACAAGCGCAGGAGAGGCAACACTCAGAATCATATTTGAACCTGGAACAGATCCTAATCAGGCTGTGATCAGGGTCAAAACAAGGGTAGATCAGGTAATGCCATTATTACCGGACCTGGTTCAGCGTGAAGGGGTTGTGATTACACCAATCCAGCCCAGCATGCTGATGTATGTCAACTTGTATTCAAAAAGCAAGAGTATAGATGAAAAATTTCTCTATAATTATGCTGATGTAAAAATGATACCAGAGATCTCAAGGGTAAAAGGGGTAGCAAGATCACAAATTTTAGGTAGTCGTAAATATGCCATGCGTGTATGGTTGAATCCGGAAAGGATGAGGGCTTACAAAATTTCTGTAGAAGAAGTTATGGAAGCACTGCAGGAACAGAGTATTATTGGCCGTCCAGGCCGCTTAGGGCAGAGTTCCGGAATTTCTGCACAATCTTTAGAATATGTCTTGACTTATAAAGGAAGATATAATGAGCCAAAACAGTATGAAAATACTATTATTCGAGCAAATGCAGAAGGACAGAGCATACATCTAAAAGATATAGCAACAGTGGAGCTGGGCAGTGAGTTTTTTGATATTTATTCCAATTTGGACGGGCATGCTTCTGCCGCTATTGTACTTAAACAAAACTACGGCAGTAATGCAAGTGATGTGATTAATGATGTAAAGGCCAAATTGGAGGAAATGAAAGCGAGTTTTCCTCCCGGAATGGATTATAAAATCAGCTATGATGTATCTAGCTTTCTGGATGCTTCTATTGATCAGGTAATGCATACGCTGCGTGATGCATTTATTCTGGTAGCTTTAGTTGTATTTCTTTTCTTAGGAGATTGGCGCTCCACTCTGATTCCCATTATTGCCGTACCGGTCTCTCTGGTTGGTGCCTTTTTTGTTATTCAAATGTTTGGAATGTCGATTAATTTGGTTACTCTGTTTTCATTGGTATTAGCTATTGGCATTGTGGTAGATAATGCAATTGTAGTTGTAGAGGCCGTCCACGCCAAGTTTGAGGAATTTCCTCTTATTACCCCTTATCATGCGGTAAAATTAGTTCTTGGAGAAATTGGTGGAGCCGTTATTGCCATTACAGCCGTGATGGTTGCCGTGTTTATTCCTATTGCTTTTATGACAGGTCCTGTCGGTACTTTCTACAGACAGTTCTCTGTCACCATGTCAAGTTCTATTATTATTTCGGCGATTGTTGCACTCACACTTACGCCGGTTTTATGTGCTATTTTATTGAAAAACAATCACGATAAACAAAAGAAAGGAAATGTATTAACTAAAGCCTTAGATAGTTTTAACAGATGGTTTGACAGGCTAACAGGCAGGTATGTGGCTGTTTTAAAATCTATTGTAAGTAGAAGATGGCTGACTTTTTTCATTCTAATTGGATTCTGCGCAGCAATATTCATTGAGAACCAAGTACTTCCTTCAGGATTTATTCCAAGTGAGGATCAGGGAACTATTTATGGAATTATTCAGACACCTCCCGGGTCAACTCTGGAAGTAACTAATGAAGTCGCGCACAGGCTTCAGAAAATCTGCGAAGAGGTCGAGGGAGTGGAGTCTGTATCGTCTTTGGCGGGTTATGAAATTATGACTGAGGGGCGAGGTTCTAATGCAGGAACATGTCTGATTAATTTAAAATCATGGTCAGACAGAAAACATACTGTAAAAGAAATTATGCAGGAACTAGAGGAAAAATCCCGAGATCTTGGTGCCGTAGTGGAATTTTTTGAACCGCCCGCAATTCCTGGTTTTGGTTCTTCAGGAGGTTTTTCTATGCGTCTGCTTGACAAGACCACAAGCACTAATTATCAGGAGTTTGATAAGATAAACAAGGACTTTATGGCCGAGCTTCGTAAACGCAAAGAACTCTCAGGCCTATTTACGTTTTTTGCCGCCAATTATCCGCAGTATGAGTTGGAGTTCAACAATGATCTGGCGATGCAGAAAGGTGTTTCCATTGGAAAAGCGATGGAAAACCTTAATATTCTAATAGGAAGTACTTACGAGCAGGGATTTATCAAGTTTGGCCGTTTTTTCAAAGTATATGTTCAGTCGGACCCTAAGTTTAGGAGACTACCGTCGGATGTTTTAAATCTTTTTGTAAAAAATGACCAGGGTGAAATGGTTCCTTATTCAGCTTTTATGAAACTTAAAAAAACGCAGGGTCCCAATGAGGTTACCCGCTATAATATGTATAACTCAGCTGCTATTCAGGGGCAGCCTGCCGCGGGTTACACTACGGCCGATGCAATTAAAGCCGTTCAGGAGGTATCGGCCAAAACGCTGCCAAAAGGATATGATATTGCCTGGGAAGGATTGTCGTATGACGAGGCAGGCAAAGGGAATGAGTCACTATATATATTTTTAGTAGTGCTGGCTTTTGTTTATTTTGTGCTTGCAGCTCAATACGAGAGCTTTATTATTCCTTTGTCTGTTATCTTATCCATTCCAATCGGGCTTTTGGGCTCTTTTGTCATATTGCAGATGATGGGATTGCAAAATGATATTTACGCCCAAATCGGGCTTATTATGCTGGTGGGCCTTCTGGGTAAGAATGCAGTATTGATTGTCGAGTTTGCGGTTCTGAAACATCATCAGGGAGCCACAATTTTAGAGGCGGCTATTGAAGGTGCCAGAGTGCGGTTCAGACCGATCTTAATGACTTCTTTTGCGTTTATTGCCGGACTGATTCCGCTAATTTTCGCCTCGGGTGCTGGTGCTATTGGTAACCGGACCATTGGAGGTTCTGCACTGGGAGGGATGCTTTTTGGAACA
Organism: Flavobacterium sp. Root186; assembly: GCF_001428525.1. GTDB lineage: Bacteria > Bacteroidota > Bacteroidia > Flavobacteriales > Flavobacteriaceae > Flavobacterium. The sequence continues at coordinate 10,760 of NZ_LMHW01000005.1, forward strand.
ATATTCGGAGTACTCATAGTTCCTGGCTTGTACTATATTTTTGGTACACTGGCCGAGGGAAGAAAATTAATTAAAGGAGAAGAAGAAAGCTCATTGTCAGATGATTTCATGCATCATGTAGATGATTTTTCAACAAACGATCAAACGCTGGAAAATGAAGAATAATAGAAAAATAAGATACGCAGGTCTATCCTGCGTATTGTTGTGCTTAATTGGGTGTAAAACTCCTTCAGTTGTACAAAAAACTGAAAATAAGACCGTTCCGGCGCTTTATGCAGATACAGCTGCCGACACAATTAATACAGGAAAAATACAATGGAGAAGCTATTTTACAGATCAGAATTTGGTAACCCTTATCGAGACTGCATTACAAAATAATCAGGAACTCAATATCACTTTGCAGGAAATACAAATTGCCCAAAGTGAGGTAAGAGCCAGAAAAGGGGAATATTTACCTTTCATTGGATTTAACGCCGGAGCCAGTCTTGATAAATCGGGACGATACACCAGTACCGGGTCTGGCGAGGCCACTACTGAAATTATGCCGGGAAAAGAAACGCCTGACCCTTTACCTAATTATGGATTTGGAATTTCTGCATCTTGGGAAATTGATATATGGAACAAGCTTCACAACGCCAAAAAAGCAGCTTTGAACCGTTATCTGTCTTCTGTGGAAGGAAAAAACTTTGTGGTTACCAACCTGATAGCCGAAATTGCGAATTCCTATTATGAATTACTGGCACTTGACAATCAGCTTGAAATAGTAAATCAAAATATTGATATCCAGTCTAACGCATTAAGGGTTGTAAAAATACAAAAGGAAGCTGCCAGAGTAAATGAGCTGGCAGTTCGTCGTTTTGAAGCTCAAATTTTCAATACACAAAGCCTGCAATTTGAGATACGACAGGAAATATATGAATCGGAAAATAAAATTAATTTCTTGTTAGGACGTTTCCCTCAGACCATCGTTAGAAATGGCAATAGCTTCAATACGATGGTCCCTCCAGCTGTTCATGCTGGAATCCCATCTCAACTACTTGAAAATCGCCCTGACATTAAAAAGGCAGAAATGGAACTCATAGCTGCCAAGTTAGATATAAAAGTAGCTAAGGCTAAGTTTTATCCTTCTTTAGGGATTTCTGCAGGTATCGGGTATGAGGCGTTCAATACTAAATATTTACTAACTTCACCGGAGTCTCTAATGTATTCTGTAGCAGGTGACCTGATAGCGCCTTTAATAAACAGGAATGCTATCAAGGCAAGTTATATTAGTGCCAATGCCAAGCAGATTCAGGCTGTTTATAATTACGAGCGTACATTGGTAAATGCTTACATTGAAGTAGCAAATCAGCTGTCAAAAATTAAAAACACAGCGCAAAGCTATGATCTGAAATCAAAACAGGTTCAGGCGCTTAATGAATCGATAAAAATTTCGAATGATTTATTTAGTTCAGCCAGGGCTGATTATATGGAGGTTCTCCTTACACAAAAAGATGCATTGGAATCTAAATTTGAACTTATAGAAACCAAACAACAACAATTGAGCGCTTTTGTTACTATCTACAAAGCCTTGGGCGGTGGATGGAATTAATATTTTGCAATTACATCCATCAGAAAACAGACCTTCGTAAAGGAAGGTCTGTTTTTTACTTCAAAATGATAATTTTAATTAGATCAGAATATTAAATCCTTCGGGAAAATCGATTAAATAAAATGAATTTAGAAAAAACACTTATAAAAAAGGAGAACTTGGGAAATCTAGAGAAAGTACTTAACTCTTTACACAGCGATCATCAGCATTCATTAGAACTATGCTGGGCAATCAGGGTTGGAATTAAACAAAAAATTGACCCTGACAGAATTAAAAATTATGCGGATTGGTATTACAGCAATGAATTGGCCGCACATTTCGAGATGGAAAAGGAACACATTTTTCCAATATTGGGAATGGAAAATGAATTGGTAAAAAAAGCATTGACATTGCAGCGAAAAATAAAAAAACATTTTACAAAAAATATTTTAATTGAAAAATCATTAAGTAGGATTGAGGAAGATCTTGAAATACTAATACGATTTGAAGAGAGAAATATATTCGCATTCATAAGAAATAAGATGCCATCAAATCAAATTATAGCGAGTTTAAAAAACTATTCTCCTGAGCCAAATAGCCAACAATGGAACGATCGCTTTTGGCAATAAAATTCGTTAAATCCTTTGATCACTAATTTTTTCTACATTAAAAAAACAGAAAATATAACATTAGCTTTTTAAATATCTAATTTTGTTTATAATAAAAAAGACGCAATCTAAATGGAAAGACGCAAGATAATACATCGAAACTACCTTAAACTTATACTTATATCTTCTTTTGTTGGGCTCTGCGGGGCATTGCTCGCTTTTTCACTAAAGAAAATTACTGATTTTTTTGAACATTATCTATTTAATGCTGTTAGTAATTATTCAGTAGCAATAATTTTATTACCAACTATTGGAATTACCGCTATTTATTTTTTAAGAAAATATGTGTTCAAAAATCGCAAAAATAAAGGAATAACAGAAATTTATAAAACGCTTGATCAACGCAAGGATCACTTGCCTTTATTTAAAATACCTTCGCATTACATTAATGGTTTTCTGACGGTAATATTTGGAGGTTCCACTGGTATAGAAGTATCTACTGTTGTAGCTGTTGCCACTATTGGAAACTTTGCCTACAAAAAAAGATTATCAGCGCAAGTATACAAGAGAGAATTGATTTGCGCGGGGGTAACGGCAGGAGTGGCTATTTTATTTTGTAGCCCTTTGGCCGGTTGGTTATTTGCCATGGAGGTTATCGCAAGAAAAATAAGCAAAACATTGGTTATTGCCTGCACTTCTTCAGCACTGGTAAGCTGGTTATTTATTTCTTTATTTGATAATAAACCTTTACTTCTATATACTATTGTAGATTGGAATTGGAAGGCCTTACCTTATTTTATTATTCTAAGTCTTTTTGCAGCAGTATTAGCGGTTTATTTTACACTACTCGTCACCCGAATAAAAGGTCTTTTCGGAACCATTTCCAATAATTTCATACGTGTCAATTTAGGAGCTTTACTTGTTGGGCTATTAATTTATTTTTTTCCAAGCTTATATGGTGACAGTTACGATGCGCTTCGTGAGGTGCTGCATGAATCTATGACAACACCGAACGTTTCATTTTTTTTCTTATTAATTATCACTATTCTAAAGCCTCTGGCTGCCTCGCTTACACTTGGTGCGGGCGGTGATGGAGGCGTCTTTGCACCGAGCATTGTTTCCGGAGCATTCTTAGGACTACTGGTTGCATTTATTGGTAACAATTATTTTGGAGCAAATTTAATTCCGTTAAACTTTGCCTTAGTAGGGGCAGCGGCCACTTTATCTGCTTCTCTTTTTGCTCCCTTTACTTCTTTGGTTCTGATATGTAGCTTACTGCCAAACGGATATTTATTGTTTGCTCCTATTTTGCTGGGAAGTTTAATTTCTTATTTGTTTTCAAAAAAGCTTTTGCCTTACAATGTTTATTCGTATGATTTTTATTTGACAAAAAAAATCAATCAAATACTTTAAATACCTGTTATAACAAGTTCAGAAGTTTCACATAGCTAATTTTACATAAATCCAGTGCAGATCCATATTATTGGGAGTAAAATATAGCGTAAAATCGATGTGGCTTAAAATAAAAAAAATCCCATCTGGGGAAATGGGATTTATAACTGTATTTTTTTGATATTAATTCAAATTTTTACAGTTTGGTATACATAAGATATTTAATTTATTCCTCCACCTAAAGCTTTATAAAGCATAATTTGTGAATTTGCATTTTTTAATTGTATATCTACAAAATCCAGTTCAGCCTGCAGTTTGTTCTTTTGGGCACTAATAATTTCAAGATAATTGGCATAACCACTTAGATATAAGTTATTAGAAACATCGACAGCTATTTCAAGGTGTTCTATCTCTTTCGATTTATATTTTAAAATATTTTCAAAGGATTCTGTTCTGTTTAATAGTGCGCTTAATTCATTATAGGCTGTTGTTATAGTGTTTTGATACTGCAGGAAATATATTTCCTGACTTCTGTTAGCCGTAAAAAATTCATTTTTGATCTGCCCCTTATTAAAAACTGGAGCTGTAAGCCCACCAAGCAACTGCCATGCAAGAGAACCTGTATCGAAGAAAGTGGAAAAAGAAAAAGTATTAAACCCTCCGTAAGCACCTAAATTTATACTTGGAAAAAAGGCAGCACGTGCGGACTTTGCATCAGCATTTGAGGCACTCAATTCAAAATAGGCCTTTGATACATCAGGTCTTTTATGAATAATAGAATCGACACTTATTTTTTGATTCATTACTTCATGATGTCCAGATATAAAATCAGTATTTCTTTCAATACTGCCGCCATACTCTCCAAGAAGGTTAAGTATTGCTTTTTCTGTCTGGTCGATTTTAAGGTTCAATTGTTCTGCTTCTGTTAAGATGTTGTTATTTTGAGCGTTGAATTGCTGTACCGCTAACTCTGTTGCCTTTCCTACTGATCTTTGGGCAGAAATAATTTCTAATGCGCGATGTTGTGTATCGAGATTTTCTTTATAAATTATTGCCTGTTTATCGAGTGCAATAAGTTCATAATATAATTCTGCGATGTCGCTCAGCAGTTTTGTCTGTAATAAGCGAACCCCTTCCTTTGAAGCAAAATATCTTTGAAGCGCCGCTCTTTTGCGGTTTTTTAATTTTCCCCATATATCGGCTTCCCAGGAAACTTTTGAACCCAAAAATAAATTAGGCGTTACATCGGTTGCAATCCGTTGTTTTTCGCTAATGTTTTGCGAAAAGTTGGTGTCAAAATTCCCAACACCATCCATAGTGTATTTCCCGTAGTGGGTAGCTGACATATCGACCTGTAAATCAAGTGATGGCAAGAGGGAAAGCCTAGCGGCTTTAAGATTAGAATTGGCTATAAGGATCCGCTGTTCCATAATTAGATAATCAGGATTTTGGGCGATAGCCTTATCTAAAAGCTTTTGTAATTTGGGGTCTTTAAAGTACGTTTCTATTTTTAAGGGAACGAAAGTTTTAAAACCTTCTGTTGTTTTTTTGTTTTTTACATCAAAATTTTCGGGTAACGTTCTCGGGGTTAAATTTTCATTGATTTTTGGAGCAGAGCATCCTGTAACCACTAATATGCTTCCGTAAATTATATATCGATTTATGAAGTTTTTCATTTTAAAGTTTATTTTTTCATAGATTTTTCAAGTTTTGCAAACAGGATATAAAGTCCCGGTATAATGACAAGCCCAAAAAGGGTTCCGATCAGCATTCCCCCTGCGGCTGCAGTACCTATGGAACGATTTCCTACAGCACCGGCTCCGGAAGCGATACATAATGGTATCAGACCCGAAATAAAAGCAAATGATGTCATTAGAATAGGTCTGAAACGTAGTTTAGCCCCTTCAATTGCAGCTTCTGTAATATCACGTCCTTCCTTATTCTGTGCCATGGCAAACTCGACAATTAATATGGCGTTTTTGGCAAGCAGACCTATAAGCATCACCAGTGCCACCTGTGCATAAATATTATTGTCCAATCCAACCATCAACAAGGCCAGATAAGAACCAAAGACCCCAACAGGCAGGCTTAAGAGTACAGGAAATGGAAGAAGCAGACTTTCATATTGGGCAGCAAGAAGTAAATACACAAATAAGATACATAATGCAAAAATGTATATCGTTTGGTTTCCCGAGAGAATTTCTTCACGCGTCATACCCGACCATTCAATTTCGAATCTGCCCGGTAATTTTTCAGCAGCAATTTTTTCGACTGCTGCAATGGCTTCGCCAGAACTATAGCCTTCGGCAGGTTCACCATTTATCATGGCCGACATATACATGTTATATCGGGTTAAAACTTCGGGACCGTATACTCGTTCAAGTTTAATAAATGTAGAGAATGGAACCATTTCTCCGGCGTCATTTTTTAGGTACATATCAAGAATGCTTTCCGGATTTCTTCTAAACTGCGGACTTGCCTGCACCATTACTTTGTACATTTGAGAAAAACGAATAAAATTTGTTGCATAAAATGAACCTAACATGGTCTGTAGCGTTGACATGGCATTATCCACAGAAATTCCTTTTTTAGCAGCAAGATCATAGTCAATATGGATGAGATACTGTGGAAAAGTGGCATCAAAGCTTGTAAATGAGTTTAGTATTTCAGGTGATGCATTTAATACTTTAATGAAATTCTTAGTTACCTGATCTGTGTTATTTATACTTCCTCCTGATTTGTCCAATAATCTAAGTTCAAATCCACTGGTATTTCCAAAACCGGGCACAGTAGGGGGAGCAAAAATTTCAATCTGAGCATCAGAAATGTTTTTTGTTTTTTCACTAAGCTGTGTTATGAATTCGCTTACTGATATATCACGCTGTTTCCAGGCTTTCAGGTTGATCATTCCCATTCCATACGAAGCCCCTGCAATTTCTGTAACAACACTGTACCCTGCCAGCGTAGTAACATTATCAACGCCTTTTATTCCTTTGGCCAGACGTGTTACTTCATCGAGTACTTTTTCAGTTCTTTCCACGGTAGCTCCCTGTGGAGTAGTCACACTAACGTAAATCATGCCCTGATCTTCAGAAGGTATGAATCCGGAAGGAAGGAATTTACTAGATCCCCAGGCAAAAAAGCAAAATAGTACAAGTAAACCTATAGTTACAGAAGTTTGGTCAGCAAATTTGGTAAGTATTCTGATGTATCCGGACGTTACCTTGTCAAACCAGGCATTAAACCTACTGAAAAAACGATCCAATAATGTTCTCTTTGCACTATCAGGATTATGTGGTTTTAATAATATGGCACATAGGGCAGGAGTGAGGGTAAGGGCATTAATTCCGGAAATAACAATACTTATTGCCATTGTCAGTGAAAACTGCCTGTAGAAAACCCCTACAGGACCGCTAAGAAAGGCTACAGGAATGAATACGGCCGACATTACAATTGTTATGGCAATAACGGCGCCTGTTATTTCTTTCATTGCACTTATTGTTGCCGGCAACGGCGCCATATGTTCTTCCGAGATTTTGACATGGACGGCTTCCACAACGACAATGGCATTGTCAACTACAATTCCGATCGAAAGTACAAGAGCAAAAAGGGTAAGCAAATTAATAGAAAAGCCCATCATAGACATAAAGGTAAAGGAACCAATAAGTGCTACCGGTACAGCCAGAACTGGTATCAATGTAGAGCGCCAGTCCTGGAGGAATATAAAAACTACAAAAGCAACAAGAATAAAGGCTTCAATCAGCGTTTTTAAAACTTCATCAATTGAGGCATCCAGAAAACGTGATACATCATATGCAATATTAAACTCCATTCCGGGAGGAAAAGAACTCTTTTTGAGTTCAGCCATTTTTTCTTTGACACTGGCAATAACTTCAGATGCATTTGAGCCCGGACGCTGCTTTAGCATGATGGATGCTGACGGTTTTCCGTCTGTTTTGGAAACCATTCCGTAGCTCATCGAACCAAATTCAATTTTTGAAACATCTTTTAATCGTAAGACCGTTCCGTCAGCATTGGCCCTAAGTGGAATTTCTTCATATTGCTCAGGTTCAAAAAATTTCCCACCGTATTTAATTACATACTGAAGCTGGTTGTCAAGCTTTCCGGATCCTTCTCCGACTTTACCAGGTGCTGCAGAAATGTTTTGTTTTTGAAGTGACGCAATAACTTCATTAGCAGAAATATTATAAGAAAGCATTTTTTGAGGGTCCAGCCAAACCCGCATGGAGTATTCCTTCTGGCCCATAATTTCAGCTCTTCCAACTCCGTCTATTCTTTTAAGTTCCTGCAGGATATTAATATCGGTAAAATTGAAAATAAACTGCTCGTCCTGTGATTTTTCAGTGCTGGTAATATTTAAATACATCAACATACTGTTTACTTCTTTCTCGGTTGTAACTCCTGCCCGGATTACTTCTTCGGGCAGTTCATCAAGTATGGTAGTAACACGGTTCTGCACGTTTACTGCTGCCAGATCAGGATCGGTACCTACTTCGAAAAAAACCTGAATGAGTGTCAAACCGTCGTTTGAAGTTACAGTTGACATATATGTCATCCCGGGAACGCCATTTATAGCTCTTTCCAATGGCAGTGCAACTGCATTGGCAGAAACTTCTGCATTCGCTCCTGTGTATTTTGCCGTAACAGTTACTGAAGGAGGAACAATATCTGGAAATTGTGTTATGGGAAGCTGAAAAAGGGCAAGTAATCCTAGTAAAACAATTATAACCGATATGATTAAGGACAATATTTTCCTTTTGATAAACAACTCTATCATTTTATATTTTTTAATAATTATTAACTCATTACAATTTTTACAATGCCATATCTCTGATATTGATCTTATCGCCATCACGCAATGACTGCGTACCTTCCTGCACAATAAGATCGTTGTTTTTTAATCCGTCATTTAGAATATAAACATCATCTAAAGTGCTTCCAATTGTAATATTGGTCATTTTTATTAATCCTTCTTTATTAACTAGAAATACAAATTGTTTATCCTGTATTGAGAAAACGGCTTTTTGCGGAATCAAAACCACGTCTTCCCTAGGCTCGGAAATAATTAATTTTCCTGATGTCCCGTGTTTTATAAAGCCATTCGGATTATGGAATTTTGCTTTATATTGAATGGAACCCGTTTGTCTGTTTATTTCTCCATCGGCTGTTTTGAGTTCCCCTTTTTGGTTATATACTATTCCATTTGGTAATATCAGTTTTATATCTCCACTTTGTTTATTAAGTGTCTTATCTGTTATCATTTGAAAATAAATATCTTCGGGTATTGAGAAATACGCATACACATCATCTAACTGTGAAACTGTGGTCAACAAAGAGCCATTCTCTACCAAACTTCCTTCTTTAAACGGAATACGATCCACTGTTCCATCAAAAGGAGCTCTGATATTGGTAAAATTAATTTGTTGGTTTGTGGCTTTTTTTTCTGCCGAAGCATGAGCAACCTTAGCAGAAGCTGCTTCATATTTAGCCTTCGAGAGCTCGAGTTCTTTATCAGCTATTACTTTTTTGTCAAAAAGGGTTTGTGCCTGCTCCAGTTCAACTGCAGCAATTCTTAAATCTGCCATTGCGTTTTTATACACTGCCTCGGCTTTTAATAATTGTATTTGCAGTTCCGCATCGCTTATTTTAAACAATAACTGCCCTTTTTTTACTTTTTGACCTTCACTTACAAAGACCTTATCAAGTAAGCCTGGGATACGAACGTGTATTTCAACATTATTTTTTGCATGTACATCAGCGACAAATCGATTCGTAACTATCGTGTCTTTTAACTGTACCTTATAAACCGGCACTGTTTTTATATTTGCAGCCTTTTTCTTGTTTTTATTTCCACACGAGGCCAGTAATATAACAGAAAATATTGTTGGGAAAATTAATTTGATGATAGTGTTATTCATAATCGTGAATATATAATTAGACCGTCTCCTTATAATATTTATAAGGAGTACAGTAATGTTAGATTTATGTTTTGGATGGTAGTTTGTGCAGGTGAGACACTTAACCAAAATATTTGTACGACGGTACAATGCCTTTATAAAAAAAATATAAAGAGTTGTGCGGTATTAAATTACCAAAATAGAAAAGAAGAATTAAAACTAGAAAAGCTGATATAAATGTAGGTGTGTATGGCGCTCAATCTGATAAATTACAGCGACTCCGTAAATCAAATTACTTTTACAAATTAAAAAACTTAAAAATTTTGAATAATAAGGCGTTTTAATGTGACTACTTTCAGCGGTAGTAGCACGAAACCTTACTTTCTTTTTAAATTTATAATGAATATCTAAATCTCGGGATGATGCTACATCATAAAAAGATTTTTTTTGCAGTTTTAAAGCAGTAACCGAAGAGCATTGCTGAGTACTATCAATTTTATGTACAGTTGAATGTTTATATGTTCCTGTAACCGATATGCACGAAAACAGCAATAATAAAATAGCAATGATGAACTTAAAATGTTTCATGTACTCAAAAAATGGATTATACTTTATGTCTACAGGACAAGGCTTATATTAGTAAAGGGCCAAATATAAGAATTAGAGAAGCAAATAACAAAGCGAATTTCATTAAAAACTAATTTTTTGGGAACTTTATCTGAAACTTTACTTAAGGTTTACTTTAAATTAAGAAGGAAGTAATCTCAACCGTTTGAATTGAACGAATCAGTAAAACGAAATTCTTATGACATTATTTGCGTATGAAATACTTACATATTGCTATTTCTCATCATGCTTTTCACAGTCCATCAGTTTGGAACTAACTCCCAGACAATTTTCTGCATTAGTATTTAAATGTTTTGGTATACTGTCAGTATAGGAGGTGATTCAGATTCTGACGATCAAATGTTTTAAAAGACTTAAAACCGTATAATGTTTTTAGGGAGGGGTGCGTATTAGACTTTAATTTTCTATGTACGGAAGTCCTGTATTTTTAATGGTGAACATTTTTATTTACGTTAAGTTTGCTTAGTAATAATTTTTAATAATAGACGAAATCTTTATTTAACTAGTTTACAATTAGAATTAGACATGCGTACGAATATTTTAAATATTTTTTTTTCAAAACTTAAATTTTATAAAATTTCTAACTTTTCCTTGTAACTTAAAAAAAGGCCTACACATTAATTTATGATTTGAGTCATATTTTCATAATATATCAGTGGAGTAAATTTGCCATAAAAATATATATCATGAAAATTTATAACCAAACATTTGAAAATTTTAATAAAAATTATATTGGTTGTGCTACTATGGCAGTAATTGGGCAAAGTTGTCTTGGAGCAGTTGCCGCAATGTGTGTGCTTTCTAATGGTACATCACTGGGACAGATGGTACAATTGACAATTATAGTCTTTGCAAATATGTTTGCCAACACTTCAATTTTGGCACAAATGAGCCATAAAACGGTCTTCAACATTATTATTAGCACCGTGTTTTTCAGTACCTTATTTATAATTATCAATAACATTTAATATGGGAAATGAAATAGAAAAAGCACAGCTATGATTGAAGTAGATTGTAGAATTGCTTGTTTACACTAAATATATATATATTCTTGCTTAAGCAAATAAAATTAAATGGACTATCTCAATAGTTCAATTTGCCCAATTTCGAATTCCTTCCTTTCTGGATTATCCTGATCCGATTCAATGGTCTTAAAGGAATCATTTTCATCCTCATCGCTCTTTTGGGTATCCATATCGGTTTCAGACCCCTTTGAAGGGTCATTCTCTATAAGGTCTTTTTCTATGTCCTTGCCGGTTATGTCTTTGGGGCCGCTTTGGGGTTCCTTTTAAGGGTGCTGCGGGTCATAGGCTGGGCGTTTTTGGCTGGGTGTTTTGGGGCTTTGAACGGGTTTTGGGAATTACGGTGGTGCTTGTGGTAATTTTTGGTTGTATGGGAAGTTGTAATTTTATTTTTTGCGTTAAATTATTGCTGTTGTTTTTTTAAAGGGGGCGCGCGGGGCAGGTTGGGCGGTATATTTTTTTAGGTATAATATTTTTTTTGGAGCTTTTTCCCGCTATTCGTTCCAATCTTTTGTGCCGAACAACGGCACAAAAGGATTTCCACTGCTATCGGGGCTAATTGTTGTGTTTTCACTATTGTTAAGACATACTTTATGATGCTTCTATACCATAAGATAATAAAGTTTTCCAAATCCCTAAACCGAATCGTGCCAATTCAGCCTATAGGGGACTTGTATACTGAAAAAATGGATTTGGCTGTGATGAATTCCTATGATATGTTGTATTTCTAAAAACTCAAAAATCATTTTTTAGCACAACTTTTTTGTTATATTTGAGGTAAAACAAACAAAGTTTTTCCATAAACTGACCTTATAGCGTGATACTATATGGTCAGTAAAAATATAGATTTTAATAACGATAAAATGACCGATAAACTCACGGAGCTTGAAAAACAAATTGGACACCTTTCAGAAAAATCAGGACTGTCCGGAGAAAACCTTTTGGTATTCCCTGAAAACTTCAGACAGGTTCATTCCTTTAAGATTTTTGGAGACAATTTACTTGCCATACCAGCGAACCTAATAATTGAAGGTGATGATGAAGAATTTGAAAAACCGTTTAGTTTTTTAGACAGCCTGGAAAACCTAAAATTATTCGAGAGTGAATTCAGGCCAGAAGTTCCCTATGATTTTATACAAATTGGAAATTTATTTGGTTCAGCTGAAATTGTATTATTAAATAAATTGAAGGACACTATTCATATTTTTCATGTCTCTGACTTATCAGACAAGGATTGGCTGAAATACAAATTGGAAAAAGGAATCTGTGATTTAGAATCATTTATTGACAGTATTCAAGTACAGACTGTTTGTTGTTTAATGGACCCAACTGATTACTCCAAATGGGATATTTGTGAAATTCGGAATAATGAAATATTGACGGGTGCCGGGCTCTTAAAATTTACAGACAAGGAAACTGCATGCATGGAATATAAAAGATTTATAGAAAAATCATTAGAGAGCGGATTTCAAATACACTATGCTCCGAAAAAAATATTAAATAAACTCCAGCAATAATTTACAAATATCTAACACTGGCTTCGGGCGGGCTCAAAATTTTAAGCCAGGAGCATTGCGTTTCATTATACACAAAAACAGGAAACTTTGTACTTTGAAACCTCATAAACTCAGGTTCAAAGTGTTAGTTGGTTAACCCACATCATACACTATAATAATTAAACATAAAATGAATTCTAACAAAAGAAACTTAACAAATATATTAATTGGTATAATTTTAATCCTTTTTGGCTATTATTTATATTCTTTAAATGCGTCATTGTTTCACTATATGGGACTTTTAATGATAATTTACGGAAGTTTTGTATCAATTGTTAAAACGCTAAAAATAATATTTTTGAATAATGGCAAATTTAAAGCTATACGCAGATTTGAAGAAAGTGAAAACCTGCAAATACCTAGTTTTATTAAAGAAATTTTAGAATTTAGAATAAAAAACAATCGAGAGCTTCTTTTTGAAGTTGCCTATTTGGGTGAGTTTAAAGTTTTAAATTATAACAGTAGAGACAGCAATTTTAATAATCCAAGTTTCTTAAAAGAAGCAATTCTCGACTTGGTCAATAGCGAGTTTTATCCAGTATTCCGTGTAGAAAATTTAATTCCTATAGCCCGTAATAAGAGCAATGGCGCTTTATTTGTTGAAGAAAATAAATCCGAGGTAGTCTATATTGATTTAGATAATTCTAATTTTAAACCTTTGGCTTTAGATAAAAAAATAGATTTTTATTTAGACCTCAATAAATTATCGTTGCAAAATAATGCTTATTATGGCAATGCATTGGAGAAATTAGAGAATATAATTTCAAATAAGGAATTCTTTTATGATGTTCCGGATGGTATTTTTGAAGGTAAGGATTACATGGAAATTTTTGATAAAAGTTTCAATTTACTAGATATAAGTATTGATTATTCCATTACAGCTATTGAAGAAAAAGAAGATAAATATTTTATCGAGTTAGAAATAAAGAATAAAATTTTTAAAACTTTTTTTCAAAAATATAGCCATTATATCGATAACGAAAGAATTACTATTGTTTTAAATGAAATTTTGGAATTAACACAAGCTCATGTTCAAAAGAAATTCTATTTACTCTCTTATGAAATTTGTGATTTCGGAATTGTATTGGCTGACCAAAATACTTATGAAAAATTAAAAGAAAATGGCTGTATAGATTTTGATTTTGAAAGTCAAAAGTTAACAGCAGAAGAAATCAAAAGTATCAGGACATATTCTGATTTGTCTACAGAAATTGACAATATAGAGTTTCATATAGAAGTGGTAAAAAAATCCAATAAAAACGATTTTAAAAAAGGAGAGCAATATCATTTTTCCTACCAGACGAAATATTTATTTGATGCTGATGGATTAAATTTAATTAAGGAAAAACTCAATATTATAATTGTAAAAATAGAATTGGGATATGAGATTTTCTTTAAAAACTGACAATAATATTTAATAATCAAACGATTAAAAATTTGTAGAATAGATTTGGGTAATTAGATTAATTGAAAATAGTTCTGGATCTGGAGGATTTGATAAAGTCGAAGAATAGGGCTCATTTAATGCAATATCTAGTTTAAGTCAAGAAAATCTGCTGTTATATTAAAAATACTATTATGAAAAATAAAACCATAATCGAAAGATTAAAAGAGACCGAAATTCAATTAGGAAAAAAAGTAACTGAAAGTCTAAAATTAACAGACAACAAAACCCAACTTGAGTTTTATAATCTTTGGAAAGAACATGATAGCAATAAAAATATTGAAAGCATGTTTAATGATTTGAAAGCAAATATTAATAATTACTGGTTGAATGACAAGTACAATAATGACCTGAAAAAAGAGTTCAATATGCTTTATTTTGAGCATGGAGGGCTGTACGGCGGCGCATTTGATACCTTTGCCATCGATTTCAATTACAGTAGCATTGAATCGCCTATTTTTAAAACTATGGACGAGCGGCTGAATTATTTAGAAAACATTTCTTGTTTGCCAGGGTGTATAATTCCATTACTTTCTGATTTGACCAGAGAAATTCAGGGAAAAGAAAATGATTTTGATGATTGGGAGGACTTAATGGATATTTATAATTTATTTGAAACTGCAGCATTTATTGAATCATACCAGACTTTTTTAAGGGCTCACCACGAGAATATATTTAGTAAATTAAATTTTAAAAAACCTTTTTATTTAGCGGTTGGAGAACATGATGCAGGCGCTCCGAAATTACTATATGTAATTGAATAAAATACACAGCGACTATGCTACAACGAATTTGGACATTTGGCCTATAGCGCTTAAAACGGATGTGGGCAACAGCCTTAATGGAAAGTTGGATCTGTATTTTGGAACTTGGCAAATCTGAACAATGGGGCTAATTTAGCCCCGACCCCGCTGTTATATCCTATCGTTAGCAGAAATGCTAAGATCTGCGTAGATTCAATAACTTACTACAACACGTCTAATTAAATTAATGATCAGATTATTACAAGTAACACTTATATTTTTTTCAATATGTGTTTAAGACTATACAAATTTTAAGGACACCTTGAATTAATTAAATCAAAAACTTTAAAACTCTCAATACAATACTATGTACGAATATCTTGAAAAAAATTGCGCCATGTCCAACTGGTTTGATAAGGTATATTTCGCAAATAAACTGAAGAATTTGAAAAGCGCTATTAAATTCATGAAACAGACCACTTTTGAATTTAATAAGGAATCCCTAGTATGGGAGCTCAGAGAAAGCTCAGAAAATTTTTCTTTTGAGTTTAACAGGGAAAAAGAAATTATAAGAGAGGTTCGTGGTCTGGATATATTTGAAATAAAATATAAGAATTTTAAAGAAAAGAAAATACTCTCTAAGCATTATTTCCCTGATAATTCCACTGAATTCTTTGAATATGATCAACAGACAGGCCTGGCTAATAAATATATAAAAATCAAAGATGATGTAAGGACCGAGCAGGCACTTAAAATTGACATATTAGAGGATGGTTCAATAATTCATTCAAATGTAAGTATGGAAGTTCACTACGATAGTGATGGACATACATTGATTGAGAGGGACAGGAACAGTGATTTGGAACTTATTTATGATTATTCCGGTTATGGAAAAAAAGGATTTTACACCAAAACGCAGCGTATCGGAGATCAGATTCATGTTGTAGAAAAATATGGCAATAAAAATGAATTTTTAATAGGGAGGATCTCGTATAGAAATAATATCGTTTCAAGCAAAGACATGCTGTTTTTTGATGAGACCGATAAACTTGTACAATACCTGAAAATTTTTGATGAGGATTCATTTGACAATCATTATTATTTTTATAATGACAAAGATTTATTGATTGAGGATAGAATTTCCCTTCCAAATGGATATATGGGTACTGATCATTTATTTGAATATGACCAATATGATAATCTCATTAAAACCACAGACAGATCATATGAATATAAATATGACCAAAAAGGAAACTGGATAGAGAGGGTAGAAATTTACAGAGGTGAAATATCCAATAAAACAACCAGGGAATTTACTTATTTTCCTGCAGGGCTTCATTTAGTTTAGCTCCAAGGATAATAAGGCACGCGGTTATTTTTGCAGGGGATCTGCCTTAGCACTCTATTCGAAGAAGACACTGAAAAAAGTTTTTATATTTTTCGATTAGACAATCTTTGCTTATCCGAGCGCTGACAATATGCTAACGAGGGTGAACCATGAGATATAAGAGTATAAAAGCTCAGGATCTCTAAGCAATTTTACTTTGATAATTATAATCTATTCGCAATTTTGGCAGCATTAGCCATACTATAATAATATTACTCTTTTGATTAGTCCCGTGCAGAGGATTGCCGGCAGATCGTATAAAAAAACTTTAAGGATTATAAAGTTTTTTTTAGGCATCAAATCTCCTTGCATTAAAATTTTCGCTCGGAGGGTTTGGCATAGCCCGGTGCAAATTGACCTGTTTCATTTAGAGTAAGTTCATCTTCTTTTAGCTCCTGGTTGCCCAGTTTCCTTATTTCGAATTCCTTCCTTACCGGATTGTCCTTTTCGGGCGCTATGGTCTCAAAGGAATCATTTTCATCCTCATTGTTCTTTTTAGTATCAATATTAGTTTGAGACCCCTCGGGTGAGTCATTTTCTGTAAGGTCCTTTTCTATGTTCTTCACCGTTATGTCTTTGGGGCCGCTTTGGGGTTCCTTATAAGGGTGCTGCGGGTCATAGGGGCTGGGTGTTTTTGGCTGTGGTTTTTGGGTCTTTGATCGGGTTTTGGGAATTACGGTGGTGCTTGTGGTAATTTTTGGTTGTATGGGAAGTTGTAATTTTATTTTTTTAATAAATTATTGCTGTGGTTTTTTTAAAGGAGGGTACGGGGCGGGTTTGGGTGGTATTGGCGTGCTTGTCGGGGTTGTTACGAGAATCGAATTCGGAGTGATCATATAGTGAATATATAGTTTTATTTTTTGGAGCTATTCCCGCTATACGTTCCAATCTTTTGTGCCTCCCGAAGCCTCGGGACCGGCACAAAAGGATTTGCACTGCTATCGGGGCTAGGGCTGCCGCAGAGCCCTATTTTGTTTTGGAAAAAGTAAATTTGAACCCAATTGTCGTGTATCTAATTTATGGCCGGTGCATAAAATAAAAAGTTTTTCGTAAAATATTTTCTAGAAGGAAACGAAAACAAAAACAAAAAATCACTAATATATTTATAAAAGTTTTTTTAAGCAAAAGAAGAAACCAATTGTCTTCAATTGGCGCCATTTGGCTGTGTGACCTCGATGGGGCAAATTTCTATAAATTTTTTGGAAGACTTGAAGAGATTGGCTTACTGGAAGTACAAGCTGTCTTTGTATGGCTTCAACAATTTGGTTTGGATGTCCTGTTGGGGATTGATGCAAAAATGCATTAAGTTTTATATCTGAGTTGCCACAAAATATAATCTGATAATTTAAGTTATTTAATAAGAGCAAAAAGAGACAGCATTAACTTTTTGTGACAAAAGTAGCAGTTCCAATTTACAAACCTTGCACAATCTGTATAAAATCGTTTCTGCTCCAGTGGTCTGTTATCTTTCCATCTTTAAGAATATCTATTTCTATCACATTCATTTCTACTTTTTTCCCCGTGGCGGTTTTCCCCATAAACTCACCGGTGTGTATTGCAGTTATCGTTTTTCTCAAGGATACTTTATCGGCTTCTGCTAGCACCTCGTCAATTCGAACTGAAATATTAGAAAAACCTTTATGAAAAGCCGTTATAAACATAATCATCGCACTTGCATCTTTTGGCGCATTGGGTGAGGCCGTATGATTGGTAAATGAATCTGATAAAAGTTCTTTTGTGATTTCTGTATTTCCACATTGGAAAAATTCTTTATTAAACTTAATTACTACTTGTTTGTTTTGTTCTAGTGTCATTTTCTTTTCTGTTCTTTTTTTTGTTACCTGCCCTTGTACTGTTTGAAAGCCGGTAGTTAAGATTATTAATATTACGGCTAAAAATTGTTTATGCGTCAACCTCATTACAGCATATCGCCAGTTGAGTTTCTGTGATAATTTTTTCATAATCTTTGTTTTATAATTGTAATACAAAGATGAAATAAGCCAGAACATCAGGCCAATAAGAAAGTTTAAGAAATAAGATTAAGATAGTTTAAGAGTAAAGTTAATTACCCGCAATGTTTTTTCGAATATTGCTCAGAAATTCAGGCGTAATTCCAAGGAAGGAGGCTATTTGAATATTAGGAAGTCTATTGGAAAGATCTGGATATTGTTCTAAAAAGGAAAGATAACGCTCCTCTGCTGTCATGCTGATATTTTGCAATATCCTATTTTGAAGTTCGATAAAATTATTTTCAACAATTACTCGAAAAATCCTGTTGAACTTGGGATATTTTTCAAACAGGAAAACCAAATCTCTTAGTTCTATCTGAATAATTACAGAAGGCTCGACTGCTTCAATAAACAACTGGCTTGGTTTACCTGCATTAAGGTTTTTAAAATCGGCTGGCTTTACAGAATGGAAGCTTGCCATATCAGTAATCCAGGCATTTTCTGCTCCAAATTGTACATTGTGCTCTTTTCCGGCCTTGTCAACGTTGTACATTTTAAAACACCCGCTAACAATAAAATTATAATGTTTACATCGGTCTCCTTCTTGTAAAATAAATTGCCGACGCTTAATCTTTCTTTCATTTGCATTTTTTGTTACAGCATCTGTTTCTTCCATGTTTAAAGGAAGATAGCTGTTAAAATGCGATATGAGTTTTTCAATAGACATAGGATACAAAGATATGTTATTCATATAAATTATATTACATAAGAGTTTTCATATCCCTCAAAAAATCGAGGATCAGCCACCTTATTTATTGAATTTGCTATTTAAAAAAAAGGATTAATGGATAGTTGCAGATTCAAACCTAAACTACCTGGCTTTTATTTTGTTGAATTTCTAGTTTTCAAAAAGAAGATGCCACGATGTTGCCACAAATTTAAAATGTCAATTTTGTTTTATTTTAAAAGTAGTAACGAGCTTTAAATAATTGATATAATTCATTTTCTTTTAATCAAAAATCAGTAATTGTTTTTGATTAAAAGAAAATAATAAACGCCTTAACTTTTGTGGCAAAAATGGTATCTCTTCCAAATTTATTATGTCGTAAAACAGCCACTCTAATTAAAAACCTTAGTATACTGCTTTCCTGATGCGGCTCAGAGTTTCACGGGATAACCCAAGGTAGGAAGCGATCATGTGGAGCGGTACGCGGCTAAAGATATCCGGATATGTCTTTATAAAATTGGAATATTTTTCCTCAGCGGTATCACTTATATTGCTCATAATACGGTTTTGGCTTACGTCAAAACTCTTTGCTTTTAGATTGTAAATAAAATCTTTAAAATGGGGAATGCTGTCCAGTAAATTATTGAAATCTACTTTGTCAATCATCAGCAGTTCACTCTCTTCCAGTGCATCGATATTATTTTTGGAAGGTGTGCCATTATTATAACTTTCAGAATCGCTTACCCACCAGTTCTCTACTGCAAATCTTAAGATATGCTCATTGCCATCTTCACTGGTACGATAATTCCGTAGACAGCCTTTGACAACAAAGCAATTGTAGTGACAAACGTCGCCCTCCTGTAACAGGTATTGCCTTTTACGAAGTTTCTTGCTCACAGTTACTATACGTACCTGAGTCAATTCATCCTCGTTAAGACCCGCTTTTTCTTTTAAATAAGATGAAAAAATATCAAACATAGCCTTCGCTTTTGAACAAAGCTATAAAAAATTAAGGATAATTAAGCAGATGGAAATATGTATTTAATGTAGCCAAACCACCTAAATTCATAAATACCTATATATTGGACTGTTTAATGACTATTAGGGCTATCATTAAATTCGTATTGATAATTATAAGTCCGTTGCCTGTCTAATTGAAGTGCTGTAAAAAAAATATTTGTACCCAAAATTACTGTGGATTCATCAGCAACAACCAAAACTACTACTACTACTACTACTACTACTACTACTACTACTACTACTACTACTACTACTACTACTACTACTACTACTACTACTACTACTACTACTACTACTACTACTACTACTACTACTACTACTACTACTAATTTCGTTGGTTATAGAGTGTGCGGCATTAATGCCGTTACCGCTTTATGATTGCCACCGCAAAGAGATTCTGACGGAATGCTTATTTAATAAAAACTCGATAGACCGCTGACTATTTGCCCGTTTGCCTGACGAACACAGCTGACAATTACTGTGACATTTATCACATTTAAATTGTGTCAAATGCCCTCGTTATTTATAACAAGTTGCCGGAACTTTGGTGGCAAATAAAGAAGAAATACTATGTATAATAAAACAAATTGGCCGGCGGATCAAAAGCCAGAGATATCTGCGATCTACGCACTGAATGATATCGATATCAAAGCACCTGCAGAGGTGGTTTGGAAACTTTTAGTTGACGCCGAAAACTGGATGAGCTATTTCCCTGCTGAAAACCAGGTTAAAATTTTAAGCCGCGAGAACGA
>NZ_LMHW01000006.1 GCF_001428525.1 Flavobacterium sp. Root186
ATTACAACCCTTAATGCGATCATGCAGGATCCAAATGGAATTACAACCCTTAATGCGATCATGCAGGATCCAAATGGAGACATTTATGCTTATATAGGAACAAAAAATACAGCTGCCGAACGTGATGCTGAGTGGGTTTTAAAAACAAACTGGGTCAGAATTAACGGTAATGACGGAACAGATGGTCTTGCAGGACCAGCTGGTATTGGAGGAGCAACTGGAGCACCTGGTACGCCGGGTTCTATTACAACCCTTAATGCGATCATGCAGGATCCAAATGGAGATATTTATGCTTATGAATACAGTTGAGGGTCGTGATGCTGATTGGGTTTCAAAAACAAACTGGATTAAAATCAATGGTCTGAATGGTGCAGCGGGTATTGCCGGAGCAGCTGGAGTTCCTGGTACACCGGGAGCTATCACAACCCTTGATGCAATTGTAAAAGATCCTAAGGGAGATATATATGCTTATATTGGAACAGATACTACAATTGCTGGCCGTGCTAATGAATGGGCTGAGAAATCACCAAACTGGATTAAGATTAACGGAAATGACGGAATAGATGGTCTTGCAGGATCTGCCGGTATTGGAGGAGCAGCTGGTGCACCTGGTACACCGGGTTCCATTACAACCCTTAATGCGATCATGCAGGATCCAAATGGAGACATTTATGCTTATATAGGAACAAAAAATACAGCTGCCGAACGTGATGCTGAGTGGGTTTYAAAAACAAACTGGGTCAGAATTAACGGTAATGACGGAACAGATGGTCTTGCAGGACCARCTGGTATTGGAGGAGCAACTGGAGCACCTGGTACGCCGGGTTCYATTACAACCCTTAATGCGATCATGCAGGATCCAAATGGAGATATTTATGCTTATGTAGGAACAAAAAATACAGTTGAGGGTCGTGATGCTGATTGGGTTTCAAAAACAAACTGGATTAAAATCAATGGTCTGAATGGTGCAGCGGGTATTGCCGGAGCAGCTGGAGTTCCTGGTACACCGGGAGCTATCACAACCCAGATTGAGGAACAAAAAATACAGTTGAGGGTCGTGATGCTGATTGGGTTTCAAAAACAAACTGGATTAAAATCAATGGTCTGAATGGTGCAGCGGGTATTGCCGGAGCAGCTGGCGAACCAGGTACGCCAGGCACAATTACTACCCTTGATGCAATTATAAAAGATCCGAATGGTGATATCTATGCCTATATAGGAGATAAAAAAACTGTAGATGAGCGTAATATTGAATGGCAGACTAAAACAAACTGGGTTAAGATCAATGGCCTTGACGGTAAAAAAGGTAAAGATGGTGTAGTTGGAGGAAAAGGTGAGCCTGGAGCCGTTGGAACCCCTGGTATAGATGCTAATACAGTAATATATATAAACCAGGATACTG
The DNA here is from genome assembly GCF_001428525.1 of Flavobacterium sp. Root186. Lineage (GTDB taxonomy): Bacteria > Bacteroidota > Bacteroidia > Flavobacteriales > Flavobacteriaceae > Flavobacterium. The sequence goes on from NZ_LMHW01000006.1 coordinate 1,403, forward strand.
GAATTGTTTACATTTTAAAACCGGGTGGAGATACAAATAATCCAGATGATTGGATTCCAATAAATGGAGCAGACGGATTTAAAGGAGAAAAAGGAGATAAAGGGGATGCTGGAGTTGTAGGAGTTGAAGGAATGGCTGGAACAAGCGGCGTTCCTGGTATTCCTGGAAAAGAAGGCGGACCTGGAGTAAATACTACAATTGTAACGAATGATTCTGGAACCTGGGTTTACGTACCTGGAAAAGACGGAGCAGACGGAACATGGAGTAACATTAAAGGAACAAACGGTGCTGATGGTAAATCTGCATTTGAGATCTGGAAAGAACTTCCTGGAAATGACGGAAAAACAATTACCGAATATCTAGACGGATTAAAAGGCACTGACGGAACAAACGGTGCTGATGGTAAATCAGCATTCGAAATCTGGAAAGAGCTTCCTGGAAATGACGGAAAAACAATTACTGAATATTTAGACGGATTGAAAGGTACTGACGGAACAAACGGTGCYGATGGWAAATCWGCATTTGAGATCTGGAAAGAACTTCCTGGAAATGACGGAAAAACAATTACTGAATATTTAGACGGGTTGAAAGGTACTGACGGAACAAACGGTACTGATGGAAAATCTAAATCAGCATTTGAGATCTGGAAAGAACTTCCTGGAAATGACGGAAAAACAATTACTGAATATTTAGACGGATTGAAAGGTACTGACGGAACAAACGGTGCTGATGGAAAATCGGCATTCGAAATCTGGAAAGAACTTCCTGGAAATGACGGAAAAACAATTACTGAATATTTAGACGGRTTGAAAGGTACTGACGGAACAAACGGTRCTGATGGAAAATCTAAATCAGCATTTGAGATCTGGAAAGAACTTCCTGGAAATGACGGAAAAACAATTACTGAATATTTAGACGGATTGAAAGGTACTGACGGAACAAACGGTACTGATGGAAAATCGGCATTTGAGATCTGGAAAGAACTTCCTGGAAATGACGGAAAAACAATTACCGAATATCTAGACGGATTGAAAGGTCTAGCTGGAGATGTAGGACCTGTAGGACCTGCTGGACCACAAGGTCTTCCTGGTACAGCAGCGCCACTTTATACTGGTGGTACAGGAATCGAGATTATTGGTTCAGTAATTTCTGCTAAACCTGTTGATGCTTCAACTCTTACTAATAAAGGAGCTCTTACTACAGATTCAACTGTTATAGAAGTTCTAACTGGTACGGGGGCATTATTGCAAGATGCAAAAGTTAATATAGTTCCAGGTACAGAAGGACAAATATTAAAAACAATTGGAACTACTGTAACATGGCAAGATGCTGAAGCTATTACTAAAGCAAATTTAAGCTCTACAACTCCAGCTACAGTATTGAAAGTTGAAGGAACTGATGCAACTTTAGCAGATGCAACTGTTGACCTTGTACCATCAACTGTAGAAGGACAAGTTTTAACAACTGTTAAAAACGGTGATGTTAAAACAGTAGAATGGAAATCTCCTGCTGCAAGCAATGTAATGGGTATTAAAATTATTCATGCAAATTATACAGTAGCTGCTACAGATTATACAATAATTGCTAATAAATTAAATTCTGATGTAACAATCACTTTACCTGACGCAGCAGTAAGTGAAGGTAGAATCTTGGTAATTAACCAAATGGATATCACAACCGATTCTGGTGCAGAAGTAACAGTTAAATTTGATAAGGATGTTATTTATTCTGATACAAAATCTTCAAAAGAAATCTTGTCTGATTACTACGGAAGTGCAGGTGGAAGTCTAAAAGTAACATTACAATCAGATGGAACTAACTGGTATGTTATTTCATTCATGTAAAAGTTAAAGTTTTTAAAACTCTGTTCGGTTACGGTTCAGGCCGTAACCTCGAACATGAGTTAATAACAAAAAATGGATTGAACTCATAAAGAGTTAAAGTAATAATTACTAGTTGTGAGCTTATAACTTTTTTAAAATAAGTTTCAGTTTTTGAAAATGAAGGGAATTCCATAATGGAATAAATTTTTTTATAGGTTGTTATTTCAAAAGTTGGTTTCAACTTTTGAAAGCGATTTCAAATTCTAAAACAAAACAGTTGTAAGGTGTTGATTAGTGGTTTTAGTGAGATTATTCTCAGAATAAAATTTAACAAGTATTAATGTAATTTAAGAAATAATGAAAAAAAATCTATTGAGTCTTTGGCTTTTTGTATGGGCTGTATTTTTTACAGCTGGTATAAGTGCACAGACAACTATTGGAAATATAAGCGGTAAGCCAAAGGCAGCCGAAACATTTTCGGCAGTCGAAGTGGTTAGTAACGGGAAAGGCGGACTGCGCCTGCCTCAATTGACTACAGCCCAAAGAAATACTTTGGCAATTGGCGCTATTAGCGATCCCGTTAAAAAAGGACTGGCAAACGGCCTTACTATTTATAATACAACAACAAATTGTGTGGAATACTGGAACGCCACACGCTGGATAAGCTTGTGCGAAGGAACAAGTATGACCAAAATAAGCCCTGAGCCGTGTACAGCAGAAGCAGATGGAACAGGCTGTAACCAGACTTTTACAGTAACAGACGAAGACTGCCCTAATGGTCCTTTCTCGATAGCTATTATGGCAGGAAGCGAGTATGCAGTGTTAAGCAATATTAATTCTACAGCAGGAACATTTAAAATAAACTTTAATGTAAATGAGTCCATTACACCTCATACTGTACTAGTAAGAGTAACAAGCTCTTGTACAGGGCAGTTTAAGGATTTTCTGTTTATGCAGAAAGCTATTGAATGTGATACTACACTTGGCAGTGTTCCGGCAGTCAGCCCAAGTAACGGCGCTTTGACATTATGCTCAGGCGGAGCGGTTTATTTATCAATACCTTCTTCTACAGCAAACTTAAGTAAAGTGATTTGGACCCGTAATGGTATTGAGGTAGCGAGAGGCGTTAATTATTATGCAGCAACAATGCCGGGCACTTATAATATTTCTCTTGGAGCAGCGGGCTGTAACGAAATTGCCAGCAATGCACGTGTTATTACAGAGAGCGGTACTTCGCCGGCAGTAATTAACACAATTGTAGCTTCAAACAACGGAATAATTTGCGGACCATCGGGCACTATTACCTTAACAGCATCAGGCGCATCAGGTGCCGTAACATGGTTCAAAAATGGAGAATTAACTTCTAAAACGGGAACAATAATTACCCTTACAGGAAGTGTAGATCAAGGAGCATGGTTTGCGGCAGCAGGAAGTAATGGCTGCTACAGCAAACAGTCAAATACGGTTACTATTACAGTGCAGACTCCAACAGGAACGCCAATTACGCTTAATAATGCTGATGTATTGATAAACAACAAGGCAATCAATGAGGTTACCTCATTTTGTTCAGAAGGAAATTTGGTATTAAAAGTAAATAACCCGCAGCCGGGAGTTTCCTATACATGGTACAACGACAAGACGATCATTACAAGTCCTTATAAAATTCCTGCAGATATTGCAAATATACTGATTCGTATGGTAGCTACAGACAATAGCGGTGCAGCCTGTCCGGTTGAAGCAAGTACGATTACAGTGCCAATTACAGGTGGTGCAGCTCCGGGAACACCAACTATTACGAGTTTAACAGGAGGGGTTCTGTGTAATGGTACAGCAGATTTAACGGTTACGCCACAGCAAACAGGAACTTATACCTACCAATGGTACAAAAATGGTGTAGCAATGACAGAGACTACTCAAACCATTACTGTTGATACACCGGGGGTAACCTATACAGCAACGGTAACCAATGCTACAGGATGTGCAAGTGCTCCTGCATCCAAAACAATTCCGATGGAGGAATCTACTATACCGGTGCTTGACTGGAAAACAACCAGTACAACAGCAAATAACGGGGATAGAATTTTTTACGAGACAAAATTATTGGCAGGATCAGCAACATCTTATGAGTGGACTGTAGACGGGGTAAAATTAAGCGCGACAACTTCGAGTACCACTATTACCATCCCTGCAACAGGTACATCAATAACGATTAAAGTGAAGGGAACAAACGCTTGTGGTACTTCTGAAGAAATCACTAAAGTAGTTAATGTAAGCCCTCTTTGTCCAACTCCTGTAGTATCAGCTTCTACGGGTACTACTGCGAGTACAGTTGCAGGTATTGGGAAAACGATGGGTGTGTCAGTAACAAATGGCAATACGCAAACCTACCAATGGTATTCTAATACTACAGCATCAGTAACGGGCGGTTCAGCGATCAGCGGTGCTACAAGTGCATCGTATACGTACACACCAGCAGCTGCAGGCACTATGTATTTTTATTGTATAGTAACCAATGGCTGTGCTGCAGGAATAACAGGAACATCTCCTGTATTTGCAGTAAATGTATCAGCAAATCCGGAAGCACTGCCTGCAGGTTCTGGTATTTTAGTAGGGAAAACATGTTTTGATATCAATAAGGCTCCTGAAAATGATGGAGGTACCTGTGGTTCAAAAACGATTCGTACAGTGAATATGACGAATTTCGCAACGCAAAACGTGCAAAATTACGTATTTACAGCAAGTTCAAGTGGAGCAAAGCGTAATCTTCGTTTTGTAGTTGTCGATGCAAATGGTGCTGTACAAAGTACTAATGCAGATGCAGTGGCAGTTCCGGGAACTGTAGGCAACAGTCAGGTAGTGACGCTTGTTGTAACTTACAAAAACACTTTAAGTGATTCCGGCAGTATAGTTTGGGGAAGAACGGCAGCCAATGCGATAAACGTAAAAATATATGCCGTTTACAATGATGGTACTAAAGATGTAGCAGTACAATTGAATGTTAAAATTCAGGATTGCGCTTGTTGTGGTGCATTTGTGGCGGCAGGAGTTTGGAAAAGTTTTATGTGTCATAACTTAGGGGCTGATGCTTCGCTTGATTATACTGTAATCCAAAATGGATTAATTGGGGATCATTTCTTAATAGGACAAAAAGTTTCATTGGAGAAAGGCAATCTAGCGATCCCAACTACTTCAATGTATTACAATTATAATGCTTCAAGAAATCCTGGAAGTGAAAGCCCTAAAAAAGGAGTTTCGGATCCATGTCCTGCTGGTTATCGTATCCCGACTAACAGTGAATGGGAAGGTGTAGTTGCAAATAATACCTATTCAAGGTTTGGTACTTCTTACACATCTAGTAGTAATCTTACATCAATGGGTAAAATTGGAGAATTATTGTATATGCCTATGTCGGGCTATAATCAATTAGTTAATGGGGCTGTTATACCATCTGGCCTGAATGTAGGTGGGTATTATTGGTCGGCTGATGGCCCAACCACAAGCGCAGCAGTAGGTGCCAACACTTTGGTTGTAGGTTCAGATATGCGTGCTTCGGTGAGTTATGTTTTTACTTATTGGCAGGGATGGTCTGTACGTTGTATGGAATTATAGCAGTTAATACTAAATTGTAGAAAAAAAACAAAAGCCAATAAACCTGCAGGCAGATCACACTGCCTGCAGGAACAAAGAAAAAGACCGGGTTACAATTTAGTAATACCGGTTTTTTTAATAGAATAACCCGTTGGGTGCAATTTAAAAAACACACACATAGAGATATAGATTTCATATATAAAAAAGAAGGCAATGAAGAAACTAGTTTTTAACACATAGTTATGTGTTTTTAAGTAAATGAAATGCCTTTATTATGTTTTCTAAATCTATGATGCTATGTGTTAAAATTAATTACATCAAATGAAGGAGTATAAATAAAAAGGAAGCAGGATGAAACAATTTTTTTTAGTGCTTATTGCGATTATAATCGCAATACCAGCACAAAGTCAAACAGTAAATATTGACTGGAGCCATTTTGGCGGCAAATCGTACTTCTGTTTAGGTTTTTACGGGCAAAAAACAGATACGATTGCCAAAGGAACATTAGACAAATCCGGTAAAACGACTATAGTATTCAAAGACCGCTTTAAGGGGTACAAAGGCATGCTGCGTTTTTTACTAACAGATGGCGGAGGCCTGGACCTGGCAATAAACAAGGAAAATTTTACGGTAAGCTGTAAGGAAGAAGCCCCAAATTTTGATAATATTTTTTTTAAATATTCGCCTGAAAATGAATATTTTATGAAGACTACCCTACAAAAAAACCGACTTTTGCAAAAAGCAGCACTGGCAAAAAATGCATTGGCAGCCTACACAGTTGCTGATGCGGTTTATGCACCGTTTGAAAAAGAGCAGGAGCAATTAAGCCAGCAATATAAATCGCTCAAAAACAGTAATGCGCAAAATCCGTTTTATGCCGCGCGCATGATAGAAATATTCGATTTTTTAATGGGCAATTTCAATGATATTAAAGACGGTCCAGAGCAAAAAGCAACAGCAGCCAATGATTTTGTAATGTCTAAACTAAACTTCGACGATCTTTATAGCAGCGGTGTCTGGTATGATGTGGTAACGGGTTGGCTGAATCTGCAGATCCAGCAGTCTAAAAATGATGAACAATTACTAGCAGACTTACAGCAGATCGGCACAAGAATAAAAAATAATATCCAGTTTACTGACTTTGCAGATTTAGTGGTGAAACAATTGGCTCAAACCGGAAAAGACAATGTAGGCAGTCCGTATGGGGCATACCTGGCAAAATCCGGCAGAATAGAAAAGCCAAGTCACTTTTTATTATCTGCAATGGGTGGGCCGCAAATAGGTATGGCTGCTCCGGATTTGCTTTGGGAGTCAGGGAACTACAGCTTTAATAAAAAACAAAAAACGCTTTTGGTGTTTTATGAAACGGGATGCAACAATTGCGATAATGAAATCAATCTTTTATTAGGCAACTATCAGGAACTTCAAAAAAAGGGCTACGAAGTAGTTACGGCAGCCTCGGATGTTGATCCTGACGAATATAAAAAAAATGCAGCACGATTTCCGTGGAAGAATAAAAACTGTGATTTTAGAGGAAGTACAGGTTATAATTTTTCCAGTTTTGGGGTAATAGGTACGCCAACAATTTTTGTAATTGACGAAAACGGAATTATTACCGGACGTTACGCCCGATTGGCTGATGCTGGTATTTTGAATTAGTATTTAGGTTTGCCGTGAATTGCACGAATTTTCACGAATGATTTTTGTAAAAGCTGACCCTGGATTAAATGATTTCGCAGATTAAAACTTACTGAAGTGTTAATTTATTTGATCTGAAATAAAGGTCTTATTATGAGGTTTTTTGCTAATATAATAGAAGCATATTTTTTGTTTTTTTTAAGCTTTACATCTTACGGAGTAAATCATATTTTGAGACCAGTACACCTTGAATCCTCACGTAATTTCTTTGAAACAACAAAAAGCTTAATCTATATATTATTAACCTTTTAGGGGACATTAAACTGTTTTATTAAAAATATATTTGTGTGTTATTTTTCATTACTTCAAGGGAGTAAAAATAATATTTTTGGTAATTGTTTTCTTAAAAAGAGGGAGTTTATACTACCTCTTTTTTTTTGTCTTATAAACGCTTAGACCTCTTAAATATGATGTGTCAGCAAACTTGTTTACGCAGCAATAACATTAAATTTTAGATCTGTAAGTAGTTTTTGAAACTAACAAAAGGAAGTCTTCTAAAAAAGGGCTTAGTTAATTAGGGTTTGCTTTTTTGCTTTCAGATCAAAAATATATAATGACTTAATCTGTAATTCTAAAAGCTTCTAAAGGTTGAATTTTAGTATGTTATATAAGATTTTGAAGCGTAAAATTAAAATACGTAATGCCTTTCATGTTGTTTTTACAGGTTATTGATCACAAAAGAAGCAACAGTATTTAATCCTATTTTAATACACTAATGACTTTGACAGGTTATCCAGGTTTTGATCTCGAAGTAATTTTAGGCCATAAAATACAATGTGATTTATACCAAAAATTATATAGATATGAAAAATAATACTTTCTATAAAGTAGACAAACAAAAGGATGCAGACTGTTTTATAAAGG
>NZ_LMHW01000007.1 GCF_001428525.1 Flavobacterium sp. Root186
GGAGCAACTGGAGCAACAGGAACATTCAATACAGGTTCATTGTATAATCTTACATCAGCAAACAGTGCGTTAACAGTAACTGGCGGTGGTCAATTATTAACAGCTGCAACCGCTTTAGATATTAAAGGTGGTACAGCAGGACAAGTTTTAAGCTCAAATGGTGCTGGATCTGCAACTTGGAAAGATGCTGTAGGTGACAACCTTGGAAATCACATTGCTACGAAGGCATTGGATATGAATACTAATGTGATCAATTTTGGAGCTGCTGACGGAAGTAAAGTGCAATTCCTTAATAATGYCGATGCTGCACGTATAGAGCATTTAGCTGGCTGGACATTAAAYACTGTARCAGGTTCAAAAGGAAATTCAGCCGGACAATTTGCATGGTCAAATTACAGCGGAGCCGGAACAACTCAAGCAGAGGTTATGCGTATAAACGGACAAGGTAACCTAGGTATTGGCAGTAACGCACCAGCAAGTAAATTGCATGTAGCGGGTGATATGACTCTTAATAAAGATTTAAAAGTTGGAGGAACAGCAACTACAGCAGGTAATTCTGGTACTGATGGTCAGGTCTTAATCTCTAAAGGAAGCGGAAATGCNCATTAAACACTGTAACAGGTTCAAAAGGAAATTCAGCCGGACAATTTGCATGGTCAAATTACAGTGGAGCCGGAACAACTCAAGCAGAGGTTATGCGTTTAAGCGGACAAGGTAACCTAGGTATTGGCAGTAACGCACCAGCAAGTAAATTGCATGTAGCTGGTGATATGACTCTTAATAAAGATTTAAAAGTTGGAGGAACAGCAACTACAGCAGGTAATTCTGGTACTGATGGTCAGGTCTTAATCTCTAAAGGAAGCGGAAATGCACCAACATGGGTAAATGCGTCAGCGTTAGCAATAACTGGAGATAACCTTGGTAATCATATTGCTACAAAGGATTTAGATATGAATAATAAAAACATCAATAATATTAATACTGCAAACATGAGTACAGCTATTGTATCATACGCAGCTAATATTAAAGATAGAAATACTCAAAATACAAAATCATTTATCGCATATAAAGACAATGGTAATTTTGGTCTGTATAATGAAGCACGAGCTGCAAATGAGTTGATTATTAATGAAACTACAGGTAAAACAACAGTAACTTCTGCACAAATTGCAAAAGGTACTGATGGAGCTGCACCAGAATTAGGTGCTATAGCTGTAGCGGCAGATACAAATGGTAATGTAGTTTGGAAACCTGCATCAACCGTTATGAATGGTGTAATTCCTCAACAAGCTATAGATGAATTTACAGCTACAGCAGGGCAGACTAGTTTTACTCTAACTGCAACACCTTCGACTTTGTCTAAAGTTAAGTTGTACATAAACGGAGTTCGAATTGATAAAGACGCTATATCGGTTAGTGGTAACGTATTAACTTATAATAGTGCAAATAATGGTTCTTACGCCTTAATGGTGGGTGATAATATTATGATTGATTATTTAAAATAATATTGAACTTTTTTTAAGAAGGCTGCATATTCTTTTTATCAAGAATGTGCGGCCTCTTAATATTATAGATTTTCAGAGAATAACATTTAGCTTGTTGCTTTTTGATTTTTACTAGATACGAGCTAAATATTTTAATGAAACAATATGAAGACTTACAAATTGACATTGTCTAGTCTTACTACAATACTGTAATAGATGTTTAAAAAAAAATGTAAAAAATGAAAAAAATAATTTGTGTACTATTATTAGTTCAAGGAGGGTTTCTGATGGCACAAACAGAGACAGTAGCTACAATAAATGGTAAAAAAATAACTATTAATCCTAATGTTCTTAATAAAGCAGATAACGGATTAACTGCATCAAACGGTAATATTCAGTTAGGAGGAGCTTTATTGAAACCTTCAACTTTGATAACCACTTCTGCTTATACTTTGGCAATACAAGGTTTGCAGGCTGGTGCGGCAACCGATAATGTATTAGTAATAGATGGAAACGGTGTTTTAAAATCAATATCCAGAGCTAGTGTAGGAGATAACCTTGGTAATCATACAGCTACTCAAGGTCTTAATATGAACCGTAATGATATCGTTTTTAGAGATAGAACTGCTGCAAACAATAATACTTTCTCTTTTTATAAAGATGCTGGAGCCTTGGGGATATACAATGGATTGAAAGGAGGAAATGATTTAACTATTAACGAATCTACAAGAAAAACATCATTAATTAATGCTCAAATTTGGCAAGGTACTGATGGAGTTGGACCACAACCAGGATATGTGGCCACATCGACTGATACAAGTGGTAATATAGTTTGGAAAGCACCAGCAGCAGTTCCTAACATTGTACCTACTGATAATGGAACCGTAATAGCGGTAAATGGTCAGTTAGAAATAGCTCAGGAAATAGCGGTAATGATGACTTCAAATTTTGCTGCTCCAAATGCAAATGTTCAGGCTCAGATTGGTAATTTAACCACTGTAATTATTGATAATAAAAGAACTTATTCAGCAAACTCGACTAGTAATAATTTTACGGTTACAGGAACTGGTTATTATTTGGTTAATATAAATGCACAGTTTTTTACAACATTAGGCGGTCAAGCTAGTAATAATCCTTCAATGGGTTTATATTGTGATACAGATGCTAAATGGCTTGCATTGGGATCAGGTGATTTAACCTCCAGAGGTACTGGTAATGATTTTACTACGATAGTAATTACGGCGGCCGCCTATTTAGAGACAGGAAAAACTTATTCTTTTAGAGCAATATTTCCAGTAGCGAATTCAGGTAATGTTATCAGATCATCTTTTTATGCGAATGCACCAGTTACTTTCTGTTCTGTAAAAAGAATTAAATAATTTACTGGTAAGTTATAGAGATTATTGATTCATTATTGTAATGAACTTTTTAAAAGCGGTAACGAAAGTTATCGCTTTTTTTGTTACTGTATTTTTGAAACTATACTAATTGCTTCAACTATTTATTTAAGAATAGTAAGGATGAATTACTAAAATTAACCTTATATTTTTTCCTTATCTAATTTAGAAAAAAAAATCAAATTATCTAAGATTTAAAAATAGCCTTATCTGCTTGTTATTAAACTTTTAATGGGTATTACAGTGTTTTGTAAAATAGATATTTGCATATTATTTTTCATTACTTCTAGGGGAGTAAAAATAATATTTTTGGTATTTTTTTTCTTAAAAAAGAGAAAGTTTATGCTTTCTCTTTTTTTTGTTTAAACTCTTTTTTAGGTTTAAAAAAAACAACAAACCCATAATTGTTTTTTTTTATTATTAGCTTATTACTTTTTTAATAATTAATAAAAGCAATTCCATAAAGGTTAGTGTATAAAACTATGATTTACTATTCAAACCAAAATATATAAATGGCTTAATCTGTAATGCTATAAACTTTTATGGGCAGGATAAAAAGTTATTAAACAGGATTTTTGCACCCTAACAACAGGAGAATCAAATACAGGTAATCTGTATGATTCTGATATGTAATTGGTTACGAATAAAGAAGCAACAGTATTTAATCCTATTGTAATACACTAAAGACTTCAACGGGTTACTTAGGTTTTGATCCCGAAGTAATTTTGTGCCATAAAATACAATGTGATTTATACCAAAAATTATATAGATATGAAAAATAATACTTTCTATAAAGTAGACAAACAAAAGGATGCAGACTGTTTTAT
>NZ_LMHW01000008.1 GCF_001428525.1 Flavobacterium sp. Root186
GGGTCTTGTTGGTGCAACTGGTGCGGATGGTAAATCAGCATTCGAGATCTGGAAAGAGCTTCCTGGAAACGACGGTAAAGACATGAACGAATATGTTGTGGGTCTTAAAGGAGAAAACGGAGTTGATGGAAAATCGGCATTTGAGATCTGGAAAGAGCTTCCTGGCAACGACGGAAAAACAATTGCCGAATATTTAGACGGATTAAAAGGTACTGACGGAACAAACGGAGTTGACGGTAAATCGGCATTTGAGATCTGGAAAGAACTTCCTGGAAACGACGGAAAAACAATTGCCGAATATTTAGACGGAATAAAAGGTACTGACGGAACAAACGGTGCTGATGGAAAATCAGCATTCGAAATCTGGAAAGAGCTTCCTGGAAACGACGGAAAAGACATGAACGAATATGTTCAGGGTCTTACTGGTGCAACTGGTGCTGACGGTAAATCGGCATTCGAGATCTGGAAAGAGCTTCCTGGAAACGACGGGAAAGATATGAACGACTATGTTCAGGGTCTTAAAGGAGAAAACGGAATTGATGGTAAATCAGCATTCGAGATCTGGAAAGAGCTTCCTGGAAACGACGGGAAAGATATGGACGAATATATTGCTGGTCTTAAAGGTACTGACGGAACAAATGGAGTTGATGGTAAGGATTTCGAATTTACTGATTTTACTCCAACGCAATTGGCAGGATTAAAAGGAGACAAAGGTGATAAAGGAGATGCCGGTAAGGATTTCGAATTCACTGATTTTACTCCAACGCAATTGGCAGGATTAAAAGGAGACAAAGGAGATAAAGGGGATGCTGGTAAGGATTTCGACTACACTGATTTTACTCCAACGCAATTGGCAGGATTAAAAGGAGACAAAGGAGATAAAGGAGATGCTGGTAAGGATTTCAACTACTCTGATTTTACTCCAACGCAATTGGCAGGATTAAAAGGAGACAAAGGWGATAAAGGAGATGCTGGAGCAATTGGTGCAACAGGAGCAACAGGATCACAAGGTCCAATCGGCTTAACTGGAGCTACAGGACCTCAAGGAGCAACAGGAACACAAGGTCCAATCGGATTAACTGGAGCAACAGGAGCGCAAGGAGCAACAGGATCACAAGGTCCAATCGGCTTAACTGGAGCTACAGGAGCGCAAGGAGCAACAGGATCACAAGGTCCAATCGGCTTAACTGGAGCTACAGGAGCGCAAGGAGCAACGGGATCACAAGGTCCAATCGGCTTAACTGGAGCTACAGGAGCGCAAGGATCACAAGGTCCAATCGGCTTAACTGGAGCTACAGGACCTCAAGGAGCAACTGGAGCTACAGGACCTCAAGGTGCTACAGGGGCAACAGGGGCACAAGGTCCAATCGGCTTAACTGGAGCTACAGGACCTCAAGGTGCTACAGGAGCAACAGGAGCCCAAGGTCCAATTGGATTAACTGGAGCTACAGGAGCGCAAGGAGCAACAGGATCACAAGGTCCAATCGGATTAACTGGAGCTACAGGACCTCAAGGAGCAACTGGAGCAACAGGAACATTCAATACAGGTTCATTGTATAATCTTACATCAGCAAACAGTGCGTTAACAGTAACTGGCGGTGGTCAATTATT
>NZ_LMHW01000009.1 GCF_001428525.1 Flavobacterium sp. Root186
CTTAACCGCTAACGATACCTTAAACGGAAACCCGGTAGTAATCGGCAGTTCAGCTGGACAGGTAACATTGACGGCAGTAGGAACTCTTCCAACTGGATTGACTTTAAACGCAGACGGAACGGTAAGCGTTGCACCAAATACACCGGCTAATACTTACGATGTAACATACAGCATCTGTGAGGTTAGTAACCCGACAAATTGTGATACCGTAATCTCAAAAGTTGTGGTAACCGGCGGAGTATTAACKGCTAATACCGATGTTATCGGATCAGTTACATCAACAAGCGCATCTCAGACATTACCGTTAAATGTATTTGATAATGATACTAAAAACGGAACAGCATTAGTGCCATCAGATGTAAATCTGACAACMACTACTGCAGATCCGACAGGATATTTAGTTCTAAACCCAGACGGAAGTTTAACATTAGGTGCTAATGCTCCGGCAGGNCTAATACCGATGTTATCGGATCAGTTACATCAACAAGCGCATCTCAGACATTACCGTTAAATGTATTTGATAATGATACTAAAAACGGAACAGCATTAGTGCCATCAGATGTAAATCTGACMACAACTACTGCAGATCCGACAGGATATTTAGTTCTAAACCCAGACGGAAGTTTAACATTAGGTGCTAATGCTCCGGCAGGCACTTATCAGTTRACTTACACGATCTGTGAGAAACTTAACCCAACAAACTGCAGTTCAAACACAGTAAGTGTAACAGCAGGGGCACCGACACCAACACCAGTAATCGATGCAGTAACAGAAACTACGGCTGCAATTAACGGAAACCTTGGAGGAACAACAGAGCCATTAACAGCAAATGATACCTTAAACGGAAATCCGGTTGTAATCGGCAGTTCAGCTGGACAGGTAACCCTGACAGCAGTAGGAACGCTTCCAGCAGGATTAACCTTAAATGCAGACGGAACGGTAAGCGTTGCACCAAATACACCGGCTAATACTTACGATGTAACATACAGCATCTGTGAGGTTAGTAACCCGACAAACTGTGATACAGTAATTTCAAAAGTTGTGGTAACCGGCGGAGTATTAATTGCTAATGCCGATGTTATCGGATCAGTTACATCAAGCAGTTCATCTCAGACCTTACCATTAAATGTATTTAGTAACGATACTAAAAACGGAACAGCATTAGTTCCATCAGATGTAAATCTGACAACCACTACTGCAGACCCGATAGGATATTTAGTTCTAAATCCAGATGGAAGTTTAACATTAGGTGCTAATGCTCCGGCAGG
>NZ_LMHW01000010.1:0-553150 GCF_001428525.1 Flavobacterium sp. Root186
CTTTCTAAAATATATTTACTTTTCTTTATCTCAGTATGTTAARATATTAGCTCGACGCAGAGCAGTCTTTAAGTCGAAAGATTAAAGTCAAAAGTCGAAAGACTTGACAACTTTAAGACTTGTGACTTTAGATTAACAACCTTAAGGTGGTTATTGCGGCGGGGCTCACCTCTTCCCATCCCGAACAGAGTAGTTAAGCCCGCCTGCGCAGATGGTACTGCAGTATTGTGGGAGAGTATGTCGTCGCCTTTCTTTTAAGAATCCTCATCATTTTTTTGATGAGGATTTTTTTTTATTTTATTGTAATGTCTCTGCTTCTGTCAACGTTTCTGGTATTCCNGAGTAGTTAAGCCCGCCTGCGCAGATGGTACTGCAGTATTGTGGGAGAGTATGTCGTCGCCTTTCTTTTAAGAATCCTCATCATTTTTTTGATGAGGATTTTTTTTTATATAATACTTTTGTCTTACCAAGCAAGCGATAGGTTTATCAATATCCAATATCTGAGCCTATATCCCGGAAATCCAATCGTATTTTGATTACTGAGATGACCTAAGGGCTTTTATAATTATGGATTTCCAGCGGTGGAAAACGCTGGCAGTATTTTAAAGATCAGGCTGGGAGGGATATTTTTTTATATCAACATGTTTTAGAATGTCTTTTTTTTGAAATATAGAGTGCATTCGTCAACAAATAACGTCTTAAATCTTATTTTTTGCTTGCTAAATTGTAAGATTGAAAGATTTTTTCGTTTCTATTTTGCCATTAAATGAGATATTTTTCTAGTTTGCTAGACTTTTAAATTTATAGTTAAATCAAAAAAATGTCTTAATTTTAAATTAAAATCTTTCTTCTATTGTGAAAGAGTAATTTTAAAAAAAATGAGATGTCACAAGTTAATGCAAACCCAAATGTTGATTTCTTTTTTGATGAAGTCAAGAAATGGCAGGAAGAATTAGTTTTAATGCGAAAAATTGCCCGCGAATGTCAATTGAGCGAAGAATTAAAATGGGGAGTTCCTTGTTATACTTTTCAAAAAGCTAATGTTGTTTTAATTCATGCTTTTAAAGAGTATTGTGCCTTTTTGTTTTTTAAAGGCGCTTTGTTAAAAGACACAGATGGTATTTTAATACAACAATCTGAGAATGTACAAGCGGCAAGACAAATACGATTTACTAATCTTAAAGAAATTGTTGACTTAAAAGATGTATTAAAAACATATATTTATCAAGCGATAGAAATCGAGAAAGCTGGTTTGAAAGTAGAACTGAAAAAGACTTCTGAATTTGAAGTATCTGAAGAATTCCAGAAAAAATTAGATGTAATGCCAGATTTACAAAAAGCTTTTTCGGCACTTACGCCTGGAAGACAGAGAGCCTATCTTTTACATTTCTCTCAACCAAAACAATCCAAAACCAGAGAAACGAGAGTAGAAAAAAATATTCCAAATATTTTAGAGGGTAAGGGTTTGAATGATTAAATGAGTTAAGAAAGTATGGAAAGCAAAAATAATAATATTGAAAATAGAAGACTTCAAAGTAAAATATTGCTTAAGGCACCAACGGATATAGTTTGGGAAGTTTGGACAAACCCTGAACATATTGCAAATTGGTGGGGACCAAACGGTTTTACTAATACAATTCATAAAATGGATTTTCAAGAAGAAGGCGAGTGGAATTTAACAATGCACGGACCTGATGGAAAAAATTATCCAAACAGAAGTATTTTTAAAGAAATTATCCCATTTGAGAAAATTATCTTTGAACATTTCAATCCGCATTTTATTACAACTGTTTTATTTGAGTCTAAAAATTCTGAAACTTTTTTAGACTGGTCCTTTTTATTTGATTCTCAAGAAATGTTTGATATTGTTGTAAAAGCACACAAAGCAGATCAGGGGCAAAAAGAGAATATTGAAAAGCTTGAAAAATATCTTTCAGAATTTATTTCCAAATAATTAATTCAAAAGTCATGAATAATCAAAAATATAAATTATCCTTAGAGCAGCAAGAATCATTGTTAAGTGTTTTAGAAGCACGTTTTGAAAACAATAAACATCGCCATAAAAATATTGAGTGGTCAAAAGTTCTGGCTAAGCTCGAAGCTAATCCTGAAAAAATCTGGTCTCTTGACGAAATGGAACGAACAGAAGGCGAGCCGGATGTCGTTGCTTTTGATGATAAAACAGGAGAATATATTTTTTATGATTGTGCTGCAGAAAGTCCAAAAGGGCGAAGAAGTATTTGTTACGATCACGAAGCATTAGAAAAAAGAAAAGAAAATAAGCCAAAAGACAGTGCTGTAAACATGGCTTCTGAAATGGGAATTCAAATTTTGAATGAAGAAGAATATCGAGAACTTCAAAAACTCGGAAAATTTGATACTAAAACTTCAAGCTGGATTTTAACTCCTGCAAATATTCGAAAACTGGGTGGTGCTATTTTTTCAGATTTCCGCTATGATACTGTTTTTGTATATCACAATGGTGCCGATTCGTATTACGCAGCGAGAGGTTTTCGAGGTTTATTAAGAGTTTAAAGAGTAAAAATAAATATGATATTAGCCTTCGATACTTATTATTTTGATAATAAAGCAAAAACAGTCTGCCTTGAATTTAAGGAATGGAATGAAGATAAAAATTTTAAAGTTCACACAGAAATAATTGATAATGTTTCAGAATATATTCCAGGAGAGTTTTATAGGAGAGAACTTCCGTGTATTCTTAGCTTACTAGATCAAATTGATTTGAAAAATATTGAAGCCATTATTGTAGACGGATTTGTGTATTTAGATGATGATAAAAAATATGGTTTAGGCGGGTATTTATATGAAAAGCTAAATAAACAGATTCCAATTATTGGTGTAGCCAAAACCAATTTTGCCAGTATCGAAAAAGATAAAAAAGCTTTGCTCAGAGGAGACAGTGCTAAACCTTTATTTATAACATCTATTGGAATTGATTTGGAAGAAGCTTTTCAAAAAGTAGAAAGTATGTCTGGCGAATTCAGAATTCCAACTTTATTAAAAGAGTTAGATCGTTTAACGAAAGAACTTTAATTTTTTATGGATATACAACTTTGGAATCAAATCGAAAATTTTGATCTCGACAAACCAAATGATCAATACGGATTTTCAACAAGATTAGCATTCGAAAATAGTTGGACTATTTATTTTACTAAAACAGCGATTTTAGAATATAAAAAATTCATGTATCTGGCAGCAACTTCCAACGAAATGGTTTCACCTTCAGAAATTGTAGATATTGTGTGGCATCAGCATTTAATTTTTACAAATTCCTATTCTGATCTATGTACAATTTTGACAAAAAGAATTGAACATATTCCGTCAACACATAATAAAGCTGAACACGAGAAATTCCATAAAGCAAAAGAAGTTACTAAAAACTTATATGAATTAAATTTTGGAAAGCAGCCAGAAGAAATTTGGACTTTTGGAAATTCAATGGATTCACTCCAACTAGACAGCGCTAATTATAATCTCGGAATATTAAAAATAATTTTTTTAGGAGCATTTATACTTTTAAGTTTTCCCATTTCTCTTCTTATAAAACCAATTTTGATTCAAATTGGTAATCCATATTTTGCATGGTATTACATATTTTTGTTCGCTTTGGTAACCTTTTTATTGATGCAATTTGTTAAGAAAACTTGTGATTCGCTGATTGAAAAAATTAAGTCGAAATTAATCATTAGCAATCTCACACCTTTAGAATTGGTCTTCTTTCAAAAAAATAATCTAGACTATGTAATTCATGGAGTCGTAAATAATTTAATTGAAAATAGAAGAATTCAGGTTACAGGCAATAAATTAAACTTAATCGATGATACGCTAACAAATAATCAATATGAAAATTGTGTTATTGAGATCATGAAAGAATATGATTTAATACCTTATCTACAGTTACATCAGTTAATTATAAACAAACAAATATTTCAACAATTAAAAAAAGGAGTTGAAAAAATTAGAGAAACGATTTTAGATTCTAAGCAATTTTTATTTATCATAAAAGTAGCGTTGGTAGTTTTTGGACTTCTTTTAAATATAGGCTTTAGCAGAATTATTACAGGAGTTTCTAGAGGAAAGGCTATAACTAATATTGTTATTATAACCATAATTTTAGCAGCGATCTCTTATCGTTACTATAAGAAAGTAGTGAACTATTTATTTTTTCATACAATTCACTCCTCTTTTAAAGAAGGAAAAAGTAATACTAATGTTGAACAAGACTGGCAGTGGAATTATTTTTTATACGGAGGTCTGACAGCTTCTTTTATGCCTTTGGTCATGCCTGCAAATAACAATTTTACATCATCAGACAGTGGTTCTGGATGCGGAAATTCTGGAGGTAGCTCATGCGGGAGTTCTTGTGGAAGTTCATGCGGTGGCTGCGGTGGTGACTAATTTATTTCGTAATCGTCATTTTGGCTAACTAATTATCCAAAATGACTAAAAACAACTTCAGGCTTCGGCTGATCTTTGCATTATAATTTTAAAACAATTAAAAATGCAAAAGACAATTTTTATTACAGGAGCTTCAACTGGTTTAGGAAAATCAGCATCAAAATTATTTCAAAGCAAAGGCTGGCAGGTAATCGCTACTATGCGAAATCCGGAAAAGGAAACAGAATTAACTTTATTAAAAAACGTAATTGTACTCCCGCTTGACGTTACAAATTCAGAACAAATTACAGCAACAATAAAAAATATTACGGAGAAATACTCTGTTGACGTTGTATTAAACAATGCAGGATATGGGTTAATTGGTGCTTTAGAATCTTTAAACGAAATTCAAATCGAACGTCAGATTGTTACTAATTTATTTGGAGTTATCAGAGTTTCAAAAGCTTTTACATCTCATTTTCGTGAGAAAAAAAGCGGTACTTTTATAAATGTTACTTCTACTTTCGGATTAATCGGATTTCCGACTTGTTCTATTTACAGTGCA
Source organism: Flavobacterium sp. Root186 (assembly GCF_001428525.1). GTDB lineage: Bacteria > Bacteroidota > Bacteroidia > Flavobacteriales > Flavobacteriaceae > Flavobacterium. Next base: position 4,964 of record NZ_LMHW01000010.1, read on the forward strand.
ACAAAATTTGGTGTAGATGGTTTTTCAGAAAGCCTTGCATCAGAATTAACTCAATTTGGAATTCAGGTTAAAGTTGTCGCTCCGGGCGGCATGAAAACCGATTTTGCAATTCGTTCTATGGAAGTCGGGCAACACGCAGCATATGAAAAATTAACTGCAGAAGTAAGTAAAGGTTATAGTGCAGAACAATTAGAGAATTATACAAATGCCGAAGATGTTGCTCAAATTATATACGAAGCGGCGACAGATAATAAAAATCAGTTGCGATATATAGCCGGAAATGATGCCAATGCTTTGTACGATGAAAGATTAAAGAATGGTGCCGAAACTCAAGTGCAGAACATAAAAGCAATGTTTACTTTCTAATTTAAAACAAGATGAAAAATCAAGCAATAGAATTGACAACTTTTAAATTAAATGGTTTTACAACGCAGCAATTTATTGAAGCAAACAAAGAAATTGACGAATTTTTAAAACGTCAAAAAGGATTTCGTTCCAGAACAATTTTTGAATTAAAAAAAGGAATGGTTTACGATATGTTGGTTTGGAACAGCACAGCAGAAGGTACAGATGCGATGCATAAATTAATGACAGAACTTAGCGATTCTGCTGTACACGACATGATTGATCAAAGCACAGTGAGCTGGAACATTGCACCAGTTGAACATTTTATAAATTTGTAAAATGAAAAACCAGCCTAAAATATTTAACAGCATTTCAGAATTGCATAAAGCTATGGGACAGCCAAAGCCCATGCATCCGCTTATTAGTATTTTGAATTATGGTGAAGCTGTATTTGATCCAAAAGATTTTGAAAACGGAATTATTTTAGATTTTTATAAAATTTCTTTTAAAACTCGTTTTTCGGGAAAACTTAGGTATGGTCATGGTTTTTATGATTTTGAAGAAGGGGGAATGTCATTTATTTCACCCGGACAAGTTTTAAAAATGCAGGAAGAAGAGGCCGATTACAGCGGCATGTCCTTAAATATTCATCCCGATTTTATTCGGCCGTATACTTTAAATACGAATATTAAAAAATACGGATTCTTTTCATATACGGCATCTGAAGCTTTGTATTTATCTGAAAATGAAAAAGAAACCATTTTAAACGTTTTTGCCAATATTCAAAATGAGCTGAAGGAACGAATTGATAATTTTAGCCAGGACGTGCTTATTTCGCAAATCGAACTTTTACTTAATTACAGTAATCGTTTTTATAACCGACAGTTTATTACCCGAAAAGCGATTAATAATGATGTGCTTTCGAAACTAGAAATTTTATTAGAAGATTATTTTAATAACGAAAAACCTCTTGAAAATGGTTTGCCAACCGTACAATTTGTTGCAGATGAATTAGGTTTGTCTGCCAGATATTTAAGTGATTTACTTCGAAATCTTTCCGGACAAAATACACAGCAGTTTATTCATGATAAATTGATAGAAAAAGCAAAAGATTATATCACAAAAGGAACTTTTTCAATATCTGAAATTGCCTATAAATTAGGTTTTGAGCATCCGCAGTCTTTCAATAAATTATTTAAGAAAAAAACAAATTTAAGTCCAGTCGCATTTCAGGAACAATTCAATAAAAATTAAATTATGGCATCAATAAATTTTGAACAGCTAAAAGAACGTTCTTTAGAAATAAGAAAGTGTTATCACGAATTAGAATTATCTCATCACGGAAGTGAATGGACAATAGAAGAAGATGCACTAGCATTTTTAACAGATGCCGGTTTAGTTGGACGTAACGTAATGTCGCAGCAGGGAAGATGGCCAAAAGGAAATACAGAACAAGAACTCAAACATAAATTAGGAGAATCGATTTGGTGGCTGACCGTTTTGGCTGAAAGAATGAATATCGATATTGAAAAAGCAACGGAAGAATTTTTATCCAGCACCGAAAATTTGCTCGGAAAATAACTTTTATGTTTTGAATCGTTTTTGCCAAATGACAAATTGTGCACCAATAACTTTGATTAACTTGCCTCTATGAAAGAATTTATAGATTATATATTGCAATTTGGAACTTTAAATCAGCATCAGCTGGATTTAATTGCAAGTAAAACAACTGTATTAGAACTTCAGAAAGATGAATATTTTTCGGAAGCTGGAAAAATTGCCCAGCAGGTTGGTTTTGTTTTAGACGGAATTACCCGCGTTTGTTATTACAACAATAGAGGCGAAGAAATTACCAAATATTTTATCGACGAAAATAATCTGGTTGTTGACATGGAAAGTTTCGACAATGATATTTGTTCGAATGCTTATGTGCAGGCGATAACAGATTGTAAACTGCTGGTTTTTTCTAAAAAAGACTGGAGGGAACTTTTAGAAACAATAATTGGCTGGGATGCTATTGTGCACAGAATTATTTCAAAAGCATTGAGACAAAAAGTAGAAAGAAGAAGTCCGCTGGTTTCAGAAGATGCCACTACCCGTTATTTAATGTTTCTGAAAATTTATCCAAATGTAATCAATCGCATTCCGTTATCTTATGTGGCTTCTTATTTAGGAATTACACAATCCTCATTAAGCAGAATTAGAAAAAATATCAGTTAAAATTGCTTTTTGCCAAATGACAAATGATTCCATTTTCAAAGTAACCAACTTTGTATTATAATTTTAAAACAATTAAAAAATGAAATCAGTATTAATAACAGGAGCAAACAGAAGCATAGGATTAGAAATAACAAAACAACTTTCAAAGCAAGGATTGTTTGTTTATTTAGGAAGCCGTGATCTTGAAAAAGGAAACGAAGTTGTAAAACAATTAAACAAAGATGGTTTTCAAAACATCAAAGCCATTCAGATTGATGTTACCAATCCAGAATCCATTTTAGCAGCAAAGAATATTGTAGAAAGCGAGCAGGGAAAATTAGATATCCTGATTAACAATGCGGGAATAAGCGGCGGTCAGTTTCCTCAAACCGCTTCGGATACCAGCGTCAAAGACATTAAAGATGTATTTGAAACAAATTTTTTTGGTGTTATAAGTGTTACTCAGGTTTTTTTGGAATTACTTAAAAAATCAAACAGCCCGAGAATCAGTAATATTACTTCGGGACTTGGTTCTTTGACTTTGCATAGTGACCCATCATGGAAATACTACGATTTTAAATCGGCAGCTTATGGAACTTCAAAAGCAGCATTAAACGCATATACCATTGTATTGGCTTATGAACTAAAAGATTTCTCTTTTAAAATAAATGCAATCGATCCGGGTTATACCGCAACAGATTTCAATCATCATAATGGACCGGGAACTGTTGAAAGTGCAGCATCGTTTATTATCAAACATACCGTAACAGATGAAAACGGGCCAACTGGACAATTCTTTAGTAATGATATTGAAGATGAAACAGGAGTAAGTCCTTGGTAAAATAGCTGTCTATTAACATAAAAAGACTCCAATATTTCTATTGGAGTCTTTCGTTTTTTAATTTGAAATAATAATGTCAAAGTATTTTAAAAAATTATCTATTCGTATTTTAAGTATTTCAAAATATCAATTTTCGTTACCTGATACGCTTTTGCTAAAACAATGGCTAAAGTCAGAAGCATTAAAAATACAAACGCAGCTAAAAATGGAAGCAATGGAATATCAATTCTAAAAGCAAAATCTTCCAGCCATTTTCGCAGTAAGAGGTAAGCCGGAATTACTCCGATTAAGAAACCAATTATGCAGAAAACTACATATTGTTTCGACAATTCTTTTAATAAAACATCTGTTTCTGCACCTAAAGTTTTTCTGATTGCAATTTCTCTCAAACGCCTTTCCATCGAATAAGAAGCCAAAGCAAATAATCCGAAAACAGCAATTAGAATTACAATTCCATTTAAAAGTGAAAATAAGTTACTTTGGTTTTCATACTTTTTATACGTTCGGGCAAAGTTTGTGTCGACAAAATTATATTCGAACGGATATTCGGTATCCACTTTTGTTCTCCAAAATTTATCCAGAGCGGCGATAGTTTTAGACATTTCCTGTGGTGCAATCTTAACAGAAATAGTTTTGATTTCTTCCTGCGAAGAATTGCTTGTATTGATATGGAAGAAAATCATTGGGGCAATTTTATGTTCCAGACCGAAGTAATTAAAATCCTTTACAATCCCAACTACTTTAAATTTTTGGTTATCCCAGGTTATTTCTTTATTTAAAGGATCATTTTCTTGCAGTGTTTTAGCGGCCGTTTCATTTAGCAAAACATTCGAAATACTGTCAGATGCCAATTTATCACTTAAATTTCTTCCTTTAACTATCTTTATTCCCAGAATTTCCAAAAGCCCAAAATCAATTCCCATTTGCTGAGTTATAACTTCTTTATTTGTTTTATAATGCATGCCCGACCATGAATTATTGCCGCTTCCAATAGAAAATGATCCGGTAGAAACCGCTTCAATACCGTTTATTTTTAAAAGCTCTTGTCTTATAGTTTTATATCTTTCAAATTGTTCTTTTCCTTTTTTTGGCTTAAAAGAAATATCCACAACCTGCGCGCCTTTAAAACCCAAATCCTTTTCGGCCATATAACTTACCTGTTTGTAAACGATAAAAGAACCAATAATAAAAAAGGCTGCTATTGCAAATTGAAGGATCAACATACCATTGCGAAGCCAGACACCATTTTTACTTCTCGAAAAATTTCCTTTTAAAACTTTCAATACTTCAAAGTTTGAGATATATACTGCAGGAAGAACTCCGGAAACAAATACAACAAGAAAGAATATTAAAATTAACTGCAGGTAAAATTGAGCTCCAATAAGAACCAGATTTTTATTTAAAAAAGAGTTGTAAAAAGGCAGCGAAAGCTCTACAATTACTAGTGCAAGTAAAAGTGAAAAAAGTGTAATTAATATTGTTTCAAATACAAATTGGGCAATAATTTGAAATTTTGTGGCTCCCACAATCTTTCGAACACCAACTTCTTTTGCGCGTTTGACTGCGTTTGCCGTCGCCAGATTAATATAATTTACAATCGACAACAATAAAATAAGTATTGATAAACCCATTAATATTCGTAAAAACTGAAGATTTCCAGTCCCTTCCGGAAAAGGATAATTTCCCCAATAAAGTCTCGATCCGTTCAAAGGAAGCAATTGCGCCTTTACAGGATCACCATACATTTTTATAAAAGCATCAAGCGACAAACCTTCTTCCTGAGCCTGTTTTTTATAGTTTTGCTCAATAAAAATTTCATCTAATTTTTTGACAACAGCAGTCGTATCACTTTGTTTTTTTAGTTTTAGTATTAAACCATAACTGAAACCCCAGTTTTCTCTGTTTTTTTCTAAATCATCCTCAACTATAGTGGTAACGGCTGCAGGCATAACGGCCGATTTTCCAGATAACCGATAAATTCCGCGAACAACAAAAAAACGGTCTGCATACTTAACTTGTTTTCCCATTGGGTCTTCATCTTTAAACAAACGAGCTGCGGTTTCTTCAGATAAAACAATACTATTGCGATCGTGAATGGCCGTTTTTCTATTGCCGCGAATAAATTCAAAAGGGAAAAAAGAAAAGAAACTGCTTTGCGCAGAAAAAATCTTATCTACTAATTCTAATTTGCCATTATAGGCTATAATTTCCTTAGTATAATATGTTCTGAAATAGCAATAATTTTCTAAATAAGAAGTAGAAGATTTTAAAGCCGGAGCAGTTACAGGCGAATTTGTAGCCCAGACACTTCCGCCTCCAATATCATTTAGAACGATATACGTTTTATCTTTTTCGGGATTCCATTTATCATATGAATACTCCTCGTTCCAATACAAAATCGCAAAAATTAAACCTGCAATTCCAATACTTAATCCTAAAACATTCAAAACCGTAAACAGTTTATTGTTTTTTATATGATACGTAAAAACATTAATCCAATTTTTCAGCATGACCTTAGTTTCTAGAAGTTACTAATACATCTACATTTCTCTGATTTAATTTCTCTGAAAGAATAACTCCATCTTTCATTAAGATTATTTTCTGCGAAAAAGAAGCATCATAATCAGAATGCGTAACCATCAAAATTGTGGAACCGCTGGCATGAAGATCTGTCAATAATTCCATTACTTCATTACCATTTTTACTATCCAGATTTCCTGTAGGCTCATCGGCAAGAATAATTTTCGGGTCATTTATTAAAGCTCTTGCAACGGCTACACGCTGCTGCTGACCTCCTGAAAGCTGTTGCGGATAATGTTTTAAACGATGTGAAATACCTAAAATACCTGCAATATGCTCTATTTTTTTCTTCCTTTCAGATGATGAAACATTATTATAAATCAAGGGCAGTTCGATATTATCATAAACCGATAATTCATCAATTAAATTAAAATTCTGAAAAATGAACCCAATGTTTTCTTTTCTGGCTTTCGATTTTAATTTCTCTTTCTGGCCAATCATTTCCTGTCCCAGCAATTCATAACTTCCGCCAGAAGCGCTGTCTAATAATCCGATGATATTTAATAAAGTTGATTTTCCACTGCCGGATGGCCCCATAATGGAGACAAAATCGCCTTCGTTTATGGTTAATGAAATTTCACTTAAAGCATTTGTTTCTACTTCTTCGGTTCTAAAAATTTTAGAAAGTTTTTTGATCGTAATCATAATTGATTTTTTAATGTTTGATTGATATTCGTTTTCTGATTTTTTTGACTTCTGAAGTAAAAGAAACACACCCGAAAATTAAGATAATTAACAATGCGGTTTATGGATATTTATTTTGCTATTTTTACTTCAAGAAGACGTTAATAATTAATGATTTACAAGTCTAAATGTGATTTTCGTGCCAAAAATTTAAACCTTGTAACTGCCTTATTTTTAAAATTTTATTTTCCGAAAAAAATCTATAGTGTCCACAATTGGACACCTTTTGTCCAAAACCGAACAAAAATGAAAAAGACAAACGCATCAATATTAATCATCGACGATCAGGAAGACATACTTTTTGCATCAAAAGTATACCTGAAAAAGTATTTTGAGAACATTCACACACTCAATAATCCGAAAAAAATAGTCGAATTATTGTCAAAAAATGCCATCGATGTCGTTTTGCTCGATATGAATTACAGAATAGGTTTTGAAGATGGGAGAGAAGGTTTGTACCTGCTAAAAGAAATAAAAACGCTTTCGCCGAAAACCGTTGTAATATTAATGACCGCTTTTGGAAAAGTAGAAACTGCGGTTGAAGGATTAAAATCGGGTGCTTTTGATTATATCTTAAAACCCTGGGAAAACAAAAAACTTTTGGAATCTGTAAAACAAGCCGTTGACAAATCCCGAAAAGAACAAAAAAAGAATAAAGAGATTGAAACCGATAATGACTTTTTTGCCGGTACTTCTGAAATAATAAAAAAAGCATATTCGCTCGCCGATAAAGTAGCTAAAACCGATGCCAATGTTTTGATTCTTGGAGAAAACGGAACTGGAAAATTTGTTCTGGCGCATCATATTTACAGCCAGTCCGAGAGAAAAAACAGCCCATTCGTAGCCGTAGATTTAGGTTCATTGAATTCGAATATTTTCGAAAGTGAATTATTCGGTTATGCAAAAGGGGCTTTTACCGATGCAAAAACAGATACGCCCGGACGTTTTGAAATGGCGCAAAACGGAACTGTTTTTTTGGATGAAATAGGAAATGTTCCGCTGCATTTGCAATCTAAATTATTACAGGTTATTCAAACCAAAACCGTAACCCGATTGGGCGAAACCAAACCAAGACCTTTGAATGTTAGAATTATTACGGCAACCAATTTAAATTTGAAGTTAGAAGTTGCTGATAAAAATTTCAGGGAAGATTTGTATTACCGAATCAATACAATGGAAATTTTACTTCCGCCGCTGCGGGAACGAAACGAAGATAAAATTCCGCTGGCAGAATATCTTCTGGATAAAATGATTGAAAAATACGGAAGAAGTGAAATTACTTTTGATAAAAAGGTTTTGGAACAAATTGAAAAACACGCCTGGAATGGAAACATTCGAGAAATGGAAAATAAAATTGAACGGGCTGTTATTCTTTGTGAAAACAACACAATCACGGTTTCAGATTTAGATTTAGAAACCATAACAGCTTATGATGAAAACCCAGATGATATTCAGCTTTCTTCTGTAGAAAAAGCGACGATTGAAAAAGCACTTCTTAAGCATAGTAATAATATCAGTAAAACTGCCGATGAACTGGGATTGTCAAGAGGTTCTTTGTACAGACGTTTAGAGAAATATAATATCAATATTAATTAGTATGTTTAAAACACTGCAAACTTATAAACTGCTTTTTTTTCGATTAATCGCTATTGTTTTGGGAATCGAAATTTCAATTTATTTCCTTAAAATCAATTTGCTTTTTACAGGGATATTTGGCTTTTTTATTGTTTTTCTGCTCATTCGGGAAATGTATTTTTATGTTCGCAATTTTGTTTTGCTTTACGATAAAACGATTTCTTCGATACTGCAGAATGATTTTTCATCAGATTTTACCAAACATAAAGCCAATAGAAATTATGGCGACTTGTTTCAATTGTACGATACGCTGAAAAGTAGACAAAACGAGCAGATTTCAAAAGATATTATTTACCGCTCTATTTTAAATAATATCGAAACCGGAATTATCATTTTAGAAAAACAGGAAAAGGATTGGGATATATTTTTAATGAACGATTATTTCTCGTCTCATTTTAATGTTCCTAAAGTTTCAAAGTGGAAATATCTTAAAAATCAATTACCATCACTTTGTGAAATTATTGAAGAAGATGATTTTCATGAAATAAAAACGTCTGTTGAAATTAGTATAAACGAACAAACCGCACAAACATTTGTTTTGCAGGCCTCCAGAACAGAGATTTTTGAACAGGAGTATTGTATCGTTTTACTTGATTCTATCCAAAATGTAGTAGAGAAAAAAGAAAAAGATGCGTGGGTTAATTTGATGAAAGTGATTTCGCATGAACTTTTAAATTCGATAACGCCAATTCGTTCCATTTGTCAAAACCTACAGGATTTGGTAGAACAGGATTCGCTGTCGGCAGAAGATTTAGAAGACATCAAAAACAGCGTCGAAACCATGTTAAGGCGAAGCGATCATTTGCAGAAATTTGTTGAAGGTTATCGAAAATTAGCCATGCTTCCATCTCCAAAAAAACAAAAAATAGAGCTCCAGCTTTTGATTGCAAATTGTCTGCAAATCATGAATCCGTTATTTAAAAAAGACGAAATTGAAGTCGTAAACTCAATTTCCCTAAAACGCCCAATTAATGTCGACCCGCAGCAAACGGAACAGGTTGTCATTAATCTTTTAACGAATTCTGTTCATGCATTAAAAAATGCAACTCAAAAACAAATTCTAATTTCGGCTGAAGCCAAAGAAAACAGAACTTACATTAAGATCACCGACACCGGAAACGGAATCGAAAAAGAGATAGAAAATAAAGTTTTCCTGCCTTTCTTCACCACGAGAAACGAAGGCGCCGGAATTGGTTTAACGCTTTCTAAAAATATTATTGAAGCGCATGGAGGTTATGTTTCGTTTAAAACTGAGAATGGGAAAACTGTTTTTGAGATTTGTTTGGTGGAGGGGTGAGGTTATTTAGATATTTCTAATATATTAGTTCCAATTAAAGTTTTGCAGAAAGTTTAAAATAAAAAAGAATGAGATATATAATTATAATTACCTTGATTTTTTCTAGTTGTTCATCATTAGAATGTGATAAATTTAAAACGGGAAAATTTGAGTATCAAAGCAAATATGTTGGTAAAATTCTAATAGAAAGAGATAATCATTATCAAACAGAAACAGTTGTGGATTCTGGAATGGTAGCACGATACAGAATAACATGGTTGAATAATTGCGCTTTTATAATGTTTGATCGTAAACTTTTAAAAGGAAAAGAAGTTATAAATGATTCAAAATTCGTTGAAGAAATGAACAAGGATACTATTTACAATGAAATTATTGAAATTAACGGAAATGAATATAAGACAAAATTTAAGTTTTATAGTTCTCCTGAATGGTTTGAAGGTGATATAACTAGAAAAATAGGGGAATAAATTAGTTCATGCGATGATAATTTTAAAAAACGGATTATTACTAGTTTAGTTCCTACGGGACAAAAATTTCGCAATGATTATTTTTTTCTACCGACATTTAACTCCTAACGGAGTATTTCGTAGAAATTAAATATCGGTAGAAAAAGAAGATCCAATAAACGAATAATACTCCGTTAGGAGTTAAATGTCGGTAGAAAAGAGCAAGAACCCAATAAATGAATATCCCGTAGGGATTATATATAAAACCAACCAAATGATAAAAAATATACTCGTTCTTATTTTTAGTTTTTGCTTAACTGCCTGCTTTTCACAAAATGATATAAAAGAAAATAGTGATGAATTTATTAATTCACAAATTGAATCTAAAATACCTGATTTAAAATCCTTAGTTGAATCAAATGTAATGAATCCATTTACAAAGAAATTGTATTCAGATTTTGCAATTGACACTTTTAGAATTGGATATTATTTTAGAAATAAGAACAGGAAAGTTCCTGTAAATTATAAACAACAAGTTGATTTAGTTAAACATGTGACAAGCAGGTATGAAAAAATAATTAATAAATACTATCAATTATTAAAGACGAAGTCAACAGAAACTCAGAAAAAAGCTCTGATAAAATCTCAGAACGCCTGGGAAATTTTTAAGAAAGAAGAATCTCTATGGATTTTAACCCGTTTAAGAGATGATTGGTTTGATTACAACTACTATTTAGATTATTGTAATATCATGAAACAAAGAATGATAATCTTGTTTGATTGTTACATTGATTTTGAAGAACATGGGAATTATTGAAATACATGTGTACTATATTTGTCTAGTCCCTACTGGACAAATATTTCGCATTGATTGTTGTTTTCTACCGACATTTAACTCCTAACGGAGTATTTCGTAGAAATTAAATATCGGTAGGAAAGAATAAGACCCCAATAAAGAATATCCCGTAGGGATTATACTCATATCTAATAAAAAACCTCAAAGGTTATTCCTCAATAATTTTTTTTCGATGTTCAATCCCCCAATCAGTCAAATTATTAATAATTGTCTGCAGTGTTTTTCCATGATCTGTAAGTACATAATGAACACTTACGGGCTGCGTGTCTAGAACCAATCTTTTAATTAGTTTATTTATTTCCAATTCTTTTAATTCCTTACTCAGCATTTTGTTTGAAATGCCAACAACATCATTCAGGATATCCGAAAACCTTCTTTCGTTATAATAACAAATAGAAGAAATAATAGATATTTTCCATTTTCCGCTCAATACATCCATTGAATCCTGCACTGCCATCATCTCCTTTTTGTGCTTCTCTTTCTCGCGTAAATTACATTCCATAAGGTTACTTTGTTACTTCAAGGTTACTGTTACTTTTGGTTACAAAGTTACTAAAATAAATTAAACTAGCATAAATTTGCATCAGTAAACATAATTTAAAATTATAAAAATGAGCAAATTAAAAAATAAAGTAGCAATAATTACAGGCGCTTCAAAAGGAATTGGCGCTTCTATTGCTAAATATTTTGCAGCAGAAGGTGCAAAAGTTGTAGTGAATTACGCATCAAGTAAAGATGACGCAGACAAAGTAGTAAAAGCAATAAAAGATAACGGAGGAACAGCAATTGCAGTTCAGGGCGATGTTTCAAATGAATCTGATGTAAACAGACTTTTTGAAGAAACAAAAAATGCTTTTGGGACATTAGATATTTTGGTAAACAATGCAGGAATTTACCAATATGCGCCAATTGAAGAGTTGTCTGCACAATCTTTCCATTCGCAATTTAATATCAATGTTTTAGGATCATTACTTTCCATACAGGCAGCTTTAAAATTGTTTGGAGAAAAAGGCGGAAATATTATCAATATTAGTTCTGAAGCGGGAAAATCACCTCTTCCAACAGGATCTGTATATTCTGCAACAAAAGCAGCTTTAGACGCCATTACGATTTCTTTATCTAAAGAATTTATCGGAAGAAATATCAGAATCAATTCTATTTTACCGGGAATAGTAGAAACAGAAGGTTCACATTCTGCAGGTTTTATTGGCAGTGAAGCCGAAACAAAATTTGTTGCCAGCACACCTCTTGGACGTACCGGACAGCCGGAAGATATTGCAAAAGTAGCCGTATTTCTGGCTTCTGACGATTCAGGATGGATTACCGGAGAGAAAATTTCTGTTTCGGGAGGAATTTTCGGATTATAATTATTTCTAATTTTTAAAAGAACAAAATGAGTAAATTAAAAAATAAAGTAGCCGTAATTACTGGAGGTAATAGCGGAATAGGTTTTGGCATTGCAGAGGCATTCAAAAATGAAGGTGCTTCTGGAACAATAACCGGAAGAAATGAAGTAACATTAAATAATGCTGTAGCAGCTTTAAAATCAGATTTTATAGGTATTGCGGGTGATGTAACCAAAAGCGATGACTTAGAAAACATATTTAAAAAAACGGCTGAAAAATTCGGAAATATAGATGTATTGGTAGTAAATGCCGGCGGTGTTGTCGACGGAGTTCCTATGGCTGATATCGAAAATATTACCGAAGAAGGTTATGACCAATACATGGATTTGAATTTGAAAAGTTCCTATTTTACCGTTAAAAAAGCACTTCCATATTTAAATGATGGTGCATCAATCATATTAATTGGTTCGAGTGCGGCACATCGCGCTGCGCCGGGAATGGCTATTTATTCTGCAGCAAAAGCGGCAATTATATCATTGGCAAAAGGTTTATCACTAGATTTATTGCCAAGAAAAATACGTGTGAATACACTTTCACCCGGGTCTATAGACACACCTGTATTTGGAAAAATCGTGCCGGAAGAACACTTGGATGCTGTAAAACAAATGTGGATAGACATTACTCCGGTAGGCAGACAAGGTCTTCCATCTGACATTGGAAATGCTGCTGTATTTCTGGCATCAGATGATTCTGCTTTTATAGTTGGGACTGAAATCTTATCTGATGGCGGTTTAACCAATATCAGCCTGATGAAATAATAGAGAATATCTTTTAAATGAAAAACTCCAAAATCAAATGACTTTGGAGTTTTCTATTTTATCTAATTATTTTTAGAAATGCGGTATAAACATCATCTTTAATAGAAGTTCGCATATAATATAAATCTTCATCTTTGGTGCTTAAATCAAATTTAATTAAACCGGCATCACAATAATAAAAGATAGTATCATCAACCGGAAATTCAATATTTGAAATAGGCTGGGTTGTTAATTTTAGTTCGAATGCTATTTCGCCATTGTTTATGTCTAGTTGAAAAAGCCTTCCTTTTTTAGTATAGCCCCAAATATTATCACTGTCTTCAGTTATGTATTCGACATTATCATCTTTAAAATCCCTTTTCCAAATTTGGGTTCCTGTTTTTGAATCTACAGCATATACAGAAGAAACTGTTGTGCCTTGTGCTGCAAGATATAATTTTTTGTCTTTGCTAAAGATGCGTTCCTTAATATTATATTGATCTTCTGGTAATTTAAATTGCCATAAAACGTCAAGTTTATCTGGAGTTAAGGCAAAAAGTACATCTTTTTCATTTGCCATAAATATATTTTCACCATCGGTTACAGGTTTGCTGTGCATACTTTGGTCAAAGCTTTTTTGAGTAAGAACTTTTCCTGTATTGGCATCAAAAACATATAAATTAGATGCACTTGGAACAAAAACTTTGTTATTAAAAAAAAGCACCGGAATGTCGTTAGTTGGAGTATCCAGCTTGTAAGTCCATGCTAAACTGCCATCTTTTGTATCAAGAGCATAAATGTTACTGCTTCCGTTTTGATTTTGAGCCGTTATATACAGCTTTCCATTATTTACAACCGGAGCCTGGTCTTTAAGAACAATTTGATCTGTGACATTTCCTAATCTTGATTTCCAAAATACATCACCGCTTTGGTTGTCTACCGCAACAATTTCACCGTTTATAAACGGAATGTATACAACGCCGTTAGATATGGTTACTTTATTGGCACACATTTCGGTATAAGGATTTGTAGCTTTTACAGTCCAGCCAATTTGTTCAGATTCTAAATCGTATGAAAAGAGAGCACCGTCGTAATCATAAATTAAAATTGATGCTTCGTCTAAAGGAACTTTTTTAAGCGCGCTTACAGCTTTATTCGTGACCTGCTCACCAGGCGGTAAAGTTTTATTATTCGTAATTGTAGTTTTTGATGCGGCGGGCGTTTGCCCAAACGTATTTATAACAGCAAATACAAACAAAAGAGTTATTAGGTTTGTTTTCATTTTTAAGATTTGGGTTTGATGATTTGATTTTCTTCTCAGCAAAAAAGCTGCCAAACAAAACAATCTATGTCAAATATAGTTAAAAATTATTATTGGGTTTTAGAAGTTGTGATAGCAGCAAGTGAAACATAATGAAAAAATAAAGACATAAAAAAACTCCATTGTTTTAATGGAGTTTCTGTTTCGAGAGGTTATTTTTGGAACTTAAATCAAGCAAAGATCTTTACACAATCTTGTCATTTCGACTGAAAGGAGAAATCGCACTCGGGAATCGACAAAAATTGGCGACATACTTTGCAGAATTTCATGTGCGATTTCTCGTTCCTCTTTTACAGGTTCACGGCAACCTAAGAAGAAAGCAGTAATTAAAATTGTTTACTTTTTATTCATAAGGTATATACGTGAATATATCTAATTTATTACTTAGCAGCCGCCTTTGCGAGGGACACGTTTATAAAGTACTTTATTATCTCGTTCTACATAGCTGCCCGATATTATTGGATACGAATACTTGGGTGCATATGATACACCATGGCTTTTTAAAATTATTGTGTCGTTAACTTTCAGACTGTACAATTGCTGAAGTTGGGACTTTTCCGGCTCAAATCTCAGAATATAATCTTCACCATCAATCCTGGCCATCACTCCGAAACCTAATAGCGATCCGGGCGGAAGAGAAAGAGAAGTTACAACAGCCTCCATATTGGTAAAGTCATGGGTATGCTTGCTTATTTTAGCAGCGCCGGCAAGCACTTTTTTACCTTGGGGAGACATTTCCCAGTTTTTGAACTTTACACCATCTGGAGTTGCTTCCCATTTTTTCAATTTGGCTCTCCTTTCAGCAATAGAGAGTGTTTTTTGGATTGGTTTTTTAGAAGTTTCATTTTTAATTTCACAATTTACAAATACTAGTCCACTTACTACAACCAGCGGTAAGATCACCGCATAAATGATTTTTTTCATATTTTTTATAGGTTTAATTAAAATAGATTTATCTCCTGATAAATCTCGTTCATGTAAGGCATTCTTTTATTTTTTACCTCCTTATTAAGGTTGGTGTAGCAAAATTACTTTGATATATTTCAGCCTGAGTAACTTAGATTGTAAATAAAAATGTAAACTTTGTAAATAAAAACTTGACACTATGCATCATAGTCAAAATCTCCTATCCGTAAAAGGCAAGTACATCTTTGGATTGATACTGCTTTTGTTTATATCTGCAATCTGCGTAGCTTTCAGTAAGAATGATAGTGACGAGTTTGTTATCGCAAGAAGGGAAATTTTGCTTCGGAGAATTGGTCATGAACTACTTTTACAATCGGGAGATAAAACATCCAAGGTTCTTCCCGTAAAAAAGATTGCTGAAAATGAATACCAAATCATGTTCGAGAATGAGTTTACTTTTCAAACGGACTCTTTGGTCAATATTACGCAGC
This sequence comes from Flavobacterium sp. Root186, assembly GCF_001428525.1. Classification (GTDB taxonomy): domain Bacteria; phylum Bacteroidota; class Bacteroidia; order Flavobacteriales; family Flavobacteriaceae; genus Flavobacterium. Next base: position 20,708 of record NZ_LMHW01000010.1, read on the forward strand.
GTTTGTTAGCTCAAGATCCACTCGCACGTGATTATGTTGTAAACGTAGTGAACTGTGGAAATACAAGTGTAGCTTATGGATATGCTATATCAGAAAATAAGAAAGATGATATTGTGCCATGTAAAGGAAGAAAACAGCCCAAAGCGTGTTACATGATTAATATCAAATTTAAACCACTGGGTATATATACAGCAAAGAATAAATATTTTTTGGTTGGCGGCTTGTCATTTTTAGCATTTGTTGGATTTATTTTTTTTAGGTCTGCTAAGCCGAAAGTAACTTTACCTAACGATTCTGCTAGTTTGTTCACTTTAGGTTCGGTAGTTTTTGATGCGAAGAACCGTAAGCTGATCATAAATGAAAAGACATTAGACCTCACCGGAACAGAAACCCGTTTATTGCTCATTTTTGCATTGTCTCCTAACGAGATCATAGAGAGAAGCCGACTACAAAAAGAGATATGGGAAGATGAAGGTGTTATTGTAGGCCGCAGTTTGGATATGTTCATATCAAAACTTAGAAAAAAACTGGAATATGATCCGAATGTCCAAATTGTTGTTATACGCGGAAAGGGATATAAGCTTAGCATTACTTCTTAAGTAGAAAATTCATTTTGAGAATTTTGATAAATAAAAAAGCTCCATTAGAAATAATGGGGCTTTTTAGATGTTTATCAAGCGGATTGAAAGTATTATGCCGAAGCACTTTTACTCTGTTTTATTTCTATCAATAAGATTTGCCATATTAGAATTAAACAACGGAAGATTTTCATCTAAAGAAGAAAAGAAATCAAGATCGGCATTTTCTACTTCAATAAGAGCTTTTTGCAAAATTGTTTCGCCTATATTCGTTAATCGAATAGTTTTTGCTCTTGTATCAGTTTCGTGTTCATGTCTTGTAATAAAACCTTTTTCTTCCAGCGTTCGCAATACTTTTGATACCATCATTCTGTCGGCATTGCTTTGGTTCGCAATGTCAATTTGTGTTACAGAATTGCTTTTTTTTGAAAGCCAGCCCAAAGCAGCCAATAATACAAATTGAGTCTGCGTTAAATCTAACGGATCTAAAACTTTTTTTAGTTTGCGCTGCCAAAGCATTGTTAGTTGTCCAAGTAAATACCCGGGGCTGTCTTTTGGACTTTTAAAATGAAAATTAATTTCCTTAGCCATAATAATGTTGAAGCATTTGTGTCAGTATTAAAAATCAAGTTTATTGGTTTCAAAGATAGCCATCAGAACCTTTAGTAGATTAGATAACGGAATTTTTTTTTTCCTTAATCTGTTCTAAAATTACTGATATTGACTTTTATTTTGTCTGCAAAAAAGTAAGTTTATAACCGTCAAGGTCTTTTACGTGAAAAGCTCTTCCAAACGGAGTTTCTATAATTGGTCCCGCTGTTGTTATTCCGTTTTCGATAAATTTCTCTTTTAATTCGTCTACATTTTGGGTAACAGCAAACCAAAGCGCTACGCCAACTCCTAATTCTCGATCTTCTAAAGGTTCAAGCGGAGTACGAATAGCAAAACTTGCTTTTCCTTCGTCGTATTTAAAAATACAAGCCTGCGGATTAGTATTTCCAACTTCAAACCCTAATTTCTTTTCGTAGAAGTCTTTTGATGCTTCTAAATTTTTTACCTGTAGTGATGCAAATGTAAGTTCTCTCATTTTTTCTAAAATTAAATTGTTGTCGCAAATATAATATACACGACAACAATATGCAAATGAATTTGCTTTTTTGTTTTTAATTTTTGGAAGTTACACAATCTTGTCATTTCGACTGAAAGGAGAAATCACACTAGAAATTCTGCAAAGTATATCGTCAATCTTTGTCGATTGTCGAGTGTGATTTCTCCTTTCAGTCGAAATGACAATGCTTTGTGTTTGTTTTAATTCATTACAAAATATCTATATTAGAATAATTGAAAATTACAAGTTGAAATCATTTAATTTTGGCTTAGTTTTATTAAAAAAATAAATTGTAGTTGTATATGAAATTCTTTGGATATAAGATTAATGCACAATTAATAACAAAGGATTTGATAGGTCAAATACCGGATAAATATGAGCACTTTTGTAACAAAGATTATACGCATTTTTCATTAAAAGGAAATATTGAAGATGCTAAAAATGAATTTAGTCTTTATGAAACCATTAATAATTTAATTTTTAATAAAGCAAATTTGTCTTTAATGGGAAAAGAAATAATTACCATTGTAGAAGAATTTAAAATTGATAGTTTTATTGTGCTTTATACTGAAGATCCGGGCAGTTCTTATCCGCTTTCTGAAATTATTATACTAATTATTAAGAATGGTGAAATACAACGTGAAAGCCTTTTAATGAATACTGATGAAGAAGGTGATTTTTTGGCTGATTTATACTTAGATTATGATTCTCTAGTTTGGTTTGAAATACCATTTGAGTAGAATATATTTCGAAAAATGAATTAAGAAAAAAATGAGCTTCTCGTTCGTGCCTAACCGTGTGTGTTCATGAGCGAGACGCTCGAGCCAGCAGGAGCCAAAAGTGTACAAGACATTGAAAATCTATTTGATAATTTTTAAAAGAAATGTTTTTATATTAGTAACATATAAGTTTAATTTTATTAGACCTATATCTAAGTTTAAGTAAGATTTTACGAAATATGATAAAAAAAGAAGATATAGAAACAAGTTTAGTTACATCAATTGCAAAATCAGATTTAAAAGAAATTGTAAGTGATATAGCAGAAATATCTTTGGATACATTTTTTGATGACGGAATAATTAAAGATGTTCCAATAATCGGATCATTGGCTAAGCTTTATTCTGCTGGAAAAAACATTCAGGAAAAGATATTTGAAAAAAAGATTATAGCGTTTTTACTTGAGACTGAAAAAGCAAAAAAAGAATCTAAAAATAAATTTTATGATGATTTAAATAATAATGAATCATTAAGAAAAAAAGTTGGAGAACAAATACTTGTAATTCTAGAAAAGATAGATGATTTAGAAAAACCAACTATACTTGGAAAACTATTTAAAAATTTTATAGAAGAGGAAATAAATTTTGAGATGTTTCACAGACTTGCTACAATTATTGCAAATTGTTTCCTGCCTGATTTAAAAAAACTTTCCATTTATAAAGATAAAAGTCAGTTCAACACGTTTACTTCTATTTCATTAGAAAATTCAGGATTAGTTCATATGTACTATGTTAGGCCAGAGATTTTCGACGCTGATGGGAATCAAACCGGTGGTAGTTTGTATAGAATAACAAAGCTTGGACAAGAATTATTAAAATTAGGTATTATCTAAAATCAGATATTTGGATTGAATTTGCAATCCGTGTCTGTAAAGTGCGTAAAAAAAACTCCTTAATTTCTTAAGGAGTTTCTTGGTGGGCGATGAGGGGTTCAAACCCCCGACCACTTCCGATGAAAAATCGGAATGCTCAGAACCAGCTGAGCTAATCTTTATTATCAATTAATTTCTGAATTTTAATTCTGCTTTTCTAAGATTTAATTTGTAATTCTCTTTTATGTGCAAGTTCTTTTGTTTCGTAATTTTCAGTATAAACAACTCTCCAATCATTTACATTTCCAGTAAAACCTTTGCTTTTTTGATTATGACGAATAAGCCTTTCTTCTAAATTAGAAGTAAATCCAATATAAAATTTATTCTTGCTTTCACTAAATAAGATATAAACAATAAAATTCATGAAATGTATATAAAGCAAAAAACTCCAAAATCAAATGACTTTGGAGTTTTTGGAATTTCTGTGGGCGATGAGGGGTTCGAACCCCCGACCCCCTCGGTGTAAACGAGGTGCTCTGAACCAGCTGAGCTAATCGCCCTATTTTACTAGGTTGCTATCGTTTGTGATAGCGAGTGCAAATATACGCTAGTTTTTGAGTTCTGCAAAGAAAATCGAATAAAAAATAAAACTTTTTTAAAAATAAACTATATCTCGCTGTTTATGAATTTGTTATTAAATCGGTTTTTTTAGACTTTTTTCTAAGATTTAAGTTTTGATTGTTACAAAGGCAATTCGGCAACGACAAAAGTGCTTCCGCCAACATAAATAAAATCATTTTTTGAAGCGTTTTGTTTGGCTTTCGCGAAAGCGCTTTCAACAGAATCGTATTTTTCTCCAATTAAATTAAATTTCTCTGCTGCATTTTGAAGCGTTTCAGTTGGTAAACCTCTTGCCGAATTCGGACTGCAGAAATAATATTGCGCCTCTATCGGGAAAAGCGGTAAAATAGAATCTAAATCTTTATCGTTTACCACACCCAAAACAATATGCAGTTTTTCATATTTTTCATTCTGAAGCTGATTCATCACAATAGCTAATCCGTGTTTGTTGTGTGCCGTGTCACAGATAATTTTTGGGTTTTCGCCAAGCTGCTGCCATCTTCCTTGTAAACCCGTATTTTTTACAACATTCAATAAACCTTCTTTTAATTGTTCCGTTGAAACTTTAAAATTGGTTTGATTGTTCAGAATTGAAATCGTCTGCTGAACTGTTTTTTTATTATGAAACTGATAATCTCCAATTAAGTCAGACAAATAAATTTGATCAATTAAATCTGAAGCGAAAGAAATCGGCGCTTTATTTTCTTCGGCTTTAGCCAAAAATACAGGCTGCGTTTCCGGAGTATATTCACCAATAACAACCGGAACATTTGGTTTAATAATTCCGGCTTTTTCGCCCGCAATAGCTTCAAGCGTATTTCCTAAAAATTGGGTATGGTCTAAACCAATATTTGTAATAACGGAAACCAAAGGTGTAATAATATTCGTTGCGTCCAGTCTTCCGCCCAAACCAACTTCGATAATCGCAATATCTGTTTTTTCTGAAACAAAATAATCAAATGCCAAACCAACCGACATTTCGAAGAAGCTCATATCATTGGCTTCAAAGAAATCTTTGTGTTTGGAGATGAACTCGCAAACAAAATCTTCTGAGATTTCCAGGCCGTTTACTTTAATCCTTTCCCTGAAATCTTTTAAGTGCGGCGACGTATACAAACCCACTTTATAACCCGCTTCCTGCAAAACCGAAGCCAGCATGTGCGATGTTGAACCTTTTCCGTTTGTTCCCGCAACGTGAATTGTTTGTAATTTCTTTTCGGGATTACCAAGATGTTCTGCCAGTAACTTGATGTTTGTCAGGTCTTCTTTGTATGCCGAAGCACCCTGAAGCTGATACATTGGTAATTGATTAAACATCCAGTTTGTCGTTTCCTGATAGTTCATTTTATTTGGATAAAATAGTTGCTGATTGAAATAATTTCCAGTTTTTTTAGTTTAATATAACAATGAAAATTATCTTTATTGCAAAATTGAAATATTTTTTAGAATTAATTATTAAAAACCAGAATTAAAATATGTTTAGCTACATTCAATTACAAGCTGATACTCTCGCAAACGCCTCAAACGTAGTGATCGAAAAAATTGCTCACCCGGAAACTGAAATTTCTGTTTTAGGATTTATCTTAAAAGGAGGTTTCTTCTTAATACCAATCGCACTTTTATTGTTTTACACCATTTACGTAATTTTTGAACGCTACTTGTATATCCAGAAAGCTTCAAGAATTGATGCGCGATTAATGCAGGATGTTGGAGATAAATTACATGCCGGAAACATTGAATTAGCCAGAACAATTGTAGAAAGAAATGATACGGCTGTTGGAAATATTTTAAAAGAAGGTGTTTTAGTGATTGGAAGACCAATTGCAGAAATCGAATCAAATATGGACCGCGCCGCCGATATTGAAATTGGCGAAATGGAAAGACGTTTGGGTCACTTGGGTCTTATTGCTGGTATTGCGCCAACTCTTGGTTTCATTGGAACTATTTCCGGGGTAATTAAGATTTTCTACAGTATTTCGGTTACAGAAAATATCAGTATTGGAAATATTTCCGGAGGTTTATATGAGAAAATGATCAGTTCCGGTTCCGGGCTTATGGTGGGAATTATTGCCTATAGTGCTTACCATTTACTAAACGGAAAAATTGATGATTTTGCTTTAAAAATTCAGAAACAGATATTAGAATTTGTAAACATAATTCAAAGATCATAAGGTATGTCGATTAAGAGAAAAAGAAGATTTCACGCCGAAGTTGCCACTTCATCTTTGAGTGACATTATGTTTTTCCTGTTGTTGTTTTTCCTTATTATTTCAACACTGGCAAACCCTAATGTTATTAAGATGACGCTTCCAAAAGCGAAATCAAATGAAAAAACCAATAAACAATTAATTAGTTTATCGGTTACAGAAGATAAGCAATTTTATATCGATAAACAGCCCGTTGCTTTTGAAGAATTAGAAACTACTTTAATGAATAAAATTGGCGCCGATAAATCGCAGACTGTCGTAGTCCGAATTCCGTTTAATTTGCAGGTTCAGGATTTAGTTGATGTATTGCAGATAGGAGTGAAGAACAATTTGAAGTTTGTAATTGCTACGAGTCCGAAGTAAAATTATAATTAGGGCGTGACCACAATAAAAAAATGGGCCAATCAGCATAACGTTGATTCGCCCATTTTTTTATTGCGGTCGGGCTATACGCGCTACTTCGGTAGCCAGCTCCTATCCCTCACGCAAAACAACACAATCTTGTCATTGCGAGGAACGAAGCAATCACACTAAGTATATCTTTGCGCTTACTTATAGAGGTGAGATTGCTTCGCTCTTCGCAATGACAAACGTGATGAATAAATTAAAAAGGCTTTCTGATTATTTCAGAAAGCCTTTTTTTATGAGAACAGATTTCGTGAAAATCCGTGAAATTCGTGTTTTTTAATTCAAATTGAAATTATAAATAATCTTTCCAATTTGTTTCGCTGCCGCTTTATCGTCAGGAGACCATTTCGTGTTTAATGCGGCTATTTTTGCTTGTTCTAATAAACAACTCGCTTTGTTTGTTGTTCCTTTTATTCCCGCAGTTGCACTCACGGTTTTTCCATTTTGATCGACCGTAACTTCGACTACAACTGTTCCTTCTTCATTACAAGTATATTTCGGTGCAGGTTTAGATAATGCTTTTCGACCATTTAAAGAATATCCAGATCCGCCACCAGAACCGCCGCCGCTTCCGGGACCATAACCACTTCCTGTGCCAATTCCATTTCCGGTTCCGTTACCGCCTCCGGTTCCTCCGCCAGAACCACCAGATCCGTAATAACCTTTAGAGTTTAAATCTCCTCCCGGTTTTCCTTTATTTCCTGCTGCTTTATCATCGCCGTCGCCGCCTTTTTTCGAACCTTTTAAAATGCTTGATAAAGCATCGTTTGTAGAATTTGAAACTTTTGGTTTTTCAGGAACAGGTTTCTGTATTGGTTTTTCAACCGGAGTTGGTTTTTTAGGTTTTTCTTTTACAGGAATTACAACATCAGTTTCATCAGCTTTTGTGTTTTCCTGAGAAATAATAGCTTCTTCTTCAACTGCTTTTGCGGGAGCTTGTTTGACTTCATTTTTTACATTCAGAACTTCGCTTTTATAATTGGCTCCCGAACCTAAATCACTGTCGCCAAAATTTACCGTTACACCGCCGCCGCCGCCGCCATCTGCAAGGGCAACATTATTTTCCGGATTGTATGGAGGCCAAAAACGTATGAAAAATAATAAAACAATTAAGGCTGTATATATAAGAATAGTAAGTGCCAGCGATTTCTTTTTATCAGAAGAAATAGCAGCACTTGCTTTGTTAGGATTAATTTTATACTGGTTCGTTTTCATTGAACTAATTTCGATTCAGAGTTTTGTAATTGTATTATTAAAAACGTTTAAAATTAGTAAAAATTGTTTAGAAAGAAAGAGCTGTGGGTAATTTAACCGCAAAGTTCGCTAAGGTTTTGCGCAAAGGAACGCAAAGTTTTATCTGTTTTAATTTGTGTAAATCTGTTGCTAAATATTTAACTGCAAAGCGCGCTAATTTATTTCTCGCAAAGACGCAGAGTCGCAAAGTTTTTCTTTTTAAGTTTTTCTTTGCGACTCTGCGTCTTTGCGAGATTAAAAATAAATAGCTTAGCGAACTTAGCGTAAACCTTTGCGTTCTCTGCGGTTAAATAAAAAAACGAGCCAAATAGAAATCTGGCTCGTTTATATAAAAGTATAAAGTAGATTACACTAACTGTTTTAATGCAATTTCGAATGCCGTTGCACTAATATTTGTTTTTGATGAATTTAAAGCGTGCGCTTTTACAATTGCATTTTTTATAATTTCAGAAGTATCATTGAAAATAGCTTCATCGGTCATTTGAACTTTTTTCTCCATGAAATAAGCAAAAACTCTCGCCATTCCGCAGTTTGAGATAAAATCAGGAATCAAACTAACTTTATGATCCACTTCTTCCATAATAGAACCAAAGAAAATTTCTTTATCTGCAAAAGGAACATTCGCTCCACAAGAAATAACCTCTAATCCGTTTGCGATTAAGCTGTCAATTTGGTTTTGAGTAACCAGTCTTGAAGCCGCGCAAGGCGTGAAAATTTCAGCACCAATTGTCCAGATTTTAGAATTGATTTCTTCAAACGGAATCATATTGTCAGCAACTAATTTATTTCCGTCTTTATTTAAAAACAACGTTCTGATTTCTTCAAAAGAAAAACCATCTTCTTTAATTAATCCGCCATCGCGATCAATAATTCCGATCACTTTTGCTCCCATTTCGGCTAAATAAAAAGCGGCTGCAGAACCAACATTTCCAAAACCTTGTACGATTGCTTTTTTACCTTTTATGTCTCCACCGTAAGTTGCGTAAAAATGACGAACCGCTTCGGCAACACCATAACCGGTAATCATATCAGCAACAGTATATTTTCTGGTTACGTCTGGTGAGAATTTTGGGTTTTCGATAACCTTAATTACACCCTGACGTAATTGACCAATTCTATTAATTTTATCCGCTTCTGTAGGTTTAAAATGTCCGTTGAAAACACCTTCCTGCGGATGCCAAACACCACATTCCTCTGTCATTGGGATTACTTCGTGAATTTCATCAACATTTAAATCTCCTCCGGTTCCGTAGTAACTTTTTAATAATGGAGAAACCGCTTTGTACCAACGCTGTAAAACTCCTTTTTTGCGAGGATCATTCGGGTCAAAATTTATTCCAGATTTAGCGCCTCCAATTGCAGGCCCGGAAACTGAAAATTTAACTTCCATTGTTTTAGCTAAAGATAAAACTTCGTTCATATCCAAGCCTTTTCTCATTCTTGTTCCACCTCCTGCAGCTCCTCCACGAAGTGAATTAATTACTGTCCAACCTTCTGCTTCTGTTTCAGAATCTTTCCAGTTAAAAACAATTTCAGGTTCTTTATTTTCAAATTGCTGTAATAAATCTTTCATTTTGTTGTGATATGTTTATTTTGCGTAAAAGTATAAAATAGAATAATGCTAATAATGTATTTTGCATCAAATTTATTAAACAAAAAAGAAAAGCCGAAAACTATTCGGTTTTCGGCTTTCTGAATATGTAAAATTTTAAGGATTATATTCCTAATAAATGTTTTTTCAAAGTTTCGTCAACTGGTTTATCAGAAAGCCAGATTCCGAATAATGCTTTTTTGAAATCAAATCCCTGAACTTTTCCTTTCAAAACTTCATTTTTAAAAACATTGATAGTTTGATCAAGCGGATTGTAAGCTAAAACGAAAACATCTTTTTCTGTAATGGCATCGCTTAAATACGTTTTGAATTGTTCGATTCTCGGACGTAATTGTTCCAGATTGCTTCCAGCAGATTTTTCGAAACCTACATTCATCGCTTTGGTTAATTTATTTGAAGAAACCATAGAAGATGTAATTTCAATTCGAATCGCCATTTCGGTATCGCTGTCAATAATAAACTTTGGATCCTGACTCAATTGAGATAAATACAAAGCCTGCACATAAACTTCTAACCACATTTTTGATCTTCCGCCAGCGCCGTTAAGCTGTAAGGTTTTGTTTTGATAATCTATTTTTCTAGGAACAGTAACGCCGTTTACCTCTAAATGAGTCTGGGCAGAAACTGCTGAAAATTGTAAAGTTAAAAGGAGTGTAAGTACTAGTAAAATCTTTTTCATGCTCTGTCAATTATTTAATTTTAAGGCAAAAATAATGTTAATTTATCAATATAATCATCTTTTTTTAGAAGTTTTTTTTCTGAGTTTTCGGATTTTTTTAACTCTATCGCTTTAGTAATCAAATTAGTAAGACTAACTTTACGTAGATTTACGCGCTTTAGCAATTGTTTAATCTTTTCTGCGAAGGAAATGTCGTAAATTTTACTTTTTTGAAGTTTTTGAATGGCATTTTCTAATATTGAATTTTAGAAAAAACGCTGCAAAATTATCGTCTGTTTGAAGCAAATCATAAATTATTACGAAAACGTTATCGTTATTCTTGTTGATCTATTAAATTTATATGCATGCATTGTAAAATCCGCATTTAAAAATTATCTTTGGAAGCCTTTTAACCATAAATTGGCTTTTCAAAAAAAACAAATAAAAAACCACAAAAACTGAATTCTGAATTCGGTTTAGAAAAAACAATAAAATAAAACTATGGATTTTAATCTTACCGAAGAACATTTGATGATTCAGCAAGCTGCAAGAGATTTTGCTCAAAATGAATTATTACCCGGAGTTATTGAACGCGACGAGAAACAAATTTTTCCAACCGAGCAGGTGAAAAAAATGGGTGAACTTGGGTTCATGGGAATGATGGTTGATCCAAAATACGGTGGAAGCGGACTTGATGCAATTTCTTATGTTATTGCAATGGAAGAAATTTCTAAAGTTGATGCTTCGGCTTCTGTAGTAATGTCTGTAAATAATTCTTTGGTTTGCTGGGGATTACAAGAATATGGAACGGAAGAACAAAAGCAAAAATATTTACCGGGTCTGGCTTCAGGTCAAATTCACGGCGCTTTTTGTTTAAGCGAACCAGAGGCAGGAAGTGATGCAACTTCGCAAAAAACAACTGCGATTGATATGGGCGACCATTATTTGGTAAACGGAACAAAAAACTGGATTACAAACGGAAACACAGCTTCTGTATATTTGGTAATTGCGCAAACGCATCCTGAATTAAAACATAAAGGAATCAATGCGTTGATCATGACAAAAGATATGCCTGGTTTTTCTATTGGTCCAAAAGAACAAAAAATGGGAATTCGCGGTTCTGATACACACTCTTTAATGTTTAGTGATGTAAAAGTTCCGAAAGAAAACAGAATTGGTGAAGATGGTTTCGGATTTAAATTTGCTATGAAAACCCTTGCCGGTGGTAGAATTGGTATTGCGTCTCAGGCATTAGGAATTGCTTCTGGAGCTTATGAACTGGCTTTGAAATATTCTAAAGAGCGTAAAGCTTTTGGAACAGAAATCTGCAATCACCAAGCGATCGCTTTTAAATTGGCAGATATGGCGGTGAATATCGAAGCGGCACGTCATTTATGTATGAAAGCGGCTTGGGATAAAGACCAGCACAAAAATTATGATGTGAGTGGTGCAATGGCAAAATTATTCGCTTCGCAAGTTGCAATGGATACTGCTGTTGAAGCGGTTCAGATTCACGGAGGAAATGGTTATGTAAAAGAATACCATGTAGAGCGTTTTATGCGCGATGCAAAAATTACTCAGATTTACGAAGGAACTTCAGAAATCCAAAAAATCGTTATTTCAAGATCAGTTATCGCCGGATAATTTTTCTCATAAATATAATTTCAAAACCCTTTCAGGCTTTCTGCTTCGAAAGGGTTTTTTGTTTAGATGTTAAAATTATTACATTTACATCAAGAAAATTTATTCTATGTACGAAGATTTAAAATATTGGTACTTGCGGGATCATAAATTGTTTAGAACGCTGAGTTATTCACAAATCAAGCAATTGTGTATTATAACCGGTTTTAAAAAAGCATCAAAAGGGGAAATTATTTACTTTTCTTCTTCAGATGTGCCACGTATTTTTTTACTTAAAAAAGGGAATATAAAAATTGTTGCCATTGATGATGATGGTAATGAAACGATAAAAGACATTATTCAAAAAGGAGATTTATTTGGCGAATTGACTTTAGAAACAGACAATAGAGTCGAAGAATATGCAAAAGTACTTTCTGATGATGTTGTAATCTGCAGTTTTTTAATGTCTGATTTTGAAGATTTATTGCTGCGTAATCCAACATTGGCAATTTCATACACCAAGTTTGTTGGTTTAAAAATGAAGCGTGTTAAAAATAGTTATGCGAATTTAATTTCTAAAGATGCCAAAACCAGATTGTACCAATTCCTAAAAGACTGGGCAGAACAAGAAGGTGTGAGAAACGGAAATACGGTAGCAATTGAAAACTATTTAACCCAAAATGATATTGCTCAAATTATCTGTACTTCGAGGCAAACCGCTACACAATTGCTAAATGAAATGGAAACCAACCAGTTATTAAGCTATAACAGAAAAGAAATTATCATTCAGGATATTACCAAATTATAATTATTTTAAGCGAAGTGTAAATTAGCTGACATTTTGCTTTTTCATAGTACAATAATTTTACATCATCAAAAAGATGTAAAACCATACACTATGAAAAAAATACTTTTAATTTTTGTGGCAGCGTTAACTTCGGCTGCTCATGCGCAAAGCGAGATTCCTAAATCTGCGATTGATATTGCTCCTTTATTAATAGGAGAGAAGATTCCAAACATTACTTTAAAATCATCTGAAAATGCAGATGTAAACCTTTCAGAATTACTTAAAAAGAAAAAAACGGTTCTTGTTTTTTATCGCGGCGGCTGGTGCCCGTATTGCAACTTGCATTTGCAGTCATTGGCTGGAGCTGAAAAACAAATTATTGATTTGGGTTACCAAATTATTGCTGTAAGTCCGGATTCTCCTGAAAATTTAAAAATAACAGAAGACAAGGACAAAGTAAAATACACTTTACTTTCTGACTCAAAAGGAGAATTGATAAAAGCGGCAGGAATTGCTTATCAGGTTCCGGAAAACTACAAAACAGTAATTAACGTACATTCTAATGGAATCAATACCAGTTTACTGCCTGTTCCTTCTGTTTTTGTTGTTAATACTGAGTCTGATATACTTTTTGAATATATCTCACCCGATGTTAAACAGCGTATTTCCACAGAATTATTAGTGTCAGTATTAAAAAACTTAAAATAAAAAAAGATGAAAAAGTTAGTATTATTGTTATTGATTTTAGTTTCAGGCAGTTCATTTGCTCAAAATGATGCCAAAAGAGTTAGCCAGTATAATTTAGAAAATAAAGTAGGTATTCAGGGTTATGATCCCGTTGGATATTTTAATCAGGGAAAAGCAGTTAAAGGGAAAAAAGAAATTTCGACTTCGTATCAGGGAGTAACTTATAATTTTTCATCAGCAGAAAATAAAAATACCTTTTTGAAAAACCCATCAAAATATGAACCTCAATATGGCGGATGGTGTGCCTATGCAATGGGAAGTGCAGGCAAAAAAATAGAAATTAATCCGGAGACTTTTAAAATTAGCGATGGAAAGCTCTATTTGTTCTATAATGCTTATTTTAATAATACCCTGAAAAGCTGGAACCCGGATGAAGCGGAGTTAAAAGTGAAGGCCGATAACAACTGGAAAAAAATATACAAATAACCAGAAGCCATGAAAAAGGAAATTATATTATGGATTTTGAGAATAACGGCTTCGGTAATTTTATTGCAAACCTTGTTTTTTAAATTCAGCGGAGCAGAAGAAAGTATTTATATTTTCTCGACTTTAGGTGTAGAACCTTACGGAAGAATTGGTTCTGCAATTGCCGAATTGATTGCCGCAATTTTGATTTTAACACCCAAAACAACCTGGCTTGGTGCACTTGGCGCAGCCGGAATTATGATTGGCGCTATCCTGTCACACTTATTTGTTTTAGGAATTGAGGTTCAAAACGACGGCGGATTACTTTTTGCTTTAGCTGTTATTACCTTATTATGCAGTTTAGGTTTGCTTTATTTCAATAAAAACAAATTGTTTAATCTTCTAAATTAAAAGTTATGTTACTAAAATCAATACGCCGCAGTTTAGATGAGTTAACGGATTTATTAAATCAATTATCGGATAAAGATTATTCAAAATCCTGTCTGGCTTTAAGCAACGCTACTATTGGCGAACACACAAGGCATATTCTCGAAATGTTTCAATGTCTTCAAAACGGATATGATTCGGGAATTATAAATTATGATAACCGGGAGAGAAACAACAGAATTCAAACGGAGACTGATTTTGCAAAACAATGCATCACCGAAATTAAAGCAGGACTGCAAAGCGAAAATAAAATAATGTTTCTGGAACAGTTTATTGACGGACTTACCATGAGAATTCAGAGTAATTATTACAGAGAGCTGCTTTACAATCTGGAACATTGCGTGCATCATCAGGCTTTAATAAAAGTGGCTGTACTGCAATTTGAAAATATTTTAATAGATGACAATTTTGGCGTAGCGCGTTCTACTATCGAATATAGAAAACAATGTGTACAGTAAGTTTTATAAATAATAAAGGAGTTGCCATTATTACTTCAAACCGGGACGAAAAAGTTATTCGTCCCAGTGCTGTTGTGCCAAGAAATTATGTTCACAACGGAAAAAATATTATGTATCCAAAAGATTCAAAAGCGGGAGGAACCTGGTTTGCAATGGATGAAAACGGAACGGTTTTGGTTTTATTAAATGGCGGAATTACAAAACACAATCCTGTACTTCCGTATAGAAAAAGCCGCGGATTAATCGTGCTGGATATTATTGAAAATGATTCTCCTAAAGATTTTTGGAAACAAATTGATCTCCATAATATCGAACCCTTTACGCTGGTTTTGTATCAGGAAAAAGTTTTGTACGAATTGATTTGGGATGGTTTCAATAAAAGAAAAACAAAACTGGATGAAACCCAAAACTATATTTGGTCATCGGTTACTTTATATCCGGAAGAAATTAGAAAAGAGCGTTCCAACTGGTTTTTTGATTTTGTAAAAGATAAAAATGAAATCTCGGCCTTAGAGATGCTGGATTTTCATAAAAACACACATAGTGATGACGCTCAAAATGGTTTAATCATTAACAGAGAAAACACAATGAAAACATTAAGCGTAACACAAGTGGTGACAGAGCAAAATAAAGGCGCAATGAAATATTACGATTTAATAAAAACAGAAGATTTTTCAACCTCTTTTATTCGAATTTAAAACGCAAACCTATGAAACTATTTTTTCACAAAGTAACCAATTGGGAATATTGGCCTTTTCAGGTTTTGTACTTTCCTATTTATTTTCTTTGGGCTTATTATGCTGTCAAAGCAAGATCTATTTTTTTCTTTAATGCATCAAATCCCAAAATTAAAAATGGTGGTTTTATTATGGAAAGTAAAAAACAGATTTATGATTTACTGCCTAAAAAACATTACCCCAAAACAGTTTTAATTCGGGAGAATTCGGATTTAAAAGATATCGTCAATCTATTGGTCGAAAAACAAATTTATTTTCCATTAATCGCAAAACCAGATATTGGGTTGCGTGGTTCGGGAGTGAAAAAAATAAAAACAGTTTCTGAACTAACAGATTATGCCAAAAAAGCAAATTTTGATTTTTTACTGCAGGATCTTATTCCATTTGAAAAAGAAGTAGGTATTTTTTATGTACGCAGCCCGCTTCAAAAAAACGGAAAAATTACCGGAATTGTTTCTAAAGAATTTTTGATTGTAACAGGAGACGGAAAATCGACTATTGAAGATTTAATCAAACAAACTCCAAGATTTGAACTGCAGTTTGAGGTTTTAAAAGAAGAATATGGAAAAGAGTTGCAGCGAATTTTACACAAAGACGAAACATTAAATTTAGTTCCGTTTGGCAATCATGCCCGAGGTGCAAAATTTCTTGATGGCAGCGATTGGATTACAACAGAATTAACAAAGACAATTAATGAAATTGCAACTCAAATTCCGGGATTCTATTTCGGACGTTTTGATATCATGTACAACACTTTTGAAGAATTAGAACGGGGAGAAAATTTTCAAATTGTAGAACTTAACGGCGCCGCAAGCGAGCCCACACACATTTACGATCCCAAACATTCCGTATGGTTTGCCTGGAAAGAATTGGCAAGACATATTACCTATATGTATGAAATAAGTGTTGAAAACCATAAAATGGGAGTTCCTTATTTAGATTACAAAGTGGGTATGCGCGAATACAAATTGCATTTGGTACAAAACAATAAAATCATGAATTTTTAAAATGAAAAGTTTAAAAAATATCTTAGTTGGGTTTCTCGTGAGTTTTCTGGGATCAATTCCGTTAGGATATTTAAATCTCGTTGGATTAGAAATTTATACCAAATCAGGACTTCATGATTTAGTTTTCTTTTTATTCGGAGTTGTTTTAGTAGAAACTTTTGTTATTTATTTCACGCTGCTTTTTGCTAAACAACTCATTAACAATAAAAAATTAATGAAGATTATTGATTTTTTTGCAGTAGGATTTATGTTTGTTTTGGCCTTTGTTTTTTATTTCAATTTTAATCAGGAAATAAAATCGAATGAAATTTTGCGGGATTATTTAATCTATTCACCGTTTGTAATTGGGATTATTTTAAATTGTTTTAATTTTTTGCAGCTCCCTTTTTGGGCCAGTTGGAATTTATATTTGCTTAATGGAAAGTACATTAGAATAGAAAGAAAGTTAAAATATTATTATATTGCAGGAACTTTGATTGGTGTTTTTTTGGGAATGTTTAGTTTGATTGTAATTTTGCAGGCTTTTTTTCAAAAAACAAATCAGTTTTCAAAGTATGTAATGCCTGTTTTTATTCCATTATTTTTTATAATTCTCGGAAGTATTCAGGTATTTAAAGTGTATAAAAAATATTTTAAATCAGCAGCTTTAGAAACTTAATCTAAGTGCATCAAATTTTCGTTTATGAAAAAACTATACTTTCTTCTTCCGTTTGTTTTTATTGCCTGTAAAACAAGTACATCGATAGTTAGTGAAAAAGAATCTAAATCAGAATCAACGGAGATAACTTATAAAGTTGAAGAATCTGATGTTTCAGATTTTTTAAAATATCTTTCTTCGGATGAATTAGAAGGTCGTGAAACGGGAACAAAAGGAATAGAAAAAGCAGCAGTTTTTTTAGAAGACTTTTTAAAGAAGAATAATGTAAAACCTTATTTTACTACTTATCGAGACACCTTAACCAATTTTAAATCTCCGGCTTTTAATATTGTTGGAGTTTTAGAAGGAACAGATCCGGTTCTTAAAAACGAATATGTTGTTTTAAGCGCGCACTACGATCATATTGGAATTGAAAAAAAGAAACAAGCAGATCAAATTTTTAATGGTGCCAATGATGATGCTTCGGGCGTAACCGCTGTGGCGCAATTAGCAAAATATTTCAGTAAAACCCATTCTAATAAAAGAAGTATTCTTTTTGTGTTTTTTGCCGGAGAAGAAAAAGGCCTTTTAGGATCAAAAAGTATGGTTCAGAAACTTAAAGCAAAGAGCTTTAATTTATACACACAATTAAATATCGAAATGATCGGCGTTCCTATGAAACGCGATTACTTAGCGTACATTACAGGTTTTGATAAATCAACTATGGCCGAAAAAATAAATGAATATACAGGAAAAAAGACAATTGGTTTTTTACCAAAAGAAGCTGAATATAAATTGTTTTACAGATCTGATAATTATTCGTTTTTTGAAGCTTTCGGAAAACCGTGTCAATCGATAAGTACTTTTGATTTTGAAAATTTCGATTTTTATCACCACGTTTCAGATGAATTTAAAGTAATGGATATTCCGCACATGACGGCTTTTATTCAGGAGTTTTTACCAGCAGTAACTAAAATTGCAACAACTCCAACAGAAGAAATTACAATGAATAAATAACAGTCCATTATTTTGGTTTTGCTTATTTTTGCTGCATGAAAAATATTATTGTTACCGGAACGAGTAGAGGAATTGGATATGAATTAGCATTGCAGTTTGCCAATGCCGGAAATCAGGTTTTAGCGATTTCGAGAAAAATTCCAAAAACACTTTTAGAACATCAAAACGTAACCTGCTTATCAATTGATTTAGCTAATGAAACTGCTTTGCAGGAAGTAGAAAGTTTTCTTTCTTCGACCTGGAAAAAAGTCGATGCAGTAGTTCATAATGCCGGGGCTTTATTATTAAAGCCTTTTGCAGAAACAACACAAGCTGATTTTGAAAGTATTTATAAAGTAAATGTTTTTGCTGTGGCCAATCTTACCAGAGTTTGTTTACCATATTTACAAAAAGGAAGTCACGTGGTAACAATCAGTTCAATTGGCGGAGTAAGAGGAAGTTTAAAATTTGCCGGTTTAGCAGCTTACAGCTCAAGTAAAGGCGCTGTAATTACTTTAACCGAATTATTAGCAGAAGAATATAAAGAACAAGGAATATCATTTAATGTTTTAGCTTTGGGTTCGGTTCAAACCGAAATGCTAAATGAAGCTTTCCCGGGTTATCAGGCTCCAATTTCTGCAGAAGGAATGGCAACTTATATTTATGATTTTACATTAAATGGAAATAAATATTTTAATGGAAAAGTTTTAGAGGTTTCATCAACGAACCCGTAATTAAATTCCAATTTTTTAAATTCCAAATTCCAATTGAAAAACAACTCATAACTCATACTTTATAATTCATAATTATTTTGAGCGATACATTAGCAAAATATATTCCGGAACACGCTGTAAAGCCTGTTTTTGATTTGATTGTAGCCAATCAGGTTCATCTCAAGATCGTAAATGAGCGTCAGACGCGTCATGGCGATTATAGGAGAGGACCGAGCGGTAAACATGAAATTACGGTTAATGCGAGTTTAAATAAGTACCGATTTTTGATTACATTGATTCATGAGATTTCCCATTTAGTTGCTTTTGAAAAATTTGGAAGAAATATAAAACCGCACGGAAATGAATGGAAATATTCTTTTCAGCGTTTAATGGTTCCGTTTATAAGACCGGAAATATTTCCGAGTCATTTGCTGCCTTTATTGGCACGTCACTTTAAAAATCCTTCAGCAAGCAGTGATACAGACACCACTTTATCTTTGGCTTTAAAACAATATGATTTGACCAATGATAAAAATTATATTTTTGAGATTCCCTACGGAAGTGTCTTCCGAATTAAAAATGGAAAAATATTCAAGAAAATAGCCGTTAGAACCAAACGTTTTGAATGTCTCGAAATAAGTTCAGGAAAAACATATCTCTTTAATCCAAATGCTGAGGTTGAGCTATTGCCAGGCAATCATTAAAATATAAAAAAATCCAATATATTAAATTCCAAATTCCAATTTTACTAAGATTGGAATTTGGAATTTTTTATTTTATTTAAATTTAAAAACGGTTAGTTTTACGTGGACATAAGATATTCAATTTGTTTATATTTAGAAAATTATTTCATTCTTTGATTATGATAAAAAAACTACTTAAGATTATTTTTGTTCTAATGCTTTCCAATTCAATTTATGCACAAGAAACTAATGAAACTTCAAATCCAATAATTTATTTTGAAGGTTTTGGAGGACCTACAATTGGTCAGAGTGTTGGTATTTCGGGTGGTTTGGAATTGAATTATCAAACTGAAGAAAATCTTTTTACTTTTAGATTTACAAATGCAGTAGGATATTCTGAAAGAGGAGATAATTATATTATAATGCCGAGATATTATAAATCAGAAGATAATAAAGAATATGCTTTGTTGTATGGAAGACGCTGGCTGAGTTCAAATCATTCTTATAGCGTTTCGGTTGGTGTGAGTCGTAATAATTTAGAAATGAGAAAACTAGAAACAATCGATACTGAAGAGATTGATACTGAAGAAATTTTTTCGGTTAAATCTCGAAATTATTATGGTGTACCTTTTGAAGCTAATTACAAATGGTTTTATTCAAAAAAGAAATCCAAACTAATCTATAATGCGATAATTCCAAGTGTTGGTGTCAAGCTTTTTGGAAATTTTGGGAAATATACTTTTATTGGTGCAGGAGTAACAGTTGGTTTTGGTTTAAGCAAAAAATATTAGGGAGAATTAGTATAAAAAAATCCAAATTTCAATCTTAGTAAAATTGGAATTTGGATTTTTTTTATTGGAATTTAAAAAACTTCTAGCCTTTCAAATAAGCTTCACGTACTTTTTTAAACAAGTTCGAAGAATAAACAAATTTGACAATGTCTTTATTATCTGTTACAAATATTTCTTCCTTAGTTCCCTGCCACGCTTTTACTCCTTTTTTTAAGAAAACAATATTCTCTCCAATTTCCATTACAGAGTTCATATCGTGCGTATTAATTACAGTTGTGATATTGTATTCTTCTGTAATTTCCTTAATCAGATTATCAATTAAAGTTGAGGTATTCGGGTCAAGACCGGAGTTGGGTTCATCACAAAACAAATACTTTGGATTATTTACAATTGCGCGGGCAATTGCCACACGTTTCTGCATTCCTCCAGAGATCTCAGAAGGCAGTTTTTTATGTGCATCAACCAGATTTACTCTTTCTAAAACAAAATCAACGCGTTCTTTGATTTTTGCTCTGTTATCGTTTGTGAACATCTTTAGAGGAAAAGCAACATTTTCTTCCACAGTCATCGAATCAAATAAAGCACTTCCTTGAAAAACCATTCCAATTTCAGTTCTTAATTCTCTTTTTTCATCTGGATCTAATTCAGAATAAACTCTTCCGTCAAATTCAATTGTTCCCGAATCCGGCGTATGAATTCCTAGTAAGGTTTTTAATAAAACAGTTTTTCCAGATCCACTTTGTCCAATAATCAAGTTGGTTTTTCCAGTTTCAAAAACCGTCGAAACACCTTTTAAAACTTTACTGTCACCAAATGATTTTTCTATATTTTTTACTTCTATCATTATCCTAATAATAATTGAGTTAATATATAATTAAAAAGAATAATACAAACAGACGTCCATACAAATGATACGGTACTTGCTTTACCCACTTCTAATGCTCCACCTTTCATATAATATCCGTGAAAAGATGGAATTGTAGCTAATAACATTGCAAAAATTAAAGTTTTAATGAAGGCATATGTAATGTGAAACGGAATAAATTCCATTTGAGCACCTTGAATAAAGTCCTGGCTAGTCGAAAATCCGCCGTATGCACAAGCCAGCCATCCTCCAAAAATACCCAAAAACATACTAATCCCAATTACAAAAGGGTACATTAATAAAGCTACTATTTTTGGAAAAACAAGATAATTTAATGAATTAACACCCATAACTTCTAAAGCATCAATTTGTTCCGTAACACGCATTGTCCCGATACTTGAAGTAATGTAAGACCCCATTTTTCCGGCCATAATTACCGAGATAAAAGTAGGAGCAAACTCCAATATTACAGATTGACGTGTAGCAAAACCAATTAAATATTTTGGAATTAATGGATTAGTTAAGTTTAAAGCCGTTTGAATGGCAACAACTCCTCCAATAAAAAAAGATATAAAGCAAACGATACCAAGAGAGTCGATTATTAAATCATCGATTTCTTTGAAAATCAAATTTTTCATAACAGGCCATTTGGTCTGTTTATTGAAAATTTCTTTAAGCATTAAAAAATATCTTCCTATTTGGGATAAATAACGAACTAGCATCATAAGTTTTACAAATATTGGCTAAATTAAGGATTAGTTTACAGTTTACCGTTTCACTTTACAGTTTTTTAAGTTTAAAAAAACTAGAAAAGCTTTTGTTTCATTTTTTGTAAACGATAATTTCTAATAAATTTAGCTTGTTCAGAGGTCACTAATAAAGGAGTTTTAGCTTTTTTGGCTTTCAAAAATCCTTTGATATAATCTAAAAAGAGGAATGGCTTTTTTTTCATCATTGCCAGTTTTGCCGAAGCAATTGCTGTGATCCAAAAACCATAACCTAAAGTATAAAATGCTTCGCCTTGTTTATAGCGGGCTGTTTTGTTGTAATTGGCGCCTGTTGGTTTTAAGTGTTTTACGTGTAAAGATTCATCTGTAACTATTTTCCAATCGTAATATTTACACAATAATTCATCTACGGTATCCCAGCCCATTGCAGGTTTTAAACCGCCAATTTGCTGAAAAGTTTCCTTACGATACGCTTTCAAAGCACCGCGAATATGATCTTTATCGGTTAGGTTTTCTAGAACCCATTCGCCGTTTTTATCAATATAACAGAATCCGCCAGCCATTCCGACTTTTGGATCAGATTCAAAATATTTGATTATGGTTTCAAAATAATTTGGAGGAAAAATTAAATCACCGTCTATTTTTACGATGATATCATAATTAGAATCCAAAGTTTCAAAGCCTTTTTGAAAAGCCTGAATTACTTTACTTCCCGGCAGGTGAATAGCATCTGAAGTTTTGTTTACAACAGAAATGAAAGGATTCTCTTTTGCAAAATCCAAAACAACTTCTTCTGTTTTATCAGTAGAATTGTCATTTACAACCACAACTTTAGATGGCAAAACGGTTTGAGTAACTAGAGACTGCAATGTCAAGCCTATTAAATCTTGTTCGTTGTGTGCAGGGATGACGATGTAGTACTTCATGTTAAATTCCAATTTTTTAAATTCCAAATTCCAAAATAAATTCCAATCTTCTTAAATTCCAAATTCCAACACTTAAAAGTAAATTCCAATTTTTAAAAATTCCAAATTCCAACTTAACTAGTTTAAATTGGAACTTGGAATTGCTTTTTGAAATTTATCCCAGTTTGGAATTTGGAATTTAAATATTGGAATTTTATTTTATTTTTTCAGCTACAACAATATAATATCTTGGAGTAAAATATCTTAATAGAGGTCTCAATCCAAACTTTTTTACCGGATGTGTAAATTGTAAACGATCTGTTATTTTCCACCCCGTTTTTTCTAAAAGCCAGTCTAATTGCCAGTCTTCAAATTCATGATAATGTCTGTCCCACATATCAGTTTTAGAACGATATGCCGGTGAAAACCATAAACGCAACGGAATTGAAATTAGCAGTTTATCACATTTTACGTTTTGTAAAATGGTGTATGGATTTAGTAAATGTTCGAAAATTTCAAAAGCAGTAAAAACAGTATAATCTTCTGTTTGTAAAGCCGTTTGATCGTTGTCTAAATCTTCGCCTTTTGTGTTTTTTACAGTATAACCATTTTCTTCCATTATTTTAGAAAACGGATTTGGTACACCAAAATCAAAAATGGTTTCAGATGTGCTAACGTGCTTTTGTAAAAACTCTAGGGTAAGTTTGAATCTTTTATTCGGAAACGTTTTTTCGTACATAGTAATTGCGAACGAACAATCTCTCGTTCTTGATTTAATTATTTAGGTCGCAAATATACTAAAAAAGTATTCAGTGTTCAGTTTTTAGTGAACAGTGTAGTTATTAGATTTGCAGTGTTCAGATTTTAGTTAGTGTAATTAGTTACTCCTTTTAGGTGGAGATTAAATTCTGTGTAAATACGACTGAATACTAAAAACTGAACACTGAATACTATAAATTAATAGCGGTAAACAAAAGCATTAATATTCATTCCTGCTCCAACTGAAGCAAAAATAACCACATCGCCTTTGTTGATTTCATGATTTTCAATTTTTCCTTGAAGAATCAAATCGTATAAAGTTGGAACGGTTGCAACACTGCTGTTTCCTAAATCATGAATGCTCATTGGCATAATATCTTTAGGTGCTGTTTTATCGTATAATTTGTAGAAACGTTCGATAATGGCTTCGTCCATTTTTTCGTTTGCCTGATGAATCAGAATTTTTTTCACATCGTCGATAGCGATTCCACTTTGATCTAAACAGCTTTTCATAGCGCACGGAACATTGCTTAAAGCAAATTCGTAGATTTTACGGCCATACATCTTAATGTATTTAATATCCGGATCTAAATCTGGATTGTATGATTTTCCGAAGTAAAGGTAATTTGCTTCGTCATTAGCATAAGTGGCACTTTCATAAGATAAAAGACCAGATTCATCAGTAGATGCTTCTAAAATTGAAACTCCGGCACCATCAGAATAAATCATCGAATCACGATCGTGATCATCAACAACTCTTGAAAGCGTTTCTGCCCCAATAACCATAACTCTTTTTGCCATTCCGGATTTGATAAAAGCATTCGCTTGTAAAACACCTTCAATCCAGCCCGGACATCCAAAAAGAATATCATAAGCCACACATTTAGGATTTTTGATGCCTAATTTATTTTTAACACGAGTGGCTAAACTTGGTAAAATATCTGTTTGATGCGTTCCGGTTTTTACATCGCCAAAGTTATGGGCAAAAATAATGTAGTCTAAAGTTTCGGCGTCGATTTCTGCATTTGCAATTGCTTTTTCAGCTGCAAAAACGGCTAAATCTGATGCTGTATATTGAGGTTCGGCATAACGGCGATTTTCTATTCCCGTAATACCTTTAAATTTTTTTATTACGACTTCATTCGGATAACCAAAAGGGGTTCCATCTTCATTCAAAAAAATATGCTTGTCAAAATCTGTGTTTTTTACTTCTAAATTAGGAATATAACTCCCAATGCCAATAATTTTTATTTTCATTTTTTCCCTTAATTATCCGATAAATTTCCTGCTAAAGTATAAATAAAAACATGATAACTATCATAAAAAATACTATGCATGCATATAATTATGAAATAACGATTTTTTGAATGATATAATGGTTATTTTCTAATGATTTTTTAATTTTTCCGAGATTTCAAACGATTGAAGTCAAAGTGATAGCAAAAGTTTTTTTTGTCTCAGGTTTGTGGTTTCAGGTTTTTGTTTAGACTTGAAACCTGAAACTTGAAACAAAAACAAAACCCGACAGGTTTTTAAACTTGTCGGGTTTGAATATATAAGAAAAATAATTTCTTAGTTTTCCATGTAAGCTTCAATAGGAGCACAGCTGCAAACTAAGTTTCTGTCACCGTATGCATCATCTACACGACGAACAGATGGCCAGAATTTATTTTCAGCAATATACTCTAATGGATAAGCTGCTTTTTCTCTAGTATAAGGGAAAGCCCAATTATCTGTAGTTAGCATTGCCAATGTGTGAGGTGCATTTTTCAACACATTATTTTTATCATCAGCAGTTGCAGCTTCAATTTCTTTTCTGATTGAAATAAGAGCATCACAAAAACGATCTAATTCTGCTAAATCTTCAGATTCAGTTGGTTCGATCATTAAAGTTCCTGCTACCGGGAAAGAAACCGTTGGCGCGTGGAAACCATAATCCATCAAACGTTTCGCTATATCACCCACTTCAATTCCGTTTTCTTTAAACGAACGACAATCTAAAATCATTTCGTGAGCCGCTCTTCCACATTCTCCTGTATAAAGAATTGGATAGTGACCTTCAAAACGGGCTTTCATGTAGTTAGCATTTAAAATAGCGTGTTCTGTAGCACTTTTTAATCCTTCGGCACCCATCATCGTGATGTAACCGTAAGAAATTAAACAAACTAAAGCAGATCCGTAAGGTGCAGATGAAATCGCTGTAATAGCTTGCTCGCCGCCTACTTTTAAGATAGGGTTTGTCGGTAAAAATGGAACCAGTTTTTCGTTCACACAAATTGGTCCAACTCCAGGTCCGCCACCACCGTGAGGAATAGCGAATGTTTTGTGTAAGTTTAAGTGACAAACGTCAGCGCCAATTGTAGCAGGATTTGTTAATCCAACTTGCGCGTTCATGTTTGCACCATCCATATATACTAATCCGCCATTATCGTGGATTAATTTTGTGATTTCGATAATTGAAGATTCAAAAACTCCGTGAGTAGAAGGATACGTTACCATTAAACAAGATAAATCGTCTTTATGTTCAATCGCTTTTTCTCTTAAATCTTCTACATCAATATTTCCTTCCGGAGTCGTTTTGGTAACGATGATTTTCATTCCGGCCATCGCTGCAGAAGCAGGATTGGTTCCGTGAGCAGATGATGGAATTAAACATACATTACGGTGACCTTCGTTTCTTGACAAATGGTAAGCACGAATCGCCATTAAACCAGCATATTCTCCTTGAGCTCCTGAGTTAGGTTGCAAAGTTGTTCCGGCAAAACCGGTAATTACATTTAATTGCTCCTCCAGTTTTTTAAGCATCGTGATATAACCTTCAGCTTGTTCAACTGGTGCAAAAGGGTGAATGCTGTTCCAGTTTGGCATTGATAAAGGCAACATTTCTGAAGCAGCGTTTAATTTCATCGTACAAGAACCTAATGAAATCATCGAATGGTTTAACGATAAATCTTTACGCTCTAATTTTTTGATGTAACGCATAATCTGACTTTCTGAATGATGATTGTTGAATACATCATGCGTCAAGAAAGGCGACGTTCTTTCTAATGAAGCCGGTAACTGACTTGCAGCAGTTAATTCTGAAACAGTAAAAGTTTCTTTTCCTAAAGCCTCAGCAAAAATCGCTATAATTTGATTGATATCGGCAATTGAAGTTGTTTCGTTGAATGAGATAGAGATTGTATCGGCATTAACATAAAAGAAGTTTACTTCATTTTTCTCCGCTACAGCTTTTACTTTTTGAGCATCTGCTTTTACTAAAATAGTATCAAAGTAAGCCGTGTTGGTTTGGTAAACGCCTAATTTATTTAAAGCTTCAGCAGCAGTAACTGCCGATGCGTGAACTTTACCAGCAATATATTGTAATCCTTTTGGTCCGTGGTAAACAGCATACATTCCGGCCATAACTGCTAATAAAACCTGAGCAGTACAAATGTTAGAAGTCGCTTTTTCACGTTTAATGTGCTGCTCACGAGTTCCTAAAGCCATACGTAAAGCGCGGTTTCCATTTACATCGATCGAAACCCCGATAATACGACCTGGCATAGATCGTTTGTATTCATCTTTAGTGGCAAAAAAAGCAGCGTGAGGACCACCGTAACCCATTGGTACACCAAAACGTTGAGTTGTTCCAACTACTACAGCAGCTCCCATTTCTCCCGGAGAAGTTAAAGTTGCTAATGATAAAATGTCAGCAGCAAAAGCTACTTTGATTTCATTTTCTTTTGCTTTAGTAACAAAAGCGCTATAATCGTTTACCTGACCGTATTTTCCCGGGTACTGTAAAATAGCTCCAAAAAACTCATTTGAAAAATCGAAAGTTTCGTGGTTCCCAACAACTAACTCAATTCCAATTGGAGTTGAACGTGTTTGAAGTACAGATAAAGTTTGTGGCAAAATTTCTTCAGAAACGAAGAATTTGTGTGTATTGTTTTTCTTTTGATCTCTAGTACGAACATCAAACAGTAAAGCCATAGCTTCTGCTGCAGCTGTTCCTTCGTCAAGTAATGAAGCATTTGCAATTTCCATTCCAGTTAATTCAATAACAGTAGTCTGGAAATTTAAAATAGCTTCAAGACGACCTTGAGCAATTTCTGCCTGATAAGGTGTATAAGCAGTATACCATCCCGGGTTTTCGAAGATATTTCTTTGAATTGGAGCCGGAACGATCGTTGGATGATAACCCAAACCAATATACGATTTGAATACTTTATTTTTCTTTCCTAATTCCTGAATATGATTTGCAAATTCGTATTCCGTCATTGCAGGATCTAAATTCAAAGGCGCTTTTAAACGAATATCGTCCGGAAGGGTTTCATAAACAAGTTGTTCGATCGAGTCAACACCAATGGTTTGTAACATGTGTTGTAGATCTGTTTCTCTTGGACCAATGTGTCTTAAAGCAAAAGCATCTGTTTTCATCTGTAGCAGTCTATTTTTTAAAGATCAAAAGTAATTTGCCGAGTGTTTCTATGCGATTTCACAAGGTTTATTACATTTTATAGTAAATGTGTTGTTTTTTTGTGGCGCAAAATTAAGTATTATTAATAATTTAATGGGTATTTTTAACTTCAATTTTTATCAAATTTCTAACTAAAGAGTTGATTTGTTACCAATTGATTAGATTTGAGGCATGAAACTTCTAAAACAAATATTAGATTTTTATTTAAACAGCAGTATTCACGTGGCTTTATCGTGTTATGCTTTGGTTCGTATTACTTTTCATTTCTTTCATATTCAGTATGATGAACCAATGGCATTGTTTGTTTTTTTCGGAACAATTGTAGGATATAATTTTGTTAAATATGATGCTTTGGTTCGGGTGAAAAGAAAACCGGTTGGAATTCAATTAAAAATTATTGCTGTTTTAAGTTTCATTTCGGTGATTTTAGTGGGTTATTATTTTTTCCATTTAAAACGAATTACACAAATTGTTTCTGCAGTAATTTTTGCCATAACCGCACTTTATACTTTACCGTTTTTTCCAAACAGAAAAAATGCCCGAAATTGGGCAGGAGTAAAAATTTATATTGTAGCACTTTGCTGGGTAGGAGCGACTTTGGTTTTACCCTATATAAATGCCGAAATTCCCTTTACAGCCAACTTTTTTATAAAATGTATTCAGCGTTTTGTTTTGGTTTTTGTGTTGATTTTGGTTTTTGAGATTTTAGATTTGGCCAATGATGATCCTCATTTACAAACCGTTCCGCAAACCATTGGCGTAAAACGAACAAAGATTTTAGGGTTTTCACTTTTGGTTCCGTTTTGGGTTTTAGGAATTTTGAGTTTTACACTTCATGACCTTATCATCAACCTTATTATGGTGGTAACTTTAATGCTTTTTATTTTCTTTGCTAATACAAACCGCTCTCGATATTATACTTCTTTTTGGGTCGAAAGTGTACCCATCTTTTGGTGGCTGATGATTGTGTTTCTATAAATAATAGCCATTTGATTTCTTGAATTATTTGGGCGTGCCCCTCCGGGTCGGGCTATCCGCTCCAAGTCCTCGCACTTCCTTCGTCAGGCTGTGGGCTATCCGCTTCTATCCCTCACGCAAACCGTAAAACCAGAAAATTTATTTTAAAAAGAAGATTTATTAATCTTTTATGAATTGCCTCCAGCTTTAGCTGGAGGTAAAAGTGTTACTTTAATCTGGCTTTAGCCAAATTTATATTTTGGCTAAAGCCGGAGGCAACTCATTATTTTTTTTCTGATACTTCTTTCAAAACCTTATTTCTTTCCAAAAGAAAATTAGTAAGATGTTTTTCTAAAAATAAAATATCGAAAAGTTCCCCAAATATCCCAAACGGAGTTTCGTATTGTAATACATCTTTCATAATTGTTACGCCATTTTGTTCCTCAAAAATATGTTCATGTCTGAAAGATTTGAATTTTCCTTCTTCCATTTCATCCACAAAATAATCATAAAAATCCATTACAGGAATTTGGCTTTTGTGTGTGAGAAAAAAACCAAAATGTCTGCCGCGCCAGGTTACCGTTTCATTTAAATTTATTAATCCAGATGTTACGCCGGCAATTGCCTTTTCTTTTGTAGGACTTGCAGATTGCTGGTGAATGTCGATATTTCGTGAAGCATCAAAAACAATTTGTTTAGATGCTTGTATTTTTGTTGTGAGATGTATTGTTGTCATGAATTTATGTTATTATGTTTTACGCAATCTTGTCATTCTGAGGAACGAAGAATCCTCGTAAGTAACTCTACAAAGATTGGATTTTAGTAACGGAGCTTCTCGCGAGGATTCTTCGTTCCTCAGAATGACAAATACTGAGAGAATATTTATTAAGAAAGTTTAGCGTAATAAATCTCGAAAAGCGTTATCAATATCTCCAAACTTAAATTGAAACCCATTTTCCAAAAGTCTTTTCGGGATCACATTTCTACTTTTCAAAATTAATTCAGGTTCTGTTCGAATGAAGAAAGCTCCAATTTCAAGAAAGAATTTACTAAGTGGAACTCCAAAAGGAAAACCAGTTGCTTTTCGAAGTTTTTGCATAAAATCAGCATTCCGAATAGGTTCTGGAGAAACCACATTTATAATTCCGGTAATTTCTTTTTGAATAATAAGATCAACCACATTCGCAAAATCTTCCTCATGAATCCAGCTTACAAACTGATTTCCTTTTCCCTGTTTTCCTCCAAAACCAATTTTAGCCAAAGTCTTTAACGGAATTAAAGCGCCTCCATTTTTTCCTAAAACTATAGAAGTTCGCAAAGCCGTTTTTAAGGTATTTGGAGTTTCGGTTTTAAAGAATGCCTTTTCCCAGGAAAGTGCCACATTTATAGAAAAGTCATTCCCGATTTCACCATCAACTTCATCCATTTGTTTGTCTAATGAAAATCTGTAAATAGTTGCTGTTGATGAATTCAGCCAATGTTTCGGCGGATTTTTGCAATTTAAAACCGCTTTGTTTAGAATTTTTGTACTTTCAATTCGAGACCAAAGAATTTCTTTCTTATTCTCTTTGGTATAACGACAATCAACAGATTTTCCGGCGAGATTAATTAAAACCGTTGCATTTTCTAATTCGATTTCCCAACCAGAAAAAGTTCTGGCGTTCCAGTTTACATATTTGATTCCGTCAATCACCTGAGATTTTCCTCGCGTTAGAATTACAATTTCGTCAAATTTAGTTTTGAAATGATTAACTAATACTTGTCCAAGAAAACCTGTTCCGGCTGCGATAATAAGTTTTTTCATTGGGTGTAGATTTTTTGCCGCTAATTGCACGAATTTTTATTAATTTTTTTGAAGTGTTTTGCTGAATATTAATTCGTGAAAATTCGTGCAATTCGTGACGAATATTATTTGTCAATTAAAAAGTGTTCTTTTTTTCAATATCAGGAAATACATTATCAATTCTTCTTGCCAGTTCTGGTAATTTAATTGTTGGAACTGCCGGAAATAAATGATGTTCTAAATGATAAAACATACTGAAAGTAATTTTGTTTTTCCAGTCTTCTCGTTGTGTTCTGGCAAATTCCGGAGAATCTTCGGTATCATGATGCACAGTCCAAACAGCAAAGAAAGCCATTAAAAATTCGGCGAAGACCATTATAATAATATGATAAATCAGGAAATGAATCTGAAAATAGAAAATTATAAAGGTTACTACTGCAATAGAAAAAAGCTCTAAGATTACATTTTTGACATAATTTCTATTTCCTTTCTGCAATGTTACTTTGTGAATCAAAAACATATGAATTGGTCCATAAAGTATAGCTCCGTACCAAGTCATTTTTGCTGATTTTCCTTCGTAATCATCATCAGACAAACAATATTTATGGTGTCTTATATGATTGAACTTTACGGCATGAATTGAAACCATCAGCAAAATGCTGTTTGAATAAAGAGTAAACCAGGTTAAGAATTTGTTTGTTCCTAATGAATTATGAAAGCCATTATGTACTTGTCTTAATCCGGCTAGAAAGAAAAAAGCTGAAAAAGGAATTGCTGCTAAATAATAACCAAAATAAGCAAGCGTCATAGAAATTAGAAACCACGGAATTGTCAAGTTGTTTTCAATTAGCATTTCTTTAAAGCTAAGTGTTTTCAAATCTTTCCATTGCACTTTTTTGAGTATTTCCTGATGTGTCATTTTTTATGATTTAAGGTTCTTTAAACCTAACAGATTTTAAGTCTGTTAGGTTTGATTTGAAATTAGGCTTTAAAAACCAATCTTTCTTCTCTTTGAGCTTCTTTAGCTTTTCGTTTTCCTCTAAAAAAGAAATACAAATTGAAAAATAGCATGATACCAAGATAAATAGAAAACCCTCCAATTTTATAACTTAAATTTTCAATTAATTCCTGATAACTGTCTCTGTATAATTGCATTTCTAAAATCATTAAGGCAAAACCAATATTTAAAAGATAGAATCCGGTTTCAAAAAGTTTATTGGTGGCCTCTGCAATTTCTTCCCGGCCTTTAAAGATGTCAAGCATAAAGATTTTTCCGTTTTTAAAAAGCGTTTTAGAAACGTAATAAGTTAAAAATAAAGCGACTGGTAAATAAATACTGTAACCGATTAAGATTTTTGTAGTTTCCATAATATTTAGTTTTTGTTGTTATGAATTAGTTTTTGAATGTATTTAGTTATAATTAAAATGTTGAGGTAATGCAGGATTGAAATAATAAAAATTATGACAGCTGTTTTTATACAGATAATTTCAATCAATTGTGTTGATGAAATAATTTTCTGCCAGGATATTAAAGTCATGGCACAATAACCAATATTTAAAAGGTAATAGGCTAAAAGCAAAATCTGATTGATTTTTTGGCAAATGTCAGCATGATCAGGGATTAGGTCTGCCACATAAATATTTCCGTTTCTGTAGCAGATTTTTCCGACTTTCAGAATGATGAAAGTCGTAATGCTGAGATATATTAAATATCCGATGATGTTGAAATTCATGACGATTATTTTATCGGTTAATATTCATAATTTAAACCGCGTGGTATAAAAAGATCTGCAATTTCTAGTTTGCGTTTGTTTTTTACTTCAATTGCTGATCCTTCTGCAAGGAAAATTGAATTTGGAATTGCAGTTTCTAAAAACTCAAATTCATTACCATAATTTTCTCCAAAATCAATGTCCATTTTCTGATTGATAACTTTGTATTGTTCCCATCTCGGATGTTGAACTTCATATTCAAAAGTCACTTCTTCATCAATTTTGGTATAACCGAAATAATGTTCTGTTATAAATTCAGCTTCAGAATCATTTTCAATTTCTATTAGTTTTTTTTCAGTTTCTAATTGAATAGTATTCCAGTTTTCCTTGTTTTTCCATTGATAAATAAAAGTGTTTGTGTTTTCATTTTCAATGATTTCATGTCTCATTTTCTGAGTTTCATAATGTTCCTGATACAAAGTATTCGCAATAAAAGTGATGGCTTTTTTAGGAACAATTTCTTTAATGAAAACAACTCCACGTTTCCATTCTCCGTTTTCAAAACGTTTTACATAGAACCTTAAATTGACTTCTTCAAAATGGATATGAAACGGAACTTTCAATCCTAAAACTTTAGTGTTTTTAAACATAAAACTAACCAGACTCACATAACATTTGTTGCTCCATAAATCTATCTCAGTACCATTTGGAACATATTTTTCTAAAATTTTAGGATCAACTTCATAATTGAAAAGTGCTAAGTTTTTCCATTCTGCTTTTAGAAATGAATCAGAAGTAATATTGGCTGTTAAAAAGTAGAAGTAGGTTGCTATTAACATTGGAAATAGAAAGAAACAAAGGAAATTCGCAAAATCATTTTCGTAAATAAAATTGATCACAATAAGTAAAAAATCTGTTAGTACTAAAAGCCAGTAAATTTGAATTTTTCTCTTTTTTTCTTTGCTGAGCTCCTTCATTTTTGCAAGTAAAATAATTCCTATTATCACTTGTACAATTCCTAAAACGATTTGGAATAACATACCAAAATATACGAAAAGGTAAAGTCCAAGAGTTGTGAAATAAAATATTTTATTGATTTTATGTAATGTGGTAAATGTCATGGTTAATTTGTTTTTGAATTTTAAGATTGAAGATGGTTATATGATTTTCAGAATACCAAACCTATTTTTAGATCACAAATCCTAAGTTTTCGCATTTAATTAGTATTCTATAAAAATAAATGGCAGTAATATTCGGGATTAGAGTTACAAAAACGACTTGTAAAAAATCATTCCACATTATGAAATTGAAAAAGGAAAAAAGAATGATCGCATTTAGAATCGTAACGGTCCAATATGTCTTTATTTGATTTTTGATTTTATAATTATTTGGTTTTGAAAATATTTCAATGCTTAAAAAAATTGCCGAAATCAATTGTACTATTAATAAAAATGCTTGTCCGGCAAAACGTAAATAACATGTTAAATAGAAAAGGAAACAGATTATTAGGGCAAATTTGTTCATGCTTTTTGTTGATACCATAGTTATTGATTGTTTTAAACTTTCAGAAAAAAATGAAAGTTTTAATTAAATTTTTTTATTTCATCATTTTTATAACCAATTTCCCTAACCAGTTTTCATTGAATTCAGTCATTTTGTCCAGCATATTATCCGCTTTTAAAACGAAATCGTATAATTTAGAAGTTTGGTCAACAAAGTGTTTTTCTTCAGCCGAAGAATCTTTTGCCTCAATTGTCGAAACTTCTTTTAAGATTTTAAGTGCAGGTTTAATTTCTCTTTTGCTTCTTTCTCTGGAGATTTTTGCTGCTAATTCGTCTAAATCTTTTTCAGCAGTAAAGAATTCTCTTCTCTCGCCGGCTTTAAATTCTTTATATACAATTCCCCAATCCATTAATCCTCTCAGATTCATACTTGCATTCCCACGGGAAATTTGTAATTCTTCCATAATGTCTTCCATCGAAACAGCCTCGTTTGAGATCATTAATAAAGCGTGGATCTGTGCCATCGTTTTATTAATTCCCCATTGAGAACCTAAAGCTCCCCAGGTTTGTATAAACTTATTTTTTGCTTCTTTGAATTCCATAGATCAAATGTAAACAAAAGTTTTTAAACTTTCAAAAATAATTGAAAGTTTGTTTTTTTGAATTGTTTTATTATTTTTTAGATTAAATAAAAACATGTTTTATGTATTGATTTTAATTAATTGATAACCAATATTATCTATTCTGCGGCAATTTTTTTATTTGGCCAAAGCATCTGCTATAATTTTGAAATCGAAAAGAAAATAAGCTAGCAATCTTTTTTTCAAAGTTTGTTTCAAGTTGAAAAGAATAAAATTTTATGAAATTCTCCCTGAAACAACAAATCAAACAAAATTGAATTAAATCACTTAGTGAACTGTTTCGCACAGAAAAAGCGGCTGCGAAAACCGAAAAGCAGAAATAGAGTAGGTCATAAAATTTTAAAAATTAATATCATGGCAATTCAAACAGTAGGAAAATTTAAATTAAATCAACAAGGCGGGTATGTTTGCAGAACAGAGTTTGTGTATTTAGACTCAAATGGACAATTGCAAAGTTCTTCTCAAACTGGTAATGAACTTTTAGGTCAGTCGTATACGACAGATCCGGGAAGTCTGGGCGTACCGGACGGTTCTGTACTTTGGATGAAAATCTGGGTTATGGCCGGACATGACAATCAAGCGCAGCAGGCTTTTATGTACCAGTCAGGAAATTCGGCTGTTGCTGATTACACTTGTTCAGGAACTACTCTTTCTAATCATTTAGCTTTAGATGGCGTAAGTTCATAGTAACTTAAATAAGTTTTAAAACCACTGATATGCAATAGAATATTAGTGGTTTTTTTGTTTTAAGCAGGTGTTTTTACTGGTGAAATTTTCTCGTGTCACTCTTAAGCTGTTTCATGTCAAAGAAACTCCATTTCACATCATTTTTCCATTTATGTCTACTTATCTGATATAGTTTTGAAGTAGAAATAAACCAAAGTATTACTATTTAATATAAGCAATAAAAGTGTTTAAATAAATATAAAACTTCAAAATAGGTGGAGCAGAACCCACTTAAAAAAACGAGGCGGTACCGAAAAGCCTTATGAGTAGGAAAACCAAAAATACAAAAGTTATGGCAGATTTATTAGCAGGTGCTTATTTGGCAAAAGGCACAATAGGAAATGTAGGAACACCAGGTGCTCCAATTGCAACATTTAGTTTAGTTGTTGTACCATCACAAAATTCAGTTTCTGGTACAGTAGTAATTACTCAGGCAATAAATGGCCCTGATGGTCATATTGTTGTTCCTGTAACTGGAAAAATATATGCAGCAGGAATTGGACAGTATACACAATTAGTTAGTTTAAAAGGACAATATGTTCAAACTTTTCCAGCTCCGGCAATTGGTGCTTTTTTAGCCGATTTTGACGCTCATTTAGCTGTTAATGCAGAATGGAACGGAATTGGAGGTTTTTCATACTACCAACATAATATTGAAAATGTACCTGTAAAAGCAGCAACAAATTTACAACCAGAGTTGGCATAATAAGAGACCCCAAATATTAACAACTCGAATTACGAAACATATTAGGATTTAATTACGCCTGATTTGGTTACAGTTTTGATTGAAAGGGTCGTCTTTTTAGACGGCCTTTTTTATTACCGAAAAAAAAATAAATCACAAAAACATGAAAAGAAAACCTATTATTATCTTATTATTAGTAGTTTTTATTGTTGCAGCTGTTTCAATATTTTTTTTAAACAAAGAAAAAATATTAGGAAAAGCCGGAGTTTCAGGATATGCTAAAACGGCAGCAGAACCTTGCGAATGCGAAGCAAGCTGGTTTCCGCACGAACAGACACCGCCACCTGCAGAAGGAGACGGAAGTCCTTTTGATACTTCAAGTACCACAAATTGCATTTTCCATCAATGGTCATGGCAGAAATTTCTTTGGGTGACAAAACCTCTTCCATCCGGAAATCCTTTGTTTTTAGATTCTTTGGATGTTGTTAGTCCTGAGATGGCACCGGTTGCTCCGCAATTAGGATTGAAATTAGTTTTAAGCTCAATTAATCAGGCAGGTCCAGAAGGGGTGTTAGTTTCTAACGCAAAATTTGTTCCCGGAAAAACGGCTGGCGATACTGTATATTATTCTATACACGTAAATAAAATATTATTTGATAAAGCAATTATCGCAGCTTCTGAAATTAACAGCGGAAAAGTTCCTTATTCAAATTTAGAAACATTTCCAGTTGGTGCATTTGAATTAAAAGTTTCATGGATTAGTACCGATGCAATTCCGAAAGAAAAAATTGCAGAGTATTTCGTTACGAAAGCAGCATTCAAAAATAAGCAAGGGCAATATGTCGCAAAACCTGTTGCTTTATTAGGGATGCATGTTGTGGGTGTTGTAAAAAATCATCCTGAATTTATCTGGGCAACGTTTGAGCATAAAGAAATGGCACCGGTTTATGACTGGAAAAGTAATTCTGTGACTTCGGCAAAAGAAATGCTGCTTTATGAAAGCGGAACAACATCTGGATTGAAAGGAATAAAATGGAATAAAAAAGGCAAGAAACCATTAGAGCCATATAAAGCTTTTGTTCTTTACGAATATGGTGTTCCAAAAGTTATAACTACAAATGCTTACATGACAACAAGCCAGGCTGAACCTGCTAATTTTGACAATATTAATACGATCAATAAATGTGTAGCATCAAAATTAACAGATGTTTTTAAGAATTACTTTTATAACGGGTCAATTTGGTTAAACACAGACGGATTAACTCCGGCGCAACAGGCAAAAACTATCGTAAAAAGTAATATATCAAGCGTTCTTCCAGATTCATTGGCAAGAGGTTCTGCTAATTTAGCAAACATTACAATGGAGACTTACACGCAGACTTTTAAGGATAGCATACATAAAATTAATGTTGGTAATTTGGCGAATTGTTTTAGCTGCCATCAATCTCAAAATTTTGACACTATAAGGGGAATCGGGAAATCTCCTTTATATTTAAGCCACGTTTTTGAGTCTTATTTGTATACTACAAAACCTCATCCGGCAACTGCTAAAAATGTTAACCTGAAAGCTAAACGCATCGAAGAAACAAAAGCACTTAAACTTAAACAGTTTGAAGAAGTGTTTGCTCGTCGAAATAAATAGTTCATTTTTTGCAAAACAAAAAGTGTCTTATTTTAATTTTGCTCCAAATGAAAAGCCGAAGTATTACTTCGGCTTTTCTATTTTATCTTTTATCCTCTTTTGAATAATTAGAAGGACCATTAATGTTAATTGAATTTCCCAGAAAACGAGGTTCCCGATTTCTTAAAACATCAAAAAAGGACTTGAAAATTGAACCATATTCTCTAAAACAAACATAAGTATATCTGTGATATTCTCCATTGTTTGCAGAATATCCAGCCGATTTTATTCCAAGCTTTTGTCCAATATAGATGGCTCGGTTCAAATGATATTCCTGAGAAATTAATGTTGCTTTTTTAATCTTAAAAATATGTTTCGCACGATACATAGTAGAGTAGGTGTCGAAACCTGCGTAGTCAATAAATATTTTTGTTGTATCAACTCCATGATTAAAACAGTAGTTTTTCATAACCGTTAATTCATCATATTCATCACGGCCATTGTCTCCAGAAAGTAGAATTTTATTGATTCGTTTGGCTTTCCAAAGCATAATTCCCGCATCCAAACGATCTTTTAAATATTTGCTTGGCTGATTTCCATTAATTCCTGCACCAAAAATAATTCCCACATCATTCTTAGGGAATTTCTTTATTGAATAATAAATGTTTTTTTTTGTAGAAGATTTTACGTAGTAATTGACAGAAACAACTGCAATCAGTCCAATAATAAAAAGGTAAAGGGCTATTTTGAAATATTTTTTCACGGCTTGTATTTGTAAGATTAAGATTTAAAACACGAAGATAGTTAAAGTAAAACCAAATAAAAAACCGAAGTATTTCTACCTCGGTTTCTACTATTCTAAGAAGTCTAAAAATCTAAGAAAGTCTAAAGCAACCCCGCTCTCTTCAATAAAGCTTCTGGTTTCGGTTCCTGACCTCTGAAACGTTTGTATAAAGTCATCGGATGTTCTGTTCCTCCTTTAGAAAGCACATTATCTTTAAATTTCTTTGCTACTTCTGCATTGAAAATCCCTTTTTCCTGAAAGTATTCAAAAGCATCTGCATCCAGAACTTCAGCCCATTTGTAGCTGTAATATCCAGAAGAATAACCGCCTTGAAAAATATGAGAAAAGGCAGTACTCATCGCATTTTCTTTTACATCTGGATACAATTGTGTATTAGCAAATTGTTGGGTTTCAAAAGCTTTTAAATCTGTAATGGGAGTTGGATCTTGTCCGTGCCATGCCATATCTAAAAGTCCAAAACTTAACTGGCGCAAAGTTGCTAAGCCTTCTTGAAAACTCGCACTTTCTTTAATTTTCTGAACATACTCAATCGGAATAATTTCTCCGGTTTCATAATGATTGGCAAACAAAGCTAAAGCTTCCGGTTCGTAACACCAGTTTTCCATAATCTGACTTGGTAATTCTACGAAATCCCAGTAAACTGAAGTTCCTGATAAACTTGGATAAACTGTGTCCGCAAGCATTCCGTGTAAACCGTGCCCAAACTCGTGGAATAAAGTTGTAACTTCATTAAAAGTTAATAATGAAGGTTTCGTTTCGGTTGGTTTTGTAAAATTACAAACGTTCGAAATGTGCGGTCTTTCGTTTACGCCATCTTTTACGTATTGCGATTTAAACGAAGTCATCCAGGCACCGTTTCTTTTTCCTTTTCTTGGGAAGAAATCAGCATAGAAAATCGAAACCAAATTGTTATTTGCATCTCTTACTTCATAAGTAGTAACTTCTTCGTGATATTTATCGATATCAAAAACTTCGGTAAACGTTAAACCATATAATTTTTTGGCAACCGTAAAGGCACCGTCTAAAACTTTTTCTAACTGGAAATAAGGTTTCAGTTTTTCATCATCTAAATTAAAAAGCTGTTGTTTTAATTTTTCAGAATAATAAGCACCATCCCATTTTTCTAATTGCTCGATTCCGTCCAGCTCTTTTGCAAAAGCAGTTAATTCCGCAAATTCTTTTTGAGCTGCCGGTTTTGCTTTTGCTAATAAATCATTTAAGAAAGAGAAAACTTTCTCCGGGCTTTCGGCCATTCTTTCTTCCAGAACAAAATGTGCATGCGTTTTATAACCTAATAAATTGGCTCTTTCAAAACGCAATTTGGCAATTTTTAAAACATTTTCCTGATTATCAAATTCGTTGTTCTGAAACGCTTTTGCACCAAAGGCAATTGCCATTTTTTTACGCAATTCACGATTATCTGCATAAGTCAAAAACGGAACATAACTTGGATGATCTAAAGTGAAAATCCAGCCTTCTTTTTCCTGATTTTTGGCTAATAACCTTGCCGCTTCTATTGTGCCTTCTGGTAAACCAGATAAATCTTTCTCATCTGTTAAATGCAATTCAAAAGCATTGGTTTCTGCTAAAACATTTTCACCAAACTGTAAACTCAATTTAGATAATTCTTTGTCAATTTCTCTTAATTGATTTTTCTTGTCTTCAGGCAAATTCGCTCCGTTTCTTGAAAAGCTTTTGTATTTTTTATCTAATAAAGTCGTTTGTTCCGGATTTAAGTTCAGACTTTCTTTTTGATCGTAAACGGCTTTTACTTTTGCAAATAATTCAGCGTTTAAACGAATATCATTTCCGAATTCTGAAAGTAAAGGCGAAACTTCCTGAGCAATTTTCTGCATCTCGTCATTTGTTTCAGCCGAATTCAAATTGAAGAAAATACTCGAAAGACGATCTAAAATATCGCCAGAAAAATCCATCGCCACGATGGTGTTTT
Source organism: Flavobacterium sp. Root186 (assembly GCF_001428525.1). Taxonomy (GTDB): domain Bacteria; phylum Bacteroidota; class Bacteroidia; order Flavobacteriales; family Flavobacteriaceae; genus Flavobacterium. The sequence goes on from NZ_LMHW01000010.1 coordinate 60,872, forward strand.
CAAAAGTTGGCGCATCCGGATTATTTACGATGGCATCAATTTCGGCTTTAGCCAAAACAATTCCTTCCTGAAAAGCCGGAACGTAATCTTCGATTTTAATTTGAGAAAAAGGTGCAGTATTATGTTTGGTTATAAATTTTGAAAGTAAAACGCTCATTATGATATACTATTTTTTATTAATTGAAGTCAAAATTTTTGAATTCCAAAGATAATACTTTATAGAAATCTAATCATCTATATAAAATCGATTGTGAGCATAAAATCCTCTTAAATTGTGTTATAGATATGTTATTTATTCCCTTCCTTGGTTTTAAAAGCGTAAATTGAAAAAAAGATTAGAATTATAAAATACTAATCATAATTAAAAATAAAAAATGATGAATTATCAAGTTGTAATAAAGAATATTGATACGGTTAATGAAGTTGAAGGGTATTGGTCAGATGAAGATTTTATTCAATTATTAGAAAAATTCAACTATCCGGATGGAGCGACCGCTGAAAAAAGCAGTCTGCCTGAATTATTAGAAATGGCAATTTCTGATTATGAACCTAATGAAGCGGCACAGATTGTTTTAGAATATAAATTGGGAGAGGAATTAACCGAGGGTCAAATCGAGCAGATTTCGAACAATATGTTAATTGATAAAGTTTGTGAGGAATATCCGGAAATACACATGCAAGGAACTTTGTTCCATGTCAATCAATTGCTTTTTAAAGCATACAATGGGAAATTTCCAAATGCAAAAGCTTCTGTAGTTCACTTTTCAATGACACCAACCGATGGCGAAACACAAAAGTTAACCGCCGAAAATATTCTGAAATTATTGAACAATGGTTTGTCTGACAGAAATCTTATTAAAAGATTATTTGAAAATCAAATGTCTCAGAATATTCCGTTTCCGGAAGCAGAAAGTATTATCTGGGAATTGACCACAGAGGATGACATAAATTATAACCTCGTTACTTCAGAGAATTGGATAAATAAGGATGATGTAACAGCATCTGAATTTGAATCTATTTTGGAGGAAGTTGAAGATGAAGTATAATTTATAAATTTTTTGTTTCACTGAGACTCGCAAAAAAAGCACAGAGATTCGCAAAGTTTCTATAATAATATAAAAATCTTAGCGAATCTCTGCGTTTTTCTTTGTGTAACTCTGCGGAATAATTCTATTTTTTCAAACCTTCAGCCGCTTTATTAACTGCAGCTTTCAATTCTTCTTTATAAGAAATAATAGTGTCTAAAACTTTTTTATCGTGACTTCCAATAATTTGTGCCGCTAAAATTCCAGCATTTTTTGCTCCGTTCAAAGCCACAGTTGCAACAGGAACGCCGCCTGGCATTTGAAGAATCGATAAAACCGAATCCCATCCATCAATAGAATTACTTGATTTTACAGGAACTCCAATTACAGGAAGAGGCGACATAGAAGCCACCATTCCTGGTAAATGCGCTGCACCGCCCGCACCGGCAATAATTACCGAAATTCCGCGTGTATGTGCATTTTTACTAAAATCGAATAATTTTTCCGGCGTTCTGTGTGCCGAAACGATATCTACTTCAACTTCTACATTAAATTGTTTTAATATGTCGATGGCATCCTGCATGACTGGCATGTCTGAGATGCTTCCCATTATAATGGCTACTTTGCTCATTTGTTTTTTGTTTGTTTTGTTTCAAGTTTCAGGTTTCAAGTTTCAAGTTGTTGGAAACTGTAAACTCTGTTTGTTTAGTTTTAACTGAATACTGAAAACTGCGACTTGTCACTGATTATTGACCACTGATCACTTTAATAGTATTCTTAACTTTCTCAGCAATTCTTCTTGCTTCAACCATGTTTTCATTTACGATCGTAACGTGGCCCATTTTTCTAAACGGACGAGTTTGTTTTTTACCGTAGATATGCGGCGTAACTCCGTCCCATCCTAAAATAGTTTCGATATTTTCATATACTACATCTCCAGAAAACCCTTCGGCACCAACTAAATTTACCATAATTCCGGCAACTTTACTGTCTGTATTTCCTAACGGAAGATCTAAAATAGCGCGTAAATGATTTTCGAATTGTGAAGTATAACTGGCTTCAATAGAATAATGTCCTGAATTGTGTGGACGAGGAGCGACTTCATTAACCAAAATCTCATCTTCATGAGTTTGGAACATTTCCACAGCCAAAAGCCCAACATGATTGAATTTTTCTGAAACATTCAAAGCAATTGCTCTGGCTTTTTCTGCCACTTTTTCATCGATTCTTGCAGGGCAGATTACGTATTCAACCTGATTTGCTTCGGGGTGAAATTCCATTTCTACAACTGGATACGTTTTAATTTCTCCTGATGGATTTCTTACCACAATTACCGCTAATTCATTTTTGAAAGGAACCATTGTTTCTGCAATACATTCTACATTTGGTAAATCGTCCATATCAGAAATCTGGCGGATCACTTTTACGCCATTTCCGTCGTAACCAAACTCAGTGCATTTCCAAACAAACGGAATGGTGATTTCATTATTTCCAACTGATTTTTGCAAATGTGTTGGACTTTCAAAACGTAAATAAGCAGCAGTTGGGATATTACTTTCGGTATAAAAATCTTTTTGAGTTCCTTTATTTTGAATTCCTTTTAAAGTCTTTGGTGATGGATATACTTTTAAGCCTTCGTTTTCTAATTGTGTTAAAGCTTCAAGGTTTACCAATTCGATTTCAAAAGTCAAAACATCGACTTGTTTCCCGAAATTATAAACCGTTTCATAATCCATTAAATCACCCTGAAAGAATTTATTGCAGGCAATTTTACTCGGCGCTTCGTCACTCGGATCTAAAACATAAGTTTGTATGTCAAATTTTCTGGTGTCGAACAAAAGCATTTTGCCTAATTGTCCGCCGCCTAATATTCCTAATTTAAAATCAGAAGAAAAATAATTCATTTTGTGTTGTGTTTTTGCAAAGATACCTTTTAATCTTTTTTCAGCCAAAATTTCGTTGACTACTAGTTTTTTGTTAGCCACGAATTCACGAATTATTTTTTTCTTTATCTATAATAAAATTCTCAGTTAGCAAAACGTAAGTCAGAATCAAAAATAATTCGTGAATTCGTGGCTGAAAAATTATTTCTCGATTTTCTTCAGAACTTCGCGCGCAACGGCTTTGTATGCTGCGGAATGATCTCCGTAATCTTTATTTAAAATAACTTGAAGCTCAGGATGAATCCAGTCGTAATAATTTCCCAAGACATATAAGGTTCTTATAGAATAGGCTTTTGTCGCTACTTTTACATCATTTATAAGCCAATCGAAACTAGCTTCAATACAATACTGAAGATTTTCTTCGGATAAAGAAATGCTGTTTTCGTCTTTTTTAAAATGTGATTTTACTAAAAGCTGTACCACTTTTGCAATTGGCCTAAGTGCACTTTCATCTTTCAGAACTTTCAAATTAGAACAGAAAAAATCAAGGTGGGGCTGGAGCCAGATTAGTTCTTCGTACGATACAAATTCAAGAATCCAGCAGGCTTTATGATTGTTTTTGTTTTCGGGCGAAAAGCAAATCGAAACTAATTCTTCAAATAAAGATGGGTTTTCAAGAATGTCTTGCGCGCACTTTAACCGGTTTTCCCGATAAGCACTTACATAATCCAGTTTTTCGTGTAATACAGAAAGCATTTTTTTAGGTTTGGGGGTGATTTCAAGCATCTAAAATAAATAATTTAATGAGATAGTTCCGTAATAATTTATAGGAAGTCCGGGATAATAATAGCGGGGTGTCGCGTTTCCAGCCGCAACAGCATTTGGCAGTATTAGTGATGCGTATTTTGTATTTGTTACATTATTTATTCCAACAGCAAAATGGGAGGTCAAACCTTGCAGAACCTCCAATCGATAACCTGTTTTTAAATTGATAAGATTATAAGAATTAGAAAAAGCAGTATTGGCATCATTCATCGGGATTTCATCCACGAATTGATAATCGGCATTGAAATAAATTCCAAGATTGGTGTTTAAAGTAATTCCGGCGTTGACTTTGTTTGCCGCAACTCCGGTTAATTTATTCCCAGAATAATCATTTCCATTATCGATAAATTCTTTAAACTCATAATTTCCTAAAGATCCGGCTAAATAGGAATTCAGAGAAAAGAAATTATTAATTGGCCAATTGTGATTTAATGTAATTTCGATTCCTTCATGAAATGTTTTTCCGGCATTTAAACCCACATATTGATCATCGCCAACTCTTTTAGCAACTAATAAATCTTTAATTTCCATTCGGTAAACTGCAATTTCTGTATAAAGTTTTTTATTGAAGAAATAGAACTTTCCACCAACTTCAAAATTATAACCATTTTCAGGTTTTATATTGGTATTGATTGTGCCTTCGCTTGTAAGAGTTTCTTCTGTCGCTGGTAACGAAAATCCTCGGCTAACAGAAAAATAAACAGTCTGCTGCAAATTTGGTTTAAATAATAAAGACAATTGCGGTGAAAAAATACCGTCATAACTATATTCCTGATTTGTATTTTGGGTATAATTATCTAGACTGAATTTTGTTTTATTATAATTTAAACCTGCCTGAATTTCAAATTGTTCTGAAAGTAATGTTCTAAGTTGAGAAAAGATATTATAGAAATGTCTTTTTTGACCCGTTTCTGTAAGCTGATCACCTTGTAAACTTCCTAAGCCATTATTTTGCTGATATAGGTTTTCGAAAGTATTACCTTTATAAGTATCCGTAAAATATTCAATTCCGGCAATGAAGTTATTTTGTGTTTTTCCAATTTTAAAATTTCCGGCGAATTGCGTTCTTGCACCCGTTGCAAAAGTATATTGACGCAAAATATCAAAAGGCCTCGGTTCGTTGCTGTCTTTATAATTGATGAAAACTGAAGTTGAGTTTTTTAAATTTTCATTAATTGAAAAATCATAAGCAATTCCGCCCAAAGTCGATTTGTATTCTTTATATCCCTTAGAAGCAACCCAGGTTGGCGCACCAGATTCCGGATTATTTTCAAAAGCGTTTTTATTAATCGAACTCGGGATAAAAGCTTTTAAATAAGTATAATTTGAAAAGTAAGTCAATTTGCTGTTTTTCTTTCGAAATAATTCTCCTGCAAGCGTAATTCCTTCTCGTTTGTAAGCACTATTTTCTCGCCAGCCGTCAGTTTTTAAATTATGATAACTAATGTTTAAGCTTCCGTTTTTTTCATCTAAACCAAAATTCAAACTGTTTTTCAATAATCCATAAGAACCAAAAACTGAACTTATGCCTGCAGTTTGATTTCCGTTTTTAGAAAGCTGAGGTGAAATTAAAATAGCACCGCCTAAACCAGCGCCATAAACACTCGAAAGAGGCCCTTTAATAATTTCAATCTGGTTGAGGTTTTCCAGATCAATATCGTCAATAACCGTTTCGCTGTTTCCGGAAGTCAGCGGAATACTGCCATAAAAAGCCCTGATTTTATTAGTCCCATAAGTTGTTCTCGCGCCAATACCACGAATCGAAATTCTTGTTGTAGTAAAATTAGAAGACTGCATAAAAACACCCGGAATGGTGTTCAATACCGTTGTAATATCTGTGGTGTTATTTTGCAGTAAATCTTTTTTCGAAAGGATTCCAATCGAAGCCGGAGTATTTAATAAATTGTTATCAATATGAAGCGGGCTGATGACAACTTCTTTCAGTTTTTCAGTTTTTAGAGAGTCAATATTTTTGCCTTCTTTTTTTTGAGCTTCAATGTTTTGAAAAATAAAAAGCATAAAAAGAAAAAGACAATATTTTTTTAAGATCATAAATGATTTGAATTAAAGACGTAGTTTTTTAAAACACATAGAAACATAGGATTCATGGAGGCAAAAAAGGTGTTTCGCTTTTAATAAAATATAAAATCTATGTTTCTATATGTTTAAATTATCTGTACAGAATTGGAATTTGTGCCGATATCTATCAGATAAAATTGAAATTTTATTTAGCTGTAACCTTCCAAATTGTATTCCCGCTGTCATCATTTACTAAAAGTGATCCGTCGTTCATAACGGTCACGGCAACCGGACGTCCGTAAACTTCAGCTTTATTTTCATCAGAAATAAATCCGGTTAAAAAATCTTCCGGTTTTCCTGAAGGTTTTCCATCTTTAAAAGGAACAAAAAGCACTTTGTAACCTGAAATTTTAGAACGATTCCACGAGCCATGCTGCCCAACGAAAGCCCCATTTTTATATTTCGCAGGGAAAGCATCTTTAGTGTAAAAAGCCAATCCTAACGAAGCAGTATGAGCGCCAACGGGAACATCAGGAACAATTGCTTTCTCGACCAAATCTTTTCTCTCGCCTTTCATTCTTGGGTCAGGAATGCTTCCAAAATACGAATATGGCCATCCGTAAAACCCCTCTTTTTTTACACTCGTGATATAATCAGGTACCAAATCATCACCCAAATCATCACGTTCATTTACAGTGGTCCAAAGTTCTTTATTAACGGGATTCCAGTCCATTCCAACAGGATTTCTAAGCCCCGAAGCGTAGATTTTTTCGCCAGTTCCATCAGGATTAATCTCAAGAATTCCGGCACGACGGACTTCTTTGTCAACACCATGTTCAGCATTATTACTTCCTGAGCCTACAGAAACGTATATTTTACTCCCGTCAGGGCTTGCTAATAAATTTCTGGTCCAGTGATTATTGTAACCTCCGGCAGGAAGTTCAAGAATTTTTTCGCCTTTTGTTTCTAATTTTAATGGATTGTTTTTATATGGATAACGATATAGTCCGTCGGTATTTGCTATGTAGAAAAAGTCCTTTAAAACTAACATTCCAAAAGGTTTATTTAAGTTTTTGATGAAAACTTCGCGGGTTTCAAATTTTCCGTCTTTGTCTTTGTCGCGCAAAACTGTGATTTGATTTTTACTGGCGCGTGTTCCGCTTTCTACCACAAAAATATCCTGGTTTGGTGCGATATAGGTCCAGCGTGGGTTTTCAAAACCATCAGCAAATTTTGTAACTGCAAAACCTTTCGGTGCTTTTGGAGTAACTCCGTTTGGCCATCCAATTATTTTGCTGTTATTGGTTTTAGATTCGGTTGCATACGGCGGAGGTAGAGTAATGTTGCCAACAGCAGTTTTTACAACATTTCCAGGTTGTTTTGCCAATGCTTCTTTTTCTTCTTTTTTAACTTGTCCGTTGCAGGCGGTCATTAAAATTAATAATGATATAGAAAATAGTGTTAAGGAATTCTTCATTGATATTTGGAGTTAAATGATTATTCAACAACAATTTAGTAAATTAAAAAGTAGCTGCAAGAACGATTTTGTAATTATTAACTGATATTTAACATTCACAAAAAAGTCATCTTTCGATTCTATTTTCATGTGGGCAGATTGGTTGTAATTCTGTATCTTTGTCCATTATTTTAAATTTAAAAATAATGATACAACTTCACGATAAACAATTTGTTCCGTTTATTTCGGCTAAGGAAATTGATTTTGCTTTAACCAAATTAGCAGCACAGGTAGAAGATGATTTTGGAGATGATACTCCAATTTTTATTGGAGTTTTGAATGGCGCATTTATGGTGGTTGCCGATTTCCTGAAAAAATATAAAAAACCATGCGAGGTTTCATTCATCAAAATGGCCTCTTATGAAGGAACTGAAACAACAAATTCGGTTAAAGAATTGATTGGAATCAATCAGGATTTGTCTGGAAGAAGCGTTGTTATTCTCGAAGATATTATTGATACAGGAAATACAATCGAAGAATTAAAACATTTATTTAAAGCACAAAATGTAAAACACTTTAAAGTGGCTACTTTGTTCTTTAAACCAGAAGCATATAAAAAAGACATTAAAATAGATTATGTTGGAATCAGAATTCCGAATAAATTTATTGTCGGTTACGGATTAGACTACGATGGTTTAGGCAGAAACCTGACCGAAGTATATAAATTAGCAGAATAATTTTAAACAAAACACAACTATATATTCATTTTAAACTTCTTCAAAAAATAAGAAGTCACACAACTCAAACGTACTATGATTAACATTGTTTTATTTGGAAAGCCTGGAGCAGGAAAAGGAACTCAGGCAGAATTTTTAAAAGAGAAATACAATTTAACACACCTTTCTACAGGAGATATTTTTCGTTTTAATTTAAAAAATGATACTGAACTAGGTAAAAAAGCAAGAGTTTTTATGGACAATGGAGAATTAGTTCCTTGCGAAGTAACAACTGCAATGTTAATTGATGAAGTAAATAAACACCCTGATACAGCAGGATTTTTGTTCGACGGTTATCCAAGAACAATCGATCAGGCTGAAGCATTAGATAAATTTTTACCAACAATTGGTTCAAGCGTAACAGCAACAATTGCATTAGAGGCTGATGACGAAATTTTGGTAGCACGTTTACTTGAAAGAGGAAAAACAAGCGGAAGACCTGATGATCAGGACGAAGAAAAAATTCGTGTGAGATATCAGGAATACAACGAAAAAACAGCTCCATTAATCGGGTATTATAAAGAGCAGAATAAGTTTCACGCCGTAAACGGTATCGGAACTATCGAAGAAATTACAGAACGCTTAACGTCAGTTATAGATAATTTGTAATAAAATCTGTTTCAAGTTAAAAGTTAAATGTTAGAAGGAAATTTGAAATAAGTTCTGAAAAACATTTAACTTTTGACTTTTAACTTTAAACTTAAAAATGGAAATACTAATAATATTTTTTCTAATACTATTAAACGGAGTTTTCTCGATGTCAGAAATCGCATTGATTTCTGCACGAAAAAATAGACTGGAAACAGCAGCAAAAAAAGGAAACAAAAGTGCCAAAACTGCTCTGGATCTGGCGAATTCTCCAAACAAATTTTTATCAACTGTACAAATCGGAATTACCTTAATCGGAATTTTGACAGGTATTTACAGTGGGGATAAAATCACAATGGATGTAGAAACATTTGTGAGCGGTTTTGAAATTTTAAAACCGTACGCCCACTCCGTTGCAGTTGGAATTGTGGTTGTAGTTTTAACGTTTTTCTCTTTGGTTTTAGGAGAATTACTTCCAAAACGTATCGGATTAAATTATCCGGAATCGATTGCCAAAATGGTTGCGATGCCAATGAAAGTAGTTTCGATTATTACGGCACCTTTTATTTGGCTGCTTACATCGTCGACAGATTTTTTATTGAATGTTTTGCAGATTAAACCAACAGCCGACGGAAAAGTAACCGAAGAAGAAATAAAGGCAATCATCAAAGAAGGAACAGAAGTTGGAGAAGTTCAGGAAATTGAACAAGATATTGTGGAGCGTGTTTTCCATATTGGAGACAGAAAAGTAAGTTCGTTAATGACGCACCGAAAATCGGTAGATATGCTTCCGTTAAATGCAGATAAAACTAAAATAAAAGAATTAGTAGTTCAGGATCTGCATACGGTTTATCCGGTTTATAATGAAAATTACGATGATATTGTTGGGGTTGTAACGCTGAAAAATATATTCGCCAATATCGAAAATGATAATTTTGATTTTGCTTCTATAATTTCTGATGCGCCTTATTTAATGGAGCAGACAACAGCTTATAAAGCGTTAGAAAATTTCAAAAAAACGGGTGTTCATTACGCTTTGGTTTCAGATGAATATGGTGTTTTTCAAGGTTTAATAACATTGAACGACATTCTTGAAGCTTTAGTTGGAGATGCATCCGAGTTTTATAAAGATGAGTTTCAGCTTATAGAAAGAGAAGACGGATCATGGCTGGTTGACGGACATTATTCATTACACGATTTCTTAACGTATTTCGAATTAGATGAACTAACAAACGATTACGAAGTAAATACCGTAAGCGGAATGATTATGACCGAGCTTTCGCATATTCCAAAAGAAGGTGAAAAACTAATTTGGCAAAAATTCATCTTAGAAGTTGTCGACATGGACGGCGTAAAGATTGATAAAGTACTTGTAAAAGCGCTTAAAGAGTAGAGAAAATTTGTTTCAAGTTTAGAGTTTCAAGTTTCAGGTTAATTGCGTTGCGCAAACCTGAAACCTGAAACCTGAAACCTGAAACTACACATAAACAAACAAAAATGACAGAAGGAAATTTTGTAGATTACGTTAAGATATATGTTTCGTCCGGAAAAGGAGGAAAAGGATCTACGCATTTACATAGAGAGAAATTTATTGAAAAAGGCGGCCCGGACGGTGGAGATGGAGGCCGAGGCGGACATGTGTATTTAGTGGGGAATAAAGGACTCTGGACATTATTTCATTTAAAGTTTGCGCGTCATATTAAAGCCGGACATGGTGGAGATGGTGGAGGAGACCGCAGTACAGGAGCAGATGGAGATGATAAATTTATTGAAGTGCCCTTGGGAACTGTTGTAAAAGACAAGGAAACCGGAGAAGTACTTTTTGAAATTACAGAAGACGGGGAAAAAAGAGTTCTTGCAAAAGGAGGAAAGGGAGGTTTAGGAAACTGGCATTTTAGAAGTTCAACAAACCAAACACCTCGTTATGCACAGCCTGGTTTGCCGGGTTTAGAAATGGACGTAATTCTGGAACTTAAAGTTCTGGCAGATGTTGGATTGGTTGGTTTTCCTAATGCTGGAAAATCGACATTATTATCTGTATTAACTTCAGCAAAACCAAAAATTGCCGATTATCCTTTCACAACCTTAAAACCAAATTTAGGAATTGTAGCTTATAGAGATTTTCAGTCTTTTGTAATTGCTGATATTCCTGGAATTATTGAAGGTGCTGCAGAAGGAAAAGGTTTAGGGCATTATTTCTTACGTCATATTGAGCGTAATTCAACTTTACTGTTTTTAGTTCCGGTTGATACACCGGATATTAAAGCAGAATATGATATTTTGGTAAATGAATTGACGAAGTATAATCCTGAAATGCTGGACAAAGAACGTCTTTTGGTGATCTCAAAATGTGATATGCTGGATGATGAACTTAAGGCTGAATTGAAAGCTGAGTTAGATGTTTCTTTTAAAGATATTCCGTATATGTTTATTTCATCTGTTGCACAACAAGGTTTGACAGATTTGAAGGATAAGCTGTGGAAAATGCTAAACGATTAATATCGTTTTATTATAAATATAAAAACCCGACAATTTCTATTGTCGGGTTTTTTACTTTCTGTGCGAAAAAACAAAAAGTATAAAGGATTTTACTTTCTAACTTAAATCCTGTGAAATTATAGTCCAAAGTTTTTAGAAATTCCAATGTTTAAAGTTTTTCCAAAATTAAAACCTAAACGTTCTTCTCTGGGATTTCCTTTTCCGCTAAGATTGTCATAATTGATTCCCCCAATAGAAAAGTTCAAACCAAATCCTCTTTTCATGTTAATAAATAAGGCTGGCGTTAAACTAGCATAAACTCCTTTTGTATTGTCAATAGTTCTTTCTTGGTATCCAACTCCAAAGTCAGTGTAGAAAGAGAATAAATCAGAAAGGGGCACTGAGTAACGAGTAAAAACACCAACTCTGTATGCTTCTTCTCTTTTAGATCCAGATTCTTTGTAGTTCAGGATTGAACCTTCAACTCCTAAAGTCCAGTTGTCAGTAAATTGATATCCTACTTTTGGAGAAAATTCAAAGTTTTCATATTTATCATCTCCAATTTTTTCTGAACCAAACCCAACATTTCCGCCAAGTAAGATTGACCCTTTTTGTGCACTCATCATAGTTGTTACTAAAAGCACAACTGCTACTAATAATTTTTTCATTTTTATTTTTTTAATTAAAAAGGCAAATTAAAGGAAATATTATTTGTAAGAAATAGATTAAATAAAATATATTCAATAGAAAGTTAATTTTTACAATTTTTATTAAGATTTAAAATCATGATTTCATTAAATCTAGAATTTTATAAGTTTAACTAGTTTTTATCTTTTTATACTCTAATAATTTTCCTTTTTTATCAAATTATGAATTTCGCAAAATCATCTTCATATTTATTTATTATGTTTTGTTTTTAGATCGAATGTTTATTTTTTTTGCGAAAATGAGTTATATTCGCAGTACTTAAACAAAATAACATGAAAAAAATAGTTTTATTCTTGACCATGTGCCTTATGGCTTTTCCTGTAAGAGCTGATGAGGGAATGTGGTTCTTGATGTTTATCGAAAGATTGAACCATAGAGATATGGAGAAAATGGGCTTGCAATTAACAGCCGAAGAAATTTATAGTATTAACCACCATAGTTTAAAAGATGCAATTGTACAGTTTAATGGTGGGTGTACCGCTGAAATCGTTTCTAAAAGCGGATTGGTTTTAACAAACCACCATTGCGGATATAATGCGATTGCAGAACTTTCTACTGCAGAACAAAACTATTTGAAAGATGGTTTTTGGGCAAAGGATAAAAGTGCCGAAATGAAACCTAAATCTTTATACGTTCGTTTCTTCGTGCGTATGGATGATGTTTCTAAAAGAATTTTATCAAAAGTAAATGATACTATGACGGAGACTGAAAGAAACAAAATCATTCAGCAAGAGATTAGTTTAATTGAAAAAGAAAATAGTGAAAACGGGAAATATACAGTTTCTGTTCGTCCTTTCTTTCAAGGAAATGAATATTATTATTTCGTTTACCAAGATTACACAGATGTTCGTTTAGTAGGAACACCTCCTGAAAGTGTTGGTAAATTTGGCGGGGATACTGACAACTGGGAGTGGCCTCGTCAAACTGGGGATTTCTCTATGTTTAGAGTATATGCTGATAAAGACGGAAATCCTGCGGCTTATTCTAAAGATAATGTGCCTTTACAGCCAAAACATTATTTGCCTGTAAGTATTAAAGGTGTAAAAGAAAATGATTTTGCTATGATTTTGGGTTATCCAGGAAGAACAAATCGCTGGATGCCGGCAGGCGGAATTGAGCAGAATATAAAATATGCTTATCCTGCGTGGGTTGAAGGTGCTAAAACCGGAATGGACGTAATGAAAAAGTATATGGATACAGATGCAACAGTTCGTTTGAAATATGCTTCTAAATATGCTTCTACGGCAAACTATTGGAAAAACCGTCAGGGTATGATCGATGCTTTAACAAAAGCTGGAACGGTAGATACTAAATCAGAACAGGAAGATAAATTTTACGAGTGGGCAAGTAAGCCGGCTAATAAGGAAAAATATGAAAATGTAATTCCTACTATTAACGATTATTACAGAGAAACAAACTTAAAAGCACGTCACGATAATTACTTAACGCAGCTTTTACGTACTTCTAGTTATGCTGCAGGTCCTGCAAATTTAGGAAATGAACTGATTGCCTACTATAAAGAAAATGAAGCAAAAAGAGCGGAGATGTTACCTAAGATCAACACAATGATTGACAATATCTATGGCAATTTTTATGCTCCGCTTGAAAAAGATGTATTGACAGCACAACTAAATTTATACGCTTCTAAGGCTGCAGAATATGGACTTGCTCCAGAAATTGCCAAAATGAAAACTTCTAATAATGGTGATTTTACTGCTGATGTAGCAAAAGCAACTGAAATTAGTTATTTTACAACTAAAGAAAAAGTATTAGCATTTATGGCTGATCCAAAACCTTTGGCAATTGTACACGATCCTTTGTATATTATTTCAAATGATTTACTAACAAAATACCGTGCTAAAACAGATGATCAGGCAAAAGCAGATGATGGTTTTGCAATTGCTTACCGCGAATTGGTTGAAGGTTTAAGAGAGTCAAAATTAAATGCGATTAAATATCCTGATGCAAACTCTACTTTGAGATTAACTTACGGAAAAGTTCGTGCTTTGCCTGCAGATCCTCGTAACGATGCGGCGATCAACAATTATACAACTATGGAAAGCATGGTGAAAAAGTATAAAGCCGGAGATCAGGAATTTGATTTACCAAATCGTTTGTTAGAATTAAACAAAGCAAAAGATTTTGGTCAATATGCAGATAAAGCAGGTTACATGCCGGTAAACTTCTTAACGGATAATGATATTACTGGAGGAAACTCAGGTTCACCGGTTTTAAACGGAAAAGGAGAATTAATTGGAATTGCTTTTGATGGAAATATCGAAGCAATGGCCGGAGACGTAATTTTTGATCCTAAATTGCAAAGAACTATTAACGTTGATATTCGTTACGTACTTTGGATTATTGATAAATACGCCGGAGCTAAAAATATTATTGACGAATTGACGATTTCAAAATAATCTCAATTTCATTAAAAAGTAAACCCGACAGATTTTAAATCTGTCGGGTTTTTTGTTGTTTTTAATTTTGAAAAAAAATGTCAGGCTGAGCGAAGTCGAAGCGCTAAAAAGGGCTTCGACTTCGCTCAGCCTGACATACAGGTTCAGTAACCCCGACAGGTTTTTAAAACCTGTCGGGGTTTTTAGGATGGTTTTTTCCGGCATTCTTTGGAATTTGGAATTTATTTTTTGAAATTTTTATTGAACTTTTACTCGGATTCCTTTCGTATGACTTGAAAATTCCGGAGCATACATACTTTGAATTGTTGTAATTCCGTTTGAGAATTCGCCGCTGTTATTTATGCGGATATCATATTCTAAAACATAAGTTCCTTTATTGATTCGGTCAAAAAAGAAATGTGTTGCAGCATCCTTTGTACTCATATAATATCCTAAACGATCTGAGTATTTATATTCTGAAAGAACATTTAGAGGTTCAAAACAAGAAGCGCGCATGTCTTTTAAATGAATATATTCGGTGTCTTCTTTAGAAGTTATAATTAACCTTACAGTTACTAAATCACCTATTTTCAATTCGTTTGCAGCCGTTATTTTTTGCAGCTGATCACCATTTGAAGTGCTTTTCTTTACATATAATTCTTTTGCAACAGTTAAAACCGCTCCCGAATTGTTTTTAATTTTATCTAAATCTTCAAAATACTGCCAGTAAATACCGCCAAATCCCGGAACTTTTGATTTATTCTGAATGCTGATAGAAGCCATTTCTTTCTTTACTTCTTTAGCTTTCCAGTTTAATTTGATATAACCGGTTTCAGCTTCTTTTTGATTTTCTGCCAGCTTTTTGGTCATGATTTTTTCATCTCCCAATTTTATAATTGTATTGTCTTTTACAGAAAGCCAATCTGTTCCTTGCAATAATAAAGCATAAATAGCTTCGGTTGTAGATTTGGTCGTTGGCCAGTTTTTGGTTTGTTTGTTTTTTAATAGCCAGACTTTCATTGCATCAACAGATTTAGTATCGTTACTTACTTCGGCGAAAGCCTCAATTAATAAAGCCTGAGTTTCTATTGGAGCCTGATACCAATACCAACCTGATTGGTTGGCAATCCAGTACATTCCCCAGTCTTCGTTGTTTGATGCAGTTTCTTTTAGACTTTCAATAATTTTTTTGGCAGTTTCTTTTTCTCCAAATCTATTTAAAGTTAAAGCGGCCAATCCTTTTTCATAAATAGAATAACTTAGCCAATCTTTTTTAGCTGTTTCGAGATATAATTTGGTAACCTTTTTTAAAGTATCAGATAATGGATATTTATCCAGATAAAAACTTCTGGCGTATAAATAATGCAAATTAGTAAATGTGCTTGTCCACGCAATCTTCTTGGTGTTTTTATAATATCGGTTTGTAATTCTGTATTCTTCTAAAAAGCTATTATCCATAAACTGAACCCCGATTTTAGTAATCTCATTAATTTCTTTACTTTGCTCTGTTGTACTCAATTTTGACAAATGCCCTAAACCTGCCAAAATATGCCTTGTAATATATTGGCTTTCTTCTCCGCCATCAAACCAGACAAATCCTCCAGAATCTTTTTGTTTTTGTTTTAATTTTTTAAAAGTAGCTTCTTGCGAAGTTTTCATCTTTTCTAAATCAAATAAAAGAGCTGTATTCTTTTTCTGTTCTTCTTCGTCTTGAGCATCATTTAACCAAGGTGTTTCAGCCAAAATAATTGATTTCAATTCTTCGTTTTCTTCTAATTTAGAGTTTAATTTTCCGTTCTTTCTCCATTCGTCAAATACAGTTTCAATTTTAGGATTACTTGAAATGATTTCAGATGCCAAAGCATTTGCATAATAACGAGCAAATGTTTGTTCGGCACATTCGTGTTCATATTCCATTAAATACGGTAAAGACTGAATTGCAATCCAAGTAGGATTTGACGTATATTCTAACGTAAATTGATGATTTTTTAAAGTGGTTGAATTGTTATTTTTTAAATTCTCAAACGTATATTCCTTGGTTGAATTGTCTCGAACCCAAACAGGGATACTTTCTGTAACGAGTATATTATTAGTTAGAACCGGAAGTATGTTTTCTTCACCATCAGAGAAATCACCCGATTTTGCCAAAATTTTATATTGAACTCCCTGTAAGCCTTCTGGAATTGTAATGGTCCAGTTTGCAACAGTATTTCCATACGCCGGAATTGTAAAATTTCTAACATTTTTTTCGTTTAGCATTTTAGCATCAATTGGCTGCATCGTTACAGCATCAAAAAACTGTAAAATGGCGATTCCGGTTTTTGCTTCGGCTGTAATATTTGAAACTTTAGCACTTATAACAATCGTATCTTTTTCTCTAAAAAAGCGAGGAAAATTCGGTAAAACCATCAATTCTTTTTGAGTAACAACACTTTTGTGTAAATAACCCGATACAGCATCTTTATTATGCGCAAACAAGCGAAGTTTCCAAGCCGTTAATGCTTCTGGAGACGTAAAGTTGAAACTTACTTTTCCGCTAGAATCCGTTTTTAAATTAGGCAAAAAGAAAGCAGTTTCAGATAAATTTTTTCTAGCTTGTACCTTAGTCAAATCTTCTAAAGCATTTTTTGTTGTTATAAGTATTGCGCCATTTGCGCCTTTGCTTCCATAAAGAGCTGCTGCTTCATTTTCTTTTAGAACGTTAATAGAAATAACATCGGATGAATTTAAATTGCTCACTGCTTGTGCACTGGCAATTTTTCCATCTATAATATATAAGGGATTTACAGCATCATTTGAAGATGCGCCGCGAATAACAATTTTATCTGAAGGTGTTTGTGTAACCTGTACTCCAGCAACTGTTCCTGACAGCGCACTATAAACATAATTATCTTCTTCAATAGTTTCACTGCTAATGGTCGATGTAGCGTATGCAAGTGATTTTTTTTCTTTCTTAAAACCGTATCCAGTCACAACAACTGACTCTAATTGACTGGAATCGTTTGTTAAAGTAACATCAATAATCTTTTTATTTTCGGCCATTATCGATTGGCTTTTGGAGCCAATATAACTAAATACAAGCTCTTCTGTTCCTGTAGCTTCTATTTCATAATAACCATCAAAATCACTTTGGGTCATGCGTTTGGTTCCTTTAATTACAATAGAAACTCCTGGCAGTGGAAGCCCGGAAATATCTGTTACAACACCAGAAACCAATTTTGTATTAAGCGGTTTTTTTGCTTTTTTAGCAAGCTGTAATTGATATTCTTTTTGAAGGTGGATATTTGTATTTCTGCTATTAAAATCGAATCCAAACCACATTAGTTTAGTAGTTTCATTAAAAAGTTCCATTCGATTTAATGGCTGATTTAAATTGATAACATAAGATGAAGTTTCCTCAAATCCCAAAGACGATTTTGTGTTGCCATTGTTATAGTTGTACTTATTGATTGCCAGCAAATACCAATCTTTTTTGGTAAACTGATCGAGTGAACTATCATACATCGAGGCTAAAATTTCGGCCTCCTTTTTTGTTCCGTTTGATTTTAGTTTAAAAGCCCAGTTTTCGCTGCTTCCGGGTTGTATTTTGCTTCTAAATGTTTCTACATTAAACTCTAATTTAGGAGCTGTCGATTTTAGGGCAATATTTGTTTCAGAGGCAAAGATTTCATTTTCAAAAACACTCTGGAAACTTAATTTTACAGCTTCTTCAAATTCCTTTTTTAATGGAATTTTTAGCGTTGCTTCATTATTTTCTAAATGAATAGTTTTTTCAAAAAAGATCTGACTATTATAATTTCCTACTGTCGAAATATAAAGCTCAGGAATTACCGAAGTTATTTTTAATAAAACAAAACCATCCTTTTTAGGATCTTTATTTATTTGTTTCTCTGTAAATAAAGTGCTGGAATGATACTTGTCTTTACTTTGCATAATTTGAAAATCTGTTGAAGATTCTATGTCATTATTAAAGCTGTCTTTTGCCGAAAAGACGATTTTATAATTTCCGGATTTGTAATTTGAGATAAAATCTAAGGCAATTTTTTTGTCTTTTTCAGTATCTACTTTTTTAGAATAAAGCAAGATTTCCTCAAGATCATCAAACTCTTCATTATTTTTTTCGTAAGGAAATAATTTTTCAAAATTGGCTTTGCTAATAGTATCAATCTCTGGTTTTGGCCAGACTCTTTTTTTGAATTTACTTGAAAACGGACTTACAAAAAAGATTTTAAGTTCACCTTTTGCAGCTAAAAATTCGTCATTTAAATTCGTGCTGTTTAGTGTAATCTCATTTTTGTCTTTGGTTTCGATTTGAGACTTAATATCTGTTTCTAAAACTAAATTATGATAACCCACTTTTACAGTTGTCTGTGTTTCGTGTGTTTCTCCATTTATATCAGTGACTTCAGCTTTAATAAGATAATTAAAAACAGGCAGTTTATCTTTATCACTGTCTTCAGAAGGTGTTGCAACAAAATCAATTACAAATTTTCCTTCTGCATCAGTTTTAGTTTCGCCGGTAGTCAAAGTTTCATTTTCTACCTGACCATAATGTCTTCTAATGTAATTGGTATATCTGCTTACGGTGTACGTAACTTTTGCATGAGAGATTGTGCTTCCTGCAAATGCTTTTGCAAGTCCTTTTACTTTTATGGATTGGTTGACTTGAAAGGTCTCTTTTTTAGGTTC
Source organism: Flavobacterium sp. Root186 (assembly GCF_001428525.1). Taxonomy (GTDB): domain Bacteria; phylum Bacteroidota; class Bacteroidia; order Flavobacteriales; family Flavobacteriaceae; genus Flavobacterium. The sequence goes on from NZ_LMHW01000010.1 coordinate 79,715, forward strand.
AAACGTAACTTCAAACTTTGGGCGTTTGTATTCTTCTACTCTAAAATCGATTTCAGAAGTTTCTAAATCTACATGATCCCAAAACGGATGATCTGCTTCTTCTTTATCGTAATTAATATCTTTTTCTGCGTCAGAAGGCTCTTCGGCACTAATTCTGAATCTTCCCGTTAAACCTGTTTTTGGAAGGACAAATTCGCCCGAAAAAGAACCAAATTCATTTGTTGTAACTTCGATTTCTTTAATAGTGTTATAATTAGCATCTTCAAACTGAATTTTAAAAGAAGTCTGTGGAACAACGCTTGTTTTATTTCCCTTTTTTTGAATTGCAATTCCTTTATAATAAACAGTTTGTCCCGGACGATAAATGGCGCGGTCAAGATAAAATTCTACTTTTCCAGAAAAATTGGCATCTTCATCTTGTTTATCTAAATAGTGAGCATTGTAATTGAGATAATTTTTTTGAACTATAATAGTATCGTTTGCGGTAAACAATTCAAGCATTTCATATGCTGAATTTTGTTTTTTTTGTTTGTAAACGGCGATTCCGTCTTTTGCTGTTTTTATGTTAAAGTTTGTTGATTTAATAGTTGCATTTTCTATAGGTTTTCCCGTTTTTCGATCCAGAACCTGAAATTTTTCATCATAACTATCTTGAGAACCCAAAACACTTAGGTTTGACGAAGTAATGATTTCATAAGCAAAAGCTTTTGTATCTTTTAAATCAGAATCACTTTCAAAATAAACTAAATATGACCCTGTTTTTAAGTTAGGCAAAAGTATTTCGGTTGTGTATTGAAAATAGTCTTTTTTGTTTGGAAGGGAATAATCGTTAACAGCAAAAGCCTGTTTTTTTATAATAATTGCGTTTGTTAAACTATCTTTTTTATGATATGATTTTTTATAGTCAAGAAGTTCTTTATGATTGATTTTATAGAAAGAAACTTTTAAACGATCAACATTTTTATAACGAATAAAAGCCCTTGTGTTTTCATTATTATAAGTATATTTTTGAAGCTGTACATATAAAGATTTAGACAGAATATTTGCTTTTTTTTGAATAGCAAGTTTATATGCATTTGATCTGTTTATAACTTTAAGAATACTGTCAAGAGTGGTAATTGCTTTAATGTTATAATCTGGATTCAGTTGTTTTGAAGCCTGATTGCTTAAAATAAAAACTTTTTCCATTTGAATTTTTTGATTCAGCAGTTCGTTTTTTACTGTTTTTTGAAGATTGACTAAAGCCGAAAAATAATCATCTTCAGATATTAATGATCTATTTCTAAAAAACTGCATACGGTCAAATTGATTTTCTTGATTTGGCTCGACAGTTTCTTGTTTTTGGTATAATGATAATAGCAAACGTAAATCTTCATTTGCAACAAAATCAAAATTCAATTTTATAAATGCAGTCGCATTTCCTAAAATTTCTTTTTTGTAAGGATCAAATTCTGTTTGATTAATATAATGCTGTTGAGATCTTGTTTTATAAATCGCAATGCTTTCTTTTATTAAATAATCAAACAAATTTTGATCTGTGCTTTTTTCTAAAGCCGAATAATCAAAAATAGGTTCGTATTTTATAACAAGAGTGTTCTTTAAAATTTGTTCATTTTCTAAAGTTCGTTTTAATGCCAGGTTGATTTGATCCATGAAATTGGCTGTTGTCCAGGTCAAAAAATCAGCATCGAGAGTTTCTGTATTTGTTCTTTTGTTAATAGTATAACTGTTTTGGCTGTAATAATCATTAAGGCATTTTGCATAAACAAAATTCAAAATTGCTTTTGAAGGAATTGAAACTCTGTTTATTTCTGTTTTAAGATTATTTAAAATTTTAGTTTGTGCATTTTCATCTACAACCTGCAAATATTTAGATTGATAAAAAAAGCATTTTATAATTTCTGCTTCATTTTTATCAGAAACCGCATCTTTGTAGATTTTATCAACTATCTCATTTGCTGATTTTATTTTGCCAATATTTTCAAAATCAATTACCTTTTCCCATTGTTTGTCGTTTTGCTGTGCAAATATTGTGGTAGAAATCAATAATAAAACAAATAGTATATTTTTCATAAAGTGCTTTTTATCTATAGAGGGCAGTTTCTCGATAAAGGTTGGGAAAGGTTTAAAATTATTTTTCGTACAAAGTACTAATTTATCTATAAAAGGAAATAACACATTTTATATTTCCTTATTTTTGAAAAATAATTTATTTGAGTTTTATTAGTTATTGGCCTTTTCGATTAACCAATTAAACAGTTTAACGATTAAACATTTTAAATGAAAACACATTTCATCGCTATAGGCGGAAGCGCTATGCACAATCTAGCATTAGCATTGCATAATAAAGGATATCAGGTTACAGGAAGTGATGATGCTATTTTTGAGCCTTCAAAATCAAGATTAGAGAAAAAAGGAATTCTTCCTGCCGAACTGGGCTGGTTTCCTGAAAAAATCACAGCCGATATTGATGCCATAATTCTTGGAATGCATGCAAAAGCTGATAATCCGGAATTATTGAAAGCGCAGGAATTGGGACTTAAAATTTATTCTTATCCAGAATTTTTATACGAACAATCTAAAAATAAAACTCGTGTTGTAATTGGCGGTTCGCACGGAAAAACTACCATTACTTCGATGATTTTGCACGTAATGCATTATCATAATATTGAAGTAGATTATATGGTGGGAGCACAATTAGAAGGTTTTGATACCATGGTGCATCTTACTGAAGAAAATGATTTTATGGTTTTAGAAGGAGATGAATATTTATCTTCTCCAATAGATCGTCGCCCGAAGTTTCATCTGTATCAGCCAAATATTGCGTTGATTTCTGGAATTGCCTGGGATCACATCAATGTGTTTCCAACGTATGAGAATTATGTGGAACAGTTCGAAATTTTTATTTCAAAAATTACAAATGGTGGAATTTTAGTTTATAACGAAAATGATCCTGAAGTAAAACGTGTTTCAGAAGCTGCAACAAATCCAATTCGTAAATTATCTTATCATACTCCGGAATATACTGTTAGTGACGGCGTAACATTATTAAAAACGCCAGAAGGCGATATGCCAATTGAAGTTTTTGGAGCGCATAATTTAAATAATCTTGCCGGAGCAAAATGGATCTGCCAAAATATGGGTGTTGACGAAGCTGATTTTTATGAAGCAATTGCAAGTTTCAAAGGGGCTTCTAAGCGTTTAGAAAAAATCGCCGAAGGAAAAGGAAAAGTTGCCTACAAAGATTTTGCGCATTCGCCAAGTAAAGTGGCCGCAACGACTAAAGCTGTAAAAGAACAATATCCAAACAGAACTTTGGTGGCTTGTTTAGAATTGCATACTTACAGCAGTTTAAATGCTGAATTTTTGAAAGAATACGAAGGAGCTTTAGAGTATGCTGATGTTGCAGTTGTTTTCTACTCCCCAGATGCTGTAAAAATTAAGCAGTTAGAAGAAGTAACATACGAGCAAATTGCAACTTCATTTAATAGAGAGGATTTAATTATATATACAAACCCAGCTGAATTTAAAGAATATTTATTCAACTTAAATTTAGATAATTCTGCACTTTTATTAATGAGCTCAGGAAATTACGGAGGTTTAAATTTTGACGAAGTAAAACAATTGATTAATTAGGAAATTAGTCAATTTGAGAATTAGATAATTGCCGGCTGTTTTGCAGCTGGCTTTTTTTTAGAATTTGGATTCTGGAATTTCTTTTAAATATTTAAAATGTCCTACAATTTTATATTCAAATAAACAGTCTTGAAGAACTTGTCCATTCCCCACATTGTGGACAATTAAATTTCGTTTTCCGTCTTTTGATTTTTTGTTGGTTACTATCCCGATATGAGGCAGTTTGTCATTAATCATCCATGTTACAATTTCGCCTGTTTTATAATCTTTTGAATTTTGGGTTACAGGTAGTTTTGTTCCTTTTCTTTCAAAAAATATTTCCAGATTTGGTACTCTTCTGTGATCGATATTAGTGTCGGTTTTAGTCATTCCCCATTTTTCTAAATTCGGATATACATCAAAGTTTTCTACCATATCTTCATGCACTTCTTTTTGAAGATCAATCCCTAATTTTCGATAAGAACGAATAACAACATCGGTACAAACTCCTTTTTTTGCTGGAACATCTCCATTGGGATATTGAATTGAAAAATAAGCAGGATCATAATCTATTGATGAATCGATTATTGAAATTGCTGCATCTGATAATTTTTGGCCAAAGGTTTTAGCAGTTTCCTGTAGGTTTTCAGTCTGTAAAGAATCTGTTTGTTTTTGATTACACGATAAAAACAGAAGCAAGGTTATAGCAATATAAATTGATTTCATTTAGTAAGTTATTTTAAAGTAAAACGCATTTAAAATTAGAGATTAAATAAATAGAATAGATTTTTATTTACGAGAGATTTTTCTTATTTTTTAATATATTCGCCGTGGAGATTAAGAAAAGAGTTTTCTTCAAATAATTAAAATTTACTTTAGATGGAAACTATAAATTTTCCCATTAAAAATTGGTCAGAAGATGACAAACCAAGGGAAAAATTAATGCTTAAAGGTAAAGATGCCTTAAGTGATGCCGAGTTAATGGCTATTTTAATTGGCTCTGGCAGTCGTAATGAATCAGCAGTTGCTTTAAGCAAACGAATTTTAGCCGGCGCAGGGAATTTAAATTCTTTAGGAAAAATGTCTATTTCTCAATTAATGCAATTTAAGGGAATTGGGGAAGCAAAGGCTATTACAATTATAGCTGCTTTAGAATTAGGCAGGAGAAGAAGGGCAGAGGATACGGTTGAATTGTCCAAAATTATTTCAAGTAAAAATGCTTTCGAAATTATGCAGCCCATTATAGGTGAACTGTCTCATGAAGAATTTTGGGTACTTTTTCTGAATAATTCTAATAAGGTTATTTCTAAATCACAATTAAGTAAAGGAGGAATTGCCGGAACAATTGTAGATATACGTTTGGTTTTTAAATTAGCCTTAGAAAATGGTGCTACAGGTTTGATTTTGTGCCATAATCATCCTTCCGGGAATTTGAAACCAAGTGATGCAGATAAACAAATAACAAAGAAAATAAAAACTGCAGGAGAGATTCTAGATGTTAAAATTTTAGATCATTTGATTATTACTGAAACAAAATATTATAGTTTTGTAGATGAAGGAATTTTTTAATTTATGAATACTAACATTACAGACATTTTTTTTGATTTAGATCATACGCTTTGGGATTTTGATAAAAATTCAGAAATGGCTTTTGATCGTATTTTTAAAAACAATTTCGGAGAGATTAAAATTGAAGATTTTATTAAAAAATATGTTCCCATAAATCAGGAATGCTGGAGGTTGTATCAAAACGATGAAATTACACATCAGGAATTACGTTACAATCGATTAAAATTTTCCTTTGATGCTTTAAATTATTCAATTTCTGATGAAAACATAGATCAAATTGCTAATGATTATATTGAGTTTTTAACCGATAATAATTATCTTTTTGATGGAGCAATTGAAGTTTTAGAGTATCTTAAACCTAAATATAAGCTGCATATTATTACAAATGGCTTTGCCCATGTTCAAACTAAGAAAATTAATAATGCTTCGCTTGGAAATTATTTCAGCACAATTACAAATTCTGAATTAGCTGGGGTTAAAAAACCAAATAGTATTATCTTTGACTATGCTGTTAATTTGGCTCAGGCCGCAAAAGAAAATAGTGTCATGATTGGAGATGATTTTGATGCAGATGTTAATGGCGCTTTAAACGCGGGACTGGATGCCATTTTCTTTAACGTTAGAAATATTGATGTGCCTAAAAATTTAAAACAAATTAATCATTTACTTGAACTAAAAAAATATCTATAATTATGAAAATAAAAGTTTTACTGGCTTTACTATTTTGTTCGGCTATTGGTTTTTCGCAATCTGTTAATGATTATAAGGCAGTTATAATTCCTCTTAAATATGATTTTATTAAAACAGATAATCAATATCGATTAGCAACATTAACTAAATCAAATTTACTTAAAGCTGGTTTTGAAGCTTTTTATACTAATGAGCAAATACCTGCAGGTTATGACAGATGTGAGCTTTTGTATATCGACGTTAAAAAGGATAATGCCTTTTTAGTAACAAAACTTTTTATTCAGTTTAAAGATTGCTACGGAAAAGTAATTTATACTTCTGAAACCGGAAAGAGCAGGGAGAAGGATTACGAAGTAGCATATAAAGAAAGTCTTGAGAATGCATTTACCTCAGTTATTGGGTTACATTATAAATATAATGGAAAAACTGTTTCTTCAACTTCTTCTAACGTAGCGCAAGCTGCAACTCCGGTTGCTGCTGTTGCAAGTACTCCAATTGAGGAAAAGCCTTCTGTTAATGTTAATCTTTCTGATCCTAATTTACTGTATGCTCAGCCAACAGAAAATGGTTTCCAATTAATTGATAAAACACCAAAAGTGGTGATGAAATTATTAAAAACTTCACGTGCAGATTCATTTATAGCCATTAAAGATGGAATTCAGGGATCTTTAAACGCAAAAGATAATCAATGGTATTTTGAGTATTATCAAAATGATAAATTGGTTTCAGAAAAAGTTTCTGTAAAATTCTAAAACATATTATGGTTTAATAACCATATTTATCTTTCCAGCGGTTCTTTAAAAATTCGCGGTTGCTGTTCTCTCTAGAATTGCTTCCCGGATTGTAAAGAACCGTTTCTTTTATGGTATCAGGGAGAAATTCTTGTTCGGCAAAATTATTGGCGTAGTCATGCGAATATTTATAATCTTCGCCATAACCTAATTCTTTCATCAATTTTGTCGGCGCATTTCGCAAATGAATAGGAACAGGTAAGTCTCCTGTTTGTTTTACTAATTGCTGTGCATTTCCTATAGCCATATAGGATGCATTGCTTTTTGGAGAAGTCGCCAGATAGATGGCGCATTGACTTAATATAATTCGGCTCTCCGGATAACCTATCGTTGAAACTGCCTGAAAAGTATTATTTGCCATAATAAATGCCGTTGGGTTTGCATTTCCAATATCTTCACTAGACAGAATTAGCATTCTTCGGGCAATAAATTTTACATCTTCACCACCTTCGATCATTCTTGCCAGCCAGTAAACTGCACCGTTTGGATCGCTTCCTCTTATAGATTTTATAAAAGCAGATACAATATCGTAATGTTGTTCACCAGTTTTGTCATACAAAACAGTATTTTGCTGAACCAATTCAAAAACACGATCATTGGTAATGATTACATTATCGTTTGGAGAAGCATTAACCACAAGTTCAAAAATGTTAAGCAGTTTTCTGCCATCTCCGCCAGAAAGTCGCAATAAAGCTTCTGTTTCTTTTAAAGTTATTTTTTTAGACGCTAATTCTACATCGATTTTCATTGCACGATGTAATAAGGCTTCTAAGTCGTCTTTTGTAAAAGCATTTAGTATGTAGACCTGACAACGGGATAATAATGCGGGAATAACTTCAAAACTTGGGTTTTCTGTTGTTGCGCCAATAAGTGTAATCCATCCTTTTTCAACAGCAGCTAAAAGTGAATCTTGCTGCGATTTACTAAACCTGTGAATCTCATCAATAAACAAAATAGGGTTTTTGGCAGTAAATAAACCGCCGCTTTGTTTTGCTTTTTCAATTACATCGCGAATGTCTTTAACACCAGAGTTAATAGCGCTTAAAATATAAAACGGACGTTTAGATTCCTGCGCTATAATTTGTGCCAAAGTTGTTTTGCCAGTTCCGGGTGGTCCCCAGAAAATGAGTGACGGAATTATTCCTTTTGAAATTTGCTGCGTCAAAGATCCATTTGGTCCTACCAAATGACTTTGACTAACATAATCTTCTAATTTCTGTGGGCGAATTCGCTCGGCTAACGGTGCTTCCATTTTGTAAAATTACTATTTTCAAAATTAATTTTATTACACGAGATACTATATCCCAATTCAATTTTAAACATTTAACATATAATAGGATAGCTGACAAATTATCAGTAATTTTTATTTGGATAGTTTTTTGATGTCAAAACCATGAATTAGAATCGAGACTATATGAATGATAATCAATTTAAATTTTCAACAGCAGTTATTGGACTTCCAATATTTTTTGTCCTTTTTCTATGGGTTATATATTGGATTCAGATTCGATTTGATTTCGATTTTTATCAAAATGGAATTTATCCCAGAGAACTTTCCGGATTGCAAGGTGTGTTGTTTAGCCCATTTATCCACGAAAATTTAGAACATTTATATAATAACTCAATTCCACTTTTGGTTTTGCTGACAGCTTTACAGTTTTTTTATCCAAAACAATCATTTGGGGTTATTTGTTATGGAATTTTATTTTCCGGATTGATAACCTGGATTATTGGTCGATCAAACTTTCATATTGGCGCCAGCGGATTAATTTATGTTTTGGTAAGTTTTATTTTTTTTAAAGGAATCCAAACTAAATATTATCGTCTGGTGGCACTTTCGTTATCTGTTATTTTACTTTATGGAGGAATGATTTGGTATGTTTTTCCAGATGTAGATGCGGCAATTTCCTGGGAAGGACATTTAGGCGGGTTTATTACAGGATTTGGACTTTCTTTATATTACAAAACTTCTGAATATACAAAACCCATAATTTACGATTGGCAGAAACCAGATTTTGATCCTTCACAAGATGCTTTTATGAAACATTTCGATGAAGACGGAAATTTTGTAAATACGGAAACTCCTGAAGAAGAAATTGAAAATCCTGAAGCATATTTTAATTCAAGTATTATTGTGAATTATGTTGTAACCAAATCAGAATCAATTGATAAAGGTTCTGAAGGGTGATATTTATGAATTAAAATGATTAATTTTGTTAAGAGACGCTTTAATTTAATTAATCCAACTCATGAAAAATGCTTTTTTCTCTGTCTTAATTTTATTAATTTTTGGAAGTACTGAATCTTTTGCTCAATGCGATGTAAAAAATAAGTTACTTGCTGATGGCTCTATGGTTTATTATTTTGATCCGGCGGTTTTTTATACCACAAAATCTAAATCTCTAAAAATAAATATTGTTACCGATAAAGAAAATTATTTTGTAGCCCTTCAACCCATACCTTTTCCGGAAAAGAAAGTAGGAAAAGAAATTAAAGATGATTTGATAATACACCTAGCTGATAATAATGCTTATAAATTAACGCATTATGATACCCAGTATATAAAAAACGATTCTGTTATGCAGGTTTTATATCTAATAGATAAAAAGGATTTAACTGCATTTTCTACATTTGAAGCTGTTGTGGCATCTATAAACATGAAGGGAACTGAGTTTATACGTGACTATAATTTCAAATTACATAAAGACGAAATTGTAAAACAGCTGGCTTGTTTTTTAAAAGAAGAAGAAAAATAGATTTAATCATCACTTATAGTTTCTGATTTATGTATGAACTTTTTATTTAGATTCTCAAAAAAATTATTAAATGTAAGGGTGAATGATGCGGCGTTTATGATTTGATTTCCGGCATCTCTGGGAAGATATTCATTAGCATACGTCAGTTCAATCTGTATGTTGTCCGAAAACAGATAACCAGCGCCAATATTTAATCTGTTTCTGTCAAAAAAACTAAGACCGGTAACTTTTGTTCCGGATTTAAAAAATAATTCGTCGGATGCAATAGCATATACAACACCTTCTCGTAAAACTTTACTGTTAATAGGTTGCAAGTATTTAATTTGCTGACGATATCGAACTACATTTTCGTAAGTGTCATCTTCATTTTTCATATGACGAAGCTCGGTTCGCATCCTTGTACTTAAAGTATATCCGGTTTTGTGGAAATAATAAATACCTTGTAAAGCAAATCTCCATTCTGGAGATTCAAATTGACCTATTTCAGGAACATCTTTGTTGTTAAAGTATCCTATGAATGATGACAACTTCCATCGTGGAGACAAATAATAATGTCCCCAGGCTCTAAATGATCTTTGTGTATTTTGCTCAAAAATGTTTGGAGATGATTCAGTACTGCTGTAACTCGTTCCCAAGTTAAGTTCAGTTGACCATTTTTTGTTTATGGTTCGGTTAAATTGAATCTCACCCCAAAATTGATTGTACTTTGTTGTTTGTCCATAACTCATCATTGTAATTAGAAAAATTACAATTGCAGAACAGATTTTTCTAAGCACTATTTTATGAGCAAGTTTTGAAGACATTTAATATTTATTAAGTTGTCATTCTACTTCTGGATGCTTTGTTAGCTTCTTTGACGAACTGTTTCATATAAAAATGCACCGCAGGCAACAGATACATTAAGCGATCCTATGGAACCAAACATTGGTAATTTTGCTTTTTCATCTACAATTTTAAGAACAGATGGATTTATACCTCTGTCTTCAGATCCCATTATAATGGCTAAAGGCTCATTTAATGATAAATCATAAATGTTTTGATCTGTTTTCTCTGTAGCGGCTACAGTTTTTATTCCAGATCCCTGAAGATAGAATATAGCATCTTTGATATGTTCTACTTTGCAAATAGGCACATTGAATACTGCACCCGCAGATGTTTTAACTGTATCTCCATTTACTGGCGCAGAACCTGCTTTTTGAACGATAATTCCGTTTACTCCCGTACATTCTGCAGTTCTGATAATAGCACCAAAATTTCTCGCATCTGAAATTTGGTCCAATATCAAAAATAAAGGTTTTAAACCCGAAGCAATTGTAGATTCTACTAAATGTTCTATATCAATAAATCCAATAGGGGAGATTGTAGCAACGGCACCTTGATGATTATTTGGTGTTAATCTATTTAGTTTTTCAACCGGAACGTATGAAAAGTTAATGTTAGCACGTTTCATTACCTTCATTAAATCTTTCATTAATTCTCCAGAAATCTCTTTTTGTATAAATACTTTGTCAACTTCCTGACCAGCTTGTATCGCTTCTATAATGGCTCTAATACCAAATATTTGATGTTCTTTTTCCATGGGGCAAATATAGGCATAATGTTTATATAAAAAAAAACCACCCCGAATGAACGGGATGGCTTTTTAGTATTATTAAAGAAATAATTATAGTGATAATATTCCTTCTTTGTATAAGAATTGTAATTCTTGACTGTTAGTTCCTTGGATTCTATCAGTAATTGTTAAAATTCCATAATAGTCATCACCATCTCTAGTAATTTTGTAGATGACAACATCTCCAGTTACAAGATTAGTTAAGCTTGTTACTTTAGCTCCAGCTGTGTAAGCAGCATCAGCTTCAAATAAGTCAGTAGTATTAAAATCTAGAGTTGATTTTACAAATGTAATACCGCTAGTAGCTCCTGCTGTTATACCAAATGGACTAACAAAAGAAATTTCTGATCCGGCAGCTCCAGTAGTGAAATCAAAACTGTTTGAATCTGCAGCGTTAGAAATACTTCCATCGTGACCTGCACCAAACTCTTGATTAACAAATTCTACAGTTGTAGAAATAGCATCAGTTTGAGTTCCAGCAGTTACAGTAAATCTGTAAGTGATTTTGTCTCCAATTACGATTCCTCCGTAAGTAGAATATGGAATTGCTGCAATGTCAAGATCTTGATGAGTAATAGGTAATGTTCCTGGTAATGCAGAAAAAGCTCCACCATTTTTAGACCATTCTCCAACTATACTGTTAACAGTTGTAGTTCCTTTTTTAACTGGTGCAAAAGTAATGATTACCGGAGTTGGATCAAGATACTTAATTGTTGATACACCACTTGTTGGGTTAGTAACCGGGTCACCATCAGCATTGTATATCTGCCAAACTATTCCTTTTCCAACTGTAAGTGTCCAAGTAGCTCTTGTAGTTGTACCATCAGAATAAGTTGAAAGAATTGCTAATGAATAACTTCCTGTTTTACCAGTTAAAGTTGTTGTTCCTCCAGAAGTTACAGGAAATACATCAAAGCTTCCTAATGAAGAAGTGTTGAAAGTAGCTTTTCCATCACTAAGAGTCGCATCCGCAACTTTATCTCCAAATACGATAGGATCTGAAGTAGTTTTAGCAGCATTCTTATAGATTTCAACTTTAGATACGGTTACACCTTCTTTTGTAAAAGTGTTAAGAGGCAAAATATAGTTGTTATCTAAACGACTAATACTTGATGTTGTTGGAACAGCGTTCCCTCCCGCGGTTGAATATTCTATATTATCATCTGCGGCATCACAAGAAGCTAAAATTGCAATAAATGCGAACGCAGCAATTTGTTTTATATATTTTTTCATATTTGTAATATTAAATATTAATGTTTATCCCAGAAAATTTTAGTAGTCACATTATTGTTACCCAATTTTGCAACTGCAGCTTCTAGATTTGCAGCATTTAATGTTTGCTCAATTCCTGGATAAGAGTAACGTTTTGGAACTTCAGTAATATCACCAAAAGTTACTGGAGGAGCTACTAAAGCTGGGAAATCTAATCTTCTGTAAGAAGTCCAAGCTTCAAAACCTCTGTTAAAATAAGAGATCCATGCTTGTTCTCCAATTTTTTGTTGCCAAGTTCCAGCAGCAGTTGCATAAGCTACATCAGATCTTACTAAGTAAGCTGCAATGTCAGCAGAAGAAACTCCCCAATCTTTCATAGATGCCGTAATACCCGCATTATAGTGAGATGCAGCAGTACCACCAACAGCAATACCTCTTTCTACAGCTTCTGCTAACAAGAATTCTACTTCAGAATAAGTAAAAAGAACACCAGGATATACTGGATTTTTGATAGTTTCAGTTAAGTGAGAGAAATCTCCGTAAACATTAACTGTTCCATATACACCACCTTTATATTGTCCTGAACCTTCTGGAAATTCTGTAAAGTATTTTGCTCTTCTTGGATCAGAAAGAGTATTCATTTTGTTTACGAATGTATTAGCCGGCAAGAAGTCATCACGACCACTAGCTACTAAATCAAGGTATAACGGGTTGTTATTAGTTGTATTTGTAGTATATGGCATATATGCTCCGTCAGTACTAACTAAAATTAAACCATCAGCTTGTGCTGCTAAAGCTTGTGCACTAGCATAAGTATGATCTACATCATCCATATTGATAGCTAATCTAAAACGTAAAGAGTTAGCAAATTTAGCCCATTTAGCAGTATCTCCACCAAAAATAAGATCAGCTACATCATAGCTAGGTGCACTTTGATCTAATTTATGAGATGCTGCAGTTAACACAGCAATAAGGTCTCTGTAAATAGTTTGTGCATCATCATATTTTGGTTGTGGATGCCCATCTATGTCTAAAGCTTCACTGTAAGGAACATCTCCAAACGTATCAACTAAAATTGAATATGAGTAAGAAGATAGAATGTCAATAATAGCAATTTTATTATCAAAAACTACTAAGCCTTCTGGTGCTCCAGTGTAATTAGCTTTTTGAGTTAACAAAAGTGATTTAGCTTCTTTAAAATCTCTTAATACATCACGGTAATAAGTTGCCCAATGACGATCTGGAATAGTACGTCCAGTAAGGTCATATTGAGTTTCTTGTGGATACTGTACTTCAGTCCATTGTTGAGCATATAATCTGAAAACGTTGAAGTTTACAGATGTGCTTGTAACCTGATCCACCATAGTTTTTTCAGCATTGGTGAATAAAAACTCAGGTGAAGTAATGGTTGGGTTTTTTGTGTCTTCGTTCATTCCTCCAAAGTCATCAGAGCATGATGCAAATAAGGTTATAAACGATATTAATATTATTAATCTATTTTTCATAGCTTAGAATTTTATTGTTAAGTTACAACCAATATTTCTAGTTGTTGGTAAAGAACCGATAGAAAGACCTTGTGATCCTACGTTAGATCCTAATCCACTTTCTGGGTCTGCATCTGGAAGATTTTTTTGAATTATCCATAAGTTAGATCCAATAAGTGAAACTTTAGCATCAACCAATTTCATTTTTTGTACTAATGAACTTGGTAAAGTATAAGTAATGTTTACCTCTCTTAGTTTAATAAAACCAGCATCATAAACATACTGACTTCTTGGTCCGTTAGTATAAGCATTTGTGATAGCTCCACCTGTTGAATAAGTAGTTCTTGTTGTATTTGGAGTTCCATCAGCATAAACACCAGGAAGGATTACACCTCCACCAGCAAGTTGAGCATTTCTTTTTGGATATCCAAGATCGTTGTTTCCAGCAGTACCATCACCAAGTCCAGTTCCAACTCCGTACCATTGGTCAGTAGAGAAAACATCTCCTCCGTGTTTAGTGTCAATTAAGAAGCTGAAAGCTAAGCTTTTGTAAGCAAATTTATTGCGGATACCTCCAATCCAGTCAGGATTGATGTTTCCAATAATATTGTTTGTTGAAGTGTTGATTACATATCTACCAGTTGATGGGTTGATAATTTTTTGACCATCAGCAGTATATGTGTAATCTGTTCCTTTTAATACTCCAAAAGGTTGTCCAACAACAGCGTTTAAAGTTACAGTTCCAGGGAATGAAGCAATTTGTAAGTTAGAAACTCCATCAGCTAAAGCTGTTACTTCGTTCTCATTTTTAGACCAGTTTACGTTAATATCCCAAGAAAAATTGTTTGTTTTTATTGGAGTAACATTAAATTGAATCTCAATACCTTTATTTTCAATTGTTGCAGCATTTACATACTTAGAAGTATATCCTGTAGCGGTTGAATAAGGAACTCTTACAGCTTCACCATCATTTACGTTTTTATATAAACTCACGTCAAATCCAACTCTTCTGTTTAAGAACTGCATCTCAAGACCAACCTCTGTAGTGTTTGTCTTAATAGGCTTTAAGTCTGGGTTATTTTTAATTGAGTTTACAGAATACATTTGATTATTGTTGAATGGATCAAATTTAGTGTAAGTATCAACTAATGCTAAAGCAGGAGTTCCAAGTGGGCTTTCAGAGTAACCTCCTCTTAATTTACCAAATGATAACCAGCTAGCGTTTAGGTTTTTAGAGAATACCCAGCTACCAGAAACTGAATAACTAGTTAAAGTATTGTCATCAGCAGGAAGATTTGAGAAAGCATCTCTACGTGCAGTTGCATCGATAAAATATGTATCCACATATCCTAATGAAGCAGAAGCATAGTAACTGTTTACAGATGTTCTTGTTTCTCTTTCATATGGATATGGACTTGCAGAACGTGAATTCGATAAACTGTAAATTCCAGGAATAATTAAACCTCCTTGAGTAGAAGCTGTAATTTGATTGAAATAAGTGTTTCTTATTGTACCCCCAGCAACTCCAGTTAAGCTAATATCTTCTCCGAAGTTATGTTTGAAGTTTAGAAGTAAATCATAGTTTTGCTCAGAGAAATTACCATTATAACGTTGGTAACCTGAAGTTTCGTCAAGAGCATTGATACCAAAAGTTTTTGCTACAGAACCTACAGCAACTCTTTCTTCACGTAACTCATCGTAAGTATCTGTTGAGATTTTTCCTGTTGCAGAAACCCAGTCAGCAATTTTGTATGTCAAGTTCGCATAACCAATAAAACGATTTCTTCTATCATTTTGGTAGTTTTGGTAACGCTCAAAGTATGGATTATTCCAGTAAGCTGGAGCTGCATTTTCTGGAGATTTTCTATTCCAAGTAATGTTTTGTTGACCTGAATTATTGTAAGCTTGTTCAAGTTGTTTAATGTCAACGTTTGTTTGCCACCATTGACGGAAACCAGAAACAATATTGTCGCTGTATCCAGTCATGTTTCTACCTGTAGTTTGTTGAGCAGAGAAGTTAGCGAAAGTGCTAAGAGATAATCTGTCAGTAAACTGGTGATTTAATTTTAAACTGAAGTTGTTTTTTCTTAATTCACTGTTGATTAACGTACCAGTTTGGTTTGTGTTTGTGTAATTAAAAACAACGTTTGTTTTTTCGTTACCATCTTCAAATGAGATACTATTTACTAATGAAAGTGAATTTTGGAAGAATGAATTTGGATCATTTGCTGCAGCTTTCCAAGGTGTAGCTTTTCCATAGTTAGCGTTTCCTGGGTAAGCAGAGAATGCATCCCATTGGTAAACATTTAATGATGGGTCAAATCTATCTCCAACAGAAGCATCATCTCCCATTGCAACAACTAAATCTGGAGTACCGTCACCGTCAATATCTTGCTCGCCAAAAGAACCTCCGTAACC
Source organism: Flavobacterium sp. Root186 (assembly GCF_001428525.1). Classification (GTDB taxonomy): domain Bacteria; phylum Bacteroidota; class Bacteroidia; order Flavobacteriales; family Flavobacteriaceae; genus Flavobacterium. The sequence goes on from NZ_LMHW01000010.1 coordinate 95,862, forward strand.
AGCTCCGTATTCTTTTTGATATTTCACGAATGTGCTTTTGTCAGGAGAACCTGTTACTACCTCAGATGAAACTGTAATTCCTAATCCTTTTTTAGCTTTACCTTTTTTAGTAGTAATCATTAAAACTCCATTACCAGCTAAATAACCGTATAATGCAGATGCAGCGGCACCTTTTAAAACGTTAACACTTTCGATGTCTTCTGGATTGATGTCCATACCATTATTACCATAATCGTATCCTCTTGCTCCTGAAGACTGAGTAGTTAATCCATCATTAGTATTGTTTCCGTTGTTGATAGGCATACCATCAATAACGATTAACATTTCATTACTTTGACCAATTGCTTTAACCCCTCTGGAAATTGCACTTGTAGAACCACCAAAGTTTGTGTTTCTTGTAATGTTAACACCCGCAACTTTTCCAGAAAGTTCGTTTAAGAAGTTACCACTTGATGTACCATTTCTTAAATCTCCTCCTTTAACCTCTTGTGTAGCGTAACCAAGAGATTTTTTCTCTCTTTTTACACCTAAAGCTGTTGTTACAACAACGCTTTCAAGTTCTTGCGCATCTCCAGCTAAACTTACGTTAACTGTAGATGAAGTTGCAGCTATTTCTTGGGTTTTCATCCCAATGTAGCTAAATACCAAAATTTGGCTTGATGATGCTTTGATAGAATATTTACCATCAAAATCGGTTTGTGTTCCGGCTTTTGTTCCTTTAACTAATACACTAACACCTGGTAAAGGCATTCCTGCATTATCAGAAACTGTTCCCGAAACAGCTCTTTCTTGCGCAAAAGAAAGTTGCGCAACTAGTACTAATAAAAGTACTAAGAATCCATTGAACTTTAGTTTCATTTTTAAATATTTTGAATTAGTATCGCAAAACTCTTAATAATTTGTTAACTTTCCTAGTAAAATATTTTTTTTTTTCGTTAAAGGTCAAAATTTAACATTATAACATATGTTTATGATAGTGTTATATAATTGTAATTCCTGTGTTTTGTTAGCTCCGTTTGTAAGGTTAATATTTATTAATCCGTTTGGAGTTTGTATTGAGGTTCCAATTCCAATTCCTATTAATTTTTTTATTTTGTTTGGGTCTGAAACGCTTGTCAAGTCTTGGTATATTCCATAATCAAAGATTGAATTAATATAAAGGTTTGATGAAACAATATATCTGTACTCTGTAAGAATAGACGCTGTGAAATTTGCCTGGAGACTATTTTCTAAAAATCCTCTTATGGACCTAATGCCCCCAAATCTGAATAATTCGTTTGAAATGTAGTTTTTGCTTTGTAAATAAAAATTTTGTGAATTTATGTTAATATAGCTTTTGTTGTTGAGCTCAAAATTATAGCCCGCATTTAAATTTATGTAGAATTGTTTGCTTGATCCCACCGTTTCTAAATCGTTATTTGTGTTTCTTTTTCCATATCCGGCAGCCAAGTTTAAGAATGCTTTTTTCGGCATGAGATAATTATTGTAATCTGTTTTTTTATATTCGAAAGTCGATGTGAAATATGAATTGTCGAAATCGCTGATAATTGAATTGTTTGTGTTTTGGATGTCGCTTGACTCTGTAGATTGATATCCTAAATATATTTTAGAATTGTAATTTATGTAATAACCTAATTCAATTGCAGTTTTTGTATTTTGAAAAGTACTGTCCTGTTTAAATATGTTTAATTGGGCTTTTATTCCGAGCGGTGATTTAAATATGTATGGAATTTCTAGTTTAGTGCTGAAAGTCTTTTGTTGGTTTCCGTCACTTTTCCAGTATAATGAAAATTGTTCTCCAGCGTGCAGTGTATTGATTAATTGAATGTCAAGATATCCATTAAGGGTTACTTTTTTGTTTTCATCGTTTGAAAAACCAATAAAGCCATCAAAAGTGTTTGCTTTCCTTTTTTCTATGTAAGTATAAATTTTGGTAGAATCATTTGTAAAAAGTATTTCAGGATATTTAGTTTGAGAAACAAACTCAAAATTATTAATGTCTTCGTAAAGTTGTTTTATAATTTCCTGGTTAAACGTTTTGTTTAGGTATTTTTTATTAAGTTGTTTTAGATGGCCTTTTGGAAAAAAGGCGCCAGAATTGCTATTTGTATAATTTAGGATAATTGAATTTACGTTGCGTTTTTTTTCGGATTTAAAATTTAAGTCAGCATAAATTATTAAATTCTTTCTTCGGATATTTTCGAGTTTAATTTTACTTAGCGCAAAACCATCTTTTTCAGCTTGAATTATTTTTGCATTTAAATAACTTTCAATGTCGCCGTAAGGGAGAATTATGGAGTCATTTTGATTTTTATGAGAATCTAAAAAACGATTATTTATACCTATATATATATGTATACTTTTTATTCTATTTTTTAGACTAAAAACAGCGGTGTATGTACTGTCGTTTATTTTGTTGTTTTCTAGTGTTTTATTGTCTAGAAAGCCTTTTTTTGAGAGTTTATCGGAAGTGTTTTTTATTTCATCAAATAATGATTTGATGTTTGGATGATCTTTAGTATAATTTAAGGAATCAATAATTTTGTTTTCAATATCATTTGATCCATTTATTTTTAGATGAAAGGTCTGGGTGTAAGCTGAAAAGCTTATAAGAAAAAAGAACAATGTATAAAAAAACTGTTTCAAGTGAAAATGTTTTATTTAATTAAAGTGTATGCAAATATCCATTGTTTGTTTGTAAAAACATACTAATAAATAATGTTGTTGAAAATTAATACATTAACGTTTGTATAGTGAAAATTATTTTATACATTTGCAACCCCGTAAAAAGCGGGAATTTAATAAACATAATAATTTTTAGTATTAATTATGCCAACAATTCAACAATTAGTAAGAACAGGAAGAACTCAGATAACTAAGAAGAGTAAATCGGTTGCTTTAGATTCTTGTCCTCAAAGAAGAGGGGTTTGTACGCGTGTTTACACTACTACACCAAAAAAACCAAACTCTGCAATGCGTAAAGTTGCGCGTGTACGTTTGACAAATGGTAATGAGGTGAATGCTTACATTCCTGGAGAAGGACACAATCTACAAGAGCACTCGATAGTATTAGTTAGAGGCGGAAGGGTAAAAGATTTACCAGGTGTTAGATATCATATCGTTCGTGGAGCGCTTGACACGTCAGGAGTTGCAGGAAGAACGCAAAGAAGATCTAAGTACGGTGCTAAACGCCCAAAAGAAGCAAAAAAGTAATTTAAAACTTTTAAGAAAAAGACATGAGAAAAAGAGCGGCAAAGAAAAGACCACTTTTACCAGATCCGAGGTTTAATGACCAGTTGGTAACGCGTTTTGTGAACAACTTAATGTGGGATGGTAAGAAATCTACAGCTTTCAAAGTATTTTATGATGCAATTGATATCATTGAAACTAAAAAGCAAGATTCAGAAAAAACTTCATTAGAAATTTGGAAAGATGCTTTAACTAATGTTATGCCTCACGTAGAAGTACGTAGCCGTAGAGTTGGTGGAGCTACATTTCAAATTCCAATGCAGATTCGTCCAGATAGAAAAATTTCTATGGCAATGAAGTGGTTGATACTTTATTCTAGAAGAAGAAACGAAAAATCTATGGCACAACGTTTAGCGTCAGAATGTTTAGCTGCTGCTAAAGAAGAGGGTGCTGCGGTTAAGAAAAGAATGGATACTCACAAGATGGCAGAAGCTAATAAAGCTTTCTCTCACTTTAGATTTTAATTCGTAAGAAATGGCTAGAGATTTAAAATATACAAGAAATATCGGAATTGCTGCTCACATTGATGCTGGTAAAACAACAACAACGGAGCGTATTCTTTTTTATACTGGAAAGTCACACAAAATTGGTGAAGTGCACGATGGTGCTGCAACAATGGACTGGATGGCACAAGAGCAAGAAAGAGGTATTACAATTACTTCAGCTGCTACAACTTGTGAGTGGAATTTTCCAACTGAGCAAGGTAAACTTTTGCCAAACTCATTGCCTTACCACTTTAATATTATTGATACTCCTGGACACGTTGACTTTACTGTAGAAGTAAATCGTTCTTTGCGTGTACTTGATGGATTGGTTTTCTTGTTTAGTGCTGTTGATGGTGTTGAGCCGCAATCAGAAACTAACTGGAGACTTGCAGATCAATATAGAGTTCCGCGTATGGGATTCGTTAACAAGATGGACCGTCAAGGATCTAACTTTTTGGCAGTTTGTCAACAAGTTCGTGATATGTTAAAATCAAATGCTGTTGCGATCACTTTGCCAATTGGTGAAGAAAATGATTTCAAAGGTGTTGTAGATTTAGTAAAAAACCAAGCTATCATTTGGCATGATGCAACTCAAGGGGCAACTTTTGATATAGTTGAAATTCCTGCTGATATGGTTGCTGAAGTTAAGGAATATAGAGATATTCTTATTGAAGCAGTTGCTGATTACGATGAAAACTTGCTTGATAAGTATATGGAAAATCCAGATTCTATCACAGAAGAAGAAATTAACAATGCTCTTAGAGCTGCAACTATGGACATGGCTATCATCCCGATGATTGCTGGTTCTTCTTTCAAAAACAAAGGAGTTCAATTCATGTTAGATGCAGTTTGTAAATACTTGCCTTCTCCAATGGATAAAGAAGGTATCGAGGGAATTCATCCTGATGATGCTGAATTATTAGAAGAAGATCAAACTAAAATCTTGCGTAAGCCAGATGTGAAAGAGCCGTTCGCTGCTTTAGCATTTAAAATTGCTACTGACCCATTCGTAGGTCGTTTAGCTTTCTTCCGTGCTTACTCTGGGCGTTTAGATGCTGGTTCTTATGTTTTGAACACTCGTTCAGGAAATAAAGAAAGAATTTCTCGTATCTACCAAATGCACGCTAACAAACAAAATCCAATCGAATTTATTGAGGCTGGAGATATTGGTGCTGCTGTTGGATTTAAAGATATTAAAACTGGAGATACATTGTGTGATGAAAAACACCCAATCATTCTTGAGTCTATGAAATTCCCTGCGCCGGTAATTGGTATTGCAATTGAGCCTAAAACTAAAGCTGACGTTGATAAAATGGGTATGGCTTTGGCTAAATTAGCTGAAGAAGATCCGACGTTTACTGTTAGAACAGATGAGGCTTCAGGGCAAACTATTATCTCTGGTATGGGTGAGCTTCACTTAGATATCTTAGTAGATCGTATGAAACGTGAATTTAAAGTTGAAGTAAACCAAGGTGAGCCTCAAGTTGAATATAAAGAAGCGTTTACAAGAACTGCAACGCACAGAGAAACTTACAAGAAGCAATCAGGAGGTCGTGGTAAATTCGGTGATATCGTATTTACACTTGAGCCAGCTGATGAAGTTGATGGTAAAGTTCCTGTTGGATTACAGTTTATCAATGCAGTAAAAGGTGGTAATGTTCCTAAAGAATATATCCCTTCTGTAGAAAAAGGTTTCCGTGAAGCTATGAAAACTGGTCCATTGGCAGGTTATCAAGTGGATAGTTTGAAGGTAACTTTGACGGACGGATCTTTCCACCCTGTCGATTCTGATGCGCTTTCTTTTGAGTTAGCTGCTAGAATGGGTTATAGAGAAGTGGCTAAAGCTGCTGGTGCGATTATTTTGGAGCCAATCATGAAAATGGAAGTTATTACTCCTGAAGAAAACATGGGAGATATCGTAGGTGATATCAACCGTCGTAGAGGTCAGGTTAATGACATGGGTGACAGAAACGGTGCTAAAACTATTAAAGCTGATGTGCCTTTATCAGAAATGTTTGGATATGTAACAACGTTAAGAACATTATCTTCTGGTAGAGCAACTTCAACAATGGAGTTTTCTCACTATGCAGAAACACCTTCTAATATTTCAGAAGCTGTAATTAAAAAAGCAAAAGGTAACGCTTAATTCTTAAGAAAATGAGTCAAAAAATCAGAATAAAACTAAAATCTTACGATCACATGTTGGTAGATAAGTCTGCTGAAAAGATCGTAAAAACAGTAAAAACTACTGGAGCAGTTGTAACAGGTCCAATTCCGTTGCCAACTCACAAAAAACTTTTCACTGTATTACGTTCTCCGCACGTTAACAAAAAAGCGAGAGAGCAATTTGAAGTAATGTCATACAAGAGATTGATTGATATTTATTCGTCTTCATCTAAAACTATTGATGCATTAATGAAACTTGAATTGCCAAGTGGAGTTGAAGTAGAAATAAAAGTATAATTTTGTATTATATTTTAAATATAAAAAGCGAGATAGAAATGTCTCGCTTTTTTTTTTGGTTAAAAGTTTTGACGGGTAATTTTTTTTAAGATATTTATTTTGATGAATTGTTTCTATTTTGGCTGAAATGTCTTTTGTTTAGGCGGTTGCTGGAATTTTTTAATGAATGAATTAAGTAATTGTTAAGTTGAATAAGGCTGTAAGTTAAAATGGTGAAATTTAATTTTTTCGACAAATAAAATATTGAAAGAAGAGGGAATGATGCTTTGATTTTGATTATGAGACATTTAATTTTTGTAACTGTTTGGTATATTCAATTTTAATGTATACTTTTGCACTCCCTGTTTGGAAATTTCTGTTATTTTCAAATTGAAGGGAATTTTAGTAATTAATAATTAATATTTATGTCTGGGTTAATTGGTAAAAAAATCGGCATGACTAGCATTTTTGATGAAAACGGGAAAAATATTCCTTGTACAGTAATCGAAGCTGGGCCGTGTGTTGTTACCCAAGTCAGAACCAAAGGTGTTGACGGGTACGAAGCGTTGCAACTTGGTTTCGATGACAAAAACGAGAAACATTCCACTAAAGCGGCTTTAGGTCACTTTAAAAAAGCTGGAACTGTTGCTAAGAAAAAAGTCGTTGAATTTCAAGATTTTGCAACTGAACAAAAATTAGGGGATCTTATTGATGTTTCTATTTTTGCTGAAGGAGAATTTGTAGATGTACAAGGTGTATCTAAAGGTAAAGGTTTTCAAGGGGTTGTTAAACGTCACGGATTTGGTGGTGTTGGACAAGCGACTCACGGTCAACACAACCGTTTAAGAGCGCCGGGTTCTGTAGGAGCTTCTTCATATCCATCTAGAGTATTCAAAGGAATGCGTATGGCTGGAAGAATGGGAGGAGACAATGTAAAAGTTCAAAACCTTAGAGTTTTAAAAGTAGTTGCTGAAAAGAACCTGCTTGTTATTAAAGGATGTGTTCCTGGACATAAAAACTCTTATGTAATCATTCAGAAGTAATGGAAGTAAAAGTATTAGATTTCAACGGAAAAGATACTGGAAGAAAAGTTCAACTTTCTGATTCAGTATTCGCAATTGAACCAAATAATCACGCTGTATACCTTGATGTTAAGCAATATCTTGCTAATCAAAGACAAGGAACCCACAAAGCTAAAGAAAGAGCTGAAGTAACGGGAAGTACGCGTAAGATTAAAAAACAAAAAGGAACTGGTACAGCTCGTGCGGGAAGTATCAAAAATCCATTGTTTAAAGGTGGTGGAACAATTTTCGGACCAAGACCAAGAAGTTATTCATTTAAATTGAATAAAGGCTTAAAAAGATTGGCAAGAAAATCTGCTTTCTCAATCAAAGCAAAAGAGTCAAATATTATCGTTCTTGAAGACTTTAATTTTGATGCGCCAAACACTAAAAATTTCATTAACGTTTTGAAAGCTTTAGGGTTAGAAAATAAAAAATCTCTATTTGTGTTGGGAGAGTCAAATAAAAATGTATATTTGTCGTCACGCAATTTAAAGGCTTCTAATGTCGTAACTAGCTCAGAATTAAGCACTTACGCTATTTTAAACACTAATAATTTAGTGCTTTTAGAAGGTTCTTTGGAGTTAATCGAAGAAAATTTAAGCAAATAATAGGAGTATGAGTATCATAATTAGACCTATAGTAACAGAAAAAGTAACCAAAGAAAGTGAAGTTCTAAACCGCTTCGGATTCGTTGTTGACAAAAAAGCAAACAAAGTTCAAATTAAGAAAGCTGTTGAAGCTGCTTATGGAGTAACTATCGTTTCAGTTAATACGATGAACGTAAGACCGGATAGATCTACTAAATACACTAAAAGTGGTTTAATCAGTGGAAAGACAAATGCAATCAAAAAAGCAATTGTTCAAGTACAAGAAGGAGAAACAATTGATTTTTACAACAATATCTAAGATAGAAAAATGTCAGTAAGAAAATTAAAACCTATTACCCCAGGTCAGCGATTTAGAGTTGTGAATGGTTATGACGCCATTACAACTGATAAGCCGGAACGCTCTTTGATAGCGCCGATAAAAAACTCTGGAGGTAGAAATAGTCAAGGAAAGATGACCATGCGTTATACGGGTGGTGGTCACAAGCAGAGATATCGTATTATTGATTTCAAAAGAACTAAAGACGGAATTCCGGCTACAGTGAAATCAATTGAATATGATCCAAATCGTACTGCATTTATCGCTTTATTAGCTTACGCTGATGGAGAGAAAACATACGTTATTGCTCAAAATGGATTGAAAGTTGGTCAGAAATTAGTTTCTGGTGCAGATTCTCAACCAGAAATTGGTAATACATTGCCTTTAAGTAAAATTCCTTTAGGAACTGTAATTTCTTGTATTGAGTTACGTCCAGGTCAAGGTGCGGTAATCGCTCGTTCAGCTGGAACATTTGCTCAATTAATGGCAAGAGATGGAAAATATGCTACAATTAAAATGCCATCTGGTGAAACAAGATTGATCTTGTTAACTTGTTCGGCTACAATTGGAGCTGTTTCTAATTCAGACCACCAATTAGTTGTATCAGGAAAAGCTGGTAGAACAAGATGGTTAGGAAGAAGACCTAGAACAAGACCTGTTGCAATGAACCCTGTTGATCACCCAATGGGTGGTGGAGAAGGACGTTCTTCTGGTGGACATCCACGTTCAAGAAATGGAATACCAGCAAAAGGTTATAGAACTCGTTCTAAGAAAAACCCGAGTAACAAGTATATCGTAGAACGTAGAAAGAAATAATAAGATATGGCACGTTCATTAAAAAAAGGACCTTTCGTTCATTATAAGTTAGACAAGAAAGTTCAGGAAAACGTAGAAAGTGGTAAAAATAGTGTAGTAAAGACTTGGTCTAGAGCTTCTATGATTACTCCGGATTTCGTTGGACAAACAATCGCAGTTCATAACGGTCGTCAATTTGTACCAGTTTACGTAACAGAAAACATGGTAGGTCACAAATTAGGAGAGTTTTCACCAACTAGATCTTTTAGAGGTCATGCTGGAGCAAAAAATAAAGGTAAAAAATAAGAAGCAATGGGAGTTCGTAAAAGAGAAACAGCAGATGCGAGAAAAGAGGCTAATAAGTCTATTGCTTTCGCAAAATTGAATAACTGCCCTACTTCACCTAGAAAAATGCGCTTAGTAGCGGACTTGGTAAGAGGTCAGAAGGTAGAAAGAGCACTTAACATCTTAAGATTCAGTTCTAAAGAGGCTTCAAGAAAATTAGAGAAACTATTATTATCTGCAATCAACAACTGGGAGCAAAAAAATAGTGAAGGTAATTTAGAAGAAGCTGGATTATTTGTTAAAGAGATCAGAGTAGATGGTGGAATGATGTTGAAAAGACTTCGTCCAGCTCCACAAGGTCGTGCACACAGAATAAGAAAACGTTCTAATCACGTTACAATCGTGCTTGGAGCTATCAATAACACACAAAGCAATTCTTAAGCAGCATGGGACAAAAGACAAATCCAATTGGAAATAGACTTGGTATCATCAGAGGGTGGGACTCAAACTGGTATGGTGGAAATGATTACGGTGATAAACTTGCCGAAGATCACAAAATCAGAAAGTATATCCACGCTCGTTTATCAAAAGCTAGTGTATCAAAAGTAATCATCGAGAGAACTTTGAAACTTGTAACCGTTACTATCACTACTGCAAGACCTGGTATCATTATCGGAAAAGGCGGACAAGAGGTAGACAAGTTAAAAGAAGAACTTAAGAAAGTTACTGACAAAGAGGTTCAAATTAACATCTTTGAAATTAAAAGACCTGAATTAGATGCTTATCTTGTGGCGACAAGCATCGCTCGTCAAATCGAAAGCCGTATTTCTTACAGACGTGCAATCAAAATGGCTATTGCTGCTTCTATGCGTATGAACGCTGAAGGTATCAAAGTTTTGATTTCTGGTCGTTTGAATGGTGCAGAGATGGCACGTTCAGAAGGTTTCAAAGAAGGTAGAATTCCTCTATCAACTTTCAGAGCTGATATTGATTATGCTTTGGCTGAAGCTCACACTACTTACGGTAGAATGGGTATCAAAGTATGGATCATGAAAGGTGAAGTTTATGGAAAGAGAGATCTTTCTCCACTTGCTGGAATGGATAAAAAACAATCTGGTACTGGCGGTGGTAAAGGTGGAGATGCCCCTAGAGGTAAATCTAACTTTAATAAAGGTGGAAAACCAGACGCTCGTAAAAGAAAGTAAATTTTTAAACTAAAGAAAAATGTTACAGCCTAAAAGAACAAAATACCGTAAGGTACAAAAAGGTAAAATGAAAGGTAACTCTCAAAGAGGGCATGAACTTTCAAATGGAATGTTTGGTATTAAATCTGTACATGAAGATGGAATGTTCTTAACTTCTCGTCAAATTGAAGCTGCGCGTATTGCTGCAACTCGTTACATGAAGAGAGAGGGACAATTATGGATTAAAATATTCCCAGACAAACCTATTACTAAGAAACCTCTTGAAGTACGTATGGGTAAAGGTAAAGGAGCAGTTGAGTATTGGGCTGCTGTTGTTAAACCAGGAAGAATTATGTTTGAAGTTGGAGGAGTTCCATTGTCAGTTGCAAAAGAGGCTTTACGTCTTGCAGCTCAAAAACTTCCAGTAAAAACTAAGTTCGTCGTTGCTAGAGATTTCGAAGCATAATTAATATTTATTATGAAACAATCAGAAATAAAAGATCTTTCTGCAGCGGAGTTGCAAGAAAAACTTAGTCAAACTAAGAAAGTATATGCTGACCTAAAAATGGCTCACGCTATATCTCCAATTGCAAATCCACTTCAAATTAGAAGTGTAAGAAGAGCGGTTGCAAGATTAGCTACAGAGTTAACTAAAAGAGAGTTACAATAATTGTATTCTGCTGAAAGATGGAAGAAAAAAGAAATTTAAGAAAAGAGAGAATAGGTGTTGTTACTTCAAATAAAATGGATAAATCTATTGTTATTGCTGAAGTAAGAAAAGTAAAACACCCATTATACGGTAAGTTCGTGTTAAAAACTAAGAAATACGTTGCACACGACGAAACAAACGACTGTAACATTGGAGATACTGTAAGAATTAGCGAAACGCGTCCTTTAAGTAAAACAAAATGTTGGAGATTAGTTGAAATCTTAGAAAGAGCTAAATAATTATGGTACAACAGGAATCAAGACTAAAAGTAGCAGATAACACGGGAGCAAAAGAAGTTTTAACTATCCGTGTTTTAGGAGGTACCAAAAGAAGGTATGCCTCTGTTGGTGACAAGATTGTAGTATCTATTAAAGATGCAACTCCTAACGGTAACGTTAAAAAAGGAGCTGTTTCAACTGCAGTTGTTGTACGTACCAAAAAAGAAGTGAGAAGAGCTGATGGTTCTTATATTCGTTTCGATGACAATGCATGTGTTCTTTTGAATGCTGCAGGGGAAATGAGAGGAACACGTGTTTTTGGTCCGGTAGCAAGAGAACTTCGTGAAAAACAATTCATGAAAATTGTATCATTAGCACCAGAAGTGCTTTAATTCGTTTTAAGATGATAAAGCTAAAAATAAAATCAGGAGATATCGTAAGAGTTATTGCTGGAGACCATAAAGGTGCTGAAGGTAAAGTTTTACGTGTTTACCGTGAAAAAAATAAAGCGATAGTTGAAGGTGTAAACATGGTTTCGAAACATACAAAACCAAGTGCTAAAAACCCTCAAGGTGGTATCGTTAAGAAAGAAGCTTCTATACAAATATCTAACATTTCACTAATTGATCCTAAAACTAAGGAAACAACTAGAGTTGGTATTAGAGTAGAAGGAGATAAGAAAGTAAGATTTTCAAAAAAATCTAATCAAGTACTATAGTAATGGCATATACACCTAGACTAAAAGAAGAATATAAGAGTAGAGTAATCTCTGCTCTTAAAGAAGAATTCGGATATACAAACGTAATGCAAGTTCCAAAACTTGAAAAAATCGTTTTGAGCCGTGGAGTTGGTGCAGCTGTATCTGATAAAAAACTTATTGACTATGCAGTTGATGAGTTGACAAAGATCACTGGACAAAAAGCAGTATCTACAATTTCAAAGAAAGACGTTGCGTCTTTCAAATTGAGAAAAGGGATGCCTATTGGAGCAAAAGTTACTTTACGTGGTGAAAGAATGTATGAGTTTTTAGATAGACTTATTACTTCTGCTTTACCACGCGTTAGAGATTTTGGTGGTATCAAAGCTACTGGTTTCGACGGAAGAGGTAATTACAATCTTGGAGTTTTAGAGCAAATCATTTTCCCGGAAATTGATATTGACAAAGTAAACAAAATTTCAGGAATGGATATTACATTTGTTACTACTGCAAAAACAGACAAGGAAGCAAAGTCATTATTGGCTGAATTAGGATTACCTTTTAAAAAGAATTAAGACATGGCTAAAGAATCAATGAAAGCCCGTGAGGTGAAAAGAGAGAAAACGGTAGCTAAGTACGCTGAAAAAAGAAAAGCTTTGTTAGAAGCTGGAGATTATGAAGGCTTACAAAAATTACCTAAAAATGCTTCACCAGTTCGTTTGCACAACCGTTGTAAATTAACAGGCAGACCAAGAGGTTATATTCGTCAATTTGGTATTTCACGTGTAACTTTCCGTGAGATGGCTAATAATGGATTAATTCCTGGAGTAAAAAAAGCATCTTGGTAATCTCGCAATAAGTTACTACTTTTGCAAACCAAAAAATAATTTTAATTGATTAAAGGTTCGGGAGGCGAGTGTCTCCCGAAAACCATAATCGCAATCAAATACATATGTATACAGATCCTATTGCAGATTATTTGACTAGAGTTCGTAACGCTGTGGCTGCAAACCACAAAGTTGTTGAAATTCCAGCTTCTAATCTTAAAAAAGAAATAACTAAGATCTTATTTGATCAAGGTTATATCTTGAGTTACAAATTTGAGACGAACACTGTTCAGGGTTCAATCAAAATTGCTTTGAAGTATGATAAAGATACTAAAGAGCCTGTAATTAAAGATATCCAAAGAATTAGTAAACCTGGTTTACGTAAATATGCAGGTGCTGCCAAATTACCAAGAATCCTTAATGGATTAGGAATTGCAATTGTTTCAACTTCAAAAGGTCTTATGACTGGAAAACAAGCGAAACAATTAAATGTAGGTGGTGAAGTAATTTGTTACGTATACTAATTTTAAAGACTAGATAAGATGTCAAGAATAGGTAAAAGCCCAATTGTAGTCCCTGCTGGCGTAACTGTAGAAGTTAAAGACGGTATTATTACAGTAAAAGGAAAAAAAGGTCAACTAACTCAGGAGTTTTCGGACGTAGATGTAAAAGTTGAAGGCGATCAAGTACAAGTAGAAAGATCGTCTGATCATAAAGACCAAAGAGCAAAACACGGATTATACAGATCATTAATCAATAATATGATTGTTGGTGTAAATGAAGGTTTTACAAAAGAACTTGAATTAGTTGGAGTTGGTTATAGAGCTTCAAACCAAGGTCAAAAATTAGATTTAGCTCTTGGATATTCTCACAATATTGTTTTAGAAATTGCTCCAGAAGTAGTTTTAGAAACAATATCTGAAAAAGGTAAAAACCCTATCGTAAAATTAACATCATTTGACAAACAACTTTTAGGACAGGTTGCTGCGAAAATCAGAGGTTTCCGTAAGCCTGAGCCATACAAAGGAAAAGGTGTTAAATTTGTGGGTGAAGTATTAAGAAGAAAAGCAGGTAAATCAGCTTAAAAAATAAGATTATGTCATTAACAAAATCTGATAGAAGACAGAGAATTAGATTCAGAATTAGAAAATCGATTAGTGGTACTGCTGCTAACCCAAGACTATCTGTATTTAGAAGTAACAAAGAAATTTACGCTCAACTTATTGATGATGTAAATGGAGTTACTATTTTAGCTGCATCTTCAAGAGAAAAAGAAATAGGAAAAGGTACTAACGTTGAAGTAGCTGCTGCTGTTGGAAAACTAGTTGCAGAGAAAGCGTTAAAAGCTGGGATCGAAACAATCACTTTTGATAGAGGTGGTTATTTGTATCACGGTCGTATTAAATCATTAGCAGAAGGCGCAAGAGCGGCTGGACTTAAATTCTAATATATTATGTCTAAATACAAAAATGTAGAATTGGTAAAACCAAGTGGTCTTGAACTTAAAGATCGTCTGGTAAGTGTTAATCGTGTTACTAAAGTTACAAAAGGAGGTAGAGCTTTCGGTTTTTCTGCTATTGTAGTTGTAGGTGATGAAAATGGAGTAGTTGGTCACGGATTAGGAAAATCTAAAGACGTTTCTGAAGCAATTGCGAAAGCAGTAGAAGATGCTAAGAAAAATTTAGTAAAAATTCCTTTGAATGGGCAATCTGTTCCTCACGAACAAAAAGGTAAATTTGGTGGTGCACGTGTATTCTTAATTCCTGCTTCTCATGGTACAGGAGTTATTGCTGGTGGAGCTGTTCGTTCAGTTCTTGAATCAGTAGGTATTCACGATGTATTATCTAAATCTCAAGGATCATCAAATCCTCATAACGTGGTTAAAGCAACTTTTGATGCTTTATTACAAATGAGAAGCGCTCACACTGTTGCAAAACAAAGAGGTGTTTCTTTAGAAAAAGTTTTTAAAGGTTAATTCAAGGAAATTATGGCTAAATTATTAGTAAAACAAGTAAGAAGCAAAATCAACTGTCCTCTTTCTCAAAAAAGAGGTTTGGAAGCTTTAGGTCTACGTAAAATGGGACAAGTTGTAGAGCATGATTCAAACCCTGCTATCCTTGGTATGATAAACAAAGTTAAACACTTAGTTTCTGTCGAAGAAGCTAAATAACAAATACTGTTATGAATTTAAGTAACTTACAACCAGCTGAAGGGTCAACGCACAATCAAAATAAAAGATTAGGTAGAGGAGAAGGTTCTGGAAAAGGTGGTACTTCTGCAAGAGGTCACAAAGGAGCAAAATCTCGTTCTGGTTATTCAAAAAAGATTGGTTTTGAGGGAGGGCAAATGCCACTTCAAAGACGTGTGCCTAAGTTTGGTTTCACAAACATCAATCGTAAAGAATACGAAGGTGTTAATTTAGATACGCTTCAATTATTAGTAGACAATGGTGTGATTACTGATTCTGTTTCTATGACAGATTTCGTAGCAAATCGTCTAGCTACCAAAAATGAAATCGTTAAGATTTTAGGTAGAGGAGAATTGAAAGCAAAATTAAAAGTAACTGCCCACAAATTTACTGCTACTGCAAAAGCTGCTATTGAAGCTGCTGGTGGAGAAGCTGTAACTATATAACTTATCTATTAAGATGAAGAAATTTATTGAATCAATAAGTAATGTTTGGAAAATCGAAGAACTGAAAAACAGAATCTTAATTACATTAGGATTGCTTTTGGTATATCGTTTTGGTGCACATGTAACGCTGCCTGGAATTGACGCAACTCAATTAACAGGTTTAGCGGGACAAACTAAAAATGGTTTAGGGTCTATCCTAGACATGTTTACAGGAGGTGCTTTCTCTAAAGCTTCAGTTTTTGCTTTAGGTATTATGCCTTATATTTCTGCATCTATTGTTGTTCAGTTAATGGGAATTGCGATTCCTTATTTACAAAAACTTCAAAACGATGGAGAGAGTGGTAGAAAAAAGATTAACCAAATCACTCGTTGGTTGACTATAGCTATTACACTGGTTCAAGGTCCAACTTATATCTATAATTTATACAGAACGTTACCTGGAAGTGCATTCTTACTAGGATTTAATTCACCTGAATTTTTGTTCTCTTCTGTAATCATTTTAGTCACTGGTACAATTTTTGCTATGTGGCTTGGTGAAAAAATTACAGATAAAGGTATTGGAAATGGAATTTCATTATTAATTATGGTTGGTATCCTAGCTCGTTTACCGCAGGCTTTTATTCAAGAGTTTACTACGAGAGTTACCAATAACAATGGAGGTCCAATGTTGTTAGTTATTGAAATTATTGTGTGGTTATTGGTAATCATTTCTTGTGTATTGCTTACAATGGCAGTGCGTAGAATCCCGGTTCAATACGCTCGTCGTACTACAACTGGCGACTACGAGCAAGATCTAGCAGGTGGTAACAGGCAATGGATTCCTCTTAAGCTTAATGCTTCAGGAGTTATGCCTATCATTTTTGCTCAGGCAATTATGTTTATCCCTGCAGCTGTAGCTGGATTGTCTAAATCAGACACATCACAATCTATTGTTGGTGCATTTAGTAATATGTTTGGTTTCTGGTATAATTTTGTTTTTGCAACTTTAATTATTGTATTTACATTCTTTTATACTGCGATCACTGTACCTACTAACAAAATGGCTGATGATTTAAAAAGAAGTGGTGGTTTTATTCCTGGAGTTCGTCCTGGAGCTGAAACTTCTGAATTTCTTGATAAAGTGATGTCTTTAATAACTTTCCCAGGATCTTTATTCCTTGCTTTAATTGCTGTGTTCCCAGCTATTGTTGTAAGTATTATGGATGTACAACAATCTTGGGCAATGTTTTTTGGAGGTACCTCATTAATAATTATGGTTGGAGTTGCTATAGATACTATTCAACAAATCAATTCATACTTGTTAAACAAACATTATGATGGTTTAATGAAGACTGGTAAAAATAGAAAAGCAGTAGCTTAATATATTTATGGCAAAACAATCAGCAATAGAACAAGACGGATCAATCATTGAAGCATTATCTAATGCAATGTTCCGTGTGGAGTTAGAAAATGGACATATTGTAATTGCTCATATTTCTGGAAAAATGCGAATGCATTATATCAAGTTATTACCTGGTGATAAAGTGAAACTAGAAATGAGTCCTTACGATTTGTCAAAAGCAAGAATTACTTATCGATATTAAAGGATATTCACTATGAAAGTTAGAGCATCAGTAAAAAAGAGAAGTGCCGAGTGCATTATCGTGCGTAGAAAAGGGAGATTGTACGTAATAAACAAAAAAAATCCTAGATTTAAACAAAGACAAGGATAATTATGGCAAGAATAGCAGGGGTAGATATCCCAAAAAATAAGAGAGGTGTTATAGCACTAACCTATATCTTTGGATTAGGAAAAAGTAGAGCTATTGAGATTTTAGAAAAAGCTCAAGTTAGCCAAGATAAAAAAGTTCAAGATTGGAATGATGACGAGATCGGAGCAATTCGTGATGCTGTTTCATTTTACAAAATTGAAGGAGAGTTACGTTCTGAAGTTTCTTTGAACATCAAACGTTTAATGGATATTGGTTGTTATAGAGGAATTCGTCATAGATCTGGTCTTCCATTAAGAGGTCAAAGAACTAAAAACAACTCTAGAACTAGAAAAGGAAAAAGAAAAACTGTTGCTAACAAGAAAAAAGCAACTAAATAATAAGTAATATGGCTAAAGCAACTGCAAAAAAACGTAAAGTTATCGTTGAATCAACGGGTGAAGCTCATGTTTCTTCGACTTTTAACAATATTATTATTTCTTTGACAAATAAGAAAGGTGAAGTTATTGCTTGGTCTTCAGCTGGTAAAATGGGTTTCAGAGGTTCTAAAAAGAATACTCCGTACGCAGCTCAAATGGCAGCAGAAGATTGTAGTAAAGTAGCTCTTGAGGCAGGACTTAAAAAAGTAAAAGTTTATGTAAAAGGACCAGGAAACGGACGTGAGTCTGCTATCCGTTCTATTCATAACGGTGGAATTGAAGTTACTGAGATTATCGACGTTACTCCAATGCCTCACAACGGATGTCGTCCTCCTAAAAGACGTAGAGTTTAATACTCAAAAATTATAGTATAACCTAGATTGAAAATAGATTATCGAAGGATAAGACCTGAATTCATAATCTCAATCTTAAACAATTCAAAATGGCAAGATATACTGGTCCTAGTACAAGAATCGCTCGTAAATTTGGCGAAGCAATCTTCGGAGATGATAAATCTTTCGAAAAAAGAAATTACCCACCTGGACAACACGGGATGGCTAAAAAAAGAGGAAAAAAATCTGAGTATGCTGTTCAGTTAATGGAAAAGCAAAAAGCTAAATATTCTTATGGAATTTTAGAAAAACAATTCAGAAATTTATTCGAAAAAGCATCAGCTACTAAAGGTGTTACTGGTGAAGTTTTATTGCAACTATGTGAAGCAAGATTAGATAATGTTGTTTTTAGAATGGGAATTGCTCCATCTAGAAGAGGTGCTCGTCAAATAGTATCTCACAGACACATTACAGTAAACGGTGAAGTTGTAAATATTCCTTCTTACCACCTTAAGCCTGGTGATAAAGTTGCAGTTCGTGAAAAATCTAAATCTTTAGAGGCTATCGAGCGTTCTTTATCAAATTCAAGTCATGTTTATGAATGGATTACTTGGAATAATGATCTTAAAGAAGGAACTTTTGTTTCTGTACCTGCGAGACTTCAAATTCCAGAAAACATTAAAGAACAGTTAATCGTAGAGTTGTACAACAAATAATAATTGACTTAGTCGAAATTTATGGCAATATTTAATTTTCAAAAGCCCGATAAAGTTATCATGATCGATTCAACCGATTTTGAAGGTAAATTCGAATTTAGACCTTTAGAACCTGGTTATGGATTGACAGTTGGTAATGCACTTAGAAGAGTTTTGCTTTCAGCGTTAGAAGGTTATGCAATTACATCTGTTCGTATCGAAGGTGTAGATCATGAGTTTTCTACTATTTCAGGTGTTGTTGAAGATGTTACCGAAATTATCCTTAATCTAAAACAAGTACGTTTCAAACGTCAAATTGAAGATATCGATAATGAATCAGTTACAATTTCTGTTTCTGGTAAAGATCAATTAACAGCAGGTGATTTTCAAAAATTTATCTCAGGTTTCCAAGTTTTGAATCCAGACCTTGTTATCTGTAATTTAGATTCTAAAATCAAATTGAATTTCGATTTAACAATCGAAAAAGGTAGAGGATACGTTCCTGCTGAGGAGAACAAAAAACAAAATGCTGCAATTGGAACGATTTTTACAGATTCTATTTTTACTCCGGTAAAAAATGTAAAATATGCAATCGAAAATTTCCGTGTAGAGCAAAAAACAGATTACGAAAAATTGGTTTTTGAAATTAAAACTGATGGATCTATTAATCCAAAAGATGCTCTTACTGAAGCTGCTAAAGTTTTAATTCACCATTTCATGTTGTTTTCTGATGAAAGAATTACACTTGAGGCTGACGAAATTGCACAAACAGAATCGTATGATGAAGAGTCATTGCATATGAGACAATTGCTTAAAACTAAGCTTGTTGATATGGATTTATCTGTAAGAGCATTAAATTGCTTGAAAGCGGCTGAAGTTGATACACTTGGTGATTTAGTATCGTTCAATAAAAATGACCTAATGAAATTCCGTAATTTTGGTAAAAAATCTTTAACTGAACTTGATGAACTTGTTGCAGTTAAGAACTTAACTTTCGGAATGGATTTGGCTAAATACAAACTAGATAAAGAATAATTCAATCCCGCTTGCGGGATTAAATTTAAAATAGCAATGAGACACGGAAAAAAATTCAATCACTTAAGCAGACAGACTGGACATAGAAAAGCTATGTTGGCTAATATGGCTTGTTCTCTTATCGAGCACAAACGTATTAACACTACTGTTGCTAAAGCTAAAGCGCTTAAACAATTCGTTGAGCCTTTAATCACAAAATCAAAAGAAGATACGACTCACAATCGTCGTATTGTTTTTGCATACTTACGTAGCAAATATGCTGTTACTGATTTGTTCAGAGATGTAGCTGCTAAAGTTGGAGACCGTCCAGGTGGATACACTCGTATCATTAAAGTTGGAAATCGTTTGGGAGATAATGCTGATATGGCAATGATCGAACTTGTAGATTTCAATGAACTTTACAATGGTGGTAAAAAAGAAGTTAAAAAAGCTAAAAGCCGTCGTGGTGGTAAAGCTAAAAAAGCTGAGGGTATTGCTCCTGAAGCTCCTGCAGCTGAATCAGAATCGACTACTGAAGCTTCTGAATAATTATGAAAGTAATGATTCTATAAAAATCAAGGATAAGCTAATTTTTAGTTTATCCTTTTTTTTTGATTTTTTTTAGAAGAATAAAATTTAACTTATTTTATTGTCAAGGTTTTATTTTTATGAATGAAAAATTTAAAAAATCTTGGCAGCGCTCTTTTAAAGAAGTAAATTTGCAAAATATCTAATTACAAATGAGACATCAAAGTTTCATAAGACGATTAAAAACAATACAAATTAAAGAATGAAATACACAACACGACAAAGCGCCATTTTATTACTAAGCGATGGAACTATTTTTCATGGTAAATCTATCGGAATCAGCGGTAAAACTTTTGGTGAAGTTTGTTTTAATACTGGAATGACCGGATATCAGGAAATTTTTACAGATCCTTCTTATTTTGGTCAAATTATGGTTGCGACTAATCCGCATATTGGTAATTATGGTGTTAATGATTTAGAAGTTGAATCAGACAGCATCAAGATTGCTGGTTTGGTTTGTAAAAACTTTAGCTTTAATTATTCTAGAGAAGATGCTTCTGGAAGTTTAGAAGATTACTTTACTAAACAAAACCTGATTTGTATTTCTGATGTTGATACAAGAGCTCTTGTAAGTTACATTCGTGACAATGGAGCAATGAATGCTGTGATTTGTACAGATGGAACTTCAATTGAAGATTTGAAAAAGGAATTAGCAAATGTTCCTGACATGGAAGGTTTGGAGCTAGCTTCAAAAGTATCTACAACTGAGCCATATTTTGTTGGAGATGAAAATGCAACATACAAAATTTCTGCACTTGATCTTGGAATCAAAAAAAATATTCTTAGAAACCTTGCAAAGAGAGACTGTTATATTAAAGTTTTTCCATATAATTCAACTTATGAAGATTTAAATTCGTTTAATCCAGATGGGTTTTTCTTATCAAATGGGCCTGGAGATCCAGATCCATTATTTGGAGCAATTGAAGTGACAAAGAAAATTCTTACAGAGGATAAACCTTTATTCGGAATCTGTTTAGGACATCAGGTAATTGCTTTAGCAAATGGTGTTCAGACTTATAAAATGTTTAACGGACATCGAGGTATCAATCATCCGGTAAAAAACATCATTACTGGAAAAGGAGAAATTACTTCTCAAAATCATGGTTTTGCTGTAAACAAAGAACAGTTAGATAATCACCCTGATTTAGAAATTACACATTTGCATTTAAATGATGGGACTGTGGCAGGTATGAGAATGAAAAATAAGAATTGTTTTTCAGTACAATACCATCCTGAAGCAAGTCCGGGGCCACATGATTCGTCATATTTATTTGATCAATTTGTTGAGAATATAAAACTAACTGTGTCTAAAACGATGTAGTTAATAAATAAAGGTGTTTAATAAAGAAAATACGTTTTTAATATTAAATATTTTTCTAATTTCGAAAAAAATCTAAAATCTATTAATAAAAAACAAAAATAATGAGTATTATAATTAAAGTTCACGCAAGACAAATTTTGGATTCCAGAGGAAATCCTACTATTGAGGTTGATGTAGTAACTGAAAACGGAGTTTTAGGTAGAGCTGCAGTTCCATCTGGAGCATCAACTGGAGAACACGAAGCTGTTGAATTACGTGACGGAGGTAAAGCTTATCTTGGAAAAGGAGTTTTGAATGCAGTGAACAATGTAAATACTGTTATTGCTGAAGAATTAGTTGGAACTTCTGTTTTTGAACAAAACACTATCGATCAATTAATGATTGATTTAGATGGGACTCCAAACAAATCTAAATTAGGAGCTAATGCTATTTTAGGAGTTTCTTTGGCTGCTGCAAAAGCTGCTGCTAACGAACTTGGGTTGCCTTTGTACAGATATGTTGGTGGAGTTTCTGCTAATACATTACCTGTTCCAATGATGAATATCATCAATGGTGGTTCTCACTCTGATGCGCCTATCGCATTCCAAGAATTTATGATTTTCCCTGTAAAAGCAACTTCTTTTACACATGCTATGCAAATGGGAACTGAAATCTTTCACAGCTTGAAAAAGGTTTTACACGACAGAGGTTTAAGTACGGCTGTTGGTGATGAAGGTGGTTTTGCTCCAAACTTAGCTGGTGGTACTGAAGATGCTTTAGATACTATCAAATTAGCAGTTGAAAAGGCAGGGTATACTTTCGGTGACGAAATTATGATTGCTCTTGATTGTGCAGCTTCTGAGTTTTATGTAAACGGTAAATACGATTATACGAAATTTGAAGGTGAAACTGGAAAAATCAGAACATCTGAAGAGCAAGCGGATTATTTAGCTGAACTTGCTGCTAAATATCCAATTATCTCTATCGAAGACGGTATGTATGAAGATGACTGGGATGGATGGAAATATTTAACTGAAAAAATTGGAAATAAAGTGCAATTAGTAGGTGATGATTTATTTGTTACTAATGTTGCACGTTTATCTACTGGAATTGAAAAAGGAATTGCTAATTCAATCCTTGTAAAAGTAAACCAAATTGGTACTTTAACAGAAACTATCGCTGCAGTAAATATGGCTAAAAATGCGGGTTATACTTCAGTAATGTCTCACCGTTCTGGAGAAACAGAAGATAATACAATTGCTGATTTAGCTGTTGCTTTAAACTGTGGTCAAATTAAAACAGGTTCTGCTTCACGTTCAGATCGTATGGCAAAATACAATCAATTATTAAGAATTGAAGAAGAGTTAGGAAGTACGGCTTATTTCCCAGGTTTAAACGCTTTCAAGATCAAATAATTGTAAGAGTTATATATTGAAAAGAAACCATTCGTGTTAACGAATGGTTTTTTTTTGGAGTTTTAACAAATTCATAGCAGGATTCTTTTTTTAATTAGTCTTAAATTCCTTAGATTTGATAAATTATTATTTTATAGAATTATTTCCGATTATATTATGTCAAAAATAGCTACATTAGAAGTAGATGGTCAAAAAATTGAACTTCCGGTAATCACAGGGAGTGAAAATGAATCAGCTATCGATATTAACAAATTACGTGATTTAACAGGTATTATTACAATTGACCCCGGATATAAAAATTCTGGATCTTGTAAAAGTGAAATCACTTTCTTAGATGGAGAATTAGGAATTTTACGTTACAGAGGATATTCAATCGAAGACTTAGCAGAAAAAGCTAGTTTTTTAGAAGTTTCTTATCTTTTGATCTTCGGAGAACTTCCAACCGCTAAAGAATTAGAGCAGTTCGAAAATGGTATTAAAAAACATACTTTGGTAAACGAAGAAATGAAAAATATCATTGATGGTTTTCCAAAAACTGCACACCCAATGGGAGTGCTATCTGCTTTGACAAGTGCTTTAACAGCATTTAATCCAAAAGCAGTAAATGTTGACAATGAAAAAGAAATGTACGAAGCCATTTGTAAAACAATGGGTAAATTTCTTGTAATTGCAACCTGGACTTATAGAAAATCTATGGGTTATCCTTTAAACTACTACGATAATACAACTGGTTATGTAGACAATTTTATGCAGTTAATGTTTAAACTGCCTACAGGACCTTATACAGCAAACCCTGTTGTAGTTGATGCTTTAGATAAATTATTTATTCTTCATGCAGATCACGAGCAAAACTGTTCAACATCTACTGTAAGAATGGTAGGTTCATCTCATGCGGGATTATTTGCTTCTATTTCTGCAGGAGTTTCTGCTCTTTGGGGACCACTTCATGGAGGAGCAAATCAGGCAGTACTTGAAATGCTTGAAGAAATTAATAAAGACGGTGGAGATACTGATAAGTTTTTAGCGAAAGCAAAAGACAAAAATGATCCATTCCGTTTAATGGGATTTGGTCACAGAGTTTATAAAAACTTTGATCCAAGAGCTAGAATCATTAAAAAAGCAGCTAAAGAAGTTTTAGAGACTTTAGGTGTTGAAGATCCGATTTTAGAAATTGCTAAAAAATTAGAAGCTGCAGCTCTTGAAGATGATTACTTCAAATCAAGAAATTTATATCCAAACGTTGATTTCTACTCTGGAATTATTTACAGAGCATTAGGAATTCCAACGGATATGTTTACTGTTATGTTTGCAATTGGCAGACTTCCGGGATGGATTGCACAATGGAAAGAAATGCGCGAAAATAAAGAACCAATAGGAAGGCCAAGACAAATTTATACTGGACATCCTTTAAGAGACTTTAAGTCTAATAAATAAAAAATCTAAAGCTTTACTTAACTGTAAAGCTTTTTTTATCTTTGTCCAAAATATAATAAAGTTATGTTGCAATTAAATATAAAGAACGAAACGTCAAGATTGCGTGCTGTAGTTTTGGGTTCGGCCGTTCATAATGGGCCAACTCCTTCATTAGAAGAAGCCTATGATCCTAAATCATTGGAACATATTAAAGCCGGAACATATCCTGTCGAAAAAGATATGGTTGCTGAAATGGATGCGTTCAATGCTGTTTTTCAAAAATATGATGTAACGGTTTATCGTCCCGAATTGATTGAAAGCTACAATCAGATTTTTGCAAGAGATATAGGGTTTGTAATTGATGATGTTTTTGTGAAATCGAATATTTTACCTGATCGCGAACGTGAGTTAGATGCGATTCAATATGTAATTGATCAAATTGATTCCTTAAAAGTTGTTCGACCGCCAGAAGAAGTTCATATCGAAGGAGGAGATGTTATGCTTTGGAACGATCATATTTTTATCGGTACATACAAAGGAAGCGACTACAAAGATTATATCACTGCCAGAACAAATATGCATGGCGTAAATTATATTAAAGAATTGTTTCCAAATAAGATTGTGAAAGAATTTGATTTAGTTAAATCGAAACTGGAAGCCCGAGACAATGCATTGCATTTAGACTGCTGTTTTCAACCTGTAGGTAAAGATAAAGGAATCATTTATAAAAGGGGTTTCCGTGAAGAAGCAGATTATTTGTATTTAGTAAATCTTTTCGGAAAGGAAAACTTATTTCATATTGAAAGAGATGAAATGTACAACATGTTTTCGAATGTATTTTCGATTGATAAAGATGTTGTCGTTTCAGAGAAAAACTTTACCAGATTAAATAATTGGCTTAGAGCAAAAGGGTTTACTGTAGAAGAAATTCCGTATGCCGAAATTGCAAAACAAGAAGGTTTGTTAAGATGTTCGACTTTGCCATTAATTAGAGACTAAAAATAAGTTTCAAGTCTCAGGTTTTAAGTTACAGCAACTTGAAACCTGAAACTTAAAACAAAAAAATATATAAAATGAAACAAACAACAAATGCAATTGTAATGATTCGGCCTGTTGCTTTCAGAATGAATGAACAGACAGCTGTAAATAATTATTACCAAAAAGTATTAGACGGATTATTGCCAAGTACAGTTAATGCAAAAGCACAACAAGAGTTTGATACTTTTGTTGAAAAACTAAGAGCTGTTGGTGTAGACGTGACAGTAATTGAAGATACTTTGGAAACAGACACTCCGGATAGTATTTTTCCAAACAATTGGGTTTCATTTCATGAAAATGGAGATGTTGCTCTTTATCCAATGTTTGCTGAAAACCGCCGTTTAGAACGTCGTGAAGATATTTTAGATACTTTGGAGGAAAAAGGTTTTGAAATTTCAAACATAATGGATTACACATCTGCAGAAGATGATGGCTATTTTTTAGAAGGAACCGGAAGTTTACTTTTAGATCGTGCTAATGCAAAAGCATATTGTGCTTTGTCTCCTCGTGCTGATGAAGAACTTTTTATTGAATTTTGTGAAGATTTTGATTATGCTCCTGTAATTTTTGAAGCTTTTCAAACTGTTGATGGTGAACGCAAGTTAATATATCATACAAATGTTATGATGTGCTTGGGTGAAACGTTTGCGGTTATTTGTGCAGATTGTATAGATGATAAGAAAGAGCGTAAAATGGTTCTTGAAAACCTAAAAGATGATAAAAAAGAAATCATTTTAATTACAGAAGATCAGGTTAATAATTTTGCTGGAAATATGTTGGAAGTTCGAGGAACAAACGATAAAAAATATATCGTTATGAGCGCTTCGGCTCATCAAAGCTTAACTCCAAAACAAATTCAACAATTAGAAAAACATGCTGAAATATTAAGTTCAAGCTTAGATACTATTGAAGCTTGTGGAGGCGGAAGTGCAAGATGTATGATGGCTGAAGTATTTTTGCCAAGAAATTAAAATTAGTTGATAAAACAGAAAAAGGGATAGAAACACTAAGTTTTTATCCCTTTTTCTGTTTTTTGAAATAGGTAAATCACATCAGATTTCCTTTAATAATATTTACGATCGAACTTACGATGTATTGAATTCCGATAGAAATTACAATAAAGCCGACAATTCTTGATATGGCTACAATTCCAGATGCACCTAAAATTCTTGCCAGATAATGTGCGCTTTTTAGAATAACAAAAATAACTACGGCGATAGCTAAGATGGCAAGACAGGAGAAAATGATTTCCTCCATTTGATGATGTTCCTGATAAAATGCAATTAATAAAGAAATAGAACCTGGCCCAGCAAGCATAGGAATAGCCAATGGAGTTAAAGCAATATCGTTTCTTTGTTGTACTTCGTTTTCGATTTTTTTATTGATTCCTCGTTTTTTATTGAATTTACCAGAGAGTAATGAAAAGCCAGAATTTACAATCACAATTCCGCCTGCGATACGAAGCGCATCAATGCTTATTCCAAAAAAAGTTAAAACATATTGTCCAATAAAAAAAGAAACCAATAAAATAATGCCAACATTTATGGCAGTCCATAAAGAAATTCTAGAGCGTTCTTTTTGTGAATCATGCTGTGTTAATCCAACAAAAATGGGAACTGTCCCAATTGGGTTTAGTACTGAGAAAAGTGCAGCAAATAGATAAATAAATAAATCCATATAATATTGGTTAGTGAAGTAAAAATAGTCAAATTTTAATACTTGTATGTAAATTTATATTATGATATTATTTTTTAAAGTCAATATTCTAAATCAATAGGATAAATTAAGCTCGTCCTTTTTGACTACTTTTGTGAAATATTTTAAGATAATGAAAAATAAAAAAACATTGTTGCTTGGTGCAACCACAAAACCTGATCGTTATGCTTTTAGAGCGATAAATGCATTAACTCAAAAAGGACATACTGTTCTTGCAATTGGTCAAAACACAGGAGAAGTCGCTGGCGTAAAAATTCATACAAAAGCTGTTCCTGTTAAAAATATAGATACGGTAACTTTATATCTAAATCCTAATCGTCAACGTGATTATTATAATTATATCGTTGAAGCACAGCCTAAGAGAGTAATTTTTAATCCTGGAACTGAAAATCCTGAATTATATCAATTATTAGAATTGAACAATATTGAAGTAGAAGTTGCATGTACCTTGGTTTTATTGGCGACGAATCAATATTGATTTTTTTCTAAAGTTTATCTCAGCGATTCTATATTTTTATGGCTCCCGAAGTATCGGGACTGCCATAAAAGAATGTCGTTTTTATTACTGCTAAAATAAACTTAGTAATAATATTTAATCTTTTGAGTGCTGATTTTAGATGTGCCAAAGCCCGCTATACCATTAAAAGTATTACTTTTGTCGTCATGGAATTTTCATCAAAACTTATTGAAAAAGCGGTTAACGAGATGTCGCAATTACCAGGAATTGGTAAGCGTACAGCATTGCGTTTAGTTCTTCATTTGTTAAAGCAGCCAAAAGAACAAACAGGATTTCTGTCTCAAGCGTTATTAAATATGCGTGAGGATATTAAATTTTGCCAAAATTGCCATAATATTTCAGATACAAAGATTTGCGAAATTTGTGCAAATGCTACTAGAAATCATCAAACGATTTGTGTTGTAGAAGATATCCGCGATGTAATGGCGATTGAAAATACTGGTCAATACAGAGGGATTTATCATGTTTTAGGTGGCAAAATTTCTCCGATCGAAGGAGTTGGTCCAAGTCAGTTAAATATTTCTACTTTAGTTGAGAAAGTAAAATCAGGAAAAGTGATCGAAATTATCTTCGCCTTGAGCTCTACAATGGAAGGAGATACCACAAATTTTTACATTTATAAACAAATCGCCGATTCAGAAATTATAATTTCTACCATAGCAAGAGGTATTTCGGTTGGAGATGAATTAGAATATGCGGATGAAATTACCCTTGGCAGAAGTATTTTGCACCGCGTTCCGTTCGAAAAAACTTTCAAAAGCAATTAAATACGATCAAATAATATATAGATTTCCGGAAAACTAAAGGAAAAACTATATTTGCGTTAAAATTTTCAAAATGACAAAAAACAGCCTTTATATATTATTGCTGATTAGTACATTATTTACATCTTGTATTCCTCTAAATGATCTAGTATATCTGCAAGATAAAAATACTTCATCAGAACAAAATAATATTGCATCAGTAGAATCTAAACCTTATAGATTGCAAGTAAATGATGTTTTAAGCATTAGTATAAAAGCTATAGATCCTAAATTGGTTTCTATTTTTAACACAACAGAAACTTCTTCTAGTGGTAAATCAGAATCGTCATTATATTTCGATGGATTTACTGTTGATGACCATGGTAATATCAGAATGCCAATTTTAGGAGAAATTAATGTTATTGGTTATACTTTAGAAGAAGTCAGGGTTAAAATAGAAAAAAAACTGCATGAAGAGTATTTTAAAAGTGAAGCTAATATTTTTCTTACTGTAAAATTAGCAGGATTTAGGTATACGATCAACGGAGAGGTTGGAAGTACAGGAACAAAAACATTATTTAAAGAGAATGTAAATATTATGGAGGCTATTGCGAATGCCGGTGACATTACCACTGTAGGTAATAGAAAAGCGGTAACTGTAATTCGCCAATCGCCAACAGGTGTACAAATGAATGAAATAGACCTTACTGATGTTAATGTTATGAAATCTCCCTATTATTATCTGCAGCCAAATGATTATATATATGTCAAGCCCTTAAAACAAAAAACATGGGGAACTGGTCAAACAGGTATACAGTCTATAGGAACCGTTATTACACTGTTGTCATTGGCTACAACAGTTTATTTGATAATCAGAAATTAAAAAATAATTTATTAAAATGTTAGATATAAAAGATTTTTCCATTTTTGAGAATCATTCAAATTTTGATTTTAAGGGATTTTTGTTAAAAATCTTAAGTTATTGGAAATGGTTTTTGGTAAGTTTGATTATTGCTTTTACAATTGCATATCAAGTAAATATTCGAAAAGAGAAAATTTACGGAATGCAGACCATGATCTCTATTAAAGAAGAAAGTAATCCGTTTTTTACATCTAACACAAGTTTGGTTTTTAATTGGGGCGGAATTTCAGATCAAGTTAATGGAATTTCTACAATATTGCAATCAAGGTCACATAATGAGTTGGTTGTTGATAAGTTACAGTACTATATTGATTATCTTGAACAAGGAAAATACAATTTAATTGATTCCTACGGAGCAGTCCCTTTTTATGTTGATATAGATAAAACAAAAGGACAGCTTGCAAATGTTTTAATCAATATCAAGTTTTTAAGTGAAAATGAATATCAAATTCAAATACCATTCGAAAGTAATTCAGTTTCGTTAATTACTTATGCTACTAATGCTTATAGTAATACTTCTGTACAGCCTGTAACCTTTATTAAAAAATATAAAGTTGGTGAGCAAGTTTCTCTGCCTTTTTTAAATTGGAAATTACAAATTAATGATAATCCGGGATTTTATAAAGGAAAAGAATATTTTGTAAAATTCAATGATTTTAATGGAACGGTTTCTCGTTATAGAGGAATAAGTGTAGATAGTGATAAAAATGGAGGTTCACTTCTGACTTTAGGAATGCAGGGAACCAATAAAGCCAGAATGGTTGAATATTTAAACGCAACAGTAAAAATGTTGATAAAAATTCAATTAGATGGCAAAAACCAGTTTGCAACCAATACAATAAGATTCATTGATAGTACACTTGTTGCTATGGAAGCACAGTTGAAACAAACTGGGAATGAATTGAAAACTTTTAGAAAAGGTAAAAATATTTATGAAATTGAAGGAGGTGGCGCTAAGTTTTCAGATAAAATAATGAACTTTGATGTTGAAAAAGATCAGGTAACACGAAAAATTGCCTATTATAATTCTTTAAGATCTTATTTAAATAATAGTGTCGATTATTCAAGATTACCTGCACCTTCTGTTGCCGGCATAGAAGACCCCAATATTGTTGCAAATGTTTCAAAACTTATTGCTCTTTCGGCACAAAGATCAGAGATGGCATATGCCGTAAAAAGCGATAAGATTTTTAAAGACTTCGATAATCAAATGCAGGCTGTAAAAAGTGTTTTATTAGAAAACATAATTTCAGCTAAGGCTTCATTATTGTATGATTTATCTTTGGTAAATGCAAAGATTGGTCAAGCTGAAAGTACTGTTAAAAAATTGCCGGAAGAACAGCAAGAATTATTAAAAATTCAAAGGAAGTACGATTTAAATGATAATATTTATACAGAGTTTCTTCAAAAACGAAATGAAGCAGAAATTGTAAAAGCTTCAAATCTGTCGGATATTCATTTTATTGATTCTGCAAAAGATATTGGCGGAGGATTAATAGGGCCAAAAACTTCTGCAAATTATATCTTGGCATTGTTTTTAGGGATTTTAATTCCTCTTATGTTTGTAATTGCAATTTTCTTTATCAATAATTCAATTCAAAACACTGAAGACATTAGTAAATTGACCGAAATGCCAATAATTGGAGTAATAGGTGTTAATAAAGATGCAGTAAGTTTAGCTGTTTTTGAGAAGCCAAAGTCTGCTCTTTCAGAGGCTTTTAGAGGTATACGCTCTTCATTGCAATTTTTATATAAAAGACAACAGCTTCATGGTTCAAAAACTTTAATGATTACTTCATCTATAAGTGGTGAAGGAAAGACATTTTGTTCTATTAATATTGCCACAGTTTTTGCTTTAAGTGAAAAGAAAACAGTTATCGTTGGTTTGGATTTGAGAAAACCAAGATTAGCAGATGAATTTTCTTTAACAAATAAACAATTAGGGGTTGTTAATTATTTAATTAAGCAGAACAGTTTGGATGAAATTACAAATTCAACACAAATTGCTAATCTTGATGTAATACTTTCCGGGCCAATTCCTCCAAATCCATCTGAATTAATTCTAAGCGATGCAATGAAAGAATTGATAGATGAATTAAAACAAAAATACGATTATATAATTCTCGATACACCACCAGTTGGTTTAGTTTCAGATGCCTCAGAACTTGTTCAATATGCTGATGTTACTTTATATATTGTAAGGCAGAATTATACTAAAAAAGATATGATAACGTTGCTGAATAATAAAGTTAGAAGAGGAGAATTAAACAACACAAGTATCGTTTTTAATGGCTTTGAAAATAAAGCAAAGTATGGAGCTACTTATGGATATGGCTATGGTTATGGAGCTTATTCAAATGGATATCATGAAGAAGAGAAACAAAGTGGACTTTGGAGTTTAATTTCTGGTAAATTTAGAAAAAGATAATTTTAAACAAATGGAAATTTCAAATCAAAATACAATACTAATTACTGGTGGAGCAGGTTTTATAGGTTCAAATCTATCAGAATATTTTCTGGGATTAGGTCATAAAGTAGTTTGTTTAGATAATTTTTCTACTGGCCATCGTCACAATTTGAAGGATGTTATGGAAAATCCAAACTTTAAATTAATTGAAGGCGATATAAGAAATATCGAAGATTGTATTTTGGCAGTTGAAGGTGTTGACTATGTTCTGCATCAGGCTGCGTTAGGATCTGTACCAAGATCAATAAATGATCCAATAACAACTAATGAAGTAAATGTTTCAGGTTTTTTAAACATGTTAGTTGCTTCTAAGGATGCAAAAGTAAAACGTTTTGTATATGCGGCTAGTTCGTCTACTTATGGAGATTCTGAAGGATTACCAAAAGTAGAAGATGTAATTGGAAAACCATTATCTCCTTATGCAATAACTAAATATGTAAACGAGTTATATGCTGAAATCTTCAGCAAAACGTATGGATTAGAAACAATTGGATTGCGCTATTTTAATGTTTTTGGAAGAAAACAAGATCCGGATGGAGCTTATGCGGCAGTAATTCCAAAATTTGTTAAACAATTAATGAGTTTAGAAAGTCCTGTCATTAATGGCGATGGAAATTATTCTAGAGATTTTACTTATATCGATAATGTAATTCAGATGAATGATTTGGCAATTAATACTCATGATCAAGCGGCTATTAATATAGTTTATAATACTGCTTTCGGAGATCGAAACACGTTAAATGATTTGGTTAAATATTTAAAAGTGTATTTGTCAGAATTTGATCCAAAAATTGCTGATGTAGAGATTATATATGGTGTAAATAGAGCGGGAGATATTCCACATTCATTAGCAAGTATTGATAAAGCAAAAAGTCTTTTAGGATATAATCCTAAATATTCTCTTCAGGAAGGATTGAAAGAAGCTGTAAGCTGGTATTGGAATAATTTGAAATAAATAAAAGATAATAATATAGTAAATGGAAATTACAAAAATTTGCTGCATAGGAGCTGGTTATGTTGGAGGTCCTACAATGGCGGTAATTGCTCAAAAATGTCCACATATTCAAGTTACAGTTGTAGATTTGAATGAACAAAGAATTAAGGATTGGAATGATCCAAATACTGATAATATTCCTATTTATGAGCCTGGTCTATCGGAAATTGTAGCAGAAGCAAGAGGAAGAAATTTGTTTTTTTCAACAGAAGTAGAAAAAGCAATTGACGAGGCGCAGATTATCTTTATTTCGGTTAATACCCCAACCAAAACTTATGGTAAAGGAAAAGGTATGGCGGCTGATTTAAAGTATATTGAGTTATGTGCCAGGCAAATTGCAAAAGTTGCAAAGCAGAATAAAATTGTAGTTGAAAAATCTACTTTACCAGTTCGAACCGCCGAAGCTATAAAAAGTATATTAGATAATACAGGTAATGGCGTACAATTTCAAATTTTATCAAATCCAGAATTTTTAGCTGAAGGAACGGCAGTTACAGATCTATTAAATCCAGACCGAATTTTAATTGGTGGAGATACAACTCCAGAAGGAGAGACCGCAATTAATGCTTTAGTAAACGTTTATGCAAATTGGGTAAGTAGAGATAAGATTCTAACAACAAATGTTTGGTCATCAGAATTGTCTAAATTAACGGCTAATGCATTTTTAGCACAACGTATTTCATCTATCAATGCAATGTCTGAACTGTGTGAAAAAACGGGAGCAGATGTAAATGAAGTTGCGAAAGCAATTGGTATGGATAGCAGAATTGGTCCTAAGTTTTTAAAAGCTTCTGTAGGTTTCGGAGGATCTTGTTTTCAAAAAGATATTTTAAATCTGGTTTATATTGCTAAGACTTATGGTTTAAATGAAGTGGCAGATTACTGGGAACAGGTTATAATTATGAATGACCATCAAAAAAGAAGATTTTCAAATAAAATTGTTCAGACTTTATATAATACTGTTGCCGATAAAAAAATTACTTTTTTAGGCTGGGCTTTCAAAAAAGATACAAATGATACTCGTGAATCTGCGGCAATTTATGTAGCAGATGATTTAATAAATGAACAGGCAAAAATTTCTGTATATGATCCGAAAGTATCAAGAAATAAAATGCTAAGTGATTTAGATTATTTAGGAACTAGAACTTCTGACGAAAATACTAATTCTTTAATAATATTTAATGATGCTTATGATGCTTGCAAAGGTTCACATGCTATTGCAGTATTAACTGAATGGGACGAATTTACAACTTATGATTGGCAAAAAATTTATCAATCAATGCACAAGCCCGCATTTGTTTTTGATGGAAGAAATATACTAGATGCTAAAAAGTTAGAATCAATCGGGTTTGTTTATAAAG
This sequence comes from Flavobacterium sp. Root186, assembly GCF_001428525.1. Classification (GTDB taxonomy): domain Bacteria; phylum Bacteroidota; class Bacteroidia; order Flavobacteriales; family Flavobacteriaceae; genus Flavobacterium. The sequence goes on from NZ_LMHW01000010.1 coordinate 130,018, forward strand.
GAATAGGTTCTTAAAGAAAATGTCCTATTGAGATAAAGTTTAAGATGAAGTGAGAAGAAGGGGATTGGTTTTAAGATTTATTTTCAATAATAAATGCAAATTATGAATTGGTACGTTATTTATACAAAACCGAAATGGGAAAAAAAAGTAGCTGAACGCCTTACCGAAATGGGAATAGACTGCTATTGTCCATTAATAATTAAAATAAAGCAATGGTCAGATAGAAAAAAAAAAATTGAAATGCCGCTCTTTAATTCTTATGTTTTTGTGCAATTGCCAGATAGTGAAAGGAATTCTGTATTTGAGATAGCCGGGGTTGTGAGATATTTATTTTGGTTAGGAAAGCCAGCAGTTGTTCGTGATGAAGAAATAAATATAATAAAGAACAGCCTCAAATCTCCTAATATTGCCGATGCTTCTGTTTTGCCATTTCATGTTGGTGACAAAATAAAATTAGAATCTGGCGTTTTTAATAATCAAAGTGCAATTGTTCAGGAAGTTTCTAATACACATTATATTTTTGTTCTTGAGTCTTTGGGATGCATATTGAAAATTAAATACAAATAAAAATCATATCATCCTATTTCGTCTGGATTAACCTTTATATTGTCTTCCTTAAATATGCAGAAAATAAAATTTCATTCATGAGTTTTATTTTCTGTTTCTTTTTGTAAATATTTTATTACATATTGATTGTTAGGGTATTAGTGTTTGAAATGGCTGTAATTCTTTGTTTTACTAAAGTATTACAAAAAACTATAGTATATAAGTTGACTTTTATCTTATATTTGCCGAAAATAATTTTGTGCAGTCTGGTCTCATTTTTTGTGACTCAGAAGGGCGAAGCCGTGAATTTTAATGACTGAAAACTTATAAATAAGGAGTAAAATTGGAAAAAAACATAAAAATAGCTGTTATAGGTTTAGGTTATGTTGGCTTGCCTTTAGCCAGATTATTTGCCACTAAATATGCAGTTGTAGGTTTCGATATAAACAAATCAAGAATTGAAAGTCTGAATTCTGGTATAGATACTACGCTGGAGATAGATTCTACTACCTTACAAAAAGTATTAGTCGATAATGTTGATACTGAAATTGGGTTGTATTGCACAAGTTCTCTTGATGATATTGCAAAGTGTAATTATTTTATAATTACAGTGCCAACACCAGTTGATAAAAATAATCGCCCAGATCTTACACCTTTGTATAAGTCAAGTGAATCAGTTGGTAAAGTATTAAAAAAAGATGATATTGTAATTTACGAATCAACAGTTTATCCAGGTGTTACAGAAGAACAATGTGTTCCGGTTTTAGAAAAAATTTCAGGATTTAAATTTAATAAAGATTTTTTTGTAGGCTATTCTCCAGAAAGAATAAATCCAGGAGATAAAGAACATACTGTCGAAAAAATTTTAAAGGTAACTTCTGGTTCAACTCCAGAAATAGGGTTAAAAGTAGATTCATTATATAAATCGGTGATTGTTGCTGGAACACATTTAGCCCCATCAATCAAAGTAGCCGAAGCAGCAAAAGTCATTGAGAATTCTCAAAGAGATATCAATATTGCATTCGTGAATGAGCTGGCAAAAATATTTAATTTGATGAATATTGATACCCAGGAAGTTTTAAAGGCAGCGGGAACGAAATGGAATTTTTTACCATTTAAACCAGGTCTTGTAGGAGGTCATTGCATTGGAGTAGATCCTTATTATTTAGCTCAGAGAGCACAAGAATTTGGGTATCATCCTGAAATAATTTTGGCAGGACGACGTTTAAATGACAGTATGGGGGAATATGTTGCTTCACAAATTGTAAAATTAATGATAAAGAAAGGTGTTTCAGTTAATGGAGCACACCTCTTAATGTTAGGAATTACTTTTAAAGAAAACTGTCCGGATGTTAGAAATACCAAAATAGTAGATGTTGTAAAAGCATTAAAAGAATACGGAATAGTAGTTACAATATTTGATCCCTTAGCGAGTGTCGAAGAGGTCAAAAAAGAATATAAATTAGATACTAAAAATTCTTTGCCAGCAGAAAAATTTGATGCTATAGTTTTAGGTGTAGCGCATAATGAATTTTTAAAATTAAATTTTTCTGAATTGCGAAAAGAGAGCAGTTTATTATATGATGTAAAAGGAGTTTTAGGTTCACTAGCAGATAATAGGCTATAGATACTTTAACTTCTTGTTTAATTAAAAAAAATGGAAAAAAATAATTCAATTATACATGTAATTTTAACAGGTGGAGTAGGAAGCAGATTATGGCCTCTTTCTCGTAAAAGCCAGCCAAAGCAATATTTAGAAATTTTTGAAAACAAATCTTTATTTGAGATGACGGTTGATCGTAATAGTCATTTAGCAGATAAAGTAATGGTAGTTGGAAATGTCGATAATCATCATTTAAGCGGAAAGGTTATGGATAAAACCAAAACAGAATACGTAAATATTGTAGAAGCGACACCGAGAAATACGGCAGCTGCTATTGCTTTTGCTGCATTTGCTTCAAATCCAGAAGATATCTTAATTATAACCCCATCAGATCACATTATAGACAAGATGGATGATTACAATAATGCTATTCAGGAGGCAGTTTTGAAAGCTCAAGACGGTTTTATTGTAACATTTGGAATTATTCCAACTAAGCCAGAAACTGGCTATGGGTATATCGAATCAAAAGGAGATAAAGTGCTGTCATTTAGAGAAAAACCAAATGAGACTACTGCAAAAGAATTTATAGCAAGAGGTAATTTTTTATGGAATAGCGGTATGTTTTGTTTTAAAGCAGGAGTGCTGTTAGATGAATTGAAACAGTTTCAGCCAGATGTTTATGAAAAATCTAAAGCTGTATGGGAAGCTCATAAAGAAGGTTTCCTCGATTTAGCTTTATCTTTAGAGATTCCATCAATTAGTATTGACTATGCTGTAATGGAGCGCAGTAAAAAAATAAAAGTTGTACCAGCATCATTTTCATGGTCAGATCTCGGATCATTTGAGTCTGTATATCAATATTTAATAACAAAAGGACATCCGGTAGATAAAAATGGAAACATGGTTATTGGATGTGATAAGCATACAACTTTTTTAGGATTACAAAATACTATATTTGTACATACTAATACCGCAAATTTAATTTTACAGAAAGAAAGTTCGCAGGATGTAAAAGATATATATAGCGAATTAGAAAAACAAAATTCAGATCTATTAAATTAATTCAAAATGAAAAAAATTCTTATAACTGGCGGAGCTGGTTTTATTGGTTCTCATGTAATAAGACGTTTCGTGAATAAATATCCGAATTATCAAATCTTTAATTTGGACGCTTTAACTTATGCAGGAAATCTTGAAAACATAAAAGATATTGAGGATAAATCAAATTATAAGTTTGTAAAAGGAGATGTTGTTGATGAAAGTTTTATTAATGATCTTTTTTCAAAGCACAATTTTGATGGTGTTTTACATTTAGCTGCAGAGTCACATGTAGATCGATCTATTGAAGATCCTTTGGCTTTTGTAAAGACTAATGTAATTGGTACAATGAATTTGTTAAATGCAGCAAAAAATCAATGGAAAGGAAATTATGAAGGAAAAAGATTCTACCATATAAGTACTGATGAAGTTTACGGATCTCTAGGGGCAGAAGGTCTTTTTACTGAAACTACTGCTTATGATCCAAATTCGCCTTATTCTGCTTCAAAAGCTAGTTCTGATCATTTTGTTAGAGCATATGGAGAAACATACGGATTACCATATGTCTTAACAAATTGTTCTAATAACTATGGATCTTATCATTTTCCTGAAAAGTTAATTCCCCTTTTTATAAATAATATTATTAATAATAAGCCACTGCCGGTTTATGGTGATGGAAATTATACTCGTGACTGGTTATTCGTTGAAGATCATGCAATTGCAATAGATTTGGTTTTTCATGCAGGTAAAAATCACGAAACTTATAACATTGGTGGTTTTAATGAATGGAAAAATATTGATTTAGTTAAACTTTTATGTAATCTAATGGATAAAAAGTTAGGTAGAACAATAGGCTCTTCACAGGAATTAATCACTTATGTTAAGGACAGACCTGGTCACGATTTGAGATATGCAATTGATGCTACAAAAATTAATAGGGATTTAGGCTGGAAACCATCTGTTACCTTTGAGGAAGGCTTAGAGAAAACTATTAATTGGTATTTAAGCAATGAAGATTGGCTTCAAAATGTGACATCGGGTTCTTATAAAGATTACTATCAAAAACAATATTCTTAAAAAAAAGCAATAATTTTATTTATCCAAGACCTAAGGTCAAATTTTAAATATATGAAAAATAGAGTATACGTTCTTATTTTATTATTAGTTTCAATAATATCTTTCAATGCTCATGCTCAAGATATATTAAAGTCCAAAGATTTAAGTACAATAAAAGTTGATTATTTATCTCAGGATCAACTAGCTGAAATTAGTGGACAATTAAAGAGTAATAATATGACTATTGACCAGGTTGAACCTATGGCTTTATCTAAAGGTATGAGCCAGGAAGAATTTGACAAACTCAAAAGCAAGCTTAATAATATGTCAAGTAGTTCAACAAGTAATAATGCAAATAAAGTTGAATCTGGAAGAAACCAGGAAAAGATAATTAATAATAAAGTCAAAGATTCGGCAAACGCTATAATTTTTGGTTCGGAACTTTTTGATAATCCAAATTTAAATTTTGAACCTAATTTGAAACTAGCAACTCCTCTTAATTATATATTAGGCCCTGGAGACGAACTTCAAATTAGTATATATGGGGTTCAAGAATATAATGCTAACATTCCTGTTAGTGCTGAAGGTAAAATAAGCATACAATATGTAGGGCAAATTTCAGTAGCAGGAATGCCAATTGAAGCGGCTACTCAAAAAATTAAATCAGCAATTTCTAATGTATATAGTACAGTACGTTCAGGACAATCCCAAGTTAGTGTTACTCTTGGTCAGATACGAACTATTAAAATAACTGTAGTTGGAGGGAAACAGCCAGGAAATTACTCTATATCGTCTTTAGCAACTGTATATAACGCTCTTCATTTAGCAGGAGGACCAGGCAAAAATGGAAGTTATAGAAATATCGAACTTATTAGAAATAATAAAGTATTTAGAAATATTGATATTTATAGATTCTTAGTAAAAGGTGACCAGTCTGATAATGTTAATTTAAAAGACAATGATGTTGTACGAATTCCTGCATATAATCAAAGAGTTAAAGTTGAGGGTGAAGTTAAGCGCCCAGGGATTTTTGAGATGAAAAAGGGAGAAACTTTTTCTGATTTATTAAATTTTGCATCTGGATTTAATGAGTTGGCATATACGGCATCTGTTAGTGTTGTGCAGAAAACAGGAAAAGAATTTAAAGTTCAGGATATTAATGAAAGTGATTTTAGTACTTACATTCCACAATCAGGAGACGTTTTTAGAGTTACAAAAATTTTAAACAGATTTGAGAATCGTATTAAAATTGAAGGAGCAGTTTTTAGACCAGATTATTATTCTTTTACCGAAGGAATGAGAATTTCTGATCTTGTTGCAAGAGCTGAAGGGCTTAAAGAAGATGCCTACAGTAAGAGAGCAAGGGTAATCCGCTTAAAATCAGACTTAACTTCAGAGATTGTAAATGTTGATCTAAGTGCGGCATTAACGGGAGACGTCAATGCAGACATTGAACTAAAAAGAGAAGATATAATTACAGTTTACTCTATTTTAGATTTTAGAGAAGAGTATAAGGTCACTATTGATGGTGAAATTAAACAGCCCGGTGTCTATGAATATGTTGAGAATCTAACCCTAAATGATTTAATAGTTCAAGTAGGTGGATTAACAGGATCTGCATCTAAACGAGTAGAAATTGCAAGAATGGTTAAGTCAGACGTCATTAATGATAGTGATCCAAAACGTATTGAATTGATGCAACTTGAAATTTCATCAGATAATAATGAACAGGCTAAAAACTTCATTTTAAAACCTTTCGATGTTATTAATATTCGTAGGATAGCAGTTTATGAAAAACCTCAGATGGTGACTATTTCAGGAGCAGTAACTTATCCGGGTAAATATGTTTTAGCAAACAAAAAAGAAAAGGTTTATGATATAGTTATGAGAGCCGGAGGTTTAACTTCTATTTCAAACATTGAAGGAATGAAGATAAAAAGACCTATTAAAAAAGAGGAGATAGAGAAGTTAGAGGATATTGATCTAAATTTATCTAAGAACGATTCTTTAAAAGAGAAATTAGTAGATAAAAAATACGCTACTATTCCTATTAACTGGGAAAAAATAGAAAAAAATAAAAATCATTATTCAAATGTTACTTTATTTCCAGGCGATGAAATTGAAGTTGCTGTTTATAATGAAGGCGTAAAGGTAGCAGGAAATGTGTTGTTAACATCAGAAATTCCGTATAGAAGAGGAAAAGGATTTAAATATTATATAAATGCGGTAGGAGGAGTGAACAATAAAGGCTGGAAAAGAAAAGCTTATATAATATATCCTAATGGAAAAGCTGATGTTACAAAATCATTTTTATTCTTTCGTTCATATCCTTCCGTTGAGCCTGATTCGCAAATTGTTGTTCCTGAAAAACCTGAAACAAAGAAAATGAGTACAGGTGAATGGGTTAGCATAGGAAGCGTCATTACCAGTTTAGCATTACTAATTGTTACAGCTTTTAAATAGATTATAATAATGGATAGAACAGATATTAAAAGTGACGAAATATCGTTAAGAGATTTAATATTAAAAGTAGGACAATGGTATAATTACTTGTTTTCACAATGGAAAATAATTGTATTAGCAGGTATAGTTGGAGCTTTCCTGGGAGTCACTTATTCCATAATGAAAAAGCCTAAATATACAGCTTCACTTTCTTTTGCATTGGAAGATGAAAAAAGTGGGGGAGGCTTAGGTGGAGCAATAGGTCTAGCGAGTACTTTAGGTTTAGATTTGGGAGGAAATGGTGGAGGAATGTTTTCTGGGGCCAATTTAACTGAGCTCTTTAAATCAAGATCCATGATTGAAAAAACACTGCTATCTCCGGTTAATTTAAATGGGAAAGTTATTTCTTTAGCAGAGATGTATATCGAAAATAATGAATGGAGAGAATCATGGAATAAAAGTGAAAAGTTGAAAAACATTAAATTTTCACCTGGAAAACGAGTAGGATTTAATAGGCTGCATGATAGTATCTTAGGTTCAATTTATGAAAATATATCTAAAGGATTAATTGTTGATCAAAAGGATAAAAAGATTTCTATTGTTACAATGGAAGTTTCTTCAACTAATGAATTATTTGCTAAATATTTTTGCGAAAGTTTAGCAAAAGAAGTTGGCGAATTTTACGTTGATACTAAAAGTAAAAAAGCCAGAATAAATATGGATATCCTGGAAAGACAAACTGATTCTATTCGTGGTGAATTAAATGGAGCAATTACAGGAGTTGCAGTCGCAACAGACAATACATTTAATTTAAATCCAGCATTAAATGTTCGAAGAGCGCCTTCTGCCAGACGACAGGTTGATGTTCAGGCTAATACAGCAATTTTGACAGAACTTGTTAAGCAAAGTGAAATGGCAAAAGTTACTTTAAGAAGAGAAACTCCTTTAATTCAAATTATTGATAGACCAATTTTACCTTTAGCAAAAGAGAGGTTTGGAAAAGTTAAAGGAATTATATTGGGAGGTTTTTTAGCAGGTTTCCTTATGATAATGTTTTTGCTCGTAAAAAAAATTGTAAATAATTTAAAAAACAATATTTAAAATATTATAATGGATATTCTTAATTTAATTGGAAGAAAGAGTGAGATTTTTAAGAATGATATAAAGCATTTTGAAGAAGACTTGAAGAAAATAATCAGTACATCTAGTTTTTTAATTATTGGAGGTGCAGGTTCAATAGGACAAGCTGTTACAAAAGAAATTTTCCAAAGAAACCCTCTGAAGTTGCATGTTGTTGATATAAGTGAAAACAATATGGTTGAACTGGTTAGAGACTTAAGAAGTTCATTTGGTTATATAGATGGTGATTTTCAAACTTTTGCCTTGGATATTGGATCTGTAGAATATGATGCCTTTATCCAATCTGATGGAAAATATGATTATGTACTAAATCTATCTGCATTGAAACATGTTAGAAGTGAAAAAGATCCTTTTACATTAATGAGAATGATAGATGTAAATGTATTTAATACAGAAAAAACTTTACAGCAATCAATCGAAAATGGCACTAAGAAATACTTTTGCGTTTCAACAGATAAAGCAGCGAATCCTGTAAACATGATGGGGGCTTCTAAGAGAATCATGGAAATGTATCTGATGCGTAAAAGTCAGCAAATTAAAATTTCAACAGCTCGTTTTGCAAATGTGGCTTTTTCAGATGGATCATTATTACATGGTTTTAATCAACGTATTATAAAAAAACAACCAATTGTAGCTCCAAATGATATTAAAAGATATTTTGTTACACCAAAAGAATCAGGTGAACTTTGTTTAATGTCATGTATTTTTGGAGAAAATAGAGATGTATTTTTTCCAAAGTTAAGTGAAAGTCTTCATTTAATTTCTTTTGCTGATATTGCAGTGAAATATTTAGACGAAATAGGTTACAAGCCCCATTTGTGTAAAACAGAAGCCGAGGCAAGAGAAAATGTAGAAGATTTAATTAAACAAAAAAAATGGCCCTGTTTATTTACAGAAAGTGATACTACTGGAGAAAAAGATTTTGAAGAATTTTTTACAGATAGTGAAACTTTGGATATGGATCGTTTTGAAAATTTTGGAGTTATTAAAAATGAGGCCATTTTTGATGATTTAAAATTGGAAAATTTTACTGCTCAAATAAAAAGGATGAAAACTGATAAAAGATGGGGGAAGGAAGAAATTGTCAGTATGTTTCATGCCATGATCCCAAATTTTGGACATAAAGAAACAGGTAAATATTTAGATTCAAAAATGTAATATGAGTGCTATTAATTCGACAATTTCTTTTATAAAAGAGCAATATAAAACAGAAAATTTCATACCTCTCCACGTTCCTTATTTTGGAGGTAATGAAAAAAAATATTTAATAGAGACTATAGATTCTACTTTTGTTTCCTCTGTTGGTGCATATGTTGATCAATTTGAAGTGACAATGCAAAACATTACTCAAACACAAAAAGCTGTCGCAGTTGTAAATGGTACAGCAGCAATTCAGGTAGCTCTCCGTTTAATTGGGGTCAAAAGTGGAGATGAAGTATTAACACAAGCTTTAACTTTCGTAGCTACTGCAAATGCTATTGCATATCAAAATGCAACACCAGTTTTTTTAGATGTTGATTTGGATACTATGGGACTGTCTCCGAAGGCTGTCTCCACTTTTTTAGAAGAGTTTGGAGAATTACGAGAGGATGGTTGTTACAATAAAAAGACTCAAAAAAAAATTAGTGCATGTCTCCCAATGCATACTTTTGGATTTCCTGTCCACTTAGATGAATTAATTGCTGTTTGTAATGATTGGAAAATTCCAGTAGTAGAAGATGCTGCAGAATCATTAGGAAGCGAGTACAAAGGAAAACCAACAGGTAGTTTTGGTAAACTAGGAGCGTTTTCTTTTAATGGAAATAAAATAGTTACCAGTGGCGGCGGCGGCGCAATAGTTACAAATGATTTTAAATTAGGTGAAAAAGGAAAATATCTAACTACAACAGCCAAAATTCCTCACCCTTATGAATATGTGCATGATGAAATGGGTTATAATTTTAGAATGCCAAATTTAAATGCAGCATTAGCTTGTGCCCAATTAGAACAATTAAATACTTTTTTGGAAAATAAAAGGATATTAGCTAAAGAATATGAATCTTTTTTTCAGTCATCAGGTATCAAATTCAGAACGGAAACACCTGAGACTAAAGCGAATTATTGGTTAATGTGCATAGAGTTGGCAAATAAAAATGAAAGAGATTTGTTTTTAGAAGAAACAAATGTAAAAGGTGTTATGACAAGACCAATTTGGCAGTTAATGTATCGTTTACCGATGTATAAAAATTGCCAAAGAGACGAACAAATTAATGCTGAATTCTTAGAGGAACGCATTATAAATATACCAAGCAGTGTCAGATAAAAAAAATATTCTTATAGGATACTCTGGTCATGCTTATGTAGTGCTAGAAACTCTTTTAGAGAATGGTTATGAGGTAATTGGATATTTCGAAAAAGAAAAAAGCGATAATGATCCTTTTAATTTACCTTACTTAGGGTTTGAAAAAAATCAAAATTTTATTGAATTTGATAAAAACATTGCATTTGTAATAGGTATTGGAGATAATAATTTAAGACAAAATGTAGCAGGTTTTATTGAAAGTAAAGGAAAGAGAGTTCAAACAGTTATTAATAAGACGGCACTAATTTCAAAAAGTGCTATTGTCGGTAATGGAAGCTTTATTAACAAGGGAGTGGTAGTTAATGCTCTAGCTCAAATAGGAAAAAATGTAATCTTGAATACGGGGTGTATTATTGAACATGAATGCATTTTAGAAGATGGAGTGCATATAGCTCCGGGTGCTGTTTTAGCGGGAAATGTAAATGTTGGCAGAAATACATTCATTGGTGCAAATGCAGTAATAAAACAAGGTGTCGTAATTGGAAACGATGTGATAATAGGAGCAGGCACTGTAGTTATTTCGAATATACCTGACGGCAAAAAAGTAGTAGGGAATCCAGGTAGAATAATCTAAATATGAGTAAAGTAATTATTATAGCTGAGGCTGGTGTAAATCATAACGGAGATATTAATATTGCAAAAAAATTAATAGATGCGGCTGTTGATGCTGGTGTAGACTATGTCAAATTTCAGACATTTAAAGCTGACAGTTTGGTTAGTAAATCAGCAAAAAAAGCAGAATATCAAAGTGTTAATATTAACGATGGTGATGACTCTCAATATACCATGTTAAAAAATTTAGAATTAAGTCACGAAAATCATTTAGAATTAATGTCATATTGTAGAGAAAAAAACATTAATTTTTTCTCTACCGCATTTGATGTTGAAGGAATTAACTATCTAAATAAATTAGGACTTAATTTTTTTAAAATTCCAAGCGGAGAGATCACTAATTACCCTTATTTAAAAGCAATTGCTTTATGTGGTAAACCTGTTATTTTATCTACTGGTATGTGTTCTGAAATAGAAATCAAACAAGCTTTAGATGTATTAGTGAAATTTGGATTAAAAAAAGAAAAAATTTCAATACTTCATTGTAATACAGAATACCCTACTCCAATGGAAGATGTTAATCTTAAAGCGATGTTAACTATTGGCAAAAATTTTGGGGTACCGATTGGCTATTCAGACCATACATTAGGCATAGAAGTGCCTATTGCAGCAGTAGCTATGGGAGCAAAAATTATAGAGAAACATTTTACCTTAGATAAAACTTTGCCAGGTCCTGATCATGTGGCTTCATTAGAACCTCATGAATTAAAAGAAATGGTTAAAGGAATTCGTAATATAGAATTAGCTATAAGTGGAGACGGTGAAAAAATTGCAAGTAAAAGTGAAACAAAAAATATAGCAATTGCGAGGAAGAGTATTTTTATTAATAAAGATTTAAAAGAAGGTCATATTATTACTGATGACGATATTATTACATTGCGACCTGGGGATGGAATTTCTCCTATGGAATGGGAAAATGTTATTGGGAAAAAATTAACCACTAATAAAAATGAATTTGACAAATTATCATTTTTAGATATAAAATGAAAATAGGAATATTAACAAGTTCAAGGGCTGATTATGGAATATATCTCCCCTTCCTTCAAAAAATAAAAGACGATCCTTTTTTTGAATTAGAAATTATTGCTTTTGGAACTCATTTATCCAAAAATCATGGATATACTTTAAATGAAATAGAAGTAGATAAATATAATTGTGTTCATACTATTTCAGCATTGATATCTAACGATGATGAAGAATCCATTGTGACATCTTATGGACTTACAATTTTAAAATTTGCAGATTTTTGGGAAAGAAATAAATATGATTTGGTTTTTTGTCTCGGAGACCGTTTTGAAATGAGCGCAGCCGTTCAGGCGGGAATAGTTTTTGGAATACGATTTGCCCATTTTCATGGAGGAGAAACTACATTAGGCGCCATAGATAATATATATAGGCATCAAATTACTTTAGCATCATCTCTTCATTTTACTGCGACCGATGTTTTTAAAGAAAAAGTTATTAATTTAATTGGTTCATCAAAAGAAGTTTACTCCGTTGGTTCTTTAAGTTTAAATGACATTAAAGATTTTCGTCCGATAGATAAAAATGAATTTTATAAAAAATATGCGATTCCAGAAGAGGAATTTATTTTAGTTACGTTTCATCCAGAAACAATTTCGATTAAAGAAAATTTTCATTTTGCTAATGAAATGAAGAAAGCATTACTGTCTATTTGCAAAGAAACATTTGTAATTATTACAATGCCTAATGCAGATACACAAGGCTCTGTTTACAGAGAATTAATTCAAGAATTGAAAAAAGAAATGCCTGATCGCTTTTTGTTAATTGAAAACTTTGGAAAGCAAAATTACTTCTCAGCAATGTATTATGCAAAAATTTTATTAGGAAATACTTCCAGCGGAATTTTGGAGGCAGCATCATTTGGCAAATATGTTGTGAATGTTGGTGATAGACAAAAAGGAAGAGTTCAAAGTGATAACATTTTAAATAGTGATTTTAAAGAAGAATCAATTATTTCTGCTGTTAATATAGCAATGAATAAAGGAAAATTTGAAGGCGATAATGTATACTTTAAAGATAAGGCTGCAGATAACATTATTAAAATAGTAAAAATATTTCATGAGAATATATAAAGAACACTTAATTCTTTCTGGTAGTAAAGTTAAGCAGGCACTACTAAAATTTAATGAATTATCTCCAGATGCTATTCTTTTTGTAGTTGACAAAGAAGACAGACTAATTGGTGCATTAACTGATGGTGATGTTAGACGTGGTTTACTTAAAGGATTTTCGATAGAAAGTAATGTTGATGAAATCATTCAAACGAATCCAAGATACATTAAAAAAGGAGAAAACAATCTTAAACAAATTATCGAATATCGTGAAGGTGACTTTAGAGTTGTACCTATAGTAGATGAAAATCATAAGGTAGTTAATGTTATAAATTTTAGAAAAATAAGATCTTATCTTCCTATTGATGCAGTTATTATGGCTGGCGGCCGTGGGCAACGTTTACAGCCTTTAACAGATTCTCTTCCTAAACCGCTTTTAAAAGTAGGAGGTAAAGCCATTATGGAACACAATTTAGATAGATTAGCCTTATTTGGAATTGATGATTTTTGGGTTTCTGTTAAATATTTAGGAGAAAAAATTGAAGATCATTTTGGAGATGGAAAAGATAAAAATGTTAAAATTGAATACGTTTGGGAAAATGAACCTCTTGGAACAATTGGAGCTGTATCTCAGATAAAAAATTTTGAACATGATTATGTTTTGGTAACAAATTCAGATTTGCTTACAAATATCGATTATGAACAATTTTTTCTTGAGTTTATAAAAGAAGATGCAGATTTGGCAGTACTAACAATTCCATATCAGGTAAATGTGCCATATGCAGTTTTAGAAACCGAGAATGGTGTTGTGAAAAGTTTTAAAGAAAAACCAATTTATACTTATTATTCAAATGGCGGTATTTATTTAATTAAAAAAGAAATGCTAAAGTTTATTCCTGAAAATGTTTTTTTTAATGCAACGGATTTAATGGAGGAGCTGATAAGAAATAAAAAGAAAGTAATTTCGTTTCCGTTTTCAGGATATTGGTTAGATGTTGGAAAACATGAAGATTTTGAGAAAGCTCATATTGATGTAAAAAACATAAAATTTTAAAGAATGAAACCGTTAGTTGTAATTCCTGCAAGAGGCGGAAGTAAAGGTGTGCCTAAAAAAAACATTAAACTTCTTAATGGCAAACCTTTAATAAATTATTCAATTGAAGCAGCTCAAGGTGTTTTTGAAAATGCCATTATTTGTGTTACTACAGATAGTGAAGAAATAAAAGAGGTAGTTGAGAATACAACAAGTTTGAAAGTTCCTTTTCTTCGCCCTGACTTCCTGGCAACAGATGATGCAGGTACTTATGAAGTTTTACTACATGCAATAGATTTTTATGAAAAAAAAGGATATACTGCAGATATCTTGGTCTTAATGCAGCCAACATCTCCTTTTAGAACACATGCACATATTAAGGAAGCACTTAAATTATACACTGATGATATTGATATGGTAGTCTCAGTAAAAGAAACTAAATCGAATCCATATTATGTTCTTTTTGAAGAAAATGAAAAAGGATTTTTAGCAAAATCAAAGAAATCTGATTTTATAAGAAGGCAGGATTGCCCAGATGTATGGGAGCTGAATGGGGCTTTATATATTATAAATATACAATCATTACGAAATGGACCTATAGGATCATTTAAGAAAATGATAAAGTATGTAATGAATGAAACAGACAGTATAGATATTGATACTATGTTTGACTGGAAGCTTGCTGAGTTTTATTTGAATGATTCAAATTAACTTCAATAATATTTTAGTGTATATTATAGCGATTAGATATAATAGTTTAGATTACAGTTTAAGTTAATATTTTTTTAAACTTATAACAGAGAAATAAAAGTCTATAGGCTTGATTTTTAGACGAATAGAGTCTAATTGAGTGATGAAAGAACTAATATTTCAAGAGTCGGAATTAAACTTTTGAAGCTTTATCACTAGTGAAAAGAATATCATTAATTTGTAGAAGGTGATTTCTAGCTAAGAAAAGTTGAAAGTGACACGAGGTCTGGAGAAAATAATTGAACCAGAGAAAAACTATAAGATACCATATAGAAAGATATATATATAACAATTTGCATTTTTTTAAAGAGAGAATAATGAAGTATTTGATTATTAATGGAGGATGGAGAAACGTCTAAATAATTTGCAAAACAAGTAAAGGGATGCTTAATAACTGCTAAAAGTTATGACTTTTTCTATTCGAAAGAAAATTTTATTATTTTAATCGTTTTAAACAAGGGAAATTTATGAGACGCCTAGTTAATTTAGACTATTTAAGAGGGATATGTGCATTTGGCATAATGATTTTTCATTATACAGGATGGGGAAGTGGAGATGCAGGCTCATTTATAAAACCGTTATCCCTTTTAGGAGAAGCAAGTTATTCAGTTTATTTACTACATCCAATCGTATTTGCAATTGTTCAAATTATATCCAAACGATTTAACATTTCTGGACTTTATATTATTGCCATGTCTATTGTATCAACACTTATAATAAGTTACTTTGTTTATAAGTATTTCGAAAAGTATTTTATTAGAAGAGGAAACAATCTTAAACTTATTTTAAACTATAATGATAAATAAGAATGAAAAAGATTTTAATTTTTGATGAAGATGTTGAATAAAATAAAATCTTTAGTAAAAAAAAGAGAGGTTTTAAACTTTGCTAATTATTACATCTTTACAATAATTAATGCAGGAATAAGTATATTTTCGATTTCATATTTAACCAAAAATATAGTTCCCGAAGATTATGGAATGATTGGTATTTATACAAGTATATTATTTTTTATTCCATCATTAATATCATTTTCTGCCAATGGATTAATAGCGATAGAAATAGTTGATTTAGAATTCAATAAGTATTTGAACTTTAGGAATAGTTATATTTCATTTCTTCTGATTTCATTTTTAGCCAGCTCAATAATTTCATTCCTGTTTTCATTATATTTTAGTGAGTTTGGATTTGTAATTATTATGGCAACTACAATAGGGTTTATTCAGACATTAAGCTCAGTCCATAATACAGAACTTTTTCAATTCTCACAGCCAACCCGTTTTGGACTCATTTCAACGGGAACTGTTTTGGTAGGATTTGTTCTGACAGTTATTTTTATTTCGCTTTTTAATTTAGATTGGAAATCAAGAATTTTTGCTTTACTAATATCCGAGTTTATTTTTCTGATTATAAGATTTTATTTTCTAAGTTCAATTGGTAAGTCGTTTAGATTTAGCTTTGATAAAGAGCAATTTAAAATTATTATTTATTATGGCGCCCCATTAATATTTTCAGTTTTAGCCGGATGGGTGTTAAATCAGTCTGACAGATATTTCCTTTTGAATTTTTTTAGTCTTAAGGAAGTTGGTTTATATGCAGCCGCAGCAGGCATAGCATCTTTTATTGTTATGATTAATACAAACATGATTAAGGTAATTTATCCTTTAGTTTATAAAAAGCTAAGTAAACGAGAAGGGAAAAATTTTATATTAAAATTGACATTATATTATTCAATTTTAGTTTTAATAATTAGTATGATTTTTTGCTTCGGATTGTATTTTTTTGGTAACCTATTTTTAGGTCAAAAATACTTGTCAGCCATGCCTATAATATATATAATGTGTATTGCTCAAGCTTTCTTTGGTATTTATACTACAACAGGTTTAGTTATTGATTATTTTAAAATGACAAAACTTAAGACCATTTTAGTAGTTTCAAGTGCTATTTTGGTAATATTATTATCATTTACTTTAATTCCTTTTTTTGGAATTTATGGACCAGCTTTAGCCTCACTTTTATCTTTTGTATTTCTATCTGTATTGTCATTTTTTATCTCGTTAAGTTTATTTAAAAAGTATCAAATTACATAGATCATTAAGATGGAATATGATTACTTTGGTTAAATATTTAGATTGGCAATCAATTACTATTTGATATTACAAATATTTAATCTTTTTTTAAAGTTGTAAATTCATTCGATTAGCATAATTTTAACGAAATTATCCTAAATCGATTAATAGTGAATTGTTTTTCAAGAAATAAAACTAAAATCGGTATTATTACCAAGTTATCCGAACATCTTAAAAATGTAATTATTAATTCAAATTTTAAA
Organism: Flavobacterium sp. Root186; assembly: GCF_001428525.1. Lineage (GTDB taxonomy): Bacteria > Bacteroidota > Bacteroidia > Flavobacteriales > Flavobacteriaceae > Flavobacterium. The sequence continues at coordinate 146,986 of NZ_LMHW01000010.1, forward strand.
TGAGTAAAATTATTGTAAAACTAATTCTTTTTTTTAAAATTGATATTTTAATAACTTTTCTGAAAAATCAAATTCATTTAGCTGAAATTAATAGAATAGAACGAAAATCAGGAAATAAGATTAATTATGTTGATCAAGGTTTTGGAGGTGTTAAAATTATTAGTGTCAATGGAGATTATTCAAAATTCAAAATAGATAATACTAGTCATTTAAAATCTGATACCATTATCGAATGTTCAGGAGGAGTATCAATTGGAAAATATTTTCATACCGGCAGAGGACTAACTATTTTTTCTATTAATCATAATTATAAGAATGCTGAGGCAATTCCTTATGATAATAAAATAATTGATAAACCAGTCGTTATAAAGGATTTTGTTTGGTGTGGAGCAAATGTGACAATAGTTCCTGGAGTAGTAATAGGAGAGGGTGTAATAATTGCAAGTGGATGTGTGGTTACTAAAGATGTACCAGACTATGCAATTATAGGAGGGAACCCTCATAATGTTTTGAGTTATAGAGACATAGATGCTTTTTTGGAACTAAAAAGGGCGCAAAAATTTTATTAAAATGTTTAAAATTCTAAATAAAATACTTTCCATTTATAATGTTTTTTATTCTAAAAACCTTTTTAAAAAGGTTAATTGTGATATTAAATCAGTAATTATAGGCCCTGATTGTAATAATGGTTTTATTATTAATTCACCAGAAAAACTATATATTGACAATGGTACTGTAATTAATGGACAATGTTATATTAATGCCTTCGGCGGTGTTAAAATTGGAAAATTTTGTCACATAGGCAAAGGACTAACTGTTTTTTCTCATAATCATAATTATGACAGTCAGATCTCAATTCCATATGATAGTGCAGACAAATTAGCGCCAGTTGAGATCAAAGATTTTGTGTGGTGTGGAGCAAATGTAACAATTGTTCCAGGAGTCACAATAGGTGAAGGGGTCGTTATTGGTTCAGGAACTGTTGTCACAAAAGATGTGCCTGATTATGCAATAATAGGGGGGAATCCTCATAAGATTATTAAGTTTAGAGATATAGAAACTTTCCAAAAATTAAAAGAACAAAAAAAATTTTATTAACAGATTTAAATTAAATTTTGAATGAAATTAAGAACTACTTTTTATTATTTATTAATATTTATTATTAGTACTTCTTGTAGTGATGCGCAAGAATATCTTGAAGATTCACATGAAGTTGTAGTTAAAGAATCAAAAGATTTTGGAATACTAAAAGGAATACCATCTTCTTTTAAACTAGAAAAATATACTATCCTTGATCCAAATCCAACAGGAAAATACTTGGGAGGATCTGCTTTTGCATCTATTTGTAAAAAAAATGATAATGATTATTTAGTTGTTGCCATGGGCTATGGAAAATATGATGACTTTGCATTCTCTGAATTATTAAATTTTGATTTAAATATTCAAACGAAACAATTTACAGGAACATCACTTTTTCAGGAAAACTTGTCGAAAATTCAAACAGGAGGAAATTCACTTGTTAAATTGAATGACAAAGTTATCCTAAGTTTATTTTATGGCAAGGAAAGCACAAATAGTATTAATATTTACATGAAATCATCTGTTGATAATGGTGTAACGTGGTCAGGACCAAAAATGATAAATACTCTTAAAGATGTTTATCAGCATGCTGCAAATAATCGTGCAATTTTACTTTCATCTGGCCGCATATTATTGCCAATGGCAATTGGAGGAGCAGGTTCACAAAATTATATATTTTGTTATTATTCTGATGATAATGGAGATACATGGCAAAATACTAAGTTACTTTACACAAAAGGCAATTCCTTATATGAGCCATGTGTAGAGGAGTTGAGTGATGGAAGATTAATTATGACACTAAGAAATTCGTCTGGTAAAATTATATTTGCATTTAGTAATGATGATGGATTAACTTGGACAGATTTTGTGAAAAGTGATATAACTAGTCCTGATGCGCCTTCGACAATTGCAAAAATTCCGGGTAAAAACTTATTGGTTTTAAGCTGGAATAATACTGATAGAATATTTGACTATCATAACAGGTCACCTTTATCGTTAGCTATAAGTAAAGATGAGGGTAAAACTTGGAAATATCTTTTTGATATTGAGAATACATTAAATGTGGGGGCATATTATCCAACAATTAATTTTTCGAAAGATAAAATGTTAATTACTTACACAAAAAAAAATGTAGGCGATTCTAGATCAGTTGTTGTCTTTTCTGAAGTTTCAATATCTTCTTTGGAAGATTTATTAAATAAAGCTAACTGATACTGATTTTATGAATTTTTAAAGTAAATATTTAAATACTACATTTTAAATATTTTAATTTTTTCTCCTGTAAATATGATTGTTTTTTGCCAAGCACCAGCGGATATTCCGTATGTATTGTCTTTATATGAGAAATACAAGAATGAAGAAATAATATCAATTGTTGTAATAAATGTAGAAAATGTTTTTAAATTTATCAAAAGCTTAAATCTTGATTTAGATTCACTGGTTTTTATTCCTTATGCTTTAAAATCATTTAAGAGTCCTTTAGATATTATTAGAGAAAGAAAGAGAATTATAAAACTTAATAAAAAATATTTTGATTCTATAGCTGATACAAATGTTTATTTTTTTTCTCGATTTGAAGATTGGCTGACATCCTTCTTTTTAAAAGGTCTGTCAAAAAGGAACAAGATTTATTATTTAGATCATTATGATTTTTCGTCAGAATTTTTTGAAAAAAAGAAGTTGACCTTTAAATTAAGTATTTATAAATTAATTTATTTCTTACTCACAGGAGTTGATTTTAAATTGGAAATAATTGAAAAGATTCCAGAATTAAATTATGGTAAATATAAAATTGAACGAAGAGTCCCTCAAGTCAATAATGAAGTTTTTCAAAAATATCAATATGAAATAGATATTTTACAAAAAATAGAACCAATAGTTTTGTTTTTTGTCATGCCTTGCGAACCTACAATTTATAACTGTGAAAGCCATGACGAAATTCAGTTAAGTATTGTTGAATCTTTTAAAAAAAACAATTGGACTGTTGTTATAAAAGGACATCCTCGCTTGGGTGTTCCTGAGAATATAATGAATGTGGTTGACGTCGAAATACCCTCTTATATACCCGCAGAATTTCTGCAGATTAAAGATGTCAAAATGTGTGTTGGAATTATCACAACAGCATTAGCTCATTTCGCAACAAGTAGTGATATAAAAACATATTCATTAGTTAATTTGTTTCAATTCAGGAAAAATACTTCTTCAAAACTCTACACAGATTATCTGTCAGAAGCATCAAATAACCAAGTTAAGTTTTTTCAATCATTTAATGATTTTGAGAATAATATTAAAAATTAGTATTCAAAAAAGAGATGAATAAAATTAAAATTACTGTGGTAACAGTTGTTTATAATGGCGCGGATATTATAGAAAATACTATAGCAAATGTTATAAATCAAACATATGACAATATTGAATACATTATCGTAGATGGAGGCTCAAAAGATGGAACTCAAGATATAATTAGAAAATACGAAGAAAAAATTTCTCTCTGGAAATCAGAACCGGATAAAGGTATTTATGATGCAATGAACAAAGCGATTCAATTAGCTACCGGAGATTATATTTACTTTTTAAATGTTGGGGATAATTTTTATTCAAATAAAACGTTGGAGAACATAATCACTCAAAGTCAATATGAAGATGTTATTTATGGTAACACATGTATTAAAGATTTAAATAGTGAAAGAATTGCCAAAGCATATCCCTTAAACTTAGATTGGAAAACAATGCCTTATTGTCATCAAAGTGTTTTAATAAAAAGAACTTTTCTAATTAATAATCTTTTTGATTTATCGTATAAAATTGCAGCAGATTATAATCAGTATCACGAGTTGAAAAAATCTAAGGCTGTATTTAAATTTGTAGATGAAATTATATGCATTTATGATAATAATGGTTTTTCATCTCAAAATGCGAGACAAATGCTAAATGAATATACTGGTATATCCTTAAAAAATAACTCAGGGTTTTTAAAAAAAATAAAAATAAGATTGTACTTTTTTTTAAGAATGAACTTAAGAAAGATATAGATGGCTATTTATAATCTGATTTTTATCTTTATTTTCTTAATTAGTTTTGTGTCTGTATTTGTTAAAATTAATAAATACTACTCTTTATGTATTTTTTTTATATTACTTATTTTTGGAGTTTTGAGATATAAAATTGGTATGGACTATGAAAGTTACGAAGAAATTTTTGACACCATATTTAACAGACCAATGTCAATATCTGAAGTTGCTGATGTATATATAGAGCCAGGCTACGGAATTGCAATGTCTTGTTTAAAATATGTTGGATTAGATAAAATAGGACTCTTTGCTGTACATATGATAATATCTTTATATTTTACCAATAAAGCTATTTTAAAATATTCGTATAATCCATTTATATCCTGGTTAATTTTTTATGGTGTTTATTATGCTAATCTTTTTTTTAACGGTATACGACAAGGTTTATTTATTGCGATAATAATGTACCTTCTCCCTCTCCTTTTGCAAAAAGAAAAAATTACATTAACTTTTTTTAAAGTACTCGTTTTATCTTTTTTTCTAGGTTTTTTTGTTCATAAAACGGCACTCGTACTTCCTTTTCTTTATTTATTGGGATTGTTTGATTTTTCTCTCCAGAATAAATTTATTTTGTTAGGAGCTTCTATGATTTGGGCATTTGCAGGAATTGGAAATGTATTGATTCAGTTAGGAGGATTAGCTTTTGTAAAAGATGCGGGATATTTAGGGGTAGTTGATTTTTATACTCAAAATGAAACATTTGGCGCCGAAATTAAATTACTTAGTGTTTCAGTTTTGCACAGACTTTTGATCTTAATATTGGCGCTATATTTTTCAAAATTTCAATCCTCAAATATTATTTTTAAAAAAATGGTAAATATTTATTTTTGGGGTATTGTTATTTATTTTTTATTAACTCCTCTAGGGTATATGCTGGCTACAAGGGTTAGTATGAATCTTAAAGTATTTGATGTTTTATTGATACCATATTTTTTAATTTTCCTAAAAGAATATCCATTTAAAATATTAGGTCTTATACTAGTAAGTGCATGGTCGTTTGCAGTAATGCTTACCAATTTTTATATGCCGGGTAATTATCCTTACTACATTCCTTATCGTACAATCTTTAGCAAATAATATGCAAAAATTTGATCTTGTTTTTATTTCAACTTGTTGTAATCATGAATATATATATGAACTTGTAAAAAGTATTGTAGATAATAATCATAATCTTTCTGTCTATTTAGTAATAGTGAATCAAGATAATAATCCTATCAAAAATGTTACAAGTACAAATAATACAACTATTAAAATTATTGAGCATAATGCAAATGTAAATACATCAATTGCTAGAAATATTGCAATAAAATATATAATAGAAAATAATTTTAATTTTGATTTTTTAAGTTTTCCTGACGATGATTCTTCGTTTGATGATAGTTTTTTCAACGAAATCCATTCTAAAATTTTAAATAAAGATTTCCGAAATTTTATCATAGATGTTTATTGTACAGGGTCAAAATCGTTTTTCCGAAAAGTTAATTATCAAAATAATAAATTGTTAACAAAATACGATTATAATATTGTAGGAGCAGTAAACATTGTTTTAAACTATAAAACATTTAAGAACGTTTTATATTTTGATACTAGATTTGGAGTGAATGCTAAGTATGGTGCGGGAGAAGACGGTGATTATTTTATTCGCGCTACAGAAAAAGGAGATTTTTATTACACAAATGAACTTTATAATTATCATCCTTCGGGTGAAAGTAAGTTCAAGCTGTTCCCATATAAAAAATTAAGAAGTAGAATGGTGAATTATGGGATTGGTGTGGTTGCTCTATTAAGTAAACATAGAATGCATAAACATGCAGCCTTCTTAACCATTCGAGCGCTGGGTGGTACTGTAATTTATTTTGTAAAAGGTGAGTTTAAAATTTCTTTTACCTATTTCGAATCTTTTTTCGTACGGCTTTTCTATACTCTTAAATTCTTTATCATTAAACTTGAAAAATAGATTTTTTTAGATAATTATCTGATAATGTCTATTTACTATATCTTTATAAATGTGTAAAAGTTACATGAATTCTAAAATTTTTGTATTCTTTTGAAATTAATCTTGTTAAAATAAAAAAAATGTCTTTTAATATTACATCATGTATTGTACTATATAACAATGATATCAATATGTTGAAAGAGGCTATAAAGTCTTTTTTAAATACCCAGCTCGAGGTTCATCTATTCTTAGTTGATAATTCACCAACAGATGCACTAAAAATTTTAAAAGATGATGATAGAATCACGTATATTCATAATCCATCTAATCCTGGGTTTGGTGCGTCACATAATGTAGCTATAAAAAAAGCTTTTGAATTGAATTCTGATTATCATTTAGTATTGAATCCCGATATATATTTTGATAAAGGAATTATTGAAAAACTAGTTTCATTTGCAGAAAACAATAAAAATGTAGGACATATCATGCCTAGAGTAGAGTACCCTAATGGTGATCTGCAATATTTATGTAAAACAAATCCAACATTCTTTGATTTATTCGCAAGAGGTTTTATGCCAAATTTTTTAAAAAAGGTTTTTAGCAATCGCATGGATAAATATGAATATAAAAATCATGATTACAATGATATAATGTATAATATACCCTATTTGTCTGGTTGTTTTATGTTTTTAAGAACATCAACATTAAAAGAAGTAGGTTATTTTGACGACAAGATATTTATGTATTTGGAAGATGCTGATTTAACAAGAAGGTTTTTAGAGGTTTCTGAAACTGCATATTTTCCAGAAGCAAAAGTCTTTCACCATTTTGGAAAATTAACCCATAAAAAAATCAAATTTAAATGGATTACAGTTCAAAGTGCATTTATATATTTTAACAAATGGGGATGGTTAAAAAGCATTTATTAATATGAAAACGTTAATTACTGGATCTAGCGGATTTTTAGGTAAAATTATTAAAGAGAGCCTAAAGAATTATTCGATTTATGATTTAAACAGGAATAGTGGAAATTATCGTTGTTCTTTAGAGAAAGAAATTCCAGATTTCAAAGAAAGATTTGATTTGATTATACATGCGGCTGGTAAAGCACATAGTGTTCCGAAAACTGAATTAGAAAAGGAATTGTTTAATGAAGTAAATTATATAGGCACACAAAATTTATTAAATGCATTAGACAAAAGAGGTTTTCCTAAATATTTTATATTTATAAGTTCTGTAAGTGTCTATGGATTAGATTCTGGTGAATTAATAAATGAAGAAAAATCACTACTAGCAAATGATCCTTATGGATTAAGTAAAATTAAATCAGAAATATTAGTTGAAAACTGGTGTGAAGAAAATAATATTATCTGTACCATATTGCGACTCCCTCTTTTAGTTGGAAAAGATGCGCCTGGTAATTTAGGTGCTATGGTACGTTCTATAAAAAAAGGATATTATTTTAATATTGGAGGAGGTCGAGCTAAAAAAAGTATGGTTTTGGCTCTAGATGTGGCAAAAATAATTCCTAAAGTAGCTGAAATTGGCGGCGTTTATAATTTGACAGATGGTTTACATCCAAATTTCAATCAATTAAGCGAGGTTATTGCTCTAAGCTATAACAAGAAAAAACCCAGAAATTTACCATTATTTGCGGCAAAAATAATGGGAAAAATTGGAGATTTACTGGGGTCTTTTTCTCCAATAAATTCTTCTAAAGTGAAAAAAATAAATTCTGATTTAACTTTTGATGATGAAAAAGCTAGAAAGTTATTACAATGGAAGCCACAATCAGTTATTGAATTTATTTCAGAAGAAGCAATTTGAAACAAGATAGAGATTAACAGTTTCTATTTAAATAGATATAGAAATTAAAAAAATAAAATAAAAAAATGAAAATAGCTCTTATAACAGGTATTACAGGACAAGATGGTTCATACTTAGCAGAATTATTATTAGAGAAAGGTTATATGGTTCACGGGGTTAAAAGAAGGGCTTCATCTTTTAATACACAACGTATTGATCATATCTATCAAGATCAACATGAATCCCATGTGAATTTTAAGTTACATTATGGAGATTTAACAGATTCTACTAATATTATTCGAATTATTCAAGAGGTTCAGCCTGACGAAATCTATAATTTAGGAGCTATGAGTCATGTAAAGGTTTCTTTTGATTCACCAGAATATGTTGCAAATGTTGACGGTATTGGTACATTAAGAATTTTAGAAGCAGTGCGTATTTTAGGTTTAGAAAAGAAAACACGTATTTATCAAGCATCAACATCAGAATTGTATGGTGGCTTGGTTGAGAATAAAAATGAAAAAGGGTTTTATGATGAGAATTCACCTTTTTATCCTCGTTCGCCATATGGAGTAGCAAAAATTTATGGCTTTTGGATTACAAAAAATTATCGTGAAGCTTATGATATGTTTGCTTGTAACGGAATTTTGTTTAACCATGAATCACCGCGCCGAGGGGAAACTTTCGTAACCCGTAAAATTACTATGGCTACAGCAGCTATTGCATTAGGTGAACAAGATTGCTTATATCTTGGAAATTTGGACGCACAACGCGATTGGGGACATGCGAAAGATTATGTAGAGGCGATGTGGCGTATTCTACAACAAGATGTTGCTGAAGATTATGTTATTGCTATGGGAGAAACTACGTATGTACGTGATTTTGTTAAAATGTCATTTGCAGAAGTAGGAATAAGTATCGAATTTAGAGGTGAAGGGGTAAATGAAAAAGGATATGTTGCTGCTTGCAGTAATCCTGCTTATCAAATTGAGTTAGGTAAACAGGTTATTTCTGTTGACCCGCAATATTTTCGTCCTACCGAGGTTGACTTACTTATTGGAGATCCTACAAAATCTAAAACCAAATTAGGATGGGTTCCTCAATATGATTTGGCCGGATTAGTGAAAGAAATGATGGCATCTGATCTAGACTATGTTCAAAAAGGAAAAATGTTAAAAGAAATAAAATCGGTTAAATATTAATTTAAACAAAGTAGAATAATTTTAATCTTGAAAGAGAAATTTAGCATTATGAATTTAGATGACAAAATATATATAGCAGGACATCGTGGGATGGTTGGTTCAGCTATTTTAAGACAATTAAAAGCCAAAGGTTTTACCAATTTTATTTTAAAAACTTCCTCAGAACTTGATCTTAGAGATCAACAAGCAGTAGCTGATTTTTTTAAAAAAGAAAAACCCGATTATGTTTTCTTAGCAGCTGCAAAAGTTGGTGGTATAATTGCGAATAACACTTTCAAAGGCGATTTTATTTATGAAAATTTGATGATACAAAATAATGTGATACATCAATCATATTTAAATAACGTTACTAAATTGATGTTTCTAGGTTCGTCATGTATATATCCAAAATTGGCACCGCAGCCATTAAAAGAAGAATATATGTTAACCGGTGAGTTAGAACCTACAAATGAACCGTATGCAATTGCAAAAATTGCCGGAATAAAAATGTGTGATGCTTATAGGGATCAGTTTGGTTGTAATTTTATATCTGTAATGCCTACAAACTTGTATGGACCTAATGATAACTATGACTTAAAAAATTCACATGTATTACCTGCAATGCTTAGAAAATTTATTACGGCTAAGCGTAATGGAGATTCTGCTGTAACAATTTGGGGTACAGGAAGCCCTAAAAGAGAATTTTTGCATGCAGACGATCTTGCAGAAGCCTGCCTGTTTTTAATGGAAAATTATAACGATTCAGGATTGGTTAACATAGGAGTTGGTGAAGATATTTCAATTTTAGATTTGGCAATTTTAGTAAAAAAAATTGTAGGTTTTGAAGGTGAAATTATTACAGATCCAAGTAAACCAGACGGTACTCCTCGTAAATTAATGGATGTTTCTAAATTAACCGGTTTTGGATGGAAAGCTAAAACAACTTTAGAAGAAGGAATTCAAAAAGTTTATGATGAAATTAAAGATACTCATTGGGATTAATATAAATTTCATTAAATTATGGAATACACAATTTTAGGAATTATATTAATGATTTTAATGTTGCTTTATTTTAAGGTTGCAGATCGTTTTAATATCATTGATAAGCCAAATCAAAGAAGTTCTCATACAGAAATAACCTTGCGAGGAGGAGGAATCATTTTTTGGTTTTCAGCACTACTTTATTTTGTACAGAATATCCAGAATAGTTATTTTTTCTTTACTGGAATAACTTTGGTTAGTTTGGTTAGTTTTTGGGATGACATTCAAAGTTTATCTAATAAAATTCGAATTTCAATTCATTTTCTTTCCATTACACTAATTTTTTATGATTTAGAATTATTTAATTTGGTTCCAGTTTGGGGAGTTTTAATAGCATATGTTTTAGCAATTGGGCTAATTAATGCCTACAATTTTATGGACGGGATTAATGGTATCACAGGACTTTACACTTTAGTAGTAATGGGATCATTATTATATGTAAATACTAAGATTCAGCTTTTTACTAGTGGCATTTTTATAAAATATGCAATGATTGCGAGTTTAGTTTTTCTGTTTTTTAATTACAGAAAAAAAGCTAAATGTTTTGCTGGTGATGTGGGAAGTATTGCAATAGCTTTTTGGATTATTTATTTAGTTTTAAAATTAATTTTAATTACAAACAGTCTTATTTGGCTTTTATTTTTAGCAGTGTACGGAGTTGATGCTGTATGTACAATAATTCACCGTTTATATTTAAAGCAAAATATATTTGAAGCACATCGATTACATCTCTATCAAGTCTTGAGCAATGAATATAAAATACAACATCGATTAGTGTCTTTATATTATGCAATTGTACAGGCTGGGATTTCATTTTTAATTGTATTCCTGTATCAAAAAATTCAGGATATAGTTCTCTTTATAATTGTAATTGTTCCGTTACTTTTAATATATTCATTAAAGTTTTATCTGTTAAGAAAAAACAATTTGAGATTAAGTTTATGATGCCAAAAGTAATTCAGGGTGGAAATTTTACAGATCATCGTGGGACTATTTCATATGTTAATGATTTTAGTTTTCAAGATATAGAAAGATTTTACATAATAAGCAATTCTCAAGAAAACCCAATTCGTGCCTGGCAAGGTCATAAATTAGATGCAAAAAACTTTTACTGTTTAAGTGGGTCTTTTAAAATCCATTTCGTGAAAATCGATAATTGGGATAATCCTTCAAAAGATTTAATTATTGAAACAATCTCTGTTTCAGAATCTGATAGTAAAGTAGTTCATATACCAGCGGGTTATGCAAATGCAATTGAATCTATTGAAGCAAATTCAAAATTAATTTCATTTTCAACCTTACCGCTAACAAGAACTAAAGAAGATGATGTTCGTTTTCCTTCTGACTACTGGTATATAAATGGATAAAAGAATTTTCTTGTCATTGGCACAACAAAGCGGTTTTGAACAGGAGTATATTCAAAAAGCTTTAGATTTTAATTGGATTACTTCGGGAGGTCCAAATGTTGATGATTTTGAAACTAAAATACAAGATTACTTTAATGGTGAAGCATTTATTACAGCTTTAAATTCAGGAACATCTGCAATTCATTTAGCATTAATTTTATTAGGAGTAAAAGCTGGGGACGAAGTTATTTGTCAGACACTTACATTTTCAGCATCTGCAAACCCTATTCTGTACCAGAACGCTACTCCAGTATTCGTAGATAGCGAACAGGAAACTTGGAATATATGTCCGAACAGTCTGGAAATTGCAATAAAAGACAGAATAAAAAAAGGTAAAAAGCCTAAAGCCATAATTGCAGTTCATCTATATGGGATGCCTTATAAAGTGGATGAAATTCATGCAATTGCAGATCGATACGAAATTCCAATAATCGAAGATAGTGCCGAAGCATTAGGAAGTAAATACAAAGATAAAAAATGTGGAACTTTTGGCTCTTTTGGAATTTTATCTTTTAATGGGAATAAAATAATTACAACATCAAGCGGAGGAGCTTTACTTAGCAATTCATCAGATTTAAAAGAAAAGGCTATTTTTTACGCTACACAAGCAAGAGATAAAGCAGTTCATTATCAACATAGTGAAATAGGTTATAATTACAGAATGAGCAATGTTTGTGCTGGTGTCGGCTTGGGCCAAATAAAAATACTAGACTTAAACATCGAGACAAGAAGAAAAAATCATTCTTTTTATAAAGATGTTTTTTGTGATATAGAAGATGTGGAACTTTTTGAAGTTTCAAATGAAAATTTTTATTCAAATTATTGGTTGAATACAATTTTGGTAAAACCAAATTCTCAAAACAATATAAATAAAGAAACTCTGCGATTAGCACTTGAGACAGAAAACATAGAAAGTCGACCGATTTGGAAACCAATGCATCTACAGCCAATTTTTAGAGAGTTTCCTTATTATGGAGAAAAAGTTGCTGAAGAATTATTTTTAAACGGACTTTGTTTGCCTTCGGGATCAAGTCTCACTAATGAGGATAAATATAGGATTAAGAAAGTGATAAGATCTTTTTTTAATTGCTAAAAAAAAAAGAATTATTTTAATATGAAAATTGAAGAAACATTTATAAAAGATTTGCTTATTGTTGAACCAACAGTTTTTGGAGATGAAAGAGGTTACTTTTTTGAATCTTACAGTAAAACTAAATTTGAAGATCTTGGTATTGAAATAGATTTTGTTCAGGATAATCAATCTTTTTCAAATTATGGAACCTTAAGGGGATTACATTATCAAAACCCGCCATTTGCGCAAACAAAATTAGTTCGTGTTTTAGAAGGAGAAATTATAGATGTTGCTGTAGATTTAAGAAAAGATTCTTTAACTTACGGTAAAGCATTCAGTATTTTATTATCAGCCGAAAATAAAAAGCAACTATTAGTACCACAAGGTTTTGCACATGGTTTTTCAGTAATTAGCGAGACAGCTTCTGTAATGTATAAGTGTGATCAGTTTTATAATAAAGCTTCTGAAGGCGGAATTAAATTTGATGATCCGTCATTAAATATTGATTGGGGAATGGATTTAAAAAATGTTATTGTTTCTGAAAAAGATCAAATACTTCCTTTTATCGAAAACTGTAACAGCTTATTTTAATGAAAAAAATATTAGTAACAGGAGCAAATGGACAATTAGGTTCTGAATTAAACGTTTTATCTTCGAATTATACTCAATACGAATGGGTTTTTGCAGATAGGGCAAAAATAACTTTGAACGATCTTGATTTGCTTCAAACTCAGTTAAATGAAATTCAGCCCGATATTATTCTAAATTGTGGAGCGTATACAGCAGTCGATAAAGCTGAAACTGAAAAAGAACTGGCTTTTACAATCAATCATTTAGCAATAGAGTTAATTGCGAAGTATGCTGCAGAAAATAGCGTAAACCTAATTCATGTTTCGACAGATTATGTTTTTGACGGTTCTTCTTCAACAGCTTTGGGTGAAGATTCAGAAACAAATCCGATAAATGTATATGGAGAAAGTAAACTAGCTGGTGAAATTGCTTGCCTGAGAGAAAATCCAAATTCAATTATAATAAGAACTTCTTGGGTCTACAGTAAATTTGGAAATAATTTTGTTAAAACAATGCAGAGATTAATGCAGGAAAGAGATGAAATTAATGTAGTAAACGATCAGATAGGTTCACCAACATACGCAGCTGATTTGGCCATTGCAATGATTGAGATTATAGAATCTTCAAAATGGGTTCCGGGAATTTATAATTTTTCAAATGAAGGCGAAATAAGCTGGTATGAATTTGCGTTGGCAATAAAAGAGTTAGGTAATTACAAATGTAGTATTGGAGGAATTCCTACATCGGCCTATCCAACACCTGCGAAACGTCCGAAGTTTTCATTGTTAAACAAAGAAAAAATAAAAGCAATTTATAATCTGGATGTTCCTTATTATAAAGAAAGTTTGAAAAAAATGTTTATATAAATTAATTTTAAGATTGATATAAAAATTATAGATAATCTCTAAAATTTAAAAAAGATTCTATGAAAGGAATAATTTTAGCCGGAGGTTCTGGTACACGTTTGCATCCTCTTACACTTGCAATGAGTAAGCAGATGATGCCTGTTTATGATAAGCCGATGATTTATTATCCATTATCTACTTTAATGATGTCTGGGATTAATGAAATATTGATTATATCAACACCTCATGATTTACCAAATTTCAGAAAATTATTAGGAGATGGCTCAACTTTGGGGTGTAAATTCAGCTATGCTGAACAAGCAATACCTAATGGATTAGCACAGGCTTTTGTTATTGGAGAAAAGTTTATAGGTAATGATGATGTAGCATTGATTTTAGGAGATAATATATTCTTTGGGTCTAATATGCAGCAATTATTAAAATCGAATACAAAACCTGAAGGAGGAGTTGTTTTTGCTTATCACGTTTCAGATCCAGAAAGATATGGAGTTGTTGAGTTTGATGAAAACCTAAATGCGATTAGTATAGAAGAAAAACCAGAAAATCCAAAATCAAATTTTGCAGTGCCAGGTTTGTATTTTTACGATAATTCTGTAGTAGAGATTGCTAAAAACATACAGCCTAGTGCCCGAGGAGAATATGAAATTACCGACGTAAATAAAGTATATTTAGAGAAAAAAGCATTAAAAGTTGGTATTTTAAGCAGAGGCACGGCTTGGTTAGATACCGGAACTTTTAATAGCTTAATGCAGGCAGGTCAATTTGTACAGGTCCTTGAAGAAAGGCAAGGCCTAAAAGTGGGCTGTATTGAAGAAATAGCATGGAGACAAGGTTTTATTAATGATGACCAGTTAGAAAATTTAGCTTTGCCATTAGTTAAATCTGGGTATGGGTCTTATTTAATAGATTTTTTAAAACAAAAGAAAAACACTTCTAAAGTTTAATTTTAAATAATAAATAAATTTTTAAACCTTTAATTTGTATTTTTGTAAGCCATACAAAGTTTGCAGAATTAAACTAAACGAAATTGGATACAGATAAACCAACCAAAATAGCATCCATATTGTATAACTCTTTTTCACCAAGAAATTTGAGAGCAAATATTAATAACCTTAGTTATTTACCAAGGTGGATTATTGTTGCCATAGATGTTATGGTGCTTCTTTTCTCATTTACATTTACCTATATGCTGTTTGAAGGAACTGCACTAGGATACATTATTGTTTCACATGATTTCTATTTTGTGTCCAGTTTAATAATAGTAAATGTTTTTTTCTTTTGGCTTTTTAGAACTTATTCGGGGATTATAAGGCATTCGTCCTATATTGATGCGATAAAACTTTTGTTTTCTCAAATGTCAGTTTTGGTTTTTTTCTTGTTTGTAAATCTTGTTTATGAATTATATGCAGGAGAAAAGGCATTTTTAAATACAGCATTATTCATCAATTTAGTTCTTTCATTCTGCGGTTTGTTTTTATATCGTGTTATTGTAAAACAAACATTTGAACTATATTTTTCAGAAAAAACAAATTCAAAACTAATAAGAACAGTAATATATGGTACGGATGCAAATGCCATATCGGTTGCCAATGCACTGAAATTTGAAACTCCATCCCGATTTAAGATTGTAGGTTTTGTAGATAAGAATAATCAAAATGCATCCAAGAGAATGCTGGATCTTCCAATTTTGATTTTAAGAAAAAAACTGCCGGCATTAATGCGATCTGTCGCAGCCGAAGGAGTTATTATTGCTGATAAAAGTTTATCAAAAGATGAACAATTAATCATAGTAGACCAATGTCTTGAATTTAATTACAGGGTTTACACAGTGCCTCTAATTTCTGATTGGGAAAACCAAAAGGAAATTTCACAAAAAGTAAAAAATATTCAGATTGAAGATTTGTTGGAAAGAAAACCGATTGTTTTAGATAGTAAATCAATATCTAAACAGTTAAAAGACAAAACTATTCTAATCACTGGAGCTGCAGGTTCTATTGGAAGTGAGATAGCAAGACAAGTGCTTGGTTTTAACCCAAAGACAGTTATAATATTGGATCATGCAGAAACTCCTCTTCATAATTTATGTCTTGAAACATTAAGTATGAACTGTTCAGCAAAAATCGTAGCAGTTATTACCGACGTTAAAAGTAAAAAGGCATTAGAAAAGGTATTTAAAAATTATAATCCACACGTTGTTTTTCATGCGGCAGCTTATAAACATGTTCCATTGATGGAAGAAAACCCATCACAAGCTATATTAACAAATATAAAGGGGACAAAAAACCTAGCTGATTTAGCATGTAAATATCATGTTAAAAAATTCGTGATGGTTTCTACCGATAAAGCTGTGAATCCTAGTAATGTTATGGGAGCCAGCAAACGAATAGCAGAAAAGTATGTACAGTCTTTATTTTTGAAAAATCAAAAAGAAAATGTGCCTGGAGTAACTAAGTTTATTACAACACGTTTTGGAAATGTTTTAGGTTCTAACGGTTCTGTTGTTCCTTTATTTACTAAACAAATTGCTGAAGGTGGCCCAGTAACAATAACTCATCAGGATATTATTAGATATTTTATGACTATTCCAGAAGCTTGTCAGCTAGTTTTAGAGGCAGGGGCAATGGGTAATGGAGGCGAAATTTATATTTTCGATATGGGTAAACCAGTAAGGATAATAGATTTAGCAAAAAAAATGATTAAGCTTGCCGGATTTATACCAGATAAGGAAATCAAAATAAAAATAGTTGGATTACGACCTGGTGAAAAATTATATGAAGAATTATTAAATGATACTTCTAAAACATTACCAACTTATCATAATAAAATTATGATTGCTCAGGAAATTCAGGATGAATATGAAAATCTGCATACCGATATAGATGAGTTAATTGGAATTGCTGATTTTTATGATAATGAAGATATAGTTGCAAAAATGAAAAAAATTGTCCCTGAATTTAAAAGTATGAATTCTGCTTTTGAGGTTCTTGATAAATAATTCTGACAAATTCAATAGATATATTAAAAAGGTGTTTTTTTAAAACGCCTTTTTCCTTTTTAATTAAATAATAAAAGGCTAAAAATCTTGTTAAATAAAAGGGTAAAGAACTCTTATATGTAGTATTAAAAATTGATTATATAGAATATAAATGAATAATAATTCTAATGACTGGTTGTTCGAAATAACACCAAAAAATAAGTTCTTTTCACTAAACTTTAAAGAAGTATGGCAATACAGAGATTTATTATTTCTTTTTGTTAAACGAGATGTAATTACAGTATATAAACAAACGGTATTAGGACCGCTCTGGTACTTAATTCAACCGTTATTTACTTCTATAACATTTACCATAATATTTAATAATGTTGCGGGTATAAATACCGGTTCTGTTCCTCCATTCTTGTTTAATTTAGCAGGGATCACTGTCTGGAATTATTTCACAGCTTGTTTAAATGGAACTTCGGATACATTTAAAGCCAATGCGGGTATATTTGGAAAAGTTTATTTTCCAAGAATAATTACACCTCTTTCTGTAGTAATTTCAAATTTAATTAAGTTAGGAATTCAACTTGTAATTTTTATTGCTTTTTATATTTTTTATTATTTTAAAGGATCGGATTTAAGTCTAAACAGTTCATTATTCCTTTTTCCTTTATTGATTGCCATTATGGGAATTTTAGGGCTTGGATTGGGGATGTTGATTTCTTCTATGGTAACTAAATATCGTGATTTTAGTTATTTGGTGGCATTTGGAATACAATTGCTTATGTATTTATCTGCAGTAATGTATCCAATGGAACTTATTAAAGCAAAATTACCTTCTTACGGATGGATCGTAGAATATAATCCACTTGCGTATATCATTGAATCGTCACGTTACATGTTATTAAACGTTGGAGAAATTTCAGTAATAGGATTAGGATATACCGTAACCATTACAATTGTCATATTTTTTCTTGGCCTTTTAATTTTTAACAAGACAGAAAAAAGTTTTATTGATACAGTTTAGGATTAAAAATCTATAAGATTTTATTTTAGGTAATTAACGATTAAAGATTATAATTGGAAAAAGATATTATTTTAAAAGCCGAAAATATTTCTAAGCAATATCGTTTAGGAGAAGTAGGAACAGGTACATTAAATCACGATTTAAATAAATGGTGGCACCAAATTCGTGGTAAAGAAAATCCATACTTGAAAATAGGCGATACTAATGATCGTTCTACAAAAGGAACTTCAGAATACGTATGGGCATTACATGATATTAATTTCGAGGTTGAACGAGGTGAGGTTTTAGGAATTATAGGTAAAAATGGAGCAGGAAAATCTACTTTATTAAAAATACTTTCAAAAGTAACAGCACCCACAACCGGAAGTATAAAATCTCGTGGCAGGATCGCATCATTATTAGAAGTAGGTACTGGATTTCATGGAGAAATGACCGGTCGTGAGAATATCTTTTTAAACGGTGCAATTCTGGGAATGACAAAAAAAGAGATAGCATCTAAACTAGATGAAATTATCGAATTCTCTGGCTGCGAGCGTTATATTGATACTCCTGTTAAAAGATATAGTAGTGGTATGACTGTTCGTCTTGCATTTGCAGTAGCTGCTTTTCTGGAACCGGAAATTTTGGTTATCGATGAGGTTTTAGCAGTTGGAGATGCAGAGTTTCAGAAAAAAGCAATTGGTAAAATGCAAGATATTTCTAGAGGTGAGGGACGAACGGTTTTGTTTGTGAGTCATAATATGGCTGCAGTTAAAAGTTTGTGTACAAAGGGTTTGGTACTTATTAATGGAAAAGTAGCAATGGTTGGCAGTACAGAACAAGCTGTGAATTATTATCTAAGTCAGGATTCAGAGTCAATGAACATGAGAAACTTTTCTTCAGAATACGATAAACCAGAATTTACACTTCACGAAATAAGTTTAAATGCATTTGGCAAATCATCTGAGGACCCATTAGATGAATATCAAAAAATAGAGCTAAATACGATGCTTACTTTAAAAGATAGTTCAAAAAACTTGCATTTAACTTTAGTATTAAATAATGATGCTGGTGAACCTCTTTTTACTTTTTCACATATAAATAATGATTTAAAATTAAGAAACGGTTTAAATAAAATTAAATGTGTTTTTCCCGAAGGATTTTTAAATATAGGTACTTATTATCTTTCTCTTTTTATAATAGAAAATGGAAAAAGTGCTTTATTTATTGAAAAGGACATTATGTCATTTATTATTCAGGAAGGAGAAAGACCAATTGGTGCTTGGATGGGAAGAGAACCGGGATTTATAAAACCAAGATTTGAATGGTCAATAGATAATTAATGTAAAATGAAAATTAAAAAGAAAATTAAATTATTATTAAAAAGATTTGGTTATAATTTAACCAAGATAAGCTCAATCTCTCAATCACCTATTGAATCTGTTCATATTGATGATAAAAGTTCCTTATTGTCGAATTTTTATAATAATTTAAAAAAGATCAATTTTCAACCAAAACATATTGTTGATATTGGAGCAAATCATGGAACTTGGACACGTGATGCTTTGAAATATTTTCCAGATGCATATTATACTCTTGTAGAGCCTCAAAATTGGTTAAAAGAATCATTTCAAGATATTTTAGATAGCAATTCTAAAATTCGATTTTATCCCTTTGGTGCAGGTAAAGAAAAAGGATCTTTTCTTTTTACAATTGTAGATCGTGACGATAGTTGTTCATTCAGATATACAAAAGAAGAAGCAGAAACAGCTGGATTACAACAAATAGAAATTCCTGTTATAACTCTAAATGAATTGCTTATCGAAGGGAATTTTCCTATTCCTGATATTATTAAAATTGATGCCGAAGGATTAGATATTGAAGTTTTGCAAGGAGCAAGTGATTATTTTGGAAAAACAGAAATATTTATGGTAGAAGCTGGAGTTGTTAATAAATCGTTTGATAATAGTTTCTTGAAGTTGATAAATTTCATGGATGAAAATGGATATAGATTATTTGAAATTACAGATTTAAACAGGCCTTTTGACCTAAAAGTCTTGTGGCTGGTTGAATTAGTATTTGTTAAGAAAAATGGATTTGTTGATTCTCAAATAGTTGCTCAATAGTAAATTGAATGAATAATTTAAAAATTCTAAGAGGTTAAATGAACGGTAATTATATACAAAAGAAAGTTTCGGTTAATATGATTACTTATAAGCATGAATCCTATATTGAACAGGCTATAAAAGGAATTTTAATGCAGCAAACGGATTTTGATTATGAATTAATTATCGCCGATGACTGTTCTCCTGACAGAACAGAGGAAATAGTTAATGATTTAATAAAAACACATTCGCAAGGAAGTAAAATCAAATATTTCAGGCATAAAAAAAATATTGGAATGCAAGCTAATGGTATTTTTGCCTTTAATCAATGTTCAGGAAAATATGTTGCACTTTGCGAAGGAGATGATTATTGGACAGATCCATTAAAACTGCAAAAACAAGTAGATTTCTTAGAAGCAAATTTAGATTATAGCATTTGTTATCATAAAGTCCAAGTATTAAGGAATAGCGTTTTAGAAGAAGATGATATAACCAGTGAAGTATCAGAAACAACAACAATAAAAGATCTTGCTAAAGGAAATTACATTCACACTTGTAGTGTAGTTTTTAGAAATAAATTATTTAATAAGCTGCCTAAATATTTTCATAAAGCACCAGTTGGAGATTATTTTTTGCACATGCTTAATGCTAAGTATGGAAAAATTAAATTCTTAAATGAATTTATGAGTGTATACAGACTTCATGATAATTCTATATGGTCTTCTCAGACTCAATTAAAAAGAGAAGAAATTTGGATAGATTTTTTAAAAAATATAAGAAAAAATTTTGATTCTGAAGTTCAGGAAATACTGAATAATCAGATAAAAAAATATGGAGGATCGATTGAAAAAGAAAAAGTTTTCGATGTTAATCAATTCAAGAAAATTTTAAAAAAGCTTTTAAAAAAAATTAGGAGTGATAAATAATTTACCATTAGTTTCTATAATTGTCCCAAATTTTAATCATGAAAAATATTTGGCCAAGCGGCTAGATAGTATTTTTGCTCAAAACTATTCTAACTTTGAAGTAATCATATTAGATGATTGCAGCACAGACAATAGCCGGGAAATTTTATCAATGTATGCAAAGAATGAGAAAATTTCTCATTGTATTTTTAACAAAACTAATTCTGGAAATACCTTTAAACAGTGGTCAAAAGGAATATCATTAGCAAAAGGCGACTTAATTTGGATCGCAGAAACAGATGATTATTGCGACAATAATTTTTTAGAAAAATTAGTAGAACCTTTTCAAAATGATTTAGATGTTGTTTTAGCATACTGTCAGTCGAATAGAGTTAATGAATTTGGCAAAGTAACAGGAAATTGGATTACTCATACTAATGACATTGATGCAAATTTATTTTTGAATCCTTTTACAATGGATGCAAATAAATTTATTGAGAAGTTTTTAATATTCAAAAATGTAATCCCAAATGCCAGTGCAGTACTATTTAAAAAAGATGCTGTTAATATTAAAGATCATTTTGATATAGCAGATGAGTTTAGATATTGTGGAGATTGGATGTTTTATTTTAAATTAATCGTAAATAAAAAAATAGCATTTATACCGGAGTCATTAAATAATTTTAGATATCATTCTACCAGTGTTATCGCAAAAGCCATTCAATCAGAAAAGAGAATTGCAATTATTGATATTGATTATAAAATGCGGAAAGTTTTAATGGATTATTTATCAACTACTACTATTGATAATATTCATAGAATTAAAGCAGAAAATAGATTTATAAAACGAAATTTTTTAACATACGAAAAGGCTTTTTTGCTTATTAGGGGAGGAAAAAAACTGCAAGGGTATTTACTACTGTTAACTATAATAGATATCTTTTATAAAAAATATAAAATTCGTAAAAACCTTAGTATTAAAATAAAAAGATTTTTTAAAACAGCTTGAAACTTTCGATAATAATATGCTCCAGAACAGCAGAAATCAACCCAATACTTTTAAGTAATATTGATGAAACAATTGGGGTTGACTACGAATTGATTTTGATTGATAATTCAAAAAATAAATATTCTATTTTTGAAGCTTACAATCTTGGCATTAATCGAAGCAAGGGTGATTATTGGTGTTTTATTCATGATGATATTTTGTTTCACAATAATGATTGGGGAAAAATAGTTGAGGACATATTTGTACAAAATCCTAAAATAGGATTAATAGGTGTGGCAGGCGCCAAAATAAAAACTAAAATGCCATCAGCATGGTGGGATTGTCCGGAAGATCTTAAGGCTCTCAATATAATGCAGCATCTTAAATCTGGTGAGGTTGAGCATTGGGAAAAAGGCTGGATAAAAAAAACAGAAGAAGTAGCCGCAATTGATGGTGTTTTTATGGCTGCAAGACGTTCAGATGAAATTCAATTTTCTAACATATTAACAGGATTTCACAATTACGATTTGAATTTATCCTTTGAGTATTTAAGACATAATTATAAAATCGCAGCAACAAAAGAAATCTTAATAGAACATTTTTCGATTGGAACAATCAATTCTTCATGGTATGAATCTGTAATTAAAATACACGATATGTATTCGGATATATTACCATTACAATTAAATGGAGAATCAGACTTTAATTTAAAAAAACTAGAGTTTGATAATGGTGCAAAGTTTCTTTTGGAATCATTTAATCACATAAAAAAAATACATTTAATAAAAATTTGGTTAAGACTCCTTTTGTTAAAACCAAAATCAAAACTTCATCTTAAGTTTTTTAAAATGTTATTACGTTAATGATCGCAATTATAATCCCTTATTATAAAATAACCTTTTTCGAAAAGACATTAGAATCATTAGCTAATCAAACAGACAAAAGATTCAAGGTTTACATAGGTGATGATGCCAGTCCCGAAAATCCAGATTTACTTCTCGAAAAATATAAATCAGAATTTGATTTTGAATATCATCGTTTTAAAACTAATTTAGGAGGTACTTCCTTAACCAAACAGTGGGAAAGATGTATCTCGCTTTCTGAAAAAGAAGATTGGATAATGATTTTGGGTGATGATGATTTTTTAGACTATTCATTAATCGAATCTTGGTACCGAAATTTCGAAAAATTTAAAGGCGAATCTAATGTAATTAGATTTGCTACAAAAATTGTTTTAGAAGATTCCAAAACAATTTCAGACGCATACATTCATCCTGTTTGGGAATCAGCATCAGACTCTTTTGTGAGAATTTTTAAAGGAATCACAAGAAGCTCATTATCTGAATATGTTTTTTCAAAAGCTAGTTACAAAAAGTATGGTTTTAATAATTATCCTTTAGCCTGGTGCAGTGATTATAAAGCATTTTTAGATTTTCCGGATGGCAAATTGATATACACCATAAATGAATCTATAGTATTCTTTAGAATTTCTAATATAAATATATCAGGTCAGCAAGAAAATGCAATCTTAAAAAAAGAGGTAAGCATTCGTTTTTTTAAGGATGTAATAATAAATTATTTACACAAATTTAAAAAAGATCAAAGACTGGAATTGCTGATGACTTATGAAGTCACAATAAAAAAAGATAGAAAACTGACATTAAAAGAATGGTTTTTTATAATGAGACTTTACTTTTTAAACTTTAGGCTAATGCCATTTGTAAAATCGATTAGAAGATTTTTTATTAGTATTCTTAAAAAATAGTCATGTTTGAAACTCCTATATTATTCCTTATATTCAATCGTCCTGATACTACAAAAGTAGTTTTTGAAGAGATAAAGAAACAAAAACCTAAATATTTATTTATTGCTGCAGACGGAGCACGACCAAATGTTGTTCAGGATGCTGAAAAATGTAAAATAACCAGAGATTTAGTTCTAGAAGGTATAGATTGGGACTGTGAAGTGAAAACATTATTTCGAAATGAAAATTTAGGCTGCGGCCTTGCAGTTTCTCAAGCTATAACTTGGTTTTTTGATAACGTAGAGCAAGGAATAATTTTAGAAGATGATTGTTTGCCACACCCTTCTTTTTTTTATTATTGCCAAGAGTTATTAGAAAAATATAAAGAGAACGAAAATATTTTTGCTATTAACGGAAGTAATTTGCACGCTGAAAAAAGAGCTGATGATTCTTCTTATTTTTTCTCTAATTATGCTTTTGTTTGGGGATGGGCAAGCTGGAAAAGAGCCTGGAAACAATACGATTTTGATTTAAAACATTTAGAAAACTTTAAAACCAATAATTTAATGAATAGAATCGATAATAGAATAATATTTAAAAATTATTGGATGCCTATATTCGAAAAAGTTTTAAATAAAGAGATCGATACGTGGGATTACCAGTGGAGTTTTTCTATTTGGAATAATCAAGGAATTGTGATTGCTCCAAACGTAAATCTGGTATCTAATTTAGGATTTGGAATAAATGCAACACATACAACGGGATCAAGTGAATTTGAAAATTTACCAACAGAAAACATAGGAAATATTGTTCACCCCAATAATATCCAAGTTAACAAAAATATAGATAGATATATTTCAGATGTTTGTTTTAAAATTGTTAGAAATAAAGGAGGTATTAAACAAACAGTATATAATATTGTTAAAAGAGGATTTAAATATTTAAAAAAATCAAAAGGCTGATTTTCAATAGCAATAAAAGATTATTTTAATTATGGGATTATTTCAAATTGAATTCAAAATTCATTTTTCATGCTAAAAAAAATAAAGAAAAAAATAAAATCACTACTACTAGGTAAAAAAAACATTGATTTACAGTCTAATAAATCAAAGTATATTTTATCTGCGCCTTCTTCTGATATTTCCTCTCTCAATATATTTGTGAGAAAACCTTTAGAGGAAAAAAAATATTTAGAAATAGGTGATGAATCTATTATAAAAGGGGATTATATTTTTGAAATTCAGGAAGGGAAAATAAAAATTGGAAATAGAACCTTTATTGGTGGCGGGCTTTTTATTTGTATCGATGAAATTGAAATTGGTGATGACGTTTTGATTTCCTGGGGATGCACATTTATCGATAATAACTCTCATTCAATTGTCTGGTCAGAAAGAAAAGATGATCTATTACAATGGAAGAAAGGTTTAGAAGAAAATAAAATAGGAGGATTCTACAAAGATTGGAGTAATATTAAGAAAGGGAAAATTAAGATTAAGAATAAAGCCTGGATCGGATTTAATAGCATCATTTTAAAAGGTGTATCGATTGGTGAAGGTGCAGTAATTGGAGCAGGAAGCGTTGTAACAAAAGATGTTCCTGACTGGACAGTTGTTGCCGGAAATCCAGCTGTATTTATAAGAACTATTCCTGAAAACGAAAGATAAAATCACAAAAAACAAACAAAGAATTCATGAATTGTAAAATTTGTAAATCTAATTCAGATAGAATATTTTCTGGCAGAATATTAAGCAAATACGAAATAGATTATTTTAAATGTCAGAACTGTGGTTTTATTCAAACAGAAGAACCTTTTTGGCTGCAAGAATCCTATTCTTCAGTTATTGCAATGACTGATATTGGATTAGTTGCAAGAAATTTAAGTCTTCAAAATATCACAACCTGGATTATAAAAAAATACTTTAACTATAAAGCAAAGTTTATCGATTTTGCTGGTGGTTACGGTTTATTCGTTAGATTAATGCGAGATAAAGGATTAGATTTTTACAGACAGGATTTTTATTGCGAAAATTATTTTGCACAATATTTTGATGTAACAGATCAAAATTTTAAAGATAAATTTGAATTATTAACTGCGTTCGAAGTTTTTGAGCATTTGGTTAATCCTTTTGAAGAAATTGAAAAAATGTTTGATTATTCTGATTCTATATTTTTTTCGACAGAATTACAGCCACAATTAAAAATGGAATCAATAGAGGATTGGAGGTATTTTGCAAAAGAAACTGGTCAGCACGTTGCTTTTTATAATATAAAATCGCTCGAAATAATTGCAGAAAAATTGAACTGTCATTTTTATTCGAATGAAAATAATCTTCACATTTTAACAAAAAAGAAACTGGATTCAAACCCTTTTCAAAAGTGGCAGAATAAAAATAAAAAATCTTTTGTTGTTAGAGGACTTTACAAAATTATTAGACAATTAGAATATTCAAGCAGCTCAAAAAAAGAAATTTACCTCGAAAGCCTGCTAGAGAAAGATTATAAAATGGTAATAGATAAAATTAATAACAATACTAATTAATTTAATTACCATACGATGAAGATTTTGGTACATCCGCAAACATTTAATTTGCAAAAATATGGGGGTATTTCGAGATATTATACAGAAATACTTTCAAGACTTTCAAAAAATAATAAAGTTCAAATTCCTCTGTACGGAACTTCAAACGTATACTATAATGAAAGCGTTTTAGTAACTTTTAAACAGAAATTATATTCGCTGTATATCAAATTACTTGAAAAATTAAAAATTCGCGGCCTGGAAAAAACAAGAAAACGAAATGATAAATTTTTTGAGAAAACAATTTTAAAAAAAGATTTTGATGTTTTTATTCCGACTTATTATGATGTAAGTTTTTTAAAATTGATAGACTCAAAGCCTTTTGTGCTGACAATTTATGATATGATTTATGAATTATTTCCACATTTTTTTGAAGATCAGCAAAAAATAATTTCATCGATTAGCGCTAATAAATTACTTTTAATGGAGAGTGCAACAAGAATTATTGCCGTTTCAGAAAATACAAAACGTGACATTATTAAAATATATCCGCATATTGATGAATCTAAAATTGATGTAGTTTATCATGGCTGTTCAATAAAAATTGTTGACACACATACGCATAACCTTCCCGAAAAATATATCTTGTTTGTAGGTACTAGAGCTAATTATAAAAATTTTATTTTTTTAGTAAATTCTATAAAAGAGCTTTTAAAACTAAACAATGATCTAGTTTTATTGTGTGCTGGCGGAGGAGAATTTGATAATGAAGAAAAGGAATATTTAAAAGAATTAAATCTGGAAAATCAAATTATTCAGAGAGAATTTAAGGATGATGAATTAGGACTTTATTATAAAAATGCAATTTGTTTTGTTTTTCCTTCCTTATATGAAGGATTTGGAATTCCAGTTTTAGAATCAATGGTTTGCGGATGTCCGGTAGTTTTAGCAAAACATAGTTCTTTTCCAGAAGTAGCTGGTGAAGCAGGAGTTTATTATGAAGCAGGAAATCCTGAAGATTTAAAAAATAAAATTTATTCATTAGTTCAAAATCCTATTTTACGAAATGAATTTTCAATAAAAGGATCAGATCAAGTTAAAAAGTTTAGTTGGGAAAAAGCTGCAGCAGAATGTTTAGCTGTCTACAAAAAAGCTTATAAAACTTCAATTAAGCAATAAGAAAATTTATATGATAAGCGAAAATCGATCAGAAATGAAAGAAATACGAATTAACTTTGTAGACTTTTGGCCATTAGATAAAACGAATAATTATTTCTACAATTTATTATCAGAACGCTATAATGTGACCATAGATGAAGTAAATCCAGATTTGATTTTTTACTCTTGTTTTGGTACAGAATATCTTAAATATAAATGCAAAAGAATTTATTTTACAGGAGAAAATATTAGACCAGATTTTTCTGCATGTGATTTTGCTTTTACATTTGATTTTAATAATAGAGAAGATCATTACAGACTGCCTCTTTATTTATTGTACATAGATGAAGACAATATGAATAACAAGATTTCTCAAATTAAATCTAGAAATGAATTAGCCGAAAGCTGGAGCCAAAAAACGAAGACATGCTGTATGGTTGTTTCTAATCCAAACGCTTTAGACAGAATCAATTTTTTTCATAAGCTGTCCAAATATATCCAAGTTGACTCAGGAGGCAAAGTATTAAATAATGTTGGAGGGCCAGTACCCAATAAAAAAGAATTTATAAAGGAATATAAATTTGTAATTTCTTTTGAAAATGAATGCCATGATGGCTATACAACAGAAAAAATTATCGAACCAATGTTTGTTGACAGTATTCCAATTTATTGGGGAAACAAACATGTAGGGAAAGAATTTAATACTAAGAGATTTTTAAATTATCATGATTTTGAAACAGAAGAAGCACTTATAGAAAAATTGCTTGAAATTGATAAAAATCCCGAAATTGCTCTTGATATAGTATCTCAACCAGTATTTAATGAAAAAATGGACTCCCCAATTAAGATAAGAGAAGATGTTTTAGAAATAATTGATGGTGTTTTAAAGTCACCTAAAAAACCTAAAGCACAAACTTATAAGGAATTAATTCACTTGATGAATACAGAGTATAAGAAAAATATAAAAAAAGCAATAAAGAGACTATTGTTTATCAAATAGTATTTCAGTCAGAAATTTTAATACAGAAATTTTAATACAGAAATTTATTACTGAGATTTAACTATATCAACTATGCAGCCATACTTGTCAATCATTACTATTAATTTTAATAATAGAGCAGGTCTCGAAACGACTATGCAATCTGTATTGTCACAAACATTCAAAGATTTTGAATATATAGTGATTGACGGAGGCAGCAATGATAGAAGTAAAGAATATATTGAGAGTCAGGAAAAGTTCATTCAATTTTGGCTTAGTGAGCCAGATAACGGTATTTATAATGCCATGAATAAAGGTATTAAAGCTGCAAATGGTGAGTACTTATTGTTTTTAAACAGCGGTGATTTTTTAAACAGCAATACAGCTTTAAAAGATTTTTTAAATCATTCTGATTTTAAAGGGGATATTATTTACGGAGATTACAAATTTGAAAGCGGTTTCAAAATATTTCCTGATTATTTGTCTCCATTATATTTTGTACGTACTTCTTTGCCGCATCAAAGTACATTTTTTAAAAAAGAAGTTTTTGAAAAAATGGGACTTTACGATGAACAGTATAAAATAGTTTCTGATAGAGATTTTTTTATCAAATGTTTTTTAAGCAATAAGTTTATTTTCAAACATATTGAATATCCTCTTACGGTCTTTGATCTTAAAGGAGTAAGTAATGATAAATCTCATCAAGAAAAACATTTGTTAGAATGTGATAAAATGCTCCAAAATCACTATGGTATTTACTATGAAGATTATAAAAAAATGCTGCAATTACAGCAAGAATTAAATCAGGCTCGTAAGAAAACGTTTTTCGGCTTGATGAAAAGAGTTAAAAACAAGATAAAAAAAATATGTCATATCCCTTAGTTAGTATAATTATTCCAACTTACGATAGGACGGATTTTCTTAAATTGACTATTGAAAGTGTCATTAATCAAACCTATGAAAATATAGAAATTATTGTTATTGATGATGGCACCCCGCATGATGGAAACTTACTTCTCTGCCAAACATTTGAAAAAGTAAAATATATTAAAATTGAAAATAGCGGAGGTCCGGCAAAACCCAGAAATGTTGGAATTAATCTAGCAAAAGGTAAATATGCAGCTTTTATAGATGATGACGATTTATGGCTTCCGCATAAAATTGAAACCCAAGTCAATATCTTAGAACAAAATCCAGAGTTTGGTCTTGTTCATGGCTGCTGTCAGGTAATTAATGAAAATGGTATAATTCAAGCACAGATAGCCGGCAGACCTGGATCTATAGATGTAAAACACGGAGATGTTTCTATGAGAATGATGGGCAATTGGACTTTAATGACCCCTTCGGTTCTTCTAAATAAAACTATTGTAGATAAAGTAGGATTATTTAATGAAGAAATGCCCTCTGCAGGTGAAGATGCTGAATATTGGATCAGATGTTCTTTTTTTACCAAGTTTTATTACGTTGACGAACCATTAGTTCAATATAGAATTCATAATAATAATATTTCTGCAGAAGCAAAAGGATATGCTGATCTTTCATTGTTTTTAAAAAAAGTCCTTACTAAATTCAATTCTGAAAAAATCATAAATAATATTCAATATAACATACTTTTAAACAATCTTTGCGCAATGCAGATTAAAATGGTGAAGAAGTTTAGTTATAAATCCGTCCTTAATCTTTTTGTACTAAATCCTTTTTGGATATTCAAAAGGAGGAATTTAAAATTACTTACTTTTATTTTAATAAAGAGATAACAAAGATGCGAATAGGATTTAATCCGAATAAAGATCAAGTACAAGAACCTAATAGCTTTTTTCATCAGGTTATAATTCCCGTTTATATACCCAATCAGGAGGGGTATTTTAAAGACAGTTTTAAAATTCTTCAATATTGTTTAGAATCGCTGTTTAAAACCTGCCATAATAAAACATACTTTACAGTCGTCAATAACGGAAGTAATAATGAAGTGGTCGAGTATTTAAATAATTTATATCATAGTAAGAAAATAAACGAATTAATTCACACTTCTAATATTGGTAAAATCAATGCTGTTTTAAAAGGAATAACAGGACAAAATTTTAAACTTATAACAATTGCAGATGCAGATGCATTGTTTTTAAATGGCTGGCAAAACACAACTTATGAAGTTTTCAAAGCCTTTCCAAAAGCAGGAGCAGTTTGTCCAACACCTTCTCCAAAATCGTTTAGTAATAAAACAGCAAACGTAATTTTTGAGAATTTTTTTTCTAATTTATTAAAGTTTACTGCTGTAAAAAATCCAAAAGCTTTGCAATATTTCGCAAATAGTATTGGAAATCCTGAATTTTATAAACACACACATTTAGAAAAATACCTTACCCTTTCTAATGGAAATGTAAAAGCAGTCATTGGGGCAGGACACTTTGTAGCAACTTACAGATCAGATGTATTCTCTAATCTTGGGGTTTTATTCTCAGACTATAGTTTAGGAGGAAATAGTGAAGACGAAATCCTCGATAAAACAGTTGTAAGAAATGGACTCTGGCGATTATCTACAGAAGATAATTTTGTGTACCATATGGGCAATGTTGAAGAAGAATGGATGTCACAAAAATTAGAAAAAGCAATAATTTCGTCTGAGGATAGAATAGAAGAGATTCAATTTGATAAACAAAAAGAAAAAAAGATAATCTCATGGATAAAAAATGATCTGTTTTATAGATTTATCTTTCAAAAAAGCATAAAAAAGAAGTTTTTAATATATAAAGGCTTAACAAAAGAAGAAGCAAAATATTATTAAAAAAACAATTCTAACTTAAATGGCAAAAACAATTTTAATCTCTCAATTACCGTTGCCCTATTCAAACATAGGGAGCTGGACAACCTTGTATAAAAATTACATTGGTTCCCAGCTTAACCAAATAGATTATATTGTTTGTGAACAACCTCATAGTTCTTTTAGCAAAGTCAAATATAGTTTTGTAAAAAATACTTTCCTAACAAAGGCTTTTAGAAAATTTACGAAAAAAAGATATTTATCATACATAAAAGCTTTAGGTAAAATCGTGAATAATGAAGAAAAATTTGTTATTCAAATAGTCGATAATTTTTATTTAGTCGAACATGTTGTAGATTTTTTAAGCAGAAAAAAAATTAGCAGTAACTGTTATATTCAATTTTTTTACCATAGTTATCCTCCTTTTTTTGACCATCAAAAAGGCGATTCTTTTTTTGAATCCATAGATGAAATGGTACTTTTAACTTATAAATCATATTTGGTTCATAAAGAGTATTATAGAGCATTACCATCTAAAATTTCGGTTTTACATAACGGAATAGATACTAAAAAATTCTTTAGACTTGAAAGTGCTAAAAAAGATCAGTTAAAAGATTCATTTAATGTTAAGGATAAAAAAATCTTCATTTGGTGCTCACAGGATCGACCAAAAAAAGGCTTGCATATAATATTAGAAGCTTGGAAAAATATTTTTATAAAATATACAAATACCGAATTATGGGTGATAGGATGTGAACCAAAACAAGAGCAGGAAGGGGTTAGGTTTTTAGGAAAAATTCCAAATGAAAATATTGCATCTTATCTGCAAAGTGCTGATTGTTATTTGTTTTCTTCCCTTTGTCAGGAAGGATTTCCTTTAAGTCTTACAGAAGCATTGCATTCAGGCTGTTATTGTATAGCTTCAAATGTTGGAGGAGTATCAGAAATAATGGAAAATGGCAGATTTGGAAAATTAATTGAAACACCGCATTTTGTATCAGCTTGGGAAAATGCTATAATTGAATTTATGGAAAAGCCATTAAAGTTTGATTCTCTTCCGGAAAATTTATATACTACAGAAGCATGGAATTTAGGTATGAATGAAATCATTAAAAAAGCTAAATCAAGATTAGATTGAAAAAAGAAACAATGAAGACAATAGCTATAATTCCTGCCCGTGGAGGATCGAAACGAATTCCTGAAAAAAATATTCAGTTACTGGGAGAATTACCTCTAATTGCTCATTCAATACTATATGCACAGGAAAATAGTGATATAATAGAGGATATCTATGTTTCAACTGATGATGCAGAAATTAAAAAAATAGCATTACAATTTGGTGCAAAAGTTATCGATAGACCAATTTCTATTTCGGGAGACATGGAGCCAACGGTTTCTGCTTTAAAGCATGTTTTAGAATCCATTGATTCAGATGTTGAAAATGTTGTTTTATTGCAAGCTACAAATCCATTGCGACCTCAAAATTTATTAAAAGAAGTTTTTGAAAAATATCAAAATGATAATTTAGAGAGCATATTTACAGTTTCAAGAAATCATCAGAAATTCGGGAAAATTGTCAATAATAAATTCCAGCCTTTTAATTATACTATCGGACAGAGAAGTCAGGATTTAGAACCGCTTTTTTTTGAAAACGGATTACTTTATATTTCAAAAGCTTCCTTAATTCTAAAAGATATTATTATTTCAGAAAATGCATTCCCATTCGAAGTAAATCATATTTTTGCACAAATTGATATCGATACTCCCGATGATTTGGATTATGCGAGATACCTTTATCAAAAACAATAAAACCCCAAATTTTAAAAATAATGAATCCATACATAGAAATTGCAGGTCGTAAAATTGGTCCAGATTTTCCACCTTTAGTTATTGCAGAAATCGGAATTAACCACGAGGGATCGTTACAAGTTGCCAAAGAAATGGTTGATGCAGCACACCGCGCAGGAGTTGAGGTTGTAAAACACCAAACTCATATTGTAGAAGATGAAATGTCTGGCGCAGCAAAAAAAGTGATTCCGGGAAATGCAGATGTTTCTATTTATGAAATTATGGAAAGATGTTCATTAAATGAATCTGATGAGCTAGAACTAAAAAATTATGTGGAAAGCAAAGGCATGATTTTTATTTCAACGCCTTTTTCAAGAGCAGCTGCCGAGAGATTAAAGAAATTTGACATTCCGGCCTATAAAATTGGTTCGGGAGAATGCAATAATTATCCATTGTTAGAACATATTGCCTCATTTGGTAAACCTGTAATTTTAAGTACAGGAATGAATACAATAGAAAGTATTCAAAAAGCCGTCGCGATTTTTGATAAACATAATATTCCGGTTGCTTTATTACATACCACAAATTTATATCCCACTCCCATTCATTTAGTTCGTTTTGGTGCAATGGTCGAACTTCACCAGGCATTTCCAAATAAAGTATTTGGATTAAGTGATCATACTTTAAATAATAATGCTTGTCTAGGTGCAGTTGCACTTGGAGCGAGTATTTTAGAAAGACATTTTACAGACCACATGCAGCGAACAGGCCCGGATATTGTTTGCAGTATGGATGAAAAAGCATGTGGAGAATTAATTGTTTCAAGTGCAGAAATTGCCTTAATGCGAGGTGGAACTAAAAAACCTGCTCTTGAAGAACAAGTTACAATTGATTTTGCTTTTGCTACTGTTTGTGCTATAAAATCAATTAAAAAAGGCGAAATTTTATCTAAAGAAAATATTTGGGTTAAGCGCCCGGGAACTGGTAAAATTCTAGCGGAGCATTTTAATGATTTAATAGGTAAAAAAGCTTTGCGTGATATTGAAAATGATGAGCAATTAGATTTTACTGATTTTGAGTAATTCTACAAAAAAAATAGTATTTCTTACCGGCACTCGCGCAGATTTCGGAAAAATAAAATCACTAATTCAAACTCTTGAAGAACAACAAGATTTTGAAGTTTTTGTTTTTGTTACGGGTATGCATCTGCAGGAAATTTATGGATATACTCTGATAGAAATTGAGCGCTGTAATTTTACTAATGTTTTTACTTTTGAAAATCATACGCACGAAACTACAATGGATTTGACATTGGCAAAAACCATTGAAGGATTGTCAAACTTTTGCAAGTCAATAAATCCGGATATGATTGTAGTACACGGAGATCGGGTAGAAACTCTTGCCGGTGCCATTGTGGGATCTTTAAATAACATTTTAGTTGCCCATATAGAAGGCGGCGAAGTTTCAGGAACTGTTGATGAATTAATTCGCCATAGTGTTAGTAAACTAAGTCATATACACTTTGTATCTAACAAGGAAGCAGCAAGGAGATTAATTCAAATGGGAGAAGTAAAAGAATCTATATTTACCATTGGTTCTCCAGATATAGATATTATGTTTTCTACCAATTTACCATCCCTTGAGACAGCTAAAAAGTACTACGGAATTTCATTTAATGAATTTGCGATAGTAATGTTTCATCCGGTTACAACAGAATTTAATTCAATGAAAGAGTATGCGAATACTTTTGTTGATTGTTTATTGGAGGATAATCATAATTACATCGTTATTTTTCCTAATAATGATTTAGGAAGCCAATTTATAATTGATGAATTTAAAAGACTGGAAGAAAATAAACGATTTAGGATTTTTCCATCTCTAAGATTTGAGTACTTTTTAACATTATTAAAAAATAGTCAATTTATAATAGGTAACAGCAGCGCCGGAATTCGTGAAGCTCCTTATTATGGAATACCAATAATAAACATAGGAACACGCCAGCAAAATAGAGCTATTCATGCCGATATTATAAATGTGGATTACTCAGAAAAAAACATAAAACAAGCACTTTCAAAAATAGATTCTCATAAAGTTCAGGTTTCAGAAAATGATTTTGGACAAGGAAACAGCAATGAATTGTTTTTGCAATCAATAAAGAAAGACGATATTTGGCAGCTCAATCACCAAAAACAATTTAGAGATATATAATATCTTTTTACTAATCCACTTTAAGCACTTATGTTTTTTAATTCTATAGCGTTTGCTATCTTTTTACCAATCGTTTTTTTCCTGTATTGGTTTGTTTTTAATAAAAACAAAAGCACGCAGAATGCTTTATTAATTATTGCCAGCTACTACTTCTATTCTTGTTGGGATTGGAGATTTTTATTTCTTTTAGTTTTTTCAACATTTCTGGATTACTATACAGGAATTCAAATTGAAAAAGGAAAATCAGAGAGAAACCGAAAATTTTGGTTTTGGTTAAGTGTTTTAGTCAATCTGGGGTTTTTAGGAATATTTAAATACTACAACTTTTTTGCAGCCTCATTTTCTGAATTATTAAATAACGTTGGGCTCAAAGCAAGTCCATTATTATTAAATGTAATTTTACCAGTCGGAATTTCATTTTACACCTTCCACGGACTTTCTTATGTCATCGATATTTATTTTAAAAGAATAAAAGCCGAATATAATTTTGTAGATTATTCCTTATTTGTGAGTTATTTTCCGCTCTTAGTTGCCGGACCAATCGAAAGAGCGACACACTTACTCCCAGAAATAAAAGTTAAACGCGAGTTTGATTTAGAAAATGCAAAACAAGGAGTTTATCAAATTATTTGGGGTTTAGTAAAAAAGGTAATTATTGCAGATACTTGTGCAACTTATGCAAATGCTATTTTTGATAATTATACTTCAATGAATTCCTTCTCACTTATTTTAGGAGCTATATATTTTGCTTTTCAAATTTATGGAGACTTTTCAGGATATTCAGATATCGCACTTGGAGTATCCAAATTGTTTGGTTTAGATTTATTGAGAAACTTCAATTATCCATACTTTTCAAGAGATATAGCAGAGTTTTGGCGCCGCTGGCATATTTCACTTTCTTCCTGGTTTAGAGATTATTTATATATTCCGTTAGGAGGAAGTAAAGGCGGATTATGGATGAAAATCAGAAACACATTCATCATTTTTGTTGTGAGTGGTTTTTGGCATGGTGCAAATTGGACATACCTGGCTTGGGGATTCATAAATGCCGTTTATTTCCTTCCGTTGCTTCTTTCAAACAGCAATCGAAATAACATGGACACAATTCAGCTCAAATTTAATTTTGATTCTGTAAAAGTGTTCTTTAGCATACTTTACACATTTGCATTAACCTGTATTGCATGGGTGTTTTTTAGAGCCAAAACGATTACAGATGCTGTTTTGTATTTAAAACGAATTATTACCAGCAAAGATTTTAGTTTTCAGTATTTAGATAACGAACGCTATAGTTACGAATTGCTGCTTATGATTGGAATATTTGTTTTAATCGAATGGAATAATCGCAGTAAAGTAGAACCGCTTTCTGGAAAATGGAGCACATTAAAAACGGCTCTGGCAATTTTAGCTATTATGGCTTTTGGAACTTTTTCAGATTATAAAGAATTTATATATTTCCAATTTTAATGAAGAAGTTTTTAATCTATATCACTAAAATTATTTTAGTAACTGTACTTATAGCATTTCTACTAGACGGACTCTATACGTATATTTTTTTGCATTCTAATAATAGAGGTAAAATTGAAAAAGTTTTTAATTCAAAAGCTCAAAAGTATGATGTTGTTATTTTGGGGTCTTCCAGAGCAAATAATCATTTTGTAGCTCAAATGTTTGAAGAAAAAGGGCTCAAAACATTTAATTATGGAATGAGCGGCGGACATTTATTTGAAGCTTCATTAATGTTAAAGCTAATGATAGAAAGAAAATATGAAATTAAAAATGTTATTCTGGAAGCCGATTTAAATCTTTCAAACGATCATCAGTCCGAAGGAATTTCGGCGAAATTCTTACCCTATATTCATAATTCAGAAACAATTAGAAATCATTTTGTAAACGAACCAGATTTTAATGAATTGTATTATGTCCCATTTTACAGATATATAAAATACGACGGTAAAATAGGTTTTAGAGAAGCTTTTAAAATTTTAAAAAAAGAGCAGACAAACACATTAGATAATTTAGGATATTACCCACTTGTAAAACACAAAAATGGCAATATGAAAAATAATATTGTCAATTTAAAACCATTAACACATAACAAATATTACGAAGAGATTAAAAATATCTGCAAGATTCATAATATCAATTTTATCCCGGTTATGACGCCAATGTGCGAAAATGTTATTGGAATGAATTATTTTGAAAAGGTAAAAAAAGCATATCCTGAAATTTATAATTATGAAAACGTAGTAGTTGAAAATAAATATTTTTCATCTTGCGGACATATGACAGATACTGGAGCAAAAATGTTTACTGCCAGAATTTTAAAAGATTTTTTCAAAAAATAATCTTTCAATGGAGAAAAATAAAATTGTATTACTGTTTCCAGATGGCGTTGGTATTAGAAACTATCTCTACTCTAATGTTTTTGATAATTTAGAAGAAGATATAATCTTGTTTCATAATTTCGATCCAGAAACTATAACGGCAATAAAAGAAAGCACTGCAATTAATGAAGAAATTTTAATTCCTAATTATAAAGAATCAGTTAAAGAGAAGTTTTTAAGAGAATTAATCTGTCTTTCGAGATTATATTATAATAATTCTAAGGTCAATAATCCAAGTTTACTAACTAATTGGAATTGGAAACAAAAAGGATTGTCTAAAAAGATATTTTACAGAACAATTGAAGTATCATCTGTTTTTTTTAAAAAATATTCGAGCATTTTGAAACTGGAAAAAAGCTATCAAAAAGCAATTCGTAAAAATCCATTTTACAATGAAGTAATAAATCTTTTAAAAGACACACAAATCAATCATGTTTTTTGTTCGCATCAAAGAGCTTTAAGTGCAGCTCCTGTTTTTGCGGCAGCGGCAGATTTAGGAATTCAAACAAGCACCGTAATTTATTCATGGGATAATTTACCAAAAGCAAGATTAGCCCTGAGAGCAAACAATTATTTAGTGTGGTCTGATTATATGAAGAATGAATTAAAATTATACTATCCTGAAATACTATCAAAAGATATTTATGTAACCGGAACCCCGCAGTTTGAGTTTTACAATGAAGAAAAAAATATAATAGATAAGAATACTTTCTACAAGAAATACAATTTAGATTTAAATAAAAAAATCATCTGCTTTTCTGGCGACGATACAAAAACTTCCCCTGATGATCCGGAATATCTAAAAGATATTGCCGAAGAAATTATCAAAGCAAATTTACAGAACGAATATCAAATCCTTTTAAGAAGATGTCCAGTCGATTTTTCGGGAAGATTTGACGCAATTATAAAGCAGTATAAAGATTTAATTAAAGAAGCACCGCCTTTATGGTATTTCAGTAAATCAAAAGAATGGAATACAGTTTATCCAACTTTTGAAGATGTTAAATTATTAGTAAGCACGGTATTTTATTCTGATATAGTAGTTAACGTAGGCTCGACGATGGCTTTTGATTTTGGAAAGTTTGACAAACCTTGCGTTTTTATTAATTATGATCAACAAAATCAAGGGGATAAAAACTGGTCAGTAAAAACAATTTACCAATTTCAGCATTTTAGGAGCATGCAAGATACTAATGCTGTAATTTGGCTCAACAGTAAAGAAGAGATTATTGATAAAATTATTCATAAAAAAAATTGGAAATCAATAACACCTCTAAAAAATTGGTATGAAATTGTTGTTGGAAAAGAAAACAATATTGCTTCTAACATTTCAAATGTTATAAAAAACACTTAAAATTAAAGCTGATGATTTTATACATTAGAAAACTACTATGGCGCCTTTTAGGAATTAATTACTATAATTATTTAAAAGGAAAAAATAATATCTATTTAAAAGATGCAAAATGGGCAGTTGTTGGAAATAAAACTTACGATAATGGAGCTTTTGTCTGGAAATGGTATAATGATTCGAGCTTAAAAATTGGTAAATACTGCTCCATAGCAAATGATGTAAATTTCATTTGTGACTCTGGTTTTCACACAGAAAGTGAAGTTACTTCATTTCCTTTGTTTCATGAAATTTTGGAAAAAAATGATGAAGTAATAATTAATGAAATACCTTACAGAGTTAGAGATATAAGTAATAAAATAAAAGCTAAGAAGGCTGATATAGTAGTAGGAAATGATGTTTGGATTGGAATGAATGCCACAATTTTACCAGGTGTAAAAATTGGAAATGGAGTTACAATAATGTCTGGAGCTGTTGTTTCAAGTGATATTCCTGATTATGCAATTGCAGCGGGCGTTCCGGCCAAAATAATTAAATACAAACACAACCCGGAAATTATAGATGCTTTGAATAAAATTAGCTGGTGGGATTGGTCAGATGAAAAGGTAAAACAATCTGTAAATGATTTCTATCTTTCAATAGAGGAGTTTATTAAAAAACATTCATAAATGCATATTTGTTTCCTAACTAACGAATTTCCAAAACAAGGATTTCCACATGGCGGAATTGGTAGTTTTGTTAAAACACTAGCAGCAGCATTAGTGAAAAAGGATATTCAAGTATCTGTTATTGGTATTAATTATACTCCAAACGAGGAAACAGAAGTTGTAGAAGGAGTTAATGTTTATCGACTAAAGAAAAGTACTGTTAAAGGATTTTCATGGTATTTTAACTCAAAAGCTATAACTCAAAAAATTATTGAAATTCATAAACAGAATCCTATACAAATTATAGAATCTTCCGAACTTGGTTTTGCCTTCATATCAAAAATAAAAGACATAAAATATATTATTCGTCTTCATGGAGGACATCATTTTTTTGCCGAAGGCGAAAACAGAAAAATTAATAAATGGAAAGGATTTCAGGAAAAAAGATCTTTTAAGAAAGCCGATGCTTTTATTGCAGTTTCTCAATATGTAAAAAAACATACGGAGAAATATTTGAGTTATAATAATAAGCCAATAGCATACATCAGCAATCCTATTGATACTGATTTTTTTAAACCCATTCATGAAAATGAAATTCAAAACAAAATTGTATTTGCAGGAACAGTTTGTGAGAAAAAAGGAATACGTCAATTAATTCAGGCTTTTCCCTTTGTTAAAAAAGAATTTCCTGATGCCGCGCTTGAAATTTATGGAAGAGATTGGTTTTTCGCAGATGGCACATCATATATAAAAATGTTAAAAGAAAAGGAGCTGCCAAAGTTAGGAGGACTGGTAAAAGATATTCATTTTCAAGGAGTTATTTCTTATTCGAATATCCCAAAAGCATATTCTGAGGCATCAGTATGTGTGTTCCCTTCTCATATGGAAACCCAGGGATTAGTTGCCCCAGAAGCTATGGCAATGGAAAAAGTAGTGGTTTTTACAAAATTAGGACCAGGTCCAGAAGCTATTGAAGATTATAAAACAGGATTATTATGCGATCCACATAGTCCTGAAGATATTGCTGAAAAAATTATTTGGTTTCTTTCGAATGAACAAGAAGCAAAAACAATTGGAAAAAAGGCAAGGGAATTTGTACTTCAAAAATATGCGTTAGAACAGATTTTTAAGCAAAATGTTGATTTCTTCAAATCTATAATCACTCAATACATTAAATAAATTAGGTTTATGAAAACCATTTTAATAGCTCATAATTACAATGAAAATTCATTTGCCGTAATTAGTTTCTCATTAGCTAATTATTTGGCAGATCAAGGTAATAGAGTTGTTTTTATTTCTTATAGACCTTATTTTTCTCAAACTGAAATAATCAAAAAAGAAAAAGGCGAAATAATAATATGTTCATGGCCATCTGAAAACCGGCCAACTTCATTAAAAGATGCTGTTTGGTTTTCCAGATTATATTTTAAATACAAACCAAATGTGGTAATTGGTCATTTTGTTGGAGCTAATATTACTATCGGGATATCAAAATTATTATCATTAAATAAAATCCGAACATTTGCTTATTATCATACCCTAATGGAACAAATTGAGTTAGATAATAAAAAGATGAAATTAAAAAAAGATATTTTATTTCTCAGAAAGAAAGTATTCTATAAACTGTTTTGTGATGTAGTAATTTGTCCTTCAGAATTGGCTAAAACGGATTTTGAAAAAAACTATCATTCTAAAAAAGGATTAGTTGTTTTAAATCCGATGAAAGATAGGTTTTCAAACTCAAAAACTATTAATGGAAATGCAATTGTTGTTTCTTTTTTAGGCAGACTCGCTCACTCAAAGGGAATAATAGAATTAATTGAAGCATTTAAAATTTATCAGAAAGAGAATCAATCTTCGAAGATTATTTTGAATATTGCCGGAAACGGGGGGTTAGAATCAGAAATTAAAGAATTAATCAAAGACGAAAATTCAATCAGATATTTTGGCGCACTAAAATATACTGAGATTGATCAATATCTTCAAAATAGTCACTTCGCAATAATACCATCAAAAATTGATAACCTACCTACAGTTGGATTAGAATCTATGATGAATAATACGCCTTTGTTAATATCAAATACAACGGGATTAACTCACTATCTGGAAGACGGGAAGGAATGTTTTAAATTTGATGCAACTATTGAATCTATAAAATTATTATTTAAAAGAGTCGAAGATGACTTTATTCTCCAACCTAAAATGGCAATTAATTCTAGAAAAACTTACTTAGACAAATTTAGTATTGAAAAATATTGTTTTAATTTTTCTAAAGAAATATTGAAATGAAATTTGCAATTATTACAAATGTCAATCATGTTGAGGATAACGGACAGTTTTTTGGTTACGCACCTTATGTACGTGAAATGAACATTTGGTTTAAATACGTAGATAAAACAATAATAGTTGCTCCATTAATTAAGGCCAATCCAACAGACATCGACATTGCTTATATTCATAACCAAATTGAATTTAGAAAAGTATCTGATTTTAGCTTTATCAGTTTTAAGAATATATTATTCTCAATAGTTAAAATTCCAGTAATTCTTTGGAGCATATTTTGGGCAATGAAAAACGCAGATCATATTCACTTAAGATGCCCAGGAAATATGGGTTTACTAGGCTGTTTTGTCCAGATATTATTTCCCGGAAAAATAAAAACCGTAAAATATGCAGGAAATTGGGATCCCCAAAGTAAACAACCATGGACTTATAAATTGCAAAAACGTATTTTAAATAATACTTTTTTGACTAAAAACATGACGGTTTTAGTTTATGGTGACTGGAATAAACAATCTAAAAATATTAAACCTTTCTTTACAGCGACTTATTCTGAATTGGAGAAAATTCAAATAGAAAAGCCGTCTTTAGATCCTATCATAAAATTTATTTTTGTTGGAAGTTTAGTTTCAGGAAAAAATCCAATGTATGCAGTAAACATAGTTCAAGGATTAGCTAAAAAGGGAAAAAATGTTATTTTGAATTTATATGGTGATGGTGCAGAAGGAA
The DNA here is from genome assembly GCF_001428525.1 of Flavobacterium sp. Root186. GTDB lineage: Bacteria > Bacteroidota > Bacteroidia > Flavobacteriales > Flavobacteriaceae > Flavobacterium. Next base: position 189,540 of record NZ_LMHW01000010.1, read on the forward strand.
ATGTTTTACATCAATACATAACAAATAATAAACTTGACAGCATTATTTTTCTAAATGGTAATCAAACCAAAGAAATCGTAAAAACTGCATATCAGGAAAGTCACTTTGTGATTCTGCCTTCTAAAAGTGAAGGATGGCCCAAAGCTATTGCAGAAGGAATGTTTTGGGGCTGCGTTCCCGCGGCTACAAAAGTTTCATGTGTTCCTTATATGTTGGATTATGGAAAAAGAGGAATTATGCTCGAAATGGATTTAGAGAAAGATGTAAGTCAAATTAATAAGGTTTTAAACGAAAATAATTTCTTAGAACTGAGTAAAAATGCTGCTGATTGGTCTCAATATTATACAACAGAAATTTTTGAACTTGAAATTAAAAAGCTGTTACAAAAATGAGAATAGTACAATTAATAGATTCTTTAGAATCTGGAGGGGCAGAGCGAATGGCTGTTAATTATGCAAATGCACTTTCAAAAGAAATAACTTTTTCCGGCTTAATTGCAACAAGAAAAGAAGGAGAGCTAATTCATCAAATAAATGAAAATGTTTCCTATTTATTTTTAAACAAGAAGAAAAAAATAGACCTTAAAGCTATCTTTAAATTAAGAAGATATATACTTGATAATAAAGTTACGATTATTCATGCTCATAGCTCTTCTTTTTTTACGGCTGTTTTAGTCAAACTAACTTTTGTTAAAATTAAAATTGTATGGCATGATCATTATGGAAGCCGGGTTAATGAAACGTGGAAACAAAATAAGGTTTTAATTTTTTTATCTGTTTTTTTTTCATCCATTTTTGTAGTTAATTATCAATTAAGAAACTGGAGTCAGAAAACAATGCTATGTAAAAAAGTAGTTTTTATTCCTAATTTTACTATTGAAGAAAAGAATGATAATCAAATTACAAGTTTGAAAGGCATAGAAGGAAAACGAATTGTTGTTTTGGCAAATTTGAAAAATCCTAAAAACCATATCTTAATTTTGAAAACTTTTTTGGATTTAAAATTACAAGACTCAGATTGGACACTCCATTTAATAGGAAGAGATTACTTAGATGAATATTCAAATTCATTAAAAAGTTTTATAAAATATAATGCATTAGAAAAGCATATACATTTGTATGGAGAAAGAAAAGATGTTAAAAATATTTTATCGCAAGCAGACATAGGAGTTTTAGCTTCTACAGAAGAAGGCTTTCCTGTTGCATTATTAGAATACGCTATGAGCAATTTGGGAGTTGTTTCTACCAATGTTGGTTTTTGTTCGCAAATTATTCAACATGAAGTCACAGGGTTAGTGTTTAGTCCTTTTAATGATTTTGAGTTGAAAGTTCAATTAGAAAAAATGATAAAAGAAGAACAGTTTAGGAAGACAACGGCAGATAATTTTAGAATATCAGTTATGAAGAATTATTCAGAAAAAGTTGTAATCGAAAAATTAATGTCTGAATATAAAAAAATAAATTAATGAAAAAACTATCCTTCTCTTACAGTTTTCTAATTTTAATTCATGCTGTAATTGCATTGGCAGTTTTTGCAATTCCTTTTTTGTCAAAAATTTATGCACTTTTAATTCCTATTGTAGGACTTTATATTGTTAGCCGTAATAAGAACAAAAACAATGAAGTGCTTTTTGTCGCGGCGTATTTGGTTGGGGCAGAGGTTTTCTTGCGAATGACAGGTGGTAATTTAAATAATGAATACATAAAACTTTGCGTAATTATTTTTATGTTTTTAGGCATGATTTATAGCAACTTTTCTATAAATGCCTTAATATATGTTCTTTTTATTGTTTTTTTAATACCTGGTATTTTCATAGCACTTGCTGAAGCTGATTTAGATACAGATATTAAAAAGGCCCTAGTTTTTAATTTGTCGGGACCATTTTGTCTGGCAATTTCTTCTATATATATGTATAAAAGAAGAATCCTGTTTTCAGATTTACAGAATATTTTGACTACCATGGGAATGCCAATAATTACAACTGTAGTTTATCTTTTCTTATATAATCCCAGCGTAAAAGATGTAGTAACGGGAACAAGTTCCAATTTTGAAACTTCAGGAGGATTTGGGCCTAATCAGGTTTCGACTATACTAGGTTTAGGAATGTTTATCTTTTTTACACAATTGATATTGTTTTCAAAATCAAAAAGAATTGTTTTATTGAATATTTTAATATTAATTTTCATTAGTTATAGAGGGATAGTAACTTTTTCCAGAGGAGGTGTTATTACGGGTGCAGCCATGATTGGTCTTTCACTTCTTTTTTTGTATTACTTTTCAAACGGAAAAGCAAAAAAGAAGTTTATCTTAATCTTTATTTTGATTGGGTCAATGGGAGTTGGAACCTGGGCATATAGTTCATTACAGACAAGAGGTCTTATCGAAAAACGGTATGCGAATCAGGATGCAAAAGGACGTGTGAAAAAAGATAGATTAGGAGGAAGAGAAGCTATTATGGATGCTGATTTTAAACTTTTTTTAGATAATCCAATTTTAGGTGTTGGTGCCGGAATTGGAAAAAAATTGCGTGAAGAATCATTAGGACAGGCAGTTGCTTCACACAATGAAATATCCCGAATGCTTAGCGAGCATGGTATATTTGGCATTTTTGGACTTTTATTGCTTTTTATACCTCCTTTTATACTTTATATTAATAATCGCCAGCATTTATATTTTTTATCCTTTTTTGTTTTTTGGCTTTTAACAATAAATCATGCAGCAATGCGTATCGCAGCCCCAGCTTTTGTATACGCAATGATGCTGCTTTCCGTTCACATAAAAATTCCTGAAAAAACAAGTAATAACCTAAAATAAATTTCGTTTTTTATAATACATTTGCTCCAAGTTTAAGCCCCTAAACCTACCATAATATGCGTTCAACTAATAAAATGCATTTTGAAATTTCAGAACGAAAAGTTTTGCTTTTTGCTTTTGATGCTATTTTCGTTTTGTCTGCATTGTATTTTTTAAGTTTCTTTTTTGATTATCATTATTTTGCTTTAGAAATTGAAATTATTTACAGACCCATTATACTTGTTGGTTATTTGTTCATTTTTGGGACAATTTTCGAAATGTATAATTTGCAGATTGCAAGTAATCAGTTTCAAATACTTAAAAGTGTTGTTCTTTCAGTTTCCACTACTGTTCTGGTATACCTGCTTACACCTGTTTTATCTCCGGAACTTCCAAAACAGCGATTGATAATATTGATTTTTTATTTAACAATATTACTAGTTGTGTTATTATGGCGTTTCTTTTATGCATTATTTCTGGCATCTCATCGTTTTTCACAAAATGTAGTTTTAATATGTGATCAGGATCAGGTGGAGGAATTAGTCTTAGGATTAGAAAACGTTGACCCGCATTATAAAATTATTGGATTTGTTAATTCTGATTCTATTTCTGAAGAAAATGTAGAATTTCACTATGTAAAAGAAATTGATAAAAGTGAATTAGAAGATTTTGTAATAAAAAACAGCGTTTCTGAAATTGTAATTGCCTCCCAAAAAACAGATGGAATCACGGCAGATTTATACCAGCAATTACTTCATTTATTAGAATCTGGAAATGTTATTAGGGAATATACACAGGTTTATGAAAGCAAAACACAGCGTATTCCCGTACATTATATAGCTCGGGATTTTTATCGTTTCTTTCCTTTCAGCCGTAGTAATAACAATAAATTGTATTTATTTTTAATACGTTTCTTAGAACTGTTGTTCTCTTTTACTGGCTTAATAATCTGCACGGTTTTCATTCCTTTTATTTTTATCGCAAATCTTCTCGGAAACAAAGGCAGTCTTTTTTATACACAAGATCGCGTTGGTAAGAACGGGAATGTTTTTAAAATTTATAAATTCAGAACCATGATTGAAGCTTCTGAAACAAATGGTGCTGTTTTTGCCGTTTTTAATGATAAAAGAATTACACCCTTTGGCAAATTCATGCGCAAATCCAGAATAGACGAATTACCGCAATTCTTCAATGTTTTAAAAGGAGATATGGCTGTAATAGGGCCTAGACCTGAAAGACCATTTTTTGTAGAGGAAATCGCCAGAGTAATGCCTTTTTATGAAACCCGCCATGTAATAAAGCCAGGACTTACCGGCTGGGCACAAGTAAATTACTCCTATGGAGAATCGATTGATGAGAGCTTAATAAAACTTCAATACGATCTATATTATATCAAGCATAGAAGCGTTTTTCTTGATTTGAGTATTACTTTTAAAACAATTACGACTGTTTTATTTTACAGAGGCCAATAAAGTATTAGATTATTATCGGGATGCGTTTTACGTTTCGTATCACAACTCTTACCAGAACAAAACCATTTGTAATGATCATTGGCAGTACAATTAACAAATGTGCCTTATTGATCATAAATAGGCTGTAAACAATTAGGAAAATTAAATGTAAAACAGCAAATCTATAAGTCCATCTTTTATTATTTGCAATCGAAAAGAAAATCAAAAGCAATAAGAACGGACTAAACAATAACACATTATAATTCATCGCCAGTTCTTGGTGAAAAGAATAAAATCCAACCGAAACAAAAAAGATTCCCATTAACGATAAAACCAAAAGATAGATTTTATCTACAATTTTATTGTGTACAACAACCACAAATCCTAAAATAAACAAATAAGTATAGATGTTGTTCCACCATGACGTTGGAGTTTCTTTTTCAAAACTTAAAAGTGTTTTAGTCTTTCCTGCTAAAAGATGGCCTTGAAAAGTGGTTTCATCTAAACTGTTTTTTAATTCAAAAGGCAGAAAAATTCTAGTCGCTAATTGATCAACTTTAGTTCCAAAAATAATACTTGTCCCCAATTGATCATAAAAATGACCTTTAAAATAAGGAAACAAAACAGAGCGGTATGTTTTATCAGTATCTTTCTTTTTTACAATTACATTTCCACCCAACGCTGAATTAATGACATCAACAACCATCGATGTACAGTTCTTGTCAATAAATTTATAAGTATAGTAGCGTTCGTTAGATAGTAAAACAGCGTTTAGTCTGTCAAAAAGTTTCTGTTTTAATTCTGGAGAAAGAAGTAATTCCTGCTCAAAAACACTTCTTTTTTCATAAGTATAATCATTTAAGAAATCTGCAAATGAATGAGCAACTACAAAATACTGCAAGTCACCTTTAGTAAATTTGGCAACAAAATTGGGTGTTCTAAAATCAAAAGCACCGTAATTGTAAACTACATCAAGATTGTTTATCGGGTCTGCCACGCGAATAGCAGTGTGTCCAAAATAAGAATACGTTTCGTTTCCTAACCCGCAGGTAATCAAGCTTATTCTAGAATATTTTGATAATGGTATATTTTGGCCAAAGCCAATAGTAAAACTTAGTAATAATAGTAAACTAAAAAGTGTTTTTTGTAAAAGGACTTTTTTCATAATTTAAAATTTTAAGAAGTTTATTATCTAAAAATACCAAGATCAACTTTTATAGAGAAAATATTAGAATACAAAGCTGCACTTTGATTTCCTAAATCAGTTAAAGCATAATCAATCTGAATGCCTTTGTATTTAAAACCGAGACCAATATTAGGCTGAAAACTTAGTTTTTCAGTATTATCCAATTGCATCACATTCTGAAAATTTCCCGCTCCGGCTCTTAAAAAAACAATATCTGTATAACCAAATTCAAAACCAAGTGCCGGATCGATACTCACAACTTTAGACGAAATAATATCATTTGTCTGCTCAAAACGCATATTCAAATTTCCAGCTGCCAAAAGACTGTAATCGTCATGAAATTCGAATTTTTTAGAAACTCCTAATTGTGCCTTTGGTAAAGTGATTTCGGTACTTTCAGGTAATTCATTATTTTCTCCCGGAATAGCATTTGCGATTTTTTCGTATTCTTCCTCATCAATATTCCAAACATTGTAAGTTGTTGTAATATCGCGCAACATCAATCCGAATTTCCAGTCATTATGTTCAAATTGAAGTCCAACATCAAAACCAAAGCCCCATGAATTGGCAAATTTTCCAATAACTCTTCGGATGATTTTTGCATTTACACCATATTGAAATCCTTCAACAGGAAGTTTTCTGGCGTATGAAAAAGTAAAACCATAATCGGCAGTAGAAAACAAACGAATTCTGTTATAATCAATATTACCCTGACTGTCGATTAATTGAGTCGTGTCCATAATGTCATCAACACCGAAACGAATCATCGAAATTCCCCAGGCACTTCGATCATCAATAGGACTTGCATACCCAATAAAGTCGTATTGCGCAATATTGGCAAAATAACTGGCGTGCATTAACGAAATTTGATGATCTTCCAGATGTGTTAAACCAGCCGGATTCCAGTAAACAGCATTTACGTCATTAGTCGAAGCTGTAACAGCACTCGACATTCCCAACGCTGCTGCATCAACACCAATATTCATAAACTCATTCGAATATTTTCGAACGGTTTGTGCATATTGCGAAGTAAAACTCCAAAATAATAAAAACGCAGAAAGTTTTTTCAAAAGCTGTTTTTTTGCAGACTGACGTCTGTTTTTAATTTTCATCAAAAATATAATATTTTACCCATCTAATTTCTTCCTTTTTAGAAATATTGCGAAAGTTAGAATTTCAAATAAAAAACAATTGCGAAAACACGTTTTTCATGTGCATATTATGCTAAATTTGTTCTCCAAGATTATCAAAATTTATAAGACATGAATATTAAAAAACACATTCCGAATTTAATTACATTAATTAATCTTTTTTGTGGCTGCGTTGCAATAGTTTTTATTTCCGAAGCCAATTACGAAATGGCTTTTTACATGGTTTGTCTCGGAATCTTTTTTGATTTTTTTGATGGTTTTTTCGCTAGATTATTCAAAGTTTCAAGCCCGCTTGGTTTGCAGTTAGATTCTTTGGCAGATATGGTAACCAGCGGAGTTGCTCCGGGTTACGTTATGTACAGTTTATTTACAAACAGCGCACACGAATTAGGAACAAATGCATTTATTCCGTTTTTAGGATTTATTGTAACTTTAGGTTCCTGCTATCGTTTGGCTAATTTCAATATTGATACACGTCAGACAGATTCATTTATAGGATTGCCAACTCCGGCAAATTCTCTTTTTATTTTGAGTCTTCCGTTAGTTTTAAAGTTTTCAGATTCTTTATTATTGCTTGAGATCCTGACAAACCAATATGTTTTATTAGTGATCACTTTATGCAGTGCTTATATTTTGAATGCCGAAATCCCGTTGTTCTCTTTAAAAGTAAAGAAGTTTAATTTGAAAGATAATGCTTTGCAGATCGTATTTCTTTTAATTTCTTTCGTTTTACTTTTATTATTCCATTTTGGAGCCGTTCCATTAATCATCATTTTTTACGTTTTACTATCGATCGTAAATAATTTGTTTTTGAAAAAAAAGTAGTTTTATTCGAATGGCAAGAAAAACGACTTATCGTAAAACATATTCCAGAAAACCAGCAGGGAGATCATTTCTAAGCAGGCTTTTTCGATCTCTTTTATTGATTTTCTTTGCGCTACTTTTTATTGGAATTGTTTATCACTATCGCAAGGGACTGGCTTATTATTTAGGATTTAAATCAGAAAAGGTTTTAGATGAAGATGAGGTAGACAAACATCTTTCTGATGTGAGGAATATTCGCGTTCTCGAAAATCATAAAGGAAAAGTTGTTGGAATTGATGTGTCTGAATTTCAGGGAAAAGTAGATTGGGATGAAGTTGAAATTTTAGATGAAAAATATCCCGTACAATTTGTTTTTATTCGCGCAACTGCCGGCAACGATCGTGTTGATGGTCAGTTTAAACGTAATTGGCACGGAGCGAAGGAAAATAAAATCATACGCGGGGCTTATCATTATTATCGTCCAAACGAAAACTCGATAGAACAGGCCAATCTTTTTATTAAAACCGTAAAATTGCAAAAAGGAGATTTACCTCCGGTTTTAGATATAGAGAAATTACCAAAAAATCAATCTTTGGACAGTTTAAAAAAAGGTTTAAAACGTTGGTTAACTAAAGTGGAAAAACATTATCAGGTGCGCCCGATAATTTATTCAGGAGAAAGATATTATTCTGATTTCTTAAAAGAAGAATTTGGAGAATATTTGTTTTGGATTGCCAATTACAATTTCTACCGGGAAAAAATCGAAGACGATTGGCTGTTTTGGCAGTTTACAGAAAAAGCTTCTCTGCCCGGAATAAAACACAGAGTTGATGTTAATATTTATAATGGAGATATAGAACAACTGCAGTTTATTACCGTTGAATGAGTTTACAGTCGCAGTTTTCAGTTTGCCGAGAATGAAAATTGAGATTGAATACTTTATGGTTATTTTGAAAATAAAAGCGCTAGCGGAATTAAGGCAATGAAAGCTAGAAAAATTAATACTGAATAAGGATTCGCAAAATTTACTGTATATCCCATCCATTGAATTCTTTTTGGCGGAAGCAATCGTTTGTCTTTCGGATTATAATAAAAACATCCCAAATACCAATTGTTTGGATCTTTGTGCCAATTGTCGTAATCTTCCTGAGTTGGTTTTTCTGACTTCATCGTAGATTATTTAAAAATTAGTTTACAGTCGCAGTTTACAGTTTTCAGATAACTGTGACTGAAAACTGCGACTGAATACTTCTTCTAGAATTCCAACTTCTTCTTACGAAGTTCGAAGTTTTGTCCAAGATAAACACGGCGAACCATTTCATCTTCTACTAATTCTTCTGGAATTCCCGCTTTCAGGATTCCTCCCTCAAACATTAAATATGTTTTATCTGTAATTGCTAAAGTTTCCTGAACGTTGTGATCCGTAATCAGGATTCCGATATTTTTATTTTTTAACTGCGCTACAATTCTCTGAATATCTTCAACCGCAACCGGGTCAACTCCCGCAAAAGGTTCGTCCAATAAAATAAATTTTGGATCTGTTGCTAATGCACGGGCAATTTCGGTACGACGACGTTCCCCTCCGGAAAGTAAATCTCCGCGGTTCGTGCGAATATGTTCTAAGCTGAATTCTTCAATCAAACTTTCCATCTTAGCAATCTGCTCTTCTTTAGAAAGTTTCGTTAATTGTAAAACGCTCAAAATGTTATCTTCAATACTTAATTTTCTAAAAACAGAAGCTTCCTGCGCCAAATAACCAATTCCTTGCTGTGCACGTTTGTACATAGGATAATCGGTAATATTTAGATCATCAAGATAAATATTTCCTGAATTTGGTTTTACCAATCCCACGATCATGTAAAAAGAAGTCGTTTTTCCGGCACCATTTGGTCCCAAAAGCCCAACGATTTCTCCTTGGTTTACTTCAACAGAAATTCCTTTTACAACACTTCGGCCTTTGTAGGTTTTGATTAAATTATCGGCTCTTAGCTTCATTTTTTTTAATTAGATAATATGTCAATTTGATAATGAGATAATTATATCTCCACTGGGCAAAATAAAAGAAAATAAATCAATAGAATAAATGAATTAACATATTGTCAAGAAAATTATCTAATTGACTAATTGTCTCATTTTCTAATTCCCTTGCTCCTCAAGAGCTTCCCAGAATTCGTAAGCTCTTCTTAAATGCGGAATTACGATTGTTCCTCCAACAAGAGTTGCGATTCCCATTGCTTCCATCATTTCTTCTTTAGAAACGCCTTCTTTATAACTTGTTTCCAAGTGATATTTTACGCAGTCATCACAACGCAAAACAGCCGAAGCAACTAAACCTAAAAGTTCTTTTGTTTTTACATCAAGAGCTCCAGGTGCATACGCATTCGTGTCCAGATTAAAAATTCGCTTTACAATTTTGTTATTGTCAGCCAATAATTTTTCGTTCATTTTAGAACGATAGTCGTTAAATTCTTGAATTAATTCAGACATTTTCTTTCAATTTATTTTTATAAACAATCTTTGAAATCAGGATACTTACTTCGTAGATAATTAACATTGGAATGGCTACAATAGTTTGGCTCACAACATCTGGCGGAGTCACAATTGCAGCAATAATTAGAATAATTATCACAGCATATTTCCAATATTTTCTTAAAAAATCAGGAGTTACCAATCCTAGTTTCGTTAAGAAATAAATGATAATAGGTAGTTCAAAAAACAATCCGCTGGCCAAAACACTCGTTTTTACCATTCCCATATAAGAGTCTAAAGTAAATTGATTGATTACCATTTCACTAATAGAGAAAGTTGCTACGAAATTCACAGACATTGGTATTACTACATAATAACCAAATATTACTCCTAAAAAGAAAAGCAGGGAAGAAGTGAATATGAATACTTTAGCATTTTTTCTTTCCTTCTCATAAAGTGCAGGACTGATAAATTTCCAAAGTTCCCATAAAATGTAAGGGAAACTTAATATGAAACCTGCCAAAAGACACATCCAGACGAATATGTTAACCTGACCTTCCATTTCAGTATTCTGAATGATAAAGTTTAATTTGGTAATGCAGATACTATCCGCAAAACCTAATTGATGTGATAAATCACAAAACCAGACATAAGTAAAAAAACTAGGTCTTGTGGGGCCTAAAATAATTTGATCAAATAAATAATCACTGATAAAATAAGTAACAAATGCCATAATGCATATTGCAATTGTACTTCTAACTAATAACCATCTTAGTTCTTCAAGATGGTCTAAAAATGACATCTCGCCAAGGTTTTTCTTTGCCATTATACGATTCCTTCTTTTAAAATGTCATGTAAATGTAATACTCCTTTGTACTCGCCGTTGTCAGCTACGATAAGCTGTGTAATAGAAAAATCTTCTAAAATATTTAAAGCATCTACTGCCATAGTTTCTGAAGATACTAATTTAGGATTTTTTGACATAATATCTTTAGCTGTTAAATCTGCTATAGTATCGCGGTCGTTTAACATTCTTCTGATGTCACCATCCGTAATAATTCCAACAATTTTATTGTCTTCAATAACTGCAGTAACACCAAGTCTTTTTTCAGAAATTTCGAAGATTGCTTTTTTGATAGAAGTGTCTGGAGAAACAGCTGGTTTTAACGAATGCTCGATCATATCTTTTACACGAAGCAAAAGTTTTTTTCCTAAAGCACCTCCCGGATGATAAACCGCAAAATCTTCGGGTTTAAAATCGCGCATTTCCATTAAACAAACTGCCAGAGCGTCGCCCATTACAAGCTGTGCTGTAGTACTGTTTGTTGGTGCTAAATTTATAGGGCAGGCTTCTGTGTCAACCGTTGTGTTTAAAACAAAATCAGAACCTTTAGCCAGGAATGAAGTTACATTTCCCGTAATAGCAATTAAGGTATTCCCAAAACGTTTTAATAACGGAACCAAAACTTTAATCTCAGGACTGTTACCGCTTTTTGAAATACAGATAATGATATCATCATTTTGAATCATCCCTAAATCGCCATGAATAGCTTCTGCAGCGTGCAAAAACATTGAAGGTGTTCCGGTGGAGTTAAAAGTAGCCACCATTTTTTGAGCAATTATGGCGCTTTTTCCTATACCGGTAACGATTAATCGGCCTTTAGTTTCGTAAATACGTTGTGTTGCTTCGAAGAAATTTTCGTCCAGAAAATCAATTAACTTTATAATTGCTTCACTTTCAGAGAGTATAGTTTTTTTGGCGATTGCCAGTATATTTTCTTTTGAGATCAAAACAGAATATTTAAAATTTGTATGTATAAAAGAAAGTTGTATCTTTATGTGTTGCAAATTTATACAAAAATATCCATTTAAATAAAGAATGAATTCAAACGAAATTGAAATACACAAGGAATTAAAGAAGTATTTCGGCTTTAGCCAATTTAAAGGCTTGCAGGAGCAAGTCATTACGAGTATTTTAGGTAAAACGAATACTTTCGTAATTATGCCTACGGGCGGCGGTAAGTCTCTTTGTTATCAATTACCCGCTTTAATTCAGGACGGAACGGCTATTGTTGTTTCTCCTTTAATTGCTTTGATGAAAAATCAGGTAGATGCGATTCGAAGCCTCTCATCAGAAACCGGAATTGCGCATGTGTTAAATTCCTCCCTTACCAAAACAGAAATTACACAAGTAAAAAAAGACATCAGTTCGGGTTTAACCAAGCTCTTGTATGTTGCTCCCGAATCTTTAACGAAAGAAGAATATGTAGCCTTTTTACAAAGTGTGCCCATTTCTTTTGTTGCGATTGACGAGGCTCACTGTATTTCAGAATGGGGACATGATTTTAGGCCGGAATACAGAAATCTGAGAAGTATTATTAAACAATTAGGTAAAGTACCAATTATTGGACTTACCGCTACTGCAACCCCAAAAGTTCAGGAAGATATTCTGAAAAACCTGGATATGTCTGATGCGAATACTTTTAAAGCATCATTTAACAGACCAAATTTATACTACGAAGTACGTACTAAAACGAAAAATATCGAATCAGATATTATTCGGTTTATTAAACAACATAAAGGCAAATCTGGAATTATTTACTGCTTAAGCCGTAAAAAAGTAGAATCGATTGCCGAAGTTTTACAAGTAAACGGAATCAGCGCTGTTCCTTATCACGCTGGTTTAGATGCAAAAACTAGAGCAAAACATCAGGATATGTTTTTGATGGAAGATGTTGATGTCGTTGTGGCAACAATCGCTTTCGGAATGGGAATCGATAAACCAGACGTTCGTTTTGTAATTCACCACGATATTCCAAAATCTTTAGAAAGTTATTATCAGGAAACGGGTCGTGCCGGTCGCGATGGAGGAGAAGGACATTGTTTAGCTTACTACTCTTATAAAGATGTAGAAAAACTGGAGAAATTCATGTCAGGAAAACCAGTTGCAGAACAGGAAATTGGTTTTGCACTTTTGCAGGAAGTTGTGGCTTACGCCGAAACTTCAATGTCACGCAGAAAATTCCTATTACATTATTTCGGAGAAGAATTCGACAGTGAAACCGGAGAAGGGGCAGACATGGATGATAACGTTCGTAATCCTAAAAATAAAATTGAAGCCAAAGATCAAGTTGTTAAACTTCTTGAAATTGTTCGGGATACCAAGCATATTTACAAATCAAAAGAAATTGTGTTTACTTTAATTGGCCGAATCAATGCGGTTATTAAAGCACATAAAACAGATGCACAGTCTTATTTTGGTTCTGGTTCAGACCATGACGAAAAATATTGGATGGCATTACTTAGACAAGTTTTAGTAACCGGATATTTATCAAAAGATATCGAAACATACGGTGTGATAAAAATTACACAAGAAGGTTTAGATTTTATCAAAAAACCGGTTTCATTTATGATGTCTGAAGATCATGAATACAGCGAAGCCGATGACGAAGCAATAGTGGCATCATCAAAATCTTCTGGAACTGCCGATGAAGTTTTAATGGGAATGCTGCGAGAACTTCGTAAAAAAGTAGCCAAAAAATTAGGCGTTCCTCCGTTTGTTGTTTTTCAGGATCCTTCTCTTGAAGATATGGCTTTAAAATATCCAATTTCATTAACCGAATTATACAATATTCATGGGGTTGGTGAAGGAAAAGCTAAAAAATACGGTAGTGAATTTGTTACCTTAATTAGCAGATATGTAGAAGATAACGATATTATTCGCCCAGACGATCTAGTTGTAAAGTCTACCGGAGTAAACTCCGCCAACAAATTATACATCATTCAAAATATTGACAGGAAATTGCCTCTAAGTGATATCGCTTCTGCAAAAGGGTTAACGATGGATGCTTTGATTAAAGAAATGGAGCAAATCGTATATTCCGGGACAAAACTAAATATCAAATATTGGATTGATGATATGCTCGACGACGATCAGCAGGAAGAAATTCACGATTATTTCATGGAATCAGAATCAGACAAAATCGAAGACGCACTAAAAGAATTCGATGGCGATTATGATATAGATGAATTGCGTTTAATGCGTATTAAGTTTATTAGCGAAGTCGCGAACTAAAGTTAAATGCCAAAATTTATAAATTCCAAATTCCAATGCTTGAGAAAGTTTGGAATTTGGATTTTTTTTTGGAATTCATTCCAATTGATTGGAATTTGGGATTTGAAAAATTGGAATTTTATTCGGAATAAATTTCCCCACGATGCGGTTTCAAAGCATCTCTTACCTGAATCATATTTTCATCGGTTACAACCATAAAAGCGGTTGCATGCATGTCGTTTACAATTTTAAAACCGGTAATATTTAGCGGAAGTTTTTCGATAGCGATATATTCTTTCAAATGAATTTCGTGATGTTCAGCAGTTTTTGCTGATGCCGGACCTCGAAAATCCCAAATTAATTTTATTTTTCTAGACATTTTTTTAAGGTGCAAAGGTTCAGAGTGGCAAAGGTACAAAGTCTATTTTGAAAAAAAGGTTCTGAGGTTCTGAGATGCTAAGGTTCTGAGTTTTTTTTCTGTAGAGTGCGTCTAACTGTTTTTTTTAAATCTTTTTAATCATAATAATCTGTGGCTAAAAAAGAATAAGAATTACAAAGATGTTAAGTATAAAACCTGTTTATATCTGTGGGCAAATTTTACACTAAAGATGAAATCTCATTTCAAAATAGTACTTTTGCATCTTCTTTTCATAGAAAGAAAAGCTAATAGAATAAAAAAGATACAATGCCAAGAGAACTTTTACTTCAGGTAACGCCGGAAATCGCAGCAAATGAATCGCTGCTTAAAGACTATTTGTCTAAACAAATAAAAGTTTCTCCGCAGGAAATTCAGCATATTACAATTTTAAAACGTTCGATTGATGCACGCCAAAAAGCGATAAAAATCAATTTGAAAGTTATTATATACTTAAAAGGAGAACCGTTTCAGGAAACTAAAATTGAACTTCCTCTATATAAAGATGTTTCTTCTGCGCAGGAAGTGATTGTGGTTGGTGCAGGCCCTGCCGGACTTTTTGCAGCTTTACAATTAATTGAATTGGGCTTAAAACCAATTGTACTCGAACGTGGAAAAGACGTTCGCGGACGCCGACGCGATTTGAAAGCAATAAATGTAGAACATATTGTAAACGAAGATTCTAATTATTGTTTTGGAGAAGGCGGAGCCGGAACTTATTCTGATGGGAAATTATATACTCGTTCGAAAAAACGTGGCGATGTAACCCGAATTTTAGAACTTTTAGTAGCTTTTGGAGCTTCAGAAGATATTCTGGTTGAAGCGCATCCGCACATTGGGACCAATAAACTTCCTAAGATTATTGAAGACATTCGAAATAAAATTATCGAGTTTGGCGGTCAGGTTTTGTTTGATACCAGAGTTACTGATATTTTGGTTAAGAACAATGAAGTTGAAGGAATTGTAACTCAAAACGGAGATAAAATTCTGGCTAACAAATTGATTTTGGCAACCGGGCATTCAGCTCGTGATATTTTTGAATTACTGGATAAAAAGAAAATTTTAATCGAAGCCAAACCTTTTGCATTGGGAGTTCGTGCAGAACATTCGCAGGAGTTAATCGATAGCATTCAATACAGCTGTGATTATCGCGGCGAACATTTGCCGCCAGCCCCATATTCGATTGTAAAACAAGTGAACGGACGCGGAATGTACTCGTTTTGTATGTGTCCGGGTGGTGTAATTGCGCCTTGTGCGACAAGTCCGGGCGAAGTGGTTACCAACGGCTGGTCACCATCTAAACGTGATCAGGCAACGGCGAATTCCGGAATTGTAATCGAATTAAAATTAGAAGATTTTAAGCCTTTTGCAAAATTCGGTGCTTTGGCGGGAGTTGAATTCCAAAAAAGCATTGAACAAAAAGCATGGCATTTGGCGGGACAAACTCAGAAAGTTCCGGCTCAAAGAATGATTGATTTTACCCAAAATAAAGTTTCGGCAGATATTCCGAAAACATCGTATGTTCCGGGAACAACTTCGGTTGAAATGGGGCAAGTTTTCCCGGGATTTTTATCGCAGATTTTACGTGAAGGTTTCAAGGAATTTGGGAAATCAATGCGCGGTTATTTAACCAATGAAGCGATTTTGCATGCTCCGGAAAGCAGGACTTCTTCTCCGGTTCGTATTCCGAGAGATCCTTTAACCTATGAACATTTGCAAATAAAAGGTTTGTACCCATGTGGAGAAGGAGCAGGTTATGCCGGCGGGATTATTTCTGCGGCTATTGATGGTGAAAAATGTGCTTTAATGATTGCTGAAACTTTGAAATAATAATTTATCAGGTTTTTTATTTATTTGAATATTCTTATATTTAATTCTTTAGTTATAAGAATTTCTAAAAAAACAAACCTGTAAACTCTAATGAAAAACTTCTTTTCTAATTTATTTGGTCGAAATAACGACCCGCAATCCATTATTTCTTTTGATATTATTGATCCAATTTATTTGCACTTATATAATGAGCAGTCAAGTCTCGAACTTAAAGTAAAAGGAATTAAGGAAGATGTATCGGTTAATTTATTTTATTTTCCCGGTTCATTAGATCATGAAGAAGGCAGAGCAGAAATTAAAAAAGCAGGGTTTAATAATTCTTATGAAGTTTTAAATGAGCTTTATAAAAAGATGGATATTGGAGTTCTTTCTCAGGATGTAATAGATCAGGGATTAGAATATGATTTTATACACATTCAGTTTTATTCGGAGCCAACTTCTGATGAAAAAAAGTTCTTTAAACGTTCCATAAAAAATTTCATTATCTTTTTTTGCTGTACCAATAGTTTAGAAACCAACGATTTTAAAATCTTATATTCAGGAACCCATTTTTTCGATTATACAAAAGGATTGTTGGATAGTGAACTTTTAGATTTCAATAATCCAAAAAATGAAAGCCAGGAAATAGCAATTAAAGATTTTAAATTGGTTTTACAGGGAATCTGCCAATATTTAAATATTGAAATTCCGGAAAGTGTTACACTTCCTTCATCAGAAAATTTAGTAGAAAAAGAAGAAGTTACTATTGAAATTTTTGAAGCGTTTGTAAAATTAGTTTCGAGAGGAAATATTGAACAAAAAGAACTCAAAAAAGAGGCGAAAAAGCTTTTTGCAGCTTTTAAAAATGAGAAAAAAGACTATTATGAAAAAGTCGAAGGTCATTTTAGCTTCTTTAAAAATATAAATGCATGGAACAGCGACTGGAAATTCGATCCCGAAGATGCTGAATGTTTTATTTCTGAAATGATTGGGGAAGATTTAAATTTCGAATATCCTGAAAAGACCTATAGTCATGAATTGTTTCCTTATATTCAAACGGCATTAGAAAAAAGAGGTTTCGAATTAATGAGTTATAATACAAATGGGGATAACTATTTATTTTTTGTTGCTAATAAAGATGATGTTAGCAGGATTTTAGAATTGTCTGAATTGATTAAAATTGAAATTGATCAACTTTAAATAATTGCCGCGAATTCACGAATTTTATTTTAAATAATTCGTGAATTCGCGGCGAAAAAAAATTAAGGAATCAAAATAATTTTCCCTGTACTTTTTCTGCTTTCCAGATAGTCATGTGCAAGTTTTCCTTCTGATAATTTAAAAGAAGTGGGCTCAGAAAGTTTAATTTTTCCTTCTATAATCCAATTGAATAATTGAGATGTACGTTTAATTCGTTCTTCTTTAGAATTTAAATAACTCCACAAATCGCCGCCCGTTAAAGTTTTCGAACCATCCATTAACATTCTTGGATCTACAGGCTCGGGATCACCGCCCGCCATTCCGAAGAAAATAACCTGCCCGCATTCTTTTGTTACTTCGAAGCTTTCTTTTAAAGTGCTTCCAATACTGTCATAAACAACATCAACGCCATTTGTTACAACTTTAAAAACCTGCGATTTCCAATCGTCGTTATAAAGAAAAACATGATCTGCACCTTGATCAAAACCAACTTTTGCTTTTTCGGCAGATGAGGTCAAACCAATAACAGTTGCGCCCAGAAGTTTACTGATTTGCGTTAGAATCTGCCCAACACCGCCGGCAACTGCATGAATTAAAACCGTTTCGCCTTTTGCAGTTTTATGACTGTCTGTTGCTAAATAATGCGCTGTTAAACCTTGTAATAAAACAGAAGCTGCGGTTTCAAACGAAATGTTTTCAGGTAATGGTAAAACGTGATTTATATTTACAGCAACCAATTCTGCATTTGCAAATGGAGCATCGGCAAAAGCCACACGATCACCAACTTTGTATTCAGGATGATTATTGGCATCGACAACAATTCCGGCACCTTCGTAACCGGCAATAAAAGGCGGATTTCCTTTTAAATGATAATTTCCCTTTCGCCTGTAAACGTCAGCAAAATTTAATCCGATGGCTTTCATCTCGACTAAAATTTCATCGTTTTTTAATTGAGGATTTGGGATTTCAATATATTCTAAAACATTTGAATCTCCGAAAGAGGAGAAGGTAAGTGCTTTCATTTTTAATTAATTTAGAATACAAAGTACGTGAAAAATCAAAAAATAAGCCTCAATTAAAAAGTTAAATGAGGCTTGTTGATTTGCTTTATTTTAGTCACAGATTAAAAGATTATAAGGATTTTTTAAAGTTGAAAACTGAAATATAATCTGTGAAAATCTTTTAATCTGTGACTAAAATAAATTAGATCTTAGGGAGTTTCATTTCGTTGAAAGTGCTTTTTTGTTTTGCCAAAGCTTCAATTTCGTCCCATTTTCTTGGAGAATCTGCAGAAAGATTTTCATATGAATCTTTTTTGATGGCGATATCATCTTCGATGCGAACACCAATATTCCACCATTTTTTATCACATTTGCTGTTTGCCGGAATATAAATTCCAGGTTCAACAGTCAAAATCATGTTTTCTTTCAGAGTTCCACTATAATTTCCCTTATCGTGAACGTCCAGGCCAAGAAAGTGAGAACAGCCGTGTGGGTAATACATTCTGGCGTCTTTAGGATCAGTAATGATTCCTAATTTAATTAATCCTGCAGCTACAACTTCTCTTGATCTTTTAGTTAAATCCTGAATTGGAGTTCCTTCTTTACAAAGTTTAAAAACTTCTTCCTGAGCTTCGTAAACGATTTGATAAATTGCTTTTTGCTCTTCGGTAAATTTTCCGTTTGCCGGAATTGTTCTGGTAACATCGGCAGAATAACCGTGATATTCAGAACCAACATCCATTAATAATAATTGATTGTCAATTTTTACAGCATTGTTTTCTCCGTAATGTAAAATACATCCGTTTGCTCCTGCGCCAACAATTGGCGGATAACCTTCGCCTTCAGCACCATAATGTCTGTGAATATAAGCGTGAATTCCATCGGCTTCATTTTCGCTCATATCCGGGCCAACTGCTTTCATAACTTCGTTATGTGCAACACATGAAAGTTTTACGGTTTTACGCATTAACACCATTTCTTCGGGAGTTTTTATCTCGCGAAGTGAATTGGTAATAGTATTGAACAGCTCTATAGAAGTTTCGTTTTCCTGAATAATTTCAGCTTTTGCTTTAAAGGTTTGAATTAATGCGTGAAGATTATCAATGTTGTTGTTTCCCTCAAGATCTGTTGGAATTTTGTCATAAATAACTTTGTCGAATTTTTTAAAGTCAATGGCAAAATTGCTGAAATCTTTTCCGTTGTAAACTGTTGTAAAGCCCAATTTAGTTTTTGCACCTTCAACTCCTAAACGTCTTCCTGTCCACATTTCTCTTGTAGCATTTCGTTCTCTCACAAAAAGGACTTCATTGTATTTTTCGGTTCCCTGCGGTTCTTTAAAGATCAATAAAACGGCGTCAGGCTCTTTATAACCTGCGAGGTAATACATATCAGGGTTTGCGTGGTAATTGTAATTAATGTCTTTTGAAAAAACTCTTTCAGGATAAGAAAAAACTACGGCAACAGAATTGGCAGGCATTAGGTTTCTAAAAGCTTCGCGGCGGCCTTTGTGAAATTCTTTCGAAAGATAATCTGTTGGAAGGTTTTCTTGCGCCTGAATTTGCAATACACTAATTAAAAAGGCAAAGAATAAAAGAAATTGCTTCATTTTTTTGATGTTTTTTTGTTTTTTGATTGATGCAAATTACGAAAAAATTAGAATCGCATATTAGAATTTAAGTGTTTGATTAATAATATTTTAAATAAAATGGCGTAAATTAGAGATCAGAAAATTACAATTTGTATTAAAATTTAGCTGATGGATGGCTATGTTATTTTTTAGACAAAGTTTGTAACAAGGCATGAATATTGAGAAAGTGATATTGAAGGATAATTTTAATCTTCAAAAAACAAATTATATTAATCTTTAAAAAGTAAATTTTATGAAAAAGTATACCATTGCAATCGTTTCGGTTTTAACCTTATTAATAACTTCGTGTATGGCATCAAAAGATACAAAAGGCACAGCCAGTATTTATGATACAACTTGGGAATTAGAATATATTTCGGGGCCAAGAATTGCTTTTGAAGGATTATTTCCAAATAAAAAACCGCAACTTACTTTTGATCAAAAAGAAACAAAAGTTTATGGCAATAACGGATGTAATGGTTACAGCGCACCATTTACTTTAAACGGAAAATCTTTAACTTTTGGAGAAGCGGGACCAACTACAATGATGTTTTGTGAAGGCGGAGGAGAGCAGCAATTTTTAAAGCAAATTCAAAAAATCACCAGTTATTCTATCGATAAAGATGGAAAACTAAATTTAATTGAGGGCGATGTGCCAATGATGAGATTTAAAAAAGTGGCAAAACAATAGTTTTAAAATCTATATACAAGAAAGGGGAAATGATTTTTTCATTTCCCCTTTCTTGTTAGCTGTTACTTTGTTTCTTTTTTAGTTTGTCTTTAAAAACTTTTTCAAACTTTTCTATTTTCGGCTGAATTACCATTTTGCAATACGGCTGATTTTTATTGTTTGCATAATAATTTTGATGATAATCTTCGGCTTTATAAAAAACTTTATAAGGTTCAATTTTCGTCACAATCGGATTATTGTAAACTTTTGCTTTGTTTAATTCTGCAATAATGCTTTCGGCAGCTTTTTTCTGTTCGGCATTTTTGTAGAAAATTACAGAACGATATTGTGTTCCAACATCAGCACCCTGACGGTTTAAAGTTGTGGGATCATGAACGGTAAAAAATACTTTAAAGATTTCATTAATATCAGTTATATTTTTGTCGTACGTAATTTGTACAACTTCAGCATGACCGGTTGTTCCGGTGCAGACACCTTCATAAGATGGATTTACGGTTTTTCCTCCCGAAAATCCCGAAACGACAGATTTTACTCCGTCCAGATTTTCATAAACAGCTTCAACACACCAGTAGCATCCTCCGCCAAGTGTAATAGTTTCCAGATCTGGTTTTTTGTTTTGAGAAAATCCGCTTATTGATAAAGCAAAAAGGCAGATTAAAAGTATATTTTTCATTTGTATATTATTTATTATCAGGAATAAAGTCAAGAGCAATCGAATTCATGCAGTAACGTTTTCCGGTTGGTTCCGGGCCATCGTCAAACAAGTGGCCTAAATGTCCGCCGCAGCGTCCGCAAAGCGCTTCGATTCTTTCCATTCCAAGTGAATTATCATTTTTGTAAACAACACTTTTTTTATTTTCTTGTTCAAAAAAACTAGGCCATCCGCAGCTGCTTGAAAATTTAGCGGTCGATCTGAAAAGTAAGTTTCCACATGAAGCACAGTAGTATGTTCCTTTTTCATCTGTGTTCCAGTATTTTCCTGTAAAAGGTCTTTCTGTATCAGCCTCACGCATTACGGCATAAACATCTTCCGGTAAAACCTTTTTCCATTCGGCGTTGCTTACATTTAGTTTAGTTGTATCTGTGTTTGAATAATAAGGATTTCCGGGTTTACTTATTTTGTTTTCCATAGTAACCATTTTTGCAGGTTGTTTTTTTGTGTTTTGTCCGCATGCCTGCAAAATAAAAAGCGGAATTAAAAAGCAAAGACTAAAAAATAGGTTTTTCGATTTCATAAATTTTTGTTGCATTTATCTGGATTTCAAAGATACGATGAGATTTTGCTTAGAAATGTCGCCTAAATTACAATTCAGATATATTTAAGTATGTTTTAACTTTTTATTATTTACGTAAAACAAAGACCTGTAGTTTTTATATCTTATTTTTAGAGGATTTTTGATCTGAAATGAAATATAGTTTGTTGTGATTCAAAGTGTTATAAAAAACATTGAGTAGTTAAACTTTTCACAATGTTTTCTAGGATTTTATAGCCATTTCTTTTTTCGTATTTTTGTTTCATCAATACGCCTTATGACAGAAGAAAACGTAATATTAGTTAATCAAAAAGATGAACAAATTGGCTTAATGCCAAAATTAGAAGCACATGAAAAAGCACTTCTGCATCGTGCATTTTCTGTTTTTATTTTAAACAATAAAAATGAAATTATGCTGCAGCAGCGTGCTCATCATAAATACCATTCTCCTTTACTGTGGACAAATACCTGTTGCAGCCACCAGCGTGAAGGTGAGACAAATATCGAAGCAGGAAGCCGAAGATTGTTTGAAGAAATGGGTTTTAAAGCAGAGTTAAAAGAGCTGTTTCATTTTATTTATAAAGCCCCATTTGACAACGGCTTAACAGAACATGAATTAGATCACGTTATGATTGGCTATTATGATGAAAAGCCCAATATAAATCCGGATGAAGTAGAAGACTGGAAATGGATGAGTATTGAAGATGTTAAAGCAGATATTGAAAAACAGCCCGAAATTTATACCGTATGGTTTAAGATAATTTTTGATGAATTTGATCATTATCTCGAAGACCATAAATTATAACCAAACCAACCAAAGACCTAAATGAGAGTAACCATATCAAGAAAAGCGCATTTTAATGCTGCACATCGATTGCACAGGAAAGATTGGTCATTAGAAAAAAACAATGCCGTTTTTGGAAAATGCAATAATCCCAATTTTCATGGTCATAATTATGGTTTAACAGTAAGTGTTACAGGAAAAATTGACCCGGAAACTGGTTTTGTTTTAGATGTGAAAGTATTAGCGGATATTATACTGGAAGAAGTAGAAATTCCGTTTGATCACAAAAACCTGAATCTGGATGTTCCGGAATTTCAGGATTTGAATCCAACTGCAGAAAATATTGCGGTTGTGATATGGAATAAAATTAGAAAAAGAATTCAGCCCGATTTTGATTTAGAAATCGTGCTTTATGAAACGGACCGCAATTTTGTAACTTATAAAGGAGAATAATAAATGTCATTAAAAATAGGAGATATAGTTCCGAATTTTACTGCAAAGAATAGTCACGGAGAAGTTTTTGAAAGCCAAAATTTTTTGGGACGAAAACCATTAGTGATTTATTTTTACCCAAAAGATAATACACCAGGCTGTACGACAGAAGCTTGCAGCTTTAGAGATCAATATGAAGATTTTGCAGCTTTAGGAGCAGAAGTAATTGGTATAAGTGCAGATAGTGTAAAATCGCATCATAAATTTGCCAATAAACACAAACTGCCGTTCATTTTACTTTCTGATCAGGATAAAAGACTGAGACAGCTTTTTGGTGTGAAAAATAATCTGTTCGGACTTTTACCGGGGAGAGTAACTTTTATTATTGATAGAAACGGAGTGGTTATTTATATTTTTGATAGTATGAATGCCGCAAAACATATTCCGAAAGCGCTGGATATAATAAAAGAATTAGTATTGTAGATTTAGAAAATAGTATTACATCATTGTTTAATTAATATAGATATTAGCCGAAAACTTAAAAATTATGAAACCAGAAAAATTATATCCGCTTCAATTTGAACCAATCCTGAAAGAAAGAATCTGGGGTGGAGAGAAATTAAAAACATTATTAAACAAACCAATCACTTCTAAAATTACCGGTGAAAGCTGGGAATTATCTACAGTAGAAGGTGATGTAAGTACTGTTGCTAACGGAGACTTAAAAGGAAAATCGTTAATGGAACTTATTGACGAAACTCCAAATGAAATTTTAGGAACGAGAGTTTACGAACGTTTCGGAAAACAGTTTCCATTACTTTTTAAATATTTAGATGCACGTGAAGATCTTTCAATTCAGGTTCATCCAAACGATAAATTAGCAAAAGAACGTCATAACTCATTTGGTAAAACCGAAATGTGGTACGTAATGCAGGCAGATACTGATTCCAGAATTATTGTTGGCTTTAAAAAAGATTCAAGTAAAGAGGAATATTTAAAACATTTGCATGATAATACTTTAGTTTCTATTTTGGATGATGTAAAGGCAAAAGCGGGAGACGTTTTCTTTTTAGAAACAGGAACGGTTCATGCTATTGGTGCCGGTTTGGTGGTTGCCGAAATTCAGCAGACATCTGATATTACCTATCGTTTGTACGATTTTGATCGTGTAGATGCGCAGGGAAATAAAAGAGAACTACATGTGGATTTAGCACTCGATGCGATTAACTACAATAAAGTTGACACACAAAAGAAATACGATTCACAAGCAAATACTTCAAACGTAGTTGTAGATTGTCCTTATTTCACGACAAATTTTATTCCGTTAGAAGATAAAGTAGAAGTTTCTAAATCTGGAGAAACATTTACAGTTTATATGTGTATTGAAGGAAGCTTTGAAATCGAATACAACGGATTTAAACATACTTACATAAAAGGAGATACCGTTTTAGTTCCAGCTGCGATAAATGCATTTAATTTAAGTGGAAAAGCTTCAATTTTAGAAATTTACATTTCATAGCACGTAATCTAAAGATTATGTGTATTTTTGCAGACGCAAATTAAAATTATAATAAAAATGGCAAACGTTAAGAATTTAAAGAAAGACATCAATTTTGTATTAGGAGATATTATTGAGGCAGTTTATTTGTTTGAGATGTCTACAACAGGAAATCCTACTCCAGAAACGAATGCTTTAATCGATGAGGCTATCGCTGCATTTGATACTTTGATTACAAAAGTTAACGCTAAAAACGTTGAAAATAAAAAAGCACACTTCAAACAAATCAATGTTGAATTAGAACAAACTGCTAATCAATTGATTGAAAAAATCAACGCATTGTAAGCAAAAAAAAGTGTAAAAAAGTGCAAATTTATTTTGGAGAAACGAAAATCCGCTTTATATTTGCACCCGTAATGAGTCGCCAGCGTAGCTCAGTTGGCTAGAGCAGCTGATTTGTAATCAGCAGGTCGTGGGTTCGAGTCCCTCCGCCGGCTCAAGATAAAACCATCACAGAAATGTGGTGGTTTTTTTAATTATAGAGAGAGGTGTGAAATTATTTTTGGAAATATAAAAAACAATTTTATCTTTGCACCCGTAATAAAAAAATAGGCCGATGTAGCTCAGCTGGCTAGAGCAGCTGATTTGTAATCAGCAGGTCGTGGGTTCGAGTCCCTCTATCGGCTCAAAAAAACCATCACAATTTGTGGTGGTTTTTTTATGCCTCAAAAATTCCAATTTATATAAGTTTTACAAAATACAATTGTAGTATAATTTCCTTATGTTTGTTTCTTAACCAAAACATATAAAAAATGGAAGAAATCTCAGTATTTGAAAAATTTGAGATGCAGCTCGATTCAACTGCAAAAGACTTTTTAAGAGAAGCTACTAAGTGGGCTTATTTCTTGGCTATTATGGGCTTTATAGGAATTGCTTTTTTAGTGATTATTGCAATTTTTGCAGGAGCAATTTTCTCTACGATGGCAAGTACGGTACCAGGAATGGGGATTTATGGCGGTTCTTTTGGCGCAATCATAAGTTTTGTTTA
The DNA here is from genome assembly GCF_001428525.1 of Flavobacterium sp. Root186. Taxonomy (GTDB): domain Bacteria; phylum Bacteroidota; class Bacteroidia; order Flavobacteriales; family Flavobacteriaceae; genus Flavobacterium. The sequence continues at coordinate 215,206 of NZ_LMHW01000010.1, forward strand.
TTTATTACTTGCAGTTCTTTATTTCTTCCCTGTTTATTATTTATTTAAGTTTGCTTCAAATGGAAAAAAAGCTTTTAGAGAGAGTGATTCAGAAGCCTTAACAGCATCATTTGGGTACTTAAAATCTCATTACAAATTCGTCGGAATTTTTACGATTATATTGTTGTCTTTATACGGGCTAATAATTGTATTTGCTGCTTTAGGAGGGCTTTTAGCAAGATAATTTTTTCTTAAAAATTAAGCATAAAAAAAACGCCCTGAATTTCAGGGCGTTTTTTTATGTATTACTCTGCTGCTGCAGGAGTTTTTTGTTCTTCTTTTTTAATGTCAGCTACATATTTGGTAAGCTTTTTTCCGTAAAGTGACTGTGCTACTTTTGGAGTCATTGATTTTTGAATCGTATCAAGAAATTTGATGTTGATGTCGTAAATCTCTGCTAAAGCAATATAAGGCGATACCTCGTGATCTTTGTTATTAATGGCGAAGTTTGTAGCATACAAATATTTTCTTTTAATATTTGACTGTTGTTTTGCGTCAATGCTGTCAATAGCTTTTTGGTCTTGTCTTTTAATCGCTTTAAATCTCGCTTCAACCATTGATAAGTTTTCGTCAATAAAACGAGAATTTACTTTTTTGTATTCTTCGAATAATTCCTGGTTTTTAGATCCGGTAATTTTTGCGCTTGATATGAAATTATCTAAATTAGTATCAATGTTGATGTTTCCCGGTTCAGCAAAGAATAAAATATTATTGTCTAAAGAATTTGTTACGCCGCGATCTAAAAACAGATAAAGCATTTCTGGAGATTCTAATTTGATATCTCTTTCAAAAGCAGCATTTCCGTCAATTTTGACACTGTCGATAGCAACAAGCGATGTATCAACGATTCTTTGAATATATAAAGTTCCGGTTTTTAAGCCTTTTATATTTCCTGTCAGGTGTAAGTTATCTGCAGCAGATTCTTTTTTGCTACATGATGCAAGTAGTGCAAGGACAGTAAAGGCAATAATTGATTTTTTCATTAGTTTATTGGATTTTGGTGCAAAATAAAGAAAATAGTTTGAATGTAAATAAGTCACCGTTAATTTTTCTAAAAATAAAAATCCCAATCTATTTCTAAATTGGGATCTCTATATTTTTTTAAAAATGAATTGGTTACATTGCTAATGTGTATGATGCTCCATCTTCATGTGTATACGTATATTTGGCATCACAATCGTTATTTCCATAATCAATAACGCCGTTTAAAAATCCACCCTGAATTTTTAATTTTCCTTTAGAAACATACTCGCAAGAATATTTTTTAACTAAGGTTTCTTGTACAGTTAAAGTCAAAGTTCCTCCTTTTTCTGTAGTAACAGTATGGTTTCCTTCCGGCATTTCATAAATGTTATCTTCTAATACGTATGGAGTATCAACACCAGCGGTTTGTTTTATCGTGTGTATTCCTGAATTTGTAAAAACTCTTCCAAGTAAATCTGTAAATTTTCCGTTTGTTACTTTTCTGCTCCATTGTGGTACAGTTGGAACAGTAGTGGTATTCGTATACTCTATAGTTCCTTCAAGTTTATATCCGTTTATAGAATAGTCGATTCTTTCAACAGTCATTTTGCTTCCTGTTGTAATTACTGGACCAGAAAGCGTAATTTTTAGTTTTCCTTTTCTTGTAATTTGATTTATTGTGCAGCCTGTGCCATAATCAACAGTAAAGACTTTTGGATAAGCAGTTTCGTTTGGGGTTGTAACCGTAATATTGGCGCAAGTTTCTGGAGAAGTTTCAGATGGTTTTGCAGCAGGATTTGTATTCGTTACAGTTAATCCTGTTTTAACATCCATTTCATTTATAGCGTCAATTACAACAGAGGCGCTGACAGCGGTTGTGTCTGCCTGATTAACAACTTCATCGCTCGAACATGAAACATAAATAAATGCCGAAGCACACATTAGAGAAAGTAAAATAGCCGTTTTTTTCATATTGGTTTTTGTTTAAGATTAGATTAAAGGCATCCAAATGTAATAAAAAAAATAATTCACAAAAAAAATCCTGAAAATTCTACTTTCAGGATTTTAGTTTTTTAATTATTTGTAAATCAACTTTTTTTTAAACGGTTTTGTAATATTCGCTTTTGGCTTTTCTGATTTTTTTATATTCTTCCCAATCAAATTTGTTTAAGAACTCTGCCGCTTTTTGCGCTCCGCGAATAAACAAATCAATTTTTGCATCATCAGTAAGATTAAAATTCAGCCAGTTATGGTTTCCGGTATCGATATATCCTATAAGGTTTTTAAAATCAGGATTTTTTCTTAAAAATTCTGAATCATAACCAAATCTTGCCGTGTCAAACATAGAACTTATAATATTGGTAATTTTTTCGTTTTTGTTGATTTCATTTTTATCATATCCGAGTTTTATGCCAAAAGTAGGCGACGCCGGAACATTCATATTCTCATGAAAAATATCAATAGGAAAATTTGAGATTATCCCGCCATCCATAAACATAACTTCTCCCGGAACCGAAGCACGCAGACATGTTGCTTCATTCCATTTGTTCCATGCTTCAACGCCGCCGGGAATATTTTTAATTTTAAATGGAGTAAAGAAAAGCGGAATCGACATGGAAGCTCTCACAAAATCTGCAGGATTTTGAACATCGGGATTAGAATAAAACAAGTCAATCATTTTAGGGAAAATAATTTTACTTTCAGTAGTTATGTCAGCGGTTATTATGGCTATTTCGCTCCAATGATCTTGTCTGGTATAATCTTCTTTATCACCAAGTTTTACTTTGTTAATTCTAAATAATTTATTGTCATTTGAAACACCTTTTTCACGCAGCGCTTTTAAGTCACCATAATTTTTGATTCCTTTTTGTGAAAGCAGATTTGTCATCCATTGATGAAAATTAGTACCGGGATTTAATCCCAAATCATCTTTGAAATTATCTACAACCTGACTGCCCTTTATAACTAATTTAAGATTTCCGGAATCGCTCAATAATGCATCAATAAATTCTCGGGCATCGTGATCGCCATCTACAAAATCATATAAATTTTTATTACACAAGCACTCTAAAATCCATTCTGACTTTGTAATATCAATTGGTCCGGCCGCCGCCATCAGCATGGTATTAATACTTCCGGCTGAAGTTCCGGCTAAACTCAAAAACCGAATTCCCACTTGTTCCAAAACATACACATATCCAACCAATGCAACGCCGAGAACACCTCCGCCTTCCTGAACTAAATCTACATATTCGTTACCATTTGCATCTACAATATCAGAGAATTTCTTTTTCTTCTCTTTAATTTGTTCCTTTAAATCTTTTATAATCGATAAGACTTCACCGTTTTCTATAAATTTCGTTTTCTCCATGATTTCCGGTATTTAGGTTTTTGGCTTGTTTTTGCAAAATAAATTTATTTAATTATTTGATTTTCAGACATGTAAAAATACAGATTCGATTATCGGCATAAAAGGGGAGAATTCCCCTTTTTTTAAATATTTGAAATTAGTATAGGGCAAAAAAAATCCCGCAGAAATTAATCTGCAGGATTTTAAGATATTTTGAGGAGATTGTTTACAATGATTTTAAATTTTCAACAGCTTCGACAGCGTAATCCTGATATCCAAAAATGGAATAATCTACAAACATATTACCTGTTAAATCAGGAATATCTTGTCTGTCTCGAATTCCGTTTGGATAATCTAATTTTTCAATAAAAGAAGTCAGGTAATAACCAATTTGGTCGTCTTTCTTATTTTTTGCGATGTCTAAAATTACTCCAACAACTAATTTAGAAAGTTCAACAACAGCTCCGCTTACAGGATTACTTGCTTTTGCGAGTGCCTGTATTCCTTTTGTAATTGTGTCAACATTAGAATCAGTTAAAACCGATTTAATTAATGAAGCATTATCCCGTGTTTTTTTATCTAATTCTACAGCGACTATCTGCCAGCTAAAATCTTTTGGAATTTTTTCGTCTTTGTAAACAATATATCCTGTATCTCCAAAAGTGATAATGCTTTTGTCTTTTACTTTGTCGATAGTCATCAAAATTCTGGATTCGATAACCTTTGATACAGAATCTTTAATGATTTCTTTTTTTCGAGCTTCATCATTGGTTTCGAAAAATTCGTTAAGATTAGGAAAACTTTCATTTGATTGGTTTATGAAACTCATGAATTGGACTTCTCCCTTTCCTATTAAATCACCATTCTTGATGATTCTTAATTTGTTTAGTCTTACATAAAACATAATCTTAGAATTTATTTGCCTACTCTATTTAGGATTTTTGGCTCGCTCCACGTTATTGGTTATTGAAAATAAGATGAAAGAAAATAAAGCTAAAATTATATGATTTTTCTTAAATCAATACATGTGAACTACCTTATTTTTAAATTTTTATAATTTTGTTTTCTGATAAAAGAAAATGGCCTGCAAGTGAAAACTTGCAAGCCATTTCTAGAATAAAATATTTTATAATCTTATTTGATCATCTCAAAGCTTCTTTTTACGAAAGCCGTCAATGCTTCACCTTTTAAAAGATTTTGAGATAACTTAGCTAAATCTAAAGCTTGTTTTACCAAATGTTCCTGGTGTGTTTTATCTTCAGTATTTAAAATACTTGAAGCCAAATCAGAATTAGTGTTTACAACCAGATTATACATTTCCGGCATATTGCCCATTCCGAACATTCCGCCGCCGCCCGTTTGGCTCATTTCTTTCATTCTACGCATAAATTCTGGCTGCGTAATAATAAATGGAGCTGCCTGACTGTCCATAGCTTCCAGCTGAACGCTGTATGCTTTAGGAATATAAGCTTCTAATGAAGTTTTTAAAGTTGCTTTTTCTTCATCAGATAATTTAGAAATAGTGTTTTCGTCTTTTTTGATTAAGTTATCAATATGATCAGAATCCACACGAACAAAAGTTAATTCGCTGTTATCACCTTCGATTTTTTGGATTAAATGTGAGATAATTGGAGAATCTAAAAGTAATACTTCATAACCTTTTTCTTTTGCTGCTTCAATATAAGAGTGTTGTGCATCTTTGTTACCAGCATAAAGAATTACTAATTTACCATCTTTATCTGTCTGGTTTTCTTTTAGTTTTTCTTTTAATTCCTCTAAGGTAAAATAAGTATCGTCTACAGTTGGATATAAAACAAACGCACCTGCTTTTTCGTAGAATTTATCTTCAGAAAGCATTCCGTACTCTAAAACGATTTTAATGTCGTTCCATTTTGCTTCAAAATCAGCGCGGTTTTCGTTAAATAAAGCTTTCAATTTATCAGCTACTTTACGAGTAATGTAGTTTGAAATTTTCTTAACAGCTCCATCAGCCTGCAAACCAGAACGAGAAACGTTTAACGGAATATCCGGTGAATCGATAACTCCTTTTAGCATTGTCAAAAATTCAGGTACAATTCCTTCTACGTTATCTGTAACGTAAACCTGGTTTTGGTACAATTGAATTTTATCTTTTTGGATTTGCATATCGGTACCCAATTTTGGGAAATACAAAATACCAGTTAAGTTAAACGGATAATCTACGTTTAAGTGAATGTTGAACAAAGGATCTTCAAACTGCATTGGATATAATTCTCTGTAGAAGTTTTTATAATCTTCATCAGATAATTCAGAAGGTTGTTTTGTCCAGGCCGGATTTGGGTTGTTAATGATATTATCAAGTTCGATAGTTTCGTTAACGTAATCTTCCGGAGCATCTTCTGGTTTTGGAAGTGTTTCAGTTCTTGTTCCAAATTTAATTGGAATAGGCATAAACTTGTTATACTTATTCAATAAGCCGCTGATTTTAGAATCTTCTAAAAATTCTAAAGAATCTTCGGCAATGTGCAGAATGATTTCTGTACCACGTGAAGTTTTGTCAGCTGGCTCTAAAGTAAATTCAGGGCTTCCGTCACATGTCCAGTGTGCAGCAGGTTCATCTTTGTATGATTTTGTAATGATTTCTACTTTCTCTGCAACCATAAATGCAGAATAGAAACCAAGACCAAAGTGGCCAATAATTCCAGAGTCTTTTGCAGAATCTTTGTATTTATCTAAAAATTCCTCAGCTCCGGAAAAAGCAACCTGATTGATGTATTTTTCAACTTCATCCGCCGTCATACCTAAACCTTGGTCGATAATATGGATTTTTTTACCTTCCTTATCTACTTTAATTTCGATAACCGGATTTCCATATTCTACTTTAGCTTCGCCAATGCTTATTAAATGTTTTAATTTTAATGTAGCATCAGTTCCGTTTGAAACCAGCTCACGTAAAAAGATTTCGTGGTCGCTGTATAAGAACTTTTTGATTAAGGGAAAGATGTTTTCTACTGAAACATTAATTTTACCTGTTGTCATATTTTTTTGATTTTTTGATTTAACTTGATGGTTTTCATTTAGTCAAATAAAATACCAATCTTTTTTACGTGACAAATTGTCTTAAATGTTAATTTTGAAAGAAAATAATTAGATTTTAAAAATAAATTCACCCAATGAATTGTATATTTGTGGTATAATAATTGTTAAACGTGTAAGTATTAACTTAAATAAATGTACAAAATGAAGAAAATAATTTTCATTTGCATGATTGCCACGATGTTATTCGCGTGTAAATCTGCTTCGTCAACAGCTTCAACAGAAGCAACTCCGCTTTCGACTAAACTTGACAGACCTACTCAAGTTGCTATTAAAGGAAATTGGGTCCTTACAAATGTAACTTATGCCGGTTCTGACTATATTAAAGTAACCTCTTTTGATCTTGCAGATTCTAAATGTTTTATTGGCAGTACCTGGAATTTTATTTCAAATAATAATAAAGGTACAATGAATTTAAATTCTCCAAATTGTACAGCTTTTACTTCACCAATTGTTTGGAGTATTAACAATCAGGGACTATTTGTTCTGAAAATTGTTAATCCGGGAACAAAATCTAAAAATGTAAAAGAAGGATACTTACTAAAAGTTGCAGGTTTAACGGATAACTCTTTTCAGTTAATCGACAATATCAATGTTGGTGGGCAGGTTAAGGATGTTACTTACCAATTTCAAAGAGCTAATTAATATTAAAAAGGATAAAAATGAAAAAGATAACAGTTTTAGGTTTAAGTAGTTTACTTGTATTAGTTAGTTTATTTACAAGCTGCGATTCAGTTAAAAATGCTAATAATACTCAAAAAGGTGCCGGAATTGGAGTAGTTGCCGGTGGTATTATTGGAGGTATTTTAGGAAATAATTTAGGAAAAGGCGGAAACGCTGCTTTAGGAGCTGCAATTGGAGCTGCTGTTGGTGGTGGAACCGGAGCCTTAATTGGTAACAAAATGGATAAACAAGCCCGTGAAATTGATCAGGCTTTACCAGGAGCTTCTGTAGAAAGAGTAGGTGAAGGAATTCACTTAACCTTAAATGAAAATGCTGTTCGTTTTGATACTAACAAATCAACTTTAACTCCTCAGGCAAAAGCAAATTTAGATAAATTAGTTCCTGTTTTTAACGATTATGGAGATACAGATATTCAAATTTTCGGTTATACTGATAACACAGGTAAACCAGAATATAATTTGACACTTTCAGGACAAAGAGCCGCTTCTGTACAAGCTTATTTAGTTTCTAAAGGATTAAAATCAAGCCGTTTTAAAACTTCAGGTTTAGGTATTGTTGATCCTATTGCAACAAATGATACTCCAGAAGGAAGAGCTCAAAACCGTCGTGTTGAATTCTCTATTACAGCAAATGACAAAATGGTTAACGATGCAAAAGCAGAAGCTGGAAAATAATTTCAGATAAAATAAAATATTAAAAAAGCTGTTTCATAATTGAAGCAGCTTTTTTTTGACTTTAGAAATTAAACATCGTAAATTTGACCTCTCTAATTACAACACATGCTTGATATTCAAAATATATCTTTTTCGTATACTGATAAACCAGTTATAAATAATGTTTCTTTCACGATCAATAAAGGTGAAAATATTGCCATTATCGGGGAAAGTGGTTGTGGTAAAAGTACGCTTTTAAAGCTCATGTACGGTTTGTTCGATTTAGACGAAGGCAAAATATTTTATAACGAAAAACCTATTCTGGGGCCAAAATACAATTTGATTCCGGGAATGCCTTATATGAAATATCTGGCGCAGGATTTTGACTTGTCTCCATATGAAACTGTGGCGGAGAATGTTGGTAAGTTTCTTTCGAACGGTTTTGCAAACATGAAAAAACTTCGTGTTCAGGAATTGTTAGAGATGGTAGAAATGGAGCAATTTTCTAATGTTAAAGCTAAATTTTTAAGTGGAGGCCAACAGCAGAGAGTGGCCTTAGTAAGAGTTTTAGCTTTAGAGCCAGAAGTAATTCTGCTTGACGAACCTTTCAGTCAGATTGATGCTTTTCGTAAAAATGCTTTGCGCCGAAACTTGTTTAAGTACTTAAAACAAAAAGGAATTACCTGCATTATCGCAACACATGATAGTACAGATGCCTTGTCTTTTGCAGATGAAGCGATTGTAATGCGACATGGGGAAATTATCATAAAAGGTGATCCGGCAAAAATATACGAAGATCCGCAGACGAAATATGTGGCTTCGTTATTTGGAGAAGTAAATGAGGTTGCAACACATTTATTACTTCCGTATGAAGACGAAACCCATAAAACATTAGTGTATCCGCATCAGTTTAAAATGGTTTCAGAATCTAAACTTCCGGTAAAAATTAGAAGAACTTATTTTAGAGGAGGCCATTATTTAATTGAAACGGTACATAAAAGACAGTTGATATTTTTCGAAAGTGAAATTGATCTTCCTCTCGAACAGGAAATATTTCTTGGACTTAATTATTTATAAAAATAAACCCGACAGTTTTGAAATTGTCGGGTTTGCTTTTTAGAAAGACTTTCCAGTGCTAAATCTTATTTTTCATTCTTTTCAATGAATTGCTTTAAAAACTGTTTTTTCAAAAAGTAATTGTTTTTAAACAGTCTGATAATTAAAGTATATTAAATTGCTAATACCGAAAAAAATAGTAATTTGTACTCTTATGTTTTAAAGTATACGTAAATTTGCATTCTAAATTTTTAACAAATAACAATATTATATGTATCATTCAAAAATAGCAGGCTTAGGATATTATGTTCCTTCAAATGTTGTGACAAACGATGATTTGTCTAAGATAATAGATACCAATGACGAATGGATTCAGGAACGAACAGGAATTCAGGAGAGAAGACATATCATTCGTGGAGAAGATACTACAACTTCGATGGGTGTAAAAGCTGCTAAAATTGCTATAGAACGTTCCGGCGTAGCCAAAGAAGATATTGATTTTGTAGTTTTTGCTACATTAAGCCCGGACTATTATTTTCCAGGACCTGGGGTTTTAGTACAACGTGATTTAGGATTAAGAACCGTTGGGGCTTTAGATGTTAGAAACCAATGTTCCGGTTTTGTTTACGCAATTTCTGTTGCAGATCAATATATTAAAACCGGAATGTATAAAAATATTTTGGTAATTGGTTCAGAGGTTCATTCAACTGGATTAGACATGACAACCCGCGGACGCGGTGTTTCGGTAATTTTTGGAGATGGAGCAGGAGCGGCAGTTTTAAGCCGTGAAGAAGATTTGACAAAAGGAATTTTATCAACGCATTTACATTCAGAAGGGCAGCATGCAGAAGAATTGGCTTTGCAGGCACCAGGAATGGGAGCGCGCTGGGTAACTGATATTATTGCAGACAACGACCCGAATGACGAAAGTTATTATCCTTACATGAACGGCCAGTTTGTATTTAAAAATGCAGTTGTTCGTTTTGCCGAAGTAATCAATGAAGGTTTAGAAGCAAATGGACTTCAGGTTTCAGATATCGATATGCTGATTCCACATCAGGCAAACTTGAGAATTTCTCAATTCATTCAGAATAAATTCAAATTATCTGATGATCAGGTTCATAATAATATCCAGAAATACGGAAACACAACAGCAGCATCTATCCCAATCGCTTTAACAGAAGCTTGGGAACAAGGTAAAATTAAATCTGGTGACACCGTTGTTTTAGCCGCTTTTGGGAGTGGATTTACATGGGCAAGTGCAATCATCAAATGGTAAATTAATTCATCTTGCATTATATTTAAAACCTGCTTCGTTTTGGAGCAGGTTTTTTTATACTTTAGTACTGTCATTGCGAGGAACGAAGCAATCTCACGGCTAATATTACGTTACTAATTAAAAATGAGATTGCTTCGTTCCTCGCAATGACAAACTATGAGTAAATAGATTAATAATTAACAATGAAAAAAAATCAACTGGAAATAGCATGCTTTAATTACGAATCCGCCATAATTGCTCAGGAAAATGGCGCAGATCGAATTGAGTTATGCGAAAACATGAAACTTGGCGGAACAACTCCAAATTCTATTTTAGTGGTAAAAGTCCGTGAAAGCTTAAACATTAAAATGCATATTATAATCAGACCTCGCGGTGGTGATTTTGTTTATTCTGATGAAGAACTGACAGAAATGAAACAGGATATCAAGCAGTATAAAAAACTGGGTGTTGATGGTTTTGTTTTTGGAATTTTAAAAGACAGCGGTAATATTAATAAAAGACAGAATAAAGAATTAGTGCATTTAGCACATCCGCTTCCTTGTACTTTTCACCGTGCTTTTGATGTGGTCAAAGATGTAGAAAAATCTCTTGAAGATATTATCGATTGCGGATTTAAAACGATTTTAACTTCGGGACAAGCGATAAATGTAGAAGAAGGAATTCTGGCTCTGGAACGAATACAGGATCTTGCTAAAAATAGAATTGAAATAATGCCGGGCGGCGGTTTACGATCTTCAAATATTAAATTATTACAAGAACGGTTAGACTTAACTTTTTACCATTCATCTGCAATTACAAATAATTCAGAAATTGCAAATCCCGAAGAAATAAAAGAATTAAAAAATTTTCTATAATATTCTCAAAAAAATAAAAAAGCCTGAAGTTGGCAAACTTCAGGCTTTTTTCTACAAGAAAATTATTTAAAAATATTAAAATTGATTCTAATAAAAGCAGTGATTAGAACATTCCACCACCGCCTTGAGTAGTATTATCTTCTCTTTGTTTACGCTCTAATTTTTTGATTTTTGCTCCTCCAAAGTTGTAAGTTAAACCTAAATAAACCGTTTGGCTTTCCCAGGTGAACTGACCAGTTTGAGGATAAGGATAAATACCATCAAATGAATATTTCATTGTATTGAAAACGTCATTAAAACGTACGCTGATATTCATTTTATTGTCTAACAATGTATAGCGTGAACCAATATCCATTTTGTACATTTCGTTTCTATGTTGTTGAATCTCTTCAACTCCGCCTCTGTAAAAACCGAATAATAAAAAGCTTAAACGTTTTGTAGGCTTAAAGTTTGAGTTCATACGAGCATTAAATGCAGAAGTTGTTACACTACGCTCTAAAGGTGAACTTAATTTTGTTACAGGGTCATACTGGAACACTACACCTTGCTGGTTTATGCTGGAAAAATCAACAGAAGGCTGGATATCCCACCATTTAGTAAGTTTATAGTTAGCAGAAATATCAAAACCATATGCACTATTGTGATCGTAATTAGCAAAGCCCAAGACTTGTTTATATCCAGAAGTGTCTGTAGGATCTGGGCTTAAAGTTCTGCTTATTTGATCGTTGATAGCTCTTACAAATACTCCAGCGGTAATGCTTCCTTTTTCAAGAGTTTTAGTATAATTTACTTCGACAGAATTTGTAAACTGAGGTCTTAATTCTTGATTTCCGTATGAAGTTACCAATGGAGTAGAAAACTCACGAATAGGTTTTGTCTGCTCTAAACTTGGTCGGTCAACACGACGGCTGTAGCTTAATTGTAAAACGTTTTTCTCATTTAAGTTATAAGTTAAATAAGCTGATGGATATAATGTAATATAGTCATCATTAAATTTTGTCTGACCGGAATTTAAATTTGACTGCAAATTATAACTCTCAAAACGAGCTCCTAACTGATAACTGAATTTTTTGTATTTCTGACCGAAAGTTACATATGCAGAATAAATATCTGTATCATAAGTATAAGTAGAATTAGCAAATGCAGGATTGGTTGTGTTGTAAATATTGTCAGTTCTTGTAATTCTCGCCTCAGCACCTGCTTCAAGAGTCGTTTTATCGTTTAACGGATTAACATAATCAACGTTTACTGTACCTAATTTTCTTTTGTCATTAATATAATCGTCATATAAAAGAGAGTTAGCAGTATTATCCGGCTTTGTTGTTTTAGTATCAAAACTTGCATCTTGAGTTTCTCTGGTATTACTAAAGTTTCCTTCAAAATCTAAAGTATGACCTTCTTTTTTAAAGATATGTTTGTACGCTAAATTATAAGTTCCTGTTTCGTTTGGGCCTTCGTATCTTGATTTTTGGTAGATGTTTTTAATATCCGGATCTCCGTTATTATAATCAATATCAGTATTTACAAGTCCCGTTCCTTTTGCTTTATTTTGATTCGTGTAAAATGATAAAGTATTGTGATCATTGATTAAATAATCCATTCCAACTTTATACAAATAGTTATCATTGTCATTAGAAATATCTAATTTTTGAACCACATCCTGATCTAATCTTTTGATATGACCATCGTTAAAGTAAGTTCCAAAATTATTACCGGCATTTCCAAAGAAATTTACTTTTCCGGTTTTATAATTTAAATCTAAAGACTGATTGTATTTTGCCGTTTCTCCAAAAGTAATACCACCGCTGTAACTTCCGTTAAAACCAGTATTAGCATTTTTGTGTAAAATAATATTGATAATTCCAGACATTCCTTCCGGATTGTATTTTGCACTAGGATTTGTAATCAACTCAATTTTTTTGATAGAAGTTGAAGGAATTTGTTTCAATAACTGAGCAGGATCAATGTTAGAAGGTCTTCCGTCAATTAATACACGAACATTGTCATTTCCGCGAAGCGAAAGTTTTCCGTCCTGATCCACATTTACAGAAGGAATATTGCTCATAATATCTGACGCAGAAGCTCCGGCAGTTGTCAAATCTTTCCCAACAGTAATAACTTTTCGGTCAATTTTTTGTTCCATCGTCGAACGTTCGGCAACGATATTAACACCTTTAAGCTGTGTTGCTTCTTCTTCAAGAGAAACATTCACAGTTGCAGATTTTTTATTATCGGCTAAAATCACAGAACCAATATATTTTCTAAATCCAATGTATTGAATTTCGATGGTATAACTTTTTAGAGCTAAGTTTTTAAAGCTAAAATCTCCGTTGTCATCTGTATTGACTCCTGATACTACTTTTCCGTTTTCTTTAAGAGAAACAGTAGCGTAAGAAATAGGCGCATTGTTTGATTTTGCGGTAATTTTTCCCGTGACCGTTCCTGAATTCTGGGCTTGTGCTGTTGCAATTACCCCCAGTAATGCAAGCAGAAAGAATTTTAATTTCATAATGAGATAATGATTATTTTGATTTGATTGATGATGAGGTTGTTTTTTTATTTTTGTTTTGATTTTTTTTGCTTCAAATAAAATTTAAAGTCTCTATTAAGACTATTTTGTTGTCGATATGTTACAGAAAAAATAAAAAAAACTTTTTGTTTTTTTGGGAAGTTCTGTTTTGTAGCAGGTTAGCGTTTTGATTTTTTGATAATTTTAACATTCAAAACAAATCGTTTTTTAAGAAATTCTAACAGGATTATATTATTTTATATGTTTTTCATTTTCTGTAATTGATGAATAAGCAGTATCTTTGCTCACTTTAAAATAAGTTTACATGTCATTATCACAAATTCTTACACCTTCTATACAAAAAGCAATACAGGCATTATTTGACGTTTCTGTTGATAAAATCGAGTTTCAAACTACCAGAAAAGAGTTTGAAGGCGATATTACAATGGTAATTTTTCCTTTGTTAAAAGTGATCAAAAGCAATCCTGCCGAATTAGGAAATAAAATTGGAAACTACTTAGTTGAAAATGTTTCTGAAGTTGCGCGTTTCAATGTAGTTTCAGGGTTTTTGAATATTGTAATTTCAGATAGTTATTATTTGAATTTCTTTAATGAAATAAAAAGCAATCAAAAATTTGGATATGTAACGCCAGATCCTGCTGACAAAGCAATTATGGTTGAATATTCTTCGCCAAACACAAACAAACCTTTGCACTTGGGACACGTTCGTAACAATTTATTAGGATATTCTGTTGCAGAAATTATTAAAGCATCGGGTAAAAAAGTATATAAAACACAGATCATAAACGATCGTGGAATTCATATTTGTAAATCTATGCTGGCCTGGGAGAAATTCGGAAACGGAGAAACTCCGGAAAGTTCAGATTTAAAAGGCGATAAATTAGTTGGTAAATATTATGTTGAGTTTGACAAAGCTTACAAAACACAAATCAACCAATTAATAGAAACTGGTAAAACCGAAGAAGAAGCAAAAAAACAAGCACCAATTATTATTGAAGCGCAGGAAATGCTTAAGAAATGGGAAGCTGGAGATGAAGCGGTTATTGCCCTTTGGAAAAAAATGAACCAATGGGTTTACGACGGTTTTGCCACAACTTATAGTAATCTTGGAGTTAATTTTGATAAATATTACTACGAAAGCAATACCTATTTATTAGGAAAAGATGTTGTTCAGGTTGGTCTTGATAAAGGTGTTTTCGAAAAAGATCCGGATGGTTCTGTTTGGATTGATTTGACAGATGAAGGACTTGATCGTAAAATTGTATTACGTTCTGACGGAACTGCTGTTTATATGACGCAGGATATCGGAACAGCAATTCAGCGTGTAAAAGATATGCCAGATGTTGGGGGAATGGTTTACACTGTTGGTAACGAACAAGATTATCACTTTAAAGTGTTGTTTTTGATTCTGAAAAAACTTGGCTTTGACTGGGCTTCAAGTTTATATCATTTATCATACGGAATGGTAGATTTACCTTCCGGAAAAATGAAAAGCCGTGAAGGAACTGTTGTAGATGCTGATGATTTAATGCAGGACATGACAGATACCGCAAAACAAATCTCCGAAGATTTAGGGAAACTAGACAGCTATTCTGCCGATGAAAAAGCAAAATTGTATAAAACAATTGGTCTTGGCGCTTTGAAATATTACATTTTAAAAGTAGATCCTAAAAAACGTATTCTGTTTAATCCAGAAGAATCTGTAGATTTTGCAGGAAATACAGGTCCGTTTATTCAATATACTTACGCCAGAATTCAATCAATCATCCGTAAAGCCGATTTTGATTTTTCTGAAAAAACAAATATTGAAGAGCTTCACGAAAAGGAAAAAGAGCTGGTAAAACAAATCGAACTTTTTCCAGAAGTAATTCAAAATGCTGCTCAAAATCATAGTCCGGCATTAATTGCAAATTATACTTACGATTTAGTAAAAGAATATAATTCGTTTTACCAATCAGTTCACATTTTAGGTGAAGTTGATTTGACTAAAAAGGTTTTCAGAGTACAGCTTTCACAGAAAGTTGCCGAAGTTATAAAGTCTGCATTTACTTTATTAGGGATTGAAGTTCCGGAAAGAATGTAAAAGCTTGCATAAGAATTAGAAAAGCCGATAGTTGAAAACTATCGGCTTTTTGTTTTAGAATTGTTCACTAAAAGAATGAAAAATAATAAGATAAGACATATTTTAAGTTAAATATTGCTTTCGTATATGAATTAAAGATAATTCATGTTAATTTTGCGCTCGAAAATTCAAAAGTATTAAATCAAGTATTTTGTAATTTGCTGTTTATTAGTTATTTATTAAGGTTTTGAACGCTATAAAAGTATTGTAAATTTTAGCCGCATAAAATTAAAGATATTTTCCTTATATCATTTTTTATCTATTTTGAATTAGTACACCTTTTAGTAAGAATTATAAGGATCTATAGACCGTCTAATTAATTTTAGGCGGTTTTTTTATTTGTAAAAATAAGACTATATTTATCAATGTTAAAAATAAATAAAATCTTGTTAAAATTAATTTAATTTTATAAGTTGCGCCCCTTAATTCAAATAAATAATAATGAAAAGAAAAATTAAAGGGCTGCTAGTTCTGATGTTTGTGCTTACAACGCATTTATTTTTTGCGCAGGAAAGAACAATATCTGGAATTGTATCAGATAATGCAGGAATGCCATTGCCTGGTGTGAATGTTTTAGTGAAAGGGACAAAAAATGGAACACAAACAGATTTAGATGGTAAGTATTCTATTAAGGCATCTTCCAATCAAGTTTTGATATTTAACTATATCGGAATGAAAACTCAAGAATTACTTGCTGGTTCGACTTCTATAAATGTAAAATTAAAAGATGATTCGGTAGAATTAGAAGGAGTAGTTGTTACTGCTTTAGGAATAAAAAGATCAGAAAAAACACTTGGATATGCAGTGTCAAAAATAAATTCAGATGAAATCAGCAGATCTGGAGAGCAAAATGTTATGCAGGCATTAGCAGGAAAAGCTGCCGGTGTACAAGTGGTTGGATCTGGAGGAACACCAGGTGCTTCTAGTAAGATTATTATTAGAGGAGTTAATACAATTACTGGAAGTTCTGATCCATTAATTGTAGTTGATGGAGTTCCAATTGACAATACTACTAGTCAAACTAGCGCTGGAGATAATCCTTTTAATGCAAATTTGTCTGGTATTAATAACTCTAACCGTGCATTAGATATAAATCCAGATGATATCGAAAGTGTATCAGTACTTAAAGGTCCTGCAGCTGCAGCGTTATACGGAGAGCGAGCAGGTAATGGGGTTATTATTTATACAACTAAAAAAGGGAAAGCTGGAAAAGGCTTAGGGATTGATTATTCTACTTCATTAGCAATTGATAAAGTTAGTCAATTGCCAGCAAGACAAAATAAATATGTCCAAGGTGGTTTAAATCCTAAAACAGGTATTCTTGAATATAATGGAGGAACTCCACAAAGCTGGGGGCCATCTGCAGAATCTCTTGGGATGCCAATGTATAATAATACAAGGAATTTCTTTAAAGAAGGTCTGACATTTACAAATAACATATCTTTTTATGGTGGTGATGAAAAAGCTGTCTATAGGGCTTCTTACGGAAATGTAAGTCAAACAGGTATGATTCCTGAAACAGGTTTAAAAAGAAACACTTTAAGAGTTGTTGGGGATTTAAAAATTAATAATAAGTGGAAAACAGGAGGAAGTCTGCAATATACTCATACAACAAATACATTAGCTCAAAACGGAAGTAATTCTTCCGGAGTGATGTTGAGTTTACTACGTTCTCCCGGAAACTATGATCTAAGAAATTATAAAGATGCCGAAGGAAATAATATGAACTATTATTCTTCATATGATAATCCTTATTTTACTGTTAACGAAAACCCGGCAACAAGTGATGTAAATCGTGTTTTTGGGAATATGTATTTAACATATTCACCTGATATATGGTTGTCTTTAACTGCAAAAGGTGGAATAGATGCTTATTCAGATTCTCGAAAACAAGTTTATGCAATTTCATCTAATGGAGATAATCTGAGAGGAATTGGAGAAGTTGCGTTTAATAATATTAATAATAAACAATTTTACGGAGATTTTATAGCAAGCGGATTATTGCCTTTGAAATCAGAATGGTTTAAAATAAATTATACAGCAGGTCTTAATTTGCGTTCATCTCAAAATACAGATGTGTTTTCAAGAGGTAAAGAACTTGCGGTAAGAGGAGTTTATAATTTATCAAATGCAACACAATTATATGCATCAAATGTAGAATCAAATATTATGTCTAGAGCTTTATTTGGACAATTAGAATTTGATATTAAAAATCAAGTTTTTGTTACAGGATCTCTTAGAAAAGAATGGTCTTCAACTTACGGAACTGATGCTAATAGTGCATTATTTCCATCAGCATCTGCTTCATGGGTTTTATCAAGTTCATTTGATTTGCCAGAATGGACAACTTTTGCAAAATTAACTTATGGATATGGAGAAGTTGGTATTGCGCCGCAAGCCTATAAAACAATTAGTACATATTCGCAGCCATTTATGACTGATGGATTTACAGATGGATTAAGTTTTCCATATAATGGGGTTAATGGTATGGGGCTTTCAGGAACCTTAGGAAATCAACAATTAAAACCTGAAAGAGTATTAGGTCATGAAGTAGGTCTAAACACTAAATTTTTTGAAAATCGTTTGACTTTCGATGTAAATCTATATTATAAAACTTCTAAAGATTTATTAATAAATGTTCCATTGCCACAATCAAGCGGATTTGCTGTTGTTTATCAAAATGCGGCTGAATTAGTTAACAAAGGTGTTGAGGTTGAATTAGGTTATGATGTTTTCAAAAAAGGGAAGCCATTACAATGGAATATTAATTTGAATTGGGCTAAAAACGAAAATAAAGTGACTGATATTTATGGAGGCTTAGATGAAATTTCTATTGAAACCGCTTTTGGATCAATCGGATACTATGCCGTAAAAGGACAGCCATTAGGAAGTTTCTATGGTACAAAATGGGAACGTGATGAAAATGGACAAAAAATAATAGGATCTAATGGTTTGCCAATAATTGCTGACGAAACAGGAAATTTAGGTAATTCAGCTCCTAAATGGACAGGAGGAATTAGAAATACATTCACTTATAAAAGAGTTACTTTGTCGGGATTATTAGATTTCAGACACGGAGGAGTTGTGTATAATGGCACATTAGCAAGACTGCACAATTTTGGAGTTTCGGAAGCCTCAGCAGATAGAGAACATAACTATATTATTGATGGTGTGAAAGAAGATGGTACTCCAAACAATATTGCAATTTCAGCTAAAGATTATTACCAAAAATATTTAGGTGACGGTGGAGGAGCTTCAGAAGAAGCTGTAACAGATGTAAATTGGATAAGATTGCGTGACGTGACATTAAGTTATGACTTTAATGTGAAAAAATTTACTGCAATTAATTCAGCTCAATTATCATTTACGGGTAGAAACTTGTGGTTAAATACTAATTATAAAGGCGTTGATCCTGAAACTAGTTTAACAGGTGCAGGTTCAAGAATTAATGGATTGGATTATTTTAATAACCCGGGAAGCAAATCATTTATAATGACTCTTAAAGTTGGATTCTAAATTTTAAATTTTAAAAAAAATGAAAAAATATATAAAAAGTTTAATCTTGACAGCTTTAAGCGTCGGGATGCTTTCAAGTTGTCAATCTGAATTGGATCATTTTAATGGAAACCCAAATGATCCTATGTCAAGCAATCCAAGTTTATTATTAGCCGCGATGGAAGTTTCGACTTTTTCAACACATACATCAGGTTTAATTAGAACTTCTAATATTTTTGATCAGCATCTTGCAGGAACTAGTATAGGTCAATTGGGAGATATTCAGCGTTATTTTATTAGTGAGCAAGATGTTAATAACGAATGGAATACTTTATATGGCACAACTTTGATGAATGGTCATATATTAACACGTGATTTTGCAGCTGAATATCCATATTATACAGGTATGGGACAGATATTAACGGCGATAAATTTAGGATATGCAACTGATCTTTGGGGAGATGTTCCATATGATGAAGCTTTTAAGGCTGATCAGGGAAATAGAACTCCTAAATACAATACTCAGGAAGAAATTTATCAAAGGCTGCAAGCAATTCTTGATGAAGCGATTTTAAACCTGCAAAAACCTGTTCCAAATAATCTTTCTGTCCCAGCTAAAGATGATTATATCTTTAATGGAGATACAAAAAAATGGATTCAAATTGCTTATGTTTTAAAAGCAAGATATTCATTAAGATTAACAGAAGTTGATACGCAGGCAGCTCAAAAAGCATTAGAATATGTTGTGGCTTCAGGAATGAGTTCAAATAATAATGATGCAAATACTTTTTTTCCAGGTACTTCAAATGGGCTTAATCAATGGTATGCTTTTAATGAAAGCCGGGTAAATTATCTTAAGACAGGAGCTTATTTTGTTAATTCTTTAAAAGACTCTAACGATCCAAGATTGTCATTTGCAATTGCAAAAGATAAAAATGGTAATTATACTGGTAATGCTGCAGATGATTTAGATACAACTTCATCTTCCTATATTGGTTTGGCGTTTGCAGATGAAACATCTTCAATCGGTATTGTTACCTATGCTGAAGCTAAATTTATTGAAGCTGAGGCAAAGTTTAGATTAGGACAAGATGCAAAACCAGCATTGCAAGAAGCTGTTGCTGCTTCGGTACTAAAAATAACAGGGAGTACTGCAAAACCAGAATTTTTATCTGCTGTAACTACAACGGTAAATTTAGAAACTATTATTCAGCAAAAATATCTGGCTCTTTTCTTAACTATGGAACCTTATAATGATTATAGAAGAACTGGATTTCCTGCATTAGTTCCAAACCAGTCTTCACAGACAAAGATTATTCCTGTAAGACTTCCAACACCGTCAGATGAGAGACAATATAATCCAAATGCTACAGTAGTTAGTAATGTAACGACTAATGTTTGGTGGGATAAAAATTAACCAATTTTAGTGTAGAGCAAAAAAAAAGCCGGTAATCTTAAAATTACCGGCTTTTTTACAACTAACACAAACATTTTTTATTTTACAAATTTGTCGATAATTGCATCAGATTCTGCTTTTGTTGCAGTTGGTTTTAAATCAAACAAAAGAGAATAAAGCGCTTTTCTATCAACTTTAGCTTCTAAGTTTAAGTCCTTATGTCTATCGAAAAGAGTCTGCCATTTGTCACGAACATTTTTCCAAAGAACATTATTTTCTTTCCACCATTTTTGAGCAGCGATACATTTAATATCTGGAACTTTAGTATAAACATCAAACCCTTTTTCCTGCGCTAACAAAACATCTTTTCCAGCGTCATCACGAATAAGTTTATCATTATCTTGTTCATGATTCCATCCTGTAGCAGTGATTTCGTGAATATTTCTTCTTTTTAAAACATTATAGTCATTACGTTTTGTCTGCTCTCTTCTTGGAAGCGGCGCATCAGCAACGTTAGACCAGTAATCTTGTCCGTCAACATGTACCCAAGTTGAAGACCCTTCATATCTTGGACTATCATCTACCTGATATACTTTTTGAGTCCATTGACCTTTAACCGCTTTTTTGTCAAGTTTTTTATATTTCCAGGATGTTCCTTTATCAAAAGAATATAAGTCTGTGTTTTCAAATAACCAATCTTGTCTCCAGTGTTTGATAATCATATCATCACTTACAATTAATAAGTGCTGCATAACAATTTTGTTTGGAGTATCTTCTAACAATTCTACCCATTCTAAAGCAGATTCATGTTTAGTTTGTGAAGGTTTGTATGTAGCCGAATCTTTAGCATATTGAAAAGTTTCTGCAAAGTTAAACTTCACTTCATAACAACCACACATAGATTTAATTGATTTTATGTCTTGTTGTTTTTTTGCGTCCTGACTGAAACCTAGGCTGCATGTTAAAGCCATAACGGCTGAAAAATAAAGGCTTTTTGAAATCATAACTTATTATTTGTTTTTAATTTTTGCAAATATATAAATTTTATTTAGAACAATTAAAAATAGTTATATATTTGCATCGATTATTAAGACTGAATAAAAATAATGAAAATAAAACTACCCCTTTTTGCTGTATTAACTTTCTGTCAAATCTCATTTGCACAGCAAAAAGATACTATTGCTAATGAATTGTCAGAAGTAAAAGTAATCACAGGAACAAGAACAGAAAGAGTACTTTCTTCTCTTCCTTTACCCATGACAATTATTACCTCAGAAGCAATTGTAAAATCTGGTGTTACAAGATTAAATGAAATTTTAAATGAACAAACAGGAATTATCTTAATTCCTGACGAAAGCGGTTTTGAAGGAATTCAAATGCAAGGATTAGATGCAGCATATACAATGATATTAATTGATGGTGTACCACTTGTTGGAAGAAGTTCAGGTGTTTTAGATTTATCAAGAGTTTCTGTTGGAAATATTGAAAGAATTGAAATTGTAAAAGGGGCTTCATCTGCTTTATATGGTTCTGAAGCAATGGGAGGGGTAATTAATGTAATTACAAAAAAACCGAAAAAAGATATGTTTTCAGGCAGTCTATCTTATAGATATGCTACCTTCAATACCAATGATACAAATGCCAATCTTCTTTGGAAAAAGAAAAAGTTTTCGGCTAATCTATTTGCTAATTTTTATTTGTCAGACGGATATGACTTAGATAAAAGTACACCGTTGAAAAATATAGAACCATTTTACAATTTTACAATTCAGCCTAAACTTTTTTACGATTTTTCAGAAAATTTGAAATTGATTGTAAGTAATCGTTTTTATAATCAAAAAATGGATAACGTAGCAATTATCGATTCTGAGAATTATAAAGGTGATGCAAAAGAAAATGAGTGGAACTCGCAAATTAAATTAGAACACAAATGGAATGCAAAACTGTATTCTGAATACGAATTATATGCCACAAATTATAAAAATGATTCGTTTTTAAATGATGAAAATAACGTTGCTTTTGAAAAAACATATTATGATCAATGGCTTTTTCGTCCAGAAGTCAGAACAACTTTGTCGCTGAAAAATGATAAACTAACAGGTGGGGTTGGTTTAAATTATGAGACTTTAGATCGAACTTATTTTGATAAAAATGTAAATTTTAATTCTCAATATTTCTATCTGCAGTATGATTTTAACCCAACAGAAAAATGGAATATTCTTGTTGGAGTTAGATATGATAATCATAGTGAATATGCTTCACAGTTAAGTCCAAAACTAGCTGTAAATTATAAGATTAATGAAAATTTTTCTCTAAAATCTTCTGTAGGATACGGTTATAAAGCACCGGATTTCCGTCAGCTGTTTTTCGATTTTACTAATCCATCCGTAGGTTATACAGTTTTGGGATATAATGTTGCCGAAAACCGTTTGAACCAATTTGAAGAACAAGGACAGATTTTATACAGAGTGGAAGGAGTAAACTTTGATAAGCCATTGGAAGCAGAAAGTTCGATAAATTTCAATTTTGGAACTTTTTATAAAAAAAATAAATTAAGAGTAGATGTAAATGCTTTCTATAATTCAATACATAATTTAATTGATACTCGCGTAGTAGCTCAAAAAACTAATGGTCAGAATATTTTTAGCTACTTTAATATTAGTAAAATTTTCACATATGGCTTAGAATTTAATTCGACCTATGAATTTACCAAAGAATTCTCTGTATCATTTGGTTATCAATATTTAACAGCAAAAGATAAATCTGTTCTGGATAATTTTGAAGATTATCAATACATACGTAATTCAGAATTACAAACTATCCAGATTAAAAAATCTGATTATTTTGGGTTGTATAACAGATCTAAACATACGGCTAATGTTAAAATAGCTTACACAATTCCTAGAATAAAGACAGATGTCAATTTACGTGTTTTTTATCGAAGCAAATATGGAATGTTTGATACCAATGGGAATCAAATTCTTGATAAATATGACACTTTTGTTAGTGACTACTTTATAACAAACTTATCAATTTCAAAAAATATTACAGATAAATTAATGCTGCAGGCTGGAGCTAATAATTTATTTGATTTTACAGACCCTAATCAAATTAGTAACCTGGCAGGAAGGCAGCTTTTTGCACGAATTCAATATAATTTTTAATCAACATTTATTTAACACTTTTACAAAATGAAAACAAAATTCTTAAAACTTTCGCTTTTAGCATTATTTATTTTTACAGCATCTTGCAGTAGCGATGACGATAAAAATGAAGAGATCCCAGCAGTTGTAACTACAAAAGTTTCTAATCTTGAAGCGCCGCAAACAGGTGGTCAAGGGCAGCCAGTTGGAGGTGCATTTACAAAATTCAGTTTTTCTCAAAACAAAGTTGTAACGGATAACAGTTGGGATATCGCTTTCCGTGGTACTACAATTATTGTTAATGGTGGAGCTAAAATTGGTATCACTGATGAGCCTGAAAGAACTGGAAGTGGAGCTGTAAGTATCGTTGCTGGTACATTTGCAAGCGTAACTTCTTTTCCAGCTGCAACAACTTTTAAACAAGACGCGTCTACTGTTTATGCAATCCCTACAGGAAGTGGAAATGGATGGTATAATTATAACACATCAAACAATATTATTTCGCCTATTGCAGGGAAAGTTTTTGTTGTGAAAACGCATGATGGTAAATATGCAAAATTTGAAATTTTAAGTTATTACAAAGATGCGCCTGCAAATCCTGATCCAGCAACTGCTGTAGCTAGATATTTCACTTTTAACTTTGCATACCAAGCCAATAGCACAACTACATTCTAAAAACATAAATAACCTCGGATAGTAATGTATTATTCGAGGTTGTTTTTTAATCAATTATTAATTTTAACATGAAGAAATTTACTTTTATCGGATTGTAATTTTTTAGAATTTTATTTTAAGTCTGTATGTCTTTAAGTACAGATCTAAGATAGATGAAACACTAAATATAAATTGCAAACTGAAACTGAAACTGTTATTCGTGTAAAGCAATCTAATCTAAAATTATGAAAAGAAAATTACTATTATTGACTTTGCTATTTTTTGTAAAGTTCGGTTTTGCTCAAAATTATGTAACATATACTTCTTTAACGAACACTTTAAACATTAATTCTGGAGTAGAAGGTACAGTAGATGTTTTAGTGAATTGTTATGGAAATAGCAGTGATGCAGTTTTTTTAAATGCACTGCAGTCATGTGGCACTAACGATGGTATCACATCTCAAAGTTATACAAACGGAAGTATTCTTACACCTGGACAAAATACAACTATTAGATACAAGTTTAAAAAAACAGTAACTACTGATACTCAAATTCTTTATAAGTTCTCTACAAATGGAAGCTGTTTTCAAAATGAAAGCCAGATGATAAAAATAACGGTTAATTATAAAGCAGCAGTAGTACCGGCTCCAACGCCAATTTTAAATAACAATATTTACGGAAATCAAACAATTGTTGAAGGTGCGACAGCTAGTATAATTTCAGGCTCTAGCCCATCGGGAGGAAATGGTTCTTTTAGTTATATATGGCAGAAAAAAACAGGAACAGGTGCGTGGACTAATATTTCTGGAGCAACAGGAATTAATTACTCTCCAGGAAGTTTGACAACAACAACATCATTTAGAAGAATTGTAAGTTCAAGTACACTTTCAAGTACAAGTAATGAAGTGCTAGTGACAGTAAATGCTGCTCCGCCTCTTCAAAATAATACAATTACACAGTCTGGTTCTGAACTTCAAGGAAGTTTGCCAAGCGGTGGGACTGGTACTTATGTTTATTACTGGTACGCATATGTGTTACAAGACGAGGATCCTTGGCTTATTGGTCAATCAATAAATTGTACTATTCCTCAGAGTGTCTATAACTTTGTTGATGGAATGGGGTATAATGGTTATATTACTCGAGTAGTTGTTTCTGGGACACAACAGTTATATAGTAATTACATAACTATTCCTCCTTCTCAGCCACTTACAAACAATACAATTACACAATCTGGTTCTGAACTTCAAGGAAGTTTACCAAGCGGAGGAACTGGTACTTATGTTTATTATTGGTACGCATATGTGTTACAAGATGAAGATCCTTGGCTTCTTGGTCAATCTATAAATTGTACTATTCCTCAAAGTGTGTATAACTTTGTTAATGGAGTGGGATATGATGGTTATATTACTCGAGTAGTTGTTTCTGGAAATAAACAGTCATATAGCAATTATATAGTTATCTCTCCTAACTCAAGTTTGGCAAAATCGGCACGAGCAAATACTGAAAGTTCTTCTTCGAGTCTAACCGCATACCCAAATCCAGCATCTGAATCAATAAATTTCTCAACTAATTTCACTACAGATAAAGAAATTGAGATCGTTTTATACTCAGAAAATTTAGGAAATGAAAAATCTGTATTTAAAGGAAAAGTAACTCCAAACCAAATTGTAAACTGGAATATCCCTTCAAATTATCAAAAAGGAATTTATTTCTACAAAATCTTATCAGACAATAAAGAAGTCAAAACTGGAAAAGTTATTTTTAAATAAACAGCATCAAAAATTTAGTTAATCATTAGCTTTGTTTTTTTTTATTTTTTTTTGATTTAGAGGTTAGATTTATCTAACCTCTTTTTTTTATTTCTTTATTATTAAAAATGAATGTTTAATTCTATCTTTGTCTACATTTATACATTACGAATTAATAGGAATTTTACAACAATTTTTAATTTTCGTAATTATTTCTTTTAAATTTTATTTATTAAGTGAATACTAAGTCATATTTCTTTCAATCTTTCGCAATCGTAGCATTAGCATTTGTTGCTTTTATTGGTTTTAAACAAATCTTACCAGATAAAATATTTTCTGATAGTAAAGTAGATTCCAAAAATGTACTTATAGACAGCCTGCTTCTGGAGTCAGTAGCGAAAGATTCATTGTCCTTAAAAAGCGACAGCATCGAAGAAAGCGAGCGTAAATTAGGTCAGCAGAAAATTGTTTACGATGCTTCTGAAGGAATCGAATTTCCATCTGAAACCTTCGATAATTACAAAGGATATCAATATCTGATTTCTTTTTACGAAAAATTATATCAATTAGAGCAGAATCCGCAAAGGCATGTTAGAATCGCTTATTACGGAGATTCTATGACCGATGGAGATTTAATTGTACAGGATGTGCGTAACAATTATCAGGATCGCTTTGGCGGAAACGGAGTTGGTTTCGTATCCATAACTTCAGAATCTGCAGCGTCAAGAGGTTCAGTTAAATCTACCTATTCTAAAAACTGGAAAACACAATCGTACTTAAATGTAAAAAGACCGGCAAGTCCTTTTGGTGTAAACGGGCACGTGTTTTTTGCAAATGACCAGATAAACCCAACCTGGGTTCAGTATGAAGCAGGTCTTCCTAAACATACAACGACTTTAGATAATCCAACCTTGTTTTATGGAAGAGCATCTAAAAGAGGAAACGTAAATTTCATTATTGGAAAAGATACATTGAAAAAAAGCCTTTCCCCAAATAACTTAGTAAACACTTTAAAAGTTACTTCGGGAAGTATAAAAGCTTTCAAAGCAAACTTTATTCACGCCGATTCTATTCCAATTTATGGATTTAATTTTGACAATGGCATTGGTGTTCACGTTGATAATTTCTCTCAACGAGGAAATTCAGGATTGCCAATTTCTATGTTTGATGCCAGTGTGATGCAGGCTTTTGACAATAATCTGAAATACGATTTAATCGTCCTTCATTACGGAACTAACGTATTGAATTACGGTACCAAAAACTATTTTTGGTATGAAAAAGGAATGACAAAAACTGTAAATAAAATAAAAGAATCATTTCCGGGAGTTTCTATTTTAATTGTTTCAACAGCAGATAAATCGACTAAATATGATTTAGAAATGAAAACAGATTCTGCAGTTGTTCCATTAATGAAAGCACAGAAAAAATACGCTTTAGAAACCGAATCAGGATTTGTAAATTTATATACCTTGATGGGCGGCGACGGATCGATGGTAAAATGGGTAGATGAATCTCCGGCAAAAGCCAATAAAGATTACACACACTTTAACCAAAGAGGCGCAAAAGCAATTGGTAATTTGTTATACAGTCAGTTAAATAACGGATACGAACAATATAAAATTTTACGTCAAAAACGTGAAACAGGCGTTAGACCTAAAGCGATTAGAAAACCCAAAGCAGATTCCGTCTCTGTAGAAAAAGATAGCGTAAATGAATAAACTTATTATTTTCTTTTGTTGTCTGTTTTTCTCAACAAATGATAAACCGCAAAATCCAGTTTCACCTCCAATAACTAAAAATATGGTTAGTAAAGTCGATTCAACAACAGTTGAATCTTTCAACGGAAATAATATTTATAATACGACAGTTTTAGAAAGTTTTTTTAAGAAATTAAAAGACAATGAAAGCGATAACAATCAAAAAATAAATATTGTTCATATTGGAGATTCTCACATTCAGGGAGATTTAATGACCAATGAAATCAGGAAAAATCTACAGAGAAAATTTGGTAATGCCGGCCGTGGATTAGTTTTCCCGTATCAATTGGCTAAAACAAATGGGTCTTATAATGAGCGTTTTCGTTGTAACAGAGTCTGGGAAACGTATCGAAATATATATCCGGTTAGAAATTATCCTGTCGGTTTAAGCGGTATCGGACTTTGGAGAGATGCTGGCGGATTTGTTTTAGAATTGAATATTAAAGATCCGTCGTATAAATTTAATTCAATAAAAATAATAACTCCACAAAATGAAGACATGTTTGATTTGTCAACAGCATCTCAAACAAAATTTATTGAAACAGCAGAACCAAAAATAATTAAACATAAAATTAAAAAAGGAGAAGCGATTTCTGTAATTGCAGATAAATATAACGTTTCGATTGCTGAAATAAAAAGAGCAAATTCGCTAAAATCAAATAACATTCGTGCAGGAAGAATATTGAAAATTCCAACAAACGAAACGCAGTCCAGAAACATAAAAACATCCGAATATGTTTCTTTAAATATGGAATCTGATTCCTATTCGCATTATTATAATTCAGAAAAAGCTTTAGATAAGATTTATTTGATTCCGAATAAAAAAGCTTCAAAATTTGAACTAAACGGAATTGTTTTAGAAAAAGATGCGCCGGGATTAATCTATAGCGGCATTGGAGTAAATGGAGCAAAATATTCAGATTATAATAAATATCCATTGTTTTTTGAACAGTTAAAAGCTTTACATCCGGATATGCTGGTATTTTCACTCGGAACAAATGAAAGTTACGAAAAACTGGAATCGGGAAATTACATTAAACAATTAAGAGAGTTTATAAGCAATATAAAAGCGCAGAATATAAATGTTCCGATAATTGTTATGACGCCGCCGCCGTCTCTGCTGAGAAAAAGACCAAATACGTTTATTCACGAATACACCAAACAAATTATCGAAATAGCACAGACAGATGGTTTTGCAGTTTGGGATTTATACGATGAATTTGGAGGAATGGAAGGA
Organism: Flavobacterium sp. Root186; assembly: GCF_001428525.1. Taxonomy (GTDB): domain Bacteria; phylum Bacteroidota; class Bacteroidia; order Flavobacteriales; family Flavobacteriaceae; genus Flavobacterium. The sequence goes on from NZ_LMHW01000010.1 coordinate 244,241, forward strand.
ATTCGAAATCTAAAATCGGCAAAATTAATTGGACCTGATTGGGTTCATTATTCTAAAAAAGGATACGAAAAACAAGGAAATTTGTTTTCAGAGGCATTTTTAAAAGCATACGATAATTTTAAATTAAAAAAGTAAGTTGATAACAATAGATAACATCAATAATTGGTTCATTCAAAATTTTGGTGCAATAACAATAGAACAAGTTAAAAGCTGGTTTATTTATAATCCAGACGAAAAACTATTATTTAATACAGGTTTATTCTTAGGATTATTTCTTGTTTTTTATTTTGTGTACGGCTTTTTACGCAAAACATTTTACTTAAGATTAACGTATGTTATTCTCTTCTCGCTTTTCTTTTATTACAAGTCAAGCGGAATTTACTTTTTATTACTATTACTTTCTTCAGTTGTAGATTATGGCTTGAGCCAAATCATCTATAAAGAAACGAAAGACACAACCAAGAAAATATATCTTGTAATAAGTGTGATTCTGAATTTAGGATTACTGGGGTATTTCAAGTACATGAATTTTATGATTGGAACATACAATGATATGTTCAATGGACATTTTAAATTTCATGACATTTTCCTTCCAGTCGGAATTTCGTTTTATACTTTCCAATCGATGAGTTACATTATCGAAATTTATCGTGAAGAAATTAAACCAACAAAAAACTATATCGAATACTTGTTTTTCGTTTCGTTTTTCCCGCAGTTAGTTGCCGGACCAATTGTGCGCGCAAAAGATTTTCTGCCGCAGATTTACCAGAAATTAAACCTTACAAAACAAGATGTAAACAACGCTTTGTTTTTGATTATTGGCGGATTAATTAAGAAAACGGTAATTTCAAATTATATTTCAGTGAACTTTGTCGATCGTGTTTTTGATACACCGCTGACTTATACTTCGTTCGAAAACTTAATGGCATCTTACGGATATGCCATTCAAATTTATTGCGATTTCTCAGGATATTCAGATATGGCAATCGGAATCGCTTTGTTACTAGGATTCAAATTACCAGCCAACTTTAGAACACCATATAAATCAACTTCGATTACAGATTTTTGGAGAAGATGGCATATTTCGTTATCAACCTGGTTAAAAGATTTCTTATACATTTCGATAGGAGGAAACAGACAAGGTTCATTTGCCGGATTTTTATTCCCAAGTTTATTTTTCTTCGGATTATTGCTTTGGGGAATTACAAGTTACAATACCAGCATAATTCCATTGATTATTGCATCAATTTCGATTGCACTTTTTTGTTTGTCATTTCTGCTTTCGAATAAAAGAAAACAAACTTTAGTAACCAATCTAAACCTTTTTACCACAATGCTTTTAGGCGGATTGTGGCACGGAGCCGGAGCGCAATTTATAGTTTGGGGAGCTTTACACGGATTAGCTTTAGCGGTTCACAAAATTTTCCTTGAATTCTTTCCTTCTAAAAAAGACGGAAAAAGTAATTTTTTATGGAGATTTTTCTCCATCTTAATCACGTTCCATTTTGTAGTTTTCTGCTGGATCTTTTTCAGAGCCAGAGATTTCGAAACAGCATTGCAGGTAATCAATAATATTGGTCAGTTAACTTTCGAACCACAAAATTGGAAAGCCATAGTTTTAGGATATAAAAATGTATTTTTATTAATGTTGTTCGGATACGTTTGGCATTTCTTACCAGAAGTTATCACAGACAAGATGAAATGGGTTTTCGATAAAACACCATTGTTAATAAAAGCAATAATTCTGGGTTTCGTTTACTGGATCGTTTACGCAACAGCGGTAGCCGGTTCACAGCCGTTTATATATTTTCAATTTTAAAAGGTTCAAAGGGACAAGACACAAAGGCGCAAAGGTTTTATTCTTTGCGCTTTTTGTTTCTCTCAGATTTAGAAGATATAGCTGATTTTTTCACACTTAATCTTAAGAAATAATCTGCCGATCTGCTAAATCTGCGAGAAAGAAAAAAACTTTGCGACTTCGCGACTTTGCGAGCAAAAAACATAGCGAACTTTGCGTAAACTTTTGCGCACTTTGCGGTTAAATGCATTTAAATAAAAATTGCCTAAAATATCTAATTAGATTATCTTTGCACTTCAAATAAAGAAAATAGTATGTTTGATAATTTAAGTGATAAGTTAGATAAAGCGTTCCATATATTAAAAGGACACGGTAAAATTACAGAAGTAAACGTTGCCGATACCTTAAAAGAAGTTCGTCGTGCCTTACTTGATGCCGACGTTAACTTTAAAATTGCTAAAGATTTTACAACTAAAGTAAAAGAAAAAGCAATTGGTCAGGACGTTTTAACAACGCTTCAGCCAGGACAATTATTGGTGAAGCTGGTAAAAGATGAGCTGACAGAATTAATGGGAGGTGATGTTGCCGGAATTAACCTGTCTGGAAATCCAAGCGTTATTTTAATGTCTGGACTTCAAGGTTCTGGTAAAACTACTTTCTCAGGAAAATTAGCCAACTTCTTAAAAACTAAGAAAAATAAAAAACCACTTCTTGTAGCGTGTGATATCTACCGTCCGGCGGCGATCAATCAGCTTCATGTTGTTGGAGATCAAATAGGTGTTGAGGTTTACTCCGAACCAGAAAATAAAAACCCTGTTGAAATTGCTCAAAACGCAATTAAACACGCAAAAGCAAACGGTTATAATGTAGTTATTGTCGATACTGCAGGTCGTTTGGCAGTAGACAAAGAAATGATGGATGAAATTGCACGAGTTCACAAAGCAATTCAGCCTCAGGAAACATTGTTTGTTGTCGACTCTATGACGGGACAAGACGCAGTAAATACAGCAAAAGCTTTCAACGATATCTTAAATTTTGATGGAGTTATCTTAACGAAATTAGATGGTGATACTCGTGGTGGAGCAGCAATCTCGATTAAATCGGTTGTAAATAAACCAATCAAATTTGTAGGTACGGGAGAGAAGATGGAAGCAATTGATGTTTTCTATCCAGATCGTATGGCTGAGCGTATTCTTGGTATGGGAGACGTTGTGTCGCTTGTGGAAAGAGCTCAGGAACAATTTGATGAAGAAGAAGCCAGAAAACTTCAAAAGAAAATCGCGAAAAACGAATTTGGTTTTGATGACTTCTTAACGCAGATTCAGCAAGTAAAGAAAATGGGTAATATGAAAGACTTGGTAGGAATGATACCAGGAGCTTCAAAAGCCATGAAAGATGTAGAAATAGAAGATGATGCTTTTAAACATATTGAAGCAATCATTCACTCGATGACGCCAATCGAAAGAAGCAAACCGGCCATAATCGACGTAAAAAGAAAAGCCAGAATCGCAAAAGGTTCCGGAACGAAAGTCGAGCAGGTAAATCAGTTAATGAAGCAGTTTGACCAAATGAGCAAGATGATGAAAATGATGCAGGGGCCAGGCGGAAAAAATCTGATGAAAATGATGGGAGGCATGAAAGGAATGCCAGGAGGAATGCCGAGATAATAAAATTAAAAAGTTTCAAGTTTCAGGTTTCAAGTTATGAGACTGAAATTTGAAACTTTTTTCGATAAAATAAATATGAGTTTCGTTTCAACGTGAAACCTGAAACAAAAAAACTTTAAACCAGAAACAAAAACAATGCAGCTACTAGACGGTAAAAAAACATCTAACGACATTAAAAACGAAATTGCAGCCGAAGTTCAATCGATAAAAGCAGCCGGAGGAAAAGTACCTCATTTAGCTGCTGTTTTAGTTGGAACAAACGGAGCAAGTTTAACTTACGTAGGAAGTAAAGTAAAATCATGTCAGGAAATCGGATTTGATTCAACTTTAGTAAGTCTTCCGGAAACTATTACCGAAGACGAGCTGCTTGCTAAAATTAAAGAGCTAAACGAAGACGATAACCTTGACGGATATATCGTTCAATTGCCGTTGCCAAAACATATCGACGAGCAGAAAATTTTATTAGCAATCGATCCAGATAAAGATGTAGACGGATTTCACCCAACAAACTTTGGTAGAATGGCTCTTGAAATGGAAAGTTTCATTCCGGCAACACCATTCGGAATTATGGAATTGTTAGAGCGTTACAAAGTAGAAACTGCAGGAAAACATACTGTTGTAATTGGAAGAAGCCACATCGTAGGACGACCAATGAGTATCTTAATGAGCCGTAAAGGAAACCCTGGAGATTCAACAGTTACGTTGACACACAGCCGTACTAAAAACTTAGAAGAATACACTAAAAATGCCGATATCATTATCACAGCTTTAGGAGTTCCAGAATTTTTAAAAGCTGATATGGTAAAAGAGGGAGTAACGATCATCGACGTTGGAATTACTCGCGTAGATGATGCATCAAACCCAAAAGGTTATGTTATAAAAGGTGACGTAGATTTTGACGGAGTAAGCAAAAAAGCATCATTCATAACGCCAGTTCCTGGTGGAGTAGGACCAATGACAATTGCAATGCTGCTTAAAAATACACTTTTAGCACGCAAAATGAGAAGTGCAAAAAAATAAATAAATCATTTCAAATAATAATACAAAGCCTGTTCATTTGAACGGGCTTTGTTGTTTTTAATATATAATTAATACTTTAAAGTTTTGGTTCTTAAAAATAAAGGATACTTTTGCCACACTTAAAAAACACTTCTCCAAATGGACGATTATTATTCGTTAGTATTAAATTAAAAGCAGCTTTTGAAATCTTTCAAAATGCTGCGTTAAAACCCTGTATTTTGAAATGAAAGCCTTTTACACAAACAACAACGGATTATTAGAAATGCCAAAATGGACTCCAAACTCCTGGATTAATATTGAAGATCCATCAGAAACAGAAAAAAAATATTTATTAGAAGAGCTTCAAATTCCCGAAGCTTTTTACAATGATATTGAAGATATCGACGAAAGACCTCGTATTGAGATCGAAGACGGCTGGACGTTGATTATCATGCGTGTTCCCATAAAAAGTAATGACATTAAACTCCCTTTTCAAACCATTCCGCTAGGCGTAATTTTTAAAGATGACATTTGTGTAACCATCACTTTTTATAAAACAGAAATTATACATGATTTTATGCTGTATTCACGACGCAAAAACATTCAGGTTAAAGACAATTTTGACTGGGTTTTAAGATTGCTTCTGTCATCAAGCGTTTGGTATCTAAAATACCTAAAACAAGTCAATCAAAAAATAAAACTGGCAGAGGATAATTTAGAGAAATCCATCAAGAATGAAGAATTGCAGGCATTACTTCAAATCGAGAAATGTTTGGTTTTCTTTATTACCTCATTAAAAGCAAATGATGTTTTGTTTCAGCGCATTAAAAATCTAAAAGCCCATAAAGCAAACTATGATTTAGATTTGCTGGAAGATGTCGAAATCGAATTAAGCCAGGCGCAGGATACAGCCAATATTTATAGCAACATCTTAACCGGAATGATGGATGCTTATGCTTCTGTAATTTCGAATAATATGAATAATATCATGAAGCAGATGACTTCAATTTCAATTATCTTAATGATACCAACCCTAATAGCCAGTTTGTACGGAATGAACGTGCCAAACGGACTGGAAGAAAGTAAATATGGAATCTGGATTCTGCTGTTAGTCTCCGTTATCTTATCGACTTTCGGAGTCTTTTTATTCAAAAGAAGAAGATGGTTTTAATTTGAAATTTCACAATAATATATAGCCTGTTCATTACGAATAGGCTTTTTCGTTTTTATACATTGGGCGGGACCGTCTCGTTGCAAAAGGGCAATATGCTTTATGGTTATGCACCCTTTTGCAACGAGACGGTCGGGCTATCCGCGCTACTTCGGTAGCCAGCTCCTATCCCTCACGCACTCTAAGGTAGCGACAACTCCCGTTCCTGCAAGGTTTCCAAAACCTTGTAGGTATAATTTCAGGATCAATTAAATGTGTAGTCCCTATGGGGCAAAATTCGTGACATATGTTTTTATCTACCGATATTTAATCTCTCCGAGATACTCCGTTAGGAGTTATATATCGGTAGCATAATAGTTGATATCCCCGTGATAAAATATCCCGTAGGGATTACACATTTCATACCTACGCAACGTAATTCATTTTTACACTTACAAATAATTAAAATAAAAATGCATTTTTTTATTTGTCAATTCAAAATAAATAATAACTTTGTAACGCAAAGTACTTTAATTATGAATCAAAAGCACCAAGAAGATTTAGCACATATTCGTTCCATGATGGAGCGTTCTTCAAGATTTATATCGTTAAGCGGACTTTCAGGAGTTTTCGCGGGACTTTCGGCATTAATAGGCGGATTGTATGTTTATCAGCTCTTTAAAGTAAATGGTATCGAATATTTTACTGACGAACATATTTTATTGTCTGGAAGCTTGGTTTCAGAATTAATTTGGATTGGCGTAATAATTTTAGTTTGTGCATTTGTATTCGGAACTTTTTTTACCGTTAGAAAAAGCAAAAAATATAATTTGCCAATTTGGACCTCTGCCACAAAAAATATGTTGTTTAATCTGGCAGTTCCACTTGCAGCAGGAGGAATATTTTGTCTGGCTTTAATATATCATGGATATTACGGTTTAGTTGCACCGTCTACTTTACTATTTTACGGACTAGCCGTTATAAATGCCGAAAAATATACATTTTCAGATATAAAATATTTAGGATTTTCTGAACTTTTGCTAGGATGTATTTCACTTTTTTATATTGGATATGGTTTACTATTTTGGATCTTAGGATTTGGTATCCTGCATATCGTGTATGGATTGGTGATGTTCAAAAAATACAAATAACCCAATGGGAATTATTGATAAACTAAATAAAGATTTTGAAAGCCGTGTCAGATTGGGTATTATGTCCGTTCTGATGGTTAACGACTGGGTAGACTTTACCGAGATGAAAACGCTTTTAAATATTACCGATGGTAATTTAGCAAGTCATTCTTCGGCGTTGGAGAAATCTGAATATATTGAAGTTAAGAAAGAATTTGTTGGTAAAAAGCCAAAAACATCTTATCAGGTAACGCCGCTTGGCCGCGCAGCGTTCAAAGAACATCTTTCTTATCTCGAAAAATTAATGAAATCCTAATAACTATATTTTTTTACCTAAAAACTTTGAATTACAAAGTACTTTTAAAAATTAAAATCATGAAAAAACATCAAATTATTTTAGCTTGTACAGCGGTTTTTATACTGCTTTTTTACAATGAATCTGTGGGAATCAATATTTCTATTTTTGGAGTAATACTTACTCTGTTAATTAGTTATTTCTTTCAGGAAAAGTTTGTCAATAGATCTCATTTAGTTTTGGTAATGACTTCTATTTTGTCTTGTTTCGCCTTTGCGTGGTATGGAGACGCCGCTTCGTTTTTTGCTTTAGCATTATCGATTCTGTTTTTACAATTTAAAACACAGGATGGAGAACTTAAAATCGTGCAGATTTTTCCCTTAATATTCCTAAACGGAATCACTACAGTAGGACGTGTTTTTATGTTTAGCCAATGGCTTCCTGAACGAAAAATACACAATGACTTTGCTAAGAAACTAGTAGCGTTTGTAATCATTCCGTTAATATTTCTTGGATTATTTTTTATTGTTTATTCTTTCGGCAGCAATCATTTCTCTTCCTTATTCACCGATTATACATTAGATATTAATCTGCCTCAATTAATTGCTATGTGTATTTTAGGATTTTATATCTCGTTCAGTTTTTGGAATTACTGGGTTCCGGATATTTCTTATCAGTTCAACCCAAAACTGGATAATGAATTTACGAATATCTCTGAAGTAAAAAATCAAAGTACATTCTCATTTTTAGATTTGGATTTTGAAAGAAAGAGCGGAGTAATAACGTTGCTTCTTCTAAATGTTATGCTGTTAATTTTCATAGGAACATACAATTACGAACAGTTTTTTGAAGTAGTAGAAAAAACAAACTTAAGCTCAGATACACACGAGCGTGTAAATGCAGTAATATTCTCAATTTTAATGGCTGTTGGCGTAATCTTATTTTACTTTAAAGGCGGTTTTAATTTTGATGAAAAAGCCACCACATTAAAAAGACTAGCGAAAGTGTGGATTGTATTAAACGTAACTTTAATTATTAGTGCAATTATTAAAAACTCAGAATACGTTTCTTTTTACGGCTTAACATATAAACGTCTCGGAGTTTATGCATTTTTAATTCTGGCTATTATTGGTTTAGTTTATTCTTTCCTGAAGATTACGAAACAAAAAACAAATGCTTATTTAGTAAATCAAATGGTTTGGTATTTCTATGCCACAATATTAATATGCAGTTTTGTAAACTGGGGTAATCTGATTACTAACTATAATATTTCTGTCAATAAAGGTGTAGAGCCAAAATTTTTAAGCGGATTAAACTTTAATGATGATACACGAAGAGAATATTTTTTAAAAAATAATTTAGACGGAAAATATCCAGAAGCGGTAAGAGAAGAACTGATTTCGAATTATCAAAACGCCAACTTTTTATCAAAAGCTTTGTATTATGAATTTTTAGATAATAAGAATAAATAAAAATAAAAGTCCCATTTGTAATTTCAAATGGGACTTTTATTTAATTGTTATCACCTCTTTTTCTAAATCGGGGATCATGTTTTGAAATAAATGTTGTTCTTCGATTAGAACTTTGACTAGGAGTTTCAACTTTAGGGAAACTTGCTTCTTCCGTTTTGCTCGAAGGCTCAATTAACTGATTTAATTCTTTAATTTCAGCATCGGTTAAATCGCGGTAACGCCCAACCGGAACATCCAAAGAAATATTAATAATTCGGATACGTTTAAGCGCCGTTACTTCATAACCCAAATATTCAGACATTCTTCTAATTTGTCTATTTAAACCCTGAGTCAGAATTATTTTAAAAGTGTATTTGCTGATTTGCTCTACTTTACATTTTTTGGTAACAGTATCCAAAATCGGGACACCATTTCCCATTCGTTGTATAAAACGATCTGTAATTGGTTTGTTTACCGTAACAGTATATTCTTTTTCGTGATTGTTTCTGGCACGTAAAATCTTATTTACGATATCACCGTCATTGGTCATAAAAATCAATCCTTCACTGGCTTTATCCAATCTTCCGATAGGAAAAATACGTTTCGGATAATTAATATAATCCACAATATTATTTCGAACTTCTAAGTTGGTGGTACATTCGATTCCAACAGGTTTGTTGAAAGCCAAATAAATCATTTTTTCGTGCTTTTCCACGATTAATTTTCCGTCTATGCGTACTTCATCATCTGGCGAAACTTTGGTTCCCATTTCCGGCACAGCGCCATTTATTGTTACACGTCCTTCTTCAATTAATTTATCGGCTTCACGACGAGAACAATAACCCGTTTCTCCAATAAATTTATTAAGACGTTTAAGATTTTCTTCCATACTGCAAAAGTAGCTAAAATTTAGGACTTCTTAGATTGTTAGACTTCTTAGAATTTTAGATTTTGATAAGCAAAACTTAGAACCTTGGCAACTCAGAACCTAAAAAATACTTTGTTCCTATGAACCTCTGTACCTTTGAACCTTTTTAAGAGTCATGAAAAATCGAACTATCTTCTGGAGTTTCTTTTCTTTCGAACATTCCATAGTCACGAACAACAGTGGCGATTCTTAAATGATAATCTTTAAAAACTTCGTTTCTTCCTTTCGCCTGTGCAGCGCGATGCATTTCCAGATTTCTCCACTGTTGAATACTTTCTTCGTCTTTCCAAAAAGATAAAGACAAAACTTTCCCGGGATCAGTAAAACTCTGAAATCGTTCTATGGAAATAAACCCTTCAATATGGTCTAATTCAGGTCGCAGACTTGCAGCGATATCAAGATATTCTTCTCTTTTTCCTTCATTAGGAATAACTTCAAAAATTACGGCTATCATTTTAATTATGGATTTTAGATTTCAGATTTTAGAAAAAACTTAGAACCTTAGCAGCTCAGAACCTATAAAAACTCTTTGCCCCTTTGAGCCTTTGTTACTTTGAACCTTCAAAAAGAAACTCAATTACCTTTTGATACAATTCATCGTCATGCATTCCGTGACCCAAGCCTTTGGTTTCAATAAATTGACTGTTTTTCCAATTGCTTGCTATTTTTTTTCCTTCTTCAAAAGCAACGATTTTATCTGAAGTATCATGCGCAATAAAACCAGGAATAGTAAATTGAGATGCAAATTTTTGTCCTGAAAAATCTTCTAGTTTAAAGTTGAAGCGATTTATGAATTTACTTTCTAAAAGAGGCAGCATTTTGGTGTTCAGACTCAGCATTGAAATGTAATTATCAATCAAAGTTTTTAAATCTGAAGGAGCGCCAAGAATAACCATTTTGTTTATACTCGTATTAGGAAATAAATACTGATGATAAACACAGGCAGCACCGCCAATAGAATGTCCAATAATAATTTCAGGCTGATATTTTTCAACTGCTTTATTGATGAATTCTGCATATAACGGAACATTAAATTCTCTTCCGCTGCTTTGTCCGTGTGCGGGAGCATCAATAGCGATAATGGTACTTCCGGATTTTTGAAGATGTGGCAGTGTTTTTTTCCAGCGCGAAGCATTACTCTCCCAGCCGTGAACCAGTAAAATTTTGGTTTCATTTCCTTTCCAGATATAGGTTTGAAAATGATGTTCGTTATGATGAAAAGTTTCTGTTTCTGTATTTCTTAAAACTTTTGGAAGTGTTTCTTTTTGCAGCCTTCCAATTCTAGGCTGGCTAAAAAGTGCATAAGAAAGTTCAAGAGCTTTTTGCGGACGCACATAACTCAAAAAGTTAATATAAGATCCAACTGATTTTAATGTAATAAAACGAATACCTTTTTTAATTCCCAAAACTTAAATTTTATTTTAGTAAAGGTAAAAATATGATTCGAAACTTGCTAAAAATGTTTTGCCACAGATTAAAATGATTTAATATCATAATCTTGAGATGGTTCAATCTGTGTAAATCATTTTAATCTGTGGCAAAAATAATTGCAAAAAAAAGTCCCGATTAAATCGGGACCGTTTATTTAGAATTTTGAGAACAATTGTTCCATTTTTTCTTTTTCTTCTTCAGCTAATTGAGTGTCAACTAAAATTCTTCCAGAGTGCTCATCAGTAATGATTTTTTTTCTTGAAGCGATTTCTACCTGAGTTTGTGGCGGAATCGTAAAGAAAGATCCTGCAGAGGCACCTCTTTCGATAGAAACTACAGCTAATCCGTTACGAACACTGCTTCTGATTCTGTTGTAAGCAGCTAATAATCTGTCTTCGATTTGAGCTGAAAATTCAGCTGATTTCTCAGATAAGAAGATTTCTTCTTTTTGAGTTTCAGCCATAATAGCATCTAATTCAGATTTTTTATGTTTTAAATGAGAGCTTTTAGCATCAAGTTTTTCTTTTAAATTAGAAATAACTTCTTTTTTGTGCTCGATAGAAGCTTTCATTTCTTTGATTTGCTTTTCAGCCAATTGAATTTCTAATTCCTGAAATTCAACTTCTTTTGTCAAAGAATTAAATTCTCTGTTGTTACGAACTGATTCTTGTTGTTTTGTGTATTTCTTGATAACCTCTTTATGCTCCTCAATAGCAATTTTCTTTGCTTTGATTTGCTCCTCAATCACTTCAAGTTCACTTTTCAGTTTCTCTGAACGAGTGCTCAAACCTGCAACTTCATCTTCTAAATCTTCAACCTCTAAAGGAAGTTCTCCTCTAACGTTTCTGATTTCGTCAATTCTAGAGTCAATAAGCTGTAAATCATATATTGCTCTTAACTTGTCCTCAACACTTAATTCTTTCGTATTCGTCATATTCTATAAGTACTTAACTGGATTTGTATTTTCTTCCGATAAAATGATCGCAAAATTAAGAATTTTTTTTCGAAGATAATCAACAATATAGTTTTTTGTATAGCGTTCACTCTCAAAATGACCAATATCGGCCAAAAGTAACTTGTTTTCTGCCTCATAGAACTGATGATACTTTAAATCAGCAGTTAAAAAAGCATCGGCTCCAGCCTGAATTGCATTTTTTATGGCGAAGCTTCCCGAACCTCCCAGAACAGCTACTTTTTTTACTTTTTTTCCTGTAAAGGCAGAATGACGAATGCCGCGCGCAATCATAATTTCTTTTACGTAATGAAGAAACTCTTTTTCATCCATTTCATTCTCCAATTCCCCAATCATTCCTAAACCAATATTTTGATGCGAATTTTGAAGATCGTAGATTTCATAAGCCACTTCTTCATAGATGTGATTCGTTAAAAGCGCTTTTAAAATTTTAGATTGTAAATGTTTCTCAAAAATTACTTCGATTTTTATTTCTGTGCCGGTATGTAATTTTCCTTTTTCTCCAATTGTTGGATTGCTTTTTTCATTTCCTTTAAAAGTAAAAAAGCCTTCAGAATTAAAACTGCAGTTGTCATAATTTCCAATTGTTCCGGCACCGGCTTCAAACATAGCATTTCGAACTTTTTCAGCATTTTCAGGAACGGTGTAAGTAACTAATTTTTGTAGAAATTGCTGTTTTGGAATTAAAATTTTGGTATTTATTAAGCCTAAAGCATTACAGAAAATGTTATTAACTCCATGCGAATGATTGTCTAAAGCGGTATGAACGGCATAAATAGCAATATCATTTTTAATTGCTTTTAAAATAGCACGCTCGACATAGTTTTTGCCGGTAATTTTTTTAATTCCGGAAAATAAAATAGGATGAAAGCAAATTACGAGATTGCAATTTTTAGTTATTGCTTCTTCGATTACATTTTCTAACGCATCATGACAAACTAAAACTCCGGAACTTTCGTTTTCCGGATTTCCAACTAAAAGTCCAACATTGTCAAAATCTTCTGCATAGGCAAGAGGAGCCATTTCTTCTAGTACGGTTATGATGTCTTTGATTTTCATTTTTTGTTTCAAGTTTTTTGTTTACTTCATCAGTTCGGCTTTCAGCCTCGAGTCAGGTTTGAAGTTTTTCAACTATTAAACCTAAAACAAATTAACGAAAAAAATTATACTTTCGTAAAATGAACTTACTTCGAAAAATACTTTTCCCATTTGCCATTTTATACGGATTCATTACGAGTATTCGCAATTTTCTTTTTGATAAAGGAATTTTAAAATCAACATCTTTTGATATTCCGGTTATTGCAGTTGGAAATTTAAGCGTAGGCGGAACTGGTAAAACTCCGCAAATTGAATATTTGATTCGTTTATTATCGGATAAATATAACGTGGCAACTTTAAGTCGCGGTTATAAAAGAAAATCGGAAGGTTTTGTTTTGGCAGATGCAGCTTCAAATGCTGAAATTTTGGGCGATGAACCTTTTCAATTTTACCAAAAATTTCCAAATGTTCAGGTTGCAGTTGATGCCAATCGAACAAACGGAATTACACAATTACTTTCGCAAAAAAATAAACCACAGGTAATTTTATTGGATGATGCTTACCAGCACCGAAAAGTAAAAGCTGGGTTTTATATTTTGTTAACTTCTTACGGAGATTTATATGCAGATGATTTTATACTGCCAACAGGAAATTTAAGAGAAAGCCGAAGCGGGGCTAACAGAGCAAATATTGTTGTGGTTACTAAATGCCCAAATAATCTATCGGAAGAAAAACAAGCCGGAATTAGATTGAAATTAAAATTAAGCTGTTCACAGCACATCTTTTTTACTTTCATAGATTATGATACTGTAATTTATGGTGAAAATGAAAAAATTACTGTTGGCGAAATTAAATCAGAATCAAAACTTCTTTTAGCAGGAATTGCAAAACCAAAACCATTTTTTGATCATTTGAAAAATGAAAATGATGAATGTTTGACTTTTCCGGACCATCATCATTTTTCTGAAGCCGATTTAGATTCAATTCTAAATAAAGCCAGCGGAAGAAAAATTATTACAACCGAGAAAGATTATGTTCGTTTAAAAGATTCAAAATTGGTTTCTCAATTGTATTATCTGCCAATAAAAAGCACATTTATCAATCACCAGCAAAATTTTGACGTTTCAATTTTACAGTATATAAAAGAAAACTTAGAACCTTAGTATCTCAGTAACTTAGAACCTAAAAAAATCAATCAAAAAACCTAGCAATTGTACTGTAAAATTCGTCAGGAACAAAAGGTTTTGTAATTACATCGTTCATTCCAAAAGATAAAAGCATATCTCTGTTTTCGTCAAGCGAAATAGCAGTCAGGGCAATAATTGGAGTTGTTTTATCGAAGTCTCTTATTTGCTGTGTTGCGGTGGTTCCGTTAATTCCAGGCAAATGAACATCCATTAAAATCATATCAAAACGTTTTACTTTTAATAGTTCAACCGCTTCTTCGCCATTATCGATAATTTCACAGCTAATCATTTTATTTTCAAGCATTTTACGCGTAATCATTTGATTGATTTTGTTGTCTTCAATCAGTAAAATTGACTTGTGTTTTAATTGTTTGTCGTTGTATGGTTTTTCTTCTGTAACAGCTTCCAAAGGTTCGTTATTAATTTTAAAATTTAATTTGAAAGTAAAAGTTGATCCTTTGCCAACTTCACTTTTTAGTTTGATTTCACCACCTAAAAGCTCGATTAACTTTTTAACAATAGTAAGACCTAATCCTGTGCCGCCGTATTTTCGATTCACTTCAATAGAACCTTGAGAAAAACTTTCAAAAACGGTTTGCAGTTTGTCTTCGGGAATGCCAATTCCGGTATCAACTATCTCAAAATAAACGGTTGCATTTTCATCTTCCTGTGCAAATAATTTAGCAATTACATTTACATTACCGTTTTGAGTAAATTTTAAAGCGTTGTTAATTAGGTTTAATATAATTTGAGATAATTTGGTTGGGTCGCCAATTAAGTTGTCTGGAATAGCATCGTCTATTTCAAGATTGAAATAGTTTTTATTAGCCGTTGCCAATTCTTTTAAGGAGCTTTGAATGTTGAAAAGCAATTCTTTTAAATTAAAACTAATATTTTCAATTTCAACTTTAGTGGAATCAATTTTATTAATTTCAAGAATTTCGTTTATAAATGTAGTAAGATAATTTCCGGAGAATTTTAGTGATTCTAAGTATTTTAACTGTGCTTTTTTCGGATTATCTTCAAGAAGTAAATGTGTGATTCCGTTAATTGCATTTAAAGGTGTCCGCAGTTCGTGACTTACAGTCGATAAAAACTCCGATCTTGCTTTTGAAGCTTTTTCGGCTTTGTTTTTTGCCAGGATAAGTTCTTTGTTTTTCTCTCTTAAAAGTAAATTATTCTGATTACGAATAATGTTGTTTTTATATAAAGCCAAACTCAAAAGAGATAAAATCGAAATTAATGCAATCGCCAAAATACTGACTAATTTAGAATATCGATATGTTTTTAGCTGGATTTTTTCTTCGCTTTCCCGCTTAAGCGTGTTGTTTAAATTCTGATTTTTTTTGAATTTTTGAAATTCATTAAAATCTATTTTTGCGTTTTTTAATTTTAGAATATAATTTTCTAATTGATAATGTTCATCTAAGTAAGAATAAGCTAAATCAAAATTTTTGTTTTGTTTATAGTATTGACTTATCGCTAAAGTTATTTTTGATTTTTGCGTTAGGTTATTTGTTTTCTCAGTATAATCAAGCGCTTTTTCAAAATAAATCATAGCAGAATCATTCCGTTTAAGCTGTGCCTCAATTAATCCAAGTTGATAATAAGAATCACTTTTGGTTTCTAAGATCAATGGATTATCTGGTTTTCTGATAATTTTGCGAAAAGTTTTGGTCGCTTGATAAAAATTTTTATTTGTTTTAAATGCAATTGCTTTTTGATAGTCTAAAATTTCAGAGCTATCAACAATGCCCAGTTGTTTCAAAAGTTTTTGAGCTTTTGCATAATAAATATCAGCGGTTTTGTAGTCACCTTTTGCGGTATTTACAGCACCAATATATTGTAATGCTAAGATTTTAGTGCAATTTGGTTTTACACTGTCAAATGAAGAAACACTTTTGTGAAAGTTTTTTAACGCTTCGTCATACTTCCGCTGGTTGTAGTAAATTTTTCCAAGTTTAAAAGTTTGGTTGGCTAAATTTTCAGGGATGTTATTGGTCTCACAAAAATCAATTGATTTTTTAGTGTAAAAAACAGCCTCATTGTACTCTTTACTATTAAGTTTTTTATTTGCCAGTTTATTGTAATAGGAAATACTATCTGTATTCTGTTTGGTTTGAGAATACAAAAATGAATTAAATAAACAAACAACAGATAAAAGATAGTACTTCATGTATGGCAGTGCATTTACAATGAATTCTTATGTTTTCCTTATCAGTAAAATCAAATCAATTAATCTTGATGAATAGCCAATTTCATTATCATACCAACCCACAACTTTAACCATTTTGTCAATGACAGAAGTTAATTGTGCGTCGAATAAACACGAATGTGTATTGCCAATTATATCAACAGAAACGATAGGATCTTCTGTGTAATCTAGTATTCCTTTTAAATTTGTTTTTGAGGCTTTTTGAAATGCAATGTTAATTTCTTCAATAGTAACAGCACGTTTAACATTGAACGTTATATCTGTCAATGAACCATCGGGAACCGGAACACGAATGCCGCAGCCTCCAATTTTCTCATGCAATTTAGGAAAAATTTTTGTTAATGCCTTAGCTGCACCTGTAGTTGTTGGAACAATTGACTGACTTGCACCTCGCGCGCGGCGTAAATCCTTATGCGGCTGGTCGTGAAGACTTTGATCTGTGGTAAAAGAATGTATAGTTGTAATGTATGCTTGCTCAATTCCGCACAATTCTTCAATGATTTTTATCATCGGAGCGGCATTATTTGTTGTACAGCTTGCATTTGAAACGATATTTTCTGTTCCGTCTAATATATTTTCATTAACTCCAAGAACTACTGTTTTAATAGTATCAACTTCTGATGGTGCAGAAAGTATCACTTTTTTTGCTCCGGCTTCAATATGTGCATTTAATTCTTCATGCGTTTTATACTTTCCGGTCGATTCAATTACAAAATCTATCGAATGGCTTTTCCAGTCTAAATTTGAAATGCTTTTTTCGTGAAAAAATAAAAAATGTTTCTCGTTTACAATAATTCCTGTTTCATCATAACTTACAACAAAAGGCAGAACTCCATGTATACTATCGTATTTTATTAAATGCGACATTGTTTTATTATCTGCAATATCATTAATTGCAACAACTTCAATTTCAGGATGATTTATAAGAAGGCGGAATAAATTTCTTCCAATTCTTCCAAAACCATTAATAGCAATTCTTGTTTTCAATGTTTTGTTTATTTGTTTACTTGTTTAACCGTTTAATCGGTTTGACAATTAAACGATTAAACAAGTAAACTTTTTATAAAATATGTTTTTGTGCTTTGTATGAAGAACGAACAAGCGGTCCGCTTTCTACATGACGGAATCCTAATTCAAGACCAAATTTTTCATATTTGGCAAATAATTCAGGAGTAATAAATTCCTTTACAGGCAAATGCTTTTTACTTGGCTGCAGGTATTGGCCAATAGTAACAACATCAACATTTGCGTTGCGTAAATCTCTCATTGTCTGGTAAACTTCTTCTTCAGTTTCGCCAAGACCAAGCATGATTCCGGATTTGGTTCTGTTTATTCCTTTTTCTTTCAAATAGCGTAAAACTTCCAAACTACGATCATATTTTGCCTGAATACGAACTTCGCGTGTTAAACGACGAACGGTTTCAACATTATGAGAAACTACTTCAGGATTTGCTTCAACAATTCTGTCAATATTTCTTTCAATTCCCTGAAAGTCCGGAATCAAAGTTTCAAGAGTAGTGTTTGGGTTCATTCTACGGATTGCTTTTACAGTTTCAATCCAAATGATAGAACCTCCGTCTTTTAAATCATCTCTGTCAACACTTGTAATTACAGCGTGTTTAATATTCATGATTTTTATAGAGCGGGCTACTTTTTCGGGTTCGTCCCAATCTACCGTTTCCGGGCGTCCGGTTTTAACACCGCAAAAACCGCAGGAACGGGTGCAGACATTTCCTAAAATCATGAAAGTTGCTGTTCCTTCTCCCCAGCATTCTCCCATATTTGGGCAGCTTCCAGAGGTGCAGATAGTATTTAAGCTGTATTTGTCAACTAAACCACGTAGTTCAGTATATTTTTGTCCAATTGGTAATTTTACCTTTAACCATTTCGGTTTTGCAGGCGGTATGTTTTCAATGACTGTTTCCATATATCATAAATCTGAATACAAAGATACGGAATGTTGTTTATTTGATGATTTGTTTGAAGGTTATTTTGAAGACCTCAACTTTTGTCTTTTATCTGTCCAATTGAAGATTATTTTGACATGAAGTTAAAAAACTGATTTTTGTGAGGTAAAACTGTTTTATATTGTGTTTTTTATGTGCATTTTAAAACTTCACATATTAATATTCATAGTTGATTGATTATTACTTGTTTAATTTTTATATCTTTAATTGTTATAAAATAAACTTAAAAGAATTTATTTTGAAGTTTTATTTGTAATACATTTGGTGTTAAATTGTAAATTGAATTAGACATGAAAAAGAAAATTATCGCATTAAGTATTTTGTTTGCCGCTTTTGGTTTTACAAAAATAAATGCACAGATTAATTTTGGAGAAAAAGCGATAGGAGCAGTTCAAAAAGGTGTAACGGCTTTTACATTGACAAATGCAGATGCTGCAGCATTGTCTAAGGAAGCGGTTAGAAAATTAGATTCTATCAATCAAGTAGCAGGACCAAACGATGGTTATACTTTGCGATTAAACAGAGTTTTTGGAAAACATACGGCAGGTGATGGTTTTACTTTAAATTATAAAGTATATAAAGTAAAAGAAGTAAATGCCTTTGCAACCGCTGACGGAAGTGTTCGTGTATATTCAGGATTAATGGATATTATGGATGATAACGAATTATTAGCTGTAATTGGTCACGAAATTGGCCACGTTGCTAATAATGATTCAAGAGACGCAATGCGTGCGGCTTACCAAAAAGAAGCGTTAATTGATGGTGCATCATCACAATCTACTAAAATATCAGCAGTAACAGACAGCCAGTTAGGAAAAATTGGAAGTGCTTTAATCGATAGTAAACACAGTCGTAAACAAGAAACAGAAGCTGATTTATATTCTTATAATTTCTTAAAGAAAAACGGTTATAATGTAAATGCCGAAGAATCTGCTTTTAGAATTTTAGCTAAAATGAGTGAAGGAGCAGAAGCTTCATTTATTGATCAAATGATGAGTTCACATCCTGATTCTAAGAAAAGAGCGGATGATGCAAAAGCAAGAGCTGAAAAAGATGGAGTTTATAAGCCATACGTTCAGCAAAAAATTGATAATACAGTTCCGGTAGTTAAAAAGACAACGAAAAAAACGACTACAAAGAAAGCTGCAACAAAGAAAAAATAGTTTTTGATATAATGTAAAAACGGCAAATCTTAGATTTGCCGTTTTTTTTGTTTTATAAATTAACCTAAAACATGATGTGCCAAAACTTTTTGAACATCGTATACGTTTACAGATTTATTAAATTGTTTTACAATACTAGGATTTAATTCACTAGAAACCCAGATTTTCAATTCTGCATCAAGGTCAAATGTTCCCGCAGTTTCTACACTAAAACGAGTAATGCTTTTGTAAGCAATAGATTTATATTCAGTTTTGCTTCCTGTTAATCCCTGAACGTCAACCAAGATTAATCTTTTATTTGTGAAGATAAAAGTATCACGAATAAGTTTGAATCCCATTTCAATTTCTTCGTTATCTGTCAAAAGCTGACCGTATTTTTTAAGCAAATCTTCCTGACTTACTGTACCGGCATTGCCCATAAGAGCTGAAAATATTCCCATTATATTGTTTTTAAAAGTTGATTAATTGTCTTTGAAATATCTTGTAAAAATAAGTAAAATGCAGAATAAAAAAGTTTCTAACCATTAAGAGATTAAGAAAAATTAAGCTGAAGTTTATTTTTAGCCATAAAAAAAGCAGAACCTAAATTCTGCTTTTCTTTTTCTATATTTTATTTTTTATTCAGTTTGTCCTGTTTGTATTGTTATTGGAAGATTGTACGCCGTACGAACCGGTTTTCCAGCTAATATACCCGGAGCCCATTTTGTTTTTAATGATTTTAAAACTCTAACAGCTTCTTTTCCCATTCCGTATCCTGGATCGTTTTTAACAATAATGTCAGTCATTGTACCGTCTTTTTCGATTACAAATGAAATATATACACGTAATGTTTTCTCTGCATCCAATTCTGGTTTTGTAAAGTTATTTCCAACATAAGTGTAAAACTTTTTAATTCCTCCAGGGAACTCTGGTAATTTGTCAAGATCTTTCGTAGTTATAATATTAGTTCCATTATCAACAAGAGGTGGATCTCCTATTTCTCCGCCAGTATTTCCAGGTAATACATTTGTACCAGGTCCATCTGTTCCTACTGCATTGTCTACATGAGGAGTGTTGTCCACGTTAGCTGCGATAGTTTGTGTTGCCTGATCTGTAGGTACTATAACCGGATTTGTTAATTGACTTGACGTTATTGGTGCTGCCGGTGCGGTTGATTGCACTGGAGGGGCAATAGGTTGAGTCGTTTTTGGTTTTACAATGTTCGGAAGTACAATTGGTGTAATCGGACAAGAAATTACAGTAGGCTCTGGAATATTTTTATGTGTTCTAAATTTATTAAGCAACATCGACAAACTTCCTAAGGCTGTTATTAACAACAAGGCCATAAATAATGCCGTAACTGTTGTTTTAGAATTTTCCTGGCGTAATTGGTACGCTCCGTATTCTTTGTTTTTGTTTTCGAAAACAAGATCGATCCACTTGTTTTCATAGATGCTTAATTTAGTCATGATTTTTGGATTTTAAGGTTAAGTAACTTTAAATCATACGCGATAGTGAATTGGGTTTAAGCAAACAACGTAGAAGTTGTTGTTTTAGTGTGTGAATAAATTATTTTTTTAAGAAAAAATATGATTATATCTTATTCTTTTTCTAAAGATAATAAATTATCTGTTACGTTCGATAATTTCTGCCAGTAATTTTTTAGCACGAAGTAATTTTACTTTTACGTTGCTTAGAGGCTCATTAATTTTGTCAGCAATTTCCTGATAGGACATTTCCTGAAAGTAACGAAGGTGTATTACTTCCTGATAATGGGGTTTTAATTCTTTGATGCATAAAAGCAAACGGGAGAGGTTTTGCTCTTTAATTAAAGCATCTTCTGCAGATGGCGTAGTGTCGGCAATATTGTATGCCTGTTGGTCTTCAGTATCAGTGATTTCTATAAAAAGATTCGTTTTCTTTTTACGTAATAAATCAATATAAACGTTTTTTGCAATGGCAATTAACCAAGTGTTAAACTGAAATTCGGGATTATAAGATCCTATTTTATCAAAAGCTTTTGAGAAAGTTTCAATAGTAATGTCTTCTGCAGTGGTTTCGTTTTCTGTACGTTTAAGCATAAAGCCATAAACTTCATTCCAGAAATAATCTAATAAAAAAGTAAAGGCGACCTGGTCACCTTTTTTTGCTTTTTCTATTTTAGAATTTATTTCCAATATACAGGTTTTGAAAAAATATTAGTTATAAAGATATTAATTTGTGTTATAATAAGCACAATTTCTAATACTGGAAACCAAATTTTAATATCGTTTTCTTTAAGTTTTCCTGCAGAAAAACCAATTACAGTCCAAACCACAGTATAACGTGTTGCTAAAATTGCTACAACAGTAATCCATTGAAATTGAAAAGCCAGCAAAATTATAACTGATAAAAAGAAAAATAATTGTGAAAAAAAGAAAAGTCCTAATTGAAATTTATCAAAAAACTTATAATGTTCAGCCGTAGAAACGTGTCTTCTTTTTTGTGTAAACCAGTCTTTATAAGATTCTTTTGGTTTTGAATACGTAAAACTTTCAGCTGTATGCGATATTGTTGTATTCAATTTGTTGGCAGCCTGATTGATAAATAAATCATCATCGCCCGAACGAACCTGAATATGATCAATAAAACCATTTACGTTAAAAAATTCATCTTTTTTATAAGCTAAATTTCGCCCAACTCCCATATATGGAAGTCCTGCTTTTGCCCAGGAAAAATATTGAACAGCGGTTAAAATTGTTTCAAAGCGAATAATTTTATTCAATAAAGAATTTTCTATTTTTTCATAACCTCCGTAACCCAAAACAATAGTTTTCTCTGTAGTAAATTGTGACGTCATTGATGTAATCCAATCTTTTGAAGTTGGATAACAATCTGCATCTGTAAAAAGTAAGTATTCTTTTTTTGCTGCTTTGATTCCTAAGGTTAAAGCGTATTTTTTATTTCCCCAAAAAGCTTCATTATTTTCAACTTTAACCAGGCGAATGTTCGAATATTTTTGCTCAAATTCTTCAAAAACTTCAAGCGTTTCATCACTTGATGCATCGTCAATTAATACAATTTCAAAGTCAGGATAATTTTGTTCTGCCAATAACGGGATAAATTTCTTTACGTTTTCTTCTTCATTTTTTGCACAGACAATAACAGAAACCGGAATATTTTTTGGGGTAATATCCTGAGGTTTAGCAAAAGCAAATTTCCCAAAAATTCCTAAATAATAGAAAAGTTGAATAAAAACAATAGCAATAAAAAAGTAAAGTAAAATTATAAGCATATGGTTTTAATGTCTGTTAATGTTTCAAATTTTGCGAGAACAAAGGTAGTTATGAATTCCTAATTTTCAATGTTTAATATCAATTTACTTTCGGCACTTTGACATTTCTTTTGCAATAGCAATAGACTGAGGGTTTTCTGTTTTTTCCAGTTCTGAAATTATATTTTTATAATTGTGATCATCTCGGTTTTGAGACAGTTTTCGGGTAGCCTGAATTTCATCAATTTCTATTTCAAAACCAAAGATTCCTCTGGCTTCACGCATGATTTTTTCAGATAAATTTTCAACACGAACAGGATTTTCAGAATCTGCCTCGTATTTGTCAACAAGCTTTTTTAGCTGTTCTACAGTTGAGCTGTAATCTACAATCTTAATTCTTCCGTAAACATGTACAGCTATATAATTCCAGGTTGGAACATTTTCATGATCGTACCAAGAAGATGAAATGTAACTATGCGGTCCTGTAAATACAGCCAAAACCTGATCATTTTCTGCAAAACCTTCAGCTTGCGGATTCAGTTTTGAGATATGCCCCTGAAGAATTTCTTTTCCATCAGCATTAATTTCCAATTCTATCGGAATATGAGTTGCACATAATTTTCCGTTAGTCTGATTGATCAGAATTCCAAAACTATTCTCTTTTAAAAAAGTTTTGATTGATTCCGGATCTTCATCTTTATATAGTTCAGGTGTGTACATTTTATGAATTTATTTTCAAGATTTCTTGTTGCTGAATTCATCTCAGCATCACAATGAATTCTTGAAGTTTCCAAAACGAAGATAAAGATTTACCGATAATTCAAAGATACTTTCTATAACTTTTTCGGTTTTTGATGTTGTTAATTTATAGAGAAGAATTTTTAATTATTATTTTAAATTTTAGCTCATTTTTTTTGAGTTCAAATAGATTTGAATTACGCTTACATATAAAATAGCAACTCCAATAAAAGTAAAAATCACTCCTTCGACCAAACATTGTGTTCCAAAATCATCAGAGCAAAAGGTTCTGATGGGACGAAATAATTGAGATATTATTTCCTTTCTGAAAAACTTAAGTCTTAAGAGAATATATAATACAATTGCCACTATAATTGTATTTAGAGATGAAAGTTTACTCTTCCAATTTACAAAAGCAAGTATACAAATTCCTATTAATGAACCTAAAAATATCCAAACGTATACACTAGGCCAAAAATTAAAAACGCCTTCATTTGTAGGTAATAATTTGTTCCAATATTGTGAATGTTGATATTGTGAATGTGTTTCTGCCCAGATGATTTTTTCAGATACGGTGTAAAATCTAAGCTGCAGAATACCATTTATAAGGAAAATCATTCCGAATATTTGGAGTAAAATAACTTTGATATTTAATTCTTTCATTAAGGTTTGGTTGGTAAGCTAGTAAAGGCTGAGTTTTTTTTAAATCACATTCACTTCGGCTTCAATTTGAATGCCAAAGATTTCGAAAACGGTTTGCTGTACTTGTTTTGAAACATCTAAAATTTCCTGACCAGTAGCATTTCCGTAATTTACTAAAACCAAAGCTTGATTTTTATGAACTCCGGCATCGCCAAAACGTTTTCCTTTAAAGCCTGCCTGTTCAATAAGCCATCCGGCAGGAACTTTTACTTCGGTTGGAGAAACCTCGTAAAACTTCATCTCAGGGAATTTTTGATGAATTTTTTCAAAATCAGATTTCAATAAAATGGGGTTTTTAAAGAAACTGCCGCTGTTTCCTAATTCTTTAGGATCAGGTAACTTGCTTTGCCTGATAGCAATTACAGCATTGCTTACATCTTTTAAAGTAGGTTCAGAGATATTGTTTTTAGCCAATTCAGCTAAAATATCTCCGTAAGATGTATTGATTTTATGATTGTGTTTTGTCAATTTATAGATTACCGAAGTGATAATAAATTGATTTTTTACTTCATGTTTAAAGATGCTTTCACGGTAGCCAAAATTACATTCGGTATTAGTAAAAGCTTTTATCTCCTGCGTTTCAATATTTATTGCTTCGCATGAAACAAAAGTATCTTTGATTTCAGTTCCGTAAGCGCCAATATTCTGGACTGGAGTTGTACCGACATTTCCCGGAATTAAAGACATATTTTCTAATCCGCCAAAATTATTGTCGATTGTCCAAAGAACAAAATCATGCCACGTTTCACCAGCCTGACTTTCAACCCACACAAAATCATCATCTTCTTTAATGATTTTTTTTCCTTTTAAATCGATATGAATGACCAAAGCATCAATATCCTTTGTTAAAAGCATATTGCTTCCTCCGCCAAGTATGAATTTTTTCTCGTTTTTGTTTTCCTCTAAAATAGTTTTCAGTTCTTCAACAGAATGTACAGCAACAAATTTTTTGGCTTTGGCTTCTATGCCGAAAGTATTGTAGTTTTTTAAAGAAAAATTGGATTGGATTTGCATAGGTAAAAAAGCTTTTTAATCTGAGGTCAAAAGTAAGGATTATAATTTTTGTTTTACCGCAAAGACACAAAGTTTGCGCAAAGTTCGCTAAGCTTTATGTTCATTGTGTAAAATCTCAGCAAACTTTGTGGTTAAATTACTTTCGAAAATCTAACAACTCATGATACTTATCAGCAATAACCTTCATATTAATATCATAATTAGCATTTTCTTCTACAAATTTTCGGTTTCGAATAACAGCCTCATTTCGGGATTCAGGATTTTCAAAAGACCAAATTAATTCATTGGCCAGCATTTCAATATTATCAATTTCAATTAACTGCCCGTTTTGTCGATGTGAAATCCAGCTTTGATTTCCGGGAATATCAGAAACGACGGGATAACAATTACAAGCCATTGCTTCAAATAATGATGCAGAAACTCCTTCGGTAATTGGCATGCTGATATAAATATTAGATTGCTGTAATAATTTAGGAAGTTCTATATTTGGAATTCTTCCTGTAAAAATAACTTTGTTTTCGATTTGAAGCTCTTTAGCTAAATCTTTCAAAAATTGCAATCTTGTTCCGTCGCCAACAATAGTCAGCGAAAAATCAATTCCTTTTTGATGTAAAATGCCAAATGCTTTTAAAATAGAATCATGACGGTATTCCGGCTGTAAAGAACGTGTTACAATTGCTTCAATTTTGTTTGAATGGTTTGTTGAAGGTGTAAAAAGAGATAAATCAATCCCTTTCGGAAGAACCAAAACTTTGCTCATGTCAACGCCAATTGCTTTCATAGAAATCGTCATGACGGGACCCCAGGCATGAATTAAATGTGCTTTTTTGAAAGCATATTTCTGAATAAACTTTTTAAATGGATATAAAACAGAATTTTCCGGCCATAAATCAGTTCGGCCTTGTTGTGCAACTGCAATAGTTTTTGAACCAGATAAAGCGGCAAGAAATCCGTAACTTGTAGTTCTTTCGGCAATCACCATATCGGGTTTTTCATTTCTGACTATTTTGCGAATAGAAACAGGTGCGAAAAAATATTCTAAAATACGTTTGAATCGGTTGAGTTTTGAATCACTCGGAGATTGAAGTTCCCAAGTGATAATTTCAAAATCGCCAAATTCTTTCAAGCCTTTCATCCACGTTATGGCATCGGCACGATACGATTCCCCAAGAAAAAGTATTTTTCTTTTCATTAAAATGAGTTTTTTCGCCACGAATTTCACGAATTTCCACTAATTAATTCGTGCTAATTCGTGAAATTCGTGGCAAATAAAAATTTTAGAATTCTTCATCAGTGTCTAAAGCACGATTTATGAATTCGTTTAAAGGTTTTAAAGCAATCAGTTTTTTACTCATTTTTGAAACAAAATCTTTTTGAGTCACTTCAGAAATATCATACTTTTGAGAGGCAGTGAAACTTTTTAGTTTTAAAAACTCAATTGCCGGATGATCTTTTTCATAACCTCTAGGCGGATTTTTAAGTGAATTATTTTCATCAACATCTAAACTTCCAAATTCTTTCTTAAAGTTTTTATCGGCTACAATTGCTTCTAAATCATCATGGAAAAAGGCAATTTCTTTACGAACCTTTTTTAAATCTTCCGCTTCAGGCGAATAAAATCCACCCGCTATAAAACTGGCCCCTTTTTCAATGTGAACATAATATCCAGAACGGTTTAGGCCTTTTGCGCCAGATGAAAGCCAGACACCCAGATGTGCTTTATAAGGAGATTTATCTTTAGAAAATCGAATGTCTCGGTTAATTCTAAAAGTACAATTTTTAACCTCCAATAATTCCAGCGATGGATCAAGCGGTTTCATTACATCCAGAAAATCACTAACTAATTGATGATAATCTTTTTTGAAGATTTCATAACGTTTTTTATTGTCCTGAAACCAGTCTCTGTTATTGTTCTTTTTTAAATCGTCTAAAAATTGCAATGATTCTTTCGTAAGCATATTGTGTGTTTTATTGCAGTTGTTTTAAGTTCGCCACTAATTACACGAATTTACACTAATTTTTTAATTGCTTATCGCTCAACTTTGACAAAGTTTTAATTCGTTAAAATTCGTGTAATTCGTGGCAAAAAAAACTTTATAAATTAAATATCTTATAAGTTTGATGCGTAGATTTTACAATCGCTTCCGTACGTTCCGGATGCGTATCTGAAATAAAAAGCTGTCCAAAAGTTTCGCTATTTACCATTTCGACAATTTTGGCAACACGCGTTTCGTCCAGTTTATCAAAAATGTCATCAAATAATAAAATAGGTTTTACGCCGCTTTGCTTTTTTAGAAACTCAAACTGAGCCAGTTTCAAGGCGATCAAAAAAGATTTTTGCTGTCCCTGCGATCCGAATTTTTTTATGGGATGCGAATCAATTTCAAAAGATAAATCGTCTTTGTGAATTCCGGAATTTGTATAATGCAGCGCACGGTCTTTATTAATGTTTTCCTGTAAAAGTGTCAATAAATCTTTTTCGAATAAATGACTTTCATAAACTAACTGAACCGTTTCTTCAGATCCGGTTATGGTTTGATGATGTACATTAAATATAGGTATAAATTGTTCCAGAAAATCTTTTCGTTTTTCAAAAATCGATTTTCCGTATTCATTTAACTGCTCATTATATATAGATAAAGTATCATTGTCAAAAGTATGGTTTAGCGCAAAATATTTCAAAAGCGCATTTCGCTGCACAAGTACTTTTTGATATTGAATAAGCTGATGCAGATAAGTGGAGTCTAACTGCGAAATCACACTATCCATAAACTTGCGGCGCGTTTCGCTTCCTTCAACGATTAAATCACGGTCAGCCGGAGAAATAATTACAAGCGGAATAAACCCAATATGATCTGAAAATTTATCGTAAGCTTTTCCGTTTCTTTTTAAAACCTTTTTTTGTCCTTTTTTTAAACTGCAGACAATTTGTTCTGTTCTGTCGTTTTTTTCTATCTCAGCATCAATAACAAAAAACTCTTCTCCGTGTTTGATATTTTGAACCGCAAGCGGGTTAAAATAACTTTTTCCATAAGCCAAATGGTAAATGGCATCCAGTACATTGGTTTTTCCAATTCCGTTTTTTCCAACAAAACAATTGATCTTGATGTCGAAATCAAAACTGGCTTCAGAGAAATTTTTATAATTGAATAAAGAAATTTTGTTTAAATGCATTTTTAAGAGACTCTAAAAGGTAAAATTTGATGTTTTCTAAGTAATTCTTTTAAACTTTTTTGTCTGTCGCAGATTAAAATGATTAAAAAGATTTTTGCTGAGGCTTTTTAATCTGTGTTAATCTGTGAAATTTGTGGCTAAAACCAAGATTTATCTCAGAAAAGTGTTATTTGAAATCATCAAAAATTTGAGGGTGCAAATTATCGAAAATTATCGATATAAAGGACTTTTAGTACGTTTCAAGTTGATTTATTTTGGTGCTGATGCGAAAGGACTTAGCATTATCAAAAATATTTGTTTTAAAATAGTGATAAAATTGATTTTTTTTGCCTCAGTTTCAAGAAAAATTTTATTTTTGCCGTTCACTAAATTAATTTTAAATGGCTACTTACAATAAAAGAGGATATAAAGCACCAAAAGAGAAGGAAGTTAAAGAAGTAAATGAAGAACAACAGGTAATCATTGATGAAAAAGACAGCACAACAGCTGGTGTTTTTTCTAAATTAGACGAAACTGCTTCAAAAACTGAGGATTGGGTTGCTAAAAATCAAAAAATCATTATTGGTTTAGTTGCAGGTATTGCAGTTGCTACTATTGGTTATTTGGCTTACCAAAAATTTATTGAGGCTCCGAAACAAGACGAAGCTGCAAACGAAATGTTTGTTGCACAACAGAACTTTCAAAAAGCTGTTGATGGTGTTGCAAGTGATTCATTATACAAATTAGCTTTAAACGGATCTGAAGGTAAATTCGGATTTGTGAAAATTGCTGACGAATATTCTGGAACTGATGCTGGAAATTTAGCAAATTACTATGCTGGTATGGCATATTTAAATACAGGTAAATTTGATGATGCTATTAAGTATTTAGGAGAATTTAAATCTGAAGATTTAATTTTAAGCGCTTTAGCAAAAGGTGCAATTGGAGATGCTTACTCTCAAAAAAACAATCAAAAAGAAGCTTTAGACTATTATGTAAAAGCTGCTGAAGCTAATAAAAACGATTTTACAACACCTCGTTTCTTGTTAAAAGCTGCTAAAACAGCGATTGCTTTAGGTCAAAAAGAAGATGCTTTAAAATATCTAAACGATATCAAAGATAACTTCGACGCAACTCCAGAAGCTGGTGCTGTTGATGCTTTGATTGGATTAGCGCAATAATAAAATTTCTAGAGTTCAGATTTTAGATTTTAGATTCGTATTTTAGCAATCTGAAATCTATATTCAAAAATCTAAAATTTAAAGATGGCTACCGAAAATAAAAATTTATCAGAATACGATAAAAACACAATCCCAAATGCGAAAGACTTTCGATTTGGGATTGTTGTTTCTGAGTGGAACGATGTTATAACAGAAGGACTTTACAATGGTGCTTTTGACGCACTAGTTGATTGTGATGTTCCTGCGCAGCAAATTATTCGCTGGAATGTACCAGGGAGTTTTGAGCTTATTTATGGCGCAAAAAAAATGCTTCAGACACAAAACGTCGATGCAGTAATCGTAATTGGATGTGTAATTCAAGGAGAAACTAAACACTTTGATTTTGTTTGTGAAGGTGTAACGCAGGGAATTAAAGATTTGAATGTTCAAACTGATATTCCGGTTATTTTTTGTGTTTTAACAGATAACAACATGCAGCAGTCTATTGACAGAAGCGGCGGTGCTCACGGAAACAAAGGAACAGAAGCTGCGATTGCTGCCATAAAAATGGCATACATTCGTCAGCAGGCATCAATTTCGCATGCTTTCAATCAGCCTTTATTGACTTCTGGTGCACTTCAGATAGAAGATTCTCCAAGAAAAATAGAGAACGAATAAAAACACATTTGTTTTAAAATATTAAAACCTATACTGTGTCATAATAGTATAGGTTTTTTGTTTTTTTTATGATTTCACATAATCAAAAAGCCAGTAGAAATTCACTAAATTTGTGCTTCTTGGTTTCTCATTTTAACCGTAAACTTTAAAACTATATTTGCTTAATGTCGAGTATTATTCAATTACTTCCTGATCACGTTGCTAACCAAATTGCTGCTGGAGAAGTGGTTCAAAGACCCGCTTCAGTTGTAAAAGAGCTGTTAGAAAATGCTGTTGATGCAAAGGCAACTGATATTAAATTGATTATAAAAGACGCCGGCAAATCATTAGTTCAGGTTATTGATAATGGTGTAGGAATGACTGTTACAGATGCACGTTTGTGTTTTGAACGTCACGCTACATCAAAAATTCGTCAGGCCGAAGATTTATTTTCTCTTGCTACCAAAGGTTTTCGTGGCGAAGCATTAGCTTCTATTGCCGCAATTGCCCACATGGAAATGAAAACGAAGCAAGATCAGGACGAACTGGGAACACATATTATAATTGAAGGAAGTAAGTTTGTTTCGCAGGAAGTGGCTGTTTTGCCAAAAGGAACATCATTTGCCGTTAAAAACCTGTTTTTTAATATTCCGGCGCGTCGCAATTTTTTAAAATCAGATACGGTTGAATTTCGTCATGTAATGGATGAATTTCAGCGTGTGGCTTTAGCACATCCAAAGATTCATTTTAGTTTTTATCATAACGGAAGTGAATTGTACAACCTGCCCGCAGCCGGTTATCGCCAGCGTATTGTTGGGATTATGTCGGGTAAAACCAATGAAAAATTAGTTCCTGTAAATGAAGATACTGAAATTATAAATGTTCAGGGATTTGTATGCAAACCCGAATTCGCTAAGAAAAACAGGGGAGAGCAGTTCTTTTTCGTAAACGATCGTTTCATAAAAAGCGGTTATCTTCATCATGCAGTTATGGCAGCTTACGACGGACTTTTGAAGGATGGCTCTCAGCCGAGTTATTTCTTATATCTGCAGGTTCCGCCAAATACAATCGATATCAATATTCATCCCACAAAAACCGAAATTAAGTTTGATGATGAACAAGCCTTATATGCTATTTTAAGAGCTTCAATCAAACATAGTTTAGGGCAGTTTAATGTAGCTCCGGTTTTAGATTTTGACAGAGATTCAAATTTAGATACACCCTATCATTATAAAGATGTCGAAGCAGAAGTGCCAACAATTCAGGTTGATGGAACTTTTAATCCGTTTACAGATGATAAAACAAATCAGCATTATGCAAAAGCGGGTTCCGGATCGGGTTCTGGTTATAGTTCTGGGTCTTCTTCCTCTTCAAATTCATCTTCGTCCTATTCTGGCTATTCTAAAAGAGTAGAGCCAACGGCAAGCTGGGAAAGCTTGTATGTTGGATTAGATGTAGAAAATGCTGAAAGTATCGAAAGTTTACCCTTTACTTTTGAAAATGAAGAAGTAACCTCTTCGTTATTTAATGATGATGAGATTGAACAGGCAACTCAGAAAACGTATCAAATTCATAAAAAATATATAGTTTCGCCAATAAAATCAGGAATGATAATCGTTGATCAGCAGCGCGCGCACCAACGTATTTTATACGAACAATTTTTGTTGAATATGACTGTGAATCAGGCTTCAAGTCAGAAATTGCTTTTTCCTTTAGATTTATTTTATTCTTCTTCAGAAATGAAACTGATCGAAGAATTAAAACCTTCGTTAGAAACAACCGGATTTATTTTTGAAGAAGCCAAAACTGATCATATTGTAATTTCCGGAATTCCGGTAAACATTACCGAAAGCGAAGTTTCTCTTGTAATCGAACAATTATTAAGTGATTTACAAGACGGAATCCCGGCAAGCAGTTACAGCCAAAACGATACTATTGCAAAATCGATGGCAAAGAGTTTAGCGGTTAAAACAGGATCTTATTTAACCGAAAAAGAACAAGATAACTTAGTAAACGGTTTGTTTGCTTGTAAAGACCCCAATATTTCACCTTTTCAAAAACCGACCTTCATTACCATGCGTGTTGAAGATATAGATAAAAAGTTTGCCTTATGATGAATATGACGCCAGTAGTTAAGCAACTGCTAATTATTAATATTATATTTTTTATTGGTTGCGAATTAGTTCCCGCGGCTAGTGAGTATTTTGTTCTCTTTTTTCCAGAAAATCCAGGTTTTCAAGCCTGGCAGCCAATTACACATATGTTTATGCATGGTAATCTTTTGCATATTGCATTTAATATGTTTGCATTGTATTCATTTGGATCTATGCTGGAACATTTTTGGGGTGGTAAAAAATTCTTATTCTTTTATATTTCTTGTGGGTTAGGTGCTGCACTGTTAAATTTTGCGGTAAATTATTATTACTATCAAGAAGGATTAAATATTTTAATTGCTAACGGATATCCTAAATCGGATATTTTACAGATTTTAAATGAGGGTAAAATAGCTGTTAAATGGAAAGAATTATTGACAGTTTCTCAATTCGATAATTTTATACATGCCTATGGAGGTGTTGTTTTAGGTGCTTCTGGAGCTGTTTATGGTCTACTTACTGCATTTGCATTTATGTTTCCTAATGCTGAATTGGCATTAATGTTTATTCCAATTCCGATAAAAGCAAAATATTTTGTTCCCGGACTTTTATTAGTAGACTTGTTTTTAGGTTTGCGAGGCAATTCTTTGTTTGGAAGTGGTGGTACAGGAATTGCGCATTTTGCACATCTTGGAGGTGCTATTGCTGGTTTTTTAATGATGTTGTACTGGAAAAAAAATCAGTTTAATAACAATCGATGGAATTAATTTTTAACTTTAATTAAATTTAAAAACCAAAAGAAGACTTTATGAATATTCTTGACGATTTGAAACTTCAATATAAATTAGGCGGCATTGCGATGCAGGTTATTTATTGGAATGTTGCCTGTTTTCTTATTTCGCTAATTTTTTTCTATCAGTTTTCTACCGGTCAGTTTGTTTTTCCAAACTGGCTTGCATTATCATCAGATCCTCAGGTTTTCATGTTTAAGCCCTGGACATTTTTAACTTATGCATTTTTTCATTTCGGATTTTTGCATTTGTTATTTAATATGATGGTTTTAAACTTTGCAAGCAATTTATTTTTAACCTTCTTTACTCAAAAACAATATTTAGGATTATATATTTTAGGAGCAATTTTTTCAGGGATTGTTTTTGCCTTGAGTTTTTATGTTTTAGGAACATCAGCTTCAATAGTTGGTGCATCGGCCGCTATTATGGCAATTTTAGTTGCTGCAACAACGTATCAGCCTTTAATGAATGTTAGATTATTTCTTTTTGGAAATGTAAAACTCTGGCATATTACAGGTGTAATTTTGCTTTTAGATTTAATGCAGCTGCGCCTTGAAAATATGGGCGGACATATTTCGCATTTAGCCGGAGCATTTTTTGGTTTCATTTTTATTAAACTGCTTCAAAACGGAACAGATTTAAGCATTATTGTTTCTAAAGTATTGGACTTTTTTGCTAATCTTTTTAGAAAATCCCCAACGACCCCATTTACAAAAGTTCATAAAAATTACAAAAAACCTACAGAAAAGTCTTCATCAAGAATTGTTACAAAAGATAAAACGCAGCAGCAAATTGATGAAATCTTAGATAAAATCAGCCAGTCTGGATATGACTGCCTGACAAAAGAAGAAAAAGAGTTTTTATTTAAAGCAGGAAAATAATCCTTAGCAAGAAAATATGAAAAACCTTTCGTGGTTTAATAAAATAATGTTCTTTTTGAATATAGTACTGACTGTGCTCACATTTAGTGTCTATGTTTTGCCATTTTTAGCGCCTAAGAGCTTTCCGCTTTTATCGGTGCTTACTTTGTTTATGCCGGCATTTTTTGTTGCAAATGGACTCTTCTTTTTATATTGGGCAATTCAGTTTAAAAAGCGCCTTATTTTGTCTGGTTTGGTTTTGCTTACCGGAATTACCTTTATCAGCAAATTCTATAAATTTTCAGCTAAAGAATATGTAAAAGATGAAAGAGATTTCTCTGTAATGAGTTATAATGTTCGCCTTTTTAATGTGTTTAAATGGCTGGATCGTGATGATATTCCGGAGAATATTAAAACTTTTATTGACGAAAAAGACCCGGATATTTTATGTGTTCAGGAATACTCAAATTCTGCACATATTGATCTAAAAGTATATCCGCATCGATATATTTTTATCGATGGAAAACAAATTAAAACCGGACAGGCAATCTTTTCTAAATTCCCTATTATCGCCGAAGGAAATATTATTTTTCCAAAATCAGATAATAATGTAGTTTACGCTGATATTAAAAGAGGAAAGGATATTATTCGTGTTTATAATATGCACTTGCAGTCTATCAAAATATCTCCTGATGTAAGTGAGATTTCTGATGATATTGATAAGGTAAACCAAAAGAAATCACAGCGTATTTATGCCAGAATCAGTAAAGGGTTCACTCAGCAGCAGGAACAGGCTGAAATTTTTAAGGAGCATATAAAGAAATGCAAATACCCGATTATTATTTGCGGAGATATGAATAACAGTCCGTTTTCATACGTTTACCGAAATATTAAGGGGAAACTCAAAGATGCTTTTGAAGAAGCAGGAGAAGGCTTTGGAGCTACTTATAAATTTAAATATTACCCGGCCCGTATCGATTATATTTTTACAGACACTAAAATGAAAGTAAAGCAGTTTGAAAGTTTTTCTGATTTCGAAAATTCTGATCATTACCCAATAATGACCAGACTATCGATTGAACAATTTTAGATTATTTTCTGAGTTTTTAAATAATCCATTGCAAACTTACCTTCGTTAAAAAGTAAATCCAAAACGCTTAAATTGTTGATAAAACCATGTTTGTCATCAAATACCTGAGTGTATTTTTCAAAAGAGTTTTGATCTTTTTTTCCGTTAGCCAAGTATCTAAAATCAGAAATATTTTCAACTTCATGAAAATATTCAGCAGTTTTAGCAAATTCTAATTTCATTCGTAAACACTTTGTAACGGTATCAAAAACTTCCATGTTTAAATCCATCAGGAAAGTATGTTTCTTTTCGAAAATTGGTGCAATATCGTCTTCAAAATACTCAAAGAACGGAGAACTTCTATAAGCAGCTTCTAACGATTTAAAATGCTGTTTCTGCCAGTCAAATTCATTTTCAATCAAAACATCTTTTGTTTTTTGATGTGCAGATTTAGAATGCTTAACGGGAATGTTCAATAATTGAATTCCGTTCGGACTATAGATATAAGTTCTGTTTCTGTTAGTCTGTTTTTGAAAATTATCTTCCATCTCAAAAGTTATATTCTCAGATTGAGCCATAACTGCAAAGTGGCTAATTGATGGGAAATATGTAGGAAGTAATAAGGAATTCATAGTATGTCTAAAGTTTTAAAGTCAAAAGTCAAAAGTCAAAAGTCATAAAACAAGTGTTGAAGCTTGACTTTATGACTGTAGACTTTTAAACGTTTGGCTATATTTCGTTTAAAAGCTTCAGGTTTCAAGTTTCAGGTTTTGTGAGAACTTGAAACTTGAAACCTGAAACAAAAATAACTTTTTTTTAATTATGCTTTATTCTGTTTTCTTTTTCTCCAGAAGAATTCTCCAACAAAGTATAGTGCAAGAATAATTAAGAAATATTTGAAATACGATTGCGGTTGTCCTTCACCGTCAACAGTTGTAAAAACTCTGCTCCAGCGAATTTTGTTGATGCCTTTTCCGTTTGTGTCCCAGCTCATCCAGATGAAAACCGGTTTTCCTACGATATGATTTTCAGGAACGTAACCCCAATAACGACTATCTTCAGAATTGTGACGATTGTCTCCCATCATCCAATAGTAATTTTGTTTGAAAGTATAAGTGTTAGTTTCCTTGCCGTTTATGATAAATTTAGAGCCACTTAATTCTAAAGTGTTTCCTTCATAATTAGTGATAATTTCTTTATAAAATGGAAGAGATGTATTGGTTAAGGCAACTGTTTTGCCTGCTTCGGGAATATAAATCGGACCAAAATTATCCTGATTCCATTTGTTGATATGCGGGAAAATAGCGTTGTCATTTCCTTTGTCAATCTCTCTTTTTACAGCAGTAACGCCAGGAGTATTTTTCAAACGTTCAGCACTTGCTTCAGTCAAAGCTCTAAAGTAAAGAGTGTCTCTTTTTTCAGTTCTAAAACCTGCAGGATCTGTAATGTCTAATTCTTTAAATAAAGATTCAAAATCAATAGATGTTTTGCCGTCTAAAGCTACAGAATAAGAATATTGAGGTTTTGCTCTTTCAGGTAAAATAAGTTTTTTTCCGTTGATGAATACAAAGCCGTCTACAATTGATAAACTGTCGCCTGGAATACCAACACATCTTTTTACATAGTTTGATTTCTTATCGATTGGCTTAATAACGCCCGGTCTTCCTTTTGGCTCATAAAAATAATGCACTGTATCAACCGGCCAGTTGAATACCACAATGTCATTTCTTTTTATTTGTTCAAAAGCAGGAAGCCTGAAATATGGCAGCTGCGGCCAGCTTAAATAAGATTTTCTTTTTGTTAAAGGAATAGAATCATGTACCATTGGCAATGCAACCGTTGTCATTGGAACTCTTGGGCCATAATTTACCTTACTTACGAACAAGAAATCTCCAATTAATAATGATTTTTCCAAAGAAGAAGTTGGAATTGTATAAGGCTGAATAACATAAGTGTGTACTAAAGTTGCAACGATAATTGCAAAAAGTAAAGAGCTTACAGTATCAGCTGTTTTATTTTCAGGAGTTAATTTTCTGTCTGCGTTATATTCTAATTTCTGTGTATAATTTACATAGTAGATGTAAAAACCAAGAGTAAAAATCCCTAAAATAGTGTCTAAAGTTGATTTTTTTCCAAACGTTCTAAGTGTTTCTACCCAAACAACAGGAAACATAATCAAATTAATAATTGGAATAAAAAGTAATACTGTCCACCAGGTTGGGCGGCCAATAATTTTCATTAAAACAATTGAATTATATACCGGAATTGCCGCTTCCCAGCTTTTTCTTCCTGCTGTTTGATACAATTTCCAAGTACCAACGAAATGAATAATTTGAACAGCTAAGAAAAATACGAACCAAGAGTAAAGAGTCATAATATAGTATTTTAAGTTTCAAATTCTGAATTGAATGGTTGTTTAATTCAGAATTTTTATCAATTTATTGTAAATTTAATACATCTTTCATTGTGAAAATTCCCTGCTTTCCTGCAAGCCACTCTGCAGCGATAACAGCGCCAAGAGCAAAGCCTTCACGATTGTGAGCAGTATGTTTAATTTCAATGCTGTCGATAGCAGAATCGTAGTTTACGGTGTGTGTGCCCGGAACCTCTCCTATTCTTTTAGCTTCAATATGAATTTCACCTTTTTTTGCTTCATCTAAAGTCCAGTTAGAATAATTACTGTTTTGAATAACGCCTTGAGCTAAAGAAATCGCAGTTCCGCTTGGGGCATCCAATTTATGAATGTGGTGAATTTCTTCCATCGTAACTTTATAAGAGTCAAATTGATTCATGATTTTGGCTAAATATTCATTTAATCCAAAGAAAATATTCACGCCCAGACTGAAATTTGAACTGGAGATAAAACCTCCTTTTTTTTCATTGCAAAGAGCAATCATTTCATCGAAATGTTCTAACCATCCTGTTGTTCCGGAAACTACAGGAACATTAGCATTAAAAGATGCAGAAATATTGTCGACTGCCGCTGACGGAACACTAAAATCAATCGCAACATCTGCAGCCGAAAGTGCGTCGTATGTATTGAATTCGTCTTTTCTTAAAACAATTTCATGACCTCTTTCTAAAGCAATTCGTTCGATTACTTTACCCATTTTTCCGTATCCTAAAAGCGCAATTTTCATTTTGTATGTATTTGTAAATTTTTAAACAGAAAAAAACTATTTAAAAACGATAATTAAAAGTTAGTCCGACGTTTGGTTTAAACGTTACATCGGCGGGATAAATTTCTGGACGAAGTGATAATCTTTCGTTTACGTTAAATTGAATCAGGGCTGCATCAACATTGGCATCAATGATATTCAAAACGTAAAATCCAACAACAAATAAGGCGGATAAATCTCTGTTTCGCTGATAAAATTTCTGACCTGCAATAAGTCTGCTGTCATCTAAAAATTCATATTTATCACCGCTATAGCCTTCTAATCTTCGTTTGTAGGCATCTCGGTAATCATGATATTTTTTATTGTTATCAATATAAAAGTATAAACTTGTACCAATTGCTCCGTAAACGAGCGGGACTTTCCAGTATTTTTTATTGTATACCTGACCCAAACCGGGTAAAATAGCAGAATAAAAAGCTGCTTTTGCAGGTGTAAGCGGATCTATTTCTTGTAATGCAGAGGTGTCTTTAACGACTAAAACCGTGTCTTTTTTTACCTGGGCAAAAAGAGAAACGGTTCCTATGAGAAAGAACAATAGACTTATGGGGACAATTTTATTCACTATCCGTTTATTAATTTTATAATTCGATTAAAGTCGGCTTCAGAATTAAAAGGAATTGTAATTTTTCCTTTTCCGTTACCAGCGACTTTTATATCAACTTTCGAACCAAAATAATCATTGAAAGTGTTTTTTTGTGTTTCTCTAACCACAAATGAAGAATCAGCTTTAGGTTTTCCTTCTGCTTTTGGCTGTAAACTTTCGTGATAATTCTTTACTAATGTTTCTGTTTCACGAACAGATAAATTTTGACTTACGATTTTTTGGTAAATATCAGTCTGAACGTCTAAATCTTCAATATTAATGATAGCACGACCATGTCCCATACTAATGAAACCATCACGAATACCAGTTTGAATAATTGGATCAAGTTTTAAAAGACGTAAATAGTTGGCAATTGTTGAGCGTTTTTTTCCAACGCGCTCGCTCATCTGTTCTTGTGTTAATTGAATTTCATCAATTAAACGCTGGTAAGAAAGTGCGATCTCGATTGGGTCTAAGTCATGACGCTGAATGTTTTCAACTAATGCCATAACAAGAGACTCATTGTCATTGGCAATACGGATGTACGCCGGAACATGAGTTAAACCAACCAAAGTCGAAGCACGCAAACGACGTTCTCCGGAAATTAACTGGTATTTATTAAAATCTAATTTTCGAACAGTAATAGGTTGAATTACACCAAGTTCTTTGATAGAAGTGGCTAATTCGCGTAATGATTCTTCATTAAAATTGCTTCTAGGCTGAAACGGATTTATTTCGATAGCACTTATTTCAAGCTCAATAATATTTCCAACGACCTTGTCAGCATTTTTGTCTTCTACTGATGTAATGTCGTTTTCCGGATCTTTTAATAATGCTGATAATCCTCTTCCTAAGGCTTGTTTTTTAATTGCTTTTGTCATAAAAACTATTTACTGTTTTTCTTTATAATTTCTTGAGCTAAATTAATGTAATTAACCGCACCTTTACTTGTAGCATCATAATTAATGATACTTTCTCCAAAACTTGGTGCTTCGCTTAATTTTACATTTCGCTGAATAACGGTGTCAAAAACCATGTCGTTAAAGTGTTTTTGAACTTCCTCAACTACCTGATTAGATAAACGTAATCTTGAATCATACATTGTAAGTAATAATCCTTCGATGTCAAGATCAGGGTTGTGAATTTTTTGAATACTTTTTATAGTGTTCAATAATTTTCCTAATCCTTCAAGTGCAAAATATTCACATTGAATTGGAATTACTACAGAGTCAGCAGCTGTTAAAGCATTTAAGGTTAATAAACCTAAAGAAGGTGCACAGTCGATAATGATGTAGTCATATTCGTCTTTTACACTTTCTAACGCTTTTTTAAGCATGTATTCTCTGTTTTCTTTGTCAACCAATTCGATTTCGATGGCAACAAGGTCAATGTGAGCAGGAATAACGTCAACATTTGGCGCTGTACATTTTATAACAGTTTCTTTTGGTGTGTGACTGTGTTCAAGTATTTGGTAGGTACCAATTTCAACAGATTCTACATCAATCCCAAGGCCAGATGTAGCATTTGCTTGAGGATCAGCATCTATCAATAATACTTTTTTCTCTAAAACACCTAATGAGGCTGCAAGATTTACAGATGTTGTAGTTTTTCCAACGCCTCCTTTTTGATTAGCAATCGCAATGATTTTGCCCATTTATTTTCTGAATTTTGAACCGTAAAAATACAATTATTTATGGTTTTTGAAAATCTATTTTGTTAACATTTGTGAAACTTCGCTTAATCGTTGTTTCGTGCGTGTTCGGCAGAAATTAATTTAAGTTTTGAGTAGAATTACTAACCAGATTTTGGCTGACATGACTGCTATTTTTACAGTAAAAATGGATGAAGTTAAATTTTGTGTTATAGAAATGATCCCATTCTGGTTTTCTTTCCCAATAAAAAAATAACGGAAAGGGTTTTATTTTAAAACTTCAATTGTTACAATAAGTGCTCCGCTCTTTTTATTCGATGCAATATTCAGAAAAGCTCTTTTGCTTAGGTCAATTTCTCTTCCGTTAACAAAAGGACCGCGATCTGTTACTGTTATAATAACGCATTTATTGTTTTTTTCGTTTGTGATTTTAAGTTTTGTGCCAAAAGGAAGTTTTTTGTGGGCGGCGGTCAAATCATTGTTGTTAAATTTTTTACCACTAGCTGTTTTTCTTCCATTAAATTTATTATGATAATAAGAAGCGTGCGCATTTTTTTTATATAAGATATACTGGCCGTTTTTAATATCAGGGTCTGTATCAATTGTAGTTTCTTGCGCAACAGCTGTTGTGGAAAAAGCCAGAGCTATATAGAGTATTATTTTTTTCATTTTTTAATTTCTATTGGCGGCAAAAAAAATCTATTATAAAAAAAGGAAAATATGGTATAGGGTTTATTTATGCTATTAAAAGGCACATTTAGGCTCTTTGTATAGTTTTTGATAAGAAAATTGAAAGATGTAGGTTAAGATTATTCATTATTTTAGGATCTCTAAAAAACTACTATTAAATCCAAAAACAAATGATTAAAAAGTTAACCTCAGTACTTACTGCATTTACGGTTGTGCTGATTCTATGCAGTTTTGCATCCAATTCATCTGATGAAAAAAAACAGGAGAATAATATAAAAGGCAAGATTGTTTACAACAAGAAGAAACATAGCGTAACATTATCGTGGCCGGCATTTGGCTCTTCGGGAAATTATGTAATCGTAAAAGGAGGCAGTCGTCTGGCATCCGATTTTGTACCTGTGGGTTCGACTTCCAAATTAACATTTACAGATACTAAACCCAATACAGATAAATACGAGAACTATTATAAAATAACTCGTAATTCTATAACAATAATACTTTCGTTGGAGAAACAAATTTTTGGTGATAATATGTATTTCTACGATCGAAAATATGAAAAAGCTGAAACTGCACGAAACGATATTAATTCCCAATTTGGAGCTATTGGTCTGGGCGGTGCCAATGGCGAGTGGACAACAAAACGTCAGGCTTATTATTTTAAAGCAAATGTTAAGGGGCAGACTTACGATTCAGGCGGATCG
This sequence comes from Flavobacterium sp. Root186, assembly GCF_001428525.1. GTDB lineage: Bacteria > Bacteroidota > Bacteroidia > Flavobacteriales > Flavobacteriaceae > Flavobacterium. The sequence goes on from NZ_LMHW01000010.1 coordinate 285,906, forward strand.
GGTTCTGCATCATCGGTAGAAGCTAAGGCAATAGAATTAGGATTCTACTCTCACATTGGAGGTTTAGGCAAAGTGCCATCAGATGTTAAATTGGGTTCTATTTTTACTAGGCCTCACCTTTCAGGTGGAGCAAATGCTACATGTACATTTTGGCGTTCTGTGGAAAATGTAGAAGTAATGCGGGATTTTGCCTGGACAGTTTCGCAATCGACCAGCGCGCGAAGAATGCTGATTGAAAGTACTTCGAAATATATTTCAGATGTTGGAAACACCAACTTTTGGGGCAGTGGCGGATTTATTGCGGATACGCATTATACATCATCAAGACCAAACTGGGGAGGACAGCAGCAATGGTATACCAGAAATGCTATTTTTCCTTCAGGCTCTGGAGCTATGGGAGGGTCGTACAATATGGTTTGGCAAGGTTGTGTGAATCCTCCACAAGCAGATGATACTAACTCTCCAATTCCTACTACACCAATTATAAGAGAAAAACCTTTTCTTTTTATAGATAATGATGGTGAATACAAAGTATTTGTTCCGGCATGGCAAAAAGATAGAGTAGGAGTTTCCTGGTCATCAACAGATATGGGTAAAGGAGAAATTCAGGATTTGCTTACCAATTGGTATGTTGCCAAAGAAGGAGACACCGATGTAGAAATCAATAATGCGTTAAAATCGGGTAAAAATATATTTTTCACGCCAGGACATTACACATTGAATGCTCCTGTTCAGGTGAATAGAAAAGATGCAATTCTTCTTGGTGCAGGTATTGCTTCTGTAACATTAGAGCCTACTGAGAAAAATACTTGGGGATGTATTTATGCCGATGATAAGGACGGAATTATAATTGCCGGACTTCTTACAGATTCATTTAATAGTACCACTTATCAAGTTAGAATTGGTGATGAAGGAGCGAAAGCAGATCATGCTGCAAATCCTATCTTACTAACAGATATTACTTGTCGAGTAGGTGGGGTTCAATCAAAAAATATTCAGATCCATACTGCTATGCAAATAAACAGCAGTAATGTGATGGGCGATCACTTCTGGCTGTGGCGTGCTGATCATGGTTCGCAGAAAGGTGGAGATTTGCGATGGACTAGAGACAGATGTAAAAACGGACTTATCGTTACTGGTAATGATGTAACGCTTTATGCTTTGTTTACTGAACACTTTCAGGAATATGAAGTATTGTGGCTGGGAGAACGAGGCAGAACTTATTTCTTTCAAAACGAACCGCCATACGATGCTCCAAACCAAGCAAGCTGGAGTAGTCAGGGAGGCAGAGTTGATGGTTATGCAGCATTTAAAATAGCCAATACTGTAAAAGACTATCATAGTATAGGAATGGGTTCTTATGCAGTTTTTACAGGAACTGATGGTAAAGTGAACAAGAAAAATGGTTTTGAAGCGCCTAATGGCCCAAATGTGAAACTTGAAAAAATGTGTATTACTCGTTTTGCTGGTCCGGGAAATATTCAAAATGTTATCAATGGTATTGGCGGGAGCACTGCAACTGGTGTAAAACGTGTGGCATTATACAATAATGGTGAAGGTGCACAGCCTTTCGACGAAGAATTTGATTTGCCTAATCGTGAATCATATCCTGTTTATATTGTTATGGAGAAATAAATAAAAAAGATACACTCATAATAGTATTTCTTTAAACAAAAAAAAACTCTGAAGACTGATTAATCTTCAGAGTTTTTTTTTCTGCAAAATAAAAATATTTCTTATTTCTTAAATTGTTTTGGATAAGCAAAAAATAGTTATATATTTGCACCCGCTTACGGGGTGTAGCGTAGCCCGGTTATCGCGCCTGCTTTGGGAGCAGGAGGCCGCAGGTTCGAATCCTGCCACCCCGACAAAAATCCTTTCTGTAATTTACAGAAAGGATTTTTTCATTTTACGTTATATCTAATTCTCTATTTTAGAATAGTAAAAACTGATTAATTGAGTTCTTTTTTCCAACAATAAAAACTTACTTTTGCACCATCAAATTATTAATAGAATCACATTATGTCAGATACAATAGAAAAAATTAAATGCCTTATTATAGGTTCTGGCCCTGCAGGTTATACTGCAGCAATTTATGCAGCCAGAGCAAACATGAATCCGGTTTTATATCAAGGTATGCAGCCTGGAGGTCAATTGACAACGACTAATGAAGTAGAAAATTTCCCTGGTTATGTTGATGGTGTTACAGGACCAGAAATGATGGTTCAGTTACAAGAGCAAGCAAAGCGTTTTGGAGCTGATATTCGTGATGGCTGGGCTACAAAGGTTGATTTTTCTGGAGATATTCATAAAGTTTGGATTAACGATTCAATCGAATTGCACTGTGAAACGGTTATTATTTCTACAGGTGCTACAGCTAAATATTTAGGATTACCATCAGAACAGCATTATTTAAATATGGGAGGCGGAGTTTCTGCCTGCGCTGTCTGCGACGGATTTTTCTACCGCAATCAGGAAGTTGTGATTGTTGGAGCAGGAGATTCTGCTTGTGAAGAAGCACATTACTTATCTAAGCTTTGTAAAAAAGTAACGATGTTAGTAAGAAGCGAGAAATTCAGAGCTTCGAAAATTATGGAAGAACGCGTTCGTAGAACAGAAAATATTGAGATTTTAATGAATCATGATACTGTTGAAGTTCTTGGTGATAATAACGTAGTGCATGCTATTAAAGCATTAAACAAAACAACTGGAGAAGTTATCGAAATTCCTGCAACCGGATTTTTCGTAGCAATTGGTCACAAACCAAATACAGATATCTTTAAAGATTACATCACTCTTGACGAAACCGGGTATATCGTAAATACTCCTGGAACTTCTAATACAAATGTAGCAGGTGTTTTCGTTGCCGGAGATGCTGCAGACCACGTTTATCGTCAGGCAATTACTGCTGCGGGTACTGGATGTATGGCTGCACTTGACGCAGAGCGTTATTTAGCTTCAAAGGAGTAAGTTTGTTTCAGGTTTCAGGTTTTTTTGTTTCAAGTTATTGGAACGTAAAACTTAAAAATAAAAAATCCCAGTCTAAATTTTAGACTGGGATTTTCTTTTATAATTAACGTCCCTAATTTCAACCTGAAATCTGAAACAAGAAAAACCTGAAACAAAAAAAATTATTTAATCTTCTTAATCAACTTAGCTTCTTCAGAGAAACGGGTTAATTCAATTTTTGGATTTCCAAATAAAGATAATTCAGCTTTGTCTCCAACTGCAATTGAAACAGTAGTTTCGGCTAAAATGCTTCCAACAGAATTGTTTTCTGCGGTTACATTAGCATCTTTCAAAGTAAATTTTGTTCCGGTGAAAACCGAATTATTATCTAAACGTATAGTAGCTTTTTCAGCAATTCCTTCAATAGCAGCATTTGCTTTTTGGTACAAATCACATTTAAATTTAATAGCAGAAACTAAAGTTTTGATAGAAGCGCTTTTGCTCAATTGTAAACTTCCATCCTCGGCTTTTAAGTTTAACTCTGTTTTTGATTTGTCATCAGCAATTAAATTGAACTTTTTTGAATTGACATTCAGGTATAATCTGGAATAATCAAAACTACTAAAAGTAATATCATCTAATTGAACTTCCTGAATAGCATAAATTTTAGCCTCGTTTTTTGCAATTACTCTCGTTAGTGAACTAGTATAAGTAACTTTTACCGAAAGCTTTTTGAAAATCGTACTTTCTTTTGAGGTATATAAACGAAGTGTTTTATCTCTCAAATCCATTCCAATGATTTCATGAAGATTGTCATCGGCTTCAATTTTGATTTCGTTTTTTTCTCCTTTTTCAAGATAAACTTCTATATTATCATCGGCTTCAAGGGCATCAAAGCTTCCTACGTCCTTAATAGAAGTAGTTACAATTTTAGATCCTTTTACTTTTTCTCTCTTTTGAGCAAAAGTTAATGTTGTAACCAAAAGTAATAGGAATAGGGCTGTATTTTTTTTCATTTATTCTAGATTTGATTTTGGCAAATATAAAAAAATCATCCACTTTAGATGAATGATTTCTTTTATATTTAACAGTTTAAAAATGTTAGCTTTGACTAACGCTTCCTCCAGAACTTGCAGTTTTCTCGATAGTCTTTGGAACATTGTTATAGTTAATATTTCCACCGCTGCTCGCTTGTGCTTTTAAGCTTAAAATAGGATGAACACTTATAACTGCTCCGCTCGAAACATCGGCATCAACATCATTTGCTAATAATTTTCCAGCTTCGATTGAAGAGCCGCTAGACGCTGAAGTCTGCACTTTCAATGCTTTTCCTTTAATATCAATTGAGCTTCCGCTGCTTGAATTACAAGAAATATTATCAGATTCTACATCTACATGCATTGATGCAGCACTTGATGTTTCCAACTCTATGCTTTCTCCCTGAAGTGTATTTTTACTTAACACACTCGCAGCGCTAGATGCTTCGACTCTGCCAACATGAGGCATTTTTACTGTTACTTTTTTCTGAGTTACGTTACGGAATGAAGAAAATTTACATTTAATAATCAAAGTTCCGTTTTCAACTGTTGTGATGATTTCTTTTTGCAGATTATCATCAGCTTCAACTGTAATGTCTACCGAATCAGATTGCTGAATAACTAAATCTATCGCATTGCTTACTTCGATGTTTTTAAAATCTCCCTGAACAATTCTTTTTTCTGTTGTAACATTGCCACTGCCCTCAATAGTGTTCATGTTAAAGTTATTACATGAGGCAAACAATAATGCAGTAATTGTGGCAATAACAAATTTCGTAATATGAATGATTATTTTTATCATGGCTTAGTTAATTTTAATTATGACTCCGTTTTTATCAGTGGTTAGCTTTCCGTTTGTTTTTTTTCCGTTTAGAACTTCTTTTCCATTTATTTTAATAGAAACTTCGTTTACAGTATCTTTTTCAATATGATTTTCTTCATGGTATTCTCCATCATAATCTTCATCAACTTCTTCTGCAGGGCAGTTCAAACATTTAATTTTTGAACCTTCTACTTTATAATTGTAATTTCCGCTGAAGTGTAAGTTGAAGAAATCATCTTCAGAGTCATCGTAATCTTGTATAGATGCATCTGGTTTAAATAATTGACCTTCTGGTAAATATAAGAACACATCTACTTCCTGACCTCTAAATTTGTTTTTAACATCTGTCAGAAAATAATTATCCAAAATTAAACGATTTCCAATAACCTGGTATTTAAAATTGATTTTTTCTGCTCTTTTTTTAGCATTTGTAAATGAATTTCCTCTTGCGCTTTTTTCTACCTGAATATAAGGAGATGCTTCATCAGTGTGTAAAACGTGTAAACGTACATCTGTTGAGTAAATTAAATCATTACCTGCTGAATCTTGTACAAATTGAAAATCTCCATGGCGATATAAATCTTTAGCGTAATAATCATTGTATCTGAATTTTACATACAAAGTATCTTTTGATGTAATGGCAATTGTTTTCTTTTCTACCACTTTATTATCACGAGAGATTTCTGTAGCTTGTTTAATTCCAATACTAATTGCGATTGCAACAGCAATAATCCATACGGCTAACAAAGTATATTTAGTAATGTTACCAATTGATTTAAGGTTTGGAGACAACAATTTAAATCCTAATAATGTTAAGAAGAAAAACGGAATCCCAACTGCAAAAAGCATCAATAAACCAAAAGACCAAATAGGATATTCTGTAAAGTTTCCGGCTTCAATAAAGTTCTGCCAAGGGAAATCAACAAAAGCATTCGTTCCTAAGGTAAAAACCCCAACCATTAACATGATTAAAACCACAATTCCGGACATGATTAAAACTACTCCTAAAAATTTAGCGAAGATTTTAAAAACCGTCATGATAAAGTCTCCAAATGAACTACTTATTCTCTCAGCTCCCGACTTTACCTGGTTTCCCATTTTGTCATAGTCTGCATTTTTAAATTTATCAGATAATGACTCTATTTCTTCACGAACTTTTTTTTCAATGTTCGAAATCGTAACCGGTTCTCCTGTCATTTCTAGTTTTTCAGAAGTTGTAACTGCCTCAGGCGTTACAATCCAAAGAACGAAATAAGCTAAAATTCCAGTTCCAAAACCTGCAAAAACAAATATTAAGAATACGATTTTGATCCATACAGCGTCAATTCCAAAATAGTGAGCCAAACCGGTTGCAACACCGCCAATCATACCATTTTCTTTGTCACGGTATAATTTTTTGTGACTTCTTCCACTATAATTATTAAAAGACTGATTTGATTTTTCTTCCTCGTCAATGATGTAATCTTCAGGTTGTCCCATTACCGCAATCACTTCGTCAACGTCTTTCAGTCCAACAACATGTTTCTCGCTTTTTTGTTTTTCTGTTAATAATTCAGAAACACGCATTTCGATATCTTTAATAATTTCATCTTGTCCAGATGAGTTGTTAAGTGATCGTTTTATAGCGTCAAAATAGCGTGTCAATTTTAAATATGCATCTTCATCGATGTGAAAAAACATACCGCCTAAGTTAATATTTACTGTTTTGTTCATGACTTATTGATTTTGATTGGTGATTAGTTTTACGGCGTCAGACAATTCTGTCCAGGTACCGCTAAGTTCGTTTAAAAATGTTTGCCCGATTTCGGTTAATCCATAATATTTTCTTGGTGGTCCCGATGTCGATTCTTCCCATCGATAATTTAGTAAACCGTCGTTTTTCAATCTAGTTAAAAGCGGATAAACTGTTCCCTCAACAACTAGTAATTTCGCGTTTTTTAAAGTGTCTAATATTTCAGATGTATATGCGTCTTTTTCTTTTAGAACAGATAAGATGCAAAACTCAAGAACACCTTTGCGCATCTGTGCTTTTGTGTTTTCAATGTTCATAATTTCATTTTGTTTTTTTTAGATTGAACAATTCGTTTTTTGATTGATGATGATTGATTGATGATTGATTGTTTTTGTGCTATAACCTTTAATCTTTTTGTTACACTGAGCGAAGACGAAGTCTTATTTTATAAAAGGAATCGTTAGCGGATATTTGTATAATTCTCCGTTTGAAGCTTTTATTGAAGCATAAATCACTAAAAAGAATTCAACAAATTTTAAAAGTCCAAAAAGTACTACTGCCGTAGCTCCAATACTTAAAAGGCCAATGTTTCCTTCAAAATTGAAATTTCTGATGTAGAAATCTTCATTGTCATTAAAAACAGCTTCGATTGGAAGATTCTGTAAAAAAACCGTAACAAAAATCGGGATTGCGATTAAAGCCAGAATTAATGTGTAAAGCAATAAACTTAACTGAAAGTTCAAAGCTTGTTTTCCGTGATGATCTACAAACTCCGATTTGTCTTTATAACTTGACCAAATGATGATTGGAAAAATATAATTTCCAAACGGAATAATGTATTGACTTAATGTACTTAAATGTGCGAATGCCGAAGTATTCTTTTCTGATGATTTTTCCATGATGAGTGGTTTTGATTGAATGATTAAAAGCATATAGTAATTTCTTATGCAAATATATATCTAAAAGACAGTATCTTGTTTTGCATAGTACCAAATATTAACAAAATATTAACAATTACAAAATGAGTTTAAGAAATATAAATAACTGAAAATCATTGCTAGATATTGATTTTACTGCTAGTTTTAGAAAGTAATATCAATTTATTGTGCGTGCATAGTTTTTTTGTATTTTTACATAAAAAATATATCAAATGGCAATATCCGTATCTAAACTTAACAAATTTGTATTATTCAAATTACCGTCGGCATACTTTTGCGGCGTACGCGTAAAAGCAATTGACAAAGACAGATGTGTTGTAAGTGTAAAACACCGCTGGATTAATCAAAACCCTTTTAATTCGATGTATTTCGCAGTTCAGGCAATGGCTGCAGAGTTAACAACTGGCGCCTTGGTTATTTCGCAAATTCAGCAAAGCGGTAAAAAAATCTCAATGCTTGTAGCCAATAATAAAGGAAACTTCACCAAAAAAGCAACAGGAAGAATAACTTTTGTCTGCAATGACGGACATTTAATTGCCGAAGCCATTCAGCAGACCATTGCAACAGGCGAGGGGCAGACCTTCTGGATGAAATCTATTGGAACTAATGAAGAAGGTGTTCAGGTTTCTGAAATGGATTTTGAATGGAGCATTAGACTAAAATAGATTTTTTCGCCACGAATTCACTAATTTTTCACAAATTAATTCGTGAATTCGTGGCGAAAAAGAACACCATAAAAAAGGCCTCAAATATTTGAGGCCTTTTAAATTTAATGCGTGCTGCGATTATTTTTTAGCGCAGCATTTTTTGTCTTTTTTAGCGTCTGTTTTTTTGCAGCAAGATTCTTTTTTAGCTTTTTCTTTCTTAGCGGTTGTAGTATCCTGAGCTTGTAATCCAATTGTAAATAAAGCGATGGCTAAAACGGTAAATAATTTTTGCATTTTTTGTAAAATTTAGTTGTTAGTATTTTTCTTTTTTGATTGAAGATGCTGGTTCAAATATAGTACGATTTAGTTTTGGAAATTGTCAACAATAAGTTAATGTAGAAATGTTTATGTAGTCCCTACGGGACAATTTTAAATGCGGGTTATTTTTTTTCTACCGATATTATACTCCTAACGGAGTATTTAATAGAAAAGATATCTCGTAGAGATAAAATATCGGTAGAAAGTAAAATAACATCACTAAATGTCCCATAGGGACTACACTTGTTTAATAATTCAAATTAAGCCCAAAACCAATCCCCATATCGCTGTCATAATGTGTCGTAATTCCAAAATTTCTACCAGCGATATATTTTAATCCGGCCATATATTCTTTATCCGTATTCCACATTAAATTCATTCGCAAACGTCTGGAAAGAGGAATGTCTTTTCGTTCAAACTGGATTCTCACATTTCCATCGGTATACATTTCAACCTGAGCTTTTACAAGCATTGGCAGCGTATATTCTGCTCCGATACTGAAAACCGAACGATTGTCTTTTGTATTGCTTTGCCCAAAAAGATTTTGTTCTTGTTCGTCTATTCCCATTTTTCTATATCTCCAGTCAAAACCTATAAAAGGCATAAACCATTGCATTTTGCCAATATATCGGCCAATATGAGTTTCAGTTTCATAACCGTGTTTGTCGTTATAACCCAAACGCCATTCTGTTCCAATGCTCCAGCGTGTGTTGCTGTACATGGCTTCTCCGTCATTTCCATTTGTGGCAAAATCATTTTCGGCCATAAGATGGAACATGCGATCGTCCATTTTTAGCATTTTATATGCCATTTCGGGATGATGAATTAATGGATTCGGAGCCGAATTTTCATAACTAAAAATGCGTCCCATTCCTGCCATCATGTGATATAATATGTGACAATGAAAAAACCAGTCGCCATCGGCATTTGCCTGAAATTCGATCGTGTCGGTTTCCATAGGCATAATATCAATCACGTTTTTTAGTGGAGAATAATCACCATGTTCATTCAGAATTCTAAAATCGTGTCCGTGTAAATGCATGGGGTGGCGCATCATCGATCCGTTGTACAATACAATACGAACGTTTTCTCCTTTTTTAATTAAGATTTTATCCGTTTCAGAAATTACTTTATTGTCCAGACTCCAAACATACCGATTCATATTTCCGGATAATGTAAAACGTAATTCTTTTACCGGAGCATCTTTGGGTAATGTTGTTTTGGTTGGAGATTTCAGCATTCCGTAATTTAATGTTACAATTTCAGAAGTTGAGGTAGAATCATCTGGCATTTCCATGCCTTCCATATTGTGCATTGAATGATCTTCTGTTTTTGCTGATTCCTCTTCTCCAGAAATTTCAGGATACATTACGGCATTCATGTCCATTTTATTGAGCGACATTTTCATGCCCATATCATTCATTTCGCCGTTCATTTTCATCATATCGTTCATCATTTTCATCCCTTCAAAATATTTTAATTTGGGAAGATGTTTGACAGATTGTTTCGCTCCTTCGCCTAAAAATAAAGAAGCAGATCCGGTTCTGTCTTCGGCTGTAGCCAAAAATGCAAAGGACTTTTTATCTTCGGGAATCGTAATGACAACATCATATGTTTCAGAAACAGCAATAATTAAGCGATCTACTTCAACAGGATCAACGTCGTTTCCGTCGCTGGCTACAACCGTTATTTTTCCACCGCCATATGTGAGCCAAAAATAACTGGATGCACCTCCGTTTGCAATTCGTAATCGGACTTTATCTCCGGCTTTAAACTGCGAAAGCTGGTCTTCATTTTTTCCGTTAATCAAGAATTTCTCATAATAAACATCACTCACATCCATAGCATTCATACGTTTCCATTCGTTGGTAACTTTTGTCGAGAACTGCCCTTTCTTGATCGCCTCGGCATAACTTTGAGTGGTTCCTTTTTTTATAGCAAACCAATCGTTGGCATTATGCAACATTCGCTGTACATTTTCGGGTTTAAGATCTGTCCATTCGCTTAAAATAATCGGAACGGTTGGCAAATCGTCAATACCTTTTCTAAAAGTAGGATCGTCTTTCTTTTTATTAATAATGAAAAGACCATACAAACCAATTTGTTCCTGTAATCCCGAATGACTGTGATACCAATACGTTCCGTTCTGAATAATTGGAAAACTGTATTTGTGAGTCGTTCCGGGTTTAATAGGCATTTGCGTTAAATACGGAACGCCGTCTTCTTTATTCGGAAGAAATAATCCGTGCCAATGCAGTGCTGTATCTTCATTTTTTAGATCGTTATGCACGTAAATTTCTGCAATATCGCCTTCCGTAAAAGTTAATGTCGGCATCGGAATTTGCCCGTTTACAGTAAGAGCACGTTTTTCTTTTCCGGAAAAATTGACAATCGTATCGCGAACGTGTAAATCATAACGAACTACTTTTTGAGCATTGGAACTAAAAGCAATCAAAAAGACAATTAAAATAGTATGTAGTTTCATATTGATTTTTTAAAGGTTGAGGTTTCGCAATCGCAATGCATTTACAATTACCGAAACCGAACTTAAGCTCATAGCCAGCGCAGCTAACATTGGCGAAAGCAAAATTCCGAATACTGGATATAAAATTCCTGCTGCAATTGGTACACCCAAAACATTGTATATAAAAGCAAAAAAAAGATTTTGCTTGATGTTCTTCATTACGGAAAAACTTAGTTTTTTAGCTTTTACAATTCCGTTTAAGTCGCCTTTTACGAGTGTAATTTTAGCACTTTCGATGGCAACATCAGTTCCGGTTCCCATCGCGATTCCAATATCGGCTTTGGCTAAAGCCGGAGCATCGTTGATTCCGTCGCCGGCCATTGCGACTATTTTTCCTTCGGCTTGCAAACGTTCAATTTCTCTCAGTTTATCTTCAGGAAGACAATCGGCTTTAAAAGAACTTAAATGAAGCTGATCTGCCACCGCTTTGGCTGTATTTTTATTGTCTCCTGTAAGCATTATCACTTCAACGCCCTGATCAATTAAATCTTTGATTGCTTTGGCACTGTTTGTTTTTATGGCATCCGTAATGGTTACGTAACCCGAAACGATATTGTTTACAGCAATGTATGAAACTGTTTTTCCCAGATTTTGCTCGGCTGTAATTTTGCTTTCAAAATCATCAGAGACCGAAGCTTTAATCTGTTCCATTAATTTTTTATTTCCTAATGCAATTTTTGAATTATTTACGGTTCCTAAAACTCCTTTTCCGGCAACGGCTTCAAAATCTGGAACTTCAAGTAATTGCTGGTTTTTATTTTTAGCAAAATTAACAACGGCTTGCGCCAAAGGATGTTCGCTGTGCTGATTTAGCGAAGCAATGTTTTGCAATAGAAAATCTTCGTTATTATCAATCGCATAAATTTTCTCGACAGTTGGCTTTCCTTCTGTAATTGTTCCGGTTTTATCGGTAATTAAAACATCGATTTTATTCATGTTTTCGAGGGCTTCGGCATTTTTTATTAAAATTCCGTGCTGTGCGCCTTTTCCAACGCCCACCATAACCGACATTGGAGTTGCCAATCCTAAAGCACAAGGACAGGCAATAATTAAAACGGCAATTGCATTGATTAATCCGTAGATATAAGAAGGTTCAGGGCCAAATTTTGCCCAAATAATAAAAGTCAATATAGATACAGCGACTACGGTTGGAACGAAATATTTAGCAACACGGTCCGCCAGTTTTTGAATTGGCGCTCTCGAACGGCTGGCGTCATTTACCATTTGAATAATCTGCGAAAGCAAAGTTTCTGAACCTACTTTTTCGGCAATCATAACAAATGATTTGGTTCCGTTTATAGTTCCCGAAATCACATTGTCGCCCGTTTTTTTATCTACCGGAATTGGTTCTCCGGTAATCATAGCTTCATCAATACTACTTTCTCCGGAAGTTATTTTTCCATCAACCGGAATTTTTTCTCCTGGTTTAACTCTCAATAAATCCCCTTTTTTAATATCGTGAATTGAAATAGTTTTATCATTTCCGTTTTCTACCAAAGTAGCTTCGGTTGGGGCTAATTTTAGTAACTCCTTAATCGCACCATTGGTTTGTCCGTGCGCTTTGGCTTCTAATAATTGTCCTAATAAAACTAAAGTTATAATGACTGTTGCAGCTTCAAAATAAAGATGAATGGTTCCGTGATGTGATTTAAATTCTGATGGAAAAAGATCGGGAAAGAACATTCCGGCAATACTGAAGAGGAAAGCAACGCTGGTTCCGATACCAATTAAAGTAAACATATTTAAATTCCAGGTAATAATCGATTTCCAGGCGCGGGTAAAAAACATCCATCCGGCGTAAAACAAAACCGGAATTGAAAATAAAAACTGAACCCAGTTCCATTTTTCAATCGACATGATTTTAAAAAGCGGATTATCCGGAATCATTTCTGACATTGATATAATGAAAATAGGAAGCGTGAACAACGTCGCAATCTTCATTTTCTTTAGTAAGTCGGTATACGTTTTGTTTTCGTCAGAATCAGATGTCTGCATTGGCACTAAATCCATTCCGCAGATTGGACAGTCGCCCGGTTCATTAGAAATAACTTCCGGATGCATTGGGCAGGTAAATTGTGTTCCAATGGCAATTTGAGGTACCAAATCCATTCCGCAAACGGGACAATCTCCGGGTTTGTTATAGGTTTTATCGCCTTCGCAATGCATTGGGCAGTAAAAAACTCCGGTTGCATTATGAGGAATTGCCGTTTTTTCTTTTTTATGATGATGAGCCGAATGGTCTTCTTTTTTATGACCTGAACAACATGATTTTACTTCAGATTCGTCTTTTTTAGGAGAATCCATTTCAATAGTATATTTCCCAACAGCAGATAAAACTTCCTGAAATTTTTCTGTTGATACATGTTTTTCCATTGTTATGGTTGCCAATGGCGGATCTAACGTTACTTCGGCATGAATTCCTTCAACTTCATTTAACGTTTTTTCAACTTTGGTTCGACAGCCATTGCATGACATTCCTGAAATTATATATTGATGCGTCATTGTTTTCGTTTTTAAGGTATTACAATGCAAATTTCCGAAGTAAGATTTACAACGGTTTGTATAATTTTGAGAATGATTTGTAATATTTACTAAATGTTGTTTAACCGCAAAGAGCGCAAGGAATTTTTGACATGCTGTATTTATAAAAAGCGCAAAGTTCGCAAAGCTATGTGTGAATAACTTTGGGTACTTTGTAGAAAAACATAGCCCAAGGTTTTAACCTTGGGGACGTATGTTATAGAAAATCATTGCGTTTCAATGGTTGAAACCATTGGCTATGTTTATAATCTTTGAGAACCTTGCGTAAACCTTTGCTCCCGATAGTTATCGGGATTGCGGTTAAAAAAAATTACAAATTCTCGATCTGAATACGGTTTTTATCTTTCAGCTGTTTGAAATAAGTAGGGGTAAAACCCGTAATTTTCTTGAACTGATTGCTTAAATGTGCTACGTTGCTGTAGTTTAAAAGATCGGCAATTTCGCTTAATGAAAGCTCATTGTAAATCAATAACTCTTTTACCTTTTCTATTTTTTGGCTGATAAAGTATTTTTCGATGGTTGTATTTTCAATCTCAGAAAAAAGATTGCTCAGCGAATTGTAATCCTGGTTGAGGTTTTCTGCTAAATAATCAGATAAATTGATTTTGAGTTCGTTGTTTTTATGATGAACCAAATCGACAATGAGGTTTTTTATTTTCTCGATAGTTTTGGTTTTTTTATCATCCAATAAATCAAAACCTAAAGCTTGCAGGTTTTTAAGCAAAATTTCTTTTTGAGAATCGGTAATATCATCTTGTAGTTCGACTTCGCCTAATTCAACAGAAATAGTCTGAAGTCCGAGTTTATCCAACTCAGACTCCACAACCATTTTGCATCGGGCGCACACCATGTTTTTGATGTAGAGCTTCATATTTATTTGATGGTTTCTACCACGTTTCCGCAAGTCAGCATCGAAGAACCGTAGTACGGATTCTTAACTGCTTTTTCTTTGCTTAACCAGTCTGCATCTGCCATTGGGCAATATTGCTTGTAAACCGGCTGGTCTGGACTTGAAACTTTTATAAGATCGTAAGTGCTTTTAGAAAGTGATTTGAAAGTTTCGCGCTGTTTTTTAAGATCTGAAGTACCTGAAATACTTTTGGCATCGGCGGTTAATTTTTTTACCACTTTCATCCATACAGTATGTTCATTACTTTTTAGTTTGTCCATTTTTATGGCAGTAATAGCATCTAATAAATCTTTGGCTTTCGCCGAAGTTGCTTTAGCATCGCTTTTAATTAAAGCATCTTTTACAGTAAAATAAGCATCATAAACAGCTTGCAATTGTGTTGATTCTGTAATCTCAATTGCATTTTTTTCTGTTTTTGCTGCACGTGCCTGAATTGTATTTGCAGAAAATAATAATGTGATTATTGCTGCTATAGTTAATATTGTGTTTTTCATTGTATGTAAATTTTGACAGAGAATGTAATTTTTTCTCTAAGTTAAATAATTTTAATTTTTTATAGGATGTTTTAATCTCGGAATCCCGATAGCTATAGGGAGCAAAGTTTAATTTTTTCTTCGAACCTTTGTGCCTTCGTGGCAGAACATAATTATGGCTGTCAGAAATAGAATTATTTTATTTTTGGAATTAACCAAATAGAGGTAAAACCATCAGAAATACTGGCGGTTTTATAGTAAGATATAGATTTCTCAGGAGAGAAATTAAAGAGATTATTTTCGAATTCAAATTCGTTTGTGGTAAGCAGACTAAATTGTAAAGCAGTAGTTGTACAGCTCGAATGATCACATTTTCCACTGCAGCCGTGCTGGTCTTTTGAGTCATGACCTTTCTTGCAGCAATTTTCCTGACAAGAATCTGAATTCTCTTTTTTAGAAGCAGCTTTCTTTTCGCACGAAGTTTTCTCAGCAGATTTTCCACACGCATAACTTGAACTGGACATCAAAAAGAAGCCAAGAGTTAAAAGGAAAAGTAATATGTGGACTTTTTTCTTCAATGAAAATGCTTTGGAATTACAAATTTAGATAATTTTTTTAAGAGCAGTTACTTATTTAAGATTTCAAATTTTATGTTTTCTTAAAATCAGTCGGCTTCATGTTTTTCTTCTTTTTAAAATAATTAGAAAGATGGCTTTCATCAGTAAAACCAAATTCGTAAGCAATTTGTTTAATAGAAAGCTTGTCGTTATGAATGCGTTTTTCGATTAAAGTTGTTCGCAGGTTATTGATGTATTCGCGGTAACTGATAGAGAAAGTCCTTTTAAAATAAGCACTAAAATAAGTTTCGGCAATATTAAAATGACTGGCAATGACTTTTATCTGAACTAATTTCGGGTTATAAATATTCTGATGAATATAAGTGGCAATTTGTTCGTTGTCGATATGCGTCGATTCCATTCGCAAATTCATACCTCTTATCGTTTCTTTTATTAAACCAAAAATAGAAAGGATTTGATAAAAGATTATGGGAGAAGTTGAAACATCGGTTTTACAATTATAAGCTGTTATATTCTCAATTGTGTTTTTCAGAATCGTTTTGCAAGGATCGTCTAATTTTAAAACGGTTTCTTTTAATAATTTATCCCGCATAAAATTTTCCGGCGTGTGAATTAAGAATTCATCGCAGGTTAAATTTTGTTTAGAATTAAAATAATTATCAGTGAATTTGATATAAACAAAGCGAGTTGATTTTTTAATATCAAAATAATGTTCATCTTCTGGCGAAATCACAAATAGGTCGCCGGATTTATAAGGAAGAAAATTATTGTTGAGGTGGTGAACGCCGCTTCCTTTCTTTATATATATGATTTCGTAATAGGTATGGGTGTGAGGCGGCAGATGAAATTTTTCATCTTCGAACTCATGAATGACAAGAGTTTCAAATTGATTTAATTTCGGCATGTCTTATTATTACAAGTTTATGTTGTAAATGTACAACTATTTTCTTGTTTAATGGTGTTAAATTTGCACTGTAGAAAGTCTTTCCCTTTCTTATCAAATCAAATGAAAAAAAGTCTTATTGCACTCTCTTTTGGAGGCTTAACAATCGGTATAACCGAATTTGTAATGATGGGTCTTCTTCCTGATATCGCTTCAGATATGAAAGTTAGTATTCCTGTTGCCGGATATTTAATTTCTGCCTATGCACTTGGAGTTGTTATTGGTGCTCCTTTATTAGTAATACTTGGAAGAAATTTTCCACCTAAAAAAATGCTTTTAATTTTAGCTTTAATGTTAACGGTTTTTAACGCGCTTTCGATTATTGCACCTTCTTATAATTTTTTATTTGCTTCGCGATTTTTATCGGGATTACCGCATGGAGCCTTTTTTGGAGTGGGTGCAGTAGTTGCAAGCCGTTTAGCCGATAAAGGAAAAGAAGCACAGGCGATTGCTATTATGTTTTCGGGTTTAACCCTGGCTAATTTAATTGGTGTTCCTATCGGAACTTATATTGGTCATAATTTTATCTGGCGTTATACTTTTGTGCTAATTGCAATTGTAGGCATGTTAACCTTTTTGCTTATTACCTTATGGATGCCAAAGTTAGATAAAGGTGAAACAGTAAATATGAAGAAACAATTAGAGTTTTTCAAGAGAACCGAAGCCTGGTTAATTATCGGTATCACTGCAATTGGTTTTGGAGGATTATTTGCCTGGATCAGTTATATCGCGCCTTTATTAATTAACGTTTCTAAATTTGGCGAAGGTGATGTTTCGTATATTTTAATTCTTGCCGGGCTTGGAATGGTAGTCGGAAATTTTGCCGGTGGAAAACTGGCAGATAAATATTCACCTGCACCAACCACTTTGGCATTATTGTTTGTCATGTCGATCGATTTGGTTTTAGTTTACTTCTTTTCATCAAATCAATATATTTCATTGTTTTTAACATTTTTAACGGGTGCTATTTCTTTCTCAGTTATTGCACCAATTCAAATGTTGATGATACGAACTGCAAAAGGAGCAGAGATGATTGCTTCGGCTTCTTTGCAGGGAAGTTTTAATATAGGAAACGCTCTTGGGGCTTTTCTAGGCGGATTACCTTTAACTGCGGGATATAGTTATGAATCTCCAAATCTTATAGGAGTTGGAATGTCTATTGTTGGAATGCTGATAACGGTGACATTAATTAAAATCCGCAAGAACGATTTGAAGCTTCAAAGCGCATAAGTTTTATATTCTCAATAACTATTAAACCCTTAGATTATCTCTAAGGGTTTTTTTGTGCCCAAAATTTATTTAGGATTTGTTTAGGGTTTCGAATGCTTCTTTTATGGCTAAAATAGAAAGGCAAAAACAAATTATGGATTTCTTTTTGAAAGAAAAGCTTGTTAAAAATACTATCGATTAAAAAAAATTAATGATTTTCGAATCAATATTAAATGTTAAAAACACACTTAAAAATTTATTAAATTGTAAGCTTGTAATCGATTGTTTTTTTAGATAAAATCATAACAAATCATCGAATTACGATAATATATTTAATATTTATATATCGATAAAATTACATAAGTCGTATAAAAAAGCTATTTTATTTTTAATATGTAATCTTATTTATGAAATTTTTATGAATTTTAATTTTTTATATAAAAAAAATATCTATGTTTGTGTAATCGATTACAACTTTTTTAGACATTGTTAATAGAAGTTTCGATTCTTACAAAAAACGAATGATTAAAATTCAAAAATAGTATAGACCTACTCTTTGTTGTTATTAGCAGAGACAGGGCTTACAAACAAAAAAAGAACCACAAAAACCACTTTTAAACAATTTACTAACTTAAACAAACAACCATGAATTTTAAAGATTTATTAAACAAGGGAGCAAATCATTGCTTTGCATTTGTTTTTTTATTGTGTTTGCTGTTGAGCAATCGAGCGAATGCTCAGACAGTGACAATAGAAGGAACCGTTAAGGATGCAGCCGGACTTTCTTTGCCAGGGGTTAATGTACTGGAGAAAGGAACGAAGAACGGGACTTCTACAGATTTTGACGGCCACTATAAATTAAAATTGACCAATCCAAAAGCGGTTTTAAGCTTTTCATTTATAGGATTTAAAAGTATTGAAATACCTACAGAAGGGAAAGCCAAAGTAAATGCAACTATGTCTGAAGATTCAAACAACTTAAATGAGGTTGTTGTAATTGGATATGGTACTTCAAAAAAATCTGATTTAACGGGTGCGGTGGCTACATTTTCTGGAAATGAAATGCGTAAAATTCCTGTTCCTAACGTAGCAGAAGCTTTAACGGGTCGTATAGCAGGGGTTCAGGTAACTTCATCTGAAGGTTCGCCGGATTCAAACGTGCAGATTAGAATTCGTGGAAACGGTTCTTTAACGCAGGATGCTTCTCCATTGTACATTGTAGATGGATTTCCGGTAAACAATATTAATGATATTTCTTCTTCTGATATTGATACGATGACCATATTAAAAGATGCTTCGTCTACTGCAATCTATGGTTCCAGAGGTGCGTATGGAGTTGTTATTGTTACAACTAAGAAAGGTAAAGATGGTAAAGTCACCGTAAACTATAACATGTTTTATGGTATGAAAAAGATAGCCAATACTATTGATGTTACAGCTCCTGAAGATTATGTGAAATGGCAGTATGAGTATGCTTTGCTTAAGGACAACACTGATCTAAGTTCGTATGAAAAATATTTTGGGTCATGGAATGATTATGATATGTACAAAGGCATAAAAGGTAATGACTGGCAAAGACAGGTTTTTGGACGTACAGGTGAAGTTCAAAGCCGTGACTTATCTATTCGCGGCGGTTCAGACAAAATGAACTATAATTTCAATTATGCTCATTATGATGAAAAAGCAATCATGAACGGGTCAGATTTTAACAGAAACAACTTGTCGCTGGCTTTAAACAGTAAGGCTTCTGATAAAGTAGATTTGAGTTTTACAGTTCGTTATTCAGATACTGAAATTAATGGAGGGGGAATGAATGAACAAAATGAGGTTTCATCAGCAGATTCTCGTTTAAAAAATATTGTGGGATATGCTCCAATTCCGGTTCCGGGTTTAACAACTGATGATACAGATGAAGCGGTGTCAGATAATTTAACGCATCCTTTTGTAGCTATTGCTGATACTGACCGCCAGCAGTTTAGAAAAAACTTTAATATGCTGGGAAGTTTTTCATGGAAACTTACTTCAGATTTAGTGTTTAAAACAGAATTAGGTCTGGATAATTATAATTACCTAGACTATCGTTATTTTGGACGCTCTACTTATTATGTGAAAAATAATCCGGCGGCAGAAAGACAAGGTATGCCTGCCATGATATTGGGAGACAGAAAAGATACCCGTTTTAGAAATGCAAATACCCTGAACTATGATTTGAAAAAATTTGTTGGAGAAAATCATAACTTAAAATTGCTTTTTGGTGAAGAGTCTATTGAATACAAAAGAAATGATGTAAACACTGCCATTCATGGTTATCCATTAACATTTGGTTTGGATCAGGCCAAAAAATTAACGACTCAGGGAACACCGGTTTCTGTGGATAATTTCTATTTCCCGGATGATAAATTACTTTCATTTTTTGGTCGTGTAAATTACGAGTATAAAGATCGTTACCTTTTTACAGCAACCTATCGTGCCGATGGTTCAAGTAAATTTTTAGGTGATAATAAATGGGGATTTTTCCCGGCTGCAGCTGCAGCATGGAAAATTTCGGGAGAAGAGTTTATGAAAAATGCTTCATGGGTTAATTTGCTTAAACTTAGAGTAAGTTATGGTGAAGCAGGAAACAACAATATCCCGACAGGACAAATGGTTCAGAGTTTTACCTCTACAACATCTACCTGGATTAACGGTGTTGATAATTACTGGGCACCTTCTAAAACAATGGCAAACCCGGATTTGAAATGGGAAACTACTGTTACTCAAAATTTAGGTTTAGATTTCGATTTGTTCAAAAACCGTGTTACGGGATCTGTTGAGGTTTATAAAAACATTACAAAAGATTTATTGATAAACTTCCCAATTTCCGGAGGATATGATTTTCAGTACAGAAATATGGGTGAAGTTCAAAACAGCGGAGTTGAGGCAACTTTAAATCTTAACCTAATCGAAAGAGAAAAATTCGGTGTAAGCTTATCGTTTAATGCAGGATTCAACACCAATAAAATTAACTCACTTGGTGTAATGAATAACTTTGGTGCAAGTTCTGGATGGGCTTCCACGGCTATTGGAAATGATTATTTAGTAAACGTAGGCCAGTCAATAGGTGTCATGTATGGATATAAAAGTGACGGACGTTACGAAGTATCTGATTTCAATTATAACGCAGGAACTTACACTTTAAAAACCGGAGTACCAGATGGAACTACAATTGTAGGAACTATGAAGCCAGGTGCAATGAAGTTAAAAGATATCAATAATGATGGGAAAGTAGATGCTAACGACCTTACGGTTATCGGAAATGCAAATCCAAAAACTACAGGAGGTTTTGTGCTGAATGCCAATGCATATGGCTTTGATCTTTCTGCAGCATTTAACTACAGCATCGGGAATGATGTATACAATGCCAACAAAGTTGAATTTTCTACTTCAATTCCAAACGGACAATATAGAAATTTAAATACTGAAATGGCTGACGGGACAAGATGGACAAACTTTGATCCTAACACAGGACAATTAGTAACAGATCCTGCAGCGCTTACTGCCTTAAATGCAAATACTACAATGTGGTCGCCTTATATGCCGCGTTATGTTTTTAGTGACTGGGCAGTAGAAGACGGGTCTTTTTTAAGACTTAATACTTTGAGTTTAGGTTATACTACACCAAATGATTTAACTTCTGCTTTAGGCGTTTCTAAGTTAAGATTTTACTTAACTGCAAGTAACGTATTTGTCTGGACAAAATACACTGGGCAAGATCCTGAAGCTTCAACAAGAAGAAATACGCCGCTGACTCCTGGGGTTGATTATTCGGCTTATCCAAGAAGCAGACAGTTGATATTTGGTTTAAACCTTAATTTTTAATTCAGTAAAACTTTCACAAGATGAAACATAAAATATTAATAGCAGGAATGTTTGTTGCAAGTCTTTTTTGTTCTTGCTCAGATGACTACTTAGATGCTCCGGCACAATCAACATTAGACGAATCGGTTATTTTTTCCAGTCCTGATTTAGCTGCGGGAGCCGTAGACGGAATTAAAATTCCGTTTGCAGAAACTAATTCTTACAGAGGCCGTTTTCTTCCTTTTTATGGATTAAACACAGATGTAGAATGGTATAATTCTTCACAGACTGTAAGTGATGCATCAGATTTATGTACGTATGATGCAAAAGCAAATAATTCTCAAATGAACACAACCAACAATGCCTGGGCAATGATGTATTCAGGAATTGAGCGTGCCAATCTTTGTGTTCGCGGTTTACGTACTTATGGTAATCCAACACCGGGATCAGACTTAGGATATTTATTAGGTGAAGCCTTAACATTGAGAGCCATTTATTATGCTGATTTGATAAAGGCCTTTGGAGATGTTCCGTACCGATTTGAACCACTAACAAATGAAACACTTTATATAGGAAAAACAAGCCGTGACGAAATTTACAAACAGCTGCTTAAAGATTTAGGCGAAGCAGCAACATTAGTGCCATGGCCTGGAGAAACTACCGCAACAAGCAGTGTAGAAAGAATCAATAAAGCTTTCGTAAAAGGATTCCGTGCCCGTTTGGCAATGGCTGCGAGCGGTTATCAGCAATATCCTGACGGAGTAAGAAGAAGTACAGATCCGCAGCTTTCTGTTGCCAATATGTACGCATTGGCATTGGCAGAATCCCGTTCGGTAATTGAAAGCGGATCTGCACATTTAGAATCTTCTTTTGAAACATTCTGGAGAAAATACAATCAGGAATATTTAGTAGCAGGCGGCGAATCATTGTGGGAACTTCCATTTTCAGAAGGAAGAGGCCGTATGCTGTTTACATTTGCAGTGCGCCATACTACAAACGATCAATTTCACGCAAATGGACCGAACCGTGGAGGAACTGCAGGACCGTTGCCTTTTGTTTTTTACGATTACGATCAGGCAGATACGCGTAGAGATGTAACTTGTGTTCCGTACAAATATGGAACAGCGGTAAACAATATTGCAAAACAAGAATTAGGAGCTTTAAATACATGGTATTTTGGGAAATACCGTTACGAGTGGATGACACGTTTTGTAACTTCAACAAATGATGATGGTGTAAACAAAATTTATATGCGTTATGCTGAGGTTCTTTTAATAGCAGCAGAAGCAGCTAACGAATTAGAAGGCCCAAGTGCAGCGGCTCCGTATTTAAAAGAAATCCGCAGAAGAGCATTTCCTGCAGCAGCTCAGGCTGTAAAAGTAGATGCTTACGTAAATGCCTTAACAAGCAAAGACGCCATGTTTAAAGCATTGGTAGAAGAAAATAAATTTGAGTTTACAGGAGAAATGGAACGCAAACAAGCTCTTATTCGCTGGAATCTTCTTAAAACGAAACTAGACGAAGCTAAAGTTAAAATGACAAACTTATCGCAGCGTTTAGGCGAATACGCCACAGTGCCAACAACCTTATATTATAAATTTAAAGCCGATAATGTCAGCTTAGACATTTACGGATTAAATCGTGGAGAAACTGCTAATCCGGGAGCTGATTATACTTCTTTTGAATGGACATGGACAGGCACTGCTACCGATGCAAAAATCAATAGTTTGTATAAAGCCGGCATGAATCCTGATAACAAACAATTCTGGCCAATCTGGCAAGTATTTATTGATGGAAGTAACGGTAAATTAACTAATGATTAGGGTTATTAATCTCATACAATTATTTATTAATTATAAGGCATCATGTTTATGAAAACAAAATATATAATAAAAGGATTAATAGCTTCAATAGTATTGGCAGCTGTTATTTCGGGCTGTGAAAGTTATAACGAAGAAGTTATAGACAGCATAAATGCAAGCAGGGAATTTTCTCCAATTGGTTTAACAGCAAAAGTCAGAAACCAGACTACAGTTGAGTTAAACTGGTCAGTAAAAGAGGAAGAAAATCCAGATCATTACATAGTAGAATTTAGTGCAGATGATCCAGACTTTAAAACCATTTTTAAAACTATTAACGTTACACCGGAACAATTGCCAATTCAGGTTGCATTAGAGGGTGAAACTGTTTATTCGATTAGAGTAAAAGCGGTTGGTTCAACAGGATTGGAAGACTCAAAATGGTCTGTAGTAACAGCAACTACGCTTTCAGAGCAAATTTTCTTCCCGGTTCAGGACGCTGATATAGATGCGAAATTTGTTACTTTAAGATGGACACCAAATAGCAACGTTACACAAATTTCTGTTGCTCCGGGAAATATCATTCATACTATAACACCTGCAGAAAAAACGGCAGGAGTTGCAACAGTAAACGGACTTACTGGTGAAACAGACTATACAGCAACATTATTAAACGGAACCAAAACAAGAGGAACTGCTACTTTTACAACCGGAATCGATATTACGAATGGTATTGTAGTGAATCCGGGAGATGATTTAGCAGCAAGTATTGCAGCCGCGCCTGCAGGTTCAAGATTATTATTAATGCCGGGAACTTTTAGTACTACTGGTGAAATAATTTTGAATAAATCACTTATTATTAGAGGATTAAAAACAGGTGATAAACCAAAACTGAATGTCAAGTTTACGGTCAATCCGGGAGTTACAAATCTTTCGTTGGTAGATTTAGATTTGAATGGAACAGGATTGAACAATGCAGCCGTAATAACAATTAGCGGAGCAGCATCAAATTATGGAGATATTTTAATCAGTAAAAGTAATATTCATGACTATACTCGTGCTTTAATTTCTGCCAACGTAACAAATGCAAAAGTAGCATCATTTACGGTTGATAACAGTATTGTCAAAAATGTAAATACAAATGTTGGTGCTGATTTTATCGATTTCAGAAACACCTACATTGCAAGTATAGTGCTTAAAAACAGTACATTCGACAGTTGTTCTTCATCTCGTGATTTTATTAGAGCAGATGTGGCGGCTAACTTATCCGGAACAGGTTTAGTAACCAATAGTTTAATTGATAAATGTACCTTGTATAATGTTTCAAATATGGCAGCTCCAAAAAGAATCTTATATGTTAGGTTTTTAGATAATGCTTCAACGGTAAAAAACACTTTGATAGCGGGAACAACTGCGATTTATACCAATCAAGCCAATACTGAGCAGCCAGTATTTACTAAAAACTATTATTTTAATGCCCCAAGTTTTATGGATGCAACGATTAATTTAAATAAAATCGACGCATCAGGAACTAGTGCAGATCCACAATTTGTAAACCCAGCCGGAAGCGATTTTACAGTTAAAAATCAAACCCTGATTGATAACCAAATTGGAGATCCACGCTGGCTGGATTAAATGATTTCATTTTTTTTCATATTTAGTTTAAAGGGATGCAGTTTTTTGCATCCCTTTTTGTATAAAATAAATCCGTTCCAACCTGCGAAAATCCGCATGCCAATTACACACAAACCGAGACTGAAAACTGAAAACTGCGACTAAAAACTCATTCAATCTCCAAGTCAAACTTTTCCAATAACCCCGCAAGAGCAATATGCGAAACCTTAGTCCCTTTAATTTTATTTTCAGAAGGATCAAAAGCGTAATTTCGAGACGATCTAAAATCAGTTTTCTCCAGAATACATTCCACGAAAGTGGCATTCGATAAATCACAATTTTTAAAAACAGCCAAAGACAAATCAGTATTCGAGAAATCAACATCTTTAACTGAACAATCGATGAAATTCGTTTTCTTTAATTTCTTGTAAATGAAAGTGGAATAATCTAAAAGACAATCCTGAAAATTCATGGAAAATAAAAAGCTGTTACTTGCGCTGAAATCCAAACCCATCAGTTTGCAGCCAATAAATTTTATGTTTTTTAATCCCGTGTTTTTGAGAATCGCCAATGAAAGATTGCAGTTTTTAAAAGTAGAATCCAGAAAATCATTGTGGCTTAAATCGCTTTTAGAAAAGTTGCAATTGATGAATTCGCAGTTCACAAATTCAGTATTCGATAAACTTTGATCAGCGTAATCTACCGTATCAAAAGTTCGGTTTTGGTATAATTTTGTTTCCATTAAAGGGTATGAAGAAATTGAAAAATTGAAGAAATAAACTTGATTTTATTCTAATTCGCTGCAATCAAAAATGCCATTGTTTTGAATTAAAGCAGGAATATCAAGTTCGCTGTCGATTCTTAAAATATTATCGCAATCCTCAAGATCAAAATTCCATAACGTATTTGGCAGTAATTCCTGAAGCAGGGCAGAAGCCGACTCAAGCTTGGATCGACTGTCAACGGAAGTTTTAAAAACATAAATCATAATATGCATTTTTTGAGATGCAAATTTCAGAAAAATGTATTGTTATTTATTAGGATGCAATAATCAATAATTAGGATTTATCAATCATTTTTCGATATTGAATAGGACTAATTCCTTCGTGCTTTTTAAAAAACCGACTAAAGTACGATTGGTCTTCAAGTCCTACTTGTATTGCGATTTCACTTACAGAAAGAGTGGTTTGAAACAACAGATATTTAGCTTCGAGCAATATGGTTTCGTCAATCCATTTTGCTGCCGATTTTCCGGTAACGGTTCGAACAGATTTATTCAAATGATTTGGTGTAACATTAAGCAGTGAAGCATAATAATGAACAAAATGATGGGTTTTAATATTTTGATGAATCAATTCTTTGAACTTATTTGTAATAACTTCTGCGGCCGAAATATTTTTAGAACTCTTAACCGAATTTTTATTCATTTCATAAAACAAAGCAATTAAATACGACTGAACAATATTCAAATTTGCAGTTGTTGTTTCAGAATATTCTCTTTGAAGCCGTTCTAAAACAGCAGTAACATTTGCAACGTCTTCTGAAGCTAAAGTAATTTTTGGGTTTCCGGAAATTTTCATAAAATCAAATTCGTTCAGCATTTCACGGCTGCCATATTTCCCAATTAAAATATCGGGATGAAACTGGCAGATATAGCCTTTGTGTATACTATTTACATTGTCAAGGGAAAAAATCTGACCAGCGGGAACCATAATTATTTCGTTATCGGTAGTAATGTATTCCTGATAGCCTAATTTCATAACATGCTGACCCGAAGAAATAAAAATTAAAGTATGACAAGAATGTTTCGATGGCGGCACCGGATATTGCATCTGCATAATTTCCTCAATCTCCAAACAGAAAAAATGATCCGAATTTGATTTGAAAAGCAAATGAATAGGGTTGTCCTCTCCCAGAAACTTCTCCCGAAATCTTGAAGGATTATACGTTTTTATTTTCTCGGTTATCTTGGCGCCCATACTTAATAATACAATCTAAAATCAAGTAATTTGCAAAGCGCATAATGTTTTTGGTACAAATCTTCCACCACTTCCGTAAGATCGTCGTTTTCCTGATACAAACTAAAAAACGCTTTGTCGATTGTACTGCAGCTGGCGATTTTATTATAAGTTGATCCGTAACCCGAAATGGCACGCGCGCCGGTAATATCCAGAAAATATTGTGCTTCTTCGTCGTTGAGGTCCAGTCTTTTTTTATTGGCAAAATGAATAATCTTTCCTTTCATTTTTCCTTCAAAAAGTTCGGCTATTTCTTCGAGGCTGTAATAATAATCATGAAGGCAGATGTTGTTTTCCTGACCCGGCATGACAAGATAAATGATTTCATAATCCTTAAAATTATGATCGTCATAAAGCAGCGTATTCAAACTTTCCTCTAAACCTTCAATTGTATCGCAGGCTTTGTAAATACTTGCAATTCCCTGGTCAATAGCAATTTCTTCCAGATTTTTAACCACATCAGTAGTCGTAACGGTATCTACGTCCTGTACGCCTTCAAGGCAGAAAATAAATTTTTCATTATCCATACAAATGTCTTTTCGGTTCTAAGGAAAACTGCTTTTGACAAATATATTTTTTTATATGGAAAAACTGTTATTTGATTGGGATTTTAACGTGTTTTTTAGAATTAGAAGAAATACGTTAAATGAAAAACTTTTTTAAACGTATTTTTGCTGACTGAAAATCCAAATTAAATATGATCCAAATTAATCAAAACCAATCTTTTTCCATCGACGATATATTATTCTCTTTTGCTCTTGAATCTGAAGCAGCAGAAGTTTTTAAAAACTATAATACATTGATTACGGGGATTGGAAAAGTTAATGCAGCGTATGAATTGTCTAAAGCTATTCAAAATAAAAAGCCTTCATTAATAGTTAATTTAGGATCTGCCGGAAGCAGTTTTTTTCAAAAAGGAGACGTTATTTGCTGTACTAAATTTGTACAAAGAGATATGGATGTTCAGGGATTAGGTTACGCGCAATATGAAACGCCATTATCAGGACTGCCTCCTGTTCTGGAATATGGTTTGAAAATGGATAACCTGAAAGAAGGAATCTGTGGAACAGGCGATAATTTTGAAATGGGACATTGTTCTGATGCCTACAATGTTGTAGATATGGAAGGCTATGTTTTAGCCATGATTGCCATGAAAGAGAATATTCCGTTTTTATGTCTCAAATACATTTCTGATGGTGCCGATGATAATGCTGCCGAAGACTGGTTTGTTCAGGTGCATAAAGCGGCCGTAGCTTATGGTAAGATTTTAGGATTGAGTAATGAAGAGGCTTTAGTGTAGTTATAATGGTATCTACGTCCTGTAGTCTTTAATTTGGTTTTTAACGTGGTTTTTAGATTACAATATTTTCAGTTAAATCAATCTTGTTTAAAAAATAACCCAGCGATATACTATCAATGGTTCTATTGGATTTTATTCTCTCAAAGTTATCTAGTAAAATATAGTTTTTATTTGGGTTTATAACAGAACTAATGATCAACTTATTTCCATCTGCTTCATCTTTTTCGTATAATTTTCTACGATCATATCTCGAATAAATAAAGTTATTATAGAAGAGAACAAAATACGATTCTATCAACATTAAATTATCTTCCGTATCACTAGATATCTTATTTTTAAATATTATAAAAAAATTATCTTGCAACTGTTCTATTGTTAGTTTTTTTGATTTAATCTCATCATAGAAAGTATCATCAGTTATTTTGATATATATGAGAATTAAAAAGACGCTCGGAATAACGGAACTATTACTTGCAAAACTTCTTAAAGCAAGACGAGCTAAAGAAAAAATTTTCTCTTGTGTTCTTAATGAAATTTGCGAATTATTAAATAACAGTTCAGAAGTTTTTAAAAAATAATCACCATCATAACTTAAATCTCGATGTTTAAGTCTCTCGTTTGAATTAAAAAATTTTTCAAAATCAAAATACTCATATAAGTATTTGTAATATTTTTCTTTATCAGGTTCTGGAATTGAATACTCTAAGTCAATAAATCTTCTTAAATATTCATCAGAATCAATTCTGTCGTTTCCGTAAACTCCTCTTACAGCGTTTCCTAATTGTGTTTTATCGATCGATAATATAAATACAATGTTTGGAATAGAAAAGAAGTGCTTAATTTGTTCTAAAATAGATACAGAGTAATTTGGACGACATCTATCCAATTCATCAATTATAAATATTACAGGCTTACCTTCGTTTGTATTTGCAATAAATTCTGAAAGACTTTTTTTAAATTCATTAATTCCTATTTTCTTTTTTGCATAATCATTTACATCATTTTCAAAAATATCGCTTATACCTTTTGAAATATTTACAATTGTTTCCTTAATTTCCTTAGTATTTCCAATATATTTATCTGCAATTGCTTCTACTATTGTTGGCAATATATGTTTTGACAATAATGCCGCATTTTTTAAGGCAGTTTGGAATTTAGGTTCTGTTTCTTTTGTTGTCAAGGTTTTTAACTCTCCCATCAATGCCGTTAATGGATTGTTTTCAAAGTCATTTTCCCATGCATTAAAATATACGGTTTGATATGAATTGTTTTTCAAATCTTGTTCCCACATTTTTACAAATGTCGTTTTTCCTGCTCCCCATTTATTATTTATAGCCAATACAAATCCATCAGAATAATTTTTAACTAACGTTGTTAAAATTGTTCCGTATTTTTCCCGGTCTAATTTGCAATTTTCAAAAGGATTTTCTTCTTGAATCTCAATTTCTTTATGTTTTAAACTCATGTTTATTTTGTAGATTAAATGCTTGACTTATAAAATTTGATCAATTCAGAAAAATATAAAATAATTGGGTTAGACCGACAGAATGTTAATGTTATTTTTCTATGAGATCATTAACCCATAAATCACCGGGAAATGCTTTTTTCCAATTGAGAATAATTTCTTTATTTTTATTATGATCTGCCGTTAGAAGCTTTAATAAATCTTTTTTAGAGTTAACTTCATAAGAATCGAATGGATAAGGCTTAAATGATTTAGAGAAATCTTTAGGTAACTTATCTGGAAATATTTGCTTCAGTATTGTAATTTTATCTTTAGCTTCATAATCATCTTTAGAATTAAATATAATTTCAGCAGCTTTAATTTGAAACATATTTTTTTCATTTTGTTGTTGGGTATAAATACTAAAAAAGATGGTAAATATTATTGCTAATAGAGGAATTATTGTTGCTGAGATATACCATTTCATTTTTGATTTTTCAATGGCTAGTTTCTCATTTTCAATTAAAATTTTTGTTAATTCGAGGTTGTTGGGATCAATTTCTATCATTTTTTTTGGTTTTATTATTTATGGAAAACTTAGACATCAAATATTTGTAATATTTCAACTCAATATATAATTAAAGACATGACTTTTAAAAAGAGTTCTAGAACTTTCAGTATATTACAAACATCACAATTATTATAAAATAAAGGCTAAGTATAAATACCTGATTTCATAATTTTGATGCAATTAAGAAGCTAATCTAAATAAGAAAATTTAAAGTGTACATATAAATAGAATCTCGTGTTGTGTAGTAACAGCAGAAAAAAAACGATATAAAGTGCATTTTTTACAGAAAATTGAATAACAAATTTACTAAAACGGGTTTACTAAGCCGCCTTTTTCACACATACCTTTTGCTCTAAAAGCTTAATTTGATCCTCTGAACAAAGAATTTGTTCCCTAAGATCATTTCTATAGACTTCAATCAAATAATGAAAAGTCATTTCTTTCATTGCAGATTTTTTGATAAGTCCTTTTTTAAAATCTATTTTTCGTTCTAATACGATAGCCCTGTAAGATCTCCCACTTAAAGTTGTGTAGGATACATCTTGTCCTTTTTCAAAATTCATTGCTTTAGCTTTTTTGATTCTTTAATATTTTTTCGCTAATACAGTAGTCTCAATTTACGAAAAAAAAGAGTTGAAAAATAATTCTAAGGGGGCTAAAAAAACTTTCTTAACTGTTAGTGCAATGTATAAATATTCAAAAATTTTCGACCAGGTATTTATACCTGTTTTTAAACTTTAACTATTTTATTCTGAGCGATATAATTATTAGGAAAAGCTTTGTTATTACTGGTTTTGGCTTAAAATTTTGATACAATTTAGAACACTAATTCCCGACCCTTCTCCATACCAAATTCCTAATTTTGAAATGATAAAATTTCATTCCAAAAACAAATAAAAAAGGTCAAAATGGTACACGAAAGAGTGATGGAGAAACTGGCAATTTTAGCCGATGCAGCAAAATATGATGTTTCGTGTTCGTCCAGCGGAAGTAAGCGAGAAAATAAATCTAAAGGACTTGGCGATGCGATGGGAAAGGGAATTTGCCATGCCTATACCGAAGACGGACGTTGCGTTTCCTTACTTAAAATTTTGCTGACCAATCATTGTATTTTCGACTGTGCGTATTGCGTGAGCAGAAAAAGCAATGATGTAAAACGCGCCGCTTTCACAGTTCAGGAAGTGGTGGATTTGACGATTGGTTTTTACCGAAGAAATTATATCGAAGGTTTATTTTTGAGTTCGGGTATTTTTGATAATCCCGATTATACAATGGAACGTTTGGTGAGAATCGTAAAGAAACTTCGGTTAGAAGAAAACTTTAATGGATATATTCATTTAAAAGCGATTCCGGGTGCGAGCGACGAATTACTAAAAGAGGCAGGACTTTATGCTGATCGTTTAAGCGTAAATGTCGAAATGCCAACAGAGCAAAGTCTTAAATTACTAGCTCCCGATAAAAATCATATTGATGTGATTAAACCAATGGAATATCTCAAAAATGAAATTGTTGGTCATAAAGAAGAAAAAAAACTAAACTATAAAGCGCCGCTTTTTGCTCCGGCGGGTCAAAGTACGCAAATGGTTATTGGCGCAACCAAAGAAAATGACATGGAAATTCTAGGAATGGCCAATTATTTCTACGAACAAATGAACATGAAACGTGTTTATTATTCGGGATATGTGCCCATAAGTTACGACAATCGGCTTCCGGCGATTGGAACTCCGGTTCCTATGATTCGGGAAAACCGTTTGTATCAGGCCGATTGGCTACTTCGCTTTTACGGATTTAATGTAAATGAAATTGTAGGATTCGATCAGCCAAATCTGGATTTGGATATTGATCCAAAACTCGGCTGGGCTTTGCGAAATCTGAATCAATTTCCGGTTGATATCAATACTGCCGATTTAGAATTAATTCTTCGAATTCCCGGAATCGGAGTTAGAAGTGCTTATAAGATTGTCGCCGCCAGAAAATTTAAAAGATTGCAGCCCGAAGATTTACAGAAATTAGGAATCGCTTACAGCAGATCAAAATACTTTTTGGCTTTTGCTTCGCCTTTTCAATTGCAGCGGGATTTGACTTCCATCCAAATAAAAGATCATATTTTAAATACGCAGAAAAGCAAATACAAAAACGATTTTTCGAATCAGCTTTCTTTATTTTAAACCCAATGACACAAATAATTTACGATAGTACTTTTGAAGGCTGGCTTTCGGCTGTATTTGAAATCTACGAGCTTAAACTCGAAGATGTTGTTTTTGCTAAAAGTGAAGTTTCAAATGCTTTACTTTTTTCGGATAAACATTTTGTATCAACAGATTTAGTAAAAGCAAAACGGGTTTTAAACGGATTGAAACAAAAGCTATCAAAAGAAGGTTTTGCGAATATTTACAGAGCATTTTTATCTGAAAATGATAAAATAGACGAAACCTTATTTCAATACGTAAAATATATTTTTTCGAGTTCCATAAATGTGGAAGGTGATTTATCTAATTCACCAGTTTTAGAAGTTAGAAAAGCCGCTCATTTAACCGGAAGAGAAAGCCACAGAATGGAAGCTTTTGTTCGGTTTAAATTGACCAAAGACAATTTGTATTACGCAATCGTAGAACCCGACTGCGATGTTTTGCCTTTGATAGAAAGACATTTTAAAAACCGTTATGCCGATCAGCGCTGGTTAATTTATGATGCAAAACGCAAATACGGCATTTATTATGATCTCGAAAATACAACATCGGTACAATTAGAGTTTAATGCTGATTCCAATTCTTCTAAATTTTTAGCCGAAATATGTGACGACGATGAGGAGTTTTTTCAGAATCTCTGGCGCCGTTATTTCAGCAGCGTCAATATCGAATCGAGAAAAAATACCAAACTGCATTTACAGCACATGCCAAAACGTTATTGGAAGAATTTGACAGAGAAAATCCCGAATTTAAGAAGATAATAATTTGGACGAATTTAATCTTCTAAAGGCAAAACTATCTTACAATCCATAAACGAAATTTCCGGATTCCATTGAATCGTCCAGTCACACATTTGTTTTAAAACCGGAAGAAAAGATTTTCCTTTTTCTGTTAAGGAATATTCTACTCTTGGCGGAACTTCTCCAAATTTCTGTCTCAAAATAAAACCATCCTCTTCAAGTTCACGAAGCTGATCAGTTAATACTTTTCTCGAAACACCTTCCATAAAGAAAAGTAGTTTTCCAAAACGTACGCTTTTATTAGCCAGTAAATACAGGATAAGAGGCTTCCATTTAGTGCCAATTATATTTATTGTGTGAAGCATTGAACAAGAATCTTTATTCTCAAGGAGTTTTCGTGCCATAAGTTACTTTTTAGTTACCGCAATTTTTCTTAAATCAAACTGCATTAGTTGCAAATATAAACTATTGATAGTTTATTTGTAGAACTATTGGAGGCAAAAGTAGTTAAGAAATAGTAATAAGCCATTTTTCTGCAGAAAAAACGACTAAAAAAATGAAAAATTATGGAGACAAATAAGGAAGAAATGGTGAAAGGATTAACAACATCCGAAATAGAATCAATCAAAACCTTTTATACAATTTGGGGAACAAAACAACCTGAATTATTAGATGAAATCTGTACGCCGGACTGGAAGGATATGCCGCTTTTACCCAATCAAGCAGCAGGCCCAAAAGGTTTACAAGATATTATTAAAGGTTTTACAACTGATTTTCCCGATATCGAAATCAATATTTTAGAGATTTTCGGAACGCATGAACGCGCGGCGGTAAGAGCTGAAATTGTATTTACACATAATAAAGAATTGATAGGTATACCGGCAACGAGCAAAAAAGTGTCGGTCGCGATACATGAATTTCATTATTTAAAAGATGGAAAAATAACACATACCTGGCATTTAGAAGACTGGTTTGGTTTACTAATGCAAAGCGGCGGATTTAAACCCAATAATTAATTTAAGATAAAAACGAAATGAACAAATTATATAAAACAGCTGTAATAACAGGAATAAGCAGTGGAATAGGTTTAGCGTTGACTAAAAAATTGCTGGACGAAAATTTTAATGTAATAGGAACAACAAGGTCTGGAAAGTTAGATGATTTTTCGCATTCGAATTTAAAAGTGATTCCATTAGAGGCTACCAATCAGGAAAGCAGAAATAATGCGATTAATGAAATTTTAGCGATTACAACAGATATTGATTTACTGGTAAATAACGCGGGAATTGCTCCCGATGCTTTTTCAAATCAACCTGATTTTGATTCCTTTACCGAAACCATTAATACAAATGTGACGAGTGTAATTTTCTTTACAGAATCATTATTAAAAAATATTAAAACGGGCGGAAAAATTACTTTTATTTCAAGCAGTATGGGATTATTAAAAAATGCAGCTCCAAACGGAACAGCTTATCGATTGTCAAAAAACGCCATTAATATGTATGCAGCAATGTTGGCAACCAGAGTTGTTAGTGAACAAATTGTTGTTACGCCAATTCATCCGGGCTGGGTTCAAACTAAATTAGGCGGAAACCAAGCGCCATTTACTACAGAAGATTCTGCAGACGGAATTTATAATGCCATTCTTTTAAACACAGCATCAGGTAAATTTTGGGATATTACCATTCCTGGTTTAGATTAATTATTTTGAATTTTAAACTATAAAACCCTTAAACAAATCAATGTTTAAGGGTTTTGTTTTCCAGAGTTAGGACTTTTATAATAATTGTGATTTCTTCTCTTTTTTTCTATTTGTAAGCGAAGGCTGTTCAAAATAAGAGGTAAGTTCTAAGGAATAAATGACGCTGGTAATTTTCCATTTGCCGTCTCTTTTTATTAGAGTTAAATATTTACCACCAAAATTGGTCATTTTATTATCGGCCCAAAAACTATAATCCATTGTTACGGCGGCGACAGTTCCATCTTCAATAATATGAATATTATCAAACTTATCTTCGGTAGATTGGTGGCGGAATAAACTTCGCATAAAACCTTTATAAGTCCCGGAAAAATAATTCGATCGGGCTTTTTCTTTTCCGTTTGTTTCTATTTCTTTATTTTGTGATTTATCCATAAGCGCAGCGCACCAAGTCACAGTTCCGTCATTAAATAAATCGTAAAAAGTAATCGAATCTCTTTTGATCACGCTTTCGCTGTACTTTTCTATAATGGCATTTATTTCTTTTTTATTATCAGCTTTTTGCTGTGCGTTTGTATTTTGAATGAGAATCAAACAGCCCAAAATCAATGATTTTATAGATTTCATTTTTCTAATTTTATACGATTATGAATCAGTTTGTATTCAATAGTTAATCCTTCATAGCCATACGCATCAGCTTTCATTTCTTCGATTGCAGTATAACTTACGGGATGAATTCCGCCCAATCGAAGTTCCAACGCCTTGTGAACAGCATCAATATAATTGGCTTTATCGTTTTTTAGATTGGTAGAATCGGAAATTTTAATCGTAAGATGAAAACTTTTTGTTTGTAAATCTACCAGCGATTCAGAATTAATAAACCAAAAATTGTCTGGAACAAATGATACCGTGACAACCGTAACTTCGGGCTTTTTATTCAGCACTTTTTTGGTAAGGCCGCTAATAATTATCGCTAATTCTTTTGCTAAAGCAGCGTCTTCTTCGCCGCTTACTTTTAAATTTATAATAGGCATACTTCAAATATTTAATAATTAATGAAGTACAAAGCTCATTATAACAGCAGACTTATTTATTGATGTATGTTAAGAGTTTTATTCGGCTTAAAGACTCGGGTTTAATTCCTAAATACGAAGCAATATGGTATTGCGGTACTTTTTGCTCAATTTCAGGATAAAGTTTTCTGATCATTTCTAATCTTTCGGCAGCAGAATTTTTTAGGAAAGAAGTTTCTCTTTTACATTTTCTGATGAAATAATTATCAGAGATGTATTTGGCAAGTTTTAAATAATTAGTGTCTTTTTCGATTAACGAATGAAACTGCTTATGAGTAATGTAATACAACTCAACATCGGTTAAAGCTTCTATATTACAGTTTGTTGGCATTTGCGTTAAAAAACTCGTATAAGCACTCGCAAAACTATTTTCGAGATAAAAATCGTTATTAAATTCGCCATCATTATTTTGCACATACGATCTCAAGGTTCCCGAAATCACGATAGCAATAAAATCGCAGACAGAACCTTCCTGAATTAAATGTTCTTTTTTCTTGAGGGTTTTGAGATGCAATTCTTTTAAGAATTCTTCAAAATGATTGGAACTTAATCCTAAGGTTTCGATGAAAATAGCGCGTAGTGATTCCATTACTAATTGATGTACAATAATCTATGTAAAGATAACGTAATCTATATTATTGCTGATTGAAAATAAAAGAAATCAAGATTTAAAAATTAAACCCTTCTCGATGGTCATGAAACTTTTTTTACTTTTCTTTGAATTACAGATAAACCCATAAATAAACGAGATGATAAAAAAGATTTCACTAATTATTTTAATCGCTTTAGCACTGCAAAGTTGTAATTTAGGAACTTCAGGAAGTTGGCAGAATGATCATATCGAAAAAGAAAAAAGAGAAGAAATTAAACTTTTAAATGATAGATTATTCAAAGCATTAATGAGTGGCAATACTGAAGGAATAAAAAGATTAATGGCTCCTGAATTAGTTGAAAAAGTAGACAGTAACTTTTATAATTCAATTAAAAATATTAATACTTCTTTCAATTCAAAGAGCTATAAAATAGTTGATGAATATAATGTTGTTAATTCTACTACTGGTTTAAGTAATACCTTGATGTCAGATGCTTCGGCTGATAACGGTTATATAATTAATTATAAGGCAATGAATAAAGATATGTATGTTTCATTGTTAATGCCGACTGGACTTGATAATGAATTACTGGTAACTGCTATTTATGGTAAATATGGTGATGAATGGAAAATAAATATTTTGCAATTTGGACAATATAGTCTGTTCAAAAAAACAGCCCCAGACTATTATAAACTCGCACAGGAATCTTATAACAAATCATACTTAATTGATGCGGTAAATTATATAAGTTTAGCAAATCAATGTTTAAGGCCTGGAAATGAAAATTTTAAATATAAAAAAGAAAAAGAAATTACAGATTTCTACACTAAGGTATTAAACGAAGCAAATACTAATTTTGCTTTGCCAATGACTCTTGAAAATATTGATACAAAACCAAAAATATTTAAAATTTTTCCTCAAATAACTAATGAAGGTTTTTTCCCGATGGTATACTATTTATCTAGTATTAATGTGAAAAATGTCAAAGCTTTAAAAGATGAAAATGACAAAGTAAAAGTTGAGGTATCGAAATTGTTTAAAGGCATTGATAAAGATAAAAAAAATGTTTTCTATTGGGCATTTAATGAAATGCCGGATGGCGTTAAATTAGTAGAACATTATGGTTTTATCGATAAATTACAAGAATAGAATATTACATCTAATTACTTGCTTTTCATTATAACTCTTCTTTCCTGGTAAATCAGCGGATCATTTTAAGCTGTTGCCAGGATTTTTTTTGCAAATGATAAACCTTCATTTTGTAAACGTTGAATGATTTGAGGCATATTTTCATGCTAAAAACACCCTAAATCATAAGCGAATCATCCATCATTTTGTGAATTTATGGGAAATATGTGAATTGTCCACCATATACCGTCTTGTATTGATAAAGCTACTTTTTTATAAGTGAACTTTGTACTGTACAAATCGGAGTAAAGATGAAAATATTAGGTTTTATTATCATCACATTTTGTAACCAACATATCTTCATTAAAAATCTTTTTGTTTTTTCTATATTCCTGATCAAAATCGTCCAACTGGATATTATTAAAACATTTTATTGAATTAATATCATTTGGACAAAAAATAAACTCTAAATACGGTGGCTCATTATTTTCAGGGCCATTAAATACTAAAATCTTATCTTTTATAAGTTGTTTTGGAATTTTTTGATTAATCAGTTTTTCATCATAATTTACAAACAGAATATTAACTCCCTGAATTTTTTTATACTTATAGTTGGTGTGAATTTTATAAGGAGTGCTGGGTGAAGATAAATTAATTATAGTATGAGTAGAAGTTTTTTTTAAACTACATACAACTAATTTAGATCCATAAGTTTTTAATTTATAAATAGAATCTTGTATTGGTTTAATATTCTCAACATAATAAACAGATTCTTCCAAATTACTTTTTTTAGTTTCACAACTCGCAAATGCTATAGAAATAATGAATGCAAATAAAGTGCATATAATTTTTTTTGCCATTTAAATGTATTTTAAAAGCCCATTATTTTTACTTACTCTTCTTCAAAGCATCTAACAATTCCACCATATCAACCACACCATAAGTAGACGAATAATCAGAAACCGCATAAGGTAATATCAAACTATTATTGTGAATAATAGCCCCGCAGGAATACACAACATTCGGAACATAACCTTCACGTTCATCTTCGAGCGGAGAAAGCAACGGCTCGCTAAGTCTTCCAATTTCTTTTGACGGATCGTCAAGATCAAAAAGTGATGCACCAATGCAATAACGACGCATTGTACCAACACCGTGCGTAATGACAAGCCAGCCTTCTTCAGTCCAAAGCGGTGAACCGCAATTTCCTATTTGGGTAAGTTCCCAGGTGTAACGCGGCTGCTGTAATAAAACGGGATTGTTCCATTGCGTTGCGCGGTTCGAATACATAATGTAATTGTTAACCCCGTCGATTCGGGCAAGCATCGCATATTTTCCTTTTATTTTTCTTGGAAACAAAGCCAGGTTTTTATTTTGCGCTCCTTCTCCGTGTAAGGGCATGACTCTAAAAGTATAAAAATCTTCTGTAGAAATTAGTTTTGGTAAAATCGCATGACCATTGTAGGCAGTATAAGTAGCCATAACACGGACAGAATCATCATCGTCAACAAAACGCACAAAACGCGCATCTTCAATTCCTCGGCTTTCAGAATCGGATATTGGAAATATAACACGCTCCGTAATATCAGAATCGTGTTTGAATTGCAAGTCATAAAATGAATTGGCTAACCAAAGAATTTCTTCCAGCGCAACTCTTCTTTCCTGACGAATCGTGGAATCGCTTAAAGCTGTAGTCAGTAAATTTTTAAGAATAGCAAATTCAAATTCCTCCGGTAAATCCTGCATAATTTGATCTATATACTTGTCCTGCGTATGCATTTCGATCAGCTTAGTCAAAAATCGCTCTTTATTGAATAAGGTTTTATGTTCGATTTCGGCCTTATCAATATGATGACCAATTTTCATGATCTGCAAATTGTTGTCTCTGTCCAGAATTCCCCTTCTAAAAACAATCGATGAAATATGTCCTTCGCCTGTGGCACGAAAAGAAATAATAACACGTTTTTCTCCAACTTCCAGACCCGACTGATCAAAATCTTCTACAATTGAGGGATTAAAAATGGCCGCAGATTCAATTGCATATTCCATGGTGCAATAAGAACCAATAAGCATTTTTCGATTAAGAGACATGGCCTCGTAATCAACCTGCATCGCTTCGATAATAGGTCTGATTTTTTCGCAGTGTCTAAAAAATATAGCCGAAATATTGCGATGGCGTCTGGCAAATTCACGAAGAGTCTGCTCTAAAGTTTCCAACACTTGTTTTTCATCCAATGTCATGATCCGAAGCACCATTTGCTGGGTTCGATCGTAACCATTCATAAAATATCGGGCAACAACTCTTCTGGAATCTGGGGTGAATTTTATACTTTTTCGGACTACTGATACTCGCATAGTTTTGTTTTTTTAGTACAATGGGTAAGTGTGTTTTCTATCTGTTAGAAAAATTACTTCGTGTATAATTTGTTTTAGAAAATGTAGAAATAAACCTCGTTAACACTTTGGTATTAGTTCTAATTCAATAACAAGTTAATGATTTTGATAACTAAAAAAAACTTTTTTATAAACTATTTGGCTGTGTTTTCTTTCTCTGTTTATTTTAAAAGGAAGTAAAAGATCAAAGTTTAAACTGGTGAAGGTTCCCTATATTGTTCAATAAAAGCATTTAGAGCTTTAGAATGGAGTTCTTCATTTCGGTAAACTAATAAGGTTGTCATAGTGTTCAACTCCTTGCTTACAGGAAAAGTTTTTATATTCCTGCCGCTGTAATAAGAGTTAATTACTTCTTCGGGAAGAATGCTGATTCCTAAGCCTGCTTCAACAAAATTGATAATTCCTTCAATAGAATTAAGTACGGTGCTTTTGTAGCGTGTTATTCCTTTTGAACTTAACCAGGTTTCAAGTCTGGATCTAAAAACACAGCCTTTTTCAAAAACGACTATTTTTAAAGGATCTTCATTAAGGATATCGTCTAGTTTATGTATTCCTGATGGAGAAATTATAAGAAGTTTTTCGTTGCGTACAACCACTTGTTCCAGTTCAGGAATATTTATTGGCGCTATAACAAATGCAGCATCCAGTTTATAATTTAATACATCATGAACAAGTGTCGATAATGCTGCCGAATGAAACTCGAGTTCAACAGCCGGATAACTTTCGCTAAAACTATTAATAATATCAGGTGCTTTTAATGCCATTGTGGTTTCAATACAGCCAATGCGTACCGTACCTCCAACCTGATCTGAATTCTGAATATCATTTTTTGCGTCATTCAGCAGATTGCCTATTTTCTTCGCATATTTTAATAATGTTTCACCGGCTTCTGTAAGTACAACTTTTCGGGAAACTCTCTTAAAAAGTTCGGTTTCAAATTCTTCTTCCAGACTTTTTATACGCGCCGTAACATTCGATTGTACAGTAAAAGTAGCTTCTGCAGCTTTTGTAAAGCTTCCGAGTGTTGCGGCAGCTTCAAATATTTTGAGGTCATTACTATTCATTGCATCATAATTAGTGATTAATATGATCATAACATATCATATTTAGATATCAAAAATACAAAGTAAATTTGTATCAAACAATTGAAAATATGAAAAACACAATTAAATCTGCAGCGCTAATGTTAACCTTAACAGCGCTATCCGGAATAGATGCAAATGCACAAGAAAAATCTTCTGCAGCAAAAAGTAAAACTGAAATTCAGGCCACACATTTTAATACCATAAAGGTAGACGGACTGAATATTTTTTATCGTGAAGCAGGGCCTAAAGACGCGCCTGTAGTACTATTACTTCATGGATATCCTACTTCATCGCATATGTACAGGAACCTGATTCCTATTTTGAGTAAAAAATACCATGTAATTGCACCAGATTTACCTGGATTTGGTTTTTCTGATGCGCCAGATCATACACAATTTGATTATACTTTTGATAATCTGGCTAAAACGATGCAGGGCTTTATTGATCAGCTTGGTTTAAAACGTTTTGCGATTTATGTATTTGATTACGGAGCGCCAACTGGTTTTAGACTTGCTTTGGCAAATCCGGAAAAAATTACAGGGATTATATCTCAAAACGGAAATGCTTATGAAGAAGGTTTAAGCAGCGAATGGAATCCTATTCAGAAATATTGGAAAGAGCCTACACAAGCGAATCGCGACGCACTTAATATTTTTGTTTCTAA
Source organism: Flavobacterium sp. Root186 (assembly GCF_001428525.1). Classification (GTDB taxonomy): domain Bacteria; phylum Bacteroidota; class Bacteroidia; order Flavobacteriales; family Flavobacteriaceae; genus Flavobacterium. The sequence goes on from NZ_LMHW01000010.1 coordinate 327,676, forward strand.
AGAAGTTACACAGTTTCAATACTTTCACGGAGTAGCGGATAAAAGCCTGATTGCTCCTGAAACCTATACACTGGATCAGCACTTTTTAGATCGTCCGGGAAATGTTGAAATTCAGCTTGATCTTGTAAAAGATTATAGAACGAATGTGGCACTTTACCCAAAATTTCAAGAATATTTTAGAACTAAAAAACCAATGATATTAGCAGTTTGGGGAGATAAAGATCCTTACTTTTTACCAGCCGGAGCAAAAGCGTATAAAAAAGACAGCCCAAATGCTGAGGTAAAATTTTATGATACCGGACATTTTGCACTTGAAACACATGTAAACGAAATAGGGAATGATATTTTAAAATTTCTTGCTAAGCTTCCGAAGTAAGGCTAAAACAACCGTTCTGTCTTAATAAAAAAACAGCCCAACTAGAGGCTGTTTTTTTATTATTAAATCTAAAGATATCTTAGTTTTTCTTCTTCAATATCCAGATAATGCATTTGTCTGCGAATAATAGATTCATCCAAAGTCTGATCTTCTTTATTTCTGTTGATGAGCCATTGTCTCTGCTGATTTAATAAATCAAAATAAATATGTTTAAGATCCTGACTTATCGATTCATCATCGATTCCTTTAATATGCTGTTCCCATTTTTGAATAAGATGCTGCAATGAAGTGTTATTTTCTACCTGACCGTCATAATTCGTCTTTAAATAGTGTAAAGCAAATTCGGCTAATTCTTGTCGTATTTGATGATAAGCTTCTTCACGAGGGACATCGTAGATATTAGGCAATTTAATTTTTTTAATAAAATAAGGAAGTGTTAATCCCTGAATTAATAACGTCAAAAGAATCACAATAAAAGTGATAAACAAAATAAGGTTACGCTGTGGAAATCCGTTGCCATTATTCAAATAAACCGGAATAGATAATGCTGCGGCCAATGATACAACGCCGCGCATTCCTGTCCAGCCTAGAATAAAAGGCGTTTTGTAACCAGGATGTCTTCTGTCGGCAACAGTGATAAAATTTCGGGCAATTAAGGTGACAATTACAGCACCGTAAGATGATATCATTCGGCTTACAATTAAAACAAGCGTAATCAGCACGCCATATCCAATTGCGGTTATAAGGCTTACTCCTTCAAGTCCTTTGGTAATTTGGGGTAAATCTAATCCAATCAGCATAAAGACCAATCCGTTTAAAATAAAACATAAACTTTCCCAGACATTTACGCCTTGTATACGCGATCTGCTGCTCAAAAAACGGTGCCTGTTATTAGACAAAAGCAATCCGCAGCTTACAACGGCCAATACCCCTGAACTATGAACTTCTTCAGCCGCCAGATAAATAATATAAGGTGTTAATAATGACAGCACAATATCGGCATTGGCATCTGTTGGTAAATATTTATGCGCTTTCATAAAAAGCCATCCAATTAATAAACCAATGGCAACGCCTCCAAAAATCATCCAGCTAAAACTCATTGCTGCTTTGTAAAATATAAACTGCTCTGTTGCCACGGCAATCATGGCAAATCTGAAAATAATCAGGGAAGAAGCGTCATTCAATAAACTTTCGCCTTCTAAGATTGACGAAATAGTTTTGGGTACTTTAACAAATTTTAAAATAGCTCCGGCACTTACAGCATCCGGGGGCGATACAATGCCGCCTAAAACAAAACCTAATGCTAATGAAAAGCCCGGAATAAAATAATTAGCAACAATCGCTACAGAAAGCGCCGAAACAAAAACAACTATAAAAGCAAAACTTGTAATAATACGCCGCCAGCGCCACATTTCTTTCCATGAAACTGTCCATGCCGCTTCATATAATAACGGGGGAAGGAAAATAAAAAAGATGAGTTCGGGCTCAATATTTATAGCGGGAACACCCGGAATAAAACTGATAACCAATCCTGCCAATACTAAAAGTACAGGATAAGCCACTTTTATTTTATTGCCCAGCATAATGAGCAGTAAAATGATAATTAAAAGACCGAGATAAAAAGGAAAGTCGTCCAGCATTCGTTTAGTTTAGGTTTCTATATTCAATTGGTGTGTAGCCGGTATTCTTTTTAAACATTCGATTAAAATGCTGCGGATATTTAAACCCTAATTCTGAGGCAATCTGGCTAACTGATTTCTCTGCATCGAAAATTCGTTCTTTGGCCAGATTTATTAACTTAAGATGAATGTGTTCCTGCGCCGATTTCCCTGTTTCTTTTTTAATTAAATCTCCAAAATAATTAGAAGAAAGATGCAAATGATCTGCAAAATATCCAACAGAAGGTAAACCAGAATCTTGAACAATTTCCGATTGAAAATAATCGTTTAACAAATTCTCAAATTTTGATAAAATATCAGAATTGATGTTTTCGCGCGTAATAAACTGCCTGTCATAAAAACGCACGCAATGATTTAAAAGCAAATCAATTGTATTGCTTATAATATTTTTACTGTGTTTATCAATCGATTGGCTTAATTCATATTGTAATTTACTAAATAAATCTTTTATGATTTGCTGTTCTTTTAAAGATAAATGAAGTGCTTCGTGCGAATCATAAGAAAAGAACGAATATTGATTTATATTTTTAGCCAGCGCAGTTCCTTTTATCAAATCAGGATGAAAAAGTAAGGTCAAACCTGTCGATTTATAATTGTCTGTATTATTAACTTCGAGTACTTGTCCGGGTGCTACAAAAACCATTGTACCATCATCGTAATCATAATTATTACGTCCGTATTTTAATTCACCGCAATGACCGGCTTTTAAAAATACAGCATAAAAACCAAAGTGCAGACGGGTATTATTGGGTAATGCGTTGCTATTAGAATTATCAAAAACACTGATTAAAGGATGCTGCGTTTCAACACCTTTTAACTGATTGTACTGTGTAACTTGTTCGAGTTTTAATTGGTCCATGATCTCTTTATAAAAAATAGCTGCACAAATATACTATTCAGATTCTTAATAACTTAGCGTGATTATTCAAATCAGTAAAAATGGTAATAATAGCAGTAATCTGTATTATAGACGACTGGTTTTATTAAAGGAAATTTGTACTGTTAAAAATAACAATTAACTTTTATATAAATAAAATTATGGAAAAGAGAATATTAGGAACACAAGGATTAGAGGTTTCTGCATTGGGATTGGGCTGTATGGGATTAAGTTTTGCGTATGGTACAGCGGTAGACAAAGAACAAGGAATAAAATTAATTAGAGAAGCATACGAACAGGGAATTACTTTTTTTGATACTGCCGAAGCGTATGGTATTGCCAATGAAGAACTGTTAGGAGAAGCTTTGGCCCCGTTTCGAAAAGATGTTGTTATTGCAACCAAATTTGGTTTTAAGGGAGGACAGGCATTTAACGGACAAGACAGCCGACCAGAAAATATCAGGGCAGTTGCCGAAGAATCTTTAAGACGTTTAAAAACGGATGTTATTGATTTGTTTTACCAACACAGAGTAGATCAAAATGTACCGATTGAAGATGTTGCGGGAACAATTAAAGATTTGATTCAGGAAGGAAAAGTAAAATATTTTGGAATGTCTGAAGCGGGTGCAGCATCAATTAGAAAAGCACATGCGGTGCAGCCGGTTTCAGCTTTACAAAGTGAATATTCTATTTGGTGGAGAGAACCAGAGTTAGAAGTTTTACCGGTATTGGAAGAATTAGGAATTGGTTTTGTACCGTTTAGTCCTTTAGGAAGAGGATTTTTAACTGGAGCTATAACTGAAAGTACCAATTTTGAAGCTACAGATTTTAGAAATAACCTTCCTCGTTTTAGTGAAGAAAATAGAAAAGCAAATCAAAAACTAGTTGATTTATTATCTGTAATTGCTTCTCAAAAACAAGCAACTCCTGCACAAATTGCATTGGGTTGGCTTTTGGCACAAAAACCATGGATTGCACCAATTCCGGGTACAACAAAATCACACCGATTAACAGAAAACATTGGCGGAGCTTCCATTCATTTATCATCAGATGATGTTAAAAAAATCGATGATGCTTTTGCTCAAACTACAATAAAAGGAGATCGTTATCCTGCTCAATTTCAGCAAACAGTAGGGAAGTAATCTTTTGAAAAGGGGCTGTCTCAACTTTTGAGACAGCCCCTTTTATTTTATATATTTCTTGTTCCGTAGGAACATTTCATAGGTAGAAGATTATATTGTTATCATGATATACGTTCCGTAGAACGTTTGATTTGGCATCGTTTTTTAATAATTTAATATATCAAACGTTCCTACGGAACGTATAAATATCGAAGAACTCTATTTTTCTACCTATGAAACATTCCTAATGGAATGATAACTGGATATAATAAATTATTAGATAAAGGGCTGACTTTTGAGACAGCCCCATAACTAACAACCATGAACTAAAAAAAAGTATTACATTTTTGTAAGCGGCAGGTTAAAATTGACTTTTATTTTATCAGCCACTTTTTTAGAAACCAGTTTAGGAATTTCAATATCAAAATCTGCTGCTTTTACTTCAAAATTTCCTATTATAGTAATCTTGTCATCCGATTTAGAAATTTTGGCATTTGCAGTAATTTTTTTTGTTTTTCCGTGCAGGGTTAAATCTCCCGAAATCTTTACTGTTTTAGCTGTTGCTGAAAGTTTAGATGCATCAAAATCTTCAATTTTTCCTTTAAATGAAGCTTTTGGAAATTTATCCGATTCGACATAATTTTCATTAAAATGCTCTTCCATTAAGGCCACTTTAAACCGAAATCCTTTCATAAGTGTTAACACTGCAATATCTCCCGTTCCTGAATCTAAAATGGCCGATGTGTTTTTGTTTTCTGCTGCAACTTCTTCAAAAGAATCAACAGAAGCTTCAAACTTTAAGTTTCCTGTTTTTGTCGCATATTTTTGTGCCGAAACATGGAATATTCCAAGCAATAAAAATAGCAGTACAATTCGTTTTTTCATTTTCTATCGATTTAATTTTCTAATAATCCGTCCGTACTCCATTGCAGAATTGTATTGATTTTATCCTGAGACATTCTTCCTGCTTTTGGCATTTGTCCCGGGGTTCCGTTTTGACGCTGAATTCGGTCTATCAAATTTGTATTTAAAGTGGCGTCTTTCACCTGAGCATACGTTTCTAAAGGAATAAGCTGAGACTCAGAATTATGACAGGCAATACAGTTTGCATCAATAATAGATTTCACATTGGCGGTGTAGGTAACCGGGCCTGTTATAACCTCTGGTTCTTCCAAACTTTCGTAAGTAGTAGATTCGCAGCTGTATAAGGATAATATAATGACAGATAAGAAGATATATTTTTTCATATTGTATACTTTTAAAAAACTCTATATAAATTAAATCCAAAGAAAAAATCGCCTTTTCCCCAATCGCCCGTTGCATTTGTCAAGTAGCCGCTCTCGGTCATAGATTGCGAATTCGTAAAAATTAATTGAAAAATATGGCCGCCGGTTTCTATGTCCAATCCAACAGATAATGGATTATTATAAAAGTCAGGTTTATTGAAATTTTCACCGTATTCAAGATTTAAAGAAAGTCTTTTGGTTAATTTTAATCTTCCTCCGGCACTTAAAGTAAATTGATTATCGTTTTCATTATCCGGATTATATAGGTTTTTATGGATGAAGGAAGGTGCTAATTCCAGCGATAATTTATCAGAGAATTTTCTTGAAATCAAAAGCTGATTAATATAGGTTAATCGGTCAGAAAATTCAATTTTAGGATAATCATCTTTTTTTAATCCGCTGTTAATATCGATCGTATTATAACCCACAATATCAAACGGAAATTCGTCGTTTTGTCTGGTCAGTCGATATTTAACCGATGTTTCGTAAATTTTCAACAATGTATGACGTGACGCACTTACAGAAAGCCAATCGGTTACACCATAAATTCCGCCAATTTTTGTTGTGGCATCATCAAAACCAAAAAACTCAGAGATTCCGCCTTTTACAGATCCAAATCGATGTGATATTACAATATAAAGCTCTTTTTTGGCCGCCATTTTTGTCGACTGCATTGTTATAATCTGCAGCCCTTTAAAAGTGGCAGTTGCGTTTTTATCAACTACTTGTGTTGAGTCCAGGCTGGAAAGTAAATCTTCTTGGGCATTCGCATATAAGCAGATTAAAAAGCTGGCTATTAAGAATATTTTTTTCATATTTAGTGTTGTTGTATACTGCATTGATCCAATTTTACGACCCCGAATAAATCATCAAAACCTATACATCTTCCTTTTATATTGATTGGTTTATTCGTGAAGTTCGTTTTTACTATTTCATTCATTTTACAAAATACTTTTCCGTCGATTACCATTGAGGAATCAGTAACTTCTGTGGCTGTTCCTTCAATTTCAATTGTTTTATTTAAGTATTTTGAATCTGCCTGCAAAGCGTTTTTCGCATAGTGGTTTTCTAAGTTTTTAGCAGAAATGGTAACTATTGATTTTTCATTATTGATGTCTCTGGCATCTTTGTAAATAATGTTTTGGTAGATATAGTAAGGGCCAAAACTTACCAACAGCAGTACTATCAAAATCGTGATTTTTCTCTTGTTCATGTCAATTGGGGGTTTAAATTTTACAGCAATGTGCCAGAATTTATTATTTCAAATTAGTCCAATAAAAACTGGACTAATTTGAAATAGATTAAGTTTTGATTTTTTAGATCGCAAGCGGAATATCTTTTACAGGAACCGGCCAAACAGCAGGAGCAGGGAAACTAATTCCTTTATTAGCGCCTCTTACGCTGGCATCTTGTCCAAAATAATATAATGGCCATCCGTTGTAAACCAATTGTGATTTACCAAAAACCGTGATAACAGAAAATTTAGTTTTATCAAGAGTAGAAGGAACTACAATTTTGTCTGTTTCATATATTGGCCAAACTGGATTGTTAGAAAAATCTTCTTTTGTAAAATTGTTTTTCTTGAAATTATCATTTTTAAAAGTATACAATGTTAAACCTTTAGCATCTGTAAAATACGTTGTAGCACCGTCTCCAACAGTATAATCTGATTTGTAGTTTTTACCGTCATGACCCACAAGCTGGCTTCTAACAATCATGATAGAATAATCTGGTTTTGCAATAAACCAAATACCACCAATTCCGTCTCCTCCTGTTTTTCCGGCAGCTTCTGGTGTATTGGTTATGTTTCCATATCCATCATCTCCAGAACTTGGTGAGTAATAGTATAAAGGCCATCCTTTATAAGTAACTTGTTTTTTTGCACCAACAGTAACAGTTCCAAAATCTGATAACGATAATCCTGCACCCAATTTATCTGCAGTTAAATTATCTACAAAAAATGGAGGCCAGACTTTTTCACAATCGCCAGTACAAGATACTTGTCCGTTTGCATCTGTTGAGAAAAAATATAAAGATCTTCCGTCTTTATCTACAAGGTAAGAACCTAATGTAGTGCTTGTAGCAAGGCTGACAGCCTTTTTAACTTCGGGAGTTGGCGGGTTATTATTTCCACCATTGTCTCCACTATCTCCACTGTCGCTGCTGCAGCTTAAAAAGAATGTTGTAATTACCAGGGCCGCAGCGAATTTAAGTTGTTTTAATTTCATCGTTTTTTAATTTAAGTTATATTGATAAGGGAATTGAAACTTTACAGTAACAGTAAAGTGATTTGTTTTAAATTGTACATCGGAAGTCATGTTTTAATGCATTTCGTTCCATACTTTTTAGTTTATGCTACGAAGAGTCATAAATAAAATAGCCTTCGTGGTATTTTCTGAAGTTTTGTAAGGCGGTCATTTTTATTCTTTTGATAAGGTTCAATAGTAAAACAGCCTTGATGTAGATTACCCTACCAAAGAATTGAAGTTTTTGTAAAAAAAAATGAAAAATAATGTAGGAATTTTTAAAATCCCGGTTTGAAGAAAGTTAAAATGAAACCCTAAGACTCACGTTTGGAGTTCTTTGCAGTGAAAAAGTCTCGACTTCTTCTATAGAATTTGTTAGTGAACTTACTCTGTAATATTCGCTGATTTCATTTCTTCTGTTTAAAATATTTAAGATAGAGATCCCTAATTTGTATTGAATACCGTTGTCTGTTTCCCATTTATAAGTCGAAGAAAAGTTAACCTGCGAAAAAATATGCAGATTATCACTATTAGGTTTGTGATAAATCAAGGTAGGATTTGAAGGGTCAATTTGAGCATTATCTGGAGAAGTTTTAGGTCTGCCCGAAGTCCACTTTGTACCCAAAGCAATTTTAAAATTGTTTTTCTCATAAATTCCCGCCCACGATGCCGTATGCATTACCTCAAAATTGTTAGGAAAAATGGGGTATTCGTAATTCGAAAAATGATAATTATTATGATTATACGTATAACTTAACCAAGTTAAAAAGTGGTTCATCTTTTTTTGAATCAGCATTTCGGTTCCCCAAACTTCATAATCGCCCGTAGTTTTAACAAATTCTAACTGGTTCTGAAAACCCTGGCTGGAAGTTGTAATTCCTATTACTTTTTTATAAAAATTTTCTATATCAAAAAGCCAGTCGTTCTTTATATAAGATAAATTTAAAGAAAGCTGTCTACTTTTTTGAATAGGAATTGTGGAGTTATTAGAGATAATCCAGCGTCTTTTTTCAATACCGAAATAATCTTTTTGCAAATCAATAATCTGCTGTGAATTTTGACTTTTTAGTTCACCCAGCAATTCTACATTTAAACTTTTACTGATGCCATAGCTAAACTGCCCGCGCGGTTCTATAATATATTTTTTAAACTTTTCGATATAATTAATTCGGGTTCCGGCCTTAAAATATATTCTGGAGATCGTATCGTTGTATTTTACTTCTGCAATTAAAGCATGAGTTCTCAAAACCTCTTTCACTTTACGATAGAAATCAGGATTCGTCACCTGCTCTAAATTCGTAACACCAATTTCGTTAAACTGATAGCCGTCGTTTATAGTAAATTTAGAATTAAGAATGTGATTGTTCTCTAAATTAACTCCGTTATTGTTCACCGTATTTTCCTGAATTACGATTTGACCTTCGCTTGTAGATTGATTGGCGCGAAGCTCGTAAGCAGAGTTATAAATGTTAATTTTAGTCGTATTAAAGCTGTTCCAGTTTCGTTTCCATGACAAATTCCCGCCATAATTTTGCTGACGTAAAATATTGTTCTCAGAACTGTTTATGTCATATACTTTTGCACTTTGAAAAACTTCCAGATTATCTTTAATCGTAATCAGATCTAAAACGATTTGGTCTTTAAGTCCTATTTTTTGAGCATATTTTAACGTAGCATCATAAAAACCAAATTTCTTGTCACTGTGATAATCGACATTTTGTTTATCTGAAAAATCAGTGATTGTAGTGTTTTGAAATACTTTATTGAAATACTCTTTATAGGTTGGCGTTTCTACAAAATCAGTAATCGATTTACGTGCCGAAATTTCGATATAACTCTTTGGAGAAATATTATATTTCCCATAAATATCAGCATTAATCATATTTAATCCTGCACTGAATGAGTTTTTCTCAGCCATTTCGGGAGTAGAAGAAATAGCCACAACGCTGGATACACTTTCTCCGTAAAAGGCAGAACTTCCGTTTTTATAAATAGAAATAGTATGCGCCAAATTAGGATTAAAAGCCGATATTAAACCAAAAAAATGCCCCGTTTGAAACATTCGTATACCATTCCACAAAAATAAATTTTGGTCGTGCGTACCACCGCGAACGTTGATGCTTGAAACACTTTCGTCAATACTGTTTACACCAGGAATTTGCTGCATCGTCTGCAAAGCATCGGGTTCGATAAGTCCGGGCAGAATCCCAAACTTCTTGGGTTTAATTTCAAACGATCCGTCTTTGTTTTTTGAAATCCCCGAAGCCAGAATAGCGCTGGCTTTAATTTCCTGAAGCTGCGTGATTTCGGGGTCTAAAAATATTTGGAGACAATCTTTAGACTCGGCATTTGCAGCAGTAATTTTTTTAGTTGTAAATCCTATATGGCTGATTAAGAATATGTTTTTATCTTCTTTTTTAAATTCAAAATAACCGTTTGCATCCGTTGAAACCTGAGTTTTGTTAGACAGACTAATATTGGCGTTTTCAATTGGTTTTTTATCCATATTAGAAAAAACATAACCACAGATTAGTGGTTCCTGATTTTCTTTTTTATAAATATTAATGAATTTGTTGCCTATGTTTTCAAAAGACAAATGGGTTTTTTGAGCCAGATATTCCAGTTTTTCTACTAAAGAAAGTGATTTTTTTGGCGGAACTAATTCCTGTCCGACAATATTGTCTTCGGTATAATTAAAACTAACCTGATGCTGTTGTTCAATTTCTAGGATGATTTTCTTAAAAGGCATAAGTTTCCCTTTGTCCTGAGCAAAAGCATTCAGGACAAAGAAAAATAGAAAAAACAAAAAATGAAATTGTTTGGGGAGCAACATTTATTTTTCGTCAAAAATTATTTTATTTTTTGAGACTTGTTTAGCCTCTAAATGATAAGTTGTACTAATAATCTGCAAGGCTGTCTTTAAATCGTTAGCGGGCAATTTCCCTGTAAATAATGATGTTGTATCTTTTGTATTTAATTCGATTGTAATATTATATTGTCTTTCAACTTCGTCAAGAATGCTTCTGATATTTTCTTTGTAAAATCCTATTTGGTTCACGATCCATTCAGGCTGCGTTAAACTTACAGCCATTTTAACCTGTTTTCCGTTTTTAAAACTAACGCTTTGTCCGTGAGTTAATAAAATTTGAGTATCGGCATAATTTACTTTTACTCGTCCTTCATAACAAACTACATCAAACCTGTTTTTTCTGGCTTTCACATTAAACTGAGTTCCTAAAACCGTTACTTTTCCTAAATTGGTCTGCACTTCAAATTTTCGGCCTTTGGCTACTCTAAAATAAGCTTCTCCCTTTAGTTCCAGATGTCTGTTGTTGTCCCAGTTCCATTTTTTATAATTTATTTCAGAACCGGAATTTAATACCACTTCAGAATTATCAGGTAATGAAAAAGTGGTCTTTTTTCCAAAATCAGCTGTTTCTGTCTGCGGTACTAAAACTTTCATTGCAAACGTGATTCCAAGAGCGATAACAAATATAGCCGCCACTCTAAAAGCCCATTTTTTGTATAGCGGAACTACTTTTGGAGCCATTTTTTTCTGGCTCAAAATGTTCGACAACATAGCGTTTTCATCCAAATCACCTACCTCTAAATGAGCTGTATAATCTTTTATTTTTCGGTATTTTTCAAAATCGGGACTTGCCTCAAATTCAGCTAATTCATCCGGAGATAAATCATCATTGAGCCATTTTGCTAATAAGCGATTTTTTTTCATTGTACTGTACTATATAATTAAAACAATTAAAACTAAATTTACCCTACTTTTATAAATCAATTTCTTTACGAAGGCTTAACAAAGCGAGATGAATGCGCTTTTCTACTGCCTTTACACTGATATCTAATTCTAAGGCAATTTCGCTGTATTTTTTTCCGTCAATTCTATGCATTAAAAAAGCTTCACGCTGTTTTTCGTTTAAATTTTCTATGGCTTTCAAAAGTTTAGCCTGAAATTGTTTTTCCTCCAGAATATATTCGGGACTTTCATTTGTTTTGTCTAAACCTGTGAAGTTTTTTTTATATTTCAAAATTACTTTCTGATGTGCAATTTCGTTAAGACTGCTGTTGTTGGCAACCGTATAAACATATGATTTTGCTTTTTCTAACGGCACAGATGCACAGTTTTGCCAAAGTTTTACAAATGCTTCCTGCGCCACATCTTCTGCCTGATTGACATTGCCAAATTTGTAAAAAAGAAAATTCCGAAGTGCTTTTATATGACTCTTGAAAAAAGACGAAAAAATTATTTCATCGCAAGTATCTGATTGGTTCTTAGTTGGCATTTATGTTTTCGATTGGTATGGTACAAAAGTATTTGTTTTTAGTATAAGTAGGGTAAAAGCAAAGCTGATTGTTTTATAGAAGAATAAAATGCTATTGGCTTTTGATAATTTAGTATTGAAAGAGGCCGAAGCCCCTTAATGTTAATTTATTAAAAACCAGTTTCCCTAAATTTATTACCTTTGTAAAAACATAAATATGCTTCCTTTTAAAAAATATTTATCAATAGCAGCAGTTTTCCTGCTTTTGTTATCTTGTCAAAACGAATCGCCTGATGATCAGGATAATAATGCGCAAGGAACAATCACGAATGCTTCTCCTCTTACTTCTTACTTGCAAAGAGTTGCAATGGTTCAGACAGTGCAGGATAATGTAATCGACGGTTCTACTTATTGTACTATAAAACTTCCTTACACCGTTACTGTAAATAATACTCAAATTGCAGTTAATACTACTGCCGATTATCAAAAAGTAATAGATAATATCAATGCAAGTAATAGTGATGATGATATTGTATCAATAGATTTTCCGGTAACGATGGTGTACTATAATTACATCGAAAAATTTATTCCTGATGAAGCTGATTTTGATTCTTTAATCGATTATTGGAATCAATATCCTGATCTTCTATCTAAAATCAACGGACTCAATATCAATTATCCAATAACAATAAATATTTATAACAGCGCTAATCAAATTGGAAGTTCTCAAACCATTATAAGCGATCAGGCCTTTTTTAATTTTATTAAAAATTTAAGTGCCAGTCAGTATATTTCATTAAAATACCCAATTTCGATAGTTGATTATCATGGTCAGACGAAAACTATTAATAATAATCTGGATTTCGAAAATGCTATAAAATATGCTATTGATTACTGCCCGGAAAACAATATTGTAACGCTAGATTTAAATGAAGTAATTACAAAAGGGGCTTGGGATATTCCGTATTATTTTGATGATTCTGAGAAAACTTCCTCTTACAGCGGTTATTCATTTGTATTTAATAATGATAATTCTGTAGTGGCAACAAAAGCGGGAGCTTCAGAAACGGGCCAATGGGAAAGCAGTGTACAAAATAATGTTAGGGAATTAAAACTGACTTTCAGTTCACCGTTACTTAGTAAATTAAATAACAGCTGGAAATTGTTTGAATTTAATAATTCGCAGATTAGATTACGTGATGTAAGCAGCAGTACCAATTATCTTTATTTTGAAAAGCTGTAAAGAAAATGGCCGCACAATTTGGTTTGAATCATGCGGCCAAATCAAGTTAACTAATCATAAATCATTATTAATTAGGCGTAAAGGTCAAATAATCTAAATTCATATTACCGTTTTCTGCGATATGTAAAGTGAGCAGTTGCTTTCCTTTTTCTAATTTAATTGTACCAATATTTTCTGAACTGTTCCAATGATGCCATTGTCTCCAGGCAACAGGATCGTTATCATCGTGTGTAGAAACAATTTTCATGTTTCCGGTTGCATCTTTTCCGTTTACAGCAATAGAAATTGCCCCGTCGCCGTTTGCCGTATACAAAACACCAATTTTATAAGTGCCTGATTTTTTAACCCCAACCGTATAATTAATCCATTCCGTTGGCTGCGTCCAGCCCACATAAAGCTGTTTCATCTTTATGGGAACTTTGGTATAAGGCGTATCGTCTATACTGTCTGTTTTTGTATACGAAATATCAACGCCTTCTTTTAATCTGAATTCATTTAACGGATTTCCGTTTATGGGATTCAGTTTTCCGCTTCCGTTGTTTATGTCATCCGTATCGTGGTATGCAGCGCCTTCGCCTCCCCAATCATAAAATTCGCATTCTATTTTTCCGGGAATTTGCTGCGATTTAAAAGGTTTTGGCTTTTCAGCCGATGATTGCGCAAAGGCTGAAATACCATTTAGTAATACGAAAGCATTCAGAAATAATAATACTTTTTTCATAGTATTGATTTTAATATTAACGTATTTCTAAAGTTGCAATTGAATGTGCAAGACTTGTTATTTTTGAAGCTTTTCCTTTTATCCATAGAAAATATTCTACATCATTATCAGTTTGGTTCATGACCACAACTTCAAGATTATTATCCTGATTTACAAAAGCAGTCGACAACAATTTATTGCTGCTCGAATTACAAGCCACACGTTTTGCACCCGGTTTAATGAATTTAGAAAAATGTCCTAAATAATAATATCCGTTGGTGTAAATCAGTTTTCCGGTTTTTAAATCAGCGTGAATAGGAGACATGCAGAAGTTTTGAACGTGATTTGGTCCGCCTCTTTCATCCAGCAAAATATTCCAGTCTGTCCAGGCAACCGTTCCAATATTGAAATCGTTAATCATCGACATTCCGTATTTTTCACCGTAACTCCATTCCGTTAATAATTTTTGGTCAAAATCTGCAGCGCAGCCTTCCGTAAGAATGAGCGGTTTGTCTGGAAAAGCCTCTGCAACGCGGCGTTCGGCTTCAAAGTTCATTCCGTTTTTCATCCAGTCTTCATACCAGTGATATCCAACTCCCCAAACATATTTTGCTGCATCTTTATCTTCTAAAACGGTGCTTACACGCTGGTACATTAAATCACGATTGTGATCCCACATAATCAGTTTCTTTTTAGATAATCCTGCTTTTTGCATCGTTGGCCCAAGAAAGTTTTTTATAAAATCACGTTCTTCTTCGGCAGTAAAAATGCACGATTCCCATTTTTGAACCGCCATTGGTTCGTTTTGAACGGTATAACCCCAAATCGGAATTCCTTCTTTTTCGTATTCATTAATAAACTTCACAAAAAAGTTAGCCCAGCTTTGGTGGTATTCCGGTTTTAAAGCACCGCCCTGCAAAACATTATTATTGGTTTTCATCCACGCGGGCGGACTCCAAGGCGAAGCGTATAAAGTTAATTTTCCTCCAGCTTTTGCAATCGCTTCTTTAATTAACGGAATTTTGTATTTTCTGTCGTGGCTGATATCGAAAGTTTTTAAATCTTTGTCACCTTCAGCAATGTAACTGTAAATATCACTTGAGAAATCACAGCTTTGCATATTAGTACGTGCCAGAGTATAACCAATTCCTTTGTCTTTATCGTAATAAGCCGTCAGGATTTCTTCTTGTTTATCTTTTGGAAGCGCATAAAAAACTTCTGCAGAAGCGTCAGTAAGTGCGCCGCCAATTCCTAACAAAGTTTGATAGGTTTTAGAAGGATCAACAAAAACAGAAGTTTCTTTTTCTGTTGGCTGAGGTTTATCAAAAAACGATAAGGTTTCGGTTTTTGTTAGTTTATTATCGGTGTTTTTTGCCGTTACAAAAACCGTTACACTTTTATAATCGGCTGCTTTAGTCTGCTTTTTCTGCGCCGTTAAACTTGTCGCCAGAAATCCCGATAACATGATGGTCAGGCATGTGTTGATTTTATATGTTTTCATAATTATGGTTAAATAGTTAGTATCGTTTTAGGCTAGAATGCTATCAATTTTCTGAAGTTCATCAGCAGAAAAAGCAGTATTCTGAAGACAGCCAACAGAATCTAAAACCTGCTCTGGTTTGCTTGCGCCAATGATAACCGAACTGATACGTTTATCTTTTAAAACCCATGACAATGCCATTTGCGCCAGACTCTGACCGCGCTCTAATGCCATTTCATTTAGTTTGCGGACTTTTTCAATATTCTCCGGTGTAATTGCATCTTCTTCAATTGCTCCGTTTCCGCGATGTGCGTTTGCTCTTGAATTTTCAGGAATTCCGTTTAAATATTTATTCGTAAGAAGTCCTTGCGCCAAAGGAGAAAAAGCAATACTGCCAACTCCGTTAGATTCCAGAACATCCAATAAGCCGTTTTCGATAGTACGCTCCAGCATAGAATATTTAGGCTGATGAATTAAGCAAGGCGTTCCTAATTCTTTCAAAATTGTAATTGCATTTTGAGTTTCTTCCGGGCTGTAGCTCGAAATACCCACATAAAGTGCTTTTCCCTGACGTACAATTAAGTCAAGTGCCGCCATAGTTTCTTCTAATGGCGTATTTGGATCTGGTCTGTGGTGATAAAAAATATCAACATAATCTAATCCGAGGCGGGAAAGACTCTGATCTAAACTCGCAACTAAATGTTTTTTAGATCCCCAATCACCGTAAGGGCCATCCCACATAGGCCATCCAGCTTTGGTAGAAATTACAAGTTCATCACGGAAAGGTTTGAAATCTTCTTTAAATAATTGACCAAAAGTCTGCTCTGCAGATCCCGCCGGCGGACCATAATTATTGGCCAAATCAAAATGACTTATACCGTTATCAAATGCAGTATGCAATATTTTACGGGCGTTTTCGATATTGTCAATCGCACCAAAGTTGTGCCACAACCCAAGAGAAAGGGCAGGCAGCATTAATCCGCTTTTACCGCTGCGGCGGTATTCCATTTTTTGATATCGGTTTGAATCAGGTAAATAGCTCATATTTTTATGCTGAATTTTTATATTTTTTTAAATGCTTTTATTACAATTTCTAAATCGCTAACACCTCTAAAGCCGCTAAACCCAACAGAAAGTTTTGTTCCGTCAGACAAAGTTAAAGGTTGTCCGCCCTGCCAGCCAATAAGGTCTGGGGCTTCAATTCCGTTTGCGTTTTCGTCTACAATATTATTAAAAACCAATTTTTCATAATCTCCCGTTTTTACTCCGGTAAGCCAAACCTGACTTGCTTTTGTCCACGCAATTTTATACGATTGTCTTTTTCTCGCTTTATCATTTCCGTACATGCGTCCATAAACCGTCCCTTCTTCGTCAATAATACATACGGCTACATTTCCGTTTGAAATTACTTTGTCTTCCTGAACGTCCATGTAGCTGGGGATCAGATCTTCAATAGCCAATAAAGCTAAAGCAATTCTTAAGTGTAGAATTTGATCATTCATTATTTTGATTTATAAAATGTTAGGGTTTCAAAGATCAAATAATTTGTTTCCTCATTTCTTAAACTAGATCAAGAAATATTAATAAATAAATCATCTTATATTTACATCTTGTAAATCAGTAAAACAATGTTTCAAAGAATACGAGAATATCTTTCAAGGTCTGTCCGCCTTTCTGAAAAAGAGATTAAAATTTTTGAGAACAGTCTGGAATTGAGACTGGTTCCAAAAAAAACAATCTTGTTACAGGCTGGAGAAGTATGTAATTTTGAAGCTTATATTAATAAAGGCTGTATTCGTGAATATTTTATTGATGATGCAGGAATTGAATTGACACTTCAGTTTGCGACTGAAGACTGGTGGGTAAGTGATATTACCAGTTTTGAAGACCAGATTCCGAGTGATATGTATATTGAAACATTGGAGGATTGCGAATTATTGGTTTTAACCCGTCAATCTAAAGAAAACCTGATTAACGAAGTTCCGCAGTTAGAAAGAATGTTCCGTTTGATGATTCAGCGACATTTGTCGAAATTGCAAAAACGATTGTTTAAAACCGTTTCTTCAACCGCAATGGATCAATATATTGAGTTTGTAACGCGTTATCCAACAATTTCACAAAGGGTTTCACAGCAATATATAGCTTCTTATTTAGGAATTACGCCTGAGTTTTTAAGCAGATTACGTGCGAAGCATTTAAAGAATGGATGAATTTAAATTTGAAAAACAATAAAAAAGGGCTGCTCAAAATCGAAGCAGCCCTTTTAAATTTATATATTTCTCTGTTCCGTAGGAACATCTCATCGTTATTTTTTCTACCGATGAAACATTCCTAACGGAATGATAACCGGATAACGCTTTTTAAATTATGTATGTTTCATAATTTTTAATTCCAAATCTCATTCATTTCTGTCAAGATAATAGGTTTTCCATCTGTAACAACAATCGTATGTTCGTGCTGCGCCATAAAACCTCCTTTGTTTCCTACCATTGTCCAGCCGTCTTGTAAAGTTTCGGCAATTGTAGAAGTTGTTGAGATAAAGGTTTCAATAGCAACTACAGAATTCTTCTTAAATCTTGTTAAGTTAAATTTATCTCTGTAATTGGCGATTTCATGTGGTGCTTCGTGCAGACTTCTTCCAACGCCGTGACCTGTTAAATTCTTGATGACTTTGTAACCTCTTTTCTTGGCTTCTGTTTCCATTAAAAAACCAATGTCAGAAATACGAACGCCGCCTTTTATATTGTGAATTGCTTTATGCAGAATTTCTTTTGAGGCTTCAATCAGTTTTTGATGCTGATTTACGTCTTCTCCAATAACAAACGAACCGCCATTATCTGAAAAGAACCCGTTTAATTCTGCCGAAACATCAATATTGATTAAATCGCCTTCTTTAAGTATTCTTTTATCAGAAGGAATTCCGTGGCAGAATTCTTTATTGACACTGATACATGTCCATCCGGGAAATCCATACGTAACATACGGTGCCGATTTTGCTCCTAAATCATTCAGGATTTTTCCGCCGTAGTCGTCTAATTCTTTTGTTGAAATTCCGGGTTTGGCATAATTTCTCATTTCTCTCAAAGCGTAAGCTACAGCTTCGCTTGCCTTTTTCATTCCGATTAATTCTGTTTCAGTTGTTATTGACATGGTATTTTTAATTATATATTTGGATAAATTACTTACTCCAAAAAGAATTTGAGCTTTGCGAATATAAGATATTTTGTTTATTCCGGGACATAAGTCAATTCAACAACTCCGGATTTGAATACTCTTGTGCCTGTTAGTTTTAATTCAACACGTTTGTCTAAATCCTCAAACAGAGGCTTTCCAGAACCTAAAGCAACCGGGTGTACAGAGATTTTATAGATATCTATAAGTCCTAATTTTATAAAAGTTTTGATAAGTTTTGCTCCGCCATACAGCCAGATATCTTTTCCGCCCTGATTTTTTATTTCTGCTACTTTGGCGGCTATGTCTGAAGAAATAAAAGTATCTTTTTCATTTGCTCGGTTCTGGCTCGAAAAAACAAATTTGGTTTTAGAATGTATACTTTGCCACATTTCTTTTTCGACTGGACTTGTATTCTCATCCGGTTGAAAATTTCCCCAAGCATCATAACTCACTCTTCCGTAAAACATGGTGTCTATACTTTCGATGAAGGCATCAAAATTCATGTCATCATCCATTATACACCAATCGATTTCTCCGTTTGGACCTTCAATAAATCCGTCTAATGTTACTGCAAGATTTAAAATTATTTTTTTCATGATTTCTATTTTTACCTGCAAAAATAGAAAGGAGTATTCTTTTCTATTTTGGAAAAATGCGACAAATTAAAGTTCGGTTGGTGTAAGACCGCTGTATTTTTTAATATTATTGGTAAGATGTGAATGGTCATAAAAACCGCATTCGAAAGAGATATCAAATAAGTTTCGGTTATGATCAGCGTTTTTAATTACGTTTAAAGTATTTTGAAAACGTACAATGTTTGAATATTCTTTTGGAGAAATTCCGATATGAGTTTTAAAATTTCGTTCTAATTGCCTTACTGTTGTGTAATTCTTTTTGGCAAGCTCATAAACAGGCAGCTGTCCGTTTGAGTTATGGATATCCTCAATAACTAATTTTAGTCCATTGTCTTTTTTTATAATTCTATCGCTGTAAAATTGATTGAGATACGGTATAGGATTTTTAAGGATTTTATCAATATTAAAAGAGTACGTTTTGTCGAATTCGACAGTATTGTCTATTAATTCGCTTTGCGGTAAGTACTTATAAAAATTGGTAAATGCTGCCGGCTTCAAACATACTCCAAACAGATGCGTGTTATTGTCAATAAAACTATCTTTAAACGAAGTCATCGCACCAACTGCATAAGTTTTTTCAGATTCCATAGAAACTAAACCATTATCTGTAATACAATTGCCACCCAAATTTAAAACTAATCCTGTACATCCATCCGGAAAGATTCGTTCCCACTGTTTATCTTGCTCGCTGCCTTTCATTTCCCAAAAGGAATGAATAAAAGGTTCTAATTCTGTACAGGGTTTTGTTTCTTTGTACTCCATTTGTTTATGTGTTCGTTGATAGTTTCTGAAAAAATCAGGGATTACAAGTTACACTTTCTTCATCGATTTCAAAATATCCGAAGGAGAAAACCCATATTTTTTTTTAAAAGCAAAAGAAAAATGGGAGAGATCTTCAAAACCGAGATCAAGATAAATATCAGAAGGTTTTCTGCCTTTCTTTTCCATTAAAAAATAACCTTCCTTAAGTCTGCGCTGAATGAGCCAGCGGCTTGGCGTATCTGAAAAAATGGAAGCGAAGTCGCGTTTAAAAGCAGAAATACTTCTTCCGGTTAAATACGCAAAACGTTCCATGCTGATATTAAACTTATAATTCCGATTCATGTAAGCTTCTAAATCTATTTTTTCCGGCGGAGCAAAATCAAATAAAATGTCTGATAAATTCGGATTTTCTTTTAGAAGAATCAAAAGTAATTCTTCGCGTTTTATATTCGAAAATGTTTCATCGATTTCGCCGCCATCATTATAATAAGGCATTAGAGAAAGAATGAAATTCGGAACCAGATTTGTATTTTTTAAAGCAAAAAATGCCGCTTCATCTTCACTTTTTTGAGCTTTTGTTTTATGTTTTGCGGCAAAAGTTTTTAAAAACGCAGTATCAAAAATCACGACAACTTTTTCAAATTCCCCTTCTTGTTTTTGTTTGTTGTATCGTGCGAGATGATTTTTTCGGGCAATGCAATATTCGCCTGGTTTTAAGTTGTATTTGCTAACGCCGTCATAACCTTCAATAGAACCTTTTGCCAGATATAAAAAGAAATGTTCTGCAATAAAATGTTCCGGTGATATTTCGGGACCTATATAACAACTTTTGATTTCTGTATATTTCATATGCTCAGTATTTATTTTTCAGGATTAGTTTTCCACCACTGTTTGAAAACTTTAGGGCTATCAAAATTAACGATTTCTCCCATAATAGGGGTAATCAGCGGAATGTGATATTTTTCATTTAAGCGAGTGATTTCGTTTAGGGGTTGATTCCAGGTATGTTTAGCCAATGCAAATTTCGAATTATGAACGGGAACAACACTTTTGGCGTTTAGATCTTTTGCCGCCTGCAAAGTTTCTTCGGGCAGCATATGGATATAATGCCAGGCTTTGTTGTATTGTCCGTTTTCCATAATAGCAACATCGATTGGGCCAAATTTCTTTCCGATTTCGGCAAAATGTGTGTCGTAACCGCCATCGCCGCTGTAGAAAACTTTCATTTTTGGAGAACTAATTAAATACGACGCCCACAAAGATTGGTTCTGTGTGAATCCACGACCTGATTTATGTCTTGCCGGAAGCGTATGAATCGTGAAATCTTTTCCAATTGTGATAGAATCGTTCCAGTCTTCTTCCATAATTTTATCTTTAGGATATCCCCAGCGTTCAAAATGTGCGCCAACGCCCAAACCGCAAATTACAGTTTTGACTTTGTCTTTTAATGCTAAAATAGTTTCATAATCAAGATGATCATAATGATCGTGAGAGATTAGCAGATAATCAATCTCGGGTAAATCCTGAACATGATATGAATTTGTTCCTTCAAAAACGGTTACACTATTAGGAAGCGGCGATGCGTTGTCACTAAAAACAGGATCGATTAAAATTTTCTTTCCGTCGATTTGCAAAAAGGTAGAAGAATGCCCAAACCAAACCAACAAATTCTGATCTCCAGGCAAATGTTTCAAATCTCTTTTTACAGACGGAATTTTATCTGAAGGTTCAGTTGGAACTGCTTTGTCAAAAAGCTGTTTTCGTATTACGCCCCAAAAAGTATAACCGGGTGCAAATGTTGGCGTGTAGGTATTATTTTGAAATTCTCCATTTTTATAATGAGATGATTTCTCCATTCTAATCCTGCTTTCTTCTGAAGGTAAACTTCCAAATGTAGCTTTTTGCATATATAACCATGTGCTGAAACCAAAAATCAGTATAAGGATAACGATAATTAACAGCATTTTTTTGATAATTTTTAGGATTCTTTTTTTCATTTTTAGTTCGCGGCTTTTTTTATGTCAATTGCTTCCAGTATTTTTTTAGAGAATCCGAATCGTGCTGTCGAAATCATGGCGCGGCCAATTTCTCTGGTTTCGCAGCCTGTATAAAATAATCCCATAATAGGGTACAGAAATTTGATGTATTTATTAAATCCTTTTAGATGAATTTGTGTTTGATCCGGTTTCATTAATCCCGGACGGAAATTGTATTGCGCTTTAAAAGACATTCTTTGCAAAGCATTTTCAGTTTTACCTTTTACACGCGCCCACATCACTTTTCCGGTTTCAGAACTGTCTGTATGCGATCCTGAAATAAAATTGAAAACAATATTAGGATTTTGGTTTAATACAATTTCTGCAAAATGTATTGTTGTGTCGTAAGTAATATAAGTGTATTGCGCTTCATCAAGTCCTACGCTGCTAATTCCGGCGCAATAAAAACAGGCGTCATAACCAGCAAGTTTAATATTATCGCTTTTCAGCGAAAGAAAATCTGAAACGAGGTATTCCGTTAATTTAGGATGCGATTTTCTGCTTGGTTTTCTACCCACGTACAATACAGCTTCTATTTGATTGTTTTCAAGACATTCTATTAAAACGCCTTCGCCAACCATTCCGGTGGCACCGGTTATAATTACTTTCATCCTTTATATTTTAAGAGATTTCCATTTTATTAAACTAATTACTGTGGCTGTTATAGCCTCTTCATTGCTTCTAGGTTTCCAGCCTAATATTGTTTTTGCTTTTTCGTTGCTGGCATTTCGGTTAATTCCAACTAAAGGCAAAATTGCTTTGGCCTGATCGTTAAAAAATGCGGTTAAACGTATTATAAAGGTAGGCAAAGATTTTGTTGATGCTTTTTCGGTTATATACGGCATTTTTTCTTTCAGCAGTTTTACGATTTCGAGTAATGACATAGTACCGCCCGACAATGCTAAAAAGCGCTGTCCTTTTGCTTCGGGGCTTTCCATTGCCAAAATGTGTAATTCGGCAACATCTCTTACATCAACAATCCCTAATCTAATATCAGGGATTGCTTTCATCGAACCATCTAATATTTTTTTAAGGAGTTCAAAACCACTAGATAAATCCGGGCTTAAGGAAGGCCCAAAAATTCCCATTGGATTTATTACAGAAAGTTCTAATGCGCCACCTTCGGTTTTCATAAAATCCCATGCCGCTTGTTCTGCCAGTACTTTCGATTTATTATAAGTCGAAAGTCCTTTTTCGTTAGGGTTTGTCCAGCTTTCTTCGGTAATAAGTGAATTTTTGTCTTTATGGCTGTAGCCCACAGCTCCAAAGTTAGACGTCATTACAACACGTTTTGCGCCTGCATCTCTTGCGGCTTTTAGCACACGCAAGGTACCGTCAACCGCAGGGCGAATCATTTCGTCTTCGTTTTTTGGTAATCTTAAAAATATAGGCGAAGCAATGTGAAGTACAAAATCGCAGTCGATCATAGCTTCTGGCCAGTTTTCATCGCTGGTTAAATCAGCTTCAATAAATTCTAATTCACTAAAATCTGTAATGCCGCCGTTTTCGAGCATTTCAAAAATCTTTTCTTTGCTTTTTAGCGAGCGAACAGTTGTTCTAACTTTGTAACCGCGATTGAGTAATTGCAAAATACTATGTATGGCAACAAAGCCTGTTCCGCCGGTAACTAATACTTTTTGATTTGATTGTATCATCGATTGTATTTTTATAGGGCAAATTTCAGGAGAATGCAGAGAAGTTATTTTGTTGAAAAGTCCAAAGTTATTTTGTTGAGAGGTTCAGGATGCTGAAAACGAAACAAATGGGCTTTTCTGAAAAAATCTTATATTCGCTGGAACTTATAAAGAAAAGCAATGTCTAAAGAAATAATTTTATTTAAAAACCTACACGAAACCTATAAAAATATGGGACTTCCTGTAAATGAAATTATTGATAACGATGGCTTGACAATCAATAACCTGAAAGATCTGCATCCGGTTTTGCCTTTTAAATCAATTGGTTACAGACCCAGTTATTTTTCTTTTTTATTTGTAAAAGATGCAAAAGGAAAATATACAACCGATGATGTTTCTTTTATTACAGAACCGGGTACTATATATTTTACAAATCCGGGACATTTTAAATCTTTTGAATGGGAGGAGATTAATGACGTTTATTTAATAACGGTTACGGAAGCCTTTTTAAAAGAAAATGTTCATACAAATATCTTCGAAGAATTTCCTTTTTTATTGTCTGAAACGGTTTATCCCAGAAACCTGAATGAAACTGATTTTAAAGAGTTTGAAACGATTTATCTTCAAATGGAAAAAGAATTTGGTTCGACATCTTCCATAAAAAATAAAGTAATTGGCAGTTTTTTGGTTATTTTACTTTTGAAGATAAAAGAAGCTTTTTGGAACAATTATAACCCAATCTACGAAGGAAATAAAAGTTCTCAAATTGTAAAAAACTTCAAGAAAAATCTGGAACATCATTTTAGGGAATTACTGGACGGAAAAACAGATAAACAGCTTCGGGTGAAAGATTATGCTTTGGCACAGAATCTGCACGAAAATTATCTGAACAATGTTATTAAAAGTAAAACCGGAAAATCAGTTAGCAACTGGATTTCGGAGAAATTGATTGCAGAAGCAAAATCCCTTTTAAAAAATTCTACGCTTTCCATTAAAGAAATAGCTTATAAATTGGGTTTTATAGAAACTTCTCATTTTAGTAATTACTTCAAAAAAAACACGAAAACCTCGCCTGAGGAATATAGAAAATCGGCAGATTTATAGTATGCTTTGAAATTTGCATTTCAATCTGTAATCTTCGCAACAACTACCTTCCATTGTATTTGCAATTTTGTACTGTCGATAATGACATAACAAAATTTATAAATAATCATGGAAAATTTAAAAGACAAAGTAGTTTTAATTACAGGTTCATCAAGAGGAATTGGAGCAGCAATTGCACTAAAAGTATCTCAGGCCGGAGCAAAAGTTATCATCAATTATGCAGGGGGTAAAGAACCTGCCGAAAAATTAGCTCAGGAAATCATTTCTAACGGAGGTCAGGCTTTAGCTATTAAAGCAGACGTAAGCAATTCTACAGAAGTTAAAAATCTTTTTGACGAAAGTATCGCGCATTTTGGAAAAATCGATGTGTTGATTAACAACGCGGGTATTATGATTACCAAATTAATCAAGGATACTACAGATGAAGATTTTGACCGTCACTTCAATATCAATGTAAAAGGAACTTTTAATACCATGCGTGAAGCAGCTTCTAAACTGGCTGATAACGGAAGTATTATCAACTTTTCGACTTCTGTAAATCGTATTATGCTTCCGGGTTACGCCACTTATGTAGCCACAAAATCTGCGGTGGAGCAATTGACAAGAGTTTTTTCTAAAGAAATTGGTTCAAGAGGAATTAACGTAAACTCCGTTTCGCCCGGACCAACAAACACAGAATTATTCACAAACGGAAAATCAGAAGAAGTTATCGCAAGATTAGCATCATTGTCAGCTTTCAATAGAATTGGAGAAACTAATGATATTGCAAATGTGGTTGTATTCCTTGCTTCTGACGACGCAAAATGGGTAAATGCGCAGAATATTGGTGTTAACGGCGGAATGGCATAATCTTAAAATTAAAATTATGAAAACATACATAAACGCTATAATATTAGGATTGTTTGGCGCTGCTGCGGTTACTGTTTCCTTCATGCTGCAATGGCCAACATGGACGATGTTCCTGGCTTGGGTAAGTTATTATTTATTCGGAAAATCGATTAAAACTTCTATTCCGGTCTTCGTACAAATAATCTTCGGAATCTTGATGGGAGTAGGGATAATGGTATCGGCGAAATTTTTTGAAACCATAATTGGAGTTGCAGGTTTTCAACTGGCGGTATTTTTATTCATCGGTTCATTGGCTTTCTTATCCAAAATAGAAGGTTTAAAAAGTATTCCGGCTTGGTTTATCGGATTGATAATCATTTTCGGAGTACATCCGGAACTTGAATTTGTGGCTATTGTCAGCCTTTTGATTCCGGTAATTGCAGGATTTACATTTGCCTGGCTCAATGATTCTTC
The DNA here is from genome assembly GCF_001428525.1 of Flavobacterium sp. Root186. Taxonomy (GTDB): domain Bacteria; phylum Bacteroidota; class Bacteroidia; order Flavobacteriales; family Flavobacteriaceae; genus Flavobacterium. The sequence goes on from NZ_LMHW01000010.1 coordinate 353,608, forward strand.
AATTCAAATCGTATCAAAATCATTCAACAATTAAAATTTAAAAATCATGAAAATATTAAATAATAAAGTCGCAGTAATTACGGGTTCAGCAAGAGGTTTAGGAAAAGCTATTGCAGAAAGATATGCATCATTGGGTGCCAATATTGTAATCAATTATTCAAAAGACAAAGCTTCTGCAGATGAAGTAGTATCAAACATTACAGCAATGGGCGTAAAAGTAATCGCTGTTCAGGCCGACGTAAGTGTAGTTGCCGATATCGAAAGATTATTTGAAGAAGCCATTAAAGCTTTTGGAAAAATTGACATTGTTGTTGCCAATGCCGGTATCGAAATGGTAGAAACTCCGGTTACTGAATTTACAGAATCTCAGTTTGATAAACTATTTTCTATCAATACAAAAGGAGCTTATTTCACCATGCAGCAAGCGGCGAAGAAAGTAGAAAACAACGGAAGGATAATTTATATTGCTTCAAGTACAACGGCTTTCCCAATACCGGGAATGGCAATTTATGGTGGAAGTAAAAGTACGCCGCGTTATATGGTCGATGTTTTATCTAAAGAAATTGGACATAAAGGAATTACGGTTAATACAATTATTCCGTTTGCTGTAGATCATTCGGGAATTTTTACAGATGAAAACAGTTATCCGGAATTGAGAAAATCATTGATTGACAGCTGCCCAATGGGAAGATTGGCAGAAGTAGAAGATGTAGCCAATATTGCTGAATTTTTTGCAAGTGATTTGTCTTCTTTCGTAAATGGTCAGCATTTGCTTGTAAACGGCGGAGCAAATCAATAATAAACTTTGACGGGAATAGCTTTCGTCTTCAAAAGTGTTCTAAAAAAGTCAGGTTTTTTGTTTTATCAAAACCTGACTTTTTTATTTTTCTTCTAATTACAGACTTAATATCAAAAATCTATTCTATTTTAGGAAGAAATTTGGCAGAAATTAAATACATATAAAATTCTTACATTCGCCAAACCAAAATTCAAACTATGGAGTACTTTATACTTTTTGTCTTATTTGTATGTGTTATTGTCTTGTTTAATAGTCTCTCTAAAGTAAAAGAAGAAAACGAGCATCTGGATTCTCTTTATAGAAAAAGCAGAGAAGATTACAATTTTTTGAAAAATGAAATTAGCGAAATTAAAAAACAGATAGGCCAATCTGGTTTTACTGCTGATTTACCGCAAAAAATTGAAGAAAGTCCTGCGCCAGTAGTTGAAGTTTTGCCGCCAATTCAAGATCTTGCTAATAGTTTTGATGATGTCCTTCAAAATGAAGAAAATAACATTAATGAAGAATCTTTAGAGAAACTTGCTTTAAGCTTTGATTCACAAGGTATTCCTGTTTCTGTCCCAAACCAAATTGTTGAAGAAAAAGAGGCTGCTGAACCGATAGAAAATATCGAAACACAGTCAATTCCTGAATTTGAAACACAACCGGAACCTCAACATAAGGAAGAAGAAGTTTATGTAGAAAGTGCTTTTTCAATTTTTATAAAAAAATTAGAACAGCAGTTTGCCGAAAACTGGACGGGGATTTTAGGAACCGCAATAATGGTTCTAGGAATTGGTTATTTAAGCATTTATACGGCTTTGAAAGTTTCGCCAATGTTTAGGATTTTAATTCTTTGGCTTTATTCTGGAGTTTTAGTAGGTTCATATTTCTTTTTAAAGAAAAAAGAAAAATGGTTTAAAACAGGACTTTGGCTTCGCAGTGCCGGAGCAAGTTTGTTTTTGTTTGGATGTTTTGGCGCTTCGCAAATTCCTGCGCTTACTTTTATAGAAAGTATTCCGCTCGCTTATTCACTCATTGGAGTTGGGATTGCAATAAATTTATATGTAGGGTATATCATAAAACAACAAACCTTTTTATCACTTCATGTCATTTTAAGTATTTTGGTTTTATGTGTCATTCCCGAAAAACTCTTAGTTACCTTTTTGCTGGCAGCTTTAACCGCAACGGCAGGAATTATATTGTCTTATAAAGAAAAATGGGAATATCATTTGTTGATCGTTATTTCGGCCTTTATAATATTTGATATTTGGTTTACACAAGGAATACATAGTCTCAGTCCGTCTCAAAATATATTTGCCATATTGGGTATTATTTTGGTTTCAGTAAGTTGTATGTACATGCAGTACCGAAGTATTTATACCAATACACGCTTCGACCGAATTGCTTTTATAACACATCTTACCAACTGGATCTTATTTGCTTTAGGTTTAATTTTACATTCAACCGGAAGTAAAATCAAAATATTTGTTTTGTTTACTGCGGGAATTCTTTGCCTTTTTGCTGCTCTTTTTGCCAGAAAGAAAAAGATTTTCTGGCTGTATCATTTAGACGGAATGGTTTCATTTTTACTTTTCTCACTAAGTATTATTATGCTTAATGACTGGAAAGTAGGTTTTGATGTTATCGCCTGTGCATTATACTTTTTGGTTATCACTTGTTTATTTATCGTTTACAAAAGCGGGGAAATTTTGCTGCATAAAATATTTTTAGGTCTTAATCATATTTTAGGCTTAATCATTTTTGGCTTTTTTATTGTGCAGGTTAATGCACCTTTTGAGCAAACGAATAGTACGCATACTTTTGCGTCGTTGATTGTTATGACTTTAATTACATTAATCGTTCCTGTTTTCTGCGCTGTAAAAAAAGAATTCTCAGAAATTGATTCTTTAACCGTTAAAAAAGATTTGAGCTTAAACGGAATTTTCTCTGTGCTGTTCTCCACATTGTTTTTTGTAAGCTGGTATCATACGATCGAAATTTCGTTTTATTATCCTCTTGTATTCCTTGCTTTATTGTGGTGCTTTTTACGATTCAAATTCAAAACCAATACTTTTGATTTAGGACGATTCATTTTTTTAAACACAACGATCATTGCAGGTTTAGTATTAATTTTCCAAAATCCTAAATCTAATTTAGATGTGGTTTTTGCTTTAGGAATTATTGCTGTAATAACATTTAACTGGTTTGTAAAATTATTTTATAGAAATGAACATACCATAAAAACCATCGGGATTATTGGTGTAAATGCTTTGTTGGTTTTGTTTTCGTATAAATATTTAGCTGGTTATGATATTGTTCAGATTTTCGGATTATTTACTGCTGCGGTGCTAAACCACGAATTTCTTTGGATTCAGTTTAAACGAAAATCACTTTCTGATGACAATCAAGTGTTGTTGTATCTTTTTTGTCTTGCTTTTTCAATATTCGGAAGCGCATTGTTTTTATACAATACCCAATTTTTAAGTAATACCGAAATTGGTTTAATCGCCGTTGGACTTTCTGTTATCGAAGTTTACATTTTGTTTGCAGATAAAATCAGAAATAAATCGAATGAAGAAATTTCAGGCTGGAAAAATTTCGGTACACTAAATTCTGAATTCATTCTTTTTAATGCGTTAGTTTTTGGATTCTCTTGTATTGAACTAGATTATATTCCGGTTTATTTAGGAAGTTTAGCGTTGGTAACTTTTTGGATTTTTCAAAAAACCGAAAAAATGAAACGCTATAATATTTATTCTTTTGTACTACTGATAGGCTGTGTGCTTTTAAGTATTTATTTAGCCATTTTTGATGCAGATAAAGAGTTGAATAAAAATATCCTTTATATAACACAAACAATAAGTGTTTTGATATCTGCCGCTTATAGTTATCTGCAGATGAAGAGCCGGAAAGAAGAAGGGAAAATGTTTATTGCAATTTTACCTTTTATTCAAAATTTATGGGTAATTGCTTTATTATTTATTCAGGTAGAAATAGTCTATTTGCCTTTACTATTTATGTTTTTGGCAATCCTTAATTTTGGTTTGATTTTATACAAAAAAATAGAATTGGCTTCAGAATCAATATTAGTTATTGGACTTTTATCTATTTTAACTTCTGTTTTTTACAGCATCAAAGTACTCAATCATTTTACTTTGATGGATTGGGTTTTACAGCTTTCGGCAGTGGTATTATTGATTGTTTTGGTTTTTCTGACAAAGAAAAAAGAGTTTATTAAATCCTTGCAGATAGATTATCAAATAGCTGTAAATATCTGGCTTTCTATTATTATGTTCTCACAGCTGGAACACAAATGGCTTCCTGTATTTTGGGCGGTGACAGCTATTGTAAATTTATTGCTTTATTATAAAAAAATAGGGAACAAAAAAGAAATCAGCATTGTTTACTATTTGCTGGCTAACTTTCATTTAGCTTTTGTGAGTTTTAATTATTTCGAAGCTAAATTTGAATTCGTTTATCTGATCATATTTGCTTTGCTCGCTTTATATATTTTTATCATTTACAAATACATCGAAGATTTCAAACTAAGAAATAGTATTATTATTTATCCGGCTACTTTCAGCATCGGATTGTTTTTATTTCTTTCGTTTGATAAAGGAATCTTAACATTCTTCTGGATTTTAGAATCTTTAGGATTGCTGATACTCGGAATTATTCTAAAAGAAAAATATTTTCGTTACGTTTCACTTTCCTTAGTTGGTGTTTGTGTAATTCGATTAATGTTTTTTGATTTATCAAATGCCGATTTCCTTATAAGAGCATTAGTTTTATTGGGCGTTGGAGTAGTACTTTTAGTAATGAATACTTTATTTAAAAAATACAAAGAACGATTTGATTAAAATAATGCTAAAAAAGAAGCCCTTAAATAGAAATATTTAAGGGCTTCTTTTTTATAGGGAACTTATTTATTCTTCGTTTTCTAAATTATCAACAGCAGAAATCTGATCCAGAATATTAGTTTGATTTGGCGAAATGTAATTTTTATTTTCGGGAGGAGTTTCCTTCTTAAACAGAAGATCCAATGCATGGTATAGTTTCAATAAAACATCTTTGTCTTCTTTTGCAATATCTAAGGCAGTATTAAAATTAAAAACATAATTATTCGAATTGCGTACTTCTACTTTTATCGTTTTTGATGTAATTTTAAATTTAACTATGTCCATATTATTTCTAAGTTGCTTAATGAAATTGCAAAGTTATTGTAATTAATTGTATAAATAAAAATATGAATAATTTAAAATAGCAAGTTGAGGTTCTGTTTTGCAGCAATAAAAAATCCCGATTTTCATTTTGAAGTGAAAATCGGGATTTTTTTAAGAAGTAACTATTTATTTTTTAACAAACTTAAAGTTTTGAACCTTATTATCTGCCGAGGAAACTTTTACCACATAAACACCTTTTGCAAGATTGTTTACAGGTATTTCTGAACTAATCATATCTTCAGCAACCAGAGCTGTTTTCGATACTTCTTTACCTGATATATCGTACACTGAAATAACAGCAGGTTCGCTAATCGTATGATCAAATTTTATCCTGAAAGTTGTTGAAGCAGGATTAGGGAAAATATAGTTTGTGGCAGCAATTCCCCAGTTATAATCCGGAGTGCTTAAAATTGGACCGTCATAAAGAGCATACAAAGCAGCATCTGCCTGAGGAAGTTGCGCACTTAAAGTTCCTTGCGCCGTGCTTATTGTTCCGGAATATAGTTCTTTAACGTTATAAGTTCCGGAACCCAAACCAATTCGGCTTAAACTAATATTATTAGTTGTTGCAACATTGCTGTAATTAAATACCGCAACGTAGGTAACATTATTGTGTGTCGCATAGAAAACAGTTGCCGCACTATTTCCTGTATTACCTTCTGACGGAATAAAACGCATATCGTTTCGGGCTGCATCCATAACAGCATCATTTTGTAAAAGATTTTGTCCTGTAGCTTTCCACGTACCGGCAACAGAGAAATCGTCACCGCTTGTAATCGTTCCCGTTACTACGCTGCTTAATAATCGCGCGCGATTTTGTCCAATAGAAACATTGCCAAATACAACATTATCAGCATCCAGGTAATCATAAATCTGATTTTGCCACCAGCCATAAGTAGTACTGTTTAAAGTATAATCAGTATCGCTGATACTGCTGTACGCATCACAAGCAATACGACGTACATGCGCAAACGGGCCAGTTGCCAAATTAGGCGAAATAGCAGCCTCAACCAGCATTGTTCCGTTAATTTCATCCACTAAGTACTTCATACCTTCTTGATAGGCTTCCATACCCGTGTGAATCTGATAATTTGTAAAACTGTCGGCTTCTATACTCGCATGAGTCAAAAAGTCGATTTTAACCATTTCAAATCCTGCCGCTTTAAAACGATTAACAAAATATTTTATTCTGGCCTTAGTTCCCGGACTTGTAGGATCCATGGCATAAGCTCCATCCAGTTCAAGAGGACTTCCGTTAACCATTGTCCAGCATTGGTTATAACTGTATGAGCTGCCTTCTACCTGACGGTTATATTTACCCCAGTCTACAAATGGAGCCCAGTAAATACCCGCTTTAAATCCTTTGCTTTTTGCATAGGTAACAAATTGTGCAAGCTGAGCATCGGTCATATTATCCCAATACGAATCAAGATCAATGAATAAAGTATTGTCTTCCGTTTTATATGCCGGGCAGTCATCATGAAAATAATCTACTACAGCCTTAACCTTAGTTAAATTAATATTAGTCTGCATTGCACCCCAGCTATTCCAGCCCATAGGTTTTGGAGCTGTCCAGTCAAAAATATATTTTGGCTGCAGTGCGGCATTTGCCTGCGCAAATTCTTCAAAACCTGTTCTCCAGTCATCACCCGCATTTATCATTACTTTAGGCGAAGGACAGCTCGTTTGACCCACATTCACCCAGCCATGACCACGTTTATCTCTGGTTATTTCCTGTTTTGTCCAGCCAGCAATAACCGAAACATAAGCAGAGGATGCACCGCCGCCATTTACAGTAATACCTGTTTTCCATTTTGTATGTTCAAGAGAACCAATAACCAAACCTTTACGGTTCGTATTATTGTAGATGTTCGTAACTTCAGATGCAGTAAAATCAGCTGAGTTTAAAGTGTAAGCATTATAGCGGATCCATGCATCATTATCATAAGGAACAAACACAGCTCTTGTGTCGCCTGTACCAAAATTTGGCGTTACCTGATAACTCGTTAAAGGGGACATTCTATAGCAGTTCGATCCGCTTCCGGTAAGTACAACTTGTACCGCCACATATTCTTTATTGGTATACGTATAAAATATTTGCTGCATGCCCAAAGTATAATTTCCGCTTAAAGTAAAAATATGTTTTGTTCCGCTGCCAATATTATCTGTAAAGGGTGCCGATGAATAAGCAGCTGTAGCAAAATTACTGCTCAAATACTGCTGATCACTATTTGCATAAGCAGATGCGTTTGTAATAACAGTAGCTCCATTAAACTTTACACTATAAGTTTTAGTGGCTAAATTGTAAACAATGCTATTATTTGTACCAAAAGCAATAGTTTGAAGACTCGAAGAACTAAGCGGCGTTAAAACAAACTTATCTAAATTAGGAGCCCATGAAATTGTATTATCCCAAAGCAGCGTTGTGGTTCCGCTGTTTAAGTATACACTTAAATTTTTAGATGCAGCAGTACTCCATCCGCCGCTTGGATCGCACGGAATAGATATCGCTGTGGCTGAACCAGCCGTTAAACGAATGGTGCGCGGATCTCCGGTACAATAAAATAATTGAAGATTGTACCAGCCCGCAGCCGAAACCGTAACATTTGTTGATACACTGCTGTTCCCTCCCAAATTCCCAACAATTTTGCCGGAACAGGAATCGCAGTTTTGTATGTCAGCACTATTAGTACGTGTACCATTTTCGAACTCATAGGTTTGAGCTGAAGTATATAACGCTATAAAGAGCAATGTGGTGGTAAACAATGCCTTAATAAATAATCTTTGTTTTGTAATTTTTTCTTGCATAATAATTTTGGTTTAGATAGTTAGAATGCAGTACTATACTATACTGTGCTACAATGATAAGAAAAATAATAATATAATGTTAAAAATTTGAGAGTTTTTATTTTTGAAGCTGCCAGAATTATGTTTTTCGTTTTTAAATAATCTTTAAAATAAGTATAGATTAATTGAATAATCAATTAAACAAAAAATGGAAAAGAAGTATTAAAATTTGATTATCCTGACCGAAGTGAAGGATAATATTATGGATACTGATCGTCTTGTTTTTTGAAATTATTTGAAAAAATTGTAAAATTTACAATTATTCAGAAAATAAAAATTTCTTTCGATTGCGTTAGCTGTTAATTGAATATGTTAATGGTTATATACCTTATTTTTAAGGGGAAAGCAAGATTTAAGTGCTGGTTTTTTAATTGTATAAATTATTTTTTAATGCCTTTTAAATGGAAGATTTAATGAAATATTTTTTGAAGTGCTTGCGAAATAAATTTTAATTTGTATCATTGTAGTATAGAATAGTATAATAACCAAAAATAACCCTTTAATGAAACCCAATTTTTTTCTATTCAAAAAAATGCTTTTGTCCATTTTGTTTGTGGCATTTTTCTTTAATTCGGCTTTAGCCCAAAAAAGTATCAAAATAACTTTTGGGAAAAACGGAATCATAACTTATGATGCAAAACAAAAAACAATTGCTGTAAGCCAATCTGGAAAAACTATTTTTTCAGAAGCAAAAGCTTCAGTTATTGTGAATGGTAAAACAATTTCGGTTAATGATTATTCAGAAGCTGTTTTGTCAAAAGAAACACTGAATGATAATTTAGGAAAAGGAACAAAATATACACTTACTTATACGGATAAAACCAATCCCACCCTAATCCAAAACTTCTATACTTATAACAATCAGTCCTATTTTATAACTCAAATAGAAATTTTAGGTACAGGGCAGCAAGTCGCCACCAATTATATTTCGCCTTTAGATTTAGGAAAAATTACTTTTGATAAAATTGAAAACCTGCAAACCGTTTTTGTGCCTTATGATAATGATGCTTTTATCAGTTACAATTCAAAGAAGCTGGATACAATTTCGCATAGTACAAGTGCCGAAGTCGGAATTTTATTCAATAATACTTCCAGAAATGGTTTTATAATAGGTTCTCTAGAACACACCGTTTGGAAAAGTGCTGTAAAAACAACCAATAAAAAACCGACAGCTTTATTTTCTGCATGGGCAGGATATGCTGAAAAAGAAATTACACGTGACAGTATCGCACACGGTTTGGTAAAAGGCAATAAAGTATTGTCTCCAAAATTTTTCGTGGGTTATTATTCAGATTGGCGAAATGGTATGGAAGATTATGCCAAAACCAATCGCATTGTAGAAAAGCCTTATGTTTTTGAGTGGGACAAACCAACTCCGGTAGGATGGAACAGCTGGGGAGTTTTGATGGAGAAAATTAATTTTGAAAATACGACAAAGGTTGCAGACTTTTTTGCCAATTCAATTCCACAGTTTAGAGTAGGTAACACAGCTTATATCGATTTGGATTCATTTTGGGACAATATGGTAAAAGGCGGTTTTACGGGAGATTTTAGCAAACTAAAAGAATTCGCAGATTATTGTAAAAGCAAAGGTTTAGAACCGGGAGCATATTGGGCGCCTTTTACAGATTGGGGTTGGAAAGACGGGCCAAACCGTAAAGCCGAAGGAAGTGATTATACTTTTGGAGAAATGTGGACCAAAACCGGAAACACATATTTTGATTTTGACGGTGCCAGAGCGATCGACCCAACACATCCGGGTACGCTAAAACGTGTTGATTATGTAATTAATAAACTAAAAGCATGCGGTTTTAAAATGATTAAAATTGACTTTTTAGGCCACGCTGCTGCAGAATCTTCTTCGTTTTATGATAAAAATGTTACTACTGGAATGCAGGCTTACAAAGTTGGAATGGAACATTTGGTAAATGCACTAGACGGGCAAATGCTTATTTATGCTGCTATTTCCCCAAACATGGCAACATCTCGTTATGCCCACGTCCGTCGTATTGCATGTGATGCCTGGAAAACAATCGAACATACCCAATACACACTTAATAGTGTAAATTATGGCTGGTGGCAAACCTACTCGTATGATTATATTGATGCCGATCATGTGGTTTTTGCAGATGTAACAGAAGGAGAAAACCGCGCCAGATTAATTTCGGCAGTCATTACAGGAACTTTAATAACCGGAGACGATTATAGTAAAGATGGAATTTGGAGCGTACGCGCAAAAGAATGGCTTCAGAATAAAGAATTACTAAAAATTGTTTCTCACGGAGTAGCTTTTCGTCCGGTAGAAGGAAATACAGGAAAACATACGACTGAAGTTTTCGAACAAAAAATAGGAAACGATTGGTATATAGCGGTTTTAAATTATGGTAATACACCTAAAAATTATTCACTTCCTCTGGAAAGATTGGGCATAAAAAAGGGTAATTATAAACTGCAAGATCTTTTTACAAATCAAAATACTAATGTAAAAAATAATATAAATGTAAGTCTTGGTTCTAAAGATGCTCATTTGTACAAAATCATAAATCGTTAATTGAATGTATATGAAAAGACATTTTTTTAAGAAAACCATTTTAGTTGTATCGTTGCTGATACTTTCATCAAATGCTGTAAAAGCTTCGGTAACACTGCCTTCTTTTTTTACAGATAATATGGTATTGCAGCAAAAAAGTGCAGTTCCGTTTTGGGGAGAAAGCAATCAAAAATCAGTATCAATTACAACTTCATGGGATAAAAAAACATACAAAGCGAATGTCGTAAACGGCAAATGGACTGTGGTTTTGAAAACCCCTGTTTTCGGCGGACCTTATTCGATTACTATAAATGACGGAGATTTAAAGACGCTTCAAAATATTTTAATTGGTGAAGTCTGGCTGTGTTCCGGACAAAGCAATATGGAAATGCCTCTTGAAGGATGGGGAAAAATAAACAATTATAAAGAAGAAATACAAAACGCTGATTATCCTCAAATACGATTATTACAAGCCGAACATATCGAAAGTACTTTACCGCTAAATACGTTAAAAGTACAGCACGACGGCTGGAATGTATGCAGTCCAAAAAACATTGCCGATTTTAGTGCAACAGCGTATTTTTTTGCCAGAAAGATTTACAAAGAAAAAAAGATTCCGATAGGATTAATTCATTCTTCGTGGGGAGGAACACTTATAGAAGCCTGGACAAGTTCTGGAGCGTTAAGTACAATTCATGATTTTGATACCGAAATCGAAGCCATGAAATCTGAAACGAACAGAGAAGCTTTACTGCAGAAATACAATGCTGATTTGGCTGTTTGGGAAAAGCAGGTTGCGAATGCAGACAAAGGAATGCAGCAGGAAAAAGCAATTTGGTCAGCAGAAAACTTTGATGATGCATCCTGGAAAACTATGAAACTGCCTTCTTTTTTTGACAGCCACGGATTAGCCAATTTTGATGGCGTAATCTGGTTTAGAAAAAAGTTCACCATCACTGAAAATAATAAAGATTTTAACCTGAGTTATTATGCCGATGATGATGATATACTTTGGGTAAATGGTAATCATGTTGGCGAAACCAAAGGTTATAATGTAGAACGTCATTATACGATTCCTGTTAAGTTTCTGAAAAAAGGAGAAAATACAATCACAATCAGAGTTTTTGACGGAGCAGGAAACGGAGGAGTTTACACAGATGAAAAAATCACTTTAAAATCTGAAAATGAAACTCTTTCATTAGCCGGAGACTGGAAATATAATATTGGTGCAGACAGTAAAGATCTACAGGCAAAACCATATTTAGCGCAAGGGCAAAACAGACCAAGTGCGATTTATAATGCTATGATTGCGCCTTTGTTAGATTATAAAATAAAAGGAGTAATCTGGTATCAGGGAGAAAGCAATGCAGAAAGAGCTTTTCAATATCAAAAATTATTGCCACTGCTGATAAACGATTGGAGAGCTAAATTTAAAGATAAAAATCTGCCGTTTTTGTTTGTTCAGTTAGCCAATTATAAGCAGCAAAAACAACAGCCTGAAGATTCAGATTGGGCAGAATTAAGAGAAGCACAATTCATGGCTTTGAAATTACCAAATACCGGAATGGCGGTGACAACTGATATTGGAAATGGAGAAGACATTCACCCAAAAAACAAACAAGATGTTGGAGGACGTTTGGCAAATATTGCTCTAGCAAAAGTTTACAATACTAAAATTGAGTATTCTGGGCCACTTTATAAATCGTATATGATTAAAGCAAATGTGATTACAGTAGATTTTGATTTTAATGAAAATATAAAAGCAAAAGATAATCTCCTAAAAGGGTTTTCGATTGCTGGAGCCGACCAAAAATTTCATTGGGCAGAAGCCAAAATCGTCAACGGAAAAGTAGAAGTATATGCGCAGGAAGTCCCAAATCCGGTTTCGGTGCGATACAATTGGGCAGACAATCCAAACGGAAACTTAACCAATGCTTCAGGGTTGCCGGCATCCTCTTTTAGAACCGATAACTGGGCAGGAATTACACAAAAAAAGAAATAAGAAAATAACACATAATAAAATGAAAAAACAATTTACAACTTTAAGGCAGTCTTTTGCGATAGCATTTTTTATTCTCACGAGTTATTGCAGTTCAATAACAGCACAGCAGATTATTACGGTAAAAACAAAAAGCAACGCATTGGTTTTACAAGTAACTCCGGGAAAAGAAATAAACACTATTTATTTAGGAGAAAAACTGGCAAACGATTCAGAATATACAAAAATACAAGCTCAGTTTCGTCAGGGAACAGATTACTCTGGTATTTATAATGCGGCTTATACGGCATCGGGATCTAAAAATTTGTTAGAACCTGCCATTACCGTAACGCACGCTGACGGAAATACTTCGCTTGATTTGTTATACGTAAGTCATGAAACAAACAAAATTAGTACAGGAGTTTTTCAAACTGATATTACGCTAAAAGATCTTGTTTATCCGGTTGAGGTTCATTTGTTTATTCAGTCTTATTATGATAATGATGTAATAGAGCAGTGGACAACCATTCAGCATAATGAAAAAGCAAGTATTACTTTAAATAAATATGCTTCGGCTAATTTATATCTTAAAGGATACAATAACTTTTACCTAAATCAATATCATGGTGACTGGGCAAAAGAAATGCAGCCCGAAGAAACAAAGTTAACGCACGGAATTAAAGTGTTAGATTCTAAATTAGGATCTCGTACTAATTTATTTCAGCCATCGGTATTTATGGTTTCTTTAGATAAACCAGCTTCAGAAGATGAAGGAAAAGTTTTGTTTGCAGGTTTAGAATGGTCAGGAAATTTTAGAACCGATTTAGAATTAGATCCTTTAAATAATCTTCGTGTAATTTCAGGAATTAATAATGCAGCAGCGGCTTATAAATTAGCTAAAAATGAAGTGTTTACAACGCCTAAATTTTGGTATACTTTATCATCAAAAGGAAAAGGAACTGCAAGCCGTAATTTGCACGATTGGTCAAGAAGTCATAAAATCCTTGACGGAAAAGGAGATCGTTTAACTTTGTTAAACAACTGGGAAGCGACTTATTTTAATTTTGATGAAGAGAAACTAAAAGTGCTTATCGCTGATAGTAAAAAACTGGGTGTTGATATGTTTTTATTAGATGATGGATGGTTCGGAAATACTTATCCACGTAATAATGACGACGCAGCTTTAGGAGATTGGGAGGTTAACAAAAAGAAATTACCAAACGGAATTGGAACTTTGGTAAAAACAGCTAAAGACAATCAGGTTAAATTCGGAATATGGATTGAACCTGAAATGGTAAATCCGGCGAGTGATTTGTATAAAAAACATCCGGAATGGGTGATTAAACAACCGGGAAGAGCAGAACATTATTTCCGTAATCAATTGGTTTTAGACTTATCAAATCCAAAAGTTCAGGATTTTGTTTATGGAGTTGTAGACAATCTTTTTACTCAAAATCCAGAATTGGCTTATATCAAATGGGATTGCAATGCAGTGATTTATAACGCGTATTCAAGTAATTTAAAAGACAATCAGAATAATTTTTATACGGATTATGTAAACGGGCTTTATAAAGTTTTAGAACGTATTCGTGTAAAATATCCAAAAGTGCCAATGATGCTTTGTTCCGGAGGCGGCGGAAGAGTAGATTACGGAGCTTTAAAATACTTTACTGAATTCTGGCCAAGTGATAATACAGATCCTTTAGAGCGTGTATACATGCAATGGGAATACTCGTATTTTTATCCGGCTCTTACAATCGCAGCACACGTTACAGACTGGGGAAAACAGTCTATAAAATACCGTACAGATGTTGCTATGATGGGACGATTAGGTTTTGATATTGTGGTTAAAGATTTAAACGAAAAAGATTTAGCTTTTACGCAGCAAGCCATTAAAAACTACAAGGCATTAAGCGGAACAATCTGGCAGGGAGATCAATATCGTCTGCAAAACCCGTGGGGCAATGATGCGGCATCGGTAATGTTTGTGAATAAAAACGGAAACGAAGCCGTAATGTTTAGTTATTCGGTTAATTCGAGATATGAAGCCGGAACACATCTTCCGATAAAATTAAAAGGATTGCAAGCTGGACAAAACTACAAAGTAGAAGAAATCAATGTGTATCCGGATAAAAAACCTTCTGTAGAAACAGCGGTTTATTCCGGAGATTTTTTAATGCAGGTTGGAATTAATCCAAATGTATCAGTATCAAATAACAGCGTTGTTTTAAAAATCACAAAGGCCTAAAATAAATTTCAAACATTAGTATATATTTGTACTATATATTTTCTAAATAAATACCTATTAAAACGTTTATGAAGCAAATTATTCAACAGATAAAAAATCTTGAATCAATTAATTCCCTATCCAAACACGAGCAGCTGGTTCAGGGAATAATTAATGCCATTGATGAAAAGGTAGTAACAAAAGGTGATCTGCTTCCATCTGTAAATACTTTTATAAGCGAATTAGGTTTTGCAAGAGAAACTATTGCCAAAGCTTATAAAGAACTTGTTCACAGAGGAATTATCGAATCAAAAAACCGACTGGGATATTTCGTTGCAACCAATGATGTAAAACAAGAGTTGAAAGTGGCGCTGCTAATATTTGCATTTGATATTTTTCAGGAAACGTTTTATGAAAATTTCAGAAAAGGCCTTGGAAAAAATGTACAATTAGATATTTTTTTCCATCATAATAATTTTGATACGTTCGAAAATATTATTCAAAGTATAAAAGGAAAATACGGAATGTTTGTTATTGCCCCGATTCCTAATAAAAAAACACCGGATGTTTTAAAACAGCTGCCAACAAACAGAGTATTGCTGGTAGACCGTTTTATAGAAACAGATGAGGATTACAATTATGTTGCACAAGAGTTTGGAGATTCGTCTTACAATGCTTTTGTGCAGCTTAAAGATAAAATTAAAAAGTACGATGAGCTCGTTTTCTTCTTCAAGCCGTCGTCTGCAGAACCTAATGAAATTTTAAATTCATTTAAAAGATTCATGAAGGATTATGATATCAAAGGAATTATAAAAGAAGAATACACAGCAGGTTCTCTGGAAAAAGGAAAAGTGTATTTTACGATTCACAATCTGGAACTTTGGGAAATGCTGAAAGATTCTAAAATAAAAGGACTTAAGATTGGTACAGATATTGGTTTTATTTCGCACAACGATGATATTGTAAAAGAAATCATCTTTGACGGCGTAACCACGTTTTCTACAGATTTCTCTGAAATGGGAAAGAAAGCCGCTGATTTTGTGCTGAACAGAAAAAAGACACAAGTGATTATCCCGACAATTCTTATTGATAGAAATTCGTTGTAATTTATGAATGTTTTATCCATTGTTAGTTTTTTACTGATTACAGGTTTAGTTGCCGTAATTTCAGCCATAAAAACACGTAAAAGAAAGGTACAAACCACAAGCGGACTTTTTTTTGCAGATCATAACAATAACTTTTTTATAGTTGGAGGAGCTTTACTGCTCAGCAATATAAGTGCTAATCAGTTTATAGGCGAAAACGAATCTATATACACCAACAACATGAGCGTTATGGCATGGGGCGTAAGTTCTGTGTTGGCTATGCTGCTTGTTGCAGAGTTTTTTCTGCCTATTTATTTTCGTACCGGAGCCATGACAATTCCGGATTATCTGGGAAAACGTTATGACGATTCTACCAAAAAACTCGTATCGATCATATTTTTATGCAGTTATATTGTCAATTTACTTCCGGCAGTGTTATACGGAGGTGCCGTTGCCCTAACCGGAATGTTCAATTTTTTATATCCTTTAGAATTAACCTACTGGCAGAATATCTGGGTTATGGTTTGGATGATAGGTCTTACTGGCTGTGCCTATTCAGTTTTAGGCGGTTTACGTGCCATATCGATTAGTGACACGGTTTTAAGTGTTGGTTTATTGACCATTGGTATTGCTTTTCCTTACTTCGGATTTAAATTTTTAGGAAACGGAGACTGGTTCAAAGGGCTTCATATTTTGCTTTCGCAGCATAAAGAACATTTAAATTCCATAGGAGGACCGCACGATGAAATTCCGTTAAGTACCATTTTTACAGGAATGTTTATTATGAACCTGTACTATTGGGGAATGGAGCAATTTATTGTACAACAGGCACTTTCTGCAAAAAGTTTATCGCACAGTCAAAAAGGAATGGGACTGGCCTGTTTAGGGAAGTTATTATGTCCTTTTATCATCAATATTCCCGGATTGGTTGGGGTTCATCTTTACCAAAATCTCGAAAATACAGCCGAAGTTTTCCCGCTTGTTGTAAAAGATACATTGCCCGGAGTTATGATTGGTTTAACAGCCGCAGTGGTTCTTGGAGCTGCAATTAGTACTTTTAATGCAGGTCTTAATAGCAGCAGTACATTGTTCGTGCTGAATCTTTATAAACCATGGTTAGAGAAAAGAAACAAAGGAGTAACAGAGAAACATTTGGTTTATACCGGACGTAAATTTGAGATCATAGTATCGGCTTTAGCCATGTTTTCGGCTCCGTTTATATTGTTTAGCAAAGCTGGATTTTATACTTATTTACAACAGTTGAGCGGTATGTTCTGCCTGCCTATTTTTACCATTATTCTGATTGGTTTTGTGTTTAAAAAAGTACCACCGCAGGCTGCAAAAATGGGGATGATATTTTTTATTTTAGGCTATATTATTTTTAACTACGTACTCGATATTAAATTGCATTATCTGCACATGCTGGCACTTTTATTTGTGCTTACTTCTGTATGCATGCTGTTGGTTTCTAAGTTTTATCCGAAATATAATTATGTAGAAATAAAATTAGAATCGGTTGAATTATCACCTTGGAGAAACCGCTATTGGTATTTTGGTGCTTTAATAATTGGGATGATAAGTATCTTCGTTTTATTCTCAAAATGGGGAATAGCTTAAGGAAGGTTCTGAGGTTCTGAGGGACAAAAGTTAAAAGGTTTATGTAGAGACGCACAGCAGTGCGTCTTTTTTTGTTTGTAGATGGGTTGAAATATCTGAAAATTGTTCAAAATCGTCTCTTTGATTTTGCAGGTAAATTATACCTGTTTTCTTTGTTTTAATCCAAAACACTCTTAGGTTTTGTCTGAGATTTCTTTAAATTAATTATTCCTTTATTTTCTTTTTCCTTTTTAAAGCTTGGTATTTCTATTAAAGCCGAAATAAATCATCAAAAAAAATATCAAATTCTTAAAACATAAATTTGGATGTATTGAAAATATTTGTATGTTTGTAATGTTGTAGTATAGTATAGTATAAGTCAATTCGTTTTCTCATATTTTAATGCTCAATAAAAAGAATAAAACTAACTCACTAATTTATTAACTAAAAAACCAAATTATTATGAGAATTGCAATAAGATACTTATGCTTCTTAGTAGTTATGATGTGTGCCGGTACACTTTACTCCCAAACCATAACCGGTAAAGTTACAGACAATGAAAATTTACCATTGCCAGGTGCCACAATTCTGGTAAAAGGTACACCGAATTCTACAGTAACAGACATAGATGGCAGTTATAAATTGTCAAACGTAAAATCCGGCTCAACTTTAGAGTTCAAGTTTATAGGGTTTAATCCGCAGACGGTTATTGCCAATAAATCTGAAATTAATGTCTCTCTAACTCCAAGTCCACAGGAATTAAATGAGATTGTAGTAGTAGGAGCCTCAGTAAAAAGAGGAGATCTTACCGGAGCAGTTGGAAACGTAAAAGGAGAAAAATTGCTGGAAACACCTACGGCAAACGCAGTGCAGGCATTGCAAGGTCGTGCAGCGGGTGTTTATGTACAGCAAAATACAACTCCAGGTTCAAGCGGTAGTATTAAAATTAGAGGAAACAACTCAATCCAATTTGGTACAAATCCAATATTTGTTGTAGACGGCCTTATTATTGACGGCGGTTTTGAATCGATAAATCCAAATGATATTGCGAATATTGATATCTTAAAAGATGCATCTTCTACAGCCATTTATGGTGCCAGAGGAGCAAATGGAGTTGTGGTGATTACTACTAAAAAAGGATCAAAAGGAGAAGGGAAAATAAACTTTGATACCTGGGTTGGAATGTCTGAGTTTAGCAAAACGCTTCCGTTAATGAACGGGCAGCAATTGTTTGACCTTAGAGTTGATGCGTTTGCAAATCAATATATGGATCAAAATCCAAATGCTGATCGCGCTGCTTACGTTAACCAGATTAAATCAGACGGATCTACAGTATTTGCCCCATACGAATTAGAATCTTACAGAACAGGAAAGAGTTACAACTGGTTAGATGAAGTAGCAAGAACAGGAATGCAGACTAATTACAATCTTTCTTTTTCAGGGGGAGGAGACAAAGGTTCTTATTTTGTGAGCTTCAACTACGCAGATCAGGATGGGCTTTTAGAAAAGTCTTCTTTCAAAAGATATAACGGAAAAATCAATTTGACGCAGGACGTAAAAAAATGGCTTCAAATAGGTACAAGTACTACTTTTTCACGCAGCGAGGCAAGTTATATCGAAGGAAGTGCTTTCGGAAATGCATTAGGCGCTAATCCACTATTGCCTATTGATCCAGATGCTACTTATTTGAAATACGGAGACGTATTGAACGCAGATGCTTACAATCCAATTAAAAGTTTAACGATTGATAATGTAAGTTCTAAAAACCGTTTAATGTCAAGTAATTATGTAAACATTAAACCTGCAGACGGATTAAACTTAAGAACTACTTTTTCTGTAGATATTACTGATCAGGCTAACTTTTCGTATCAGCCAATGGATACGGGACAATCTATCAGAAATTCTGCAAACGGAGATGCTAATCATTACAGATACAGCGAATTGAACTACCAATGGGATAATACTATCACATACAATAAGTCAATAGGAAAACACGATTTTAGTGCACTTGGAGCTTTTTCTATGCAGAAAAATTCAAACAATTACACGCAAGTTGATGCAAGAGGTTTTTCATCAGATGATTTTACTTATATGTACTTAAATGGTGCTTCTCAAAAGCAAGATTTTTCATTAGGTTCAGATTTTGTGACTACGACATTACTGTCTTACACAGGAAGATTAAATTATTCGTATGATAAAAAATACTTCGCAACAGTTACAACACGTTTAGATGGTTCTTCTCGTTTTGGACCTAATAATAAATGGGGAACTTTTCCATCTGTAGCTTTAGGCTGGGATATTGCCAAAGAATTTTTACAATCTGTAGAAAGTATTAAATTATTAAAACTTCGAGGAAGTTATGGTATTGCAGGTAATCAAAACATACCAAACTACGCTTATGTAAGTAAATATAGACCAGTTTATACGAATGGAAGTGTCGTTTATAAACCAAGTGATTATTTAGGAAATCCTGACTTACAATGGGAAAGACAAAAACAATTTGATTTTGGGTTAGACTTTGCAACTTCAGATAACAGATTTTCTATGACTCTGGATTATTTTGATATTAAAAATGACAACTTGTTAATGATAAAAAGCGTAACTAGTTTAAGTGGGTTTACTACTGGAATAGACAACGTAGGAACGATGGTAAACAAAGGAGTTGAATTTAGTGCAAACTATAAAATTTTAAAAAATAATAACCTTAACTGGGATATTTCAGGAAACATTTCTTCAGCCAAAAATAAAATTACGAAGTTATATGGAGAAACTACGGCGATCTACAATACAGGAGGTTACACGGGAGTTGAAATTCAAAGAACAGGAAATTTATTCGTAGGCAAATCTGTCAATTCTATTTATGTATTTGAGTTTGATAAAATTGCTCAAGCATCGGATATGACGGAAATAAGCAAAATCAATTTTGGAGGAAGAACAGTTAAACCAGGAGATATTGTTCCTGTAGATAGAAATAAAGATGGAAAAATTGATGATAACGACCGTTATGTGGTTGGAAACACAGATCCAGATTTTTATGGAGGATTTGCAACTGATTTCAGCTACAAAGGTTTTGGATTGAATGCTGTTTTTGCTTATTCTATTGGAGGAAGAAGAATTAGCTCTGCTTATGAAAGTTTTATGAGTTCTGGCGGAATGAGCGCCGCTCATACTGATTTATTAGATCGTTGGACACCAGAGCATACTGATACAGATGTGCCAAGAGCTTACTATGGCGGTGGAAGATTTAACAGTTATGAGACATCATTGGCCATTCAAAATTCTTCGTTCTTACGTTTAAATGCATTGACGTTGTCATACAACTTTCCTAATTCAATTTTGGAGAAAGCATATCTTCAAAATCTAAGACTTTATGTTACTGGATCTAATTTATTTACGATCACAAAATACAAAGGTTACGATCCAGAAGGAGGAGATAGTTATCCTAATTCAAGAATGTTTGTTTTAGGTTTAAATGTTTCACTTTAAAAATAATTTTCGACAATAATTAAAAATATAATTATGAAAGTAAAAATTTTAACAGCAATGGCATCCTTAATGCTTTTTGCTTCCTGTTCAGATTTCTTAGATCAGGACCCAAATACTGCTCTTACTGAAGAACAGACTTATTCAAAAATGGATAATATTGAACCTCTTGTTTTGGGAATGTATTCTTCATGGAGAAATGTACAAAAAGACAGAGGAGGACTAATGTTTCAATTAGGAACAGATGAAACACAGCAAGGGGCATTTCAGGTAATGACAACTCCTGGACAAGCTGGATTAGATTACTATAACGGTTTTCTTTCTCAGGAAAATACAGCTTTGGCTGAGCAATGGGACTCACGCTGGTTAGTTTTACAAAGTGCTGGTCAGGCAATATATGCATTGAACAACAATACAGAAGCTGATACAGCCCGTAGAAGTATATTATTGGGAGAAGCTAGTTTTATAAGAGCTAGTTTAATGTTTGAGCTTTCGCAATACTGGGGAGAAATTCCAATTTTGGATCAGGCACGTACTCAGGAATTAGGATATGGAAGACAGCCATTGCCAGATGTATATACATACATTATCAATGATCTTAAAGTAGCCGAAGCAAATTTGCCAGTTACACAGTCAAATAAAGCTTTGCCTGTAAAATATCTTGCTCAGGCATTATTGGGTAAAGTATTTTTATATGCTCCTGTAGGCTCTGGCGCACGTGACTACACTCAGGCAAAAGAATGGCTTGGAAAAGTTATCGCTTCAGGAAAATACAGCTTATTAGCAAATTATGCAGATGTTTTTAGCCCGGATCATGCTAACTCTACAGAGTCACTTTATGAATTTCAGTTCAACAACACTTGGCCTGATAACAATCAAATTCAGTGGCAGACGGGTTCTAGAGCAATAGCAAACTTAGATCAATACGCTTATTTTGGAGGATATGATTTATTAGTCCCTACACAATATTGCTACAAAGACAAATCAGCAGGCGGTATCTGGGAACCAGGCGATAAACGTAAAGACGCAAGTATTCGTTATGATTTTACTTATAGAGGTATTACACCAACAATTCCTGCAGGTTTTGGAGGAGACGAATTAGATCCGCATGTAAAAAAATACGAAGATGTTCGTGTAGACGGAAGACAATCATTTTGGAATTCAGGAAAAAACAAACCATACATTCGTTATGCTGATGTATTGTTGTGCTACGCAGAATGTTTAAATGAGCTGGGAAGTACTACTGATGCTGAAGGATATGTAAATCAAGTTCGTACTCGTGCTTTTGGAGGAACACTTCCGGCGGGAATGAATTGGACTGGACTTTCTCAGGCAGATTTCAGAGACCGAATTTTAGATGAGCGTATGCGCGAATTAGCATTCGAAGGCTGGAGAAGAATGGATCTTATCCGTACAGGAAAATTGGTGCAGAATGTAAAAGCTCGTAATAAATGGGCAGCTGAAAGCGGAACAATAGCCGAATTTCACAACAGGTATCCAATTTCTCTAAAAGAAATTCAGCTTAATGATGATATAAACCCGGAAGATCAAAATCCTGGTTATTAATATCATTTAGAAAAGTTTTTAAAATAGTTTTTATCGTTTGGTTATGTGATTTTTTGGTTAATAATCACAGTTTTGATTTGTAATGCCATTTTGGGTATAGGTAATAAACAGTCCTGAGAATTCTGTTAGAAAAACTTATTCCAAAATGGCATTCTTATTTTTAGTTACAATTTTTCATCATTCAAATAACAATATGAAATTCAATACAATTCAAGTTTATATCTCTTTATTTGTTTTAAATGCCATATCACTAAGTTTTTATGCTCAGAATAAAGTAAGCCTAAATTCTTCAGACATTGTCTGGAAAGTAAAACCGCAGGCAGAATTAGGAAAAGACAGCCTTAAAATATCTAGTGCAGATTACTCAGATACAGATTGGGCAAAAGCAGTAGTTCCAGGTACGGTTTTTAATTCCTATGTAGTAAGCGGTTTGGAAAAAGATCCCAACTTTGGCGACAATATTTATCAGGTTGATAAATTAAAATACGACCGCAGTTTTTGGTATCGTTCAGAATTTAGCATTCCCGAAAATTTCACCAAAGAAATAATCTGGCTAAACTTTGAAGGAATCAATCGTGAAGGAGATATTTATCTCAACGGAAAAAAATTAGCCACCCTTAGCGGAATGATGCAGCGTGGTAAATTTGATATTACAAAATTGATTCATCGCAAAGCCAAAAATGTATTGACGATTTTGGTAAGCATTCCAAAACAGCCTTTAAACAATTATGGAAGCCCAACTTATATTTCAAGTGCGGGCTGGGACTGGATGCCTTATGTGCCGGGATTAAACTCAGGAATTACAGATGATGTATTTTTAAGCAATACAGATAAAGTAACAATTGCTGACCCTTGGGTTCATGCCAATCTGCCAACTAACTCCCGTGCAGATTTGGATATAAAAGTAGACCTTAAAAATTCATCTGCACAAAATCAGGAAGGAGTTCTTACAGGTGTAATTATGCCTGGAAATATTACTTTTTCAAAAAAAATCAGTCTTGATGCAGATGCAGTTACAAGTGTAAAATTGAGCAAAGAACAATTTCCTGAGCTTTCTATTCAAAACCCTAAATTATGGTGGCCAAATGGTTACGGGAATCCTAATTTATATACCTGCCAGTTTACTTTCAAAATAGGAAATGAAGTTTCGGATACTCAAAAAATAACTTTCGGAATTAAAAAATATACCTACGATACAGAAGGCGGTGTTTTACATATCTCGATTAACGGAAAACGTGTTTTTCTTAAAGGAGGAAACTGGGGAATGAGCGAATATATGCTTCGCTGCAGAGGCGAAGAATACGATTTGAAAGTCAAACTTCATAGAGAAATGAATTACAATATTATTCGTAACTGGTTAGGTTCGACAACAGATGATGAATTTTACCAGGCTTGCGATAAATATGGTATTATGGTTTGGGATGATTTTTGGTTAAATGCAAATCCGAACCTTCCTTTAGATATTCATGTTTTCAACAGCAATGTAATTGAGAAAATCAAACGCGTTAGAAATCATGCCAGTATTGCAATCTGGTGTGGCAATAATGAAGGTTTACCTCAGCCTCCGCTCAATGGATGGATTGCCGAAAACATCAAAACATTTGACAATAACGACCGTTATTATCAGCCTTGTTCAAATACAGGAAATCTAAGCGGCAGCGGACTTTGGGGCAATAAAGATCCAAGGTTTTATTTTACAAAATATCCTGAACCTTATGTGGGAACAGGAGACGGCCCAAGCTGGGGTTTAAGATCTGAAATTGGTACAGCCGTTTTTCCTAATATTGAAAGTTTCAAAAAATTTATTCCGGAAAAAGACTGGTGGCCGAGAAACGATATGTGGGACAAACATTTCTTCGGACAAAAAGCTTTTAATGCTTCTCCGGACAATTATGATAAAAGCATAACAGAACGTTACGGCAAACCAAATAATCTGGAAGAATATACCAGAAAAGCCCAATTGTTAAATATCGAAACCAATAAAGCGATGTATGAAGGCTGGTTAGACCATATGTGGGAAGACGCTTCGGGAATAATGATTTGGATGAGTCAGTCCTCTTATCCAAGTATGGTTTGGCAGACTTACGATTATTACTATGATTTAACAGGAGCTTATTGGGGCGTAAAATCGGCATGTGAACCTATGCATATTCAGTGGAGTCCTGTAAATAATTCGGTTAAAGTAATTAATACTACCGGAACTGATTTCAAGAATTTGAATGCCGAAGCAACGGTTTATAATTTAGATGGAAAATCAGTAGCGAAGTTCAGTCAAAATGCCGTTGTAGATTCTTATTCTAACACAGCAACAGAAAGTTTCGTAATTCCGTTTTATTCCAATCAAAAAGATTTAGCTTTTCAAAAAAATGTTACCGCATCCTCTACAGACGGAGGAAATACTAAAGATATTACAGACGGCGATTCAAATACCCGCTGGGCTAGTAATTCGACAGATAATGAGTGGATTTACATAGATCTTGAAAAGGAATATATCATTAATCGTGTCGTTTTAAACTGGGAAAATGCATACGGCAAAGAATATAAAATCCAAATAAGTTCTGACGCTCAAAACTGGGCAGATGCGAGTAGTATTAAAGATGGAAAACAAGGACTTCAGAATATTTCGTTTGATGAAACCAAAGGCCGTTATGTACGAATGCTGGGAATAAAACGCGGTTCCGGCTGGGGATATTCCTTGTACGATTTTAAAGTTTTTGGAGCAGAGACTAATAGCGATATTTCCAGTTTAAGTCCGGTGCATTTCATCCGATTAAAATTAAAAGATGCCCAGAATAAAGTAATCAGTGAGAATTTTTATTGGAGGGGTTCTAATATGAAAGATTTCACAGATTTGAATAAATTACCAAAAGCAAATGTAAATGTTTCCAGTAAAGTGGTAAAACAAAACGGGAAATATGTTATTAAATCTAAAGTTTCAAGCCCTTCAGGAATTGCATTCGGAATCCAGATACAAGCACTAAATGATAAATCGGGAACTCAAATATTACCAGCAATCGTAAGTGACAGCTACTTTACTTTGCTAAAAGGTGAAAGCAAAGAAGTTACTATAGAATTTGATGAATCGGCTTTAAAAAATGGAGAAAAACCGGTTATAAAAGCAATTCCTTATAATAAATAAAAAGTGTTTTCAACGCAAACCTGACAGGTTTAATACAAACGAACTAAAACACAAAAAAATATGAAGTTATCACAGACAAAAAACCATTCTAATCCTTTTAATCTGTGGAAAAAAACAAACAACATGAATATCAAAAAATACAAAGCATTGCTATTTATACTCATACCGATTTTAGGTTATTCGCAAAGTAATCCGTTAGAGTTGTGGTATATAAAACCCGCATCTCAATGGGAAGAAACATTACCCTTAGGAAACGGACGTTTAGGAATTATGCCTGACGGTGGTATTACAACCGAAAAATTGGTTTTAAATGATATTACCCTTTGGAGCGGATCGCCACAAGATGCCAACAATTACAAAGCGTTTTCTTTTCTGCCTCAGATAAGAGAATTGCTTTTGGCAGATAAAAATAGTGAAGCCGAGAAATTGATCAATGAAAATTTTGTGTGTAAAGGACCGGGATCAGGAAGCGGAGACGGCGCAAATGTACAATTTGGATGTTACCAGGTTTTAGGGAATATGACCCTTAAATTTGATTACAAAACCAATTCGCAAGTCACAAATTACAGCCGAAATCTGAATATACAAACTGCGATTGCATCCACACAATTTACCATTGACGGAGTTACATACAAGCGTGAATATTTTGCAGGTTTTGGAGATGATGCCCTTTTTGTAAAACTGACTTCAAGTAAAAAAGGAAAACTCAATTTTACAATACAGTTAGACCGGCCGGAACATTTTAAAACTGTAAATGAAAATGACAATTCTCTTGTTATGGCGGGGCAGCTGAACAATGGAATTGACGGAAAAGGGATGAAATATAAAGCCAAAGTAAAAGCTAAAACAACAGACGGAAGTGCTTTATATACCAATAATACAATTGAAATAAAAAACGCAACAGAAGTTGTGCTATATATTGGTGCCGGAACAGATTTTAAAGATAAAAGTTTTGAATCTTCTATTGATAAAATTTTAGATGCAGCGATGCAGAAAAAGTATCAGGATCAGAAGAAAATCCACATTCAAAACTATCAGAAATTGTTCAATCGTGTGGCTTTAAATTTTGGAAAATCGGATAAAAAAGTACTGCCTGCAAATGAGCGTTTAGATGCTTTTTTAAAAGAACCTGATTCAGATACCGAACTTCCGGTTTTGTTTTACCAATACGGACGTTATTTAAGCATCAGCAGCACAAGAGTTGGATTATTGCCTCCAAATTTGCAAGGATTATGGGCGCATCAGGTGCAGACTCCATGGAATGGAGATTATCATCTTGATGTAAATGTTCAGATGAATCATTGGGCACTGGAAACGGGGAATCTCTCAGAATTAAATCTCCCATTAAAAGATTTGGTGAAACAAATGGTTCCTTACGGAGAAAAAACAGCCAAAGCCTACTACAATGCCGATGGCTGGGTAGCGCACGTAATTACCAATGTCTGGGGATTTACAGAACCAGGCGAAAGCGCTTCATGGGGAATTGCAAAAGCAGGTTCAGGCTGGTTATGCAACAATTTATGGAACCATTATTTGTATACAAACGACAAGGCTTATTTAGCAGAAATTTACCCCATTATAAAAGGAGCGGCTCAGTTTTATAATAGCATGCTGGTAAAAGATCCGGTAACGGGCTGGCTGGTAACTTCGCCGTCAGTTTCTCCCGAAAATTCATTTTTCTTGCCAAATGGGCAAGATGCTCATGTTTGTATGGGACCTACAATTGACAATCAAATTGTTCGTGAATTATTTAATGACGTAATTACAGCATCTCAAAAACTGGGAATCGATACGGATTTGAGCACTGAACTAGAGAAAAGATTGAAATTATTACCTCCGCCGGGAGTTATTAGTCCAGACGGAAGAATTCAGGAATGGCTAAAACCTTATAAAGAACCAGACGCGCAGCATCGCCACATTTCTCATTTATACGGATTATATCCTGCTTCTTTAATAACTCCTGAAAGCACACAGGAACTTGCCGAAGCGGCGAAGAAAACGCTTGAAGTCAGGGGAGATGATGGACCAAGCTGGTCAATTGCTTATAAAATGCTGTTTTGGTCTCGTTTGAAAGAAGGAAACAGAGCTTATAAATTATTAAAAACAATTTTGAGACCAACTCTTGCTACCAATATCAATTATGGAGCAGGTGGGGGAGTTTATCCTAATTTACTTTCTGCCGGGCCGCCGTTTCAGATTGATGGAAATTTTGGAGCTGCAGCAGGAATTGGAGAAATGTTGATTCAAAGTCATGCAGGGTTTATTGAATTATTACCTGCTATGCCAGATGTTTGGTTAAAGGCAGGTGAGGTAAAAGGGCTTAAAGCCGAAGGAAATTTTACCATAAATATGAAATGGGAAAAAGGAAAAATCACCAAATATGAAATACTATCTCCTGTAGCAACAAAAGTAAAAGTGAAAGTAAACGGGGAATTGAAAGAGATTACATCTTCCAAATTATAGAGCGTGATTCCTGCAAGGTTTTTGAAACCTTGCAGGATTAAGCAATATCAATAAAAAATTTATTGCCTCCAGCTAAAGCTGGAGGTTAAAAAGAGTCTATTAAACAAAGGGCTTTAGCCAAAATCATAGCGTTTC
The DNA here is from genome assembly GCF_001428525.1 of Flavobacterium sp. Root186. Classification (GTDB taxonomy): domain Bacteria; phylum Bacteroidota; class Bacteroidia; order Flavobacteriales; family Flavobacteriaceae; genus Flavobacterium. Next base: position 381,661 of record NZ_LMHW01000010.1, read on the forward strand.
GGCTAAAGCCCTATTTGAATCTAATTTCAACAACCTCCAGCTAAAGCAGGAGGCAATTAAAAAAGAAGAATCAAATCATTATGTCACTAATTTTTATCCTAAAAAATTATGAATTTCAATAAAATAATGATCTGCGTTGCATTTCTAAGTTCTATAATCCTGAGAGCGCAGACTACAGAAAAAATAACCGCACACGTTAATCCGTTTATTGGAACGGGAGCAGCACACGGATCACCACTTTCAGGAAATAATTATCCCGGAGCGACAGTTCCGTTTGGTATGGTGCAGCTTAGTCCCGACACTCGTAATACACCCGATTGGAGCGTTGCCTGCGGTTATAATTATAACGATGATACAATTGCAGGTTTCAGTCATACACATTTAAGCGGAACTGGAGTTGCAGAATTGTTTGATGTAATGCTAATGCCTTTTAGCGGTGCAATAGTGAAAGAAACAGAAGGACAAAATGCGTATCAGTCGAAATTTACACATGATAAAGAATCGGCAAAACCAGGTTATTACAGCGTAGAACTTTTGGATTATCAAATAAAAGCAGAATTAACAGCAACAACTCACGCTGGGTTTCATAAATACAGTTTTCCTAAAAATAAAGAAGCGCATATCATTATCGATTTAGATCATTCGATGAAAAAATCAGATTGGAATACACGAATTATAGCTTCACAATTGTCATTTCCCAATGATCATACCGTAGAAGGATATCGCATTATTACAGGCTGGGCGCCAATGCGAAAAGTATATTTTCATGCTGAATTTTCGCAGCCCATAATTCATAATCATATAAAAGATGGAAGCAATAGTTATGATAATGCGAAAATCGTTAACGGAAATGCAATCAGGGGAATATTAGATTTTGATACTTCAAAACAACAAGAAGTTTTGGTTAAAGTTGGAATCTCTGCGACAAGCATCGAAAATGCACGTTTAAATATACAAGCTGAAATTCCGTCTTGGGATTTTAATGCAACCGTAAACAATGCAGATGCTGTTTGGGAAAAAGAACTCGGCAAAATAAAAATTGACGGTACAGAAGAACAAAAACAGATTTTCTACACCGCTTTGTATCATACTTTTATTCAGCCGAATACTTTATCTGATGTCAGCGGCGATTATCCATCGGCAGATTTCACGGTTAGAAATTCATTTAAACCCTATTATTCGACATTTTCTTTGTGGGATACGTATCGTGGCGCACATCCTTTGTACACCATTTTGCAGTCGGAACGTTCTGCTGATTTTGTAAACAGTATGCTGGCGTATTACAAAGTTTTTGGCTATTTACCAATTTGGCAATTATGGGGTCAGGAAAATTATTGTATGATAGGAAATCATGCCATTCCGGTTGTGGTTGATGCCGTGCTTAAGAATTTATCAGGCATTAATGCAGACTTAGCATTTGAAGCTGTAAAGAATTCAGCAGCTCGCGAACATCCGGGGTCGCCTTTTGGGATCTGGGAAAAGTACGGTTACATTCCCGAAAATTTAAAATCACAGTCAGTTTCTTTGACTTTAGAAATGGCTTATGATGATTGGTGCGTGGCAGAATTGGCTAAAAAACTCGGAAAAACAGATGATTATAATCATTTTACAAAACGTTCTCTATTCTACAAAAACTTATACGATAAACAAATAGGTTTTTTTAGAGCCAAAGATGATAAAGGAAACTGGATCGAACCATTTGATCCGTTAAAATATGGTGCAAACGGAGGATACCCTTTTACCGAAGGCAATGGCTGGCAATACTTTTGGTACGTTCCTCAAGATGTAAAAGGGCTTATAAATTTGGTTGGAGGAGATAATGCTTTTGCCAAAAAACTAGACACTTTTTTTACTTTAGAAGATAAACCGGAAGAAGTAAACGATAATGCTTCTGGCTTCATTGGCCAATATGCGCACGGAAATGAACCAAGTCATCATATTGCTTATTTGTATAATTATGCAGGTCAGCCATGGAAAACGCAGCAATACGCAGCTGAAATTTTAAAGAAAATGTACAACACGACTTCATCTGGTTATTCTGGAAATGATGATTGCGGAGAACTTTCTGCCTGGTATATTTTTAGCGCAATGGGATTTTATCCTGTTAATCCTGCAAGCAGTACGTATGTTATTGGTTCTCCATTATTAAAAGAAGCTTCAATTCAGTTGAAAGACGGGAAGATTTTTAAAGTTGTGGCACAAAATGTTTCAGACAAAAACATTTATATCCAAAGTGCAAAGCTAAATGGTAAAACATATCCTAAGACCTTTATTCATCAATCAGAGATTGATAATGGCGGGGTTTTAGAATTTAGTATGGGACCAAAACCTAATAAAAAATGGGGAATTAAATTAGAGGATAGACCTGTTAATTAGATATTAGATATTGCCCACGGATTTTGCGGATTAAACGAATTACGGCGGATTTTAATTTTATTGTTTTGTTATTCCGAGGAACGAGGAATGGCACAAGTGAATCGACAATGATCGTTGACATTTCTTTGAGGAATTTCTAGTGCGATTCCTCGTTCCTCGGAATGACAAGATTGTGTAAAACCACAAGCCCCGACTGATTTTTAAAAACCTGTCGGGGCTAAACTTAAATGACCAATACTAACTTAAACAAAAACTGATTCTTCATTTTTCAATAAAGACAAATGTATCGTAACGCCTGAGTGGCTTTTTTCCTCATCAAGAACCGTGTTGAATGTTTCTTCTGCTTCTGCTTTTTTATCAAGACCAAGAAGTCCTAATCCCTTCATGTATAGACAATGAATTTTGTTTCGTTTATCCAAATCATCTTCCCAAATCATAAGATCGGGCAGCGATACGGCAAAATAATCGATCGTAATAGAATCGTTTACATGTTTTTGAGCGTAAGCGACTAGTTTTTCAAAACGTTTACCAGCCTCAGCTGTGTTATTTAATTTTAAGAAAGCTAAACCTTGATAGAAAATTTTATCCGGCTGCTGATCGTTATAGAAAATTGCGGCTGTAGGTTCTTCTAGTCCTTGAGTTGCTTTTTGCCACCAGTTTTGAGCTTCTTTCAGATCATTTTTCTTTTCGAAAGCAACGCCAAGCCAGTAATGAATATCATTTTCCTGTGCGCCTGGTAGTTTTCCTTCGCCTAAATTATCAGGATAAATTTGAGCCTGTTCCAAAAGTTCTATGGCTGCGTCATAATTTCCTTGTGAGATCTGCTGTTTTGCAATTTCAGTTAAAGAAATAAGATATTGTCCACTTACTTTTCCTTCGCCGCCTTCCCACGGATGGAAAATTCGGTTTTGTAATAGAGTAAGTGCTTTATCATGTTTGCCTAAAAGATTGTATATCGCAGCTCTTTCTAGATAAACATCATCTCTTTGAATTACCAATTCTAAGTGCTTTTCCAAGAAAGCAAGTCTGAAAACTAAATCCCTGTTCAAACGTTTATACAATTGGTCTAATTCCATTAAGATTCTGGAATCTTCTAAATCCAATGAAAAAGCTTTTTCTAAACTTGAAAGCGCTTTTTGTTCGTCGCCTAGTTTGTTGTAATAGGCCAATGATAAATTACGGTGTACGGTAGGGAAACTATTGTCTATAGCAACAGATTGTTCCCAGCAGGAAATAGCATCGTCATAAAACTTAGCAGCATACCAAAAGTTGCCTAAATAATACAAAGCCTTAGCATCATTGGTTTGTTTCTGAATTACATTTTGAAGTACCAACGCAGCTTCAACCTGATTTGGGAAACAATAATCCGGTTTTGCCTCAGAGGCCATTTTGAAACATTTTTCGGCTTGACCGAAATCATTTAATTTTTCATAAAAAGAACCTGCAAAATACCACGCCATTGGGTATGTGTTTTCGTCTTTCAAACCTTCATTTAATAATCCCGCAGCTTCTTCATAAAACCCTGCTGCAGCATAATCTAAAGCATATTCGATATACGTATGAATATTGTTTCGGATAAGCGAATTAAAATAGCTGAGGTCTTTTTTGTCATTGCTTAAAAGATATTTCTCATAAAGCAATCCAAAATTAAAACAGTCGTCTTGTAAATAGCGGTTTGTAAGTGCAAGGGCTTTTTCTTTTTGATTTAGTTTTCTAAGAAGCGCCACTTGTAAATGCAGTGCTTTATGATCTTCGGTATTTTTAGAAATTGATTTTTTAATATGCGTTAATGCCAAATCGTAATCGCCTTTTAGAGCGTCAAGCTGCGCGATATAAAAATAACCCTGATTTTGCCAGGCCGCATTCCATGTCGATTTGTAAAAAGCACTGTAAGCATCTTCATTCTTATTTTGATATTTAAGACATAATCCTAAATTAAAATAAGCTTCACCCTCGTATGGATTTGGATTTCGTTGTGTCAGTGTTTTTATTGCGGCTCTAAAATAAGGTTCAGCTTCTGCAAATTTTGCTCTGCGCATTAACCACAATCCCATTGCATTGTTAGAACGAATGTCGCCAGAATCACGCTTTATAGCTTCTTCATAATACGGAATCGGGCTGTAAGTAGCGTGTCTGTATTGTTCTAAATGCTGAGCCGTTAGAAATAATTGTTCATTATTCTCGATTTCTTCAGGTGCAAGGGCAGGTTTTGCAGCTTCGGGAATTTCATCTTCGTTTTGACCTTCGTAAATCCAATCAACTAAAACTTTATTTTCCGCATCTGTTACAGAAATAGATAAACCTTCTAAACCAAAATTAAAATCAATTGTTTCTTCAAACGAATTGTATGGCGAGGCATCATATTGTTTTTGAAATATAACAACATCATTATTTTTTAAAGTAATAGTAGTTTTAGGATAAACGCCAGTTGTGTAAGCCTTAATTACTAATTTGTTATCAATGCTCTCTAAATTAACCATCGCATTTTTAGTCGCATTTTTCACAATACCCAAATCACGATACGGCATAAAATACTGCGTAAAATCCTTTTGCTCTCCCGGCATAATCCAGGTAAAGTCCGGTTGGTTATCGGTATAAACACCGCACATTAATTCGATATACGGACCATCTTCATCCGTAAGGTTACGATCCCAGGCACGACCGAAATCACCGTGACCCCATGTCCATTGCTTCTTTCCCGGAGAAACATGATGATTAGCTACGTGAAGTAATCCGCCTTTAGAATCATTTTCATATCCGCCCACAAAATTGTACTTAGATGCAATCGCCATATAAGAGGTTGGAACCGGAATATTTTTGTAACGGGAAATATCAGTTCCCGGCGAATAATCGACTTTATAATAGGTTCCTTTTGCAATAGGGAAAGAAGAAACATCACGTTTACCATGATCAAAAACAGCATTTACATCTGGCGGAAAAACAGACTGATAATCATCATTTACCTTAACTGCCGGATTTGCCCACCATAAAAAAGTCTGCGGAAATGATGTACGGTTGTATAACTGCGCTTTGATTTCCAAATAAGCTTTATCAGGATATAATCGGAAACCTGCCATACCTTTGGTTCTAAACATACGTTCTACTTCGCTGCACCAAACCGTTGCACTGCCGTCTTCATGTTCTTCTATAGTAAAATCAACCGGATCAAAAGTAGTCGGCCTGTGATGCTGTGGCCAGTTGAACTCAATTCCGCCCGAAATCCACGGACCTGTAAGTCCAACCAATGCAGGTTTTACAACCTGATTGTAATAAACAAAATGACGATTTTTAGTTTTATCATAAGCCATATGAACTCGTCCGCCAAGCTCAGGCAAAATCATTATTTTAATAAATTCATTTTCAAGATAAACCGCCTGATATTCTTTGTTGGTTTTTTCATCTGCTATTTTTTCAATAACCGGATAAGGGTATACAGATCCGTTACTTCCCTGATACACTCTTTTCTCAATAAATACAGGATTTTTTTCAGGTTTGCCCACCTCATAAGTTGGCAGGATTATTTTTTCCTTCCAAACATTTACTTTTTGCATGATGTAATGAAATTTAGATTATTGAATATTCTTCGATTGACGATCAGAAACCATTAGTTCCTCAATCTCTTCAAGACTTTTGTTTTTTGTTTCAGGAAGTTTTCTGAAAACAAATACAAATCCTAAGGCACAGATAATACCATACACCCAGAAAGTTCCTGATGTGCCCAGGTATTCGTTAAAAATTGGAAATGTTTGTACCAATAGTGCAGAAGCAATCCAGAGTGCAAATGTGGCTATAGACATCGCAACACCTCTGATTCGGTTAGGGAAAATTTCAGATAAAATAACCCATGTAATAGGAGCAAGTGACATTGCGTATATTGCAATAGCTAATAATACCAGCAATAATAAAGGGAAACCGGTAACATTGGTATAATAAAAATAACCCAGTAAAGCATAAATTACGGCCAATGCGCCAGAACCAAAAAGCATTAATTTTTTGCGTCCAATTTTATCTACAGTTCCCATAGCAACCAAAGTAAAAACCAGATTGATACTTCCGGTAATCACGATATTCATAAATAAATCGTTGATGCTGTAACCCGCCGAAACAAAGATTTCCTGAGCGTAATTGAAGATGATATTAATACCGCACCATTGCTGAAAAGCCGCCAGAACAATACCAATTGTCAATATAGGTAAAGCCTTTTTGTCCAACAGCATTTTGAAATCTGTTTTCTCCGTTTCATCAGTGAAAGTTTCTTTGATTTTTACAGTAGCTTCTTTGGCGTAGGCCAAACCTCCAATTTTAGTAAGTGTATTTTCTGCCGAATCGTAATTTCCTTTTTTAGCCAGATATCTAGGGCTTTCGGGAATTAAAAACATTAAAAGAAAGAATAAAACTGCCGGAAAAAAACCTGCCCAAAACATCCATCTCCAACCCGTTTGTCCGTTCCATGAAGCCAGAATTTGAGCATGCGTATAACCTGCGGGAATAACCTCTGTAATCAACATATTTGTGATTTGTGCGGCCAGAATTCCTATAACTACAGTAAGCTGGTTAATCGAAACAAAAAGTCCGCGGGTCTCCTGAGGTGCGATTTCTGCGATATATAAAGGTGATATTGTAGAGGCAATCCCAATTCCGATACCTCCAATAATACGCCAGATAATAAATATGGTAAAAGTTTCTGAAGCTCCGGTTCCAATTGCACATAAGGAGAATAATACGGCGGCAACGATTAACATAGGACGTCTTCCGTAGGTATCTGCCAGTTTTCCGGCAACTGCGGCACCTGCAACACAGCCAACAAGGGCACTGCTCATTGCCCAGCCTTGTAAGGCCGGTGAATCTGAAATGCCAAAATAAATTTCGTAAAATGGTTTTGCACCACCTATTACAACCCAGTCGTAGCCAAAGAGTAAACCACCCAATGCTGCAACAAGGCTAATCGATAGTAAAAAGGTATAATTATAGTTTTTCATAAAAAGGGTTTAATAGCTTTTGTAAAATTAGCGGAATAGAAACCTTTGATTTATGGATATTTTTTTTGAATAGATGGATTATAATCTGATTTTTTGATGCGGTGCATTAAAATACGAAAACCATTGCGTTACTGTTTGTATTCTGTACGGTATTGTATAGGCGAAGTGCTCATTATTTTTTTAAACAAACGGGAGAAATAAAGCGGATCATTGAAGCCGAGATTAAAACTGATTTCCTTTATACTCATAGTAGTGAAACTAAGATACTGACAGGCTTTCTGCATTTTTAAATAGTTGAAATAATGTATGGGAGAATACCCGGTCTGTTTCTTAAATAAGGTAAAAAAATGAGAGGACGAATAATTAAAATAAGCAGCCACATCATTGATTTTTAACGAAAGATCCAGATGTTTTTTCATGTAGTCAATCGCTGATTCAATAGTATTATCCTCTGAAAATTTTCGGTTCTTTTGAATGAAAAATTTCTCATATAAAAAAGCATTCAGCAATTGCCATAATGAAAGATTGGCAAATTCAAGATTACTCGCACTGTAACCGTCTTCCATAACATCGAGTATGTTTTCGAAAAGTTCGATGCGTCTTTCTTCAAGCGATAATTGGGGCGCAGTGTCAGGAAATTCAGTTATGAATTTCTCATAAAAATGAGGTGCCTGAGGTCCGGTAAAATGAATCCAGAAAATACTCCACGGGTTTTGTTTTAAAGCATAATAATCATGCGCAACTTCTGGAGGGATAATATAAAAGGTGTTGGCTTTGAGTGTTATGGTTTTGTTTTCTTTACTAATAATGCCTTCTCCTTTATAACAATAAATCAGGATATACTGCTTACTCCCGTGTTTTCGTTTCATCGAATGATGACTTGCATTAGGAAAAACGCCAATGTCAGTAAAATACAAACTCGCAATAAGAGGATTCTTTTTGATGTTTGAAAGGATGTTTTTAGGGATCACAATCATGCGCTGCCCTAAGAAACCTTCTTTGACTTTTGTTTTTTCTTTTTGAGATGAATTTTTCATTTTTCGGATTGTCTTTTCCAAATATCGTAATTTAATCCATGCTTTTAAAAAAAATGTCCATTTTGAGACGAATAATCAAAAGTACATTTGAAACACTATTATAACCTTGATGTTTTCAATCCTTTTTTAAAACAATATGAACCCTTTAAATACAATTGTATATGAGCCTTTTGGCTGGTATTCTGAAAAAGAAATTTTTAAATTTACACTTACAAACGTTCACGGGAATTATGTTGAACTGCTTAATTATGGAGCCATAGTAAAATCCATAGTAGTTCCGGACAAGAACGAAAAAAAAGAAAATGTAGTTTTAGGATTTCCAACTTTAGAGGGTTACATAAAAGATACGTCTTATATAGGAGCAACTGTTGGGCGTTTTGCCAACCGAATCAATAATGCCGAATTTTCTATTGAAAATAAAACCTATTATTTAGATAAAAATGATGGCGAGAACAATAATCACAGCGGTTCAGCCGGATTTAACAGCAAGGTTTTTGATTTTAGCATAAATGAGGATGCTGTAATTTTTACTTTGAAAAATGAAAGCGGAGATGGCGGTTTTCCCGGAAATTTAAAAACCAAAGTCATTTATAAATGGACAGATAAAAACGAACTGAAAATTGAATTTTTGGCTGTGTCCGATGAATCAACTCCAATAAACTTTACGAATCATTCTTATTTTAATTTATCGGCTTGTACAGAAAAAATACAAAATCATTATCTGAATATTCAGGCCGACAAAATAGTAGAAAGTATGGAAGATTATATTCCGACAGGAAGAATTTTACCCGCAGAAAACTGTTCTTTTTACCATTACAAATTAGGAGATGTTATGAAAGACGGCGGACTGAATACGTATTATATTTTTAATAGAAATAATGTCGATGAAAATTCGGTTTGTGAATTATTCGAAGAAATATCTGGAAGAATAATGCGTGTATATACCTCATATCCGGGCGTACAATTGTATACGGGAGATTATTTAAACAGTGCCGAAATTGGGGAACATTCTAAATTTTATGAACCTTTTGACGGACTTTGTTTAGAATGCCAGTATTATCCGGACAGCCCCAACCACGCACATTTTCCAAATACAATATTCAAGGCAGAGCAGGTTTATAATGAAACTATTACCTATGCTTTTGATATAGCAGCTAACAAAATTTAACTATCACCTTTAAAAATTATATAATGAGAAAAATGTTTATTCATCGAACTTTGAGCTTACTGATACCCGCAGTATTTTTTGTACTGACAAGCGGTAAAGCACAAAACAAAGACCTTTACCTGAAGTCTAAGGATAATCTAAATAAAATTACTTTGTCTTTAACCGAAGATGGAAAGTTGTCTTATAAAGTTACCCGCAGAGATAAAACGATAATTCTGGATTCGCCGTTGGGACTGAATTGTGAAAATAATGATTTTACATCTGGACTATCGGTTGTTAAAATTTCTTCAATCGAAGAAAAGCGTGAAAAATATGAGCTTAAAGTCGCCAATAATAAAGTTGCCGATCATATTTTTAAAACTAAAAGCATAACCTTTAAAAACAAACAAGGCGCTTTAATCACAATCGATTTAATTGCCGGAGAAGAAGGTGTTGCTTTTAGATATAAGTTTGCTGAAAAGGAAGAGAAAACCAGAGTGGTTAAAAACGAAATTACTGGATTTCATATCGATCAAAATGCAAAAGGCTGGCTTCAGCCGTACAATAAGGCTGGAGATTACACGCCGGGTTATGAAGATTTTTATGTGAATGTAAAATCCGGAGATCCAATAAGCGGTGCGCGAAATGTTTCTGTTGGCTGGTGTATGCCGGCGCTTTTTAATGTAAACGATACTAAAAATTGGGTTTTAATTGCAGAATCAGGAGCTGAAGGTACATTTCCGGGCTGTCATTTACAGCCGGATTCTAATGACGGAATTTACAAAATAGCATTTGCACAAAAAGATGAAAAATTCACCTTGCCTTTACCAGATACAAACGCTTATCCTGAATCAAATTTACCATGGACAATGCCATGGAGAGTTATTTTGATTGGTGATAAAGCGGGAGATATATTATTATCAACTCTAATTACAGATTTGGCTCCAGCCTCTAAAATTGAAGATACTTCATGGATTGTACCGGGAAAAGCAGCCTGGTCATGGTGGTCGCATCCTGATGATTTCACACCAGAAATGTATAAAAAATTCACGGATGTTTCGGCTTCATTTGGTTTTAAATACACGCTTTTTGATGCGGGATGGGAAAAAGCCAATAAAGAAGGAAAAATTATTGATCATGCTTTGTCTAAAGGAGTTCAGCCATTAGTTTGGGGATATTCGGCAGAATATTTTAATCCGGAAAAAAGGAAAAAAAGATTTAAAGAACTCGCTGATATGGGAGTAAAAGGCGTTAAAATAGATTTTTGGTGTTCAGACAGACAAGAAGTAATGAGCATGCTTCAATCGGTTTTTGAAGATGCCGCCAAAGAACATTTGCTTGTAAATCTGCACGGTACAACTGTACCAAGAGGATGGCACAGAACATGGCCCAACTTTGTAACGGCAGAAGCTATTTTAGGAACAGAAAGCTATTTTTACGAACCAAGATTTCCTGAAATGGCAGCGCAGCAAAATACAGTATTACCCTTTACAAGAAACGTTGCGGGACCTGCAGATTATACTCCGTTTGCGTTGACATTTCGAAAATATACGCGTTTAAATACAGCAGTGCATGAATTGGCAATGGCCATGATTTATACATCGGGAATTATTCATTTTGCCGATTCAGAAGAGGTTTTTAATTCGCTTCCAAACGAACTTAAGGATTTATTAAAAGAAATGCCGGCTACCTGGGATAAAACAGAGTATGTAATTGCTGAACCAGGTAAGGAAATTGTTTTATTTCGTAAAAAAGATAATCTTTCTTATGTTATTGGGATAAACGGTACTAATACATCATTGCCAATTTCAATTGATTTGACTAAATACGGTAAGGGTTTTTCAAAATTCAGGGTTATTTCTGAAGGTGCAGATCCGTTAATGGAATTTAAGATTTCAAATTATCCTATAACTTCAAAATGGCAGTATAATTTAGCTCCAAAAGGAGGATTTATTATTCAGTTTATAAAATAGTTGAAGATATCAAAAGTAAAAAATCCTTTAAACATTCTTGTTTAAAGGATTTTTGTTTTAATTTTTTATTGAATGAAAGACTAAGCTTTTACCTTTTTAGTTTTTGATTTCTTTCCTTTTTTCCACCAAATAATAAATCCGGTTATGGGAAGAGAAGCTCCAATCAAACTTACCAAACTCCAGATTATTTTCCCTGTAAGGCCAAAGAAAACACCTGTGTGTAAATCATGATTACTGGCTTCATATACATCTGCAGCATTGTTGTCTTTGTAAAGTTTTGCGCGAAGCATTTGACCCGTTTTTCCGTCAAAGAAAAGGGTGTTTTGTTTTCTTGCCCAATCATTCGGATACGTCATTCTTACTCTCAATTCTCCCGTTTTTCTGATTGAAAATGAAACTGAAGTTGCTCCCGGATATTTTGAGTTGGCACTTTCATAAATGTTATTGTATCGAACCGGAATTGTGGTTGAATCAATTTTTTCTTTAGATAAAACTTCATCTCCTTTTCTAAGTTTGCTTCCGGTTACTATACTAACCGATTTTTTAACGGTATCGTATTTAAAATACGTTCCAGAAAAAGCGATTAAAAGCAAAAAAATAGAAGCATAAAACCCTAAAACCTGATGCAGATCATAATTGACTCTTTTAAAAGAACCGCTCCACTTTATTTTTAGTGACTGCTTTAGTAAACGTTTTTGATTCGGAAACCATAATACAATTCCGGTAATCAGCATGATGATAAAAATCACGACCGACCAGCCTTGAATAAATTCACCAACATCTCCCAGTAATAAAGTGCGGTGTATTTCAAGAACAATATTCAGCCAGTCTGCACTTTGCTTGTTAATTAAGCTTCCGTCATAAGGGTTAAAATAATACGTTTTTTTCTTTTTGGTTGAAATTTGAACCGCTGCATTGGGTTCTTCCGTATTTATTTTTAAGGCCGTAATTTTTTGCTTAGGCTCCAGTTTTTCATAATTTTCAATTATAGTTTTTAATCCTATAAATGATTTTTGCTGAACAGGAACATGCAGATATTCTTTCTGTGAAAAATCACGGATTTCTTCTTCAAAAACATAAAGAAATCCGGTGATGCTCACTATAAAAACAATGAGGCCCGATGCTAAACCGAGCCACAAATGTATTTGTCTTATTGTCTTTTTAAAACCTTTGGTCATAACTTATTATAAAAGCCCAAATGTAAATAATATCAGTCGAAATAACGAACTGAAAATCTTAGAATTTAAAGGTAATATTTCCCGTAACTCTCGTTGGATTTTGAGCAGCTAAACGGTATGACCAGTATTTCTCGTTTGTTAAGTTATCTACTTTTAAACCTAATCTGTATTTTGGTCTGTCATAAAAAACAGAAGCATCTAAAACAGTGTATTCAGGAATTTGGAATTTAAAAGTAGCTGTATTAGTCTGGAAATATTTGCTTCCGTAAATTCCTCCAACACCAAATCCAAGACCAGATGCTGCACCTTGGGTTAATCTGTAACTTGCCCAAAGATTGGCAGTTGTTGGCGAACCAGCAGTTGTTGGTCGTAATCCGTTAGTAGTCGGATTTGATTTTGATAATCTACTGTCATTATACGTATAACCAGCAACGATATTTAAACCTTTAATAGGATTTGCAATAAGTTCAGCTTCAAAACCTTTACTTAACTGTGTACCATCCTGAATTTGAAAATTTGCATGATCCGGATCATTACGCGTTACGTTAGTTACTTCAATATTATAATAACTCAAAGTAGCACTAATTTTGCTAAAGTCGAATTTAACTCCTCCTTCTAACTGATTAGCGTGGTTTGGTTTAAAAACATCTCCGTTAAAATCTGAACCTCCAACATTATTAAATCCGTTCATGTAATTGGAGAATACAGAGATTTTCTCTTTAACAATTTGATAAACTGCTCCAAATCTAGGAGAAAACGCGGTTTGGTTGTAATTACCTGTAGTAAGGTTAGTAGCTGGATAATACAATCCTTTATTAATATAACGGTCAGCTCTAAGACCTGCCATTACAATTAATCGATCAGTAATATTCAATACATCAGACACGTATGCGCTGTATGTTCTTTCGTCATTAGATGTATAATTCACATAAGTAGCTGCAGCAAATAAAGGCTTTATTTTTTCCAGAGTAAAGTTATTATAAGCATTACCCGGTTCTCTGAAATCGATAGCCGGCATATTTACCGTTGCATCATTACGCGTAGCACGTACGCTGTAGAAATCTAAACCTGCTACAACTCTGTTACGTAAGCTTCCAATTTTGAAATCACCATTAAAGTTTTGCTGAATGTCTGTACCATAATAAGGATAATCCTGATTTGTAACTTGTTGTCTTAATGTTTCGTTACTCATAGCAGTCAATGCTACAGTATATCCTTCTGATGATGATCTTGTACGCGAAACAATAGTTTGTGACGTCCATTCATCTGAAATTTGGTATTTTAACTGTGCAAATATATTATACTGCTGAGCGGTATAATTTACAGTATTGTTAGCAAATGAAAGTTTATAAGGAATTCCCATTTCTTCAATGCTGTGTGCAGTAGCGCCAGCTCCGGTAAAAGGAGCTAATCTCGTTGGAGAAACTCCTTTTGATGCACTAAACTCAGCATCAATAAGTAAAGTCAGTCTTTCGTTTACCTGATAAGAAAAACTTGGTGCTATAAAAAAGCTTTTGTTAAAACCTGCATCCTGAAAACTTCTTTCGCTATGCAATGCTGTATTAATTCTAAAAAGAGCTGTTTTATCATCATTAATCGGGGTATTAATATCGGCTGTAAAACGATTTAAATCCCAATCTCCTGCAGAATAAGAAACTTCACCTTTAAAGAAATCGAAAGGCTTTTTTGTTACCCTGTTAAACAAACCTCCAAAAGAAGAAATCGTACTTCCAAATAATGTTGCCGATGGCCCTTTGATAACTTCAATACGCTCTAAGTTAGAAGGATCAATTGAATTATAAGTAAAACTTCCAACCCCGTTTCTTACTAACTGAGGTGTTGCAAATCCTCTCGAAATATTAGTTGATCTTCCCTGATTTCTAACCTCAGAAATACCCGCGCCCGGAATGTTTTTAAAAGCACTATTATAATCCGTGATTACTTGTTCCTTCATAAGTTCTTTACTTACAATGCTATAAACCTGCGGATTTTCCATGTTTTTAAGTTTCATTTTAGAAACTTCTTCACTTTCTTTTCTTGCAAATCGGTTTCCTCCTGAGCTTACAATAACTTCTTCTAATTTTTGTGAAGTATAAGCAAGTTCAAAATCAAGAGTTGCATTTGCATTATTTTGATCTACTAAAATAGAAGCCGGAGTAGACTCATAACCGTTTAGTTTTATTTCGACTAAATACGTTCCAAAAGGAATATTTTTTAGTAGATAAGTACCATCAGAATCTGTTGTGGTAGTTTTATTTAATTCTGAAATTTTTACCGTAGCACCTTGTAAAGGATTTCCGTCTTTCAGAATTGCTTTACCTGAAATAGTTCCCAAAGTTGACTGAGAAAAAGCCGTTTCTGAACATAAAAATACGATCAGGAACGCTAGAAACACTTTTGTTAAAACATTGTTTTTAAGTGTTTTAAATGTTGTTTTCATATGAAGTTTTGTAATTTATTCTTATTTAGACTGATTACAAATATATAAATAGAAGTATAAATTCAATAGCAACATTAAAATTTTCTTAAAATAATATTAAAAATATTAAGCCGGAAAAATTCAGAATCTTAAATTGATAGTCAGGAAATATATAAAAGAAAAAACCTCAATGTAAAATGAGGTTTTAATTTTTTAACGTAAAAAGAGGCTTTACTGTTTCTTATAAAATAATGTTGCTATTGCAAGAAGCGAGCTTATCCCTCCAAAGAAATAAACCGACTGATAGTTATAAAAACCTGCAATAAGTCCAGCAGCTGGTCCGGCCAATGCAAGTGAAAGATCAAAAAATGCCGCATAAGCACCTAAAGCCGTACCGCGCATTTGTGGAACTACTTTTTTAATTGCCAGTACGCCCAGAGATGGGAATATCAAAGAAAATCCTATTCCGGTAAGACTACAGCCTGCCAAAGCAATCATTTTTGAAGGCGCAAACCCAATTAAAAGCTGACCTATAATTTCGATAACCAAAGATACAAGTGCCACTTTATAACCGCCAAATTTATCAGGAAATGAAGAAAAAAGAACCCTTGTTAATATATAGAAAAATCCAAATGCCATGAAAGCCAATGAAGGATTTTCCCAGTTTTTATCTAAAAACAACAAAGCAATAAACGACGATATACAGGCAAACCCAATAGCAGAAAATGCTAATGCCAAACCTTGTTGTGAAATAAGTCCCACAACTTTGTAAAATGGAGATCTTACGAGAGACGGATCTGCAGGTAAAGATGGCAGTTTTAGCGTAAAAATCCAGCTTGCTGCAGAGAGCACACTTATTAAAATAAATACTATCGTTATACCATAAGTACTTTTAAGCCATAAAGCCGCCGGAGCTCCAATTGCGATTCCTGCATACATGGCAATTCCGTTCCATGTCATTACTTTTCCAGATTGCTGTATGCCTGCCAGACCTATTCCCCAAGATAGAGCGCCGGTTATAGCAAGACTCTCAGAAGTACCGTGTACGATTCGGGCAATTATCAGGAAGATTAAAGCAGTCAGAGCATTATTTGTAAATAAGGAAGCAATTATATAAATAACCCCTGAAATAATCATCAGTAGTATTCCCAGATGATTGCTGTTTTTTGCACCTTTTGTATCCGTTACCTTTCCAGAATATGCTCTTGTAAACAGAGTCGCAAATGACTGTAGTCCGATAACTAAGCCCACAATAAAATTGCTGAGGTTTAAATTTGTTTTTATAAAACCAGGCAGAATTCCCAGAGTCATGCCAATAGTTAAGTAAATAGCAAACACCGATAGAATTATTGGTGTGATCATTTTAGTGAAATTGTTGGTTTGTACCATTGTAGATTTTTTATAATTATACAACGGCAAAGGTAGACGGGAAGGGCAGCGCAGGGGATAGCCGATTAATGGCTGTTATTGGACAATTAATGGTTTTGAATTTCTAAATTCAAGAGCAGTCATCGCAGTATTCTTTTTAAAGAAGCGTGAAAAGTATTGATAATCTTCATAGCCTAATTCGTAAGCTATTTGTTTAACATCAAGTGTGGTATAATAGAGCATACGTTTGGCTTCCAGTAAAATTTCCTGATTGATCCAGTAACTTGCCGGAAAGCCCGTGATTTGTTTTGCAATTTCGTTAAGGTAAAGTGGTGAAATATTTAAAAGTGATGCATATTCCTGAACCTGTTTTACTTTTGTTTTGTGCTCAGCTATTAGCTGTTTAAATTTTACGACAGTATTATATTTTTGTCCTTCCGGACGAATCACTGAATCTTGTGAATCTAAAATTTTTGAAGCTACCAAACCAGCAAGAGTTTCTATTATTGATCTTACGACAGAATCAAACAGCGGTTGTTGTGTTTGCTCAAGCATTGATGCCAATAACGGAAGTATTTTAAAAACCGTTTCATCACTCGTTACCGATGCAGATTGTTTTGCATTTAAATAGGTAATGAAAATGTCACGATATTGAAGCGGAACTAAATCATTATCTACAAATACCAACCAGCCTTTGCATTGCTTTGCTTCAAGATAGCGATGTACTTGTCCGGGTGCTACGAAACCTACAGCGGGACCAATCTGGGTTATCTCTTTAAAATCAAGTTCCCAAAGAAAATTTCCATTTTGCAGGATAACAAACATATAATGATCGTCCCTGTGTGCAGTATGGAGATATTCCTGAAGATTATCAAAGGAAGCAATATCAATACCCGGAGCGTTTAGCTCATCTTTATGTATTTCGATAGTTTCTTTTTTAGTCGGCATAATTCACCCAAAATTTTTATAAAACTACAAAATAATTCATATGCGGAAACTCAATTATAATCCTGAGTCAGATTTCAATTGAAATCTGACTCAGGAAATACTATTTATAATTCACCTGAATTTCTTCGATAGTTAGAGCTAATTTTGAGCGTTAAATTTTGCAATGGCTTCTGCTGTGACCGGCGTAAATAAATTGACAAGATTACCATCTGGATCACGAAATAAGAATGATTTATTTCCCCACGGCATTGTGGTAGGCTTTTGAACGATATTATTTTGAAGATAATTTTCTAATCTAATATAGTCTTGTTCTACATCTTCTGATTTAAATTCTATAATCACACTGCTGTTTTGAGCTGGTTTTGCGACCTCATCACCACCAAAGAAAAGTAAAGTTTTGGTACTTCCAATAGCTAATGTTGTGGTAGGTGTTTTAACCTCGGCAAAATCTGGAGTATATTGCACGGCGGTTATCCCCGTAACCTGCTCATAAAATTTTACTAGTTCTTCTAAACGGGCAGTAATAATGCGAATTGATACTAAATTCATATCTTATTTTTTAAAGTTATAAGACAAAAGTAATTTCACGTTATGACAGCTGTTTGTCAGTAGACTTGAGTTTTTTATTTTTAGGAACCAACGGTTAACCTCTCACGTTTGCCAGCAGATCATGCGGATATCCTAAACTAATGGCACTCAGTTTATCTAATTGTTGAATATGTTCGGTTGTTAATTCTATAGAAGAAGCTTTAAGTCCATCTTTAAAATGATCCATTGTACGTGCACCTAATATTGGAAAAGCGCTTTTAGATTTTACCCAAGCAAAAGCCACTTGTCCAGGTGTTGAATCAATTTCTTCTGCAATTACAAAAAGTTGATCCAGTATTGCTTTTGATTTTTCATCTTCGTGGTAATCAGAAGAAGCAAGAGTTATTCGCCCTGTTTCTCCTTTTCTGTATTTTCCCGTTAATGTGCCGCCGGCAAGAGGTGAGTACATCATGGTTCCTAATCCAAACTGCTCTGCCATTGGTATAAATTCACGATCTGCAGTACGCTGTAATAGATTATATTCGATTTGTACAGCAGTCAGTTTGGTTGAAGCAGCTATTGCAGAAACCTTCCATGCAGGAAAATTAGTTAAACCAGTATAAAGCACTTTTCCACTTTTTACCAAATCTTCTAAACCTCTAATAATTTCGTCAAGCGGAGTAACGCCATCATCAAAATGTGGCATATAAATATCGATATAATCTGTTTTTAAGCGTTTCAGACTAGATTCTACAGCTTGTCTCATTGCTTTGCGATGATTTCCAAAATTGCTGATTTTAGGCGCAGCTTCATTACTTTGTGTGTATTTTGTACAAATGATAAAATTGCTGCGCTGGTGTTCAATAAATTTCCCAATCAGTTCTTCCGATTCTCCAAGTTGGTATCGGTCAGAAGTATCTATAAAATTCCCGCCCGCATCTGCATAAGCCATTAATATTTTATGAACTTCTTCGGGATTTGTTCCGTGTCCTTTACGTGTTCCAAAACTCGCTGCGCCCAATATAATTTCACTGGAATATAATCCCGTTCCTGTGCCGAATAATTTATATTTCATGATTTTTTTATTTTTTGTAAAATTACAGACTGCTTTTAAATCAGTCAAGTACGGCTAAATTCAGCCGTATAAGATTTATCATTTTTATATTTTACCTTTGATGTCCAATTGAAATGATTATGTATAAAAAGAAGATTCCGGTAAATTTAGACTGCGGGCTGCATTTGTTTATGGAGATAATTCAGGGCAAGTGGAAAATCAGTTTAATCTGGTGTATTCATTCGGGTATCAAACGTCCTGGCGAACTACAGCGTAAAATGCCGAAAGCATCCAGAAGACTTCTCGATACGCAGTTAAGCGAACTGGTTAATCATGGAATTTTAACCAAAATTACGTATGACGAACGCCCTTTAAAGGTAGAGTATGAATTAACTTCTTTAGGAAAATCGCTGATACCTGCAATTGAATACACAGCGCAGTGGGGCGAAGACCATCGTGAAGAATTAGAAAAATTAATCCAATCATAATAATGCAGCTCAGAAAAGAGTTTGTAGTTCATATTTAAATATTGGCTAAAGAAGACAAATAAAAAAGTTATGATAAACGACTATAAAAAACACGATCTATACGGCAAAACACTAATTCAAAAAATTGAATTGACACCGCCGTTTAATTTTGATTTTCCGGTTACGGAACAGGCTTGTTTTTTATATGTGAAAGGAGGAGACGTTGAATATCAAATCGATGATGAACAGATAAACCTTGCAACGAATTATTCGTTATTACTGAACTGTATAAACTCCGGGAAACAAATACACAATTCAAAGTCAAAAAGTAATTGTGAAATTGTGATTGTTACGTTCTATCCGGAGATATTAAAAAAAATATACGACAGGGAACTTCCGTTACTGCTTCAGAAACCTAAGAATGTAATATCGAATAAATCAAGTGAAAAAATAAACAACGATTTTCTAATCCAAAAATACATTGAAGGATTATTGTTTTATTTTGAAAATCCTTCTTTGATTAATGAAGATATTTTGGTGCTGAAAGTAAAGGAGATTATACTTTTACTTTCTCAAACACAAAATTCAGAATCGATACAGTTGATACTATCGCAGCTTTTTTCTCCTACGACTTACACTTTCAAACAAATAATTGAAGCAAATTTGCTTTCACAGCTCACAATTGAAGAACTGGCGCAGCAGAATAATTTGAGTGTATCATCATTCAAACGAGAATTTGCAAAAATATACCATGATACACCGGCCAATTATATTAAGGCTAAAAAGCTGGAGAAAGCTGCCGAATTGCTGCAAGTTTCTGATCAGCGTATTACTGAAATAGCATTTGACTGTGGTTTTAATGATTTGGCAAATTTTACCAAAAGTTTTACCAGCAAATACAGCATCAGCCCAACAAGTTATCGCCAGAAACTGAATAACAAAGAGTAATTGTAAAACTCGTTTTGTATAATATTTAGGCATCCTTCATTTATTTGAAGGATGCTTTTTTTTGTGAACCAAATTGCCAAATAGTTGGACTAATTGACAAAACCATTCTCCTTGATCTATCGGAAGTTTGCTATGTATTTTCAAACAAATTTAAATCATAAAAAATGGGATTATCAAGCTTAGGAATTTTTCACACAATTATAGGTGTTGCCGCAATCGCAGCGGCAGTAGTAGATTTTATCAAATACGGTAAAATCAATTTGAATACATTATCCGGCAAAATATATTTTTACGGAACAGTCGTTACCTCACTAACCTCATTAGGTATCTCCAAACATGGCGGGTTTAATCCGGGACATGTCTTTGCTATTTTTATAATCATTCTGGTGCTGGCAGCCTATCTTCTGAATTCAAAAAGAAAAAACAGCGGAAGAGCGCGTTATTTTGAAAATTTCTGGCTGTCTTTTAGTTTTTTCCTTTCACTAGTTCCAACGGTTAATGAAACTTTTACGAGAGTTCCGGTTGGACATCCGTTAGCGAAAGATATTAAAGATCCTGTAATTGGTAATACGCTTCTTATTTTATTGCTGCTCTTTATTGCGGGTTCAATTTATCAATTTAGAAAACAGAAATTAATTAATAAAGCAGCAGGACTTTAGATCAAAAAACATACTATTTTAAACAACAAAGCCATGAAAATAAAAGCCTTTTTCATTTATATCTTACTTTTCTCGTGCGCATTACAAGCGCAAAACATGGTCAGTATGTCATCTGTACATCCTGCAGCAGACACAACAAGTGCAGGAAAAAGAGAACTCGCAATTCGTTATCCGGCATTGAGACAGTTTGGTGTTTCTGCCAGCAGTTTTGGTTATAGCGATTTTGATTCAAAACTGGATGATCAAGATTTTGCAAAAGGAAAAATAAAGACCGAGCGCATCACTACTTTTTTCAATTCTCCGGCAATTCAGTGGAGTGGAAATTCTCTTTCGGCAACGGTTTTTTATACGTATACCGCCATCGAACTTAAAGATATAACCAATCTTACTGATTCTCAATTAATGCCTTTAACATCGGATAGAAACACAATAGATGTGGCGGTGAATTATTCCAGATCTGACCGTATATTTAATCATCCTATCATATATTCATTGGTAGCAAGAGGCATTTCTGATAATCTAAATTCTGTGAGACGTTTTAATTTTAATGGAAGTTTCACGCTGCCTATAAAGAAAACAGAAAATTCTTCATTTTCTGTTGGACTTTTGGTGCTGATCGACCCTTCTTCACCAATTCCGGTAGAACCCATTATAAATTATTATCATAAGTTCGTTTCTTCAGGATTGGAACTTATTGTAGATATTCCCACAGGAATTAATCTTAAAAAAGAAGTGGCAAGAAATGCCTGGGTTATTCTTGGTTCCAACCAAAGTTCGTTCAGTACTTTTTATAATCGCAGTAATACTCTGCTGGATGGGAAAGTAAGTTACAATACAATCGAACTTAAAAGCGGTGCAGCATTCGAATATCTCTTTGCCAAAAATATTATGTTAAGTGTTGGAGGCGGCCTCAATAGTTATTTCTCTTCCAGATTATTTAAGGATGGTGAGCATTACAGCAACGCTTCTTTTACAAGTGATGATACCAGTGTGGGTTATGTAAATGCCGGCATTTCTCTATTGTCTTTCTAATAAATAAAATATCTTATAGCAAAGCCTTAAACTGAAAAGATTTAAGGCTTTGTTTTTGGACTAAATCGCCAAATAATTGGGCTTATTGGCAAAATTCTTCTCTTAAGTATAACGCAATTTTGTACTGTCAATAGTGACAATCAAATTAAACAATAATTAAGAAATGAAACGTACAGCAAAAGCACAATGGACAGGAAGTGCAAAAGAGGGAAAAGGAGAATTAACGACTCAAAGCGGGATTTTAAATCAAACCAACTACAGTTTTAAAACTCGTTTTACAGGAGAAGAAAAAGGTACAAATCCCGAAGAATTATTAGCGGCGGCACACGCAGGCTGTTTTACAATGGCAGTAAGTTTTGCCTTGACAGAAAAAGGCTTAACACCAACATTATTAAATACTGAAGCGACTTTAACGATGGAAGGTTTTGCTATTTCGGGAATTCATCTTTCGATTACAGGAAGTGTACCGGGAATTAACGAAGAAGAGTTTATAGCCGTTACAAAAGCAGCAGAACAGAATTGTTTAATCTCAAAAGCCTTAAGTATCCAAATCACTTCTGATGCGCAGCTTTTCGCTTAAATGAAATAACTTTTGAGGTGAACCAATTTGCCAAATAATTGAACTTAATCGCAAAAGCATACTCTTTTTTGTATTGCAATTTTACAATGTCAATAATGACACAATTTAAAATTTAAAATCATGATAACATCAAAAAAATTGAAGGGAATTGTAATGATGATAATTGCAATTCTGTCTCTAACAGTTTCGAATATCTACGCACAGGAAACATTAAAAAAAGGAGATAAGGCTCCAGTATTTACTTTAAAAAATCAAGATGGCAAAGATTTTAAACTGGCAGATCATCTGGGAAAACAAAACATAGTGGTTTTTTTCTACCCAATGGATCAGAGCCCGGTTTGTACTGCCGAAGTATGTGCGTTTAGAGATGCTTACGCAAAATACAAAGATGCCAACGCTCTTGTTATCGGAATTAACCAAGGTACTGTTGAAAGCCATAAAGCATTTCAATCAAAAGAAAAACTTCCTTTTGATTTGTTAAGCGATCCGGATAATAAAGTATTGAAATTGTTTGGCGTAAAAGAAGAAAATTTAGGCACTATGATCCTGAGCGGACGTGAAACGTTTGTGATTGGAAAAGATGGTGTTATTGCTTACAGCTTCAGAGATTTTATGAAAGGTGAAGATCATTCTAAAGAAGTACTTTCTTATCTAAAAAAATAATAATCAGTTCTATTTTTTAAAGTGTCCGCTATTAAGCATCGGTGCTTCAAGGTTACTGACGGCATCGGTGCGTGGAGCGGTTAATCTTAAAATATTATTCAAATGAAAAATTTAAAAAACGGTTCCGGAATTATATCGTTTTATTTCTTCCTGTTTTCAATGTTTTGTGCTTTGAATGCGGGTGCTCAGAAAAAAGCGACAGGAAATGAAATAAATTTTATTTCAAAGAATTATCAGCAGGCACTTACTATGGCTAAAGCAAGTCATAAAAAGATTTTCGTAGATGCTTATGCAGTATGGTGTGCACCTTGTAAACAACTTCAAAAAACTACGTTCAAAGATTCTAAGGCAGCTGCTTATTTCAATAAAAATTATATCAATTTCAGCATAGATGTAGAAAAAGGAGAAGGAACCGCACTAGCTAAATCATGGGGAATTGAAGGGCTGCCAACACTTTTAATTCTGGACCAAAATGGTAAAGTAATTGCCAGTCACATTGGATATGTTGATGGTGCAGGATTACTTGAATTTACTAAAGAAGCCTCGGGTCAATAATCTACGTTTTTGATTGAATCAGAAGTTTTATAGAGGAACAATCTCATCAGATGCTCATCTGAATTAATAATAAAATTTATGAAAAAACATGTTCTGGCAATTTATATCCTGTTATTTTCCTCGCTTTCAGGATTTGCATTTCACACTTTTAAAAAGAAGCTGAGCAGTTCGACCCAGACAAAGGCTGTTCAAACAGAAACAGCAACATTTGCTACAGGATGTTTCTGGTGCGGAGAAGCTAAATTTTCACAGCTTAAAGGAGTATTAAAAGTTACGTCTGGTTATACAGGTGGTCTTACAGAAAATCCGAGTTATGAAGAAGTTTGCACCGGAACGACCGGACATGCTGAGGCATTTTCTATAGTTTATGATCCGTCTTTAATTTCATATGATGAATTGCTGGAAGCTTTTTTTCTTTCACATGATCCAACACAGTTAAATCGTCAAGGCAATGATGTTGGGACACAATACCGTTCGGCGATTTTTTATCATAATGAAGATCAGAGGCAGAAAGCCAAATATTGTATTGCTCAGCTTAAAGAGAAAAAAATCTATCAAGCCATGATTGTTACTGAAGTAACACCCTTTACTAAATTTTATAATGCCGAAAATTATCATCAGGAATATTATAAAAAGCATCCCAATCAGGCTTATTGCCGATATGTAATTCAGCCGGAGCTGGATAAATTCAGGGAAATATTTAAAAAGAAACTCAAATAGTGATCACTATGAAAAATATAGTATTAAGCTGTATAACGGCCTTGTTGACTGCCATCGGATATGCGCAAAATATGAAATCAGAGAGAGGACATGAAAATAACCCTTACTATTCAACAACGGATACTTCAAAACTGACTGTATCTGATGCTGAATGGAAAAAAGTATTACCGATTGATTTATACTTAGTGGCAAGAGAAAAAAATACGGAAAGACCTTTTACCGGGAAATATTGGAAAAGCAGTACCAAAGGAACTTATTATTGTGCTGCGTGCGGCAATATACTTTTTAAATCAGATGCCAAGTTTGCGAGCAGCTGTGGATGGCCGAGTTTTTACGAACCCATTAGAAAAAATAGTGTGTATTATCATGACGACAGTTCACACGGAATGAGCCGTACAGAAGTTCTCTGTGGACGTTGTGATGCTCACTTGGGACATATTTTTGATGATGGTCCGGCGCCTACTTACAAACGATTCTGCATGAATTCTATTTCGCTGGATTTTGAACCTGAAGGAGAATCAAAAAAATAAATAAATATGAATCAAAAATTTAAGGGTATTCTGGGAATACTTTTCGTTTTGCTTTTTATAAATGTAAACGCTCAAATTCAGGAAAATCCTGTAAAATGGAAATCCAGTATTGAACAGGGTTCTGGTGATACTTTGCATTTAAAATTTTCGGCTGTAATTAAAAAAGGCTGGCATATCAATAGTCAGTTTAACAAGATACAGGATGGGCCGCTTTCTACATCTTTTCATTTTGAACAATCAGATCAATATGCCCTTGCAGGCCGAGTGATTGAACCCAAACCCTTAAGCCGAATAGAGAAGGGGTTTGAGAATCAAACGTTGTATTATTTTGAAAATAAAGTCACTTTTATACAAAAGATAATTCCTAAAGTGAAAGGCAGTGTCAAAGTTAAAGCAGCTGTTACCTATATGTCGTGCGGAAGTACGATGTGTCTTCCGCCAGAAACCGAAGAAATTAATTTAAAGTATATGCCTAAACAAAGTGCAGGAAATGCAAATTATGCACCACCAGCAAAAGAAGCTAATTTATGGTGGATATTTTTGGGAGGATTCTTAGGCGGTTTTTTGGCAATTTTGACGCCTTGTGTGTTTTCTATGATACCGCTTACGGTTAGTTATTTTACAAAAAATGGAGGAATAAAACGAGCGATTATTTATGCGGCATCTATTATTGCTATTTATGTTACTCTTGGCTTAACCGTTACACTCACTTTGGGGCCGGATGCTCTTAATGCTTTGGCAAGCAATGGTATCGTGAATTTTATTTTCTTTTTGATTTTTGTGGTATTTGCGATCTCATTTTTAGGCGCTTTTGAAATAACACTTCCAAGCAGCTGGCTTAACAAATCAGATGAAATGGCAGATAAAGGTGGATTGATAGGGATATTTTTTATGGCTTTCACACTGGCTCTGGTTTCGTTTTCCTGCACAGGTCCAATTATAGGGAATCTTCTGGTAGAAGCTGCAATCAGCGGAAGCATTGTTGGTCCTGCAATTGGTATGTTTGGATTTTCACTTGCATTGTCAATTCCGTTTATGCTTTTTGCGGCCTTTCCGAGTATGCTTAAAAAACTGCCAAAATCGGGCAGCTGGCTGGGAAAGGTAAAAGTAATATTAGGATTTCTGGAACTGGCTCTTGCGCTGAAGTTTCTCTCAACTTTTGATCTTGTTTATGGATTAGGAATATTAAAACGTGAACTTTTTATAGCTATTTGGATTGTTATTTTTGCCTTATTTGGATTTTATATGCTAGGCAAACTAAAATTTGATGAATACGAAAACAATTCGAAAGTTTCAATTAGTGGTTTTGTATCTTCTATTTTGATATTTAGTTTTGTGGTTTATTTGATGCCCGGGCTTTGGGGCGCTCCTTTGAAATTAGCCAGCGGATTTTTACCTCCGTCTTTTTACAAGGAATGGAATCAAAATAATGCAGTTTCTGTTTCATCCAATACAGGGAATGTGACAGAAAAACATTCACAGCCATGTCCGCAAAATCTCAACTGTTTTCATGATTATGAAGAAGGACTGGCTTATGCAAAAAAAGTAAACAAACCTATTATACTTGACTTTACAGGGTGGAGCTGTGTCAACTGCCGTAAGATGGAAGACAATGTATGGAGTGATAAAGAAGTATGGGACAAATTGAATAACAATTATGTACTGATTTCACTTTATGTAGACGATATAACATTGCTGCCAGAAAAGGAGCAGATCATTTCAAAAACTACCGGCAAAAAGATCAAAACAGTCGGCAATAAATGGAGTGATTTTCAAACAGAAAGATTTCAAACCAATTCACAGCCTTATTATGTTTTGATGGATACAAATGGAAATATGCTTTCTAAACCGGCAGCATACGAGTCAGATGTAAAAAAATATGCCGCATTTTTACAAAATGGGATTGAGAATTTTTAAGTTATTTTAATGATACTTAATTGAAAAAGATCTTGTGTCTCTAACTTTATACCAATAAAAAACCCTTAAACAGAAATATTTAAGGGTTTTGCCTTTTTATAGCTTTTTCTAAAAGTATGATTAATTAATTTTTACCAAATGATTTTCGATAGCAGCTCTTTGAGATTCGTATTGAGCAGGAAGTTTTAAGTTTTGGCCTAATTCTTCTAAGCTTTCATCTACAGTAAAGCCAGGATTATCTGTAGCAATTTCAAATAAAACGCCTCCTGGTTCTCTAAAATATAAAGAATGGAAATATTGTCTGTCTATCTGCGGTGTAATTGACAATCCGTAAGCTTCGATTTTTTCACGAAAGTGCATCAAAATTTCATCATTTTTTACACGGAAAGCAACGTGATGAACAGTTCCATTTGCATTTAAACCGCGTTTTTCTTCAGCCAATTCTACCAAGTCAACAATTGCAGCGTTTTCTACAGCATCTGTAGCATAACGGTAACGGTTTACATCCTGATCGATTAATTTGTAACCAAATATTTCCGTTAAAATTGCAGCAGTTGGTTTAATGTCGTTTAAAGTCAGCGTGATGTTATGAAAACCTTTAGTAGCCACATCAGCTTTAACTTGATCTGTTTCCCAGGCTTTTCTGTTATCGTCTGTTTTAGATTCAATTAACTCTAGTTTTAAACCATCCGGATCTAAGAAAGTGAGGTATTTTTCTCCGAATTTTTCAGATGGCTTATTATAAATTACATTGTATTGCTCAAAACGTTTCTGCCAAAAATCCAAGCTTCCTTTTGGAACAGAATATCCAATTTCTGTAGCCATTCCAGAACCTTTTCTTCCTTGCTGAATTCCTTCTCCCCAAGGGAAAAAAGTTAAGATTGTTCCGGCACTTCCTACTTCATCACCAAAGTAAAAGTGATATGTTCCCGGATCATCAAAATTTACTGTTTTTTTAATGAAACGTAATCCTAAAATATTTGAATAAAAGTTGAAGTTTCTTTTTGCGTCACCTGCAATTGCAGTAATATGGTGTAAGCCTAAAATTTTATTTTCCATGGTATTTATGATATTAAATTGTTATTGATTTCTTATACAAATTTACCTCTGTTATCGCTCTGGATCGATTAACCTAGATTAAGAAATAAAACCTCTTTTTATTATCTGTAAAACGAATAACCAAATAACATTCCAAGTTTGTTAAATAATTGTTTGTTAGTACTTTACTTATGTTTTTGTTTTTACGATATATCGCAATTTTATGAAAGAAGCTGTTTTATTTAGAAAATCGATAATAATCCAGATAAGACTATTTTTCAAATTCTCCTTGCTGAAGTATGAAATATCAAACTAAATAATGGTGAATAAAAAAGCCGACAGAACGCCGGCAGTTTTATAATTTTATAAATATTGATTTTCGAAGTTTGGGTTCAATATTTTTTGTTTTATGTCCTTTTCCTGTGGTGTCTTCAACCAATAAAATAGATCCGGTTTCAAATTTTCTTTTTTCTCCTAAAGAAGTTTCGATTTCTACACCGCCTTCCAGTAAAACAATATATTGGCGGTCTGGTGCATTGTGAAAATCATAGTCATAAGAAGGACTGACTTCTCTAAATACTATAGATTTTACAGGTTCGTCATCAGATAAAAATCCAATATCACCATTGTTTTTCAACGGAACTTCGAAATCTTCAAAATGACTTTCGCCGTTGGAATCGCTATAAACTCGTGTTATTGTAATCATTATTTTTTGTTGAAAATTAATGCATTTGCACAATCCACTTCGTCCTGACTTATAGTATGTCCCATATTTGGATAGATTTTTTTAGTAACGTCTGCACCCATTTTTGTCATAAGTGCTTCAGATTCATTCACTCTTTCAACAGGAACATGAAAATCAGGATCGCTTGTTCCGATGAAAATTGGCGTATTTTCGAAGTTTCCGGAATAATGATTTTCATATACTTTATCGCCAATAAGTCCGCCTGTAAAAGCCACAACACCTCCGTATTTTGCAGCATTTCGGGCTGTAAATTCTAAAGCCAGGCAAGCACCCTGTGAAAATCCAAGAAAATAAATGTTCTCTTTTTCGATTCCGTTTTGTTGAATTGCAACAACAGCCTGATGAATAGCTTCTAATGATTTTGAAAAAGAAGGTTCATTTTCATTAAGAGGAGCTAAAAAAGAATAGGGATACCAGGTTCTGTTTTGTGCCTGAGGCGCTATCAATGCAAAGTCATCTACTTTAAGATGTTTCGCAATTGAAAGAATATCATGAGCACTCGCACCACGGCCATGAATCATAATCAAAGCTTTTTTAGCTTCATTTAAAGGAATGCCATCGGTTAAAATTTCTGTATTCATAATGTTATATTTTTTTAATTAAGTAAGGCAGATTTGCATGCAGATTTGATAGATTTAGCAGATTTGCTTTACCATTTTGCAATTGGTCATACGGCATTAATCTATATAATCCGTGTAATCTGTGGCCTATAAAGACTTTTAATTATTTTTTCCAGATATCCTGATATTCTTCCGGATGTCTTTTGAATTGCGCATGAACGTATGGACAAAGCGGTAAAACCATCAAATTATTGGCACGTGCATACGATGTCATTTCGTCCAGAAGTTTTTTCGCATAACCTTTTCCTTCTGCTTCAGGTTCAACTCCTGTATGATAAACGGTGAGTAAATCAGGTTTAATGCTTAGTGTCATTTCGCCTTGTTTTTTATCATCAACATATAGATTAAAAGCGCCATGTTTTTTCTCGTCTAATTCTAGTTTTATTGTTTCCATATTTTTCAATTATTATCTTTTTATACATATTATTTTTTCCTCATTGAATAGAAATGCTGTTCTAACAAACTTACAATGCAAGGCAACAATTAAATTTAGTCATTAAATTTCTTATACAAACTTAGTGAAGTTGTAAATGCACCTTGATTAATCTAGATTAAGAAAAAAATAGCAGCTGTTAAATTTCATTATTTATATTTCATTACAAGCGATATTTTTAGCGAAATATAGTTATTATAATATTTTTTTAAAAATGTATCTAATTGATTGTCAATAAATTATTAAATTAGCATAGTGCTTGCATTATCAGTTTCCATGATTAGGCACATGACAGGAATTAGACTATTCTTTTAGTATTAGGATTTCTAATAAAGGAATGAATTCTAATTTTTAAAATAGGTGCTTTGCTCAGATTGTAATGCTAATTTAAAAGTAAAATATGTCAATATGTAAACCTCAATAACTCCTTAAATATTAATCTTATGACAAAATCAAAATCTATTATTCTGATACATGGAAACTTTGTAAACCAAACCAGTTGGGAAAAGTGGAAGGACCGATATGAACAAAAAGGGTATACCGTTTACACACCGGCTAATCCCGGACATGATGGAATTCCTTCTGACTTAAGAAAGCAAGTTCATCCTGATCTTACTAAAACGGGTTTTATAGATGTGGTCAGCAATATTATTAAACTAATTGAAACCCTGCCCGAAAAGCCGTTAATTATAGGACATTCAATGGCAGGAATGGCCGCGATGAAATTATTAGAATTAGATAAAGCTGCTGCTGCAGTTAGTATTGATGGTGCTCCTCCAAAAAATGTATTTCCTCCCTTTGCAACATTAAAATCAGTTATACCGGCATTTGGTTTCTTTTCTTCCAAAAAATATTTCATGGGCAGCCGTGAATGGTATGACAAATGTTTTTTCAATACACTTCCGGAAAGAGACAGAGCAAATGCTTTTGACAGTATTGCCGTTCCGGAAAGTTATAAAGTAAGCCGTGAATTGGTATTGAATTCTTTTTCTAATATTGATTTTAGTAAACCTCACAATCCTATTTTATTTATTGGCGGAGGCAGTGACAATATTTTCCCTTCATCGCTTACCACTACACTGGCCAGAAAATATAAAGACAGCAACAGCAGGGTAGACCTGAAAATTTTTCAGGGCAAAAGCCATTTTATATGTGGAGAGTCAGGCTGGGAAGCTGTAGCAGATTATATTTTGGACTGGTACGAAAAATTATAAACTTCAATAATATATACTAACAATTAAAACATAATACAATGAGCAAGATTACAGTTAAAGACGGAACAGAGATTTATTATAAAGACTGGGGAACAGGAACGCCTATTTTTTTTCATCATGGCTGGCCTTTATCAGCAGATGACTGGGATGCACAAATGCTATTTTTCTTAGATCAGGGATTTAGGGTAATTGCACATGACAGGAGAGGACACGGAAGATCTACACAAACTTATTCCGGTAATGAAATGGATACTTATGCTGCAGACGTTGCAGAACTTACGGAGTTTTTAGATTTAAAAGATGCTATACATATCGGACATTCTACTGGCGGAGGTGAAGCGATTCATTATGCCGCAAAATATGGAAAAAACCGTGTGTCTAAGGTAATACTTATTAGTGCGGTGACGCCTTATATGATTAAAAATGAAGGAAATCCAGATGGAGTACCAATAGAAGTATTTGATGATATCCGTTTTAATACGGCCAATAACAGACAGCAGTTTTATCAGGATATTACTTTTCCGTTTTATGGATATAATAGAGAAGGAGCAGATATAAAAAAAGGAATTCAGGACAATTGGTGGCGACAGGGAATGAATGGCGGGATTAAAGCACATTATGACTGTATAAAAGCATTTTCTGAAACAGATTTTACTGAAGATCTAAAAAGTGTTGATTTTCCTGTACTTATATTACATGGCGAAGACGATCAGATAGTTCCTTATAATGTCACAGCCCTAAGAGCTATTAAATTGGTAAAAAATGGAAAAATAATTACTTATCCTGGACTTTGTCACGGAATACCAACAACAGATGCTGATAGAGTGAATGCAGACATTCTTAACTTTATTAAATCCTAAGTATTTTATTTAAGGATTTTCTATCAGAAGAAGGAAAACTTTTCCCATTTACACATTCAGAGATTTATTTTATTTACAAATCTCTGAATGTCTTTTTTTAGATACGCTTTTTCTGGTTTGTTAATTTCTTCAAGAATATAAATCCAGCTCTTTTCAAGGCTTACTTTTTTATAAAATAATTGAAGAGACCGCCATTCTGAATAACTTTTTTTATTTTGGTTATTAAGCAAAATTTCAATCACCGTAAGCCAGATTAACCAATAATGCCCAGCCCTGAATTCTTTCATTACGTTTTTAATAATTTGATCTTCCTCATTCTCAATAAACGGAGCATAACTTAATAACCCAATTCTTAACGTGTTTATATAATGGGTAAGTACTTTTTTGTTTCTATTGTTTTTTGTGGCAAGTTTAATGGCAATATTGAGGAGCTGTACTACTTGTTTCTTTTGTTCAAGAGGCGGCTTGTTTAAATCTAAAAACCATAATGCATCTACATAACTGTAATCTTTCCAGAATTTGAAGGTACAGTTTCTATACAGCAAGCTGCAAATCTCTTTATTATAAAGTAACGCTTCTATTTGTTGTTCATCTTTATTATGCACAGCAACCACTAATCGGCTGCCTTTAATTAAGGGTTCAAGTTTAGAAGAATGAACAAGAGCTTTGCCAATCATAAAATCTTTTGTAATAGTCATTGAGGTATCTCGCTGCCCAATGGTCATTTCGCCTATACTTACCGCACCTCTTGGAAGTAAATAGAAATCAGGATCTGTAAAGGAGTCGTTCCATAAAAAACAACCTCTGTAAATTTCAGTAAGACAATTTATTAATGCCGGATAACTTTCAGAATAAACCAGTAAACAATCAGAAGAAATATTCCCTTTAAGACGGTCATCGTTATTGATAATCTGAAAAGCTATATCATAGAATTGCAGTAGTATTTCTTCTGATTTCTTTTGATTTTTCTCAATCATCTTTGTAAAACCAAGTAAATCGATATAGGCTAAAATCATTTCCATAGCGGGAGAATTTAAGTATTCATTTTCTGATTTAGATTAAATGATTTTTAGAAATAATAATGCCAATTATACTTCATACTTTCAAATTTACGAAAGGATACAGAATAAAATATACAATACGACAAGATATTGTAATTATCAGTTTTTTAATATTTTATGCTTTTTTTGTAGTGAAGACGGAGTTGAAGAACTGCGCTTTTTTATACGTAATTAGCTCACAATATCATTTATCGCCTGAAACAAATTCAAAGGATATTCAGCTATTCTGTTGCATAAGTATAAATACCATTCTTTGCCATATACAAAGTATATTTTTGTTGGATAACCTTGTTCTTTTAAGATGGTTAATTGCTCATTTTGAATTCCGTATAAACTTTCAAACTCATATAAATCTTTGCTTGGGTTATAATTTTTAAGCAATTCAACAACTTCTTTCTGAATCAAATCATGGTGTGTAGCAATGGAACATTTGTGATTTCTAAGTAACAGCTGATCTACATAGTATAAATATCGTTCGTTAAGTTCAGTTCCTCTTGGAATTGAAAGATTCTTGGGAGTCTCAAAAGCCCCTTTAACGATTCTAATTCTGCCATTTTCCTGAATTAGTTCTTCAAAATCATCCATTGATCGGTGTAAATAAGCCTGAAGTGTTATAGAAGTATTTTTATAGGTTTTAGATGCTGTTTTGTATAAATCAATAACCGCATCCGTTATTTCAGTGTTTTCAGCGCTGATGGTTACTTCTATATTTTCTTTTTCGGCTGCCTGACATATTAAAGCTAAATTGTTTAAGCATAAATCTTTTGAAATTAATAACCCAATATGAGAAAGATCAAGAGAGAATGTCGAATTCAATTTTTGAAATTTAATTTCTTCAGCAATTCGGATAAATTCATTAGTTGCTTCAAAAGCTTCTTTTTCAGTGAGTGTATTTTCGCCCATGAATTCTATAGAAGTTTTAAATCCTTGATTGTTCTGATTTTTGACTTTCTGAATTGTTTCTTCTAATGTTTCACCTCCAATATATCGGTTTGCCGCTTTTTTAATTGTGTTAAATAGAATATCATTTGAAAGAATATATTGTTTAGCCTGTTCATTTATGGCTGCTTTTTTCAAAGCACTGGCTCCCATTAATAATAATTCCTGATCCATCTTATATTATTTTACTGTTTATTAATTAAAAAATTCAATTAAAAGTATTTGGTATAGTTATAAGTTTAAATTATAGCTCGTTGGACAATGTTTGTATGTATTTTAAAATTTCACTTTCGTTTCTTCGATAATAGGTCCATTTGCCGTGTCTAGTGGCAATAAGCAAATTTGCTTTTTGTAACATAGTTAAATAATGTGACACAGTAGATTGTGATAAACCTGTTTTATCCTGTATATGGCAAACGCAAACACCATCACTAAAATCCGGAACATAAATTTGCTTAGGAAAATTGTCTTCGGGCTTTTTTAGCCACTTTAGCATATCTATTCGAACTGGATTAGACAATGCTTTATTAATTTCTATAATATCCATATCACAAATATATAACTATATATCTAGATATATCGATATGTTTAAAATAATAATTTTAAAACTTCAAAAATAACTTAAAAGGAACGGTCAAATTCACTAATAATATGCAGACAAAAACAAAGAAAAAAAGCAAAAAAATATTTTCTTAAAATTATATTATGTTGATATCTAACCTATATCTCAGAATGATAGAAATTTCAGGCATTTATAATTAATGTTTTTCTGAACTATAGTTCTCTATATTTTACGTTGTAGTAGTTTTTAATGTAGAATAGAAAAAAGATATCGAAGAACCTGAGATCAGTTTTGTACTGATCCCATTGTTAGGGGTTTAATTTTGTGTTTTCTGAGATTTCCACCTGCATTTTTGTTAATGAAGGGTTAATTCCAATAAAAAACCCTTAAACATTTCTGTTTAAGGGTTTTGCCTTTTGTAGCGAGGACGGGAGTTGAACCCGTGACCTCAGGGTTATGAATCCTGCGCTCTAACCAACTGAGCTACCTCGCCTGGACTGCTATCATTGAATTCCTGATTGCGGGTGCAAAGATAGAAATAATATTAAAGCTTACAAGAATAAAATGAAGAAAAAAAAATATTTTTAAAAACGCATTGTTTTTGGACATATATTCTTATATTTCGAAAAAATTAAAAGTAGCACATGGATTCAAAAATACGTTACGAAATCGAGTTTCCGATCAATTCTTCGCCACAATTATTGTATCAATATATATCAACTCCGTCAGGTTTATCAGAATGGTTTGCTGACAATGTTAATTCAAGAGGTGAGTTTTTTACTTTCATCTGGAATGATTCGCAGGAAAAAGCACGTCTTGCTTCTAAAAAAACAGGTGAAAAAGTAAAGTTTAAATGGGTTGATGAAAGCAGTAAGGATACTGAATACTTTTTTGAACTCCATATTTTAGTCGATGAATTAACTAAGGATGTATCATTAATGGTAGTCGATTTTGCAGAAAAAGAAGAAGTAGGAGAAGCTAAACAATTGTGGGAGAATCAAATCTCAGACCTAAAACATCTTATAGGATCTGTTTAGTAAAAGTCTATTTTATGCCTTATATTTGCCCTGAACAAAATTCAGGGTTTTTTTATGATCAATTTTAACGGAAACATTGCACAGGAAGAAAATGTATTAACTCAAAATCGTGCCTTTTTATACGGAGACGGCGTTTTTGAAACAGTAAAAATAATCAATAATAAAATCTTGTTTCTCGAAGATCATTATTTTAGGTTAATGGCTTCAATGCGTGTTGTTAGAATGGAAATTCCGATGAATTTTACAATGGAATATTTTGAAGAACAGATTTTAAATCTTGTGCAGCAAAAAAATATTGTTTCATCTGCAAGAGCCCGAATAACTGTTTTTAGAAACGATGGAGGTTTATATCTGCCCAAAACGAATGATGTTTCGTTTTTAATTCACGCAACACCGCTTGAAAATACTTTATACGCTTTAAATACAGCCGAATATGAAGTTGATTTGTATAAAGACTTCTATATAGCAAAACAATTGTTATCGTCGATTAAAACGACTAATAAAATGATTAATGTCACGGGTAGTATTTTTGCCCATGAAAACGGATTGGCAAATTGCATTTTAGTTAACGATACTAAAAATGTTGTAGAAGCTTTGCAAGGGAATTTATTTATGGTTTCTGGCAAAAAACTAATTACACCTCCAATCTCTGAAGGATGTTTAAACGGAATTATGCGTAAACAGATTTTAGCTATAGCTAAGAAGGTGGAAGGCATAGAAGTAGCAGAAGAAATAATTTCGCCGTTTGATCTTCAAAAAGCAGATGAATTATTTCTCACAAATGTAATCACAGGGATACAACCGATAAGCAAATACCGAAAAAAAGAGTTTACAAATAATCTGGCTCATTTATTAGTGCAGAAACTAAATGAATCCATATCCGAAAATTAATTCAGATATGGGTTTTCAGGTGCATTTGACCAAATAACATAATCACCGCCAAGCTCAATAATCTGTTCTTTCCAGAAATGAGTGGTAGATTTTCCGATAATTTTGTTTTTGTAATTATTATCGGCGATGATCCAGGAATTTCCCTGCATTTCATTTTCAAGCTGATTTTCGTCCCAACCGGTATAACCTAAGAAAAAACGAATATTGTTCTTATTGATCGATCCGTCGTTTATTAAGTCTTTGGTTGATTCGAAATCCCCTCCCCAATAAATCCCGTTAGAAATCTCGACACTATTCGGGATTAAGTCAGGAATGTTGTGGATGAAGTACAGATTGTCTTGTTCAACTGGGCCTCCGTTATATATTTTAAAGTTAGCTTCAATTTCAGGTATTAAATCATTAATAGTATATTTTAATGGTTTATTAATGATAAAACCTATTGATCCTTCTTTGTTATGGTCTGCTAATAAAATTACCGATCTGTTAAATGATAAATCTCCAATTATTGAAGGCTCGGCAATAAGCAGGTGTCCTTTTTTTAATTTTTCTGAAATCATACGGCTACAATTTTTACTAAATTTAATCATAAAAATTTTAAATTCCCAAAAAAAATCGTTAAACCGCACAAAAAAACCCTCCATAAGGAGGGTCTTAATTATATTATTTAGTTTAGAGAACTTTCTTACTTAGTTCACTGCACCTTCTAATTCAGCTCCAGCTTTGAATTTTACTACATTTTTAGCAGCAATTTTGATAGTTTTTCCTGTTTGAGGATTTCTACCGTCTCTAGCAGCTCTCGCAGATACTGACCAAGATCCGAAACCTACTAATGAAATTCTTCCGCCTTTTTTCAAAGTAGTTCCTACATTTCCTAAAAATGACTCTAAAGCTAATTTAGCCGCAGCTTTTGTGATTCCTGCATCAGCAGCGATAGCATCGATTAATTCTGATTTGTTCATAATAATTAGTTATTAATTGTTGGTTAAAAAAAATTGTTAATACACAAATTTAGTAGGAAATCCGTTGCGTGCAAGTGTTTTCTTTAATTTTAGCAATAATTGTTGATAACTTGTTTTTTTTGTTCATAAAGCGTGTTGTTTATCGATCAAAAACAGGTAGAAACCCCTGTTTTACTGACCTTAATAGACTTTGGCGCTATCAGAAAAAGTTATTCCATTTAACAATTCAGCCACTTGCATTCGTTTTTTCCCAGGTAATTGTAGACTTAATAACTGAATGAAGCCCTCTTTTATTGCAATTTTGATTTCTTTTTTATTACTGATTAAACTTCCCGCTTCATAAGAATGAGTCTCTGAAGCCATTTTAGCTTCATATATTTTTATGTTTAATTCTTCATTTTTATCTTTTAAGAAACACCATGCTGCAGGATAAGGACTTAAGCCGCGAATTAGATTATTGATTTCATCTCCGGATTTTGTCCAGTCAATTTTACAATTTTCTTTATTTAGTTTATAAGCTGTTTTGATATCGTTGTCATCTTCCTGAATTGTTGTAGTGATATTTCCGTTTTCAATTACTTTTAGAGTATCGATAACCGTTGTACTTCCTAAATTCATTAATCGGTCGTGTAGTTGTCCTGCATTTTCTGTTGGTTCAATTGCAATTTCCGAATTTAAAATCATTGCTCCGGTGTCGATTTTATCATCAATAAAGAATGTGGTGACTCCGGTTTTGGTTTCACCATTAATAATAGCCCAGTTAATTGGTGCGGCTCCGCGATAATTTGGTAACAAGGAAGCATGCAGATTAAATGTTCCTAAACTTGGCATTTCCCAAACCACTTTTGGCAGCATTCTAAAAGCAACAACAATTTGTAAATTGGCATTTAAAGCTTTTAACTCAGCTAAAAAGCTCTCGTCTTTTAAATTCGTTGGCTGTAATAAAGTAAGATTATTAGCTAGTGCATATTCTTTTACAGCCGAATATTTTATTTTTTGTCCGCGTCCAGCCGGTTTGTCTGCAGCTGTAATAACCCCAGCAACTTCGTAATTGTTTTTAATAATGGTATCCAGAATGCCAACTGCAAATTCCGGAGTTCCCATAAATATAATTCGTAATTTTTCCATTATGATTTTAAAGCGTATTTATTATTGGCTAAAATAATGATATGGTTGTTTTCCAGTAATTCCTGAAGAACCAGAATAACATCTTTAGCATCTAATTTTATTTGATTCTGAATTTCACGCGAAGTTAGTGCAGTTGCCTTTAATAAGTGAAGAATTTTATCAGCAATTGAATCAGTTTCGGTAATTTTTCCTTTTTGAGTAATACAGAAAGAACAAACGCCACAATTCGATTTAGTTTCTTCGCCAAAATAATCCAAAACCAATCTGTTTTTGCATGTTTTGTCTTCCTTAATATAATAGAGAACAGACGAAAGCTGATCTCGTTTTAGTTTGTTTTGTTTTTCCAGATATTTAGAGACTCTGTTTATCGTCAAATCATCTTCGCGGACTTCATTAAATAAAATTGTTGCGTCGTTGTTTTTAGATTTGTATTCAATAATATCTTTCTCTTTCAATTTCTCTAAAAGAGCCGTAACCTGTTCTTCAGTAAGATTTGATTTTTTTGAAATCAGCGAAAGATTAAGAGGTGTTTTCATTTCGTGAATTCCCGGATACGTTCTTAAAATCGCCAGAATAATTTCTTCATCATTTGGATTCAGACTCATATATCGCATTACTTCTTTCGATTCGATTAAAAACTGCATCGTAACTTTTTCTGAAAATTCCTGAGACATTGTAATAATTCCCTGTTGGTTCAAAAACTGTAAAGCATTATACGTTTTCAAAGTAGGGAAGTCGTATTTGTGGCAAAAATGATTCATTTTAAAAGAAAACGAATCGTCTAAACCTTCGCCGTATGCAATCTGAAAGTAATTACATAGTTTGATGTACATGGTTTTTAGAAACTTTTTATCAGGAAGAACGCTTATAAATTGCTGCTCTGTTTGATTTGCATCGGAATTATTAAATAACAAAACCGAAAATGACTTTTCGCCATTTCGTCCCGCTCTTCCAGATTCCTGATAATAATTTTCTAAGTTTTCGGGCAATTGTGTATGAATAACCGTTTTTACGTTGTCTTTGTCAATTCCCATTCCAAACGCATTGGTGGCTACAATAACCTGCGCTTGTTCTGACATCCACAACTGCATATTCTTATCTTTTTCCTGAGCCGAAAGTCCGCCGTGATAATATGTTGCTCTAAATCCCAACGATTGCAATTGCGTTGACATATTTAAGCACGATTTTCTGTTTCGTACATATATAATAGAAGGCTGCGGATTTTTCTTCAAAATTTGTTCAACACGATACAATTTGTCTTCGACTTCAAAAACCATGTAGGCGATATTCTTTCTTTCAAAAGACTGCTGAAAAAGTTTGGTATCTTTTAAACCCAATTCTGTTTTAATATCTTCTACAACTCGTGGAGTTGCAGTTGCTGTTAAAGCCAAAAACGGAATTTTAGGAAAGTATTTTTTAAGTTCTGAAATTTTTAAATAAGCTGGTCTAAAATCGTGGCCCCATTGCGAAACACAATGTGCTTCGTCAATAGCAATTAAATTTATAGGAAGATTTTTAATGCGTTCTAAAATCCAGTCAGACTGTAAACGCTCTGGAGAAAGATAAAGGAACTTATAATTTCCGAATTGGCAATTATCCAGAAGATCAATAATTTCTTCGGTATGAATTCCGCCTGTTAGCGCAATCGCTTTAATATCTCTTTTCTGCAAATTCGCCACCTGATCTTTCATCAGGGCAATCAAAGGCGAAACAACCAGACAAATTCCTTCACGCATCATGGCAGGAACCTGAAAACAAATCGATTTTCCGCCTCCCGTTGGCAGCAGTGCAAAAGTATCTTGCCCTTCTAAAACCGAATCAATAATTTCTTTTTGCAACGGTCGGAAACTAGAATGTTTCCAGTATTTTAAAAGAATTTCCTGTGCGTCCTGCATGGCCTGTGTTTTAAAGTTAAAAATGTAGAAATCAGTTTCTAGTTTTGCAACTTTAAAACCGGCTGCTAAATTTTGTCTAAGATATAAAGAATTCTGTTTTCAACCGTATCTTTCGGAACCTCAATTAAATCGTAACCGTATTTTTTGTACGTTTCTATTAAGTGTTTCTGAATTGTAAGTGCCTGTTCAAAATTTTCATAACGCTCTGTGTCGCTCTGATAAATTTCTTCCCAAGGCGGTAAAATAAAAGTTTTGGAATATTTATAATTCTCACATGCTTTTACAAAATCGTCCGGATATTCATCGCCAATATAATCCATATAGGCCACAACATCAGGAATACCGCGATCTATAAAAACAATAGTATCGGGTTCTTTTTTAGCATTTTCAAATTGCTGAATACGCCCTTCCAGCAGCATTTCACTAAACAATAAAGGCTGTTCCAGGAACAATTGCTCGACGCCTCTTTTTTGGGCTTCGAGTGTAACTTCTCTGGAAATTTCAGGGTAACAACAATAGCCACGAGCGACTAATTCGTTTATAAGCGTAGATTTTCCTGTACCAGGACCGCCAATGAGAACTATGATTTGTTTTTGCACTATTCTAAAAATAAAGCGCAAATTTACCTAAACTTATTCGTATTTAAAAAGAATATTTATCAAGAGCGAATAATTTAGCATTTTTATAAAAAAAATAGCTCGTTTTACTAGAGGTGCACATTTGGTAAATATCACGGTAAACTGGACTGAAGTCCAGCTCTACAATATGGATCGTTCCTTTGGAACTAAATTGTGAAAAAAGCCGTGGGCTTGTCGAATATTGTAATAACCAGGCTGAAAGGTTAACCTTAATTATGTAGATTTTTCCTTCGTAACTAAATGGAGAAAAGAGCCGGAGGCTCATCAAATATTGTAGGGCTGGACTTTAGTCCAGTTTGAGAATGTTTGTTTTGGGTGCCGAACCGGAAACAGAATAATAAATTTTAAGATTTTGGCTAGGTCAATTTTTTTACTCACAAAACAAATATTTCCCAGAACCTTTTCCTTTCTTAGAAGGAACAATCAAATGCGATTCAAATTTCTTTCCTTTCAAAACATCATTTACAAAATCCAGAACATATTGTTGACCATCATGAAAAAGATAGCCGGAGAATTCGTGTCCGCCGCCGCAGAAAGTAATCAATTCGACATCTTTATGTAAATCCTGCATATGATTGTAAACCGCATACGAACCAAATAAAATCAACCAGCCCGAAGCATTTGTCGGACAGGAACGATGCGAGCCCGCACTATAAGGAACCGTATCGTCATTACTGCCATGTGCCAATAACATCGGAATTGCTTTTTCTTTCGTAATCAGATTAATGTCCTGAATAGCGCCCGAACCTCCAATAAATCCGGTATATTTAAAGTTTTCCGGCAGATTACTTTTGTATAAATTCATCAATTTATAATCCCAAAACGAAGC
The DNA here is from genome assembly GCF_001428525.1 of Flavobacterium sp. Root186. Classification (GTDB taxonomy): domain Bacteria; phylum Bacteroidota; class Bacteroidia; order Flavobacteriales; family Flavobacteriaceae; genus Flavobacterium. Next base: position 423,588 of record NZ_LMHW01000010.1, read on the forward strand.
ATGGAAACCAATTTCTGCTCCGGCACTAATTCCCGAAATAAAAATTTTTGAAGAATCGAGATTATATTTGTCTGCATTTTCAATTAGAAAAGCTGTAGCCTGCCACATATCGCTCACGCCAATTTGAATTGCTTTTATTTTTTCGGTTAAAACGCCTTTACAGCCAAAATCTTTTCCTTTCATATATAAACTGTACGAAATGCTGGCAACCGCATAACCGTTTTCAGCCATAAATTTTCCGAATTCTTTTTCACTGGTACGTTCTCCGCCGGAAAATCCTCCGCCAAAAGCAAACATAATCAACGGAATTTTTTCACCGGCTTTTTTCTTTGGCAGATATAAATCTAAATCTAGTTTTAAAGTGTCATTTTGAAAATAGGTTAAAGTTTTAACTTCCTGCGCTTGAATATTATTGATTGTAAGTGCGATAAAAAGTAAAAGTATTTTTTTCATTTTAATATGGTTTAGTCTCGTAAAGGAATAAAGTTTTTAGCTTCACGCAAATTTTGCAGATTCGAGCAGATTTTATTAAATCATTTTAATCTTTTAAATCTGTGGCTAAATAAAAATTTTGCGAGAGATTTTGGCAGATTATTTTCTCAAATATAAGAGTAAAATTTACAAAGAAATAATCTTCTATTGCTTTTTTCTATGCACCTTTGCGCCTTTGTAACTTTGAACCTTTTTTCAAAATAAAAAATCTAAAAAATCTGAAATCAAAACCGTATATTTGCGTTTATTTTTAATTACGAATGGAGAACGATAAAGAAAAAAATACCGCCGAATTTTACGAAAGATTAAAAGTCGAGCTAGATAACGCAAACACTTGGCCAGCAGAATATTTGTATAAATTCATTGTGCCTACTGTAGCCGATAATGTAGAACGTGTTGAAAAAGCTTTTGATAGAATGGGCGCGGTTATTAAAACAACAAAATCTAAAACTGGTAAATTTACCAGTGTTTCTGTAGATGTTACTATGAACAGCTCTGATGAGGTGATTGGTAAATACAAAGAAGTTTCTACAATAGAAGGTATAGTTTCATTATAAACTTATGGTCGAAAAATATAAAAAAGAAGTCGCAAACGATGTTGTTTTTAATTTAGAATACAATTCTGAAAGACAGCGTTTGATTATTCCGGAGTACGGTCGTCATTTACAAAAACTGATCGATCAGGCTACTGCAATCGAAGATGATGAAACACGCAACAAAGCTGCGAAATATATCATTCAGGTTATGGGAAGCTTAAATCCGCATTTGCGTGATGTGCCGGACTTTCAGCATAAATTATGGGATCAGCTTTTTATCATGTCTGATTTTAAATTAAACGTTGAATCTCCGTACCCAATTCCTTCAAGAGATGTACTGCAGTTGAAGCCAGATGTTTTACAATATCCTCAGAATTTCCCAAAATACAGATTTTATGGAAACAACATCAAATACATGATTGATGTTGCTAATAAATGGGAAGATGGCGAAATGAAAAATGCATTGGTTATGGTTATTGCCAACCACATGAAAAAGTCATTTTTGAGCTGGAACAAAGACACTGTAAAAGATGATGTTATTTTCGAACATTTGTTTGAATTGTCCGGAGGAAAAATAAACTTGCTGCACAGTACAGAAGAGCTGTTGAACACAACAGATTTAATGCGTACAAACAAGCGTGTATCAAACAAAATCACGCCTGCAGGACAGCCTAAAATTCAAAATAACAAAAACAATAATAAAGGCGGTAAACCTAAAACTTTTCAAAAAAACAATAATCAGAAATAAAAAAGGAACTAAGATACTAAGGGACTAAGATACTAAGATTTTTAGCTTAGAACCTCAGAATCTCAGAACCTTAGAACCTAAACAAGATCTATGGGAATTTTTAAAATCGAAGGAGGAATTCCTTTAAAAGGAGAAATCACTCCGCAAGGAGCAAAAAATGAGGCATTACAAATTTTATGTGCCGTGCTTCTAACGGGGGATAAAGTAAGAATTAATAATATTCCCGATATTATTGACATCAATAAATTAATTACTTTACTGGGTAATTTAGGTGTAAAAATTCAACGCAATGAACCGGGTTCGATTACGTTTCAGGCCGATGAAGTTAATGTTGGATATTTAGAAACCGAAGCTTTCAAAAAAGAAGGTGGAGCGCTTCGTGGTTCTATTATGATTGTTGGACCACTTTTAGCTCGTTTCGGAAAAGGATATATTCCAAAACCAGGTGGAGATAAAATCGGTCGTCGTAGATTAGATACTCACTTTGAAGGTTTTATTAACCTTGGAGCAAAATTCAGATACAACAGAGAAGATCACTTTTACGGAGTAGAATCTCCAGAAGAAGGACTGCAAGGAACAGATATGCTGCTTGACGAAGCTTCTGTAACCGGAACGGCAAACATTGTGATGGCTGCAGTTTTAGCAAAAGGACAAACAACAGTTTACAACGCTGCTTGCGAGCCTTACTTACAACAGTTATGCAAAATGTTGAACTCTATGGGAGCTAAAATCACTGGAGTTGGTTCAAACTTATTGACTATCGAAGGGGTAGAAAGCCTTGGAGGTTGCGAGCACAGAATTCTTCCTGATATGATTGAAATTGGTTCTTGGATTGGTCTTGCGGCTATGACAAAAAGCGAAATCACGATCAAAAATGTAAGCTGGGAAAATTTAGGTCTGATCCCAAATACATTTAGAAAATTAGGGATTACAATTGAAAAACGTAACGATGATATTTACATTCCGGCTCACAAAGACGGATACGAAGTAAAAACAGATATTGACGGTTCTATCCTAACAATTGCAGATGCACCTTGGCCGGGATTTACACCAGATTTATTAAGTATTGTTTTGGTAGTAGCAACACAAGCAAAAGGCGATGTTTTGATTCACCAGAAAATGTTTGAAAGCCGTTTGTTTTTCGTAGACAAATTAATCGACATGGGAGCAAAAATCATGTTATGTGACCCGCATAGAGCTGTGGTTATGGGACATAATTTTGAATCTCAATTAAAAGCAACTACAATGTCTTCGCCTGATATTCGTGCGGGAATTTCATTATTGATTGCGGCCCTTTCTGCAAAAGGAACCAGCACGATTCAAAATATCGAACAAATTGACCGTGGATACGAGCGTATCGATGAGCGTTTAAGAGCTATTGGAGCAAAAATCGTGAGAGCGTAAAAAGAATATTTGCCACGAATAAAACGAAAATTAAGAGTTTATTTAATTCGTGAATTCGTGGCAAAAAAAATAGTCTAGATGACAGATGAACAAAAAGCTGTAAAAGCTACTATTTTTAGTATAGCTGGAAACACCTGCCTAGCCTTGATAAAAGGTTTGGCAGGTTTTTTTGGCAATTCATACGCCTTGATTGCAGATGCGATCGAATCGACAGCAGATATATTTTCGTCCTGTTTAGTCTTATTTGGAATCAAATACTCTAATAAACCGGCAGATGAAAATCATCCTTACGGTCACGGGCGTGCAGAACCTTTAATTACTTTTTTGGTAGTTGGTTTTTTAATCACTTCGGCGACCATTATTGGATACGAAAGTATTGCTAATATTCAAAGTTCACATGATTTGCCAAAATCATGGACATTATATGTTTTAGGGGCAATAATTATTTGGAAAGAATACTCGTATCGTTTAGTGATGAAACGAAGTAAAGAAACAAATAGTTCGTCTCTTGCAGCAGATGCCTGGCACCATCGCAGTGACGCTGTAACTTCTGTTGCGGCATTTGTTGGGATTTCGATTGCGTTGATAATGGGAAAAGGTTACGAATCTGCAGATGATTGGGCGGCACTTTTTGCTGCTTTTTTTATCTTATATAATTGTTACAAAATTTTCAGACCTGCGCTTGGCGAAATCATGGATGAAAACATGAACGATGATTTAGTAGAAGAAATTCGTATAAAAGCGCTGACAGTACCCGGTATTCTCGGAACCGAGAAATGTTTCATTAGAAAAGCCGGAATGCGCTATCATGTCGATCTTCATGCTATTGTATCGGCTGAAATTTCGGTAAAAGAAGGACACGATTTATCTCATAAATTACAAGATACTCTGAAAGAAAAAATTCCGCAGTTAGGAAATGTTTTGATTCATATTGAACCGGATGATTATCACTGAGAAAGATTCTAAGATGCTAAGGTTCTAAGTTTTTTAGGATCTAATATTGATTATTGTCAGGCTGAGCGAAGTCGAAGCCCGCGCAAAGATCTTCAAACTTTAAAAAAAAAATCCGCTTATGTCCAGTCTGGTTTCACCGAGATTTGGCAGATAAGCGGATTTTTTTTTAAAATATTTTAATTCAAAAGAAAAAAACTTAGAACCTTAGCATCTCAGAACCTTAGTATCTTAATTAAGAACATTCAAAATCTTCAAACCAAACACAACACCATTTTGCTGAATTCCGCCTTGGTAAGAATGTACATAATCAACTCTGAATAATTTAAATTTCCCGAAACCTAAATTGTCTAAACCAACTGTAAATTCAGTATAAGGTTTTCTATCCGGAATGGCCAGAGAATGAAATCCAAGATTCATTGTTGATTTTAAAAGATTTAAAAGGGGAATTTTATTCATTAGAAATCCCATGTCGTTGTGCTCCAAATGCATTTCAAAGTAACTGTCGTTTGTGCTATTGTCATAATAAGGCATTAAATTGAAAACATTCAAATAACGATCGCTTGTACCAATATGAGTTTGGTTTCCATTAAAATGTCTGTAATCAATAAAAGAGATATTTTCGGCATTAAAGAATTTACCGGCTCTAAAATTCATTCCTAAAACACCTTTGTTGTTCAGTGATAAATCATATTGAACAGCGGCGCCAATTCTTTCAAATTCGTATTTTTTTTCGCTTGCAGCAAATGCCTTTTCAAAAGCTAAAAATACGGTTGGATATTTTTCATCTTTAAAATTATATCTTCCGTCTGGTCTTGAAATGTATTTGTTTCCAAAATTAATTCTGGCTGTTAAATTAGCTTTCATTAAATGATGCTGATCAAAAGCCGGCGTATTGAAATCATTTGGTAAAAGCGGATTATTTGACGAATAAATATCATCTCTTTTAAAGAACGAATAATCAGTTGTATTGAAAAGAGATTTTCTTTGTTCGTAAGCTATTCTTGCGTTTAAATTTAGTCCGTTTGCAACATCTTGTGCATAGTTAATTTGAGCAAATTCCAGGTTGTACAATTTCATATAATTGTCTTTAAAAAATAACGAACTTACAGAATTGATCAATTTGCTAATAGGTTCGGCACTATTAAATTGTTCTGTTTTTGTTCCGCCCGAAGCCGAAATTGTAGCATAATTAATAGTATTAAATCGATGGCTGAATTCGCCAATAACACGAAGGCGTTCATCAGAAAAACCATAATTGAAAACTGTTCCTATAGAAGTGCTTTTTCCCTTTTCTTCATTCCATTTTTTAAACGAAAATCCGGTTCCCAGATTAAATCCCTGAACCGTATTAAAGCTTAAAGACGCTGGACTTAGCAATCCGTCAAATTTAAAAGAGTATTTTTCAAAAGTATTTTTATAATCGTAACCGCCAAGAATATCTAAAACCTTAAACTTGTTGTTTTTTGCGTCAATAGAATCGGTATATTTTTTAGATTTTCTAATGACCTGTAAATTATCTTTTTTGGTGTAATCTGTACTTTCTTCGAGTGTTAACGGAATCGGACGAATTTCATTCCAAAAAGAATCATCTTTTTTATTTGCGTTCAAATCAAAAGCAACAATTTCGTTTCCAAAAGTTTTTTTGGCAAACGATTCAGGAAACTCATAATTGGAATAAACATAATTAAACTGGCCTGAGAATTTTATTCCAAAACCTCCGGCATTAAACGAAAGAGTCTGTGCATTTTTTGACCAGATTTTGTTTTTTACATTGTAGCTAAAGCTTTGTTTTAAATTCATTACTTCAGTAAATTCATTTTTCATTCGGTAACCTTTGATGTCAAAATCGACTGCATAAATAGCAAAACTATCATCAACAATGTAAATGTAACCTTCAAAAACAGGTTCTTTATCTCGCTTTGGAATTACTTTAATTTTATAAATCTGCTGTTTATTATCATCATAAAAACTTCCTTCCAATTTGTATTTATAATAGCTGAAAGCATTATTAGCAATAGGAGAGATAAGATTTACGTCAAACTCTAATGTATTGTCGTAGAAGTCATAAGTTGATAAAGCGGCAGTATTATAACTAAAGCCTTTATTGTTTCCTGAGATTTTAGACGCAATTATAGTTTCCTTTAATTTATCTGGTTTTTGATAGGAAACCTTCGAAATAGTTTCTGATAAATATAAAATCCCAGTTCCGGTCGAATCTAAATTAGAAGACAAATCGGGGCCCAGATCTACTTTTTGGCCTAATATTTTTTTAGGCAAATCTTTTACTTTTAAAATTCCTTTTGAATAGAAATCGGCCGTAAAGCGAGCTGTTTTTTCGGAGTTTACTTTTCTGTTTGCAATGGCATTTTTAATGATTGCGTTTGCTGGATTATTTTTAGGGTCAATAACGACTTCGTTTAATGCAAAACTTTCTTCCTGCATTTTAACATCTAAAGTTAATGTTTTTGAATCTGCAGAAACGGTTATTTTCTGAGTTTTAAATCCAAGATATTGAAAAACAATTCTGTTTTTACCAATTTCTTTTACCTGCAATTGATAGTGTCCTTGTTCATTTGAAGTAGTTCCGCGATAGGTATTCTCTTCAAAGATAGAAACAAACGGCAGCGGGTTACCTTTTTCATCGGTTATGGTTCCTTTGATTTGGGCAAAACTGGAAATCGAAAAAAATAAAAAGGCGAATAAAATATAGTTTTTCATGAAAGTGGTTTCTCTCACAAAAATAAAATAAGTTGAAAATGAGCTTATTAATAATTTGTTAAATTAAGCAAAGTCAATATAGAGATGAACAACTCTTGTCAGGCTGAGCGAAGTCGAAGCCCCTCAATGTGATAAGCCCCTTCGACTTCGTTCAGGATGGCTATATCTTATAAAAATGACTGAATCGCCAATTCGTAGCTTTTTAATCCAAATCCTAAAATAACACCTTTTGCGTTTCCAGACAAATAAGATTGGTGTCTAAAACTTTCACGCGCATAAGTATTCGAAATATGTACTTCGATAACAGGAGTTGTAACAGCTTTCATAGCATCGCCCAACCCTATAGAAGTATGTGTATAAGCACCAGCATTCAAAATAATTCCGTCAAAAGTAAAACCCACTTCCTGAATTTTTCCAATTAGTTCGCCTTCAATATTACTTTGGAAATAAGAAAGTTCAACGTTTGGAAATTTATGTTCCAGTCTTTCAAAATACTCTTCAAAAGTTTCATGCCCATATACTTCAGGCTCCCTTTTCCCCAAAAGGTTTAAATTTGGGCCGTTGATTATCGCGATTTTCATAATGACTTAATTTAATTAATTATTGCAAATTCATTTTACAGAATACAATTCACAAGAATGTAAAAATAAAAAAACCGATCTAATTAATAGACCGGTTTTTATAAAAGTATGTGATATATTTTTAGAACATGAATCCAGCAGATATTTGAACTGTTGAGTTTTTAACATCAGCATTTTTTGAAGCTTCTGTTAATCCTAAACTATAACGACCTTGCAAGAAAATGTTTTTTGTAAGTTTTACTCCAAGTCCGGCATTAGCTGCAAATTCAAAAGTTTCAGCATTGTACAAATCAAAATCATCTTTTTCGCTTAATAAAAATGAAGCTTGAGGTCCAACTTCTAAACTAATTGATTTATTAAGATAAATTTTTGCCATTACTGGAATAGATAAATAGCCTAATTCTTTTTTAATCTCTTGACCTACACTTTTATAACTAGCTCCTTGAGTTGAATATAGAAGCTCAGGCTGAATAGAGAATTTTTCTAATAATTTAATTTCAGCTACAAGACCTGCATGATAGCTTGTTATTCCTTCTTTGTCAATGTTTTGATCGGGAAACGCATCTCCGGTTTGACTAGCAAAGTTAACCCCTGCTTTAACCCCAATTTGTAATAATTGTGCCTGAATCGTAGCTGTTGTTGCAATGAACAATACAGCTGCTAAAAGTATTTTCTTCATAAAAAATGTTTTTAGTTTGGTATTTAAATGTTATTCTTTAGTTCAAAACTACGTTTTTTTGGTTTTATTGTTTTATACGAGATTCTATTTAATTATTAAAATTCTCACTTTTTATTGAGTTTGCTCTGTTTTGAGTTTCCTCATTCTCAGAAAAAGCTTGAAGTTTAATGTGTTATAAAAGGTTTTGTTTTGTCTTATTTTATTAGTTTAATTACTTTTTGAAGTTATTTTTTAATAAGTATAATCTTATTTTTTAATTATAATTTAAAAAATAAAACATGAAAAAGTTATTTTAGCTACCTACTATTGCAGTAATGGGTTTTGGGTTTGCAAATGCGCAAAACAACAGGCTTAGCTAAAGGAGATGCATTTATTTTTGGAGTCTTAACTTTAGGCTCTGAAAAAAACAGGTGATATTAAAATAATGCTTTTGAAATTGAGCCAAGGGTAGGTGCTTTGTAACTAAAAGATATTGCAATTGAAGTTAAATTAGTGTACAGAATGGAACAGGTAAAACTAATGCTTTGGATTAGGAACTGATTTGAGATGTAAAGTTTTGGAGTTATTTACAAATTCTAACAGAAAATTTTTAGTTAATTTTTAAAGGTTTCTTCATTTTTTTGAGGAAGCTTTTTTCTTTTCATTTAAAGGCAAATTGACCTTCAATTAACAATTTGTATGCTTATTACTATTTTTTTTGTTAAAATCCAAGCAGTTATTTATGAAGAATATTTTTATATTTGATTATTAATAACCCAAAACAACTTGTATGAAAAGAATTATTTTAGCTGCTATTGCAGTAATGGCATTTGGATTTACTAATGCACAGCAAACTAGATTTGGTGTAAAAGGAGGTCTTAACCTTTCAAATTGGGCAGGTGGAGACGTTGAAGATACCAAAGCTTTAGTAGGTTTCCATGTTGGAGGATTTGCCGAAATTAAAATCATTGAAAAATTAGCTATTCAGCCAGAACTTTTATTTTCTACTCAAGGAACTAAATTTGATGGTGGTGCATTTTTAGGAGATTTTGAAGTTAAAACGAATTATTTAAATATTCCTGTTTTAGCTAAATATTACATAGTAGAAAAATTCAGTGTTGAAGCCGGTCCACAACTTGGTGTTTTATTATCAGCAAAATCTGAAGGCGAAGATGTGAAAGATGCTTTCAAAACGGTAGATTTTGGATTTAACTTAGGAGCAGGTTACCATTTTACAGAAAATGTTTCTCTTAACCTTCGCTATACAATTGGTTTATCTCCTCTTGCAGATGATGCAGATATCGAAGATGAAGGTGATTATTATGACAGCGCAAAAAATAGCGTTTTAGCATTATCTTTTGCTTATAAATTCTAATCCCACTTCTAAAATATTCAAAAACCTTCCCCAACAAGGAAGGTTTTTTTGTGCCTAAAAATGTTTTACTTTGTAAATATGAAATGGAACAATTATATAAAAGACTATCAATCGTATCTTCGAATAGAAAGAGGTTTGTCTAAAAATACAATTGAAAACTATAGCTTTGATATTGAGCGATTATGCTTTTTTTTAGAAACCAATCAAATCGATATTTCGCCTATAAAAATTACGGATGAAACCGTTCAGCAGTTTATATATTCGGTTTCAAAAGAAGTGAATCCGCGTTCGCAGGCGAGGATTATTTCTGGTTTGAAAAGTTTTTTTAATTATTTGGTTTTTGAAGATTACCGAAACGACAGTCCGCTCGAATTAATCGAAAGCCCAAAAACCGGACGAAAACTCCCTGATACATTATCAATCAAAGATATTGATGCGCTTATCGCTGCTATTGATTTAAGCAGTAATGAAGGAGAACGAAATCGTGCTATACTGGAAACATTGTATGGCTGCGGACTTCGGGTTTCTGAATTGGTTTCGCTTAAGATATCGGATTTGTTTTTTGATGAAGGTTTTATAAAAATTACCGGAAAAGGCAATAAAGAACGTTTTGTGCCCATTGGAAAATTAACTAAAAAATATATTGAAATCTATCAGGACGAGATTAGAGTTCATCTCAATATTAAAAAAGGATGTGAAGATACTTTGTTTCTAAACCGCAGAGGAAACCAGCTAACCCGTGCTATGATTTTTACTATTATAAAAGATTTAGCGGTAAAAATTGGTTTAAATAAAAATATAAGCCCGCATACTTTACGCCATTCTTTTGCAACACATTTATTAGAAAATGGTGCCGATTTAAGATCGATTCAGTTAATGCTGGGACATGAATCTATTACAACAACAGAAATTTATGTGCATCTGGACAGAAGTTTCCTGACCGAAGTAATGCATTCGTATCATCCGCGGAAGTAATTTTTTGGAAAGAGTCTGGTTTTTTTACATCAAAAGTTATAACTTGGTATCACATTTGTATTCAACGGAAGTAAATTAAAAGGATTTAGAGGATTTTTTTAACTCAGATCCAATAAGATATTATTTACTTAAATAGCGACATATGATTTTTGACTTATACAGTAATGAAGACTGCCTGGAAGTAAATAATTTTTACAGAAAATTATTTGCCGAAATGCCTGATTTGCTTTTTCAATTTGTTATAGATAGTAATAATCATTATACTTTTCCTCTTGTCAGCAAATCGGTTGACGAAATTTTCGAGCTTTCATTTAAAGAATTTACAGACGATATTAAGCACATCATTTACGAGCGAATTTTTGAACAGGACAGAGAAAAATTTTTTCAGTCTCTGGTAAAAGCGCGTAAAGAAATTGTGCCTTGGGAATTAGAATTTAGATCTGTTTTACCAAAAAAAGGACTGCGATGGTTTCGGGTTTCTGCAAAAACAGAATTATCTCCTGATGGAAAAGTTAGTTTTTTTGGACACATTTCTGATATTACTGATTTAAAAGACAAAGAAGAAAGACTCCGTATTTCTGAAGAACGTTTCCAATTTGCACTTGATGCATCAACCGTAGGAATCTGGGATTGGGATATGGTAACCAATAATGTTTTTTATTCTTCGCTTTCACTAAAAATTTTAGAATTAGAATCGGCAGATATTTTTGATGACCCTGAACGCTGGGATAAAATTGTACATCCTGATGATCTGCCAAAATATTACTCTGATATTAAAGAACATTTTGATAATAAGATTCCGTATTATGAAAATTACCATCGTGTAATGACTTCAAGCGGTAATTATAAATGGATCCTGGACAGAGGAAAAGTAATAAAACGTGATGAAAATGGAAAACCATTACGCGTTATTGGAACCCACACCGATATTTCTCTTCAAAAAGAAAAAGAGCTGGAGCTTTTAAAAACAATGAAATTGTACAGCGATCAAAATAGCCGGCTGTTAAACTTTTCGCATATCGTTTCGCACAATTTAAATACACAAGCCGGGAATATAAAATCGATTTTAGATTTTATTGATCAAGATGGAGGTAAAGGAACTGTTGGCGAAATGCTGGAACATCTTCGTACGGTTTCAAATGATTTAAATGAGACAATTTCTAATTTAACGCAAATTGTAAAAACACAGAGCAATATTAATATTGCTGTTGAGCCTTTAAAACTTTGTGAATATATCGAGAAAACAATCTCGACTATAAAAGGCTATGATAAACAGAAAAAAGTTACGATTGTAAATAATGTTCCGCAATATTTAACCATTAATTTTAATCCGGCTTATCTTGAAAGTGTCTTGCTGAATTTTACCACAAACGCTATAAAATATGCACATCCGGATCGGGATCCGCTTATTGTATTTGATTTTGGAATTGAGCCCGAAGGATATAAATCTTTAAAAATAACAGATAACGGTTTAGGAATCGATTTAAAAGTATATGGCGAATTATTATTCGGAATGTATAAAACGTTTCATAAACATGACGAAGCACGCGGAATAGGGTTGTATATCACCAGAAATCAAATAGAAGCGATGAAAGGAACAGTTTCTGTAGAAAGTGAAGTTGGAGTAGGAACGAGCTTTAAAATCGTTTTTAACGATCTCTAAAAATTAAAAAGGCTGTCATTTGACAGCCTTTTTAATTTTATAGGGATAAAAGAGAATTATTTAGCAATGTTAACTGCTCTTGTTTCTCTAATTACAGTAACTTTTACCTGACCTGGATAAGTCATTTCTGTTTGGATTTTTTGTGAAATTTCAAATGATAAATTTGCAGCATTATCATCAGAAACTTTTTCGCTTTCTACAATAACACGCAGTTCTCTACCAGCCTGGATTGCGTAAGCATTTTTTACACCACTAAATCCGTAAGCAACATCTTCAAGATCTTTCAAACGTTGAATGTATGAATCTAAAACCTGACGTCTTGCGCCTGGTCTTGCACCAGAAATAGCATCACAAACCTGAACGATTGGCGATAATAACGATTTCATTTCAATCTCGTCGTGGTGTGCCCCAATAGCGTTGCAGACTTCTTCTTTTTCGCCGTATTTCTCAGCCCACTGCATACCTAATAATGCGTGTGGTAAATCGCTTTCTGTATCTGGAACTTTACCAATATCGTGAAGTAAACCAGCTCTTTTTGCCAGTTTTACATTTAAGCCTAATTCGGCTGCCATGATCCCGCAAAGTTTAGAAACTTCTCTTGAGTGCTGTAATAAGTTTTGTCCGTAAGAAGAACGATATTTCATTCTACCCACAACTTTAATCAATTCAGGGTGTAAACCATGAATTCCTAAATCTATAACAGTACGTTTTCCAACTTCGATAATTTCGTCATCGATTTGTTTAGCTGTTTTCGCAACAACCTCTTCAATTCTTGCAGGGTGAATACGTCCGTCAGTAACTAATTTGTGTAATGACAAGCGGGCAATTTCTCTACGAACCGGGTCAAAACAAGAAAGGATAATAGCTTCCGGCGTATCATCAACAATGATTTCAACTCCCGTTGCAGCTTCAAGCGCTCTAATGTTACGACCTTCACGGCCAATAATTCTACCTTTTACATCATCAGATTCAATATTGAAAACAGAAACGCAGTTTTCAACTGCTTCTTCAGTTCCAACCCTTTGAATAGTATTGATAATGATTTTTTTAGCTTCTTGCTGAGCAGTAAGTTTAGCCTCTTCAATTGTTTCCTGAATATGAGACATAGCTTTGCTTTTAGCTTCGGCTTTTAAACCTTCCACTAATTGCTCTTTTGCTTCTTCTGCAGAAAGGCCTGAGATTACTTCAAGCTGCTGTAATTGACTTTTATGTAATTTGTCAACTTCGGCTTGTTTTTTATCTAAAACTTCAATTTTGTTATTGTATTCTTCTGTTTTAGCTTCAAAATCGTCGTTTACTTTTTTAGCTTTAGAAAGTTCATTCGAAATCTGAGATTCTTTATCACGTACACGTTTTTCTACTTCGGCTACTTTTTTATCGCGTGCCAGAATAACTTGTTCGTGTTCAGATTTTAATTCGATAAAACGTTCCTTTGCCTGAAGGATTTTATCTTTTTTTATGTTTTCTGCTTCTAAATTAGCATCTTTTAAAATGGAAGCTGCTTCTTTTTTAGCATTTTTGATTAGGTTTGAAATATTGCTTTTCTCGATGATTTTAGCTATTGCAAAACCTGCCGCAATACCTACAACACCTGAAATAATGATCGTTATGATGTCCATGTTTGTTAGGGTTTATATATAAAAAAAGCCTACATTAATTGCTTGTATAAACTCGTAAAGACAAGTTTTGAGCTAACTCACTGTTCAAGTTTCCCGGTCAAAGCTGGGCATACTATAGTAGCGACGATTTGCTCATTCTAAATTGTTAGTGTTGAGTTTACCAATTGTGAACTAATGTAGGCAGTATCTTAGTTTATGTAAAGAACGTTTAATTTTCGAGATATTGATCTAAAAGCGAATTTAATCTTTTAATTCTTTCAATGGTTTCTTCGCCATCGATTGCGTTATCAATTTGTTTTTGTTCCACCTGCGATGCAAATTGCAGGGCGCACATGGCTAATACATCTTGTTTGTCGCGAACTGCGTAACTTTCTTCGAATTGCTTGATCATAGCATCAATTTTTTTTGAGGCGCTTCTAAGGCCTTCTTCCTGAGCGGGTTCAACCGTTAATGGGTAAACGCGGTCGGCAATTGATATTTTAATTCTAAGCTTTCCGTCCATGTTTTCTAATCTGATAGTTGTGCTATACAGTAATCAATTTCGCGAATTAATGAATTTATTTTAAGCTTTGTCTCTCTCTTGTTATTGTCGCTGCCAAGCAACGAATTGGCTACCTTAAGTGTTTCATATTGCTTTTTCAAAGCTTCCATTTCTTCAGATTGTTTCTGGATAATTTGCACCGCTTTGTCTAATTCTAATCGTAATTCCTGATTATTTTTCTCCAGGCCTTTTGATTTTTCAAAAAGCTTCTCGACTTTATATTCAAGAGTATCAATTATTTCGGCAATTACACTCATTATAAATCCTATTCATTACTTAATCATACAAAGTTAGTATTCCTTTTTATTAATGCAATTTTTTCTCGATTTTTTTGCATTAAAAATAGACAAATAAATGAATTTCAATCAATTGTGTTTTTGTAAGTTTTTCTTCGGTTTTTACCTGTTAATTTTTTATCTTAGCAAAAATGTTACCTATGAAATTTTCAATACTTGCCTTTTTCTTTTGCCCTTTTCTATTCGCCCAGACACAATATCCTAAAGATTACTTTCGTCCGCCGCTTGATATTCCAATGCAGTTGTCGGGGAATTTCGGCGAGTTAAGGCCTAATCATTTTCATGCAGGTTTTGACTTAAAAACGAATCAAAAAGAAGGATTAAATGTGTATGCCATTGCCGATGGCTATGTGTCAAGGATTAAAATTTCGACTTTTGGAAACGGAAAATGTATTTACATCACACATCCAAACGGATATACTTCTGTGTATGGACATTTACAGACAACAGTTGGGCCAATTCAGGATTATGTGAAAAAAACACATTATAAAGAACAGGCTTATGAGATTGAAATGTTACTGAAGCCAGATGAACTTCCGGTTACAAAAGGCCAGTTAATAGCGCTTTCAGGAAATACGGGATCTTCAGAAGGGCCGCACCTTCATTTTGAAATTCGTGATACCAAAACAGAATTTGTAATTAATCCGATATTCTTTGGCTTTGACCAAAATATTAAAGATACCAAAAAGCCAACATTATCAAGTTTATATGTTTATCCACTGGATAATGCCATGGTAAATCAGTCCAAACAGCCTTTGCTTGTAAATATGACACTTCAAAAAGACGGGACTTATTTGGCTGGAAAAGTAAAAACAAACGGAAAAATTGGATTTGGAATTAATGCCGTTGATACTGATGACGTTTCTTTTAATAAAAACGGTGTTTTTAATGTTTCAACATTTTTAAACGGAAATCAGAATTATAATTATCAATTCAATACTTATTCTTTTGATGAAATGCGTTATATCAACGCTTTTATTGATTATCCGAGATATAAAAAGACGAGCCAGCGAGTGCAGAAACTTTTTATGAAAACGCCTTTTGCATTAAGTATTATTAAAACAGATTCACTGAGAGGGATAATTTCGGCTGTGCCAAATCTGACTTCCAATTATAGAATTGAAGTTTCAGATTATTTCGGAAATTCAAATTCTATTACAGTGCCCATTGAATATGATTTGGAAACACCGCTTGTTCCCGCAGAACCTGTAACTTCAAAATATTTTGTTCGTTACAATAAAGATTCCAATTTTGAGAAAGATAATATGTCTGTTTTCTTTCCTGCCGGAACTTTTTACGATGATTTTAATTTGAATTTTGATGTAAAAAACAACAAGATTTATATTCATGATGATACTGTTCCGGTGCATTCTAATTTTACAATTACTATAAAAGATACTATTTATCCGGAATCTTTGAAGGATAAACTTTATATAGGAAAAGGCACCAGCTACAACGGAACGATTAGAAAAGGGGATGTTTTTACTGCCAAGGCAAAAATATTAGGACAATATGGTTTAGTTCTCGATACCATTGCTCCGGTTATAAAAATCACAAAACCTGTTGAAGGGAAATGGATCAGCGATCAGAAAAAAATTGAATTTACAATTAGTGATTCTCTGTCTGGAATAAAGTCGTACAACGGATATTTAAACGGAAGCTGGGTCTTATTTGAATATGAAAATAAAAATAGAAAGATTACACATACTTTTGACGATCAATACTTGACAGAAGGAGAAAACTTTTTAAAAATGGAAGTAGTTGATAATGTAGGAAATTCTACTATCTTTGAAACTCATTTTTTTAGAAGTCAACAAAAATAAAACCCAAATCTTTGAATAAAAACAGGTTAATATTCGCTTTGCTTTTCTTGTGCTTTACTTGTATTTCATTTGCTCAAAATGCTCATGTAAAAGGTATTATTTTAGATAATGAAAATCATCCTGTTTCGAATGTCAATATAACTTCGGGTAAAAACAATACACAATCTGATGCGAATGGTTTTTTTGAAATTGAGGTAATTGCGGATAAAAAAGCTTCGATTATTTTTACTCATGTCTCTTTAAAAATGATCAGTCTTACGGTCAGTTTAAAACCAAATGAAATTTTTGTTTTTAATCCTGTAATGAATAATTCTCAGGAGCAAATGGGAGAAGTTTTTGTTTCTTCCCGAAACAAAAAACGAGTTCAGGGAATTACAACTGTGGATGCCGCTACTATAAAAAAGATTCCGGGAGCAAATGCCGGTATCGAAAATATTCTAAAAACACTTCCCGGCGTAAATTCAAATAATGAACTAAGTACACAATATGCAGTTCGAGGTGGAAATTATGATGAAAATTTAGTCTACGTAAACGAAGTCGAAGTTTACCGTCCGTTTTTAATTCGTTCAGGTCAGCAAGAAGGATTGAGCTTTACCAATACGGATTTGGTTCAAAACGTAGATTTCTCAGCCGGAGGATTTCAGGCAAAATTTGGAGATAAATTATCATCTGTTTTAGACATTACTTATAGAAAACCAACTCAATTTGGAGCTTCTTTTGAAGCAAGTTTTTTAGGCGGAAGCGCTTCTGTAGATTTAGTTTCTAAAAATAAAAAATGGTCGGCCGTAACCGGAGTTCGTTATCGAAATAATAGTTTGTTGGTAAACAGTCAGGACACGCAGACGAATTATACACCGACTTTTGCTGATATTCAAACCAATATAAATTATGATATTTCTGAAAAATGGCAGATTAGCTTTTTAGGGAATATTTCGCAGAATAAATATTTGTATGAGCCTTTAACCCGCGAAACCAAATTCGGAACAATCGATCAGCCAATGGCTTTGGCGGTTTATTATGAAGGTCAGGAAAAAGATCAATATGATACTTATTTTGGAGCTTTTAAAACTACCTATAAAGTTTCGCCTTCGCTGACTTTAAAATTTATTGGTTCGTTGTTTCATACCACAGAAAAAGAACATTTTGATATTTTAGCCCAATACCGTTTAGGTAATGTTAATGCTGAAAATCCAACAGATGCTTCGTCAATCGATTTTACACGCGGAATAGGTTCGCAGTTAAATCACGCACGAAATGATTTAGATGCCTTAATCGCAAATGCCGAAATTAAAGGTTTTAAAGACTGGAAAGAAAGCCAGTTAGAATTTGGATTAAAATACACCAGAGAATCAATTCGTGACAGAATTGTAGAGTGGGAGATGATCGATTCTGCAGGGTTTTCTATAAATCCGCCGTTGGTAATTCTGCCAGAAAACAATCAGCCATATTCGCCTTATACAGGCCCGCTATTGCCTTATCAGGATATTCGCGCTACGAATTTTAATACTATCAATAGGTTTTCGGGCTATGCACAATGGAATAAGCAGTCAGAATTGGGTTCAAGTCAGATTTGGTATCATGTTGGTGCACGTTTTCAGAGTTGGAATGTTTCCGGAGCTTTAGAAGAAGGAAAAAATCAGTTTGTAGTAAGTCCGCGTGCACAGTTTGCCATAAAACCAGATTGGGATCGTGATATGGTTTTCAGGATTTCCGGTGGATTATACCACCAGCCGCCATTTTATAGAGAACTTCGTGATCTTGACGGCGTTGTAAATCCAAATGTAAAAGCGCAGGAAGCGGTTCATGTTGTATTAGGAAATGACTATAATTTTAAAATGTGGAATCGCCCTTTTAAATGGGTAACGGAGCTTTATTATAAATCCCTTTCGGATGTAAATGTGTATTCTATCGATAATGTCCGTATTCGATATGTGGCTGATAACAATGCAAAGGCATATGCGCAAGGTCTTGACTTTAGATTGAATGGTGAATTTGTGCCGGGAACGGAATCTTGGGTGAGTTTTGGATATTTGAAAACAGAAGAAAATTATGAAAACAAAGGTTATATCGCCCGCCCGACAGATCAGCGTTTAAAATTTGCGATGTTGTTTCAGGATTATATGCCGAATATTCCAAGTGTAAAAGTATATCTTAATGTAGTTTATAATACTGGTTTGCCAGGCGGCGCGCCAGCGTATTCTGATCCATATCTATATCAAAACAGATTAAACGATTACAGAAGAGCTGATATTGGTTTTGCCAAGGTTTTTGTGGACAGCAGCACACAGAGTTCTAAAACAAGCTGGTTGAAAAACTTCAAAGAATTAGCTGTTGGACTGGAAATTTTCAATCTTTTCAATAATCAAAATGCAATTACAAACACTTGGGTGCGCGATGTATATTCTAAAAATCAATATGCGATTCCAAATTATATGACTTCCAGAGTTTTTAATATAAAACTGAATGCGAGATTATGATCGCAAAACGTGAAAAAAGAAAGAAGATTTTTTATGTTCCGGGAATGATTTCCTTGGTTTTAATTCCTTTGTTTTGTTTTTATCATTTTTATAAAGTCGATGCTTTTAAGGTTTACAATAGGATAGAATTATACATTCCGGTTAATAATGAATTCGAAAAGTATAAATTTCCTACGCTGCGGGAATATAAAGTATTTAATTTTGATGGAAGCCAGTCAGAAAAGAATAGATTAAACGAAATGAAACTTTATCTTAGGAAACTAAGAGTTGAAAAAGATACCATAAACGGAATTAAAATACATTTTGGTTCAAAATCTGCTTATCAGACTTTTATTACCAGCCTCGATATTTTAGTTGAAGAAGAAGCTCCAACTTGGATAACAAATAAAAATGATATTTATGTTTTAGGGAGTAGTAACACTTATAAAAAGCCTAAAGACACTATTGAACATCATACAATGAATTGTGGTACAGGAGAATTAATGAGGCAGCAAGCTTATTGGGAGCGGAAAAACAGAAAAGAAGAAGAAGCACGTGTTTTTCAAGTTTCCTTTTTTGCGCAAAAATGGCAGTTAATCTTCTGTGGATATTTTGGGCTTATTCTTCTCAACATCTTTACGCTAGTAAAATTCAATAAAAACCAAAATTACAATCAAAAATAGTATATTTGATAATTGAATATAATTTGTCGATGAGAAAGTACTTTAAATATATAGCCTTAGCAATTGTCGGAACATTAATTAGCTGTCGTGAAGAAGTTAAAAAACCAAAAGTAAGTTACGATGTGTCAAATAAAGTAAGTGTTGCGAAAACAGATTCGACTCAGGTTGAAGTTGCTGATCTGCCTATTCAAATGGAAGGGACAGATTATTTAATTCATCCGGTTGGAGATTTAAGGGTTTTTGAAAGAGGTTCAAAAGCGCGTTATGGATCTTCAAGTGTTAACGATGTAAGTTTTACGATCTCTAACTTAGGCGAATATGAAATTACAGGATATTTACAAAACCTGAAATTTCAAAAAACAGATTCAGATTCTATTCATGCTTTATCAGATAAACCTGTTTTGATTTTAACGGCAACCTATTTAAAAACGGTTGCAGATAAAACTAAAAATAAAGTAATGGTGTATACTTTAACAGATTCTGATACCAACAAAGACGGCAAAATTGATACCAGCGATATCAAAACTTTATATTTAAGTGATATCAGCGGAGAAAACTTTACTAAAGTCTCAGCAGATCTTCAGGAATTAGTTGACTGGAGTTTAATTGAATCAAAAAACCGTTTGTATTTTAGAACTATTGAAGATACTAATCAAAACGGTCAATTCGACAAAAACGATGTATTACATTATAATTATATTGACCTAACTTCTAAAAAATGGGAAGTTAAAAGTTATAAGCCTATATAAGTTGCTAAGGCTCTGAGATGCTAAGATTCTAAGGTTTTCAAATCTTTGTACATATAAAAACCATTTAAAAAATTATATCTTAATTTTTTAAATGGTTTTTATTTTAAGTAATAAAATCCTTTTAATCAGTGTATCTGTGGCAAAAAAAACTTAGAATCTTAGCATCTCAGAGCCTTAGAACCTTTATATCAATATATCACTTTCCAAATCAGATTTTTCGATTTCAAAACCAAAATCTAAGCGTTCAACCAATTCGATTACCAGCTTTTTATACCAGTTTTCAGATTTTGGGTGAATATATATCTTTTCGATCAATTGATTAATGTCAACATTAATTTTTATTCCATCATTTAGTTTGATACCGCTTTTTGAAGTGTCGGTAAGAATACGCACTTCGCGTTCATATTGAAAACTTTTTCTTTTGAATAAAAAAGGAAAGAACAAATCCTCAAACGGAATATATTCTTTTTTATAATCAATGTAGTTTACTTCGCCAATATATTGGTCAAAATTATTTTCGGGTTTTAATGCTTTTTGTAACCTTCCAATTGTAGACTGAATTGCTAAACCTTCGCTGTTTTGAGTAAATATCTGCCACATTGCAAACGATTCGTATTCGTTAATGTGCCAGCTGCTTACGGCAACCTGCTCGCGATGTGTTTTGTAATAATTTAAAAAATCAGGATTGTCAACCGCAAGTTTTTTAATCTCTTCATAAGTAGGCTCGCTAAAAGTACCTTCATATTGATCTTCAAATTTATCAGATCGCGACATGAAAAGTTTCTTAGAGAGTAATAAATCAAGAAATTTAGATAGGTCAAGATATTTCCAAACAATAGTATCAGGATCGTCTGGCAGTTTGATGTTAGGGCTGCTAAGATACATTTTCCATAAGAATTAAATGATTTTTAATCTTTACTACCTAAAGTTATAAAATAAAACACAGATTAAAGAAATTAAACTGAGTTTTAATATTTCCTTAATCTGTGTAGATTGTTTGATTATGATGTGTGAGCCTTAAGATTCGAAAGACTGCATGGTAACCAGTTTGTTGTATGTTCCGTTGAGTGTAATTAATTGCTCATGCGTTCCCTGCTCAACGATTTTTCCTTTTTGCATTACGACAATAACATCTGCTTTTTGAATAGTTGAAAGTCGGTGTGCAATAACAATTGAAGTTCTGTTCTGCATCATGTTTTCAAGTGCCACCTGAACAAATTTTTCGCTTTCAGTATCTAATGCTGATGTTGCTTCATCCAGAATCATGATCGGCGGATTCTTTAATACCGCTCTTGCAATTGACAA
The DNA here is from genome assembly GCF_001428525.1 of Flavobacterium sp. Root186. Classification (GTDB taxonomy): domain Bacteria; phylum Bacteroidota; class Bacteroidia; order Flavobacteriales; family Flavobacteriaceae; genus Flavobacterium. Next base: position 445,164 of record NZ_LMHW01000010.1, read on the forward strand.
ACGTTGTTTTTGTCCGCCTGAAAGTTTGTTTCCGCTGTCACCAATATTTGTGTAGATCCCTAAAGGTAAATCTTTTACAAACTCATATGCATTGGCAATTTTAAGTGCGTCGATAATTTCATCATCTGTAGCGTCTAATTTTCCTAATGCAATATTGGCTTTGATAGTATCATTAAATAAAATACTGTCTTGAGTTACCAATCCCATTAAACTGCGAAGCGACCGCAGATTCATGTCTTTAATATTGATATTGTCAATAGAGATAGACCCTTCGTTTACGTCATAAAAACGGGTTAATAAATTTGCAATGGTACTTTTTCCGCTTCCGGATTGTCCAACAAGAGCAACAGTTTGTCCTTTTTTAATTTGAAGAGAAAAATCTTTTAAAACATTTTCATTTTCATACTTAAAGTTGATATGCTGAATGTTTATATCATTATCAAAAGTTGTTTTTTCGATCGCATCAACTTTGCTTGTAATTGGGTTTTCCTGATCTAAAATTTCCAGAACACGTTCTGCGGCAGCATTTCCTCTTTTTACTCCATATGAAGCTTTAGAAATCGCTTTTGCAGGAGTTAAAATATTATAAGCTAATCCCATGTAAGCAATAAAAGCAGCACCGTCTAATGTTTTGTCAATTAAAACCATTTGGCCTCCATACCAAAGTAAAATAGCAATTACCGTAATCCCCATGAATTCACTGGCTGGTGAAGCTAAGTTCTGGCGATTACCAATGCTGTTCGATAAGTTGAAAAAGCGTTCTGTAGAGCTTTGAAAAACATTACTGAAATAATTTTCAGAGTTGTAACCCTTAACGACTTTCAATCCTCCAATAGTCTCTTCAATAGTAGATAAAAAAGTACCTTGTTCCTGTTGTGCTTTTGTTGATTGTTTTTTAAGTTGTTTCCCGATTAATGAAATAATATAGCCTGAAACCGGAATAAATATAAAGACAAACAAAGTTAATTTTGGACTGATAATTAACATTGTAACTATAGTAAAAATAATAGTCAGCGGCTCTTTTACAATAAGCTCCAAAATTGCCAAAAAGGAGGTCTGAACCTCGTTTACGTCAGCAGAAATTCTGGAAATTACATCTCCTTTTCTTTTTTCAGAATAAAAAGCCAAAGGCAGTTCAAGCGTTTTTTTGTACATCGCATTTCGCATATCTCTTAAAACACCATTTCTCAAAAAAGTGATAAAAAACATAGCGGCATAATCGGCTAAGTTTTTTAATAAAAAGATCGAGATTATAATGGCTACCATAATCGATAAAACGTACCCTGATTCGTGTGTGCCTTTTGTTGTTGTAATATAGTAACTTAAATAATCTTCACCATATTGCTGGATTTTCATAATCCCGTGAAACACCGGTTTTACTGTGTTTTGCTTTGTTTTGTCAAATAAAACCTGAAGCATTGGGATTAACGCAACAAACGAAAGTGTGCTGAAAAGGGCATACAAAACATTGAAAAAGATGTTTAAGAACGCATATTTTTTATACGGATATATAAAAGGAACTATTTTTTTGAAATTACTCATTTATTTTTGAATGTTATTTTTCTGCTATGGCAATGCTCTTTCGAGTTTTTAGCAATATAATTTTGTGGTTATAACTAATTTGTTTTGGTGGTTTTTCAATGCACAAAATTAATCCAATTGATTAGTTTTCAATTTTTTTTTAGTTTTTTTTATTAAAAAACTCTGATTTGCATTTGTTCTAAATGTAAACCAGAGTTCTAATGTCAAAATTTAATTAGCTGCGCAGAGATTCCCTGCGCAGCTATAATAGGTATTTAAAGAGCTTATCACTCGTTTTTTTTATTTCAATTGCATGTCTGCAATGATATTTTGTATTTTTCCGTCTAAGAAACTTTCCGCAGCATCAAAATCTAAAACCGATTCTAATTCGGCATTTACGCTGATATAGAATTTAATTTTAGGTTCAGTTCCACTTGGTCTTGCACAAATTTTAGATCCATCTTCTGTATAATAAATTAATACATTCGATTTCGGAATATCCATCGTAGATACTTCATTTGTCAATAAATTTAATGCCGTCGATGATTGATAATCTTCAACCATAATTACACGCTGACCGTTGATTTCTTTTAAAGGATTTTCACGTAAATCAATCATCATCTGATTTATTTCCTGTAAACCTTCTATTCCTTTTTTAGTCAGTGAAACTAAATATTCTTTGTAGAAACCATTTTCAACATAAAGTTGTAAAAGTTCTTTATAAACAGAGCTTCCGGCAGATTTTGCCTGAGCAGCAACTTCGCATATCAATAAAGTAGCAGCAACCGCATCTTTATCTCTAACTGCATCACCAACCATAAAACCAAAACTTTCTTCGCCTCCGCCAATAAACTGAAGTTCAGGAAAATCTTTGATCATTTTAGCGATCCATTTAAATCCTGTTAATCCAACTTTGCATTCAACACCGTAGCTTGTAGCCAGTTCCATCATCATTGGAGTCGAAACAATAGTTGAGCCTACAAATTGTTTTCCGTTAATTTTTCCGGCTTTTTTCCATTGTTTTAAAAGGAAAGAAGTCATTAAAATCATCGTTTGATTTCCGTTAAGCAAAATCATTTTACCGTCATTATTTCTAACTGCAACACCTAAACGGTCGCAATCAGGATCTGTGCCCACAACGATATCAGAATTTGTTTTGTCTGCCAGGGCCAAAGCCATTGTCAAAGCCTCAGGTTCTTCTGGGTTTGGTGATTTTACAGTTGGGAAATCTCCGTCTGGAACCGCCTGCTCTGGTACAATATGAACATTTTTATACCCAGCCTGTGATAAAGTATCTGGAACAGATTTTATAGAAGTTCCGTGAAGTGAAGTAAAAACAATATGCAGATTATCTTTGGCTTCAGCCGGAGTATTAAAACTTGCGTTTTCTATAGATGATTTCACAAACGCCTTATCAATTTCAGTATCAATATATTGAATTAAACTTTCGTTTGCGTTGAATTTAATTTTATCGTAACCTAAATTTTCGATTACTTTTATAATTGCAGCGTCTTCCGGCGGAACAATTTGTCCGCCATCTTGCCAATACACTTTATAGCCATTATATTCTGGCGGGTTATGCGAAGCCGTAAGAACAATTCCGCATTGACATTCCAGATATTTAAGTGCAAAAGACAATTCCGGAGTAGGTCTTAAATCTGAGAATAAATAAACCTGAATCCCGTTTGCTGAAAAAACATCAGCAACCACTTTTGCCAAAGTATTACTGTTATGACGGCAGTCGTAAGCAATAACAACTTTTAATGGCTGGTTTGGAAAAACTTCATGTAAATAATCAGATAAACCCTGAGTATTTTTCCCAAGTGTATATTTGTTAATTCTATTGTTTCCTACGCCCATAACACCGCGCATACCGCCGGTTCCAAATTCAAGGTTTTTATAAAAACTTTCCTCAAGTTCCTTTGGCGAAGTCGTCATTAATTCTTTTACCGCAGCCTGCGTTTCCTGATCAAATGTTGGCGTAAGCCATTCGTTTACTGCGTTTAATATATTAGGTGCAATATTCATTATAAGTGTCTTTTTAATGTTTGAATTAAAGATAAGATTTTTTCAGGAGCTAATCCTGCTGTCCACTATATCTTTTGTGGCGAACCCCGCCACAAAAGGATGCCGTTCCCATCAGGGCTAGGGCTTTACGTTAAAAATTAACCTCTCGTGATACTTTATAACGTTCTTCGTTGTTTTTAGTTCTCAAAATAATTTCACCCAGAAACCCGGCTAAGAAAAGCTGAGTCCCTAAAATCATTGTCGTTAAAGCTATAAAAAACCATGGATTATTAGTAACCAGACTATATCTCATTCCGGTATACATATGGTATAATTTTGAAATACCAATATAACCTGCTAATAAGAACCCGATAATAAACATTAACGATCCGATTGCACCAAATAAGTGCATAGGTCTTTTTCCAAATCTTGATAAAAACCAAATTGTAATTAAATCAAGAAATCCGTTAATAAAACGTTCCATTCCAAATTTGGTTTCACCATATTTACGAGCTTGGTGAATTACTACTTTTTCACCAATTTTACCAAAACCGGCATTTTTTGCTAAAACAGGAATGTATCGGTGCATTTCTCCCGAAACTTCAATATTTTTTACAACGGCATTTTTATAGGCCTTTAACCCGCAGTTAAAATCGTTTAACTCAACACCAGAAGTTTTTCTGGCAGCCCAGTTAAATAATTTTGAAGGTAAATTTTTTGCTACAACAGAGTCGTAGCGTTTCTTTTTCCATCCCGAAACCAAATCGAATCTCTCTTTGGTAATCATTTCATACAATTCAGGAATTTCATCAGGACTATCCTGCAAATCAGCATCCATAGTAATGATAACATCACCTTTTGCTTTAGCAAAACCAGCATGTAAGGCCTGAGATTTTCCAAAATTTTTCATGAAACGAATCCCTTTTACATTTGGGTTTTCGTTAGAAAAACTTTCAATAATATTCCAAGAATCATCCGTACTTCCATCATCTACAAAAATGATTTCATAAGAGTAATTGTTAGACTGCATCACTTTAATAATCCATGTGTAGAGTTCTTGAAGCGATTCCTCCTCGTTTAGAAGCGGTATAAGTATAGATAGATTCATTTATAATTTTTATTCTTGTGTAGATTTGCTTTTAAAAAATGCTGCGAAAATTAATCCGAAAATTGAACTTATTACAATAGCAAAAGCAGATCCTTTTAGTAATTCTATAGTAGAATAAGGGTTGCTTACTTTCATTTTGGCAACGGCTTCGTTAATAGAAGAAGCTGGAGCGCCAAATTTCTGCATCATGTTTACGGTATATTTTATCATTATTTCGCTCAAAGTGTCTTTTGCACCCGGATCAATAACGTTAAATAAAATAATATTAAAAGAAGTAGAAATCAAAATACCAATTACAGCTGCTATAAAATAAGTAGTAAAAGCATCTTTAAAAGGAAAAACACCATTTAATTCTTTTTTAGTTTTAGAAAGTAGAATGATGCTGATAGTAACACTTATTGCTAGTCCTATTATGCCCATCCACCAGGCTGTAAATAAGTTTAAATCAATAGCATATATAGTCGCAGTAAACAATGCCGATGTAATTCCAATCATTACACCATAAGTAATACCATTTCTTTTTATAACTTCATTAATCATATTTATATATGTTTTAAAATTAATCCACAAATATAGCAATTCCCAATATAATCGAGGAGAAAAAAAGCTTTTTGAATTTAACTAAAAAAAAGTACGCTAAGTATTTGTTTATTAAAAAAGAATTGTAAATTTGCAAACTCAAAATTAATTAAAATTTTAAACAAAAAAGAGCATCGTTTGTTTACACCTTTTTCTAACCATGAAAAAGCTTCAAAATGAAAATGTTCTAAACAATAAATAAAAAGAAAGATGAAAAAAGGAATTCACCCAGAAAATTACAGATTAGTTGCATTTAAAGACATGTCAAATGATGACGTTTTTATCACTAAATCTACTGCAGATACAAAAGAAACAATTGAAGTTGACGGAGTTGAGTATCCAGTTGTAAAAATGGAGATTTCTAGAACATCTCACCCTTTTTATACTGGTAAATCTAAACTTATCGATACTGCTGGACGTATTGATAAATTCAAAACTAAATATGCAAAACACGCTAAAAAATAATAGCTGTTTAAAATTATATAAGAAGCCTTCCAATTTGGAAGGCTTTTTTTATGGGTATTTTTTAATAGCCACGAATTCACTAATTATTTTATTATGATCCTTTTAATAGCTTAACATAAATAAAAATTCGTGAATTCGTGGCTATCAGAAAAAACATATATTAATGAAACACATAAATATTTGTAACTTTGGCCTTGGTAACCAAACAAATTTTAACACATTAAATTAATTTTATGAATTACATTCTTTTTGACGGTCCCGTCCGGAATGCTCTATTACCTTTTACTTTTACCAGACCCGTGGCTGATATTTTAATCGGAATTATGACGATTCGCCAAAAATGGGAAACTCGTTTAGGTTCGACTATAACAACAATTACTGAGGATTACCTTTCTGCTAAATTCCCAATGGTAGAAATGGAAGAAAACGTAATGATAAATGCTGCGTATTTGCCAAATGATACGCTTGCAGAATTAGTTTCTGACTTAAAACCCAATCAGGCAATCTTTAAAGGAGAAGATGTAATTGCTTTTTTTACAACAGAAAACCAGGAAGAAGTTGATTTTGATACCTATGAAATCATTCAATATAATGACGAATGTTTGACAGTAGAGCATACTTGGGATATTTTCTCAAAAAATGATGCTGCCATTCGTGCCGACTTTGCTTACCTGACTGAAGACAGAAAATCACAGCCAATTCCTAAAAGTGTAAATACAATTGCGCCGGAAAATATTTTTATTGAACAAGGAGCAAAATTAGAGTTTGTAACCCTAAATGCATCAAACGGCCCTATATATATAGGTAAGAACACCGAGATCATGGAAGGAACAGTTATTCGCGGCCCTTTTGCCTTGTGCGAAAATGCGCAGGTAAAATTAAATGCAAAAGTTTACGGAGCAACAACAGTTGGTCCCGGATCAAGAATAGGGGGGGAAGTTAAGAATTCGGTTTTATTTGCTAATTCAAACAAAGGTCATGACGGATTTCTTGGAGATTCAGTTTTGGGCGAATGGTGTAATATTGGGGCTGACAGTAATAACTCAAACCTGAAAAATAACTATGAAGAAGTAAAATTGTGGAGTTACGAAACAGAAGGTTTTGCTAAAACGGGACTTCAGTTTTGCGGTTTAATGATGGGAGATCACAGTAAATGTGGAATCAATACGATGTTTAATACCGGAACTGTTGTTGGGGTAAGTGCCAATATTTTCGGATCTGGTTTTCCTAGAAATTTTGTTCCGAGTTTTTCCTGGGGCGGCGCGGCAGGTTTTACAACTTATGTGACTAAAAAAGCTTTTGAAACAGCGAAGTTAGTAATGAGCCGCAGAAATATTGAATTTGACGAAACAGAAGCATCAATCTTAGAACACATTTTTGAGGAAACTAAAAAGTGGAGAAAGGAGTAATTAGATAATTAGTCAATTGATAATGAGATAATTTTTCAACCCGGCAGGTTTTTAAAACCTGTCGGGTTTTGTTTTTTGCATATTAAACTTAAACTGGACTGAAGTCCGGCCCTACAATATAATTTATTCCTTCGGAACTTAAAGAGCCTTGGGCTCGAGCTATATTGTAGGGCCGAACTTTAGTCCGGTTAAAAAACAGAATCAAAGCATTTTTGTTTTGCCATGGTTTTGAAAATTATCACATCTTCTAATTGCCACATTCTCAAAATTATCTAATTAATAAATTGCCACATTTTCTAATTGCCTAATTATCTAATTAATCTATCTTTGCACCTTCAAAAAAACACTTGCTAAGAAGTCTAATAATCTAAGCAGTCTAAAATCTAAAAATCTAAATGATTACAGTTAACGATATTTCGGTTCAGTTTGGTGGAACTACATTATTTAGCGATGTTTCTTTTGCTATCAATGAAAATGATAAAATTGCCCTTATGGGTAAAAATGGTGCGGGAAAATCGACACTTTTAAAAATTATAGCAGGTCAAAGCAAACCTTCTACCGGAAGTATTTCGACGCCAAAAGATGCAGTTGTAGCTTACTTGCCTCAACATTTGTTGACAAAAGACGGTTCGACTGTAATGGAAGAAGCTTCAAAAGCTTTTGGCGAGATTTTTAGAATGAAAGCCGAAATTGACGAAATCAACGAGCAATTAACCGTTCGTACTGATTATGAAAGTGACGAATACATGAAATTAATCGAAAGAGTTTCGGACTTAAGCGAAAAATATTATGCTATTGAAGAAGTAAATTACGAAGCTGAAGTAGAGAAAATTTTAGTTGGTTTAGGTTTCGAACGTGAAGATTTTACAAGACAGACTTCTGAATTTTCAGGAGGATGGAGAATGCGTATCGAACTTGCAAAAATCTTATTGCAAAAACCGGATTTGATTTTATTGGATGAGCCAACCAATCACATGGATATTGAAAGTATTCAATGGTTAGAAGAGTTTTTGGTAAATTCAGCAAAAGCAGTTGTAGTTATTTCGCACGATAGAGCGTTTGTAGATAATATTACAAATCGTACAATCGAAGTAACAATGGGAAGAATTTACGATTATAAAGCAAAATATTCTCATTATTTAGAATTAAGAAAAGACCGTCGTATTCACCAGCAGAAAGCGTACGACGAACAGCAAAAAATGATTGCTGATAACAGAGCTTTTATCGATCGTTTTAAAGGGACATTTTCAAAAACAGATGCTGTTCAGTCTCGTGTAAAAATGCTTGAAAAACTAGAAATTGTTCAGGTTGATGAAGTAGATACTTCTGCATTGCGTTTAAAATTCCCGCCGGCAGCACGTTCTGGTCAATATCCTGTTATTGTAAAAGAAATGTCTAAATCGTATGGAGATCATGTGGTTTTTAAAGATGCAAATATTGTAATAGAACGCGGTCAGAAAGTAGCTTTTGTTGGAAAGAATGGAGAAGGGAAATCAACCATGATTAAAGCGATTATGAAAGAAATTGGCGTTGATTCAGGAAGCGTTGAAGTTGGGCATAATGCGCAAATTGGATATTTTGCTCAAAACCAGGCTTCATTATTAGATGAAAATGCAACCATTTTTGAAACAATCGATGCCATTGCAGTTGGGGATATCCGTACTCAGATTAAAAATATTTTGGGGGCATTTATGTTTCAGGGAGACGATATTACAAAAAAGGTTAAAGTGCTTTCAGGAGGAGAAAAAACACGTTTGGCAATGATTAAATTATTGTTAGAGCCCGTTAACTTGTTAATTCTGGATGAGCCTTCAAATCACTTGGATATGAAAACAAAAGACATTATTAAAGATGCTTTACGTGATTTTGACGGAACATTAATCTTAGTTTCGCATGATCGTGATTTCCTTGACGGATTGGCAACAAAAGTATTTGAATTTGGAAACAAACGAGTAAAAGAACATTTTGAAGATGTTGCAGGTTTCCTTGCTCACAAAAAAATGGACTCAATGAGAGAGATCGAAAAATAAAATGTTCTAAAATAAGAACTGAAAGGCATAAGTTAATTCTTATGCCTTTTTTTGTTCGTGTTAAATATGTAAAAGTGTTTTAATGCAATAATTTTTACAAGACATTAATATTTTTCCTATTTTCGTAAGATATTTCCAATTTCCTTTTAGTTGTTTTTAGGTTTTTTCAAACAATCAGCTAAGTTCAATTTTTTATTTCTGGAGCGTATGAATACACCTTTACTAATAAGAATTGCTTTTATCCTTTTTTTAATACCACTTATCACGAATTCACAAACTGCCGAAACTCAAAAGGCGGCCGATTCAGAAGAGGGTGTTAAGTATCCCCAATTTCAGTTTAAAGGACTTTTTCAGGCCAGATATCTCGAAAGTTTTGGCGATAATGTCGATGTTATGGGCGTTCACCATTCTACGGGCGACGTAACCCAAAGTTCCTTTGACATTAAAAGAATGCGTGTGGGGCTAAATACAAAATTAAGCGAAGCTACAGAAGTTGTAATCTTAGTAAACCTTGCCGATTTTAAATCAGATACAAAAGGTAAAGTTCTCGAAAATGCCTATGCAAAGTATACCTTCAATAAATACATTGCCTTTTTAGGAGGACAGTTTCGGCCGGCTTTTGGTATTGAAGAGTTAGTTCCGGTTGATATTATAAAATCTTTTGATTTCTCGAATCAGTATTATGAGTTTGGAAAAAATGGCTGGACAAGTTTTCAAATCGGAGCCTCTGCAACCGGGAATTTTGATCTTGGTAAAATTCCTGTAAATTATTCTGTTTCAGTTTTAAACGGAAATGGGAAAAATCAAGAAAAAGACAATGACAATGGCAAACAATATTCTTCAAGATTGGTTTTTGAATTATCAAAAAAGCATAAAATTAATCTCGGTTTAAACGGCGGTATCGGTAAATATGCTAAAGAAAAAGTGTATGCTTTAGGTGCAGATATTACCAGCGATTTTAAACTTACAGACCGTTTTACTTTTGATTTGCAGATAGAGTACAAGCAAGGAACAAATCATAATTTATATTTTTCTTTGCCTGTTGATGCCAGAACAGCTGATGTTGCTGACTATCAAATGCGTGGTATTTATTTCCTGCCCAATGTGAGATATCAAATCGATTATAAAAAATTAACCTCCTTAGAAGCATCCTGTCGTTATGAAAGATTTGACCCCAGTTATAAAGTCGATTCAAACGTAAGGCAGACTTATACCCCTATGATAAGTCTTGAATTTGGAAAAAACTATACAGGTCGTATAGAAATGGGGTTTGAAATAGACCGTTTTGACCGAAATATCCCGGATACATCGACCTATAATGATAATTTATTTCTAATTCAGTTTCAGTGCAGGCTGTAGTTTAATTTAATTCCAAAACCATGAAAGAAGTACAAATTCCTCAAACCCTGATTACACTTGCAGTTGGAGCAGCAATTTGGTTTATTCCTGCGCCAAACGGAGTTGTGCCCGAAGCCTGGCATTTGTTTGCCATATTTGTTGCGACCATTTTAGGAATTATTCTAAAAGCCGCCCCAATGGGGACCATGTGTATGATAGCCATTGCCTTAACCGCTTTTACGCAGGTTTTAGCACCCGGCGATCCGGGAAAATCAATTACACTGGCATTAAAAGGATTTGGGGACAAAGTAATCTGGCTTATTGGAATTTCGTTTTTTATAGCCCGCGGATTTATAAAAACAGGTTTAGGAAACAGAATTGCTTTTCTATTCATTCGAATATTCGGGAAAAGCTCCCTTGGTTTAGCCTACGGTTTAGGTCTGGCAGATTTGGTTTTGGCGCCTGCCGTACCAAGTAATACAGCTCGTGGCGGAGGAATTATCTATCCTATAATGAAATCAATGTCAATGAGTTTTGGTTCTTTGCCGGAACAGCCTGAAACACATCGAAAACTGGGTTCATATTTAACATTGAATTGTTACAATATGAATTTAATAGCCTCCTCTATGTTTCTTACCGGAACAGCGAGTAACCCCATGTGCCAGAAGTTTGCACTTAATCTCGGAATAAAAATAACATGGATGTCCTGGGCAGCTGCGGCAATCGTACCCGGATTGTGTGCCTTTTTTGTTATTCCGTTTGTGCTGTACAAGATTTACCCACCAGAGCTGAAAAAGACAGGAGATGCGCCGCAAATTGCCTCTCAAAAATTAAAAGAAATGGGGCCAATCACCAAAAACGAATGGATGATGCTGCTTACTTTCTTTATTTTATTATTTCTTTGGATGACCGGCGATTTGTTTTCTATTGATGCCACTACAACAGCCTTTATTGGTTTAGTAATTTTACTGCTTACTTCAGTATTAACGTGGGATGATGTAAAAGCCGAAAAAGGAGCGTGGGACACTATCGTGTGGTTTTCGGTATTAGTAATGATGGCAAGTTCCTTAAACGAATTAGGTTTTATTAGCTGGTTTAGCAATCTTATAAAAGCCGAAATTGGCGGATTGAGCTGGCAGATGGCTTTTCCTATCATTATATTAGTATACTTTTTCAGCCACTATCTCTTTGCTAGTGCAACAGCGCATGTGGCAGCAATGTATGCAGCGCTTTTGGGTGTTGGGGTTTCATTGGGGATTCCGGGACTACTTCTTGCTTTTATGCTTGGTTTTGTGGGATCCATTTACGGAACATTAACCCATTACGGACATGGTCCGGCTCCCGTTTTCTTTGGGAGCGGATATGTCGATTTAAAAAGCTGGTGGGTCAAAGGTTTAATAACCGGACTTATAATGCTTTTTATTTATATGGTAATTGGCGGATTATGGCTTTGGGTAATCGGTGATTTTTAAATCCTGATTCCCGGTGGTAATAAATCTTTGTACTTTGGGTTTTTCTTGAAAAAAGTAGCAATTTTTGGGTGAATAGGCACAACTCTAAATTTTTTCTCTGTGCTTAATTCCATAATGTTTTTTAGCAGAGTGTCGATTACAGGCTGGTTTTCAAAATTTTCAGGTGTATTGATTTTGGTTAAAAAAATCTTTTTTTCCTGAAAAGAATACTCAACGCTTAATAATCCTTCAGGGACCACGGTTTCAAATTGTCTTGCAAAAGTGTTGTCTTTGATTTCCATAGTTTCGGTAGGTTCCATATTTGTCATGTTTTGGGGTAGGTTAAAAATATTAGAAAAAGAACGAAAAATATAGTCAGCTAAAATCTTTTAAAAGGATGTTTAGCTGCGAATGATTTGGAATGCAAAGGTAATCATTTGATTTTCAATATGAAATTATTTTTTAAGCATCGTGTTCATTGCAAAATCATTTATTTTCACAACTCAATTTGTTTTAATATGCAATTATGGTGTGCGATTTGCTGTATATATTATTAAAAAAAGTAAATTTAGCTTGAAATTAAAACCTATAGTTGTAATTCCATTTTAATCAATGAGTAAAATACCCGTATATTTTATGCCTGGTCTGGCGGCTAGTCCTGCTATATTTGAAAGAATCAAATTAGATGAATCTGTTTTTGAAACATGTTTATTGGAATGGGAAATTCCGCACCCAAAAGAAGCCTTATCAGATTACGCACTCCGAATTTCGAAAAATATCAAGCATGAAAATCCGGTGTTAATTGGCGTTTCTTTTGGAGGAATTTTAGTGCAGGAAATTGCAAAACATATTGAGGCTAAAAAAGTAATCATTATTTCGAGTGTAAGAAGTAATGTAGAATTCCCAAGAAGAATGAAAATAGGGAAGAAGACAAAAGCTTACAAATTGATTCCTATGAAGCTGATTTTGAATATAGAAAGTCTGGCGAAATATTCTTTTGGAGAAAAAATCAATAAACGAATTAAACTATACGAAAAGTTTTTAGCCGTTCGCGATCTTAACTACCTGCAATGGGCTGTAGAATCTGTTATTTTATGGAATAGAAATGAAGTTGACGAAAATGTGATTCATATTCACGGCGATCAGGACGAAGTTTTTCCTATTAAGTATATCAATAGCTGTATTGTTGTAAAAGGAGGAACACATATTATGATTCTTAATAAATTCAAATGGCTGAATGAGAATCTGCCTTCGATTATATTAGAGGAGTGAGTAAATAATTGATAATTTACAATTGATGATTAATGATTAATGATTGTTTTGTCTTCCTGAGCGAAGTCTAAGGGCGTGCGTGAAATACTGTAATAGAATTATAAGTTATTTTTTTTATTGTGATGAATGAATCATCGTTACTACAAACCTTTCTTTTTTTTAAGTTCTTTGTTAAGCCACTCAATTTTTTCATCTTTCAGAGCGATAATTTCAAGTCTTGCTTCGGCTAATTCTTTATAATTAATATTGGCTTCAGTGCTGCCACTGCTCTTTAACATAGATCCCTCACCGGTTAAAAGCCAGTTCGCATCAATATCTTTATATCTTGCCAGTAAATTAGATATAGGAACCATTCCTGCATTAGTTCTTTTTTTACAAATTTCTGTAACAAGCGAAGTGCTAATATTTAGTTCTGTAGCAAAACTTTTAATATTTGAAACAACCTTTGCTTCTTTTAGATATTCGTAAATAATTAGAAATCTTGAGGTTACATCGTTCATTGCAGGAAAATTACAGATTTTTGTGTTTTGTAAGTTTTTTACACAGTTTTTTGTGTATATTTGGATATTATTTAGCATTCAAAGATAAACCTTTTGTTATGACAATCGAACAAATTAAGGAAAAAACGCTGTATGGTGATTATACCTTGCTTGGTCAGGTTATGGGAATTAATGCCCCTGCAGCAAAAATGAGATTTTTTAGAGGAGATGAAATTGCGAAAAAAGCGTTACTTAAAATAATTGCAAATCGCGAAGCTCTAATCAAAGAATTTCAAAATAAAACAAAATAGGCAGCATAGACTGACTCCCCAAGAAGTAACTGCTGTCAGAGTAAAATTAAGATCATTAACAAATGAAAATAAGTAAGGCAATGGATAAAAGTAAGACAAAAGTTTATAGCTCCTATGATGCGAATATTTTAGAAGCCTTGTTTGTAAAGTATGGTCTGTCAAAATATTACATCCGTCAATGTGTAAAAGGAACTGTATATGGAATAAAGCCGGACAGCATAAAAAAAGATTATGAAACAATGGAAAAAGCACACAAAGATGTTATTATGAATCTTATTCAGACAACACTTAAATAAGCAAATCAATATATCAAGAAAACCAAAAAGTTATTATACTCCTTTATCAGCCTTAAAGCCCCAAGTTTTATAAGCAGATAATATTAATATGCCTGGTTAAGTTAATAAAACAGGCAGACCTTTCATCTTTATAAGCCGTATTGACAAGATTCAATAGTGCCTATTTTTTACTCAACAATACCACAAATACCACAAAATATATACGAATATCCAAAAAGGATATCGATCAGGTATGTCTTTTAATCTGCTATTCGATGAATAACAGTTAGAAGCGAGCCGTTTTAAATAATTAAATAAATTAAAAAATGAAGAAAAATCTATTTTGTATGTGGCTTCTCCTTCTGGCCATATTATTTTCAGTAAACATGCAGGCTCAAATGACGATAGGGGGCAAAAAAGAACCTGAGGCTTTTTCAGTTCTTGAACTGCTTAATAAAGGCGGACTCCGAATGCCTCAAATGACAACTGCACAACGTAATTCACTTGCAGTACAAGGTAATAGTAAAGGCGAAGGTCTTACGATTTATAATATAGATGACAAATGTTTACAGTTCTGGACTGGTGACAACTGGACAGAATGTAACCCGGTATTAATTGCCAAATTTGAAACTAATTGTGCATCAAGCGGTATTAAAGGAACTTATTATAAAGATACACCCGTAACAAATAATGAATATCTGGAACTTTCTGTGGTAGTAAAAAAAGCAGGATCTTATACCTTTGTGGCAGAAACACAAAATGGTGTTCGTTTTTTCCTTTCCTCTATTATCAGCACAATAAGTGCAGTTCCTCAGCTTATTAAAGTCCCTGCTTTTGGTACGCCTACAGCAACAGGAACATTTAATTACAACTTGCTTGACCAGTCAGGTGCGGCAGTTTGTACGCCAATGCCGGTAACAGTAACAGAAAACAATGCTGAATTAAATTTAAGCTGTGGTGAAGCACAGGTGAGTGGTGCTTTTAATGAAGGTAAGCCGGTAACCATTAAGGACCAGATAATTTTAAAAGTAAATGTTACTACAATTGGTAATTATACTTTTAAAACAGCAGTAAATAACGGAATTTCATTTTTGGCAACAGGAGTTTTTTCTTATCCGGGAGAACAAATAGTTACTTTGCGTCCAACGGGTACACCAACATGGAAAGCCCCGGATGGTATAATTCCTTTTGAAATTTTAAATAAAGATGGGGTTTCTTACGGATGTACAGTAAATGTGCCTGTAACAAGTGCCAGCGCAGGGTTTGATGTAGTAGATTGTACCAACAATGTGGTGGTTAAGGGTAATTATTCTATAGGTAAAGAAACCATTCCATCACTTAATTATATCGAATTAAAATTGAATGTTACCAAACCGGGACCTTATACAATAGAAACAGAAACCAAAAATGGTTTATCATTTAGAGTTTCGGGTACTTTTGCTGCGGCAGGATCGCAAACCATACAAATACCAGCATCTGGTATTCCTGATATGGTTGGTACAGTTGTATTCAACCAGTTTAAAGAACTTGTGTCAGGAACAACCCTTTGCCCTAGCGTGAATGTTAATGTTCAGGCAGTTGTTGGTTGTTTTGCGGCTGTAGGATCAGCTACAGGAACCCAGACAGGGTCTTGGGCAAAAAACGTACCTTTAACAGGAGCACAGTATACAGTAACTTTGGCAGCGAGCTCAACAGGACCTTATACTTTACAGGCATCAGGATCAGGCATGACTTTGACGGCTTCAGGAACAGTTGCGACGCCTGGTACACAAAACATTACAGTGACATTTACTGCATCCGGAAATCCTTCAGTTAGCGGAACTATTCCTCTTACTATTAAAGGAAGCTGTGGCGATGTAACTACTATCAATGTAACTGTGGCTGATGGTCCCGGAGATAAAACAAACCCGGGTAAATCTTGTAAAGATATTTTAATTGCCACTGGAAACACAGCAGCAGACGGCGAATATTGGATTAATCCAACGACTCCTGGTACCGCAGGTGCTGCAAACGGTTACAAAACACTATGTGATATGACTGGAGGAGGTTATACTTTGATTTATTCATTTTCTGAAGATACAAACTGGAATAAATATACATGGACAGGATATGTTGAATATTATGGAGGCTACACTAATTTGAATGTAAGTAACTATTATACAAGTTCAGGAAGCAATAATCAAGCAGGATATCATTATAAAACCGGTGACGTTATAGAATATGATGAATATAGAATTCCTAATGCAGATATGCTTGCCATTAATCCAGGAGCAGGCCAATATAAGTTACGTGTTGCATCAAATGCAGGAAAAAATAGTATCGGAGACGCAAGAGCTAACGCAAATTATGTAACATTTACAACAGTTGCAGGTGCTGATCCAAGAATAGATTCATATATTCAGCGTGGAGTTGCAGGAGAAGGAAAAATAGCGGGAGTACCTTTTACGATGACAGCAAGTGCAAATGGTACTAAAGGAGATGGAACTTATAGTGGTGCGTCAGGTCACAGGTTTGAGTTGGTTCAAACTGGTTCAGATGCTATGCGAATTGACTGGTTTGGTAACCCTAATGTATCAAGCTCTAGTACATGGGTAAATTTATTTGGTTATTTTGATGGTGATGATAGTTCAGCAAGAGGTGCGCAGTTAAACGACCATTTCTCAAAATGTGTTAATGGAAATAGTATTTGTAAATCTGATGGAAATCAAGCCAGAACAGGTAATAATTATGTATTACAATATTTTGTTAAATAATTTTAGCATGATAATCATATATTGAATAAAAGGAAGATCACTTGTTAATTCAAGTGGTCTTTCTTTTTATTTGATTAAACTATAAAACTAAACACGGTTCAGTTATGCGTATATTTCAATTCATTCAAATAGTTGTAATATCAATTATATTTACAATGATGACCAATGCTCAGTCATCAATAGTGCTGGAAAGCAGTCAGCTTAAAAAAAATGATATATGTGTTTTTTATAAGATTATAAATGGCGCTCTAACAAAAGGTGATACAGTTTTGGTTACTACACCGGGGAGTTTGCAGCTATCTTCTAAAACTCCTTTTATACAGGGACAGTATTTTGTAGAAGTGCCAAAAGAAGTCCATAATGGCATTGTAGAACTGTTAATAGAAAATAATAAAAACAGCACCTTTACGGTCTCATTTGATGCGTTGTACAATACTGTTCTATTTAAGGATAACCCAATTAATGGAGTTTATTCTGCTTATTTGGGTACTGTAAAATCAACAGAAGATCAAATTCAAAAATTGTACACTAAAGGAACTGCTGTGAATATCACGGAAAGTGGAAAAGAAAAAATTAATATTCAGATTAAGGAGCAGCAGAAAAAAATATATGATTTAGAAATTAGTCTTATAAAGCGTTATCCTAATACGCTTCTTAGCGCCATAATAAAAAGTAACAATCTGCCTTTAATGCCTGGAAGTATATTAGAGAATTACATTGTAGATCCCAAAAGTTCAAATTATAAAGAAATTACAAATTTTTTGCGTGAAAACTACTGGAAAGGTGTGGATTTTAAGAGTGATATTTTGTTGAATACGATGTTATTGCCTTCAAAAGCAAAAAAGTATATTTCTTTATTTGATAAAAATGATTCTCAATTAAATGAAGTTGTTAAGGAATTATTAGATAAAAGTGCAGTCAATCCGTTGGTTTACCAAGTTATATCGGATGCTCTTTATAATAGTTTTAATAAACCTGTTTACATTGATAATGATGAAAATATTGCTGTTGCTATTTTAAAAAATGCTCAGGAACAGTCTTTTGTGCCTGATTGGAAAAAACAATCGATCGAGCAGCAAATCCTTATTCATCAAAAGAATATGATAGGATCAAAAGCAGTGAATTTTACATTGAAAGATGCCTCAGATACAAAATATGTTTTAAATGATGTGAAATCAAAATATACAATTTTGTTCTTTTTTGATCCTGAATGTTCACATTGCATGGAAGTAATTCCCAAAACGAAAGGATGGTTTCATGTTGACGGGCCTAAAGACGCTCATGTATTAGCGATTTATATCAATCATAATGAACAGGAATGGAAAAAATATGTGAAAGAAAACACATATCCTCAAAGATGGCTCAATCTGTGGGATAAAAACGGAGAAGAAAAGATTCAGGAAAAGTACTGGATTCAAAGCCTTCCTACAATATATGTTTTAGATGAAAATAAAAAAGTTATTTTAAAGGATGTCAACTATAAGCAATTAATAAATTTTTTCAGCGTACAAAATCAGAATAGGTAAAAATCACAAAACTAAATCTATTATGTAGCTGAATAAAAAATCTTTTTGTTAGTTTATTAATGATTGATTATGAATTAGTTTTTTTTGGATCGGGAGAAGGAGACGAAGATAACTCTCAAAGTAACTCCATAGTACAACTCAGACCCGGCAGGTTTTTAAAACCTGTCGGGTCTCTTTGCGTTGAAACGGTGCGTTTTGTGACAACAAAAAAAATCCCAAACTCTTTTGGAATTTGGGATTTTAAATATTTGAATTTTAAAGAATTTAGATTTTCTTCATTTGTTCTTTCATCAATGTGATCTGCTCTTTCAGCATTCCTTGTTTGTCTAATTTTTTAGCTTCGTTAAGTAGATTAGTTGCCTCAAGTTTTCTTCGGCGTGACATAGCAACTCCCGCAAGGTTTAATTTTGCAACCGCAAGATCCATATCCATTGATAGTCCCAGTTCGATTGCTTTTTTGAAATGTTTCTCGGCCTGATTAAGATTCGTTTGAGAAAGCATAATTCCGTGAAGGTAATTAAAGTACCCTTGTTGTTTTCTTACTAAAGCAGTTTCAGGATTTTTGATGTATGCTAACCATTTTTTAGCGCCTTCAAAGTCTTGTTTTCTTAATTTAAGAAAGGCTAAAAGGATAAATTCATTTTTAAAATAAAGAAAAATAGGAATTGCAGACAATAATATAAGGAAGATACCATTGCCGGTTTCTTTATCTATAATTTGCCAAACGCCAGCTATTATAAGAAGTCCGGCTAAAATAAGTTTGATAATTTTATTAAACATAATTCATGTAAATTTGTGATTGCAAATATAGTAAAATGAATTAAAAATATTTTTATAAAACTACTTGCCAGAAAAAAAAGTCTTTGTATATTTGCACTCGGTTTTTGAGCAACACTATTCAAAAACAGAAAAACAGATAATAGACACCATTTTAAAGATACAAAGCAATGAGCAAAAGAACATTTCAACCATCGAAAAGAAAAAGAAGAAATAAGCACGGATTTATGGACAGAATGGCTTCTGCGAATGGAAGAAAAGTTCTAGCGCGTAGAAGAGCAAAAGGAAGACATAAATTAACTGTTTCTAGCGAGCCTAGACACAAAAAATAATGTTTGTATAAACATACATAAGGCGATTACTTTTTTAGTATCGCCTTTTTTTATACCTTGTCGGTAAAAAATTTCGCAACATTCTAGTTTAGAATAGACTACGAATGTTTTTTCAAAGTACTTTTATAACTACACAATACATATACAATGCCTAAAGACACATCAATAAAATCAGTTTTAATAATAGGTTCAGGACCTATTGTTATTGGTCAAGCTTGCGAATTCGATTATGCGGGATCTCAATCTGCACGTTCGATTCGTGAAGAAGGAATTGAGGTTATCTTGATAAACTCAAATCCAGCGACAATTATGACCGACCCAACTATGGCCGATCATGTTTATTTGAAACCACTAACTACAAAATCGATTATTGAAATTCTAAAGGAACATCCACAAATTGATGCAGTTTTGCCAACAATGGGAGGGCAGACCGCTTTGAACTTGTGTTTGGAAGCTGAAGAAAAAGGAATTTGGCAGGATTTCGGAGTAAGATTAATTGGAGTTGACGTAAACGCAATCAATATTACCGAAGACAGAGAGCAGTTTAAACAGCTTTTAGAAAGAATAAATGTACCAACTGCACCTGCAAAAACAGCTACTTCATACTTAGAAGGAAAAGAAATTGCTCAGGAATTTGGTTTTCCGCTTGTAATTCGTCCATCGTTTACACTTGGAGGAACAGGAGCTGCAGTAGTTTACAAAAAAGAAGATTTTGATGAGCTTTTAACTCGCGGACTTGAAGCATCTCCAATTCACGAAGTTTTAATTGATAAAGCTTTAATGGGATGGAAAGAATACGAATTAGAACTTTTAAGAGATAAAAACGACAATGTTGTAATTATCTGTTCTATCGAAAATATGGATCCAATGGGAATTCATACCGGAGATTCGATTACAGTTGCGCCGGCCATGACTTTATCTGATACAACTTTCCAAAAATTACGTGACTACGCTATCTTAATGATGAGAAGTATCGGAAATTTTGCCGGAGGATGTAACGTACAATTCGCAGTTTCTCCAGACGAAAAAGAAGATATCGTAGCCATCGAGATTAACCCTCGTGTATCTCGTTCTTCTGCTTTAGCATCAAAAGCGACTGGTTATCCAATTGCTAAAATTGCTTCTAAACTGGCTTTAGGATACAATTTAGATGAATTACAGAATCAAATTACAAAATCTACTTCGGCTCTTTTTGAACCAACTTTAGATTATGTAATCGTAAAAATACCACGTTGGAACTTCGATAAATTTGAAGGATCTGACAGAACTTTAGGTCTTCAGATGAAATCTGTAGGTGAGGTTATGGGAATCGGACGTTCTTTTCAAGAGGCGCTTCACAAAGCAACACAATCTTTAGAAATTAAAAGAAACGGTCTGGGTGCTGACGGAAAAGGATACAAAGATTACGAACAAATTATCGAAAAACTTACATATGCAAGCTGGGACAGAGTTTTTGTAATTTACGATGCTATCGCAATGGGAATTCCGTTGAGCCGTATTCATGAAATTACAAGAATCGATATGTGGTTCTTGAAACAATACGAAGAATTATATGTTTTAGAGAAAGAAATTTCAAACTATAAAATTTCAAATCTTCCTAAAGAATTATTACTTGAAGCAAAACAAAAAGGTTTTGCAGACAGACAAATCGCACATATGATGAATTGTCTGGAAAGCGAAGTACATTCTTTGCGTATGGAGAAAAGCATCAACCGTGTGTTTAAACTGGTTGATACTTGTGCGGCTGAGTTTAAAGCTAAAACACCATATTACTACTCAACTTTTGAAGCAGAAATCGAAACAGCAAATGGAGAGCGTTTTGTTGACAACGAAAGTATCGTAACAGATAAAAAGAAAGTGATTGTTCTTGGTTCCGGACCAAACAGAATTGGACAAGGAATCGAGTTTGATTATTCTTGTGTGCACGGAGTTTTAGCAGCAAAAGAATGCGGTTACGAAACGATCATGATTAACTGTAATCCTGAAACAGTTTCGACAGATTTTGATACAGCAGATAAATTATACTTCGAACCAGTTTTCTGGGAGCATATTTATGACATCATCCAACACGAAAAACCAGAAGGTGTAATCGTTCAGCTTGGTGGTCAGACTGCACTTAAATTGGCGGATAAATTATCTAAATACGGTGTAAAAATCATCGGAACTAGTTTTGATGCGCTTGATTTGGCAGAAGACAGAGGAAGATTCTCAGATTTATTGACAGAATTACATATTCCTTTCCCAAGATTCGGAATCGCTGAAACGGCAGACGAGGCTTCGAATTTAGCAGACACTTTAGATTTCCCGCTTTTAATTCGTCCTTCTTATGTATTAGGAGGTCAGGGAATGAAAATTGTAATCAACAAAAAAGAGCTTGAAGAGCACGTTATCGATTTGTTGAAAACAATTCCAGGAAACAAATTACTTTTGGATCATTATTTAGCCGGAGCAATCGAAGCTGAAGCGGATGCAATCTGTGATGCTGATGGAAATGTGTACATCATCGGAATTATGGAGCACATTGAGCCTTGTGGAGTTCACTCTGGAGATAGTAACGCTACATTGCCTCCTTTTAACTTAGGGGAATTTGTAATGCAGCAAATTAAAGATCATACGCATAAAATTGCGAGAGCATTAAAAACAGTTGGTCTAATCAACATTCAGTTTGCAATTAAAGATGATACAGTTTACATTATCGAAGCAAACCCAAGAGCTTCAAGAACGGTTCCGTTTATTGCAAAAGCTTACGGAGAACCTTATGTAAACTACGCTACAAAAGTAATGTTAGGACACAATAAAGTAACTGACTTTGATTTCAATCCGCAATTAAAAGGATATGCAATCAAACAACCGGTTTTCTCTTTCAGCAAATTCCCGAACGTAAACAAAGCATTAGGTCCGGAAATGAAATCAACAGGAGAAAGCATCTTGTTTATTGATGACTTAAAAGACGATCAATTCTACGAATTGTACTCCAGAAGAAAAATGTATTTGAGTAAATAATCTCAGATTCTATTATAAAAGAAAAGCTCCAATGTAAATTGGAGCTTTTTTATATGGAAATATATCAGAATTATTTCTCTACTACATCATATCTGTAACTAAAAGTACCTTCAGTTACTTTTGTTGTAACAGGATTAGTAGCGCTAATTGGTTCATCATCATCATCTACGCAATTAAATGAAAATGTTCCGGTTACTTTTTTAGCAGTTAAGTCAATTGCTGTAATTGATACTGAACCATAACAGGATATTGACTTTTTCCTTTAGTGTTGAATGAGATTTCAACTTGTGTTTTAGATGCGTCAAAAGTGTTTTTTGTTATAGGATATGTTCCAACTTTTAGATCGCTTCTCTTGATATAAAGTCTAATTTCATCTACAAAATTACTGTTTCTTCCTTGTAAAAGAATATATTCTTCTGCCGGATACATATCAAATAATGTTTTTGTAGCATAATCTGAACCAAACGGATTTTGCATTTCCCATAATGTACCATCAACTTTTGCTGTCATTGCATATTTTGATGTTTCTGGGTCTTCCGGGTTTTCGCTGTTATCGCTTGAACAGCTGTTTAATGCTAAAAGTAAAAATAGAAAAAGGATTTTTGGTGTTTTCATTATTGGTATTTAAGTTATATTAAAAAGTAAAAACAAATGAATTTCTTTTAACATTTAATTTGTAAGATTATAAAAAATGTATATTATACAATAAAAAAAGCTCCCATTTAAGGAGCTTTTTTAGTTTAAAAAGTAAGATGTTTTTTTATTTAACCAATTGCTGTAAAGGTTTCAATTGTTCCATATCTATTTTTGATTCTTTCAAAACAGACATTAAAGTCATAATGTTATTCGGGTTCATGTTGTTTCCTAAAACACGAACAACGGCAAAACCATTTTCTTTTCTGTTTGCAAAAACTATGAATTCTTTGATGTTTTCATCAGAGCCGACATAACTAATTGATGCGCCGTCTTTACCGGAACCAACTTTCATTAATTCCTGATATTTTGGGTCTTTTAATATTGCCTTAACCTTATTTCGTTCCGCTTCAAATTGGACCTGATTTTTATCATTCGCTTTAAAAGCTAATATGTTCATTTTGTCGAATGAATTTACCGCTTCTTTTTGCTCTGCAGACAATTTAGTACTGTCTAGATTTAAAATAGTAGGCGAAACATCGAGTGCAATAAAGTCTTTTTTGTCTGTGTTTTCGACAAAATACTTTTGCAGTGAAGGCTCAGAATTACAACTTACAAAAGTTAGTAACGCTAAAATGGCTGTGGTGAAAACGTTGATTTTCATGATTATCTTTTGCTTTTAGAAGCTTTTTTTAAATCAGTTCCGCCAGGAAGCTGCATTTTGTCTGTAAGTACTGAGATTTCATTTAAATCAAAATTACCTGTAAGAGACAACAAAACAGATTCTTCACTTTTTGCTCCGTCAATAAACATTAGCAATTCTTTTACCTGCGTATCTGTAGCTCCGGATTTTACTAATATTTTTACGTTTCTTCCGCTGTCGTTTACTCGCATTAATTCTTCTAAACCGGCAGATTTTACATATTTATCTGCAGAAGCTTTCATGTCTGCTTCGATTTTAGGGTTCTTTGTTGTAAATACTTTTAAGTAGTCTAATTTTTTAATCAGATTTATGTATTGCTGTGTTTCTTTGTCAGAAGCATCAACTTTTACTTTACTCATTAAATCAAACATTTTTTTATTTACAATTACTGACGTTACATCGTCCTGACCGTCATATTTGTCAAAGGCGCTTTGTGCATAAAAAGCTTGTGTAACGAATGCGAAAACTAGTGTTATGATGAAATTTTTCATTTTATTTTTGTGTTTAATTACTGTTTAAAAATTTTGTTTTTTGATTGTTCATATTCGCCAATGTATTGTACACTTTCAATACCTACATTAACATTGTTTGACAATAGAGCCAAAGCTTTTTGCGTTGCTGCCAGAGCTTCTTCGGGATCGTCGTAGGTTCCTAATTCTGACTGCGCGACAACCGGAGTTGTTTTTTCGCCTGCAAAATAATAGGTTCCAATTCCTAGTAAAACAACTACTGAAGCTGCAATCGATAACCACGCCACTTTTCGTTTATTAGTTTTTAGTGGGATTTCCTGCGTTGATTTTTGTTGTTTTACCTGAGAGAAATAACCAAAAATGGGTTTGTACTGCTCCAAATGCTGCGCAACATTTGATGAAGAAAAATAGTCTTTTAATTGATTTTCTTCGGCAATAGTGGTTTCTCCCTGAAAGTATTTTTCTAATATATTTTCTATTTTATCTAATTCCATAACTGTGTGCATTTACCATTGATTCTCTTATTTTTTTTCTCGCTCTCGAAAGCGCTACCCGAATTGCTGTTTCGTTCATATTAACGATTTTTGCAATTTCTTCAAATTCATATTGTTCAACATCCCGTAACTGAATTAATATTTGAAGCTGTTCCGGCAGCTGATTTATAATTTTCCCAACCCATTCTAAACTATCAGCATCTTCTAATTTCCGGTCTAACTGCGGCTCACGATCTGTAAAATTATTATGAACGATCTGGAGGTTTCCGGCTCTTTTAGATTTTAACTGATCTAAACAATAATTTTTTGTCATCGTCATTGCCAGTGCTTCAACATTATTGTAAGTGTCCAGATTCTCTTTTTTATTCCATAATTTTACCATTACTTCCTGAGTGGCATCTTCGGCTTCTTCGGTACTGGTAAGCAATCGTTTTGCCAGACGAAAAACTTTGTCTTTAAAAGGATTAACTAATTCTATAAACACATTCTGGTTCATAAATTAAAAGGTTATTCGTTAGCTTATATAGTCAAGACGAGCCACAATTATTTTTGTTACAGGAATAATGTAAAATTTTTTTAGGCAAAAAGAATACTACTTAAAACTAAAGGTAGTATTTTTACGTTAATACTATACCAAGACACCGAAACCTAATTTCTATGAAACCAATTTTAAAGTCAATACTATTTTTATTTGTATTAACATTTGCTTTGCAATCTTGTGAAGATGAGGATGATGTAAGGGCTCCTGCAAAATTACAGGTGAATGATTTTATTTGGAAAGGACTAAATGAGGTTTATTTATGGCAGGCAGATGTGCCTAATTTAGCCGATGATCGTTTTAGTTCTCAGCAAGAATTAAATTCTTTTTTAGCCGGATATTCTAATCCCGAAGACTTATTTCAGGATTTATTAAATAAACCGGTAAGCAAATATCCAAGTAATGCTATTGATCGTTTCAGTTGGATTGTAGAAGATTATACTGTTTTAGAACAAGAACTTAACGGAATCACTAAAAATAATGGTGTTGATTTTAAACTTACTAGAGTTGAAGAAGGATCTAATGATTTAGTAGGTTATGTTCGTTATATTATCCCGAATTCTGATGCTTCTGGTAAAGATATCAAAAGAGGAGATTTATTTACAGGTGTAAATGGAACTAAACTAACCGTTTCAAATTACCAATCGTTATTATTAGGAGCTGATACTTATACTTTAAATTTTGCCAGCTCTAATGGATCTTCTTTTGTTTTGAATGGAAAATCACTTTCATTAACTAAAACAATCTTAGAGGAAAACCCGATTTTAATTAATAAAGTAATTACATCCGGCAGTCATAAAATAGGTTATTTAATGTATAACGGTTTCTATCAGGAATATGATGCGAGATTAAATGAAGCTTTTGGCGAACTAAAAGCGCAGGGGATAACTGATTTTATTTTAGATTTAAGATATAACGGAGGAGGTTCTGTACGATCTTCAACCCGTTTGGCAAGTATGATTACCGGGCAGTTTGAAGGAGAAATATTTTCGAAAAGACAATATAATTTCAAACTAATGGCTGGTTTGACTACAGAAGACCTGGAGTCTTTAAACGAAAAATTTGTAAGTAGTTTTGATGGAAATGCTGTAAATAGTTTGAATCTGGCAACGGTTTATATCCTAACAACTTC
Source organism: Flavobacterium sp. Root186 (assembly GCF_001428525.1). Classification (GTDB taxonomy): domain Bacteria; phylum Bacteroidota; class Bacteroidia; order Flavobacteriales; family Flavobacteriaceae; genus Flavobacterium. The sequence goes on from NZ_LMHW01000010.1 coordinate 471,770, forward strand.
CAATACAGCATCGGCAAGTGAATTGGTAATAAATGGATTAAAACCGTATATCAATGTGGTGCAAATAGGTGGAACTACTATTGGTAAAAATGTAGGTTCATTTACGGTTTATGATTCACCAACTTTTACAAAGTCAAATGTGAATCCAAATCATAAATATGCAATGCAGCCTTTAGTATTTAAAATTTCTAATGCTGCAGATTTTGGGGATTATACAGGAGGCTTGGTTCCAACATATGTTCAATATGAATATATTAATAATTATGGGGTTTTAGGTGACCCTTCAGAACCATTACTGAATTTAGCAATTTCTAAAATTACAGGTTCTGCAGCTAAGAGAATCCAAAATGATCATAGTGTAGTTTTACCAGATATAAATGATTCTAAAAAACTCAACGGATTACGAAATGAGATGTATTTAGAAAATGCTCCTAAAGAGCTTCTAAGAACATTGAGATAAATAAAAAAAAGGCTTTCAGTAATGAAAGCCTTTTTTTTCCAAAAACAAATAAAAACTAATTCTAAAATAAATTAATCGTTAAAATAAAAGCCGTTTGGACCCACTCCAACAGTTAATTCTTTTTGTAAACTTCCAGTTAAACTGTAAATGTATGCTTTACTGTCAGCCTTAAAGTCTCCGCTGTCAGCTAAGTAAATGCGGTTGTTATTAACTGCAAATCCGTATAAATAACCCAAACTGGCAGTTACTATTGCAGTTGTTGAAGCTTCAGTTGCACTTGTACTGATAGCGTAAACTGAATTTCCTACTGTATAATAAATTTTATTTTCGTAAACATCTAAAAATGCCGCTCCGTCTAATGATTCAGGGAATGTGATTTTAGAAACAGATTTGTCTGATAATTTTACTTTTACAACTTCGCTTCTGTCTCCATAAGGGCCTCTTAAGATATATAAAGTTCCGTTTTCTTCTTCTATTGTATCTGCACTTGAACCAATTACGACAGGAGTTTCTAATGCTTTTGTTGCAATATTTACCACTAATAATTTATCACTATTGTAAGGTTCAGTAATATATAATTTACCGCTTTCTTCTACAAGTCTGTTGCCTGTTGCGTTTAGGTTAATTTTAGACTCGTATGTGTTTGTAGCTAAATTGATTATAGCAACATAATCATCAGTATTTCCGTTTGGATTGTTTGCAGAGAAATAAGTATTAGCATTTGTAACATAAGCTTTACCATCTTTTACAACGCCATATCTTGGGTTAGCAAGTCCGCTGTCGATTTTAGCAATTAATTTAAATGTGTATCTGTTTACTACATTTATAACATTTGAACCACCTGCGATAATATAAGCTCTGTCTCCGTCAAAAAAGATATTTTGAGCATATTTTCCAAGCAAATCTGTTCCGTTTGCAGCAGTGTAAGCATCTTTAGTGAAAGCACTGAAATCATCGCTTGAAAAAGAAACAGTTCCTTGTCCTGCACTTCCTTCATTTAAAATGAAAAAACCATTTTCATATTGCCCTTTTTGATCGTCATCGTCATCACTCGAACAAGAAACGAATAACGAAACGCTAAGTGCTATTAAAAGTAATTTACTAAGTTTCATAATTATTAAAATTTTAGAGTTAAATACATATTGAAATTTCGACCCGGCATTGGTCTGTCTTCCAGACTTTGATAATCTTCATTGAAGATGTTTAAAACCTGAAAACCAAGTTTGAAAGAGTCTAGGAATTTAAAATCATAATCGATTCCGAGATTTGAAACCGTGTAATCGTTTATAATTTCATCTGGATTATTATCTGCTCTTGTATAAACAAAACCGTTGTAAAGAAATTGATAATAAGCAGAAATCCTATTTCGTGAATAAGCGACTGAAGCCGTTACTTTATTAAATGGAACAAAAAACAACTGCTTTTTAGTTGCTTCATCTTTTGAAACAGTATAAGCATAAGAAGCATTTGCACTTAAATTATTTTTGCCGAATTGTTTTTTCCAGCTCAACAAAGTTTCAGCACCATAACTATTAACATTATCTTTATTTATAGGGCTCCAAATACCGTTTTTACCAGGAACCCATTGCAGTAGATCTTTAATTTTAATGTAATAGAAAGTCTGTGTAAGCGAAATGTTTTTAAAAGTAAACACGTTTCCAATTTCGGCCTGATAGGAACTTTCAGGTTTTAAATCCGGATTGCCGCCTTCGTCCCAATACAAATCATTATAAGTCGGAATTCTGAAGTTTCGTGATACATTCAGTTTGAAATTGTACAATTTACTAAACTGATACGAAGATCCTAAAGAGAATAAAACCGGAGATTTGTAATTATTTGTAAACTCTTTTCGAACGCCGAGTTCGTTTTTCCATACTTCAGAGAAATCTTGTTTAACCAATAATCCTGCGGAACTAATTTCGCGCACGTGATCACCAAAACTGCTGCCGTAACCTTTAGTTCTGTTGTAATCTAAGATTCCATTTATTTGAGTTGATTTTAATAACGTATATCCTAAATCAAGTTTTGTAATTAAACTTTCAGTCTTTCCGTAAGTGTAAATATTACTTGAATTATCAGCAAAATATTGATAGTTTTCAAAGATATATGCCGTTTTGAAATTGGTTTTAAATTTTCCAAAATCACCGTCGTATTCTAATAAACTTCGATTGAAACCATTTACATATTTGCTTTTCGTTTCAGTTTCTACAATCAAGGAAGTATTTCGGTCAGTATTTGAAATCTGACTATAAAGTTTTAAGGTGTTTTTACCATCAATTTTATAACCAGCATTGGCACTCATGGTTATAACATCATATTGTCCATTTTGGTTCCAGCGTTGTTCGCCACGCCACGTATAACGGTTTAAATATTTGTAATCGTTTGTGGAGCTGTTTTTAGAAAAACCAATTTGTGCGCTCCATTTTTCGTTAGAAATATTCGTTTTATAATTTATTCCGATAGTGTTGAAACTTCCATAATCGAATTTTAAATTATTCTCAAACCGATTATAGAATGCCAAATCGTTATTTAAATGCACGGTTCCTCCAATTGCACCGCTTCCGTAAATAACGCTTCCGCCGCCGGCTTTTATACTAATAGAATTATAATCAGAACCCGAAATCGTATTAAAATCGGTGCTTCCGTTCATTTGCGAATTAATGTTGATTCCGTTCCAGATTACAGCCGTTTGAGAAGAAGTTGTTCCGCGAAAAGAAACAGTAGAAAGCATTCCACGTCCGTATTCTTTAAAATAAATGGTAGAATTGAAATTTAGAAGATCAGTCAATAAAGCTTCATTTTTATTGATAATCGAATCACTAAGTTTTAAGACTGATTGTGAATTGGAGTATTTTTTTAGATTTGCATCAGAAATTACGACTTCCTTTAATTTAATAGAATCGCTCTGCGCCGAAATAAATTGGCACAACATTAAAAGTAAAAAAGCAAAACGTATTTTTAAAGTCATAATTTCTACACTCTTTTTCCCGAGAGCTCGATATTTTGTTATAAAGGCAGGTCTCCTGGCTTGCGTCTTGTTGTTTACCTTCCCATTCGCCGGGGCGAGCAGTGGTTTTGTAGTTTACAACAAGCATTCTTTCTAGAACTAAGCTTACAGTTGCGGGAACAGCTCAAGATTTTACTTGATTCCCTTTTAATGTGTTTTATAAAAACACAACCTTAATTTGCTGCAAAGATAAAGTTAAAAATATTTATTATTCAAATTTGTTTTACTTTTTGTGTCAAATTATAAACAAAACCTAATTAATATTTAATTTTTATGACTTGTCCAAAATCAACTTTATTTTGAAAAGCCTCTTTTAAGGGCAGTGAAGTTTGATGACATAAGATGCTTCTAATAATTCCGGCATGAGCTACAATGATGATTGCCTCTTGGATTTTCTGCGAAATTTGTTCTGCTAAAAAATCACCAACTCTTTTATGTAATGCTGTAAATGATTCGCCATTTAAAACGGGAATGTTAACAAAATCTTCCATCCACGAATTTAATTGTTCTGGCGGAATTTCGTTCCAGTTTTTCAATTCCCAATCGCCAAAATTCATTTCTTTCAATCGGTCATCTTCTTTATACGAAATTGTTTTTATGTTCTTTTGAATGTGTTTTGCTAAAATAGAACAACGTTTTAAGGGGCTTGAAAAAATAATAGCCTCCGAAGGTAACTCAGAAATAATCCGGTCAAAAATTTCATCAAAAGGTTCAGCAATATTTACATCAGATTGTCCGTAACAAATTCCTTTTTCGCAGATGGTTTCGGTGTGGCGAACTAGATAAATTTCCATATAAAAAGAATACTTAAATAATAAATAACTTCGCAGACTTGCTGTGTTGCGCCAAGACAGTCTCCTGTATAACCACCAATCCATTTTTGAAAATACCGAGCCAGAAAATATCGGGTTATAAAAACAGGAATTATAGCTAAAAGAATTTTATAATTGAAATAGGAGAGAACAAGAAGAGGAACTAGTCCGAAGAAAAAAGATCCAAAAATTTCTTTCCAGCTATGATTTTTAGCAATTGGTTTACTTTTGCTCGAAGCATCATCACGAGAATATTGATGTGTAAAAATAATACTGATCGCCGCCAAACGGCTTAAAGAATGTACAGAAATAAATAAAAGGAAAATTAGTAAATTGTTATTAGTGAAAAGTAAAATAGATTCTGAAAGCAATTTAAATTTTGCCAGAAAAAGTAAAGCCAAACCAATGGCTCCATAAGCGCCAATAGCGCTGTCTTTCATTATCATCAGAATTTTTTCTTTGGTCCAGCCGCCCCCAAATCCATCGCAGACATCGGCAAATCCATCTTCATGAAAGGCGCCGGTTGTTAGGACTGAAATAATAATTGCAAAAATAACAGCTGTTTCTGTTGAAAGGAAAAGTGAAAAAAGAAAAAAAGCCAGAAATGAAATTGATCCAACAATCCAGCCGATAAAAGGAAAATATCTTGTTGCTTTATTTAAATAATCGGGATCGTGAGTAATGTTTTTTGGACAAGGAATTCTGGTGTAGAACATTAAACAGGTAAAGAAGATGTGTAGTTCTTTTTTCATTAAGGTTGTGGTATTTGGCTAAAGCCCTTTTTGGGGCGATTTTTTATTCCAACATCTAAAGATGTTGGCAATTGATTTTTGTGCTGTTTTTGTTGATAGTTTATTCTTTCATATTTAATAGGTAATTGAAAATAAAAAAATGTTTAATTGCCTCCAGATTTATCTGGAGGTTTCAAAAATGTTATGCCTAAAAGGCTTTAGCCGAATTTGCTATTTGCTAAAGCCTTCTTTAGAAACGACATTTCTATATCAACATCTAAAGCTGTTGGCAATTGATTTATTTTAATTTATAAATTCAATTGCCTCCAGATTTATCTGGAGGTTAATAATAATTATTGGCTCCTTCTGGGCTTTAGCCAAATTCCATCAAGATATTTTAAATCCAAATTTGACAATAAATTCATCATATTCCTCTTGAAATGTTTTCTTTTTATGATGTTTTTCTTGATTTATAATATAATCTCTCACTTTGCCAACGATAGATTCTGAAACTGAAACCGCAAAATATTCATCCTGCCATTCAAACTTTTCTCTCGTCAATTGATTTTTATTAATCCAGTATGAAGATTCGCCTTTTAATAGTTGTATTGTTTTTTGAATTGTCTGATTATTTCCAAGTGAAATCAAACAATGGCAATGATCAGAATATCCACTAATATAATCCAGATATATTTCTTTTTTTAATGCATTTTCTTTTATGTGGTGCCAAATTTTTTGACGCAACTCGTTCGAATTTAAAAATGGAAACCTATTTTTTGTGCTCCAAACGCAATGAATATAAACTTTAGTAAAAGGCATGTATGATTTTTTAAAATAATTTCAACTTATGATCCAAAGATATAAACTGTAAATCAAAATTGAAAACTATTTCCTACTAACTCCGGCACTTTCAAAACTAGCCATTTCATTTAAAAAAGCCTCCGCCGATTTTAAAATAGGAAATGCAACTGCACAGCCCGTTCCTTCGCCAAGACACAAATCTAAATTTAAAATAGGTTTTGCATCAAGATAATCTAATAATTTTTGATGTGCTTTTTCGGCAGAACAATGACAGAAAACAGCATTATTTCTAATATCAGGATTTATTTTAAAAGCTATTAAATAAGCAACAGAACAAATAAAACCATCAACAAGAATCAGCATTTTATTTTCATAAGCCGTTAGCATTCCGCTTGCCATTTGAATAATTTCAAAACCTCCAAAGTAAGCGATTTGTTGTTTTAATTCGGCTTGACCGGAATAATTCTTGATTGCTTTTTTTAGAATATTTTGTTTGTTCAGCAATTTTTGATCATTAATTCCGGTTCCTTTTCCAACGCATTCTTCGATTGAAAAACCGGTTAAAAGACTCATTAAAATTGATGCTGTAGAAGTATTTCCAATTCCCATTTCGCCAAAACCAATGCAATTCGAACCTGTTTTAGCAATATTTTCTACAACTGATTTTCCTTTTTCAAAACACAAATTTACTTCTGTTTCGCTCATTGCGGGAAAATGGAGAAAAGATTGAGTTCCTTTTGCAATTTTAGCATTAATCAATTTTGCATTCGTTGGGAAATCATAATTTACTCCCGAATCTACAATCGATAATTCAATGTTATTCTGTTTGCAGAAAACATTAATTGCTGCTCCGCCTTCCATGAAATTATTTACCATTTGTCGTGTAACATCCTGCGGATAATCACTTACGCCATGATGAGCAATTCCGTGATCTGCTGCAAAAACAACAATATTAGGATTTAGGACTTTTGGATTTAAAGTTTCAAAAACTGATGCCATTTGGAAAGCCAGAATCTCTAACATTCCAAGTGAACCGACAGGTTTTGTTTTTGAATCTATTTTTTCTTGTAAAAGTGTATCGAAATCAGTTTTATTTTCAACCTTATTTTCTGTTTTTAAATCAAAATCAGAAATATTAATTTGATGAATTTCATTGATTTCTTTACAGTCGGCAGTTTCAGATTTTTGTTTCCAATGTAATTGCTGCAACATAGGCTGATTGCCATAATTTGTTGCGGGTTTACCAATGCAGAAATACCCAAGCGGTTCTATGTTTTCTGGTAAATCCAAAATCTTTTTAAACTGGAAATAGTTTAAAATTGAAACCCAGCCCATTCCGTAGCCTTGTTCTGTTAGTGAAAGCCAGATATTCTGAGCCGCACAAACCGAACTAAATTTTACAGCTTCGTTACTGCCAATAGTTCCAATTGTAAACTGATTTAAAACCGAACGATCGTAAGCAATTATAAGTCCAATTGGAGCTTCTTCAATCGCCTCAAGCTTTAGTGATTTATAGAGTTCTTTCTGTTCCGGATTATCGGTAAGTTCTTCGGCTTTTTTATTATAATCCAAAAAAAGGTTTTTAATCGCACATTTAACGGCATCCGATTTAATGATATAATATCTCGTCGCATCGGTAAGTCCAACAGAAGGCGCCCAATGTCCGGCTTGCAAAGCTTTTTGAATTACTTCATCAGGAACCTCATCGGTTGTAAAATGTCGGGTATCGCGACGTGATTTTAATATGTCGTCTAAATGGCTCATCTTTAAATTCCAGTTTTTTTAAGTCCCAAATTCCAATTTTGTATAATTGAAAAAATCTAGTAAAGATAAAGTATAGCCTTGGAATTTGGAATTTAAATATTGAATTTTCCTTTTAAAGATTGGAATTTGGAATTTAAATTTTGGAATTTAACTCTTGATTTTGACCGGAATTCCTGAAACCATTAAAACAACTTCATCTGCCTTGGATGCCAGAAACTGATTCATCCAGCCTTGCAGTTCGGTAAATTTTCTGCCAATTTCGGTTGCAGCGTGAACACCCATTCCAATTTCATTGGTCACAATAATCAACGTCGCATTTTCTTGATTGGCAATCGAAAGAAATTCTTTTTTTGCTTCTTCTAAACTTAAAGCTACGTCGTTTTTATTATCCACAAAAAAGTTGGTAAGCCAAAGCGTTACACAGTCGATTAAGGCAACTTTTTCAGAAAAGTTAATTTCGCTTAAATATTTTTCTTTTTCAATATTTGTCCAGCGTTCGTCTCTTTCCAGTTGATGACGGTCAATTCGGTTTTGAAAATCCGAATCCCATTTTCGAGCTGTTGCTATATACATTGGAGAATCAGAAAGCTGCAACACTAAATTTTGTGCATAACTGCTTTTTCCTGATCGTTCTCCTCCGGTAATTAAATAAATCATTTATAATGGTTAATTATTGATTGTTAATTATTAATTTAATTTGAAAACTTTTTTTGCTTCTAAATGATTTTTGGAAATTTTAAGAATACGGGTTATTAATTTCAAAATTGAAATTGTGTCGTTGTTAATGTTCTCGAATTCCTTTCATTTAAATAATCAGTTGCTTTTAATAATTAACAACTAACAATTTATAATTAACAATTAATAAGGACAATGACGACATTTGTTTCCGCAGCAGGTTCCGCGTTTTAAATGAAACCAGGCTTTAAAAACCATATTGCCATTTTCCGTATAATAGTCAATTCCCTCAATTAGTTTTTCTGTTTTGGGTAAAGATATGGCTTTATTTTTAAGGGCATTTTTAGGAGTAATAGTTTCAATATAAGCATCGATTTTATCTTCGCATGCCTCTTTAAAGCAAGTAGGACAAAGACAGTCTCCTCCTTCAGAAAGATTGAAAATTGGCGGGTAATCATTACACCAGCATTTATTTTCAACCGAAATATCTCCACAGCTGAACTGAGATTCACAGCTTGAGCAAACTTTAATTTTTGTGGTATTCATAATGCAAAGATACAAATTGTTGAATTTTGTAAGAATAAAGATAAACAAAAAAAATAGAAAATGCTTTACCTTTGTTCCTTTCGAAAACGTAAAATATGAGACATTTATTCCCTAAATTGATTTTTATTTCTTCTTTTTTTATTCTCTTTGCATGTAAGAAGAACGAAACGAGCGAAGTAGCTAAAATAGAAACTGCAAAAAATAGTATTGAATATGCCTCTGGGCTTTCTATTGTAAAATATGATGCTTATTCAGTTGTAACAGTTTTAAATCCATGGCCTAACGCAAATAAAGACTTCAAATATATTTTAAAAGAAAAAGGAGCAAAAGTTCCGGATAGTTTACAAAACTATACAACAATTCAGGTTCCGTTAGAATCTGTTGTGGTAACTTCAACGACCAATATTCCGTTTTTGGAAATGCTTGAAGTTGAGAATAAATTAGTTGGATTTCCGCATACCGATTATATTTCGTCTGAAAAAACCAGAGCACTAATTGACAAAGGTTCTGTGAAAAACGTTGGACAAAATGAAAAATTAAATATTGAGCAATTAATCGAATTATCGCCGGATTTAATTGTGACTTTTGGAGTAGATAATAATAATCCGATGCTGGATAATTTGAAAAAAAGCGGTTTAAATGTTTTGATTCAAGGCGACTGGATGGAACAATCTCCACTTGGAAAAGCAGAATGGATAAAGCTTTACGGAGCCTTATTTGGTAAAGAAGAAAAAGCAAAAGAATTATTTGACAAAATCGTTCAGAGTTACGATCAGGCTAAAAAACTAGCTGCAGAAAAAACAGCAAGTTCAACCGTTTTATACGGATCAATGTATGAAGATGTTTGGTACGTTGCGAAAGGAAACAGCTGGGTTGCCGAATTTATGAAAGATGCACATGCCAATTATTTATGGGCAGATTTAAAAGGTACAGGAAGTGAAGGTTTGTCTTTTGAAAAAGTTTTAGATAAAGCAAAAACAGCAAATGTCTGGATTGCTTCGGGTTCTTTTAAAAGTTTAGATGAATTACAAAAAGCAAACCCACATTATAGTGAATTTGATGCTTTTACAAATAAAAATGTTTATAGTTTTGAAGGAAAACTGGGAGCAACAGGAGGAACGGTTTATTATGAACTAGCTCCAAGCCGTCCGGATTTAGTTTTAAAAGATTACATCAAAATTTTCCATCCTGATTTAATGTCGAGCTACGAATTTACTTTTGCATCAAAACTGAATTAAATTGGCGAATAAAAAACGAAATACTATTTTATTTGTTGTTTTAGCTCTAGGCCTTTTGCTGATGTTTTTTGCAAGCATTAGTTTAGGATCTGTCACGATTCCGTTAAAAGATGTTTTTGCGAGTTTAACCGGAGGGCATGCAGCAAAATCGACTTGGGAATATATAATAATTAATTATCGTCTGCCGAAAGCGATTACCGCAGTTTTGGTAGGAACAGGGCTTTCTATCAGTGGACTTTTAATGCAGACTTTATTTCGGAATCCCCTTGCTGGGCCTTATGTTTTAGGATTAAGTTCCGGAGCGAGTTTAGGTGTAGCTTTTGTGATTTTAGGCGCTGGGTTTTTACCTTCGTTTTTAAGTGTAATTGCATTGTCATCTTACGGAATCGTAATCGCTTCTACATTTGGAAGTACATTGGTCTTATTATTGGTCTTAGTAGTTTCACAAAGATTAAGAGACACAATGGCAATTTTAATTGTCGGATTAATGTTTGGAAGTTTTACAACCGCAATCGTAAGTGTTTTGACTTATTTCAGCACAGCAGAACAATTACAGAAATTTACTTTTTGGTCAATGGGAAGTCTTGGGAATCTTTCCTGGCCAACGATTGGAATTTTGACTTTCTGTGTTGGAATAGGACTGCTTTTAAGTGCTAAAAGTATCAAACCTTTAAACGCTTTGCTTTTAGGAGAAAATTATGCAAAAAGCATGGGTCTAAATTTTAAAAGTGCCAGATTGATCATCATATTTGCTACCAGTATTTTATCTGGAGCGATTACAGCTTTTGCCGGACCAATTGCTTTTGTTGGATTAGCGGTTCCGCATATTGCAAAGCTGACTTTTCAAACCAGTAATCATACTATTTTGTTTTGGAGCACTTTGTTTTTCGGATCGATTATAATGTTGTTTTGTGATATTGTATCTCAAATGCCGGGGTTTGATGTTACGCTTCCCATAAATGCGATAACGTCTATAATTGGTGCGCCGGTTGTGATTTGGCTTTTGGTACGAAAAAGAAATTTTCAGTAAAAACTTACAAATATTTGTATCTTTAATTTTTTAAACACATAGAAACATAGTTTTTATTTCAATTAATGAATTAATGATTACTCAAAAATATTTAGATGAATTAACGTATGAAGTTTTAGGTGCTTCAATAGAAGTCCATAAAATAATTGGTAAAGGGTTATTGGAAAATGTTTATCAAGAATGTCTAAAAGAAGAACTCTCACAAAGAAAATTAAATTTTTTCACAGAGATGAGAGTTCCAATATTATATAAAGGAAAAGAATTAGTAACAGATTTTCGATGTGATTTATTTGTTGAAAATTGTTTAGTAGTAGAATTAAAAACAGTTTCCGAAATAAATTCGATTCATCAAGCTCAACTGTTGACATATATGAAACTTTTAAAAGCACCAAAAGGGATTATAATTAATTTTAATTGTTTTAATATTTTTAAAGAAGGGCAAAAAACACTTGTAAATGAATATTTCAGATCATTGCCAAAGCTTTAGTCTTCAGCTATGTTTGATTTACAAGTAAATCTTATATCCCTTCTAATAAGACAAAGAAACCTATGTTTCTATGTGTTTAAATAAAAGCGCAATGAAGAATATTCTATCAACTTCAAACTTAACTATTGGATACAAATCCAAGAAAACAACTGTGACTATTGCTGAAGACCTTAATTTAAATTTAAGTTCAGGAAAACTTATTTCTTTGATTGGAGCAAATGGAATAGGAAAATCGACTTTGTTGCGTACTATTACCGGAATTCAGCATCCTTTATCTGGGAATGTATATTTGAATGATAAAAATATTGCAACATATAAACCTTTAGATTTAGCACAGAATTTAAGTTTGGTTTTAACCGAAAAATTACCGCCAAGCAATCTCTCTGTTTTTGAATTAGTGGCGCTTGGTCGTCAGCCTTATACTAATTGGGTTGGAACTTTAACCCAAACGGATATCGAAAAAGTTCAAGAAGCAATGGAGCTGACACAAATCGAACATCTTTCGCATAAAAAGCATTACGAAATAAGTGATGGACAATTGCAAAAGGTTTTAATTGCCAGAGCTTTGGCACAAGATACTCCGCTGATTATTTTAGATGAACCAACAACGCATCTTGATTTACTTCATAAAGTTTCATTGTTTAAATTGCTGAAAAAATTAACGCAGGAAACTCAAAAATGCATTTTGTTTTCAACACACGATATTGATTTAGCAATACAATTAAGTGACGAAATGATTGTCATGACGCCGGAAAATGTTGTTCAGGACGAACCTTGTAATTTAATTTCAAACGGAAGTTTTGAAGCTTTATTCAAAGATGAACATATTATTTTTGATGCCGAAAAAGGGAAGTTTATTGTGACTTAGATTATATTATTTTCTTTCTTAAATCTATTTCGATGAATTCTAAGAACAATGCTTAATTCACTTGCGTCAGTATTTAATTCATTAAGATCAAATTTCATTACCTTACTAGATTCAATAACATAATAAATGAAAAAATCGGTGCTGGACTTGCCGTAGAATTTCGTATCAACTCTTTCGTTTTCAATATTATTCCAAGGAATAAGTTCTTCATTTTTGTACTGAATTCCTTTAGAGTTAATTCGAAACTGAACTTCATTAATTTTCTTTAGCAATTTTGATGCTTTGTAAACTAAAAATAGAATAATTGGCAATAATAAAAAGAATACTATGAAAGTATTTTTATTTGTAAGGGAATAAATTGCAAAGAAGAAAAGTCCCATTGCAGCTAAAAGCCGAGTATAAATTGTAGTTTGAGAATAATAAATTAATTTTTCTTTAGAAAAACTAAGATTGTTTTCGTCTATAAGAGGTCTCATATTATTTCTTTAACCCAATCTGTCTCTTAGCTTCACCAACAACAAAAGCAACAGAATTCGCAATATTAAAAGAGCGAATAAGCGGTGACATCGGAATGGTTAAATGATTTTCAAATCGGGCCATAAATTCTTTGCTTAAACCAACGCTTTCCTTTCCAAAAACTAACCAGTCACCATCCTGAAATTCATTTTCTAAATACGATTTGTCAGAATGAGAACTCATTAAAAACACACGGGAATGATCCGGAATTTGTTGTACCCATTCCTCTACGTTTTGATATTCGGTTACATCAAGATGAACCCAATAATCCAAGCCGGAACGTTTTAGGTTTTTATCATTAATTACAAAACCAAAAGGATGAATTAAATGCAGTCGGCTTTCAGTTCCTACGCACAATCTTCCAATGTTTCCGGTATTATTTGGTATTTCTGGTTCTACAAGAACTACGTTTAGCATTTTTTTGAATTATGAGTTATAAGTTATGAATTTCTAAGAAATTATCTAATTATCAAATTGACACATTATCAAATTGATCTACTTCGAGAACCTCTCCGGCTTTTAAGTTCTGCAAATATACATTTCCTATCCGAACACGAACTAAACGTAAAGTGGGAAAACCAACTGCGGCAGTCATTTTGCGAACCTGACGAAATTTTCCTTCGTTTACAGTAATCGAAGCCCAGGAAGTTGGGCCGTGTCGTTCGTCTCTGATTTTTTTTGCCCTCGGTCCAAAATCAGGAATTTCAGTAACAATAAAAGCAGAGCAGGGTTTTGTTTTATATTTTCCGCCTTCAAAACCTATTTCAACACCTTTTTGCAATTGTTCAATCGCTTCGGGCGTAATGATTCCGTCAACCTGAACATAATATTCTTTATCGACTTTTTTGCTTCTTATCTGCTCGCTTACTTTTCCGTCAGTTGTAAGTAAAAGCAAACCTTCAGAATCTTCATCGAGTCTTCCAATTGCCATTGTACCTTCGGGAAAATCATGAAGTTCGCCCAAAAGCTTTTTCTTTCTTTTCAATTCATAAATAAATTGGCTTAAATAGCCGTAAGGTTTAAAAAGAATGAAGTGTCGGTGCATGTTTTATTTTTTTGCAAAGATAACCTTGTTTTTTCTTCATTAGAAATAATAGGGTAATAAACTAAATGCTATGTTAAACCACTTTCTTTTAAAATTTAAAATTCGTAATATTAAGATAGAAACTCAAAATAATAAGGATATGGAAACTAATAATTTAGGCTCTAAAAAGATAAATGGAGTACAAAAAGATATAGACGAAACAAAAGGAAAAAATATTTCACACGACGGAAAAGCAGATGATGCCAACCTGAAAAAAGAGGTCGTAGCAGATAAGGACGGAAATAAAGAAGTTGTAGACAGAGCGAGAAATGAAAATGAAGATATTCGAAAAGTTAAGGACAGTATAAATCCAGATAACCCAAATGCTAATCGCGGAGTTTCTTCAGAAGATGAAGCAAAAAAAACAGTGGAGAATAAAGACAGAAATTCTGATGTTGAACCAAACCGCTATCCAAATTCGCATCCGGACAATCATGAAGATCGTGGCAATATGAAATTAGATGAAGATAAATAATAAAGAAAATTTTCTTGATTTATGCGGTTTTAATGTCAAATAACATTTGATTATGATAAAGTCTTAATCTTATGGTAAACTCCGTTTTTGCTATGGTCAGCCATCAACATCTTCGTAAATTACAGTTACAAATTTAAATTTAAAGAATATGTCACTTTTAGAAAACAAAGTAGCTTTTGTATCTGGAGGCGGTTCAGGAATTGGACGCGCAGTTGCAGAATCCTACGCTCGGGAAGGAGCAAAAGTTGTAGTTTCGGATATTAATGTTGAACACGGAGAAGAAACTGTAAAAATTATAAAAGAAAGTGGAGGAGAAGCCTTTTTTATAAAAGGTGATTCATCGAGTGCAAGTGATAACAAACACATGGTTGAGGTTACGGTTTCTAAATACGGCCGACTTGATATTGCCTGCAACAATGCAGGAATGGGCGGTCCCGCCAAACCAACAGGAGAATATGAACCAGATGCCTGGGACCGCGTTATTGCACTTAATTTAAGCGGTGTTTTTTATGCCTGCCGTTATCAGTTAGAACAAATGGAAAAAAACGGCGGTGGAAGCATCGTTAATATCGCTTCTATTCACGGGCAAGTTGCCGCTCCGTTAAGTCCGGCTTATACTGCTTCTAAACATGGAGTTGTAGGGCTGACTAAAAATATTGCGGCAGAATATGCTCAGAAAAATATTCGCTGTAATGCCGTAGGTCCCGGTTATATCGAAACGGCATTGCTAAAAGATAATTTGAATAATGATGCAATGAATGCCGTTGCTGCAAAAGCGCCGATGAATCGTTTAGGGACTGCTGAGGAAATTGCCGAACTGGTAACCTTTTTAAGTTCTGAAAAGTCTTCTTTTACAACAGGAAGTTACATTATTGCCGATGGTGGTTATACTGCAATCTAATTTTCTGTATTACATAATTTAGAAAAAAGCTGTTCTGTTGAGAACAGCTTTTTTTATTGCAAATAATTTGAAATAAAGTTTTTTCTTATAAAAATAAAACTTTATGTCTTGATTTTATAATTATTAAAAAATAGTGTGAAAACGCATTCTGCCTAAATCAGAAAAATTTTAGAATGCACAATTAGATTTCTTGTTGATAAATATTTATGTAAAAACTTACAATTAATTTAAGTTTTTACAATATTCCCTTAACTTTAAAGAGTATAACTTTGATTTCTAAACCCCTATTTTTAAATTTATGAAAAACATTTACTCAATTCGCCATCTCGTGGCTTTTTTAAGTTTTTTTTGTTGTTCACTAAGTCTGGTTGCGCAAACCTTTCCAACTCCTCAGGATTTGCCTTATCAGCAGAATTTTTCTATTGCTCCAAGTATTACAGCATATCCTGCTGGATTTCAAGGATGGACAGCAAGTACAGTTCCAGGATCTGCTTTTAATACAAATGCAGCATTAGTGGCAGACAGACCTTTAGTTGCCAACAGTACAGCCGCAACTACAAGCGGTAATTTTCATAATTATGATGGCAAAATTGGTTTTTTAAATACAGGTTCATTAGACCTTGCAATTGGTTTTGCTTTTGATGCAACCGGAGAAACAGCAATACAAGTGCAATACGATGCCGCGACAATTCGTAATCCTTATGATGCAGCCGCAAGCAGTACTCGTATAAATGAAATGGTATTGCAATATAGAGTGGGTACTAGTACTCCATTTATTACATTACTGTCAACTGCTTATCAAAATAATGATGTAAAGCAGACAACTACCATTACAACTCCTCAAAACTCAAAAACCATAAAAGTAACTTTACCAGCTGAGTGCGACAATCAGCCAATAGTTCAAATTCGATGGATTTCCAGACAAGTTTCAGGATCAGGTTCGCGACCTTCGTTTTCAATTGATAATATCGATATTAAAAGTGATGTTGCAGCTCCGGTAAATGCAGCAGGCTATCCAAAAGCAGATAACATTTTAGCACAAAGCTTTGATTTTATTAATAAAGTAGACGAACCGGCAAAAACGTATTATGTATTATTACCGGGCGGAAGTGCAGAACCCACAATTGCTCAGATAAAAGCAGGACAGGATGCAGCAGGAACGGCAGCTTTACAATCTGGATTTTTAGATATTACAGATCCATCTCTGGAATATGTAAAAAGTTTTACAGGCTTAAGTTTAAGTACGGCGTATTCTGTTTTTTCTATTTCCGAAGATCCTTATGGAAATATTCAGTCTACCGTAAATAGAATTGATGCAGCAACTTCAAGTGTAGCTCTTCCTAATTTAGTTCCTTCTGTTGTTTCTTTGAATTTAGGCTTTTCTGAAACAAACTTTGATTCAGATATTTTTACGTACCAGCTTCAAGGCTTAAATCTTACAGATGATGTTATTTTAACTTCAACAGCAAACTTTACCATTTCTAAAGATAATACCACTTTTGCATCGTCATTAACATTTGCAGCTGCAGATTTTGCTTCAAATGCCACTCCAACAATTTATGTAAAGTTTACACCAAATGCAATCAACAGTTTTACAGGAGAAATTACACATGAATCAAATGGTGCAGCAACAAAAATTGTGACGCTGACAGGAGTAGGAATTAATCCTTATGTACAGGGATTTAATGACCCTAATGTTTTATCTAATAGCGGATGGACACAATATAACATTGCCGGAACGATAAACAAATGGTCGCCAACTACTGTTGCAAGAAATGTAAACTCAGGATCTGGAGCCGTTTTAATGAATGGCTATTCTGATTCTGGACCCAGTAAAGATTGGCTGATTTCTCCAAAATTGCATTTAGATACTTTTGGACAATTTGCCTTATTATCTTTTTACTCTCGTAAATTTTATGCTGGTTCAGGTTTAAAATTAGTGGTATCTACTGATTATGATGGAAAAAGTAATCCGGAAACGGCAACCTGGACAGAATTACAAGGCAATTTTCCAACCGTTACAGGAACTTATACCAAATCGCAATACATCAAATTAAATGATTACAAAACAAGCCATACTTATTTAGCCTGGGTTTATGAAACTACAGCTGGCGGAACTAATTTCGCAGCCGAGTGGTCATTAGACGATGTGGCAATTACGAATGAAGCGGGTTATGTAGCTTCAAATCCTGTTTTGGACTTTGGAGATGTTGCACAAAATACAATTTCTGCAAGTCAGTCTTTTATTCTTAAAGCCGAAGGTCATGACAATATTACAATTACAGCTCCGGCATCTTTTGAATTGTCGTTGGATAATATTTCATTTCACTCCAGCATTTTAGTTACAACTGTCGATGCAGCAGCCGGAAAAACACTTTACGCAAGATTTGTACCCACTACAAAAGAACTTTTAATCTCTGGAACACTAACAGTAACCGGGACTTCATTAAACAAACAAATTGGTTTATTGACCGGTTCTTCTTTACCAAAAGCAGATACTTTTGATGTCGTAACTTATAATTTAGAATTTTTTGGAACTGATGTAAAAGGAACTGACGGAGTAGAATTTGGTCCAACAGATGATGCCTTACAAATTGATAATGTTGCCAAAATAATGAACAAATTAAATGCAGACGTTTATGTAGTTCAGGAAGTTTCTGATGATCCGTCGATTGATGCTTTAATTCAAAAAATAAATATTAACGGAAAAACATTTGACAAAACAACTTCGACATCATGGTCGTATTCTTTTGAGGCACCAGATCCGAATTTCCCTCCGCAAAAATTAGTTGTACTTTATAACACGCAGACAACAACAGTAAAAAAGACTCGTGTTATGTTTAAAGAGTTTTATGATGAAGTTCGTGCCGGAACAAAAACGTTACCGAATTATCCTGGCGGAAATGGTTCTAGCTTTTTCTCTTCTGGACGTTTGCCGTATTTAGTAACAATAGAAACTAATATGGGTGGATTTACAAAAGAAATCAATTTGGTAGATCTTCACGCGCGTGCCAACAGCGGAACCGATATTTCAAGATATAACATGCGTAAATATGATGCTCAGGTTTTAAAAGACAGTTTAGATGCGCATTATTCAAATTCTAATTTAATTATTTTAGGAGATTATAATGATGATGTAAAAGCATCTGTCATTACGCCAAATCCTTCCTCTTACGAAAGTTTTGTTACAGATACGAATAACTACAATGCACTTACTTTAGGAATCAGTCAGGCTGGTGCTTACAGTTTTTTAAGTTCAGGCGGATTTTTAGATCATATTATTATTTCTAATGAATTAAGCGATCAGTATATTCCTAACTCCATTGCAGTTTACGATCCTCGTAATGATATTCCGAGTTATACGACAACAACATCAGATCACGGGCCTGTAATTGCTCGTTTTGAATTAAAACAAGATGTTTTATCGACTCCTGATTTTGGAACTAAAAACGGATTTTTTGTAACAGCCTATCCAAATCCGGCAGTTGATGATTTAAATTTCGCAGTAAAAACAAGCGAAAACAGAAACTTTAAATTAAGACTTTACGATATAAACGGACGTGTATTAGGAAATTCTATTGAAATTAAAAGCAGTCAGGAACTTTCAAATACCGTAATGTCAGTTCGTAATTTATATCCGGGACTTTACATTTATACTTTATCAGAAAATAATAAAGTAATTTATAAAGAAAAAATCCTGAAGAAATAAGCTAAGGATTAATTCATAAAAAAGGCAGTTCAATTTGAACTGCCTTTTTGTTTTTATTATTTTCCAAGTAAAAACTTAGCCCGATTTATATCTATTGGATCAGAAATGGGTAAAAAATAATCTAATTGCCATTGCTGGGTTTTTTGTGCCTGTTTGCTTGTTGTTTCATCCCAAGGCGGATAAACTCTCGTGGCTCTTATTCCTTCTTTTGCGATTGTAGTGAAAATTCCCTTTTTAAGCAAAATCTCTTTCGGAAAAATAAACTGCCCTAAAAGATTTTCTTTTTGAACACTTACAATTACAAAATCTATTGTATCCAAATAATCAAAGGGTTCGATAATTCCAGCTTTATTTCGTTTCCATAAAGTTACAAACTGACCCGTTTTGGTAGGCGTAATTTTAGCCGATCTAAATTTCATCTGGCTTTCGCCGATTTTAAAATCAAAGGCGTCATATTCCTGACTTTCCTTTTCTGGTTGAGGTTCAGAACATTCGAAACCGCAAACGTCGTAAATCAGTTCTTTTGCAATTTGGAGATTTTTAGGAACAAATTTTAGATCTTTCCAATCCTTTTTTAGAGTCATTTATTGGTTTATTTTTCTTGCAAAATACAATAAATCAAACATTAATTCAATAAAAAATGCAGTTCAATTGAACTGCATTTTTGTTATATCTATTGGAATTAAAAACAATAAACTATAGATATTAAAAGTTAACATTTAGTCCAAAATTCAATCCCCATTGAAATTGATTGAAAGATTGATTGCTTAAAGGATTTGCATAATAATTAACAGCTGGTTCAACAAAAACGTTTGTTTTTTTATAAACTCTATATTGTACTGTGCTGCTCAAAGTTGTGCCATAAACATAATCGTTTGCATTTATGTTTTCACCCATAGAATTCCCATCGATGGCAACGCTGTTCGAAATTAATTTACCAACAAATCCGCCTGTGTTTAGATTAATGTTTGTTCTGTTTTTATTAAAAATAGAATATGAAACTTCTAAAGGCATTTCGATGTACCGTAAATTTTGATCTAAATTTCCGGTTTCAACATTTTCACTTTGCAAAACATCTTTTGTGCTGTTTGAAACCAAAACAAAATTTGCTCCATTGCTTGCGATTTGAGGAACACTTTCGTTTTTTACAAAATAATCGCTTGAGCTGAAAAGGGCTTGTTTTTTTGCGTTTAGATAAGAAACGTTTGCCACACTTTGCCCCAGTTCATTAATTTTAACCCCAGAAGCAACAGCCCATTTTTTATTGATTTTATACTGCGTTTTTACACCGTACGAATTACTTTGTTTAGAATCGTTTACGTTTCCTAAAGTTTTATTGTTTTTATAATTTTCAGAATTGGCAACACCGGCAAAAAGCTGTAAAGCCCATTTTTCTGATTTAGATAATGTTTTGTCTTCTTTTTTCTTTTTCTCTTCTTCCGGAGTAATAGTTACAATTCCTTTTTCTAAATTTTGAAGTTCAGCTAGCTGTACAGAATCTTTTTTACTCAAAACATTTGAATTGATAAAAGCTGTATTGTTTTTTGAATTATCATTTTGAACACTTGCAATACTTTTGTCAGCAGTCGTTTTTTGAATGTTTTCTTTATTCGAAGGACTTAGAGCATTTGGATTTCTCTTTGCAGCAGAATTTGCAGCATTAAGTGCAAGCGCATTTTTATTTTTTGAAGATGAAAGATCTTCAAAAATTGAATTCGGCACCTGATTTCCTGAAACAGTATTAAAATTATTTGTTTTTGCCGGAGCAAATTTCTTCTCTGCTAAAATCTTATCAGCATTTCTTTTTTCAATGTCTGATTGACTTTTCGAACCGAAATTAAAAGAATTCGATTTGTTTGGGGCAAATGATTTCTCGGCAACAGCCTTGTTTAAATTCTCTTTTTTAGTGGTCGAAAGTTGATTTTTAGATGCCGCATTAAATCCATTCTCTCCAGCTGAAACAAATGTTTTTTCGGCGACAGCGCGATTTATATTTTCTTTTTTATTGGTAGAAATTTGATTTTTAGAAGCTGCATTTAACCTATTTTCTCTAGCTGGAACAAATGATTTTTCGGCTACGGCATTATTTCTTTCGACATTTACTTTTGGTTCAAAGCTGTTATTATTTGTTTTGTTTTGAGAACCCGTTTGAGCTTTAACTGTTTTTGAATTTTGGTTTAATTGATTTTGGTCTGATTGATTAGTTGTTTTTTCTGATGACGAAACTCGATTATTATTAGATTCTTTTTCAAGGATATTTTCTTTAGTTTCAATGCTTCTGGTTTTATTGGTATCATTATTTTCCTGATCCAGAACAACATTGTTATTTTCAATAGAATTGTTTTGTATTGTTTTAATTCCCGAATTATCAGAACTAAAATGCAATACAGAAGGGAGCAGTAAACCTAATAATAAGCATGCAGCCGCCGACCACCAAAGAATTGCTCTCTTCTTCTTTTTAGGTTTGTCGAGTTTTTCTTCAATCTGACCCCACAATTCAGGAGGCGGAACACTCGAAAAGTCTTCCATTGATGAAAAAATATCTTCTATTTTTTGCTTCTTCATGCTATCTTAAAATTTTTTATGCTCAGTATTCTTTTTTGCAAAATATGTTTGGCTCTATTTAAATTTGATTTTGATGTTCCTTCAGAGATTTTTAGTAATTCGGCAATCTCTTTGTGTTTCATCTTTTCAAAAACATAGAGGTTAAAAACCGTTCGATATTGATCCGGTAAATCTCTAATATATTCTAGCAATTTTTCTTGTTCTATTGGGATAATTTCCAGTTCTTCTTCCTCGACAAAATCAGTATCGGGATCAAAAACATCAAGAAAGAAACTCTCTTTTTTCTTCTTATTTAAAGTTTCAATCAGCTTATTAATGAAAATCCGTTTTAGCCAGCCTTCAAAACTTCCTTCAAATTTATATTGGCCGATTTTTTGAAAAACAATTACAAATGCTTCCTGGAAAACATCCTTCGCATCATCTTCATTTTTCATATACTTTAGGCAAATACCATATAAAACAGGAGAGAACAACTGATATATTTTCAGTTGTCCTCCTCTGTCATTTTTCATGCAAAGCTTAATATATTTCTCTAAATCGTCTTTCAAAAAATGGATTAATTTGGTTTTGCAAAAATAGTTCTTAAAAGCTTACAAAACTACATTTTGTAAATAGTTAGAACTAGTGGTATTTTGTGTTAGTTTTTGATTATCAAGTATATCTGTATCTTTTGTTGGGTAGCAAAAGATACAGATGTTACTCAATGATGATTATTTTAAGCTGTTGATTTTTGCCTTAAGCGCCATTCTGAAAGCTTTTATTTCGCTGCTCATATCTGCAGTGTCATTATTGTCAATAGTAATTTTAGTTACCGTAATTCCCTGACGAAGCTCAAAATAAACACCGCCTTGAGCACCTGGTGTACCATACGTTTTTGTTTGGCCCTTAATTGCTGTAATTTCTGTAGGGATAGTTTTTGATAATAAAGTATATTCGCTTCTTACTGTTTTAGCATTGTATTTGTATTGCTCAAACTCGTAGTTTCCGGTAGTTACACCTAGGAATTTTAAAACATTGTAGTCATTGATCTGAAAAAAGTCATTTGTTGTTCCAAAACTTCCAATTACGATATTATCAGGGCTTTCGTTTGTTCTGTTAAACAAAATTGCTTTTGCTGTTTTTGGGATCAAAATGAAATCTGTTGGGTAAGTTGGAGTCTGCGTTAAAGTTTCTCCTGTTTGTGGTCCTTTTTCGTAGAAATTAACAATGATTTCGCAGTTATTTTGTACAATTGAAGTAATTTTTATTGCGTAACCATTTGTAGGTTTTACGCCTGCAAAAAGTGCAATCATATAGTTATCACTAAAATTAATGTTAGGATCGCTTGCAACTGTACAGGTATTGGCATGTTTTGTAAAATAAGCGTCCATTTTTTCCTGCGAAGTTATAATAAGCGCACTCGGATTATTAGGTAAAGTTTTTACACTATAATTGCATAAAACAGGGAAGCCCGAAAAAGGTAAATCTACATTAGTTCCACAGTCAACATTCAGGTCGTCATTACTAAGAGAGCAGGCGCTAAATCCAAAAGCGATAAATAAGCTCAACATTAATTTTTTCATGATTATTTTTTAATAGGTTATATCATGTAGATGAAACACTTTTGAAATGGTTGCGTTAAAAACAAAAAATTATGTTTGTTTAATTTAGAATGGAAACTAATTCGTGAAATTTTAATTTTAAAAATTAAGCACTACGTATTATTGCGTACTTTTACTTAAAATAAACTTAGATATGTTAGAATTTCTTCCGCTTTTATTGGCTTTTGTAATTGCTTTGTTTCTTGGGATATACTTAGGGAAAATGTTGTTTTCTGCTAAATTTCAGGCAGAAAGAGTAAGTTTAGAAGAAAGATTAAATGCAAATGCAAATCAGCTTCAATTACAGAAAGAGCAATTTGAAACGGAAAGAAATAATTTTCAGAAACAACTTCATTTAACTAATTCTGAAAAAGAAAATATCAGAACAGAAAAAGACAGTCTGGCCATTCAGCTTTCGAAAAAAGAAGTCGATTTTGAAAATTTATGGGAACGCCATAAAGAACAGAAAAATGAAGTAAACGAACTTCAGGAAAAATTCACCAAAGAATTCGAAAACCTGGCAAATAAAATTCTCGAAGAAAAATCGGCAAAATTTACAGAACAGAATAGTGAAAACATGAAAAACATTCTGCTTCCGCTTCAGGATAAAATTCATGTATTTGAACAAAAGGTAGATCAAACTCATAAAGAAAGCATCGATTATCATGCAGCACTTCGCCAGCAGATTATTGGCTTAAGCGAAATGAACGCTCAAATGAGCAAGGAAACCCTAAACTTAACCAAAGCATTAAAAGGCGACAGCAAAATGCAGGGAAACTGGGGCGAACTTGTTTTAGAACGCGTTCTCGAAAAATCTGGTTTAGAAAAAGGCCGTGAATATGAAGTACAGCAAAGTTTTGTAAATGCCGAAGGAAATCGTGTTTTTCCAGATGTTGTAATTAATCTTCCGGATGGAAAGAAAATGATTGTTGATTCTAAAGTTTCGCTTGTTGCTTACGAAAAATGGGTAAACGAAGAATCTGATTTGCTGAAAACAGAGTGGCTTAAAGAACATGTTTTATCCATTAAACGTCACGTTGAACAACTCGGAAATAAAAATTATCACGATTTGTATCAAATTGAAAGCCCGGATTTTGTTTTGCTTTTTATCCCGATAGAACCGGCTTTTGCTATTGCGTTGAACGAAGATTCTACTTTATACAATAAAGCTTTTGACCGAAATATTGTAATTGTTACGCCAAGTACATTATTAGCAACGTTGCGTACAATAGACAGTATGTGGGCGAACCAAAAACAGCAGGAAAATGCTTTTGAAATTGCCAGACAAGCAGGTGCTTTATATGATAAATTTGAAGGTTTTGTAACCGATTTGGTTAGAATTGGAAATAAAATTAAAGATACCAAAACAGAATATGAAAGTGCGATGAACAAGCTTGTTGACGGCAAAGGAAACTTGATTTCGAGTGTAGAAAAATTGAAAAAAATGGGTGCAAAAGCAAAGAAATCACTTCCTGAAAATATCATCAACAGAGCTTTAAATACGGATGAAAGCGAATTATTGAATTAAAATAAAATACCAAATATTCCAAAAACAAAAAACATGACTACAGATTTTAAACCCGTTTCTTCATCAAAAATCAGCATTTCAGAATTAATGCTTCCGTCGCATACCAACTTTAGCGGTAAAATTCACGGAGGATATATTTTACAATTGCTGGATCAGATTGCATTTGCTTCGGCCTCAAAATTTAGCGGTAACTATTGCGTAACGGCTTCTGTTGACACAGTAAACTTTCTTAAACCAATAGAAGTTGGAGAATTAGTAACTATGAAAGCTTCTGTAAATTATGTGGGAAGAAGTTCGATGATTGTAGGCATTCGTGTTGAAGCAGAAAACATCCAAACCGGAGCTGTAAAACATTGTAATTCGTCTTATTTTACAATGGTTGCCAAAGACAAAGAAGGCAAAAGCGTTCAGGTTCCCGGACTTATTTTGTCTAATCTCGAAGAAGTGAGACGTTTTAGAAAAGCAATCAAACATATCGAAGTTAGAAAAGAAGTAGAAGAGCATGAAAAGATTGCCAATAGAAACTCAATCGAAGACTTAGCAAGCTTAGATAAATACAATGTACTTTTAGAAATCAGCTAATTTTTCCTATCTTTATTTATCACACATTTAAACAAAGAAATCATGATAAAGTTTGGATATACAATTTTGTACGTTGAAGACGTAGAAAAATCAATAGAGTTTTATGAAAATGTATTTGGGTTTGCAAGAAAATTTATAAGTCCGGATAATGATTATGGAGAATTAAATACTGGTGAAACCACCATTTCTTTTGCATCAAAAAAATTAGCATCACATAATTTAAGCGAAGGTTTTATAGAAAGCAGTTTAGAAGACAAACCTTTTGCAATAGAATTAGGTTTCATAACTGAAGATGTTGGTGACCTTGTGCAAAAGGCAACTTCATTTGGAGCTGTTTTGGTTACAGAGCCAAAGAAAAAACCGTGGGGGCAAGTTGTAGCCTATGTTAGAGATACAGATGGGTTTTTATTGGAGATTTGTACACCAATGCATGGATAAATTGTGATCAAGAATATGAGGTATAGTCCCTACGGGACATATGAACAGGCGTGCCCCATTTTTTTTTATATCAACATTTAATTTTCTACCGATATTTAATCTCTACGAGATATTCCGTTAGGAATCAAATATCGGTAGAAAAATCAAGATTACCGCCTCGTTTTTGTCCCGTAGTGCCATCTCATCTGACCTCTTACCAATTACATTTCACATCTCACAACCACCATTTCATACCCCAAAATATTCACAAATATTTAGCATTAGTTAAAGAACTCCGCATCTTGAAATTTCGTAACTTTAAGTATAAACATTAGGTTACGAATTTTTTCACTGAGTACTGCCGTTCTATTTTTGAACTTGTAAAATTCTTCTTAGAAATAGAATGACATAATTGTTTAATTGATGACGATTATGAAAAGAACTACATTGCTTATTTTATTTTTTACTGCATTTTCATTACTTGCCCAAGACAAATTTAAAACCACTACGGCAGTTGTAAATTTTGAAGCTTCTGTTCCTTTTTTTGAAGAAGTAAAAGCAGTAAATAAACTCGGAACTATTATTCTCGAACCAGAAACAAGTACTTTAATCTGTACTGTTGTAATCAAAGATTTTCGTTTTAAAATGGATTTAATGCAAGAACATTTTAATGAAAATTATATTGAAAGCCATCGTTATCCAAAAGCGGTTTTTAAAGGGAAAGTTGAAAAATTTGATTTAAAAAACGTTGATGACACTGAAAAGGAATATGACGTAAAAGGAAAACTTTACCTTCACGGAAAATCGAAAATCATTGAAATGAAAGCTTTGATAAAAAGAGTTCCGAACGGAATACAAATTTCGTGTAATTATCCAATTTCAGTTTCAGATTTTAATATAGCAATACCAAGTGTTGTTGCCGGTAAAATTTCAAAAACGGCCAATACTAATTTATTTGGAGTCGTACAAAGTGAAGACATGAAGTATTTAACTTTGAAATGATTTTAATTGATGCTTGCTATTAGTGCTTTTTCTAAATCGGTAAACTGAAATTCAAATCCGGTTTTTTGTATTTTTTCTGATGACACTCTTTGCCCTGTTAAGACAGCCTCGCTCATTTCTCCTAAAACAATTTTAAGAATAAAAGGAGGGATTTTAGGAAGCCAGATAGCATATCCGTATAATGCAGCTAATATTTTAGAAAACCTCGAATTTGTAGTGTTATCTGTTACAGCCGCATTATAAGGACCATGCATTTGATCATCTGAAACTGCTTTGCAATAAATTTGAGATAAATCTTCGATATGAATCCAGGGCAAATATTGTTTTCCTGATCCTAAAACCGCACCAAAACCAGCTTTAAAATTAGGATTGACTTTTTTAAGAAATCCTTCATCTTTTCCCAGTACAATTGCAGTTCTGATTTTTACGGTTCTAATCCCTAATGCTTCGATTTTATCAACAGCATTTTCCCAAATTTGGCAGGTTGTTCCTAAAAAGTCATTTGCTGCAGGCGTTTCCTCAGTACATATTTTATGACTGGTAATCGCACCGTAGATTCCAACTCCCGAAGCGGAAATAAAAGCATTAAGTTTTTTATTATTTTTTTCTAAAACCGAAAAAATCAAATCAATTGGTTTTATACGACTTTCCAGAATTGCTTTTTTTCTCTTTTCGGTCCATCTTTTTTCAACGATTCCTTCGCCGGCAAGATGAATTATGAAATCAGCATTTAGAACGGCATTTTCATCAATATAATTTTTGTTCAAATCCCACTTATAATAAGTGACTTCAGAAGTGTTTTCTTTATCAGAACGACTCAAAACAGACACGGAATATCCAGCTTCTATAAGAACACCTGTTAAATGTTTTCCAATGAATCCGCTTCCTCCGGTTAATAGAACATTTTGAGCCATAATAGTTTATAATATATTTAACAGTGCTTACTGTTTAATGATTAGTAAAGGTACTTAAACAATGTTTACCTTTATGGCAAATTCTAAATTTTAATAAAATGACGACTAAAAAGAAGGTAATTACCAAAGATGATATCGTTTCAAAATACATGGATGAAGTTTTAGAAAAAGGCCAAAAACCAAAATCAGTTTATCATTTTGCCAAAGAAAATGATTTTACCGAAGCTGAGTTTTATTCCTTTTTTGGAACATTAGAAGGTTTAGAAAAAGAAATATTCCGACTGTTTTTTGAAAACACAGTCAACTTACTTCACAAAAACGAAGAATATCAGGAATATGATATGAAGAATAAAATGCTGAGTTTCTATTTTACTTTCTTCGAAATCCTGACAGCAAACAGAAGTTACGTTTTACAATCGCTTAAAATCGATAGAAATCCACTTAAAAATTTAGTGCAGTTAACTACGCTTAGAAATAGTTTCAAAGAATATGTTTCTGAAATTCTGACCGATGATTATAGATTAGAATTGGAAAAACTGCAGAAATTTCAGGAAAAAGCCATTCAGGAATCGGCATGGCTGCAATTAATGCTGACGATTAAATTCTGGATGAGTGATGAATCTGCTGCTTTTGAAAAAACAGACATATTTATCGAAAAATCGGTTAATGCATCATTTGAGTTAATGAATGTTGCACCAATGAATCATTTAATAGATTTTGGAAAATTTCTATTCAAAGAAAAAATATACAGTAAACAATGAAAACAATCGATTATATTCCAACTTCAAAAATAGAAAGAGCCGGAAAATTGGTTCAAACCGGTGCCAAAATCGGCGTAAATTATATAAAGCATTATGCTGAAAAAGTAGTAAACCCAGATTTAACCCGTGACAAACTAAATGAAAATAACGCCGAGGATATTTACGACGGACTTAAAAGTCTAAAAGGAAGTGCATTGAAAGTCGCTCAAATGTTAAGCATGGACAAAAACTTTTTGCCTCAGGCTTATGTTGAGAAATTCTCTTTGTCGCAATTTTCAGTTCCGCCGCTTTCTGCACCTTTGGTTTTAAAAACTTTCAAGAATAACTTTGGTAAAACACCTTATGAAATTTTTGATGAATTCAATGCAAATTCAGTAAACGCAGCAAGTATTGGTCAGGTCCATCTGGCCAAGAAAAATGATAAAAAACTGGCCGTTAAGATTCAATACCCGGGTGTTGCCAATAGTATTTCATCTGATTTGGCTTTGGTAAAACCAATTGCAATTAGAATGTTTAATCTGCAGGGAAAAGATTCGGATAAATATTTTAAAGAAGTTGAAGATAAACTTATAGAAGAAACCAACTATTTGCTGGAATTAAAACAAAGCCAGGAAGTTGTAGAAGCCTGTAATAAAATTGAAAATATCATTTTCCCAAATTACTATCCGGAATTTTCATCAGAGAAAATCATTACGATGGATTGGATGACAGGAATTCATCTTTCTGAATTTACGGCTAAAAATACAGATCAGGAAGTTGGCGATAAAATAGGGCAGGCGCTTTGGGATTTTTACATGTACCAAATTCATGTTTTACGAAAAGTACATGCAGATCCGCATCCGGGAAATTTTTTAGTTGACGATCAAAACCAGTTAATTGCTTTGGATTTTGGATGTATGAAACAAATTCCGGAAGAATTTTACACCCCGTATTTTGAGTTAATCAATAAAAAGGTAATTACGGATGAAAAACGTTTTAACGAGAAATTATTCGAATTAGAAATCCTTCGTCCGGACGATTCGCCTGCGGAAGTGGAATATTTCACCGAAATGTTTCATGATTTATTATCCCTTTTTACAAAACCTTTTCAAAACGATACCTTTGATTTTGCCGATGAAACCTTCTTTGAAAGCATCGCTAAATTAGGGGAACGTTTCTCAAACGATACCAATCTTAAAAAAATGAACGGAAATCGTGGTTCTAAACACTTTATTTACATGAACCGTACTTTCTTTGGACTTTATAATTTAATGTTCGATTTGAAAGCTAAAATTGTGGTTGATAATTATTTGAAATATTAAAGATGTAGTTTCTTTTGTTTCAGGTTTCAGGTTTCAAGTTTCAAGTTTTACTTTTGATGCTGAATAAAATACACAGACCTTTGTTAAAGTTTCAAACTTTGACAAAGGTTTTTTTTGTCTATTTTCTCATCCTGAAGAAAGAAGGAAACGTTTTTTTAATATTGGAATTTGGAATATAAAAAAATTTGGAATTTTAT
Organism: Flavobacterium sp. Root186; assembly: GCF_001428525.1. Taxonomy (GTDB): domain Bacteria; phylum Bacteroidota; class Bacteroidia; order Flavobacteriales; family Flavobacteriaceae; genus Flavobacterium. The sequence goes on from NZ_LMHW01000010.1 coordinate 501,721, forward strand.
TTAATGATTCCCGCTTTATAAGTCGAAATCGCGCGATCCCTCGCAAAGGCATGATCAACCATAGGTTCATTATAACCAAAATCAAACTCAGGAATCCATTTACGGATGTATTGGCCTTTTTCATCAAACTTCTTTTGTTGGATTTCAGGGTTGAAAACTCTGAAATATGGCGCAGCATCACAGCCTGTTCCGGCAGCCCACTGCCAGTTTCCTACATTTGAAGCCAATTCAAAATCCAAAAGTTTTTCAGCAAAATAAGCTTCGCCCCATTGCCAGTTAATCAATAAATGTTTGCATAAAAAACTGGCCACAACCATACGAATACGATTGTGCATATAACCTGTTTCATTGAGCTGGCGCATTCCTGCATCTACTATTGGGTATCCGGTTGTTCCGGAACACCAGCGTTTAAAATCGTCTTCGTTATTTCGCCATTGAATTCCGTCGTAAGCCGCTTTGAAATTATGATTGACACAATTAGGAAAGCTGAACAGAATTTGAATAAAGAATTCTCTCCAAATCAATTCGCTTAAAAAAGTCTGGTTTTTTCGATTTGCCCAGTTTACTAATTTCCGAATACTTACGGTTCCAAATCGTAAATGCGGCGAAAGATAAGACGTACTGTCAAGAGCCGGAAAATCTCTTGTTTCTTTATAATTGGTAATTTTTGTTAAGTTGTGAGGCTGAACTTTTATGGCACTTCTTTCAAAACCAATTGCTGCTAATTCAGGAAATGAAAATTGATTTTTTGCGAAATTAGATTGAAATGCATTAGAATCATATTCTGGAGCTGACCCTGATAAATGGTATTTTTCAAGCCATTTATTTTTATAAGGAGTATAAACCGTGTACGGAAGTCCGTCGGCTTTTGTGATTTCTTTCTCTTCGAAAATAACGTGATCTTTAAAAGAGAAACATTCAATATTATTTTCTTTTAATGCAGCACAAATCGATGCGTCACGTTTGATAGCAAAAGGTTCATAATCTTTGTTAAAGAATACGCTTTGAATATCAAATTCTTCCAGAAGCGATTTCCAGACTTCTTTTGTTCTTCCTTTTTTAATTAAAACAGATGACCCGAAAGTGTTTAATCCTGTATTTATTTTTTGAATTGAATTGTAAATGAAACTTACACGAGCATCATTTTTTGGAAGATTGTCCAGAATATCTTCATCAAAAATAAATAATGGTATTACAGGAAAATTGGATTGTAAAGCATGAAATAATCCGGTATTGTCTTCTAAACGCAAATCACGTCTGAACCAGAAAAAGGAAACTTTTTGTTTTGTCATTGTATTTGTTCTCGCTACGCTAAGTTTTTCTTTAGCACTTAAATTGCTCGCAAAGACGCAAAGTCGAAAAGTTATTTCTTTAAATACTTTTTTGCTCTGCGTTAATCTGTATAATTTTTGGCTGTGATTTTGAATTAAATAATTCTTCGATTTTATTATAACGGAAATCAAAAATTGTTTTCAGCTTGTTTTTTACCACTAACCGATTCATAATTCTTCCAAAAATCCCGAGTGGGAGAGCATAATGAACGATGTCTGTCATTTTGGTTCCGCCGCCTGGTGTTCGTTCAAAAAAGTGTTTGTGATGCCATAATTTATAAGGGCCAAAACGCTGAACGTCGATAAAATAGTGATTTTCTTTGCAGGCTGTAATTTCGGTAACCCACGAAATTTTGATTCCTAAAAGCGGTCGTAAAGTATAGGTTATAATTTGTCCGTGATACATTCGTTTTTCGTCGAAATCCTTGATTTCAAAATTCATATTATCGAGCGTAATAGTCTGCAGGTTTTTTGGACTGGAGAAAAAATTCCAGCAGTCTTCGACACTGGCGTTTACATATTGTACGGTTGCTATCTTGTATAATTTCATTTTCTAACTAAATCAATTGTTATAAATGCTTCTTTGGAACGTCCAATAATCTACATTTTATAATATTTTAAGGGTACAAACAACATTCCGAAACATTCTCCTTTTTCTTTATTAAGGTGTTTATGATGAATTTTGTGTGCTTTTCTGAGTCCGATGAGGTATTTGTTTTTGGTGTTTTTGAACCATTTAAAACGTTGATGGATTAATACATCGTGAATTAAAAAATAGCATGCTCCGTAAAGCGTAACCCCACAGGCAATGAAAAACAAATAATTGAACCCTCCCTGAACACCAAAATAAAATAAAAGAATACTCGGGGTCGCAAAAATGACAAAGAAAATATCGTTACGCTCAAAAGTATGCTCATATTTTGGCTGATGATGATCAGCATGAAAATACCACATAAAACCGTGCATTACATATTTGTGTGTGAGCCAGGTAACACATTCCATAAATAGAAAAACGCCTAAAAAGATTAAAAAAGAAATCATTTTATAAATGTTGTTATTAAAATTATAATTTAAAACCTTATGAGTTTAGCTTTAGATTATAAAAGATTGACTCTAAAGATTATTTTTTGTTTTATTGCCTGATTCTCGACAAACTGTTGCTTAATCGAAATGACAAAACTGAACTTGTAATTAAACGAGTTTTAGCTTATAAGTCACAAAAGACTGCGCTAAAAGCCCGGCTTTTGTATAGTTAGAAACCCGAATTCTTGAATTTCCAATTTCATGAGACGGCGTATTTTTTAGTTTTTTGAGGAGCTTTCTGTAATAAACATAAGCAGTATAAACTCCAAATTTAGCTTCGATTGGCAGTTTTACAATTCCCTGATAAGCAATGCGGAAATCTTCCTCGATTTCTTTGATGATCTGCGCTTTTGAGTCTTCGTTGAAATTGTTGAGGTTAACGCCCGGAAAATAAGTTCGGTTTAAGATCGTATTATCATCTTTTAAATCTCTCAAAAAATTCACTTTCTGAAAAGCAGATCCTAATCGCATGGCTTCATTTTTTAACTGTTCATATTTATGTTCTTTTCCGGAAACAAAAACCTTTAAACACATTAAACCCACAACATCGGCAGAACCGTAAATGTAATCTGCATATTCGGCCTGTGTATTATAAGTTGACTTTATAAGGTCGAGTTTCATGCTTTTTAAAAATGCCTGAACCAGATCGTCGGTGATATTGTATTCTTTTACCGTATGCTGGAAAGAATTTAAAATAGGATTTAGACTGATTCCTAATTCCATAGCCTTATAGTATTCTTTTTCAAAATCGTCGATCAGGTATTCCTTTTCATAATCGTGAAAAGAATCAACAATTTCATCAGCAAAACGAACAAAACCGTATATGCTGTAAATGGCATCTCGAATACTTGGCGACAGCATTTTTACGGCAAGCGAAAAAGAAGAACTATAGTTTTTGGTAACCAGTTTGCTGCATTTGAAAGAAACGGCGTCGAATAGTGATTTCATTTTTTAGGATCTTAAAGATTTTTGAATTAATTCAGCTGCTAGTTTTCCTGAAATTAACGCAGGAGGAACACCTGGGCCGGGAACAGTCAATTGTCCAGTAAAATATAAGTTACGAATTTTTTTACTTTTTAGTTTTGGGCGTAAAAAAGCAGTTTGCAATAATGTATTCGCCATTCCGTAAGCGTTTCCTTTATATGCATTATAATCTGCTATAAAATCGTTTTTACAGAATGACTCTTTAAATATAATGTTATTTCTAATTTCTTGCTGTGTAAGCTGTTCAAAACGAGTGATTATCTTTTCGAAGTAGGCTTCCCTTAGTGTTTCGTTATCTTCAATTCCGGGCGCAAGCGGAATTAAGAAAAATCCGGTTTCCATTCCCTCTGGTGCTGCTGTTTGATCTGTTTTAGACGGAAAGTTGGCATAAAACAAAGGAGCTTCGGGCCATTTTGGATTATCGTAAATGTCAATAGCGTGCTGATTAAAATCGGTATCAAAAAATAAGGCATGATGAGAAATGTTCTCAATTTTTTTATTGAAAGCCACAAAAAATAGAAGGGAGGATGGCGCAAAGATCCTGCTTTCCCAGTATTTTTGAGAATAAACCTGATGCTCTTTTTCCAGTAAAGTTTCAGTATGCTGATAATCGGCACCACTTAAAATAACATCGGCTTTTATAATCTCGCCGTTGATAACAATTCCTGTCGCGGTTTTATTCTCAACGATTATTTTTTCGATTGGTGCATTGGTTTTGATGGTAACGCCAAGTTCTATGGCTAATTTTTCGATTCCTCGAATGACATCAAACATTCCGGTTTTAGGATGCCAGGTTCCAAGTCCGAAATCGGCATAATTCATAAAATTGTAAAATGAAGGCGTTTTGGCTGGTTTTGCACCGAGGAATAAAACAGGAAATTCGAGAATTTGGATCAGCCTTTCATTCTTAAATTTCTTGCGGATATCAGAGCTGACATTGTTAAAAAACTGATTGAGTTTTAAAGCGGTTTCTTTAGTGATTAATTCAAGGGGAGAAACTCCGGGGCGGTACACTAAATCTTTTATGGCAATATCATAATTGCTTTTGGCTTGATCAATAAAGTTTTGAAGTTTTTGAGCACTTCCTTTTTCAATCTTTTCAAACGTAGTTTTAATTTCTTCTAAATTGTCATAAATGCTGATAAAATCATTTACTCCAAAATAAACACGATAGGCGGGGTTTAGTTTTATAAGCTCGTAATAATCGGATGGTTTTTTGTTGAAGTCCTGAAAAAAACGTTCAAAAACATCCGGCATCCAATACCAGCTTGGTCCCATATCAAATGTAAAACCATCTTTTTTGAATTGTCTTGCACGGCCTCCAATCGTTGGATTTTTTTCATAAATAGTGACCTTGTTACCTTGCTTTGCCAAGTAACATGAAGCGGCTAACGAAGAAAAGCCTGATCCGATTATAGTGATAGTTTTTGTCATTTTGTTTAACAAATATACAAAAACTTTAAACAAAACTTTAAATAGTCTCCATTGTTTCTTCCATTGAATCAAAAATACGGATTCTTTCCGGCAGTACTTTTTGATCAATATGTTCAACCATTTTACCCATAAGCCAGATTTCATTGTTTTTTTGCAGCAGTTTTTGCCCCATTGACTTAACATATTGATTAATAACACTACGATCCGGCTGAATGGTCATAAAGGATACAAAAGTGATGTTTTCAAAATGTTTGGTTAGATCCTGTAGATTTTCGATTGGCATACTTTCACCTAAATAAATGGTTTTATAACCTTTAGATAAAATTTCATATTGAAGATAAAGAAGTCCAATTTGATGAATTTCATTTAATGGAAGTGAAAGAACAAAAATCCTGTCTGTTTTGGTTGGTTTTTGAATCTGAAGGCTTTCGGTATAAATTAGAATTTTCTGTTTGATCAAATGACTCATAAAATGTTCATTTGCAGGTGTGATTGTTTCCGACTGCCACAATAATCCTAATTCTTTTAATAAAGGTAAAAAATGTTCCTTAAAAACTTCTTTGAAAGTTTTTTCAGAAATAAGCCAGTCAAAAGTGTTGAAAAACAATTCCTGATCAAAATTCATCATGGCCATTTTGAAAGATGTAATGGCGTAATTTTGAGAGTTTTTCTTCGAAATAATTTCACGAACCAACTGCGGAATTTTTTCTTCCGGGTAAGTTGCTATTTTAGAAATTTTATAACCGTATTCGTGTAATAATGTGATGTTTAAAAGTTTTTGTAGATTTTGCAGATTATAAAGCCTGATATTGGTATCAGTACGCATTGGCTCCAAAATGTTATATCTTTTTTCCCAAATGCGAATTGTATGTGCTTTTATTCCGGATAAATTCTCGAGATCTTTTATACTGAAAACAGTTTTTATGTTGTTTACCATTTTATAGGATTATGTAAACAAAAGTAAAATAAAATCTCAAAAAACCTTAAAAACTATATAAAAATGATGCTTTATAATAAGTTTGTAGTATCAAACTGATTTAATTTGTCTAAATGTAAAATCGTTTTAGTACCATCTTTGCTTCGGTTGTACATGGTTTGGAATTTTGCGCCATATATTATTTCATTAAAAGTATACGAAGTTCTGGCTGCCACGGTATTACTAAACATATCATCAAAAGTGGTTATGAAGACTAAAATCTCACCGTGTGTTTTCTTAAAATCCTCTTCGGTAAAATTGTACAGCGGACTGTTTTTATCAATTGGGTGAACTAATGTCCAGCTTAATGATAGTGCATTTATGCGGTCTAATTCGAGATTAAGATTATAAAATTTATTTACTCTCTGGCCGTTTTCTTCCATACTCATTCCTAAAGTAACTTTTGCGGCTGCATCTGTAAAATTGGTGTTTTTAAAAGGAACAAGGCGTATCATTAAACCTTTGCCTTCTCCATAAGGAGAAATTAAAGCGTTATGCGAAAATTTTAAAAAAGCAGTTGGTTTGCTGAATCTTCCAAAGAATAAACCGGTTGCAATGGCAAAACTGAGCAAACCAATCAAGGCCTCGGCAGCAGATAAAGCACTTGTAAGGAATCCAGTTGGACTGATATGTCCGTAACCCACGGTTGTAAATGTCTGCGCACTGAAAAAATAAGCTTGCCCAAACTGAGTTAAAATACTTCCGGATGGCGAAATTCCGTCGAGATGTTCAATCCCGATGGCATAATAAACAACCGCAAAAATAAAATTGATTATAATATAAAAAGAAAATAAAATAAGCATGAATTTCCAGTTCGGCATTTCGATCATGGTATGATACCAGCTTATTCGTCTAAGCAGGTTCATGCCTCTTTTTTCGATATTTGGAGTTCCGTTTTTATTTACAAATCTTCCGCCGTAGCTTCCGGCATTGGTGCCAAATCCTGAATTTTTATCTGTTTGAAGTGTATTTGTTTTTCTTAAAATCGACATGCAGTTTTTTACTGTTATTGTTTGATTACTTTTTTGGTACTGTATCCATTTTCATTGGAAATCGAAATATAATAAATTCCTTTTGGATACAAACTCCAATCTGTTTTTATTGTATTAGAATCTTGTTTGGATTCATATAATAAACGTCCCAGTACATCATACACTTTGTAATTCAAAATTGGTTTGTCTGCCTGAATAGTCAATGTGTTTTTTACCGGATTTGGATATAAAACGGCACTTTTTAATTCAACGCTTTCAGGAACAGATAAATTAGTATCAGATGCTGCAATCCAGCTCGAAGCCAGCGCATTGTCAAGGTCAGTACTGGAAAGCTGTAAATAATTTCCGTTTCCATCTGCACTTGGCCACGGAGATACATTTGTATATTCAACAGAATCGATTGTGTTTCCAAAACCATCAGCTAAAACTATTTTTTGTGATGTATTGGATAAATTTCGGGAGAATTGCCCAAAAGCTGTTACTCCGTATTTAGATTCAAAAGTAGTTTTATTACTTGTAATATAAATACCCTGATTTGTCGCTAATGTTGAATTAGCAGGAAATTGATACGAAAGACCCAATTCGCTTAAATAAATACCAGTTAAATTAATTGTAGTATTACCTGTATTTCTAATTTCTATGAATTCCAAATCATTGCTGGTTGGAAAAGTAGCGGAAACGCCGGGATTGTAATTTATCTTTGTGATAACAAGCGAAGGAATTTCGAGATTACTACAGGCGCTAAAACTTCCTAACTGGCCTGTTATCCATGAAATTCTATTAGATAAAAAAGATTTTAGACTGCTAATTTCAAGTGCATCGTTTGGAATTGTTCCCCATTTTTGATTTTCTCTCGCTTTTGCTTCACTGATATAATTTACAGTTTCGTCGATAAACTGAGTAAGGCTGTTGTAGTTTAAAGGCTGTCCTTGTAATGTAAGCTCATTCCATCTTTTAGTGAAATAACATTTAAAAGTAGTGTCATTAAATAAATCCTGCCAAAATCTGGCACCTTCATTATCTCCGTTTGAAAACTGCCAGACATTGTATTTGCTTCTGTCAAATCCCCAGCTAAATAAATCGTTTCCGTAGGTTAAATTAAAATCCCAAATAGGGCCGGCACGCAGTTTTCCTTCTTTGTCTTTATGGAAATAAGTGCTGTATTGATAACTATCGACATTGGAAGCAAATTCAGCCAAAATCATATAATCAACAAATGAAGGAACATCAATAATCGATGAATACCCTGTTGCTAAATCAGTATTGTGTGAGGTGGTCGTAGTTTCCAGATTTTGAAATTGACTTTTTATATAATCATTTTGCGGAACAGTTACGTTTTCGGGTTTTGGTAATTCATGAATAAAATCTACAGAAGATCCATTATAAGAAGACATTGTCCAGGCAACAGGATCTCCGCCCGTTGTTTTATCGGCTTTTGTAATATAGCCTCCGCTGACATTTGGAAGTGTATTATCAGTATCAGCCATTTTAATGACGTTCACTCTGTTAACGTTTGATTTTACTTTTTCCTGTAAAATATACAATCCTTTGTATTCATTGTTAATGACGACTTCGCAATAAACAGTTCTGGTAGCATAATCGCCAATTTGTCTGGATAAATTATAGGAAATATAATCACGAATACAAGAAGGATCAAAAGCTAATGAGTTTAAAATCCAGTCGTTTTCTACTGGCATTCCCAGTAAACTGACATTATTATTGCTTGTGTTATTTGCTTTTAAAGTCGTAAATCCGTAGGGTTTTTTCGGAAGAGTTTGTGAACTCGATCCTCTCAGCTCGATGCCAATTCTTCCGTTATAATTTAGATAAGCGGCGTTATCAATATCGGTTAAAAAATTTCGGCTTCCATCTGGTCTTTTAATGATTTTCATCGATGCCAAAACTTTTGGATCATCGGGAATTTCAATTGGCTGATTCGTATTGGGATCTATATCTGTATTAATTATAACGATAGGTAAATTGCTATCTGTAAAGGTTTGTGATTTTACATTGGCTGTAAAAAGAAAAACCAATATGAAAAAGATATAAGAAGTGTAAGTTTTTGAAAAGTAGTGTTTTATCATGGTCAGGTTAGTTTGTAACAAATGTAACAACTAACCGGATTATTAAAAAGTGGGCACTATTTTTTTATGAATAAGATATAAAAAGCAATCTGCAAACATATTCTTTTGCAGATTACCTTTTGTTAACACAAATTTGATTTATTATTTACAAAAAGTGCTTTTGTTTTTTATGGCACTTTGGCTTCCTAATTCGATTGCTTTCAAGAAATCTTTGCAGGAATTTACTTTGTCTCCAATTTTATTGTAAGCCAAACCTCGTAAATTGTAAGCAACATAATCTCTTGGGTTTAAACCAAGTGAAAATGTACAGTCTTCGATCGCTTCTTTGTATTTTAAGAGCATAAAGTTTACATTGGCGCGGCCGGTAAAAGCATCGGCATTCATGTTGTCTAATTCGATGGTTTTGTTAAAATCATCCATAGCGCCTTTTAAGTCATTGAGCTTATATTTTGCCACGCCGCGATTTTGATACGCTTCAACAAATTTAGAATTTTTGCGAATGGCTTTTGTGTAATCAGCAATTGCGCTTTTGTAATTTCCGGTTGCAGCTTTGTTAAAAGCTTTGTTAAAATAAATTTCTGCGGTTTGTGACCACGAAGAAAAGCTTATCATAATAAATGATAATAATAGTAGGTTTTTCATAAAACTAATTTGGGATTAGCAGGTTAATTATTCTTCCAACGAATTTAGCAAAGTTTTATTTTTATGAAAGAATTTTTTTGTAAAATAATTACTAATTATGAATTGTGAATTGTGAATTGTGAATTGTGTTTTTGGTATAAATACCTTTAAGGATTTATTTCTTCTGTGTTCCTATTAAATACAGCACAACTCCGGGGCCGGATTTTACACGGTTAATTTGCCAGTTATAAGTTTCTGTATTATCTAAGTCTTTTACAAGATCATTCATTTCTTCGACAGAATAAGTTCTTAATGAAGAAACAATGCCATCCCATAAAACGAAAAGAGGAACTACAGGAATTAAATAGGTAAAAATAATGCGGCCAATTTTAAAAGGCCTGATAAAAGGTGTAGTTAATAAAACACTTATTGGAGAAAAAATCATTGCCGTAATACTGGCAAAACTTCTTTCCTGTACTTCAAAAATTGCGATTGGAAATTTAGAATCTACTGCATTTTGCAAAATTTGTTTAGCGTCGTTTGGCTTAAAATGATGTAAGGAAAGAAATTGTGTTCTCAGTCCTTTTAATTCTGCAGGAACATTTCGTGCATCGACAGAATGACTTATGTATTCAAAATTATCAGCATGCTTTTTAGTGTATTCAAAAGCTGGAATGTTTGGGTAATAATCGGTCAGAATGATTTTTAAGTTTGGGATTTCTTTTTTTAATTCACCATTTAACCAAATAAGTCCGCCGCCTCCGCCAGAAGCAAGATCAATAATTGTCGTCGTATGATTGGTTTTTAAAATAGCTGTAAGTAAAGGAACAACGGGTTTGTACATTCCGGTTTTATTTGAAAGGAATTGTAAAAAGTCAGTTATGTAGTTTCTTAAAAAAACAGGAAACCATTTTTGATCTTCAAATTCAAATAAATGTATTCGTGCCATAGAAATAATTTTAAGGAAATAGAAACAGTGATGAAGTTACAAAAAATATTGAAAAGGATTATTTAGACCTATAAGATATGTATTAAAAAAAGACTTGCCAAGCTAGGTTTTTCAAGGTTTTTAAGATTGGAATAAATGAAAATTACCAAATAATAAATGAAACCTGAGAAATAATAATTCATGTTCTGTTACTAAAAAACATATCATACATTTGTCTCACAACAAGCAAAATAAAAAATAGTGAACCAAAAATTACGTCTAATAATTTTCTTTTTCTTCTTTCTTCTTTGGCAGATGACGAATGCACAAAACGTGCAGATCGACAGCTTAAAAAGAGTGCTAAGTTATACTAAGATTGATACTTCAAAAGTCAATCAGTATAATAAAATTGCCGACTTATATAAAGAAATCAATCCTGATTCGACATTGTTTTATGCTCAAAAAGCGGCAAGTCTAAGTTTGAAATCTGACTTTACTTTTGGACTTGCAACAGCTTACATTAATAAAGGCAACGCTTCAATCATTTTAGGAAATTATCCAAATGCTCTAAAATATTTTAAAACTGCTCAATTAGAATTTAAAAAAGTTTTAAAGGAAGATTCAGGTAAAAAAGTAAAAAGCGGCCTGGCACGTGCTTATGCCAGTTCCGGGGTTGTGTATTCAGAACAAAGCAATCAAATTCTGGCATTGAAAAATTACGAAGAAGCTTTAAGGCTTTATCAGGAAATCGATGATCAGGCAAGTGTTTCTAAGGCACTTAATAATATCGGGATTATTTATAAATCGCAATTAAATTATCCAAAAGCATTAGAATATTTAAAAAAGGCCTCTAAAATTCAATCGGCTTTAGGAGAACAAAATGCGGCTGTTACATTGACGAATATTGGGGCGATTTATTTTGAAACCGGAGAAAATAAAAATGCATTTCTGTATTACGAAAAAGCAAAAAAACTTTTTGAAAATAATGATAACAAACGTGGATTTGCTCTTTTGTGCAATTACTTAGGCGACTATTATAAAAAGGAAAACAATATAAATCTTGCAAATGATTATTATACAAAATCGCTGAATTTGTATGAAGAACTGCAAAATAAATTTGGGGCTTCGCTTTCCTTATACAATATCGCTGGCTTACTTCAAAACCAAAAAAAATATAAAGAAGCAATGCCTTTTGCTGAGAAATCTCTTGCTTATGCAAAAGAAATAGGAGTGCTGGATCAGACGTATCATTCTGAAAAATTATTGAGCGAATTATACGAAGCTTTAAATGATCCAAAAGCAGCATTAGAACATTATAAAAATTATGTACAAGCACGTGATAGTATTATTAACGAAACGACAAGTCAGAAATTTGCTTTGGCAGAAGTCAATTACGAATACAGAAAAAAGGAAGCTTTATTATCTGAAAAGAATAAAAGACAGATTCAATTTATTGTTTTCTCCATTTTAGGTGCTTTACTTTTAATTGCCTTGATATTGGTAATTTATAATCGAATGCAGGTTAAACGCCAGCTCACATTGAAAAAAGAAGTTGCGGAGTATGAGCAAAAAGCACTGCATTTACAAATGAATCCGCATTTTGTCTTTAATTGTTTGAGTTCGATTTCGAGTTTTATTGTTCAGAACGGAACCGATTCGGCTTTGAAATATTTGTCTAAATTCTCAAAACTAATGCGGCTTACACTCGAATATTCAAAAGGTTCATTGATTCCGATTGATAAAGAAATTGAAAGTCTGCAGAATTATCTGGAATTAGAAAAACTCCGCTTTCATGACAAATTTGAGTTTGAAATAAGATCAAGCGAAAGAGTCGAATTTAATATGGGATTGCCGCCTTTACTAATTCAGCCTTTTGTAGAAAATGCGATTCTTCACGGAATTGTTCCCAAAGAAGGAACAGGAAAAATCGAAGTTGATTTTGATGTCGAAAAAGAACAATTGATTTGTACGATTACGGATGATGGTATAGGCTTATCTGAATCGAAACATTTAAAAGAAAACTCCGTTACGGCTCATAAATCAATGGCTTTGGGAATTACAAAAAAGCGTTTGGAAATTATGGAATCCATAACCTCCAAATCTGCACAGATAGAAATTACCGAATTAGAATCACAAAATAAAAAAACAGGAACAAAAGTCGTTTTGCGTCTGCCTGTTCAATACATACCTTAATTTTTAATAAATGATAACAGCAGTATTAATAGAGGACGACAAACATTTGAGAACAGGTCTAAAAGCGCTTTTAGAACGTTATACAAATGATATTTTAATTATTGGCGAAGCCGAAAGTGTAAAAACCGGAATTGCCGTTATTGAAAAATTAAGGCCTCAGGTTATTTTTCTGGATATTCATTTAACCGATGGAACTGGTTTTGACATTCTCGAAAGGCTAAACAAAGTAAACGGAAAATTAAATGCACACGTCGTATTTATCACTGCGCATGAACAATACGCTGTAAAGGCATTTAAATTTAGTGCTCTTGATTTTATCTTAAAACCTGTTGATCCCGAAGAATTGCAAGATACAATGGCAAAAATTAAAGAAGCTGTTGGGAAAAACAATTCATTCGAAAACATTGATTTACTGCTGGAAAATATTCGAAAAAAAGTAGATAATTTTAAACGTATCGCGCTTTCTACAAGCGATGGAATTCATTTGTTTGAAGTTTCGGATATCATTCGCTGTGAAGCAAAAATTAACTACACGCAGTTTTTTATTAAAAATCACAAACCAATATTAATTTCCAAAACGCTTAAGGAATACGAAGAATTACTCTCTGAACATGGTTTTGAGCGCATTCATCAATCACATTTAATCAACTTGTCTTATCTGAAATCTTATATAAAAACAGATGGCGGCTATGTGATTATGGCTGATAATTCGAATATTCCGATTGCGCAAAGCAAAAAAGAAAAACTGCAGGAATTAATAAATGCCCTTTAACTCTTATCCCCAAAAACCAAAATAATTATGAGAAAAAAATTACTCTTGTTTTTACTGTTTTTCACAGTAATATTAAAGGCACAGATTTTAAGTTTTACTGATCCAACATTTAAAACAATGCTTGTAAATGGAGGCGCGGCAAATTTTACGGCTTATTCTGGCGGCGCTGCTGTTACGAGAATCGATACTAATTTTGATAATCAAATTCAGGTTTCTGAAGCGGCTTTAATTGATAAACTTTGGATTGAAGGTACCAATGCTTATGCCGTTACCAATATTCAGGGAATTGAAGGTTTTACGAATGTGACTGAATTGGGTTTTAACGGAATCAGCACTACTTCAATCAATTTAAGCGGTATGCCAAACCTCAAAACAATTTATGTAAAAAGTCCAACTTTGACCTCAGCGACAGTTTCAGGAATGAATGGATTAACGGGAGTTACTTTTATGGAAAATCCGTTGATGACTACTTTGAATATTTCGAATTGTACCAGTCTTTCTAATATCGTGGCGCAGCAAAACCCGGCTTTTTCTACATTGAATTTTGGCAGTCTTTTGGCTTTGAAGCAAGTGTATTTAGAAGATAATGTTTTGACGGAACTTGATTTAACAGGCTGCCCGAATATGGAATATTTTAATGCAGTAAATAATAAACTGACAACATTAAATGTTTCAGGATTAACAAAACTGACTACTTTTTTAATAACAGATAATCCAACTTTAGAAGATATAAATGCTTCGGGATGTTCACTGCTTAATTTTCCGCAGTCTACTTTTCTTTCTTATAATGTATTAAAAACTGCTGATTTTTCGAATTGTTCCAGTTTGCAAAATCTTCTAATTCAGGATAATCTGCTGACTACTTTAAATTTATCAGGCTGCAGTTCGTTACAGGGGTTAAATGTTTATAACAATGCATTGACAAATTTAAGTCTCACAGGATGTTCGGCACTTTTGACTATTGAGTGTTCTAAAAATCAATTAACCGCTTTAGATTTGAGTTCGTCTCCCAATCTTACACAACTTAGAGCAAACACAAATTCTATTTCAAATTTGAATTTGGCTGGTACTGTGAATTTAAAAAATGTTTTTTTGAATTCTAATCAAATTCCTTCGGTTGATCTTTCGGGAAATACAAATTTGGAAATTTTAGAATTGGATACTAATCCAACAGCAAATCTAAATCTTTCAGGATGCGCGAAGTTGAATATTTTAAGTATTCAGGATGTTCCGCTGATAACCGCCGACTTCTCAAATTGCAATGCGCTTAAAGTTATTAGTAATACGAGTGAAGCGTTGAATTCAATAAATGTTCAGGGCTGCAGTGCGCTTGAAACACTTGTACTTGCCGGGACAAATGTTCAAAAAGCACCTTTGACTTCGTTGAATCTATCTGGATTGACTAATTTGAAACTTTTAAACTGCAGTTATAGCAACATCAATTTGATTAATTTAACAAATTGCAGTGCATTGATAAATGTATTTTATTATGATATTCCTTTAGCGGCAGTTGATTTCTCTGATTCGCCAAATATTACGGTTTTAAATATTACTAAAACAGGATTGCAAAATATTGATGTTTCGAATTTTTCAGCATTTCAATCTTTGACAGCAAATGATAATCCGAATCTGAAAATGGTGTTTGCAAAAAACGGACGTGATGAAGATTTGTTTTTTAATGCCGGAAATTCAAATTTGATTTTTGTTTGTCAGGATGATGCAAATGTAGCAGATACAAAAAGTTATTTAGTTGGATTAGGTTTGTCAGCAGTTGTGGTAAATTCATACTGCAGTTTTAATCCGGGCGGCAGCTACAATACCATAACCGGAACAATTGCTTTTGATGTTGATAATAATGGCTGCGATGCTGCCGATTCAAAACAAGCTAATGTAAAAGTGAATTTAAATGATGGTTCTTCTTTAAGTTCAACTTTTACAGATTTAAACGGAAAATATACTTTTTTTACCGATACCGGAAATTTTAATATAACAACAGCGGTTGAGAATCCTGCCTTCTTTTCTGTTTCGCCAACAACACCAGTTGTTTCATTTGCAGATAACAACAATAACACAGCCCAGCAAAATTTTTGTGTAAGCGCATTAGGAACAAATAGTGATGCTGAAATTGTGATTACGCCTATATATCCTGCAAAACCCGGATTTATGGCATGGTATGAGATTTTGATACGAAATAAAGGAAATCAAACGCTAAATGGCACAGCTAACTTTACATACAATCAAAGTGTATTACATTATGGAATAGCTACGCAGGCACCAAATGTTCAAATGCCGGGAACTATTGGTTGGAATTACGCTAATTTGCTTCCGTTTGAGAGCAGAAGAATTTATGTGGGATTAAATGTAAATACTCCTGTTCAGGTTCCGCCAGCAAATTTGGGAGATATTTTAAACTTTACAGCTTCAATAAATCCAATTGCTGGAGATAGTAATCCGGCCGATAATCAATTTGTTTTTAATCAGGAAATAGTTGGTTCATTTGATCCAAATGATATTACTTGTTTAGAAGGCGAGAGTGTTTCTCCTTCAACAATTGGAGATTATTTACATTACGGAATCAATTTTGAAAACACAGGCACGGCCGAAGCTGAGAATGTGGTTGTAAAGGTCGTTATTGATGAAAGTAAGTATGATATTAGTTCACTTCAGTTATTAGATGCATCACATGCAGTACATGTTGTCATCAAAGGAAATACAGCCGAATTTATTTTTGCTAAAATTAAATTGAGCACCTCAAAAGCGCCGCCGGTTGGAGGTCATGGAAATATTTTATTTAAGATAAAAACACTGCCTTCGCTTCATTCAGGAGATGAGGTTGAACAAGATGCCAGTATTTATTTTGATTATAACGAAGCAGTTGATACAAATACGGCAGAAACCATTTTTAAATCATTAGGCAATAAAGACTTTGAAAAAGACAGCACTATAAATATATATCCAAATCCAACAAAAGGGGAGGTATTTATTAATTGTGATAATACATTAAAAAGAATTGAATTGTTTGATGTTCAGGGAAGAATACTTCAGTCTGTAATTGAAAACAAAAATAGTTCGAAAATTAATCTATCCAATAAATCAAACGGATTGTATTTTATCAGAGTAATTTCTGAAAAAGGAATTTCTGTAGAAAAAATAATTAAGGAATAAATTTAAGTTGCCATTTTATTCTGATTTAAGAGCCTTTCAAAGTTTGATGACTTTGAGAGGCTTTTTTTACAGTAATTCACGGTTCAAATTCAAAAGCACTAATTTATTCTGAATGGTTATTAATTCTTGCATCGAATTTTTTAAATCAATCGGCATAGAGTCAATTTCCTTTTGTTTGGCATAAAACTCATTTTCATCTTTATAATGTGTAATGCTCACTAAAAGATTTTTATCTTGAAAAGCAGGTAATCCTGGAAAATCATTTTCAACCATTTCGCTTACCCAAAGTGTTATATCTTCTATTTTTAAATTTTTAAGAAAAGGGATGTAAGTGGTTTCAAATAAATTAATAACCTTTTCAAGAGTGTTATTACAGATATAGAAATCTACAACACTAAATGTTTTATCTGTTTTTAGTAACTCAGTATTAATTTCTTTTTTTAAAGGTCGTAACAAATAAACATTATCCGAGTTTATCATCATCTCGTTCGCACCTTTGCCATATTCTTTCCAGGTTGTACTATTGATATAAAAATCATTCAAAAATTTTGATCTGGTTTTCATGTCAGTAAAACCACGAAACCAAACAAATCGATCATTTATGTTGTCAATTTTAAATTCTCCCAACGTGTAGCCGCCTAATTCATTCATTGGAGTAACAAATTTCGAATGAAAATAATCGCGGAACTTATCGGTTAAATTTGGTTTTAATAAATAATTACGGATTTCTAATACTTTTATGTTTTCTGGAATTTTCTGGGTTAGATTACTCATATTGATTTATGTATAATTAATAGTATTGGTTTACGAGAGTTATAGCATAAATGAATTGCTGTCATTTTATATTCATCTTCTTAAAAGCCTTAACAAATAAAGTAATTTAATATCTTTATCGCAAGTACGTACATTTTAGTTCTTTAGGTTCTAAAAGTATACTATTGTTGATTATGAGTTGTTTGTAAAATAAATAGTTATGGAGAAAAAAAATATAAAAGTATATTGCCCGGTTGATTATGCTTTTCAAAGAATAGGAGGGAAATACAAAGGAAGAATTTTATGGTATTTAAAAGATGGTTTGATGAGATACGGTGAATTGAAAAAAGCTGTTGAAGGCATAACGCCAAAAATGCTTACTCAAACACTCAAAGAGTTAGAAGCTGATGAGCTGATTTCAAGAAAGGTTTATCCAGAAGTTCCGCCTCGTGTTGAATATACTCTTATTGAAAATGGACAAGAGCTAATTCCTTTTATCAGTCAAATGAGGATTTGGGGTGAAAAGCAAATGGGTATGAATAAATGATTTAATTTGCTTCCGTTTACAGATGTGAGTGGTGGGTATATAAAATAAAAACGCCTTTAAATAAGGCGTTTTATTATAAATAATTATTAAGTGTGATCCTGCATACTAAATCTAGAACATTCTTAATGCTTTGTCAGAACCCGCTTTTATTCCTCTACTATCCATTTTCTTTATAAGTTTATTTATCTTATTTCTTTCGTTTGTAACATTAATAGGGTTCATGTCTTTGTCTAAGATTTTTCCACCTAAACGTTTCTGACAATATTCAACTGCATTTAACATAACTTCAAAAACATTCTTAGGATCTGCACTTCTTGGTACAGAGAAACCAAAAATCAAATTTTGAGGATTCATATTTCCATCTTTAATTTCTTCTGGCAAAAAATATCCCGGCTCTGTTGTTGTCCATACGCTAAAATATTGGTCATGACCATAATCTGTATTATTGCTCCAATGAAATAAGTCGCCATCACCCCAGTTTAATCCGACACTTTGAAGTGCATCCCAAGTTTTAAGACCATCAAACTGCTCGTTGCTTTGCAGTACAACTATCATATTTATATTAAATTCATTATAAATACTTACAAGCTCTTTTGCTTTTTGAATAGCACTTTCTGTAGACTCACTTTTTTCAAGCCTTATTTTGGTTGGGTATTTTTTAATTCTTTTTTCAAGTTCAACAATATAACGTTCAAGTTTTTTAGGATCGTAGTTTGGATTTTCCTCATTAAATATTCCCTGAACATCAACTGCTACTTGTAGTTTGCTATATATTTCTGGTGACCCTCCCGCATAAGCAAAAGTCCACTTGTTGTCTTCGGGTGAAAAACCATAAATAGCAGATTGAAAATTAGTTCTCCAATCATAGTCAAACATTTTAGAAAAGTCTTCTTTCTTAAAATTTTCACCATTTAAGGGTATTAAATTAATGATCCAATCTTTATTAGGATCTGCTTTATATTCAATATTTTCATATTCAACTGGTATACTGTGAAATGATAGCTTTGTTGTGTCCAATATGTAAGTAGCATCTTCTGATGGCTTATCAAGATTTAAATCTTTGATTCTTTCGTTACTTTGAGATTGAGTCGACATAAAATATTTATCATGTTCCGATCCTGAATTTGACTTCAAAAAAGAATAAGCGATAAGTCCCACAAATAAAAGCCCTGCAATAATGTAGATTGTCATTCTGTTCATTGTTTTTATTGTTTGATAATCTATTTCGTAACGTTGAATGTCGAAACAAAAGCTGAAAACGAAGTTAAGAATTATATTAATTCTATAGTATTAAAGTAAAAGTTAGATTTAAAAATTGAAAGATCTTGATGGGGTTCAAAAAATTACTAATGAATACTGACTTTGCAAAAGAGAAAAAATCTCGAAAGAATTTTCCAAGCATTAAAAAAGCCTGAAAAGATTCTCAGGCTTTTTAATTTTTAGTGACCATGGAGGGATTTGAACCCTCACGCCCTTGCGAGCACCACCCCCTCAAGATGGCGAGTCTACCGTTTCTCCACATGGCCTAAATGCAAAAAAGGTCAAGTAAATTAATACTCGACCTTTTTGTGACCCGACTGGGGCTCGAACCCAGGACCCCATCATTAAAAGTGATGTGCTCTACCGACTGAGCTATCGAGTCATTGCTTTCAAGAAACTTATTTTGTAAATCACAAATTTTGTGACCCGACTGGGGCTCGAACCCAGGACCCCATCATTAAAAGTGATGTGCTCTACCGACTGAGCTATCGAGTCATATTCGTTTCTTGAATGCGGGTGCAAATATAAGGAGTTTATTTTATTATTTGCAAGCAATTTTATTATAAATTTGTCTTTTTTTAACCAAAATTTACAATCCCTTAGTTTATAGGGTTTTATTAAAATGAAAAAAATCATCTTATTAGGATATATGGGTTGCGGAAAGTCAACAATTGCCCAAAACTTGTCAAAAATTACAAATATCCCCTTTCTCGATTTAGATAATTGTATCGAAAAAAAAACAAATTTGTCTATAAAAGAGATTTTCGAGAAGCATGGTGAAATCTATTTTAGAAAATTAGAGCACGAAATGTTTCTTGAATTACTTCAATCTTCAGAAAATAGTATTATAGGTTTAGGCGGAGGAACTCCATGTTATGCTAATAATCATTTATTATTGCAAAGAGAAGATATTGCATCTATATATTTAAAAGCTTCAATAGATACTTTATACAATAGATTAGTTTACAATAAAAGTAAACGACCTTTAATTGCAGATATGAATGAAGAGGAAATGAAAGAATTTATCGCAAAACATTTATTCGACAGAAGCTTTTATTATAATCATGCACAGCACAAAGTTGTAGTGGATGATAAAACAGTCGATGAAACAGTTGATGATATTTTAGAAATCTTAGCTTAAAAAGGCGTAATTGTCTCCGTTTTCGTCAAAAACAACCTGAACGTGCTCTAATAAAGATGTAGATAAAGAAATTCCTTTAAAATCGGCTTTTACAGGATACTTTTTGTGATTTCGGTCTACAAGCACCGCAGTTTTGAATTTTTTAAGCGGAACGTCCAAAAAATGGCGAACAGCGTAGATCAATGTTGTTCCTGAATTTAAAACATCATCAACAAGAACTAATCCTTTATTTGAATATTCTTCTGCAGATAAAGAAGTCTGAATAGGCAGCTGTGGATTTTGTTTGTCAACTCGTACTTCGCAAAGAGAAATTTTTAGAGTAGATATATCGCTTAATACAATAGCGATTTTTTGAGCAAAAACAGAACCGCTGGAAGCAATTCCCGCAATTACAACTTCTTCTTCGTCAACAAACGTCTCGTAAATTTGATAAGCGATACGTTTTATTTTGTGTTCGATTTCCTGATTGGTTAAGATGATGTTTTTACTCATGATTTATTTTTTTGCTAAAATACAATTAGAATTTTAGATTTTAGATTTTAGATTTCAGATTTTTGAGGAAATACCAATAAATAAAATTCCAATTTGATGTCGAGGTTTTGGATCTTCAATTGTTTGGAATAATTTTAGGTTTACTGAGTTTTGGAATTTGGAATTTAAAAAATTGGAATTTAATTTTCATCTTCTTCATCAGCAAGATCACTTCCGTAATCATCTATATCTCTTCTGTCTTTTTTTGTCGGTCTTCCGGTTCCGGTTTTACGATAATGTTCTTTAGATAGTTTTAATAACTCTAAATGTTCGTAAGCTTCTGCAGGTGTTTCGTTCTTGCGATAGATATCAACAAGTTTAGCTCCCACGCGACTTTCCGGAATATCGAGTACGGTTATAATTTGTGTAATTTGATCTTTTCTAAAAGTAATTCTATCAGTAGGAAAAACTTCTTTAGATGGTTTTGCAACTTGTCCATTTACTGTTACATGGTTCTTTTTACAAGCTTCAGTTACCATGTTTCTGGTCTTATAATAACGCACGCACCATAAGTATTTATCTATTCTCATAATTTTTCTAAAATCCAAGTTAAATTCTTTACAAAAATAAATCAATATTGTATCTTGCGCACCTAAAAAATTAACAATAATGAATAAATTTAAATATTATTTTATTTTATTACTTGCATGCCTAGCTGTAGTTTCTTGTAGTAAAGACCATGATGATCCGGAAACTGTTCCTTTGAGAGATTATAAGGCACAATATCTAGCTGACAATGATTCTATTGTTAAATATTTAAAGACTAATTATATAAAAGAAGTTACGGCTAATTTCGATATTACAATTGAAAAAATTCCGGCAGGAGGAACACAAACGTCAATCTGGGATCAAACAGTATATCCTTTACAATCCAGAGATGTTTACAATCACGATGTTACTTATAAGGTGTATTATTTATCCTTAAATAAAGGTACCGGGGAAGCTCCTTTAAATACAGACAGAATTTTTGCTTCGTATGCGGGAAGTTTGCTAAACGGGACGGTATTTGATTCTTCTTATGGTGTAGGAAGAAGTTTTGAATTATATATGTATGCTACGCAGTCTGTAATAGACGGCTGGGGTGAAATTTTCCCACAGTTTAAAACAGGTACGCCTAGTACGCCGGCTGCTGATGGTACCATAACGTATACAGATTTTGGTG
The DNA here is from genome assembly GCF_001428525.1 of Flavobacterium sp. Root186. GTDB lineage: Bacteria > Bacteroidota > Bacteroidia > Flavobacteriales > Flavobacteriaceae > Flavobacterium. Next base: position 523,678 of record NZ_LMHW01000010.1, read on the forward strand.
CAGGAGTAATGTTTTTGCCTTCTGGATTAGGATATTATGGTTCAGGACAAGATGCTATTCCGGCTTATTCGCCTTTAGTATTTAGTTTTAAATTGTTTAGCCTTCAAAGGTTAGATCATGATTTTGACGGTGTTTTTGATTATCAGGAAGATATAAATGGAGATGGGTATGTGTATGATTTTAGAGATACTGCAAGATATCCAACTCCTCCAGCAACCATGGTGGCTGATGATACAGACAAAGATGGTATTCCGGATTATGTAGATAATGATGATGATGGTGATGGTTTTTCTACTTACTATGAAATTACAAAACCTGCAGAGCATATTGGCTGGGTAAATGGAGTATTCAATGGTGCAAGTACCTATTATCCTTGGGATCCTGTTGTAGACAATCCTAGTACACCAAATACAGATGAAACGGAGCCAAGAGGAATTCCTAGAAGACCAACAGGGCCTCTTAAAACGGAAGGACAGCCTGAATCAATTGATAATCCTAAAAGTTTTCTGCCAGCAGATTATACAACTGCAGGAAGACTAAGAATTCATTTGGATAAAACATATCCTTATCAAAAGAAATAAGAAATTATTAAGCATAAAAAAACCTCGAAAAGTGATTTCGAGGTTTTTTGTTTTTATAGAATAAGAAAACTAAAAATTATTTTCTTTTAATAACTCTTTCTACAGCTTCAACAATAGCCTGATTGTTTAGTTTGTATTTCTCCATTAATTGTTCTGGAGTTCCAGATTCACCAAAACTATCGTTTACAGCTACAAATTCTTGCGGAGTTGGATTGTTTAAAGCTAATACTCCTGAAACGCTTTCTCCTAGACCTCCAAGATAGTTATGTTCTTCAGCAGTAACCACACATCTTGTTTTAGCAACCGATTTAAGAATAGCTTCTTCGTCAAGTGGTTTAATAGTGTGAATGTTGATTACTTCAGCAGAAATTCCTTTTGCTTCAAGAGCTTCAGCAGCAATAAGAGCTTCCCAAACTAAATGCCCTGTTGCAACAATTGTTACATCAGTTCCTTCGTTTAATAAAATTGCTTTTCCAATTACGAATGGTTCGTCAGCAGGAGTGAAGTTCGCTACAACTGGACGCCCAAAACGTAAATAAGCAGGACCATGGTGATCAGCTAATGCTATTGTAGCGGCTTTAGTCTGGTTGTAATCGCAAGTATTGATTACAGTCATTCCCGGTAACATTTTCATTAATCCGATATCTTCTAAGATTTGGTGCGTTGCTCCATCTTCTCCTAATGTTAAACCAGCGTGAGAAGCACAGATTTTTACGTTTTTGTCTGAATAAGCAACAGATTGGCGAATTTGATCGTAAACTCTTCCTGTAGAGAAGTTAGCGAAAGTTCCTGTAAATGGAATTTTTCCTCCAATTGTTAAACCTGCAGCGATACCAATCATGTTAGCTTCTGCAATTCCAATTTGGAAAAAACGCTCTGGGTGATTTTTCTTGAAGTCATCAAATTTTAATGATCCAATTAAATCTGCACAAAGTGCTACTACATTTTCATTTTTTTGACCTAGTTCAGTCATTCCCGCTCCAAAACCAGAACGGGTATCTTTACTTCCTGTATTTGTATATTTTTTCATTTTTATCTTTTTGCTGTACGCGATAGGCTGTAGGCAATAGGCGAAAAGCTTACTGCTTAAAGCTCATAGCTTTTTTTAATAGTCGATTTGATCTGCTGAATAGTTTTGAGCTAAAGCATTTTTTAATTGGTCATCGTTTGGTGCTTTACCATGCCAAGCATGGGTATGCATCATAAAGTCAACACCATTACCCATTTCAGTGTGTAATAAAATACAAACCGGCTTTCCTTTTCCTGTTCTTGATTTAGCATCTGTTAATCCTGAAAGGATTGCATCGATGTTGTTACCTTCTGCTATTTCTATAACATCCCAGTCAAAAGCTTCGAATTTAGCACGAAGACTTCCCATTGGAAGAACTTCATCCGTAGTTCCGTCAATTTGTTTTCCGTTAACATCGACAGTTGCAATAAGGTTGTCTACTTTTTTTGCAGAAGCATACATAATAGCTTCCCAGTTTTGACCTTCTTGTAATTCACCATCTCCATGTAAAGTGTAAACTAAATGACTATCACCATTTAATTTTTTAGCCTGTGCAGCACCAAGAGCGACAGATAAACCTTGTCCTAATGATCCAGAAGCAATACGAACTCCAGGTAAGCCTTCATGAGTCGTAGGGTGTCCTTGTAAACGAGAGTTTAATAATCTGAAAGTAGCAAGTTCTGAAATAGGGAAATAACCACTACGTGCTAAAACGCTGTAAAATACAGGGGAAATATGACCATTTGAAAGGAAGAAAATATCTTCTCCAATTCCATTCATATCAAAACCTTCTTTGCGGTCCATAATATTTTGGTATAGTGTAACCAAAAATTCAGTACAACCTAGTGATCCACCTGGGTGGCCAGAGTTTACAGCATGTACCATTCTAAGAATATCTCTTCTTACTTGGATCGTTAAATCGCTTAATTGTTGTGTGTTAGGCTTCATTTTATATGTAAAAGTTAAACTGTTGCAAAAGTAATCGTTATTTTGCGGGCTGACAAATGATTTTCTGCTTTAGTTTGTCACAATTGTTAAATTCCGTTTCTTTTTTTATTAATCTTAAAAAAAATGCCAATTTGATTTAGAATTTTTAAATTCAACATTTTAGATGTTATGATTTTCAGTAAATTCTTAAACAAAAAAAAGCCCCTTGCAGGGCTTTTAAATATATAGGGGATATAAATCTAATTATTATCGCCCTCGCTGTAGAAATTATTTTCTTCGTCTTCTGAACCTATTTCTTCCTGATCGTCGTCAAGTTCAGAACCCGGAACATCAAGATCATCTCCAAGTTTATCACTATTTTGTTTCCACTCATGATTGTCCTGATTAATGATGCGCTCACCTGAAATTTCTTCAGGATTGATGTCTTCTAGTTTATTGTCTTGATTGTAAATGTCTTCGTTTGCTGGATAATCCATGTTTTCAAGGTTTGTTTCGATTTGTTCGTCCTTGATTTGATCTAATTTTTCTTCTGAATTTATCATGATTCCTATAATTTAAGTGTCTTATAAAATTAAGAAATCAATGTTTTTTGATTGTTACATTTTTGAAATCAGGATATTGCAGTATTCACATAAAAATTATCTCATTATCTAAATTGATAAATTATCTAATTTCTCGAATCTCTTTCCAGGTAATTAATTGAATATTGTTTTCTTTAAGTTTTGCCTTGCATGCCGTACTTGTAAAATAATCAAAATCAATTTGACGCCATGTCGAACCAAAATTAGGGTGATTTACAGTAATGCCCTGCATTTCAAAATCATCAAAAGCAGGATGAAGCAAGAAAACATTAAATCCTGAAGTAATACTGTCTAAAGCTTTCTCATAAGATTTTTTAAGTTCTCCTTTTTCGAAGTCATTATAATATCCAATCAAAAGATTATCCGCTAAAAGAGTATTATCAAAATCATATTTTTCATCGGATAAACTAATTGATTCGACAAAATCTTTATTGATAAAAACAGGTAAGTTATATGTTTTTCCAAGCCCTTTATAGATCTCTAAAATTTCTGGAGTTACACCAACGCTGCACATATGCGAGTCAAGATGTGTAGGCTGAATACCAAATTGCAAAGATTTTTCAATTTGAGCGATTAGTTCTTTTTTAATTTCAGAAGGTTTTGCATTGGTTTTAAAATCTTTTCTGGTTTTGTAAAAATAACCGTTTTGATCAACTAAACTTGAAACTTCCGAAACGGGAAGAACTGGCCCGAATTTATAATTTTCCCATTCACACGTTAAAGTTAAATGAATGCCACAATCGTAATTTGGATTCTTTTTGGCAAATTCAGCCATTTCAAAAAACCATGGGCACGGTACCATTATACTATAGGAGTTTATAGATCCGTTTTGAAGCGCTTTTATAGTGGCCTGATTTTCTGAATGTGATAATCCGGCATCGTCAGCATGAATGATTAATAGTTTGGTGTTTTCAGGATATCCAAGTTTTTGGGCTAAGTTCATTTTATTTTGTTTGAGTTTATGGTAAACAGATTTTTGCGGGCTTAAACGGATTTTATTTTTTGTTGATGGCTTTGCTTTGTGAAGCCTTCGACTTCGCTCAGACTGACAATATTGAATTTTTGTTCTTTAAAGAATTTTTAATACTATTCAAATTTAAAAATTTCTTGTGTAACGGTCACGTCTTTTTTTGCGTTAGGGATAGAAGCGGCATCCTTTTGTGACAAATGTCTGGACTTAATTAACAATGATTTTTTCTGGAACAAAAGATATAGCGGATAGCCCGACCGAAGGGAACGCCCAATAGAAGTTAAATGTTATATATAAGTGTTAGAAGTTTTGTTTTTGAATTAACTCAATTTTATAATTGACAAATTATCTAATTAATTAAATTTCCCTGAAATTAGCTTATCTTTGCCGACTGAAAAAAGAAACACATGAAGTTTGATTTATTACAAAAAGATCCGCAGTCTAAAGCAAGAGCGGGAAGTATAACTACTGATCACGGCGTAATCGAAACGCCTATTTTTATGCCTGTTGGAACGGTGGCTTCGGTAAAAGGAGTACATCAGCGTGAATTAAAAGACGATATTAATCCGGATATTATTCTTGGAAATACGTACCATTTATATTTACGTCCGCAGACAGAAATTCTTGAAAAAGCAGGAGGATTGCATAAATTCATGAATTGGGATCGTAATATTTTGACTGATTCTGGGGGATACCAGGTTTATTCTCTGTCTTCAAACAGAAAAATTAAAGAAGAAGGAGTGAAGTTTAAGTCACATATTGACGGCTCTTACCACTTTTTTACTCCAGAAAACGTAATGGAAATTCAGCGAACTATTGGAGCTGATATTATTATGGCTTTTGATGAATGTACGCCTTATCCTTGCGATTACAGATATGCACAAAGATCAATGCATATGACACACCGCTGGCTGGACCGCTGCATTAATCATTTAGATAAAGTTCCTTACAAGTACGGTTACGAGCAGACTTTTTTTCCAATTGTTCAGGGAAGTACTTATAAAGATTTACGTCAGCAATCTGCAGAATATATTGCGAATTCTGGTCAACAGGGTAATGCAATTGGCGGATTATCAGTAGGAGAGCCTGCAGAAGAAATGTATGCGATGACTGAAGTAGTCTGCGAAATTCTTCCGGAAGATAAACCTCGTTACTTAATGGGAGTTGGAACTCCTATAAATATATTAGAGAATATTGCGTTAGGAATTGATATGTTCGACTGCGTAATGCCAACGCGTAATGCCAGAAATGGTATGCTATTTACAGCAAACGGAACGATCAATATCAAAAACAAAAAATGGGAAGCAGATTTTTCTCCTATTGATGAAATGGGACATACTTTTGTAGATACAGAATACACAAAAGCGTATTTACGCCACTTATTTGCTGCTAACGAATATTTAGGAAAACAAATTGCTACAATTCATAATCTTGGTTTCTACATGTGGTTGGTTCGTGAGGCTAGAAAACATATCTTAGCAGGCGATTTTAGACCATGGAAAGAAATGATGGTTAAAAATATGAGTCAAAGACTTTAAAAAAAAGAGTTTCAAGTTTCAGGTTTCATGTTTCAGGTTCTCTAAAGAACCTGAAACATGAAACCTGAAACAAAAAAAACAAAATTTATATGCTGTCAATAATAGATAAATACATCTTAAAAAGATATCTCGGAACTTTTTCTGTGATGCTGCTTTTGTTTGCGCCAATCGGAATCGTAATTGACGTTTCTGAAAAGGTAAATAAGATGCTCGAAAACAAGATTCCGTTTATGGATATTGCATTCTATTATTACAATTTTACGATCTATTTCATAAACTCTTTATTTCCGATATTTCTGTTTTTATCGGTAATTTGGTTTACTTCAAAATTGGCAAATAATACAGAGATTATTGCGATTTTAAGTTCTGGAATTTCATTTACACGTTTCTTACGTCCTTATATTATAGGTGCAACAATTGTTTCGATTTTTGTTTTGCTGATGGGATTTTTTATTGTCCCTGCCGCAAGTGAGGGTTATAATAATTTTAGATACACCTATTTAAAAGGAAATGGAAAGGAGCTCATGAGAGGTGAAAACACCAATGTTTACAGACAGATTAATGACCATGATTTTATTTTCGTAAACAGTTTTAATGAAGAGTCAAAAACGGCATTTAATTTTACGTTAGAGCATTTTGAAAAAGATAAACTAACCTATAAAATTACGGCAAGTCGTATTAAATGGGATCCGAAATTAAAGACGTATATTTTGTATGATTATACGAAAAGGACTCTTGCTGATTTGAATGATGTAATTGAAAAAGAACCTGAGAAAAAGATAAAATTTAAGTTTGAACTTGCTGATTTAACGCCTGTTGTTTATATAGCAGAGACATTGACTTTAGGCAAACTGATTGATTTTATTGAAAAAGAAAGAAAAAGAGGTTCAGGAAATATTAATACCTATTTAGTAGTTCTTTATAAAAAATACAGCATTCCGGTTTCTGCTTTTATCCTGACTATTATAGCAGTATCAGTTTCTGCAATGAAACGCCGAGGTGGTATGGGGATGAATCTGGCAATTGGAATTGCGATTGCATTTTCATTTGTATTCTTTGATAAAATATTCGGTACTCTTGCCGAAAAATCTACTTTTTCACCTTTATTAGCTGTTTGGTTCCCAAATATTGTTTTTGGAATTCTGGCAGTTTACTTATTACGTAATGCGAAACGATAATTTAAAAAGTTACTTAAACCTTCATTTAATTGTTTTTATTTGGGGATTTACGGCTATTCTAGGAGCTTTAATTACAATTGATGCCGAAAACTTAGTCTGGTTTAGAATGTTGATTGCCGGAATTTTTCTTGGCGGATTTATTCTTTATAAAAAGCAGTCTTTTGTTATATCGGCAAAATCTTTTGCTAAATTAATTTTCGTTGGATTATTAATTGCATTGCATTGGATTTTCTTTTTTAAAGCTATTCACGTATCGAATGTTTCCATAACATTGTCGATTTTTTCGCTTGGAGCTTTTTTTGCGTCTTTATTAGAGCCGCTTTTTTATGGAAGAAAGATTTTGTGGTACGAAGTTTTGTTCGGATTAATAATCATTGCCGGATTAGGATTGATATTACAGGTTGAAATTAAATATCTTACAGGAGTTTATTATGCATTAATTTCAATAATTCTTGGGGTTTTATTTACTCTGATGAATGGAAAATTAATCTCAGATCATGAACCTTCTGTTATTACATTTTATGAATTTGGTGCAGGGGTTTTCTTTATATCTCTTTATTTTTTTGTGATCGGGAAATTTAATGCTGACTTTTTTGTAATGTCATTAAATAACTGGATTCTGTTGTTGATCTTGGCTTCTGTTTGTACGGCCTATGCTTTCACTGCTTCGGTAAAAGTGATGCAGCGTTTAACTCCCTATACAGTTATGTTAACCACTAATTTAGAGCCAGTTTACGGTATTCTTTTAGCTTATTTTATCTTGGGCGGAAAAGAAAAAATGAGTGCTGAATTTTACATAGGGGCTGTAATAATCGTTATTACAGTTATTTTAAATGGTGTTTTTAAACATTATAAGAATAAAGAAAAAGTGTAGTATTTGCCTTATTTTTAAATTACATTTTTACATTTTAAACACGAAATAATCACACGAATAGTATAATATTTTTATATTTGCGGTTCGATTTAAAAACAAAATTCAAAAATCCATGGAATATTTAGATTTTGAGCTTCCAATAAAAGAACTTGAAGAACAGTTAGAAAAGTGTGTTATAATTGGAAAAGAATCTGACGTTGATGTTACGCCAACTTGTAAAGAAATCAACAAGAAATTAGTAGAGACTAAAAAAGAAATATACAAAAACCTTACGGCTTGGCAGCGTGTACAATTGTCAAGGCACCCAAACAGACCTTATACTTTAGATTATATCAGAGCAATCTGTGGTGATACTTTCTTAGAACTTCATGGAGACAGAGGTTTTAAAGATGATAAAGCAATGGTTGGCGGCCTTGGAAAAGTAAACGGACAATCATTTATGATCGTTGGTCAGCAAAAAGGGTACAATACTAAAACACGTCAATACCGTAATTTTGGTATGGCAAATCCTGAGGGATACCGTAAAGCTTTACGTTTGATGAAAATGGCAGAGAAATTCGGAATTCCGGTTTTAACTTTAGTAGATACTCCGGGTGCATATCCAGGACTTGAAGCCGAAGAAAGAGGACAAGGGGAAGCTATTGCGAGAAATATTTTCGAAATGGTTCGTCTGCAAGTGCCAATCATTACCATTATTGTAGGTGAAGGTGCTTCTGGAGGAGCTTTAGGAATTGGTGTTGGAGACAAAGTTTATATGTTAGAGAATACCTGGTATTCTGTAATTTCTCCAGAATCATGTTCTTCAATTTTATGGAAAAGCTGGGAGTACAAAGAACGTGCAGCCGATGCTTTAAAATTGACTTCTTCTGACATGAAAAAACAAAAATTAGTTGATGATGTAATTCCTGAACCACTAGGCGGAGCACACTACGACCGCGAAACTACTTTTAAAACAGTAGCAGAATACATTACCAAAGGATATAACGAATTGAAAGACTTATCAACAGCCGAGCTGATTGCCCAAAGAATGGACAAATACAGCAACATGGGCGAGTATAAAGAGTAAATTCATATAATATGATTAAAAATCCGAAGCCCTGCGGTTTCGGATTTTTTTTTGGTTATCAACAAAAAGAGAATATTTATAAACATTTAATAGTTATAACTAGATAACAATTTTTTTTTAAATTTTGTTACTTTCGCTATATGGAAAATTTCAAGAATGTAAATCCTGTAAAGGTAGATAAAACCACTATTATTAATCTCGAGAAAGGAAAACTCCCTCCACAAGTTCTTGATTTGGAGGAGGCTGTGCTTGGTGCGATGATGATTGATAAAAAAGGTGTAGATGACGTAATTGATATTTTACAGCCCGATGCTTTTTACAAAGACGCTCACAAACATATTTTTGAAGCGATTTTGCAGCTTTTTACCGAAACACAGCCAATAGATTTGCTGACAGTTTCGACTCAGTTAAAGAAAAATGGAAAATTAGAATTAGCGGGAGGAGATTTTTATCTGATTCAGCTTACGCAAAAAATTGCTTCTTCTGCACACATCGAATTTCACTCACGTATTATTCTTCAAAAATTTATTCAAAGAAGTTTGATTAGAATTTCTTCTGAAATTATAGAGGAATCGTATGATGAAACTACAGACGTATTTGATTTATTAGACAAAGCCGAATCAAAATTGTACGAAGTAACACAGGGAAATATTAAACGTAGTTCTGAAACGGCCCAGAGTTTGGTTTTACAAGCAAAGAAACGTATTGAGGAAATTGCTGGTAAAGAAGGTTTGAGTGGTATTGCAACAGGTTTTGAAAAATTAGATCAGGTAACTTCTGGATGGCAGCCTTCGGATTTAATTATTATTGCAGCTCGTCCGGGTATGGGTAAAACAGCATTCGTACTTTCAATGGCGCGAAATGTGGCTATTCAGTTTGGACATGCAGTGGCAGTTTTCTCTCTTGAGATGGCTTCAGTTCAGTTGATTACAAGGCTTATTTCTTCTGAAACAGGATTGTCTTCAGAAAAATTAAGAACAGGAAAATTAGAAAAACACGAATGGGAGCAATTGAGTACTAAAGTTAAAGATTTAGAAAAAGCCCCATTATTTATTGATGATACACCTTCACTTTCGATCTTCGATTTACGTGCTAAATGTCGTCGTTTAGCTTCGCAGCATGGAATTAAATTGATCATTATCGACTACTTGCAGTTAATGACTGCGGGAGGAAATGGTAAAGGAGGAGGAAACCGTGAACAGGAAATCTCTACAATTTCCCGAAACTTAAAAGCATTGGCAAAAGAGTTAAACGTTCCAGTTATTGCATTATCTCAGTTATCGCGTGCCGTTGAAACGCGTGGATCAAGTAAACGTCCATTGCTTTCAGATCTTCGTGAATCTGGAGCGATTGAGCAGGATGCCGATATTGTATCGTTTATTTATCGTCCGGAATATTATAAAATAGAAGAATGGGATGATGATGAACAATCTCCAACAGCGGGTCAGGCTGAATTTATTATAGCCAAACACCGTAACGGTGGACTTGAGAATATTCGTTTAAAATTCTTAGGGCATTTAGGTAAGTTTGATAACCTTGAAGATTTTAGCGGAGGATATGATGATTTACCTTCAAAAATGAACCACGACGATAATCCGTTCATTACTAAAAACCTTCCTTCTGCCAATGAAGCTTTTGGAAGCAATTTAAATGATGACGATGATGACAGCGATGTTCCATTTTAATTTAAATAAAATTCTATATAGAAAAATCTTTATGAGCTGCCTGCTTGTAAAGATTTTTTTTTATTCAACGATTAGGTACTTCTGTACGTAATTTCACAAAATAATATTTCTTATATAAAAATTAATTCGGTAGATTAGCAAAACCATAAACAATTCTAAAATTATTAACTAATTAAAATTCAAAAACTATGAGCGAAAAAAACTTTCCAGGGCCAATTCAAATCCCGTTGGCTACTGCTGAAGTGTGGGAAAAAAGATACGAGGATGATACCACGGTCGAGACCCGAGAAAACAAAGTAAAATCTTTTTTAATACCACGAGAAAGTTTAGAAAAAGTACTTGCACTAGATACAGATGCCGTTCGTGCTTATCTTGGTATCAATGACCAAAAAGAAAGAACCTTGCTTTTTGTTGGTGCACAATATGACAAGGAAACCGGTAAATATGTAGATGTTTACGGAAAATCATCATCAGAACAAAACAAAGTAGAATCTGTTGAAGATGTTGTGTATGATGGAATACGCCCTAGCCCTCCATATTAATAGTGAAAGTATATAAAAAATGAATGAATTTTTAATATACTCGACTTATTCAGTTTTATTAATAAATCTAATGGTCTATTCATATAGCTTTTTCCGAAAGGGAAAAGCTAATGTTTTTTTTGTCTCATATCTGGCCTTTTGCTTTATTATGCAATTTAGCATGGAGTTATGGTATCAACTAGGTATGACCAATTTAGTTTTTGTTAATATATTCTTTATAGGACAAATGATAATGCTTGGAATTTTTTATAATTCATTGACTCATGTAAAGAGCCAAAAAATATTCATAAAAATTAGTCTTGCAGTAGCATTATTGGTTTTAGCAATACAATTTAGTATAGATTCGAGTGAGTTTCTTAAGTTTAATTTATTTGAAATTACTTTAACAAACCTGCTTATAGTAATTTATGCCTTGTTTCATTTTTATAATATGCTTACAGAAAGTAAAAGATATTATTATACAACTATAGGTCTTGTATTTTATTTTTTAGCAAGTACTGTATTATATTTAATTGGAAATTTTTCTGTAGGACTTAGTGATGATCTTAAATATCTAACCTGGATATTAAACACCTTTTTACTTTTAGTCAATCAGGTTTTTATTTTATACGATTGGAAAATAAATTTTTATAAAGAGATTACAATTAAAAACTAACAAATAACTTAATCAAAAATCAGATTTAATTATGAAAAAAAGAAATTTCTGCATTGCTTTAATGATATTACTTGTCACGTTTTCATGTCAAAAAGAAACATCACAGGATGATGTGTCTTTGAATTCAGTTTCTAATAAAAAAGAGAACTGGTTAAAAGCAGATTTAAATACTGAATTTGCAAGTTCTCAAAAGCAGGTTACAGCTTATTTATTTCCAACAGAGGAGTTGGATAAATTAGTAAACACTCCTAATATCGAAGAGGTTCGCTTTGTTTTGGGATATGCCGATAATATAATACAAATAGAAGTTGTTGGAGTTGATAAAAGTGGTAAAAAACTTGGATTAGTTGAGTCAACTGTTTTGAAAGATATTAGCTCTCAAAATAACCTTGTTGAACTTAATAAGCTGACTGTAAATACTACAAAAAAGAGAAGTTTATTATTAAATGAACATATTTTACTGCCTAATTATGCTTATACATGGATAGACGGATGGCAGGAAAAACTTAAAACTGTTTCTGATTTAGACGAATCGCTTTCATACGAAGGTAAACGTTTTCGTTACTATAGTCTTGAAGCAGATGTGGTAAAAGAAATGACATCTAAAAAAAGTTTAAATGTAGGTTTGTTTTTAGGACTTAACCCAAAAGGAAAAGTAACAACAATACTTATCAATTTGGATAAAAATAATGGAATCAATAAGACATCCATAACTTCAAAATCAGATGCCGATGATGTTTACGATGGTGCTAGACCTTGTCCACCTTTTGGAGATCCTGAAGAGCCGCAATAGGTATTTGTTTATCCACCTAAACAAACTTTTTCAATAATTAAGAAATCAGCTTATCTATTAACTGTAAACAAAATAATATGAAAAAAATTAACCTTTAATATCGCTGCTATTGGCATATTCGTTATGTTTTCTTGTCAGAAAGGAACATCTCAGGATGATATAAATGCAACAACAAGTTAAAAGTTATTTATTTTCAACTCAAGATTTTTCTAAACTAACATCGACTCCAGATTTACATCATTTACGATTTGTATTAGGATATGAAAACGGGATTATAAAAATTGATGCAGCAGGAGTAAACGCTGCAGGGAAGGAAATAAACAGAATAAATTCAAAAGTTTTATTTGCGACTTCAAATCAGGATAAGTTAATAGATCTTAATGAGGTAACAGTTGATTTAAGTCGTAAAAGAACAGCAGTCTTAAATAAACATTTACTATCACCAAAAACAGCCTTCACTGGTATTAAAGCTTGGGAAGAAAAACTAAGTAAAGTACAGGATTTAAATGAAGTAACATCATACGATGGCTTAAGAATTCGACATTATGCTTTGGAAACAGAGGTAATTACTTCGATAATAAATAAAGCAGGAATTGAAAAAGTTGGATTATTTTTAGGATTGAATAGTGAAGGAAAAATGACTACTATTTTAGTAGGTTTAGATAAAGGCAATAATATTAAAAAAGTGTCAGCGACATCTAAAATAGTAGATGGAGTTTATGACTTTACTGAGCCAAGTCCTCCTTATACAGGTGACGACGATTAAAAAATAATTTTTTATATAACTCAAATACTATCTCTATCAGGTATATACTTGATAGAGATTTTTATTTAATAATTATTTTTTCAAGAAATAATCACATTCAAATTAAATAAGATATATTTGATTTCAACATGAATAAGCATTTTTTTGTAAATCTAATAAAGATATGAGTACCCATTCAATTCCTGAAAAAGAACTTGTTGCCATTATATTATATATCTCTCTTTTCTTTATAATTGTAGCAGTTGTATTGATAATATTCTTCTATTTTTCCAGAAAAAAAATAATTCAAAAAGAACTTGAGAAAAAAGATTTGGTACTACAGTATCAAAAAGAGCAGCTTCACGCGATTATAGTTGCGCAGGAAGAAGAACGTAAACGTATTGCCCAAGATTTGCACGATGATATAAGTTCAAAACTTAATATTGTGTCTTTAAATACTCATTTACTTTCGGCACCTAATTTAACCGAAGCAGAAACCAGCGAGATTACAGATAATATTATTAATCTGACTGCAAAGGCTTTGGAAAATTCCAGAAAAATTGCACATAATTTATTACCACCGGTTTTTGAAAAATTTGGATTAAATGCTGGCGTTGAAGAGTTATGCGAAGAATTTGAAACTAGTAAATCTGTTAAAACGTATTATAAAAATGAAATTGATTTTGATGATAATATCGATCGTCATTTACACATTTTTAGAATTTTACAGGAATTAATGAATAATTCTCTCCGTCATGGTAAAGCAACAGAAATTTGGATTGCCTTTAAAGACAATAATGGAATAAATACTTGTTATTATGAAGATAACGGAATTGGATTTGACAGCACAAAAATGGAGAATCAAAAAGGACTGGGAATGAAAAATATTGACAGCAGGGTTTCGTTTTTGAACGGAACTATAAAAATAGATTCAGAAATAAATAAAGGTATTGCTGTAATTTTTACTTTTTAATATAAATTTTAGTAAATAATTAAGCTTTAGCATCAATAAAATAAGGTTCTGTAGCTATTATTAATTCATATTTTGTAATTTCGGGAAACCAAATGACCAAAAACAGACAAAATGAATGCCGTAATTAAAATCGCCTTAGTCGATGACGAAGTATTGTTTCGGAAAGGAATAGCTTTTTTATTGCAAAGAGAAGACAATATTGAAATTATTTTTGAAGCTTCAAACGGTGAAGAGCTGGTTAATAAATTACATAGTAATGATGTCAAGCCAGATATTATTATCATGGATTTGAAAATGCCGGTTTTAAATGGTGTCGAAGCAACAAAAATTATCCGGAAATCTTTTCCCGATATTAAAATTATTGCCCTGACCAGTTATGACTCAAAATCATTTATTGCAAATATGATTCAGGTTGGAGCAGTTGCATACCTCATTAAAAATACAACTCCAAAAGATCTAATCAAAACGATTAATGAAGTTAACAGAAAAGGATTTTTTTACAATGAAAATGTATTAAAAACTATTCAGGAAACTATCGTATCTTCTAAAAACTCAAAAGGCAATCTTGAAACAAGTTTTCTTTCTCCGCGCGAAATTGAAATCCTTCAGCTTATCTGTCAGCAAAAAACAACTACAGAAATAGCAGAACATCTCTTTTTAAGCCCGCGAACAGTTGAAGGACATCGTAATAATTTACTGCTGAAAACAGAATCACGAAATATTGCCGGTTTGGTAGTTTATGCTATTCAAAATGAAATTGCTGTTTTGACATTGTAATTTAGCTTGTTAAAAATTGAATTGATAAAACATAATAAACGATTATTGTAAAAACGAGCACGAAAATGCCTATTTTTTGCATTATACTAAATCCTTTTGGTTGATTGTTTTGGTTGTAATTCATTTGGTTTGATTTTTAATCGATTAATCTGGTCGATTTTAAGATTCCAAATTTAGGCAGAAAAAGTTGTCATAGTTTACGTGTTTTTACCTGTTTTTTACAAAATTTCAATCTTTGAGTATTTTATTCTCTTGTTAATTAACAGTTTTATACTATTATAAAACTAGTCTTCTATTGTGATTTTATAAGCTTCCTTTATATCTTTACTTAAAATATTTTTTGATGAAAAAAAGTTTAGTTTATATTTTCATTTTATTGCTTTCCCTTAATGCAAAAGCTTCGTTTATTTTACTTCCGATGGATGAAACAACGCAGCAAAATCACTTAAAAGCTTACGGGATTACATATTGGTGTTTGAGCAGAGATTACAAAGCAAGTTGGTTACTTAATTATCGTGGAGGCTCATTTTTATTGCCAGATGCTGATGAAATCCGTAAAGAATGTAAAATTCGAGGAGTTAGCTTTGAGATACTTTCAGATAGTGAAGAGGCTTCAATTTTAAATGATATTTCGAGTCCATCGCAAAACATGGAATCAGTTATTCTTGAAAAAGCACCGAAAATTGCTGTTTATACTCCAAAAGGTAAACAGCCTTGGGATGATGCAGTAACATTGGTCTTAACTTATGCTGAAATACCATTTACCCCAATATATGATGAAGAAGTTTTAAGTGATCAATTGCTGCTGTATGATTGGCTGCATTTGCATCATGAAGACTTTACTGGACAATATGGAAAATTTTATGCCGCTTATAAAAATACACCCTGGTATATCGAACAGAAAAAAGATGCCGAAGCTTTAGCTTCTAAATTGGGATATTCTAAAGTTTCTCAGGAAAAAGGTGCAGTGGCAAAAAAAATCAGAGATTTTGTTATTGGCGGTGGATTTATGTTTGCTATGTGCTCAGCCACCGACAGTTTTGATATTGCACTTGCAGCAGATGGTGTTGATATTTGCGAAACTATGTTTGATGGGGATCCTAGTGAATCTAATTATCAATCAAAACTAAATTATGCTAACTCTTTTGCATTCAAAGACTTTATTTTAGAGCGAAGACCAGAAGTTTACGAGTTTTCAGATATTGATATGACAGGTAAAAGAAGAATTCCAATGGAGAAAGATTACTTCACCTTAATGGAATTTTCTGCAAAATGGGATCCAATCCCAAGTATGTTGTGTCAAAATCATACACAATTAGTAAAAGGATTTATGGGACAGACAACTTCTTTTAATGAAACTTTGGTAAAATCAAATGTATTAGTAATGGGAACTTGTGAACTAAACGGAGAGGCAAGATACATTCATGGAGAAAAAGGCAAAGGAATGTTTACTTTTTTTGGAGGCCACGATCCTGAAGATTTTCAACATCAGGTTGGAGATCCGCCGACTGTTTTAGACTTGCATCCTAATTCTCCGGGTTATCGCTTAATATTAAATAACGTTTTATTTCCTGCAGCAAAAAAGAAAAAGCTTAAAACATAATTTAATTCAACGAAAATTCAAACCAAATAGGAATATGATCGGATATTTTTCGAGCTTCCTGAAGCGTATTGAATTTTTTATAGAATAAAATAACCCCTGAATTAATGTTTTTTAATCTATTTGGGTTGTAAAAAACATTATCAAATTCAGAAGCAAGACAAACCTCTCCATTACATTTTTGTTTTAAAGTAGTTTTTTGTCTATTCAGCATCGAAGTATATCCCATTTTCTTTAATGGATTAAAAACCGTATGCGACTCCGGGCAATTAAAATCCCCCATAAATACTAAATTAAGAGTAGGGTATTGCTGAGGCAGATATTTAAAATATTTAATTTCAGTTTCCGGTTGTTTACTTTTTGTGATTGCGTGAAAATTAACTAGAGTAATTGTTTTTTTGTTTATTTCGAAAGTTGCAAAATAAGGTTCGCGATCAATTTCTAGATGATATTTTTTTTCAAGCCAAGGTTCTCCTTTTAATTTGGCTTTATTTGTTTTCCAAAGAAAGGCATAGCGCTCTTTTTTGTAACTGCTTCCACTTGTAGGATCACTAACAATATAATCCCATTTTGCCCCTTTTTCATTTAGCAGTGCGGCAAGTTTTGCAACAGTCTGTGAACCGCCGTATCCAGCAACAACTTCCTGAATAGCAATAATGTCATAATCACGTACAGTATTAGCTGTAAAATTTAAGATAGATTGTGATTTAGATTTTCCGAAGTTTTCCAGATTCCAGGAAATAATCTTAGTCTGAGCTAAAGATTGGAAAGAAATGAATAGTAAGAGAACGTAATTTATAATGATTTTCATGAGGCTTTTAAAAAATCAAATATAAGCATTTCGATATTTTTAAATCAAAATGCTTAAAGCTTTTTGTACCTGTTTTGTAAAGCTTTTCCAATGATTATTATTTGTAAAACAAGAAGTGCAGGTATAAAAATAATCTTCCAGTCTATTTCCAGCCAGCCGGTCTTTTCAGAAACATAAGCAAAACATATAGACAAGAAAAGACAAAGAAGTATCGTTTTTATGATAATTTTATTGCTGGCCGTGTTAATTTTTGATGTCAGATTAAATTTATATTTAGGTTTCATAACGTTTAATAGAATTTAAATTAAGCCGAAATCTTTGGCTATAGCAATTAAGTGAACATTGTTATTGGCTTTAAAATGTATTTTTAATTTACTAATTCGTTTCTCAATACTGCTGGTTCCGTTTGGAGTTATCGATTTTGCCTTAAATTCATTTGAAATGTTTCCTAAAATATAACCTCTCGCCATAAGAGTTAAAATCGAAATGTCATAAGATTCAATTTCAATTAAAGATTTATCATTAAAACTAAAGTTTAAATCTGAAGACAGTATTTTTTCTTCATTTTTAAAAGCCTTTTGTATAGCAATTTTTAATTCCTCAATACTGTTTCGTCCCTTAGAAACATAAGCATTGATTTTTAATTCATTAAAAAGTCTTTTTATTCTATAAGATTTATCATCTGTTGAAAATATAATTTTTTTTAATTGAGGATGTACCTTATTCACAGCGTTAATAAGCTCTTCGCCATTCAAAATATTGGTGTTTCGATGATCTATTTTAAATGATAAATCGGTTATTAGTAAATCATAGGGGGTATTGTCGAGTAGGCTTTTTCTAATTTTTAATAAGCCATCATCATAATATTTTACATGGTGAATTACTGGAATTTCTAATTCTTCAAGAACTTTTATAATTGTTGTACTAATGCTGTCTAAGTCCTCTGCAATTAAAACCTTTTTGAACATATAACCTTTATTTTATAATAAATTGTAACCTAATTTGTGTTTGCAAAATTAATTCTCCTGTTTATGGTCTTAATACGGTTTTCCGTATTTTCTTGTATTTATAGATAATTCGTGTAAAATTCGATGGAGATTTATAATTGCTGTATTTTTCAATTGTGCTTTTTTAAATTTTGAATACTTGTAATATTCCTTTTGGCATGCAAAAAAGATAAAATAAATAGCTATAGAATATGAAGTTATTGTAGTGTATATTGAAATTATAAATCAAAAATAGAAAACCTAAATTCCTATGAAAGAGTATAAATACCTGTTTTTGTAAAATGATTAAATTTTTATTTATCGGAGTCTCATTTACAGGTAAATACAAAGAAACCCTCTGGTAGGAGGGTTTAGAATTTTAAAAATGTTGTAAAATTTATCCTTATAAAGGAATTAGACAGCTCTTAATCCTGTAGTAATTGCCAATCTGTTCCAAGAGTTAATTGTAATGATTGCAAGGATGATCTCTGCTAAATATTTTTCATCAAATAAGTTCGCTGCATTTTGATAAACTTCGTCAGTGACATGGTTGTTAATTAAAGTTACCTGCTCTGTTAAAGCTAAAATAGCTTTTTCTTCTTCAGTATAAACATCAGCTTCGCGCCATGCACTTGTTAAGTATATTCTCTGTTCAGAAATTCCATGTTTTCTTGCATCAGCTGTGTGCATATTAATACAATATGCACAACCATTGATTTGAGATGCACGTATTTTAATTAATTCTTTATGGGTTGGAGTTAATGAAGTAGTAGAAATATATTTTTCTAAGCTCATTAATGCTTGATAAGCTTGTGGGGCAGCTTCTGGGATAAGAATTCTTGATTTCATTTTTATGTGTTTTAAAAGTTCATTACAAAGGTCAGTAATGTATTCTTTTAAAAACTTGAACTACTTCAAGAAATTAAAATCAGACTTTTCCAGCCCTGATTTTACTCATAAATTCTGCAGAAAAATCTAAATAGGAGGCAAGCATGTATTGTGGTACGCGTTGTACAAACTCTGGATTTTGATTCTTAAAATGATGATACCTTTCTTCGGCAGACATTGTAAATAAAAATTTAATGCGCATTTGAGCGGCACCAAATGATTTTTGAGAAACGATTCTAAAGTATCTTTCCAGCTTCGGAATTTCAATTAATAAAGATTCCAAAGTGCCTTTTTCAATTGCAATTAATTCACAGTTTTCAACTGTCTGAATGTAGAAGTGTGATGGAGTAGTATTGTGATAACTTAAATAGTCAGTTATCCACCAATTTTCAACAGCAAACTGTAAAGTTTGTTCTGTACCTTTTGAATTGATGATATATTGTCTGGCACAGCCTTTAATTACAAAATATAAGGTATTGCAAACTTGGCCTTCCTGCAATAAGTGCTCTTTCTTTTTTACTTTTGAAATAGTGAGGCATGTTTCTAATATGTCAATTTCTGAAGGCTCTAGTGTTATGAATTTCTGTATATGATCAAAAAGTGTCGTAAACATTTTATAATTCTTTTTTTGAGAGGTTTAAAGGTAAAACAGATTGTTGTAAAAACAAAAAACCATTCGAATTAACGAATGGCTTCTTTATGATAAGTAAGTAATCTAAATTGAGTTTATAAAACGTTTATTTTACTTTATTAAGTATTGCTTTGAAAGCTTCTGGGTGGTTCATAGCTAAATCTGCAAGAACTTTACGGTTCAATTCGATTCCGTTAGCTTTAACTTTCCCCATGAATTGAGAATAAGACATTCCTTCTAATCTAGCTCCAGCGTTAATACGTTGAATCCATAATGAACGGAAATTTCTTTTATTCTGTTTTCTGTCACGGTAAGCGTAGCTCATCGCTTTCTCTACCGCGTTCTTAGCAACTGTCCAAACGTTTTTACGTCTACCAAAGAAACCTTTGGCTTGCTTCATTATTTTTTTTCTTCTTGCTCTTTTAGCAACTGAATTTACCGATCTTGGCATAATTTTAATGTGTTTTTGTAGCAGGCGTCCTGAATTGAATCAAAGGAACTTGAAAGCCATACTCCAAGGTTATATAAATAATTTTTTAACCTAAAGAAATTCTCTAGTCAAATGTTTTTAAAGTCCAATGTCAAAAGTCACTGATTGACTTTAAACTTTAAGACTTTACAACTTTAGACTTATATTAGATAATTCTTAATTGTTGTTTGATGCTTTTCATATCTGTTGAGTGAACTAGCGCTGAGTGTGTCAAAGCTAATTTACGTTTTTTAGATTTTTTAGTCAAGATGTGACTTTTAAAAGCATGCTTTCTTTTAATCTTTCCAGAACCAGTAACTTTAAAACGTTTCTTAGCGCTAGATTTAGTTTTCATTTTAGGCATTTTTCCTAGTGTTTTAATTTATTCTTACTTACTTATATCTTGGTCTGAAAGTTTAAAAGTCAAAAGTTAAAAGTCACTTTATGACTTTCAACTTTAAGACTTTCGACTTTAAGACTTATTTCTTTTTCTTCGGAGCAATGAACATAATCATTCTCTTTCCTTCAAGAACCGGCATAGCTTCAACTTTACCATGTTCTTCTAAATCTGTTGCCAAACGCAGAAGCAAAATCTGCCCTTGATCTTTATAGATGATTGAACGTCCTTTAAAGAAAACAAATGCTTTTAATTTAGCTCCCTCTTTTAAGAACTTCTCAGCATTTTTTCTTTTAAATTCATAATCATGCTCATCTGTTTGAGGACCAAAACGAATCTCTTTTACTACAACTTGAGATGATTTAGCTTTTAATGCCTTATCACGCTTCTTTTGTTCGTAAACAAATTTCTTGTAATCCATGATTTTACAAACCGGCGGCTCAGCATTTGGTGAAATTTCAACCAAGTCTAATTCAAACTGATCTGCTAGACGTAAAGCTTCTGCAAGCTTAAATACACCTGGTTCGATGTTCTCGCCTACTAACCTTACTTCTTGTACACCACGAATATTGTTGTTTATTCTGTGTGCGTCTTTTTTTTCTACTCGAGGTTGAAAACCTCTGTTACTTTTTATTGCTATGACTTTCTAATTTAAGTTAAACTGTAAATACTTTTAATGTCTTTTTTATTTCTTCGTCTACAATCGAAGCAAATTCTTCGATAGAAACTGTGATATTACCTTTTCCTTCTTGGCCGTGGCGACGAATAGAAATTGTTCCGTTTTTCTCTTCCTCCTCACCAACGATAAGCATAAATGGAATTTTTTGCATTTCTGCATCTCTAATTTTCTTACCGATAGTTTCATTTCGGTTGTCAATTAGGGCGCGAATTTCGTGATTTTCTAGCAAATCTAAAACTTTTTTAGCATAATTTTCGTATTTCTCGCTCAAAGACAATATAATAGCTTGCTCAGGCATTAACCAAAGTGGGAAATTTCCTGCGGTATGCTCTAGTAAAATTGCTATAAAACGTTCCATAGATCCAAAAGGAGCTCTGTGAATCATAACCGGGCGATGTAATTCATTATCAGCACCTTTGTATGTCAAATCAAAACGCTCAGGAAGGTTGTAATCAACCTGAATTGTTCCTAACTGCCATTGTCTTCCCAAAGCATCCTTAACCATAAAGTCAAGCTTAGGTCCGTAAAATGCAGCTTCACCATATTCAACAACTGTATTTAAACCTTTGTCAGCTGCAGCGTTGATAATCGCATTTTCCGCTTTCTCCCAGTTTTCATCAGTACCAATATACTTTTCTCTGTTTTCCTGATCTCTCAATGAAATTTGAGCAGTAAAGTTTTCAAAACCTAATGAACCAAATACATATAGTACAAGGTCAATTACTTTTTTAAACTCTTCGTCCAGTTGTTCTGGAGTACAGAAAATATGCGCATCATCCTGAGTAAAACCTCTAACCCGAGTTAAACCATGTAATTCACCAGATTGTTCATATCTATAAACAGTACCAAATTCAGCATAACGTTTTGGTAAATCTTTATAGGACCAAGGTCTCACATTGTAAATCTCGCAGTGATGAGGACAGTTCATAGGTTTCAATAAAAACTCTTCCCCCTCAGCAGGAGTATGTATCGGCTGAAAACTATCAGCGCCATATTTAGCATAATGACCAGAAGTTACATAAAGCTCTTTTTGGCCAATATGCGGACTCACAACTTGCTCGTAACCTGCTTTCTTTTGAGCTTTCTTTAAAAATTGCTCTAAACGCTCTCTAAGCGCAGCTCCTTTCGGTAGCCATAAAGGTAAGCCTTGACCCACTTTTTGAGAGAAAGCAAACAATTCAAGTTCCTTTCCTAATTTACGGTGATCACGACGTTTTGCTTCTTCAAGAAGTTCAAGATATTCAGTTAAATCTTTTTGTTTAGGGAAAGAAGTTCCGTAAACACGAGTTAACTGTTTGTTTTTTTCATCTCCTCTCCAGTAAGCACCAGCAACGCTCATGATTTTCATAGCTTTGATGATTCCAGTATTCGGAATATGACCTCCACGACATAAATCAGTAAAAGTAGAGTGATCGCAAAAGGTAATAGTACCGTCTTCAAGATTAGAAATCAATTCAGTCTTGTAAACATTGTCTTTATACATTTCTAATGCATCAGCTTTACTAACCGGACGCATTTTGAATTCGTGTTTTTCTCTTGAAATCTCAAGAACACGATCTTCGATCTTTTTAAAATCAGCCTCAGAGATTTTTTGGTCTTCAAAATCCACATCATAGTAAAACCCATTAGCAATAGCAGGTCCAAGAGTTAATTTAATTCCAGGGTACAATTCCTCAAGAGCTTGCGCCATTACGTGAGAAGTCGAATGCCAGAAAGCTTTTTTGCCTTCAGCATCATTCCAGGTATATAATATAAGATTACCATCGGTCGTTAATGGGGTCTCGGTTTCAATAGTTGTACCATTAAAAGATGCAGAAATCACATTTCGTGCAAAACCTTCGCTAATGTTTTTAGCGACCTCCATTGGAGTTACGCCTTGAGCGAACTCTCTAATTGACCCATCGGGTAAAGTAATCTTGATCATTGTTTATAATTTTGTGAATGCAAATATAAGTGATTACAAAAATACATACAATATATATATGTAGAAGATTGCTATTATATAATAAGTAGAACATTACACTATATATATAAGTAGAAAACGCTACTATAATATATAAGAGTAAAAAAATCATAAGGCTTGAGTGAAACGATTGTGTTATAACTAACGATTCTGTGGGCTGCGCGAAGTCGAAGTCTTTAGCGGGTAGTTTTTTGGAATTTGTACTTTCATAATTGTAATTTTCAGGAGCTTAATCCCGCTATCCGCTTCAATNATAATGCTTCAATGATTATGTGTTATAACTAACGATTCTGTGGGCTGCGCGAAGTCGAAGTCTTTAGCGGGTAGTTTTTTGGAATTTGTACTTTCATAATTGTAATTTTCAGGAGCTTAATCCCGCTATCCGCTTCAATCTTTWGTGCCGAACCCCGGCACAAAAGGATTTCYGCTGCTATCGGGGCTAGGAAATTCGTTTTCAAAACATAATTATTGTTTAAAAAAGAGCATTAAAGAATAAAAAATTTTCAAAAAGGGGATACGGAAAAGGGTATAAAATAAGGAAAAAKCAAAGTGCTGCAGAAAAACCTGACAATGKSTTRAAAAATATTGCATTGTAAAACTTGTGTTATCAGTGAGTTAAGGAATAATTRCAAAAAAGATTAAAAAAACTCACTAAAAAGGCTTGTAAATGTAAATAAAGGTGCTACTTTTGCACCCGCAACACCGAAAGACGTTCACTGAAATACTGACAGGCTTACTGATAAAAAGGAAANTAAAAAGGCTTGTAAATGTAAATAAAGGTGCTACTTTTGCACCCGCAACACCGAAAGACGTTCACTGAAATACTGACAGGCTTACTGATAAAAAGGAAAAAWTTTTTTCAAAAAAAGATTAGAAAAAGCTTGTGAGATTTGAAAATGCTTTTTACATTTGCACCCCGCAAAACAGGGAAAGTTCATTGAGAGATTGGGAGGRAAATTGAAAAAAAGGGACGAAAAAAAGTTTCAAAAATTTTTTAAATTTTTCTTGCGAGAAACAAAAAGAAGTTTTAGTTTTGCACCCGCTTTGAGAGACAAGCGAAAGACAAAAAAAAACACGTTCGTAGACATATTGAATTGACAGCCGTTCCGATGCAAATCGGAACAACAAAATAAGAGTAATAGAATCGACAGATTCGAGAAGACCACTAGAATAAAGCATCGAGATATAATATTAAAATATACGATGAAGAGTTTGATCCTGGCTCAGGATGAACGCTAGCGGCAGGCTTAACACATGCAAGTCGAGGGGTATAGTTCTTCGGRATTAGAGACCGGCGCACGGGTGCGTAACGCGTATGCAATCTGCCTTTCACAGAGGGATAGCCCAGAGAAATTTGGATTAATACCTCATAGTATTATAGAGTGGCATCACTTTATAATTAAAGTCACAACGGTGAAAGATGAGCATGCGTCCCATTAGCTAGTTGGTAAGGTAACGGCTTACCAAGGCAACGATGGGTAGGGGTCCTGAGAGGGAGATCCCCCACACTGGTACTGAGACACGGACCAGACTCCTACGGGAGGCAGCAGTGAGGAATATTGGACAATGGGCGCAAGCCTGATCCAGCCATGCCGCGTGCAGGATGACGGTCCTATGGATTGTAAACTGCTTTTGTACGAGAAGAAACATCCCGACGTGTCGGGACTTGACGGTATCGTAAGAATAAGGATCGGCTAACTCCGTGCCAGCAGCCGCGGTAATACGGAGGATCCAAGCGTTATCCGGAATCATTGGGTTTAAAGGGTCCGTAGGCGGTTTAATAAGTCAGTGGTGAAAGCCCATCGCTCAACGGTGGAACGGCCATTGATACTGTTAAACTTGAATTATTAGGAAGTAACTAGAATATGTAGTGTAGCGGTGAAATGCTTAGATATTACATGGAATACCAATTGCGAAGGCAGGTTACTACTAATGGATTGACGCTGATGGACGAAAGCGTGGGGAGCGAACAGGATTAGATACCCTGGTAGTCCACGCCGTAAACGATGGATACTAGCTGTTGGAAGCAATTTCAGTGGCTAAGCGAAAGTGATAAGTATCCCACCTGGGGAGTACGTTCGCAAGAATGAAACTCAAAGGAATTGACGGGGGCCCGCACAAGCGGTGGAGCATGTGGTTTAATTCGATGATACGCGAGGAACCTTACCAAGGCTTAAATGTAGATTGACCGGTTTGGAAACAGATCTTTCGCAAGACAATTTACAAGGTGCTGCATGGTTGTCGTCAGCTCGTGCCGTGAGGTGTCAGGTTAAGTCCTATAACGAGCGCAACCCCTGTTGTTAGTTGCCAGCGAGTCAAGTCGGGAACTCTAACAAGACTGCCAGTGCAAACTGTGAGGAAGGTGGGGATGACGTCAAATCATCACGGCCCTTACGCCTTGGGCTACACACGTGCTACAATGGCCGGTACAGA
Source organism: Flavobacterium sp. Root186 (assembly GCF_001428525.1). GTDB lineage: Bacteria > Bacteroidota > Bacteroidia > Flavobacteriales > Flavobacteriaceae > Flavobacterium. The sequence continues at coordinate 549,450 of NZ_LMHW01000010.1, forward strand.
GAGCAGCCACTGGGCGACCAGGAGCGAATCTATAAAACCGGTCACAGTTCGGATCGGAGTCTGCAACTCGACTCCGTGAAGCTGGAATCGCTAGTAATCGGATATCAGCCATGATCCGGTGAATACGTTCCCGGGCCTTGTACACACCGCCCGTCAAGCCATGGAAGCTGGGGGTGCCTGAAGTCGGTGACCGCAAGGAGCTGCCTAGGGTAAAACTGGTAACTAGGGCTAAGTCGTAACAAGGTAGCCGTACCGGAAGGTGCGGCTGGAACACCTCCTTTCTAGAGCCCTATGTGTTAGTGGAAACACACGCTGGGGAAAAAAGATGCTCTATTGGTTTAGAATATAGGGATTATATTACTCTTGCTGTTAGTTCAAATAATAAATTTTTAAGTAAAACAGAGTCTCGTAGCTCAGCTGGTTAGAGTACTACACTGATAATGTAGGGGTCGGCAGTTCGAGTCTGCCCGGGACTACTATTTAACTTAAAAAAAAAGGAAATTTTAGAAGTTGAGCATTTATGAGCATTCATAACTCATAATTCATAACTCATCATTTAAAAATGGGGGATTAGCTCAGCTGGCTAGAGCGCCTGCCTTGCACGCAGGAGGTCAACGGTTCGACTCCGTTATTCTCCACAAAAGCCTTAAGCTGTAAGCTGTAGGCCATAAGCTAAAAAGCTTAAAGCATATTGCTTAAAGCCTAAAGCATAGAAAGTTCATTGACATATATTGGTACAATAAGCAAAATAAGGGCGTATGGGGGATGCCTAGGCTCTCAGAGGCGATGAAAGGCGTGATAAGCTGCGAAAAGCTGCGGGGACGGGCACACACCGATTGATCCGCAGATACCTGAATGGGGCAACCCACTATGTTGAAGACATAGTACACCGATAGGTGGGCAAACCCGCTGAACTGAAACATCTAAGTAGGCGGAGGAGAAGAAAACAAAAGTGATTCCGTAAGTAGTGGCGAGCGAACGCGGATTAGCCCAAACCAGTGTTGTTACGGCAATGCTGGGGTTGTAGGACCACGACATTTTATGCACAAGGAACCGGAAGTTACTGGAAAGTGACRCCATAGAGGGTGATAGYCCCGTATGGGTAACAAGTGTAATAGATAGTGGTATCCTGAGTAGGGCGGGGCACGTGAAACCCTGTCTGAATTTGGCGGGACCATCCGCTAAGGCTAAATACTCCTGAGAGACCGATAGTGAACCAGTACCGTGAGGGAAAGGTGAAAAGAACCGTGAATAACGGAGTGAAATAGATCCTGAAACCATACGCTTACAAGCGGTCGGAGCCCTTTCGTGGGGTGACGGCGTGCCTTTTGCATAATGAGCCTACGAGTTAACGCTGCTGGCGAGGTTAAGTGGTTAAGCCACGGATCCGCAGCGAAAGCGAGTCTGAATAGGGCGCTTTAGTCAGTAGTGTTAGACGCGAAACCGTGTGATCTACCCATGGGCAGGATGAAGCTGTGGTAACACACAGTGGAGGTCCGAACCGGTTGACGTTGAAAAGTCTTCGGATGACCTGTGGGTAGGGGTGAAAGGCCAATCAAACTCGGAAATAGCTCGTACTCCCCGAAATGCATTTAGGTGCAGCGCTGAATTAAGTTATATAGAGGTAGAGCTACTGATTGGATGCGGGGGCTTCACCGCCTACCAATTCCTGACAAACTCCGAATGCTATATAATGTTTCTCAGCAGTGAGGGCTTGGGTGCTAAGGTCCAAGTCCGAGAGGGAAAGAACCCAGACCATCAGCTAAGGTCCCCAAATATACACTAAGTTGAAAGAACGAGGTTTGTCTGCCCAGACAGCTAGGATGTTGGCTTGGAAGCAGCCATTCATTTAAAGAGTGCGTAACAGCTCACTAGTCGAGCGGACGAGCATGGATAATAATCGGGCATAAGTGTATTACCGAAGCTATGGATTTACAGGTAACTGTAAGTGGTAGGGGAGCATTCTAACAGGGTTGAAGGTGTATCGTAAGGTATGCTGGACTGGTTAGAAAAGAAAATGTAGGCATAAGTAACGATAATGCGGGCGAGAAACCCGCACACCGAAAAACTAAGGTTTCCACAGCTATGCTAATCAGCTGTGGGTTAGTCTGGTCCTAAGGCGAACCCGAAAGGGACAGTCGATGGCTAACGGGTTAATATTCCCGTACTACTAATTACTGTGATGGGGTGACGGAGTGATGAAAGCGCCGCGAACTGACGGAATAGTTCGTTAAAGTACCTAGCTATAGGCTCTCTAGGCAAATCCGGAGAGTTTGGTGAAATACGATAGTACTCGGAGTCTTCGGACAAAGAGATAGTGCGCCTAAGGGCTTCCAAGAAAAACCTCTAAACTTCAGGTAATTAGTACCAGTACCGTAAACCGACACAGGTAGTTGAGGAGAGAATCCTAAGGTGCTCGAGAGATTCATGGCTAAGGAATTAGGCAAAATAGACCTGTAACTTCGGGAGAAAGGTCGCCCCCAGCAATGGGGGCCGCAGTGAAGAGGTCCAGGCGACTGTTTATCAAAAACACAGGGCTCTGCAAAATCGTAAGATGAAGTATAGGGCCTGACACCTGCCCGGTGCTGGAAGGTTAAGAGGAGATGTTATCTTCGGAGAAGCATTGAATTGAAGCCCCAGTAAACGGCGGCCGTAACTATAACGGTCCTAAGGTAGCGAAATTCCTTGTCGGGTAAGTTCCGACCTGCACGAATGGTGTAACGATCTGGACACTGTCTCAGCCATGAGCTCGGTGAAATTGTAGTAACGGTGAAGATGCCGTTTACCCGCAGTGGGACGAAAAGACCCTGTGCACCTTTACTATAGCTTAGTATTGACCTTGGATAAATGATGTGTAGGATAGGTTGGAGACTATGAAGCGGCGTCGCCAGGCGTTGTGGAGTCATTGTTGAAATACAACCCTTTGTTTATCTGAGGCCTAACCCCGCGCTGCGGGGGACATTGCTTGGTGGGTAGTTTGACTGGGGTGGTCGCCTCCAAAAGAGTAACGGAGGCTTCTAAAGGTTCCCTCAGTACGCTTGGTAACCGTGCGTAGAGTGCAATGGCATAAGGGAGCTTGACTGAGAGACATACAGGTCGATCAGGTACGAAAGTAGAGCATAGTGATCCGGTGGTTCCGCATGGAAGGGCCATCGCTCAAAGGATAAAAGGTACGCCGGGGATAACAGGCTGATCTCCCCCAAGAGCTCATATCGACGGGGGGGTTTGGCACCTCGATGTCGGCTCGTCACATCCTGGGGCTGGAGAAGGTCCCAAGGGTTGGGCTGTTCGCCCATTAAAGTGGCACGCGAGCTGGGTTCAGAACGTCGTGAGACAGTTCGGTCTCTATCTACTGTGGGCGTTAGAAATTTGAGTGGATCTGATTCTAGTACGAGAGGACCGAATTGGACAAACCTCTAGTGTATCTGTTGTCCCGCCAGGGGCACCGCAGAGTAGCTACGTTTGGAAGGGATAAGCGCTGAAAGCATATAAGCGCGAAACCCACCACAAGATGAGATTTCTTTTAAGGATCGTGGAAGATGACCACGTTGATAGGCTATAGATGTAAAGGCAGTAATGTCATAGTCGAGTAGTACTAATAATCCGTAAGCTTATGTACACCCTTTTCTCTCCCGTCCAAAAGACGGGAGAGAAGAAACTTTCTAAAATATATTTACTTTTCTTTATCTCAGTATGTTAAG
>NZ_LMHW01000010.1:553176-1241694 GCF_001428525.1 Flavobacterium sp. Root186
GGCGGGGCTCACCTCTTCCCATCCCGAACAGAGTAGTTAAGCCCGCCTGCGCAGATGGTACTGCAGTATTGTGGGAGAGTATGTCGTCGCCTTTCTTTTTAAAAACCCTATCCTTTATGGATAGGGTTTTTTTGTTTGGTATTTTTTTGCTAAAAGCTACTTAGATTACAAGACGAAACTGTTAAATTATAGTCAATTGTTTGTTCTTCATCATTCAGACTTTAGAAGTTTTAAATATGAATGAGTATTTTTGTGCTTAAATTATTTAGTAAACATGAAGAAAAGTATTTTACTGTTGACACTTTTTGTTATCACAAATTTAAGTGCACAACAACGTCCCAAATTAGTTGTAGGTATAGTAGTTGATCAAATGAAAATGGAATATTTATATCGATTTTCAGATGATTTTTCCCCAAATGGTTTTAAGAAGTTAATGAATGATGGATTTGTTTTTCAGAATATGCATTATAATTATATGCCAACTTACACTGCGCCAGGACACGCTTCAATATATACCGGCACGACACCTGCTACGCACGGAATTGTTGGTAACGAATGGTTTAGTAGAACTCTAGGTAAAGAAATGTATTGTACAGACGACGCAGCTGTAAAAACAGTTGGTGACGGAACTTCAGAGGAAGGAGCAATGTCCCCTAAAAATCTTCAAAGTACTACAATTACAGATGAAGTTCGTATGGCTACTAATTTTAATGGAAAAGTTATTGGAATGAGTCTTAAAGATCGTGGTGCAATTTTACCAGCTGGACATTTTGCAAATTGGGCATTTTGGTACAGTAAAACCGGATCATTTATTTCTAGTACTTTTTACGGAGAAAAATTACCAGAATGGGTGTCAGAATTCAACAACGAAAAAAACTATCTAAAATACATCAATAAAGGCTGGGATTTATACAAACCCGCTACTGAATACAATGAAAGTCTTCCTGATAATAATCCTTATGAAGGTAAATTATATGGAAGTACAGCACCAGTTTTTCCATATGATTTAAAATCAATGTATGAGAAAAATGATGCAGGAGTTATTCGTGCAACTCCTTATGGAAATGATCTGCTTGCTGATTTTGCTAAAAGAGCAATCGAAAAAGAAGAACTTGGAAAGGATAATAATACTGACTTTTTAACGGTTAGTTTTTCTTCTACAGATTATGTTGGACATTTACTTGGGCCAAGATCTATGGAACTTCAGGATACTTATTTGAGATTAGATCAAACAATTGCTGACTTCTTGGCTTATTTAGATAAAACAGTTGGAAAAGGAAACTATTTACTTTTCTTAACTGCTGATCATGCAGGTGCTGAGAATGTAATTTATTTAAAGGATCATAAATATAATGTAGACAATTATCCTTCAAAAGATGTAAAGAAAAGTATGCAGGATTTTTCTACAAAGACTTTTGGAGTTGATTTAATCCAAAATTATTCAAATTTCAATGTTTTCTTCAATAAACAAACCATAAAAGAAAAAGGTTTAGAATTAGCAAAAGTTAAACAAGCTTTTAAAGAGTTTCTGATTTCGCAGCCACAAGTTAAGAAGGTGTATACAGAAGAAGAGATTTTAGCCAATGCAGGAAACGATTATTCTCTGAATTTTGTAGCAAAAGGTTATGACGTAACTCAAAATGGAGATCTTGTAATTGTTGACAAACCTGGGGATATTGAATATGCTACTACTGGAACTTCACATGGAACAATATACAGTTATGACACGCATGTTCCAGCTATTTTTTACGGATGGCATATTAAAAAAGGAGAATCTTACGATAAAAAAGCAATTACGGAGATAGCACCAACTATTGCCCAAAAAATTAAAGTTACTTTTCCTAATGGAACTGAAGCAAAAGTATTGCAAGAAGTTTTAGATGAAAAGAAATAATATTTAGGAATTAAAATAAAAACCTGTTTTTAAAGATAGGTTTTTTATGGCATAAAAAAAGGCTTTTCATTACGAAAAGCCTTTTTACTTTATTGCTTAGTAAGCACTTATTTAATATTGGCACTATGCGTTTGCCAACACTAATTCTTCATTAAAAGGAAGGTTCCATGCTTCAGCAACTCCTTTATAAAGGATTTTTCCGTTAGCAATGTTTAAACCTTTTTTCAATTCTTCGTTTTCTGCACAAGCTTTTTCCCATCCTTTGTTTGCTAATTGTACTGCATAAGGTAAAGTAGCATTAGTCAAAGCTAAAGTAGATGTATAAGGAACAGCTCCTGGCATATTAGCTACACAATAGTGTACGATATCATCAATAATAAAAGTTGGATTTTCGTGAGTTGTAGGAGTACAAGTTTCGATACATCCACCTTGATCAACTGCAACGTCAACAACAACAGTTCCCGGACGCATTAGTTTAAGCATATCACGTGTGATTAAGTGAGGCGCTTTTGCTCCTGGAATTAAAACTGCTCCAACAATTAAATCAGCATCTTTAATTGCTCTTGTAATATTATAATGGTTAGACATTTCTGTATTTACATTTGCTGGCATGATGTCATCTAATTGACGTAAACGTGGCAGACTTAAATCCATAATAGTTACCTGAGCTCCTAAACCAGCAGCCATTTTTGCGGCTTGAGTTCCAACAATTCCCCCGCCTAAAACTAATACTTTTGCTGGTGGAACACCTGGAACACCACCTAAAAGAATTCCTCTTCCTTTTAATGGTTTTTCAAGATATTTTGCTCCTTGTTGAATAGCCATACGACCTGCAACTTCTGACATTGGAATTAATAATGGCAAGCTGCGGTCTGTTTTTTCAACAGTTTCATAAGCTAAACAAACTGCACCTTTTTCAAGCATTGCGTGAGTTAATGGCTCAGATGAAGCAAAGTGGAAATAAGTAAATAACAATTGATCTTTTTTAATTAATGGGTATTCAGATGCAATTGGTTCTTTAACTTTAATGATCATTTCTGCAATAGCATAAATTTCCTCAATAGTTGGTAAAACTACAGCACCAGCTTGGGTATATTCTTCATCAGCAAAACCACTACCTAAACCAGCAGTAGCCTGAACATAAACTGTATGTCCATGTTTTTTCATTTCAGAAACACCTGCAGGAGTTAAAGCAACTCTGTTCTCATTGTTTTTTATTTCTTTTGGAACACCTATTATCATTTGATATATTTTTTTGTTTTTTATTGAATTTGTTTTACAAAGCTACAGAGAGAGAATAAATTATGGTTTACTGATTAATAAATAAGAAAATATTATTTTATTTTTTACTTTTACAGAAAATTATTCTGTTTTGGCCTATAATTTATTCTTCAAAAAGAAAAAAAAACTAAAAGATACTACTCTAATAAAACGTTTTCGCTATGGCTTTAGATGAAATTGACAAAAAAATCTTACGTCTTTTGCAGGAAGATGCGCATTATACTTTAAAAGACATCGCAAACAAAATAAATTTATCTTTGACTCCGGTTCACGATCGGGTGAAACGTCTTGAAAAAGATGGGATTATAGAAAAATACGTTACGATTTTAGACAAGAAAAAACTTGGAAACAATTTAACTGTTTACTGTCAGGTTACCCTTACTAAGCAGACTTATGATACCTCTGAAGGATTTAATCAGTCAATTTTAAATTTACCTGAGGTTGTGGAGTGCAATTACGTTTCGGGAAACTTTGATTATATGCTTAAAATTATAATTCCGGATATGGAAAGCTATCATCACTTTCATCAAAAAAAACTATCTGTTCTACCTGAAGTTTCACTTATAAATACAGTATTCGTAATATCAGAAGTGAAAAGCACAACTGTTTTACCTATTTAATAAAAACAAAAACCACCAAGTAAACTCGATGGTTTAAGTAAGTAGTTAGATTGAATTAATAATAAGTATAACGTCTTACCTTGGCAATATATTTTGCAAGACGTATAACTTGATGACTATAACCGTATTCATTATCATACCAAATATAGAGTACGATGTTTTTTCCGTCCTTTGAAACAATAGTTGCATTGCTGTCGTAAATTGAAGGAGCAGAAGTTCCCACAATATCAGATGAAACCAGTTCATTATTCAGTGAATATTTAATTTGCTCTACCAGTTCTCCTTCAAGAGCATATTTTTTCATGATTTTATTGATAGCAGTAATCGATGTTGCTTTTTTAACCTCTAAATTTAAAACTACTAAAGAACCATTAGGAACAGGAACCCGAATAGCATTAGAAGTTAATTTTCCTTCTAATGAGGGTAAAGCTTTCGCAACAGCACTTCCAGCACCAGTTTCTGTAATTACCATGTTTAAAGCAGCGGCTCTTCCGCGACGATATTTTCTATGCATATTATCTACCAAATTTTGATCGTTGGTATAAGAATGAATAGTTTCTAAGTGTCCTTTTACAACTCCTAAAGTGTCTTCAATAACTTTTAAAACCGGTGTAATAGCGTTTGTTGTGCAAGATGCTGCAGAGAAAATGTTATTCTCATCTGGATTATAGTCATTATGGTTAACTCCGTGCACAATATTTGGAACTCCTTTTCCAGGAGCAGTCAATAAAACTTTATGAACCCCATTTGATGTTAAATGCCTTTTTAAAGCTTCTTCAGTTGTAAATGCCCCTGTATTATCGATTACTAAAGCATCATTAATTTCATATTCGGTATAATCGATTTCTTCCGGAGAATTTGCGGAAATAATATGAACGGTAGTTCCGTTAATTATTAATGCACTGTTTTTAGCATCTGCAATTACAGAGCCTTGAAAATCTCCGTGAATAGAATCGTAACGTAATAAAGAAGCACGTTTCTCTAAAGTTACAGCGTCATTTTTATCTCGGGTCACAATCGCTCTCAAACGCAATTGATTTCCTTTTCCGGTCTTCGACATTAATTCTCTGGCCAATAAACGTCCGATTCTTCCAAAGCCATAAAGAACAACATCTTTGGGCTGAATTTCTTGCGAAGATTTTGATTTTTTCAATTTTTCGATAACAAAATATCTTGCGTCCGGATATTTCTCATCTTCTAAATGATACTCGTAAGTTAATTTTCCAAGATCTATTTTCGCAGGCGGAAGATCTAAAGACAAAACAACTTTTGCGATTTCAACCGAATCGAAAATAGTTATAGGTTTACCCACAAATTCACCCGCATATTGATGAAGATTGATAATATCGCTGACATTTTTATCCAATAATTGATTTTTGAATAAAACCATTTCAATGGATTTGTCATACCACAAATCACTTATCACTTTTATTAATTCGACGCCAGCTCTTCTTCGGTCGACTTGTAATGATACCTCTTTTTGGTACAAAGAATTTTTGCTCATAATTGATTAAATTGAAATAATAAAACGCTCACTTATTTTATAATTTTGCGCAAAAGTATCCATTTCAATCGATTTCGTAAACTATTTTAGCATTTATTTTTCAAAACAAAAAAAGCCACCTTAATTTCTTAAGATGGTTTTTTTTGAGTTCTCAGTCGCAGTCACAGTTTGCAGTTTTATAAGAAACTGTAAACTGTGACTGATAACTGCGACTAATTTTTAAATAATAATTCTAAAAATTTCGCCGTTTTTGTTGATCATTTCGATGCGTACACTTTGCCCTTCGTCTTTTTTGTTTAAAAGTTTAGAAACAGTTTCCACATTTGTTGCTTTTACGTTATCGATACTCAAAATAATATTTCCCTGCAATTCATTTTGATACTGCATTAAATTCTCATTTGTGATGTTTTTAATTTTTACACCATAATCAATTTTGAATTTCTTTTTATCAGCAGCATCAATATTTTCTAATTCAATTCCTTTAAATTCGGTACTAAAAAACTCATTTTTGCTTAAAGTAACCGGAACAGTTTTAGTTTTTCCATCTTTAATATAAGTTACTTTTACAACGTCATTAGGGCGTTTTGTATTAATGTAGCCTGAAAGATCTGCAAAGGTCGAAATGTTTTGCTCGTCCAGTTTTACAATAATATCACCTTTTGTAAGACCCGCTTTTTCTGCACCAGAATTTTTAGAAACTTTATTAATGTAGAAACCTTGAGTCTCTGTAATCCCTAATTCTTTTGAAGCTGTACTGTTTAATTCGCCGCCTTCAACACCCAGAATTCCTCTTTGAACATTTCCATATTCCATAATGTCCTCAATAATTTTTCGAGCAATATTTGAAGGAACAGCAAAAGAATATCCAACATACGATCCGGTCATAGATGAAATCATCGTATTAATTCCAATTAATTCACCTCTTGTATTTACTAATGCACCGCCAGAATTCCCTGGATTTACAGCCGCATCAGTTTGAATGAAGGATTGAATTCCGCTTTGGTCTAAATTTCTGGCTTTCGCCGAAACAATTCCAGCGGTAACGGTTGAAGTTAAATTGTATGGATTACCAACTGCCAAAACCCATTCTCCAATTTTTACAGAATCAGAGTTTGCAAAAGCAGTATATGGTAATTTTTCATCAGCACTTATTTTTAATAATGCGATATCCATTTTAGAATCTGTACCAACTAATTTTGCCTTGTACGATTTTTTATTGTTCAAAGTAATTTCAATTTCAGATGCATCTTTAATAACGTGATTGTTTGTCACGATATATCCATCTTCAGAAATAATAACACCAGATCCGGTTCCTACTTGTTCTTGCTGCTGCTGTCCGCCATAACCGTAGAAAAATTCCATCATAGGATTGCTGACTGTTCTTCTCGATACATTTTTTACGTGAACAACGGTATGAATGGTTTTATCTGCAGCTTCAGTAAAATCAACTGCTTCTCCGGGTAATCCAACAGTTCTTCCATATGAATTAGGAGCTAGGGTAACAACAGAGTTTCCTTTTCCAAAAAAAGAATCACTGCCGTCAAATAATAACTTGTAAGCACCAAGGGTAGTGGCACCGCTTAGTAGTGAAACTAGAAATAAGGTTGAAAATCTTTTCATATTACATTTATGTTTTGAGTTATTTAGGGATTTGTTTTTAACATTTATAACGTAAAATTATGCCAAAAAATTATTTGAGAAAATGGTTTAACTCTCTTTAACATTGATTAACATTTCCTTAATTAATCTTCATAGTTTCTTCGTACTTTTGTATTTCTTAATGAATAAAAAATGCAAGTAGAATTTTATAAATATCAAGGTACAGGCAACGATTTTGTAATGATCGACAACAGATCTAATTTCTTCCCAAAAGAAGATGTAAAGTTGATTGAGCGCTTGTGCGACAGACGTTTCGGAATTGGAGCTGACGGCCTAATTTTGTTAGAAAATGATTCTGAAACTGACTTTAAGATGGTTTACTATAATTCAGATGGAAACCAAAGTTCAATGTGTGGAAATGGCGGCCGCTGCCTGGTAGCTTTTGCAAATCAATTAGGAGTTATCGACGATAAAACAACTTTTATTGCTACAGATGGTTTACACCACGCATCAGTAGGAAATGATGCGATTGTTTCTCTTCAAATGATTGATGTTGATGAAATACAAAAAAAAGATTCTTATACTTTTTTAAATACAGGATCTCCGCATCACGTGCAGATTGTTGATGATTTGGAGCATTATAATGTAAAAGAAAACGGAGCAGCTATTCGCTACGGAGATTTATACGGAGAAAAAGGAAGCAATGTTAATTTCGTAAAAAAAGTAGATGATGATACTTTCTCTCTTCGAACTTATGAAAGAGGAGTTGAAGACGAAACTTTAGCTTGCGGGACTGGAGCAACAGCTGTAGCAATTGCAATGAACGCAATTGGTCAAACTGACAAAACTTCAATTAACTTAAATGTTGAAGGAGGAAAATTAGTTGTTTCTTTCGATAAATTAGGAGATCATTTTACAAATGTTTTTCTAACAGGCCCAGCAAAATTTGTTTTTAAAGGAACTATAGAAATTTAAAATTCCAAATTCCAAATTCCAAAATCAGCAATCTAAAATCAACAATCTAAAATCTAAAATTGCAAATGATCACACTCAAAGGCGATACTATTTATCTACGTGCACTTGAACCAGAAGATCTGGAGTTTGTGCATTCGATGGAAAATGATCAAAGCATTTGGGAAGTCAGCAATACCAATACTCCTTATAGTCGGTTTTTGATTCGTCAATATCTTGAAAATGCACAACAGGATATTTACGAAGCCAAACAATTACGTTTAGCAATTTGTCAGGACGAGGATTTCCCGGCGATTGGATTGATCGATTTATTTGAATTTGACCCAAGAAATAATAGGGCAGGAATTGGTATTGTCATTCAGAAAAATAAAAACAGAAGACAAAATATTGGTTCTGAGGCATTAGAACTTCTCATTAAATATTCTTTTTTTAATTTAAACCTGCATCAGCTTTATGCAAATATTAGTACAAATAATGAAGCAAGTATAGCACTTTTTACTAAATTTGGTTTTGAGAAAATAGGAATTAAAAAAGACTGGATTTTGCTAAATAACCACTATCAAGATGAAGCAATTTTTCAGTTAATCAATAAAAACATTTAAACTAATAGCTTTGAAATTAAAAAAAATAATCACACTAGCTGCCGTAGCCGTAATTTCTGTTTTACTGATTTACGGTTTTATTTTAATCAGCCAAATTTTTAGTGCCAATACAAAATTTGAAGAAAAAGAAGTTTACGTTTACGTTCCAACTGGGGCAAATTATACTGATGTAAAGAAAATATTAGAACCATATATCAAAAACTTTGACAATTTTGAACTGGTTGCCAGCAAAAGAAGTTACCCTGAAAATGTAAAATCAGGACGTTTTCTTTTAAAGAAAGATATGAATAACATTGATTTAGTTCGTGCAATGCGTTCAAATGTTCCAGTTAAGTTAGCCTTTAACAATCAGGAACGTCTTGAAAATTTTGCTGGAAGAGTTGGTTCTGAAATCGAAGCAGATAGTTTATCATTAATGAAAGCTTTTAAAGATTCTACTTTTTTAGCTGCAAACGGATTTAATGAAGAAAATGTTTTTGCTATGTTTATTCCAAATACGTATGAAGTATATTGGAATACATCTGCAGAGAAATTCCGTGATAAAATGATCAAAGAATATCATAATTTTTGGACAGATAAAAGAATTGAAGAAGCAAAAAAACAAGGCTTAACTCCGGTTCAGGTTTCTATTTTGGCTTCAATTGTTCACAAAGAATCGGTTAAAAAAGATGAGAGACCTCGTATTGCGGGTGTTTACTTAAACCGTTTACGTTTAGAAATGCCATTGCAGGCAGATCCAACCGTTATTTATGCCTTAAAATTAAGAGACAATAATTTTGATCAGGTCATAAAACGAGTTTTTTATAATGATTTAGTTATGAGATCTCCATACAATACTTACGTTAATATAGGTCTTCCTCCGGGACCGATTGCTATGGCTGATATTACGGCGCTTGAAGCTGTTTTAAACCCAGAGAAAAACGATTACATTTATTTTTGTGCAAGTGTTGATCGTTTTGGCTATCATGAATTTGCTTCAAATTATGCAGAGCACACAAAAAATGCAAAAAGATATTCAGACTGGATTGCTAGTCAAGGCGTAACAAGATAGTTTTGAATTTAAAAGATTACTTTTTTTTATCGGTTTTATTTGCGTTTAGTTTTCAATCTTTTTCTCAAAGTAAGATTGAAAGCTTTTTAACTCCTTCTGATACATTAAATAAGAAAAGACAAAATACGGTAATAGTAACTGAAACCGCTTTGGCTTCAGCTACTTTACTGGGTTTAAATCAGCTTTGGTATGCCGATTATCCAAGGTCAAAGTTTCATTTTATAAATGATAACAACGAATGGCTTCAAATGGATAAAGTAGGGCATATGTATTCTGCGTATCATTTGGGCAGATTTGGTGCTGAAATGCTAAATTGGGGCGGCGCAGATCAAAAAAAACAGTTGATTTACGGTGCAGGTTTAGGTTTTGCCTTTTTAACTGCAGTTGAAGTTTTAGATGGATATTCATCAGAATGGGGAGCTTCACCAGGTGATATTATTGCTAATGCAACTGGAACAGGTTTGTACGTTTCTCAAGAATTATTGTGGAAAGAACAGCGTATCATTCCGAAATTTTCATTTCATACAACGCAATACGCCAGTATGCGCCCGAATCTATTAGGGAAATCATTAAATGAAGAGATTTTAAAAGATTATAATGGACAGACTTATTGGCTTTCTGTGAATGTTCATTCTTTCGCAAAAGAAAGTAAAATTCCGAAGTGGCTGAATGTTGCTTTTGGATATGGAGCCGAAGGAATGTTATCGGGAAATGTTCAGGATGATATTCCATTTTCGGTGGAAACCCCAGAAAGATACCGTCAGTTTTTTCTTTCATTTGATGTAAATTTAGCTAAAATTGACACAAAATCGCATTTTTTGAAAACTATTTTTTCTGTTTTCAACACTATAAAAATCCCGGCTCCAACTCTCGAATACTCCGCCAATAAAGGCTTTAAAGCACATGCACTCTATTTTTAGTTTGAGTTAAACTGTTGAATATCAGATTTTTTTGTTTTTTATTACCTTTGCACTGTAGAAATTTCAAAAAGGTGACAGCGTTTTGAAGAAAAACAATTTATGATAAAGAAGTGGTATTTTTATGCGAGTTTAATCGTTATTATTACATTTTTGAGTTTGGGTTTTAAACCCTTTAGTGTCGAAACCAAACCGTGGTTTCTAACAGAAAAAACAGATGGATCAGAATACATTTTTCCATCTTTAGAAAAGGATGATTATCCTAAAGTAAATCTAAACGTCCCATACACTGGAAATCATCTTATCGGTTTTAAAGAAGCAGTTGCTTTTAAAGAGTCACAAGGAAAATACCGAATGGTAAATTCGCTGGGCTACATGGGAAAATATCAATTTGGTTCAAAAGCATTACGCGCTATCGGAGTCAGAAATGAAAAAGACTTCTTGACAGATCCCGCATTACAGGAAAAAGCTTTTGTTGCGTTATTATCTAAAAACAAATGGATTTTACGTAATGAAATCGAAAAGTATGAAGGAAAAGTTATTAATGGTGTCGAAATCACAGAATCTGGTATTTTAGCAGCTGCACATCTAGGAGGTGCAGGGTCAGTAAAAAACTTTTTTAGACATGGAGGAAACAGGCATTTTAGAGATGCTTTCGGAACTTCTTTAAAAAGTTATATGCGTGATTTTGCAGGCTATGACCTTTCTTTTATTGAAGCAGACAATAATGCGACAATAAACGATTAAAAACTAAAAAAAAATCCCGAATGATAATTCGGGATTTTTTTTTGAATATTTTTATTAGTCAATTAATATTTCTAAAATTTTAATAGCAGCTTCACTTATCTTAGTTCCGGGTCCAAATACAGCTACTGCCCCTGCATCAAATAAAAATTGATAGTCCTGTGCAGGAATCACACCGCCAACAATTACCATAATATCTTCACGATCATGTTTTTTTAGTTCTTCAATTACTTGCGGAACCAATGTTTTATGTCCCGCTGCAAGTGATGAAACACCTAAAATATGAACATCGTTTTCTACAGCTTGTTTTGCCGCTTCAGCCGGAGTTTGAAACAACGGACCTATATCAACATCAAAACCTACATCAGCATAACCGGTTGCTACAACTTTTGCACCGCGATCGTGGCCGTCTTGCCCCATTTTAGCAATCATAATTCTTGGGCGTCTTCCCTCTTGGTTTGCAAAAGCATCTGCTAATTGTTTTGCTTTTTCAAAATTTTCGTCATTTTTTATTGCTGCACTATACACACCGCTAAATGATTTAATTTGTGCCTTGAACCTTCCGAAGATTGTTTCCAAAGCATCACTTATTTCGCCTAATGTAGCTCTGTTTCGGGCAGCTTCAACGGCGATTTCTAATAAGTTTCCTTCTCCGGTTTTAGCACAATGAATTAATTTTTCTAGTGATTGATTTACTTTTTCAGTATCTCTTTTTGCTTTAATATCTTCAAGTCGCTCTATTTGTTGTTTGCGAACCATTTGGTTGTCAACATCTAAAATATGCAGCGCATCTTCTTTTTCTAATCTAAATTTATTTACACCAACAATGATATCCTGCCCGCTGTCGATTCTCGCTTGCTTTCTGGCTGCGGCTTCTTCAATTCGAAGTTTCGGAATTCCGGCTTCAATCGCTTTTGTCATGCCGCCCAGTTCTTCGACCTCTTCAATTAGTTTCCAGGTATTTTCTAAAATCTCATTTGTCAAAGATTCTACATAATAACTACCGCCCCAAGGGTCAACGGTTTTAGTGATCTTAGTTTCTTCCTGTAAATAAATCTGTGTATTACGTGCAATTCTGGCCGAAAAGTCAGTTGGTAAAGCAATTGCTTCATCAAGTGCGTTGGTGTGCAAAGACTGTGTTCCTCCAAATGCCGCAGCCGTAGCTTCGATACAAGTCCTCGCCACATTATTAAACGGATCTTGTTCTGTTAAACTCCAGCCACTTGTTTGACAATGTGTTCTTAATGCCAATGATTTCTCGCTTTTCGGGTTAAACTGCTGCAATAGTTTTGCCCAAATCATTCGACCGGCTCTCATTTTTGCAATTTCCATAAAATGATTCATTCCAATTGCCCAAAAGAAAGACAGGCGGGGAGCAAATTCATCAATCGTCATTCCAGTTGATAAACCAGTTCGGATATATTCTAAACCATCTGCTAAAGTATAAGCTAATTCAATATCGGCCGTTGCTCCGGCTTCCTGCATGTGATATCCGGAAATAGAGATAGAATTAAATTTCGGCATTTTTTTGCTCGTAAATTCAAAAATATCGGCAATGATTTTCATCGAAGGGGCTGGCGGATAAATATAGGTATTACGAACCATGAATTCCTTTAAAATATCATTCTGAATCGTTCCCGAAAGTTTACTGATTTCAACACCTTGTTCTTCGGCAGCAACAATATAAAATGCCATAATAGGTAAAACGGCACCGTTCATAGTCATTGAAACCGACATTTCGTCAAGCGGAATCTGATCGAATAATACTTTCATATCTTCAACAGAATCAATAGCGACACCTGCTTTTCCAACATCTCCAACAACTCTTTCATGATCTGAATCGTAACCGCGGTGGGTTGGTAAATCAAAAGCTATTGAAAGTCCTTTTTGACCTGCAGCAAGATTTCTTCTATAAAATGCATTACTTTCTTCTGCAGTCGAAAATCCGGCGTACTGGCGAATCGTCCACGGACGACGAACGTACATCGTAGCGTAAGGCCCTCGTAAATTAGGAGTAAAGCCAGCTCCGAAATCCAGAAACTCTAAATCTTCTATGTCTTTTTCAGAATAGCTTTTTTTGAGTTCAATTCCTTCAGCAGTTACAAAATTATCTGTCTGACAGTCTAATTTTTGACTTTCGACTTTTGACTTTTGACTTTGAAGATTAATATGTTTAAGGTCTTTTCTTATCATGGAGACACTTTCTTTGGTGTAAATATTAATTACGTTTAAAAATTTATTCAAGCTCAAGTCTTTCCTGTTCCAGTTTCTCGGCTAATCTTTTTTCTATAATAGGTGTAATTAATGTTTTTCTAGGTTTGATTTTTACAAAAGGAAACAATTCTAAATCATGTTTCATTCTGTCTTCTTTGTTAGGATATTTATTGGTGCCTAATAAAACTTCTTTTTTAGAATCGAATAATTCTTGCTCTTTTGTAGCACTTTCAAGGATTTTCTTTTTGATAGTTCCGTCATTCAAAAGTTTCAAAAAACCTCCGTTAGCTTCAATATCTTTAAATAAGTTTAAACTTTTTTCTGCCAATTGCATTGTTAAACTTTCGATATAATAACTTCCATCGGCTGGATTATCGACTTTGTCAAAATAACTTTCGTGTTTTAAAACTAAAAGCTGGTTTCGTGCAATTCTATCCCCAAATTCGTTGTCTTTGTGATATAATGAATCGTATGGCAAATTAGCAACAGCATCTGCACCACCCAAAATTGCCGACATACATTCGGTTGTAGTACGAAGCATATTGACATTATAATCATAGATGGTTTTATTTCGTTTGGTTGGTGTAACCAAAAAATGACAGTCTAAATCAGGATTGTATTCTGCAGCAATTAGTTTGAAAAGCATTCGCAAAGCGCGAAGTTTTGCAATCTCAAAGAAATAATTTGTTCCAACTGATATTTCGAAAATAATAGGTTTTGCTGAACCTGAAAAACGGTTTAAATATTCATTGGCATGCGCTAAACTATAGGCGATTTGCTGTGTAATATTAGCTCCTGAATTTTGATACAAACCCAAATCTACACTAAGAAATGGAAGATTGGTTTGGTTTGATATTTTTTCAAGCGTTTCAAAATTATTTTTATCCGATGTTGTAAACCAGTTTCCGTCACGGGCTAATTGTCCAATTGGATCTAAATTGCAATAAAATATTGCTTTTTTATGAGCAGAAATAGCGTCCAGTTTTTTTACGAAATCGATTGAGAGAAAACTCAAATGAAAATAAACAGTTTTATTTTCTAAAGGAAGATTTTCTAATAATTTGTGAATATCGGTATTTTCGTTTTGAATCGTAAAACGTAAACTTTCGGCACCTCTTTCAATTGTATTTATTGCTCTGCTGATAGATTTTTCAACATCGTGAACAAATATGTTTTGACAGATTTTAAATTCTGAAGCCTGAGTTTTAACAGTGGCACTTTTGGTAAATTCGTCGCTGTGATAAAAAGGTTTTACCTGAATATCCTCTGGAGAATTCCAAATCACGGTTTGGTTATAATCGGCTCCATCTAATTCAAACTGAATTTTTTGTTTCCATTGTTTGGATGAAATCGGATTAAAATCGTCGAATAGGTTAGTGGCCATTTAGTTTTTTTTGTGTTTATTCTTTATCTTGAATGGTATCTCCTTCAAACTGGATGATGTAAATATCTTCGCTGTCTTTTTTCATAAAGTACTTTTCGCGAGCATATTTTTCTATTTGTTCAGGATTTTTAAGTTGTTTGATCTGTTCCTGATCTTTCTTTATTTCTTCCTGATAATATTTTTTATTGTCCTGTAATTCATTGATCTGCCCGTCTAAAAAGCGATGATCAAAATAGGAGTAATTGTCTAAAAATAACATCCAGATCACAAAAAAAAGTAAAACCCAGACATATTTATTGCCTAGAAATCTGAACCATTTTTTGTCTTTATATGGATTTTTTATCTTCATTTTTTATAACCCTATTATTTTTTTTGAATTAGATAGGTCTTTTTTAGCCCCGATTACTTCACCGAGTTAATATTTTTTATTTGTGTTCAGTGAACTTCGTTTGAGCCGGTATCCTTTTTATGGTCTCGTTTCTTTAACAAGATCATAAAAAGAAAGACGAAAGCGGGAAACGGCTCCTAACTTTTATGGTTTAAATTTACGATAAAAATTATGAAATTCTCTGATTAATTACAGCGCGAACTACATCAATAGCTACAGTATTGTATTTATCATTCGGGATAATAATGTCTGCAAATGCTTTTGAAGGCTCGATAAATTGCTCATGCATAGGTTTTAACGTATTTTGATAACGGTTTAAAACCTCATCAATATCACGTCCGCGTTCTGAAATATCTCTTTTTAAACGACGAATTAATCTTTCATCAGAATCAGCATGAACGAAAATTTTGATATCAAAAAGTTCACGTAATTCAGGATTTGTTAAAATTAAAATACCTTCAACAATCATTACTTTTCTTGGATGTGTCGAAACAGTATCGTCAGTTCTGTTATGCTGAATAAAAGAATAAACCGGCTGATCGATAGTTTCACCTGCTTTTAAAGCTTTAAGATGTCTTACCAATAATTCAAAATCGATTGCACGCGGATGATCAAAATTAATTAAGGCTCTTTCGTCAAACGATAAATTATCGGTTTGTTTATAGTACGAATCCTGAGAAATTACACCCACTTCAGTGTCTGGTAATTCGTTCATGATTTGGTGTACTACCGTTGTTTTTCCACTTCCTGTTCCTCCTGCAAGTCCAATAATGAGCATAAAAATTTTGTTTGATATTTGTTTGGCAAAAATAATAATTTAACTGAATTGCTAAACATATTATGTAATTTAACCATATAAGTAATGTAAGTAAATTTAAGCAGCAAAATATTTAAGTAAAACAGTACTTAACTGAACTTATATTACTTATATGGTTAAAATGATTATCACTCATATGATGAAAAACATAAAAAAATCCCGAAAGTAGACCTTCGGGATTTGGTGCAATCAGTATAGTTTAAAAAAATATTCTGAATTTAGTAAGCACTTGTAATTATTTGTTTTTCTTTGCTTTAATCATCATTTCAAGCTGATCCCAAAGTTCTTCCGGAATTGCTTCTAATAAATTGAATTGTCCAGCGCCTTTTAGCCATTCGCCGCCGTCAATCGTAATTACATCACCATTTACATAAGCTGAAAAATCAGACACTAAATAAGCTGCTAAATTGGCTAATTCCTGATGATCTCCCACACGTTTCAAAGGCACTTTTTTTGCCATATCGAACTTTTCAGAAAGATCTCCCGGCAATAGTCTGTCCCATGCACCTTTTGTAGGGAATGGCCCTGGCGCAATCGCATTAGAACGAATTCCGTATTTTGCCCATTCTACAGCAAGACTTCTTGTCATGGCTAAAACTCCTGCTTTTGCAGTCGCACTTGGCACCACATAAGCAGAACCTGTCCAGGCATAAGTTGTTACAATATTTAAAATCGTTGCCGATGTTTGTTTGGTGTCAATCCAGTGTTTTCCAAAAGCCAGCGTACAGTTTTTAGAACCTTTAAGTACGATATCTATAACAGTATCAAATGCATTTGCAGATAAACGTTCTGTTGGAGAAATAAAATTTCCGGCTGCATTGTTCAAAAGAACATCCACTTTTCCAAAAGCTTTTAAAGTTCCCTGAAGCATATTTTCTACTTCTTCATAATGGCGAACATCACATTGAAGTGGTAAACATTTTCCACCAGTTTCACTTTCAAGCTCTGCTGCAGTAGTTTTCAGCTTTTCTAAATCTCTTGAAGTTATCGCAACTTGTGCGCCTAATTCAAGAAAATATTTGGTCATTGCTTTTCCTAAACCGCTTCCGCCGCCTGTAACTACAATGACTTTTCCTTTTAAAGCGTCGTCACGTAACATTTTATCTGTATAGCTCATACTTTTCTTTTTTTACAATATTAATTAAAAAAATAGGATGCACGCATAATATTGTTATAAAATTTTGATAAACTTTATATATCACATAGTTTTTTCGCGGCAGATTCTAAGGTGAAATTGTCTTTGGCAAAGCAAAAACGTATTAATTTTTGATCTTTATGATCGGAGTAAAAAGTGGAAATAGGAATTGCAGCAACACCGTGATCAATAATTAGATTTTTGCAGAAGGTTACATCATCTTCATTGGAAATATTAGCATAAGAAGCAACCTGAAAATAAGTTCCTTCGCATGGTTTTAATTCAAATTTGCTGTTTTTAAGGAGTTTTTGAAAGTAATCTCTTTTTTCCTGATAGAATTTTCCAAGTAAATTGACATCAACAATATCTAGATATTCGCTGATCGCAAATTGTGAAATACTATTGACACTGAAAACTAAAAACTGATGTATTTTTTTGATTTCCTTCATTAAATATTCAGGCGTAATCGTGTAGCCAATTTTCCATCCCGTGATATGAAATGATTTCCCGAAAGAAGAAACCATAATACAGCGATCTAAAAGAAAGCTTTTGGTATGTGCCGAGATATGTTTTTCTTCGAAAGTAATGTATTCGTAAACTTCATCAGATAAAACTATGATATCAGGATATTTTGAAAGTATTTTTTCAAGTTGAAGAAAATCAGCTTCATTTAATATTTTTCCTGTTGGATTATGTGGATTATTGATGATAATCATTCGGCTTTTTGCAGAACAGGCTTTTTCGATTGTTTCCCAGTTTGGTGTATAATCGTCGTTCAGCGGCACACGAACTGGTTTTGCTTTGCACAGTAAAACCGGAGATTCGTAAGAATCATAACTTGGATCGAGAATAATTACTTCGTCGTTTTCTTTTACCAAAGCTAAAATTGAAGTAAAAATTCCCTGCGTTGCGCCAGCCGTAACTAAAAGTTCTAAATCAGGATTGATTGTTCTGTTGTAAGAATCCTGAATCAGCTTTGCAATTTTATTCATCAATGGTGGATAACCTGCCATTGGTGTGTATTGGTGTACGTTTTCCTTTGATAATCGGGCAACAATATCCGTTAATCTTTCATCAACAGGAAAATTTGGAAATCCCTGCGAAAGATTTATTGCATTATATTCAGCTGCCATTTTTGACATTACCGTAAAAATGCTTGTGGTTACGTTTGGAAGTTTACTCATGATAAAGTTTGATTTGGGGAAAACTTGTGAGTGAATAAAAAAACTTAATTTATTACCATTGGTATGGAGTAGAGGACTCTAACAGTTTTATTGTTTTGTTTTCCCGGGCTCCATTTTGGAAATGATTTTAAAACTCTTATGGCTTCTGCACCTGTTTCGTGTCCAAGGTCTCTTAAAATTTTAATATCGCTTAACGATCCATCTTTTTCAATAATAAAAGTGGCGTATATCTTTCCTTTTAAACCTTCTTTTGGATTTTTGAAATTTTGTTTTATAAAGCTGTTCATTGCTTCTACTCCTCCTGGGAATTCTGGTTTTACTTCTATACCAGCGGTGTTATAAACTGGATTGTCTTCTTCTACAACTACACCGATTGGCATATAAGGTAGATCCTCAGTATTTTTAGGAGATGTTTTGTCAGAAGAATCTTTTGTCGTTGCTTGGGAAAAAATATTTTGTGCGAAGCAAATTAAAATCAGAATTAAAAACTTTTTCATTATGATGGTTTTATAGTTAGTTTACATTTTATGAATAATAAAAATGGTCGGTCTGTTATGTAAATCTACTTTTAATTTTTTCCAATCCGAAATTTTCATTGTCTTAATGAATTCTGTTGGCAGTGTAATATCTGTCGCAATACATAAATGTGTTGAAGGATTTACGATTTGCAGAATATCCTCTACTAATTTATTATTTCTATAAGGCGTCTCAATAAAAATCTGTGATTGATTTTTATCCTGAGATAATTTCTCAAAATGTCTCAATGCCGATTTTTTCTCGTCTTTGTCAATAGGTAAATAACCGTTGAAAGTAAAACTTTGACCGTTCATTCCGGAAGCCATCATAGCCAATAGGATAGAAGAAGGGCCGACTAAAGGTACCACCTGAATTCCTTTTTCGTGTGCCAGTTTTACAATGACAGCACCGGGATCAGCAACTCCCGGGCATCCGGCTTCGCTCATTAATCCCATGTTTTTTCCTTCTAACAAAGGTTTTATAAAATCTAAATGTTCGCTTGGTTCTGTTCTTTTATTTAGGGTAAAAAGTACCAATTCCGATTGTTTTTTTTCAGGATAAACTGCTTTTATAGATTTTCTGGCTGTTTTATCATTCTCAACAATATAGTGGTCAATAAGTTCTATTGCTCTTTTTACGGTTTGTGGTAAAACATCCATCGGATCGCTTTCGCCCATTGTGGTTGGAATTAAGTATAGTTTTCCTAGGAGTTTCATTTTGTGATATTTTATAAATTAAAATAAAAAATGTATTTCAATTATATAAGGAACAATTGAAATACAAATTAAATTATGAATGCTTTTCGATAAGTTTTTGGGCAATTATTTCAGATACTTCGTCCAGCATTTGATAAACATTATCAAATCCGTTGGCGACTCCGTAATAAGGATCTGGAACATCTACATTTTCGTCTGGAAATAATTCATTCAGAATAAGACGAACTTTGTTTTTATGTTCAGGAGTTTTGGCCAGATGAAGGACGTCACGCAAATTCGAGCTGTCCATAACGTAGATATAATCGAACTCGTCAAAATCTGAAGCTTTAAATTGTCTTCCTTTTTGACCATCAATACATAAACCATTTTTTTGAGCAACAGCAATCGAACGTTTGTCCGGAGCATGACCAATATGCCATGATCCTGTTCCGGCTGAATCAACAATAAATTTGTCTTTAGGTAATTTGGATGCTAAAATTCCTTCTGCTAAAGGAGATCGGCAGATATTTCCTAAACAAACCATTAAAACTTTTACTGGCATGATTCGCGTTTATAGCGTTAGTTTTTTGTTGATGTCTTCGACAAATTTTTTGAATTGTTTGTCTGTAGAAACTAAATTGTCAACTGTTTTACAAGCATGTAAAACGGTAGCGTGATCGCGGTCTCCAATTTGTGAACCAATGTTTGCCAAAGAAGCTTTTGTAAATTTCTTTGCAAAAAACATGGCCAATTGTCTCGCCTGAACAACGTGTCTTTTTCTGGTTTTAGATTGAAGTGTTTCAATATCCAGCTGAAAATAATCAGACACAATTTTTTGGATATAATCGATAGAGATTTCCCTCTTTACGTTTTTAACAAATTTCTCAACTACACTTTTCGCTAATTCAAGCGTAACCTCTTTTTTGTTGAAAGAAGATTGAGCGATTAATGAAATTATAGCACCTTCAAGCTCTCTTACGTTAGATTTAATGTTGCGGGCAACATATTCCAAAATATCTTCCGGCATATCAACACCATCACGATATAAAATGTTTTTTAAGATCGAAATACGGGTTTCATAATCAGGTTGGTGCAATTCTGCAGACAATCCCCATTTGAAACGAGATAATAAACGCTGCTCAATATCCTGCATGTCTACAGGAGCTTTGTCAGAAGTTAAAATTACCTGTTTTCCGTTTTGGTGCAAATAGTTAAAAATGTGGAAAAATACGTCCTGAGTTCCTGATTTTCCAGATAAAAACTGAACATCATCAATAATCAAAACGTCGATTAATTGGTAAAAGTGAATGAAATCATTACGATTATTCTTTTTAACCGAATCAATATATTGTTGTGTGAAAATCTCGGCAGAAATATATAAAACCGTCTTTTCAGGATATTTGTCTTTTACTTCAACACCAATAGCGTGTGCTAAGTGCGTTTTTCCTAAACCAACTCCTCCAAAAATCAATAGCGGATTAAATGAAGTTCCTCCAGGTTTATTGGCAACGGCCATACCTGCAGAACGGGCTAAACGGTTTGAATCTCCTTCAAGGAAATTATCAAAACTATAATTAGGATTTAGCTGTGATTCGATTTTTAAATTTCTGATACCAGGAATTACAAACGGATTCTTAAGTTCAGGATTTAAATTTTTAAACGGAGCGTCAACTTCTTGTGGTTTCATAGGAACTCTGTTAGAACTTGGCAGCTGCTCGGTAAACGG
Source organism: Flavobacterium sp. Root186 (assembly GCF_001428525.1). Lineage (GTDB taxonomy): Bacteria > Bacteroidota > Bacteroidia > Flavobacteriales > Flavobacteriaceae > Flavobacterium. The sequence continues at coordinate 574,420 of NZ_LMHW01000010.1, forward strand.
CTGTTTATTTCCATAAGTGTTCTCCATTTTAATTTTATAGAGTAACTTTGCGTTTTTTCCCAGTTCTTTGGTAAGCGCAACTTTCAATAATTTTACGTAATGCTCTTCGAGCCATTCGTAGAAAAATTTACTTGGTACTTGAATATATAACGCGTTGTCGGTTAGCTCAACTGATTTGATTGGTTCAAACCAAGTTTTGTATGCTTGATCTTGAATATTGTCCTTTATAAAAGACAAACAGTTTTCCCATACCGATTGAGCAGTTTTAGTCATAGATTCAAATAAATTTTTTTATTATTGATAAAGATTCTCCTATAAAAAAGGAGCAAAATTTTTCCGTTTTTCAGGATAACAAATATGTGAACAAATTTCTGTAAAAAAAAATATTTTGGTATCTAATTTTATAAAAAAATGTTGTAAGAGAACTTCAGTAATTTTAAATTTTTTAATGTATAAATAATGAAAAATCATCAAACGCAAGTGCGTGTTCGTTACTCCGAAACTGACCAAATGGGGGTCGTTTATCACGGAAATTATGTGCCTTATTTTGAAATTGGACGTGTGGAATGGCTTAGAAATAAAGGGATTTCGTATAAAAGTATGGAAGAAAGCGGAATTGGACTTCCGATTGTTTCAATGCAAATCAATTATAAAAAATCAGCGCGTTATGATGAACTTTTAACAATTCACACAACATTCAAAAGTCAGTCGTCTGTTAAGATTGAATTTGACTGCGAAATCTATAATGAAGCAAATGAGTTATTAACAACCGCAGTGTTTATTTTAGTATTTATTTCGTTAAAATCAGGTCGACCAACTGCCCCTCCTGATTATATTTTAGAATTATTTAAAACCCTAGCGTAATTGTTAAAACGAAGGATGTTTTTATACTAAATTACACAATTTTAATATCGATTTCAAACATTAAATCAAAAATGTCGAATATAGATTCGGCATTTTTTTTTCGAGTTTTAGTTATTATTTTGCCAATTGGAAGACCGGAGTCTTCATCCATTTCCATTTCCTGAGAAATTATTTCCAATTTTTTCTCCTTTATAACACGCATTACTTTATTCATGTTTTTATAATCAAAGGAAATTAAAAATTGAACATCAATTGTTTTTTCTACAATTTCGGAAACTTCTAATGTCATTTGCGCTGTTGTTCTATAAGCTGCGATCAAACCGCCAACACCTAATTTTGTACCGCCAAAAATACGAACCACAACTATAAGGACATTCGTTACGCCAAAAGATTGTATTTGCCCGTAAATAGGCGCGCCCGCGGTGTTGCTCGGTTCCCCATCATCGTTGGCACGATAAGAAATTTTGGGAGCAGTACCTAATTGATAAGCATAACAAAAATGTACAGCATGCGGATGAAGTTTTCTTAAGTCTTCGATAATCGGTTTTACTTCATCCTCATTTTCTATAGGAAATGCATAACCAAAGAATTTGCTTCCTTTTTCCTTAAAAAGCACTTCTTCAGATTCTCTGGCAATGGTTTGATACGTATCGTTATATTCCAAATCTAATATTCTAAATTATTTTTTTTCACAAATTTTAAAAGTTTTCACGCAGATTCTGCAGATTTGAGCAGATTTAATTTTTATTATAATCTGTGTAGATCAGCTTAAATCTTTTTAAATCTGCGTGAAAAAAACATTTTAATCTTGAAATTTATGTGAATATTTCTACAATAATCCTTTGGTAAACAAATCGACAACATCTTCCTGTCCCACTTGTAAATTCCAAACATGTAAACCTAATGCTGCTGCTGCATCGGTATTTTCTTTTTTATCATCAACAAATAACGTTTGCTCAGGAATTAAATTATGTTCATCTATTAAATGTTGAAAAGACTCCGCATTTGGTTTTCGTTTTCTGATTTCAAAAGAAAAATGAACTTTTTCAAAACAATTATAGAAATCAGTATAAAAAGGAATACCAGTCGTTTTCTCAAAAGTAGCAATATGAATAGCATCCGTATTGCTTAATAAAAACAAACGGTATCTTTTTGAAAGTTCTTTTAAGAAATCTAATCGATAAGAAGGAAAATCAGCCAAAACAGCATTCCATGCTTTTAGAATTTCTTCAACTGGTGCATTTGGAAGCTGTTTTTGAAACCCGACTATAAAATCATCATATGAAATATCTCCAGTTTCAAATAATAAATTCAATCGGTCAAGTTCAGTATTCCATTCCGTCAATCCCAAATTTTGCAAACCTGAAATCGTTCCTTGTTTGTCTAAATTGATAAAAATATCTCCAAAGTCAAAAATTATCGTATCAATCATGGTTTCTTACGTATATTAATTCGTCGTTTTGAATATAAGTTTTAAGGGCATTTTTCTTTTGAAGTTTTGGCGCTTTTATTCCTTTTTCAAATGTGTTTTTTCCAACAAAAATTCTCGCTTCGTCCCAAATATTTTGATCTATAAAAGACTGCAGAGTCTGTCTTCCGCCTTCAATAATTATAGATTGAATTTGATGTTGATATAAAACAGATAAAAGATTCTCAATCACGTTTTCATTAAAATCAATCTTTTCAAAAATGGTGTTTTCGGTCGAAAGATTGTTTTCAGATTTCGAAAACACAATAGTTTTTACACTATCATCAAAAACAAAACTATTTTTTGAAATTCGGTTGTTTTGATCTAAAATCACCCGAACAGGATTGTTTCCCGACCAGTCGCGAACATTTAATTTCGGATTATCAACAACAACTGTCTGCGTACCGGCTAAAATGGCTTGTTCTTCGCTTCTCCATTTGTGAACCAATTGTCTTGAATATTTGTTGGTTATCCAAACAGGTTTGCGTTCCTGATTCTCTTCTTTTTCGGGAGCTAAAAATCCATCCTGACTTTCGGCCCACTTTAATATAATATAAGGTCTCTTTTTTTGATGAAAAGTAAAAAAGCGTTTGTTGAGTTCGTTACATTCATCTTCTAAAATACCTACGGTTACGTTTGCTCCGGCTTCAACCAATTTTTTGATTCCGTTTCCGGCTACTTTTTCATTAGGATCGACCGTTCCAACAACCACATTCGGAATTTCATTTGCAATAATTAAATCACAGCAAGGCGGCGTTTTTCCAAAATGAGAGCAGGGTTCTAAACTCACATAAATGGTTGCTTTTTTTAATAGCGGTTTATCTTTTACAGATCGAACCGCATTCACTTCGGCGTGTGGCTCGCCGGCTTTTTTGTGCCAGCCTTCACCAATAATTTTATCTTCATAAACAATTACACTTCCCACCATTGGGTTTGGATAAGTTGTTCCAAAACCATTCTTAGCAAGTTCGATGCATCGTTTAATATATTTCTCATGTATATTCACCCTGCAAAAGTAACTATTTTTGAGTTTTGAGTCTAATGTTGCAATTATTGTTGTGAAACAAAACAAAATGTTATGAAACTATCGGAAAAGTATTTTTATTTTTGTAGATATAAGTGAATAAATAAAATGAGAAATTGGAGTATCAGAAAAATTAAAAAAGAAGACAATCAAGCAGTTGCAAAATTAATACGATCCGTTTTTGACGAAATGGAGATTCCAAAAGTGGGAACCGCTTATGAAGATCCCTATTTAGATTTAATGTTTGAAGAATACAATAAACCGCAATCAGTCTATTTTGTAGTTGAAAGTCAAGGCGAAATTTTAGGCTGTGCCGGAATTGCGCCATTAGAAAATGGAGATTCAAAAATTTGTGAATTGCAAAAAATGTATTTTTTACCAGAAGTTCGCGGATTAGGAATTGGAAGTAAAATGATGGATGAATGTCTAAATGAAGCAAGGAATTTTGGTTTTGAAAAATGTTACATAGAAACAATGCCGTTTATGCATGCGGCTCAAAAATTATATAAAAAATCAGGCTTTGAATATTTAGATGCACCAATGGGTTGTACCGGGCATAATTCTTGCCCAGTATGGATGTTGAAAGATTTGCAGAACTAATTTTAATGAGTTGGTTTTGTAAAATTTATGTGAAGAATAATTAGCTTTGGCTGAAAAATAATACGCAATAAACGCAATGAAAATTAAACAATATCGTACTCAGTTTATTAAAGAGTTATCTCCTTTGTACGATGCGTACGAAGCGGAAAGTTTTTTCTATTTAATTTTAGAAGATAAACACAGGCTGCGTCAAATAGATTTGGCTCTAAATCATGAATTATTTTTTTCTGAGTCTGATTTTGCTGTTTGGGAACTATTATTGGCACAGTTAAAAAAAGAAGTTCCTATTCAATATTTATTAGGTAAAACCAGTTTTTACGGTTTAGAATTTGAAGTAAACGAAAATGTTTTGATTCCGAGACCGGAAACAGAAGAATTGGTCGAATGGATTATTAATGAAAATAAATCGCTTGATAAAACCAAAAAACTAAAAATTCTTGATATCGGAACCGGAAGCGGATGTATTGCTATTTCATTGGCTAAAAATCTGCCTCACGCAGATGTATATGCCATAGATGTTTCAAAAAAAGCAATAGAAACTGCAAAACGAAATGCGAACAGAAATAAAGTAGATGTTACTTTTATGTTTCAGGATATTTTAGAAACAGAAGAATTAAAATGTCAATTTGATGTAATTGTTTCAAATCCGCCTTATGTGCGAAATCTTGAAAAAGAAGAAATCAAGAAAAATGTTCTCGACTACGAACCGCATTTGGCATTATTTGTAGATGATAATGATGCGTTAGTTTTTTATAGAAAAATAGCTTCTCTAGCACATAATAATCTCTTGGAAAACGGACAATTGTACTTTGAAATCAATCAGTATTTGGGAAAAGAAATGATCGATTTGCTAGGTAAAATGGATTTTATAAACATCGATCTTCGTAAAGATATTTATGATAACGACCGCATGATTTCCTGCAAGGTTTCTAAAACCTTGTAGGTATTTTTATTCAATAGCAAAAAATGAAATTACAAATTAGGAATTTTAATGCACATCAAATATCTGAAAGATTTGATATCGAAATTCCTTCTGATGATTCTTCAGATTTAAAGATTTGCTATGTTGATTTTGAGTTTGAAGAAAAGCCAGAGTATAATATTACTGCAAAATTTCTGCTCAATCAAAATAATTTGAAATTAGACGATTTTAACTTTGTTTATTTCAAAAATATAGATTTAATTTTCTTCAGATTCATTTATCAATGGGGAATAATTGATTTGAAAAACAAAAGATTGAAAAGAAATGTAGTTGATTACTCTTTAGATTTTCCTTTTTTTTATTTGCACGAAAATTGTATTTTAATTGTAGATGATCTATTTGCTGAAACTATAACATTTGATGGTGAGACAATAGATACAATTCTAAATGAACAGCCTCATGAAATAATTGAGTTCGAGAACTATTTTGAATTTGACATAATAGGAGTTGAGAAAAGAAAACTTATGAAAACCTTGCAGGAAACGTAAAAATTACTCATATCGTAAAGCCTCAATAGGGTCTAATTGCGAAGCTTTAATTGCAGGATATAAACCGGAAACAATGGCAACCATAAAACTGGTTCCAAAAGCGGCAAAAATTGCCATCCACGGAATCACAAAAGCAAAACTCATTGCGGCTGCAAAAGCGAAACCTATTAGAATTCCTAGCACAATTCCGACCAAACCGCCAATTTGTCCAATTAATAAAGTTTCGATAAAAAACTGAACTGAGATTGTAACTTTTGTTGCGCCCAAAGCTTTTCGAACACCAATTTCGCGGGTACGTTCTGTAACCGAAACAATCATAATATTCATTAAAGCGATTGATGAACCTAAAATAGTGATAACAGAAATAATCCACGATGCCCAGCCTAAGTATTTTGTAATTCCAAGAATTCTATTGATTAAATCATCGCTTCGGCCAATACCAAAATTGTTATCACGAACCGGACTTAGTTTTCGAACTCTTCGCATTGTACTTGTTGCATTATCAACGGCTTCGTCTAAAAGTTCTTTTTTAGAAACCATCACACTGACAGTGTAATTAATGTTAGGTGCAGTAAATAAAGATCGTGCTACCTGAATAGGAATTAAAACGCGCAAATCCTGACTGTTTCCAAAAGTTGAGCCTTTTTCTTTTAAAACGCCAATAACTTTAAAACGTGCACCGCGAATCGAAATTACTTTGTCAATTGGGTTTACATCTTTTAATAAACCTTTTTCAAAATCAGAACCTACAATGCAGGAATAAGTATTATTGTCAACATCAAATTGATTGAAAGAACGTCCTAAAGTAGTTTCTAAACCTGAGTTTGAAATAAAATGTTCGTCAACACCCACAATTGTAATTTCAGGATCTGTTTTAGTGTCCAAATATTTTACTTCTGCTTTTGAAGTTGCTGTAAACGAAAGAGAAGTTTCGGTAAAAGGATATTTGTATTTATTTTTGAAGGCCACCGCTTCAGGATAAGAAATAATCGGATTTATAATTTCCCGCTCGTTTCCACCGCGGTTACGAACCGTATTTTCATATTGATTGATGTTAAAAGTATTTGCTCCCATAGAAGCAAAATTGGTCGAAACGGTGTTTTCAAGTGCTGTTACAACAGTTAAAATTCCAACCAAAGCGGTAATTCCGATAGCAATAATTAAAACAGTAAGAATGGTTCGCAGCAATTGAGTTTTGATAGAACCAAAAGCAATTCGGATATTTTCTTTAAATAATTTTAGCATCATGACCAATTTGTCACGAAAATACGGTTTTTGTTACAAGTTTGTTTTCGAACCGCTATTATTTATTTTAAAAAGTAAGATATTTGCAGTCCATTTAGAATTTGTGATTTCGAAAATAAATTACAAATCTGAAAATAAAATAAACCAAAAAAAGATTTTAAATAAGGATTTCAATAGCAAATCTAAATCTAAAATCAGAAATCTAAAATAAAAAAGAGATGGCTTCAAAACCAAGCATTCCACAAGGAACAAGAGATTTTTCGCCTGCCGAGGTGTCAAAACGTCAATATATTATTCAGACGATAAAAACTAATTTTGAAAAATTTGGTTTTCAACCTATCGAAACTCCTTCGTTTGAGAATTCAGACACCTTGATGGGGAAATATGGGGAAGAAGGCGATCGTTTGATTTTTAAAATCCTGAATTCAGGTAACTTTTTCTTCAATAAAAATAAAATTGAATTACCGGAATCTATAGAATCGCTTCAAGTTAATTCTGCCGAAACTATTGATTTAGGCCAAAGAATTGAGCTGAATAAATTTACAGGAAGAATTTCAGAAAAAGCATTGCGTTACGACTTAACAGTGCCGTTTGCAAGATACGTTGTGCAGCACCAAAATGAAATTGAATTTCCTTTTAAAAGATATCAAATCCAACTGGTTTGGAGAGCAGACAGACCACAAAGAGGGCGTTATAGAGAATTCTATCAATGTGATGCCGATGTTGTGGGTTCAACATCACTTTGGCAGGAAGTAGAATTAGTTCAGTTATATGATACCGTTTTTACATCTTTAGGTTTAGAAGGAGTTACAATCAAAATAAACAACAGAAAAATATTGTCTGGAATCGCTGAGGTAATTGGCGCTTCAGATAAATTAATTGATTTTACAGTTGCTCTTGATAAATTAGATAAAATTGGCGAAGACGGCGTAAAGAAAGAAATGATCGAAAAAGGTATTTCTGAAACAGCCTTGGTAAAAGTACAGCCGCTTTTTAGCTTTACCGGAACTTTCGCAGATAAAATTAAGCAGCTTTCAGAATTATTAGCTTCATCAGAAGAAGGAATGAAAGGTGTTGAAGAATTGAAATTTATTTGTGACAATGTTGCAGTTTTAGGATTGTCAAGCGCAATTTTAGATCTTGATGTGACTTTGGCACGCGGATTAAATTATTATACAGGTGCTATTTTTGAAGTTGGAGCTCCAAAAACGGTTTCAATGGGTTCTATTGGCGGTGGCGGTAGATACGACGATTTGACTGGTATTTTTGGTTTAAAAAATATGAGCGGTGTCGGAATCTCTTTTGGATTAGATAGAATTTACTTGGTTTTAGAAGAATTACAATTGTTTCCAGAAACTGTTGCGGCGACTTCAAAAGCAATATTTATTAATTATGGAGATAAAGAAGCTTTGTATGCTTCAAAAGCCATTCAGAAATTAAGACAAGAAAATATAAAAGTAGAATTGTATCCGGATAATGTAAAAGTTGGTAAACAGTTTCAGTATGCAGATAAACGTTTGATTCCGTTTGCAGTAATTGCCGGCGATCAGGAAATTGCATCAGATTCTTATGCTTTAAAGAATTTAGTGACTGGTGAGCAGGTTTCTGTAGATTTCGAAGGATTGAAAAAAGCTTTGTTAGGTCAAATGTCTTAGGGCGAAGGTTTTTTTGCCACAGATTACACAGATTAAAAGGATTTTTTATTTACGCAGGTTCGGCAGATTTAATTTAATATAAAAATCAAATTAAATCTGCCTAAATCTTTTTTAAAATCTGCGTAAAATAAAAGTTTTTAATGACAAGCGAATAGATTTCGAAGGATTAAAAAAAGCTTTGTTAGGTTAACTATTTGGAACGAAGGTTTTTGCCTCAGATTAGACAGATTTAAAGGATTTTCTTTTTAAATCTCTATGTGAAATAGTTGCTGGGAAAGAAAAAAAACTTTTAATTTGCCGACCTTAAGTTACGGGCGTAGTTCAAGGGTAGAATAGCGGTCTCCAAAACCGTTGATGGGGGTTCGAATCCCTCCGCCCGTGCGATAAAAACATAAAAAAAAGCTTCGTCTCTGTAAGGCGAAGCTTTTTTTAATATAAGGTAAACTTGAATTAATAATTATTTATGAGGCCGAAGCCAACCCTTAAATTCAATTTTGATAGGTAATAATTTATGTTCCCAATTTGGATACCAAATATACGACAAACTAAATCGTAATAGTCTTAAAATTATAATAAATTTTTATTGCCTAATTTCGGTTTTTAAAACTCTCATACTTAATAAAGTGACAATTTGACATTTTAGAAGATTTGGCAGTACTTTTGCAATCCAACAGAAAGAAATAAAAATGAAGTTTAAGAATATTTTTAAAAATAAAAGTAATATGACTACTGAAAATACAGAATTCGATCAGGAATTAGATGATGTAACGTTAGAGAACAATGCCAACGGTGAGCAGTTAATTGTTGAAGAATTAAGTGTTGAAGAGCAATTAGCTCAAGACTTGGCAAAGGAAAAAGATAAGTTTTTGAGATTATTTGCCGAATTTGAAAATTACAAAAAAAGAACTTCAAAAGAGCGTATGGATCTGTTTAAAACTGCAAATCAAGAAGTTTTGTTAGCAATGCTTCCTGTTTTAGATGATTTTGACAGAGCGGCTGTAGAAATCAACAAATCTGACGATGAAAATTTGAAAAAAGGAGTTGAGTTGATTCATGAAAAGCTTAAAAGTACTTTAGTTTCTAAAGGTTTAGAGCAAGTTGAAGTAAGAGCAGGTGATGCTTTTAATGCTGATTTTGCTGAGGCAATTACCCAAATTCCGGCTCCGTCTGATGAATTAAAAGGGAAAATTGTTGATGTTATTGAAAAAGGATACAAATTAGGAGACAAAATTATTCGTTTCCCTAAAGTAGTAATCGGAAACTAAAAAATACGAACAGAAGTTTCAATGCCAAAGTTTGGATTTTGGAATTTTTAGATTTGGAATTTAAACCTAATTATGAAAAAAGATTTTTACGAAATACTAGGCATTTCAAAAAATGCTGACGCTGCCGAAATAAAAAAAGCATATAGAAAAAGTGCGCTTAAATACCACCCTGATAAAAATCCAGGCGACAAAGAGGCAGAAGAAAACTTTAAATTAGCAGCTGAAGCTTATGAAGTTTTAAGCGATCCACAGAAAAAAGCAAAATACGATCAGTACGGACATCAGGCATTTGATGGTTCTGGCGGATTTGGCGGTGGTCACGGCGGTATGAATATGGATGATATTTTCAGTCAGTTTGGTGATATTTTTGGTGGAGGATTCGGCGGTTTTGGAGGCGGAGGCGGAGGTCCTCGCCGTGCTAAAGGAAGCAATCTTCGAATTAAAGTAAAACTTACTTTAGAAGAAATTGCAAATGGTGTTGAGAAAAAAGTAAAAGTAAAACGTAAAGTTCAGGCAAAAGGTGTAACGTATAAAACTTGTACGACTTGTAACGGTCAAGGTCAGGTAATGCGTGTAACTAATACCATTTTAGGAAGAATGCAGTCAGCATCAACATGTCCTACTTGTGGTGGTTCTGGTCAAATTTTAGATAAAAGACCTTCTGAAGCAGATGCACAAGGAATGGTTCAGGAAGATGAAACCGTATCAATCAAAATCCCGGCAGGTGTTACTGACGGAATGCAGTTGAAAGTTTCAAACAAAGGAAACGATGCGCCGGGAAATAGTATTCCGGGTGATTTAATCGTTGCCATTGAAGAAGTAGAACACGAATTCTTAAAACGTGAAGGCGAAAATATTCATTTTGATTTATACATCAGTTTCCCGGAAGCAGTTTTAGGAGTTTCAAAAGATATTGAAGCAATCAACGGAAAAGTTCGTATTAAACTTGAAGAAGGTATTCAATCTGGAAAAATCTTAAGATTAAAAGGAAAAGGTATTCCAAGTTTAAACGGTTACGGAAACGGAGATTTATTGGTTCACGTAAATGTATGGACACCAAAAACATTAAACAAAGAACAAAAACAATTCTTTGAAAATGCTTTAAACGATGAACATTTTGTGCCAAGTCCAGAAAAATCTGAGAAATCATTTTTTGAAAAAGTAAAAGATATGTTCTCATAATCTAAACTTTTTCTAAATGTTTAAATAAATTCAAAACCCATTCTAAACATAAATAGAATGGGTTTTTTGCGTATTATTATGCAGATTCGATAGTAATTATTTACTTTTACAGACTGTTGGTAAAAATAGCAAAAGCCAGCACAAGAAAATCCAAAAAAACAAAATGAGCAACTTACTCGAAGTACATAAAGTCGTAAAACAATATGGCGATTATGTAGCGCTTAACGAAGTTTCATTAAATGTGCCAAAAGGCAGTATATATGGACTTTTAGGTCCGAATGGAGCTGGAAAAACTTCCCTAATCAGAATTATCAATCAAATTACAATGCCGGACAGCGGCGAAATAATTTTAGATGGAGAAAGACTGCAGCCAAAACACGTGCAGACAATTGGTTATCTTCCGGAAGAAAGAGGTTTATACAGCTCGATGAAAGTAGGGGAACAATGTTTGTATCTCGCACAAATGAAAGGACTTTCTAAAGCTGAAGCTAAAAAACAATTGGATTATTGGTTTGACCGTTTAGGAATTCAAGGCTGGTGGAATAAAAAAATTCAGGAACTTTCTAAAGGAATGGCGCAGAAAATTCAGTTTGTAGTTTGTGTTTTGCATAAACCAAAATTGCTGATTTTTGATGAGCCTTTTTCAGGTTTTGATCCCGTAAATGCCAATGTTATAAAAGATGAGATTCTGGCGTTAAAAGAGCAGGGTTCAACCATTATTTTCTCGACCCACAGAATGGAAAGCGTAGAAGAACTTTGCGATCATATAGCATTAATTCATAAATCAAATAAACTGATTGAAGGAAAAGTTGGTGATGTAAAACGCCAGTTTAAAACCAACAGTTTTGAAGTTGGAATTCTGACTAATAATGTTGAAGGTTTAATGTACGATATTACACAAAAGTTTACCGTTTCGCCGGCTAATTTCAAATCTTTAAATGATGATTTAAAATTAAATATTCAAATAGGAAATGCAACACCAAATGAATTATTGAATGTCCTGACACAACGCGGACAAGTAACGCATTTCGTAGAAAAAATTCCAAGTGTAAACGATATATTTATCCAGACAGTTACTGAAAACACAAAATAAAATTCCAAAAAAGAAATTCCAAATTCCAATTTAAGAGTGTTCAAAATCGGAATTTGGAATTTGAAAATTTAAAATATTTATGAGCATCATTTCGTTGATTATAAAAAGAGAATTTATTGCCAAAGTCCGCAATAAATCTTTTGTTGTCATGACTTTTTTGAGTCCGCTTTTGTTTGTTGCGATAGCCGTTTTTATAGGTTATTTAAGCACGATGAAAGCCGAAACAAAACGTATTGCAATTCATGACGAAACCGGACTTTTTGCTGCAGATTTTTTAAAAGAAAATAAAAAAGGTGCTGAATTCAAATACCTGAATTTGTCTGAAATTGATGTAAAAGCTTTAAAAGACAGTATTACAAAAGAAAATTTCAGTGGCTTAATTGTTATTCCAAAAACAAATAAGACAAAAGATTTAGAAAGTAAAATTGAGTTTATTTCGAACAATAGTCCAAGTATTTCTTTTATAGAAAGCACGCAGAAAATCATCGGAACAAAAATCACGAAACTAAATCTGGAAGAAGCAAAACTAGATACGCTGGCAATTCAAAAAGCACAGTCAGATGTCAATATTCATTTGGTTAAAGCTTCGGGAGAAGAAAGTTTAAAAGGATTAAATGAAATAAAAATTGCTATAGGCGGTGCATTTGGTTATTTAATTATGATGTTTATTATCATCTACGGAAATATGGTAATGAGAAGTGTAATCGAAGAAAAAACAAACCGAATTATCGAAATCATTATTTCATCTGTAAAACCCTTTCAGTTAATGATTGGTAAGATCGTAGGAACATCATTGGCCGGAATTTTACAATTTATGATTTGGGCGATTATTGGTTTGGGATTAATGTTTGCAGCTTCGGCATTTTTTGGTATAAATATCAGGCCGGGATCTAATATTCCACCTGTATTAATGCAATCAGTAGAGCATAATTTTTCTCAAATAATACAAATGGGATTAAGAGAAGCATGGAATTTACCTATTCCAAGTATTCTAATTGGTTTTGTAATTTATTTTATTGGAGGCTATTTCCTATACAGTTCGTTTTATGCGGCAATCGGAGCAGCTGTAGACAATCAAACCGATTCGCAGCAATTTCTTTTGCCAATATTAATGCCGTTAATTCTAAGTGTCTACATCGGATTTTTTACGGTTGTAAATGACCCGCACGGAACGGTAGCCGTTGTATTTTCAATGATTCCGCTTACGTCGCCAATAGTTATGTTAATGCGTATTCCGTTTGGTGTACCGTGGTGGCAAATCGCAATTTCGGTATCATTATTGTTTGCTACATTTTTCCTTGTCGTTTGGTTTGCAGCAAAAATTTACCGTGTAGGTATTTTAATGTACGGCAAAAAACCAACGTGGAAAGAGTTATATAAATGGTTAAAGTATTAAATTCCAATTCAAAAAGAATGGGGATAAATCCCAAATTCCAATGGTTGGATTTTGGAATTTTTAAAATTGAAAATTACGAAGAATGAGCAGGATACTAATAATTGAAGACGAAGCAGCGATTAGAAGAGTTTTGGTAAAAATATTATCAGAAGAAAATGATACCTATCAGGTTGAAGAGGCTGAAGATGGCGCCGCGGGTCTTGAAAAAATAAAGAACAACGATTATGATTTGGTTTTGTGTGATATCAAAATGCCAAAACTGGACGGCGTTGAGGTTTTAGAAGAAGTAAAAAAGATTAAGCCGGAGATTCCGATGGTTATGATTTCGGGTCATGGCGATATGGAAACGGCAATTCATACCATGCGTTTGGGAGCTTTTGACTATATCTCAAAACCACCAGATTTAAACCGATTATTGAATACCGTTCGTAATGCTTTAGACAAGAAACAATTAGTTGTTGAAAATAAAATCCTAAAGAAAAAAGTCAGCAAAAATTATGAAATGATTGGCGACAGCGAATCGATTAATCATATAAAAGTGATGATTGATAAAGTTGCTCAAACCGAAGCAAGAGTTTTGATTACGGGGCCAAACGGAACAGGAAAAGAATTAGTAGCGCATCAATTGCACGAAAAAAGCGAACGCGCCAATTTTCCATTAATTGAAGTAAACTGTGCGGCGATTCCGAGTGAATTGATCGAAAGTGAATTATTCGGACACGTTAAAGGTGCTTTTACATCGGCAGTTAAGGATCGTGCCGGAAAGTTTGAAGCAGCTGATAAAGGAACTATTTTCTTAGATGAAATTGGAGACATGAGTCTTTCGGCGCAAGCCAAAGTTTTACGTGCGCTTCAGGAAAGTATGATTACAAGAGTTGGTGCGGATAAAGATATTAAAGTTGATGTTCGCGTAGTTGCTGCAACAAATAAAGATTTAAAAACAGAAATTGCCGAAGGCCGTTTCCGTGAAGATTTATACCATCGTTTGGCTGTAATTTTGATTAAAGTTCCGCCATTGAATGAGAGACGTGACGATATTCCTTCTTTAATTAGACACTTCGCTGAGAAAATTGCTTCTGAACAGGGAAATGTAGTCAAAGTATTTTCGGCGCAAGCCATACAATTATTGCAGGAATACGATTGGACAGGAAATATTCGTGAACTTCGAAATGTTGTCGAAAGATTAATCATTTTAGGAGGAACAGAAATTTCTGAAACCGATGTAAAAATGTTCGCAAGCAAATAAGCTTCGCGCTGTAGGCTATAAGCTTTAAGCTTTAGGCTATTAAATTATAAATAATTTTTGCTTATAGCGTATTGCTTAAAGCTTAAAGCATAAAAACATGAAACTAAAAAAAATAAACGAGAAATTACAAGACGGACTAATTGAAAACGGTTTAACAGAAGCAAATGTTTTGCAGATGGAAACTTTTTCAACCATAAAAAGTGGTGCGGATTGTATTATTATTTCTCCAGAAAAAAGTGGAAAAACAACTACAATTGTTTTGAATGTGATTCAGCAATTGGCTGGAAAAACAGAAGAATCACCACGTGCTTTGATTATTGTGGAAGACAAAGCAAAAGTGCTTGAAATGGAAGAGCTTTTTGAGAAATACGGAAAATATACCAATCTTGAAGTGTACGGTGTTCATGACAAAGGCGATATGGATTACGATAAAAATTACATTTCTACCGGAGTCGATGTTTTAATTGGAACGCCAAATAAATTGAGTGATATGTTTTCGACAGCGGGTTACAATGTAAACCGTTTGAAAATGTTTATTCTGGATGATGCAGATCCTATTTTGAAATTACGTCATGAAACTAAAATCATGCGTATTTCTAACAGTATTGCCAAAACACAACGTTTAATTTTTGCTGAAACTTTGACAGAACGTATCGAGATTTTGGCAGATAAAATGCTGTTAGAACCTTATTTATTTGATATGGATGAAGAAGGTGAGGAGGAATTGGATGAAGAGGAAGATGATATTGAGGAAGAAGAGTAGACCATAAAAAAAGAATTGTAATTGATAAAGAGAATGAAAAGAGATCATCTATATTTTTTGATTACAATTCTTTTAGCGGGCAGTTTTTTAGGCTGTGCCGGTTTTTCAAAAAAGAAATTTGCTAAAGATTTAGAAAATTTGAGTGCAGAGAATATTTCCCGTTTAGAAGGGAATTATGTCTTAAATCCAATTTCAAGTTATACAAAATCCGGAGCAACTAAGATTGCGGGTCATTCAAGAGACTCAATAAAGTTTAATAATGCGTATGACTTTATAGTGAATCAGAATTTTATGCAAAAAAGACAATTAAATACTATCAAGTCAGTAAATAATACAATTTTGCTAAATCTCAAATTTGAGAATAATAAACAATTATCTGTAAAAGTTCTGGAAAACTCCATGCCTATTGTAGAAACGGTAATTTCCGGTGAATTTAAAGACGGAATGTTTTACCTTGATAATAAGTTCTTAAAATGGACAGGAGTACCTTATCTTTTAGGTGGTTCTCAAAATAATAAAAGAAGAATTGGTTTAGCTAAAAACGGTAACCTTCTAATTAATGAAGCGGTAAGTAATAATGGAGCGTTTTTATTTATATTTTGGGCTGGTTCAGACTATAATTTAACTTACGAATATCAGAGAGAATAGCGGCAGTTTTCAGTCTCAGTTTACAGTAAAAAAACTGTAAACTGAGACTGAAAACTAAATAATAATATATGGAAATATTCAAAACACTCAAATTTTTGTCAATCGTACTTCTGTGCTTTTTTCTGATTATTTATGTTTTGATAATTTCATATGTTTATTTTAATCAGGTTGAATTAGTTTTTCATAGTTCGAGATTACCAAAAGATTACAAGTTTGATTATCAGCAAAAATTCGAAGAGATAAACATCAAATCATTTGATGGAACTATTCTTAACGGATTGTTATTTAAGGCTGAAAATTCTAAAGGACTGGTTTTTTATCTTCATGGAAATGCCGGAACACTTGAAACCTGGGGTAAAATTGCAAAAGTATATACTTCATTAGGATACGACATCTTTATTTTAGATTATAGAAGTTTCGGGAAAAGTGAAGGTGAAATCGAAAATGAAGAACAATTATCAAAAGATATTTCAATTGTATATCAGTTAATGACTAAAAAATATCCTGAAGATAAAATCATAATTGCCGGATATTCGATTGGTTCTGGATTTGCGGCTAAATTAGCTTTCGAAAATAAACCAAAAGCTTTACTGCTGCAGGCGCCGTATTATAATTTTTTAGAATTGTCAAGTAAACGAGTGCCAATGTTTCCAGACTTTATGAAAAAGTTTAGTTTAGAAACCAATGTTTATCTTCCGCAGATAAAAGCTCCAATTTATATTTTTCATGGAACGGCAGACCAATTAATTCCTTTTGAGAATTCAGTTCGGTTAAAAAAACTTTTGAAAGCAAATGCTGCTTTTTATCCATTAAAAAATCAGGAACATATTGGAGTAAATGAAAATGAAGATTTTCAAAATCAATTAAAAACAATACTAGAATAGATTAATAATTAATAAAATAAAAATGTCATGGGATTAATGAAGGTGTTTTCAGGAAGTGAAGTATTAGCAATTGCTTTGCAGGAAAGATTAGAAGAAGCCGGCGTAGAAACTGTAAAAAAAGATAATATTCAATCAGCTCGTTTAGGAGGCTTTGGCGGTACAGATTTGGCCGTTGAGGTTTTTATTCAGGAAACAGATTTTGCAAAAGCAAATCCGGTTATTGAAGAATTTAGAATGAGTATTTAGGAAGTTTTTTTTTCAGTGTTCAGTATTTAGTGTTCAGTTTGCATCAAAACTGTGACTGAACACTAAATACTGAACACTGAAAACTGAATATTACTCAAAACTGCAAACTAAAAAAAAAATGCAATACAAAATGTTAGTTCTGGACATGGATGATACCTTGTTGACAGACGACCACAAAATTTCAGATTTAAATAAAAAAGTTTTATTAGAGGCACAGGCAAAAGGTATTTATGTTGTTTTGGCTTCGGGAAGACCAACATCGGCAATGACTGCTTATGCTAAAGAGCTGGAATTAGATTTAAATGATTCTTATATGATTTCTTTTAACGGAGCTATTATCAGCCAGGTGAAAGATGATTTGATTTTATTTGAACAGAAGCTTACTATAGAACAAATTCACGCTTTATACGATTATAGTATAAAAATGAAAACGCACATTATAACATATTTAGATGACGAGATTATAAGCGAAACCGATTCTGAATATATCGAAATCGAAAAAGATATTACGGGTATGGCGCACCGTAAAGTTTCGAGTTTTAAAGATTATGTTGACAGACCTGCTGTAAAATGTATTTTACTTGAAAATCCTGCTTATTTAAAAGAAGTTGAAAAAGATTTATTAGCCGCAATGCCGCATTTAAGCGTTTCGATGTCTAAACCTTTTTTTCTTGAAGCAGCACAAAACGGAATAGATAAAGCGGCAAGTTTAAAACAATTGGCAGATAAACTCGGAATTCATCAAAGTGAAATTATTGCCATCGGAAACGCCGGAAATGATTTAACTATGATCGAATATGCCGGTTTAGGTGTTTGGGTTGATAATGTAACGCCTGAATTGCGAGATAAAGCCAATTTAATTGTATCTTCAAATAACAATGACGGAGTTGCCGAAGTAGTACAGAAATATATTTTAAATTAATTTTTGAGATGAAAAATCCAATCGAAACAGAACGTTTGATATTACGGGAATTAGAACTTTCTGATGCAGAAGGAATGTTCGAATTGGATTCGAATCCGAATGTACATTTGTTTTTAGGGAATAATCCCGTAAAACATATTGAAGAAAGTATTGGTTATATCAAATTTGTTCAAAAACAATACAAAGATTTTGGAACAGGCCGCTGGGCAGTAGTTCTCAAAGAAACCAATGAATTTATTGGCTGGTCAGGAATAAAGTATATTACAGACGAAATCAATAATCATAAAAATTTTTACGAGTTGGGATATCGTTTTATCGAAAAACATTGGGGAAAAGGATACGCTTCTGAGGCAGGAAAAAATTTTATTGATTATGCTTTTAACGAAATGAAAGTAGAGAAGCTTTACGCTTTCGCGGATGCGGGAAATGAAAATTCCAGAAAGATTTTAGAAAAACTAGGTTTTCATTTTGTGAATTCTTTCGAATATGAAGGAGAAATAGAAGTTTGGTATGAACTCAAAAATCCAAACTTATAAAGGATATTTTAAGAAATGCGTTCCTCCAAATCTTTGAAAACTATAAAAGTCTGCAAAGATTTGGAAAACGTAGTTTCTTTGAATTATTTTTTAGCTACAGAAACAAAATATTTATTTCCGTCACCCATTGTAAGTTTTACACGTTCGTCACAAAGATCGATTGCATAAGCGGCACTTTCGTAACAGCTGCAAGTTGTATTTTTATCTTTAGACATTTCAGTTTTACAATTATTATTTTTGAATGTTGCTAATTGTGGAGTATATAAACTTACTAAATCTGTAGAAGCAGTAACTAAAGAGATAATACTTGCTGAATTATTGTTAGTAATTCTGTAAACAATTCTATCAGTATAGTTTACTTCGTTTACAGTTACTTTACGAATATACGTGTAAGCTGTTGATTCTGCACTTGGCTCCTTTACTTCAAATTTAAACCCTACCGCACGAATGGCAATATCAAATTGTGACTGAGAGTTTAAACTCGCCCAATTTGTTAAAGTACTAATAGATGGAAATGGGTTTGCAGCTGCAGCAGGAGCATTAGTTTGCGCTTGCGAACTAAAAATGGTTAAGAACATCAAGCAGATCGTGGGTAAAAATGCTTTCATAATGGAGTTTTTAATTTTTAATTTTGCCTACTCTTTATGGTTTTCGGCGTTCCCATTCGTTTTTTAATAACAAAACAACAACATAACGATTTAAAATCAAAATTGTTTTATATGAATTGTTATAATATTAATATTACCGTTTAAAATCTATAAAAACTCAATATAAAGTTGAAATTTTCTAAGCAAAGTTAAATGTAAGAAAATTTTAATTTAAAAGACAAAAAAATGTATTTAATCGATTAAATTTGCACTTAATCGATAATTTTGTCATTTTATTCCTATTGAATTAAAATCTATCATCACCTAAAGTACAAAAATTAAGAAATAATTGTTTTATTATTTGATTTTTTAATGCATTTTAAAATTGATGATTTATGCAAAATATTGATATATAGTATATTATTGATTTTATTTTCAAGAATATTGTATGTAAATTTGCAAACTCTTTAACAGAGATGTAAATATAATATCTTACTACTATAAATGTAGTGCATTCCTATGGAAAATAGAAAAAAAGTTGCTTTTTATACGCTTGGCTGCAAATTGAATTTCTCAGAAACCTCTACGATTGCCAGAAACTTTAATGATGAAGGTTTTGATCGTGTCGATTTTGAAGAAATTGCAGATATATATGTTATCAATACCTGTTCTGTAACAGAAAATGCAGATAAGCAGTTTAAGCAGGTTGTAAAAAAGGCAATGAAACTTAATGATAAAGCTTTTGTTGCAGCAGTTGGATGTTATGCACAATTAAAACCAGAAGAATTAGCAGCTGTTGACGGCGTTGATTTAGTTTTGGGAGCTACAGAAAAATTTAAAATCACAGACTATATTCATGACTTGAGCAAGAATGATATGGGTGAAGTTCATTCCTGCGAAATTGCCGAAGCTGATTTTTATGTGGGAAGTTATTCTATTGGCGATCGTACTCGTGCATTTTTGAAAGTTCAGGATGGCTGCGATTATAAATGTACCTATTGTACAATTCCGTTAGCGCGTGGAATTTCGAGAAGTGACGCTTTAGAGAATGTCTTAAAAAATGCCAAAGAAATTTCGGCACAAAATATTAGAGAAATTGTTTTAACAGGAGTTAATATTGGAGATTACGGAAAAGGCGAATTCGGGAACAAAAAACACGAACATACTTTTCTTGATTTAGTTAAAGCTTTAGATGAAGTTGAAGGAATTGAGCGTCTTCGTATTTCATCTATCGAGCCTAATTTATTGAAAAATGAAACAATAGAGTTCGTTTCACAAAGCCGTACTTTTGTACCGCATTTCCATATTCCGCTGCAATCAGGAAGCAACGATATTTTAAAATTAATGAAACGTCGTTATTTACGTGAAGTGTATACAGACCGTGTCAATAAAATTCGTGAAGTTATGCCGCACG
This sequence comes from Flavobacterium sp. Root186, assembly GCF_001428525.1. Lineage (GTDB taxonomy): Bacteria > Bacteroidota > Bacteroidia > Flavobacteriales > Flavobacteriaceae > Flavobacterium. The sequence goes on from NZ_LMHW01000010.1 coordinate 594,928, forward strand.
CCTGTATTGGTGTCGATGTAATTGTTGGTTTTCCTGGTGAAACCGATGAACATTTCTTAGAAACCTATCATTTCTTAAATGAAATGGATATTTCTTATCTACACGTTTTTACTTATTCTGAAAGAGATAATACTGAAGCTGCAGATATGCCGGGAGTTGTTCCTGCGAATGTAAGAGCAAAAAGAAGCAAAATGTTACGCGGATTATCTGTTAAAAAACGTCGTGCTTTTTACGAAAGCCAATTAGGAACAAACAGAACTGTTTTATTCGAAAGCGAAAATAAAGAAGGTTATATTCACGGTTTTACCGAAAACTACGTAAAAGTAAAAACGCCTTGGAATCCTGAATTGATTAATACTTTACACGAAATCAATTTGACAAAAATTGATGAAGATGGAAGTGTTCGTTTGGAGTTTGTAAATAAATTGGCAGAAGCTTAAAAAAATATACATCTAGTTTGTCATTGCGAGGAACGAAGCAACCTCACTAATAATAAGTAAGTTTACTAATCAAATGTAATACTGAGTGTGATTGCTTCGTTTCCCGCAATGACAGAAAAAAGAAAAAGCCCTTTTAAAAGGGCTTTTTTTATTGTATCAAAAAATCTACTTCTGATTTTCAGGAATCACCAATTTTAACGAATTAATATAATCTGTATCAAATTCAATAACCCTTATTTTTTCAGGATTAAAAGCTAATTCTCCGCCAAACTGACCTCTTGTATCCAGGAAATCAATTGTAAGTTCTTCATCAGTCAGCGAAATTAATTTTCCTAAATAAGCAGATTTTGCAGACTTTTTAGAAATCTGAAAAATACCGTGCTGATTGTTGATGAAATTTAAAATTGAATTCAAATCCCGAATCGGAATAATATCCTCTGCGTTTGTTTTTAGCCCTTTTAATCGAATTACTTTTTCTGTAAAGGCCAAATCCTGATCTCTGTGAATTGCTTCGATGTTTTTGTTTTTCAGGATTACATAACCATCCAAAATATAATCAACCGGATTGTTTCGAAGTAAAATCCAGTCATCAGAATAATCAATAAGAAATCCGGTAAAAATTTCTTTTTTATCCTGAAATTCTATCGCAATTAATTGTCTTAAATATTGTTCCATCATATTAGTTTTGAAAAATTCCAATTTTTTTAAACTCCAAATTCCAATTTCACTAAGAGTTGGAATTTGGAATTTAAAATTTGGAGTTTATTTTTTTAAGGATTTGTAGACCAAATACTGCTGTTTTTTATAAAAACTCGTCGGTTTAATTTAAGCTGTGCAATAATCAATTCAGCAACATCTTCAGACTGCATTACTTTTTCTGGGTTTCCATCTGTTAATTTTAAATCGATTGCCAAATCCGTTGCTACTGTACTCGGCGTTAAAGCAGTAACACGAATATTGTGTTTTCTCATTTCCTGCATTAGTGAATCAGTTAAACCCATAACAGCAAATTTTGAGGCACTGTAAGCACTTGTTACAGCATTTCCGTTTAATCCTGCTGTTGAAGAAATATTAATAATATCGCCCGTTTGTCTTTCAATCATTTGAGGAATAACAGCGCGGGTTGTATAATACGTTCCCATTAAATTTACCTGAATAATTCTTTCCCAGTCAGCTGGTTCTAATTCAAGGAATTTTCCAAAAGCACCAATTCCGGCATTATTAATTAAAATGTCAATAGTTTTAAATTCGGCTAAAGCTTTTTTAACAGCAGCATTTACAGAATTGATATCAGAAACATCTGCAGATAAAGCTAACGATTTTACACCTAATTTATTTACTTCAGCGGCCAATTGATCAACATCGGCCTGAGTTCTCGCAACAAGAATCACGTTTACACCTTCTTTTGCCAAAGCAATGGCGATCGCTTTTCCAATTCCTTTACCAGCGCCTGTAATAAGCGCATTTTTATTTTTTAAGTCTGTCATGATTTATGTTTAGAAATGCAAAAAGCATCATTTTAAGTCTAACAAAAATAAAGCTTTTGCCAACTAAAATGATGCTTTTAGGTGTTTTCTTAATCTAAGTTTAACAACTTTTTTATTCTTTCAAAACCATATCGATACACATAACGGCAGCAAGAATTAATTGTCTAAGCGGACTATCAGATGGTACAGTATCTTCAATTTGAAGTACATAATTATCTGCACTTGTAAAGAACTCTTTTCCTAATCCGGCCCATTTCTTGCTTACCTGCGCAAGCTGTTTATTTTCATAAGAAAATTTAAAATCCCATCCTGTCCATTTTCCTTGTAATGTTGCAACAGGTTTTTCATTTTTATCTAAGATTTCGAATCTTCCTCCAAATGAGAAAAATTTTTGTTTGAAAGTTCCAATTAACCTGTCTTTTTCGTCAAAAACTTCAACCGTCGATCTGAATATTGCAATTCCTCTTTTTACCGAAATTAATTTTTCGCCCGAAGCAGTTGTGATTTCAACATTAAAAGGTGTCGCTCTTTTATAATCTGTAAAACGAAATACTTTAGTAAAGAAACCAAGATTATTTTCTCGGCAGTTCATAATTATTTGATTCGTTTGAGGGTCGTAAATGTCGTAGTTGTTAGCAGCTTTAAACATTCCGATATGTTCTTTAACTAAAAATAGATTTTGGCTTAAAATTGGATTCATACGTTTATTAAAATTAATGATTCGATTAAAAACCAAATGTAAAGAAATATTTATTAATTATATTGTTCGGAAGTTTCAACAAGGCGAATAAATTCGGCTTTGTAACCTCCTTTGTCGAATGACATTCCTTGTTGTGCTAATTCTGCAATAGCTTCAGATGATTTATCAGTAATTAATTTTGAATCTCTTAGTTTTAATCCAAACCAAGCCACAGCCGTACTGAATTTAAAATCATCACTCGCTTTATCTAAACTAACCGATCTGTTGTTGATTATCTGAACCATTTCGATACTTTTATCACCGTCAGGTTTTTTGTAACGGAATTTTATTGTTGCCAGTTCACCGCTGTAATTGTTTGAACTTGTTTCGGTTTGAGTGTATTTTAAATCATCAGGCTGAACGTTTAAATAATCGCTTTTTACACCGGCAGGAATAATTTCATATAAAGCCGTAACGGTATGATTACTTCCTAATTCTCCGGCATCAATTGCATCATTTTTAAAATCTTCCGGACGAAGTTTTCTGTTTTCATAACCAATCAATCGATATGCCTGAACTTGTTTTGGGTTGAATTCAATTTGAATTTTTACATCTTTTGCAATCGCAAACATTGAACCTTTAAACTCTTTTCCAAGAAAACGATTTGCTTCCTGAATATTATCGATATAGGCATAATTTCCGTTTCCTTTATCAGCAAGGATTTCCATTTTACTGTCTTTGTAATTTCCCATTCCGTAACCCAGACAAGTTAAGAAAACGCCGGTTTTTCTTTTCTCTTCGATTAATTTCTCCATATCAGAATTTGAAGAACTTCCCACATTAAAATCACCGTCGGTTGCCAGAATTACACGATTGTTTCCGCTTTTGATAAAATTTTCAGTGGCAATTTTATAAGCGAGTTCGATCCCTGCGCCTCCGGCTGTACTTCCTCCGGCTTCTAATTTATCCAGCGCTTTAATTATTGTTTTTTTCTCGTTTCCAGAAGTTGGAGGTAAAACCATTCCTGCTGCTCCCGCATAGACCACAATTGCTACTTTGTCATTTGGTCGTAGTTCATTTACCAATATTTTCATGGATTGTTTTAGCAAAGGCAGTTTAGTCATGTCTTCCATTGAACCTGATACGTCAATTAAGAAAACAAGATTTGAAGCCGGTAAATCATCTGTAGGGATATTTTTTCCTTGTAAACCAATTTTCAGAATTTTGTTTTGTGAGTTCCATGGTGAATCGCTTACTTCAGTATTAATAGAAAACGGATGTTCATTTTTAGGCTGAGGATAATTGTATTTAAAAAAGTTGACCATTTCTTCTACACGCACCGCATCTTTTGGGACTTCTTGTCCACTATTCAAAAAACGTCTGATATTGGTATAAGAAGCATTATCTACATCAATAGAAAAAGTAGAAAGCGGAGCCGTTTTTGGGCTTTCAAAAGCATTTTCTACGAAAGTATCATAATCTTCCTGAGCTGGCTGAACAGGGTTTAGTCTGATAATATTTAATTTCTTGTCTAATTCTTGTTCCGTAAGATTTTTGTAAAGTCCGTCTTTCGTTACAATAACTACTGCGCCGTTTGCCGCTTTATTTCCATAAATTGAGATAGCCGATTCATCCTTTAAAACCTTTACATCATCAATATCATTCGGATTAATTTTTGCCATTTGATCGGCTTTTATCGCAACTCCGTCAACAATGTAAATCGGTTCATTTTTAGGAGAAACAGATTCCGTGACACTTGGAGCTGGCGTATATTGGCTTTTTGATTGTTTTGCGGCTTTTCTTTTAGTTCTTGAAATTCCGTAAGCCACTGTAACAACTTCCTGCAGCTGATTAGATTCGTCTTTTAATGCAACATTGATAACATTTGAATCTTGTACAATAATTGTTTGGCTCTTCATTCCGATATAAGAAAAAACAAGAGCATCACCTTTTTGAGCTTGAATGCTGTATTTTCCATCAAAATCCGTTGCAACATATGTTTTTGTCCCTTGAATGTAGACATTAACCCCCGGAAGCGCAATCGAACTTGCATCTGTAACAATTCCTGTAATCGTTCTTTCCTGCGCCATTGACACGAAACATATAAGCATAGCAATGGCTGATGAAATAAGTTTTAGACTTTTCATGATAGTAAGTTTTAAATTAATGTTCGGATTTTTTTCTTAGTCAAAGCTTTAAACTTTGACTAAGATTTGTTGAGTTTTGGCTATTTCTTTAAAGCCGGTTTTCCTGTTTTTGTAGTTATGATAACAACTCCTTTTTTTCCTTTTTCACCATATTTTGATGTGGCTTCAAGATCTTGTAAAATGGTTATTGTTTTAATGTCTTGTTTGTCTAAAGGCGCGTAAGGACTAGTTGGATTATTTCCAAATAAATCATTTTCAGAATAGTAAATTCCGTCAATAATGTACAAAGGTTCATCTAAAACAACTAGAGATTCTACATTCTCAGGCTGTAGATTTGTAATTTCAGCCTGCATCATTTTGTCTTTTTTTACCTCGTCGCTGTGAGCCATTGCATTACCGTTAAGGATAACTAAAGGGGCACTTTTTTTAGCTCTTTGAGATTGCATTTCTGCAGAAGAGGCTTTAAAAGTTTCTTTCTCCATTTTTCTTGAATATCCGGAACTTACATCTATTTTATCTTTGGCTTTTGAAACTTCAGTTTCTTCTTCCGAATATTCTGATTCTACAGCAACGGCGGCAGGTGCACTAAGCGCAGGCATTGCATCATAGTTTGGTGTTGCAACTACATCGGTAGAACTTGCAATTTCCTGAATCGCCACTCTTTCCTGCTGTTTAATTTGTTTCTCCAGAATTTTAGCAGCTTCTTCTTTTGGAACTAATTGTGAATCTGCAGTAACAACGGCTTTGTTTTTCTCTAAAGCTGAATTATTAATTGTTTCTTTTTCAGTTTCATTAACCACAACCTTATCTGGTGTTTGAATAATAGTCGTTTTGTCTGTTTTTAAAAACTGATATCCTAAAGAAATTACTAATAAAAGTGAAGCAGCGACAGCGATTTTTTTCCAAAGAGCAATGCTTTTTTTATCTTCTTTTCGGTCGAGTTTGTCTTCAAGGCGTGACCAGACTTTTTCCATTCCCGGAAAATCTTTGGGTTCTGCATTATCTGCAGCTTCCTTAAATCTGTTGAATATTTTATCTTGATTGTCCATGACTATTTTGCTTTTTGATAATACAATTTATTTACTAATTCCTTTAGCTTGGTTTTCGCAGCATTCAATTGTGATTTTGAAGTGCCTTCAGAAATATTGAGCATTGCTGCAATTTCTTTATGTCCGAAACCTTCAATAACAAAAAGGTTAAAAACAGTCTTACAGCCATCGGGAATATGGTTTAATAAATTAAGTAAGTCTTCTTCTTCTAATGAGTTCATTTCTTCTGTAAATGGCTGTGCAAGCATTTTTACATCATCAAGATACATATTGAAATTTGTGTTTTTCTTGATGGAAGCCAAACAGTAATTAACGGCAATTTTTCTGGCCCAGGCTTCAAAGGCTTTTTCTTCCTTAAGCTGATCTAGTTTTGTAAATATGGTATAGAAAGCGTCAGCCAAGGCTTCTTCGATTTCTTCTTCCTTCTTGAGGTATCGTTTGCAAACGCGATACAATTTTGGAGCCATGTGCTCATAAACCTGACGCTGCGCATCGCGGTTCATTTTTTTGCAGTTAGAAATTAGCGTTTCGTTTATCACAATATTGGTCTTTAATTATAAAGAGAGCGAAAAAGATAAAAAGGTTGGGACGAGGTTGAAAAAAAGTTTTTTTTTCAGGTTCAAAGGTTCATAGTTTCAAAGTTACAAAGGTTTTATGTAGAGACGCATAGCAGTGTGTCTAATGTCTCGTAAATTCGCAATCTTTGTCATCATCATTATTACATTCTTTATGGAGACGCACAGCTGTGCGCCTCTACATTACTATTGTAATAGATATACTTTGCGTAATTCTTATTTAATAGGCAAAGTCAATTTAAAAATCTTAGTCTCTAAAAGATCCGTATCATTATCCTCACAAAGTAAAAAATCAATTTTGTTATTTTCTTTTTTATAGAAAGTTAAACCTTCAAATTTATTGGTTGAAGTTATTTTTTGAGTAAAATCAATTTTCATGGTTTTAAGATCAATTCTTCCAATGAAACTTCCAAGGATTTCTCCGTCGTCGTAAGTTGATTTTGTGTCTTCGGCAGTAGATAGGAAATAGATTTTGTCTTCCACTAAAATTGCATCGGTAAAACTAGAGCGAACACCTTTTATTTTAGGCAGTTTATAATTGGTCGCAACCAAAGCAAATTCATCTCCAAGACTTTTGGCATGAATCGTAAAAATGATGTTTTTGTTTGAAATTCCGTTTCCGCGGTTGAATAAGTACCAGTTCTCGCCGTCAAAAACTGCACCTTCAAGATTGAAATCTGCAGGTTTTATAGAACCAAAATTTTGCATTACGGCATATAAATCGACTAGATTATTTTTTTGTAAAACGGTTTTTGATTTAATATTAAACTCAATCATCTTGTTTCTGTTTTCGGTAGAGCCGGAACCAAAAACATATAGTGTATCGTTATGATGCGTTAAAGATTCAAAATCGGGTTTTAGATTTTTCGGAATATTTTGCGTTGGATTATCAATTAAAGGATGTTGGTTTAACTGCTGATTCTGCATGTTGTATTCGTATAAGAATCCGCTATTGTCGCCAATGATATAAAGCGCATCATTGTTATAAAATAATCCTGATGCTGAACCGATTCCGATGATTTGAAATAATATTTCTAATGTGAATTTTTCCATGAATGTTGTTTTGAAAATAATTGCCCAGCCCTGATAGTAATGGAAATACTTTGAAAAGAAATTGAATTTTTTCCTGACAGAACAAAGCGACCAGCGGAAGCTCTTGTTGTGGCTTTGGAAAAAGCAATTTATTGAAAAAGTATTGCAATGAATAGCAGGAATATGCTTCGTAAAATTACTATATTTATAATACAAAATTTGAAAATATGAAATCAATAGAACCGAAAGATTTTAAAGTCACAGATAAAATTAAATTAAGTAAACTTCCAACTTTATTAAATATTGATGCCGATGATGATGAAAAAGAAGAAAAACTCGATAAGGTTCAGGCAAAATTGAGCGATTTTCAGGATGTGATGTATGCACACAATAAATATGGGGTTTTGATATGCCTTCAGGGAATGGATACTTCCGGAAAAGACAGTTTGATCAGAGAAGTTTTTAAAGAATTTAATCCGCGTGGGGTTGTGGTTCATAGTTTTAAAACACCAAATTCAACTGAATTAGAACACGATTATTTATGGCGTCATTATATTGCTTTGCCCGAAAAAGGAAAGTTTGCAATTTTTAACCGAACGCATTACGAGAATATTTTGGTTACGCGAGTTCATCCTGAATTTATTCTGGCAGAAAATTTACCCGGAATTAATTCGGTTGACGATATAAAACCTAAATTCTGGAAAAACAGAATCGAGCAGATCAATAACTTCGAAAAACATATTACTCAAAACGGAACAGTTGTCATGAAGTTTTTTCTGCATTTGAGTAAAGACGAACAAAAGAATCGTTTGCTTCGTCGTTTAGAAGAAGGAAAACACAACTGGAAATTTTCTCCCGGCGATTTAAAAGAACGTGAACATTGGGACGAATACCAGCAATATTATGAAGAAGCAATAAATGAGACTTCGACAGAAAAAGCTCCATGGTACGTAATTCCCGCAGATGATAAAGATATGGCGCGTTATATTGTAGCGAAGATTATTTGGGAAGAAATGAAACAATACACCGATATTCAGGTTCCGGAATTACCGAAAGAGATTAAAGACAATTTTGATACCTATAAGAAGACTTTGGAGAAGAGTTAGGAATTAGATAATGTGTCAATTTGATAATTAGATAATTTTTTCAAAGCTTAAACCCTATCGAGCTTACTTTTTTTAGGAACTTTAATAAAATACAAAACCCGGAAGACTATGAAAACTTCCGGGTTTGTTACCAAAAACAAAAAAATAAAATAAACCTTTCTTTTTATAGATCAAAACCATAGGCTAAACGAAGAGCCACTTGATTGGTGTTGAACTTGTCGTAGTCCTCATAACGGACACTCACGTCAATGTATTTGTTGGCGTACCCAATTCCTGGAGCCCATAAAAATGTGGTGTCATTATACCCATTTGTCACAGCAAAACCGGCACCTACTTCACCTAAAACATAAAATTGATCTTCCCAGAAAAAAGCTTTAAAACCAGCTTTTGCAGGAATAAATCCTAAATCTTTTATGTCATTTCCTAAAGCATCTTTGCCTCCCACAAACAAGTTTGTAAAACCTGTAGTTAATGTCAAAGATGTTCTTTTAGATAAGTCATATTGTAAACGAACGTCTCCACCAAGTGAAAAATCATAATCGTCAGTATCAGTTGGGATTCCTCCGTTTAAACCAATTCCTAATCTAAAACCCTGATCGTAATTTGTTGCTGCATTGTCTTGAGCGAAAGTGGCATTAGAATATAAAAATGCGAATGCAGCGAGGCATATAAACTGTAATTTTTTCATGGCATATATCTTTGAATTATTAATAATGTAAAAGTAAAATAGAGCCCTTTTGAACTTGTTATATAATTTTTAAAAATCGTTATATAATATTACGGTATGCTAATTTAGCCTTAAAATTGGCTTATCTTTTTATTAATAGGATAGAATTCGAAGCTTCTGATTATCTTTGCCCACTAAAAAAGCAGTAAAGTGAATTTAAAGCAGTACACCAAAGAGTTTTCATATAATTTCAGACTGGCATATCCTATTATATTAGGTATGGTTGGCCATACTTTAATTGGTATTGTCGACAATATAATGGTAGGGAAATTAGGAAGTACTGAATTGGCGGCAGTTTCACTTGGAAACAGTATGATTTTTATTGCCATGTCATTAGGAATTGGTTTTTCGACAGCAATTACACCAATTGTAGCCGAAGGCGATGCTGAAAAAAACGATGGCAAAATTCGTTCTGCATTTCATCATGGTTTGTTTTTATGCGCCATTATTGGGTTATTGCTTTTTACTTTAATTGTTTTGGCAAAACCATTAATGGAGTTATTAGAACAGCCTAAAGAAGTAATTGTATTGGCAAAACCATACTTAGACTGGGTTGCTTTCTCATTGATTCCTTTAGTAATGTATCAGGGCTACAAACAATTTGCCGACGGAAAATCGATGACCAAATATTCGATGTACGCCATGATTATGGCAAATGTGCTTCACGTAGGTATAAATTATCTCTTGATTTATGGTATTTGGATTTTTCCTAAAATGGGAATTATCGGCGCGGCACTTGGTACCGTGATTTCGAGAATATTTTTGGTTATGTTCATGCATATTATGCTGTCAAGAAGAAATGATTTAAAACATTTTTTTAAAAATTTCAGTTTCAGTGAAATTAAAAGTGCAACGCTCAAAAAAATAATAAACTTAGGATTTCCATCAGCCATGCAGATGCTTTTTGAAGTTGTTTTGTTTACAGCTTCGATCTGGCTTTGCGGTAATATTGGTAAAACCAGTCAGGCAGCCAATCAAATTGCATTGAGTTTGTCGTCGCTTACTTTTATGTTTGCGATGGGATTAAGCGTTACATCGATGATTAGAGTAAGTAATCAAAGAGGACTGCAGGATTATAAAAATCTTGTTGTTGTAGCCCGTTCTATATTTTTGCTTGCCATTGTCATCGAAACTTTTTTTGCTTTTCTATTTGTCGTTTTTCATGATTTTTTCCCGCACATTTTTTTAAATATGGAAAACAGCGGACAAATTCTGGATAATACCGAAGTAATCAAAATTGCTTCAAAATTATTATTGATAGCGGCTATTTTTCAAATTTCCGATGGAGTTCAGGTTGTGGTTCTGGGAGCTTTACGTGGCTTACAGGATGTCAAAATTCCAATGTATATCACTTTTGTAGCCTATTGGGTTATTGGTTTTCCTATTTCTTATTATTTGGGAGAATATACAGAATGGAAGGCGCAGGGCGTTTGGATTGGGCTTTTGGCAGGATTAACCACAGCGGCAATTTTCCTGTACATGCGCTTTCATTACTTAACTAAGAAATTAATTACTGATTCAGTTTCAAATAACTAAATTTGAAGCTTAAAAATATAGGCCCACAGATTTCACGGATTTATTTAAATAACACAGAATTCGAATCTGTTCAATCTGTAAAATCTGTGGGTCAAAAACAGACATTATAATTTAAAAAAATAAACTTAAATAAAATGGAATTACCTAAATTTTTACTTGGCGATAATACTGATTTTCCGGATGATATCTTCATCATTCATCTTGATTATCCAAGATTTATAATCAACTTAAAAGATGATGAGGTTGAATTTATGGAAGAAGCCGAAGATCTTGATGAAGCAGAATTAAATGCAGAAATGGAAGGTCTTATTGTTAAAGCCAATGAATTTTACGACAGAGAAATAAACCGCTACGAGGAGTAAAGACGCGTATGTAGAGACGCACTGCAGTGCGTCTTTTATGCATTCGAGTTTTTTCTATAACACCAAAAATTGCTCGCAAAGTCGCAGAGTCGCAAAGTTTTTGTTTTTTTAAGTCTTTTTAATAAAAGTTTGCGACTCTGCGACTTTTGCGAGATTAAAAAAATAACGGATTAAAACAAAAACTTAGCGAGTTAGTATCTTCCCATATTCTCAATTAAAAAATTAATGTAATTCATCTAATGAAAAAATTAAGTTATTTAAAACCTATTTTCAATTTTATATTAATCGGATTACTGATTACAACATTAAGCCGAATATTTTTATTTTTCCTTTTTAAAGAAAGGGTAGAGCAGACACCTGATTTCTGGTATATTTTTCCAATCGGTTTGCGAATGGATTTGATTTTACTTTGTTATTTGTCGTTTCTGCCGGCTGTTTTAATTACTTTTCTGCCAAATAAATGGTTGAAATTCACCAATAGTTTTTTAGTAATTTATAGTTTCTTATTCCTGTTTTTGATTCTTTTTGTAGAATTAGCTTCACCAGACTTCGTAAAACAATACGACACGCGTCCGAATAAGATTTTCTTAGATTATTTGATTTATCCTAAGGAAGTGGTTGGAATGCTTTTAAAAAGTTACCTGATTTCAATCATCGTTACTTTTATAATTTTGGGAACAGCCATTTATTTTGCCTTCAAAAAAGGGAAAAAATATTTTCATACTACAAGCACTGAATATAAATTCAAACTAATCGCTTTTCCATTAGTAGCATTTTTATTGTTTTTTGGAGCACGTTCAAGTCTTACTTCAAAACGTCCTATTAATGCCAGTAATGCTGTTTTCTCGACAGATCAATTGACCAATACTTTAGGACTAAATTCATTTTATACAGTTGCTTTTGCCGCTTATTCAATTAAGAATGAAGGAAACACAAAAATGTATGGTAAAATGGATGAAGCCGAAGCCATTGCTCGTGTAAAAAAATACATGATTGCCGGACCAAATGGTTTTACAGATGCCGAAATTCCGTTTCTGCATGTACAGCAGCCAGATTCGGTTAAGAAAAAACCATATAATTTGGTGATTTTTCTACAAGAAAGTTTAGGTGCAGAATATGTTGGAATTTTAGGTGGAAAACCGCTGACACCCGAATTTGATAAATTATCAAAAGAAGGATTATTGTTTACTAATTTATACTGTACAGGAACCAGAAGCGTTCGCGGAATTGAAGCCGTTGTAACCGGATTTTTACCATCGCCGTCAGAAAGTGTGGTGAAACTTGGAAATTCACAACAAGGATTTTTTACTCTTGCCGATGCTTTAAAACAAAAAGGATACGATACAAGTTTCATTTATGGCGGAATGGCGAATTTCGATAATATGGCTTCGTTTTTCAACGGAAATGGTTTCAGCGATATTGTAGATCAGGAAGATTTTGAATCAGATGGAAATAAATATGCTTTCAAGGGAACTTGGGGCTACTCTGATGAAGATTTGGTAACAAAAGCCAATAATTATTTCAAATCAAAAGGCGATAAACCATTCTTCTCCTTAATGTTTTCGACTTCAAATCATGAACCGTTTGAATATCCGGCAGGGAGAATAAAGCAATTTGATAAAAAAGCAGCAACGGTAAACAACGCCATGAAATATGCCGATTTCTCAATTGGAAAATTCTTCGAAATGGCTAAAAAAGAGCCGTATTTTAAAAATACTATTTTCATTGTAATCGCAGATCACAATACAAGAACATACGGAAAGAATTTAGTACCAATTAATAAATTCCATATTCCGGCATTTATTATGGGACCTGGAGTTCCAAAAGGAGCAGTTTATGACAGATTGGCAAGTCAAATCGATATTCCGCCAACATTGTTAAGCTATTTAGGACTTTCTTTTGAAACACCAATGGTGGGAAGAAACTTAAATAAACTAGATTCAAAAGTGCAGGGAAGATCGATTATGCAGTTTAATGATATCAACGCTTTTAGAGTAGAGAATCAGGTTGTTATTATGCAGCCAAATCTAAAACCGCTTCAGTTCGAAATTAAAAACGATACAACTTTAATTCCGGTTAAGTTAAACGAAGAATTAGCAAAAGATGCCTTAGCACACGTTATTACAGCGGGGAATTTGTATAAAGAGAATAAGTATAAATTGAGAAAAAAATAGGTTCATTCAGGGACAAAGGTCCAGAGGAACAAAGGTTCAAAGAAACAGAGAAAAAAAAACTTTATTTCTTTGCACCTTTATTATTTCGAACCGTTTAAGAATATAATAAGTTCTCGACTCCGCTAGAACTGACAAATAAAGATAAACCTTTGCGCCTTTGTTACCTTGAACCTTTATTAAAATACAATTTTAATAACTTTTGCGCAGCGGCAAAAGGTGATATTTCATTATTTTGCACCGCTTTTTTATTTTGTTCCAATAATGAAATGATTTCGGACTGATTGTAGAAATTTTGTTTCAATTGTTCGTTGATAGTTTCCATCATCCAAAACTGATTTTGTTCGTTTCTTTTTTCCTGAAAGAATCCTGTTTCTTTTGTCATTTCGAAATAATCAGAAATGGTGTTCCAGATCTCCGAAATACCCTCTTTTGTAATGGCGCTGCAAGTCGTGACTTTGGGCTGCCAGTTTGATTTTTTTGGAGGAAATAAATGCAACGCACGGTTAAACTCCAGTTTCGCCTGATTGGCTTTTTTGATATTATCACCGTCTGCTTTATTGATGACGATGGTGTCTGCCATTTCCATAATACCGCGTTTGATGCCTTGAAGTTCATCGCCTGCACCGGAAATTTTTAATAAAAGAAAAAAGTCAACCATACTGTGAACAGCAGTTTCACTTTGTCCCACACCAACCGTTTCTATAATTATCGTATCAAAACGGGCGGCTTCGCATAAAATAATCGTTTCACGGGTTTTACGGGCAACGCCACCCAGATTTTCTCCAGATGCACTTGGACGGATAAAAGCATTTTCATCTTTTACGAGTTCTTCCATTCGGGTTTTATCGCCCAGAATACTTCCGTGCGAAATCGAACTGCTGGGATCAACGGCCAGAACAGCCACTTTTTTTCCTGCCTGAGTCAAATAAGTTCCAAAAGCCTCAATAAAAGTACTTTTACCAACTCCGGGAACACCCGTAATCCCTATGCGAATTGATTTATTGGCATGGGGAAGGCAGCCTTTTATTACTTCGTCTGCTTTTGCTGCATGTTCCGGATTTGTGCTTTCGATAAGTGTAATCGCGCGGCTCAGTGCTGTTATATTTCCGGAAAGAATTCCAGAGACTAATTCGGCTGCAGAAGGCTGCTGTCTGCGTTTGTTTTTAATTTGATTGATAGCCGAAACATTGGTAATTTCAGGAGATGAAATTCCAGCTTTTTCAGTTAAACTCCCCGACTGTTTCTTTAAACTTGACAAAATACTTTTTTAATATTGTAAAAGTACAGAAAACAAAAACAGTTTCAAAAAGTTAGTTTGCCACGAATTACACGAATTTCCACTAATTTGTTATGCTGAAATTAAGTATTAAAAAAATAATTTGTGAAAATTCGTTTAATTCGTGGCAAAAGAAAAAATCAATAAGCTGCAGTAAAACGAACCTGATGATGTTTTGGAGTTTCAGTTTCATCAGCAATAACGACGGCTAAATCTTCTACGGATAAAATGCTTCTTTGCTCATCGTTAAAAACAGGATTTTCTAAACCTAAACGATATTTTCCTGTTCTTCCGGTTGTAATACCCTGGTGCATTTCGAAAGCCGGACTAAAAAATGCCCAGTCTAATTCTTTTTCTTCTTTTAAAATATTTAAATAATCTCTTGCTGCTGTTGCGCCGGCATAAAATTCTTTTGGAAAATCTGGTGTGTCCACTGCTTGTAAACCTGGAGCTACAAACAAACTTCCTGCACCGCCAATTGTGATATAACGTTTTACACCCGATTTTTTTACCGCTTCCTGAATGGCTTTAGACCCTGAAATAAAATCATCATAAATATTAGGGTTTGTCCATCCTGAATTATAAGCGTTGATAACAGCGTCGTTTCCTTTTAAAATTGCTGCCAATTCGGTTACATTAAAGATATTAGCACTTTTCCAGTTAATGCCAGCGGTGTCTTTTGGGTTTCTTGCAATAGCAGTAATGTCGTGATTTCTGCCTGCCAATTCGTTCAAGATTGCTGAGCCTACAAATCCTGTGGCTCCAATAATTGCGATTTTCATAATATATAAATTTATTTAGTAATAAAAAATGTTACAGTTTAAGGTAAAAAAATAGTTTTAAAATTGGTTCGAAAAATCTTCTAAAGAAATGCCTTGTAATTGTGCACTCACTTTTTGATTCATGTCTGCATACAAAGCATCCAGATTCTGATTGATTTTTTTTCCCACAGGACAATCCGGATTGGGCTGATTTTTAGCATAACCCAGATTGATGGTTTCAAAAGTCATTTCAAAAATTTCTTTTAAAGTCAGCTTTGATGAATCTACAGCCAGTTTTGTGCCGCCGTTTTTTCCTTCTTTACTTTCTACAATATGATGTGCTTTTAAGTTTGCAATCTCTTTTCGAACCAAAACAGGATTCAAATTAATACTTCCTGCAATATATTCTGATGATAAATAATCATTCGGAAATTTATTGAGCAAAGTAAGAATGTGAATTGTTATGGCAAATTTACCTGAAAGCATACTGTAATAAAATATATTACAAATGTAGTGATTTTTTTTTAAATGTGAAATGTTATATGTTAAATGTAAGAAGTAATTAGTGATTAGTCCTTAGTAATTAGTTTTTTAGCTTTTAGTAGTTAGTGAGTTTTTTTAAAAGTAGATTCCTTAAATTTTGCAAAAAATCCCAGCCAATTACTTATCCGCTAAAATTTAACCAAAAACACTAACAAACTAATTACTAAGGACTAATTACTAATCACTAATTGCTAAATTTGCTACGAACCCTCGATATGAACAATTTTATTATAATATTCTTCTTTTTGTTTTTAGGATTGCTTTTGCAGAATGTAAAGCGGTTTCCAACTCATATTTATAAAACGATCAATAAAATTGTTATTTATGTCTGTTTGCCTGCCATTACTTTATATCATATTCCGAAAATAAAATGGAGTAACGAATTATTATTCCCGATTGGAGCGGGGTGGATTAGTTTTTTTCTGGCATTTGTATTTTTTCATTTTTTAGGAAGAAGACTGGGCTGGTCAAACAAACTCATAGGCTGTTTGATCCTAACCGCCGGATTAAGTAATTCATCGTTTTTAGGATATCCTATTGTTGAAGCTTTGTTTGGAAAAAAAGGTTTAGAAACGGCAGTATTGGTAGATCAGCCGGGAACTTTTGTGGTGGTTTCGACTTTGGGTGTTTTTGTTGCTGCTTTTTACTCCAAAGGAAGCCCGGATTTTAAAAGCATTTCAAAAAAGATTCTTTTATTTCCTCCGTTTATAACATTCGTCGCTGCTTGTTTGCTCAATGTTTTTGATTATGATTTATATCCGAATATTCAGCCTCTTTTATTAAAACTAGGAAGCTTGGTTACACCTTTAGCTTTATTTTCGGTTGGATTACAGCTCACTTTTGATCGAAAAAGTAAGCATTGGAAATTTTTACGACTGGGGCTTTTCTTCCGTCTTATTGTAACGCCGCTTATCATTTTCATTCTCTATGTTTTTGTTTTTAACCAACATTCTGAAGCTATAAAAATTACAATTATAGAAATCGCAATGGCTCCAATGATTACAGGCGCAATTCTGGCTTCAACTTATGGGTTAAAACCAAAATTAAGCAGTATGATGATTGGTTTCGGAATCCCTGTTTCATTTATAACCCTGGCTATTTGGTACTTTGTTGTGAGCTTTATTTAATTTAAAATATTAATTAGATAGACAATGTAGAATTTTAACTTTTTTTTAATTTCTGCATGTTTTCTAAATGTATTTTTTAGTTAATTTTAGAGGAACTAAAAAATTATATTATGTCAACATTAAGATTAGGCGATATAGCTCCGGATTTTCATGCAGAAACCACACAAGGACCAATTAATTTTCATGAATGGTTAGGAGATTCATGGGGTGTTCTATTTTCACATCCAGCAGATTTTACTCCTGTTTGTACTACTGAATTGGGAACTGTAGCGAACTATGTTCCGGAATTTACCAAAAGAAATACGAAGGTTATTGCTTTGAGTGTAGACGGTTTGCAGTCGCACCTGGAGTGGATTAAAGACATTAACGAAACTCAAAATACGGAGGTTAATTTCCCGATAATTGCTGATGAGGATAAAAAAATAGCAACATTGTATGATATGCTTCATCCTAATGCGAGCGATAAGTTTACAGTGCGTTCTGTTTTTGTAATTGGTGCCGATAAAAAAATCAAATTGACTTTAACTTATCCGGCTTCTACAGGAAGAAATTTTGACGAATTACTTCGTGTAATTGACAGTTTGCAATTAACTGCAAATTACAGTGTAGCAACTCCTGCAAACTGGAAAGACGGCGAAGATGTAGTAATTACTCCAGCTGTTCCAGATAGTGATATTCCGGCGAAATTCCCAAAAGGATATACACCTATAAAACCTTATTTACGTATAACACCGCAGCCGAATAAATAAGGTTCTAAGTTACTAAGATACTAAGGCGCTAAGATTCTAAGTTTTTTGAAGAGATTAAACTCTTATAGACTTAGAATCTTAGCGCTTTTTTTTGTTGTACCACAAATTTCTAAGATATATTCGCAAAGTAAAAAGACTTAGAATCTTAGCTTAGTTACTTAGAAACTCACTCATTTTTTTCTTATCTCCAACAACCCAGATAATATCGTTTGGCTGTAAAATCAAACTCGATTCCGGGTTTAGGATACGATTTCCGTTTCTTTCAATTCCTACGACCATTCCGCCGGTTTTTCCTCTAAATTGGCCAATGCTTTTTTGAGTAAATTCTTCCTGAGAAACCTCTAGCTGGCGAAGCACAATTTCAGATTCTTCGACTGTTTTGGCATCATTTTCATTTTGAGTTAAGTATTTGGTAAATTCAGTAATCTGGGCATCAGTACCAATTACAGAGATTTCATCTCCCGGAAACAAACGTTCATTTTTTGAAGGGATTGGTATTGTGACTTCACCGCGTCTAATATAAGCAATATTGATTCCGAGGAGTTCTCGAATTTTTAGTTCTTCCAGCGTTTTTCCGGCAAGGTTTGATTCTTTTCCAATATCAAAAATAGACATGTGACCGTCCCACGGCATTAAATTGGCGTATCGTCTGTCGATTTTTTTGTTTTCACGATCGTTAAGGTTTTTCAAAAAGTGATTTTCGATTTTATGATATTGCTCGTTCAGTTTTTTTGGAAAAATCTGATACGCTCCAATCGCAATAATCAAGGCTACAAACGCGACTAAAGGAGAAAAGAAAATATTCAGTAAAAACCCAACAAAAAATAATCCAAGGCTCATTCTGATTAAAATAAGCATTAAAAGTGCGCCTCGATATTTACGTTCTTCCCAAAGTACTTCGACTTCATCAACTTTTACACGACGCAGCGAAAGCGCCCATAAAAATGGAGCAATGACAACCAGCGTTAATAAAGCAGCCAGAGTATTTCCGAATCGTGTATCGGCAACTAATGGCGCTACAAATTTTGATGATAATAATATAATTGCAGTTATAATTATGGTATGCAGTATAATTTGGGTAATAGATGATCTAAGCACAACCTGCCAGGTGCTTACTGATTTAATGGCCTGTGCATTTAAACTATATCTGTTAATATTTTTAACCCATCTTTTGGGCATTTTTTGTTCTAAAATCTGTGCAAAAGGCTCTGAATATTTAATTAAAAACGGAGTTGTAAAAGTTGTAATGGCAGAAACGGCCACAATTATAGGATATAAAAAATCACTTGTTACTTTTAAAGTCATGCCAAGCGTTGCAATAATAAAAGAGAATTCTCCAATTTGTGCTAAACTCATTCCGGTTTGAACGGATTGTTTAAGCGGCTGGCCAGAAAGTAAAGCTCCAATTGAGGAACTAAATGCTTTTCCGAAAATAGTTAAAAGCGTAATTAAAGCTACCGGAAGTGCATAAGTAACCAGCGTTTCAGGATTAATCAACATTCCCACAGATACAAAGAACACGGCACCGAATAAATCTTTTACAGGCTGTATTAAATGCTCAATTTTTTCTGCCATTGTGGTTTCTGCAATAATAGAACCCATGATGAATGCTCCCAAAGCCGGAGAGAAACCAACTTGTGCAGCAAAAATTACCATCATTAAACATAATGCCAGCGAAATAATAAGCAGCATTTCATCTGTTAAAAGATGTTTGGCTTTTTTCAAAATCGTAGGAATAATAAAGATTCCGCCCAAAAACCAAATTATTAAAAAGAAGACCAGTTTTAAAACAGATTGTATTAAAGCACCGCCCGAAACCTGATCGCTCACGGCAATTGTCGATAATAATACAAGCATTAAAATAGCAACAATATCTTCAACAATTAAGGCTCCAAATACAATCCCAACGAACTTTTTTCCCTTAACTCCCAATTCATCAAAAGCCCTGATAATAATGGTTGTTGACGAAATAGAAAGCGTCGCCCCGAGAAAAATGCTGTCCATTTTTCCCCAGCCCATCCATTGTCCAACACAATAACCAACTAGTGTCATGAATAATATCTGGGTAATTGCTGTAACAGATGAAGTTCCGCCTACTTTCATTAGTTTCTTAAAACTAAATTCGAGTCCTAAACTAAATAATAAAAATATAACTCCAATTTCTGCCCAGACTTCGACACTTTTCATGTCTGTTATCGAAGGGAAAAAATCAAAATGGTTTCCGGCCAGAAATCCTGCAATCAGGTATCCTAAAACCAGAGGTTGTTTCATTTTTTTAAATAATAGAACGGCAATTCCGGCAGTCATCAGGATTAATCCCAGATCACTAATTAAAGGTTGTAAATGGTGTGTAGTTTCTGCAGCGGCATTTAAGGCAATCATAAAAGTGGTATTTTCAGGAGTATAATCCAGCTTTTTTATTTCTTATAAAGTTCACTAAACTTCTACGAAAATCAATTCAGGTGAACTAATCTGGATACTCCGGGTTAAAAAAAAAGCTATCTCGATAAAGATAGCTTTTTTTGACAAAATATTTTAGGTTTTCTTCAGATTCCTGTGTAATTGCTGGGAGTTATCTGCATTAATTCGGTTCTAACGGCATCAGAAACTTCTAAAGTTGCAATAAAATTGTGAATTGCATTTTTATCAATAGCTTCATTAGTTCTTGTTAAACCTTTTAGTGCTTCGTACGGATTTGGATAAGCTTCACGACGCAGAATAGTTTGAATTGCCTCGGCAACAACTGCCCAGTTTTTCTCTAAATCTTCAGCAAATTTACTTTCGTTCAATAATAATTTGTTCAAACCTTTTAGAGTTGCTTCAAAAGCAATAATGGTATGTCCAATTGGCACACCAACATTTCTTAAAACGGTGCTGTCTGTTAAATCACGCTGTAATCTTGAAATAGGAAGTTTAGCTGCTAAATGCTCAAAAATAGCATTGGCGATTCCTAAATTTCCTTCTGAGTTTTCAAAATCAATTGGGTTTACTTTATGCGGCATTGCCGATGAACCAATTTCTCCCGCTTTGATTTTTTGTTTAAAATAATCCATAGAAACATATGTCCAGATATCACGATCTAAATCGATAATGATATTATTGATTCTTTTTAAACCATCAAAAAACGCAGCAAAATGATCGTAATGTTCTATTTGAGTTGTTGGGAAAGAATGGTGTAAACCTAAATCTGTCTCAACAAATTTATTTCCGAATTGTTTCCAGTCAATTTGTGGATATGCTACATGGTGCGCATTGAAGTTTCCTGTTGCACCGCCAAATTTAGCTGCAAACGGAATGTTGAATAACAAGCGCATCTGCTCTTCTAAACGCTCAACAAATACCAGGATTTCTTTTCCTAAACGAGTAGGAGAAGCCGGCTGCCCGTGCGTACGAGCCAGCATCGGGATATCTTTCCATTCAACACTTAATTCTTTTAATTTAGAAATTAAAGAAATTAGTGAAGGCATATAAACCTGCTCAAAAGCTTCTTTTGTAGAAAGCGGAATGGCAGTATTATTAATATCCTGAGATGTTAATCCGAAGTGAATGAACTCTTTGTATTGAGATAAACCTAATTTTTCAAAAGCATCTTTAATAAAGTATTCAACCGCTTTTACATCGTGGTTGGTTACTTTCTCTGTTTCTTTAATCCAAAGCGCATCTTCAGTAGAGAAATTTTTGTAGATATTTCTTAAGCTGTCAAATAAATTTGAATTTACACCAGAAAGCTGAGGTAAAGGTATTTCGCATAAAGCGATGAAATATTCAATTTCAACCAGTACACGGTATTTTATTAAAGCTTCTTCAGAAAAGAAAGGTGCTAAATTTTGAGTTTTATTTCTATATCTTCCATCAATTGGTGATATAGCATTCAATTCGTTTAGAGTAGTCATTGTTATGTTGTTTTTCGAAAGGTGCAAATATAGGTGATTGCTAAAACTTCTGAAAATTACTGAAGCTTTATTATGACCTAACTTTCAATTTAAATAATGGTTTTGAAGATTTTATCCCAAAAAGTAAAATAAAATCCAAAATTATGAGATTGGTTTTTATGATGATCAGAATGAAATTTTGTCGTAGAAATCCATTTGGTGAAATGATTTTTATACCAAAATGCAGGAAAAATATTTTTTTCCAGATGTCCAAATATGCCGTACAACAAGTTTAAAAATAAATAAATCGTAAGGCTGATATAATTGAGCTGAAAAATAGAGATCAAAATGAGCCATATAAAACCAAAGCCCAAAGTTTCTATAGGATGAAGCACAAACAAACTATAAACATTGGTTTCAATATGAGTGTGATGCAGTTTGTGAATAGGATGAAACCATTTTAGAGTATGCGCCAGATAATGAAAGCAAAACATAAAAAAGTCCATTAAAACAATCAGCAGTAAAGTGTCAAGAATAATAGCAACTAGATCATGATAAAAATCAATTTTAACGATTTGTAATTGATACAATTCAAAACCCAGAGCTGTAACAAATATATTGCAGATTAGGCAGGAAATAACCCATTTTCGATCTTTTGGATTCAAAACAGTATTTGCGGGTTCAATTAATTTTCCTATTAAAACAGCCAGCAATAAAAGACTTATATTTTCTAAAGAGAAAATAAGTAACTGTGTCATAAAATTGAATCGTGATAATTGCTGTAATACTATTTCAAGATCCATCATAAATTTTCTAATTCGAATAGTTTTATTTTCATTTCAGCAACGCCTCCGGTTGCTGTTTTGGTGATAACTTCTACTTTATTTCGAATATTTGGAATTGAAATAGGTTTTGGATCAATATAAAAAACAGGCGTTGTAGCTGGAGCATAAGAAATTAAACCTGCTGCTGGGTAAACCTGTAATGAAGTCCCAATTACTGCAAAATAATCTGCCGTTTCGGTTATATCAATTGCTTCTTCCAGTGCTGGAACTTCTTCGCCAAACCACACAATATGAGGTCGTAACTGATGTCCGTTTTCATCTAAATCTCCTGTAAGTAAATCCTCTGTCCAGTCTAAAATTAAATTTCGATTTCTGACACTTCTCACTTTTAATAATTCGCCGTGTAAATGCAAAACTTTGGTATTTCCGGCACGTTCGTGTAAATCATCGACATTTTGAGTGATGATGTAAACATCAAAATCTTTTTCTAATTCTGCTAAAATTTGATGTCCTAAATTGGGCTGCACTTGCTTAAGCTGCTGGCGTCTTTTATTGTAAAAATCGAGAACCAATTCCTGATTTTTGTTCCATCCTTCGGGAGTTGCGACTTCCATAACGTCGTGACCTTCCCATAAACCATCGCTGTCACGAAATGTTTTAATACCACTTTCGGCACTAATTCCGGCTCCGGTTAAAACAACAAGTTTCTTTTTCATTCTAAAATATATTAAAAGATAAAAATAGTAATTTATGCGAATTAAGAGTTGTGCTGTAGGCACTAAATATCGGTAGAGAATAAGAATGGAAACAAATTTAGCGTGCCGTAGGTTCGCAACAGAATGACTATTGCGAACCTACGGCACGCTAAATCAATTTAAACTCTTGTTTTCTACCGATATTTAGTGCTAACGGCACATTTGCACGATTCTTTTTTTAATATTTTTGAGAGAGAATAAAACCGTAATTATACTTATTGTTTTGACTTTGCAGATTATTTAGTTTTAATGCTGAAAAAAACAAAAGAAATTATAAATGATTTTAATTCAGTTTACAGGATTATCGGGTTCAGGAAAAACGACATTAGCCCAAAATGTTCGGCATTTATTAATCGAGAACGGTTACAAAGCAGAAATTGTTGACGGTGATATTTATAGAAAAACGATTTGTAAAGATTTAGGATTTTCTAAAGAAGACCGCTGCGAGAATGTGAGACGTCTTTTTAATGTGGGACGAAATTTTGTTGCCGAAGATACCATCACTTTAATGTCAGTAATAAATCCTTATGAAAGTCTGCGAAATGAATTAAGAACGCATGAATTTGTACGAACTGTTTTTTTAGATTGCTCGATAAATAATTTAATTAAAAGAGATCCGAAAGGTTTGTATAAGAAAGCTTTATTACCCGAAAACGACCTTAATCGAATTAAAAATTTTACGGGAATAAGTGATGTTTTTGAAACTCCGGCAAAGGCAGATTTAGTCTTAAAAACCGATTTAGAAACGGTATCTTTTTCAACAAATAAACTTTACGACTTCATTATTGATAATTTAAGGAAAGAACTTTAATTTAAAAAAATGAATTCCTGAATTTGTAAAATTTTGCTTATCTATTTGGTAATTGGGTTGGTGTATTTTATATATTTACAGGACCAAAACAAATCTCAAATTTAACCCCAGGCTTATGAATCCTTCGTCAAGCATACTTCCTATTACCTTTTCGATTGAAAAACTGCAGCAAGAACTTACAATTTGCGAAAATGATTTATGGACACCTCATTTTAATACAAACCGGTATGAAGGAAACTGGACAAGTGTTTCTTTACGATCACAATCGGGTTTGGTAAACGATATTACCTCTTTTTCAAATAAGGAATATAAAAATACGCCGCTGTTGGACCGCTGTCATTATTTTAAAGAAATAATGGATTGGTTTCAATGTGAAAAAGAAGCGGTACGATTACTGCGATTAGGGCCAGACAGCGAAATCAAAGAACATGTGGACAATGATACTTCTTATGAAGATGGATTTTTTAGAATTCATGTTCCTATCATAACAAACTCAGAAGTCTTTTTTTATGTAGATAAAAAACTTGTTCCAATGAAAATGGGAGAGTGCTGGTATGCTAATTTCCAGCTTCCGCATAGTGTTGAAAACAAGAGCGCCGAACCGCGAATTCATCTCACACTTGATTGCATACGAAACGATTGGTCTGATAAATTATTTGCCGAAATGGGTTTTGATATTCATGCTTCTTCAAATAAAAATGAATATTCTGATGAGGTAAAACAGCAGATTATTGCGGAGCTTTCGCGGAATCCATCAGAAATGACAGCAAAAATTATCGCAGATCTTCAGTCAAAATAAAATAAATCACCAATGGAAAACATACATCATTCTCTTTTTAACTGGATTCCTTATAAGTTACTTGAAAAAAATAATGAAATCTATTTTGAATGGATTTATCTGGGAGATTTAAAATATGCTGATCCTTTTTTTGATGAAACAATCTTAAAATGCAGAAGCCACGAATACAATTCAAAGTCGTTTAAAGTAATAAGTACTCCTGAAAATCTTATAGAATGGTCTGAAGAAATAGTTTCGGTCGATTTAAAATCTTTGGTATTTCACGTTTCAAGATGCGGTTCTACAATGCTGAGCCAGTCTTTAGCCGCTTCAGCAGAAAACATTATGATTTCTGAAGCACCAATTGTTGATGAAATTTTACGCAGTAATTTGTTTGGTTTAGACAAAAAGACGGCACTTTTAAAAGCAGTTATTAAATTATTAGGACAAAAGAGATTTCCGGATCAAAACAATTTAATCTTAAAACTGGATGCCTGGCATATTTTTGATGCGGGTTATTTAAGAAGCATTTTTGCTGAAATACCTTTTGCACTTCTTTATAGAAACCCAACAGAAGTTTTGAAATCACATCAAAAAAAGATGGGAATGCATATGGTTCCGAATTTGCTGCCGCCGAGTGTTTTTGGAATTACGGCTCAGGAAATAAATAAAATAAGTTTTCAGCAATATGGGGCTTTGGTTTTAGAGAAATATTTTGAAGGCTTTTTGGCTTTTTACGAAACAGATCAGAATGTTACGGCTCTTTATTATAATGACGGAATGAAACAGGTTGTAGAAAAATTTATTTCGTTTATTAATGTTAATTATACCTATGCAGAACTTGATAAAATGTTTGAGCGTCTAAATGCCCATTCTAAAAACGAAAATGAAGTTTTTAATGGTGATTCTTTTAAAGAAGAAGAATTAGAAATTAATTTTACAAAGCTTAACCTGCTGCACGAAAAATTAAACAACACATTTCTGGAACATCAGGAAAGCTAAAATACAGATGAATTTTCTTTCTGTTGATTTATATGTATTTTTGCGCCAAATACAAACAAAATGATTGATTTAGATTACCTGGCATTTCTCGAAAATATATTGACAGACAACCGAAAAGAGAAATTTTTAAAAGTATTACAAAACCGAACCAAACATTTTACCATTGCGGTCGAAGATGTTTTTCAAATGCATAACACGAGTGCAGTAATGCGCAGTTGTGAAGTTTTTGGAATTCAGGAACTAAATGTTATCGAACAGCGTTACGGAAAACGAATCGATAAAGAAATTGCAATGGGTGCTCAAAAATGGGTTGATATTAATAAATTTGATTCGGTTACAAACTGTCTTTCTACTTTAAAAAATCAGGGTTACCAAATCATTGCTACAACTCCTCACGAAAATGATTGTCTGCTTGACGATTTTGATATTTCAAAACCAAGTGCTTTATTTTTTGGAACTGAAAGGGACGGATTGTCTGAAGAAATTCTGCAAAAAGCCGACGGTTTTCTTAAAATTCCAATGGTGGGTTTTACAGAGAGTTTAAATATTTCTGTTTCTGCTGCAATCATCATTCAAAATCTTACTAACAGACTAAGAAACTCAGATATTGACTGGCATTTATCTGATGAAGAAATAGTAGAAAAACGATTGGCGTGGGCTAAAAATTCAATTAAAGATATTAAGAGAATCGAAGCGCGTTATTTCCAGGAAAATCCGAGATAAAAGTTTTTTGCCACGAATTACACGAATTAATTATTTAAAAATTCGTGTAATTCGCGGCAAAAATAAAAACTTAGTATCTCAGCAACTTAGCGCCTTAGCATCTTAAAAAATCATCTTCCAAAAGAATCATAATTATCTTCGGCGTATTTTTCAAAACGTTTTAATAATACAATATTCTCTTTTTCTACAGCTGTTAATTGATTGTCAACACTAGTCGAAACCGGAATATACCATTCGACATCATCAAAAAACTGACGTACTGTTTTCGTTTTAAAAGAAAGTCCGTGTCTGGCAAAAATGGTATTTCTAAGAATTTCTAAATCTATCTTTTTTAAGTTTTTAACATCAGATTCTTTTAATTTCTGTGTCGAAGAATTGATCTTCAAAATGCTTTCAGAAGCCATTCTGTATACATTTTCAAAATACGTTTCGGTTTTTGTAGTGTCTTTTGTTTCTTCACCTTCATTCTCTTCTTCATAAGTTACTTCCTCTTCTTTTGGATTTTCATAATCAACATACATATCGTTATCCGGAAGCATTACTGTAGGGTCGTATTTAAACTGTTTTTTAGTTAGTTTAAATTTTCTTTTGCGGACTTCCTTTTTAGGATTATTTGCTGTCCATGTTCCTTTTAAAAGTGTATCATTTTGTATTTCGAAAGTAAAAACACCATCGTTTTTATCATCGCCTGGTTCTTTCAGTATAAAAGAAATAGTATTTCCTGTTCTTTTCATTGTACCTGCAAGCGGTCTGTTATTACCTGCAACGATACTTTGTCCTGTAACTTCTGTTTCGGTAATTTTTTTGATAACAATATTGATCTTATTACTATATCTTTCTTTTTCGGGCTGGGTTGTATCACGTTCTGCAACAACAAAATCGCCGACCCATGAACCGTATAAATCAGTTCGGATTTCTTCGGGCATTTTGTTGTCACTGATTTGTGATTGTTTTTCTTTAGAATTACAGGAAAAAAGTAAGGCGGCTAAAAATAAATAAAGAAGGTTTTTCATTTTTTTGATTGATGATAAAGATAATATTCGATGATTAATAAATTCGGAATCCAGCCTAACCAGGCTATAATTTGATATAAATCCATTGGCGCAGGGTGAAACAAATATACAAGAATAACCTTCCAGAAACGTAAGGTAACGGCGGAAAATGTTAAAGCAAAACTCCGAAGCATAAATGCCTTGTGCTGTACGATTTTTTTGTTTTTAATGAACAGAAAACCTTTTAAAGTAAAGTAAAACCACAGAATGGATAAAGTGACAAAAGATATTTTAGAATAAAATCCGCCATTTGCAAAAAAGCCAATAAATAATCCCGAAGGCGCACTTAAAAACAGAATTACAAAAACATATAACTTTCCGAGATTTCGGTGCAGAACAGGATATTTCTTTAAAAGAGCATTGTTAAACTGGAGAAATCCCGAAAGCAAAACAAAAATCGCCGAATAGACATGAATGTAAAAAAAGGTAATGTAATAGGGAATTTCAGAAACTTCCGTTTGTTTGATTTGAAGAAAAGCAGCATCATTTTTTAGCGGAATGTACTGTAAGGTTAGCTTCAGCATTAAAATAAAGAAATAACTAAAACAAACTGCCCAAATTAATAATAACGAAAACTGAATCTTCTTTCTCAATTCTTTCTTGTAAAAGGTTTATTAGTCACCAAATATAAAAAATCCCCAGCCACTTTTGGTAATTGGGGAAATTTTCTGCCACGAATTACGCGAATTTTCACGAATTAATTGATTTGAAATTTGTGAAAATTCGTGTAATTCGTGGCGAAAAAATATTAGTATCTTGGAATCTTAGAGCCTTAGAACCTTCTACTTTCTTAAGAATAAAATGAAACCTAAAATGCTGACAATTAAAATGCTCAATGCGGCTAAAACTGTGGCTAGATCACGAATGTTTTTTCCTGCCCAATCCATGAATAAAAATTTATGCAATATGGCAAAAGAATAACCTTCTACTTTATCCGCATTTTTAACCACAGCCGCCAGTCTTGAAGTTGAAGTTTCGATGAAATACGTTGTTTTTTCCGGAGTATCGTATGCTAATTTTACAACAGGCAGTCGTTTATTTACAAAACCATATTCTCTGCTTTCAAAATCAGTTAAAACTTTTGATTCTAATAATTTTACATTTTCTAATGATACTTCAGGTTCATCAGAGGTTTCGATCATTTCGCAGCAAGCCGCTTGCGGGGCCCCGCCTGTAAAATAGTAAGCTAGATATTCGGCATAGTGAAAATCAACATTTGGGACAACTTTATTAGTTGCAGCGTTAATGTAAATCACTTCCGATTTTTGATCTTTCTTTTTACTCCATTTTGAATTAGAATCTACTTTTGAAGTCTTGAATTTGCTTTTCTCAAGTAATTGACAACGGAAATAAGTTGTATCGTTTAAAGTAATAATACTTGCATTTTGAAAACGGCTCCAGTCTAAATCTAGTTTATTATTGGCCAGCGGAATTTCTTTAGTTACAAATGTGGGTTCATAGACCATTTGTGATAAAGTGTATGGTGCCCATTTTGTTGTAGCATGATATGCTCCGCTAAAAGCAAAAGTCAAAGTAAAAAGTGAAACCCAAATCCCAATTTGGCGATGGTATTTTCTAAGTCCTTTTTTAGGAGCCGCATTATCTGTCTTTTTGAATTGTTTCCATAATAAACCGTAAATCAAGATTCCGCTTAAAGCAGAAAGTCCAATGATTGACAATAGAAAAATCATGGTAATAATTCTGATACTATTGTTGGATATCGCATCAATAAATGACCAATTATGAAAAGTATCGAAGAACCAGATAAAAACCTGTCTCGAAGTTGGATTGTAAGTAGCCAGTTTGCCGGAAGATGTTTCAACATAAACTTCCATAGCATCAGGACGATCAAAAGTTAGTTTGTAAACCGGTAAATAACGATTCACATATTTGTATTGCGAAGTAAATTCGGTTACAACCTCGCTCTTTTTTACGGCACTTTTTTGATCATCCAGAAAATAGCGAGAAAGCCATTCGGCATATTTTTGATCTCCATCTTCCAGTTTTTTTCCATTTGAAGTGTCATAATACCATAATTCTCCAAAAATGGTTTTTACCTGATAAAAGGTAGTATTATTAAAAGAGACGATTCGGAAATTTTTGAATTGGGTGATTTCGTTTTTTTGTAAAACCTCCTGAATAGATAATTTCAGCTGCCCTTTGTCAAATGTTTGCTGTTCCAGTTTTTCATGTGCAATTTCAGGTTTGAAAAAATGCGCCATAAACGGATGCATTAAACCAGATAATGTCCAGAAAATAACAGGAATAATTGTGATTAAGCTAATAACACGATGCCATTTGTACATGTGCTGTTTGATTTTTTTTACGATTTTAGAATCTTTCTTTTTAGAAGATTTTCTTTTAGTTTCTTTACTCATAGTTGAGTTGTTTTTGATTTTTTTTCTGCCACAGATTTCACAGATTAAAATGATTTTTTTATTGAGATTAATGAAGATTAAAGCCCTTATTGATCCTTTTAATCTGTGAAATCTGTGGCAAAAAGTTATTTCTTTAATGAAAAATTGTACTGAATTCCAAATACAAATGTTCTTGGAGCAGCGGCCGTATATGTTGGCTGCGCATTTGTGGTATTGGCTCTCGAAACATTGTAGGCGTATAATTTATCAGTCAGGTTGATTACGTTTCCAAAAACTTCAATTCCCTTCCATTGATAACCCACTCTTGCGTTAAAAATGTTGTAACCGTAGTATTTTACAGTATTGATCTGATCCTGATAATAACTTCCCACAAGCTGCCATTCGATAGAAGTTCTTAAATTAGGCAGCCAGTTAGGATAATAACTTACCTCTGAATTTCCAGACCATTTTGGTGCAGCCGGCATTTCTTTTCCGTTTAAATCCTGAACTGGATCACTTGGTTTGTCTGAAAGTTTAAAATCAATATAAGTATGCTGCGCGTAAGTTCCGCCCAAGCGAATATTGAATTGCTTCGAAGGACGATATGTAGCTCCAAATTCAACTCCTTTATGACGCGTTTCTCCTGCCGAACGATAATCTGTTGAGTTATCTGGAAGTTTGATATTCAACAACTCGTTTTGACCTTCCATATAATAAAAGGCATAATCAAAATTTAGTTTATTTTGAAGGAAAGAAAGCCATCCGCCCACCTCATAATTATCAAAAGTTGCAGGTTCTAAGTTGTAATAAAAATCAGCTGGAACACCTGTAGTTCCTCCAGTTCCCGGTTTAGTTCTAAAAATTGATGTAATTCCCGGAGGCGCAAAACCTTGAGAATAATTGCCATAAAAACCGGCAAACTCAACTGGGTTATAATTTGCACCTACTTTAAAAGTCAGTTTATCGTAGACTTTGCTTCCTGTAGATTTGTCTAAAGCATTATCATAGTCTACTTTCATGTTGTCATATCGACCGCCAACTGTAAATATTAATTGTTCAATTGGATTAATACTCAATTGCGCATATCCTGCAGAGTTGAAAATATCTGCCGTGTAATCTGCTAATTTTGAGTCTGGATGTTCTGCAATGATTTCATAAGAATCAACGGTTTGTTTTCCCGCTTCTCCCGGATTTAAGTTTGCTTTCAAATCAATTACATAAGACCAATAAGTAACAGGGGAGTAATCGTATAAGGCACCAGCAACAAGTTTTGTATTCAGAAAATCAAATTTTTGAGTATGCTGACCAATTGCTCCATAGCTTTTAAAATTATTCGAGTTTACCTCGCCTTTAGCCGTTGTAGGATTTACAGTTGGACTCCATTTGATTCCGTAAGAAGGATTTTGGCCTAATTTATTATCACGTAAATAAGCTGTAATATAACTGCTTGAATTGCTGTTCCAGTCGTGTTCTAATGTTAAACGGGTTCTTAAAGCATCAGATTTTCTATAGGTAAAATCGGTAGTGCTTTTATAGGTTCTGTTGTTAAATGCTTCTTCATTTACGCTTCCACTCATGTCAGAATAATATTTTCCATACATAGTATTGCTGATTAATCGGGTAGAAGAAGAGATGTTATAATCGATTCTCGCATTCAGATTGTCTTTGTTGTAATCAGAATACGTCATCCAGCCATTTTCCTGTAAACTTGAAATTCCGGCAATATGAAAACCAACTTTTCCGATGGTTGCGCCTCCGGCAGCCTGAAATCTTCGGTAGCCATAATTATCTGCCTGAACTCCAAATTTAAATTCCGGATCAACTGGTGGTTTTATCGAAATTAAATTGATTGTTCCGCCAACTGCTTCAGGACCATATAAAGAAGAAACCGGCCCTTTTACCACTTCAATACTTTGCAGGTTATATTGATTGATTTCTAATAAAGCGTTATGATTGAAGATTCCCATTGGGCGAATTGGCAAGCCGTCTTCAAGATATAAATAATAAGCATTAGTTGTCATAGGCTGACGAATCGACATCATATGCTGTTCGTTTCCTAAATTGACCATTAAAACTCCCGGCGTTTTGTTTATTATTTCATAAACGGCAGTAGCCTTGGTTTCATTAATAGTTTTGGCGGTTATTTTACTAATTGCTACAGGAGTTTCTTTGCGTAAAGCAGCAGTTCTGTTGGCAGTTATGAAAACGTTTTCAAGCTCTTGAGATTCTGTTGTGTCTTTTTCTACCTTGTTTTGCGCAAAGACAAATTGTCCTATAAGGAATAGGATAATGTATATTTTTTTCATTTTAAATTTATATAAATTTTAAAGTAACGTGTGCTTTTCCTGACTTTACGACAAGAAAAAATCTTTTCAAAAACTATTGAAAAGCGGTTATCAGAAATTTATATAAAATAGGATGGAGGTCGAAAAGTAGTATTTGAAACCGAGATTGGTTTTGTGTCAAAAGAAGCAAAAATTTTTGCTTTAGATTCGATAGGTGTAACTAATTTGAAATTAGTAGCAGTGGTATTTTGAATGTAAACAACTTCTGCTTTTTCTTTCAGATTGTTTTGCATTCTTTTTTCGTTATCAGCGTATTTTTTTAAACTTTTTTGAAGTTCGCATCGACCATTACAAGAATTAAAAACCATTTTTCGCTGTACACAGATGGTTTTTGAAATTTCTTCCTGATTCAATTTGAATGAGGTATAAACAAAGAAGCTGCCAAAAGATGGCACTAAAAGCATACAAGAAAGAAATATGATAAATAGACGTTTCAAAGCTTTATTCGTTGTTTACGGTTGCAAAAATACAGCTTATTCGATTTATAAAGAATAAATATTAGATTTTTTGCAAAAAAAAATCTCCAACTACATTTTTGTAGTTGGAGATTGAAAATGTATTTGTCTAAAATTTATTATTTAACAAGAACCCATTCGCCATTCGCGATTAAAGATTCAGCTTTTTTAAATTTCATTGTTTCAGTTTTACCTGTTGCAACTTCCTGAACTGTAACAGTATCATTACGGTTGATTTTTGGCATATCTCTCACAATTGTTTCAGTAACCTGACGCTGTTGTGTTTCTCCAGCTTCGCGGTTGATGTCTTCGCTATTTGGAATTTCATCTTTGCTTAATTTGAAGTTTTCTTTTTGACGAACTTCTCTAGCTTCGTGAATTTCAGGAACGTTTTGAGCTGGTAAATCACCTTTAAATAAGAATGAAATAACTTCTTTATTAACGTTATCTAACATTCCTCTAAACAAGTTGAAAGCTTCTAATTTGTAAATAAGCAATGGATCTTTTTGTTCGTGAACAGCTAATTGAACAGATTGTTTCAATTCGTCCATTTTACGTAAATGTTTTTTCCAAGCCTCATCAACAATAGAAAGTGTGATGTTTTTCTCGAAATCAGCAATTAACTGAGCTCCTTCGCTTTCGTAAGCTCTTTTCAAGTCAGTAACAACATTCAAAGTTTTGATTCCGTCTGTAAATGGAACTACAATTCTTTCGAAATGATTGTTTGGCTCTTCATAAACTCCTCTAATAATAGGGAAAGCTTCTCTTGCGCTTCTTTCTGTTTTTTCAGTGTAAAAAGCCAAAGCTTCTTTGTATACTTTTCCAGTAATTTCAATATCTGATAATTTTGTAAAATCAGCTTCTGAAATCGGTGAAGTAATTCCGAAATAACGAATTAAGTCAAAATCAAAACCTTTAAAATCATTTGCAATTTTATTGTTACTTACGATTAATTCGCAAGTATCATAAAGCATATTCGCAATATCCAGTTTTAAACGCTCGCCAAACAATGCGTGACGACGACGTTTGTAAACTACTTCACGCTGAGAGTTCATTACGTCATCATATTCTAATAAACGTTTACGAACACCAAAGTTGTTTTCTTCTACTTTTTTCTGAGCACGTTCGATAGATTTAGTCATCATAGAATGCTGAATCACTTCACCTTCTTTCAATCCCATTCTGTCCATAACTTTAGCCACTCTTTCAGAACCAAATAAACGCATTAAGTTATCTTCAAGAGAAACATAAAATTGAGAACTTCCCGGATCTCCCTGACGACCAGAACGACCACGTAACTGTCTGTCAACACGACGTGAATCATGACGTTCTGTACCCACAATTGCTAAACCTCCGGCAGCTTTTACTTCTGGAGATAATTTAATGTCGGTACCACGACCAGCCATGTTTGTTGCAATAGTTACAACTCCGGCTTTACCAGCTTCTTCAACGATTTGTGCTTCTTGCTTGTGCATTTTAGCATTCAATACGTTATGAGTGATTCCTCTCATTTTAAGCATACGGCTTAATAGTTCTGAAATCTCTACAGAAGTTGTTCCAATTAATACGGGTCTTCCAGCGTTTGATAATTCGGTAACATCTTCAATAACAGCGTTGAATTTCTCACGCGTTGTTTTGTATATATAATCTTCTTTGTCTTGTCTTGACATTGGACGGTTGGTTGGAATTTCAACAACATCCAGTTTGTAAATCTGCCATAACTCTCCAGCTTCTGTAACAGCCGTACCAGTCATACCACCTAATTTGCTGTACATTCTGAAATAATTCTGTAATGTAACTGTTGCAAAAGTTTGTGTAGCAGCTTCAATCTTTACATTTTCTTTAGCTTCGATCGCCTGGTGTAAACCGTCAGAATAACGACGACCATCCATGATACGACCTGTTTGCTCATCGACAATCATAATTTTGTTGTCCATGATAACGTATTCTACATCTTTTTCAAAAAGAGCATACGCTTTTAAAAGCTGTGTAAGAGTATGGATACGTTCACTTTTTACTCCAAAATCCTGAAATAATCTTTCTTTAGCTTCTGCCTCAGAATCTTTATCTAGTTTTTGTTTTTCAATAGCAGCAATTTCTGTTCCGATGTCTGGTAAAACGAAGAAATCGGCATCAGTATCTCCAGAAAGGTATTTAATACCGTTGTCTGTCAATTCTACCTGATTGTTTTTCTCTTCAATCACAAAATACAAAGCTTCATCCACTTTATGCATTTCGCGATTGTTATCCTGCATGTATTGATTTTCAGTTTTTTGAAGTAATTGTCTAATTCCTTCTTCACTTAAAAATTTAATTAATGCTTTATTTTTAGGTAAACTTCTGTAAGCTCTTAATAATAAGAAACCACCTTCTTTAGTATTTCCTTCTTTGATTAATTTTTTAGCTTCTGCCAAGAAACTATTTGCTAACTGACGTTGTTGTGCAACTAAGTTTTCAATTTTTGGTTTCAACTCATTAAATTCATGACGCTCTCCCTGTGGAACTGGTCCTGAAATAATAAGCGGTGTTCTGGCATCATCAATTAATACAGAATCGACCTCATCGACAATTGCATAATTGTGTTTTCTCTGTACTAAATCGCTTGGAGAATGCGCCATGTTATCTCTTAAGTAGTCAAAACCAAATTCGTTGTTGGTTCCGTAAGTGATATCCGCGTCGTAAGCTTTCTTTCTTTGTTCTGTACTTGGCTGGTGATTATCGATACAATCTACAGATAAACCGTGGAATTCGAATAAAGGAGCTTTCCACGTGCTGTCACGTTTTGCTAAGTAGTCATTCACTGTTACTAAGTGAACTCCGTTTCCTGTCAAAGCGTTTAAGTAAAGCGGTAAAGTAGCCACTAACGTTTTACCTTCACCTGTTTGCATTTCGGCAACTTTACCTTCGTGCAAAACCATTCCTCCAATTAACTGAACATCATAGTGAATCATGTCCCAAGTGATGTCTTTTCCGGCAGCATTCCATTTATTAGCCCAAACAGATTTTTCACCGTCAATTGTAATATATGGTTTTGTTGCAGAAAATTCACGGTCTTTTGCAGTTGCAGTAACTTCGATATGAGAGTTTTCTTTGAAACGACGAGCCGTTTCTTTTACTACAGAAAATGCTTCCGGAAGAATTTCCAATAAAGTTTTTTCAGAGATTTCATAAGCTTCTTTTTCAAGAGCGTCTATTGCATCATAAATATCTTCTCTTTTGTCGATATCTTCAATGTTTTCAACTTCAGCTTTTAGAGAAGCGATTTTTGCATCTTTATCTGCTCTTGCTTCTTTAATTTTTTCTTTAAAATAAGTGGTTCTCGCTCTTAGTTCGTCATGAGATAAACTCATTAAACTAGTTTCGAAAGTCTTAATTTTGTTTAAGTAAGGTTGTAAAGCTTTGACATCTTTTTGAGATTTATCACCTACAAAGACCTTAATGATGCTATTTATGAAACTCATAATTTATTTGTATTTCTTTATTATATAATATGTATTTGAACCAAAAAAAAAGCCTCTGTGATGAGACTTTTTCCTTTGGTTTATTTTTTAATATTCATCCTCATTCCAAAGATAATCTTCGTCTGTTGGATAATCAGGCCAAATTTCTTCCATTGATTCATATATCTCGCCTTCGTCTTCTATTGACTGAAGGTTTTCTACTACTTCTAATGGAGCACCAGCTCTAATAGCGTAGTCAATAAGTTCGTCTTTGTTAGCAGGCCATGGCGCATCACTTAAATAAGATGCTAATTCTAATGTCCAATACATCTGTTATCTGTTTAGTTTGTGCAAAAATAAATTTTTTACTGAAAAAGACAAGTAAAATTTGATTTATTTTAATAAAATTTAAGAACGTCTCTTGTTAAATTCCAATTTTTAAATTCCAAATCCCAAAAAAGGCACGTGAAATCTCAATATTTAAATTCTAAATCCCAATTTTTAGAACTTTATTTTGCTTTAAAAATTCGAAAGAATTTAGTTTTTTCTTTGGAATTTGGGATTTCAAAAATTTGGAATTTGCAGAAAATTTATTTTCTGGGTATCCATTTCACTTCCTCCGCTTTTAAGTCTGACGACAACTTCCGTGCCAAGACAAAAAGATAGTCAGAAAGTCGGTTTAAGTACATAATAGCGATTTCAGGAACGTGTTCATTATGGCTTAAATGTACTGCCAAACGCTCTGCTCGACGGCAAATACAACGGGCAATATGACAATGTGACACGGTTGGATGACCGCCCGGTAAAACAAAATGAGTCATTTGAGGAAGACTTTCTTCCATTTTATCTATTTCATTTTCTAGTAATTCAATATCAGAATCAATTATTCCAAGATTTTTTAAGCGAAGTTCTCCATTTTTCAAAACTTCTTTTTCCTGCGGAGTTGCCAAAATGGCGCCTACCGTAAAAAGACGATCCTGAATTTCTATTAAAATAGTTTTATAACTCGAATCTATTTCCTGATCGCGAATCAATCCGATATACGAATTTAATTCATCAACAGTTCCGTAACTGTCAATACGAATATGATCTTTAGGAACACGTGTGCCTCCAAAAAGAGCCGTTGTTCCTTTATCGCCTGTTTTGGTATATACTTTCATTTTTTTTAAGATGCTAAGGTTCTGAGTTGCTAAGATTCTAAGTTTTTCTTTTGTTTGAAAATAATCTAAAATCTAAAATCAGAAATCTAAAATTATTTAGTCGTGTCGCTTTCAATCAAACCATCACGCAAACGAATTACGCGATGTGCATAGGCGGCAATATCTTCTTCGTGAGTTACTAAGATTACAGTATTTCCTTGTGCATGAATATCTCCAAAAAGCTTCATGATTTCTACAGAGGTTTTACTATCTAAGTTTCCTGTTGGTTCATCGGCTAAAATAATCGAAGGTTTGTTGACCAAAGCGCGTGCAATAGCAACACGCTGACGCTGTCCTCCTGACAATTGATTCGGCTGGTGATCCATTCTGTCACCTAAATTTACTTGTTTTAAAACCTCAGTAGCTCGTGCATTTCTGTCAGATTTTGAATATCCGGCATAAATCATAGGTAAAGCTACATTGTCTAAAGCTGTGGTTCGTGGTAAAAGATTAAAAGTTTGAAAAACAAATCCGATTTCTGTATTACGAATTCCGGCTAGTTCGTCATCACGCATTTGGCTGACATCCTTTCCGTTTAAAACATATCGTCCGGAAGTTGGCGTATCCAAACAGCCTAACAAATTCATTAAAGTTGATTTCCCGGATCCCGAAGGCCCCATTAAAGCGACGTATTCTCCTTTATTGATTTCTAAATTAATTCCTTTTAAAACATATACGATTTCATTACCAAGTACAAAGTTTCGTGTTATGTCGGTTATTTTAATTAATGCCATTTCGTTTTACAATTTTGGATTTAAAAGTACAAAACACTTTTCATAAAAATGATAAGTAGTTTAGAATTGAATTTTGTTACAAAAGCTTTTAATAGATATGTATTAAATAAATATGTTTTTTAAAGCAGAAACGGTTATATCATTTTCGATTGATTTTGCATAATTGTCATTATTTTGTGAATTTTATAGTATTAAAATGTTTTTAAATTTTCAAACATGACAATAATGTAATTTGTTTGGTTGGCTATTTGGTAAATTTGATTATAATTAATTAAAACAATCAGTATTATGAAAAATATTCAAATGGTATTAGGAATCGCATTAATTGCATTAAGCTTTACATCATGTAAAGATGAAAAACAAGAACAAGCTCAAAAGAAAGTTGACGCTTATGTAGCATACGTCGATTCAGTTAAAAATGTTTCAGCAGAAAATTTAAAAGCAGACTGGAAAGCAGTTGATGCTGAATATGACAGAAGGTCTCAAGAAGCTCAGGCAGCGTTAGCAGATTTAAAAGATAATAGTGCTGCGACCGAAAAAATAAATGCGAGCAAAGTTAAATATGAAGAGTTTAAAAATGAGATGACCACCGTTTTTGCCCCTCCAGCTCCAAGTCCGAAACAACAATTAAGAAACGCCTTATTTGGTGAAGGAAAAATTGGTGATGATATGAACTTTGACTGGGTTAATGCTCAAAATATCCACAGTGTTTACCAACAATTCGTTCATACTGTTGAAGATAACAAAGATAAATATTCAAGAGAAGACTGGGATGAGGTTAAACTGATGTATGAAGCGCTTGACAGCCGTAAAAATACAGTTGAAAAAGAAGGACTTACAGCAGAAGATAACAGAAAAATTGCCGGTTTAAAAGTTAAATTTGCACCGATGTATACAGTTAACAGAATGGGTGCAAAATCTGAAGAAAATAAAGACGCTAAAAAATAAATATAATTATTTTGAATTAGTATTAAAAATGGCAATCAGAAATGATTGCCATTTTTTTATTGTAGAATTTATAAAAGAACTTACTT
This sequence comes from Flavobacterium sp. Root186, assembly GCF_001428525.1. Lineage (GTDB taxonomy): Bacteria > Bacteroidota > Bacteroidia > Flavobacteriales > Flavobacteriaceae > Flavobacterium. The sequence goes on from NZ_LMHW01000010.1 coordinate 634,040, forward strand.
CTCAAATTTTCTTAAATCTTGTAAAAAGAGTTCCCAAATACTCTCTTTAAATTTATTTTTAAAAAAGCCAAAATGTCCAATATCTTTTACGCCAAATTCTTCTGCTTTTAAATGCGTTCTGGTGACTTCTGAATTTTTAAATTGTGAAGCTATCCAGTCAACTGCAGGTACAGTGGCATAAAAATCATTATCGATACTGTAGGATACAATTTTGCATTTTATTTTGTCATAGTTGTCTTTTACATTATCAATACAGTCAAAATGATAATTTGGTTTTTTACACCATTTTGCCCATTCTAAAGCCATTTCTTTTGGTAAATCCTCCATACGGGTGAAATGGCTGGAAGGAAAATAATTGAAAATTCTGCAAAATGAAGGTATAAGTACATACCACAAAATTTTCATTTTTAATCTTTCAAATCCTTTCCAGTGTACCCAGCTTCCAGATTGTGATACCGTCATGATTACGCCATTAAATAAATTATTTGAAGGGACTAAACCAATAAGCTGACCGCCAATACTGTGTGTGATGATGAATAATTTACTCTCAGGATTTTTATTTTTGACATATTTAACGACGGTTTCAAAGTCATTTTGCGCCCAATTTGAAGCTGTTGTAGAAAACTTGGAAAGCGGCTGAGGTTTTGAATCGCCGATACCCCCGTAGTCAAATGTGAAAACAGAATAATTGTTTTTAGATAAAAACTTTGAAAAACTGTGATAATAATTTTGTTTAACTCCTGTGGCAGAAGCAATAATAACACAATTGGCATCTGGATTGTCTGAAAGAAACTCAGTTACGGCTATTGAGTATTGTAAAGGAGTATCAATTTTGATAGCATTCATATAAACTTCGTATAGTAACAAATGTAATAAAAATTGTATACTGAAATTTGTTATGCACGAATCACAAAATGTTCTTTTTCCTGTTCACATCTAAAAAACACAAATCCCCATTGAAAAGTATCAATCGTTACTTTTACTTTTGGATGTTTTTTTATAATCTCCCAGGCTTCTTCCATTTCCGGTGACCAATGTATGTCATCAAAAATCCAAAGGGAATCGTTATTTATTGTTGGCAGTAAAAGTTCAAAATAAGTTAAGGTTGCTTTTTTAGAATGATTACCGTCGAAGTATATTAGATCGTAGATTTTAGAGTTTAGATTTTCGGAAATTAAAAATGATTCAAATTCTGAAATTATATTTTCGACATTTTTACAGTCAAATTTATCTAATTGATTTTGAGCAGTATTTGCAGTATTTGGACATCCTTCAATTGTAATAACTTTTGCATTTGTATTTCCTAAGGCAAGGGCAGCAGTTGCCAAACCTAAAGAAGTTCCAATTTCAAGAATATTTTTTGGCTGAAAATAATGGGTTACCCGAAATAATAATTCGGCACGTTTTGGTGAAATTCCGGCTGTTGAGGCAATTTTAGAAATTTGCCTTTTATTTGATTTAAAAACTTTTGAACCAGCACCAAAATCAGTTACTTCAATAAAATTTTTATTTTCAATAAGCGACTTTCTGTAGTTTTTTAGAATCTGATATTCTGGCTTAGGCTTCTTATCATAAAAGCATTTGGTAAGTAAACTAAAAACAAATGGCGAATGTACCCCATGCTCGTTTTTAGAATCCCAAAGAAATTTTAAATAAGATTTGATTTGAAAAAACATGCCGAAATTTTGAAAATATCTTAATTAATCGATTTTAAGGTTATATCAAATATCAATACAGAGCCACCCGGAATTCCGTTATAATTTTTGCTTCCATAACCTAAATGCGCAGGAACTAAAAGAATGCCTTTTCCTCCTGGTTTAAACAATTGAATTCCTTCTTTCCAGCCTTGAATTACCTGATTTAAACTAAATGCTACACCTTTTTTTTCTTCTTCTGGTATATCTTTGTCACTTTCATCAAACACATTTCCATCTGTAAAATAACCTTTGTAAACAACCGTTACATTTGAATTAGGATCAGGGAATTCTTCACCTTCGCCCGGCTCTTCTATAATATAATACAAACCAGAATCTGTTCTTGTTGCAGTTAAGTTATTTTTAGCCAAGTAATCTTTAATTTCTTGTTCATTCTGAGCCGTATAATCTTTAACTTCATCCTTATCTTTAGAACAAGAAACGAAAAGGGTCAATGCCAGTAATGCTGTTAAAAGTTGTTTCATATTTATTTTTTTAAAATAATTAAATATTTTGGTTTCACAGAGATTCACAAAGAAAACGCAAAGATTCACAAAAAATTTTGGTGCAGCTCTGTGCTTTCTTTGTGAATCTCTGTGTAAATAGGCTTATCCTTCGATTTTTGCCGAAAGCTCAAACCAGCGTTCTTCTTTGGCATCTATTTTATTGATGATACTTTGAAGCTCATTTGCTTTTTTCTCAATATCAGCATCGGCAACTTTTCCTTCGGAAAATAATTGTTCGATTTTAATTTTTTCGATTTCTAAATCTTTGATTTCTCTTTCGATTTTTTGATATTCTTTTTGCTCGTTAAAACTTAAATTTCCGGTTGGATTATTTTGTTTCCAGTCTTTCTTTTCGGCCTTGTTTTCTTCTTTTTGAGCCACATCGGCGCTGTCTTCATAAGCACGGAAATCTGAATAGTTTCCTGGGAAATTTTCGATTTCACCTTGCCCTCTAAAGATAAATAAATGATCAACAATTTTATCCATAAAATAACGATCGTGCGAAACTACCAATAAACATCCCGGATAATCTAAAAGAAAACTTTCCAGAACGTTAAGCGTTACAATATCCAAATCATTTGTTGGCTCATCGAGAATCAAAAAGTTTGGATTCTGAATTAAAACCGTACATAAATACAAACGTTTTAACTCTCCTCCGCTTAATTTTTCGACATAATCGTATTGTTTTTTGGCATCAAAAAGAAAGCGTTCTAACAACTGCGAAGCCGAAATAATTTTTCCTTTTGCAAGCGGAATATATTCGCCGTATTCCTTAATAATATCAATAACACGCTGATTCGGCTTTGGGTTAATTCCAGATTGTGTATAATATCCAATTTTAATAGTATCTCCTTTTACAACACGGCCGCTGTCTGGCGGAATTGTTCCTGTAAGCAAATTTAAAAAAGTAGATTTCCCGGTTCCGTTTTTACCAATAATTCCAATTCTTTCACCACGCTGAAAATCGAAACTAAAATTATCAAGAATAACACGGTCTTTAAATTTTTTTGAAAGTTTATGAAGCTCAATAATTTTGCTTCCCATTCTTTCCATATTAATTTCAAGCTCAACCTTATTGTCTTTTCGTCGGCTTTGCGCTTTTTCTTTAATTACATAAAAATCATCCTGACGTGATTTAGATTTGGTTGTTCTCGCTTTTGGCTGGCGGCGCATCCATTCTAATTCTTTAACAAATAAGTTTTTTGCTTTGTCAATACTAGAATTTTCAGAAGTTATTCTTTCTTCTTTTTTCTCTAAGTAATAAGAGTAATTTCCTTTGTATTGGTATAATTTTCCATTGTCTAATTCGATAATTTCGTTACAAACACGCTCTAAAAAGAAACGGTCGTGCGTTACCATAAACAACGTAATATTTTCTTTGGCAAAATAACTTTCAAGCCATTCGATCATTTCCAAATCTAAATGGTTGGTTGGCTCGTCCAAAATCAACAAATCAGGCCTGTTTATTAATATAATAGCCAATGAAAGACGCTTTTTTTGCCCTCCCGAAAGATTTTTTACTTTAAGTTTAAAATCTTCGAGTTTTAATTTGAATAAAATTTGCTTGTACTGTGTTTCAAAATCCCACGCATTATGCTGGTCCATTCCGTCAAAAGCTTTTTGATAGGCTTCTTCGTCATTTGGGTTTTCCAGTGCTTTCTCGTAAGCCTCGATTATTTTAAGCGTTTCATTATCAGATGCGAAAATACTTTCTTCAATCGTAAGTTCATCCTGTAGATTATTGTCCTGAGAAAGAAACGCCATTCTAATTCCTTTTCTCAAAACAACTTGTCCCGTATCCGGTTCGTCTAAGCCATTAATTATGCTCATAATGGTGGTTTTACCAGAACCATTTTTGGCAATAAAAGCGATTTTTTGGTCTTTGTTGATTCCAAAAGAAATGTTGTCAAAAAGGACTCTTTCGCCAAATGACTTCGATATATTTTCTACAGATAAGTAATTCACTATGTAAATTGTAAGTTATAAATTATGAGTTATGAGTATTTTGGAAAACATAACTTTTTGCAAAAGTAAACTTTTATCTTACGATTTGCGAATTGTTAATCTTATTTAAGTTTTAGAAAAAGGAAAATTAGAAGAAAGTTTTTAAGTTTTATCTTTTAGAATAAAAACAGCTTGTAACATTTTAAGACTATCTCCGACATATTTAAAATTTAATTCCTTAAATATGAACGATAAAGAAATTAATACTGGTGGTTTTGAAGATTTTAAAATAAACACAAAAATCAAACTTGCAGCCTTGTGGACTTCGGTAATGTTTTGTTATGTGTATGGAGATTATTTTTCGCTTTATGTTCCAAAGAAAGTGGAAGATTTTATAAGCGGAGACACATTGCTCGATTCTCCGGTAAAATTATTTCTCGCAACACTTTTAATGACAATTCCGGCCTTAATGATTTTTGCATCGGTTATTTTAAAACCAAAAATAAACCGCTGGCTTAATCTCGTTTTCGGAATTATTTATACTGCCATAATGCTGTTAATAGCGTTTACAACAACTGGAGCCTGGTGGAGTTTTTACATTTTTCTCGCAATAATAGAAAGTATTTTGACTTCAATCATATTTTGGACTGCACTTAAATGGCCAAGACAAATTTAAATTTTAAAAGATAACAGTATGAATCAAGAATCAAAATTATCGTTTAGAAATACAGGAAGAATCGCCGGTTTGTTATATTTAGTAGTCGTAATAACAGGGATTTTTAGTTTAGGATATGTTCCTTCAAAATTAATTGTCTGGAATGATGCTTCTGCAACTTTTACTAATATCGTTAATTCTGAATTTCTTTTTAGACTAGGTATTGTGAGCGGTTTAATCTGTTATACCTTCTTTTTGTTTCTGCCTTTGGTTTTGTACAAATTATTGAAGCCTGTTCATAAAACGTACGCTGTATATATGGTTGTTTTGGCCATTGTAAGTGTGCCGATTTCTTTTATAAACATGCAGAATAAATTTGCGGTACTTTCTATAATTAGTTCGGGCGGACAAGAAAAAGATCTGGTAATGTTTTATCTGAATCAATATGATTACGGAAATTTAATCGTTCAGATTTTTTGGGGGCTTTGGCTGTTTCCGTTGGGACATTTAATTTTTAAATCAGCAATAATTCCGAAATTTTTAGGCGTATTATTAATGCTTGGCTGTTTGAGTTATTTAATAAATTTCTTCGGAAATGCATTGTTTTCGGATTATTCTGAACTCGGAATATCTTCGTATGTAAGACTTCCGGCAACTCTTGGCGAAATCGGAACGTGTTTGTGGCTTTTAATAATGGGAGCGAAAAACAACGTTATTTCAGCCGATTAACATATTGATTTAAAAGAGAACTTAAGTCTAAATAATGAATTTGCTGCGGATTATTTAAAATTGGTTTTCGTACCAAAGATTCATTCGTAATAAAATAATGAAGACCATCTTTTGTAGCAATTCCTTCTATTTGATGAAAAGGAAGTTTGAGGTCAATTTTTCGTTTATTTCCCGATAAAAAATTATGATTCTTAAAATCATATAAAAGATAAAGAAATGTTTTTCCCGTTTTAGAATATCCGCAGAGAACTACGATTTTCTTTTCTTCAAAATAAGCTGCGCCGGTAACCAAACCTTTTGTGTCCAGTGTATTTTTAAATTGTGCGATATGATTTCCGGGTTGATTAGGCAAAACGTAAATACTGGTTTTGGACGATTTCCATTGTTTGGTAAACAAATAAATACTGTCTTTGGAAACTACAAAAGCTTCACAGTCAAAATCTGCTGCATTTGGTTTTTGTGCCGAAAAATCAGTTTGGTCAGCATATTGAAATGAGATCTTTTCGATAATTGGATTCCCTTCTAAAAATGATTTTTTTTCAATTTTCAGGATATTTAAATCTGTTCTGTTTCCGCTAAAGTTATTTCCAAAATCTCCAATATACAAATGTGAACTGTCTTGCGAAATCTCTTCCCAATCATGATTTACAACTTGATCCAGAATGATTTTCTTTTTGATTGTTCCCAAAGAATCTAATCCGTAAATCGTTTTATCGTGATCATCATTATGAGTCCACAATAAACCATCAAAAGCAATTAAACCCGAAGTTTCTTTAATCGAGTCGCTTAGTTTAACGGAATATTCAGGTTTTAGTTTTAAATTTTCATAAATACAGCTTCCATCGTTTTGCAGTGCATTTGGATTGTAATTTTTTGATAGCGCATCTGTACAGCCTGAAGTTTGGGATTTGGCTGAAAAAACAGACAGAATAAAAAATAGTAGAATCCGTAGCATTTTTTTATGCTTTAAATTGAAAAAAAAATTAGAATCTAAAAAACTGATTATTGGCAATAACTTCTTTTAAGTTTACAATTGAATCGATTTTTATTTTTTGATGTAAAGATTCTATATGATTGCTGTGATGCACATCGGTTCCCGAAAAATCATACATTCCTTTCTTTAATAAAAGCGCAGCGGTTTTTGTAATTTCGCTTCCATAATAACCCATAACGGCCAATAAATTCAGCTGAAATAAGCAGCCTGCTTTTTTTAGTTTTTCATATTCCTCAAAGTTTTTATGAAAATATAAATACCGCTCTGGATGAGCCAAAACCGGAATATATCCTGCAAGCTGTATTTCAAAAATAATCTTATATAAGTTTAGCGGCGCACTTAAATATGATATTTCAACTAATAGATAATTATCTTTTAAGGTCAAAAGCTTTTCTGTTTTGATGTGATCTTGAAACCAGTCATCCATAAAATACTCGGATGCGGCTTTAAACGGAAGGTTGATGTTTTCTTCTTTCAATAAAACTTCAGTTTCTTTTTGTCTGTTTAAAATATCCTGTTCAGTATTATCCCAGACAAAATGATTAATATGCGGCGTGGTAATAAATTGAGAAATTCCCAGTTCCCGAAATGCCTTTGCGAGTTTTATTGTTTTTTTAATACTTGCTGCGCCGTCATCAATTCCCGGAAGTAAATGCGAATGAATATCGATATAATCGCCTGCCAGAAGATCTTTTAAAAAAGGTTTTGATTTGAAGAATGATAGCATAGGTGCAAAAGTAAAGAATTGATATTGTTTTTATTTCTGCTTTAAAGAAATATTGCAAAAGAAAATTTATGTAACAATGTAACCGACATTTTAGAATTATATTATATTTGATAAAAAAGTAATATTTTATGAAAATTAAAGAGAATTTATATAATCAAAGGATTATTTCGATTGACGCTTTACGCGGAATTACCATTTTTGTAATGATATTTGTAAACGAACTCGCAAGTGTCAAAAATGTACCTCAGTGGATGAAACACATGCCTGCAGATGCCGATGCAATGACCTTTGTAGATTTAGTTTTCCCTGCTTTTTTATTTATAGTCGGAATGTCAGTTCCGTTTGCCTTTAATGCCAGATTGATAAAAGGTGACAGTCCAAAGGTAATCTGGACACATACTCTAAAACGTGCTGTAGCCTTAATAATAATTGGTGTTTATATGGTAAATGCCGAATATGGTTATGATGCTTCAAAAATGATAATTGCACCCGCTTTCTGGGGACTTTTGGCTTATGCAATGCCAATTCCTATTTGGAATAAATATCCAAAGGATTTTTCAGTTTGGCTTAAATACATTCTCCAATATGGCGGTATGCTGGTTTTAATTGCACTTTACTTTTTATACGTTCAGGAAGAAACCGGTAAAATAGGAATCACGCCAAAATGGTGGGGAATTCTGGGTTTAATTGGCTGGGCTTATCTTATTTCGGTAATTTATTATTGGCTGGTTTCGGGTAAATTATGGGCGATGATTGCCTTTCTTGTAGTTTGTGTTGCAGCAAATTCGGCTAACTTGACTAAAGGTTTGGTTTTTCCGGAATGGCTGCATTTTATTGCCGGACATTTAACACACGCTTCGTTAGTAACGGCCGGAGTAATAATCTCATTGCTGTTTTTTGACAAGAAAATAGAAAATAAAATCAATTGGCCGGTAATAGGATTTATTGTATTGTTTTTCGCCGTTGGCTTTTTCCTTCGACCGTATTACGGAATCTCAAAAATACAAGGAACTCCGTCATGGACATTGATTTCTGCCGGAATTTGCACTGTTTTATTTTACTTTTTGTATTGGCTGATGGAGATAAAAAAACAGACCAAATGGAGCGGATTTTTTATGCCTGCGGCGGCAAATCCATTATTGATTTATATTCTGCCGGGCGTTATTTATTATTTTAACCTCGCTTTTAAAATCTCCATTATTCCAGAATATTTCCGTGAAGGAATTCCGGGAATTATCTGGTCACTTGTTTTCTCAACAATAATGTTATTTGTAATGAAAATATTCAACAGGTTTAAAATTCAGCTGCATTTGTAGTTTCAAGTTTCAAGTTTTTGAAATGAGAATTTTAACCGCAAAGTGCGCTAAGATTTTTTCGCAAAGTGCACAAAGTTTTAATCTCTTAATCTGTGGCTAAAAAAAATAACCGAAGTTCTCAAAGCTTTATCATCACAAAGCTTTGAGAACTTTGAAGTTTTATAAAACTCACTTATTAAAAACCTTTGTGCACTTAGAGTTGAAAATAATTCATTTGGAGAGAACCTGAAACTTAAAACCTGAAACAAAAAAAATCATCGAATTCTTTTAAATGCAATTGGCCCGCTTCTTTTTTTATTATCTACAAAAGTTCCTTCAAGTTTGTTTCCATCTTCAGATAATATTAAAGTGTGTGTTCCTGCAGTTGCCCAACCTTCAATTGGTAAAGTCACATCAACTTTATAAGTAATTGTATTGCCCTTTCTTGTGCCAATGCCGCTTTCGACAAATTTTTGTCCTTTCCATTCCAAGTAATGTGAAAAAATAACTTTTCCATTTTGTTCAGAAATAATGGCTACAGCATTTTGAACGCCTGAATTTATATCTTCCCAAACACCATTAATATCTGTTTTCTGAGAAACTAATTTATTCTGGCTATAGCCAAAATTTGAAAAAAATGCTGTAAAAAGTAAAATGAAAAATTTTGTTCTCATGTTTTTTAATTTTGAACTATAACTGATTTTATTTCTAATGTGGCACCCGAAACCGGATTGTAATTCACAAAATTGAATTTACACAAATTATGAATATCTAAAGTCTTTCCATTAGGATCACCATCTTGCTTAAAATCCGTCCACGGAATTTTTATTGTCGAGAATTTTTTAGCAGAAACAGGTAAATCTATCCTTGGGTGCGAACCGCCGTGTACACATCCTGTTCCTTTAGTGTTTCCTTCGCGTGCCTGCAATTTTATAAGATGCGATGATTTGTAAGTAATGCTTAGATATTTTGAATTTTCAGACAAATTTGTTGGTTTCCCGTCGTTCGAATTAGATTCAGTAATCATCACATTCATCTCAATTTCTCCAACAGGATTATCTTTTGCAGTAACTTTAATTATACCTTTTTCTTTTCTGATTTTATTAATTGTTTCCTGGTTTTCTTTGGCCGGGCCGGCAATGTACCATGCTGAGGTTTTTACCAGATCAATATTTGAGTTTGAAACTTCTTTTGCGGAAGTGAAACCTAATATTGTAAATACAAAAAGGAAAGAACCAAGTAAAAGAACTGCTTTGATTTTCATTGAGAAATGATATTTGATTTACTTCAAAAATAAAACTTTCTTTTTTATTTATTTTGGAAGAAGCGTATATTCTGAATAAAATTTTAAATTTGTAAGAGATTGTTTCTGAAAAACTTACGTTATGAAAAATGCAAAGCTTCTATTAGGTTTCTTTTTCTTTTTTCAAATGCATTTCGGCTATTGCCAAAACGATTCCATTTCAAATAACAACAAAGATATTCTGGATGTTTTATACAAGCTTTTTAATAAAAACGATTCTTTAAGAAAAAATCAGGATAAAAAAATAGCGTTTTCATTACTTCCGGTTCCAATAGATTCGGATAAAAATGCTGGTTTAGTGGTGTCGTTTTTAACCTCTTTTTATCTTGGCGACACTAAGACAACTAAAATGTCTCAGATCTCTTTTTCGCCCTATTTTAGTTTTACCAAACAATATGTCTTTCCAATTCAGTCTTATATTTATACAAAAGATAATCATTGGAATTTCATCGGCGATTATCGTTATATGATTTATCCTCAGGATACTTATGGTTTGGGTGGACATAATACAGATAAAATGTCAACTTTAGATTATCAGCAATGGCGTTTTTACCAATTTGCAACCCGAAAAATAATAGGGAATTACCGACTTGGACTTGGGGTATTATTTGATAATTACCAGAATATTTCTGAAGAATCTTATATCGATGAAGAAACCGATTATTCTAAATATATGAATGGAGATTTTTCTAACGAAAGTTCTTTCGGAGTCGCCATTCAGGGACTTTATGATTCCAGAGAAAACAATGTAAATCCTGAACAAGGTTTGTATGTAGAAGCAGATTACCGAATCAATACAAGCGGAGTTGAAGGGAAAAAATGGAATTCTGTTTATTTCGATGCCCGTAAATATCATTCTTTTCATAAATACAAACATCGGGTTTTGGCTTACAGAGCTTTTTATTGGTCGACTTTTGGCGGAAAACCGCATTATTTAGATCTGCCAAGTATTGGCTGGGATCGCGACGGAAGAACCGGACGTGGTTTTACCCGAAACAGATTTCGCAGTAATGCGCTGATTTATTTTGAAACCGAATACCGAACTGATATTTCAAAAAACGGTTTTTGGGGTGCCGTATTTTTTACTAATATTTCCTCCGTTTCAAAGTTAGACACGTACCAGTTTAAAAAATGGAATCCTGCCATTGGAACTGGATTGCGCATTAAATGGAACAAGAAAAACAACAGCAATTTAGTTCTGGATTACGGAATTAGTAAAAACGATTGGTCATTGCGATTAGGTTTGGCCGAAAATTTCTAACTTTCCCCAAAATCAATTACAAAAATTACAATGCAATTATCGGTTGTCATTCTTAATTATAATGTGTGTTACTTTCTGGAACAATGTGTTTTAAGTGTTCAGGAAGCAATTGCCGGTCTTGACGCCGAAATTATTGTTGTCGATAATAATTCCTCTGATGACAGCTGTTTGATGATGAAAACGAGATTTCCGGAAGTGAAATTGATTCAAAACCAAGAAAATTTTGGTTTTCCAAAAGGAAATAATATTGGCGTAGAACAAGCCGGCGGAAAATACATCTGCATTCTAAATCCCGATACCGTTGTTGCAGAAGATACTTTTACTAAAATTCTGGCTTTCGCCGAAGAAAAACAGGATTTAGGAATAATTGGCTGTAAATTAATTGATGGAACAGGAGATTTTCTGCCCGAAAGTAAACGCGGGATTCCAACACCTTGGGTGGCTTTTACCAAAATTTTTGGATTGTATAAAGTATTCCCGAAATGGAATCTTTTTAATCAATATTATGCACAGCATTTAAGTGAAAACCAAACCGGAAAAGTTGAGATTCTTGTTGGTGCATTTATGTTTTTAGCAAAAGATTTATACCAAAAATTAAATGGTTTTGATGAAAACTGCTTTATGTATGCAGATGATATTGATTTGTCTTACAGGGCATTGTTGCTAACAAAATCCAACTATTATTTTCACGAAACAACTGTTTTACACTATAAAGGAGAAAGTACTGTTAAAGACGAATTGTATATGAAACGTTTTCAGGATGCAATGAATTTTTTCTATCAAAAGCATTTTAAAAAATCATGGTTTTTTAGCTTTTTTATCCAAGTGGGAACCTGGTTTTTTTCATTTGTAAAAATGTTTCAGGGAAAGACTAAAACAAAACCGCTGCCGGAAAGTTATATTTTATACTCCGAAAATGAGAATTTGTCTGAAAAACTGGCTTCGATTTTGGAAAATAAAGTTAGTTTTTTAGATTTCAAAAAAGAAAAAATGGTAAATTCGTCGCTGATTTTAAAGGGTAAAAAGACAGAGATCATTTTGGATAATCACTATGTTTCATTCAAAAAATGTATCAATATCATAGAAACTCTTAAAGATAAGAACATTACTTTTAAGATTTTCCCCAAAAATACTAGTTTTATTATTGGAAGTAATTCAAGAAATGACAGGGGGCAAATCAGAAAAATTCGGTAAAAATTATATTAAGTGTAATTTATATTTAAATTTTTCAGTAATTTCGCAATCAGAAAATCAAAATCACCCTTTAGAATAATAATATGGCAAGATTTGAATTAAAGCTTCCTAAAATGGGAGAGAGCGTCGCTGAAGCAACCATTACCAACTGGTTGAAAGAAGTGGGAGACAAAATTGAAGCTGATGAAGCAGTACTGGAAATTGCAACTGATAAAGTTGACAGCGAAGTGCCAAGTGAAGTATCGGGAATTTTAGTTGAACAATTATTTGGCAAAGATGATTTAGTTCAGGTAGGGCAGACTATTGCAATTATCGAAACTGAAGGTGGTGATGCGCCTGCTGCAGCTCCAGTTGCTGAAGTATCTGCTCCTGCAGAAGCTGTAGAAATTGAAAAAACAATTGAAGCAGTAAAAGAGGAAGTTTCTGCTCCTCAGGATTTTTCAGGATCTGAAAAATTTCTTTCTCCTTTAGTAAAAAATATTGCAAAAGAAGAAGGTGTTTCTCTTACTGAATTAGATAATATTCAAGGTTCAGGAAAAGACAGCCGAGTAACTAAAGATGATATTTTAAAATATATAGGAGACCGTAAAGCAGGAATTGTACAAGCTCCACAAGTAGTTGAACAAGCGCCAAAAGCAGCGGTTGAAGTACCAAAACCAGTTCAAACTATAGAACCTGTTGTTCAAAAAAGCCAACAGGCAGTTCCGGTTTCTGTAAATGGCGGTGATGAAATCATCGAAATGGACAGAATGCGTAAACTGATTTCAGGTTACATGGTGGCTTCTGTTCAAACTTCGGCTCACGTTCAATCTTTTATTGAAGTTGATGTAACCAACATTGTAAAATGGAGAGATAAAGTTAAAACAGCTTTTGAAAAGAGAGAAGGCGAGAAGCTGACTTTTACACCAATTATGATGGAAGCCGTTGCAAAAGCTTTAAAAGATTTCCCCGGAATGAATATTTCTGTTGATGGTGAGTATATCATCAAAAAGAAAAATATCAATTTAGGAATGGCGGCAGCATTGCCAAACGGAAACTTAATTGTTCCTGTAATTAAAAACGCAGATCAGTTAAATCTCGTTGGAATGGCAAAAGCGGTTAACGATTTAGGAAACCGTGCAAAAGCAGGAAAACTAAAACCAGATGATACACAAGGTGGAACTTACACCGTAACAAACGTAGGTACTTTTGGTAGTGTTTTTGGAACGCCGATTATCAATCAGCCGCAAGTGGGTATTTTGGCACTTGGAGCGATTCGTAAAGTTCCTGCGGTTATTGAAACTCCAGAAGGAGATTTTATCGGAATCCGTCAAAAAATGTTCTTGTCGCACTCTTACGATCACAGAGTTGTTGACGGAGCTTTAGGAGGAAGTTTTGTAAAAAGAGTTGCAGAATATTTAGAAGCTTTTGATGTAGACAGAGATTTCTAATCGATTCATAAATAAAATTAAAACCCGAAAAAATTAAAAGTTTTTCGGGTTTTTTCGTTCAAAAGAAAAACGGAAAATTGGTTTGTTTTGTTTTAATTTTGAATCTAAAATCAACAAAAAAAGCCAATTTTGGTCAAAAAAATAGAAATTTGGGCTAGAACTTTGGCATTAAAAAATTACATTTGTAATCTTATAAAAATTAAAAATGGAATTAAAACTTAACAAACCAATTTGCTTTTTTGATCTTGAAACAACTGGAATTGACATCGGTAAAGATCGAATAGTAGAAATTTCGATATTTAAAGTTTTTCCAAACGGAAATAAAGAAAGTAAAACCTGGCTGGTTAATCCCACAATTCCAATTCCTCCACAAACAACAGCTGTGCATGGTATTACAGATGAAAAAGTAGCTAATGAGCCCACTTTTACAGAATTGGCACCAATGGTGCATAATATGATTAAGGACAGCGATTTGGGTGGTTTTAATTCGGATCGTTTTGATATTCCGTTATTAGCAGAAGAATTGCTTCGTGCCGGAGTCGATTTTGATATGAAAAATAAAGTTTCTGTAGATGTTCAGACAATTTTTCATAAAATGGAAGAGCGTACTTTAAGTGCAGCTTTGAAGTTTTATTGCGGAAAAAATCTTGAAAATGCACATTCTGCAGAAGCAGATACCATGGCAACTTATGAGATTTTAAAAGCGCAGTTAGATCGTTATCCGGAATTAGAAAACGATATGAAATCATTATCTGAATTTACAACTCGTAAAAAAATAGCTGATTTTGCAGGAATGATTGCTTTTGATAAAGATGACGAAGAAATTTTTACTTTCGGAAAACACAAAGGAGCAAAAGTTGAAAAAGTTCTGGAAACAGAACCAGGATATTTCAGCTGGATCCAAAATGCCGATTTTCCTTTGTATACCAAAAAAGTTTTGACAGGAATTAAATTGAGAAAATTAAACACAAAATAAAGTATTCAGTGTTCAGTTTTTAGTGTTCAGTTTTTTTGAGTGCTAAGTTTTCCTGAACACTAAAAACTGAAAACTTAAAAGAATGAAGATCATTTGTATCGGTAGAAATTATACCAATCATATTGAAGAATTAAAAAACGAACGTCCGGATGAGCCGGTGGTTTTTATGAAACCGGATTCGGCGGTTTTATTGAAGCAGCATCCGTTTGTAATTCCTGAATTTTCTGAAGAAGTTCATCACGAATTAGAAATAATTGTGAAAATTAATAAGGTTGGAAAATATATAGAGCCTAAGTTTGCGCATAAATATTATGACGATATTAGCGTAGGTATCGATTTTACTGCCAGGGATTTACAAGATAAATTAAAAGCAAAAGGACTTCCTTGGGAAAAAGCAAAAGCATTTGACGGTTCAGCAGTAATTGGAGATTTTTTACCAAAAAGTGATTTTGTTTCGCTAGAAAATCTTACGTTTGAGCTCAAAAATAATTCTGAAACAGTTCAAAAAGGAAATACAAGTTTTATGCTTTGGAAAATCGATGAATTGGTTTCTTATGTTTCTCAGTTTTTTACATTAAAAATTGGAGATATTATTTTTACAGGAACGCCTGCAGGTGTTGCGCCGGTTAAACCAAATGATGTTTTGGAAGGCTTTTTAGAAGATAAAAAATTATTCAGAATACAAGTAAAATAATGGCTTTAAAGTATAATCTTTCGAAAGTGTATGCGCTTTCAGACAATGACCCCGAATTTGTAAACGAAATTCTAAAATTATTTGTTACAGAAGTTCCTGAGGATTTAAAACAAATCAAAGAAGGAATCAAGAAAAAGGATCATAAATACGCTTATTCGTATGCGCATAAAATTAAACCTACATTAGACTTAATGGGCTTGAATGTTGCATTTGAAGAAATTCTGCAAGTTGAAGCGTGGACAAAAGCAGAAGGCAAGAAAAAAGATATTATCGAAACTTTTAAAAGTATAAAAGTGCAGGTAAAAGACGCAATTAAAGAAATTAAAAAAGATTTTGACGTCTAAAAATTACATTATTCCGCTTTTTGAGAACTAAAAAGCGGAATAAATTTTCACCTATGTAACATCTTTTTTTAGGCTTCTTACTTTATTAAAAACAAAATTTTAATTTTTTTTTCTGCTTCAGATCATTTCCGCAATCCACTTCATAATAAGCTTATAGTATGTATAAGTAAAATGTTTTATAAATATGAAAGCAACAATAGTTACCATTGGAGATGAAATTTTAATTGGTCAAATTGTAGATACAAATTCGAATTTTATAGCTAAAGAGCTGGATCGAATAGGTGTCGAAACTTATGAAATGATTTCAATAAGTGATGACAAACAACATATTTTAAACACTTTTGCGCAGCTGCAAAACAAGGTTGATATTGTAATTATAACAGGAGGTCTAGGGCCGACAAAAGATGATATTACAAAAAAAACTTTCTGTGATTATTTTGATGACCAGCTGGTTGTAAATCCTGAAGTTCTGGCACATGTAACAGAACTTATTGAAGGTTTTTATAAAAGACCAATTTCACAGTTAAATAAAGATCAGGCACTTGTTCCGTCAAAATGTACCATTCTTCATAATAAAATGGGAACTGCGCCGGGAATGTGGATGAAAAAAGAAAATACTGTTTTTGTTTCGCTTCCGGGTGTTCCGTACGAAATGAAATATCTGGTAGAAAATGAAATAATCCCCAAAGTTATAAAAGAATATAAACGTCCTTATATTATTCATAAAACCATTTTGACATACGGTCAAGGCGAAAGTTTAGTCGCAGAACGTATTGAAAACTGGGAAAATAATCTGCCTGATTTTATCAAATTGGCTTATCTGCCCAATCCCGGAAGAGTTCGTCTGCGTATGACCGCCCGAGGAACAAATAAAGAAGAATTAGAAAAAGCAATCGAAGCGAATGTTGAGTCACTAGATGCTATAATTCATGATATTATAGTGGGGTACGAAGAAAATGAAACGATTGAAACGGTAGTTGGTAAACTGCTGACCAAAAATAATAAAACAGTTTCAACAGCAGAAAGCTGCACTGGAGGGAAAATTGCTTCGCTTTTGGCATCTGTAGAAGGAGCATCAAAATATTTTAAAGGAAGTGTGGTTTCATATGCAACGGAAGCAAAGGTCAATGTTTTGGGTGTTTCGCAGGAGTTAATAGATCAGTTTTCGGTAGTAAGTGCTGAGGTTGCAGCGGCTATGGCTTTGAATGTGAAAGATATACTCAAAACCGACTATGCAATCGCGACAACGGGTAACGCCGGCCCGTTAAAAGGAGACTCAAATGCTGAAATTGGTACTGTTTTTATCGCTTTGGCTACACCAGAGGGAGTAATCACAGAAGAATTTAACTTTGGCCAACCACGTGAAAAAGTGATAGATAGAGCAACTATTAAGAGTTTAGAAATATTACAAAAAGAAATTTTAAAAATTGTGCAATAAATTTTTGCTACAATGGTTTATTTTTCTTTTCTTTGCACCCTGATTTTGAATAACGATAAAAGATAAGTATAATGTCAAGAGTTTGTGACCTTACAGGTAAAAGAGCGATGGTAGGAAATAACGTTTCTCACGCTATGAACAAAACTAAGAGAAAGTTTTCTGTAAACTTAGTTAAAAAGCGTTTTTATCTTCCAGAAGAAGATAGATGGATTACTCTTAGAGTAGCAGCATCTACGATAAAAACAATTAATAAAAATGGAATCACTGCTGTTTTGAAAAAAGCACAGTCAGAAGGATTTATCAAATAATCTTTTCCTAAATAAATATATAGCAAGATGGCAAAGAAAGGTAATAGAATCCAAGTAATTTTAGAATGTACTGAGCACAAGACTTCTGGTGTTCCAGGAACTTCTAGATATATTACAACTAAGAACAAAAAAAATACTCCAGACAGATTAGAGATTAAAAAATTTAATCCAATCTTGAAACGTGTAACTGTTCACAAAGAAATTAAGTAATAATTAGAGATTTTTGTAAATCTCAAATGGTTTTGCCATTTAGAGTTTTATAAAAAACTTCAAATAACATTTGAATCATGGCAAAGAAAACCGTAGCATCGTTACAAACATCTTCTAAGAGATTATCAAAAGCCATCAAAATGGTAAAATCTCCTAAAACTGGTGCATATACATTCGTAGAATCTATTATGGCTCCTGAAGAAGTTGATGAATTCTTGAAAAAGAAATAATTACAATTACAATATATAGAAAAGCTACTTTCATTCGGAAGTAGCTTTTTTATTTTTTATATTTGTTTAAAAATTTATAGAAATCAATCAATTTGTGTTTTTTTTAAACATTTGTTCCCGTCAGACTCTTTATCTTTACTTGTTTAAAGAAAACAATAGAAAGATCAATGCAGTTGGGGTTAAATGAAACACAAAAGGTATTCTATAAACATTAAGATTGTTTCAAAACTCTTAGAAACAATCTAAAACTAACAATAAATTAAAAATGAGTTTTTTTAAAAAATTATTCTCTACCGAAAAAAAAGAGACTTTAGATAAAGGTCTTGAAAAAACAAAAACTACTTTTTTCTCTAAGTTAAGCAAAGCTGTTGCAGGAAAATCTAAAGTCGATGATGATGTTTTAGATAATCTTGAAGAAGTTTTGGTAGCTTCAGATGTTGGTGTAAATACAACATTGAAAATTATTGAAAGAATCGAAAAAAGAGTATCTGAAGATAAATATTTAGGAACAGACGAATTAAATCAAATTCTTCGTGATGAAATTGGCGGATTATTGTCTGAAACCAATACAGGCGAAGCAACTGAATTTGATATTCCAAAAGATAAAAAACCTTATGTTTTAATGGTTGTTGGAGTAAATGGAGTTGGAAAAACTACAACAATTGGTAAACTGGCTTATCAGTTTAAAAAAGCCGGTTACAAAGTGGTTTTAGGCGCAGCCGATACTTTTCGTGCAGCAGCGATCGATCAGTTACAAGTTTGGGCTGATCGTGTAGATGTGCCAATTGTAAGGCAAAATATGGGAAGTGATCCTGCTTCTGTGGCTTTTGATACTTTGCAGTCTGCTGTGGCTCAAAATGCCGATATTGTTATTATTGATACTGCCGGACGTTTGCATAATAAAATTAATTTGATGAACGAACTTTCTAAAGTAAAACGTGTAATGCAAAAAGTAGTTGCCGATGCGCCGCATGATGTACTTTTGGTTTTAGACGGTTCTACAGGTCAAAATGCTTTTGAACAAGCTAAGCAGTTTACAGCAGCGACAGAGGTTACTTCATTAGCGGTAACAAAATTAGACGGAACGGCAAAAGGCGGTGTTGTAATTGGTATTTCAGATCAATTTCAAATTCCGGTAAAATATATTGGTGTTGGCGAAGGAATTGAAGACTTACAGGTGTTTAATAAATATGAATTCGTAGACAGTTTCTTTAAATAATTTATAATGAGTTTTTCTTCTTTTAAAAATATATCAGCTGTTGCTTTTTATTTTGCAAGTGTTATGTGTTTTGTTTTAGCAAATGTTTTGAGAGATACTAGTCTTTCTTTCTATTATGTTTTATTGGTTTTGGGAATAGGTTTCTTCTTTATGGGAGTTCTTAAAAGATTACGAACTAAGCAATAATTTATTGACACATTTTTGATTATGAAATACTACTTTCTCATTTTTCTTTTTATTGTGCTTTCTTGTACAAACAGTAAAAATGAAAGTAATAAAAGTCAAAAAGTAATTGTTATTCAGCCTTTAGGTAGTTTTAAAACTGAACAGGCTACAAAGGTTTTAGTGGAAATTAAAGCTATAAATCCAAATGTAGTTTTAAGGCCAAATATTTCTTTTCCTGAAAATTCATATTTTAAACCAAGGAACAGATACCGCGCTGACAGTATTATAAAAAGTCTTAAAAATACTATTGGCAAGGATTCTGTAATTGTAGGATTGTCAAATTCTGATATAAGTACTACTAAAAACGAAATTAAAGACTGGGGTGTAATGGGCTTGGGGTATAGACCTGGAAAAGCCTGTGTAGTCTCGGATTTTAGATTGCCTGCAAAAAATAAAAATAAAAATCAACAATTTTACAAACTAGTTTTACACGAATTAGGTCATACAGCGGGTTTGCCGCATTGCGTAATAAAAACGTGTTTAATGCGCGATGCTGAAGGTGGAAACCCGCTGGATGAAGAAAAAGGCTTTTGCAATGAATGTAAAAGTTTTTTAAAATCAAAAGGCTGGCAATTAATCTAATGCAGCTTTTTCAAAATCTTTTATTTATACAAAGCACTAATTTTCTCCCATAAAGTTTCATCAAAATCAGATAAAGCAAGGTTTTCCTCGTCTGCCGCATCGCCCATTCTGATGATGACCATATTTTTGCTTGGCACGACGTAGATTTTCTGGTCATTTTTTCCCAACGCCATAAACATATCGTTTGGCCCTGTTGGGATCACACTTCCCGGAAAAGTAAGCTGTGATTGTGGTAAATGATAAGACGCCTTTCCGTTAAGCCACCATAAATAACCGTAGCCTAAATTGATATTTTGTGAAGTTGTTGTGGCTTCATTAAAATAAGCTTCGTTTATTATTTGATTATTTTCCCATTTTCCTTTGTTAAGCATTAAAAGCCCAAAACGCGCCATACTTCTTGAGTTACTCGTATAAACGCTGTTTACACCAAGTTGTACCCAATAGCCATTCATTCCGATTTTGTCTCTTAATTTGGTATTGAAATAGTTCTCCCAGGTTTGTCCACTTGCTTTTGCAACGACATCTTGCAATTTTACATAGACGTTATGATAAGCCCAACGTGTGCCAGCATCGGCTTTGTAGATTAGGTTTTCCGGCTCTACATCATCGGTACTGTCGTCAAGTCCGGATGTCATTGTTAGTAAGTGTTTGCAGGTTATGAGGTTTTCTTTTGCTAACGTTTCGCTTGTCCAGCCTGTTCCAATATATTGTGAAACTTTATTGTTGATGTTCAATAAGCCTTCCTGTTGTGCAATTCCGGTCATGGTTGAAGTCAAGGTTTTTCCGGCGCTTGCCCAATACCAGTTTTTTGTTGCGTCATGTAGGTTGAAATAATTTTCTAAAACGATTCGGCCATTTACTAAAATGATAAAGGATTTGGAATGTTTTAGTTCAAGGTAATCTAGAAGTGGTTGTACGGCACTTTGATTCCATTTTAAATCAGCTATGGATTTTGTTTCCCACGTTGTACCGGTTAGTGGGGGGAAATACATGCTTTCTGATGGAGTTGGAACTGGATCTGGTTCTGTAGAATCTTTACTACAGCTTATCAATAATAAAGCTGTCAGGATTGTAAAAATAGTTTTGGTCATGATTTTTTATTTTTGGTTTGGGGTTTGACCAAAAATATGTAAAATAGTTTAATGACTAAGAAAACTTATTTCACATGTTTAACCATGAAATGTTTTTATTTAAGTTCCCACTTTGTACCATCTGTAAATACTACATAATAAGCTCTTACTTTAATAATGCGGTTTGCATCTGTAGAAAAATCTTCCCAGATTTTAGATTTGACTTTCCCTGGTTTTAGTAAATGAGCTATCTCTCCTGTAGATCTTCCTTTTCCATAGAAATATCTGCCATTTGCAGGTTCGTCAAATGAATTTTCGCAGTACCATTCCAGCTTAATTGCCTGAATATTCTTTTTGCTTGAATTTTTAAAAACGATTTTAATGTCCTTATGATCGGAGTATTGCGCTCTAGATAGACTGGTACTTACAATTGTAACTGGTGAATTTTTTGAATTCTTAGTTTTTAAAAAATCATCTTTTATTGAGGTTGTATTATTTTCTTTCTCTTCGGGTTGATGATAATTATTTATTTGAACATACACAGGCTTAACTTGTCCAATGTTTTTAGGCTGGGTTTTGCTGCATCCTGAAATTAAGAGTAATGTAACAAATGCTAATATGAAATACTTTTTCATAATATTTTTAATAAAAGTTTTTGCAATTGAAATTTTAATTCAGTTATTTTTTTAATGAAACTGTAGTGGAATAATTTTGGGGCAAAGGTCTTGTAGATTTATGCTAATTCCTGCCATAATATGCCATAAGATTGTTAAA
This sequence comes from Flavobacterium sp. Root186, assembly GCF_001428525.1. Lineage (GTDB taxonomy): Bacteria > Bacteroidota > Bacteroidia > Flavobacteriales > Flavobacteriaceae > Flavobacterium. Next base: position 655,842 of record NZ_LMHW01000010.1, read on the forward strand.
ATAGGCTTTTTTACAGTCTTTAGATATTTAGGAAATAAAGCTTTAGAAAAATGAGATAATTATCGACTAAAATATTTCTTTTGAAATTTATAAAGTTACCTTTGTAATTCACTAAACTTTCTTTTGAAAACGGGAGTTCTAGCCCTGATGGCAGCGGCATCCTTTTATGGCCTCGTCTTTTTAACGAGGCCATAAAAGATATAGCGGACAGCAGGAAACAGCTCCTTATTAATATTATATTTTACTATGAAAAATGCTTTTATAATTTTGGTTTTGTCGCTTTTGTTTGTAAGCTGTAAACAGGAAATAAAACCGGCAGATATTGAAAAACTAAATGGGTACTGGGAAATTGAAAAAGTGGTTTTTGATAAAGGTGAGGAGAAGGCTTATGGAATGAACGAGAACTTTGATTTTTTTAAAATTAAAAAAAGTAAAGGGACTCGAACAAAAGTAATGGCACAACTTGATGGAACTTTTTTAACTACAGATACTTTTGAAAATGTTTCGATTAGATTTACTGATAAAGGAACTTTTTTAGATTATAATACGGATTATGCTAAATGGACTGAGGAATTAATTTCGATTTCGGATGATGAGTTTGTGGTTAAAAATGATCAGAATAAGGAATATTATTATAAAAAAGCGGGACCAATAAATATTTTAAACGATGGCAAAAAGACTAAATAATCAAAGTACAATTGGGGCTGTTTTGCAACAAATTATTCAGGTTAATAAATTACAGCCAGGGATGGATCAGATTGATGTAAAAGAAGCTTGGACACAGTTAATGGGAAATGGTGTAAAAACATATACCAAGAATGTAGTTTTGAAAGGAAGCACGCTTTATGTTGAGCTTGGATCGGCTGTTTTACGAGAGGAATTAAGTCACGGAAAGTCTAAAATCGTTAAAATGATTAATGAAGAATTAGGGCGTGAAGTTGTAAAAGATGTAGTTTTGCGTTGATTTAAATTGTTATTTGAAGCTTAAAAATAAATTTTACACTTTCATTATGGAAGTGTTTTTTTATGATATATTTGAGCTTTAAGTATCTTTTTTATAAATGCCTCATTAATAATAAATAAATAAAAACAAAACCAAAACATGAAAAAAGCATTACTCATTTTAACTGCATTATTTGCCTTAACTAGTTACTCACAAAAGAAAAAAGTTGCTGTTGTTTCGTTTTATACGGATAAAACAATTGATCTTTCGGAGCTGGGTTTAAATGGACTGGCTGCGATAGCTGATTTAGGAAACAACCCAAATTTTAACCTTTCTCCAATTTTAGAGAAATATCACAATGCATTTTTTAATGATTATGCTAAAAAATTTCCGTTTGATTTACTTCCTGAAACTGAAGTAACTCAGAAGCCAGAATACATTGCTTTTACTCCTAAATTTGCAAGAGAAGGCGGAGAAAGCGGCACTATTATTAACTATCCTGGATACAAATATATTTATGAAGGAATGAATGGTTCTGTAAATGAAGAAGCATCTGCTCAAATGTTTAAAGAAGTAGCCGATGGTGTTTTATTTACAGAAATTCATTTTGCTGTAGTAAAAGGATTCGCTGTTGGCGGAACTGGAACAATAAAAATGAAAGCATATGCCAGAATCGCTTTATACGATAAAACAGGAAAAAAAGTATTTGCTTTTTCAGAAGGGGCAAACTCAAAGAAAACTGGAACGATCGTAGGTGGAGTTCCTGTTTTAAGTCTTGATAAAGTACTGCCTATGTGTGAAAGTGCATTAGAAGAGCTTTTGAAAGATCTTGATGAAAAACTTGAGAAAATTGTTAAAAAGTCTGATAAGCTTTAATCAATATTTGCTATAAAAAAATCCCGTTTCATTTGAAACGGGATTTTTGTTTAAATCTAAATTCTTAAACCTAAAATTAGAATTGCTCTCTGCCAGCAAAGTGAAATGCACCTTCGATTGCAGCATTTTCATCGCTGTCTGAACCATGAACTGCATTTTCTCCAATAGAAGTTGCGTATGCTTTACGAATAGTTCCCTCAGCAGCTTCAGCTGGATTTGTAGCTCCAATTAAAGTTCTGAAATCTTCTACTGCGTTGTCTTTTTCTAAAATTGCGGCAACAATTGGTCCGCGTGACATGAATTCAACTAATTCTCCGTAGAAAGGTCTTTCTGCGTGAACTGCATAAAATGCTTTTGCATCAGCTACAGTCAATTGAGTTAATTTTAATGAAACAATTTTGAAACCACCATTAGTGATCATTGCTAAGATATTCCCGATGTGCCCGTTTGCAACAGCATCTGGTTTAATCATTGTAAAAGTTCTATTTGTTGCCATTTTGTATTTTATTAAATTTTGTGCAAAAGTAGACTTTTTTTGTGAATTGATTTTAATAAATTCATAATTTAAACACGGTAGAATGATGTTTTAACCAAGAAAAGTTTTTTTTGAAACCATATAAGTGATATAAGTTCATTTAAATACCGCATGTATAATATCTCCGCAAAGTATAACGTATTTCTAAAATGAACTTATATCACTTATATGGTTAATAAATTTAAACTTTGAATATTAATTTGTTTCTGTAGAATATCCACAAAATAAACGTCCAGATGCAAACATAAATTAATGCACCAGCTAATGAAGCGGTCATTGGATTACTGAAAAATGGTGCAATCCAAAAACTGTACAAGTAATTTAATAAATTAATTTTTTCGGCAGTCTTATGCGGATTCTGAAACTCAATCATCACTAACGCTTGTGGAATAATCTGCGACGTAAAGAAAACAATTATGGGATTTACACCCCAAATTAAGAACGGTTTGAATCCTTTTTTATAATCGGCAATATCAATTATGTAATATAAAATTGCTAAAAATGTTGTGGCTAATCCTGTGGTGTACAAAACGTAACTGCTTGTCCAAAGTGATTTGTTTATAGGGAAAACAATGTTCCAAAGTAAGCCTCCAATAATTAACGCAACTCCGGCAATTGCCATTTTTTGTGCTTTTTTAGTTTTTGGAAAGTTTTGCTGTAATAATTGGCCAACCAATAAACCAATAATTCCATTTACTATTGATGGAATTGTACTTAAAATTCCTTCTGGGTCCCAGGTTACGGTTCCGCGATACATATGACCTTTTAGTAAAATGCTATCCAGCCAAGATGCTAAATTTGTTCCTTTATCTAGATTTGCTTCGCCAATTCCCGGAACAGGAATTAAGCTCATGATTGTCCAATATCCTAATAATAAAACGATTCCGGTTATGATCTGCGTTTTTTGAGATGTTTTCAAATACAATAGAGAAACTACAAAATAAACAATTGCAATTCGCTGTAAAACTCCCGGAAGTCTTACATCGTTGTAAGCTTCAATACCACTGTAAGCGAGAAACAGATAAATGATGAGAATTGAAAATGCTAAGATGTTTTTGATTTTTGAACTGAAATTTCCCATTAGTGCATAACCAACGGCAATAGTAATAGCTAATCTTCCAATTAAAAGAGGAATCCCTTCAAGTCCAAACAATTGGATTTTTCCAAAAAAGTTGAAGAAAATCCCTAAACAAAGCATTCGTAAAGAGCGAACCAGAATTTTGTTGAAAGTTGTACCGTCATAGAATTTATCTGGCATTGCAAGCGGAACGGCAACTCCCATTATAAAAATAAAAAACGGAAATACTAAATCGGTAGGGGTACAGCCGTGCCATTCGGCGTGTAATAAAGGCGGGTAAACATTGCCCCAATCTCCCGGGTTGTTTACAATTGTCATCAATAAAATAGTGAGTCCTCTAAAGACATCCAATGAAATCAAGCGCTCTCTGGTCATAGTTTTTGGTAAATAGGTTAATTTTTTTGTTTTTATAAATTTTTCTATTTGGTTTAGAGAGGCAATAATTTCGAGAAGAGGATGGTTATTTGGTTCTCAAGAATTATTACTTATTTTTTGCCACGAATTACATGAATTTTAATTTCAGAAAATAAAAAATAATTCGTGATAATTTGTAGAATTCGTGGCTGACTTTTTTAAATCGTTATAATGTTAAAATTCATTTCTAATGGTTTTAGTTTCTGTAATAAAAGCGGTACTAACTGTTCGCCTTTTTCCAGATAAAATTCAGAAAAATTGCTTTGGCGTTCCTGTAAGCTGTTATTTGGGAACAATTCACATTGTAAATCAGTAATGCGCAGCAATTGATCACCTAGTTTTCTTTTTTGTGCTTTTAATAAACGCTTTTCTAAATTTTCAAGACCTTTTGTCTGTTTTACTTCTTGCGCTTTTACAGCTCCAGAAAAAGATTTATCGGTTTGATCTGCTAATTCGTAAAGATATTGAAATTGGGTTTTCAATATTTCTTTTTGAGGTGTTAAATCAATTGGAAATGCAGAAATTTTGTGTGTAATAGCATTTATTAAATTTTCCTGTTTAGTAAAAAGATCTTTCCAGCTTAAGTTTAACTGATCTGCTTTCTTTCCTTGTTTTTCGCTTGCCAGAAGAACAGAGTTACGAACTAAAAGCATTGGAAAAGTAATTTTTACGGCATCAAAAAAAGATTTTAATTCCAGCCAATAGGCAATTTCTCCGCCTCCGCCTATGTAACATAAATTCGGAAGAATAATTTCCTGATAGAGCGGACGCATGATAACATTTGGGCTGAATTTTTCAGGATAATTTTCTAATTCGGCAAAAATTTGTTCTTTAGAAAATGAGATTTTGGTGTTATTAACGAAGTATTTTCCCTCTTCAAAAACAATTCTTTCACGCAGATTATCTTCAATATAAAATAAATTAATCTCACGCGGATTTACCTGTACAGTATAATCTTTTAATTGCTCTATAGTTTCCTGAACAGCTTTGTATGAAGTCTGTTTTTCTAATTCTTCTTTTGCATACGGAATAAAAGCACTTTTTAATTCGACGTCATCAGCATCTAAAATAACTAAACCATAATTAGCAAATAAATTGTTCGCCAAAAATCGAGTGGCATCGGCAAGATTATCGTGTTTTAAATAAGCATCTTCAAAAAGCTTTTTTAAAGTATTGGCGTTTGTGCTCGAACCTAATTCTAGTGAATAAATTTCAAAGAATTCATCTAAACCTTCAGTTGAAAGTCGTCCAACGGGCCCTGTACTTTCTTTGTTCCATCTGAATTTTTTTCCTTTAAAATTAAAATAGTTTATTTCTTCAAAATCATGATCTTCTGTTGCCATCCAATAAATTGGAACAAAATTGTATGACGGATATTTCGATTTTAATTCTTTGGTAAGATTAATGGTCGAAATGATTTTATATAAGAAATATAATGGCCCGCTAAATAAATTTAACTGATGTCCGGTTGTTATTGTAAAAGTATTTTCGAGTGCTAAAAGCTCAATATTTTGTTTGGTTGAATCAGAAATTTCTATACTTTGATATTGCTTTTTTAAAGTTGTAACTAAAGGTATTCTGTTACTGTTATCAAAGTTGTTTGCTTTTTCGGTAATCTGCTTTTCGAAGTTTTCTAAAGTTGGGAAATTATTGTACAGCGGTTTTAATTCTGATTTTTGATCTAAATAATCTTGTATCAATTTAGAGAAATATCCTGAAGTTTGATAGCTGATACAGTCGGTAGGCATAATTTTAAATTTATTTTTGACAGCTGTAAATTTAATGAAAATATGCAGTTAAAAACGGTTTTAACTATTGCTTAAGATTGATTTTTATTTTTTGTTTTAAAGTTCCTGTAATCAGGTTTTTAATTTTGAGCAAATTGACCGCTGTTTAAAATGCTAAATACATGGAATTTGTTAAAAATACAGAAGTGTTCTGAAACTAATTGTTTAAAATGTAAAATATTAATAACGAAACTATATTTTTGTAAGCAAAAAAAGATATATCTAATTTTGCATGGAAACAAACCCTAAAAAGAAGAACTCACTTAAACATGTTCTTTTTGGAAGCCTTATTGGCACCACAATTGAATTTTTTGATTTTTATATTTATGCCAATGCCGCAGTATTGGTTTTTCCTCAATTATTTTTTCCCGGTTCAGATTCGACAATGGCGACTCTGGAATCTTTAGCAACTTTTTCAATTGCATTTTTATCTCGCCCTTTAGGTTCTGCCTTTTTTGGACATTATGGAGACAAAATTGGGCGTAAATTTACCTTAGTTGCAGCTTTATTGACAATGGGTATTTCAACTGTTACAATAGGATTTTTGCCAAGTTATGCCAGTATTGGTGTTGCGGCTCCCTTATTATTAATGTTATGCCGATTTGGGCAAGGCGTTGGTTTAGGCGGCGAATGGGGAGGTGCTGTTTTATTAGCTATAGAAAATGCACCGCCAAATAAACGTGCCTGGTACGGAATGTTTCCACAATTGGGTGCTCCAATAGGATTATTGCTTTCTGGCGGTACTTTTTTATTACTAACCGACTCCATGAGTAATGAAGATTTTATGGATTATGGATGGAGAATTCCCTTTATTGCCAGTTCATTATTGGTTGTTGTTGGTTTTTATATCCGAACAAAAATTACTGAAACTCCTTCTTTTGAAAATTCTAAAAAAGAACATGAAGAAGTTAAAGTTCCTTTTTTAGAATTAGTGAAATCATATAAAAATCAACTGATTTTTGGAACATTTTCTGCTATTACAACTTTTTTAGTTTTTTATTTAATGACTGTTTTTACATTAAGCTGGGCAACTTCAGATTTAGGAATTGTTAAAAGAAACGGGTTATTAATTCAATTATTTTCGGTATTGTTTTTTGCCATTTTTATTCCGGTTTCGGCTGTAGTTGCAGATAAAATTGGCCGTCGTAAAATGCTTATTATAGCTACAGCGGCTATTGCGATTTTCGGATTTTTCTTTTCTTATTTCTTAAGTTCCGGAAACATTGTTTTAGTTGCCACTTTTGCCTGCATCGGAATGGCTTTAATGGGATTCACTTATGGGCCTTTAGGAACATTTTTATCGGAGTTGTTTCCAACAAATGTTCGTTATTCAGGTGCGTCTTTGACTTTTAATTTGGCAGGAATTCTTGGTGCAGCTTTTGCGCCTATGATCGCAATTTGGTTAGCGTCTACTTATAGTGTGAGTTATGTAGGTTTGTATTTAACGGGTGCGGCACTTATTTCTTTAGTTTCATTTTTGGTAATTAGTAAGGAAGAACATAAATTTTAAATAAATAATAAATTTCTTGAAATAAAAAAGGCGCAGGTTTTATATTAATCTGCGCCTTTTATTTGGAATTATCTTTTTAAACTAAAATGACCTCTAAATTCTATTCCGTTTAATCTTGTAACCGTAAACCAATAATCTGATGCTGGTTCTTGGTGGCCAAGATAAGTTCCATCCCAAGAAGTGTTTGGGGCTAATTCTTTTATTAATTTTCCATAACGATCAAATATTCTAATTCCTGTGTTTGGAGCTAAATAAGCAGAATCAATTGTCCAGTAATCATTGAAAGTATCATTATTGGGAGTAAAGAATTTCGGAAAAGGAAGTTCATCAATAAAATTTATACAATCGCCAGTTGTTGCCTCAAGAATATTTATAATAACAGGAATTCTATCACTTTCGCAATTGCTGATTGTTTGTGAAGCATAATAAGTGTGCCCGCTTTCAAGTGGTGTTGATTCAGATAAAGTACTATTTGAAGTAATATTATCATACCATTTTATATTTTGTCCTGTAATATCAATGTCATTAATTGACGCATTTTTTTGGATACAGAATATCTGCGGTGAATCAGCAATTGGGTTTTGAGTATCCTGAATTTTTACAGTAACGCCAAATCTTTCACTTTCGCAATTATTTAATGTTTGCGTTGCATAATAAATGCCGCTTTGAAGTAAAGTTGTTTCTGATAAAGTATTCCCATTTACTGCGGCATCATACCATTTAACAGCTGTTCCTGTTATAGTTAGATTTTCAATTGTTGCAATTTCATCAATACAAAATAGCTGGCTATTATTTCCAGTTGGAAGTGGAGTATCATAAACCCGAACTAAAATAGGAGTTCTGTCACCTTCACAACCAATTGTTTGTGAAGCGTAATAGGTTTTATTATCTTCTAATAAAGTAGTATTTGGTAAACTGGCAGCCGAGAAATTGGTATCGTACCATTTTATATTTTGTCCTGACATTTGAATATCAGATAATTTTGCATTTTCTTTCTTGCAGAATTCTGTATTTCCATTTATTAGTGGCGCAGAAGGCGTATTTACTATTGAAACAGTAACTCCGAGTCTCTGACTTTCACAATTATTTTCTGTCTGTGATGCATAAAAAGTTTGCCCATCGACAAGATTTGTAGTTTCTGCTAATAAAGAACCATTGTTTAATGAATCATACCATTTTATTGAAGTTCCCGTAATCTGAATATCTGCAATTGTTGGATTTTGTCCTGAACAAAATGGTTGATTTGCAATTCCTGTTGGAGGAAAAGTGACCTGAATGTTAATTGTAACAGGAACTCTTTCACTTTCGCAGCCATTTATGGTTTGTGAAGCATAATATGTTGCTTTGTCCTGAGCAACAGTTGTTGCAGGCACAAGTGTTTCTCCGGTTAGATTACTGTACCATTTTATATTTTGTCCTGTAATTTGGATATCGTTTAATGTAGCATTTTTGTCAACACAGAAAGTTTGTGGAGAATTTGCAACTGGCAATGGCTGACTGGTAATTGTAACGGTTTGATTTTGCATTGATGAATTTCCGTTTCCGTCGTTATAATTCCATACAATTGTGTAAGTTCCCGGTAAACTATAAGATAATGGATTTGTAGTTGTTCCTGTAATTGGTCCTGCACAGACATCCATAGCAGTTGGAATTGTATTTATTATTGTATTACAATCTCCAGTTATTGTTGGCAAAGTTACAATAGTAGGAACAGGAGCTTCTGTATCTCCAATAATAACAGTAATTTTTTTAGTATCATCGCAACCGCCAGTTCCAGTTATCAAGCAGCTATATTCTCCACTATTAGCTGTTGTTGCATTAGGAATTGTTGGATTTTGATCTGTTGATGTAAAGCTGTTTGGCCCAGTCCATAAATAATTGGTTCCTCCTGATGCTTTTAGTTCTAATTTTTTGCCAATGCAAACTGGTGAGTTGCTTTCTGCCTTAGGTATACCAAGTATAATAGGTTCCTCAAATTTCATTAAAAAATAATTATGAGACCCGAGAACGTTAGATTGATAGGAACTCGCATCTGCAATACCGTTATTTTCACTTGATATACTACTTGCAAATATGTTATTGTTTTCGTCTAATGCTATTTTTGTGGGACTATGAAAAGAGTTTCCTCCAATATCTGTTCCCCAAATAAAATCTGCTTCTTTAGAAAATTTAGCAATATAACTTTCAAAATGTTTATTTGATCTATAAGAGCAAGGAGTTGTTAATTTTGAATAAGAAAATCCAAAATTTGTAGCACCAAGATATATTGAATTGTTTCTAAAAACAATAGAATAAATATGGGCTTCACCGATATAAGTGCCCCAGATTCTTTTTCCGTTGGTATTTAATTTAGCAAAAAAACCTTTATATGAAAAAGGATTACTACTTTCAAAGCTGTTAGAAGTTGTTATATTATTATCGCTCGCAGTTTCACCACCTATATAAATGTTGTCTTCATCATCAATTTCAACTGCATATATATCTTCAATCTGTTCACCTCCGTAATAGGTTGCCCATATTCTTTCCCCATCTAGTAAAAATTTGTACACAACTCCATCGGGATGAGTAATTGGATCATGCAATTCCTGAAAAACTCCTGGGGTAGAAATATTGTTGAAACTATATGTTGTGCCGCCAATAACCAAGAAGCCATTTTTTACTGCTATATCATTAAATGTATCACGAGTTTCCCCTCCAACATAAGTACTCCAAATTAAATTACCTCCAGATCCAAATTTGGTTAGAAATCCATCGATTGAATTAGAAAAATTTGGGTCTAGATTTAGGTGTGTTTGAAATTTACTATTTATTGCAATTCCTATTGTACTAGCAGTCTGGCCAATTAAGTAAATGTTATTGTTATTGTCTACATCAACTGCAAAACCCAAATCCTGATCTTCGCCACCAAAATAAGTTGCCCATAACCTAACTCCAGAACTATTAAATTTTGCCAAAAAGGCATCTTGATAGCCTCCTAAATTTGGTTTATATGATCCTACTGTACTTATGCCAGTTGGATCTTGAGTTGTACCCGTTACAATCACATTATCCTGAAAATCTATTTTTATATCAGATATATCACAATAATTTTGACTGCCATAATAAGTTCCCCATAAACGATTTCCATTTGAACTAAATTTTTCAATAATACCATTTAAATATGCGGAAGATTGTGTCGTTTGATGTGCCCCTGTTGTGGCATATGATGAATTTTGAGCATTTGTACTTCCAGCCACATATACATTTCCAAAAGAATCTGTGCTGATACTTGAATTACTTAGTACTTGGCCTGAACCATTGTGATCTCCATAAAATGTCCCCCAGAGTCTAGTAGGCACAGGATCAATAATTACAGTCTTGTCAGAATCATTATTAGAACTATTAAACCCATAAACATCCTTTTTAATCTTAGTATAACCAACCTCAATCTCTTTTTTACTTGCCCCATCTTCAATCCAACTTGCAGGCAGCGTTTCCTCCATCTTTCCAAAACGTACATTCATCTGGATTTTATTATCAACCAAATCAGTTTTAGCACCGTTAAACTTTAACTGAATATCGGAGATTTTTCCCTTTGGACGAATCACAAAATTATATTCAACGGTTTTTTTGGGATCATTTGGAATTGTAAAAACAACATCAATATTGGGGTAAATATTTTTATATGTAATTTGTTTATATTGATGAACACCTACAATTCCTTCAGGTTTATTTGGAACATTATAATAGTTGTCAAAATCAACAGATTTTTGTTCTGCAATCAATTCAACTTTTGAGTTTGAATTTACAAAGTCAATATCAATTCGATGAAAAGTGTATTCTAATTTGAAATCCTCTTTATCTTTTTCTTGATTATCATGAAAATGGGATTGCTCTTCTCTAGGATTGCGAGGATGATGTTGAATTGGTGTTTTTTTTACTTCATAAACGTCATATGAAAATCCATTTTTCCTTAGTTGAACATTCAGTCCGTTAGTGTTCAGTAAATATTTTACGGCAGTATTTGGTTTTCCCTTTTGATCAATAATTTGGCCTTTGTTCTCTTTAAAACCAATAGATTGATTTTTATTTTGAGAAAATAAATGAATAGTAATTATAAAGAAAACGAAAAGTAATTTATGCTTCATCTGAGTAATTTGACTGCCGCAAATGTAATTAAATATCTACAAAACAAAATTAAAAACTCAAAGTGCTGATCAATAAAATCTTTTCCTAAAAAGTCTCTAAATATCCCGTATTTTTGCAAAAAAAATTCTTTTGAAAACGAAACTGTTTGTAATTACACCGCCATTTACCCAACTGAATACTCCGTATCCGGCGACGGCGTATATAAAAGGTTTTCTGAATACAAAAAATATCGAATCGGTTCAGGCAGATTTGGGAATTGATGTGATTTTAGAATTGTTTTCGAAGAAAGGGCTTTCTGATTTGTTTCAGGTTTCAGGTTTGAAGTTTCAGGTTGTTGGAAATGAAATGTCAGACAACTCCAAAAGAATTTTTGCTTTGCAGGATGAATATATCAAAACGATTGATCCTGTGATTCAGTTTTTGCAGGGAAAAAATCCAACATTGGCTTTGCAGATTTGTCAGGAAGATTTTCTGCCAGAAGCTTCTCGTTTTGCGCAATTAGAGGAACTCGATTGGGCTTTTGGAACAATGGGAACTCAGGATAAAGCAAAACATTTAGCTACTTTATATCTTGAAGATATTTCGGATTTTATTGTAGAATGTGTTGATGAAAATTTTGGCTTTAGCCGATATGCCGAACGTTTAGGCCGAAGCGCCAATTCTTTTGATGAATTATATAATGCTTTACAGCAAGAACCAACTTATATTGATTCAATTTTAATTTCAATATTAAAAGAAAAAATAGAAGCCGTAAAACCTACATTATTTTTAATTTCAGTTCCATTTCCGGGAAATTTATACAGCGCTTTTCGCTGCGCACAATGGGTAAAACAAAATCATCCCCAAATTAAAATTTCAATGGGCGGTGGTTTTCCAAATACCGAGTTACGTTCACTTTCGGATAAACGTGTTTTTGAATTTTTCGATTTTATAACTTTAGATGATGGTGAAGTTCCAATCGAAGAATTAATTTTCAATTTAGAAAACCCAAATACCAATTCTTATAAAAGAACTTTTTTATTGGAAAATGGAGAAGTTGTCTACAAAAATAACTCACTAAAACACGACTACAAACAAGCTTATGTAGGAACGCCGGATTATTCAGATCTGCCTTTGGATAAATACATTTCGGTTATCGAAATTGTAAACCCAATGCATAGAATGTGGAGTGACGGGCGTTGGAATAAACTCACAATGGCTCACGGCTGTTATTGGGGAAAATGTACTTTCTGCGATATTTCGCTTGATTATATTAAAGTTTACGAACCCGTTGCGGCGAGTTTGCTTTGCGATCGAATGGAAGAGCTGATTTTACAAACGGGTCAAAACGGATTTCATTTTGTTGATGAAGCCGCACCGCCGGCTTTAATGCGTGCTTTGGCCCTTGAAATTTTAAAACGAAAATTAGCCGTAACCTGGTGGACAAACATTCGATTTGAAAAAAGCTTCTCTAAAGACCTGTGTTTATTATTAAAAGCTTCGGGATGTATTGCCGTTTCTGGTGGTTTAGAAGTTGCTTCGGATAGATTATTAAAACTAATTGATAAAGGTGTAACGGTAGAACAAGTTGCAAAAGTAACCCGAAATTTTACCGAAGCCGGAATTATGGTTCATGCGTATTTAATGTACGGATATCCTACACAGACAATTCAGGAAACAATTGACAGTCTTGAAATGGTTCGTCAGTTGTTTGAAGCTGGGGTTTTACAATCAGGGTTTTGGCATCAGTTTGCGTTAACGGCTCATAGTCCGGTTGGATTATATCCGGAGCAATTTGGCGTAACAAAAAAATCTGAAATCATTGGAACTTTTGCCAATAACGATATTGAGTATACGGATTCTACAGGAATCAATCACGATAAATTCAGTTTCGGATTAAAGAAATCACTCTTTAATTTTATGCATGGAATTTGTTTTGATTACGAACTACAAGATTGGTTCGATTTTAAAATTCCGAAAACAAAAATTCACCCTGATTTTATTTTCAATGCACTCGAAGAGCAAAATGATTTCAATACAAAACCGAATGCAAAAGTAGTTTGGCTTGGCGGAAAACCTTCGGCAGAACTCTTCACCAAATCCAAAAAAGGAATAAGTTGGGAAATGATGTCTCTAACCTTTCATGATAAAAAAGAAAGCTTTACGATTCAAACCAGTAAAGAAGAAGGCGAATGGTTAATTGATATCTTAACAAAAATATCAATTTCGAATACTAAAAATTATACTTTTCAGGAAGTCAAAAATGATTTCGAAACTTCATTAGAAGATTTTGAATTATTTTGGTATTCAAAACCAATTAATACTTTGCGAGAGTTTGGATTATTGGTTTTATAGATCAATAATCTACACTAGTTCCGTCACTTGGAATCGCAACTTTAGACAAAAGATTATTCTCAGTCAATGCTTTTCTTAATTCCTCACGAGTTGTTGGGCAGTGATTTAAAGCTTCAAGATGATTGGCAAAAACTTTTCCCGGTGCAAGAGCTGTAAATTTCAAAATATCATTCATTCGCATCAATAAAGGCTGTCCAATATCTAGTCTGGCAGTTCCGCAGGCAACCGTTGCAATATCGGGTTTGAGCTCGATTAATGCTTTTTGGACATCATCTGTAAAAATAGTGTCAGAACTTATGTAAATTGATTTTTCGTTTGCAAGTTCAATGTAAAAACCCATTACATTTCCCATCAATTTGGCAATCCAGCCGTAACCATGAAGAGCAGGAATTCCAATAATTCTTCCATCTAAAAAAGGCTGAGGTTCCCAATAATTTAAAGTCTGTACAATATTAAGACCTCTTTGCTGTAAAACTTTTTCATCTTTTACACTGCAGATAACGGGAATGCTTTTTCTTCTTAAAAATACTTCTCCGGCCTTGTCAATATGGTCCGGATGCAAATGCGTAATTAAACAATGCGTAACATTGCTCAAAATTTCCCTGCTGTTTTTAGGCAGAGCCACTAGAGGATTGCGTTTTGGATTGTAACGAAAAATAGTAAAAGGAGCAATAGTTTTTCTCTTTCCTAACATCGGATCTACAAGAATAACATGCTTTTCTGTTTCAATGACCAAAGTGGCATTTCGCAAATGATGTATTTTCATATCTGAAAAATTAGAACTTAAAAATACAAAGATTTTTCAAAATCTATTTACAGATTTTTCTTTATTTTTAACAGAATTGTTATTATTTGAAAGAATACACTTTAGAATTACGCTATAGAAAATCTAAACCCAATTCCATGTAGGTTTTCAATCGAAATACCTTTTTCGTTTGATAAAATTTTACGCAGACGCGAAATAAAAACATCAAGACTTCTTCCCATAAAATAATCATCAGTTCCCCAAAGTGCAGTTAGGATTTGTTCTCTTTTTAAAACTAAATTTTTATTGTCAAGAAACAATTTTAGCAATTCGGCTTCACGCTGCGTAAGGCCGACTTTTTCCTCTTCATTAAAAAGAATGAAATTTTTGGTGTCAAATTGGTATTTTCCAATCTCATAAACCGATTTTTCGACTTTATTGTTTTTCTGAGAACGTTTAAGGAATATTTCAATTTTCAAAATTAATTCTTCAATGCTGAAAGGCTTTACTAGATAATCATCGGCACCAAGACGAAGTCCTTTTATACGGTCTTCTTTTAAAGTTTTTGCCGAAAGAAAAATGATGGGAACATCAATATCCATTTTCCGAACTTCTTCAGCCAGCTCAAAGCCATCCATTTTTGGCATCATAATATCAAAAATACAAATGTCAAAATCTTCATTTTTGAAAGTTTCCAAACCAGATTTTCCATTCGTACAATGAACCACTTCATAATTATTTTGTTCCAAATTATCTTTGGTTAAAAACGCCAGTGTTTCATCATCTTCGGTATAAAGTATCTTGAAATTTTTCATTTTTTATAAGGAATAGACAAAGTTATAGTAACCCCGTTTTCAGAATTGTTTTCAGCTTTTATTTTCCAGTTTTGCAAACTGCAGATTTCTTTTACGTAATATAAACCAAGTCCAAAACCATTTACTTCATTACTCTTTTCGTTTTGGATGCGGTAAAATTTATCAAATATATAAGATAATTTTTTAGTAGAAATTCCAATTCCATTATCAACAAACTCTAATTTTAAAATTGAATTTTCTTCATAAATTCTAATCGTAATTTCAGGTTTTTTATTGCAATATTTTACGGCATTATCTAAAAGGTTGTAAATTAGATTACCAAAATGAAAAACGTCTGTTTCTAATAAATATTCCTTAGACGGACTTTCAATACTAATAATAGCCTCCGGATATTTTAGCTGAATGTTTTCAATCACCTCTTCAATAATCGGAACAATTAAAACCGTTTCTTTTTTTAATTCTAAAGGTGTATAATCTGATTTTGCAATATTTAAAATCTTCTCAATATGATGATTTAATTTATTGCTTTGATTAATAATAATCTCGGTATAAGTATGCAGTTTTTTATCGTCTTTTATAGGATTTTGTTCGCTCAAATATTTCGAAGCAATTAAAATAGATGACAAAGGCGTTTTAAATTCATGCGTCATATTATTGATAAAATCACGCTGCAATTCAGAATATTTTTTTTGCTGTAAGAGTGTAAAAATCGAATAAACGTAAATCAATAAAATCAAGATCAGCATAATCGAAAGCACAAACCAAAAACGCATTGAACTAAATAAATAAGTCGTTTCATTCGGAAAACGAACTGCAAAATAATAGACTAAATTTTTATGCTTCGGGAAATAAATTGTCTTTTTACATTCCGATTTTTTTTTCGATAAAGAAATATAATCACCGTAAATCATTTCATCACTCTGGCAATTGTACATAGCATATTCAAAATCTGTCGTAATATTCATCTTTTTGAATTCTGTTTTTAGATAAAATTCTAAAATATCAGGTTCAAACTCATTGTCAACATTTACAATATAATAATCATTTGAAATTTTCTGTACAGGACTTTGCGCCGGAAGTTCGTGACTAGTTCCTTCATACAGTTTTTTAGCCACTTCAAGAAGAGCAATATGGGCTTTTTGACTCAGTTTTTTCTGCTCAATCGTAAAAGCCTCTTTTGTCCAAAGCAATTGCGCCACCAAAATACTAATTATGGCGACCAATCCCAGAACGATAATGCTATTGAGTTTATTAATTTTCAAGAAAACAGACTTTGAGAGTGTAATATTAATCAAAAATATAGTTAAAAACGGCGATTAACAAGTCATTAACAAACATTTGAAACCGCTTAACAGCGATTTTCTTTTGTCTGAAATATCTTTGTAATATAAAATTTGAACTATAAACCATTAATATATTTAACTATGAAAATCATCAAAATTTCTATGCTGGTTTTGGCTTTAGGCCTAATGTCTTTTTCAGCAATTGCTCCGGTAAAATCGTTGGCTTCTGAAACAAAAATTACTGAAACAGCTTCAACAATTGTTTGGAAAGCTGAAACAATTGATGTTGGGGAAATTCCACAGGGAACTCCAAAAGCAATTGTTTATGAATTTAAAAACACAGGAAAAACTGCTGTTGTAATTACACAAGTTCAGGGTTCATGCGGTTGTACAGCAACAGACTACACAAAAGAACCAATTTTACCTGGTAAATCTGCAAAAGTTACAGCAACTTACAATGCAGCAAACAAAGGTGCTTTTACAAAAACGGTTACCGTAACTACAAGCGCTGAAACATCTCCAAAAATACTTACATTAAAAGGAACGGTTATTTAAAAATAAAGGTTAGTTATAAAGTGGAAGCTCCAAATATGTCATGTATTTGGAGTTTTTTTATTTAGAAATTACATCAATACATTTATAAAATCGGTTTGTATAATGCTCTGTCTCAAGTGATGTAATGGTAACTTGCTGCGCTTTTCCAGATGAAGCATGAATAAACTTAGAATGCATTCCGTCTGCCTCGCAAATTATTCCAAGATGACCAATTACAGTTTTATCTTTATATCCGTAAAAAACCAAAATATCTCCAACTTTAAAATCTTCAGGTTTTAACGTGGTTCCTAGATTTTTATATCCGCTGGAACTTCTTGGCAAAGTCATCCCAAAATTACCAAAAACATAACTCACAAAACCTGAACAGTCAAACCCTTTTAGCGGATTACTGCTCGCATATAAATAAGGTGTACCTAAATATTTTTTAGCAAAAACTATAATAGAATCCCGATCGATTGCCGATTGTTCTTTTTGAATTATATTTTTATTGTTCTCTTTTGAAGTAAAAGAAGAAAATAAAATAACAGAAAGTATGAAGATAAAAAAGTAGGTTTTCATTTTTTAAGTAAGAAAAGGTTTAATTGCTAAAGATAGAACGTTATTTTTCTAAATGCATTATAAAATGTAAGAATTAGCAATTAAATGATGTGTTTACGTGGTGTTTTTTTATTACTTTTTGATGTTTTAGTATCTTTTTGTTTAGTGCATTTCAAATATATTTGTGAATCGTATTTATATTTTAACAAATAAATTATGTTTCTCAAAAAAAACGCACTTTTAATTCTTTTTTTGCTGATTTCAATTATTTCGACATCTCAAAACCAGAATACTTTTCTTTATACAGGAAGAGTTGACAAACTTCAGAATGATCAGGTTATCCTAATCGGAACGGCTTCTTCGATTTCCTTTAATTTCACAGGAAATGAATGTTCAATTTCACTTCAGAGTGTAGATTCTTATGAACATCATAATTATGTTTCTCTAGTTTTAGATGGGAAATATATTGGAAAAATCAGAATCGAAAAAGGCGCGGTTCAATCATTTCCAATAAAAGTTACTTCAAAGAAAAAAGAACATCATTTAGAAATTTATAAAAATACAGAAGCCCAAAGCGGCAATATTTTGTTTGCCGGAACAACAGCCAAGCTGACTTCAATTTCTTCTAAAAAGAAAAAGAAAATCGAATTTATAGGGGATTCCATTACTTGCGGAGCGGCCAGCGATCCGTCGGATATTCCGTGTGATAAAGGCGAATATATGGATCATCATAATAGTTATTATGCTTATGGGCCAACACTTTCGAGAGCAATTGGTGTAGATTATTTAATGAGCTGTGTTTCAGGAATTGGGATTTACAGAAACTGGAACGACGAAAACAAAGACGAAGCCATAATGCCAGATATTTATCAAAATTTATATTTGACAAAAGATCCATCAAAACCTAAATATGATTTTGCTTTTCAGCCGGATATTATAAGTATTGCTTTAGGAACAAATGATTTTTCCGGCGGAGATGGAAAAAAAGAACGTCTGCCTTTTAATCCGGAAAAATATGTTTCGAATTACATCAATTTTATAAATATGCTTTACGAACACAATCCAAATGTGCAGATTGTAATTACAAACAGCCCAATGGTTGGCGGAGAAAGAGCAGTTGTTTTTGAAGATTGTTTAAATAAAGTAAAAAATGCTTTCGCAGAAGACAAAACACATAAGCCAATTCAGATTTTCAAATTCAAACCAATGACGCCAAAAGGCTGTTCAGGGCATCCTGATGTGGCAGATCACAAAATTTTGGCAGATGAATACGGACCATTTTTAAAAAAGCTGTTAAATGAAAAATAATATACTTAGACTTATTTTCTTTTTTATGATTTCTAATATCATAACAGCAAATGTTACGCTTCCGAATATTTTTGGAGACAATATGGTTTTACAGCGTAATTCTGAAGTTAAAATCTGGGGCTGGGCAAATCCAAAAGAAGAAATCAAGTTAGTTTCAAGCTGGAACAATCAGGAATATAAAGTAGTTACAAATAATCAGGCAAAATGGGAACTTGTAATTAAAACTCCTGAAGCCGGCGGTCCTTACACGATTTCTATAAAAGGTTATAATGAAGTTGTACTGAAGAATATCTTAATTGGAGAAGTCTGGATTTGTTCCGGACAATCCAACATGGAAATGTCTGCAAGCTGGGGAATTGATAACGGCGACGAAGAAGTGAAAAATGCCACGAATCCTAATATTCGATTCTTTACCGTTTCAAAATCAACCGCGACAAGTCCGCAGAATAATGTATTTGGAAATTGGGTCGAATCGACTCCGGAAACCATGAAATATTTCAGTGCCGTTGGCTATTTTTTTGCTAAACGTTTGCGCGAAGATTTAAAAAATGTTCCAATTGGATTAATTTCATCCAACTGGGGAGGAACTCCGGCTGAAATCTGGATGCCGGAAGAAGTCGTTCAAAACGATTCTGTATTATTAGAAAATGCCAAAAAACTAAACGAACAGGAATATGGCCCGCACCAGCCCGGACGTGCTTACAATGCTATGATTGCTCCAATTGTTGGCTTTAAAATTGCCGGAACAATTTGGTATCAGGGCGAATCGAATGTTGGTTCATTGGTTTACGATAAAACGCTTTCGGCTTTGATTACTTCGTGGAGAAAAAACTGGAATGACGAATTTCCTTTTTATTTCGTACAAATTGCGCCTTATAAAACCGGAACAAATAATTTCTCGAATGTTACGGTTAGAAATTCTCAAAGGAAAATTTTAAAAGAAATTCCAAAAACGGGAATGGTTTCGACTTCTGATATTTCAGATACAATTGATATCCATCCGAAGAATAAAAAATCAGTCGGAATTCGTTTGGCAAATCTGGCTTTAGTCGAAGTTTACAAAACAAATTCTGATTTGGTAAACGGTCCGCTTTTCAAAGAAATAAAAATAGATAAAAACAAAGTCACAGTTTCTTTTGACTATGCTGGCGGATTACATTTTAAGGACAAAATTTCGAATCAATTTGAAGTGGCCGGAGCCGATGGGAATTTCTTTCCTGCAGAAGCTTCAATAAAAAATAATCAGGTGATTTTGACAAGCAAAAAAGTAACAAATCCAGTAAAAGTGAGATTTGCCTGGGGAAATACAATTCAATCTGATTTGTTTAATAAAGCAAATCTGCCGGCTTCTTGTTTTATTACGGAATAGAGGATTTTAGATTTTAGAATTTTTTTGCCCACTGATTTTACTGATTTAACGGAATTAATACAGATTTTTTGTTTGCTTTTGTCAGGCTGAGCGAAGTCGAAGCCTCGCAATGCATGATTTTAATCTCGCAAAGACGCTCAGTCGCAAAGTTTTGGAAAAAAAACTTAGAATCTTAGCATCTCAGTCCCTTAGCACCTTTAAAAAAACTAAACCACTATGAAAAATAAAAAAATAATAACAATTGGGGTTTTGTCCCTGTTTACTGTTGGAAATATGAATGCACAAAAAAAGCCGTATTTAGATAAAAACAAAACTATTGAGCAAAGAATTGATTTGCTTTTGCCTTTGATGACATTGGAGGAGAAAGTGGGGCAGATGAACCAATATAACGGTTTTTGGGATGTTACGGGACCAGCTCCAAAAGGCGGGACGGCTGAATTAAAATATGAACATTTAAGAAAAGGGTTAGTTGGATCAATGCTTACGGTGCGAGGCGTAAAAGAAGTTCGTGCCGTACAGAAAATTGCAGTTGAAGAAACCCGTTTAGGAATTCCACTTATTATTGGTTTTGACGTAATACATGGTTATAAAACGTTAAGCCCAATTCCGCTGGCAGAAGCAGCAAGCTGGGATTTAGAAGCGATTAAAAAATCGGCGGCAATTGCGGCAGATGAAGCTTCGGCATCTGGAATTAACTGGACTTTTGGGCCAAATGTTGATGTGGCAAATGATGCGCGTTGGGGACGTGTAATGGAAGGTGCGGGAGAAGATCCGTATTTAGGAAGTAAAGTTGGTTATGCCAGAGTAAAAGGTTTTCAAGGCGAAACGATTGCCGATTTAGCCAAAGTAAATACGATTGCCGCTTGTGCAAAACACTTTGCCGCTTATGGTTATGTTGAAGCAGGTTTAGAATATAATATTGTTGATATTAGTAATTCTAAATTATACAACTCTGTTTTGCCCCCTTTTGAAGCCACAGTACAAGCCGGAGTTCGTACGTTTATGAATTCGTTTAATACTTTAAATGGTGTTCCGGCAACTGGAAATGTTTTTTTACAAAGAGATATTTTGAAAGGGAAATGGAAGTTTGATGGATTTGTAATTTCTGATTATGCTTCGATTCGGGAAATGATCGCGCACGGTTATGCAAAAGATGAAGCCGATGCAACAGCAAAAGCCGTAATTGCAGGTTCTGATATGGATATGGAATCGTATTTGTATGTCGCAAAATTAGTTGATTTAATAAAATCAGGAAAAGTAAAAGAATCTTTGGTTGACGATGCCGTTCGCAGAATTCTTCGTGTGAAATTTGAATTGGGTTTATTTGATGATCCGTACAGATATTGCGATGAAAAACGTGAAAAAGCAGTCGTTGGAAGTAAAGCCAATAATGACGGTGTTTTAGATATGGCTAAAAAATCGATCGTTTTGTTGAAGAACGAAAAGAATTTATTGCCACTGAAAAAATCAGGACAAAAAATTGCTTTGATTGGAGCTTTAGCAAGCGATAAAAACAGTCCACTGGGAAGCTGGAGAATTGCTGCTGATGATAATACAGCGGTTTCGGTTTTAGAAGGAATGCAGCAATACAAAGACAATAAATTGGTTTTTGAAAAAGGAGCAGATTTATTGAAGCAAAAATCAACTTTTTTAACTGAAACTGTTTTTAATACCACAGACAAAAGCGGATTTGAAGCTGCAAAAACCGCTGCTAAAAATGCCGATGTTGTGGTAATGGTTTTAGGTGAATACGGTTTCCAAAGCGGAGAAGGAAGAAGCAGAACTGACTTGAATCTTCCAGGATTACAGCAAGAATTATTAGAAGAAATTTACAAAGTAAATCCAAATGTAGTTTTGGTTTTAAACAACGGACGTCCGTTGAGTATTCCGTGGGCAGCAGAAAATGTTCCGGCGATTGTTGAAGCGTGGCATTTAGGAACTCAAACCGGAAATGCTGTGGCGCAGGTTTTATACGGAGATTATAATCCAAGCGGAAAACTGCCAATGTCTTTCCCCAGAAATGTGGGGCAGGTACCAATTTATTATAACAAATACAGTACAGGAAGACCAATTGACAGTGATAAAAATGTGTTTTGGTCGCATTATATGGATGTAGAAAAAACGCCTCAATTTCCTTTTGGTTTTGGATTGAGTTATACAACTTTTGAATATAAAAATCTAAAATTGAATAAAACTGCTTTTGCAAAAGGAGAAAGTGTGCAAGTAAGTGTTGAGGTTACTAATTCAGGAAATTATGATGGAAAAGAAGTGGTTCAGTTGTATATTCATGATGAATATGCAAGTATCATTCGTCCGATAAAAGAATTGAAAGGCTTTGAACTGGTAAGCCTGAAAAAAGGAGAAACTAAAACCGTAACTTTTACTTTAACGGATAAAGAACTCGGTTTTTATGATAACGAAGGGAATTATTTAGTTGAACCGGGAACTTTTAAAATTATGGTTGGAGGTAGCTCTGATAAAGGTTTACAAGATGGTTTTGAAATAAAAGAGTAGAGGTTTTTGCCACAAAGGCACTAAGGCGTGAAGTTTTTTTAATCTCGCAAAGTCGCAGAGTCGCAAAGTTTTTTTTAAAATTTAAGATTAATAGCGTCCAGCTTTAGCTGGATGAAAAATATTAACGCAATCAAAAGGGCTTTAGCCAAACCTACAAAGTTTGGCTAAAGCCCTTTGTAACTTCCAATCTTATTCCCCTAGCGGAAGCTAGGGCTATGTAAAAAAATCTTTGTGACTTAGTGCCTTTGTGGCAAAACAAAAGCATTATTTTTCTAACTTTAAATTCTATTAAAACTCCAACCTTTAAACTAAAACAATGAAATACAACAGATGTGGAAGAAGCGGTTTATTACTGCCTGAGATTTCCTTAGGGTTATGGCATAACTTCGGTTCAGTAGATAATTTTGAAAATGCAGAAAGTATTGCCGTAGAAGCTTTTGATAAAGGAATTACCCATTTTGATCTGGCGAATAATTACGGACCGGTTCCCGGTTCTGCCGAGGAAAATTTTGGAAAAATATTATGGCACAATTTTCAGGGAAATCTGCGTGATGAAATCGTCATTTCTACAAAAGCAGGCTACACCATGTGGAATGGTCCTTACGGAGATTGGGGTTCCAGAAAATATTTATTGTCAAGTTTAGATCAGAGTCTGAAAAGAATGAATGTTGATTATGTCGATATTTTCTATTCACACCGCCCAGATCCGGAAACACCCATTGAAGAAACTATGATGGCGCTTGATCATGCTGTTAGAAGTGGAAAAGCTTTATATGTTGGAATCAGTAATTATTCGGCAGAGCAGACTCGCATTGCGGTTGATGTTTTAAAACAGTTGGGAACGCCATGTTTAATTCATCAGGCAAAATATTCGATGTTAGAACGCTGGGTAGAAAATGGTTTGCTGGATGTTTTAGAAGAAAAAGGAGTAGGCTGTATTGCATTTTCGCCTTTGGCACAAGGACTTTTAACAGACAAATATTTAAACGGAATTCCCGAAAATTCAAGAGCGCATAATCCAAACGGGCATTTGAAAGAAAATGAAGTTACAGAAGAACGTATTCAGAAATTAATTCAGTTAAATGAAATTGCTCAAAATAGAAACCAGTCTTTAGCGCAATTAGCATTAGCCTGGCTGCAAAAAGACAAGCGGATTACCTCCGTTTTAATTGGTGCGAGTTCTGTAAAACAATTGTGTAATAATATTGACTGCCTGCAGAATACAGTGTTTGCAGCTGATGAATTGAATGCGATTGAGAAAATATTAGCGTAAAAACATATTTGTAAAATGTGAGATGTAAAATGTGAATTGTGAAAATGAATATTTTAAACACATCACAAGCGTATATCACATAACGCATATCGTAGAGACGCACAGCAGTGTGTCTAACGCCCAGTTTACATCGCGTATATTTTTTGCGCATAAAGACGCACTGCTGTGCGTCTCTACGGTAAATAGGGGTGAAGAATATCTTTATTTCTTCAATTTTGAATTATAATCTTTTACAATTTTCAATGTCGATTTATCCGAAGAAAAAACAGAATTCAAGCCTTGTGGTTCCTGTGGAGGATCTGTAGTTAAAGGATCGCCGGGATTCCATTTTCCATCTTTGTTAACGGCTTTTCCTTCGCCTCCAAATCCCCAGAAATTTGCGGCTTGCAGCGGACCATTATTTTTAACGCTTTCCGCAACTCTTCCAAAAATATAATTGTAGAAAATATCCCGGTTTACAACAGAAGATGCTGCAATTAAGTTTTCATTTTCTCTTGGCAGACCAAATTCTTCAATAATAATAGGGCGTTTTAAATTGTTTGCCACTTTTATATGATCGTCAATATATTTTCCGGTATTTTCTAAAGTTGTTGGCAGCGTTTTTTCAGCATTATCTGCTTTAAACCAATTCCAGTTTTTTGGCCAAATATGCATCGTCAAATAATCGATATTCGGATTCTGATGTGTACGTTCAAAAATTTCCATGCTGTCATTTGAACTGTTTTTACCTTCAGAACCAGTCGAAATTAAGTGGTTTTTGTCTAGGCTGTCAATTAAATTGACAATGTTATTTAGCCAAACTGTGAATTTTGCTTCGTTCTCCGGCGTAAAAGTTCGGGGTTCATTTCCAACCTGCCACGCCATAATGGTGTTATCTTCAGTATATTTCTTTTTAGAATACGAATTCGTTCTTCCAATAATAAATTTTACATGATCTTCTAAACCTTTCATGCAAGGTTCGCAGCTATGAAACTGCTCTGTATATGACATAAATTGCGGCCAAGTATTGGGCGGAATTGCCGGAATCGGAATTGACCCTTTTCCATTCCATTCTAAATATTGTGACATTCCGCCAGACCATTCCCAATTATTGGTCAAATACAAAACAGCGTACATTTTACGTTTGCTCATTTCGCTGATTAAAAAATCAAGTCCGTCAAGTAAATCTTCATCGTATTTTCCCTGCTCATATTGCAAAGCCGGACGAACGGTAAAGTCGTATTTTCCGCCATCGCCGCCAACTAAAATTCGCAAATTATCGATCCCGTTTTTTTGCAATAAATCAAGTTCTCTAATTAATCTTTTTCTGTCGCCTGCTTTTTTGGATGCCAGTAAACTTCCGTACCAATAATTGGTTCCAATGTAAGCGTATGGTTTATCGCCTTTATAAAATTGGTTTCCTTTTACCGTAATTCGTTCCTGCGCCTGACAAGCTATTGCAGAGAAAATTAAAGCAAAGCTGAGGTGTTTTAGAAATCTGTTTTTCATTGTTTATTTTTTATTAGTCATTGCGAGGAACGAAGCAATCTCATCTCGTATCTTATTCGTAAATGTGTTTATTATTAGTGCGTTTGCTTCGTTTCTCGCAATGACATGCTTTGTATTATTTCGGCATTTCATACATCTTAGGCAGGGAATTCAATAATGCCGATTTTGTTTTAGTACTAAAAGTTTTAAAATCTGCTGCATTCGAAACAGAACCATTCGGAACATAATATCCATCACTGTTATTGTTCCAAAACATTACATAACTTACCTGAATATCATTTGCTGTTAAAGCATCATATAAATAAGTTGAAAACCAATTTGTAACTGGCGGAATTGAACTTGTAACTCTATAACCCGTTTCGGTTAAAGCTGCGATTTTTACTTTGGTTTTAGCAATGTCGGAGATTATTTTCAGCTTGGTATTGGCTTTGCCAGAACCTGTTGTACCTTGATTGTTGAAATCTCCATAATTGTCCATTCCCAGAATATCGACGTATTTATCGCCCGGATATCGGCTTAAATAACTGTTTTCTGTTGTATATGAATTGTCAGGAGAAAAAGCATATAAAATGTTATGAACGCCTTTTGTGTTTTTTAAATAATCAACTGTAAATTGATACGCTTGTTTGTATTCGTCGGCAGTGCAGTAATTTGCGCCCCACCAAAACCAGCTTCCGTCAAATTCATGAAAAGGTCTGAAAATTATCGGAATCAATTCGCCATTGGATCCTTTTAAGTTTAAAACTACGCTGGCCACTTTGTCTAATTTTTTCTTGTACCATTCGTGATTCGTTCCGCCGGGTAAAATGCTTTTAAAAGCTGTTGCTTTTTCTTGTGCAGACATATCAGCAGCATAAAAAGATTCGTCTTTAAATGGTTCTCTAATATGCCAACTAAAGGTGTTAATTATGCCTTTCGCGTAAGCGGCTTTAACATCGCTTGTAATTTTTACTTCTTGCTGATAAAACCAGTTATCGGCCTGATTGTTATTGTTTTTATCGGTAATAAACATAAAATCTGAACCTAAAACTGCCGGATCAAAGCCTGTGTTTTTTTTAATATCAGATTCTCCTGCGGCATCCTGATAAAAATTATTAAAAGCATCCTGCTGTCCAATGGCAACTTTAGTTTTTGCCAGTTTTTTTAAGTTATAGAATAAAGCTGCAGTTTCTTTAGTTGCGTTTGCATCAACCATATAAGTTGGTGCGTTTTGAGTTGTTAAAGGATCGCTTTGTGTTGGTGGGTCTACTATAACTATAGCTTCGTCCTCTTTTTCGTTATCTGAAGAACAGCTTGCAAAAGCTAAAATAGATAAGCTTATGCAGGTTATTTTTAATATTGTTTTTTTCATCTCTTATTTTTCGGATTTTTGTTTTAAATACTCTTCTTCTGAAAGAGTGATAACTTTTACATCATCAAAATAAATGGTGCCATTTGTTTGAGCAAGAGCAAGCATGATGCGGACTTTTTTTGCATCGGCCGGAACTTTTACCGTTTTTTTATAATTAGTCCATTCGGTTGTTCCTTTTATCTGGGCAAAAGTTTCGGATGTAATTTTTTTATCGGCTAAGGTTGTAAACTCTGCGATTGCTGCACCGGCTTTGTACGCTTCTTTTTGCTCTTCGATGCTTTCAGATTTAATCCAAATGCTAAATTCCAGAGCATAAATGTTTTTTGGGATGTTTATCGTTTGATCAACGGCTTTCCATTCGGCATCAACAAATTGATTGATTGCAACGCAGCTTTTTCCGGATTTTTTATCATAAGGCGTAATATAGGCTGCGTCGCTGCCGTTCCAGTTTACAAACTCATATTCAAAGCCAGGGTTTTTGACAAGATTACCTTGTGCATTTGTTATTGTAGTTAGAAATAATAAACTAAAAAGAATGAGTGGTTTCATAAGCAATATTTTTTAGTACAATAATTTATTTTAACAGAGAAAAAACTTTACGTTTTTATTCTCTTAATAAGCTCTAAACAGGCACGGCTGTTATGATAAGGACATTTCCAGAATCCGGCTTTGTCTTTTTCTATTAAAGTATAATCTCTGTAAATTCCCCAAAACCATTCACCGTTTTTAAGATCGAGAATGTATTTTTTTATGAATTTCCAGTTTTTTAAAACTATTTCCAGATAGTTTTCATTTCCGGTTAATTGATAAGCATTGTAAAAACCAATTAAGGCTTCGGCCTGAACCCACCAATGTTTTTCGGTAATTAGTTCACTTTTTTCAGGATCAAATTCGTACCATAAACCTCCGTCAGCATCTAAACCTTCTTTGGTAACTTCTGCTATTTGAACGGCGTGTTTTTTATAACTGGCAATTAAATTTTCTTCTTCTAAAATCTCGGCACATTGCAATAAAAGCCAGGCCGCTTCGATATCATGTCCGTATGAAATTACGTCCGGTTTTTCGATCCAGTTTTCATCAAAAAATAAACGAAGATGCCCGGTTTCGGTATTTATAAAATGCTTTTCAATTGTTTCTAATAATTCAATGCTGTTTTTTCGAAGCGTTTCATCCTTCCAGACTTTGTACAAATTTGCATATGCTTCAATAATATGCAAATGCGTGTTCATTGTCTTTTTTTCGTTGGCATCTTTATCGCTCAAACGCAAATCTTCAATAGGCTGCCAGTTTCTTGTAAAAGCTTCGAGATAGCCTTTGTTTACAGGATCGTAACTGTGTTCCTGAATTTTAAAATATAATTTTTTGGCTATTTCTAAAGCTTTTTCATCTTTAGAAATAGCATAATATTCGGTTAAACCATAAATAGCAAACGCTAAAGCATAGATTTGATTTTTGGTATCTTTTGGCGTTTTATCAACATTAATACTCCAAAATAAACCTCCAAATTCAGCATCATAAAAATATTTTGAAAGAAAATCAAAAGCTCTTTCGGCAATCTTTTTATGATTTTCTTTTTTGGTAACTTGGTAACTTGACGAAAAAGTCCAAAGAATTCTTGAATTCAAAACAGCACCTTTTTCTGCATTGGCAATTAGGTGATCGTTAAAATCAATCTGACCGATAAAACCCTCATTTTGAGTGTCAAGCGTATGTTTTATCCAATAATTTAAAATAGAATCCAGCTCTGTTGTTAATTCTGTTTTTAGCTGTTTTACAGTTGTACACACGATATTTAAATTGCGTTATTTTTTTCAATTTGATTGATGATAGTTTCAACAGATCCTGCAGAAATAAAAGTGTCTGCGGGAGTATTAATAACATAATCAACTAATTTTTCTACAGAAGAAACGGCAACATGCATTCTTGTATCTGATGATGCATAATATACGTAAACAGTTCCGTCAGTGTCTTCTATCCATCCGTTAGAGAATAATACATTTGATACATCGCCGACTCTTTCAATTCCATCAGGACCCATAAAATGCCCGGCCGGAACGTAGGTTACTCTCGAAATATCATTTAAATCAGTCATGAACATATACAAAGTATAGCGTAATCCTGCAGCGGTATTACGAACGCCGTGTGCAAGATGTAACCAGCCTTTTTCTGTTTTAATAGGAGCAGGGCCAAGACCGTTTTTTAATTCATAAATAGTATGGTATTGTTTTCCGAAGATGATTTTCTCTTCTTTTACAACCGGATTTGTCATATCGTCAACATATCCTAAACCAATTCCGCCGCCGCTGCCAACGTCAATAAATCCGTCTTGCGGACGTGTGTATAAAGCATATTTTCCGTTTACAAATTCCGGATGTAAAACTACATTTCGCTGTTGTCCGGTATTCGAAATTAAGTCCGGTAATCTTTCCCAATTTACTAAATCTTTTGAACGTACGATTCCTGCATTAGCTATAGCCGAGCTTGTATCGCTTTTTGGCGCTTTTGGATCTTTTCTTTCGGTGCAAAAAATACCATAAACCCAGCCGTCTTCGTGGTTGATTAAACGCATGTCGTAAACGTTTGTGTCTGGTTCTGCAGTTTGCGGAATTACGCAGGGTTTATCCCAAAATTTGAAATTATCCACTCCGTTCGGACTTTCTGCAATGGCAAAAAATGATTTTCTGTCAATCCCTTCTACACGAACTGCAAGAAGATATTTTCCGTTCCATTTCATTGCTCCGGCATTGAAAGCCGCATTTACGCCAATTCGTTCCTGTAAAAATGGATTTGTTTTTTCGTTTAAATCAAAACGCCAATTCAACGGAACGTGAGATGCGGTAACAACAGGATTTTTATAACGTTCATAAATTCCGTTTCCAGCATTTCCTTCCGGTGTATTTTTTTGTTCGATTAGTGCTTTATGTTCTTTTTCTAATACTGCTTTTCGATCCAGAAAAGTAGTCGAAGAGGTTATTGTTGTCATAATTCTTGATTCGGTATCTGATTTATTTTTATTTTGTTTGGTCTCTTTTTTCGTTTAAATCTTGTTCTATCGTTTGAAGTTTTTCTTCAGATAAAGGATAGAATAATATAAAAGCGACTGATATTGCGGCTGCGATTGCAGGAAGTATGCTTAGCATTAATTGAATTCCGTTTTGGGTTACGGCAGTTTGTTCGACATTGGCCTGAAAGCCATAATAACCTAAAAGCCATCCAGTTCCGGCACCGCCAATTGTCCATCCAAATTTTTGTGACATTGATGAAGCTGAAAAAACCAATCCGGTTGCTCTGCGGCCTTGTTTCCATTCTGAATAATCAGCACTGTCTGCGTACATTGACCAGATTAGCGGGAAAATACAACCTGCACAAATACTGATTAAAACCTGAAAACTCATGATTAGGAAAACATCTTCTTTCCCAAAGAAATAAAAAGCTAAACTTAAAATTGATGCGACTGCCATTGCACCAAAAAATGTTTTCTTTTTACCAATTTTGTTTGCGATAGGAGTGGCGATAATTACGCCGATAATATTGGCAGCTTGTCCCAAAACCAAATAAATGGATGTTGGTGTCATGTGAAAATCTGTTCCAAAAAGCGAGAAATCAAAGTTTACAGCGCTGCTTACATAATATTTAAAATAGTAAACTGCCGCACCGTCTCGAATGGAGTTAAAAACTAAAGTTCCGATTCCGGCTCCCAATAAAATCCACCACGGTTTATTTTTTAATAAATCTTTTAAATCTTCTTTTAAATTAGACTGTTCATTTTCAATAGGTTTTACTCTTTCTTTTGTAAACAAAAAACAAGCCCAGAAAAAAATTGTTGTGATTACTCCAAAAACGGTAATTGTTGCGAGCCAGCCTGTTTTAGAATTTAAGCTTCCGCCAAAATAATTCACAAGAGGTTCAATCAGCCAAAGTGCCAAAAGGCTTCCGCCAAAGGCAAACACCATTCTGTAAGATGATAATGTATTCCTGTCTTTTCGGTCAGACGACATTACACCCAAAAGCGATGCGTACGGAACGTTGATTAATGAATAAATCATCATCATTAAGGAATAGGTTACGTAAGCATAAATTATTTTTCCTTTTTCGTCAAAATCGGGTGTGTAAAAAGTTAAAACTCCAATTACGGCAAAAGGAATGGCAACCCATAAAAGATAAGGTCTGAATTTTCCCCATTTAGTTTTTGTTCTGTCGGCAATGATACCAACAATTGGATCAAAGCAGGAATCCCAGATTCTGGTAATCAAGAACATGGTTCCTACAACGGAAGGTGCCAATCCGAAAACGTCGGTATAGAAAAACAGAAGATACATACTAAAGATTTTCCAGAACATTGATGACGCGGCGTCTCCAAGTCCGTAACCGATTTTTTCTTTTAAACTAATTTTGTCGTGCATTGGTTATTTTTTAAAGGTTGTAAAGTTTGTTTTTGGGGCAATTATTTGAGTGCTTTTTTAATGTCTTTTTCAAATAAGGTTTTGTCGAGGTTGTAATAATCTATAAAATCTTTTTCACTTATCTGGCCTTTGAATGGTGCGTAATAATGCATTTTTTGTTCTTTTTCCTGCCAGCCATGATTTCGCCATAATAAAACATAGGATATTTTATAATCACCAATTGCTTTGGAGAAAGTTCCTGTCCACCATTTTGGGTCTGGAACAGCTTCATAACCCGCTTCGGCAACGGCAATTAGTTTATGTTTTTCAAGACCAATTTCATTTAAAATCTTAAGCTGACTTTGAACTTCATCAATAAATTTCATTCCTTCTTTATCATTGTTATTTTGATAAGCATCAAAGCTTAAAACATCAGTAAAATCATCTCCGGGATAATTCGCCAGAAAATCATCTTTCGAGCTGAAACTGGCTGTATTGTAAACGTAAATTAAATTATGCACGCCTTTTTTCTGCAGGTATTCAAATGTAAATTTCCATGCTGTTTTAAATTCCTCAGGAGTGCAGTTTCCTTTTCCCCACCAAAACCAGCCTCCGGAAAGTTCATGATATGGTCTGAATAAAACTGGAATGTTTTTTCCTTTTTTATCTTTTAAGGATAGAAAAAAATTGGCGGCTTTGTCTAACCAGGAAGTAAATTTTTGATGATTTTCTCCGCCTGGTAAAATGGTTTTTACAGCATTTGGAGTGTTATCCCACGCACTTTTTCTAGTTGCAGGATTATCAAAATGCCAGCTTATTGTAGATATTCCTCCTCTTTCATTGGCATCTGTAATATATTGTTTCATTTTAGTGAATGGAATACCATCTATATTATTGGCATCGTCTTTTTCTAAACCTGCAATATCCCAACCGTAAAGAGCAGGATAATCTCCCACAACATCTTTTATGTCGCTTCTTCCGTTTTCATATTTCCAATTTACGCCGTAGGCTAAGTCGTCCTGATGACCAAAAAGATAACCGCTTTGTGTAAGCTGGTTCAGTTTTTTATATAGAGAAACGGTTTCAGGTGTTGCTTTTTTATCTGAAAGTGACAAATTCGTATTACTATTAATAGGCTGTGCAGAACAGGAAGTTCCTATTAATGCACTGGCTAAAAGATTAAAAAAGTATTTTTTCATTTTCGAAAATATTGTTTTTCAGTGCATTCTCAACTTCTGGTTAGAAATTACCAACTTGCTGCTGAAGCTGAATTTGTCTATTTGTAATTCGGTATTGTTTTCCTTATAAAATTATTAAAACTATAAAAAGTTTGAGTATTAAAAATGATTAATGTTTATTATTAATACTGATTTTGTAAAGTTGATAATTCTATTTTTCAAAGATAAATTTATGTTTATAGCGTAATTAATATTATTTTATCAATTATATATCATATTATTGCAGAAAAAAATCAATTGATATCAGCTAAAAACAGTTTTAAGAGATGAGTACTGCTAAAAATTTTTATAGAGAAATCGCTCCGCTTTCAGCCGGAGATAGTTTTTTGGTCTTTGACAGAGTTAAAGATAGTTTTGATTTTCCGGTTCATTATCATCCTGAATTTGAGATCAATTTTATTTTAAACGGAAAAGGAGTAAGGCGAGTTGTGGGTGATAATATTGAAGAAATTGACAATGTTGAATTAGTTTTGATTGGACCAAATTTATATCACGGCTGGGAATTAAATAAATGTACCAACAAAAAAATACACGAAATTACGATTCAGTTTCATAATGATTTATTTCATGAATCTTTGCTTGCAAGACGTATTATGAATCCGATTCGTGATATGTTTAATAGATCTATTCATGGAATTTTATTTTCTAAAAAAGCTGCCGAGGAATTGACTCCAAGATTGGTAAGACTTTCTAAATTAGATGGTATGGATTATTTTTTGGAAATTACTTCCTTATTATATGATCTTGCCAATTCGAGAAATCAGCGATTACTTTCTACTTATACTGTTGACTACGATAAGTTTGATGATTATGATAAAATGAAATTGGTTTATGAATATGTGCAAAAACATTTTGCTGATAAAATTACTTTAGATGATGTCGCAAATGTTGCCAGCATGTCTATAATTTCTTTTAATCGTTTTATAAAAAAGCGCACCGGAAAAACTTTTGTCAATTATATTAATGACATCCGCATTGGATATGCCGCCCGCTGGCTTGTTGAAAAAGATATGAGTGTTTCTGAAGTGGCTTTTAAATCAGGCTTTAATAATATTGCGAACTTCAATCGTAGCTTTAAGGCTATTAAAAATTGTACTCCTAGTCAATATCGTGAGGATTTTTCTGGATTAAAACGTATTTTATAGTGATACTTTTTTTGCATAAATAAATATTATTTTTAACGAAAACGTTTGATTTTTATGATTTCGTTAACTTTTCTTTATAATTAGTGGTAGTTAAGGGTTGCTTCATTGCGAATAATTCATTTTTTATACGTTTTTATTTTAATATGTGTTTTTTTAAGGAGGTATAGTAAAAATATTATCATTAAATGATGTAATACTATCGATTTGATAATCTCATCTGTTATAGATTTGTTAAATAATTTCGAAGTAAAAGTTATCCTTACTTGCTTAATTGTGAATGAAACAAATTTAAACTAACCAAACACTTATTATGAAAAAACTAATGACTAACTTTATTCATTGGAACGCTAACCACAGAGCGGTTCCTCTGATTTTATTTTTGTTACTGACAAGTAATTATATTGCTGCTCAGGTTAAAGTATCGGGAACGGTATCAGATGAAAAAGGTTTATCGATTCCTGGTGCCAATATTTCGATAGCAGGATCAAAGACAACTACTTCAACCGATTTTGACGGAAAATATTCTATTGATGTTCCTGCAAATGCAACTTTAGTATATTCATTTATTGGATTTAATACACAAAGAATTGCAGTTGATGGTAAAAGAACAATCAATGTAATTTTAAAATCAAGTGCTGAAGACTTAAAAGATGTAGTTGTAATTGGTTACGGGACACAAAAGAGAAAAGATGTAAACAGTGCTATTTCCAGTATTAGTTCAAAAGATATTGAAAACCTAAAAGTTGCTTCGTTTGATCAAATGATGCAGGGTAAAGCAGCCGGGGTAGTTGTAAATAGCAATTCTGGTGAGCCGGGAAGTAACGTTTCGGTAAGAATTAGAGGGGTTTCGTCTTTAACAGGAACAAACGAACCTTTGTATGTAATTGATGGTGTGCCAATTTCAGGAGATGCAAGAAACTCATCAACTTCTGGAAGAAACGCACAGGGAAATTCTAATTTCTCTAATAACGGTAATATCACACAAAGTCCTTTAGCGCTAATTAATCCAAGTGATATTGAATCTATTGATATTTTGAAAGATGCTTCGGCAACTGCTATTTATGGGTCTCGTGGAGCTAACGGTGTTGTAATTGTAACTACAAAATCCGGTAAAAAAGGTACCGGAAAATTATCATTCGAAAATTCTTATACAATAAGTAATCTGCCTAAAAGACTTCATTCTATGAATCTGCAGGAATATGCGGCACATCAAAATGCTTTATCGGCAGTATATGATCCAACTTCTTTCAGACCTGAATTTGCTCATCCTGAACTTTTAGGAAAAGGTACTGATTGGCAGGATGCCATTTATGAAACAGGACTTATGAGTTCTAATCAGCTTTCTTTTTCGGGTGGTAAAGAAGGAGTGAATTACTATATATCCGGAGGTGTATTAAATCAGGAAGGTATTGTAATAGAATCAGGATTTAAAAGATATAATTTTAGAGCAAATATTGATGCTAAAGTTAATTCGTTCATAAAAGTTGGGGTTAATGTAAGTGGTGCAATTACGGATGAAAAATTAACGCTTAACGGACAGTTTAATGGTGTAGTTGCTACGTCGTTATTAGCAACTCCTGATGTTGCGGTTAGAGAGCTTTCCGGAGCTTTTGCCGGCCCGCCTGCTGGTGGAGCAACATCATTTGTTAACCCGGTTGCTACTTCTTTATTGGGATCAAATACATTGGTTAGAAAAAACTATTCAGGAAATTTCTATACTCAGGTTGATATATTAAAAGGTTTGGAGTATCGTTTTGAAGCGGGTGGTTATATATATGACAATTTAGGTCAAAGATTTGATCCGATGTATTCGTTGGGGAATGCTGTAAAAAGTTTTGCCAACTTATATTACAATCCTTCTTCTGGTAATTCATGGAACTTAAAAAACATGCTTACTTACAGAAAAACTATTGGCAGACATAATTTTACTGTTCTTGCGGTTCAGGAGTCAAACAGAGCACACTGGGAAGGATATACAATAACAGGCTATGGTTATAAAGATAACAATGATAAATCATTAGCCGCATCTGATTTGTCAAAAGCGGTTACAAGTGGTGTTTACTCAGGAACGCAGACTTTGGCTTCTTATTTAGGAAGGGTTGTTTATGACTTTGGTGATAAATACAGCCTTACCGGAGCAGTAAGAACAGATGGTTCTTCTAAATTTTTCGTAGGAAACAAATGGGGTGTTTTTAGCTCTGCAAGCGGTTCTTGGAAACTTTCTCATGAAGATTTTATGGAAAGTACGAGAAAGTATGTTGATAATATTAAAATTAGAGTGGGCTGGGGACAAACCGGTAATAACCAGATTGGTAATAATTTATATGATTCTAATCTGCATATAATCAATAGTACAATGGGAACTTCTTATCTGCCATCAAATACAGCAAATAAGGATTTGAAGTGGGAAACTCAGGAACAGACCAATTTAGGATTAGATTTTACAATGTTTGACTCTAAACTTTCTGCAACAATAGATGTGTATCAAAAAGTTTCTAAAGATTTCTTGTATCAGGTTCCCTTGCCGAACTTCCTTTCTGGAGGTGGTGATTATGAAGGTGGTGTAAATCCTCCATCTTTTAACCTTGGAAGTATGAAAAACAGAGGTATTGAGGTTACACTTAATTATACACAGCAATTTACTCCAAACTTTTCATGGAATGCAAGTGCAAACTTTACAAAATATGAAAATGAAGTTACCAATATGGCGGGCTTAAACATTGTTAAAACGATGGGTACGCTGGCATATAATACGGTAACGGTATCGAGAACTCAGGAAGGTCTGCCTATAGGTTCATTTATAGGTTATGAAGCGACAGGTATTTACAGAACAGACGAGGATTTATTGACTTATGGCCACGAAACTGCTCCAGGAACAAAAGTTGTGCTGAAAAACGGAACAAATTCATTACTGCCAAACTTTATAAAAGGAGATGTAATTTATAAAGATCAAAATAACGATGGTATTATTGATACTAAGGATTTAGTTACTATTGGAAATCCAAACCCAAAATTCACTTATGGGTTTACAAACAACTTTAAATACAAAAATGTTGATTTGTCTATTTTCCTACAGGGAACTGCCGGAAACAAGCTGATGAATTTAACTCGTATGTCTGGTACATTGAACAGTAACTTAGGAACTAATTATTTAACAGATGCTGCTGATTTTTATTCTGCAGACAATTTAGATGCTTCACTGCCTAGACCTTCTGCTTACAATGATATCAATAATGCAGTTTCGTCACGAATTATAGAAGATGGTTCATACTTAAGAATTCAGAATGTAACTTTAGGTTATTCACTTCCTTCTGACATAATCTCAAAAATAAAATTAACAAGATTGAGAATTTATGCTTCTGGGCAAAACTTGTACACTTTTACTAAATATAAAGGATACGATCCTGAGGTAGGTTCTTATAATCAAGATGCATTATTATCAGGTGTTGATAATGGTCGTTATCCTGTGCCTAGACAAATATCTTTTGGTTTTAACGTTGAATTTTAATACGAATTAATATGAAAAATATAATAAAAAGAAGTGGTGCAGCTGCTTTGACACTACTGATGTTAATATCTACTTCTTGCTCTCAGGACTTTTTAGACGTACCTGCAGAAGGAGTGCCTACAATAGGAAACTATTATGATTCTGATGTAAAATTGGATAATGCAAGTAATGGACTTTATGGTATCGTTTGGTTTAATATGAATAAGGAAGGTTTTTATGGTATTACTGATGTTATATCGGGTAATATGTATGCGGGACCTTATAACGAATTTGGTAAATTCACAGATTTGAGTTTTACTAATTCACAGTCTTTTATTGGAGATTCATGGAGATCATGTTTTGGAGCTGTTGCAAATTGTAATTCTTATATTAATACATTACCGCAAAGTGTTGGGCCGGATGTAACTAGTGAAGCATTAAACAATGCTTTAGGTGAAATGCATTTTATCAGAGCTTTTTCATACTTCTTTCTGGTAAGATTATGGGGCAATGTGCCAATTATTGAAAACAATGCTGATTATTCTAAGAATTTTGTTATCCCAAGTAATCCTACAACAGATGTTTACAAGTTTATAGAGAACGATTTGCAGTTTGCTATTGCTAATTTGAGATCTAAAAACAGAGGGTCAGATTATGCTTCAAATGCACACGTTTCGAGTGGTTCTGCAAAAGCTCTTTTGGCAAAAGTATATTTATATCAAAAGAAATATGAGCTTGCAAGAGCTTTGGCTCAGGAAGTAATCAACAGCGGCGAATTTAAATTATTGGGTGGTGATGAACTGCCAACAAAATCTTTTGCTGATTTATGGCTTCAAAAAAATAATAATAATGAAGAGTCTATCTTTTCATGGCAGTGGACGGGTTCAGGAACGTACTTTGAAGGAAACTTTTCAAACACATTGTTTGCTCCGGAAAATAGATTGGTAGAAACTTCATATTCAGGTCAGATTGCGCCTTCTCAGGATTTAATTCATAATGTTTATGAACCGGGAGATAAAAGAAGAGCAGAAACATTCATGCTTCCTGGAGATTATTATCCAAACCTGACTTATGCACAAACACTTGCAGTAGATTCTCCAAAACTTTTAGGATATACTTTTGAAGTAGAAAATGAAGCTCAGAATTCAGGAGCAGGTTTGAAAAAGTATGTAATCGGGAAAGAGAACTTACCAATAACAGGACCATTCAATGCACCATTTAATGGAGAAAGCAGTATGAATAGTTATATGATGCGTTATGCTGATCTGCTTTTAATTCATGCCGAAGCGATATTAGGTTCGCAATCAGGAAGTACTTCAGATCCTGCAGCCTTAAAATCATTTAATGCAGTTCGTAAAAGAGCGGGTCTGCCAATTAAAGCCTCTATTTCATTTGATGACATCTTTAAAGAAAGACGTGCAGAATTAGCTTGCGAAGGAGATTACTATTTTGATTTAGGACGTTTGCCATTTGCAAAAGCAAAAGCAATCTTAGAAGCTCAAAACAGGGGAGATCAAGACACGCCAAAATACATTACAATTTCGGCAGCAAATCTTTTACTGCCTTATCCGGCAGATGATTTAATTAAAAATCCAAAATTAACAGAAGTAGCACCGTATACTTTTAAATAATTTTTAAAAATAAAAATATGAAAAATATAAAAATTGTTTCGTTAGCAGCATGCATGGCATGGATGTTATCTTTAATGCTTTTTACTTCATGCTCAAGTGATGACAGCAGCGCTGAGGCTTACACAGGTGCTCCTGTAATAGAATCTGTTATGCCTTCTGGATATAATACAGATGGAACACTTAAGCCATTAAGTCCGGTAACATTAGTAGATCCAAAAAACTATTATGTAATTCACGGAAAAGGATTGCTTTCTACCAAAAAAGTATATTTTAATGACTTCGATACCTATTTCAGACCAACATTTGTAACAGATACTGATATAATTGTTTTAGTTGATGAAGATACTCCTTATGCTAATGCTTCTAATCAGTTAAAGGTTGTTACAGATAGAGGAACTGTTGTGTATAATTTGACAGTTGCGCCTCCGGTGCCTACATTTAGCGGTTTTAACTCTATCAATTGTGCTGAAGGAGATCAGGTAATAATTAAAGGTAAATATTTCTTAAATCCTGTAGTTACTCTGGCAGAAACACCAACACAACCTGCAGTTCCTGTTACAGTAGTATCTTCAACTTTAGAGCAGATAGTGGTAAAAATTCCGGCAAATGCCAATCACAGATATCTTTCTGTGGCTAATATATCCGGAGCAGCCGTATCAAAAGAAGCTATAGGAACAGCATTGTATGATGATGTATTATATGGCGTGCAATGGGGAGGCCCGTGGGCTGGAAAAGGCGTTAATTTTGCTTTTGATGGAGATTCTTATCAAGGTGAAAAATCATGGCAGTGGGAATTTGGTCAATGGGATGGAGGAAACTGGGGTTTCAATGTTGATTTAACTCCATACAAAGCATTGCGCATCGCTATTAAAGGTGCAAAAACCGGACGAGTTAATTTTAGTGTAAATGGCGGCGTAAATTATGTTTTACCTGTTACAAGTTCATGGGTTTATCTGGAAATTCCTTTTAGCGATTTAGGAAATCCTACAAGCCTTACTATGCTTACATTTCAGGAATCAAATAATGACGGCGGTAATACGGTATTATTTGATGATATAGGATTTGTATTAAAATAAATGAATTGCTTTTTTTGAGTTAGTTTAAGATATTCCCTAATTGAAAAGTTAGGGAATATCTTTTTATAATGTGTTTTTAAATTTTATAGAAATGAAGAAAATTATTTTAGGATTAGCGTTATGTGTCTCTGTTTTCGGCTTCAGCCAAGGAAACACACATACACAGGCAGCAGGTAAATTTGAAGGTTTAGCCATGACGCCGCCAATGGGATGGAATTCGTGGAATACTTTTGCAACCAACATTGATGAAAAATTAGTAAAAGAAACAGCAGATATAATGGTTTCATCCGGATTGGCCGCTGCAGGTTACAATTATATTGTATTAGATGACGGCTGGATGACGAGAGAACGTGATGTAAATGGAGATTTGGTTCCGGATCCGGTTAAATTTCCCGGCGGAATGAAAGCTCTAATTGATTACGTGCACAGTAAAGGTTTAAAATTTGGCTTGTACAATTGTGCCGGAACGCAAACCTGTGCCGGATATCCGGGAACGCGCGGTTATGAATATCAGGATGCTCGTTTTTATGCTAAGTTAGGAATTGACTTTTTGAAATACGATTGGTGTAATACTAAAGGAATTACTGCGCCAGAAGCGTATACAACCATGAGCAATGCCTTAAAAACGGCTGGACGACCAATTGTTTTCAGTCTTTGCGAATGGGGTGATAATCAGCCGTGGGAGTGGGGGAAACCAGTTGGAAATCTGTGGAGAATTTCCGGAGATATATACCCTTGTTTTGACTGTGAATACAAGCATCCTGAAAATTGGTCTTCTTGGGGATTTATGAAAATTGCCGAAATGCGAAAAGACATTCGTAAATATTCCGGCCCGGATCATTGGAATGATTTTGATATGATGGAAGTTGGAAACGAAATGAATGATACTGAAGATAAATCCCATTTTGCTATGTGGTGTATGTTATCGTCGCCATTATTTACAGGGAATGATTATAGAAAAATGTCAAAAGAAACACTGGCGATTTTAACCAATAAAGAATTAATCGCTGTAAATCAGGATAAATTAGGAATTCAGGGTTTCAAACATTCTGCAGAAGATGGTTTAGAAGTTTGGGTGAAACCTTTGTCAGACGGGAATTGGGCAGTTACTTTTTTAAACAGAAGTGAAGTTTCTAAAAAAATTAATTTTGATTGGAAAAAGAATGCAATAAAAGATGTAGATTTCGGCTATGAAGCTGATTTTAATAAAACTACATTCAAATTAAAGAATCTTTGGACGAATAAAGATTCAGGAAATACGAAAAAGAATTTTACAGCAGAATTAGCTTCACATGATTGCATAACATTAAAATTGTCTCTTTAAAATTTAAATTTATGATGAGGTTTAAAAAATTAACAACGATTTTATTCTTATTAGTATGCTGCTTTGCACAAGCGCAATTTGTAAAAAAACATGGTCAATTAAGTCTTCAGGGAACTCAATTAGTAGATAAAAACAATGAACCTATTGTTTTGCGAGGATTGAGTTTCGGGTGGCATAGTATGTGGCCGAGATTTTATAACGAAAAAGCGGTGAGCTGGCTCAAGAAAGATTTCAATTGCAATGTAGTGCGTGCCGCAATGGGAATCGAACTCGGAGATTATTCCTATGCTAATGATCCTCAGTTCTCAAAAGAAAAAATAGAAGCCGTAATAGATGGTGCTATTAAATCTGATATATATGTAATTATCGATTGGCACAGTCATAATGTTAATTTAAAAGAGGCAAAAGCATTTTTTGCAGAAATGTCTCAAAAGTACTCCAAGTATCCTAATATAATATATGAGATATTTAATGAACCTGATTATGAAACCTGGTGGGAAGTTAAAACCTATGCAGAAGAAGTAATAAGGGTAATTAGAGAAAATGATCCAAACAATATTATTTTGGTAGGATCGCCGCATTGGGACCAGGATGTTGACCTTCCGGCAGAAGATCCAATTTTAGGATATAATAATATAATGTATACGATGCACTTTTATGCAGCCACGCATGGAAAAGAATTAAGAGACCGAACAGACGAAGCTTTAAAAAGAGGCCTGCCTATTTTTATCTCTGAATCTGCAGGAATGGAAGCTTCTGGCGATGGGCCTTTAAATGTAAAAGCATGGCAGGAATATATTGACTGGATGGAATCAAAAAAGTTAAGCTGGATAACATGGTCGGTTTCGGATAAAGATGAAACTTGTTCAATTTTGAAAAAAACTGCAAAATCAGATGGAAAGTGGAAGGATGAAGATTTAAAAGAATCGGGAATTAAGGTTCGTGAGTTTTTAAGAAAATATAATACTCAAGAATAAAAAAAACTCTTTTATATAATAAGCAAGCCTGTTCAAATTTGAACAGGCTTTTTTGGTTTTATGTACCATTTTTTGATTCTTGAGTCACATCTTTAACTGCTGTTTTGAGTGATTTATTTTTGTAGGAATTTTTGTTAAGCTTTAGCATTGCTGGATTCTTTGTGTATTTATAGTTTGATTTTTGTTTTTAAAATTTATTTTAGAATATACCCCCTAAAAAATGTGGGGTAACATTTTTTAAAAGTGTTTTAAGGTAATTTTTTATCAAATTTTAGTCTTATAATTTTATTTTACCCTTATTTCTTGGATTAAAACACTAAAAATGCGTTGTTGAATTTTCAAAAACAAAACGCTATTAATGTCAAATAACGATTATTGGCAGTTTAATTTTTGTAATCCATAATTCTTCGCTATAAAAACCAAAAAAGTACTTTCCAATTATTCTACTCATACAAAAGTTAATAAATTCGCTAATGAAAATGAAGAGGTTTTAGGCGGAGATTCAAGGTTTTAAAAAATGACTTATACTATTAAATAGATATATAAACGATTAACTAACCAAAATCAAATTAATAACTAAAAACCAATTAACACATGAAAAAAGTATTTTACATTTTAGCTGCCACTTTAACGAGTTCTTTTGCTTTTGCACAAGAGGATGAAAAACCAACTTCGCCAGCAACTACATGGGGAGGGTCTGCGGACGCTTACTATAAATATGATTTTTCTAAACAAATGAACGGATTAACGAGCTTTACCAACTCTCAGGATTCGTTTGAATTAGGAATGGCTTCGATTGAAGCAAG
The DNA here is from genome assembly GCF_001428525.1 of Flavobacterium sp. Root186. Lineage (GTDB taxonomy): Bacteria > Bacteroidota > Bacteroidia > Flavobacteriales > Flavobacteriaceae > Flavobacterium. The sequence continues at coordinate 698,751 of NZ_LMHW01000010.1, forward strand.
TCATACATTTGGAAAAGCTTCTGTTTTTGTAGACTTAGGTTTCGGAAAAAGAGCAGGAGAGTTCTCATACAATGAAACAACAGATAAAGATATTAATGCAAAATTTTTAATTAAACAATTATATTTTACTTACCAAATTACAGAAGAATTTAAAGTTGTTGCCGGTAGTTTTGGTACACATATAGGTTATGAAGTATTAGATGCCGTAGACAATAAAAACTACAGTATGTCTTATGCTTTCTCTTATGGACCATTCTTTAATACAGGGGTTAAAGCACAATATACTGCGGGTAAATTTACGGCTATGCTGGGTATAACTAACCCAACAGACTTTAAATCGGCAATGGATGCTGGTTCTACACAAAAAACCTATATCGGACAAGTAGGTTATATTGGTGAAACTGGAAGTGCTTATTTAAACTTTACATCAGGAAGTACAAATCCAATTCCTGGAAGTTTAATACCAGTATCAGATGAGAATAAAACACAATTCGATTTGACTGCTTCTAAAACAATAAGTGACAGTTTCGGACTTGGTTTTAACGCAACTTACGCTAAAACGAAACATGATTTCGATAGTACTTTAGATGGTGAATGGTTTTCATTAGTAGGATATGCAAATTATTCATTCAGCCCATCTTTGCTTTTAGCATACAGAGTTGAATATTTTGATGCAAAAGATGCTGCTCCAAGTTTAGGAACATTAACAGGGTCTAATGTATTTGCAAACACAGTTTCATTAAATTACAAAGTTGGAAAACTAACAATAATTCCTGAGTTAAGATACGATGCCGCTTCTGAAGACATCTTTTTAGACAGCGATGCTGCTCCAACAGGAGGATCATTCTTCGCCTTACTTGCTACAACATACTCTTTCTAGAGATAAAGATTGATATTTTTTTTTTTTTTTTGGAGCTGTCGAAACATACTAATGTTTTGGCAGCTTTTTTATTGGATGTTTTTAGCCACAGATTAAAAGGATTAAAAGGATTTTTTTGTTCTTTGGGTTGATGTTTTTTTGCCACGAATTCCACGAATTTTTACTAATTATTTGTGGAGAAAACTGTATATTAAAATGGGTTTCAAGGTTCTGCTAAGAGTATTTATCAAAGATTCTTCGTATAATAATTTAAAAAACAAGCAAAATTTAACTCGTGAAAATTCGTGGAATTCGTGGCAAAAAAATCTTTTTAATCCTTTTAATCTGTGGTAAAACTTAAATTATCAGTATAAAAAAAACGCATTTCTAAAAGTTTAGAAATGCGTTTTATATTTATTAGTTGATCTTCTTACTGAACTTGTTTTTTATATATAGAATATATCGCATCAATTGTTTTGCGGTCAAGCGTTGCAGTTGCATCCGTTTGAATATAATGCAATTTGAAAGCCTGAATTGCTGCAGAAAGATTCTTTGTGTTATAACCAATAATTCTCAATGCAGGCTCGATTTTAAAGTCAAATGGTGCTTCTTCCAGAACTTCATCCGGCCAGATACCGAAACCTTTTTCTGCTAATGTTTTCCACGGAAATAAAGCACTTGGATCTTGTTTTCTTCCCGGAGCAATATCAGCATGTCCTAAAAAGTTTTGAGTCGGAATATTATAATCCTTTTTAAGTTTTGTTAACAATGCTACTAAGCTGTTTATTTGAGCTTCAGTAAAAGGTTTAAAACCATTATTGTCTAATTCAATTCCTATAGAAGAAGAATTTAAATCTGTATTTTTTCCCCAAGTTGATGCTCCTGCATGCCACGCTCTTAAATAGTCGTTTAGCATTTGAACCACTTTTCCATTCTCAGAAATTATATAGTGAGCACTCACCTGAGTTTTGGTTTTAGTAAAAGTATTTATAGTTTGTTGAACAGAATCCTGAGCAGTATGATGAATGACAACAAAACTTGGTTTTCTCAAGTTGAAATTTACCGTTCCAATCCATTCTGTACTAATGCCATTTAATAAAGCAGTTGAACCTGTTTTAGACAGCGTATCTTTTACAATGCCTAATTGCGAAGCATAGGTAGTATCAATAATTAACGGGCTTACCGGTGGAATTGTTTGTGCTTCTTTACTCGTAATTTGATTTTCTAAAGTCTTTAATTGCTGATCATAAGCTTTTTCAGTAGTCTTATACGGATTTGTTGAGCAAGAAGTAATGATAATTGCTAAAAACAAATAACAAAAATGTTTTTTTGCCATGGTTAGTTACATTTTAAAGTAGAATTAGAATAATTATTCCTGAACTTTTTCAGTCGGTTTTTCTTCTTCTTTATTATCGTCTTTTGAATCTTTATCTTTTTTCTTTTTTGATTTAGTCTTTTTAATTTCCTTAAAATCAGCCATGAAATTAGTGTATTTCTCTATTTGGTCAGGATTTAAAAAAGCAGTTATTTTTTTGGTCATGCTTTCTTTTAGAGCTTTTAACTGCTCCATTTTTTCATCCTGGCTGCTGCTTTCATTTTTTATAAGAATTCCTTGTTCTCTTAAACCGTCGGCAAAAACATTTGTAATTGCAATTACCTGAAGTTCATCAAGATTTACCGCAGGTTTCATTTGCTCGACAATTTTTGCAGCAGTTTCTTCAACAGGAATTTCTTTTGGTTTACTGGTGTTTCCTTGCGGGCCTCCCATCATACTTCTGTCCATGCCCATTCCGCCGCCTCTTCCGTAGCCGCCTCCACCATAGCCATTGCCGTAACCATTACCATATCCGTTTCCATATTGAGCCGAAGCAAAATTGAAACAGAATAATGTAAAAACTAATATAATTAAGTTTTGAGTAGCTTTCATAAAGTTATTTTGTCTAAGGTTAGCACTAGTTTTATGGTAAATTTAAGCAGGTTCTCCGTATAAATCAAATTCTGTTGCTTCAATTATCTTGATATTAACAAATTCGCCTGTTTTTACGTAATGTTTAGAAGCATCTATTAAAACTTCATTATCAACATCCGGGCTGTCAAACTCAGTTCTGCCCACAAAATGTGCGCCTTCTTTTCTGTCAATAATACATCTAAAAACTTGTCCAACTTTTTCCTGATTCAAATCCCATGAAATCTGAGACTGCAATTCCATGATTTCATTAGCTCTCGCTTGTTTTACATCATCCGGAACATTGTCTTCTAATAAGTAAGCATGCGTATTTTCTTCATGAGAATAAGCAAAACATCCCATTCTGTCAAACTTCATTTCCTGAACAAAATCTTTTAAGATTTCGAAATCTTCCTGCGTTTCACCAGGATATCCAACAATTAAAGTAGTTCTAATTGCCATTCCGGGAACAGCAGCACGGAAATCTTTTAATAATTGCGTTGTTTTAGCCTGAGTTGTACCACGGCGCATTGATTTCAAAATCGAATCTGAAATATGCTGCAACGGAATATCAATATAATTACAAATCTTAGGTTCGCGCTTCATTAATTCCAAAACATCCATTGGGAAACCAGTAGGATAAGCATAATGCAGACGAATCCACTCAATTCCTTCAACGGCTGCTAATGCTTCTAAAAGTTCTGCAAGATTTCTCTTTTTATAAAGATCTAAACCGTAATAGGTTAAATCCTGAGCAATTAGTATTAATTCTTTAACGCCGTTTTTAGCTAAACCTTGTGCTTCCTTAACTAATTTTTCAATTGGCTGCGAAACGTGAGAACCACGCATTAACGGAATTGCACAAAAACTGCAAGGTCTGTCACAGCCTTCGGCGATTTTTAAGTAAGCATAATTTTTAGGAGTTGTAGTTAATCTTTCTCCTAATAATTCATGTTTATAATCAGCTCCTAAAGCTTTCAATAATTGAGGTAATTCAGTAGTACCAAAATATTGATCAACATTTGGGATTTCTTTTTCTAAATCAGGTCTGTAACGCTCAGATAAACATCCGGTTACAAAAACTTTATCAACTAATCCTTTGTCTTTTTTGTCTGCATATTCCAAAATCATGTTTACTGATTCAGCTTTCGCATTATCAATAAAACCACAGGTGTTAATTACAATAATGTTTCCTTCGTCCTTTGTTGCCTCATGAGTCACTTCTTTTCCGTTTGCACGAAGCTGGCCCATAAGTACTTCACTATCATATACATTTTTTGAACACCCAAGAGTGATTACGTTAATTTTGTTCTTTTTTAAAGACTTGGTTCTCATACTTTTATAAATTGGAGTGCAAAATTACACTTTTTTATTCAAACACCGCTTGTTTCGGTTTCTTTTAGGTGTTTTTTATGAAGAGCTTTTCGATATTTTGTGCAAAAAAAATCCGCCAAGTAAAAACCTGACGGAAATTTCCATTCATCTATTTAATTTTAATTACAATTCAAATAATAAAGTCAAAGAAACATTATTCAATGTTGAGGTAATGTTTGCTCCGTCAGTAAACCCTTTAGAAAAAAATCCTTGATTAGATTTTCTTTCTGCATAAGCATAAGCCAAGTCTAATTTAGTCGATCCAAAGTTATAGCCTAAACCTGCAGAAAAACTGTTCAGGTCTCCAACTGTAGTTCCGTTTTTATAAGGGCTTCCTTCAAAACGATATCCTCCTCTAAGGCTTAACTGTTTTATTTTAAATTCAGCTCCAACTCTTAATTCTCCATTAGTGGTTAATTGATCGCTTACCTCGGTATTTATACCTCTAAATTCTGGATCATTTGTTGGTTTGAATTTTGCATTACTATAATCTTTAATGGAGTAATCTACACTAATTAAACCTGATTTACCAAATACATAGGCTCCACTAAAAGTAAATTTGCCTGGAGTTTGTAAAGTGTAAGGCTCGTAAACGTTTATAATATTAGGGTTTAAATCATAAAAATTCTGTACTCCCCCTGTAGCCTCTGTGGTTGTGTAAACGCTTTGAGATAATTCATCATATAATTCGTACCAAGTATTTGATTCGTATGCTAATCCAAGTCTAAAAGCTTCAGTAACTTTAGCGATTGCTCCTAGTTGAAAAGAGAATCCGTTACCGTAAGTGTATAAATCATTATTAAATGTTACATCAGAAATAGTTGGTGTTCCGGTAAGTGGAGCGTTGTTGAACTCATAAAAACTGCTTGATCTTCTGTAATCTGTTACATGTACATTTAAGTTTGCTCCCAGATAAATACGATCATTATATGATGTTGCAATGTTAAAACTTACTTTGCTGTTGTAACCTCTTTCGTAAATATTGTTTTCCTGATAATAACTTTGTCCAGGTTGTAATCCTGGTACGTTACTTGTATACTGCGTATTTTCTTGGTCATTTGGATTTACAGGTAGTATAATTTTTCCATTAACTCCAAATCCGGTTTGCTGTTCATAGTAAAATTGGTCCGCGTATGGAATTTTTGTTGCATCACCTAAAGCAGTTCCATTTGCATAAGATAAGAAATAATTAGCTATAGAATTATTAGGGTTCCTTCCTGCAGAGAAAGTATTGTTGTTGAAATTATTTGTGTTCTCATAGCTGGCTCCAATTGCAATTTTATTCCATCCTTTATTGTTAGGGTTTCGATCTTTGAAAACAAAAACACCGCCAGCCTGATTTAGTATGAAAGAATTGTCTTTATCTTGGGTTTCGCCATCGTTAAAATATTTTGAACCATTATTAATGTTTTGATTGCTTAATGTAATTCCAACTTGATTGTTGTTGAAAATTGCAGATCCCGCCGGATTCACGGTTGTAGCAGACAAATCACCTCCCACAGCTCCGAATGCGCCACTCATTGCTCTAAATCGTGCAGTTCCGGTTATATTGTCTTGTGAATAACGAACGGCATCAGAAACATCCTGAGAATGTGAGACGCTGACAGTTAGTCCTGTAATTAAAAGGAAAAATATTTTTTTCATTTGGGTAGATTTTTAAATATATAAACTAGATGTGCAAAAGAAGGAAAATGTTACCTTCTTCCGCCTCCGCCTCCGCCATATGATCTTCCACCGCCTCCGCCGCCAGATGATCTCATGCTTCCGCCGCCGCTATTCGATGAACGTGACGGGCTAGGAGAGTAGGTTCTTGAAGAACTGTTATTATTACCATTGCTGTAGCTTCTGGTATTGGTAGTAGTATTTGATCTTCTGTTAGAGTAATCGTAGTTGTTACTTTGACCTTGAGAATAACTTCTTCTGTTTGTAAATGTTGGACTGCCAGAATTATAAGTTCTGCCGTTTACAGAAGAGCTTCTTCTGTAGTCAGAATAACCGTTTGATCTGTTAGTGTAGTTTCTGTTTGTTGTATAGCTTCCTCTGTTAGAATAGTTTCTGCTGTTTACGAAGTTTCTATTTGTAGCATAACTTCTGTTTGAAGCGTAATTTCTACCTCCGTAGTAAGCTGCAGATCCTCTTCTTCCGTAGCTGTAAGAGTAATTTCCGTAGTAGCCGTAGCCGCCGCCCCAGTATCCGGGATAACCCCATCCAGGACCCCAATATCCAGGGTATCCCCAAGCGTATCCGGGGTATCCCCAGTAGCCGCCCCAATAACCGCCGTATCCACCCCATCCGTATCCGTAAGGGTAACCCCATCCGAATCCTAATGACCATGTTGGGTCAGAATAAACATTGACTGCAACTTCAGAATTACTGCTTCCCCAGGCTGGGTAAGAAGCTACAGCAGCTGTTTGTGTGCTGTCACTTTCAGAATAATTACCATAATTGTCTACATCTGTAAAAATTTCAGTAGGCTGGTTGTCGTTTTGAAGAGACTTGAAGTAGTCTTTATATTGATTGTTTGTGTTTGTGGTATTTGTTTGAGCATATCTGTTGGTAGAATTACCATATACTCCATCATTATCATTATATGAAGTGTTTTGGTAAGAACCACAGGATACTGCTAGAAAACTCAGTAATCCAATTAAGTAAAAAGAACTTGAGTTTTGGCGGAGAGTAATATAAGTTTTCATATCTGTGGTGTTTTTTATTGTTGCACATTACAAAAATAGTTAGTTTTGTCAAACTATTTAGTTAAAATTATTAAAACAAAATTTGTGCCAAACTATATAATATGAGTAAGAACCTTACTACGCGATCAGAAGATTATTCTAAATGGTATAATGAGCTGGTTGTCAAAGCAGATTTAGCTGAAAATTCAGGAGTTAGAGGGTGTATGGTGATCAAACCATACGGATATGCAATTTGGGAAAAAATGCAGGCAGAGTTGGATCGAATGTTTAAAGAAACAGGACATCAAAATGCTTACTTTCCTTTATTTGTTCCCAAGAGTATGTTTGAAGCTGAGGAGAAGAATGCAGAGGGATTTGCAAAAGAATGTGCTGTTGTAACACATTATAGATTAAAGAATGATCCGGATAAACCGGGGAAATTAATAGTTGACCCGAATGCTAAACTAGAAGAAGAACTTATTGTTCGTCCTACGAGTGAAGCAATTATCTGGTCTACATATAAAGGATGGGTTCAGTCTTACAGAGATTTACCTTTATTAATTAATCAATGGGCGAATGTGGTTCGTTGGGAAATGCGTACGCGTTTGTTTTTAAGAACTGCTGAATTTTTATGGCAGGAAGGGCATACAGCGCATGCTACAAAAGCAGAAGCGATAGAGGAGTCTGAAAAAATGATGAATGTATATGCTGATTTTGCTGAAAACTTTATGGCAATTCCGGTAATAAAAGGTTTTAAAACTGAAACGGAACGTTTTGCCGGTGCAGATGAAACCTATTGTATCGAAGCATTAATGCAGGACGGAAAAGCATTACAGGCGGGAACATCTCACTTTTTAGGTCAGAACTTTGCAAAAGCTTTTGATGTGAAATTTGCTAACTCAGAAGGAAAACAAGAATATGTTTGGGGAACTTCTTGGGGAGTTTCTACTCGTTTGATGGGGGCTTTAGTAATGACGCATTCAGATGATCAGGGATTGGTGCTGCCTCCAAACTTAGCTCCAATACAAGTTGTAATTGTTCCTATTCATAAAACAGACGAACAGCTGGCTGAAATTACGGCAGCGGTTAATGAATTATCTGCTAAATTGAGAAAACTTAAGATTTCGGTTAAATATGATGACAGAACGACGCAGAAACCAGGATTCAAATTTGCCGAATGGGAATTAAAAGGTGTGCCAGTGAGAATTGCTGTTGGACCAAAAGATTTAGAAAACGGAACTTTTGAGGTTGCAAGACGTGATACATTGACAAAAGAAGTTGTTTCTGGAGATGAAATTGTAAATTATATAAATGAGTTGTTAGAACAAATTCAAGCGGATTTATTTAATAAAGCATTAAACTATCGTAATACACATATTACGGAAGTAAATAGTTTTGAGGAATTTAAAGAGATTTTAGAAGGAAAAGGAGGTTTTGTATCTGCTCATTGGGACGGAACTGCAGTAACCGAAGAAAAAATAAAAGATTTGACAAAAGCGACAATTCGCTGTATACCTTTGGATGCTGTTGAAGAGGCGGGAACCTGTGTTTTTACAGGCAATCCTTCTTCAAAAAGAGTGTTGTTTGCTAAGGCATATTAAAAAATTTTATTTTTTTTTGCATCAGGTATTGTACATCTTAAAAATAGTTGTATTTTTGCATCCGCATTAGAGAAACACGGTCCGTTCGTCTATCGGTTAGGACGCCAGGTTTTCATCCTGGTAAGGGGGGTTCGATTCCCCCACGGACTACTTTTTTTCTGCAAATAAGTTATTATACTTGATGTTAATGGTCCGTTCGTCTATCGGTTAGGACGCCAGGTTTTCATCCTGGTAAGGGGGGTTCGATTCCCCCACGGACTACAATTTCAATTTTATTTAAATTGAAGAAAACTTAGAATGAAACTGGTCTGTTCGTCTAGGGGTTAGGACTCCAGGCTTTCGTCCTGGTAACAGGGGTTCGATTCCCTTACAGACTACAAAATTAGTTGTAAATAAGTTTTGTAAAATAAAAATTGGTGTCTCGGTTTTTGTTTTATTAGTTAAAACCAAAGTGATTGTTTTGCAATTGTGGGAGGTTTTTCTTTTTTAACTAGTATTTATAATTATTATTACATCTAAAATTAAAAGAAAATGGCAAATCATAAGTCAGCATTAAAAAGAATCAGAAGTAACGAAAAAAGAAGAGTTCTTAACAGATATCAGCATAAAACTACTCGTAATGCTATTAAAGCATTAAGAATAGCTACTGATAAAGCTGATGCAGCTGCAAAATTATCAACTGTAATCTCTATGATTGATAAATTAGCTAAAAAGAACATCATTCATGATAATAAAGCTTCTAACTTGAAGTCTAAATTAACTAAGCATGTTGCTAAATTGTAATTAATTACAATTTCCTAAATATACAAAAAGTCCTCTTTTAGAGGACTTTTTTTGTTTCTACCACATTGAAAAAATATTCTAATATTAAAAATTCCAAATTCGAATCTAGAGTTGGATTTTTGATATAGTAGATTTCTTTTGTTTGGAATTTGGGATTTCAAATATTGGAATTAATCAATTTATGTGATTTTCTTTTTAAGATATTCAAGCATAGCCTGAGTAATAGGTTTTGAAAGAAAGTCTATTATAATGGGATATTTTTTTGCTTTCGCTAAATCATCCGGATCAATTGTAGAAGATAATACAATAACTTTTGCTGTGTTAAATTCAGCATAATCATTAGAAGTGAAATGATCTAAAAATTCCCAGCCTCCCATTACAGGCATATTTAAATCTAAAAATATTAGTTCCGGTTTTTTGTTTACTTTATTCTTGTTATTTGTGTATTTTAAAGTGTTAAAATGGTGTAATGCTTCTTCGCCATTTTGAGCAGTAATAATTTCATGCGAAAATGAAGATTTTAAAATTACTTTTTTGCATAACATCAACGTAATTGGATCGTCGTCAATGCATAAAATTTGCTCAAGCATATGTATTAATTTTTAAATGTTATAGTAAATGTGGTGCCTTTGTTGACTTCACTATCAATACTAATTGTTCCTCCCATAGTTTCTACCTGAGATTTTACAAGATACAAACCTAATCCTTTGCTGTCAGGATAATTATGAAATCTTTGATAAAGTCCAAAAACTTTATCACGGTTTCTTTCCAGGTCAATTCCAATTCCGTTGTCTTTAAAGGTTAAAATGGCGTGATGATCTATTTGCTCTGCTGTAATTGATATTTTTAGTTTTCTGTTTTCAGATTTGTATTTTATAGAATTTGTAAGCAGATTTAATAAAATGCTTTCAATATAAGCTTTATTGGTGTTCAAAAGCGGAACTCTATCAAATTTTAATTTGATAATGGGCTTATGTAATTCTATTTGAAAAGACAGCTGGCTAAAAACATTTTCAAAAACTTCTTTTAAGGAAACCTCTTCTTTTTGCATTGAAGGGTTGTCTTTTATGATAATTACTTTTACTAAATCATTTATGGTTTCATTTAATAAATGTGTTGATTTTGTAAAACCGGCCAGAATTTCTTCCAGTTCTTCATTTTCAATCGGAATATCTTCAATCAGATTTAAAAGTCCTATTAAATTAGATAACGGTGCGCGAAGGTTGTGTGATGTTATATAGGAAAACTGTTTTAAGTCTTTGTTGTTTTGTGTAAGTTCTCTAATAAGATGTTCTTTTTCTGTTTCCAGTTTCTTTTCGTCTGTAATATCTCTTTGAATAGAAATCCAGTGTGTGATTACTCCCTCGTTATTGAAAATAGGAATCATTGCAAAACGAACCCAATATTCTTCTTGAGTTTTAGTATACGTTATGGTTTCAATTACGCATTCTTCTTCATTTTTTATAGCCCGCAAAAGTTTTTTCAATTCTTCTGAATCAGATTTTGGGCCTTTAAATATATTGGTTGATTTTCCGATAATTTCATTTGACTGATAGCCGGACATTTGCGAAAATGCCGGATTTACGTAAACAATTTTTGGTATTTTACGATCTTGTGAATTGGCTTCGGTAATTAAAATAGAATCTTTGGATTGTGTAATTACGGTTTCTAAAAGTTTTAATCGCTGTTCTTCTTCTTTTTGTTTGGTAATATCCTGGATTGCTCCAATCATTCTAATGGCTCTTCCGTTTTCATCTTTCAGTAAAAAACCACGGTCTAAAACATACTTATAAGTTCCGTCGGCGCATCTAAATCGGTATTGATCCTGCCATTTTTCTGTTTTTTGTTCTATAAAAGAGTATAATTTGATTGACATTCGAATGCTGTCTTCGGGGTGAATTTTATCAAACCACCACTTTGAAGTCTTTCCAACTTCTTCCGGATTATAGCCAAAAACGCCTTCAATTCCCTTGTTCCAATTTATGGTGTCTTCCTGTATTTTCCAGTCCCAAATAGTGTCACTAGTCGCCTTTGCAACAATATCATATTTTTCGTTTGATTCCTTGATTTCCTCGTTTGTGCTTTTTAATTTCTGAAAAATAGAAATGTTTTTAGTCTCATTTGTTGAGAGTATGTATTTGAAAATGAATGCAGTACTTATTATGAATAAGACGTCTTTTGCAAAAAAGAAATAAGAATATTTTGGCTCAAAAAAGTGGTCTGTGAGTAAATTATGACAGACTATTGCCATAATTAGCGATATGATAACGTAAACGAGAGTAATTTGGAGAGTTTTACTTTTCATTACTCAAATATAGTTAAATTAACTATAACTAAACAATAAGTAAAGTTCATTTTGAGCTGCAAATTAACACTAGATTAATGAACTAATTACTTGTATATACGCAAACTATCGCAGAAACGTTTTTTTTATCAAAATAAAGTGTACTTTTGCACCCATTAAAAATCACAAATGGAATCTATTAGAAATATTGCAATTATTGCCCACGTCGATCACGGTAAAACCACTTTGGTTGATAAAATTATGTATCACTGTCAATTATTTCGTGACAACGAAAATACAGGTGATTTAATTCTTGATAATAACGATTTAGAGCGTGAGAGAGGTATTACTATTACTTCTAAGAACGTTTCTGTTCAGTACAAAGGAACAAAAATCAACATTATCGATACTCCTGGCCACGCGGATTTTGGAGGTGAAGTAGAACGTGTATTGAACATGGCCGATGGTGTATGTTTGCTAGTGGATGCTTTTGAAGGCCCAATGCCGCAAACACGTTTCGTATTACAAAAAGCTATTGATTTAGGTTTAAAACCTTGTGTAGTTATCAATAAAGTTGATAAAGAAAACTGTACTCCTGAAGAAGTTCATGAAAAAGTTTTTGACTTAATGTTTGAATTAGGTGCTGAAGAATGGCAATTGGATTTCCCAACAGTTTATGGATCTGCTAAAAATAACTGGATGTCTGATGATTGGAAAAACCAAACTGATAACATTGAGCCATTATTAGACATGGTTGTTCAAAATGTACCAGCTCCTAAAGTTTCTGAAGGAACTCCACAAATGTTGATTACTTCTTTAGATTTCTCTGCATTTACAGGTCGTATTGCTATTGGTCGTTTGGAAAGAGGAGTTCTTAATGAAGGAATGCCAATTTCATTAGTAAAAAGAGATGGTACTATATCTAAATCTCGTATTAAAGAACTTCATACTTTTGAAGGACTTGGTCGTAAAAAAGTACAACAAGTTATTGCTGGAGATATTTGTGCAATCATTGGAGTTGAAGGTTTTGAAATTGGTGATACTATAGCTGATTTTGAAAATCCAGAAGGTCTAAAAACAATTGATATCGACGAGCCTACTATGAGTATGTTGTTTACAATTAATGACTCTCCTTTCTTTGGTAAAGAGGGTAAATTTGTAACTTCTCGTCATATTAGAGAAAGATTGACAAAAGAATTAGAGAAAAACTTAGCAATGAAGTTAGGTGAAACTGATTCTGCTGATAAATTTATGGTTTTTGGTCGTGGAGTACTTCACTTATCTGTTCTTATTGAAACAATGAGAAGAGAAGGTTATGAGTTACAAATTGGTCAGCCACAGGTTATTATCAAAGAAATTGATGGTAAAAAATGTGAACCAATTGAGGAATTAACAATCGATTTACCGGAAAATCTTTCAGGAAGAGCTGTTGAATTCGTTACAATGCGTAAAGGAGAAATGCTTTCTATGGAAACTAAAGGGGAACGTATGATTGTAAAATTTAATATTCCATCTCGTGGAATTATTGGATTGCGTAACCAATTACTTACTGCAACAGCTGGTGAGGCTATTATGGCACACCGTTTTATTGGATATGAGCCTTACAAAGGAGAAATTGCCGGACGTAACAAAGGTTCATTGATTTCTATGGAAAAAGGAAAAGCTATTCCTTATTCTATCGATAAATTGCAAGATCGTGGTAAGTTTTTTGTTGAACCAAATGCCGAAATTTACGAAGGTCAGGTAATTGGAGAAAACTCTCGTGGTGATGATATGTGTGTAAATGTAACTAAAGAGAAAAAACAATCTAACGTTCGTTCTTCTGGAAATGATGAAAAAGCAAGGATTATCCCTCCAATTATTTTCTCATTAGAGGAAGCATTAGAGTACATTCAAAAAGATGAATATGTAGAGGTTACGCCAAAATCTATTCGTTTGAGAAAAATCTATTTAACAGAAACTGATAGAAAAAGATTTAAAATCTAATTAGATTTAAATTTCAATATAAAAATCCCAAATTCCAATTAGGAGTTTGGGATTTTTTTATGGTTTAAATTCGAAGTATTATTATTTGAATTTGGAATTTAAGTATTGAGATTTTAGAAATCTTATCTTTTCAAGCTAAAATGCCCTTTCACATTTTTTCCGTCTACAAAAATTAAAGTAAACCAATAATCATCAGAAGGAAGCGGCTGTCCGTTAAAAATACCGTTCCATCCCGAGCTGTTTTGGTTCATTTGTTTCAAAAGTTTTCCGTAGCGGTCAAAAATATTTAAGGTGTAATTGGGTAGTAAATTAGAGTCTCCAATAAGCCATAAGTCATTGAAAGTGTCGCCGTTTGGAGTAAAAAATCTAGGATAATCTAAAACATAAACCACAAATGCATTTGACAATCCGCAGCCGTTTTTATCTCTTGCGACTGCAGTATAAGTTCCTGCTGGTACGCTTGTAAATAAGGATTCGTTTTGAAAAGTTGTTCCGTCTAATGAAAATTCATAATTTCCAACTCCGGTATATTCGATAGAAACAGAGTTTTCATTTCCTGAAAAATCTTTTACAACTGCATTGGTTATAATGGCAGGTTCAGATAAAATAACCTTAAAATCTTTCGTTTTTTCGCAGCCATTTGCATCTGTTGCCGTTACTGAATAATTGCCTGGAACAGTTATAAGAGTAGAATTTGAAGTTTCTCCATTACTCCATAAATAACTGCTAAAACCAGCTGCTACAGACAAAGTTGTATCTCCATTTTGGCATAAAAACTTCGATTCATCCTGAAAATTTGGCGGATCAAAAGTATTTACAACAAGATCGACAGGTACAACATCATAACAATCTGGTCCATTTACCACTCTTGCATATATTCTTTGATTAAAAGCGGTTGTATTTTTAAAGATATTAGGTAATGGATTTATTTCGACCAAAGCATCATTTGCATTTAAATAGTAAGTAGCAATTAATCCGTTTGGAAGACCTAAAGTTATTGTTGGTGTAACTTCTGCATTCAAATCAAATTGATAAAGTCCATCCTGAATTTCGTCTCGGTCACAAGTACTTATCGGACTCGGATCTGGAATTGATGTAGGAGCAATCTTTAAGGTTACTTCGGCAATCTTAAAACAGCCAAATTCATTTTCTAATCTAGTGTACACAATTTGATCTGCATATTTATTAATATACATTTCTGGCTTTACAATTTTATTAGTTTTAGTCTGCGCCTGCGCTAATGTTTCATAATAGCCTTCATTAATAATGTAGGCAGCATTATTTTTAACAATATTGTTCGCTTTATCTAAATTGAAAATTGAAATTCCATCTGCATTATCATCACATTGAAATAAAGAAGTATTTGATGAAAGAATTTCGGGAGCGTAATCAATTTTTATTTCTCCGGATAATACACAAGTTGTGCCAATAACAGTAGCTTCAACTCTATAATTTCCAGCACTTGTAACTTTATAAGTTGAGTTTGTGCCAAGGATATTAGTCGGGTCATTTTTTCTGAACCATTTAAAAGTATAAGTGGCAGGATCAAGATTGCTGTTAAGGTCGATTTCTTCTCCAAAACAAGCAGGATTATTTGTGGCAGTTGTACGGTCTTGCCCAAGTAAAATTTTTGAGGCAAAACTTCCAGCCTCAAGAAAAATGACAGATTCGAGATATCTGTAAGTATCATCGGCCACAACGAGTTTTACATGATATGTTTTTCCTGTTGTTACGGTAGTCTGAGCCGTCATAACAGTAGTTTGTCCGGCATAATTTACCGGACTGGTATTGTTATTTAAACCATGAAAATAATTTTCATTTGAAGCTGCGCAGCCTTGATAATTAATTCCTCCGGGTCTTGTTCCGGGTTCAATTTTCGGGCGAATATTTATAGAAGAAACGGGTGTAGTTGTATTAGGTAATACGGCTAAATTTTTATAGGGATCAGAAGTTCCTGCTTCTTTAATTAAAAAAGCAAATCCATCTGAAAAGTTACACGGATAATCGTACTGATATTCATTTGAAGCAAAAATATAATTAAAGCTCAATGCACTTGTATAAGCAATAAAATCAAATTCTAATACTGTTGCGTTTATAGAATGAATGCCTAATATTTGATCAAGATCACTGTCACCAAGCCAATTAGGGCTATCACTGCTTGTCAGGGTACTAACAAAAGGTCCAACGGCACTTTCAGCAGTTGATGTCGCCAATACTATTCCTTCGGCAAAAGGGAAATTACTTCCGTTACTATTAAAATAAGCAAAACTTTGTTTGCCTGGCCTAAAATTATCTCCTGCACCAATTGAACTTGATGCAGCAGCGCACGAATTATTCACCAGAATATCTTCAATAAGCTGCTGCGGTGTTTTTTGATCATCAATAGTAATAAATTGCGCATTTACCTTTGAAGATAAACAGCATAAAAACAGCATAATTAAAAAACTTTTTGCCTGATTCATAGTATAACAAATATACTATAAATCCCGATTTTTTAATAATTTGTAAGAAAAATATACGAATAAAAATGTCCAGATTGTAACAATGAGAATTGAAAGATAATGAACGCTGTAATCTTTAGTGTTTTCTACTCCAATTTGAGTTCCTATACTTCTTATTACTGATAATCTTGTAAAAGGTTCTATGATTAGATTTGACATTGCTTCTAATGGAAAAAACTGCATAATGTAGTCGCCAGTATTACTATTTGGAAAAATTCTAAAAACCAGAATTCCTTTTATTATTCCTTCAAGAATGCTCCAAACTAATAAAAAACCTAAGGCAAAAGCAGAGCGTTTTACAAAAATCCCAAGAAATAAACAGAAAGAAAAGAACCCTGATAGTTTTATAAAAAAGGCTAATAAATAATCCAAATCCATGAAAATGACATCAAATTCAGTGTAAGAAGAGAAGCTTAAGCCAAGAAGCAAGCTCATTACAAAAACGAAAATTGTAGAGCATAATGCAAAAACAATTACCGTTAAAAATTTAGATAAAATAAACTCTTTTTTGCTTAAACCATCAATTAAGTTTTGTTTTAACGTACCATAACTATATTCGTTTGCCATCATGGAAACAATTACAATTGCTAAGAAAAATTTAAGAAAAGCGGCAACATAAGTATTAAAATGCCATATAAACGGAAAATTAAAAATTCCCATTTCAGCCAAGTGAAGCTTAATTGGGCCAATATTAAACTTAATAGAAGCAATTAAGGCAATAAATGAAAGTAAAATAAAATAAGTTAAAGTAAGAATACGACTGGCTTTATTCAACCAGATTTTTTGCAATTCTATAGATATAAGTCTTTTCATGGCTTAGTTAGATTTTTGGATTTGTATTTTTGGTTAATTCTAAAAACTGGGCTTCCAAACTATTTTTACGTTTGACCAAATGACTTAAAATAATATTTTTTGAGAATAAAAACTGATTCAATTCCTGAGCAGATAAATCGGCTTTTAAGTAAACCAAAACTTTTCCATCTTCATCTTTAACTTCTGCGACGGCCTGATGGCTGTGTAAGGCAGATTTTAGTGCCAGATTATCATCTGAAGAAATTTCAAAGAAACCTTCATTTGCAGACATTCCATCAACAGAACCAGAATACAAAACTTCGCCTTTTCGTAAAACAACAACGTGAGAACATACTTTTTCGACTTCGTCTAATAAATGCGAAGCCAGTAAAATTGTAGTTCCCTGTGATGCAATTTCCTTAATAATATCTCTAATTTGATGAATTCCCTGCGGATCTAATCCGTTCGTTGGTTCATCTAAAATCAAAATTTCAGGATCGTTTAAAAGTGCCGATGCAATTGCCAAACGCTGTTTCATTCCCAGAGAAAAAGTACTGAATTTGCTGTTTTTTCTTTCAGATAAGCCAACAAGATCAAGTTTTTCTCCAATTTTAGAATAATTGATGCTTTTAATTTTGCAGACTAATTTTAGGTTTTCTTCGGCGGTCATGTACGGATAAAAATTAGGACGCTCGATAATGGCACCTACTTTTTTCAAAGCTTCATGTGTTTGTACATTTCCGTCAAACCATTTATAATCGCCGGATGTTTTGTTTACAACATTTAAAACAATTCCTAAAGTGGTTGATTTTCCACTTCCGTTAGGGCCCAGGATTCCGTAGACGTGGCCTTTTTGTATACTAAAAGATACATTTTTAAGCGCCTGAATGCGCCCGTATCTTTTACTGAGATTCTGAATGGTAAGGATGGTTTCCAAATTTATTTCGGTTTTAGTTTTTAGTATGACGATTCAAATTCTATATTGTTACGTCAAATTTATTTTTATCATCTTATTGATGTAAATTTGTAATAAAGATATTCAAAATGAGCGAACCTTTGATGGTGTTAAAGAAGCCTTCTTTTCCTTTAACACAACCACTTTTAAGTTATTTGGACAGATACGAGCGTATATCGAAAGTATCTGTGTTTTATGATGACTTATTGCGATTTACAGGTTCGGTTAACGTTTACGATAAAAACGAAACCGATACGTTATGGATTCGGGTTTATTACAATGAATTTGAACGAAATGAAATTGATCTCAATTTAAAGAAAATCTATTCGCTTCTGCATTCTGATGGAAACAGCGAGATTATTCAGTTTTTAAATATTGATGCAATCGACTATTGTACTTTTGGAAATTCAAAACCTTTTAGAATTAAAGTGCGTAATATTCTCAACGATAATTACGTTCACTTTTATATTAAAAAAGCCGATGCTTCAAGGATTTACGGATTAGAATTAGAAGATATTCTTTCACCGGATAAAATCAACTTTTTGGTTTATAATGATACTTTAATCGAAGAACATATTATTGGGATTCCCGGCGATGTTTTTATGGACACGCTTCTCGATAAATGTACTGAAATGGAGAAAGCGCAAATCGCCAAAGAATTCGTTAAATTTAACGAACGCTGTATGATCAGGCTTTTGGGAGACATGAGAGCGTATAATTATGTAATTGTGCCCATTCATGATTTTGATCAGGTAGTTTATAAAATTCGCCCGATCGATTTTGATCAGCAATGTTACGAAGGAAATTTCAAAGTATATCGTCCACAGTTTTTCAAGGAAAACTATCCGATGATTCAGCTGATTAAAGAGAAACTTGAAGAACGTTCGATCATTCAGTATAAAGATGAAGAAAGAGCGATTCTGGCAAAACGAATCCATTCTGCCGAAAACAGAATTAAAAAATTATTAAATATAATGTGTCACGATACTATTTCGACAGATGAACATTTAAGTCAATTAAAAATGGAATTGTACCGATACACAAACGATATGAAGTTTAAAAACGCAAGATCAATGGGACATATCATGCAGGCCGCTTTTGAATTCATCATCCGTAATTTTAAAAACACAAATTTAGTTTAAAGGATTAAACCATATAAGTTATATAAGTTCATAAAGTAAAACTTGAATTTTCTTGTATTCGTATTACTTATATGGTTCAAAAAAAAAATCTATTTTATGAAAAAGTCTTTTTTAGTAGCTGTTTCTATTGTTTTATTAGCTTGTCAACAGCAATCGAATGATGATTTGAAAACGCTTTATTCGCTTCCAAAAAAATTAAAAGAAGTTTCGGGAATTACTTATTTTCCGGAAACAAACATAATTTATACTCTGGAAGACAGCGGAAATAAAAATGCAATTTATGCGCTCAATTCTAAAGGAAAATTAGAAAGAACAATTACAATTTCAAATGCCGAAAATGTAGACTGGGAAGATATTACCAAAGATAAAACGGGAAATATTTACATTGGCGACTTCGGAAATAACGATAACGAGCGCAGGGATTTATGTATTTATAAAGTAGCCAAAAATCAATTGAATAAGGATGTGGCTTCCGCCGAATATAAAATCTCATTCTCTTATCCGGAACAAACCGAATTTCCCCCCCAAAAAAAAGAATTATTCTACGATGTTGAAGGTTTCTTTGAGCACAACGGTTATTTTTATCTTTTTACAAAAAACAGAAGTAAAGGTTTTGACGGAACGGCTTTTATTTATAAAATAAAAAATGCCAAAGGGACTCAAAAAGCAGTTAAAATAGGAGAGTTTAAAACTTGCGGCAATTATAATCACTGTGTTTTAACAAGTGCAACTATAAGCCCGGATGGAAAAAAAGTGGTTTTATTAAGCCACGACAAAATAGTTTTGTTTAAAGGTTTCAAAGGAGATTTATTTCACAAAGGAACCCAAACAGAAATAAGCCTAAACCACTTTTCTCAAAAAGAAGCCATCGTTTTTAAAGACAACAATACTCTACTTGTAGCCGACGAAAAAACAAACAAAATAGGAGGGAACGTTTATGAGTTTAAGCTCTAAGTTACTAAAGTTCTAAGAAAAAAGTTAGCCACGAATTCACGAATTATTTTTAATTAAAATTGGTGAATTCGTGGTTGTTTATTTTAATTCAGAGTCTTTATATCTTAGAACCTTTTTTAAAAGCTGTACGCTGCTCCAAAAATAACTCTTCCAACTTCATCAGGAGATTTGAAATAAGAGATTCTGGCAGTTAAAACATTAATAGCATTCAGCCAAAGACCGCCGCCATAATCCTGATGCCATTTTTTGGAATTTTCCCCATCAAGCCAAATTCTTCCATAGTCAAACCCACCTAAAATTCCGTAAGTAAACGGAGCAATCGTTTTACGGATTCTCCCCAAACTCAAACGCAAATCAGAACTTTGAGAGAAATAAGAACTTCCTAAAAAACGCTCATTTCTAAAACCTCTTAAATCAGTGTCACCGCCCAAAGCAGCTCCCTGATAAAATTCGTAGTTATTATTAAAAATAGCTTTTCCTTTTACGTAAGTTGCTAAAACCAGTTTTCCGTTATGATCCAATTTATGTGTAAATCCTAAAAAGCTTTCCAGTGTTGGAAAATTTTTCTTTGTGTCATCTAAATCAGTTGTCCAGGTTGCGGCAATCATAAAAGCCATTCCCAACGTAGGTTTTGCAGCAAAATCAGAGTTTTTGAAAAGATATTTCACTTTTAAACTTCCGTAATTTTGGCTGTTAAATACATCAGGATTTACAATATTTGGAATGTCGATAAATCTGTTTTCTGTTTCTTCAACTGTCATTCTTTGGAAAATAGGCTGAATACTAAATTCACTTCCATACCTTCCAACGTGGCGAATCCCTGCCGAAGCATTAAACTTACGAATGCGGACACGGTTATAATCCATACTAAGATTGTCATCATATTGAGATTCATTTCCGTAACCAAAATAGTTCATCGCAAAATTTGGTGTTGTATAAAGAGATTCAACATCAATAACCCATTTTCCTAATAACCCGGGGAAGTGTGCAGCATAATTGAACTCCAAACCTCCGGTTGCGAAATAGTAAAAAGCATTTAAAACATGTCTTTGCGTGTACGGATTTTGCTTAAAGTTATTTACCGTGTAATTTAAGTTAACACCCAATTTTACACCATCATCCGGATTAAAACCAATATTTGGTAAACCAGAAACAACATTATATTTTGGTTTTTGAAAATTATACAGATTAACATCGTAATCGTCAGTTAACTGTGTTTTGGTTTTAGAATCTAAATTATAAGTATTCTCTTTTGATTTGAAATCGTAAACAATAACCTTTCTTCCGTTTTCAATATTGTACGTATCATTGTTTTGGCCGCCAATTAAACGAACTTTAATTTTGGATTTCTGATCTCCTTTTATCTCAAAAACGTCATTATCGTCTAAACCATAAATCCATAAATTTTTGGTTTTTGTATCGTTTACTGTTTTAGTATAAACTAATTCATCACCTTCTTTTTTCACTCTGAAAACTTGAATTTCAATACTTTTTCGGGCATTATGATTCAAAACAAACTTGTCTTTTTTGTCTGTTCCGGCAATCATAACCGTTTTACTCAAAACATCAGAATATTTTATTGCATATTTTTGAAGATCTCTTTTTCGAACTTTTAATTTTCGAATGATATCGTCAACTGTTCCATCCTGAACTTCTTTTGGCATATTTTTAAAAGCGTTTTCAATATCACTGTCAGATAAATTATCCTGAATAAACTTTGCCTGTTCAATCCAGTCTTTTTCTTCTGTAGTTCTTAAAAAAGCCAAATCCATAGGATAAGGTTCTCTGCTCAGCCATTTTACATTGCCAATTTTGTCTTTAAAAGTACGCATGTGGCGCAATGCCGGAATATTCATTAAAATAGAAAGCAGCGCACCATCATATTTTGCAAAAGCCTGATCTCTGTCTCTTGGAATTGGTCTGTAAATAACTTTTCCGTCTTTTTTAAACTCAGCCCAGCGCCATTGATCGCTGTGTCTGTCCCAATCCCCAATAAGCATGTCAAACAAACGTGCTTTTATATATTCTTTTTCATCAACCGAATATTTTTCATCTTTGTGAAGATTGGCCATCATATCATCTGTACTGATAATATCACTTGGATTTCCAAAGTTTTTACCGTCTAAATGATTGTCAGCAGGTCTTTCCTCAACCATATACAATTGATCTCCATACCCTGCATTAAATTCACCTAAACCATTTTGTTTTGGAATGTAATATAAAACCGGATTGGTATGTAAAATACCAATTTTGTCTGACATACTGCCAGTTACAAATGGCGCATAAGGATGCGAAGTGGTATAAAAATCAAATAAGAAACTTTCTGTGTAGGTATCTTCAAAATCATTAACTATATATTGATCTTTAAAGGCAACAGACTGCAAAAATACAGAAGCACTCTTTTTCATGCCGCGCATTACGTATTCACGTTCTTTTGGATCTGACATTCTTAAAGAAACAGATTGATGCCCGCCGCCTTCACGAATAGGTTTCAAACCACCTTTTAAAGTATCTAATGTTGCCAATGGAACATCAATAGGCATGCTATAATACTTTCTGTAATGCTGACCGAATAAAAATCTGTGAAACATACTTTTATCTGTCATTTTTGCTGAATAGATAGAAGTTGTAATTCTTGGAGGAAAATTATTAGGAATATCTGATGCCCAGTTAATTTCTTTTGCTTTTATAATTTCTTTTTCAAACAGCAGTTTTTCTTTATTATTTTCATTTCCGTAAAAAGAAACTTTGGCGTCGCCGCTTTTATATAAAGTTAAAGCTGCATAACCGTTTCCGCCATACGAAAAATCAAATGGATTTATGGCTCTTGCAGCTTCAGATTTTGAGCCGGCACCGCTTATAATCTGCTGAATGTTTTCTTTGCTGATATATTGCAGGTTATGATCGTGTCCGGAAACTACAATTACATTTCGCTGCTTTTGCAAAAGTGTTTTTATTCTTTTGGCGTAAATGGTATATTGCTTGTTTTGAAGGTCCTGCGGACTTACTCCGGATGTTTTTCTCAATAAATTAATAAAAGATCCAATTACCGGAAGCGGAATTTTGTTTTCTAACGGAAATAATTGTTTTTCCCATGAATATTGACCGCCGTGACTTCCGTTGCTTAATAAAGGATGATGAATTGCCAAGACAACCGTTTTTTCCTGATTTTTGTTTAGGATACTTTCTAGCTCCTTAAAAAAGTCTTCTCTTGTTTTTATATCGCAATTATCATTTATTGTAGGGTGATTATCCCAATCTTCCAGAAACCATTCGCTGTCAATAGTTACTAACGTCGTGATGCTGTCAATTTTTACATCCTCGATTGGGCATGATTTTCTTGGCAGAAATGCTTTTTTATCATTTAAATTTTTTGTTACAAAATCAGCCTGTAATTCTAAACCTTTTATACCGCTGTACCAATCGTGATTTCCGGGAATAAAAATTGTTTTTCCTTTAAAGCCTTTAGCTAATTTTAACTGGTTCGTTAATTTTGTTTCTGCCAATGTTTTACCGTCAGCATTATCAGTAGGAAAACCTTTAGGATAAATATTGTCTCCTAAAAAAAGTAAAGTCGATTTTTTATTCGCTTTTTTGAGCTTTTGATGTAAAAGTTCAAGTGTTTGCTGTGCCTGCTCTTTATCAGCATTCCCTGCATCTCCAACAAGATAAAAAGTGTGGGCAATTTTTATAGTATCTGTTGCGTTTTCTGTTTCGTTAGCGCTAACATCTTTTCCGTACTGCGCCTTATGTGTGGCACAAGAATAAATAAATGTTAAAGTTATAATTGCTAATGAAAATTTTTTAACCTTAGCAATAAAATGATTATCCAAAAACAATTTCATAATTTAGTGGTATAAAAATATTCTTTTATGAATCTAATAGAACAATCCGAGGATTTTGTCGGTAATTTACTCAAAGATAAACTTTCTAATTTATATTCTTACCATAATTTTAACCATACTTTCACAGTAGTTACAGCGGTAAAAGAGCTTTGTAAAAAGGAAGATGTAGAAAGTGATGACAAAGAGGCACTTGTAGTTGCAGCCTGGTTTCATGATACGGGTTATATAGAAGGTTATGAAAATCATGAAGCTAAGAGCGTAAAGATTGCAGTTGATTTTTTAAAGGAAAAAGAAAAATCAGAAAAATTTATTGCACTTGTTTCCAGTTTGATTTTGGCTACAGCCAAAGACTATCATCCAAAAACACATTTAGAAAAAATAATTAAAGATGCTGATTATGCCCATTTAATGGGAACTGAATATGTTACAACCTGCGAATTATTGCGATTAGAATTAAAAAATACAGGAATTGTTAATTTTTCGAATGCCGAATGGACAAAAGAAAACCTGGACTTTTTGCTGAACAAACATAGGTTCTACACGGATTATGCTTTAAGAAAATGGCAGCCTTTAAAAGAAAAAAACCTTATTCTGATTCAGAAAAAAATAAATAAACAGGAATTGAAAGTGGCAGAAGAGCTGGAAAAAGAAAACAAAAAAAGCGAAAAAGTCGAAAAACCAGATCGAGGCGTTGATACTTTATTTCGTGTTACGCTTGGAAATCATACACGTTTAAGCGGTATTGCCGATAGTAAAGCTAATATTTTACTATCTGTAAATGCGATTATTATTTCGATTGCACTTTCATCTATAATTCCAAAATTAGACAGTCCGAAAAATGCACATTTAGTAATTCCGACATTTATTATGCTGATGTCGAGCGTAATCACCATTATTTTTGCGATTCTTTCTACAAGACCAAAAGTAACTTCGGGTGTTTTTACAAGAGAAGATATCGAGAATAAAAAGATTAATTTATTGTTTTTTGGAAATTTCTACAAAATGCCTTTAGAAGAGTACGACTGGGCAATGAACGAAATGATGAAAGACCGTGATTATCTTTATTCAAACATGATCAAAGATTTATATTATCTGGGATTGGTTTTACAGCGAAAATACAATTTACTTCGTATTGCCTACAACCTATTTATGTTTGGAATTATTATTACTGTAATTGCGTTCGTAATCGCTTTTAAATCGATATAAAAAAAGCTCAACTTTTAGTTGAGCTCATCTAATAAATCCTGATAGGTAATTTTTTTTATTTTTGAATTATTTACATTGTTAATTACTTTTACACGAATAGCTTTCAAACCAGAAACTCCCTGAAGGTCTTCGACTTCAAATTGTTCTATTGACGGTTCCAAGATTTTCTTGTGCTGCAAGTATTTGATATATTTTAAATATTCTGCTTCTTCACTGTTTTGAGAATATACAATTGTAATTTTCTCTTTTTCAGTAATTCTTTCGTTTGTACCCTTAATGTTCGATTTGTCGATTCGTTTTTTAACGACTTCATATCTTGCATTATAAGTTCCGTCAACGTCGAAGCGTTTTTCATCCATTCTAAAACGAATAGAAAGCGGAGAACTGAAGACTAAAATCAGCGAAGTAACATCTAATTCATACGGAAGCGATTCCTTAAGCTGATGATGTTCTAATTCCATTTCGCATAAAGTCTGTAACTGCCATAAACGCAGATTGTGCAGGAACATTATATCAAAAGGTCTTGTTGGCGAAATCGATGCGCCAATATATAAATTATGTTCAACACCATCTGTTTTAAAACGTTCGTAATAATGTGGATAAATTTGTTGCGCTTCAACCTGTTTTTTATCTAATACAGAAGCTAGTCTTTTATTGATAATCGACATGGCATTGTCAAACTTCTTTCTTTCCTGATAAAACATTCCGGTTTTTTCATCCAGACTTTCAAAGTACAATTCTTCTAATTTTTTATTTTTAGCATTGTCTTTGGTGTTTTTCAATATCGGATGAATTTCTTCTTCAATATAACGCTGAATATGCTGTTCCATATCTGCTTTTAACGGAAAATCCAATTCACTTCGAAGTGATTCTAATTCGAATTTTCTTTGCTCTAAAAGTACCAGATTTGAATTAGGTTTTTGATTATCGAAAATTTCCAAAAGAGCTGTCAGCTGATTTTTTAAATCGATTTTCACCGTTTCATTCCTGTGTTCAGATGAACCCTTAATATCAATTTGTCCGTATAACGGAAATACATTTTTGAATACAATTTCCTTAAAAATATAATCTTTCGTGTGATTCATATTTTGGAAATAGTTTTGAGATTCTTTTCTGAATTTCCAATAAACGCTTGGGTGAATCGTTGTATATTCACGCTGAATTATGGCTTCAACCTGATGCTGCATATCCGTATTATAGCGATCAATAGTATCTGTTAAATACGGTAAAACCAATTCTAATTTTGTTGCATTTACACTGTTTAATTCACGTATATTTTCTGAAACCAATTCGACAACGCCCAATAAATGTCCGTCTTTTATAACCGGCGCGAAAACACAGCTTTGAATTCCCTGATTTAATAAATGCTCCCCAAGTTTTGGGTTTGAAGATTCTTCGATAAATTTTTTCACATTTGAAATTACAAACGGTTCCTTTTTATCTAAAAGATTTTCAAACGAACACCCAAAAAAGGCATTTTTACAATCTACTTCCTGAGCAGATGAAAGTAAAAAGCTCTGCATTTGGTTGTCAAATTTTATTGGTCGTATAAATTTTTCTTCTTCAGGATTATAAATAATAAAGCCAACTTTTAAGCTCGGAATTTTAAAAATAGATCTAAAAATGTTCTCTATAATATCGGTTGAGGCAACTCTTGAGGTTTCTGGTTTTAAAAGATTACTTTTTAAATTGGAGATTGCGCTTTCTGTAGTCGCATCAAATAAAGAAACAATTCCGAAGCCTTTTAAAATCCAGCTTCTTGGTGGAAATTTAGATTTCCATAAATCAATATCATTATAATTATCAATCAAAATATCAATATCGTCCTGTGTAAGCTGCGGCGCATTCTCTGTTGGCGTGATTTCCATGAAATCGGCATTATAGAGAATACGATAATGTTTTTCTACACCTTCTTCATCTGGAATATCGTAGAAAAAAGGTTTATTAAAATCAATATTTTGATGATAATAAGCGCTTAAAATTAAACAACAGTTATTGATATAGAATTGGTGATCATCAAAATCACGAATTTCCATGTAAAATTCATCACCGGCATTACGTAATATCTTCTTGAAACGCTCTGTATAATTAAATGATATATTTTGAAAAGGTATTGTTATGGCTTTTATTTCATTGTTTGTTAAAGCCGTAGGAAATAAATCGGCAGCTATGTTTTTAATTAATGCCTCATTATTCTTAATTGTACTGTAGTCGCGAATTCCTGTTCTAAATTCCGGATACGCTTCAATTTCTTTTAAAATTGCTTTGGCGTAGTTAGATCGGTAATCAACATTTGATAAAGCAATCTGCTCAAAAGATTCAATTAGTTTATGAAATGAAATTATCGTTTCGAAAGGACTTTCGGTTGGTAAAAGACGGTCCATCTGTTTTTTGTTTTTAGAAATACAAAATTAAGCATAAATTAAGAATCAACGGCATTTTACGATTTCTTTCGTTTATAGTTTCATAGATACAAACCCTTATAAAATGGCACTTTCAGAAGCGAGTAATTATTTTAACTAAAAATTAACATTGTAAATAACGGAACGATCGTTCCGTTATTATATCTTTGTGCTATAATAATTGAATAATCAATAACTTAAATAACAAACAAAATGAAAAATTTAGAAAACAAAGTAGCTATTGTAACAGGTGGAAATAGCGGAATTGGGTACGCAGCTGCTGCCGAATTAGTATCAAAAGGCACAAAAGTAATTGTAACAGGAAGAAACAAAGAAGCTTTGACAAAAGCAGAAACAGAATTAAACGTTACAGGAATAGTTGCAGATCAATCTGATTTAAAATCTATTGATAATTTAGTAGAGGAAGTAAAAGCAAAATTCGGAAAGATTGATATTGTATTTTTAAATGCAGGTGTTGCTTCTTTTGCTCCCGTAGAATTAGCTCCGGAAGATCATTATGATACTATTATGAACGTAAACACAAAAGGGGTTTTCTTTACAGTTCAAAAATTATTACCGATTTTAAATGATGGGGCTTCTATTATTTTTAATACTTCGGTAAACGCTCATCTTGGAATGCCAAATTCAAGTGTTTATGCGGCAAGTAAAGCGGCAGTTTTATCTTTTAATAAAGTATTTGCTGTAGAATTAGCTCCTAGAAAAATTAGAGTAAATGCTGTTTCTCCTGGTCCGGTTGAAACTCCGCTTTATGGTAAATTAGGTTTACTAAAAGAAGAGGTTGAAGGTTTTGGAACTATTTTAGGTGAAAAAATCTTATTGAAACGTTTTGCACAATCTTCAGAAATTGCAAAAACAGTTGCCTTTTTAGCTTCTGACGATTCATCATTTATCACAGGAACCGAAATTGTTGTTGATGGAGGACTTACAGTAAACGCTGTAGTATAATTTTTTTTGATTAATTCAGGAACGATTGTTCCGTTTAATTCTTATCTTTGCAAAGAAATTTAATTTTGATATCATGGCGAGAACGAAAGAGTTTAATGAAGAACAGGTTTTAGATAAAGCGATTGAAATTTTTTGGTACAAAGGCTACAACGGAACATCTGCTCAGGATTTGGTAACACATTTAGGTTTAAGCCGTTCTAGTTTGTATGATACTTTTGGCGATAAGCAAAAATTGTTTTCAAAGTCATTACAACGCTATCAGCAGCAGGCTCAGGATATGGTAAAAGATCTTTTGGAAAAATCTGAAAATGTTAGGGAAACTTTGCATGATATTTTTAAACAAGCTGTTGTAGAAAGTTTGGAAGATAGAATTACAAAAGGCTGTTTTATGGTCAATTCTTCTGTAGAATTGGCTATGCACGATGCAGAAATTGCAAGGATTGTAAAAAACAACAGCCAGACAATGGAAGAAGTTTTTACAAATGCGGTCAAGAAAGGGCAGGAGGCAGGACATATTTCCAAACAGCAAGATGCAAGGGTTTTGGCGCGATTCATTTTTAATAATTATTCCGGAATCCGAGTTTTGGCCCGCACTGGAGAAAGAGATAAACAAGTTTATGACGATATTGTAAAAGCGGTATTTTCTATTTTATAGAGTGCTGAAACAATCTCAATAAAAAAAATGGCAATTACAAAATGTAACTGCCATTTTTTGTTTTAAGTAAGTAATAGAAAATGAAAACTTCTTAGCTTTTTTCTTCTTTATTGAAATACACTAAGTAGTAATACATTTGTTTTTCTTCATCCCAGCCTTTTTCAACAAATTTTTCTGCGCTTTCAGGGTTGATGAAATCCATTTTAATCTGAATGTGAGTATCCAGGTTAATTACGTTTTTAATCGATTTTCTGGCGTCTGATACTGCAGCGTTTGCAATTGGGAATGAGGTTACATCTTCGATGCTGTATTTTTCTCCTTTATCAACTTTATAATTTTTGAATTCAGGAATCAAGTCTGGGTTGTCTAATACTTCATTCAGGAAATTTTGCTCTTCAAACTGATCATTTTTAGCGAAATAATTCACAGATCGGTTCATAAACATTACTTCTTCTTTTTTGTCTTCTGCTGGCAACACTACATCTTTTGCGAAGTTCTGGCAGAATTTTAAATATTTTTTTGTAATGAAGTTTTCGTCTTCAAAAGCATCTACAGATAAAAAGTGCTCTAACCAGTAACGCGCGTCGTAACGGTTGCTGTCTACAGTTAGAATTTTGTATCCTTCTTCTTTTTTATAGTTAAAAATCAAGCATCCTTTATCTAATTTGCTCAGGTTAATTCCTTGCTGCAAAATCATTTCCAGGTTGCTGTTTTTTTCTTCAAATTGTAAAAAGTCAGACTGCAATTCGCTTTTAAAAATTCCGATTGCGTCAACTACATTATTATCAATACTTAAGTTTGTTAAGTACGTTACGTAAACCTCTCCGTTTTTAATATGCGGATGATTGGACTGTTCGAATAAATGTGTCGTGATTTTTTTTGAAATCTCCTGTAAATTAGATGGATTAGCAAAAATCTCCGTTGCATATTTAAACATGTCGTTGTAATCCAAGTCCACTTCGTGCGCAAACTGATAATAGTTTTCTTCTTTCTCTCTAAAAGGTTTAAAGAAGTACTCTTTTATCAAAGGCACAATTTCATCATTTAGATTAAATGGCTGCTCTGATAAAAAAATAGCTTCGTTACGGCTTTTGTTCCCTACGCGGTGTATCGCAAGCGTCTCGATGTGGGTGTTGAATAAGTTGATCATATTTTTTTTAGGTGCTGAGGTTCTGAGATGCTAAGGTACTAAGGTTTAGTTTCTGTCTTTTATTTTTTTTATAAAAGAAACTAACATTCTCTCTACTTCGCGGCTGTCCTCGTATAGGTTATTAAAATCGTTCTCTTTTAAGTACGATATATTTTTTGCGATTTCTAATTGAGTCTGCATTTCAAATAAAGACCCAACAGAAATATTTAAAAAGCGTAAAAGATCTTTATCGCTTTCTCTGCCAAATCCTTCTGCAATATTACTAGGGATTGAAATCGAACTACGTCTAATTTGTGAAGTTAATCCAAAGATTTCTTCTTTAGGAAAATTGTTTGTTGAAAAATAAATTTTGGTTGTCAAGGCCATCGATTTCTGCCAGATTAGCAGGCTTCTAAAATTACTCATTAATAATATTTTTAATTTGAAAATTAAAAATAAGAAAAAACTTTCAAAATAAAAACCTCAGAACCTTAGTATCTCAGTCCCTTAGACCCTCAGATTAATTCCAATTCTCCTCAAATCCGTAATCTTCAAAGTTATCATCGCCTTCGAACATATCAAGATCATCTTCGTCTAAGTCATCTTCAAATTCTCCGTAGATATCATCATGCATATCATCTGCTTCGAAGTTTTTTTCAAGCGCTTCGTCAGGCATTTCTCCGTGAGAGAATAATGTCTCAGGATAAATAGCTCCAACAGATTCCTCGTCAATAGCAGCCAACTCAACTAAGAAAGTCCACATACTGATGAAATCATAAACATAAATGATTTTAGTATTTTCTTTGTCTAAAATAGAAGATAATGGATAATCGCTCATGGTTCTTTGTTCACCCGGAACATCTCCAGTATCAAAAAGAGGAATTTCATCTTCTTGATTCCAGGTTTCATCACAAGTATAAAATGAAGCAACTTCTGATCCGTCAAAACCAAAAGCGTTGAAGATCGCATTATGTAAATCCTCAAGTGTATCGTCTTCAAGAATAGCAATGTCTCTAAAAATATCTTCTTCGGCGTCTAGAATTACTCTAAATTTATAAACCATAATCTTTGTTTTTATTGAGAGGTCAAAGGTAAAATATAAAAAATGAAATACGAATTGTGAATTACGATTTGTTGAAAATATTTTTCTAATGTGAAATGATCGAAGTTAAAAATGTCAGGCTGAGCGAAGCCGAAGCCCTAATCCAATAGCAAGGCCCTTCGACTTCGCTCACGGTGACATTCGGATAAAAAAGAAAAATTACTTCCCAGTTAGTCTCTTTCTAATCTTATGATAATGTTTGTGGTAAGTACTATGACTTGGATAACTTCTGCTTGAAGTCATATTATTAAAAATTAAAGCCGTTAAAAGTAAAATAAGTACTCCGGTTAAAACTGGAGAAAGCACATACATATAACCCAGCGATTTTACTTTTTCTGTTCCAATAACAGCAATTAAAGCCGTTGCGCCTCCCGGTGGATGAAGCGTTTTGGTAATCTGCATTAAAATAATGGCAATAGAAACGGCCAAAGGAGCAGCGATATACATAATATCCGGAACCAATTTATGAACGGTTACGCCTACAAGAGCTGAGATTACATGGCCTCCAACCAGGTTTCGGGGCTGAGAAAACGGACTTTGAATGATTCCGTAAACCAAAACACTCGAAGCTCCAAAAGAACCAATTAAATAAACAGCATCACTTCCAGAAAAGTGGATCGACTGTACGTATGCTAAAACCCCAATTCCGACAAATGATCCTAAAAATGACCAAAAATGTTCCTTGTAGTCAATTAGAGTTTCTTTATAAAGAATATAACGTGTTTTGCGATAGCTTCTTTTAATTCTGGGAGTTGGCATAATTTGAATATTCGTTGTGGTATTATTATTCACGAATTATTTTAATATCTAAACAAACAAATTCGTGAATTCGTGGCAAAAAATTATTTCGTTAAGCTTGGGGCATAACTATATACAGTATACGGATAAAGCATTTTCGCTGTATATTTTGAAATTAAACAAACGACAAGAATTGGTAAAAACAACGTATAATCGTTCGTTAATCCGCATACCAAAAAGATTGCTGTAAACGGAGCATGAATACTGGCACTCAAAACAGCTGCCATTCCGATAATCATAAAATTTACCGGAATTACATTTACATGGAAAAAGCTATTTAAAACAGAAGCCAATAATAACCCTAAGAAGGCCCCAATAAACAGACTCGGAGCAAAAACACCTCCATCGCCGCCAGAAGCTAATGTAATGGAAGTTACAATTGGCTTTAGAATTAAAATTCCGATGAATGTTAAAGCTAATGTTATAGTTAATGGAATTTCGGCAGTATTTCCAAAAATACCTTTTATGGCATGATAACCTTCGCCATATAATTGAGGAAAAATAAATAGTGAAATACTTAAAACGGCAGAACCTATAATAATTTTGTAATAATGAGTTCCGATTTTTCCAAATTGTGATTTAAAAAACAATACACATCTGGTTAAGTAAACTGAATTCATTCCGGCTAAAATTCCTAAAAGAATAAAATATGGAATTGCTTTTAAATGCCACGTTACAATAGAAACTGCAAACAATGGTTCTTCTTTTAAAATAGAAAGTAAACCAAATGCAATTGAAACGGCAATGATATTTGAGATAATAAATGCACGGGTAACTTTTCTGGAAATAACTTCAAAGGCAAATAAAATTCCCGCAATCGGACTGCTGAAAAGTGCTGTAACTCCAGCTGCAACTCCGGCACAGATTAATTCTGTTTTATATTGACGGAAAACATTTTCTTTTTCATGAGCAACAGAACCAATTGTAGCTGTGGCAACTACGGTAGAAACTTCGATTCCGGTAGAACCTCCAAAAACCACAGTGAGTAATCCGTTAATAAAGTGTGATGGGATTTTATAAGATGGAAGATTTTTTGTGGTTTGTGTACTTTCAAAAACTTCTTTGATTCCTTTGTTTTCCTTTTTCTTAAAAAGATATTGTCTCAAAAAATAAATTACAGATAACCCGAAAACAGGGAAAATGATATAAAATATTGGGTTTACCGAAACTTCATGAAAAAAGATTTCTTCGTAATATTCGGTAATTTTTTTAAGTGAAATTCCGAGAAAGGCCGAAAGGAAGCCAATTAAAATAGAAACAATAACTAATTTTCGGAACTTAATGAATTGATGATTTTTTTTGATTTGCGCCGTTTTGTTCATCAGAAGTAAATTTGAATTCGCACTTTTTTTATGCGGATTACAAAATTAAGAATCAAATTCGGTTTTTTATAGGAAATATTCATTTTAATATGTTAAAACTGATAAAAACAGGAAAATTCTTGCAGTGTGTTTTTCTTAGTATATCGCTTATTTAGGGGCAAAAGTTCAAAGTTACAAAGGTTCAAAGTTTTTTCATTTTAAAATTATTTAAGGAAATAAATTGCCTCCAGCTAAAGCTGGAAGTATGAAATTTGAAAAAGTAAAAGGCTTTAGCCAAACTAACGTATGTTTGGCTAAAGCCTTTCCAGCTTGGCTTTTTTAATCATCGCAATTGAAATTCCATAAAGTAGTAACTTGTCAATCTTTGTCGATTAGCTAGTGCGATTTCTCGTTCCTCGAAATGACATAAAATAATTAAAAACCTTTGAACCTCAGTACCTTTGAGCCTTTGCGCCTTATTTTATCTATCTCTCATAAAATTCAATTGGTAACAAATCAGGATCTGCAATAAAAGTAAAACGCTTTTCAGTCGTTTCATCAATTCGTATTGGCTCCGATTCTATTTTTTTTGAAGTTAAAAAAGCAACGGTTTCATTTAGATTAATTACTTCAAATGCCAAATGACGTAATCCAACTGCTTCCGGCCTTGAAGGTCTTTTTGGCGGATCTGGGAATGAAAATAATTCGATTACATAAATTCCATTTAAAGCTAAATCTAATTTATACGACTGGCGCTCTTCTCTGTAGATTTCTCTAATAATTGTCAATCCTAAAATTTCGGTATAAAAGTTTTTTGATTTTTGATAATCAGAGCATAAAATGGCAATATGATGAACTTTATTTAAGGTAAGCATTATGATTTTGATTCAGGTTCTTGATTTAATTTTCGGATTACTTTTGCCGGATTTCCAACGGCTAATGAATTATCGGGAATATCTTTTGTTACAACAGATCCGGCACCAATAACACAGCCTTTTCCAATCGTCACGCCCGGGCAAATAACAGAATTTCCACCAATCCAGCAATCGTCTCCAATGGTAACCGGATAGGCATTTTCTAGTGATTTTCTCAATTCAGCGTCAAGCGGATGTGATGCGGTGTAAATTTGAACATTTGGCGCAATAAATACATTCGAACCAATATTTACAGGAGCACAGTCCAGAACAACGCAATTCACATTAAAATAAACGTTTTCTCCGCAAAAAATATTATAACCATAATCACAGTGAAAAGGCGGTTCAATATAAAAACCAGCTCCAGTATTAGGAATCAGTTCTTTTAAAATTTCTTTTGCTTTTTTAGTTACTCTGTATTCTTTTACATTTAAACTGTGTAAAAGATTTTTTGCAGTTCGGCGGCCTTTTACTAATTCCGGGTCAAAAGCGTTGTAATATTCGCCCGAAATCATTTTTTCTTTTTCAGTTTTCATATAAGGTATTACATTTTCGTCTTAGCAATCTTTTTATGGATTTTCACCGTTTCCTGCAAAGCGGCGGTGCAGTACCAAGGCGTTAATTCTGCTTCAAGTAAATTGGCTTTTATGGCAGGATCTGTTGCCACTAGCGCTTTTGCTTCGTCAACAGTTTCTACGTTAAAAATATAAATACCTCTATAATTTCTATCGTTTTTCATAAAAGGCCCGGCAACAACGAGTTTCCCTTCTTTTACCAGTTTACTGATGTTTGCCATATGTCCTTCAAATAACTTTTTGGTTTCTTCTTTTGAAGCCGTTGTATTGGTTCCCGATTTTAAAAGACAGAAAACATATTTCTTCATTCCGTATTCATCGGCATTCAGAGATTTTGCCAGATTTTCATCAAATTTGACTTCCGTTTCTTGTGAAAAACCAGTAACACTTATAAATAAAAATGCGAGTAATACTATTGATTTTTTCATATAAATATTGATTTTAAATGGCTCTCAATTTTGTCATTCCGAGGAACGAGGAATCTTCGTAAGAAACTCCATACGCAAAATCACCAATCTTTGTCGAGCTACTTGTGAAGATTCCTCGTTCCTCGGAATGACAAGATTGCCAATAAACAGCAAAATTTTGTTATCAGCTATAGTAATTTTTTCAAAATAACAATCTGACCTAAATGATAAACGTCATGCTGGATAATTCCGTGAATATCTTCATAAAAATTATGATTATTATTTTGATCTATTTTCTCGAAATCCGCATCATTAAAATTATTCAAACAAGCACTCCATAATTCCTGAGATTTTGCCAGACTTTGCAGTGATTGCTCCCAGGCTGGCTCAGATGAATCTAAAATGGGAACAAAATAATTATGATCGGGA
Source organism: Flavobacterium sp. Root186 (assembly GCF_001428525.1). GTDB lineage: Bacteria > Bacteroidota > Bacteroidia > Flavobacteriales > Flavobacteriaceae > Flavobacterium. The sequence continues at coordinate 734,328 of NZ_LMHW01000010.1, forward strand.
GTTGTAATTATTTCTCCCTGAACACGTTTTAATATGTTTCTTCTCCATTGTATTAGGTGATTGACAATTTCCCAAATCGTGTTTAAACTAGGATTAATTTTTTTATAAGCCTGAGCTGCAGTTACATCTTTTAAAGTATCTGCTAAGGTAACTTCAAGCCACGGATTTCCATTATAAATGGATTGATATAAATTCGAAACTCTTTTACTTTCTGACATAGTTAATAGTTTTTAGAAACGCTACAGCTAAGATACAAATTAGTAATTTACAACTCATCCTTAAAATTCTACAATTGGGTTATTATATATTTTTTAACAGGAAATGTTAAAATACATTTGCTCCATCAAAAACCAGTATTATGAAAACCAGAATTACTTTTATTTTATTATTACTAAGCACTTTTACTTTTGCGCAAAATGTTATCTCAGGAAAAGTTTTGGACCAAAAAGGAAAACCAGTTGCCGGAGCAAATGTTTATATAGACGGAACTTACGACGGAGCAACAAGTTCTGAAACGGGAGATTTTTCTTTTGAAACTTCTTCAACAGGAAATCAGTTTTTAGTAGTCAGCTTTTTACTTTTCGAAACTTTCAAAAAAGAAATTGATGTTGCCAACTACAAAGATCAAACGGTAAAACTGAGAGAAAATGTAAACACTCTTGATGCGGTTGTGATTACAGCCGGAACTTTAGAGTCTGGAGACAAAGCAAGAGTTTCTGTTTTAAAACCATTAGATATTGTAACAACTGCGGGTTCTGCAGGAAATATTGTCGCAGCTTTGCAGACTTTGCCTGGAACACAAAGTGTGGGAGAGGACGGACGTTTGTTTGTACGTGGAGGTGAAGCCAGTGAAACACAGACTTTTGTAGATGGAATTCGAGTGGCACAGCCGTACGGGGCAACAACAAATAATTTACCAACAAGAAGCCGTTTTTCTCCTTTTTTATTCAGTGGAATTGCTTTTTCTACCGGTGGTTACTCTGCAGAATATGGTGAAGCTTTATCAAGTGTCTTGCTTTTAAATACACAGGACGAACCTGATCATAATAAAACAGATATTGGTTTAATGACGGTTGGTTTGAGTTTAGGAAATACTCAAAAATGGACAAAAAGTTCGTTAAGTGTAAATATGGCTTACATCAATTTAGCGCCTTATCAGGCTGTGATTCCACAAAATGTTGACTGGAATAACCCATATCAATCTTTGGGCGGAGAAACAGTTTACAGATATAATTTTACAAACGGAATATTCAAATTATACGCTGCCTTTGATTCTGAAAAATTCGATTTGAATCAGAAAAACATCAATTTTGAAAACCCAGTCAGAACAGATTTAAACAATAATAATTTTTATTTAAACTCTTCTTATAAAGGAACTTTTGGAACAGGATGGCAGTTAACTTCTGGAATTAGTTACGGTTACAGCAAAAACAAAACGAAATACGATATTAATGACATCAATACGGATGAAAATGCAGCGCAGTTGAAATTAAAACTAGGAAAGAAAGTTTCGAACTATTTCAAATTGTCTTTTGGAGCGGATTATTTCATTACCAAATTCAATGAAAATTTTGATGACAATATTTCTATTGACGTAAAAAACGGATATGATTCTAACATTTTTGCAGCTTATACAGAAGCAGATATTTTATTCTCTAAAAAGCTGGCAATGAAAGTTGGTTTGAGATATTCTAATAACAGTTTATTAAATGAAAATAATATTGCACCGAGAGCTTCATTAGCCTATAAAGTTTCAAAAAGTAGTCAGTTTTCATTTGCTTACGGAGACTTTTCTCAAACGCCTGTTGTAGATTATATTAAATATTCAAAATACCATCAGTTTGAAAGTGAAAAAGCACAGCATTATATTTTAAATTATCAGTTTACACAGCCAGGGCAGACCTTTAGAGCCGAAGCTTATTACAAAGATTACAGCAATTTAGTGCAGTACGATACAAGAGATATTCAGTACAATTCGGTTTTCAATAACAACGGAAAAGGTTATGCAAAAGGATTGGATTTATTTTGGAGAGACAGCAATTTGTATAAAAACTTAGAATATTGGATTTCATATTCTTATATCGATTCTGAAAGACAATATAAAAACTTTCCAACAATGACAACTCCAAGTTTTATTGCAAATCACACATTATCTGTCGTAACGAAATATTTTATTACGGACTGGAAATCACAAATTGGGTTTACAAATAGCTACAGCTCAGGACGACCGTACAACGATCCAAACCAAACGCAATTCATGAACGGAAAAACGAAATCATATAACAGCTTAAGTTTTAACTGGGCGTATTTATTAACTACACAAAAAATCCTTTATTTCTCAGTATCAAACCTTTTAGGAACACAAAATGTTTTTGGATACGATTACGCAAAATTACCAGATCCAAACGGAGTGTATAACAGACAAGCGATTACACCAACAGCAGACAGATTTTTCTTCGTAGGTTTCTTCTGGACCATCAGCCAGAATAAGAGTGAGAATCAGTTGAAGAATCTTTAATTTTAGGTACAGAGGTGCAAAGTAACAAAGGTTCAGAGGTTTTTGAATGGTCAATTTCAAAAAAAAAGTATATATAAATCTTTGTTACTCTGAACCTTTGCTGCTTTGAGCCTAAAAAGAAACCTTTGTCCCTCTGGACCTTTGCACCTGAAAAAAAACATTTCAGCAGCAAAAATCAACAACTCAGTATCATTTAATTTTAAAACAATAAAATCCGAGATACTTTTGAAGTATAAAATTAAAGGTTCAGAGGGACAAAGTTCAAAGTTCCTTTCAAAACTTAAAAGGATAAAACCTTTGCTGCTTTGTTCCTTTGCAACTTTGAACCTCAAAAAAAAAGAGTTTTAATCATCAACAAAAAAACTTAGAACCTTAGTCAATCAGAACCTTAGAACCTTAAAAAAAGAAATCATGACCAAAATTATTACACTAATCACATTATTTATCTGCAGCTTAATGTCTGCTCAAAATGTAAAACTAACTGTTGCTGTTTCAGGTTTAAAAAGCAATACAGGAATTGTTAAAGTAGGTTTGTACAACTCAGACGGTACTTTTCTTAAAACGACATACAAAAGCATTACTTCTGAAATTAAAAACAATGAAGTAGTGGTAACATTTGACAATCTTCCGGCAGGAGAATATGCTATAACAACGTATCACGATGAAAACAATAACGGGAAACTAGATAAAAATATGATGGGAATTCCTTCTGAAGATTATGCAGCATCAAACAATGCTAAAGGATTTATGGGGCCTCCTGTATATAAAGATGCTAAATTTGTTATTGAAAAAGATTCAAAAATTGAAATTATATTATAAATAGTAACTAACAAACAAATTAAAATAACCATTTAAATAACCTTATAAAATGAAAAAAATCATCACTTTAATCGCATTATTTGTAGTCGTAATAAGTTCTGCGCAAACTCAATTTGAACAAGGAATGACTAAAGCTTTCGCACTTTGGAAAGAAGGAAAAAATACTGAAGCTTCTGCATTATTTGAAAGAATTGCTGCTGCCGAAAAAAACAGTTATCTGCCAAACTATTATATTGCTTTAATGAATACAACGGCAGTTTTTACTGAAAAAGATAAAACAAAAATTGATCTTCTTTTAACTAAAGCTCAGGATGCATTAGACGTAGAATTTATTAAAGATCAAAACAATGCAGAATTATATGTGCTGCAGGCTTTAATTTACACAGGATATGTTGTAGCTGACCCAATGACAAACGGAATGAAATATTCGTCTAAAGTTATGGAAGCTTACGCAAAAGCAAAAGCGATTGATCCTAAAAACCCAAGAGCTGTTTTTGGAGAAGCTGATTATCAATTAGGTGGCGCAAAATGGACAGGCGTTGATACAAAACCTCTTTGTGCAGAAGTTGACAGATCTATCGAACTTTTTGCTACTTTTAAACCAGAAACTCCTTTTTCTCCTAAATGGGGATTAGACAGAGCTTTGGAAATTCAAAAAACGTGTAAATAATTTAATAAAAAAATAAAAGAATGACCTTGAAACCAAATCTATTAAAAGCGTTTTTAATTGGTGGAGTAGTATTTTTATTCTCTTTCCTGATTCGCTTTGCGTCATTTGGAACTGCAGTTTTTACCAAAGATTTGTACATCTATTTTTTGTACTGTATGTTGTACAGTGTTGTTTTGTACGTGGTAAATGCTTCTCTGTTTGTTTATTTAGACAAGGTTTTTGAAGGGGCAAACAGATTTTCTGCCAGAAGAATTTTTATCGGGTTTATAAGTTCATTTTTCATTTCGCTTTTCGTCATTTTTGTACTGCGCATTTTTACGCAGGTTGTTATAGAAAGACGTCCGTTGTTAAGTTTTTTAGCAAATGAAGATCCTGCAAATTATATAGAATCTTCGGTCATTACTTTTATCGTTTTGCTGATATTTCACGCATTACATTTTTACAAATTATATCAGGAAAACAAAGTCATACAGCAAAAGATAATTGCGGGAACGGCAAATGCCAAATTCGAAAGTTTAAAAAATCAAATCGACCCGCATTTTCTTTTTAACAGCCTAAACGTTCTTAGTTCATTAATTGAAGAAAATCCGGATAATGCACAGCGGTTCACTACTTCTTTATCTAAAATTTACAGATATGTTTTAGAACAAAAAGATAAAGAACTGGTTTCTGTTGAAGATGAATTATCATTTGCAAAAACCTATATGAACCTGTTGAAAATGCGTTTCGAAAACAGTTTGTTTTACGAACTGCCAGCAGGAGATATTAATCCGGATGCTAAAGTGGTTCCTCTTTCGTTACAGCTTTTACTCGAAAATACAGTAAAGCACAATGTGGTAAGCGAACAGAAACCATTACATATTAGAATTTTTATTGAAAAAGATTATTTGGTTATTCAAAATGATCTTCAGAAAAAAGAAGTTCTGCAGGACAGACAAGGTGTTGGATTGCAGAATATTGTAAACCGTTACGGAATTATAACCGACAGAAAAGTGCTGATTGAGAAGGATGAGAAAAATTTCTCGGTTAAGATTCCAATTTTAACAAAACAAATTACTGTTATGGACATAAGTGCAGAATATAATGACGAAGCAAAAGCGTATTACAGAGCTAAAAAAAGAGTAGAAGAACTAAAAGGATTTTACGGAAATGTAATTTCATATTTATGTGTGATTCCGTTTTTAGTTTTTATCAATTTGAGATTTTCTCCGGGATTTCAATGGTTTTGGTTTTCAGCTTTAGGATGGGGATTTGGAGTTGCCATGCATGCTTTTAAAGTTTTTGGCTACAGCTCTGATTGGGAAGAAAGAAAAATCAGGGAGATTTTAGAGAAAGAAAATAATCAAAAAACCTGGAAATAATTATGGAAAAGAATTATGCCGAAGGCGAAAGATATTATCAAGCTCAAAAAAGAGTAAAAGAAATTAGAGAATTTTATGAACATTTGACTGTATATGTACTTGTAAATCCAATTGTAATTGTTGTAAATCTTATGACTTCGCCGGGATATTTATGGTTTATATGGTGTTTGATGGGATGGGGAATCGCGATCGTTTTACATGGATTAAAGGTTTTTAGTTTTCCGCCTTTTTTCAATAAAAAATGGGAGGAAAGAAAAATCAGGGAAATTTTAGAAAAAGAACGCAATCAAAAAACTTGGGAATAATGGAAACAAATTCTAATAATCCGGAAGAAAATATATTGAAAGAGCTGGCAAGTAAAAAAGTGGTAAAGCTAAAATCATTTTACAAACACACTTTTCTGTATGCGGTTGCAATGATTCTTTATATTTTAAAAGAATACACAGAAGTGCCATTGCATTTCTTTCCGATACAATTTTTAAACGGAGTTGTGGTAATTATTTGGTCTGCAGTATATGTTGGCTCTGCAATTGACATGTTTGTTTCTTTTAAAATATTTGGAAAGGAATGGGAGGAAAGAAAATTGAGAAGTCTTTTAGAAAAGAAAAATAGAACACAAAAATGGGAGTAATCATGGAAATGAATTTTAATGAAGACGATAAATACTTTTTAGCAAAAAAGAAAGTAGAAAGTATTAAAGGATTTTACGGAAATCTTGTTGCTTATATTTTAGTAAATGCAATTTTGGTTTTCATTAATCTTTACACTTCACCAAAATATTTATGGTTTTTCTGGCCGTTAATGTGGTGGGGAATTGGAGTTGTTTTTCATGGATTAAAGGTTTTTGAAGTATTTCCGGTTTTAGGAAGAGACTGGGAAGAAAGAAAAATCAAAGAATTTATGGAAAAAGAAAAAGAGAATAAAAATAAGTGGAAATAACTAAAAAGAAATACTATTATGGGACGTTTTAGAAGACGCATGTATGATGAATATGCACACGAATTTAGTACAGACGAAAATTATAATAATGCATATAGAAGAGTTAAGAGATTAAAAGGTTTTTACTCGCATTTAAGAGTTTACCTAATTGTAAATGTCATCATTATAATCGCAAATTTAAACCGGGATATTTTTAGCGAAAATATTCATGAAAGCGGCTTAATGGACTGGCAGACTTATTCAACAGCATTTTTCTGGGGAATAGGTTTATTGGCACATGCAATGTCTGTTTTTGGCCGTGATCTTTTCTTTAGCGCTGATTGGGAGCAAAAGAAAATCCAAAAATATATGGAGAAAGAAGCCGCGAATACAAATAAATGGGAGTAACTTTGAAATACTATTTTTTCTAAATTTTGTATATAGTAAATGATCACATTAATTATAGAAGACGAAAAACCAGCTGCAAGACTGCTGCAAAGAAAGCTTGAAAAGTTAGATGTTACTGTAGAAACGATGCTTCATTCGGTTGAAGAATCGGTTCACTGGTTTAGTAATAATCAACATCCCGATTTAATTTTTCTGGATATTCAATTATCAGATGGTTTATCGTTTGAAATTTTTGAAAAAATAGATATTAAAAGCGCTATCATTTTTACAACAGCTTATGATGAATATGCGTTAAAAGCTTTTAAATTGAATAGCATAGATTATCTTCTAAAACCAATTGATGAAGATGATCTGGAAGCAGCAGTTTCAAAATTTAAATCCCGACTTCCGAAAACGGCTTCTGAAACTTCAAACGTACAGCTTGATTTTGAACAGATTCGCCAAATGCTGTCAAACCCTTTTGAGAAAACCTATAAAAAGCGATTTACGGTTAAAATTGGTCAGCATTTAAAAGTAGTTACTACTGAAGAAATTGAATGTTTTTTTAGTGAAAACAAAGGAACTTATATTCACACGTACGACAATCGAAACTATTTAATCGATTCCACTTTAGAGATTCTGGAACAGGAATTAGACAAAAAGGATTTCTTTCGCGTAAGCAGAAAATTTATTGTTCCGCTTCAGGCCATTAAAGAAATTCAGGTGTATACCAATTCACGTTTAAAAGTAATTTTACCAACTTACAAAGAAGATGAGGTTATTGTAAGCCGTGAAAAAGTACAGGATTTTAAAACCTGGCTAGGGTAAATATTGTTTTGGATCAACATCATTTCTGACGGATTGAAATCCGGTTAACGAGATGTATTTTTTACCAGATATAAAATAAAAAAGAGCCGAAATTTTCGGCTCTTTTTTATTTTTCAAAACATTATTTGCTTAATCGGTGCAATGTATATGTCATTGCGCTCAAAAGGAAAAACGCCATAATTTGGTGAATTAACCCTAAAGCCAAAGGTACGCTGTATAATAAAGTAAAAACACCAAGAAGAAATTGTATAAAAACAAAAACTACCAAAGTGTTGATTCCGTTTGCCTGTGTATTAGTAAGTGTATATTTTTTGCTTTTGAAGAAAAGAAAAAGAATAATTCCAACCACAACATAAGCAAAAGTTCTGTGTACAAATTGAACGCCGCTTTTTCCCTCAATTAGATTCTTAATCAAACTAGACTGCTCAATAAAAACCGATTCGTGAATAAATTCTCCATCGCTCATTAAAGGCCAGTGATTGTGAATTAATCCGGCGTTTAATCCGGCAACAAATCCGCCATAAATAATTTGGATCAATAAAGCGACTAAAGCATATCTGGCAATTGTACGAAGCGGTAATATTTTATTGATATTTCTTTCAGGATAAATCAAATCCAGTGCTACCCAAAGTGTATAAGCAAAAGTTATAAAAGCAAAAGTTAAGTGAAGCGAAAGTCTAAAATGGCTCACATCCGGATTATCGATTAATCCGCTTCGAACCATAAACCATCCAAGAAAACCTTGAAAAGCTCCCATTGCTAAAAGCACAATACATTTTTTAATTGTTGGCGTATCTAATTTCTTTCTGATTAAGAAATAAACAAATGGAACAAAAAATACAAGTCCGATAATGCGACCGATAAAACGGTGAAACCATTCCCAGAAATAAATGAATTTATAATCTGCTAATTGAAAATCGTTATGGATATTGATTTTTTGGTACTCAGGAAATTTTTTATACTCATCAAAAGCAGCCTGCCATTTTGCATCTGTTAAAGGTGGAAATGTGTCGGTAACCAAATGCCAGTCCGTCATTGATAAACCTGAATTGGTCAAACGTGTGATTCCGCCCACGACAACCATTAAAAATAATAAAACACAACCTGATAGTAACCAAATGATTACTGATTTATTCTCTTTTTTCATTCTTTTCCGATTAATTCGATTTCGTTTGTTTTTGTAAGTTTATTGATGTAAAATTTTGAAAAATAAAAACTCCCGTATATAAAAGATGAAAATAGCATAATAAATTTTATTATCCTTTCAGTAATAGATGCATGGAATTCATTTCCAAATAAACTAATTAGAATATATTTTTCAAAAAAATAATATAGTATTGCAATTATAAAAGCTGAACCAACAGAGAACAAAAAATAAAGTATGATATGTTTAAGCCCTACCTTATCAATGTTTTTAAGCTTTCTATAAAAAAGTATATTAGTTGATAAAAAGACTGATATAATAATTAACAAAAAGATTACTCCGATAGCTATCATTATTATTTCTTAAGAGTTAAATTCAACTTTGCAGCTCTTTTAATCACAAAATCATAAGCAGCCTGATATTCATTAGGAATATCTCCTTCTAAAATAGCTTCTTTTACAGCTTCTTTTAAAACTCCAATTTCGCGAGAAGGTTTCAAATCGAACATTTCCATAATTTCTTCACCGGAAATTGGCGGCTGGAAATTACGAACATGATCGCGTTCTTCAACTTCAACAATTTTCTTGCGAACAATTTCAAAGTTTTTATGATATTTTTTGAACTTTGCAGGATTTTTGGTTGTAATATCGGCTTCACATAAAGTCATTAAATCCTCAACATCTTCACCGGCATCAAAAACCAAACGACGAACTGCACTGTCGGTTACAATATCCTGTGCCAAAACAATCGGACGTGAACTCATAATTACCATTTTTTGCACAAATTTCATTTTGTGATTCAATGGCATGTGCAAACGTTCGAATATCTTTTTTGCCATTTTTCCACCCAAAAATTCATGCCCGTGAAAAGTCCAGCCTTGTTTTTTGTTGAAACGTTTTGTTGGCGCTTTTCCAATATCGTGCAATAAAGCTGACCATCGTAACCAAACATCATCTGTATTTGGGCAAATGTTGTCAACGACTTCAAGCGTATGGTAAAAGTTGTTTTTATGTGTATGACCTTCGATTTCTTCAACTTGATTCAACGCTGTTAATTCAGGTAAGATGAGATCTAAAAGTCCGGTTTTATATAAAAGTAAAAATCCGGTTGACGGTTTTGGCGTAGAAAGAATTTTGTTTAGTTCATCTACGATTCTTTCGCCTGAAATAATCTTGATGCGATCTGCATTTTTGGTAACCGCATTCAAAGAGTTTTCTTCGATTTCGAAATTCAATTGTGTTGCAAAGCGAATTGCACGCAGCATTCGCAGCGGATCATCAGAATAGGTAATATCCGGATTTAAAGGCGTTTTGATTGTTTTACTTTCTAAATGCGCCAATCCATTAAACGGATCTAAAAGATCTCCGAAGTTATTTTTATTTAAAGATAAAGCCAAAGCGTTGATTGTAAAATCACGGCGATTTTGGTCATCCTGAAGCGTTCCGTTCTCTACAATCGGATTTCGGCTGTCAAAATTATAAGACTCTTTTCGGGCACCAACAAATTCAATATCGGTATCTTCAAAACGAAGCATTGCCGTTCCGTAAGTTTTAAAAACCTGAACTTTTGGTTTATTCGGAAGTAAGTCAGAAACTTTAAGCGCTAATTCGATGCCGCTTCCAACTGCCACAACGTCGATATCTTTTTTAGAACCTCGGTTTAAAAGCAAATCGCGAACGAAACCTCCTATCACATAAGAGTCTACATTTAATTCCTGAGAAGCTTTCGAAATAATATCGAAGATTTTGTTTTGTAAAGCAGTTTTATAATTTGTTTGTATAGCCACGAATTCACTAATTTTTATAAAATAATACGTTTGTATTCAAGTGAGACAGAATTAAAGTTTGCTAAAATTGCTAAATGTGTTTTAGAAACTTTTAGATAATTAAGACATTGTGAAATATATTTTGGATGCAAAAAATCACTTGATTTTATTTCAAGTATAATTTTATCAAACAAAACAAAATCAGCATAAAATTTGTGATTTAATATTATGTCTTTATAATTTACTAAATATTCTTTTTCTCTTCAAATGGAATATTTGCTTTTTTAAATTCGTATTCTAAAGCATCTTTATATACAATTTCAGAAAAGCCTCCACCTAAATTTCTATGAACATCAAATAAAATTCCCATTACCAGATAGCTTTCCAGCTGATACAATATTTTTGTCATGTCTAAATTTTTTCCGCCACGAATTCACGAATTTTTCTAATTAATTTTTAAAAAGTTAATTCGTGAATTTGTGGCTATTATTTAGAATACAACTTTCAATTTTGTATTGAAAATGTTTTTGGAATTTTATGGTTGCAAATTTACAACATAGAAAATGCCTTTTATAATCTATCGCTCACTTTTTTGAGCAAATTCTCAATTTTTCAATTGAAATTTATTAAAATAAAAAACGGTGGTCGTGAATTACACGAATTAATACAAATTATACTCACAGATTTAATAAATTAAATTCGTGAATTCGTGGCTGAAAAAACTATACAGCAATAAAACAAATCAATTGCAATAACATATTTTTAAAAATTCAATTTGTATTTTTGAATCATATAAAAATGCACAAATGAAAATTGTTATATCGCCGGCGAAATCACTGAATTTCGAAAAAGAATTACCTACTGTCCAACATACTGAACCTTCATTTTTAAAAGAAGCGCGCCAGGTTCATAAAATATTAAAAGGAAAAAAACCTGCTGAATTATCCCATTTAATGTCAATTTCAGACAAACTTGCTGATTTAAACTGGAAACGAAACCAAGACTGGAAAACACCATTTACTGTTGAAAATGCCCGTCCGGCAGTTTATACTTTTGATGGTGACGTTTATACGGGTTTAGATGCTTATTCCATTCCGTTGGAAAAATTAGATGTTCTTCAGGATAAACTTAGAATTCTATCCGGACTTTACGGCGTTTTAAAACCGCTAGATTTAATGCAGGCCTATCGTTTAGAAATGGGAACAAAATTACCAGTTGGCGATTATAAAAACCTGCATGAATTTTGGAAACCTGTTGTTACAAAAGCTTTAAATAAAGAATTGACAAAAGGTGAATTATTTGTGAATTTAGCCAGTAACGAATATTTTTCGGCGGTTGATGTAAAAGCTTTAAAAGTTCCTGTAATTACTCCTGATTTTAAAGATTACAAAGACGGAAAATTAAAAATGATCAGCTTCTTTGCAAAAAAGGCGAGAGGGATGATGGTGCGTTATATTATAGATACAAATGCAGAAACTATTGATGACTTAAAAGGTTTTAATTACGAGGGTTATCGTTTTGATGCGAATCTTTCGAAAGGAAATCATTTGGTTTTCACCAGATAGTTTTTAAGGCTCAAAGTTACAAAGGTTCAGAGGTTTTTTTAAGGTTCTGAGTTACTAAGATGCTAAGGTTCTAAGATTTTTTACTAGAGAGCCGAAGGCTCGGAACATATTGTAGGCAGGGATTTCAATCCCTGAAGATTTAGCACATTTAATTAATAAATAACAACAAAAAAATAAACGCCGAATTCAATTTAGAATTCGGCGTTTCTGCGTATTATAAAATTATTATTATTAGTGCATTGCGTCGGCTGCACTAATCTTGTTCTTCCCTTTTTTGATAAAGAGAATAATCGGTATGCAACATAAAAACATAATTCCTAAATACATAAATATATCTATATAGGCCATTACGGTACTTTGTTTTAAAACAGCATATTCTATAGCTTGATGTGATTTCTTTAAAGCGACATCTGCACTATATCCTTTTGACATAAAGGCTTGCTGCATTCCTGTAATACGCTGTTGAACTTCGTATTTTGCAGGATCTAAATTGTTAATCAAATCTACTCTGTGTTCCTGACTAAAACGTGTAATGAAAGTGGTAATAATTGCAATACCAAATGAACCTCCTAATTGGCGCATCATTCCGGTAAAAGCAGCTCCTTCACCAATTTGTTTTCCTTTTAAGGTTGAAAGAGAGAGTGTTGTTATTGGTACGAAAAGTAATCCAAGACCAATTCCTCTCAAAATTAAGGGCCAATACATATGTTCTACTCCAGTATCTGGCGTCATACGAGTCTGCATCATAAAGGTAAAGAAGAAGAATACTAAAAATCCAACTCCAACCATATAACCTTGCGGAACACCTTTTTGAATCATATTTCCAACAAATGGCATCATAATCGCCGTTGTGATAGATCCCGGAATTAATAATAATCCTGCATCAGTTGCTGTCCATCCTAAAATCGACTGCGTATAAATAGGGATAATTAACGTTGAACCATATAAACCGAAACCAAGAATGAAACACATTACAGTTCCAATTCTTAAATTTCCATCTTTCAAAACACTTAAGTTCACAATTGGATGTTTGTAAGTCAGCTCTCTCCAAATAAAAAGAACCAATCCCAGAACAGTCACAACACTTAAAGTTACAATAAGAGAATCGTTAAACCAGTCATCCTGCTGTCCGTGTTCAAGAACGAATTGTAAAGAACCAATAAAGGCGCTCAACAAGAAAATTCCCCACCAGTCAACCTGATTTGCTTTTAATTTTTCTCCATATTTTGGGCTTCTTACGAAAGTTAAAGCCAAAATAGTAGCGATAATTCCAAGTGGAATATTGATGTAAAAGATATAAGGCCAAGAATAATTATCTACTAAATATCCTCCCAAAGGCGGACCTAAAGTTGGCCCCACAATTACACCCATTCCGTAAATAGCCTGCGCCATACCACGTTTTGCAACCGGATAACTTTCTGTAATAATCGTTTGGGCTGTTACAAGTAGCGCTCCACCACCCATACCTTGTACGAATCGGAAGGCTACAAGTTCCCAAATATTACTGGCATTTCCACACAAAAAGGAACAGACGGTAAATATAATGATAGAAGCCACAAAATAATTACGTCTTCCAAATTGCTGTGATAACCAGCTCGTCATCGGAATTACAATAACATTCGCAATTGCGTATGCTGTAATAACCCACGCCACATCGGTCAAGGTAGCACCAAGACTTCCGCGCATGTCTGTTAGAGCTACGTTTACAATCGTCGTATCTACAATTTCCAGCAATGCACAAAGTACTGCCGTAATGGTAATAATAACGCGTCGGTAACCGTATTCTACTAAATCGTCGTCTGCTTGTACTGCTGCTGCCATTTATTTATTTTAAATGTACGTCTACGTCAACATTCATTCCTGGTCTTAAAAGTTTTACTTTTTCAGGATCGTTTGCTTGATCTAAACTAATTTTTACTGGTAATCTCTGAATGGTTTTTACGAAGTTTCCTGTAGCATTATCAGGAGGTAACAATGAAAAACGTGATCCTGTTGCTGGAGAAAATGAAGTTACAGTACCTTTAAACTCATAGTTTGGATAAGCATCAACTTTTAAACTTACTTTTTGTCCCACAACCATTTTGTTTAATTGTGTTTCTTTAAAGTTAGCTACAACCCAGGCCTCATTATTGTTGATGATGTAGAATAAAGATTGTCCCGGCTGAACTAATTGTCCCGGCTGAATATCAACTTTAGAAACCTGACCATCAATAGCCGCTGTAACTACCGTGTAGCTTAAGTTTAAGTGAGCAACATCAAGCATTGTTTTCGCTTTTTTGATGTTTGCTGCAGCAACTTCTGTTTGTTTATCAGAAACTTTAGATTTTGACTGAATTACTGATTTTTGATAAGAAGTCGCTCTTTGTTGTTGTTCTAAAACACGTACTTGATTTTCAGCTTCATCTTTTGCAGTTTGAGCCTGCTCAAATTGTTGTTTTGTAATTGTATGTGTTTTATATAAATTGCTGTAACGGTTAAAATCGTTTGTAAGCTGTCTCAATCTAATTTTAGCACTTTCGATAGAACCACCAGCAGATTTCATGTTTGCATCTGAAACTGAAATACTAGCATAAGCACTACCAATATCAGCTTTTGCAGCTTCGTATTGACCTTCAGCTCCTAATAATGCAGCGTTGGCTTCATCAATTTTTAACTGATAATCTCTTTTATCAATAGTAAATAAAGTATCTCCTTTTTTTACATAGTCATTATCTTTCACATATACTTTGCTGATATATCCTGATACTCTCGGAATAATAGGATTCATTTTTTTCTCAATTTGAGCATCATCTGTTTCTTCGTGAGCCAATGAGTGTAAGTATTTTGATATTCCGTAAGTTCCTCCCACTAAAACCAAAACGGTTAGTATGATGATGAATTTTTTATTTGTCTTTTTCTTTTCCATGAGAGCTTCGATTATATTTTAGAAAGATTGAATGATTGTGATAATTGTCCTGATACTGAAAGTAATTCGTAATATTTTTGAATGATTGATGCTTTTGCTACAGCAGTATTGATTTTGGCGCTTAATTGCTCAACATCGGCTTCAACAAGATCATTGGTATCAGCAAGACCGTTGTCGAATTTGTCTTTTACAAGTCTGTAATTTTCAGTAGCTTGTTGAAATGCTTCTTCATAAACCACACTTTGATTGATAGCTAAGTCATAATCTTCAATAGATTTTTGAACTTCAACTTTAATGCGGTCTGTCATAATAGCCTCAGTATTTTTTACTTCCAAAGCTTTACTTTCCGCTTCTTTTACGTGTGCACTGTTTTTAAGAATTCCGGATAAATCATAAGATAAACCTAAACCAAAATTCATAGCATATTTTACAGTAATAATGTCTTTAAGATCTAAAGCAGTATAACCACCAAGTAATGAAATTGTTGGATAATACCCGGCTTTTGCAATCTTAACATTAGCTTCTGAAGCTTTTTGCTGCAAACGAATTGCTTCTAAATCTTTTCTGCTTTCAAGTGCCAAAACATCTGATGTAGGAGCACCAGTTGTTTTTAAGTTGAAGAAATCATCTTCATTAACCTGAATTTTTACAGATGGCTCTAATTTAAGTAATGTCGTAAGGTAGAAGTTGATGTTGTTGATGTTGTTATTAGCTTCATCAATAGATAATTGCGTTTTTGAAACCAGTAATTGTGCTTTCAATAAATCATTTCTTGGAATGATTCCGTTTTTCTCTAATTCAATAAAATCGGTAACACGCTGTTTAGCGCTTTTTTGATTTTCAGTTAAAACATCTAAAGTTTTTTGTGCTTTGTATAAAGCTGTGTAATAGGTGATTACTTTTAAAGCAACATCCTCTTTTGTTTTAGCCGCAGTCACGCTTTCCGCTTCATATAAGCTTTCATAGGCGTCAATACTATTTTGGATTTTAAATCCTGCAAAAAGAGGTAAACTTAAATTTGCCATTCCAAGCATTGCACGATCCGGAGAAGCTAAAGAAGCGCTTTCTCCCTGATTTGGCATATCGATTGAAGCTTTTGTTAATCGCTGATATTGCCCTGAAATTTTTAAATCTGGATATTGGTTATTCTTAACCGTTTGTAATTCATACTTTTTTGAGTTTACCTTAGTGTTGGCAAGCGTAACTTCGTTACTCTTTTCCCAGGCCATTTTTACGGCTTCATCTAAAGTTAAACTTGTTTTTTCTTGTGCTTCTATTGAAGAAATTCCTATAAAGAAAACTCCAAAGAGCATTAATTGACTAATTTTCATAAACAAGTAGCGCTTTTATAGTTTGTTGAATGTGCTTTGTAAGACTGTTTTTAATGTAATCGTTGTATAACGTTTCTGTTTTTAGATTTAAGAGTTCTTCAAAAAATGATTTGTTCATATGGAAATGAAAAAAAGTTCCCATAATCGTTGGTGTAATCAACGGAATAATGACATCTTTTCTAAAAATTCCTTTTGACTGGCCTTCTTTAATAATCGTTTCAAGAGATTTTAGATTTCCCTTTTTTAGTTCTGTAAAAGCAGCAAGACTTTCTTCTCTTTTTTTAGAATTAAGTTCGAAGTGTAAAACTCTGAAAATCCCTCTGTTACAATTAATTCGATTGATATAAATTTCGACTAATTTATTGACTTTATCAAGAGGATGAAGATCTTCGTGTTGTAAACTTTCGATTTGAAGCTTTAAATCGGCTGTTTTATGAATGATCAAAGATTCCAGTAATTTATCTTTTGAACCGAAATAATAGGAAACCATGGCAATATTAATTTTTGCATGTTTCGAAATATCCCGTATTGACGTCCCCTCAAATCCTTTCTCAGAAAATAGCTTTTCAGCAACATTAAGAATCTGAATTTTTTTATCGTTTAGTTCGATGTGTGACATGGTATTGTTTCTAATCGGATACAAAATTAAACACTTGTTTAATTTAAACACTTGTTTAATTTTATTTTAACATAATATTAACATAAAACGGTTTCGATGTTTTTGGGCAAAAAAAAACTGAAACATCTAGGGTTTCAGTTTTATTAGTTTGTTTTGTCATTGCGAGGAACGAGGAATCGCACTCGTAATTCGACAAAGATTGGCGACTTTGTTTGTGGAGTTTCTAGTGCGATTCCTCGTTCCTCGGAATGACCAGATAGACTTTTATTGCATATGTTTATCGAATGTCTCCAATAAATTCCTCAATTTTTCCACTTCCGTTTTCACTCAAATGTTTGATAAAAGCACTTCCAATAATAGCGCCTTTTGCATATTTAGTAGCTTGACTGAAAGTTTCTTTATTTGAAATTCCGAAACCAACAATTTGAGGATTTTTTAAACTCAAATTTGATATTCTTTCGAAATAACTTTCCTGTACATTCCCAAAACCAGATTGAGATCCCGTAACACTTGCTGAACTTACCATATAAATAAATCCGTTTGAAACGCTGTCGATAAAACGAATACGTTCATCTGAAGTTTGAGGTGTAATTAGGAAAACATTGATTAATCCGTATTTTTCGAAAATCACTTTGTATTCATCTGCATAAACATCAACGGGAAGATCTGGAATAATTAAACCGTCGATACCAATTTCAGCACATTTTTTACAAAAATCTTCAACGCCGTATTGTAATATCGGATTAAAATAGCCCATAATAATCAACGGAATTTTTACGCTTTCGCGGATGTTTTTCAGCTGATCGAAAAGAATTTGAGATGTCATTCCGTTATGAAGTGCCTGTGTAGAACTCGCCTGAATCGTTGGTCCGTCTGCCAAAGGATCGCTGAAAGGAAGTCCGATTTCGATTAAATCAACACCGTTTTTTTCTAAATCCTGAATAATCTGAACGGTATCATTTAAGTTAGGATATCCCGCAGAAAAATAGATCGAAAGTATCTTTTTGTCTTCTTGTAATTTTTGAGTTATTCTGTTCATTTTAATATCTTTTTTCTCCTGCAAGGTTTCCAAAACCTTGCAGGTATGTTAGTTTATTTTGCCACAGATTAAAAGGATTTTCACTGATTATTATTCAAATTTTATTCACGCAGATTTAAATTGATTTAAGCCGATTCAGGCAGATTTTTTTTAAATATCTTTAATTAAATCTGCTCTAATCTGCCAAATCTGCGTGAAAAAAATCTATGTAAATCTGTGAAATCTGTGGTATTATTTTTAAATTTTTATAACCTTACTTGCCCAATTGTCATTTTGATTTTCGACTAATAATAACCCGGAATCTGAATCGTTCATCTGACCAATTAATTCTCCTTTGTTATTCCAAAAAGCACTTTGACCCGCGGAAGGAGATCCCCACGATTCACCGCTGAAATTCGACATCAAAACATTCATTTGATGTTTCTCGGCATAACTTTGCAAGTCTCTATACGCATTCGGAATTCCGTTTGGCGAAAAGAAAATACTGGCAATATAAATATCAGTTGCTCTTTTACGAGCATTTTCCGGATGCAGCGGATTATCAATATCTGCACAAATCGCAAATGAAATCTTTTGATTTTCAATAGTAACCATCGGATTGTTCTCAAAAGAAGATTGAAAATATTCATCTTCGCCTTCATGTAAAAACTGCTTCGTATAAATTGAAACTAAATTATCCGGAGAAATTACAAATTCGCCAATAAACAGATTGGAGTCAATTTCAATAGGCGCTCCGGCAATAATTACAATATTATTTTCTACAGCTAATTTTTTCAAATGATCTAAACGCGAATCGTTTTTCTGGAAAGCTAATTTTTGTGCATGTTCTCTTTCATAGCCTGTAATAGACATTTCAGGAAAAGCAATTAATTGCGCTTTATTTTTTACAGCCAATTCGATAAGACGATAATGATCTGATAAATTGGCATCGATATCTCTTCGGGTTGGTTTTGCTTGAGCGGCTGCTAGAATCATATCTGGAATTATTGATTTTCTGTATAAATCCAAGCCTGTATTCCAGACTTTAATCTTACCTGAACTCTTTTATATGAGTTCGATTCAAATATATCTACTTTAGCCAGATCTGTATTTGAAATTGTATAAACAACCCCATATATAATATCTGAAAGATCATCGCTTGGAACCGCTACTACATAATCAGCCATTCCAAACTCTTCTTCTATCTGAAGGCTTTTTAGTTTGTAACCAAGGAGCTGGTCTGCAGTTCCCGTTAATACTTTATTGAAAACCTGCATTTGAATTTGCTTTGATCGTAATGTTCCGTAAGAGAATAACTTTTCCATATTTACTTTTTTCTCGTTATTTGTTTTGCGTTAGCGAATGTCCAAATTACGATTTTTATTACAATTTAAAATAATCGATATAATTGTCTAAATCTTTATCGCCACGACCAGAAAGACTAATAACTATGACATCTGTAGGTTTAAATTTCTTTTGATCTAAAACTGCAAATGCGTGTGCGCTTTCAATCGCCGGAATAATTCCTTCTAATTTTGTCAATTGCAAACCTGCATTCATAGCATCATCATCGGTTACAGAGAAAAATTCGCCGCGTCCGGTTTGTGCTAAATGCGCATGCAAAGGCCCAACTCCAGGATAATCTAACCCTGCTGAAATTGAATACGGCTCCGTAATTTGTCCGTCTGGCGTTTGCATTAAAAGTGTTTTACAACCGTGTATAACGCCCACTTTTCCTAATTTACTTGTTGCAGCGCTATGACCGCTGTCAACTCCTTTTCCGGCAGCTTCAACAGCAATAATTCCAACTTCCGGTTCGTGCAGAAAATGATAATACGTTCCTGCAGCGTTGCTTCCGCCGCCGATACAGGCAACCACATAATCAGGATTTTCACGTCCTTCTTTTTCTTTTAACTGCCATTTGATTTCTTCTGAAATGATGCTCTGAAAACGTGTCACCATATCCGGGTAAGGATGAGGTCCAATCGCCGATCCGATAATATAATGTGTGTCAACCGGATTATTGATCCAATCGCGAATAGCTTCGTTTGTAGCATCTTTTAAAGTACGAGAACCAGAAAGAGCCGGACGAACTTCTGCGCCTAGCATTTTCATACGAGCTACGTTTGGTGCCTGGCGCGCAATGTCAATTTCTCCCATATAAACGATACATTCAATTCCCATTAAAGCACAAACAGTAGCTGTTGCGACACCATGCTGACCAGCCCCGGTTTCGGCAATAATTCTTTTTTTACCTAAACGTTTCGCTAACAAAATCTGCCCAATAGTGTTGTTGACTTTGTGCGCTCCGGTATGATTTAAATCTTCTCTTTTTAGATAGATTTTAGTGTTGTATTTTTCAGATAAACGTTTTGCAAAATACAACGGACTTGGGCGTCCTACATAATCTTTCAGCAATTGATTGAACTCAGCTTTAAAATCTGGTTCGTCCATTATGCTCAGGTATTTTTGGCGTAATTCTTCTACATTTGGATAGAGCATTTCAGGAATGTAAGCCCCTCCAAATTCTCCGTAATATCCTTTTTCGTTGACGTTAAAACTCATTTTGTTTAAAGTTTAAAAGTTGGCAACATCAAATTTTCGTTTGAAATTGCTAAATAAATTTCTGTTTTTCAGCCCTGGTTCGATTTCAAATTTACTATTTACATCGATAGCATAAATAGGTAAATTGCTTTTTGAAATTTCTTCAATGGCTTTTAATTCGTTAATTCCGATTCCGCCGCTCAAAAAGAATGGTTTATCCGAATTGTATTTTTTTAATATAGTCCAGTCGAATGTTGTTCCGTTTCCGCCGGGTAATTTTCCTTTTGTATCAAAAAGAAAATAATCACAAATCGATTCAAAAGGTTTTATTACTTCAAAATCAAAATTTTCATCTGCAGAAAACGCTTTTATGATTTCAATTTTTTTTGACAGTTTGCTTTTTAGTTCTGAACAAAATTCAACGGTCTCATTTCCATGTAACTGAACGGCTTGTAAATTGTATTTTGTTATTTTTTCCAGAATTTCTTCCTGACTTTGATTTACAAAAACGCCCACTTTTTTGATTGTTTCTATCAGTTCCGGAATTTCTCCGTTAAAATATCTTGCGGATTTCTCCCAGAAAATAAATCCCATATAATCGGGTAGGAGCGCGCCTACCTCGAGGATATTATCTGGATATTTCATGCCGCATATTTTGAGTTTCATTTTTTTAATGCTTTAGGCTTTAAGCTTTAGGCTTTAGGCTAAATTAATAATGTTAAGAAGGCTTATTGCATACAGCTTAAAGCCTATAGCTGACTAATAAATTCTGTTGCAGCTTTTCCTGCATTGTCGGTTTTCATGAAGTTTTCTCCAATCAAGAAACCTTTGTATCCGTAAGGTTTTAGCTCCTGAATGGCTTCTATTGATGAGATGCCGCTTTCGGAAACTTTTACGAAATCATTTGGGATTTGTGATGCCAATTGTTTACTGAAATCTAAGCTTACTTCAAAAGTTTTTAGGTTTCGGTTGTTTACACCAATCATGTCTAAACTCGGCATAATCGATTTTTCTAGTTCTTCTTGGTTGTGAACTTCCAATAAAACTTCTAAACCTAGTTTTTTTGCAAATTGAGATAATGATTTGATTTCTTCACGGGTTAAAACTGCTGCGATTAACAAAATCAAATCGGCTCCGTGTGCTTTTGCTTCTAAAATTTGGTATTCGTCTACAATAAATTCTTTTCGCAAAAGCGGAATATTTACGCTTGCTCTTGCCAAAAGTAAATCGTCAAGAGAACCTCCAAAATATTTCCCGTCTGTTAAAACCGAAATTCCGCAAGCTCCGGCATTTTCGTAACCTTTTACAACTTCTTCAACTGTGAAATTGTGATTAATAACCAATTTTGAAGGAGAACGACGTTTGTGTTCTGCAATAATTCCAGAATTACTTTCTCTCAATTTTTGACTAAGAGAGATTGTTTGTTTTTCAAAAAATACTGAAGCTTCCAACTGAGAAACCGGAATGATTGATTTCTTTAAGATCACTTCTCGTTTTTTATCAACTATTATTTTATCTAAAATGTTCATTGTTTGTTTTGTTTCAGGTTTCAAGTTTCAGGTTCGCTCCAATAACTTGAAACTTGAAACCTGAAACTTGAAACAATTTTTTTACCTGCTTAATTCCTGTAATGTCTGTAATGCTTTTAATCCTTTTCCAGAAAACAAACTTTCTTTTGCCAATTCAAATCCTTCAAGCGGAGAACATTTTGTAACCGTTGCGATTGCCATTGCAGCATTGGCACAAACGACATTATTCTGCGCTTCGTTTCCTTTTCCTGAAATAATATTGATGAATATTTCTGCCGATTCTTCGATGGTTTTTCCTCCTTCAATTTCGGTTTGAGATAAAAGACGAACACCAAAATCTTCCGGCTTTAACATGCCTTCCATGTGTGATGTTATCGTTTTGGTTGGACCTGTTAAGGAGATTTCGTCGTATCCGTCAAGCGAATGTAAAATGGTAAAATTGATATCAGTATTTTGATATAAATAAGCATACATTCGGGCTAATTCAAGATTGAAAACGCCAACCAATTGATTTTGAGGAAATGATGGATTTACCATTGGGCCCAACATATTAAAGAAGGTTTTCACTGCCAGTTCTTTTCTAATTGGCCCAACATTTTTCATTGCCGGATGGAATAGGGGAGCATGCAAAACACAAATTCCGGCTTTGTCGATACATTTTTCTAAAAATGAAGGCTCATTGCTGAATTTAATTCCCATTTTTTCCATTACGTTGCTCGATCCTGAAATAGATGAAACGCCATAATTTCCATGTTTGGCAACTTTAATTCCTGCACCAGCCGAAACAAAAGAAGCTAAAGTTGAGATATTGAAAGTGTCTTTTCCGTCACCGCCTGTTCCGCATAAATCGATTGTGTTGTATGCTGATAAATCAACGCGAACACATAACTCTAATAAAGCTTCACGAAAACCCGAAAGTTCCTCAATCGTAATGCTTCGCATCATAAATACGGTCAAAAACGCCGAAATCTGACTCGGATTATATTGACCAGTTGATATATTAATCAAAACGTCTTTTGCTTCTTCTTTAGAAAGCACTTCGTGGTTGATTAATTTGTTTAATATAGTTTTCATTTATGTAAGTCTTAAAGTCAAAAGTCGAAGGTCTTAAAGAATTCTAACTTATGATATTGTTTTTGAGTTTTTCTATTTATATTTTTTATGTCGCATTTGACTTTATGACTTTCGACATTCAGACTTTACGACTAATTTATCAATGTTCATTTCCCTGATAAATCCACATGGGTTCTGTTTTTCCGGCTCTTTCGAATCCATTTTTTTTATAAAAATCAACTGCCTTTCCGTCTGCGGTTAACATTTGCATGTGAAAGTGTTTGTATTTCTCCTGCATTTTATCTACAATCATTTTTCCAATTCCTTTTCCCTGATAATCCGGAAGAACCAATAAATGCGGATAATAAACCGTTAAAAATCCATCGGAAATCGCATTTCCCAGTCCGACTAACTTTTTTCCTTCCCAAGCTGTAATTAAAGTTTCGGAATTTAAAAGAGCATTATATAATTCGTTTGGTTTATTGGCCGAACTCCACTCATTTGCTTTGTATAAAACTAAAACATCTTCAATGTTGATTTCTTTTGTATCTGAAAGTATTATTTCCATTTTTTTAAGGTTCTAAGTTGCTAAGAGTCTAAGTTGCTAAGGTTTTGGACTTTGACTGAAAACGGAGACTGGATACTAGCTCTTAATCCAGTTCTCCAGTATTAATTTTCCTTTTGGAGTTAAAACACTTTCCGGGTGAAACTGAACGCCTCTTACATCAAATTTTTTGTGTCTTAATGACATAATCTGCCCGTTTTCGTCTATTGAAGTTGCTTCTAAAACTTCGGGTAAATTACTGTCTACAACCCACGAATGATATCTTCCCACTTCAAATTCATTTCCTAAACCTTCAAATAAAGTTTCGTCTGAAACTACTGTTTTTACATTTGTCGAAACACCGTGATAAACTTTATCAAGGTTAGAAAGTGTTCCGCCAAAAACTTCTCCAATTGCCTGCTGTCCTAAGCAAACGCCCAAAATACTTTTTGTTGGAGCATATTTTTCGATAACCGCTTTTAATAAACCTGCTTCATCCGGAATTCCTGGCCCAGGCGAAAGTAATATTTTATCGAAAGAAGCGATTTCATCAATTTCGAATTCGTCATTTCTATAAACGGTTACTTCACAGTTTAAATCTTCTAGATAGTGCACTAAATTATAAGTGAAACTATCGTAATTGTCTATAACTAATATTTTTTTCATTGTATGTTTTTGTTTCAGGTTTCAAGTTTCAGGTTTCAAGTTTCAAGTTTCAAGTTTCAGGTTCCAACAACTTGAAACCTGAAACAAAGAAAACTTGAAACTAATTTTTATTTTTCTCGAACGTATTTCTCAGTAATAATTCGATTGATTCCTAATTTTTCTACTTTTTCAACTCCTTTTTGAGTTAAAGTGTCGTTTTTAATTTTTACTGTAAACTCAAATTTTCCATTTTCCCATTGACGGTTATTGAAGTATTCTAAATTCTCGGTATAAATACTATCTTTTAAAGTATATTTTCCGCCTCCTCCAAAAAATACTGCTGCTGTGCTATCTTTACCGTTATTCAAATCATGATTAAAAAAAGCAAAATGTGTATCATTTATAATTTTAATCATTTTTGTTTTTGGATTGAAAGTCGAAAATGTTGAATCTTTTTCTGTCGTTTCTGCAGATATCAGGCGCCAGGTTCCTGTTAACGGAATTGCTGTTGATTCTTTTTTTGTTTCACACGAAGCGAATAATAAAACTGCAATAACAAATGGAATAATATTTTTCATAGTTTTTTGGGTTTGTTTTTAGGTTTGTTTTGTTTCAGGTTCCAAGTTTCACGTTCCAACAACTTGAAACCTGAAACTAAGAAAACTTGAAACTATATTTTCTCTGCCATTTCTAAGGCTGTGTTCAATGCCCTTAATTTATTGTAAACTTCCTGCATTTCACTTTCTTCGTCAGAACTTGCTACAATTCCGGCGCCGGCCTGACAATGAAGTTGATGGTTTTTACTAAGGAAAGTTCGAATCATAATGGCGTGGTTAAAGTTTCCTTCAAAATCCATGAAACCAATTGCGCCTCCGTAGAAATTACGATTTGTTTTTTCGTAATCTTCAATCAATTGCATGGCCCTGTGTTTTGGTGCGCCGCTTAAAGTTCCGGCTGGGAAAGTATCGGCAACAACCTGCATAGTCGTAGCTTTTTCGTGTAAATGACCTGTAACTTTAGAAACCAGGTGAATTACGTGTGAGAAAAACTGAACTTCTCTGTATTTTTCTACGTTTACATCGTGACCGTTTCTGCTTAAATCGTTTCTTGCCAAATCGACAAGCATTACATGTTCGCTGTTTTCTTTTTTATCTTCTGATAATTCTTTGGCTAAAAGCGCATCACGTTCGTCATTTCCTGTTCTTTTGAAAGTTCCAGCTATGGGGTGAATTTCGGCCTTTCTGTTTTTTACGATAATTTGTGCTTCGGGCGAAGACCCAAATATTTTGAAATCTCCATAATCAAAAAAGAATAAATACGGAGATGGATTTATACTTCTTAAAGCCCTGTAAACATTAAATTCGTCACCTTTAAAACCTTGTGTAAAACGGCGAGATAAAACCAATTGAAAAACGTCTCCACGGAAACAGTGTTTTTTGGCTAAAGCTACATTGTGCTTAAATTCTTCATCGGTTAAATTTGAAAAACCTTCGCCTTCTTTACTGAATTTATAAGAAGCAATATTTCTAGATTGAAGTAATTGTTCGATTTCAGAAATGTTGTTTGTTCCATCAACACTGTGGCAGAAAATATAAGCTTCATTTTTAAAGTGATTGATGGCAATGATGTTTTGATAAACTGCATAAAAAACATCCGGAATTGAAGTTGCATTGTCTTTTTTAGCAATTGAAACTTTTTCAAAATAACGAACAGCATCGTAAGAAATGTATCCGAATAATCCGTTATTGATGAATTTAAAATCATTTTTCTCCGATTTGAACTGACTTGAAAATTCCTGAATTACTTCCGGAATATTAGTAGAAGCATCAATTTTAGTTTGCTCTGAAGTTCCGTCAGGGAAAGTTTTTGAAATCGTTTCGTTTTCGATTTTAATCGTTGCAATCGGGTTGCAGCAAACGTAAGAGAAACTGTTGTCATTTCCGTGATAATCACTACTTTCCAATAATAAACTATTAGGAAATTTATCTCTTATTTTAAAATATATACTAACCGGCGTGATGGTGTCTGCCAGGATTTGTTTGTAATGTGTGTTGAGTATAAAAGGTTTCAAAGTATGTTGTTTTAGTTTTTAATATTTTTCTGCTAAAGTTTCGACCAAAAAAAAGGGCTTGTCGTGATGACAAGCCCTTTTTGTTTATAGTTTTGAAAATACCATAGGAAGCTTAGTTCACGACGTTTGACGTAAATTGTTCCACCACCAAGTATTATTCATTATTGTTCTCATATCTTATTTTGATGTGGCAAAGATATAAATGTAATTTGAATTAGAATACATAAAATCTCAAAAAAAACTTTTCTAATTTTCGAAATTTGTTAAATTTTAAATTTCAAAGTCTGCCTAAGGCCTTAATTTCCAATCGCAATCGTATTATTTACATTTGCTCTAAAATCTGGATTTCCTTTGATATTAGGCATTGTAAACAACTCGCTATTCTTCCATTTTGAGTATTCTATACCAGAATTTGGGTTATAATAATTTTGAATTGCGGCATCAGAACTAGATGATTCACTTGTAATTCCGCCGTTGCAATTATTCACAATTATGTTTTTGAAACTCATTTTTGCCAGATTTTCATTTCCATCTCCAATATTGCTTTCTAATAAAACAAAAGGGGAAAAACCAGAAACAATACTATTACTTAAACTAAAAAAAGTGTTTTCTCTAATATGAACAGATTCTCTAACCAGGCCTTGATTGTTTTCTTCAAGATTAACTAAAGTAATATTGGTTGCAGTGATTTTTGTCATTTTTTTGCTCATATCAGTATTTTGAATCTTGTCGTATGAATCGACTTCAAAACATCTTGAACCCGAGATATCTGATGAAAAAGGATGACGAATAGCAATACTATTACTGATGTTGATTTGGGCACCTTGCGTAAAATCAAAATCATCATCAGTTGTTCTGTATGAAATTAAATTGTTCATATTTAAATCCCCGCCATAACACTCAAAAGAATCATCATTTGAAAAACTGATTTGAATATTGCTTAAAATTGTTTTTCTTCCAACTCCAGCAAGTGAAAGTCCGTTAAGTTCTTTCTCAGAACTCAATTTTCTACCGGCAAATTCTATTCGAACATATTTTAAAATACCTGAATTGTCTTCGGCATCCTGACCTCCGTAATGATTTAATATCGGATCTAAAGTAAAAGGAAGTGTATGAAGTCCGCCCAGAAAATTAATTGGAGCTTTCCCTAAAATAATTATTCCGCCCCAGTCACCTGGACGTCTGTCTGCAATTTCTTTGTTTGAAGTAAAAATGATCGGATCTGTTTCTAAACCTTCGGCTATAATTTTTGCACCATTTGTAACAACAAGAGTTCCGCAGGTTTTGTCGTCGCCTCGTATTATAGTTCCAGGCTCAATTGTTAAAGTTGCATTGTTTGTCACGTAAACAATACCCACTAACTGATATGTATTTCGTTTTACTAATCTGGTATCTTTGTCAATTGTTCCGGCAATTATGTTGGTTGCTTCGCTGTATTCTAGTTTAGAGGGATTAAAATTGGTCCAATTGTTCATCCAGTTATTAGTGCCAATTATTCCTTTTGTTTGTTGTTGGGCTTGTAGAAAAAAAGTGCTTAGAAGTGTAATTATTGCAACACGTATTTTTGTTTTCATAACTATAATTTTAATTTCTAGTTTTTGATTTTTAATTTCCTCAAAATTAGACCCCGAATGTTAATCAATACAGGGATAGTTATTATGAAAGCGTTATTTTACCGTTAAGAATGTTATGTTTTTGAAAAGAAATAAAAAAAGAAAAACCCCAATAGAATCAACTATTGGGGTTTTTCTTATATATGAATTAGGTAAGCCTGAAATTAGAATTTTAAAGCTACTGTTAATTCGAATTCATCGCTGATAGTTTTGTCTCCTAAACCTTCGAAGAAACTTCCAGAACCGTATTTAATGTCATATTTAGTTCTGTCAACTTTGAATGCAGTTGTAGCAGTGTTTCCGCTTACAGTAATATCAAAAGTTACTGGTTTAGTGATTCCTTTAATAGTTAAATCAGCAGTTACAGTGTAAACGTCAGCAGATTTAGCACCAATAGTTTTAAAAACTAATTTTGAAGTTGGGAATTTTTCAGTTCCAAAGAAATCGTCAGCTTTTAAGTGACCGTTTAATTTACCTTGGTATTCTCCAGTTAAATCTGTAGAAGTTAATGAAGTCATATCAACTGTAAAGCTTCCTCCAACTAATTTTTTTCCTTTGAAAACTACAGCACCTTCTTTAAAATTTACTGTTCCAGAGTGCTCTCCAGTTACTTTTTTACCTACCCATTTGATAGTAGATGCTTTAACGTCGATTTTTTTAGTTTGTGCGCTTACTGAGATACCAGCTGCTGCTACGAATAATGCAATTGCAATTGTCTTTAAATTTTTCATGTTGTAAAATTGAATTTGATTAATAATAATTATATAGTGATAAATAATTCCTCGTGAGATTTTCTAACTTTTTTGAAATGCTGAGCATCGTCCTCATCATGTCTGTAACCTACAGCAGCAATTACTGTAGCACTTAGGCCAAGTTTGTCAAAACCTAAGATTTTATTAAATTCTGCTGCATTGAAACCTTCCATAGGTGTAGCATCAATTTTTAATTCAGAAGCTGCAGCTAATAATGTCCCTAAAGCAATATAAGTTTGTTTTGCTGTCCAGATATTTTTAGCATCTTGTGATAAATTTGAAATAACACCATTCATCATGTCTGCAAATCCACCCAAAGCTTCAGTAGGAATACCTCTTGTTTCGCTAATATTCTTGATGTAAGCCGCTACAGATTCTTCGCCGGCATTTAAGTCATTTGCAAAAACAAATATTTGAGAAGCATCTGTAAGCTGCGTTTGTCCGTAAGCAGCAGCTTTTAGTTGCTCTCTAATCTCCGGATTTTCTACCACTACAACTCTGTATGGCTGCAATCCGTATGAAGAAGCAGCTAATCTAACAGCTTCTTTTATAGTATTTAAATCTGCTGAAGATACTTTTTTTGATGCATCATATTTTTTTGTTGCATATCTCCAGTTTAAATTATCTAATAATGTGCTCATAATTTTAATTTTGTTGGGTTCGGTATTTTTCTAATAATGTGTTTAATAATTCTAATTCTTCCTGACTTATATTTTCGGCAAACAAGCGCTCGTGCTCATCTACCTTTGGGTCTAATTCTTTTAAAACGTCTAATCCTTTCTGCGTAATTAAAACTTCTATTTTTCGTCGGTTTCCCGGGCAGACATTTCTGGTTACAAAATCTTTCAGTAATAATTTATCAACTAATCGGGTAGTGTTGCTCGTTTTAGCTAACATACGTTCTTGTATCACACACATATTAGCAGGATTTCCTTTTTGTCCTCTTAATATACGCAGTACATTATATTGTTCTCCGGATAAATCATACGGTTTTATCAACTCGTTGAAATGATCCTGAATCACATTTTGCGTGTACATGATATTTAGAATAACTTTTTTCGCATTATCCATCTTAACTGTACTTTTAATAACCTCTTCAATTGTCATAGTCGTAAGTGTATAATTTGTATATACAAATGTAGAAGTTTTAATAGTTGTATATACAAGTGTTGCGTTAATTTTTTGTTAATTCAAAATAAATCAATTTTGAATGGAAAAAACTAGAATAAAAATAGTTTATTTTTTAGTTTTAAAATATTGGTTTTAAAATATTTAACTAAAAGTTAAACTGATTGCTTTTCAACTTTATCAAAATTCTAAACTTGAGGAAGATTTATTGAAATTCAGATAAAAGAAAGCCTTTTGCCATTTTTTTGAAATTTAAAACTTCTTTATTTATCCAGTTTTCATCATGTCCAAGCTCTTTAGCAAGTAGTTTTGCTACTTTTTCTGAAGATTGAATTGCGGCTCTTGCGTCTAAAAACAATAACCGAACGCGTCTTGCTAAAATATCATCAACAGTTCTTGCCATTTCATATCGAATAGCCCAAAGTACTTCTGCCATAGTAAATTCGTGATCGGGATGTACTTTTTCTTTTAATTCAGCATTGTTTTGTTGTAATTCGATTATTTTAGGAATATCTGAACCATAGATATACAAATGATTTTCCCTGTCTAAAGTCGTAGTCCATTTATTTCCATGAATCGCAAGATGTTCTGTAATGCATGTTTTTTTAGGCAGTTTACCTATATTGATTGCTTTGTTTATAATATCTTCTGCGATTTTTCTGTACGTTGTCCATTTTCCTCCCGTAATCGTTATTAAGCCGGTTTCTGATACAATTATTTTATGGCTTCTGGAAACTTCCTTGGTTTTTTTGCCTTCTTCTTCAGGTGCAGCCAAAGGGCGTAAGCCTGCAAAAACTGATAAAACATCTGCTCTGGTAGGTTTTTTTGCTAAAAAGTGCTGGGCTGTTTCTAGTACAAATTTGATTTCGCTTTCTAAAGCAACAGGTTCTAAACTTTGTTTTTTAATTAAAGTATCTGTTGTACCTACTACAATTCGGTTATGCCAGGGCACTGCAAATAAAACTCGTCCATCACTTGTTTTTGGAATCATTAAAGCATGATCTCCAGGTAAAAAAGATTTATCAAACACAAGATGAATCCCCTGGCTCGGCACGATATATTTTTTATAGACGGTATCGTTTAGTTTCATTATGGCATTTGTAAAAACTCCCGTAGCATTTATAATTGCCGCGCCTTTTAAGTTGTATTTATCTCCTGTTTCCTGGTCTTCTGCTTCAACACCAATAACTTGATTTTTATCGTCTTTTATTAAATTTATAACTTTTGTATAATTTAAAATGCAGGCTCCTTTTTCTACAGCGGTTTGAGCAATATTAATGGCTAAACGGGAATCATCAAATTGTCCGTCATGATAAATAACACCATTTAGCAAACCGGCCTCTTCTACGTTAGGAAGCATTTCGATTGTTTTTTTCTTAGAAATATATTTTGAACGGCCTAAACTTAAACGTCCGGCCAATAAATCATAAACAGTTAATCCAATAGTATAAATGAAAGTGCTCCACCAATTGTAATTTGGAATTACAAAGGATTGGTTTTTGACTAAGTGACCCGCATTTTGAGCTATCAAGCCTCTTTCTTTCAGCGCTTCTATTACCAAGGGCACATTTCCTTGTTCCAGATAACGTACGCCGCCATGAATCAGTTTAGTGCTTCTGCTCGAAGTTCCTTTTGCAAAATCAACCGCTTCAACTAAAATTGTTTTGTATCCTCTGCTTGCAGCATCAAGAGCAGTTCCTAAACCGCTGGCTCCGCCTCCAATAACAATTACATCCCATTTTTCAGTGTTTTTTAATATCAATAGCTGTTCTGAACGGTTCATATATTATACTCTTTTTTTGGGATTTATTGTTTAAAGCAAACTTAGCGAAACGAAATTAGATTTAGATGAAGAAGTGTCTTGATTGTAAAAGTTTGTTTCAAGTTTCAAGTTGATTCACAGGTTTCAAAAAATAAACCCGACAGGTTTTTAAAACCTGTCGGGTTTGATGTAGATTATATTTTCGTTTAAGTTAGTCTAAAGACAATTTTTAATATTCCGTCAGGAATATTTCGTCGGTAGAAAAAAATAGAATTGTTTTTAATAGTGTCCTGTAGCGACACCTGTTTCAACAGAATAAACTTGGCTCGTTAATCAAACGTTCCTACGGAACGTACACCACAACTCAAATCTAATTTTGTTACCGACCAGACATTCCTATGGAATGAATTGAGTCTTATTTTTTAGGTTTCGTTAAGCAACCTGCAACTTAAAACCTGAAACAAAAATTAATGAGGAAGTTTGTCCTTAATCCAGCCATAAAACCAGGTTCCTGCAATGGCACTTAATAAAGTAACAATAATTACAGTTGCACCAGTCCCAATTTGAGCAAAAAGAGGCCCGGGACAAGCTCCCGTAATTGCCCATCCAAAACCAAATAGTAATCCGCCATAGATTTGTCCTTTGCTGAAAGTCTTTGGCTGAATTTCGATTTTCTCACCTTGAAGTGTTTTTATATTGAATTTTTTAATGATAAAAACAGATAGAACGCCAACAACAACTGCGCTCCCAATTACGCCATACATAAAGAATGACTGTAAATGAAACATTTCCTGAATGCGAAACCAGCTGATGATTTCGGCTTTTACAAATACAATTCCGAAAAAGATTCCGACGATTAAATATTTAAGGTTAGCGAATCCTGAATCTTTAATTTGACTTCCATTGATTCCTTCAGTATCTGTATTTTTATTTTCTAAATTGCTCATTTTTGAAATTTTAAAGTGAAAGAATATAAGGTAAAATCAAAAGAGACATTACAAAACCGCCAATCATAAAACAGATTGTTGCAACAAGAGACGGCCATTGCAGATTTGATAATCCCATAATGGCGTGCCCACTCGTACATCCGCCGGCATAACGTGTTCCAAAACCAACTAAAAATCCACCAACCACAATCATGATAAATCCGCGAAGCGTCAATAAACTTTCCCAGGAAAATAATTGCGAAGGAACTAAACCAGAATGATCTGTGATTCCATAAGAAGACAATTGCTGTGAAAGTTCCGGAGTAATTTGAACGACATTTGGATTTGATAAAAAGTAAGCTGCAATAACACCGCCAAGAAATATTCCTAAAACAAAGAATAAATTCCAGCTTTCTTTTTTCCAGTCGTATTTAAAAAACGAAATATTCGTTGGAATACAAGCCGCACAAATATGGCGAAGCGAAGAACTAATCCCAAAAGATTTATTTCCGATAATCAATAAAATAGGAACAGTCAATCCGATCAAAGGACCAGCAACATACCAAGGCCAAGGTTCTTGAATAATTTCTAGTAAACTCATTTTTTTAGGTTCAAAGGTTCAAAGCGACAGAGGTTCAAAGGTTGAGATTGAAAAAAGGAAAAACTTTGTTCCTTTGAACCTTTGCCTCTCTGTGCCTTTAATTATTATTTAATACTTTACTCTGGCAGACAAAATCTGATTTTGGGATTTCAGTTTTTGCGATGGCTCCAAAACCGCCGTCAATTTCGCTAAAATTTCTGAAACCGCGAGCCTGTAAAATCGAAGCTGCGATCATACTGCGATACCCACCTGCGCAATGCAGATAAAAATGTTCATTTGGGTTAATGTCTTTTACCCAGTCATTAATATAAGCCAAAGGTTTGCTGTAAGCATCTTCGATATGTTCTGCTTCGTATTCAGTTTCTTTACGAACATCAATAACTTTATCTTCTTTGATATTAAATTGATTTGCAAATTCTTCTGCTGAAATTCTATTAACGGTATCAATTTCAAAACCAGCATTTTCCCAAGCTTCAAAACCGCCTTCTAAATGTCCGATAATCGAATCAAAACCAACACGGCTTAAACGCGTAACCGTTTCTTCTTCAAGGCCTAATTCGGTTACTAATATAATAGGTTGTTTTACATCGCCCACTAAAGTTCCAACCCACGGAGCAAAATCACCGTTGATTCCAATATTAATAGACTGCGGAATAAATCCTTTGGCAAAATCGCCGCTTTTGCGTGTATCTAAAATCAACGCTCCGGTTTCTTCGGCAACAGCCTCAAATTCTTCTGCCTTTATGGCTTTCATTCCATTATGTAAAACCGTTTCAAAACTTTCATAACCTTGTTTATTCATGGCAACATTCATGCTGAAGTAGGCTGGAGGAGGCAATAATCCGTCAGTTACTTCTTCAATAAATTCAGCTTCCGTCATGTTGGCGCGCAAAGCATAATTTGTCGCTTTCTGGTTTCCAATTGTTGAAACTGTTTCTTTGCTCATGTTTTTTCCACAGGCGCTTCCTGCACCATGCGCTGGATAAACGATTACATCATCAGCCAGGGTCATGATTTTATTTCTTAAAGAGTGAAATAAAATTCCCGCCAATTGGTCTTGTGTCATTCCGGCTGCTTTTTGTGCCAAATCCGGACGGCCAACATCGCCTATAAATAAGGTATCACCAGAAAAAATCGCATAATCTTTTCCGTCTTTGTCAATCAATAAATAAGTAGTGCTTTCCATGGTATGACCCGGAGTATGCAATGCTTTTATCGTTACATTTCCAAGCTTAAATTCCTGTCCGTCTTTTGCAGAAATGCAGTCAAATTCGCAGGCAGCATTTGGTCCATAAACAATTGGAGCTTCCGTTTCTTTACTTAAATCGATATGTCCGGAAACAAAATCAGCGTGAAAATGCGTTTCAAAAATATATTTCAATTTAACGTTATCACGTTCTAAACGATCTAAATAAGGCTGGATTTCTCTTAACGGATCAATGATAGCTGCTTCTCCGTTAGAAGTTATATAGTATGCACCTTGTGCGAGGCATCCGGTGTAAATTTGTTCTATTTTCATGATATGAATTGAAAAATATTGGGAATACAAAGATAACTCTGTTTTCTTTTAAAATAGGTGACTAATGTTACAGAAATTTGATTTTTGTGTAAAAAGAAGGAATTTAACCATATAAGTGATATAAGCAAATTTAAGGCACCGCATAATCTGCGTTTTGCTAAAATGAACTTATACTTATGGTGGAAAAAAAAATCTATGTAATTTTACAACTGACGAAAATTATTGATATGAATACAGCAGACTTATTGAATCAGATTGCTTTTATAAAAGAAATTGATAAAGTAAAATATATTCAGCGTAGAACAAAACTGTTTAACAGCGATCGATGCGAAAATGATGCAGAACACAGCTGGCACCTGGCTTTAATGGCGATTGTTTTAGCCGAACATTCAAATGAACCGATTGATGTTTTGAAAGTTGTGAAAATGGTTTTGATTCATGATATTGTAGAAATTGATGCAGGAGATGTTTTTATGTACGATACAGTAAAAAATCATGATAATACTGA
Source organism: Flavobacterium sp. Root186 (assembly GCF_001428525.1). Taxonomy (GTDB): domain Bacteria; phylum Bacteroidota; class Bacteroidia; order Flavobacteriales; family Flavobacteriaceae; genus Flavobacterium. Next base: position 769,371 of record NZ_LMHW01000010.1, read on the forward strand.
TGAAGAACGTTTAGCAGCAAATCGAATTTTTGGCTTACTGCCTAAAAAACAAGCAGAAGATTTTATTGCTATTTGGGAAGAATTTGAAGCAGGAGAAACCAACGAAGCCAAATTTGCAAGATCAATGGACAGATTAGAACCTTTATTGCAAAATACTTCTAACAATGGCGGGACATGGAAGGAGTTTGGTGTGAATTACGACAAGGTTTATGAGAAGAAAAGCGTAATAAAAAACGGTTCAGCATCTTTATGGAATTACGCCGAAGGTTTGATAAACGAAAGCGTAGAAAAAGGAATTTTGAAAAAATGATTTTCACCATATAAGTGATATAAGTAAATGTGAGTTTTACACAAAAAACTAAAATGAACTTATATCACTTATATGGTTTAAAATTTTAAAAAGAAACTCTTTTTTAAAGCGACAATTCGGGTTGTAATGGTTAAATTTGTGGAATCTCCTAAAACAATACCACTTTATGGAAGAAATGCTCTTTTATGATCGAATGCAATTCGCCTTCACCATTACTTTTCATTATCTTTTTCCGCAGCTTACAATGGGTCTTTCGCTCATTATTGTTTACTTCAAATGGAAATACTTAAAAACTAAAGACGAACAATACAATCACGCCACCCATTTCTGGATGAAAATCTTCGCCCTGAATTTTGCAATGGGCGTTGTAACCGGAATTCCGATGGAATTTCAATTTGGGACGAACTGGGCAAAATTTTCTGAATTAACAGGCGGAATTATTGGGCAGACTTTGGCAATGGAAGGAATGTTTTCTTTCTTTCTCGAATCTTCTTTTCTCGGAATATTTTTATTTGGAGAAAAACTCCTTGGGCATAAATGGCATTTTGTAACCGGATTATTAATTTGTATTGGTTCCTGGGCCAGCGGATTTTTAATTATTGCCACACATTCGTGGATGCAGAATCCGGTGGGTTATGAAATTCTCGAAAACGGAAAATTTGTTCTGAATAATTTTCAGGCTTTATTTTTAAATCCTTGGCTTTGGCCTTCCTATCTACACAATCAAGCCGCTTCTTTGGTGACAAGTTCGTTTGTTGTAGCCGGAATTGGGGCTTTCTATATTTTAAGCCAGAAGAATGTTTCTTTTGGGAAATTGTTCCTAAAAACAGGAGTTATCTTCGGATTGATTTCTAGTGTTATAGTAGCTGTTCCAACAGGAGATTTACTGGCAAAAAATGTTGTAAAATATCAACCTGTGACTTTTGCCGGAATGGAAGGAATTTTTCATACGGAAGAGAGGGGTTCTGAAATTGTTTTAATTGGCCAGCCCGATGTAAAAGATAAAAAACTCGATAATAAAATTGCTGTTCCTAATATTTTGAGTTTCCTGACTTACGGAAACTGGGATCAGGAAATTAAAGGTTTAGATCAGTTTGAAGAAGATCTGCATCCAACTAATATTTCGGGATTGTATTATGCGTATCATATTATGGTTGGTCTCGGGACGGTTTTTATTGGTTTAATGGTGATTTCGCTGTTCCAATTAATCAGAGGGAAATTATTTGAAACCAAATGGATTTTATGGTCATTAATGTTCATGATGCCATTTCCATATATCGCCAATACAACAGGCTGGTACACGGCCGAATTAGGAAGACAGCCGTGGCTGGTTTACAATTTGCTGCGAACTGCAGCCGGAGCTTCGCCAACGGTTTCATCCGGAAATACCTTGTTTACATTGCTGGGTTTTATTGGTTTATACCTTTTACTGGGAATGTTGTTTTTACTTTTGATTGGAAAAATTATAAATAAAGGACCTCGCCACGTGGAACTTTCAACAGAAAAAATATAAGTATGGAATTTTTTTGGTACGTAGTTTTAATGGGAATCCTGGCCGTTTATCTGGTTTTGGACGGTTATGATTTTGGAGCAGGAATTATTCATTTATTTTTTGCCGATACAGAAAAAGATAAAAAAGCAATTACAAGTGCTATTGGTCCATTTTGGGATGCCAATGAAGTCTGGCTTATTGCGGCCGGAGGGGTTTTGTTTTTTGCTTTCCCTACTTTATATGCTTCTTCTTTCAGCGGATTTTATCTGCCGTTGATTATGATTTTATGGCTTTTGATTTTCCGTGCTATCGGATTGGAAATGCGCGGACAGATTCATAACGCCATGTGGGAGACTATTTGGGATAAGGCTTTTGGAATTGCAAGTTTACTTTTGGCACTTTTCTTTGGGATTGCTTTAGGAAATATTGTTCGAGGCGTAAATTTGGGAATGGTTCAAAATGGAGTTTCAACACAGGAAGCACATTATTTCTTTTTGCCTTTATGGAACCCAACATTTAGTCCGCAGGCAAATGAATTGGGAATTATTGACTGGTTTACACTTTTCCTTGGAATTGTGAGCACTGTCGCTTTAACAATTCACGGTGCAAACTGGATTATTTATAAAACGAATTCATCTCTAAATCCGAAGCTTAAAAAAGTTGTTTTTGCATTGAATATTGTTCTGTTGGTTTTAGTTTGTATTTCATTGCAGGTTTGGCATTTTATCGAGCCCAAACCGTTTCATAATTTCGTTGAAAATCCAATTCTTTGGTTTTTCCCGCTTTTGACTTTCGTTGGAATTTTGGGATTATTCAAAGTACGTTCGTTTCAAAAAGACGGTTATGGATTTATGTTTTCTACTTTCTTTTTAGTGGGAGGATTTGCTTCAACAGCCGTTTCGATTTTTCCAAATGTTCTGCCTTCAACCAATAAAGTAAATCCATCGTTAACGATTTATAATACTGCCGCCGGAGAATACGGATTAAATGCCGGAATGAGCTGGTTTTTTGTAGCTTTGTTTCTTGTGATAATTTATTTTATTATTCAGTATCGTGTTTTTAGTGGTAAAATGGATGATATTGGGTATGGGGAACATTAATGGTTTTTTGCCACGAATTGCACGAATTTTTACGAATTAATATGAATAGCCGTTGGTTTTAATCAACGGTTTTTTAAAGTTACGATATTAGAAAAATAGCCCTTATTTTTGAAAAAGAATTACATTTAATAGCCTCCAGTTTTAACTGGAGGTTTTTTATTGATATTTAGTGGCTTTAGCCAAAATCGTAAAGTTTGGCTAAAGCCTTTTATTTATATAGATTTGTTTACCTCCAGCTAAAGTTGGAGGGAATTGAAAATATATATATGAAAAAAGAAAGCTTTAAGTTTTCAGTTAAGCAATTGAAAATAGCTTTAAACGTTGGAGTAGCTATTTTTGCCATTTTCTTTTTGTCAGATCATTTATATACAGACAAAAAAAGATATAATGATGGACTAAAAAATATTCAAGAAGAAAATTTTCAGGGGTTGGTAATTGATAAAGGATTTGAAAAATATAATCATAATGCTGCCATGATTTATCTTAACAATGATACTAAGTTCTCAGTTTTTGGTCAATTTTGGCCAAAAATTATGATTGGAGATTCAATTGTAAAGAAAAGAGGCGAAACAATTATTACAGTTTATAGAAATAACAAAAAGTTTATATTAGATAATAAAGACATTTTAGAGTCTTGGAAAAAGTAAAATGATAAAGTCTGATATCTAATTTTATAATTACCCAAGTCTGCGTTAGGGATAGGAACGGTATCCTTTTTGTTTTTTCTGTAAAAACAAAAGATATAGCGGATAGCCTCCCGATAGCTATCGGGAAAGGAAACGCCCAAAAACTTCTCATTTATAAAAAGGTATTTTAGACCCCATATTAAATTTCCTTTAATATAATTTTTACAAATAGTGTATTTGATTGGGATTTTCTTAGTTTTGTTAGAAGAGAAATAATTAAAATTTTAGAAAATGTATAATTGTTTTGATATAGCAAAGTATTTCATAGAATTAGCAAAAGAAGAAGGTCAGGGACTTGACCCAATGAAATTGCTAAAGCTTACTTATATTTCAGATGGATGGCATTTAGGAATTACCGGAAAACCACTTTTTGAAAACGAGATTCAGGCCTGGAAATACGGGGCGGTTATTCCGGATTTGTATTATGCAATACGAATGTTTGGGAAAGATCCTGTTGATCCGTTTTTGTTGAATATATCTGCAAAAACGCCATTAAATGAAGAAGATAAAGAGTTCCTGAAAAAAATCTGGAATAATTACAAAGGTTTATCCGGATTGCAGCTTTCAGCACTAACGCATGAAGAAGGGAGTCCGTGGTCGAAAACCTGGGATGGAACGCATGATGTTGTAATTGGAAATGATTTAATTAAAGAATATTATCAGGAAAAACTAAATAGTTAATGGAAAAAACTTTAGCTGAAAAACTACCGGAAAGTGCTTTAGGAAACGATATTATTAATGTTCCGAAAGATGTATCGAAAGAGGCAGAAAAGGAAAATCATTTAATGAAACCTTATGATCCTAAAAGCCATTCGGAATATATAGAATTGAAAAGATTTGAAATCGAACAGGCAAATGAAAGCTCTGAACGAATGTTAAGACAAAAAAATGCTGAAAAAGCTTTTGTGTTTTCTGCAAGATGGGCAATTTTTATTGCTCTGGTTATTCTTTTACATGGTTTTGGACGATCTTATAAATTCTTTATTTTATCGCAAACTGAGTTTCTATTTGTTGTTGGAACTTTAACGACTTCTATTTTTACTTTTTACACTTTGGTTTTAAGGTATTTATTTTACAGAAAACCAAATGCTAAAACATCAGAGAAGAACATAGCTTAAATAGATTAATCTACAAGTGAAACGAAATCCAAAAATATTTAAAGAAAAAATCTATTTTATCTGCTAAATCTGCGGGAGAAAATAATTTCTAAAATAAAACCTCTTTAGCAATTATATAAAAACCCATTACAAGAACAAACCAGCCAAAAAGCGGTTTTAATTTGGTCCCGTCGATTTTTTTAGAAAACTGACTTCCAATTAACATTCCGAGAAGTGCCATTCCAGAAACGCCTAATAAAAAAGTATAATCTATTGGAGTTCCTATATATAAATCACCTCCAAAACCTATTGAAGAATTGATTGTGATAATCAATAATGAAGTTCCTACAGCTTGCTTCATTGGTAATTTTGCAAAAAATAAAAGGGCAGGAATAATTAAAAATCCACCGCCGGCACCAAGAAACCCGGTTACAATTCCCACTAAAAAACCAATGATACTTAATTGGACATAATTGGTTTCGGTACTTTTTATTTCCGGAAGGTTTTTTCGAATCATCGAAATTGCCGCCGTTATCATCAAAACTGAAAAGACAATCATAATCAGAAAATCTTTTGAAACGGTATATGACGCTACAGAAAAAAGTGTCGCAGCGATTTGGGGAAATATAACTTCGCGGATGATCAAAATCGAAATTACAGAAGGAATCGCAAAATAAAGTGCTGATTTTAGTTTAAGATTTCCCATTTTATAATGGCTGTAACTTCCAAATAATGCGGTTAGTCCAACAATAAATAAAGAATAAGAAGTAGCCTGATCAGGATTTACTTTAAATAAATACACCAAAATAGGAATGGTCAATATCGATCCCCCGCCACCAATTAAGCCCAGCGAAACCCCGATAATGATTGAAGCAAAATATCCTAAATATTCCATTGCATTTATTTTTATGCAAAGTTGCTTCGGAAATTAGAATCCTACAGTAACATTTATCACATAGGGAATTTTTACCCACAGGTTTTACGGATGGAACGGGTTGACACAGATTAAAGATTTTTTTTTCACGCAGATTTTGCAGATAATCGCAGATTTAATTTAGAAATAAATAAAATCTGCGATTATCTGCTTAAATCTGCAAAATCTGCGTGAAATAAAATATTAAAAAAAAATCTATGCAAATCTTTTAATCTGTGGTAAAAAATAAATCAGTGCTAACCCGTTTCATCCGTAAAACCCGTGGGCAATTATTTTAAAAGTTCAATCTGGTTACGGTTTAGTTTAACCAAACCTCGCTGTTCCATTTTTTTTAGTAAGCGTGAAACAACTTCTCTTGAAGTATTTAATTCGGTGGCGATTTCCTGATGTGAAAGTTTGACTTCAGAGCAGCCGCAGGCATCTGAATGTCTTTTTAAGTAAAATTCCAAACGCTCATCCATAGATCGGAAAGCGATATTATCGACAACTTCCAGAACTTCTTCAAAACGACTTCGATAAGTTTCAATTACAAATTCGTACCACGATCTGTGTTCCATCATCCATTTGTCCATCATTTGCAGCGGAATCATCATAACTGAAACATCTTCAACAACTTTTGCCATGATTTGGCTTTTCTCGCTTTTTGCGGTACAAATCATCGAAATGGCGCAGGCTTGTCCGGGCTGCAGGTAATACATTAAAAATTCGCCTCCATCTTCGCCTTCACGGTAAATTTTGATTTTTCCTTTAGTTATTAAAACTGTGTTTTTAATATATTGTCCGGTGCGCATTAAAATAGTTCCGGCCTCAAAATCCTGATGGCTTCCGTTTTCTTCAATAGTAGCAATAAGTTCGCTGGAGAAATTAGGAAAGATGTTTTTTAATGAATTTTGCATGTATTGTATTGTTTTTTTGCCACGAATTACACGAATTTACACAAATCAATTCGTGAAAATTTGTGTAATTCGTGGCGAATATTTCCGATCATTATAATCTTTTAATCAGTGGCAAAATAAATTTCAACATAAATCATTCATGTAATTCATGGCAAAACATTTTATCAAAAAGAGATTAAAAATTATAATTTTTTACAAAGATAATAGTTTCAACTGTCATTAATTATCAGAAAACTATATTTAAAGGTATTTTGCGCAAATGAAAAAATCCTATTTTCTATCGATTTTATAGGATGTATTTTTAAAAATAGTAAGTAAATTTGTGTTTCACTGATTATAATACTTTCTCTAAAACGTTTTCTGAGAATAATAATCGAAATCGCATTTGGTACGTTTTTAATTAATAGAAACGTCGTAATTTTACAAAAACACATTTATTATGAATTTATCACAAGAAGATTGGGTTAATCAGCTTGCTGCTGACGAGAATGCAGTTATACTGGACGTAAGAACTGAAGACGAATTTAATGATGGCTATATTGAAAATGCTTTAAACATTGATATCAATAAAGGTCAGGGTTTTATTTATGAAATCGAAGAATTAGATAAAAATAAAAATTACTACGTGTATTGCCGTTCTGGAGCGAGAAGCGCTAAAGCATGTCAGGTTATGAATGAATTAGGTATCGAAAATGCCTATAATCTGCTAGGCGGAATTCTGGACTGGGAAGGCGAAACCGTACAACCATAAAATGAAAAAGAGGCGAAAAAGAGCCTCTTTTTTCATTAAACCGCTATTAATAACCAAATAAAAATTACCAGATTATGAGTTTAATACCAGAAGAATTTGAGATTAAAAGCCTTATAAATCAAGATACTTACCTTGTAAATGGAGAATTAAAACAATGGACAGGGCAAACCACACCTGTGTTTTCGACTATTTCTTCTACAGAAAAATATACGCCTACATTATTAGGATCTATTCCGTTTATGGCAGAAGCAGAAGCTGCCGAAGTTGTTGAAGCTGCAAATGCCGCTTACAATAAAGGTCAGGGATTATGGCCAACTATGAAAGTAGCGGACCGTATTAAATGCATGGAGAATTTCGTTACCCAAATGAAAGAAACCCGCGAAGAAGTAGTGAAGCTTTTAATGTGGGAAATTGGAAAAAACCTTGGCGATTCTCAAAAAGAATTTGACAGAACTGTCGAATATATTTATGATACTATTGCCAGCTACAAAGAATTAAACGGACGAAGCGCACATTTTGAAAAAGTGCAGGGTGTAAACGCAATGATTCGCCGCGGACCTCTTGGAGTGGTTTTATGTCTTGGGCCTTACAATTATCCTTTAAACGAAACTTTCTCTTTATTGATTCCGGCTTTGATTATGGGTAACACTGTGATCTTTAAACCGGCTAAACATGGTGTATTATGTATTTCGCCATTGTTAGAAGCTTTTAGAAGCAGTTTTCCAAAAGGTGTTATCAATATCGTCTACGGTAGAGGAAGAGAAGTTGCTTCTCCAATTATGAAATCGGGTAAAATTGATGTTTTGGCATTAATTGGAAACAGTAAATCGGCGATTGCTTTACAAGATCAGCATCCAAATAAAAACAGACTTCGTTTAATTTTAGGATTAGAAGCTAAAAACCCGGCGATTATTCTTCCGGATGCCGATTTAGATTTGGCAATTCAGGAATGTATTACAGGAACTTTGTCTTTTAACGGTCAGCGTTGTACGGCATTAAAAGTTTTATATGTTCACGAATCAATTATAGAAGAGTTTAATAAAAGATTCTCTGAAAAAGTGGATGCATTACAGTTTGGAAATCCGTGGGAAAAAGGAGCTGCATTGACACCACTTCCAGAAACAGATAAACCACATTATATTCAGGGATTAATTGACGATGCTGTTCATAAAGGTGCTAAAATCCTGAATGAAAAAGGAGGAAAACATACTGATAATTTTATTTTTCCAGCCGTTTTGTATCCGGTAAACAGCAAAATGCGTGTGTATCACGAAGAACAATTTGGACCGGTAGTGCCAATTATTTCTTTTAAAGATATTCAGCAGCCGTTAGAAGATATGGCTGAATCAAATTACGGACAGCAGGTAAGTTTGTTCGGAAAAGATATTAAAACCCTTGCACCGCTTATCGATGCTTTGGTAAACTTAGTATGCCGTGTGAACTTAAACAGTTCTTGCCAAAGAGGTCCGGATGCTTTCCCATTTACAGGTCGTAAAGATTCTGCAGTTGGTACTTTAAGTATTCCAGATGCTTTGCGTTCTTTCTCAATTCGTACGTTTGTCGCTTCAAAAGATATCGCTTATAACAATGAAATTTTGCAGGAATTGCTAAACAGCAAAGAATCAAACTTCATTAATACCGACTATATTTTGTAGTATCAAGGTTATATATTAATTGTAGATACCGTCTTTTTCTTTTTGAATTAGGCGGTTTTTCTTTTTTTACAAGTTGCTGAGGTTCTAAGTTGCTAAGATTCTGAGTTTTTTTAATTTTTTTATTCTTTAAAAACATAATTTTATAAAGTTTTGTAACATTATTTTAAAAATTGGGTCTTATTAACATCATTTAATCATCAAACCAAAAAACAACTTATGAAAAAAAGACTATCTCAATTTGCATTTATTGCTTTTTTGATTTTGGCACAAACCAGCTTTGCACAAGAGCTTTATATGCCCCGAAATATTAAAGAAGCTTACGCCAAAGGTACTCGTTCGAAAGACGGAAAACCAGGAAAAAACTACTGGCAGAACCATGGAAAATATACAATGGATATTACCGTTGATGCCAAAACAAAATTGGTCAGTGGAACAGAAACAATTGTTTACGAAAACAACAGTAACGATAGTTTAAGAAACCTTGCGATTCGATTTGTAAATAATCTTCATAAACCTTCTTCTCCAAGAGGCGGGAGCGTAAGTGATGATTTTTTAAGTAACGGATTAACGATCACATCTCTAAAAGTAGCTGACGTAGTCTATAAAGAAGATGCCAGAAGCTGGGGAACGGTTGGAAACGTGAAATTGAAAAAAGCAATTGCACCACATTCTAAAATTACCATTAATATCGACTGGAATTATCCTTTATCTAAAGAAAGCGGAAGAGAGGGACAAATTGACGAAACTACATTTTTTGTAGCGTATAGTTATCCTAGAGTTTCTGTTTTTGATGATTATAACGGCTGGGACAGATTAGCCCATACAGATCGTCAGGAATTTTACAATGATTTCAACGATTATGTTTACTCTGTAAAAGCACCAAAAAATTATGTGGTTTATGCAACCGGAGATTTCTTAAATCCAGATGAGGTTTTACAGCCTGACTTTGCAGCACGTTTGAAAAAATCGTACATAACAGATGAAATCATGCATATCGCAAACGAACAGGAAATGAAAAGCGGTATCGTCACCAAGCAAAACGACTGGAATGTCTGGAAATTTGAAGTTAAAAATATCTCAGATGTTTGCTTTGGTTTAAGCGATCATTATTTATGGGATGCGAGCAGCGTTGTGGTAGATAAAAAAACAAATCGCCGCGCCAGTGTTCAGGCAGCTTATGATGTGAAAGGAACAGATTTTATAAATTCAATTAAAAACAATCAGTATGCTTTAGATTGGTTTTCTAACAATTGGCCTGGAGTTCCGTATCCATTTTCTAAAATGACAGCTTTTCAGGGTTTTGCAGATATGGAATATCCAATGATGTGTAACGATTCGCAAACGGACGATCCAAAATTTGCTCAATTGGTTCAGGATCATGAAGTAGCACATACATATTTTCCTTTTTATATGGGAATCAACGAAACACGTTACGCTTTTATGGATGAAGGCTGGGCAACAACTTTTGAATATTTAATTGGTATTGCTGAACACGGAAAAGAAGCTGCAGATAAATTTTATAAAGAATTTAGAGTGGAACAATACATTAACGACAAATCGACAGAAGAAGACCAGCCCATAATCTCAATGTCAACACAAGTTTCTGGTCCGGGTTATGGAAATAACTCTTACGGAAAAGCATCTCTTTCTTATATAGCTTTAAAAGATTTACTTGGAGATGATTTATTTAAAAAATCACTGCATCATTATATGGATACCTGGAACGGGAAACACCCAATTCCGTGGGATTATTTTAATTCGATGAATACAGCCTCAGGAAAAAACCTGAACTGGTTTTTCAATAACTGGTTCTTTACAAACAATTACATCGATCTTTCTGTTAAAGACGTTTCAAAAAATGCAGTTTCTATCGAAAACAAAGGAGGTTTTGCCATTCCGTTTGATGTAAATATAGTGTATGCAGACAACTCTACAGAAACGGTACATCAGACTCCGGGAGTTTGGGAGAAAAATCAAAATTCAGTTTCAGTAGCTTTAAGCAGTAAAAAGCAAATTAAAAAAGTTACGCTGGACGGCGGTATTTTTATGGATGCGACACCAGACAATAATACTTGGGCAGCCAAATAAAAAATCTAAAAGCCGTCTTTTTTTAATGATTAAGGCGGTTTTTTTATCAGTCATAAAAAAAATATTTTAACAATCAATCAAAATAAAATAACAATTATGAAAAGCAACATAGTAAGGATTTTAGTGAATAAACTAACCTTGTTTTTTATTTTTTTGATGTTGTCTAATTTTGGATTTTCTCAGAAAAATTCAAAAATCGAAATAGGAACCATCGATAGTATTTCGTCTAAAATTTTAAATGAAAATAGAAAAATATGGATTCATCTTCCAAGAAGTTTAAAATATGCAGGAGTTTTTGCAAAAAAAAAATATCCGGTTGTTTATTTACTTGATGGCGATGCTCATTTTAGTTCTGTTGTGGGAATGATTGAACAATTGAGCGAAATAAACGGAAATACAAACTGTCCGGAAATGATTGTAGTTGGTATTACAAATACAAATCGTAATCGGGATTTAACGCCAACACATTCAGAGGTTGATCTTCCGTTTGTACCGAAAACGGTAAGTGATCAATCTGGAGGCGGAGAAAAATTTGCAGAGTTTCTGGAAAAAGAATTGATTCCGTATATCAATACTAAATATCCTACTGCTCCATACAAAACATTAGTTGGGCATTCTTTTGGAGGATTGACTGTTATGAATATTTTGACCAACCATACTTCTTTATTCAATTCATACGTTGCTATTGATCCAAGTATGTGGTGGGATCACGACCGGTTTTTAAAAGAAACCACTAAAAAATTAGCCACTAAAAACTTAACTAATATTTCATTGTTTTTGGCAGCCGCAAATACAATGGATGATCATATGGATTTGATAAAAGTTAGAAAAGACACAACTGTTTTTACCAGACATATCAGAGCTATTTTAGATTTAAATGATTTTCTTAAAGAGAATAAAAAAAGCAATCTTAATTATGATTACAAATATTATAACGAAGATGATCATGGTTCTGTACCCTTAATTGCAACTTATGATGCTTTCCGTTTTATCTTTAAATTCAATCAATTAAAGCTTTCTATACCGGAACAAATTGATTTTAATAAAGAAGTTTTTGCCAAAATTGAAAAGCACTTTAAAGAGGTTTCAAAACATTTAGGGTATAAAGTGGATGTTCCGGAAAGCACAGTAAATAACTTTGCCTATCAATCACTCGGCAAAAAAGATTTAGAACTTGCCGGATATTTATTCAAACTAAATGTTGCCAATTATCCGCAAAGTCCAAATGTATACGATTCATTAGGCGATTTTTATGAAGCAAGCGGAGACAAGAAAAATGCAATTGCAAATTATGAAAAAGTGCTGGCAATGGATAAAAACTTTCCTGAAACAAAAGGAAAATTAGATAAGCTTTTAAAATAAAACAGAAAAAATGTCAGGAGAAAAAGATCTTCAAAAATTGCTTAAAACGATGAAGCCTGAACATAAACAGGGAGATTATGTTTTTTGTAAAGTTGATAAATTAGAGAATTTCAATTTAGATGAAGTTGAAATGTTTTTTAGAGAAAAAGAAGCTATAACTCTTATTCTAAGAGAAGAAATAGCAGTAAAAATGAAACTGAATTACTTCGTTGTAATGTCATGGATAACACTTTCTGTACATTCTTCACTCGAAGCTGTGGGCTTAACAGCTGCATTTTCGAAAGCACTTTCAAATCATAATATAAGCTGTAATGTTGTTGCCGCATTTTATCACGACCATATTTTTGTCAATAAAAAAGATGTCAAACAAGCAATGGAAATTTTAAATTCATTTTCGAATTAAAAAAACTTTCGATTTAAACTTTATTTTATTTGTAAGAAAAATACCTTATTATTGCAAAAAATAAAATAAAGTTTAAAGAGATGAAAAATTATTTGATCCTTATCATTTTGCTTTTTTCCGTTAAAAGTATAGCGCAAAATGCTTCAAAAGAGACATTTCAGAAAAATAAATATGAATTGGCAGTTTCATATTTAAAAAAATCAGATTATGTAAAAGCTCTTGATTTGTTTTCAATTGCATCCAAAATTAAACCGGAAAGCCAAATTGGACAGGAATCATTAAGAGAGGTAGATACCTTAAAAGAAATCTTAAGAAAAGATATTTTAGAAAAAATAAACGGAACTTGGTTAATTACCGGTAATAAACCAATTTGGACCGTTACAGCCAAGGAGGATTTTAAAAAACAAAAAGTTGATAAATTAGTAGAAGTCGCACAAGATAAAATTTTGTTTTATGAACGAGATCGCAAATCAAAAGTGAAAACACTGATCAAGACAGAGGATATACTTTACTTTAACGATGACAGATCTGATTCTTTATATTTGGCAATTATATTATCCGATGGCAGAATTTGGGATTGTCTTTTAAATGAAGATTCTAAAGTAATGCGTGCCATTAACATAGCAAAATATGAAAAAAAAGGTGTTCAAAAAATAACCGAAAGCAACTCTGAAGTTTATTTTATAAGAACTATGTAATTCTAAAATCAATATAACCAAAAAGGGGATCTACTTAAAGATTCCCTTTTTTATTTTAAAATTAGTGTAATTTTGAAATATCAGAAATAAATATAAAATGGAAATCAAAGCAATTCAAGCTTCAGAAACCTGGCAGATCAGACACGAAGTAATGTGGCCGGATCAGCCTTTTGAATTTGTACAATTAGAAGAAGACAATTCAGGATTTCATTTTGGAGTTTTTGAGGATCATAAATTGGTTTCTATAGTTTCCTGCTTTATTGAAGGTAAAGAAATGCAGTTTAGAAAATTAGCCACTTTAACAGAATATCAGGGAAAAGGAATCGCTTCTCATCTTTTAGAATATATTTTACAGTTTGCAAAAGAAAAGCATTTAGAAAAAGTCTGGTGCAATGCAAGAACCAATAAAAAGGCCTTTTATGAAAAATTTGGAATGAAAGATACTTTTAAAGCTTTTGCCAAAGCCGGACAGGAATTTACCATTATGGAAGTCAATTTCTGAAAATAGATTCCGGCATTCTTCTAACAATTTAATAGTAAGATGTTTATTGTCTTAAAATACTTAAAAAAACGTCGTTTTTGAATGTAATTTTAATGTAATAAAAAAATGAAAACGTTTTCGTTTTATATAACTGTTAAACCTTGTTAAAAATTCTTTTTTTGTTTTGATAGTTTTACTACTTTCGCACCCAAATGAGAAAGTTAATAGTATTTTTAGTATTCATGAATTTGCTTCTGCTAGGCGGAGGTCAATATCTTAATGCAAATACTTTTTCTCATCATCATAATCTTGCACAGAAACATAGAGTTAAATTCACGAGCCAGGATCGTGGAAGTTCTATAATTGAAGATGCCGATGTTGATCTTGAAGAAGATCTTTTAGGAAATGATGATGCTTTACTTACGAATAAGTTTTTTGCTGTTTCGTACAGTTTGGTAGACAATTTGTATCTGGCACTTTCAGATCAGTCTGCTGCAAATGATTCCAATCTTTTTAAAATTTTTACGCCTTCTTTAGGGCATTCAAATCCTATCTACATTACTCAACGAGTATTAAGAATTTGATTTTACAGTATACATCGGTTACCTAAGTCGTGATCTGCATATCTCGTTGATGTATATTTTTTTACTTCCGCTTATATGAAAATTAAGTTCTGACTTCAGGCTGGCTGATGCATTTTATCATCTAAAGAAATCATTATTCCAAGCATTCAATCGCTTAATTTCCAAACTAAATCATGAAAAAAATTATCGTGTTCACGGGCTTAATTGCCCTAGTGTGCCTAACTAGCTGTACATCTAAAAAGGAAGAAAAAGAAGAAGCAGAAAAATTCACGGTTACAAACCCGGTTAGAATTGATACTTCATTTATTAAACAATATGTTTCGCAGATTAAGTCTGTTCGAAATATCGAAATCCGCGCTCAGGAAAAAGGGTTTTTACAAAACATTTATGTTGATGAGGGACAGTTTGTAAAAGCAGGTCAGCTGTTGTTCAGAATTATGCCAAATATGTATCAGGCAGAATTACTAAAAGCACAGGCTGAACAAAAATCAGTAGAAATTGAACTGCAAAATGCCAAATTACTTGCAGATAAAAATATCGTTTCTAAAAACGAATTGAGCGTTGCTCAGGCAAAATTGCAATCGGCAAAAGCAGAAGTCGCATTAGCAAAACTTCATTTATCATTCACAGAAATCAGAGCTCCGTTTGACGGAACAATCGACAGAATTCCTTTAAAATTAGGAAGTCTTATCGACGAGGGCGAATTATTGACAAGCCTTTCAGACAACAGCCAGATGTTTGCTTATTTCAACGTTTCTGAACCAGAATATCTTCAGTATCAAACCAATATTAAGGACCGTGCCGGAAATAAAGTGAATTTGGTTTTGGCAAATGGAGATACTTTTAAAGAAAAAGGAAATGTAGAAGTTATCGAAAGTGAATTTGACAACGAAACAGGAAATATTGCTTTTAGAGCAAGATTCCCAAATTCAGCAAAATTACTTAGAAACGGAGAAACTGGACAAGTTCAAATGATGGTTCCTCTTAAAAATGCAATCGTAATTCCGCAAAAAGCGACTTACGAAATTCAGGATAAAAAATATGTTTTTATAGTTGATAAAAATGATAAAGTAAGCTCAAAAGAAATCACTATTACAGGAGAAATTCCTGATTTGTATGTGATTAAAACGGGACTTAATGAAAATGATAAAATCTTACTTGAAGGTGTTCAGAAAGTAAAAGAAAATGACAAAATCAAATACGAATTTGAGTCTCCTAAAAAGGTAATTAATAACCTGCGCTTAAAAGCGGAGTAAGTTTTTTTGTTTCAAGTTTCAGGTTCCAGGTTTCAAGTTTTATGCTGAAACCTGAGACTTGGAACCTGAAACCTGAAACCCTTTTTTAAACTTCAAATAAGTTTAATCATTAAAAAAATATAAAAATGTTTAATAAATTTATTCAAAGACCCGTATTGTCGATAGTAATATCGTTGATTATTGTCTTTTTAGGGGTATTGTCGGTATTGAATTTACCAATTACCCAATTCCCTTCGATTTCTCCTCCAATGGTAAACGTTACTGCGGATTACCCTGGGTCGAATGGAGAGCTTATGATTAAATCTGTTGTAATTCCGTTAGAAAGAGCCTTAAACGGTGTTCCGGGAATGAAATATATGACTTCTGATGCCGGAAATGATGGTGAAGCGAGTATTCAGGTTGTATTTAACTTAGGAACAGATCCTAATCAGGCAGCGATTAACGTTCAAAACCGTGTGGCTTCGGTAACCAATAAACTACCTCCTTTAGTAATTAGAGAAGGTATTAAAATTACACGAGAAGTTCCGAGTATGTTGATGTACGTGAACCTTTATAGCACGGACAAAAATACCGATATGAAGTTCTTGTACAACTATGCCGATATCAACGTGTTATCTGAATTAAAAAGGGTAAATGGAGTTGGTTCCGGAGATATCTTGGGAACACGTGAATATGCAATGCGTATTTGGTTGAAACCAGATCGTATGTTAGCGTATAAAATTTCTGCTGATGAGGTGATGGAAGCATTATCAAGTCAGAGTTTGGAGGCTTCGCCAGGTAAAACGGGAGAAAGTTCCGGTAAACGTTCTCAGGCTTTTGAATATGTATTGAAATATTCAGGACGTTTTACAACAAAAGAGCAATATGGAAATATTGTGGTAAGATCGAATGCTAACGGAGAACTTTTGCGTTTGAAAGATATTGCTAATGTTGAATTTGGAAGCTCGATGTATGATATCTATTCTAATTTGAACGGAAGACCTTCTGCAGCGATTGTATTAAAACAATCTTTTGGAAGTAATGCAAATCAGGTTATTGAAGATGTAAAAGCGAAACTGGAAAAAATCAAGCAAAAATTCCCAAAAGGAATGGATTATGAAATCTCTTATGACGTTTCTAAATTCCTTGATGCTTCTATAGAAAAAGTAATTCACACTCTTGTTGAAGCCTTTATTTTAGTTGGTTTAGTAGTTTTCCTTTTCTTAGGAGACTGGCGTTCTACGGTAATTCCTGCAATTGCGGTACCCGTTTCATTGGTTGGAACTTTTGTGTTCATGACATTCTTTGATATTTCATTGAACTTGATTACGTTGTTTGCTTTGGTTTTGGCAATTGGAGTCGTCGTCGATGATGCGATTGTGGTTATCGAAGCCGTTCACGCCAAGATGGAAGAAGAACATCTCTCACCATTTAAAGCAACTAAAAAAGCCATGCACGAGATTGCTGGGGCAATTGTTGCGATTACCTTCTTGATGGCCGCGGTATTTATTCCGGTTGCGTTTATGTCTGGTCCTGTTGGAGTTTTCTACAGACAGTTCTCTATTACAATGGCAACAGCAATTATACTTTCTGGTATTGTAGCTTTGACGTTAACACCGGCACTTTGTGCTATGATGTTGAAAAACAATCACGGTAAACCTAAAAAGAAAACACCTGTAAATATATTTATTGATGGTTTTAACAACAAGTTTAACCTTGCACAAGGTAAATACCAAAATGTATTAGGTAAAATTGTAAACAGAAGAGCTGTTACTATTATAGCACTTCTTGGATTTTGCGCCGGAACATGGTTGATAAGCAGTACAGTTCCTTCTGGATTTATCCCGAATGAGGATCAGGGAATGTTTTATGCTATTATTCAAACACCGCCGGGTTCTTCATTAGAAAGAACAAATGATATTGCATTGAAACTGCAAAAAATGTCTGAAGATGTAGAAGGCGTAAAATCAGTTTCGGCATTAGCAGGTTATGAAATTTTGACCGAAGGTACTGGATCTAATTCAGGAACTTGTTTGATCAACTTAAAAGACTGGAACGATCGTAAACAATCTGTTCAGGAAATTATGACGGAACTGGAAGAAAAATCGAAAGATATTCCAGGTGCAAATATCGAGTTTTTCCAACCGCCGGCTGTACCGGGATATGGAGCAGCGGGAGGATTTGAGCTTCGTTTACTAGATAAAACAGGTACTACAGATTTCAAAAAACTAGAGGAAGTTAATAAAGAGTTTGTTGAAGAATTGAACAAACGTCCGGAATTATCTAACGTATTCAGTTTCTTTAGTGCGAGTTTCCCTCAATATATGATGAAAGTTGATAATGATTTGGCACAGCAAAAAGGAGTTTCGATTGAAAACGCCATGAACACTTTGTCAACTCTTGTGGGAAGTAACTACGAAATCAGTTTCATTAAATACGGTATTAACTATAAAGTAATCGTTCAGGCTGCTCCGGAATATCGTGCACAGCCAGATGATATCCTGAAACTGTATGTGAAAAATAATCGTGATGAAATGGTTCCTTTTTCTGCCTTCATGAAATTAGAAAAGGTATACGGACTTTCGGAAATTACGAGACACAATATGTACACTTCTACGGAAATTAGTGGTGGTCCGGCTCCGGGATACAGTTCTGGTACGGCTATTAAAGTAATTCAGGAAGTTGCAGCTAAAAAATTACCTAGAGGTTATGATATTGACTGGGCGGGTATTTCTGCCGATGAGGTTGCACAAGGTAATCAGGCAATTTGGGTATTTTTAATCTGTTTAGGATTCGTTTACCTGGTATTAGCTGCCCAGTATGAGAGTTTTATTCTTCCACTATCAGTAATTCTTTCTTTGCCTGCGGGTATTTTTGGAGCTTTCCTTTTATTGAAAGTTGTAGGATTAGAAAACAATATTTATGCGCAGGTTGCCATGGTAATGCTTATTGGTTTATTGGGTAAAAATGCCGTATTGATTGTAGAGTTTGCTATTCAAAGGCACGCAGCAGGAAGAACAGTTTTAGAGTCTGCGATGGAAGGAGCAAAAGCAAGGTTCCGTCCTATTTTGATGACTTCATTTGCGTTTATTGCGGGATTATTACCGCTTGCATTTGCAACTGGTCCGGGTAAAATAGGTAACAGAACTATTGGTACTGCAGCCGCTGGAGGTATGCTTATAGGAACCATTTGCGGAGTATTTGTAATTCCGGGCTTGTATTACATATTTGCCAAAATAGCCGAGAAACACAAACTGGTAAAACATGAAGAAGAAAATCCATTAACAGAAGAAATTGATAACAATCATGTATAAAGTTAAATTATATCAATACAGTATTGCATTGGGTTTATGTCTTGCCGTGGCAGGATGTAAAGCCCCTGCAGCTGAAACAGCAAGTACAAGCGCTCCGGTTCCGGAAGCATTTGGAAGCGTAAAATCGCAGGACACAACAAATACATCGACTTTAAAATGGAAAGATTTCTTTAAAGATCAAAACCTTGTAGAGTTGATTGATATTGCCTTAAAAAACAATCAGGAACTGAATATGACTTTGCAGGAAATTGAAATTGCAAAGAATGATATCAGAGTTCGTAAAGGGGCACTATTGCCTACAGTTGGAGTTCGTGCCGGTGCAGGAATCGAAAAAGTAGGGCGCTATACAAGTCAGGGTGCAGGTGATGCAACGACAGAAATTAAACCGGGAATCGAAACTCCGGATCCGTTACCGGATTATACGATTGCAGCTTATGCAAACTGGGAAGTAGATATCTGGAAAAAACTGCGTAATTCTAAAAAAGCAGCTGTAAACCGTTATTTAGCAACAGTTGAAGGTAAAAACTTTGTAATTACAAACCTTATTGCTGAAATCGCTGATAATTATTACGAATTATTAGCTTTAGACAGCCAATTAGAGATTGTAAAACAAACTATCGCTTTACAAACAAACGCTTTAGAAATTGTAAAAGTTCAAAAACAAGCTGCGAGAGCGACTGAACTTGGAGTTCAGAAATTTCAGGCTGAGGTTTTAACTTCAAAAAGTCTGGAGTTTGATATTTTGCAGAAAATAAAAGAGAACGAAAACAAAATCAACTTTTTGTTAGGACGTTATCCGCAGGATATTAAAAGAGATAAAACCAATTTTACAGATTTGCTTCCGGCAGCTGTAAACTCTGGAATTCCTTCTCAATTACTAACAAATCGCCCAGATGTTAAGCAGGCAGAATTAGAATTGGTTGCGGCAAAACTAGATGTAAAAGTAGCTCGTGCAGAATTTTACCCTTCATTGGATATTTCGGCAGCTTTTGGAGTTCAGGCTTTTAAACCATCTTATTTGTTTACATTTCCTGAATCGATTTTATATTCGTTAGCCGGAGATATTGCTGCACCATTAATTAACAGAAATGCCATTAAAGCAGAATTTTCTAGTGCCAATGCAAGACAGCTTCAGGCGTTGTACAATTACGATCGTACAATATTGAATGCTTATTTAGAAGTTTCAACACAGCTTTCTAAAATTGATAATCTTCAAAAAGGTTACGATTTAAAATCACAGCAAGTTGATGCCTTAAATAAATCAATTGATGTTTCAAACGATTTGTTTAAATCTGCAAGAGTAGATTATTTTGAGGTTTTAATGACTCAAAGAGATGCATTAGAAGCAAAATTAGAATTAATAGATACTAAAAAAGAACAATTAAATGCTGCAGTTCATGTTTACAGAGACCTGGGCGGCGGATGGAAATAATATTGCCTGTTAATTTGTAGAGAAAAAGCCTTTTAAGAGTAATCTTGAAAGGCTTTTTTTATTTGCTCGATGTTACTCACTTTTCGCATTATTTATTAATTCTATAATTTTTAAAGCTACACCGCTTGATGATTGAAAATTTTGTCCGGTAACGATTCTTCCGTCTGTTTCTACATGTGAAACATTCCGAGCAGAAAACTTAAAAATTCCTCCTCTTTCTTCAATTGTTTTTTGAATTAAGAATGGAAAGTACTTAAAATATTCTCCATCTTGTTTTTCGAATGAATCTGGGTAGCCGCTAATTTTTTTTCCTGCTACCAAATACTTACCATCATTTGTTTTTAAGTTTACAATTCCTGCAGTACCATGACAAACAGAAGAAATAATACCTTTATTTTCTTCATATACTTTTAAAGCAATAGTTTGAATTTCTTTATTTTCTGGCACATCATACATCGCAGATCCACCGCCAATGTAATGAACAGCTTTATAATTTTTTGAATCAATTTCGTTTGGTTTTTTAGTGTTTTTTATGGCATACATAAAATTGGGGTCAAATAAATATTGCTTTTGTAAAGTGTCGGATGTATTGATGTATGCTAATGGAATGCTTCCTCCTTCCGGACTTACAAAATCAACGGTGAATCCTGCTGTTTTAAAAGTATTGTAGGCGTTTACTATTTCAGAAAAACTATTGCCTGCGGCTATCGTTGATTTACCATAATAATGGGCATTGGAAACAATAAATAGAATATTCTGTCCCGATTTATTAGTAGTTAAACTGCTTGCCGATTTACTGATTATTTTCCATTCGCCTTGAAGCTTTTTGAGTAAAAACAGATCAATAAATTCCATTTTTTTGCCAGGGATTAGTATTTCTGCCTTAGCCGAGGCTATATTGTTGTATACATCAATTGAAACAACTCTGCCTATACGCCCATTAAACTGTCCCTGATTATCTTTTTTAAACCATTTGGTATACTCGCTGGCAGGGACAATCCATAAGTCTTTGTCTTTGCTGCTTAAAAACAGATTGGCTTCGGGATAAAATGCCTTTTCGATGCTTTCAGATTTATTATAAGAAGTACCCTCAATGTAACTTTCAATACATTTTTTAACCAATGCCTCTTCTGTCTGTGCCAATAAAGAAGCAGGCGAAAATAATAACGCGATAAAACAGATAACTTTTTTCATAAACTTTTTTGAAAATTAATTTTTCACAAAGCTATGATTAGTAAAATGTTAACCTGTCCGAATATAGGAATTCAGGACTCCTGATTTATAAATTAGGACTAAAAATTCAGGTTTGCGTAATTTACAGTTTAAAATAAGTTTAAAATAAGTTATAGAATTAAAGAATGGTTAAACCTATTTCTTTGTATGTTTTTAAAATTTCATCTTCAGGAGAAATGTTCGTAACCAAAACGTCAATATCTGTAATTGGGGAAATATAATAAGCCTCTGCTGTTCCTACTTTTTCAATAGAACTCAGAGCGATAACAAAATTAGAGTTTTGGATCATGTTCTTTTTAATTTGAGAATCATCATATAAAATACCGGTAATGCCGCGTTCATGATGAATACTGCAGATTCCTAAAATACAAATATCTGCTCTAAAATTTCGCAAAAAATCTATCGTATCAATTCCAGAAGTGGTAAAAGAGGTTTTACTCATTAATCCTCCTGCAAAAATTAACTCAATATTCGGTAAATCTTCAACTAATAAAGCAACCGGAAAACTGTTTGTAATAACGGTTAATTTTAAATCGTAAGGAAAACTTGCTACCAGAGCTACTGAAGTTGTTCCGCCATCAATAAAAACAACCTGTCCGTCTTTTAAATATGAAATCGCTTTTTCGGCAATGATCTTTTTATTTTCAACATCGTGTTTTTCTCTATTTCTGTAATGCAGCGGAATTGGAGAAGGAGCAACTGCGCCTCCACGAACGGCTTTTAAAAGTCCCTGATCTGAAAGTTCTTTCAAATCACGTCGAATTGTATCTTCTGAAACACTTAGGTACTCGCTTAACTCTATAGATGTTACCCGATGTTCTTTAGCTAAATATTCTAATATAACCTGTTGACGCTCTTCCTTTTTCATTTTTCTTGCGGTTTTATATTGCAAAAATAAGTTAAAAATTGCAATATATTGCAATTTTTGCATAATTTTACCGCAAAATAATTTTACAATGAAAAAGAAAACAATTGCAATTGATATGGATGGTGTGCTTGCTGATATAGATGCACAATTAATTAGCCATTACAATAAAGTTTACGGAACAACGCTGTCAAAAGAAAGTATCAAAGGTTTAACTTCAGAAGATGCTTTTAATGGAAGAGATTTGCTGTATGAGGTTTTAAATACAGAAAATTTCTTTAGAACATTACCGGTAATGCCTGATGCAGTTGAAAGTTTACTTGAATTACAAGAAAACTTTGAAATCTTTATTGTTTCGGCTGCAACAGAATTTCCGATCTCGCTAGCTGAAAAAATGGCATGGCTTGCAGAACATTTTCCTTTTATTAAATGGGATAATATTATTTTATGTGGCAGCAAAAAAATTATCAATACCGATTATATGATTGATGATCATTGTAAAAATTTAGATTATTGTATGGGAAAACCTATTATGTTCACCGCATTTCATAATGCAAATCAAAATCATCATTTAAGAGTAAACAATTGGAAGGAAGCCGTTGCGGTTTTAAACGAAACATTATAAGCTTATAAAGGTTATAATTTTATTGTTTTTTGAAGAGAAGAGCCTTTTAGAAGAAATTCTGAAAGGCTTTTTATATTTAAATGGAGTTAGTGCTAATGATGAAAAATAGCAGCTAGATCAATAAAAATATTTATATTTATAAAATAATAAAGATTATTTCCATGAAAAAAGTTCTACTGTTATTAATTATTTTTTGCCTTTTTGGATGCAAAAAATTTGTTGTTTCGTTTGAGCAGCCAACAAACATGAAGCTAGATAATTTAAAGTTGGAAGTACTTCTGGATGAAAAGAAAGTTCAGGAAATTAACTTAAAAGCGACAAATGCCATGCCTGCTTATGAAACGACAGAGTTGTCAGTATCTGAAAAAGGAAAACACCAGCTTCAGGTAAAAGTAAGAGACACGATATTTAATTATGATATAAAGTATCCCGAAGAAAAATATATTATGGTAACTGCTCATTTAAAAGAGAATGGGAAAATCCATATCGGAATTTTAAAACAAGCATATAAATATAGATTTCATTAATCAATTAGAATGATATTAATTAAAAAAGCCTTTCGGAAGTGAAATTCTGAAAGGCTTTTAGTTTATATTATTTAACCGCAAAGTTCGCTAAGATTTACGCAAAGTTCGCAAAGCTATTAACATAAAGCTTTGCGAACTTTGTGGTTAAATTATAAGGTTTAAGATAAAAAATCTTTAAACCATAATCCAGAATTTTTGATCGTTCTTTTCTGCGTTTCGAAATCTACGTGGATTAATCCGAAGCGGGCGTTATAACCTTCAGCCCATTCGAAGTTATCCGTCAAACTCCACACAAAATAGCCTTCAACATTTAAGCCTTCTTCTTTTGCTTTTAAGATTTGTTCTAAATGATCCTGAATATAATGCGTTCTTTTAATATCAAATACTTTTCCGTTTGTAACGGTATCCGGAAAAGCGGCTCCATTTTCAGTAATTATGATTTTTTTGATGCCCTTGTACTCGTTGAATTTTTTTAGAACGTGATACAATGCAGGTGGATAAACTTCCCAGCCCATTTCGGTAGAAATTACGTTTCTTTTTTCGGCACTTATCAATTCGGCACCAATATAAGGAATCAGCATTGCCGACTTTACTACTTCACGCGTATAACATTGTAATCCGATGAAATCAAAATCAAAATCGAGATTGTTTAAATCATCTTCTAAAATATAATTATTAAGCTTTTTAAGCACAGGAAGATCTTTCTGCGGATAACCCAATCCTAAAATAGGCTCTATAAAAGTTCGGTTTAATAAAGTATCGACACGTTTGGCGGCTTCAATATCTTTTTGGCTATCTGTTGCCGGCTCAATATGCGTACACGAAAATGTAGTTCCGATATTAGCATTCGGAATTTTGTTTCGCAATATTTTGGCACCCGCAGCCGTTGCCAGCGTTACATGGTGCATTGCTTTTAGGTAATTGGTAATTCCCTTTTTTCCGGGTGCATGAATGCCTAGAAAATAGCCTGCTCCGGTAAATACCGAAGGTTCATTAATTACCATCCAGTTTTTAACACGATCACCAAAATACTGTGCACAAACGTCAACATATTCTGAAAACCAAGAAACCGATTCACGGCTTGTCCAGCCTCCTTTTAATTCGAGTTCATGTGGTAAATCCCAGTGGTAAAGTGTAATCCAGGGTTGAATTCCGGCGGCAAGTAATGAATCGATAATTTTATTGTAATAATCGATTCCGGCTTGATTAACGGGATGAGTTCCCGTTGGCATAATTCGGGGCCAGCTGATAGAGAATCTAAAATTCGGAATATTTAATTCCCGAATTAAATCAATATCGTCCTGATAAGAATTATAAAAGTCGCAGGCGGTTAGGGCATGATGACCGTTTTTGATTTTCCCTTTTTGAGAAGTAAAAACGTCCCAGATAGAAGAACCTTTTCCGTCAGAATCATGTGCTCCCTCAATTTGGAAAGCGGCGGTAGAAACACCCCACAAGAAATCGTCACCAAATTGGTTTTTGTTCAAAAATGAGTTTTCAATTTTATTCATTCAATGGTACTTTCCTTTATTTTTAAACTGCTTTATTAATGAAGGAAAGAAGACTGCATGGCTCTTAAAAAAAGCCATTCTTTGAATGATACCAGGAAATTTAGGTTAAAGAATTTCATAACGATTAGTTTTAATCAAATTAATAAAACTAATGTGAATTTATTGTAAAGCTATTATTATCAAATGATTAAATAAAAAATGGGAAGATAAATCAATCTTCCCATCCACAAAGTGTTAAACCATAACCCTGAGCTTGTTTAAGTGATGTTTTTACAACTTCCTGCCTGCATGACGATAAGCCTCGGCAATGTTCCTTATAATGGTATTTTTTCGATCCGCTTGAACCGCAGATATAAACGCTTGTATCTGGAGGAGAAAAAGAAGTCAAAAAAACAAAAAATAAGAGTAAAGTATATTTCATCAGTTCGTTTTTATTTTACAATTAAATTGTATTCGTTTCCTTTTTTATCAGTAGCTTTTAATTTTCCGTATGCAATCCATTCGGTATTAATTTCTATTTCGGCAACAGTATCGGTTAAAATTCCGGCGCCGTATTTCCCCTGAACATTAATATTTCCATAAACCGAATCGCCTACTGCATTTATTCCTTTTACATCATAATTGTATTCATAATCTCCCGAATTGCCGGTTCTGTATTCGTATTGATGCGTTTTATTTACATGATACGTTTTTGCTTCTTCAGGCGTAATTGTTTTACGATCGTCTGCTGTAATTACGGGTTTATAAAATGTGTTTATTTGCGGTGGAGGCGGAGCAGAGGCCTTTTCGCAGGAATAAAACGTAAATAATAAAAGTAAGATGAAGTAGTTTTTTGACATAGGCTTTTGTGGTATTTGGTTAGACTTAAAATCCTATTTTTTATTGTTTTATTGTTTTATAAGACTGCGATAAATCTAATTAGAATTATGGTCTTTAAAACGAGTACTTATACGTGATTTTTCTACTTCTTTTTATTTAAAATCCATTATTATATTTTACATTAAAAGCGTGATCAGACATAAACAAGAGTCCGAAGAACTGAAAAAATGCTAATATTGAAGGAATGAAAGTCCAACAAAATAATAAGTAGAGAATTCCTTGGCCTGATTGTCCTAAATAGAATTTATGGATTCCAATTCCTCCGAAAAAAAGTGTCAAGATTGCTGCGGTTAATTTACTTTTCATAAGTTTACATTTTAGATAAAATTTCTGTTTTTTTAGTATCAAATTCTGTTTGCGAAATAATTTCGCTTTCTAATAATTTTTTTAATTTTTGAAGTGTTTCCAACGGATCTTCTTTCTGCTCTTGATTTTGCGGAATTGGCAAACCTGCATTTACCGTAATTCCACCGCCAGCAATTGCTCGTTTTGTTTCTAAATCATGTTCACGTCTAAACACGACCATTTCTTCTTCTTTTTGCTGTGCAAACTGATATAATTTTCTTGCTTGGGCTTTAGGTAAATAATCAAGCATATTAATATGCCCTTTTATCGTTTTCATTGAAAAAGTTGCGCCCATAATTCCTTCTTTCATATGACAATCAAGAATGTCTTTCCATGCGTAATCCTGAAAATCCATAGACAAACCTAAATTCTTAGGTCTGCAGAAAATAATTCTTTTATTAGTTAAAGCGATGCAGTCTGGAGATAAATTTATAGCTGGTTTTTTCTGTACCGCAATATATTCTACCTGCTCTCCCGAGGTTAATAATCCATTAACTTTAACTAAAAGCTTTTCAACGGCCTTTGGGTCTTGTTCTTCATTTAAGAACTTTTTTAAATCGTTTATCATAATTAGTTTGTTTTATTCGGTTTCGTAAAGTGTAACTGTTTCTAGTAATTCTTTTTCATATTGATAAATATCGTCAATAGATGAAATTGCAATTTTTGATTCATTTTTATTATCATTAAAAAGGCTGATATATTTTTTGTTAGTATTTAAATGAAGTCTGGCAAGAGGTTTTCTATTGTTATCATCGAGGAGAATTCCGAAATAAGATTGTGTGTCGCGATGTACAATTCGGTTTGCTGGCAATTTGCGGCGCAGAATTGCAACTATTATTCGATAACCGTCAAGTTCTTCTTCGGTAGTATTAATTTTATTATCGTCTTCAACTGTTGAAATTTCTTCATCTTGTTGTTTAAGCGTTTCTTTAGTTAAGGCTGCATTTAATCGGTCATTAATTTTGTCATTAATAAATTGACTGACTGATTTCTGAACCAAATCTTTAAATTCATCCACTACTTTTTCAGTTAATCTTCCGGTGTATATTTTACCTGCAAATAATTTTGTAAAATCGTTTGAAGGACTTTCTAATTCTGTATTTATTAACTTCTTGATTTCTTTAATGTATTTTAATGAACTTGCATTGCTTACAATATTATCTACATCGAAATTAGCTTTATGAAATTTTGCAATTTCGTTTATCGTATTTTCTTTTAGATTGCAAATGTCAAATTCTAAAAATGGTTTTTCATCCATTTTGTTCTGATCATCTAAATCAGTAAAAAACTGATAACTAATTCCGTTTGTTAAAAGCGCAAATCGGGTTTTTGTAACATGGAAATAGCGAAACAACTGTGAATTATGAACGGTAAGTTTTTCTTTCCAGCTTTTACATTCGACAATTATAATTGGTTCTCCATTTTGAAAAATAGCATAATCTACTTTTTCTCCTTTTTTTAAGCCGAGGTCTGCCGTAAATTCGGGAACTACTTCTAGTGGATTAAAAGCATCATAGCCCAAAACATGTATAAAAGGCAGTACAAAAGCATGTTTTGTAGATTCTTCTGTTTCGATTTTACCTTTCAGCTGATTTATTTTATCTGCTAATGATTTTAGTTGAATATTCATTTCCATTGGTTTGTAGTTTAAATTAATAATTCAAAAGTAAAACCAATAAAAACCAGTATATTACGGAAATCCATAATCCATAAAATTATCTTAAAGAAATTAAAAAAAGCCCCCGAAGGAGCTTAAAAGAAGGTATAATTTTAAGGAATTAAATAATCCCCATATCTTTTGTAATAGAAACTAAATGAATGGTATTATTCGCTTTAAAAAAGTCTTTGAGTTTAGATAATCTTTTTTCTACAGCACTTTTACTGTTGGGTTTGATATCGGAGCTTTTAAAAATCTCTATTATTTCATCTTGCGAAGTCCCGTCAGATAAATATTTCAGGATTTTAATATCGACATCGTCAATTTCGTAATTGTTTTTTTCCTGTAATGCAGAAGCAACCTCGGGAGAAATAAATATCTGGTCTGAAGTCGAAATTAGATTGATTGCTTTTTTTAATTCTTCGATACTATTTAAACCTTTCAGGACAAAAGCATCAATTTCGGCATTGTCAAAAAGAGATTTTATGCGGTAACTTTTATCTTCTACAGAATAAGCGATAATTTTAATATTGGGCTGCAGTTCACGAACTTTTTGAACCAGTTCGTCTCCATTAGCAATATCCGATCTGCGATGATCGGTTTTAAACGAAAGATCACTGATTAACAAATCATAAGGTTCGTTTTGATTGATTGCAGCGCGTATTTTTAAAAACGCTTCGTCACAAAATTTTGAATGTTGAAAATCGACAATATTTAAATCTTTTAAAACTTGCTGAATTCCTAAATTCATTGCGTCAAGATCTTCGGCTATTATTACTTTTTTAAACATAGGCTTTTATTTAGGCATTGTTATTTTAACTTTAAAACCTTTATCTGGTTCAGTTTCAAAAGTAATAGTTCCTTTTATGGCCAGAATACGGTTTTCCATATTTTGTAAACCATTTTTTATAATTTTTGATTTTTCGCAGCCTTTTCCGTTATCAGAGTAGTTTATAAATAAGGTATTTGAGTTACTTTCAAACTTTACAACGACGATAGAAGCTCCGCTGTGTTTTTTCATATTGACCATTAATTCATGTAATACCCGCTGAATTGCTATCTTTTTTAAATCTTCAATAGAATCCCAATTTACCTTTTCGATATTCGTAATAATAACATTAGTACTATCGCTGTTATAGGTAGAAAGCATTTCTTTTAAATTGTTAAAGTAATTTGATCCGGTATCGATATCATTATTTTCTCTGGAAATGCCGCGCACACGACTGTAAATATGATCGAGTTTTTGCAATAAAGTTTCTTTTGTATTTTGAATTTCCAGCGGTTGTGTCTGGGTAAAAGTTATGGTATTAAAAACATCATTTGCCAGTTCATCGTGAATGTCTTTCGCGATTCTGGTTTCGGTATCGTAGGCCGTTTTTATTTTTTCGATTCGGTTTCGATTTTGATAAAACTTTCTCAAGTAGAGCAACAGAAAAAAGAGCGATACAATCCCGATTATAAAAAATATCCTCTGGTATCTTGCTTTTTGAAGTGACAATTCATTTTCTACTTTTTCTAATCGCAGTTTTTGGTTTTCGTCTTTTTCTTTTTTTGAATCGTATTTAATTTTAGCAAACTTGTTTTTAAAGTTGTTTCTAATTTTGATTATACTGTCATTTATTGAAATATACTGCTGGGCATATTTTGTACCGGAACCATTAGAAATTAGAAAGGATAAAGCTTTCAATCGTTCGTCAACACTATTTAGTTGAGTGGAAATTTCATAGGCTTTTTTAGCATTTTTATTTGATTTTGCAATGTCAGTTTTGGAATAAAATTCGGAGAGGTGAAGATAACTTTCAATACTTCCGTATAAATCATCTGCTTTTGTTCTCAATTCCAGACTTTCATTCATAAGTTGAAGCCCTTTTTCATTTAAGCCTTTTTTAAAATAGGCAAATCCAAGATTATCAATTACTCTTGCTTTACTTTTTACAAATTTATCGAATGCTTTTGTCTCTAAAATTCCTTCCAGAATTTTAACAGCTTTGTCGTATTTTTTCTGTTTAATATAAACAACAGCAATATTGTTTAAAGGAGATTGTTGGGCTGCCTCATCTTTTGAGTCACTGATTGCCTGATTATAATAAGATACTGCGTCATCATAAATCGAAAGTTCCTTGTCGGCAATTCCGAAGAAATTATTGACCGCAGCACTATAAATATCCTTCTTTTTAATATAAGGCAAAGCTTCTGTAAATGTCTCTTTACTTCCGTAATAGTCGCCGTTTATTTGCTGTATATAACCCATTTGAATTAAATTGTAGATCACATTGGTAGTGTCTTTTATATATTCAAATGTAATTTTTGATTTGTTGAAGTAGTAAAATGCGCTATTGTAATTGCTCTTTTGAAATTGCTCTGTGGCTTTCTGTTGTACCACTTTAGCTTCTTTTTCATTCTTATCGTGTATGGGCAATATATTTGTTTTCTCCTCACAGGAAATAAAAAGAAGAAAAATAAGAAAACAAAAAAACGGGGATCGTAACATAAAAATTACTTTCCCCGAATTTAAACAATTATTAAAAACAACAGATTTTATTTGTTATTTTTTTGGTGGTGGAAGATTAATAGGATCATCACCAGGACCATCTGGTTCGCTTGCCTGTATACTGTCTCGAACGACATCTTTTTTTATCTCCGTTTTTTTATTTGTATCAAATTCGTCAGCAGTACAAGAAAATAATGTAGTTGACAATAGCGCGCACGCTCCCAATAAATATAGAGTTTTCATTTTTTTAAATTTTAAAAATTAGACATAGGCATTGCTGGCCGGAACTTTTCCGGGCTTTTGGTTGAGTGCAATACCAAATTTGTTTGGGAAGTGAAGTGCGTAGAACAGTAAGATTTTCATCTATACTTCCCGGAATAAACTCCGTCTTACGGTTTTCCGCACTTTTTGAATAAACTAGTTTTGTACATTTGTTTTTGACCTGCAGATCAAAGCGCTAACTAATTTTGTTGAGGCAAAGTAACGATGGTTTTGAAGCTGGATTGATCAGAAAGTCAGGAAAGTCTAATATATTTTTTTAAAGTCGGGATAAGTTCTAAGAAGTAGTAAAAAGTAGAATAAAGTACTTTAGAAAAAGTTTTAAAAAGTTTAAAATGCCTATGTCAAACTATACTTTTGAAGATTATAAAAAAGCTATTAAAGCTAAATATGAAGAGGAAATAGAAGGGGAACATTCCTATAATTTAAGTTCTCCAACTACAGCAAATCTTAGAAAATTATGTGTGAAAAGATTCAAGTCAAACAATAATAAAGATGACTTAAGTGCTTTTGAATCTTTTTTTGATGTTCCATTTGATAAGGATAAAAAGAATTTGTTTGGAGATGACGAGATGAATAAATTAGAAGCGGTTAAGAGATTTTTTTTAGGTAGAACAGAAAACCCTGCTGAAGATACAATTCAATTAGCTGCAATACTTGTAGATCTTCAACCAAGGCCTTTTAACAAGTTTAGAAAACAAAATGATCCAGATGATTTAGAATTAATAAATGATCTTAGAGATACCAAATTTTTTAGTCCACAAAATTCTTCTGATGATTTGATAGATGAGGTGGAAAACGAAAATGTTATTGATCCGAAAATTGAAGAGCCAAAAGAAAATCAAAGTCAGGAATCTGAGCCAATTCAAGATGAAGAATCTGAACCAATTTTTGTTGCTGAAAAACCTGAATCATTTCAAAATCAAGAATTAGCACCAACTCCGGCACCCATATCAACTTTTGTTAACATAGATGAGGGAACACCAAATAATATATGGAGGTATTTAGGAATTACAGCTGTTGTTGTTGGATTAGGTTTAATCATTTATTTAGCCTTGCCAAAAAAAGATTGCATGCAATGGTCTGGCGACCATTATGATGAAGTAAGCTGTGATTTGAAAATAGGTGGAATAGGAACATTTAACTCGCCTGAACCTTATGATGAAAGAATTATTGATCTTCGAAGAATTAAGGTTTGCGATACAACAATCTTTTTTAAAAATGAAAAAGCTGTTGTTTGGTATGCTAAGGTGGGAGATAGTGTTGAGTTTTTTAACACACATGGAATGCATCCGGAAAACGGCAGAGCCTTAAGACCCATAACTCATTATATCATCAATAAATATGTAATAAAAAAATAAAGTCTAAAGATATTGCTTTTCAAATAAATGCGATTTATGTAAAATAAACTTAAAATCATGGAAATTTATGTAAGATTATACTTTTAATTTAGCATTATTAAATTAATTCTATAAAAAAAACAAATCGACATGAAAAGTAAAAGCATATTATTCGTATTAGCCTTAAGCCTGGGAATGTTTGCTACGTCTTGTAGCAACGATGATAATGAAGGAGAAACAATTGTACCGTTACAAGGGAAGTATAACCTAAGTAAAACAGGGACAATTGTTGATGGACAAGAAGTATTAGTTGATGCTCTAGAAAACCAAGAAGGATGCACTGCTAATAGAGATTATTTAGAACTAAAATTAAGTAATGCAGCTGTTATAGGTGATTACAGCGGTGAGAATTGTGCTTTAGTAGAAACCACAGGGACTTACGTAAGATCCCATAATGATTTAACGATTACTATTGGTAATGCAAGCTCAACCAGCGATATTATGAACCTTACTAATAAAGAGTTGAAAATTAAAGACAAAGCTACAGGTATAATTACAGTTTATACCAGATAAGAAATTGGTTTTAAGGTAAATTCCTAATTCGAAGAATCAGGAATAAAAACGGAAATGACTTAGTAAAGTTGTTTCCGTTTTTTTTATGAATTGTAGTTGAAGAATTATTCCAGCGGAATATAAATATCAAAAGAAGCGCCTTTATTTTGTTCGCCTTTTGCAGTAATAATTCCGTTATGGTTTTCAACTATTTTTTTTACGATTGCCAGACCAATTCCTGTTCCTTTATATTGATCTCTCCCGTGCAAACGCTGGAAAACATCAAAGATTTTTTTGCTGTATTGTGGTTCAAATCCAATTCCGTTGTCTGAAATAGTTATATGGCAATAAAGGGTTTCTTTTGTTAAAGCTTCTTCCTGAAATTCTGAGCCTTTTGCAATTTCGCTGTTAATTTTTATTACAGCCGGAATATCCGGTTTTGAAAATTTAAGTGAATTGCTGATTAAATTATAAAGCAGCTGTCTAAACTGAAACGGAATAATATTTATCTCGCCAACATCATTGTTTTCAATCACGGCATTTTTTTGTTCCAGTTCTTCTTTAAGATCTTCCCTTACTTCATCAATGATTTTTGAAAGATTTGTTTTTTCAAAAATTCTTTCCTGAATATTCGTTCTCGAATACGAAAGCAAATCGTTAATTAAAGTCTGCATACGCTGTGCTGCGTTTTGCATTCTTTTGAATTTATCTTTTCCTGAATCTGATAAATTTTGAAATTCCTTATCCAAAATCTGCGAAGCAAAAGTTTGAATTTTTCGAAGCGGTTCCTGCAAATCATGACTTGAAATATAGGCAAAAGACTGAAGTTCTTTGTTCATATGCTCCAACTCGGCATTTTTTTGTTCCAGTTCTAAAGCATTCAGTTTAATTTTATCGTCGGCTTTCTTTTTCTCGGTTAAGTCGTGTGTAACTTTCGAAAAACCAATCACATCATTATTCTTATTATGAACCGCTGTAATTACAACACTTGCCCAAAATAAACTCCCGTTTTTACGTACGCGCCAGCCTTGCTGCACTGCACGGCCTTTTTCTCTGGCCAATTCAAGCAATGTATTGGGCAGATTATTTTTCTGATCTTCCGGCGTATAGAAAATAGCAAAATGTTTTCCGGTTATTTCTTGTGCTTTGTAGCCTTTAATTTTTTCGGCTCCAATATTCCAGTTTTCAACAATTCCGTTATGATTTAAGTACAAGATCGCATAATCCTGAACTTCTTCGACCATTAAATGATAACGTTCCTCGCTTTTTTTAAGCGATTTGTACATTTGGCTCAACTCTCTGGTTCTCGCCGTAACCTGCTGCTCCAGTTCATGTGTAAAAGCTTTTTCGGTATGAATATCTGTAAAAGCACCTACCCATTTAATGATTTTATTATCAGTATCTAAAACAGGTTCACCAATAACGGCGTGCCATCTGTAGTTTCCATCTTTTCTTAAAACCCTTACATCAGTTCTGTAAACTTGTCCGGTTTCTAGACTGTGAGCCCAAATTTTGATATTTTCCTCATAATCATCGGGATGAATCATCGCTTTCCATTCCGTTTCTCCCGCAGGCCTTATTCCAGTATATTCTTCCCATTTTCCGGAAGTAAATAAAGCATTTCCTTTTTCATCGGTTTCCCATATTAACTGCGGAATACTTTCTGTTAAAGAGCGGAAACGTTTTTCACTTTCTTCAATTTTTTTTCGGGCTTCAACTTTTTCCGTTACATCAATTATTGTGGCTCTAATTCCAGAAATAGTGTTGTCTGTTTCATACATTGGAGCATATTCAAAATCAATATAAAATAATTGTTCGCCATTATTTCCGTTAATAAAAATTGGCGATTCTATTTCAGAATGTGTTTTTCCGGTCGTGAAAACTTCATTTAATAATTGACTGTATTTTTGAGTGAGAAGTTCCGGGAAAATTTCGAACAATTTTTTACCCTGAACAGCACTTTCCTTTTTGTTCCAAATAGTTTCAAGCAAAGCTAGATTGGCGATTTCAACAACCATTTCGCTGCCTTTCAAAATAGCTTTTGGAACAGGGGACTGCATTACAAGATTGCGGAATCTTTTTTCGCTTTGTTCTAATTCCTGCTGGTGTTTTTTCTCGGGTGTTATATCTCTAATCGTTCCAATTAATTTCTCCGGATTATGATTTTCGTCGTAAAAAACTTTTCCTCTTCCTTCAATCCAGTGAATTGATTTATCGTGCCATATCGTTCGTACTTCATAGTGAAGGGCTCCCAAATTAAGTGCATCTTTAAAGCCTTTATTTCTAATATGCATATCATCAGGATGCAAATGCTGCAGCAATTGTTCGTGCGACAACATAATTTCCTCCTTGTAACCGCCAATAATTTCGAGATACCTTTGAGAATAACGCGGTTCACGTGTTTTTACATTCAATTCCCAGGTTCCTAATTCGCTGGCTTCCACAATAATATTTAAACGTTCCTCGTTTTGTTCTATTTTTTTACGCGCTTCGACTTTTTCGCTAACCTCTGTTACCGTGACAATTATACCTGTAATTTCACCATTTTCTTCTCGTAAAGGATGGTAAAGGAAATCAAAATACGAAATGCTTAATTTTCCATGTCTGTTTAAAGGAACCGGAACTTCGTTACCATGATAAGGAATACCGATTGCCAAAACATTTTTTAATAAAGAATCAACCGTATCTTTTACTTCAGGCAGAGAATCAAATAATGGTCTGCCCACAAAATTTTCTTCTTCTTGTGCAACAAGTTTAAGATAAGCCTCATTTGCAGATTCGACAATATAATCCGAACCACGTAAAATAGTAATCCCAAGTGGAGCCTGTCTTACTGTATCACGGAAACGTTTGTCAGCTATTTCAATTTTTTTAGAAGCAAGATGCAAATCAGTAACATCAGCAGCTGTATTCATAACAGCATATACATTTCCGTTTGTGTCAAACAAAGGAGTAAAACTATAATTGAAATAAAAAGTTTCGAGTTTATTGTTAATAGTTAAATCAATTTGGGCGTTTTTATTATGAAAAGATTTTCCTGTTTTTAAAACACCCAGAACCTGTTCAAAGACAGATTGATTATCGAGTTCAGGCAGAATTTCGCGATATGATTTTCCAATTACATCGCCGCCCTTTCCCCAAACTTTTATAATAGAATCATTGGCAAGTTCAACACGCATTTCTTCACCCACATAAACTGCAATAGGAAAAGGAGCATTTTCAACTAACTGTCTTATTTTTTGTTCGCTTTCCTGAAGCTGCACACGTGCTTCAACCTGATCTATAACTTCTTTTTTCTTTGCAGTAGTTTCAACAACGGTTACTAAAACGCCTCCAACTTCGCCATTTTCAATTCGTATAGGAGAATAAGAAAAATCAAAATAACAAGTTTCAACAATTCCGTTTTTGTTTAAAGGAACAACAAAATCAGGAAAAGAGATAGATTTTCCCTGCATAGCCTCTTCAAGCATTGGCCCTGTAATGTTCCAGATTTCTGAGAAGGTATCTTTGGGAGAATTTCCTAAAGCTTGGGGATGCTTCTCAGAACCAATAATTTTTTGAAAAGCATCATTGTATAACTGCGTAAAATCTTTTCCCCAGGCAATGTACATTCCAAAAGGATTATTGAGTATAACCGAAGTTACGGTTCGCAGACTTTGAGGCCAGTTTTCAGGATCACCTAAAGGAGTTTTGCTCCAGTCTTTGGAACGAATTAATTCTCCCATTTCACCGCCATCGGCTAGAAAATAATGTTCCTTATATGCTTGGCTCATTCAAAGTGGTTTAGGGTTGAATTATGAAATGCGCTCTTTCAGGTTGTTTAAAGTTATTTTGAGAAGCTGCGATAAGTGCATTTTCAATAACGGTTTTTAGTTTTGAAAAATCGCCGGGTTTCCGAATATAAAATGTAGCGCCCATATTGTAGGTCACATCTACAATTTTGGTATCAAGAGAAGTTGAAAATATAATAACAGGGAAATCTTTTAATCTTTCAATCTGTCTGATTTCTGTCAGGCATTCAGATCCATTTTTTTTAGGCATGTTCAAATCCAGAAAAAGAACATCAGGAAGATTCTCTCCAAATTTATCATTAAAAAAATTCATTAACTGAACTCCGTCATTTACAGTTACAAGAGTTGTTGCAAGCGACAGTTCATCAAGAGCTTCTTCAAAGAAAGAGCAGTCATCGTCATCGTCATCGGCAAGTAAAATGTTGTAAATCTGTTGGTTCATGCAGTAAAAATGTTTTTTAGAATAAAAAATAGAAACAAAAATGAATTGTTTCCTGCTAAGATAAAATTAATTTTCGCAGGAAAATTACTTATATACCTATAAAATTAGCTTATTTAAATTAAAATCTGAAAAGATTCTTTCTTAATAATTCTGCTTGAAGTTTTTTTGTAAGTAAAAGTTTTCATTTCGAAAAAATAGGCTTACAATTTTAAAAACGATTAAGACCAAATGCAATTTTTGAATCAATAGTGCGTTTTTATATTTTACCACACTTCTTCGTGGTTGCAAAAATCCCTTATTTTACTACTGTTTACACACTAAAAGTTGTATAAACATTCTACAAAGTGTAAAAATATTACACACATTATTTTATGTAATAATTCGTAAACTGCTTAAATTCAGTTTAAAACCTAAATGGCACAACGCTTGCAAATTGGGAACATGTCACTCTTTGATTTTTTTGGTGTTTACTTAAGAAAAATGCAAAGAAAGACCATTTGATAGAAGCCATTTTAGAGAATTAATACAAATAAACAGGACATGGAAAGCGAAACAATTATTTCAAAACAATTTTATGCAGGAGGCGATATCAGCAGCGAAGTAATCAGCCCATCTATTTTTAAAATAAACAACAACTCAACCAAAAAACATATCGAAAGACCAAAAAGTATTTTTGGTTTTATGGTTCTTGCAGCAACATTTTTAGTATTGATTGCGGGATCTCTTTTAGTTCTTCAATTTCAACCGGATTTTGATCAGCTGCATTTAGAAAGATTAAACTCAACCGGCGGAATTATCTTTCTGGCAATTACCGTTGCATTATTTCTTTTTAAAGGCGGAATGTTTCTTTACAATGTATTTCTTTATCTTAAATACAAACCAATCGAATCTGTGTCAGATGAATTACTGCCAACTTGCACTGTAATTGTTCCGGCATATAACGAAGGAAAATTAGTATATGAAACTTTAATGAGTTTGGCCGAAAGTGATTTTCCGGCTCACAAATTAGAACTTCTGGCTATTGATGATGGAAGTAAAGATGATACATGGTATTGGATTCAACAAGCAAAATTAAAATTAGGTGATCGTGTTTCTATTTTCCAACAGCCGCAAAATAAAGGAAAACGTCATGCACTA
This sequence comes from Flavobacterium sp. Root186, assembly GCF_001428525.1. Lineage (GTDB taxonomy): Bacteria > Bacteroidota > Bacteroidia > Flavobacteriales > Flavobacteriaceae > Flavobacterium. Next base: position 807,563 of record NZ_LMHW01000010.1, read on the forward strand.
TACCGTGGATTTAATTTAGGAAAAGGAGAAATTTTTGTAACAGTTGACTCTGATTCAATCGTTAAAAAAGATACTTTAAGAAACTTGGTAAGTCCGTTTGTAGTTGATGAAAAATGTGGTGCTGTTGCAGGAAACGTTCAGGTTTTGAACAACGAAAAAGCAATTTTGCCAAAAATGCTAAACGTAAGTTTTGTAATGAGTTTCGAATTCATGCGTTCTGCAGAAAGTTCATTGGGTTCTGTACTTTGTACTCCGGGAGCTTTAGCAGCTTACAAAAGAACAGCCGTTTTTGCCTGCTTGCCAGAATGGATTGACCAGACTTTTATGGGACAGCCATCTGATATTGGTGAAGACCGAGCCATGACAAACATGATTTTAAAACAAGGACACCATGTATTGTTTCAGCGTAATGCCTATGTATTGACAAATGTTCCTGAAGATTATACAGGATTGTACAAAATGTTCATTAGATGGGGAAGAAGCAATGTGCGTGAAAACATTATGATGGCAAAATATGTTTGGAAAGATTTTAGAAAAGAATCTAAAGTCGGAGCAAGACTTTTGTACACAGAGCAGTTTATAAGAATATTAATGACATATCCGTTCTTTATTTTTATGTTCTATTTTATTGCAACACACCCTTTGTTGTTTATCAGCTCTGCGCTTTTAGGAATATTGCTGGTATCAAGCTTTTCAGTTTTGTTCTATGCAAAAAGATATTCTTTAGGCGAAGCATTCTGGGCCTATTCATATAGTGTTTTCTATACCTTTTCATTGTTCTGGATTGCGCCATACTCAATCATTACAGTTCATAAAAAAGGATGGCTTACACGAGGTTAATAAATTCCACAGACTACTATTATATTTAATCCGAAAAACTCCTGTACCACTAAACAGGAGTTTTTTTATTGTTTTGCTTTCGCCAAAGAAAAATAGAAATTGCATTTACAAAAGCCAGAATCCATAATGTAGGACTCGTAAAAAAGCTCTGATAACTTCGTCCGTTTGGAATTTCGACAAAAGGAACCGTAATAATAACATCAAGAAACAAAGCCGTAAGCGACATTATAATTCCGAGCTGTTGGCCGCTCATTTTATAATTTTTCTGATAATAAAACTTTGCAGCCCCAATAGCAAAAAACACAATCAAAATCGCCACAATAACCGACTGCCATAAAAACGAATCTTTTACAACGGGAATTTGTTCTAAAATATAAAATGAAAGACTAACGGCGAACCAAACCAAAATTCCCGAAAATAATGCTCTGATATATTTCATCTTTTAATTTTCAGGATTCCAAATTCCGGTTTTGGCTGTTTCTTCCGCATAAGCGCTAAAATCTTTGGCTTTTCTGCCCAAAACTTTTTCAATATCAAAAGTCACACTCGAATTTCTTCCGTCTAAAACCTGTTCAAAAAGATAATTTACCAGCCAGATATGATCTTCAGGAATCTGATATTCTTTCAGCATTTGTGTATATTCTTCTAAACTTAAATCCTGAAAAGAAATATTTCTGCTGCTTGCATTGGCAATTTCGTTTACAGCATCCTTAAAAGTTAATAACCTTGGACCGGTTAATTCATACGTTTTTCCGTTATGACTTTCGTCTAAAAGTGCAGCTGTAACAACATCAGCAATATCATCAGCATCCGTAAAAGGCTCGAGTGCTTCAGCTCTTGGCAAAGCCACAATTCCGTAAAGAATTGGATCTAAAAAGAAACTCTCGCTAAAGTTTTGGTTGAACCAGCTGGCACGGATAATCGTCCAGTTTTTTGCATTTTTCTTTACGATTTCTTCGCAGACCTGCGCTTCCTTTTCGCCTCTTCCAGAAAGTAAAACTATTTTCTGTACACCTGATTTTGTGGCAAGATTAGTGAAATTTTCTATCGCATCTGCAGCAAAAGGAACAGCCAAATCCGGTTGAAAAGTGATGTAAACTGTGTCAATTTCTTTTACAACATTTTCCCAGGTTTCTGGTTTTTCCCAATCAAATGGAATTTTCTCATTTCGTGAACCTAAACGAAGTTCAACTCCAGAAATATTTTCTAATCTTGCTGCAACTCTGCTTCCTGTTTTTCCGGTAGAACCCAGAACTAAAATTTTGGTTTTCATATCAATATCTTTTTAAATGATTACTGATACAAAGTTGTCGAGATTAAAAAAGAATCATTTGTCGTAAAAGAATTATGATTTGTTTGAAAAGAATTGGTGTTTTACATCATTTGGCCGCATTCCGAATTTTTTATGAAAAGCATTCGAAAACGAACTCAGACTTTCATAACCAACTTCCCAAGCCGATTCCTGAACTGTTTTTTCGCTTTCGCGGAGTAATTCATACGCTTTATTCAACCGTTCTTCCTGAACGTATTTAAAAACCGGAATCCCGAAAAGTTCTTTAAAATTCTTCTTTAATTTATTACTATTTAAACCCACCATTTGAGACAATTGAGTAATCGAAGGCGGCGTAGAATAATGCGTTGTTACAATTTCCTTAGCCTGAAAAAGTTTGTTTTTATCTATTTCTGATAATTCTGATTTTTTATCAGAAGCTAAAAGAGCATAAAAATGTGCCAAAAGTTCATTAATCTGACTTTTTAAAAATAGAAAACGTGTGTTTCCGGTATATGATGTATTAAATATTTTTTGAACTGCTAATTGCATTTCGAGTGTCATATAAAAAGAAGGCCCTTTTACAAAATGCTCTTTCGGGTTTAATAATTGGGGTAGATAGTTTTCGAAAATCTCTCTTTCAGCCTGCGGAAGAGAGTTTAGATTTTTGAGTTTTGTAAAAATACTAATCGACTGCAAAGGTTTATCGGGTTCAATTTTATGCGAGAATTCAACTTTTTGATTTCCGAAGAAACAAATCGCCAAACCCGTTGTGTTCATTAAATATTTGGTCTGATTATTATGTTTGATTTCTAACTCAACATTACCCGAACCATAAAAAGCAAAACCAACAGCATCTCCGTCAATTTCACATTTCTGCACTATAGTTTTAGTCGTATTAGATTGCTCTACTAAAACAATACAATCATGTAATTCTATAATATCTGTTGTCATAATTGAGGTTGAGGTTTGAATAAAAAGCATGAAAAGTTACTATTTATTTTTTAAATCGATGATTTTTAATTTTTTATGATTCAGAACCCCTTGTTTTTACTTGGTTTTTAATGTTTTATGAAAAATAAATTAAAAAAAGTTTGCAAATTTAGACCGATCGGTCTAAATTTGCAATGTCAAAATGAAAAAGATTATGAGTAAAGCAGAACGTACAAAACAGTTTATTATTGAAAAATCGGCTGCGATTATCAATAAAAAAGGAATGGCCGGAACCTCTCTAAGCGATATTATGGAAGCCACAAAACTGGCAAAAGGCGGTATTTACGGAAACTTCGAAAACAAAGAAGAAATTTGTAAAGAATCGTTTTTGTATTTGAGATCTCAAATGGCGGTTAAATTAGACAATGCAGTTTCTCAGGGAAAAACAGCCAAAGAGAAACTTTTTAAATTATTGGATGTTTATGATAACCCAAACAATATGGTTGACGGCTGTCCGATTTTAAATTTTGGAATTGAAGCTGACGATACCAATCCGTTTATAAAAGAGCAGGTAAAAAAAGCTATTATTTCTGCCCAAAAAAGACTTTTTGATATAGCCGAATTAGGAATTGCCAACAAAGAAGTTTCTCCTGAAATAAACCCGAAAGAGTTTAGTATTAAAACATTTGCCATGATTGAAGGCGCTGTTTTATATCGAAAAGTTTTTGATAATAATGACCAAATGAAAATTGTTTTAAAAAACATTAAAAGCGAATTTGAAAGATATGTTATCTAAAATATTTTTTTTAAAATATTTTAGACCGATTGGTCTATTTTGTAATAAATTAATTAATAATAAGAATGAGAAATTTAAAAGAGGATCACAAAGGATTCAGTACCATATTGGCTTTGGCCTTAATTCCGTTATCAGGGTTTGCAACAGATATTTATCTGCCTTCGCTTCCTGCAATGACAAAAGATTTAAATGTTTCGGCATCGGCCATTCAGCTTACGTTAGTATTTTTTATGTTTAGTCTCGGCATAAGCCAAATTTTTATAGGTAGTATATTAGACAGTTTTGGACGTTTTAAAATCAGCATTGCATCGCTTGCTGTATTTTCAATAACCAGTTTTGTTATTGCGCTTGTTCCGGATATTTTTGTAATATATGCCATGCGTATTATTCAGGGAATCGCCATAGCTTTTATCGTAATTGCAAAACGTGCTTATTTTGTTGATTTATTTAAAGGCGAAAAATTAAAAAGCTACATTAGTTTGTTTTCTATCATTTGGGCAAGCGCGCCCATTATGGCCCCATTTTTAGGTGGATATCTGGAACATAGTTTCGGTTGGAAATCTAATTTTTATTTCCTGGGCGGATTATCATTACTTATGTTGCTTTTGGAACTTCGCTATAGTGGAGAAAGTATAAAAGAACTGCATCCGTTTAAATTTAAATCGATTACCAATACCTATTCAAACATGCTGAAATCGACGGATTTTACTTTAGGGTTCGTAATTTTGGGAATCACTTTTGCGATCGTTATCATGTTCAATTTAACCAGTCCGTTTATAATAGAACGTATTTTTGGATACTCGGCAATAACAACGGGTTACAGCGCTTTATTATCTGGATTGTCAGTTATGATTGGCGGAATTACGGCAAAATCTATGATCAAAAAGCCTTTGGCAAAAAAAGTGGGAACTGCGATAACCATTCAGCTGATTTTGGCCTTACTGATGATTTTTACCTCTTCTTTTGAAAGCAATATTTATACTTTGGTTGCTTTTACAATGGGGTTGAATATCTGCGGAGGTTTTATATACAATATCGTTTTGGGGTATTGTTTAAGCCGATTCTCCAAAAATGCAGGAGTTGCCAGCGGATTAACGGGTGGTGGAGCTTATATGGTAAGCGCACTTTTTAGCTACAGTTTTGTGAATATATATGCTGTAAAAAGTCAATTTTTGTTAGGATTGGCAAACGTCTCTTTGATCGCAATTGTGGGTATAGTTTTTATCATTTTCAATAAATACAGATTGAAAAACTAACCTTCTAAATAGTATAAAATGATGCCTTTAAAACTTAGATTTTAAAGGCATTTTTTTTATTTTAAAAATTTAATGATTAAATTTTTTGTAGTACAATATTTATTTGTGCTCAAACACATTTAAAGTTTAAGTCAAATAATTCAAAAACATGTAATAAAAAACTTTCAAAATATTAAAATTTTGTGTTCGAACACATTTTTTCTAATTATTTTCTTGCAAATTACAATACAATATTTACTTTAGTCAGAAATAAGCTTTTTTATGTTACTCAAAGAGAATAAAATAGAACATTAAATTGATGTTTTTATTTCTAAATTGAAATACAGAAAAGGCGTATTTGAAATAGAAAATATTGCAATATTCTATCTATAATTTTTTTTAGTTGTTAACCCAAAATATCAAAATTATGAAAGTCAAGAAAATTACATTTTTTATTTTAATGTGTTTTGTACAAGGTTTTTCGCAAACCTATGTATCTACAACAGGAAACGACACGACTGGTACAGGGACCGCCGCCCTGCCATACAAAACAATTGTAAAAGGAGTGCAGGCCGCTCCATCTGGAGGAACCGTTTTAGTGCTTTCCGGAACGTACGCTGTTACAGGACCCATTTATGTTGGAAAACCTTTAACGATTCAAAAAAGCGGATCTGCTGCTGTAGTCGTAAACGCTTCGGGATGGACAAGCTCTGATACTTATGTTTTAGGAATTGTAAATACTAGTAATGTTACAATCGATGGTTTGACGATTTCGAACAAAATAGGAAACGGAAGTAAAGGAATCTGGGTTTTAGCTAATTCTGGTGCAACGGCCAATTTAAATAACATTACCGTTAAAAACTGTATTGTTAGAAATATCGGCTGGATCAGCAATAATCTTTCGTCAATTCCTGTAAACAGCGGTATTGTTGCCAATGCGATTAAAGTCGACGGTGGAAACGGAACTTATGCCATCACAAACGTAAAAATCGATAATAACGAAGTAAACAATTGCGCAACAGGCTGGGGAGAAGCTGTAACCGTAACTGGAAACGTAAACGGATTTTCGGTTTCTGGAAATACGGTTTATGACATCGCCAATATCGGAATTGTAGCTGCAGGAAATTATTTGTCAACCGGAGCAGCAAGCAATAATCAGGCGCGAAATGGTGTAATTGCTTCAAACGAAGTTTTTAATTGTATGAGTGCTGTTGCCAATAGCGCGGGTATTTATGTCGATGGTGCTTTAAATTGTACGGTACAAAGAAATGAAGTTTACAGATGCGGAGTAGGGCTTTCTGTAGGCGCAGAACAAAATACTTCAACCGGAAACGGAGGTCTTTCTACAGGACATATTGTAAACAACAATTCGGTTTATAATAATGTTATAACCGGAGCAATTTTTGGAGGTGTTAACGGTTCTGGTTACACGACAAGTGTGGGAAATACCAAAATCTTTAATAATACTTTTTACAAAAACAGAACCGGAGCAACTATTAACGGGGTTACCACTATTCAGGGAACTTCGGTTGCTACATTAGCCGATATTTACGGAGGTGAAGTGCATTTTCAAAACAGTTCTGGAATTACATACAAGAACAATATTATGTATGCTACAACGGGTAAAAAAGCATTTTTAGCTTCCTACGGATATACGATTTCAAGCTTTGTTTCTAACTATAATTTATATTACAGAGAAACAAATACTGATTTTATAATCGATTTAACGGGAACAAGTTTTAACGGAAGTTCTACAACAGGATCGTATAATGCGGCGCAGTTTGCCACAACAACCGGACAAGATGTAAATTCTGTAGTAGGTTTACCAGGATTTGTAAATGCAGCAACTTTTGATTTTACGCTGGCTTCCGGAGCTTTTGCAACAGATAAAGGAGATCCAACTTATAATTCGACTTATTCCGGAACTTTAGATTTTGATGATGATATTCGAAAAAGAAACGGACGTGTCGATATCGGATGTTCTGAACTTCAGACAGGATCGACCGCTAAAAAAGCAGCAACTGCAGCAGTTGCTGAAGAACAAACTGCCCCAAGCTTTTCTGTTTTTCCTAATCCGGCTTCAGATGAAATTAATATCAATTTCGGAAAAAGCGTTACCGCAGCCCATATCATTTTATTGGATTTAAACGGAAGAGAGCTTTTAAAACAGGATTTCAATTCTGTTGAATCAGCAAGAATTAATATTTCAAGTTTGAAGATCAATTCGCAATTAGTGATTCTTCAAATAAATGCCGATAACGAAATTACACACAATAAAATTTACTTAAAATAATACAATTTAGGAGCAGAAGAATTTTTTCTTTTGCTCCTTTTTATTTTTTTCAAAATTCCGTACCTTTTTAGAATGAAAAATTACAATGTAAACCGAATCGAGAAAAATATTTTACAAATAAATGGTTTGGGAGATAATCCTTTTTGGAATAAAGCAGAAATTCTAACCGATTTTACTTCGCCATGGAGTAATTTAGAACCTGAAAAAATCGAATTCAGATCGTTATGGGATATGGAGAATATTTATTTCTGCTACAAGGTTTATGATGACAATATTCATATTGACAGACAAGACGATTCTATTGACAGCATTGGAGAATCAGACAGAGTTGAAATTTTTTTCAGGACTGACGAAACTCTGAATCCCTATTATTGCCTAGAAATTGATCCTACGCCAAGAATCATGGATTTTATGGCTTCTCCTAAAAAGAAATTTGACTTTGACTGGAACTGGCCAGAAAATAACCTGTCGGTAAAATCAAGTATAAAAAGCGATCATTTTATTGTAGAATTTGCCATCAGCATTCAATCGCTGAAAAACTTTCATTTAATAAAAGACAACGTTATTGAAGCCGGAATTTTCAGGGCCAAATATATCAAACAGGAAAATAAATTATTTGAACCCACCTGGATTACGTGGGTAAATCCAAATACCGAAACACCAAATTTTCATATTGCAAGTTCTTTTGGAACTTTGACTTTAGTTTGATTATAAAAAATAATCCTTAGCGTTCTCCGTATTTACAATATCAATTGGAAGTAATTTTTCAGGGCTGATTTCTTTTTCAAAAATAAAATGCTCAATTAAACTTGTTGTTCCCAAATAAGCCTGACGTTTTGGGTTTTGATGAATCAAAAAATCAATGGTTTTATTGTTCAAATATTCAAGATTATTCTCCAGTAAGTCATAACCAACAAGCGCGATTTTCTTTTCAGGATTTTTTGCAATAATTTTTGCAACCTGATACGCTTTTGAAGTCGTAACAAAAAGACCTTCAATTTTCGGATTAGCATCCAGAAACTCTTTCAGCGTACTTTTAAACTGCGGATGTTTTACCTTAAAGGTTTTTATTTCGAATTTTCCGTTTTCAAGATTCTCAAAATAATCCCTAAAACCTTTCTCTTTTTCCTGCATGTGAATGGCGTTTTCGTAATCTTCATCAATATGAACAATTGCGATTGTACCTTTCTTAATCAGTAAATCTAATAATCTTGCGGCAATTCTTCCGCTTTGAAATAAATCCTGTCCAACAAAACTTTTTATAGCGCTGGATTTAAGCTGATTATTAAAAATACTCGAAATAATGCCTTTAGAATTATAGGTTTCGATAGCATCAAGAGCTTCTTTATGAAATAACGGCACAAGCAGAACCGCATCTGGAGCCGAATTTAATACATTTTGATTCGTTTCTACAAATGAAGAAGTACTTGTAGGATCAAACAGGAAAATCTCCACTTTTACGTTAAAAGATTTAAACTCTTTTTTGGCTTCGTTTATACCATCAATACAGGGCTGCCAATACGGATCGTTTGCAGAATCAGGAATCAGGACACAAATGGAGTAAATCTGCGTTTTCTTTAAACTTCGGGCCATTAAATTAGGCTGATAATCAATTCTGTCCAGAACTTCATTTACCTTTTTTAAAGCATCTTCAGATACTTTTCCTCTTTTATGCAAAACACGGTCAACAGTCCCTTTTGAAACTCCTGCAAGTTCTGCAATATCCTTTATTGTATAAATCTTATCCATATAGAAACAAATATATATAAAAATCAAATATGAGAAAATATTAAATTACATGTGTTCGAAAACATTTTTATTGTGTTCGAGCACATTTTAACACAATTTTCTTTTTTTATAAAATATTAATATATACTTTAGCCGAATATTAATCACATTGTGCATCATATTAACGATATAATTGTCAGATTAATATTTATTTTTCGATTTATAAGAGAAATTTTCAATATCTAAAAATTGCAAAATAATCGCTTTTATAAAATCATTTTAAAAAGCTGAAAAAAGACCAAAAACTTTAAAAATAATAACCAACTAATAATACTATTTAAATGAGCAAAAGTAAACCTACTCTCGTGATCCTGGCGGCAGGTATTGGAAGTCGATATGGAGGATTAAAACAGTTAGATACATTTACGCCCGAAGGAGATACAATTATGGATTTTTCGATATATGATGCATTGCAGGCAGGTTTTGGAAAATTTGTATTTATTATAAGTAAAAACATTGAAGAAGAGTGTAAAGAAATATTCAATAAAAAACTGGAAGGAAAAGCAGAAGTAGGATATGTTTTTCAGGAAATTGAAAATGTACCGCCGCAATACTTAAATCCGGAAAGAAAAAAACCGTGGGGAACCGGACATGCACTTTTAATGGCAAAAGATGAAGTTACTGAAAATTTTGCCATCATAAACGCCGATGATTTTTATGGAAAAGAAGCTTTTGAAATCATGGCAAAAGCCCTGACAGAAATGGATAAAGAATCATACAATTTTAATATGATGGCGTATCTGCTTAAAAATACCGTTTCAGATCATGGTTTTGTTTCAAGAGGAGAATGTCAGGTTGATGAAAATAATTATCTGACAGATGTTACAGAACGTACGCACATCGAAAAAATAAACGGAAAATTGATGCGTAAAGACGATAACGGAGAATTTATTCCAATTGATGAAAATACAATCGTTTCTATGAATTTTTGGGGTTTTACGCCAAAATGTTTTGAGTTTGGGGGCGCACTTTTTGAGCAGTTCCTAAAAGAAAACGAACACGATTTAAAAGCCGAATTTTTTATTACATCTGTCGTAAATGAGATTTTAAAATCAGATAATGCGTCTGTCGAAGTGCTTCAGTCCAATGCAAAATGGTTTGGAGTGACTTATAAAGAGGATAAAGAAATAGTAAAAAAAGAAATTGAAAAGTTAAGAACGCAAAAAGTTTATCCAACAAATCTTTGGTAATATGACAGCCGAACAACTAAAATTTATATTCGAACAGTTTGACCATATCGAGGTTTTTAAAACCTTCGAAGAACTGTCTTCCGGTCATATTAATGACACCTATTTACTAACGACTCAAAGTGGTAAACAATTTATTTTGCAGCGTATTAACGAAGGTGTTTTTAAAGATGTTCCGGGTTTAATTGCCAATAAAGTCAGCGTAAGCAAACATTTGCAGAAAAAATTAAAACATTTATCTGAAGCCGAATTGAAGCGCAGGGTTTTAACTTTTATCGGAACAAAAAAAGGCATTTTTTATTATCAGGACAAAGACGGAAATTTCTGGAATGTAATGGTTTATATTGAAGGAAGTCTGACTTTTGAAACCGTTAAAAATGAAGAGATTGCGTACGAAGGCGGTAAGCTTTTCGGTGAATTTTTAAATCTTACGAGTGATTTTGATGCCAGAAAACTGACAGAAGTAATTCCGAATTTTCATAATATGGCATTTCGTTATGCGCAGTTTGATACCGCTTTAAAAGAAGCTTCAGAACAAAGAATTGAGCAGGCAAAAATCTTAATTCAAAACGTTCAGGATTTAAAAGAAGAAATGCATATTCTTCAAAATCTAAAAGACACAAAAAAAATAAAACTCAGAGTTACGCACAACGATACAAAAATCTCTAACGCACTTTTTGACCAAAACAAAAAAGGACTTTGTGTGATTGATACTGATACGGTTATGCCCGGAATTATTCATTATGATTTTGGGGATGCGATCAGAACAATCTGCAATACAGCAGCCGAAGATGAACAAAATCTCGATTTGGTAAACTTTAATCTGGAGTTTTATAAAGCGTATGTAAAAGGGTTTTTAGAGAAAACAAATTCCTCGCTTTCAACACTTGAAATAAAATATCTTCCGCTTGGTGCAAAAACAATGGTTTTTATAATGGCACTTCGTTTTTTAACGGATTTCCTGAATGATGATGTGTATTACAAAACAGAATATCCGGAACATAATCTCGATCGTTCAAGAAACCAATTTAAGTTAATTGAAAGCCTTTCAGAACAATTCAGAGAAATGGAAGATTATAATTTGAATTTCATTGGATCATTAAAATAAAAAAGATGAAAAAATATGTAATTACCGGAGGCGCCGGTTTTATAGGAAGCCATATTGCCGAACATTTATCCAATCAAGGACACCAGGTTTTGATACTTGATAGTCTTAGAACGGGATTCGAACACAACTTAAACGGATTAAATGTTGAATTTGTAAAAGGCGACATTCGTGATGAAAATTTGGTCAATGAAGTAATAAGCGGAGCAAACGGTGTTTTTCATTTAGCAGCTTTAGTGAGTGTTCCCGAATCTCTTTTGAAAATCAAAGAATGTATCGAAATCAACACAATCGGAACGATTAATATTCTCGAAGCTGCAAAAAATAATGCAAATTGTAAAGTCGTATTGTCAACATCGGCAGCGAATTATGGCAATAATCCGGTTTTGCCAAAAGTAGAAACTATGTTTCCGGAACCCATGACGCCGTATGCAATCACCAAATTAGACGGTGAATATTATTTAAAAATGTATTTAGATCAATATCAGGTTCAAACGGCTTCTTTAAGATATTTCAATGTATTTGGGCCGCGCCAGAATCCAGAATCGGCTTATGCGGCGGCAGTTCCTATTTTTATCAATAAAGCACTTCAAAACGAACCTATAACCATTTATGGAGACGGATCGCAGACCAGAGATTTTATTTATGTAAAAGATGTAGTAAAAGCTAATATCCTGGCTTCGCAAAAAGGAAATGAAACGTATAATGTCGCTTTAGGACATAGTACATCGGTTTTAGAACTGGCCGAAAAAATTATAAAAATCACCAATTCTAAATCGCAGATCAAATTTTTAGACGAAAGACCCGGCGATATCAAACATTCAAAAGCCAATCCTGAAAAATTCAACCAATTGGGTTTTAAACCAGAATATACAATTGATCAGGCATTAGAAGAAACCATTCTTTTTTACCATCAGGAATTAGTCAGCAAATAAATTCAAAATAGTAACCTAAACCAAAACCAGAATTATGTCACAAATCGATCTTACATTAAAAAAAGAGCAAAACAGCACTTTGATTCCCATGGTTATTTTAACCTCTTTGTTTTTTATTTTTGGATTCGTAACCTGGTTGAACGGGCCGCTGATTCCATTTTTTAAATTAGCGTGTGAACTAACCGAATCACAATCGTATTTTGTGACGTTTGCTTTTTATATTGCCTATTTTGTCATGGCGATTCCATCTTCATTTTTAATAGAAAAAGTAGGTTACAAAAACGGAATTTCATTAGGATTAGGTGTGATTGCAGTTGGAGCATTATTATTTTATCCCGCCGCAGCTTCCAGAACTTTTGGATTTTTCCTAATAGCATTATTTGTAATGGGAACAGGTTTAGCCGTTTTGCAGACAGCAGCAAATCCGTATGTAGTCGTAATTGGCCCGCGTGAAAGTGCCGCAGCGAGAATCAGCGTTTTAGGAATTGCAAATAAGCTGGCAGGTTTTTTGGCTCCGTTACTTTTGACTTCTTTAGTTTTATCCAATATTGGAGATTATTCTGCAGATAAAATTGCCATTATGACTTCGGTTCAAAAAGAAACTGCTTTAGATGCATTGGCTCTGCAATTGCAGACTCCATACATTTATATGGCGGTAATTATGCTGGTTTTGGCAGTTTTGGTGAAATTTTCTCCGCTTCCTGAAATCAATTTAGACAATGAAGGGCAAGTAGAACATTTAAGTATTTTCAAACAAATAAAAGAAGCATTCAAACATCCGCAATTAGTTTTTGGAGTAATTACATTAATGGTTTACATCGCAGCAGAAGTTTTGGCCGGAGATTCCATCGGCGGATTCGGAAAACAATTGGGAGTTTATGGCGAAAGCGGTTCTTTTTACTTAAAACTAACTTCGTTTACCATGACTTTTATGGTTGTCGGATATATTTTAGGAATTACTTTGATTCCAAAATATGTTTCGCAGGTTTTTGCCTTAAAAGTGTCCGGATTTTTAGGACTTATTTTGGTTGCCTTAATCGTAATACTTTCTCCTAAAATCATGATTCAGTTACCGGGAATTCCACAATTGCCTGTAATAATTGTTTTGGTTGCTTTGTTAGGTTTGGCAAATGCACTTTGCTGGCCGGCGATTTGGCCAATGGCACTTCAGGATTTGGGCGGATTCACAAAAATTGGCGGCGCCATATTAATTATGGGAATTATTGGCGGCGCTGTTTTTCCATTATTTTATGGTTTACTCGCCGATACAATTAATACTTCAAATGCAGCTGAAGGAATTGCTGAAACAGCAAAAAGCGGAAATCAATTGGCCTATTTAATATTATTACCGGCCTATTTAATGATTGTATTTTTTGCATTCAAAGGGCATAAATACAGGAGCTGGTAGTCATTTCGAGGAACGAAGGAATCTTACTATAAATTCTACAAAGACGAGCAAGTAGAACTTTTATAAAGCTTCACCTCAAAGTTTGTCATTCCGAGGAACGAGGAATCTCCGCAAGAAACTCCACATCGTAAATCGTCAATCTTTGTCGAGCTTCTTGCGAAGATCCTTCCTCCGTCAGGATGACAAGATTGAGGAGTAACTTCACAGAACACAAACATTCATCCAACATAAAAATCAAGCACTCAAATATCCAAATTTGAAGTGTTCCAGCTTAACTCATGCTTTTTTTAACCAAAAAAGCATCCAAAAAATTAAATCAAAAACATATTAAAAATATCCACAATGTTAAAAAGTAAAATAGACAAAGCAACCGGTTTTGAAAAGCGCTTCGAAAACATCAACACCGTTGTTTTTGAAAATTCAGGAGAAGCTTCAAAAGCTGTTGCACAGGAAATTGCAGCTTTAATCCAGTCGAAACAAAAAGAAAACAAACCTTGTATTTTAGGTCTGGCAACAGGTTCTTCTCCAAAAGGGCTTTACGCTGAATTGGTAAGGCTTCATAAAGAAGAAGGCCTGAGCTTTAAAAACGTAATCAGTTTTAATCTGGATGAATATTATCCGATGGAACCCAACTCAATCAACAGCTATGTTCGTTTTATGAAAGAACTTTTGTTTGACCACATTGATATTTTACCTGAAAACGCCCACGTTCCTGACGGACTTTTAACCAAAGAACAAATTGCGGATTACTGCCACGAATACGAAGCAAAAATCGAAGCTTTAGGCGGAATCGATCTGCAGATTCTGGGAATTGGAGGAAACGGACATATTGGTTTTAACGAATCGGGTTCGCTTCAAAATTCAAAAACGAGATTAGTTGCTTTAGATCATATTACAAGAGTAGCCGCAAGTAAAGATTTCTTCGGATTAAACAATACGCCGAGAACAGCAATCACACTTGGAGTGAAGAAAATCATGGAAGCCAAAAGAGTTATTTTACTGGCTTGGGGAGAAGGAAAAGCAAACATCGTAAAAAGATCAGTTGAAGACGAGGTTACAAACAGAGTTCCGGCTTCTTTTTTACAGGAACATGATGATGCTGTTTTTATTTTAGATAAGGAAGCTTCTTCAAAATTAACCAGAATCAATAANAGCCCAGTCTGTAATAGGATTTTTTGCTACTCCAGATGTTACAAACAGAGTTCCGGCTTCTTTTTTACAGGAACATGATGATGCTGTTTTTATTTTAGATAAGGAAGCTTCTTCAAAATTAACCAGAATCAATAAACCGTGGCTGGTAGAGAAAATTATCTGGACAGATAAATTGACAAGAAAAGCAGTTTTAGGACTGGCGCTTGATCTTAAAAAGCCAATTTTAATGCTGACCGATGCCGATTATATCGAAAACGGAATGAGNAGATAAATTGACAAGAAAAGCAGTTTTAGGACTGGCGCTTGATCTTAAAAAGCCAATTTTAATGCTGACCGATGCCGATTATATCGAAAACGGAATGAGCGATTTACTGGCAGATTCCGGACCGGCATACGACATCAATATTAAAATATTCAATAAGCTTCAAAATACTATTACGGGCTGGCCTGGCGGAAAACCGAATGCCGAAGATACCAACCGTCCTGAAAGAGCAGAACCGGCTAAAAAACGTGTATTGATTTTCAGTCCGCATCCCGATGATGATATTATCAGTATGGGAGGAACTTTCATGCGTCTTCAGGAACAGGGACATGAAGTGTATGTGGCGTACCAGACTTCAGGAAATATCGCTGTTGCGGATGATGAAGCGTTACGTTTTGCAAGATTTGTGATTGATTATAATGAAAAATTCAACATTAAAAGCGAAGAAGCAGACAACATCTATAAAAAAGCACAAACGTTTTTAGAAAATAAAAAGAACAGCGAAATTGATATTCCGGAAGTGAGATACATCAAAGGATTAATCAGAAAAGGAGAGGCGANTATAAAAAAGCACAAACGTTTTTAGAAAATAAAAAGAACAGCGAAATTGATATTCCGGAAGTGAGATACATCAAAGGATTAATCAGAAAAGGAGAGGCGAGAGCCACAAGTCATTTTGTTGGWTTRACYGATGATCAGATTCATTTTATGGAGCTTCCGTTTTATGAAACCGGAACGATCGAAAAGAARCCAATCGGACAAGAGGATATTCAGTTAACAATGGATTTAATTGAGAAAATCAAACCGCATCAAATCTATGCCGCAGGAGATTTAGCAGATCCGCACGGAACMCATAAAGTTTGTCTGGATGCTATTTTTGAAGCTGTAAAAGCTTTAAAACCAAAACCGTTTATGAACGACTGCTGGCTGTGGTTATACMGMGGMGCYTGGCAGGAATGGGGAATTGAYGAAGTTGAAATGGCAGTTCCGATGAGCCCTGATCAGGTTTTGGCAAAACGTCACGGAATCTTCAAACACCAGTCTCAAAAAGATGGAGTTGTTTTTCAGGGAACAGACGCCAGAGANGAAGTTGAAATGGCAGTTCCGATGAGCCCTGATCAGGTTTTGGCAAAACGTCACGGAATCTTCAAACACCAGTCTCAAAAAGATGGAGTTGTTTTTCAGGGAACAGACGCCAGAGAGTTTTGGCAGAGAGCCGAAGACAGAAACAGAGAAACCGCACAAGTCTACCAACAAATGGGACTTTCAAGCTACGCAGCGATGGAGGCTTTCGTGAGATGGCACTACTAAGGTAGGTTTCAAACCATATAAGTTATATAAGTTCATTTAATTAAAAACGGAGAACTAAAACTTATAATGTCTTATATAACTTATATGGTTTAAAATTAATCTGTGGTAAAAAACAAAAATAATTATAAGTAAAAATGGCATTAATAAAATCAATTTCAGGAATACGAGGCACAATTGGCGGGGTTGTCAATGAAAATTTGACTCCGGTAAATGCGGTGAAATTTGCTGCAGCTTACGGAATGTGGCTTAAAAGTGAAAACTCAAATCAATCATTAACCGTAATTATAGGGAGAGACGCCCGGATTTCGGGAGAAATGATTAGCAATCTGGTTTCGAATACGCTTACAGGTTTAGGAATTAATGTGGTTGATATTGGTTTGTCGACAACGCCAACTGTTGAGGTAGCCGTAACATTGGATAAAGTCGATGGCGGAATCATCATCACGGCAAGTCACAATCCAAAACAATGGAACGCTTTGAAATTACTAAATCATAAAGGAGAATTTTTAAATGCTGAAGCAGGAGAAAAAATCCTGAAAATAGCAGAAGATGAAAATTTTCTTTTTGCAGAAGTGGACGATTTAGGAAAATACGAAAAGAAGGATGGTTACATCGAAAAACACATTGACGAAGTTTTAAAATTAGCTTTAGTTGATGTTGAAGCCATTAAAAAAGCC
This sequence comes from Flavobacterium sp. Root186, assembly GCF_001428525.1. Lineage (GTDB taxonomy): Bacteria > Bacteroidota > Bacteroidia > Flavobacteriales > Flavobacteriaceae > Flavobacterium. The sequence continues at coordinate 824,755 of NZ_LMHW01000010.1, forward strand.
AATTTTAAAGTAGTTGTCGATGCTGTTAATTCGACAGGAGGAATTGCGATTCCGAGTTTGCTGGAAAAATTGGGAGTTGAATGCGTGAAATTGTATTGCGAGCCAAATGGCCATTTTCCGCATAATCCGGAACCTTTAAAAGAACATTTGACTGATATTTCAGAATTGGTCGTAGCAGAAAAGGCAGATTTCGGAATCGTGGTTGATCCGGATGTTGATCGTTTAGCGATTATTTGTGAAGACGGTTCGATGTTTGGCGAAGAATATACACTTGTTGCCTGCGCTGATTATGTTTTAGGAAAAACTAAAGGTGATACGGTTTCTAATTTATCCTCTTCAAGAGCATTACGAGACATTACTTTAAAACATGGAGGAAAATATCAGGCAAGTGCTGTTGGAGAAGTAAATGTTGTCGAATTGATGAAAACCACAAATGCTATAATTGGCGGAGAAGGAAACGGTGGAATTATTTATCCGGCATCGCATTACGGACGAGATTCGTTAGTTGGAACGGCATTGTTTTTATCGCATTTGGCAAATGAAAAAGTTTCATGCAAAACGCTTCGCAAAAGTTATCCGGATTATTATATGAGCAAAAGTAAAATTGAGTTAACACCGGAAATTAATGTTGATAAAGTTTTGGAAAAAATCGCTCAAAAATTCGAAAATGAAAAGCCGAATTGTGTCGATGGAATTAAAATAGATTTTGAGGAAGAATGGGTGCATTTGAGAAAATCAAATACAGAACCCATCATTAGAATTTATACCGAAAGCAAGTCACAGAAAAGTGCAGATGAATTAGCAGAAAAATTCATTCTGTTCATTAAAAATTTATTGTAAAATAATCGTTCAAAAATCGATCTCAGCTTAAATATAAATTTTATTCTAAATTGAATAAAGTGCTGATTTTAAAATAATAAAAAAATCATTTAACTGTGATTTTTAATTAAATGAATATCAAAATAAATGATTTGGTTTTCGATTAATAATAAATTTTTTTAGACAATTTTTTAAATTCTTACAAGATAAATATTTGAAAATGATAAGAATTTAATAATACTTTTTCTAAAAAATGTGCTCGAAAACACTTTTTTTATGTGCACGAACACATTTTTTCGGTTTTGCCATTGTTTATTAAAAAATATTATTTAGTTTAGCCATAAGTAAGTCAAAAAACAGCTTTTTTTTATCCGTTTTTTTAAGCTTAAAAATCAATTTTAAAACTCAAAAAAAGGACTTCCTAAAATAAATAAGCAGCTGATTATTAAAAGAAAAAAATAAAACAAGAATATCAATTAAGAAAAATAACCAAACGAAAACAAAAACAAAAAACAGACAAAATTTATGAAATCAAAAAAAACATAACCGACCCATTTCGCTTTGTGTTTGAAAAAAGCCTTAACCATTTTTTACTCACGCAAAGTATGCTTTTCACATTAACCATTAAACTAACCAGAATAATATGAAAAAAAGTAACAAGTTACTATACAGTAACTATCAGGAAATAAAATTTAATTTAAAGACAGTACTCACGGTCTTATTTCTGATAGTTTCTGTTTTTAAAGTAAGCGCGGTTTCCTCTACAGAAAATGAGAAGAAATCAGAAATTATAAATAAAGAGTCAGAAGCAGATATAACAATAAAAGGTACTGTCTTAGATGAATTAGGACAGCCAATGATTGGCGTTACCATTTTGCCGAAAGGATCATCAAGAGGAACAACCACTGATTTTGACGGAACGTATACAATCATAGTTCCTTCTACTACAGAAGCCCTTTTGTTTTCTTATGTAGGATATGATCCAAAAGAAGTTGCAATAAATGGTCAAACCACAATTAAAGTCTCATTAGTACCATCGTCAAAAAGTTTGAATGAGGTAGTTATTGTAGGTTACGGAACTCAAAAGAAGAAAAATGTATTAGGGGCAATTTCTTCTGTAAAATCAGATGCATTGGTTTTATCTGCCGCACCTTCTGTTTTAACGGCTCTTCAGGGAAAAGTAGCGGGTTTGCAAATTGTACAAAATAGTGCACAGCCAGGAGGAGGATTTAATATCCAGATTCGTGGTGCGGGTTCTATAAATGCAAGTAATCAGCCTTTGGTTGTTGTTGATGGATTTCCTATTACAGATTTACAGCAGCCAGGAACAGGAAACCGTTATGACGGAGGTACACAAAGTATCTTAAATTCCTTTAACCCAAATGATATCGAATCTATTGAGGTTTTAAAAGATGCGAGTTCTACGGCAATTTATGGTGCCAGAGCGGCAAATGGCGTAATTTTAATTACCACTAAAAAAGGAAAAGAAGGCGATGTAAGAGTTGATTATTCAGGTTCTTATTCATATCAAAAATACAATGACAGCTATGAAGTTCTGGATTTGAAAGAATGGATGCAATTGCGTAACGATGCTGCAAAAGAAAACTGGGAATTTATTAATAAAGTATACCCGTATTCTCCTAAAACTTTAGAAGAAGCAAACGCTGCACCGGTAAACGGAATTCCGTACAAAAGAGTTTATTCTGATGAGCAGATTCGTAACGCTGGAAAAGGTACAGATTGGCTTGGACTAGTTACGAGAGATGGAATGATTGAACAAAATAACCTTTCATTACGCGGAGGAACAAAATCTACTAAATACTTTTTATCAGGAAACTTATTCAATCAGGAAGGAGTTATTCAAAATTCGGGATTAAAAAGAACTACGTTTCATTTTAGCATCGACCAAAAATTGACAGATTATATCAATTTTGGAATGAACATGACTAAAAGCCGAATCAAAAATCAAAACTCACAATTAGGAGGAGATCAATTTGAAAATTCAGGAATTATACGTTCTGCAATACAGCAAGGACCAAATATTTTAGCAATTGATGAATTCGGAAATTATCCTATAAATCCGGATAATGCCTTAGAACCAAATCCATATTCATTGCTCACCATTTCAGATGAAGGAGTTATAGACAGATCGTTAACCAACTTTTATGCTGAAATAAAACCAATAACCGGGCTTACAGCAAGATTTCAGGCAGGATTTGATCAGGGAAATTCAAAAAGAAGTACGTATTTACCAAGAACGACTTTATATGGAGCGTTAGAAAATGGTAAAGCCACGATCAATTCTCTTGAAAAAAATGATGATTTATTTGACTTCACATTAAACTATACAACAAAAATAATGGAAGACAACACGTTTGGTTTAATGGTGGGTTATTCAAGACAAACGTACAGAACAGAAGCTGCAACATTAGGAAACAGCAACTTTATTACAGATGCATTTTTATGGAACAATATAAATGCCGGCGCAGGAACAAAAGTGACAGCATCTTCAAAATCTGAAAATAATTTCATTTCCTATTTTACCAGATTTAATTATTCATACAAAGATAAATACATGCTGACTTCGACAATTCGTCGTGACGGTGCAAGTGTATTTGCAAAAAATAATAAATACGGATTGTTTCCTTCAATTGCAGTTGGCTGGGATGTTTCTCAGGAATCATTTATGAAATCGATAGACAATTATGTGTCACAGTTTAAAATTAGATTTGGATACGGACAAACAGGTAATGCATCAATTGGAGGAAGTGCCTTTGGAGCTTTCTACGCACAACCCGCTTATTTAAATCCAGATGAATCAATATTAATTGGTGTATTTCCTTCAAGACTTGAAAATCCTGATTTAAAATGGGAAACAACTACAGAGAAAAACTTAGGTGTTGATTTTGAATTGTTTAATAGAAGAGTTTCAGGATCAGTTGAGGTTTATGACAGAGTAGTTTCAGATTTATTGACGCTAAAACCAATTAACAGTTATCAGGAAATTAATACCGTTTGGGCAAACATTGGAAGTACACAAAGTAAAGGGGTTGAGGTTACATTAACTACAAAAAACATTGATACTCCTGATTTAAAATGGAACACGACTTTTAGTTACTCACAATTTAGAACAAACTGGAAAGAACGCGCACCAGACTGGAAACCTTCAGTTTATATGAGTTACAATGATCCGGTTCGTGCACAATACAGCCAAATCGCTGATGGTGTTATGCAGATTGGAGAAGTAGTTCCGGCACAGCCAGATTTATATCCCGGACAAATTAAAATTAAAGATCTTAATGGTTTTGTGAGAGATGCTTCAGGAAATCCGGTTACAGATGAAAATGGTGTCTTTTTAAGAACCGGAGCACCAGACGGAAAAATTGACGAAGCGGATAACGTTTTATTGGGTTCAGCAGATCCTGATTTTGTGGCAGGTTTGTACAATATAATTACATGGAAAAATTTTCAGCTGAGTTTTCAATTTAATGGAATGTTCGGAAGAGAAATTGTAGATCAAACAGATTTTGCTTACGGCGTAACAGCAGTTGGAGTAGCTCAAAACGGTAGAAATGCAGTTAGAAATATCTATAACAGATGGACGCCGGATAATCCAACAAATACACGTCCAGGTTCACATTTTGGATATACACAATACGGTTCGGGAGATTTCTTCATGCAGGACGCTTCGTTTGTACGTTTGCAAAATGTATCGCTTAGTTATAATTTTCCGCAAAGATGGTTTGGTAAATATATACAGGGAGCTGCGATTAGATTAGACGGACAAAACCTTTTTACCATTACAAAATATGATGGTATTGATCCTGAAACAGATGGTTATGCAGCAGCGTATCCAAATGTAAAAACATACACAATAGGAATTGATCTTAAGTTTTAATCAAAAAGAGATATGAAAAATTTAAAAAATTATATAGTTGTATTATTGATGCTTGTATTTTCTGGATGCAGCGAAGATTTAGAATCTATCAATTATGACGAGATTAATCCGAGCATTTTTCCAAGCTCGGAGGCTGATATTCAGGCTATAGTAGCTTCTGCTTATTATCCATTGAGAGGTTCTTACGGAAACGGAATCCATTCTACTTCTGAAAACGGATTAATGTTTATGCTTGATGCCACAACAGAAATTCTTCAGGGACCTTACGGCGTACAGCAAGAAGCTTCTTTGCATAGTTATAAAGCGACATCGACTGCCTTTACACGCTTCTATGATGTATTTTACAACAAAATAAGCGGTATGACTTTGAGTATTGACAGAATTCAATCATCAAATGTAAATGAGTTAATTAAAAAACAAGCCGTTGCCGAAATTAAATGTGCAAGAGGATTATTAGCGTACGAACTTTTTGATTTATACGGACCGCTTGTTGTAGCACCTTTGGATGTACTTAAAAATCCGTTGAAAGAAGAGCCTTTGGCAAGACTTTCAAATGCAGAAATGGTAAGTTTTATTGAAAATGATCTTAAAGCCGCAGCTGTAGATTTAAAAGCTCCGGGCGAAACACCTTACGGAAGATTCAGCAATGGTATGGCCAGAATGGTTTTGATCAGATTATATCTGCATGAAAAAAGATGGGCAGAAGTAGAAGAGCAGGCAGCCGCAATTATGGCAATGAACTATTATGGCTTAGAAGAGAATTATGTTGGTTTATGGGATATTAAAGCTCCTGTTGACAGCAAAGAAGTAATTTGGGCAGTTCCGGCAGATTATGCAGGAACAAGTGAAAACCAATGGCAGCTAATGGCATTGCCAAATAATTTCCCGGGCCGCGGCGGCTACGGAACCATTCAAAGTTCATGGACATTTTATGATTCTTTTGAAGCAACAGATATTCGTAAAGGTGCACTTATTGCAGAATTTACAGGAACTGATGGCGTAACATACAATAGAGCAAATCCGGCAAACTACATGCAGTTAGGACCAATTCCTTTAAAAATTGACCCGGATGTTGCCAGAACAACCGCGTTGACAACTGTAGATATTATTGTATATCGTTATGCAGATGTTTTATTATCAAGAGCAGAAGCAATTGTAAACAAAACAGGAACGCCAACGCAGGAAGCAATCGATTTGGTAAACATCGTGAGAAAAAGAGCCAAAATCAGTGAAATTGTATTAGCAGATTATAATACACTGGCTAAATTCAACGGTATGATTCTTTTAGAAAGATCACACGAATACTGGTGTGAAAACGGACAATATCGTTCAGATTTAATCAGACACGGAAAATATACAGAACATGCTATTGCCTTAAACGGTGCAGCAAGTCAAAGTGCTCCATACAAAGCGTTGTTCCCATTTTCATTAGACAGAATTAGTGAAGGAAAAGGTAAATTTATTCAGAATCCTGGATATAATTAATTAGAAGACGGATATCACAATTGGTGAAGGAATAAAATAAATCAGATAATTTAATTATACAAAAAATGAAAAATTTACTAATGTTAATCTGCCTTTTTCTTAATGTCGCATCAAGCTGTCAAAGCGATGGCGGCGACAAAAATGAAGGAGGCGAACAAGTAAACGGAGTTGAAAAAGTAACTTACACGGTTTCTAACGAAGTTTTTACCAATCCGGAACGTGGATTTATGCATACATGGCAGGTAAATTCTGAAGGAGCAGCAATGACAGCAGCCTCTTTAAATAATTTGAAAAAAGAAAATGTAAGCCTTATTCTGCGTTTGTATTATTTGGAGAAATTTAAAATTTCGGCTTTAAGCCAGACACAATTAGATCTTATCAAAACCGATTTTACTCGTTTAAGAGAAGCTGGTTTAAAATGTGTTTTGCGTTTTGCGTATACAGATGCTCAGGATGGTTCAGATGCATCTGTAGCTGTAATTTCTGGACATTTAGATCAGTTGAAACCAATTTTGGAAGAGAACAAAGACGTAATTGCTTTTGTTCAGGCAGGTTTTGTTGGAGCTTGGGGAGAATGGTACTATACCACAAACCAGCTTACAACGCCGGCAAACAAAAAACTGATCCTGGACAAACTTTTAGAATCTTTTCCAAAAGAAGTAAAGATTCAGGTGAGAACTCCAAAAATTAAACAAGATTTCGTTGCCACTACAACAGCAATGGATGCATCAGTTGGTTACGGAACTTCAAATACAGCCCGTTTAGGTTTTCATAACGACTGTTTCATGGCGAGTGTAGATGATTACGGAACATACATAAATGTTACTGCCGAAAAAACATACATAAGCAATGAAGCACTTTATGTACCAACTGGAGGAGAAACTTGTCCGCCAACAGATGTGCCAATCGCGAGCTGCAGTATTGCCGAGAAAGAAATGACAATGTTAAAATGGACCTATCTAAATCTTGATTATTATGGTCCCGTTTTACAAGAATGGAGAAACAACAACTGCTTTACAGATTTTGAAAGAAAACTGGGTTACAGACTTTCGTTAGCATCGTCAAGTCTTAAAAAAGAAGCCGCTTTAAATGGAACTTTAGAGTTTGAAGCATTGTTGAATAATGGTGGTTTTGCTCCGGTTTACAATCCAAAAAATGCTTATTTAATATTAAGAGCAACTTCTGGCGGAACAGTTTACAAGAAAAAATTAAACTTCGATGTTAGAAAAGTAGTGCCAAGAGTTACGTACGATTTAAAAGAATCGGTGAGCTTATCCGGAATACCGGCAGGAACTTATGAATTGTTATTAAAAATCGAAGACAGTTCGACAAAACTAGTTGACAGACCAGATTATTGTATTCGTTTTGCTAATACAGGAGTGTGGGAAGCTGCAACCGGATTTAATAAATTATCACAAACGGTTATCATTAAATAGTTATTAAAACATTTAAATTAAAAACCATGAAAAAAATAAAACTAACCAAATACATAACATTGCTTGTCGCTTTGTTATTGCTGACAGCTTGTTCGGGCGATGGTGCTTCATCAGACGATTCAGCAACAAAACCAACCGCAGATTTCTCATTTACAAATGACGGAAGCACGTTTACATTTACTAATCTTTCCACAAACGGTACAAAATACAGATGGGATTTTGGAGATTTATATTATACATCAGGAGAAAAAGATCCGGTTTATACCTATAAAATTGGAGGAGAAATCAGGGTTTCATTAACCGTAACCAACGAAAACGGAGAAGAAGCTTTTATCACCAAAACCATAACTGCTCCAAGAATTATTATCATTGACATTAAAATCGACGGAAAATTTACAGATTGGGATGACGTTGCTGTAACAGATCAAAATACATCTGGAAACGGTTCAATCCAGAAAATTAAAATCTGGGCTGGAGGTCCAAATGTTAATGTGTATTTAGAAGGAAACAAAAAAATGCTGATGGAATTGGTTGACATGTACATCAATACAGATGGAAATACGCAAACCGGATTCTTACACAGCAATTGGTCGCAAGGTTCTGGAGCCGAATTTTTATTTGAAGGTCCTGTAGTAACCAACGGCTGGGGACAATTCTACAACCACACCGATCCAAACGGAGGCTGGGGATGGGCCGGAATTGCAGGCTCAGGAGCAAATTTAAAAGCATCATCAATTGTGAGTTTAAATGACACAACAAATGCGATCGAATTCAGCATTCCGAAAACACAGTTAGGAACATTAGGAAGTTCAATAGGTATTGCTATTACCGAAATGAATGGAGGATGGGGATTAGTTGCAAACTTCCCAGAAGCACCTAAGTTTTCTACACTAGAATTGTAGTTTGTCATCGATAGCCGGTCAAAATGTGCCATTTGGCGAAGAGTTTTTTGGAGATTAATTTTTTAAGCCAAATGGCATAAGCTATCGAGTTTAGATAATTAAAATAATCCCAGTTGATTAAATATAAAACTGGGATTATTTTTAAAAAAGAAATAGGAAATAATATGACTAAAACAATTGCCAATAGCCGATTAATGTCTGTGGATATACTGCGAGGATTTGATCTTTTGATGATTATAGTGGCAGACCGATTTTTCTATAATTTGAATACAGCGGCAAATACCAGTTTAACAAAAACGCTGGCTGACCAGTTTGAACATCCTGAATGGATTGGTTTTCATTTGTATGATGTTATAATGCCGTTGTTCTTATTTGTTGTAGGCGTTGTTATTCCGTTTTCATTAGGAAAAAGAAGCAAAGAAACGTATTCAGATTTTAAATTATACAGACACATTTTAAAACGATTTGTAGTGCTGTTTATATTAGGATGGATCGTGCAGGGAAATCTTCTTGAATTGAATATTTCAAAGTTTCACATCTTTAGTAATACACTTCAGGCTATTGCCGTTGGATATTTATTTTCCTGTATTGCTTATTTGAATTTGTCACGAAAAGGAAGATATATCTTCTTTGTAGTTTGTCTCGTTCTGTATGCTCTTTTATTATCAATTCCGAGTTACTTTGGCCACAATTTCGAATTATTACCAGAAAAAAATCTTCCCATATTTATCGATCAGCAGGTTTTTGGACAGTTTTACGATCAAACACAGTATTCCTGGCTTTTGACAGGTTTAGGATTTACAGCCACAACATTATCAGGATTGTTTGCAGGAGAATTGCTTTTATCTTCTCTTTCAAGAAAAAAAATAGCACTTTACCTTTTCCTAATCGGAGTAACTGCAATTATTCTTTCACTGATAATTGGCATCTGGCATCCTATCATTAAAAAAATATGGACAAGTTCATTTGTAATTTTTTCATCAGGAATCAGCTTTGTTTTATTAGCTTTATTCTATTGGCTTGTCGACGTTCAGGGTTATACAAAATGGGTTTATCCGTTTCGGGTAATCGGTTTAAATGCAATCGCAGCTTATGTTGGCTCGCATGTTTTTAATTTCTCCTTGATCGCCAAACAGATTTTCTTTGGTTTTGAGCAATTTACAGGAGCTTATTATGACGCCTTTTGCGATTTAGCCGGATTCGGAATTCTTTATTTCATACTTTGGTACATGCACAAAAACAAAACCTATATAAAAGTGTAATAAAACAAATTGTTACAAATAAAACGTTCAAACAAAAAATATCACTAAAATAAAAAAAATGAAAAGTTTAAGATTTTTACTAATAGCATTTTTGCTATTCAAAGTCTGCGACACATCGGCGCAGCTTATTAAAACCAAAGCACCAAAAAGAGACAAAGGACAAACAGATGTTTTACGTTTAGCAACACCGGCAATTCCGCATGTTCGTGTAGCAGTTATTGGTCTGGGAATGCGCGGTACAGGTGCCGTAGGGCGTATTCCGCATGTTCCCGGAGTAGAAATTGTAGCATTATGCGATATGCTCGAAGAAAGAACAAAAGCTGCAAACGATACATTAGCCAAACTTGGAGCTCCAAAAGCGCAGGAATTTTTTGGAGAAGATGCCTGGAAAAAAGTAATAAAATTAGAAAATGTAGATTTGGTTTATATTGTTACCGACTGGAAACACCACGCTAATATTGCAGTGCAAGCCATGAAAGATGGAAAACACGTAGCCGTAGAAGTCCCGGGAGCTTTAACCATGAACGAAATCTGGGATATAATCGATACTTCAGAAAAAACACGTAAGCACTGCATGATGCTGGAAAACTGTGTGTACGATTTCTTCGAATTGACAACATTAAACATGGCGCAGCAAGGTTTATTTGGCGAAATTCTTCACGCAGAAGGTTCTTATATTCACGGATTGCAGCCGTATTGGGGAAATTACTGGAACAACTGGAGAATGGATTATAACCGTAAACACAGAGGTGATATTTACCCGACACACGGAATGGGTCCGGCTTGTTTAGCCCTAAATATTCATAGAGGAGATAAAATGAATTTTCTGGTTTCGATGGACACAAAAGCAGTTGGAAATCCTGCATTTATAAAAGAAAAAACAGGAGAAGTTGTAACCGATTTTAGAAATGGAGACCACACCATGACGATGATTCGCACCGAAATGGGAAAAACAATTCAAATTCAGCATGATGTTACGAGTCCAAGACCTTACAGCAGAATGTACCAATTATCTGGAACAAAAGGTTTTGCTAATAAATATCCAGTTGAAGGTTATGCAATCGATGCAAAAGAAGCCGGAGCAGAAATTGCTAAAAACTATCAAAATCTTAATGCCGAAGAATATGTTTCTGAAGACGTAAAAAAGATTTTAATGGAAAAATATAAAAATCCAATCGTAAAAGATATCGAAGAGCTGGCTAAAAAAGTAGGAGGTCACGGAGGAATGGATTTTATTATGGATTACAGAATGTTTTATTGTTTACAAAAAGGACTTCCTTTAGATATGGATGTTTACGATTTGGCCGAATGGTCTTGTTTGAGCCCGTTAACAGAAATTTCTTTAGACAACAATTCAGCACCGGTAGAAATCCCGGATTTTACCCGCGGAAGCTGGAAAAAATTAAACACAGTTGAGTTTTCAAAATAAACTAAAATACTTTCTAATGAGCATTTAGTTTTTTATTGTTAATATTTGTTAGTTATCTACAATGCCTGTAAATCTCGAATTTACAGGCATTTTTTGCATAAATGATTCAAAACCTTATTATTAGTCTGAAAATATTTTAATCATTTGATTAAATCTATTGTTTAATTCAAAAACATTTTTATCTTTGCCAAATATTTACAACAATATGGCCTCAAAAAGCAAAGACGCAAGTACCGAAGAAAAGATAAAAGAAGCAGCACGAATAGTATTTACCCAAAAGGGATATTCTGCTACGCGTACTCGTGATATTGCCGAAGAAGCAGGAATTAATCTGGCGCTTTTAAATTATTATTTCAGAAGTAAAGAAAAACTTTTTGAATTGGTAATGTCTGAGAAAGTGGCAAAATTATTTGGTGTAATTGCACCCATAGTTAATGGCGATACAACTTCGATAGAAGAAAAAGTAACCTTGATAGCTGATAATTATATCACGATGCTGATTCAAAATCCAGGTTTGCCCTTATTTGTTTTAAGCGAAATAAGAAATAATCCCGAACATTTTGGGAACAAAGTACAAGCCGGAAAATTATTGACCGAATCCATTTTTGTACAACAATTGAAAGAAAGAAAACCGGATATTAATCCGCTGCATTTTATTATCAATCTTTTATCAATGTGTATTTTCCCTTTTATAGCAAAACCGGTTTTAGAATCAGCCGGAGTTATGACACCAAGTCAAATGAATGATTTTGCAGAAGAAAGAAAAAAATTCATTGTACAATGGTTTAAAGCTATGATAAGCTCCTAGCTATTTTTTTGGACTAAATTTAATCAAATGATTAAAACGAATTATTAAATATTAAAAAATTGAGTATGAAAAGGTTATTTGTAGTTATACTGGTTTTTCTTCCCGTATTTCATTTTTATGCACAGCAAAATGACAAGTTATTACGACTTCAGGATTGTTATGTATTAGTAGAAGAAAATTATCCGTTATCTAAAAAACGAGATTTAATTGCCAAAAGCGGTGAATTCACGATTGATAATATTGCCAAAGGCTATTATCCTAAATTCGACATTTTTGGTCAGGCAACGTATCAATCTGATGTTACAAAAATGCCAATTAGTCTTCCGGGCGTTGAGGTTCCCATTTTAAATAAAGATCAGTATCGCGCTTACGCAGAAGTGAATCAGCTGCTTTATGACGGAGGAAATTTGAAACAGCAGAAAGAAATTGTAGAAAAACAAACCAAAGTTTCAGAGCAGCAGCTTCAGGTTGATTTATATGCTGTAAAACAAAAAGTAACCGAACTTTATTTTGGAATTTTAGTTTTTGACGAACAGCTGCATCAAAATAATTTACTCAAAAACGATATCAATATCGGAATCAAAACGGTTCAGGCACAGTTGAATAACGGAACAGCCTACAGAAGCAGTTTAGATTTACTTAAGGCAGAATATCTAAAAGCCGATCAAACCGCAATTGGCATTCGAAATTACAAAAAAGCCTATTTAGATATGCTGGGGCTTTTTATCAACTTAGAATTATCCGTAGACACAAAATTAGAAACTCCGGATATTATTGTAAATTCAATTGAAATTAATCGCCCTGAATTACAGCTCTTTAAATATAGAAATGAAAGTCTGGAACTGAGTAAAAAAACAGTTGATATTGCCAATTTACCAAAGTTCAATTTCTTCTTGCAGGGCGGTTACGGAAATCCGGGACTTAATATGCTGGAGGTTGGCTGGAAATCCTATTACATTGGCGGAGTAAGGCTAAACTGGTCTTTAACGGGACTTTATACAGATAAAAAACAAAAACAGATTATCGACATTAATAAACAGCAGCTCGAAGTCGACAAAGAAGTTTTTCTTTTTAATACCAATCAATCCATAAAACAGCAAAGTGCAGAAATAACAAAACTCGAAGAATATCTGGTTTCTGATAATGAAATTATAACACTTAGAAACAATGTTAAAAAAGCTGCTTTGGCACAATTAGACAATGGCGTAATTGATTCCAGCGATTATCTGCGGGAAGTAAATGAAGAAAACGCCGCAACGCAAAACAAAATTATACATGAAACAGATTTGCTTTTGGCAAAATACAGACAAAAATTAATAACCGGTAATTAAGCATAAGATGAAAAAAATAGCATTTATACTAATAGCAGCAATAGCAATATCATGTTCTGATAATAAAAACGAATTTGATGCAACAGGAACTTTTGAAGCCGTAGAAACCATTATTCCGGCAGAAGCGGGCGGTATAATCAAAGAATTAAATGTTGAAGAAGGTAATCTTTTGAAAGAAAATCAAGTTGTAGGTTTTATAGATACGATACAGCTTTCGCTAAAAAGAGATCAGCTTTTGGCACAAATTAAGGCAACGCAGAGTAAAAAACCCGATATCAATTCGCAGTTAGATGTTTACAGAGAAGAACTAAAACAGGCAAAATTAGATCAGCAGCGCATGCAGAATCTGGTTAAAGCCGATGCCGCAACTAGAAAACAACTCGATGATGCCACAACAAAAGTTTCAGTTATTCAAAAACAAATTACTGCCTTACAAACACAGCTTAATATTAGTACAGCAGGAATTGACGATGAAACCCAAACTTTAAAAGTTCAGATAAGTCAAATTCAAGATCAGCTGGCTAAATCAAAAATTGTAAATAAAACGAACGGAACAGTTTTGACAAAATATGCTGAGGTAGGAGAGATGGCGACAATTGGTAAACCGCTTTATAAAATTGCCGATTTATCAACAATAAATTTAAGAGTTTACATTACCGGAGATCAATTACCAAGTATAAAATTAAACGACAATGTAAAAGTTTTTGTAGATGCCACAAACAAAACCTACAAAGAATACAGCGGTGTTGTAGAATGGATTAGCGATAAAGCGGAGTTTACGCCAAAAACAATTCAAACAAAAGACGAACGCGCCAATTTGGTTTATGCAGTAAAAGTCAGAGTTAAAAATGATGGTTATTTGAAAATCGGAATGTATGGCGAAATCAAACTCAAACTTTCAAAATAATGGAATCGGTTGTTGTAAAAAATATTACCAAAACCTACGGAAAGGAAAAAAAGGTTGCCGTAAATGATGTTTCATTTTCGGTAAATAAAGGCGAGCTTTTTGGATTAATCGGTCCGGACGGTGCAGGAAAAACCAGTATTTTCAGAATCCTGACTACACTTTTATTAGCAGATAATGGATCAGCTTCTATTGACGGATTGGATGTGGTAAAAGATTTTAAATCCATTAGAAATACAATTGGTTATATGCCGGGGAAATTCTCTTTGTATCAGGATTTAACGGTTGAAGAAAACCTGAATTTTTTCGCCACATTATTCGGAACTACAATTGAGGAAAATTACAATTTGATCAAAGATATTTATGTTCAGATCGAACCTTTTAAAACCCGAAGAGCAGGAAAATTATCCGGCGGAATGAAACAGAAACTGGCTTTGTGTTGTGCTTTAATTCATAAACCAAATGTTTTGTTTCTGGATGAACCTACAACCGGAGTTGATCCTGTATCAAGAAAGGAATTTTGGGAAATGCTCCAAAAACTGAAAAAGCAGGATATTACCATTATTGTTTCGACACCTTATATGGATGAAGCCAATCTTTGTGATCGTATTGCATTAATTCAGGACGGAAAAATTCTTTCAATTGACAGTCCGAAAAATATAATCCAAAATTATCCGGATGCACTTTTTGCCGTAAAAGCAGAAAATATGTATTCACTTTTGAAAGCTTTAGTGTTATATCCAAATCGGTTAATGAGTTATGCTTTTGGAGAATTTGCTCATTTTTCTTTTAAAGAAAACCCAAACAAAGCAGAGTTATTAGCGTTTTTGGAAACAAAAGGAATTAAAAATATAGAGATAAAAGAAGCAGCCGTAACGATAGAAGACAGTTTTATAAAACTCTTAAGTTAAAACCAATTTTTATGAACGAGAAAGTAATTTCGTGCAAAGCATTAACCAAAAGATTTGGAGATTTTACTGCCGTAGATTCCATCACCTTTGAGGTGGAAAAAGGAGAGATTTTTGGATTTCTCGGTGCAAACGGTGCTGGTAAAACAACAGCTATGAGAATGCTTTGCGGTTTATCGAACCCAACATCCGGCGAAGCAAAAATTGCAGGTTTTGATATTTATAAAGAAACCGAGAAAATAAAGAAAAGTATAGGATATATGAGTCAGAAATTCTCGTTGTACGATGATTTGACGGTTCGGGAAAACATTACCTTTTTTGCCGGAATTTATGGTTTGAGCGATAAAGCAATCAAAGAAAACAGCGCAGCGCTTTTAAAACAATTAGGAATGGAAGATCAGGCAGACAAGCGAGTAAGTTCACTTCCGTTAGGATGGAAACAAAAACTGGCTTTTTCAACCGCTATTATCCATAAACCTGAAATTGTATTTCTGGATGAACCCACAGGCGGCGTTGATCCTGTAACACGCAGACAATTTTGGGATTTAATCTACGAAGCATCCGGAAACGGAATTACCATTTTTGTAACCACGCATTATATGGACGAAGCCGAATATTGTAACCGGGTTTCTATAATGGTAGATGGAAAAGTAGAGGCGCTCGATACGCCGACAAATCTAAAAAAACAATTTAGCGTAACCACAATGGATGAGGTATTTTATCATCTTGCCAGAGAAGCCAAACGCGGAGAATAATTTATACTATGAAACAGTTTCTAACATTCGTAAAAAAAGAATTTTTGCACGTACTGCGTGACAAGAAAACACTGCTGATTCTCTTTGGAATGCCGGTGGTGCAGATTCTTATTTTTGGTTTTGCTTTAACAAATGAAGTAAAAAACTCCCAAATAGTTGTGGTTGATTATGCCAAAGATATTGCCTCACAAGAAATTATTACCAAAATTGAAGCAAGCCGTTATTTTGAAATTAGAAAAAGCCTTGCCGGAAGCAAAGAACTGGAAGCCGCATTTAGAACCGGCGAAATAAAAATGGCCGTTATATTTCCTGAAGGGTTTAATAATCAGCTTTTGCATCAAAATAAAGCACAGATTCAGGTTTTGGCAGATGCCTCAGACCCCAATAATGCGACAACATTAACCAATTATGTGACGTCGATTATAAACGATTATCAGGCCCAATTGAATCAGGAAAATACGGTGCCTTTGCAGATAAAACCTGAAGTAAAAATGTTATACAATCCGCAGTTAAAAGGAGCGCCAAACTTTGTTCCCGGCGTTATGGCTCTGGTTTTAATGCTGGTCTGCGTAATGATGACGGCTATTGCTATTGTAAAAGAAAAAGAAACCGGAACCATGGAAATTCTTTTGGTTTCACCGTTTAAACCTTTAATGGTCATACTCTCAAAAGCAGTTCCGTATCTTTTACTTTCGATGGTAAATGTAATTTCCATTTTATTATTGAGCGTATTTGTTCTCGATTTACCAATTGAAGGAAACATACTTTTACTTTTTGCAGAAAGCACTTTGTTTATTATAACCTGTTTGACTTTAGGAATATTTATTTCGGTTAAGACAGATTCGCAGCAAACCGCTATGTTGATTTCATTACTCGGAATGCTTTTGCCAACATTACTTTTCAGCGGATTTATGTTTCCTATCGAAAATATGCCTCTGCCTCTGCAATGGTTTTCAAATGTTGTGCCTTCAAAATGGTACTATATTATTGTAAAAGGAATTATGATAAAAGGATTAGGATTCTCCTATGTATGGAAAGAAACCTTAATTCTGTTAGGAATCACTATTTTCTTATTGATCATAAGCCTTAAAAGCTTTAAAATACGTTTGTCATGAGAATCATCAAATTTTTACTCATCAAAGAGTTCAAACAAATATTTCGTAATCGCGCCATTTTAGCCGTGATAATGGTAATGCCGGTTATGCAGCTTATCATTTTACCGCTTGCCGCAAATTATGAAATTAAAAATATTAATCTGGCCGTCGTTGATAACGATCGATCTGATTATTCAAGAGATTTAATTAATCAGGTTGTAGCTTCGGGCTATTTCAAATTAAGAACTTACAACGATTCTTATAAACAGGCTTTTACACAATTAGAAGAAGACAATGCCGATTTAATTCTGGAAATTCCACACGGATTCGAGCAAGATCTTATTAAAGAAAATAAACAGCAGCTTTTTATTGGCGTAAATGCCATTAACGGAACAAAAGCCGGATTAGGAGCAGGTTATATCAGTGATATTATAAGAGAATACAATAATGGCTTGCGAAAAAAACTAAATGTTCCGACAAGTTTTAATGCTATTCCGGTAATAGAAATTACATCATCAAACTGGTACAATCCACATTTGAATTACCAATTGTATATGGTTCCGGGAATTCTGGCTATTTTGGTTACGCTTGTTGGTGGTTTTCTTTCGGCATTAAATATTGTAAAAGAAAAAGAGGCCGGAACAATTGAGCAGATTAATGTTTCTCCGGTCAAAAAATATCATTTTATTTTAGGAAAATTAATTCCGTTCTGGATTCTTGGCAATGTCGTTTTTACATTAGGATTATTGGTTGGCTGGATTTTTTACGGAATAATTCCGCTGGGGAATATTCTTGTTTTATACGCTTTTATAGCGGTTTATTTACTGGCCATTTTAGGTTTCGGATTACTGGTTTCCACCATATGCGATACACAGCAGCAGGCAATGCTTATCATGTTCTTTTTTGTCATGATTTTTGTTTTAATGGGCGGTTTGTTTACGCCAATAGACAGTATGCCGGACTGGGCAAAAACCGTTTCAAAATTCAATCCGATAAGTTATTTTATTGATGTAATGAGAATGGTTGTTATAAAGGGAAGCGGTTTTAAAGATGTTCAAAAACATATTATAATTATGGTAGGTTTTGCCATTGTTTTGAATATTGCCGCCGTTTTAAATTATAGAAAAACTTCTTAAATTAATTTTTGAAGTTTTTAAATCGCTTCAATAGATTTACATAAGATAGAAACAGCCTGCTCCATTTCGTCTTTTTCTAAATGTCCAAAACCTAATCTTGTGGCGGTTAGATCTTTTGTTTGGTATAAAATGGTTTTGGGCAGAAACAAATCATTTTTGGCACATTCTTTTTGCAGTGTAATCAAATTAAATTTATCAAGCCATTCGATCCAAACTGCCAAACCTCGCGCAGGAACTTTAAATTTAATTTTTCCTTTCAGTTTTTCATTTAATAACGAAACGAAATAATCGCGGCGTTCTTTATAGATTTTTTTATTTTTCTTAGAAAGACGATGCACTTCGCCTTCATTAATCCATTCGGTTAAAACCTGTTCTTTTAAAACATCAATTCCGGGTTCGAGAATGTTTTGATGTTTTTCTAGTTCAGAGATAAATTCCGGCGGGGCGGCAACAAAACCATAACTAAATCCGGAAGGAAGCGATCTTCCAAACGAACCTATATAAACCACTTTTTGATTGGAATCAAAAGCGGCTAATGGCAAAATGGGATTATTGTCATAATGGAAATCAAAATCGTAATCATCTTCCAGAATCACAAAACCATATTGATTAGCAAGCTCCAGTAATTCCTTTCTTCTTTTAGCACTTAAAGAAATAGTCGTTGGATAGTTATAATTTGAAGTCAGATATAAAACCCTGATTTTTGTTTCTTCACAAATTTCTTTCAAACGATTGGTATCAATTCCGTCCTGATCGACCGGAATCGTAATAATCTGCGCTCCGGTATTTGTCAACGTCATATTCGAAATATAATATCCCGGAGAAGCCACAACCACTTTATCGCCTGAAGAAATCAGCACTTTTGTAACCAGATACAAACTAATTTCATGACTGCTCGTTGTAAGTAAGTTCGCCGTAGCAATCCGTAAACCGCGCGTAAGATTTAAATAATTGGAGAAATGGGTTTTAAAATTTAAATGTGAGCGAATTTGAATTTGCTCGTATGTTTTCGAAGTTTTCTGTCTCTTTAATTTTGAAACATAAAGCCTCGCTAAAATATCATTTTGAACCAATCTTAAATCCGGCATTCCGTCATTAAATTGATACGGAAGACTGCTGGTTTCAGTTGGATTTTCAAGAATGGTCGAACGTTTGAATTCAAAACCCGGATTAATTTCTAAGGGATTTTGTTTCTCTTGAATTATAAATTCGGAACTATTTTTTTGTTTGTGCTGAGAAAGGATAAAAGTTCCTTTATTAGGAAGGGTTTCAATCCAGCCCTGAGATTCTAAATCCTGAAAAGCCTTTATTAAAGTGTTTCGGTTTACAGCTAAAAGTCTGCATAAAATGCGTGTTCCCGGAAGTTTTGTTCCTTCGGGAAGAAATCCCGTTTGTATCGCTTTTATAAATTCAAAAACGATCTGCAGGTAAATTGCCGTGTTTTCTTCCGGCTTAAGCTGGATAAAACTTTTGAAAGGAATTTGAACCGGACCACTCATAATTACAAAACTGGTATACTTGATTAGTACGGCAAGATACTACTTTTGCAAAAATTTTAAACCAAAATGAAAAAAATCTATTTTGCTGTTATAGCATTAATATGTACAAACTTTTATGCCCAGACAAAAAGGGATTCGATTATAGAGATTGATGAGGTTATTATTCATGAAAACCGTTTAAGTACGCCAATTTCAAAACAAAACAGAAACGTTTATGTTATTAGTAACGAAACGATTAAGAAATTACCGGGAAGAACGCTTCAGGAAGTTTTGCAATATGCAAATGGAGTTGATATAAGACAAAGAGGACCTTTTGGAGGACAGGCCGATATAAGTGTAGACGGAGGAAGTTTTGAGCAGACTGTTGTTTTGTTAAATGGTGCGAAAATAATTGACTCTCAAACGGCTCACAATATGCTTAATCTGCCTCTTCCGGTTGAAGCGATTGAAAGAATTGAAGTTTTGCGTGGTCCGGCTGCGAGAATATTTGGAATCAATAGTTTAACTGGAGCCATTAATATTATTACTAAAAAGCCAACGAAATCGGGAGTTTTACTAAGCACTTATGCAGGTTCTAATTTTGAGAAAGATTCTGACGATACGGGAGATACATTTTACGGAGGCGGAGTTCAGGTTGGAGCTGTTTTAGGTAAAGAAAAACACCAGCATTCTATTTTTGCATCGCACGATAAAAGCAACGGATACCGCTATAATACAGGTTTTGAAAACAATAAAATCTTGTATCAGGGAAATGTTCAGATCAATGATTCAAATGAAATTTTAGGTTCATTTGGTTATGTAAATAACGGATTTGGAGCAAACGGATTTTATGCAGCGCCGGGAGATAAAAATTCTACGGAAGTGGTGCAGACTACTTTTGCTAATATTCAATCGAAACATTCTATTACGGACAATTGGAAAATTATGCCAAGAGTAACGTATAGATACAATTATGATGATTACAGATATTTAGGAAATAATAACCTAAACGCAGGAAGAAGCCAGCATTATACCAATTCTATTGCGGCAGAATTAAATTCTTCGATTAAAACAGAAAATGGTGAAATTGGTTTTGGTGCCGAATTCAGAAACGAAGATATTCATTCCTCAAATATTGGAGATCACGATCGTGAAAATGTAGGGATTTATGCAGAATACAGAACGTATTTGTTTGAGAAACTGAACGTGAATTTAGGAACTTATCTTAATTATAATTCAGATTATAAATGGCAGATTTATCCAGGGCTTGATGCAAGTTACGAGTTGACAGACGAGTTTAAGGTTATTGCTAATGTGGGGACTAGTCAAAGGATTCCTTCGTTTACAGACTTGTACTTGAATCAGCGTCCGGGAAATATTGGAAATCCTGATTTGGAATCTGAAAATGCTTTTCAAAGTGAATTTGGATTTAAATTCAACAGAAAATCTTTAAACTTAAATGTGAATTATTTCTACAGAGAAATAAGTAATTACATCGACTGGACAAGAATGGTGACAACCGTGCCGTGGCAAAGTCAAAACTATGGTGATTTAATTACAAACGGTATCAATATGCGAGGCTCATACAGATTTGACCTTTCTGATGCTTCGAAATTTAATTTCACTTTAGGCTATTCTTATTTAGATTCTAAATTTAAAGATACCCGCGATGAACCGTATTCTAAATATTTGATTTCATCTTTAAAACATCAGGTAACCAATACAATAGATTTTCAGCATAAAGATTTCTCAGTTTTATTAGCGACTCGTTTTAACGAAAGAGTTACCGGAGCTTCTTACTGGATTAATGATGTTAGAGTTAGTCAGTCTATTAAAAAGTTTACCATTTTTATTGATGCTCAAAATATTTTCAATACAACCTATTATGAAGTTGGGGCATTTCCTTTACCGGGAAGATGGTTTAGTTTAGGAGCAAAATTTGTTACTTTTTAAATACAAAGGTTAGTTATAAAAAGGAGGAAGATATTCGATATCTTCCTCCTTTTTAATTCATATTTCTAAATTCTATTGGCGTTTTTCCTGTTTTTTGTTTGAAGAGTTTATTGAAATACTGCGGATATTCAAATCCTAATGAGTAGGCGATTTCGCTGACCGATTTATCACTGTTTAATAAAATGTTTTTGGCTTCTTCAATTAAATAGAAATGAATATGATCCTGAGTATTTTTACCAGTTTCTTTTTTAAGCAGATCACTTAAATAACTTGGTGAAAGATATACTTGTTCTGCCAGATATTTAACAGTTGGTAGTCCTTTTTCGTTACTGTTTTTTGCATTAAAATATCCGGTCAATATTTTTTCAACCTCGGTAACTACAGAGTTATTCGAACTTTTTCTGGTAATAAACTGTCTTCCGTAAAAACGGGAACAATAATTTAAAAGAAGTTCAATGGTAGAAACAATAATGTCCTGACTGTGTATATCGATGTTTTCCTTTAATTCTCCTTCAATTTTAAGCACACAATCGTATAAAATCTGTTTTTCTTTCTCTGACATATGGAGCGCTTCTGACATATCGTATGAAAAAAAACTATAGTCTTTTAGTTTGCTATTTAAAGAAGTTGCCCTGATAAGGTCTGGATGAAAAAATAGTCCCCAGCCTATCATATTTCCCGAAACTTCAATCTCGCCATCCATTTCGATAACCTGATTTGGAGCGACACAAATCAAACTTCCATCTTGAAAATCAATGATTTTCCGTCCATATTTGATATTATTTTTATTGTAGTTTTTGAATATCAATCCATAGAAATCGGGCGAAATTTTGGTGTCTTCCGTAATCTGTTCATTTACCTGACTAAAATCTACTACCGCAATAAGAGGATGCAGAATAGGAGTTTCCAGATGAAAAAAACTAAACAAATCTGAAATCGTTTGTAAATGTATAAATGTGCTCATAAAAGAATCATTATTGTAAATATACCACTTTTTAAAAGACCTCTAAGAATCACCACAATTATGATGAATTCTTAGAGGTTTATCAGTTTAAAAAAATCAAAGCCCGAATTGTGCTTTCATCCCGCCAATAAATGTATCATCATCATATTGCTTACGGTTTTCAATAATAACCTTTGCATCTTCTCCGGCGTGATATCTTAGTTTATTTGTACCATCGGTAGCTGCTTCATAAATTACTTCAGCCACTAAACTTGCAGGCGAAGCAGTGTCAAATAAAGCAGGCAATGCTTCCATTACTTTTCCAACCATATTTTGATATTCGATAAAAGTTTCGTCATTGCTAAAATCAAACGAACGTCCGGCAAAATCAGTTGCAATAGCACCAGGCTCAATAATTTTAACTTTTCCGCCAAATTGTTCCACCTCAAAACTTAAAGATTCAGAAATACCTTCAACAGCGAATTTAGTTCCGTGGTACAAGGCGCCCAAAGGAAAAGTCATTTTACCTCCAATTGAAGAAATATTGATAATAATTCCATTCTTATTTTTACGAAAATGAGGTAATAACGCTTTAGTAACATCAAGAAGTCCAATAACATTGGTATCAAACTGGCGTACAATTTTTTCTCTTGTAAAAGATTCTAAAGTGCCATAAGCGCCATATCCTGCATTATTTAATACTACATCAATCTTTCCAAATTTAGAGATTCCGGCTTTTACCGCATTTTCGATAGATTCTAAGTTCAATACATCAAGATTAGTAACCCAAACATTCTGCAATGCTGTTAATTCTGTTTCGTTTTCGGGATTACGCATTGTAGCGATCACATTCCACCCTTTTGCCTGAAATAATTTTGCAGTTTCTTTTCCAATTCCGCTGCTTGCTCCTGTAATTAAAATTGTTTTGTCCATTTTTTTGTTATTAAATTAATGGTGTAAAGGTCTAACCAGAAGCGTGGTTACGAATAATACTAATTCAGGCAATTTGTATTCTTTTTACGGTTTTTGAAAATAATTTTTAAAAGAAATATAATAAAAAAGGCCTGTAAACGTAATGTTTACAGGCTTTGTGTACTTGAAAAATTATAATTCGATTTGAAATAAACTCACTGTTGCATTTTGATAATGAGCAGGAAGTGTATCTGTATTTTTTAGTTTAGAAAGTCCTAAAAAAGTAAAACCACATTTTTTATAATAATTAATGAGTTCCAAATTTTCACCCACAGTATCCATGCGGATAAAACTTTTTTTATTATCCAAGACATATTGTTTTGCCCACTCGACAATATGCGAAACAAGATTTTGACCTCTAAAATCAGGGTTAGTTGCAATTCGATGAATATAAACAGAAGGTTCACTATTACGTTCTTCCCAAATTTGAGGATCGTCAAATGTTGTTGCCCAGACGCAAGCGATTTTATTGTCAATAATGATTTTCCATTGCCTATTTTCAGCAATTTCTTTTTGCACAATATTTAATTCAAATTCTGGCCAATGTACAATATACTTGGACTTTTGAAAATCTGTAGCTATTTTGTAAAGCCTGAAAATTTTGTCAATGTCTTTACTTGTAGAATTTTGTATTTCCATTTTTTATTTCTTGATTATAGCCGTGATTTCAACCTCTAGTAAAACATCTTTACGAAATAATTGCTTTACTTCGACAGAAGTTTGTGCGGGAGGTTTGACAGTATTGATGTATTTATTTCTAATGATTCTGTATAAAGGAAGATTAGAAATATCCGTAAAATAATTATTGAGTTTAACAATATCATGAGTAGAACCACCAGCTTTTTCCAGAATTTTTTTAATACTAGAAAAAATATATTCTGCTTGTTGTTCAAAATTTCCTAAACCCACGGTATTTCCATATGCATCAAGTGCTAATTGACCAGATAAAATCAGCATTTTGGAAGTTCCCAAGTCAATTTCAACATATTCGGAATAGCCAAATTGTGATACTTCATTAAATTTAATGATGTCATTCATTGTTTTTGATTTTTGTGTATTAATTTGAGCGAAAGTCATTATTGACGAAAACAATGATAATAGTATAATGTATTTCTTGCTTACATTAAACTTTGTTGTAAAAAGCATTATTTTGAACTATTATTTGATACAACGCTGTCAATCTCGGTTTCGGTAATTCCATACTTAGCCATTCGAGTGCGATGATCTGTTGACCCTAAATACTTACGAAGTTGTTCATTTACAGCTTGCAGAAGCTTTTGATTTTCCTTGCTAAAGGAGAACGCGCCAACAGGTGCTTTTACGTCTTTGCTATTTTCGTGAGGAATTGATTCTAGTTTTGGATTAGCATTCGCAACGGCATTATTTCCAACGGCCGTGGCTGCAAATGCATCAATCTTTCCAGTCAGCAGTGCGTCGATTAATTCCTGCTGGTTATTGAACATTACAATTTGACTATCGCTTACGCCGGCAGACTTTGATTTTTCAATCTGCACTTGACCAGGGATAAGCCCTAAATGTACATCGCTTCTCATTGCCACGGCTTCATAGCTAGTTAGTTTCTTCGGATTTCCCCGCTGTACAACAAAACCATCGCCAAGTGACCAGACCGGTAAGCTAAAAGCCACAAGTTTTGCACGCTCTGGTGTGACAAAAATAGGGACGTTCATATCCCATCGACCTTTCTGAATACCAGACAAAAGCTCATCGAACGTGGTGAGATGATATTCAATATTTGATATGCCAATTGCTTGAAGAATGACTTTGGCAAGTTCAATGTCAGCACCCTTTACGAGATTACCTTCAGTCCAATAGAAAGGCGGTTCATCAACATAAGCAATTCTATATTTCTTGTTTTTGTCCCAATTTAAAGGAGAATTTTGTGCTTCCATAACTGTAAAAATTAGTGTGCTGATAAAGATTATCAAAATTGTTTGCTTCATTTTATGAGTCTTATTAAAATGATGTTTGCAAAGTTATAAAGACAAATTTTACAGTAACAGATACAGATTTTGATTATTTTTATGTAACAGAATAAGAAAAAACAATGTATGTGGAAGACTTTGAGCTAAAGTAAAACAATTAATTTGTGGGATGTTTCAGTTCTTCTTTAAGCAGTTTTCCTAATTTGATAAGAGCATCTTCAACTTTTTTCTCCCATAAACGGCAATAATTCACCCGAATGTAGTTTTGGTAGTCTCCTTTTGATGAAAATATTTCACCCGGTGCAAAGGATAAGTTGTGTTCATGGGCTTTTTCCTGAAAATTAGAAGTATTGATATTTTCTGCTAACTCAATCCAAATGACTAAACCGCCGCTGGGTCTGGTTATTCGGGTTCCTTCGGGAAAGTATTGTTCAATAATAGCAATGGTACGATTTAGATTTTTATGTAACTCCAGTCTGAATTTTTGCAGATGTTTTTCGAAAACTCCTGAATTTACTAA
Source organism: Flavobacterium sp. Root186 (assembly GCF_001428525.1). Classification (GTDB taxonomy): domain Bacteria; phylum Bacteroidota; class Bacteroidia; order Flavobacteriales; family Flavobacteriaceae; genus Flavobacterium. The sequence goes on from NZ_LMHW01000010.1 coordinate 850,731, forward strand.
TTGCAACACCACTTTTTGATTAAAAGTTGAAGTAGAATGATTGTGCATTGATTTAATGCGTGCGACCTGATCTGCAAATCTTCCAGCTGCACACCAGCCAATACGAAAACCGGGAATAAGTGTTTTGGTAAAAGAACTGCAATACATTACCCATCCATTAGTATCATAACATTTTATGGTGTCTGGTCTGCTGCCTTTAAAAAATAATTCGCCATAAATATCATCTTCGATTATAGGAATTTGAAGTTTATTTGCTAATTCAGCCAGTTGCTTTTTTCCTTCTGTACTAACACTTGCCCCATCAGGATTATTAAAATTGCTGACTATAATGCAGGCTTTAATGGAACGTTTCTCAAAAGCTTCTTTAACATCATCTACTAATATGCCTGTTGCAGGATATGAGGGTATGGTTACAACTTTCAAATCCAAACATTCGAGGACTTGCATCACACCATAATAACAGGGATCTTGTACTAAAACAGTGTCGTCAGGTTTAGTAACTGCTTCTAAGCAGCATAAAATAGCTTCTAAGGTGCCATTAGTAATGATTATTTCATCAGCATGAATTAAACCTTTCCAAATCAAGGATCTTTTAGCTATTTCTTCCCGAAGGTTTTTGTTGCCATTTCGAGTTTCAAGTCCCAGATAACTGCCGCTAATATCTCTTGATGTTTGTTGAATTGCTCGTTTGATACCATTAAAAGGCAATAATCTATTATCTGGAATTGCAGTGGCAAATGACACGAAAGTTTTATTTGGGCTTTCAAAGGCTAATTTTTGCAATAATTGATCGATATGAACACTTCTTTCTGATAATGAAACTGGTAATGCTTTTGGCAAAGGAAATGTTTCAAAAAGACGGTCATTTACAAAGTAGCCTGATTTTTCTTTGGATACTATCAGTCCTTTATCTATCAAATGATTAAAGGCTTGCAGAATAGTTCCTATACTTAATCCCTTTTTTTTGTGCAGACTTCTTAACGATGGCAGTTTCTCTCCGGATTTAAATATTCCATCATCAATCATTTTAGCGATTCTATTTGCAAATGTGAGATAAGCTGGCTCTTTCATAAGATTAAATCTGTTACAGTAAAATTTACAAAAAATAAATCTGTCAAAGTTAATAAAATGAATATTAAGATAATCAGATTGATTTTGTTTCTGTTTTAATATAAAAAAAGACCTGTAAACGTAATGTTTACAGGCCTTTTGATATGTTATAGGACAAATTTCCTAATTAGTCCCCGCAGCACCTTTATCTACAAGAAATAATAATTCTCCGGAAAGAGGTTTAATCAACTGCATTGGGTAAGTCGTTGGATTGTATACTCCTGTTGTTACTTCTTTTAAAGCATGCGCTTTTTTCTCTCCAAAAGCCACTACAATAATCTTTTCGGCTTTATTGATTAATGGCGCAGTCAGCGTAATGCGGTGCATACTTTGTGGTGCTAAATAATAAGCTGTAACCCATTTATTTTGTTCGTCTAAAACCGCTTCACGAGGAAAAAGAGAAGCCGTATGTCCGTCGTCTCCCATTCCTAATAAGATAAGGTCAAATTTTCCTTCATCGCCTAAAACAGTTCTAATAGACTGCTCGTAAGTAACAGCAAAATCTTCTGGCGTTACACCGTCTTTATACATTTCAAAAATATTTTCTGCCGGAATAGGAACGTGGCTTAATAATGTTGCATAAGACATTTTTGCATTACTCAAATCATCATTTAACGGAACCCAGCGTTCGTCGCCCCAAAAAATAAAAACTTTACTCCAGTCTATTTTTGTTTTGTAAGCATCAGAAGCTAGTAACTTGTAAATTCCTGCAGGAGAAGAACCTCCGGTAAGTACAGCAGTAAATTTGCCTTTTTCGGCAATAGCTTTCTGTGCAGATGCTGCAAAAAGATCTGCGGCTTTCGTATTAATTTCTTCTGTAGTATTATAAATCTGTATCATTTAAAACTTCTTCTTTTGTTTGTGTATTCGGAATCCATTTATGTCCTTGACGGGCTAACAATTCGTCAGCTTCTTCAGGCCCCCAGCTTCCTGCTTTGTAATTAGGAAAACCAATTGGTGCAGTAGTTTTCCATACTTGTTGAATTGTATCAATAGCGTCCCAGGCTTCTTCCACCTGATCCCAGCGCATAAATAAAGTAGGATCTCCTGCTAAAGCATCTGCAATCAATGTTTCATAAGCTTCTGGCGACATTGTAGAACAAGAGAAATAGTCAAATACCATTTCTGCAGGTCTTAACGAAAGCGAAAGCCCAGGTTTTTTGGTCATAAACTGCAGTTTAATGTCCATTGCAGGCTGAATATTGATAATCAATCGGTTTGGTGTCATTCCTTCTTTACCATATGAAAAGGCAGAGTGCGGTACTGGTTTGAACTGGATAATAATAGAAGATTGTTTTTCTTCCATTCTTTTTCCGGAACGCAGATAAAACGGAATTCCCTGCCATCTCCAGTTGTCCAGATAAATTTTCATTGCCACATAAGTTTCTGTATTAGAATCCGGAGCAATTCCTTTATCCTCACGATATCCAGGAACCGGAGTTCCTTTTATTTCACCTGCACCATATTGACCTCTTACAATATAATGATCTACTTCTTCTGGTTTGATACGGCGAATCGATTTTAAAACATCAGCTTTACGATTACGAATGTCATCAGCATTTAATGAAGCAGGCGCTTCCATAGCGGTCATACATAAAATCTGAAGCAAATGGTTCTGAATCATATCTTTTAAAGCTCCAACACCTTCGTAGAATCCGCCTCGTTCTTCAACGCCCACTTCTTCTGCAACGGTAATCTGAACAAAATCAATAAAATTACGACTCCATAAAGGTTCAAACATTGAATTTCCAAAACGGAATGCCAAAATATTCTGAACCGTTTCTTTACCTAAATAATGATCAATTCTGTAAATCTGTTCTTCTTTGAAAGTCTCAGAAAGCATTTCGTTCAATTCAATCGCAGAGGCTTTATCGTAACCAAAAGGTTTTTCGATAATAATACGATCTTGTTTCGGATTTGCCGCAAGTCCAATCTTTTTGATATTGCTTGAAATTGTTGAAATAAAAGAAGGTGTAATCGAAAGATAGAAAAGACGATTAGCACGTTCACCAAAAGCCAGATCAAAATTGTTAATTTTTTCGTTTAACCCGATATAGGATTCTTCTTTATCAATATCAAGACTATGATAAGTAATGTGTGAAAGAAATTTTTCAGTTTCAGGATCAGAAATTCCTTTTTTTCTTGAAAAAGCATTTAGGTTTTCTAAAACATAACTGCGAAAATCTTCATTGGTTTTTTCTGCTCTTCCAAGAGCAATAATCTGAAACTTTTCAGACATACGTCCGTCAAGGTACAGATTTTGAAAAGCGGGAAAGAGCTTTCTCTTTGCTAAATCTCCGGTTCCTCCAAAAATAACGATGATTGTTGGATTCTTAAGTTTATTTTTAGTCATTGTGTGTAGTTGTGTTGCTTTAAGTTGCTTATTCAGACCATTGTGTGTGGAAAACGCCTTCTTTGTCGATACGTTCGTAAGTATGCGCCCCGAAGAAATCACGCTGCGCCTGAATTAAATTTGTTGGCAGATTTGCAGATCTGTAAGCATCAAAATAAGCTAATGAATTCATCAATCCCGCTACAGGTAATCCTTTTTGAACAGCAAACTGAACAGCAGTTCTCATTCCTGCTTGATTCTCTGTTAATTTTGAAGCGATTCCAGCATCCAAAAGTATATTTGGCAAATCTGATTTTGCCACAAATGCTTTTCTGAAATCTTCTAAAATAGTAGCACGAATAATACAGCCGCCACGCCATATTTTGGCAACAGTTTCCAGATTTAATCCGTAATTATATTCTTTAGAAGCTGTGTGAAGCTGGGCTAATCCTTGAGCATAAGTCACCACAATAGAAAGGTACAATGCCGATTTTAATGCCGCAATTGCTTCGTTTGTATTTACATTACTTTCTGCCGCGTTCCAAACTAATTTTTTAGCCGCTTCAATTCTTTCAGGTTTGGTTTTAGACATATCGCGCATGTTAACCGCAGCGTCGATAGTTGGAACCGGAACCTGCAAATCCATTGCGTTTTGCGAAGTCCATTTTCCTGTTCCTTTCGATTTTGCCCAATCTGAAATTTTATTGATTAAAAGACTTCCGTCTTCATCCTTTTGTTTTAGAATTTTTCCGGTAATTTCGATCAAATAAGATCTAAGATCATCTGTTTGATTCCATTCTTCAAAAGTTTTCTGAATCGTTTCGTCATCCAGATTATAACCTCTTTTCATAAGGTCATAAATTTCAGAGATCAACTGCATGATTCCATATTCAATTCCGTTGTGAACCATTTTTACATAGTTACCCGCAGAACCATTTCCAAGATATTCTACACAAGGTTCACCGTCTACTTTTGCTGCAATCGCCTCAAAAATAGGGCGAAGTCTTTCGTATGCTTTCTGGTCACCTCCCGGCATCATAGCAGGTCCGAAACGAGCTCCTTTTTCTCCGCCTGAAATTCCCATTCCGAAGAAGTGGATTCCTTTTTCAGATAATTCTAAAAATCTTCTGTCCGTATCAGTAAAAAAAGTATTTCCGCCGTCGATTATAATATCCCCTTTATCTAAATGAGGTAATAAACTTGCAATTGCGCTGTCAACTGGTTTTCCCGCAGGAACCAATAACATAATGGCTCTTGGCTGTTGAATAAGCTCTACAAAATGTTTCACATCTGTAGTCGCTTCAATTGTATGATCAGAATCGGCTTCTTGTTGAAGTGAGTTGACTTTTTCGGTGTCTAAGTCTAAACCTGCAGCCGCAAAGTTGTGGCTTGCAATATTTAAAAGTAGGTTACGACCCATTACGCCGAGTCCTACAATTCCAAAATCAAATTTGCTCATAGTTTTTAATTAACTAAATTATTAGAAGAATGTTTTTGCAGCAAAAAGTAAGAGAAAGTATGGTAATTCTTTTTCAATCAATGTTTTGCAGAAAAACAAAGTTTATTTTAATCTTACATTTTAAAATGTAGACCGCTAAGTTAGAGAAAAATGATGAAACATTAGGAGTAAAATAGTTCACTTTTAGGGTATATTGTGATACTTTTTTAAGTGTGGAAATTAAACTTATTTTGAATTTTAAACCCATTTGAAAATCAAAACAAAAGTTGTTCGTTATTTTACAATTTTCCGCTCAAAGGAATGAATTACTTTGAGAAAAAATTATTTAAGATGAAAAGAACACTTATTTTAAACGGATTATTGCTGCTTACCTTTTGGTGCAATGCACAAACCTCAAATTCTGAATTGAAAAATGTCAGAAAGATTATAGAAGCCAGTAATGCAATTTATGCAGATCTCGCTAACAAAAACGACGGATCGATTCTCACCATATATACTGAGGATGCCTGTTTGTTTCCGCCCAATGCTTCACCAAGCGGAAGGTAAAATCTGCATCTGATTTTTATCTTAATTTCGAAATTAATTTGTTGATTTTTAGATGATTCTAAATTAAAAATAAATCCTATAGAAATTGATATAAAATGGAAATAAAAAAGTCCGAAAAACTTTTGTTTTCAGGATTTTGTGGTGTTGATGTGATTTAAATTGAATGCTTTGTTTTGAATTTAATATTATTCAAAAGTGCATAATTACTTTAATCTAAATCTTTTAATTTAAATTTTGGATTTCCCATTTGCCAAAATGCAAAGGCAAATTGATCTGCAAAGTCATTGTATAACTCGAGATTTGAGTTGTCTAATCCATGACCGGTATTATAATTTACTGCAAAAATGATAGGATTTTTTGATGCAGTTGAGGCTTTTAATCTTGCAGCAAACTTACCTGAAATCCAAGGTGCTACACGAGCATCGTTCATGCCGGTAGTGATGAGGCATGCCGGATATTTAACTCCTTTTTTTATATGCAGGTAGGAATCCATTTCAATAAGAGCTTCAAGTTCTTCTTTTATTTCCGGATTGCCAAATTCTTTCATGCAATTTGGTCCATTAGGAGTTTCTTTAAGTCTTGCTGTATTTAATTCCCCATTTTTACAAATCATTACTCGAAATAGGTCGGGTCTTTCTGTTATGGCTCTGCCTACTAAAATGCCTCCGGCGCTGCCGCTGGTTATGGCAATTCGCTCCTTTGAAGTGATTTTTTCCTTAATTAAATATTCTGCCGCAGCAATCAAATCTTTCCAGGTATTGGGTTTTGTAGATTTGTATCCGCTTTTATACCAGTCATCACCTTTTTCGCTTCCGCCTCTTACGTGTGCTTCTACAAATACACCGCCGTTTAAAACCCAGGATAAATAAAAGGTTCTAAACCTTGGTTTCATCGAAATCCCAAATGATCCATATCCATCAATAAGAATATTGTTCATTTTGTCTTTCTTAAGCCCTTTTTTGTAAATTAATGATACTGGAACCATAACACCATCATGTGATGGAATTTCAATCTCTTCTACAACAAAATCTTCAAACTCCGGATAAAGAATTGGTGCTGTAACATTTGCTTCGGTAAAATTATCTTTTGCAGCATCATAGCTGTATCGGGATTTAGAATTTAGCCATCCGTTAATGCTTACCCATAAGCCAGGATTACCACTATTTTTATTTTGTATGGAAACAGCACCTGCTTTTATTGGTAGTTGTATTTGTTTTATTGCATTGCCTTTTTTCTGATAAAGTTTGGCTTCAACTCCATTTTTAGTAGTAGAGTAAAATAAACCTTCTTTATTTATAACATAATCATCAATAGATTCTATTTGATTTTCAGCTACGACAACTTCTGGATTATCAAAATCAGGATTGGTAATACTGGTTTTGATAATCTTAAAGTTTGGGGTGTCTTTTGATGAAACGCAGTATAAATTGTCATTAATTAATTTTGGATTTAAGAGTCCGTCTTCCTTTTTATATAAAGGTTTCCAGTTTATTTTTTGATTGTTTAATTCTTCAATATTGGCGTAATAATAATCTTCATAGGTTGTTGCGCCGCTTAAACTGCCTGTTATATATTTATCATTAGAGTTAAAATCATATACTACAGGAAAATCTGCATCAGTGATTTTAATTTCAGGATTATTATTTTTTGAAAATATTACTTTATGCTTATCTGGATTATCACCTAATTTATAGATTACAGATTCCGTATTTAATATATAATTCTTGTCTTTGGTATCAATTACGGGTATATGAATGTAAACGATTCCAGAATCATCCAAAAGCCATTTTATCCCTGCCAATGCAGCTGGCCAGCAATGCGTAATTACTTCTGGAAGTAAAGTTTTTGTGGTTACGTTAAGAAAGGCTATTTCGCCAATTTCTTCTCCATTTTTAGACAAACCTATTGCAACTGTATTGTTGTTCCAGGAAGGTTTTAAGTAAGTTATTGAATAATTGCTGCCGGATTCTTTTTTATAATCGGCAGGGTCAAAAAGCAAAATTTCTTTTGCTTTCTCCCCGCTTTTATAATAAAGCTTTCCTGTTTTATCACTGTTTAATTTCTTTAAGTAGAAAGAGTAATCGTTGGCCGCAATGGTAAGTAAGGTTATATCAAATGAATTTCTTTTTTCTAATTCAAGTAATTTTTCAAGTATTTCTTTTCTCCCTGAAATATTATCTAAAAGTTTTCTGCTTCCTATACTATTTTGTTTGATCCATTTTTGCACCAACGTGTCATTTGGGTTTTCCATATAACGATATGGATCACTAATGACTTTGCCATAATAATTGTCAGTAAATGGTTTTTCTGTCAAAGTGATTTCTTGAGCAGCTAAAATATTTGTGAAAACAAAAGCACAGATTAAAAAAAATAATTTCATTATAAACGTTTAAATATTTGACCGCAATTACTGTACTTTCAAAGAATTTTAATTGCTTACCTGTCCTGAATTTGTTGGTGGTGTAATTGTTCCTGTATTACCTTCATTGTCTGCAGCATCACCGCCAATAATTGCACGCATGTTTTTAAATTCAGCTACTTTAAATTTATCTAATGATAATTTCTTCGCAGTTTTAACTTCTTTCTTTTTCATAGTTTTTAAATATTAAAATTAAATTTTGGCGAATGTACTGCCTGATGCTTTCAGTTAAAAATTATTATTATCGAGATTTATAAATAACGACTCTAAATATTTATAACAGGTTAATTACTATGGGATTAAAAAAGTTGTTTTTAGAATTATTTTTCGCTGTTTTTTATAAAATAGGAGGGTTGATAGCCTGTTTTTTTCAAGAAGGCTTTTGAAAAAGATTCAGAGTTACTAAAACCAACTTCTTCGGATATGGCTTTTATAGAATAATTTCTAAATTTTTTATCTTCACTTAATCTTGTAATAGTATGTTCTATTCTTAAATCATTTATGTATTGACTGAAATTTTTGTTCTTATACTGATTAATGGTTTTAGATAAGTAAGTACTATTGGTTTCAAGTTTTCTTGCAAAATCAATTTGGTTTATGTTTGCCTCCAGATAACCTTTGTTTTTTTCAAATTCGTCTAATTTTTTTAATATTTCAACTGCTTTCTCTTTTGAAAGGTCTACCGTTTTTACAGTATTTTCTTTTGGTTCAATAATAGTTTCAGAAACAGAATTTTGTATTTCAAGATTTTTATTCTCCTCATTATATATTTGAACTAATTCATTAACTCTGTTTTCATAAAGTTTATTTTGTTTTTTTGTTTTTGATAAATAAAACAGAGAAAATCCTAGGCCAATAAAAATGATAAATCCAATACCAATATAAAGCTGTTTTTCTGTGTTTATTTTTGCAATTACTTTTTCTTTCTCTAATAATAAATGAGGTCTTTCGTAATTATTATTGATATTTTCTTCTAAAATAATTCCGTTTTTATTTAAATAAGAATCGATCTCAATTAAGCGATTTAAGTAATACAACTGCTTTTCGTTATTTTTTAGTTTTTTACTGATTTCAATTAAGCGAATACAATTATTTTGTAAATCGGCTGTATTAGAGCCGCTTTTAACGAGTATAGAATCTGCTTTTTCAAAATAACTTTGAGCTTTAATTATATTTTTTTCATTTTGTAAAATATTTTCTCCTCTATAATAGTAACTAATAGCTAGATTTAATTTATCGTTTCCTGACCCCAGCATTATAAGAGCTTTATCTAAAAGAGTGTTACTTTTAGCATACTGCTTTTTAAAGTGATAGCAAATCCCTTCATACATTATGGAGTATTTATAAAACCGATCATCTGAATGGATTTGATTTTGTAAAATTTTAATATAAAAAAGGGCAGTATCTATTTTCTTTAAACGAATATATATATCTGACAAAATCCAGGTAGTATATAGATAATCAATAGAATGTGGGTTTTTAGATTTAAAATAGTTGTAATTTTTAATTATAAGCGGCAAAGCTTCTTTGGGCTTTCCCAGCTCAATTTTAATTAGAGCAATTTGTTGATTTACCAATAAATTTTGTTCAATGTTTCCTTTTTTCAAAGAATATTTTTCTGCTTCTATGACATTATTTAAAGAAGATCTTAAATCCATGTTTTTCATTAAAAAACTGCTTTTTAAGATATAGCCTCTTGCAGGATAATTAAAATCATCGACATTTTTGGTCAACATAATAATTGAATCAGAACACTGCATTGCAATAGTATCGCTGGCTACTGCTATGGCAAAAAAGTATAATCCGTTGGCACGTATTATTTTATCATTTTGAAGTTTAGATTTTTGATAGTAAACATTAGCATAAAGCTTTTTGTTTTTTTTACTCAGAAAAGAATTTTCATAACGCTTTTCCAATTCGGTAAAAGATGTGTTTTTTAGCGAATCAGGAATAATAAAAGTTTCTTTTTTTTGAGAGAATAAAGCCGTTGTAAATAACAGTAAAAAAATTAGGGGCATATTTTTCATTTTCTGGCAGCTATACTTTTATAATATCTGGTCATAAAATCATAACAAAGCATTTCATATTGTCTTTGTTTTGATCTAAAGATTCGATTAATGTTCATATGGATAATAGAAGAAATAATGTTTTCTAAAGGAATCGATGGTTTCTTATTTATTATATCATTTATTATCGTAATCTCTTTTTGGGTTGTTTTAAATAATTTTATTAATCCTTGTAAATAAAAAGGCTCTTTTTTTTCTTGTAAATATAATCCTATTTCATTTCTATATGTTCGATACAGTTGATCTAATTTTTTATTATTTTCTTTTTCTATAGTATGTTCAGTTTTGAAAGCCTGTTCTATTGATTTTACAAAGCGAATTCGGTTTTCTAAAGAAATCTGAAAATACTCTAATAAATCGTCGATCATTTGTAACGAGGCAAATATTCGGGCTATTTCATCATCCTGCGTAGTTGTGTTACAAATAAGTTTTAACGTTTTTTTACTTTGATGGTAAAATAATTTTTCAACCAATTCAATTGTTGTTTCTCCATATCGTTCAATTTCCCTTTTGTAAGTAGCCGTTACAATATCGTTTACTAAATCTTTTTCGATCAACTCTCTAAAATGAGCCTGAATTAAAAGGATTATTTTCTGAATATTCTTCGGATCTTTTATTTGAAAGCGAAGCCTTATATGATTTTTAGGATCATTATAACGTATGAAAAACCATTGCTTAATAAGTTTTTTTTTGCGAAGCTTGGTCACAATTGGTAAAATACTTTCACTTAAAATGCTGTCAGCAGAAAAGTTTCCACAATAAATTTTATAATAAAGCCATTCTTCTCCCAGAATAAAAGTTCTCTTTAACTGCTGATTCATTTTTATACTTTATTTTTTTTTAAACCTACAATAAATTGATTGGCATAACAGCCCGTTTTTTCTGTAACTACTTTATTTGAAGGAAATAAAAATTCTTCCAGAATAAACTGGGTTCTGTTTTTTATTGTTTCAGCCAGCATTTGAATGCAAGTATCATTTGTAAGATTAATGAGTAATGTATTATCACCATCAATTAATGAAACATATTGGTTTTCTCTCATCTTCATAGAAAGAAAGGCTGAACGGATTATCTCTGGATTGAAATCATTTTTTGAAGTCAATATTTCGAAAAAACCGGAGTGCTTCTTTTTATTAAAAACCCATTTTGCTTTTGAAATAATGCAATTACCAACCGTAATTCTTGGTAAATAATCAAAAAGTTTTTCAAACTTATTACTCAATCCTAATGCTGATTTGCGATTTTCAAACTGCATATCGCATAAAAATTGATAAATAGGTAAAGCATTATGGGAGTAATTGTGAGCGTTGGTGAGTTTTGTAATTACTTCTTTATCCTGTTTTTTACTCCATAAAACTAACTGGTCGTTTTTTATAGATAACCATAAATCTTCAACATTTATTTGATTTGAGATTGGTAGATTTGACTGCCCTAAATAAGGAATTTCATAAGTTCTAAAACTTGGCCTTCTTAATACATTTCCTGTTCTTGACTCTGGTAAATGAATTATTTCGGCAATGATTTTATCGCTAATACTTTCAGATTCAGATTGTGTAATTTCATTTGCGAAACTGTTTATGTCTGAATTTCCATAACAAAATCTGGCCAATAAATTTGCAGCACTAGAACCTCCAATGCTTTGAATTACAATCCATTCTTTCTCGTCTTCTTCGACGATTTCAAAAACACATGAAAATGTATCCGGCATGTTATGTGTCGAAAAAGTTTCTTTAAAATCAGCATTGTTTAAACTGATACTCGTCTGGTTATTATGCAGAGCATTTTGCAATTTGTTATAGACAATTTGTTCAGCTTTATTTAAGTTTATTTGATTATCAGAATTTGTTTTGGGTTTGATTTCTATACTATCTAATATAGGAGTAGAGTCAAAAATATTATTTTGCAAATATCCAATTCCAGTTTCGATATCAAGTGCTTTAACTAAAGGAACTGCCTCATGCTCATATCTTTCAAGAAAAGATTTTTTAAAGTTTTCTAAAGGCGTTTGTTTAGGTTTTTCAGAAATTTTATTTAAAAGATGTATTGCTTTGTATAATTCAGCTGTATATTTCTTATCTAGTTGAAAATCATTAGAATCAAGAAATAAATCAGTTTGAAAAAGATACTTTTTATCAAAAGAAATTTCTTCTTTCTGCAAGGTTTCCATTATTGCTTCGTAAGCAGTGATTTGGTTCCCTAATTCAGTATCAATTTTTAGCAGTTTATTGTTAATTTCATTATTGAAAGTTTCAATTTTGATAGAATTTTTATTCTCTTTTGTTTCATGTTTAATAGAGTTTTCAGTAAGTATGGGTTCTAATTCTGAAACCAAAATTTGATTAGAAATTAATTCGTCAATAAATTCTAGAGCTTCATCTTTACTAATCTCATCACTTATTAAATGCGCAGATAAATCATTTTTACTTAGACCCGCAACTGCTTTTTCTAGTATTAAGTCTAAATAATCACTTCTTTTTAATGCTTCTAGAGAATACTTACGTTTGTTTTTCTCAAAGCTGTATTCTATGTATCTATAAAAATCACCCAATTTATAAAGTGTCGTATTGGGAAAAAAAAGTAATTCGTTTTGAATACTTTGATCTTTGCCCCACTCAGTCGATAAATTTGCCAGAAACTGCATGTCTAAACGGGTTCTTCTATAAAAAGGATGTTTTTTGCCAGCGAGAATATCATCGGGACTATTTTTCTCGATATTAATTTTTGTACAATCGGTAAATCTACCAGAACCACAGGCCGCAAAAAGCCCAAATGGAGTACATCTGGTCGACATTCGGATTAGATATTTTAATACAGAAATTTTAATTTTTTCACCTTTTTGGATCGGATAATTTTCTTGCGCACACCATTTTTGAATTTCAGAGAATAACTCAGGAGAGGCCAAATACAAAGCTTCACTAATTTGAGAATCTTTTACCAAATCCTTAATAGTATCAGATTTAATTGAAAATCCTTTTGTAAGATTTTTATAAAAATCAATAGGAAAAGCAGGAGTACGTATTATAAACGAAGAAAAAAAAGTAAAATCTATTTCTGGTTTTGACATATTATTAAACAGGTGCCGAACAATTAAAAAAGTGGCCAAAATTATACATTTTTGAGTCATTTTATGTGAAAATATGACTGAAATATATAAATAAAATTAATTTATTAATTGGTTGATTAACAAGTTTTTAATATTTTTTTTATCCGGAATTTATAAAATAACCCACGATATTTATAAATGTAGACATACACCATTTGCATTAAGTGCCTTTGTTGGTCTAGTTTTGGATTCAGAAAATTACTCGTAAGAAAAGGTATTAATTTATAATTTGGAATGATAAGAATAATAGTAATTGCTTCTTTACTGTTTTATAGTTCAGTATTGTTTGCACAGGTAAAAGTTACCGGTAAAGTGATAGATGCTAAAAACAACCCCGTTGAACTTGCAGAGATTTTGATAATAGATAAAGATTCAGTTGCAAGAAAAAACGATATGAGCAACAGTAGTGGAGACTTTACCTTATATGCAGAAGCAGGGAATTATCTTTTACAAATTAAACAGGTAGGAAATATATTGTGGGAACAAAAGATGAACATAACTCATGATATTGATCTTGGAAATATTGAAGTATTTGAGAAAAAAGAAAAATTATCAGAAGTAGTAATAAAGACTAAAAAGAAGATCATAGAAAGAAAAGTTGACAGATTAATTTTTAACGTCGAAAATTCAATTGCCGGAAGTACTGGTGATGCTATGGATGCTTTAAAAGTTACGCCGAATGTCAGGATTCAAAATGAAAATATAACCCTGGTAGGAAAAAGTAATCTCCAGATTATGGTAGATGATATTCTTATTCAGCTTAGTGAAACTGATATGATTAACTATTTAAAATCAATTCCAGCAAATGATATAAAAAGTATTGAGGTAATTACAGCTCCTTCTGCCAAGTATGAATCATCTGGAAACAGCGGTATAATTAATATTAGGCTAAAAAAGGCTAAAAAAGATTCATGGAATGCTTCTTTAAATTCAGCTTACACTCAAAAAACATACGCGACAGGAAGCATAGGCGGAAGTTTTAATTATAAAAAAGATAAATTGAGTTTATATAATTCTGTTAATTACAGAAACGGAACCAGATTAAGCACAGATAATAGTACAATTTACTATGATGCAGAAACCTGGAATCAAAATAATCCCAGAAAAATTAATGATGAAGTTTTAAGTGACCGATTTGGATTAGACTATGAGATTAGCAAAAAATGGACTTCTGGGATACAATATATTACCAGTTATACAAAATCAAACAATAATGAAAAACCATTAACAACGATCACTAATAATGATAGTCAGGAAATTAGTTACTACATATCTTCAAAGTCAAAATATATAACTAAGCCAAAACTAAATTCTATTAACTGGCATAATCTTTTTACTATAGACAGTATTGGTAAAAAAGTTTCGATAGATATTAATTATCTGGAAAGTATTAATAAGAGTAATAGAGATTATCTTGGAAATGAGTTAGATGTTAATTCTCAAATAATACCGGATACTTATTTTGCAGCCACTAATTCAAACAATCAAAATATAAAAAATTTCTCTGGTAAAATTGATTTTGAGATGCCAACTAAATTCATCAATCTTGAATTTGGCGGAAAGTTATCTACGTCTACAACTAATAATAATGTAATTTTTTATAATAACGAAAGTGGAGAACCGGTTTTAGATTTAGGACAGACTAATACTTTTAAATATAAAGAGCAAATACAAGCCTTATACCTATCAGGAAATAAAAAAATAGGATCAAAATGGGAATCACAATTTGGGCTTAGATTAGAGACAACTCAAACAGAAGGTTTTTCGCTAAATCTAAATCAAACGAATAAAAAGAATTATGCGAAATTATTTCCAACATTCTATTTAACGTATAATGCAAATGAAAATAATACTTTTAGTTTTAACTACACAAGGAGAATTGTAAGGCCTAATTATCAGCAGTTAAATCCTTTTAGAATTTATAGCAGCCCTTATGTATATGCTGAAGGTAATCCTTATCTGCAGCCTTCATTTACAGATAATTTTGATTTTACGTATTCGTATAAAAAATTAGAGAGCAATATTTATGTTACGAGTGTAACCAACAATTTTCAACAAATTGGTATAGTTGATTCAAATTCAAATATTACGCGCTATTTTATTGAGAACTTTTTGTCAAGTCAGAATTACGGAATTTCAGAGAGCTATACTTTTGATAAAATTAAAGGATGGAATAGTATATTGACTTTTAATGCTAACTATTTTCAATCAAAGTCAAAATTAATTATTACAGAGCAAAATAATGATGGTTTTAATGCTTTTGTATCAACAAATAATGACTTTACACTAAACAAGCCGCAAACATTTTTATTCAATGTAACGTATTGGTATAACTTTCCGGGAGCATTTGGAATATATAAAAATACGGCATCGAGCTCCTTATCGATGAGCGCAAAATACTTAATGCTAAAGAAAGATTTACAATTGTCAATAATTGGTAATGATATCTTTAGTGGTCAAAGGCCAACATACATTAGTTATGTAAATAATATTAGACAAGAGTACAGAAATTATTATGATGCACGATCTCTTACCGTGTCTCTTTTATACAAGTTTGGAAATAACAAAATAAATGTTAACCAAAGAAAATTTGGCAATGAAGAAGAAAAAAACAGAGCCAATTAATTGATTTTTCCATTTAGCAAAGTAGTTCGAAATACGGGCCTAAATGTTTAAATATCCCGCATGCATGCAAAGAGTAATTCAAACACCTATTAATTATTTTAATAA
Organism: Flavobacterium sp. Root186; assembly: GCF_001428525.1. GTDB lineage: Bacteria > Bacteroidota > Bacteroidia > Flavobacteriales > Flavobacteriaceae > Flavobacterium. Next base: position 866,496 of record NZ_LMHW01000010.1, read on the forward strand.
AACTTATTATGAAACTTACAAGTTTAAAAAATGTTGAAGTGATCAACGAAGAAATAGCTGAATTAGTAAATGGTGGAATTGTACCGCCAGATTCTACAAGTGGAGATGTATATTCTACAAGTGGAGATTCTGTTCACCACGACTAATTTCCATAGTCTAAAACTACTTCCTCAAAACTTATAGTAGAGAGGAAGTAACTTAAATGCCAATTTAATAACCTTATAAACTAAAAGCTATGAAACTTACAAGTTTAAAAAATGTTGAAGTAATCAACGAAGAAATAGTTGTATTAGTAAATGGTGGTACTGTACCACCAGATTCTACAAGTGGAGATGTAACTTCTACTAGTGATGATTCTGTTCACCACGACTAATTTTTAAAGTCTAAAAAACTACCTCTTCTGTACTAAAAGATATGGAATGAAGCAGTAAAAAAAAAACAATTAATAACCTTTTATACAAATATTATGAAACTTACAAGCTTAAAAAATGTTGAAGTAATCAACGAAGAAATTATTGATTTAGTAGTTGGAGGAAATATTCCACCAGATTCTACAAGTGGGGATGTAGAATGCACAAGTGGTGACTCTGTTCATCATGACTAAATTTCTATAACTGCTTCCTTAAAGCTTATAAATGAGCGATAAAGAAGTGTTTAGAAAATAATTAATTAATCTTTAATACAAATAATTATGAAACTTAAAAGTTTAAAATGTGTTGAAGTATTCAACATCGAATCAGCTGAATTAGTAAATGGCGGTAGTGTGCCATCAGAATCTACAAGTGGGGATGTGGCTTCTACTAGCGGTGATTCTGTTTCTCAGGACTAATTAGTCGGATGAATTTTTTACTCTCCCGCTTCATTAAAGTGGGAGAGTAATTTTAACAATAACCTTAAAATAAAAAACATGAAACTAAAAAGTCTAAAAAATCTTGAAGTAGTTAATCAAAACCTAATGATTGAAATTAGCGGAGGAACTATGTATATGGAAAGCGACAGTACAGATGTTGTTTGTAAAAGCGGTGATTCTGTAAGCGAAGATTACGGCAGCGCTTGTGGAGATTGCGTTAGCAATGACTAAGAAATAAAAAAAGAATAAATCGGGTAATGAATTTGATGAATCTTATAATTATAATTTTTGTCACTTAAAATTTCAATTAGCAAAAAACATTAAAATAAATTATGATAGTAATATTATCTTATGATTGGTATGAACAAGGAACAGATCCTGTTATAGACTGGCTTATATACAATAAGGCTTCTTTTGTAAAAGTTACTTTTCAAGATCTTATTTCAAAAAAAAATAATTGCAGTATTAATGTAAATACTGGTGAATTTTGGATTAATGGAATTGAAATCAGCAGCCAGATTAATGTAATTTGGTTTAGAAGATTTGAAGATGACTTGAGAGTAGATTTACCAAAAAGATTTCCTACAGACAGAGCTGCATTCGAATTAAAATATGAAGCACAAGATCTTATGAAATATTTATTTGTAAGATTTAAAGATAAAATTTGGCTTCCAACAGCCAATGGTATTGCACTAAATAAACTAGAAGTTTTATACTATGCAAAAAAGTATAATCTTAGAATGCCTAAAACGATTGTCTGCAACAATAAAGCACATTTATTGCAATTCTATAAAGAATGTAATAATGAAGTAATAACAAAACCTATTAAGCATAGCGGTTATTTTGTTAAAGAAGATAAAACATACAGAATTTATACAAACAATATTACTGACACTTTTATTAATTCATTACCCGATAATTTTGTTTCTACACTTTTTCAGGAAAAAATAAAATGCAAATTTGAAATACGTGTTTTTTATATCGATGGAAGCTTTTTTGCAACGGCCATAATAATCGATAAAAAAAATAAAAATCAAGTTGATGTTAAATTAAACTTTGAAACCAACAATATTAACTGGGTTCCTTACAATCTGCCCGAAGAATACGAAAAAAAGCTGGATAGATTTTTTAGAAGTATAGATCTCAATACATGTTCATTCGATGTGATATTGTCAGAGGAAGACGAATATATAATGTTAGAGCTTAATCCCGGAGGTCAGTATGGAGCTCCAAGTGAAAGATGCAACTACAAAATTGATGAGAAAATTGCTAAATGGCTAATAAAACAAGATGAAAAACAAGCTGAAAAAAAAGACCATATTTACTGCTAAAGAACTTAAAAACCTTCCTGTAACATACCGCATGATGGATGAAAAACAAACAGAAGAAGTAGGAGAATTATATACTCAGGCAGTTTTTACAACTAGCGCAAGACATTTTTCAAATCAATTTAAAATGTACATATCGCCAAAACCCATTTCAAATTTTATAATTACAAAAAATGACTAGATATCTAAATCTTTATGCTTTTTGCAAAATTATAGAAGGAAAAGAGAATTTTATAATTTGTGATTTCCAAAAAAAGAGTTTAAAATATATTCCAGACACATTAGTTTCTATAATTAATTTGCTTCAAACAACCGAATATGAAAAGGTAAGAGAACAATTCTCTGATCAGAAAGCGATTTTTAACAGCTATGTAGATTTTTTGATTTCAGGAAAATTTGCTTTTTTTTCTGATTACAGAGAGCCTTTTACATCAATTGAAAATGATTTTGAAACACCCGAAATTATAAATAACTCTATTATCGAATATAATTTTGAAAGTTATGATCTAAATAAGGCATTAAAAGAACTGGATGAATTATATACTAAATATGTTGAGATAAGATTGCTTTCGTATAAATCTGATAATTTAGAGGAATTAGCAGACACCTTCGAAAAATGCAAATCTTATGGCTTTAGATCAATCGTAATTTATATTCCTTACCTGAATAGTTCAGAATCTGCGGCTATTCATAAGAGACTAAAAAACTTCGGCAAAATTTTCAAAATTATTTTCTATAACTCACCGGAGAAAAACCTAAACGTAAAGGCTAAAAATATGCTGTTTATTAAACATAATGCCGAAGAAATTAGACATAATAACTTTAATGAAAAGAATATAATTATAGATCTCAGATACTATTTTGAATCTCAAAAAAAGAACCCTTATTACAATAAAAAAGTATGTATTGATAATAAAGGAACAATAAAGAATTGTATAAAAAATAAATCTTCATTTGGAAATATTGCGACAGATAATATTTCAGCAATCATTAATAAAGATGATTTTCAGGAATTCTGGAATATATCTCATGACCAGATAATTAATTTACAGGAAGATGCAATGCGATACAATAGAGTTGTGTCTAATGACTTAAAAAAAGTATCTAATAATATTTATGAATTAATTTTTTAAATGAGAAAATTAAAGTTTTTTAAACAATTAGAGCGAGTAGACTGTGCTTCAACCTGCCTTAAAATGATCGCATTTTTTTATGGCAAGTATATAGATATTAAATATTTAAGGTCTATAACTTATACTAATAAAAATGGTGTAAATCTTAAGTCCTTAGCAGATGCAGCCAACTCTTTAAAATTTGATACTTTAGCGGTAAAAGTAACCTTTGAAGAATTATCAAAAGATATTCCTTTACCGGCAATTTTGCATTGGAAAAACACCCATTATGTAGTTCTTGAAAAAATTGAAAGAAAAGCAACAAAGTTCTTTTTTTTCAAGAAAGAATTGATTGCAACAATTGCCGATCCGGGTTATGGTATTCTAAAGCTCTCACAAAAGCAGCTTGAAATTCTTTGGAATATTAATTCAGATAAAAAAGGTATTGCGCTTCTGTTAGAGCCAAATTCTGAATTTACTACGGAGAAAATTGCAGAGAAAAACTTTAATTATAGTCATTTTTTTAAAGAAAACATTCTTCCGTACAAATCAAGAATTGTGCAGGCATTTTTGATAATATTGTTAATAGCCTCTCTGAATTTTGTTTATCCATATTTAAACCAAAAATTGGTTGACGACGGGGTTATAAATAAAAATTTTTCTTTGGTTTTAATAATTCTAATGTCACAATTTGTCGTTTATTCAACATCGGCAATAATGGAAATTTTACAGGGATGGCTATTTTTAAATATTAAAATAAAATTCGGGATGCAGATTCTCTCTAATTTTATTTTAAAATTAATAAGAATGCCCATGTCTTTTTATGACAATAAACTTTCCTCAGATATATTATTAAGAATCGAAGATCATGATAAAATCGAAAATTTTTTCTCTCGAAATTCAATCCACTTTTTTATAAGCGCTATTTCTTTTTTAGTCTTTAGTGTTGTTTTAACCAGCTATGCGGTAAATTTAGGTTTACTTTTTCTTATTGGTTCTACTATTTCGATAGTCTGGGTTTTGCGTTTTCACAAAAAGAGAAAGCATATTAATTATAACAGATTTGAAATTGAAGCATTAAACAGAAACAAACTTTATGAAATCGTCAATGGTATTTCTGATATAAAAATCAATAATTCAGAACAAGCAAAAATTAGTGATTGGCAGAACAATCAAAAAGAGCTCTATCATCTCAATAAAGAAAGTTTAAAACTTGAAAATTATCAAGATTTTGGTATAAAATATGTTACGCAGGTTAAAAACACAGTTTTAATTGGGATTGCCAGTATTATGGTAATTGACAATACAATTTCATTAGGAGAAATGCTTTCGATTTCATTTGTTTTAGGACAATTAAATGCTCCGTTAGAATTTTTTATAATGTTTATGTATTCTCTTCAGGATGCTAATATAAGTTTAGAAAGGGTTTCTGATATTTATACAAAAAAAGATGAAAATGAAATCGTAAAAAATGAAGATGAAATAATTTTAAAAAATAAAATAAACATTAAAAACCTGTCTTTTGGTTATAGCGGCCCACATGATTATAAAGTTTTTACAAATTTATCATTAGAACTTCCATTGCATAAGACCACTGCAATTGTGGGCACAAGCGGAAGCGGTAAAACTACGCTTATTAAACTTTTGATGAAATTTCATGAGCCAATGGAAGGTGAAATTTTAATAGATAATAAACCATTAAGTACTTTGAATTTTGATAAATGGCGAGAAAAAATCGCAGTAGTTTTTCAGGATGGATATATATTTTCGGATACACTGAAAAATAATATTGTAATGTCTCAAGAATATGATCCTGAATTTTTTAATAAAATTATTGAACAGACAAATGTGTTAGATTTTATTTCAAGATTACCGCAAAAAGAAGAAACAAAAATTGGAGAAAACGGAATAGAATTAAGTAAAGGCCAAAAGCAGAGAATATTAATAGCAAGGGCGATGTATAAAAACCCTGAAATATTGATACTTGATGAGGCAACATCTGCATTAGATTCAGAAAATGAAAAAATCATACATGATAATCTTCACAGATTTTTTGAAGGAAAAACGGTTGTTATTATTGCACATCGTTTAAGTACCGTAAAAAATGCAGATAATATTATAGTACTTAAAAATGGCGAAATTGTAGAACAAGGCGACCATTCTGAATTGGTATATAATAAAGCTGATTACTTTAATTTAGTTAAAAATCAGTTAGAATTAGCAAGCTAAGTTTGGCTTTTATTACTTCTTTAAAAAGGGACAGGTCTGATTCAAATTTTAGATTAATTGTAGAGTGTGAGTGAGATATACTGGCCTTGCAAAAAAATATTGAGTACATTTATAGCACCCAAAACTTGATTTAATTTTAATCATTTTTTTGAATACGCTTTTAAATGGAAAGAAAACAAAATACCACGAAAGAAAGTAATGATCAGAAGTTTGATGCGTTACAATCTAACGACAGCATTTTTGATGAAAGTGCTATTTTGCTGGATCTTGGAAAAGATATTACCAAAGTAAGAGAAAAGAAAGATTTGATATTGCTTTTTTCAAAAAGAATCAAAAGCCTTTTTTATTTCACTCATATTACCATTACACTTATAGATCATAAGGATAAAACGTATGCAGGTTTTTTGTTAGATAAAGATGCCGATGCCATATTGGAGAAAGAATCGTATGCAAAACTGCAAAAGGCACATTTTACACTCAATGAACCGTTTATAAAAGAAGTTCTGGCTGCCGAAGACCCAATTTCATTTATGGTAGCACAAGTAAAAGACAGACCTCAAAGCCCTCATTTTTTACAGGTAAACTACGATGGCGGCATTCGGGAACTACTCATGACGACGCTTTGGAACGCCAATGAACCTTTAGGGTTTATTCATATTTATACGGATAAGCCAGGAAGTTTTACACCACAATTTCGGAATATTATAAAAGGTATTGCACCACAGCTTTCTGTTGCGGTTTCTAATATTATCAAAAATGAAGAATTGCAGAAAAAGGAACAGGAAAAATCATTTCTGCTGGATTTTAGCAATGATATTTCAGAAGTAAGAACTAAAGACGAACTCGAAGCGGCCGTTCGTACCGCATTAAAAAGAATAAATCCGCTTCGTGGATATGTAATTCGAAAATTAAACAGCGACGGAAATTCTTTGAGTACTTATATATACGACAAGAGCATTACAAATGATAGCGATCCTGTTTTAAAAGAATTATTGCAATCTAAATTTCCTGTAAACGACGGATTGCAAAATAGAGTTCTGGATAGCTGCATCCCGTTACTTTTTAATGTTGATATTGAAATAGACCGAGGAATTACTTCATCCTATCTTTTGTTTTGGAAAAGCCTGGGATTTAAAAGAATGGTGGGTATTGCACTTCGCAATGGCGATATTGTATTAGGAATGTTATGGCTCGCAATTGAAGAAATCAATATTTCGCTGCTGCAGGGAATATGTTTCCAGATTTCGACTGCAATGTCTAATATTATTGCCAATGAATTATTAGAAAGCAAAAACAATGAACAAGCTGTACTCTTGCAATTTAGTAATGAAATTGCCGGAGTCCGGACTAAAGACGATTTACAACACGCCATAATTAATGTACTTCGTGATCTTCTGGATACGAAACTGGCCATGCTTAATATTTTTGATGATTACGGATTTGGTTTGACTTCCTATATGTATGACCGATCGTTATTTGTAAAAGCCGAAATTGATTTTGATAAAATGGTTTCTATAAAACTGGATGTAAAAGAACCATACACGGCTCAGGTAATAAAAAGTGAAAGTGCTATTGCTTTTAATGTAGAAGAAGAACTCAAAACGACTAATTCTGGTTTTGCACAATTGTGGAAAAAAGTAGGATTTGAAAATGCGTACGGTGCTTTATTAAAAGTCGGCTCTTTAAAAGTGGGTACATTGTGGCTGCTGGCGGATCAACTGAATCCTTCAATCTTAAAAGGATTATGTTCTCAGATTTCAGTTGCTATTGCTAATATACAGGCAAACGAAAAACTACTGCTTTACAAACAGCAGTTAGAGCATGAAAATGTTTATCTGAAAGAGCAAATCAAAAATATTTACAACTTTTCGGAGATTATAGGAAGCGGCGTACAAATGCAGAAAGTCTATCACTTAATGTCTTTAGTAGCCGATTCTAATTCGACGGTTTTAATTCTAGGAGAAACCGGAACCGGAAAAGAATTAATTGCCCGTGCTATTCATAATGCTTCTCCTCGAAAAGACAAATTGATGATTAAAGTAAACTGCGCTGCAATGCCGGCCAGTTTAATCGAAAGCGAATTGTTCGGCCATGAAAAAGGTGCGTTTACCGGAGCAACAGAACGACGAATAGGGAAGTTTGAACTAGCCAATAACAGCACTTTATTTCTGGATGAAATAGGCGAAATGCCGCTTGAAGCACAAGTGAAATTACTCCGAGTAATTCAGGAACGGGAACTGGAACGTGTAGGAGGAAAAGATACCATTAAAGTTGATGTGAGAATCATTGCGGCCACAAATCGGAATTTGGAAGAAGAAGTTGCAGCCGGACGTTTCCGTTCTGATCTTTTTTACCGATTAAATGTATTTCCAATTTATCTGCCTGCACTTCGTGAAAGAATGGAAGATGTAGAACATCTCGCTAATTTTTTCGTTGCCAAATACAATAAAAACAATCGCAAAAATATAAACCGTATTGCACCAAAAGTCATTCAACAGCTTCAGAGTTATTTGTGGCCGGGTAATGTGCGAGAATTGGAACATTTAATAGAACGCAGCGTTTTAATGGCCGAAGATAATGTACTGAGAGAAGTTTATATTCCGAGAAAAACAGAAAAAACTAGTGAAGAAGAAAATATTTTCAGTAAATCATTGGAAGAAATGGAACGTCTTTTTATAATCAGTGCTTTAAAAAGATGCAAAGGAAAAATTTCTGGTGCCGGAGGTGCTGCCGAAGTTTTAGATATTCCGGGAAATACACTTCATTCTAAAATGAAAAAACTGCAGATTACAAAAGCTGATTATTTTTAAAACTCATTATCACTTTATAAATAATGCCCATTGCGAAATAAAAGCAATGGGCATTTTTATTTTCACTAAATAAAGTGAATACTAAAATGAATTCCCTTTATAGAGGGAAATTTTAAAACATGTTTTTTATGTAAGTGTTTGGTTTTTAATTATTTAAATGAATGGCATGCATCTTGGCTATTACTAAGTGAAAATGAAAATCAATTTGTAACAATTTAAAAATTAGTATCATGAAAATTTTAGTAATCGGAGGAACAGGATTAATTGGGTCAAAAGTAGTAAACAAACTTCGCGATCAGGGACATAATGTAATTGCCGCTGCGCCATCAACAGGAATTAATACTATAACAGGCGAAGGACTTGCAGAAGCAGTTAACGGTACAGATATCGTAATCGATCTGGCAAACTCCCCATCATTTGCAGATAAAGAAGTTTTAGAATTTTTTGAAACCTCAGGAAGAAATCTTTTAGCAGCAGAAATTAATGCAGGCGTAAAACATCATATTGCACTTTCTGTAGTTGGTACAGACCGTTTGCAGGACAGCGGTTATTTTAGAGCCAAACAAGCTCAGGAAAATTTAATTAGAAAAGCAGGCGTTCCGTTTACGATTATTCATTCTACTCAATTTATGGAATTTCTGGGCGGAATTGCTGCATCGGCACACGATGGTGGAAGCGTTGTAATTTCTCCTGCCAAAATTCAGCCAATAGCTTCAGAAGACGTAGCTTCTTTAGTGGTAGAATTTTCACTAGGAAATCCAATAAATGATATTGTAGAAATTGGCGGGCCTGAACGTTTTAAACTTTCAGAACTTTTACAAAATTATTTAACCAAAACAAATGATCCTCTTGAAGTTATTTCAGATGAAAAAGCATTGTACTTTGGCGCTCCTCTTCAGGAACTTACTCTTGTTCCAGCTGTAACAGCAAAATTGGGTACCATCACTTTTGAAGAATGGTTTCCTAACCGTCCTCAAAGAGCTTAATCAATCCTTAAAAATATAAAAAGCTTCGAAGCCCGTTGAAACGAAGATGACGGGTAGGCAGTTTGTCGAGGCGGTTGTAATGGGCGTGCACTTTCCACCCGTTCGTGTACATTTTAGTCCTACGTCAGCGTAAAATAGTTTACGGAATCTGATCAACAACACGGCAAATCAATGGGCAGCGGCGCATTTTTTAACCCAAAAACAAATAGTATGAACAAGTTAAAACTCTCAGCAGTGATCATGCCCGAAGTACAGGGAGATGAGCAGTTTTTTGCCAGAAAAGCAAGAAACAATGATTTTGACGGATTGATGGATCCAATTATTGGGTTCGATCATTTTGAACTCACACATGATATTTTCGGGCCGCACCCGCATGCTGGAATGTCGGCTATAAGTTATGTTTTCGAGAAATCGGCTTCCTATCATAGTATAGATTCCCGTGGAAATAATGTCATTATAACTCCGGGAAGCCTGCTTTGGACATACGCCGGAAAAGGGATCGTTCACTCAGAATTTCCAGTTCCCGATGGTGCCGCTGTAGAAGGTTTGCAATTGTTCGTAAATATTCCTGCTTCACAAAAACAGCAAGATCCTAAAAGCATCTTTATTGACAAATTGCAAATACCAGAAATAAAACAGGAAGGAGTGCGCGTAAGAGTGGTTTGCGGCGGAAGCGGAACAACTTTAAATAAAACAGTAACTCCGGATGAACTTACAATTTTGCATGTTTTTCTGGAAGCAGGAAAAGAGTTTTCGCATCAAATACCGGCGCAATGGTCGGGAACCGTTTTGGCAGTCGAAGGTTATTTTGATTTTATGACCAATCAATCTACGACTCAACTAGAAGAAGGAATGGTAATCGCAATGGGAGAATCAGATTTTGAAGAAACGATAAAATTTATCGCAATCACAAACAGCGAATTACTATTTATTTCGGGTAAACCGCTGCACGAACCTTTATTCTCTAAAGGAGCTTTGGTAATGGATTCTGAAGAAGCTTTAGCAAACGCGACAGAAAATTTTAAAAATGGGAAAATGGGCTTTATCGAAAGAAAAGGTGAAAACCGAAAAGTAATAAAGCCGGTTTAGAAATTGAATTAACCATAATAAATGAAATCATGAAACTTATCAACCTTTTCAAAATAATGGGTTTGTCCAGAACACCAGTTCACAGTAACGAACCCGAAAATGAACTCAATCTGCATCACCACGATTTAACCGATGGCTGTGAATTACTGGATGAAACCGTACACATGCAGGATCAGCCATTTGACGAGAACGAAGAAGAAGATTATACTTCTATTTCTTAAAAATAAAACAAGCATGTCTGTGCCCCTAAAGACATGCTTGTTTTCAATATTGTAAACAAAAAATAAAATACAATCATGTATATAGGTAAATCGTATAAATTATCAGAGTTTATTATCTGGACCAGAAAAAGCATTTATGTACTGCTTGTTATCAGCATTGTACCTACTGTTTTATATGAAGTTTTTGATTTAAAATGGCTCGGAATTTCCTGGACTGTCGTCGCTTTATTAGGAACAGCAACTGCCTTTATTGTAGGTTTTAAAAACACACAGACGTATAACAGAACGGTTGAAGCACAGCAAATTTGGACTTTTATATTAAATACCAGCCGTTCATGGGGAATCATGAGTCGGGATTTTGTAAACGATCCAGAGAAATCAAAACTGCTTATTTATCGTCATTTTGCCTGGCTTACCGCATTGCGATACGAAATGCGTTCGTACCGTATTTGGGAAGCAAGCCAGAAAAAGCACAATGCAGAATATCAGCAGTTTTATTATGTTATTCCCGAAAATGAAATTAGCCTTGAAGATGAATTATCAAAATTTCTTTCTCCCGAAGAGTTAGAATATATTCTAAAAACTAAAAATAAAGCAACACAAATTATGGCGCTTCAAAGCAAAACATTAAAAAAGTTGTTTGATGACGAAGAAATTGTCCTGCTTCAGTTTGTTGATTTTCAAAGAACCATAAAAGATTTTTACGCACAGCAGGGCAGAAGCGAGCAATTAAAAGACTCTCCGTATCCGAGACAATATGCGATTATAAATACACTGCTGGTGCATTTATTTTGTTTTTTGCTTCCGTTTGGTTTACTAAAAGAATTTGATAAAATGAATGACACGGTTACCGGCATTGCACAAGGAAATATGGTTTGGCTGGTGATTCCGTTTAGTGTTATTATTTCGTGGATGTATACTTCGCTTGGACAAGTGGGAGAGAGCACCGAAAATCCTTTTGAAGGAAATGCGAACGATGTACCTATCTCGCAAATATCTAAGATTATTGAGATTGATTTGAGAGAGATGTTAGGGGAGACGGATTTGCCGGTTTTGGCTGAGGCGCAGCATAATATTGTGTTGTGACGGATCTTTTTAATATTTAAAAAAAGCCTGTAAACAATAAAGTTTACGGGCTTTTTGTATGGTGAATACGATTCTAAAAACTTAATTTTCTGTTTATATAAATGTTTATTTGTATAATTTTATTTTTTGATTTAATTGATAAGTTGATTTTCGATAGAAAACCATAACATTATTGTTTTAATGTGGTCTATAAAAATTAAAAGATATATTTGAATTCATCAATTGAAGAATCATATATAAATTTGTGAATATCCCACTCGCCTCGAGGTGCACGCACCTCAAGCTTTTGAGCCATTATTGCTTTTTCTCCATCTGTACGAAGGTTTATCATTCCATAAGTTGTTACTAATCTCTCTTTATATTGTTTTTCCTGTGGGGTAGTAGCAACTTGTTTTGCTGCCAATTTAAATTCAGGAGTTGAACGAGCCAATTCAGTAGAAAAAATGAGGGATCGCTTCCCGCGACTATATTTTCCAATAGTGCCAAGGGTATCAGGTCGAGGATGAGCATGAGGTTCTTCGTCCCCACTTGATATAACTGTTGCCATAGGATATATAGCACTTAAAAACTCGCTTGTAAAGTCTGAACTTCCATGATGACAGGATTTAGCAATATCAGCTCCAAAAGTTTTTCTGGCAAGAGTTATCGTATTTTCTATTTCTTCTTCAGCCTCTTTGCGTATTGAATCATCTCCTGATTTTTAATTTTTTTCTTAGAGCATCTAAATCAGATTTAGTATAATGTTTCTAGGTCAAGAGGATATAATAGCGGTGGAGATGTAAATATTGAATATCTGTTCAAGAAAATCGATATAACAGAATCACTAACGTTTTAAAGGACTTTCAAAAATGTAGTATGTAGTATGGGTTTAAAATAATTTCCTATTGTTACCATACAATAATCGTACAAATATAAAAGCATAAAAACCGCAAAGACTTTATTACTAGTCTAATGCGGTTTTTTTCAGTGGAGTCGCCGGGAATCGAACCCGGGTCCAAACAAGCAACTAAAGAGCTTTCTACACGTTTATTTCCTGATTAGATTTTCGATGTTAAGCTAGGCCAGAAACAGCCACCGAACACTTATCTTCTTAATTTTCGAAACCCACCCGAAGCTCATGGATCTCTAGGTTTATTTTTACGGTTCCCCTTGACGGAACGCCACAAACCAAGGCTTTCCAGGAGAATCCAGCTTCTCTACCTTGTAGAGACGTGGCGCAATCTTACTATGATTCGGATTATGCAGCTAAAGCGTAATTATTTTCGCCGTGTAAAAGTTTGAGATCTTATATTTACGAGCAAGGTCTCAATGCTCGACGTGCTTACTGTTCAATTCGACTTGCTGTCAAAACCAGTCGACCCCAAAAATGAGTCTGCAAATTTAGAGTATTTGAAATTACTTTCTACTAAAATTTTCAGAAAAATTCGAAAGTCAAAAGTCGAAAGTTATAAAGTTTTTAAAGTCACATGCTTGATTACGATTGTTTCTTTTTATTTCACCCAATTGGTGTAGTTAAAAAACAACAAAGTCAATACTGGCAACAATTTTAAGACTTTACAACTTTCGACTTTATTACTATTTTATTCTTCGTCTTTAAAATTAAAAGGATAATCTCCAAAAATTGGAGCTAATTTGCGAACAGCATAAGTGTTTCTTGTCATTTTATTAGACAATGCTATAATGGTAACATGCTCTTTCATTAAAGTAATGTAAGATGAGGTATTGCCATGCCACCATCCATTATGAAAATAAAAGTTTTGACCCGTTTCCCAATTAATCATTCGAATTCCAAGACCGTAATTTTTAGTTCCTTTACGCTCATTACTATAACCTGTATAAACTTGTTTTAGTAATTCAGGTTTCAAAAAGTCCGGTGATTGTCTTGCACGATCAAATTTTAGAAGATCTCTTACAGTAGAAAAGACGTTTTTGTCTCCGTAAACATTATCTAAATAGTCAAAACCAATTTCTACACCATTTCCTTTGTATGAAGGAACAATCGTTTTTTTGTCTTTATCATCATCAAAAACATAGGTATGCGTCATTCCTAAAGGTTTGAAAATCATTTCACTCATTGCTTCTTTATAGCTTAAACCAGTGATTTTTTCAATGATGAGAGCCAGCATTGCATAATTGGTATTACAATAGCTGAAACGGGTTCCGGTTTTAGATTCTAAACCAATATCTTTAGTAGCCAAAAGCTCTAAAATGTCTTTATTGGTCAGCTGATTATGCCTGTCCCAAACCGATTTGTCGTGATCTGTAAAATAAGCATAATTACGCATTCCGGTACGGTGGCTTAAAAGCATTCTAATCGTGCAGTCTTCGTAAGGAAACGTTTTTAAAATTGTATTTACTTTTTGATCTAAATCTATTTTACCGGCATTCACCAATTTTAAAACTGCAGTTGCAGTCAATACTTTGCTTACAGAAGCAATCTGTACAGGCGTTTCTGCTGTAATTTTAGTTCCTTCATTTTTATTGGCAAAACCATTGTATCTTTCGTAAATGATCTGACCATTTCGAGCAACTAAAAAGCTTCCGTTCATGCTGTTGTTGGGCCAGTTTTTATAATAAAAATGATTTATTCTGCCAATTACCGAATTTTTATAAGCCTGTGAAATTTTCTTTTCAGAACCTAACGGCTTCATTTTAGGTAATGTATCTTCGACTATAGGAGTAGTAGCTTTTTTTGTTTTATTGTCATTACCACAAGAGCTTAAAACTAGTACAGAGAAAAGTATTTGTGGTATCTTTGTTTTTTTAAGGAAAATCATTTGCATCGTTCTTTAAAAACAAATATATCGAATTCAATTTTGTTATATTCTCAGTTTTTGATGGTTTAAAAACATGGTTTTAACATAATTTTAAGAACTGTTTTTTTTATTTCTTTGTTTTTCAGCCACTAACGGTTTTTAAACATTCTAAATAGTAAATTAGAAACAAAAATTTAACTATATTTGTTATATTTGAAACAAATACGATGTGAAAAGTTATATTATTAAATGCTTTAAATTTATTTAAATGAAATTTGGAATAATAAAAGAAAGAAAAAACCCACCAGACAGAAGAGTTGTTTTTTCTCCAAATGAGCTGACAAAACTAAAACAGCTTTACCATGAAGCTTCTGTTGAAGTAGAAAGTTCAGACATTAGAGTTTTTTCTGATGCAGAATATAAAAATATGGGAATAAACGTTACAGAAGATGTTTCGGATTGTGATGTTCTTTTTGGTGTAAAAGAAGTTCCTGTTGACAATTTAATTCCAAACAAAGCATATTTCTTTTTTTCTCATACGATAAAAAAACAGCCTTATAACAAGAAATTACTTCAGGCGATTTTAGAAAAAAAAATTGACTTATACGATCATGAAACAATTGTCGATTCGTTGGATCGTCGATTAATTGGTTTTGGAAAATATGCCGGAATGGTTGGTGTGTATAACGGAATCCGAGCCTTCGGAATTAAATTCGAATTATTTAAACTTCCAAAAGCTGAAACCCTTTCAGGAAAAGAAGCCTTGATTATGCATTTAAAACGCATTACAATGCCGGCTTTAAAATTTGTAATTACCGGAACAGGAAAGGTGGGGAGCGGTGCAAAAGAAATTTTGGATGCTATTAAAATAAAAGAAATCACGGTAGATAATTACCTCACTAAAAAATATGCGCAGGCAGTGTATGTTCAGTTAGACGTTTTAGAATATAATAAACGTATAGACGGTCAGGTTTTAGATTTTAATGATTTTGTCGAAAATCCGGAAGCTTACACTTCAGATTTTGAAAAATTCACGAAAGTTTCAGATATCTACTTTGCCGGTCATTTTTATGCAAGTAATGCTCCTATGATTTTGACCAGAGAAATGTTAAACGCAAGTGACTGCAAACTAAAAGTTGTGGCTGATATTTCGTGCGATGTAAACGGTCCAATTGCCAGTACACTTCGTTCTTCGACAATTGCAGAACCTCTTTATGGTTATTTTCCTTTAGAAGATAAAGAAGTTGATATTTTTCATCCGGCAGCGGTTGTTGTTATGGCGGTTGATAATCTTCCATGTGAAATACCAAAGGATGCCAGCGAAGGTTTTGGAGAACAATTTATGGAGCACGTAATTCCAGCTTTTTTCAACGGAGACAAAGACGGAATTTTAAAACGCGCCAAAATCACAGAAAACGGAAAACTTACAGAAAGATTCAGCTATTTACAAGATTATGTAGACGGTAAATAAGTTATGAGTTAAGAGTTATGAATTATGAGTTAACTTACTAATTCATAATTATCTTAAAAAACAAAAAGTTAAAAACATTATGTTTTTAACTTTTTTTACATTTAACAATGAGCAAAACTCATAACTCATAACTCATAATTCATAACTCTTAACTTAAAATTACACCATTTCTTCCGGTTTTACCCAGGCATCAAAATCTTCTGGGGAAACATAGCCTAAACGAACCGCTTCTTCTTTTAGCGTTGTTCCGTTTTTGTGAGCGGTTTGAGCAATTTCGGCAGCTTTGTAATAACCAATTTTTGTGTTTAAAGCCGTTACAAGCATCAGAGAATTATCTACTAATTCTTTAATACGTTTGTGATTTGGTTCGATTCCCTGTGCGCAATGTTCGTCAAAAGAAACACAAGCGTCTCCAAGTAAACGCGCCGATTGAAGAAAGTTTGCAGCCATTACTGGTTTAAAAACATTCAATTCATAATGTCCCTGCATTCCGCCAACCGCAATTGCCATATCGTTTCCGATAATCTGAGCGCAAACCATTGTTAAAGCTTCACATTGTGTTGGATTTACTTTTCCGGGCATAATAGATGACCCTGGTTCGTTTTCCGGAATATGAATTTCTCCAATTCCTGAACGAGGACCCGAAGCTAACATTCTAACATCATTAGCAATTTTGTTTAGTGAAACAGCCAATTGTTTTAATGCTCCGTGCGTTTCAACAATAGCATCGTGCGCTGCTAAAGCTTCAAATTTATTTTCGGCAGTAATAAAAGGATGTTTAGTAAATTGAGCGATGTATTCCGCAACTTTAACGTCGTAACCTTTTGGTGTATTTAATCCCGTTCCAACTGCGGTTCCTCCCAAAGCAATTTCAGATAAATGGGCTAAAGTATTTTTAAGCGCTTTTAATCCAAAAGCTAATTGAGCTGCATAACCTGAAATTTCTTGTCCAAGTGTTAAAGGCGTTGCATCCATTAAGTGCGTACGGCCAATTTTTACAACGTCCTTAAATTCAGCAGCTTTTTTTACTAAAGTAGCGTGTAGTTTTTCAACTCCCGGAATGGTAGTTTCTACCACCATTTTGTAAGCTGCAATGTGCATTCCGGTTGGGAAAGTATCATTTGATGACTGTGACTTATTTACATCATCATTTGCTTTTATAAATTGTTCGCCTTCGCCAATTTCAAAACCTTTTAAAACTTGAGCACGATTGGCAATTACTTCATTGACGTTCATGTTGCTTTGCGTGCCTGAACCTGTCTGCCAAATTACAAGTGGGAATTGATCGTCTAATTTCCCTTCCAGAATTTCGTCGCAGACTGCAGCAATTGCATCTCTTTTTTCTATTGGTAAAACACCCAAATCATAATTAGCATAAGCTGCGGCTTTTTTTAGATAAGCAAATCCTTCGATGATTTCCTGAGGCATCGAACCTGAATTTCCAATTTTAAAATTATTTCTTGAACGTTCTGTTTGCGCACCCCAATACTTATCGGCAGGGACCTGAACTTCGCCCATGGTGTCTTTTTCTATTCTGTATTTCATTTTGTTGTAAATATGTTGTTTGTAAAATGTATTCTGTAAAATGGTTTTTATTTCTAAGTTGAAAAATGAAGTTCTTTTGAAAAAGGATGGCCTAGCCCTGATGGGAACGGCATCCTTTTATGGTGGGGTTCACCATAAAAGATATAGTGGACAGCAGGTTTCAGCTCCTGAAAACACTCATGTTCTTCTAATTTAGATAGTTGAATAATTTATCGAAAAAAAAGCTTATTTAAAATGAGTATAAATATACGGATAAATGTTATTTCATGAAAATTGATTTAGATTTTATTGCTGAGGAAAAATATATAGCCTACATTTGTGGTAACATTCAAAAATTCCGGAAAACATGTTTGAATTTTCACAGTACTTAGGCTTTTTACTTTTCTTAACCATACTAACTATAGGGTTTTGGTTAATGTTTTTCTTGGTTGGTTTCGTATCTTATTGGGTTACGGGAGCTAGCTGGGAAATGTTCAAAGAAAAGAGAGCTAAAAAAAGACAAGAAGAACAATCAGTTAAATATTAATTGATTTCATAAAAAAGGACCCGTGAAAACGAGTCCTTTTTTTTATTAAATTTCAATACTTAAATTCCAAATTCCAATAAAAATAAATTCCAATAAAAAATTCCAAATTCCAAGTGTAAAAATTGGAATTTGGAATTTTTAATATTGGAATTTAACCTATGTTATCCCGGAAAGTCTCCGCCACCTTCTCCGCCGCCATCATTTTTAGGCTGTGCGTTTTTGTCTCTTTCACCTTTTGCTTTATTGAAACGATACGTAAATGATAAATTAAATTGACGTTTACGGAACTGCATTTCGCTGTATGATATTTGATTTTCAAGATAAGTATATGATTTCATGATTCTTGAATTGAAAACATCGCTAATATTGAATGCAATTGTTGCTTTGTCTTTTAGTACATCTTTGCTAAGAGCAGTATTCATACCAAATTGTCCAAGGTTTTTACCCTGAGCTGTTTTTTGTTCTCCATTATACATTCCGGTTAACTGCCAGTCAATTTTGTATGGTAAAGTAACTTTTGAATTGATTCTTGCAAACCAAGAGTTTGCTTGGTTATCAAGATTTTGTACTATAAGGTCGCCAGTTACAATATCTGTATAACTGTTTTCTCCTGTCGATTTTACGTTAAAAAAGTTGAAATTACTGTTTAATTTCCACCATTTAAACGGAGTATAATTGAATGTAAATTCAAAACCAAATTTTTGTTCTTTTCCTAAATTGATAGGTCGGCTTAAAATTACCGGTATTCCATTTACTAATTCTCCGGTTGGAGTTCTAACAAAACTGAAAACATCTTTTGTGTCTTCAAAATAAGCAGAAGTACTAAAAGTTACTTTGTCCCATCTTTTAATATATCCTACATCATATTTGTCTGTTAAGGATGGATCTAAGTCCGGATTTCCCTGAAAAATATTAATGTTACTTGAGTAATTTGTTGCCGGGTTCATGAAACGTCCTCTAGGTCTTGATAAACGCTTACTGTAACTCGCCGTAAAATTACTTTGATCTGAGATTTCGTAACTTACAAAAGCACTTGGAAACAAGTTATTGTATTTCTTAGTATTGAAATCGTTTGTATCTAATAAATTAACTTCGATATTGGTATCTTCCCAACGTAAACCAAACAAATAAGAAAATTTATTTACCTTGAAACCATACGATGCATAAAGTGCGTTAATGTTTTCTTTATATTGAAGATTGTTCGATAAATTAGGATCTTTTTGATTGGCAGCATCTGTAACATAATATTCGTTTTCTAAATCTCCAAAACTTCCTTTATAACCTGTTTCAAACTGACTTCCTTTTCCTAATGGTAAAACGTAATCTGCTTGTACTTGTACTTGTTTTTGTACTTGATCGTTTAAGGTAGTATTATAAGTTGGCGAAGCATCAATAATACTATTACTGTCGTCTGTATTTCTTGAAATAGAAAGATCGGCAGTAAGTTTATGTCCTTTATCGTTGAAATTTTTGATTAAGTTTGAAGTGAATTCTACATTTTCACTTCCTGTATCGGCATTGTTTAAACGATATGAAGTTCCTGTAAAATTACGATCAGCATCAAAATTATTATAGTTGATTAAATCTTTGTCTTCACCTGTGTTTTTTTGGTAATTAATAGCGTTTGTCCAAAAAGTGTTTGGTGCAATGGTCCATTCTATACCTGCTCTGGCATTAAAACCATCTCTGATTCTTTTTGTATCACGATCTTCGTCAAGAAAACTTTTTGTAGAGCCGTCTGGATTAAAATATTGAGAGTTTGTTAAACCACCGCCTTCATTAGTTCTGTAGTTATAACCTGCTGTAGTGAAATAGTTTAATTTTTCAGTTTTGTAATTTAAGTTAGCACTCAAACCATATGTTTCAGGAATTCCTGTTGAAGCAATAAAGGTTCCGTTAAGACCTTGATTTTTACCTTTTTTAAGAATGATATTGATGATTCCTGATCCACCTTCGGCGTCATAACGAGCAGATGGATTTGTAATAACTTCAACTTTATCAATTGCATCCGCAGGAAGCTGACGTAAAGCTTCGGCAACGTTTATAGCGTTTGAAGGTCTTCCATCGATTAAAATTCGGATATTGTCACTTCCTCTTAAGCTTACATTTCCTTCGGTATCAACAGAAACAGAAGGGACGTTGTCTAAAACATCGCTTACCGTTCCGCCTTTTACCATCATATCCTGACCAACATTGTAAACTTTTTTATCAAGTTTAATTTCAACGGTAGATTTTTCAGCACGAACCACAACTTCATTTAATTGTGCAGCATCTTCAGATAAATTTACCACACCTAAATTGGTGTCTTCCTGAATACTTTTTTGTTTAATTTCTGTTGATTTAAACGAAATGAATTCTATTTTTATATCATAAGTTCCCGGAGCAACAGCTACTTCAAATTCACCTTTCGGATTGGTTATTCCGCCGGCAATAACTTTTGTGTCATTTGGAGCCATAATCGAAATAGTAGCATATTCAAGCGGCTGCTTGCTTACTTTTTCGAAAACTTTTCCGGTAACCTTAACTTTATTTCTTGCTGGTGGTCCTTGTTGCGCATAGTTGTAAAAGCCTGTAAAAAGCAGCACGAGCATTACAACAAAATTGATTTGTTTCATTTTTTTCTGGTTTCTTTTCTTCTTAGACGGCAAATGTACCTTTTGGTTTAAAGAGAAAGATCACAAAAAAATGTTAATTGATTATTTTATAATCAGTCTAAAAAAGCCGCAACTTTATCCAAATCTCGTCCAATAATAGCTTTTCCGTCTTTTACAACGATAGGTCTTTCTATTAAAATTGGATTATCTACCATTGCCTGAATAGTCTGGTCATCGCTTAATTTTTTTCCTTTATAATTTTCAATCCAGATTTTTTCTTTGGTTCGAACCAATTCATTTGGCTGAATATTTAATTCTTTAAGAAGTTTTTTTAATTCCTCAAAACTGGGAGTATCTGTTAAATAAGGAATTATTTCATATTCTTGGTTGGTATCTTCAATAAAAGCCAAACAGCTTCTCGATTTTCCACAGCGTGGATTATGGTAAATTTGTATCATTTTCTTATATTTAAAGTCTGCTAGAATAAGATCTGTTAAAAAGAGCCGTTATTTAGTACAACAAAAATAGGATTTCCTATTTAAATCGAATTCTCATTTCAAAAAATTTAAATATATGTTTTTAGAGCAAGGAGTTAAACCTGAAAATCATTTTTGGAAATATCTTTTAGGATCTGTTTTTATTATTACAGCTTCATTTGTAGGTCAAATTCCTTTTTCTATTGCGGTTCTTTATAAAAGTTTTAAAGAAAATGCCGTTTTCCCAACCGACAATGATTCGGCTTTAAAAATGTTTGAGCCTAATCTTACCTTATTTTTAGTAATGCTTTCGTTTGTTTTTGCTTTTGCCGGAATATATTTCGTCGTAAAATATATGCACCATCAAACGCTTTTATCGGTAACAACAGGACGAAAAAAAGTAGATTGGAACAGGATTTTATTTTCTTTCCTGCTTTGGGCTTTATTTTCTGTAATCAGTTTTCTGGTACTTTATTTTCAATCTCCGGAAAAATTTGTCTGGAATTTTAAATTAGTTCCCTTTTTGATTTTAGCAGTTATAGGAACAATTTTGATTCCCATTCAAACCAGTACAGAAGAATATGTTTTTAGAGGATATTTGATGCAGGGTTTTGCTAACCTGGCCAAAAATAAATGGTTTCCGTTAGTTATGACTTCACTGATATTTGGTTCCATGCACATTCTTAATCCCGAAGTGACCAAGATGGGATATATTATCATGGTTTATTATATAGGAACGGGATTGTTTTTGGGAATTATTACTTTAATGGATGACGGAATGGAATTGGCTCTGGGCTTTCATGCTGCAAATAATCTTATTGGAGCTTTATTGGTAACTTCAGATTGGTCTGTTTTTCAGACACATTCTATTTTTAAAGATATGTCAGATCCTTCTGCCGGTGCAGATGTTATTTTACCGGTTGTGATCGTTTATCCTATTTTGCTTTTCATTTTTAGTAAAAAGTACAAATGGACCAATTGGAAAGAGAAATTAACAGGTAAAATTGATGAATCAGAAAATGAAGTATCAGAATTTTTAAATTTAAACTAACAGGATCATGCCAAACTTAACACATAAAAATGTACATAATTATTTTAAACTTGATGGCTACCATTTAAATGCTGCAGATTTATGCCGCATTGGATATAGTTTTATCAAAGAAGGCGATGTTTATGAACGTGCCATTGGAGAGTTTTTTCTGGATTGGTTCGATCATAAAGATTATATCGAAATGACAACTTCTGGAACAACAGGACTTCCTAAGTTGGTTAGATTAGAAAAGCAAGCCATGATTCAGTCTGCATTAGCAACAGGAGATTTTTTTGGTTTAGAACCTGGAAATAGAGCTTTGCTTTGCTTGCCAACTCAGTTTATTGCAGGAAAAATGATGCTGGTTCGCAGTTTAATTTTAGGTTTAGAACTGGATGTTGTAGTTCCAAGTAT
Source organism: Flavobacterium sp. Root186 (assembly GCF_001428525.1). Taxonomy (GTDB): domain Bacteria; phylum Bacteroidota; class Bacteroidia; order Flavobacteriales; family Flavobacteriaceae; genus Flavobacterium. The sequence goes on from NZ_LMHW01000010.1 coordinate 889,019, forward strand.
AGAACCATTGGCTTATAATAATAAACAATACGATTTTGCTGCGATGGTTCCTTTGCAGGTTCAGAATTCTATTGAAAAATTAAAGAATATAAAAAAGTTAATTATTGGTGGAGCAAAAACAGACAGCGACCTTATAGAGAAGCTTTTGCCATTTAAAACAGAGATTTACGAAACGTACGGAATGACCGAAACGATAACGCATATTGCGGCTAAAAGAGTAGGAGAAACTGCTTTTACAATTCTGCCAAATGTAAAAATCGAAAAAGACGATCGCGGCTGTCTGGTAATTTATGTTTCTTCAATTTCTGAAGAACCAATTGTTACTAATGATTTAGTTGATTTAGTAAACGAAAATCAATTTATATTTTTGGGAAGGATTGATAATGTGATTAATAGTGGAGGAGTAAAGTTGATTCCGGAGCAGATTGAAGCAAAATTAATTGGCAGAATCAGTAATCGCTTTTTTGTAACTGGCGTTCCTGATACTGTTTTAGGAGAAAAACTAATTTTAGTTATTGAAGGCGAAAAATATGATTTTTCTGCTGACTTTTTTGATGTTTTAGGAAAATTTGAAAGACCAAAAGAAATTGTTTTTGTTCCGAAGTTTAAGGAAAACAAAAACGGGAAATTATTGCGTAAGTCGAGTTTACGATAGGAAAATATATAAAAAATCCAATATTTTAAATTCCAAATTCCAATTTTATAGTTGGGGTTTGGGATTTTTTTTGTGCGTAGTGTTAAGTCCATACGGGACTAGTGTTGATGTCGCCTTCGTATGTAACCGATATTTAATCTCTACGAGATATTCCAAAAAAGTGTAAAATGTTTAAAGATATTAAAACCCTAAGTTAAACTCCGTTAGGAGTTAAATATTGGTAGAAAAAAAATGAGTACCAATAAAATTGTCCCGTAGGGACTAAACAATTATGGAAGTAAAATATCCAAAAATAAAAATTCCAAACCCCAACTATAAAATTGGAATTTGGAATTTAAAATATTAAATTTTTATTTTGTTTTACGTTCTAGTAATGCCATATAAAATCCATCAAAACCAGATTCTGAAGCCAGTATTTTACGATCTTGAATAAACGTAAATTCTTTTCCGATATCTGTTTTTAAGAATTTCTCTACTTGTTCCTGATTTTCAGATGGTAAAACAGAGCAGGTTGCATAAACTAATTTTCCGCCTGGTTTTACAATTTTAGAATAGCTTTCTAAAACCTCGCTCTGAACTTTACGAATGTTATCGATGAATTCAGGTTGTAATTTCCATTTAGAATCTGGGTTTCTTTTTAAAACTCCTAAACCGCTGCAAGGCGCATCAATTAAAACACGATCTGCTTTTTCATGCAGTTTTTTGATCACTTTTGTAGTGTCAATAATGCGGTATTCAATATTAAAAGCACCATTTCTTTTTGCTCTTAATTTTAATTGTTTTAGTTTACTTTCGTACAAATCCATTGCAATCAATTGTCCTTTGTTTTCCATTAAAGAAGCAATATGCAATGTTTTTCCACCCGCTCCGGCGCAAGTATCAACAACACGCATTCCGGGTTTAACATCAAGGAAACCAGCTACTAATTGTGAGTTAGCATCCTGAACTTCAAAAAGTCCTTGTTTAAAAGCATCTGTTAAAAATACATTTGCTCTTTCTTTTAAAACTAAAGCTTCAGGCTGATCTTTTAAATATTCTGTTTCAATATTTAAATCCATCAACGTGTTTCTCAGGTTTTCTTTAGTGCCTTTAAGTGTGTTAGTTCTTAAAATAACTTTTGCAGGCTGATTTTGAGCAGCAATTTCTTTTGCCCAAACTTTTTCACCAAGTTCTTTAACGCCTAATTCGTCCATCCAGTCCGGGATAGATTCTTTTAAAGCTCTAACTTTTGAAAGTTCGTCAAAACGACCTTTTATTTTTCTTTCCGGAGTTCCTTCTAATTGTCTCCAATCCGGAATTGGATATCCTCTTAAAACTGCCCAAACCGCAAACATTCTCCATAAATTGTCTCTGTCGTAAGGTTCTTTTACTTCTGCAATTTCTGCATATAAACGTTTCCAGCGAACAATTTCATATATCGTTTCAGCAACAAATTTCCTGTCAGAACTTCCCCAACGTTTGTCTTTTTTTAATGCTCTTGCTACCACTTTATCGGCATATTCTCCTTCATTGAAAATTGCATTCAAAGAATCGATGGTAGTATAAACTAAATTTCTGTGTAATCTCATTTTAATTATTTGAGTTGCAAAGGTACTATTAATTGATTGAAAGTTAAATTTTTAATTATGATTGTTATTTAGCTTTCTTTTAAAAGAGAAAAACACTCTGATAAAGTTTTAAAAGAGTGTTTTTCTGAAGAGATTTCTGCAAGCAGATTATTCTTTTGTAGTTATTCTTGTCAATCCGATATTTTCAGGAGCATGAAGCACCATCGGGAATTTTTCTATTTTTACTGAGCTGCTGTCTAATCCAAAAGCTCTTTCTTCAGATAAACTCAGTTTCTTAATGAAGAAGTAAGAGTTCATGATAATATTTTCGTGCCATCTTAAGTCATTGTCATTTGATAAGAATTTCTCAGACAATACAAATTTAAAGTCACCAATAATGTTGTTTTTGTTTAAAGATTCGTAACGGCTCGTAATATCAACTTCTCCGCGTTTTACCATGTCACGAATAACTTCTCTAAACATTAAATTGATTTTCGTAGGCTCTCTAAAACCTAAGTTAAAATCGATTCTGTAAATATCGTCTTTGGCAATTTCGGTAACTTTATATTGCGTTTTATAAGGTTCAGTAAGAATATTTACGTGTACAAACCAATAAATATCAGCTCTTTTTGGACGTTTTTGTAAAATCGAATAAATTACTTTTTCCTCCAGTTCGTCAACACGGTTTGCATTTGTCATGTAAACTAAATGCGTTGCATATTTCGGAATCGATAAATCTTTACTCAACTCAACCAATACCTTTTTATAATCCTCAATCTTGATGATTTTAGTATAACTTTTGTTGATTTTCTTAGCCAAATACCAAATTGTCATTATCGAAATAAGAAGCGTTGCAATGATTAAAGTTACGTAACCTCCTTCGGCAAATTTTGTAATGTTCGCAATCAAGAAACTAAATTCAATCAATAAATAAATAGTGATAAGCGGAACCATGAAGTATAGTTTTACACGTTTCATGATTAAATAATAGTTCAGCAAAATGGTTGTCATGATCATGCATAAAATGATTGCTAAACCATAAGCATGCTCCATATTTCCTGATTTTTCGAAGTGTAATACAATTCCAACACAACCAAAAAACAATAACCAGTTAATTGACGGAATATATAATTGTCCTTTTACTTCTGTAGGATATTTAATTTTCACCTTTGGCCAGAAATTCAAACGCATTGCCTCATTTATCAAAGTAAATGATCCGCTGATAAGAGCCTGAGATGCAATTACAGCTGCTAAAGTTGCGACTACAATTCCGAATGGTAAAAACCAATGCGGCATAATTAAGTAAAACGGATTTCCGTTTTCTCCTCCCAATTGCTGTAATGTACTTCCTTCATGATGAATTAAGTAAGCAGCCTGACCAAAGTAGTTTAATACTAAAGTAGTTTTTACAAAAATCCAGCTGATTCTAATGTTTTTTCTACCGCAGTGTCCCATATCTGAGTACAATGCTTCGGCTCCTGTTGTACATAAAAATACAAATCCAAGAACAAAAAAACCATCAGGATGAACTGAAAGTAAATGATAAGCGTAGTAAGGATTTATAGCTTTAATAACTTCCGGGAAGTGAATAATTTGTATAATACCTAAAGTTCCAAGCATGGCAAACCAAATAAGCATCATTGGTGCGAAAAACTTACCAACTAACTTAGTTCCAAACTGCTGTATGGTAAATAAGATAAAAAGAATAGTAATTACAATAGAAATAATGGTCTTCGTTTCCATTGTAGGATAGAATGCCCTAATACCTTCAACTGCAGATGAAATCGAAATGGGTGGTGTTATAATACCATCAGCAAGCAGGGCACTTCCCCCAATAATGGCGGGCACAATGAGCCACTGAATTTTTGTCTTTTTGACTAATGCATATAATGCGAAAATTCCACCTTCACCATGATTATCGGCACTTAAAGTAATTAGAACATACTTTATTGTAGTTTGTAAAGTAAGAGTCCAGAAAACACAGGAAATACCTCCCAATACAATGTCAGCATTTATGGTATGATCGCCAAGAATAGCTTTCATTACATACAATGGAGACGTACCAATATCTCCATAAATAATCCCTAATGTTATCAATAAACCTCCAATAGACAACTTACTATGTAAGTTTTTATGCGATGCGCTCATGTATGTTTTTAATAAAAGACGGTTGCAAATTTACTGTTTTAAAACAAATTAGCAGCTATTATAATTAAAAAGATAAAAAAAAGCACAATCCCCAAATTGTGCTTTTAATTTTTAATATAAATTGAGATATTCTTAACCTCTTCTTCCGCCGCCTCTATTGCTTGAACTGCTTTCTCTTTGTGGCTGGCTGGCTCTGGATTCCTGACTCACTCTTGGTGATTCAGAACGCTGTGGAGCACTTTGAGGTCTTGAAGCGTTTGAGTTGTTTTGAGAACTTGATCTGTTTTCGTAGCTTCTTGGAGTTTCCGTTCTTTGAACTGGAGCAGATTGAGTTGTATTTGGTCTGCTTGCTCTGTTTTCAGAATAACTTCTAGGCGCTTCATTTGTTTGTGAAGAAGTTCTGTTAGAATAATTTCTGTTTTCTGAGTTTCCTCTCGGAGCAGTAGCAGTAGAGTTATTTCTGTTATAATCAGCTCTTGGCTCTGTTCTCGGAGTATTATCTGTTCTTACAGGGGTATTTACAGTCGCGGCATTATCTCTGTTAGTTGTTGCACGATTCGTGTTGTTATAACTTCTGTCAGAATTATTTCTGTTGCTGTTATTGTAATCTCTGTTTGTATTTCTATTTTCTGTAGAAGTTACTCTTCCTGAATTTGATCTGTTAGAGTTGTAAGTATTTTGAGTTCTGTTAGCTTCTCTGCTTGCTACTCTTCTTTGATCTAAATCATATCTGTTGCTTACATTAGAATGTCTTTGAGCAAAACTATTATTTGGTCTCATTCTTTCGTAACCATAAGTACGTCTTGACTCATAAAGAACCGGAGCTCTGTAACTTCTTCTTGTGTTTACATAATTGTAATTGTTGTGAACATTGATACAAACATTTACATTGTTTCTGTATCTGTACACAGGGTAAGGTCTCCATGCTGCATAATAAGTAGGGTAGTAACCCCAATACCAGGTTGAGTAGTATGGTCTGTAATTAGTAACCCAAAATGAAGTATAAATTACTGGAGCTACACTATATACCGGCTCATAAATATAGTTGTCACCATATAAATAAGTATTACCTACAACCTGTACGCTTACTTTATTGTAATTGTCTCTTTCAACATCAATCGTAGCAACATCTTGGTAAACATCACGATCTAAAACCGCCTGAATAATTACAACGTGAGTTCTGTCTTCTACAGATTCAATTACACGTAAATAATCAACCTCGTCGTCGCCGTTTAAATCAAGGTTTGAAATTTGATATTTAGGATCATTTAATCTTCTTTCAAAATCCTGAAGATTAGCAGATTCTCCAAACATAGATGCAACTGCTCTTAAATCTAAATTGTCGCTTATATCTGAGTTTTTTGCGTAAACAGTAGTTTGGCTTTGTGCGCCGCATGAACCAAAAACTAATGCTACAACCGCTATTAAAAGTAATTTCGTTTTCATGATAAAATCATATTAAATTATTTGTGATAGGAGATATCCAATTACTGTGCCATAAATTAATATTCGATGTTTTGGTTTGTAAACAACACGTTTGTAGTTTGTTATGTTTTTGTTGAATTGTAATTGAATTTTGATTGAACAAAAAATACCAAAAATTATTATTTTCTGAAAATAAACAAAACATATTTGAGATGTTAGAAATAATTGTATTTTAGCATTGAACAAATCTTAATTTTTATGAAAAAACTAATTTTATTTTTTGGTGTTTTTATTTTATTAATGTCTTTTAGAACGCTTAATATCAGCAGTAAAAAAGCTTATAATAGTGGTTTTATATCAGTAAAAATCGATACATTATTTCAGGATAAAATTAGCATACGAGCAATCTTAATTGATAAAGATAAGGTTTGGTATGGAGGAGATAACTCACGTTTTGGCTATTACGATTTAAGTAAGAAAGAAAAATTTGAAGAACATATTTATCGTGATACGTTAAAATTAGAATTTAGAAGTATTGCACAAAATTCAAAAAACATTTTTTTGTTAAGTGTTTCCAATCCTGCGTTGCTTTATTCGGTTTCTAAAAAAGATCATAAGGTTAAGTTAGTTTATAAAGAAGTTAATGCAAAGGTTTTTTATGACAGTATGCAATTTTGGAATGATAAAGAAGGAATTGCAATTGGAGACCCTACAGAAGATACTTTCTCTGTAATTGTAACTCGTGATGGAGGAGAAACATGGACAAAATTATTGTCTGATAAATTGCCTACAAACGCAACCGGTGAAGCAGCTTTTGCCGCAAGTAACACCAATATAGTGGTAAAAGGAGACGATACCTGGCTGGTTTCCGGTGGAAAAAAAGCACGTGTTTTTTATTCTCCCGATAAAGCAAAAACATGGAAAGTAGTTGAAACTCCAATTGTTCAGGGAAAAGCTATGACGGGGATTTATACAGCCGATTTTTATGATGCAAAACATGGTTTTATAGCAGGTGGTGATTATGACCTTCCAAACAAAAAATCAGGTAATAAGGCTTTTACCAAAGATGGTGGAAAAACATGGGAATTAATTGGTCAGGATATGGGTTTTGGATATGCTTCATGCATACAATATGTTCCGGGTGGAAATGGTAAAGAAATTATTTGTGTGGGTTCTGAAGGAGTACAGTATTCTCAAAATGGAGGTGAAAACTGGACACAATTATCTACAGATACAAAGCTTTTTACAATTCGTTTCGTTAACAGAAATACTGCAATTGCTGCGGGATACAATAAAGTAGTTCGACTAAACTTTAAATAAAAAATAAGAACCCTAAATAATAAAGTAAGTATTATTATATAGGGTTCTTATCACTGTTGTTTCGTAAGGCAATTTATTTTCCTGCTTTATCCCGATATTGTTTTAATAATTTTCGGTTAAAATCATCTTCAGATTTTTTAAGCTTTAATATCTTTTTTGCCGGTAATACCTTTTTTATGTTTGTCATAAACTTTTCACGTAAAAGATACAACTCTTTATCTGTACATTCAATTTGAGATAACAATGTAGTAGCTTCTTTCTCTGAAATTGAATTTATGTTATCATCATCTAATTTTTTCAGATACGTTTTCATTTTATCATGGCGCAATTCAAATTGTTTGTCATCATACGCATTGTAAATTGGCCAAAATTTCTCCGCTTCTGTAGGTGTAAGCTCAAGTTCTGTAGTCAAAAACGAAACCTTAAAAGCTTTAATTTTTTCACGTTTTTCATCTGTTTTATCATTTTGAGCATAAAATGAAAAAGTAACTAAAAACAGAAGTAATGCTAATATATTTTTGATTTTCATATTTGTATAATTTTGTTTTTATTCAGAAATTAAATTTTCAATATTAGGATTTGTAGCCAAAATATCCTCTAAAGTCTCTTCCTCAAGGGCTACATTTTTATTTAATTTGTCAATATCTTTAGTATCTAACTCTTTAATTAAATCGTATTGATTTAAATTCGATTGATAAGTTAAATATGTTTCTAACGTTGCTTCGTCAAGTTCTTTTGATGCTTTATAATAATGATTTGCAGTTGGGATTAAAAAGGCAATAAAAACCGCAGCCGCAGCAGCTATCGAAACAACTTTTTTGCGTTTATAAAGAGGAATTACTTTTACTTCTCTTTCATTAATCTGTTCTAAAACTTTTGCCGAAAGAGTATCAAAATAATGATCCGGAGTTTTAAATCCTGATTTTACTTTCGGTTCGTTTTCTAATTTAAATTCTTTCATAATGTCTGTAAGATAAGATTTGCTATAAAAGGTTTAATTTGATGTAACATATAATTCAATTTTTTTCACCGCATGATGATAAGATGCTTTTAATGCACCCACGGATGTACCAAGGATTTCTGCGATTTCTTCGTATTTTAATTCCTCGAAATATTTCATCTTAAAAACCAGCTGCTGCTTTTCGGGCAGTGTAACTATTGCTTTTTGAAGTTTGATCTGGATTTCATCTCCATCAAAATAAACATCTGATTTTAGATTGTCGATCGTTTTGTTTTGTAAATCTTCAGAAGTTATACCTTTTAATTTTGCTTTCTGATTTAAAAAAGTCAAAGCTTCGTTTGTCGCAATTCGATACATCCAGGAAAAGAGTTTACTTTCTCCCTTGAAGTTTTTTAAGTATTGAAATACCTTTACAAAAGTATTTTGCAAAACATCGTCTGCATCATCATGATTCAAAACAATATTTCGAATATGACAATACAATGGTTTTTGATAATCAGATATGAGTTTTTGAAACGCTGTGTTCTGCGTTTTAGGATCTAATAATTGTTGTATAAATTCCTTCTCGTCGATCAAACTTCTTGATTTATCAATCCTTATATTAACTTAGAATGAATTTTAAACAAAAGGTTTAATCCACCTTAAAAAAAAATTAAAATTCAGAGTCTTCTTCTGTTTTAGCAGGAGTTGTTGTCGCTGGTGTCGCAGGTTTTTGTGTAGCTGGTTTTTGCACTGCAGGTTTTTGAGTTGCTGGTTTTTGAGTTGCTGGTTTTTGAGTTGCTGGTTTTGGTGCAGTTGCCGCCGGAGTTGTTGTTCCGGATGCGTCGGTTTCTGTTTCAGCTTGATAAGAAGCTGGCGATGTAACAGGTGTTATTGCAGAAGCAGGAACAACTTTTGGTTTAATTGGGAAATAAATTTCTGTAACTAATTTAGACGGGCTTTTTACATCTAATTTGCTTACAGATAGGATTTCAAGATGTGACCATCCTAATTCAGGTATAATTTTCTGATTGTTGATATAAGCTGTTGTTTTTGCAATAGCTTCACTTGTATGCGTATAATCTCCTTTTAAAGTTGTTTTAACAGCATCAAAACCATTTAATTTTCCTGATAAAATATCACTTCCCGCGCTAATCGAAATTTCTTTATTAATAGGTAAACAAATTGAAATTTTAGCCAATCCTTTTGCAGTATCATAAGTGTGATAAATAATAAAAGGTTTTCCGTTTGCACTTAAATCATTGGTTTCGCTAAAATGAATCAATTTCGGAATTACAATTCTGGCATTTTTATTAATCTTAGAAATCTCGCTTGTAAATGTCTGCTTGATATATGGAGTCTCGGTTTTTTTAACCACTCCGTCTACTTGAACTGCGTAAGTTTTTGTTTCGTAATCAAGGTTTTTGTCAATGTTTGCAAGGCTTTTTTCGTAAATAGTACCAATAACTTTATCTGAACCTCCATTTAATGCAGCATATATTTTAAACAAAAAGCTCATTGTTCCTTTTGCTTTCCAGGTCACTTTTGTTTTTCCTGCAAGAGTATCTTTAAAAGTCCAGGCTACATCAGCTTCTGTGCCGTCGTATTTCATTTTTTGTTCAATACTTTCTCCGTCTTTTGTTTTTAGGGTAATGGCATTTCCGGCTCCTTCTTCGCCAGACCAATAAAATGAACCTCCGTTGCCAGTGGTTTTATTTGGGAAAGTAAACTTTAAAGACGGATCTTCAACTGCCCAGGATTCGAAATCTTCGTAATTTCTAAAGTCATTTACATAATTATATACAGTTGCCTTTGGCGAATTGATTACTTTGCTTCTTTCAACAGAAAAAATCCCTTTTTGGGTAGCAACAAAAACGGTAAGAGCAACTAAACTTAATAAAAGTAAAAGAAATAAATATTTTAGAATCTTCATTGGTGCAGGTTTTTCGTAAAGTTATAAATTTTCTTGGGAGTCTAAACTAATAACTAAAAATAATAGATTGTATTATCTCTTTAAAAAGATTTTGATGACAAATAAAAGAGCAATAAAAAGAAGAAATACAAGTAATACTTTATAATTCCCTTTGTAAAAAACTTTGTGAAGTGCAAGATCTTTGCGGTAAGCGAAAATCATTACGATTACAAATGCAATAAAAAAACAGAGCCCGAATATTAATTGTCCTTGACTAAACATACTTAAAAATTATTTTTGACAAATTTAGAGAATTGTATACGATTTGTTGCTAATTTGCCGTCTCATTTAATAGAATAAAAACATGAAAAAACAACTTGATGCGGTAACTGAATTTCATACTGCTTTTAAAATAGGTCACAGCCAGACTCCAATTGCTGATTTGGGAGAAACTAAAAAACTGCTTCGTTATAATTTAATGAAAGAAGAAAACGAAGAATATCTTGAGGCAGTACAGAATAATGACTTAGTCGAAATTGCTGACGCTCTTGGTGATATGATGTACATTTTATGCGGAACAATTATAGAACATGGTTTACAAGATAAAATTGAAGCGGTTTTTGATGAAATCCAACGCAGTAATATGAGTAAACTTGGAGAAGATGGAAAACCAATTTACCGTGAAGACGGGAAAGTAATGAAGGGACCAAATTACTTTAAACCTGATTTTTCGAAGTTGTTATAAAATAGAAAACCCGATAAATTTTAAATTTATCGGGTTTGTTTTTATTATTCTGACTTTTGGATTATTGAACTTTAACTGTCCATCCATAAGTATCTTCAGAAAGTTTATTTTGAAGACTTGTTAGTTTTTCTTTTAAGAAAGAAGCGTATGAATTCTCGATTGGAGCTAATTCAAAATATTCATCTTTATAAGAGAATCCTTTGATTACGCTGATAACCGCAGCAGTTCCAGCTCCGAAGATTTCTTTTAATGATCCGTTTTTAGCAGCTTCGACTAATTCTGAAACAATTACGGGGCGAACTTCAACATTCAATCCTTCTTTTTCAGCCATCGTAATTAAACTTTTTCTGGTAATACCATCTAAAATTCTTTCGCTTGTTGGAGCTGTTAATAAAGTATCATTGATTCTGAAGAAAACGTTCATTGTTCCTGCTTCTTCCAGTTTTGTATGCGTTGCATCATCTGTCCAGATAACTTGTTGGAAACCTTCTTTGTTTGCCAAGTTAGTTGGGTAAAACTGCGCAGCATAGTTTCCGGCAGCTTTTGCAGCGCCAATTCCACCATTTGCAGCTCTGCTGTAATGTTCAGCAATAATTACTTTTACTTCACCTCCATAATACGATTTTGCAGGAGAAAGTAAAATCATGAATTTATATTCGTCAGACGGATTTGCAATAACCCCGGGACCAGTAGCAATCATAAAAGGACGGATATACATACTTGCTCCGTTTCCTCTTTGAATCCATTCCTGATCAATTTTTAATAACTCATTTAAACCTTCCAAAAATATATCTTCCGGTACTTCAGGCATAGCCATACGTACAGCAGAATTGTTGAAACGTTTGTAGTTTTCATCAGGTCTAAACAACCAAACATCATTATTTTCATCTTTATAAGCTTTCATTCCTTCAAAAATCGCTTGTCCATAATGAAAGACTTTTGAAGAAGGATCCATTAAAATCGGTGCATAAGGCTTAATGACCGGAGTCTGCCACTGTCCGTTTTTGTAATCACATTCAAATAAATGGTCTGTAAATACAGCACCAAAGCTTAAGTTTTCAAAGTCTACAGAACTTATCTTAGACGAAGTAGCTTTTCTGATTTCAATTTTGCTTGTTTGAGTTGTACTCATAATTATGTAAAGTTTTTATCTAATTGGTATTCTTATCAGATGAAAATATAACGTAATGATCTGATGAAGAATAGGTTTTCTTAAATGCAAAATTACGGAAAAATATATAATTTGCTTGGTAAAACTGCATTAATTCCTATGTTTAACTGAGATTTATTTATCTTATAATAAACCTAAAATTTTTGCAGAGTTTTATAAGGAATTTATGAAAAAACTATCATTTTTTAAGGCTTTACGCATTTGTTTTGAGTAAATTTGACTTAGAAAATGGGTTACAAATCGATAATTATCCATTGCAAAATTCGAAAATTGTGAAAAGAGAAATAATTAAAACGCTAGATGGTTCAACCACAATTCATTTAGAAGAATGGAACGAAAGTTACCATTCAAAACACGGGGCAATACAAGAAGCAAAACACGTATTTATAAAAAATGGTTTGTCCTTATTTGATAATAATCCGGTTTCTATTCTTGAAATTGGTTTTGGAACCGGTTTGAATGCTTTTATAACTTTTTTAGAATCAGAACATAAGCAGCAGCAAATTGATTATGTTGGAGTAGAAGCCTATCCTGTAAATGCAGAAGAAATTTTAGGAATGAATTATGTTGCTGAACTTGAGGCATTGAAATTTGAGAACATTTTCAAGAAAATGCATAAAACGGAATGGAATGAGAAAAACGAAATTAGCAGCCAATTCTCGTTAACCAAAAGGAAACAATTTTTTGATGAAATAAACGATTTTGAGATTTTTGATTTGATTTACTTTGATGCCTTCGGATATCGCGTGCAGCCGGAGCTTTGGAGTACTGAAATTTTTCAGAAAATGTATAATAGTTTAAAACCTAATGGAGTCCTTGTTACTTATGCAGCCCGCGGAGTTGTTAAAAGAAGCATGATTTCTGTTGGATTTACAGTCGAAAAATTGGCAGGCCCGCCGGGAAAACGAGAAATGTTTAGAGCCTTTAAAAGGTATAATTGAGTTGTTTAGAATGGTTCTATATTGATTTATGTGCACTAAGAAAACGTATTCGTTGATAAAGTTTTTAAAAAAATAAGTTAAAAAGAAACTTTATATGTGATTAATGTTTACATTTGGTGCGAGTTTAAAAATATAGATAACCCCCAAAAATCTTATTTTATTATGTCAAAAATGATGTTTGATTACACGAAATCAATACTTGAGAGAGTAAGTTTCGACCCGGTACTTTTCTGCAGAGAGTTAGAAAAAGCTATCAAAACACTGTTACCTTATGAAATGGAACAATTGCAAGAATGGTTATTAAATTTCATTATTGAAAAACCAGAATTAAAACAAAGTCTACTACTGATTAAAGTATAAAAAAAAGGAGCCAAATTGGCTCCTTTTTTTATGTTTACTTTTTTTGCAGCGGACTAATGATTTGAACATTCTGAAAAACAATTGCTCCTTTTACAACTCCGGCAATAGTTGATCGAAGTGCGTCAATGATTTGCATTTTTAATTCGCTCTTTGGGTAAATCAAACTTACCTCTCGGGCAGGTTTTGGTTCCTTAAAGTTTCGTAGTTTCAGTTTGTCGGAATCTTTTAAGTCTAAGGTGTGCAAGTACGGAAGTAACGTTGTACCCAAACCTTCGTCGGCTAATTTTATCAGTGTTTCAAAACTTCCGCTTTGAATCTGAAAATTATTTTGCTCGACATCAGTGCCGTTTTTGCATAAATTTAAAATCCCGTCTCTAAAACAATGTCCATCTTGTAAAAGCAGAATTTCATTAATATTCAAATCTGCAACTTCAATTTCTTCCTTTTGAAAACTGCTGTGATGTTCCGGAATGTAAGCTACAAATGGCTCAAAGTATAATACAATTTCTTTTATTTTTTCATCTTCAAGCGGAGTTGCCGCAATTGCAGCATCAAGATGACCATTTTTTAGTTTTACAATAATTTCATCTGTATTAAGCTCTTCAATTAAAAGCTTCACCTTTGGATATTTCTTAATGAAGTTATTTAAAAACATAGGTAAAAGTGTTGGCATAATCGTTGGAATAATTCCTAAACGAAATTCGCCGCCAATAAAACCTTTTTGCTGTTCGACAATATCTTTAATACGATCTGCTTCGTTTACAATGTTTTTTGCCTGGTTTACAATCTTTTGCCCAATATCTGTAAGCTGGATAGGTTTTTTGCTTCTGTCGAAAATTAAAATATTAAGTTCTTCTTCAATTTTTTGAATCTGCATACTTAATGTGGGTTGTGTTACGAAACATTTTTCGGCCGCAAGTGTAAAGTTTTTATGCTCTGCAACTGCTAACACATATTGTAATTGAGTTATCGTCATTTTGATAGTAATTTTTGATACAAAAATAAGTAAATATAATTTTTTTTTATAATTTTTTTAATGAAGATAATTTAAATTTGTAGTAAACTTAGTTATAAAAAATGAAGATTATGAAAACAAATATTTTAGGATTACCTGTAAAAGAGTCAGAATTGTTAGTGAAAGAATTGAATGTTTTATTATCAAATTTTCAGGTATACTATCAAAATTTAAGAGGAATTCATTGGAATATTCGTGGAAAACGTTTCTTCGATCTGCATGTAAAATTTGAAGAATTATATACAGATTCACAATTAAAAATAGATATGATTGCAGAAAGAGTTTTGACAATTGGCGGAACTCCATTGCATACTTTTGAAGATTATATCAAAAACAATAAATTGACAATTGGAAAAAATATCTCAAACGATGAAAAAGCAGTTCAGTTAATTGTAAATTCATTATCTGATTTATTAAAAATTGAAAGAGAGATCCTGAATAAATCTGGCGAAATTAACGATGAAGGTACAAATTCGATGATGAGTGACTTTATAGCAGAGCAGGAAAAAACAATTTGGATGATGAATGCATGGCTGGACGAATCGTTATAATTTGTTGTTTATTAATGTATTAAAAAGCAGATTGGTCGATTTTGATCCTTCTGCTTTTATCTTTTTGTTAAAATTGTATAAAATTTTCAGCCAGTAGCTTTGATTTTATTTGTTTAACGCTATTTTTGCCACAATGAAAATACTAGCACGCATATTATTATTCATATTTATTGCCTTCTTATCGACCCCGACAATTGTTCAGGCGATTAAGAAAGGGAATTCGTGCGTGTCTTTTAATTTTTCTGAAGAAGAAGTGCATAAAGAATTAAAATCTGTAGTGCATCCTGTAATTTTAGAACATGAAGCACCGCTTCCTGTTTACATTCAAAAGAAAACGATCGTTTCTGAAAACATCGTAAAATTAGATAATATTTCTCCGAGCATATTTGCTCCACCACCCAACTTGGCATAATACTTCCGATTATTTGAAGAACAACTGTATTTACTACAAATGCGGCATGGTTCTAATGTATCAATTTTTAGTATTGTATTATGACAAAAAAAATTAATCTTTTTGCCAACCTTAAGTCTGACTTTGCTTCAGGTTTAGTGGTTTTCTTGGTGGCTCTTCCATTGTGTTTAGGTATTGCAATGGCTTCTGGAGCACCGTTATTTTCTGGAATTATTGCGGGTGTTATTGGTGGTATTGTGGTAGGTTATTTAAGCCAGTCCCACATTAGTGTTTCTGGGCCTGCTGCTGGTTTAACAGCTATTATTTTGACCGCTATTACTGATTTTGGTGCCTTTGATGTGTTTTTACTGTCTGTTTTTATTGCAGGACTAATTCAATTGGCATTAGGATTTTTAAAAGCGGGAAGTATATCAAACTATTTTCCAACAAACGTAATTGAAGGAATGCTTGCAGGTATCGGAATTATTATTATTCTGAAACAAATTCCGCATGCATTTGGTTACGATGCTGATTTTGAAGGCGATCAGGCGTTTATTCAAAATGACGGAAGCAATTCATTTTCATTTCTTTTTGATGTTTTAAACCATATCCATTTAGGAGCAGTTGTAATTTCATTGATCTCACTTGTAATATTAATTTCATGGGATAAAGTTCCATTTTTAAAGAGATTAAAATTAGTTCCGGGTGCACTTGTAGCCGTTATCCTGGGAGTTTTATTAAATGAATTTTTTATATCAACAGGAAGCTCATTGGCAATTGCAAAAGAACATTTGGTTTCTTTGCCAGTTCCAAAGTCTTTTGATGATTTCAAATCAATTATAATTACACCAAATTTTACAGCGATTTCAAATCCGCAGGTTTGGGTTGTAGCTGTTACAATTGCCATTGTAGCTTCTATTGAAACGCTTTTGTGTATTGAGGCTTCAGACAGAATGGACGTTCAAAAACGTTATACTGATACCAATGTTGAACTTAGAGCGCAGGGAATTGGTAATATTGCAAGTTCGCTTTTAGGCGGATTACCAATGACATCTGTTGTGGTAAGATCTTCTGCAAATAATAACGCAGGTGCAAAATCTAAAATGTCAGCCATCATTCATGGGGTGCTTTTATTAATAAGTGTATTGTCTATTCCGGCAATTTTAAATAAAATTCCTTTGGCAACTTTGGCAACGGTTTTAATCTTGGTTGGATATAAATTAGCAAAACCAGCAACCTTTATGCATTTCTGGGAAAAGGGAAAATACCAGTTTGTCCCTTTTATTGCAACTTTGGTCTTTGTCGTTGCGACAGATTTGCTTAAAGGAGTTGCTTTAGGAATTATAATTAGTATCATTTTTGTTTTAAGAGGAAATTTAAAAAGAGCTTACAACTTCAAAAAAGAAGAATATGAAGATGGCGATATCATTCACATTGATTTAGCTCAGGAAGTTTCTTTTTTAAATAAAGCTGCAATCAAACAAACATTAAGTGAAATTCCGGAAAATTGTAAAGTGATTATTAATGCGCACGATACGGAATATATTGCGCATGATGTATTAGATTTAATTCGCGAGTTTAAGGAAACCCGAGCAATTGATGAAAATATAAAAGTAAAACTAAAAGGTTTTAAAGAGGCTTACGAATTAGAAAACACTCCTGATAACAACAATCACGTTACGATTGAACATTATTATGATGTTGCTAAACGAGCATTGGTTAAGAAAGAACAAAAGGAAAAATTTTAAACAAATTATATAAATAAAGATATTAATCAGGTTTGAGAAGTATCAAAATTTAAATAACTTTACAAAAAGTCTTTTTGATATGCTTAAGCATTGATAATACCAAGAAAAAACCTAAGAAAAATGAGAAAGTTCTATGAACAAATATTGGAGAACAATAAAAAATGGGTAGAAGACTCATTAGCAAAAGATCCTAATTATTTTGCTGATTTAGCAAAAGGACAATCTCCGCCTTTATTATGGATTGGATGTTCTGACAGCCGTGTTCCTGCAAATGAAATTATTGGGGCAAAACCAGGTGAAGTTTTTGTGCACAGAAACATTGCTAACATGGTAGTTCACTCCGATATGAATATGTTAAGTGTACTGGATTATGCAGTAAACGTTTTAAAAGTAAAACACGTTATTGTTTGCGGACATTACGGATGTGGTGGTGTAAAAGCTGCTATGGGTAATTTATCTGTTGGAATTATTGATAACTGGATTCGTCACATTAAAGATGAATACCGACTTCACGATAAATACTTGAATTCTATCGAAGATGAAACAGAACGTTTTAATGCTTTTGTAGAAATCAATGCTAAAGAACAAGTTTACAATTTAGCTAAAACATCAATTGTTCAATCGGCTTGGAAAAACGGTCAGGATTTAATGCTTCACGGATGGGTTTACGGATTGAATTCTGGTTTTGTAACCGATTTAAATGTGACCATTTCTTCCAATGATGAACTTGATGATGTTTATCAGCTGAGTAATCTATAAAAATAAAAATCGCCTCAAAAGGGCGATTTTTTTTATTCGTTTTCGTCTAGATTTTCATTAAATGCAGATGGTAGCATCGTTGGAATAAACTTTATTAAAATCGGCAGTAATAAACTTCCGCCCGGAAGCAGAAATATCGTTAAGGACGGAATTGTTTTACAGATATCTAAAAGCTGTTTTTTTACTTTTTTCTTTTCTTTCGCATCTAAATCCCTTGTTGTGGAATAAGCCAATAGAACCATTAATTCTTTACTCTGAACAATTTCCTTAATTAATCTGTTTTTGTTTCTTATAATCAGTTTTACAACGCTGTGCGTCATCTGATCGTAGAAATGCTTTACCGGATTTGAATAATTAAAATATGGAATTTTCTTTTTATGAGTCGTAATAAAATCGTGAGTGGTATCAATACTTGTTTTTACAAAATCATCAGAAACGCCCATCATTGAACCTAGAGAATACAAGAAATAAGATTCTTCATTTTCAACAACGCCATCGCTCCACAACGCCATTCCGGCCATGTCAATTAAATAATAATGCTCTAAAGTATTTTTAAAATAATCTAATTGTAAAGTCTCTAAAGTATCTACGGTAACTTTCGAAAATTTAGAATAACGAATTGAAGCCTCAAAAAGTTTAATTAGCAAATCGTCATGCTGCGATTTGATTGTTTTTGTTTTTAAAGCCAAACCTACGATTCCAAGAACCGTTTCTTCAATTCGTTTTAAATATTTTTCAGGAATTTCTCCGTGTTCTAAATATTGTCTAAATGCCAAAACATCAATAAACAAAAGCGCATTAGTTACTAAATGCGAAAAGTTTTTGCTGATGATGCTGTCATTGGTCTGTACTCTTTCATCAATTATACTTTCTAATGAATGAGAAGGAGTGTCTTTTGGAAGCAGAATCTTAAACAAATTAAACCCTTCAGGATTCATTTGTTTATAGAATTTTAAAACTTCGGTGATAAAGTTATTCGGTTCAGAATTTCTTTTTTCTAAACAAAAAACATGATAAAGGGTATTTAATAAGGCAATTTTAGAAATTTCGGTTTTAAACCAGCCTTTTATCGGAATTGGGATTTGAGAATCAATTGCAATGATATGACCGTAGATAAAACCAGTTTCTCTAACTTTATAGTAAAAGAAATCTGTAGTTTCAAAAGGAATTGCTTCTGAAAACTTCTGCTCACTAAAAAACTTATCGATCCAGCCGTGTGCTGATGGGTTAATCATTGAATTAAATTTATAGCTGCAAAGCTATATCTTTTTCTTGTCTTAGAGTGAATTAAAAATAAAATAACCACTAGATTTTTGTGAAATATAGTGGTTATTAGTATTTTATTATTTTATTATCCCGGCACAGGCAACTCTTCCGCCGGCATTTCCGGTTGGCTGAGTTGTAAAATCATCTGTTCCCTGATGCACAATTAAACCTTTACCTAACACATCTTTAGTAGCATCGCCACAGCCTACACACCATTCGTCAGTAGTTAATGTAATGGTTCCGTTACCTTTTTCATCAGCGGTAAAGTTTCCAATATCACCTTTATGATATTCGCCAACTCCCCATTTTCCGTGTTTTTTAAAAGTCGGGTTCCAGTGTCCGCCAGCAGAACTTCCGTCGGCAGCAGTACAATCTGCTTTTTCGTGAATATGCATAGCGTGAACTCCAGGCTGTAAACCAGAAACTTTTGCAGTAAAAGTTACTTTTCCATTTTTCTCAGTAAAAGTTGCGGTTCCGCTTACGTTACTACTGCTTTTAGGTTCTAATGCTATAGTCAAAGTTTTAGCATCGTTTGATTTTGTATTGGTCTTACAGCCAATGATTAAAGCTGTAATTATAGCGAATGATACGAGCAGTTTTTTCATATATACGGGCATTTTAAATTAAAGATTAAGTAAATTTAACATAAAATAACGGAATAATTTGACTCTAAAAGTTAAAAAAAAGTCAAACTATAGGCCGTAATTTGAGATCGATTGAGCACAAAAACGAAAAATATTGTTTAAATTCGTAATATTTTTAACGAAAAATTTCTGAAACTAAAATTTTCTAATTCGTTCATATTTAATACTTAATGTTATGATGAAAAAGATTTTTATCCTCGTTTTTATTACTTCGATTTTATTTTCCTGCAAGTGTCAAAAAACAGATTCGGTAGCAAAACTCGACGGAACCTGGGAACTCAATTATATTACCGGACCACGAATAACTTTTGATGGTCTGTATCCGAATAAAAAACCAACTATAAATTTCAATACAAAAGACAATCAGGTTTCCGGGAACAATAGTTGTAATTCCTATACTGGAAAATTGGTCGTAAACGGTAATAAAATTGACTTTACGCAGCCAATGGCAGTTACCAAAATGATGTGCGTGGACGGACAGCAAGGTGAACAAACTTATATGAGTACACTTCAAAAAATTACATCGTATGATATTACGGATGATGGAAAAACGCTGAATTTTATTTCAGGAGATATTGCAATGATGCGATTTACTAAAAAGTAAACAAATGGTTTTACTTAACATGATGTGAGATGAAAACTACATTATACCTTTTATTAGTATTGTTTGGCTTTTTGAATTTTTCTGCATTTGCACAGCAAAAAAGCAAAAAAGAACTAAAAGCCGAAAAAGAACTACAAAAACAAAAAGATACTGAAGCTTTAATTGATTCTAAAAATTTTGTTTTTGAAGCCCAAAAAGTCACACCACAAGGCGGCCGACTTATTATTTTAGATTATAATACTTATTTTTTGAAGTTTAATACTGAAAAAACAACCTGTGATCTCCCTTTTTTCGGTCGTGGATATAATGTTGGTTACGGAAGTGACGGCGGAATTAAATTTGAAGGAACACCAGAAAATATAAAAATAGGGAAGAAGTCAAAAAATTATAGTGTGAGAGCCACAGTTAAGGGCAGAGACGATGTTTACGATTTAGTATTTACTATTTTTTTTGATGGTGGAGCTTCACTTTCTGTCAACAGTAACAATCGAGCTCCAATTTTTTATGATGGAGAAATAAGCGCTCCAAGAGCAGAAGAAACGAAAAATTAGAAACTGTTTTTTATTGTTGAACTCTCATTTTTAAATCAATTTAATTTTAAGAATACTATATTTTTGAATGCATGATTATTTTACAAACAATTTAAAAATCAATACTATGAAAAAATTAAGTCTTATTTTTATTATGGCAATCGCCGCGTTTTCATCTTATGCACAATCTTCATTTAAGGAAGATGTAGATGTTTTACAAAGTGTTTATGGAAAATCTAAAAGTGATTTAGTAAAACAGTATATGAACTTATCTGATACACAATCAGCAGCTTTTACAAAGGTTTATGATGATTATGAAACACAGCGTAAAGCTTTGGGACAAAGCAAATTTCAACTGATTAATGATTATGCAGCTAGTTATGCAACTCTTACAGATGCAAAAGCAGATGAATTGGCAAAAGGAACTTTAAAAAATCACATCGCTTACGAGAAACTATATTGTAAAACTTACAGTAAAGCCAAAAAAGCTATTGGAGCCATAAATGCAGCTAAATTTATTCAGTTAGAAGTCTATTTGCAGACGATAATTAGAGCAGAGATTTTAGAATCGATTCCGTTTATTGGAGAATTAGACAAATCAAAAATCCAATAAACATCTTTATAAAATAAAAACGGCAGTCACTTAAAAAAGTACTGCCGTTTTTATTTGCTTTAATAAAATTTATTTAGCTGTTTTAACTTCATAAATAGCATTGACCATTCCATCGCGTGTACTATCTAAAGTAAGTTCCCAAAACATGATTCCGCCTAATTTTTTAGACTTTACATATTCTGTTTTTGCCTTAATAGATTTAATATCATCTGATGTTGCAAAAGTTTTTGTGCCTTCATTATACCAGTATGGTGCTTTTGCTTTATCATCCCAGAAATATTTCCATCCGTTTGCTTCTGTATAAGTTGTGGCATAGTTTTTAAAGTCAGCACCTTGAAAATGCTCTCCTGCCTGATACAATCCGTTATTGATGTTTTCTACATTTTTCCATTGTCTGGTGTAAAATGCTCCTCCAATTACTAATTTTTCAGCAGGAACTCCAGCTTTTAATAAAAACTCAACTGCTCTGTCTGTAGATTCTTCTTTTGGATTTGTGCTGTATAACGGTGTGTGATGTCCTGTAACTTTAGAATATCCATTTACTAAATCGTAACTCATAATATTAATACGATTCACTAATGGAGCTACAGTTTTCCAGTCAATAGACTCGTCCAGATATTTCTGAAAACCTCCGGCAGCAAAACTCAACTCATATTTTTTACCTAAAGTAGAACGTAATATTTTGATCAATTCTGTAAAATTAGGTTTGTCTGCAGCTTGATATAAATGCTCAGGAAGACCTTCAATTGCTGGATATTCCCAATCTAAATCTAAACCGTCAACTTTAAAGTAATCGCTTACTTCTTTTACTGATTTTGCGAATTTCAAACGTCCTTCAGCAGTAGAAAATGCATTTGAACAAGGTTCGCAGCCGCCCCAGCCGCCAAGAGATAAAACGATTTTTAATTGTGGATTTTTAGCTTTTAGAGAAACCAAATGTTTTATAGTAATAGAATCTTTAGGAGAATCTACACTCAGTTTTCCATCTTTTAAATGACAGAAACTAAAAATAATTTGATCTAGTTTATTGACTTCATATTCGTCAATTAGTTTAGAATCACCAGTATAATAAGCGATGATATCTAATTTCTTATTCTTCTGCGCAAAAATGTTTGTGGATATGAGGCAGATAAATAAAAGGGCAATTAGGCTAATTTGTTTCATTTTATGTTTTTTGAAGTTTTAGAACGCTAAATATAAAACATTAGAATTTAAATTTTACTATCAATCCTGTAACATAACCTCAATTTTAATAAAGATTTGTGAAATGGAGGTAAACCATATAAGTAATATAAGTTCATTTTAGACAGGACTTAATATTATTCGTTTTTCCCGTAGAGACGCACAGCAGTGCGTCTACGTCATGGTAGACGCACTGCTGTGCGTCTCTACAAAAAATGCCATAGATTACAGGATTTTCGCAGATTTTTTTAATCCTTTTAATCATGTAATCTGTGGCAAGAAATAATACGTCTCTACAAAAACACATTCTTTTAAATGAATTTATATAACTTATATGGTTCAAAATAAAAATATAAACCCGCACAGTTTCGGACTTGTGCGGGTTTAAACAAATTAAAAGCTAAAAACTATTTTTAGATTAGAAGCAGTATGAATTTTCTGCAACTAATTTAGAGGCAATCGTTTCTCTTAATGCCACAACATTTGGCAGGTTAGTGTATTTTGTAAAACGTTTTAATCCCATTAACATCATACGCTGTTCGTCACCTTCAGAGAAGGAAGCAATTCCTTCTTTTCCTCTTAAGTTTACAATATCAACCGCTTTGTACAAGTATAATTTTGCCATAGCGATTTGCTCTTTTACTTTATCTTCACCTTCTCTTTTAGCTAATTTCTCAGTTCTAAGAATAGTACTTTCAGCCATATAGATTTCGATTAAGATATCAGAAGCAGCCATTAATAACTGTTGGTGAGAATCTAAATCCGGACCATATTTTTGAACTGCACTTCCGGCAACCATTAAAAATACTTTTTTCAGGTTAGAGATGATCCCTTTTTCTTCAGCAAATAATTCAGAGAAATCAGGCGTATCAAAAGATGGAATTCCCATTAATTCTTCCTGAACTTTCATTGCAGGTCCTAATAAATCAACGTGACCTTTCATTACTTTTTTGATTAACATACCTACAGAAAGCATTCTGTTGATTTCGTTTGTTCCTTCGTAGATTCTGGCGATACGAGCATCTCTCCAGGCACTTTCCATTGGAGTATCTTCAGAGAATCCCATTCCACCAAAAATCTGAATTCCTTCGTCAGAACAGTTTTGAATATCTTCAGAAACGGCTACTTTCAAGATTGAACATTCGATAGCGTATTCTTCAACACCTTTCAATTCTGCTTCCTGATGAGAAGTTCCTTCCGCTTCACGAGCAGCGATTCTGTCTTCGATGTCTTTTGCAGCACGGTAAGAAGCACTTTCTCCGGCGTAGGCACTAGTTGCCATTTCTGCTAATTTAGAGCGGATAGCTCCAAAAGATGAAATTGCAGTATTGAACTGGATTCTTTCATTAGCATATTTTACAGCTCCAGAAGTAACTCTTCTTTGCGCATCTAAACAAGCGGCAGCCAATTTAATACGACCAACGTTTAAAGCATTCATCGCGATTTTGAAACCGTTTCCTCTTTCAGACAACATGTTTTCAACCGGAACTTTTGTTTCGTTAAAGAAAACCTGACGAGTAGAAGAAGCACGGATTCCTAATTTATGCTCTTCTTCATTCATGGAAATTCCGTTTGACGGATCATTTTCTACAATGAAACCTGTAATATTTTTATCATCTCCAATTCTAGCAAAAACGATGAAAACGCTGCAGAAACCTGCATTCGAAATCCACATTTTTTGGCCTGTGATTAAATAATGAGTTCCGTCTTCAGATAAAACAGCTTTGGTTTTTCCTGAGTTAGCATCAGATCCTGCGCCTGGTTCAGTCAAGCAATAAGCTCCAAACCATTCTCCAGAAGCTAATTTCGGAACGTATTTTTTCTTTTGTTCTTCTGTACCATAAAGTGTAATTGGCATAGTTCCAATTCCTGTATGCGCTCCAAAAGCAGTTGAGAAAGATCCAGTAGCACCAGAAATATAATCGCAAACTAACATGGTAGATACGAATCCCATTCCTAATCCACCATATTCTTCAGGAACCGCAACTCCAAGAAGTCCAAGTTCACCAGCTTTACGCATAGATGATTCTGTATAAGCATAATCTTTTTTCTCAAAACGATCTTTATGCGCCCATAATTCTTTGTCAACGAACTCTTTTACAGAGTCACGCATCATTAACTGCTCTTCCGAGAAATCTTCTGGTGTAAAGATATCTTCGCACTTTGTTTCTTTAACTAAAAACTGACCACCACGGGTTACGTTTTTTTCGATTGTATCTGCCATTTTGTTTTTGTTTAGATTTAAAGATGCAAGAGTCAAGAAGAAAGATTGGTGTCTAACTTGTTGATGAAACCTGTGGTCATCTTTTGAAATTCAATTATTTTGTTTTTTTGCTATATTTTCACAATCTTGTCATTCCGACGGAGGAGGAATCTCCGCAAGTAACTCCGCAACGATTGACAAACTATGCCGATAATTGTCGCGGAGATTCCTCGTTCCTCGGAATGACAAACTGGGCGAATACTTTCTTATAATACTTCGTAAATCCCAGCGCTTCCTTGTCCAGTCCCCACACACATTGAAACGATTCCGTACTTATTACCTCTGCGTTTCATCTCATCAAATAACTGAACAGAAAGTTTAGCACCTGTACATCCCAGAGGGTGACCTAAAGAGATTGCTCCACCGTTTACGTTTACAATTTCCGGGTTAATGTTTAATTCACGAGTAACTGCTAAAGCTTGTGAAGCAAAAGCCTCGTTTAATTCAATTAGTTCAATATCGTTCAATGTTAAACCAGCTTGTTTTAATGCTTTCGGAATTGCTTTTACAGGACCGATACCCATAATTCTTGGCTCAACACCAGAAGAAGCAAAGTTTACTAAACGTGCAATTGGCTCAAGGTTTAATTCTTTAACCATGTCCTCACTCATGATTAAAACGAATGCAGCTCCATCACTCATTTGTGATGAGTTACCTGCTGTAACGCTTCCGTCAGCGGCAAAAACCGGTCTTAAACCTGCTAAAGCAGCAACTGATGTTCCTGCTCTTGGACCTTCGTCTTGTTTTACAACGTATGATTTAGTTTCTTTTTTTCCATTTTCATTGATGAAAGTCTGCTCGACAGTAATCGGAACGATTTGTTTGTCGAATTTCCCTTCAGCTTGCGCTTTCAAAGCTTTCATATGAGAGTTGTAAGCAAACTCATCCTGATCTTCTCTTGAGATTTTGTATTGGTTTGCCACCGCTTCAGCCGTTAAACCCATTCCCCAATAGTAATCTTCGTGACCTGCAGCAGCAACTTTATAATCCGGAGTTGGTTTGTAACCTCCCATCGGAATAAAACTCATACTTTCTGCTCCACCGGCGATAATACAATCTGCCATTCCTGATTGGATTTTAGCAGTCGCCATTCCGATAGTTTCTAATCCGGATGCGCAATAACGGTTCACAGTAACACCAGGAACATCTTCTACTTTTAATCCCATCAAAGAGATCAAACGTCCAACGTTAAGTCCTTGTTCTGCTTCCGGCATGGCATTTCCTACTATAACGTCATCGATACGTTTTTTGTCGAAATCAGGCAGTTCATCCATCATAAACTGAATCGTTTCTGCTGCTAATTCGTCAGGTCTTTTAAATCTAAAAACCCCTTTTGGTGCTTTTCCAACTGCGGTACGGTAAGCTTTTACTATATATGCTGTTTTCATAAATGATTGTATTAAGATTGGAGAATTAAGTATTAAGATTTTCCAATTGTTTTGTTGATTTTATCTTTTAATGATCTTTGAAATGAAAAATTCATATTTGAAACCTCTACTAGTTGATTAATAGTGGGTTGAATTAGATCTTCACTTACAAGTTTAAGCCTTTTAGCAAGTATTAATTGAGTTATCAATTCAAAAGTTGAACCATTTGCAATTCCTAGAAAATGCATAAATTCTTTATCTGAATTTCTCCCAGAACCTTCAGCAATATTTGAAGGAATTGAAACTGCACATTTTTTTATTTGATGAATTAAATTGAATTTTTCGTCATTTGGTAACAATGAAGAAATCTCATAAACATGAACCGCAATATCCATTGCTTTCTGCCAAATCTTTAATTTTTCAAACTGATGCATTCTTAATACTTAATACTTAATTCTTATTACTTGATACTAATTTCTCAAAGGTTTTCCTTTAGTTAACATATATTGAATACGCTCCAGAGTTTTTCTTTCTGTACATAAACTCAAGAAAGCTTCACGTTCGATATCTAATAAATATTGTTCAGATACTAAAGTAGCTTCAGATAAATCACCACCGGCCATTACATAAGCCAATTTGTTAGCGATTTTTTTATCGTGTTCCGAAATGTATTTTCCAGCTTCCATTTGGTCAGTTCCAACTAAGAACATTCCAAGAGCTTGTTTACCTAAAACCTTAACATCAGTTCTTCTGATAGGTTGAGTATAACCCGCTTCTGCCATTAACAAAGCATGTTTTTTAGCTTCGGCAATCTGACGATCTTTGTTTACTACGATAATATCTTTTCCATGTTGAAGAAGTCCGGTATCAAAAGCTTCATAACCAGAAGTCGATACTTTTGCCATAGCGATTGTTAAGAAATACTCTTGAAGAACGTTCAATTCCACATCGTTTTTACGGAATAAATCAGACGCTCTTAAAGCCATTTCTTTAGATCCACCACCACCAGGAAGTACACCAACACCAAATTCAACCAATCCCATGTACGTTTCTGCAGCAGCAACCACTTTGTCAGCATGTAAGCTCATTTCGCATCCACCGCCAAAAGTCATTCCGTGAGGCGCAACTACAACTGGAATAGAAGAGTAACGAACGCGCATCATTGTGTCCTGGAACAATTTGATTGCCATGTTCAATTCGTCGTATTCCTGCTCAACCGCCATCATGAAAATCATTCCGATATTAGCTCCAACAGAGAAATTCGCTGCCTGGTTACCAATAACCAAACCTTGATATTCTTTTTCAGATAAGTCGATTGCTTTATTGATAGCCTGAAGTACGTCGCCACCAATAGTATTCATTTTAGATTGGAATTCTAAGTTCAAAATTCCGTCTCCTAAATCTTGGATAATTGCACCGCTATTGCTCCAAACTTTTTTGCTTTCGCGAATGTTGTTCAGAATAATAAATGAATCTTGTCCTGGAACTTTTACCTGAGATTTTGTTGGAATGTTATAGAAATAAGTTGCTCCTTCTTTTACAGAATAGAAACTTTCGCTTCCGGAAGCCAACATTTCAGTAACCCATGCAGCTGGCTCTAAACCTTCAGCTTTCATGATTTCGATTCCGTTGGCAACACCAATGGCATCCCAAATTTCGAATGGACCATTTTCCCATCCAAAACCGGCTTTCATCGCATCATCAATTTTGTATAATTCGTCTGAGATTTCAGGAATTCTGTTTGATACATAAGCAAACATTCCGGCGAAACTCTTACGGTAGAATTCTCCCGCTTTGTCTGTTCCTTTTACTAAAACTTTAAAACGATTGATTGGTTTATCGATAGTTTTTGTTAGTTCAAGTGTAGCAAAATTTGCTTTTTTAGCAGCGCGGTATTCTAATGTATCTAAGTCTAAAGACAAAATATCTTTATCTACTTTTTTATAAAAACCTTGACCGGTTTTGCTTCCGAACCATTTATTTTCCATCATTTTATTGACGAAATCAGGAAGTTTAAACAATTCGTGTTGTTCGTCGTTCGGACAGTTTTCATAAATACCGTTGGCAACGTGTACCAAAGTATCCAAACCTACAACGTCCACTGTACGGAAAGTAGCCGATTTTGGACGACCAATTACCGGTCCAGTCAATTTATCCACTTCTTCAATCGTTAATCCCATTTCTTTAACCAAATGGAACAAACTCTGAATACCGTAAATACCAATTCTGTTTCCAATAAATGCCGGAGTATCTTTAGCAACAACCGAAGTTTTTCCTAAGAATTTAGAACCGTATTCGTTTAAGAAATCCAACACTTCAGTAGAAGTTTTTGGACCAGGAATAATTTCAAATAATTTTAAGTAACGCGCAGGGTTAAAAAAGTGAGTTCCGCAGAAGTGTTGTTGAAAATCTTCACTTCTTCCTTCGCTCATAAAATGAATTGGAATACCAGAAGTGTTTGAGGTAACCAAAGTTCCCGGTGTGCGGAATTTCTCAATTTGCTCGAAAACCAATTTTTTGATGTCTAAACGCTCTACTACAACCTCGATAATCCAATCAACATTGGCAATTTTTGCCATATCATCAGTCGTATTTCCAGTCGTAATTCTGCTTGCGAATTTTTGACTGTAAATAGGAGACGGTTTTGATTTTAATGAATTCGCCAAATGTTCGTTTACCACACGGTTGCGAACGGCTTTACTTTCAAGTGTTAATCCTTTTTTAGCTTCAGCTTCAGTCAGTTCGCGAGGTACGATATCAAGAAGTAAGACTTCGACACCAATGTTAGCAAAATGACAAGCTATACCTGAACCCATAATTCCGGATCCAATTACAGCAACTTTTTTAATTGTGCGTTTCATATTTGTAAAATTTGTTTTTTGGGTAGAATTTGAATTATCTCTTAAAAAAGATTATTCATTTTCTGTTTGCTTCGCCAGTTCGCTGGCGCTCGTGTGATTGAAAATGTTTTTGTCCTGAATTAATTCGTTTATGATTTCAGAAACTTCGATAAAATGTTTCAGTTTTTCATCTGAGACATGTTTTCTAACGGTTTCATTAAATTTCAGAACTGTATTTTTAGATAAATCTCTTTTTTCTTTTCCAAAATCGGTCAGGTAGATTAAGACACCTCTGCCGTCACTTGGGTTTTTTTTGCGAACAATTAAACCTTTTTCTTCCATGGATTTTAATGTTCTCGTTAAGCTGGTTGCTTCCATACCCATTCTCGGGCCTAAAGCGGTTGATGGAGTTCCTTCTTCCTTATCCATACTTAAAAGAGCAAATCCTGTTGCCATGGTAGCATCGTACTTCGCAGCCTCTTCATTATACATTCTTGAAACAGCCTGCCATGTAGCTCTCAAAATATAATCTATTGTTTTGTCTTTCATAGGTAACTATATCGATTTCAAATATAATTAAAAAATACTATGCATGCATATAATTTTTTAATAATTTTTTGGTTAGTTAAAAAATTCCACTGATTTAGAGTGGTTTGGTGGTTTATTTAGAGTGAAATATACTATTCTTTTTTTGGATTTTAACATTTTTCATGCTCTCAAAATCATTTTTTGGTTTTTAAATCGCTTTTAATTCTGTATTCTTTAAAAAATTATGCGTTTAATTCAATTGTATTTTCAGGTTCATATCTGGAAATTGCCCTTTTCAGAATCTTTTTCATGCGGTTTCGCAGATTTTCGGGTCTCAAAATTTCGATAGAATCTCCAAAACCTAATAAAAGCCGTTCCATTTCATAATTAGGAGAAATAAACAAATGCACGATAATACTTTGGTCTTCATTTTCTTTAATTAACCGCTGCGATGGATGTAGTGGTTTTGTAGTAACATAAGGCGCATTTGCAGCATCAATCCAAAGTTCGATGCGTCGGGGCTGTAAACCTGAATTGACTGTTACACCTATTATATCCTTATAATAAGACTCAGCATTAAAATCTTCTTCTAAATAAGGGAGATTAAAATCGTAATCAATTGAAATGATTCTGTCGAGTGCCAAATTGGTAATAGGCTGCCCGCCTTTTTTCTTTCCCACAAGAAACCAGCGGTTATTAAACTCCTTTAATATAAAGGGATGAAAATGAAACTTGGTTTCTTCTTTCGACTTAAAAGATTTATAAGTAATTATAAGTGCCATTTTTTTTATAATAGCCTGATAAACTTCATCTAAATAATGTAAACCTTTTAGATTCTCATTTTTATCTAAATAGATTACAGGTTTTGTATGTGACTTTTCGGCATAGATTTTATCTTCCAGACGCTGCAAAATATCCGATACATCATTAAAAAGAGAAAAATCTTTAAATTGTTTTAACATCGAAACGGTTTCTGTCAAAACATTCATATCCGTTTCCGTCAGCGGAATATCGGTTATGGTAAAATCTTCGTCTTCATATTTGTAATACTTTTTATCGTAAACAACAATTGGAGCATTGTAACCCAACTTTTCACTTCGCATTAACTGAATGTCCATTTGAATGGTTCGCTTGCTTATGGGGTTTTCCCGGCCTTCATATTCAAATAAAGCTTCAGAGCAACATTCGATTAAATCTTCTAAAGTCCATTGCCGGTATTTATTCTGCAGACATTTGTCGATGGTTTTGTACCGAATTAAGGCATTTTTGTTTTGTGACATAATTATATGGTTTTGGTCGCAAAAGCGCTAAATTTTGTGTCACGCAGATTTAACAGATTTCAGCAGACTTTTTAATCATTTTAATTCTTTAATCTGTGGCATTAAATAAAACTTAGTGGCTTTGCGAGATTCAAATTTTAGAATTTCAAGAACTATTACTTATTTTTTAGATTCATTGAATGATAAAAATACTGATTTTATTAAAATGCGCAACAGCTTTGCGTAGTAGTTTTGAAACTTATTTAAAATGAGTATTTATACTATTTTTTTGTTAAATAAAATCGTCTACTTTTACCGCACAAATTTTAACAATACCACATGGGGAAACTTTACTCGCTGCACATATATTGTGTGTTTTTTATAACGACTTCAATATTTGCCTTTAATACAAATGACAGAAGCAATTTAGCCCTTAAAGATTATTATAATCTTACTGTTCCTCCAACTGTTGATTTTAATTTTACCAATAATAATGCCTGCTCAGGTACTCCTGTGACATTCAATGCAGTAGTTACTGGCGCAGCACCTTTTAATTATAAATGGGACTTTGGAGACGGCACTTCAGCCACAATAAATAATCCGAATCATACTTTTACGGCACTTGGCTGTGGTTCTCAAAATTTTACTGTAAAACTTACTGTTACAGATGCTAATGGCGAAGTAAATTCGGTTACCAAAACCGTTTCGGTTAAACAAAAACCAGATTTAAAGTTCGTTGATTTAAACAGTCCGGGAACGACAAAACCTTTTGAAAGATGTGGTGATAATAACTCAAATCCAAAATATACTATAAATGTTGGAAACAGCTCAGCTTCTGTTTCTTGTATCACATCTTACAATGTAGATTGGGGAGATGGCAGTACAGAAACTAATGTTGTTTTTCCTAAAAAACATGAATACAAAAAATTAGGTTCATTTAATATGGTAATTACTGCAATGGGAACTAGTACCTGCAATAATTCGATTACCTATGTAGTAAAAAATTCTAATAACCCAATTGGGGCGCTTATCGCACCGGGTAACACCACTAACTTGTGTACGCCTGTGCCGCAAATGGATTTTGCAATTGGATCTTGGGGACTTAACCCATCAGATACTAATTATCAGGTAAATTATGGCGACGGTACATATCAAAGTTATACGCAGGCACAATTAGAAAGCTCTCCTTATTATAACAGTTTAAATCCGCAGGCGTCGCAAAATTTTCCTATTCCTCATACGTTTATGCGATTTAATTGTCCGTCAGGAAATACCGTTACCTTAACCATAACAACTTCTTGCGGAAGTACCTTTTTAACTGCCGGGCCTATTATTATTTTAGATGTGCCAACTATAAGCTTTAATGTGCAGAGTATTGCATGTGCTAATACTTATACTCCATTTTATAATACAACTCAGGCAGGTTATACAAACGATTGCAGTACTTATAATGTATATACTTGGGATTTTGGAGACGGAACACCGGTTTCCAGAGAAGTAAATCCTTCTCACGTCTATACCACACCGGGTACTTATACTATAAAGTTATCTGCCCAGACTCCCTGCGGAATTGGAAAATCAACCACGCAGACCATTTGTGTAGAACCTGTATTAGTACCAAGTTTTACTTATGCAACGGCTTGTGCCTCAGAAAATGTTCAGATAACGAATACAACAGACACAAGTTTAGGATGCGGAACCGAAACTTATTATTGGGAAGTTTTGAGTTATTATGAAGGTTTTTGCGGAAAAGGAAAAGGACAATATTCTTTTGTAAACGGTCAGTATGTTAGAAATCCGGTTATTAATTTTAGTAACCCTGGAACATACGAATTAAGGTTAAGAACATTAAATTCTTGCGGTATTTATCAATATACTACAAGATATATAGATGTAAAAAAGAAACCGGTAATCAAATTAGATCCTATTTCTGATTTCTGTAAGTCTGCTACAATCAAACCAGTAGGTACTGTAGTAGAAACTTGTTCACCAAGTTCGGAAATCACGTATTTATGGAGTTTTCCGGGAGGAACACCTTCAACATCTACATCACTTAATCCGGGATCTATTAATTATACCAAAACCGGAAATTACATCGCAACTTTTAGTGTTACGAATAGTTGTGGAACAACAAGTGTGTCAAGAAATTTTTCTGTAGATATGGTTCTTTCGCCTGTAATAACGCCTAAAACGGCAGTAATTTGCAGTGGAAATTCATTTCAGATCACGCCAGTCAGTAACGGAACTACAGATAATGTACCAGCCGGAACAACGTATGTTTGGTCAAATCCGGTAGTTACTCCTGCGGGAGCAATAAGCGGTGCATTTGCTGAAGCAACACCAAGAACAAGTATTAGTCAGACTTTAACCAATCTTACTAATAATCGCGCAACGGTTGTTTATACCGTTTCACCAATTTCTAAACTTTGTCCGGGACCAGATTTTACGATTACAGTAACAGTCGATCCATTGATAAATGTAACAGAAACTATAAAACAGGGAACTTGTTTTGAAGCTAACGACGGGGCAATAAACATAACTGTTGCGGGAGGAATTCCGTTTTCAACAGGTGCACCTTACACTTATACATGGACAGGCCCTGATGGATACACGAGTTCAAACCAAAACATTTCGAATTTAAAACCGGGGTATTATAATTTAACGGTAGGAGATAACGGAAATTGTCCGTTTTCACGATCGTATTATGTTGGTGAACCGGGTAAATTCCAGATTTTAAGTGAATACAAACAAGATATAACCTGTTTTGGTTTAAACGATGGAAGAATTAATGTAAATGTATCTGGCGGAAATCTGCCCTATACGTATGTATGGACAAAAGACGGAAATCCGTTTAGTGCCAATTCCGGAAACCTGAGCAATTTGGAGCCGGGAGTTTATGATGTAACTATTACAGAAAAAAACAACTGTGGTATTCTACATGCTAACTTCAAGATCGAAGAACCGCCTTTGTTAGAACTTAGTTTTGTGAGCAAAGTTGATATTTTATGTTATGGTTATTCAACGGGAGAAATTGATGTAAAAACAGTAGGAGGAAGAGTAACAGAAACCTCTCCGGGTGTTTACAGCTATAGATATTTTTGGACAGGTCCAAACGGATATACGAGTTATTCTCAAAACCTAAGAAATGTTCCGGCCGGAAATTACCATTTAACCGTTTCAGATAATTCGGGCTGTACAGATGATCTTGATGTTATATTACTTCAAAATGATGAAATAAAATTAGAATATACCAAAACCGAAATTGCGTGTTATGATTATGCCGATGCTTCTATAATGATTAAAAGCATAACGGGCGGAGTTCCATTTGCAACCGGAGATCCGTACATTATTAAATGGAGCAATTTAGGAACCGGACTTGTACAGAATAATTTATCTGCAGGAACTTATATCATTTCTATTACCGATGCGGTAGGATGCCCTAAAGATTTTACGATAGTAATTGACAATGCACCAATTTTTACCATCAATCCAGATATTAAAAAAATATCTTGTTATGGCGAAAAAGACGCTCATATCCGTTTAAATCTTGTAGGTGGAAAAGCACCGGTAAAATTAGTTTGGGATGATGACGCAACTGCCGGAATCGAAAGAAATAATTTAGGACCGGGAACATATTCTGTAACCATTACAGACGGAAAAAATTGTATTATTAAAGGTTCATGGATAATTGATAATCCTTTGCTTTTAGAATTAAATGCCGATGTTAAAAATCCGTTAGACTGTCTTAATGCCAATACAGGTTCCATCAACCTTGTCGTAACAGGTGGAACGCCGCCATTTACATACGCATGGTCAAACGGTGCAACGACTGAAGATTTAGAAAATCTAATACCAAATAACTATACTGTAAAAGTAACCGATGCCAACGGCTGTAATAAATCAGCATCGTTTAAAATTACCCGTTTCGAACAGCTTACGCCATCAATCGAAGTGCTAACAGATTTTAATTGCGATACCAAACATGTCAAACAGACATTTGTAGGACATGTAAAAGGAGGAATTCCGCCTTATACACTTAGCTGGTCAGATGGAGTAGTTTCAGGGGCCAATGGTGAGATTATGAATACCGATGATAACGGCTTGGTAATCTTTACCGTAAAAGACAGTTTTGGCTGTTCTGCCGATGTTTCGTATAATGTTGATACACCTGTTTTAGGTATTGCTAACTTCTCCACAGGTTCTTACGGAAAAGACATGTACGATTTGTATTCGATTTACGATCCTATCACATTTACAAATTTAGCAACAGGAACATTCACTTTAATCTCTTGGGATTTTGGTGATGGAAATTTCTCAGACGAAGAAAATCCTAAACACATCTATACTAAGGAAGGAACTTATACTATAAAACAAACCGTTACTTATCCGTTTGGCTGCCAATACACGTACAGCACAACATTAAAAGTAGAAAAAGGATACAGCCTAATTATGCCAAATGCCTTTACACCAAATAATGACGGTATGAACGATACGTTTGCACCTGTATTCCTTGGTTTATCAGACATTACCTTAGACGTTTTTGATACCTGGGGTGCTGTTATTTACTCAGAAACCGGTACAAACATCAGAGGCTGGAATGGAAAAGTAAAAGATATTGATGCCGAAAACGGAAACTATTATTATAAAATAACCTTAAAGACCTTTTACCACCATACGGTAGTAGAAAAAGGAGCATTTACACTAATTAAATAAGCAACAAGCATAACCAATGAGATTAAAACTATTTATTATAATTATTACATGTTGCTTCTATTCTCAGGCAAAAGCGCAAGATCCTATTTTTACACAATATTTTCTAATTCCGGAAACCCTAAACCCGGGATTTACCGGATTTATGGAAACTACCTATGCAGGTATAATTCACCGAGAACAATGGCCGGATTTAGACCTTAGAATAGATACGGATTATGCATTCGTGAATACCTGGAGTGACAAATTAAACAGCGGTTTAGGAATTAGTTTTTTAAACCAAAGAGAAAACCTGACCAGTTATAATTATTCGCAGATAAATGCAAATTACGCCTATAAAGTAAAACTAAACGACGACTGGTATTTTAGACCCGCTGTCGAAGCCGGTTTCGGACTTAAATCATTTGGATTCCAAAATCTATTGCTCGAAGATCAAATCAATATTCGAACAGGTGTTATCAATTCAAGCACGATGGACCCGACGTTGTTAAACAGAAAAATGACTTTTTTTGATGTTTCTGCCGGAATGGTTTTCAATAACGACGACACTTGGATTGGTCTTTCGATGAAACATCTTAACAAACCCAATATTGCCTTTAGTTCAGAAGGAAATGTGCCTTTAAACACCTTTTTCTCTTTAAGCGCAGGTTACGAATTCCTTGTAATAGATTATATAGATGTAGTATTGCTTCCATATGAAACTAAGTTTTTTGTAACCTCAAACTACATGCAGCAAGGCCGATACAACAGACTTGATTTAGGAGCTTCGATATTATTCGAAAAAATATTCTTTGGCGCAACAGCCGTAACAAATCCTGCAAAAAACGGAATCAATGGCGATTTGCTGACATCTGTAAACCTTTTTACGGGCTTGCAGTACGAACATTTAAGATTTGGACTTTCATACGATTTAAACACAACCAAAATTGGAAAAACAGGCGGAATCTACGAACTTTCACTAACGTATCAGTTTGATTTAAGCAGAAAATGTTTCGGCTGTCCTAACTATTCAGGGAAATAATATAAGGATAATAATTTGGGCGTGTCCCTTCGGGTCGGGCTTTCGGCTATATTCCCGATTAACAAAAACTACGGCTAAAAAGCCTTGTTTTTCTAAATCGGGAGATACCGCCTCAATCCCTCACGCATAAACGGGAACACAGCAATTTCGTTTCTAAATATTAAAAAACAATAATTTTATTCGTTCCAATATTCCGTAGAGACGCACTGCTGTGCGTCTCCGCAACGATGATCCATAAACGTTAACACATACAGCAAACCCGACAGGTTTTTAAAACCTGTCGGGTTTAATTATTACGTCATATTGGTGTCGAATCACTTTGCGTAGATGCACAGCAGTGCGTCTCTACAGAATATCTTTGCGGATAATTTTACGTTAATAAAGAAATTTCTTTTTCAATATTAATTCTCGCTTTCCCTTCATATAAATTCCTGAATTCCTCGGTTTGAAAAATAAACTCATTTTCCAGAAAATGTTTCAGGGCTTTAGCACGTCCGGGTTTGTATAGAAAATCAGGATAAATGCGATATTCTTTTCTTATTTGTTCAAAGTAGATTTTATAATCATTCCAACCTTGTGCAAGAATTTTCAAATCAAAATCAATTAGCCAGTTAATATCCTCAATTTGATTATGCTGATGCTGCTGTGTAGCACAAATGGCATCAAAAACTAATTGTTTATTTAAATTGACATTTTCAGGTAAAATTGCCAAAGCATATTCGGCACTTTTGAGTTCGTTATCTTTTTTAGAAGCCGAATAAACAAAATCATGATAAAAAATAGAAAATAATATCTCATTTGGATTTTGAAGTTTATCACAATACGTTTCAAAACTCCCAATCATAGCCGAAATATGAGTTAAGTTGTGGTAATGTCTTGATTTTGTTGAATATGACTTTTCTAAATCCTTCCAGTTCTGCTGAATTTCATTTGCTGAAAAGCCAATATTCAAAAGTAATTCAGAATAGATTTTCTCTAAATTCATCTTGTTTTTTACTCAAATTTAAAATTTCTTTTTTACTGCGCAAAATAATTGCGCAGTAGTTCTGAAATCTTTGCTCAGGAAATAAAACAATAACCATTGTCTAATTTTAAAAACCAGAAATGATGAAATTCAATTTTTTAGCAAAAGAGAAAAACAATAAAAGCAATATAGTTAATCACGAAAATGCACCAGCTTTTTCTTTAACATCAGAATATGAATTGTATGCAGCAGTTGTAACTACAAGTTTAAACGCTTCATTTTACGAAAAAGATACAACTCGTTTACAAAGAATACAAAGCCTAATCAAAAAAAGCAATCCGGTATTTGTAGCAAAATTGGCTGTTTATGCCCGTAACGAAATGCATATGCGTTCTGTACCATTAGTTTTGATTGTAGAATTAGCCAAGATATATTCTGGCGATTCTTTAATCAGTAAAATGATTACACATGTTATACAACGTGCAGATGAAATAACAGAATTATTGGCTTACTATCAAATGGCAAACGAACGAAATGGCGTTAAAAAATTAAACCGTTTATCAAAACAAATACAAAAAGGTTTAGCAGTTTCGTTCAACAAATTTGACGAATACCAATTCGCAAAATACAATCGTGATGGTGCTGTAAAATTAAAAGATGCTTTGTTTTTGGTTCATCCAAAAGCAAAAGATGAAGCGCAGCAAGCAATTTTTGATAAATTGGTAAACAACACTTTGCAAACGCCATATACATGGGAAACAGAATTGTCGCAATTAGGTCAAGTAAAATTTTACAACCACATTGAAAAACAAAAAGCATTCAAACAAAAATGGGAAGAATTAATCGATAGCGGTAAAATAGGTTACATGGCATTGTTGCGTAACTTACGAAATATCTTAGAGGCGAATGTTTCAGGTTCTCATATGTTGAAAGTATGCGATTACCTTTCTAACGAAAAAGCAGTCGCAAACTCAAAACAATTGCCATTCCGATTCTTAGCAGCATATCGTGAAGTGAAAGATTTGAATTTCAAATACACTTCAATGGTTTTAGATACCTTGGAAGATGCTGTTATGGCGAGTTCACAAAACATAAAAGGTTTTGATGTTAATACATCGGTTGTAATTGCCTGTGACGTTTCGGGTTCTATGCAAAAAGCAATCTCACCAAAAAGTAAAGTAATGCTTTACGATATCGGTTTGATGTTGGGTATGTTGATGCAAAGCCGTTGCCAAAATGTGGTAAGCGGTATGTTTGGTGACCGTTGGAAAATAATCAATATGCCAAAACGAAACATATTGGCCAACGTTAACGAATATTACAAACGAGAAGGTGAAGTAGGTTATGCTACAAACGGTCATTTGGTTGTAGAAGATTTAATCAGCCGAAAAGAAATTGTAGATAAAGTAATGTTGTTTACAGATGTTCAAATTTGGAATAATACGTACACAAAAGACTCATTTGCAAACTCCTGGAACCGATACAAAAGTATCGCGCCAAATTCAAAATTGTATTTGTTTGATTTGGCTGGTTACGGTCAGTCGCCAATAAACATCGAAAAAAACGATGTATATTTAATAGCCGGATGGTCAGATAAAGTATTTGATGTTTTGAATGCTTTAGAAGATAAAAACAGTGCGTTGAATTACATCAACCGAATAGAATTATAAAAAAGAATCTACTGCGCAAAATAATTGCGCAGTAGTATTCAAATATTTGTAAAAGGAAAAGTTCATTGAAAATAAAGAAAAAACAAGTGCCGTAAATAAGTGTTACTTCGCATTTTTAACGCCCGGGTCGTGAGTTCGATTCTCACTATTTTTGTTTAATTATAAAAATATAGCTCAGATGGTTAGAGCAGGATATGTCATTTATTGCTTATTGCCTTGTTTAAAATACATTGGTGTCGTAGACAATAGTTACTTCGAGGGAATTGTGTTACAGGTTCGAATCCTGTTCAGGTAATCTGATGGTGTAAGTGGAAACACGCATAAATAGTCTCTTGTCGCTCATAACCCGATAAAATAAAAAGAATGTCGTAAATAAGAGATACTTCGTCAGCAATTTTGGGGAGGAATAGCGAAGTTGTAAAATCAGCAAGGCTATCCAGTTCGACTCTGGCAAGACATGCCCCGTTTCTCTTATTGCTTGTAACTTCTTTTATAAAAATGAAAAATGTCGTGTGTGAGAGCTACTTCGTTCAAAAAATAACTCTTGCCAATTATTACTTTTTCAAAAAATAAGATGCCGTCTATAAAGCGCTACTTCGTGGCATGATAATATTAGGTTCGAATCCTTAAAGTCGCTTGTAGGATATTGCTCTTTAAAAAAAGAGTGTCGTCAGGAAATGGTTACTTCGTCCAAAGAAAATTAAACCATTCCTAAACATTACCTCTTTTAAAATTATTAATTTAAAAAAATGAATGTTGAACAAACGCATTTATTTGTCATTTCGAGGGACGAGAAATCTCCGCAACGGGAGTCCAATCTTTGTAGAGCTTCTCGTGAAGATTTCTCGTTCCTCGAAATGACAAACGGTGTGTTAACCACTTTAAATAAAAACTTTGCGTCTCTGCGACTTTGCGAGAAATATGTTTTCGCTGAGCAAAAAAACTTAGAATTAAAATAGCTGCGCAAAATAATTGCGCAGTACAAAACAACCTTTGTACTATCAAAAAAACAAAAACAATGAAAACACAAATAAACGGTACAGATATATTAGAATTAGGATTCCCGGAAGGAAAAATAATTGGAATTGCGTTAAAAATCAACAGCAAAAGAAACGGATTTAACCGCGATCAAATGATTACAAACTTTAAAAACGTACTAGAATCTCCAGAAAACTATATAGACGATAAAATTTTCAGCAAACTAGCCGTTGCTTTAATCGAAAAAGCAAATGAAAAACCAGAAGATTTCATCGCTTTAAACGAAACTCCAAATGCGTATTCGGCTTACGGATTAGATCATATCGAAGACGGAGCCAGAAAACAAATGGAAGTTGCCATGAAATTGCCTGTGACAGTTGCCGGAGCTTTAATGCCAGACGCACATCAAGGTTACGGATTACCAATTGGCGGAGTTTTAGCCACAAAAAATGCCATTATTCCGTATGGTGTTGGCGTTGATATTGGTTGTAGAATGGCATTGTCGGTTTATGATATTCCGGAAGATTTTTACTTTGAAAACGAAGCCAAATTCAAAAGAGAATTAATTGCCAATTCTATTTTTGGAGCAGGTCACGGATTTCACGGTCAGTACAAATCAGATCACGCGGTTTTAGAAAATGATACATTTAATATGAATCCATTTGTGAAGAATTTAAAAGATAAGGCCTGGTCACAATTAGGATCTTCTGGCGGAGGAAATCACTTTGTCGAATTCGGAATCATGGAATTTGCAAAAGACGATGCCGTTTTGAATATTCCAAAAGGTAAATATGTCGCTTTGTTAACGCATTCAGGTTCACGTGGAATGGGTGCCACAATTGCCGGACATTACACTAAAATTGCCAAAGACGAATGTAAACTTCCAGAAGTGGCAAGAAACTTAGCGTATTTGGATATGAACTCACAATTAGGTCAGGAATACTGGCTTGCGATGAACCTTGCGGGAGATTACGCTTCGGCTTGTCACGAAATTATCCATAACAAAATGGAACGCGCTTTGGGAGCAACGATTTTAGCCAAAGTCGAAAACCACCATAATTTTGCATGGAAAGAAATCTGGAACGGCGAAGAAGTAATCGTACATAGAAAAGGAGCAACCCCAGCCGGAAAAGGCGTTATGGGAATTATTCCGGGAAGTATGACCGCACCGGGATTTTTGGTGAGAGGAAAGGGCGAGGAGAACGCCATAAATTCCGCTTCACACGGAGCAGGAAGACAAATGAGCAGAACTCAAGCCATAAAAAATATCACTCAAACCGAGATGAAATCAATCTTAAAAGATCACGGTGTTACGCTTATTGGAGCAGGTCTGGACGAAGCACCAATGGCCTATAAAGATATCAATCAGGTTATGGATGCACAACAAGATTTAGTTGACGTTGTCGCCAAATTTACCCCAAAAATGGTAAGAATGGCCGATGATGGAAGTAGAGAAGACTAGTGGTCAGTGATCAGTTTTTAGTGTTCAGCGTAGAGACGCACAGCAGTGCGTCTAACGCTTTGTGATGATTTTAACCGCAAAGGACACAAAGATTTACGCAAAGTTCGCAAAGAATTTTTTTTACGCAGATTTTGCAGATTCCAGCAGATTTTAAAATGATTTTTATAAATAATCTGCGAACATCTGCTTAAATCTTTTTAAATCTGCGTGAAATAAAAAACTTAGCGACTCAGCGACTCAGCGAGATTAAAAACAAAAAACTTTGCGCCTAGTGCCTTAGTGGCAAAAAAAATAATAATTTAAGGCAATAGAGAGTAAAAAACCTTAGCAGCTTAGCCTCTCAGAACCTTAGCAACTTTAAAAAAAATGACATACATAGACATAGGAATTAACCTAACCAATAAACAATTCCAAAACGACATAGACGATGTCGTACAAGACGCGCTCGACGCCGATGTATCGCAAATGATCCTAACGGGAACAAGCGTACGAAACAGCGAAGCTTCATTAGAAATCGCAAAACAATATCCGGGAATATTATATTCGACGGCCGGAATTCATCCGCATGACGCGAAGAGTTTTGACGAAAAAAGCATTTCAAAACTGCGGAATTTATTAAAGCAGAAACAAGTAGTTTCCGTTGGCGAATGCGGACTCGATTTTGATCGAGATTTTTCACCCAGAAACAAACAGGAAGAATGTTATAAAGCCCAATTAGAATTGGCGATCGAAATTCAGAAACCTTTGTTTTTGCACGAAAGAGCGGCTTTCAATAGTTTTATGAATATCACCAAAGACTATTTACCGCAATTGCCAAAAGCCATTGTGCATTGTTTTACGGGAACGCTGCAAGAAGCCAAAACCTATCTCGATAACGGATTTTATCTTGGTTTTACCGGAGCGATTTCTGATACCAAACGTTTCAGTCATTTAAAAGAAGTCATTCAATACGTTCCGCTTGACCGAATGATGATCGAAACCGATGCGCCGTTTATGCTTCCAAAAAATGTTCCGAACAGTCTTTTGCAGCAATACCACGAACGAAGATGCGAACCTGCTTTTCTGCCTTTTGTTGCGGGAACGGCTGCGCAGTTTAAAGGGATTACTTTAGATAAAGTGGCAGGGGAAACAAGTAGGAATGCTAAAAGCTTTTTTA
Source organism: Flavobacterium sp. Root186 (assembly GCF_001428525.1). Lineage (GTDB taxonomy): Bacteria > Bacteroidota > Bacteroidia > Flavobacteriales > Flavobacteriaceae > Flavobacterium. The sequence goes on from NZ_LMHW01000010.1 coordinate 931,704, forward strand.
ATTTTTAAGATTTAGAAAATTTTCAATATTATATCATTTAAAATAAAGTAACTGAGTTAAATATAATAAAAAGTTTGATTATATTTTTTAAGCAGAGTCTTGAAACGATTGTCATCTTTAAATTTATCTATAATATCTGGATAAAGTTGACTTGCTTTAGCTTCTTCTATAAATGCTTGTTCAAGATATTTATAGAAGTTTTCAATATCACCCATAGATGCATAAATGGTTGCTCTTGTACCTATGAAACTTTTATCTTTTTTTATGTTTTCTGCTTTAATTATGAATTCAAATGCCTTTTCAAAATCGTTTGTTAATCTGTAATAATTGCTATAAAAATGATAAATTTCTTCTTTTTCGGTTTCTAAATTTTCAGCTTTTTCAATTTCAATTAACGCATTTGAAAATTGGGAAGAGAATAAATTATTATATGCTATTCTTAATAAATATTCAAAATCTTTTTTAATTGAAATGGCAGTATGAAGATCTTGGTTTGAATCAACATAGTTTCTTTGACTGGCATATACAAGTGCACGACTATAATATAAAGAGTCATCTTTTGGATTAAGATGGATTGCATTATTCCAATCTAATATAGAATTATTATAATCAATTATTTCAGAATATAAATTGGCTCGATTATTATAATATGCATATTCATCGCTTTTGATTTCAATTGCTTTGTTATAATTTTCTAAAGCTTCGTTATATTGCTTCAAATGTCTATGTGAAAGTCCACAAAAATTGTAATAATCGGAATTATTTGCATCAATAGTTAATAAATATTGGGCTATATTTAACGCTTCGAAAAAATTTTCTTTTAAATCAAAATATAAATCAAAGAGCCCTATTAAATTATCTTCATCAGATGAATTTAAATTTTTAATTTTGAGTCTAATAGAAAACTCATTATTAAAATCTTTAATTTTATTATAACAATTTGCTAAATTAATTAAATTAGATATTTCATTTGAATCGATTTTTATTGTTTCTTTAAAATTTACAATTGCCTGTGACCAATTCTTAGCTGTCATAAAATAAAAACCTAAAGCAGAATATTTCTGCTTTTCATTTAATAAATAATCTTTTAAAGGTGTTTCTGTTAATTTTAATTGTGATTTTAATTTTTCTTCATGTTTTAATACAGGGAAAAAATTATAGAAACTTATTATTTCTTGAGTGTAAATAGAGAAAGGATAAAAATATGAATTGTAATTTAATAAATAATTCAATTTCTCCATTGCATCTTTATTGTCTTCATTGTCTTCTTTATCAACGTTCTTTTTTGTGTTTTTTTTTCGACAGAATAAATATTTTAATTGATCTGGTATTGGAATTTCATTGAGAAATGTTATAAAATCTTCAATATCATTTCCTTCATAAGTTTCATAAACTAAATCAAACGCTGGATTTTCTTCCTGATGGTATGGGAAAAAGTAATTAAAAGGACTATCTCTAAAATATGAATTAGTAAATAATCCCTCATTTATCATTGAGATGTTGTTTAATCCTAAACCAAATAGTTTTATTATTGTAACACACGCGTCTTGAATTAATAAATTTTGATTTAATGATTTTATTCTTGTTTTTATTGAATTTAATCTTAACCATTTATTTCCTAAATGATTTAATACAATAAATAGTGATGTTATAGCTTTTTGCCAAATTTTTTCTTCATTATCATTTATGAAATCAATAAGTAATGCTATTTTCTGCTCATCAGCCTTATTAAAATGTATTATGCTACAAGTAATTGCGCTAACTATTACACTTCTATCATACCATTTGTAGATTGATGAATTTCTTATAGTTTGAATCTGCTCCAAAGTTTGATTGTTTAATTTTTCTGAAGAATAAACAGTATCAAATAAGATTTGTAAATCAGCATCTCTAAATGGTTTGTCTACTTCTTGAAAGTAATCTACTTTTCCAAATAATAAGTTGTCAAGTTTAACTCGTAAATCTTTATGTTCTTTGATAAGATCTTTATTACTTGGATCATTTAATAGATCATTAGTTTTCTTGGCTATAAGTTCAATAATATTGGGTACGTCATCTTTTGTTAAATCGTTATCTTTAGGGTTTTGATTAACGATTGTAGCTTGTTTATTTGTTTTTTGTTTTTCAAATTTGATTTTTTTTAACTCTAAAAGATATTCTAATAAACTTTCATTCCAATTATCAATTCTTATTGGTGTAACATCGTATTTAATGAAATCCTCATTTTTTGTAGTAAAAATAAAATGCTCATTTATACTGTATCCTTTATAAATATTTTTTATTTTGTTAAATAAATCATTTACAAAAGGATCAGTTAGACTAAATCCAATAAATAGTAATGTTTTTTCTTTAAAATGAGTTGCTAATGTATCTGTGTTGTAATTTTCATTTCTGTAGATATCTTTATAATCACTTTCAAAAAGAATTATAGACTTTGGATCTTCATAATCACCATGGATTTTGTAAAGAAACTCAGCATTATTGGATTGACTTTTTAGACTTTGAAAAGCATTTGAATTATCAAATATTTTTGGAGATATTGATTTTGGAATATATTCCTCCAAAATTTTATCATAATTTGTGGTAATTATTTTACTCGAAATTTCCCACAATAAGCGATGCGCTTTAGAATCTTCAGGGAATTTTTTGGATATCTCTTCTATTTGGGAATTAATAAATTCTTGCGTCTTTATTTTAAAATCAGTTCCATTATCTACATCATTTTCAATTTTATTTAGAGCATCAAATAAAGTTTTACTATTTGCTTTAACACCGCTTAATATGTTTTTGAAATTTGTATCAGATGTTTGACCATATTTATTATCTAAATCTTGAAGTATATCTTCTACAAGTTTTCTCCAAGATGGCATACCTAAAGGTATAGAACAACCAGCACCCACAAATATTACTAAAGTATTGTTTTTAATTGCGTCTTCTAATTTTGTTGGTATAGTTAAAATTTTGGTCATATTTTAATAGTTAGAATCCAAAAATACATTTTTACAATTAATTAAAAAAAATCTTCTTCAAATAAACATTGTATATTCAATGAAAAGGTAAAGCTTAAATTGTTAAATTATAATTTTTATGATGACAATTTTCAATAACTAAAAAAGCGCAAACCCTTTTTAAAAGTTTGCGCTTTTCCAATTTTATATAAAAAAAGGAAATCCTATTTCCCTTTCATCAATTTTTCTAAATATTCAACTTTATCTTTTTCAGCCTGAACCAAACGTTCATAAAGCTCAACAATTTTATCAAGAGGGTTGAAAGTGCAAGTATTATGATTAGTGTTTCCATTTCCCTGACCATTATTATCACTATTATCGTAAAAGTAATCTTTTTCTTTCTTTAATTAAATAGTAACTTTAAATCTTTATATTTGCATTATAAACTTCATGAAAAATGAATTACAAAATATCATTTCAGGAAAGAGCCAAGTTAGGCATGGAAATTCTATCCAAACAATCTCCAGTTACCTTAGAAAAAGCGAGAGCGCAAGCGGAACGATTAAGTCAGGCAAGCAAATCAAAAGTGAAGAAACAGCGTTAATAAAACAATTCTGTGATAAGAATGGTTTTTGGATTACTTCAATTAATATAAATGCTTTTATTTCTTCAGGAGCAGAGCAAAAAGTTTATCTTCAAAACAAACATAAAGTAATAAAGCTAAACGATAGTATTTACTACGAAACCTGGAAAGATTATTTCAATAATTTATTATTAAATAATTATTTTTTCTCTGATACAGCATATCAATTAATTGGATTTTTTGAACAAGCCGATATACTGTATGCTGTAGTAGAGCAGAAATTTGTGGAATCGGATAGTGATACGGAATTAGAAAATGTAAAACATTTTTTAACCTCAAACGGCTTTGTAAACACTAGAAATAACGATTATTTTAACCCTGAATTAGGTATTATTCTTGAAGATCTTCATGATGAAAATGTTTTGACTTTTCAGAGTAATTTATTTTTTATAGATACTGTTTTCTATATCACTGAACAATTTTATAAATAATTCAAACCCTAATAAAAATTAGACAAGAATTATATAAATAGAAAAAAACGTCTACATTTGCACCCGTAATAAAAAAACAAAAAATACAGATGATACTTTCAGTAAAACCAAATTTTGACTATTTAGCGGGAAATCTTCCGGCTAAAATATCAGGATGTATCATGTATTTTTATGAAATTGAAATGTAAATTTTAGAATTCAACTCAACATAAAATATAAAAGCGTCCTTATTTCGGGACGCTTTTTTTGTTTTTAAGCACTTTGACTTCGTTAAAAAAGCACTTCGACTTCGCTCAGTGTGACAATAAAATTGGCGAGAATGACAAGAAAAATGATAAAAAATAAACCATAACTAAAAATAATTAAAAAAATAATTGACCAAATGTTTAATGCATAATCTAAATAGCGAAATATAATCTTGAAAAGTAATCTGATGAGAGACAGTCATTTGATACAAAAAGAAATCTGCACCAGTATGCGGACAGGGTTTTCTTTGCTTTAATTTTAATAGTAACTATTTGATAATCAATAAAATAATTTTAAAAATGATTTGGATAATTGATTTTTTCGACTTTATCTTTGCCGAAGAAAATTTGAACATAGAATTTCAAATAACAACAACAATTTCAAAATATAATACAACATATAAAATGGCTTTACATAACAACATATATAACACACAAATGCTAGACCCGAGATTCGATCTTGGACGTTTAACAACACAGGTGCATCAATACAGGCAATAGGATAGTTATATCATATTGAATTTATAAAGCACCTTTAACCGGGTGCTTTTTTTATGCCCAAAAATTAATGATTTTGTAGCTCAGCTGGATAGAGCGTCTGCCTTCTAAGCAGATGGTCGAAGGTTCGAATCCTTCCAAAATCACTCGTTCTCTAGAAGGAACTGGCTCATTGGGGTTACTGGCTAACCTTCCCGACTGTCTCTCGGGAGAAACGGGTTCGACTCCCGTATGGGCCGCGAGTTTGCCGCAAAGGCACTAAGGCGCAAAGTTTTTTGTTTCACGCAGATTGAGCAGATTTACTTAAAGTATAAACTTTGCGACTCTGCGACTTTACGAGAGATTGACAAAGTATTGTAAAAAGAGCTGGCAAGCAATTTTCTCGCAAAGGCGTAAAGACGCTAAGAAAAATAATCTTTGTGTCTTAGTGTCTTCGTGGCAAAATAAAAAAAATCTGGGAAGATAACGGTGGTTGTTTACCCGCCTTGGACGCGGGAGGTCGCAAGTTCTCCCGATAGCTATCGGGACCAGACAAATGGAAATACGCTAAAGTTGGAGAGTTAGGTCGGTCTGTAAAACCGTTGTCTTTTGACTGAGTAGGTTCGAATCCTACTATTTCCACAAATTTCAGGTTCGAATCCTGAATGTAATTAAAAGCAGGAATGGCGCAATTGGTAGACGCGGCTGACTTAGAATCAGTTTTTTGAGAGTTCGAGTCTCTCTTCCTGTACTATAGCCACAAAGGCACAAAGGCGCAAAGTTTTTTGTTTCACGTTGATTGAGCAGATTTACTTAAAGTAAAAACTTTGCGACTCTGCGACTTTGCGAGAGATTGATAAAGTATTGTAAAAAGAGTTGGCGAGTAATTTTCTCGCAAAGTCGCTTAGACGCCAAGAGAAAAAAACTTAGCGTCTTAGTATCTCAGCAACTTAGAACCTATAAAAAATAAATATGAAAAAGATAAGCACATTGTTTGCTAAAGACCCAAATAACTTAGCAAGAGTAGTAAATAAAATTAATGCAGAAAATGCATGGGTAATAAACGGAGAAGCAATCGCAACGAGAAAATTTGACGGTACATCTTCGGCAATTATCAATGGAGAATTATACAAAAGATTCGACGCCAAAAAAGGACGTACGATTCCGGCGAATGCGATTCCGTGTCAAGAAGCAGATTTAATTACAGGACATCACCCGCATTGGTTAAAATGCGATCGTTCAAAATCTGAAGACAAACATTTCTTCGAAGCATTCGACAGCGTAGAAGATAAAACAGACGGTACATACGAGCTATGCGGACCAAAAGTACAGGGAAATCCTGAAAAGTTTGAGAAACATACTTTGGTAAAACACGGCAGCGAAATTCTTGATTTTGTAAGTCTTGATTTCGATGATTTAGAAAAAATCTTATCAGAAAATGATATTGAAGGAATTGTTTTCCACCACATTTCAGACGGAAGAATGTGCAAATTAAGAAAAACAGATTTCGGAATCAAACGCCTAAAACTCGAAACCGCTTAAAAGTAAACACAAGTAACATTTAAAATTAAAAACGATGAAACAAAAATACAACCGAATAGCCCTTGTTGGAATTGAACAGGAAGAATGTGACATTATAAAAGCCCAGTATTCAGGACATATTATCTGGCATCAGTCTATACCTAAAATTGTGGTTAAGGATGAGGTTTTGTATATGGAAAAATCGATTGGAGTTGGAATGTTACCTGTAGATAAAGTCGTCTATTACGGAATTTACGACAATGATTTTGATTTCATTACCGGTCTTGCGATCTGGAATGGAGATTGTTATCCAAAGGCTTCAGCAATGCTGGACTGTCGTTTTAAAATTCCTTGTCTGGTAAAAGCATTGTCTCTTTCAAGATTCAGCGCTCCACGCGGATTTATAAGTGCAGGCGCTTCTGTCAACACAACAGGAGATACGATTGCAAAATGGGGAAACTGGCATTGTGGTGAAAACAAACATCGCTTTACCGGAGAATGGGAAAGCGAATTTACCGCAACCATAGAGCCTTATTTTGAAGGTGATGCCGTTCGTATTATGATGATTGGCGATACCTATTGGCAGATAAAACTAGAAGGTGACGATTGGTTAAAATCTATCCATCCTGATAATGCCAATTTCATGCCTGTCGATCAGGATTTATTAGACGACACACTTTATATCAAGAATGTTTTACAGATGGATATGATAGGAAATGATTACATCGTTGCAAAAGACGGTTCTAAATATTTACTAGAAGTGAATCATATTCCCAATATAACCCGATTTGAAGAGGTTAGACAAGTCTATTTATCGACTGTAGTAGAATGGATTAACTAAAGATTTTTACACTGCGCAAAATTACTGCGCAGTGTAATTTGAATATTTGTTCAGGAATTAAAACAAGTTCTTTTATAAAATGAAATACATCAAAGTTTTGGCTTTGATTAAAAATATCAAACAAGCCCAGTTGCGTGTTTCTGTATAGCACCATTGTAGGGAACTTTCCGCGAAAGCGAATTATGTTTTTCTATGCAGCTTGGTTTGGAGGTTTTGGATGGTTTTCCAAAAAACTATCCCACGAATATCTATGTGTCATGGGTTCGACTCCCATTCGCAGCAATGCGATAGCTCAGTTCGGTAGAGCAATAGAAGTTTACGCAGGTTCGATTCCTGCACTACTCCTAAAGGAGTGGGTGGACGAGCGGTAAGTCAACTACAGACTGAAAATCTGTTTTTCCAGAGACCATAACTCTTAAAAAGATGACCAGAAAAAAACTGATTTGTCTTTGTCAGTGAAACTAGGATTTTCGAATCTGAAATTTCACACTCATGATAAGGCCAGTGCGAAAAGCAATGTTTTTTGAAATACTTGTTTTCTTCTCGATTTGATTGTTAAGATGATTTGGGGATCGTCGCCGCAAAATACAATCGAAAACAATTCGGGTAAACAAATTACAAACTCTTCATCCGTTTTTTTTCGGAGGAGAAAGGCAAAGAGGTTTTTTTATTTAAAGAAGATAGAGAATAGAAGCAAGAATATAGAAGCAAGAGAATAGAGGAAAGAGAATAGAATAAAGAAGATAGAACAAAGATTTTCGACTGTTCTACAACTTGAAACCTGAAACAAAAAAACTTGAAACAAAAAACAAAAAGCAAAAATATAGAACAAAGATTTTCGACTGTTCTACAACTTGAAACCTGAAACAAAGAAAACTTGAAACAAAAAACAACATGATAAAAAGAATTAAAATCGAAGCATACCAAGTGGGTTTGCTTTTCGAAAATAGAAAATTAATTAAAGTATTAGAAGAAGGTTTATACTGGATTTTTGGAAACAAAAATGTATTGATTTACGATATGAATGCCATTTTTCACGCTCCTTTTGAATTGAACATTTTATTGCAGAATGAAGTTTTAGCTTCAATGTTAGAAGTTGTTGAGGTTGCCGATAACGAGATTGTTTTGCATTTCGTAAACGGAAACTTTAAAGGAACGCTGACTCCGGGAAGACACCCTTTCTGGAAAGGAATTGTAAAAAATGAGTTCAAAAAAGCGGATCTTTCTAAAATTGAAATCATAGAAAACATTCCGGTAAATTTATTGGAACATAATCAATTGAAATACTTTGTTAGAAAATTTATTGTAGCAAGCAACGACAAAGCGTTGTTGTTTGTGAATGGAACTTTCGTTAAAGAATTAAAATCTGGTACACATTACTTTTGGAATAACTCCATTACAATCGAGGTAAAAACGATTGATATGAGACAACAGCAAGTAGAAATTTCAGGGCAGGAATTATTGACTAAAGACAAAGCAGGATTAAGAATCAACTTTTTTGTGAGATACCAAGTTGTGAATATCATGAAAGCTTTGGTTGACAATAAAGACTTTGAAAAACAATTGTATGTTGCCATGCAGTTAGCTTTAAGAGCCTTTGTGGGCGGATTGACTTTAGACGAATTATTGGCTAAAAAAGATACCATTGCCGAAGCTATTTTAGCTGAAGTTACCACTAAAATAGAAGATTTAGGTTTAACGATTTCTGATGCCGGAATTCGTGACGTAATCCTGCCTGGAGATATGAAAGAGATCATGAATCAGGTTTTGGTTGCCGAGAAAAAAGCGCAGGCTAACAGTATTATGAGAAGAGAAGAAACCGCTTCAACAAGAAGTTTATTGAACACAGCAAAGCTGATGGAAGAAAACGAAATGTTGTGGAAATTGAAAGAGATGGAATACGTTGAAAAAATCGCGGATAAAATTGGAGAAATCACAATTTCCGGAAGCGGAAACGTAATTGGTCAATTGAAGGAAATCTTCGTGAAATAAAAATCTCTTATTAAAAGAGAATTATAAAATATTAAAAAAATTAGAAAAAATGAAAACTACAGATAAAATTATTATCATTGATTTAGAAGCCACATGTTGGCAGGGTGCGGTCCCGCAGGGCCAGCAAAATGAAATTATCGAAATCGGATTAGCCGTTTTAGATTCAGAAACAGGACAGATTACCAAAAACAAAGGTATTTTGATAAAGCCGCAGCGTTCGCATGTGAGTCCGTTTTGTACTGAATTAACAACCATAACCCAGGATTTACTGGACAAAAACGGAGTAAGTTTTGAAGATGCCATTAACGAGTTAATCGACGAATATAATCCCGATTTATATACGTGGGCCAGTTACGGTCAGTACGACCTGAATATGCTTAAAAAACAATGTAAATCATTTGGTATTTCATATCCAATGGGTGACGAGCATATTAATGTAAAAGAACATTTTGCCGAAAAGTTTGGCCTGCAAAGATCAACGGGTATGAATGGAGCTTTACAATTGCTGAATATTCCGCTTGAAGGAACGCATCACCGCGGAATTGACGATGCTAAAAACATTGCTAAGATTTTGCATTGGTGTCTTCGCAATTAAATAAAAAAGGCTGTCTTATTAAGACAGCCTTTTTCTTTGGTTAAATTATTTTGATTAATTGTGATTATAGATTTTAGCGTAAAGATCTTTATAGATTTCTTTAATGATTTTACGTTTTAATTTTAGAGTAGGAGTAAGCTGTCCGCCATCTATAGACCAAACATCTGGCGTAAGCTCAAAACGTTTGATTTTTTCCCAATGTCCGAATTTCTCGTTGATGCCTTCAACTTCTTCATCGATACGTTTAATAACATCCGCATTTGAAGCAATTTCTGCATTAGAATCTCCTACTGTAATTTTATGAATTTTCGCCCATTCTTTCACAAACTCAAAGTTTGGCTGAATAAAGGCAGCCGGCATTTTTTCGCCTTCACCAATAACCATAATCTGCTCAATAAAACGAGATTGTTTCATGGCATTTTCGATCATTTGCGGTGCAATATATTTACCTCCGGATGTTTTGAACATTTCTTTTTTACGATCGGTAATTTTTAAGAAACCTTCGCTGTCAATTTCCCCAATATCTCCAGTATGGAAATATCCGTTTTGTAATGCTTCAGCAGTTTTTTCAGGATCTTTGTAGTAACCTAACATTACGTTTGGCCCTTTGCAAAGGATTTCTCCGTCTTCAGCAATTTTAACTTCAATATTACGGATTGGTTTTCCAACAGTTCCAATTTTAAAACCTTTGTTTCTTTGATCGTTAACTGCAATTACCGGCGATGTTTCAGATAAACCGTAACCCTCCATAACCGGAATTTCTGCAGCAGCAAAAACTCTTGTTAAACGCGGCTGTAAAGCAGCACTTCCGGAAACCATTAAATCTAAATTTCCACCCAAACCTTCTTTCCATTTACTGAAAATAAGTTTGCGGGCAATTTTTAATTGAAACTCATACCAAAAGTCATTTGCTCCGTATGGTTCATATTTTAAACCTAAATCAATAGCCCAGAAAAACAATTTTTTCTTGATGCCGGTTAATTCAGTTCCTTTTGCATAAATTTTATCGTAAACTTTTTCTAAAAGCCTCGGAACAGCCGTTATAACTGTCGGACGAACTTCTTTTAAGTTATCACTGATTTTGTCAATCGATTCTCCAAAATAAACAGAAACACCATAATATTGATAAATGTATAAAATCATTCTCTCAAAAATATGGCAGATTGGCAAGAAGCTCAAAGCCGTACTTTTTCCCGGATCAAACGGAATTCTTGGCGCACTGTCTAAAACATTCGAAACAATATTGTTGTGCGAAAGCATAACACCTTTTGGCTTTCCGGTAGTTCCGGAAGTATAAATAATAGTAGCTAAATCATCCGTTTTGATGCTGTCTTTTCTGGCTTCAACTTCACTTTGATTGCTGTTGTCTTCTCCGGCTAATAATAAATCAGACCAGTGTTTACAGCCTGGAATTTCATTAAAAGAATAAACCTCTTTTAAAGTAGGTACATTAGCTCTAATGGCTTGTACTTTTTGATATACTTCATCATCAGAAACAAAGCAATAAATACTGCCGCTGTGGTTTAAAATATATTCGTAATCTTCCTCAGAAATAGTTGGATAAATTGGAACATTTTGCGCACCAGTCTGCAAAATACCAATATCCATCACATTCCATTCGGTTCTGTTATTTGAAGTAATTAAGGCAATTTTATCATCTTTTTGAACGCCCATGCGCAATAATGCTCTCGAAACGGCATTAGCTTTTGCAATATATTCTGCGGTGGATGTTTTTTCCCAGGCTCCATTTTTTTTAGTTGCAAGAGCAACCGGAAGATTATAAGTTTCTTGTTGATAATAGGGAAAATCAAAAAGTCGTGTGATTGAAACCATGTTTAATATATTGAATTTTACTGCAAATTAAATAAAAATAAGGTACGATTTTTTATTTTATGGAATTTTATGGGAAAATTTATAGAGACTATTAAAAATCAACGAAAACGTTTTCTTTTTTATAGCGAATATTCCCAAAAACCAAGAAAAATTTAATTTGCAAGGAAGTTTTAAAAGACTATTGTACGTTGTAATCTTCGTATTCTTTTACTCTTTCTCCCATTAAGAACATTTTTTTCTTGACAAAATGAATGGAGAATTGAGAATAGAACCATTCGTTACCTTCAACTGGTCTGTACCAAAATGTATAAGACTTACTATTGAAACCTTCTTTAAAAACCGGAGTTCCGTCTTCTGTACATTCGATTCCCCAATTGATCTTTTGTTTGCTTAAATCTTCGGCTTGGATAGAACCTGTTCCATCAGGATTTAAAACCGTAATAGGCTGTTTTAAACCAATAGGAGCATAAGTTCCCTGAACAGGAAAACCAATAGTGGTCGTAATATAACGTTCTTTTGAATTGTGGGTTATTACATTTACTTCAGCTTGTGAGTATGATTTTGAGGCAGCAAAAAATAACGTAATAAGTAATAAATGTACGGCTTTCATTTCTATGCAGGTTTAAAAGTGTTTTTTAGGCGTTTATAAAAATCAGCGGCAGATTTTTATGTAGCGAATATAACTTAAATTTTGATTAAAACAGAAGAATTTGATTTAACTAAAAAATACCGTGTTTTTCCCCTTTTAAAAACAGTAGATTACCTTGTTAATTTAGATTAGGCTTATTCTATTTTTACCCCGTTCAATGCGGAAGCCGAAAAGCTAATAGAGTAGGCACTAATCAACCAAAATAATTATGGAAACTGCCTTCTATTTAGCAATGGGCTGGTGCGGTACCAAATATCCAGGCTGGTGGAAACGCTTTTGGAGAAGCCCTCCGCCGCCTCCGGATCCGGAACCGTGGTGGACTATTGCATTAATTGGAATAGGACTGGTTGCGGGAGCTGCCGGCGGCTTATTCTTTAGTAATGCAATTGCAGAAAATCAATTTTTTGCAGGCCAAAATGCAGTTGCCTCAGGGCTATTTGCATTTGGAGCGGCCAATGTCATAACCGGAATTGCATCAGCATTTAAAGACTAAAAAAAATACCTCGATTTAGGGATAGCGTCGGGGTATTTTTATTTTATTTAAAGACTAAAAAAGCATTTTAAGACTATATGTAAAAAAAAATCGCCCGATAAATTCGGGCGATTTTAGTGAAAAATATATTTTTAGTTTTTCTCAATCCATTTTCTGGCATTGATAAAAGCTTCATGCCAAGGTGTAAACTCGTCATTTCTGTCTTTTGGATAATGCGCCCAGTTCCATTGGAAAGTCGAACGCTCAATGTGTGGCATGGTAACTAAATGTCTTCCGGTTTTATCACACATCATCGCTACGTCATAATGAGAACCGTTAGGGTTTGCAGGATAACCTTCGTAAGCATATTTAGAAACAATGTTGTAGTTTTCTTCACCCATTGGTAAATTGAATTTACCTTCTCCGTGAGAAACCCAAACTCCTAAAGTAGTTCCGGCCAAAGTCGATAACATCACTGAATTATTCTCCTGAACCTTTACAGAAGTAAAAATACTTTCGTGTTTGTTACTATCGTTATGAAGCATTTTTCCGTGAACTTCATGCTCTGGATTAATAACTTCCAATTCCATAAACAACTGACAACCGTTACAGATTCCAACAGATAAAGTATCTTCTCTTTTGAAGAAGTTATCTAAAGCTGTTTTTGCTTTTTCGTTATATAAGAAAGCTCCGGCCCAACCTTTAGCAGAACCTAAAACATCTGAGTTAGAGAATCCTCCAACAGCTCCAATAAACTGAATATCTTCAAGAGTTTCACGGCCAGAAATCAAATCCGTCATGTGAACGTCTTTTACATCAAAACCTGCCAAATACATTGCATTTGCCATTTCGCGTTCAGAATTACTTCCTTTTTCACGAATAATAGCCGCTTTTGGTCTTGGTTTTGAGGCGTCAATTACAGGCGCTTTTCCAGTAAAGTGAGCTGGGAAAGTATAATTTAAAGCCTGATTTTTATAGTTTTCAAAACGTGCTTTTGCAGTTCCGTTTTTAGATTGTTTTTGATCTAATAAATAAGAAGTTTCAAACCAAACGTCTCTATACTCCGCAATATCCAAATTATAAATTCCAAATTCCAAACTTGGTTTGCTTTGAACTGAACCAATTTTGAAGAATTCGATGTTGTTTTGTTTCAATTTAGCTTCAACAGCTGCATCAGATTTTGCTTGAAAAACGATTCCGATGTTTTCTGCAAAAAGGATTTTTAAAAGATCTTTTTCTGCGAAAGCGCTGAAATCAATTTTAGCTCCAAGGTTTACATCAGCAAAACACAATTCTAATAAAGTAGTAATCAATCCACCGCTTCCGATATCGTGTCCGGCTAAGATTTGGCTTTCGCCGATTAATTCCTGAATCGTGTTAAAAGCATTTTTGAAGAAAGAAGCATCTTTAATCGTAGAAGTTTCGTTTCCGATTGTATTTCTAATTTGTGCAAAAGAAGAACCTCCTAATTTGAAATCATCCTGAGATAAGTTGATATAATAAATGGAATCTCCGTCTTTTTGTAAAACAGGCTCCACTACTTTTCTAATATCGGTACAGTTTCCTCCTGCAGAAATAATAACCGTTCCCGGCGCGATTACTTCGTCGTTTGGATATTTTTGTTTCATCGAAAGTGAATCTTTTCCTGTCGGAATGTTGATTCCCAATTCGATTGCAAATTCTGAACAGCCTTCAACAGCAGCGTATAAACGAGCGTCTTCACCTTCGTTTTTACAAGCCCACATCCAGTTGGCAGAAAGTGAAATTCCTTTTAAACCATCTTTAATTGGCGCCCAGATAATGTTTGATAACGATTCTGCAATAGCATTTCTGCTTCCTGCAACCGGATCAATCAAAGCGGCAATAGGAGCGTGGCCAATAGAAGTTGCAATTCCTTCTTTACCTAAATAATCCAAAGCCATAACGCCAACATTATTCAAAGGCAATTGCAAAGGTCCTGCACATTGTTGTTTGGCAACTTTTCCACCCACACAACGGTCCACTTTATTAGTCAACCAGTCTTTTGAGGCAACAGCTTCAAGGCGTAAAACGTCTTTTAAATAACTTTCGAAATCATTAGCTGAGTAAGAAACGGCAGCATATTTTCTATCGATAGTTTTATCCGTCATAACTGTTTTAGGAGAACTTCCGAAGAAATCTTCTAAAGCATAATCCATCGGTTTTGAACCATTTGATTTTGATTCGAAAGTAAAACGGTGATCTCCCTTTACATCTCCAACCTGATACATTGGCGAACGCTCTCTGTCAGCAATTCTCTGTAACGTATCAATATCTTTTTGACCAATAACCAATCCCATTCTTTCCTGAGATTCGTTACCAATAATTTCTTTTGCAGAAAGTGTAGGATCTCCAACAGGTAATTTATCCAAATCGATTAAACCTCCAGTTTCTTCCACCAATTCAGAAAGACAGTTTAGATGTCCTCCAGCTCCGTGATCGTGAATTGAAACAATTGGATTATGATCACTCTCTACCAAACCACGAATCGCGTTTGCAGCACGTTTTTGCATTTCAGGATTCGAACGTTGAATAGCATTTAATTCAATTCCTGAACCGAAAGCACCAGTATCTGCAGAAGAAACCGCAGCACCACCCATTCCAATTCTATAATTTTCTCCACCCAGAATTACGATTTTATCGCCTTTTTGTGGTTTCTTTTTTATTGCCTGATCTAGTTTTCCGTAACCAATTCCACCTGCTTGCATGATTACTTTATCGTAACCAATTTTACGGTCGTTTTCTCCATGTTCGAAAGTTAAAACTGAACCTGTAATTAACGGTTGACCGAATTTATTTCCAAAATCAGAAGCTCCGTTTGAAGCTTTGATCAAAATATCCATTGGCGTTTGGTACAGCCATTTTCTTTCTTCAACAGCGTTTTCCCATTTTCTGTCGTCGTTTAAACGAGAGTATGAAGTCATATAAACTGCAGTTCCTGCTAATGGCAAAGAACCTTGTCCACCGGCTAAACGGTCACGAATTTCTCCTCCTGAGCCTGTTGCAGCTCCGTTGAAAGGCTCAACTGTTGTTGGGAAATTGTGTGTTTCTGCTTTTAAAGATAAAACAGAATCAAATTCTTTTATCTCGTAATAATCTGGTTTGTCAGCTGTTTTTGGTGCGAACTGCTGCACTTTTGGTCCTTTTACAAAAGCAACATTGTCTTTGTAAGCAGACACTATATCGTTAGGATTTTCCTGTGATGTTTTTTTGATTAATTTGAAAAGAGAAGTTTCTTTTTCTTCACCATCAATAATAAAAGTTCCGTTGAAAATTTTGTGACGGCAGTGTTCTGAATTGGCTTGTGAAAAAGCAAAAATCTCAGAATCAGTTAGTTTCCGCCCTAATTTTACAGCAAGATTATCTAAGTAATCTACTTCTTCCTGGCTTAAAGCTAAACCTTCAACTTTATTATAAGTGGCAATATCATCAATTTCCAGAATGGGTTCCGGCTGAATATTGATAGTGAAAATCTCCTGATCTAATTCATTGAATTTTTGAAAAAGCATCGGATCAAAATCAGTAAAATTTTCCGTTGCCGGATGAAATTCTTCAATTCTGATAATGCCCGGAACACCCATATTTTGAGTGATTTCTACAGCATTTGTACTCCAAGGTGTGATCATAGTGGCGCGGGGACCAACAAAAAAACCCGTCAGTGCGGATTTTTCGATCTTATTCGAGTCGGCAAAAAGCCAGTTTAATTTTGAAATGTCTTGAGCTGAAATTTCGTTTTGCGTTTGTACGGCAAAAACAGTTTTGCTTTGGTTTTCAAAGAAATGGATCATTGTGATGTGTAGTTTGTTGTATTGAGCTGCAAATTTAGTGTAAATAAATAGTAAGCACAAATTTGATAACAAACTCTTTTAAAAAAAATGAAGTTGTTCTGAAAAGGGATTGAAATTTAAGGATTTTGTATTTAATCTCGCAAAGTCGCTATGACGCAAAGTTTTTTTGTTTCACGCAGATTCAGCAGATTGAGCAGATTTTTTTGGGTAGAGTTATTAATAAATCTGTGTCAATATTTATTAGGTTTCTTAATCTGTTTTATCCGCCAAATCTGTGTGAAAAAAAATATTTAGTTGATTACTATCTTTTTAATTATAGTTTTTGAATCTCTTGTAATTTTAGCAATATAAATACCGCTTGAAAGATGACTTAGTGATAATACAGAATCTGTTGCATTTTGTTTTTCGAAAACTTTTTGTCCAGAAAACGAAAGGATTTCTATCGAATAAGGAGAATCTGAATTGTCTAAAACAATATTAAAAATTCCATCAGAAGGATTTGGAAAAACAACAATTTCATCTGAAAGTTCTACAACTTCTTCCTCAATTGGTTTCGCTATTTTGCTTGCTAAATTGTTGCAGGTATCTTGTGTAAATGAATCCCATTGTGAACTTAGATTGAAAGTTGTACTTGGAGAAGTTACCGTTGATTTTCTTCTTAAAGTAACATCGATAGCAAAATTGGCTGTTCCGCCATTAAAAGTTCCGATTATGTCGATTAAAACTCCATTTTTAAATAAACCTACGGCATCATTTCCGTTAAAAGTTAGTTCTGTTGCCGTTGTTGAAATGTTGGCTGAACTTGGAGAAAAACAGCTTGAAGAAATTGAACTGTTTACAATTACAAATTTGCTTCCTGTTGTTAAAGTTCCTGTCAAAGCTAAGCCTGTACTCCATGAACCGGCTCCGTTGGTTTGTTTTTTTATAGTATATGCAGATAAACTAACAGAACTTCCTGTGTTGTTTGCAATTTCCAAAGCTTTATTATTTCCAGAACCCTCAATATATTCAGAGAAAAGTAGGTCTGTAGCAGTTCCTGTTCCGCTGCTGTTGGTTGTAACTGAAATGGTATTGCTTGACGAAGAAGCATTTCCGGCAGCATCTTTTGCTTTTACATAAATAGAATAAGCTGTTGAAGCGGTTAAGCCTGTAATTGTAGCTGTAACTCCTGATACAGTTGTTTTAAAAACGCTGTTCGCATAAACATCATAACCTGTAACGGCTACATTGTCTGTAGAAGCTGTCCAGGCAAGTGTAATTGAAGTCGAAGTTTTTGAAGTCGAAGCCAAACTTGTTGGAGTAGTTGGCGCCTGAGTATCTCCAGAAGGAGTTCCGCCCCAAATTTGATTCACATATTCCGGATGATCGATATATGGATTTCTATTATTTTGACGCGCGTAAATTGCATTATTCCTTGCAATTTCTCTCGCACTTACAGGATCTTGTGTATGCCAAGCTAAAAGAATGTTTAAGAAAGCCGTTGTAAAAACTTTATTACTTGAACCGTCAAACATGGCGTACGAATATCCCGCAACGGTATTTTCATAACGAGTTGCAAAATAAAAATACATTCTGGCAATATCTCCTTTAAAAGCATTTATGGGCTCAAAAACGGTTCCCGAATATCCAGATACAGAACTTGATCCCAATTTTCCGCCATTTTGAGAAGTATAAGTTGCAGCACTTACCGTTCCGTGTGGATAGTTGGAACGTATTCCGTTTACTTTTCCATCCGTTGGAGTTATGAAATGTGCATCGGCAACCATTGGCGACTGCTCATTAAAAACCGATTGTGGAATAATATGCTCTCTGTTATAGCAATCGCCTTCAACAGAATAATTTCCACAGCGCTGCGTACTTCCTGTGCTGTAATTATATGGATCTGTTCCTGATGGATTTTCAGAATACATGTCTAAAACAGTTCCATCATTTTCGTAAAAATTGTCAACGTCAGATGTTTGGTACGTGGTATATAAACCAGCATATCCATTATCTGTATGACCTTTAATAATGTTGTACAATTGAGTTTTTAAAGTATAACCCGTTCCGGTTGCAGTGTTGTAATAACCAGAAGGAATTTGGGCAAAGCCAATTGTAGTAAGAAATAATAACAGCAAAAAGTAATTTTTTTTCATAAAAATAGGGGTTTTAAGTTTGGTTGTAATACTTTTCTAAAGTTTTGAATTTTAGAATCTTAAATAAGTATTGTAGCAAATCTATTACTTTTATGAATACGATACGTTAAGTGATGTTTAATTTTTAGGTATATTTTCTTACTGTTGTTTTTGTTGCCACGAAGACGCGAAGTCACTAAGCTTTTTTAATCTCGCAAAGTCGCGAAGTTTAATTTTCAAGTAAAACAAAAAATCTTTGCGACTTCGCGACTTTGCGAGCAAAATTCACACAGAACTTAAATCTCTTATATCACTTATATGGTTTAGAAAATTACTTCGGGAAATCTTTACTTTGATAAACACCCAAATCTGGCGGAGAAGTTCTAGTTGTTCCTAAAATATCTAATGGAATTATATACGCCGGATTCCCTTTCGCGAAAGCGGCAGAAGTTTTATCAATATTCAACTGATTTTTAGAAACATTATAAAACTTCGGATTTTCGTTTAAAATAATATTATTATAATGTTCCGTATCAGTTTTAAATTGATAATCAGGATTTGTTGTGCTTCCAAATTTCAACAGACAGTTGTTTAATTGATAAACAAAAGCAGCACTTGCATTTTTTTGCAAATTGAATTCATTCGTGCTGGAACCATAAATAATACAATTGTTAAAAGTCGCCTGCGTCAGCGGATTCGTTTCCGGAGCTGCTCCGGCTAAACTATTGCTTAAGTTAACAGCAAAATGCGAACTGCTTTGCCAGTTGTTATTAAAGGTACAATGTGTAAAGCTGTAATTTCCGCCATAGACACAAGACAAACCTGCAATTCCGGCATAATTGATTACGATGTTTTCACCGTTGATCTGAGCGTTTTGGGCTAAAATTCCGTATTCAACACAATTGTAGATTTGTGTATTTTTGATTTCAATTGTATTTAGCGGATTTTTAAAATCTAAACCAACAACAGCATTTTTTAAAGTTAAATGATTGATAGAATGGTTCGTACTTCCGTTTGCAAAAAGAACAGACTTCCATTGTCCCGGAATATCAGAATAAAGAGATTCCAAACGATCGCCTTCAAAAATAACTTCGTTTTCGAGTTTTTCAGTTGTTGATACAGTTCCGTTAATTTGAAGCGTGGCTTTATCGCCAACATACAAACCAGAATTAGCATGAAAATAGACTCTGGCTCCGGCTTCAAAAGTTACGGTTTTATTTTCAGGAACTCCGGCATAACCATAAATAACATAAGGTTTTTGTTTGGTAAAAATCAATTCATTTCCGTTTTCGGTATCATTTTCGTCCAGATAAAACCCATCGACATCTTTGCCTTCAATCTGGATTTTTTCTTTCGTTCCATCAGCATTTTGTTTTGGATATAAAAATACAGCGTCCTGAATTAACGTTACCAAAGCTACTTCCTGAAGATTTGCACCGCTGTCAAACTGTATTTCATCGGTATATAAAAAATCTGTCGGATCAGCATCCGTAATATCCGCAGTTGTTTCTATAAAAATATATAAACTGTCTTTTGCTAAAAGCGTAACATCTTTAAAGATCTTTCCATTGTTGCCGCTCATTCCGTCAACCGTCATTCGGTATTTTGAATTCAGTCCTTTTTTAAGCTGTACAACAGGAATTGAAATATCATTTTTACTTCGATTGTAAACTTTAAGCTGATACGTACTTGAACCTATGTTTTTAAAAACAGTATCCAAATAAACGGTGTCTTTTGAAAACTTTAAATCTCCGGTACTGGCAACGGTATCAAAATCAGTTCTGCATGAACTAAAAGCTAGAGTTATTCCGAAAATGAAGAGTACAAAGTATTGACGCATTTGGATATGTTTAGTTTTTTTGCCACAGATTAAAAGGATTAAAAAGATTTTTTACTCTTTGCGAATATATTTAATCTGTAATAACCTGTGAAAATCTGTGAGCTAAAAAAATAATTTCTAACGACAGATCAATATTAATGTTTTTGTAAAAATAGCAAAAAACTTACATGTTTGAAGTTGAATTTTAATTTTAGAATGGGATTTTCGAATTTGTATCTCATCTTTTCTTTAATTTTACGATTTTAAAGTCCATTTTAATGAATTATACAAAAGAACAAATTATAGCGTACTGCAATGAGTTTTCTAAAAACACTTTGATGGAAACGCTAAAAATCGAATATATCGACGCCGGAGAAGATTTTTTAACAGCAAAAATGCCTGTAAATCCAAGCGTTCACCAACCAATGGGACTGCTTCATGGCGGCGCTTCTGTAGCTTTGGCAGAAAGTGTTGGAAGTGCAGCTTCTCACTTTTTTATTAATCCAAAAGAACAGGAAGTTCGTGGTATCGAAATCTCTGCAAACCATTTAAAAAGCATTCGCGAAGGAGTTGTTTTTGGTACAGCCAGAATTATTCATAAAGGAAGAAGTCTTCACCTTTGGGAAATTAAAATTACGGATGAAGCCGGAAATTTGATTTCGCTTTGCAAGCTTACGAATATTGTTTTGGAGAAAAAGAAAACAGAATAAAGAGCATGAATAATTTTTTCTCAAAAACAAAACAACATTACAATCACAATTTACCTTTTGTAATTTATTCTAAACCTAATACTGCAAGTGTTTTTGGGCTTTTACAGCAAAATAACACTTTATATAAAATTACTGATTACAGCGAAAAAGGATTTGTTTTTGCTTCTTTTGATGAAAAACAACTCGTTTTAATTCCCGAAAATGAATCGGAAATTATTAGCGCTGACAAGGAAATTACTGCATTTGAAGCAACTGAAATTGATGATCTGAATTTTGATGCTGAAGCTAAAATTCAATATGAAGATTTAGTTTCAAAAGGAATCGAGGCAATTAAAAATGAAGAATTCAAAAAAGTAGTTTTATCAAGAAGCGAAAAAACAACCTTATCTGAATTTGATTTTGTTCAGACTTTCCAGCATTTGATTCAATTATATCCTACGACTTTTTGTTACTGTTTTTTTCATCCTAAAATTGGACTTTGGATGGGGGCAACGCCCGAACAATTGCTAAAAGCAAACGGAAATATTTTTGAAACCACCGCTTTGGCCGGAACGCAAAAAGCAAATTTAGAAACCGAAATTCGATGGGAACAAAAAGAAAAAGACGAACAGCAATATGTTACTGATTTTATTGTAAAACGTTTACGAGAAGTTGCTAATTCAGTTGTGGTTAAAGAACCTTATAGTTTAAAAGCCGGATCGATCTGGCATATTAAAACGGATATTTCGGGAGTTTTAAATGATAATTCAACGTTGGAAGAAGTTATTGATACGCTCCATCCAACTCCGGCGGTCTGCGGCCTGCCAAAGAAAAAAGCAAAAACTTTTATCATAGAAAATGAAAATTACGACAGAACTTTTTATACTGGTTTCCTGGGTGAATTAAACAGCAGTTTTGCGGGTAGTAAAACTAGTTCTGATTTATTTGTAAATTTGCGCAGTATGCAGATTCAGGATAAAACGGCGATTTTATATATGGGATGCGGCATTACAAGAGAAAGTATTCCCGAAAAAGAATGGGAGGAAAGCGTCAATAAATCAATGACGATGAAGAGAGTTTTGAGAAAATAGCTTAAAAAAGTTTCAGGTTTCATGTTTCAAGTTTCACGTTCTGTAGCAACCTGAAACTTGAAACCTGAAACAAAACAAACAAAAAATCAAAAAATGAAATTAGACATATTAGCCTTTGGCGCACATCCGGATGATGTAGAATTGGGTTGTGCCGGAACAATTTTAAAAGAAGTTTCCCTTGGGAAAAAAGTGGGTATTGTAGATTTGACGCGCGGAGAACTAGGAACGCGCGGAACTGCTGAAACCAGAGATGAAGAAGCAAAAGCGGCCGCCAAAATTTTAGGTGTTTTGGTTCGCGAGAATTTAGGTTTACGTGACGGATTTTTTATGAATGACGAAAAGCATCAGTTAGAAGTCATTAAAATGATTCGAAAATATAAACCTGAAATTGTGTTATGCAATGCAATTGACGATCGTCATATTGATCATGGAAGAGGAAGTAAACTAGTTTCTGATGCTTGCTTTTTATCGGGATTGATGAAAATTGAAACTTCGATAGATGGAGAGAAACAAGACGCCTGGAGACCAAAAGTGGTGTATCATTATATTCAATGGAAAAACATTACTCCGGATTTTGTAGTGGATATTACAGGTTTTGAAAAGAAAAAGGTTGAAGCGATTTCTGCTTATAAAACACAATTTTACGATCCGAATTCGAAGGAACCAGCAACGCCAATTACAAGTAAAAACTTCTTTGAAAGCTTGAATTATCGTGCGCAGGACTTAGGAAGACTGGTTGGGAAAGATTTTGCTGAAGGTTTTACTGTTGAAAGATGTTTGGCAGTCAACAGCTTAGAAAATTTGATGTAAATTTTTCGTTTTTTTCTTTGTAGAAGTAAACCTTTGTTATATATTTGCACTCGCTAAGCAAAAATGGTGGTTGTAGCTCAGTTGGTTAGAGTAGCGGTTTGTGGTGCCGCGGGTCGCCGGTTCGAACCCGGTCAGCCACCCAGAAATTTAAAGCCTTGAAGAAATTCAAGGCTTTTTTTGTTTTCTCTCGAAAACAAATTACAATTTAGAAATTCCAAATTTGATATAACATTTGATTTCAATCCTGGATTTGAAATTTTAGAATATTGGAAATTAAAAAAGCACAACTGTTAAGTTGTGCTTTTTTTGGTGGTTATTATATTTGGCTTATTGTGTTTTTAAATTTCGTCAAAAGTAGTTCCTTGTTTCATATCGCCGGTTTTAAAACCTTTTTTAAACCAGTACATTCTTTGTTCTGATGTTCCGTGTGTAAATGAGTCGGGAACAATTTGTCCTTGCATTTTGCTTTGAATAGCATCGTCTCCCACGGCATTTGCAGCACTTAGCGCTTCTTCGATATCGCCGGTATCTAAATTTTCCTGATTGTAATGTGCCCATACTCCCGCATAAAAATCGGCTTGTAATTCCAGAGCTACTGAAAGTTTATTAGCTTCAGCCTGACTTTTGCCTTCTTGTTCCTGATGCATTTTTGCAGAAGTTCCTAATAATGTCTGGATATGATGTCCAACTTCATGCGCAATAACATACGCAATGGCAAAATCACCGCCTTTGGCACCAAATTTTGTTTTAAGTTCTTCAAAAAAACCTAAATCCATGTAAACCTTTTGATCTGCAGGACAATAAAAAGGTCCAGAAGCTGATGAAGCGCCTCCACAAGAAGTTTGAACAGAACCTCTAAAAAGTACCAATTTTGGATTTTTATAAGTCATTCCGTGTTCTGAAAATATTTTTCCCCAAATGTCTTCGTTATCAGCTAAAATAACTCTGACAAAATCACCCATTTCTTCATCTTCTTTACTTAGTGGAGCTGCTGCTTCAGTTTGTGTCTGCCCGCCTTGCATTTGTTCTAAAACAGGTGTAATAAGTTTTGCATTTTCTCCGCCAAAAACATTCAACAACAAAATAATGATACCAATAACTCCGCCTCCAACAGCGATTTTTCCGCCAGAGATTGATCTGCGGTCTTCTACATTATCACTTTGTCTTCTGCCTTGCCATTTCATAGTAAATTGTATTTAAGCTTTTTATGTTTTTTCTTGTACGAATTTATATAATTTTTGGGAATAACGTATTATTTAAGATGATTTAGTTTTAATTATTTTAACCATTTTATCAAAGTTTCTTCGACAGTACCTTTCATAATTGGTTTTGAAATATAATCGTCCATTCCAGCGGAAATACATTTGTTGCGCTCTTCTTTTTCGGCACCGGCAGTTACGGCAATTATCGGAATATCTTTTCCCGTAGAAGTATTTCTAATGGCTTTTGTTGTTTCGTAGCCGTTCATAATTGGCATTTGAATATCCATAAAAACAAGCGTTGGATTAATACTTTCAAATTGTTTTACAGCTTCATAACCATTTTCACATTCAAAAATAAAAGCGTTATGATACAGGTTTTTTACAATCGTTTTTAAGAGCAGCATGTTTACTTTATTGTCCTCAACAATTAAAAAACGTATGTTTTTGTTGTTTGCTTCATTAGGATTTTCAGGTACGGCTTGTAAGTTTTTTAATTCGGAATTATACTTTTCATTTATGCTTTGATTGCTGGTTTTTAAATTTAAATCGAAGAAAAAGTTACTTCCTTCACCAATATTACTTTCAAGCTGTAATCGGCTTTCCATTAAGGCTAAAAGCTGATTGGATATTGTTAATCCTAAACCGGTTCCGCCAAATTTTCTTGTTGTAGAACTATCTGCCTGCGAAAAGGCTTTAAAAATTTTCTTCTGATTTTTTTCCATAATTCCAATTCCGGTATCAAGCACAGAAAAACGTATGGTCGAAAAGTTATTTTTTGTTTTTGATAAAACAGAAACATTCAATTTTATAGAGCCTTCATTAGTGAATTTTACCGCATTCGAAAGCAGATTAATCAGGATTTGTTTTATTCGAACAATATCTGTCCAAATATATTTAGGAACATCTTGATCTACATTGAGTTCCAGCTGCAGATTTTTTTGATTGGATTCAAAAACAATCAAATCGAAAACCTGCCCAAGCACTTTTTTAATATCATACAAATCAATAAAAAGCTCCAATTTTCCGGCTTCAATTTTAGAAAAATCAAGAATATCATTGATGATCTCCAGCAGCGAGTGTGCTGATTGATTAATGGTGGTCATGTATTTTTCCTGAATTTCCTCTAATTCAGTTTTCATCAATAAATGAGTGAAACCAATGATTCCATTTAAAGGTGTTCTGATTTCATGCGACATATTGGCCAGAAAATCAGATTTTGATTTATTGGCCGCTTCTGCCAATTGTTTGGCTTTAATAGCGTCTTCGGTTTCTTTTTTATTGGTGATGTCAAAGTAAATTCCTCCCACAAATTCTATTTCGTCGCCTTTTTTAATAACGTCTCCAAATTCTTCAACCCAAATATATTCGCCCGTTTTTCTCTTAATTCGGTAAACATTATGTAAAGGCATTCCGTTTTGAAGATTATCAATTTGATTATTAATAACTTCATCGCGGTCTTCATGATGAATAAGAGATAAGAACGAAAGGTTATTTTCGATAAACTCAGCTTTAGAATATCCGGTTAAGTTTTGAATTTCGTCGTTTAGGAAAATTTTAGTCGAAAAGGCATCAAATTTTGATAAATAAACTGTTCCGGGAATATTGTTAGCGATTAATTTGAATTTTTCTTCGCTTTCAATAATCTTACTTTCGTTTCGGTTTCTTTCTAATGCAGATGAAATATTATTGGCTAAAACCTGAAAGATATAAATTTCCTCTTCAGACCATTTTCGTTCTTTGGTACAATCATCAAAACCAATAAATCCGCTAAAAATGTCGTTGATGTATAACGGAAGAATTAAAATTGATTTTATTTCATTATTGATAAGCAATTGTTTAAAAAACTTATCTTCAAGCTTTCTGGTATAGGTATTTACAATTCGTTTGTTTTTTGCCGCTTCAAAAATTTCTATTAAATTTTCTTCTGTCATATGGCGTAAAGGCGTGATTTGATGCGGAATTCCTTTTCGTGACCATTTGTATTTTTGAACAACAGTATTGGTTGTAAAGTCTCTTTCGTAATAAAACATATGATCTGCTTTTGAAGCTTTTCCAATTAAATCATACGTTTCCTGAAACATTTGTTCTGTAGATTTACTCAGCAAAAATTTCTCTGTACAAAGCGAAAGCGCCGATAAGAGCTGACTTTTAAATTCTAATCGGCGTTCAGTTTCCAAACGCATCTGCATCGAGATGGCCAGCGAAACAACATCAGAAATAGTTCTGGCATAATTGATATCTTCATTATCCCAATCTCTTTGTTCCTCTGTACTTTCAAAACAAACAACACCAGCCAGTTGTCCGCTTAAAAAAATCGGAACATCCAGCATTGATTTAATTTTGTTTTTGGTAAAATAAAGTTTTTGAAATTCTGAAGTTTCTAATTTATTAAAAACGTCAGGAGCATTTATAATTGCTTTGTTTTTTAAGGTTTCAAAATAAATTGGGTACGATTCTTTATCGAGAATATTTTTATCTGTCAGGTTTTGATTGTCAATACTGTATAGGTTTTTACAAGTAATCAGGTCTCTATAATATTTCCAAAAACTCACTCTGTTAGATTTACTTACAGTCGAGGCTTCTTTTATAATATAATCGATAACAGTATTTAAATTATTATAAGTGCTAAAGTCGGTCGTTGATAATTTTTTAGTTGAATTGTTGTAAGCTTCGATTTTCTCAAGACGTCTTTTTTTCTCGTTTTCGGCATTTTTGATATCAGTAATATCTCTTGCAATTCCTGCAAAACCAATGGTTTGATCTAAATCATTTTTGCGAATGATGATCTTTTGCGAAATCCATAATTCCTGTCCGTTTTTCTTTAAAATAGGAAGTTCAATTATTGGGAATTTATTTCCGTTGCTTCCAAAATTTTCATAAAAATCAACCGCACTCATAGAATACTTTTCATGAATGAAGTTTGAATAATGTTTTTGAATTATTTCATCTTCAGAATAGCCTAAAAGCGAATATGCAAATTCATTTATAAAAGTAAAATAACCGTCGGCATCAACTTCAAAAATAATATCTGTTGCCGTTTGAATTAAGTTTTTGTATTGATCCTGAACAATAACCTGCTCGGTAACATCCTGACCAATACTTATAATTAAATCCTCAGAGAATTTTTTATCTTTCCACTGTATGTATTTATATTCTCCGTTTTTCGTTTTTAGTTTTCGGGTATAAATTTTATTTTCTTCATGATGTATTATAGAAATACTTTTGTCGTATTCGTCTCCTTTTGTAAGTTTCCAGAAATTTAGCCCCATAACTTCTTCGGGCTGATAGCCTAAAATAGAGGTTACAGTTTCACTGCAAAATAAGATTTCGCCTTTTTGATCTGTTGCAATTGTCAATGAATTTCCTTTGTGTACAATTTCGTTTGCAAAGCGGAAATTGTCCCGATTATTTTGTAAAACGGCATATTTAACCTGATTAATAATAAAAATCAGGATGCAGAAATTAATTAATAAAATAGAAGATTTTAGGGGAATTAATTGAAATGCAACTGTTAAGATGAGAAATGTAAAAACAAGAGAAACAAAAAACCAGTAAATTTTAATTGGTTTTAAAATGTTGTATGAAAAGAAAAACGAGATTAAAAAAACGATTATCGGGACAACATCTTCAGACAGGAAAACGATGTTGTAACAAACATAACTAATGTAAATAAAGAAACTAAAAACAAAAATTTGCTGAATTTTATCTCTCAGCCATTTTATTTTGTCGGTTATTACATAAATAACAAGAACACAAAAACCAATTGAAACGTTTACGACCAGTAAACTTTTTGGCCTGATTTTAAAAATTTCATTTATGATTTCGATTACAATAACTGCAATTCCAAAAAATAAAATATAAAGCTGATATTCCCTTCCTGCAGTTTCTGCTTCTTTCTTTTTTTCAATGAAATTTCCAATTTTTGCTTTGATGCGAAAAAATTGATAGACCAAAAGTCCCAAAAAGCCCAGTAAAGAAAAACCGAGAACTATAAATTTGGGATTATTATAGAAAATAATGTCTGAATTGAAAACATACCAGTTTGTCATAATTGATTTCAGAGTATTGCCAGAACAGGTAATACCTGAAACCAATAGATTGAAAAAACTATAGTTTTCTACCATAGATTTTGGGATATGTTTGGTTTAGTAAATAGCAATTTAAGTACTAATAACAGAGTTGGTTAAGCTCTTGAAATTTACTAGAACTTTGGTTTTATTCAAAATCCGATTTTCCAATTGAATCAATAGAATCTGCTTGTTCTTCTTCGGTAAAAATTGAAAAATAAGTAGCATATGTTACTGATGTATTGAATATAACTGTAAAAAGTAATCCGACACAACATGCAAAAAAGCCCACAAATGAGCCTAGAAATCCTATAACAAACAGAGCGAAAATTATTAATGGATTTTTACTTACAACAGTAATACTTGATTTAATAGCATCTATTGCATTTAATTTTCCAAAAACTATTAACGGAATTGAAAAATAAGTAAAAAATGAAATCATTATTGATACTCCGCCGCCTAAGAACATTATTCCGGTACTTTCTAAAGCATATGAAATACCTGTACTTACAGTGGCTAACAGAAATGCTAAAGAAAATAATTGAAAAAAGTACGGTGCTTTATAATAGGTAAAAATTGTTGAAACATTAAATTCCTCGTCCTTATCTGCACAGTCTGCCATTTTGAGAAACCCGGCTCCAAGCGGTGCAAATATTGCAGTTACTACTGCAATTGCAACAGTCGAAACTACTTGTTCGATGTATGTGAGTTTTTGATTTTCAAGGTTTTTTATGAAATCTTCTGAGAGTACTTGTATACCATAAACTACAGTGGCTAATCCCATGATTACTATAAAAGCAATAATTGAAAACACAAGAATTATCAACCCTGAATACAAAGCTATCTTTTTGTAATTTTCAAAGGCATAAGTAAAAACAGTAGAAAAGTCTATCGAATAGCCATCTTTTTTGATGTCCTCAATTTGTTCAAGTGTAGATTTCATTTTAAAAAGTAGAGTTGTTTTATATTCTTTGCCGTAATAAATTATTATTGACGTAAATATAATATTTTAAATCAATTCCGAATAAAAATCTATAAATATTACGAAATTGTTTCCCTAATTTAAAGCCAGTCTAAAATTCGTTTTATTGAAGCCAGTTTATCTTTGTAAGGCGCATAACGCATTGGCAGATCAAGCCAGTTTGCTTTTTTAACCATTGCTTTATGATGAGAAAAAAT
This sequence comes from Flavobacterium sp. Root186, assembly GCF_001428525.1. Classification (GTDB taxonomy): domain Bacteria; phylum Bacteroidota; class Bacteroidia; order Flavobacteriales; family Flavobacteriaceae; genus Flavobacterium. Next base: position 961,128 of record NZ_LMHW01000010.1, read on the forward strand.
ATCAAAGCTCAATTTGCCGTGATATGCTCCAATTCCGCTGTGCCCAACACCTCCAAAAGGCAGCCTTTTATTAGAAAAATGAATTACTGTATCGTTTATGCAACCGCCTCCAAAAGAGTAATTTGCGATTAATTTTTTGGCAAACGATTTGTTTTCACTGAAAATATAAAATGCGAGAGGTTTTTCGTACTTGCTAATCACATTATGAATATCGGCTTCGGTTTCATAAATTAAAATTGGTAAAATTGGACCAAAGATTTCTTCCTTCATAACGGCACTGTCCAGGCTTGGTTCTTCAATTAAAGTAGGAGAAATATACAGTTTGTCAGCATTTGTTTCTCCTCCAAAAATTACTTTTTCATGCTCAATCATTTGATCTAAACGTACCCAGTTTTTGGTATTTACTATTCGTGCAAAATCTGGCGATTTGTCTATTTTTTTACCGTATGCTTTTACAATTTCTTCCATTAAAAAGGTGATGAAATTGACTTTCATGTTTTTTTGAATCAAAACATAATCCGGAGCGATGCAGGTTTGTCCTGCATTTATAAATTTTCCCCACACAATTCGTTTTGCTGCCAGTTTTAAATTGGCAGTTTCATCAATAACACAGGGATTTTTTCCGCCTAATTCAAGTGTAACAGGAGTTAAGTTTTCGGCTGCGGCCTTTGCAACGATTTTTCCAACAGCAACACTTCCCGTAAAGAAAATATAGTCCCAGCGCTGTGCCAGTAATTTGTTTGAAACTTCGACACCTCCTTCAAAAACTTCAACGTGGCTGATATGAAAAGTTTTTTCAATGATTTTAGCAATGATGGAAGAAGTGTGCGGAGTAAGTTCCGAAGGTTTTAAAACGACTCTATTTCCGGCAGCGACGGCAGAAATTAACGGACACAAAGCCAATTGAAACGGATAATTCCACGGAGCAATTACCAAAACATTTCCGTAAGGTTCTTTATAAATATAATCTGAAGAAGGAAAATTAAGGATAGAAGGGAAGACACGTTTTGGTTTGGCCCAGGAATTAAGGTTTTTAATAGTATCTTTTAATTCCGAAATAACATAATTCGTCTCCGTTAAAACAGCTTCAAATTCAGGCTTTTTAAAATCATCGTACAAAGCTTTTACAATTAAATCTTCGCTTTTTTGAATGTTATATAATAACTTTTTCAGCGTTTCTTTTCTGTAACCAATGTCTTTTTTATAGTCCATTTTATGATCAGCTTGTTTTTTAGGATATGCAAGTTAATCGATAAAAATTAAAAAATTAACAATTTAATCATAAAAATCAGACGGCATTCCAAATCGTTTCATCTGGAGTTGGAGCAATGATTGTGATGTTTTCTTTTGAAACAGGATGAACAAAAACTAGTTTTCTGGCATGAAGATGAATTCCTCCGTCAGGATTGCTTCTATCGGCACCATATTTTAAATCGCCTTTTATAGGAGACCCAATAGCAGACAACTGCGCGCGAATTTGATGATGACGTCCCGTATGAAGATTGATTTCCAAAGCAGTATAATTTTGAAGTTCTTTAATTATTTTATAATCCAGACTCGCTAGTTTGCTGTCCGGAACTTCTTTTAAATGCGCTTTCGAAGTATTGTTTTTTTCGTTTCTTTTTAAATAATGAACCAATTTAGCACTAGCTTCAACTGGTTTGTTCTTGACAACTGCCCAATATGTTTTTTTAGTTTCACGATTACTGAACAGTTCATTCATTCGCGTTAATGCTTTACTTGTTCTCGCAAAAACCACGATTCCGGTTGTTGGCCGATCTAAACGATGAATTACGCCTAGAAAAACATCGCCAGGTTTATTGTATTTGTCTTTTATGTATTCTTTTACAACATCAGATAAAGGTTTATCTCCCGTTTTATCACCTTGTACAATATCACCAACACGTTTATTGACAACAATGATGTGGTTGTCTTCATGCAAGATTTGGAGATTATTTTTATCAGAAAGAATTTTCATTTTAGACTGGCTTAGATTTTTAGATTTTAGACTTCTTAGACTGGATTTTTTTTAGATAAATTTTACAGTAAGGTTGTTCTAAATCTTGATGTCATTTTTGTTATTTCTTCGAGTAGATTTATTTTTTCGATTGTGTTTTCTTCATTTATGAATCCTAAATCAGAAGAAATTAAAAGTTGTGTTTCTACTTCGTAAGCTGAACCAATCGCAATTTCTAAAAAGCGGGCAAAATCTTTATTAGAATTCCTTGAAGAGCCTTCGGCAATATTTGAGGGTATTGATACAGAAGCTCGTCGTAATTGATTGATTATCCCAAATTTTTCTTCACTAGGAAAGGAGGCCGTTATATTATAAATTTTGGAACAAAACAATCTGCTTTTTTTCCAAATTAAAAGCTCTTTAAATTGATGCATTCTATATTAGTTAGTTTTTAGACAGCTTAGACTTCTTAGATAGTAAAAAATTAAATTAAAAAATCTAAGAAGTCTAAAATCTAAGGAGTCTAAGCAAGTCTAACTTAATATTGTTCTTTCTCGTTAGGAAAATCACTAGACTTAACATCAGCAGCGTATTGACCAATCGCTTTTGTCATTTCTTCATATAAGTTTAAATAACGGCGCAAGAAACGCGGACTGAATTCATTATTCATTCCTAACATATCATGGATTACCAAAACCTGTCCGTCAACACCGCCTCCTGCACCAATTCCGATAACTGGAATCGAAATGCTTTTAGCTACTTTTTCGGCTAAATCAGCAGGTATTTTTTCAAGAACAACACCAAAACAGCCTATTTTTTCAAGCATTTTAGCATCTTCAATTAATTTTTCAGCTTCTTCTTCTTCTTTTGCACGAACGCTGTACGTTCCGAATTTATAGATAGACTGAGGTGTTAAACCTAAATGTCCCATAACCGGAATTCCTGCGTTTAATATTTTTTTGATAGATTCTTTAATTTCTTTTCCACCTTCAAGTTTTACAGCATGTCCGCCGCTTTCTTTCATAATTCTGATAGCAGAACGCAAAGCTTCTTTAGGATCAGACTGGTAACTTCCAAAAGGTAAATCAACCACAACCAAACCTCTTTCTACAGCACGAACTACAGACGAAGCGTGATAAATCATTTGATCTAAAGTGATTGGCAGAGTCGTTTCGTGACCCGCCATAACATTTGATGCCGAATCTCCCACCAAAATCACATCGACTCCTGCGGTATCAACAATTTTAGCCATTGTATAATCATACGCCGTAAGCATAGAGATTTTTTCTCCGTTGCTTTTCATTTCAATTAATGACTTTGTTGTGATTCTTTTATAATCTTTTTTTGCTACTGACATTTTATTTTTTTTTGATAATGTAAAAGTATTGAATAATTGTAAAAGGGGAATCAGCAATAAAAGAATATTTCGACAGAAAAAAGCTTTCCATCTTTGAACTCTATTCTGAATTGACTGTCTTCCATAAAGATAGAATATTTATGAGGCGATTTTATGGAAGCTTCGATATAAGTTCCATATTTTTCAATTTTTTCAATGAAAGCTTTTTCGGACACTGAATTAAGTCGATTTGATTTTTTTTGCCACAGATTAAAAGGATTAAAAGGATTTTCACAAACCTTTTATTTTACGCAGATTAAAAAAAGCAGATTTAATTTTAAATAAAATCTGCTTAAATCTGCAGAATCTGCGTGAAAAAATCATTTTAATCCTTTTAATCTGTGGCAAGCAAATATTTTTAGCAATCAGCCATGTTTACCGCTATGGCAAGTCCGCCTTCTGAGGTTTCTTTGTACTTAGAATTCATGTCTTTTGCCGTTTGCCACATGGTATTGATTACTTTATCTAACGGTACTTTAGCATTTTTAGAATCGGTTTCAAGAGCTAATTCGGCAGCATTTATGGCTTTTATGGCACCCATTGTATTTCTCTCGATACACGGAATCTGAACTAAACCGCCAATTGGGTCGCAGGTTAAACCTAAATGATGTTCCATGGCAATTTCTGCCGCCATTAAAACCTGAGCAGGAGTACCGCCCATTAATTCGCAAAGTGCCGCCGCCGCCATCGATGACGAAACGCCAATCTCTGCCTGACAACCACCCATTGCGGCAGAAATAGTAGATCCTTTTTTAAAGATACTTCCAATTTCTCCGGCAACCATCAAAAATTGTTTGATTTCTTTTTCGCCCGCATTATGGTTTTCAATTACCAGATAATACATTAAAACTGCCGGAATAACGCCGGCACTTCCGTTTGTTGGAGCTGTAACTACTCGACCTAAAGAAGCATTTACCTCATTTACAGCCAATGCAAAACAGCTTACCCATTTTAGAATCTGACGAAATTTTACTTCCGTTTTTCTGATTTCTTCCAGCCACGACTGCGGATCAGTATAATTTGAAAGTCCAATTAAATTTTGGTGCATATCAAAAGCTCTTCTGCGAACGTGTAATCCGCCCGGAAGAATTCCTCCGGTATGACAGCCAATGTACATACATTCAAGCATTGTATTCCAAATACGCATTAACTCTGAATGAATTTCCTCTTCAGAACGCATTGATTTTTCGTTTTCGTAAACAATCTCCGAAATCGATTTGTTTTCAGAAACGGTATAATTTAAAAGCTCAACCGCATTTTGAATTGGAAACGGGAAAGCACATTTTATAACTTCTTTGATTTTGGCATTTTCACGCTCTTCTTTTACGACGAAACCGCCGCCGATAGAATAAAAAGTAGATTCGTATTCAGAATCATCATTTTTATACGCCGTAAATTTTAATCCATTTGCATGGAAAGGAAGAAAATCTTTATTGAAAACAATATCTTGAAGAAAATAAAATGGAATTTTATGTTCACTTGCGAGATTGATCTCGTTTGTATCTTCAATAGTTTTAATGATTCCGGCAATATTCTCAACCGGAATATATTCAGGATCCTGACCGCTTAGACCCAGCATAACAGATAAGTCAGTCGCATGGCCTTTTCCGGTTAAGGAAAGTGAGCCGTATAAATCGACTTTTACACGTTTAACCTGATCTAAAATTGATTCGTTTTTTAACTCTTCTAAAAAACGTTCGGCGGCTCTCCACGGACCTAAAGTATGTGAGCTCGAAGGACCAACGCCAATTTTAAGCATATCAAAAACAGAGATACATTCTTCCATTGTTCAATTTTTGTTAAGACAAAGATAATTGAATAATGCAATGAAGAATTAATTTTGAATGTTAATCTTGCGTATTTGTTAAAAAAAATATTAAATTTTATTAATTCGGCAACGAAATAAATTTAATTCCTTAATATGTGGTTTTCGTAAAAAGTTCATCTTTTTTAGGTATTTTTGTAAAGATGCAACTATCAAAATCTGCTGTTTCTTTTAATTACCTAAAATTGAAAATTAACCGAAACTTTAGATGATTTCGTTTTAATTCTACCAATGTCTTTTTACGAAAATTTAGAATACCATAAAAAGATAAAATTATATTATGATAGAATTTTTCAAGCATTTTTTACACGAATTTGAATTACCTCTCAGCAACCCAGTATTGATTTTCTCTTTAATACTTTTCATTATTCTGCTGTCGCCAATTTTACTTAAAAAAATAAATATTCCGGGAATTATCGGATTAATTATTTCGGGAGTTATCATTGGGCCGCACGGACTTAATATTTTGGCTAAAAACTCTGCAGTTGATTTATTTTCAACAATTGGACTTTTGTACATTATGTTTATTGCGGGTCTGGAATTGGATATGAATGAGTTTAAAGCGAACCGAAACAAAAGTTTATTGTTTGGATTTTTTACGTTTATTCTGCCGCTTTCGATTGGGTTTCCGGTTTGTTTTTATTTACTGCAATACGATTTTAATGCTAGTTTTTTAACAGCCAGTATGTTCGCGACCCATACTTTGGTAGCGTATCCAATTGTGAGTAAACTCGGAATTGCAAAAAATCAGGCTGTTGCCATTACCGTTGGAGGAACTATTTTAACAGATACTGCTGTTTTGATTATTCTGGCCGTAATTATGGGAAGCAGTCAGGGAAGTCTGAACCAAGCTTTTTGGATCAAATTAGGCGTTTCACTGGCGATTTTTTCTGCCATTATGTTTTTATTGATTCCCCGAATTGCCAAATGGTTTTTCAAAAAATTAGAAAGTGAAAAACATGCCCATTATATTTTTGTTCTTTCTGTTGTTTTCTTTGCAGCCTTTTTGGCCGAAGTAGCAGGAGTAGAGCCAATTATCGGTGCTTTCGTTGCTGGTTTGGCCTTAAATCCTTTAATTCCGCAGTCGTCGGCTTTGATGAATAGAATTGAATTTATAGGCAATTCGTTATTTATTCCGTTTTTCTTAATCTCTGTTGGAATGCTGGTTGACATCAGCGTAATCTTAAGCGGACCAACGGCTTTAATTGTTGCGGGAACATTGAGTGTTGTCGCTATTTTTGGAAAATGGATTGCGGCCTTTTTTACGCAAGTTGTTTTTAAATACAGTAAAACCGAGAGGCAGCTTATTTTTGGTTTGAGCAGTGCGCACGCAGCAGCAACTCTGGCAGTAATTTTAGTAGGTTATAAAGCCAAAATTCTGGATGAAAATATCTTAAACGGAACTATTATTTTAATTCTGATTACTTGTATTGTGGCTTCTTTTGCAACCGAAAAAGCGGCTAAAAAAATAGCCATCTGTGAAGAAGAAATTTCACATGAAGATACGGGTAAAGATCAGATTTTAGACGAACATATTTTAATTCCGCTGGCAAAGACTTCTGCAGCAGCTAGTTTGCTGGATTTTGCACTTTTAATAAAAGATAAAAAATCATCGAATCCGGTTACGCTTTTAACGATTGTACCAAATAACGATCAGGCGGAAAAGAACATCTTAAAATACCGAAAAGCTGCTGATAAATTTGTAATTCAGGGCTCTGCATCCGAAGTAAAAATAAATACAATTGCAAGGATCGATCATAATCCGGCGAGTGGAATTGCCAGAACTTCTAAAGAAATAATGTCGGATATCGTGATTGTGGGCTGGCCAAAGAAAACAGGTTTCCTGGATAAGATTTTTGGAGAAAATGTAGATTCAATCATAAATAATGTTGACAAAAGTTTGTTTATCAGCCGATTTCAGAAAACATTTATTGAAGATAAAAGACTGGTATTTATTTGTCCGCCATTTTCAGAAAGAGGAATCGGATTTCAGCTTTTATTGCAGAAAATCTGCAGATTATCACAAGAATTAAGTATTCCAATTGTAGTTTATGCCGAATATAAAACGCATCAAACGATTCAGCAGATTGCCAATAACCTTCGGCTGAACGCTAAATTAGGATTCAAAAGCGTAATGGAATGGGATGATTTTGAATCGATTTCAGATGAAATTCGTGAAACCGATTTAATTGTTTTCAATTTATCGCGAAAAGGTTCGGTTTCGTATCATTCTATTTTTGACAGACTGCCTCAAAAATTCGAAAAATTCTTCAACAATAATAATATCATTCTGGTTTATCCGCAAGACGATCGTAAAATTAGTTCTATGGATGCCTACGAAGATTTTACTGCATCGCCGTTAACCAAAAGTTTGGAAGCAATTGAACAGATTGGGCGCGGTTTGGGAAGTATTTTGAAGAAGGGTTAGATTAAATAATTATTTTGCAATCAATAAATGACACTAAAGTTTCCGTTAATTGTACTGACATTTTTAACTTTTGCAGCGACTGCACAAAATAAAATGAAAAAAGTAGAAGAACTTATAGATAAAACAGATCCAGGCTGGACTATTGTTGAAGATTGGATTAAAACAGCAGTAAATAAAGTTGAAATTTTACCAGTCGATGCAGTGAAAGCAAAAGATGCTTTGTATAAAACTCAGGTTACAACCCGTTCGGCAATGGGAGCAGTTGTTTTTAATACCGGAGGGATTTTAGTTGATGATGGCTGGATTAGAATTTTAGGTTCTGGAAATTCAAGATTTAATCGTTCACTGCCAGATTGGAACAAAGGAAAATCATTTAATGAATTTGGAGAAACACCTGCTTTTTTGTTAATTGCCGACGATGCAATTGGCGGTTTTTATCTTTTAAATGGAGGTGCATTAGGAACTGATATAGGGAAAATTTATTATTTTTCTCCTGATAATCTGGAGTTCGAACAACTTGATATTACGTATTCTGAGTTTTTAGGATTTTGTTTTAGTAATGATTTGGATAAGTTTTATGAAGGTAACAGATGGAAGGACTGGAGAACAGAAGTTTCTAAATTAAAAGGCGATGAAGTATTCAATTTTTATCCATTTTTATGGACAGCCGAAGGAAGTGATATTAATAAAAATACACGAAAAATAATTCCGGTTCAGGAGCAATACAGCTTGAATTTAGATTTACGAAAACAGCTTGGGTTTGATAAATAATTTCAAAAAATAAAAAATGAATCACAACATAAAATCAATTCGACCTTTTATTGGCGCTAAAGATTTCGAAATTTCGAGAAGTTTTTATCGCGATTTAGGGTTTGAAGAAATAGTTTTGGAATCTAATTTTTCTGTTTTTAAATCAGGTGAAACTGCATTTTATCTACAAGATTATTACGATAAAAGCTGGATTGAAAACACGATGATTTTTTTAGAAGTAGATGATGCCGATCGTTATTATAATGAACTGTCAGCATTAAACTTAACAGAAAAATATGGAGTAAAACTAACACCAACCCGCCATTTAGATTGGGGAAGTGAATGTTTTCTGCACGATCCGTCTGGTGTTTTATGGCATTTTGGAACTTTTAAAAAATAAGTTTGCCACGAATTAAAATAAAAATTAGTGAAAATTCGAGCAATTAGCGGCAAAAAAATCATAACTCAAAATTGTTCAAAAGAATTGTATTTTCTTCTTTTTGATACCAATCATTAAAGACTAATTCTAATTTTTCAGCTTTAAATTCTCCAAAATTATAATCCCGAAAATTCCCGACAACTTCAATTATTTTTTTAGGATTTTGAAGTTTTTCTGTAAAACGCATTACAGTTGAATGCGCTGCAGAAATAGAATATCGGCTGTCGATACTTTGTTCTAAATTTGAATTTCGAAAATTCTCCCGAAGTTTATTTCTTAAATTATTCAAAGTTTCATCCGAAGGAAATCCCTGAATCATAATAGCAGAATTTGAAGCCGTAACGCCGCGAAATTCAATCTTGATTTCGCTTGAATCTGCTAAACTTTTTTGGATTATGTCAATATAATCTTCCACATTAATTTTATCTAAACTAAAATCTTCATAACATGAAATAATCGACATTACTGTAATATGAATATCAGAATCCGGATAATAGTATTGATCGGGTTCAACTGCTTTTAAATCTTTTAAAAACAGCTGAATATTACTTTTTATTTTTTCGTTGGGCCGGAGGAGAAGCGTAATACCAAATCGTGAATCTGAAGGATCATTTATTTTAGAATCTAATTCATAATTTCCGTTTAGAATAGTTTCAGAAGAAGTTTTATAAAGCTGATTGTAATGTTCTGCTAAATTCATTTCGGTTACTTCTTTTTCGCTTTCTCGAGATTTTCTTTCACTCTAAATTTTACAATTTTAGTAATTAAATCGTAAGGCATTTTTTCTTTTAAAGGAAACTGAACAGAACCCTTTCCTGATTTATATTTAGAAAGTTCTGCGGCAAAAGCTTCATGTCCGCTTGGTAAAGCATACAATCCGATATGATTTTTAAAAGCGGCAAAATAAACTACAATTCCGTTTTGGTCAAAAGCCGGCATCGAATAACTGATTTTTTCTTTCGCATCAGGTGCTGCTTTCTGAATCGTCATTCTCACTTTCTCTAAAATTTCCTGAACATCATTAGGGAATGAGCCAATGTATTCGTCGATATTTTCGGGTTTCTTTGTATCCATTATTTTTAGTTTTTTTTGTTTCATGTTTCAAGTTTCAGGTTGCTGTAGTGAACTTGAAACTAAATAAACTTGAAACGTGAAACTTTTCTATGCCAGCCCTTTTGGGAATCTATCTAACACTAAATTCAACTGCAATTGATGTTCTAAATAAGCTTTTGCTCCAGCTAAAACTAACGTAAAACCTTCGGTTGAATTGCGAACCTGATCGATAATTTTGTCTGAATCTCCTTTTAAACCTGAGTTTGTAATGCTTACAAAAGTTTCATTTTCATTTAGCGGTGTAAAAATCCATTCTACCAAAGTTGTTTCATCAGGATTTCCCCATTCAATAACAATCTTTTTATTTTCCTGTAAGACTAATGTCTTAACAGAAAGAGAAAAGCCATACATTTCCCAAGTCCATTCGGTTTTTTTACCTTCTTCTAATTTTCCGGAACCTTTTGTAAACCAAAATTTACTGGTAATTTCCGGATCAATAAAAGCCTGAAAAACTTCTGAGACAGGTTTTCTAATCAGCATTTCGGCTTTTGCGAATTTGTTGTTTTCTGATTTCATTTTTCAACATTAGATTTTATAAGTTAAATGTGAGAAGTTAATTTAACTTCAAATTTTCTTCAAACCTCTAAATTATGAAATTGTTGTAGGAAAATGGTAAAAATGAATTAAAATGTAAATCCGGTAATTAAGTTAAAAGAATTTGTCTTCATTGATTGATCAGTTACCATTGCAGGTTTAGCAATATCTGTTAAGCCTAAATTATCTCGTAACTCAACATAAATGCAATGATTATCATTTAACTTAAATTCTTTTCCAAAACCTGCTGAAATCCCAAAATCTATAGATTTTCTATATTTTGTATCTTCGATATCTTCATCTGAGTCTTGCGGAAGTGAGGTTTCATACTTCATTCCAGATTTAAGCAAATAACCCAAATAAGGTCCTCCATTTATATAAAAACTCTTATTACGAGCGAAACTGAATTTTAGCATTATTGGAAGTGTAATATAATTTAGGTATGTAGTTCCTTTAAAATTATAAATCGCATCTGGTGATATTACTGGTGAGTCAGAATACCAATCTATTGTTGATCCTTTCGTAACCTGTGTTTTCCTGTCATAATTTAAATCAGTTCTTAATGAGAGACTTTCATTTAATTTGTATTGAAGTGAAACTCCAAATAAATAGGAGAAACCAGGTTTTTCACCTGTGAAAGATTCATAACCTCTAAATTTTGAATAAGTTAGTCCGGCTTGTACTCCAAATTTAACTTTTGATTCCTGCGCAGTTGTTTTGAATGTTATTAAAGTAATGGCAAATAATAAAAAAGTAATTTTTTTCATGTTTTTTGGTTAAATTTTTTGAGGGCGAATATATGTAATTATGATTTAGTTTTTTCTATCAATTCATTGCCCAGTCTTTAAAAATCAAAAAAATCCACACAAGTTTTCACCTGCATGGATTTGATCGGTTAGATTTAAATCTAAAATTAACTTGTTATTCTCTAATTGTAGTTTTATCATGAAGTGAAATCTCTGCAATTTCATCTTTACGTTTAAAACTCACACCTTGATGTTGCTGCATATATTTAATAAGATCACTTGTTGCTTTTACCATTTGCGGAGTGCCTCCAATACGGTCGTGAAAACTAATTGACATTTGTCGGCGTTGCGTTTCGCTTTCGGCGTATAATTGGTCAAATTCTAGTTTTGCTTGCTGTAAAAACTGATCTGCCGAAAAGTTTTTCCCTTCAATCAAAACAATATCATTGCATCGAATAGTATACGGAACAACCGCAAAATCCTTATTTTTTACCTGGATTATAAAAGGTTCATCGCGACTAAGATCGTCAATATGATATTTGAATCCTAATTCCTGCAGTATATCAAGTGTATTTTGCCCGCGGCGTAACCAATTTGCATTGTAACCAACAGGAGTAAAACCGGTAACTTTTTTTATGGCGTCAACACCATCTTTTATGAACTTTTTTTCTTCGTCGTATGGCATTGTGTATTGCGTGCTCCAATTCATTCCGTGCGCAGCGGCTTCGTGGCCTCTTTGTACAATTTCTTTGGCTAACTCAGGATTTTTCAAAACGGCAGTTCCAACCATGTGCGAGGTTACTTTTACACCTAGTTTATCCCAATTGTCCAGCATACGCGGAATGCCTTCTTTATACCCGTATTCGTACCAGGTGGCGGCAGGGAGATCAATAAAGCCTTTTTGTATATTTTGAGGAAATGGACTTTCGGCATTTTGAGGCTGTCCTCCGGCTTCAAACTGCATCGAAATCGAAACAACTAATCTTGAGCCGTCTGCCCATTTTGTTTTTTGCGGAGAGAAAATAGGAGCATTTTTTGAAACTTCAGAAAAAGTTTCAATAGGATTTATCATTCCCACCATTCCGATTATACCGGTTTGTTTAATAAAATTTCTTCTTGAACTCATACTGTTTATTTTTTAATTAAGGTGTCAATAGCCCAGCTATTATAAGCTGCAAAATGCAATAGCAAAGCAAAAAAAGCAATGTGAATTAATTGTGACGGTACAGCTTCCCAGTTCTCAATCATCGAAGTGCCAAACAATAAAGCCAGCATAACAACAGCTCCGGCAATTAAAGCTGGTTTGGTAAACAACCCTAATAATAGCAAAAGACCAATGGTGAATTCGGCTATTGGTAAAATGTAACTAAACGGTGTTACAAGGATTTTAGGCAGCATTGAATTTTCAAAAGTGCCAATCATCCAATTACTGAAAGTGGTAAGTTTTGGCAGTCGCACTAATCCGTGGCCAAACATGCTGATTGCGATTGCAAGACGTAATAATAAAAAAGAGGTTGTTTCCATATTAAGTGATTTTATACTACAAAGTTGAGGATAAGAGTTTTCTAATATTTGTACAATCATTGGAATAATTTGTACTTTTGTAAGATGGAAATTAGAAATTTATACCACCCGTTTGAACTTCAGTTTTTAGAAGTTTTAGAATATGAAGCGAAAGAAAGCAAAAACACTTTCTTTGAAATGGTTTTTGTTTTGGAAGGAAAAGGAACTCAAATTATAAACGATCATCGATGGCCTTACAGCAGCGATAAGTTTTTTTTGATCTTTCCGCAAGATACGCATAGTTTTGAAGTTAGTGAGAAAACAAAATTTTTCTTTATAAGATTTCATGACAGTTATCTTAAAACACAAAGCAGCGACTGGATTCAGAAACTTGAATTTATTTTTCATAATCACAATCACAGGCCCGGCTGTATTTTAAAAACAGTAACAGATAAACCTTTGGTCAGGGCAATGATTGAAGCGCTTATCAGAGAGGAAAGCACCAATTTTCCGCAGCAGCAGGAAGTTATTAAGCAAATTCTCAATACCATTATTACAATTGCAGCCCGAAACATTTCGCTTATTGCACCGCTAAATCTTAATCAGCCTAACGTGGTTCCGAGTTTGGATTTATTGAATTATGTGCATCAAAATATTTATCAGCCCGATCAATTAAAAGCGACAAATATGGCAGCAGCATTTAATGTTTCTCCAACTTATATCAGCGAATATTTTAAAACCAAAACGGGACAAAGCATACAGGAATATACAATTGCCTACAAAGTAAAATTAATTGAAACACGATTAAAATTTACCAATATGCAGATTAATGAAATTGTGTACGAATTTGGTTTTAGCGATGCCAGTCACCTGAACCGATTGTTTAAAAAATATACGGGTTTGAATCCAAGTGACTATAAAAAGCAGTTTAAAAGAGTTTAATTGAAAATAAGGCTGTAATTAAACCTTGTCTTTGTTAATCCATTTTCCAACCGTTGGCGGAATGTAATTTTTCATTTGGCTTAATAAATCTTCGATATCATCACTTACCAAAAGCATTTTTTGATTGGCTTCTTTCAATAAACCTTTTTCACTCATGGTTTGAAGTAATTCCAAAAGCGAATTATAAAATCCGTTAATGTTTAAAATAGCGATTGGTTTTTTATGTAAACCTAACTGCGCCCAGGTCAGCATTTCAAAAAGTTCTTCCAGAGTTCCAAAACCACCCGGAAGTGCAATTACACCGTCGCATAAATCATTCATTTTGGTTTTACGCTCGTGCATGCTTTCTACCAAAATTAATTCGGTTAAACCTTTATGTGCAATTTCTTTTGATCTTAAAAAATCAGGAAGAACGCCAATTACGGTTCCGTTTTCGCTCAAAGCACCATCCGCAACAGCACCCATTAAACCAACATTCGCTCCGCCATAAACCAAGCCAATATTTTGTTTTGCTAAAGTTTTTCCCAATAATTCGGCTTGTTCTTTATATATTTCTTCGGTGCCAAAACTTGATCCGCAGAAAACGGTTATTTTTTTCATTGTTTTTATAATGTTATATGTTAATGTGAAAAGTTAGATGTTAGAAGGTGAAATAAAAATATTTTTTACAGTTTGTCATCCACAGCGAAGTCGAAGGATCACACACGCAGGTCGACAAAGATTGATGGTTTACTTTGTCGAGTTCCTTACGTATCCTTCGACTTCGCTCAGGATGACAAGACCCAGCGTAAACCAGTTTCAATCAGTAAAATCCGTGTGTCATCAAATCTGTTTAATCTGCACACACGAAACGTTTTCCATTTTAATTTCTTTTCCTGTTTTCTTCAATAATCCGGTTATAAGATTTCTTTTAAAAACAATAATATTTCCTGTAATTACATTTGTGGCAACTAAAAATTTTCCGGTTTCATCGATTGCAAAAACTCTTGGATGTTTACCTAAAGTCGATTGATAGCCAATGTTTTTCAATAATCCATTTTCATCAATTGAAAAGATGGCAATGTTATTTTCTTTTCCGCGATTTGTGGCATAAAGAAACTTTCCATCCGGCGAAATATGAATGTCAGAACTCTCGAAACCTTCTTTTATTTTATCAGGATGTGTTGCGATGCGCTGAATTTTATTCAAAACACCATTTTCATAATTATAGACACTTATCTGCCCCGCCATTTCTTCAATGCAATACCCGAATTTTTGATTCGGATGAAAAGTAAAATGCCTTGGTCCGGCTTCTAAATCAGTTTTTGTAAATAGAGTTTGAGTTTCGGTTAAAGGCTGTTTTTTATTTTCATCAAAGGCATAACTGCGAATTTTATCGGCACCTAAATCCGGTAAAAATAAATAATCGAATTGAGGCGAAAATACTGCCGAATGAACATGAGATCTCGTTTGTCTTTCTTTGTGTGTGCTTCCGTCTGTGTATTGGAAATTCTGCGCAATAGAATCAATTTTTCCATTTTCCAGAATTGGGAAAACCGAAATACTTCCTTCCGTATAATTAGCATTTGCAATCCATTTTCCGCTTCTATGAACGGTAACATAAACCGGATTTTCACCGCCGCTTCTTTGGCTATTTAAAAAAGTCAGACTTTTATTTTCGGGATTAAATTCAAAACTGCTTATACTTCCGGCATTTGGTGTTTTGGTATCCGTGCAGGCGTAAACATATTTTCCATTTGGAGAAACGGTCAAATACGACGGATTTATAATATTTTTTGCCGAGGTTATTTTGGTCAGTTTTCCGTTTAAAGTATCTAATTGATAAACCTGAATTGCTTCTGCAGCTTTATCTCGATTGTATGATCCTAAAAATATATAGGTATTTTGAGAAAACATGCTGCATGTTATCAGAAATGCAATCGTAAGGAAGTTTATTTTTTGTGTCAAGGTTTTGTTTTTTGATATTAATTTTATGAAATGAGCGGCAGTCTAAAACCAAATACAGCCAATTCTCCCTGCATGAAATCTAAATCTAAAGATCTTTTAAAACCAAGTTTTTCATACATTTTCCAAGCTGTTTTCATGGCAAGCGTTGAATGAATAATAAGCTGTTTCTGATGGTTTTCAGTCGCTTTTTTAATGCATTCTAATGTCAAAAGTTTACCAATTCCTTTTCCGCGTGTATTGTTGTCAACACCCAATAACCGAAATCCGGCCGAGTTTTTTTCCTGAGTCGCAATTCCGCCTGAACCATAATATTGCATGTCATTAAAAAAAACAACTGCTCCAAGAATAGTGTTATTCTCATCAACAGCGACTAAAAGTTCTGTTTCCGGATGATTGGTAAAATCACCAATATTACCCAGCATTTTATAATAATTAGGCTGTTCGTTTTCTTTTGGAAAACCTTCTAATTGCGAATAAACACGAATTAAAAGTTTTCCAATTTCTTCAAATTCTGAAGAAAAAGCGTTTCGAATAATATAGTTTGAATTGTTCATGTTTTTAGTTTTCTGTCTCAGTCACAGTTTTCAATCTAAAATCTGCAATCTAAAATTTACTTCACTCCTTTCCACCATTGTTTAAATTCCTGATTTTCATTTTTTAGTTCGACTAATTCTCCAATCATTGGTGTGATTAAAGGAATTGGATTTGCTGAATTTGCATTCAGTTCTGTCACTCTGATTAATGGTTCATCCCAGGAATGCAGCGACAAAGAAAACTTTGACGAATGCACCGGAAATACTCTTTTTGCTTTTAGATCCAGCATCGCCTGTATAACATCTTCCGGCATATTATGAATGTATTTCCAGTTTTTATTGTATTGTCCGTTATCGATTAAAGCAATATCAAAAGGCCCGAATTTCTCGCCAATTTCTGCAAAATGCTTATCGTAACCGCTGTCTCCGCCCAAATACATTTTAAAATCGTTAGTTTCTAAAACAAAAGAAGTCCAAAGCGTATTACAGCGTTTAAAACTTCTGCCTGAAAAATGTCTTGACGGCGTTGTATAAAGCGTTAGATTTTTGTCTAACTCTATTTTTTCGTGCCAGTCTTTTTCGATAATATTTTCCGTTGGAAATCCCCAAAACTCAAAATGCGAACCAACGCCAAGTGCCGTGATTACTTTTTTGGTTTTTGGTTTTAATTTGAGAATCGTTTCATAATCTAAATGGTCGTAATGATCGTGTGTAAGCAGTAAATAATCAATTTCCGGAAGATCATCAACCGTGTAAATATCTGTTCCTTTAAATGATTTTGTTGTGCCCGAAATAGGAGAGGCGTTGCCGCTAAAAACGGGATCGATTAAAAATCGTTTTCCTTCAAGCTGAATATAATAAGACGAATGTCCAAACCAAACTAAAATGTCCTGATTGAGTGGAATTTCATATAAATTAGTTTTAATTGACGGAATTAAATCGGTAGGGGTTTTTCTATCGACTTTTTTGAAAATGAATTCAAATAAAACGCCTGCAAAACTAGCGCCTTCAGCAAGATCGGGTGTAAAGTTTTGGTTTTCGAATTTTCCGTTTTTATATTGAGGAGATTTTTCAATTAAAGCTAATCTTTCGCCGGAAGGCTTTTTTCCAAATTTTGGATGTTGTAAAAAATTGTAAACGATAAGAACTATTACTAATAATAGAATTAAGAATGTGATCATTTTTATTTTGAGGGATATAATTTTTGGACTTCTTCAATCGAAAGCAAAATTATCTTTTTTAAGATTTCGATGTCGATATCAGCTAATTTCTTGATATAAATACATGCTTTTGATACTTTGTATTTTCCCAGGTTTAAAAAAAGTTCTTCTCTCTTTTCTTCAGGTAAATAAAAATAAACTGTTGTAGCGGCTTTTCTGGGAGAAAAAGCAGCTAAAGGTGCGTCGCCTTCGTGTCCCGTGGCATATTTGTAATGATAAGTTCCAAAACCAATAATGCTTGGTCCCCACATTTTAGGTTCAAAACCTGTAATTGTTTTCATTATTTTTACCAATTCAAAAGCATCATTTCTTTTTGCTTCGCTATCTACAGCATTTATAAAATCAATAACACTGCTTTGGGTTTCTGCTGTTTTATTCTTTGCCATTGTCTTTTATTTTTGATGTACTAAATCGCTTTTCAGTAAAATATTTTTGATTTTAAATTCAGAAATATAAAACAAATTGCGGCTTTCGTTCATTTGGTTTTCTAACACAATTAAGCTGACATCGCTTTCCGGGAAATACAAATTTACGGAAGAAAACCCGTCGCCTAAACCCGTGTGGCCTATGTATTTTACAGCTTCTTTTTCGATAATTTTAATTCCGTAACCATAACCTTCATCTGCTTTTCCGAAGAAATCATGCTGTGCCGATATATTATATTTCAGCATTAATTGATACGTTTTAGGTTTTAGGATTTTTCCTTTATGTAGATTGTTATTCCAAACCGATAAATCATTTACGGTAGAAACGACTCCGTCGGCTCCTAAACTTTGTGGTGTAATCTGCGAAGTTTTAACAGGATCAAACTTTCCATTTGAGTTAAAATATCCTGTAGCTAAATTTTGGGTTTTATCTTTAGCATAGCAAAATGTATTGTTCATTTTTAATTTCTTAAAAAGAGCATTAGCCACTTCAGTATAACTTTTTTTGGTGCTTAATTCAACAATTTTTTCAGCAAGGCTAAAGCTTAGATTTCCGTAACTAAACTGAGTTCCGGGTTTAAAAGCCAAAGGTTTTTGCAAATCGACAATTCCGTGTGTATGATTTAAAAGCTGATGAACCGTAACAGAATCTGCCCAGGATTGGGTTAATTCCGGAAGATATTTTTTAATCGGTGATTGTAAATCGACTTTACCTTTTTCAACTTCCAATAAAAGTAAAACAGCAGCAACCTGTTTGCTGTTTGACATGATTTCGAATTGAGAGTTTACCGTTAAAGGTTTTTTGGTTTCAAAATTGGCAAAACCTTTTGCTTTTGAATATACTATTTTTCCATTTTTAGAAATCAAAACAACACCATTAAAAACAGGAGAAGTTGTATGCTCAACAATACTGTCAATCTTAGAAGTGTAATCATCTTTCTTTTGTGCAGATGAATGGCAGTATGACAAAAGAAAAGTCAAAAGTAATAAAGTGGGAATTTTGTATTTAATGTTCATTTTTTTTTTAGCCTCAGTTTTCAGTTTCGGTATTCAGTTTTCAGTCTCAGTTAATAATTTACAATTCACCATTTACAATTCACCATTAATTCAAAACATTCCATTTTCATTAACCGTTTCAGACGGAATTGGCTGTCCTAAATCCCAGAGCTCTATGATTTTATCTGATTCGAATTTGAATATATGAACTACGACAAATCCCAGATCAGTTGAATTTTGTTTTAAATGCGAATGTACTGCCACCAAATTATGTTCGGCTATGATATGATGAATTTTAAAAATCTTATTTGGATTTTTTCTTGCCGATTCTTCCATTGCCAGCATTAAAGTCTGGGCATCTCCTTTAAAATGAACATTATGATGCCTGAAATTTTCGCCCACATAAAGCCTGAACGCTTCATGCGGATGCCCGCTTGCAGCAAGTTTTAAAAAGTTTTCTACGATTTCTTTTTTAGTCATAATCTTCAGGATTAAACAGCAAACTAAGTTATGAAATTTAGAAGTACTTTTTTAATTAAAAAAACCTGAAAATTTTTATAAATCTTCAGGTTTTATCTGGGTTATATCGATACCTAATTTTGTGAATTCTTTTTGGCCTAAATCGGTAATATAAAAGTGTTTATCAGTTGGGTTTTTCTTAGCGATCCATCCTTTTTCTGCAAAAGTTACAGCGAGCAGCTGACCCAGTTTTCCGCCAATATGTTCGTAGCACATTTTTGCCGGTTTTTGTTTTGAAGGTTTCTCATTCATTTGCTGATTTTTAATATGCTGCTTTCTGCGTTTTTTTACAAACTAATTTCAACGCCAAATATGCCGTTGGAATATAAGCAAAAACCAAATCTACAAAGGTAAACCACATTGGTGCTGGCAGAGAGCAGACACTTACAATTCCGCCCAGTAAAAAGAAAGCTCCAATTACTAAGGCCAATTTCTTTTTATGATTAACAGCGATTAAAGCTGTTGTAACTGCTCCTGCAAATGTTCCGATTGCATGAGCCAGAAATGGAAAAATAAAATGCTGTACTTCAAATAAATGCATTGTTTTCTGCAAACCTTCCATTGTTGTATTGTCGACTCCATCTGGCGGTGGAATAATAGAGTTACTGATTAAAATAATGCTCATGTTAACAATACTTCCAATAATAATTCCGGCAATAACAGCCAAAGTATTCCTTAAAACGGGATTCATAATTTTGATTTTATTGTTACGAATATAGGAAAATTATGTGTGTTTAGTCCGATTTTTTTTAGTTGAATGACTGTCTGAATTCTAAAGGGGAAATGTTTGTTTTTGTTTTGAATAATTTACTGAATGACTGCTGATGTTCAAAACCTAATTCATAGGCAATTTCGCTTACAGATGAGTTTGTGGTCGAAAGTTTTTCTTTTGCTTTTTCGATCAGTTTGTCATGTATGTGCTGCTGCGTGCTTTGACCGGTAAGATGCTTCAGTAATCCGCTTAAATAATTAGGAGATACATTTAGATTCTCGGCAATAAACTGAACTGTTGGTAAACCTTTTTTCGATAGGGAATCATCATTAAAATGTTCTTCGAGCAATTTTTCTAAACGAGCCAAAATCTCATGATTGCTTATTTTTCGTGTAATGAATTGTCGGTTATAAAAGCGCTCAGAATAAGTTAGAAGTAATTCTATTTGTGCAATAATAACATCCTGGCTGAATTTATCGATATTAGACTGATATTCCTGCTGAATATTTTTCATGATATCAATAATCATTGTTTCTTCTTTATCAGAAAGATGCAATGCTTCGTAAACTGAATATCCAAAATACTCGTATTGTTTCATTTTCTGTGCAAGCGGCGTGTTCCATAAAAAATCAGGATGAACTAGTAATGAATATCCGGTGTGCTGTAATTCAGAATTTCCTTCAATAGAAAAAACCTGACCGGGCGCAATAAACAATAAAACGCCTTCTTTAAAATCATACTCCTGCTGTCCGTAACGCATTACGGCGTTAGCGTTTCTTTTTAATGCAATAGAGTAAAAATCGAGTATGAGGCTTTTAGGTTCCTGCTCGTTGAGAAATTTTAAATCCTCAAAATTATAAACGCTTACAAGCGGATGTTCAGGCTTTGGCAAATCCCGAAACTCATGAAATTCGCTGATACTTTTTATTCGATGTGGTTGTCGATTTGCCATAGCCTAAATTACCTATTTTTGATTATATATTGCTGCAAATTCTTTCGCATATTCTGCCAGCTTTGTTTTTCCTAAAACTGCCGGTTTGTTTTTATAATAATCTTCGCCCAATAAACCGCTGTAAAGTGCAGCGTACATTTCTACCAGACCTGCTGCGATTTTTGGCTGCATTCCTACCGAAATTAATCCGTTTAGGACTTCTTCATCGCTTATAAACTGCCATTTTAAATCTGGTTTTCCAATTGCTGTTCCTAAAATTTGAGCTGTTTCGTGTCCGTTTAATTCTTCACTGGCTACATAACGAACTTTTTTTCCGTCAAGCGGAGTTGTAAGCTCTTCGGCAATAGCTTCTGCAATATCATTTGGAGAAACCCACGGAATTAATTCATCGGCACCATAATTTGCCGAAATAAATCCTTGATTTTTAATCGCAGGAATGTAAGCGAGTAAATTGTAATAAAAAGAAGTAGGACGCATAAACGTAATCGAAACATCTGAAAGTTGATTTAAAACTGCTTCGATTTCGTTGTAACGCTGAATAATTCCTGATTTTTCTTTTAAATGTGCGCCAATACTGCTGAGGAATACAACGCGTTTTACACCAGATTGTTTAATAGCTTCGGCATAACTGTTTCCGATTTTGCGTGTAAAAACATCTAAATCTAAATTCGGGTCAAAATAATTGGCACGCGGAATCATGCAGTAAACGGCGTCTGCGCCTGTAAATGTTTTAGTTAAAAAATCTACATCTTCGACAGAACCAATAGCAGCTTTTGCACCTAAGGTTTCGATTTCTTGTGTTCTTTCGTTACTGCTGGCAATTACGGTAACGGAATGTCCTTTTTGGATTAATTCTTTTGCCAAAGGCTTGCTGATGTTCCCTAGAGAACCTGTAATTATAATTTTCATAAGTTCTAAATTTTGATGTTACAAAGTTGCGCAACATCAAAAATATAGGTGTAGCCAAATCTACTATTGTTGTAGCTTAAAAAAGGTTCTAAGTTACTGAGGTGCTAAGGTTCTAAGGTTTTGCTTTTGTGCCCACGGATTTTACAGATGAAATGGATTTTCACTAGTTACCTTTTTAGAATCGTTTTAATCCGTGAAACCCGTGGGCTAAATCAATCGCTTAATGTTCAGATAATTTTTTTTCGTTTTCGGTTTGGGGTTTTCCGGTTGCGTTTGGTTCGCCTTTTCCTGTTTCAATTAATTTTTTAAGGCTGTTTTGGATATAATTTGTCCAGGCATCACGGCATATTTCAAAACATTCATATTCTTGATTTAAACCAAAATGGGTAAAACGAAGTTCAGTTTTTCCATCTTTTTCAGTGATTTCAAAAGTTGGTTTTGTTCCTGTCCATTCCGTTTTATCTTCGGTAAATTTGAAATAGTTTTCTTCAACCAGCCAAACAATTTTCTGATTCGGAATTACTTCTGTCAATTTAATTTTACAGCGGTGAATATCTTCATAATGATAATTAAATTCATCATTTTGTTTCGCTGTATTTCCTTCAATTTCTTCTGACCACCAGCCGCGGACATTAGTAACGGCATTAAAAACTTCCTCCGGAGATTGATTGACTAATATTGCTGTAGTAAAATCTGATGCACTCATTTTTATGATTTTTAAGTTGTATATCAAATTTATTCTTTAAAAATCAATAAGTTAGGTTTTAATAAGACAATTATGAGGTGTATTTCGGACAAAGTTTAATCAGGAATTATTTGCTATTTAATTAGGCAAAACATTAATAACGACTCTTTCTGGAGAAATTGCTGCAATTTGTCTTTCGCATTTCCATTTCGATCCGCTTTCAATTCCTTCTAAAGTATTTCCGTTCTCTATAACATCGCCATATTCGAAAACATAATAAACATAGTTCCAAAGCAGATTTGCTATATCATTGGCTTCAAATTCCGAGAATTTAATTTGAAAATCTGCCAGTCCAAAAGAGTGAAGCCCAACGCTGTCCATTATCAATTCATTATTTTCAGAATCGCTGATATTATATAATCTTACATTGCAAAGCACATCCAGGATTGGTTTTTGTCCGCTTTCCCAATTTTCAATTAATTGTTCAGGATCTATTATTTTTTCTCCATGAAATGAATAAACTGCATTTGGCTGAGTTATTTTAGTTACGACAGCTAAAAAAGTCATATACAAATTTACTCTTTCTTTATAAGGTAAATTTCTAGACATAAAATCTGTAATTAGTATTTCATAATTACAATTTTCTGCAATTTGTTTTGCTTCTTCCCAATTCCAGTTTTGCTGAAAAGCAGCATCAGGTATTTCGATGTTAAATTTATTATCATCAGGAACTGCAATAAGACATTGTGCGGGAATTGTTGCATCTTCTAATTCAATTTTAAATTCGGGAAATTGAAATATAAAAGATTTATCCTGACTGATATTTTCGACTTGATTGAAATGTTTTTTTAATTCGATTAAAATTTCATCAGCGTCTATTTTTGGTTCGTCAACAAATAATAATTTACAATTAAGCATTTCCGGATAGTTTTCTAGTCTTTCTTCTGGTATATCTTTGGATTTATTTTTAAAAAAATTGAATGATTTCATTTGGTGAGCTGGATTTTAAATTTGAAGCGGTCTATTTTTGCTGAATGATGCAATTAGTAAATTAGTAATGTATAGCGGCGTTGCAATAAAAATAATAAGCAAAAGCTGGGTGGTTAAAATAACATTAATTAATTGGTAATCGTCAAATAATGAAAAAGCCATGTCTTTTGGGAATAATTTAAAATAAAGCATTACAAGCCAGTAACCGATAAAACTTCCTATCAAAATAACAGTATGTATTGCGGTTAAATATTTTAAAAGTTGTTTTTTTAATACTTTTTGAATGAACCAATATCCAAGTCCCATTAAAAAGAAGAGCAGGAAAAGAACAAGTGCAATATAAAAATGAGCAATAACAAAATAGGTATCATGAACATTAATGTCTAAAGTACTGTCTGAATTAATTATTCCAATTAATAAAATACTTATAGCGGTAATCCAGAATAGGTGATAAACTTTTATTTTTTGAAGATTCATGAAATAAAATATTTTTTACAGAAGAGATATATTTTTTCTGTACGAATATAAATAAAAAGATAATTGTTACTAAGAAAAGTGCTTCATTATCCCATCGTCTCATTCTCTAATTATCTCATTACATCCATTCTGGTTATTTTTTGATTATTTATTTCAAAAATAACGACTTGTTCTTTTTTAGTATCATCGCCATTTCGGCCAGAAACATATTCATGAAGTATTACTTTGTTATCAAAAAAAATGGATTTTATTATTTCGGCATTCAAATTTGGTGATTGTTTAAAAAGGTTGATAAACATTTCTTCACATTCTTTTTTCCCGTTTATTGCTAGTGTAAGGTCTTGAAAATTATAAACTTTTATATCATCACTATACAAAGACATCATTTGTTGTATGGATTTATTGTTAAAAGCTGACATTTGAATGTCGATAATTTCTTGTATTGTCATTATTCTGATTGTTTTAATTTGAAAGTTTTTCGAGTGCTTCGCTTAAGCTGTTTACAAAATTGATTTGTCGGTTTTTGTTGCTTTCAAAAATAAAGTCTTTTAGGCTCTTACTTTCAAATTTTTCAAAATCACCAACGATTGCTAAACGAACCCGAAAATTAGAAAACTTTTGAAGTATTTCGCCGGCAATTCCGTTTTTTAAATTAAAAAAAAGCGGCGTTATATTTTTTTCATAAATAATAATTTTGTCAAAGTCCTGATAATAAATATTGGCTACTAAATCAGAACCATCTTCTATGGAATTAATAATTGTGCTTTCGGTAACTACTTCTGCAATTTTGTTATTGTTTATGATATGGGTTTCTATTTTCATTTTTGGCTTTAGGTCAAATAATTTTTAATCTTGTCTACGGCTTCTTTAATCTGCGAAAAATGATTTTCCATCACCTTTTCCAGTTCTAAAGTTCCTCCGAGAATCAGCATTTCTTTATTTTCAAAGCGTTTTCCCAAACGATCTTCAAGCATTATGGTTTCCATACTTTGCGCCATTTTAATTTCGGTTAAAAAAGCATTTGGATGTCCCGCGGTACAGATTACAAGTCCAAACGGAATTGTTTTCATTTTCGGAAAATCGTCGGTTTGTCCATAAGCATATCCAACCGAAAAAACGCGGTCGAACCAGCCTTTTAGTTTTGCAGGACAATCGCTCCACCAAACCGGATATAGGAAAATAATACAATCGGCTTTTTCGATTTTTTGCTGTTCTGCTAAAACATCTTTTGAAATGAGAAGATTGAGTTTTACAAATCCTTCTCTTTCATATTCTTCTTCAGACATATCGCTTTGAAAATTGGAAGCATATAAATCTGAAACTTCAAAATTCCAGTTTTGTTTTGCTATAGCAGATTTTAATTGTTCTAAAACCTGAAATGTATAGGACTTTTTACTCGGATGGCTGTATACGATTAAGATATTCATTTTGATAGTTTTAGAAGTTATTAAAATAAAAAAGAGAACCTAAAGTTCTCTTAAATACGAAATTACGAATAAAATTCAAATACCTTATTCTTTGACAAACTCTAAAATATCTCCCGGCTGGCACTCCAGAACTTTACAGATTGCCTCGAGTGACATAATATTTTGATTTAAAATAAGTATGCAACAAATATAGTAACTTGTTGTTTATCAATAAATATTTATTGATTATAAGTTGTTAGTTTTGAATTGACAATTAGTAATTAACAATTCACAATTATTTAATACGTTCATATTCTGATGTTGAGCAATCAATACATTCTTGTATTAAATACAGTTTATTGTCAATAATTTCAAATGATCTGTCAAAATAAAAATCTTGTGTAATGGAATCACCTTTATCAATAACAATCATTTTTCTGTCTCCGCCAAAAACTGATTTTTTTGTTATGATAAAAAATTTCTGCTCTTGAGTGAGATTTCCGTTTGTATAGGTTTTAATTGTAGAATTCGAGATCTCAATTACAATCTTTTGATCTGAAGTTTCTGAGCTAGTTGGGCCTCCAAACCCGCCAGAAGTGCGAATCCAGCTCCATTTGCCTTCTAAGCGATTTTCGTCAGAGCGATTATCATCATTATCATTGCAGGAACAAAATACAGTTAAAATAAGGAGAAGTAAAATTTTTTTCATCGGTTTTAAGTTTAGGTTAGTTTATTTATAGATGAGAAAAAAGTTAAAGGGTTGCGTCAAAGTCTTTTAAAAGAGTAGTTGGGGTTATTTTAACCGAATCAAAACACCTTTGCGTTTTACGATATTTTTATAATCCCATTGAATGTTTCTTGCTTTATCGAGCCATCTTTTTAAATCGTCAATATTGATTTGATCTGAGCTTGTATAACGTGCTTCGGCCGCTTTAAAGCTTCCTTCATTTTGAAGTCCGCTTTCATCAAAAGACTGCCCGCTCCAAAAAAGCAGCCTGACAGAATCTTTTAATTTACTGTAACCAGCAACGGGATTTCCATCTAAAAACCAAACCGGATGCCGATGCCAGATTTTGCTTTCGGCTTCCTGAAGGGAATTATTAATTTCAATACTTAAAATATCACATATTTTTTTGTCTTCAGCGTTTTGTGAATCGTTGTATGCCTGAATTTCCAGATTCATAGTTTTTTATTTTTAATCAATTAATATCATTTGAAAGCTCAAATAAAATGTAGGTCCCGTTTTCAGAACGTCCTTTTTCTTTTTCAATAAATCCTATTTTGTTATAAAATTCAACGGCTTTGATGTTGTTTTCTAAGCATTTTAAAGTGAGCGGAAATTTAGTTTTTTGAATAGCTGCTTTCAATAATTCAGTTCCAATTTTCTGCCCTTGATATTCCTGATCAACATATAGATGATGAATGAAACTGTTGGGCATCCAGATCGAAATAAAACCAACTGGAATATCATTAATATGTGCAACTAAAATATATTCTCCTTGCGTATGTTTTTCAAAATCGTCTAATTTAAAATCTGATGTATCAAGCCACGAAAATGTTCTTTGTCTTTCTTTTAAAAATAGGATTTTTAAAGGTTCAAAATCACTTTTTGTAATTTCTGTTATTTTCATCAAATCGAGTTATTGTATTTTGTTTTAAAAATAAACTTTTTTGCCTAGAAAGATCAATTAAAAAAATGTTCTTATGAACCAGATTTTGCGTTAGGGAAGCGGCATCTCCCGATTAACAAAAACTACGGCTAAAAGCCTTCTTTTTCTAAATCGGGGAATAGCGTACAGCCCGGCCAAAGGAAACGGCCAAATTATTCTATTAATCGGTAATCCATTTTCCTTGTTCTTTGGCAATGTCAATTAACTTTTGTCCGTGTTGGGTCATTAAGTTCTCCTGAATCATGCGTTCGGCTCTTTCTATGTTGGGTTTACTCCATTTGCTGGTTTTTGGATTGCGGTGCGAAAAGGTGAGATAATAACTTTCGGCGTCGCGTTTTTTGCACAAACTGTCGATCCAGCCAAAACAAAGGGCTTCTTCTGTTGCTTCGATTAAATTTATGCTTTTGGTCTGGTTCTTTTTATGAAACAAAATCAGCCAGACCGATTTTTCGTTTACACTATTTTCTGTCAGCCATTTGCGCCAGTCAGCTCTGGTTTCGGCATATACTGCTAATTTTCCGTCTTTTGTTTCCATAAATCTTATTTTTTAGTAAAGGTAAAATGGCATTGTGACAACGGTTTGTCAGTAGTAAAAATAATATTAAAATATTGATTATTTGGTGTTTATGTATTTAAATCAAGTATTAAAATGTTTGTTGAAAGTAAGTGTAATATTGTTTACGAAATCTTTTGTGTACTGGCCGGTTTCGTCTAAATCCGGATCGAGAATTGTAATTTCAAGTCCGCTTAGTTTTTTACTTTCAAATAAATAGGAGGTAAGTTCATTAAATTCATCATAAGTTAAACCGTCTGGTGTTCTGCTGTCTACGCACGGCATAATATCGTCGTTAAGAACATCGACATCGATATGAAGCCAAAAGCCGTCTAAGTTTTTGTTTTCAACTTCTGAAAGAAATGTTTTTAGAGCATTTGCAATGCCTTGTTTTCGCAATTCCTGAAGACTTAGGTATGTTGCTGAAGATTTTCTGATTTCGTTTTCGTATTCATCATCGTATTCACGATTGCCAACGCACCAAAGGTTTTCTTCTTTTATATAAGGAGATAAATTAAGAATATTGGCTAATTTTTGATGTCCGTTTCCGGTAACAATTGAAGCTGCCATTCCGCCAACGCCGCCGGTTTCAGATAACGAAACATCCATAAAATCGGTATGGCCGTCGAGATAAAATAAGCCGTAATTTCCTTTTTGTTTTAAAGCCATTGCCGGACCTAAAAGAATACTGCAATCACCGCCCAAAATAAATGGAAATTTATTGGCACTAAGTAAATTGTTTATTAAATAAGCTTGTTCTCTGGCGTAGGTTACTAAGGAATCTGCGTTTAGAATATTGGTTTCCGGGTCTTTAAAATTTGAATATTTTGGAGGATCGACTCTTATGATGTTTTTTGGATTAATTGCTTTATGCAGATTATGTTTCCATAACCAATCCGGCAAACGATTTACGCCTGGTTCTTTTCCTGTTTGCGGTTCTTTCAGACCTAAATTAGAAGTGAATTCAACAATGCATATTTCTTTCATAGCGTTATTATTTACGGATAAAGTTATTAAAATTAATGCTGCTGTAAATTATTTTTAACAAACAGAAATCAAAAAATCCGAGGCGTTTTCACCAATCGGATTTTTGACATTTTATGATTTTCTCGTTAAATCTGTAATTAACAGCGGATTATTTTCTTTTAATTTATTGACCAATTCTTCGACTGTTCCGGGATTTTCTTTTATTGCTTCGTATTCGGCAGAAGTTATTCCAACTATTTGCAAAAAAGAAAGTTCACCGTGCGGCGTTTGTTTCTTTTCGATTTCAGGATCGGCAACGATTACCAAAGCTGTAATATCGGTTTTTGTATCTAGTCTTATAGGGCCATTTGCCGGCATATAATGAAATTCTTCAAACCAATTGCCGCTGTCAAAAACATATTTGGCAATGTTTTGTAAAAGAGCAATTACCCAGCTTGGGTTTCCGTTATCTGCTTCAAAAGGTTTTAACCTAAAAGTAAATTCAAATCCCCATTTGCTAAATTCGTCCTCGATTTTATTTTCGTCGTAGTATAATTCAGAAAATCCATAAGTTACAAAGTGAAAATGATCTGTTTGTTTTTTGCTTTCGTAAATGCTTACGCCGTCAAGCGGATGTTCTCCGCCAAGTATATAACTTATGGCTGGTGCAAAATGTTTGGGTTCCTGATTTGGATAAAGACGTTCAAATTCATTATCAATTTCAAGCCATCCTACAGCATCATCTTCTGAAAATTGTTTTTTGTATTCTTCTAATGTCATAATTTTCTTTTTATGATTAAACGAATACAATTTAAGATTTTTCGTTAAAAGAATAAATTAATATGTTTTTAATTTATTCATAATTTGATCAACGGCAAGTTCTAAACCTTTGCCATAATCTCCTTTTTTAAATTCGGGAACAGCATAGGTCGTAATGATGTTTTGAGTGTCGTTATCGCTTAGTTTATAACGGATAAGATCAATGCTTTGAACCTGAATTTGTCTTAACTCTTTACTTACTACGATTAGAATAGTGGGATCTAGTTTTGGATCTTTTGCCAGATATCTGTCTAATTCTAAAGCATAATCCGGGAAAGAAGTGTAAGGGTTTATTGTTGAAGTTGTTACAACCGTAATTTTGTAAAGAAATTGTTTTTCAAATGCCTTTAGAGTATTTGTGAGGTTTGTAATTTGATTTGAATTTAAGATTTTTTCGAAGTCATTTACGTAATCATAAGGTCTTGAAAAAATGTTTAGAGAGTCAGGAACTGTATTTTCTTTTTTTGTTTGAGAAAATAATATACTTGCTGGAAACAAGATTATTATAATAATGAAGAATATTTTTTTCATCGCAGGCGAAGATTAGATTTGGTGTCGCAAAAATACCACATTATTGGTTTAGGATAAAAAGATAAATTGATATTTATGTAAAGAAAAAAATCCGACCTGTTTTCACAAATCGGATTTTTAAATTGAAAATTATATATGACCGTAAAACGGTATATTTTTACAAGTGAATTACTTCGCCGTAAGCATCAGCCACAGCTTCCATAACAGCCTCGCTCATTGTTGGGTGAGGGTGGATAGATTTAAGGATTTCATGACCTGTAGTTTCTAGTTTACGAGCTACAACTGCCTCAGCAATCATATCTGTAACACCAGCACCAATCATGTGGCATCCTAACCATTCTCCGTATTTAGCATCGAAGATTACTTTTACAAATCCATCAGGAGTTCCGGCAGCTTTCGCTTTTCCTGAAGCTGAAAATGGGAATTTACCAATTTTTAATTCGTAACCTTTTTCTTTAGCTTGTTTTTCAGTTAAACCAACAGAAGCGATTTCAGGAGTTGCGTAAGTACAACCAGGAACGTTTCCATAATCGATTGGTTCTACGTGAAGACCTTTAATTTTCTCTACACAGTTAATTCCTTCTGCAGAAGCTACGTGAGCTAAGGCCTGACCTGGAGTAACGTCTCCAATTGCATAGTATCCCGGAATGTTAGTTTCGTTGTAAGCGTTTACTAAGATTTTATCTCTGTCAACTGCGATTCCAACTTCTTCTAAACCAATATTTTCGATGTTTGTTTTGATTCCAACTGCCGAAAGTACGATGTCAGCTTCAAGAACTTCTTCTCCTTTTGCAGTTTTAACAAATGCTTTTACTCCTGCACCAGTTGTGTCAATACGCTCAACAGATGAGTTCGTCATAACTTTAATTCCGGCTTTTTTCAAAGAACGCTCAAATTGTTTTGAGATATCTTCGTCTTCTACAGGAACTACGTTTGGCATAAATTCTACAATAGTAACGTCAGTTCCCATTGAGTTGTAAAAGTGAGCGAATTCAACTCCAATAGCTCCAGACCCTACAATAATCATAGATTTTGGCTGTGTTGGCAAAGTCATTGCCTGACGGTAACCAATTACTTTTACACCATCTTGTGGTAAGTTTGGTAACTCACGAGAGCGAGCTCCGGTTGCGATGATAATGTGATCAGCGCTGTATTCCGTAACTTTATTATCTTTATCTGTAACGTCTAGTTTTTTTCCTGGTTTTAGTTTTCCAAAACCTTCGATAACGTCAATTTTGTTTTTTTTCATTAAGAATTGAACACCTTTGCTCATCCCTTCTGCAACACCACGGCTGCGTTGAACAACAGCAGGAAAATCTTTATCGAATTCAGAAACTTTTAATCCGTAGTCAGAAGCGTGTTTTAAATAATCAAAAACCTGAGCTGATTTTAATAATGCTTTTGTTGGGATACATCCCCAGTTTAAACATACACCACCAAGGTTTTCTTTTTCAACTACAGCTACTTTAAAGCCTAATTGTGAAGCTCTAATAGCTGTTACATATCCTCCAGGACCACTTCCTAAAACAATAACGTCGTATTTCATTTTTTTTGTTTTTAGTATTAACTATCGAAAATGAGATTTATAATTCCGAAACTCACTTGCCGATTTTCTTTTGTTATTTGTGCTTGCGAATTTAATGATTTATTTTAAAAACAGTATCATGTAAAAAAGTAAAAAGGTAAAATGTGAGATGTTGATTCAATATCCTACATCTCACATTTTACCTTTAACATTAATAATTAACCATTTACAATTAATAATTAAACTTTCACATGTCCCCAGTTTTCGCCGCTGGCAATTCTGCGAATCTGCATTTCGCTTACGCCGAATTGTTTAGCGATCATTTTTAGACGTGTTTTTTGTTCCGGTCTTGCTAATATTTTCTTGATTAACATGACCTTTGTTGTTGTTAATTTTCGTCCGTCGGCTTTTAAGTTGTGTTCGATCAGGTTTTTCTTCGCCTGAATTACGCGTGGACTTTTGCGGCTGTGCGCCATCATTTCTTGTTTTGTTGCCCAGCGTAAGTTGCTGATATCGTCATTGCTTCTGTTGTAATCAAGATGCAGAACATAGGTTTGTTCTTCTGATTGTTTTGGAAGAAAATATTGAGCAACTAATTTGTAGAGAAATAAATATTTATTGATGATTTTGTCATCCTTTTTAACCTTAAATCTAAAAGTAGGATATCCATCGCTTAAACCGCCTTTTAAGATTCGGCCGTTTTCAATTTCATCAGTAAAGCTTATTAGTCTTCCTCTGTTTGAAATTGCGTATTTAAGTTGTAATGATGCATTTATTTCTATTTCTTTGAATTCTTCGTTAGGATAAAATCTGTTATGTGGCATTTTCTTTTTCATTTAAATTTTGTCTCTCAAAGATAAAGAATTCTGAAATGAAGAAAGTTATATTGTAAGTTACATAATATCAACTTTATGATTCTTATAACGCTATTTTAACTTTTTAGAATGATTTTGACACTTATTTGGTCAGTTTAAAACTTCAAATTGTGAATTATGCAGTTTTAGATTTTCCGCGAAAGCGCAAATTTTAGCATTTTTACGATTTAAAAAAATGACCAATTTTATTGATCAAGCCAGTTTTTGAAGTTATTGATTTCTTTTTTACTGATAATTATTGGATCGTTTTCGATAGGAGGAACCGTAAGAATGAGTTCGATTTTTTGATGCGAATGTTTTACGACTTCTTTTATAATATTTCGGTGTACGATATATTTTCGGTTTATTTTAAAAAAGATAAAAGGATCAAGGCTGTTTATAATATCTGTAATTGTGCTGTTGTACAAATAACTGTTTCCTGATTTTACATAGATGAATAAATGCTTTCCTGATGCAGCAAAATAGGTTATCTCAGATTCGTTTACTGAGATTAGTTTATAGCCGTGATTTACTAAAAAATGACGTTGTATTTTGTTTGTTTCAGGATTTTCGATGGCAACTAAAGACTGCAGTGTTGCATCGGCATTAAAACTGTCTTTTATTTTTTTGAATTTAGTTAAGGCTTCTAATAGTTCTTGTTCTTCAAAAGGTTTTAAAAGATAATCGATAGTAAAGTGTTTGAAAACCGAAATAGCGTAAGAGTCATAAGCGGTAACAAAAATAACAGGGCAGGAGATGGTAGCTTTCTCAAATATTTCGAGACTTTTCCCGTCACCCAAATGAATGTCCATAAAGGCTAAGTCAACATTGTTTTGTTTAAAAAAATCGACTGCTTCTTTTACAGATTTTAAAACTGCAATTTCGGCAATCTGTAAAATGTCCTGCTGTTCTAAAATTGACTTTAGGTAAGTGGATGCAAGATATTCGTCTTCGACAATGGCAATTTTCATTTTCCTTTTGAGATAAAGTTAAAAAGTTTCATTTTTAAGTGAGAAGCTCTTAAATGATTTTGCAAATATAATTGTCTATAGTTTTTTTACAACAAGTTTTTATAGGAGTTTGCAGTTTTGTTGTTATTTAATCTTTTTTGTTATGTTTCACATATTACTTGTGGTTCAAAC
This sequence comes from Flavobacterium sp. Root186, assembly GCF_001428525.1. Taxonomy (GTDB): domain Bacteria; phylum Bacteroidota; class Bacteroidia; order Flavobacteriales; family Flavobacteriaceae; genus Flavobacterium. The sequence continues at coordinate 994,592 of NZ_LMHW01000010.1, forward strand.
GGCGGTTTACGGATTGTGAATATATTGTGTGCCCGTGGTTGAAACCACGGGCTATGTTTTTTTAGCTTTAATGAAAATCTATGTTTGTAATTTCAAATATTGCCTGTGGTTTCAACCACAGGGTACGTATCGCAAATATATCGTGTTTCAGCGTTTGAAACCGTTAGAAATGTCCTTGATATGAATAATGCAAAAGAGGCCCAGCTTTGCAACTGGACCTCTTTAAAAAAAAACAATAGGTATTTATAGATTGGGATTGTTTAATCTCGCGTCTGACGGGTAAATAATGGTATATCGCGGATCGTTTTGTATCAATGTATAATCTTCACCATTTACTGTGTGTACGATTTGTTTTTGAGATGTTCTTCTTAAATCAAACCAACGTTGTCCTTCAACAGCAAACTCACGGTGTCTTTCTTCGTAAATGAAATTTGTTAAATCTGCAGCATTCATTGCATTAACCTCAATTTCAAGTTGTACATAAGCTGCTGCTGTGTATCTGTTTTTGATGAAACTTAAAACAGTTGTTTTTGCATCAGCAATATTGTTCAGTTTTAATGAAGTTTCTGCTTTTGTTAAATATAACTCAGATGTTCTAAATGAACATTTTTGATCAGCATTTCCACCTTTTTGAATTCTGTAACGGCTTCCGCTTGCTAAGAAGTAAAGAGGAAAACGTAAATCAGTTGTTTTGCTGTAAGCAGCAATTAAATCTGATGAAGCGTATACAGTTCCTTTCAAGTTGTTTATTAAACCATCTTCAAGAGCTAGAATAGATTCTTTTGAATCGTATTTGGTAGCAAGAACTGGCGTAGCTTTTAAATCAATTAAAGTGCTGTTAATTGCCAATGCTTTGTTTGCTGCATCAAGCGATTTTTGCCATTGTTGTACGTATAAGTAAATACGGCTTTCTAAGCTGTATAAAGCAACTTTAGTAAAACGATAGTTTAAACCTTTTGTCTGAAAATCTTTGTTGATGAATTTTTCAGCCTCTTGAGTATCAGAAATAATTTGATCGTAAATTACTTCTACTGTCTGAGGTACGAAAGCCTGCTCTAAATCAATTTGTAAAGCTAAAGGAACTCCTTTGTCTGAACCTGCAGTTGCTGCATTATATGGTTTTCCGAAAAGGTTAATTAAATCAAAGTAAGCCATTGCTCTCAATGCATAAGCTTCTCCAATTAATTGATTTCTTTCTTCAGATACGTCTAATTTTTTAGACGCCTCGTTGATGATTACGTTCGTATAAAAAATAGTTTTGTATAAATCTGCATATTGAAAAGTAGTTGTAATACGATCCGGGTTTGCATCTTTCCAAATGTAAATATCTTTATAGTACGTAACGTCATCGCTAAATTCATTCATCGTTAATTCGTCTGTACGAACTGCCGTTAATGATTTGTGTTCAGGATATACGTCATATCCTTTTGTTAAAACTGCGCGGTACTGTTCTAATGTTTCCGGGATAACACGACCAACAGGTTGGATGTCCAGATAATCATCACAGCTTGTTACAGCAAGTGCTGCAGCAAAAAGTAGAATATATTTTGAGAATTTTTTCATCTTTAATTTTATTAGAAAGTTACATTACATCCTAAAGTAAATGACTTAGGAACTGGTTGTGCATAAATGTTTCCGAAAGTTTCCGGGTCAAAGTAACCTTTGTAATCAGAACTAATTACGAATAAGTTTCTAGCTTCAACATTAAGCCTGATGCTTGAAATGTTAATTTGATCTGTAAACGCTTTAGGGAATGTATAACCTAAACGCATACTGCTTAATCTCATATAACTCATTTCACTAACCCATGTATCTAAATAATTGTAAGTTGGAATTTGGTTTTGTCCAGAATACCATAGGTATGCCATATAAGAATCTCCTGTTCCTGAATCTTTACTAGTAATTCCTGGCAAGTTAGAAGATGTATTAGTTGGTGACCATGCATTTAAAATGTCTCTACTGTAATTTTGTCCTCTGTCTACGATTGTTCCATTGTATGGAGGAGTTCTTGTTACGGTTTGTTTGATGTTAAATGAAGCTGCAATTGTTAAATCAAAATTACTTACTTTAAAAGTATTGGTAATACCTCCTGTAAATTTAGGGTCTCTGTCTCCTAAATAAGTAAACAAATCTCTAAATTCAGCAGCTGATAAATTTGACTGTGCAAGTTCTCCGGGGAAAATATCTGCAAATGGATCATATAAACCAAAGAATGTCTGAGAGTTTACTGTTTCTCCTTTTTTGTTAACAAATAAAGGATATCCGTTTTCATCGATTCCGTTTGTTTTAAATCCAAAGACAGCATTTACAGGACGTCCTTCTCTGTTTGGCAGGTAATCTGTGTCACGAACTTCGATACGGTCTACATTACTTTTGTTATGAGAAAAGTTAATACTTGTATTCCATTGAAAGTTTGGACGATCAATATTTTTTGTAGACAAAGTAATTTCATAACCTTTGTTCGTTACTTGTGCCCAGTTCATATTAGTATACTCAAAACCATTTTCTAATGGAAGTGCTCTTAAACCAATTAAGTCAGAACTTTTTCTTCCGTATAAATCAGTTACAAGGCTAATACGGTTATTGAATAAACCTATATCAGCACCAACGTTAGTATTAGTTGTTTTTTCCCAACGTAATTTTTCATTTGGCGGGCTCTCAACATCAATAATCTGCTCATTTTGTCCAGGTAAAATAATAGTTGTACCATTAGTACCCATTACATAAGGAGAAGTGTTTTTATCAATATTTCCTTGTAAACCATAAGAAGCACGAAGTCTTAAGTTAGAAAGTGTTAAGTTATCTTTTAAGAAATCTTCTTCAGAAACTGCCCAAGAAGCAGATGTTGACCAAAGTGGTAAATATTTGTATTTTGGATCTACACCAAATAAATCAGAACCATCGTATCTCACACTTCCAAATACACTATATTTTCTGTTGTAAGTATAAGAAGCAGTAGCAAAGAAAGAAGCAAAAGCATTTTCATTCTCAGTTTTAGCATACTGTCTATAATCTGCGTTTTTAGCAAAGTTAGTATTAGGGAAAATGATTTGCTGAGTTGTTAAGTTCTTCTCATCAAAACCAAATCCTTTAGTTGCAATAGATGTTGTGTAGTTTCTTCTTAACTCATTACCAACCATTGCTTCGATTTCGTGTTTTTCAGCAATTTCAGTTTTATAACTCACCATTGTTTTTAAGTTATACTGAAAAAAGTCTGTATTAGAGTTTTGAATAATACCACCTTCTGGAAGGAAATAATTGTAAGCTCCGTTAGTAAAATAACGTGATTTTTCTTTTTGTTTTCTTGTGTAATAAGTTTCTTTTCCAGCAAATTTCTCACTAGCTGTATTGTCTAATTGTAAACCTAATTGAGAGCTTACTTTTAAATCATTAGTAAGTTTATATTCAGCATCTAATAGCGCTTTAATAGCTCTTGTTTTTAAATCGTAAGAAGTATTTGCTCTTTCTTCTAATATATTAAAAGGTACGTAACGATCAGAATAACCAGCTATGTCCGGGTCATATTTGTAACTTCCATCTGCATTGTATGGAGTTAAATATGGATTTACGTTTCTTGAGTAATTAGATGGATTTGTAAACGCATCTGTATCTGTAAGGTAAGATGTAGTTTTGTTTTCAGAACCAAAAATTCCAACACCAACTTTAAACTTATCTGTTATTTGGTAATTGTTTTTTAATGTTAAGTTGTAACGTTTGAAACCAGTTCCAATAGTTGCTCCTTTTTCATCATAGTATCCTAAAGAGAAATAGTAATCAGATTTTTCTCCACCACCAGATAGACTTAAACCGTGTTGCGTGTTGATAGCAGTTTGGTATAATAAGTTACCCCAGTTTGTGTTATTTCCTCTTAAAGAATTGATTGACTCTTGTGTTGCAGGGCTTAAAGCAGAAAATCCGCCAGCTCTGTAAGCATCTAACTCACCAGATCCGTTTAAAAGACGAGAAATATCTCCACCAGTATCTCTGTAAGTCAAATCTGCACGGCTCGCCATATTAAGTTCTAAATCAATTTTCTCGTTTGAGTTCATTAAGTTTAATTTAGAAAACTGAGGTCTTTGCGTGATAAAAGTATTAGTATTGAAACTTACAACCATTTTACCAGCTCTACCTTTTTTAGTAGTTACCACGATTACACCGTTTGCAGCACGAGCACCATAAATAGCCGTTGCAGCAGCATCTTTTAAAATCGTAATATCTTTAATATCATCCGGATTTAAACCTGCAATAGAGTAGTTGTTTAATACGTCGATATTGTCTTTGTCAAAGTTTTTAGGAACTTCATTTCCTTCTAATGGTAAACCATCCAATACCCATAAAGGATCTTGTGTACCGTTAAGAGAAGCTGTACCCCTGATTCTGATTTTCGCAGGCGCTCCAGGTGCTCCAGATGGCGTGCTTACAGCAACCCCGGCAATTTGTCCTACCAATAATTGGTCAATACTAGAAACCCCTGTTTGCTGAATTGCAGACATGTCGATTTTAGAAACCGCAGCAGTAAGTTTTCTTTTCTCAATTTTTTGATAACCTGTTACAACAACCTCCTGAAGTTTTGCAGTTTCAGATGTTAAGTTGATCGTATAATTTTTTTGAGCAGAAAGTTCAAGGGTATACGATTTGTAGCCCATGAAAGTAACTCTCAAAGAAGTAATATTTTTTGAAATTTTCAAGGTGAATTTACCGTCGAAATCTGTAGTAGTTCCGATTCCTTCACTTTGAATAATACCTGCCATAGCAGTTTTATTTGAGATCGAATTATTCTCAACAAAGATCGATGCACCAGGAATTGGCGACAAGTCGGCTTCATCTTGAATGATCCCCGTAATAGTTCGGGATTCCTGCGAATATCCTGCGATGGCCAGGAACAGCAGTAGGGCATGTAGAATTTTTTTCATGTTTTGGGTTTGGGTTATGTATTAAAAGGTTGTATTGTTCAAAGCTTTGTCGATTCGTTGTATTAAATCGCGGTAATGATTCTGGGTCGATTGATCTCCGGTACTTCTTTTTGTTCTTAATAATTGAAGTACTTTACTCAATTCTCCTTTTTTGTCTGAAGTTACTTCTGTAACTCTTTTTAAGAAAGATTGATTGATGTTTCTTGCCATATGTTCATCATCTAAATAACTGCATAAATTCGGCATATTTAAGGTCTGTAGAATTTCGATTGCTTTTTTAGGTTCTGTTTTTTCAAACAATTTATTTGTTGAAACAATCAAAATATCAACATAATTTTTTTGTGTCATTCGCTCTAAAATGCTCAACGATTTGTTTTGAATAGTTCCTGCAAATACACTTTGATGTAATTTTTGGAATAAATCATTTACGGTAAAAACCTTTTCATTGGTTTTATTTCGCTGATACAATTCGTTTTCTGTCATTCGAAGCAAACGGTCATCATTCAATAAATCATACAAAATACCATATTGCATTCCTCTTGAAAGAGTATATGGAGTGTATTCATAAGGGCCTAGAGGTGAATTTTCTAATGGATTTGTTTTGTCTAAAATCTCATTAAAAAATAACCATTGCGGAATTGTAACTACATTTTTAACTATAAAATCGGCTGCTCTTTTCTGCATGGCTGCCGGTACCGGAATATAACTTTGTTTGTTGTCGCCATGAACTGTCGTATTAAGATAAATACCTCCAATATTGCTCATGACATGAGAGTTATATGTTTGCCACTGCCCAATACTTCCTATATACAGTTTGCCGGTTTGATAGTATGAACGGTCTTTGTCGTAAGTCCAGTTTAAGATATTGTCTACAACACGTTTTAAGTTTTTTAAGCCATATTCGCTTGCTTTAACGGCGTCGTTTCCTAAATCTTCAGACTGTGAACGCGGATCAATTATACTTGCCTGCTGTTCTCCATAAAAATAAATGGGGTCATTTTGATGTTTTGTAATTAAGGCGTTTAGTTTTGCTGTTTCGTTTTCGTTAGGCGAGTACCATCTGTAACCCCATTCAATAGCATATTTATCGTATTCTCCAATTTTTGGAGTAATTACCGTGACACTATCTTCTGGCTGCGCAACGTAATTATAACGGGCATAATCCATAATTGAAGGTGCAGTTCCGCCCATTTTTGCTGTAAATTCTTTAGAACGTAAAGACTCAACATCATAAGCAAAAGAAGAACCCATATTGTGTCTTAAACCAAAAGTGTGTCCAACTTCATGAGACGATACAAAACGAATTGCTTCTCCCATGTGTTCATCACTAAATACATTTCCTCTCGCTTTTGGGTCGATTGGCCCGGTTTGAATACGCATCCAGCTTTGAAGCGAAGTCATAACATTGTGCCACCAAATAATGTCGGCTTCAATAATTTCTCCGCTTCTTGGGTCAACAACCGAAGGGCCCATAGCATTGGATTTTGGTGATGCCGCATAGGTAATAACCGAATAACGTACATCATCAATGTCAAAGTCTAAATCTTGTTCAGTAGGTTCTTTTGCAATAATTGCATTTTTAAATCCCGCTCTTTCAAAAGCAACCTGCCAATCGTGTACGCCTTCAATAATATATTTTCTCCACTGTTTTGGGGTCGATGGATCAATATAATACACGATTGGTTTTTTAGGTTCTACTAATTCACCTTTCAAATATCGTTCTTCATCTTCTTTCTTTGGTTCTAAACGCCAGCGGGTAATCAATTCTTTTTCAAGCATTGCCTGCTGTGCATCGGCAAAATACCAATGCTTTTCAGAGAAGAAACCAATTCGGTTATCAGAAAAACGAGGTTTCATTGGAGTTTTATCCAATAAAATAATATTACTTGTCACGCCAAGCGTAATCGGTAATGACGATACGCCATCGCTGAAAGAAGTTGTCAGCTGCGATTTTACTACAATATTTTTAGGGAAAGCTTTTAAACTTTCTATATATGATAAGTCAGATTTTACAGAACCTCCAATACCAATGTTGCTCAAAACATCATTGAAGCTTTTTTGTTTTCCGTCAAAAATCTTGTTTACTTTAATAACTACAGCGCTCGAATCGTTGTTTTTAGTTTCAATATCGAAAACTTCAATAATAGATTCTGAGAAATTATCAATTACAGATGCTGTAATGGCATCTTCTTTTGGTGAAGAAACTTTAGGAACATATGTTTTTATCCAAACTTTCTTTGCAATTGTATCTTTATAAAAGGAAATAATTTTGTTTTCATAATTCATTCCTTTATTTAAACCAGCTTCGTTAATCTGAAAAGGAACTTGTGATAATTTGTTTACAACCAGAAATTCTCTTTTAAACAAACTATCCTGAATTTCAAAATAAACATCAGTTTTAACCTGAATGATATTGAACAGTCCTTTTTTTAATGTGCCCTTTTTTATAAGGTCACTATATTTTTTTCCTTTTTTGGAATCAGTAGAATCTTTTACAACTTCAGTCTCTGTTTCTTTTTTCTTTTTCTTTTGCGAAAGAACTGTAACAGGAATGAATAATAATAAAATTAGTAAGCAAAGTAATTCTACATTATGTAGGAATGCCTTTTCCCTCATTTTGGTGTTAAGTTTAAGTTAATTTTCATCGAAACTATTCGAATTTAGTTCAGAAAAAAAACAAAACGGAGTGAATGGCTTTTTTTTAGGAGTGAATGGATATTAAAGGTAAAATACAAACGAAATTGCCGTCTTTTTCTGAGGTTTTTAAATTGGTTCTGGAGTAGAAAGTATAGATGCTCGAAAGGTATTTTAAACCAAAATTAGTGCTGGGTTCACTGTGAGCCTTTTTTTGGAGATTATTGCTGATAATTACCTGATCTTTTTGAATCAAGATTTCTGTTGTCAACGGATTTTCCTGCGTTGCCATATTATGCTTAATAGCATTTTCTACCACAACCTGAAATGCCAGATACGGAATAAATTTTTCTAAAGCTTCTTCGTCTTCGATTTTTATCGAAAAGAACAATTCTTCCTTAAAACGGGTTTGCTGTAAAAAGATATATTTCTCAATAAACAGTAATTCATCTTTAAGTGAAACGACATTTTTTTCTGGCGGATCAATTAAATAACGATAAATACGAGAAAGATTCAATGTGAATTTCTGTGCCGTTTTTACATCGCTTCCCACTAACATATATAATGAGTTAAGCGAATTGAATAAAAAGTGGGGATTTATCTGCTCTTTTAAGTGCTGGAGTTGAATAAGTGCTTTTTCTTTTACGATTTTTTCGTTCTCAACCAGAAGTCGGTTTTTTTCTTTAATTGCAATTCCTTTTTCTCGGTACGCACGTCTATTGGCATACGAGAATAAATAGAAAATCAGCAAAAGCATTATTGTTGTAATTGAATATATCCATGTTGAATATTTTTCAATTAACGCTGTATTTTCGTTAATAATATTTTTGGGGAAACTGACACATACAAACCAATGTGAATTTCTAAGGTCTAATTTTTTTGTAAATCGAACAACATCCAGTCCTAAATATTCAGACATGGTAACTCTTTTTACATAATCCTGCTTTTTAGGAAATATAGTGTCAATTGCACGGGTAGAAGAAACCTCATAAATATTTTTTCCTATAAAATTCAATTCAGGATGATAAATACATCTTCCTGATTTATCAAATATAAAAGCATAATTGTTAGTCGATTTGATATTATCTATGCTGGAAAAATAATCAACAAGTTTTTTTAAGTTGATATCGTAACCATAACGAACAATCGTGTTTTTTGAAGTAAGTCTAAAATAAATTCTCCAGACCCATTCTTTTCCCTGCGGAATAATAACACTGATGTGATCCTGATCTTTATTTTTTTGGATAAAATCTTCTGCATCTTTTTTTAGAACATCCGAAATAGAATCTGTTCCAAACTGAATTTTATTATCGTTTATCTGAAACCAATTATCGGCTACCAATAAATTGGTGTTTTGAACCGAAGTCAAAACATGTAAGTTAGAAGCCAGTTCTTCTGGTTTACTTATTTTTAAAACGTACTTTATTCTGTTTTCCTGTTCCAGAAATTTCGAGAATTCCTGCGAAAAAAATTCCTGCTTTTTAATAAAGTTACGCTGTGCTGACTCTTCATTCGCTTTTTCGGTAAGATCAGTAATCAAATTACTTAATATATATACAGAAGAAACAGTAATGACAATAGTGACGCCTATATAAATTAAAAAGGCACGTCGGGATGTTATTTTTTTTAATCTAAATCTCAAAAAGCATTTATAATTTAAGTCTAATTCGCAACCGAAAATTGAGAATCATATAAGTTTTTATAATAACCATCAGTTTTCATTAATAGTTCCTGATGCGTTCCTTGTTCCACAATTAAACCTTTATCCATAACCACAATTTTATCGGCATTTACAATTGTTGCCAATCGGTGTGCAATGATTATTGAAGTTCTTCCTTTTGTAATCGTTTCCGTCGCACGCTGAATCAATTCTTCAGAATAGGTATCAATAGATGAAGTCGCTTCATCTAAAATCAAAATACTCGGATTACTCACATACGAACGTAAAAATGCAATTAACTGTCTTTGTCCAGACGAAAGCATTACACCACGTTCTTTAACATCAAAATCATAATTATCAGGAAGACTCATAATAAAGTCATGTACACCGATTTTCTTTGCTGCATCTAAAACCTGTTCGCGGGTAATTTCAGGATTATGAAGTGTAATATTATTGTAAATCGTATCGGCAAACAAAAAGACATCTTGTAGAACCACAGCAATTTGTTTTCGTAAAGAAGCCAAAGTATAGTCTTCGATATTTTGACCGTCAATGCAAATCGTTCCACTGTTGATTTCATAAAAGCGATTCAGCAAATTGATAATAGTCGATTTCCCGGCTCCGGTTGAACCTACAATCGCAACAGTTTGTCCGGAATCAACAGATAAATCAATTCCTTTAATTACTTCTTCCTCCGGAATATAACTAAAACGAACTTGTTTAAATTCGATGCTTCCGTTAAAAACAGGAGCTTCAATTTTTCCTGTATCCTGAATATGATCTTCTGTATCGATAATATCAAATACACGATTAGCAGCAATCATTCCCAACTGCATCTCATTAAATTTATCTGCAATTTGTCTAAGCGGATTAAAAAGCATTCCAATAAACATGGTATATGAAAACAAATCTCCAAACGTGGTAAAATTATCTCCGTTTAAAATTTTGAATCCGCCAAAAACAACTACCAAACCTAAAGTAATCGACGAAATAATATCAGCAATAGGGAAGAAGATCGAGTTGTACAAAATGGTTTTAATCCACGCAACTCTATGTTTGTCATTAATAACCCTGAAATTCTCGGCTTCGATTTTTTCACGGTTAAAAAGCTGAACGATTTTCATACCCGTAACGCGTTCCTGAACAAATGAATTCATATTGGCGATCTGTGTTCTCACTTCCTCAAAAGCAACCTGCATTTTGCGTTGAAAAATTCGGGTAATATAAACCAGAATTGGCATTGCAACGACAACGATCCAGGTAAGTTTCCAGTTCATGTAAAACATGAATATCAAAACAACGAGCATTTTCATCAAATCACTTATAATCATAAACAATCCCTGACTGAAAATACGGGCAATCGATTCAATATCCGAAACTGATCTGGTAACCAATTGCCCAACCGGAACCAAATCAAAATATTTCATTCTAAAACTTAAAATATGTTTGAAAAGTTTTGTTCGAATATCTTTTACAATATCCTGTCCAAGCCAGTTGGCCCAATAGACAAAGTAAAATTGAGAAAACACTTCCATCAAAAGAACGGCTCCCATTAAAATAATGTATAATAGTAAACCCGTTTTGTCGTGTGTCTTGATATAACCGTCGACCGTTTGCTTTAATAAGTAAGGTCTAAGTGCCGCAAAAATCGACAGCGAAACTGCAAAAATAATAACGCCGTAATAACGCCATTTATATGGTTTCGTATATTTTAAAATTCGTTTGAATAAACCGGTATCAAATGCTTTTGCTTTCATTTATTTTTTAAGCTTTAAGCTTTAGGCAATACGCTTTAGGCACAAAGTTTAAAGCTTATTGCCTAAAGCCTACAGCTTAAAGCTATAGATAGTCGTAATAAATTTTGGTTAAATATAAACCATGCGCCGGAACTGAAAATCCGGCTTTTTCTCTGTTTTTGCTGGCAATAATATTCTCAAAATCAGCCAGCGTAATTTTGTGCAATCCTATATTAATCAAAGTTCCCACAATCGCCCGAACCATATTTCGTAAAAAACGATTTGCCGAAATTGTAAAAACGAGTTTGTTGTTTTCATTTGTCCAATACGCCTCAAAAATCGTGCAGTCAAAAGTATTAACATCTGTATTCACCTTCGAAAAACACTGAAAATCGGTATGGTTTAATAAGATCTTCGCTGCTTCGTTCATTAAATCAATATCTAACTTTTGATTTACATACCAGCTCAATTCTTCTAAAAACGGATTTTTTACTGTATTGATATGATATTCGTACGTTCTTTTCGTAGCGTCAAATCGGCAATGCGCATCGTCATGAACGGGAATAAGATTATAAACCGCAATGTCTTTTGGTAAATACGAATTGAGTTTGTGTACCAAAACCGGAATGTCAATTACTTTTTCTAAATCAAAATGACCGTACATTTCCTCGGCATGAACACCTGTATCCGTTCTTCCGGCACCCATCACATTTATAGTAGAATTCAATAAAACCGAAAGTGCTTTATTTAAAGTTTCCTGAACTGATGAAGCGTTGGGCTGAAACTGCCAGCCATGATAATGGGTTCCGTTATAAGCAAAATGAATAAAATATCTCACGGCAGAGGTTCAAAGGTTTTTTTAAAGGTACTGAGGTGCAAAGGTACAAAGGTTTTTTTTAAAAGCTGCTAAGGTTCTGAGCTGCTAAGATTCTAAGGTTTTTTATGAGTTTCAAAGGTGCAGAGTGACAAAGGTTCAAAGATTTTTTATTCTCAATTAATATGTAGAGATGCACAGTACTGCGTCTAAAGTTTGATTGGTAAATTGTATTTATATATAGGTATAATAATTTTCAATATAATTTAAAACCGATTAATACCCTTATAATAAATATCCAGAAAGAAAAACTTAGAACCTTAGCCTGTTAGAATCTCAAAACCTCCCCAAAAAACTGTTAACTCCCAAAATGCAAATCATAGTTTGCTCAGCTAAAAATCGTGTCAGAAATTGACAATTCCAACGATATAAGTTAAAGCGTTTTTTAACATTTTTGGGAAGAAATTTCCAAATGTTAATTTTAAAAATTTTTCATTTTAACAGTTCATATTTCTCCTATGTTTGTACAATTAAATATCAAAAACTATGAATGAAATTACCTCTTATTGGTGGATACTTTTAATTGTATTTGCCATTCTTTTTTACAAATTTATTTTACGTGTTTTCTTCGGAATGGTGATGGTTCCAGAAGATAAAATTGGTTTAGTAACCAAAAAATTCGTTTTGTTTGGCACGGACAAATCATTACCAGACGGCCGAATCATCGCCACAAAAGGCGAGGCAGGTTATCAGGCAAAAACACTTGCTCCGGGTTTATACTGGGGAATGTGGATTTGGCAGTATTCAATCGACATGACTAGTTTTACATTGATTCCGGAAGGAAAAATTGGACTGGTTTTAAGTAAGGATGGAAAAGAAATCCCAACCGGAAGAATCTTGGCCAGAAGAGTAGAAAGTGATAATTTTCAAGATGCAACAGCCTTTTTAGATAATGGAGGTCAAAAAGGACGTCAGACTGCTTTTATCACAACAGGTTCTTACCGTATTAATACATTTTTGTTTGAGATTGTTATTACAGATCAGATTAAAATTTTTGAAAACATGATTGGTATTGTAACCGCTCTGGACGGTGAACCAATTCCGCAGGGACAAATTGCGGGTAAATTTGTTAATGATCATAATAACTTTCAGGATTTTGATAAGTTTTTGGAGCAAGGCGGAAATCGTGGTTTACAGCCTCAGGTTATGTTAGCCGGTTCTTATTACATTAATACGTGGGGAGTTTTAATTGAGCAAAACCCAATGACAGATGTACCAATTGGTTATGTGGGAGTTGTGATCTCATATATTGGAGAAGACGGACAAGATGTAACCGGAGATACTTTTAAACACGGAAATATTGTTTCAAAAGGGCAGCGTGGTGTTTGGATGGAGCCGCTTGGTCCAGGAAAATATGCGTTGAATAAATACACAACAAAATTAGAAGCAGTTCCAACAACGAACTTAGTTTTAAACTGGGCAAATGCACGAAGCGAATCGCATGATTTAGATAAAAATCTTTCTACAATTACAGTTCGTTCAAAAGACGGTTTCCCATTCAATCTAGATGTTGCGCAGATTATCCACGTACCAGCAGCCGAAGCGCCAAAAGTAATTGCACGTTTTGGAAGCATGAACAATTTAGTTTCTCAGGTTTTAGAACCTACAATTGGTAACTATTTCAGAAACTCGGCTCAGGACAGCGATGTGATTTCGTTCTTGACAACCAGAAAAGAGCGTCAGGAATCGGCTAAAAATCATATTAAATTAGTACTTGATGAATACAATGTAAATGCAGTTGATACTTTGATTGGAGATATCGTTCCGCCAGATTCATTAATGAAAACTTTAACCGACAGAAAACTGGCAGAAGAAGAACAAAAAACGTATCAAACCCAAAGAATGGCACAAGAACAGCGCCAAGGAATGGAAAAAGAAACAGCAATTGCAGACATGCAGAAAGAAATTGTACGTGCTTCACAAAGTGTTGAAATCGCTCAGCGTACTGCAGATGCTACAGTTAAGAAAGCAGAAGGAGATGCAACCAGTTTAAAACTGAATGTAAACGCAGAAGCAGAAGCTACAAAGATGCGCGCAAACGCAGAAGCCGAAGCAACAAAAGCAAGAGCAGGAGCACAGGCAGAAGCAACTAAATTAAATGCTAGTGCCGAAGCTGAAAGAATTTCGAAAACCGGTTTGGCCGAAGCTGAAAAAATTATGGCAATTGGTAAATCAACTGCGGAGGCATATCAGCTTCAGGTTACCGCAATGGGTGGAGATAACTTTACCCGATATAAAGTAACGGAAGAAATTGGTAAAGGAAATATCAAAGTAATTCCAGATGTTTTAATTTCGGGTAATGGAGGTTCTGATGGTTCTATCAGCGGTTTATTAGGATTAAAATTAATGGAAATGATGGATACCAAAGACACTAAGGAATTGAAAGAAGGTAAAAATCAAAATCCTAAGAAATAATAACAATCCATTAAACCTGGCAGGTTTAACAACAAATAAAAAACCGATCTGTAAAGCAGATCGGTTTTTTTGTATTTGGAAAGAAATGAAAACCTAACGAAAGACGTACTGCAGTGCGTCTCTACATAATACTGCCATAAAAAAAACTTAGCACCTTAGCACCTCAGAACCTTAGCCCCTTTTAAAAAAACCTTTGTACCTTTGCACCTCTGAACCTTTGTACCTTTAAAAAAATTGAAAAAAATCCTCCTTCTTTCCGATACTCACAGTCATATTGATGATGTTATTTTAAAATATGTTGCACAAGCAGATGAAGTATGGCATGCAGGCGATATAGGGGATTTGAGTGTTACGGATACCATAAAAAAACTGAAACCTTTGCGTTGTGTTTATGGAAATATTGATGATGCAAAAGCAAGATTAGAATTTCCACTCCATAATAGATTTTTATGTGAAAATGTTTCAGTCTGGATTACGCATATTGGAGGTTATCCGGGAAAATACAATCCTGGTATTAGGGAAGAAATGGCTTCAAATCCGCCAAAATTATTCATCTGTGGACATTCGCATATTTTAAAAGTAATGTTCGATAAAAAGAATAATTTATTACACATGAACCCTGGTGCTGCAGGAAAAAGCGGTTTTCATCAAATGCGAACCATGCTTCGTTTTGTAATAGATGATGATAAAATAAAGGATTTGGAAATTATCGAAATTGGTAAAAAATAAGATTTTATGAAATCGGAACTTTTATTTTAATAGATGTTCCTGTGTTTTCATTTGCTCTAGAAATGATAGAAAAGCTTCCTCTTAATTTTTTTATTCTGACTCTAATTCGGTTTAAGCCAAAACCTTCAATTTCATTTAATTTTTCGGAATTAAACCCTTTTCCATTATCATGAATAATTATGATTAACTGATTGTTGTTTTCATGTAATGATATCTGAGCTTTTTGTGTTTCACTATGTTTTATAATGTTGTTGAACAATTCAGAAACAATGAAATATAGTTTTGTTTCGAATTTTTCAGAATATCTAGTGTCTGCAGCAACAGAACTTGAAAACTCAAACTGAATACTCGAATTTGAATTCCTTTCGCATAAATCTTCTAAAGCGTAAATTAATCCAAAACGAACTAAAAGAGTAGGCACAAGATCATGCGAAATATCACGTAGAAGATCATGAACTTCTGATAAAATAGCTTTTGCTTTTTGAATTTCTTCAGATTGTATGTTGTTTTTGGTTGTAAAAACATTCAAATGTAATCCTGCAGAAGAGAGGAGTGAATTGATATTGTCATGTAAAAATGCCGCAATCTTTTTTTGTTCGGTTTCCTGACTGTCAATCCCTGCATTTATTACATTAAGAAGGATTTTTTGTTTAGTGTCTTTTCGCTTAATTTTTTGCTTTAATTTATTGTTTTGATAAACGAGATAGAAAAGAAAAAATAAGATAACTATTAGAACAATAAAGAGACTTACAACTTTTTTATTCCGCAATTGTTCTGTTTTTCGTTGTCCTGAAATATATTTTTTTTCTAGTTTTACGATAGAATCTTTTAGAGTATTTTGCTGGCTGAAAACCCTGTCTCCATTAGAGATAAGTATAATAAGCAATATTAAAATTCTAATAAAAAACATATTTAGTTATATTATCCTCTTGATTTTTACTTTATGGGTTTATTAAGTTGTTTTTTAAAGCATACTTTACAAGGCCAATTGTATTTTTTATATTTAGTTTTTTCATGATGTTTTTGCGATGTGTTTCGACAGTATTTATGCTAATGAAAAGCTGCTCGCTTATTTCTTTTCCGCTGTATTCTAAGCAGATTAGTGTTACAATCTCCATTTCTCTGGGACTTAGGATAGGACTTTCAGTATAAATATTCTTGCTCAATTTCGGATTGTTTTGAGAAAACATGCTAAAGATTTTTTCCCTTACTGCATCAGAATAATATTCCTGGTCCTGATATACGGCATCAATAGCTTCAATGATATTCTCACCCGCACATTTTTTGGTTAAATAGCCTTTGGCTCCCAATTTCATTACTTCTTTAATGATTTTTAAATCATCGTAACTCGATAAAATAATCACTTTGCAGGGAAATCCTTTTTGACTAAATTCTTTCAAAACTTCAATACCATCTTTTTGCGGCATGCTAATGTCTAAAACTAAAATATCGGCCTGATCCAGTACCACGTCATCATGTATAGTGGTGCCGTTCAATGAACTGCCGACAATTTCAAAATTTGGAACTGTCTGCAGTAAATTGGTAAGTCCATCAATAAGTACCTGATGATCATCAGCAAGGTGTATCTTTATTTTATCTGCCATAATTTAGAACAAAAATGCAAATTTATGAAAAAATTATCTTACAAAACTGATTTTTAAAAATGATTTCAGATCTCACATTTTATAGTGAAAATTAAGCACAAAAAAACCCGAATATAAATTCGGGTTCTCTTCGCACAAAAAAATTAAGTTTATAGGTTTATCTCAAACGATCTACAGATTTTACAAGATCTTCGTCCTTCTTGATGGCCTTATTAGCAAGAACTAATAACACGATAGCAACAATTGGAAGAAACATCCCAATACCTTTCTCCGATACAACTGTAGTTGTATCTCCAGATAAATTTAGAGAGCGGTATACAAATAATCCTAATAAAATTAAATTTAATATTATGTTCAGTCTGTTCATCACGAACTGATTTTGTCTCTTTTTGTATGATATAATACTAATAATCGTAAGCATTGTGCTTAAACCTAGTAAAATAGTATAAAACTGGTCTTGCATAAAATAAAAAGCTTTTCCAGTATTTAATGTCCAAAGCGGCATAAAAAACATTAAAACCCCTGTAACAACAAAGGTAAGAATTAGATATACGGTTTGAATTCTTTGTATCATGATCTAAAATTGTTTTACAAAAATATATTTTCTTTTTTTAAAATACTATTGTATGATTAAATTTTATTCGTATTATTGCATCATAATACCGTAAGCACTTCATACTGCGGGCAATTGAAAAAAAATATCTACCTATTCTTTTTACAGTATTTCCTTTAAAATAATTAAATTCATAGAACAATTCATGTTTGATATTTCTGCATTAAAAGAAATGAAGCTTTCTGAGCTTCAAGAAATAGCTAAGTTAGCTAAAACTATAAAGATTAATGGCGTTAAAAAAGACAATCTGATTACTCAGATATTAGCGCACCAGGAGGCGGCATCAGCACCGCCTGCAGAAACTATTGCGGAAAAGGAAGTAAATAATGACAAGCCAAAAAGAGCACGAATTGCTCCGGTTAAGAAAACAGTCAATAAAAACACTCCTGTTCTTGAATTTGATAGTGTAGAGGAGGCTCCAAAGGAAATTGAAACTCCTGCGGCTGTAGAAGAAAAGCAGACCGTAGAAGCTGAAGAAGCTGCCGAAAGTAAAACTCCAGAGAAAAAAGGACCTAAAATTGTAAAATTCAATAAGTCAGCTTATGAAAAAAAGGTCGCTCTGCAAAAGGAAAAAGAAGTTGTTAAAGAAGTAGTTTCTACTGAAGAAGTTACAGAAAATGAGACAACAGCACCAGTTGCTGAAAAAACTGAAAATACTGCACCGGTTAAAAAGATTAATCCTAATCAGAATAAAAACCAAAATCCAAACCAGAACCCGAATCAAAACCCAAACCCAAATCAAAATGGGAACGGAAATAACGGGAATCAAAACCAGAACCATAAAAACAAAAAGAATAATAATTTCAGAGATTCAGATTTTGAATTCGACGGAATTATCGAAAGTGAAGGTGTTCTTGAAATGATGCCTGACGGTTACGGATTTTTGCGTTCTTCTGATTACAATTATTTAGCTTCACCGGATGATATTTATTTATCAACTTCACAAATCAGATTATTTGGTTTAAAAACCGGAGACACTGTAAAAGGTGTGGTTCGCCCTCCAAAAGAAGGCGAGAAATTTTTCCCTCTTGTTCGTGTATTAAAAATTAATGGACATGATCCTCAGGTTGTTCGTGACAGAGTTTCTTTTGAACACCTGACCCCAGTTTTTCCTTCTGAAAAATTCAAATTAGCCGAAAAAGGCAGTTCTGTATCTACCCGTATTATCGATTTGTTTTCTCCTATTGGAAAAGGACAGCGTGGAATGATCGTTGCACAGCCAAAAACGGGTAAAACAATGCTTTTAAAAGACATTGCAAACGCAATTGCGGCTAACCATCCAGAAGTTTATTTGATTGTTCTTTTGATAGATGAACGCCCTGAAGAGGTTACAGATATGCAAAGAAGTGTTCGTGGTGAAGTTATTGCATCAACTTTTGACAGAGAACCGCAAGAACACGTGAAAATTGCCAATATCGTTCTTGAAAAAGCAAAACGTTTGGTTGAATGCGGACACGATGTTGTTATTCTTTTAGATTCGATTACACGTTTAGCACGTGCTTATAATACAGTTCAGCCAGCATCTGGAAAAGTGTTAAGTGGAGGTGTTGATGCGAATGCATTACAAAAGCCAAAACGTTTCTTTGGAGCAGCAAGAAATGTTGAAAACGGTGGTTCGTTAAGTATCATCGCAACGGCATTGACGGAAACAGGTTCTAAAATGGATGAGGTTATCTTTGAAGAGTTTAAAGGAACCGGTAACATGGAGCTTCAGCTGGATCGTAAAATTGCCAACAAACGTATTTTCCCTGCAATCGATCTTACTTCTTCAAGTACACGTCGCGACGATTTATTACTTGACGAAAAAACTTTACAAAGAATGTGGATCATGCGTAAATATCTATCTGATATGAACCCTGTAGAATCTATGGATTTTGTAAACGACCGTTTCAAGAAAACGAAAAATAATGAAGAGTTTTTGATTTCTATGAATGACTAGAGGAAGGTGCAAAGGTTCAGAGGTTCAAAGGTTCAAAGTTGCAAAGGTTTTTTGAGACTCTAACCTAAATAAAAATATATAAATAAAAAAAGGATAAGCTTAGCTTATCCTTTTTTTATGATTAAAGTTTCAAAAACCTCTGAACCTTTGCTACTTTGAGCCTCTGACCCTTTATTTGATAGGTTTATCAACCACTGGTCTATTCTCTCTATTAGCTAATTCCCACGCCAGTACAAAAGCCAGTTTTGTTCTTTTGGTTAAAGCGTCGTATTCGATTTTTTGAGGTTCGTCGCCTTTTCCGTGGTAATCTTCGTGAACTCCGTTGAAGAAGAAAATTGCCGGAATGCCATGTTTTGCGAAGTTATAATGATCAGAACGCTCATAAAAGTGATTTGGATCTGCTGGATCATTAAATTTAAAATCTAAGTCCATTTTGATGTATTTTTCATTTTGAGCCACAACTGCATTGTGTAAGTCAGATGATAATCTGTCGGCTCCAATTACATAAACATAATTGTTTGTATTTGCATGTTCAACATCACGACGTCCAATCATATCAATATTAATGTCTGATATAGTGTTTGCAATTGGAAACAAAGGATTTTCAGAATAAAAACGAGATCCATGTAAACCATGTTCTTCACCTGTTACGTGTAAAAACAAAATTGAACGTTTTGGCCCGTGACCTTGTTTTTTAGCTTTAGCAAAAGCTTTTGCCATTTCAATAACAGCAACAGTTCCAGAACCATCATCATCAGCTCCGTTATAAACTTCACCATCTTTAATTCCAACGTGATCGTAGTGGGCTGAAATTACCAAAACTTCATCAGGTTTTTCAGAACCTTCGATGAAAGCCCAAATATTCTCAGAATCAGGAAGGTTTTGGTTGCGTTTTGCATTTAAATACGATGCAGGAATATGCTGGTAATAATCTGACGCACCTTTTGGAAAAGATACACCACTTTTTTTGTATTGCTCGATCATATAAAGACCTGCTTTTTTCTGCCCTGCAGATCCGGTTTCACGGCCTTGCATTTCATCAGAAGCAACAGTATAAAGCATTTTCTTAAGGTCTTTTTCAGAGATAAGTTTCACGTATTTGGTTGGGTCTGAATTATCCTTAGAAGCAACAGACTGCGCATTTTTACATGAAAATGCAGAAGCAATTAATAATAGAATTACAATTTTTTTCATTATAGTATATTAGTGTAAATTGATAAATGTGTATAAAACATAAAATGTTAGTAAAAATAGAATAAAAAAGAAGTTAATAAAGAATAACATTACGCTTTTAACAAACGATACTATTCTGCTTTCTCCATAAAAACGATGGTGCGCGGGATAAAAATAATAACACATCCAAATTGTGCCGGCAACATTCACTATGCTCGCAATGAAGCTGATTGGATTGTTTTCTCCAAATAATCCAACGACTCTTTCTACGATAAACATAATAAGGAAAATAAGGAGTAAAAAAGAGAAATAATGCAGGGTGAAAATCCCGTGATCAAAATAATACCATTTCTTTTTGTTATGGAAAATCCAGAGAAAGAAAGCAAAAAACGGCATTATTATAAATAGGATTTTGGGAATATTATGAAAAAACGATTCAATAAATTTTTCTACAATTTCCCTTTTGGTATTGTTTTCTGTAACATGAACTGATTTTTCATAAAGCCAGTATTGAAGTTCTGAAAGTTTTTCATCTTCTTTACCATATTTTTGAATCGAATCGATTTCTTTCATCGATTTTAATTCAAAATGCGTTTTGTACTTGCTTTTAACACCATTTTTATCCTGATTAATAAGTGATGTAGAAATTTCTTTTTCACCTTTATTAATTTGATTGCTTACTTTACTTGGAAATATTGCAATTAGTAAAAAAGTAATAAAACTGATGAAAATATAAAGACGAACCGGTGCCAGATAAGATAATCTTTTTCCAGAAAGATATTCTTTTGTTAGCGTTGCCGGTTTGAAAAGAAGGTTTCGTATTGTTTTCCAGAAAGCATTTTCATAATGCGTTAAATCTTCAAAGAAGTGAATAAACAAATGATGAAATGTTTTCCTGGAATCTGAATTTTCCTGTCCGCAGTTTGGACAAAATTTTTGCTCAACAACATGCCTGCAGTTTAAACAGGTTTTGTCTTCTCTAATCTTGTTGTGTGACATTGGTTATTTTTGGTTGGTTTTATTTTGGTTATTGTTTTGCCCACAGATTAATACGGGTTAAACGGATTTGCGAGAATTAATTTTGTTACAATCAGTGTCAATCCGTTCAATCAGCGTCATCTGCGTGCGATAAAAAGTATTATTTTTTAAGGACTTCGTTCAGAAAAAGCTGTAAATGCTCAAAAGATCTTTTTGCAGCAACGGTGTTGTAAGCTGCACCTTTAGAATTATCGTTTCCGGCTTCGGGATTTGTAAACGAGTGTACTGAATTGGCATAATAAATCATTTGCCAGTCGGCTTTTGAATCGCGCATTTCCTGCTGAAATGATGCAATTTCTTCTTTTGGAACAAACGGATCATCTGCTCCGTGACAAATTAAAACTTTAGCTGAGGCTGGCTCTGTTTTTCGGGCAGCATCTTTACCTAAACCGCCATGAAAAGAAGCAATTCCTTTTACGTTAAGATGTCCACGAACAGCTTCAAGAACCCCGGTTCCTCCAAAACAATAACCAATAGCAACAATATTATCAGCATTTGCTCCGGATTTTACTAATTCCTGCAGAGCTGCGTTAATTCGTTTTTGATAAGCTTCGTAATTTGTTTTATAAAAACCAGCTTGTTTTCCAGCTTCAGAAGTGTTTGTTGGATAATTTCCTTCGCCATAAATATCAGCTATGAAAACATGATAACCCAATTTAGATAATTCTTCGGCAATTCCTTTTGAAGCATTATCAATTCCTAACCAGGCTGGTAAAAGTAAGATTCCGGGATTATTAGCGCTTTTTTTAGCAGATTTTATAAATAAACCATTCAATGTCTGGTTTCCTTCAGAATATTTTACGGGTTTTAATTGTGCATTCATAGTAGTTGAAAACAATATTACAGTAAAAATAAGGGTAGCTAAATTTTTCATTTTTTTACAATTTTTAACAAATATCAGAAATATTATGTTACAAAAAAACCTCGTGAGCTATTTCACGAGGTTTATTTAACATATTTTGTCGGCCAAAATTATTTTCCGGGATGATAGGTTCGTTCGGCATTTTTCAGAACGTCTTCTTTATAAAACAAAACATCTTTAAATTGCCCGTTTCGATACATTTCTGCCTGATCTGTAAAATGCTTTGAATTGGCGTCGCCGCTGTTTCCGCCGGCTAATAATGATTTTGCTTTTATTTTTGAGCCAAATTCAACAGCGCATACAAAACTGTTCCCGTTGTAACCGTATCGTTTTTTAGAATTATTTTGATAATTAGCTTTAAAAGAAGGTAAACTTCCCCAGGAACCAGGGCCAAAACCAATTGGTAAACTCGGTTTGTTATCATCATATTTTAAATCAATATCGCCGCTTGAACGCTGAAAACGATTGACTTCACCCCAACCCGTTTTCCAGCTTCCCCATTTTGAGTTAAGTTCTTTTATAACAGTTTGCAGCTGCGGAATCATTTGTGCTGCAGTCGCGTTTTTTGCAAAGTTTTTAGTGTTTTCAACCTGGTCTAATTCTCCTTCATCAATGTAAGCTTTTTGAATAATGGGATCTAATTTATAAGCCCATTCAACAGCTAAAGTTGTGGCAACAGAATTTTCTTTGGCATAATAATCCCAATTTTTAAGAATTGAAATAGGTTCAGCTAATTCTGAATATTCTACAGATTCTGGTTTTATGTTTTTCTCGAAAACGGCAATCAAACTCGGAATCAATATTTCAAAAATGGACAATTTAGAATCATAACCATTGGAAATAACTTTATCTAAAGTATATTTTTCACCTTTACTGAAAATTCTAACGGCATTTACGCCTCTGAAATTTTCTCCATCAGGAGCCATATACGGAATATAATTTTCTTTTTTTGGGCTATTATTTCCTGCGACAGAAAATGGAGTTGAGTTGCAGTTTTGAAGCCAGCCATTTGTTGGATTGTACAAATGAACTGTTTCATTAACATCATGAAGACCTTTCCATTGTGTTGAAGAAATCGAGCCATCGACAACTTTTGACCAATTCAAAGTTTTGTCACGAATTGGAATAAAATTACCGTGCCAATACGCAATATTTCCTTTACTGTCAGCATAAACAGTATTGTTAGAGGTATTGGCTTTTAAATCCATTGCTTTTTTGTAATCATCAAAATTGGCCGCTTTTGTTCTAATCCAGCTCTGAATCAAACTGTTCATCGAACGATTGTTTGATTTTAGACTGATCCATTTTCCGTCCCGTTTAGCCATTATTGGACCATTGTTTGTGAAATAGGTTTTAAATTTCTTTGGAATTAGTTTTCCTTTTTCCAGATATTTTATCGTGATTTCTTTTTCAATAACAGGTAAAAGCTTAGTGTCGAATTCGTAGAAAAGTTTACCGTTTTTATTGATGATTTTTTCAGCATACATATCGGCAACATCAACATTTGAAGAAGTGTGCATCCAGCCACAATTTTCATTAAAACCTTGATAAACAAAAAACTGCCCCCAGGTTACGGCACCGTAAACATTTAAACCTTCTTCGCTTGTAACCTGAACTTCGGGTCTAAAATAAAAAGTCGTATGCGGATTAATGTATAAAATAGCATTTCCACTTTCTGTTTTTGATGGAGCGAAGGCAAAACCGTTTGATCCGGTTTGTACATATTTTTCTCTTTCTACATACGCCACCTTGTCAGTGTTTCCAGAATAAAAAGCTTTTAATTCTCCAGTCGAAAGATCTGCGGTACTAATAGCTCCAATACTTCCGTCTGTCCAAAGCAGTGGAAACCACGGTTCAAAATGCGTTAAAAGTGCAGGTTTTACTTCCGGATGTTTGTAGAGGTAAAAGTTGATTGCATCGGCATAACTGTTTAAAAGTTTTTTAAGCCAGTCGGGCGCTTTTTTATAATCTGCTTTTGCTTCATCGACGTCAATTAAAAGTTTAATTTCTAAATCATTATATAAAACAGATTCACCTTTTATTTCAGAAAGGCGTCCTAGCTTTTCTACATAATTCATTTCTATTCTTTTAAAATCATCTTCGCATTGTGCATACAATAATCCAAAAACAGCATCAGCATCAGTTTTTCCGTAAACGTGCGGAATTCCCCAATTATCACGGATAATCGTAATTTTTTCTGCCAGTTTTTCTAATCGGTTAATTTCTTTTGTGCTTATTTTTTGTGCCGAAAGATGAAAACTAAAACAAATTAAAAGAGTTATTTTTATGATTTTAGAATATTGAAACATGCTTATTTGATATTAAATTTTTGTCCGGCCGTATAAATGCTTATTTCTAATTTTTCAATCGAAATCAGATTGTCTTTTTTTGACTTTAAAATGCCTTTAGGATTCTTGAAAACAATCACTTCACTTTCTCCGGCAACTTCCACTTTATTATTTCTGACAATTATTGCGGTTGCTTCGTCAATTCCAATTCCGGTTAAATCTGGAAATTCAATCAATGCAGAAAGTAAACGGTTGTAACGGTTTCTCTTTAAAAAATGCTGATCGATAACGACAGTTTTTAATAAACCCAAACCTTCTGAAGTTTCGAGATTATCGTATTTAATAGTAGAAAAAGTTCCCGAATATTCTTTTTGTAATTTTTGATTTCCGGTAATCATTTTTTCAGACATTACGGCTGCTCCGGCGCTTGTTCCAGAAATTGTACTTCCGTTTTCATACGCTTTTTGAATTGCAGTTTTTATTGGAGTATTGTGAACGACAGCCATAAAACGGTTTTGATCACCGCCGCTTATAAAAATTAGTTTTGCCTTTTGTACCGAATCGGTTAGCGTTTTATTTTGTGCTGTTTCTTTATTAAAATTCAGCATTACAATCGGGTTTGATGTCAGTTTTACCATTTGTGTTTTAAAAAAGATAAACGAACTGTCCGGTTCTTCACTGGACATAGGTAAAACCACGATATAATCTTTTTTGCCTAATTCTGCTACATTCAAAACCTGTTTCATTAAGTCATCAGAACGATCGCCGCCGCCAATAATAAATAATTTTCCCTTTGGATTCTGTGCCTGAACAAAACAGCTTGTTAATAACAAAGAAAGAATTGTAAATGATCTGAAAAGAAGTTTATTTTTCATGGTTATCTTGGTTTAGTTTTGCTGACTTTCAATAAATTTTAAAAGAGAATTGTTCACAATAAATAAGACGTCTTGTATTTTTTCCAAATCTACTTTTGAAGCGATATCGCGAGGCGTATGATAATCTTCGTGGAAACCGCTGAAAAAAGTCATAATCGGGATTCCTTTTGCAGTAAACGAAGCATAATCACTTCCAGAATGTCCGTTGGTTTCCCATAAATCTAAATTAAACGGCTTTTGAAGTTTAGCGTTACTTTCGCTGGCAATTTTCTTTAAATACTCGGTTTCTTTTTCGGTTCCGATGCTGAGAATTCTACGTGCTTTATCTTCGGGCGCACTTCTCGAAATCATATCCATATTAATACAGAGTAGGATTTTTTGATCTTGTAAATTCAAGTTCTGAACAAAATATTCGCTTCCTAAAAGTCCCATTTCTTCAGCTGTCCAAGCCGCGAAAAGGATATTATATTTTGGCTGTATTTTTGATTCTGACCAGTTTTTTGCCAAAGCCAGCATACCCGAAGTTCCCGATGCATTGTCGTCTGCACCATTATAAATCGAGTCATTTTTAATTCCCAAATGATCGTAATGCGCGCCAACGATAATTGTTTTTGTTGTGTCTTTTCCTTTAATCATTCCTAAAACATTTCGGACTAGATAAGTTTCTGTCTGCAAATCAATTGAAAAAGCAGCACTTGTATTTTTTAATACTACAGAAGCCGTTTGAAGGTTTTGTGCTTTTTTTTCGAATGTCTCTAATGAGATTTTATTATCCGATAACAGTTTTTCGGCTGTTGATTTGCTCAATCTGAAAACCGGAATCGAAACACTAGATTCACTTTCGAAAGAATGAAAAGCATCATTTTGATGTGAATTTTTTAGTCTGAAGTTTTGATTAGAATAGATAATAACTAAAGCAGCAGCGCCTTTATTTATTGCATTTTTCAGTTTCATTTCTTCTAAATCATTTTCTTCTGGAAATATTTTTTTGAATTTCCGATAAACAGCAGAAGTTGTGTCTAGATGACTTGGAAAACTTTTCAATACAACAACTATTTTGCCTTTTACATTTTGGCTTTTATAGTCGTCGTAATTTTCCTCAGGCATACTCAAACCATAACCCGCAAAAACGACTTGAGTATTTTTTTGTAAAGATTGAGAGATTGGGGTTAACTCAAAATCACTTTCTGAAAGAGCAATAAATTCTTTTCCTTTTTTGATTTCAAATGTTGCTTTTTTTACAGTATGTTCCTGAATTTTAAATTCCTGAAAAAAGGATTTTCCATTGTTATTATAAGGCTTCAGTTTAGAGGTGTACATCGTAGAGGCAATATAAGTGGCTGCTATATAACCGCCTTTTTGATTGGCTTTTCTGCCTTCCATATAATCAGAAGCTAAAACAGATAATATTTCTTCAAAATCACTTTTTACAGGATTTGAGATCGTCGTTTGCGAAACAAGTATTGATTTACAAAAGAATAATGTAAAAAATATTAGTATTCGTAAACGCATATTTCACCAGATAAATTAATTATAAAATGATATTTCTTTTAAAAGCGCAGCCTAATTCAATAATAGAATCCGTTTTGGCGATTCCGGGAATATTGTCGATTTTCTCGTAGAGGATTTTTCGCATATGTTCGTGATTCTTCGCAACAATTTTGATGTAAAGCGTAAACGAACCCGTTACATAATAACATTCTGTAATTTCGGGAATATTTTTTAATTCTTCGATAATTCTATCAGAATCAGAGTCTTTGTTTAAAGTAATTCCGGTGAAAGAGGCCCAGTCAAAACCAATTTTTTTCTCCTGAATAATGGGTTTTATGCCGCCAATTATTCCTTGTTCCATTAATCGGTTAATGCGCTGATGCACCATTGTATTTGATATTTTCAAATTGGCCGCAATGGCAGAAAAAGCCATTCTTCCGTCTTTTTCTAATTCCTTAATTATATTAATATCAAATTCGTCTAAACTATCCATGTTTTAAATATTCTTGTTTTGTAATCTAGTCCCTATGGGACATTTTAACGTGCCACATTCTTTTTTCTACCGATATTGAACTCCTAACGGAGTTACGCTGCTGTTCATTTTATTTCTAAAAATCATATATTTCTGAATTATTGATGATATCATTGCCTTATACATTTATCCATAATTTCAAAATATCTCGAAGAGATAAAATATCGGTAGCTTTAAATATAGCGCCAGCAATTAGTCCCATAGGGACTACACTATATAAGCATAAAAGTAGCTATTTTTTTTAATAAAAGATTATAAAGTTAAAATTTATAATAATTAAATTTGATTCTGTATTGTGGTAAAAATGGCTATTTTGACTTTTTATTGGTTAATATGAAGTCAAAATATACTTTCAAGCTTGTGGATTTGAAAAATTTATTACTTTTGCTTTTTAAAGTTAAATATCATGACACATACAGAAAACACCCTTTCGTCAAAATCAGAAATTTTGATTGAAAAAGAAAATAAATACGGAGCTCATAATTATCATCCGCTTCCTGTGGTTTTAGAAAAAGGAGAAGGAGTTTATGTATGGGATGTTGACGGGAAAAAATATTACGATTTTTTATCGGCTTATTCTGCTGTAAACCAAGGGCACTGCCATCCTAAAATTGTAAAAGCAATGGTAGATCAGGCGCAGACACTAACGCTGACTTCTCGTGCTTTTTACAATGATAAATTAGGAAATTACGAAGAATACATAACGAAGTATTTTGGCTTTGATAAAGTGCTGCCAATGAATACTGGCGCAGAAGCTGTTGAAACGGCTTTGAAAGTATGCAGAAAATGGGCGTATGAAGTAAAAGGAATTCCTGAAAATCAGGCGCAGGTAATTGTTTGCGAAAACAATTTTCACGGAAGAACAACTACAATCATTTCATTTTCGAATGATGAAACGGCTCGCAAAAACTTTGGACCGTTTACAGACGGATTCATAAAAATTGAATATGACAATCTTGAAGCGCTTGAAAAAGCTTTAGAATCATCAAAAAACATAGCGGGATTTTTAGTGGAACCAATTCAGGGGGAAGCTGGAGTTTATGTTCCGTCTGAAGGATATTTGGCGAAAGCAAAAGCATTGTGCGAAAAACATAATGTTTTATTTATTGCTGATGAAGTTCAAACCGGAATTGCGCGCACCGGAAAATTATTAGCAGTTCATCACGAAAATGTACAGCCGGATATTTTGATTTTAGGTAAAGCAATTTCCGGTGGTGTTTATCCGGTTTCGGCAGTTTTGTGTAACAACGAAATAATGAATGTTATTAAGCCGGGTCAGCACGGATCTACTTTTGGTGGAAATCCTGTTGCCGCTGCAGTTGCCATTGCAGCTCTTGAAGTTGTTAAAGAAGAAAAACTGGCTGAAAATGCAGAACGTTTAGGTATTATTTTAAGGAAAGGTTTAAACGAAATTGCAGAAAGAAATAACTTAATTACACTTGTTCGTGGTAAAGGCCTTTTGAATGCGATTGTTATTAACAGCGGTGAAGATTCTGATTTAGCTTGGGAAATCTGCTTAAAATTTAGAGATAACGGATTATTGGCAAAACCAACTCACGGAAACAAAATTAGATTTGCTCCGCCATTGGTTATGACAGAAGAGCAAATTAACGAATGTCTTGAAATCATTGAGAAATCTTTAAATGAATTTAAATTATAAAAGGTTACAATTTATTATTAATGAAAGCTGCATTTTACGATGCAGCTTTTTTTATGAGGTATAAATTATATAACAACTGATGGAAATTATATAATTTAAAAATAAAGTTCCTGAGTAGTTTTGAGTGTCAAATTTAAGACAGCAAATATTTGTTGAACCTTATAAAATTATTACAGATGGCTTACGCAAATAATGATTTAACGCGTTTTTTGGATGCACAAAATAAACTTTACCTGACTGCTTATTCTGAATTGAAAAAAGGAAAAAAAGAAACACACTGGATGTGGTTTATTTTTCCGCAGATAAAAGGATTAGGAAAAAGTGACATCGCAAAATATTACGCCATTGCTGATCTTGAAGAAGCACAAGCTTATTTGAACCATCCAATTTTAGCCAAACATTTAGTTGAAATTGCGCAGCTTCTTTTAAACTTTAAGAAAAAATCTATTGAATCTATTTTGGGAGATTTAGATGCGCGAAAATTACGTTCGTCGTTAAGTTTGTTCTCTCAAGTAGAAAATGCAAACCCGATATTTCAGGAATTATTAGATACTTTTTATTCGGGGCATTTAGATCCGGTTACTTTGACAATTGCTCAGGAATTAACGAAAGTGCCAGCTGAAGCTTAATTGTGATTATTATTGATTAAAAATTTACCTTTTAAATATTACTTAGAATCTGTTATTTAATGAAAAAGCCATTCTGTGGGGAGAATGGCTTTTTCTGTTTTTATAATAGTTATTTAATTTCCATTATATTCTATACCCTGGATTTTGAGTGATTTTCTTATTCGCATCTGTTTCTTTTAACGGAATTGGGAATACCAATTTATCTGCGTCATAAGTTAACAATAACGGATCACCATTTGGAGTTTCAGTTAAAATTGAACGTTTAGTTCTTTTTATGTCGTGAATTAAAAATCCTTCCATTCCAAGTTCTAATTCTCTTTCTAATAAAATGTCATCAATGGTAACAGAAGCTAAATCATCAGCATGTGCCCTTCCTCTGATAATATTAATATCATCAAGTGGTGTGTTGCCTATAGCAGTTCCCTCTTCAAAATTTCCTTCTGCTCTAATCAAATACATTTCAGCCAGACGAATAATTCCAACATTAGCAAACTGATCTGTAAATTTAGAAGTTAGAATTCTGCCATTATCTTCATTTTCGTATATAAATTCAGCTCTGTCATCAGGATCACTGAATTTTTCCAAATAAGCATCACGAATAGAAAAATCACCGCCACGTCCACCATTACCTTCAGAAGCATAAAAAGTTACAGCATCATTTACTCCAGTTTGTTTCGTGATCTGAATAGAGAAAACATCTTCTGTTTGATCTGTATCGTGATTAAAGGCTGCCGCATAGCTTTGAGACAATCCATGTCCGCTGTTTTCAATAACATCATTTGCTGCATCTCTGGCTAAATCATATCTGCCTTGCTGCAAATATACTCTTGCTAATAAAGCTTGTGCAGCATATTTATCGGCATAAAAACCATTTTCTTCCGGTAAGTTGGTGTAGGCAAGATTTAAACCATCAATTATAACCTGATACACTTCTTCAACTGAGCTTCTTTCTTTTGATAAATCTACGCTAAAATCATAAATCGCATTAGGTCTGATTACAACTCCAAGCTGATTATTAGTCTGACCAATTTCGTAAGGTTTTGCAAAAAAACGAACCAGATCAAAATAAGCCAATGATCTTAAAAAATTAGCTTCGCCAATCATAACCGCTCTTCTGTCCGGATCTTTTACTTTGTCGATATTTTCGATAACAGTATTCGATGCGTTTATAATTTCATATAATCTTGCATACGTACCTTCGATAATTACGTTATCAGACAGCATATTTTTGCTATACATTTGTCTCAATTCTCCAAACGTACCACGCCATCTTAAATCTGTTGTGCTTAATACTCCGGTAACTCCAAGTAAATCGGCATACAATAAAACCCTGCCGCCGTAAGCATTTCCATTTGCTGCCAGCGCATAAGTTCCGGTAAGTACATTTGTTACTCCGGTTTCGGTACTTAAAGTTGTGTTGGCGTCTTCTCTCTGTTTAGGTTCTATGTCTAATTCATTTTCGCAGCTTGTAAAAAATGCAGCGAAAAATATAAATAGGATTAGTTTATTTGCTTTCATCTTTTTCTTTTTAAAAATTAAAGTTTACACCAATTGCAGTTGTTCTTGCCGGAGGTGCTGAATAAAAATCTTCCCCAATTCCTGTATCATCTCTTCTTGCTTCAGGATCGTTTCCTTCGTAGTTGGTAAATGTCAATAAGTTAACAGCGGTAAAATAGACTCTTAAGCTGCTCATTCCTAAATCTTTCAATACGTCTTTAGGAAGCGTATAACCTAAAGTTAAGTTTCTTAAACGAACAAAATCGGCTTTATCAAGATAACGGGAAGAATCCTGTGTTCCGTTTGATCCTCCAAACCTGGCTTGCGGTACATTTGTAATATCACCAGGGTTCTGCCATCTGTTTAACTGATCTGCTGTTTGGTTGTCAAAATAATCAGCAGCAGTTGATTGATAAATACCCGCTGAATTATAAATACTAGCACCCCATTCTCCCTGAAACGTAAAGGTGAAGTCAAAACCTTTATACAAAATAGTGTTTGTTAAACCAGACATTAAAGTAGGGAAAGGATTTCCTGCAATAATACGTTCTGCTTCACTATAATCACTTGTTTTGGTACGATCAAGTGAACCATCAGCATTTTTAGTGTTTTTGTAAAATAAGGCATCACCGTTTTCAGGATCAACACCTGCATATTCAACTAAATAAAAAGATGAAATGTTTTCTCCAACTCTGTTTATATTGTATGAAACAATGATATCTCTGTTGTCATTTGGAAGCGATTTTACCTTTGATTCATTTGTTGTCAAATTGAAACTGGTATTCCATTTAAAGTTTTCAGTATCAATGTTTTTAGTATTTATAGTAAGTTCAAAACCATTACTTCTTATTTTTCCAATATTTTTATTAATAGAAGCTGCTCCCGAACTTATTGGTAACGGAACTTCAAAAAGTAATCCGTCAGTATCTTTTTGGTAATAATCTGCTTCAATAGAAAATCTGTCTATAAAACCAATTTCAAAACCAAAATCAGTCTGAGCTGATTTCTCCCAGGTCAAATCATTATTTCCAGGCTGATCAAAAGTAAGCCCTGATTTTAAGTTATAAGGGTTTGGTCTGTAAAGTTGGCGTGAAGCAAAATTTCCTATTTCAGCATTTCCTAATTTACCCCAGCTTCCTTTTATTTTTAAGTTTGAAATAGCTTTACTATCTTTTAAAAACTCTTCTTGCGAAATAACCCATCCGGCAGAGAATGCCGGGAAAACTCCAAAGCGCTCATTTTTTCCAAAACGAGATGAACCGTCACGACGTATACTGGCTTTTAAAAGATATTTATTCATATAAGAATAATTTAATCTTCCAAATTGAGAAACAAAAGCATAATCGGTTTCACTTCCGTGGCCTTCATTTACCTCGGCACCACCATCAACAGTTTGAAAATCATCGCTAGAGAAATAAATACTGTTTACATCCTGATATCTTCTGTTGTATTTATTAAATTCCATACCGGCTACAACATTAAAAGTATGTTTTTCTGCAAACGTTTTATCAAATGTAAAATAGTTACTCGAAACATAATTTTCTGTATTTACAGAAGTTGCAAATACAGCTCCATCTGTTGCCATAAAAGGAGCATTTTTCCCTTGCCAGTAATCCTCGGTTTGTGATAAAAGATCGTATGAGAAATCAGAATTGAATTTTAAAGAAGATAATATTCTAAATTCAGCAAAAAGTTTACCTGTAAGTCTGCGCATAATAGTTTTCCAAAACGTATTATCTTTTGCTAAAAGGTAGTTGGAATATTCTGTATTAGGGTTTGCACTTCCGTCTTCTAATCTGGCTGGCGAAATAGGTGCCTGTGCCACAGATTGTAATGGAGAAGAGAATGAATTATCATCCTGAACCCTGTGTATTAAAGATCTGGAAAAACCAAGGTTCATTCCTAATGTTAAACGATCTGTAACTTTATGTGATACGTTTGTTCTGGCTGTAAATCTTTCTAAAGTATTGCTGTCAACAATACCAGTTGTATTATTGTAAGCACCAGAAAAGAAATACTTTGTTTTTTCATCTCCTCCAGAAGCAGAAAAATCAGCATCTGTAGTATAACCCGTTTTTAAAGCAATGTCCTGCCAGTTTGTATCGACTTCGCCATTTCTCCAGTCCGTTCCCTGAGATAGATATTCTAACTCATCTTCAACAGATTCTAAGTCGTTGACATTTCTTCCGGCTTCCTGTAATAATTCAACATATTGTTTTGCGTTCAGCCATTTTCTTTTATGTGTAGCTTCACTAACTCCCTGCGAAAGATTTACTGTAAAAGTTCCTTTTCCTTCACGTCCTTTTTTAGTCGTAATTAAAACAACTCCGTTTGCTCCACGTGCACCATAAATTGCTGCAGAAGATGCATCTTTTAAAACGTCTATCGATTCAATTTCATTGGTACTTAAAGTCAATAATGGGTTTGTTGGTGCACCGTTGCTCGATTCGTTATCATTAATTAACGGAATTCCGTCAAGAACATACAAAGGCTGCGTTCCCGCACTAATACTCGCCGCACCACGCACACGAATATTAATACCACCATCAACCTTACCATTTGTCTGCGTAATTTGAACCCCGGCGAGTTTACCAACCAAAGCATTCTGTACGTTTGAAACCGGAATCTGCTGAATATCTTTTGCCGTTACGCGGGCGATATTATCCGTTAGGTTTCTTTTAGACTGAGTTCCGTAACCCACAACGACTACAGTTTCAAGTTCATTTTGAACTTCATCCAGCTGGATTGTAATATTATTTGAAGCAGGAACTTCTACCGTTTTATAACTTACATAGGTTACAACAAGTATTTCGCCTTTTTTTGCGGCGATTTTAAAAAGACCGTCAAAATCAGTTTGAGCACTGATATTTTTTCCCTGTACTACAATATTTGCTCCGGGAATTGGCAGCCCTTTTTTATCTGTTACTTTTCCCGAAATTGATTCCTGTGCGGCAGCTATTTGTACAAATAGTAAAAACACCCACAAACAATGTTTTAATTTAATGTTCATATTCATTTCGTTTAAATTAGTCTCTCAAATATCCTAATTTAATGTTAATTTTTAATGCTTTTTTAACATTAAAAATAACAATTATATTACGTTTTGTGATATTGGTAACTTTCTATACGTGTTTGTTGGTTTTTGATGAAAATCACTAGATTTTTTGATAAAAATGTAAGGCAGAATATTTTCGTTAAAAAAATTGCTGTTTTTTTAGTGGCAGTAAAAGCAGTTTTAATAAAAAAGCGATTGTTTTAAAACAATCGCTTTCAGGGTATAATTACTTAAAATATCAAAAAAAGTAATTATCATTTTGAGAAGAAATCTCGTATTTTAGAATCTAACTTTTTTAAGTTCCCAAATGGTTTTAATAAAAGTATCGACATCTTCGGTTGTGTTATAAAATGCTAATGACGGACGAACGGTTGTTTCGACCCCCATTCTGCGTAAAATAGGCTGTGCACAATGATGTCCGGTTCGAACCGCAACACCTTCTTTGTTTAAAGCCTGTCCAACCTGATCGTTTGAATAGCCTTGTAAATTAAAAGACAATACGCTTGCTTTATCCTTAGCAGTTCCAATCAATCGTACACCCGGAATTTCTTTTAAAAGTCTTGTAGCATATTCTAACAAATAATGCTCGTATTGACCAATAGCTTCAATTCCTAATTTGGTTACATAATCAATTGCTGCACCAAGACCAATTGCATCGGCGATATTTCCGGTTCCGGCTTCAAAACGATTCGGTGCTTTGTGGTATTTTATTTCCTCAAAAGTTACATCCTGAATCATGTTTCCGCCAGATTGATAAGGCTGCATTTCGTTTAGTAAATCCTCTTTTCCATATAAAGCCCCAATTCCCGTTGGACCAAACAATTTATGTCCTGAGAAAACCAGCCAATCCGGATTTAATTGCTGAACATCAACTTTCATATGCGAAACAGATTGTGCACCGTCGATTAAAACTTTTGCTCCGGCAGCGTGTGCCATTTCAACTATTTTTTTCGCTGGTGTTACCGTTCCTAATGCATTCGAAACTTGTGTAAAAGCAACCAAACGTGTTTTCGAATTCAGCAGTTTTGCATATTCATCCAGCAAAATCTGACCATCATCATCAACTGGAATTACTCTTAGTTTCAAGCCTTTTTTATCAGCTAGACGTTTCCATGGAACAATATTCGCATGATGCTCCAGATTACTCACAATAATT
This sequence comes from Flavobacterium sp. Root186, assembly GCF_001428525.1. Lineage (GTDB taxonomy): Bacteria > Bacteroidota > Bacteroidia > Flavobacteriales > Flavobacteriaceae > Flavobacterium. Next base: position 1,029,965 of record NZ_LMHW01000010.1, read on the forward strand.
TCATCTCCGGAATTTAAATTCTGTTCGCCCCAAGTTGAAGCCACCAGATTTATTCCTTCTGTTGCGCCTCTCACAAATACAATTTCATTTACAGAACTAGCATTCAAAAAAGCTTTTACTTTTTCTCGGGCTGCTTCATATGCATCAGATGCACGAGCTGCCAGTTCATGCGCCGCACGATGAATATTTGAATTTTCATGTTCATAGAAATAGGCAATTCTATCAATTACCGATTGCGGTTTCTGCGTTGTTGCCGCATTATCAAACCAAACCAATGGTTTTCCGTTTACGGTTTCTCTTAAAATCGGAAAATCTTTTTTGACCAATGCAGCATCAAAATGATGACCTTTAAAAAGATTAATTTCTTTATGATCGAAAGAATTTCCAACAATTATATCTGTACTTCTTTTATCAAAAGCAAAAGGATTTTGATCTAGAAAATAGTATGAATTTGTTGTTTCATTTCCGTTTAACGGAAAATCTTCTCGTTTTCTAAATTGCGTATCAACCGATGCCAAAGCAGCCTGTAATTCGATCTCAAAAGAAGAATTCCCTGTTTGAAAGGGCAGATATTGATTATTCAATGAAAAAGAAGAAAAAACAGTTTCTTCATTCAGTTGTGGAGAATTTCCATTTTTTAAATTAACATCATGAAATCCGGTATGTGGATCATTGATATTTAAATCATGGTTTTCCTGAACTCCTGACGACGAATTTTTGTTTTGCGGATCAAATCCTGCCCCAGCATTTGGGTATAAAGCGGAGGCTCCTGTATTTCCATAATTTAATACAGATGGAGAAGCTCCAAATCCGCTGAATGCAGGTGGCGCAAGTGTTGTACTCGACGGACTTACTACTGGAATCTGACCAAACTGATCAACGTTTCCGGCATGCAATATCGTTTCTGCAATCCTTGTCGCACGAGGGTGTTCGGCTTTATCCGGACTTAATGAGATTTCTTTTGGAAATTCATTTGGTAAAGCTTTAAACAACTCGTTTGCCAAATTCTGCAAATCGTCGATGTTTGGTAAACCGTTGTTGTTAATATTTGTACTCATGATACTTTCCTATTTCTACATCTTCTAAAACGGCAATGGCATCATCTACCAAAATAGCCAAAGAGCAATAAAGAGATACTAAATATGAAGCAATGGCTCTTTCGTTAATTCCCATAAAACGAACTGATAATCCAGGAGATTGTTCGCCTTGTAAACCTGGCTGGATAAGTCCGATAACGCCTTGACGGCTTTCTCCAGTTCTTAAAAGAATGATTTTTGATTTTCCTTTTACGATTGGTAATTTATCAGATGGAATAAGCGGAATTCCTCTCCAGGTTAAAAACTGTGATCCAAATAAAGATGTTGTTGGAGGCGGAACACCGCGACGTGTACATTCGCGCCCGAAAGCCGCAATGGCTAAAGGATGTAAAAGGAAAAAACCAGGTTCTTTCCACACTTTTGTCAATAATTCATCCAAATCATCTGGAGTTGGCGCTCCGGTTCTTGTTTTAATAATTTGAGATGGTGCAACGTTGCTTAATAATCCGTAATCTTTATTGTTGATTAATTCGCTTTCCTGACGCTCTTTGATTGTTTCGATAGCTAAGCGAAGCTGCTCTGAAATCTGATTGTAGGGTTTGCTGTATAGATCAGAAACACGAGTATGTACATCAACAATGGTTTGTACGGCAGCCAGATTGTATTCTCTGGGATTATCGATATAATCCACAAAAGTATTAGGTAAAATTCTTTCGTCGCGTGCCGAACAATCGACTTCGATGTGGTTTGCGTTTTTTACTTTATTCAAACGAAATACTCCCGATTCTACTGGTGTCCAATGCAAAAGATGTGTTAACCAGCGTGGAGTAATGGTTCCAATTTGAGGAACAGTACGTGTTGCGATCGCTAATTGTCTTGCTGCAACATCGCCTAATGCGGTCTGTTGTTTTTCTAATTCTGCCATAGTTTTAAGGTTTTTTGGTTAATTATTTTATTTTTAATCAATTCTAAGATTTAATTCTTAAAATTACGGGTTTTATTTTGTTGTAAGGATTTGGTATTTAGTTTTTTAGGAGAAAAAATCAAATAATTCTTCAACAGAAAGATATCGTTCTCCGGTGTCATAATTAAAAGTCAGGATTACGGCATTTTCGGGAATATTTTTTAGTTTTTTAGAAACGGCAGCCAATGCAGCTCCGGTCGAGATGCCTCCAAAAATTCCTTCTTCTTTAGTTAATTTCTTTGCAAATGAAAAAGCATCGTTTTTTTCGATGGTAACAATTTCATCGATATATTCTCTGTTAAAAACTTCGGGAATAAATCCGGCGCCAATTCCCTGTAATGGATGTGGAGCAGGAATACCGCCGCTTAAAACAGGCGAAAGCGCAGGCTCAACCGCAATAGTTTTTAGATTTGGAAAATGCTGTTTTAAAATTTTAGAAACCCCCGTAATATGTCCGCCCGTTCCAACGCCTGTAATTAGATAATCAATCCCGTCTGGGAAATCGGCTAAAATTTCCTGCGCCGTTGTTCTTTCGTGAACTTCAACATTCGCACGGTTTGTAAATTGCGAAGGCAGAAAAGAATTTTTAATAGTTGCTGCCAGTTCATTTGCTTTTTCAACCGCTCCCGAAGTTCCTTTTTCTCTCGGAGTCAAAACATATTCTGCACCGTAAGCTTCGATAATTTTTCGGCGTTCCACACTCATCGATTCCGGCATTACAATAATAACTTTGTAACCTTTTACGGCTGCCACTAACGAAAGTCCGATTCCGGTATTTCCGGATGTTGGTTCAATAATGATAGAATCGGGATTTAAAAGTCCTTTCTGTTCAGCATCTTCAATCATTGCCAGCGCAATTCTGTCTTTGATACTTGATCCCGGATTTGCTTTTTCTAGTTTAATCCATACCTCGTGGGTTTTAAAAAGCTTGTTGAGCTTTATGTGGGGCGTATTGCCAATGGTTTCTAAAATGTTCTGATATTTCATGTGTTTGATATTTTTAAATAGAATAAAAAATGGGTTCGGGAAAAGGATTATTATCCTTAACCTTCATCTCATTTTTATGGTAAACAACCGAATTGGAAGGCACAGAATACGTCAGCCATACATTGCCTCCAATAATAGAATCTCTGCCCACAGTTGTTTGTCCGCCAAGAATTGTGCTGTTGGCGTAAATAATTACATTGTTTTCAATTGTAGGATGCCTTTTTATAAAAGCTTCCTCTTTTTTAACGCTCAATGCACCAAGCGTTACGCCTTGATAAATTTGAACGTTATTGCCAATAATTGTAGTTTCGCCAATAACAATTCCTGTGCCGTGATCAATCGCAAAATCATTCCCGATTTTGGCACCCGGATGAATTTCAATACTGGTTTTGATATGCGCATATTCTGAAATCGTTCTGGCTAATAATTTTAAATCCTGCTTCCAAAGCTGATGAGAAAATCGATAAACGGCAATAGCGAAAAAACCTGGATACGAGTATAATACTTCTTCTAAAGATTTGGCTGCAGGATCTTTTGCAAAAATGGTTTGAGCGTCATTCAGCGCTTTTTTATGCAAATGCGGCAGTGCTTCAAAAAATGTTTCCGTCTGCCTTTTGCTGTTTTGATTTTTAGGAGCAAAGTCTAAAACCAGCTCGTCAAATTGTTTTTCCAATCCATCAAATTTATTTTCAATAATCGCCAGAATACCGTAGGATTTTGAAGTATTCGAAAACAAAATCGAAAACAATTCATCTATAAACTGATGGATTAATTTCTTTTCAGGAAGTATTAATAATTCCTGATGCTGTCTTGCAATTTCCTGATAAAATGAATTCATATGGATTGATTTTATGGTTAGAAAATAATTTTATTTTTTCAACGCCGCACCGCCAGGCATTGTTTCTGGTTTTAATTTGAATTTACTGTATTCTACAACTCCGGTTTTATCTGCCCATTCAAAATAGGAAGCCGAAAGTTTATTTACAATTCCCGGATTCTGCTGTGCTACATTGGTAGTTTCGCCTCGGTCTTTTTCAAGATCATACAATTCCCATTCGTAAGAAGGATAAATCGAAACCAGTTTCCATTTTCCATCGCGAACGGCTCTGTTTCCAGCTCTTTCCCAAAATAATGGTGCGCCTCTATCGACCTGTGAAACATTATTAAATAAAACAGGCAACAAACTTTTTCCAACCAAAGCGTTTGTCGTCACACCATTATATTCTTTTGGGTATTCAATTCCTGCCAATTCGTAGAAAGTAGGAGCGAGGTCAATGATATGTCCGGTTCCCTTATCAATTCTTCCCGCTTTTATTTTTGATGGATACCATGCTATAAACGGAGAACTAAAACCACCTTCGTGCATATTATTTTTATATTGCTGAAGTGGTGTATTCGATAAATAAGCCCAGTTTTGTTCCTGATAATCAAACGAACCCGAAGTTCCAACTGGTCCGTCATTTCGAACTAAACCTCTTCCAAAGGGATTATAGGTATTGAATCCGCCTTGAGCGCCATTGTCTGAAATAAAAATAATCAGCGTGTTTTTGTCTTTTTTAAGCGCTTTTAATTTGTCCAGAACTTTGCCAACGTTTTGATCCATATTGTCGACCATAGCGGCGTATACTTCCATTTTAGCTTTCCAGAATTGTTTTTCGTCGTAGCTTAACTTATTCCATTCCGGAACTTCAGGATCTCTTGGCGATATAGTTTGATCGGCAGGTAAAATTCCGCTGGCTTTTAGTTTCTGGATTCTCTTTTCTCTTAAAACATCCCAGCCTTCATCAAATTTCCCTCTGTATTTCGCAATATCACCAGGTTTCGCCTGCAGCGGCCAATGCGGCGCTGTAAAAGCCAGATATAAAAAGAAAGGTTTGTTTTCCTTGTTTTGTTCGTCAAGGAAAGTCACGGCATTATTTCCAATTTCATCTGTAAAATAATACGAATCATCTTTTGGATGCAGTTCTTCGTTATTGCGGATTAATTTTACCGGATACGGAGTTTTTCCAAACGGAAGTGGTTTCGTATCAAAATAATTCGATGCACCTTTTAAGATTCCGTAAAACTTATCAAAACCTCTTTGATTCGGCCATTGTGCCTGATCTTCTGATCCTACATGCCACTTTCCTGACAAAAGTGTGCTGTAACCGCCAGAACGGAAAACTTCTCCCAAAGTCAAAGATTCCTTATTTAAATAACCCTGATAAGCCGGTAAACCTAAATTGACATCAAAGAAACCAACTCCGGCTTTATGCTGATATTGCCCGGTTAGGAGAGAAGCTCTTGTTGGAGCACAAATTGAGTTATTGTAAAATTCGCGTAAGCGTAAACCTTCTGTAGCTAACTTATCTAAATTGGGTGTTTTAATTTCTGAGCCATAATTTCCTAAATCTGAATAACCCATATCGTCAACCAAAATCAAGATAATATTGGGTTTTGATTCTGTTTGAGAATGTAACTCGTGAGAAGTTACAACTCCTGTTAAAAGAATGGAAAACAGAATTTTCGTGATTTTTGTATTCATTTTAATGTACTTTTTGTTAGTTGTTTTTTGTTTTGTAAGTGATAAATGTTCTTTAAATCAGGTCATTTCTGTTGCCGCAGAAATGACCTTTGGTAATCAAAAAGAATGTTAGTTTGTCGTCTCCATTTTCATTTTTGATTTAGTATAACGTAATATTTTCTGAAGCAAAAGCATCAAAAGGATATTTAATAAAATTTGGGAATAAACGCAGTTCGATTTATAGTTTGAGATTTTAATTCTAAACCGATTCAAAACGAACGTATAAGGAAGGATTAACAACAGCTGCACATATAACAAGAAGTGTCATAGGTGTTTTTTTTACGAAGAATGTGATACGTGTTATTTACTGTTGTTTTCAAAATGTAAGTTTTAAATTTAAACTATACTAATTCTATAGACAAAGTTATATTTAATAATGTAATATCCAAATTAATCTTTCATTTTTTTGAAAAAAAGATGTGATATAATATGGTGTAGGTGTATTTTTATGTTTTAGTTTGTTGATTTTTAATTGATTGGTGTTTTTTATTTGTAAACAAAAAAATAAAGTTATACGGAAGTTTTGACAGAGATTTTTATTAGGAATTGTTAGAATCTCGCAAAGTCGCGAAGACGCAAAGTTTTGTTTCACGCAGATTCTGCAGATTTAATTAAAAAATCTCTGCGTAAATCTGCTTAAATCCTTTTAAATCTGCGTGAAATTTTTTTTTTTAATTCTTATAATCTGCAGCTATAAATAAAAACTTTGCGTCTTTGCGACTTTGCGAGAAAATAGACGCTTTTTAGCTGCCAAAAAGCAAAAAAGCAATAATCAACGTTAAAAGATAAACTATCGGAAAAGTAAAGAGGAAATATTTTACGGATCTTCCAATTAAAAAAGTTCCAATTGTGCCAATTGAAATGAGATATAAAAATTGAATTAGAAGGATTTTAAGATTTGCAAAATCAAATACTTTCGTAAATAAATCGGAAGTGTCTGACCAAGAGAAAACAGGAACTTCGGGAAGAAATATAAAAAGGGAAATTCCGATGATTATAAATCCTAAAATTACGACTGTCCAGTCTTCGTGTATATTAAATTGTTTGGGTTGAGTTGACATATTTTTGGTTTGATTATTCTAAGAATTATTGATTCTAAGATTTTATTTCAATTGTCTCTAGCTTCAGCTGGATTTAACAGATTTGTAGATAAAAAAAGGTTTTTAATTGCCTCCAGCTTTAGCTGGAGGTAACTGATTTACAAATAGAAAAAGGCTTTAGCCGAATAAAAAGTTTGGCTAAAGCCTTCTGCTCTTTAAATTTTAAACCTCCAGCTAAAGCTGGAGGCAATTTATTATTTGTTTCCTGCAAGGTTTTGGAAACCTTGCAGGACTGTTGTAATTGTTACAAATCGACAAAGTATTTTTGTTTACCAAAATCAAATTCATAATAAGTTAGATTAGGCCAAAGTGGTTTGATCAATCCTTTTTCCCAGGTTTGTAAAGCGGTTTGTAATTCTTTTACTTTTTCAGGATTTTTTGCAGCCAGATCTGTAGTTTCAGATTTGTCTTTTGATAAATCATACAACCATTTTTCATGCGTTTTTCCGCTGATGATTAATTTCCAGTCGCCGCTTCGAATTGCTTTTGCATCGCCTGAACGCCAATATAAATTTTTATGTGCTTCTTTATTGTTATTGACGACATCTATTAAATCAACTCCGTCATAAACTCTGTCTTTTGGTAAACCGGAATGTGTAACGGCCGCGATTGTACTAAAAATATCCAAAGAACTTACAGGAGTTTTATAAATAGTATGTGGTTTAATTTTTCCCTTCCACGAAAGTGTAAACGGAACATTTATACCGCCTTCAAAATGAGAAAATTTCCCGCCTTTTAATGGTGCGTTTGTTGTGGCAAAAGTATAATCGGCACCGCCATTGTCGCTGATGAAAAAGATTAAGGTGTTTTCTTCTAAACCTTCTTTTTTAACTTTTTCTCTAATTCTTCCAACGGCGTCATCAAGTGCGCTGATCATGGCAAAATACACGCGTTTATTTTCATCTTTTACATTCGGAAAGCGATCGTAATATTTTTTGCGAACCTGAAATGGTGTATGCGGCGCATTAAACGGAACATAAAGTAAAAACGGTTTGTTTTTATTTTTATCAATAAAAGCTTCAGCTTCATCAGCAAAGGTCTCGGTTAGATATTTTTTGTCTTTTATGATTGTCGTATCGCGGCGAATTTGTCCAATTCCAACACGGCCATTCCCCCAAATCATTTTATCGGTAAAATCTTTATGATGATGATTTATGATATCTGGATTGTCATCTTCGGGCGTGTACAGCGAGAATGCCTGATAAAATCCGTAATGATAATCAAAACCTCTGTCTAAAGGAAAAAATCCTTTGTTATGACCCAAATGCCATTTCCCTATAATTGCTGTATTGTAACCTTGTTTTTTAGCTAAATCAGCAAAAGTAATTTCAGATTTTGGTAGACCCTGAGTAGCGATTGAAGCTTCGTTTGGATAGTTTATTTTATTATTTAATCGCCAGCTGTTAGTGTTGATTAAATATTTAAAAGCATAATATTCTAAATTATTTTTTGGATAACGATCTCCCGGCTGATATTCATGCCCAAAACGTTCCTGATAACGTCCGGTTAGTAATCCGGCACGCGATGGCGAACAAATCGATGCCGAAACATATCCATCGGCAAAAGTTACTCCGGAAGCTGCAAGTGAATCAATTTGTGGTGTTGGAGTAGATTTTCCTCCGTAAAGAGAAATATCATATTTGCCTAAATCATCGGCAACAAGAATGATAATGTTTGGCTTTTTTTCTGAAGCAGTATCTTTCTGTGCCAGAAATGCTGCTTTTCCTTCGGTTAGTTTTTCATCCGCTTTTATTAATGTTCCATCCGTATTTATGGGCCAGAATAAAAATGCTGCCAGTATAAGAAGCACCAATAAAATGGGTAGAATAATCTTGGTTATTTTTTTATAGTTTGCCATTATGGTTAGTTTAGTTTTCGTGTATTTTAAGAATGATTATATGTATTTATTTAGAAGCCAAAGCCACATCAACATCATTTTTCAAATCGCCTAAACCGTCTTTTTTGAAGATGATTTTACCATTTTGATATAAGATCAAAGTAGGGAAGACCTTTACGTTTTTTAAGTCGGCAATTACCTGCGGGCTGGTTTCTAACTCAATTTCTACGATTTTTAAATTTTCACCGTATTGAGTTCTAATGGTTTCCAAAACTGGTTTTACTTTTGTGCAGGCCCCACAATATTTTGAGCCAATATCTACCAGAACGGTTTTATTATCGGCAATGATTTTATTGTATTCAGTTAAGGTCAGTTTGCTTTTAGAATTGGCATAAAAAGGTTTTCCGTTTCCAATCCAGTTGGCAATTCCGCCTTCTAAACTATAGGCTTCTTTAAAACCGTTTTTTAATAATGCATCAGCCAGCCAAACGCTTCTTCCGGCTCCGATAGAGTAGGTGAAAACAGGTCTTGATTTGTCTAATTTTGCCACTTGTTCTGCATAATCTTTGGACTCTAAATTAAAATTTACTGCTCCGTTAATATGGTTTAAGGCAAATTCTTCCGGTCCTCTGGCATCAATTATCTGCGGTTTTTTTTCAACCTGAATTTTGCTGTAAAAAACATCTAATGAAACGGTATTTGAACTCTTATTCTGTGAAAATCCTACTATTGTAAAAAGCAGGATTAGCGTGGTAATACTTATTTTATTTTTCATGATGGAAAGGTTTTGATAAAAGCTGGCAGCGTATTCAAGGTTAATTTGAATACACTGCCGTACTTTATATTTTTATTACTTTTTGAGATTAAGCCTGCTCTAAAACCGGAGTTTGTTCAGCTGTTTCAGTTGCTTTTTCTACAGGTTTAGCTTTTAGTGGAAATGCCAATACACCGTCGGCAAGAGAACTTCCTTCTTTTTTAGATTTGAATATTGGCCATAAAAATTGTGCGTACCATTCTTCCTGTTTGTATGATTTTGTTCCGTAAGATTCCGGGAATTTTCGTGTGATTAATCCGGTTCCGAAAATAACATCCCAAATGAAAAACATGTTTCCAAAGTTTCCTTTAAAGTGTCCAACACCGTCACCGCTGGTATCTGCGTGGTGTGCGTGGTGTGTTGCCGGAGTAGAAATTAATCTTTCTAAAACCCATGCAATTGGATGCAAAACTTTGTATTTGTAAAAAGGTTTGTCCCATGCAATGCTTGAGTGCGCGCCTAAAGTGATGAAACTTTTAATTACTAAAACAAATAAAGCCGGTAATCCTAAACCTAAATAGGTTAAAGTTGCAGTCAAATAAATTTGAGAAAAGAATACGGTATAAATAAAGTTTTGTCGTGAAGCCATTGCCATTCCCATATATGGAGCGGAGTGGTGCGTTCTGTGAAAACGCCATAAAAACGGAACTTGATGGTGCAATCTGTGGTACCAATACTGCGTTAAATCATCGGCAATTGCGATTAGAAAAAATCCTCCCCAAAACGGAACCCATGACAATGCATTAGCAGCATTTGGCAATAAATAGGGTAAAGCTGTTAAGCTGAAAAATGCAATTACCGGAGGCAAAAGTAATTTTGGTGCTAAGAAACAAACAATATCTATTTTGCGTTCTTCGCCCGTCCATTCGTCATCATAAAGACCGGCCGCAAATTCGATAATTCCTAAAACTACCATAAATACAATTAATCCCCAGGTTCTAATATGCTGAAACACGGGTTGTGCAAATTCTAAAAATGATGGTAAAGTAAGGTGAGATTCGCTCACAAGACCATTTGTTAGTTTAAAGTAAAGATAAATTGCTACAACCGGTAAGCTGTATATAAATAGACTAATGGTTAAGTCTCTTGTTAGTTTTTCTTTTTGAACTATTGCCATGATTTCTTATTTTAAAAATTGATTAATTAATACTAATCCTCCGGCTAAAATTACCAGCGGAACTAAAAATACAATTGCCCCAACGACAATCTTTTTTCCTATAATTTCATAATCTACTCGTTTCATATCTTTTTGAATTTTAATATGTTAATGTAAAAATAAATAATTAAACTTCTAATTCTATGGATATAGTCGAGTTTTATTTTTTATTTTTTCACTAATTTGTTAGAATCTTTTGTTTTTATTGAAAAACCTACAAGGTTTTGAAAACCTTGCAGGTTGTGAAAATGATTATTTTGCAGCTTCTGTATCTGCAGGTTTAGTTACTTGTTTCACTAAATCTTGCAGTGTTTTACCTTTGTCAGCTCCACTATTGTGAATTCTTCTGTTGTAAACATCCTGCCAGTCAATCAATGGATAAACATTGTTTTCTTTTGCCTGCTCATCAAACAATTTTTGAAGTTCAGCCAGTTTTTCAGGATATTTTTTAGCCAGGTTGTTACGTTCGTTAAAATCTTCGTTTAAGTTGTATAATTCCCAAACATCAGTATCAAAATTGCTTGCAGCCGGTTTTTCGTTTTTACCTAATGATTGTTTTACAGCAAATGAATCAGGTAAATGTGCCGCAGCCGCTTTCCATCCATCTTTATAAATAGCTCTGTTTCCAAAAATGTAGTAATATTGAACTTTGTGTAGGGATTCTGCTTTTGGATTTTCTATAGAAGCCTGAAATGATGAACCCTGAATAATGTCTTGTTTAATTCCTTTGATATATTCAGGAGCTTTAATTCCTGCAATTTCTAAAGTTGTTGGCAGTAAATCTGTTACGTGGCTGTATTGATTTCTGATTCCGCCTTTTTCTTTAATTCCGTTTGGATAAAAAACAATTAACGGATTACGAGTTCCACCTTCAGAATGTGCATCTTGTTTCCAGTTTTTGAAAGGAACGTTTGTGGCCTGAGCCCATCCTAATGGATAGTTAGTATTTAAACCTTTTGCAGTTCCAATTTCTCCAATATTATTTAAATTGCTTTGAAGATTTTCTGCTTCTGTTTTTCCTTGAGAGAATAAACTTTGGTTAATTGTTCCTTGTAAAGTTCCTTCTTTACTTGCTCCATTATCGCCAATTGCAACAAAAATCAAAGTGTTGTCAAGTTGGTTGCTTTCTTTCAGATAATTTACAACTCTTCCAATTTCAGCATCTGTATAAGTCAGGAATCCAGCGTATGTTTCCATGAATCTTGCGTATACTTTCTTTTCATCCGGAGTTAACTTTTTCCATTCTGTAATAAGCGCATTACGTTCTGGTAATACCGCATTAGCAGGAACAACACCTAATTTCTTTTGGTTTGCCAATACTTTTTCACGGTACACATCATAACCTTCGTCAAATTTTCCTTTATAAGGCTCGATCCATTTTTCAGCAACCTGATGAGGTGCATGAACGGCTCCCGGCGCATAGTATAAAAAGAATGGTTTTCCAGGTGCTGCTTTTTGCTGTTTCTGGATATAGCTGATTGCTTTATCTGTAATTAATTCATTTAAGTGACGCCCATCAGGTTTAACATGTGCCTGATCTTCCACTAAATCAGGGTTGTATTGATCTGTTTGCGATCCAAGGAATCCATAGAAATGATCAAAACCTTTTCCGGTTGGCCATCTGTCAAAAGGTCCGGCGTCTGTAGCATCTTCATCTGGAGTTACACCATATTTACCAACTGCAAAAGTGTTGTATCCGTTTTCGCGTAAAATCTCTGCAATTGTTCCTTTATCAGATGGAATTCTTCCGTCCCAGCCAGGAAAACCAGCCGATAAAATTGTGTGTGAAAATCCGCTTTCGTGTACTCTTCCGGAATTTCTTCCCGTTAATAATGCTGCACGTGTTGGTGCACAAATTGCCGTTGTATGAAAGTTGGTATAACGTAAACCGTTATTAGCCAGATTTTCAAAAGTAGGAGTTTGGATTAACCCGCCAAAAGCACTTGCAGCTCCAAATCCAACATCATCTAATAAAATCCAAACAATATTTGGCGCACCTTTTGGCGCCTTTACAGGATCTGGCCAATATTCTTTAGAATCGGCTAATGTTTTACCAATTGTTCCTTTGAACTCTTGAGTTTCTTGTGCAAAGCCAAATTGTGCAATTAGCAATGCAGTAATCAAAAGCCCTTTCTTTGGGCTTTTGATAGCGATGGTATTTTTAAAATTTTTCATTATTTAATAGTTTTTTGGATTGTAGTTTAATTAATATCCAGGGTTTTGCGGTAAACCAACTGGGTCAATATTTCTTTCACTCTGTGGAATCGGATAAAGATTATTTTTTTCAGAAACTGAGTTTTTAGCTGTAACTTTTTTGATTTCTGTAACTAAAGTTCCCCAGCGTACTAAGTCAAACCAGCGTTGTCCTTCCTGAACAAATTCTTTTTTGCGTTCTTCCTGAATTGCAGATCTAAAAGAGGTTTGGTTTAATCCAGCTAAATCTACAGTTGCATCTGGTGTTGTAATTGGTTTTCCGTAAGCTCTTCTTCTTACCTGATTAATTAATTCATAAGCTTCTGCAGTTGGTGCACCTTGCTCATTTATCGATTCTGCCAATGATAATAAGATGTCTGCATAACGAATTAAAGGGAAATTGATCGCTACGTTTCCTGGAGTAGCCAAATTGGTTAAATCCAGATATTTTTTAAAGATTGGTTTAGGGAAAGTATACAAAGTTCCGGTTGTTGGGTTAAGCAGTTGTTTTGCGTAACTTACATCTCTACGTGTATCTCCGGTTTCATAAATATCATAAAATAAAGCTACGTCTGAGATAATATCTGCCGGTTCTGTTGCTGTAAATCCCGTAAAAGATGTTGCTTGGAATGTACTTCCGCTAGATCCATTTCCAGCTTGGTTTGGCTCAAACTGAACAGAGAAAATATGTTCTTTTCCGTTCTTTTTTGTTTTTGTGAAAATATCCTGGAAGTTTTCGAATAAAGCATAACCATATCCGCCGTTAATTACTTCTCTTGCTTTTAAAATGGCATTTGGATAATCTTTTCTTGTCAAATACACTTTTGCTAAAATTGCTTTTGCAGCTCCAGACGTAGCACGTCCGGCATCTGCAGCAGTATAAGTTGCAGGTAAGCTTTCGGCAGCAGTCAAATCTGAAATAATCTGCGCATAAACTTCATCGACAGTCGCTCTTCTTGATTTTAAACTTTCTAACTGAATAGAAGTTGGTTCATGCAAAACAATTGGAACACCGCCCCAAAGACGAACTGCCTGAAAATAAAGCAATCCGCGGATAAATTTAGCTTCGTTGATTAATCTTGTTTTTACAACTTCAGATCCAGATACTTTTGGGATATTATCAATAGAAACATTGGCTCTGTTAATTCCTGCATATATTTGTCTCCAAGCTACCTGAACACGGTCTGAAGTAGCATCGTGAGTCAAACTGCTCAAAGCTCTAACCTGAGGGTTCGTTGCCGAAACTCCTGCTGCAGCATAATCTGAAGCCATGTCTGTCAGGAAATAAAGGTTTCTGCCAAATAAACTCTGTTCTCCCGGATCAAGGCTTAATGATGCATAAACGGCAGTTACACTGGCAACGGCGTCATCCTGGGTGATGAAGTAATTATCTTCGGTTACAAAAGAGGTTGGTGTTACCTCCAGATCTGTGCACGATACAAATAGTCCGGCACTTAAAAGGAATGTTATTATAATCTTTTTCATTTTATATATTTTTTTACTTAGAAAGTTACGTTCAAGCCCGAGATGAATGTTTTTGAGTTTGGATAAGAGCCAAAATCAATTCCGGGATATAAGTTGTTTTGTTCGTATGAACTTACCTCCGGGTCATAACCAGAGTATTTTGTCCAGGTAATTAGGTTTTCTGCTGAAACGTAGAATTTCACGCTTTTTGTTCCCAGTTTTTTAGAAACACTTTTGGGTAAAGTATAACCTAGAGTGATTAATTTTAATCGTAAGAAAGAAGCATCTTCTACATAACGCTCAGAAACAATTCCTAACGGAGAACTTGTTGCTCTTGGAATTTCATTGCTTGGATTTGTTGGTGTCCAGCGATCTTCTAATGTTACATTAGCATTTGTTCCAAGAGTAGAAATCTCTAACTGCTGATTTAAAGCGTTGAAGATTTTTCCTCCGTATGAACCTTGGAAAGAGAAATTCAAATCAAAATCATGATAAGAAATTGTGTTGCTGAAACTTCCAACAAATTTTGGCTGAGATGAACCTAAATCGCCTTTGTCAAGAGCTGTAATTACACCATCTCCGTTTGTATCAACATATTTTCTGTCTCCTACTTTTGTATTTGCTAAACTGTTGATTTTTGGTTGGGTATTAACTTCTTCCTGAGTTTGGAAAATTCCGTTTGTTCTGTATCCCCAGAAAGTTCCTAATGGTAATCCAACTTTTACCGTAACCGGCTGCTGCTGTAATAAAGAACCGTTTGGTACTACAGGAAAGAATTGATCAACACCATTTCCGATAGCTACCACTTTATTTCTATTAGCAGAAAAAACAATATTAGAGTTCCATGAGAAGTTTTCAGTTTTTAGGTTTTCAGTTGTTAAACCAATTTCGATACCTTTATTTTCAACACCTCCAATATTTTGAAGAACACTTGCATATCCTGAAGTTAACGGCACAGGAACGCTGATTAATAAATCGTTTGTTTTTTTGTAATACACATCAAAAACAAAATTGATTTTTCTGTCTAAAAGAGATAAATCTAAACCAACATTATACTGGTTTGTTTTTTCCCACTTCAAATCCGGATTTGCTAATCGGGTAGGAGCAAGTCCTGTGTATAATGTTCCTCCAAAAGAATAGTTTACAGAACCCATTTGAGCTAAAGCAAGGTAATTTCCAATTTCCTGATTTCCTGTAGTTCCGGCAGTAATTCTAAGTTTAGCTTCGGTTACACCTTTGATATTGTTTGCAAATTCTTCATCAGTGATATTCCAGGAGAAACCTGCTGATGGGAAATAACCCCAAAGTGATTCAGAACCAAATCTTGAAGATCCATCTGCACGAGCAGAAAGTGTAAAGTTATATTTTCCTTTATAAGAGTAATTTACTCTCGCAAGCCATGATTTTAAAACACTTTCGTATGCATCGCTGTATGGTTTTACTGCCACACCATCTTGTAACGCATTATAAGTATTAGCATCATTTATAAAAGTATTTGATCCTGCTGTAACTACTTCTCCTTTAGTGTATTGAAGCGTATAACCTCCTAAAGCTGAGAATTTATGGCTTTCGCCGAAGTTGGTATTATAGTTCAACGTATTTTCATTTAATACAGAACTAACCAATCTGTCCCCAACAGAAGCCACACCTTTTGTTCCTGCACCATTTGATGTATTTGCAGGAGCGTAATAATTTTGTTTTGTATCGATTACGTCACCGCTTACCGCAACTTTGGCGGTAAGTTTTTTAGTGATTTTGTACTCACCAAATAAACTGGTTAGAATTCTATTGATTTTAGTTTCGTTTATAGTATTTTCCAAATCATTAATAGGGTTTGGAACATAACCATTTACAGAAGTTGCGTATGGATTGTTAGTTACATTATAACTTCCGTTTTCATTTCTAATTGGCACTACAGGAGCAGTCAGTAAAACACTAACCAAAGGATTTGGATTTCTTCCTCCGCTGCCATTATTTGCAACACCATTAGAAAGTGAGTTACTATAATTGGCATTAATACCAAATTTAAAGTTTTGAGAATAGTTTCTTTCGTAATTGATACGAAGAGAGATACGTCTAAAATCAGATCCCAGAACAATACCTTCCTGATCAAAATATCCTGCAGAAACGGCATATCTTGACCTTTCATCCCCGCCTGAAAAAGACAATTGATGATTTTGAACCGGAGCTGCAGTTCTAAAAGCAGCATCCTGCCAGTCGTAGCTTCCAGAAGTTTTAAAAGCTTCTATCTGTGCCGCAGAAAAAGAAGGAGCCTGACCAATACTTGCCTGAACATCATTTCGCAAACTTGCCCATTGGCTGGCATTCATCACGTGAAGTTTTTTAGATACATTTTGGAACCCAAAATAACCTTGATAAGAAATATTATCCTGTCCCTTTGTTCCTTTTTTAGTTGTAATAATAACAACACCATTTGCACCACGTGAACCGTAAATTGCAGTCGCAGAGGCATCTTTTAGAACTTCGATAGATTCAATATCGGCTGGGTTTATGGTCGATAATACGTTTAAGCTCGCTCCGGCGTTAGCAACTCCGGCAGAGCTGTTTGCGTTGTCATTGTAAATTAAAATTCCGTCTACAACATATAAAGGTTCGTTACCCGCTGTGATTGAGTTCCCTCCACGAATACGTACACTTGATGAAGCGCCCGGGCGACCTGAACTTTGTGTAACTACCACACCGGCAACAGCGCCTCGTAATAAATTATCTGCTGATGAGGTTACCTGAGATAAATTGGCTTTTGGTACAGAAGCTACAGAACCGGTAATGTCTTTTCTCTTTTGAGTTCCGTAACCCACAACAACTAATTCGTCTAGTTCTTGCCTTTCTTCTTTTAAATGAATCGTAACCGGATTTTTCTCTACTATAATTTCTAGTTTCTTATATCCTATGTAACTTACGATTAAGGTGTAAGGAAATTTCTGACCCGTTTGAAAATAAAATTTTCCTTCAGCATCTGTCTGTACTCCGTGAGTAGTACCTTTAATAGTTACTGATGCACCTATAATTGGCTGATTTGTAATGTCATCGACTACAGTTCCGTCGAGTTTAGATTGAATAAGCGGTGTTGTATTTTGTGCCTGAAATTGCAGGGATGTTAACAAAATTGTAACCCATAAAATGAGGTTTATATTTTTTTTCATTTCTTTGTAATGGTTTAAGTAATTAACAAGGCGCCCTGAGAGCTGAATTTTCAGCACTCTGATTGTTTCCTTGATTTAGTGATAAATGTTCTTTAAGCCTCGCCATTTCTGTTGCCGCAGAAATGGCTTTTTTTATTTACAGCAGCAAGTTTGCATTGTTTTCATTTTAGTTGTTTTTTAGTTGGTTAATTATTTTCTTTTTAAAATATAGGTATATTCAAAAATCCTTTTGCCGCAGTTTTATGCATCAATTAGATGATTGTAATTCAATAAAAGTAATCTTGTGGTGAAATTGAGATTTCGTTTTTAGATTTAAAAATTAATCCGATAACGAATGTATTGCTTTAGGAATTAGCAACAGAAGCACATATAACAACAACTGTTATAAGTATCATTTTTAGGAAGAATAAAATGCGATATGCTCTCGGTTGTTTTCAAAATACAGCTTTTTTGGTTTCGAATATTATTTTATAACTCTACTAATCCTATAGACAAAGTTAATTTTAATATAATAAAAACCAAAAGTTTAGTAAACTTTTTTTCAAAATGATGCAGATAAAATGACTTTATTAATTCATGTTTTAGTTTAAATATTTGTTAATCAGTTGGTTGAGTGTTGTTTTTTATTTTTTAAATGTTAAAAATATTTTTTTAAGGATAATGAATTGTAATATTTTTCATTTAATTTGCTTGTTTTTAATACCTTAATTACATTTTAAGAACTTAAAAAACTTTCAAAAAAGTCCTCCAGGAAGGTCTAGTTCAAAAAATTATTAGAAAAACAGAAAGGAAAATCTTAATTCCTTTATTAGCTTTTTAAAAGGTAATTTTAAAAGAAAGTAAATCAAACTCTTCAGCTTTAAAAGCTATTTGATTTTTTCGCTCGGTATTTAAAAGAATTAAGCTAAATTTATATTTTTAAAAAATTTAGATACTTAATTGATTTAACTAAGTAAAAATACTTATATTTGTAATAAGTATTTTTTGCTTGTAAAAATAACACGAATGATTAAAGTAGAAGATGCTATAGCGATTATTGAGGCGAACAGCAAAAAAATGCCGACAAAGCTAATTCAGGTTAGCAAAGCGTTAGGATATGTTTTGGCAGAAAAAGTAATTTCGCCAATCGATATGCCGCCGTTTCGTCAGTCGGCAATGGATGGATATGCCTTTACGCACAGCATCAAACATCAATATGATATTGTTGGAATTTCGCAGGCTGGAGATCATTCAAATATAAAATTAAAGCCAAACGAAGCAATTCGAATATTTACAGGTGCTTTTGTTCCCGATGATGCAGATACTGTCGTCATGCAGGAACATGTAATGGCAAATAAAGATTCGATTTTGATTGCCACAATGCCTGAGAAGCTTTCAAATGTTCGTCTAAAAGGGGAACAAATTGCAAAAGACGGTGTTGTTTTTGAAGCTAATACTTTAATAACGCCGGCAGCAATTGGGTTTTTAGCTTGTTTAGGAATTACAGAAGTTGAGGTTTACAAAAAGCCGAAAGCAGCCATTTTAGTTACCGGAAACGAATTAATACAACCGGGAAAAAAACTTAAAAAAGGAAAAATTTTCGAAAGTAATTCGGTTATGCTGGAAGCGGCACTGCAAACTATCGGAATCAAAAAAACAAAAGTTTACAGAGTAAAAGATAATTTAAAAGCAACAAAAAATGCGCTTAAAAGTATTCTGAAAAAATACGATGTTGTTTTAATTTCAGGTGGAATTTCAGTAGGCGATTATGATTTTGTAAAAGAAGCTTTATTGCAAAACGGCGTTCAGGAATTGTTTTATAAAATCAATCAGAGACCTGGAAAACCAATGTTCTTTGGCTCAAAAAAGGAAACCTTAGTTTTTGCTTTACCCGGAAATCCAGCTTCATCGCTGACGAATTTTTACATTTACGTTTCGCCTGCAATCAAAAACAAATTAGGATTATCGGAAATTCATAAGACAAAAGTAGTTCGTAAATTAAATTCGGATATTAAGAATAATACAGGAAAAACATTATTCTTAAAAGCAAAATACGATGAAACAAATGTAACAGTTCTCGACGGACAAAGTTCTGCAATGCTTAACACTTTTGCCATAGCAAACAGTTTACTTATTGTTCCGGAAGATATTCAGGAATATAAAAAAGGCCAATTAGTAACATTATTGCCGATAGATTAGAATTTAGAAAATAGAATAAAGAGTAAAGAAAATAGATTTTTGGTGTTAAGGATGAAAAGCGGTGTGTAATTTTAAACATATAGCTGAAAACTTGAAACCTGAAACAAAGAAAACCTGATACAAAAACACACAATGAACATCTTAAGTTCCGAAAACATAGTACTATTCAGTTTCGCATTAATCATTATTGCGTTTTTATATTCTAGCGTAGGTCACGGCGGTGCATCGGGATATTTGGCTTTGATGAGCATTTTTGCTTTCCCGATTTCGATTATGAAACCGTCTGCTTTGCTGTTGAATTTGTTTGTTTCGAGTATATCATTTTTGTTTTATTACAGAAAGAATTATTTCAAACCAAAGCTCTTTTATCCGTTTGCAATTGCCTCAATTCCGGCAGCATTCATTGGAGGTTTTATAACTTTAGACAGCGCGATTTATAAAATTGTTTTAGGAATTGTATTGGTTTTTGTAGCGCTGAGATTGTTTGGCGTATTTAATTTTAAAGAAAAAGAAGAAGTAAAAATCAATCTTCCGATTGCATTGGTAATTGGTTTTGCAATAGGGTTATTATCAGGAATGTTAGGAATTGGCGGTGGAATTATCCTAAGCCCGATTTTATTGTTTTTAGGTTGGGCATCGGTAAAAGAATCGGCTGCAGTTTCGAGTTTATTCATTTTTGTGAATTCAACAGCCGGAATGTTAGGTTTCTTTTTAGGAGGAAAAACAATCCCGATGGAGAGTTTCTATCTGGTTCCGATTGCAGTTGTAGGAGGAATGCTGGGAGGCTTTTACGGAAGCGGTTCTTTCTCTAACAGAACATTAAAAATGGTTTTAGGAACGGTAATTTTGATGGCAAGCGTCAAATTGATTTTTCCTTGAAATTTATTTAAACACATAGAAACATAGATTTTTTATGATATTGAAAAAAAAGATTTAAAAGATAACAGGTTATCACACATAGCTATGTTTATTTATGCAAGTGAAACGCCTTTAAGCACAAAGAAAAACTATGTTTCTATGTGTTTAAAAAGACAAAGATTGGCAAAACCTGAAACTTGAAACCTGAAACAAAAAAGATATGGAAACAACATTAACAACATTTATTCTTTGCGGTGGAAAAAGCTCTCGCATGCAGTCAGAGAAAGGATTGGTTTTGTTTCAGGAAAAACCATTTATTGAACATATAATTAAGGCGATTTTGCCCATTACGGAGCAGATCAAACTAATTACAGCATCAAAAGAATACGATTATCTTCCTTATGAAAAAATACAGGATATTATTTCAGATAAAGGCCCGTTAGGTGGAATTTATACCGCTTTATCACATTCTGAAACCGAATTCAATTTGATTTTAAGCTGTGATATTCCGTTGATTTCTACTGAATTGCTAACTGAATTAATTTCAAAACATACAGAAGAAGCTGGAATTACCGTTTTTGCTTCCGAAAGTAAAACGCATCCATTAATCGGAATTTATTCAAAAAAAATTGTTCCGATTATCAAAAGTGCGATTGATTCAGATGAATTAAAAATGATGGATTTGCTGGCTAAAGTACCGCATCAAATTTTGAATATAGAAGAAAGTGAAAACTTTCATTTGACGAATATTAATTCGGCCGACGAATTAAATGACCTGAATATCAATTTAAGTTAAAGATTATGCAAAACTTAAAAACACCAAAATTAACGATTGTTGGCGCGGGTCCGGGCGACGTTGAGCTGATTACGATGAAAGCCATTAAAGCTTTAAAAAGTGCCGATGTAGTTTTGTATGATGCTTTGGTCAACGAAGAATTGTTAGAATATGCATCAAACGCAGAAATTGTTTTTGTTGGAAAACGATTAGGCTGTCACGCTTACACGCAAGATCAGATTAATGATTTGATTGTTTCGATGGCAAAAAGTCACGGGCATGTGGTGCGTTTAAAAGGCGGAGATCCGTTTGTTTTTGGAAGAGGAAGTGAAGAAATTGAATTTGCAGAAGAGTTTGGAATTGAAACCGCTATTGTTCCCGGAATTTCATCTGCTTTGGGCGTTCCTGCTTCGGTTGGAATTAGTCTGACGCAGCGCAAAGTAGCCGAAAGTTTTTGGGTAATTACCGGAACAACTTCTGATCATAAATTATCAAAAGATGTTCTTTTAGCTTCAAAATCGGCGGCGACGGTAGTTATTTTGATGGGAATGCATAAATTGAACGAAATAATTTCTATTTATCAGGAAAACAGAAATGACGATTTACCCATAGCCATTATTCAAAACGGAACAAAAAATTCAGAACAAAAAGTGATTGGAACTATCAATACAATCACTAAATTGGTTGCTGAAAAAAACATATCATCGCCCGCTATTATTGTGATTGGCGAAGTGGTTAGAAATACTTCAAGCTGGATTTCCTATTTTCAGGAACATTTTGAAGATGAATTCATTTTTCAGAATTTAAATTTATAAAAATGATCGAGATTAAATATTTTGGAGCTGTCGCTGAAAAGACAAAATGTGAATTCGAAAAGTTATCTTTTTCCGAAGAATTGTCTCTGCAAAAATTATTGCATGATTTAAACGAAAAATACCAATTTGAATCGCTTTCTTTCAGCGTAGCAGTAAATCAAAAAATAGTTTCAAAAGCAGCAGATTACAATTTACAAACAAGTGATATTGTTGCTTTATTACCACCATTTGCCGGAGGATAAAAATTAATTTATGAGTGCATCAAACCGATATAACCGACAAATGATTCTTCCTGAAATAGGAGAGGATGGTCAGTACAAATTATCGAAAGCTAAAGTTTTGGTTATTGGTGCCGGAGGCTTGGGCGCGGCAATTCTGCCTTATTTGGCTGCGGCCGGATTTGGCGAAATAGGAATTGTAGATGATGATGATATTGAGATTTCGAATTTACATCGTCAGGTGATTTACAAAAGTTCGGCTGTTGGAAAATCCAAAGCTGAAGAAGCGAAACTGATGATATCAGAATTGAATCCGCTGGTAAAAGTCAACGCTTTTGCAGAGAAATTATCAGGTAAAAACGCCATTTCGTTATTTCAAAACTATGATATTATTGTTGACGCAACAGATAATATTTCAATTAAATATTTAATAAACGATGCTTGTCTGTTAACCAATAAACCAATGGTTTACGGATCAATTTTTAGATTTCAAGGACAAGTTTCAGTTTTCAATTATCAAAACGGACCAACATACAGATGTTTGTATCCAGATGAAAACAATAACGCTTTAAACTGCGAAGATGCCGGAGTAACCGGAATTTCGGTTGGAATTATCGGAATGCTTCAGGCAAATGAAGTTCTGAAAATGATTCTCGGAATTGGAGAAGTTTTAAGCGGTAAAATATTAGTTTATAATATTCTCAATAACGAACAGCAAAAATATGATTTTGATAAAAGTGATTTTAAGTCAATAAGCAGAGAATCATTCGAAGAAAAATACTATAAATCTGAAGTTGAAGAAGTTAATTTTGAATCGATTTTGGATGAAATAAATAATGATGAGATTCTATTTTTGGATGTTAGAAATGAAGAGGAACTTCCAAAAATCAATTTAAAAAATCAAATCCAGATTCCATTAATTAATCTAGAAAATGAAATTGAAAAACTGGATAAAAACCAAACGATTTACATTTTCTGTCAATCTGGAATTAGAAGTAAAGTCGCAGCAGAGTTACTTCAAAAGCATCAATTTAAAAATATAAAAAGTGTTGCTGGAGGTATTTTAGCAATGAAAGATTTAATAAAAGAAAAAACTACCATTTCAATTTAAATTATGAAGAAAACCTCATTCGTATTATTTATGTTTTTCTGCTTTACACAATTTATGTTTTCCCAAAAAGAGGTTGATTATACAGGCGAAACAGAATTATATAAAATTTATGAAAAAGCAGATAAAGAGTTGAATACCGTTTATAATCAGTTGAAAAAGAAACTAACGGCAAATGATCAGGCAAATTTGGTTACTGCACAAAAAGACTGGATAAAGTTTAGAGATTCAAATTGCAAATTTCAAAGCTATTCTGAAGATGAAGGAGGAGTTATAGCAAACAAAATGTATATAGATTGTAGAACTCAAATGACAATCGACAGAACTAAAGAATTGAAAAGTTTGTTGAGTGATTTTTAAAATTTATAATTAATAATTCGAGATAAATTTGACACTATTTTACAGATTGAATAAAATAAAAATTCGTGAATTCGTGGCTATCAAAAAAAACATAAAAAATGAGTAAAAATGTATTTGTAGAAGGGCCAATTTCTCCTGAATTTATAGCCGAGTCGATTGCGAAACACCAATCGAAACATACAATTGGGGCGCACAATATTTTTTTAGGACAAGTTCGTGCCGATGTAATTCACGACAATACAGTCGTGGCGATTGATTATTCAGCTTACACGGATATGGCAAACGAAGCTTTGCACACGATTCGCGAAAAAGCTTTCGCCAAATTCGATTTAACCTGTATGCACATTTACCATAGTTTGGGCGTTGTAAAAGCAGGCGAAATTTGTTTGTTTGTTTTTGTTTCGGCGATGCGACGCAAACAAGTTTATGAAGCAACAGAAGCAATCGTAAACTGGATTAAAACCGATGTGCCGATTTTTGGTAAAGAAATATTTGAAAACGATACATTCACCTGGAAACAAAATACCTAATAAAACAGAATGGTAGATATTACGCATAAAATAAGCACATTAAGAAAAGCAACTGCAACGGCAATTGTAAAAGTCAGCAGACAAGAAACAATTGACGCAGTAGTGAATAATTTAGTTCCGAAAGGAAATGTGCTCGAAATGGCAAAAACGGCAGGATTATTTGCGGTAAAAAATACGCATTTGTCTATTCCGGATTGTCATCCGCTTCCAATTGAATTTACATCGGTCGAATATAAAATTGAAGGATTGGAGATTCAGATTATTTTCAATGTAAAAACCGTTTACAAAACCGGAGTTGAGGTTGAAGCCATGCACGGTGCATCGATTGTCGCGCTTACGATGTATGATATGCTGAAACCAATTGATAAAGAAATTGAAATTTCAACCATCAAATTGATTAATAAAGAAGGTGGAAAATCTTCTTTCAAAAATAAATTTCCGAATGCTATAAAAGCGGCGGTTTTTGTTTGTTCTGATTCGATTTTTGCAGGCGATAAAGAAGACCGATCCGGAAAAATTATTGTGGAGAAATTAGAGTCATACGGAGTTGAAACTTCTCATTATGAAATTATTCCAGATGAATTGGATATTATTCAGGAAAGAACTAAAGCTTACGCAAAAGAGAATCAATTGGTAATTTTTACAGGCGGAACGGGATTATCTCCAAGAGACGTTACGCCGGAAGCTTTGTCACCAATTTTAGAAAGCAGAATTCCGGGAATCGAAGAAGCAATTCGCGATTACGGACAGCAAAGAATGCCTTATGCCATGCTTTCAAGAACTGTGGCCGGAACTTTGGGTAAAAGTTTAGTTTTAGCTTTGCCGGGCTCAACAAATGGAGCGAGAGAATCGATGGACGCTGTTTTTCCGCATGTAATGCACGTCTTTCATATTTTAAAAGGAAAAAATCATGACAGCCTCTAACACAATTTTGACGGATGGTTTTGGGCGCAGACACAATTACCTGCGCATTTCGCTGCTGGAAAAATGCAACCTGCGTTGTACGTACTGCATGCCGGCCGATGGAATTGCGCTTTCTCCTAAAGCCAGTTTAATGACGGCTGACGAGATTTTTGGTATCGCTCAGACTTTCGCACAAAATGGTGTTGACAAAATTAGATTAACGGGCGGAGAACCGCTTTTACGAAAAGACTTTCCAGAGATAATCGCAAAATTAGCTGATTTAAATATTTCACTTTCGATAACGACTAATGGAATTTTAATTGATCGTCATATCGATGTTTTGAAACAGTTTAAAGTCAAAAAGATCAATTTGAGCTTAGATACTTTGGTTTCGTCTAAATTCCATTCTATAACACTCAGAAATCAGTTTGAAAAAGTTGTTGATAATTTGCATTTACTTTTAAATCATGATTTTCAGGTAAAAGTAAATGTAGTTTTGATGAAAGGTTTTAATGATAACGAAATTGTAGATTTCGTTAAACTAACACAATTTTTACCAATTTCAGTTCGCTTTATAGAATTTATGCCGTTTGCCGGAAATGAGTGGGACAGAAGCAAAATGGTTTCTCAAAATGAGATTTTATCTTTAGTAGGAAATAATTTTACTGAAGATGAAATTCTAAAACTGGAAGATGAAAAAAGCTTCACGGCGAGAACCTACAAAATAAAAGACTTTCAAGGCGATTTCGGAATCATAAGTTCAATTACAAATCCGTTTTGTGACAGCTGTAACCGAATTCGTTTAACTGCTGATGGCAAAATTAAAAATTGTCTTTTCTCGAATTCAGAAACGGATCTTTTAACTCCTTTCAGAAATGGTGAATCGATTACAAATTTGATTTCTGAATCTGTTCAAAATAAGAAGAAAGTCCGCGCCGGAATGGTTACAATAGATGAAATGAATGATCCTGCAAAACATTTTGATAATCGTAGTATGATTGCGATTGGAGGATAAGAGTTATGAGTTATGAGTTATGAGTTATGAGTTATGAGTTATGAGTTATGAGTTATGAGTTATGAGTTATGAGTTATGAGTAATCCTTAATATCCCTTTGACTTTTCTCAGGTTCACATAACGATTACGATTGTCAGGCGGAGCGAAGTCGAAGCCCTTCGCACAATATGTCCTTGCAAGGAACGAAGCAATCTCACTAGCATGCACAACATAACTTATTATTAGTGCGATTGCTTCGTTCCTCGCAATGACTCATTGGAACGCATAAAAAAAAGGTTTAACTTTTTAAAAGTCAAACCTTTCTAAATATTATTTTTTCTTTTTAGCTTTTGCCTTTTTCTGAGACTTTGCTTTCTTTTTAGCTATTTTTTTAGCTTTAGCTTTATCCTTCGCTTTTTTAGCTTTTTCTTTTTTCTTAGCAGCAGCTTTTAGTTTTGCTTTTTTAGCTTTCTCTTTCTTTTTGTCTTTTTTAGCTTTCTCTTTTTTCTTAGCTAATTTCTTTTTCGCTTTGTCCTTTTCTTTGTCCTTCACTTTCTTTACTTTTTTATCAGATTTATTTTTAGAAGTTTCTACAGTTGTAGTTGTTCCATTTGTGCTTTCTTTCTTTGCATCAGAAACAGCAGTTTCTGTAACTACAGTTTTTACTGCTTCCGGTTTAATAGTTGGAGTTAATACTTTTTTAGCAGGTGCTCTACGTGCTGCCGGCTTTGGCGTAGTTACAGCTGTTTTTGAAACAGAAGCGGCAGGTGCTTTTGCTGCAGTTGCTGGTTTTTTTGCAGCTGTTGCAGCAGGTTTTGCAGTTGTAGCAGCTTTAGTCGTTGCAGCAGTTTTAACTGGAGCAGTCTTACGAACAGGTGCTTTTGCGGGTGTTTTATTTTCAGCTTTTACATTTTCTGCAGCTGGCTGAATATTTTCTGTTGTAGGTGAATCGATTTTCTCAGGGGTAATTTCTTCGTTCTTGTTTTCCATATTAGTGCGCTTTTAAATGAGGATATCGTTAGTAATGTAACTAAATTGTTAATTTACAGTTAAGTAAAGATAATTATAAAACAAGTCTCCTAATGTTAAGTTTTTTATTAAAATTTTAGCTTAACTATTTGAAAGTAAAACGCTTGACTTTTTTAATGAAATTAAAAATCGAAATCTCTTAACAATTCTACATGAAAAAACAGAGAAAATTGCTGTATAAATGAGGAGATTGTTAAAAGTGAGATGTGAAAAATGAATTGTGAATTGTGAATGGCGAATTGTAAATGTAAAAAGTGAAATGTAAAATGTAAAATGTATTTACTTGATGTCTCTTTTGAAAACGAGTGCCCTTGCCCCGATGGGAGGGAAAATCCTTTTGTGTCTCGTTTTTTGGAACGAGACACAAAAGATTTGGAAGGACAGCGGGATTAGCTCCTAATAATTATTCTGATAAATATTAATTCTCTGCAATTTACTTCGTCAGTTCGCTATCGATCCTGTCCAGAATTTTGAAATTGCTTTTTGGCGCTTCGCATAAGGAACAGCAATAATCTTCGCCTAAATCTGTAAACAAAATACCTTTTGGAATGCCTTGGCTTTCATCTCCAAATTCTGACTTATACAACGTTAAGCATTCCTGACATTGGTAAATATCTTGCTGCGGTTTTTCTTTTTTCTGAGTTTTTTCGGTGGTTTCTGCGGCTGCATTTCCGAGTTCGTCGAAATATTTTCGGCTTAATTCAATTAAAATAGTTGGCAGTTCGAGTTTGTCAATGTCTTGCGAATGCACAATGTATTCTCGTGTATTTGGATCGAAATTCTTCGCATATAATACATTATAGGTATCGCGAATTTTTATCGACTCTAAAGCGGCTGGAAGTTCGTTTTTTTCAATTACGATAGAAGTAAAATAATGCCCGTCGCGATTGTATTCGGATATTCCGAAATTCAATCCGTAAGTACTGATATCAAATTGATCGAGCGTTCGAACCAAAAAAGTTTTCAGGTTCAGGGCCCATTCCATGGCAACGGGTAAATGCCAGTTAAGTTCTAATAAGGAATGACGAACGTTGATTCCTCTTTTACCTAAGAATTTTTCCCATTCTAGTTTTCGGTCTTTTGGGATTCCTTTAATAATAAAAGATTTCCAGGGCGTAATGCAGATTTTTCCGATTTTGCAGTCGAAACATAAATCGCACATTTCTTTTAGGAAATCCAGATCATAAAGGTTATTACGCCAATAAAGTCCGAGCCAATATTGATCGATTCCCATTCTATTCATTCCTTCATAATAAGGAAACGGATAAAACGGAACATTCAAAGGTTTATCAATCGTTCTGTTATTGGTGTCTAAAGCCTCGCTTACGAGATTAAAAATCAAATCGATTCCGATAGATTCTTCGGCGGTAATTTTTTCGATTTCGTAATAGAATTTAGCAATATCCCAGCTGTAAATTAGAACAGGATACACTTCCATACGTTCCCATTTTGGTAGACGAATATATAAATACCAATAATCTTCGTGTTCTGAAGCAATAAAATTTAAATGTCCGGTAAACAACGGAACCAACTGTTGTTTCGGATCGTTTATGTTGACTTTTAGTTTGGGCTGTTCTTTAAAAAGTTCTAAAATGTAAAGAAATTTATTTCCGGTAAGCCAATTGGTATTTCTAAAAATATCAGTAGAAACATAAGACGAAACAATATTATTTCCACTTTTTTGATCGGGATAAACAAAATGATGTTTTCCTAAAGCGTTTTTATCCAAAGATTTAAAACCTTTTGGGAAAATAATATCCTGTCTCGACCCAAATGAAATAGAATCCAGTCCTTGATCTGCAGCCATATTAACTACTTCTCTCAATTCTCCCGGCGAAATAACGCCTCCTTTTACTATTAATCTTGTTAACTCCATGGTTTTTGTTTTGTTTCAGGTTTCATGTTTCAGGTTTCGCGTTCCAACAACTTGAAACATGAAACAAAAGAAACTATTTACATTTCGCCAATATCTCTTTAACTTCTGTTTTACAGCTTCCGCAGCCTAAACCGGCTCCTGTGTTTTTGCATAAATCGGTAAAATTATTTACACCGCTTTTAATGGTTTCTTCGATGTTTCCGGCTCCAACCTGACTGCAGGAACAAACCAATTTTCCTAAAACAGGTTTTGCATTTGAGCTTCCTCTTAATAATAAATTTCGTTTGTCTGATAATTCGATTTTGCTTTCGATCATCGTTTTGAATTCGGCAAACTCGTTTTTATCTCCCATTAAAATAGCACCCACCAGTAAATCATCTTTTACGATGCATTTTTTGTAATAGCGTTTTTTCAAATCGGCAAAAATAATTTCTTCGAATGAATCGTCGTTTTCCGGAATTTCAATATCGCCAATGCTGCAAAGATTTAAATCTTCGAGTTTTAAAATATTCATTAAAACCGAACCTTTGTAATAACTGCTGATATCTCCGGCTAAAAAGTTGGCTAAAATATCTGCCTGTTCTTCGGCGGCAGAAGTGATTCCGAATAATTTATTATTGAATTCGGCTATTTCTCCAATTGCAAAAATATCTGGATTTGAGGTTTGTAAATACTGGTTTACTTTCACGCCGCGTCCGCAGGAAAGACCACTTTCTCTGGCAATTTCTATGTTTGGAATTGTTCCGATGGTATAAACGATAGCATTCGCGGTAATGATTCTACCGCTTTTTAGCGCAATTTCTATTTCGTTTGAATTATCGGTTTCAAAAACGGTACTGACTTCATTATCAAAATAAATCTGAATATCACGAAGCTGAACTTCTTCGGCCAATAATTTACTGGAGATTAAATCCAGCTGACGTTCCATCAAACGCGATGCTCTTTGAATTATGGTTGTTTTTACTTTTTTATGTTTTAAAGCGGCAGCCAATTCTAATCCTAATAAACCTCCGCCAATAATCACAACATGCTGTTCTTCTGGTGGAAGATTGGTGCTGTCGAGATGTTTCTTTAAACGATCTGCATCTTCTTTTCTTCTTACGGTAAATCGGCCCGGAAGATGAAGCTGTGCGTTTTCTGGAATAAATGGACGACTTCCTGTAGCTAAAATTAACGAATCGAAAGTGTGTGTTTCGCCCAAGCTGTCTTTTATAACTTTATTGGCTGTATCTATTTTATCGATCGCAACGCCAGCTTTCATGGTAATGTTGAGCTTATTTAAAGCTTCGCCGTCTTTTACTTTTAAAAGCTGTTCCCAGCTGAATTCGCCCGTCATATATTCCGGCAGTAAAACACGATTGTAAAACGGATTTATTTCATTCGAAAAAACAATAATTTCATCGGTTGTATTGAATTCACGGTAGTTTTGAATAAATCTAAAAGAAGCGGCACCTGCGCCTACAATCGCAATTTTTTGAAATGGTTTTACATATTTCGTAATTGCAACGGTGGTGAATTTAAAATCAGGTTCTTTTGAAACCGGATCGACAACGGTATTGGTTAAATTATTAGTTCGGTTTAAATCATTTTCGAGTTGTTTTCCCCAATGCATTGGCAGGAAGACTACTTTTTCTTTGATCGAATCGGTTACTTTTGCTTTTACACGAACTTCGCCATTTTTACTGGAAACAATTACAATATCTCCATTTTTGATATTATTTTTAAAAGCATCAATAGGATTAATTTCTAAAACCGGACTTGGAGTATGTGTCATTAATCGGGAAACTTTTCCTGTTTTAGTCATCGTATGCCATTGGTCGCGAACTCTTCCGGTTGTTAATATAAACGGGAATTGCGGTGTTGGCTGTTCTGATGTATTTTCAATCGCTGCAGGTAAATTAAAAATGGCTTTTTGCGATGGTGTATAGAATTTTTTATCGGTAAATAGGCGGGAAGTTCCAGGATGTCCGTAATCTGGAACGGGCCACTGAAAAGTGCCTTCGGTTTTTAAACGATGATAATTTAAATATGAAATATCGATGTTTGTACCTTTGGTAAGCGCACAATGTTCCTTGTAAATTTCTTCGGCACTATTAAAATTGAATCCATGGAAATTCATTTTTTTGGCAAAACGAATTAAGATTTCGATATCCGGAAGTGCTTCTCCCGGTGCATTTATTCCTTTTGGAAGATAAGAAATTCGACGTTCTGAGTTGGTCATTGTTCCTTCTTTCTCTAACCATCCGGCAGCTGGCAAAAGTAAATCGGCAAATTTTGCGGTATCGGCATTATGCGAAATATCCTGAACGACAACAAATTTGGCGTTTTGAAGCGCTTTTTCAATTCTCCTGGAATCAGGTAAACTTACAAGTGGATTGGTACAGATAATCCAAACCGCTTTCATTTTTCCGGATTCTAAAGCATCAAACATTTCCGTTGCTGTTAAGCCCGGTTTATCTGAAAGTTCGTCAACGCCCCAAAAATCGGCAACTTCTTTACGATGCTGCGGATTGGCGATATCTTTATGTGCCGCCAAAAGTGTTGCCATTCCTCCAACTTCACGTCCGCCCATTGCGTTGGGCTGTCCGGTTAAGGAAAATGGGCCTGAACCTGGCTTTCCAACTTGTCCCGTTAATAAAGATAAATTTAGCAGCGCCGTATTTTTATCTACTCCAACGGCACTTTGGTTTAAACCCATTGCCCAAAACGAAAGGAATCCTTTTGCTTTTCCGATAGTGTCGGCTGCAAGTTTAATATCGTTTACCGGAATCCCGCAGAGTTTAGAAGCTTTTTCGAGTGAAGTACTCAGCACTAAATCTTTATATTGTTTGAAATTCTCGGCATTGTTTTTTACGAAATCATGGTCTACGTACCCTTTTTCGATAATACGTTTGGCGATGGCATGATATAAAATAATATCTGATCCGGGAATAATCTGTAAATGAATATCGGCGAAAGCTGCGGTGTCTGTTCGTCTCGGATCGATTACGATTATTTTTGTTTTCGGATTTTTCTCTTTGTGTTTTTCAATTCTTCTAAATAAAATAGGATGGCACCAAGCAGGATTTGCACCTGTAATTAAAAGTGTATCGGCAAGTTCGATATCATCGTAAGAAATTGGTACAGAATCTTCTCCAAAAGTTTTTTTATAACCCACAACAGCAGAACTCATGCAAAGGCGGGAATTGGTATCGATATTATTGGTTTTCAAAAAACCTTTTACGAGTTTGTTTACCAAATAATATTCCTCGGTTAAACATTGTCCCGAAATATAAAATCCAACACTGTCAGGGCCGTGTTTTTTTATGATGGAAGAAAAAACAGCCGCCGCACGATCAAGCGCCGTATCCCAGCTCACGCGTTCCAGCGGATACGATTTACTCCCCCGCATTTCCGGATATAAAATTCTGTCTGAAGTATCATTAACTACATAATGCAGATTCATACCCTTAGAGCACAACATTCCTTTGTTGACCGGATGATCTTTGTCGCCTTCTACCATTACGCCGTTTTTGGCATCGTTAGTGACGATAATTCCGCAGCCGACGCCACAATAGGAACAGGTAGTTTTGATTTTGGTATTTTGCATTACAGTTCTTTTTTAGATACTAATTCTTGAATCTGCGGAGATTTAGATAAATCACGTATACAAAAATAAGTATTTTTACGTATAAATACGTATTTTTTGAAATTATTTTTCTATTTTTGATAAAAATAAATGAGGAACAACAAATTAGTTTTTAAATCGGTTAAAATTTAGAACTCATGAAAGACGAGCAAGCAATTTGTTATACCTGTGCCAACGAGAACTGTTTTATTAAAAAACATCTGCATCTGGAACAAATGAAACAATATGTTCAGAAGAAACATAGTTTTCTTTGCAAAAAATCGCAGCAGTTTATCATTGAAGGTGCTCCAATTCAGGGACTTTATTTTATCTGTAAAGGAAAAGTAAAAACAGTTAAAACCGGAATTAACGGCCGCGAGCAAATTGTTCGCCTTACTAAAAACGGCGATACAGTTGGTTTTCGTGGTTTCGGAACAAGTAAACGTTATCTTATTGGTGCTTATGCTCTTGAAGATACGGTTTTGTGTAATTTCAGCAATGAAACTATGATGGAAATTCTTCATAATGTTCCTGAATTTACGTATGCCTTAATGTTGTTTTATGCCGATGAACTCAATAAAAGCGAAAACAACATCCGTAAAATTGCCCATATGAATGTTCGTGAACGTGTCGTTGATTTATTATTATACATTCACCGAAAATTTGGACAAATAAACGGTTTAATTGAAATCGAACTTTCAAGGAAAGAAATCGCAGACTTCGCCGGAACGACTGAAGAACAGGTTATTCGTGTTCTTTCAAGCCTAAAAAAAGAGTCCTTAATAAAAACAGTAGGCAAAAGAATTGGCATCCTTGCCATTCCAAAACTTCAGTCAGAAATCAAGGAACATAAGTATTTTTAGTTTCAAGTTTCAGGTTTTCTTTGTTTCAGGTTTTGCTCTATTCTATGAGGTAAACCCTTGACTTCGCTCATAAACTCGTTTTTCAATATAGCCCAAGGTTTCAACCTTGGTAGACATATCGTTTATCATTTTAATGCTCCCAACGGTAAAACAGTTGGCTATGTTTTATTATCCAGCGGGTTACCAATCCCAACCGTAAAATCACATTTCGTTTCTCTCTCTACAATTATCTAATTTTCTAATTACCACATTATCTAATTCAATAATTAAGTTAAATTACGTAATAACAAAAATCCCTTATTCCACTGATATTCGCTTCAAATTCATGCCAAAACGCAGAAAACAAATTGACTTTCAAACGCTTTTTATCGGTTAAAAAAAATATTTTGACATGGTATAAGTATTGTACTTAAGTATTTGTACGTATATAAATTTGCCTCATACAAATCAAAACAAATTATTATGAGCAAATTAACCAATCCAATATTAAAAAACCAAGGTACTATTTTTACATCTAAATTTTCAAAATCTATTCTATTGGGTTTTGTACTTACAATTTTAGGAAGCTATCAAGCAAAAGCGCAATTTACACTTACAGGTCAGTTAAGAGACCGTGTTGAAATGCGTGCCGGACAAGGAACATTACAACAAGAAGGTGATAAAGCCGCTTTATTTACAAGTCAGAGAACAAGATTAAACGCCGGATATTCCGGATATAGATTTAAAATTTTTACAGCGCTGCAAGATGTTCGCGTTTGGGGGCAAGATGCTTCTTCTATTAACAGAACAACAACAGAAGCAAATAACGGAATTTTATTGCACGAAGCCTGGGCAGAGATTTTTTTGAATGATACGGTAAGTACGATTCAAAATTTGTCTATAAAAGCCGGACGTCAGGAAATCGCTTATGACGATCAAAAAGTTTTGGGAAGTTTAGACTGGTTGCAACAAGGAAGACGTCACGATGCGATCGTTTTCAAATTTGCCAATAAGGGCTGGATTGCTGATGTTGGAGCAGCTTTCAATCAGAATAAAGAAAATAATACGGGAACCATTTACAATGGCACAAATCCGGCTTACGGTGCAGGAACTAACGGAATTGGAACTATGTACAAATCTTTTCAGTACGCTTATGTAGGCAGAAAATTCTTCTTTGGTGACTTGTCTTTTCTATTCTTCAAGGATGATTTCAACAAATATACTTTAGCGACTGCCGGAACGCCACCAGTGACTACTAAAGTAAACGGAACAGGAGTTTGGAGCAGAAATACGACCGGAATCTACTTCAACACCAATGTAACCCGAAAATTAAATTTGATGGGAAGCTACTATTATCAAGGAGGAAAAAATAAAGATGGAAGATCGTTAAATGCTAATTTATTGTCGATTACATCAACCTTACAAGTAGGAAGAAAATTATTTATTGGGCCTGGAGTTGATTTTTTATCGGGTGATGACGGAACCAAAACAGTTACCGCCGATTCAAAAGACAATCGATTTGATCCGCTTTACGGAACGCCGCATAAATTCTGGGGAAGTATGGATTATTTTTATGCTGCAAACGGCTTTGGAAAACAAGGTTTACTGGATTACTTCTTCAAAATAAAATACAATGCCAAAGACAATCTAAGTTTCGCATTGGACATT
This sequence comes from Flavobacterium sp. Root186, assembly GCF_001428525.1. GTDB lineage: Bacteria > Bacteroidota > Bacteroidia > Flavobacteriales > Flavobacteriaceae > Flavobacterium. The sequence goes on from NZ_LMHW01000010.1 coordinate 1,065,005, forward strand.
CACGGTTTTGAGTCGGCAAATACTTTGTCTAATGGAGCTGGTGGAAAGCTAAACTCTTATCTGGGAACTGAACTTGATTTACTTGTAAAATACAATCTAACCAAAATTATTAATATCGAAGCAGGTTATTCTTTCATGAAAGCTACAAATTCTATGGCTTCTGCAGCGGTTAAAAATATTGCCAATGCAGATTTAAACCCTCAGTTTGCTTATGTAATGCTAAATATCAAACCAAACTTTTTAGCTAAAAAGTAATAAATCAATAACTTTTAAATTTCTTAAAAATGAAAAAAATACAGATAAATACATCAGAAGTTTTCAAAAGAATGATACTGATTTTAATACTCGTTTTAGCTTCTTCTTTTTCAGAAGTTGCAGCTCAAAATGATCCTGTAAAACTCGGATTTATTCCTCTAACAGATTGTTCTCCAATCGTAATGGCAAAAGAATTAGGATTGTTTAAAAAATACGGAGTTGAAGTCGTGGTAACCAAAGAATCTTCATGGGCGAATGTTCGTGATAAAATTTTAACCGGTGAATTAGACGGAGCGCACTGTCTGTATTCAATGCCGTTTTCGATTTACACAGGGGTAGGAGGAAAAGCAGGTTCTGAAATGAAAATCGCCATGATGCTGAATGTGAATGGTCAGGCGATTACACTTTCAAATGATTTTTGTGGAAAAGTAGGTTTCAAACAAATGAACAAAATTGCGCCTGTTGTGGCAGCCAAACTTAAGGCAGAAAAAGAAGTGACTTTTGCCATGACTTTTCCTGGAGGAACACACGATTTATGGCTAAGAAACTGGATGGCCATTGCAGGTGTAAGTCAAAAAACATCTAAAATTATTACGATTCCACCTCCGCAAATGGTAGCCAATATGAAAGTTGGAAATATGGATGGTTATTGCGTTGGAGAGCCTTGGGGCGGTGTTGCGGTAAAACAAGGAATTGGTTTTACACAAGTCGCTTCGCAAGATATCTGGAAAGACCATCCTGAAAAAGCTTTGGTTGTCAATAAAGAATTCAGCGAAAAAAGAAGAACTGATCTTGTAAAAGTGATGAAAGCGGTTTTAGAAGCGTGTATTTGGTTAGATAATCCTGCAAATCGTAAAAAAGCGGCTGCCATAATCGGGAAAGCGCCTTATGTAAACGCTCCTGCGGATGTTATTGAAAATAGGTTAATGGGAAATTACGATTTGGGCTGCAACCAGGGAACGGAAGTTTATGCCAAAGATTACATGTTGTTTTACAAAGGTGGTCTGGTGAATTATCCTAGAAAGTCTTACGCGATTTGGGCCATGGCGCAATATGTTCGATTCGGGTATTTGAAAGAAGCACCAAATTATAAAGCAATCGCAGATAAATTGATTTTACAGGATTTATACGAAGAAGTGGCCAAAAGTATGAAAGTAAAAGTGCCAAATGATGATATGAAACCTTTCTCGTTAACGATGGATAAAACGGTTTTTGATCCTTCAGATCCGGCGGCATATTTAAAGGTGGTTAAAAAGTAATTTCAAATTTAAATTAAAATATCATGTCTAATAAAGATACATTAACGCTAAACGATATTGCGGATCAAACGGAAGTTTTGATGGAAAATACAGCGATTGATAACGGAAGAAATGAGAAACTAAAATTGATTTTAAATTCAATTTTGATTAAACTAAAATCAACTGCATTTGCAGGAATCGGAATTGCTTTATTTATTGGTTTTTGGAGTTTGTTGAGTTTTTATACTAAAGATGCATTACCTGGACCTTTGGCTACTTTTACTGTTTTGAAAGAAATGTTAAGCGATCCGTTTTATGATTACGGTCCAAATGATAAAGGAATCGGTTTGCAGTTATTCAATTCAATAAAAACCGTTTTATTGGGCTTTTTGTTAGGTTCCTTAGTGGCAATTCCAATTGGGATTTTGATGGGAGCCAGTACGATTTGCAAACAAATTATGTATCCCATTGTACAGCTTTTGAAACCCGTTTCGCCTTTGGCATGGTTTCCTATTGGTTTGGTCGTTTTTAAAGATACGGGTATGGCGACTATATTTATCGTTTTCATTACATCCTTATGGTCGACTTTAATCAATACTTCTTTCGGAATTGCTTCTATTCCCCAAGATCATAAAAATGTAGCAAAAGCATTCGGTTTTTCTAAAATGCGTTACCTGACTAAAATTTTGATTCCCTTTAGTTTGCCGCACATTATTACCGGATTACGATTGAGCATCAGTGTGGCGTGGCTGGTTATTGTTGCCGGAGAAATGCTTTCAGGTGGAGCCGGAATTGGTTTCTTCGTATGGGACAGCTGGAACGCCTTAAGTTTAGAAAAAGTAATTTCAGCCATTATCATCATTGGAATAGTTGGTTTGATATTCGATAAATTTTTTACATACGTGGAAAATAAAGTGGCTTACAAAGCTTAATCAGAGGTGCAAAGAAGCAAAGGTTCAAAGGGACAAAGAGAGGCAACCTGAAACCTGAAACTTGAAACTTTCAAAAATCTAAAATTATACACTCATGAGTTATTTAGAAATCAAAAATTTAGAGATATCATTTCCAACTCCAAAAGGGAAATACATTGCTGTTCGTGATATTAATTTATCCATTCAAAAAGGAGAAATCATTTCGATAATAGGACATTCTGGTTGTGGAAAATCGACTATTATGAATGCTATTGGCGGCATGTTGACGCCAACTGGCGGTTCTGTCGAATTAGCCAATCAAAAAATAAAAGGCCCGGGGCCGGATCGCGGAATTGTTTTTCAGAATTATTCACTTTTGCCTTGGTTAACGGTAGAACAAAATATCTTTCAGGCTGTTGATTCGGTTATGAATTGTTCTAAAAAAGAGAAACACGAAATTGTGATTCAGAATTTAAAAATGGTCAATTTATTTGAACATAAAGATAAATTACCTGGGCAACTTTCGGGTGGAATGAAACAACGTGTTGCTATTGCGAGAGCTTTTGCAATCAATCCGGGAGTATTACTTTTGGACGAACCTTTCGGAGCTTTAGATGCCTTAACAAAAGGATCGATGCAGTTGGAAGTTTTGAAATTGTGGAATTTAGACAACAGGGAAAAAACGATCGTAATGATCACGCATGATATCGAAGAAGCTTTGTTTTTATCTGATAGAATTGTGGTGTTGAATAATGGTCCGGCATCGACCATCAGAGAAATTGTAGAAGTGCATTTGCCAAGGCCGAGAAACAAAATTGAAATCGTGAAAATGCCTGAATATATTGCTTTAAGAGATAAATTATTGCATTTATTGACAGACAAATTCTCTATTGAAGATATGGGAATGAAATATAAAAATTAAAGAGAATTTAGTTGAGATGTTCTGTTGAGACGCATTTGAATGCGTCTCAACATTTGTAAATTAGTTATTTTTTCTTTCCAACAAATCGAATCACAGAACCTTTTCCGTTATGGAACAAACCTTCATTCAGTTCAATTTCTGTTTCTTCTAATTGGATGATTTCGTAGTTAGGAAAATCAGCTTTTATTTCTTCGATTGAAAATAAAGATTCAATATCTTTCGGTCCTCCAACTTTATCATTAACAGCAAGATATTCCAAATGCTTTTTGCTGAAAGCTTCAAAAATAATAATACCATTTTTGCGTAATAACTTGTCAAGTTGTTTATGAATAGCCGATTTAATTTCTGCCGGAAAATGAGCATAAATCAAAGCAATAGCGTCAAATTGTTCTTCCTGAAAATCCAGCGTTTCTAATTCGCCAACCTGATAATCAATTGAAACATTGTTTGTTTCAGCAAGTTTTAAGGCTTTGTTTTTTCCTTCTTCGCTAATATCAAAAGCGGAAACTTTCCAGCCTGATTTTGCTGCAAAAATGGCATTTCTTCCTTCGCCTTCAGCAGGAAAAAGAATAGCGCCGGGATTTAGTTTTTCTAATTGTTCTTTTAAATAATTGTTGGGGTCTTCGCCGTACGCAAACTCTTCGCTGCTGTAACGGTCGTCCCATCGCTGAGTCCAGTTGTTCATGGTTTATATATTGAATTTTATTATTAAAGGTTTGTGGTCGCTGAGCGCTGTCCAGTCTTGATAAGTTCCTATTTCGACACTTTCCAGAGTTTCAATAAAATCATTTGAAGCAAAGCAGTAATCCAGATGATACGGTTTGTTTTCGTGTCTATAAAGATATAAAGTTGGATGCTCTTCTTTACCCTGAATTTGATTAAAATATTTATGATACGTGCTAAAAATCTTTTTGTCTCCCAGTTTGTTTACAACGGTTGTATGATTGCCTTCTCTTCGCGGTTTGTCCCAAATCGTATTGCTGTTGAAATCTCCAATTAATATGGTTTTGGTTTCTTGAATTAGATCTTCATAATAATTAATTGCTTTCCAAACTTGGGTTACATATTGTCCGTCTTTATCTTCAGGATTGTTTGCCCAGATTGCAAATAAGATAAAATCTAATTTTCCTCTAGTTACGGCTATTGGTAAGATATTTTTAAAGTTTGGATTATGGCAATCTAACAATTGAAACCGATAATCGCTATAAGAGAAAACGCCAAGTCCTTTATGCGGATTTGTTCCGTACCAAAGAATATCGTTTGGCAATTGAATATTAGCAGGAAACTTTAATTTTTCAGGATTTTCACACTCAGAAATTACAGCAATATCAGGATTGTGAGCTAGAATGAATTCTGCTTTTTTCCTGAATGCCATGTTGCAATTCCAAGCTATGATTTTCATTTTGTAGACGTTTAAATAGATTTAGGATTCTATTTTCAGCTCTTTTTCAATTTCATTTTTCCATTTTTCTCTGTTTGTTACAACAAATTGTTCTTTTAAACCATTTTCAGTTCTTATTAATAATCCGTTGTTGATCATTCCTAAAGTCTTTTCAAATTCTATCGAGGTAATATCTTTTAGATTAATTATACATTCGTGTTTTTGGAGAAAATTAAGAATGTTAGTTTGAAAGATTAGTTGATTATCTACTAAATAAAGATTTCCGCCAACTGTGATTCCATTTAGATAATGATTTGCTCTTCCAGAATAGGTTACATTTTTTAATTCTTGAAAAATAACTTCTTTACTGTTTATATGCGCAAACATCTTAAAATAAGATATTAATGTCATGAAAATAAACATAAAGACTGCGATAACTAGTATAACGTTAGAAGTATAGTTTTCTTTATAATAAAAATATAGGGCTAAAAAGATACTAGTTCCTAAACCTAATACTAATGAATATTTTAATCTTTTCACGATTGTTTGTTTTCAAATTGATTTATAGAAAAGTTTTTGTTGTTAACGAAAGTACAAATTAAAGTATAAAAGTATTTGTGCTTTGTACAAAAAAATACCCTTTTCCAAAACTGAAAAAGGGTAAATTAAAAATGTATATTTTAGAAAATTAGATTAAATAGTGCTTGGTATTTTCAATCTTAACCAACAAATTTTGTTTCACCACTATTAATGTCAATTTCAGCAAAATTATGTTTTCCGATAACGATAAGCAGTTTGTTTGCATTATATCCTACATATCTAATTTCAGGTTCTCCTTTTTTTGGTTTTCCGCAAACAGAAATTACATTGGTCTGCCATTTTAGTTTACTTCTTTTGTAGGCCGAAATGGTTTGTAGATCATTTTCAACATAATAAATAATGTTGTCTTTTTTAATGCCTCTTTTTTGTGTTTTGGCGAAATTAATTTCAGAGTTTTTTGAAATTAAAGCATCATTGTATTTTTGGCCAATACCAGGCTGAGCTACAATGAAAGTTAACATTGATAGTTTTAAAAATTGTTTCATTTGGGGGATAGAATTTGGGGTTCGTAATCGATTCAAATATAATTAATTAAACGAGATATAGTAAGTTTTTTGTAAATAAAAAAAATACCCTTTTCCGAAATAGGAAAAGGGTAAAATTGATAGGTTAATTTTGAGGAAAAACTATTTTTTCCAGCTAAAAATTCTTGGATTTACAGAAATCATTAACCACGCCCAATTGTTGGTATGGCCGGCGTCTCCATTTTTAATAAATTCTAAAGTTTTAGAACCAAACATTTGAGAATAACCTCCTGAAACTGTAATGTCTTTCTTGAAGTTATACCCAAAAGTTGCATCAATCTCAGTTCCTAAATACGAATCTAATTTTTCAGTTGGTGTAACTACATCAGCAGCTGATAAGAATACGTGCGGCATTAAAGCAAACTGCCATTTATTGACATTATAATTTAGTTTAATAAATGCATCTTGTAAACCAACATTATTTAAGTGATTTCCAACATAAAAATAATCCATATAACCATTAAAACCGTGATTAGTCCCGAAAATAGGGTTGAACGATTTAATAACTGTACTTGCATCATTTGTGTCTTTCCCTGATAAAAATTCATATCCTAAACCAGCTTTAAAAGAATCGGTTATGCTGTAATTAAAATTTGCTGCAGCATTCCAGGCACTTACTTGTAAATCTGTACTTTTTCCGGTTTGTCCGTGTACCCAAAAGTTAGTATCGATTTTACCTTTTTTATAAGTTAAATAAGGTCCAAAAGTTTGTTTGTAATCTACTAATAATTTAGCATCAGCATTGGCATATTCGTAGCCTGTATTTAATAATAAGAAACTCAAACCAAAAGCTTCATTAAATTGGTTATGATACCAGGCATATTGTAAAGCTTTATAACTGGCAACTGTATAAGGAGTCTGAAGAACATTTTCGGCAGTTGAATTATAAGCACCTCCAAAGTCTAATTTCTGTTTTTCAGTATGAAATGAAACTGTAAGTGCATCATGGCTTTGTGCCTGTTGCCCCCAATCTTGTTCACCCAAAATACGTTGATTGTCATAAGAAAGCACCTGACGTCCCATTCTGGCACTCCATTTTTCTGTGAAATTGTATTGTGCCCAGGCTTCAAAAACAGCAACTCCATTTTTATCTGCTGTAGCTGCCGGAACAACATCACCCCAGGTTCTGGTATTTTGCAGCGTCAATTTTACAATTAGATCTTCTTGTTTATAATTAAAATTTAAACGAGAGCGCTGTGAAATTTGCGACGTACCTTCCTGTGCTTCTTGCAGAAGTTGTTTATATCCGTTTCGGTATTCAAAACGAGGCCTTATTTGTAAATTTACATCTAATTCTTGTGCTTGCAGGGCTACGCCAGTACCAAAAAGCAAAAGAGCAATTAATTTTATTTTTTTCATAAAACGGGTAATTTTTTGATGGCGTAAAAATATAAGAAAATTAAGTCTTTGCTAATGATAAAAATCATTATTTTGAAATTTAATTGGTTACAGGTACAAGTTGTTGTTTTTCAATTGTTTTTATTGGTGCAGGTTGTTTTTTGCTGACACTTTTGGTAATGGCATAATGCATCCAGACCAAACATCCGGTTGAAAAAAGCAGTATAAAAATCCATGAACTTGACCAGATTCCGGTTGCAGTTAATAAATATCCGAAGATAATTGGGCCAAAGAAACCACCCAAACCACCAATCATTCCTACCATTCCGCCCACAACACCAACTTCATTTGGAAAATATTCAGGAATATGTTTGTAAACAGCTGCTTTTCCAATTCCCCACGAAATTCCGATTAGAATTACCAAAGCTAAGAAAACCCACATATTGGCATCAAATTTAATAACGGTAATTCCTTTAGCCAAAAGCTCTTTTTTCTTTACACTTTGATTTTCTGCGACAACAACTTGCTGCCATGATGTTGAAGTTGGAAAAATAGTATTTTCGGCATTATTTTCTTTTTTCTGTACGACAGGAAAATCTGTTTCACCAATCTTAATTTTATCATTTGTAACAGCGGTAATAGTTCCTTTTTTGGTTGCCAAAACTCCAGGGCCAGTAGTTGTAATTTCCATTTTCGGAATAGCTAATAAAGCACTTAAAATTACTGATGAACCTAAAACCCAATACATCACTTTTCTTGCACCAAATTTATCTGATAAATAACCTCCAAACGCTCTGATTACACCAGAAGGAAGACTGAACATAGTGGCAAACAAGCCGCCCATAACCAAGCTGGTTTGGTAAACGTTCATAAAGTTTGGTAATAACCATTGTGAATAGGCTACAAAACATCCAAAAACTAAAAAATAATATGCTCCGAAACGCCAAACTCTTGCAGATTTTAAAGGAACCAGCATTTGAGAAACGGTTTTAGTATTGTTTTCTGGTTTTTTATTTTGAGTGAAAATCAAAAAAGCGATCCCAATTACAACTAAAGAAACAGCATAAATAACAGGAAGTATTTTCCAGCCGTTTTGCGGATCATTAATTGAAAAATGATTTAATAGGGAAGGAGCTAAAAACGTTGTAATAGCTGCGCCGGCATTTCCCATTCCAAAAATTCCCAGAGCACGACCCTGCCATTCTTTTGGGTACCAAATTGAGGTATAACCAATTCCGACTGCAAAACTAGTACCCACCATTCCGAAGAAGAAACTAAGTAAGGCAAACATAAAAAAACTGTCAGCATAGGGAAGGAGAAACAATGGAATTGAGCTGAGAAGCAGTAAAAGTGAAAAAACATATTTTCCTCCAAATTTATCTGTCAGGATTCCAATAGGAAGACGCATAATAGAACCTGTTAGGATTGGAATACCAAGAAGCCATCCCACCTGAACAACGCTCCAGTGGAAAATTCCGTTATCGACTAAAAAGGTTACTAAAACCCCGTTTAAGGTCCAGCAGGCAAAACACACAGTAAAAGCTAATGTGTTCAAAAATAAAATTTTATGTGATTGCGATAATGAGTTTGTATTTTTCATAGCACTTATATTTTTTTTGTAAAAATAAGTACTATAACTTAGTTAAAAACTGCGAAAACGCAGTTTTTGAAAAATAATTACGTAATTATACGTAGTTTTTTTATAGTAATGAATACTCAGTTGCTTTATTCGAAAGTTCCATTAAGTTTTTAACTTTCAGTTTCTTCATTAGGTTAAAACGATGTACTTCCGCAGTTCGTTTACTGATATCAAGGGCTTCGGCAATTTCTTTATTTCCTTTTCCGGATAATAAGAGTGTAAGGATTTCTTTTTCTCTTTTTGTAATCATCATTTCTTCGCCTAAGTTTTGTTTAGGTTCAAATGATGTCGAAGAGTTTGTTAACTGACCGATTAAAATAGATGAAATATCGCCGCTAAAATATTTTCCGCCCGCAGCAACTGTATGTAAAGCTTTTAAGAATTCTTCTTTACTTGAACCTTTTAATAAATAACCGTCGGCGCCGGCTTTTATGGATTTCAATACGTATTCTTCCGATTCGTGCATTGAAAGCATGATGATTTTTACGTTATTATTTTCACCTCTAAGTTTTTCTACTACCTCGATACCGGTTAAATTTGGCATACGAATATCTACTATAAGTAAATCGGGTTTGTTTTCTGCTACGACCTCAAGTGCGTCTGCACCATCAATTGCTTCGCCTACAACCTCAATGTTTGCTTCGTTTTCCAAAAGAGATTTGATCCCGTCTCTAACAAAAACATGGTCGTCTGCCAGGACTACACGAATGATATTACTCATAGTTTACTTAATTTTGATTCTGAATTTTTACGTATATTCATCTATAAAGAAGACGCTAATATACGTAATTTTTTAGATTTTAATTTCTAACATTAAAATTTCTAATGTTAGAAATTCCAAATTACACAATTGTCAGGCTCAGCGAAGCCCACGCAAGCAGATCAGTAAAGATTGGGGATTTACTTTACGAGGCTTCGACTTCGCTCAGCCTGACAAACGAAAAATTAGACATTTATGTAAATTATCAAATTGTCAAATTATCAAATTGCCACATTATCTCATTTAAGAATCGGAATATTAAAAGTAATTCTCGTTCCTTCTCCTGGAATTGAGTTGATGAAAACACGACCGTTGATGTATTGAATTCTTTCTTTCATAAACAATAATCCCATTCCGGATTCGCTGTTTCGTTTTTTGTCTACTGAATTGATGTCGAAGCCTTTTCCGTTATCATCGACAATAATGCTTAAAAGCGTTTCGCTATGTGAAAGCCCTACAATTATATGCGTTGAGTCGGCGTATTTTATGGCGTTGTTGATGGCTTCCTGAGTTAAGCGATAAATATTGATTTCGATTAGGGAATCTAAACGCTGGTCGAAATCGGTTTTGTTGTAGAAAAGGATTTCTTTTCCGGTTAATTTTGAAAGTTCCTGCGTCAATTTTGCCAGAGAAGAAACGATTCCGTGATCGCTTAATTCCGGAGGCATTAAGTTGAAAGTTGCCGTGCGAACACCTTTTATAATGTCTAGAGAAAGCTTCTTTAAATATTCGATTTTTTGTTCCGATTTTTCTCTGTCATCTAAATTAATGCTTTCTAAACTAAACTTTAAACCTGTCAGCATTTGGCCGATACCGTCGTGAATTTCTTTGGCGATTCGGTTTTGTTCGTTTTCTTGATTTTCGACAATTTTGCTTGAAATAATCTTTTGCTGATTGATTTTTTCGGTAATATTTTCAAGATTCAAACGTTCAACTTCTCGCTGCGCTTTTTTACGTTCTGTAATGTTGAAACAAACAATTAAAAGTTCTAATTCATCTTTTTTAATTGTTACGGGAACCATTGATAAATCGAGCCAAATGTTTTTTTCGTCTCTGTTTAGAATTTTGATTTCGCCCTGCCAGCCGCTTCTTTGTTTTTCGAAAATAAGGCGGTCAATATTGATTTGCTCTTTTTCATCAATAGTTAAAACTTCAGAGAATTTTTTGTTGGATGAAAATTTGGTATAATTTAAAAGTTTGGCAAATTTTTCTCCAATATGAATAATCGAACCATCAGGTGCTATTCGGCAATAGAGTAAAGTGTTCTCCATTGCGTAATTGAGCGATTTTAATTCTTTAACTGAATTTTCTTTGATTTCGCTGATGATTTCGGTATCGTACGCCAGTTTTAAAGCTTTCTTTTCAGAAGCTAAAAGCCTTATAATTAACCTTTCTATTTTTTTATTTGTAGGTTTAAAAATGAAGAAGAATTCTAAGAGAAGTACCAATAGTGTAAAACCAAAAATCCAATATTCGATTTTGCGTTGTTCTGTGACTTTTTCGTGTGCTTCGAGATCGTATTGTGTTACAATCTGATTCATTTTTGTAAGGAAAGAACCTTCGTTTTTTAAAATTATCTCTACAAACTTTTCATTTTCTGCAGATTGTTTTTTCTGTTTTAAATTCAATAAAAACGAATCGGTTGTTTTAGCAATTTTGTTGAAAATCGGATTGATTTCAAGATATAATTTATGTAGTGTTTCTGATTTTTCTTTTGGAAAAGCCAAGCTGTCGCTGCCGTTTTCGAGTGCGTTTTGGTTTTTTTTCCAAAGAGATAAAACATCTTGTAAATGTGAGATTTGTTTATCAGAAGCGGTATCAGAAACGTAATGCAAAATCAGAACTTCTTTTACGATTTTCTGGCTCAACATTCTTTGCTTTCCCGAAAAGTTGATGATTTTAGAATCGCTTAACTGCTGATTCAGATTGTATTGAACTAAAACCTGACTGATGATTATGGTTAAGGCAATAGTAAGAAGTGCAAAAAAATACAAACGGCGTAAATTTTTGAATGTGATTTTATCTGCAGCTTCCTGATTGCTTTTTTTCATTCGAAGATAATATTTGTCTTTCTATAGGAAAATGGAATTCGCTTTAGGCTCATTTCATATAATCAGTTTACAATCCTAAAGAAGCTTTTATAAGATTCAGGTTTTCTTCAGAATAATTGATTTTTAAGGCTTCCTGATGTCCTTTTTCAGACATTTTATCCCAGGTTTTTTTGATGATGTTTTTTAGTTTTTCTTCATCGTGTTTGTGAACAAAAGGCTCTAAATAATATTCTAGAAAGACGAGGCAAATAACGTCTTCAAGTAATTGAGTTTCGTGGTCTTTTTTAAGTAATTTTTTCTCTATTAAAAAGGAAACGCGATCCATAAAAGTCTGATCGTAACCTGCTTTTTGCAGAATTTCGGCAGTAGTTTTAGCATGAAATTTTTTCAATTCTTCTCTCCATTTCAAATAACCTACACGATCTATTGGGTACGATTCGCGGGCAACTTTCCATCGGCAGATGTGCTGTGCTTTTGAAGCAATCTGAATTTCTTCTGAAGCATTAGGTTCAAATTGCATCAGTCTTTCGTACATCCTGTCCGAATACAATAATTCTTTTGGATATTCTTTGTTTTGGTCGGTTTCGATGTTTGGATCCTGAGCATTTTCGGCATCAATCCATTCGCTTGCTTTTTGAAAAGGTGTAGTCATTTTTTGGTTTGATAATAGATTTCAAAGATACGTAAATTAGTAGAAAAGTCGAAAGTCGAAAGGTGAAAGTGAGATGAAAGAAGCAAGAAGCGAGATGATAAAAGTTTTTCAAATCTTGTTTCTTGTTTCTTGCCTCTTAAAAGTCTAATCTACAAATCCAACGAAAACTTCGTCTTCAATAACCTTAATTGGATAGGTTGCAATTTTTAAATCATCGCCATTTAAGTTAGAGCCATCGACTAACGAAAAGGTTTTTTTATGCATAGGACAGGCAATTTTCGGAATATCATCAGTAGATCCTGTCATTCCCCTTGAAAGAACCATTTCCATTTTGTGCGGACATGCGTTTTGGCAGGCATACCATTCGTTACGGCGTGTAAAATTAAAAATTGCAATCTGTTTGTTTTTGTATTTAATGCAGCCGCCGCGATTGGTCGGGAAATCTTCAACTTTGCCTGCTTTAAACCAAATTGTTGCATCGCTTGGATGGACTGTTTCGTATTGATTTAAGATTTCTTCCATTGTAATTTTGTTTTGATTTCCTGTTTCTTAGCCCTCTTTTTACAATCAAGAGAGTTTTGATGGCGCAGTAAAAAAGAGGGTAAGAAGGACAGCAAACGTTATTGATATTTTTTTGTTTTTTTGGAGCTTATTTTTATTTTTTGAAACACATAGAGACATAGACTTAAAATTGAAAAAAGAATTGTCAAAAGAAAATCATTTCTAAACTAGAGAAGTGAAAAACGTTTTTGTTGTTGCAAAATCTATGTCTCTATGTGTTTTGTATATTTTAATTTATGACCAGGCTTTTGGCGCTTTTTGATCTCTTAACGGAACAAAAACTGCATTTTCGTCTTTCTCGTCTGAGTTTACAAAATGATTAAAACGTTTTAATAATCTTGGTTTTTCCAGAACTTGTTTCCATTCGCATTCGAAAGTATTAACCAAAGTCTGCATTTCGGCTTCAAGCGTTTCGCAGATTCCTAAACTGTCTTCGATTATTACTTGTTTTAAGTACTCTAAACCGCCGTCTAATTTTTCTAACCAGGTTGAAGTTCTTATCAGCGGGCCAGCAGTACGGATGTAATACATTAAGAATCGATCCATGTATTTGATAACGGTTTCTTTGTCGATTTTTTCGGCTAATAAAACAGCGTGTTTTGGATTCGCGCCGCCATTTCCGGCGATGTATAAATTCCATCCGCCTTCCACAGCGATTAATCCGAAATCTTTTCCTCGGGCTTCGGCGCATTCGCGAATGCAGGCCGAAACACCACCTTTTAGTTTGTGCGGAGAACGTATTCCTTTATATCTGTTTTCCAGTTCGATGGCAAATCCGGCGCTGTCGTCCATTCCGTAACGGCACCAAGCGTTTCCAACACAGCTTTTTACGGCACGAAGCGATTTTCCGTAGGCGTGACCGCTTTCAAAACCATTGTCGATTAAGATTTTCCAGATTTTAGGCAGATCACTTAAATGTGCCCCAAATAAATCAACTCTTTGTGCTCCGGTAATTTTAGTATATAAATCGAATTGTTTTGCCACTTCGCCAATAACGATTAATTTCTCAGCAGTAATTTCACCTCCGGCAACTCTTGGAACTACAGAATAAGTTCCGTTTCGTTGAATATTAGCCAAAAATCTATCATTTGTATCTTGAGTCGTAACGTGTTTGTTTGCCGTATCGTTATAAATACTGGAGAAAATTGAAGCAACAACAGGTTTGCAAACTTCGCAGCCGTCGCCTTTTCCGTGATGATCCAGAACATCATAAAAGTTTTCATATTTATTGATTTTCACTAAGTCGAATAATTCCTGACGAGTGTAGCTAAAATGTTCGCAAATCACTTCTTTAACTTCTTTTCCAAGTGATTTTTGAGTGGCTTTAACCAAATCTGAAACCATTGGTTTACAGCCGCCGCAGCCAGAAGTTGCTTTGGTATGTTTTACAACATCAGAAAAACTAGAACAGGTTTCATCTAAAAGTGAACAGCAGATGGCGCCTTTGGTAACATTTTCGCAAGAACAGATTACGGCTGTATCCGGTAAATCCATTACGCTTCCTAAACTAGAACCTTCAGAACCGTCGCGAGAGCCTAAAATCAAATCTTCCGGGTTTTTAGGCAATGCCATTGCATTGTTGTAAATCTGGAAAAGCGAATTGTAATCGCTTGCATCTCCAACTAAAATTCCGCCTAACAGCGTTTTAGAATCTTTGGTAACATTGATTCTTTTGTAAACGCCGCTTAATTTATTCTCATAAATAATGGCTGTTACGTTATCATTTTCGATAAAAGGATCACCAAAACTCGCAACTTCAACACCAATTAATTTTAATTGTGTTGACATATCGATGGTTTCTCTCATGGTTTTAGAACCATTTAAGATTTGCTCGGCAGCAACATCGGCCATTTCGTAACCTGGAGCAACAAGTCCGTAAATGTTTTGATTGTAAAGTGCCGCTTCGCCAATAGCATAAATAGAAGGATCTGATGTCTGCATTTGATTGTTTACCACAATTCCGCCTCTTAAACCCACTTCAAGTCCTGAAACTCGAGCTAATTCATCGCGAGGTTTAATTCCGGCAGATATAACCAACATGTCTACTTTTAACAATTCGTCGTCAGCAAACATCATTCCCGTTATGCTTTCTTTTCCATCAATATATTGCGTTGCTTTGTTAAGATGAATGCCAATATTTAATTCTTCAATTTTAGCTTGCAGCATATCGCTTGCACCTTTATCTAATTGTCTCGGCATTAAGCGTGGAGCAAATTCTACAACATGCGGATTCAATCCTAAATCTCTAACTGCTTTTGCAGCTTCAAGACCTAATAAGCCTCCGCCTAGTACAGCCGCTTCGGTTGCGCCTTTTTGTTTTATTTTTTTAGCATAAGCCATAATAGCGTCTAAGTCTTCTATGGTTCTGTATACAAAAACACCTTCCTTTTCAACTCCGTCAATTGGCGGAACAAATGCTGATGAACCTGTTGCTAAAACTAAGTAATCGTACGTATGTGTTTTTTCTAAATGTGTATGTATTGTTTTTTCAGTACGATTTATATCCGTAATTAATTCAGATGTATTTAGAATAATATTGTTTTCAGCGTACCATTCACTAGTTGACAATGATAAGTCATCTGCGGTTTTTCCTCCAAAGTATTCACTTAAATGAACGCGGTCATAAGCACGTCTTGGTTCTTCACCAAAAACGGTAATCTGATACTTTTCCTGTCCTGATTTTGCGATGAACTTTTCACAAAACTTATAACCAACCATGCCGTTTCCAACTACTATTACTCTAATCATGATTCCTTTAATTAAGTATTACTACGCAAATATAAGTATTAATACTTATAAATATACGTATTGTGTTTATTTTTTTAAGTAGAAATTATTTTTATTAAATACGTATTTTATCTTAATCTTTTACGTAGTGCGGGTTTTCAGCGAAATATAACATTGGTAATTATTTTAAATTTGAAAAGATTCTAAATAAGAAATTCAAAATAATGTCGTAAATTCATAAGAATTTTACTTGTATTTTGTTAAAAGATGTTATTTCAAATAAAACGTTATGAAAAATATATTTTCACTTTTGCTTTTACTTTCTTTAGTGGCAAGCTGTAAATCTACAGCCGGCAAAACTTCGGATACACAAACTATTTCTGAATACGGAATTCAGGAAGATGAAATGAAGTATTATTTTACTGCAACCGGAAATAAACCGTTTTGGGGCTTAAAGATGGGAAATGATGATATTGTGTTTACTTCTTTGATTCCGGGAAAAGAGAAACTTGTTTTTGCACCTGTTGACGCAATCAAAGCGATGGATGCGAACGTTAAGATGTATAAAGTGAGCAATGAAACTTCGGCTGCAGCCATTACAATTCAGCAGGTAGATTGTCAGAATTCAATGTCGGGAGCTATTTCACCTTATAAAGTTTCAATCGAAATTAAAATCAATTCAGAATTAGAAACTAAAAAAATCGGTGGCTGCGGAAAATATAATACCGATTATCGTCTGCATGATATTTGGGTTTTAGAAGAGCTTAACGGTTTTAAAGTTTTTATTACTGATTTTCAAAGAGAATTACCGCGAATTGAAATCAACTCTTCCGAAAATAAATTTATGGGTTACGGCGGATGTAACGCCATCAGTGGGACTATTTTTTATGAAAAGGATTTGCTTCGATTCTCTAAAGTTATTTCAACTTTAATGGCTTGCGCGCCTGGAAATAAAGAAGGGGAGTTTACCAAAGCACTGCAAAATACAACTACTTATATTATTGAAAATAATAGATTGACGTTGTCTAATCCTTCAAGTAAGCTTTTAGTTTTTAAGAAAGTAGATTGATGTTTTTGAATTTTAAAATGTCTTATAATGGTTTAAAAATAACTTATAACACCATAAAAACGACTTAAAGCAGGAATATTTTTGTAAAATAAAACTTATAAATATTTATTTTACATGAAAAAGATTTTAATGTTGTTTATTGCAGTATCATTAGCTTACAGCTGCAAATCAAGTAAGGCTGCAAATTCGGTAGCTGTGACTAATGGAAATGCAATTGAAAAAAAATTACAGCAAACCTGGATTTTAGAGAATTTAAACGGAAAAGTAATTACTGATAAAGATTTTTCAAACTCTCCAAAATTAGAAATGACTTCATCTGGTTTTTCTGGCTCAACCGGATGTAACGGTATCAAAGGAAGTTTGGTGTCAGATGGAGCAGGAAAACTTAAGTTCCCTAATCTTACTTCAGAAACAAAAAAATGTGATTCAAAAAAAGAAGGTGAATTTATGCAGTTGTTAAGAACGACCTCTGGTTATTCTATTGAAAATAACAAGCTTTATCTTTCTAATCAGTTTGGATTGACGATGTCTTTCAAAAAAGGTTAACTAAAAATGAAAGGCTTCGAAATTAATCGAAGCCTTTTTTATTTTGTGTTGAATTCCCTGCGTTCAACGGATTAAAATCCTTTCAAAAAAGTGCATATTTTTTAATGTATTATTCCAATTCTTTTGGATCTTCGTTTTCTTCTTCAATAAAATCCAATTCTAAAGCTCTTACAGTCTGAACAGCATTTCCTGCAATTCCACGAATTGAACCGTACATTCCTAAAGTGTTGTGAACCACTTTTTCGATTTGTTTTTCGCGCTGTTTCCAAATTCTCTGCATGGCTCTTTTTTCAGCATCAAGATCGCCTTGCATTTGCGTAAAACCTTCTACAATTCCTTCAATCTGCAAACGGAATTCGTTGCTTGTTAAAAAGTCGTATAACATCGACATTTTATCGCCTTTGTTTTCCTGCGCCTGAACGGCCTGGCTTACCTGAATTAATGATTGGCGTAAAACGGCGCTTAAACCTTTAAATTCTTCATATGTACAAATCCATATTCCGTCACGCATTCCCATACGTTCCATTCCGGCCGGCATAACTTCGGTTACCAAAACTCCAATATTGGCTCTTTTAGTTCTGATATCGTTTTTAAACTTTTCTATCCAAGATGGCTGAAAAGCTTTTGTTCTTTTACTTTCGTAATAAATAGATCCACAATTTTGCAGTTCTCTTGTGTTTACAATTTGAAGACAATCAGCACCATTTGCACCTTTTTTAACTTCATCAATGCT
Source organism: Flavobacterium sp. Root186 (assembly GCF_001428525.1). Classification (GTDB taxonomy): domain Bacteria; phylum Bacteroidota; class Bacteroidia; order Flavobacteriales; family Flavobacteriaceae; genus Flavobacterium. Next base: position 1,082,912 of record NZ_LMHW01000010.1, read on the forward strand.
GTCAAGAGGGAAATTATTCGCCAGCCATTCTTCAATCGCTAATTCCATTACTTCGCCTTGTAACTGCATAGAACCTTGTTCCTGCTTGCGTTTCATTTCTTCGATCAGCTTTTTTTGATCGTCAGATTGTTTTTGGTATTCTTTGATTTTTAACTCGTTTTTTTCTTCTTCTTGTTTACGAATTTTATCACGTTCTAAAACTAAAGTGGCGTTTAATTGTTTTTGAGCTTCGGCTTCAATCGCTTCTTTCATTTCCAGTTTTTCACGCTGCAATTTTGCAATTTCACCGGTCATTTTATTTAATTCGCGAAGTTTCTCTGATTTTTCAGATAGTTCCTTTTCCATCAAAAGCAAACGATCTTTGTTTTCTTCGTCGAGTTTGGTTTTTAGTTTTTCGGTAATTTCTTTTTCGACTGTTTTTTTCTCACGCTCTAAACGTTCGGCAAAAAGTTCATTTTCCTGTTTCTTCTTGGCTTCAAATTCGGCTTTTGCTTTTTCGAGCTGCTCGTTTTTAAGTTCTAATTCTTTATTTTGAATAGTAGCTTTTTGTTGAAATTCTTTGCGTATACTATCTTCTAATTGATGTTTCAGTATGTCATTTACATCGATATTAGTTCCGCAATTTGGACACTGAATTGAAGATTGCTCTGCCATTTTTATTGATTTTATTGTGTAGAATTATAATTTGCTAAGGTATTTAAAAGTTCTCTTTTTATATGTGAGATTGGTGTGATAAATTGTAACGATTTTTTATAGCCACGAATTCACGAATTTTCACGAATTGGTTTTGATTAATCTCGTAAAGGCGTGAAGGTGCAAAGTTTTTTTTAGCCACAGATTAAAAAGATAAAAGGATTTTTTGAATTGCCTCCAGCTTTAGCTGGAGGTGTAAAAGTTGAATTAGAAAAGGCTTTAGCCAAACAACTGCGGATTTGGCTAAAGCCTTTTAAATTTAATTCTTTTCCCATCCAGCTAAAGCTGGATGCAACTTATAAATAAAAACGTTGCGTCTCTGCGACATTGTGAGATTAATTTCAACACAAAACTTAGTGTGAACCACTTTTATTCAATAAAAATTCAACAGCAGATTTTATGATTTCAGAGCCGTCTTCTTTTGATGTAATTATCGAAACATCTGTACGTAAATTGACTTTTTTCAATTCAATAAAACCAATTTCCGGATCTTGGTTATGTTTTACGATATTCGACGGAACAATCGAAATTCCTAATCCGTTTTTGACTAATTGTACGATTGAATTAATATTATTGGCTTCGTGAATTATCTTCGGCGTAAAGCCATAAAAGGCACAAAGTTCTAATAAAACTTCATGATAATGTGGAGCATAATCTTTATTGAAAAACACGAAAGTTTCATCTTTTAGATTTAAAATTTCTTTCTCAGATTTTAATTGGATATTGTTTTTGTTGTAAACCAATGAAAATCCATCCTGAAACCATAAATGTGATTGTATTTTGGGAGATTTTATGGGAGAACGAATTATTCCCATTTCAATTTTTCCTTGCTCTAGAGCTGTAATTTGTTTGGTTGTAGAAATTTCAAAAAGCTTGAAATTCACGTATGGAAATTGTATTTTTAAATGTTTTATTAAATCTGAAATAACTGCCGAATAAATGGAACTGATATAGGCGATTCTGAATTCACCTGAAACATTCTCGGCAATCTTTTTTGTTTTTAAAGATATGTGCTCCAAATTCTGAAAAAGTGCTTTGACTTCTTTTTCAAAATATTTTCCAGCTTCGGTAAGTTCTACTTTTTTATTGTTCCGAATGAAAAGTTTTGCCTGAAGTTCTTCTTCCAGTTCCATAATCTGACGGCTTAATGGAGGCTGCGAAATAAAAAGTTTTTCTGAGGCTTTAGTGAAGTTCAGTTCTTCGGCTACAGCCAGAAAATATTTTAGATGACGTATTTCCATGATACCTTTAAAGTATTGTTAATTGATAAAAATAGTATTTTTAAAGTATTTATGAAAGAGATAGTTTTGAAAAGAAAAAATAAGTCTCTCGCAGTCCCGATAGCTATCGGTAGCAGATTGAGCAGATTATTAGTTTAGATAAAATCATCTTAATCACAATATTCCGATCAATAATAGCAGAAGGATTCACTTAATCTGACTAATCTGCGGGAGATTAAAAAAACAAGAACTATGAAAAAATCAACTATTACAGAGATCAAAGAACGATTTGATAATGATGTCGAACGGTTTTCAAATTTAGAAACAGGACAATTGTCTACAATTGACGCTAAAATTTCGTTAGAATTAATTACGGAAGCTTCAAAACGAATTGTTCCGAATGCTTCAAATGTTTTGGATATTGGATGCGGTGCCGGAAATTATACTTTAATGATGTTGTCTAAATTACCAGATTTAAACTGCACTTTGGTCGATTTAAGTTTGCCTATGTTGGATAAAGCTTTAGAAAGGGTTTCGGCTGAAACAAACGGAAAAGTTGAAATTAGACAAGGCGATATTCGCGAAGTTGAATTGCCTGAAAATCATTTTGATATTATTTTAGCCGGAGCGGTTTTGCACCATTTAAGAGGTGATGAAGATTGGGAAACGACTTTTGCTAAAATATTTAAATTATTAAAACCGGGTGGATGTTTTATGATTTCAGATTTAATTACACAGGATACGGAATTGTTAAACGAATATACCTGGCAGCGATATGGCGAATATTTAGAAGGAATAGGAGGGGCTGAATATCGTAAAAATGTATTTGATTATATCGCCAAAGAAGACACGCCAAGATCAATGAACTATCAATTGGATTTGATGAAAAAAGTGGGTTTTACAAGTGTAGAAATTTTACACAAGAATATGTGTTTTGGTGCTTTTGGCGGGATTAAATAAATTAAAGTTTGCCACGAATTTCATGAATTAGCATGAATTTTTTATGTTCAAAATTTAAAAATTAATTCGTGAAAATTTGTGAAATTCGCGGCAAAAAAATTATAGAATATCTACAACAATTTTTCCAATCGCAGAACCATCGCTAACGGCTTTGTGCGCTTCTATAGCATTGTCTAAAGTAAAAGTTCTAGGATCAATTAGTGGTTTAAGTTTTCCTTCTTCAATTAATTTTGTTGTTTCTTTTAAAATATCGCCATGATGTTTTCTTCCTTCATTACCAATCATTGGACGTAAAACGAAAACACCGTGTATACTTGCAGAACGAAGCGAGCTTGTTGCCAAAGTATGAGTTCCAAAGGCATAACAGCTGCTGATTTGCCCGTAATGACGAATCGCTTTAAATGAATCGTCAAGAGACTGACCTCCAAGGGTATCGTAAATAACATCAAAACCTTTTCCGTTTGTGTATTGATTTACGTAATCTTCAACGGGTGTGTTTTTATCAATCGCGGTTGCTCCAAAACCTTTTACAAAATCTGCTTTTTGAGAAGAAACCGTTGCGTAAACATCGGCACCAAAAATTTTAGCCAGTTGTACAACCATGTGTCCAACTCCGCCAGCTCCGGCATGAACCAAAACTTTGTCGCCTTTTTGAACTTTTGCTCTGTCAATTAAACCTTCCCAGGCTGTAAGTAAAACTAACGGAATTCCAGCAGCTTCTTTCATGGTTAGATTTTTTGGTTTTATAGCTAATAAATCAGCATCAACTGCAGTATATTCTGCTAAAGTTCCCTGAAGACCAAGAACGCCGCCGGCAAGCCCGTATACTTCGTCACCAACTTTAAAATCAGTTACGTCTTCGCCAATTTCTTCAATTACTCCGGCAAGATCTGTTCCCAAAACAGCTGGTAAAACAGGCGATGCATAAGGTGAAAGTCCAAGGCGGATTTTGTTATCGATTGGGTTTACACCGCTTGCGTGTATTTTGACTAAAACTTCTCCTTTTTTAGGAGCTGGTTTTTCAATCTCAGTTTTTACGAATTCAGATTCGTATGTATTTGTGAAAAGTGCTTTCATATCTTTACTTAATTAAAGTATTTGGATTGTTTTGTAAACCTGAATTGGTGCAGAAGTTAAGGCTTCGCTTTTAGCAATAAAATCTTGCAAATACGTTTGATTGTTATGAATATCAAGTCCCGCCTGATCTTTCCATTCTTCCCAAATAATGAAAACATTCTCGGTTGCGTGAAGATCATAACGAACGCAGGCTTCTTCTTTTCTGGTTTGTGTAACCAGATTTTGAATCAGGGTTTTAACTTCTTCAAGATTTTCCTGTTTACTTTTTATAATTGCGGTGATAGAGATCATGATTATAAGGTTTTAAAGGTTTCTTCTAAATGTTTGGTGTAATTTTCTTTGAAGATGACAATGTTTTCTGCAGTTGCACCTTTTTCAACGTCGTGGAAATGGAAACTGTTTAGTTTTTCCATACCTACAAATTTATTCATTTTATGGAAACCAAACATAACTCCTTCGTCTACAGATGTTTCTTCGAAAAATTCTCCCGGAAGTGTAAAGGCAGTTGCTGGCGCATTCCAACTTGTAGTCAGCATATATTTACGTTCGTGTAATTGTCCGCCTGTTCCGTAATTGATGTCAGGGTTTACTCGGCTTCTTCCGTCGCTTTTGTAAATTCCTTTTTGGTGTCCGGCTGTGAAAACGTCGTCGATATATTTTTTGAAAAGATTTGGTAATTGAAACCACCAAACCGGAGTGTGATATACTACAACATCTGCCCAAACGAATTTTTCTACTTCTTTGTCTAAGTCAAAATCTTGTTTGATATCGGTTGTTTTAATTTCGAATTTGTTACTGTTTTTTAAGTATTCGATTGTCCAATCGGTAACGGTTTCGTTGAATTTTCCGCCTGAATGTGCAAAATTTTGACTTCCGTTGATGATAAATATTTTCTTCATTTTACTTTTTGTTCTGATGAATTCGGGTTGCGTGAGGGATAGGAGTGGAAATCCTTTTGTGCCGGGGTTCGGCACAAAAGATTGGAATGGATAGCCCGGCCCTTGGGACACGCCCAAATTCTAATTATTTAATTTTTTGAGATTTTTTTTTTTTTTTGAAACACATAGAAACATAGATTTTCTTTTTCTAAAAAGGTATTGAAAGAAACTAGTTTCTCACACATAGTTCTCAAAGTTGTCATTCCGAGTAATGACAAGATTGTGCAGACTATGTTTGTTAATGCAAGTAAAACGCCTTTATCGATAAAGAAAAATCTATGTTCCTATGTGTTTAAAATATTATTGAAGTTTAGAAATTGCCTGATTAATAAAGTCAAGTTCTGAAGCTGATAAATCGAAATCCATTGCTTTTGCGTTTGAAATCGCTTGTTCTGCGTTTCTTGCTCCGGCTAAAACAATTGTGATTCCTTTTTGTAAAGTTGTCCAGCGTAAAACCAATTGTGAAATTGAAATGTGTTTTGCATTTGCCAATGAACTTAATTCTTCGACTAATGTTTTTACTTTTTGAAGATCGAATTGTCCAAAATAACCATTTCTATGATCGTTTTCTTTTAATTTGCTGTCGGTGAAATATTTTCCGGTTAACAAACCCCTTTCCATTGGGCTGTAAGCAATGATTCCGATGTTTTCCTGAATAGTAAGCGGTACTAAATCAGTTTGAATTGCCTGATTCAGCATACTAAACGGAACTTGATTTGAAGCTAACTGAATTGTTTTTTGTGCTTCTTTAATTTGACCAGCATTGTAATTACTAACTCCGGCAGCTCTGATTTTTCCTTGCTGAATAAGAGTTTCTAAAGCTTCCATAGTTTCCTGAATTGGAGTAGTGGAGTCTGGCCAGTGAATTTGCAATAAGTCGATATAGTCTGTTTGAAGACGTTTTAGGCTTTCTTCAACTTCTTTGATTACGTTGTTTTTTGAAGCGTATTTATAAATTGGTAATTTTTTTCCGTTGTCTTCGGCATCAAAAAAGAAATCTCCCTTTGCGTTATTGCTTCCGTCCCAAACCAAACCAAATTTGGTTAACAATTGTACTTTTGAACGATCTTGAGATTTTAAAGCTTCGCCAATCATTTCTTCACTTAAACCAAATCCGTAAAAAGGAGCGGTGTCGATTGTGGTTACGCCGTGAGCGATTGATGCGTGAATAGAGTCGATTGAGTCTTTCTTTTCGTTTCCGCCCCACATGTTTCCGCCAATGGCAAATGCACCGTAAGTTATGGTTGATAATTCAAGTTCTGAGTTGCCTAATTTTCTATATTCCATGATGTTAAAATTGATGTCTTAAAATTATTTGACAAAATTATACCATTTTTTTAACTGTTAAATTGTATAAATTTGTCTTTTTTAGGTATATTTGCATCCTGAATTAATTCTTCATGATTATGAAAAAAGAAAATCTATACGAACCGTTTACAGTATCTTTTGAAACATTGGATGAATATCCGGATGTTGGAGATCGTCATAATTTCTTTGAATTGGTTTATATTCTGGGCGGAACCGGAACGCAGTGTATCAACAAAAATATTTTTGAATATGATGCCGGACATATGTTTTTATTGACGCCTGAGGATTGTCATAATTTTACAATTGAAACCAAAACGAAGTTTTTCTTTTTGAGGTTTAATGATATTTATCTGAAGAATTCGAGTCTCCAAAATGAGAATATTCAGCGTTTAGAATATATTTTGCAAAACGCCAATCATCAACCGGGTTGTATTTTAAAAAATCATGCCGATAAATGTTTGGTAAAAGTGATGGTGGAAGCGATTATTCGTGAACATCAGGATAAAGATGTTTATAATAAAGAATTGATTCAGCAATTAGTTAATACGTTGATTATTATTGTGGCAAGAAATATTGCGAAGTATTTACCGGAACAGGTAAATATTAATTCTGAAGCAAGAGCGATGGATATTTTGCAATATATTCAGACGAATATTTATTATCCTGAGAAAATTAAAGCAGAATCTATAAGTGATTATTTTGGAATTTCGAACACGTATTTAGGGCGTTATTTTAAGAAACATGCCAGCGAAACCATGCAGCAATATATCAGCAATTATAAAACGAAGCTCATTGAACATCGTCTGCAATTCAGCGATAAACGTATTAATGAAATTGCGTATGAATTTGGTTTTACGGATGAAAGCCACTTTAATAAATTCTTTAAGAAACAACGAGGAAATAGTCCTTCGGAGTTTAGAAAGACGATTCGTATTAGTGCGTAAACACAGATTGCACTAATTTGCACGAATTTTTTTAGCCACAGATTTCACAAATTAAAAGGATTTTTAATCTGTGTTAATTCGTGACTCGAGCGATAGCGAACAGGCGAAACAAATTGGTGTGTTAAATGATTTTCTTGATTACACGTAGTTTGTGGGTGTGTTTGTTTAATTCTGGATTGTAAATTCCGGTGTGATCTAAACGGTCAATACGTACTTTTCCACTTGCGTGAATGATGTAATTATTTTCCATAATGATGCCAACATGAATAATGTTTCCTTCTTCGTTGTCGAAAAAAGCTAAATCACCAACTTCACTCTCTTCAATAAAACTTAAAGATTCTCCTTCGAGTGCCTGCTGAGATGCGTCGCGATGAATTTTATATCCGTTTAGTTTGTAAACCATTTGTGTAAAACCGGAACAATCGATTCCGAATGGTGTTTTCCCACCCCATAAATACGGAGCGTTCAAATACATGAAAGCGGTATTTATTAAGGCACTTTTTGGTTTTGTGCCACTTGTTTTTGTTCCCTCAAAATCAAAATTAGAAGTGTTGATTTCGCTGTTGTTCAGAAAAGATAAAGATGCTCCAAGCGGAATTGGAAGTAATAGGTTGTTAGGTGCAGTGATATAATCAATTAAATCAGCATTCAAAATAATGGCTTCTTTGCTTAACTGACTGTACTGTTCCTCAGAAATTACCTGATATTGTTTAGAATCTACCCAGCCTTCATAATCATCAAACTGAATTTTTATTCGTGCCCATTGATTTTGGCGTTCTAAAATTTCGATGTGTTCACCAAACAAAAGTTGTGTAACGATTTCACTTCTGTCACTAGGCTCAGATCGAACGGGTACTATGGCAAGATTGCAGATTCCGAACATTTAAGGTAATTTATAAGTTAAAAATCAGGAGTTATTAATCTGTAATAACTCCTAATCTTTTATAATATTATTTAAGCTCTTTCGATAACAATTGCAGATGCACCGCCACCGCCGTTGCAAATAGCAGCAGCTCCGGTTTTTGCATTGTTTTGTTCTAAAACATTTAGTAAAGTTACGATAATACGGGCTCCTGAACAACCTAGTGGATGTCCTAATGAAACAGCCCCGCCATTTACGTTTACTTTATCGTTATCAAGGTTTAAGATTTTTGAATTGGCAAGGCCAACAACTGAGAATGCTTCATTGAATTCGAAATAATCAACATCGCCAATTGCAATTCCTGCTTTGTTTAAAGCTTTTGGTAATGCTTTCGCCGGACTTGTAGTAAACCATTTCGGTTCTTGTGCAGCATCGGCATAACCTTTTATATAAGCTAAAGGTTTTAGGCCTAAAGCATTTGCCTTTTCTTCAGACATTAAAACTAAAGCTGCAGCACCATCATTGATTGTAGAGGCATTGGCGGCAGTAACTGTTCCGTCTTTTGTAAAAACAGCTCCAAGTGTAGGGATTTTGTCTAATTTTACATTTGTATATTCTTCATCTTTTGAGAATATAATAGGCTCACCGCGTCTTTGCGGCACTTCAACAGGAACAACTTCATTGTCAAATTTTCCGGTATCCCAGGCTTTTGCGCTTCTTTCATAAGATTGAATGGCAAAATTATCCTGTTCTTCACGGCTGATGTTGTATTCAGACGCACATAAATCAGCGCAAACTCCCATTGCGTTGTTATCGTAAGCATCTGTTAAACCATCTTTTTGCATTCCGTCGAGCATTGTTGCGGGACCAAATTTGTTTCCGGCACGCATTTGTACGTAGTGCGGAATTAAGCTCATGTTTTCCATTCCTCCGGCAACTACAATTTCTGCATCACCGCAAGCGATTGCCTGTGCGCCAAACATTACAGCTTTCATTCCAGAGGCACAGACTTTGTTTACTGTTGTGGCAGCAACTTCGTTTGATAATCCGGCAAAAAGGGCAGCCTGACGAGCTGGAGCTTGTCCAACGCCTGCCTGGATTACATTCCCCATGAAAACTTCATCAACTAATTTTGGGTCTAGGTTAATTTTTGAAAGGGCTCCTTTTATGGCAGCAGCTCCTAATTTTGGTGCGGGTACGGTAGATAACCCTCCCATGAAACTTCCGATAGGTGTTCTAACGGCAGAAACGATAACAACTCTTTTGTTCATTTTCTGTTTAATATTAGTTAATGTAGCAAATTTACTCTTTATTTGAATAAATTCAAATTTTGCGTCAATTCGAATGGATTTTAAATTTAAGATCAATTTTTTGTTAATTCTATTTGTTTGATTGTGAAGTGTTTTAAAAAAAAGTTTGAAAAAAGATAAAAAAAACCGCAAAAATAGTTGTGAGAAATAGAATGTTGTTCTACATTTGCAACCGCAAAATAGGACACGTTTCCTTGAGCTTGGAGAGGTGCCAGAGCGGTAATGGAGCAGATTGCTAATCTGTCGACGGGTAACCGTCGCCAGGGTTCGAGTCCCTGTCTCTCCGCTTAATTTTTGCCTCGGGGTGTAGCGTAGCCCGGTTATCGTGTCCCGATTGAGATCGGGAAGACCACAGATACGAATCTATGTCTAATTCGGGGTGTAGCGTAGCCCGGTTATCGCGCCTGCTTTGGGAGCAGGAGGCCGCAGGTTCGAATCCTGCCACCCCGACTAAAACTTTAAGCGATAAAGTTTTAAAATAAATGGACGCATAGCTCAGCTGGATAGAGCACCTGCCTTCTAAGCAGGCGGTCGAAGGTTCGAATCCTTCTGCGTTCACGAAAAGCCACTCAAATAGAGTGGCTTTTTTGTTTTATATTAGATTGGTTTTAATAGCAGCTCAGTAGGATGGAGCATCCTGATTTTTAATCTGGTCATATGTTATATTTAGGAAATACCGGAAATTATTTAGTGATGATTATGATCGTTTATTTTAAGTTGCTCAAAATAAATATTTATTTCGTAAAAAAACAAAAGCTGCCTCAAGGCAGCTTTTGTTGTAAATGAATTTGGGACAAAATTCAATAATGGGTCAAAATATTTTATCATAAAAAATAAATTCACCTTCTTTTACACTTTCTTTAAGAATCGATACTGTTTCGGCAGACAGCAAACCGCATAATTCCATACGGTTTACATTCCAGTTTATAGTATACTGATTCATTAACGGTTGTATTTTTTTCAGATGTTCCAAAAATGCGTTTTCATTGGCATACGCTTCTACTATTAGACAATCAAAACTGTTTTCATGATAATAAGTTTCGTGTGTTAGTACATTGCCAGGCTCTTCCGAAGCAACAATATTTTTCACTTTAGAAACCATTTGCTGAAATTTATCCCAATTCTCGGGTTTGATTGAAACTGAGGCATGAAGCCTTATTGTGGATAAGAATGACATTATGGTTTTACTATAATTTTTCCAACGGTGTTTTTTGACTGGATAGCAGCATGCGCTTTATGCATATCTTCTAAAGAAAAAATCTGTGAGATATGTGTTTTAACGATGCCTAATTCAAGCAGCTTCGCAATGGCCTGCATATCTTCAAAATAATTCTCTTCCGGATAACGCACATTCACTCTTATCACATCAATGTTCTTATCTTTTTTTGCTTTTTCGATGAATTCTGCGTCAGGATAAACGATAAGGCTTAATAATTTACCTCCGGGTTTCAATGCTTTAAGTGATCTTTCTATATGGTTGACATCATCACTCCAGACAGTATCATGAACGATATCGGCATCTGTTACAATCTCTTCAAAATTTTGGGTTTTATAGTCAATGAATTCATCAGCACCTAATCCTAATACGAAGTCCTTGTTTGCTTCAGAAGCGGCTGCAATGACGTGAGCACCAAAATGTTTTGCGAACTGAATGGCATAATGCCCAACACCTCCAGATGCTCCGTGAATGATAATTTTATCACCTTTTTTGACTTTCCCGTGGTCAACCACAGAAACCCATGCAGTAAGGGCTGCCATTGTTGCTCCGGCTGCTTCTTCAAACGAAATATTAGATGGCTTCAGGATCATTTCTTTTTCGGGTGCTGCGACAAATTCTGCGTAAGCATTTGCCTGACCGATAAATTTGAAATTGCCAAAAACCTCATCTCCAACATTTAATCTTGTGACAGATTTTCCAACCTGAGTTACAACTCCGGCTACATCCCAGCCAAGGATAATATTTTCTTCTGTTCCTTTGTATTGATACACCCAGTCAAAAGCTTCTTTTGTTCTTCTTACGAAGGCATCTACGGGATTTACTCCAATTGCTTTTACTTTTACGAGTACTTCATCTTCCTGAATGGATGGTATAGGGATTTCTGTAAGGATAAGATTTTCGGGCGCACCGATTTCTTTTAATACTATTGCTTTCATTTTATTATGATTTTATGAAGCAAAGGTATAAGTGACTGCTTAGCAAAACTTTGCTGTAAAAGTCGTTTTTGCTTTGTTGTACAAGTCAAGTTAGAAAATCTACTGCAGCTGGTTTTTTAGTGAAGTAGGAGCGTATCCAAAATGCTTTTTAAAGACAAAAGAAAAGTGCGACAAGTTTTCAAATCCGGTTTCTAAGTATACATCAACAGGTTTTCGTTTTTTCTCAGCAAGTTCGTAATGGGCTAATTCCAAACGCTTTTGCATAAGCCAATCTCTTGGTGTAGTTTTAAAAGCTCTCTTGAAATCACGATTGAAAGTAGAAAGACTTCTTCCTGTAAGATACCCAAACTTTTCCATAGGCATATTAAACATGAAGTGTTTTTCCATAAAATCCGGCAGATTAATTTTTCCCGGTATGGAGAAATCTGCTAAAAGATTATCGATTTCATTATCAATAGAACGGATAATTGTAATTGCCTCATCAATTTTCATAACGTCCAGTTTGTCCGGCAGTTCTTCAGTAAGGTCAAAATAAGGCTTTAAAGATGCGAAGAAACTGTCTAAAAGAGGATGTTTGCTAAATACCCTCGTCTTAAGAATTGGGCTTTGGGTAATTTTAAAGGCGTTTTTAGTATAATATTGTTCCAGATGATCAGTTGTCAATGTTAATACGATTGCTTTATAAGGCCTTCCATCTTTTGGTCTTTTTATTACAGAAGATAACTGATTACGAGGAAAAAGCATTGTTTGATCAGCTCCAAAAATATAAGATCTATCAGACTGTACAACTTGCATTTCGCCGGAAATTATGTGCACAAAAGAATGGAAATCAAGCATGATTTCGTCCTTGAAAAGAGTTTCCTCTGTCACCATATAAACAAATCTGGCATATTTGTTACTTTGCTGCTGTGCCATGTTAAACTAAAATTAAACCGTAGAAACGTAAAGATACTATTTTGAACTTTTATAAGAAAACAAATATAGGCTGACAAAAAAAGCTGAGCTTTGTTATACATGTCAAATTTTGTTTGTGGAAAAGAATAATTACTAAGAAAGAGTAGGAATGTTTACTTAAATTAATTTGTACTTAAAGATGAAAATAAAAAATGACAGTTTTAAATTACATATTGATACATTTCATAGATTTGTATAACCACTCAAAAAACTTTAATCATGCCGGTAATTGAACATTCAGAATATAATTTTCCTTCTATGATTCATCGCAACAGGCACGTGTCGACTATTTATGCTGCTTTGTTTAAAAAGTTTGAAGTTCCGGGATATACAAGAGAAAAACTGGAGTTGAAGGATGGTGATTTTATCAACATTGATTTTATTATAAATGACCCTAAAAAAGCAGTCATTCTATGTCATGGTTTAGAAGGAGATTCCCGAAGAACTTACAATAACAGCTGCGCGGCTTATTTTCAGCAGAAAGGTTTTTCTGTTTTTGCATGGAATAACCGCACTTGTGGTGGAGAAATGAACCGTTTGCCGAGATTGTATCATCACGGAGCAGTTGATGATCTGGATGAAGTGGTTCAGTTTGTTTTGCGAAAAGGATTCGAAGATGTTTATATGATTGGATATTCAATGGGAGGTGTTCAGCTTCTGAATTATTTTGGCTGGACAAAAATCGATGAGCGTATAAAGGCTGGAGTTTCTATTTCTGTGCCAACGCATATTGCAACAAGTGCCGAGATACTTAAACAAGGCTTTAACAGAGTGTATTTAAAGAATTTTACGATTGATATTAAGAAAAAGCTAAAATACAAAGCAGCACAATTTCCTGATTTTATAAACCGTGATCAGATTGATAAAATATCTTCTTTTGATGAGGTAGATCAGTATTTTACAGCACCGCTGCATGGCTTTGCAAGTCGTGATGACTATTATCAGCAAGTTTCTCCCGAATTTTCGCTTAAAAATATTACCACTCCAGTTTTAATTATTAATTCTCTCGATGATCCTTTTTTAGGCGAAAGATGTTATCCCAGAGCAATAGCGCAAGAGAGCGACTATGTTTATCTGGAAATGCCAAAGTATGGAGGACACTGCGCTTTTCCGCTGCGTAATTCAACGTATTCTTATGCGGAAAAAAGAGCTTATAAGTTTTTTAAATCTTATAAAACTGCAGAGAATATCAAAACAGAATATTAGTAATTTCTTTTTTGGGTCATTTCCAGTAAATTTTCCATACTATCAGGAATCATATATAATAACAAATTGTCTGAAGTTGTTGGAAGCCCCTCATAGGAAACGGCACCCAAATACTGCTCGGCAAAATCGAAACTATATACCTGCCAGTTCTGCGTGTTTTTTACCAGTTTAAATTCTAAATTGTGCTGTCCGTCTGTGCAGGGAATATATTTAAAATCTTCATCAATTCCTTTTCCTAATGCTTTTACAAAAGCTTCTTTGCGCGTCCATAACGTATAAAAAGTGTTTTTTTTATCATCAGCATTCTGAATCATTAACCTTTCATGATCATCAAAGATATCCGGAAGGAGGTTTGTGAATTTAAAGTCTTTAGATAAAAATTCAATATCCAGCCCCACTTTTTTATGTGAAACTGCTATCGCCGCATAATCTTCCGAATGCGAGATATTGAAGTGCAGCCACGGATGTGAAGCCAGATATGGTTTTTTATTAAAATCATAATCGAGATGAATATTTTTTATATCTGATTTAGTGTAAGCTCCTAAAATAAGTTTTAAAATCGATCTGTATATAATGAACCGATCTCTGTCTATTTCCTTATAAAAGCGTTTTGCTTTTTTGAGTTCAGGAGAATTTAGAAATTGCGATAAATTAGATTTAAGGTCAATGAAACTGGGCAGATAAATACTGTAAATGATTATATCGCTAGTATCTAAAGAATATTCTTTACCAGAAACTAATGTAACGCCCTTTATATCCGAAAAAGAGATAAAGAGCTTAGATGTTTTCATTTTTTTCATCTAAGATGTCTTGAAGTAGTCTCGCTAAAAATATGTCATTTGGCGGTGCTACAATGTCTAAATGATTCCCAGAGATATTATGAATTGTTACGCCTCCAAGCGCAGCTTTTTTCCAGCCCAGATGCGTAGGATCAAGTCTGTAATTAATGTCATCTTTAGATCGAAATAAATCTACTTCAAAGTTTTGCGGTTTAAGGTGATAACGATCCACAATTTTTTTAACCATGCTGTCAGCTTCTATAAATTCTTTAAGCGCCAGTTCTTCTTGCTCGGTCATTTCATCCTTCTTACCAAAATGTCTTCTTAGGATATACTCTTTTTTTCCATTAATACGCATTTTAAAAGCCTTCCAGCTCAATAACATTTCTTTTAAAAAATCTAATCTTCTATGTGTAATATCAAAGTATCTAACGAGTTGTTTACGTCTGTAACTTCCATAATAATAAGAAGAGTCAACATAAGAGTCCAGTAATGCTGTCAGGCTTACTTTTTTTCCTTGTTCCTTTAATTGACGGGTCATTTCGAATGCTACAATACCGCCAAAAGAAAAACCTGCCAAAGCATATGGCCCTTTAGGGTTTACTTTTATAATAGCATCTATATAATGAGCAGCCATGGCCTCAATTGATTCGTACCATCCGTCAAAGCCTTTAGGTTTAATACCCTGAATGGCATAAATAGGCTGGTCCTCATCAAAGTGTTTACTCAAATTGATAAAATTTAAAACATTTAGTCCTGCTCCATGAATGATAAAAAGTGGTACTTTATTTCCGCTTGGGCTTATAGGAACTAAACAATCAGAATAAATTTCGGTACCCGTATTCAGCAGTTTTGCAAATTTCTCAACAGTCGAATATTTAAATAATGCTGATAGAGGAATTCGTTTACCGGTATATTTCTCTATTTCAATCATTACTTTTACTCCTTTTATAGAATGTCCGCCCATTTCAAAGAAATCACTAAAAATATCGATATTCTCTAAACCCAGGCTTTCTTTCCAAATAGCAGCTACAATATTTTCTTGTTCAGTGCGAGGAGCAGTATATTCAAGTGTTTTGCTTGTTTTATATTGTGACAATGCTTTACGATCTATTTTGCCGTTTAGCGTTGTTGGTATTTTCTCCAATAAATTAAAATCATGCGGAATTAATTGTACAGGTAAGCGTAAAGCCAAATTTTCGCGCCATATTGGTATTTGAATTTCGGCGTTTTCCATACTGGAATCAGGCACAACATGAGCCACAAGAAAATTTTCATTAGCTAATACAACAGCATATTTTATACCGTCAAGCTGTAGGAGTGCCTGCTCAACCTCGCCGGGTTCAATACGTTGGCCTCTAATCTTAACCTGTTGGTCCAAACGGCCTAAGCATTCTATTTCATTGCTTGGAAGCAGTCTTCCTAAATCGCCTGTACGATAAATAGTAGAAAAACCGTTTTTAATAAATTTTTCTGAGGTAAGTTCAGGTCTGTTCCAATATCCTTTTGCAACACCATCGCCGCCAATGGCAATCTCACCAATATTTCCCGGTGCCACAAGCTGTCCTTGTTCATCAATAATATAAAGCTGTGTATTGGCAATGGGCTTACCAATAGTTATTAATGTATCAGTTGCTTTAATCTGTTTCACAGCCGAATAAATGGTAGTTTCTGTTGGTCCATAAACATTCCACAACGTATTACATTTACTTGTAAGTTCCCTTGCAAGATCTGCAGGCATTGCCTCACCGCCGCATAAAGCCTTAAGCGGTAATGGTTCATCCCAGCCAGAATCCAATAGCATGGACCAGGTTGTAGGAGTCGCTTGCAGAAAACTGATATTTCCCTTTTTTACCAACTCAAGCAAAAGTCGTCCATCTCTGGCAGTTTCCTGATCAGCAAGTATTAATGCTGCGCCTTTAATGAGTGGTAAATATAATTCCAGACCAGCAATATCAAAAGATATAGTAGTAATCGAAAGCAATCTGTCGTTTTCATTAATACCAGGTTCTATGGCCATACTGAAAAGTAAGTTAACCAGGTTTTTATGCGTTATAGGAACGCCTTTTGGATTACCTGTTGATCCAGAGGTGTAGAGTATGTACGCGATATTATCCGGACTTACAATAGAAGACAACGGCGATGCATCATAATGGTTTAATGACTCCATGGCATCTTCTATAAAAAGGGTAAGCGGCCATGAGGGTAAGGATGCAAATAATGTTTTACTGGTCAATAAAACTTTTGCTCCGGAATCAGTCAGCATAAATTCCAAACGGGCTTTAGGATATTCAGGATCAAGCGGAAGGTAAGCCGCACCACACTGCATTATGGCTAGCAAAGTATAAAGCAGTTCAGGACTGCGCGAAACAGAAACAGCAATAATATCTCCAGACTGAACGCCTTGTGCTTTTAAATAATGTGCTAATTGATTTACTTTTTGGTGTAATTCAAGATAAGTAGTTTTCGTTTCATGAAATTCTAAGGCTATGTTGTTTGGTGTAAGTTCGGCTTGTTTTTTTAATAACTCGGTTAAGGAAACATCAGGATAGGATATTTCGGTATTATTCAGAACTTCATAATCAGCTAAATAATGACTTCCCAGTATGTCTGATAATGGCTTGTCTGCACCAGTTATTAGTTTATTGATGATATCTTCAAATGTTATCATCATTTGATTTATGGTTTCTGGTTTAAACAAAGTAGTATTATAAGACCATTGAAATATAGGTCCGTTTTTGGTTCTAAAAATATGAAGCTGAATTTCAAAAGTTGCATATTCTCTTGGATTAACTTTAAATTCATGGAAAAGTCCCGCAAATGAAAAATCACTTTCTATATCCCGGTTCATATCGACTGTTAATACAGCTGGTACCAAAGGAATTCTGGAAGAATCTCTGGCAATAGTTAAGTTTTTAAGAAGATGGCCAAAACTTACCTGTTGATGTTCGTAGGCATCAAATAACTGTGAATTTCTTTGTTTTAGGTATTCTAAGAAAGTAATATCGGGATTAATTTTACTGCGTAAAGGAAGCAGGTTTGCACAATCTCCAATTAATTGTTTCATACCATATAATGTATTTCCCGATGAAGGAAACCCAACAACTAAATCATTCTGCCCCGTAATTTTGCATAAAAAAACTTCAAATGCGGCAAGTAAAGTGGTAACTAAACTGCAATTAACGCTTATACCTATATTTTTTAAGGAATCGGTCATTGTATTATCAAAAGGAAAATCAATACGATTGCTATTATAAGTTCGTAAAGAAGGTCTTGCGTAATCCAGCGGTAATTCGAGTGTAGGAGTCGATTCTTTATAAATAGTAAGCCAAAAAATTTCCTGCTGTTTATATTCATTCGTTTCCATAAAGGAATTCGCTTTTTCTGCATATTCGCTAAAGCGTTCCGGATCTGGCAGTTTTGGCTTTTTATTTTCTACAGAGGCAGAATAAAGCATACCAAGTTCTTCTAATATAATATCGACGCTTAACCCGTCTCCAACAATATGATGAATGGTTAAGGTTGCCAGATATTCAAATTCATCTATCTTAACCAAATTAACTTTGAATAATGGGCCGTTAACAAGATCAAAAAGCGCATTTACTTCTTCTTTAACTAAAGCTTCTATCGAAAGTTCTTTTTCAGCAGTATCCAAATCTGAAAAATTATTATGTGAAATTTTAAAGCCAATATCGCTGTAAATACACATATAGCGTCCGTCTGGACTAAAAACGGCTCTCAAGCATTCATGGCGCTGTACTAAAGTTTTTACTGCCTGCTCAAATGTGTCTATTATTAAATTGCCTTTCAATTTAATAGAAACAGACAAGTTGTATGCTTTATTAGCATCACTGCCTCCAAAAATACAATCTGCCCATATTTCCTGCTGTGAATTTGTGGTTTGAATTACTCTTTCAATTTCAGGTAAAAACGGATTAAATTGAATTTCAGTTTCAGTTTTTATTTGAGATTTATTTTTCATTGTTATCATAATTCTATTTTTAAATGTAATTGCACAGTTTTTAAATTGACAAACTGAATTATTAATTATGTTTATCTGACTCTAATAACATCGTTTTATTAAATTTTCCTTTTTGAACAGGATCTTCAATAAACCATGCCGGATTTCCGTTTTCATCCCGTCCTAGTTTACTACCATGTATAGGAGGTTCATTTGCCATTATAGTATATTTCTTTTCAGCATTGGTTTCAAGAAACAGCTGCCCCTTTATTTTTGAAATGTCAAAAGCTTTTTCTTTTTTATGAGCACCATTCGATCCGTTTGTTTCGACTCGATTTTCATGATTAAATGTAAGGGCATCAAAATGTTTTACTTTTAAATTTACGAATGAACCATTGCCGTTTGCAGATGAATGTTGAAAACCTTGTAATTGATCTACTTTTTGGCTCAAAAGCTGAATTTGCTGTATAATTTGTTCTAATGAAGTTTGATTTTGATTTACTGATAATGGAGCTTCATTTGTTAAAACAAAAGGCTGAATAGTTTGGTTAGAAACAATTTCATTCTCTTTAATATCAACTTCATTTTCTTCAGGAAGATTTAAGTCTATATAATCTGCCAAAAGTAATGGAGTAGGGTATCCTTCATTCAGTTGTCTAAAAGTGATAGGCAAATCAAATTCTTTTTTCAGTCTTCCGGATAATTGAGTGAGCGATAAAGAATCTAAACCTAATTCTAAAAATGTATTGGAAGCCGAATCAGGATCATAAATTATACCCGATGCTTCTTTTATAATTTCTGAAATTCTAATAAGTACAGAATCCTTTCTTGATTCTTTTGTTTTAGCAGAAGTACTGTCGGCTTCTGCTGGAATAACGATATTCGGAATTGTATCAGAAACTATATTTTTTTGAACTATTGTTTCAATAACATTTAAAGGTTCAATCCAGCACGGTTTTCGATCAAAAACATAACTCGGTAATTCTATTTTTTGTCTTTGCTGTTCGTTGTAGAAAGATTTCCAATCTGGGCTTATTCCTTTGGCCCATAGTTCACCAACTGTATTTAATAAAGTTGAATATTCATTATCCTGTTCTTCTTTAGGAAAATTGATGCTCGAAAAAGCAGGTATAACTTTACCGGCAGCCTGCTGACGTGCCAGCGTAATAAGGGTTTGACCCGGACCTACTTCTAATAATATGTAATCATCTAATTCAAATGCAGTATCCATAGCATCAGCAAATCGCACTGTATTTTTTAAATGGTTAATCCAGTAGGTTGAACTTGTGGCCTCGGTGTCGGTAAGCCAGGTTCCTGTTGCTGTTGAAATAATAGGTAATCTGGGAATACTTAGTTTTATTTTTTCTATTTCATCTTTAAAAGAATCTAAAATAGGTTCCATCATGAAAGAGTGAAAAGCATGACTTGTAAGAAGCAGTTTGTTTGGAATGTCCTGTGCATCCAATTCCTGATTAAATAGCGCGATATCTTCTTTTGTACCAGAAGCCACACAAAACTGACTTGAATTTATGGCGGCTACTGAAAGTGTATCGGGAATCAGTTCGTATAATTTTTCAACCGGAACGCGTACCGCTAACATTGATCCGCCGGGAAGTTCGCTTATTAATTTTCCTCGAATTGCAACGATATGCAAAGCATCTTTTAAGCTCATAATTCCGGCTAAATGTGCTGCTGCAAATTCACCAATACTATGACCGCAGAGAAAAGTTGGTTTTATTCCCCAGCTCATCCATAACTGAGCCAAGGCATATTCTGTAACAAATAAACTTGGCTGTGTTAAGCGGGTATCTTTTAAGCGTGCTTCGGCCTCAGTAGAATTCATTTCCGGATAAAGGATTTCGCGAATATCTAATTTTAAGTCCTCCATCAACAATTCTGCACATTTGTCTACGGCTTCACGATATGTTTTTTCGTTATCATAAAGTGTTTTTCCCATTTGCAGATACTGCGCTCCTTGTCCCGGAAACAGAAATCCCATTTCACTTGGAACACTTTTTAATAGGGAAGATTTAGTACTTTTTGCCTTTAAAGAAATTAATTTTTCAACAGCATCATCTGTAGAATTTGTTACTAAAAAACTGCGTTGATTAAAATCGTCTCTGGTAATATTCAATGAATAAGCAATGTCTGCTAACGGAATGTTTCTTGATTTATCAATAAAATGACCCAACGCATTTTCGTAACCTAATAAACTGTTTTGGCTTTTTGCAGACCACATCAATAGCTGCAGCGGACGTCCGGCTGAAGAGGGTAAAGGTTCTGCAGTATATTCTTCAACGATTGCATGAACATTGGTGCTGCCAATTCCAAAAGAACTCACACCGGCTCTTCTTATGCTGTCAGTTTCCCATTCAATTAATTTATTGTTGATATAAAAAGGACTGTTGGCAAAATCTATATTTGGATTTGGTTCATTAAAATTAACCATAGGCGGTATTTGCTTATGGCGCATGGCTAACAATACTTTCATTAAACCTGCAACTCCAGCAGCCGCTGTGGTATGTCCCATATTACTTTTTATAGAACCTAATGCACAATAATTGTTTTTTTCCTGTTTGCCATACGCTATTTTAAGTCCTTCAATTTCTATTGGATCTCCTACGGGAGTTGCGGTTCCGTGCGCTTCCATGTAACTGATTGTAGAAGGTGATATTTGGGCATCATTAAAAGCATTAATTATGGCTCCGGCCTGACCTTTCGGACTTGGCGCCATAAAACTGCCTTTGTCACCGCCGTCATTATTTACGCCAACGCCTTTAATTACGCCGTAAATAATATCGCCATCTTTCTCTGCTTCTTCCAGTCTTTTTAGTAAAACAACTCCGGCGCCGTCACTAAAAACAGTACCTTTTCCAGAAGCGTCAAAAGATCTTGTAGATCCATCCGGGCTTTTGATAAATCCGTCATCATAAAGATGGCCGCTGTTTATTGGACACGTTACGCTCGATCCGCCCGCAAGCGCTATATCGCACATGCCGGTTCTTATGGCTTTTACGGCTTCGGCTACGGCTAATAATGAGGTAGAGCAGGCAGAATGTACACTAACCGAAGGCCCTTTTAGATTTAAGTGATAAGAAGTACGCGGCGCAATAAAATCTTTTCCGTTTACGGTATAGATTTGCAATTCGCCTACAGAACTTTTCAGCTCTTTGTTGTTGAATATATTATTTTCATAATAGGTATTGATTTCACTTCCTGAATATACGGCTATGCTTCCTTTATAATGTTTCGGAAGATGTCCTGCTTGCTCTAATGCTTCAAATGAAATTTCTAAAAACACACGTATTTGAGGGTCCATAGCGGCGGCAAGCTGCGGATTTAGTCCGAAGAAATGAGCATCAAATGTTTTAGCCGAAGGTAAAATTCCTCTTGCGCCTATATAAAATGGGTCTTTACGAAGACTTTCTGGTAAACTTGGGTCTAATTCTTCTTTGGTAAATAAAGAAATTGTTTCTTTCCCTTCTTTTAGATTTTCCCATAACTCCTCTATGGTATCAGAACCTGGAAATCTTCCGGCCATACCAATTACGGCAATATCTCCGGTAATGGTTTGATTATTCGTTTTTTTAAATGCAAACGAATTTTCTTTAGTATTGTTTTCTTCTAAAGTACTGGCAAGTTCTCTAATGGTGGGATGAATATAGATTTTTGAAACCGATATATCCAGTGCTAATTGCTGTCTCATTAACGATGTTACTTTTTGTGCCAATACTGAACTTCCGCCCATATCAAAAAAATCATCATCAATACCAATACTTGCTATTTGTAATTCTTCGCTCCAAATTTTTACAATATCTTTTTCTAATTGCGTATTTGCTTTCTTGAACGGCGGGGCAGAATCGGGTCTGTTATGTTCAGGAACAGGTAAGTTTTTTTTATCGATTTTTCCATTTGGTGTAATCGGAAAATCGTCTATCCAGATGTATTTAGATGGTAATAATATTTCGGGTAAAACTTTTGAAAGTGCTTCCTGAATTCTTTTTTCTTCTTGTAATTGCGCACCAGATTTTAAATAAGCCACCAGTTTATCTTCATTGCCAAAATAATTACTTACGATTACGGCAGATTGTTTTATTTCAGGAAGACTATTTAAAGCAGCTTCTATTTCGCCTAATTCAATACGATGCCCTCTTATTTTTACCTGATGATCGATACGGCCCAGACATTGAAATTCTCCATTTGGCAATAATTTTCCCAAGTCTCCGGTGCGATAAAGAATGGAGTTTGGTTTTGTTGAAAACGGATTTTGAATAAATTTTTCAGCGGTAAGTTCCGGGCGATTCCAGTAACCTTCTGCGACTCCGTCTCCGCCAATTACGATTTCTCCAATTGTTCCGGGTGCGACGGCTTTTCTTTCTTCATCTAATAAATAAATTTGTGTATTGGCAATAGGAAAACCAATTGTAATTAGTTCATCATCTGCCTGAATTTGTTTTACTGCGGACCAAATCGTTGTTTCAGTAGGGCCATACATATTCCAAAGGGAATCGCATTTTGAGGTTAGCTGGCGGGCAAGGTTTAACGGCATGGCTTCTCCGCCGCATAAGGCTTTTAAAGCCAATGGTGTTTCCCATCCGGAATCAAGCAGTAATTGCCAAGTGGTAGGTGTAGCCTGTAATATTGTAATTTCTTTTTTCTGTAAAAGATTAAGCAAAAGTTGACCGTCACGTGTAGTTTCATAATCGGCAAAAACTACTGTCGCTCCTTTAATTAGCGGCAGAAATAATTCGAGACCTGCAATATCAAAGGAAATTGTAGTGATTGATAATAACCTATCTTCAGAATTTATACCCGGTTCAATCGCCATACTGAACAGGAAGTTTACTAGATTTTTATGGGTAACAGTTACTCCTTTAGGTTTTCCGGTAGATCCGGAAGTATACATTATATAAGCGGCCGCATCATAAGAAACAGGAACTGAGACAGGAACTGCGGGATATTTATCAAGTTCAGATAAAGCGTCTTCAATTACTATAGTTTTTGAATAAGCGGGCAATGAATCGGTAAGTGATTTTGTAGTCAGCAAAAAACTGGCTCCGGAATCTTCGAGCATAAATTCTAAACGTGCAGCAGGAAATTTTGGATCTAATGGTAAATAGGCCGCACCACATTGTAAAATAGCTAAAAGAGAAGCCACTAAATTAGGAGTTCGCTCCATAGATACAGCAACAATTTTTCCGGAAGATAGACCTTGAGCCAAAAAATATTGGGCCAGCTGGTTGGTCATTTTTACTAATGCTGCGTAGGTAACCTGTTTATCTCCAAATTCAAGTGCTATTGAATTTGGAGAGATAGCCGCCTGCTCTGCAAAAATCTCCGGTAACGTATTTTTAGGATACGTCATTTTAGTCCAACTTCTCTCGTTGGCTAAGTCATTGTTGTCAGCTCTTTTCATTTTAATTGTATAAAATTAGAGTAGAACAAATAATAGGATTCAATTAATGGGAAACTAAAGAAAAACGCGACTTAAATCCAGATTTTCAGCATTCACGAGAAATCACTGCATTTTTTATTTACAATTCCTGCTTCGTTAATAAATAAATGAAAGATTATAAGTAGTTTTTAATCATTGATTTGGCATTTATTGAAATTATATGTATGTCCTAGTAATCAATATGTTAATCAAAAAAAGTAATTTTTTTTTACTAATAGTTGCATTTTCTGTATAAAGCCATTATTCTCGATGAATTGCATATTTAAAATTATTTGCGACAATTTTTTTAAAATTAACTTGTGGTTTAAATCAATTTTAGGTCTGCAATTTTTTCATTAAATAAGATGAGCTTTTTTTGAGATAAAATTACAGTCTTAATTATCTGCGGACTTATTTTTAAAAGTCAATAATTCCTTATTCAGACCAATTTTTCCTTTGTAAGGAAAAACTTTATTTTGATAACAGTTTGTTGTAGAAAAATATTTAGCTTTGTGATTTGTAAATATCTTGTATTCAATAAGATGAGTGTTAATTTAATACGGATTTTTTTATAAAAGCACCTTATAATTATGGATTAAATAAAAAGGATTTAGCGATATAATTAGTGAAATAAATTGCCGTTGTAATTAAGTATCAACCAGTTTATACTAGCGTTAAAATATTTAATTTTTAGAACTATTATTTAAGTTATATCGGCTGCTATTTTTTTAAAATAATCGCAGCAATTTATAGAAAAAACATTTTTTGATGTAGGTAAATAGTCATTAAAATACTACATTTTGTGTAGTTTATCGGAAATAAAATTCGTTATATCGATTTTATTTTGCTATTAAATATTTTTGCAGCATAAATTATAAGGCTTATAGAACTGTGAAGTATTTAAATATAAAAAACCTAAACCTACTCATAATTATGATGGTGTTTATTCCTTTTAAAGGGATGACCCAAACGCAGGCAAATGATACCATGGAAACTATAATTCCATCCGGGAGCAACGCAACCGGAAGTTCAGGTTCTGTAACATATTCAATCGGACAAGTATTCTATACCTATATTGGAACAGGTTATAACGTAGCACAGGGAATACAACAGCAAGAATCAGATGAAACTCTGGATAATCCGGAAGTTGAGGTGCCTGAAGTATCCATATTAGTTTTCCCAAATCCGGCAGCAGATTTTGTTAACGTAAGCATGAAAGCACCCGAGTTAGAAAGTAAAGATCGATCGTATAAACTTTATGACATTCAGGGCAGACTATTAAAACAAAACAAAATTAATCAAACTGAAACTCAGGTTAATTTAAACAACCTAAGTCCCTCTCTTTATATACTTGTGATATATGTAGACGGCAAAATTTTGGAATCATTTAAAATGTTAAAAAAATAAAGAACAAGACAATGAAATCTGCGCTTACCATACTATTATTATTTGTGACTGTTACACTTAAGTTATATGCACAATCACCAGAAAAAATGAGTTATCAGGCCATTATTCGTTCACAGAATAATGACTTGGTTGCTAACTCACGAATAAGCCTAAGAGTTATTGTACATCAAAGCAGTGCAACGGGAACTATTGTTTATCAGGAAACACATTCTGCGACTACAAACAATAATGGTTTGGTTTCTCTTGAAATAGGAACAGGAAACATTACTACTGGAACTTTTAGTGCAATTGCCTGGGAAAAAGGCCCGTACTTTATAGAAACACAAGTTGATGTAAGCGGTGGAGCTAATTATAATATTATGGGAACTACACAGCTTTTGAGTGTTCCTTATGCATTACATGCAAAAACAGCCGAAAGATTAGTAGGTACAGCTACAACAACCCCAAGAGCGGCAATTATTCCATTTACATCTTCCAGAAATATTACTACAACAGATGTAAATAATACAATAGAGTGTACTGCAACATCTACTTTAACATTGACATCTAATTTTACGAGTATGTTAGTTGGAGATACTATTAATTTAGAAGCTCATAATGGTGCGGTATTAACCATACTGGCATCTTCTGGCGTAACAATAAACTATACGGCAAGTGGAAGTGCAAAGTTTACCAGTGCGGCTGGAAACGTAAGATTTGGATTTCTTAGAAAAACAGGCACAAATTCCTATATTATATCGGGACAATGAAAAAGCTAATATTTTTTTTACTCTTTTCAACAGCGGTTTTTTCACAAAACTATCAATATGCTCTTGAAGAAGCTCCGGTTACCGTTCCGGAGCCACCAACAGGCGTAAACAATCAAATAGAAGAAATTAAATATTTTGAGGCTCATTTACTGCCTCTTGCGCAAAAAGGAACACTTCAGGCTGCTTTAGATCAATATGGTGCTGTTCGTTTAGAAAAAGGAGATTATTCGGGAGTAGATCTTGTGATGAAAAGTAACCAAAGATTATATGGACATCCAACATTATCTAAAGTATCTAATATTAAAATAGCTGCAGGAAGTACCAATGTACACATAGAACAACTTTCATTTGTAGACCGTACGGTTACTTTTGAACCGGGTACGCCCATAACAAATTGCGTTCTTAAAACTTTAAGATACGTTTATATCAATGCAACCGGAGCAAAATTAGATAATAATGAGCTGATTAATATTGGCGGACAGATTAAATTTGACTGCAGTGCATCGGGTTATTTCAGAAATAATAAGATCATAAAACATCAGGCGCAGTCTATTTCCAATCAATTAATAATGAAAGGGAATACCACAACGCCTAGCTATGGAAACGTTAACTTGCATTCTAATTATTTAACTCCTGCAGGCGACGCTACAGATATTGCCGGATTACAATCGGCTACTTTTGTTGGGGTTGACAGCGAAGGATGGAATCTAAACGGACAAGGTACAAAAGCGATGTTTACAGCTAAAAATATGGGTAATTTAAAGATTACCGATTTTGGCGGAGGGAACGCTTATTCTGCTGTTCAAACAGGATCTTATGATATTGATGCTCAAAATGTATTCTTCTTAAATAAATACCTGCGTACGTCAAATGATGTGATATCGGCCAGAACCAATATGTTTTTAATTGATGGAGAAGGGGCATACAAAAGAGGAAGCGGAACTGTTACAGGTTTTGATTTACTGGGGAATTTAGACAAAAGCAATGCTATAAAATATAACGGAGCAGAGCAAACCAGTACCATTACAAATACAGCAGTTGTATCTGCTATCAGCAATACTATTTTAGGAACAAAATATACACCGTGGGCAAGAACTGCCTGGGAAACATTACCAGACCCGCTGGGACCAAACTGGAAAACAGAAAGAACCGGAAAAGCAGATCAAAGAGCCTATATTCAAAATCTTATTGATACAAAAGGAATTGCAGAATTACCGGAAGGAATATTCTATATAGGCGGTACCTTAAACGTTCATCTTGACGGAAATCATGGTATAATAGGACAAGGAACCGGAAAAACGGTAATTGTAGGTCTAAAAGATGATTTCCCTTTAATTACATTAGATACAGGAACGGATACTAATTTTATTTTGGCCTATTTAACACTGCAAGGTGGAAGTGTGGGTATATATGGAGGTAAAAGAAATGGTGTTGGAATTGGTCAAATTGCTTATGCAAATTTAAGGTTTATTACTTTTAGAGATCAGACTAACGGAATTCACCTGTATCAAATTATGGGACTTGATAATAACTTTTTTGAGTATTTAGGTTTTGTTAATTGTACCAGAGGCTTTTTTCAAGAGCCATTATTACCATACGCAGGTGATTATAACACATCGAGTTATGTCGACAAAACCATGTATTACAAAAGTCAGTTTATAAATTGTACTACGGCAATGTCAATGAAGGCAACCCGACCAAATAATTTAAATGCCTGGGTAGACTGTAAGTTTGACAGAGGTCAGACCGCTTTAGACATGGGAGCGCAAAATTATCCTGTAATTGCCAATTGTGATTTTAGTAATTATACCGGAGCAAGCGTAATAAATAGTAATTCAATTTCGATATACAGCTCTAACTTTTATAATAACAGTTCGTCAGCGGCAACTTTAAATGCTATGATTACTTATATTGAAGGATGTAAATTTTCAGACAGCTCTAATATGTTTGCGCCTGTAGTGTACAATTCGACTTTTCATTACATACTAAATTCAACAGTTGCAGGAAATGTAGTGGTAGCAAAACCGTCGAACTTATATTATGATTCTTCTGCGATCTATGTAAACTCTACATTATCGGCAAATCCTACGTTAAGTAAATTATTAGTAAATGTAAAAGTGGGTGTGCCGACCGTAATAATTAATACAACACCAAATCCGTATCCGCAGCTTTTGGTGACGCAATAAAAATAGATAAGATTAGATAAATCATTTATCTAAAAAATATAAAGCATACAAGTAAGAGGTTCAGATTAATTAAACTTAATCTGAACCTTTTTTTATTCTTCAATTTGAGATTGTCACTAATACAGTTTTCTTGCCTCTTAACACATAAAATCCTGTTATAAATCTTACATAATCAGTACTATAAAATGGCTGATAATGCTGGGCTGCGCATTTTTTTGAGAAGTTTTTTTGCTCTTTTCATATCAATATGATAGCTCTAAAAGGCTGCAAATTGTATTTTATCGGATTTTAAAATCCGTTGAACAGATTTATTATTATATACTGAAAACAATATATATTTTTAACCACGATTTAAAAAGAATACTAAATAAAAACGATCATTTGGCTTTATTCTTTATTAATAATTAAACAGTTATTATAAAATAGTAGTTTTTTTACAAAGTATAATAAAAAACAGATTGTCACTCTATTGTATTTTTTAAGGTGCAATAGTAATTTCAAAATAAGGATTATTTATATTTTTTTGTTTTATGAAATATAGTGTATACGAAAATATTAGAAAAATAAGAGAATTAAAAAATTTAACCAGAGAGTTTGTAGCAGCTGAACTAAAAATGAGTACCAGCGGTTATGGTAAAATTGAAAGAGGTGATGTTGATTTAACAGTATCTAAATTAATTGAAATTTCAAAAGTTTTAGAGGTATCAATTGAGTTCATTTTTAAATTCGATGTTTCGATTTTTTTTAATGAGACAACCAGATAAAGTATCTGGAAAACAGTAACGAAGCTTAAATAGATAAAATAAATAATTAAAAATTAAGGTTATGGAAAATTACTACTTAAGAATAAAAGAGTATCGGCTGCAAAATAATCATACTCCTGAATATGTAGCCATTCAGATGGAAATAAGTGTAAAAAAATACGAGAAAATTGAAAATGGAATGATTGACCTAAAATTATCAAAGCTGGATAAGCTGGTTAAAATTTTAGGAATCAAAAAAAGTGAAATTTTCAGATTGAGCAATTAATATTTTCATAAAAAAAGAGTTCACATATAGGAACTCTATTTTAATTTATGCTATTATTTATGTTTTACTTTTAAAACATATCCCAAAGATTCTAAAATTAAAACATAATGCGTTTTTGTAATGTCTTTTATTACGGCATTCTGATCACAAAAAGGCCCGGAATTCAAATGTATTTTATCTCCAATCTGGTACTGCATAACAGATATTTCTTTAGCAGTATCTCCACAATCAAGCCATTCTTTTATCGTCTCGATTTCCTGGTCTTTCACAATTGCGTGTCTTCCTAACCAAAATAAATATCGAACCACTCCGGGAGAGTAAAACACCATATTTCTGTCTTTTTCAGGTATTTGAACAAAGATGTAATTATTAAATAAAGGTACTTCTACCTTTACTTTTCTATCTGATCTTTGCTGCGTTTTTTTAATCAAGGGGCAGTAACAATTAATGTTATACTTCGTTAATTGTTCGGCTGCTCTTTTTTCCCATTTAGGTTTTGTATATACTACATACCACTTCATAATTCTTAATTTATTTATAGTAATTGTAAATCAGTTTTAAAATAAGGTAAGCTGTATTGATATTTTATTTTATCTGAAAATAGTCTTTCGGAATAACTGTTAATAGTTGTTAAAGATTAATCTGTGTGAAACAATATTTCAGTATAAATATAGGATGTAAATTTAATTCGGAGGGACTAAAATTATTTAAGGTTTTAATGCTAATTTTTCCTTATTTAGGACATTTAGTTACAAAAAAGTAATTTCTTATCAGCTTCATTATCATAATTTTATCTTAAATTATTATTGTGTTTAGATTGCTATTATGGATTTTAATTTTCTGTTTTAGATAACAGATTTTAATCTTTTTAAAGCAGTCAAAAAAACACATTTTTTTAGTTTTTTACCCTTTATTTTTTACTTTTTTTGAGTAGTACAAATGTAACTATTCACGGGGAACCCTTTTTTTAATATTTAAAAAATAGCGCCAAAACCCCAGTAAACAGGTTCACAATATTTTTTCACAAATCATTACTCCATTAATAAACTGATTATTTAATTTAAAACATTAAAAAGATGAAAATTGGAATAACCTTTAGTGCTTTTGACTTGCTACATGCGGGGCACGTAAAAATGCTTGAAGAAGCGAAACAAAATTGTGATTATTTAATTGTTGGCCTACAGACTGATCCAACGTTAGACCGCCCGACAAAAAACAAACCAACACAAACTGTTGTCGAAAGATACATACAGTTAAAGGCGTGTAAATTTGTTGATGAAATTGTACCTTATGCTACAGAACAGGATTTAGAAGATATTCTAAAATCTTTTACTATTGATATGCGCATTCTGGGCGATGAATATAAAGAGAAAGATTTTACAGGAAGAACCTATTGTGAAGAAAAAGGAATCGAGTTGTATTTTAATACCAGAGACCATCGTTTTTCGAGTACTAATCTTCGTCATGAAGTATATCAAAAAGAAATTTTAATACATTCTAATGGCAATTAGTACCACTATTACTCATGTAGTTTTAACCGGCGGAATTGGCAGCAGATTATGGCCTCTTTCCAGAAAAACACTTCCAAAACAATATCTTGAACTTTTTGACGGACAATCACTTTTTGAAAAAACAGTGGCTCGTAACGAAAATGTTTCTACTAAAATTATAGTGGTTGGAAATATCGAAAATTACAAAATGACTAATGCGATTATGTCTAAATTAAATAAACATTTTACTCATATTGTAGAAGCCGTTCCCCGTAATACAGCCGCAGCAATTGCATTTGCCGCATTTGCCTCAAAACCTGATGATATTTTATTGATAACCCCCTCAGACCATATTATAGAAGGCAGTGATTTATACAATAATGCTTTATGGCGGGCAATTGTATTAGCTAATCAGGAATATTTGGTAACCTTTGGCATAGAACCCACTAAACCGGAAACAGGTTACGGTTATATTGAATTCGAGAATGAAAATGTAATCGCATTTCACGAAAAACCTGATTTTGAAACGGCAATGATTTATCTTAAAAACAAAAAATATTTCTGGAACAGCGGACTTTTTTGTTTCAAAGCCGGAAAGTTTTTGGCAGAACTAGAAAAGCAGGAACCCGAAGTTTACAAAGCTTCAAAAATAGCTTGGGAAAACAATACAAATGGCTTTTTAAGCTATGAATTGTCACTAAAAATTCCTTCTATAAGCATTGATTATGCGGTCATGGAACGAAGTAAAGACATTAAAGTCGTTCCCGCTCATTTTGGCTGGTCAGATTTAGGTTCTTTTGAATCGGTTTATGATTATTTGGTTCAAAAAGGACATCCCATTGATGCCAACAGAAATATTGTTATAGGAACTTCACTGCATACTACTTTTATCGGCGTTAAAAATTGCATTTTGATCTATACCACCGATGCTTTAATGGTTTTGCAAAAGGAAAATTCTCAGGAAGTAAAACAAGTTTATCAGCAATTAGAATCGATTGCTTCTCCGCTGCTGTAAAATAAAATTTACACTATGATCAATAAAAAATCCATAATATATATTGCCGGACATAACGGAATGGTGGGAAGCGCCATTTGGAGAACGCTGACTGCAAAAGGCTACACGAATCTTATTGGAGCTTCAAGCAGAGAATTAGATTTAAGAAAGCAAAAAGCAGTTCGGGATTTTATCAGAAAAACAAAACCTGATGTTATTATAGATGCTGCCGCAAAAGTGGGAGGAATCCAGGCAAATAATGATTTTCCATACGATTTTTTGATAGAAAACATGCAGATTCAAAACAATCTTATTAATGAAGCGCATCGTTTGGCAGTAGATAAATTAATTTTTTTAGGAAGTTCCTGTATTTATCCAAAATTAGCGCCGCAGCCATTAAAAGAAGAATATTTGCTAACAGCTCCTTTAGAACCCACTAATGAATGGTACGCTTTGGCAAAAATTACCGGAGTAAAATTATGCGAAGCCATACGCAGACAATTCGAAAAAGATTTTGTCAGCATGATGCCAACTAACTTATACGGTACTCACGACAATTTTGATTTAAACAGTTCACATGTTTTACCCGCTATGATTCGCAAGTTTCATGAAGCCAAAGAAAACAACAATGCCGTAGTAATTCTCTGGGGAACGGGAACACCCATGCGAGAATTTCTATTTGTAGATGATATGGCAGAAGCAGTCGTTTTTGCTTTAGAAAACGAACTTCCGGAGCATTTGTATAATATTGGGACCGGAAAAGATTTAACCATTAAGGAACTGGCAGCAACAGTACAAAAAATTGTAGGCCATACCGGAGATGTTCTTTGGGATGATACCAAACCTGATGGCACACCACGAAAATTAATGGATGTTTCTAAAATGCACAGCATTGGATGGAAACACCAAACAGAACTCGAAGAAGGAATACAAAAAACCTACACTTGGTTTTTAGAAAACATTGAAAATTTCAAACAAAAGGTTTACTGATCTTTTGCCCTTCAAATTACCCCAAACCCCTTTATCGTTACGACTTTACAAAATTTGCGACTTTGCAGCATAATGCCTTTGTGCCTTACAATCAGATTATGAATCCATTGAAAAAAACAGCCCTAATTACAGGAGTTACAGGACAAGACGGAGCCTATTTAAGTGAATTTTTATTAGAAAAAGGCTATATCGTACACGGATTAAAAAGACGTACTTCTTTATTTAATACAGATCGAATTGATCATTTATACCAGGACCCTTATGTAGAAAACAGAAATTTTATTCTGCATTATGGTGATATGACTGACAGCACTAATTTAACCCGTATCATTCAGGAAATTCAACCCGATGAAATCTATAATCTGGCGGCCATGAGTCATGTAGCCGTTTCATTTGAAACTCCGGAATATACAGGAAATGCAGATGGTTTAGGAACCTTAAGACTTTTGGATGCTGTTCGGTTATTGGGGTTAGAAAAAAAGACAAAAATTTATCAGGCATCAACCTCAGAATTGTACGGTAAAGTACAGGAAGTTCCACAATCAGAAACAACGCCATTTTATCCGCGTTCGCCATATGCAGTAGCGAAAATGTACGCATATTGGATTACTGTAAATTACAGAGAAGCTTACGGAATGTATGCCTGCAATGGGATATTATTTAATCACGAATCACCCATTCGCGGCGAAACTTTTGTAACACGCAAAATTACCAGAGCAACTGCAAGAATAGCTTTAGGACTGCAGGATAAATTATACTTAGGAAACCTGGATGCGCAGCGCGACTGGGGACATGCAAAAGATTATGTGCAAATGATGTGGATGATTCTGCAGGCTGATGAACCGGAAGACTGGGTAATTGCTACAGGAAAAACGACAAGAGTTCGTGAATTTGTACGAATGAGTTTTGCCGAAGTTGGTATTGAATTAGAATTTAAAGGAAAAGGCATAGAAGAAAAAGGCCTTATAAAATATTGCAGTAACCCGGATTATCAAATTCCGCTTGGTACAGAAGTATTAGCCGTCGATGCTAATTATTTCAGACCCACAGAAGTAGATTTACTGGTAGGCGATCCCACAAAAGCCAGAACCAAACTCGGCTGGAAATGCAAATACGATTTAGAATCATTGGTAAAAGAAATGATGCAGTCTGATTTAAAACTGATGGAGAAAGAACAGCATTTAAAAGAATTCGGATATACGATCTTAAATTATTTCGAATAAAAGGAGAACAAATTTTTATTCCTCATGAAAAACGCATTTAAATGAAAATCAAAAATATTTGCTGCTTAGGTGCCGGTTACGTTGGAGGGCCTACAATGTCTGTTATAGCATTGAAATGTCCCGAAATTAAAGTAACAGTTGTAGATTTAAATACAGATCGTATTTTGGCATGGAATGAAGAAAATTTAGATAAACTTCCCGTTTATGAACCCGGACTTGCAGATGTCGTTCGTGAAGCAAGAGGCCGTAATTTATTTTTTTCAACCGATGTTGATGCGGCAATTGAAGCTGCAGATATGATTTTTATAGCCGTAAATACACCAACAAAAACATACGGAGAAGGAAAGGGAATGGCGGCAGATTTAAAATTTGTCGAGTTATGTGCCAGACAAATAGCCAGAATAGCTAAAAATGATAAAATTATAGTCGAAAAATCAACGCTTCCCGTTCGAACAGCTCAAACCTTGCAGACTATTTTAGATCATACCGGCAACGGTGTAAAATTTGAAGTGCTTTCTAATCCGGAGTTTTTAGCCGAAGGAACTGCTATCGAAGATTTATTTAATGCCGACCGTGTTTTAATTGGAGGAAACCAAACCGAAAGCGGTCAAAAAGCGATACAGTCTTTGGTTGATATTTATGCACATTGGCTTTCGCCGAAACAAATTTTAACTACAAATGTGTGGTCTTCAGAATTATCAAAACTAACAGCCAACGCATTTTTAGCGCAGAGAATTTCGTCTATTAATGCATTATCTGCTTTGTGTGAAGCCACAGAAGCCGATGTTGATGAGGTTGCTGCAGCTATAGGAACGGACAGTAGAATTGGCTCTAAGTTTCTTAAAGCTTCGGTTGGATTTGGAGGATCTTGTTTTCAAAAAGATATTTTAAACTTAGTGTATTTATGCCGTTATTTTAATCTCCCTGAAGTGGCCAATTATTGGGAACAGATTATTATTCTCAATGATTATCAAAAATACCGTTTTGCCAAGAATATTATCTGCTCACTTTTTAATACCGTAAGCGGAAAAAAGATAACTTTTTTAGGCTGGGCTTTCAAAAAAGACACCAATGACACCAGAGAATCTGCAGCGATTTATGTAGCAGAACATTTAATAGAAGACGGAGCAGAAATTCATGTTTACGATCCCAAAGTTTCTGAAGAAAAAATAAAAGCCGATATGCGCTATTTATGGGAATTGAAAGGACTTTCAGAAGAAAAAATTAAATCAAAATTAAATCAAATTTTCGTTTACAAAACAGCCACGGATGCGCTCGATCAGGCTCATGCAGTTGCTGTATTGACGGAATGGGATGAATTTAAAACGTACGATTGGGAAAGTATTTATAATAACATGTACAAACCCGCTTTTCTATTTGATGGCCGTAATATTCTTGATTTTAAAAAATTAGCAGCAATAGGTTTTCAGGTGAAAGGAATAGGAAAGAATAATTCTTTTAGTGCTAAATTAAAAGTAGAAAATGAACTGGTCATTAGATAAAATAAAACAGCACCAGCATTTCGATAAAAGTCTAAATTTTATAAAATTAATTTCGATTGTAGGAAGTACAGAAGTAATCCTGAAATTAATCGGATTTGTTTCCGGGATATTAATTGTCAGAATGCTGCCTGTTCAGGAATACGCCTTATACACGCTCGCCAATACCATGTTAGGAACTTTAGTAATGTTTACCGATTCTGGTATTTCAAACGGGGTCATGGCGCTGAGCGGTAAAGTATGGAAAGATCCTAAAAAACTGGGCGAAGTCCTGGCTACTGGTTTAAATTTAAGAAAGAAATTTGCGCTGATCGCTTTAGCAGTTTCTACCCCCATAATCCTTTATCTATTATTAAAAAACAATGCAAGCTGGTTATCGGCAGTTTTAATTTTTTTGTCTTTGATTCCGGCTTTTTATGCAGCCTTATCAGATTCTTTATTAGAAATAACACCCAAGTTACATCAGGATATATCGAGTTTACAAAAAAATCAATTACGAGTTGGTTTTGGACGATTGTTATTAGTGATCTTAACGATATTTATTTTTCCCTGGACATTCGTCCTTATTTTGGCTTCTGGAATTCCGCAGATATATGGTAATTCTAAACTGAAAATAATCAATAAAAAGTTTGTAGACAGTAACCAAAAGCCAGATCCCATAATTCGTAAAGAAATACTAAAAATTGTAACCCGCATCCTGCCCAATATTATATTTTATGCGCTATCAGGACAAATCGTAATTTGGATATTATCTGTTTTTGGCAATTCAACTGATTTGGCAAGTATAGGAGCTTTGGGCAGGTTCGCGGCACTCATGGCTTTTTTTACCACAATATCAGGTACTTTATTTTTACCCCGGTTTTCGAGATTGGCAGATGATAAAGAAATCCTTTTAAGGTATTTTTTATTTTTTCAGTTAATTCTTTTTTTGGCAGCAGGTTTTATTATGCTCATCGTATTTTTATTTCCTGCTCAAATGTTATGGCTCTTAGGAGCATCTTACAGTTCCCTATCGTCTGAACTTTTTTTAATTATGTTATCCAACTGCATCGGATTGATCGCTGCAATGAGCGGTAATTTAATAGGCAGCAGAGGGCATTTTTTAAACCCAATATTTGTAATTGCACTTAATTTAGGCACCGTCATATTAGCTTATTTTATTTGGGATTTAACAAAGCTCCGAGGCATTCTGTACTACAGCATTTTTAACCAATTTCTTTCATTAATAGTAAATTATCTATTTAGTTTTTCAGTAATAATTACAGCAAAAAAACATGAATAAATTACCGGGTCAAGGAGGACTTACCAAAAAAATAACCATCGCAAAAGGCAAAGTAAATCGTAAAAAGTTTGCCAGAAAAGTAGCAATAGGATTATATCATTTGGTAAACCAGGTCAGTAAAAAAAAAACTATTGAAATGGAGGTTGCCAGTTTCTCATCCTTCAATGATTTTCACGAGCAGGTCTTGTCTGTTTTATCTTTTATTCGCTATGTAGGCAAACCAATGAAATGGACACTTTATTCAGATGGTTCTCATACTCAGGCACAAATAAACCAACTCGAAAGCAATTTTGATTTCCTCAAAGTTGCCGAAGGACTCGACTGGAGCGAAATAGAATCCTTAAAAGGTTTCTGTAAAGAAGAATTAGAACCTTATGAAAACTACTTAATCGATTATGCTAAAAAATATCCATTAGGCAAAAAACTGTTTTACTATTTAAATCATCCAATAGAAAAACCAACACTATTCATAGATTCAGATATTTTGTTTTATGAGCATGCCAATGTTTTAAAATTAATACTAACAGAAAAACCCGCAGCAAATGGCTGGTATATGCCAGATGTAAGCTGGGGCTGTTTAGACAGTCGTTATAAAGCCCAAAATTCAGAGCAGATTTATCAGGTAAACTCCGGTTTTATTTTTGCTAATACAGCTTTTAAGCATATAAAAAAATCTTTAGACTTTTTTAAAACCTATAATTTCACTTACGAATATTTTAGCGAACAAACCGTTTACCATCATTTGCTAAAAAATAATTCCTATATGCCTTTAACACCTAAAACCTTCATTTTAGATTCAGGTGATCAATTTGATTTTTCGTATTTGTTCACTCCAAAACAAATGGCCGTTCGACATTATACTGGGCCGGTTCGTCATAAAATGTGGCAGAAAAATTATAAATGGCATTTAAGCTTATAAACCGATATAGATGAAAAAAGGTATTGTTTTAGTGGCCAATTTAAAAAGTCAGTGGTACAGCGAAAACCTAATTTATTCCATTAGAAAAAGCGGTTGTACATTGCCAATTCGATTAATTCATTTTGGAGGAGAAAAAGTAAATGCTCCCTATATTTTAAAGGAAGTTGAATTTTTAACTGTTGAAGATTTTCCGGAAGAAGCCAGAAGTTTTATAAAAAACCTGAGAAGTGTTTTAACAGAATGCCCAATGGGATTTTTGTACCGCTTTTTAGCATTCTTTTCAGATTGGGATGAATTTATTTATACAGATAATGATATCGTGGCGCTAATGAATTGGGAACGTTTGTTTGAGTTTGCAAACGGTCATGATTTAGTTCATGCTGATACAGAATACACGACCTGCGGCATACACAATTATTTGCAGCCCGAAAAAGTAAAAGAAAAATTTGGAAAGGATAGTTTAAATTCTGCCATTACAGCCGGACACATACTGGTGAGAAAAAGTTCAAAAATGATTACCGATATGAACACCGCTGTAGAATGGTTCAAACAAAATCCTGAAATTCCCAAAAAACACGACCAGTCTTTATTGCATATTGCTTCATTATTGGGAGATTGGAAATTACTCAATTTATGCAAACCTCCATACAGCTGGCTCAGTTCATGGTCTGGAGATTATACTAATAGTTTAGATTTAATTCACGCCATTCAGGGCGGATACAAACAAAACACAGATTCATACAAAATTTGGTATTCCCAATTGTCTGAAGAATCTAAAATAGTTGTCAATAAGCAATCTTCTTTTCGAGCTTTAAATGTGCCTATTAGCCATTTGCATTATTCCGGAAGAGGCCGTCTGGGAACAGAATCGATAGATGAATTAATGTATTCCAGTCAGACTGATAAAGAACGAATGATGAGTTTGTATAAAGTTCAAAGCTCTGATTTATTTTGCATTACCTATATCAGGAATCAATCAAAACGTGTTACAAGAAGACTTAAACGCATCTTAAATTTATAGTACTATATGAATGCAGCGGTTTGCACTATTTTCGAGGGTCACTACCATTTTGGTGTAGCTGCACTTTCTAATTCACTATATCAAAATGGATTTAGAGGCAATGTTTATGTAGGTTATCGAGGCAGATTGCCCAAATGGGTATTAAGAGGCGAAAAGGAAACAATTGGTAAATGGAAAGAAGCCATTATCTTAACTCCGGTACAGGACATAAAACTGATTTTTCTGCCAATAGTGACCAACTATAATATGGCAAACTACAAGCCGGATTTTATGCTGGAACTCTGGGAAGGCCCCGCAAAAGAAGCAGACGCAATGTTTTATTTTGACCCGGATATTGTGATAAATGATTCATGGGCCTGTTACGAACAATGGATAAACTGTGGTGTAGCACTTTGCGAAGATGTTAATTCACCTTTGCAGGAATTTCATCCCCGGCGGCAAGGCTGGAAAAATTATTACAAACACTACCACATCGATTTACACTTCAAAAACGCCATTTATGTAAACGCCGGTTTTGTTGGACTTCTTAAAAAAAACAGCTCATTTTTAAATTTATGGGTTCAGATGCAGGAACTTATGGGACCTGCAATAGGAGGGTTGGAAAATTCCATTTTTTTAAATCAATCCTACAATTCAACGGTTTTAAAAAGAGAAGGATTCCAGATTTTTGATAAACCAGATCAGGATGCTTTAAATGTGGCGATTGAAGTTTATAATGATCCTGTAAGTTATATTGGAAAAGAAGGAATGGGTTTTTCTGAAGGTGATTCAACAATGTCCCACGGAATGGGAAGCCCAAAACCATGGAAAGCACACCATTTATTAAGAGCCTTTCAGGGAAAAATCCCTAGAAATTCAGATGTTATTTATTGGAAATATTGCAGTGATCCCATATTGGCACATTCTAAATGGGAAATTACACGAAAATTAATAGGCATTAAAATAGCCAAAGTTATTGGAAGATTTTATAAAGTGTAAATTTTTTTAAAACGGATAAAAGAAAATTATGATTCCAAAAACAATTCATATTTGCTGGTTTAGTGGTGAAGATTATACTCCATTTATAAAAGAATGTATGGCTACCTGGAAAATTCACCTGCCTGAATTTGAAATACGAATATGGAATAAAGATAGTTTTGATTTTGATTCAATTCCTTTTGTAAAAGAGGCCTTTCAGGCAAAAAAATGGGCTTTTGCGGCAGATTACGTTCGTTTATATGCCTTATATACCGAGGGTGGTTTATATCTGGATTCAGATGTTAAAATATTGAAGCCATTTAAAGAAACATGGTTTGACTACGACTTTTTCAGCGCTCACGAAATACATCCCGGATTGTTTGAAGATGCAGGAGGACTTAAGCAGTTAAATGCTTCTTATCTGCCTGTAAACGGAGAAACTATTACAGGTTTTGCAGTTCAGGGAGCAATTTTTGCATCGGTACCCAATCATCCGTATGTCAAAGATTGTTTAGAACAATATAAAAATCTGCAGTTATTTGGTGATGACGGAACTATGAATTTGAAAAAAGTTATAATAGGTTCTGTAATAACCCCGGTTGCCGAAAAATACGGCTATACTTATCAAAACAAAGAACAGGTTTTAAGAGAGAATATGCTGATTCTTCCGGCCAATATACTGGTAGGAAATTCTATTTATTTAGACAGAAGATCCTACGCTATTCATTTAATAAATGGAAGCTGGCGCGGAAAAAAAGGCATTGAAAAGTTCCTGCATTTAGTCAGGAACCATTATCCCAGATTATTTCCCGTTGTCAATTTTATTGATAAAAGTGTTAAAAAAACCTATCGTACATCAAAATACCTGAAAACAATTATAACAAAAAACTAATCCCTTTTGTACTGAAATTAGATCAGATTGACTGACGAGAAACTAAAAGACCTCTCCCTATAAAATTCAATAATTAAATCACGAAATGGAAATACTCTTCATTTGCGGCTCTGCAGAAATTGGTAACGATGGTGTAGGCGATTATACCCGCCGCTTATGTGGTAAACTTATAAAATCCGGCCACGATGCACAGATTTTGTCTTTATGCGATCATCAGGCTGTTTCTTTTACCAGTGAAAGTCAGGTTGTAGAAGAAACTGCTGTAATAGTACATAGAATTCCGGTTGCAGCACCTAACGATCAACGTTTAATTTGGCTGCAAAAAATCCTAAAAGATTTTGAACCAGATTGGATTTCGTTACAATACGTTCCCTACAGTTTCAACCCAAAAGGATTGCCTTTCTGGCTTCCTTCTTACTTAAAAAAAATTAGGGGAAATCATAAATGGCATATCATGTTTCATGAATTATGGCTGGGGATTGATATTGAATCTTCCATAAAACACAAATGGATTGGAAAATTGCAGCAGGTAATCGCCAAAAAAATAGTTCACAATACAAAAACACATTCCATAAATACCCAAAATAAACTATACCAGTTCTTTCTTCAATCTCAAAATATCAAAGCAGAAGTTTTACCCATTTGCGGTAATATACCGTTAACAGCAGAGAAAAAAGAACCAATAGAATTTGCTCAGTTTGTTTTGTTTGGCACGATTCATAACGGAGCTCCTTTTGAAGATTTTATTAAAGATTTAAGCAGTAATTCAGAGAAGTTTGAAAAACCTATAAAATTTGTTTTTATCGGTAAAAATGGCCCGGAGCTGATTAAATACACAGCCATCTTGGACAATTATAATATTAGTTATGAAATTCTTGGCGTACAACCAGAAAAAGTAATATCGCAGGTTTTGAGAGACAGCGATTTTGGAATTTCGACAACGCCCTATTTCCAAACAGAAAAAAGCGGTGTTTTTGCCGCTTATAAAGAACATCAAATCAATACGATTTGTGTTTCCCGCAATTGGACTCCAACAAAAGGACAATATATAATTCCGCAGATCATTAAATACGAAAAAAACAATCTGAATATAACGCCTCAAAACGTTGAGGTTTCGGACTTAAATGCTATTGCTGCGCAGTTTATTAATTCAATTTCTGCAGTATGAAGTTATTGGTGTCACATCCAACTTTAAATGCGAATTCAAAAAATCTGGTAACAGGTTTGCTGAAAGAGCAGCAACTTTTTAAATTGTTTACCTCAATTGCCATATTTCCCGGACAGTTATTATTTAAGCTTGGAAATAATCCAAAACTAAAAGATTTAAAAAGAAGAAGTTTAGATACAGCATGGCAGCCATACACACGATCAAAATCCTTTTTTGAGTTTGGACGTTTACTAACTTCAAAATTCAAATTAGATTTTTTAATAACACATGAAAAAGGCTTTTTTTGTATCGACAAAGTATATCAAAAACATGACAAATGGGTTGCTGATAATTTAGTTGAATTAAAAAAAGAAGGCCTTTTAGGAGTTTATGCGTATGAAGACGGAGCTTTATCTACGTTTAAAACAGCGAAACAATTAGGTCTTTACTGCATTTACGATTTACCAATTGGGTATTGGAAAAGCGCAAGGTTATTAATGCAGAAAGAATTTGACGTTAACCCCGCTTGGTCAAGTACACTTATAGGTTTCAATGATTCACAGGATAAACTGAATAAAAAAGATCAGGAATTAGCTTTGGCTAATGTAATTTTCGTTGCCAGCAGTTTTACCAAAAAAACATTGGAAGATTATAAAGGAAACCTGCCCGAAATAAAAGTAATCCCATACGGTTTTCCGGCAGTTACAAGAAAAAAATACTACGAGCCTCTTTTAGATCGAAAACTTAAAATTTTATTTATTGGAGGTTTATCGCAGCGAAAAGGAATATCTTATTTATTTGATGCAGTCGAAAAAATGCAGGATAAAGTTGAGTTGACAATTGTGGGACATAAAGCAGTATCAAATTGTGATGCGTTAAATCAAGCCTTAGAAAAACACAACTGGATTCCGTCATTATCTCACGATCAGGTTTTAGATTGTATGTACGAACATGACGTATTTGTCTTTCCTTCCCTTTTTGAAGGTTTTGGCCTCGTAATTACCGAAGCAATGTCGCAGGGAATACCGGTTATTACAACCAATCGTACAGCAGGTCCGGATTTGATAGAACACGGAAAAGACGGATGGATTGTTCCCGCCGGATCTTCAAAAGCCATAAAAGAAGTGATTACTCAAATACTCGAAAAACCGGAAATATTAGAACAATTTGGATTTGCCGCTCAAAACAAAGCACAAACCAGACCGTGGTCAGTTTATGGAAAAGAAATGGCGGATGCACTTTCTTCATTAAAAGATTTTGTAAACAATTAGAAAAATGGACACCCCAAAAGAACAAGATTTAGAACAATCTTATAAAACCTTAAAAATAGCCATTTGGCTGTATTTTTTACTGTGGGTTTTTGAAGGCGCTCTCCGCAAATGGATTCTGCCAAGTCTGGCCACACCGCTATTGATTGTGCGTGATCCAATTGCTATTTTCATCATCATAAGAGCTTTTTATTTAGATGTAAAATTTATAAATGGCTACGTAGTTTTAAGCGCCATTTTTACATTATTAGGTTTAGCCATTACGCTCACTTTCGGACACGGAAATCTTTTTGTAGGCCTTTATGGAGCAAGAATTATGCTGATTCATTTTCCGTTGATTTT
Organism: Flavobacterium sp. Root186; assembly: GCF_001428525.1. Lineage (GTDB taxonomy): Bacteria > Bacteroidota > Bacteroidia > Flavobacteriales > Flavobacteriaceae > Flavobacterium. The sequence goes on from NZ_LMHW01000010.1 coordinate 1,126,107, forward strand.
TATTATCGGAGCTGTTTTTAAGAAAGAAGATGTTCTTAAAATGGGACGTGTCATGCTGGCTATCAATATTTTAATGACCCTGATTATTTATCTCCAATTTACAAGTCCGCAGACTGCTTATATTAATACCGGTTTAGGCGGAGAAGGAAGCGCGGGTTTTGATGGCGCAATGGGCTATTTCAGACCATCTGGAACTTTTTCATTTACAACAGGATTATCGGCGTACTATATTTTGGTTTCTGTATTTGTATTTTATTTTTGGCTTTCAAAAGAAGCCTGTTCTAAAATTCTGCTTATTTCCAGCACTGTCGCCTTAATAATTGCTTTACCGTTAACTGTGAGCAGAACAGCCGTATTAGGTGTTTTATTAGTTGGCTTTTTTGCATTTGCAGGATCTGCAACCAGTATAAAATCAGTAATAAGGTTAATCTCTACAGTTATAGTCATTCTTATTCTGTTTACGGTTTTACAAAAAACAACCTCCATTTTTAATTTAGGCACTCAGGTTTTTATGAGCCGTGTGGATACTGCAAAAGGCCAGGAAGGGGGATCTATTGTTATGAGAACCATAAACGGATTTACAGAACCTATCACGACATTATTAAAAGCCCCTTTATTTGAAGGGAATTTAGGAATGGGAACCAATGCTGGAGCACAGCTGTTAACAGGCCAAAGAAAATTTTTAGTTTCAGAAGGTGAATTAAATCGCGTTGGCGGCGAGCAGGGACTTATTTTAGGAGGCGGCCTTGTCGTTTTGAGATTAGTTTTAGCATTTGGACTTTTTTACAGTTCTATAAAATTACCCGGAAATTATAAACTGCTTCCCCTAACATTTTGCGGAACAGCCTTATTTTTAATCACTCAAGGGCAATGGGCTCAGCCAAGTATGCTGGGCTGCGCCGTGATTGCTGCGGGTTTATTACTGGCCGGTATAAACATCAATTTGAAAACTGTATGATGAAAATTGTCCTTTTTACGCATCCTTCCTTTACAGGTCATCAAAGTATGCCGCGCTATGCTAATATGCTGCTGAACGGAATGAAAGAAAGAGGACACGAAGTAGCAGTCTGGAGCCCTAAAGCAAGATTTTATAAACTACCCATAATGAAATCCTTTAAAAAATGGCTGGGCTATTTGGATCAGTATTTTGTATTTCCATTAGAAGTAAAACTAAAATTACGCAATTCCTCAAAAGATACCCTTTTTGTGTTTGCAGATCAGGCACTTGGTCCGTGGGTTCCGCTGGTAAAAAACAGAAAACATGTTGTGCATTGCCATGATTTTTTAGCTTTAAAATCGGCATTGGGAATGATACCGGAAAATCCGGCATCATTTACTGGAAAGCTGTATCAAATTTATATCAGAAAAGGTTTTTCAAAAGGGAAAAATTTTATTTCAATTTCAAAAAAAACCCGACAAGATTTACACCAACTGCATTTGGGAGAAATTGCAAATTCAAAAGTATGTTATAATGGTTTGAGCCGTCCTTTTTTTTCCCTGCCAAGAGAATCCTCGCGAGATTTATTAGAAACAAAGTTCAATATACTTTTATCCCAGGGTTATATCATGCACATTGGCGGCAATCAATATTATAAAAATCGTCAGGGTGTTTTGGAGATTTACGAAACCTGGAGAAAGTTATACAATACAAAAATCCCCTTGGTTTTGATTGGCGAAAAACCATCAGAAGAATTAACTATCCTGTATAAGAAATCACCTTTTAAAGGCGATATTCATTTCATCACAAATCTATCAGATGAACATGTTAATAATGCTTATTCCGGAGCAATTTGTTTATTGTTTCCGTCATTAGATGAAGGTTTTGGCTGGCCTATTATTGAAGCAATGGCTTCTGGATGTCCGGTAATTACGACCAATAAACCTCCAATGAACGAAGTAGGCGGAATGGCCGCTTTTTATATCGATAAAAAACCAGCAGATCCTGCACAGTGGCAGCAATGGAAAGAGGAAGGCGCAAAAACAATCGAAAAAGTGTTGAAATTAAGCAGACTTCAGCAAACTGAAACGACTGAAAGATCTTTTACCCAGTCGCAAAAATTTACTACAGAATATTTCCTTGATGCTGTCGAAGTTATTTACAAAGAAATTAATCAAATTGTATGAAAGTAATCCATTTTATTGCGGGAATTGATAAGGGCGGCGGCGGAACTACAGAATATATGCGATTATTAAGCACGGCTTTATCAAAACATATGGAAATAGTGGTGGCAACAAAAAAAACAGCTCATCCTATAGATATTCCGGGTATTAGAATTAAATTTTTTGAAGGCGGTATTTTGAGATGGTTTGATATGCTTGAAGAGTTTAGAATCTTTTTACTGGCAGAAAAACCGGATATCGTTCATATCAATGGTATTTGGAGTCCGCAAAACTGGGGTTTTCAAAAAATAGCTCAGGAAGAAGGCATTAAAGTAATCCTGTCTCCACACGGAATGTTAGAACCCTGGATAATGGCTCACAATCCCTGGAAGAAAAGAATAGGATTGTTTTTATATCAAAAAAAAGCCATTCAAAGAGTTACATTTTTACACACAACTGCCGAAATGGAAGCACTAAATATTCAGTATTTAGGATTTAAACCTCCCATTTCCATAATTCCGAATGGTATTGATTTGAACGATATTAAAGGGATTAAAGAACATTTCGGAACAAAAAAAATGGTATTTATATCCAGAATTCATCCTAAAAAAGGAATTGAATTGCTGCTAGAAGCCTGGCGCCATTGCAATACTAACGGATGGCTGCTTGAAATTGCAGGAAATGGCGATGAAAATTATATAACACATTTAAGTAGAAGTGCTAAAGACCTAAAAAATGTAAATTTTGTAGGAGCAAAATATGGTAATGATAAATGGGACTTTTTACGATCTGCCGATGTAATGGTACTGCCAACACATAGTGAAAATTTCGGGATCGTAGTAGCAGAAGCTCTGGCATTAGGAGTTCCTGTAATAACAACACAAGACACACCTTGGGAAGATTTAGAAATACACGAATGCGGCTGGTGGATAAGTTTATCTGTTTCAAATCTCGAAAAAATCATTACGCAGGTACTTAATACCGCTGCTGATGAACTGCAAAATATGGGCAGAAAAGGAAGAAAACTTGTAGCAGAAAAATATGAAATTAAAGCTGTTGCAAATCAAATGAACGACTTGTATAAAAAAATACTTAATTAATACGATTTTGGATTTATCTACTTATAGTCATTCTTTTAGCTTAAAAAACAAAATTTCAAGATTGATCTGGAATTTTGTACGACTAATTTTCTTTCGCCCGTTTGCCTCCCGGTTATTTAAAACATGGAGAGTTTTGGTGCTAAAATGTTTTGGTGCAAAAATAGAATGGTCGGCACATGTGTATGCTTCAGTAAAAGTATGGGCTCCGTGGAATTTAGAATTGGGCAAAAATTCCAGTTTAGGGCCTCAGGTCGATTGTTATAATCAGGGGAAAATAAGCATTGGTGATAATACCATAATATCACAAAAAGCGTATTTATGTGCCTCTACTCATGATTATACTAAAAAAGATTTTCCTTTAATATTAAAACCAATCACAATAGGAAACGGCGTATGGATTGCTGCCGATGCTTTTATTGCACCCGGCGTATCGGTAGAAAATTATTCTGTTGTAGCCGCCCGTTCAGTAGTTATTAAAGATGTTGAGGAAAATTCTATAGTAGGAGGAAATCCTTCCAAATTAATAAAATTTAGAAGCTTTGAATAAAATTCCAATTTCCGTAATCGTTTCTGTCAAAAACGAAGCTCAAAATTTACCCTCTTGTATGGATAAATTAAAGCGATTTTCCCAAATAATTGTTGTGGATTCAGGCAGTACTGATGATACCATAATTATTGCAAAAGCCATGGGAGCCGAAGTACTGCAATTTCAATGGAATGGTAAATTCCCTAAAAAACGAAATTGGGCACTGCAGAATGCAAATCTTCTCAACGAATGGATTTTGTTTCTCGATGCCGATGAATTTGTTACCGACGAATTTGTCAACGAAATAGAACATAAAATTCAAGATCCCGTATATAACGGTTTCACGATACGTTTTGAAAACTATTTTATGGGAAGAAAACTCAAGTATGGATATGGGTTTCAAAAATCGGCACTTTTTAAGAAATCAAAAGGGGCTTACGAAAAAATCGACGAGGACTTATGGAGCCATTTAGATATGGAAGTACATGAACATCCCATAATCGAAGGCAAAGTAGGCATTATCAAAGCAAAAGTTGTGCATAAAGATTTTAAAAATCTGGAGCATTATATAGACAAACACAATGCTTATTCTAGTTGGGAAGCCCAGAGATATTTACAAATTAAGAAATCTGAGAACACGCTGTTATCCTTAAATCAAAAAATTAAATACGGACTTCTTAATACAGGATTACTTCCTGCGGTTTATTTTTTTGGAGCTTACTTTTTAAAGCTGGGCTTTTTAGATGGAAAAGAAGGATTTTATCTGGCACGTTTTAAGTCACATTACTTTTTTCAAATTCAAACAAAAATTGATTTAATCAAAAACAAGAATTAATATGAAAAGAATATTGATAACGGGAGGAGCCGGATTTGTAGGTTCACATTTATGTAAAAGATTATTGAACGAAGGAAACGAAGTAATCTGTCTGGACAATTACTTTACCGGAACCAAATCGAATATTATTGATTTAATTGATAACCCGTATTTTGAAATGGTGCGTCACGACATAACAGAACCTTATTATGCTGAGGTAGATGAGATTTACAATCTGGCTTGTCCGGCATCTCCGGTACATTATCAATACAATCCGATAAAGACCATAAAAACGTCTGTTATGGGAGCAATTAATGTGTTGGGATTAGCAAAACGCGTCAAAGCCAAAGTGCTGCAGGCCAGCACGAGTGAAGTATACGGTGATCCTCTTGTACATCCTCAAACCGAAAGCTATTGGGGGCACGTAAACCCAATAGGGATTCGCTCTTGTTATGATGAAGGAAAACGCTGCGCCGAGACTTTATTTATGGATTATCATAATCAAAATAAAGTTGCGATTAAAATCATCAGAATTTTTAATACTTATGGGCCAAATATGAATCCGGCAGACGGAAGGGTTGTTTCTAATTTTATTGTTCAGGCTTTGCAGGGAAAAGATATTACCATTTTTGGAGACGGTTTACAAACCCGTTCGTTTCAATATGTTGATGATTTAGTCGAAGGCATGATTAGAATGATGGCTTCAGATCGTGATTTTTTAGGTCCGGTAAATCTAGGAAACCCAAATGAATTTACAATGCTTGAACTAGCTGAGGCAATTATTGAATTGACAGGATCAACATCAAAAATCATTCATCTTGGTTTACCGCAGGATGATCCCAAACAAAGACAGCCGGATATTTCTCTGGCTTATAATAAGCTAAATGGCTGGGAACCGAAAATACAATTACGTGAAGGTTTGGTTTCTACCATCAGTTATTTTGACCAATTATTGCTAAATCAGGCAAAGCCTTCGTTTTCACAATTTCCTTATTAAGGAAACTAATGCAGGGATTTTTAAGTTAAAACTTTAGTTTTTAAGGGTTTTAACGACAATTGAGGCGGTTCATCGAGAACTTTTTTTAATAGAAATCTTTTGTTTTAGTTTTATATGGAAATTATGTAACATTTTTATTTTAAAATATAATTATATGAAAATTACCATAATTACAGTGTGTTACAATCGTAAAGGCACAATTGAAAAAGCAATCCAAAGTGTGCTTTCACAAAATTACCATGATATCGAATATATCATTATTGATGGTAATTCTAAAGACGGAACACAAGAGATTATAGAATCTTATACAGATAGAATCTCCAAATATATTTCAGAACCTGATAAAGGGATGTACGATGCGATAAACAAAGGGTTTCAATTAGCGACTGGAGATGTAATTGGTTTAATGCATTCTGATGATGAATTTTATGATAGAAAAGCGATTTCAAGAATTGCGGCTCGTTTTGAATACGACTCCAATATAGAGGGCGTTTACGGCGACGGAATTTATGTTTCAAATGATAAAGAAGAACGTTTGATCCGCGATAGAATAGGAGGCGTTTTTAGCCTTAAAAGAGTAAAAAAAGGCTGGCTGCCGCTGCACCCAACGGTTTATTTAAAGAAAGCTGTAATTGATAAACATGGCTTATACAATCTTGATTTTAAAATAGCATCAGATACCGAGTTTTTGCTTCGCTATTTGTACAAGCACAAAATTAATATGAGTTACATCGATGCCTATATCGTGAAAATGAGGATGGGAGGCATGAGTACCAGTTTAAAACGTGCTTTTGAAGTTTTATACGAAGATTATAAGATTTATAAATTTCATGGATTGGCCGCAATATTGGTTGTCTTTCTTAAAAAAAGTATCGCTTTGAGGCAGTATATAGTTCATTAATAAAAGGATAAATATTGATTCATCAGTATTTTTTTCATCATTGTGAATATACGTCTAAAGCGGGTTTTATTTCAATAGAATTTAGAGTAATTAAAAAAATACTAAAACACACTACGATGAACATGAAGAAAAATTTACTTCCGATATTTTTATTGCTTTTATTGATGCTTCAGTCTTGTACCACAAAAAAAGAAATGCTGTATTTACAAGATTTAGACAGCTATGCCAATTCAAATTTAATTTATACGTCGACAAAAATACAGCCCAACGATATTTTAAAAATTGAAGTGGGAGATATTAATCCTGTGGTAGCAGCACCTTTTAATATTAATGTGGGAACAACCGGCGGACAAACATCAGTAGAAATGATGAAGTTAGCTGGTTATTTAGTTACCCCACAGGGAAATATCACGATGCCTATTTTAAATGAAGTTAAGGTGGGCGGTTTAACGCCGGCCAATGCAGAGATCAAAATAAAAGAGCGTTTGATTAATGAAGGCTATTTAGTAAATCCTACCGTTCAGGTTAGAGTACTCAATAATAAATTTACCATTTTGGGTGAAGTAAATTCGCCAGGCGTAATACCTTTTAGCGAAGAATCTATCAGCCTTCTCGATGCCATAGGACTGGCAAAAGACTTAACCTATTCAGCAGTTCGAAAAGATGTAAAATTGATTAGAGAAGTAGACGGAAAACGTTTAGTTTTTCATGTTGACCTGACTACAGCTTCCTGGATGAATAATCCAAATTACAGAATCAGGCAGAATGATGTTATTGTTGTAGAACCCAATAAACTAAAAGCAAATAGCGGTGGTTTAATCAAAGATCCAATACAAGTATTGGGTATAACAGCTTCCCTTTTAGCGGTCGTTTTACTTATTGCCCAGTAATATAGTAAAGAACAGCTTGAAATTATGTGTTATGAATACTGTTGTATAATTAATTGAATAATTATGGATTTTAAAAAAGAATTTTTAAAGTATCTCAAATATTGGCCCTGGTTCCTGCTTAGCTTAATTTTATGCGTAGGTGCTGCATTCATTTTTATCAAAGTAGTGCCGCCAACTTATCAAACTTCGGCTTTGATCTTTCTGGATAAAAAACAAGAAGATAAAACGAAAATAATAACCATTAGCACAGATCAAAAAAGTAACGAAGATAATTTAGATGATGAAATCAGATTGATTACATCTAATGAATTTTTGCTGGGTGTAGTTAAGAATTTGAATTTAAATGTAAGTTATTTTGAAAAAGTATATGCAATACAAAATAAGTATATAAACGAAGTTCCCTTTATTTTAAAACTTACGGTTGCCAAAGATTCGCTGCCGCAAGTTTCGTATGAAATTAAAATAGATAAAGCCGGATTTGTTATCACCAATCCAGATACGGAAAAAATTTATCGAATTAAAGGATACGATGGAGATCAGGAAATAAAAGATCTTCCGTTTAAAATTAAATTAGCGGCGAAGGCAAAGAAAAATCCATCCTATTATTTCGAAAGTGAATATAAAGTAAGTCTTGAACCAACAGATATTGCATTAAAGAATTTGAAGTCATCGCTAATCGTTCTATCCGATGAAAAATCAAAAGGAACAATAGAATTAAATCATATTGGCTCAAGTCCCGTACATTCAAGAAAAATATTAAATGAAATTATCGTTCTACTGGATAAAAGCATTGTGATCAACAAACAGAAAACGTTTACCAATACCGTTACTTATTTAAATCAAAGGATAAAAAGTTTCACCAGAGAAAAAGATTCTATAGAAAGTGTAAAAGAAAGATACCTTCAAAACAATGAAATAGGAGTGATGGACAATTATATTGCCGAAAAAACGGCCGATAGAAGCCAGAAAAATGAAAGTTCCTTACTCAACGAGAAACAAATTTCACTTACCAATTATGCCATTAACGATATCAGAAAAAGAGATGCCGGCCAGACTTTAGGTACCAATTATAATTTAGAATCGTCTATCGTCAATCAAATGCTGTTAAATTATAATACAAAGCTCATGGATAGTGAATTAATCCTGCAGAGAGCACAAAAAAATAATCCGGCCTATATTACTTTAATGACGCAGTTAAGAGTTTCAAAACAAGAAATATTGAATTCTTTAGAAGGATATTTAAACTTTTTAAATCAAACTAATATCGCTAATAAATCGGAAGAAACTATTGCCGCTTCAAAAATTAAAAACATACCTACACAAGATAAAATATTGGGTAATATCAATAGCAATCTTAGTATGAAAGAAGAAACCTATGTAGCCTTATTGCAAAAAAGAGAAGAAGCTGTTTTGAACGGTGCAATTTTAGAGTCAAATTTAAAAACCTTAAATGCACCCGAAACGAATTATTCGGCAATTTTTCCACAGCCTAAATCCTTTATGCTTGGCGCATTTTTATTTGGTTTACTGCTTCCTTTCGGAATAATATACGTTCGTTTATATCTGGATACCAAAATACATAACGAAGAAGATATTCAAAAAGTAATTACCAATATTCCTATTCTGGGACATATTCCTAAAATAAATACCAATGAAAAGTTAGAAAACACCGCTACTTCTCATTCTTTAATAGCAGAGGCAACCCGTACTTTGGTTTCAAACGTACGCTACTTGCTGCACAAAAAAAAGGAAGACAAAGGAAACATAATACTGTTTACTTCGTGTATTCAGGGAGAAGGAAAGTCCTTTTGTGCCTTTCATAATGCTGTAACCATTAGTAATCTTAATAAAAAAGTATTACTAATTGGTGTCGATTTAAGAAATCCTCAATTGCATGAATATTTTAATATCGATAAAAACGTATTAGGTCTCACCAATTATCTGGCTAATAAAAATGATGACTGGAAAGGATTTGTGCAAAAAGACACTAATTATTCTAAAAACCTTGATATTCTGCTCGCTGGTGAAGTTCCTCCAAATCCCTCCCAATTAATAACCAATTCTAATTTTGAAGGATTAATTGAAGAAGCAAAAGATCTATATGATTTTATAATATTAGATACGGCTCCGGTACAAATAGTATCAGATACACTCAATTTCAGTCATTTGGCCGATGTTACCGTATTTGTTGTAAAATACGATTATACAGATAAGAGCAATTTAGTTCATGTAAATAATTTTATTAAAAAAGACCAATTAAAAAATGTTGGTATTCTTATTAATGCAGTAAATATGAAAACTGCATACGGATATGGATATGGCCTCAATTATGGTTATCAGTATCAGGAAACAAAAATAAAGAGACCGTGGTACAAAAGAAATCTTGGAATAAAAGAAGCCTAAGTTTATGTTTTTCTCTGCCGCAAATTCATCTCAAACAATAAAAAAAACATTTACTAAAAAATTAAATATTGAAAAATGTTTCAAAAAATAGTTCTGCTGATATTGCTTTTAGCTATTGGCGTTGTTTTTTATTTTTCCTGGCTGCCTGACCCTAGCTTAAGAACCGAAAGTTATTTACCAAGATGGCTTTTAAACTGGAGTAATCATTATTATAATCTGCGTACTGCTGTTCCTTTTTTAGCCGTTGGATTTCTGTTAGAAGCATATATACAGCAAAAGAATTCAAATGAAATAAACCAAAGCAAAAATTTAAATTTTATACAAAACATAGGCATAGCAGCAATAATTGTTTGTATAGCCGAAGGAGGGCAGTTTATAGTTCAAAAAAGAAACCCCGATATAATGGATGTTTTTTATGGAATTATAGGAAGTGCAGCAGGAGGATTGTTTTACAATTTATTCAAAAAATTAAAAAAATGCGAAACAGACATAAATTTACCTTCATAATTTGCTGTGCATTTGCAGACATGATTGCTATGATACTTGGTACTATAGTGTTTCTGAATTTTGCAAATGAAGAAAAGATTGGCTGGAATGCTTTGTTTCTGGATAAAATGATTCCTATTACAATTTTGAGCTGGTTATTCTCGGTAACTTATTTTCAATTGTATAGAATAGATGTTCTTTTTAGTTTAGAATACTTTTTCCGCAATAGCTGGCGTGCTTTTTTTACACAAAGAATCTTGTGGCATAGTTATATTTTTATTTTTCAGGATAACGTTATTTACTTTTTTGGAAGCCGGGCCAATTTATTTCAATTGAGTTTTTTGCTGTTCTATTTCTTGCTGTCCAGAATTTTGTTTACGCTGATTATTGGAGAAATTAAAGGATGGGTTTTTAAACAATATACAGTTGCCATATGGGGATTTAATAAAACGAGTATCGAATTAGCCTCTCATCTGGAAGACAATTCTTTTTTTATTCATTTTGTGGGTATTATTAATGAAAATGCGGCTGCAGATTATAAAAGCAATGAAGAATTTAGCGATGCTCTTTCTGAAGCTATTCATAACGCATCCAGAGAAAATATTAATGAACTGTACATTGTATCGAAGCCGGATTTTATTTCAGATTTAAATTATTTTTTCGAACTGGGTGATAAATACTGTATGCGTTTGAAATTTGTCCCTGATTTTTCATCCATTTCAAAGAAGCATTTTAACTCCAGCCATTTAAATAATTTTCATGTCATTAAGCCTCGTTTTGAGCCGTTACAAAATGCCTATAATCGATTGATTAAAAGAATATTTGATATTGTTTTTAGTCTCATGGTTATTATTCTCATCATGTCGTGGCTCTATCCTTTATTAGCCATTCTTATTAAAAGGCAGAGCAAAGGGCCTGTTTTATTTAGACAAATGCGAACAGGCAAAAAAAATGAACCCTTTTGGTGTTATAAGTTTCGAAGCATGTATATGAATGCTGGCGACGAAAGCCAGCAGGCAAGAAAAGGAGATTCGCGAGTTACGCCAATTGGAAAATTTCTACGAAGGACAAGTTTAGATGAAATGCCTCAGTTTTTTAATGTTTTGATGGGAAATATGAGCATTGTTGGGCCACGCCCTCATATGATTAAGCATACATCAGATTACAATTGCCATATTAATAATTTTATGGTTCGTCATTTTGTCAAACCAGGAATTACAGGACTGGCTCAGGTTTCCGGACTTAGGGGAGAAACCAAAAGAGTAGTCGACATGAAACGCCGCGTTACCACAGATATACAATACCTGCAGCGCTGGAGTTTAATTACCGATATTAAGATTTGCTTATTAACCGTTATTGTGACTCTGAAAGGAGATAAAAATGCTTTTTAAATTTAAAAAATAGAAATTATGGATATTACTAATTACTTTATTGGTGTACTCACTGGAGTTTCAGTGACAACCTTTTTTATTGGAAAAGAATGGTATAGATATTATACCAAATACACGATTCAGCAAAAACAACTGGACCGGGTTTTAAAATTGAACGATAAAATAAAAAAGCTAAAAAGCTTAAGTACCGCAGAAACTCCCAACCTTAACGCAGGTATTTAAGATTTTTTCTAATTTACAATTGAACTCAAACAACTTACTTACCGTTTAAAAAGAAACCAACAAGCCAGTTACTTTTTCATAAAGTAAAACCGCAGCGTTGATTTTTTTGATTCTTTACTATATTTATACCAAGAACCACCTACAAATAAACTGCACTCAAAAGTTTACACGATTTATAACCAAATAAGATAAAAATGAGCTCGATATTGTATTGGGCTCATTTCCTTTTAGATTTATCTTAATTCTTGTTGTTGTACTACCTTTAGACACTCTTTAATTTCTTGTTTAAATATCTTATATCTTTAAATTTCATGATATAAAAAAGCTCTGATTTTATATTCCAAAAGAAATTTTCTATCACTATATTATTAAAATATAATTTATTTATAAGAAAAGTTAAATGCTAATTCTTAAGAGATGATCAGAAAAAAAAGAGTTTTAATTAGGGACAATAAGGGGATTTTTTTAAAAATGTTTAAAAGAAAATTTAAAAATGACTTTGAATTTTCTGAAGACTCTTTTTTATTGAAAAACGAGAATAAATCAAACCATTACGATTATTCCGTATTTGTAATCTATGAGTATTCGGAACTCGTAGAGTTTTTCAAATTAGAAAGTATAAAAGCAAATTTTATGGTTTGCTTATTTAGTAAACACCTTTACAATAGTATGTCGTTAATAGGCGAAATCAAAGGTTTGTTTTTAATAGATGCCTCAAAAACCAAAATAGAGGTTTTGCAGGATTTAAAGTTCTCTTTTAAGAAATCCTCCAGCCTCATTCCAAAATTACCGGATAAGAAATTTGTAATATCAAATATGATAGAAAAACAGCTCGAAATACTGCAGAGAGCCCTGTATTTTATGATGTAAATAAAACCACTAAAAGCTAAAAACCATCCGCATACGCAGATGGTTTTTTATTTTTTCTAACAACAATTTTTAACTAATTATTTTACGCTTCGCCATTTGCTATTGCAGTAAGTGCCGAAATAGAAGGCAGAAGTAAATAAGCCGTTCCACGGGTTACTACAAATTGAGGCAAAGGCCCATCAATAACGATATTGTTTCCGCCGTCCATAGGAATCGTAAAATTAGGATCAATATTACCGCCCGGTTCAGCCGCAATACGATTAGCAACTAAAGGATCTTGCGGTGTATTTTCTGCAGGATCAAAAACATCACTAAAGTTATTCAGGTTAATCCAGCTGTAAAGCGTTTCAAACTGACTGCTTATATCTCCACAAAGAAATAAACCAATCAATCCGCGGTCTGCTTCAGGATCAAGTGAAAAAGGCGGGCCATAAGGCATTCCTCGTCTTATAATACGCGGAACCGTATCTGAACCTGCAGCATCAACTCCTTCATCACGTGGGTTTGCTACTCTGGTATGCGCAGAAAACGGACATTTAAGCCCTTGCATATCATCTTTTAAATACCCAAAATCGGTAGCTTTAGAAGTATCGTGTTCAGGTTTGTCTGGCGAAAGTACCAGCGGAGAACCATTTCTCCATCTTCCGCACATTTTCGCCGCAAGCCATTCTTCTGCATATTCCTTAGTGTTTTTAATTTGCGGTGCTATCGATTCTGCCTGTGTATCAAGAAAGTTATTAAATGCTTCAACATCCTGATAAAGAATTCGAAGCGCATTATAACAGCCGTTTTTAGCAAATGCAGCTTCAGGGCCGGAAAGAGGACCCGGAATAGGATTTGGAAGCGTACTGTAACCTATCAAAAAGTTGTTGAGGTCTTGCTGGTCATTGCCCGCTGGATTTTCATTCAAATTAGGCTCATCAATCGAATCTCGATAACTAAAATGAATATAATCTGACGGGACTAACAAATATTGCTCTAATCTCCCGCTTTCAGACTTTAATGGTTTTAACTCCGTAACCATTCCGTTACTTTTCAGGGCAGCATCATTTACAATGCCCACGATTTTTTCCTGTGCAGTTGGGTTCATGGCATAAACATGCACAACACAATGTATATCATCATTGCAAAACTTTTGATTCCACCATTCACTAGGATCACCACCCTTAATACCCACATCTCCCAGTGATAACTGCGCACTATTTATATCCCAGGGCCCCGTTTTAAATGTAGAAGGAAAACTGGAGTTTGGAACATCAAGATCTGGTTTTACAATACCAATTCCGTTAGCACTAAGACCAATATTCAGCATGATTTCCGGCTTTAAGGCGCCCCAGTCTTCTGCACTTTGCAGATACGGAAGTAAATCCTTAAAAAATTCCTGAATATATTTCAAATTAGAAGCGTTCTGATCGAATTTAAAAAGCATATGTACAGAACACGGATGCGTATAACCATTTATAATAAGCCCTTGTATATCGCTTAATTCTGGTGTTGCAGCTTGAGGCGTTTGTGTATAATTCATAAGATTAAGTTTTTGATTAAAGAAAAAAACAGCCGAATCAAATGACACAGCTGTTAGTATTTATACTTTTTCTTATTTCTTATTTTTTAGAAAATTTTGCTACAATTTGCTTTACCGATTGTGGATAAGCATAATAAAGATCTTTAACCTGGCTTACATTACGCTCGTTAATGAAATTTGAGAAAATTGTATACGTAATATCTTTAGGGTCAGTTGGGAAATCTGCAGGTTTGTTAGCCCAAAGACTAATAACACCAAGGAACGCAGCCTTAATAGTAGGCGAGTTATTGTAAAAAGCCTCTAAGTAAGAATTCATATTTCCGTCAAATTCTGTAATAACTAAAATTCCGGCGATACCTTTTCCGTTAGTATTAGGAACAAGAGCAATTCTTGCATAATGCACAATTGCCATTTTATCTAAAGCAGCTTTAGTCAAAGGATTATTAAAATTTTGATAAGCTGCCTGTGCTGTTGCCTGTGCTTCATCAGTTTGATAAATAGGAACATACATGGTTAATGGATTCACGGTTTGCATAATAGATTTGTTTTTGGATTTTGCTTACTCTTTTGTCCCGTTTTCGGCATCGCGGGTAATTTAGGTGATTGTTTACAGCCGAAAGTACTTGAGATATGAGCGCTATTTTGAAAAAATGACACCAAACGGAAATTATTAGTCATAAAAGAGTCTTTATGCAGGATATTTTTATTATTAAGTTTATTGGGTTAACTCTTGTTTTTATTGCGTTAATGCCATTCCCTTAAGCAGTGTACATTTAATTATTAAAAATGTGCCTCAATTTAAATTCTAAGAATGTACTCGAAATACCTATTCCTTTGGTTGATTTTATTTTCAATTAAAACAAATTCACAAATTGTAGAAGAAAAAAAGAATTTCCGCGCCGCAGATTCATTATTAAAAGAATCCAGTTTTTCTGTTCACAGAGACAATTATTTTTTAACCGGCGTGCCAATAAATGAGGCTATTACACGCAATTCTGCCGACGTAAAATATCAAATAAGTTTTAAATTGAGATTGACTTCTAAACCTTGGGTAGGCGGTTTTTTCCCTTATTTAATGTATACCCAAAAAGCATTTTGGGATATCTATGCAAGTTCAAAACCATTTTCAGAAATTAATTTTAATCCCGGCGTTGCTGTCGTTCGCCCTTTTTATTTAAAAGGCGGAAGGCTTACTTACGGGACAATTTCCTTGGAACACGAATCAAACGGGAGAGATTCTATTTATTCCAGAACCTGGAACATGCTTGCCTTTTCGTTAAAATCGCAGGTTTCTCCTCGATGGACAGTCGGAATCAGAGGATGGATTCCGCTTGTTGATAAAGAAGATAATCCTGAATTGACCAAATATGTAGGTTACGGTGAAGCCAGCGCAACCTATCAAATTCAACCCGGACGCTGGAGTGCCGATATTCTGTTTAGAAAAGGCAGCGGACTTATTAATTACGGATCTTTGCAGACGCAGGTAAACTGGAAACCATTTAAACATGAAAATTATTATCTCACGCTTCAATGGTTTGTAGGTTACACAGAAAGTTTAATCGATTATCAGGAACACAAAAGTATGCTGCGTTTAGGATTTACGATTAAACCTGAAAATATGGGAATTTTTTAAATTGATACAATTATCATTTTTTACTCGCTGCCCAAAAAACAGCATTTCTTAAAAGAGTAGTGTAAGCCTCATTTTCAAACAATTCAGGAGAATGTCCCATGAAAATATAAACATTTCGAGATTTAAAATGATCGTTTGTCCAGACAACAGGATGATCGCCCATTTTTATCTCTGAATTAGGTTCATAAGTAGATTCATCTACAGAGGCTAATACGTGAACATTTGGTCGAGGACTTTTATTATAAGTATACCATTCTTCTTTTTTAATCAAAAACTCAGGTGAAATTCCTTTGGTTACAGGATGAGATTTATCTTCAATATTCACCTTCGCATTCGCAAAAGTAGCAATATAATTTTCAAAACGTATTCCTCCCATAAAATCAGAAAACCATTTCCACATTGGGTAACCGTCAAATTCGCCTAATAAAGCAGCGTGATGTAAACCAACCCATCCGCCTTTGCCATCGTTCATGTATTTTTCAAATGCTTTCATAGATTCTTCGCTCCAGGTATATGGAGGATAATCCAGCTGAATAAAAACTTTGTATTGTTTTAAAAAAGCATCGTTAATTTTTGCAGTGTTTTCAATATAATCAATAGTAAAACTGCTGTCAGCTGCCAGTTTGTTCAGCCAGGGTTTTGCTGCTTTAGAAAATGCTAAATGATGCCCGCCGTTTTCATACAAAACCAAAGCTTTAAACTTTGGTTTTTTTGATTTCTGAGCGGTACAATCTACCTGAAAAACAAAGATAGCCATGAATAAGATTAGAAAATTTTTCATCTAATAAGGGAAGTTTTCATTATCTAAAATTTTACTTTTCTGCCAAAGCAGTAATGGCTTGTAAAAACCAAGCAGAATGTGGAATCCATTGTTCTGTCCAGCGCCATTCGTCATTGCCGTCAACATCCATTTTAAAATCGATTCCGGAGCCGTCTGGATTTCCTTCTTTACCCGTAATTCCATTAGAAATACCGCCTTTCTCAGAACCGTGACCGTAATTAGAATGCATATAGGGCACATTGGTTTCTCCAAATTCATATAAAAAACATACGGAATACGGATTGCAGCCTAATATCCATGATAATTGCTGCGAAGCATATAAATCAAGCGGCTTTTTTTCAGTCCCGTTGTTCTGCACAGAAACTACTTTTCCGCCTTCAATTGCTGCTGTGGCCAGCGATGCTAATCTGGCATTTTCACCCTGCCACCACCAGCCGGTTTCATTATCATGCGGAATAAAAAAGCCATCTTGTACTTTGTCCTTAAACGAGAAACTTTGACGTGCATAACCAAACGGATTTTCTACATTATTGGTAACGGCTAAATTATATTCTAATGCTTTTTTGATAACATTTTTTGCATTCTTTATTTCGTTGCTGTCGTTTTCTTTTTTCAAATAGCGGGTCAGCGATACTATTGGTAAACCTGCATCTGCGGCATGCCAAAACGGACGATTGCCATCATTGCTTCTAAACCAGCCTTGATCTGTCATTCGGTTTTCGAGATTGTGAGCCCATTTTCTGGCTTCGTCTTTATAGAACTTATGATTTGTAGCAATCCATAATTCAGTTGCCGCCATTAAAGCACAATAATCATCAATAATATTTTCTTTTCCGTCATCGTCATATTTAGTGTTATTTACTAAAAGATGAGCATAAGCACGTTTTGCACCGTCTAAATATTGCTGGGAGGTAAAATCACCGCTTTTCTTCCATTGCGAAATTCGGGCAAGTGCAGCAATTGCCATTCCTCCGCCTTCGCGGAAAGCACTTTGATATTCGTCTGTAGTAACACTGTTGGCTTTAAGTCCCACAATTCTTCTGGCTGCAGGATTTTTATCAAAATAACTGAAAACGATCATGTAGAAATAATCCTGATCAGATAAACAGCGCATCATATAATCTGCTCCCCAAATGGCTTCGTTATCTAAGGAATCTTTTATTTTCCATTGCGAGAGCTGTTTCGGAATGGTTTCGGATGTATTAATAAGCGACCACGTTACTAAAGGCGTCTGCTGCGGAGATACAAAATTAGCATATGCCAAATGCGAAAAATATTTACTCACATCGCCAGAAGCATCACACCATCCGCCGCGAACATCGGCTGTTTTTGTACTGCCGTATAAGATTATATTTTTGTCGGCTTCGAGTTCTTCGGGAGTATTGGCTCTTTGTTTGTTGTAATAGTGAACTATGGATGAAATTACTCGTTTTGCCAATATATTTTCTTCAATAGAAAAACTGGCCGAAGTATAAATTTGATCTGCAATTTTAAAAGTGATTTTATAAGTTCCGGGTTTTTGAAAAGACGAAAAATCAGCCTTATAAAATTTTTCACCGAGTTTCCAGTCGTCCACATTTTGTGGTTTAGCAATTAATGCGGTAAATACTGTTTTATGCGTTTGAGTATCAACAACATCAAAAGATGCATTTTCACTAAGATTACTGGGATATGCTATAATGGCTATTTTTGGACTTTTGGGATCAAAACCAACCTGATTTACATAGATAATAGGTTTACTGTAAGCCATAACAGAAAGAAACAGCACTATTATGAGATATCTAAATTGCTGACGGAGTTTTAGCATAGTTTATTTTTTATAAAGCAAATTACAAAAAAGTGAAAATTTATACTGCTTTTCTGTTCTTCTAAATTTCATTAAAAAATCAAAAATAACTATAGGAACTTATTTTTACAGCGATTGTAAGTAAAATCAAGATAAAAATGATGTGTATTTGATGTGCTTTTATTACAAACAATAAACTCACATATAATTTCTCATTGAAAAGTTTCGATTATTTATTGTGTTGGTAATGTTTTGAAATTGTGAGTTTTAACTTTTTTTATTAAATTTGATATGACAATTTCTAGCAATAGTGATTATGGAAAAATTAAAACGCCCGGTTTATCTTAAAGCTGGTACTGATGATTTTTTTAGAAAAATGCGCAACGAAGTCACCGAAACTGTTTTGCAAAATTCATCATTGTACCTTTTAAATGTTATAAAGTCTTTAGGTCTTTTGTTTTTGTTTTTTTTATTTTATGGCGGTATTTTGTTTTTTGGAAACAGTACGCCTTTACTTTTCCTTTTTTATATTTTGTGCGGTTTTACGATGATTGTACTTTTTATAAATGCCTTTCATGATGCTGCACACGGAGCTTTATTTAAAAAAGCAAAACACAACGAATGGTTTTTATATGTTTTAGAACTTTTTGGAAGCAATCATTGGTTATGGATGCGCAGACACATCAACCTGCATCATGCTTATCCAAACGTTCCCGATTGGGACATTGATATCAAGCAAAGTGACATCATTCGGATTTTTCCAAATACGCAAGTACTTAAATATCATAAATACCAGCACATTTATATGTGGTTTATTTATCCATTTTATAGTTTAAACTGGATTTACATTCGGGATTTTAAAGATTTTTTTGGAACGAAAAACAATTTCGTAAAAAAGATTGTCGATACTATTCCTCGAAAGCAGATATTTATATTATTTACAGCAAAAATTATAAATCTGTTTTATATTCTTTTTATCCCGATGATTTTGCTCGATCAGCCGTGGTATTTAGTATTGGCAGGATGGTTTGCCATGCATTTATTCGGAAGTGTTTTGGGAGTTGTAGCACTGGTTTCTACCCATGTAGATGAAGATGCTAATTTTCCCGGAACTGACGAAGAGGGAAATCTATCTGCAACCTGGGCTTTACATCAAATGATTGTAACTAAAGATTTTAGTACCAATAGCAAACTGGCTAATTTTTTATACGGAGGTTTTACACATCATGTAGCGCATCATCTTTTTCCGGGTGTTGGACATACTTACTATCCATATATTACCCCCATAATAATAAAATACGCCGAAGAATATGATCTTCCTTATACGTCATATCCTTTTTATCATGCCGTACGTTCGCATTTTAGGATGTTAAAAAACAAAGGAGTTAAAGAAAATATTTTAATGACAGGGGAGATTTAAAATTCGAATTCCTCCCGTGGTCGACTATAAAAAAAAAGCCTGCAAAGTGTATATTTTGCAGGCTTTTTTATGGTTCGAAAATCCTTTCTTGATTTTTTACTTTTTATAAAGTCTCACTGTTTGTAAGTGATTTTGGTTCGAATTCCATCAAGGATTTTATTTTTTTCGGAATCAATTATGTAGTTAATATCATTTGTTTTATTTAGAATGATTTGTACGTTTCCCAATTTTCATCTTTTCTGTTATAGCTGGTTAATTCGTATTTTGGATATTTAGCCTTTAATTTTTCTAATCTCGAATTAAATTTTTCGACGTTTTTTGTATAT
Source organism: Flavobacterium sp. Root186 (assembly GCF_001428525.1). Lineage (GTDB taxonomy): Bacteria > Bacteroidota > Bacteroidia > Flavobacteriales > Flavobacteriaceae > Flavobacterium. Next base: position 1,146,278 of record NZ_LMHW01000010.1, read on the forward strand.
AAAACAAACTCTCTAAATCCTGAAGTTGTAATTATAGTAGCAACAATTGAATTCAAATCATTTTCATACGTTTCAAAAATATCGTCTTCTAAGTCATTCAATTCTGGCTCGTTTCCAATATTTGGTAGTCCATTTTCATCGGGAAATAATAATTTGAATGCAATTCCACAGCTAATAGAATAGTTGCTATTCCCCGCTATTTTATCAAGCCCTGCATTTTTTCGAATCAACATTTGATTTCCGTTGTTTTTACCACTTAAAACACTCCAGCTTTCAGGAATTTCTGTTATTATCTCGTTAGAATTGTTTACTGTTTTTTTACCAAATATTTTGTCAAATATTCCCATTTCTTTATTTTTTGTTTTTCTGTTTTTTTCTTCTCTTTTCTGTACAATGACGCCAAACGGCTGTTACGGTAGTGTCATTAGTCAACGATATTTTTATAATTCTGCTCTCCTAATTTTCCAAATCGATAATAAGTTCTAAGTTCATCTGAAAACATTCGTATATTTTCTGTTTTAGTCTGAAGAAAAAAATATTTTTTATATTCCCCATCTTTTTTATATATCTCGATATAATTTTTAACGCCATTTGATTTTTTACGTTCCCAAGCTATTGTATTTCCATTAAATTTTCCGTGAAAATAATCACTTAAAATGCTTACTTTTTCAATTTCATAAATTGTATAAACATCAAGATTACAAGTAATTTTTTCGGAATCTATAATCAAGTTGCCACTATATTCTCCATTTGTGGTTTCGCATATAAAAGAGTTACTTATCATAAAATATAGAGAATATAGAAAAGCAATGATTACAAAAACAAATCCAAGTAATTCCAGATTCTCTTCATTTGAAGGAAATTTAGATTTCGTTGAATAGATTAAAAATGTAATAGACCACAAAATTAATAGACTTAGTAAACGCTTATCAACCTTAAATGAATTGTTTGGAGTATATATTCTGAGTTTCTTTTCCATTAGGATTTGTAAAATTCCAACTAGGCTTTTAAGTTATGAATAGTTCTAGTTTTCCGAGGTATTACCGCTAACGTTATTGTAGTTGTTAATAAATGTTTTTATTTTAGTGCCAATCATTTCCACAAAAACGACATTGTTTAGCTTTCGGTGTTCTTGCTATTTTTTCGCATTTTGGACATAAATTCAATTCCAATTCGTTTCCGTGCTCATTAAAAATTCGGATTGCTGTATTCTTGATAAATTCAGAATATCCATTTTCTAATAATTTCAATACTTCATTGTCCGTTGTTAAAAATCTTTTCTTTACTTCATCAATTTTCGGATGGGTATTGTCTGGATATTTTCCGAATTTAACAGCTCCAAAATTATGGTCTATTGCTTTTCGTTCCGTTTCAGAGTAATATTTCCAAAAGTATTGAAAAATATAATCAATTAATTCAGGGTAAAGTTCTTTCACAGTGTTTTCTAAAATGTTTGCTAAGGTTCTGGTACTACAGCGGGTTTGAGGCTAAATTAAACCCATTTCTTCGGATTTGCCAAATCATTCCAAATACAAAACCAACTTTCTATTGAGCCTATTGCTCAAATCTGTTGTAGTAGTTGTTAGATTCTTGCTTCTTCGATTTGTTTGAATATCTCAGCAAAAATTAAATCTTCATTTGGTTCAATATTATATTCAGTTTTAATTTTTGCAATTGTTTCTTCCTCTTCCAAATCAAATTCGAGTACACTACTATAATCTGAAATAAAACAACTATAATAACTTATTCCAATTATTTTTTCAAAAAAATCGACTGCAATTGATTCGTATTTATCTATTTCAGTTGTGTCACTAAATTGAATTGGTGTTTTTTTTCCAGGCCTCGGGATTTCGACATTATTTGATTTATAGTCTTCCAATTGTTTTTTTAGATTGGCTATTGCAAGTTTTTTAGATTCTCCATGAGATACAAAAAGCGACCAATTCGTAAAACTTGCTCCAAATTTTAGTTCCTCCTGTTCGGAGTTTGGATTTTCCCAAATTTCTAAAGGATAATCTTCAAATTCCCAATTGTCTTTTCGGAACGATAAGATATATTTATAAAGTGCTTTTATCTGTTTCATATGTTGCTTGCGCCTAACGTTCAGGTACGACAGCGATTTTGGGACTAAATTAAGCCCATTCTTCGGATTTGCCAAATCTCCCAAATACAAAACCAACTTTCCATTAAGCCAATTGCACAAATCCGTTGTAGTAGCTGTTACCAGTTGCCTTTATTTTTGGGTTTTTAATTGTTCTAATCGTTGTAAAGCTTTCGATAAGTCGTATTGCTCTTTTGGTAACTCTTCTATTAGTTCATAATTCAGGAATCTATATCTTTTTATTCCACAACCTTTATCGAGAATATTAAGTTCAGAACATTTTACACATTTAATTATGTCAAACTCAAAACTAATTATGTCATTATCTCGTTCCAATATAAAAGTTTCTAATTGAGTTTTGCATTTTTGGCATTCCATGGAAATAATTTCATGTTTTTTCCTTTCTTCTGCTAATATTTTTTCCGAAGCTTTTCTTTCGGCTTCTTCATGATCATAAGCTTCGATTCCGTATGTCCAAAAGTTTAATTTTTCATTAATACTCCTAATATTTAAAATTTTCGCAATCTCAGCAAAATAATCCACAACAAATTCTCTTTCTTCTGTATCTAATTCGTCAGATTTAATTTCCTGGAAATATCGTTCAAATATGTTCTCAATTTCTTTGTCCGTTTTTTTTGTATTATTTGCAGAAATTAAATTTGTTAGCAAATCATTAAAAGAATTTTCAAGCTTAATACATAGATTTCTTTCTGACGGATTCAATCCGCGATTTTCCCATTCTTCGCTTGAGAATTTTTCCTTGTTTTTTAATTTTTCTAATGCTAAAATCCTATTATTCACGATTTTTTCTTTAAGTAAACGTAACGTTCTGGTACTAAATTAACCCCTTCTTCGGATTTGCCAAATCATCCCAAATACAAAACCAACTTTCTATTAGGCCAATTGCCCAAATCCGTTGTAGTAGCTGTTGGGCGATGGCAATTATTTTATTCTGTTTAGTTCTTTAAATATTCCAATATTTGTAAAAGCATTTATACTTATTGTTTTTTTTGGTTTTAAAAAATAAGTAATATTGGATAAAATTTCATCATTTTGAGATAGTTTTAAATCCTGAATATCAACCTGCAATACATTATTTTGTTCCGTTTTTTTAATTGTAATATTCGTTTTCTTAAATTTTAAAGTATCCAAATGTTCTGGTTTCATACTTTCCACGTCATCTAAATTATAAAAGAAAATGCTATCGTGAGTTTCTTTAAATTTTTCAAACACGTATCTTCCTAAACCGCCACTTCTATTTGAGTAACCTTTATATTGAAATATTTTAGTTTTGATTTTAAGTCCTCCTTGATTATCAATTGTAACTTTTATAGGCTTATGAATTTCATTTTTGGTTTTCGTATAATCAGAGTTATCGCTTTCAATTCCAAGTACCAATTCTTTTGTTGGAATTGTTTCTAATAAAGAGAAAGGTAAAGTCTCTACGTTATTGATATCAAAAGTTTCCGTTGAATCTAAAATTACGATTCCAAAGATGTGAGAATCCCGTCCGCCCCAAGCGTCATATTTATAAATTACTTTTGAAGTATTTTCAATTTTTAGAACATATAATTCTGATAAATCCCAACTTGGTGTACAGCTAAGGGTTGTAAAAAGAAAAAGTATATATATTACGACTTTAGTTTTTATCATTTGTTTCTCTTTTACGATTGTTGGTGTTGTCTCGCCCAACGTTCTGGCGCTTGGCGAGGTTGCGAACTTCGTAACCGAGTTCTTTCGGCTAAGATAAAATTTCTTGCGAAACGTAAACGTGAATTTACTACAGAATTCGCAATCTTGCCAAACGCCTGTTGTGCGTTCGTTTTTATTTTTCGAATTGCATTTCGGCTTTTATTCCGTAATCTTGGACATTATCTATTAGAAAGTTTCTGTATTTTAGGCTCTCAAATTCGTAATCTTTAATTTCAAGTTCGTCATATCTTTTTCCGAAAAATCTTTTTGTCAACTCAAATGCAGTTTCATATGCTAAATTGGATTGAAGCTGTTGCTCAAATTCTTCTTCTGTTAATTCATTCTTCATAAATTCTAGTTCATCCTCGTCAAATAAATTTTCAGATTTCAAATAAATCTCTTCAGAAATTAATTCTCCAACATCTTGGTAAATTTCATCACCAACTTCCCTTAGTCGAATCTTTTTTCCATTTTCAATTAGACTAAAATAAGTTCCGCCACCTAAAGACAAAGAGTAAATTTCGGTATTCGGAAATTTTTCAATAAAAGTTTTTTCTGTTTTAGAAATATTTGGTTTGGTAAATTCCCAAATTAGGTCCGCATTTGCAATCAAAAGATGATTATTGTATTTTGAAACATAAAGTTCACCAATTTCTGGATTTTCATTAAAATTTGTTTTCTCAATATATTCAAAATCTTTAAAACCTAAAGATTTAATTAAGTCATCGTTTATTTCAAGATTTCCAGCATCTTTTATAAATGTTGCAGATATTTTCCAACCCATAAATTAATGTTTTTATTTCTCATTCTTGTTCATCCAAAATGACGCACAACTTGTATATATGTCTGACTACATCCGACTTATCTACCTTAAATTGGGTTGCTATGTCTGACAATTGTCAGTGTTTTTTGTTTTCAAAAACAGGAGTTTTATTTCATAAATCATCAAACACACTTTTTATTTGTTGAATGCTTTTCGTACTAGTATAAATGTAAATTTCGTTGGTTTTACTACTTTGAAGAGTTAGTAGTAACATGACTCTAAATAATAGTGATATCACAAAATTAGGCAGTATTTAAAATCTTTAAATCTTCTAACAATTGGTTCGAGTTCTACCCCGTCAAGGTCACAAACAAAAAAACTATTTGGATCGTTTAAAACCGTTGGATTTTCTTTTATGAAAATGACAGACAGCATTTGAGAACTGTAATTACTGTTTTTGATTATCTGCTCAACGGTAGGAATAATATTTTTTAACCGGGCTTGCATCTGTCTCATATATTTCTGCATTTATATGAAATGAATTATTTTTAGAATAAGTTCTAAAATTTTCTTCCGCAATTAAATAGTCTTTGAATATGATGTTCGGATTAGCCAATCCAATTTTTTTATTCATTTTATGTTTAGTTAAAATGTGAGCTGAATAGTAGAGAGAGTATTCTCAATCAAAAGGGTATTATTATTTCAAAACCGGAATTTTCACAAAACTATCATTATACCATTTTATCTGCAAAGGCTCTTTTGCATCCAGAATAGTTTCATCACTTACCTCTTTTCCGGTTCCGTAATTTAACTGCGAAAATGGATTTTTATTCACATTGACAGCAATCAATAAACGGCTTCCTTTGCTTAATTGTTTACTAACGAAATGAGTATTGGTAAAAGAAATTGTTTCCATTTTATTAGGTTCTAAAAGCTGTCTTTTTTCAATGTCTTTTGCATAACTCGCACGCCCGATATAATAGGATAAATGAAAATATTCGCCATTTGGGGTAACTTCATAAAGCGTTACACCAAGATCCATATCTTTTTTGTTGATGCTGCATTTGATTTCTCCAAGAAAAGACCCATTTACAATTAAAGGCTCTTTTAGTGGTTCGCTTATAAAAAAACAGCCATCATATTTACTGACTTCTTTTTGAATAATCGGGCTGGGATAATAATTGTTGTTACTCGTTTGTCTGTCAGCAAAATCAACTTTCTGAGATAGAAATTCTTTTTTCTTAGGTTTTTGATAATCGGCTGAATGAAAATCACCTAATTTATTTGCTGTTAAATAAAAAGTCAGGAAATCATTGTGCATTTTTTCAAATGAGGAAGCACTTTTCCATTCATTTGCACCCATGACTTCATAATTAATTTTATCTTTTAGAATTTCAGGTTTGGTGCCGTTTTTTAAAATAAAATCAAACCATTGATAGGTAATTTTTTTAATATCGATTAATGCATTGGAGTCGACTTTATAATCATTTATAACCGCTTCGCCGCCAATTTGAGTTCCAAAATGCCCATAAGGTCCAATTACAAGATAAAAAGGTGTTTTCGGACTGTATTTTTGAAGTTCTTTCAAATAGTATAAACTAGAGTTTTGAGAATCATTATAATAGCCGTCAAAAGCTAAAACCGGAATTTTAATCTGAGAAAAATCATTTTTATAAGGGGCCATTTTCTGCCAATACCCATCAAATGACGGATGGCTTATCCATTTTTGAAACCATCTGTTGGGTTCGCCATCAATACTGTCCAATTTTTTATAGGCAGCGCCAGATTCCCACCATCTAAACTTTAATCCTCTAAAACGAGGTCTGTTATTATTGGTAATCGTATCAAGATATTTGTTGTTTCCCACATAAAAAGCCCATTCGTAATTTGGGTTTATAAAAACATTATTTTCCATCGGAAGTCCCATTCCCGGTCTGTTAGCAACATAAGGAACAATTGTTTTAAGCGCCGGATGCATCTTTTTGCAAGCCGCCCATTGTGTAAATCCGTTATAACTTCCGCCATACATTCCAATACTTCCGTTACACCATTTTTGTTTGCTGATCCAGTCAATTGCATCATAAACATCGCTGCTTTCATTTTCATACGGATCGATTTCATTTGGGCTGAAACGCTTTCCGCGCGCATAAACAATTATACCTGTATAACCTTTATCAACTGATTCTTTTATGCTTTTAAGATCTCTGCCATTGTCACGAACATAAATTGTATATTGAAGAATTACAGGTTTTGCATCGGTATCGTTCTTTTTTCGGGCAACCATTGCAGATAATATCGCACCATCGCGTGTTGTAATCGAAACACTGTCCTGAATATCGTAATCACTTTCGTTACTTACTAATTTTGTAGCTTTTGTTTGTTGGGCAGAAATCCCACAGAAAGTAAAAAATAAACTCAGAAATAAAAACAATGCTTTGTTATTCATCATTTGTAAGTTTTTTAGTTAAACGAATTTAATTATAAATTTATATATTTACTTTAATAATGACTCAAATTATAACTTCATGTTACATTTCATTAAATCTTCCATCTTTTTAATATTCTTTCTGGGAATAATTTCTGCGAAAGCACAAAATGAATCGTATGCAGAACCTGTGCAGCATACAATTGAAGATACAAGTTTTGTAAACCTAAAAGACTACAGCAAAGATTTTATTTATGATATGAAATATGCCACAGAAGATAATTTCCTGAAGGCAAAAGTATATGATTGTGCAGAATGTTTTTTGCGATTAAAAACCGTTAAAGCTTTAGTCGCGGCCAATAAAGATTTTATCAAAAAAGGATATAAAATAAAGCTTTACGATTGCTACAGACCTTTATCGATTCAAGAGAAAATGTGGAAAATTGTTTCGAATCCGGAGTATGTGGCAGATCCAAAAAAAGGCTCCATCCACAATAGAGGAGGAGCCGTAGATATTTCGTTAGTCGATGTAAACGGAAAAGAAGTTGAAATGGGAACTGCTTTTGATTTTTTTGGTCCCGAAGCCGGTCACAACTACACTAAATTTTCTAAAGAAATTTTATCAAACCGAAAATTCCTTAAAAAAATAATGATCCAAAACGGTTTCAATTCGTTTGATTCAGAATGGTGGCATTATAACTTAAAAACCGGATTAAAAGACCCGGTTGCGAATCAAAAGTGGAATTGCGAATAACTATTCAACGCATCTGATATTCTGCATGAAATACGTATTCGGCTGATACGTTTTGCTATTCATTTCAGAAACTAATTCTCTTTTTACGATATAATCTTCAGTATCCGTAAGATATTTAATTCGCATAATCAAAACAGGCGAAGTTTTCAAATCTTCATAATTGTCTTTCATAAACATAAAAATTCCGGTATTTACACGATTGTCAAAACCTTTGTCATCGCGAATTAAAGTACCGCAGTTTTCCTGATTAATATGAAGAAGCGTAACAATTTTTCCGTTTTCTAATTGTAAATAAACTTTAGAATTTTTGTCAAAACAATTCGCTTTTATAAAGTCTTTGCTTTTTTGAATAAGCTGTAAATTTAAAGTAGGTAAGCCGTCTGTCTGCGCAAGCGAAAAGAAAACATAACTAAAAGTTCCACCAAAGTTTTTCTCACTTATCAAATACTCGTTTGTTACTTTATAAGTTCCAATTGAGTCCGTTACATTGGCGCTGTATTCACAAGGTTTTTGGGCAAATGCGGTAAAGGTTAATAAAAAAAGAGTCAGAGTAATTAGTTGTTTCATTTTTAGTTTATTTTTCTGCAAATTAAAACTATTTTGCTTTCATTTTTATCAGTTGTAAAAAAACAATAAATATTTCCTCCATTTTTTATTTTCCATTTCTTTCGAATGTTTTCTACGGTCTCTGGAAAGTTGCGGGTTGTAACGTTTGCCTGCTGATTTAACAGCTCCGTTTTCATCTCATTTTTGCTGTATGAAATTACTTTCTCGACCTTAAAACGGCGGCCCGGAAAATCAATTAAATCTTCTGAAGTATATAAATGCGAATGTTTGTGCAGTTTATTGATTTGGAATATCGTACTTACTTCATCAAATCCTCCCGATTTCATTATTGCCGAATTAGGCTCGTAAAGATATTTTTGCGGAAGATGATACGATGGCAATTGAGTTTCGCCGCCTAAAACAAATTCAAATGTCTCTATTTTATCTTTTAAAATATTGGCTGTTTTTAAAGTTATGCCGCCTGAATAATTTTTATGAATTTCAAAAAGCAATTCTTTTACTTCATTTTCCAACGCAATAATATGAATGTTTTTTACAAATTTCAATTCAGATAAACCTGCGGAAATATCTAATAAAGGTGCTGTTTTAATTAAAACAGAATTGGTTTTTTCAAAATAAAAATCTAAAGATTCGGGAACATTTGGCAGACAGTCCTTCAGCATAAAAACTTTGCCTTTTGCATCATTTCTTCTTGAAGGATCAATGTAAATCCAATCCCATTTCTGATTTAAATCATTTAAAACATTTGCTGAATCATCGGCATAAAAACTACAGTTTTCAACCCCTAATTGCTTGAAATTGTGTTCTACAATTGCGGATAAATCTTTGTTTATTTCGCAATGCGTAATAGTTTTAAATTGTTTGGAAAAATAATAATCATCAACGCCGAAGCCTCCGGTAAGATCAATTAAACTTTCACCCGAAATTAAAGAAGCTTTATAAGCCGCCGTTTTTTCAGAAGAAGTCTGCTCGACAGAAACTTTACTCGGATAAATAATATTTTCGGCAGCAAACCAGGTTGGCAATTTGTCTTTTGCTTTTGACTTTGCTTCAATTTGATTTAAAATTAAAATCCATTCAACATCAGGAAAAGGATTTTTTTGAAGCGCTAATTTTGTAATGGATTCACTGCTATTCAGCGTTATAAAATCTTGAATATTTTTACTTAAAATAGAAGTGTTCAAAGCTAAATTCTTTCGGTTAAAACAGATATAATTTTGTTATTCGGAAAAAATTCTTTTAAAATTACTTTTATCATGGTAAAAAGCGGAACAGCGATAATCATTCCCACGATTCCAAAGGTAATGCCGCTAATTAAAGTAATAAGGAATATTTCCAACGGATGCGAATTTACACTTTTTGATGAAATTATAGGCTGGCTTATGTTATTATCAATGGCCTGAACCAATAAAAATCCAATCACAACATAAATAGTTGTAGGCAGAATTTCAGATCTAAAATCCTGTCCAATTAAGCTGATCATCGTTAAAAGAGCAGCCAGAATAGTTCCAATAATAGGACCGATGTAAGGGATGATATTTAAAACAGCACATAAAAACGCAATTACAAAAGCGTTCTTGTTTCCAAAAATCACCAAAACAATCAGATAAAGAATAAAAACAACCGTTAATTGAAGCAAAAGCCCAATAAAATAGCGGGTTAACATATGGTTTATCTTTGTAATCGAGTTTAATATTTTGTCTTCGTTTGAATCTGGAAGCAATTTTCTGGCTGTAGATTTAAAATCATCCTGATCTTTGATAAAGAAAAAAGTAATAAAAAATACAGAAACTAATCCCATTCCCATATCAGCCATAAAGTTCAAAATCAAATTGATGAAACCGGTAAAATAGCTGAAATTCAACATCGAAGTGACTTTAGAATCCCTAAGAACTTTATTTAGATCAAAATGCTGAATATTAAAGTAAGTTTCAATACTTTGCTCCGTTTCCATAAATTGTGTCTGCAATTGATTGGTATCTAAAAGTGATAAATTGTTTGCCTGAGAAATAATCAACGGAACAAACAAAAAGATAAAGCCAACCATTAATAAAATAAAAATAATAATTGCGGTTGTCGCAGCAAGCGAATCTTTGAATTTTAATTTATTCTTTAAAAACAAAACCAGCGGATTTGATATTAGGCACAATATTAAAGAAATACATAAGTAAACAATTACGGTTTGTATTTCGTATAAAAAGTATAAGACAATGCCAATTATTAATATTGTAGCTAATGCTCTTAAGATTCCGTTAGAAATAGTTTTTGACGTTATCATATTTATATTTTAGACTATAAAAATAGGAAAAACCTTTTGATATTCCAGCGTTAAAATAAAAAAGCGAGATGTTTCCATCTCGCCTTTATAAGGTATTTTAAGACTGTCTAAATTAAGGCTGTCCAAAAGAAAATCTTGCACCTCCGCTTACGAAGATTGCAGCCATTCTGTTTTTCTGTCCGTTAGAAAACATATACATTCCAGCATCATCAGTGTAGTCCATGTAGTTCATTGTCATTTCTACCGGAGTACCAGAACAAGTACTGTAGTGTGGATAAGCAGGAACGCCATAGTTTGCAGTGTTGTGAGTAGGTGTGTCTGAAACTAAATCGCTTCCGCAAGTTGCATCTCCCCAAATGTGACGTAGGTTCATCCAGTGCCCAACTTCGTGAGTACCAGTTCTTCCTAAATTGTAAGGAGCTGCTGAAGCACCAGACAATCCGAAATATTTAGAATCAATTACAACTCCATCTGTAGAAGAAGATCCTCCAGGGAATTGTGCATAACCTAAAATTCCGCCGCCAATTTTACAAGCCCATAAATTAAGCTTTGTAGTTGGAGAAGTTGGTGCTAAACCGCCCTGAGCCGTTTTTTTCATCGCATCATTGGTTCCCCAAGAAGTTTTAGTTGTAGATTTTCTAATAACCTGATCTAAAACAAATGAAATTCCAACGTTAGCTTTAACACCTGCAAAAAGTGCCGGTACGCTGTTATAATCAGAGTTTTGTGCGTTGAAATCTTTGTTTAGAACATCAATTTGAGATTGAATTTGAGCATTTGAGATATTCTCTGCAGTTGTTCTGTACAAAACGTTTACTACAACAGGAATTTGTATTTTACCATTTACAAGTTTCCCTGTAAGTAAAGTTTTGTTTGTAAAAGCTTCAATTTCGTTCATTCTGATCGCTAATGTAGGATCAGCTTTTAACTGAGCTTCTAAAACATCCTGAGTTGCGCAAGAACGAAGTGTTGTTTTTGCAGCAGCAGCTTCTGATCCGCTTGCGTCAGCAGATTGATCGTTTTGACAAGAAAACAGCACCAGTGCTGTAAATGCAGTAATAATAACTTTTTTCATAATAACGGGGTTTTTTGTTATAAAATATTAGTTTTGGTTAACCAGATCGCAATTTTATAACAAAATCATTTTGTAGCCAAATTTTTATATGAATTTATTTTTGAGAAATTTTACAATCCCTTGTATAGTCTAGTTCTTACAAAAAAGTTAAAATTATTTTTATGATGTAAATTCTTATTTATGAATAATTTAAGAGTAAAAAAACTATAATTAGATTAAAATTTAACCTTTTACTAAATTGTTTGTTTTGATTTTAACGTTTTTCCTACGTATTTCTACGTTTTTCAGAAAAGTGTCTTTTTATGTTAAAGACTGAAAGAAGTAATCTCATACAGCGCAATACTCGCAGCTTGTACAACATTCATGCTGGAATTTTTTCCAAACATATTGATGTGCACAATTTGATCGCAGATTTTTAAAAGTTCATCTGAAATACCATCAATTTCACTTCCAATTATAAGTGCAGTTTTTTTGTTTGGAAGTACAACTTCTCTTAGAGGTTTGCTATTGCTTGTGATTTCTAACGCAATAACTTCGAAATAGTTTTGCTGTAAATAAGTAATTAATTCTGAAGTTTCTTCGATAATTTGATGCGGTACATGAAGATGTGTACTTCGGGAAGTTTTGTTAATTTTTCTTGGGGTAAGCGGAATATCTTTCCCCAGAAAAATAATGTTTTCGACACCAAAAGCCTCAGAAATTCTAAAGAGTGAACCTATGTTTTGCTGAAAATAAATATGATCGCAAACCAAAGTTATAGGAAATGTTTTTCTCTCAAATTGATTTTCTTCGTGAGTAAGCTGCACTTTTTAAAATTTAATTGGTAAAGATATAATTGATAATGTTAGCACCCATTTTTAATGCTTTGTCGCGAACATTTGCAGGATCATTATGAACTTCCGGGTCTTCCCAGCCGTCGCCTAAATCACATTCGTAAGTATACAGTAAAACCAATTTATTCTCTACAAAAATTCCAAACGCCTGCGGACGGGTTCCGTCATGTTCGTGAATTTTAGGTAATCCGTTTGGGAAAGAAAATGGTTTTTGAAAAATAGGGTGGTTTGCCGGAATTTCAACTAAATTATTATTTGGAAATATTTTTTTGATTTCTTTTCGAATGTATTGATCCATACCGTAATTATCATCGATATGAAGAAAACCGCCCCCGTATAAATAATTTCTAAGATTTGTTATGTCAGAATCGCTGAAAACAACATTTCCATGTCCGGTCATGTGCACAAACGGATACGAAAGCAAATCTGGATTACCCGGCTCCACTGTTGATGGTTTTGCTTTTATTCTGGTATTGATGGTCGAATTGCAAAAACGAATTAAATTAGGCAAAGATGTTGGGTTTGCATACCAATCGCCGCCGCCGCTGTATTTAAGCAAAGCAATTTCTTGTGAGAATGAAGCTGTTGAAACCAATAAAAATAAAAGAAGAAGTTTTTTCATAGCTGTTTACAAGCAAAATTTAATTTGACGTTTCATTAAAAAATACAACGCTGTGACAAGCTACAATTGCAGCGGTTTCTGTTCGCAAACGTGTATTTCCTAAAGTTACCGGCTGATATTTATTTTCAATTGCCAAAGCTATTTCCTTTTCAGAAAAATCTCCTTCGGGACCAATTAATAAAGTAACATCTTCATTTGGTTTTAAAGTTTCCTTCAAAGACTTTTTATCTGTTTCCTCACAATGTGCAATAAATTGTAAACCCTGATTTTTTTGTTTGATGAATTCTTTAAATGAAACCGCTTCATTCAGTTTTGGAAAATAAGTTTCATTTGATTGTTTCATTGCCGATAAAATAATCTTTTCAAAACGCTCTAAATTAATCACTTTTCGTTCTGAACGATCGCAGATAATTGGCGTGATTTCCTGAATTCCAATCTCTGTTGCTTTTTCTAAAAACCATTCAAAACGATCATTCATTTTGGTTGGAGCAACCGCTAAATGCAGACGAAATTTTGGTTCGGGAGATTTTTTTATCGAACGAACTGCAACAATACATTTATTGTCTGAAGCCAGCGTAATTTCAGTTTCAAACAATAAGCCTAAACCGTTTGTAACATATAAAATATCCGAATCTTTTTTTCGTAAAACTTTTATAATATGTTTGCTTTCTTCTTTATCAAAAGAAAAACTTTCGGTTGTTTCGTCAATATCCGGATTGTAAAATAACTGCATAATTAAAATTGAATTCGCGCTTTAGAAACCACCGCAGAAGTTTCAAAACGACTTGATAAATATTTTTGATAGCCCACAATTCCAATCATTGCCGCATTATCTGTAGTGTATTCGAATTTTGGAATAAAAGTTTTCCAACCATATTTGGCTTCGCTTTCTTTCAAAGTAGTTCTGATTCCTGAATTTGCCGAAACACCTCCGCCAATCGCAATTTGTTTAATTCCGGTTTCTTTGACAGCTAATTTTAGTTTGTCCATCAAAATTTCGATAATCGTATGCTGAATAGAAGCACAGATATCATTTAGGTTTTCATCAACAAAATTTGGATTCTCCAGTTTATTTTTCTGTATAAAATATAAAATCGCTGTTTTCAAACCTGAAAAACTAAAATCTAATCCCGGAACTTTTGGTTTTGTAAAAGTGAAAGCCTTTGGATTTCCTTCTTTTGCATATTTGTCGATCAAAGGCCCGCCTGGGTAGGGAAGTCCTAAGATTTTTGCACTCTTATCAAAAGCTTCTCCAACCGCATCATCAGTGGTTTCACCAATAATTTCCATATCAAAAAAGCTGTTCACTTTTACAATCTGCGTATGTCCTCCGCTGATGGTTAAAGCTAAAAAAGGAAATTCAGGTTTATCATAGCCTTCTTCATCAATAAAATGGGCTAAAATATGGGCATGCATATGATTTACAGCAATTAACGGAATGTTTAATGCTAATGATAATGATTTACTGAAAGAACTTCCCACTAACAAGGATCCCATTAAGCCCGGACCTTGTGTAAAGGCAATGGCAGTTAGCTGTTCTTTTTGTACATTTGCTTTACGAAGCGCTGCGTCGATTACAGGAACTATATTTTGCTGATGCGCCCTTGAAGCTAATTCAGGAACTACACCGCCATATTGATTGTGAATTAATTGATTAGCCACAACATTTGAGAGAACTTTATCGTTATGTAAAACTGCGGCAGCAGTATCATCGCATGAACTTTCGATGGCAAGAATAAAAACCTCTGAATTTTGCATATAAAGGCACGAATTTTGAATTATATTTGACAAATCAAATTTTGAATTGCTTTGATTTGAAGCAGAGCCCCAAAATTAAAGAATTTTTATCAAAACAGCCGACCTTTGTCTGTTCAAATTAAATTAAAACAAAATCAATAATAATACCAGTTATCAAAAGAGTTAAGAAAATAGTATCCAGAACCCTGATTGGCTTAATTTTACTTTTGCTGATACTTGCTATCACTCTTTCTCTGCCTGTCGTACAGACAAAAATCGCTAAATATGTTACCGAAACCCTTAATACTGATTTTAAAACAAAGATTAGTATTGATAAAGTTGCTATTAACATTTTTGGTGGTGTAAAACTAAAAAAAGTCCTGATTTTAGATCATCACAGCAAAACGCTGATTTATTCTGATATCATTACTACTGATATTTTAAGTATAAAACGACTTATTGACGGCGATTTACTTTTTGGTGATCTTCGTTTAACGGGGTTGATTTTTAATATAAAAACGTATAAAAACGAAAATGAAAACAATATTAATAAGTTTATTAAATTGTTTGAAACCAAAGAAGAAAAGAAACAATCGGGTAAACATTTTCTCTTTACAGCTAAAAATGCCTATATCGAAAACGGAAATTTTTCTGTAGTAGATGAAAATAAAAGAACACCTCAGTTTTTAAATTTTAAAAAATTAAACGCTTACATAAGCGATTTTAAATTATATGGCCCTGATGTAACAACTATAATTCACAGATTTTCGTTTCAGGATCACCGTGGCTTGTACGTTTCGAACTTTACAGGAAAATTCAGTTATACTAAAAAACAGATTAAAGTCGAAAATTTGGCTATTAAAACCAAAAGATCTTCGATTTACGGAAAAGCAATTTTAAATTATAAGCCTGGCGATTTTCTGGAATTTACAGATAAAGTGCAGTTTAATGTGGCGCTGGATTCGTCTTCAATTGCTTCAAACGATATTCGTTATTTTTATGATGGCTTAGGAAAAAACCAGCATTTTAAAATCAGAACGAAAATAAAAGGGACTTTAAATAATCTGAATCTAAACCGCCTTAGACTTAGCGATGCAAATGGTTCGAAAATTTTTGGAACAATCAATTTTAGAAATCTTTTGGGAACAAAAGAACAAAAATTTTCTATGGACGGAAAGTTCGATAAATTGATTTCAAGTTATGATAATCTGGTGGTTTTACTTCCGGGTATTTTAGGTAAAAAACTTCCGAAAGAACTAAAAAGAATCGGGAAATTTAATATTGTAGGGAAAGCAAAAGTTTCGACAACTGTGCTCGAAGCCGATTTTAAGATGGCAACTGATTTAGGAAACGGTAAAGTAGATCTTCATATGAATAATATGGATTTTATCGATAAAGCTTCTTATTCGGGAAATATAGTTTTAGATAATTTTAATGTTGGCGCCCTATTAGATCGAAAAGATATTGGAAGAACAACTTTAGATGTTGATGTTGACGGTGTTGGTTTTACCGAAAAATATCTGAACACGATTATAAAAGGAGATATTGCCAAGTTAGATTACAATAAATACACGTATAGTAATATTGTTGTAAATGGTAATTTCAAACTGCCTTACTATAAAGGACAAATCTCTGTAAATGATCCAAATTTAAACTTGACATTTGATGGTTTGGTCGATTTAAGCAAAAAAGAAAGCCGTTACGATTTTCATATCAATGTCGAAAATTCAGATTTGCGAAAACTGAAATTCGTTAGTGATTCTATTTCACATTTTAAAGGTGATGCCGTTGTACAGCTGACAGGAAATTCGATAGAAAATCTTCAGGGAAATATTTATATTAAAGATGCCGAATATCAAAATCCAAAGGCAACGTACGCTTTTGATGAAGTTACGGTAAGTTCAAATTTTGATGCAGACAGGCTTCGGACTATAACCGTTAATTCATCTGATATTGTTGAAGGAAAAATTGTGGGTAAATTTCAGTTTGCACAATTGGATAAACTGGTAATGAATTCTGTTGGAAGTCTCTATACAAACTATAAACCTTTTAAAGTTAAAAAAGGGCAGTTTCTGCGTTTCAACTTTCATGTGTATAATAAGGTTGTAGAAATGCTGTATCCTGAAATGAAAATCGATTCAAGTACAGTGGTTCGTGGAAAAATAGATTCGGACTTGCAGGAATTTAAATTTGGATTCAGATCAAAACAAATCAGCGCGGCTAAAAATACTTTTGATAATATCAGAATCAGCATTGACAATAAAAACCCGCTTTATAATGCTTTCATTGAGTTGGATAGTATAAAAACGCCCTATTATAAAATACGAGATTTTAATTTAATCAATGTAACATCAAAAGATACTTTGTTTGTTCGTTCTGAGTTTAAGGGGGGTGACAAAGGTCAGGATTATTTCAATCTGGACTTGTTTCATACCATTGATAAAAACAAAAATAATATAGTTGGAATCAAGAAATCTGAAATGAAGTTTAAAGACTATTTATGGTATTTAAATGAAGATGCAAAAAAAGACAACCAGATTGTTTTTGATCAGTATTTTAAAAACTTCACGATTGATAATATCGTACTGTCGCATGAAAATCAGAAAATTGATTTAAACGGAGTTATTAAAGGGAAAGATTATAAAGATCTCGTCCTCAATTTTGAAGATGTAGATATCAATAAAATTACGCCTTTTAATTCGAAGTTTGTTTTCAACGGAAATTTAAACGGAAATATAAATTATAAGCAGAATAAAGATGTTTTTCAGCCCACGGCAAATATTGTGGTTGATCATCTTAATTTAAATAAAGTCGATCTGGGAACTTTGAATTTTGATATTTCAGGAGATCAGAGTTTTAAAAAGTTTACTATAAATTCTTCGATTGTAAATGGTTTTGCAGAGTCGTTTAGAGCAAACGGAACTATTGCTGTCGAAAATAAAGAGACATTCTTAGATCTAAATTTAAAACTCGAAGGATTTGATCTGGCAACGTTAGGAACTGTCGGCGGTGATGTATTATCAAATATCAGAGGTTCAGTTTCGGGAAATGCGGCTGTTGTAGGGAATTTGAAAAAACCGGAAATCAACGGGCGTTTGTATGTTGAAAAAGCCGGAATGACAATTCCGTACTTAAATGTTGATTATGCATTAAGTGACAGAACGGTTATTGATTTAACCGATGAAAAATTCTTGTTTAGAAATAATCAGTTAACCGATACAAAATTCGGAACAAAAGGATTGCTGAACGGAACAATTGAGCATCATAATTTTGGAGACTGGAAATTAGATTTAACCATAACTTCAAAACGATTATTGGCACTTGATACAAAAGACAGCGAAGATGCGGCGTATTTTGGAACGGCATTTATAAACGGTACTGCGAGTATAAAAGGTCCTACACAAAGCCTATTTATTAAGGTTGATGCAAAATCTGAAAAAGGAACAGAAGTTAAGATTCCGATCAGCAACGTGCAAAATTCCAGTGAAAGCAATTGGATTCACTTTGTAACGCCAAAAGAGAAATACAATTTATCTAAAGGTATTGTTGAGAAAACCCGAAATTATAACGGACTTGAATTAGAATTTGATTTTGATATTACGCCAGATGCCGAGGTTGAAGTAATTCTGGATCGAAATTCCGGTCATGGTATGAAAGGAAAAGGATACGGATCGTTATTGTTTAAAATCAATACGCTGGGTAAATTTAATATGTGGGGAGATTTCCAGGCATACGAAGGAACGTATAACTTTAAATATGGAGGTTTAATCGATAAAAAGTTTGCGGTTAAAAAAGGAGGTTCGATTATTTGGGAAGGAAACCCAATGAAAGCACAGCTTAATTTAGAAGCAGTTTACAGAACATCTGCAAATCCTGCGGTATTATTGGACAATTCGTCTTTCAATAAAAAAGTTCCTGTAGAAGTTGTAATTGGTTTAAGAGGCGATTTAACAAGTCCTGAACCTAATTTTGATATTCAGTTTCCATCGGTAAGTAATGTTTTAAAATCAGAAATACAATATAAGTTAGATGATAAAGATGTGAGGCAGACACAAGCCTTGTATTTATTGTCGACTGGTTCATTTATGAGTCAGGACGGGTTTAATCAAAGCGATTTATCCGGAACTTTTGCAGAAACGGCAGCAAGTTTATTGGGCGGTATTATAAAATCGGATAATGACCTTATTAATATAGATTTGAATTTTATATCGGCAGACAGAAGAATAGGGCAGGAAGCCGACGGGCAGTTTGTCGCCAATATTTCATCGCAGATTAATGAACGAATTTCAATAAACGGAAAAGTAGG
Source organism: Flavobacterium sp. Root186 (assembly GCF_001428525.1). Lineage (GTDB taxonomy): Bacteria > Bacteroidota > Bacteroidia > Flavobacteriales > Flavobacteriaceae > Flavobacterium. The sequence continues at coordinate 1,165,431 of NZ_LMHW01000010.1, forward strand.
TGTTCCTGTTGGGGGAGTAAACGAATCGGCCATTGTTGGAGATATTGAAATATTGTATAGAGTAAACGAAGACGGATCAATGAACCTTCGTTTGTTCAATAAAGAAAATGATATTAATTATATAGGACAAGGAATTGGTTATACACAAGGAGTTGGTATTTCGTATGAAGTCGATTTTGATACTTTCAGCGAACTGGTCAATAAGTTGTTTAAAAGCCATAAACTCGAAAAAGCTATAAAAACCTCAGATGATTTTCAGGATTCTAATTTAAATCCGGATTTTGTTAATTTCAATAACAACAAAAAAGAAGCTGAAAAAGATAAAAAGAAATCTGAAAAAGAAAAAGAAGAGGAGAAAAAGCCAAAACCTCAAAACAATAATGAAGGTTTGATTCCTGACAACGATTTCTAACACATTGTTAAAAAAGATTATAAAAAAACCATTCGCATCAACGAATGGTTTTTTTATGCCTAACTTTATGGTTTTAGTATTTTTTTGCTAAAGCGCTGTTCTTTATATTTTTATAACACTTCATTTAGGTATTGTTATTTTTAAAGAATTAATTAAAAAATGGGGTATTTATTATTTTAAATGAAATTTTTGGTATCAAAAAACTTATTAACGAAAACGTTTGAATTTAACATATTTTACTAATTTATTATAAACATAACCCGAAAAGTGCTGAATGTTTGCTAAATTTACAACTTTAATACTTAAATAATGTCAAAAACAATAAAAAAAGTAGGTGTTCTTACCTCAGGAGGAGACTCACCAGGAATGAATGCTGCAATACGATCTGTTGTTCGAACATGTGCTTATCATAATATAGAATGCATCGGAATTTATAGAGGGTATCAAGGAATGATAGAAGGCGACTTTAAAGAAATGGGCCCTCGAAGCGTGAATAATATTGTAAATAAAGGAGGAACGATCTTAAAATCAGCTCGTTCTGTTGATTTTAGAACACCTGAAGGAAGAAAAAAAGCGCACGAAAACCTTTTAAAAGCCGGAATTGATGCTTTAGTAGTTATTGGTGGTGACGGAAGTTTTACCGGAGGTTTAATTTTCAATGCTGAATATAATTTCCCGGTAATGGGAATTCCTGGTACAATCGATAATGATATTTTCGGTACAAGCTTTACACTGGGTTATGATACTGCTTTGAATACTGTTGTTGACTGTATTGATAAAATTAGAGATACTGCAAGTTCACATAACCGTTTATTCTTTGTAGAGGTTATGGGTAGAGATGCAGGTCACATCGCACTTAATGCAGGAATTGGTGCAGGTGCAGAAGAAATCCTTATTCCTGAAGAAGATTTAGGTCTTGACAGACTGCTTGACTCTCTTCAAAAAAGTAAAGCTTCAGGAAAATCATCAAGTATAGTGGTTATTGCCGAAGGTGATAAAATTGGTAAAAACGTATTCGAATTAAAAGATTACGTTGAAGCTAATTTACCGGAGTACGACGTAAGAGTATCTGTTTTAGGACATATGCAGCGTGGTGGTTCACCATCTTGTTTTGACCGTGTTTTAGCAAGCCGTCTTGGTGTAAAAGCAGTAGAATCTTTAATTGAAGGAAAATCAAATTACATGGTTGGTCTTAAGGAAGATAAAGTTATTTTAACTCCGCTTGAGCAGGCAATTAAAGGTAAATCGGAAATTGATAGAGAATTATTGAGAGTGTCAGACATTATGTCTACATAATTATATAAGAGAAAAGTTTAAAAGAGAAGAAGTTTATTGTGAGGAAATTAGACTTTGAATTAGTATAATAAAAACAAAAGCAAAAATTTAGTAAAATGTCAAAAGTAAAATTAGGAATAAACGGATTTGGACGTATCGGAAGAATCGTTTTTAGAGAGTCTTTCAATAGAGATAATGTAGAAGTTGTAGCAATCAACGATTTATTAGACGTAGATCACTTAGCTTACTTATTAAAATATGATTCTGTTCACGGTCGTTTCAACGGAACTGTAGAAGTTAAAGAAGGAAAACTTTATGTAAACGGAAGAAATATCCGTATCACTGCAGAAAGAAACCCTGCTGACTTAAAATGGAATGAAGTAGATGTTGATGTAGTAGCAGAATGTACTGGTATCTTCACAACTATCGAAACTGCAAATGAGCACATTAAAGGTGGTGCTAAGAAAGTTATCATTTCTGCTCCATCTGCAGATGCTCCAATGTTTGTAATGGGAGTTAACCACGAAACTGCAAAAGCTTCTGATTTAGTAGTTTCTAACGCTTCTTGTACTACAAACTGTTTAGCTCCATTAGCTAAAGTTATCCACGATAATTTCGAAATCGTTGAAGGTTTAATGACAACTGTTCATGCAACTACTTCAACTCAAATGACTGCTGACGGACCTTCTAGAAAAGACTGGAGAGGTGGACGTGCTGCTGCAATTAATATTATTCCTTCTTCAACTGGAGCTGCAAAAGCGGTTGGAAAAGTAATTCCATCTTTGAATGGAAAATTAACTGGAATGTCTTTCCGTGTTCCTACTGCTGACGTTTCTGTAGTAGATTTAACTGTAAAAGTTGCTAAAGAAACTTCTTATGAAGAAATTATGGCAGTTTTGAAAAAATCTTCTGAAACTGATTTAAAAGGTATCTTAGGATTCACAGAAGATGCAGTTGTATCTCAGGATTTCATTTCTGACAAAAGAACTTCAATCATTGATTCTACTGCAGGAATTGGTTTAAATTCAACTTTCTTCAAATTAGTATCTTGGTATGATAATGAGTATGGATACTCAAGCAAATTGATCGATTTATCTGTACATATTGCAGGTTTAAAATAATATTATATATTTTTACAAAATCCCGTTATCACCAAGTAACGGGATTTTCTTATTTTGTTCTGTCTTTAATTAATGTAAAAAACACACTTATTTGAAGAAAAACTAATTCAAAAAACAAAAAAAATGAAATTAATAGTTGATAGTGGATCTACTAAAGCCGATTGGATTGCAATTGATGATAATGGAAAAGTATTATTCACGACACAAACCTTAGGATTAAATCCTGAAATTCTTGACGGACCGGAAATTATCGCAAGATTAAACGACCGTTTTGATATTCTGCAAAATAAAAAAAATGCAACACATTTGTTCTTTTACGGAGCAGGTTGTGGAACAGACAGAATGAAAGAAGCTTTAAAGCAAATCTTTCAGGAGTATTTTACTAACGCTATTGTTGATGTTCAGGAAGATACTTATGCGGCTGTTTACGCTACAACTCCAAAAGGAGAAGAAGCAATCGTATCGATCTTAGGAACTGGCTCAAACTGCAGTTATTTTGATGGAAAAGTATTGCACCAAAAAGTTCAGTCATTAGGATATATTGTAATGGATGACTGCAGCGGAAACGTTTTTGGAAAAGAATTAATTAGAAAATACTATTTTAATAAAATGCCAAAAGAATTAGCGCTTGAGCTTGAAAAAGAATACGACGTTGATCCTGATTTTATTAAAAACAAATTATATAAAGAACCAAACCCAAATGCTTATTTAGCAACTTTTGCTAAGTTTTTAATCAAGCATAAAGACACAGAATTCTGCAGAAAAATTATTTTCAAAGGAATGAAATCTTTCGTTAAAAACTACATCAAACAGTTTGATAACTGTAAAGAAGTTCCTGTGCATTTTGTTGGTTCTATTGCATTTTATCTAAAAGATGAATTACAAGAAACTTTCGATAAATACGAGCTTAAATTAGGAAATGTGTTAAGAAGGCCAATTGACGGTTTAATTGCTTACCATGTTGCTAATCAATAGTTCAGGGTTTATGGAAATTGCCATCATTGCACACGACGGTAAAAAAGCAGATTTGATTGATTTTTTGATTAAAAACGAAGCAGTTCTTCATAATGAAAAAATCAGACTTATTGGTACCGGAACAACTGGAGGAAAAGCCGAAGCAGCGGGATTTAAAACGCAAAGAATGCTTTCCGGGCCTTTAGGAGGTGATGCACAGATTGCAGGAAGAGTAGCGGAAGGAATTACACAGATGGTGTTCTTTTTTAAAGATCCATTATCAAGTCATCCGCATGAAGCTGATATCAATATGTTAATTCGTGTTTGCGATGTACATAATGTGCCGCTGGCAACAAATGAAGCAACGGCACAATTATTATTAAATGCTATTGCACAGCAATTATAGAGATCTCAACATTTACATTTTTTGGCAGACATGCCACTTGAACCGTTTCACGTGCTGGAGCGGTTTTTTCGTTAAAATAAGAACCGTAAATAGTGTTAATAGCACCAAAATTGTTCATATCCATAATGAAGATTGTTGCTTTTACAACATTTTCAAAAGTCATATCAGCCGCTTCTAATATAGCTGCAATATTCTCCATTACTTGTTTTGTCTCGTCATTAATATTGTCAGTTACAAGTTCGCCTGAAGCCGGATTTATAGCAATCTGGCCAGAAGCATAAAGTGTATTTCCTGATAATACGGCCTGATTATATGGCCCAATAGGAGCCGGAGCCTTTTCTGTAAAGATTATTTTTTTCATGATAAATTTATTTTAAGTCGACGAATTATCGATTAGAAGTACTGCGTTTATTCCATTTAATGTCACTCAGCATACCCGATTTAATTCCAATGAAGAAATTCCAGTTAGCGTTTGGTCCCATCGGATTCCAGTTAAAAGCCATTCTCCAGCTTAACAAATCTCTTTCAAAACGGAATTGAGTAAAAGTAACCCCTTTTTGAACAAAATCATAACCAGTAGAAACCCCGCCTTTCCATTTAGGCGTAATATCCATATTGGCAGAAATCATAATAGAGTTTCCGGATATTTTATTTTCTCTGGCAGTATTGGAATAAGTAAGCGAATACGCCATGGTCATATCCCAAGGAATTTTTGAACTAAAAAACTCGCTTACGACATCTTCGTCGCGTTCCGGTTCATTAGCAAACTGACTATTTCGGCTGTCATTTAAATCTGTGTTTGTTCCAAATAAGTCATCATTACGACCACCGTTTCGCTGACTTTGGGTGTTTTTTTCTTTTCCGGTTCCTTTATTCGAGAAAGAGTAGTTCATGGTAAGGTTTGCACTTGTCATTCTAAACAAACTTCCGCCATTATCAATATTATACTTGTTTATAACATTTCCTGCGTTGTCGATAGCATAAGGATTTAAAACAGCCCCAAAATTGACATTCATTTTATTGTCAAAAAACTGTGTTCCTCCGCTTACTACAATTGGCTGCCAAGCTAAAGCCTTTTTTCCGTCTGCACTAAAATTATAACTGGTGTTGAAGTTTAAATTGTTCAACAGCATTATTTTCTTAGGTTCCGTTTTTGTACTGTCTTTATCTCTTACTTTAGCTTCAAACGTATTGCTTAATGAAAACCCTACAATGTTCGAATTGCTTTGCCCTGGTGCGCCGTAAATACCATTTGCGAACCGCGAGTATTCATCGGTCGAAATTTTACCAGATGCATCAACTGTATAATGTTCATAATATTGATCAAAACTTGGCGTATACGAATACGTAAGACTCGGTCTCATAACGTGGCGGATAGACTGAATTCTTTTGTCTTCACCAAAATTAAATGTACCGTAAATTGTAGTTCCTAAATTAGTGCTTAAATTATACGTTCTGTAAGAGTCAAAACCATTTACTGTTTTATCATCCACTTTTCCTTCACTTTCGTCAAAACCTTTCTTAATAGTTTTTGTTACCCAGGTTTCCTGATAGTTTGTTGATGCTCCGGCACTAAAATATTTGAATATTTTAAAGTTGGTACTAATAGGAATAGAGTGCTGCATACCAATTTGTGCGTCTCTAAACATTTGAGGCTTAAAAAACAATGAATCATAAGTAGTGATATTGTTTTTACCTGTTACGTTGTATTGCAGGTTGATGTTTTTGATAAACCCTTTTTTAACGCCATCTTTTCCAACAAAAGGATAAACACGATCAATACTTCCCTGAAGATTAGGAAGACTCATCTGGATTTGCTCTGTCTGCGTATTTTGCTGATGCGTAGCAGACAACGAAATACGAGAACCCGGAATGGTGTTAAAAGTTTTGTTATATGAAATCGATGAACTTAATGTATTGTTCAAATTCGAACCAACGTTAGCCTGATTAATAGACTGTTTAAAGTACTTGCTGCTACCCATGTTTACAGATGCACTAAAACTCGAATTAGGATTAGATTTTGTGTCTTTTGAATGAGACCACTGAATATTGTAAATATTTTGTTTTGAATAATCCGGATAACCTCTTTCGCTGCTAATCAAATTCTCAAATCGAATATTAACGTTTCCTCTATATTTATATCGGGTCGCATACGCAGATTCAAAACGCATGGCATAACTACCATTGGTATAATAATCTCCCAAAACAGTCAAGTCATAATTATCACTCAAAGCAAAATAATAACCTCCATTTTGTAAAGAGAAACCTCTGGTATTCGAATCATTATAACTTGGGATAATAATACCCGAAACGCTTTTTTCCTGACTTAATGGAAAATAACCATAAGGCAATGCCAGCGGTGTAGGCACATCAGCAATAACCATTTGAGTTAAACCGGTAACAATTTTTTTTCCGGGAACAAATTTTATTTTGCTCGTTCTAAAGTAGTATTCCGGATTGTCAATATCCTGAGCCGTTGTTATACGTGCACCCTTTAGATAATAAACAGAATCATTTTCTTTTTTAGTAACCGCTGCTTTAATATTTAACTCACCTTGTTTGGTTCTTGAATTGTAAATTAAAGCTTTTTTTGTTTTAAAGTTAAAGCGGATAGAATCGGGCTGTACCTCGCTTTCACCTTGTTTAAAGTTAGGGAACTGTACTAAAACTCCGGCAGAATCCTTAATTCTCCCGGCATAAACTTCATCTTTTTCATAATTCAAAACAATTATACCAGATTTTAGTTCAACATCTTTATAGTATAATTCAGCTTCATTATATAAAGTGATTAGTTTTCTCTTTTGATCGATTTTTGCGTAATCTTTTGCCTTGTACCTAACCTTACCGTCTAAAAAAGTCTTAGTAGGCCTGACTGTATCCAATTTTATAGTGTCATTAGGAATAATTTGAGGCTTATCTGTTTGTTTTGCAGCTGGTAAAGGCTTTTTTTTAGATTTTATCTCTTGCGAATATAAATTACCACATCCCATTGTTAGGAAAAATGATATTAAAACGATATTAAATAAGTTTGTCTGCAAAGGTTTAAATGCTATTTTTGTAAAATTATGGCTTGTTTTTTGACATGTCAAACTTACATATAATTTTTTGGCAAAAATAATCAATTGTAAAAATTATAACAGCTGCGTTTTATTAAAATTAACTTTTAGATTTATGAATAGATTAAACAAAATTAAGGTAATCTTTACCTTTTTTCTAACAATAGCGTCATTTTGCACATATAGTCAGTCAAATGTTTTTAAAGTAACACTTGATGCCGGACACGGAGATCACGATTTTGGTGCAGTTTACAGCGGGCGGATTGAAAAAAATATTGCCTTGGCTATTGTTTTAAAAGTGGGGAAAATTTTAGAGCTTAATCCGAATATTAATGTAATCTATACTCGTAAAACAGATGTGTTTATTGATTTGGTCGAAAGAGCCAATATCGCAAACAGAGCCAATTCTAATATTTTTGTTTCTATACATTGTAACGCAAATAAAAATACAGCAGCAGATGGTACAGAAACCTATGTAATGGGTTTAAGTAAAGTTGCGTCAAATCTTGAAGCTGCGAAAAAAGAGAACTCGGTAATTACTTTAGAGAAAGATTATAAACGTAAGTACGATGGTTTTGATCCAAATTCTCCAGAACAAATGGTTGGAATTACTTTAATGCAGGAAGAATATCTTGATAATAGTATTTCATTAGCAAGTAAAATTGAAGATAATTTTGAAAGACTAGGAAAAAAAATCAGACAAGGTGGTGTAAAACAAGCACCATTTATGGTACTTCACAAAGCTTATATGCCAAGAGTTTTAGTTGAAACCGGCTTTGTATCTAATCCAACAGAAGGAAATATTCTAAATTCTGAAGAAGGACAGGATGATATCGCAAAAGCAATTGCAGAGGCTATTTTGAGCTACAAAAGAGAATATTTTGGTTCAGGAACTCCAGAAGCAGTAGAAGCTAAACCAGTAAAAGACACTTCAACTCCAAAGAAAACTAAAGTTGTAGAAGCACCTGCAGCTCCAAAAGGAACATTCTTTAAAGTACAGCTTATTGCAAGTATCAAAAAAACACCGTTAGAGCCTAAAAATTTTAAAGGATTAAAGAATGTAACTATGATCTACGAAAACAATATTTATAAATATTTCTATCAGGAAACTGCCGATTATGAAGCTGCAAAAAAATATCTGGAAGAAGCTAAAAATAAAGGATATGGCGCTGCATATTTGATTGCAACAAAAGACGGAGAAAAAATCAGTATTCAGGATGCTGTCAAATAATCGTCACAAGTTCGAATATTTATACTAATTTTGTAACAAACACTTAGAATTTTGAAACTAACAAGAGAAATTAAAACGGCTGTATTAGTCATAGCGTCTATTTTATTATTTATCTGGGGCTACAGTTTTTTAAAAGGAAAAGACCTTTTTACTAATTATAAAACATTATATGCTGAATATGATAATGTTGAAGAACTGACACAATCAGCACCGGTTACCATAAACGGGCTTATAGTGGGTAAGGTAAATAAAATTACAATCAATGAAGCCACAGGAAAATTATTAGTTGAACTTCAATTAAAAACAGATTTTCCTATTTCTAAAACAAGTAAAGCATCTTTATATTCTGCAAGTTTAATAGGAGGAAAGCAAATTGCTATTATTCCAAATTTAGCAGATAAAGAACTTGCAGAAGACGGACAGACACTTGAGTCTGTTGTTAAACTAGGATTAACTGAATCTTTAGGAGGAAAAATCGAGCCAATTACATTGAAATTGGATAAGATGCTCTTAAATATTGATAATCTGGTTACTGGATTAAACAATGTTTTAGATAAAAAAACACAAGAAGATTTAAAGAAAACTTTAGCTGAATTGAGCCAGACAATGGAGCAGTTTCATAGAGCTTCAGGAAGTATCAACAATATCTTAGATACTAACAAAGGCCAGATCAACGGAGTTGTGACAAACTTTAATAAAATGTCAAGCAACTTTAATAAAATATCTGATTCTTTAAATAAAGCCGATCTTGGAAAAACAGTTCGTAATCTAAACCAGACTTTGGCAAAAGTAGATGGTATTATGGCTAATTTAAATTCTGGAAAAGGTACAGCAGGTAAATTGTTAAGCGATGATGCGCTTTACAACAACCTTGCAAAAACTTCAAAAGAACTTGAATTGTTATTACAAGATGTTCGTCTGTATCCAACACGTTATGTAAATGTTTCTCTTTTTGGAAAGAAAAATAAACCTTATGTAGCACCTGCAGGAGAAACAAATTCAACTGATAAAAAATAATTGTAATGAGTTATTTAGATAATATTTTATTCGCCGTACTTCTTGTCGTAGGTTTTGGTTTTTTTGCAGCGAGCGTAAAAAAAATCATCCGCAACATTAATTTAGGAGTTGACGTAGATAGAAAAGATAATCCTAAAGCTCGTTGGAAAAACATGGCTTTGATTGCTCTTGGGCAGTCAAAAATGGTGAGACGCCCTGTTGCCGGAATACTTCATATCTTGGTATATGTAGGTTTTGTAATTATTAATATTGAATTACTAGAAATTATAATCGATGGGTTATTGGGAACTCATAGAATTTTTGCCCCTTATTTAGGTGTAGTTTATGATGTTTTAATTGCTTCATTTGAAATATTAGCCATACTTGTAATTTTTGCTGTTACAGTTTTCTGGTTAAGGAGAAACTTTATCAGACTGAAACGTTTTGTACATTCTGATTTAACAGGATTTCCTAAAAGCGATGCGAATTACATTTTGTATTTTGAGACCGTTTTGATGATCTTGTTTTTATTAATGAACGCTTCTGACCTGCATTTGCAAAATGTTCCCGGAGCAGTTTTTTATAAAGCAGGAACTTTTCCGGTAAGTCAGTTTATCGCTCCAATTTTTAATGGACTTTCAAACGAATTAGTAGTACTATTGTTTGAAGTGTTTTGGTGGCTTCATATTGCAGGTATTATGGTTTTTATGAACTATTTATACTTCTCAAAACATTTGCATATACTTTTAGCGTTTCCAAATACATACTTTGCAAACTTAAAACCAGAAGGTCAGTTTGATAATTTAGCTTCAGTAACAAAAGAAGTGAAGCTGATGATGGATCCAAACGCAGATCCTTTTGCGGCAGCTCCGGTTGATGAAAATGCTGTTCCGTCTAAATTTGGCGCAAGTGATGTTCAGGATTTAAACTGGGTTCAGCTTTTAAACGCTTATACTTGTACAGAATGTGGTCGTTGTACCTCTTCATGTCCAGCAAACCAAACGGGTAAAAAATTGTCTCCGCGTAAAATTATGATGGATACAAGAGATCGTTTAACTGAGGTTGGGAAAAATATAGATGCCAATAAAGGTGTTTTTGTTCCGGATAATAAAACATTATTAAACGATTATATCACACCAGAAGAATTATGGGCTTGTACATCATGCAATGCTTGTGTAGAAGAATGCCCCGTAAATATTAGTCCTTTATCTATTATTATGGATATGCGTCGTTATTTAGTAATGGAGCAGAGTGCTGCGCCAATGTCATTGAATGCAATGATGACCAATATCGAAAATAATGGAGCGCCATGGCAGTACAGCCAGCAGGACCGATTGAATTGGAAAAACGAGAATTAGAGTAGTTTAAATGGTTAATTGCTTAACCGTTGAATCGATTAAATAAAATAAAGTGAGGTTTTTTTCGTGATGGTTAATTTAAACTGATTAACCAAATTAACGATTAACCGATTTAACAAAATAAGAAGATGTCAGAAAGTTTAGTAGTGCCAACAATGGCAGAAATGCTAGCCCAGGGAACACAGCCAGAAGTTTTATTTTGGGTTGGTTGCGCAGGGAGTTTTGATGATAGAGCAAAAAAAATTACAAAGGCATTTGTACGTATTTTAAATCGTACCAATGTTTCTTTTGCGGTATTAGGTACAGAAGAGAGTTGTACTGGCGATCCTGCAAAAAGAGCCGGAAATGAATTTTTATTTCAAATGCAGGCCATGATGAATATCGAGGTTTTAAATGCTTATGAAGCAAAAAAAATCGTTACAGCTTGTCCGCATTGTTTTAATACTTTAAAAAATGAATATCCTGAATTAGGAGGAAACTATGAAGTTATTCATCATACAGAATTCCTGAAATCATTAATTGATGACGGAAGACTTACGGTTGAAGGCGGGCAGTTTAAAGGAAAGAAAATTACTTTCCATGATCCTTGTTATTTAGGAAGAGCCAATAAAGTATACGAAGCACCAAGAGATTTAATTCAGAAATTAGACGTTGAATTAGTCGAAATGAAACGTTCTAAAGCAAATGGATTATGCTGTGGAGCAGGTGGAGCGCAGATGTTTAAAGATGCTGAACCAGGAAATAAAGAAGTAAATGTACTGCGTACAGAAGACGCATTAGAAGTTCAGCCGGATATTATCGCTGCCGGATGCCCTTTCTGTAATACGATGTTAACCGATGGTATCAAACATCAGGAAAAAGAAGGACAGGTAAAAGTGCTGGATATCGCAGAGTTAATTGCGAATGCACAGGATTTGTAGAAAAAGGTTCTGGGGTTCTAAGATGCTAAGGTTCTAAGTTTTTTTAACTTGAAACCTGAAACAAAACAAACAAAATAAACAAAGATTAAAATGTATATACCTTTTGAAAATTTACCTGGTGAATCAAGAGTTTGGATTTACCAATCGAACAGAAAATTTTCTGAGGAAGAGTTTTCTGAAATCGAAACAGATTTAAAAGCTTTTGTAGAAGAATGGGCCGCACACGGAACAAGTCTTGAAGCTTCATTTTTGCTTAAATACAATCGTTTTATAATATTAGCCGTAAATCAGGATGTTCAGGCTGCTACAGGCTGTTCTATTGATAGTTCGGTAGAATTTATTCAAGGTTTAGAGAAGAAGTACAACGTCGATTTATTGGATAAAATGAATGTTACTTTTAAACTTGGAGAACATATTGCACATAAACCATTAATTGATTTCAAGAAAATGGTAAAAGATAAATCAGTTTCTGAGAATACAATTGTTTTCAATAATTTAGTAAACAATATTGAAGAATTCAATGAATCATGGGAAGTTCCTGCTGCCGACAGCTGGCATAGCAGATTTTTCTAAGAGAGATTTATAATATATTTGAGAGGCATGAAATTTTAGATTTTGTGCCTTTTTTATTGTTTTATTGTTTCAGGTTTAAAGTTTCAAGTTTCAGGTTTTAGGTTTCAAGTTTCAGGTTTCAGGTTACGCCAAAGTTTGTCATTCCGAGGAACGAGGAATCTCCACAAGTAGCTCTACAAAGATTGGCGATATACGGTAAGGAGTTTCTTAAGGAGATTGCTTCGTCAGTTCGCTACGCTCGTGTCCTCGTTCCGAATGACAAACTTAGTGCGATATAACTTTGTCAAAGTTTTATAATTTGCCAAAGTTGCCGTTAAGCATGACTTATGAAAACAAAAACGTCTAATCTAGCCCCGATGGGAGTGACATCCTTTTATGGTCTCGTTTCTTTAACGAGACCATAAAAGATAGAGCGGACAGCGGGACGAGTGGTCTTTTGATTGAAGATGTTCTGCTTCAATAAAAAACTATATTAATTAGAATTAATCTAATTTTGTCGAAAATCTAACAATTTAAAAGCCTAATTAAACGTGATTTTTGAGTACTTTCGTAGAATTAAATTTAATACATGAAAATAGCAATAGTTTGTTATCCGACATTTGGCGGTAGTGGTGTAGTTGCTACAGAACTAGGTCTCGAATTAGCCAGACGCGGACACGAAATACATTTTATAACTTACAGTCAACCAGTAAGATTAGCACTTTTAAATCCAAATGTTCATTATCACGAAGTAAACGTTCCTGAATATCCTTTATTCCATTATCAGCCATATGAATTGGCTTTATCAAGTAAATTGGTTGATATGGTGAAATTGTATAAAATAGAAGTACTGCATGTGCATTACGCTATTCCGCACGCTTATGCGGGTTATATGGCGAAACAAATGCTTAAGAATGAAGGAATTAATCTTCCGATGATTACGACACTTCACGGAACTGATATTACGCTTGTTGGAAACCATCCGTTTTACAAACCTGCGGTAACTTTTAGTATCAATAAATCAGATTATGTGACTTCGGTTTCGCAGAGTTTGAAAGATGATACTTTAAAGTTGTTCAAAATCAAGAATAAAATTAGGGTAATTCCGAATTTTATTGAATTGGATAAAGTTAGAAAAGACCCAACTGAACCTTGTCACAGATATGTAATGGCAAAGGAAAATGAGCGAATCGTAACGCATATCAGTAACTTTAGAAAGGTAAAACGTATTCCTGATATTATTAAAATTTTCTATAATATTCAGAAAGTAATGCCGGCTAAATTAATGATGGTAGGAGATGGTCCTGAAAAAGAAAGAGCAGAGGTTTTGTGTATGGAACTGGGAATTTACGATAAAGTAATTTTCTTTGGTAATAGTAATGAAATCGATAAGATTTTATGCATGACCGACTTGTTTTTACTTCCTTCAGAAACAGAAAGTTTTGGTTTAGCAGCGTTAGAAGCAATGGCTTGCGGCGTTCCTGTAATTTCAAGTAATTCGGGAGGTTTGCCAGAAGTTAATTTTGATGGTGTTTCAGGATATTTAAGTGATGTTGGAAATGTTGACGAAATGGCGGCAAATGCAATCAAAATCTTAAAAGATGAGGAAACTTTGAATAAGTTTAAAATCAATGCTTTAGAAGTAGCTAAGAATTTTGATATCAAAAATATCCTGCCTAAGTATGAAGCTTTATATCAAAAAGCGATTGATGATTATAAAGAGTAGAAACATTAATTTAAAAATTTGAACGTAATGAAAAAAGTAATTTCGGTTTTAGTGATTTTTGTTTTGATTTCCTGCGGAGCTAAAAAGACGACAAGTTCAACGGCTTTATATGAAGTTTTAACTGAACAATCTGATGGCGGGGGAAATATCAAATTTTTTGAAATTTTGACAGAACCTAACGAGATCAAAATGCTTGAAAATGATCCGCTTTTGGCTGCTAAAATGAAGCAGACTGACATTGCCAATTCTAATTATGTTATCCTTAATATGGGGGAGAAAAATACTGGAGGGTATTCTATTGGAATTGAAAAGGTCGAAGAAACCGATAAGAACATTATCATTACGGTAAAAGAAAAAAGCCCAGCTCCAGATGCAATGGTAACGCAGGCTATTACTTATCCTTATACAGTTGTAAAAATACATTCTAAGAAGGAGATTGTTATCAAATAGTGTTAGAAGTAAAAAGTTAGATGTGAAATGTCAGGCAGATCGAAGCCGAAGCTCTTTTACCTCTTGAACCCTTCGGCTACGCTCAGGGTGAACTAAAACATAAAAAAAACCTGTCGCATTACAACGACAGGTTTCTTCTTACAATTATTTTTTATTTTTAATTAGAATCTGAATTTGACACCTAAACCAACGTCAAATCCAAAATTGTCATCGTCATAGTATCCAGAACCAATTTCAGGTCTTGCATCTAATGACAGTGTGATAGGCACTTCTTTAAATCTATATTCGATACCAATATCTCCGGCGGCAAAAACATAAGTTCCGCTGTCATTATATCTGTAATTATTGTTGTAATAATCGTGATCCCAGGCAGCAAGTCCACCACCGACACCAGCGTACCAGTTAAATCCTCCATCAATGTTCCAAACCCATTGGTAAAGAGCAACACCTTTAATAGCATCTACATCACTGCTGTTTCTCCAGCCTAAATCAAACTCAAGTCTGTTTTTTTGGTTTAATCCTAACTGATATGATACTTCACCTCCAAATCCGTTATTGTCTCCTAAACGTAATCCTAAAGCGTGTTTTGAAATTTCCTGGGATTGAGCCGTAAATGCTAATCCCAAAAGCATAATGGCAGATAAAATAATCTTTTTCATAAAATGGTTAATTAATTTTTTTCAAATGTATAATTGTTCTCTATCTAAGAACGTATAACATTTTTAGAAATTGTTATATAATTCACATTTATCATGTTCAGATTATATAAACTAAAAATATTTAACCTTTGTGATTACCTGTAAATACTGATATTTTTTACTTTTTAAGAATAATATTAGACAGCATTTGAGAGGTTAAAATATCTTCCATTTCAAAAAGATTTTCTTCTTCTGTAAAGTTTGTATGAGTGTATGAGTACAATTTCCAACGCTTTTTATGGTATTCAAGAGCTGTTAGATTTTCAACCCAGTCACCAGAGTTTAAGTATAAAGTAGAACCGTGTTTGTTTTCTTTAGTAAGAATTTTTGGTTCATGAATATGTCCGCAGATTACATAATCGTAATTTTTTTCGATAGCCAAATCGGTAGCAGTAGTTTCAAAATCTGAGATAAATTTTACAGCCTTTTTTACGCTAGCTTTTATTTTTTTAGAAAAAGAGTAAGGTTCACGGCCTAATTTTGCCAGACACCAATTGGCAAAACGATTCATCAAAATTAAATAATCATAGCCTAATCCGCCCAGTTTTGCAATCCATTTAGAATGCTGTACAGATGCATCAAAAACGTCTCCGTGAAAAATCCATGCTTTTTTGTCGTCTAATTCTAAAACTAATTTATCGACCAAAGAAAAATTTCCCATATTCATGTCGCTGAATTTTCGAAGAATCTCGTCATGATTTCCGGTAATGTAATACACTTTTGTGCCTTTAGAAGCCATCCCGATAATACGCTGGATAACTCTCAAATGCGCCTTAGGAAAATAAGATTTTCTAAACTGCCAGGCATCAATTATATCACCGTTTAAAACTAAAGTTTTTGGTTTAATGCTTGATAGATAGTTGTTTAGTTCTTTTGCGTGACTTCCGTAAGTTCCTAAATGGACATCAGAGACAATGACCAATTCGACATTTCGTTTTTTCAATTTTTCTTAATTTGAAGTTCCACAAATAAAAGAAAATCCTACTCCATTTATTTTATCAAAAGGTTACTAATTCGAAGGCAATTTTAATAAATTGTGATTTTTAAAGTGTTTAATCTTTAATTAATATTACCAATTTTTAATTTTTTAATTTAATTCATAAAACTTACATTTGCTCAAAACAAATAACAATGGCAGGAAATAGCTACGGCACCCTATATAAAGTTACAACATTTGGAGAATCTCATGGTGAAGCTTTGGGCGGAATTATAGACGGTTGTCCATCAGGAATACAACTTGATTTAGAAGCGATTGAGGTTGAAATGTCTCGAAGAAAACCAGGTCAATCGGCTATCGTAACACAAAGAAAAGAACCAGATGCGGTTCAGTTTTTATCTGGAATATTTGAAGGAAAAACTACCGGAACTCCAATTGGTTTTATTATTCCAAATACCAATCAAAAATCAGATGATTATTCGCATATAAAAGATAATTACAGACCAAGCCATGCTGATTATGTGTATGATCAAAAATATGGTTTTCGTGATTATCGCGGCGGCGGAAGAAGTTCTGCACGTGAAACAGCAAGCAGAGTAGTAGCAGGTGCAATTGCAAAACAAATGCTTCCTCAAATTAAAATTAATGCTTACGTTTCTTCTGTTGGTCCAATTCATTTAGATACACCTTATCAGGAATTGGATTTTTCGAAAATTGAAAGCAATCCGGTTCGCTGTCCAGATGAAAAATCGGCGGCTATTATGGAAGAATATATTCGTGATATCCGCAAGCAGGGAGATACTGTTGGAGGTGTTGTTTCATGCGTAATTCAAAATGTTCCGGTTGGTTTAGGCGAACCTGTTTTTGATAAATTACATGCTGAATTAGGAAAAGCAATGCTTTCTATTAATGCTGTCAAAGGTTTTGAATACGGAAGCGGTTTCTCAGGTTCTGAAATGAAAGGAAGCGAACACAACGATTTATATAATCCTGACGGAACTACAAAAACAAATCTTTCAGGCGGAATCCAAGGCGGAATAAGCAACGGAATGGATATTTATTTTAGAGTTGCTTTTAAACCTGTTGCGACTATCATGCAGACTCAGGATTCATTAGATAATAAAGGAAATATTACACCAATGACCGGAAAAGGACGTCATGATCCGTGTGTGGTGCCTCGTGCAGTACCAATCGTTGAGGCGATGGCTGCGATTGTTTTGGCTGATTTTTATTTGATCAACAAAACATATTAATAAAAGTAAGACAGTGAGGGTCTTATATTTTAATAATTTAAAAGTAAATTAATGCAAATTACAGAAACTAAAAAGAAATCATTTTTTTCAGGATTAACAGGGCAGATTATAATTGCAATGGTGCTTGGGGCGGCTTTGGGAATTATTATTCATAATTCAATTTCCCAAGAAGCAGCAGTATCGTTTAGTAATAAAATAAAAATGCTGGCTACGATCTTCATCAGATTAGTGCAAATGATTATTGCTCCTTTAGTTTTTACGACCTTAGTAGTAGGAATTGCAAAATTAGGTGATATAAAAACCGTTGGAAGAATTGGAGGAAAAGCACTTGGCTGGTTTTTTACAGCTTCTTTTATTTCCTTATTGATTGGATTGTTCTTTGTGAATATTTTAGAACCTGGAGTAGGTTTGAAATTAGACCATGTCGATATGGCTGCAGCTAGTGAGGTTACAGCTAAAACAAAAATCCTGTCTGTTGAGAATTTTGTAGAGCATATTGTTCCTAAAAGTATTTTTGAAGCAATGGCAACCAATGAAATCTTACAGATTGTCATATTTTCTATCTTTTTTGGATTAGCAGCAGCTTCATTAGGAAATACGGTAAAACCAATTATAAATGCTTTTGATAAAGCTTCACATATCGTTTTAAAAATGGTAAACTATGTAATGAACTTTGCTCCAATTGGAGTTTTTGGTGCCATTGCCGGAGTATTTGCTATTAGAGACGCAGAGGAATTAGTTATTACCTATTTTAAATTTTTCGGATCATTTTTAGTTGGGATAAGTACATTATGGGTTGTTTTGGTTGTTGTAGGTTATATTTTCTTAAAAGGAAGAATGACTGAGCTGTTAAGACGCATTATAGGACCATTGGCGATCGCTTTTGGAACAACAAGCAGTGAAGCTGTTTTTCCTAAATTAACAGAAGAATTAGAAGATTTTGGAGTTAAAAATAAAATTGTAGCCTTCATGTTACCATTAGGTTATTCGTTTAACCTTGACGGAAGTATGATGTACATGACTTTTGCCAGTATCTTTATCGCTCAGTTTTATGGCGTTCATTTAGATTTAGGAACACAAATGGCTATGCTTTTGGTTTTAATGTTAACCAGTAAAGGTATCGCAGGTGTACCAAGAGCGAGTTTAGTAATTGTTGCAGCTACTTGCGGAATGTTTAAAATTCCGGTTGAAGGTATTGCTTTGATTTTACCAATTGACCATTTCTGTGATATGTTTAGAAGTGCAACAAATGTACTTGGAAACGCATTGGCAACTTCTGTTGTTGGACAATGGGAAGACGGGAAAGAAGAAAATTTAGATATAGCAGAAGAGAATTAATATATTCTTTAAAACATAAAAAAACCGTAACAGACTTTTGTTTGTTACGGTTTTTGATTTTTATAGTAGTTGTAGCTGAACAAAAATCAGCCAATAAACTTCTTTAAGCAGCTACTTTCCCTTTTCTGTCCGCATCATCAGGTGCTGGTGTGTCACCTCCTGTAATGGTTTTTTGTTGCGCTTTAGTCAATTTTTCAGTTTCTGCAAATTTTAAAAAGTTTTCTAACATAGTTTTTTAATTTTAATTGCTCCAATCTTCTAAAACACTCGGGGCTTGTGTTTTTAATTTTTATAAAAGTTGAATAAAATCAACTAATAAATTTATTTTGCTGCAACTTTTCCTTTTCTGTCAGCATCTTCTTCCGGTGCAGTTGCGTCACCGCCAGTGATTGCTTTTTGTTGTGCTTTAGTTAATTTTTCAGTTTCTGCAAATTTTAAAAAGTTCTCTAACATAGTTTTTTAATTTTAGTTGCTCCAATCTTCTAAAACACTTGGGGCTTGTGTCTTTAATTGTGTTAAAAATAGCATTATTTTTTATTATTATAATATTTTTATTAAATATTTTGCAACAAAAAAGTGTTTTACAAGTAAAGACCTTATTTTGTAGTGTTTTGAAAGGTTTTTATTAAGAATGTAAATTTAGAGGTACAAAGTGCTGGACTAAATAAATTGTTTTAAATAACTTTTTTAAGTATTAGCAGTAAAAATAGTAGAATGATTATTGAATCTTTAGATTATTAAGGCAGGTACTGTTATTGTGTATTATGATAATAATGTATATTTGAATAAACATATCCCAAATTATGCTTCATTATAGATTTTGTTTTTTAATTTTTACTTTTTTAAACGTATTTTGTCTTGAGTCACCAGCTCAAAACCATACTGTATCTCTTTTAAAAGTTAAAAATCTAACTCAAGAAGCCTGCGATTATTTAGATGAAACTAATTACGAAAAATCCTTAAAGAAATCCGGAGTTGCCCTCCAATATGCATTTGATTTAAAAAATGACACATTAATTTCGAGAAACTACAACATAATCGGGATTAATTTTCATGATTTGGGCGAAATCAATAAAGCTGTATTTTTTTATAAGAAAGCCTTGTTCTACGCAGAACGATCTAATATTGTTAGTTTAAGAATGATGATAACCAGCAATTTGGGCAACTTGTATTTTTTCGAAAAAAAAATGTACAGTGACGGAATAGCTTATTATAAGGAGTCATTAAAATTTGGAAGACAGCAAAAATATTCGAAAGAAGTCGCCATAACGAATCTTAATATAGTTTGGTCGTATTTCAAGATTGGAAACTATAAAGAAGGATTACCTTATTTGCAGTATATTAATAAACATCAAAATGATTTAAAAGGAAAATCAAATGATATTGCTTTAAATTTTTTAAACGGAATATACTGGGGTAGTGAAAATCAAAACGATAAAGCAAATGCATACTTTTTAAAAGCAATTTCTTATAACAAGTCTAAAGATGAGAAACCAGACTTAGCGTACGCACATTTAGAATATTCAAAATTCTTGAGCAAAATAGGAAAACATAAAGAAGCTTATAATAACCTAGTTATATATAATAAAATTACAGGCGAACTTTATAGTCAGGAAAAGCTCAAAAAAGCTTCTATAGCAGGTTTAAACTTAGAGTTGGATGAATACAAAAGGCAGATTGAGAAAATTGAAAATGAAAAAACATCCCAATTACAAAGTCTTAAAAAATCACGGATTATTGTAATCCTGTTTATTCTTATTTCGTTGATTCTTCTTTTCTTAATTGTAACCTTAATTAAGAACATCAGACTTAAGAAAAAACACAATTTAGAGCTTCTAAAAGCAAAAGAAATGGCTGAAGAAGCCTCTGTCCTCAAAACTCAATTTATTTCTACTATAAGCCATGAATTGCGTACTCCATTGTATGGTGTCGTCGGGATAACTAATATGCTTTTGGAAGAACACAAAGAGTTATCCCAAAGTGAACATTTAAGTGCCCTGAAATTTTCTGCCAGATATTTGTTATCTCTTGTAAATGATATTCTGCAGATAAATAAAATTGAAGAGAATAAAGTCGTTCTGGAAAGTTTAACTTTTAATATTTCAGATGAAATAACGGTGATCAAGAATTCACTTTCTTTTTTATCTCAAAAAAATAATAACAAAATTAATGTTGAAATTGATAGTGCTATTCCTGAATATCTAATTGGAGATAAATTGCGTCTGGCACAAATTTTAATGAACCTTGTTAGCAATGCTTTAAAATTTACTAAAGACGGAGAAGTTGAAATTAGAGTTAAACAAGACAGAATAGAAGGGAAGTTTTATTATCTAAGTTTTTTAATAAAAGATAATGGCGTTGGGATTGCCGCTGTAGACCAAAATAAAATATTCGAAAAATTTGTTCAGGTCGGCAGAAAAGAAGAAGATTATCAAGGAACAGGATTAGGTTTAAGCATTGTAAAGCGATTATTAGGACTTTTTGGAAGCTCGATTACTTTAGAAAGCGATCTTGGTGCAGGAACTTCTTTTTCATTTATCATTCCTTTTGAACACGATCCTTTGAAAACAAAGAAAATTATAGAGAATATCGAAGTCGATTTAACGTCAAGCGATATATACAAAATCCTTATTGTCGAAGATAACCTGATTAATCAATTGGTAACTAAGAAAATCATTGAAAAAAATAATTTTGTATGCAAAGTTGTTGATGATGGATTTGGCGCTCTTTCAATATTAGAAAAAGAAGAATTTGATCTTATTTTGATGGATATTAATATGCCGTTAATGAACGGATTTGAAACCACAAAAAGAATTCGTCAGCTTGGTATAAAAACTCCGGTTGTAGCTTTAACTGCTTTTGATAAAGATGAAATTACAGATGAAGCAGTTTCATCAGGAATGAATGATATTATCGTGAAACCATTTGAACCGGTAAAGCTGTTTAAGATTCTAAATTACCTGATAAATGAATCAAAAAACGCTGATTAATACCAGCGTTTTTTATTTTGTTTTGAAGCATTTGATTTTCTCGATTTATGAGCACCGCTGCTTCGGTTTGAGCTTTTGGGTTTTTCGCCGGCTTCAGGACTTCCTGCATGCCATGGGTAAGGATGGTCTGTAATAATTTTTACATCTACTTTTATTAATTTCTTAATATCCTTCCAGTAAGGCTCTTCATCTTTACCACAAAATGAAATCGCAATTCCGCCATTTCCTGCACGTCCCGTACGGCCAATTCTATGAACATACGTTTCCGGAATATTTGGTAAATCAAAATTGATTACATACGGTAACTGGTCAATATCAATTCCTCTTGCTGCGATATCTGTAGCAACCAAAACACCAACTTCTTTGTTTTTAAAAGCATCCAAAACACGTTGTCTCGCATTTTGAGATTTATCTCCGTGAATTGCTTCTGCCGGAATATCTTTTTTGCGAAGTGCTTTTACCACATTATCAGCGCCATGTTTAGTTCTTGAAAAAACAAGCACATTTGATAAATTTTCGTTTTTAATCAAATGATATAATAAGTTTCTTTTTTCTGTTTTATCTACAAAATAAATGCGCTGCTCTACGTTTTCAGCAGTTGAAGAAACTGGAGAAACTTCAACTTTTTCAGGATCCTGCAAAAACATTTCTGCCAATTCGCGAATCGCAAGAGGCATTGTAGCTGAAAAAAGTAAAGTTTGTCTGTTTTTTGGAGTAAGTTTTACGATCTTTTTTACATCGTTTATAAAACCCATATCCAGCATTTGATCTGCCTCATCTAAAACTAAAGTGTGTAAATGATTTAAATCCAGAAAGCCTTGTTTTTGTAAATCTAACAAACGACCCGGAGTGGCAACTAAAATATCGATACCATTTTTTAAGGTGTCAACCTGAGGGTTTTGTGAAACGCCTCCAAAAATAGTCAGCTGTGTTAAATTGGTGTATTTTGCATAAGTGTCAAAACTCTGTCCAATCTGCACCGCTAACTCACGGGTTGGAGTAACGATTAGTGCACGAATTACTTTGGCTTTTTTTGATGAACCTACAATTCGGTGCAATTGATGTATAATTGGAATAGCAAATGCGGCAGTTTTTCCCGTACCTGTTTGAGCACAGCCAATTAAATCCCGTCCGGCTAAAACAATCGGAATCGATTTTTCCTGAATTGGAGTGGGGTTTAGGTAGCCTTCTTCAAATACGGCTTTTTGTATACTTTTTGAAAGTGATAAATCTTCGAATAACATATCTTATTAATTAAGAACTTTAGTTTTAAGTACTAAATTCTGTGCAAAGATAGGTTTATTCGGTTAATCGTTGATTTGAATCTTCTATTATTTGGGAAATATGTGGTTGTAAGCCACCTGCTCTTCAATTAATTTTATCTTTTTCGTTATTTGCTTTTATAAAGTCAGTTACTAAATAGCCAATTAATTTTCCAATTAAATTATTATTCGGAGAATCGGCAAGATCTGGCGCACCTTCACAAATATGTAAATAGGTCGCATTTCTATGTTGTGCAAAAAATGAAATAAACTGCCTTAATTCTTCTACCGAAAATCCGCTTATTGTCATGGCGCTGCTGGCGATATTAGGAATAGCGTCCAAATCAATTTCAATTCCAAATGAATCGGTCTTGATAAATTCAAGAGCCAGAGCCATTTCTCTGTCAAAATCTTTTTCCTTGCGAATATTTACGCTGTCGTAAGTGTTATAACGAACGCGATCTTCCAGTTTTTTAATGATATCTAAAACGCTTTTTGAAGTATAATTTTCGTGAAGTCCAAAAATGAAATATTTTTTAAGAAAACCTTCTTCATAGGCATACGAGAAACCATTTCCGCTGTGACGGCCTTCCAAAATCCTAAAGTCAGAATGCGCATCAAAATTAATGGCGTTGATTGGTTTTCCTTTGGCTAAAGCCGAACCTTTGATATTTCCGTAAGCGTTATTATGACCGCCTCCAATAATAATTGGAGTTTTTCCCGCTTTAATGATAGTAAAAATGATATGCGAAACCTCTTTGTCGATTTTTTCTACTAACTGACTTAGTTTAGAACGATCGTCGATATCATTAAAATCTAATTTTTCGACATCACGCATTTCTTCGGTAACATCTAAATGCCCTAAAATAATAATTTGACTTCCTTTAGAAAATCTGTTATGCTGAATATTTGCAATACTTTTAATAGCACTTTCCCAGGCAGATGCCGCTCCGGGTCTTCCATAGTTCGCTCGCACGCCAATATCTTCGGGGATTCCTAACAATACATACTTCGCCTCCGATTCTTGCAAAAACTTGATTTTATCCACTCCTTTAGGAAGCACAATCATTTTTTCTCCGAATTTTATTTCACCACTACGATGATTTGTGACTTTTGCCAAATCATTGACAGTAAAAGGAACTAATTTCTCCATGAAAAAAATTTATTTTCCAAAAATAATATAATTGTAACAACTTACGTTATTAAGATATATTAATTCTTAAATTTGTTATTAAAGAAAATTATTCAATATGGAAAACCCAACGAACAACAACAATTCAAGTCTAAAAGCGGTAATAGCGGTTTTAGCAGTCCTACTAATTGGTAGCTTAGTGTATATCTTTAAACTTTCTTCTGATACTGAGGTAGTTAAAACAGAATTAACAACATCAATGACAGAAAAAGAATCTGTTATGAAAGATTTACAGGAATTAAAAGCAACTTACGATGCTGCAATTGCTGAAAATACTTCAATGTCTGATGAATTAATTCAGGAAAGAGATAAAGTTGTCGCTTTAATGGCAGATTTAAATAAATCTAAAGGTGACGTTTCTAAATACAGATCTCAAGTTCAGGCAATGCAGGGCAAAATGAAAACTCTTGTTGCTGAAAATGATGAATTGAAAAAGCAAAATGGTGTTTTAACAGTTCAAAGAGACAGTACAATTACAGTTTTAGGGGAGTCTAAAAAATATAACGAAGTACTTGTAGGTCAAAATGAAGAGCTTGCAAAAACAGTTGAAAGAGGTTCTAAATTATCTGTTACGAACACTAAGACTGCAGCTTATAAATTAAGAAGCTCTGGAAAACAAATTGAAACAGACAAAGCAAGCCGTGCTGATGTTTTAAAAATAAGTTTTACAATTGCTGAAAATCAAATTGCAAAATCTGGAGATAAAACATATTATGTTCAGGTTATTGATGCAAAAAACAACGTTTTAGGCGAGAAAAAAACAGAGAGCTTTGGTGACAACTCTTTAACATACAGCTTTAAAACTACTGTAAAGTATGAAAACAAAACTGTAAACGTTACTGAAGATTTACCAGGAAAAGATTTTGCTAAAGGAACTTACTTTATCAATGTTTTTGATAATGATGAATTAGTTTCTAAAACTAGTTTCAGCTTGAGATAAATTCTCATCGTCGTTTAAGTAAAATACCACTTAAGATATTAAAGGTCTGTGATTTTCTTCACAGACCTTTTTTTATGTCTTATGTTTTCTTGTGTTTGGCTGAAAGCGTGTTTTGCGATACGTTCCCGTGGTTGAAACCACGGGCTATATTTGAATTTTATTATATAATTTCACCTTCAATAATAACATCTTCGATCAAATTGCTTCCAAAAGCATAAGGAATTTGGTAGTAAGATGAAATTGGCTTTGTAACAATTAAATTGGCTTTTTTGCCTTTTGTGATGCTTCCGTGTGTATCAGAAAGTCCCATTGCGTAGGCGCCGTTTATTGTAGCAGCATTTATGGCTTCTTCGGGAGTCATTTTCATTTTAATGCATGCCGTTGCCACAACAAAATTCATGTTTCCTGATGGAGTAGAACCAGGGTTAAAATCTGTTGCTAATGCCAGAGGTAAACCTGCTTTTATCATTTCACGAGCCGGCGTATATGGAATACTCAAGAAATAAGAACAAGACGGTAATGCAACCGGCATTGTTTCTGTGCCTTTTAAAGCTTCAATATCTTCTGGATTCATTATTTCCAAATGATCGACAGAAAGTGCTTTAAATCTAACACCAGCCTGAATTCCGCCAATAGAATTAAACTGATTCACGTGAATTTTTGGCTTTAAGCCGAATTCAATTCCGGCTTGCATAATTTTTTCAGTTTCCTCTACAGAAAAGTAGCCGCTTTCGCAGAAAACATCTATATAGTCTGCCAGCTTGTTTTGAGCAATTTCAGGAAGCATTTTGGTTCTGATTTCATCAATATAACCTGCTTTGTTTTCTTTATAATGTGTTGGAAAAGCATGTGCACCGAGAAAAGTAGCTTTTATAGAAATTGGATAATTTTGGGCCAGTTTCTTAATAACACGAAGCATTTTTAATTCGCCTTCGATAGTTAATCCGTAACCGGATTTTATTTCAACAGCTCCTGTTCCTAAATGCATAACTTCTTCAAGTCGAAGTTTTGATTGCTCGTAGATTTCTTCTTCAGAAGTTTCGTTTAATTTTTTAGCCGAATTTAAAATGCCGCCGCCGCGATTAGCGATTTCTTCATACGTAAATCCGTTAATGCGGTCTACAAATTCCTGTTCGCGGTTTCCTGCATATACAATATGCGTGTGGCTGTCGCACCAAGTGGGAAGAACAATGCGTCCCTCCGCATTAATAACTTTATCAACTTTGATTTCAGGTAAATTTTCCATCGAACCAAAATCAGCAATTAGATTGTCTTTTATAATTAAGAAAGCATTTTTAATCGTTGGAAGCTCTGCCATCTCAGCCCCCGAAACTTTAGAAACAGAAGTTTCACGGACTTGAAGCAGTTCTTTTATGTTTTTTATTAATGTTGTCATTATCGGATATTGTTATAAAACACAAATTTCACAAATTATCACGAACTAATCCGTGAAATCTGTGAAATTCGTGTTTTTATTCTTTGTGTTTTTTATTCTGAAACTGTGATTTCAAACATTTTCTCCCAATATTTACCAGTAACAAAAATGGTTTTAGTTTGAGGATTGTAAGCAATTCCGTTTAAAACTTCTGCTTTTGGAGCTTTAATGAATTTGCGTAAATCAGAAAGGTTTAATATTCCTTCAACTGCACCAGATGTTGGATTTACAACCGCAATTGCATCTTTCTGCCAAACGTTTACATAGAATTTCCCATCGATTAGTTCTAATTCGTTGATTGCTTTAATTTTTGAAGAACCAGAATACACATTAATGTAATCAATTAATTTTTGAGTATTTGGATCCATTTTCCAGATTTTCTCAGTTCCGTCAGAGTGATAAATATATTTATCATCATGCGTCATTCCCCAGCCTTCAATATCTTTATCATAGGTGAATTTTTTTTCAAGTTTTAATGTGTTAGCATCATAAATAAAACCTGTTTTTTCCTGCCAGCTTAATTGAAATAATTTGCCATTGATAAAAGTAATTCCTTCTCCAAAATATTCTTTAGGAAGATCAACCTGCTTGATTACTTTTCCGGTTTTATAATCAACAGATCTAAAGTATGAATCTTCTTTTTGACCTGTACTTTCAAATAAAACGCCATCATGAAATTCTAAACCTTCAGTAAAAGCTTCTGGGTCGTGTGGAAAAGTGTTTACTATTTTAAATTTTAATGCTTTCGGCTGAACATCAGAAACAACTTCAATTCTTTTTGTCGCATCAGATGAATCACTTCCAAAATAAGCACTAGCTTTTAAGTATTGATAACCTAATTTTTGATCTTTTAATTCAAATTTAAATTTCTCAGCTCCTTTTGTACTTCCCACTTTTTTGTCGTTAACAAAATATACAATGCTGTCGATTTCTTTCGAATTTGGATTTAAAATTCCAATTGAAACCGCTTCTTGTGGTAAAAAATGGGCAGGAAAAGCAGAATCATCGATAGTAAATAAAGAATTTTCACCTTTTTTTGTGCCATTACATCCAATTAATGTAATTCCTAATAAAATGACAGTTAGGAAGTTATATTTTTTCATAGTTTAAAATTTGAATAAGCCAATATACAACGATATTTTTATAGCAGCAAAGCTCTTGCAAAAATATAAAAAGATTGTATATTTGCACCGGCAAGTCCTACACGACCAGCTCCTGCAGACTCCCCCAGGATGGGAACATAGCAAGGGTACGTGGTTGAGCGGTGCGATGTAGGTCGCTTGCCACTTTTTATTTTTTAGAATTTGTATAAAAGTAGTCTTCCTTCGGGAGGATTTTTTTATTTTTGGACCTTTCTTAGGGGTAAAAGTTAAATGTTAGAAGTAAAAAGATTTCTCTGCATCAAACTCATAACTCAATAATTTATAACTCATAACTCAAAATGAATAAAGTCGTTTTAATTACAGGAGGATCATCGGGAATAGGTAAATCTATTGGAGAATTTTTACATGCTAAAGGTTTCGTTGTTTACGGAACGAGCAGAAATCCTGAAAAAGTTTTAAATTCAGTTTTTCCATTAGTTGCTTTAGATGTTCGAAATGCTGATTCAATTAAAACAGCCGTTGTAAAAATTATTGAAACTTCAGGAAGATTAGATATTGTAATTAACAACGCCGGAGTTGGGATTACAGGACCTTTGGAAGAAATTCCGATGGAAGAAATTAAAAACAATTTTGAAACGAATTTCTTTGGTCCGATTGAAGTAATGAAAGCTGTTTTGCCGCAAATGCGCGAACAAAAATCAGGTTTAATTATTAATATTACGTCAATTGCCGCTTATATGGGACTGCCTTACCGAAGTGTTTATTCGGCTTCGAAAGGAGCTTTGGAATTAATCACCGAAGCTTTAAGAATGGAAGTAAAGCAATTTGGAATTGAAATTACCAATGTTGCTCCTGGTGATTTTGCAACTAATATTGCATCAGGACGTTATCATGCACCTGTTTTAAAAGGTTCTGCTTACGAAAAAGTATATGGAGATACGCTTGCAACCATGAACGAACATGTTGATGCCGGAAGTAATCCAAATGAAATGGCTGAGGCTATTTTTAAAATCATACAAAAAGACAAACCAAAAGTGCATTACAAAGTGGGTGTTTTCATGCAGAAATTTTCAATTGTTCTGAAACGTGCACTTCCGGATAAAGTGTATGAAAAAATGCTAATGAATCATTATAAGCTTTAAAACACAATTATTTTTTTATTTATAACATATAATTTCAAATTGGTTTTGATTTTGAAATCGTTATTGATATTGATTTTGTAATTTTGCAGCTGAATTTGCTTAAGATTCTTAATTTAAAAATTTCAAGCAAACCACTTAAAACAAATCAACACAATTTAAACTTAAATAAATTATGAAATTTTTTATTGACACAGCTAACTTAGATCAAATTAAAGAAGCACAAGCTTTAGGTGTTTTGGATGGTGTAACGACAAATCCGTCATTAATGGCGAAAGAAGGAATTACAGGAAAAAACAATATTTTAAAGCATTATGTTGACATTTGCAATCTTGTAGAAGGTGATGTAAGTGCTGAAGTAAACGCTCTTGATTATGATGGAATGATCAAAGAAGGTGAAGAGTTAGCTGAATTACATGACCAAATCGTTGTAAAACTGCCTATGACTAAAGAAGGAGTTATGGCTGCAAAATATTTTTCTGATAAAGGAATTAAAACTAACGTAACTCTTGTTTTCTCTGTAGGACAAGCTCTTTTGGCTGCTAAAGCGGGAGCAACTTATGTTTCTCCGTTTGTGGGTCGTTTAGATGATATCTCAACTGACGGTTTAAACTTAATTCAGGAAATTAGAGAAGTTTATGATAACTACGGTTACGAAACTCAAATTTTAGCTGCTTCAGTACGTCACACAATGCATATTGTAAATTGTGCTAAAATTGGTGCTGATGTTATGACTGGACCTCTTTCTGCAATTTACGGATTGTTGAAACACCCGTTAACAGATATCGGTTTAGCTCAGTTTGTAGCTGATTTCGAAAAAGGAAACAAGTAATCCTTAGATACTTATAAAAAATTAAATCGTCTTTTTTCTAACGGGAAAAGGCGATTTTTTTTACTTTTATATGAAACTTAAATTGTTGATTATGAAAGTGATATTGATAATTCTGTCTTTTTTTGCTGCTAGTATTTCAATAAATGCACAGACAGCTGAAATATTAAAGAGTGTAAATGATGCCGGCGATGTGGCCACATTTGAATTGGATTGTTCTGTAGCATTTCAGTCTTTAGCAAAAGGGCTTCGGTATAATATTACGAGGCATGAATTTAAAGGCCCTGAAATGAAAAATTCTTATCGACTGCTTCTTGTCATGGATGGATTTTATTCTAAAACCTTAAATAAAGAAATGACAATTTCGGCTGTTTTAAGCAATGGAACTGTTATCCAAGCAAAGAAAATTATTGAAGACGATGGTTTTTTTGATGGTGCCTGTACTTTAAAAATAAAAGACCCGCAAGCTCTTTTAAATGCGAATATCGATAAGGTTATTGTTCATGCTGATAAAGATGTTGTTTACCAATTGTCTGAACAAAATAAGACTGTTTTTAAGAAGAACCTGAGTAATGTTATTAATGCCAAGTAGAAAGATGCAAAGGTTCAGAGATACAGAGGTGCAAAGGTTTTCTTTTTGTGAAATAAAAAAAATCCAAATTCCTACTGTAAAATTGGAATTTGGATTTTTTTTATTGTTATTTCTAAAATTTTAGTGACCGCCGCCTTCACTTTGAACATGGTTGATTCCTTGTCTTTTTAATATTTTAGGACAGTAGAAACCATAGAATCCTAAATAGGCAAAACCAATAAGTGGTACTATATAAGAGAAATGTGTCCATGTAATTCCGAAAATTCCTTCTGGGCTTGTAACATCAAGATCACAAATACTTCCTTGAACTAAAGGAATAACTCCTCCTCCAAGAATCATCATAATCAAGAATGAAGATGCTTTTCCTGTATTTTTACCTAAACCTGCAATCGCTAAATCGAAGATAGAAGGCCACATGATAGATAAGAATAATCCACCAGAAATAAAGAAGAATTTAGCAATTTCAGGATTTGGCCAAGCTAATCCTGCAATCATCATTATTAAACCAGATATTCCGAAAAGCATTAAAGTTTTTCCAGCATTTTTACCTCCCACAAAGCTTACAGCTATAAATAATAAAATCCAAAGTGGGTAAATGTAGAATGCAGATACATCATGTGCCGCAAAAATATTAGCTCCAATAATAACTCCAAATGCTAAAGCAGGAACAATAAATTTTAAGGCTGTATTTACTAAAGTAGAAGTGTTGAAAACGTTAACACCGCCATTCCAACGGCCAATCATTAAACTTCCCCAGTAAAGGGCGATAAATGGTGCAATTGCATCTTCTAATACATTTCCGAATTCTGCAGTATGTAATAAAGCTGGCAAATTACTAATGATAGTTACCTCAGTACCTACATAAATAAAGATACCTAACATTCCTAAGTATAATTGTGGGTAATCAAGAATGTTGAATTTTTCGTGTGCTGTTTTAACAACTTCTTCCTCTTTTTCCGGATCTTCAATTTTAGAGAAGTTCATGAAAACTGCTACTACGATAAAAGCAAGACCAAGAATGATAAAAGGTAATTTAATGTCTTCTAAAGAAAGAGATGTGTTTTTATTATCTCCCATTCCGAATAAAGCAATACCTAATAGAATTGCTCCAATAGTTGTACCGAATGAGTTGATACCTCCTGCTAAAGTTAAACGGTGTGCCCCTGTGGCAGGACTTCCCATTTTAATTGCTAAAGGATTTGCTACAATTTGTTGAATTGAAAAACCTAAACCAACAGTAAACAAAGCGGTTAAAAAGAAAGGGAAACTTTCCATTGTAGCAGCCGGAACAAATAAAAATGATCCAACAGCCGAAAGAATTAAACCAGCTGAAAGTGTTTTTTTATAACCGAATTTTTGCAGTACATCTAATTTTAGAGAAACTAAAAAGAAGATTATCGAACCTACAAAATACGCAGCATAAAATGCCCAGGCAACTAATTGTGACTGTACCTGAGATAAAGTAAATACTTTTTTGAATACGGGAATCAGGATATCATTGGCAGAACCAACAAAACCCCAAAAGAAGAAGACGATTATCAATGAGATAAACTGTCCCCATTTGGTTTGAACATTTTCTGAACTCATAATTGTAATAAGGTTAATTTTTTAATAAAATTGTTTTTTGAAGACCGTAAATATATTTGTTAAGTGTATCAAAAAAAAATTATTGATCGAAAATAATGTTAAATTTAAACGAACAACCTTATTTATTCAACAATGTGTTAATTTATATAGAGTTAGAAATGTTAAAATTTTATTCGAGAATTCTGTTTTTTACGTCTTTACTGTAATTTCTACCTATTGGAATTGTATAAGACTGAATTTGAATACGGTTTCCTTCAATAGATTTTACCTTATTTAAGGCAATAACGTAGGATTTGTGGATACGTAAGAAGCGATCTGCAGGCAATTCTTCAGATAATGAAGTCAAAGATTTATGCGTAATATAGGTCTTATCAGGTATTACTACCTTTATATATTCTTTCATTCCTTCGATAAAAAGAATTTCTTCAATATTAATTTTCATCATTTTTTTATCAACCTTAATAAAAATATGCGAATCGCCTTTGGCTACATCAATTTTAATATTGTTTTTTAAATTGAATTCGGTTGTAATTTTATTAATGCATTTGATAAATCTCGGAAGTGGAATAGGTTTTACTAAATAATCTAAAACATCAAGATCATAACTTTCGGCAGCAAATTCTCTAAAAGCGGTTGTGATGATAACTTTGGTTTTGTTTTCGATTAAGCTTATCAGCTCAAAGCCAGTCATCATTGGCATATTAATGTCTAAAAAAACGGCATCTACAGAAGTGCTGTTTATAAAATCCAGAGCTTCTAAAGAGTTATTGAATGTTCCGACAACTTCAAAATCTGTAAAATTGTTAAAGTAATTTTGCAGGACTTTGATTGCTAACGGTTCATCATCAATCAATACACATTTAATTTTCATTATGAATAGGTATTTGCAAACGAATTATATAGTAATTCAGTTTTATTTTGTCTTTTAAGCTGAAATTATTTTTGTAAATTAATTTTAGTCTCTTCTTTGTGTTAACTAAACCAATGCCGCCTTTTGACTTAACATTTTGTGAAATTACAAAATTATTTAAGATTTCAAAGTCTAACATTTTATTGTCGATAACTTTACAATTGATTTTAATTTTAAAGTTATTATTATTTACGCCGCCATGTTTGAAGGCATTTTCGACCAATGAAATAAATATTAAAGGCGGAACTACAATATCTTCAATGTTTGATTCTAAATTAACGGTAACTTCCACATTGTCAAAACGAAGCTTTTCTATTTCAATATAATTTTGAATATAATCGATCTCTTTTATCAGCGGTACAAACTTGGTTCCTTTTACGTCATACAGTACATATTCCATCAAATTAGAAAGCTTGATAATCACATCCGGAACTTTATCCGAAGATTCTAAAGATAAGGCATATAGATTATTTAAGGTATTGAAAAAGAAATGCGGCTGAATTTGATTTTCGAGATATTTCAGTTTGATTTTAAACTGATTTTCTCGCAGTGATCTGTTTCTTTCCCTTTCGCGAAGCCAGGTTAAAGTCAGGTATACTGATGACGCCATTGCTAAAACGTACAATTCGCCAATACAGACTGCTACGATATGATTGATTTCAAAAGGATGGTATTCTCTGTTAGCTTCCGGCCAGATATTTTCGGATATAATATAATAGGTAAGCGCCGTTTTTAATAAATAGATTCCAAAAAGGCTTACAAGAAGCGCTATTGTATAGGTTATATATTTTTGTTTAAGAACATATTTTGGTACTAAAACGAAAAGATTGAAATATACTAATGGTATATGCAGCGAAAACTCAATTAAGTTCGATTTGAATGAATACGGATAGTCGTTAAAGTAAGCGCCCCATCGTAAAAAGTTGAGAGTGAAATAAGAACCCCAAAACCAGATATGATTTTGAAGTTTTATGTCAAATTTTAGTTTTTGAATTTCGTTCAACTTTTTTTAACGTTTTGTTATTATTTGTAAAGCTTTGTAATTACTGTGCAACTTTACACAATTACTGGCTAAATCACAATTCTTTTGAATAAAATTTTGTAAAAAAAGCTAATTAATATTTTATTTAAATAGGATAACGTTTTCGTAAAACATAATGTTGAATGTTTTATGTCGTTTGTTTAAAAAATCTGACCGTTTGTATAAATTATTTTTTTTAACAGTCCCTTAACAATAAATTTATCGCTTAACTAATCAAAAACCATGATAAAAATGAAACAAATTATGTTAATCCTTATGATTGTCTTTACGGCGCAATTGTCTGTTGCGCAGGTAAAAACGGTCAAAGGTTTGGTAAGCGATCAAAATGGGTTGCCGCTGCCGGGGGTGAGTATTCTTATTCAAGGTACAAAAACGGCAAGTCAAACCGATTATGATGGAGTGTATACGATTCAGGCATCTACTGGAGATGTTCTTGTATTTTCGTATATAGGTATTAAAACTAAAACTGTAACAGTTGGATCTTCTGCAACTGTAAATGTTGTGCTAACTCAAGATGCACAAAATTTAAATGAAGTTGTTGTTACAGCGTTAGGGATTAAGAGACAGAAAAAAGAACTGGGTTATGCCGTTCAGGATGTAAAAGGAGAGCAGTTAAACAAGGCCATTACGACCAATGTAACTACAGCTTTATCTGGTAGAGTTGCCGGTGTAGACGTTTCTATACCAGCTACTGGTGTTGCAGGAAGTACAAGGGTTATTATTAGAGGTATTTCGAGTATTGGTGAAAGCAATCAGCCTCTTTATGTGGTTGATGGAGTTCCTATCGACAACTCTGGTTTAAATAATGATCAGGCTGCAACAAGTAAATGGTTTGACGGTCGTGATAACGGAGACGGAATCTCTGGAATCAACCCAAACAACATTGAAAGTTTAACAGTACTTAAAGGAGCTGCAGCTGCGGCTTTGTATGGTTCACGAGCTTTGAATGGTGTAATTTTAATTACTACTAAAAAAGGAACTAAAGGAAAACTTCGTGTAGAATTAACAAGCGGGGTGAATTTTGACCGAGTAAATGCTAAATATTCAGATTATCAAAGTGAATATGGAACAGGATCAAATGGTGCACTGCCGGATCCTTCAAGAGCCCCAACAGAAATTTACGGCTATACTACAAATGCCTGGGGACCTAAGTTCTCTGAATCAGTAGGGCAGCAGGTAAAAATATTTGATGGCTCAATGAAACCGTATAAAAAAGTAGATAACAACATTCAGGATTTCTTTGGAACTGGATTTACTACAACAAATGGAATTGCTATTTCTGGTGGAAATGACAGCGGATTTGTACGTTTTGGTTATAATAACCTAAAAAATGATGATGTAATTCCGGGATCAGGTTTAGAAAGAAATGATGCTAGTTTAAATGCTACTTTAAGATCAGAAAAATTTACTTTGGATGCTAACGTAAATTATATTGCTGAAAATACGAATAACAGACCAGGTTTGGGAGATTCGCCTAACAACGTAGGATATTCATTAAGCGGATTGGCTCCAAACATTGATCAGGCTTGGTTGAAAAATTATAAAAATAATGATACAGGTCAGATTTATCCATGGAACAGCAATGTTTATTTGTTGAACCCATATTTTGTAACAGAAGAAAATCATAATACGTCTGTAAAAAATCGTTTTATAGGAAACGTTACGGGAACGTATCAATTGAAAAAATGGATTGCTCTTACTTTTAGAACTGGACTTGATACTTATGCCTTTAGTTCAAAAGATTTTATGGCTGCAGGAAGTACCTGGCCGGGAAGAGACGAAGGATATCTTGGTTTAAACAATATTAACGTTTCAGAAATGAATACAGATATTATTGCGACTTTGAGCGATATTAAACTAGCTAAAGATTTAACTTTTTCTGGAATTTTAGGTACAGCAAGAAGAGATTTTAGAAGAGAGCAAAATTCAAGATTTGGAACAAAAATTATTGAACCGGGTACAGAGTACATCAGTAATTTTGTGAATAAAACTGAAAATGCTCCGGTTGAAACAAAAACTAGAACAAACTCAGTTTACGGATCTGCAAAATTAGATTATAAAGGATATTTATATGCAGAGTTTACAGGAAGAAATGACTGGTTTAGTGTAATTTACAGTGGTGATGAAAGTGCATTCTATCCTGCTGGTTCATTAGGATTTGTATTCTCAGATGCGCTTAATATTCAAAACGATACTTTCTCGTATGGTAAATTCAGAGCATCATGGGCACAAGTTTCGAACTCGCCGGGAGCTTATAAAAATGCGTTAAACTATACTACATTTTCTTCATACGACGGACAAAGTGTTGTAAACATTAAAAATACTGCAGCACCAAACCCTAATTTAACGTATCAGTCAAAAACTGGAATTGAGTTTGGAGTTGAAACTGCTTTCTTCAAAAACAGATTAAAAGCAGATATTACAGTATATCGTGAAGATACATCAGATCAAACACTTGATTTACCTTCATCTGCAACATCTGGATATGAGTTTATCTCTGTAAATGCCGGAAAATTACGTAACGAAGGTATCGAGATATTCTTATCTGGTACTCCAATAAAAACAAACAGTTTTGAATGGGGAATTGACTTGAACTTCTCAAAAAACAAAAACTCGATTCTTTCATTGCATCCAGATATTAATACTTATACTATTTCTGAAGCTCGTTGGGCTGGAGCAGCTGTTGTTGCTCAGGTTGGCGGTCAATACGGAACAATTATGGGTAGAGATTTCTTAAGAAATGAAAATGGAGAAAAAGTAGTAGCTGCAAATGGTTTACCATTATTTACAGATGAAAAAGTAGCTTTAGGAAAAGGACTTCCTGATTGGGCTGCTGGTTTAACTAACAGATTTACTTACAAAGGAATTACACTTCAGTTCTTGATCGATATGAAATTTGGTATGGATGTATACTCTATGACAAATTCATTGGCCGCAACAAAAGGACTTTTAGATGTAACTACAGAAGGAAGAGATGCATATAACCATGCAAGAGCAGAAGCCATTGCTAATGATCCGAACTTTAGCCAGTCTACATGGGTTCCTACAGCAGGTTATGTTGCAGAAGGTGTTGTAAACACAGGAACAGCAGCTAATCCGGTTTATGTTAAAAATACAAAACCGATTAATCCTCAGGATTACTGGAATACGGTATTCAACAATTCACCAGCACCATTTGTTTATGATGCATCTTATGTGAAATTAAGAGAGGTGAGTTTAGGATATACTATACCATCAAGCGTTTTTGGTGATTCAAAAATAAGTTCAATTTATGTTTCGGCATTTGCAAGAAACTTATTGACTTTCAATAAAGATCTTCCAAATATTGACCCTGAGTCAATGTATACTTCTGGAAACGGACAAGGTTTCGAATATGGTTCATTGCCATTTAGACAATCGTACGGTTTTAATATTAAAGTTGCATTCTAAAAAAAGAAATTATGAAATTTAAACAAATAATAATAGCCGTACTCACATTGTTTACTGCAGTAGGCTGTACCGAAAATTTTGACGAATTGGAAAAAGATCCGGTTGCGTTGTCTGCAAACCCAGCTGGGCAGCTTACGTTCACCCAATTGTGTATGTCGGGTGACGGATTTTACCAATGGAGAACCAATTTAATTTATTCAGGAGGTTTTGTGCAGCATTATGCAGGTGCATGGAACGTAACTGAGTTTGGAAGCAAATTCAAAAAAGATGACGGTTATGCAACTGCTCTTTGGAGAAATGGTTACCAAAACGAATTAAAAAACGTAGTTGATATCCTTGAAAAAACAAATGGAGATCAATCTGCCGTAAATATGAATGCTGTTGCTAAAATTATGAAAGTGATGGTTGCACAGCGTATTACAGATATTTATGGAGACATTCCTTATTCTGAAGCCGGATTAGGTTTCTCAAAAGGAATTGTAACGCCTCGATATGATACACAGGAAGAGATTTATATGTCATTCTTTCATGATTTAGAAGAAGCTCATAATCAATTAAATGCTAATGGCGGAACTGTAAAAGGAGATTTATTTTATGGTGGAGATATTACTAAATGGAAAAAATTAGCTAATACATTAAGATTACGTCTGGGAATGAGAATTTCGGAGGTTAAACCAGCAGAAGCAGAAAAACAAGTGAAAGCTGCTTTAGCGGCAGGAGTTTTTACAAGCAATGCTGATAACTGTATTATGCGTCATTTAGATGCTACTTTTAATGATGATCCTGCTTCTATTGATTTTAGAGGAAAT
This sequence comes from Flavobacterium sp. Root186, assembly GCF_001428525.1. Classification (GTDB taxonomy): domain Bacteria; phylum Bacteroidota; class Bacteroidia; order Flavobacteriales; family Flavobacteriaceae; genus Flavobacterium. The sequence goes on from NZ_LMHW01000010.1 coordinate 1,203,373, forward strand.
GGATTAGCATATGCACTTGTAGGGAATGAACACGGAGATCACTTTAGTACTTTAGTTATTGACTTTTTAAGAGACAACGGAGATCCAAGATTACCAATGTATGCAACTCCAAAAACAACAAGCAGCCTTGCGTGGGGAGCACCATTGCAGCCGGGTGAAACACCATATGAAGGTGTAAAGCCAGGACTTTTTCAATGGGAAGTTCCAATGGGAGCAAGCTCAACATCTGGAATACAATCTTACTTTAAGCAAAAAACGACACCGTTTTTACACGTAAGTTATTCAGAATCTCAATTGTTACTTGCAGAAGCAGCATTTAGAGGCTGGGTTGCAGGTTCTGCAGCAGACTACTATAAAAAAGGAGTTGAAGCAGGTATTAAACAATTAGAGATTTATGGAGCAACACCTGCAACACAAGCAGCGATCGATACATATCTAAATGCTAAACCTTTGGTTGCCGGACAAGAGTTAAAACAAATTTCAACACAGCTTTGGATTACTTATATCTTTAATAGTATTGAAGCGTATTCAAACTGGAGAAGAACAGGATTCCCAGTATTGATTCCAATTACAAACCCTGATTCAGAAACAGGTGGGGTTACGCCAAAACGTTTGTATTATCCTAACGATGAGATGCAGAAAAATGAGAAAAATTATTTAGAAGCTTTATCAAGAATGGGGGGAACGAACGACTGGCTGAATAAAGTTTGGTGGGATGCGAACTAAATAAAATCCTAAAAACATAAAGTTATGCCTAATGAGGTCATATTTTCATTCTAATTAAATTTAAAAAATTATGATAAAAAATAAAGCCTTATTAGGCATCCTTTTTTATATAAGTTCGCTTTTTTCAGTATACAGCTGTACAAACGAAAAAGAACATAATCCAGAAGATTCAAAAACGAAAACAGCAAGAGTTGTTGGATATTTATCGACAGATAGTTTCGGTAAAATTTCTTCCATTCAGTTTTGTAAACTAACGCATTTAAATATCGCATTTGCAAATCCAGATAAAGATGGAAACATACTATTTACAGGAGATATTGACGCTGTAGTTAAATATGCAAAATCAGTTAACCCTAATATTATTGTAAGTATTTCGCTGGCAGGTGGTGTTATTTCTGAAGAACAGGCTAAAAACTGGTCAACATTAATTGATAAATCTGAAAACCGTCCGGCATTCATCCAAAATATTTTAAAATTTGTAAAAGATCATAATTTAGACGGAGTCGATGTTGATCTCGAATGGGATGCAGTGACATCTGGTTACAGCGGTTTTGTGGTTGAATTAAAAAAGAGTCTGTCAGATGATAAAAAACTTCTTACCGCAGCTTTACCCAATAGTGTGCGATTTGTAAATATAAATTCAGCAGCCTTAAATGCTTTTGATTTTATAAATATAATGGCGTACGATAGTACAGGACCTTGGAGTCCGACTAAAGTTGAACAACACAGTTCTTATGAATTCGCAAGAAGTGGAATAGAATTTTGGCATAAACAGCAAAATGTTCCAAGTGAAAAACTCACGCTTGGAGTTCCTTTCTACGGATATAATTTTACTTTTCCAGAAGTAACAGGTTCAAGTTTTGGACAGATAGTAGAAGTCGGAACTCAGTTTGCAGATCAGGATGAAATTGGAAAAATATTTTATAACGGCAGACCCACAATTTCCAGAAAAGTAGAATATGCTGCAGAATATACAGGAGGAATAATGATTTGGGAATTGGCCCAAGATTCCTTTACTGAATATTCTTTGTTAGATGTTATTCATAAAAAATATTCTTCTTTAAAATTTAAAACTTCAGGAATGTGTGGTAATTAAATAACTCACTTACAGATTTTTAAAATTAATAAGTTTTTCGCTTCTTTTTAATTCAATAAATTAGAAAGAAGCGAAACTTTTTATATAAATACCAGATTTTTAAATATTTGCTGATTTTAAATATTTTTTAATGAATTGTAAAATTTTTGAATAAAAATGGTCGTAAATAGGGCGAAATATGCTTTTAATAGAAACGAATACGTTTTCGGGTAGCGGATTATTGAATGATTTATGTCGTTCGTTTAAAAATTATAGCTGTTTGTATAATATATTTTTTTTAACAATCCCTTAAGAATAATTTTACGTCATAACTAACAAAATAAATAAACATGAAAAAAATTTTCTTAATCTTTATGATTGTTTTTACGGCGCAGGTTTCGCTTGCACAAGTAAAAAATGTTAAAGGTGTGATTACAGATTCTGATGGGATGCCGTTACCGGGTGCATCTGTTGCTGTACAAGGAAGTCAAAAAGGTGCTACTACCGATTTTGATGGATTGTACTCAATTGAGGTTCAAAAAGGACAAACATTAGTTTTTAGCTATGTTGGCCTAGAAACACAAAATATAGTTGTAGGCGATGCTGCTACAATTAATGTAAAAATGGGACAAGCAGCGTCAAATGCATTAAATGAAGTTGTGGTAACTTCATTAGGACTTAAAAGATCAAAAAAGACGCTTACTTATGCAGCACAAGAGGTTAAAGGTGATGAAGTAACAAGAGTAAAAGATGCCAACTTAATGAACAGCTTATCTGGAAAAGTTGCTGGTTTAATTGTTGGAAAAAGTTCAGCTGGAGCTGGTGGTGCAGTAAAAGTGACTATTCGTGGTAACTCATCCGCTACAAATAACCAGCCTTTATATGTTATTGATGGAATTCCATTATTGAACTCTAACTCTGCTCAGGCTAATCAGGTTTTTGGTGATACAGCTGGAGGAAATAGAGATGGTGGAGACGCAATCTCAATGATGAACCCTGATGATATTGAATCTATGACAGTTCTTAAAGGAGCTTCTGCAGCTGCTTTATATGGTTCTCAAGGGGCAAATGGTGTAATCTTAGTAACAACTAAAAAAGGAAAAGAAGGAAAAGTAACAGCAGCTTATAATGCAAGTGTTTTTGTAGATAATGTGGTTTCTTTACCAGAATTTCAAACTAATTATGGAGCAGCTCCATCATCTGACAAAACTTGGGGTGCTGCTAAAAAATCTCCTGACCATGTAAAAGGTTTTTACAACACAGGTTTAACAATGATTAACTCTGTATCTGTAAATGGCGGATCTGATAAAATGTCAACTAGCCTTACTTATGCAAACACTAAAGTTGATGGAATAATCCCAACAAACGAGTTTAAGAAAAATAACATTGCACTTCGTCAAAGCGTTAAGTTATTTGATGATAAAGTAACTGTCGACGGTTCGATATCTTATGCAGAACAAAAAATTATAAATAAACCAACAAACGGATTGTATTTCAATCCATTAACTGGAACTTATTTATTTCCAAGAGGTAATGATTTTAATGATTATTATAAGAATTTTGAAGTTTTCAATCCAGCAAGAAACTTAATGGATCAAAGATGGCCAACTCTAACATCGGATATTATTCAAAATCCAGGATGGATTTTAAACAGAAACAGATCTATCGATAAAAATCAATCATTGATTACTTCTGCGGCCATTACATATAAAGCAACTGAATGGTTAAGTATTAAAGCAAGAGGAGGTTATAACAAATTTGACAACATTTTTGATAAAAGAATGTATGCAGGTACAAATGAAACATTGGCTCCATCTACAGGTAGATATATTTACTCAGATAGTGAAAGTACTCAATTATATGGTGATTTAATTGCTACTATTAATACAAAATTCAATGAAGATTTCTCATTCAGTGCTAACATTGGTACAAGCATTACAAAATCTACAATCAATGACGCTTATATAAGTGATTCAGGCCAAAAAAATGGATTAATAAATGCGAACTGGTTTAATACAGGAAATTTTGTGTCTGCTGAAAGAAATACTCACACTATTGGAGGTAAAAAAGAAGTTCAGTCACTATTTGCAAGTGCAACTTTTGGTTATAAAGATATGCTTTATCTTGATGTAACGGGAAGAAATGACTGGTCTTCAACTCTAGTTAATACAGATAACATAAGTTTCTTTTATCCTTCTGTAGGTTTGTCTGCAATTCTAAGCCAAATGGTAACATTCCCTGAAGCAATTAGTTATGCAAAAGTAAGAGGGTCTTTTGCTCAGGTGGGTAATGATGTTAATGCTTTTTTAACTTCACCAGTAAACACTATGGTTGGAGGTGTGTTAACACCACCATTAGTAGGGCCAAAACCAGGGACTTCTTTGAAACCAGAAATGCAAAATTCATATGAATTTGGAACAGAATGGAGATTCTTGAACAACAGAATTGGATTTGATTTTACATACTATAGAAACGAAACTAAAAATCAATTAATTACATCTCCAGCTCCAATCCCTAATACAACAGGATATACTAACTACGCATTTAATGCTGGTAGTATCGAAAATAAAGGTTTTGAGATTACAGTAACTGGTAAAGCAATTGAAACAGATAAATTCTCTTGGGATCTTGGATTGAATTATGCTTCAAATAAAAATACAGTACTTGATTTAGGTACAGGTGCAAATGGGGAAATTAATACAGTTATCTTGACTAATGGAGATCCAAATAGTTATAGATATGTTATGAAAGAAGGACAACCATTTGGAACAATTCAAGGTAAAAATATTGTAAAAAATTCACAAGGCCAAATTTTACTTGATGGCACTGGTCGTATTCAAAAAACGGACTGGGTGGATATGGGAAGCTCAAATCCTGATTTTATGTTAGGTTTTTCAAACTCATTCAAGTACAAAAAAATATTCTTAAACATACTTATCGACGGAAGATTTGGAGGTCATGTAATGAGTATGACTGAAGCAATGCTTGATTCTTACGGAGTATCTAAAGCAAGTGGCGATGCAAGAGATGCAGGTGGAGTAAAAATAAATGCTGTAGATACAAATGGAAATGCCGTAACAACAATGAATGCTCAAGATTACTATAGTCAAGTAGGTGATAGAGCAGGTGCTACAGGTGAATACATGTACAAAGCAACAAACATTAGATTAGGAGAACTTTCATTAGGATATACTTTTGATTTCAGTAAAACTTCAATCTTCAATGCAGTGAATGTTTCTCTTGTTGGTAAAAACTTATTTTTCTTTTATAAAGATGCTCCGTTTGATCCAAACGTAACATTAAGTTCTGGAGAAGGATTGCAAGGTGTTGATATTTTTGGAATGCCTTCAACAAGAAGTATAGGTGTTAATTTAAATTTAACTTTCTAACTTATAAAATAGAACACAAAACCTTTTGGTTGTTGTAAGATGATGTTTGTTTTCAGAATGTCGAATATTGAAAAGAAACGAACAATTAACCTTAATAAGAATAAGGTAGCTTATTAGACAATAAAAATGTTTTTAAATAACAATAAAAATTCACAGATGAAAAATAAATTATTAATGTTTAGTGCAGTTTTAGCCCTTTCACTAGGCAGCTGTACAGGTGACTTTGAAGATATAAATACCAATGAAACTGGTTTTAGTAATGATCAATTAGAACAAGATTTTAATCAGGTAAAAGCGCCTCTTAAAACTATGCAGAGAGGAATGTATATCTTGGTTGCAGATGATTGGCAGGGAGATATTCAATTTAATTTAAATGCAGATATCTTCTCAGGGTATATGGGAACGCCTCATGATTTTGAAGGTAATGCAAATAATTCAACTTATGCTCTATTAGATGGATGGAATGGTGCAGAATGGGTTCAGAAGTATCAAAGAGAGATGGTTAATGCTTATAATCTGGAGAAATTAACAAAAGAGAAATATCCTCAGTTTTATGCTTGGTCTCTAATTTTAAAAGTTTATGCAATGCATAAAACAACAGATTATTATGGACCGATCGTTTATTCAGGTTTTGGAAACGCTGACGGATCAACTCCTTACGATTCTCAAAAAGCAGTTTACGATCAATTTTTTGCTGAGTTAAAAACTGCAATTGATATCTTAACTCCAAAAGCGGCTGATGCTTCTGCTACTTTTTTCGCAGCAGGAGATGCAACTGATGGAACGACAGCAGGAGGAAATATACAAAAATGGGTAAAATTTGCTAACTCTTTAAGACTACGTTTGGCAATACGTATTTCTAATATCGATCCTGTAAAAGCAAAAGCCGAAGGTGAAGCAGCATTGGCAGGTTTAGGTGTTATTACTTCTAATGCTGATAACATGGCTTATATTGCTGAGCACCCTGTTAAAACATATACAGGTCCATGGGCAGATATCAATGCGGGTGGGGCAATTGTATCTATCATGAATGGTTATAATGATCCAAGAAGAGCAACTTTTTTCCATACTGCTACCGGAGGTGTTTATCAAGGTATTAGAATGGGAACTTTAGTTGATGCTGATTATAGAACTGCTAAAGCAGATTTGTTCTCAAAAGTAGGACCTATTGTAGAAAATAACTTGATTCCTTGGTTTAATGCATCTGAATCTCACTTTTTGAAAGCGGAAGCTGCATTAAAAGGATGGAATGTTGGAGGAGGATCTGCTCAATCATTCTATGAGTCAGGAATTGCAGTTTCTTTTGCACAATTAGGCGCAGGTGATGCTTCTACTTATATTAGTGATAATACTTTGTTGCCAGCTAATTTTACTGATCCATTAAATGCGGCTAATAATATTGCAGCACAAAACTTAGTAACTGTAAAATGGTCTGATGCAGTATCTAATGAGGTGAAACTGCAAAAAATCATTACACAAAAATGGATTGCTGGTTTTCCTGACGGTCAAGAAGCTTGGGCAGAAACAAGAAGAACCGGATATCCAAAATTATTCTTGCCAGCAAATAATTTCTCTGGAGGAAAAATTCCAAATGGAACATTTGTAAGAAGATTGAATTTCTATGTAAATGAGAAAACTTCTAATCCAACTGGTTATGCACAAGGTGTTAGTCTTTTAGGAGGTCCTGATACTGGAGCAACAAGACTTTGGTGGGATACTGGAGTGAATCAATTCTAAAAAAATAAAGATTTAAGATTTTAAGTTTGGTTAGTAAACGGTATAAGAAATGGAAATTACTTATACCGTTTCAAAAACCAAAATTGTACATACCAAAAAAAGAAAAAAAATGAAAAGTGCTTTAGAAACAAAACCTGATATCAGCTATAAAAGCGCCGGAAAATTTGAAGAAACACGATTTGAGAAAATTCACAACGAAATCTTCAAAAGTTCTGCTGAAGCATCGGTAATTGTAGCGCAGGAAATCGCTCAGTTAATTAGATCTAAGCAGGAAAAAAATAAATCTTGCGTGCTTGGTTTGGCAACAGGGTCTTCTCCTATAAAAGTATATGAGGAATTAGTTAGAATGCACAGAGAGGAAGGACTGAGCTTTAGCAATGTAATCACTTTTAATTTGGATGAATATTATCCAATGAATAGAGAAAACAATCAGAGCTATCATTATTTCATGCACCAGCATCTTTTTAATCATATTGATATTAAACCTGAAAATGTAAATATTCCAGACGGAACAGTTTCTATTGATGAATTAAATCAATACTGCATCGACTACGAAATGAATATTAAACAAGCAGGCGGACTTGATTTTCAACTTTTAGGAATTGGTCGTACAGGTCACGTTGGTTTCAATGAGCCGGGTTCGCACATTAATTCCGGAACAAGAATTATTACACTGGATCACATTACAAGAGTAGATGCTTCATCTGACTTTAATGGAATCGATAACGTTCCAAAAAGAGCCATCACAATGGGGGTTTCTACCATTATGAGATCTAAAAGAATCGTATTAATGGCTTGGGGACAAAACAAAGCCGATATCATCAAGAGAACTGTTCAGGGTGATATTAGTTCTGAAGTTCCTGCAACATTTTTACAAAATCATCCTAATGCAACTTTCGTATTAGATCAGTCTGCAGCATCAGAGTTAACTCGTTTTAAAACGCCTTGGCTTGTTGGAGAATGTATTTGGACACAAGAATTAAAAAGTAAAGCGATTGTTTGGCTTTGCCAGAAAACAAACCAATCTATTTTAAAATTAACAGACCGTGATTACAACAACAACGGAATGTCTGATTTATTAGCACAAGAAGGTTCTGCCTACGATTTAAACATCAATATGTTTAACGTATTGCAGCACACCATTACAGGATGGCCGGGGGGAAAACCAAACACAGATGATTCACATCGTCCGGAAAGAGCCAATCCAGCTAAAAAAAGAGTTATCCTTTTCAGTCCGCATCCGGATGATGACGTGATTTCGATGGGAGGAACATTTTCAAAATTGATTAAACAAGGTCATGATGTACACGTTGTATATCAAACCTCTGGAAATATTGCGGTTACAGATGACGAAGCATTAAAATTTGCTGAGGTTTGTAATGATTTTATTGGTGGAGATCTTCCAAAAGACATCAATTTCAAATCTGTAATTGAATTTTTAAATAACAAATCAGAAAATCAAATTGATTCTCTTGAAGTTAGAAAACTAAAAGGATTAATTAGAAGAAGAGAATCTTACGCAGCAACAAGATACATTGGCTTAAAAGACGAAAATACACACTTTTTAGACCTGCCTTTTTATGAAACAGGACAAGTTAAAAAGAATCCTTTAGGACCAGAAGATATTGCTATCGTAAAAGATATTATTGCTAAAATAAAACCACATCAGGTATTTGCTGCAGGCGATCTTGCCGATCCACATGGAACGCACGAAGTTTGTCTGAATGCTATTTTTGCTGCAATGAAACAATTAAAACCAGAAAAATACATGGATGACTGCTGGTTATGGCTTTATAGAGGAGCTTGGCACGAGTGGGATATTCACGAAATTGATATGGCGGTACCGCTTTCTCCGTCAGAAGTTTTATTAAAACGTCATGCCATTTTATACCATCAGTCTCAAAAAGACAGGGTTATGTTTCAAGGAAATGATTCTCGAGAATTCTGGGTAAGAGCAGAAGATCGAAATAAAAATACAGCTATTCTGTATGATGAATTGGGACTGGCAGAATACGAAGCTATTGAAGCTTTTAAACGTTTTGATTATTAAAGTTGTTTTTTTTAGATTCGGGTGAGAGCGAATCAAATTTCAAAATTCAGATGGACCTCAAGCGATAAGTGAGGTAAGCAGAAGTCTTTCTGAGTTTTGTTTTTTTCTAATTTAAATGGATGTTTCAGAAAGCATCTGACCAAAAAAATTAAAAATGAAATATTTATTTGTACTACTATTAGCGGGTGTAACAGCTGGTGCTCAAGTTAAAAAAGAGCAGTTGAACCTTATGCCCTGGCCTCAGAATGTTGTTGTAAACGAAGGGAATTTTACTTTAACCAAAAACTTTAAAGTTAATATTTCCGGAAATCCAAATCCAAGAATTTTTGGTGGAGTAACTCGTTTTTTGCGCCGATTAGATGGTAGAACAGGTATATTTTTCGAACAGGGTTTTATTTCTAAACTAAACGAATTTCCAAACGCTGAATTACAGATAAACTGTGATAAAAACGGGAAAATTGGTTTATATGAAGATGAAAGCTACAGCTTAGATATAAAACCAAACAAAATAACGATCAATGCAACTAGCGATTTAGGTGCTTTGCACGGATTAGAAACCTTGTTACAGCTGCTGGAAAATGACAGTAAATCATTTTATTTTCCGGTATCTCAAATCTCAGATTTTCCAAGATTTACCTGGAGAGGTTTAATGATTGATGCAGCAAGACATTTTCAGCCTGTAGATGTAATCAAAAGAAATATTGATGCATTGGCAGCAATGAAAATGAATGTTTTTCACTGGCATTTGGTTGATGATCAAGGCTGGAGAATTGAAACTAAAAAACATCCAAAATTAATCGAATTAGCTTCGGATGGATTGTATTATACACAAGAGGAAATTAGAAATATCGTAAAATATGCTGATGAGCGCGGTATTTTAATAGTTCCTGAAATAGATGTTCCGGGTCACGGATCTGCAATACTTACGGCTTACCCGGAAATTGGAAGCAAAGTGATTACACTGACTGGAGGAACTTCTGAAAAAAATATTCAAGGTACAGCAATCGCTACCTATGGAATTGAAAGAAATGCAGGTATTTTTTCACCAACATTAGATCCTTCAAATCCTAAAACGTATAAAATATTAAATGAACTTTTTGATGAGGTATGCCCATTATTTCCCGGAGCTTATTTTCATATTGGGGGAGATGAGAACGAAGGGAAAGATTGGGATGCCAATCCGAAAATTCAGGAATTTAAAAAGAAACATAATTTAAAAACCAATCACGAATTACAAACATATTTCACCATGCAGTTAGCTCCGATGCTTAAAAAACACGGAAAACAATTAATGGGATGGGAAGAAATTTTAACCAAAGATCTTTCTAAAGAAGCAATTGTACATTCGTGGAGAGGTCCAAATGAAGGAGTTACAGCCGGTCAGTCATTAGTTGATGCAGTGAAAAAAGGCTATAAAACAGTTTTATCAAACGGATATTATATTGACTTAATGTATCCCGTTGCAAGTCATTATTTAAATGATCCGATGCCAAAAGGAGCTGATTTAACGACAGAAGAAAAAGCAAGAATTTTGGGCGGAGAAGCAACAATGTGGACAGAACTTACAACACCTGAAACAATAGATTCAAGAGTTTGGCCAAGAACAGCCGCAATTGCAGAAAGACTTTGGTCTGCCGAAACTGTTACAGATCTTGCGAGTATGCGTAAACGCCTTGAAAATATTTCTTTTAGATTAGAAGAATTAGGATTAACACATATTAAAAACAAAGGTGTTATTCTAAGAAATATCACAAATAACCAAAATGTAGAATCTATTAATGAGTTTTCTAATGTTTGCGAACCATTAAAAGGATATACAAGAAATAAAGGCGGAACGGAATATCAAATGTATTCTCCGTTTACACTTTTTGCTGATGCGTGTACACCTGATGCTAAAGAATCTTTAGCTTTTAATGATGCAGTAACACAATATTTGGCAAATAAAACAGAAGAGAATAAAGGAAAAGTTGCAGCATTTTTCAATAAATGGATAACCCTAAATAAAGGCCTAATAGAGTTAAGTGCAAATGCACCTTTGGTACAGCCAATTCTTCCTTTGTCAAAAAAATTAAGTGATGCATCGCAGGAATTACTGCTTGTTTTAGATAATAAATCGACTTTAAAAGCAGCAGATTTAAAAAGTTTAATAGAACAATGTAATACAAAGGATCATGCTGACGTCGAATTGTCAGTTTATGAGAGTTTAAAGAAATTAATTTAAGGTTTGGTTTGAATTAGTATTTAGTAAGTTTAAGTTACCACTAATGTTTTGAGTGCTAGTTATCTCTGCCAGAAGTAACCTCTGGTAGAGGTAATTATGTTAAACTTCTACAATCTCTTTCTCACCTTTAAATAATTAAAGCATAAAAAAATAACCACTAACGGAGTATTAACATTTTAAAAAACCAAATAGAAAGAATACCCAAACATGACAACAAAAGAGTATAGATTGATGAGTCGTCCCAAATTTATCATTTGTATTTAATATTAATTTTTTTAAAAATTATAAATAAATATCAATCACTACTATTTGCTATTGATTATGAAGAATCAGTAATAGTAATATTTATCTATAGAATTTAATTTGAGTTTATTTCCAATCAACACAGCCTTCCAACCTGAGTTGAGCGAAACCTGGCAGTAATACTGCTTCGGCCCAATTATTTATTTTCTATTAACCAATATTTATTAATTATGAAACATTATTACAGATTGCTCTTTTTGTTATTGTTTCCCTTACTTGCGTTGGCCCAACCCGCCCACGGAAAGAAAGTAGTGGGATATTATGCGCAATGGTCTATTTATGCCCGGGATTTCAACGTTCCGAAAATTGATGGAAGTAAAATTACGCATTTAAATTATTCTTTTTATGGCACAACGTATGATCCCGCACATCCGGAGAATACAAAATTAAAATGTTTGGACACCTATGCTGATTTTGAGCATATGGAAGGTGGAATTCCTTGGGATGCTCCGGTAAAAGGAAATTTTTACGACTTGAAAAAGTTAAAAGAAAAGTATCCTCATTTAAAAGTCTTAATTTCTGTTGGAGGCTGGACAAAAGGCCAGGATTTATCTCCAATTGCTGCAAGTCCTGTGGCAAGAGCTGCTTTAGCTGCAGATATGGCAAACTTCATTGTTACTTATCCGTTTATTGATGGTTTTGACATCGATTGGGAATACCCTCTTTCTGGTGGAACTGATGGTACAGAAATTGTAAATGGTTCACCTGTTCCTCCACAAAAATACAGCCCTGATGACAATAAAAATTTAGTGCTTTTATTGAAAGCAATGCGCCAGGCAATGCCAAATAAACTGGTTACAATCGCAGCAGGAAACAATGTTCGAAAAGTAGCGCAGCAATATTTGGGGCCAAACAACAGATCTCAATACGGAATGACAGAAGACATTTCAACTTATTGCGATTATATCACTTATTTTGGATATGATTTTGGTGGAAACTGGTATGATAAAACATGCTACAATGCTCCTTTATATGCAAGTGGAAATCCTAACGATCCTTTGTATGGTGCAACACAATCTGAATCATTGGACGAATTAACAAATCAATATCTAAATGTAATTGGTTTCCCGGCAAATAAATTAATCATGGGATTACCATTCTATGGAAAGAAATTTGATCATGTAGCGACAAATTCAACAAATGGATTATTCGTTTCGGCTCCAAGAGATATAGTGGGAGGATGTACAAATCCGCAAAACCCTATTGGAACATGGGATGGTTCAGGAGCGTGCGAACGTTCAGGGAGTATCGAAATTTGCGATTTAGTCGGAAATCCGGTTACAAACTCACATGCTTATTTAGATCCAAATACAATGCAGGTTACACCAAGTGCAGCTTCAGCAGGATGGGTCAGATATTTTGATAATACGACTAAAGTTCCTTATTTATATAATGCTACTCTTAAACAGTTTATTTCTTATGAAGATAAGCAATCGATGGATTTAAAAGTGCAGTATATTAAGTCAAGAAACTTAGCTGGAGGTATGATCTGGGAATTATCTCAGGATACAAGAGGTTCTATTCCTAATTCATTATTAACTCAGGTTGATACTTCTTTCGGAAGTGTTGTTCCGGGTACAGTAAGTATTTCTGGTTCTGCAAAAAACGGATCAGCTTTAGTTACAGATGTTACAGTTGAATTGCGTAATGCAAGTAATGCAGTAATTCAAACAGTAGTTTCAGCTACAGGAAATTTTGCATTCAACAACTTAACTTCTGGACAAAACTATACAGTTACAGCATTAAAAGCGACTTATACTTTTACTCCGGTAACTTTAACAAACGTTGTTGTGAATCAAACAGCAGTTATTATCAACGGATCACAGCCAACTTATACAGTTAGCGGAACAGTTCTTAACGGATCAACTCCAGTTTCTGGCGTAACAGTTTCTGCAATTTCAGGAAGCTCAACATTAACAGCAGTTTCTAATGCTAGTGGTGTTTACAGTGTTGCAGGTTTAACAGCTGGACTAAATTATACCGTTACAGCTGCAAAAACAGGATTCTCTTATACTCCGGCTTCAACAGTTTACAACGCGATTGATTCAAACAAAACGTTGAATTTTACTCAGGGAGCAGTCGTTGTAACTTATACAGTAAGCGGAACAGTTCTTAACGGAACAACTCCGGTTTCTGGTGTAACGGTTACAGCAGCTTCTACCGCAGGAAATGTTACTGCAACAACTAATTCAAGCGGAGCTTATTCACTTACTTTGGCTTCTGGCGGAAATTACACCGTAACTGCTGCCTTAACTGGACTGACTTTTACTCCGGCTTCGACAGTTTATTCTAACTTAAATGCGAACAAAACATTAAACTTCTCACAAGATGTTATTGTAGTTCCTTCAAGCAAAATCAGCGGAACAGTTAAAAACGGAACAACTCCGGTTGCTGGTGCAAAAGTAGAAATCGTTTTACCTTGGACAGATAGTACACACAACTGGAAAAGCGTTTTGGCAACAACTGATGCACAAGGAAAATACAGTTTTGATAATTCAGTTGTAGCAGGTTATACAACGGTTACAAGTTTAAAATTAAACTCTTGGGAAAACGGAGAAACAGCTTATTTTCCAAATAATTTAGCAAATTTCGCAGTTCCGGCAAATCCAACAGTTTATAACTTTAATACAAGCTCTACTGCAAAAGCTGCACAAGTTCAGGCAAACTTAATCAGCGGAACAGTTAAAAATGGAACAACTCCGGTTGCTGGTGCAAAAGTAGAAATCGTTTTACCTTGGACAGACAGTACACATAACTGGAAAAGTGTTTTAGCAACAACAGACGCATCAGGAAATTATACTTTCGATAATTCAGTTGTAGCAGGTTATGCACAAATTTTAAGTTTGAAATTAAATACATGGGAAAATGGCGAACAGACTTATTATCCAAATAACTTAGCCAACTTTGCAGTTCCAACAACTCCAACAGTTTATAATTTTAATAGACAAGCGGTGGTTGCGACTAAACCAGTGGTTACTATTACAGCGCCAACAGCTTCGGTAATTGCTATAAATTTAGGATCAGCAATTAATTTTGTTGCAACTGTAGGATTAAGTGCTGCAGATGCCACTACAATCTCATCTGTTGTATTTAGTTTAGATGGACAAAGCTTGACTGCTTCGAATTCTTCGGGAATTTATACAGCGGCTTGGACACCAGCAGCAAATCAGTTTTCACTTTCTCATACGTTAACTGTTACAGCTACTGCATCAAACGGAACAACAGAGTCAAAAACATATAGTTTTACATTAACTTGTTCAGGTTCAAACTGTCCTAATTCATTACCTGTAATTACATGGAACTCACCATCTGCTACTGTATACCAAAATTCTTTCCAGGCTGTGCCAATTTCAGTTACAGCTGTTGATAGTAACGGATCGGTTTCAGGTGTTACGATTACAATAAATGGAGGTACATTTAACATGACAGCAGGTACAAATAATACTTATACGTATAATTTTACACCATCTGCTTATCAGGATTATCCAGTTGTTATCAAAGCAACAGATAATCAATCTGGTGTAACTACATTAAACAATACCATTAAAATTGCTCAAGTAGGTACAAATAGATTCATTCCGCTTCCTTCTAAAATTATTTTAGGATATGCACATTCTTGGGAAAATGCCGGTGCTCCATTTTTATATTTTTCTCAAATGGTGGGAAGTAAATTTAACGTAGTTGATTATTCTTTCGTAGAAACAGTTAATCGTGATGGTTATACACCAGTATTAACTACAAATGACAATAGATATTTGACCAATGGTGTTTTCAACAAGCAATTATTGAAAAATGATATAAAATCTTTAAGAGATAGCGGGGTTCCTGTTATTGTTTCTATTGGAGGTCAAAATGGTCATGTTGTTTTAGACAATGTAGCTCAAAAAAATATTTTTGTTAATGGTCTAAAAGCAATTATTGATGAGTATCAATTTGATGGAGTTGATATTGATTTTGAAGGTGGATCGATGAATTTTAATGCAGGAGGTTTAAGAGATATTTCTTATGCGGGTATTTCTGCTTATCCAAGATTAAAAAACGTAGTAGATGCTTTCAAAGAATTAAAAGCTTACTATGGCCCTGGATTTTTACTAACTGCAGCTCCGGAAACACAATACGTACAAGGAGGATATTCAACCTATACGGATACTTTTGGTTCCTTCCTGCCAATCATTCAAAACTTGCGTAATGAAATGGATTTGTTAGCGGTACAATTGTATAATACAGGAGGAGAAAACGGATTAGATGGTCAATATTATGGTTCCGCTAAGAAATCAAACATGGTAACAGCCCTAACTGATATGGTGATAAAAGGGTATAACATTGCTACAACAGGAATGCATTTTGATGGTTTACCGGCCTCAAAAGTTCTTATTGCATTACCAGCTTGTCCAAGTGCAGCAGGCAGCGGTTATTTAACACCGACAGAAGGAATTAATGCTATGCATTATTTAAGAACCGGAACCACTTTTTCAGGAAGAACATACACCATGCAGCCAGGCGGACCATATCCTTCTTTAAGAGGTTTAATGACTTGGTCTGTAAACTGGGATGCCTCTTCTTGTGGAAATTCATCTGAATTATCTAAAGCTTATGCAGCTTATTTCGCATCACAGTCGGCAGCAAAAACATTAGCTCTTGATGATATCTCTTCAAAAAGCAATGCAACGATAGCGTATTTTAAAAACAATGCATTATCTGTTTCAAATGAAAACGAAGATATCGCCCAAGTTGATGTATTCAACATAGTTGGACAAAATTTAGTAAGCCACAGAAATGTTCAAAACAATAAAGAAGTATTGCTTCAAAGTCACAGTTTCTCATCTAAACAATTGTTTTTAGTTGTAGTAACAGACAAATCAGGAAACAAGAAATCATTTAAAGTAATGAACTTTTTAAACTAGAATAAAATGATTGAAAATTTAGAAATAAAAGTATTGGGACGGTTAAAATTGAGTTTGGTTATTTATTTTTTAATCTAATTTTTATTTCGAATAAATGCCGTGAATTGAGGAGATTTGTTATTTGGTTTTCTCCTTGAGGATCGCATTATGAACCTGGTAATTTATATTGCCAGGTTTTTTTATGTTTTTTAGTCAAAGTTACCCCAAAGTATGTCATTGCGAGGAACGAAGCAACCGCACTTGCTGAATCAATTGTTAGTGAGATTGCTTCGTTCCTCGCAAAGATTATCATGACGTTTAAAAAGAAATCAGTACTTTTGACTCCAGAATTATTGCATAAAATCTTCATGAAAAAATCAATCATCATTATCATCACATTTCTAATTTTCACTTCTTCTTTCAGTCAAAATAAATTTGGAAATCCGGAAGTTAACCCAATTCAAATTCAAAAAACATTTGGCGATTGGTCAGCTTATCAAAGTAAAAATATAATGCTTTCAAGAGATTTTATTGCGCTTGATCCTCTTTCAAAAGAAATTTCAAAAGAAGCCTTTCTAGATCAGTTAGCAAACGGAAATTTTATCCCAATCCGATTAAAATCAGAAGATGCTGTTTACTATTATAAACTCTTCAAAATTCAGCCAAAAACTGATACCAGTATAAAAGCAACGATCAACCAAATAGGTTTTGACGCTTATAAAAATTATAAGATGGAAGGAACAGCTTTTCCTCCATTTTCATTTAAAGATTTAGATGGAAATGGAGTTTCAAATGAATCCATGAAAGGAAAAATCATCGTGATAAAATGCTGGTATATTCACTGTACGCCATGTATAAGAGAATTTCCGCAGGTAAATAAACTAACAGAAGAGTATAAAGACAGAAAAGATATTGTTTTTATAAGTTTAGCCGAAGATTCACCAGAACAATTAAAAACATTCTTAGCCAGAAAACCACTTTCATATGCTGTAATTCCAAATATGAAAGAGTACATGAATGAAGCTTTACAGCTAAATTCATTTCCAACACATTTTATTCTAAATAAAGAAGGATTGATTTCTAAAGTCCTGCCAAATTTCGAAAGTTTGGAAGTAGCGCTGGCAAAAGAAAGCAAGCTGTAAGTTTTGAAACCATATAAGTTCATATAAGAGATTATAAGTTTGATTTAAATGAACTTATATCACTTGTATGGTGGAAATCGATTGCTGTCAATTATAAGTTTAGTTTTAATAAACTTATATCACTTATATGGTGAGAAAAATTAAACCTTTTTCCGTACTTTTGCACCAAATTAATTAAAAAGACATTCATGTTAACAGTCAATAATTTATCAGTTCAATTTGGCAAACGAATTTTGTTTGACGAAGTAAATACCACATTCACTCACGGAAATATTTACGGCGTTATTGGAGCCAATGGTGCTGGAAAATCTACATTTCTAAAAATTATTTCAGGCGATATGGACCCGACTTCGGGGCATATTCATTTAGAGCCGGGAAAACGTATGTCGGTTTTAACGCAAAATCATAACTTGTTTGATGAGCATACCGTTTTGGAAACCGTTTTAATGGGAAATAAAGTTTTGTATGCTGTTAAAAAAGAAATGGATGAACTTTATTTAGACTACAACGATAAAAATGCAGACAGAATAGGGGAGCTTCAGGTTCAATTTGAAGAAATGAACGGATGGAACGCTGATTCTGATGCTGCAGCAATGTTGTCTAACTTAGGAATTAACGAAGAACATCATTATACCACGATGGGTGATTTGGAGGGAAAAATTAAAGTCCGTGTGCTTTTGGCGCAGGCACTTTTTGGAAACCCGGATTTGCTTATTATGGATGAGCCTACCAACGATTTGGATTTCGAGACAATCGCCTGGTTAGAAAATTTCTTAGCAAACTATGAAAATACTGTAATTGTAGTATCTCACGACCGTCACTTTTTAGATGCGGTTTGTACACATATTTCTGATATTGATTTCGGAAAAATCAATCACTATTCAGGAAACTATACATTCTGGTACGAGTCTAGCCAATTAGCGGCAAAACAACGTGCTCAGCAAAACAAAAAAGCAGAAGAGAAGAAACAAGAGCTTGAAGAATTTATTCGTCGTTTTAGCGCAAACGTTGCAAAATCGAAACAAGCAACTTCTCGTAAAAAAATGATTTCTAAATTGAATATTTCTGAAATCAAACCTTCAAGCCGTCGTTACCCTGCAATTATTTTTGATCAGGATCGTGAAGCCGGAGATCAGATTTTAAATGTAGAACATTTATCTGCATCTGTAGATGGTGAACTTTTGTTTAAAGATGTTCATTTGAATATGGCAAAAGGAGATAAAATCGTTCTTTTCTCAAAAGATTCACGTGCAACAACTGCTTTCTATGAAATTTTAAATGGAAACCAAAAAGCAGATGCTGGAACTTTTGATTGGGGAATTACAACAAACCAAGCGTACCTTCCTGCTGAAAACCATTCTTTCTTCGAAAATGATTTGACTTTAGTAGATTGGTTACGCCAATACGCTAAAACAGAAGAAGAGCGTGATGAGGTATTTATTAGAGGTTTCTTAGGAAAAATGATTTTCTCTGGAGAAGAAGCGCTAAAAACAAGCCGAGTTTTATCTGGAGGTGAAAAAGTACGTTGTATGCTTTCCAGAATGATGATGGAGCGTGCTAATGTTTTAATGCTTGATGAGCCTACAAATCACTTAGATTTGGAGTCTATCACAGCTTTCAATAACTCATTGAAAAACTTTAAAGGGTCTGTAATTTTTACAACACATGACCATGAGTTTGCACAAACTGTGGGTAACAGAATTGTAGAATTGACGCCAAACGGAGTAATTGATCGTTACATGACATTTGACGAATATCTTGATGATGAAAAAATTCAGGAACAAAGAAAGAAGATGTACAATCTTTAATCTATAAATCACAAATATTATAAATCCCAAATTCCAATTAAATAGAATTTGGGATTTTTTTTATGTTTTATTTACCTCCGAAAACTTTAGCGAAAATCCAGATAATAATTGCAACTATAAAAATCACAATAAATATCCCGAATCCCATTCCGGCTTTAAAAATATCTCCAATAACTTCGCAGCTTGTAAATGAAAATAGTATTACGAATACCATTAACAATCTTGTAATTTTATTTTGCATGACTCTGAGTTTTTAAATTTGTATATTAAAATTACTTCAGAAATCAGGAAAATGCCTTATACAATTTTTGGAAAAAGTTTTAGGATTTGGATTAAGTATTATTTGTTTAAATGATTTTCAATATCCATCATTTGGTGTAAAATTCGAATGACTTCTAATTCATTTTCTTTTATGTTTATCTTGTAAAATATTAAATGTGATTTCACTTTACTTCTAAAATATCCTTTTCTAATATGATTCATATCATTTCCAGATTTAGGATTTAAGCATAAATATTCGATTTCATCCATAATTAAACCGATATATCGATGAGCTTGTTCACGAGACCAATTTTCAAAAGTATATAACCAAATTTTTTCTAAATCATAAGATGCTTCATTACTGATCTTATAATTCATTTTTCGGGGTATTTTTTATCCATATTTTTCAAAAAAGAAACACGGTCGAAATCTTTTACAAATCCGGATTTTTCGCCTTTTTTTAATTCTTTAATTAACTCACTTTTTTTTGATTCTTCTTCTTCAAACATTCGTAAAGCTGTACGAATCACTTCACTTGCAGATGAAAATCTTCCACTTTTTATCTGAGAACTTATAAAGTTATCAAAATAATCACCTAGTAATATTGATGTATTTTTTGGCATGATTTAAAAATTTTATCAAATATACCAATTATTGGTATGTTTTCAAAAAAAAGAGCCATCGGTTCGGCTCATATTGCAGGTACGGATTTCAATCCGATTCAAAAATAAAATAAGAAAGAAATTAAAAGAGCCGTAGGTTCGTGACATTTTATTTATTATGAATGTGACAGAACCTACGAAACTTTATGAAGAAGTTTAATTTGCAGCAGATTAAAAATACAATCTTTAATTAAAACAAATACCTTTTATTATTAGCACTCATAAACAGAGGAAAATGCGTGCTTAAATTCCTTTGGCCAACGGCAACGACTTTTAACTCAGCATTTTCTTTTGCAACCATAAAATAGTCTGTTCCAAATAAAACCCGCTCTGGGTGAATAAGATTTTTTTTCAAATCTTCAGATAACTTTATCATACAATTTTCATCGCATAACGAATAAGAAATATCTGTAAACGTATTAGGGTATTTTTTAATCAGGATTTTTAGTTTAATAGTTTCATACCATGATTCTGTATTTTCTTCCAGTTTGTATGCTGCTTCGAACAATTTTTTCGTATCTGTTTTTTTTGATCCCAATATTTCGATATCCCCGCCCATATGTGCAATGCAAAGCTTTAATTCAGGATATTTATCTAAAACAGGTATATAATTTTCAGGATGAGAAAAAAGGTTACATGCTCTTGCATTTTCCCGAAATGATTTATCTGAAGCATTTTTGTAAACAGCAATACGTTTTTTAATTTTTGGCATTAAAGGATGATTTGGATCTACTGATGTAGGATTATCAGGAATAACCGACCAGACATTTTTACCTAAATAATAACTGCCGCCACGTGTACAATGTGTCATAACAGGAATGTTATTTTTTTCGGCATATTGATAAAGACTGTCTAATCGCGCATCAAAAGGAAAAAAGCCATTTGCTGGATATAATTTAATTCCAACAAAAGTTTTACTTTCAATTGCTTTTTTAAGATTTTCGAGGTTTTTAATATCCGGATTTCTAGGATCTATGCCATAAAAAGGAAATAATATATTCGGGTAAGTTTTTTTTAATTTGTAGATGTCCTGTATTTGCGAGTTAAAATCTTTTTCGGGTTTTTTGTCAGGATCACTCATATAATCCATATCAATTGTAAGCGCGACTATTTTTATTCCGCTGTATTCAGAATTATCATAAGCTCCTTTCAAGTCGAGAAAGACTTCTTCTTGTGAAGCCATAACACCAATTTTTAGGAATTGTAAAATCCTTTTAGGGATTAAGTTTCCCAATTTTGTAATTAACCAGGAGACAGGTCGGGTTAATATTAACCATTTAAGAAACGTAGAAGCTCCGTCTCCAAGTTTGGCAGCTACCTGTAAAAAGTCTTTCGGGGCACATTTTCCTGTAAAGATGTGCGAATGAATGTTGTATATATCGTTCATGATTGTATGATTTTAGGATGGTTTTATTCCGGCTCTTCTAATATTAATTGCTTTTACCATAACTTCAAACCAAAAAGGCGCTCCAAAGCTGAGGGCAAATGCTGAAATTATAATTCCACAAATCCACCACAAAAGCATTGGACCAATCTTTTCTTCTTTTGATTTTAAAAAATCAGAATTATACCCAATTGGAAGAGAGCTATCTTCTATTTCAGTAATTACTGATTTGATGCTTTCTATATTTTTAGTAATATCAACTGAATCAATTTTTTGAGCATTAATCTTATTTTCAAGTGCCTTTTTTTCGGCTATTAACACAAGATCTTTGCGATACTTGTCATCAGAATTTAATTTTTTAATTAGAGTAATAGAATCAACATTCAGCGCCAGGCAAACTAAGAAACTTATAATAAGTAAACTTCTTTTCGTTTTTGTTTTATACCAGCCGCTTACTCTTTCCATATAGTCATCAAACCATTTTGAAATTGCCTTTTTTAAATCAGGATGGTTTTCTGTTTTCTCAAAGAATGCCCTTAAATAACTTTTTAATGGACTGTAGTTCATTTGATCAAGTCCTTTTTTAAATCTCTTATAAGGATCTTCAATACGTTCTTCGACTAGCTTAACATCTACTAAATTTGTAGATCCTTTTGGATCAAAAATATTTTCAAATTTTGTGGTTTCAGATTGACTTCCAATAATATCAATCAAGGCATCAGCAAACATATCAGACGAAATGTATTGCGGGTAAGAATCTCTGTTTTTTTTAAGCTGATCGATGCTAAAGTGGCTGTATAAGCTGGCACCGTAGCTTTTGTTCACAGGATCGTTTAATAATTTAAGAATTGTTTCGTAAAGAAATCGGCCTCTTTTTTGGGTTTTATAGGAGTACCATTCAAAGAGTAACGAAACAAGAGTACTAAAGAGAAAGTAAAATAAACCTAACGCAATTAGTATTTCCAGAATTTTAGATACTTGCATAGATAATTTGTTTTTGGTTAAAAATAGGTGAAAGCAATTTGGTTAGTAAGAAAAACCATCGCTAATT
This sequence comes from Flavobacterium sp. Root186, assembly GCF_001428525.1. Taxonomy (GTDB): domain Bacteria; phylum Bacteroidota; class Bacteroidia; order Flavobacteriales; family Flavobacteriaceae; genus Flavobacterium. Next base: position 1,226,065 of record NZ_LMHW01000010.1, read on the forward strand.
TATTTAAACAATTGTTAAATAATTATTTGTAAGGTAATTATTTCACTTTGTCGAACCTAATTTGTTGTTTGGCGATTAATTTACGAATGAAAAATACTACATTGGTAAAAATGTTAACATTAAAATGGAATTATAATTAATTGTTTGTTTTTTAATTGTTAAAATGGTTAAAATTGGCAAAAGAATTTAAAAGATGGATCAGAGATGCTTTAGGTTAGGCGCATCAATACTACAACGGATTCAATACCTGGAATTTCAGAATTAATTATACGAAATTGAAAAGGGTTTATTTATTGAACCTTATTTTTTATCGTTTTTATTTCCAGAAATACAAGACAGGCTATAACAACGATTTCTCCTAAAAAGTAAACAATACCAAAAACAGAAATACTATTATAATGATATAGTAAAATGCCAAATGTCAAAATACAATAGAGTATGTTTGCTGTGCAGATTATTTTTAAATATAATTTCCAATTATTTTTTGCTAGAAAAAAGCAGGTAAGAGAGTAAATTGAAAAAAGGAGTGCCAGTAATGAAAGATATTCTAAAATGGTTTTTGATAAGTCAAAATAAGAATTGAAAGTTCTGAGAACGAGAAAAAGTAATGTGAATGTAAGTAATGCCCCAACAGCATCTATTAGAAAAATGTTTTTTGGTTTTGCTATAAATTGTAGGATACTTTCTTTCATTTAATTTGTCATTTTTCTCCGTCCATATTCATTTTTTATATCTTTTAATTCTAATTCCATACAATTATCTAAAGTTAGAAAATGAATAGATTTTGTATTTTTCCCGTCTAGGTATTCTTTTAATAAGCTTTTCCATATTGTTGGATAAAATATACCTAAAGAAAAAAATATTAGACAAGGAAAAGTAAAGTTGCCATTGCCAATTAAATAAGCTTGCATTCTAATTTCATCTTTCATTATCATTTCATATTCTAAAACGATATGTTTTAGATCATGATTTTCAAATTTCGGAATTAATCTATATTGTTTACTGTCGAGCATTTTAGCAACTTCTCGACCAACAGTTCCATGTTGTAAAGTTCTTAAATGATTTAGTTTTGGAGTTAAATGGTTTTTTCCATGAATGAATTCTAAAAGCCATATAATACCTCCTGTTACTTTTAAATCTTTTAATTTCTGAATTATGTTAATCATTTAAAATTTAAACTGTTTTTGTCAATATTGAAATCATTATTTGGCTATCCATGTTTTATTTTCAGAAGTAGTAATAGATGTGATCAAATATCCTTTTAAAATTACTTTTTTGATAATACTGTTACTAGAATCGCAATCAGAATCTCGTTCAAAAGTATAAAGCTTGTGCAGCAATAGTTCTTTTTCAGGAATTTTTTTCTCACTTGGAAGATTAATGCAATTACCAAATGCCAGAACATCGAGTTCTAAAGAATCAGAAACATATTTTCTTACTGACACCAATATTTTTTCTCCTTTAAAGTCTAACTCATATGATTTATAATGCTCACAATCGCGAATGTTTGTCGGACTTTTAAATGAAGTTTTCTCATAATATTCATATCTGTCAATGATTTTGGCACTTATTGTTTCGATATTACTATAAAATACGTACTCTTTTTTTAAATTTTCTAATTGAAAGATATTACTTGGAATAGGTACCAATTTGCATTCTCTTTCGCATGATAAAAATGAAATTGTAATTAATGAAAAAAGTATTGATTTTTTTATCATTTTAAATAACCCCAGTTAATTTGTTTCTTCTGCTAAAATATGATTTTAAAATAATCTATGTTTAAAAGCTAAAACTTATTTTTTTAAACCTAATTTTCTATATAAATCAAAAAAAATATTTCCCCACTCAACACCCCAACAAATAAATTCTGATTTTGTATATTTGCCCAACCAAACATTATAATTACTTATGAGCCAAAAAGTATTACTTAATTCAAAAGAAGTTACTATCATACTCCATCGTTTGGCTTGTCAGTTAATCGAAAAACATCTTGATTTCTCTGATACAATTTTAATCGGGATTCAGCCGAGAGGTGTTTATTTGGCTGAACGTTTAAAACAAATTTTAGAGAACGAATATCAAACTCCTGAAATTTCACTGGGATATCTGGATATTACTTTTTTTAGAGATGATTTCCGCAGAACAGATAAACCGCTTGAAGCCAATAAAACTCAAATAAATTTTATAGTCGAAGACAAAAAAGTCATTTTTATTGATGACGTTTTGTTTACCGGAAGAAGTATTCGTTCTGCATTAACTGCAATTCAATCTTTTGGAAGACCTTCAGAAATTGAATTGTTAGTATTAATCGACAGACGTTTCAGTCGTAATTTACCAATTCAGCCGGATTACAGAGGCCGTCAGGTGGATGCAATTAATGGCGAAAAAGTAAAAGTGAGCTGGAAAGAAAATGATGGTGAAGATGTGGTTCACCTAGTGACAAATTAGTTTAATCGGTTAACCGGTTAATTGTTTAATCGGAAGGAACGATTAAACGATTCAACAAATTAACGATTCAACAGAAAAAACAATTAAACATTAAAGATGAAAGAATTAAGCGTAAATCATTTATTAGGAATAAAATACATCAATGAGAATGATATTAACCTGATTTTTGAAACGGCAGATCATTTTAAAGAAGTCATTAACCGACCAATTAAAAAAGTTCCTTCATTACGAGATATTACCATTGCCAATATTTTCTTCGAAAACAGTACGAGAACCAAACTTTCCTTTGAATTAGCGCAGAAACGTTTATCTGCTGATGTTATTAGTTTTTCTGCAGCGCAGTCATCGGTTAAAAAAGGAGAAACCCTGATTGATACTGTAAATAATATCCTTTCGATGAAAGTTGATATGGTTGTAATGCGCCACTCTAATCCCGGAGCGGCTTATTTTTTATCTAAAAATGTCAAAGCCAGTATCGTAAACGCCGGAGACGGAGCACACGAACACCCAACTCAGGCTTTGTTAGACAGTTATTCTATCAGAGAAAAACTAGGTGATGTTGCCGGAAAAAAAGTAGTTATTGTAGGTGATATTCTGCATTCGAGAGTTGCCTTATCCAATATATATGCTTTGCAGATGCAAGGTGCAGAAGTAAAAGTCTGCGGACCAAAAACACTGATTCCGAGATATATTGAATCACTTGGTGTTACGGTCGAGCCAAATTTACGTAAAGCCTTAGAATGGTGTGATGTTGCGAATATGCTTCGTGTGCAAAACGAACGTATGGATGTAAACTTCTTTCCATCGACACGCGAATACGCACAGCAATACGGAGTTGATAAACCGCTTTTGGATTCTCTTGGAAAAGAAATCGTAATCATGCACCCGGGACCAATCAATAGAGGAGTTGAGATTACTTCTGAAGTGGCTGATTCTGATCATTCAGTTATCTTAAATCAGGTTGAGAATGGTGTTGCGATTAGAATGGCGGTTATTTATCTTTTGGCTTCTAAAATTCAGTAATATTTGTTTCAAATTTTAGGTTTTAGGTTCCAAGTTGTTGGAACTTGAATATCCCGATGTCACCCTGAGCGAAGTCGAAGGGCTTTATAAACAAACGTGCTTTGCAAACGCGGGCTTCGACTTCGCTCAGCCTGACAAACTTGAAACCTGAAACCTAAAACTTGAAACAACAAACAAAAAACTTCGTACCTTAGCGCTCTGAAAATCAATTTTTATATTAGCCCCACAAATTATAAAATGAAAGTAGATCAAAAAGGACATACCGTTACCATAAAAGATACACAAGGCGATTTTAATGGCTTTGTAGAAAAAGTAACGCAGCAGTTTAAAACCTTTGAAAAACAAAATATTATAATCGATTTGTCATCAGATTCTGAGTTGACAGAAAATGATTTAAAAGTTTTTTTACCGCTGGTTAAGCTTCATAAAAAAGCAAAAAAATCGTTTGTAATTGTAGCTTCTGATCTTGATTTTAATGCTGTTTCAGATAAATTAGTCGTTGTTCCTTCTCTTTTAGAAGCACACGACATTATCGAAATGGAAGAAATTGAAAGAGACTTAGGCTTTTAATTGTAGATTTTAGAGTTCAGATTTTAGATTTTGAATGTTGAAATCTAAAAATGTATATTCAATCTAAAATCTAAAATCAACAATCTAAAATGAAGCTTACAATACTTGGCTGTTATGCCGCAACTCCCAGAACACTTACTAATCCGACTTCGCAGGTTTTAGAAATTAAAAATCGTTTGTTTTTAATTGATTGTGGAGAAGGAACTCAGGTTCAGCTTCGAAAGAATAAGATTAAATTTTCAAAAATTAATCACATTTTTATTTCGCATCTTCACGGAGATCATCTTTATGGATTAATTGGAACCATTTCGACTTTTTCTCTTTTGGGAAGAACGACCGATTTGCATATTTACGGTCCAAAAGGAATTAAAGAACTAATCCTTCTTCAATTAAAACTGACTGAATCCTGGACAACGTATAATTTGTTTTTCCACGAATTAGAGTCGAAGGAAAGCGAGGTTATTTTTGAAGATAATCGTGTCATTGTAAAAACGATTCCGCTGAAACATCGTGTTTACACAAATGGTTATTTATTTCAGGAAAAACCTGGAGAAAGAAAGTTAAATGTCGAAGCAGCTCAGCATTATGATATTCATACGGCTTATTATCAAAAAATAAAAAACGGAGGAAATGTTACGCTGGATGACGGAACTGTAATTGAGAATGAAAAGTTATCTTTTGACCCAATTCCGGCAATGAGTTATGCTTTTTGTTCGGATACGGTTTATAATGAAGATGTCATCCCGATTATAGAGAATGCAGATGTTTTATATCATGAATCTACTTTTTTAGAGACTGAAGCTCAATTGGCACAAAAAACATTGCATTCTACAGCAAAAGAAGCAGCTACAATCGCCTTAAAAGCCAATGTGAAGCATTTGGTTTTAGGACATTATTCAACCCGCTACGACGGAATTGAGCGTTTTAAAGAAGAAGCCCAAGAAATTTTCCCAAATGTTCTTTTGGGCGACGATGGACTTAGCTTTGAATTTTAATTTAAAGGCTCTAAGGTGCTGAGATACTAAGATTCTAAGTTTTTCTTTTTTTGAAACTTGAAACTAGAAACAAAATAAACTAAAATCAACAATCATGAACGATTTAAGCAATTATAGAAAATCTTACGAGAAGAGTGAATTATTAGAAACGAATATTCCCGAAGATCCAATTAATCTTTTTAACCGCTGGTTTCATGAAGTGGAGGATTTTGGCGGAAGCGGCGAAGTAAACGCGATGACAATTTCGACAATTGGTTTGGACGGTTTTCCAAAGTCTCGTGTGGTTTTATTAAAGAAATTTTCTGAAGAGGGATTTATATTTTATACGAATTATGATTCAGAAAAAGGAAAAGCAATTACGGCGAACCCAAACGTTTGTTTATCTTTTTTTTGGCAGGAAATGGAACGTCAGGTTATCATAAAAGGAATTGCGCAGAAAACTTCTGAAATTATTTCTGATAACTATTTTGATTCCCGGCCAGACGGAAGTAAGCTTGGCGCGATTGTTTCTCATCAGAGTGAAGTTATTCCGTCGAGAATTTTTTTAGAAGAGAATTTAAAGAAATTGGAAGCTGAATTTGAAGGAAAACCAATTCCAAGACCTGAGAATTGGGGCGGATTTATTGTAACGCCGCTGCAGGTAGAATTTTGGCAGGGAAGACCTAACAGATTACACGACAGAATTCGCTATACAAGTCAGTCTGATTTTTCATGGAAGATAGATCGTTTATCGTCATAATTGTAAGATTATTACATTATTTTGAAAAATTTTAATGCATTTCGTCGATTAATTTTGTAGTTTACCGACAAATTGAATACGTTTGGACAATAAAACAGAGAAAATTGTCACATAATAATTTTAAAGAATTTGCCCCAACATTTACTTTAAAGCATTAAACTACTACAGATTATGAAAAAGATTATGTGCGCCATGGTGTTCATTGTGATATCTATCACAATGAACTCATGCTCTGCCGATGTCGCCGAAGGGAATGAAAGTAGTACTTCTACTGAACAGGTAATTACTGACTACAACTATAATGCATCTGAATTGGAAACAATGCAGTTAATAAACGATTACAGAGTAAGTATCGGTTTAAATGCATTGGAAAAAATCAATCACATTTCTTATAAGTGCGAAGAGCACAATAAATACATGATCGACAATAATGTTGTGAATCACAATGATTTTGTGTCTCGTTCTAACAATATTATGAGTGTTCTTGGCGCTAAAAAAGTGGGTGAGAATGTTGCTTACAACTACAAAACATCTGCAGCAGCAGTAAAATCATGGCTGGAAAGCCAGGGTCATAAAGAAAATATCGAAGGAAATTATACTCATTTTGGTATTTCGGTTACTACAGATGCTGCCGGAAGAAAATATTATACAAACATATTTGCTAAAATTTAAAAGAGAACATTTGAACTGGTTGGTTAGTTTTCGTTGCATTCTTGAGTTGCAGCGTTGTTTTTTTAAAAAAGCTGTCTATGAATAATAGACAGCTTTTTAATTATGGATTGGTTTGGTTTTTACAATTTATAATCCGGTAATGATAAATTCACTTCGTCTGTTCATTTGATGTTCTTCTTCAGAACATTGTACTCCATCAGAACATAAGTTTACAAGCTGTGTTTCACCATAACCTTTTCCGGTTAAGCGATTTGTAGCAACTCCGTTGTTTATAAGCCATTCTATGGTTGATTTTGCTCTTCGGTTAGATAATGCTTCATTATATTGATGAGAAGCTCTGCTGTCTGTATGAGAACGAATATCTAATTTCATTGTTGGATTTTGTTTTAAGACATCCAGGATTTTTTCTAAATCTAAGGCTGCTTCAGTTCGAATGTTAGATTTATCTAAATCAAAATAAATTCTTTTAATACCAAAACATTTTCCTAAATCGTCCCCAACAACCACTTTGCAGATCGATTTTTCTAAAGCGATAGGAAGATTGGTTTTTCCGCTTTCTTTTGGTATTGTTACACTCACTTCTTTAGTTGCATATTCTGGTTTTTCTGCACGTACATAATAGGTTTTTCCGCATTCGACTGCAAAACTGTATAGTCCGGCAGCATCAGCGACAGCTGAATTTTTTATTCGCTGCATACCATCGTATAAAGTAACTTTCGTTCCGGGAAGTATAATTCCGGTTGCGGCATCTGTAATTATCCCGCTTAATTCCTGAACGCATTTTAATCGCTTAGTTTCTAAGAATTTATAAATATCATCAGAACCGAATCCGCCGTCTTTGTTGGAAGAAAAATATCCTTTTCTTGAAACCGGATCGATAATGTAGGCAAAATCATCTTTAGGAGAGTTAATATCGGCGCCTAAGTTTTCAATATCACTTATAGATCCATTCGTTTCAATCTGGCCCACAAAAACGTCAAGTCCACCAAGTCCGGGATGTCCGTCTGAAGCAAAATAAATTTCGTTTTCACTGGTTATATACGGGAACGTTTCCTTTCCTTCAGTATTAATTCCTTTTCCTAAATTTTCGGGCGATCCAAAAACACCGCTGGCGTTGATGTTTACTTTGTAAATATCAGACTGACCAATTGTACCCGGCATATCTGAAGCAAAATATAATGTTTTTTCGTCAGCACTCAATGCCGGATGCGCTGTACAATAATTATCGCTGGTAAACGGCAGCGCTGTTACGTTTGTCCATTTTCCGTTTTCGAGACTGGCTTTATAAATTTTTAATAAAGTAACCTTATTGGCATCTTTTCCTTTTTTACCATCAGCAAAGTTATTTCTTGTAAAATAAACTGTATTTCCATCTTTTGTAAAAACTAGTGAGGATTCATGAAATCTTGAATTTACGGTAGATCTGATTTTATTTACTTTAGATGTTGAATCGCTTTGAGCATCTATGTCGGCATCATAAATGTTAGTAAAATATTCGCCTGTCCACTTATGTTTTCTCTGACTGAAATTTCCGGTGTCTCTTGCAGATGCAAAGTATATTTTATTATTATAAATAAAACTTCCGTAATCAGAATATTTAGAATTAATTCCGGCATTTTCAATTTTATAACGTCCTGAATTTGCTTTAATTTTATCAAGATAATTTACGTTTTCTCTGTAAAGCTTTGCTCTTGAGTCATTTTTGAATTTTGCATTAAACTCGTCAAGAACTCTATTTGCTTTAGCTGTTTGTCCCGTTGCTTTTAAGGATTGTGCATATCTGTAATAATATTCAGCCTGAGGAGAAGTGTTTATACTGAATAATTCATCATACCACTTGACAGCACTTTCAAAATTGGAGTTGAAGTAATAAGAATCGCCCAGTTTTCTGTACAAATCTTCAGACTTATATCCTTTTGCAGCTACTCGTTCATAGGTTTTGATGACATCAACATAAGCATAACTGTCGTATTTTTTGGCACCAGCGTTTAATTTTGACTGTTGCGAATAGCTGGAAAAAACATTTAGAGTTATTAAAATAAGAAGTGTAAAATTTTTCATAACTATTATTTTTTAAAAGAAACGTGGAGTTACCATTTTGTTGGTGTTTTTGAAGAATTCGTAACGCAGATATATTTCATGCGATCCTGAATTGTAGTTGTTTAGTTTTGTGGTTTCCCTGTCGTAACCATATCCTAAGTAAAGCCCGTCTGTAATTTGAAATCCAAGAATTCCGCTTACAGATGCGCTCCATCTATAAGAAATTCCTGCTACAAATTTTTCAAAAAACATAAAATTGGCAGAAACATCGACCTGCAGCGGTGCACCCTCGACCATTTTCACTAATGTGGCAGGTTTAAATTTTATGTATTGCAATTTGTCAAGATCAAAAACGTAACCACCCATTAAATAATAATTGATTTTACTTTTATAGATGGCATAATCATTATCATCATATCTTTTTGTTTCGATAAAATTTGGAACTGATAAACCGATATAGGCTTTATCTGAATGCCAGTAAACACCTGCACCAACATTTGGCGAAAATTTATTATCCAAATCCTGAAACTGTGGATCTCCCTGATTTTGAGGATTTAGTTTGCTAATGTCTAAATTGAATAAATTGGCACTTCCTTTAAGGCCAAATGAAAGTTTGAAATCTGGAGATGTTTGAAGGGTATAAGATATATCTGCAGAAATAGTTGTTTCATTTGTTGGCCCAATTTTATCGTTTACGAGCGATGCACCCACTCCTAAATTGCTATTGTTTATTGGCGAATTTACTGAGAAACTCGAAGTTTCCGGAGCTCCATCTAAACCTACCCATTGTGTTCTGTAGAGACCAAAGATGCTCAAAGCACCTCTGGATCCTGCATAAGCCGGATTTATATTTATAGCATTGTACATGTACTGAGTATACTGTGAATCTTGTTGTGCATAACCAGAAATAGTTACAAACATAATGACGAAAAAAAATAATTTTGTTCTCATAGTAGATGTGTATTATTGATTATTACTCATTGATTTCTTAATTATTTTTCAATCAAAAAGTCAATATTTTTGCTTATTCAAAATAAGAAAGTTGTTATTGTTTTGTTTGTAATGCATTATATAGTAATTAGTTATATAATGCATCACTTGTTTTTTATTTTGACAGATATAGATAGCCGTCTTGTTTATTATTTTGAATTTCATTATTTCCATTTAATGATTTGTAAGTAAGAATATAGAAATAAGTACCTGTTGGTAATCCGTCAGATTTATTGACAGTGGTTCTGCCTCTGGAAGTTCCATCAAATGCATTGGTTGTATTATTGTAATTTGAAGTTTCAAATACTAATATTCCCCAACGATTATAGATTTGTACTGTATTTTCAGGATAACAGGTTAAATCATTAATACTGTCAATTACGAATACATCATTCATTCCGTCGCCATTTGGAGAGAAGGCATTGTGTATTACAATGTTTCCACAGGCTAAAACCTGGCAGTCATTGTTAACTTCCATGTTTAATACTATGCTTCTTGGACAATTTTCATCGATAATTTTATATTCGAATGCATAATTACCAAGTGCAAGACCAAACGGATTCAATGTATTTCCCTGTAATGCATTAGTTTCGTTTGTATCAATCCATGTCCCGGTTATTGGTGTGCCTTCCGGAAGTAAATTGGACAAGTTTATTAAGCTGGAGTCATCATTACATGCCTCACTGGTTATATTTACAATTTCATTTGGAACAACTGTTATGGTTACTGTTGCAGTATCGCAATTCTCGGCACTTAGTTTATCACAAATACGATAAGTATAGGTATAAGTTCCGGCTGGTGTTAAACTTGTAACGGTTACGTTTCCTTGAGTATCGATTGTAATATTTGGATCTGTTTTGGCATTGTTTTCATTTGCAGCAAGTAATGTAAAATCGACTAGTTCAAGAGTTGCAGGAAGCTGTCCTTTGAAATCATTACTCAATACATTTCCAACTAATCCAAAAGTGTTACAGCCAATGTTTGCATAAACATCATCATTTGCAACAACGGGAGTAGGAGGTGCAGGGTCAACAATAATTACAGTTACAATAGCAGTATCACAGTTTCCGAAATCAGCATTTTCACAAATTTGATAGGTTAATGTATACGTTCCTGCAGGAGCATTTGCCGCCACATCTACAGAACCATCAGGATTTAATGTCAATGTATTTGTTGGATCTGGTGTTACAGTTGTAAGTGTGACATCGGCAGGGTTTACGGGATCATTATTTAAAGTATCATTATTGTATACGTTTACAATGTTTGTTACTCCGGCTGGTGCTGTAATTACTGGCGGATTATCATCATTTGCTACAATTGCAAATGTTGGTCTGGCAATACAATACGGATCTGCCGGAGGATAATTTACAGTTATGGTTTCACTTGGATTAACTGATATGGTTAAATTAACTGTTGGACGTAATGATTCAAAACCGTCAGCACCTTGAATCCATTTATTATTTTCGAAAATCCATCCAGGCCAGTCAATACCATTTCCAGCTTCATTAACTACTGCTCCAGGCCATAAAACACGGCCGCTTAGAGGTAAATTGGTCATGGTGGTTATTAAGGTATTTTGTGTATTTGCCCAAGCTATCGTTACACCGTTTACCGAAGTGAAATTTCCGGGTGTTACTACATAATCAATGTAAGGAACATCGTTTACACAAATTGGGGTTGCTGTTACAGTCATAACCGGAGCCTCAATAGTAATAGTTACAGTTGCAGTATCACAGTTTGAAGTTTGATCTGCTTCACAAATTTGATATACTAATGTAAGTGTACCAACTGGTGCATTTGGTAAAACATCTACAGAACCATCAGGATTTAGTTGTAAAAATTCGTTTGGTGTTACTGTAGTAATAATTACATCAGAAACAGTTACTGCATTACCTTCAAGCGTATCATTTACGAGTACATTTAGGACATTTGTCGTTGTATGATTAACACCTGCAATAGGTCCGGCGTTATCATCATTAGCAACAATATCTAAGTATTCTTTACAGTTTATACCAAAGTCAGCATCCAAATGAACTAAATCTTGCGGGGTAACATTTACAATATAACTGCTTGGACTAGTTGTTGAGCATACAGTATGCAATTGAGCTTTGCCCGTTTTAGCGGTTGCTTTTTTATCGGCTGCATTTGGAAGTACTTTTACAAGTCCTGTTGCACCTAAAGCTGCAGCCATAGTATCCAGATTTCCATCTTTAACTAATTTGATTGTATACTCACCATACGGATTTTCTGTATTAGGTCTGTCTCTCCAGTATCCCTGAATTCCAATAATTACTTCTTTGTGATAACTGTTTGGTCCGTCAATTATAACATTTGGACTTGCTGCATTTCCAAAACCTCCGGCGTTTAATTCACCTACATTTGATGGGCCTTGATAACTTCCGTCTCCATTAAAATCGATCCATTCCCATAAGCTGTAGTCGATTGCGCCACCTGAATCAGGAACATTTTTAGTGACAACACCATCATTGTTGGCATCATACCATTCGTCCTGAATTCCGTTGCTGTTTACATCATACCAAACATAATCGCCTAAGACTGGAAGAGTTGAAGATCCATAATTAAAAGTATGTTCCTGAAAAGTACAATCTTCAAGAGTTGTAAAGAACAAACTCGAATCTGTAGGATATAATTCGTAAACACTATTTAAATTTGCATCTTGCACCTGCACTAAATAACTTCCTGCAGACATTCCTGTAAAACTGTATCCGCCATCTGTTCCGGTTAAACGCAATAAAATTGGTCCTGTGGTAGTCCCTTGCGGAATCAATGTCACCATTACATTTGCAATACCAGAATTGTTGTCTATATTCATAACATAACCGGAGATTTTTACAGTATATTCAGGCTGAGTAATAACAACGGTTGTAGTTGCAGTACAGGTTTGATTTTCACCATTTACAGCAGATGTTGCTGTTAGCGTATAAGTTCCGGCAGGTAAATTAGTATTACCAACAACTTCATTTTTATCATTTGTAATGACAACAGTTGATCCCGGACTATTAGTTACTAAAATCGAACCATCGCTTTTTCCAAAACAGGTTACATTTGAAGCTACACCCGTTACAGAAACTTTATTTTCAACAGTAAAGGTTTGAACAAGTTCTGTTTTATTTCCTGAACAATCTGTCAGCGTATAAGTTCGGGTTAAGATATAAGTATTTCCATCACAGCCGCTTGCTCCATTATTAGAATCACTAATTGTAATCGTTACTGTACTGCTGCAATTATCTGCAGCATCTATAATAACTTGCGGATTTGCTGCCGGAATATCAATAATACTTTGTAAATCTGCTACATCAGCCGGAGCAGTTCCTGTTGGCGGAGTTGTATCTCTAACGGTAATAATTTGGTTATGAGAAACTGTGTTTCCACTGCAATCACTAGTAGTCCATTTGCGTGTTAAAGTATAATCTGTGCCGCATTCATTAAGAATATTACTTTTAACTTCCGAAAATACGATTGGTAAATTGCCACTGCAATTGTCAGAAGCTTCTATGGTTGCAGGTTCCGGAACAGCATCGCAAGAAACAGTGATATCCGTTGGGAGATTTCCAGTAAATGCTGGAGGAGTTGTATCTTGAATAGTTATTATTTGGATAAAACTATCGGTAACATTTCCGCAGTTATCTTTTGCAATCCAGCTATTTGTATATGTTCCAGCATTTGAACAACCTTCAGAAGCTGTAAATTGTCCGCTTGTTTTTTCATAAGTAACCACTGTACAGTTTGCAGTTGCAGTTGGTGCTTGATTTTGAGCATTTTCTAAACCAGCAGCATCACTGCACTGTAAAGTTACATTTAATGTTCCTGCCTGCGTAATCCATGTTGGCGCTGCAGTGTCTTGAATTGTAATTACTTGTGTGAAAATAGTTGAAGTGTTGTTACAAGTGTCTTTGGCTGTCCATGTATTCGTATAAATTCCTGTACTTCCACAGCTTCCTCTTTGCAGTTCGCCAGTTGTTTTAGTATAAGTTACGGTTCCATTACAATTATCTGTTGCAATTGGTGCCAGAGTTTGAGCATTATTCAATCCTTCTGTATCGGCACATTGTAATGTTATATCTAAAGAACCACTTTGTGTTGTCCAAGTTGGAGCAGTTGTATCCTGCACTGTAATAATTTGAGTGAAAGTATCAGAGATATTTCCACAGTCATCTTTTACCGTCCATGTATTGGTATAAGTTCCAGCATTTGCGCATCCTTCAAAGGCAATGAATTGTCCGCTTACTTTAGTGATATTAGAAACATCAGCATCGCATAAATCAGAAGCAATTGGGAATAAAGCCTGAGCCGAAGTCAAAGATTCTTGGTTGCTGCATTCAATAGTCTGGTTTAAAGAACCGGCCTGCGTTGCCCAAGTTGGAGCAGTAAATGATTTGTGTGAAAGTATCAGAAATATTTCCACAATCATCTTTTACCGTCCATGTATTGGTATAAGTTCCAGCATTTGCGCATCCTTCAGAAGCTGTAAATTGTCCGCTTATTTTAATAATATTAGAAACATCAGCATCGCATAAATCAGAAGCAGTTGGGAATAAGGCCTGCGCGGAAGTTAAAGCTTCTTGGTTGCTGCATTCAATAGTCTGGTTTAGAGAACCAGCCTGAGTTGTCCAAGTTGGTGCGGTTGTATCCTGAATTGTAATGATCTGTGTGAAAGTATCAGAGATATTTCCACAGTCATCTTTTACAGTCCAGGTATTAGTATAAGTTCCAGCATTTGAGCATCCTTCAGAAGCTGTAAATTGTCCGCTTATTTTAATAATATTAGAAACATCAGCATCGCATAAATCTGAAGCATTTGGGAATAAGGCTTGCGCAGAAGTCAAAGCTTCTTGATTACTGCATTCGATAGTCTGGTTTAAAGACCCGGCCTGAGTTGTCCATGTTGGTGCGGTTGTATCCTGAATTGTAATGATTTGTGTGAAGGTATCAGAGATATTTCCACAGTCATCTTTTACCGTCCATGTATTGGTATAAGTTCCTGCATTTGAACATCCTTCAGAAGCTGTAAATTGTCCGCTTAATCAGAGATATTTCCACAGTCATCTTTTACCGTCCATGTATTGGTATAAGTTCCTGCATTTGAACATCCTTCAGAAGCTGTAAATTGTCCGCTTACTTTAATAATATTTGAAACATCAGCATCACATAAATCAGAAGCTGCAGGGAATAAGGCCTGTGCAGAAGTTAAAGCTTCTTGGTTGCTGCATTCAATAGTCTGGTTTAGAGAACCGGCCTGCGTTGTCCAAATTGGTGCGGTTGTATCTTGTATTGTGATTACTTGTGTGAAGGTATCAGAGATATTTCCACAGTCATCTTTTACCGTCCAGGTATTGGTATAAGTTCCTGCATTTGCGCATCCTTCATAAGCTGTAAATTGTCCACTTACTTTAGTGATGTTAGAAACATCAGCATCGCATAAATCTGAAGCATTTGGGAATAAAGCTTGCGCGGAAGTTAAAGCTTCTTGGTTGCTGCATTCGATAGTCTGGTTTAAAGACCCAGCCTGAGTAGTCCATATTGGTGCGGTTGTATCCTGAATCGTGATGATCTGCGTGAACGTATCAGAAATATTTCCACAGTCATCCATGGTTCTAATTTTANCCAAGTTGGTGCGGTTGTATCCTGAATTGTAATGATCTGCGTGAACGTATCAGAAATATTTCCACAGTCATCTTTTACAGTCCAGGTATTGGTATAAGTTCCGGTATTTCCGCATCCTTCAGAAGCTGTAAATTGTCCGCTTACTTTAATAATATTTGAAACATCAGCATCACATAAATCGGAAGCAGCTGGAAATAAGGCCTGCGCGGAAGTTAAAGCTTCTTGGTTACTGCATTCAATAGTCTGGTTTAAAGAACCACTTTGCGTTGTCCAAATTGGTGCGGTTGTATCTTGTATGGTGATTACTTGTGTGAAAGTATCAGAAATATTTCCGCAGTCATCTTTTACCGTCCAGGTATTGGTATAAGTTCCGGTATTTCCGCATCCTTCAGAAGCTGTAAATTGTCCGCTTACTTTAATAATATTTGAAACATCAGCATCACATAAATCAGAAGCATTTGGGAATAAGGCTTGCGCAGAAGTCAAAGCTTCTTGGTTGCTGCATTCAATAGTCTGGTTTAGAGAACC
>NZ_LMHW01000010.1:1241704-1243352 GCF_001428525.1 Flavobacterium sp. Root186
GAGCTGAAGTTAAAGCTTCTTGGTTGCTGCATTCGATAGTCTGGTTTAAAGACCCAGCCTGAGTAGTCCATATTGGTGCGGTTGTATCCTGAATCGTGATGATCTGCGTGAACGTATCAGAAATATTTCCACAGTCATCTTTTACAGTCCAGGTATTGGTATAAGTTCCGGTATTTCCGCATCCTTCAGAAGCTGTAAATTGTCCGCTTACTTTAATAATATTTGAAACATCAGCATCGCAGGAATCAGAAGCTGCAGGGAATAAGGCCTGAGCCGAAGTTAAAGCTTCTTGGTTGCTGCATTCAATAGTCTGGTTTAGAGAACCRGCCTGAGTTGTCCAAGTTGGTGCGGTTGTATCTTGTATTGTGATTACTTGTGTGAAGATATCAGAAGTGTTGCCGCAATCATCTTTTACAGTCCAGGTATTGGTGTAAGTTCCAGCATTTGCGCATCCTTCAGAAGCTGTAAATTGTCCGCTTACTTTAATAATATTTGAAACATCATCATCTTTTACAGTCCAGGTATTGGTGTAAGTTCCAGCATTTGCGCATCCTTCAGAAGCTGTAAATTGTCCGCTTACTTTAATAATATTTGAAACATCAGCATCGCATAAATCAGAAGCAGTTGGGAATAAAGCCTGAGCCGAAGTCAAAGATTCTTGGTTGCTGCATTCAATAGTCTGGTTTAAAGAACCGGCCTGCGTTGCCCAAGTTGGAGCAGTAGTATCCTGAATTGTAATGATTTGTGTGAAAGTATCAGAAATATTTCCACAATCATCTTTTACCGTCCATGTATTGGTATAAGTTCCAGCATTTGCGCATCCTTCAGAAGCTGTAAATGAGTAAGACTGCCTTGTTGGGAATAAAGCCTGAGCCGAAGTCAAAGATTCTTGGTTGCTGCATTCAATAGTCTGGTTTAAAGAACCGGCCTGCGTTGCCCAAGTTGGAGCAGTAGTATCCTGGATCGTAATAATTTGAGTGAAAACATCAGAAGTATTTCCACAGTCATCTTTTACAGTCCAGATATTGGTATAAGTTCCGGTATTTGCGCATCCTTCAGAAGCTGTAAATTGTCCGCTTATTTTAATAATATTAGAAACATCAGCATCACATAAATCAGAAGCATTTGGGAATAAGGCTTGCGCAGAAGTCAAAGCTTCTTGGTTGCTGCATTCAATAGTCTGGTTTAGGAAGCATTTGGGAATAAGGCTTGCGCAGAAGTCAAAGCTTCTTGGTTGCTGCATTCAATAGTCTGGTTTAGAGAACCGGCCTGAGTTGTCCAAGTTGGTGCGGTTGTATCTTGTATTGTGATTACTTGTGTGAAGATATCAGAAGTGTTGCCGCAGTTATCTTTTACCGTCCATGTATTGGTATAAGTTCCGGTATTTGAGCATCCTTCAGAAGCTGTAAATTGTCCGCTTATTTTAATAATATTAGAAACATCAGCATCGCATAAATCTGAAGCAGCTGGAAATAAAGCTTGCGCAGAAGTTAAAGCTTCTTGATTACTGCATTCGATAGTCTGGTTTAAAGAACCACTTTGCGTTGTCCAAGTTGGAGCAGTAGTATCCTGGATCGTAATAATTTGAGTGAAAACATCAGAAGTATTTCCACAGTCATCTTTTACAGTCCAGATATTGGTATAAGTT
>NZ_LMHW01000010.1:1243357-1245812 GCF_001428525.1 Flavobacterium sp. Root186
ATTAGAAACATCAGCATCACATAAATCAGAAGCATTTGGGAATAAGGCTTGCGCAGAAGTCAAAGCTTCTTGGTTGCTGCATTCAATAGTCTGGTTTAAAGACCCAGCCTGAGTTGTCCAAGTTGGAGCAGTTGTATCCTGAATCGTGATGATCTGCGTGAACGTATCAGAAATATTTCCACAGTCATCTTTTACAGTCCAGGTATTGGTGTAAGTTCCAGCATTTGCGCATCCTTCAGAAGCTGTAAATTGTCCGCTTACTTTAATAATATTTGAAACATCAGCATCGCATAAATCAGAAGCAGTTGGGAATAAAGTCTGAGCTGAAGTTAAAGCCTCGGTATTATTGCATTCAATAGTCTGGTTTAAAGACCCGGCCTGAGTTGTCCATGTTGGTGCGGTTGTATCCTGAATTGTAATGATTTGTGTGAAGGTATCAGAGATATTTCCACAGTCGCCTAAAACATTTTCTGAAATGGATTTGTGTGAAGGTATCAGAGATATTTCCACAGTCATCTTTTACCGTCCATGTATTGGTATAAGTTCCTGCATTTGAACATCCTTCAGAAGCTGTAAATTGTCCGCTTACTTTAGTGATGTTAGAAACATCAGCATCACATGCATCAGAAGCTGAAGGAAATAAAGCCTGCGCTGAAGTCAAAGCTTCTTGGTTGCTGCATTCGATAGTCTGGTTTAAAGAACCACTTTGAGTTGTCCAAGTTGGAGCAGTTGTATCTTGTACAATAATAGTTTGATTTACAGGAAGCGAAACATTTCCACAAGAATCAGTTGCTGTCCAAGTTCTGGTTTTTGTGTAAGAACCAGTACAATTTCCTGGAGTAATACTGTCTTCATAAGTTAAAGAAGAAATAGTTCCATTGTTGTCTGTTGCTGTTGCTTGTGCAAAAATTGGTTCTGCTGGACAATTGATAGTTGAGTTTTCCGGTAAAGGATCAATTATTGGTTTAACAGAATCTCCATCAATAATAGTAACAGATTTTGTTATGGTACATAAGTTCGCATCGGTTACAATAACAGAATAGTTACCTGCTGCTAGTGTAGTAGCCGTAGCCGTAGTTTGTGCAGGATTTGTATTCCATGAATAAGTATATGGACTTGTTCCTCCAGAAGCAAAAACTGTTGCAGATCCTGTGTTTCCGCCGCCACAAACAACATCAACTTGAGTCGTTGTGGCACTAAGAGCCTCTTGAGGCTGAATAATTGTAACATTGCAAGTTGTAGTATAACCCAATTTATCAGTAACAATAACAGTATGTAATCCCGCATTTAGAGAAACTGCCTGAGCTGTCGTTTCATTATTATCCCATAAATAAGTATAGTCGCCGTTTCCACCAATTGCAGTTACAGTAGCTTGACCATTACTTTCTCCAAAACATTTAACGGGATTATCTTGAGTAATACTGCAAGATAAAACGTTAGGTTCTGTAATTGTTATGCTGCAAGTTGTTGTACAGCCTTTTTCATCAGTTACGGTTACAGTATGTAATCCGGCAGTAAGTCCGATGGCTTTTTGTGTCATTTCATTGTTATCCCACAAGTAAGTATAATTTCCGTTACCACCAATTGGAGTCACAGTAGCTTCTCCGTTGCTTAAACCATTTGCTGTTACAGCTTTATTTTGTGTAATTGAACAAGTTAAAGCAGCGCCTGGCTGAGAAATTGTTACAGAATTTGACTGACTTGAACAATCATCAGAAACAGTCAAAGTATAAGTTCCTGCCGGAAGATTGGATACAGAAGCTGTAGTTCCGACAACAGCGTTTGAAGAGTTTGCCCATGAGTAAGTTACTGTTCCAACAGTTCCTGCCGGAAGATTKGATACAGAAGCTGTAGTTCCRACAACAGCGTTTGAAGAGTTTGCCCATGAGTAAGTTACTGTTCCAACAGCATTACTTACCGTTCCCGCAGTTACCGTTCCAGTACTTGCGTTATAACAAGTTACATCAGTTTTAGAAGARTTTCCTAAAGCTAAAGCGGCACTTGGCTGCGTAATMGTAACTGAATTTGATTGTGAAGAACAGCTGTCAGAAACCGTCAAAGTATAAGTTCCTGCCGGAAGATTGGATACAGAAGCTGTAGTTCCGACAACAGCGTTTGAAGAGTTTGCCCATGAGTAAGTTACTGTTCCAACAGCATTACTTACCGTTCCCGCAGTTACCGTTCCAGTACTTGCGTTATAACAAGTTACATCAGTTTTAGAAGARTTTCCTAAAGCTAAAGCGGCACTTGGCTGCGTAATAGTAACTGAATTTGATTGTGAAGAACAGCTGTCAGAAACAGTCAAAGTATAAGTTCCCGCCGGAAGATTTGATACAGAAGCTGTAGTTCCAACAACAGCGTTTGAAGAGTTTGCCCATGAGTAAGTTACTGTTCCAACAGCATTACTTACCGTTCCCGCAGTTACCGTTCCAGTACTTGCGTTATAACAAGTTAC
>NZ_LMHW01000011.1 GCF_001428525.1 Flavobacterium sp. Root186
GAGTAGTTAAGCCCGCCTGCGCAGATGGTACTGCAGTATTGTGGGAGAGTATGTCGTCGCCTTTCTTTTAAGAATCCTCATCATTTTTTTGATGAGGATTTTTTGTTTTATAATACTTTTGGAATTAATTACTAAATCTCCCTCCTTTTAGAAATCTTTAATATAAAAAATACTGGCTAGTTCTAAAGTCATGTATCGAGGCCATCTAAAACGATCCTGCGGTTTCAACCGCAGGCAATATTTTTAAAGCTTAGAATTGGAAATTCGAAAAGAAATATTATGATACCATTACGGATCGAAGTGATATTTCTTTGATTTTTTTCTTTAAAAAAATCAAAGATTCAACTGATCGTCCGGCATGAAGGGAAGCACTCTAATCATTAAATAATTATTTTTTAATAATTAAAGTGTTTTAAATCAATGTGTTATAGATTTGTATCTCTTTATATTTTTTTATTGTCAACATCGTTTATAAATTGAATTACGCCATTCATAAATATTTTTTGATCATCCCACATGGCTAAATGACTTCCATTTGGGCAATATAGATAATGCCCTTTTTTGACTAATTTGCTTTGTTCTTCCATTGCTTTTGGATCCATTGTGTCATATTTTGCACCAATCATAAGTGTTGGAATCGTAATTTCATGTAATCTGTTTTTAATATCCCATTTGGCTAATCTTCCACTTATTCCAAACTCACTTGGCCCTTGCATTAAAGTGTAAACTTCTCCATTTACATGTTTGATCGCTCGATTTAACCCGTCTGGCCATTCTTTTAATCTGCATAAATGTTGTTTGTAAAAATTAGGAATTAGTAATTCCATATATCTTGGATTGCTGAAATCTTTTTTAGCTTCAAGAGCTCTAATTTCTGTCAAAATTTCGGGTTTCATTTGCTTTGCTAAAACTTCATCGGCATATTTTCCATATTCTGGAGCACTTGCCATCATATTTGATACTAATAAACCTTTCATATTTTGTTGATATTTTAGAGCATATTCCATGGCAAGAATCCCTCCCCAAGAATTTCCTAAAACATAGAAATTATCTTTATCTGCATTAATTGCTTTTCTTACTTGCTCTACCTCATCGACAAATCTGTCTGTTGTCCATAAACTGCTGTCTTTTGGCTGTTCGCTGTAATAAGACCCTAATTGATCATATTCATAAAATTCAAAACCTTCCCTTTGAAAAAATGTTTCAAAGCATTCCATATACTCATGTGTCATTGCGGGACCTCCATGAAGCAGTAGGATCTTTATTTTTGGATTATTCCCAAAACGTTTTGTCCATACCTTGAATTCTCCTGCAGCTGTTTTTATGGGAATCATTTTAACTCCAGCCGATTCTACATTATTTTGATTGTAAGTAAAATAATTTGTTAGTACATCAGATTTGGTCTCATTTTTACATGATGTTAAAAGTATAATCATTGATATGATTGCGGTATAGCGCATATGTTTAAAATTTAATGGTTTAGACTAAATTACAAATTATTATTTAATGAATTTTGATAGGGATATAGTTAACTTAATTGTTAAAATCATTATTTATAGTGATGTATGAAATTCAGTTGAGTTATAGTTTTGCAACTTGTGAAAAAGGTAAAATATATAGCTGCAGAATGAAAAGTAATAGAACTATTTTAAAAAAAGCGCCAAAGTTTCAAATTTTCGTATTCCTGTTTTTTTTTGCTGGAATATGCATTTCAAAAGGTCAGAATGGTTGCCCGCAAATACCTGTTTCTGTTTTAAACGGATCGAATGGGTTCTTACTGGAAGGTAAATCTAACGAAGACGATTTTGGTTATACGACAAAAAGTGCTGGAGATATCAATCATGATGGTATACCCGATATTATGATTGGAGCTCCAGGAATAGATTTTGGAGGAGTTAAAAATGTTGGCGAGATTTATATCATTTTTGGCGGATCGGGATTTTCATTTAAAACTTTTGATGTTGCTGCCTTAAACGGAACTAACGGTTTTATAATTCGAGGCATTACTGCCGACGAAAAATTAGGAAGTATGTTAAGTTCGGCTGGTGACTTTAATAATGATGGTATTGATGATATTATTATTGGAAATTATTCTGAGGACGGTATGGCAACCGCACAAATATTTTTTGGAGCCAATACGTTTCAGGCACTTTACAACAGAACCGATATTGATAATACAAAAGGAATCTCTATTACCTTTGATGGAGGTGCAAATACATATATAAGAGATGTGAGCTATGCTGGTGATGTAAATCACGATGGTATATCTGATGTTGTTATTACTGAATTTTACAGTGGAAGAACTAATAATTATGTTGTTTTTGGAGCTGCAGCTATTACAGATTTAGTTACTTCATCTTTAAATGGTACAAATGGATTTAAAATTGCAGGCTATTCAGTTTGGTATGGAGACACTATTAGTCGCAATGCAGGAGATATAAATAATGATGGAATCGATGATTTGGCTTTAGGATATCCGTCCTATGAGGATGGAACTAATCCATATTCAGGAAGAGTTGTTCTAATATTTGGTAAAAACTTAATTTTTCCTGCAATAATTGATTTAGATGTTTTAAATGCGTCACAGGGGACAGTCATCACAAATTCAATAAAAGAAAACCGGATGGGAAAATCAGTTGCATCTGCAGGTGATTTTAATAATGATGGTATTGATGATGTTATAATAGGAATTCCAAATAAGGATCTTGACGGAGTTACCAGTGTTGGTGAAGCCTACGTTGTTTTTGGTAGAAATACATTTCCGGCTTCATTTTCTATAACAAGTATAACACCAGCAACAGGTATAGTTTTTCAAGGAAATAAATATAATGATCAGTTTGGGTTTTCAGTAGCTGGTGTAAAAGATATTAACCATGATGGAAAGGATGATATTGCAATTTCGTCTAAAAGAGGAATCTCCAACAATGGTGCCTTATACCTTGTTTTTGGAGGTAATACCGCCACAGGAATTGTAAAAGAAAAGAAAATTTTAAATACGGTTGGGTATCAGATTTTTGATGATTTTGTTGGTTATTCTACTGAGACTTTTGCACGTGACGCAGCAGGAATAGGAGATTTTAATAACGATGGGACAAATGATTTTATACTGGGATCTACCAGGAAAGAAGATTATTATTGGGATCACGGAAGTGCATATATTTTTTACGGAGAAACTTTAGACCGTATAGATAATGTTAAACCAATTATAGAGTGTCTTGTAAATCAGGAGCTTTATGTAAATTCAACATTGCCTAATTATATTACGTTATTACCTAATGTAACAGATAATTGTATGTTTACCAGCAATTATGATTTGGTAATAACTCAAAATCCACCTCAGGGCACTTTATTTAAAAACGATACTAATGTAACCATAACTGTTACGGATTTATCTGGAAATACAAATTCATGTAGTTTTTTAGTAAAATTGAAAGCACCTCCGCCAGCACCTGTATGTAAAACTGTAAATTTTTCGTTGGAAGAATTAAATGGTACAAATGGTTTTGTAATATATGGAGAGACAGGCTTTATACAAACGGGGTTCAGTGTGAATAAAGCAGGGGATATAAACAATGACGGTATTCCAGATTTTATATTAAGTTCAGTAGGAGATATAAGGAGTTCTTCAGGAGCTTTTAAAAATGCGCAGGATATAATAAAAGGAAGTGTATATATAGTGTATGGTAAAACCACCGGATTTCCGCCTACTGTTCATTTAAAAGATTTAAATGGGACGAACGGATTTGTTATCCGTGATGATGTAGATCTAATTGGAGAATACGAAACAGGCACCGTAGTAGCTTCTGCAGGAGACATAAATGGTGATGGAATTGATGATTTAATGTTGAGTGCGCCTCACAAAAAAAACGTTAATTATGATGCCGGTGCAGTTTATGTAATTTTTGGAAAAACAGGAGGCCTAGCCGCTCAATTCTTTTTATCAGGTTTAAACGGAAGTAATGGATTTGTGTTTTCTGGTACAGAATATTACGAAACAGTAGGTGCAGGTATTGATTCTATTGGCGATTTTAATAACGACGGTTTTGATGATATTGCCGTTTTAGGAAGCGGACAATTAAAAAAAGGATACATAATTTATGGTAAAAACGGCGCTTTTCCCGCTTTACTATTATCGACAGATTTAAACGGAAACAATGGTTTTTCTATTACCGGTGATCCCGCAGTTGATAAAATTGCTAATTCCTTAACAGGATTAGGAGATGTTAATGGAGATGGAATTCCTGATATTGGGGTAGCTACTTATGAAGGAGAGAAAAGATATATTATTTATGGAGGCTCTGGTTTTCCAAGTGTATTTGATGTTACAACTCTAAATGGCAGTAATGGTTTTATTGTACAGCATTCAACATCATCATTAAAATACACCGGGATAAATAAAGTAGGAGATCTTAATCATGACGGCTTAAATGATATTGCATTCAATAGAGATTATGTTCTTTTTGGTTCTGCCAGTATTCCGGCTTCCGTAGATTTAAAGAATCTTGACGGTACAAACGGATTTAAAATAGAAAATATCTTTGGCTCAGTAGGCAAGTTTGGAAGTATCGGTGATTTTAATAAAGATGGAATCGATGATTACCTTTTTGCAGTGAATAATTCAGGAGCTGTTATTATTTATGGTAGAGATAGCTGGAAAAATTCTATAGATATGTTCAATTTTACTGCTAAGGATGGTCAAAGACTGACCTTTTCTCAAGGATATACAACAGCATTTAATTTTACCGGAGATATTAATAATGATGGTTTTGATGATATTATTGGAAGTAATATTATATATAATTATTCGAATTCTTTAAAAATAAATGAAGACCCGGGAAGAGCGTATGTTATTTACGGGAGAAAAAATATAACCGATTCCGAAAATCCAGTTATAGCTAACTGTCCATACAATGAAATTTTTGCCGAAGGAGAAATAATTCCGGATTATAGAACCAATATAATGGTAACCGATGATTGTGATGAAAATCCTGTAATCGAGCAAAGCCCGCCTCCGGGAACCATTTTTACAGGAGGAATTCAAACAGTAACCTTAAAAGTAACCGATGCCAGCAGTCATTTTCAAACTTGTACTTTTACTATCTCAGATGGTATTGATCATCTTCCACCAGTTTTAACCTGTCTGGGAAATCAACAATTAGCTTGTGGGGAAAAAGTTCCTAACTATCTTCCTTTACTAACTGTAACAGATGATATAGATACAAATGTAGGGCTTATACAAAATCCGCCCGAAGGAACCGCTTTTTATGACGGAATGGAAATTGTTTTTACAGCACAAGATGATGCTGGACATAGCACTATTTGCAGTACAATTATCAATGCGTCTGGTCCGGATACCAAAGCGCCAACATTTACAATTCCATCAAATGTAACGCTATATTGTGGAGAATTTATTCCCAATTACGCATTTAGTCCTATAATGAATCTGGAAGATAATTGTAGTGATGATATCACAGCTGAAATGACGCCGCCAGCCGGAACCCGCTTTTATGACGGAATTTCAATCCATATAAAATACACAGATGAATCTGGAAATTGGGATGAATGTACTTTCGTTGTACATTCAGCAGAACAAGATTTTACACCGCCTGTAATTAATTGTATAGGAAACCAGACTTTGGATTGCGGTTCAACAATTCCAGATTATATGCTTTTACTTTCAGCAACAGACGAATGTGATCCTTCGCCAGTAATTACTCAAGATCCAGTTGCGGGAAGTCCTTTTACAGACGGAATGACGGTTACCATAACCGCTACAGATGCATCAAATAGATATTCAGAGTGCAGTTTTATAGTCAACGTTTCTGCAGATACTACTCCGCCAGTTATAACCTGTATTGGAGATCAGAATCTGCTTGTGGGTACGTCGCTTCCAGATTATCGTTCAATGATTACAGTTTCAGATAATTGCGATTCAAACTTAACGATAACACAAACCCCGAGCCCTGGTGCTGCAATTTCTGATGGAATGAATGTAGTAATGAGTACTACAGATAATAGTGGTAATGAGATAAACTGTTCCTTTACGATACATATAGTTTTAGATAATCAAGCTCCAGTTTTTATTTGTCTTACAGATCAAACACTGGAATGCAATACAACCGTAATTCCAGATTATACAAAAATGATTATTGCAACAGATAATCTAGATCCAAATCCTTCAATTGTTCAAAATCCCGCTGTAGGAAGTAATTATTCAGAAGGAATGACAGTTAAAATAACAGTTTCGGATCAAAGTGATAATTCAAAAGATTGTTATTTTCAATTATTTACAAATCCAATTGTTGTGGAGGCAGGAAATGATCAGCAAATTACAGAAGGACAATCTGTAAACCTTGAAGCGGTGACTTCAGAAAATGGAACTTTTTTATGGCTGCCATCAGATGGATTAAGTAATAATGCTATTGCAAACCCAATCGCAACACCTTTAACAACAACAACCTATAAAGTGGTTTTTAAAAATGAATACGACTGCGAAGCCGAAGATTTTGTTACAATAACAGTTGTTCCGGTGGACACAGACGAAACAAAATATGGCTTTTCTCCAAATGGGGACGGAATAAATGATTTTTGGCAAATCGATGACATAACGAATTATCCTAATAATCAGGTTTTGATTTACAGCCGCTGGGGCGATTTAGTTTTCGAAACCGAAAACTATGATAATACCACAAATGTATTTACCGGAATCGCAAACAAAAGTCGAAATCTAGGCGCCAGCCAATTACCAGAAGGAACTTATTTCTTCGAAATACGTGTAAATCAACCACATCATTTTAAAAAACTCAAGGGATATCTTGTTTTAAAACGTTAATTCATGAAAAGTATAATAAATAGTATTGCAGCCTTACTCCTCATAATCATTTTTTTAGAAAAAGCCTACGCACAGCAAACACCGGTTTTTTCAAGTTATAATTATAATACCGTTTTAATAAATCCGGCTCAGGCCGGATATTATTCAGATATAGATATTGCAATGACAACAAATGGATATTTTAACTCTTTTGATGGAAGTCCCAAAAATGTTGATCTTTCGGTAAACAAATCAGCATGGTCAGATAGATTGGGGTTAGCTGCCGGAATATCTCATGATGAGATTGGAGTAACAAATACAACCAATTTTTTTACTTCTTACTCATATAAAATTTATTACGGTTCAGATTATAAAGCCGGACGGCCAAGATCAGCCAATTCAAAAATGATTTCGTTTGGAGTCACAGCCGGAGCAATGCTTTATAATGAAAATTTAACAGAATTAGGGTTAGAATTTGATCCGGAATTTCAAGAAAACATCCACACTTTAACGCCAAGTGTAGGAGTAGGTTTTTTATACAATTACAATAAATTTTACTTAGGATTATCAGCACCAAACTTGTTAAACGAAGCCTTCAATTCAAAGAATAATACCAATTTAAAAAACGTGTATTATAGTTATTTAGGCTACCGATTTTTTACAAACAGCCATCAAGATCTACTTTTAAACCCAAGTGTTTTAGTAAAATATATGGAAGGTGCGCCTTTTCAGGCCGATTTTAATTTATTAGTAAATTACAAAAACAAACTCGAATTTGGAGGAGGTTATCGAACTTCAAATACAGTGAATGCTCTTGCAGGATTTCATATTTCAGATAATTTCAGAGTAATCTGTACTTATAATAAATCCTTTGATAATGTAGTAATTCCAGATACTTTTGGGCTCGTTTTAAATTACAGAATGGGAAAAGGATTCGAATAAATTAATCAACCAAACCATTTTCAACTGCATATTTTACTAATCCCGCCGTATTTTTAGCATTCAGTTTTGATAGTAAATTACGGCGGTGTGTATTTACAGTATTTAAGCTTATAAAAGTTTTTTCGGCAATTTCAGCCGTATTATATTCGTGCGCAATCAAAACTAAAATTTCCTTTTCGCGCGAACTCAGTTCCGTTAAATTAGAAACCTGTTTTTCAATTTTAGAACTGTTCGAAAGATGTTTTTCTTCCAGCTCTTCAGCAAAATAATTTTCTCCCGAAGCAATCGTATTGATTGCTTTCAAAAGTTCAGATTTCTCAGCATTCTTGAGCAAATAACCATTTACGCCAATTCTAATTAATCTCGAAATAATCATCACATTACTGTGTGTGCTCACAATCAGAATTCGCACATTCGGATGTTCTTTTTTTAGAATCTTACTCAATTCAATGCCATCCATTTCCGGCATACTAATATCCAGGATAATAAAATCAATATTTCCCTTTTTAATTATTTCCAATGCTTCAATCCCGTTTATTGCCGTATCAACAATCGTAATATTCGGTTCTTGCTCCAGTAAAGACATAATTCCCTGAAGGAACATCGTATGATCATCGGCAATAAGTAAATTTATTTTATTCATCAAACAAGTATATTAGTTGCTTTTTAATTCGTCGAGCTGATTTTTAAAATCAATGCCCTTAATTTTATTTTTTGATTTTTTTTCTAAAACCGGAATCTCAATATTGGCAATCGTGCCGCGTTTCAATTTAGAATCAATTACAAACGAGCCCTTTAATTTATCAATTCGCGTTTCTAAATTAATAAAACCAATTCCTTTTGAACTTTTATCTGTATCAAAACCAACACCATTATCCTCAAATAAAAGATTTAGAATATTCTCAATATAATTCAATTGAATCTCCACTTCAGAAGCCTTTGCATGTTTAATTGTATTTGTCAAAAGTTCCTGAATAATTTTAAAAGTTTCAATTTGAATATCTTCATTCAATTCATTAATCTCTTTTTTCGGATACGGGATAAACGAAATTTTAATCTGACTGGCATCGCTTATATTTTTCAAATAAGATTCTAAAACTTCTAAAAATTTATTTTGGCTGAATTTCTTCGGAAGCAAAGTATGAGATAAACTTCGAACCTGCTGATACGTTTCGTCTAATTGCAGACTAATTTTCTGAACATTCGAGAAATTAGAAACATCTAAATGATTCACCTGCAGTTTTATTGCTGCCAGATTACCGCCAATACTATCATGTAATTCCTGAGAAATACGCTGTCGTTCCTTATCCTGACCGCTTATTGAAGCTTTAATCAACTCTAATTCCTGATCTTTTAGGATTCCGTCTATTTTTTGAGAACTTATTTCGGCCTGTTTAATATTCAGTAAATGCTGCACTTTAAAACGCTTATAATACTGAAATAAAAGCCCAATAATGGGCAGTAATAAAATCAGAAAAGCAATTATAGTAAACAATTTTGTTTTTTTCTGCTGATTGATTTCCAGAGCTTTCAACTGCTGATCTTTTTTTAAAAGCGAAATTTCGTTTCGTTTCTTATTCGATGAATTTTGAAAAGACAAAATTGTATTTTCATTATTTTTATTGGAGATTTCTTCCTGAAGCAGCATATTTTTTATCGCCTCTTGCTGATTTTCCAGCGTTAGTTTTTTAGCTTCATTTTCAAATTTCAAAACCTCGATTTCCTTTTGTTTTTGAGCTGTTTTATATTTGATTTCCAATTCATTAATTTCCTTTATTTTCTGAAGTTTATCAATAGAATCTTTAATACGTGCAGCTTTTTCAAAAAAAGAATAAGCACTTTTATAATCTTCCTGCAGAATTGCGATTTTTCTCAGCTCATCATAAATATAATTCTGATTTTGAAGTAACCCGAAATGAATCGATTTTTGAAGTGCTTCAGAAAATATCACTTTAGCATCATTGTATTTTTTCAATGCAATATAAGTATCGCCAATGTTACTTCTGGCGACAACAGCTAACTGATTCAGTTCATTTTTATCAGCAATAACAACCGCTTCCTGATATACTTTTAAAGCTTCATTATTTTTTTTCTGTATTTGATAATTGGCACCAAGACCAATTAAAATCACGGTTTTGGCCTGATCATTATTTGTTTTATCACAAAGCGTTTTTCCTTTTTTATAGAAATAATTTCCATTTTCATAATCCTTGATTTCAGAATAAATATCTCCAAGATTAATGTAACTTCCTAAAATTATTTCTTCATCTTCTTTATATTCAAGACATTGTTTAAATAATGAAATAGCATTTTTATAATCGCGCAATTCACTGTATGTCAATGCTAAACCATGTAAATGCGTATAATAAAGATTCTTTTCATTGTATTTTTGAGATGCTTCAATACCCTTTAAATGCCACTTTTTACTTTCATTAAGTAAACCTCTCGTTTTATAATTAATCGCAAGTAGATTGTATCCCAAAGAAAAAAGCCTGTTTTTTAAAGAATCATTTACAACCGTATTAAACTTTAAAGCCTGATTGGTATAATAAATAGAAGAATCTATAATCGCTCTTTTATTAAAATAATAACCTAAAAGTAAATCAGCACAAGCAGTAGTGCGGTTATTATGTGTAGATTTTAATATAGAATGTGCTTTATTGTAGGCTTTTTTTTCATCGCCATTATTATATAACGCATAAAGTGATTTAATGATTTTGTCTTCCTCTATTTCTGAAGAATTTTTGGAAACGAAAGACTTCTTTTTATTCTCAATCTGGGCCAGCAGATTAAAAGATAAAAAGAGAAAAATCAATAAATAAATTCTTCCGGACCGGATTGCCATACATTTTTGGTTTGTACCCTAAACCAGAATTAGAGTGATTTTTAAAGCTTGTAAACTTGGGGTTTATAAAATCTGTTCAATTTTAGACAGACAGGTAAAAATAATACAAAACAATTAAATACCAGTTTCTTAAAATACATTTTTTAACCAAAGTTGTGATATAATCTTTTTATAAAAATAAAACCAAAAAGATTGTAAATCAGTTAATTGGTAAATAGAAAAAAAAACTAAAAGTTTCTTAAATAGGTTTGAAGCCAAATTTTCTTGTAGTAAATTAGTAATACTATACTTAAATAAATGAATTATGAAAACGAGAATATTTTTAGCCATAGTATTGTTAACCCTGACAATCTCGGCCAGCGCGCAGAAGAAAATAGAAGTTACAGAACTCCCACAGCCAGCCCAGGATTTTTTGAAAAAGCATTTTAGTAATACAGCTGTTGAAAGCGCAAAAAAAGATGCAGAACACGGTGAAAAAGGTTTTGAAGTAAAATTGAAAGACGGAACAGAAGTAGAATTCTGGAAAGACGGATCTTATCGAGAAGTAGATGGTGGCGACAAACCAATTCCAACCGCTTTTATTCCGGATAACATTAAAGCTTATGTTGCCAAAAATCATCCAAACGAAAAAATAACGCATATCGACTATGGACACAAAGATTTGGATATTGATTTGACAAACAATATTGATTTGGAATTTACAAAAGACGGTAAAATTCTAAAGGATAAAAAAGACAAATAAAAAGCACTGCTAAAATATTCCTGAATACCCCGACATTTAAATGACAGGGCTATTCAGGAATATTTTTATTTACCCAATTTTTAAGAAAGAACATCCTGTTAGAAAATAGTTTATATTTACATTTCTATTTTTTATTTCATGGAAGAGAATAAACATGTAACGATTTACGATATTGCCGAAAGATTAAATCTGGCGACATCAACAATTTCACGAGCTTTAAAAGACCATCACACCATTAGTGATAAAACGATAAAGAAAGTGAAAAAAACTGCTGAGGAAATGGGATTTGTACCCAACACTTTAGCAGCAGGTTTGCGCGGAAATAAAACAAGAACCATTGGAGTTTTAATTCCAACCGTTACACAGCCGTTTTTATCATCCTTAATCAGCGGAATCGAAATTACAGCTCAAAAATCTGATTATACCGTAATTATTATGCAGTCGCATGACTCTTACGAAGAAGAAGTAAACATGGCTAAATCATTGTACAGTAATCGTGTAAGTGGTGTAATTTGCTCTCTTGCAATGGAAACCAGAGATACGACACATTTCCATCAGTTTTCAAACAATAATATTCCGTTGGTTTTTGTCGACAGGGTGCCAAAAGATTACAATACTTTTAGAGTCGTTATCGATAATTATACAGCAGGTTACAAAGCGACGAAACATCTTATAGAACAAGGCTGTATTCGTATTGCACATTTAACTGCCGGTTCTGAATTGGGAAATCTGTACAACGAAAGAAAAAGAGGCTATATCGAAGCCTTGAAAGATCATAATATTCTTGTAGAAGAAGAATTAATCATTAATCTGAATTCGGTTACTTACGAAGACGGAGTAAAAGCCAGTAATGCCTTATTTGATTTAAAGCCAATGCCCGACGGATTATTTGCTCCCGGAGATATTCTAGCCGTAAGTGCAGTGCAGACCGCTAAAAAACGAGGTATTAAAGTTCCCGAAGAATTTAAAGTAATCGGTTTTAATAACGATCCAATTTCACAAATTATAGATCCTAATTTGTCGACTATTACGCATCCTGCCGAGAAAATGGGTAAAGCTGCCGCTGAAATTATTATCAAAAATTTGAAATCATCTAAAAATGATGATGCCAAAGAAATTACATTTTTAAATACAGAAGTACTGGCAAGAGAATCTTCTCAAAAATAAATTTAACGTAATTCTAATTTATGACTTATCAATTCGTTTATAATTGAGTAAGTCGTTGACTTTATATGAAAACAATTACACTTCCCGATGAAATGAATTTAGAAAAAACACAACTCATACACGTTGTGGATTATAGAAGTTCTAAAGATGTTTCGAAACAACAGATTATTCTAAATCAGAATATAATTAGTTTTCTGATGGAAGGTACAAAAGAAGCTATTTTTGAAAACGCAGCCTTGTCTATAGATCCTTCTAAGTTTTTAATAATGAGATCAGGCAATTGTTTAATGACTGAAAAAAAGATTTCTGAAGCCTCTAATTATAGAAGTATGCTGTTGTTTTTTTCTAATGAAATGATTCATAACTTCATTAGAAAAATGGAATTTAACGAGTTCGATTCAATAGTTCCAAAATCTGTTTATGCTTTTGATTATGATGAATTTATACAACGATTTGTACACAGTTTAGCTGATATTTCTAAACTTTCAGGAGATGTTAAATTCAAATTATTAGAAGTTAAGTTTGAAGAAATCATGCTTTATTTAACTGGAAAGTATGGAAGAGAATTTCTATATTCCTTAACCATAAACAGTGATAATGCCACTCAAAAATTTATTCAGATAATTGAAAACAGCCATTTGAGTAAATTAACACTAAAAGAACTGGCATTTTTGTGCAACATGAGTGTCTCAACATTCAAAAGAGAATTTGAAAAACATTACGCCGAATCTCCAATAAAATGGTTTCAGAATAAAAGGCTTGAATTTGCACATTATTTATTACAGCAAGAACAAAAGAATCCATCAGAAATTTATTTTGAAGCAGGTTATGAGAACTTATCCAGCTTTACACAGGCTTATAAATTAAAGTACGGTATAACGCCAAAACAAAATCAGAAAAACTGGACTTTTCGCAACAGTTTTTGATCTTTTTCCTAAAGTTCTTTAACATCGCCGAACCTAAATTTGCTTAAAATTTTAAAACGAAATAAAATGAAAAAGCTAAATTTAATTTTGGTGTTGTCTTTAATTTTCACAACAACAATTTTTGCCCAAAAACATTTACCCTAACCAGTAAAGATTTAGGAGGAGAGACCACTAAAATTCAGGAATTCAACGGATTTGGCTGTTCAGGCGAAAATCAATCTCCAGAGTTGTCATGGAAAAACGCTCCCGAAGGAACAAAAAGTTTTGCTATCACAATGTATGATCCAGATGCGCCAACAGGAAGCGGATTCTGGCATTGGATAGTTGTTGATATTCCGGCAAACGTAAATGAATTGATAATCAATGCAGGAACTAAAAACCTTGTTCCAAAAGGAGCCATTCAAAGTATTACAGATTATGGAATCAAAGGATTTGGAGGCCCTTGCCCGCCGGTTGGTCACGGATTTCATCAATATATAATTACGGTTTATGCATTAAAAACAGATAAACTGGGAACCGATGAAAATACAAATCCAGCCGTAGTTGGTTTTAATCTTTGGAACCAAACTTTAGCAAAAGCAAGTATCGTAGCGTATTACAAACGATAAAAATCAAATTTAGAATATCAGAATTTCCGGATTTCGAATCTTGAATTCAACCCCGCTAAAGCAGGATAGTTTTTATAATTATCCTGCTTTTATTTGTTAAAGAAATATATTTTAAGAAAAAAAGAGAACTAAAATTTTTTTCTTAAACAACAATCTTATATTTTTACGCAACCGATTGCAATTGTTGTTTTATTTGTAATAATATATTTTTTAGAGTGAAATTTTATCAAATAGTATTATTAAAGTATAAAATATTGATGTTGTAAAAATGAAAGTTTTTAAAAGAATAAACTAATTAGTAAATGACTTCATTAAGATTTGTTTTCCTGTTTCTTTCTATTTCCTTTTCGGCTTTGGGGCAAAAGGATTATAAATTATGGCTTCAATATGATAAAATAACCAACTCGGTAATTGCTTCAGAATATAAAACCAATATTCAGGGAATTGTTTCTTTGGTAAGTTCCGAAACTTCTCAAATTTCCCTAAAAGAATTAGAAAAAGGAATCGCTGGAATGCTAGGGAATAAACCGGGAATTAAATCAGAAATTAAAGGAGAAAACAATCTGATTATAGGTTCTCAAAATTCTTTAAATCCGGATTTACAAAAAATATTAAAAGAAGATTTTGACAAAATAACCAACGAAGGTTTTATCATTAAAGCAATCAGTTTTAAAAATAAAAAACAGATTATTATTTCGGGAAAAAATGATGTTGCCGTTTTGTACGGCGTTTTTAATTTTCTAAGATTGATGCAGACTAATAAATCAATCCAAAATGTAAATATTACCGATTCTCCAAAAACAAATATCCGAATCTTAAATCACTGGGATAATCTGGACCGAACTGTCGAACGTGGTTATGCTGGTTTTTCATTATGGAACTGGCAGAAATTACCCGAATTTATCGATCAGCGTTATATAGATTACGCCAGGGCAAATGCATCAGTTGGAATTAACGGAACGGTCTTGACAAATGTAAATGCAAACGCTTTAATTCTAACTCCCCAATATTTAGAAAAAGTAGAAGCCTTAGCCAATATTTTTAGACCATACGGAATAAAAGTGTATTTAACCGCAAGGTTTTCGGCGCCAATTGAAATAGGGAATCTAAAAACTGCCGATCCAAAAGATCCGGAAGTAATTAATTGGTGGAAAAATAAAGCAGCTGAAATTTACAAACGAATTCCTGATTTTGGAGGGTTTTTGGTAAAAGCCAATTCAGAAGGGCAGCCCGGTCCTCAAAATTATGGACGTAATCATGTTGATGGTGCAAATATGCTGGCAGATGCCGTTGCGCCTTTTGGCGGAGTAATTATGTGGAGAGCGTTTGTATATTCAGAACATGATGCGAATGACCGTGCCAAACAAGCTTACGCCGAATTTCAGCCGTATGATGGAAAATTTAAAGAAAATGTAATCATTCAGGTTAAAAACGGTGCAATTGATTTTCAGCCCAGAGAACCTTTTCACCCGTTATTTGGAGCGATGCCTAAAACGCCTTTAATGATGGAATTTCAAATCACGCAGGAATATTTAGGATTTAGCACCCATTTGGTTTTTCTGCCAAAATTATTTCAGGAAGTTTTAGAATCAGATACGTATCAAAAAGGAAAAGGCTCAACCGTTGCCAAAGTTATTGACGGTACTTTATACCAAAATAAATTAACTGGAATTGCCGGAGTTTCGAATATCGGGAATGATTTAAACTGGACGGGACATCCTTTTGCACAAGCAAATTGGTACGGTTTCGGAAGATTGGCTTGGAATCCTTATTTGAATGCTGAAACGATTGCCGATGAATGGTTACGATGTACATTTTCAAACGATGAAAATTTTGTAAAACCAGTTAAAAAGATGATGACCGAATCGCGCGAAGCGGTTGTCAATTATATGACACCGCTTGGTTTACATCATATTATGGATACAGGACATCATTACGGGCCTGGGCCATGGGTTTCTAATTTATCACGACCAGAATGGAATCCTACTTATTATCATAAAGCAGATAAAAACGGAATTGGTTTTGACAGATCAAAGTTGGGAACAAATGCCACTTCGCAATATGCTCCGGAAATAGAAAAACTTTTTGATAATGTAGAAACCTGCCCAGAGAAAGATTTATTATGGTTTCATCATGTTTCATGGGATTTTAAATTGAAAAACGGACAAACGCTTTGGAATGGTTTGGCGTTGAAATATCAGGAAGGTGTAAATCAGGTTGTATCAATGCAGAATGTCTGGAATAAAACAGAAAAATGTGTTGACAGTGAACGTTTTAATGAAGTGAAAATGTTGCTCGAAATTCAGCAGAAAGAAGCAAAATGGTGGCGGGATGCCTGCTTATTATATTTTCAGCAATTTTCAGGAAAAGAACTTCCCGCCGGAGTTGAAAAGCCAACACAAACGTTAGACTATTTTAAATCATTAAAATTTCCATTTGCCCCTGGAAATTAAAATTATATATCAAAATTATGAGCAAAAAAAACGCAATAGTAACGGGAGGGAATTCGGGTTTAGGATTTGCAACCGCAAAAAAATTATGTGACAACGGAATCAAAACGTATATAATAGGAAGATCAAAAGACAAGACGGAAGAAGCCTGTCGTGAAATTGGAGAAAATGCAATTCCGGTAATTTTTGATTTGAATGATTTGGATGGAATTCCATCAATGATCGAAAATTTAACTAAAGATAATTCAATAGATATCTTGGTAAACAACGCGGGAATTAATCTAAAAAAGGAAATTCCAGAGGTTACCGATGCCGATTTTCTTTCGGTAATTCATACCAATCTTTTGAGCGTTTTTGCAGTAAGCAGGGAAGTGATCAAAAATATGAAAGAAAATGGGGGAGGAAGCATTATCAATATCAGTTCGATGGCATCACAATACGGAATCCCAAAAGTAATTGCGTATTCGGCTAGTAAAGGCGCAATCGAATCGATGACACGCGCGATGGCTACAGAATTGGCTCCGTCTGGCATTCGCGTGAATTGCATTGCTCCGGGATTTATAAAAACCAAAATGTCTGCAGCAGCATTGGATAATGATCCTGAAAGAAAAAATAAAGTACTGGGCAGAACGCCAATGGGCTTTTTAGGAGAACCTTCGGACATTGCAGATGCCGTTTATTATTTCGCTTTAAGCGAATCAAAATATACAACCGGAACGGTTTTGCCAGTTGATGGCGGAAATAGTATTGGGTTTTAAGAATCTATGAAATTGCGAGATTAAACAAAAAACAGCTAGTATGATAAAAATGCAGCAAACCATGCGATGGTTCGGGCCAAACGACAAGGTAAGTTTGATCGACATTAAACAAGCCGGAGCAACAGCAATTGTAACCGCTTTGCACCAAATTCCGGTTGGCGATGTCTGGACAATTGCTGATATAAAAGAAAGACAGGAAATCATTCGAAATTACGGACTGGAATGGACTGTGGTTGAAAGTCTTCCGGTTCACGAAGAAATAAAACGAGCCATTGGAAATTATCTGCAATACATCGAAAATTATAAAATCAGTTTGCGAAATCTGGCAGAATGCGGAATCAAAATCATCACTTACAATTTCATGCCGATTTTGGACTGGGTAAGAACCAATCATAATTTTATCAACGAAGACGGAAGCAGAGCTTTGCTATACAATCAGGATGCGTTTACCTATTTTGATATGTTTCTTTTGAAAAGACCGAATTCGGAAAACGATTATTCGGATACTGAAAAAGAAAAAGCATTGCAATTTGGAAATCAGTTATCTGTAGAAGAAAAAGCATTATTGTTCAAAAATGTTTTATTGGGATTGCCGGGAAGTAAAATCAATTTTACGGCAGAACAGATTTTGTCTCTTTTAGAAAATTATGCTGAAATCGACAATCAAAAGCTAAGAGAAAATCTGATTTATTTTTTATCAGAAGTGACTCCAATTGCAGAAGAAATAGGGGCAAAACTAGCCATTCATCCAGATGATCCGCCGTTTTCGGTTTTAGGTCTTCCCAGAATCGTTTCTTCAGAAGCCGATTTGAAAGCTAT
This sequence comes from Flavobacterium sp. Root186, assembly GCF_001428525.1. Taxonomy (GTDB): domain Bacteria; phylum Bacteroidota; class Bacteroidia; order Flavobacteriales; family Flavobacteriaceae; genus Flavobacterium. The sequence goes on from NZ_LMHW01000011.1 coordinate 18,069, forward strand.
TTTCAGCGCCGTTCCGTCAACAGCCAACGGATTATGTTATTGCACAGGTTCATTAAGTGCTGAACCGAAAAATAATTTGGAGAAAATTATAGACGATTTTGGTGACCGAATTCACTTTTTGCATCTTCGAAATACCATCCGCGAAAGCGAAACCATTTTTAGGGAATCGGAACATTTAAATGGTGATGTTAAAATGGAAGTTATTCTTGAGAAATTATTGTTGTTAATGAACAAAACAAAAATAAGTCTGCCCATGCGTCCCGATCATGGTTTTCTTCATAGAGTTGATGAAGAAACAGAAACGTATCCAGGTTATTCTTTGACAGGAAGACTGAAAGGTTTGGCTGAGTTAAGAGGTTTGGAAATAGGGATTGCTTATAAATTGAATTTGTAATTATTTTAGAGATTGCAAAAGTGTTTAGTGCCGAGAATTTCTCGCAAAGACGCCAAGTCGCCAAGTTTTATTGAAAAACTTTAAAAAAAAAGAAACTTAGCGACTTGGCGTCTTTGCGAGATTAAAAAGAATAGATTAAATAAAAAGTTTGTAACGCTATGTATTCAAAAATTAAAACTTCATACCTAATTCTATTGCTTTTCCTAATCGGATTAAGCACAAATTCGTATTCCATAAATCCAGAGAAATATATAGTTAATCAGGCTTCCGACGAAAACTTTCCTTTGGTTTCAAAAGGAAAAACGGCTGCAATTTTAGTCAGCGCAAATGATTTTTTGGGCGTTTTAAAAGTGGCAGGACATTTAGAAAATGATATTTTTCAGGTTTCAGATTTACATCCCAAAAGAGTAAATACCATTTCAGAAGCTCAGGATTTTGTTGTAATTATAGGAACACTCGGAAAAAGCGAAATCATCGATCAATTGGCAAAAGAGGGAAAAATTGATGCGAATCAGCTTCAGGGAAAATGGGAAAAATTCACCTCGCAAATTGTCGAAAATCCGTTTAAAGGAATCAAAAAAGCGCTGGTAATTGCGGGTTCGGATAAAAGAGGAACGATTTACGGAATCTATGATTTATCAAATCAAATTGGCGTTTCGCCTTGGTATTTTTGGGCTGATGTTCCAGTGAAAAAACAATCAGAATTACATGTTTTGCCTGGAATTCATTCGCAAGGAGAACCAAAAGTAAAATACAGGGGGATTTTTATAAACGATGAAGCGCCTGCTTTATCTGGCTGGGCTTTTGAAAAATTCGGCGGATTCAATTCGAAATTCTATGATAAAGTTTTTGAATTAATGCTGCGAATGAAAGGCAATTATTTATGGCCGGCAATGTGGGGCAGAATGTTTTATGTCGAAGATCCGCAAAATGCTGTTTTAGCCGATGAATACGGAATTGTGATGGGAACTTCTCATCACGAACCGTTGACGAGAGCACATGCCGAATGGGGAAAAGCAAACGGAAAATGGGATTTTAATACCAATTCTGAAAACTTGATAAATTTTTGGAAAGACGGAATCAAAAGGATGGGAAATAAAGAAACCATTGTTACAGTTGGAATGCGTGGCGACGGCGATGAGCCTATGACTGAAGGAACTGCCATTGATTTATTAGAAAATATCGTAAAAACCCAAAGGAATATCATTGCAGAAGTTACTAAAAAACCGGCAGAAGAAACACCTCAAATGTGGGCGCTTTACAAAGAAGTTCAGGATTATTATGACAAAGGAATGACGGTTCCTGATGATATTACGCTTTTGCTGTGCGATGATAATTGGGGAAATATCCGAAAACTGCCGGAACTCGATTCAAAACCAAGAAAAGGCGGTTACGGAATTTATTACCATTACGATTATGTTGGCGGGCCAAGAAATTACAAATGGATCAACACGAACCAAATTGAACGTGTTTGGGAACAAATGGATTTAGCGTATCAATACGGCGTCGATAAAATTTGGATTGTAAATGTGGGTGATATCAAACCAATGGAATTTCCAATTGAGTTTTTTCTTGACATGGCGTGGAATCCTGAAAAGTTCAATGCTGGAAATTTAAACCAATATTATGTGAATTGGGCGAAAGAAAATTTTGATGATCAATACACAAATGATATTGCCGAAATTTTAAAATTATATACCAAATACAATTCTCGAAGAAAACCCGAATTACTCGATGCTAAAACTTATAGCATTACTAATTATAATGAAGCGGAAAGAGTTGTTGCGGATTATCAGAAACTGGTTGAAAAAGCGAATTCAATAAATGAAAAACTGAAACCGGAATACAAAGATGCTTTTTATCAGCTGGTTTTGTTTCCGGTTTTGGCAAGTTCGAATTTAAATGAATTGTACATCGCAACTGCTAAAAATCAGTTATATGCAAGTCAAGGAAGGGCTTCGGCCAATGTATATGCTGAAAAAGTAAAAGAATTATTTAAAAAAGATAGTTTGTTGACAAATTATTACCATACCCAATTAGCAAATGGCAAATGGAATCATATGATGTCGCAAACGCATATTGGTTATGATAATTGGCAGCAGCCGGATAAAAATGTTATTCCAAAAACCAAGCTTGTTTTTTATGATACTGCAGAAAATCCCGGAATTATGGTCGAAGGCAGTGATGAGATTTATGATTCAAATAATACAAAAATAATTGTTTTGCCGGATTTTAGTTCTCTTGAAAACAAATCTTCTTATATCAATTTATGCAATAGAGGAGTAAAATCTTTTCAATTAAAAGTTGAGAATAAAAACAATTGGATTTTATTTTCTTTTACTAAAGGAACAATTCACGCAGAACAAAAAATTATAGTAAATATCGACTGGAAAAAAGCTCCAAAAGGAATAACCAAAACTCAGTTTACAATTTCAGCTGGTGATAAAAAGTATAAAGTTGAGCTAAATACCAATAATATTGATTTAAGTAAAGTTCAGGGTTTTGTTGAAAACAACGGTTATATTTCGATCGAAGCTCAAAATTATTCAAAAGTAATAAATTCTAATCTGGTAAAATGGACTACAATTTCGAATATCGGAAGAACAGAATCTGGCGTTACTTTAAAACCTTCGAATATAAAAAGTATTGAAATCTCAGAACAATCTCCGAGGTTAGAATATGACGTTCATTTTTTTAGCAAAGGAAATATAAAAGTACACGCTTATTTTTCGCCAACTATAAATTTTACGATTCGTGACGGCTTGAAATACGGAATTGCTTTTGATGATGAAAAGCCTCAAATAATCAATTTTAATCAGGATAATGCAGAGAAAAACTGGGCTGAATCTGTCTCAAATAATATCAAAATAATAACATCATCGCATAAAATTAAAAACTCAGGAAATCATGTTTTGAAAATTTACGGAATTGATTCAGCTTTAGTGCTCCAAAAGATTGTTGTTGAGACTGAAGAAGGTAAATTATTGGAGTCGTATTTAGGCCCGCCGGAGAGTTTTAGAAAAAAGTAATTACGTTCTGTTTGTCATTCCTCGTTCCTCGGAATGACAAGATTGGGAATAAATCATTCTGATTGTAAACCTGACAGGTTTTAAAAGACTGTAAGGTTTACAATGAGAAAACTATGTTTCTATGTGTTAAAAAAAAACTATTAACTATTAAACCAAAAATATATGAAATTTATTAAATCTTATTTGTTTGCCGTCACAACTTTGCTGGCCGTAAGCTGTACATCGCAAAAAGAAACCGCTTCATTAAAAGACGTTTACAAAAATGACTTCTATATCGGTACAGCTTTAAGCGCAGACCAAATTGAAGAAAAAGACAAAAAAGTAGATTCATTGATTAAGAAAGAATTTAATGCAATCACGCCAGAAAACATCATGAAATCGATGTTCACGCATCCGCAAAAAGACAAGTATGATTTCGCTTTATCAGACAAATTTGTGGCTTACGGCGAAAAGAATAAAATGTTCATTCACGGACATACTTTGATATGGCACAGTCAATTAGCGCCGTGGATGGAAAAAATTGCAGATAGTACCGAAATGAAAGCTTTTATGAAAGATCATATTACGACGATTGTTTCAAAATACAAAGGGAGAATCAATTCGTGGGATGTGGTAAACGAAGCTTTAAATGATGATGGAACTTTGAGACAATCCGTTTTTTTGAAAACGCTTGGCGAAAAATATCTTGTAGATGCTTTTAAACTGGCAGAAAAAGCCGATCCAAAAGCCGAGTTGTATTACAATGATTATAATATCGAAGAACCTGCAAAAAGGGCAGGAGCAATCGCTTTAATCAAAAAAATAAAAGCTGAAGGAGGAAAAGTAGACGGAGTTGGTATTCAGGGACATTGGAGATTGCAAAGCCCATCGATTGAAGAAATTGAAAAAAGTATTTTGGAATATTCGGCTTTAGGAATTAAAGTAGCTTTTACAGAATTGGATATCACAGTTTTACCAAATCCGTGGGATTTAAAAGGCGCCGATGTCAATCAGAATTTTGAAGGGAGTGCCAAGATGAATCCATATCCTGAAAAACTGCCGGATTCAGTTCAGACTCAATTGGCAGAACGTTACGCATCGATTTTTAAATTATTTTTAAGACATAAAGACAAAATCAGCAGAGTTACTTTTTGGGGAGTTCACGATGGACAATCGTGGCTAAATGACTGGCCGATAAAAGGAAGAACGAATTATCCGCTTCCATTTGATGCAGCTTTAAGACATAAACAAGCCTATGATGGTATTTTAAAGTTGAAGAAAACGGAAGAATAACGAGTTAAATGAGTTTTGAATTAAAATATTATTAACAATCGGTTGTTTTTAAAAATATTCTTGAAATAAAGTAAAGTAAATTTGCATAATATGTTTTTTTGCATAATTTTACACAACCGATTGTTTTAATCACAATTCGCTTTCCTGTAAGGTTTCCAAAAACCTTGCAGGTATATTTGAGAAGTATTGCAAAAACAATTTTAAACCTACAAGGTTTTTGGAAACCCTGTAGAAATAAGAACTAACCCAAAATAACCACAAACCATAAAATGAATAACCTTTCACAAAAATTATCCATCAAAGAAAAAATTGGATACAGCTTAGGAGACTTGGCAGCCAATTTAGTTTTTCAAACTTTGATGACGTATCTGGCTTACTTTTATACTGATATTTACGGATTATCGCCAACAGATTCTTCTATCATCATGCTGATTGTTGGTTTAGTTGCGGCTTTTATTTTCAATCCTATTATTGGCGTCTTAGCAGACAGAACCAGTACCAAATGGGGAAAATTCAGACCGTGGATTTTGGCAACCGCAATTCCGCTTGGAGTAGTGGCGTTGTTAGCATTTTCAACTCCTGATTTCTCTTATAAAGGAAAAGTAATTTATGCCGTTGTAACTTATACTTTATTATTGCTTTTTTATGCCGGAAATAATCTGCCATATTCTGCTTTAAGTGGTGTAATTACAGGCGATATGTCCGAGAGAAACAGTATGTCGTCATATCGTTTTGTGGCCGTTATGTTTGCGCAGTTTTTTGTTCAGGTTTTTATGCTCGGAATTATAAAAAGTGCCGGAAACGGAGACAAAGCAATTGGTATTGAAAAGGTAATGACGGTTCTGGCAATTATTGGAACGATCATGCTTTTAATTACATTTTTGACCACAAAAGAAAGAATCATCCCGAAGCCGGAACAAAAATCAAGTGTAAAAGAAGATTTAAGCGATTTGGTAAAAAACAGACCGTGGGTAATCATGCTTTCACTTACAACTTTGGTTTTTATTACACTGGCAATGAAAGGCGGTTCGTATGTGTATTACTTTGAAAATTATGTAGATAAAAAGCAATTGGCTCTTTTTATTCAGCCTATTTTAGATACTTTATCGAATATCGGACTAAATCATTTTGGAAATGATCCCATTTCAGCCGGATTTGGATTGTTTAATGCGGGCGGTATTATTTTTATGATCGTTGGAATTACGTTGTCTAAAAACCTGGCAGATAAATACGGAAAACGAAATGTATTCCGGTTGTTTTTATTCATTTCAACACTTTTTATTATCGCTTTCTATTTCTTTTCGCCAACATCAATCAGCTTAATATTTTTCTCCCAAATTTTACACGGATTTTTCTACGGAATTACAATCCCAATTCTTTGGGCAATGATTGCTGATGTTGCCGATTATTCAGAATGGCTGAACAACCGCAGAGCCACTGCAATTATTTTCTCTGCCATGATGGTAGGTTTAAAAGCCGGATTAAGTATTGGCGGCGCCTTAACAACATTGTTTTTAGGCTATTTCCATTACGCTCCAAATTCTGCTGTACAAACCGAAACGGCGATTAACGGAATCAAATTATTGGTCAGCATTTTTCCTGCAATTCCATTTTTAGTTGGAGCCGGATTGTTGTTTTTCTATAAAATCAATAAACAAATGGAGGTGCAGATTGAAACCGAATTAAAAGAAAGAAGAACTTAATTATTTAAAACCAAGATATTACTATGCCTGAAGATAGCATTGAACAAATTAATTTCGAGGAAATTAATGAACTGGCAATTTCAAAGCCTTTAGTTTCTCACATTTATACGGCCGATCCGTCGGCGCATGTATTTAATGGTAAAATTTATATTTATCCGTCGCATGACATTGATGCCGGAATTCCGTTTAACGATAACGGAGATCATTTTGGGATGGAAGATTACCACGTTTTTTCGATGGAAAGTATTTCATCAAAAGCGGTGGATAATGGTGTTGCGCTTCATGTAGATGATGTTGCCTGGGCCGAGAAGCAAATGTGGGCGCCAGATGCGGCGCATAAAGATGGAAAGTACTATTTGTATTTCCCTGCAAAACGTGCCAACGGAATTTTCCAAATTGGAGTTGCAGTGGGGGATTCTCCAGCAGGACCTTTCAAGCCGGAACCAGATGCAATAAAAGGAAGTTACAGTATCGATCCGGCGGTTTTTGAAGACGAAGATGGTAAACATTATATTTATTTTGGCGGAATCTGGGGCGGACAGCTGCAGAAATACAGAAACAATAAATATGATTCTGACAACGAAGAACCTTCTGGAAACGAACCCGCTTTAGGGCCAATTGTAGCGCTGCTTCGTGACGATATGCTGGAGCTTGCAGAAGATCCAAAAGAAATTAAAATTCTGGATGAAAATGGAGAAACTCTGTTAGCTGGGGATAATAGCCGTCGTTTTTTTGAAGCTTCATGGGTTCATAAATACAACGGAAAATATTATTTCTCGTATTCAACTGGAGATACGCATTTTATTTGTTATGCAATTGGTGATAATCCATATGGGCCGTTTACGTATCAGGGAAGAATTTTGAATCCGGTTGTAGGATGGACTTCGCATCATTCTATTTGTGAGGTTGAAAACGAATGGTACTTATTTTATCACGATTCTAGTTTGTCAAAAGGCGTGACACATTTAAGAAGCATGAAAGTAACTAAAATTGATTATCTGGAAGATGGTTCGATTGTTACAATTGATCCGTATGGAATAAGAAGATTAATAGATTAAAAAAATTTCATAAAAAAATACAATCGGTTGTGTGGGTTTTATTGTTTCTTGTAAGGTTGGTTTGCGTGAGGGATAGAAGTGGAAAGCCCACAGCCTGACGAAGGAAGTGCGAGGACTTGAAACGGATAGCCCGACCCGGAGGGGCACGCCCAAAGTATTATTTTGAAGGGAATAAAAAGATAACAATTTTTAATGTAAAAGTATTTTTTTATAAAAGACAATTAATTACTTTAGCAAACCATAACAGAACGGAACAGAACGGTATGCTAAACGAAGAACAAGAGAAATTTGTATTTGCTATAAATCATGAAAGTGACATTCCCAAATACCAGCAATTGGTAGACGGAATAACAAATGCAATTGCTGAAAATATATTGCAAAAGGGAGATTTGCTTCCGTCCGTAAATAGTATTTGTAAAACGAATCAGTTGTCTAGAGATACGGTTTTTAAGGCGTATACGATTTTAAAAGATCAGAATACGATTGAATCTGTACCAAACAAAGGATATTATGTTTCGGGAGAAACGAGAAAAGTGCTTTTGGTTTTAGACACTTTTAAGGCATATAAAGAGGTTTTGTACCATTCGTTTGTGAATAACCTGCCCGATAATGTGATTACTGATGTGCAGTTTCACCATTATAACATTGATGTTTTTAAAACGATTATCAATAATGGAATTGGGAAGTATTACAAATATGTGGTGATGAATTTTGATCACAAAGAAATTGCTCCGGCTTTGTCGGCCATTTCGAAAGATAAACTGCTTTTGATTGACTGGAATATTCAGGCAGATAAAAGTTATAATTATGTTTTTCAGGATTTTGGGAAAGCTTTTTATGAGTCTTTGACAGAGGCGGCTGATTTGTTTAAAAAGTATAAAAAGATACAATTTGTGTATCCGGATTTTACAAATCACCCAAAAGAAACGGTTGACTTTTTTAAGAAATTCTGTGCTGATTTCAACTTTGAATATGAGATTGTAACAGATCCTAAAAAATTCAATATCGAAAAAGGAATGGCGTATATCAGTGTAAGTGACAGGATTTTAGGCTATTTTTTAGAACAGTGTAAAGAGAAAGATTTAGAGCCCGGAAAAGACGTTGGTTTTTTGTCGTACAACGAAACGCCAATGAAGAAATTTATATACAAAGGGATTTCAGTTGTATCAACTGATTTTAAGGAACTAGGAACCAAAGCAGCGGCATTTATTACGCATGATGAAGATACTCAGTGTTATGTGCCGACAAAATTAATAATAAGAGAATCATTGTAAGTATGTATTATATCGGATATGATATTGGAAGTTCTTCTGTCAAGGCAGCCTTGGTAGAAGCGGAAACAGGTAAAAAAGTAATCGTTTTGAATGAACCGCAGAACGAAATGGAAATCCTTTCGATTCACCCGGATTGGGCAGAGCAGGATCCTGAAATCTGGTGGCAGCACATTTGTACGGCAACTAAAAGAGCGATTCGAGAAGCTAATATTGATGCATCTAAAATTCAGGGAATTGGTATTTCGTACCAAATGCACGGATTGGTTATTGTAGATGCAGCCGGAAATGCGCTTCGAAATTCGATTATTTGGTGCGACAGCCGTGCGGTTGAAATTGGAAATACCGCTTTCGCCGAAATTGGAGAGCAAAAATGTATGGAGCATTTATTGAATTCTCCTGGAAACTTTACGGCTTCGAAACTAAAATGGGTAAAAGAAAACGAACCCGAAGTTTATAATAAAATTGCTAAATACATGCTTCCGGGAGATTACATCGCTTTGAAATTAACAGGGGAAGTAACGACAACCAAAAATGGTTTGTCTGAAGGAATGCTTTGGGATTATAAAGAAAATAAAGTTGCTGACTGGCTTTTGGATTACTATGGAATCGATAAGTCTTTGACGCCAAAAATTGTAGAAAACTTTACAAACCAAGGAGTTGTTACTGAAAAAGCTTCGGCAGAATCAGGTCTTCCAGCAGGAATTCCGATTGTGTATAGAGCAGGAGATCAGCCAAATAATGCTTTGGCTTTAAATGTTTTGAATCCGGGAGAAGTAGCGGCTACGGGTGGAACTTCAGGTGTTTTTTATGCAGTAAGCGAAATGTCGTTAGGAAAAAGTACGAGAGTAAACAATTTCGTTCACGTAAACTACGAACTGGAAACGCCAAGAGTTGGTAAACTTTTGAATATTAACGGAGCAGGAATTCAGTACAGATGGCTTCGAAATAATATGGGGAATGAAAGCTACGAGGCTATGAATGAAAAAGCTTCGAATATTGAAGTGGGTTCAGAAGGCGTAGTGGTGATTCCGTTTGGGAATGGTGCTGAGCGTATGTTCAACAACAAGAATATTGGAACACATTTTTTAAACCTCAACTTAAATATTCACAATAGTGCGCATTTGTTTAGAGCTTCTCTTGAAGGAATTGCTTTTTCATTTGTGTACGGAATGGAGTGTTTAAAAGAGGATAATGCGACAATTAATGTCATAAGAGCCGGAAATGATAATCTTTTCCGTTCTGAGATTTTCTCGAATACTGTGGCGACTTTAATTGGTCACGAAATTGAAATTTATAATACAACCGGAGCAGTGGGTGCCGCAAGAGCAGTTGGCTTAAAAGATGGTGATTACAACAAATTCGGAGCTAATGTGAGTGACAACGATCACGTGATGACGTTTTTACCGCTGCACAACAAAGAACCTTACGAAACGGCTTATAAAAAATGGAAACAAGAATTAGAATTAATATTAACAACTAAATAAAAGAACAAATGATAGTTTTAGGAGATAAAGAATACTACAAAGGTATTGGCCAAATAAAATTTGAAGGAAAGGAATCTGATAATCCATTGGCATTTAAATATTACAATCCAGACCAAATTGTAGCTGGAAAAACAATGCGTGAGCACTTTAGATTTGCTATCGCTTACTGGCATACATTCTGCGGACAGGGGAGTGATCCATTCGGACCAGGAACACAGCAATTTGCTTGGGATAAGTCTTCAGATCCGTACCAAGCAGCAAAAGATAAAGCTGATGCTGCTTTTGAATTTATCAGCAAAATGGGATTCGATTATTTCTGTTTTCACGATTACGATTTGATTGCTGAAGGATCAACTTTCGCAGAATCAGAAAAACGTTTAGCATTTATTACGGATTACTTAAAACAGAAAAAAGCAGACTCTGGAATTAAATTGCTTTGGGGAACTTCAAACTGTTTCTCAAACCCAAGATTCATGAACGGAGCAGCTACAAATCCTGATTTTAATGTAGTAGCAAGAGCAGGAGGGCAAGTAAAATTAGCACTTGACGCAACAATCGCTTTAGGCGGAGAAAACTACGTATTTTGGGGTGGTAGAGAAGGTTATATGTCTTTATTAAATACCGATATGGGAAGAGAATTAGACCACATGGCACAATTCTTAACTATGTCAAGAGACTATGCAAGAGCACAAGGTTTTAAAGGAACTTTCTTTATCGAGCCAAAACCAATGGAGCCATCAAAACACCAATACGATTTTGACTCGGCAACAGCAATTGGATTCTTAAAAGAATATGGTTTAGATAAAGATTTCAAAATCAATATCGAGGTAAACCACGCTACATTGGCACAACACACTTTCCAACATGAACTTGAAGTTGCGGCAAAAGCGGGAATGTTAGGAAGCATCGATGCAAACAGAGGAGATTACCAAAATGGCTGGGATACAGATCAGTTCCCAAATAATATCCAAGAAACAACTGAGGCAATGTTGGTTTTCTTAAAAGCTGGCGGATTACAAGGTGGAGGTGTTAACTTTGATGCTAAAATCAGAAGAAACTCTACAGATTTAGAAGATGTTTTCTTAGCGCACATCGGTGGTGCTGATACTTTTGCAAGAGCTTTATTGACTGCTGATAAAATCATTACTTCTTCTCCTTATGAAAAATTAAGAAAAGAAAGATACAGCTCTTTTGATGCAGGAAAAGGAAAAGATTTTGCAGAAGGAAAATTAACCCTTAAAGATTTATACGATATCGCAAATCAAAATGGAGAATTAACGCTTCAGAGCGGTAAACAGGAATTGTTTGAAAATATTATTAACCAATATATTTAATTGGTAAGATTTTAAAAATATATTAAACCTAACAGATTTTGAAAACCTGTTAGGTTTCTACAAAAATATTTAGTGAGATAAAATATCTAAAAAAAATCAAAATCTTTATATGATAGCTGTAGAAAGTAAAAATTATTTCAACAGTTAATTTTAGATAAAATTGAGAAATGTGTATTAAGATTATGACTTGTTTTTGAGATTTAGATTTGAAGAAAATAGATTGAAGGTTTAGTTAGCTATTTTTTAATGATTAAAACGAAAAAATGAAGTCAGTTTGATAAAATTATTAAGTGAGTTATTTTTTTATTGAAGGTTTTTTGAAGAGCAGAATCGGTCGAAATGCACATTTTTTTCTCACTAACAGTTTACACACAATCTTTATCAAAGTTTTAAACTTTGACAAAGATAATTACACAAAGAAATACCCACAATCTTGTCATTTCGAGGAACGAGAAATCTTCGCAAGAAACTCTACAAAGATTGGCGATCCTTAGTGAGGAGCTACTGACGAAGATTTCTCGTTCCTCGAAATGACAAGATTGAGAGGAATTCAACTCATTAAAACCACACAACTTACTCCATTAAAACAATTACAGACCACAAAATAACCACCAACCTTAAACCAAAAAACTTATGAAATTTTTTATTGATACCGCTAATCTGGAAGACATTCGAGAAGCACAATCTCTCGGAGTTCTTGACGGCGTAACCACCAATCCTTCTTTAATGGCAAAAGAAGGTATTACCGGAAAGGAAAATATCCTAAAACATTATCTTGACATTTGTAATATTGTCGACGGCGATGTTTCTGCTGAGGTAATCTTAACCGATTATGACGGAATGATAAGAGAAGGAGAAGAACTTGCCGCTTTACATCCGCAGATTGTGGTGAAGTTACCCATGATTGGCGACGGTATAAAAGCTTGTAAATATTTTTCTTCAAAAGGAATTAAAACCAATGTAACTTTAGTGTTTTCGGCAGGGCAGGCATTATTGGCTGCGAAAGCCGGAGCGACTTATGTTTCTCCATTTTTAGGAAGATTAGATGATGTTTCGACAGATGGAATGCATTTAATTGCTGAAATCAGAGAAATTTATGATAATTACGATTATCAAACGCAAATACTTTCTGCTTCGGTAAGGCATACGATGCATATTGTAAATTGTGCTAAAGTAGGATCAGATGTTATGACCGGGCCGCTATCAGCAATTAAAGGATTATTGAAACATCCGCTTACTGATATTGGTTTAAAACAATTTGTTGAAGATGCAAAAAAAATGAATCTCTAAACTCAAATACGCAGCACAATGACTAAGCCCTTTTCTTTTGGAAAAGGGCTTTTTTTGTAACTTTTCAACAACCGATTGCCTTTTTGAATTGTTTTAAAATCAAATATTTTTCGAGAGGCACTCGTATTCAGCTTTCCTTTAGAATATTAAGTTAAAAATTCAATTATTCTGTAATTTTAGTATTACTAAAACGATGTAGATGTATTGAAAATATCTTAAATTCTATATTTTATACTTTTTTTAATATTTTGAATGAAACAGCTTTTTATTCATAATCTTTTAGTTGAAGAAGTTGAAAAATATGTATATAATTTAATTTTTTGGCAATATAAATAAACTATATGTTTTTTTAAGATAATATTTTTTTAAAATTCTTAAATAAAATTAACGCAACCGATTGTGTGTTGTTGTTTTTTATATATATTTGTTTCAATAATGATTATAAGTATTTTTTGTTCTAAAAACCAGCTTCTATATCATTTCATAAAAAAAACTAACTAAACCATACTATTAACTCATTAAACTAATTATTTATGACTAACCTTTTAATTACTAAAAGCAAATCAAAATACTTTAAAAATTTAGGATATCTAATCCTGATGTTAGTATTTTCTGCTGCGGTAAATGCACAAACCACTGTGTCAGGAACTGTTTCTGATAGTAACGGACCAATACCGGGAGTAAACATTTTTGTAAAAGGAACTAAAATCAGTTCAGTTTCTAATTTTGACGGAACGTATACCATCAGCCCGGTTCCCGCAAATGCAACCTTATCTTTCAGCTTTATTGGTTATAGCTCAAAAGACGTTGCAGTTGCTAACAAAAGTAAAATAGACGTAATACTGGAAGAAGATGTAAGCAGCTTAAAAGAAGTTGTAGTGGTAGGTTACGGTACCATGAAAAGATCAGATTTGACAGGTTCTGTTTCATCCGTAACGAGTCAGGCCGTTGCCCAGTCAGTTACTACATCAATCGAGCAGGTTTTACAAGGACGTGCTGCGGGTGTAAATGTACAGGCAAACAACGGTGCACCAGGTGCGAGTTCTTCCATTCGTATTCGTGGTATCAGTTCGTTAACAGGTTCAAATGAACCAATCTTTGTAATCGACGGCGTTATTATTGACAATACTACAAGTTCTGTAAACACAAACCCGCTTTCTATGATTAATCCGTCAGACATTGTTTCGATGGACGTTTTAAAAGATGCTTCTGCAACTGCAATTTATGGTTCCAGAGCAGCAAACGGGGTTATTATCGTAACTACAAAGCGCGGTAAAAAAGGCGATCTTACTTTAAACTTTGACAGTTATGTAGGATGGCAGGAAATTCCGAAACACTTAGATTTATTAAACCTTAGAGAGTACGGAACATTAAAAAACACACGCTCAGATTTAGGAATTGTACAGCGTGACAATACATTCATTCGTCCTGATTTATTAGGAGAAGGAACAGACTGGCAGAAAGAATTGTTCAACACAGCCTTAATGCAGAGCTACAATTTATCAGCTTCCGGAGGTTCGGAAAGTACAACTTACTCTTTAGGGATAGGATATTTAGATCAGGAAGGTATTGCAATTGGTTCTTCATTTGACCGTTTCAATTTAAGAGGAGTTGTAGATTCACAGGTAAAAAGCTTCTTAAAATTGGGAGTAAATTTTGCTCTGAGTCAATACAACCAAACGACTACGGTTACAGACGATGCTTTAATCATAACTGCTTTAAAACAAACTCCAAACGTTGCGGTTCGTAATGCCGACGGAACTTTTGATGGTCCGGACACTACAGAATTCGTTCAAAACAACCCAATAGGTTTAGCGTCTATAAAAGACAATCACAATAAAAATTACGCAATCAGAGCTAATACGTATGCTGAAATTGGTTTTACAAAAGACCTTAAATTCAAAACACAATATTCATTAGATTACGGATTTGCAAACAATTATACTTTTAATCCATCTTATACTTTTGGAGCATTGGTAAACGATGTACGTGAAGGAACAAGAACAAAATCAAACAGTGCATTTTGGAGCTGGAATAATTTATTGACTTACAATAAAACTTTTGGTGTCCATACCATTAATGCAATGTTAGGTCAGGAAATGCAGGAATCAAGCTGGGAAAGCCTTTACGGATACCGTTCTGGGTACATCACAAATGGTGCTACAGATTTAAATGCCGGAGATGCTACAACAGCAAGAAATTCAAATTCAAGCAGCGTAAGTTCTATCAGCTCATACTTCGGAAGATTGTTTTATTCTTTCAATGATAAATATTTGCTGACTGCTACTTTAAGAAGAGACGGATCTTCAAAATTTGCAGAAGAAAATCGTTGGGGATGGTTTCCGTCAGCTGCTTTGGCCTGGAAAATTTCAAATGAAAATTTCTTAAAGGAAAATAAAACTATCAACAATTTAAAATTACGTTTAGGTTGGGGAGCAGTTGGTAACCAAAGCGCGCCAAACTATGCTTACACTTCAATTTACGGATCTTCGGCAACAAACTGGGGAACTGGGCAGTTGGCAGGAAATACGGCAAATCCAGACATTAAATGGGAAACTACTTATTCGAGCAACTTAGGTTTAGATCTTGGTCTTTTTAATAACAGAGTAGAATTGGTTGCTGATGTTTATTACAAAAAGACAAACGATTTACTTCTGGAACTTCCATTGCCTGCTTACGTAGGAACAACAGGGCAAGGCGCTACAAGACCGCCAACAGTAAACATTGGATCTCTTGAAAATAAAGGATTTGAGTTTAGTTTGAATACCATTAACATGGAGAGAAACGATTTTATATGGAAATCTAATATTGTTTTCTCGATGAACAGAAGCAAAGTTCTGGCGCTTAATACAGAATCTGGCGTATTAAATAAAACAATTCAGCAAGGTTCTGATGTTACAACCGTTACCAGAACGGCTGTTGGAGAAGCAATAGGGCAATTTTACGGATATAAAGTTATTGGCCGATTTGAAAAAGCTACGGATTTCTATTATAAAGATAAAGACGGAGTGGTAAAACCAACGGCTTTACCAGAAGGAATGGCGATTGGCGAAAACGGCGTTTGGATTGGGGATTATATTTTTGAAGACGTAAACAAAGACGGAATCATCAACGAAAAAGACCGTGATTATATCGGAAATCCGGCTCCTGATTTTACTTTCGGTATCGGAAACACATTTTCTTTTCAGGGATTTGATATCAATATTTTGCTGACAGGTTCTTACGGAAATGATATCGTAAACTACCAAAGACGCTGGTTAGAAAATCCTCGTGAAAATACCAATTTATTGAAATCTTCTTTAGGATATGCGCAGTTAGAATTAATCGATCCAAACGGGCCAAACGATTATCGTAATGTGCAAATTGTGGGCGGAGATCCTTATATGACCAGAATTGCTGCGTCGTCTGCATCATCAGCTTCAAACTACCGTTTTAGCAACCGTTTTGTAGAAGATGGTTCTTATGTCAGAGTAAAGAATATTTCGATAGGATATAATCTTCCAAAGAAATTATATTCTAAATACGGAATCTCAAACATTAAGATATATTCTAATGCGCAAAATGTTTTAACATTTACAAAATACAAAGGTTACGATCCAGAAGTGGGATCAATTAATCAGGATGCGCTTTTAAGTGGTATTGATAATGGACGTTATCCTTCGCCAATTATTACAACGCTTGGATTGAATGTTAATTTCTAAAATTTTACAAACTATGAAAACAAAAAAAATATTTTACACGGTTCTTATGATCGCATTGCCATTTGTTTGGACTAGTTGTAGTGATCTTTTAGATGTCGAACCAGAAGATCAAATCACAAAAGAGAATTTCTATAAATCAGAATCAGATTTTCAGTCGGCAACAGGCCCGCTTTATAACAGAGTTTGGTTTGACTTTAATGATAAATTCTATTACGGTTTAGGCGACGGACGTTCAGATAATTTGTACGCTCCCTATTCTGATTACGTTTATCCGTTTACAGATTTATCTGAAACAGGATTAACCGGACCTTTAGTTTCGGCTTGGGGATCTTTATACAATGTTGTACAGCAGTCAAACAACGTTATTATCGGTATTTCCGATAGTAAAGTAGACGAAAGCGTTAAAAACAAATATATCGCCGAAGCACGTTTTATGAGAGGAACCGCTTATTGGTATTTAGCCTCTTTATGGGGAGATGTAATTATTTCTACAGACCCGAGAGAATTGGTTAAAAATCCAATTGTAAACAAAAATCCATTAAAAGATGTTTACGAATTTGCCATTCGCGATTTAGAATTTGCAGCAAAATATCTGCCGGAAACTGCAGGACAAGCCGGACGTTTAACAAAATACAGTGCATTCGGAATGCTGTCTCGTGTTTACTTATCATATTCGGGAGTAAGCGACAATCCAAACAGCGGATCAAGAAATCAGCAATATTTAGATTTAGCCAAAAAAGCAGCCGAAAAAGTAATTACTTCAGGGCCATACAGTTTAATGACAAACTACGCTGATTTGTTTATGATTGATAACAACAACAATACAGAATCGATGTTTGCCCTGCAATGGGTTCCAAACGGAGATTATGGAGTTATTAATACACATCAGGCTTATTTTGCTTTAGGTTCTGATATTACAGGAGATGATGCAGCCTGGGGTTACTGGACAAGAGCTTCGAATGATGTTTTAAAAGAATACGAATCAAAAGATCTTCGTCGTAAAGCAACCTGGATGGGTGATGATGATTTCTATCCGGAAATCAACAAATCAAACGGAGGTTATACAGTTGATCACGCAAAAGAATTCTTAACCGTAAAAAAAGGAGTTGTAGGTTCTACAAAAGACAATTCAAAAATTAGCCGTATGAACTCCGCTTTAAATACTTATATGCTGCGTTTAGGAGAAGTATATTTAAATTATGCCGAAGCTGCTTTAGGAAACAACGCTTCAACAGCAGATGCACTTGCTTTAGATGGCGTAAACAAACTTCGTGTTCGTGCAGGTCTTGACCCAAAAACGACTTTAACCTACGCTGATATCATTCATGAAAGAAGAGTTGAATTAGCAATGGAAGGACAATATTGGTACGATTTAGTGAGACGCGCTTATTACAAACAGCAAGAAGTTATTAACTACGTAACAGCACAAAATCGCGGTACAATTGAGCCCATTCTTTATGATTCAGCAACAAATACGGTATCTATAGACCCTGCAAGAAGCAGCAGTCCGCGTTCTATTGGCGTAATCGATGCTACAATTTTCCTTCTGCCTTATCCGGAATCAGAACTGGTTCAGAATCCATTGTTGAGAGAAAATCCGGTTCCATATCAATTTACAGAAGAAAAAATAACAGACTTGTTCTAGTATTTTGAAAAACAACAATCTAAAAAATATTAATATGAAATATATTTTAAATAAAAAATATTGGGCACCCATCGCACTGCTGGGAATAATGTTCTTTAGTACGCTATTTACTTCTTGTGACAATAACGATTCTGAAGGCGGAACCATAACCATATCAAAAGTTTTTCTGGAAGATGTAAACTCATCTGTTCCGGATAGAGAAGTGACTTTTGCCCGTTTAGGACAAGCTTTACGTATACAAGGTTCTGGTTTTACAGGTTTAAAAAGAGTGTACATCAACGGATATTTAACTTACTTCAATGTAGTTTTTGTATCTGATAATTCGATGCTGATCAATGTTTCTGCCGATACACCAATTTTAGAGGCAGATCCATCTGTAAGAAACACTATAAGATTTGTAAACGATAATAATGAAACTACATTTTCATTTGAAATTCGTTCAGGAAAACCTGCAATCACAAACATTTCAAACACAATGCCTAATGCTGGAGAAACCATAACTGTTTCAGGAACAGGTTTAACCGAAGTAAGTAAAGTAGTTTTCCCGGGAAATATCGAAGTAACAACAGGAATCACTTCAGATGAAGACGGTGAGTTTTTTACCGTGGTTGTACCAAATGGAGTTTCAGACAACGGAGGTTCGTTATTTGCAGAAACTTCAAACGGAGGTGTTTATTCGCCGGCATACTTCAACTTTAAAAAAGGTGTTTTACTAGATTTTGACGGAAGAGGACAGCACGGTTATTGGGGAACTTCTACGAGTATGATCCAGCCAGAAGATTTAGAATCACTTGCTTTAGGGACAGGAAATATTTCACAAGGGAAATACATACCGCACCGTCCGGCAAGAATTGCTTCTTTTGATGCGGCTAAAAACAGATGTTCTGAAGTTTGGACAGCAGGAAACGGAGTCGATAACTGGAGAACACAATTAACACCCTATATTCCGGCAAGCACACCGCTGGACAAAGTAGCATTACAGTTTGATGTATACGTTCCCGATGCCTGGAAAGATTCCGGATTCTTAAAAATATGCATGGTTAATAATTTTAATGGAGGAGAATGGACAGGAGCTGTTTATAATTATGTGCCGTGGATTGTTGACGGAAAATCGGTTGCTTTTCAAACTACAGGATGGACAACGGTTACTATTCCGCTAAATAAATTTTATGCATGGTCTAAAGAAGCATTCACTTTTGAAACAGTTTTAGCATATCGTGAAGCTGCAACGTATCAAAATTTCGGCTTTTTCTTTGAAAATTCTGATGTAAAACTAAAAGACGTTACAGGAACTGCAAGTGAAGTAGAATTTGCTTCAAAACCAACTTCAGTAAAAGTGTACACAGACAACTGGAGAATTGTATCCTTAGATACTCCGGTTTACAATGATTTTGCTAACTAAAAAAATACCAAAATGAAATATAAATATATAATACCAGTAATTGCTTCATCCTTAATGCTTCTGGCATCCTGTGATGATAATTTAATGGAATGGGAAAAAGATCCTGAGCATGGCGAGGTTACAGGAGCAGAACTTCCATTAGAATTAGTAGAAAAAATAAGCCGATACGAGCCTTTGAAAACCTACACAGATTTTGTTTTAGGAAACGGAATTGGTGCCGATTTATACATGACCGATGCAGCCTATCGTAAAATTGTGAACGATAACTTTGATGAGGTTACGCCGGGTTATGAAATGAAACACGGAGCAATGGTAAACTCTAAAGGTGAAATTAATTTTAGCAATGTAGATGCCTTTATTGCCGAAACAAAAAAAGCAGGATTAAAAGTTTTCGGTCATACTCTGGTTTGGCATTCGAATCAAAATGCGAGTTATTTAAACAGTATTATTGCGCCAACTGTAATTCCCGGTTCAAGCGGAACGAATACATTAGATGTAGCAGGTTTAAAAAACGGAACATTTACAAACTGGGCAAGAAACAATCCCGGAAAA
The DNA here is from genome assembly GCF_001428525.1 of Flavobacterium sp. Root186. Classification (GTDB taxonomy): domain Bacteria; phylum Bacteroidota; class Bacteroidia; order Flavobacteriales; family Flavobacteriaceae; genus Flavobacterium. The sequence goes on from NZ_LMHW01000011.1 coordinate 38,207, forward strand.
GGAATTTCTATTGTGGCAAATGAAGGACTTGCAACGGGTTCGCAAGCTATTAAATTAGAATCAAGTGCGACATCTGCAGCGGCTTATAGTCTGCAGTTAACCTCTCCGAATGTATCGATTGTAAGCGGTCACAATTATGAGATTTCTTTTTACATTAAATCAGATGTAACCGGAAAAGGACGTATTTCTTTCAACGCTTCATTAACCAACCAATATCCGTATAAAGACTGGTTCAGCACGGGCGGATCTTGGACAGAAGCTTTTGCAACAACATCAGCATGGCAGCAGGTTAAAATTAAATTAGCTCCCGGAGATTTTGTTGGCGGAAGCACCAATTTCAAGTTCAATATCGATTTAGGATATCTGCCAAATGTGACGTATTTAATTGATGTAAATACGATTGCAGTTGTAGATCTTGATGCCGCAGCAACAGTTACAAATTTGGTTGCCAATGGTAATTTTAATACAGATATTAGCGGATGGTCAAAATACAATGGTGCTAATGATGCTTTAAGCGCTGCAGGTGCAGCCAATGCATATGAAGGAAACGGAGCGATGAAAGTTGTAAACGCAACTTCGGATGCAGCAAATCAATGGAAAACACAGATTCATGCTGATTTTACATCAGTCTTAACATCAGGAAAAGAATATACAATTTCGTATATGATTCGTTCTGAAGCAACTGGTTCTGTACGATGTTCAACAACAGGAACAACAGCTCATTATCAAGGAGATCAGGCAACAACGCCAACATGGAAATTAGTGGAATGGAAATTTACCGGAAATGGAACAGAAACAGGTTTAAACTTTGATTTAGGAGGAACTGCCGGAACTTATTACATAGATAATGTTTCAGTAACGGATGGATCATCAGGCGGAGGACCAACAGCACCAATAACCATCGATAAAACCGATGCCGAGAAAACAAAAATCATTGGAGACGCAATGGCCGACTGGATTTCTAAAATGATGACACACTACAAAACAAGCGTTTTTGCCTGGGATGTTGTAAATGAACCAATGAAAGAAGACGGAACATTAAGAACAGGAAATGAAAGTGATACCGCAGCTGATTATTTTTCATGGATAAAACACCTAGGAAAAGATTACGCTGTAACGGCATTCAAAATGGCCCGTCAATACGGAAATGCAACAGACAAACTTTTTATCAACGATTATAACCTAGAATCGAGATTAGACAAATGCGACGGATTGATTCAATATGTTGAATATATAGAAAGTCAGGGCGGAAAAGTAGACGGAATAGGCACGCAAATGCATATTGGTTTAACTACAGATAAAGATAAAATTGCTCAAATGTTCCAAAAACTGGCAGCAACAGGAAAATTGATTAAAATTTCTGAATTAGATGTTCGATTAGGAACAAATGCTCCAACCGTTGCACAGCAGGCATCACAGGCAGAAATGTATCAGTATGTGGTGGATATGTATAAAAAACATATTCCGGCAGCGCAGCAATACGGTATTACAGTTTGGGGAGTTTCTGATAACTCTAAAGAGCATGAATTCTGGCTTCCGGACGAATCTCCAAATCTTTGGGATGCAAATTACGTTCGTAAACACGCCTATAAAGGAACCGCTGATGGTCTTGCAGGAAAAGATGTAAGTAAAGATTTTTCAGGAGAGTTGGTTAAGTAAGTTAAGTGTAGTCTTAATCCATAATATGAATCCGAAAGGATTTGTATTATGGATTATTTGTTTTTAATTTTAAAATAATCAGATGTTTACGTTCCCAAAAAATACAATTGTTTTCTTGTTTTTTGCTTTTTTACAATTCGGATATGCTCAGGAAAAAATACCGCATCTTCAAAAAAAAGGAAATAAAACACAGCTCATTGTCAACGACAAACCTTTCATTATTCGCGGTGGAGAATTAGGCAATTCTTCGGCAACTACTATGGAAAGTATGGAACCCATTTGGGAAAAATTGACAAACATGAACCTCAACACGGTTTTAACTCCGGTTTACTGGGAATTAATAGAAAAGGAAGAAGGTAATTTTGATTTTTCGTTAGTGGATAATTTGATTTTAAGAGCCCGAAAAGAAAACCTAAAACTCGTATTTCTTTGGTTCGGATCATGGAAAAACAGCATGTCAAGCCATGCACCGGAATGGGTAAAATTAAACCAGAAAAAATATCCGAGAATAAAAGACGACAAAAATAAAAGTCATGAAATTCTAACACCTTTTAGCGAAGAAAACCTGCAAGCCGATTTAAAAGCTTTTCAAAAACTAATGTCCCACATTAAAGATTTCGACCAAAAAGAACAAACTGTAATTATGGTTCAGGTCGAAAACGAAATCGGAATGCTGCCAATCGCCAGAGATTATTATCCTTTAGCCAATGAAGCTTTCAAAAAAGAAGTTCCAAAAGAATTCATTCAATATTTACAGAAAAATAAAGAAAAACTAGTTCCTGAATTCTCAGCAATCTGGAAGAAAAACGGATTTAAAACAACTGGAAACTGGGAAGAAATCTTCGGAAAAAGCCTTCAGACCGATGAGGTTTTCATGGCTTGGTATTTTTCAAAATTCACCAATACTATTGCCAAAGCCGGAAAAGACGCTTACCCAATTCCGATGTTTGTAAACGCAGCTTTAAATGCGCCAGAAAAAAAGCCCGGAGAATATCCAAGCGCAGGTCCGCTGCCGCACGTAATGGATGTTTGGAAAGCAGCCGGAAACTCGATAGATTTTCTTTCACCGGACTTTTATAATCCGTCATTCAAACAATGGAATGATTTATTTACACGACAAGGCGATCCGTTATTTATTCCCGAACATCGTTTTGATGAAACTGCACCTTTTAAAGGTTTATACGCAATTGGACATTATGAAGCCATTGGTTTTTCGCCTTTTTCGATAGAATCTGTAACCGATGCCAAAAAAGAACCACTCGGAAAAATTTACGATTTAGTACAGCAGTTAACACCAACTATTGAAGCCAATAAAGGACAAGGAAAAATAGACGGCGTTTTGTTAGATAAAGAAAACAATACACAGATAGTTAATTTAGGAAACTACGAATTTACCTTTAAACACGATTACACCTTAAATTGGTCAGACGGCGCAAAAGCAGAAACCTGGCCAGCATCAAGTGCCATAATTATAGAAATCGCACCCAATGAATTTTACATCGCAGGTTCCGGAATTGTTGTGACTTTTAAACCTTTAAAAAACAAAAACGGCAACGCAGGAATATTAAAAACAGATCAGGGAAAATTTGAAAACGAAAAATGGAGAACCATCAGGCATTTCAACGGAGATCAAACCCATCAGGGAAGGCATCTGAGAATTTCAGCAGGCGATTATGAAATTCAAAAAATAAAACTATACATTTATGATTAGTTTTTTTCGCCACGAATTTCACGAATTGGCACTAATTTTTTAATATTAAATTCAATTTCACAAATCAAAAAAATCGTGAAATTCTATAAATAACACAAAGTAGAGATTAGTGCCAATTCGTGAAATTTGTGGCGAAAAAAATCAGCATCAATTCGTACAATCTGTATAATCCGTGGGCAAAAACAAACAATATTATATGAGAAAAACAATAGTACTAATTGCATTAGCGATAGGTTTTGCAGCCAATGCTCAAATAAAACTCCCAAGACTAATAAGCGACGGAATGATATTGCAGCGCGATACAAAAGTCAATATCTGGGGCTGGGCGTCACCAAAAGAAAAAATCGAGCTTGATTTCAATCACAAAATATACAAAACTACTACCTCCGAAGACGGAAAATGGTTAATCGAACTTCCATCACAAAAAGCAGGCGGACCTTACGAAATGACCTTAAAAGCTTCCAACACAATTACCCTAAAAAATATCCTTTTTGGCGATGTTTGGGTTTGTTCCGGTCAATCAAATATGCAGCTGTCGATGGAACGGCTTAAAGATAAATATCAGGAATATATCGCTAAAGCGGAGAATCCAAACATCAGACAATTTCTAGTTCCCAATCAATATTTTTTTGAAAGAGAAAATACCGATTTTTCTTCCGGAGAATGGATTGCAGCAAACCCAAACAGCGTTTTGAAATTCTCTGGAGTGGCATATTTTTTCGCTTTAGAAATCTATGAAAAATATAAAATTCCAATTGGGCTAATCAATTCCTCTTTAGGCGGTTCTCCCGCAGAAGCCTGGATCAGCGAAGAAAACATTAAAAAATTCCCGGATTATTATCAGGAATATTTAAGATTTAAAGACGGAAGTCTGGAAAAGCAAATCGAGGAAAACGACGATAAAGTAAGTTCAGACTGGGACAAACTACTAGATGAAACAGATCCAGGACTAAAAAATAAATGGGCAGCTGAAATCGATAATTCCGATTGGAAAACGATGAACGTTCCCGGATATTGGGCAGACGGTGAACTCGGAAATATAAACGGTTCGGTTTGGTTTAAAAAAGAATTTACACTGGAAAAAATAAAAGAAAATCAGGCTAAAATTATTTTAGGAAGAATCGTCGATGCCGATTCGGTTTTTGTAAACGGAAATTTTGTTGGCACAACTTCCTATCAATATCCGCCGAGAATTTATTCTTTTAATGCCAATATTTTAAAAGAAGGAAAAAACGAAATTACCGTTCGGGTTATCAGTAATTCGGGAAAAGGCGGTTTTGTATTTGATAAACCATATGAACTAATCATTGGCGATCAAATCCTTGATTTAAAAGGAATTTGGAAATACAAATTAGGTTCAAAAATGTTACCGCTTCCGGCACAGACCTTCGTCAGATTGAAACCAGTCGGACTTTATAATGCGATGATTGCGCCTCTTAAAAATTATACCATAAAAGGCGTGCTTTGGTATCAGGGCGAATCGAGTACCAAAAAGCCATCAGAATATCTTCCTTTAATGGAAACCTTGATTGGGAACTGGCGAGCGCAATGGAAACAGGAAAAACTGCCTTTTTTATTCGTTCAGCTGACCAATTATATGGAAACAAAATCAGAACCGGTCGAAAGTAATTGGGCCGCTTTAAGACAACAGCAACTGAATACCCTAAAAGTTCCTAATACGGGAATGGCTGTAATAATCGATGCAGGCGAGTGGAACGATATTCACCCTTTAAACAAATACGATGTTGGGAAAAGATTGTCACTTCAAGCAAGAAAATTGGTTTATGGCGAGAAAAATTTAGTCGCTTCTGGACCGCTTTTCAAATCAATAAAAAAAGAAGGGAACAAGTTAATTCTAAGTTTTTCAGATGTTGGAACAGGACTACAAATCAAAAATGGAAATGTATTAAAAGAATTTGCAATCGCCGGTAATGATGGAAAATTCGTCTGGGCAAAAGCAATTATCGACGGCGATAAAGTTATCGTTAGTAATGATTCCATTTTAAATCCAGAGAAGGTGAGATATGCCTGGGCAGATAATCCGGCAGAAGCCAATTTATACAATAAAGAAAATTTGCCTGCATCGCCTTTTGAAGCAGATATTAAATAATTTTCAAACCCATTATATATATTCAATTGCCTCCAGCTAAAGCAGGAGGCAAGTTATTTACACCCATTTTATTCCGTAGAGACGCACAGCAGTGCGTCTAACACAACGGATAGCACTAATTTAAAGATTTGTAGTTTGTTTTTTAAATAGTAAAAATTCAGGTTTTCGAAAATGTTATCTTTATAAATTAAATAAAACCTTCTCTTTTTAAATTTATAAACCATGATAAAGCCAATTGATTTCATAGATAACTTTGATTTTTACTTTCCAGATTATACAACTACTGGACCTTGGAATATTGTCAACGAACTGGATAAGATACTCTTAGGAAAAATAAAACAACTTTCAGCTGATTATAAGATAGAAGAAACAGTTGCCATACACAAAACAGCGGTAATAGAAGAAGGAGTAACCTTAAAAGGAACAGTTATCATTTCTGAAAATTGTTATGTTGGTGCGCACGCTTATTTACGCGGCCCAATATTATTAGGGAAATCTGTAAAGATTGGCCCAGGATCCGAAATAAAGCAATCGTTTATTTCTGATAATTCGGCTGTCGCACATTTTAATTATATAGGAAACAGTCTGATTGGTCAAAACATTAATTTTGAAGCTGGCTCTATTTGTGCCAATCATTACAACGAAAGAAAAAACAAAAACATTTCGGTTAAATACAAAGAGAATATTATTAATACCCATTCGGATAAATTCGGGTCATTGCTGGGAGATAATTCTAAAGTTGGTGCGAATGCGGTTTTATCGCCGGGGACAATTTTAGAGAAGAATACGATTGTGAAGCGATTACAGTTGATTGAACAATTGATTGAAGAATAAAACTTTGTGCATAAGACGCACTGCTGTGCGTCTCTAGAATATGCTTTGTGTTGATATTTTTTAATTGCCTCCAGCTTTAGCTGGAGGAATAAAGTGTGTTGTTTGCAAGGCTTTAGCCAAACGTCAAAGTTCGGCTAAAGCCTTTTTTTGTTTTTATAAGTTAACCTCCAGTTAAAGCAGGAGGCAAATGATTTACACCCATTTTATTCTGTAGAGACATACCGCAGTGCGTCTACGCAACGTAACAACGAATATCGACGATTGTAAATGAAAAACAAAACTTCTCACATTTCACAAATCATATTTACTTATTCATAGCAATATATTCCGAAGGCGTCATCGTAAAATGCTTCTGGAAATTACGTCCAAAACTCGTTTGCGATTTATAACCCACCATTTCCGCAATCTCATACATTTTGTAATTCTCGTTTAAAAGCAATTCTGCGGCACGTTTTAAGCGTACAAGATTAATCAACTCATTCGGACTCAAATTCGAAATGTCTTTAATTTTTCGGTATAAAGTGGAACGGCTCATATTCATAATTTCCGCCAGAGATTCTACACTTAAATCAGAATCAGTAATATTTTTCAGGATTTCTTCGTCTAGTTTTTTCAGGAACTTTTCGTCGGTTTTGTTGTGTGCAATGCTTTTAATGTGCGAAAGCGGAGAACTCGCATAATAATTCATAATCTGCTTTCTGTTTTCGATTAGATTATTCACCTGAACTTTTAAATAATCCACTGAGAAAGGTTTCGCGATATACGCATCGGCACCCACTTCAAGACCGTCAATCTGTGATTTCAGTGAGTTTTTGGCGGTAAGCAAAATCACCGGAATATGACTTGTTTCTAAATTTGTTTTAATCTCTTTACACAATGTAATCCCATCCATAATTGGCATCGAAACATCACTTATAACCAATTGAATATTCTCGTTATGAATTATTTTTAAAGCATTTTCGCCATTATCCGCTTTTAGAATGGTGTAAAACGGAGCTAATTCAGCCGTAATAAAATTCAATAAATCTTCATTGTCTTCAACGACTAAAAGCTGTGGTTTTTCATGCTTATTTTCAATTTCAATTGTTTCAGATTCCGTTTCTGTTTCTTCTTTTTCAGACTCGTTATAAAACATAAATTCTTCTTCCTGACGAAGCGGAACTACAAGTTCAAAAATATTCACTTTTGAATCCGGAATCACCTGCAAGTTTCCGTTATGTAATTGTGTTAACGAATGCGCAAGTGAAAGCCCGATTCCAGTTCCCGAAGTCGTATCCATGTTATCAACTCTGAAAAATGGCTCAAAAATTTTATCTTTTAAATGAAACGGAATTAAATTCCCATCATTTTTTACAATTAAAGTCAGTTTCTTTTCATCTCTAAAAAGTGTGATCGAAGCTTTATCTGTAGAATATTTAATGGCATTGCTCATCAAATTGCTCAGGATTTTTTTGAAAGCTTCTTTATCTACAAAAGCAAAAATGTCTTTTTCTCCCAACTCCAGTTCAAATTCAATTCCTCGTTCTTCAATTAATTGGCTGAATCTCAAATGTAAATTCCGAACCATTGACGAAATATTCGCTTCCACGAAAGTGAGTTTTAAACCGCCAATTTCTGATTTTCTAAAATCCAGTAATTCATTTACCAGTTTTAATAAACGCGAGGTGTTTTTCTTCATTATCGAAAGATTCTGCGGTACTTCGGGCAATATGTGATCCATAACCAACAGTTTCTCCAAAGGCCCTTTTATCAGTGTCAAAGGCGTTCTGATTTCGTGCGCTACATTGGTAAAAAAGTCAATTTTTGCCTGATAAATTTCTTTCTCTTTTTCATCGTTTAAATGCTTTATTTTTCGGTTATGTTTAATCTGAGTAAGATTTTGCGAATAACGAATGATGTAATAAAACGAACCGCATATCAACAGAAAATAGAAAAAGTATGCATAAGAACTTGCCCAAAACGGCGGCAGAATCCTGATTTTTAATTCCACTTCTTTACTCCAAACGCCAAAACTATTCAACGACTTTACTTTAAAAACATAATCGCCCGGCGCCAGTTCCGTAAAGAATACTTTGTTGTTTCGTTCCAGATAAACCCAGTCATTGTTTACGTTTTCAAGTTTATACCAATATTCGGTAAGTTCCGGTGCCGTATAATTTAATGAAGCAAATTCAAGATTAAACGACGACTGGCTGTTGTTGAGTTCCAGTTCATCAATATGTGAAATAGATTGTTTTAAAGGCGAATCATTTTCATTGGCATCAATATCCTTATTATTAATCTGAAGATTGGTAATAAAAATCGAAGGCGTGTATTTGTTTTTGGTAAAATTTTTCGGGTTGAAACTGATCATCCCATTTAAATTTCCGAAATACATATCGCCATTCGAATCCTCAAAAGCCGATGCGTAATTAAACTGATCGCTCAGTAAACCATTTGCTGTTGTATAAATTTTAATGCTTTTGTGATCCGGGCCAAACTTAACCAAACCTTTAGAAGTCGTAAGCCATAAATTTTTAGTTTCGTCTTCTAAAATCGAATAAACGACATTACTCGGGAATCCGTTTTTGGTTGTGAATTTTTTAAAAGTTCTTGTTTTTTTATCGAATAAATCCAGTCCGTTTTCGGTAGCAAACCATAAATTTTTAAAACTGTCTTCAAAAATATAATTAATTGAATTATTACTGATTCCGTTTGGATTTTTGTAATCATAAATAAAAACCTCTTTCTTTTTGGTTTTCGGATTATAATAAAACAAACCATCGCGATAACTTCCCGCCCATAAATTTCCGTCGCTGTCTTCTTTGTAAGTCGTGTAATGTGTAGTTTCGGGAAAAGTTTTTAAAGTTTCAAAATTGTCATTTTTTTCATTGTATAAATAAAGTCCCATTGTGGTAATAACTATCAGCTCCTCTTTTTTAGTTTCATAAAAAGAAAAAATGAAATTACTGCGCAATCCCGACGCAGGATTATTAGCACTGTAGTGTCGTATAACGTTACCCGAATTTCGGTCTAAAACATCCAAACCATGCTCAAAAGTTCCCACCCAGATTTTATCTTTTCTGGGCATTAAAGCATGGATGTTATAATAAGAAACACTGTTTTTACTTCCGTTTGGTAAATAAGATGTAAACTGCTGTGTTTTAGGATTAAATCGGTTTAAACCGGCATCTTCGGTTCCTATCCACAAATCGCCTTTGTCATCTTTATGAATTTCCCTAACGGCGCTTCCGCTGATGGAATTCTGTCCTTTCTGCGGAAAATATTTTTTGAATTGAGTGTATTGCTTTTGATGGTAATTGATTCCTCCAAAATACGTTCCCACCCAAATTCCGTTTTCCTTATCGATAGTTATAGAATATGCCGCATTGTCTGAAATCGCATACGGATCATTATAATTTTTTCGGAGATTAATGCTGGATTTCGTTTTTAGATTGTAAACATAAACTCCGGATTCGCTGGCAATCCAAAGTTCGTCATTGCCTCTCTTTTTAAATTGGCGGACATAGACAGGTTTTTTTGTCGAAAATTCTAAACTCGAAGTTGTTTTATTGTGAATGTTATAAAGCAAAACACCGTCGTCTTGCGTACCAATCACGATATTGTTTTTATCTAAAGCATAAATAATGGTAATTCTAAAATTTGCAGAACTTGCCGGAGGCACAATCGGAATGTTTTCAAACGAAAGATTTTCTTCAGAATAACGATACACTTTATTTAAAGAAGAAGCCCAGATTTGACCATTTGCATCTCTTGAAATCGAAGTGGCTATAAAATACTTATTCGGATTAAAAGTTTTAGTTTCCTTTTTTGTTGTCGAATATTTATAGAGAATATTTCCGGAGATAAACCAGATATTTCCGTTTTTATCATGATTAATATCGTTGATACGATCGTTAATCGCTTCGTTTAAAACCGTAAACTGATCTGTTTTTTTATCGTATTGATACAGACCTTTATCTGTTCCTACCCAAATTACACCTTTATATTCATGTAATGACTGAATGTAATTGCTTCCTAAACTGTGAATTGGGTCAGCATTACTTCTGTAAGTTTTAAAACGATAACCGTCAAATCGGTTTAAACCATCTTTTGTTCCAAACCACATAAAGCCATCTTCATCCTGTAATGAAGTCAAAACCGTGTTGTTAGAAAGTCCTTCTTCAACCTGAAAATGTTTGAAATAATATTCCTGTGCCTGAATAAAATTTATCGAAAAAAGCGAAAAAAATAATAAAAGAAAGAATTTACGCATAGTTGTGTTTTTTAGGATAAAACAAGGGCTTATTCAAATCGTGTCAATATTCAACAAAATGTTGCAAGCCGCTATATTTCTGATCTTTTTTATACAATTTGAATCATTTGAGATAGAAATTGACACAAATGAATCATTTTATTTTGAATTAAAATCATCTACTTTGAATTTTCAAACAAATCATATTGATAATTTTTAGGCTAAAAAAATACAGCATCAATAAAATAAAGTTTGAAAAAATACACCATTAATAATTTTGAATTAAAATGAACACATTATTATTATTGAGCAATATTAATTATTTTTTTGCTCGCATCAGAGATGATTAGAATTTTTAAAAAACAATTGTAAAACCAACCAAAAAATGAAAACTATCTAAATGACAAATCAATGAAAACAAAGATCACTCAAATTTTAAAGCAGAGATATTACCTCTTGTTTTTCTTTAGTTTATTATTACAACAAACGTATGCACAACAGCAAATAACCATAACGGGAAAAGTAGTTTCTGCAACAGGAGAATCAATTCCGTTTGCTAACGTTGTCATAAAAAACACAAAAAATGGTGCAGTTACCGATTTTGACGGAACATACAAAATAGCGGCAGCGGGAAACCAGACACTGGTTTTTAGTTCACAAGGCTATAAAACAACAGAAATTGAAATCAATAACAAAACTTCTATCAATGTTACTTTACAAGAAGATGCAATGAAATTGGATGAAATTGTAGTTGTAGGTTACGGTTCACAGCAGAAAAAAGACCTTACAGGAGCTGTTTCGCTGGTAAAAGCTACAGAAATTCAAAAAAGACAGGTGACTACTGTTGCTGATGGATTACAAGGTTTAGTCACAGGAGTTAAAGTTCGCGGCGGCGGACGCCCGGGACAGGAAGCCAGTGTAGAGATCCGTGGTCTTAAAAATCTTCAAAACACAAATCCATTATATGTAATTGATGGGTTAGTTACTTCGGCAAACAGAGATTTTAACCCAAATGATATTGAAAGCATTCAGGTTTTAAAAGATGCATCTGCTGCAGCAATCTATGGTTCAAGAGCAGCAAATGGTGTAATTATTATTACCACAAAAAAAGGTAAAAAAGGGCCGCTTCAAATTGATGTTTCTGCAAAAAGCAGTTTTACAACTATGCCGCGCTATGATTTGGCGGGAACTGAAGAGTTTGCCAGATTAAATAATATGGCTTACGATAATGCCGGAATGACAAGACAAAACCTGAATATGGCAGTTAATACAGACTGGCAGGATGCAGTTTTTAGAACAGGAATGATGCAGGATTATAATGCCAGCGTTTCTGGTGGGAATGAAAACTCTACATTCTTTATGTCGGGGAATTATTTTGGAAATGAAGGAACGGTAATCGGAACTGATTTTGACAGAATTTCATTCCGTGTAAATTCAAGCGGAACAAAAGGGATTTTCAGTATTGGAGAAAACTTAGCGATCAGTAATTCTAAAACAGATGAAATGTCTGGAAATCCAATTATTGATGTGTACAGAATGACACCAACAATTCCGCTTTACGACGCATCTAATCCTGGAGGATATGGTTACGGTAAACAAGGTGTTGCAGATACTTTTGGAACAAACCCTCTTGCAATTGCTGATTTTGCCAATACGATCAACGAAAATTTCAGAATTAGAGGAAATATCTGGTCTGAACTAAAATTTGCTCCATGGTTGAAATATCGTTTCAATTTTGGATATGAAACTAGTTTTGACTCTTATAAATTCATGAGAAAAGTAGGGAACTGGACGTTAAATCAACCGATAGACCCATCTCAGACAGATCAAAATAAAGGAAGATCACAAACAACATTGTTCGAAAACACTTTGACTTTCAAAAAAGAATTTGGAAAACATGATATAACAGTTTTAGTTGGTCAGACTTTTCAAAAAGACAAATACGATCAAATTTATGGAACAAAAAGAAACCTGCCAATAAACTCCGGAAATGGACAATATTATGAGGTTTTAAACCAAGGAGATTCGCCAGTGGTTGGTGGTTTTATTAATGAAGCAGCTCTTGCATCTTATCTTGGAAGAATTGAATACAATTATGATAACCGTTATTTATTAAATGCTGTTTTAAGACGCGACGGATCATCAAGGTTTAGTGATGCAAACAAATGGGGAAATTTCCCTTCTGTTTCAGCAGGATGGAGAATAAGCAACGAATCATTTTTTAAATCAGAGTTCATTAAAGATTTAAAATTAAGAGCGAGTTATGGAGAATTAGGTTCTGGAAATATTAAAGAGTACGAATACAAAAGTTTCGTTAATAATTTTGGACAGATTGTGTTAGGAAACGATCAGAATTTATATCCTTCTGCAACTCAGGTAAAATTGTCAAATTCACAACTACGCTGGGAAAAATTAAAACAAACCAACATAGGATTAGATCTTGGTGTTTTAAATAATGATTTACGCCTTACAGCAGATTATTTTATTGCCCGTACAGAAGATGTATTATTTGGATTTCCAATTTTATTAACGACAGGAAATGATGGAGGAAATCCAATTTCTAATGCTGCAACTGTCGAAAATAAAGGTTTTGAATTAGAATTAGCTTACAGCAAAAAAATCAATGAATTCTCGTTTAATGCTTCTGTCAACTTTACAAAAGTTAACAACAAACTAGTTTCACTAGGTAACGGTCAAAATGAAAATATTTCCGGAAATACGATCACAAGAGCTGGTATGCCAGTAGGAATGTGGTATGTTTTACAAACTGATGGATTGTTTCAAAATCAGCAGGAAATTGATAACTATAAAAATGCTAATGGACAAGTAATTATGCCAAATGCTGTTCCTGGAGATATTCGTTTTAAAGATACTAATGGCGACGGACAAATTACAAGTACAGATAAGTCTATTGTTGGAAGCCCATGGCCAGAATTCGAAATGGGGTTAAATGCAGGAGCAGAATATAAAGGTTTTGATTTTTCTATGAACTGGATCGCTTCTCACGGGGCAACTGTTTATAACGGATTTAGAAGTGTTGTAGACAGATTCGATGACAATAGTAATTACAGAGCCGGGATCCAGCCTTGGACACCTGAAAACCCAAATACTGATTTTCCTAGAATAACAAAAGGTTCAACTTTAAATTCAAGAGGAGACAGCGACCGTTTCTTAGAAAATGGAGATTTTATCCGTCTAAAATACATCGGATTTGGTTATAACCTGCCTCAAAGTGTCTTGAAAAATTCAGGTATTTCGAGAGCAAGATTAACATTATCGGCACAAAATATTATTACAATTACTAAATATAAAGGTTTAGATCCTGAATTTACAAACAGTAATATTTTTGAAAGAGGCGTTGATAATGGTGCTTTCCCAAATCTTCAAACTTATTCTTTTGGTGTTGATTTTAGCTTTTAATTTAAAAAAATAGCATAATGAAAAAAATAATAATAATAACCGCAGCTTTTCTGGGTCTTGTTTTTACAGCTTGTGAAAGTGAATTAGACCTGAACAGCCCAAATGATATTACAGTAGACCAATATTGGAAAACTGAAAGTGATGCTCAGGCTGGTGTAAACTCAATTTACGCTATGTTTTACAAAGATGGTCTTTGGGCAAGATGGATGTATTTTCGTTTAGATTTGACTTCTGATGAAGGGTATAGTGTTAGTCCATGGACAGAATTAGCAGATTGGACTCGATTTAATTATATCAATTATAATTTTTGGGAAGGAAATGCGGTGACATGGAGAGATACCTACAAAGCCATTTTTAGATGTAATCAGGTTTTAGCGAATGTTCCGAATATCGCATTTCAAAATGAAGATGATAAAAAGAAAATCATTGCTCAGGCTAAATTTTTAAGAGCAATGCATTATTACTATGCAGCAGTAATCTGGGAAGATATTCCGTTAGTTTTAGATCCATCTACACCAGCAGATTTGCCACAACAAAAAAAGGTTGATGAAATCTGGGCTCAGGTTGAAAAAGATCTGAACGAAGCTTTTGTGGATTTACCAGCACAATGGCCATCTGATCAAACAGGAAGACCCGATAAAGGAGCAGCCAAAGCATTTTTAGCAAAATTATACATGCAGCAGCACAAATGGCCAGAAGCCAAAACGGCTTTAGAATATTTGATTACAGGCCCAGGTGCAAGATATGGTCTGGTTACTAATTACAGAGATAATTTTACAGATGTAAACGAAAACAACAGCGAGTCTGTTTTTGAAATTCAGTTTGGAGATCAAAGAAAAGGAGGAACTGGTGAAGATCCAAATGCTGCAGTTTCCAGCAACCGTGGTCAGTTTTTTGCACCAAGAGGAATTGGATGGTCTGACGGACAAGCACGTTTATGGCTTGTAAATGCTTTCAAGGCCGAACAAAATAAAGATGGTGATCTTGATATTCGTTTAAGATGGACTTTATACTATCCGGAATTATTAGCTGATTTTGGAGATAAAACCTACGGAAGAAACTGGGAATGGAACAATAATGAAGCTTGGTTTAGAAAAGGAAGTCGTGATTATTACAGAAATAATGAAGATTATTACAGCCAGGTAAATTACAGATTAGTTCGTTATGCTGATATTTTGCTCCGCTACGCCGAAGTTTTGAACGAAACAGGAAATACAGCACTAGCTTATCAATATGTTGATTTAGTAAGAGCCCGTGTAAATATGAACACTTTAGCAGTTGCTCATCCTGAAATAGGAAATGATCATGATAAATTTTTAGAGCGTTTAAAAACAGAAAGAGTTTTAGAATTAGCCGGCGAAAGCGTGCGTTGGGAAGACTTAAAACGCTGGGGAGATTTAGATTCTCAAGCTTCTGTTGATAAAATTGCGCTTCGTGATCCAGATTTTAAAAACTTCAAAGTGGGTAAAAATCATAGAATGCCAATTCCACAAAGTGATGTAGATAATAATCCAAATCTGGAACAAAATTCAGGATATTAAAAACTAATTTTTTTAAGGGAATCAGATGTATTTGCCTGATTCCCTTATCATAAAGAACGATTGTTCATAATAACAAAATTTATAATGAGAAAAGTAAAATTGTGTCTGACATTTATGTTGGCAGGACTAGTATTGCTAAGCTGCAACAACAAAAAGAATACTACCGAAGAAAATAAAAATGAAACCGCTGCAGTAGAAAAAAGAGAAATCTGGACAAAAGATCAGGCCAATAAATGGTATGCAGAACAACCTTGGTTAGTAGGTTCAAATTATTATCCTAGCACAGCTATAAACCAGTTAGAGATGTGGCAGGAAGATACTTTTGATCCAAAAAGAATTGATCAGGAATTAGGCTGGGCAGAAAATTTAGGTATGAATGTAATGCGTGTCTATCTGCACGATTTATTGCATCAGCAAGATGCAGAAGGATTTTACAAACGTATGGACCAGTTTTTAGCAATTGCAGATAAACATCATATCAAAACACTTTTTGTTTTATTTGATTCCTGCTGGGATCCGTTTCCTGCTTTAGGAAAACAACGTGCGCCAAAACCGCATACGCACAACTCAGGCTGGGTCCAGAGTCCGGGACAAAAAGTACTGCAGGATTCTACACAATATCCTCGTTTAGAGAAATACGTAAAAGAAACCGTTGCACATTTTAAAGATGACAAACGTATTTTAGGCTGGGATGTTTGGAACGAACCCGATAACATGACAGGTCCATCTTACGAAAAAATCGAAATCAAAAACAAAGTCGATTTGATTCTGCCGCTTCTAAAAAATGTTTTCGTTTGGGCAAGAGAAAGCAATCCGTCACAGCCATTAACTTCTGGAGTTTGGGTTGGAGACTGGAGCGATGAAGCTAAAATGAAACCAATGCACAAAATGCAGATCGAACAATCAGATATTGTTTCTTTCCACAATTATAACACACCTGCAGATTTCGAAAAAGTAATCAAACAATTACAGCGTTACGGAAAACCTTTATTGTGTACCGAATACATGGCAAGACCAAACGGAAGTACGTTCGAAGGCTTTTTACCAATCGCCAAAAAATACAATGTTGGAATGATCAACTGGGGATTTGTGGATGGAAAAACACAAACAAAATACGCTTGGGACAGCTGGACGAAAACATACGATGCAGAACCAAAAGTATGGTTTCACGAAGTATTGCACACTGACGGAACTCCATACATAAAAGCCGAAACAGATTTAATCAAAAAGATGACTTCTGAGGCGAATAAGATTAATTAGATAATGTGTCAATTTGATAAGGAGATAATTTTTGAAAGGTGTTAATTGACTAATTTTCTAATTGTCGCATTTCTTCATTATCTCCTTATCAAATTGACTAATTGACACATTAAAAAAGAACTTATGAAAACAATAAAACAACTTCTTTTCTTAATAGTAATTCTGGCTGGATTTTCTGCGAAAGCACAACAACCAGACCCGCCGGGACAAGTAAAAGGAAGCGAAAAACCCAAAAATGAGGCCTATCTTTTTGCGCACATGACGCACAACGATTACGGCAGATTGTACTATTCCGTAAGCCTTGACGGTTTACATTGGGAAAACCTCAACAGCGGAAAACGAGTTTTTGAAGAATACAAAGGACATCCCGATATCTGCAAAGGGCCGGATGGAAAATATTACATCGCAGGAAATACAGGTGACGATGCAAAAAGTATTAATATTTGGGTTTCAGATGATTTAATTACCTGGAAAAAACATTCAGATTATACGCCTGATTTAAAAAGTACCCCCGATTATTCAAATGCTTTGCAGCGAATTGGAGCTCCAAAATTATATTACGACAAAGATTCGGAAAAGTTCCTTATGACATGGCACACGCCGCATTTAGAAGGAACAAAAGAAGACGGAGAACGTTATTGGGCAAGTCAGCGAACGCTGTATGTTTTATCTAAAGATTTAAAGACTTTTGAGGGAACTCCAAAACGTTTATTCGATTGGGATATGGGAACTATTGATGTTTTCATTCGTAAAGTAGGTGATTCTTATTACGCCGTTATTAAAGACGAAACCTATCCAACTTTGTATTGGACAACCGGAAAAACCATTCGAATTGCCAAGTCAAAATCCCTTTTAGGACCTTATTCTTTGCCCCAGCAATCTATCAGTCCAAACTTTAGAGAAGCCCCAATGTTAATTCCTTCTCCAGATGATAAAATATGGTACATGTATTATGAACAATACCCGGGAGTTTCCTACGGATTATCTATTGCAGATAATTTAAACGGACCTTGGTTTCAAGCCTCAGGCTACACTTTTTTCTCCGATTGGGATAAATACAGTTTCCCTGAAAAAGTACGCCACGGCTGCATGATTACAATCTCTAAAAATGAATACGACAGTTTGGTGAAGAAATTTGGAATCACTAAAAAATTATAAGTTATGAATTATGAGTTATGAGTTGAGGCCGTAAGTTTTGAATTTTGAGTTAATAAAAAACGGATTATTTAATCGGAAATAAAATAATTAGTAACCCAACTCATAACTTCTAACTCATAACTCATAACTAAAAGAATTGGTTAGTAAAGTTAGTGTTTGAAATTACCAGACTATGTGGATATGGTCTGGTAATTTATTTAGTAAAGAAGAAACAGCAGTAATCGAGGAAATTATTGCGTAAAACGATATAAAATGAATAAGAAAACTACAGTTCTCGTGGCGCTTTTTTTAAGCTGTCTGGTTCATGCACAATGGAAACCGCAAGGCGATAAAATCAAAACAAAATGGGCAGAGCAGGTTGATCCGAACAAAACATTACCAGAATATCCCCGTCCGATTATGGAGCGCGGCCAATGGAAAAACCTGAATGGTTTATGGAATTATACCATTCAGGAATTTGGCAAAACAGCGCCTTCAAAATATGACGGGCAAATTTTGGTTCCGTTTGCGGCAGAATCTAGTTTGTCCGGAGTTATGAAAGAAGTTGGTGTAAAAAATGAACTTTGGTACGAAACCCATTTTTCAATAGAATCAAACTGGAGCGGAAAAAACATTCTGCTGCATTTTGGTGCTGTAGACTGGAAAACAGAAGTTTTTATAAACGATATAAAAGTTGGTTCACACACAGGAGGTTATACGCCGTTTTCATTTGATATTACACCATTTATCCAAAAAGGAAAAACTCAAAAACTGGTTATAAAAGTTTGGGATCCGTCAAATGATGGCCCCCAGCCAAGAGGAAAACAAGTTAAAAAACCAGAAGGAATTTGGTACACGCCTGTTACCGGAATCTGGCAGACGGTTTGGATTGAACCTGTAAATGTTAAAAATATTAGCGAGTTAAAAACGACTCCAAATATCGATCAAAATACAATCAGTATTAAAGCTGATGTAAACGGAGCAGAAAAAGGTGATTTAATTGAAATTTCTGTTTTTGATAACGGAAAAGAAATTGCAAAAGAAAAAGCGGTTGTAGGCGAAAGCAATGAGATTACTTTAAATTCTCCAAAATTATGGTCGCCGGAAAATCCGTTTTTATATCAGACAAAAATCCGTTTAATCAGCAGAAACAAAATAGTTGATGAAGTGAAAAGTTATTTTGCGATGCGAAAAATTTCATCAAAAAGAGATGAAAATGGAATCATGAGAATGCAGTTAAACAACAAAGATTATTTTCAATACGGCCCATTAGATCAAGGCTGGTGGCCAGACGGGTTGTACACTGCCCCAACAGACGAAGCTTTAAAATACGATATTATTAAAACCAAAGAATTAGGTTTTAATATGATTCGTAAACACGTAAAAGTAGAACCGGAACGCTGGTACACACATTGCGATCAATTAGGAATTTTGGTTTGGCAGGATATGCCAAGCGGAGACGATCAGCCAATTTGGCAAAACACAAAATACTTCGACGGAACAGAATTAAAACGTTCACCAAAATCAGAAGAAATCTACAAAAAAGAGTGGCGTGAAATAATGGATCATTTGTATTCGTATCCAAGTATTGTGGTTTGGGTTCCGTTTAACGAAGCTTGGGGACAATTCAAAACGGTAGAAATTACAGAATGGACCAAAAATCACGATCCAAGCCGCTTAACGAATTCATCAAGCGGAGGAAATCATTTTCAAACTGGAGATATTTTAGATTTACACAATTATCCGGGACCAGAAATGTACTTATATGATGCCAGAAGAGTTACCGTTTTAGGCGAATATGGCGGAATTGGCCTTCCACTTGAAGGACATTTATGGCGAGCAAACGACAATTGGGGTTACGTCAAATTTAAAAATGAAGCTGAGGTAACTGCTGAATATATCAAATACGCTCAAATTCTAAAGAATTATGTAAAAACCGGATTTTCGGCAGCAGTTTACACACAGACAACTGATGTTGAAGGAGAAGTGAACGGTTTTATGACCTATGACAGAAAAGTAGATAAAATGGATTTTAAAGCTATAAATAAAATTAATACAGAAGTTATAAATGCATTGAATCAGCAGTGATTTTTTTAAAGACGGATAATAAAAAAACTAAAATGAAAAAATACCTAATTCTTTTTCTGCTCACAACAATGAGTTTTGCTCAGCAAAAAACATTCACAAACCCCATTCTGCCATCGGGCGCAGACCCATACAGCACGTATTACAAAGGCTATTATTATTACACCAATACACTAGGAAATCGTTTGGTTTTGTGGAAAACAAAAGATTTATCAGATATCAAAAATGCTGAAAGCAAAGTGATTTGGACACCGCCAAAAAATACGAATTATTCGGCAGAAATCTGGGCACCGGAGTTTCATATCATAAATGGAAAATGGTACTGTTATTTTGCCGCAGACAATGGCGATAACAACAATCACAGAATGTATGTTTTAGAAAATAAAGCATCAGATCCGTTTAAAGGAAATTTTGAATTTAAAGGAAAAATTGCTGCAAAAACAGATAAATGGGCAATTGATGGAAATGTCTTCGAACATAAAAAACAGCTTTATATGATTTGGGCTGGCTGGGAAGGCGATACCAACGGACAACAGAATATTTACATCGCCAAAATGAAAAATCCGCTAGAAATTGATGGTGAAAGAGTTATGATTTCCGCACCAACAAACGACTGGGAAATGCATGGCGCATTACATGATGACGTAAATCCGGCACAGGTAAATGTAAACGAAGGGCCGCAGTTTTTAGAAAGAAATAGTAAAATTTTCATAGTGTTTTCGGCAAGCGGCTGCTGGACAGATTTTTACTCTTTGGGATTATTAACTTTTAACGGAGGCGATAATTTATTGGATGCCTCGGTGTGGAAAAAATCTCCCAAGCCAATTTTCAAACAATCAGATAAAAATAAGGTTTATGCACCGGGACATAATTCGTTCTTTAAATCTCCTGATGGAAAAGAAGATTGGATTTTGTATCACGCCAATTCAAATCCGGGTGAAGGCTGCGGAAATAAAAGATCACCAAGAATGCAGAAAATTGATTGGGATGCCAACGGATTTCCGGTTTTAGGGGAACCCGTAAGTGAAGAAACCAAACTGGCAATTCCTTCAAAATAAAAACATTAACTAGAGGATGAGATTAGCTTACGCTCAGTTCGCTGGCGCTCGAGTGCTTCGTTCCTCGCAATGACATAAAGATGAAAAATATTCAAATCGCTGCGGTTGTTTTACTGGCACTTTTTCAATTCAACTGCAAAGACAATAAAAAAGAAAATGCAGCATCAACAGAAACTACTACAACACAAACAGATTCAGTAAAAACTGTTTTAGAAACTAAAAATTTCGATACAATTATCGACGGTAAAAAAGTCAATTTATACTGGATAGAAAACAAAGGAATCAAAGCTGCTTTTACCAATTATGGCGGAAGGTTAATTGGACTTTGGATTAATGATAAAGACGGAAAACCAACCGATGTTGTAGTTGGAATGAACAGCGCAAAAGGTTTTAAAACTTCTACAGAACCTTATTTTGGCGCCACAATTGGAAGAGTTGGAAACCGAATTGGAAAAGGGAAATTTACTTTGGAAGGAAAACAATACCAAGTTCCATTGAATAACGGAAAAAATGCTTTGCACGGCGGTGTAAAAGGTTTTCAGGATGTGGTTTGGAACGCTGAAAAAACAAATGAAAACACATTAGTGTTTACTTATGTTTCGCCAGATGGAGAACAAGGTTTTCCCGGGAATTTAACGGTAAAAGTAACGTACACGATTACAGATGATAATTCGGTAAAAATGGAATATGAAGCCACAACCGATAAAACAACAATTGTCAATTTAACGAATCATGCTTTTTTTAATTTAAACGGAGAAGGAAGCGGCACAATCTTAAATCACGAATTACAGATCTATGCCAATGAATTTACTCCGGTTGACGAAGGTTTGATTCCGAGTGGCGAATTAAAAGCAGTAAAAAACACAGTTTTTGATTTTACTTCAAAACATACCATTGGAGAAAGAATTGAAACGAAAGATGAGCAATTGAAATTTGGAAAAGGTTACGATCATAATTACGTTCTAAACGGAACCAAGAAAAACGGACTTAATCATGCCGCAACAATTTCCGGAGATAAATCTGGAATCACGCTTGATATTTTTACAGAAGAACCGGGATTACAATTTTACAGCGGGAATTTCATGCAGTCAAAAAATACTTTTAAAAGTGGTTCAAAAGATGATTTCAGAACGGCTTTTGCTCTAGAAACACAACATTTCCCAGACGCACCAAATCAGCCAAAATTTGCACCGATTGTTTTGAAAGTAGGAGAAAAATATCATACGGTTTCTTATTATCAGTTTTCGACGAAATAATAAAATAGTTTAACCGCAAAGAGCGCAAAGAATTACGCAAAGGACGCCAAGTTTTTTTTTTATCACTTTTTGTCATCCTGAGCGAAGTCGAAGGAACGCAAAGTAATTCCTTATTTTTTTACTCTTTGCGTGCTTTGCGTAATTCTTTGCGCTCTTTGCGGTTAAAATCACCAACTAAAAACAACCAAAAAATGAAAAAAATACTATCCCTAATAACATCACTTTGTGTCTTCGCAGCCTGCTCGCAGGAAAAAGACACTAACCAAACAAAACCAATAGAAGTAAAACCAGCACCAGCAATTTTACTGGCCGACCCAACCATTTTTTACAACAGTGGAACTTTTTATTTATATGGAACTACAAGCGGAGACATTCCAAATGGAGAAGGGTTTCAAGTTTATACCTCATCCGATTTAAAAGACTGGAAAGGCCCGGTTGGAGCACAGAATGGTCTGGCTTTAAAAAAAGGAGATGCTTTTGGAGACAAAGGATTTTGGGCACCGCAGATTCTTTCGTATCAAAATAAATTTTATATGATTTATACGGCGAATGAAAACATTGCTGTTGCTACCAGCGACAGTCCGCTTGGGCCATTTAAAAGCGATTCAAAAGAGCCGATTATCAAAACCGGAAACCAAATTGATCCGTTTATTTTTATTGATGAAGATGGAAAAAAATATTTGTATCATGTACGTTTAACAAACGGAAACAGAATTTTCGTCGCAGAAATAAACGATGATTTTAAAAGTATAAAACCGGAAACTTTAACGGAATGTATTTCCGGAACTATGCTTTGGGAAAACACTCAAAACGTAAGCTGGCCGGTTACAGAAGGGCCAACAGTTTTAAAACACAACGGTTTGTATTACATGATTTATTCGGCAAATGATTTCAGAAATATTGATTATGCTGTAGGTTACGCTACAAGTAAAAGTCCGCTTGGGCCTTGGGAAAAAGCTACTGATAGTCCAATCATCAGCAGAAAAAATACCAAACAAAACGGAATTGGCCACGGTGATGTATTTTGGGATAAAGACAATAAAATGCATTATGTTTTGCATACCCATTATAGTGAAAGTGCTGTTTCGCCAAGAAAAGCCGGAATTATTTCAATTGAGTTTAAAGATGGAAAAATAGTCGCTGATCCTGCAAGTTTTCAGTTTCTAAAAGTTAATTAGTAATTCAAAAGCCTTCAGAGTACTGAAGGCTTTTTTTTGTTTTTTAAAGAAAACTTAATTTTATCATTTTTTGATACTGATTATCATTCCGTAGGAATGTTTCGTCGGTAGAAAAAAAGATCCGCTACATTTTACGTTCCGTAGGAACGTTTGATAGGTTAGATTATAAAAAAGCGTTGTAAAAATCAAACGTTCCTAAGGAACGTAAACAATGATAACATTATAATTTTCTACCGATGAGATGTTCCTACGGAACAAAATATATAAAATCAAAAAGGACTGTCTCAAAAAATCGAGACAGCCCTTTTTTGATTTCTTGCAAGGTTCCCCAAACCTTGCAGGAATAAAACTCATTTGAAGAATCTATTTTTATTTGAAAATATAAAAAATGAAAACAGGTTTGAAATTAAAGCAGCAACCAGCCAGGAACGCATCCAAAAAAATAAAAAAATAGATTTATTAGAGCAGTTAATACTGGCAAGGGTTAAAGTTATAAAAAACGTTGTTGTCAGATTTTGAAGTATTTGAATTAATAATTTCCTATTATAAAACCGGACAAATCTCATTTTAATTCAAATTAATTAGCTGAGGTCCAAATTCTTCGTAGAAAATATTTTCCTGATTTACGTTTAAATTAATAAGCGCTTCATATTGCGTTTTGATGAACATTTCTGGCCCGCAGATATAATATCTGGCTTCTTCTAATAAAATAGAATCTTTGCATTTATGAAGATCAACACGACCCTGAATTACTTCATTTGAAATCGTATTTTCAGGTGTTACAGCATCATAAAACGTAAATGTTTCCAGATCATTTGCTTCCTCTTTTAAAGCCAAAATCTGATCTTTGAAAGCATGAACAGATTCGTTTCTGCAACCGTGAATCCAGATTGTTTTTTTATTTTGAATCGAATTCAAATTCGTTTCCAGCATGCTTAACATCGGCGTAAGCCCAACTCCGCCGCTTATTAATATTAAAGGATTTTCAGAATCTTTTTCTAAATGAAATAATCCTGCAGGAGAAGAAATCGAAATAATATCCCCTTCAGATTTTGAATGCATTGTATTCGAAACCCATCCGTTTGGATTTGGTGCAATTCCGCTTTCTTTTTTTACCGAAATTCTGTAATATTCAGGATTAAAAGTACTCGATAAACTATATTGTCTTGGCTGTAAAAGATTCAGTTCCGGCACAAAAACCTGAACGCTGATAAACTGTCCGGAATGGAAATTAGCAATCTCTTTTCCGTCTTCAGGATAAAGATAAAAGGATTTAATTTCAGCCGATTCTTCAACAATTTTTTTAATGACGAATTTTCTCCAGCCGTTCCAGCTTCCGGGTTTTTCGATATTTTCCTTGTATAAATCTTTTTCAAGGTTAATCATGATATCGGCAAGTTCGTAAAAAGCAACTGTCCAGGCTTCAAGAATTGGCAGTGTTGCGGCTTCTCCAACAACTTCTCCAATAGAAGCAATAAGGTGTGTTCCTACGATTTTATATTGTTCCGGCTGAATATTAAGGCTTCGGTGTTTGGTTCCAATTCCCTTTAATACGCCAATTAAAACTGACGGATCGTCTATATTTTCGGCGTAAGCCAAAACTGCATTTGCCAAGGCAGATTTTTGTCTTCCGTTTGCCTGATTTCCCATATTAAACATATTTCGCAATTCAGGATGATGCTTAAACATTCTGGCATAAAAATAATTGGTAAGGTCTTCGCCACTCGCTCGTAAAATTGGAATCGTAGCTTTAATAAGCTCTTTTTGATGTGGATTCATTTTGAATAATTTGATTAGGATTTAAATTTAAAATTCTAAGAAATAAAAGGCCTCAGAATTTATATCAACAAATTTAATTCCGCAGTAAAGCTTCATTTTATGATTCAAATCATAATGGGGTAAGTTTTTTTGTTTCAAGTTTCAAGTTTCAGGTTGAGACCCAGAATATAAATATTCTCATTTTATTCGTTGTGTAGACACACTGCTGTGCGTCTCTACAATATACTTTGTGTGATTTTTGATTTTTTTACAATTAATAATCAACAATTAACAATTCAAATCCGTTGTTGGTCGAAATTCTGCATTGCGACATTTCAATTTATAGTACATTTATATTTACAGACTATTTAAGTGAATCAGCAATGAAAAATATTTTTCTTTCCTTATGTTTTTTTGGTTTAATTTCCAGTGGTTTAAGTCAGGAATTGGCAAATGCTCCAAAACCTTTTGGCCCGCTTCCTACGCAAAAACAAATCGACTGGCAGGAAATGGAATTTTATGCTTTCGTGCATTTTTCATTAAACACTTTTACCAATAAAGAATGGGGTTATGGTGATGAATCTCCAGAATTGTTTGATCCGACCAATTTAGATGTTCGTCAATGGGCGCGTATCGTGAAAGCGGCCGGAATGAAAGGAATTATTTTGGTAGCGAAACACCACGACGGATTTTGTTTATGGCCGTCGGCATATACGGAACGTTCTGTGAAAAATTCTCCATGGAAAAACGGAAAAGGCGATTTGGTTAAAGAATTGGCTGCAGCCTGTAAAGAATACGACTTAAAATTAGGATTATATCTTTCACCTTGGGACAGAAGCCGCGCAGATTATGGCAAACCGGAATATGTTACGTATTTCAGAAATCAGCTAAAAGAATTATTGACCAATTACGGAGATGTTTTCGAAATGTGGTTTGACGGTGCCAATGGCGGTGACGGTTATTATGGCGGAGCCGATGAAACCCGAAAAATAAATACACTTGAATATTACAATTGGGATGAAACCTATAAATTAATATATAAAACCGCGCCTAAAACTTTGGTTTGGGGAGTTGGTCCTTCAGAAGCCAGATGGATTGGAAATGAAGAAGGCCGTGCCGGAAAAACAAACTGGTCGCTTTTACGCCAAAAAGATGAATTGGCCGGAAAGGTTCATTATACCGAATTTATGTCGGGTCATGAAGATGGCGAAAAATGGGTTCCGGGCGAAGCCGATGTTTCGATCAGACCGGGATGGTTTTATCATTCGGTTGAAGATGATAAAGTGCGTCCGCTGGATGAAATGGTTGATATTTATTATGAATCGGTTGGTCGAAATGCTACTTTATTATTGAATCTTCCGGTTGATAAAAGAGGTTTGGTTCACGAAAATGACGAAGCGAGATTAAAAGAATTGGTTGCAACTATCAAAGCCGATTTTAAAACCGAATTATTATCTAAAACAAAAATTTCTGCTGATAATGTTAGAGGTAACAGTGAAATATTCGGAGGGAAAAATACTGCTGACGGAAATAAAAACACGTATTGGGCAACAGATGACAATGTAAAAAAAGCTTCGATAACTTTTGAATTTGACAAACCTACAGACATAGACCGGGTTTTGCTTCAGGAATATATTGCACTTGGGCAGCGCGTAAAAGCTTTTAATGTTGAAGCAAAAGTTGATGGAAATTGGAAAACCGTTGCAAACGAAACGACTATTGGTTACAAAAGAATTCTAAGAATCGACAGAGTTAAAGCATCGGAATTAAGAATTAATATTACAGATTCAAAAGCAAATATTGTTATTTCAAATATTCAGGCATACAATGCGCCGACTTTCGTGCGTATGCCGGAAATTCAGCGTGATAAAAATGGCGATATAACGATAAAATCTGAAGATGGAAATCCAGTTTATTATTCGCTTGACGGAAAAAATCCAACGAAAAAAAGTACTTTATATAAAGGTGTATTTCGAGTTAATAAAGCTGTAACAATAAAAGCAGCTACTATTGATGCTTTAGAAAATATTAGCAGCGCTGTAAAAACAGCCAAATATGGTGCATCAAAAGAAAACTGGAAAATTGTAACGGCTTCAAGCGGTGATTTGAGTACTGCAAATAGAATTATAGACGGAAATCCAAATACGGATTGGAGTTTTGGAAATGAAACCAATAAACTTCCTCAGGAAATAACGATAGATATGGGAAGTCTTATAACCATAAGCGGCTTTACATATGTACCGCAGCAAGTGGGCAATAATCTTAATTTAATATCCAATTACGAATTCTACACGAGTGCCGATAATGTAAACTGGACATTGCAGTCTGAAGGTGAATTTTCGAATATTAAACACAACCCAATCGAGCAGGTTAAGACTTTTAAAAAGACTAAAGCGAGATATATTCGTTTTGTTGCCAAGTCAGCGGTAGCGAAGGGATCTACGGTTTCTATTGCAGAAATTAATGTGATCTAAACATTATAATTGCTTTTTGATTTGTAATCTTTTTGCTTAAAGTTTCCAATTTTGTTTTTTAGCGAAGCTTACAGGTTATTAGTCGAATTTTTGATTATTTACATTATGTAATATTTAATTTTATACTAAATAATTACAACAACAGGCAAATGATTAAAGAAAGTATAAATTTCAAAGAAGCAGGAAAGTTTGAAGAAACGCGTTTTGAAAAGATACACAATGTAATTTTCGATTCGTCTAAAGAAGCTTCGATTTTAGTTGCTCAGGAAATCGCCAATATAATTCAGAGAAAAGAAGAATTAAACGAACCTTGCGTTTTAGGTTTGGCAACAGGATCTTCTCCTATAAAAGTATACGAAGAATTAGTTCGTCTTCATAAAGAAGAAGGTTTAAGCTTTGAAAATGTAGTAACTTTCAACTTAGATGAATATTATCCAATGGATAAAAAAGATATTCAGAGTTATTGGTATTTCATGCATGAGCATCTTTTTAATCATGTGAATATTCTGCCTCAAAATATTAATATTCCTGACGGAAGTGTCAGCAATGAAGATCTTCAGCAATATTGTATTGATTATGAAATGAAAATTAAGGCTTACGGCGGATTGGATTTTCAGCTTTTAGGAATTGGAAGAACAGGACATATAGGGTTCAACGAGCCGGGATCTCACGTAAATTCCGGAACGAGAAGCATTACTTTAGATCACTTAACGCGTGTTGATGCAGCATCATCATTTTTAGGAATTGATAATGTGCCTAAAAAAGCGATTACAATGGGAATTGGTACGGTAAAAAATGCCAAAAGAATTGTACTTCTTGGATGGGGAATCAGCAAAGCAGAAATTATAAAGAAAACAATCGAAGGTGAAATTTCATCCCGGGTTCCGGCGACGTATTTACAACAGCACAACAACACAACATTTGTTTTAGATACCGAAGCTTCATCAGAATTAACGAGGGTAAAAACGCCTTGGTTAGTAAAATCTGTAATCTGGACAGACGAATTGAAACTGAAAGCGGTTGCTTGGTTAAGTGAATTGACCAAAAAACCTTTCCTGAAACTGACAGACAAAGATTATAACGATAACGGAATGTCGAGTGTTTTAAGCGAAGAAGGAACTGCATACAATTTGAATATTAAAATGTTCAACAAAATGCAGCAGACTATTACGGGATGGCCAGGCGGAAAACCAAATGCAGATGATACATACAGGCCAGAGCGCGCTACTCCGGAAAGAAAAAGAATTATCATTTTTAGTCCGCATCCTGATGATGATGTAATTTCGATGGGAGGAACTTTTGATAGATTGGTAGAGCAGGGGCATGATGTTCATATTGCATATCAAACTTCTGGAAATATTGCAGTTTCGAATCAGGAAGCTTTAAAATTTGCTGAAATTACAAAAGCATTAAATAGTGATTCTACTGAAGCCGAAAAGATTATTGACTTTTTGAAAAACAAAAAAAGTAATGATATCGATTCATTAGAAGTTAGAAAATTAAAAGGTTTGATTAGAAGAAGTGAATCTCTGGCAGCAACACGTTATTTAGGTTTGCCGGATTCTAATGTAAATTTCCTTGATCTTCCTTTTTATGAAACAGGAACGGTAAAGAAAAATAACCTTGGTGAAGCGGATATTCAAATTATGTGCGATATCATCGAAAGAATAAAACCTCATCAAATCTATGCAGCAGGAGATTTAGCTGACCCGCACGGAACGCACAAAGTTTGTCTGGACAGCTTATTTGAAGCTTTGAAACGATTGAAACACAAAAGTTTTATGGATGACTGCTGGGTTTGGTTGTACAGAGGTGCCTGGCATGAGTGGGAAACATACCAAATTGAAATGGCGGTTCCAATGAGTCCGGATCAGGTACTGAAAAAACGTCACGCGATTTTCTATCACCAGTCTCAAAAAGATGGTGTAATGTTCCAGGGCGATGACAGCCGAGAATTCTGGATTAGAGCAGAAGACAGAAACAGATTAACTGCAGAAAAATATCATGCTTTAGGTTTAGCAGATTACTCTGCAATCGAGGCTTTTAAGAGATATTTCTTCTAAGAGAATCTTTAAAATATAATAAACTATTTCATGTGGTTTATTTGGTTAGTTACCAAGTTTTGAAATGCAGCCGTGGTTGGCTGCATTTTTTTTGTTTTTAATTTAACCGCATAAATCTTAGCGCTCTTTGCGTTAAATACTATATAGAAGAATTCAAAATTCTCTGTTTCACATGATCGATATACGATCGTCCAATGACATATCTAAGTCCTTCAATTTCAATGCTGTTTCCTTCAACGGCGTCTATTTTATCAATTGCAATTGTATATGATCTATGAATTCTTAAAAAGTTTTTTTCCGGTAATAAATCCGTAAAGTCAGATAATGTGCTGTGAATAATATATTTTCCCGTTAAGGTATTTATTTTTAGATAATCTTTTAAGCTTTCAATAACCAGAATTTCGTTGAAGAAAATTTTCTTCATTCTTTTTTTGTCAATTTTAACGAAAATAAAAGGGCTGTCTGTGCTGTTTTCTTGTGGAGAATTGGTTTTATTTTCTAGCCTTTTGCTGATTTTATTCAGCGTTTTCATTAATCTTGGAAATTCAATTGGTTTTACCAGATAATCTAAAACATCCAGTTCGTAAGTTTCAATTGCAAACTGGCTGTAAGCACTTGTAATTACCAGTAAAGGTGGATTTTCAAGACTTTTTATAAAATTAATTCCGTCTAAAACTGGCATATTTATGTCAAGAAAAATAACATCAACTCTATTATTTTTCAGAAAATTTAAGCCCTCAATCGGATTGCTGAAAGTATCTATTACCTCAAAATTTTCAACTGGCTCTAAATAGTTTTTTATAACATTGATTGCCAATGGCTCATCGTCAATAATCAAACATTTTATTTTCATTTCTATAATCTTATGTTATTTGAGCGAAATAATTTAGCAGGTAAACTTATATACGAGGAAAAGTGGTGTTAGGTTACTTTAATCACCAACTTCACGACAAAAATATTCTTTTTATTTTTAAAAGAAAGCTTATAGTCACTTTTATTATAACCTAATTCCAGTCTTTTTTTAACATTTTCGATACCTATACCACTTGACTTGTTAAAATTATCCTGATGCTGTGTAATTTCTGGCGTTGGGTTTGAAATCGTAAAATGCAGAAAATCTCCTTTTACTTTAAAGTCAATATTAATTCTAACTTTTCCTGTGTTTTTATTTACACCGTGTTTGAACGCATTTTCAACAAAAGTCAATAAAATTACCGGAGAAATCTCTTTGTCGTGAATCTCTCCCGAAACTTCCATGTTAACTTCCAGGCGTTCGTCGTTTCTGATTCTTTCTAAATCCAGATAATTCTGAATGCATAAAATTTCGTTTTCTAAACTTTGCTTTTTTCCACTTGTATCATAAAGCATATAACGCATTAATTCTGAAAGTTTTAAAACAATCTTCGGAGTTTTATTCGATTTTTCTACAGATAAAGAATAGATATTATTTAAAGTGTTGAAGAAAAAATGCGGAGAGATCTGAGATTTCAGAAAAAGCAATTCGGTTTCCAACTGCGATTTCTCCAAATCAGTTACTCTTTTTTGTTCTTTTAAAAAGTCTAAAGTGATTTTGATTGCTGTAACAAAAGTGATTACATACAATTCTCCCATCATCATATCAATGGTATAATTAAGTGTCAGTTTATCAATTGTCTGCGGACCTTCCGGCCATACATTATGTGTGATTAACAGATATGTAAGATTAAATTTTACCAATACCATAGCAAAAATGGCAGATAAAACGGCAAGTATATAAAGCACATACTTTTTTCGGTACACCAGATACGGCATAAAAACCAGAATATTCAAATAACATAATGTCATGTGAATTGGGAAACCCAGTAAATTGGTTTTTAGTGAATACAAATAGTCATTAAAATAGCTTCCCCATCTAAAAGTATTAAATAAGAAATAAGTCAGCCAAAAAACCACATGATAATACAAAGGTACGCGGTATAATTTGTTAGAATTGAAATTCATAATATGAGTATGTTTTGTGACTTTTTTTGATGTTTATCTAAGTTTATGTGTTGTCCGTCTAAATAAGTTTTAATAAAAAGTCGGTTTGTTTAAATTTAAAGTTAAATTAAGGTTGTTTTATATGAAGAAATTTCTCGTGCCTGCTTTATTTGCAATTCTGGCTACAAGTTGTAAAATAAATGTAAACAAAAATAATAATCAAGAAAATATTTTTGTAAACCATGTTGATCCTTTTATTGGAACAGGTGGACACGGCCATACATATCCGGGTGCAACCGTTCCTTTTGGTATGCTGCAAGTAAGTCCGGATAACGGAATCTCAAGCTGGGACTGGTGTTCAGGCTATCATTATTCAGATTCTATCGTTTCTGGTTTTAGTCATTTGCATTTAAGCGGAACAGGAATTGGCGATTTGGCCGACATTTTATTTATGCCGACAAACAAAAAAGTCGATTTAACATTAAAAACAACTTCACGCGATCAATTACCTTATAAATCATTTTACAGTCATGTTAACGAAAAAGCAACACCGGGCTCTTACCAAGTTTTTCTTAAGGATCCTAAAATCAATGTAGAATTAACTTCTTCACAAAGAACAGCTTATCATAAGTATACTTTTGCAAAAAACGACAAACAATCTGTAGTTGTCGATTTAGGATTTGCCATAAATTGGGATAAAGCTTTAAAAACGGGAATTACAATTGAAGACGAATATACTATAAGCGGCTACAGATATAGTAAAGGCTGGGCAGTAAATCAAAAAGTATTTTTTGTGGCTAAGTTTTCAAAACCTATCACAGAATCAGTTTTAACAGCTGATAA
Source organism: Flavobacterium sp. Root186 (assembly GCF_001428525.1). Lineage (GTDB taxonomy): Bacteria > Bacteroidota > Bacteroidia > Flavobacteriales > Flavobacteriaceae > Flavobacterium. Next base: position 70,787 of record NZ_LMHW01000011.1, read on the forward strand.
ACAAATTGTTACTGCTAAAAAAGCAGATGGAGAAAATACATCAGTACAATTATTTTTTGATCCGAAAAACTCTGATGAATTATTTGTAAAAGTGGCGCTGTCATCTGTAAGTGTGGCTAATGCCAAAGATAATTTAGACGGAGAAAAAGAAACCTTTGACAATACAAAATCCGAAGCATCTTCGATTTGGAATAAAGCATTAAGCAAAATTAAAGTCGAAACACCAGTAGATTCGTTAAAAACGATTTTTTATACTGCGATGTATCACGCACAAGTTGCCCCTGTAACCTATAGTGATAAAAACGGTCAATTTAGAAAAGAGGATGATCAAATTGTTACAGCAAAAGATTATACTGCATATTCGACCTTATCACTATGGGATACTTTTAGAGCCGAAAATCCTTTATTGACATTATTGGCGTCAGACAAAACTTCAGACATTGTAAACTCAATGTTAGCGTATTACGATACCAAAAAAATATTACCGGTTTGGACTTTATACGCTAATGAAACTAATACCATGACAGGGTATCATTCAATTCCGGTAATTGTCGATGCTTACTTAAAAGGTATAAAAGGTTTTGATGCCGAAAAAGCATTCGAAGCCATGAAAACCACCATGATGCAGGACGAACGTGGTTTAAACTTCTACAAAAAATACGGTTATATTCCGTATAATTTATTAGACGAATCGGTTACCATTACGCTGGAATATGCTTACGACGATTGGTGTGTAGCGCAAATGGCGAAAGCTTTAGGTAAAAATGCTGATTATGAATTTTTCTTAAAACGTTCTCAGGCATACCAATATTTATTTGATCCGAAAACAGGATTCATGAGAGGAAAATCTGAAGACGGAAAATCCTGGAACGAACCTTTCGACCCGAAACATTCTAACCACAGAGAACACACCGATTATACAGAAGGAAATGCCTGGCAGCACAGTTGGTTTGTACCGCAAAATGTTGATAATTTAATTTCGATTCACGGCGGCAATGAAACCTTTACCAAACGTTTAGAACAGTTGTTTACCGAAAGTTCAGAAATTACAGGAAATAATGTTTCGGCAGATATTTCAGGATTAATAGGACAATATGCGCACGGAAACGAGCCAAGTCACCACATTGCCTATATGTTTAATCACGCAGGTCAGCCTTGGAGAACGCAATATTGGGTTCGTCATATTTTAGATACACAATACAATACAACTCCAAACGGATTAAGCGGCAACGAAGACTGCGGACAAATGTCGGCTTGGTATGTTTTTAGTTCAATGGGATTATATCCAATGAATCCGGCTTCGGGAGAATATGAAATTGGAAGCCCGATTTTCGAAAAAGCAACCATCAATCTTGAAAAAGGTAAAACGTTTGTGATTGAAGCAGAGAATGTTTCAGACAAAAACTTTTACATCCAGTCGGCTACTTTAAATGGAGTTGAATTCAATCAAACAGCAATCACACATCAACAGATTTTAAAAGGCGGGGTTTTACATTTTGTAATGGGACCTCAGCCAAATAAAAACTGGGGAACAAAAAAATAAACAAAAACAAAAAAACGTAACTAACCTACTAACAAATAAAATTAATGGATATTATTGACGTATCGATAATCGTAGCTTACATTCTGCTCTCAGTGAGTATCGGAATTTGGATTTCAAGAAAAGCAAAAAAGGGATTAGATGACTATTTTCTTGGCGGAAAAACAATCAAATGGTACTTTTTAGGTCTAAGTAACGGATCTGGAATGTTTGATGTTTCAGGAACTTCCTGGATGATTGGGGTACTTTTTCTATACGGTGTAAAAAGTTTCATGTTCATGTGGCTTTGGCCCATCTGGAATCAGATTTTCGTAATGATGTTTCTCGCAGTCTGGATTAGAAGATCAAAAGTAATGACAGGTTCTGAGTGGATTTTAACCCGTTTTGGAAGCGACAGAGCCGGAAAAGCATCGCATATTATTGTGGCTATTTTTGCCATTATTTCTACAATTGGTTTTATAGCTTATTTCTTTGAAGGAATCGGAAAATTTGTAACCATTATTCTTCCGTGGGATTTAACGCTTCATTATGGCGATTTAATTCTATTGACTTCAGAGCGTTCTTATGCGTTAATCATTATCTTTTTAACTACCATTTATACTGTTAAAGGCGGAATGTTTTCTGTAGTAGCAACTGAGGTTGTACAATATTTAATCATGATTGTAGCCGGAGTTTTAATTGCCGGATATGCTTTTGTTAATTATACTGATATTCAGATTAATTCGGTTATTACCGAAGAATGGAAAAATGTTTTCTTCGGATGGCAGTTTGAAACCCAATGGAGTGATAAATTTCAAACTTTCAATAATTTAATTGATTCTGAAGGATATAAAATGTTTGGTGCTTTCATCGGAATGACCTTGTTCAAAGGATTTTTTGCAAGTGTGGCCGGGCCAACGCCAAGTTACGATTTACAGCGTGTTCTTTCAACTAAATCAGTGAAGGAAGCAGCTTATATGAGCGGTTTCACCAACTTAATTTTATTCATTCCGAGATATTTATTAATTACCGGAATCGTGGTAATTGCGTTGGTAAATTTAGCGCCGGAATTAAATGCAAATACAGGTTTAACCGGAGCAGATTTAGAATTATTAATGCCAAAAGTGGTCAATTTATATATTCCGGTTGGAATTAAAGGAATTCTTTTGGCTGGCTTATTAGCTGCATTTATGTCGGGATTCTCAGCATTTGTAAATGCAGGGCCTGCATATATAGTAAATGATATTTATAAAAAATACTTTAAGCCAGTTGCTACAAACGCACATTATATTAAAGTAAGTCAGATTTCTTCTTTTCTTGTAGTTGGTTTAGGGGTTTTCATGGGATTCTTTGCAGATTCAATTAATTCCTTAACGCTTTGGATTACAAGTGCTTTATACGGAGGTTACGTCGCAGCAAATTTCCTAAAATGGATTTGGTGGCGTTTTAACGGCTGGGGTTATTTCTGGGGAATGTTCGCCGGATTAATTGTAGCTTCTTTGCAATTTGCTTTAGGTCAGGCCAAAGGAAGTTTAACCGAAGGATCATTTTTATACGATTTAGCACAAGTACAAGCCATTTACTTGTTCCCAATAATATTTGGTTTCTCCATTTTAGGCTGCGTTTTAGGAACATTCTTAAGCAAACCAACCGATATGGAAGTTTTAAAATCGTTTTATGCAAACGTAAGACCTTGGGGCTTCTGGGGGCCGGTTTATAAAGTATTAAAAGCGGAAGACTTTACTTTCGAAAAAAATAATGATTTCTGGAGAGATATGATGAATTGTGCCATCGGAATTGTATGGCAGTCCAGTATGATTTTGCTTCCGATTTTCTTTATTATCAGAGATTATCCAAAAGCAATTACGGCTTTGATTGTGTTTTTAGTAACGACTACGATATTAAAATTCACATGGTTAGATAAGGTTAGAAAAATAGAAGATTAAATAATTAGATAATTTGGCAATTAGATAATTATAAGTAAAAACAATAAACAAAAAAAATAAAAAAAATGAGCAGTATTCCTTGGCAAGACAGACCCGAAAACAGTAATGATGTAATGTGGAGATATTCTGAAAATCCAATTATCGACAGATATGCAATACCGTCATCAAACAGTATTTTTAATAGTGCTGTGGTTCCTTTTGGAGATGGTTATGCGGGAGTTTTCAGATGTGATAATAAAGCGGTTCAAATGAATATTTTTGCCGGCTTTAGTAAAAATGGAATCGATTGGGACATCAACCACGAACCAATCGTAATGCAGTCTGGTAATACAGATATGATTGAATCTGCTTATAAATACGATCCACGTGTAGTTTTTATTGAAGACCGTTACTGGATTACCTGGTGTAATGGTTACAATGGACCAACAATTGGAATTGGATATACTTTTGATTTTAAAGAGTTTTTTCAATGCGAAAATGCCTTTTTACCATTCAACAGAAACGGCGTTTTATTCCCTCAAAAAATAAACGGAAAATACGCCATGTTAAGCCGTCCAAGTGATAACGGACATACACCATTCGGAGATATCTGGATCAGCTACAGCCCGGACATGAAATATTGGGGAGAACATAGATTAGTAATGAAACCAAGCCCTTTTGAACAAAGCGCATGGCAGTGTACAAAAGTAGGAGCGGGGCCAATTCCTATCTTGACAAATGAAGGCTGGCTGATGATCTATCACGGTGTTATCAATACCTGCAACGGTTTCCGTTATGCAATGGGATCGGCACTTTTAGATGTTGATTCGCCAGACAAAGTAAAATACAGAACGCAGCCTTATTTATTAGGGCCTGCAGAAATTTATGAAATGGTAGGAGATGTACCAAATGTTGTTTTCCCATGTGCCGCTTTACACGATACAGAAGAAGATAAATTAGCCGTGTATTACGGTGCAGCAGATACCGCTGTAGCCATTGCATTTGGTAAATTAAGTGAAGTAATTCAGTTTACAAAAGATAACAGTTTATAGAAAAAGCATGCGTTTAAAATTTCAATGGTTAACAGTTGTTTTAGTTTCTTTTTCGGTTGTGGGTTTTTCGCAAGCGAAGAAAAATACCATTATTCCTAAAACATACGTCGCGGCAAAAACGACAAGTCCAGTTACTATAGACGGAAACGAATCAGACGCTGCATGGAGTAAAGCAGATTGGACAGCTCTTTTTGAGGATATAGAAAATGGCATTAAACCCAAATATGCAACAAAAGTTAAAATGCTCTGGGATGAAACCAATTTTTATATTTTAGCAAAGATTGACGAGCCGCACGTTTGGGCAAATTTAAAACAGCGTGACACTATTATTTTTTACAACAATGATTTCGAAGTTTTTATAGATCCCGACAGCGACACTTTTAACTATTACGAATTAGAAATAAACGCCTTGAACACTGCTTGGGATCTATTTTTATCAAAACCTTATAGAGAAAATGATCTCGTAGTTTTAAACGACTGGAATATTCCGGGTTTAAAATCAGCAGTTAAAGTTCATGGAACGCTCAATAATCCATCCGATATTGATCAGGGCTGGGTTTTAGAAATGGCGATTCCGTGGGCATCTTACAAAACATCTTATTTTGATCAAAATGTGCCAGTAGATAAATTCTGGAGAGTTAATTTCTCAAGAGTAAATTGGCAGCATTCAATTGTTGACGGCAAATACGAACGTAAAAAAGACGCTGACGGAAAGTTTCTTCCAGAGTACAATTGGGTTTGGTCGCCAATGGGTGTGATCAATATGCATGAACCTGAAAAATGGGGCTATGTTTATTTTTCTTCAAAAGAAGTAAAAGATACCTTTACAATTCCGCAGGATGAAAAAGTAAAATGGGAACTTTACAATTTATACAGAGCTCAAAAAGAATATTTTCAAAAGAATAAAGTTTGGGCAAAATCGCTGGCAAATCTAACAAAAGAAACCATCAGTGTTGATAATAAAATTTTAAAACCTATCTTAGAAAATCATTCCAGCGGATATAATATTTCAATAAAAAGCCCTTTTTCGAATCAAACATTTGTTATAAAAGAGGACGGAAAAATAATAGCAAAATAAACCACAAAGCCACTATGAAACTACCAAAACTATTACTTTTTTTACTGGCATTCAGCATTTTTTCTTGTGCCAAAAAAGAAGAAACCACATTTAAATTTGGAGTCTGGACAACCGCAGATGCCAAAAAATCAGACGCAGATTACACCAAAGAATTCAAAAAATACAAAGACGGAGGTATCGATGAAGTATTAATCAATACGACAACAGACCCAAAACTTTTAAAAAGATTAGTACCTCTTGCTACGAAAGAAGGCCTAAAAGTTCACGCCTGGATTATGGCCATGAACAGACCCGGAGATTCTGTTGCGTTACAGCACCCAGAATGGTATCAGGTAAGCAAAGAAGGAAAATCTTGTTTCGATAACCGTCCGTATGTGGATTATTACCAATGGTTATGTCCAACCAGAAAAGAATCCAGAGAACACGTTTTACATTTAGTTGAAGAACTGGCAAAAGTTGAAGGAATCGAAAGTGTTCACTTAGATTATATTCGTTTCCCGGATATCTTTTTACCAATTAGTTTACTTCCAAAATACAACTTGGTTCAGGATGTAGAATTACCGCAATTTGATTTTTGCTATTGTGAGGAATGTGTAAAAGCATTCGAAAAAATCCACCATAAAAATCCAAAAGAAAGTCACAATACTTCTATCGATATGGAGTGGAAAAACTTCCGTTTAAATGCAATAAAAGCCGTTGTTGATGATGCCTATAAAATTGCACACAAACACAACAAACAATTAACTGCAGCTGTATTTCCTTATCCTGAAATGGCAGACCACATGGTACGCCAGCGTTGGGACAAATGGAATATTGACGAAGTATACCCAATGATTTACCATAGTTTTTACAATGAAGAAATTGACTGGGTTGGTTATGCTACCAAACAAGGTGCTGCTGATTTAGAAGATAAGAAAACGAAGATCAATACAGGAATTTATATTCCGGGATTGAAAAATGATAAAGAGCTAAAACAAGCTATTTTAGAAGCAAAAGAAAATGGAGCGGTTGGTGTTTCATTTTTCGACGGAAATGCATTGTCTGCAAGTAATTTGAAGACAATCAAAGAAACAAAAGCAAGTTTAAAATAATATTTTCTAAAAGTAAAAGCATGTCAAATAGAAGAGACTTTATCAAAAAAGCAGCTTTAGGCGCAGCAGCCGTGAGTTCTGTAGGCTTTAGTGGATTTGCAAAAGAGAAAGAAAATGAAAAGGAAGGCACATTAGAATTTCCTTCAAAAAAAGTAAAAAAACCAGTTGTTATTTCAACCTGGAATCACGGTTTACCTGCCAATCAGGAAACCTGGAAACAATTAAAAGCAGGAAAATCAGCTTTAGATGCCATTGAAGCCGGAATGAAAATTCCCGAAGCAGATCCTAATGTTCGCAGTGTTGGTTACGGAGGATATCCGGATCGCGAAGGAAAAGTAACCCTTGATGCCTGTATTATGGATCACAACAGCAATTGCGGTTCAGTTTGTTTTTTACAAGGCATTATGCATCCAATTTCTGTAGCAAAAAGAGTATTACAAAATACACCGCACGTAATGCTGGCCGGACAAGGCGCATTGCAGTTTGCTTTATCAGAAGGATTTAAAGAAGAAAATTTACTAACTCCGGAATCTGAAAAAGACTGGAAAAAATGGCTGGAAGATTCAAAGTACAAACCAGTTATTAATATAGAAAATCACGATACCATAAGCATGCTAATGTTAGATCAAGATGGCAATCTTTCGGGAGGGTGTACCACCAGTGGTGCTGCCTGGAAGATGCATGGCCGCGTCGGTGACTCCCCAATAATCGGCGCGGGTCTTTTTCTGGATAACGAAGTAGGAGCTGCAGCTGCAACCGGTTTGGGCGAAGCTGTAATTAGGACAGCCGGAAGTGCCATGGTTGTCGAATTAATGCGTCAGGGAAAATCGCCTTATGATGCCTGTAAAGAAATCACAGAACGTATTTACAATAAACACAAAAACCACAAAGACATGGAATATCTGCAAGTTGGTTTTATTGCCTTAAATAAAAACGGCGAACATGCTGGATACAGTTTGAGATCTGGTTTTAATTATGCCGTTTCTGATGATGAAAAAGGACACAGAATGGAAGATGCAAAATTTAAAATGGCTTGGGATAAATAATTACGCAATTTTGTCATTGAATTTTGACAAAGTTTGACCACAATCTTGTCATTTCGAGGAACGAGAAATCTTCGCAAGTAGCTCTACAAAGATTGACAAGCTGCTAGGAAGAGTTTCTTACGAAGATTTCCCCTCCGTTGAAATGATAAAAATTGAGAAAAACTCAATTACGAATAAATTTTAAACACATAGATACATAGATTTTTCTCTCACAATCTATCCCGATAGCTATCGGGGCTATGTGTTCAAACAAAAACAAAGAATGAAAACAACAATATCCATATTAACCTTATTACTTACAGTATTATCAGTTAACGCTCAGGAAAAAGTTCCGTTTTGGCAGAATGAAAAAATCAATGAAGATAATAGAGAGCCAATGCATGCTGCCTATTATGTTTTTGAAAATGAAGCATTAGCTGCTAAAAACGAATGGAGACAATCTAAAAATTATCTGGACATTAACGGAGCCTGGAAATTTAAATATGTTGATAATCCGGCTGCACTTCCAAAAGATTTTGAGAAAACCAATTTTAACGATAACTCTTGGGATAATTTTAAAATTCCGGCAAGCTGGGATGTAAATGGTTATGGATATCCGGTTTACGTAAATACAACTTACGATTTTGATTATTTAATGGCGCCAAATCCGCCGTTTGTACCAACAAAATACAATCCTACAGGAGTTTACAGAAGAGAAATCAACATTGATAAATCCTGGGAAGGAAAAGATATTTTTCTTCATATTGGAACAGCAAAATCAAACTTAACGGTTTGGGTAAATGGCGTTTATGTAGGTTATGGTGAAGACGGAAAATTGCCTTCTGAATTCAAATTAAATAAATACGTAAAAACGGGCAAAAACACTATCGTTTTGCAGGTTATGAAATGGAATGACGGTTCGTATTTAGAGTGTCAGGACATGTGGAGAATGAGTGGAATTACTCGTGATTCTTATCTGGTTGCCCGAAATAAAGCCCATTTAAATGACTTCGAAATTATTTCGGATTTAGATGCAAATTACGTAAACGGAAGTTTAAAAATTACAACTCAATTCTCTGATTTAGATAAAAAAGACAGCTATACTTTAGACGTTCAGTTAAAAGATGGTGACAAGATTGTAACCTCAAAAGTTATTTCCGCTTTAAGCGAGAAACAAACATTTGATTTTGCAGTAGAAAATCCGAAGAAATGGAGTGCAGAAATTCCGAATTTATATCAGGTACGTTTTATTTTAAAAGATAAAAAAGGAACTGTAATTGAAGTTATTAATCAGAATGTTGGTTTCAGAAAAGTAGAAATTAAAGGCGGACAGCTTTTAGTAAACGGAAAAGCAATTTATATAAAAGGAGTAAACCGTCATGAAGTTGATCCGGTAACGGGACAAACCATTTCAAGAGAAAGAATGGAAGAAGATATTAAATTAATGAAACAATTTAATATCAATGCGGTGAGAATGTCACATTATCCTAACGATGAATATTTCTACGAATTATGCGATAAATACGGAATTTATGTGGTCGATGAAGCGAACATAGAATCGCACGGAATGGGTTACGATATTACCAAAACTCTAGGCAATAAACCAGACTGGGAATTAGCGCACATTCAGCGTATGCAGCGTATGATCGAAAGAGATAAAAATCATACTTCAGTCATTATCTGGAGTATGGGTAACGAAGCCGGAAACGGTTACAACTTTTACAGAGGTTATTTATGGATTAAAAACCGCGATAAATCAAGACCAATTCAGTATGAAAGAGCAACTGCCGGAGCTTGGGACGGAAAAGATTTAAAATTCGAATGGGACTCTGATATAATCGATCCAATGTACAGTTCTCCAAACAAAATGGAAGAATATATTCTGGCGAATCCAAATCCATCAAGACCTTACATTCAGTGCGAATATGCGCATGCAATGGGGAATTCGATGGGGAATTTTAAAGATTATTGGGATGTGATTCGTAAATATCCAAACTTTCAGGGAGGGTTTATCTGGGATATGATCGATCAGTCGGTTTATAAAAAACTGGACAACGGAACTACGATTTTAGCTTATGGAGGAGATTTTGGACCAAAAGATGTAAAAAGTGATAATAACTTTGTGAATAACGGCGTATTTACGGTAGACAGAAAACCAAATCCGCATGCGCTTGAAGTACGAAATGTGTATCAAAACATTCTAACTTCCTGGGAAAATAAGGAAACGGCTACAATAAAAGTTTACAATGAATTTTCATTTAAAGATTTAAGCAACGTAACTTTGCATTGGACCTTAATTTTAGACGGAGTGAAAGAAACGACAGGCGTTATCGATTATTTAGCAATCGATCCAACACAATCAAAAACCTATACTTTGCCAATTAAATTAGGCGATAAAAAATTTCAGGAAGCTTTTATAAACATAAGCTACCAGTTAAAACAGGAAGAACCATTTTTACCAAAAGGTTTCGAAATTGCTACAGAACAATTGGCGTATAAAGGAACCTGGAAAAACGATATTAAAATTGATGGAACATCAAAAATCACGGTGGAGAAAAAAGCCAATGCGACAGTATTTAAAAGTGATAAAACTGAAGTTACTTTCGACAAAAAAACAGGATTTATCAGCGGTTATTCCTTCAATAATCAGCCCATTATAAAAGACGGATATCAATTGCGTCCCAATCTTTGGAGAGCACCAAACGACAATGATTTTGGAGCTAATTTTCAGATAAACTTAAAGGCTTGGAAAGATGCGACAGAAAATCCAACATTGGTAAACTGGACATTCTCTCCAACAAAAGACAATAAAATTTTAGTAAAAGCGACTTATAGTTTGCCTCAGGTTTCTTCAACTTTAGAATTGAATTATGAATTAAACGGAAACGGAGAATTAGTCGTAAAAGAAGTTTTAAATATTGATAAAAACAAAGAACAGCCTATTTTGCCAAGATTTGGAATGGAAGTAATTGTTCCTAGAGATTTTAGCAATATGACCTATTACGGAAGAGGCCCGCACGAAAATTACATCGACAGAAACTACAGTTCAAAAGTGGGATTGTATACGCAAACCGTTTCAGAACAATATTATCCATACATCCGTCCGCAGGAAACGGGAAACAAAACCGATATACGTTTCTTAGAATTGTCAGGAGATAAACTAAAATTAACCGTAACATCAGATGAATTATTGGCCGTAACTGCTTTACATTTCTTAAATGAAGATTTAGATGACGGATTAAAAAAAGACCAAAGACATGCCGCTGAATTGAAAGAAAGAGATTTAACCAGTTTAAAAATTGATTATAAACAAATGGGAGTCGGTGGAATTGACAGCTGGCAGGCCTGGCCAATGGAAAAATATCTTTTGAGAGGAAAAAATTATCAGTATCAATTTAAAATAACACCATCTTTAAAATAATAATTATGAGATCATTAAAACCCTTATTTGTCTTAATCTTCTTAACTGTTTTAAGTTTGAGTTACAGCCAGAAAAAAGTTTTTACTGCAAAAGACATTCAAATTATCCCGAAACCAAATCAATTATTGATTCAATCAGGAAGTTTTGAGTTTTCTAAAAATACAGTTTTTGTTGCCAATACTGATTTTCAAAAAGATATTTCAAACGCTTTAATCAATAAATTTGAAACTGCAGCAGGCTGGCGCCCGGTTTTGGGAGTAAAGGCACCGCAGAGTAATTTCGTTCAGTTCAAAATAGATCCAAATTTTCATAAAGAAGCATATAAAGTTGAAGTAATCAACAATACAATCACAATAACGGCAAAAGGAAATGCCGGTTTTATTTACGGATTAGAAACCATCAGGCAATTGCTTCCAACGGCTATTGAAAGCAGTTATGCAATTTCATCTGCAAAATGGCAGATCCCGAATGTTACGATTACAGACGAACCACGTTTTCAATGGAGAGGTTTAATGCTGGATTTATCACGTCATTTCTTCGATAAAAATTATATTCTGGCTACCATCGATCGTTTGGCCATGCACAAAATGAATGTTTTGCATTTGCATTTAGTTGATGATCAGGGCTGGAGAATTGAAATAAAAAAATATCCTAAACTAACCGAAGTTGGAGCTTGGAGAGTAAATCAGGAAAATGTAGCATGGAATGCCAGATTAGCCACAAATCCTGATGAAAAAGGAACTTACGGAGGATTTTTTACACAGGAAGAATTAAAAGAAATTGTAAAATATGCCGCAAGCAAAAACATCGAAGTAATTCCGGAAATCGAAATGCCGGCGCACGTAAGTTCTGCAATTGCAGCATATCCGGAACTGGCTTGTTTTGATCAGCGTATTGGCGTACCGTCTGGCGGAGTCTGGCCTATTACTGATATTTATTGTGCAGGAAAAGAATCTACGTTTGAGTTTCTTCAAAATGTATTAGATGAAGTGATGGCAATTTTTCCATCAAAATATATTCATATTGGAGGCGACGAAGCGACAAAAACCAATTGGGATAAGTGTCCGAACTGCCAAAAAAGAATGAAAGATTTAGGCCTAAAAAATTCAACGGAACTGCAAAGTTATTTTGTAAAACGTATTGAAAAATACATCAATTCAAAAGGTAAAAAAGTTATTGGCTGGGATGAAATTGTAGAAGGAGGTCTAGCTCCGGAAGCAACGGTGATGAGCTGGAGAGGAACAAAAGGAGGCATTGAAGCTGCAGATCAAGGTCATGATGTCATTATGACTCCGGAATCTCCTTGTTATTTTAATTTTTATCAAGGTCCTCAAAATGAAGAACCATTGGCTTTTGATGCTTATAATCCTTTAAATAAAGTGTACGAATTTGATCCGGTTGTACCAACCATGTCGCCTGTTGAAGCGAATCATGTTTTAGGCGGACAGGCCAATTTATGGGCAGAATATCTTTCAGGACCAAAGGATTCAGAATACATGATTTTTCCGAGACTGGCAGCAATGGCTGAGGTTTTATGGAGTTCGAAAGAAAGCCGTAACTGGAGTGATTTTACAACACGATTAAAACCATTATTAAACCGCTACGATTATCTGGGAATCAATTATGCAAAAAGTGCTTATTTGGTAACTGCTTCTTCAACAGCAAATCTAGCTAATAAACAAGTTAGTGTGTCTCTGCAGAATGAATTTCCAAATCCGGATATTCGATATGTTTTAGGCGATGGAAATATTGATCATCATGCCTCAAAATATATGATTCCGCTTGATTTTAAGCAAACTACAATCTTAAAAGCATCGCTGTTTCAGGACGATAAACCAATAGGGAAAGTATTTACAGATACCATTATTTTTCATAAAGCTTTTGCAAAAAAAGTAAAATACTTAACGCCTTATAATGATAATTATAAAGGTGATGCTAATACTATGGTCAATACAATTCGAGGAAGCAAAAATTTTCACGACGGACAATGGCAGGCATGGCTTGTCAACGATATGGAATTGGTAATTGATTTTGAAAAACAAGAAAGTGTTGAGCAGGTAATCGTAGGAACTTTAGAAAGTCAGGGAGCTGGCGTTAATTTTCCTGTAAAGCTGAAAGTTTTGGTTTCTAATGACGGAATTAAATACCAGGAAGTGGGTAAAATTTCACGCCCATATGCTCCAAATGTGACTTCGGAATTGAAAGATTTCAAAATCAATTTTGGAAAAGTCAATACACGATTTGTAAAAGTAATTGCTTATAACCTTAAGAAAAGCCCGAAAGGGGAAAGTTCTTGGTTATTTGTGGATGAGATTTTAGTGAATTAAAACTTAGCACGTTTCGAACTTTGTCAAAGTTTTAAACTTTGACAAAGTTGAGATTACGCATAATTTTTAAACACATAGAAACATAGGTTTATTTTTTGAATGAATAAAAAAAGGGTATAAAAAGAAACTAGTTTCTCACACATAGCTTCAATGTTTGTTAATGCAAGTGAAACGCCTTTTTTTATAAACTATGGGAGCTATGTATCTATGTGTTGAAATGTGAATTTCACAATTAAACAAAGAACAAAAACAAAAAACTATAAATAGAATAAAGATGAAAAAAGGAATATTCATAATCGCGTTATTATTTTCCGTTCAAATGTTTTCGCAGGCCATTTATGAAGATGAGCGTTATGTACCGGAAACGGATCCATTAGTGTTGAAAAATTTAGAAACTTGGCAAGGCAAAAAGTTTGGATTATTAATGCACTGGGGAACATACAGCCAATGGGGAATTGTAGAATCATGGTCAATATGCCCGGAAGATTATGGATGGTGTGAACGTAAAAAAGGAAGTAATCCTGCCAATTATAATCAATATGTAAAAGATTATGAAGGCTTGAAAAAGACTTTTAATCCAACCAAATTTGATCCTGTAAAATGGGCAAAAGCAGCAAAAGCAGCGGGAATGAAATACATGGTTTTTACCACCAAACACCATGACGGATTTAATATGTACGACACTAAATATTCTGATTATAAAGTAACAGATAAGGATTGTCCTTTCAGTACAAATCCAAAAGCAGATGTTTTAAAAGAGGTTTTCAATGCTTTTAGAGCAGAAAATATTTCAACCGGAGCGTATTTCTCTAAACCAGACTGGCACAACGAAAATTACTGGGATCCTTATTTTCCCCCTTTCGACAGAAACGTAAATTACGATCCGTCATTATATCCGGAAAAATGGCAGAAATATGTTGATTTTACACACAATCAAATTTTAGAAATCCTTACGAATTATGGTAAAGTAGATATTTTATGGCTTGATGGAGGATGGGTTAGAAAAAGAGATCAGCAAAACTTAAAAGAAAACTACGACGAGAAATTTGCAGAAAACGAATCTAAAAACGGATTCATCAAACACAGAGTTGTAGATCAGGATCCAAAAATGGACGAATTGGTGATGAAAGCGCGCCAGAAACAACCAGGATTAATCGTGGTTGACAGAGCGGTTCATGGAAAAAACCAAAACTATTTAACGCCTGAAGGTCGTGTTCCGGCAAAAACATTACCTTATCCTTGGGAATCTTGTATTACGTCTGGCGGCGGATGGTCGTATACTCCAGATGCAAAATACATGACGGGAAGACAAGGAATTCACATGTTGGTTGACATTGTTGCAAAAGGCGGAAACTTATTATTGAATGTGGCACCAAGTCCGGAAGGAGAATGGCAGCAAGGTGCTTATGATTTATTGCAGGCTTATGCAGACTGGATGAAAGTAAATAGTATTGCAATTTACGATACGAAACCAATCGAGCCTTTTAAAGAAGATAATATTTGCTTTACACAAAATAAAGCCGGAAATGTATTTGCTTTTTATTTAGCAAAAGAGGGAGAAGATAAAATTCCTGCAAGCATTACAGTTAAATCTATCAGCCCTAAAAAAGGAACAAAAATTACAATGTTAGGTTCTAAAATTGCTCTTAAATGGACAAAAGAAGGAAATGGATTTAAAGTGGTGATTCCGGAAAGCCTTAGAAATAATTTACCTGCAAAAGAAGCATGGACTTTAAAAATAGAAGCTATTAACAGATAAGAATATGTTTTCAATATCAAAAAAAATACTATCAAAAACAGCATGCAGCTTTTGCATGCTGTTTTTTAGCATCACGAGTTTTGCGCAACAACCGGCAGATTATGTGAATCCGTTTATTGGGACTTCCAACTTTGGAGCTGCTTTTCCGGGACCGATTGCGCCACGCGGAATGGCAAGTATAAGTCCGTTTAATGTTGCGGGCGTAAAAAATACTCCAATGGAAAAAGACAGTCAGTGGCTTTCGAATCCTTATGTAAACGAAAACACTTTTTTAACGGGATTCAGTCAGGTTAATTTAAGTGGTGTGGGTTGTCCGGAATTAGGCGTTATTTTATTGATGCCAACAACCGGAAATCTGGAAATCGATCATTTAAAATACGGATCGACATATTCTAATGAAGTGGCAAAAGCCGGATATTACAGCGTTGATCTTAAGAAATATAAAGTTAAAGGAGAATTTACAGCTTCAAAACGAGTTGGAGTAAGCAGATTCTCTTTCCCGAAAGGGCAGTCCAACATTTTAATAAATCTTGGTTTAGGATTAACGAATGAAGAAGGCTCGATGATTAAAGTCGTTTCTTCGACAGAAATTGAAGGAATGCGTTCCGTTGGTTCGTTTTGTTATAATAGTCCTGAAGATGCTTATCCGGTTTATTTTGTGGCTAAGTTTTCTAAACCTGCTGAAAAATTCGGCGTTTGGAAAAAACCTTCCAAATACAACGGTGTTGAAGCGCAATGGATGGCAGGATATAATGGCAAGGCAAGAATAATGAAAAATACCATCAAAACAGTAGTTGGCGATAGTATTGGAAGTTATTTTACGTATAAATTCGATAAACAAGAAACGGTTGAAGTTAAAATTGGGATTTCGTATGTAAGTATCGAAAATGCCAGAGAAAATTTAGAAAAAGAAACCGGAGATAAATCGTTTGATGCCGTTTATAAAGACACTTACAAAGAATGGAACGACGAACTTTCGAAGATTTTAGTCGAAGGCGGTTCAGAAGATGATAAAACGATTTTCTATACGGCTTTGTACCATACGTTAATTCATCCGAATACTTTAAATGATGTAAACGGAGAATATCCGCAGATTAAAAGAAGCAAGATTGGTAAAACCGATGGCACTCGTTATACCGTATTTTCATTATGGGATACCTATCGAAACATGCATCCGTTAACCTCTTTAGTTTATCCTAAGCAGCAATCTGATATGATAAAAAGTATGTTGAAAATGTATGATGAAAACGGCTGGCTGCCAAAATGGGAATTAAACTCTACAGAAACATTTACAATGGTAGGAGATCCGGCAAGTATAGTTATAGTCGATGCCTGCTTAAAAGGGATTCAGGATTTTGACGTTTACAAAGCCTACTATGCAATGCTTAAAGGAGCAGACCAAATTGAAAATAATCCGCTGCGTCCGGGACTTAAAGAATATATAGAAAAAGGATATTTATCAACTAATTATCCCGGACCTGTTTCTACAACGCTGGAATATAATACTTCAGATTATGCTATTTCACTTTTAGCAAAAGCTTTGGGTGAAAAAGAAGATTATAAACGTTTTGCCAAACGTTCATTATCCTACCAAAAATTATTTGACAAAAATTTAAAATTACTGCGGCCAAGAATTGCTAACGGAAATTGGTACGAACCTTTTGATCCGGAAGCAGGATCTAATTTTCAGACGAATGTAGGTTTTATCGAAGGAAATGCGTGGCAATATGCTTTTATGGTTCCGCATGATATCAAGGGATTGATAAAATTAATGGGCGGTGATAAACCTTTCTCAGATCAATTGCAAAAAGTTTTTGATACCAAACAATTTGATATGGCAAACGAGCCGGATATTGCTTATCCCTATTTATTCAATTATATAAAAGGAGAAGAATGGAAGAGTCAGGAAATGGTTAAAAAACTGGTACAGGAATATTTCCAAAACAAACCAAAAGGATTACCTGGAAATGATGATACCGGAACAATGTCGGCATGGTTAGTATATTCCATGATGGGATTTTATCCAATATCTCCCGGCGACCCAATTTACACGATCACAACACCAATGTTTGATAAAGTAACGATCAAATTAGATTCAAGATATTATAAAAAAGAAAATATTGTTATTGAAAAAGAAATCAATACTGATGGAAAAATCAAAACAATAGAATTAAACGGAAAACCACTAAACAGTTATTTTATTTCACACGATGATTTTGTGAATGGAGGAACACTGAAAGTGATTCAAAATTAAACTCTCACAACTATGTTACAACTCAAAATCAAAAAAACAGCCATTATTTTTGTAATGGCTGTAGGTTTTTTTAACCAAACCTATGCCCAGAAAAAATACCCGTATCAAGATTCAAAACTACCGGTAGAAGATAGGGTAAAAGACTTGTTAAGCCGCATGTCTCTTGAAGAAAAAGTGCGTCAGATGGATATGTACAAAGGCGAATTTTTTAAGGAAAAAGAAGATTTCTCAAAAGTAAAATCAGATGCTAAAATTGGAAATCTGGGAATTGGGGCGATTCATGATATTTATCCGCGTTCGGCTAAAATGATTAATGATCTTCAAAGTGAGATAATTAAAAAAAATAAATGGGGAATTCCTGCCCTTATTATGTGCGAGATGCTTCACGGATATTTAGATGAAGGAAGTACGGCTTTCCCAATGAATATTGGTCTTGGAGCAACCTGGGACGTAAGTGTAATGGATAAAGTGGGAAAAGTAATTGCGATGGAAGCAAGAGCGCACGGAGTTCATTTTGGTTTAGGTCCAAATTTAGATTTGGGTCGTGAACCGCGCTGGGGACGTGTTGCCGAAACTTTTGGTGAAGATGCGTATTTAAATAGTGAAATTGGTTTAGCGATGATTAAAGGAATGCAGGGCGATGATTTAAAATCAGATCGTTCGATTATTGCAGAACCTAAACACTTTGCCGTTCACGGTATTCCGCAAGCGGGAGGAAATTCTTCTCCAATTTTGGTTGGAGAACGTTCGGCAAGAGAAGATCATTTGCCTTCATTTGAAAAAGCATTCAGAAAAGGCGGCGCATTGGGAACAATGTGTGCGTATTCTGAATTAGACGGAATTCCTTGTGCAGCCAATCATTGGTTATTGACTGATGTTTTAAGAAACGAATGGGGTTTTAAAGGAATTGTAGTTTCAGATTTAGGAGCTATAAAATATCTTCAGGTAACGCATTTTGTTACCAATTCTCCAAAAGAAAGTATCAGAGAAGCAATTGCAGCGGGAGTTGATATGCAGTTTTATGATTTTACAAATGAGTTTTGGCAAACCAGCATTATCGAATTGGTAAACGAAAAGAAGCTAACAATGGAGCAGATTGACCGTGCTGCCGGAGGAGTTTTACGTTTGAAATTCTTATTGGGGTTATTCGAAAATCCATACACAGATAAAAACTTAATTAAAGAGCGTTTTCATACCAAAGAAAATCAGAATGTCGCTTTAGAAGCGGCTCAAAAATCTATGGTTTTGTTAAAAAATGACAACAATATTTTGCCTTTAAGTAAAGGGATAAAAAATGTTGCTGTTATCGGACCAAATGCAAATGCTTCAAGACTTGGAGGTTATGCTCCAAAAAATAGTGTTGGAATGACAGTTTACGAAGGTATTCAGCAATTAGTTGGGAAAACTGCCAATGTTGTTTATGAAGAAGGTGTTCCTTTGATTGTAAAAGGACAAATTATTCCATCTAAATATTTATTTACTCCAGATGAAGCTCAAAACGGATTAAAAGGAGAATATTTCAATAACAGAAATGTGGAAGGAACTCCGGCATTGACTCGTATTGATAATCAATTAGAGTTTGACTGGCCTTGGTCTCCTGGGGATGGCGTTACCGATGATGATTTCTCCATTCGCTGGACAGGTTACATAAAATCAGATAAAGCATTTGACGGCTGGATAGGTTTAAGTTCGGATGACGGAATCAGAATGTGGATTGATGATCAATTGGTAATCGACAACTGGACAAAAGGTGCAACAAGCATGGTTACCACTCCAAAAAATATTGAAGCAGGAAAAAAATACAAAGTCCGCATTGAGATGTGGGAAGGCGGATGGGGAGCCAGAGCCCATTTACGTTGGAATTTAGAAAAAGTAAATTTACAACCGGCAATTGATGCTGCTAAAAAAGCCGATGTTGCAATTGTAGTTTTAGGAGAATCAAACGAATTAGTAGAAGAAAACAGAGATGTAGCTTCTTTAGACTTATTCGGAATGCAGCAGGAATTGATCGAAGAGATTCAAAAAACAGGAACTCCTGTGGTTTGTGTATTGTTAAACGGTCGTCCGCTTTCGACAAACTGGATTGCTGAAAATATTCCGGCAGTGGTAGAAGGCTGGTTTCCGGGAGAGCTAGGAGGAAGAGCCGTTGCTGATGTTTTATTCGGAGATTACAATCCGGGTGGAAGATTGCCTATTACAGTTCCAAAATCAGTTGGGCAGTTACCTATATATTACAACCAAAAGCGATCTGCGATTCATAGATATGTAGCAGAGAGCGAACATCCGTTATATACATTCGGTTACGGATTGAGTTATACAAAGTTTGAATATTCTAATTTGAAGATCAGCACAAAAGAAATTAAAGCTGACGGAGAATTAAAAGTTTCTGTTGATGTTAAAAACGTTGGAAGCAGAGACGGAGATGAAGTGGTGCAATTGTATATTAAAGATGTTTACAGCAGCACTACAACTCCTGAAAAGACCTTGAAAGGATTCAAAAGACTAAATATTAAGAAAGGTGAAACCAAAACGGTTGAATTTACACTTACACCAGATGAGTTATCTATTTGGAACAGAGAAATGAAGCGCGTTGTAGAGCCTGGAGATTTTGAAGTTATGGTTGGAGGAAATTCTACAGATTTGATCAAAACAAATTTCAAAGTTTTGAACTAATTCGCACGAATTGAATAATATGTTTAACGTTTAAGTCAATTAAAAAAGAATGTTGTTAAAAAAAGAGTGAAACACTTCGATTAATGCGAACAAGGTGTTGGAAATAAAGAGGATAAAGATTACAATTTAAAACGTTTTCGTACCCTTAAATGATAAATGTATTCCCAACACCTTTTCAAACTTGTCATTTGTCGAAATTATATCTTGTTAACAAAATGTATTCTTAAGTTTAACATGTTATTAACTCAAAAAACAACTAAATATGATCAAGAACGTACTAAAATTACTGTTTGTGATATGCTTATTTGGATTTCAAAATCTAGAGGCACAAACAACAGTAAAAGGAACGATAACAGATGCTCAAAGCGGAATTCCGATCCCTGGGGCAAATGTTGTGGTTAAGGGAACAAAAACAAGTACATCATCAGATTTTGATGGTAAGTACTCTATTACTGTTCCGAATCAATCAGCAGTTTTGGTTTTCTCTTATGTTGGCTCAGCTTCAAAAGAAGTAGCCGTAGGAAGTCAAACTACCATTAATGCAGCTTTAGGCGCTTCGGCACAACAATTAGGAGAGGTAGTAGTAACTGCTCTTGGTATTAAAAGAGAGAAAAAAGCAATTACTTACTCAGCTCAAAACATTGCAGTAGACGAGCTTTCAGAAGCAAGATCATTAAACGTTGCTAACTCACTATCAGGTAAGGTTGCAGGTCTTAACTACTCTACAACTTCAAATGGTGTTGGTTCTTCTTCAAGAATTACATTAAGAGGTAACAGATCTCTTAACGGAAACAACCAGCCGCTATATGTAGTAGATGGTGTGCCTATTAGTAACGGTACAACTACAACAAACCCGGATATTGATACGGGAGGAACTACACAGCCAGACGGTATTTCAAACATCAACCCGGAGGATATTGCTTCGATGACTGTTTTGAAAGGACCTTCTGCAGCAGCTCTTTACGGATCAAGAGCGAGTAATGGTGTTATCGTAATTACAACAAAATCAGGAAAATCAGGAAAAACATCTGTTTCGGTATCTTCTAATTTCATGGCTTCATCTGCTTACAACCTGATGAACTTACAAAATGAGTATGGTCAGGGAACAAATGGAGTTTACAATCCAACTTCTACCTCAAGCTGGGGAGGAAGATTAGACGGAAGTCAGGTTTCAAACTGGCAGTTAGTTCGCAACCCAAATTATACAGGACCGGCTACACAAAGTTATTCTCCACAGCCAAACAACGTTATTGATTTTTACAAAACGGGTTACAATTTAGCTAATACTTTAACGGTTACAGCTGGTAACGAAAAAGCGCAGGGTTATTTCTCTTACACTAACACGCGCGCTGAAGGTATTGTTGGCGGAAACCAATTAGACAGACACAATCTTAACTTAAGATTGACTAGTAAAATCTCTGATAAATTATCATTAGATGTAAAAACAAACTACATCGTTCAGGATATCGATAATTTATTGAGAACTGGTGAAGAATCTATCGGAACATCTGCTTATTTATTACCTCGTAGTATCGCTTATAACGATTATAAAAACTTCGAATATTTTGATGCTGCAGGACAAAGACAAGTAAATTATTTTGTTGACGAAACTGGATCTCCTGGAGGAAACCCATTCTGGTCTGCATTACGTGATGATGCTCGTACAGATAAAAGAAACAGATTTATTGGTTTAGCTTCTCTTAAATACGAATTTACAAAAACGTTAAGTTTACAGGGTAGAGCTGGTTTAGACCAAATGACAAACAAAAACGTAAGAAACAGATATGCAACTATAGCATTCAATAATAACTTAGGTTCATACAGCGAATCTTATGAAACAGTAAGTGAATTGAATATTGATGCTTTACTTTCTTACAATGAAAAATTTGGAGATTTTTCTGTGGGACTTAATGCTGGTGCCAGCTCATTGCAGCAAAGTAATTCAGCTTTAAATTCAGGAGGAGTTTTAAGTAAGAGAAACTATTTTGCATTGTCTAACGTACAAACAATTCAATCTACTTCTACAGCTTCAGAAAAAAGAATTAACTCTGTTTATGGATTTGGTCAGATTGGTTTCAGAAACTATTTATTCTTAGATTTAACGGCTAGAAATGACTGGTCATCTACTTTACCAACAGATTATTTTTACCCTTCTGTAGGTTTATCAGCTGTTATTTCTGATATGGTTAAATTACCAGAAGTAATTAGTTTTGCAAAAGTAAGAGCTTCTTATGCGCAAGTTGGTAACGATACTGATCCTTATCAAACACAGCAAAGATTTTCATACATTGGAGGAAATGGTGGTATGTTATACGGACAAAGTACTAAAGCTAATCCAAACTTAAAACCGGAGATCTCTTCTTCTACAGAATTTGGTGCCGATGTTAGATTCTTTAATAATCGTTTAGGTTTAGATTTTACATACTTTAACACATTAACTGATAACCAGATTTTCTATATCAATACTCCTGAGGCTTCTGGATATTCAAGAGCTATTGTAAATGGTGGAGATATTGAAAATAAAGGTATCGAGCTTACACTTACTGCGACTCCTATTCAAACAGAAAATTTTAGCTGGGATATTACAGCAAACTACGCTTCTTATAAATCTAAAGTAAAATCGATTTATGATGGTAGAGATGAATTAGTTTTGGGAGAAGGACGTTTGGTAAGAAGTAAAGTTGTTCAAGGAGGCGAATACGGAGATTTATACATTAAAGGTTTCCAAAGAGATCCAAATGGAAATATTATTGTAAACAGTGCAGGTATTCCATTAGCAACAAATGGTTTTGATGTTCGTGCTGGTAATTTTAACCCAGACTGGACAGCAGGTTTCAAAAATAACTTTAAATACAAAGATTTCTCTTTAAGCTTCTTAGTTGATTTTAGAATTGGCGGTGAAGTTATTTCATACACTCAGGCCAGACAAGCTGGTTTAGGAGTTAGTGACGTTACTTTAGCAGGAAGAGAAGGCGGCATTGTTGTTGATGGTGTTGTTTCTAACGGAAACGGTACTTATTCTCCAAATACTACAAGTATTACAGCAGAGCAATACTGGACAGCTATTGGACAAAGAACCCCTATTGCAGAACCTTTTATTTATGATGCAACAAACATCAGATTAAGAGAACTTGTTTTTGGGTATTCTTTACCAAAACGTTTATTGGGTAATTCAGGATTTACAAATGTTGATTTTTCATTAGTGGGAAGAAATTTATTCTTCTTCGTGAACAAAGCTAAATATTTTGATCCAGAGGCAGGAGCAGGAACAGGAAACCTGCAGGGTATAGAATCTTTCAACATTCCTTCAACGAGAGATTATGGAGTTAATGTTAAATTTGGATTTTAATTAAATAAAGAGATATCATGAAATATAGTTTTAAAATAAAAACGTTAGGAGTTGCATTAATGGCAGTTTCGATTTTATCAAGCTGTACCGGCGACTTTGATGAAATAAACAAAGATCCTAATTCATTGACTGAGGATCAGTTAGATGCTACGTTAGCAGGACCTTCATTTGCATCTGCGCTTTATGCGGGTATTCATAACGGATCTTATTCATCGCCAGGTGTTGATGATCAGGGAACTTGGGGTATTGCTACAGGTATTTTATCTTCTACTTTTGTTCAATATTTAGATTGTAGATATGGTACTGAGAGAAATGCATTCGTAAACGGCTACGAAGGCCGTGGATGGACAAGATTTTACACCGTTGCAGTTCCGGCTTTAAACAATGCTATTAAAGCATCTGAAGGAAACGCTGAAGCTTTGGCAGTTCTTAAAATCTGGAAAGTTTTTATGTACAATCAAATGGTTGATGCTTACGGACCAATTCCTTATACTGAAGCAGGAAACGGAAAAGAGAAAGTAGCTTATGACAGCGTAGAATTTATCTATACAGACTTTTTTAAATTATTGAACGAAGCAAATGCTACATTATCGTCTTCTTCTTTAACAACTGTGGCTTCATTTCAGCCAAACGACAGAGTGTATGCAGGAAGTGTGGCAAAATGGAGAGTTTTTGGAAACAGTTTAAGACTTCGTTTAGCTTTAAGAATTTCTGATAAAGAACCTGCACAAGCAAAAACAGAAGCAGAAGCTGCTGTAGCTGCAGGTGTAATGCAGACAAACGATCAAAGTGCTTATTTCAAAGCAAGCAACATTACTCCAAACAATTTAAATATGATTGTAAACAGCTGGGGTTATGTAATGACTTCTTCTATGGAAAGTATTTTGGTAGGATACAACGACCCACGCTTAGCAAAATGGTTTGCTCCAATCGATACAGGAGTTTACAGAGGACAGCCTATTGGAGGTTTACAAGATCAGTTTGGAACGACTAAATTCTCAGCTTTCAATAATGATGTTATGGGTAACGGAGCTGCAGGAAATCTTAGTGAATCTAAAAATATTGAAATCTTCATGGCTTCTGAAAATTATTTAAGCAGAGCAGAAGGAGCTTTAAACGGATGGAACATGGGTGGAACTGCTCAAAGTTTATACGAAACTGGTATTAGATTGTCTTTACAGCAATGGGGAATTGTTGATAATACAGCAATTAACGCTTACATTGCAGGATCAACTTTGCCAACTTTACCAAACGTACTTACTGTTTATCCAACTTTAGACTTACAAGATATTCCGGTAAAATTACCTGTGGCTTGGTCTTCAACAGAAGCAAATCAGCGTACACAAATTGCAGTTCAAAAGTATTTAGCGATTTTCCCAGAATCTTGGGAAGCCTGGTCAGATTTACGTAGAAGTGATGCGAAAGTTATTTATCCGCCGTTGAATACAGACAATAATGATCCGGGAGTTGGAAAAAGCTTAATGAAACGTATAATTTATGTTACAAACGAATATTCTTCAAACAAAGATGCAGTTACAGACGGAATCTCAAAACTTGGAGGTCCTGATTCTGGAGGAACTAAACTTTGGTGGGATACAAAATAATTATTTGGTTGAGTAAAGATCCACACAATCTTTACTTAAAAATTCAAAAGGAGAGGAAACTCTCCTTTTGTTTTATATAAAAGTCAGATTATGAATTTAAAAAAATATGGGTCGATTGTTTTATTAGTTTCTGTTTTTCTTGCTTGTAAATCAATTAAAACCGAACCTAAAGCAGTTAATATTACTCAAAATTATATTGCAGCAAATCCGGTTACAGCGGCCAGTCATGCCTCAACATTGGTGGAGTTAGAAAATAATACACTTTTGGCAGCGTGGTTTGGCGGAAAATATGAAGGAGCAAAAGATGTCAGTATTTATATTTCATCTTATAAAGAAAAAAAATGGTCGGCACCAAAAAAACTGATTGAACCTTTAATTAGAGACGGAGATACACTGCCATGCTGGAACCCGGTTTTGTTTAAAAGTAAAAGTCAGAATTTGTATTTATTTTATAAAGTGGGTAAAAATCCGCGAGAATGGTTTGGTGCAATGATTGTTTCTAAAGACGATGGAAAGAGTTGGAGTAATCCAAAATATCTTCCAAAAGGAATTTTAGGACCAATTCGGAATAAACCCATCGAAACTATTCCCGGAATTATTTTATGCGGAAGCAGCACAGAAAGTGTCGACGATAATAAATGGAGAGTTTTTATAGAAACTTATAATGAAGCGACAGACAGCTGGACTATTACAGATATTAACGATAAGAAGAATTTCGATATTATTCAGCCAACTTTTTTAGTTCATTCTGATAAAGAAATTCAGATTTTATCCCGAAGCCGACATAATAAATTAATCTCATCCTGGTCTGAAGATAATGGCAAAACATGGCAGAAAACAGACAGCATTAATGTTGTAAATTCAAATTCTGGAGTTGATGCCGTAACTTTATCAAATAAATCTTTTTTATTGGTGAATAATCCACTTAAGATGGGAAAAGACTGGTTTAACGGAAGAAATGTTTTGGATGTAGAATATTCTAAAGATGGTGTAAATTGGAGCAAATTATTTGATTTAGAAAACCAACCGGAAGGTGAATTTAGTTATCCGGCGATTATTCAGATTTCTGATAAAAAGATTCATATTTTGTATACTTATAATAGAAAGTTTATCAAGCATACAATATTTGATTTAAAATAAATTTTAAAAACAGCATTATGCAAAAACACTGTCTTGCCTTAGACTTAAATAACCACCCAGATTTAATTGCTGAATATATCGATTACCATAAAAATGTCTGGCCTGAAATTCAGAAGAGCATTAAAGATTCGGGAATTATCAATTTAGAGATTTACAATGTCGGCGATCGTTTGTTTATGATTATCGAAGCCAATGACGATTTCTCATTTACAGAAAAAACAAAACAAGATGCCGAAAATCCAAAAGTACAGGAATGGGAAACGCTAATGTGGAAATTCCAAAAAGCTTTACCACAAGCCAAATCTGGGGAAAAATGGATTTTAATGGATAAAATTTTTGAACTTAAATAAATTTATTGGCACACGGATGACACGGATTTGCTTCGCAAAGACGCTGATTAAAACGGATTTCTTTTTATATTTTTTTATAATAAAAATCTGTGTCCACCCGCGTCTTTGCGAAGCAAATCCGTGTCATCCGTGTGCTAATTTTAGACAACTAAATTAATTATGAAATTTTTGCAAAAGATCAACTTTGTTTACGGTTTGTTACTTTTTAGCTTTATAACAAATGCTCAAAAAAGCAACTTAGCCCAGACATTTTATAAACACGATAAATATCTTTCTTCAGATAAATTAGAAGGTCGTTTCGTTGGAACAAAAGGAAATAACGACGCAGCATCTTACATCAAAAAATATTTTAAAAAGTATAGATTAAAAGAATTTAATTGCAACTATTATCAGCCTTTTAAAGTTTTTGTAAAAGAAGGAATTAACAAAACAAAATCAGATAGTGTTTCGACTCAAAATGTTTTAGGATATATTGAAGGATCTGACGAAAAACTCAAAAACGAATTTATCGTTATTGGTGCACATTACGATCATTGGGGTTGGGGCGGAAGCGGTTCTGGAAGCAAAAAGAAAGATACCGTTGCGATTCATAACGGAGCAGATGATAATGCATCTGGAGTTTCGGCTTTGTTGTGTATTTTGGAAGAAGTTTCGAAGTTGAAAATCAAGCCTAAAAGAAGTATTATTTTTATTTCTTTCAGCGGAGAAGAAGAAGGATTATTAGGTTCAAAATATTTTATAAATCATTTACCGATCAAAAAAGAAGCTGTAAAAGTAATGCTGAATATGGATATGGTAGGAAGATTAAATGCCGAAAAACAAATCTATATGGGCGGCGCAGGAACTTTTCCAAACGGAGTTGAACTCATGAAAAAACTAGGTCAAAACAGCGGATTAAACTCGGTTGTTTTCGCAGGAGATGTTGGCGGATCTGATCATGTTTCTTTTTACAAAGCTTCGATTTCTGCTATAGGTTTCCATACAGGCGGACATCCGCAATATCATACGCCAGAAGATGATATTGACTTAATTAATTTTGAAGGTGGTGCTTTGGTGAGTAAGTATATTTATAATGCTTTGGTAAGTATTGCGAATTATGATGAGGAATTGGTTTTTATAAAGCAGGATTAAGGAAATAATTATTGTACATTCAATCTACTTGATAAATTAGTTGAAGTTTATGAGGAAAACAAAAAGCTTTATGAGTATTTGTTAGAACCTGAGAAAGAGAAAAATGCTTATTTGGAGAAGTTGTTGTTGGGGGAGAAGTAAATTTTTTATACAATATTTGAGTTGTCCTAAAATAGATTGGCAGATTTTACAGGAAAAATTCATATTAACCAGTCAGGTTTTCTTGGCTGGTTTTTTCATGTACAAAATTTGGAGTCTGCATCATTAAACTTAAATGTGGTCTCTTTGTATTGTAACTACTTATAGAGTTGTTTATAAGTTTTTCTAATGTAGTTCCATCTTTGCATTTATAAATTAAAAACTCATTTTTTAATATTCCATTTATTCTTTCTGCTAAAGTATTTTTGATAAGAGTCATATCCATCTGTCATTGATGGTTTAATGTTATTTTTAGCTAAAACGTCCTGATAAATCTTTGAACAGTATTGTAAGCCTCTATCGGAACAAAAAAGCCACTCCGTATGGAATGGCTTAAATGTAAATATTTGTTTTTACTACTTATCTTTATCTTTTTCGATAAATTCTTTAATTTCTTTTAGAAAATCTGGAGTTGAAGTAGGATATTTAGGAAATGAGTCAACCATAAATATAACCGATTTTACTGTATTAGCTGTTTGATAAGTGAGTTCATAACGAAATGAACTTTTTTTATCAATAGAAAGAATATTTTCGAATAATACCTTTTCATTCTTAATTAGAAGATATTTATTGCCTAAATAAACTTCTTCTAATTTTCTAAAATTAAATATCCATGCAAATAGAAAAATTAAAGTTGGAAAAAAAATAAATGCTAAATTTTTAAAAGTCAAATCAAAGATGGTAAAACCAAAAAGTAATATTAAAGCATTAATTAAAAGAATGATTGGTACAATTTTCTTTCGAAAATACGTTGTTTTACTAGATATTTTTTTCATAAAATTAAAATTTAATTCCTATTTTGAATCCTCCTTCACCACCAATACCAATTCCTTGGCTATAATTCACATTAATTCCTATAAATTGAGAGTCTTCTGATTTTTCATACGAAATAATTCCATATCCTGCAGAAAAAGAATGACCTTCCTTTTTATCGTAAGTATATTGAGCTCCACCTTCCGCACCTCCTCCTACAACAATTTTATGTGTTTTAATCTTGTCCAGACCTTCTTGATTAGACCATGAATATCCCCATTCATTATATTCTCCTATTGTAACCCGTGCCGTATGTTTTAATCCTACATCATAATATGTTCCAATTTTAAGTGACGTTGAAGCTTGTACGTATGTATGATCAGCCAGCCAAGTATCTAGTGCTTTAATTACTTTTTGTCCCTTTTTTTGCCATGGTGCATATTTTTCTTTCTTTCCACTTTTTCCTTTTCCACCTTTTCTTTTCTCCCCTTTTCCTGATCCGCTTTTTATTTCTTTTTCTCCACCTGAAATATAATTAGGTTCATAATTAAAATCTTTAATTGAAGGTTGATGGTTTGGATTAGGGTCATCCTCTCTATATTTTCCTTCGTCATTATAATTCTGTGCTAGATTTAATTCTACAGGTTCCTTTTTAGTGCCTTTATCATTATCCATTCCTCTATTTGAAGCATTTGCCATTCCGTCAGGGTCTATAAAAAAGGCAGGGCAATTAAGAGCGTAAACATATGGAGAGTTTCTTCTCGAAATCTCAGCCAGCGGATCAATATTCATCCAACGCCCAAGAGCAGGATCATAGTTTCTTGCCCCGTAGTCATACATATTTAACTGTACGCCGCCGATATTTTCATCCTGCAGTTCTTTTCCGTTATATTTGAATTTGTTGTCTGTACCATTTACTGCACCATTATATCCTTTCTGCGTCAGTCCAAAAGCATAATAATTGTTTTCCTGTACAATTTCACTGCTGTTTACAGCACCGTTATTGTCTTTGTCCTGATAGCTTAAACGGATATTTCCTAAATGGTCTTTGTACTGGTAAATATAATTATAAATTCCTGCATTGTAAACTATATATCCTTCAGGTTGAGAGAACTGCTTTAAAATATTATTTTCATAAACAAAACTCCCAGCATAATCGGTACTGCTTCCTGTGCTTACAGTTTTTCGCTGTTTTCCTCCAGCAGCATCATAAACATAATTTATTGTACCGCCGTTTATAGTGACAGAAGTAGGAAGGTTTAAATGGTTATAACTTACAGCAGTAATTTTTTTATTGGCATCAGTTTTCATATTGCCGTTACTATCATAAGTATACTCTGTCGTTGTACTGCTTCCGTTATTAAAACCCTCTGTACTGCCTGAGGTATCTTCTACTTTAATAAGTTTGTTTCCTGTGTCGTAGGTATAAGCCAGATTATCCATAGTGCCAAAAGTGGTTGCTGCTGCATTTGTGTTTCCTAATCTAAGGATACTCATGATATTTCCATTTTTATCATAACTTAAACCTTCGTTATATCTTCCGGTATTCACAGCTGAGTTGTCTGTTGCTTGGGTTAATCGGTTTAACTGGTCATACGAATAGGTATAATTTTTTAAACTGCTGTCAGTATTGGCGGTTTTCCAAAAAGTCTGGCTGATGTTTCCGTTAAACAATGGTGTTCCGGAAGTTGGGGTATTGTAGTTAACTTGAAAAGCAAATAACTTGCTTCCAAGTGTAGTAACATTATTGATCCCTTTTAGCCAGCCTCTCACATTATAAGTATAATCGATACTCTGCAGTCGTGACTGGGTGATTTTACCTCCAACCCCTTTTGACATTAACTGTCCTAGATTATCATAGGCATTATCAGCGATAACTTCCTGTGTCTGGCTGTTTATGGTTTGTTTCTGTGTCAATAAGCGTCCGACATGATCGTAATCAAAAACATCTACTAATGTAATCTGGGGGTCTGTTCCTTTTTGATGTGTACTGGTTGTTTCTATAGGCTTACCAATAAAATCAAGTTTTGTTTTTACAGTCGCGGTCACTGTCAAGTAATTGTTTTTACTGTAATTATAAACAGGCCTTCCTTTTGCATCATAATAGTTAACATTGGTAATCCAGCTGCTGGTGCCTAAGACACGTATTTTTGAGCAGGTATTTAACCCTTTTGCATTGGTAATAGGGGTAACGCCATAAGATTGAACAGAAACTCCTCCATCAAGGTCTATGTTGCTGTAATCATCATAGTATGTTATGGTAAACAAATCCAATCCCGTATTTGGGAAAGCATTATTCGAGTAATTTACAGAAGTACTATTAATGGTTAAAGGAGCTGCAACTTTATTTTCAAATAAAGTGGTGCCTGTATTAGCCAGTGTTTGAACCGCTGCTCTGGTTACCTGCACAGCATTTACATATTCACCAGTGTATATGGGTCTGCTGAAAGCGTCATACTTGATAAAAAGCCATTTATTGGCAGGTCTTAGGTTAGCATCCTGTGTCAGGACTGGTCTGTCTAATTTATCATACACTATATATTCCCAATCCTTGCCAGGCAGTTTTTTCTCTACGAGCCTGTTACGATCGTCATATTTATATTGGTAACACAAGTCATTTAAAACTGCTGCTGAGATTGCTCCATCGGCTTTTGGAGGGATAACATACGTTAAGTTGCCGTATATATCATAAACATAATAAGTTTCATGCGAAGTATTGGTTAAAACCAGATTCACCATAGAATTTCCGTACGTTTTTTTTAGTATAATACGGCCTTCTTTGTCTTTAAATTCCTCAGTAGTATTGTTAGTTCCTGAAGTCCAGTTTTCATTTTTTACTACAGTTTTATAAAGCTGGTTGGCTGTATAATAAACATTTGCAGTGCTGTTGCCTAAACTTATATCATATATTCCCTGCGCAGCATTCCAGGTCGTTACAGCGGTAAAAAGTTTAACGTTTTCCGCTGCTGTGTTAGCGATCTCATCTACTTTTACTTCATGTCCAGAATTAACAGCCCAGGCACTTCCTGGTGCACCCTGCAGTAAAACCCTGTTTAAAGGGGAATCTTCAAACTTTTTTTGAGAAAATGGGTTAGGGGTTGTGCTGTTGATATCTGTAGGATAATTTGAAACATAATAACTATTTGTACTTGAATCAGCTCCGGTTCTATAGGAAGCAATTGTTCCTGCTGTTGCCATGAAAGGAAGATAATCCTTATCCTGTCTTCCAAATCCGTCATAACCAATATGTGTTACAATATCCTGTTTACCTGGAGAAGCTTTAATTGCAATATTTTGTACAGGTCTTCCCAGTCCGTCAAAATAACCAATAGATTCTATAACATCCTTATTATTTAATATTCCGGAAGTACTTGTCATTGGGGTTTGAAAAGTTCTGGTGAAAATATAATTTTCGTTTGAGAAATTTAGCGGAATATAAGAATCGGCATTAACTGTAGCTAAAAAAGTACTTCCGGCTTGTATTGCCGTTGTCGGCAGTAAAGTTATACTCTGTGTGGCGATAAGTGTCTCTGTACCGGTAACGGTATAATTGCTTTTTGTTATAGTTGCTGGTACTTGCGCTATTGCTTTAAATGATATAAAAACCAATAAAAGGCAGATATGGATATGTTTTAAGATATTTTTCATCGTGATATTAGTTTTTATAGTGGTATTGGTTTTCAGAAATCAAATTACCTTGTGCATCTTTTACAAATTGTAACCTTCCGGCGCTGTCATAAGTATAAATGATCTTATCTCCTTTTGGATCTGTTATGGTGCTAACGCCAACAAGGGGCAGATAGGTATAGGTTGTGACCATTGCATTTGGCAGCGCTGTTCTTAAAGCATTAAGAGCAGTAATTAAGTCAGCTTCAGTTCCGGTATTCGAAAGACTCTGAAGGTTTGCTGCATAGGACGAAACCTGACTGTAGTTAGCATTTTCGATTTTGGCAATAGGCTGTGATTTGTTATATCCCCAGATAATTGAAACAGGTGTACCATTTTCAAGGGAATATTCCAGGACATTCCCATTTCCTAAACTAACACTGTTTATTACATCAGTATCATATAACGTAAAGTTTATTTTACGGTTTGTATTATTGAAAGGAAAAGTTTCGACTAATCCTTTTGAAGAGTGAATTTCAGTTGGTAAAAGCAGGTTCCCGGTAGCCGTACTCTGTCCGTATTTAGTAATAGACTCAGATGTCTGTACATTATTGACAAAAGTTTCTGTTTTGATTGGTTTATCAATCTTATTTAGGTTTATTAAACCTTGCATCTCTGTTGTCTGCCCAGTAGAAACTAAATCTTGAGGGTAGCTCAGCTGTGTTTTTAATGTTTCGTTTTTACTGTTTATGGTTTCAGTTTTGGTCAGCTGATAATGAAGCGGGTTTTGATAACTGTAAGTAGTTGTTTTTTGGTTTGTTGGGTTTTCGTTATCATCGTATTCGATTTCTGTTGTAGAAGTAATTTCTTTTTTTCCTTGTGAAGTTTGTCCTACTGCATAATAGAACATTCCGGAATGAAAATCGCTTCCTTGACTATAAGGCTGATTAAATGATACTGTATATTCATTAGGAAAAACAGGTATAGGATAACTATTAAAAACAATATTATATGATAGTGTTGATTCTTTTAATACCGTATATTGATTAATAGTACTATGAATTATCTTATATGTATTAGGTGCTGTATCTGTTTTATAAATATTTTTCTTTAATAAAGATCCTTGGTTCCATAGATCATTTTTATAAAAAGCAAAATTAGTTAAAGATCTTGAAGCAAGACCAATATCATAAGCTTGAGCAATATTGAAACCAGGGCTTTGAAAAAGAGTTGGTAAATTTCCTGTATTTATATCGAAAAGTCGGGTTACAGGTATGTTTTCATAATAATATTCTGTTTTACCGTTTTGTTGTGTATTATCTGCATTAGATTCTATTTCTGTTACTTTTCCATAAGTAATAGATGGAGAGCCTCCACTATTGTTATCAAAAAGGGCTGAAGTGGACAAAACAGGAATAATATCACTTTTCCTATTTTCAGTAAACATACCTCTGACATATGTACCATTCCCTTCTTTAACTAAAGGATTTTCTGTAGCATACTCGTATGATTTAGTATAAATAGCATTACTGTCTTTACCATCATAACTTTTTACAGATTTTATCCTTAAGCCTCCAAGTAATCTTGCGGTTAAAACAGGTGTTCCAGGATCAGTAACTTCTTTCCAGCTCGCTGTTATATAACTAAAAGGACATCCAGCAGCTCCCATAAAACCACTTCTATATTCATACGCACCTAGAGTATATGTACTCGTTCCAAAATTTTCAATCACAGTCCCACTACCAGCAGGATATTTCGATCCACTAGGGTTTGGTCGAAAATATATTGTTGAACCAAAGGTTACTTTTGTATTAGGACCATTTTCCTGAGTAGCTTCGGTAAAACCATATGTAATTTTCCCACTGCCCTGAACGTAAGTCGATGATGGAGTAAAAGTGGTGGTACTAGTATTAGGGCCTGCATTGTAATTACAACCACTACCATAGGCGATAGCAGTAGCTGATTTATCAGTTACAATAGGAGTTGTAACATATTCAAAATATCTATTAGCTTCATATTCAAAAGTAGAATACCCACCTTCTGGATAAGTTATTTTTTGTAAAATACCAGATTTCATTAAGTTTTCATTAGCACTCCTGTCTCCATTTCCTACTGTATAATAAAGGGACGCTGGGCCTATATCTATAAATCTTCGACTTATCAAAGTAGGAGGACATAAGTTTCCTGAATTGCCATTGATATAGCCCCAATAATCTTTTTTTGTTGTACCTCTTGACGGAAGGGTTGTACCTTCATACTCAAATATATGTTTTACATTTAGTGTATTATTTATAACTTGAGTAAGTTTTAATGATTTATCACGACTACTAATGTTTTTAGAAGAATTATAAGAATTTAGATTTCCTATTCCATCATTTGGATCAGTAGTTGTTCTAGATCCTCCTGATCTATTATAATAATCATAAACAAAACTATAGTCTTTAATTAAAGTCTTTGTAATACCTTTAAGACTATATATACTTATTTTATCTAATTTGTAATCGTCTGTTAAATCTTGCCTATTTTGATTAGAAGTAAATTCAACAATCCCATTATTAAAGTTTATAGATGTTAAAAATTGTCTACTCGAACTTGTTTTTTCAGGGAAAATAGATTTTAATGCAGGTGTAATATTTGTTTTGATATCGTTGTCAACTAACTGTTCGCCTGTTACTATTTGATAATCAAACACGTTAGCAAGTGTTTTGTATTTGAATGATATAATGCCGTTAGGAGCTTTACTATTTGCAGGAATTATTTCTGTTAGATACCAGGTTGAGATATAATCTGCTTTATTTACATCTGAATTGTTATGAGTTATTTCATTTGCATTGTAGCCAGCAAGATCTTGTCCAAAACGATAAATTGTTCCATCACTTTTAGTTACTTCTAATGTTTGTGTGTTTCCATACAAACCATTGTTAGAGGAGGAAGTTTTAACTACAGTATTCTGTAGATCTTTAAAAATCGCTACTTTGTTAACAAAATAAAATGTTCCCGATAATCCAGGAGCATTTACAATGAATTCATCATATGCTGAATCAGTCCCACTAGATCCTGTCCAATATGGGTTGTATTGATTAAATAAAATATTATAAGCTGCAGCTGTAAAGGGAGAATTGACAATGTTAGGGATCGTATTTCCATTATCAGGAACCCCTTTTACATTTCGTACAACTGCGCCTCCAGCATTTAAATTCCACCCTAAACCTACCCAAGAAGCAAGTTCGTCTAGTTGTATACCTGCACTGTTATAATTTAAATCGATAGGAACTGTTAGTTCGTTAGTTTTTATAGTATATAACGGAATGCTAATGTTTATCTTTCCTGTTGAATAATCTACAGGAAATAATCCTTCTTTCGCAAAGGAAGCAGCATTTGGACTTACAGGAAAATAATTAGGAAGATCTTTAGTGACTTGAGAAAAAACTGCATTAGAAATAACTAATGTAAAAAGCATTAGTTTTAAAAAAGATGTTTTGAGCATATTAAGATAATAATTATTAAAAATGTTAAATAATTTTAATGCGATATGTAAGAAAATACAAGTTTAGTTTAATTTTGTTAAAAGATTACTTATTTATTTTGATAAATATTAACAAAAAAAACTTTATTGTTGATATGTATATTTTGATTTATAAATTAACTAATAGCACTACTCAACTGGAACATTGGTAAGTACATAGCAACCAATAAAACAGCGACTAAAATTCCAACAAAAAGAATAATAAAGGGTTCAAGAACAGTAGTCATAACTTTAGACTGCTGCACCACTTCTTGATTGTACTGTTCGCTTAACTGCTTGAATACATATTCAGTCTGGTTGGTTTCTTCGGCTACTTTTACGAGAGATATAATTCGGTTATCGAAAAGAGGAGTGTTTTTTAAACTGGCACTTAAACTATTTCCTTTTAAAATACTATTTTCTACTTGTTCAAGTGCTTCTTGAAGCGGTACAAAACGAATCATCTTCTTGACCATTTGAATACTGTTCAATAACGGAACTTTAGCGGTTGTAAGAAGTGTTACTGCCTGAGTAAATTGTGCCAGATAAACCTTTGTCATAAAAGGCCCTAAAACTGGAATTTTTATAAGAAAATAATGCAATGCTTTTTTGTACTTATGATTGTCTTTAAAAAACTGAGTTGAAAAAATAAAAATAATTATTGCCAAGAAAAAGTAGAGTCCGTATGTTTTGGTCCAGATCGATAACTTTACAATCATCTGTGTCAAAAAAGGTAGTTCCATATTGTTTTGTTTGAAAATATCCTGAAACATAGGTACGACATAACTCAACATAAAAATAACAACCAAAACCGCTGTACTCAATACAATAGAAGGGTAGGTGAGTGCAGCTACAATAATTCTTTTTTGTTCATTTTTGCGTTCAAAAAAACGACCAAGTTCTTCACATACCTGTGCTGTAGTTCCAGTTTCTTCCCCAATTTGTATAGAATAATATTCATATTCTGTAAATGATTTTGAAGTCATTAAAGCATCAGAAAAAGGCCTTCCATTCACTACATCATTTAGAATTGTCTGGATTAAATCTTTATCTGTTTTTTTCTTTAATGACTCGATAATCAACGATAATCCTTCTTTAAAACTAACTCCAGCTTTTAGTAAAACAGCAAGTTCAAGATAAAAAGCCTGTTTCTTTTTATTATTGAAACTGTCACCAAAAAGAGTGATTTCTTTTTTTAACAGACTCTCGATACTATTCTCATTTTTAGATTGAACAGCTTTTTTATTGGGTGTGTTTTCTATTTTAAAGGCCATCTTCCTGATTCATAAAAAAGGTTAAATCATTTTTTTTCGAAACAAAAATTTGATAATCGGGTAGTTCTGTTTCAGCAAATATTGATAATGCATCTATTTGTCCATTGCTTATTTCTTTTCCTTTAAAAAAAGCTTTTCTCGGAGCAATTTTCAATTTAATTGTGTCACGATTTCGCATGCTAAATTTGTCCTGAAAGGAATATGTTACCGTATCAATTTCTGAAATCATTATTAATAACTGTTTATCGCTATCATACATTATATTATGTGGTTCATTAAAATCCTGCCAAAGTTTTTGTTCGAAGAGCGCCAGAGTACTCGTTTTTTCAAAATTGTTTTGAATGGTATGAATTTGCTTTTGAACAATCCGCAAAACACTAAATGCCATACCGACTACAATAGCAGTAATAATCATAACTACTATCATCTCTGACAATGTAAACGATTTTAATTTTCCTGCAGCCATATTACTTGTTGTTTTGTAATTTCTTTTTTGGAAATGTTATTTACTGCTGAAATCGAAATCATCTTTTTCGTCGATACAGCTTCCAATTCAATGCTGATATTCCAATTTTTATATTCTTCCTGATAGGGTAATTTGATAGTATTATTTTGAACTTCATATTCAAGTTCATTAATTCGGGTTTCAATACCATGGGTGTTTTTAGAGAAGGTATTAAAGACTAGATTGTTTAATATTAAACTTGCCACAATGAAAATAATGACTACTAAAACTGTAGCTACAATGGCTTCGACCAATGTTGCCGATTTTATTTTTTTTAGTATAACCATTTCAAAACAGTTTTAGGTTGTTGCTCTAAAATTATTCCTCCATAAATTGCCGGTACAGTTTCGTTTTCAATAGTAGCATTATAAACGTGATTCATAAAAATAGACCCAGCCTGATTTGCCACAAATTGTTTAGTATAAACAGATCCGGAAACGGTTCCTTTTATTTCAAAATTGCCATTACAATAGACCTGGCCTTTTATTTTTGAATCTTTTTCTAATACAATTTGGGTCTGAAAATCGGATGTTTCTTTTGTCTGGATATAAGTTACGCATCCTTTTAAAATACTTCCTTCTCCAATAAAGATTTGATTTTCTGATAAAGTATTATAATTAGAGTTATCACTGACACTATTTTTATTGTCCTGAAATAGAAGTAAAGCCGATGGGTAGCTTAAATTACATTTTTTGCCCAATGTGATTTTTTTAGATGCAATAGCCTGAAAACTTCCAATTGTTTCATCTTCAATTTCAATAATAGGCGCAATTAAGATTAAGTCATTTAATAAAGCAGTTTTTCTAACTTTAATAGCCGTTTCTGATTTAATTATAATATTTCCAGATATAATTTTGTTCTCAAGTGTTATGGCATTCTGAGAATAAAATCCGTTTGTTTTTTCTTTAAAAGAATTTGTAATTTTCACAGACGAATTTAGATTGATATAATCTTCCTGGCGATCTATTTTATATTCTTTTAGATAAAAATTTAAGGCATCAAGAAAAGCTTTTTCCGGTTTTGGCAGTTCGGAAGTACTTTTTTCAATACGTCCGTAAATTAATTGAGTCCCATAGTAACTGTTACCTCCAATATAACCTGAGTTTACACCTTGGGTTGGCAGATAAGCAATACCTTGAATTTTGGTACTTCCCACTACAGTCAGTGCATTATGTGTCTCTTGTAAAAAAAGAGTAGGGGATTTGTCTGCTACGATAAGAGATCCTATTATAGCAGTTTTGGTAAATTTTTTTTTGCGGAATTGTGTTATTGTGACCCCTTTTTGAAATACTCCCCATTGAGATAAATGGGTTTTTATGGTTTGATTTTCTTTTTTTATGAAATCAATTGTGACCGTGTCACTATTTAATTCCTTTTGCTCTAAAAGTGACTGGATTCCTATATCTGCAATCTGGATATTTTCAATGGCTCCTTTTGACTGCTCTTTCATGTATATAAATGTATATGCATATAAAACAAGGCTAGCGAGAAGCAAAGCAATTAATACAGCAATAAAAACCGTAAACTGCAAAGCACCAGATTTAAGTTTCAATTTCAATCCTGAAGCATTATAAGATTAAGATTACCTTTGTATTTAACATATACAGATTCTTTGCCACCATCTTTAAGGAAAATTTCGTTTTCTGTATCGCCAATTTTCATATAGTAGTTTTTACCATCAATAATAAGCATGTAGATTTTGCTTTTACCTTTTGTATCAGTAATTAAACCTTTGTATACAATATTTGGCCAAACCAAAGGTTCAGGCTGTTTAATAACTTTTGGAGTTTTAGCTTTAGCTGCTTTTGCAGAGGATACAGTTTCAGGATTGTACATTTTTCCTAAAAAAGGATCTCTATAATTTACATTAATAGTAAAAGATTCTCTTTTATTAACTTTTAAAGGTTTAAAATTAAATTCGGAATTGTTTTCAGGGATTATTTCATTTGAACTTGTAAACGAAAATACCTGAAACAAAACAGCACCCCAAACAAATAAAACGAGTGGTAAAAGAACGTATATGTTTTTTTTGTTTTTCATTAATAACCTATTTTTGACCTAATTCTTTTTCGATTTTTTCTATTCGCAAAGCTAAAGCTTTTAATGCTTCAATCTCTTTTGCCTGCTCTTCAATTTTTTTATTTTGCTGAATAGAATATAAAGTTAACTCTTCAATTTTTTGAAGCAATTTAGAATTCATTTCCCCTAGATTAATTCCATTTTTTAAAACTTCTTCTTCGCTTGGAATGTCTTTTAGATGACCTTTTTCTGCAATATGTTTTTCCACTTCTTCAAGTGTTGGTAAATTATATTCTTTTTTGAAAACAAAATCTGACCAGCCAGTTGCCTGAACTTTTATTTCTCTTGCACCAATAGATCCTTCTACAGCCAGTTTATGTGTTCCTGTTGTTAAAGTACCAATTCCAACGTTGCCATTTAAGGTTACAACCATTTTTGATGTGTAAGTTAAATTTTGTGCTGAAGTCGCAGGATCTGCAGTTTGAATCAGTAAACCGTTAACACCAGTATCTGTCCCACTATAAAATCTAATGCCAAAAGATTTTGTTTGATCTGCATGTGTAATCATTTCTAGGCCGCTTTGACCATTACCATACTGGCCTAACTTTAGCTCTTCAAAATTATATACTCCCGGTATAGATAGTTTTGAAGTACCTCCATTATTAAATTCCCCAATTTGGAGTTTGTTTTGTGGGGCAGTTGTTCCAATTCCAAAATTTCCACCTGAGATATAGCTATTGCTAGTTCCTGTAATTTTTAAGTTTCCTGCTGACTCAACATCACTTTTAGAGTCTAATAGATTTCGCCATTCATCCCAGGTATTCTGATTATAAAATGCACTTCTATACATTATTCTACCACCTTCCCAGGTACTTTTAAAGTATAATTGAGAAACTAAATGTCCAGCCTTTCCATAAATTTCTAATAATGAACCATAAGTTGAAGGAGCATTTGTTCCTCCATAATTATCCCATAACTTTAAGGACATTGGCGTGATTCCAACTCGCGGAAGACTGTTGAAATCTTTTTGTTCAGTGGCCCACTTTAAGCTGTTAGAGCCCAAATTACCATCAAAAGTTTGAGCACTCATGAATGAATGGAATGAAATTAGGGTAAGAAGTAATATTTTTTTCATTTGGATTTTATTTTATTTTTTGTTCTAATTGAGTTAGTCTTTCAAGAATAGATTTAAAAGTTTCGTTTTCCTTTTTTAATATTTCAATCTCATCTGATTGTTTATTGTTTTTCTTTTCCTGCTCAATTAAATAAAGCGTCATTTCTTCGATCTTTTTAAGTAAAGTCATATTCATTTCAGCCAACATTAAACCATTCTTTTCAATTTCTATTGCAGAAGGAACTTCAGGTAAATGCTTATTTTCTTTAATATAATTTTCAACTTCTTCTAAAGTTTTAAGCTTGTAATCGTTTTTAAAAACATAATCAGGAACTAATGGCCCAAGCATATCAACTCGCACTTCCTGCGTGTGGATTTTTCCTTTTACAGTTAGTTTTTCATCTGGTGCTAAAGTTCCTATTCCAACATTTGCAGTAAAATATGCATTTCGACTTTGATAAGTACCGGTTGTTGTTGCATAAGTATCAACTGCAGTTTTAAAAGTTAATTGGCCTCCATTGATTATATTAAAAGGGAGTGGATTTTGAACTTCATCATACACAACAGGGTTTACAGCATAATTAGATTGATAATAATAAGTAGTTGCACCACCTCGAATCCAGATTATAATTTCTTTATTTCCAGATGCTGCTGTGATATCTTGCCATCCAGCTATTAATGGACTACTACCGGTAATTATAAGAGGCTTAACTTCAGCATCAATAAAATTAGAACCATTTCCCCAAGCAGTAGTATGAAAATTAAATGTAGCCATTAACGACCCTCTCCATGATGCATTAGTATGAACATTACTTCTGCCTAAAATTAGATTAGTTGGAACATTATTTCCCCATCCTCCATCAATAAATTTTACTGGATAAAATTTGTCGAGATCACCATTTACTACAAAATTACCAGAAACTTGTCCGTAAGAAATTATAGAGATTAAAAGTATAAGGCTGGTTAGCAGTTTTTTCATGTTATTTATCTAATTGTTTTAATATTGCTATATCTTTTTTTATTTCTTCATTCTCCTTTTTCATTTCAATCATATAAAGTGTCATTTCTTCGATCTTTTTAAGTAAAGCCATATTCATTTCTGCAAGCATCAAACCGTTTTTTTCTATTTCTTTTGCCGATGGAATTTCTGGTAGATGTTTTTTTTCTTTTATATAATCTTCAACTTCTTGTAAAGTTTTAAGTTTATAATCATTTTCAAAAACATAGTCAGGAACTAACGGTCCAGTCATATCAACTCGGACTTCCTGCGTATGGATTTTTCCTTTTACAGTTAGTTTTTCGTCTGGATTTGCTGTTCCAATTCCCACATTACCATTTTGGATGGCTTTTATGGCAAGAGTTGCACCATCTGCAATAAAAACATTTCCGACATATAAATCCCAATCAGAAGTCATTGGAACGAATTTAGAAACTGTTGTATCATTTCCACTAGTATTTAAAGCAGTAAAAATACCATTTGTGTTTAAAGCCGTTACCTTTATGTAAACAGTAATTGGGGTGTTTATTCCTAAGGTATTTATTGCTCTTATTCTAAATCGTGGGTTTGCATATTGCGTGTTACAATCAATTGTAAAATTAACCCCGGATCCTACATAAGGGTTGTTATTTACTCTCCCTGCTTCTCTCCACAATGCCGGGTTAGAATGAGATATTGAAGCAATATGAGTCGCTGCTGAAGCAACATTCCCTCTTGTATAATTTATCGAAATTTGATAATAACCACTGGCTCCTGCAGAAGCTGGATTTACACTTAAAAATTCAATATAATCACCTACAACATATCCTGCAGGGAAAGTAACACTGCTTTCATATTCTGTTGTATAAAATAAATTATTTGATTTAGCAGAAAGTTTAATAAAAAATAAAACGGTAAATAGTAGAAGTAATTTTTTTTTCATTTTAAGGATTATTTAGTTAGGATTGTTTCGATTTTCTTTTCAAGATTTTCAATTTTTTTATTTTGTTCAATCATATAAAGCGTCATTTCTTCAATCTTTTTAAGTAAAGTCATATTCATTTCGGCTAACATTAAACCATTCTTTTCAATTTCCTGTGCAGAAGGAACTTCAGGTAAATGCTTATTTTCTTTAATATAATTTTCTATTTCCTCCAATGATTTAAGTTTATAATCATTTTCAAAAACATAATCAGGAACTAGTGCTCCTAACAAATCAACACGAACTTCTTGTGTGTGAATTTTTCCTTTTACGGTTAGTTTTTCGTCAGGAACCATTGTGCCAATACCAACATTATTACCCATTACAAGAAAATTACCTACAGAATGAGTTTCGCTTAAATTAGGTGTAAAATCTTCAATATTGGAAAGGACATCTGTATTTACAGGAGTTCCATTTATTTGATACGCTACAGATTTCATGTTTTCACCAGTCGATTTTGTCCAGCCAGAAAATTTAAAACCCCAATTGTGATAGGCATTTGAATAAGGTACATCGACGGCTAAATATTTTTTTCCATTGTAAATACATGTTTTTAAAGTCCAATAACTAAAATTATCAATTGATTTTATAGCAGCAGTAGTATTGTTGTAAGATGATGAAGAGTTAACTTCGAGTATATTTATTCTATTACCGGCTGATGCAGCTCCTCTAAGCG
This sequence comes from Flavobacterium sp. Root186, assembly GCF_001428525.1. Classification (GTDB taxonomy): domain Bacteria; phylum Bacteroidota; class Bacteroidia; order Flavobacteriales; family Flavobacteriaceae; genus Flavobacterium. Next base: position 114,093 of record NZ_LMHW01000011.1, read on the forward strand.
CTGTAATTGTACCTATTGCGTTATTCATATTTATTAATGTGCCGTTGTACATTTCATGAAGTAAGATTAAATTTCGAGTGTAATCGCCTCCACCATTCCAACCAATATCAATGATTTTGTAATCACCAGCTAAAGGTGTTGTTGTTATCTGTGCATTAATATATAAGGGAGTAAATAATATAACCAGACAAATAAATTTTAGTTTTTTGTTCATTTCTTTTGTTTTATAGCTGTAATTTTTTAGTTGATATTGCAAGTAATTCTTTGCCAAATTTAATAAAGAGAAAGAAATTATAATACGTTTTAATTTATAGTAAAATTAAAAACCGTACTTCTTGCACTTTGATTTCCGGCTTCATCAAACGATTTTACAAACCAATAATATGTTCCAGTAGTCATAGTTTTATTATATAGACTGGTACCTCGGTCTTTAAAGTTTAAATTGGTCAATGCGCTTTCAGTATAAACGTATATGCTGTCTCTTTCTGCGCTTCCAGAAACAGGATTTCTGTTCCATTGAAAATCTATGCTTTTATTAGTTGTAGTACTTGCATTTGTCGGGCTAGATAAGATTGGGGTGTTGGGAGCTTTCGTGTCTACTAAAATTGATCTTGAAGTGTAAAGGGTTTGTGCAGTTCCGTTACTGGCTCTTACTTTCCAAGTATATTTACCCTCATCAAATGTAAAATTAAAAAATGTAGCTGCTGAATTTTGTTCTTTTACCAAAGTATTGTTTTCATCCAGAACTTGAAGCTGATAGTTTGTTGCACCAATAATAGCATCCCAGGATAATTTTTGTAAAGCAGTTTTTGTTGTTAAATTGTTGCTGGGTGTCAATAACACAACGGTATTATTTTGAAAATCATCATTATTTAAAATTTCAAAACTTCTTCTTGAATACTGAGTTTCATAAGCACTGTTGACTGCTTTTATTCTCCATTCATATTTTCCAATATTTAATTGCTGCGTGTAAGAGTTTTTTGTGACTAAAGTGTCAAGTATTATTTGTTGCGGTGCATCAAAATTTGGAATCGCAATTTGTAATTGATATTTATCAGCCCCTTCAACGATCTCCCATGAGAATGTAACCCCTGTTGAAGATAAAGCGGCACTGTTTGCGGGAGCTGTTAATGATACCTCTTTTTTAGAGATATCATCTACCATTAATATTTCTTCGCAAGAAATAAAAGTTACAAGAACTAGAAATAGAAAATATTTAGATAAAATTTTATGCATGATATTTAATTAATATAATTAGTAAACGCTGAGAAAAACTACATGTCAAACAAATCTTTGTTGTTTTTCTTTTCACTTATTTTGCGTTTAGTGATTCCAGAACAGCTGTTGTTTTCGTTTACAATATCAGCGACATTCCAAGTTCCTTTAATGGATTTAACCCAGCAGAAAGAACTTACCTGATAAGCAACAATTGTTTCTGGATTAATATCTATGGTATCTGTTTTTTTTCCGCTTTTGAATAAAGAAATTGTATATTTTTTGTATTGATTATTTGTTAAATAAAAAGCGTCTGATTGTCTAATTTTGGCGATCTCTTCAACAGGTAGACTTATTGCAAGGCTTGAAATAATTTTTAAGTTTTGAGCGTCAGTTAATAGTTTTAAAATAGCAGTATTATAATCAGCATTGATTTCCTGAACTAAACCAGCAACATCTAAAATTTTAATAGTTACCAATTCAGGTTTGACAGGCAGACTATCTATGAAAGCAACTTTTGTTTGATTCTGGTTGTATTTGGCTTTTGATTTATAGATTTTATTTAATTTTCGATTATAGGGAACAACTCCAATTTCTATTCGAATATTATTTTCCAGTTTTGGCAAACCCTTTGGCTCAAATATATTTTCATTGTATGATAATTTTGATGTTCCGATACTTCCTAATTCGACAACAGAAGAGGAAAATTTATAGTTGTCATTTTTAATTTTAGTTGTCTGGCAGGCACTGCAAATTATGATGATAAAGACAACAATTTTTTTTAACATAATGTTCTTTTTTATAGATGGGAAAATATAATAATTCTATTAAAAAAATAATATTTATATATTATTCTTAGTTCCAATTTTTTTAACAAATCTAGTAAAATTGATGTAATAGATTGTTAAAATTAAATCTTTTATTTTTGGACTAAATTGCTATTTTTTTATACTTGATTTTCTTTGGTTTAATTTTCTTGTTCCATAGATTAAGATTATTATATCGTTAATTTTTTGATTTAAATTATGAGGTAATATCCTATATTTGATTTTTTAATTTAAAACCTAATTATGAAAAAAACTATATATGTCAAACTATAAATTGTTAAACATTCTCAACAAATCTTATTTTCTCAACAAATTCAGGAATTACAAAATGAAATTCATAAACTAAAAACTAAATAAAATGCTAAACCAAAAAAAAAAGAAAACTAAAAAGCAAATTTTTCAGCTTAATTTTAATTGTACTATTTTTTAATTTTTCATCCTATTCTCAAGCAAATGGACCTTTTGATTTAACACTAAGTGCCTTATTTCCACAAGGTGTCGCAAATCAGGCAGTAAATATTCAATTCCCTAGTGTTCCATTGTGGGGCTGGTTGGAAGTTACAGTTACTTCCGGATACAGTAATCAATTGTCAATAGGAAAATTAACTAAAAGATATCAAATTGGTCATAATGTAGGTGGTTATTTTAATCAGACAACTGAAATTCCGCAAGCATTTGGGCCTGTAGCAAACCAATGGCTTATAGGTGATTTTAATCATGATACGAACAGTATTCCTATTTATCATTTGGTAGGAACAAGTAATTTTTTGATAATTAAAATTGAAGGTTTAATAGTATCAAGTGCTACAGATATTAATTTAATAAAAACCGGCACAACAATTAGTTCTTTAGAAACCATTGTATCACCTGGAACGCGTCATTACACTAGTATTATGCAAGATAGAGTAGGGATTGGTACAAACACGCCAGATAGTGCCTTGGCAGTAAATGGAACGATTCATTCGAAAGAAGTTAAAGTAGATGTTCTAGGCTGGACTGATTATGTTTTTAAAAACAATTATAATTTGTCAACTCTTGAAGAAGTAGAAAAATATATTACAGAAAAAGGTCATTTAGAAAATATTCCAAGTGAAGAAGAAGCTGTAAAAAACGGAATTTCTTTAGGTGAGATGAATGCTAAATTACTGCAAAAAATTGAAGAACTTACTCTTTATATGATTGATGTAAATAAGAAAGTAAATGTACTTCAAATCAATAATGATAAGCTTGCTCAGGAAAATAAGCTGCTAGTTAAAAAGATTGAAACTATAGAAAAGAAATAGTTGTTGAGAATACTTTAAAGCTATTGAGATTTTATAATTAAAAAATGCACGAATGTCTACGTCGTGCATTTTTTTTGAAACTTAAAAGGGACTTACTTTTATTCTTATCGCTTTCTTTGAATTAATGAGCTTCCATTTCACTTTAGCAGGGGTATTTCTAAAGAAAAAACATTCCCAGTTCCCTACAAGTTTGAAGCAAAAAACGGATATTTCTGCAAGGTTTTATTTGAATTTGCTTCTAAGTACGGAAAAAATAATAAAAGGTTTTTCTTATATTTTTCATGGAATTATTAACAAATTATTTCTCATTCCCGGCATCCTTGTTTTCTCAATAAAAAAGATATATTTGTAAAAAAATATTACATTTTTGTTGTGAAGAAAAATCTACTTAAAAAACTGCCATCATTCAATCTACAGGAAATGTTGATTGTTCTTGCTATCATAGGAATTTTGCTTTTAATTGCTTTGCCAAACCTGATGCCTTTGATTACAAAAGCAAAAAGCGTAGAGGCACAGGTACAGCTTAAAGCAATATATAATGCAGAGAAACAGTACTATTTTATGTACTCAAAATACAGCCCGAATTTTACTGAGATAGACTTTGAAGCACCAAAAACGACAAAAGAAAGCGGGAGTGCGAATTATGTTTATGAAATAGTACAGTCAACTAATAATGAGTTTAAAGTAAAGGCTACAGCAATTACTGATTTTAATGGAAATGGGGTTTTTAATGTTTGGGAAATTGATCAGAATGGTGTTCCAAAACAAATCATAAATGATTAATGTGGTACTTGAAATTAATTTTACTTATTGTATTTACTCTTGTATTATATCAGGATTTTAAAAGCCGTTTAGTTTACTGGTTTTTATATCCAATTATTGGGATTCTAGCTTTTGCAATTCAATTACACAATCTGCCTTTGTCAATTGCATTGACTAATTTGGGGTTTAATTTAATATTTGTAGTTTTGATTTTGGCAGTCAGTATGATGTATGTCAGGTTTAGAAAATTAGATTTTAAAAATACTATCGGGATAGGAGATATCCTGTTTTTTCTTTTTATAGCCGGCACATTTTCTATAGTTTCTTTTCTGGTTTTATTTGTTTTTTCCCTTTTGTTTTCTTTGATTTTGCATTTAGTTTTAAGTAACAAAAAAGAGCAGTCTACGGTACCATTAGCGGGTTATATGTCACTTTTTTTTGGTGCTGTTTATGCAATTTCTTTTTTTTGGAACGACACATTTTTATACGCTTATTAAATGGAAAATTTTGACATTTCAATAGAGTTCCAGCAGCTTGTTAAATCAGAACAGGCTTATTATTACCGAATTGTTCCTGTTGGGAAAAATGAAAAAAACGTACTATTAAAAACAGATAATTCTGACATAGCAGGCTTGCAGAATGAATTAAGTATTCTGCTTAGTTTTCCTGTTCGGTTAGAAACAGATTCTACAGAAAATATAAACCGTTATTTAAGTACCAATTACCGCAAAACGTCTAATAACGTTTCTGAGATTCATTATACTTCTGATTTTTTAGAAAAAATTGTATTAAATGCTAAGGAAATAGGGAGCAGTGATATTCATTTTGAACCTTATGAAAAAAATGCAAGAGTTCGTTTTCGTTTAGATGGTAAGTTAAAAGAACAGTTTCATATTTCGGTAGAAGAATATCCAATTATTGTAAACAAAATAAAAATTCGTGCCCAGCTCGATATATCCGAAAAAAGATTACCACAAGACGGGCGTATAACAATGGTTACGGATTATCAGGATTTTGATGTTCGTGTTTCTGTTTTGCCAACGCTGCACGGAGAAAAAGTAGTACTCCGTATTTTAAGTAAAGACACCAGTCATATTGATATTAATTCTTTGGGTTTTACAGAAAAAGAATTGGCTTCTTATTTAGAAAATATAAAACGCCCAAATGGTATTGTTCTTATTTCGGGGCCGACAGGTTCAGGAAAAACAACAACTCTATATGCTACCTTGAAAAGATTAAATGTCCCGAATACTAATATTTTAACAGTTGAAGATCCGATAGAATATACGCTGGAAGGAATTAATCAGGTTCAGTTAAAAGAAAATATCGGGCTTGATTTTGCAGCAACTTTAAGAACATTTTTAAGGCAGGACCCGGATATTATTATGGTGGGAGAGATACGTGATGTGAATACCGCAAATATGGCGATTCGCGCTGCATTGACAGGGCATCTTGTTTTATCAACTATACATACAAATTCAGCATGGGCAACAGTATCGAGATTGATAGATATGGGAGTTCCGTCATTTTTAATTGCAAGTACTCTTAATATTAGTGTTGCACAGCGTTTAGTACGTAAATTGTGTAATTCTTGTAAAACGGAACAGCCAATTACTGAAGAAATTTTCCCAACTGGTTTTGAAGTTCCAAAAGACTTAAAATCACATCATATTGCTGTGGGATGTGAGCATTGTTATCATACAGGTTATTCAGGAAGGAAAGCGATTTATGAAATTCTGCCAATTGGTTCAGAATTATCTAATTTAATTAAAAACAACCAACTGGATATCAATGATTATCTAGAAGAAAAAGATATTTTTACACTAAAGCGTAATGCATTGTTATTAATAAAAGAAGGAATCACTTCTGTTGATGAAGTTTTTTCATTACTCTTGTAAATTAAAATATATAAAAGTCCTACAATTGACATAAATTCATGAAAAAAATAATTACTCTATTTTTACTGATTCTTTTCCAGATTTCATATTCACAGGATAATCGGATTTTACAGCTTAAAAATAATATAGAATCCATTTCTGCCGACGCTCCTGGACTTAATGAAAAAGTTAATGTTAATATTAAAGAGGCTTCTTTGTCGAGCTTCTTATTGGCTGTTTCTCAAATTCATAAACTTAATTTTAGTGTAGCTACAAATCTAAACCAGATTAATATTGTAAATAATTTTTCGGATGTTACAGTAGGTGATCTACTTATATTTTTGTGTAAAGAATATAATCTAACCATTGATTTTACGGGAAATATTCTGGCCATAAAATCATATGAAAAACCTGTAGAAATTCAAAAGATAAAAGAGATTGATGTTGCCTATGATTATGCCAATAATTTACTTTCGCTAAACCTGAAAGAAGATAAATTATATGATGTTTTCAGAAAAATAATGGATGTAAGCGGTAAAAATTTGGTTTTTGCTCCTGGATTAGAAAACCAGCCACTGACTGCTTATATAAAAAGTATGCCTTTTGATGCGGCACTAAATAAATTGGCTTTTGCTAATAATTTAAACGTAACCAAATCTAGAGATAACTTTTACATTTTTGATAAATTAGAAGGAAATTTTGTTGTTGAAGGTACAGGAAACCAAAATGGAGAAATAAGACAAAACAAACCTCAGCGTCCAAGAAAATCTAATTTTTTCTTTACTGTAATTGATCCTGATAAAAAACTGTTAAACGTAGATTTTGAAAACACTCCAATTTCAAGTATAGTGTATGATATAGGTCACGAACTTGATATTGATATGTTTATATCAAGTCCTTTAGAAAACGCAGGTAACGGAACAGTAAAAGCCAAAAACATCACTTTTGACGAACTTTTAGCAAAATTGTTTGAAGTAAAAACAGATAGTTATCCAGCACAAAATAATAATTCACAGCAGTTTAATACTAATAACTCAGTTGGGTCTATGGCATCTTCTGGAGGCAGTTATACTTTTAAAAGAAGTGGCTCTGTGTATTATTTTGGAACAAAAGATCAATTAGTGGTGCGAAATATTAAATCGATTCCGCTAATGCACCGTTCTATTGAACTTTTAAGTGATCCGGCAAAAGAAGGTCGAAGCGCAGGAAGATTAAATAACACGAACAGCTATTCAAATTATAATTCTTATGATAGTAATAGCAATAGATCAACATCTAATTCTAACTATTCTAACCCAAATGGTAATTATAATAACAGCAGTAATTCTTCGTCTTCAAGCAGCAGCAGTGGCCCTTCTGAATCTATTTTGACTATAATACCTGATGAAATAAAAAAAGATTTGGATATCAAAATTGACAAAGAGCTGAATAGCTTTTTAGTTAACGGACCTGCGGCAAACATCGAACGATTTGAATCCTTTATAAATTATATTGACAAAGCCGTTCCTGTAATTTTAATAGAAGTAATGCTGCTGGAAGTAAATCGAAGTGCAACTGTAGAAACAGGGATTCAGGCAGGAATTGGAGATAAACCTGTTACTACAAAAGGAACTGTTTTTCCGAATGCAGATATTAATTTAGGCGCTTCAACAATAAATAAAATTATTGATGGTTTTAACGGATTTGGTTCTTTAAATATCGGACAAGTGGTTCCTAACTTTTATTTAAGTTTAAAGGCAATGGAAACAAACGGAAATTTGAAAGTACGTTCGTCCCCGAGATTATCTACTTTAAATGGCCATAAGGCTTATTTGTCTATTGGTGAAACAACATATTATGTTGTTACCAACCAGAATTATTATGGTTCACAAATTCCGCAGGCTTCGGAAGTTAAAAACTATCAGCCTATTGATGCTGAATTGTCTGTAACTATTATGCCTTTGGTTTCCGGTAACGGACAGATTACAATGGATATTAAAGTAATTCAATCGAGTTTTAATGGGCAAAAAGTAGACAAAGATGCTCCTCCGGGAATTAATTCCAGAGAGTTTACTTCAATTATTAGAGTTAAAGATCAAGATATTATAGTATTAGGCGGACTTGAAGAGTCTGTAAAAAATGATTCAGGAACAGGAGTGCCTTTATTATCGAGAATTCCAATTCTAAAGTGGTTATTTAGTTCGAGAAAACGAGAAGATTCGAAGAAAAAATTAAGCGTATTGATTAAACCTACAGTTATTTACTAATGACCGCATTCTCCTTACATACTTTTTTACTTGGAAAACAATACATTGGCGTTGAGCACTTCACTATAAATAATGAAGACAAAGTCGCTTTACTGCTAGTTGAAAAGAAAAAAGAGGGGTTAGTAATTAGCAAAAAAGACAGAGTTGGCTATAATGGAAAAATTGCAGAAAAATGGGATACGAAACTACCCTTTTTTGTGCTTATAAATTCTAATCAGGTTATTCAAAAAGAAGTTTTAGGTGTAGAACCATCAGATGAAAAACTATTACATAAATCTTTCCCTAATACAAACTGGGATGAGTTTTATTATGAAATCTGGAGGTTAAAAACAAAATCTGTTATTGCTATTGCAAGAAAGTCATATGTTACTACTTTACTGGAAGATTATCAAAATCAAAAAATAACAATTGCAGGAATCAGTCTTGGTGTATGTTCTATAGCTGATATTATTGCCTATACTGACGAAGATAACCTTTATACCAATCATCAAAATATATCTAAAGAAGAGACTCAGATAATCTCTGCGAGTTCTTTAGAATCTGCAATAACCTATACTATAAATGATCTTCAAATTGAGAATAGACAATTACTGGCTTTTTCAGGTATTTTACGATTGATACTAAATAATACTCTTAATACCGGTTCAATCATTTCTTATAGTGATGAGTTGTATGATAACTACAATCAGAAAACATTTTTTAATAAAGGAATTAAAATAATGGTTGGGGTTATATTAGGAATATTACTTCTCAATTTTATTTTCTTTACCCACTATTATAAACTAGCCCAGGAATCATCAGAAATTTTGCTGGTAAATAAATCATCTATTGAAGATGTCAGTAAAATAAAGCAAAGAATTATAGTAAAGGAAGAAAAGGTAAAAGACATTGATGGCAGAATGACTTCCAGAAGTTCTTTAATTATCAATGAAATTGCCAATAAAGTGCCTTCGTCAATTTTATTGACTGAATTAACTTTTAATCCATTAGAGAAAAAGATTAAAGCAGAAGAGGCTATATGGACAAAAGATAAAATAATTACTATTTCGGGAACTACAATTGCAAATCAGTCCTTTACTAAATGGGTAGAAGATATTGAAAAACTACAATATATTGACAAGGTTTTAATTACGCATTTTGGTAAAAATGAAGATAATGAAACTACATTCTCTATAAACTTAACCCTGAAGTAAGATGAAACTGAACAAAAAAAATAAACTGCTTGTAATTGGTTTTTTTGTTGTGCTTTATATCTGCTATTCTTTTGCGATTTCTAATACAATAAATTATTATACTGAATATAAAAACAAAGAGCAGGAGATAGCTCAAGATAGTGATATGCCGAAACTAGTGGGGCAGCTGGTTCAAAAAGAAAAACAGCTGGATCAGATTTTGGCTAATTATGATGTAAATATTTCAGAATCTTTCCAGAATGATTTATTAAAGCAATTAACTTCTTATAGCGATAGTTACCATTTAAAGATTGTTGATTTTAAAGAGCCTCACATTATATCACAAAAGGGTTTTACTACAACGAGTTATACATTTTCTCTTGAAGGATCGTTTAATGGATGTTTGGCAGTACTCAACAAGGTAGAAAATAATCCGATGCTTGGGAATATTAAACATTTAAATTTCGTTAAAAAGAGAAATTATAAAACCAATACAGATCAATTATTTGTAGAAGTTATTATGCAGAAAAATAAAGGAGTTTAAAACGAAACTTCGCATCAAAAACCAAAAATTAAATAAATTATGAGAAAGACTTTTTTATTATTTGTGGCATTTGCCGCGCAGGTAAATTTTGCTCAAAGTGTTTTTCCTACTGATGGCTCGAATGTGGGAATTGGAACTTTATCACCGGTTTCTAAATTACATGTTGTGGGTACAATAACCAGCTACGAACCTATCGCTCTTAGTAGTACAGTTAACTCTTATCAGCTTATTAACAGTATTTCTGGAAATGTTGGAAATATATTAATAAATAACTTATGGACGTACAGAGATGGGACTTTAAATAACTGGTTTAATGCCAGACTTCATGATGGGATTTCAATAGATGCTTCTTTCAAAACTCCAAATTTAGATACCAAAACATGGTGGGAAAGAGATCCCAAAGATAATATTCAGTCGTGGGGTAACGATGCAGTAACGTATATGACTATTAATCAGGGTAATGTTGGTATTGGAACCGTTTCTCCTGTCAGTAAATTGTCTGTTATTGGATCTTTGACTTTAAATGGAGGTCTAAATAATGCATTAGAAAGACCATCGATAAATACTGGAACGTTAACATATGGTGAAATTCGAGGCTTTAGTAATTCAACGGATTTAGCAGATGATGGTTTCTTAAGAATTTCCGCAGGTGGTGGCACAAATTCTAGTACAAAATCTTTTATTGATTTGTCAGGATATTCAAGAATTCCAGATATGAATAGAAATATCGTATTTGGAACTTTTGGATTAGAACGTATGCGAGTTGATATCTATGGTAATGTTGGTATTGGAACAATAAGTCCTTCAAACAAACTTGATGTAAATGGGACAATACATTCAAAAGAAGTAAAAGTAGACATGATAGGCTGGTCTGATTTTGTATTTAAAAAAGAATATAATTTGCCAACACTGGAACAAGTTGAAAAACATATTGCTGAAAAAGGACATTTAGAAAATATTCCAAGCGAAGAAGAAGTTTTAAAAAATGGAATTAATCTAGGGGAAATGAATGCGAAACTTTTGCAAAAAATTGAAGAATTGACTTTGTATAGCATTGAGCAGCAAAAAGAATTAAATTCTGTAAAAGCTAAATTGGAAAGAATTGAAAATTTACTTAGTGAAAAACTAGAAAATAAATAAAACCAATAGAGATGAAAAAGAATTTTTTATTTATAATTGTATTACTAATTGCACAAAATATTTTTTCACAAACAGGAGGGAGAAGATTTTTTAACAAAAGCTTTTATGTTAACGATGTAACTCTTTTAGAATTAACGGATGATTTAGGTCAATCCTTAAATAAAAATAATATCTATAAAGTCCAATTGGTAGTTACAGGAACGGGAACTAAAACAGGTGCTGAATATTTAGTATGGAATGATGTAACTACTGCTTCTTGGCAGATTAGGGCAGTTACTTTGTCTGGCAATTCTTCAAATCATCCATTACTTATTGTAGAAAATAACATCGTAAAAGTTTATACAAAACATATTAGTAAATATACCGTTTTTGCATTTATTGAAGAGATAATTTCTAACGAAGATGATGTACAGCCTTCGATTTTTGGTGCTGCATATCATTGGCAGCGAGATGGAACATTTTTATTTTATGGCGGAAATGTAGGTATTGGAACAACAGTTCCAACAGCTAATAAACTGGATGTTAAGGGAACGATTCATTCTCAAGAAGTAAAAGTTGATATGCTTGGCTGGTCTGATTTTGTATTTAAAAAAGAATATAATTTACCAACACTAAAAGAAGTTGAAACACATATTACCGAAAAAGGACATTTAGAAAATATCCCAAGTGAAGAAGAAGTTTTGAAAAACGGGATTAATCTTGGAGAAATGAACTCTAAACTTTTGCAGAAAATTGAAGAATTAACTCTTTATGCTATTGAACAGCAGAAAAATACCGAAAAATTAATGAAGATTATCGAAGAACAAAACAAGAGGTTAGAGGTTCTGGAAAATGGAAAATAAATTGAATGTAATGATATAACAGAAAGTCGCTTCTATAATGAAGTGGCTTTTTTTGTTTATACTATTGGCGTAGCTTTAGAATCAGTAGCCAACATTGTGCGAAAAATAAGCCGCATTCTTGAACTAAGAGATATGAAGTAGAAGCATTAGCTCAGGCTTTAGGAACAAATCAACAAGCAGTTTCTGCTATGGAAAACAGTGAAACTATCGACGATGATAAACTTGCAGAAGTGGCAAAAGCTCTTGGCGTAACTGTGGATACAATTAAAAATTTTTCGGACGAAGCGGCTATCAATTATTTTAATAGTTTTAATGAAGCTGTAAATAATAGTCATTTTGGAAATAATAATCATTGTATATTCAATCCTCTTGATAAATTGATTGAAGTTTATTAAGAAAACAAAAAACTTTATGAGCGTTTGTTAGAAGCTGAGAAAGAGAAAATTGGTTATTTGGAGAAGTTGCTGGAAAAGTAAAAGTATTTATGAAAAAGAGAGACATTTAAGTCCCTCTTTTTTTTACTCTATAATATTTTATTGATTAAAAATAACCATGTTTGAAGCTTTGTTAATTTTATTCATTATGTAAAAACATTATAGTATTCCAAATGGCATTCATCGTCTCAATATTTAATACCCAAATTGAACAACTTTCATTTATTTCAACAAATTCATATTCTGCTGTTTTACCAAATTTTAAAGCATTTTTTTTAAGAATTTTTAAAAAAGCGTCGTGAGAAATTTGCCCTTCAACTCTAAAATTTGAACAATAATAGGTAAAATCATTTCCAATAACAGTATATACATCATCATCTCTTCTAATCCCGACTAATGCAGAAAATCCCTTCTGTTTTAAATCTTTGATAAAATCAGAATCATTATTCACATAAAACTTACCTGCGCACAAATCTAATTTATTTCGTTTAATTCTTGCTTCGATATTTTTTTTCATAAATCTTTTTGTAAAATATACATATTTTTTGGATTGCCAGTTTTTATAACATCTAAACCTTGAAATTGTTTTCCCGATTGATAAAATTTTTCTAAAAATTGAGGAAGTGTCTTGTGAATTATTGGACCGGAATCAATACTTATTCTCTCCACTCCCAATGATTTAAGGCTTTGAGAAACTATGGACATATCTGAATATTTAAGTTTATCAGCATATGTAATTGGTATATGAGCAGTGCCATTTTTTACATAAATATCAGAGGCATAAAAACCCGCTCTGCTAAGTGTTCTTTAACTACATAAACAAGCTGCGCAAATGTCTCTGACTTTGAGCTATTCCAAATATATTTAAAAATCGTAGACATCTCAAAGTCTCTAACTTTAAAAAAATAAGCTTACCTTAATCTTATCAAGAAGTATATTCAAAAAGTCAGAGACTTTTGAGAAAGTTATAATTTCTAAGAACAAAAGAATTGCGCAAAGTCAGAGACATTTGCGCAGCTTTTTATGAGAACTCTTCGGGGAGCGGGGGAAATATTCCCCTTTTCAATCTCACTAACAATCTGAAGTTTTAGTGACATACTGTAATCTCGTTGACTACGCTTTACATACTTTATTTGATCTTCCATAACGATGGCTTTTTGTGTATCGCTATTTCAGGACTAGACAAAGATATACAATAAAAAAAGAGACTTATAAAGTCTCTTTTTTTATTGTAATAAGTAAAAGCTAGATCTATTTTTTTAAAATTATCTGCGAATTAGTAATAATTATTTTTTTTTTGTGAAATTAAAGTCATTTTTATTTAACATAAACTTCCTTCGAAAAATATTTAAAACTTTTTTTAATAGTTAAATCAGATTTTTCATTGTTAGTTTCATAATGCATTTCTTCGAGAAAGCCTTTTATGTTTTTCTTTCCAGAAGTTTTGAATTCCAAACCAAATATCATCTTTATTTGTTGAATAAAAAGTATCTAATTTTACAGTGTTCAAATTACTAAAATCCGGATTAATACCTTGCCCTACATAAACAGCATATTTGCTGTCTTTTGAAAATGTTGGTTTACATTTAATTGATCCAATTGATCTTCCAATGTTTAATGTATCTGCTAATTTAATGGTAAATGTATCGCTTTGTAATTTTATTTCGCGACCGTCTAAATCATATTTTATACGTTGATTTAGTACTTCTTTGCCCTCAATTGTAAAGATTTCATCTTTTTGAATTAACTGCCCTTTATCATTGTATATTTTCCACCATCCATTTTTATTATTATTGTACAAAGGACCAAAAGCTTTAATTTTTTTGTTTTTATGGTACTCGTACTGTATCGTATTTATTGAATCGATTCGGTATTTTTTTCCAATCAAATTGCCTTGTTCATTATAAAAAAAACTTACTGATTGTCTGTTTTTTTTAAAACTCGTAGCTTCTTTTAATTTTCCTGTTTCAAAGTATTCCTGAGATTTAACCTGATTATTTAAATCGTCATAATAGAATACAGATTTTAATTTACCATTTTGAAAATACTCTTCTTCTGTATGTGAATTTTTATTATTACAACTAATTAACATGAAAATTATTAGTATAATAATAAGTTTTATTTTCCCCATGATTTTAAATATGAATTTTTTAATGCTTCTTTTTGATAATAAATTCTATTTAGTGAATCTACCTGTCGATCTACTTTGTGTGGATCGCCTACAAGGTGTAAAGTTATTATTTTTTTAGTAATTGTACTGTCAAATAGATTAATGTTATGATCTTCTTGTTGATATCTAATATATTTGTAATTATATTGATCATCAAATTTCCCTACTTGGTCTCCATGTAAATAACCACCAGTTAAGTCTCTTGAATATTTTAAAAAGTTATATTGAGCTTTTCCACCGCCACCGCCAATTGGGAAGACCATTTCATTTGCATAAATAGGGTTATCACGCTGTCCATCTTTACCTAGTTTTTGTCCTAATTCGTCTGTTCCTCCACCGGTTCCCCATACAGGATGTCCACTAAAATTATTCTCAAACCATTTCCATTTTGTATTTGGAAAAGGATCATAAAAAGTGTTTGAAAAAACACCAAAATTACCAAAGGCATCATTATGGTTAGAACTCATAGGCATACAAGATATAATATTGATTTTTATATTCATTTTTCTTTACGGGAAACCTCATTTTGGATATTTTTTTTAAATAATCTTAGTTCTAATATCTAACTTCCAGAAACAAAAAAAGAGCAAAATCTAATGACTTTGCTCTTTGCTTTTATAATGGTTGAAATAAAAGAATTTTCTATGTCGAAAAAGTCAACCCTTTTGCTTTAAAGTTACTAAACAAAACTTGTTTCGCTGTACTTATAGTTTCTTCGGTTCTGTAAATACTGCACCAAAATTTAATCTGTATTTTAAATTTTCCATCAGAAATAGAATTGTAATAAATCTGAGACGGTTTGGTGTTATTTACTAAAGGAAGACTTTCAAGAGAACTTAAAATAGTTGCATTTATATCTTCGGGAGTTGCATCGCCGCTAATTTCAATAGAAATATCTACCAGTTTAAAATTATCGGTATACGTCCAGTTGGTAATGTTTTGAGATAATAAATTACCATTTGGGATAATGATTTCGGCACCATTTGGAGCATTGATTTTTGTTGTTCTTAATCCCATTGATTTTACTCGTCCAGATTCAGAACTAATATCAATAACATCTCCAATTTGAATTGGTTTATCAAAAATCAAAATAATACCCGAAACAAAATTGTTTACCACGTTTTGAAGTCCAAGTCCAACACCAACACCTAATGCGCCTAAAAGAATACTCAGTTTATCTAAAGGCATTCCGGAAGCTGCGACGGCCAAAAGATAACCCACAATAAGAACAATAAGTCTGGTAATTAATAGCTTAGAGTGTTGTCTTTTGTTTATGTTTTCTTCGTTTTCATCTTCAATTTCTCCAAAAAAGTAGGCAACATAATTTTGCAGTAAATGTGCAGCCCAGACAATAATGAAAAATAAAACGATATTCCCTAAAGTAAAAGTGATGCTTCCAATGGTATTAGGACGGCTAAGTAAAGTGGCAAGAGAAGAACGTAATGATTCCCAAATGTTTAAATTGGAAGCAATTACAACCAGCCACATATAACTGATTATAATTATAAAAGGTTTTTTGAGTGTATCAGATACATTCTCGTAATCAAATATTTTTTCGATTCCTCTTTTTATACGTGTTGTGTAAATTTGCAAAAGGATTATTTCCAGAATTATTTTTAAAAGAACACTTAAAGCAACAATCTGCGTCAGCGAAATAAATGCAGTTAGGCTCAACATATTTGAAAGCGAAACTCTTCCGAAAATATTATAAAGAATTGATAATCCATTTAATCCGATAAAAATAATGCTGGCCCATTTAAAGAATCCTTTGATATACAATTGATCTTTTAAACTTTTTATTTGAACTAAGCCATATCGTATTCCTAGAATATTTATGATGATAAAAGAACAGCGTTGAAATAGTCCAACTTCGATAAAAAGGTCAAGGAAGCAAAGGGCAAAAAATAATCCGAAAAGCAATAGCCAGTTACGCATTGATTTTCCAGACCAGTCATTTTTAAATATAATAGTCAGTACACCTAGTGAACCTAACTGAAGCAGCTCTAAAAATAGAGCAGGAGCATATAAATTTGTAACTATAGCAATGTTTAAACCTATAATAATTACAGGCAAAATAACACCTCTGTTTAAATATTTAAAATTAAAAAGAGAAAGATTCTCGGCATGACCGTTAGATTTTAAGTATTTCAAATTTCGTGAAATATACCAGGCCAAAAGTCCCATGAAGAAACATAACGTAATTAACCCGCCTGCTTTGTAGCTTAAATAATAAGCAGCAACATTTTCTTCGATTATAACTTTTGCTTTAATGTTGTGCGATACCACTTTTTTTGCTGTAGTATTAGTGCTCCATAATGACGGATATTCTTTTTTAAGAATACTGATTCCAGATTTTTCGAGTTTTGTTTCTACAGTTGTTAAGGCGTTTGAAACAGCAATTTTATGCTCTACTGTCAGTCTTTTTTTGATATTTAAAATTTCCTGATTTTTCGTCATCAGGCTGTCCGTTTTTAGATATCTTTTTTTAAGACTGGCTAATTCTGTTTTAAATTGTTTTCTGCGAATGGTATCTTTTATAAGTGTAAAAAGAGTTTTGTCTTTACGTAGATCAATAATTCTACTTTTAATTTTTTCAAGATTAGAATTACGGTGATCTATCGCTTTATTTTGATCGTTTAATTCCTGTTCGATTTCTTTTAAAACGATACGATACATTTGCTGATTTCGCACATTCGGATTAGCACCTTTTAAACTTGCTAATATTAAATCGAGTTTGCTTTCGGTTCGTTTAATTTCTCCAAATAAGTGAAAAGTGTTTCCTTCGAATTCGGCATCATTTGCAGCCGATTGCAAAACATCTCCTGCTTTTTCAATAGACATTAAGTAATCACTGTCTGTTGCGGTTTCTTCAAATAGTTTTGACTTGTTTTCTGTTTTTGAAGCTGTAGTCTGCGAATACGAAAATGATACGAAAAACAGTATCATTAATAAGGCGGATAGATAAGAATTTCTTTTTGAATTCATAATTAATTTGGTGATTTAAGGTCACCAAATTTAATTGTTTTTTGGATAGAAATGTTTTTAAGAAATGGGAAATTTAAGAAAAGAAAGATCTGTCGACTATAAAGTAAAATGTCCTTGAATATTTTATAATATTCAAGGACATTTTCTTAAAAATGAAAAGGAATTTACTGTATTTTATTTTTTAAAGAGGAAAAGATATCCCATTTCCTGAATTATACAATTTATTAATATCATCTTGATTTAGCACTCTGTTTTTCCAAATACCGAGTTCGTCAACGTATCCGACATGTCTTAAAGTTGATGATAAAGTCCAGTTAGCAGTACCAATTCTGGTAGTACTGTTTCCTATGTTCATTCCTAAGTACTGACCTATGCTTGTATCGTTTATTGTTTGACTTATAGAATTAATATATATATTAGTACCAGAAACTGTTTTTGATCCATTATCAGTAACGACAATATGATACCAATTATTTAAAGCTATAACCCCATTTGGAGTTATTGCGCTTTGATACATTGCATTTGACCCTGCTGAAAATTTGGTTAATGTTGCAGCACCAAAAGGCGTTAAATGTATTTGCCATTCAACATCTGTTGAATTACTTCTTTTATTTATAATCCAGTTTCCAGTAGATGAAAAATTAGTTGCATAAAACCAGAAGGAAATAGAAAATGGGATATCTGCCCCGTTTCCTGATGTAAAACTAAAGTTTACATTATTTGGTATATCAACATACGCTACAGTTGATAAAGGAAAATTTATTGCACTTCCTATTTTTCCGGTTACATAATTTGTATTTGTAGTAATTCCATTTGGGGATAGGCCGGTTGATTCGGTAACATCTCCATTAAATTTGTAATATGCAACTAAGTTATCTTGTAGTTTGGATTTTTTTTTCCCAAAAATAGTATTTTGTAATAAGCTTCCCATAACTTATACTCCTAATAATAAAATATTATTAGTATTACCTCTTTTTGTGAAAGTAAAAATTTGTTTCTCAGCGGTTACAGAAGGTGCCCCAAATAACCATGTATGAGGTGTTGTAATTGCCCAAGTTATACTTACTCCAGGCAGTGTAATACCGTTAAAAATAAAACTGGCTGGCAAAGAAGCAGGAACTGTAATTGTACAGCTTGTTGTGAAAAGTATTGTTTTTCCGTGCCATGAAGAAGGAATAGTTTGACTTGCAGCGACTTCAACCTGATTAGCGATATCTTGCTTGTTTGATAAATCGATATTTCCACTTCCTACAAGGGATTCTCCGTTGATTGTTTTAAGATTATTAGTCGTGACAAGCGTTCCGCTGCTAAATTCTAATTCACCACTTTCATTAGTTACTAAAGTTTTATTTGGCTCATTTTTTTCTAAATCAGCTACCTTAATTCTGTTATATTTTGTTGTGCTCATTTTTTGTTTTATTAATTGTGATTAGATAGATTTTTTAAAATTTTTATGAAGTATGATATTTAAAGAAATTATATATCATTTATATTTCTCCATCTGTTATTGTCCAATTGTTTGGTGTTGCAGTTAAAATTACTTTTCCTGCAGAAGCTGCTCTGTATTGTATTGAAGAAGTATTCACTAAACAATTATATTATAGTGTATGCTGCAATTAAAACTTATTATAGTATTTGTTATAATTTGATGCTGCCAGCAGTGATAAATCACTAGGTATTAAAGCATCTGCCATCATTATATTTGTTTTATTGATATTATAGACTTCTAACATTTGATTAGAATTGTACATTCCGGAATAAATTTTCCCATTAGAAGCTAAATTACCAGTTGTCCATTTTAATGTAGTTGTACCATAATTATTACCTATTAGTTTTGTTGTATTAGTTAATGTGTCTAATTCTAAAACCTTACCTATTTTGGCTGGAATAAAGTAAATTTTGCCGTTTAGGCCAATAATTCCACCACCTAGCCATTTTTGCTCGGAAGTATAGGTTGAACCAATCAATGCAGTTGTACTCGTATTAGGATTAAATTCTAAAATTCTATCAGCTCCAGTGTACGGTGTAAAATATAATTTTCCATTTGGAGCTAAAACAACTCCAGAATATTTTCCGGTTCCTGATAGAGAATCCCCTACTAGCGTAGTTGTATCATTAGCAGGATTTATTTCTAAAATTTTATCGTTATTTAAAGGAGCACAATATATTTTTCCATTAAAAGCTAATACTCCTCCATACCAATTTGAGGTTGATCCAGAATAAGTATTGCCAATTAATGAAGTAATTCCTGTATTGGGATCCAGCTTTAAGACTCTTGAATTAGTGGTTGGTATAAAATAAATATTGCCGTTTGGCGCTAGTACTCCACCACTATAAGAAATACCTCCAACTTTGTCTAGTAATTCTGTTGTATCATTTGAAGGATTTATAACTAGTATTTTTGTAACATTTGATACCGATTGTGGAGCACAGTATATTTTTCCATTTGGCGCTAGTGTACCACCAACCCATTTATGATCTGATGTGACACCGTAAGAATTTCCTATCAATGTCATTACCCCATTTACAGGATTAAATTTTAATACCCGACTTGCACCGCCAGGTATGTAATAAATACAGCCATTTGGTGCTAAAACAGAACCTATGTATTTTACAGATCCAGATAATGTAGTAGAAGTTAGTCTGGTGAAATTCTGCTTTCCAAATTCGTTATAGATTATAGGGTTCATCCTTTATGCATTTGATATTCTTAATAAATCTATTGTTCCTATACTTACCAATGTAGCTGTGCTTCCTACAACTCCATTTAAGATAGCGGTTCCATCAACTTGAGTTAATGTTCGACCTTCACCCTGAACAAATGAAATTTCTCCAGTACCAAATTTGGTATATGTTATGATATTATTAATTCCTCCTTTTACAGTAATGCTTATAGGATTTACGCCATTATTAATGATGACATTTCGACCTTGCTGTTGCAGACCATTTGCATCAAGAGTATCAGTAGTTATATTGTTAACCCCGGTATTAATGGTAATTTGAGGCTTCAATCCAGTATCAATTAAATCTTTCAATACTTTACCTTGTCTGGCATCTAATGCTTTTCCAGCATTAGTAAAATCAAGAGCATTATAGTTGTCAATTGAAATTTCATTAATATCTGTAAAGACTAATTCTCCAGTGCTATTAGTTGATAAAATTTTATCAGGCTGATTTTTTTCCAGATCAGCAACTTTTATTCTGTTATAATTTGTATCCATTTTATATGATTTACTTGATTTGTGTGTATTGAATATCAAAATCAAATTAGTGGATTTGATTTTTTGTTTTGAAATTATTTAGGAAGATCTCCATTGGGAGAGCCAAAAGTTTGTAAAGATGAATTTACGGGAATGTTACCGCCAGTTTTACATAAACAAAGTTATCAGCATCAATATTTAACTTATGTTATTAGTTGATAAACTAATGATATTACTTAAGTCCGATTTATTGTAAAAATTGTCAACTGCCATTATACTAATAGTATAGTTGGTATTTTCTACAAAACCGTTAATTACATCACTAGATACTTTTAGATCTTGTTTGTAAACACCATTAACATATACTTCATAAAAATCTATACCATTTTGGGAATATGGAGGAGTAAATTGAAACTTCATGGAAGTATTATTAATAGGTGTCACCGATAAATCAATAACTGCATTTGGGGGTGTAAAATCTGTAACATATCTAACAATAGCCGATCTATTTGCAATTGCCCAGGCAATATCCTTATCCACAGCTCCAAAATAACTCGTTTGTGCTAGTGGACTTGCGTAAATCCTA
Organism: Flavobacterium sp. Root186; assembly: GCF_001428525.1. GTDB lineage: Bacteria > Bacteroidota > Bacteroidia > Flavobacteriales > Flavobacteriaceae > Flavobacterium. The sequence goes on from NZ_LMHW01000011.1 coordinate 135,376, forward strand.
AAACCGGTTTTATTTGAAGAAAATACAAAGTTATTTAAGGCTGCTGATGAGCCGCTTCTTAAGACTGCTAGTTTTGGAATATAGACAATTTCTAATGAGGGACATCCATCCATACCCGAAAAACTCCACTCAGAGTAAGAAGCTTCTGGAAGAATTATTCGTTTTAGCTTAGGGTTTATTCTGAATGATCCATAGCGTCCTTTTAAATTAGTTACATTTGGCAATGATATCTCCGCAAGATTTGTGTTAGTAAAAGATTCGTCTCCAGTATTTCGTAATCCATTTAATTTTATTTTCTGTAATAGTGTAGCCGATCTGAAAACCCGACTTTCATCTGTTACTGCGAGATTCTTTTCATCAATAAAATAAGTTATATTACTGTTCAACCAGCTACGATTTGGTAAGCTATAAGTACCTCCAATAATTGCACATTCAATATTATTATCTAAAAGGCGGAACATTTTAATACGACTGGCAGAAATACCTAATTTGGTCGCTAATAATGCTGGTGTATTAATTGTGTCGCCAATACCGCCTATATATGTATTTATTTTATAATTGGATTTTCCAAAAATGGTATTTTGTATTAGTGAACTCATTATTTATTGTGATTTTTTCTTATAATTAAGACATGTTAACTTGTTGTTTATGAAAGGATTTTATATTCTTTTGATAATGATTTAATTACAAATCAGCATTGGTCCAGCTTAAAATAAGAATGGCTGAATCTTGTTGAAATTAGATTCATTTCATTTTTCTCAATGCCGAATTTGTAATTAAAAAATAAATTATTTTGTACTGCAGAAATCCAATTTTAACTTATGGATTCGGATTTTCTTCCTCTTTATAATTATGAGTTAAAATTCCATTTGCGAAATAGGTATGAAATGGATTTAATGTTAAAGGGAAAATTCTTCTTTTCTCTAAATTAATGGCAACAGATGTAACCGGAATGATTTCATTGTTAATCGTGTAAAGATTATCTCCAGCCTGAATATCTCCAAGAGCGATAAATCTCCAAAAATCATCGCGCTGGATAAGCTGTAAGTGAGTTGGAGTAGCTTCTAACAATCCGTCGTTTACAATTATTGTTTTATAAGCATCTTTTTGCGTTAATTTAGTAATTGGAGATGTTATTCTTTTTTCCAGTAAAGAATCAGAAGACCATTTGTATAATTCGCTGGCATTATTGGTATCAATAAGCGTTTCAATTTCAGCAGAAAGAAGTAATTGATCGAGATGTAATTCTTCAATCGCTTTTTTAGACCCATCTGGCAATGTAATTAAAGTGCCTTCAACGAAACAGCCGCTTCCGCCTGAACCGCCTGTAGAATTATTACCCGTTGTTTGATACGTTACATTACTTGATGTTGACAAACCAGCTGCACTTCTTGTTGCAACCTTATAATAATAAGTAGTATTTGGAGTTAACGAGTTATCTGAAAATGATTTTACATCTGGAGCGTTTAAAGATCGGTATGCTGTCCAATTATCACTACTTAAGTCATTTGTTCGAAATAATTGATATCCCGTAATTCTTACATCATCATACGGAACAATCCATGATAAATTTATAGTCATTCCGTCACTTGAAAGACCGCTGGAGATAATTGGTGTATTAAGTATACACGTTCCTAAATTATTTGCATACACTTGTGCATTTTCTTCCAGCCAGGCAATGGCTTGATTATTTGCGTCAGTAACACTAATATCAGATACAAACTGATTTACATAAGCGGTAAGAGTGACTTCTGTACCAATTTCTCCCACAGAGCAGCTGTTCTTTCTTATAGTTTTAGTTTGTTCTGTATTATAATATCGTGCACCAGGCGGACAGTTTGTTGTGTCTAAAATGGGTGCGATATAATCCGGATCAGTTACCACATTTGGTTTTGTTTCCCCAGTAGAACTGTCATCGTCTTTATAGTATCTTTCTAATAAAGTAAAAGATTTATATCCTGTATTTGCCATGCTGTTTAATAAGTTATTACGACTTTTGCTGTCGAAGAGTCTACATTATATGTTATATATCCGATGTTAGTAACCTGATTTACATTATTTACCCAAGTTGGTGGATAAGGGATATTTTTAGAAAAATTGAGTTGTTGTATTTGAGAACCGTCTACGTTTATAAAATCATATCCTGATTTTTCCATGGTTCCTCCTGAAAAAGTTGTGATCTCAATATCGATGTTTCCTGTCCCAATTTGACTAAACCAGGCACCAGCCATTCTAACAGGAATTGACTTTAATGAGTTATTATCAAAAGCCAGTTTGTCAAAATTAATCAAGCAGGCCTCGACACCATTATTTTCTCGATTATCTCCTGCGTACATAATATAAGATTCAGTAACTGTATTGTTGTTTGGTAACTCAGTTCCATGGCCGTGACCAAATCCCATATATTTGTTATCCCACTGTGTTCCTGTGCTGACAAACCCCGTAAAGGTGTCAAAATCTATACCCGCACCTAATGCCCACTTGTATCTTATTACCATGTAATCGAAAGGCTGTAATGTTATTGGCGGTTCAATTACACATGAAGGATTTGCGCCTCGCCAAGCCGTTTCTCTAATGCTGCAAATACCAGTGTTATTAGCATATGCCTGAACATTTGCATTAAGCCATGATTCAGCTTGTTCATTTGCATCAGCTACACTTTCAGTTGATACAAATTTATTAGCACTTGCAGTTAAAGTGACCAGATTTCCAGTTGTTGCTTTAGAACAATCATTCTTTTTAACCGCTAATGTTTTTTCTGTATTATAAAAAACCACCTCACCTTCGATTGGAGAGTAATTATCTAAATAATTAAAAGGTTTATATGTTGTATTTTCTTCCATACATTATGTTTTAGTAAATAATAATGTTGTCTTTTTGTTTTCTAAATACCATTAGAAAGTCATTGAACAATTGTTGTATTATGATGGCTGTGTTGGCCAAACAATAGATGTTAAGTCATCGAGACTAGTCAAATCCCTTAGGGCCTGTCTGTAATTTTTCCATTCTGTTTTTTTCTCTTCTGAAAGAGGCGAATCATCTAATTGAGTCCAGTCACTATCAGTTAACAATGTGTTTCGGGTTGTTCTTAAGTTTTCCAGAATATTTTCCTGACTTTGAATGAAAGGAGAGTAAGCATGTTTACCATTAATTACCTTGTAATTTTTTGATAAGGCTTCCTGCCACTCTTTTTCTGTTAAGTCAATATTTGGCTCCGAGATATTTTCATGAATTCCCTCCACATAAAAACCCGTGTATTCTCCATCTATGTTGTATGTTCCTTTATACATTTTTTTATTTTTAAATTTTATTATTAATAACCAATTGCAAACATATATCCAGTGCTTCCATCAATAATTGCATCATATGATGTATTAGTGACATTATAAACATGATTAAAACCTTTATTTCCTGATGAATTTCTGTAGGTAGATAAGACTACACTACTTGCTCTGTTAGGCCAGGTAATAGGAAAACTGTAGTTTGTAGAGCCATTAATTAAATACGCCCATTGTAATATTAGACCGTTGCTAAATTTTTGATATCCATTGATTAAAGGTATACCATAAGGAGAATGTCCAGCATCATAATCAGAAGCGGTTGAGGTAGAAACCGAGCCATCTGCCATAAGATATTGGTTTGAAGCCCCGCCTGTTTTAATGAAACTTTTACTTTGGGTATCTCCGATAAAAGTTTTATTTCCGCCAATGGTTTGATTTGTAGTTAAATCGACATATTTTGAACTTAATTGCTGATCAGATATTGAGATTGAACTTGCAAACCAATAATCGACTTCAATATTTCGATTGCTTATTGTTTCAGAAAACGTAATAACATTGGTGCCGTCAACTATTGAATAATCTTTATCTTCTCTAAGTAACTGCCCGTTTTTGTAAATTTTTATACTGTACTTTAGCGGCTTGTTTTGTAACGTAATCGTATCATTACTAAAGGTATCGGCACTAAAATTTTCTTTAAACGGAATGGAAGATTTTCCATACATGGAGTCAGAATCTTCTAATATTGGATTCATGTTCTGATACCAATAATTTATTTCGATATTTCTGCCGGTAATTCCCTCAGGGAAACTAATTTTTGCATGATCATAGTCTAATTCATAATCTTCATCTTCTGCTAACAACTGTCCGTTTTTGAATACTTTAACACTGTTTTCAATAGGCGGATGTTCTAATTCTACTAATGAGCCGGTGAAATCATCTCGATATTCTTTTAAAGGGAAGTAACAGTTACCGGAAATAATTCCTGAATTTTGGAAAACAGATCTTAAAAGTGCGGGGGTAATATAATGCTCGTTAGATGTGCCAGTTTCGACCATTTGAAAATCGGCTTTGTCATCTTGTTTGTGAACGAAATTGTCAAAAATTTCGACAAAGTCAGCATGTGACGGAATGTCTCCATTTAGGAATTTGCTGTGAAAATCATTTCTGCTTGTTGCCATGTTATTTAATTTTATTTCTTGCTTTAAATGTTTGTTTGATAAGGTCTGATTTAAATACCAATGAGGTTAATCATTGGTATTTATTGGTTTAAAGAGTTAGGATTTTTTCTTCGCTGCTAAACATACCTGAAGAGTTTTCAGAAATTACTTTGAAGTGATGGTAGATTCTTTCGCCATCTTCATTTTTAATAACTAATTCATCTGTTGATAGTTTAGTCTCCTGCAAAGGCAGATTCACATTAATTTCATTAGATGCTTTCTCGTGAATTTTTTCCCAGTTACCTTGATTATTCATTTTATAAAAATGATATTTACCATTGTGAACAGTTTTTTCCCAGCTAAAAATTACTGGTTTAAAGATTTCTCCGTTTGTTCCGGTTTCAATTCCTGAAGCTTCTAATACGGGAGATTCTGGCGAAACATTATCTGCAATTATGGTTGCGGTAATTTTAGATGGCTGCGAAGGTGCGTAGTCAATATTAACGATTGTGTTTGTTTCAGTCGAACTCGGATCTGCATATTCGATTTCTTTTGAAACCGTAACGCGGTAAAAAAGACCATCTCCAAAAGGAACAGATTCCAGATCTTCAAATTCATTATAAACCGTCCATACATTATCAAATTCATTCGATAGTGTATTTTCATCAATTAAAACTTCTTTAACCGGAGCCATAGTTCTTATCGACTGTGCATCCTGCATTGAAGCTGCACGATAAATATTAATTTTTTTAATGTTGAATTCCGGCTGATAAGCATTTAATTCGAATTGAATAGCAGGCTTAATTCCTAAAACCTGATTTTCAAGAATTGGCATAATTCTCTTGATTTCCGGCATTTTAGGCGGAGTTGAAGAAACTAATTTCACAGGCCCTAAAAGATCACTAAATTCACTAAAGTTCATTTTAATGTCCATTTCGCGAACAGCGTAGAAATAAATACTCTGCGAATTTCCGTCAAGATTGAAATCTGTAAATTGCGTTATGTTTAGGTTCTCATTTACGATTTTCATCATTGGTGCAATATCAAAATCGGTATCAGTCGGTTTTAAGGCATGGCCATTTTTATCTTTAATAGTTTGTTTTTTATTGGTTGGAGTATATTCCGGGCCTTTAATGTGTTCATAAATAACCGGCACTTCCGTTAAAGGAACAAAGGCAGACTGAATAGCTTGTTCGATAAAATGGACTGCTAAAACAGGATTTTCGACTCCTTTAGAGATTATAACTCGATTTAATGCTGATATCGATGTGATTTCTTCTTCATCGTCTATTGTTTCAGGCAGTGAATCATTATGCCATCTAATAAAGTCATTGATTAGTTTTATTAATTCTTCATTATCTGGTAATGGGAAACCAAAGCCTTCAGAATCATTTTCCGGAAAAATTTTATAATGACCGTCTGTTTCAAGTTCATTAAAATTTAAAAAGTTTTTCCATCTTTCTTTAAAATTAATTTCATCGTTTCCGCCAAGTTTTTGTAGTTCTTCACGAATCGTATTTATAGTTTCTCTTTCATACAAAACATTTAAGAAACTTTCTTCATTGGCTCTGTAATGTAATGCTCCATAAGGTTTATGATCTGGACTGTATCTTGTTTTAAAAGTAAAAGTTGAACGATTGTAAAAATCTGGTCTTGTAGCATAATAACTATCACATTTTATCTCTTCAGGTTTTACCGGTTTTTCAATTTTAACAGCATACATCGGACTAGGAATACTAATCTTTGATTTGTATTTGAAAGTTGGCCGAACTGCACATGTACTGATTCCGAAAATAGAGTAGTGTGTACTTTCATTTGCTCTTGGCTGAATATTTTGTTCATTAATTCCAGATGCAGAATCTGCGTACAGGTAAACTTTATAACTAGGGTAGTAGTTTACCTCTTGCTGTCCGATAATGATTTCATTATAATTATCATCCATTATCTGATTCACATAATCTCCTAATTTGAAATCGGTATCATTAATATATAAAACTAAGTCTCCTGTTTCACCAATATTTTCTGTTCGAAAAACTTTAAATTCTTTTCGTGATTCTACAGGAACTGTACTTCCAGATTTTACAGCACTTTTTCTAAACAAACGAACAATACCATTAGACCATTCTACAGAATTTTCGTTTCCGGTTTTGAATTGAGGATGTTGAGGTAAATTAAAACCTGGGAAAGTTATTTTGTATAATCCTAAGTGTTTTTCTACTAGCTGTTCCTCTACAGCTAATGGAATAGGATCTTCGTTTTCATCTAATTTATATGTTCCATCTGCATTCATTTCATAAGTTTTTTCCAAAACTCTTTCAATTACAGCAGGTTTAAAGATTCCTCTTGTTTTTTCTAGTTGTAAATCGTTTGTGTTTTCGCTTTTTGGCTGAATAACTTCACGATGAATCTCATTAAGATAAGCTGGGTATTCAACTTTAAAATCAATTCCCGGTTTATGCCAGTTACAAGATGACTGCATATTTTGTACCAGAGTACACAATCTGTTTTCAGGAATCTGAATTGATTTAATTTGATCAGAATCTATTGTGGCATCTCCATCTGCATGAACACTGTCACTAACTTCTTTTTTCAATACTTCAATTAGTGCGTAATCAAATACTACATCAAGACCTGTTGTTTTGGTGAAAACTTCAATATTTTTAACAACATAATTTTGATCTCCAATAGTCAGGATTCCCCCATCATACCTTTCTTTGTTGTCTTTTGTTAATGAGATTTTAATTTGTTCACCACTGCTTAAGATTTTATATTCTTCAATTCTGACAATTGAAGTCAAATTATCTGTACCATTATCAATAACGCTTTTGATAGCAGCATATTCAACTTCTGGAAGTCCGTCTTTGTAATACAGTTTAAAATGATCTGCAAATATTTCTTCACTATCAGGATAAATGCTGTTTATGTCATCTTTTGTTTCTTCAACTGACATTCCTGTTGGAACGGTATAATTTACCAATTCCTGAGCCGAGTAATAATCGAACAAGATTCTGACTAATGTTTTATCATCTCCTGTAATCTTGTCAAGAAGTTCTTGTTCAGAAGCTGAAGTAAACATTAGCGGACTTTCTTCTGTAATTAAAAGTGAGTTGATATTACTTGGCGGCATTAAATTGTTTGCCGGTTTGATATCTGATTTAATACTTATTTGTCTTCCTGTTGTTGCTCTGGAGAAAATATTAACACCATATCCTTGATAGATATAGTTTTTTTTACCTACTTCTTTCTGACGTATATTTATAATTGATTTTCCAGATTCAGGAATAATAATTGGAACTGACTCATAATTCAATTCCTCAAGATTTTTATTGACATTCTTGTATTCTAAATCATGCGACAATTCAGGTTTTACCCAATTGTCATGCAGCTCTTCAACTTTATAATCAACTCCTACGTAAACAGGAAATGTAAAAGTGCTTCCGTCATATTCCACCGGAGATTTAAAGAAATCTTTATAGTCTTTACTAACGTCATAATCCATGACATCATCCATAAATAAACTTACATATCTTTTCTTTCCATCAAAACTGTATCCTTCCGGATCTGTAATGTTTGCAGTCTGACTTTCATCAGAATCCATATTTAATCCTGGAACAATTTTATTTAATTGTACAGGAAGAGACTGACGTTCTGTATTTAAAGATGTTGGAATACTCATAGAAAGATGTTGTCTTTCAGTTGCTCCCGTGCCATCCAAATCACCCAAAGTCGTATATTCTGTTAGATAAATAAATTCTCCAGAAAGAACTTCATTATCCATATCAATGCATCCCAGGCCTAACATACGCGCAATATGGTAATCATTTGCAGCAATGTTTAAAAGATCCAGATAAGATATTTGTGTGAATCTTTCATCTTCTAATTGTTCTTCTGTTGGAGTTTTTCCAGCATCAAGATCTCCAAAATTGATTATTTCTGAAGCAGTTGGATTATTTGGTTTAGTGCTTAATGCGAGATATTGATTGACAATTTGTTTAATATTTTTGTCTCCTTTATCATTTTCATCTGTTGTTCTATTCCATTTATTTTTATAGTTAGCAATATTTACATAATCGTCATCATTATATTTTAACCATTTTCCGTGAACGGCATTTAGTTTTGGTTCTAATTGTTCAAAGACCTTAGTATCGTCATCGCTTAGTGCATACTTTCCTTTTAAAGTCCAGTCCCCATTTGTATTAGCCTGAGTAATAAAATCGGAGTAAAACTCAAAACTTATTGAATGTAAGAGACATTTATCAGCTTTCAATCGAATGCTTCTTCCGTTTTCAGAAACTAAACGAATATTGTCTATTTGAGATGAAGAATACGTTTTACGATTTGAAACTCTTTTTTCTGCAATAAAATTATTTTCTGCAACAGATAAAGTTTCTAATCTTACTTTGCTCGAAGTGTTTACAGATGAAAAGTTCAATTCAGCGGCAAAAAACAATTCAGATTTATTTTCAATTTCGATCAAATTATTTCCATAAGCCTGAATAAAATCAGCAGGATTAACCAGTGGATCTATAGTCAGTTTAACTAATTTATATTTTGTTGTATTATGAAAAGTAACATAAATTGATCTCGTTGAATTAGCAGGTTTATAAATCCATAAAGCTTTATGATTATCGACAACATTTGGTTTTTGGCTTAAATCTAAAACATGAGTTTTCCTGATGTAAGGAGCTCTGTAGACTTTAACGAAGTCATCAGGTTTATTAAAATTAGATACCGTACCCGTATATAAATCTCCTTTGGGAAGATGTTTGTCGCCTAATTTGCCAGCAAGCATCCATCGAAGGTGAATTCCTTTTGTACTGTCAACTCCTCGTGAGCCGGCAGCTGCAATTTGCAAATAAGTAGACTGCAGATTTGTTTTTGACGAATCAATATCAATTACAGCAGATTCTTTACCAACATTAAAGTTAATGCTGAAGCCCAAAGGATTTTTAACATTATTCAAAGAAATAAGAGCAGGGAAATTTCCAAGAGCTAATGGTTTTCCTTCAATTTGAATAGCAGTTTCAATCTGAGCCGATCCGGGAATTGTAACAGCATTTTGAAGTTTAAAAATTAAACCATTTAAACTGCTTTTCTCATGAATTCTTGTTCCTGCACTTAATGTAAGCGCAACGCGGCTTTTGTTTCGAAGAATTAAACTTCCGGCTCCTTCCTTTACTTTTTTACCTTTCTTTAAAACAGGATAAGTAATTTTATTTTCGATAATACTTACATTCGAAATACAGCCCGTTTGAGCAGTAGATAAATCAGTAATAAGCTGATTTAATTCTGTGCCTAAAGTGCTGAAATCAGGAACTCTGATATAATCAGATTCTAATGCTGAAGTTCTGTTGTCTTTTAATTTTGGTACTCTGCCTAAAAAAGTATTTAATGGTGTAATTAACTCGTTAACATTATCTGTTGTACTCGTAACACCATAAACGAAAACCTGCGATTTTAGATTTAACTCAGTAAATAGATTTTTTAAGAATTGAGAATTATTTACCTGAAGACCATCTGTTACAACAAAAACAATATCGGGAGTAACAGCCAGATTCTTAGCAGCATTTAAACCAGATGCCCAATAATCAGATTGAATGTAGGCTCGACCATTTCCAAACAAATTAATCCAGTTTAAGAAATCTTGTTGGTTATCGGCAATTCTTTTCTGGATAACATTATCGGATCTAACAGCAGTATCGCTGTTAGACATTCCGATTAATGAAAGTGAGATGTTGCTTTGAGCCTGAGAATTGATAAATGAAGTCAGCCCGCCTCTAATCTGCTGTGCTTCATTGGAGCTAATCGAACCCGATTCGTCAACAACGATTGCTATATATTTTTCGCAGCCGGAGAGTTGGCTTGCCTGAAGATTTATAGAACTCATTTTTTTCTTGTTTTTTAAAGATTTGTATTTTCTAATTCTGATAGTTGAACCTCTATGTTTTGCTTGTCAATAGATTCTGTTAATGCTGTTCCTCCATTTTTCCACATTCTGTAATCAAATTGGATATTTAAATTATCCTTTGGAATTATTTTGTCACTATGCATAATTAAAGCCTGTGAATAATCTTTTGAATGCAATACCGTGTAATCAGCTTTAAGATTTCCTAGTTCATCAACTACTATAATTGAATCTTTGATCTCTTCTAAAGGCATTTTCGGAATATTAAATGGCTCCGGATTACGAACTAAAAGAGCGATGATATTACCAGTATTTGTGTCGATAATTTTATTAACCTCCGAATTTTGTGCCGGATCAAGAGGAGACATTTTTAAGATTCCTTCAATTGCACGGTCAAATGAATGCTGATATTTTGTTACCAATGCATCACTTAAATTGTTTTGTTGATTAGCGATTACATCATGTAAAGCATTAATTTGATCCTGAACTAAATTAAGTTTGACATCATACAATGCTCTATGCGACTGATCTTCATTTAAATAATAACTTTCGATTTGTTCTTTGAAATCTTTGTAACGGGAAGTCTGGAAGCCGAATTGATGTATCAATACGTTTTTACTTTCGCTGGTAGTTCCATGCTGTGCGTCATCAAAAAAGTTGTTTACTAAAACCGTATAAAGTTTAGAAGGTTTTAAATCAATTAATTCTACTTCGTATCTATATGATTTTGGTTTTAAAGGCTGTCCCCAATGTAAACTGCATCTCATTGCTGATTTATCAGTAAGAATGTTGTTTATTAATTGAATGCCTAATGGGATTCTAGGATCGTTATCGTCTTTCCATTCGTCAATTTCTTCATTCGGTTTTGGATATGCTATTTCTTCATTTTTAAACGGATATTCGATAAGCAAATCAGTCAGCGGATCTTTAATAAAAAGATTTAATTTTCCTTTTATTTCAGGTATTTCTTCATTATTATAAGGTCCCCAATCCTTAAACATGTGATAGGCATAAGGATTTGTAAAAAACAAAGAAACTTTACATTGTTGATTTCCATAAAAAGCAGGTTTCGACTGCAATAAACTTCCATCAGCATTTGGGTAAGAACGGTTATAATCTAAGTATTGTCTTAATGAAGTCAGTGGAGATTTCGATAACTCAGTCAATTCGTTTTTAACTGGCGGCAGTTCAGTAGGATTTACTGGTTTATCGGGAACCGGATAATGACCTACAGGGCCTAAAGTTTTAAATCCATAGAAATAATTAAAATCTTTTGTGTCTTTGTCATCTACTGTGTCAGTTAAAGTGAAGTCTAAACAATACGTTGTATTTGGTCTCCAGATTGGCTGAACAGTATTTTCTACTGCCGTTTTCATTGCTTCTCGATCGTCTTCTACAGCTTCTATTTGAGGAATGGTTGTATTATGGAAATAACTTTCTTTACTCAGCCATTCAATACTTTGAACCGAAGTTGTATAATCTAACTCAGGATCTTCTTCAGAATTTCCGTTAGAGCAAATCATCTCATTAACCGAAATTAATTTTGAGTTTTTAGGAGCTTTTGTATAATTTACTTTTTCAACTAATGTAACTGTTGTTAAACTTGTCATTTCTGTTGTTAGAGCTGATGCAGAAGTTGTTATGGTAACAGTTTGCTCAGGATATAAAGAACAATTATCAAACTGATCTGTAAACAAGGAGAAATAAACTCCTTTTTCTTTTGGTTTAGATGAAAGCATAAGAATTTCATTTTCAGAAGGTTCATTTTGAAGATGAATGATCGATGCGTTTTCTAGGTTATTTCCTCTTTTAATTAATCTTGTAAGTGCTAATGCTGAACTGAATACGAATAAATGCTGTTCGTTATAAGCAACAATCGAATTATCTGCCAGAGTACTGTTTGATAAATAAATTGGAGAATTAAAAACAGCATCCTGTTTTACAATATCTAATGAACTTGCTGTGATTTGAGCTAAACCAAATTTTTCATTTGAGAACTTAACCGTTATTAAAACCTTTCCGTTTGCAATGACAGCATCAATAATTTCAGATACAGAAGCATCAGAAATAACTTTTGTCTCCATTACAGAAATTGCATTTGTACTGGTATTAAGTTGGATACGAATAATTTTTCTATCTTTCGTAACCAAACTAAATTCAGTAGCATTATGCTGCAGAACATTAATTGCAGTTCCATTGATTGTCGCACGCTTAATAAGAGCACGATTGGTTCCGTTAACCCAATTAATCTGTGTTTCAGTTTCTAATGCATTAATCCAAAGCAATTCGTTATTTGCAAGAGACAAGATTTTATTAAATCCTAAAGAATAACTGTTTAAATATTGCACTCCGGAACTTAAATTCAATTCATCATCAAGCTCCGTAACAGCCATCGCAGCGATAGGAGATTCGCAGCCAATAATAAGATCAAAATCAATAATAGCTTCTCCAATTCCTTTACATTGTTTCGCATTCAGTGCCTGAGTGATTAGTAAATTACCATTTACAACCTGCATTGAAGTAACAACTCCATTCAATAAACGCTCTCTTAAAATAGCTCCTTTTGAATCAATTTGTAAAAGAACCGTTGTATCTACTTTTGGATGGAAAGAGATGATGTACGTGTCGTTGAATTTAATTACTTTATCAAATGTATACAGCGTCTTTCCTTTATATCCGTAATAATTTGTAAAAGTCAATTTACTTGGTGTACCAGCCGATGGATTATCATTTCCGGCATCAGCTTTTAATCTTGCTAATTCGGCCAATAATGCATTGTAATCAGACATAGAGCTTGGTAAAGAGATAGAAACTTCACCGGTTTCGCTGGTATATGTTTCATTAAATAAAGCGGCTATTTCATTTCTAATTTCATAAATGCGTTTTGCATTAGGAGATAAAGGAATGATAGCAATTTTATCAATTTTAGTTTTTGAAATTGGTTCCGTTTCTTCACTAAATAATTTTATGCTGCTTAACAATTCAGCTTTAGTATAAGTTAAATCATATTCGGCTGTACCACTTTTTGTTTTTCTAAGTTTAATTGGTTCGTATGAAACAAATTTTGAGTTATCTTCAGTAATAGCAGTAAAAGCTTTTATGACAACTTCTTTAGCCTGAGTTGTTATTTGGAAAGCTGGTTCAATTGCAGATTCCGGGAAAATAACTTCTAACTGATTCTCGTTTTTGAAAGACAAAGACTTATTGTAGCCATGCGGGTTTGTTTGTCCCGAAATACTCATAAAATCTAAACCTTCAATTGTATTATCTTCAGTGATTTCTGAAAGTTCCCCAATCAATTTAAAAAACAAGCCATTAATTTTATCTGCTTCATGTTGAGATGGAACATAATAGCGCAAACCAATTTGTTTATTAAGAAAATCAGTGTGTTCTTCTTTAATTCCATCAGAAACACAGAATAATTTAGATGAAGTGATTCCGAATTGCTCCGGAACGTGCCATCCTGGTTCTCCAGCACTTAAAAATGAAAATGGATTGGTTCCTAATACACGAATACTATCATATTGATCAATTGCTTTCTGCCATTGTGCCCAAGGCAGTTTGCTTAAATCTTCGGTTGTATCAATGTTTTTTACAGCTTCAAATGGGTGATAATCTTCCCATGCTGAACCATTCCATGATTTTATTCCAATAGATTTAATAGCATACTGATGCTTAACCTGACGCAGTTTTCTTCCTGCCTGAGTGCTTACTGGCGGCATCATGTCAGTATAGTTTTTAGCGTCTCCGGTATAACCTCCAATTTTTTGAGACAATTCAGGATTTGGCAATAATCCTTTGGCCATTTTAATATCGATGTACGTATCTAAAGGAATTATTTGTCTAATAAGTTCTGCCTTAGGCAATCCATCTTCACCAAATTGATTTCCATTATAACCTGTTTCACCTTCTGATTTGAAATAATCAAGAGCAAAAGCTTGATTCGTAAGCATGTGGACACCTTTTACATTTTCTAATGTTCTGTTGTCTTCTCCATCTCCAACTGTTCCTTTAGGAAGCGGACTGTAAGGTGTACGATCAACAACTCTGTTAATATCCCATTGAATTTCGACTACAAAGTTTTTACGGACTCTTATAAAACCAATTTTTACGCGAACACTTAACTCCAGTTTAGCATAAATTAAGAATGGTTTAAATGATTCTACAGAGAAAATAGTATCTAAAACAATCTCGACATTAATGATCCAAAGTTTAATTTGAATACCACCGCCGGCTGTAATATATCCACCCATTTGCGGACGTTTGAACGAAATTTTTCCGCCAAGTTCCAAATAAGCCCATAATTTTACTTTAGCAGGCCCAAAGCTTTGTTGTAAATTAAAATCTAACCTGGCGCCGGCTTCAATTCCCTGAGCCGAAAGCATGATAAAAGCTTTAGCAGTAAACAAGGTCAAAATTTCAGCAGTGATTGGGTCTTTTTTAGATCCAATATTTACATACCACGGTTTCTGATTTTTAAAGAAGAATCCGGCTTCTAATAACGCATGAAGTTTAAAGATCTGTCCGCTGTCTTTCGGAATACTAAAATCTGCTCCCGCTGCCAGTTCTAATGAATCGTCGCCAAAAGCAACCATTGCAAAGAATGGAGGATTACTAGGATCATCTTCAATAAGTCCTAATCGTCCGGCAACAACATTTAATCCTGCTTCAATATAAAATAACGTAGGCAGAGATAATAAAAGCATTGCTCTTAAAGACAATACATGTCCGCCGTCTGCAACGGTTCCAAAAGTAGCTCCGGCTCCAATAGAGAACGGAGAATTATACTGCATTGAATCTGGCGGTCCGCTGAATTTTCTAATATTAATACCTGGTTTTGGACTTTTGTAAAACTCATACCAAGAATTGTCTTTTTTCAATCCTGCAGCTTCTTTTGTCGCCACATATCTAAAACCTAGCAAACCTCTAAAAGCAGAAATAGCGAGGAATCCAAGTGGAATAGGAGTAGGCAGTTCGATATGAGCATCAATTAAGAATGCCGGATATTTTGGCATAAAACGCATTCCAACACCACCGGAGATTTTTGCTTTTGGCAGTTTTAAACCAACTTCACCTATAAATTCCTGTGATTTTCCAGGTTCTGGAAGCGAAATCATACCATTAATGATTGCCATTGCAGAAGCTTCCGTAGCTGTTCCCGGAATAATTAAGTCAACTTCAATAGTTTGAATTCTTAGGAAAGATTTTGCTTTACGATCGTCTTCATCATTGCCATCCGTAGGATAGTAAAATTTCACACCTTCTCCACGAGCGTCAACTCCAAGCGGGTTGATGCTGATTGCACCATCAAAGCCCCAGAAATTATATTTGCGGCCGTTAATTTGGGTAGAACCAAAGTTAATATTGGTAACAGCCATTTGAACCGGTCCAAGATTTACAGAAAGACTGATAGGAATAGGAATTGATCCTCCTTCAACTTCAATATTTCCATCGCTGTAAATACGAAGTTTTTCAATGTCAAATCCCTGACCTTTCATAAGGTTTCCAATTAAAGAATTTTCAGGGAAAGAAACATGACATGAAGTTCCTATATAAAAGTCATCGTCTTGTTTTCCTAGTTCGAAACTGTTGAAATCAAATTTTACGAGATCAAATAAATTTGCTGTCGGTTTATTTTCTTTAGGGAATGAAGCGGTAAGATTGAAGTCGCCATCATCTTGTAAGTGACCTTCAAGATCTATTTTAAAAGCATCGTTGCCCTTTTTGAATTTTTTAATTTCTAAAGCACCCTTGATATTAGAACCAATTACTTTGTTTTGTTTAAATGAAATATCAAACTTATTGAAACCAATTTTGAAGCCTTTTTCTGCAGACCCAATTGTTTTCCAAAGCGTATTGTCATATAACTCCAATAAAAAGTTTTGATAATCTTTAGCAGTTGTAAAAATATACGTTGTAGAAGCTTCAATAGGCGAAACTACTGAAGAAAGTGTTGTTAAAGATAAAGGGTAGTCAAAAGCATAAGGGATTCCTTTACTATTTAATTGTTGTAAAAAAACAAGTAAAGAGGCATAATCCGCGATTTCTTTTTTATTTGCCACTCCACTTTGATCTTTTTCGAACATCGTGATTGGGTAATTAAAATTGAATTTGTCGTTGAAATAATTAAAAGGACCATGTACACTTGGAACAGTTTCCAGATAAATATTTCCCGAAAGACCGCCGGAACCTACTAATAAATCGGAAGCGCCAATTTTTAATGTTGGAGTTGTATTTAGTGGATCCTGTTCAATATTATTAAACCATTTTGAAGGCAGAGTAACCGAAACAGCACGTGCATAAACTCCAACAAAATCATTTGGACGCCCGTCAGCATCAGCTTCGGGAATGTTGGTTTTCTTGCTTAAATCAACTTTTAAAGTATCTAATTGGAGAATTAAACCCGTATTACCAATCATGGCATATTCAGGTTTTAATGATCCGCCTAGTTCTAATTGATAACCAATTCCCTCTTCGGTATCAGCATACAATTGTGCCTGAGCAAATGTAAACATTGATTTTGTTGTTGGATCTGGAAAAGCCTCACCTTTATCTGTAACAGGTTTTAAAATGTTTTGAGGAAACTCGATACCGGCACTTAAAGCTAAAGTTGCTTTGGCTTTTGGTGTAATAATTCTTTTAATATGAGCTTCGATACCATCAGGAACAATAATGTTATAAAATTCCTGTAGTTTTTGTTTCGTTTCGCTTAAATCTGATTTTAAGATATAAGTAGCAAATAATAGTAGCGAAACAGATTCTGTAATTGCCGGATTGTTTTTAATAAGCGTAATTACAGCATGAATAGATTCTTCAATTCCTTCCGGAAGTTCTAATTTTTCTTGTTCAGTTAGCCCTTTAAGAGTATTGATATCTTCTAAAAGCTGTTCGTATTTTGTTTTTCCTTCTTCAGCTTCAACAAAAATGTTCAGCATGTGAGCAACAACCTGTTCTTCGCTGATGCGGAAAACTTGCAATCCTACCGAATAAAAATCTTTTATTGAAAAAGAAAAATTACTTGAACTGAAGGTTTTAAGAAAAGCTAAAATTTCCCACTGATATTCTAATGTAATAGGGAATGAGGAAATAGATGAATCGCCGTCAAGGTCTGGATTCAGTACAAGACCCAAGCCAAAAGGTAACGGAATTGCGAGTTTTTCGCTTGTTACGATATCAAGGCTGTAAAAAGCCGAGTCGCCGCGATATCCTTTTGAATATTGTAAGTTTTTGTAATGAATTTTATCGAAGATAGCATTCAGGCCATTTTCAACAAACGATAAAAACTCCGGTAAGTCATCTACGCTAATTACCTCAGATAGTCGAGGGTAATACCTTGCCGTAGGAATTGGAGTCGCTGGAATTGGATTAGTTGGCATATTCTAATTTGTTTTTGACTTTAATTTTCGTTCGTGGTTTTGCATGATTAAATTCTTGGTTTTATAAACCAAACGGGGCATTCAAATAATTAATCCACTATTTGATGTACCAGGTTTACTGTATTTTTTGATTTAGATAATGCCTTGAAAAAGCAGCGTTTTTTGCAGTGTTTTTCTTTTGATAGTGTAAAGATCTATCTAAAAAAGAGGTTTAACAAACAGCTGCTTAGTGGTTTAACATGGATGTTCTGGAGCTTTACAAGGTTGTAAAGGAAAAGAACGAATATGTGTTCGATTATTAAAAAAAATGATTTAAAAGTAGGATGAACTTATGGTTTTAAGTTTTTATTATTTTCTGTATGATAGAATGAAAGTTTTAAGAAAGCTCAAAGACTTTTTTAGCCTTTGAGCTTTCTTTAGTTCAATTGTCAGTAAGAGACTTTTATGTTTATAATTTTAAGAAAAGAGAAGAGAAATTATCAAAAATTGAACGACAGTTTGCATTGTTAAGTTTAATGTTGGTAGGATCAGCAAACTCACAAGAAACTCTGTATTCTAATGATATTGAGGCATTGCTAAATTTTATGTAATTGCCATTTAGTGCTTGTAAATAATATTGGCTGTAGTTTTCTTCCGAAACATTTCCATAATTATCGTAGGCCAGCGACGAAAAACTCAAAGAAGAAGATACAGGATTGTCGTTAATTGTTGCTAGATTAGTGTGTAAAGCTATTTCGCAATTTCGAATAGATTGATTTGTTTGTATGTCTGTTCTTTTGGAAGAATACAATTTAACGTATTGATTCCCCCCGAATGTACAATCGTTTCCTTTTAAGAATACTTCAAAAGTTACTGAAGTAGGAGGTGTGAGAGTTCCGTATGAGCTATTTCTTATGTGATATTTGTCAAATGTTTTGAAAAGAAGATTTGCATAATCCGAACTTCCTAAAGCATTTGCAGGCAGTAAAACTGTTTTAGTATCAGTACTATTTATTGTTGAATTTAAGAAAGCTGTTTGGGTAATTAATGATTTCCATGTCACAGCAAGAAATTTATCAACATCATTTGAACCTGCTAACTTAGATCTTTCGCCGTTATGTGTTTCCCATAAAATACCATTTTGATCTCGTTCAATAGCACCCTCTTGTGGTGTAGTTGTTAATGTACCATTTGGTATGATTAACGGGGGGCTAGCAGTTGTACCAGCGGCAGTTTGTACAAAATCATTTTTTAATGCTACGATGCCACTTTTATTTGGTAGTTCAATTTTATTTATTTCTGTAGCTTTTTCTTCGGATAAAAATGTACAGCCAATAAAGCTGCCATGTGTGTTAAATTGTATTCCATGAGTAGAAGTAATACCAGCCATTGCTAATCCATGTCCAGCAGAAAAACCTCTTGAACTAAAATAAGATCTATATTCATTATCTGATTCATCTAAATAAATTCCTTTATTATAAGCAACACATCCTGCTGTTAAGACTTCATCAAATGTAGGTGTAGATTCGTTTAGCTGTCCAAGAGTTACTAACTCATCCGGTTTAGTTGCAGGACTTGCGGATATAGTATTTTTCCATTTTAGTGGAGAATTTTTAATCCACTGCCACCAATTAAAAAGTTTTAATCGGCTTACTACTTTCTTGTCTTCCTGAACTGTATCATTTATTTGGGTTTCTGGATCACTAGCGAGATTAACAGTATTACTATCAATCATATCTTTTAATACTTTTCCCTGTCTGGCATCTAATGCTTTTCCTTCCGTTATGCAATCAAGTGCGTTGTATTTTTCGGTTTGAAGATTATTTGCATCATGAAACTCCAGTTCTCCTTTTTCGTTAGTTACTAAAATTTTGTTAGGTTGATTTTTTTCTAAATCTGCCACTCTGATTCTGTTGTAATTTGTACTCATTTTTTAATTAATTATTACGGGTTTATAAAATTTATAGGCGTTTATTAAGGCTTATGGGGGTTACCGTAATTTATTTTGACTGATCAATGTTTTAAAAAGCATGTTTTCAGTCAAAATGTATTGTTTAAAAATTGTGTTAGTGGCGTCACAATAGATTTTTCATTTTGCAGTATTGTAAAATGAAAGGGTAGTAGGTAAGTATGACTTTAGAAAAGCCAATAATTAGGTTGGAATGCTGATGATTTTGTACTTTAAGGTTTTTGAAAAAGTGCACGACTTCCTGCTATTTTATAAAAAGCTTTTGAGGGAAGGTTTGAATCTGCATCAGCGTCTGTATCATTTGCATAACTTGGAGGAGTGAGGTAAACAAAATAACCATTTTCATCAAGGTAAACTCGCATTTTTTCAACTTGCATATCAGTTCCTGACACAGTTTTTTGGCCTGTGTAAAATTCAACACGACTTTTTCCGGTTCCTTTTCCTGTACCCGATTTTATTTTGTATGTACCTCCGTCTAGATTTGGAGAGCCTAAATCATTATTTTGTTTGTAGTAAATATCATTTGACTCAACAGTAGCGTAAATATCCCCAATTGATTGATTTATGGTGATACCTCTAAATGTATAATTATACCCCATTGCAACAAAATTTCCAGTACCTCCATTTTGTTTATATGTATCACCACCTGCACAAGCATAAACATCATTATTTGTAGAATTAATAGCCATGCCTCTATAAGATCTTGAAGTTAGACCTAAAGCAGTAAAACTGCCAGTACCACCAGTTTGTTTATATATATCACCACCATTTACGCATGCATATACATCGCTATTTGAACTATTTACAGCTAAACCAAACCAAGCTAAACTGCTAACATCTAGTGAAACGAATTCACCTGTTCCTTTTGTTTGTATAAAAATTCCACCTCCATCAGCACATGCATAAACATTTTCTGTTAAAGAATTATATCCCATTGCAGTCCAGTTTCTTTTAGTTTGTCCTAAAGCAACAAAACTTCCGATGCCACCGGTTTGTTTATATATATCTCCATTGTAGACACAAGCATATACATCACCAGAACTAGGTATAACAGTAACACCATACCATTGACGATTAGATCTTTCTAAAAATTCAAAGTTGCCAGCCCCTCCAGTTTGTTTAAATACACCAAAACCATTTGCACAGGCAAACACATCGTTTGTTAAATTATTACAACTCATGTTTCGCCACTGTCTATATGTTTGCCCTAATGGAACTAATGCACCTCCAGAAGGATTAAAATTAATTGCCCTACCAGCTCTTACTATTAAATCCTTGCCATTTTGAATACTTATGCTGTCTTCAATCCCGATGGTTCTTGAAGCTGGTAAATAACCAAATAGTAAATCGGATGATAAAGCCCATTGATTATCTATTCCTATATAAGTTCCATCATCCAAAATTCTGCTATTTCCGACAACTGTAGAACCAACATACTTTGGAATTCGATTAGTTGTTCCTGCATTTATTACACTAGTAATATCCGAAGTCATTGCAACAGTTCCGCTTTTATCAGGAAAAGTCCAGGTTCGTGATGCTGTAGCAGTGTTTGTAATAAATGATGTAAAAGTGTTCGCCGCGTTTCGTAAACCTAACATTAAGTTCAGGAAAATTTTTACTCCAGAGACAGTTTGAGCTGTAGTTGTGTCCATGTCTGGTGTAGCAATATTACCGCTTCCAAATATTGAATTTCCTCCTACTGTTTTAAAGAGAGATTTAAAGTTTGCCCATGTCATCATTCGGGCTAGAGAACCAATTAGAAACGGCATTTTGTCTGTGTCAGCGATTGTACTGATAGTTTGCAATGAGTTCTGGAATGCTCCGAAATTTGCATCATCAAGTTTTGGCTGAAAATTATTTTCTGCATCGCTAAACTCTAATTCACCCTTCAGGTTCGTTTTTAGAATTTTATTAGGCTCATTTGTTTCTAAATCGACTACTTTAATTCTGTTATGATTTGTATTCATTTTTTAGTTAATTGCTGAGGTTAAAAGTTAGAAGTGTTAAATGATTGACCTATAGTCATAATTGATTTAAGTTGAGATATATTTTCAAACGGGACTTGTTTTTAGTCTTGTTTGTATTTTTATAATGGTAACCTCAAAAATTATATTTTAGAAATTGTGTTAGTGGCATCACAATAGTTTCATTTTACAGAGTTTATAAAATATTTGGATAATAATTGGCTTTCAGAAAAGCCAATAAAAGATTAGGGAACTTAATTATAAGTTCCAGGTTGGGATTTAAAATGTGATTTTTGAATTTTGTTAGATTATCATCTTCTGTGAAGGAGAATGATGTTTTTTTAAGAGAGCTCAAAGACTTTTTTTGTCTTTGAGCTTTATGTATTTTGTGTTCCCCCGTTGGCGCGAGCGTCTCGCTCGTACACACACAAGGATCAATTAATGTCAATTTCTAAAATAGTCTGATCATTATCACCATAATTTCTTGCCGAACTATATTTCCAATCTACCGGATTAGTTACAAAACCAGTTTCGATTGGATTATTATGGATATAGTTTAGTTTTTGTTCAAAAACTTTTAGTGACCAAATTTCAATAGGTTTATTGTTTTGCTGCCAAAATTGCCTGAATTTGACATTGCTGTTTTTGTTTCCGGCTCTTTCAAACATCCAAAGCATCCATTCTTTCCTGCTTTCTTGCGGATTTTCTTCAATTGTTTTGAGCATTTTTCTAGAGGTAAAACCTTTGAAGTCTCTTATTAGACCAGAAGGATCTCCATTTTCAGATCTAAAAATTAAATGAATATGACTTGTCATAATACAATAACCATAAATCTCCATTCCTTTATTTTTTCTACAGTAATCTAATGACTCAATAATATTTCCAAAATACTCTTCTCTCGTGAAAACATCTATCCAGTAAACTGTAGCAACTTATAAAATAGGCTCCAGTTTTTTCTCCAAATTTGTATTTTCTGCTCATTTATTTTTTTTGAACTAATGTAAGAAATACTTTGTGTTCACGAGCGAGACGCTCGCGCCAGCGGGGGAAATGATGTTTTTTAAGAGAGCTCAAAGACTTATTTTGTCTTTGAGCTGTTATATGCTTTGTGTTTATAAGCGAGATGCTTTCGCTAACGGAGGGGACACGGGATTAATATTAGACAATTGAACTAATTGGAAGCATAGGAGCAAAATTATGGAAATAAGGATGAGAAATCCAATTAAAATATCTTGCGTTATCAGATGACAAAAACTCATCTACACTTTGATAATCATCATCATATATATATATATCCCTTACATCATTGTTTTCATCATAAAATACACTTAAAAAAGGATATTCATATTCGTTTCTTTTATATATATTTAAGTCTCCATAAAAGTACTTTCTTTGATCATCCATTTCGTTTGTTTTTAGATCAATTGTACATGATGCAATTAATAATTTCTCACTATTGAAAACTTTAACGCCTTTAGTTTCTAATTCTCCTTTATTATAAAAAAGATATTCCCAATAAGAGTCTCCTAAATTATTACTTTGATTATTATAAAAAAATGTCCAGTAATTTCCAGTTGAAGCATATTGATTTATAATTGTTTCTAAGTTTTCATCTGAAGATAAATAGTAATCACCGCCTTTTAAAATTATATTATTTGTTCTTCCTTTTGAACCATACTTTTGAACCATCTTCAGTTCGTTATTATAAAAAAATTCTTTATTGAAGAATTTTAAGTTTGCAACTTGCTGACTAGTAATGTAATTTCCGTCTTGATTTGTATACTTTATATTTGTATTCATAATTTAATATTTAAATTTTAAAAATGGTTCAAGGTCATAAGGACCTCCTTCTTTAACAATAGCAAAGTTAATATCTTCAGATAAGAAATTAATGTCATTGCGTACAGTTTGTCTAAATTGTTTGACAAATTCTTTTCCGAAAAGTTTTTCAATTCCATCTAATTTCATAAATCCTTTACTTGAGACATTTTGAAAATTAAATGTAAGATTTTTTTCTTTTGCATATTGACGAGCGATATAAGTGAAAATCTCAAAATCCTTTGGTTTTAATTTCAATGCAAATTCAAAATCCCCTGGAGCATCTAAGAGGAAATCATTTGGATTTAAATGCTCTAATACTTCTCCACTTTTATACTTTCTTATTGCAGATCCTTGAACTATTAATTCAATTCTATTTGCAAAATTAAAATTTAACCAATTATCATCAATGTACTGCGTTAAATTGTTGTCATTTAATGTACTAATAACATCATCAATAATATCGTCATTCCAAAACTTAAATTTATTGCTAAAATATGTTTTAGTTTTCCCGCAGAATACTTCAAAAATTTTATCAGTTTTGTTAAAACCAGAAGGATAACCTCTTTTTAAAATCTCATCGTAAAAAAAAGTGATTTGTTTGATTAACCTATCTTTACTTATTAATTTATCAGTTTTCGAACCGATGAATAAAAAATGTGAACAAAGCTTATCAAATGCTGGACCAAAAACATCTGCTTTAGTATTTAAATGTGATACTATCTCTATCATGTCTGAACTACTGTAATTAGTAGGTGTAAATTGCAAGCTGCCCAGTAATTTTTTAGAAACATCAAAAAGACCAGTATTACCTTTGTTAGTAAGCAAGATTCTCACACGATCAACAATGGTATTGAGGCTTTGAAATTGAGATGCCGAATCAGCAAATTGGAGAATTGTATGAGCAGTTTCTTCTGCTGCATTGCTACTTCCTAAAGCGTGTGATAAATTATCAATGGAATTTGAGTTAGATCCATTACTATCTGCAATTTCAACCAACCTTCTTGCTTGCCTTTTAGCGGCTAAGGATGCTATACCATCGCCAGCATTAACAGTTAGACAAGCTAATTGTAATAAGTTCAAAAAGATTTTAACCCCTGCTGGCGCGAGCGTCTCGCTCGTGCACACCCAGCATATCAATTAATGTCAATTTCTAAAACAGTCTGATCATTATCACCATAATTTCTTGCTGAACTGTATTTCCAGTCTACAGGATTAGTAATGAAACCTGTTTGAACTGGATTAAAATGAATATAGTTTAGTTTTTGCTCAAAAACTGTTAAAGACCAAATTTCAATAGGTTTATTGTTTTGCTGCCAAAATTGCCTGAATTTGACATTGCTGTTTTTGTTTCCGGCTCTTTCAAACATCCAGAGCATCCATTCTTTTCTGCTTTCTTGCGGATTTTCTTCAATTGTTTTGAGCATTTTTCTAGAGGTAAAACCTTTGAAGTCTCTTATTAGACCAGAAGGATCTCCATTTTCAGACCTGAAAATTAAATGAACATGACTTGGCATTATGCAATAACCATAAATCTCCATTCCTTTATTTTTTCTACAGTAATCTAATGATTCTACAATGCTCCCAAAATACTCTTCTCTTGTAAACACATCTATCCAGTAAACCGTAGCAAAACTTATAAAATAGGCTCCAGTTTTATCTCCGAATTTGTATTTTCTGCTCATTTATTTTTTTGAGCTAATGTAAGAAATACTTTGTGTTCACGAGCGAGACGTTCGCGCCAGCGGGGGGATCATGGTACAATAAAAATACTAATCTTCATAAATTACAGTTAATGGTATATTAAGATTTAAAGATTTTTGTAAAAGTTCTTTTATTTCAATTATCATATCAATATAATAATCCATATCCTCGGGAACATAGTCATGATCTATACTTAAGTTGGAACTCCAATCATTTCTATTTCCAATATTAACCTCATTTTTTAAATTTTCAAAACCACTATACTTCTCCCACATGTTTAATGTTTCATTTTGTAATGCTGGTATGATTTGAGTTGTTATCAATTGAATACTTTCTTCAATATAACTTAAATCAAAATGTGCTTGCATGTCATTAAAGGAGTTTAAGTTTGCAATATTTAGATCATTTTTCAATCTAAAAGCTATTTCTTTTTCTAGTAGAAAATAGAGTTTAGCTGCTAAAGAATTGTTAATATTTTTTACATAGAATAATAATGTGTTTAATTCGTCTCTTCTAAAATAAGTATCTGTGTTTTCTATTTTGTATCTAATATCTAGTGACATATTTGTTTGTTTTAATCTGTTATTATCCTATTATACAAGCTTTCTATTAATTCTTCTCTTGTTGTGTTAAATGTTTCAGGATTAATCTCTTTAAAATCATTTCTATTGTAAGAGTTTGCTCTTAATTTTTGTTTGAAATCTGATAGAGACATTGTTTGAGGCTTCTCAAATTTATCAAAATATTTTACTTCTATAGAATATATTTGATCTAAATTTTGAGGTCTTGATATATCTTTCCATACTTTTTTTCCTTCATTTATGATGAATGCTTTTGCTTGTAAAATATCTTCTGGAAGATTTCTAAAAAACTCTAATTTTTGAGCATCATCATATTTTAATTTTCCTGCACTTTCAAATGTTTCTCCTATATTAAATTTAGCACTATATGGGGTTTTAATTTTATTTACAGTGGTGTTAATTACCATTGCATCAATATCTAGATATATGCCTGGTTTGAATGGAGTTCCATCACCCGATAGCGCGGATTTGTAATCCGTGCCCACAACAATAAGACACAAAACAAATCATTAAAACTAAAATTACACAAAGTTATATGCTTTTTTATATTTACAAATAGAACTAACCAATCTTTACGGGCACGGATTGCAAATCCGCGCTATCGTGGTTGCAAATCCGCGCGATCGGATAATAATAATACATGCCGCCACCAGCATCAGGGTGTTTTATTTCGATATTATTATCATTAAAATTAATTTTTATCATTGAATATTTATTTTATAAATGTTACTAAATCTGTTATATAAAAACAATCTGCACATGTATGCATTATTATTTTCGAGCTTTCTGGTTTTGCAACTATATTCCCAGCTACCTGAAGTCTTCGTTATTCACGTTGCGCAAATGTCTCTGACTTTGGGCTATTTTATTAAATTTGATTTAAAATCAAAAAGATCAAGAAGTCTCTGACTTCAATCTAAAATTTTGATTAAAGTTATTAGAATTTTGAGTGTAATTTATGTCATTTTTTAGAACGAAACATAAAAAGTCAGAGACTTTTCTAGACATATTAGCTTTAAAAGATGTAGGTAAGTTACGCAAAGTCAGAGACATTTGCGCAGCTTTTCATAAGAACACTTCGCAGAGCTGGTTATCATTTTCTGTGAAGGAAAAATGATTTTTTTTAAGAGAGCTCAAAGACTTTTTTGTCTTTGAGCTTTTTAATTTTTTGCGAGTGGGACGCTTGCGCCAGAGAAGGTGTTGGTTTAGATAAACTTACCCATTTCTTAGATAATTTACCCAAGCTTGGGTAATAGCTCGAAAATGATTTAGTGGGATACTTTGACTAATGATAAAAGATTCTCTATTAGTAAATGTCACAGAAAATGCAGATACCTCAATAAAATCACCATTTCCTACTGTTAGATCATTATCTACAGGAAAAGGATTTCCATTTAAATAATGATCAATTAATTGAATTACCTCCTCTTCAATATTATCGGGCTCTCGAAAATAAGTAAAAAACATTTCCATTTCTCCACCTCCATAAAAAAGTTTAGTATATGAATTTTGATTATCTCTAATTTTGATAAAACTTATATCATATAAGTCTAAAATCTGATTTAGTGTCATATTATTGTTATTTAAAAATCAAATTGATCGGGAAAAATAGACCATTTTCCGTACTTATCTTTTGTTATTATAATTTTTTGTCCATCTGTTGCCTTTGATTCAAATCGAAGTGTATTTATTTGTTTTGAAGGTCTAGATATTTTTTTTGAAAATGCATATGCCATTTCTTCATTTATTCTTTGCGTACTGTAAGAGGATGGCCAAAAAACACTTTCATCTCTTTTTGCTTTCATGTACTTTCTAGAAGGTGGCTCAAAAGGGTTCTCCCACTTTTTATTTGTTGCTGGATCAATTATATCTCCCATATGCCTTTCTATTTTTGCTTTTACATATCCTCTAGAATTTTCTTTAACCTTCAATGGATCTTTAAAATTCCATTTTCCTTCAATATATGGTGGAGCATTAATTATTTCAAGTTGATTATGTAAACCTGTAATTTCTGTTTTTGTAGAACTGCCTAATATATGAGTAACTGACACATCACCTTTATGAACATGTTTAATCAAATTTGTATTGTTCGTTATATTGTGATAGGCATCTAAAAAATCATAATCTCTATAAATTTTCAAAAATTGAATTTCATTTTGCCAAACATCTACCCAAGTGTAAAATTGCGTTTCACCATTCACAATTCGTGAATATTTGAAATCCATTTTTATCCATTTTCCTTCTTCCTGAACATTGTAAAAATAGTTAAAAAATGCAAATTGTTCATCTTTGGTAAAACTGTTAAATTTAGTTATGATTGTTTCACGTGCATAAGATGGAAGGTTATTTAGCTTTAAATGCATTAGATCTATTAAAGAATCAATATCATAAATGCCTCTGATAGCATTCATAGTATCAATATCTAATCCATGAGGCTTTCCTAATGATATCAATTTTCTTTCTTGTGTTAAAACGTCTGAAGCTGCACCATAAAGTCTTTTTTTGATGAATGGATTTGAAACCAGTGAGCTAATTGTCAAAATTCCAAGAAAAGTATTTAGTTTTTGTGTAAATTTTTGTATATCAGAATCAGGATTAGTATTTCCTAGATATGAACTAATTGCAAGTGCATTTCCTGCAGTAAATTGTATTAAACCGTTTACTCCAGAAACTGCTTCCCAAAATAATACGGTTTCTGATGCAGTGGCTGCACCAGTCCACACTGCCCTAGTTTTTGATAAATAATTCAAGTATTTTAGACTTGATAATTCTCCAACCCCGGTTAAATTTAAGGCAACTTCAACAGCAGTCATTGTAGCAAAATCAATTTTTTTTAGATCGCTGTAATCTTGCATATAATATAAGAAAAATACAGGAATTCGAGATGTAGGGTCATCTATATTAATGTCATTTTTAGGATTTCTAAATTCAATTAGATCTAAATCTGGTTTAAAACCAATAATTGAAATAGGTTGAAATAAATCATATATTCCATATACATACGAATATGGCATTTTATGCTGATTATTATCCTTAGGGGAATTTGTTGTTATCGTTGTTTCTCCTTTTTCCAGTATAGTAATTTTTCTCCCTTTTATACCTTCAATTTCGTATTCTATATTTGTTGAACTGAGAAAAGCATCGTTTAATTCTCCAAATGATTGATAAAGTAATACTGCTGGAGAATTCTTACTGTTATAATATTTTGTTTTTTCTATTGAACTTCCTGAATCAATAATTAATTTCATATAATATGATTCTGGGAATAGACCAAAAGCGTTTGCTCCTAAAGTATATGATGGATCAGCATATTTTGGATTGTATTTAGAAGATTTCCAAATTTTATATAATGTTAGTATGAATTTTTTTCTATTATCATCAGTATTAAAAATGTTATAATATCTACCAGTTCTGTTGTCATCAATTTTTGAATATAATATTTCAAAAAGGGTTTGCTGTGTATCGACAGTATTGGTTTGATTATAAACATTAGCAACCTGATATACTTGAATTTTCATAAGTCTATCTAGTAAATCATTTCTATCTCCAGCAGGTACAGAAGAAAAAGTGAAAGATTCGATAATCTTTATTGCTAATTGTTCTCCATTATTATTTTCAGTTAATCGATGACTATAATCACTTATATTTTCTAATAAATCAACTTTGTCATTCATAGGTACAGTTGCTAAAGCTTCTGCAGAAAGACATCTTGCTAACCAGTAAAATTGCTCTTTTTTGGAGGCTTTTCTGATTGAAATTTGATTTGCATAAAAACCTTCATAAAAACTAGTTAAATTTCTCATATAATCTTCGAAAACTTCAACACTTGGACTTACAAATATTGGTTGAGTACTCCATTCAGATTTCTGACTGTTTATATATTGGCCAAAATCACTACTTGTTCCTAACTCGATTGTATTAAATATATTTTCTATTGAGTTGATTTGAATAGCAATCTTTGCGATCAAAAACGCTTTTGCCTGTTTATCATTTACATCAGTAAGTGGTGTAACAAATAATCCAATTTTATGATTGTAAAATTGCATCGCGGTATTATTCAATTGAACATTTACCCCTCCAATAGGATCTGGAAAAACTCCAGTTGGGATTTTAATTTGCCAAGTTCCATAATCTACAATTTGTGTATTAGGTTGATATGGCCATTTATATGTTTCAATTTTACAGAAATCAGTATATGGGGTTTCTACTTTTATTTTTTTAACAATTATTACATCTTTAGCAGATGCTGGTTTAAAAGTATATTTATAATCTTTTAGTTGATAAAGCTTATTTTTATCTATTAGGTATTCTAGAAAAAAATCTTCTTCATAAAAGCCCCCTATAACATCTTTGTCTATTTGTCCAACAAGATCCACATCTCTGAAATCTTCCTTAACCGTTTCTCTGAATTTTTTTGTAACTCCATTAACATCAGCTTCAAACGAATTTAAAAAGCCATATATACTATATTTGGGGTTAGTTAAACCAGTTAATTTAATAACATTTCCCGATTTTAATATTGCTGCTTGTTCCATTATACAGATAAATCTAAATCTAACATTAATTCTTTTTTTAAGTCCTCTTTTACATATTCACTATATCCTTTACTAAAATGATAGTTTCGATCAAGAGAATAAGCAAATACAGTCTTTTCTGGTTCAGATAATTCTGTTTCACCATTTGTGTTTTCTGCTACAATAGCAACCTTATATTTTTGGTATGGAATATTTTCAAGAGAAATCAACTCATTTCCATCTTCAAATAAATCAATCAAAAACAAACGAGGATTTTTTGTGTCATCTGTAATTAATGTTTGGATAGCATCATTTTCGGTTTTAGTTAATCCCAAAATGATTTTATTAGGAGTAGAGCCATCCATTGTTTTTAATTCCAGTCCTGTAATAGTTTGAGTGCTGTCTGTAAACAGTTTCAAATTATAGTAATAAGGATCTGGCAATTGATAGGTTTTGCTTTTTGTAACGGCGCCGCTTGCAGAAGCCGTTGTTTTTGTATCGGGTGTTGTGCTTCCGGTTGCAGAAACAGCATTGTTCATCACATCACCTGCTTCTGTCAGGTAGGTAACACGGGCAACTGTAGGTGTTTCTTCAATTCCGGTTTCAATAACATCATTTACAGTAAGAGTTTGTACAATTGAAATGCCCTGCTGTTTTTTATCGTAAAACTCATTGATAAGATTTAGTTTTTCAGAAGTCATTCTGGAGTAACTGTCATCGCCGTTTAATTTTAATAAAGGTTGTGCATCAATTAAACTAAATACATTATCAAAAAAGTTCGCTTGTCCGTATAGAATAACAAGATCTCCATTTTCGTCTTGTGTTGTTCCGGCTGTATATTGATTCACTTTTCCCTGATATAGCAAAATGTTAAGCGCAGCAATATTCTTACCTTGAATTGCCGGAGTTGTAAGCTGAATGGTTGAGGTTACATTACTGTAATTTCCTTCTTCATCCGGAGGTAATCGCAAACCATCGGCATTAATGAAATTATCTTTTTGTGCGTTGGCAACTTTAGCAATCTGTCCGTAAAAAGCAGTATTGTTATTGTTGTCTGTAGTAAATTGCAGATAAAGATTATTTGTAGTAACAGTGTTCGGTTGTTCTTGTTTATCAATTAAAACCGGCCATCCATCCGTGCCATAAGTTACGGCTGTCATTGGAACAATTCCTTCTGAATTCGCTAATAAACCTGTTTTAAGATTTTCAGGCCCATCACCAATGTTGTAATTTCCGTAAAAGTCATAACTGCGGGTACGGTCACTCTGAATATAGACATACCAATAGTTTTTAGTGAAAAAATTATTGATAATGCCATTAAAAATTTCTGCACCTTTTTTTGTTGTTTTAGTTCCTGCGCTGACAACATCTACAGAATCTTGAGGAACAAACAAGCCATAAAAAGCAGCAATATCGATAAATTGTACACTTTGCTCACGTAGTAATTTTTGTTCATAAGGAGTACCTCCAGTAATGGAAATAGAAGCGAAAGCTTTACGGGCATATTCTAAATTAAAATCAAACTCGCCATTATTAAAATTATGTTTGTAATCTCCATAATTTAGGACTACATCAATGCCACATTCTCCTTGCGCAAAATCCCCTAACGTTTTACCACTATCAATTAAAGGAAGTTCGAAAGAATCCTCTTCTTTTAAGACATTATCTGTTGTTTTGAATTTCGATTCTTTAAAAAATAAATCAGATAGAGGCGTTGCTAAGGTTTTTTCTTCGTCAAATCCAATATATGAGGCAAGGAAAGACGGTTTCTCAATAGCTGTATTTCCATTATAGAAAGCATCAAAATCAATATTAATCTTATTGATAAAATCAGACGTTTGTTCTGTTTGCTGAATTATTGCAGGATTAGAACCTGTTGTAAAAAAATCACTTCTTTGCAATCCTCTATAAACGAAATATTTGATATTTAATCCCGGAAAAGGCTGTTTGTAAGGACGAAGAATAAGATTTACTTTATCAGGACTATTTGTCTGAGGCTGTACTAAAACAACTCCTTTGCAGATTGCATAAGCCTTTTTGGGAGAAGCTAATGAAAATTTGGAGGTCAGGTTAAACTCGGTACTCGATTGAGGACCAAAAGCTTGTTCGCGGCTTTGCGTAAAGCCTCCTGACTCCACGAAAAAATGAGACTGTGAAGACATATTTAAATGAATTATTTAAAAGTTAATTTTAAACCATTAATGGCTTATAGATTTTGTAGACGAATCTTAGAAGTAAAAAGACAAGAGCAATAAGAAGTATTCTACCCAGCCAAATCTGTACCTTTTGCCAAAAAGTTAAGTAATTGACAAACTTGGTAATCGTAATTGTTTTTTCCTGAACATCTTTTACCTGTTTCGATTTCCAGAAAGCATAGAGTTCCTGTTCTTTCAAGTCGCAGTCAACGCTGAGTTTATTGTTATCAAGTCGAACCCTTGGGCTTTTTAATGTACGCCCTGGTTCGGCCTGAATAACATTTTTGAGAACTACTTTTCCGTTAATACAATCAAGTAATGCGTTATAAGAACTGCTGTCTTTGGCTATTTTAAAAACAGTATCGTGCAGTGTTTCTGTAATAGTAATAGTTTGAACTTTATTTTCGTTTTCAACAGGTTTCGGACTTCGGCATGAAATCACGATCAGAATAATGAAAAGAGAAAAAACAAAACATTTTAGTTTTTTAGTCATAATTAAAGTTGGTTTATAAGTTTAGTTTTGCAGACGTAAAAAACCTTTTACGCTTTTTATATCACGTTTTCTTCTGGCTACTTTGTAGCCTTCACGGCCTCCGGCCTCATTGGTATTTCCTTCAATGGTGTAAATAGTAGTTCCGGTCACTTTTTCAACGAAACCAGTGTGGCCTGCGCCGTTATTAAAATCCATAATGAAAACATCTCCAGGCTGAGGTGTTTTTTTTACTAAAAGGGGTCTCGAATTATATTGATCCAGAACTCCGGCTGTTTTCTTTAAAGGATTTTTGGCATTAATCTGTAATGCTGCTTTTTGTGTACACCAGTAAACAAAAGCCATGCACCAGGCATATCCTTTTGATAGGCCGACGCTTCTTAAATAAATTTCAACTTCGGGACCGGAGTTGCTGTTTCTGGGAATTTCTTCGACACCAATTTGTGCCGTGGCGATTTCTAAGGTTTTTTGGATTAGTGTCATGAATTCTTTCCGTTAAGCTGTTTAAATTTTTGTAACTCATCAACCAGCTGCTGGTTGATAAGCATAAGTTCTTTGTGCTGTACTTCCATTTTTTTTATGGTATCTGTGGCAGCAGTAAGGCGAGCGGTAATATCGTCCAGAAGATCACGGTAATATTTTACGGCACTTACTGCGTTGTCAAGTTCGGCGGCGCGGTCTTCTGCTAATGATTTTCGCATAGAGAAAAACCAGGTTATAAAAGCGGCAAAAAATGCCGTAAGAGATGGGTATAGAAACTGTTCCATTGGTATTAATGTTGAATATTTGATAAATATGATTTTGGGGAAACAACAACAGCATGTTGTTTTTGGAAGAAGAGCAATCTTAAAATTCTGCAGTCAAATTAATGCTGTTCTTTCCTTTTGTGATTGCAAAGATTGGGAGAAAAAAGCCCTAAAAAAAACGAATGCAAGGTGTGCGGACATTAGTATTCTAGGGCTTTACAAAGTTGTACAGAAAGCGAACAGAGCTCATTTTTACGGAAGTAAATGACTCATCTTTGCACCAATAAAAACAATGTTTTTTAGGAGGTGAAAGATTTCGCTTTTCTTTTATAATAGTTAAGAAGGCTTTTCCTGATTGCTCATAAGTTCTTCGATTTTTTTTAATTCTGAAGTAATAGGCGTACAAAGAATTTCATACAAAGTAGTTCGTGAAATGGGATAAACAGGATATACATATTTACGCCATACTACCGTAGTAGGAATATCTTCCGTCTTGTGTTTTTGATACAACTCTTTAACAAGTTTGTAGCGCAATAATTTATTTTTTTGAATTCCGAGACTTCTGTTTGAGGATATAGGCATGATGTGATATTTATTGAGTGATAGAAAATGAAGAGAGATTTTTTGAAAAGAGAAGAATTATTAAAAGGAAGATTTAATCATGATTACGAATTATTTGAATACTAAATAATGACATAAAGATTTACAGCAGCCAAACCATTTAATCTTTTTAAGTAATGGTTTTTCTACTTCAAATGCCATTTTTTGAACCTCGTTCTGAGGTACTATTTGTTAAAGATTATTTTTTAACAATTGAGGTCAGTACACTTCCTATCATGATCTCGTTCCGCAGCTCTAAAGACTGGGAACTCTATAGAAAGAATGGTTTTTGGCTGCTTTTTTTGGGTAAAAACCGCCCATCTTCGGTTTCTGTTTTCCTTCAGAAAGAAGTGAAAAACAGGAACCATTTTTTTATGTTTACTTAAGTTTTTATAATGTAGATATTGAGGAATTTATTTAGCCTTTGTAGGTGGCTGTTGTGTGTTTTTTAAATCTCGGATTTTTAATTACGATGCTTTCATATTGATTAAAAGCCTGACGTTCCTTATTAGATAAATCATTTTTGCAGTTCCAGTTTCCAAGTCCGTCTTTAAAAATGGTATGTTCATTGACCTTGTAACTTTCGTGGTCAGTAATTGGCTTTATTTTTACGCTCATTTAAGTATTGTTTAAAAATTATTTTGATTCTGAAATAAAACCATTCACGGAATAAAAGAATAGGTTTTAAGTTGGTAGCAATAAGCAGAAGCGCTAAAAGAGCCGACGCGTAAATATCATTATTAGGCTGCATGACTTTGTTCGTTTTGCTGGTTAAAGAAATTAAAAGCATATCCCTGTAAAAAATCTACAGACGACATAGACAACGGAATATTGGTTTTTACACCATTTTCATCAATTCTGTTCGCCTCAATAAACCAGCTTGAGCGGATTGGTTTAAAAGAAGAAGCGATAATTTCAACACCATCGGTAAATTCTTCATTATTAAATTCTTTAGTTAATTTTTGAAGCTCCAAAACACGCGAACCTTTTAAATTTCCTTTAGCATCTTTTTTTAATAAATTGAAAACAATTTTTACCAATGATGCTGTTTCTT
The DNA here is from genome assembly GCF_001428525.1 of Flavobacterium sp. Root186. GTDB lineage: Bacteria > Bacteroidota > Bacteroidia > Flavobacteriales > Flavobacteriaceae > Flavobacterium. The sequence continues at coordinate 170,709 of NZ_LMHW01000011.1, forward strand.
TACTGGTAGAAAGCGACGAAATGTAATTTTGTACTTTTTCAATCCCAATTGTAACCGTATCATCCCAGCCTTCATTAATACGATAACCAATCGTGATTTCTTCTTTATCATTAGAAAAAGTATGAGACATCTGCTTTTCTTTAAAACCATAAACCTGATTCTTTAAATCCAGAATAGTCTCAAACAACTGAAAAGTTTCTGTTTTCGCATTTCGCATCATTTCAGAAGTTTCGTGCAACCTCGAAAGTGCTTTCGGAATAGTTTCGGCTACCAGTTTTTTATAAGCATCTCGTTCTTCATTCTTTTTATTTTCAATTCGGTTTAAAGCTTCTTTTAATTGCTGTGCAGAAAATTGAGATAAATCCATAGATGGGTTAATTGTATTTGTTAACGGCGTGTTCATAGTAATTGGCTTTTAGTTTTTATAATAATTTAGTTATGCACATAAGATTTCTTCCTTAAAGGGATCACCGTAATAAGGTTTAAAATTATAGTGATCAGCAAGTCTCAAGACTTCTTTTAATTTGTTTTCAATTGCTTGTGAAACGGGGCGGGGAGAAGCGGTTTCATCGTCCAGAATATGCATCCATTGAAAACGTTCCTGATTAATGCAGATTCTTTCTCCGGGTGTAAAAGATCTCGATCTTTCAGAACAATATTGAAGTGCCAGATACAATTGTGCAATTCTTGCTTCGATTTGATTTCTACTCATGATTTTTATTTAATAAGGTTCGTAATTTTTTGATATCAGATTCTATTAAGTTTCTCTCGGGACTGTTTGGATTTTCAATCAGCCAATTTTCCAGTTCCTGAATTTTTTCCTTGATTTGATTTGTTTCCATTTTTATTATTTTAAGTAATGATGAATAATGTTTTTTAATTTTAATGATTAATATTACTAGTTATTCGTAGTTTTATTCTCATTTAGTGTAGTGGTTTGTTTTTATTTTTCTACGACTTATATATGTTTTAATTATTTTATAATCAGTATTTTGAATATGATTTTGAACTTAGGTGTAATTTCTGTATCGCATAAAATTGTGTGTATTTGTCTTGTTTTTGATATTTATTTTTCTTTACTTTGCAAATATAATGTAAAATAATACATTAAAACAAATTTTTAACGTAAAAAAATACATCTTTTTATGGGGTCAACTGAAAGAATAAGAGAATATCTTGATTATAAAGGGATTACTAAATATAAATTCTGTAATGAGTTAGGCTTTTCTAATAAGTTTTTAGATAACAGCAGTAATATGGGAACAGATAAAGCGTGTAAAATTTTACACTACTATCCGGAGATAAATTCTGAATGGCTTTTAACCGGAAACGGATCCATGATAAAAGAGGATAACACTAATATTGTAATTATGAGTAATGACCGAAAAACAATCGATTCACTGCATGTGAGCCAGGAAATACCCTTATATGACTTAGAAGCTGTGGCGGGTTTAAGAGAATTATTTAACAGCGGAAAACCGCAAAGAGTTCTCGATACAATAAAAATTCCAAATCTTCCAAAATGTGACGGAGCCATTTCTGTAACTGGAGATAGTATGTATCCGCTTTTAAAATCCGGAGATATTGTCCTTTATAAAGAAACCGAATTTGAAAATATCTTTTTCGGAGAAATGTATCTTTTAAGCGTCAAGTTAAATGACTGGGAAGAATATATTACGGTAAAATATGTTCAGAAATCAGAGCAGGGAATGGAGTTTGTAAAATTGGTAAGTCAGAATTCGCATCATCAGCCCAAAGACATTCATATTTCAAAAATATCTGCATTGGCACTTATAAAAGCCAGCATTCGTATTAATACGATGATGTAAGCTTTGCCTATTGTTATAAAAAGTCAAACCCTTTAAATTAGTTATATTTAAAGGTTTTTTATGTTTTTATCCCAACAAAAGTACAAATACACCCCTTCAAAAGAAAGAATAACCACTCTCATTTTTTGTATTAGATTTACCTTGCAGTGCAATTGATTTATTTTTTTTCTAAGTTTAGAGCAAAATAAACCAATCCTATTTATTTAGTCACTGATCTCAGTAAATCAATTTATGAAGGACATTAAAATTTACCTTTTAAGTTTTATATTATTTTTTTCAATTCCTTTTGAAGCCAATTCTCAGGAATCAGATTTATATTTTGATCATATTGATTATGATGTGAGTTTTTCGCAGAGTATGATTTCGAGTATTCATCAAACTAAAAAAGGATTTGTCTGGATAGGGACTGCAAACGGATTAATTAGTTACGACGGCTATAATTTTCTAAGATATGTCTACAATAAAGATATACTGAACACGATTAGCAACAATCATATCAATGTAATTTTAGAGGACAGCCAAAAAGAACTTTGGATAGGAACCAACAACGGATTGAATCTTTTCAATAAAAAAGAGAACAATTTTTTAAGAGTTGATGTTCAAAAAGTTAAAGGCGGAAGAAACTACATTTCATCAATCATTCAGGATGATCAAAATAGAATCTGGATTGGGACTTTCGGCGGAATTAAACGCTTAAACAAAAAGCAGTATTTATTAGAAGAAATTTCAAACGACCATAATTCTCCTTTTAGAAAAAGCAGGGTTTTATCACTTTTTTATGATCGTAATTATGGCGTTTTCGTGGGAACATCAAAAGGATTGGAATGTTTTGATCCTAAAAATGGTTCACGAAAAGAACTTCCTGAAATTTTAAAGGAAAATGATGCCCTTATTCATTCTAAAATTTGGAAAATAATCAAAGAAAAAAACGGGGATTTATGGTTTGCCACCGAAGCCAATGGGGTATTTCACTACGATACAGCCGGAAATTCCGTGAAAAATTATCTGCAGAATCCTAATAACAGGAAAAGTTTGTCTTCAAATTGGGTAAACGATATTGTTAATGTTGATGCCAATACTATTTGGTTTGCCACCAAAAATGGTTTATGTGTTTATAAAAAAGACAAAAAAGAGTTTACCAAATACCAGCACAATCCGTTAGCAAGTTACAGTTTGTCTGATGATGATATAAAATGCTTTTTAAAAGACCGTCACGATGATATCTGGATTGGCACCAATGGCGGAGGCGTGAATTTTTTTCAGAAAACCAATACCAATTTTACCAACGTAAGAGAAGTTATTAAACCTAATTTCGGATTAAACAGCGCCCTGGTAAATGCCGTTTCTAAAGAAAATAATAATGCTGTCTGGGTAGGAACAAACGGCGGTGGTTTAAATTTTCTCGACTTCAGAAATAATAGAAATTCCTCTTATTTAATTGATACCAATGATTTTGATAAAAGCGTAAATATGATCACTGCTTTGGTCAATCAGAATCAGGAGAATTTGTTTTGCGGTACTTTTAACGGATTATACAAGTTTAACAAAAGCAGTAAAACCTTCAATAAAATACCGCTTTCACCAAACCCAAAAGATCGTGACAGACCCATTACTTCTTTATTACTGGATAATGGAGATTTATGGGTAGGAACAAACGGAAACGGACTAAAAAAAATACTTCAGGACGGAACCATTGAAAGTTATATGGCCGACGGAACTTCAAATGCCCTTAGCGATAATTTTATTACAGATATAGCAAACAGGGAAAATGGTTTGTGGATTGCCACGCAGTATGGTTTAAACTATTTTGATAAAAAACTAAAAAAAGTTACCAAAATCTATAAATCAGGAAAAGCCAGCGGATTGCCAAATAATAGTCTTACCGTTATGTTTACCGATTCTAAAAATAGATTTTGGGTAGGTTCTGAAAGCGGAGGCATAAATTTATTAAATGAACAATCAGGGCATTTTTTCGAAATCAACCGAAATATGGGTTTTACAGATGAAACCATCAAAAGTATTTCAGAAGATTCAGAAGGAAATATCTGGGTGAGCGACAATAATTTGTTATACAAAATCAGAACAAAGAAATTTAAAACAACTCCCAATATTTCTGATTTTGAGATTATTTCCTATTCTGCAAAACACGGTTTAAAAGTAAAACAGTTTTCAAATAACAGCAGTTTAAGACTCAATAATAACGAACTCGTATTTGGATCTTCAAACGGTTTGATTCATTTTAATCCGTTCAAATTGATCAAAACACCAGATAATGCAGAGATCGTTCTAACCAAACTTATTGTAAACAATGAAGAAATCAGGCCGGGAAATAAAGATGTCGATTTACAGGAAGATATAAGCGAAATTCAGGAAATCACATTAAATCATGATCAGGGATATATTGGTTTGGAATTTAGTGCAATGAATTTTGTTTCTCCGGAAAAAAATGAATATGCATATAAGTTGGAAAGTTCGTTTAATAAAGACGACTGGCACACCATTGGCTCACAACATTATATAAATCTGACCAATTTAAATTCAGGAACTTATCTTTTAAAAATCAAAACTTCAGATGGAGGCGGAAAATGGAACCCAGCCATTAAAACCTTAAAAATTATTATGTTGCCGCCGTGGTGGAAAACCTGGTGGGCTTTTATTTTCTATTTCGGATTACTGCTTGCTGCATCTATTTTGTTATTTAGATTTTTGAGAAATCGAGAATTGCTAAAGCAGGCATTTTATTTGGAACAGGTTGAAAAAGAAAGACAAGAAGAATTATACAAAATGAAACTGGATTTCTTTACCAATGTTTCGCACGAAATTAGAACGCCGTTAACGCTTATAAGCGGGCCTGTTGAAGAATTATTAAGCGGAGCCGAGAAGAATTCTAATCTCGAACAGAAACTAAAGGTTATAAAAAATAATTCAGACCGATTATTGAAATTGGTAAATGAATTAATGGATTTCAGAAAAGCCGAAAAAGGAAGTATGAAAATTTATTGCGAAGAGCAGGATATCGTTTCTTTTTGTTTTGATATTTACGAATCCTTCCGCGGATTTGCAGTCGCGAAAAAAATCGATTACAAATTTGTTCTCAATATCAATACAGCGATGCTTTATTTTGATAAAAATCAGATGGAGAAAGTGATTTATAATCTGCTTTCGAATGCCTTTAAATTTACCAGTAAAAATGGCAGAATCACTTTGGCTGTCGAACAAAAAGAAGAATCAGATTCGATAGAAATTAAAGTAAAAGACAACGGAATTGGAATTCCTGAAAATAGAAAAAAGAAAATTTTCAAGAACTTTTTCCAATTAGACGATCGCGGAAGCACCAATATGGGAAGCGGTATTGGGCTTGCTTTGAGCAAAAGCATTGTAGAACTGCATCACGGGGAAATCAAAGTGCAGACAGAAGCCGATGCCAATTTCAATACCATCTTTACTATTACTCTAAAGAAAGGAAAAGATCATTTTAAAAAATCTCAGATTGTTGAAAACGCAGTCAAAATAGAAAATGCAAATCCAATTTCTGATGTTGAAACTGAAATTGAAACTTACGAAGCAGAATATTTTGAAGAAACAGAAAACAACACCAAAAAGACAGTTCTTGTAATTGAAGACAATGAAGAAGTACTCTCTTTTGTTTATGATATTTTATACAGCGATTACAAAGTTCTCAAATTTACAAATGGTTTGAAAGCGTTGGAATATATGGAAAAAGAAATTCCAGATCTTATCGTAACCGATGTTATGATGCCGGAAATGGATGGATTTGAACTCTGTAAAATTTTAAAAACAAACCAAAACACCAATCATATTCCGGTAATATTGTTAACTGCAAAATCTTCCACTTTAAACAGAATTGAAGGACTTTCGATAGGAGCAGATGCTTATATTTCAAAACCTTTCAGTATTGAAGAATTAAAACTGACGATAGCCAATTTGTTATCTGCAAAAGAAATAATGCGCCAGAAGTACGGCGAAAGATTTATTTCAGATTCAGAACTGGAAAATGTAAATACGCCCGAAGGTTTATTCGTAAAAAAACTAACCCAGATAATCGAAGGCAATATCGATAATACAGATTTTGATGTAAATGATTTGGTTCGGGAAATAGGAATGAGCAGAACGGTACTTTATAAAAAAGTACAAACTCTGACGAACCATTCTGTAGCAGGATTTATAAAAAATATGCGATTAAAGAAAGCAGCCAGCTTATTGAGCAATACCAGCTATTCCGTGTCAGAAGTAACTTATATGGTTGGTTTTAACGACAGAAAGCATTTTAGCAAAGAGTTTAAAAAGTTTTACAATTTATCACCTACAGAATATAAAGGGACACATACCGGGAAAGAGTAAAATTTAAATACAGGTTTTATTGTAGAGACGCACAACAGTGCGTCTTTTTTTATGCATAAACGAATATGCCTTAAAAAAAACAAAAAATGCGTTTCAAATAATTTTTTAAGGTTTTTATTACGAATATCATTTTTAAAGGTTTTAAAACTATAAATAAACACATTGACGCCCCTAAAAGCGAATGTTATCCTCCCCTCAAACCGTCATTTATTAATCACATTTGCAATGAAATCATAACTGATTTCTATCTAACTAACCAAAAAATAACTTATGAAAAAAAGCAAACATGAAAAGATGTTTTTTCTTGGAGGAAACTATCTTAAACTAGTTTTATTACTTTTTATGTGTATTCTTTCAACCACAATGAAGGCACAGGAAAGTTCGGTTTCTGGAAAAGTAGTCGACAACTCCGGACTGCCTTTGCCGGGTGTAAATGTCCATGTAAAAGGATCAACAAAAGGAACCCAAACCGATTTTGATGGTAACTTTAGTATAACGGCGCCATCAAAAAGTACGCTTGTTTTTTCTTTTATCGGAATGGATGAGGTTTCAGTTGAAACCGAAAACAAAAACAATATAAAAGTAGTCTTAAAACCAAGTTCTCAGGCATTAGACGAAATTATCGTTGTAGGTTACGGAACCAAAAAGAAAAGCGACGTAATAAGTTCTGTTGCATCGGTAAAACCAGGCGACATGACAAAAGTTGCCACTTCTGATGTTGGAGAAATGCTTAGGGGAAAAGCAGCCGGAGTTCAGGTAACATTGGCCGATGGCGGTCCGGGAAGTTCTTCATCCATACAAATTAGAGGTAAAAAATCTATTAACGGAAGCAACGAACCCATCGTAATTGCAGACGGTATCGTAATAGGAAATATCAACGACATTAATGCCAATGACATTGCTTCTTTAGAAATTTTGAAAGATGCCGCTGCACAATCTATTTACGGAGCCAGAGCATCAAACGGGGTTATCTTAATTACCACTAAAAGAGGAAAAACCGGAAAAGCAAGAATTGCTTATAATGGATTTTCTGGTGTGCAAACAATCAACAGAAATTTTGATATCTACAGCGGAGAAGAATTTGCCCAGCTAAAAAGAGAAGCGTACAGAACAAGTAATAATGGTGTTTACAGACCAGACGAACAGGTTTTTTCGCCTCTTGAATTAGAGTCGGTTAAGTCAGGAGAATATATCGACTGGGAAAAATATATTGTAAGAACAGGAGTAACGAACAACCACAGTTTGAGTGTTTCATCCGGAACTGATAAATCAAGCATTTTTACGAGTTTGAACTATATCAATACTTTGGGAGTTATTCCAAATACCGACTTTGATAAAGTTGCCATGAGAATTAATGTTGACCAAAGAATTTCAGACTGGTTGAAAATTGGGATGAACCTTTCGCTTCAGTATTCAGAATCCAATCGTCCGAATGTGGGGAACATTCTGAACAATGCAATTAATACTTCGCCACTCGGGAAAATCTACAATGACGATGGCACTTTCCGTCATTTACCAGGAGGAATTCAGGAAACCCCAAATCCGCTGATTGATATTTATGAAACTAATACCAACGAGGTGAACAGAAATGACATTATGAATGTATTTCTGGACATCAATATTTTAAAAGGTTTCACGTATAAATTGAATGCAAGCCGCAGATCGTGGAATTATAAAGGAATGGCATTCAATTCTTCAAAATCACTTTCCGGAATCGCTAATTCAGGTCAGGGCAGCGGAAGTATTACCTATAAAGATAATGTAGAATATCAGCTGAGTAATATTTTGAATTACAACTTCAATCTCGCCGAAAAAAATCATTTTGGTGTAACAGGAGTTTATGAAGTAACAACATCAGAATACAACGATTTTGTAAATACAGCAAGCAGAATCCCAAGTGATATTCTGGGAATTTATGGTTTAGAAAGTGCTTTTTTAAATACACCATTAATTGGAGGAAACGAGCGTTCCCTAATTTCATTTGCCGGAAAATTAGAATATGATTTCGACAGCCGATATTATTTTACAGTTTCAGGCAGAGCCGATGGATCATCAGTATTTGGTAAAAATAATAAGTGGGGATTTTTCCCGGCTGTAAATGCGGCATGGAATGTTTCAAATGAAAATTTTATGAAAGAACACGTACCCGTGATCAGTAATTTAAAGTTAAGAGCCAGTTATGGAAAAGTAGGGAACCAGCCTCAAAATCCATATCAAAGTATGGCAACTGCAACGCAAAGGGATTACATTATAAACGGAGTAAAAGTATCCGGTTATGTTCCCGGTTCTCAATTGTCTAATCCTGATTTAAAATGGGAAACATCGACACAATTAAACCTTGCCGCTGATTTTGGATTATTCAAAAACAGATTAAACGGAACAGTTGAGGTTTATAATACAGATACATCAGATTTACTAATTTATGAAACATTAAATGCGAATACTGGTTACACGACCAAACTTTCGAATTTAGGAAAAGTAAACAATAAAGGTTTAGAAATTTCCCTGAATGGAGATGTGATCAAAAAGAAAGATTTTAAACTGAATTTGGGAGCAACTTTCACCAAAAACAAAAACAGTATTGTAAGCATTTATGGCAAAGATGCCAACGGTGACGGAAAAGAAGATGATGCCGTTGGAAACTTATGGTTCATCGGAAAGCCAATCGACGTTTATTATCAGTACAAAGCTGTTGGAATTTATCAGGAAGGAGAAAATATTCCAATCGTTACAGGAACAACGTTACTTCCGGGAGATATAAAATTATACGATGCAGATCCGTCAAATGGTGCCAATCCAAATCCGGATCAGGATAGGGTGATTACATCAAAAATGCCCGATTGGTTCGGAACTTTTTCCATAAACTTAGAATACAAACATTTTGATTTCTCAGCAGATATTTATACTGTTCAGGGCATTACAAAAGACAATCCATTTTTATATAGCTACGTTCAGGGAGGATCTTTAAGAGGAGTAAAAAATGGTTTAAAACAAGATTACTGGACACCTGAAAATCCGGGCGGAAACTGGCCGAGGCCAAGAGACGGTAACGACCCGCCATATATTTATACTTTAGGATTGCAGGATGCATCATATGTTCGATTACAAAACGTATCAGTAGGTTTTAAATTCCCTGAAAACACACTTAAATCATTAGGATTAAACAACATGAGATTGTATGTAACAGGAAGTAATTTAATCACCATTACAGATTTCCAGTCGTACAGCCCTGAGAAAAACGTAGGCGAATATCCGGAACCGGTTACTTGTGTTATAGGCTTACAAGTTGGTTTCTAAAAGCATTTTATAAATAAAAAAATACGACAAGATCATGAAAAATATAAATTTTCTATTTGTTTTGGTTTCCGTGCTTTCTTTAGGACTTACTTCTTGTGAAGACTTTTTGGAAGAAGAGGTAAAAGATCAAATTTCGGTAGATTATATCTACAGTTCTCCAGCCGGATTAGAAGTTGGAGTAAATGCACTTTACAACCAGATGCGATACTACAATCTGCCATCTGGAGACAACAGCGATTTATGGGGTAATGTTTTCTTTATGGTCGCAACCGATTTAGGATTGCACAGAACATGGAATACGCCTTACGGAACAGGTCACAATCCGGCTGCATTTACTGGCTCAAAATGGATTCAGGGCTATAAAATTATCGACAGATGTTCTGCTATTATTACATCGGCAAGATCTATAAAAATGGATGAAAATGCCAAGAAAAAATTAGTAGCGCAGGCACGTGTTATTAGAGGTGAATTATATCTGGATTTAAAACAAATGTATGGAGGAATTTTGATCGACACCATTCCAACAACACCTGAAAATATTAATGATGCAGTAGAATACAAAGTAGCCAGCGATGCTGATGTTTACCGGTTAATTGATGCCGATTTAGATTATGCGATTGCTAATCTTCCGTTTAAGGTAGATGCCGGACGTTACGGACAAGGTGTTGCCAGACACATACGCGGTAAAAGCGCTTTATGGCAGGAAGACTGGGCAGGGGCTGCTTCACAATTTGATGCCATCATTAATGACGGAACACACGGTTTGGTACCCTTGGCTGAGGTTTGGGGACAAAATGGAAATCATAAAGAATCACTTTTTACCTATCAAAAAGATTTTTTATTAGGCCCGGATGATAATTTAGCCGGAGGCGGCGGATCTTGGCTGGGAAGCGTTTTTACACAAAGAACCTACGAATTAAATGCAAGCGAACTGATTCAGGATGTGGCTTATGGAGGTCAGGCTTTAGGATGGTTTTATCCAAATAATTATTTAAAATCACTTTACGATCAGGCAAATGACTTAAGATTTAAAACCTATTATTATTCCGATAATTATCAGGATTATAAAATTAATGTGCCGGGAAATCCAAAATTCGGACAGCCAATAACGAATCCGGCAATTGCGGCTCCAAACGGAAATTACAGAGCCTGGCACTGGAGTTTGAAAAAATACCACGATACCGAAAAACTGCCTATGACCTCTAACAGTTACAAAGATTATATGTACTACAGACTGGCAGAAACGTATTTATTGGCATCAGAAGCACATCATAATCTGGGCAACGATACAAAAGCATTAGCTTATCTAAACAAAGTAAGAAGAAGAGGGTATACAGGAAACCCGGACAGTAATGTAACAACTTATGACATCACGGTTTGGACTTTGAACAATTATTTAGATGAATCAGCGAGAGAATTAGCATTCGAAAACAACAGATGGTTTCTCTTAAAAAGATTAGGGCTTTTGGTCGAAAGACAAAATTTGTATTTCCGTTCAAGTCCATCCGGAACTATTTCTGGCGAAGTACCTCTAAAAATGACTCCGGCAATGGTCAATATGCCAATTCCGCAAAGTCAGATTGATTTAATGGGAAAACCGGCAGGATTTAATGTAGGCTATAATTAAGGTTAAAGTTAGTAATTAACCCGATCCGGGAATCAAAGTAAAATTTAATTTCCGGATCAAATAAAAAATAACACGATGATAAATAAACAATATATTTTAGGTGCATTGACCGCTTTGTTGTTTGCCTCTTGCAGCAACGACGAAAAAGTAGTTTTTATTAACGCAGATGATAATGGAGCTCCGGTAAATCCGACTCCAGTATTGACTTTAAAAGAAAAAGCAAAGTTTAAAATTGGTGCAGCAGTTAAAATGAAAGATCTTCAAGGAGAACCCAATTTAAAAAATGCAGTGCTAAAGCATTACAGCCAAATTACGGCCGAGTATGAAATGAAAATGGCAAGTATCTGGACTTCTGAAACAGCATATAATTATACAGCGGGCGATTATCTGGTAAATTTTGCCAAAGATAATAATCTGCAAGTTCACGGACATACCTTGGTTTGGTACGATTCATTTCCGCAGTGGTTTAAAAATGCCAAATACGATTCGATTGCATTTGAAGCCAAAGTCAAAATTTATATTACTGATGTTGTAGGGCATTATAAAGGAAAAGTAAAAAGCTGGGACGTAGTAAATGAAGTTTTTGCAGATGGCGGTGCTTTAAGAAACGAAACCGTTATAAATCCTCTTTTTAAAGATCCAATTGGATTCTATGGAAGATGTTTTAGATACGCAAAAGCAGCCGATCCCGATGCTAAATTATTTTACAATGATTACAGCGTAGTTATTGATGCAGGAAAAAGAACTGCTATTAAAAAAATGGTAACAAGATTTAAAGCGAATGGAGTTCCAATTGATGGTGTAGGAGATCAGTTTCATTACGCAACTGATACTAACAGACAAACCATGAAAACCGGTTTTACAGATCTTGCCTCTACAGGATTACTAATTCATATTTCAGAATTAGACATTAAAGTAAATACCGGCAAATCAGATTCGTATGTATTTAATGATGCCGAAGCTCAAAAACAGTCAGAAACCTATAAATACATTACCACAATGTATGAGGAGCTGCCTCAAAATCAAAAATTTGCCATTTCAACCTGGGGTGTAACCGATAAATATACCTGGCTCACAAGTTTTTGGCACTCAAAAGAATATCCGCTGCTTTTAGATGCTGATTATAATAAGAAACCAGCCTATCAAGGATTTTTAGACGGATTAAAATAGCGTTTTTAGAATATAGAGTATAGAAAATAGAAAATAGAATATAGAAAATAGAGGCAAGAAGCAAGATTTGAAGAGAAGTCTTTCCTCTTTCTTCAAATTCTCTTAAAAAAAGCAAAAGCAAAACAAGATTAAATGAGAAATCTTTCCTCTTTGCTCTTTCTTCTATTCTCTCAAAAAAATAACCAAAAAAAAGAAATCATGACCATAAAACTAAATCATATAGCTAAATTAAAATATCTCTTTTTAGTACTTTCAATAGGTTTATTTTCCTGTGAGGAAGATGTACGTGAAGTTTATCTTTATAATAAAGGAAAATTAGAAGCAGTTTCGACTAGTACCTCGATTAAGGCAGGAGAAACTGTAACCTATACCGATTCGTCGACCAAAATACGTGCTATTAAATGGACATTTCAGGGTGGATCACCGGGTTCATCAATAGATCCGAATGTTGAGGTAAAATATACTAAAGGCGGCTCCTTTACAACGACTTTAGAAATCACCTTTGTTGATAATACAATACAAAAGAAAACATTTGCTGTTGAGGTTGAAGCGCCGGCAATTCCTCCGATTGTAGTGCCTGTAGATGGATTAAAAATCTATTCTGATAATCCAGATTTTACAAAAACGGCACCTGTTTTAAACTGGGTTTCAAGTAACCAGTTTGTGATAAAAGAAACTGCTGATGGAGGATACGAAGCCGCTTACAGAACTTTTTCACTTCCGGCAGCACCTCCGGCAGCCGAAGCAAAATGGGCAATGGCAATTTTACAATTTGTCAATGTTACTGATATTTCATCTTATACGCACATCAATATGGCAGTAAGAACGACCAGTACAGGAAAAATCAGATTCAGAATGAAAGATGCGAGTAACACAGGTTATGTAGAATTTGATGCAACAAGTAATCTTTACGGTTTAAAAAGGGATGGAAACTGGAATATGGTTAAAATTCCAATTGCAGATTATAAAAAACAAAATCCACTTTTAGATTTAACTAAAATCAAAGATATTTTGGTTTTAAGAAGCGTTGATCCGGAAGATGTAAGGTCTTTAAATAACTACACTTTCGATATTGATCATATCTATTTATCGAAGTAAAAATTCAAAATACAATTTGGGACAGTGAATTGCTGTCCCAAAATTTCTTTTCAAATCTCCCATATTAAAAACTAATGTAATGAAGCATTTTCTTTATGCAGTATTCTGTTTTATAAACCTGATTTCTCTGCAAGCACAAAATACTATTGCCTATCAAAAAGTCGAAGCCAGACAAAATGCCTTAGATCCAAAATGGGTATCATATGAAGCTAAAACAGTTGATGAACTTCCCGGATTTAAAATTAAAAAGCAAGGAACCATTTCTATTTACGGCGGATCAAAAGCCTGGCAGAAAGAAGCAACTGGATTTTTTAGAACCGAAAAAATTGACAATAGATGGTGGATTATCGATCCCGAAGGTTATCCGTTTATTTATAAAGGAGTTGCCGTTTTTAATGCGGGTCGTTCTGTAAATCAGCAAAAATCATTCGATAAAAAATTTGGAAGTCCGGAAAATTGGCTGAAACAAGAATCAAAATTACTTCGCGAGAATGGATTTAACGGAGTAGGTGCGTGGTCGAATGTAGACTTGATTAGAAAAGGAGAAAATCCTTTGGTTTATACCGTAATTATTTCGCCAATGGGAATGTATCATTCCGATCATATTAAAAAATATGGTGGAAAATATAAAGAAGCCAGCTGGCAGAATTACCGTTTTGATTTGGTTATGGTTTTTGACAAAGAGTTTGATGCCTATATTGAAAAATCAGTAAAAGACGTTTCTCAATATAAAAATGATAAGTATTTGATGGGTTATTTTACAGATAATGAACTGCCGTGGTATAACGACGCATTAGATAAACATTTAACTTTATTGGCCAAAGATGAACAAGGATATATCGCTGCAAAAGAATGGTTAGATCAAAGAAAAGGTTTTGATGCTTCGGCCTCAGACATTACTCAGGAAGACCGAATGGCATTTACCGCTTTTTATTTTGAAACCTATATGAAAAAAGTAACGCAGGCACTTCGAAAAGCAGATCCTAATCATCTTTATTTAGGATGTCGTTTTAATCAGGATAAAGAGCAGGAATTAACGAATCCGGAGATTTTTAAGGTTGCCGGAAAGTACATGGATATCATTTCGATCAACCATTACAGAAAATGGGAGCCGAGTCAGGATTTAATGAATAAATGGGGCGAATGGTCAGGAAAACCATTTTTAATTACAGAATGGTACACCAAAGGAGAAGATTCAGGTTTGCCAAATAATACGGGTGCCGGATGGCTCGTTCGAACTCAAAAAGAGAGAGGACTTTTTTACCAGAATTTCACTTTAGAATTACTTAAAAATAAAAATTCGGTTGGCTGGCATTGGTTTAAATATATGGACAACGATCCGGAAGATTTGAGTACTGATTATTCAAACAGAGATTCAAATAAAGGCATTGTAAATAGTGCATTTAAACCTTATGCGCCTTTATTAAACGAGATGAAAATAATTAATGATAACGCGTTTGAATTGACACGTTATTTTGATAAGAAATAGAAAATTGTATTAAAAAATAAAATGATTTTAGCTATGAGAAAAATAATAATGCTGTGTTTTACTTTTCTGATTTTTGGAAAAATGATGGCACAGGAAATTCCGTTACTATCGAATATTTCATCTCGAAATAATATTAACTTAAACGGAAAATGGAGTTATATCGTAGACCCGCTCGAAAACGGATATTATGATTATCGTTTAATGCCCTTTAAAAACAACGGATTTTTTGAAAATAAAAAATTCAATACCACAGATTTAACCGAATATAATTTTGCAACTTCTGCTACGATGGATATTCCGTCTGATTGGAATTCAAAAGACGAAAGATTGTTTTTTTATGAAGGAACAGTTTGGTTTCAGAAAGACTTTAATTATAAAAAAGAGGCTCAAACCAAAGGGATTCTTCATTTTGGAGCAGTCAATTACGATGCGAAAGTATATGTAAACGGAAAATTAGCAGGAAGCCACGTTGGAGGTTATACACCATTCAATTTTGATGTGACCAATTTATTAGTAGACGGAAATAACTTTGTCGTGGTAAAAGTGGATAACAAACGTCATAAAGATAATGTTCCAACGGTAAACATGGATTGGTGGAATTATGGCGGAATTACAAGAGACGTTACTTTAGCTCAGGTTCCAAATACGTATATTGAAGATTATCTGGTTCAATTAGACAAAAAAGAAAAAGGAAAAATTTCCGGCTGGGTGAAGCTGAATAGCGAAACGGCAAATCAATCGCTTTCTGTTTCAATTCCCGAATTAAAAATAAAAAAGAACATTACAACCGATGCAAAAGGAATCGCGTATTTTGAAATAAAAGGAAATCCGGTTTTATGGACACCGGAAAAACCAAAATTGTACGACGTAACTATAAACAAAGCTGATGAAAATATAAACGACAAAATTGGTTTTAGAACAATTGAAACCAAAGGAAAAGAAATTCTGTTAAACGGAAAAAAAGTCTTTTTACGTGGAATTAGTATTCATGAAGAAGCCCCTTTTAGATCTGGAAGAGCCTGGTCTCAGGAAGATGCGGTTACCTTACTAACCTGGGCAAAAGAACTAGGTTGTAATTATGTTCGTCTGGCGCATTATCCGCATAATGAAAACATGGTAAAAGAAGCTGAAAAAATGGGATTAATGATTTGGTCAGAAGTTCCGGTATATTGGACAATTTCATGGACAAATCCAGATACGTATGCCAATGCCGAACGTCAGTTGCACGATATGATTTACAGAGATAAAAACCGCTGCGGAATTGTAATCTGGTCTATTGCCAATGAAACACCACATGGAGACGACAGAGATGTTTTCCTAAGCAAATTAGCAAAATATGCGCGTACACAGGACAATTCCCGTTTAATTAGTATGGCAATGGAAGTAACTAAAAGCCCTAACAATATCAATACACTGCAGGATAATATGAATGAATATGTAGATATTGTAAGTTTCAACCAATATTTAGGCTGGTATAGAGGAACGAATGAATCCTGTAAAGATATGCAGTGGGTAATTCCGTATAATAAACCCGTTATTGTTAGTGAATTTGGAGGCGAAGCTTTACAAGGATTACACGGCGACAAAAAAGAGCGCTGGAACGAAGAATATCAAGAAGAACTGTACATTCAAAACACACAAATGTTTAATCGAATTGAAGGCTTAGCGGGAGTATCCCCATGGATTCTTGTAGACTTTAGATCACCAAGAAGACAATTGACCAACATTCAGGATTTCTTTAACCGCAAAGGTTTAATTTCAAACACAGGAATTAAAAAGAAAGCTTTTTATGTGATGAAGGATTGGTATGCACAGAAAGAAGAGGAATATAAATAAAAGGAGTTTTAGATAAACTGAAAAACCTTCAAAGTCAGAAATGATTTTGGAGGTTTTTTGTTTTGAATTTTTTTTTGATTTGAGATGATGTTTAAATGACTGCACCTCATATTTGTTGAGTTTATATTTTTTGCAATATTAAAAATTTTCTCCAAGGGTTCGAATCCCTCTTTCTCCGCAGAACTTGAAACCTGTAACAAATGTTAGGGTTTTGCTTTTTTATATCTTTTCTCTTTTACTGTAGCTTTTAGCATTTGATTAAAAGAGAAAGAGGCTCCGCCACCTGTATCGAAAGCACCAGCAAACACTGGGTGTTATGTTATGTCAAAAAAAGCAGGGTCACTAATAGGGCACTCTTGAAATTCTTGGGTTTACTAACCTCTGTAAATGTAGGAAAAAAAATCGAGAAATGGCTGGAGAATTTCGAAAAAATGCGATTTTATCTTTATCAATTATTCAGCATTTCGTTTGTAAAAGAATACTTTGATTTTTACTTTGCTTTATGAACAAGTCATTCATAAATTAATTTAGAGAAGGCTCTCGTGTGTTTATCTAAAGCTTCATCAAGCACTGAGATCTTTTATTCACAAAAACGAGTAACAATTCAATAACTCTTTAATTCGCCAATTTTTCACATCATATAATGATAATGTGCAGATTATCGATAAAAAACATAATATTAACAGGATTTTTTTGTATTAGTTTGTTTTGGCTGTAAGTTTGTATTTATCTGATTTTTATTGTTTTATACTTTAATGCGCTGCGATATATTAAAAGAAATAAAATTATTAAGCCTAAAGAAGCAAAGAAAGATAAGTGCTAGATTTTTCTGTTAGCTGTTAGGCAAACAAATGCTATAATAAACTAGGAAAAGAATCTGCATAAGCATTTTTTATACCTATACATGCAATCTGCTCTTTAAAACTGCTCTCATACTTGAGGAACTGCTCCAGTTTAAAGACAAATGAGCTTGATAGCTCAGATGCTGGCATATCTTCCTTTTTGTAGTTGCTACTGATGAAGCTTAAAAGCAGATCTTTTGCCCTTTTGTACTTCTGCAGAGAAGCCGGTGCGCGCTCTCCTGAGTTAACTCTTTTGGTGAAAAATAAGTTGTAAGTGTCCATAATCTCAATTATGGTTGGGCCTTCAGGCTGGTCGATTTTGACTTTTCCTGTGAGTTCAGCTTTTAATAATTCCAAGTCAACTTCAGGGTCAATCCTGAAGAGTTCAGTAAACTTTTTTTCGGCATTAAGCTGCATCAGATCAAGTAAACTTTTAATTACCTTCTCTTTTTCCGCCTTCAATGTATTTTTTAAGTGGTTTGTCTGAATCCATCTTTCTTTCGAGATGAATTTTCCCGAGGCGATTGTAATTATTTTGTTTTTATAAGAAAGTCTTAGAATAATAGAGCTTTCTCCATCTCGATTAACTCTGCCGGATTTTAGCAGAAAAATTGTTTTTAACATGTTATCTAATTTTAAAATTAATAATCAAATTGAATTAATAATTTTAAGAGAGCCCATTGATAGCAGGGAATTCCCAGGGAATTCTTTTGCTTTAGTGGTCCAATTTCGAGAAAAAAGATCTCAAAAAAACTGGGTTACTAATTGTGCCACCATTCTTTGATAAAACATGTGCTTTTTGAAAAGTATGCAAAAACAAAAAAGCCTTTAAACACTAGTGTTTAAAGGCTTTTGACTTTTAAAGTTTCTTTTGAAACTTCTACTGGCGGAGAAAGAGGGATTCGAACCCCCGGACCTGTTACAGTCAACAGTTTTCAAGACTGCCGCATTCGACCGCTCTGCCATTTCTCCAGTATGTCGCTATCATTTCGTGATTGCGAGTGCAAATATAAGACGGTTTTTCGGTTCTCAAAACTTTTTTTGGACTTTTTTTGGACTTTTTTTGAAAGTTTTTTTAAATAATTTTCAAGTGTCTAATTATCAGTATTTCCGAAAAAGAGATTTTTGAAAAAATTAATTTAAGTTGTCCAAAATAGGCGTTGGTTTTTTGTTTTCATCAACAGCAACAAACGAAAAAGTTCCTGAAACTACCGTTTCGCGAAGCTCAGAATACATTTGTTCCATAAAAATATCTACGTGAATTTTACAGCTCGTTCTTCCAACACTTACAACTTTTGCTACCAATTCGATTAAAGTTCCTGCCGGAATCGCCTTTTTGAAATCAATTTGACCTGTAGATATCGTAACAACTTTTTTACGGCTGAAACGTGTGGCACAAATAAAAGCCACTTCGTCCATTAAATGAAGCGCAGTTCCGCCAAATAAAGTATCATAATGATTCGTTGTGCTTGGGAAAACCGCTTTAAAAATATGTGTTTCAGATTTTAAAATTCTTTCTTCTAATGTACCCATAAAGATTAATAAGTTACGTATTCAGTGATTTCAAGGCCATATCCAATCATTCCAACGCGTTTCGTTTGTTCAGTGTTCGAAACCAATCTAATCTTAGAAATATCAATATCATGAAGGATTTGAGCTCCAATTCCGTAATCTTTACTATCTATGATAACTTTTGGTGCTTTTAATGTTCCTTGTGCTTGTAATGTCTTAAGTTCAGAAATTCTGTTTAATAAATTTACAGCTGTCATATCTTGGTTAATAAAAATAACCGCACCTTTACCATGTTCATTAATAACCTTAAACATATCGTCTAACTGCTGTTCTGCATTATTAGTCAATGTTCCTAATAAATCATTATTAACCTGCGAAGAGTGAATTCTCGTCAAAATTGGTTCACCAAGATTCCATGTTCCTTTGGTTAAAGCGATATGAATTTGTTTATTTGTAGTCTGCTCGTAAGCTCTTAATCTAAAAGTTCCAAAACGGGTTTCGATATCAAAATCTTCTTTTTTAATGATAAGACTGTCATGCTGCATTCTGTAAGCGACCAAATCTTCAATCGAAACTAATTTTAAATCGAATTTCTTTGCCACTTTTATAAGTTCAGGCAAACGAGACATCGTTCCGTCTTCATTCAAAATTTCGCAGATAACACCTGCAGGTTTAAAACCTGCTAATCTTGCAAAATCAATTGCAGCTTCAGTATGTCCAGTTCTTCTTAAAACACCTCCTTGTTTAGCAATCAAAGGGAAAATATGTCCTGGGCGCGCTAAATCGTGTGGTTTTGTATTTGGGTCAACTAATGATTGTACAGTTCTAGATCTGTCAGCGGCAGAAATTCCGGTTGTTACGCCATTTCCTTTTAAATCTACAGAAACCGTAAAAGCAGTTTCCATATGATCCGTATTATTGGTAACCATAGCACGTAAGTCAAGTTCCTTGCAACGGCTTTCGGTAAGTGGTGTACAGATTAATCCACGTCCGTGTGTAGCCATGAAATTGATCATATCAGGAGTAACTTTTTCAGCTGCTGCTAAAAAGTCACCTTCATTTTCGCGATCTTCATCATCAACTACTATGATTACTTTACCTTGACGAATATCTTCTATAGCTTCTTCAATGGTATTAAGTTGAATTTTTGTTGACATAATTATTGTTTGTTTTGAGCTGGTGAAAACCGCTCGGAAATTTTTTGAAATAGTTGTGATATTGGAGTCGTTATCGCATCAAAATTAATTAATCCATTATCGTTTGTGGCGCGATACGTTAATAATATAGCTAATGGAGAAAGGATAAATGATGACATCCATGAACCCATAAAAGGAGTCATTCCGCCTTCCTGCGATAATCTTTTTCCAAAAGTATTGATGAAATGAAAAGTAATAAAAATTAATACCGCAAAAACAATGGGTAAACCAAGTCCGCCTTTTCTGATAATAGCTCCTAGAGGCGCACCAATAAAGAACATTAAGAAACATGCAAAAGCAATAACAAACTTTTCATACAATGCAGTTAAGTGTTTGTTGATGTCACGCTGTTTGTCCTTTAAATCTTTTTGGGTTGATTCGATAGAGAAGATGTTGCTGGTAACGTTACTGCTTGCCATTTTTAGAACATCAACTTTTTCTTTATTGTTGTATAAAGACAGAAGGTCACTTGGTAAAGGTTTTTTCTTTTTCGCCTTATCATTAACCAGAGAGCTTGATCTTCTAAATCCAACACGCTGATTTATATTCTCAGAAAATGAAACAATTTCATTATCCAGATTCTTGTTTAATGAATCTAAAGTATAACGTAATTCATTAACATTAAGCATTGCATTTGTACCGGCAATACTTTCTTTACTGTCGTCAACCTTATTTAATTCAGATAAATCGATATTAATGATATGCTTTTTAAAAGCTCCTTTTATAAAGGGAAGTTTAGAACGGTCTTCGTATTTTTTTGGAGTAACATCCTGATAATAATAACCATCATTTAAAACCAGTTTCAAAATACTTGATTTTTCATTACTGATTAATTCTCCGTCTTTGGCTTTTATGACCGTTTTGTTTTCTCCAAAATTATTAGCCTTTTCGTGAATAGTTACACCCGTTAGAATATTTCCGTTTTCGCCAGATTTTTTGTTGACTTTAATGTTGTAGGTTCCAACATCATTAAACTGGCCTTCGGCAATTGCCATAGCAGGTTTTGCCTGTGCGATATTTTTACGGAAGTTCACAAACTTATATTCGGCGAAGGGAATAACATTATTGGCAAACCAAAATGCCACAATACTCAAAACGAATATAAAAATAATTAAAACCCGCATTGCTCTTTGAAGGGAGATTCCAGATGATTTCATGGCAGCAAATTCATAATTCTCGGCTAAATTTCCGAAAGTCATGATGGAAGCCAAAAGAACCGATAAAGGTAAAACCAGCGGGATAATACGAGGCATAGAAAAAAGCAGGAATTTCACGACCAATAATAAGTCGAGATCTTTACCTGCTAGTTCTGATATAAATAGCCATACTGTTTGCAGTATGAATATGAAAAAAAGGATTACAAATACCGTAGTAAATGTAACTAAGAATGTTTTTAATAAGTATTTGTCTAGAATTTTCAACCTTCTGATTAATCTAATTTATTGATGTAGTATTTCGGGTATTTACTCGCTACAAAGGTAAATTGATTTTTTGATAATGGCTGGTTGGTTTTAAAAGAATTAACGGTTAAAGTTGTTTTTGTTCCGTTTTTTCCTGTTTCAATCAAATTATAGATGTGTTTTGTCTGAACATCAATGCCTAAAAGAATTTCTTTTCTTTGATCTTTTCCAGTAGTTGGTACTAACTTAATGTATTGAATCTTTCTTCCTTTTACATTTTGTACAATATCCATATTGTATTTATAACCAGAATTAAAGAAAGTCAGCATTTTTGAAGGCGTAATAGCATTGTCGTCCTTTTCGTTTACTTTAGAAACTGTAACCTCTTCGTCTTCAGGAACAATTGTATACGTTTTTTGTCCGTCGAAAATTTTAGTAACGCCCATAAAATTCAATACATATTGATTTCCTTTCATGGTTACATTTCCTTTACTGTCTTGGTTAATGTTCTCTTTTGCATTATTTAGAGAGTATTTAAAATCAATAACAATATTATCGTAGCTTTTTATTTTAGTAGTCACTTCGTTCAATAAATCTTTGGCTTTTTTATCCTGAGCTTGAATAGAAGTGAAGCTCAAAAGCAAAATAACTGCCATTTGAAAACACTTTTTAGTCATGTTAGTGATAGAATTGTTTTTGATTTCCTGAATGTTTGTTCTCATGATTGGATTAATTTTGTTCATTATTAAAGAATTGATCAAGAGCACTTAAATCTAAAATGTTCACACTTCTTGCTTTACTGCCTTCAAACGGTCCAACAATTCCTGCTGCTTCCAGCTGATCGATCAAACGACCGGCTCTGTTGTAACCTAATTTTAATTTTCTTTGCAGTAATGAAGCAGAACCTTGCTGTGCATTAACAATAATCTCTGCAGCTTCTCTAAATAAGGTATCTCTTTCGGAAATATCCATATCAAGATTGATGCCACTTTCTTCTCCAACAAACTCCGGAAGCAAATATGCTGTGGCATATGCCTTTTGTGAACCAATAAAATCCGTAATTTTTTCGACCTCCGGCGTGTCTATAAATGCACATTGTACACGCGTTACGTCATTTCCGTTGGTATACAATAAATCTCCACGTCCAATTAACTGATCAGCTCCCTGAGTATCTAAAATCGTTCTCGAATCAATTTTTGAAGTTACCCTAAACGCAATTCTAGCAGGGAAGTTGGCTTTAATTAAACCTGTAATAACGTTTACAGATGGTCTTTGTGTAGCAATAATTAAGTGAATACCAATAGCACGCGCCAGCTGTGCCAAACGAGCGATCGGAACTTCGACTTCTTTTCCAGCCGTCATAATCAAATCGGCGAACTCATCGACAACCAAAACAATGTAAGGTAAAAATCGGTGTCCGGCTTCCGGATTTAATTTTCTTGCTTTGAATTTTTCATTGTACTCTTTGATATTACGAACCATTGCATCCTTTAATAAAGAATAACGGTTATCCATTTCAGTACAAAGCGAATTCAAAGTATTGACCACTTTTGCGTTATCTGTAATAATAGCATCTTCCGTATCTGGAAGTTTCGCTAAATAATGTCTTTCTATTTTATTGAAAAGTGTAAGCTCTACTTTTTTCGGATCGACTAAAACAAATTTTACTTCTGCCGGATGTTTTTTGTATAAAAGCGAAGTTAAAACCGCATTTAATCCAACCGATTTTCCTTGTCCTGTTGCACCTGCCATCAATAAGTGAGGCATTTTGGCAAGATCAACCACAAAAGTTTCGTTCGAAATTGTTTTTCCTAAAGCAATTGGCAGTTCCATTTCGGCTTCCTGAAATTTAGCCGAACCAATAACGCTTTTCATGGAAACCATAGTAGGGTTCTTGTTTGGAACCTCAATACCAATTGTTCCTTTTCCGGGGATTGGCGCAATAATACGAATTCCTAAAGCTGATAATGACAATGCAATATCGTCTTCTAAGCTTTTAATTTTAGAGATTCTGATTCCGGCTTCCGGTACAATTTCGTATAAAGTTACCGATGGACCAACGGTTGCCTTAATCTGTGCAATTTCAATTTTATAGTTACGAAGAGTATCTA
The DNA here is from genome assembly GCF_001428525.1 of Flavobacterium sp. Root186. GTDB lineage: Bacteria > Bacteroidota > Bacteroidia > Flavobacteriales > Flavobacteriaceae > Flavobacterium. The sequence continues at coordinate 194,478 of NZ_LMHW01000011.1, forward strand.
CAATTTTATTTTTATTTTCTTCTAATTCTTCCTGATTAATGGTAATTCCTCCTGTCGAATATTCTTTTAATAAATCGATAGTTGGGAATTTATAATTGGATAAATCCAAAGTCGGGTCAAATAATCCAAAATCTGCAACAAGGCGAGAAGCAAGGTTTTCTTCAATAATATCTTCTTCCTCGGCTTTTTCAATAACAAATTCTTCCGTATGTGGAGCAGTTTCTGTTACTGGATTTACATTCATCTGCACAGGTTTTAAAACCGGATTCAAATCAATTTCTGATGAATGATTGATAGTTGGTTTTAAAGCTTCTTTGTTGATTTCAAATTGAGTATCATCTGTTTTTAAATGAATATTGTCCAGTTCAGGATCTTCTTCAATTGCAAATTCTTCTAAATTATAAGCGCTTTCAGGTTCTTGATCTTGTTGAGGTTTTTTGATCGAATTTAATTCAGATTTCAATTCGTTTTTAGTCGAATCAAAATAAGACTGAATTTTTTCCGGAGATACTTTTATTTTGAAAATCAAATAAACAATCAGCCCAAAAAGTAAGGTCAATAAAGTTCCCGTTTTCCCGATATAATCCTGAAGGAAAAGATTGAGCTCATAGCCAATTGTTCCTCCTAATTCTGGTGCCGAAGTAGCAAAAAAGCCAAATAAAATGGAAACTACGATAATGGCAAATAAATCCCAGAACCAAGTGTTTTTTAATTTTTTGGTCGAAAGTTCTAATGCCAGAAATAATCCGGTTAAAAAGAATAAACGAACGATTATAAAAGAGGCAAGACCGAAACCTCGATATACAATTAAGTCTGCAAGAAAAGCCCCGAATTTTCCGAGCCAGTTTTGCACCACTTCGTCACGATCCCCAATTTGAGTAACGGCACTTTGGTCTGTCTGCCATTGTCCGTTGACATAAAAAGAAATAAATGCAACTAATAATGCAATAGAAAAGAGTACCAAAAGGCAGCCCAAAACAAATTTTTGTTGTTTGGATAATGTCCAGGATCTAATGCTGGCGACTTTTGATTCGGTTTTTTTGTCTACAGTTTCTTTTTTTGTTTTTGCCATTCTTGCGTTCCGCCTATATAAATTTTGGAATATAAATTATCAAACCAATCGCTATTGCTGTCATGGCGGCAAAAAATACCGCTCCAGCAGCAATATCTTTAATAAACCCAATTCGTCTGCTGTAATCGGGATGGATAAAATCGGCAATTTTTTCAACGGCCGTGTTTAATCCTTCAATGCTTAAAACCAAACCAATGGCTAAGGTTTGACATAGCCATTCGGTTTGAGAAATATGAAAATAGAACCCCGCAATGGTCATAACAATTCCCAATGTGAATTGAACCATAACGCTGTGTTCTGTTCTTATTAATTTTACGGCACCTTTAAAAGCGTAAGTTACACTCTTTAAGCGACCCGTAACAAAAGTATTATCTTTTTGAAACTCCATTTAGTGGAAAATATTATAGTGCGGCTAAAGCTGCTTCGTAATTTGGTTCGTTTGCAATTTCTGCAACTTGTTCTGTATGAGTAATTGTTCCGTTTGCATCCACAACAATGATAACTCTTGAGTGTAAACCTGCTAAAGGTCCGTCAGTGATTTCTAAACCATTTGCTTTACCAAAACTTCCTGTTTGAAAATCAGATAAGTTTACTACATTTTCTAAACCTTCTGCACCACAAAAACGCTTTTGAGCGAAAGGTAAATCTCTTGAAATACATAAAACAGTAGTATTTTCTAATCCGCTTGCACTTTGGTTGAATTTTCTAACAGATGCTGCGCAAGTTCCAGTATCAACACTTGGAAAGATGTTTAAAACTAATTTTTTGCCAGCGAAATTACTTAAAGAAGCGACTGATAAATCGTTTTGTACTAATTTGAAGTCAGCTAATTTTGAACCAACTGCTGGTAATTCGCCTGATGTATGAACTGGATTTCCTCCTAATGTGATTGAAGCCATGATTTTTGTTTAAATTAATGAGGCTCAAAAGTAAGGATTAATATTTGAATCTAAAAGTATTTGTTAAGGGTTTAAGGTGAGATTAAGAGAGAGGTTTTGATGGCCTGTATTCATGTTGGTTTGCGTGTATATGGCACACAGATGACGCAGATTAAACGGATTTAATATGTCATTGCGAGGAACGAAGCAATCTCATCCAGATTAGAGATTTTTATGTTTATCCAATTTGCTTTTGATAGTGAGGTTGCTTCGTTTCTCGCAATGATTTTGCGTTTGTTTAAATTATAAACAAAAAAAGCGTCTCTTATTCAGAAACGCTTTCTCAGTCATGTTTTTTTGTTTTTTTATTTGAAAAAGAGCCCGATCTATTTATCGATTGAACCTAAAACACGTTTCATAAACGCGTTTAAAGCTTCTTTTTTATCGGTTCCCTGAGAAACCATTTTGTGTACTTCAAGAGCACCGTACATATTCGAAATCAATTCGCCAATTACATCTAATTCTTCGTCTTTAAGAGAAGGAATTTCGGTCATAGCTTCGAGAACTTCGATCGTTTCAATGATATAATCCTGATCGTTTTCTTCGATGAATTGCGTTAACTGCTTTATTACTGGTAATTTCATGTTTAGATTTCTTAGATTTTTAGACATTCTTAGACTCCTTAGACTTTTTTAAAGTTTGTAGACAACTTCTAAGAAGTCTAAAAATCTAAGCCAGTCTAACTAATCTAATTTAAGCAATTGCGTTTACCAAGTCGATTAAAACTTCTTGTTTGTTGGTTTGCGTTTCGCCAACTAATTGTCCGTTTACGAAAGTTGCAAATGTAGGCAGGTTGCTCACATTAGCTAATTTTCTTGATTCAGGAGAATTTTCTGCATCAACCAAAACAAAAGTGATAGCTTCATTTTCTGTTGCTAATTTTTTGAATTTTGGTTTCATAATACGGCAGTTTCCACACCATGAAGCTGAATATTGTACTACTACTTTTTCGTTTTTAGCAACTAAATCTGCTAATGTATCTTCGTTTAAGTCGATTAACATAGTTTTTATTTTTTGAGATTCTAAGGTGCTAAGATTTTAAGGTTCTAAGTTTTTTTTGTTGAACCTTTACTTTCTTTGCACTATAATTTTTTTGAGATTTTTTTGAAGATAAAAGATTTCTAAGTTACCAAGGCCTAAGAATAAATCTCAGAACCTTAGCATCTTAGTATCTTAGAAACTAATTAAAAAATTAGTTTGCGCTTAAGTATTCAGCAGTACTAACTCTGTCTGCAGACATAGCTTCTTTTCCAGCTTCCCAGTTTGCAGGGCAAACTTCACCTTTAGTCTGGATGTGAGTGTAAGCGTCAACCATTCTTAGGTATTCATTTACGTTACGTCCTAATGGCATATCGTTTACACTTTCGTGGAAGATTTTTCCAGTTTCGTCAATAAGGTAAGTAGCTCTGTAAGTTACGTTTGAACCTTCAACAATTACTGAATCAGTATCTTCGCTGTAGCTTGTAGATTCGATATCAAGAATACCTAAAATGTTAGCTAAATTACGGTTTGTATCAGCTAAGATTGGGTAAGTAACACCTTCGATTCCACCATTGTTTTTTGGAGTATTTAACCAGGCAAAGTGAACTTCGTTTGTGTCACAAGAAGCACCAATTACGATAGTATTTCTTTTTTCAAATTCTGGTAATGCAGCTTGAAAGGCGTGTAATTCAGTTGGGCAAACAAAAGTGAAATCTTTTGGGTACCAAAACAATAATACTTTTTTGTTGTTGTTTACTGCTTCTTCAAAAATGTTGATTTTTAAATTATCACCCATTTCTGAGATAGCATCTACTGCAATACTTGGGAATTTTTTTCCTACTAAAGACATATTTTTCGTTTTAACGTTAAAAATTTATTTCTGGTGCAAAAATAGGGTATAAGTACAGATTCTTACAATAAGATGTGATTATAAAAATTTATAAGTTGATAAATTTTGACTATTTAACTTTTTAACTTATTGGATATCAATATTTACTGGAAGAATTCCGGTTGAAGAAATTTTATCTAAAAATTGAATTGCTGCTGTTTTTTGAAATTCTTCAAAATCCTGATACGCCTGAACTAATCCTGATGCCTTTTTTAGATTCGGAATTATTGGTAAAACGTAAGGATTTCCGAAAACGTAAACAATGCATTTTTTGGTTTGAAGTAAATCAGAAAGCAGCTCTAAAACTTCATCGTTAATTTCGAAATTATTTGCAGGTTTTGCTTTTGGAACAAACAATGAAATCAGAATAGTTTCGAAATTTTCTAATTCTTTTTTGATAGATGAAATATTCGAGACTTCTAAATTTTCAAATGCAAATTCAGGAGATTCTAATTTTGAATGTAAAGTTTTAAAGAAGGTATTTTCGGTATTTTTATATAAACTCAGTTTGGCTAATTTATTGTTTTTCTGAGCCTCAAATGTTAATTCTGAATTTAAGTTACCAATAATTGTGGTAATAGCATTTTGAGCAATTTCCAGATTTAATTCAGAAGCTTTTTCGAAATTTAATTCGCCCGAAGCATCGGTATTTCCAGAAAGAATTCCCGCTTTTTCTTTAGCCTTCATGATTCGGCTATGGCTTTTGAAAATACGATCTGGCGATGCATTCCTAAAGATAGCTTCGATTCCTTCGGGAACATTTTCGGCGAAGCATAAAATATCATTTCCGGCATTAAAAGCTTCCCATTCCAGCTGACCTTTGGTTTCGTATAATTTTGAAACACTGTGCATATTTAAAGCATCAGAAATCACCAAGCCATCATAACCTAATTTGTCGCGTAAAAGATCCTGAATCACAGCTTTTGATAATGTTGCCGATGTATCTTTTCCATCGTTTAAACTGGGAACGGCCAAATGTCCAATCATAATCGAATCGACATTATTTTCAATTCCTTTAATGAACGGATATAATTCGTTCTCTAATAATTCTTCCAGAGTTTCCTTTAAAACCGGTAATCCTAAATGCGAATCGACATTGGTATTTCCGTGTCCGGGAAAGTGTTTCAGACAGCCTAAAACGCTAACTTCGGACATTCCATTCAAATATTCAACGGCAAAATCAGCGACTTTTTCTTTGTTTTCACCAAAAGAACGATAGCCAATAACCGGATTATTTGGATTGTTATTGATATCTGCTAAAGGCGATAAATTATACTGAATTCCGGCAGCTTTTAAATCTAGACCAATTTGTTTTCCGACCTCGTAAACCAAATTAGATTTGTTTTCAGGCAAGGCGCCAAGTGTAATTGCATACGGATATTGGGGTGTTTTTTCGATGCGCATTGCCAAACCCCATTCGGCATCAATGCTGATTAAAAGTGGAATGGAAGCGGCCTTTTGATAACGAACAATAAGTTCTTTTATTTTTTGATAACTGTCATCATTAAAAACAACTTTTTTCTTGCTTTCATAATTCGTTGCAGCGCTCGCACGACTGTGAAAAAAGGTCAGTCCGCCAATATTGTGTTCTTTTATTAAACGTTCCGTTTCCTGAATGTTTTCTTCGGTATCGTTGATGAAAACAGCAGGGAAAAAGAATTGTCCTATTCTTTGTCGTAATGCTTCGGCAGTAATTTTCATTATTATAAAGTCTTTTTCATGCAGACACTATTATCCATCTTTTCATAAGGCGGATAATTCGGAATGATTGTGTAACCTAATTTTTGGTACAAATTTATGGCTTCGGGCTGGTTTTTTCCCGTTTCGAGAATAGTATAGGTATAACCAACTTCTTTGGCCCAGATTTCTAATTCGGCTAAAACTTTTGAGGCAATTCCTTTTTTGCGAAAGTCAGGATGAACATACATTCGTTTAATTTCGGTTTTGTCACTTTCTTTTTCGCGAAAAGCGCCGCAAGCAACCGGAATGTCATTTTCGTAATAAACAATCGTATGTTTTATTTTATCCGTTTTATTAAACTGATTGTAAAACGCATGATCTTCTCCGTCCCTAATCGCTAAATCCTGATCTAACAAAGCCACCAGATTTATAAAATCAATATCGTCTGAGTTTGTTCGTTTTAAAGTCATGATTTTTAAATCTTAAAAGTATTTTTATTTCAATTTCGCTTTCTTTTGTTTTGCCAGTTGTTTTTTAGTTTCAATTGCTTTTTCTAATCGGTTTTTAAAACGGAAAAGTTTTGGAAGCCCTTCCAGTCGATCTTCAATTGTAATTTCTTCATAAACCACAATGGCTTTTTCTAAAACCCTAATTTCATTGTCGAGATCATTTTGGTTTTTGTAGATTGTTGCTAATCTATCGTAAGGATGATTTCCTTTAAAGCTTTCTGCGACATTTTCCTCATATAATTCAATTGCTTTTTCAAGATTTCCGGTTTTTTCGAACTCAGCTCCTTTTAAGTTGCGTTCGGCCTGCAAATTTTCATTGATTTCCATAAGTAAGAGTTTGATTTGGGGTTAAACTTCTTCAGATTTTTTCCCAAAATCTTTTGGGAAAATTAAAAAACGTGATAAAATAAGACCTGGAATTGTGGCTATAAAAACCCAGATAAAAAAGTTTTGATAGCCTAAATATTGTTGTATAAAACCACTCAACATTCCCGGAAGCATCATTCCTAATGCCATAAAACCGGTTGCAAGTGCATAATGTGCTGTTTTTGATTCTCCTTCGGCAACATGAATTAAATACATCATAAAGCCTGTAAATCCAAAACCGTAACCAAATTGTTCAAGAATAACAGTAAGGCAGGTATAAAGATTTAACGGAGAATTTATTTCAAAAAAATATAAATTTAAATGAAGATGAAAAAGTTCCTGAGGCTGAAAATGGGCTAACCCAATAAAGCCAAGAATAGGCAGATGCATGGCCAAAAACATTGGAAGCATCCATTTGGTAAGACCATGTTTAGAAATGGCCATTCCGCCTAAAATTCCACCAATTGTTAATGCAAAAATACCTAACGTTCCGTAAATTATTCCAACAGATTCGGTATCTAATCCCATTCCGCCTAATTCATTTTTGTCCAGTAAAAACGGACTTAACATTTTAAGTAATTGTGATTCTCCTAGTCTGAAAACCAGGATAAAAGCTAAAATTAATCCGATTTGTTTTTTCTTAAAAAAACTCACAAATATAGTGGCGAAGTTTTGATGATGATGTGCCTCTTTGTTTTCGGAAGCATTTATTTCAGTTTTTGGTGTAAAAATGAAATTGTAAAGCGTTATAAAAGTCATTAACAAGCCAACAATAATCATAGTATAAGACCATGCTTTGGTATTATCACCATATTTATGCTCCAGATAACCTGCAAAAAGTACAATTAATCCGTTTCCGGCTAACATTGAAAGGCGGTAAAAAGTACTTCTGATTCCGAGGAAAAAGGATTGTTGTTCTTTTGGTAAAACCAATAAATAAAAACCATCACTGGCAATATCATTTGAGGCCGAAGCAAAAGCCGCAACCCAGAAAATTGCAAGCGTCATCATAAAAAAACCGTTGGTTGGAATCGTAAATCCAACCAGTAAAAAGGCAATAGAAATCAATAATTGCATCGATAAAAACCATTTCCTTTTGGTTCCGGTTAATTCAATAAACGGACTCCAAAGCGGTTTTATAACCCAGGGTAAGTATAATAAACTGGTGTAAACGCCAATATCTTCATTTGAAATACCTAAATTTTTGTACATAATTACCGAAACCGAAATAATTACGGCGTAAGGCAATCCAGACGCAAAATTAAGAAGTGGAATCCAGAACCAGGGTTTATTATCTGTTTTCATTAGGCTGAGCAGGTGAATAGATTTTAAAATTCTTTTTTAAGTCGGCAGCAGTTGGGGTGCTTTCGTTCGCAAAATAATCAATAAATGTCACAGCGCAAGCTTTATACATATCGATTTTTTCTGCAGGAATAGAAAATGATATAAAGCCGTCTTTTTCAACAGCTCTTACTTTATCAATTATTTTCTCAGCATCGTTTGTATTTATTTTTGAAATATGCTCGCCGCCATAAATTACAATATAACGCACTTTTGTATTAAGCGGATTTTTGATGCTGAAAGAATATTTTATCGTGTCTTTTGCAAAATCTGTAATAACCGGTGTATCAATAATGATACGTTTTAAATTAGGAACCGCGGCAGGAAGCGCAGGATATCTATATTGATTGTCTTCCAGAAGACGAACAATATCAAGGTTTTTATTCATGAACCATTTTGCACTGAAATATGCACTTCCGGAAACATTTTTAGTACTTCTTGCATAATCAATCTGGGTTGGAATTTCGCTGACATAATTCCAGCTTTTATCGCCGTCGGCTCTAATTTTATAAGAAGCGTGACCAATATAAACAGCCGTATTATTAGAGTTTTCTGCCCACCATTTTACTAATTTAGAATAAGAAGCTCTCGGATTATACATGCTCCAATACAATTGCGGAAGTATATAATCGATCCATTTTTGATCCATCCATAAAAGAGGGTCTGCATATAAATCGTCGTAATTGGCAGTTGACTGCGTTTCTGAACCTCTTGGGTCAACAGATTTATTTCGCCAAACTCCAAACGGACTGATTCCGAATTGAACCCACGGTTTGCTTTCTTTTATAGTTGTTGAAATCGTGTGCACAAAGTTGCTCACGTTCGCACGACGCCAATCAGGAAGACTTAAACCGGCACCGTATTTTTTGTACGAAGCCGAGTCGTTGAAAACTTTTCCGGGAACGGCATACGGATAAAAATAATCATCAAAATGAATCGCATCGATATCATATTTATCAACAACTTCTTTTACCACTTTGGTTAAATGCGTCTGAACTTCAGGCAGGGCAGGATCGTAATAATATTTTCCGCCGTATTCTATCATCCATTCCGGATGTTTAAAAACGTCGTGATTTGGGCTTAAAAGATTTTTATTTAAATCAAAAGTCGCTCGATACGGATTCAGCCATGCATGAAATTCAAAACCTCTGTTGTGCGCTTCTTCAATCATCCATGCCAAAGTATCATAATACGGATTTGGAGCTACCCCTTCTTTTCCTGTCAGGAATCTTGACCAAGGTGCAAATTCAGAAGGATAAAAAGCATCACCAACGCTTCTAATCTGAACGATCACAGCGTTGTAGTTTAACTGTTTGTAAGTTTCGAGAATTTCTAAATAATCAGCTTTTTCTTTTTCAACATTATCAGTCGCCGTTTTTGGCCAGTCAATATTTACTACAGTCGCAATCCAAACACCTCTAAACTCATTTTTAGGATGCATTATTTTTTCTTGTGAAGTCGATTTTAATCCAAAGAAAAATATAAGTATGATAGCGTATAGTAAGTGCTGATTTTTATGCATTTTAATCTTTAATTTTAACAAGAACCAAAAATAGTTTTTTTAACTGATTATAATTGATTTTTTCCGCCACGAATTCACGAATTATTTTTAATACTTTCAGGAAAAATAATTCGTGAATTCGTGGCTATCTTTTTATTTTTAATCTGGAAAAGAAATTTTCCCCATTGTTACCGATGGAATTCCTTTTTGTGAACCAAAATTATAATTTCCTCCCGCAACGGTTTCATTGGCCAAAACGGCAAACAAAACAGCTTCTTTTGCATCGCCTAAAATTCCGAGAACGTCGCTGGTTTCAAATTTACAAGGTAATAATTCCTGTAACCAGCTTACCAATAACGGATTTCTTGCACCACCGCCAGACATATAAACTGTAAACTCATCGATTGGTGTTTTAGTATTTTTTACAACAAACAAAACCGCTTCGGCAATTGTCTCGGCGCTAAGGCGTGTTAAAGTCGCAAGCAAATCTGGGGCCGAAATGTTTTCTAACCCTAATTTTACCAAAGCCGAATTCACAAATTCATGATTGAACAATTCCTGACCAATTGTTTTAGGAAAGCTTTTCCGGAAGAAAGCATTGCTTTTTAATTCGCTCAAAAGCTCTTGATTTACAATTCCACTTTTAGCGATTTCGGCATCTTTATCGTAACTTTTTTCAGGAAAATAATGTTTGGTCAAAATATCAATTAAAGTATTTGCCGTTCCGGTATCGGTTACAAAAACTTCCTCGGCGTTTTGTGAGGCAGGTAAATAAGTGAAATTCGCAATTCCGCCCATGTTGAGCATAATACGGTTTTCGCCTCTTTTGCTGAATAATAAATAATCGCCATAAACGGCCAAAGGTGCGCCTTCGCCGCCCGCTGCAACGTGTTTTTGTCTAAAATCAGATAAAGTTATAATTCCCGTTTTAACCGCAATATGATCGCCGTCGCCAATTTGCAATGTCGCATTTGGAAATTTTTCCTGCTGATGCAAAAACTTTGGCGCATGCAGAACCGTTTGTCCGTGCGATGCGATTAAATCAACTTCGTTTGCGGGAATTTTCCATTTTGAAAGACAATCGTTGATCATTCCGGCATGCAAGTCTGCAATCCATTCGTTGAGTAAAACCAAATGCTGAAAATCGATTGTTTTTTTAGCAAATACTTTTCTGATTTCGGTTTTTATATCTTCATTGTAGTCAATGGTTTCAAACTGCTCGATTTTTATAACCGTGTTTCCGCCTTCGCCAGAAATTTCACAAAGAGCCAAATCGAGCCCGTCGAGCGAAGTTCCGGACATTAAACCTAGTATTTTTCGGGTTTCTTTTTGGGCTATATCGTGGAGTGCGGTTATGTTTTTATTCATTAAAATGATGTTTTAAAAAGCATTTTATTTGGAAACGCTAAAATGGGATTTTTTACATATAAATATAAGTAAACTTTGAGATTTATTTTTTAAACGTTGGATGTAATTGTTTTTAAACGCATAGAGACATAGTTTTTTCTTTGTGGGTAGTCGTTTCGATTTTTTAAACAAACATAGCCAGTGGTTTTAACCACTGGAAACGTACCGTGAATTATTCTGTGTCCCAGTGGTTAAAACCACTGGCTACGTTCAAAAAATGATGTAAAATAAAAAACTCAAGAACTATGTTTCTATGTGTTTAAATAAAAACACAATGCTAAATAAAACTTACTTCGGTTTTTATATATTTGTTTCCAAACTAATTAAAAATTAAACCATGATTATAGTTATTATCCTTTTTGTTTTCATCATAATCGGAGTATTCATATACAATTCCCTTATCGAAAAAAGAAACCAGGTTACAAATGCTTTTTCTTCTATTGATGTAATGCTGAAAAAACGTTTTGATTTGATTCCGAATTTGGTTGAGATTGTAAAACAATATACTAATTATGAACAAAGTACCTTAACTAAAATCGTAGAGCTTCGTTCAAGAGCAACTTCAGGTTCTTTAACCGAGGCTGAAAAAGCAAGTTTAGATACTGAACTTAGCACAGCTGTAAAAGGTTTAATGGTTACGGTTGAAAATTATCCGGACTTAAAAGCCAATACCAATTTCTTGAACTTACAAAGCACTTGGACAGAAAGCGAAGAGCAAATCGCGGCTGCCAGAAGAACGTATAATGCTTCGGTTACGAGTTACAATAACGCTATTATGATGTTCCCGGGAAATCTTTTTGCGGGAATGTTGAAATATACTCAAATTGATGTTTTGGCAACGGCAGAAGAAGAACGTAAAAATATTAGTGCAAAAGAACTTTTCAATAATTAATGGATTCAGAAATTAATCACAATTCAGCCTTTCAAGGGGCTTTGAATACATTAGAAGTTGAGCGAAAAAAAATTGCTGAAACCTATAAAACCACCTACATTTTATTTGGTCTTGCCATTTTATTTATGATAATTGGTTTATTGATTAGATTTCCGACTTTAGGTTTTCTGGGATTTGCCGTTTCTGCCATTACTGGCATCGTAATGCATTTTAGAATTGGCGACGATGTTAAGAAATACAAAATAGCTTATAAAACCAATGTTGTAGGATCTGCATTAAAAAATATCAACGAAAGTTTAACAATAACGCCACAAAGCGGACTTCCTGAATATGAGTTTAGAAGTTCTGAACTTTTTACAACCGAATCTGATCGTTATAAAACACAGGATTTAATAAGCGGAACAAACGATAAAACTTCTTTTTGGTTTGCCGAAGTTCACGCCGAATACAAAACCGAAACTAGCACAAAAAACGGAACCCGTACACAATGGCATACCATTTTTAAAGGAATTGTTTTTGTGGCCGATTTCAATAAAAATTTCAATGTTTCGACAGTTGTTCGACCAAAAGGTTTTGGAGAAGCTTTTGGTTCCTGGTTTTCTAAAAACGTTTTTAGTTTTGGAAACTCTGATGTTATAGAATTAGAAAACATCGATTTCAGCAATAAATTTGTAACCTATTCGAGTAACCAAATCGAAGCGCGATATATTTTAACGCCTGCCATGATGGAAAGAATTCTGGACTTAAACGGCAAATGCGACGAAACGATTTCGGTTTCGTTTATACATTCTAAAATGTATATTGCTTTTCCGTTGTCCGAAAATTATTTTGAAGCGCCTATTCATTCTTCGCTTTTAGATCCCGATTTACTTTCAGGCGATCTTTCGATTGTGAAATTCATGCATGATATTGTTCATGAACTGGATTTGAATACTAGGATTTGGGGGAAGGAGTAAGAGTTCCTTTTTCATAAAATATTTTTAAGCCGTTTAATAGATTTTGATTTATTTGAGATTTATTGAGCGGTTTTTCTTTTTAAATAATTCAGGTATAAATACTTGCTTCTTTTGTTTTATTTATTGTTAAACTTGTTTCCAAAGGATTTAGACTAAATATGGTTTTCCGTAAAAAAGCAGTAAATCAGATAATTAAATTTGGATGATAATTTAATCTTAAACAAAAATTTTAACTAATTAGATAAGAAGCCTCATGAAAATAATATTGCCAGAATTGCGAGAAAAAATAAAAATCTATAATAACTCTATTGTTAATTTAAAGGATATTGAAAAAGAAATTGAAGTTGTTCTAACAAAAGAAAATAGAAGTTATGTTACATTCAATCATGATAATAATAAATATTGTATAACTGGAAATAAGGATATTTATTCTGATAATAGTGATTTTATTCTATTATCGGATGGTACTCCTATAAATGAAAAAATTGTTATTAAAAAATGGATAAAACATCCAAATATGATAGAGTTTGAGCCAAATACAATACTTAATTCTTGGAAAGATACTTTTGTTTACAAAAGTGATGATAATTCTCAAATTAAAAAAAATAATGAGGGAGGATTACGAAAACCACAATTAGGAGCTATACATAATATTTTAGGGCATTTTACAAATTCAAAAGAAGCTGGAATTGTTGTATTACCAACTGGAACTGGAAAGACAGAAACTATGCTTTCTGTATTAATAGCTAATAGATGTGAAAAACTTCTCGTTATTGTACCTTCTGATTCTTTACGTGGTCAGCTTTCTGAAAAGTTTATTTCACTAGGCGTTTTAAAAAAATTTGGTATTGTTTCTCAATCGGCATTATATCCAAAAGTTGGAATATTAGATAAAGGAATAAAAAAAATAGAAGATTTAAAGGATTTTTTTGAAAAATCTAATGTTATAGTATCGACAATGAATCTGATTTCAAATATACCAAATGACTACATGGAAGTAATCGCTGGTGTATGTTCACATCTATTTGTTGACGAAGCGCACCATGCAAAAGCAAAGCAATGGGATAGAGTAATTGGATATTTTGATAAAGGAAAGGTAATACAATTTACAGCGACACCTTTCAGATACGATGGGGAACGTCTTTCAGGAAAATTTATTTATAATTTTTCTATGAAAGATGCACAAGAGCAAGGTTATTTTCAAAAAATTGATTTCATACCAGTTAGAGAATATGATAGAGAAATTGCAGATAAAGAAATTGCATTAAAAGCCATTGAAAAATTAAAGGAAGATAGAGATGTTAATAAATTGGATCATTTTCTTATGGCAAGATGTAGAACCAATTTAAGAGCCGATGAAGTATTTAAATTGTATGAAAATTATACTGAGTTTAATCCTGTTGTTATTCATTCGAATGTTTTAAACAGAAAATTCATTTTAGAAAATATAAAAAGAGGAAAACATAAAATAATTGTTTGTGTTGATATGCTTGGAGAAGGTTTTGACTTGCCTGAATTAAAAATTGCCGCATTACATGATATAAGAAAAAGTTTACCGATTACACTTCAGTTTATAGGAAGATTCACAAGAGTTAGTAATTCTATTCAATTAGGAAATGCTTCATTTATAGCCAATTTGCGACAAGAAGGAATAGAAGAGGGAATAGATTTACTTTATAATAAGGAATCTAATTGGAACACTATTTTACCAGATTTAAGCCAAATTGCAACTCAAGATCAGATTGATTTTAGTGAGTTTTTAGCAGGATTCAATAATATAGAAGAATCAGATATTCCTTTTCAAAATATAAACCCTGCATTTAGTACATTAGTTTATAAAAACTCAAAAGATGTTTTTCAAAAATTAAATGTAATTACTAAAGAAGATTTTCCTGAATACAAACATAGATTCATTTCATATAATGAAGATGAAAGGACTTTGGTAATTTTATTGGGTAAAGAATTTAATGTTGAATGGGGAAGTTTTAGTGAATTTCAAAATTTTGATTGGCATTTAATGGTAATACATTATGAAGTAAAAAATAATTTACTTTTTATTCATTCATCGGTTAAAAAAGAAAGTTTTAATTTTTTAGTTGATAAAGTTTTTGTTGAAGGATATACAAAAATTTCAGAAATTGATGTGTTTAAGGTATTTTACAATGTAAAAAGATTATTGTTATTTAACGTTGGTATGAGAATGACTCCAGGAAAGGATAAGAGTTTTCAATCCTTTTTCGGCAGTAATTTGCAGTCAGCAATAACAAAAGCGGAATTAAATGCAGGATTTAAGAATAATATTTTTGGGGTTGGATTTGAAAACGGAGATAAAGTTTCTTTTGGAGCTTCGACTAAAGGTAAAATCTGGTCATATTTAAGAGGAAATTTAAAAGAACTTACAAATTGGTGTGGAAGTGTTGGTGATAAGTTAATTGATCCGAATATAGATCCTAATGAAGTCCTAGACACACTTGAACCCAAAATTATAGAAACAAGACCAGATTCAATACCTTATTTTATTGATTGGAATCCGCTTTTTTATAAGGAAGTTGATAAGAAATATATGTTGAAAATTTCAGATGTCTTATTTAATTTGTGGGATTGTGAATTACAAATTAAAAACCCAAGTGAAACGGGAGATATATTATTTGATTTATTAACTGCAAAAGACATAATAAGTTTTAAATTAATTATAAATAAAAATGGATTTAAAATAGAAAAAATTTCAACATTAGATGTTCTTATAATAAAAGGATTGCAAGAGCCAAAAGCTCTACTCGGATATCTCAATGGAGATTATCCTCCTCAAATAGGTTTTATAGAAAATTCGATACTTTATGGCAATCGTTATATAAAATACAATGAAGAAGTTTTGGATTTTCCAAAGAACGAAATTATACCATTTGATTGGCAAGGGGTGGATTTAACAAAAGAGTCAATGGGATTCGACGAAAATAATTTTGTAAAAAACTCCATACAATACAAATTATATGAATCTCTAAAAAAGGAAAATTGGGATGTAATTTTTAATGATGATGATAGAAATGAGATGGCAGATTTAGTTTTGCTAAGAGATGAAGCAGATAAAGTTTATTTAAGTTTATATCATATTAAATTTGTAACTAAAGGAAAAAACCAATCTATAGCTGTTCCCAATAACAATTTAGAAAATTTAAATTTATATCAAATATGTGGACAAGTTCAAAAATCTATTAATTGGAAGTATAAAGATTATAAGTTTTTTAAAGAGCATTTCAATAGAAGAGAAAATTTAAAAAAACGAGCAAATAAAACAAGAATTTTGAAAGGAGATTTGGATATAATTGATGAAGTGTGTAATAGTATGAGAAAAAAACCTTTAGAAATTCAAATTTTTTTAGTGCAACCAGGAATAAATAAAAATGATGTTTCTGAAAGTGTTCTAAAACTTTTATATGTAACTGCGAATCATTTAGATATTACAGCTGGACTTAAACTAAAAGTAATAGGATCTGAAATTTAAAATTTAAAAATGATAACAACAATCGATAAAGAAATAACAAAACAACTTGATTTAATTAAGGCATTTACTAATGAACTTCATTTTGAACAAATATGTCAGTTTGATTTAAATGAAAATTTAGAAAATATTCCATGGAATATTTTAATGCATCCGGGGCTTTATCTAATTGAGGTTAGAAATAAGCAGAATTTTACATTTTTTGAAGAATGGGTTAATGATTTCAAATTTAGATGGGAAAATGAAAATTATTTCAAAAAATTTACTCCAAATTTTAAATTGAAAAGAATAAAGGCACACAATAAATTAGAAGAATGGATTCCTCTTTACATAGGAAAGTCTAAAAATATTAAATCAAGATTACATGGTCATATTTATAAAGAATTAAACAAGACAACTTTTGCTATGAAACTTTTAGCAAGAGAAAATATGAAACAAGAAACTTTTCGAATTAGTGTAATAAATCTTGAATTAACAAATTATGATGCCATAATTCCCGTTATAGAAAATCAATTACGAAATAGAATAAATCCCTTAATTGGAAAACAATAATGCAAAAACCTCGATTTTGAAATCGAGGTATTGCTTTTTAAATCCTACTCCAAATCCAAATAAGGATTTAAAGTTTCAGCTAATTCATTAAGCCAGTAAAACTATCTCTTAATTTGGTGATTTCGTTTTGAAGATCTTCGTGTTCACTCATAACGCCTAATGCAAGTGTAAAATTTACCTGCCTTAGTGTTTTAGCCATTTCTTCAGGTTCAATTCTGTCGTTAAAAAAAATTAAAAGCCTGATTAATCTAGTTGTAAATCAAATAAAATCAATTTATATTTGATTTAATCATGATCGAAAAAATCTTAACCGACTACATTACATTTATCAGAAGCTTTGAAGCTTTATTAAAAGAAAAATACAAACAAGATATAAATCCATGTTCATTTTCTATTACCTTTTTTAAAAGAGTAGGATCAATTGAAGGAATTGAATATTATTTTCACGGAAGTGGCTGTACTGCTAAAAAAGATGAAATTATTTATACCTACGATATTTCAATAAATGAAATTACTTTCACACAATGGGATCTAACAGAGCTTATTAGAACGCATCCTGAATACCAGAAACTAAATTATAGTGCTGAGTTTATTGAATATGAACTCTATCAACTTATAAATAAAGGAATTTTAGAATGGTTAACTTACGAAAGAATTGAAGGTAAGGCTTTTGGATGTGTTTTTAAATGTTATAGAGTTGTTCAGGAATCGCTTTTTGTTCAATAAACCTTCTTATGAAACCGAGAGCCCTAGCCCTGATGGAAGCGACATCCTTTTGCGCCGGGGTTCGGCGTAAAAGATATAGCGGACAGCAGGAAATAGCTCCTGAAAAATAAAACTCCAATTTTTTAAATTCCAAATTCCAAAAAAGATTTACATTTTCATAAGCCTTCGACTTCGCTTAGGGTGACAATTGGGTTAAAGAGATTTATTTCTTTTTCAATTTATACTCTCGTTTATTGCTTTTTGGGTTGAGATCGACAAATTCGTATTCTTCAAAATCTTCAAAATTAGTTTTAAAGAAATCTGCTGCTTTTTCGAGCGGCCAGGATTTAGGATAATAAAAACCGTCAAATTCAGCATTTTGAAGTAGAAGTCTAAAATCATGCCTGAATTCGTCAGCTCCGGAATAGGTTAAAGCAATTTTTCCAGTCCATTCAATATCATATTTGTTTTGTGTCGTTTCTGTGATTTTTATTCTATGATTGGCGCAGGTATCGTGTCCTAATAAATAAATTCCGAATGCGATTTCATCATAATCAAAATCTTCATCAAGTGGAAAAGTATCTGCCAATAAATCTTCTTTTATAAAATCATTAAAAATAGCTTTTTGTGAAGTTTTATTGATTTTAATTCCATAATCTCCCCAATGTGTTGAAGACATGGTACATTGATGAAAATTGCCCCAGACTCCTTTTGAATACCAGTCACCTTTAAATTCTTCATTGTCGTCTTCGGATTCATCTTCGGCATAATAATCATCTGTTTTTAAATGAAAATCAAACCAAATTGATTCGTCTTCTTCGATTCTTCTGCTCCATTTAAATTCTTCTAAAGTGTGACCATTTGGATATGGATTTTCTAAAAAATAGATTCTGTTTGGCTTCATAGAAACTGAGTTTATAAATCAAATATAAAGGTCAATTTTTGAAATTCCAAATTCGAAAGAGTTGTATTAAAATATTGATTTCATAAACCTTCGACTTCGCTCAGGATGACAATCGAGTTTAAAGTCAAAGAAAAGAAAACTTTTGTCCTTTGTAACTCTGAACCTTTGCCCCTTAAAAAGAGCCTTATTTAAGAACAAATCCGTTTTCTTTCAACGTATTCAAAACTTCAGCGATGATTTTAGAACGGCATTCGGCACTTTTTCTATTGGTTCCGGTTTTTACCCAATAACGAATGTTTAACTGAATAATGACACCAGAAATATCCGTGATAACGGCTGCGTCTTCATGATCTTTTTCGGTTACTTCTTCGTTTCGTTTTAGAACTTCTTTTACGAGTTCTATAGCCTTTCCGTAATCAGAACCATATTCGAGGCCGACATTAAAAGTCTGCAAAAGATATCCTTCGCTGTTGTAGTTAATGAGCGTATTTTTAATTAAAAGTGCGTTGGGAATATAAATGATTTTCGAATCGCTTTTGACTTCAGTGTCACGAAGGTTGAGGTTGATGACTTCGCCTTTTACGCCATTGCTTTCGATAATATCCCCAATAGAAAATGGACGTTTGAAAGCGAGCAGAATTCCGGCAAGGAAATTTTCGCCAATATCTTTAAGCGCAAAACCAATTACAAAAGCGGAGATTCCGGCGCCGGCAAGCATACTTTGGGCGATTCCGTCAAGACCAATAATTTTGAACATGAACAAAACCCCAATAATAATCAAAACCGATTTAATTAAACGGGCGATAAAAGTGGCGAGAAGTCGGTCGTGCATCTTGGCTTTGAGTCGGTTTCCGGCAAAAATACCAATGCGGGCCGCAATAAACCACGAAACGAGAATAACAACAATGGCGAGAATAAATTTTGGTGTAAGATCGACAATGCTGTAATAATAGTTTTCTAAATGTTTGAAGACGTCCTGAACGAAATTTTCCATAATAATAAGGCGTAAAAAGTAAAATCTTAAAATTACCCATTTTGCAATTTTAATGCTTTACAGAATTTGACTTTAATTTTATAAAATGTTGACAGGCTGTTAAGATAAATTGGCATTTTATACGTTTTAAGCAGCTATATTTTTATATTTGCTGTCTCAGTTTTTGAGGAATTATTTTTTAAGAAAAGCACCATTTACATGTTGACCCAATCTCATTTAGAGCAATTAGCCGGCGAACTCGAAGGCACACTTTTATACGATGATCTTCATAAAACACTTTATTCGACAGACGCATCAGTGTATCGGATTCGGCCAAATGCGGTGGCTTTGCCTAAATCTACAGCAGATATCAGCAAATTAATTCGCTTTGCGGCACAGCATAATATTTCGATTACGCCCAGAACTGCCGGAACTTCACTGGCGGGACAAGCAGTTGGAGACGGACTTGTGGTGGATGTTTCAAAACATTTCGCCAAAATAATTGGTTACGATGCCGAAAAAAAAACGGTTACGGTTCAGCCCGGTGTTATTCGCGATGAACTAAATTTATTTTTAAAACCCCACGGCGTATTTTTCGCACCCATTACATCAACTTCAAATCGAGCCATGATTGGCGGAATGGTGGGGAATAATTCATCGGGAACAACTTCGATTCGTTATGGTGTAACGCGTGATAAAATTGCTGAGGTAAAAGCAATTTTAAGCGATGGAACAGAAGTAGCTTTTGGAGAATTGACTTCGGCGGAATTTATTGAGAAAACCAAAGGCGATTCTTTAGAAAATAAAATTTATAAAAGCATTTACGACGAACTTTCGGTAAAAGCAATTCAGGAAGAAATTATAAAAGAGTTTCCGAAACCGGAAATTCACAGAAGAAATACAGGTTACGCTGTTGATATTCTGCTAAGATCAGAATTATTTGGCGGAACCGAACCAACAATAAACCTTGGAAAATTACTTTGCGGAAGCGAAGGAACTCTTGCTTTTACAATCGAAATTACTTTAAAAGTCGACGATTTACCGCCTGTCCATAATATTATGGTCGTGGCGCATTATCATACGATTCAGGAATCTTTGGAATCTGTTGTAGTGGCGATGAAACATCATTTGTACACTTGCGAAATGATCGACGATACGATTTTGGATTGTACCAAAACGAATCGCGAACACATTAAAAACCGATTCTTTTTGGTTGGCGAACCTAAAGCGATTATGTTGTTTGAAGTAGCGTCTCACAATTTAGAAGATGCCGAAAATCAGGCGAATGCTTTAATTGCTGATTTAGAAAAAAACAATTTTGGTTACGCTCTTGTAAAGATTTACGGCCCTGATATTGACAAAGCCAACGAACTTAGAAAAGCCGGACTCGGACTTTTAGGAAGTATTGTTGGAGACAACAAAGCAGCCGATTCTATTGAAGATACAGCGGTTGAATTAAGCGATTTGCCAGCTTATATTGCAGAGTTTTCGGCGATGATGCTACGTCACGGACAGGAAGCGATCTATTACGCGCATGCCGGCGCAGGAGAACTGCATTTGCGTCCGGTTTTGAATTTAAAGAAGACATCAGACTTAAAATTATTCAGAGCCATTGCGACCGATGTGGCGCATTTAGTAAAAAAATACAGAGGTTCATTAAGCGGCGAACACGGCGACGGAATCGTGCGCGGCGAGTTTATTCCGTTTATGATCGGTGAGAAGAATTACGAACTGCTGAAAAGAATCAAATTAGCGTTTGACCCGAATTCAGTTTTGAATATAGGAAAGATTGTCAACGCCTTGAAAATGGATGAAAACCATCGTGTGATTTCAGGAAGGGTAGAACCGGATATTAAAACGTTTCAGGATTTTTCAGATAGTTTAGGAATTTTGCGTGCCGCCGAAAAATGTAACGGTTCTGGCGATTGCCGAAAAATGCCATCAGCTGGAGGAGCAATGTGTCCGAGTTATCGTGCGACGAGAAATGAGAAAGAAACGACTCGTGCACGTGCAAATGCTTTACGAGAATATTTGACGTATTCTGAAAAAGAAAACAAATTTGACCAGAAAGAATTATATGAAGTTTTTGAGTTGTGTGTAAGCTGTAAAGCCTGCGCAAGCGAATGTCCTAGTAATGTTGACGTTGCGACTCTAAAAGCGGAGTTTTTATATCAATATCAAAAAGCAAACGGATTCTCGACCCGAAGTAAAATTTTTGCCAACAATGCAAAATTGAACAAAATGGGAAGTTTGTTCCCGTCGATCACGAATTTTATTTCGAATCAATCGCTTGTTAAAAAATCAATGGGAATTGCGCCCGAAAGGCAAGTTCCGCTTTTGGCAAAAAAGACTTTTAGAAAATGGTATGAAAATAACAAACCTGCAACTGCCAATTTTCCAAACGGACAATTGTATTTGTTTGTTGATGAATTTACGAATTATTACGATGTCAATATCGGGATTGATGCTTTTGAATTATTGACGAAATTAGGTTATGAAGTTTTAATCGTAAATCACGAAGAAAGTGGAAGAACGTATTTGTCTAAAGGATTTTTGGAAGAAGCGAAAAAGATAACGGATATTAATGTCAATATATTCAAAGATTTAATTTCCGCAAAAATGCCATTAATCGGAATCGAACCTTCGGCAATTTTGACTTTTAGAGACGAATATTTACGATTGGCATCGGATAAAGAAAGTGCGGAACGTTTGTCTCAAAATGCTTTTACAATTGAGGAATTCTTCAAAAAAGAAATAATCGACGGCAAAATAACACCGGATTCATTTTCTGAAGAAACCAAAGAAATAAAAATCCACGGACATTGCCATCAAAAATCATTGAGTTCTGTTGAAGCGACTTTTGCAATGCTGAACCTTCCTAAAAATAATACTGTCACGATTTATAATTCGGGCTGCTGTGGAATGGCGGGTTCTTTTGGTTATGAAAAAGAACATTATAAAGTAAGTATGCAGATGGGAGAGGACACGCTTTTTCCAAAAGTTCGCAATACTGCCGAAAACGTAAAAATCGCCGCTGCAGGAACGAGCTGCCGTCATCAAATTTATGATGGAACGAAACGTGAAGCACAGCATCCGGTTAGTATTTTGAGAAGCTGTTTGAAGGCTTAACCGCAAAGTTCGCTAAGGTCTACGCAAGGTTCGCAAAGATTAAAAAAAAAAATAATTCGTGAATTCGTGGCTATTTTTTCCGCCACGAATTCACGAATTGAAATAAATTAAAAACTTTGTGTCTTAGAGCCTTTGTGTCAAAACTACTCTAGTGAAACTTTCTTTCCTGTTTCAGCGGCTTTATAGATGGCGTTGATGACTTTAATATCTTTAAGTCCTTCTTCGCCTGTAATATGATTAGGCAGTTTTTTGTTTTCTAATAATACTTTGCAAATTTCATCCATTTGCGTTTGCTGTTGATTTATTACAGGAAATTTCAGAACGCCTTTTGATGTTTTTCCTTCGAATGGTCCGTAACTCAAAGCGGGACTTAATTCGAAAAAACCTTCATCTGCGGAAGCGTAAAATCGGTCAATATTGTAACTAACAGAAGTATTACAATTGGAAACCGCACCGCTTGGAAATTCCATTTGCCAGGAAATACTTTCCTCAGTTTCAGCAAAAATCTGCTTGTTATATACTTTGCCGAATTGAGCCGTAACCGCAATTGGCTCTTCTTCTAAAACATAACGGCTTGCCTGAATACAATAAACGCCTAAGTCCATTAGCGGACCACCTCCGGATAATTTTTTGTTCAATCTCCATTCGTTTCGGTCATTAAAATTAACAGTGCTTTTCGTATCACGCGGATCGTGTATTTGATAACCAAGAGAAGCTTCGATATAACGCACTTGTCCTAAAATTTTCTCTTGTCCCAATCGTTTAATTTCTAAATGGGTAGGTTCATAATGCAAGCGATAACCAATCGCCAGTTGCACTTTATTATCTTCGCAGGCTTTGATCATTTCTTCGCAGTCTTTGACAGTAATAGCCATTGGTTTTTCGGTAATGACATGTTTTCCCGCTTTTGCAGCGCGAATAACAAATTCTTTATGAAGGCCATTTGGCAATACCACATAAACTAAATCAATGTCTTTGTTTTTGCTGATTTCGTCGAAGTTTTGATAATTATAAACATTCTTGTCAGGTATATTGTATTTGCTTTTCCATTTTGTCGCTTTTTCAGGAGTTCCGGTAACGATTCCGGCAAGATGGCAATATTCAGAAACCTGAATTCCTTCTGCTAACATGGACGCGTAATTTCCAAGACCACAAAGCGCAATATTTAATTTTTTTCCTGTATACGGTATTTTATCCGTTTCCGGCGCAGATAAAAAAGAAGGGAGAGTTGTCATAATAACTGAAGCACCAACACCAACACCAAATTTATTCACAAATGAGCGTCTTGAAATTTTTTCCATATAATTCATCTTTTAAGTTAAATATCAAATTATTAGTAAGCTATTTTTGATAAATGTTACATTTGTGTTTGATATAAGTGGCTTATGCGGAAAAGATGGCACGCGGATGACACGGATTTAAATGGATTAACACAGATTTTTTTAATCATTTTTAATCTCTTGTAATTTGTGGCAAAATTTTCAAGCAGATTTAAAAAGATTTAGGCAGATGTGTGCAGATTTATTTATAACTGATCAAATTTAAACCTGAGTGAAAGAATAATTCGAGTAAATTAGAGAAATTCGTGGCAAAAAAACTTTGTGTCTTAGCGTCTTGGCGGCAAAAAATAATTCACAATAAAACAAAATGGTTTTATATATTTGAAATCAGGATAATTTTTGCATTATTTGCAAAATAAAACCATAACAACTGAATTAAATTAATTTATAATAGCAAATCATATATGGCATTTTCAAGTTTATTCCGAAAGAAAACAGTACAGGATATTCTGAAGCAGGTTGCTCAGAATGAATCAGATGGTCATAATGCACTAGGAAAACATTTGACTACAAGGGATTTAACTGCATTCGGAATAGCGGCTATTGTTGGAGCGGGAATTTTTAGTACGATTGGAAAAGCCAGTGCAGACGGCGGACCAGCTGTTATTTTCTTGTTCTTATTTACAGCTCTTGCATGTAGTTTTGCCGCTTTTGCTTATGCTGAATTTGCTTCGATGGTTCCGGTTTCAGGAAGTGCTTATACGTATTCTTATGTTGCTTTTGGAGAATTAATCGCCTGGATAATTGGATGGGCTTTGATTATGGAATATGCCGTAGGAAATATAACTGTAGCCATATCATGGAGTGATTATTTTAGCGGACTGCTCCAGAGCGGCGGAATTCATTTACCGCAATGGATTCAGATGGATTATTTAACCGCTTCAAACGGATTTAATGATGCCGAAGCTTTAATGCGAGGCGGAAAATCTTTCGAAAATTTAAGTGTTGCTTTACAACAGGCACACACAGCATGGACAACTGCGCCAACAATAGGATCTTTTCATTTCGTTACCGATATACCTGCATTATTCATTATTATTTTAATTACAGCTTTGGTTTACAGAGGAATGAAAGAGTCTCGTAACGCGAGTAACTTAATGGTTGTGATAAAACTTTGTGTAGTTCTTTTAGTAATTGCCGTTGGTGTATTTTATGTAGATACAGCAAACTGGGATCCGTTTGCTCCAAATGGAGTTGGCGGTGTTTTAAAAGGAGTTTCTGCCGTTTTCTTCGCTTACATTGGCTTTGATGCTATTTCGACAACAGCCGAAGAATGTAAAAACCCGCAGCGCGATTTACCACGCGGAATGATGTGGGCGATTATCATCTGTACGATTTTATATATTGCTATTGCCTTGGTTTTAACCGGAATGGTAAAATACCACGAATTAAATGTTGGAGATCCTCTTGCATTTGTTTTCGATAAATTAGACTTAAAATGGATGTCGGGAATTATTGCGGTTAGTGCAGTAGTGGCTATGGCAAGCGTTTTATTGGTTTTCCAAATGGGACAACCGCGTATCTGGATGAGCATGAGTCGTGACGGTTTACTGCCAAAGAAATTCTCTACGGTGCATCCAAAATTCAAAACTCCATCTTTCGCAACAATCGTAACAGGTTTTGTAGTGGCAATTCCGGCTTTATTTTTGAATTTGACAATGGTAACTGATTTATGCAGTATCGGGACTTTATTTGCCTTTGTATTGGTTTGTGCGGGAGTTTTAGTATTGCAAAATAAACCTGAAATTCCGAGAGGAAAATTTAAAACGCCTTATGTCAATTCAAAATTCATTCTTCCGGTTTTAATGATCGCAGGATTGTATTATGCTTTTACTTTCAACAATAAAGCGACAATGGCGTTTATTAATAATGATCCACAAATTTATGATGCAACTTCAATCGTGACTTCTTTAGATAAACCAGAATCTGAAAAAGTTTTCAAATATTTAGAAAGCATCGAGGTAAACAATAAAACTGCCGAAACATCAGATTTAGAACATTTATTAGGACAATACCAAGACGACGAAGCTAAATATGTCGAAGTTGTAAAAGGTTTACCAATTGCTGATTCTGCAAAATATGAATCAGGATTTAGTTTATTCAAACACAAAATTCCAATGTGGATATTCTTATTCGTTTTAGTTGGATTAGCTGTTTGGGCTTTCAGAAGAAATCTGTCTTTAATTCCACTTTTAGGATTAATCTGCTGTTTGTATATGATGGCTGAATTAAGCGTTTGGAATTGGATTTACTTTACCATTTGGTTATTAATCGGGCTGTTTATTTACTTTACTTATAGTAGAAAAAATAGTAAACTTAATGTAGTTAAGTTATAAATTATAAATGAGAAAGCCGTTCTGATTGATTTCAGAACGGCTTTTTTATTTTGCCACAAATTCCAGGATTAAAAAAGATTTTTTGTTTCTCGCAGATTCTGCAGATTTAAGCAGATTGAAATAGATTTTTAAATTTTATTATAATAAATAAATCTGCGTACATCTGCTTAAATCTTTTTAAATCTGCGTGAAACTTCTTAGTGAATCTCTGCGAAAACTTCTTTGCGATTCTCTGTGGAATTCAAGATCCCAAGCTCAATCATACAAGCCTTCATCATTTCATAAGTACGATCAATATCATTATCCAAACCAATAGAAAAACGAATCAAACCATCTGTCAATCCCATTTCATGTTGTTCTTCCAACGGAATTTCACTTGAAGTTGAGGTTCCCGGCGCGCTGAATAACGTTTTATAAAACCCTAAACTTACCGCCAGATAACCCAAATTTCTAGCTTGCATCAACTCCATTAATTCATTTGCTTTCGCCAAAGTACCAACATCAATCGTCATCATTCCGCCAAAACCATATTCGGGATTAATCATCGTTTTGTACAATTCATGACTAGGGTGGCTTTTTAATCCCGGATAAACCGTTTTTAATCCGTCTTTTTCAAATTGATCCGCCAGAAAATGCGCATTGTGACTGTGTTGCTTAATTCGGATATGAAGCGTACGAAGGTTTTTCATGACACTTGCAGAACGTAAACTATCCATCGTTGGTCCTAAAAGCATACTCGCACCAGAGTTTACATTTTTCAACGAATTAATAAATTCTTTCGAAGCACAAGTCACGCCGCCAACCGTATCACTGCTTCCGTTAATGTATTTCGTTAAACTGTGAATTACAATATCGGCACCTAATTTTGCAGGAGAAACCGATAATGGCGAAAACGTATTATCGACAACTAATTTCAAATTATGTCTTTTAGCAATTTTAGCCAAACCAGCAATGTCAGCTACTTCCAATAACGGATTACTAACCGTTTCGCAATACAAAACTTTCGTATTTGGCGTAATTGCAGCTTCTACAACATCCAATTTTGTAATGTCAACAAAGCTTGTTTCAATGCCAAATCTTGGTGTAAAGTTTTTTAAGAAAGCGTATGTTCCGCCATAAATAGTTCGGCTCGAAACAATATGATCGCCTGCACCGCAAAGCTGTAATAGAGTAGGGGTAATTGCTCCCATTCCCGAAGCTGAAACATTTGCCGTTTCCGTCCCTTCCATTGCTGCCAAAGCCTGATCTAAATATAAATTACTTGGCGATGAATGGCGCGAATACAAATAACAGCCCTCCATGTTCCCTTCAAAAGTGTCAAACATAGTTTTTGCCGAAAGAAAAGTATAAGTCGAAGAATCAGAAATCGACGGATTCACACCGCCAAATTCACCAAAGTACTGCAGATCCTGAATTTTATCTGCCGGGTTAAAGTCTTTCATATTTTTTTAGTTTCAAGTTTTATTTGTTTCAAGTTTCAAGTTCTTAACATGTAGAATTTAAGTCTAATTTTCAGGAGCTATTTCCTGCTATCCGCTATATCTTTTGTGGCGAACCCCGCCACAAAAGGATGCCGCTTCTATCAGGGCTAGGACACTCGTTTTCAAAAGAAATTCTATTCAAAATAAGATCTAATTAGAAAATTAGTCAACTACATGATGAATAATTAGATTTTAAAACTATAAAAATTAATTTATTGTGATTTTTAATCTAATTTTGATTTGTAAATCATAATTCAATAGATTTTCTTTCTTTTCAAAAACAAACAATAATACTAACCGGAGGATGAAATTGCTTCGTTCCTCGCAATGACGTAATCATGACTTTAGACGAAATCGATAAAAAACTCTTGGTTTTACTACAAACCGACAGTAAAAAAACAACCAAAGAATTATCTTTAAAACTGAATCTTTCGGTAACAGCAGTTTACGAACGAATCAAAAAATTAGAGAGAGAAGGTATAATTAAAAACTACACAGCCTTAGTTGATAAATCCAAAATTGAAAAAGGATTTGTGGTTTTCTGTCATCTAAAATTGATTCAGCATACCAAAGAATTCCTGACCAAATTCGAAAGTGAAGTCATCAAACTCAACGAAGTTTTAGAATGTCATCACGTAAGCGGCGATTACGATTATATTCTGAAAGTTTTGGTAAAAGATATGGAAGCTTACAGGGAATTTTTAGTTACCAAACTGACTTCATTACAGCATATTGGAAGCACACAAAGTATGTTTATGATTAGTGAGGTTAAGAACTCGACGGTGATTTCTTTTTGAAAGGCATAAAGTTACAGAGTGACAAAGGTTCAAAGGTTTTTGAATTGCCTCCAGCTTTAGCTGGAGGTTTTAGATTTATATAGAAAAGGGCTTTAGCCAAATCTGTGTCAGTTTGGCTAAAGCCTTTTACTTCGGCAATAATTTACCATCCAGCTAAAGCTGGACGCAATTCATTTAACAAAAAAACTTTGCGACTCTGCGTCTTTGCGAGACTAAAAAAACAAAAACTTTGCAAACCTCTGCGTAATTCTTAGTGCTCTTTGCGGTAAAACCACAACCCAAAATTTCACACAAAAAACATTGAAAATTAAACTTCAAACAAAAC
Organism: Flavobacterium sp. Root186; assembly: GCF_001428525.1. GTDB lineage: Bacteria > Bacteroidota > Bacteroidia > Flavobacteriales > Flavobacteriaceae > Flavobacterium. Next base: position 223,051 of record NZ_LMHW01000011.1, read on the forward strand.
TTTATTGCTTAATTTTGTAACCGCTAAAATAAAAACAAAATACTATGAGTTCATTTGACGTAGTCATTATAGGTTCAGGTCCTGGCGGATATGTATCGGCAATTCGTTGCGCACAATTAGGTTTCAAAACTGCAATTGTAGAAAAATATACTTCATTAGGCGGAACTTGCCTTAACGTAGGTTGTATTCCTTCAAAAGCATTACTTTCTTCTTCTCATCATTACGCAGAAATTGCTCATTTTGCAGATCACGGAATCGAAGTTTCTGGTGATGTGAAAATCAATTTAGAGAAAATGATTGCTCGTAAACAAGCAGTTGTAGATCAAACCGTAGGTGGAATCAACTACTTAATGGATAAAAATAAAATTACTGTTTTCAATGGTTTAGGTTCATTCGTAGACGCAACACATATTGCAGTTGCAAAAGCTGACGGAACATCAGAAACTATCGAAGCAAAATATACTGTAATTGCTACAGGATCAAAACCATCTTCTTTGCCATTCATTAAAATTGATAAAGAAAGAATCATCACTTCGACTGAAGCTTTAGCATTAAAAGAAGTTCCAAAACACTTAGTAATTATTGGTGGTGGAGTTATCGGAATCGAACTTGGACAAGTTTATTTGCGTTTAGGGGCTCAGGTTTCTGTAGTTGAATTCATGGACAGAATCATTCCTGGAATGGACGGTTCTCTTTCTAAAGAATTGACTAAAGTATTGAAAAAACAAGGAATGAAATTCTACGTTTCTCACAAAGTAAAATCAGTTGAAAGAAATGACGATGCTGTTACAGTTCAGGCTGAAAATGCAAAAGGAGAAACAATTACGCTGGAAGGAGATTATTCATTAGTTTCTGTTGGTCGTCGTCCTTATACAGATGGATTAAACGCTGACAAAGCTGGAGTTAAAATCTCAGACAGAGGACAAGTTGAAGTAAACGATCATTTGCAAACTAATGTTCCGAATATTTATGCAATTGGTGATGTTGTTCGTGGAGCAATGTTAGCACACAAAGCAGAGGAAGAAGGAACTATGGTTGCTGAAATCTTAGCAGGTCAAAAACCACACATCGATTATAACTTAATTCCTGGTGTAGTTTACACTTGGCCGGAAGTTGCTGCAGTTGGACAAACTGAAGAGCAATTGAAAGCAGCAGGTGTTGCTTACAAATCTGGAAGTTTTCCTTTTAAAGCCTTGGGGCGTGCAAGAGCAAGTGCAGACTTAGACGGATTCGTAAAAATCCTTGCTGACGAAAAAACGGATGAAGTTTTAGGAGTTCACATGATTGGAGCACGTACAGCCGATTTAATTGCTGAAGCAGTTACTGCAATGGAATTCAAAGCTTCTGCTGAAGATATTTCAAGAATGAGCCATGCGCATCCAACTTTCGCGGAAGCGGTAAAAGAAGCAGCATTGGCAGCAACAGAAAACAGAGCAATACACGTATAATTTTACGTAAAATCATATTTTAAAACCCGTCTCGTTTTTTAACGAGACGGGTTTTTTATTTTGTCTCAAATTTTAATGCCTGAAAAAATATAAACTTCAGGAAAAATTTTGTAAATTAGATGTACAATTCAGATGTTATCTTTATGATAATAAAAAGATTACATCATGAAAAACAAATATATTGCTCCGGTTCTATTAGGAGCAGGAATTGCATTCGTTCTTTATTCTTGTGGTTCAACTATTCCTAAAAAAGCTGCTGCTGTTACCAATTTTGATAAAGCAAAGTATTTAGGAAAATGGTATGAGATCGCACGATTAGATTACAAATGGGAAAGAAACTTAGATAATGTTACCGCCGAATATTCTCTTAACGATAACGGTACTATTAGAGTCGATAATAAGGGCTATGATGTCAAAAAAGACAGATGGGAACAGAGCATCGGGAAAGCCAAGTTTGTCAAAAAAGACAATGTTGGTATGCTCAAGGTCTCATTTTTTGGTCCTTTTTATTCAGGGTATAATGTTGTCGCGGTAGACAGCGACTATAAATATGCACTTGTTGCAGGCGAAAGCTTAAAATACATGTGGATACTTTCCAGAGAAACTACAATGCCGGAAAGCATTAAAGCAGATTTTTTGATCAAAGCTCAGGAAATAGGATACAACATATCAGATTTGATTTGGGTAAACCACGATAAATGAAATTAAATAAAAAACCCGGCATTCTAAATGTCGGGTTTATTTGTTTTTATATTTTACAAACTCAAGGTGTAAATACTGTTTTATAATTATCCCAATATCTGTAAATTAAAAATAGATTAGCTAGAAAAAGCAAGGCAGCAATTGGCAGGCCTTCCGGCGCTAAAAAATAATTGATAAATAAAATATTGATCGTAATTGGTAAAATCAGAATATTTGCCAAGGTCACAAAACGACCTGTTACAAATGAAAGACCACAAAGCAATTCAACTGTTTTTGCAAGGGGAAGCAAATAAGTTGAAGCAACTAAACCCATATTAAATGCCTTAAAATTACCTGTTGTTTCTGGTTCCGGCGCAAGTTTAAAAAAGAACGAAATAGAAGCAAACAGCAAAAGAAGGCCGATCAAAACGCGGACAATAATAGTAGCAATTTTCATAATACTTAGAATTTGAATAGGTTAAAAATGATATAATTAGTGTGCTGATAATTCAAATCAATATTCTTCAAATAAAAACAAAAATCTATTTTAAGCTTTATTTTATTGAGAATTTAACAATCAATAATATTCTATTTTGGGATTAGTTTAATGCTATATCAAATATAACGAATTTTTTATTATGAAATTGTTGTTTTATTAACACTTTTCTTATTTTTTATAATATTTTTTGTAAAGAAAGAATCCGCTGATTATCAGTAATATAATTGACCAAAGATTGATAAAGAAAACTAATATTGCCTGCAAAATGTACCATCCGCTTTTTAAAGCATCAATAATCTGAATGCCTAAATTAGGTTTATAAGCGGCACTGTCTTTTTCGCCCGCAGTTATTTCTTGCTTAATGGTTTCGTTTTGATAAAGCTGTAAAGTAATAGTGCTGAAATTAATTTGATCTTCCATCGATAAATGCTCAATAATACGATTATCGTTTTCTTCTTTTTGATTAGCCAGCACATTTTCAGCATCCATAACATCATTTATTTTTTTGCCTTTAGAATCAATTGCTTTTTCTACCCTTTTTTCATTTACAGCGCCTCTTTTTTGTGAGAGTTGATTGGCAAGTAATTTTATCGAAACATCATCGGCCTTTATAATTCTGTAATCTAAAAAGTCAATTTGCTTTGCAATAGTCTTAATAATAGTATCGAGTTTTGTATTGGGAACACGAATTGTAATATTATTTTCTACAGAATATTTAGTAGTTTCAAGTGTACTGTCCTGACTAATTTTAGTTTTAATTTGATCGTGAATGTTACTTTGTAAATTGGTATAAGTAACAAAACCGCCAAATTTTTGAACAGCATTTTCAATTGCATAAGTAGATTTGACGACGTTTTTAACTTTGAATTTAATATCAGCGGTTCTAATAAATTTCTGTTTGCTGTCTTTTTGTTCGACTGCTGCAGAAGATGAAATAGCAGTTGTATCTGCTGCCATTTTAGAATCTGCTAATTCCCCAGAATCGTAATCTGCTTTTTTGCAGGAAAATAATAAAGTAATAATAGTTAAGGCGATCAAACCTAATTTTGCACTCGTTTTCATAAAGGTTTAAAATTTGATTAATAAATAAAATGTTTGGATGATATTAAATTCGGTTGATTTGTTAAAATGTTTGTGAATTATTACAAAATCGATGTACTAAAAAGCGTGCCAATAATTTTTATAGAATCTTTTATCGAAGGTCTTTTTTTGTTGTAATTTTGAAATTTAAAAAACCATTCATTTTTGAGAGTTTCTATTACCAAATATATTTCAAACCCAGAGCAGTTTAAACAACAGCTTTTAACCTGGGCACAGCAATTTCGTGAAGTCATTTTTTTAGACAGTAATTCTTATCCACAGCAATATTCGAGTTTTGATTGTTTGTTGGCTGTCGACGCTTTTACATCATTAAAAACAGATTTTCAGAACGCTTTTGATGACTTAAAGCAATACCAGCAAACCACAAAAGACTGGCTGTTCGGCTATTTGTCTTATGATTTAAAAAATGATGTTGAAGACTTAAAATCAAATAATTTTGACGGATTAGAATTTCCCGATTTGTTCTTTTTTCAGCCAAAAAAAATATTTGTATTAAAAGGAAACCAGCTTGAAATTCAATATTTACTGCTTTGCGATGATGAGGTTGAAGATGATTTTAATGAGATAGTTGAAAGTCAAAAGTCGAAAGTCGAAAGTGCAGCATCTTTAAAAATTGAACAGCGTATTTCCAGAGATTCATATGTTGAAAAAGTAACTAAAATGCTCGAGCATATTCATAAAGGGGATATGTATGAAGCAAACTTTTGTATGGAATTTTTTGCCGAAAATGCTGTAATTAATCCGTTAGAAAAATTTGAGAAACTGAATGAAATTTCACAAGCACCATTTTCAGTTTTCTTCAAAAATCACAAACAATATTTACTTTCTGCCTCGCCGGAACGTTATCTTAAAAAAGTAGGAGATAAAATTATTTCTCAGCCTATAAAAGGAACTTCAAAACGATTTTTAGACTCGGCAGAAGATCAAAAATCAAAAGAATTTCTGGAATCTGACACAAAAGAACGTGCAGAAAATATCATGATTACAGATTTGGTTCGAAATGATTTATCGCATACAGCACAAAAAGGTTCTGTTGAAGTTGAAGAACTTTGCAAAATTTATTCTTTTCTGCAGGTTCATCAAATGATTTCGACGATCAAATCAAAATTAGATCCTCAATATTCTCCGATAGATGTTTTAAAAACAACTTTTCCGATGGGAAGCATGACGGGCGCACCAAAGATTTCGGTTATGAAAATCATCGAAAATCTGGAAGAAACCAAACGCGGAATTTACAGCGGAGCAGTTGGCTACTTTACTCCCGAAGGTGATTTTGATTTCAATGTTGTTATTCGAAGTATAGTATACAATCAGGAAAAACAATATGCTTCATTTTCAGTCGGAAGTGCCATCACATCTCTTTCCATTCCCGAAAAAGAATACGAAGAATGTTTGCTAAAAGCTAAAGCAATGCACGAAGTTTTACAGTAAATTTAAAAGTTAAAGTTACAGATTAAAATGATTTTTTTGTTTCACGCAGATTTTGCAGATTTAATTTAAATTTAAATAAAAAATCTGCGTAAATCTTTTCAATCTGTGGCAAAAAAAATCTGCTCAATCTGCAAAATCTGCGTGAAAAATAATTCGTGAATTCGTGGCAAACAAAAAAATCACTGCTTAACATTTCATTTAAAAATAGATAAAATTTAATTTGTTACTTTTATCAAATGCTTTCAAAATTCCAAAACCATATCACATCGAGACTTCCATTTTTAGCAGAAAAAAAACTTTTTCTTGCTGTTAGCGGAGGCTTAGACAGCATGGTTTTATTACATTTATTAAAACAATTGCCATATGAAATTGCTGTTTTGCATTGCAATTTCCAGCTTCGCGGACTAGAAAGTTTCGGCGATCAGAGCTTTGTTCAGGAATATTGTAATCAAAATGATATTGCGGTTTTTATAACGCAGTTCGATACCGAAGCTTTTGCGAAAGATTATAAACTTTCGACTCAGGTTGCGGCGCGAGAACTTCGTTACAGCTGGTTTTATGAACTTCTGGAAGAAAAAAACTTTGATTATATCTTAACAGCGCATCATGCAGATGATAATCTGGAAACCTTTATTATTAATCTAACCCGCGGAACCGGATTAGAAGGATTAACCGGAATTCCAGAAGAAAACGATAAAATAATACGTCCGCTTTTGCCATTTTCAAGAGAAGAAATTCTGAAATATGCCGAAGAAAATAATATCAAATGGAGAGAAGACAGCAGTAATGCTTCTAATAAATACCTGCGCAATAAAATCCGTCACGATTTAGTTCCCATTCTTAAAGAAATCAATCCCAATTTTTTAAACGCATTTCAAAAAACGCAATCATATTTGCAGGAATCGCAGATTATGGTTGAAGATGCATCGATTATGATTTATCAGCAGGTTGCAAAAGAAGTTGGCGACGATATTCATTTCGATCTGAATCAGTTGAAAAAACTTCCAAATTATAAATCCTATTTGTACCAATGGCTTAATGAATTTGGTTTTTCAGCATGGAACGATATTTACGATTTAGTCGAAGGACAATCGGGGAAACAAGTTCTTTCTGAGGAATTTCGATTATTAAAAAATAGAGAAACGTTGATTTTAAGTCCGATTTCAGAATTTTCAGAAAAAGAAGAATTTGAGATTGCTGCAAACGTTACAGAAGTTAATTTTCCCTTAAATTTGAAGCTTTGTCAGGTAGACGACATTACAATAGATTCAAATAAAGCTATCTTTGTGGACGCCGAAAAAATCCAGTTTCCTTTGGTTTTACGTAGATGGAATGAGGGAGATGTTTTTCAGCCTTTTGGAATGCATGGAAAGTCTAAAAAAGTAAGCAAACTTTTTAAAGACGAAAAATTATCGCTGATCGAAAAGGAAAAAACATGGATTTTAGCGTCTGATAATCAAATAGTTTGGGTTGTTGGGATTCGGCAGGATGAGCGTTTTAAAATAAAAAATGCCACAAATAAAATACTTAAAATAGAATTGCAATAATGAACTTTAATCAAAACCATCAAATGATATTTTCTAAAAATATCTGGAATAAAATCACTGTCTTTTTTCTGTTTTTCTTTTTTGCTTTGGCAAGTAATGCCCAAATTTTAGAGCCTGTAAAGTGGACTTCTAAAATTGAGAAAAAAGGAAATAATGCCGTTTTAATTTTCGAAGGAACTATCGAAAAAGACTGGCATATGTATTCGCAATTCACTCCGGAAGGCGGACCGCTTGCATTAGAAATTGCCTTTAAAAACCAAAAAGGAAACTACGAGTTAGTAGGAAAAGCAAAAGAAGGTAAAACCAGAACAGCTTTTAATGACGTTTTTGGTGTAAATGAAACTTTCTTTGAGGGAAAAGCACATATAGAACAGGAAATAAAAATTATTAACCCAAATTTAAAAACGGTTGATGTAGATTTTGATTTTCAGGTTTGTAAAGAAGTTTGTATCAATTCAAATAAGAAATTTTCTATTGCAGTTCCTTCAACCTTTAAAATGGATGAAGTTCCTGTTATAGCACCAGCACAATTAGATGAAACTAAAAGAACAGGTTTAGCCATAGATACTGTTAAAAAAGAAACAGAAGTTGCTAAAGATCAAACGGTAAAAGCAGAAACTGAAAAAGCGGTAAAAGAAGAAATTCCTGCTCCGGCACCTACAAGAAGTTTATGGTCTATATTTTTTGTTGCCTTCTTGTTTGGATTTACTGCATTATTAACGCCATGTGTTTTTCCAATGATTCCAATGACAGTAAGTTTTTTTACGAAACAAAGTAAAACGAGAGCTGCTGGAATAAGAAATGCTATTATTTATGGCATTGCTATTATTGTAATTTATGTTGGTTTAGGATTGATTGTTACTAAAATATTTGGTGCAGATGCCCTAAATGCATTGTCTACAGACGTTTGGTTTAATCTTATCTTCTTTGTGATCTTAGTTATTTTTGCTACTTCATTTTTAGGTGCTTTTGAAATTATGCTTCCAAATTCGTGGGCAAACAAAGCTGATCAGCAAGCTGATAGAGGAGGAATAATTGGGATATTGTTTATGGCATTAGCGTTAGCAATTGTATCTTTTTCATGTACAGGGCCAATTGTAGGTACGATTTTAGTTGAAGCAGCGACAAATGGAGGTATTGCTCCAGCAGTTGGAATGTTAGGATTTTCTTCTGCATTAGCACTTCCGTTTATGTTGTTTGCAATGTTCCCGGGTTGGTTAAATTCATTGCCAAAATCCGGAGGCTGGTTAAATACTGTAAAAGTAGTTTTAGGCTTTTTAGAATTAGCATTTGCATTTAAATTTTTATCAAATGCCGATTTAGTTTTACAATTACATTTCTTAGAAAGAGAAGTATTCTTAGCGATTTGGATCGCAATTTTCGCAGCAATGACATTATATTTATTTGGAAAAATCACCTTACCTCATGATAGCCCGTTAGAACGTATTTCAGTTGGAAGATTGTATATGGGATTACTTACTTTAATATTTACAGTTTATCTAATTCCGGGACTTTGGGGAGCACCATTAAAATTAATCAGCGCATTTCCGCCACCGCCACAATACAGTGAAAGTCCGTTTGGAGTTGGAGGATCTGGGAATTCAGGCTTGAGTTCTGATGTAAAAGGACTTCCTGAAGGTGCAGAATTAGGTCCGCACGGAATTATGGTTTTCCATGATTATGAAGACGGATTAGCGTATGCAAAAGAAATCCATAAACCAATTATGCTTGATTTTACGGGTTATGCCTGCGTAAACTGCAGAAAAATGGAAAACAACGTTTGGTCTGAACCAACGATTTTACCAATCTTAAAAAATGATGTTGTTTTGATTTCTCTTTATGTTGATGATAAGCGCGAATTACCAAAAGAAGAGCAATTTGTAACAGCTGCAGGAGATAAAATTATTACTGTTGGTGATAAATGGACCGATTTTATGATCTCAAAATATAAAACCAATACACAGCCTTTATATGTAATTACAGACTTAGAAGGAAATAATCTGCATACTTCTAAACCAACAATTAGCTATGTAAGCGCAGATGAATATTTAAATTGGTTAAAAGAAGGAATAGCGAACTTTAAGTAAGTTCTTTTGAGTTATGAATTATGAATTATGAATTATGAGTGAGGAATTAGAGAAATTCTATCTTAATCTCTTGGTAATTTGGAATCTGATATTAAAACATAGCCCGCGGTTTCAACCGCGGGAACACATCAATATCAAACCTTCTATTCTATGCGCCCCACGGTTGAAACCGTGGGCTATGTTTTAAGAAGTTATGCATAAGATATGTGACGAGTGAAGCTTTAATCTAAAATCCACACTCTAAAATCTAAAATATATTTTTAAATCGGTTGAAGTTAATTCAAACAAAAAAGCACTCTAAATAATATAGAGTGCTTTTTTTATCAGCAAGTAGTATAAAAATTAATTTCTTATAAGAATTCTCCGTGTTGAGAGATATCTAAACCTAATTCTTCTTTTTCTTCAGTAACTCTTAGAGGAGTAATTTTATTTACAACAAAGAATAAAATATAAGAACCTACAAAAGCGAAGATTGAAACTACAACTAAAGCAGTTAATTGGTTGATAAATAAAGTTGGAGTTCCGAAGATTAAACCTTGGTTATCACCAACAACAGGGTTAATAGCTTTTGAAGCAAAAACTCCAGTTAATAACATACCTACCATACCACCAACACCGTGACAAGCAAATACATCAAGAGCATCGTCGATTTTTCCTTTAGGGAATTTGCTTACTACAAGGTTACTTACAATTGCAGCAAAAGCTCCAATAAAGATTGCGTGAGAGATACTTACGAAACCAGCAGCAGGCGTAATGGCAACAAGACCTACAACTGCTCCAATACAAGCTCCAAGCGCAGATAATTTGTGTCCTAAAATTTTATCAAGGAAAACCCAAGCCATTGCAGCAGCGGCAGCGGCAACAGTAGTTGTTCCTAAAGCCTGTACAGCTAGACCATTTGATCCTAATGCAGATCCTGCATTGAAACCAAACCATCCAAACCATAGTAAACCTGTTCCTAATAATACATAAGTAATTCTCGCAGGATTAACTTTTTGAATTTTTCTTTTTCCTAAAAAGATAGCTCCGGCTAATGCAGCCCAACCAGCACTCATGTGTACTACAGTTCCACCAGCGAAGTCAAGAACTCCCATTTTAAAGAAAACTCCATCAGGATGCCATGTCATGTGAGCCAAAGGAGCATATATAACAATTATGAATAAAACCATGAATAACAAATAAGCCCAGAAACGTACACGTTCTGCAAAAGCACCTGTAATTAACGCAGGAGTAATAATGGCAAATTTGGCCTGAAATAATGCGAATAACATAAACGGAATCGTTGGTGCAAGACTCCATGCAGTGTTTGTTCCAACACCTTCAAAGAATAAATTAGAAGATGGATTTCCGATGATTCCTCCAATTGTAGGACCAAAAGCCAATCCAAAAGCAACAACAACCCATAAAATTGTAACAATTACCATTGCCATAAAACTTTGAAGCATAGTACTGATAACGTTTTTCTTACCTACCATACCTCCGTAGAAAAATCCTAATCCTGGAGTCATTAACAATACAAAAGCAGTTGCAACGATCATCCAAGCCGTATCTCCTGTATCAAACTTTACAGCTTCTGCCGGAATTGGGTTATCGGCGATGATGAAATTCGATATAAAGGTTAGTACCAAAATAGTGATAAGAATCACACTTAAAATAATTTTTCGCATAGTTATTTAGTTTTAAAATTTTTGATAAAAGTATAAAATGATTTAATACCCCCTAATAAAATAGAGGCTAATGTTTAATTTTTGTTAATTTTTAAATTTAACCCCCTCAATTTTGAATCTATTTGTTAAAATGGACTTAAAATTTACATTTTAGCAGCGTTTTTTTTTACTAGGTTTTCAAATCGAATATTTTTCCTATTTTTTTAATACACTTTTTTGAGTTAAACTTGTTGTTTGTTATCTAAAAACATCTAATTAGATTTATTGTTGAAGTATATTTAATGTTTTTAACACTTTTTATAATTAAAATTTAAGAATGAAAAATCAGAAAATAAAATGGGGAATAATTGGCTTGGGAAATATTGCACATCAATTTGCAACAGACTTATTATTGATAGAAGATGCTGATTTGCTTGCCGTTGCTTCTCGTGATATTTTGAAAGCAGATGAATTTGCTTCAAAATACAATGCAGCAAAAACATACGACTCTTATGAAGCACTTTTTGCAGATCAGGAAGTTGATATAGTTTATATCGCAACGCCTCACGATTCGCACGCTGAATTGTCTATAAAAGCACTTGAAAGCGGTAAACATGTTTTATGCGAAAAACCAATTGCTCTTTCTTATAAAGATGCCGGGCGTATGATCGAGGCTTCTAAAAAACATAATAAGTTTTTTATGGAAGCTTTCTGGACACGTTTTATTCCGGCTGTTCAGGATGTTTTGACAAAAATTGAAAGTGGAATTATAGGCGAACCCAATTACATAAAAGCCGATTTTGCTTTTATAGGAAATGATGAAGAAGGAAGCCGGCTTTTCGATAAAAACCGCGGCGGCGGAGCATTATTTGATATTGGCGTTTATCCATTATTTCTCTCCTATATAGTATTCGGAATTCCGAAAGAGATAATGTCTAAAGCTGTTTATCATAAAAATGGAATTGATTTACAAACTTCAATGATTTTACAATATGAAAAAGCGCAGGCAGTTTTACATTCTTCTATAGTTTCAGAATCTGATATGAAAGCGTTGATTAGCGGAACACAAGGCCGAATCGAATTAAATTCGCCGTGGTTTATGGCCAATGGATATTCTATTTTTAAAGAGGAACATGAATCGATTTATAGTTTGCCGACTCTTGGGAAAGGTTATGCTCATGAGATAATTGAGTGTAATAATTGTATCAGAAATAATCAAATTGAAAGTGAATTTTGGTCACATCAAAATAGTTTGGATTTGAGTAGAATTGTTGAAGAGATTAAAACTCAAATTCAGCTTCCATTTTAAAAAAACTTTTTATTTGTAAAGGCTTACGGAAGTGCCGTTTTTGGGGTTGGAGCCATGACGATTATGATCCAGTTTTTTCAGTTTTACTATAAAGATTTTTTTCAAATATTGTATTCCGGTATATCTCATAACCTTTGTCATTGGTTTCATTGACATATCCCATTTTGTCCATAATTTTGTAGATTAGTTGTCTAACCAATTCACCAATAGTGTCAGGTGATGGTACCTTTTTAAGAAATTCAATTTTGTTGTTTTCTTTATACATTAAAATAAGCAATAAAGAGTTATAGATTTCAATAAACACAATAATATCGTATTTTAAATTTGATTTTTTTGGTAGTTTAGAATTGAGCCAATTCGGTCTCCCTGTCTTGAATGTTGTTACATTTTTAACATCATTTAAGTAAGCACTAACTAAAACATTTAATCTACTAAGTTTGTCGAAATATTGATTAAAATCAATTTTAGAAAGTTCTTCATCTAGATTTGCAGTGATTTTTGCAGATTCTTTCTTGTTTTTCAGTATTTGAATATCTTCTAGTTTTGATAACCTTTCATAAAAGTTATAAAATTGGAAATACTCAATTTGTAAGTCATTCAGTATACCGCACATTTCTTCTAATTTACTGACCAGTATTTGGTGATGACTTACCTTTGTACTTTTATTAACGGCATAAAGGGATATTATTATAGCTATTAAAGTTAATATAGTTCCACACGCAGTAAATACATTATTGTTATCATTAAAAAATTGCACAAAAGGGTATGGTTGAGTTGTAGATTTATTTATAACCCCTTTCACTACATCAGTATGTGAAATTAAAATCATATCGTTAAGTATAGTCTCTTCCATGATAGTTTATATTATCAGATTTTACTAATTTTAAGTATGTAGTACGATTATTTGATTATGTAGTATAAAATAAAGAAACAATTTCATAACGAATAAAGAAATAAATCAAGGCTTTTGAGTTTTTATTTTTAACTTGTTGAAATTTATAAAGTTACAAATAAATTTATGATATTTATTGTTGCCGAAAAGAACAAAAATAAAGTGGTTTAATTTTCGATCCGTCGTTGTTGGAACTGAACTATGTCATAATCTTATTAAACAAATCGATTAATTTTTTTGTTTCCTTGATAAGAACAAACAACTTCATAGAGCTTTATTAAGCTTCAATTTTTAAAACCTTTTATTTGTAATAAAATATTTACAATTTAATATTTTTTCATTAGCTTTAAAAATAAATAATGAAAGGAATATTATGTTAGTAAAAGTTTACGGAAGTGCCGTTTTTGGAGTAGAAGCAACAACGATTACGATCGAGGTTCATATGGATAAAGGAATTGGTTATCATTTAGTTGGTCTTCCGGATAATGCGATAAAAGAAAGCAGTTATAGAATTGCCGCCGCTCTAAAAAATAATGGATTAAGTCTGCCAGGAAAAAAAATTACCATAAATATGGCTCCCGCTGACCTTCGAAAAGAAGGTTCTGCTTATGATTTGCCTCTTGCAATGGGAATTTTAGTAGGTTCAGATCAGATAAAAGCCCCGGAAATTGAACAATATATCATTATGGGCGAACTTTCTCTTGATGGAAGTTTACAGCCTATTCGGGGAGCTTTGCCCATTGCGATAAAAGCAAAAGAAGAAGGTTATAAAGGTTTTTTCCTGCCTATTCAAAATGTAAAAGAAGCCGCCATTGTTGCGGGTTTAGATGTTTATGGGGTTTCGAACCTGCAAGAAATAATTGATTTTTTCGCAGGAAAAGGAACGCTTGAACCAACTGTAATTGATACAAGAGCTGAATTTTATAAAACTCTGGATTTTCCCGAATTTGATTTCTCAGACGTTCGCGGGCAAGAAAGTATAAAACGCTGCATGGAAATTGCTGCGGCCGGAGGACATAATATTATTTTAATTGGCCCGCCCGGAGCCGGAAAAACAATGCTGGCCAAACGTGTCCCAAGTATTCTGCCTCCAATGACACTGCGAGAAGCACTTGAAACCACTAAAATTCATAGTGTTGCCGGAAAATTAAAAGAAGTTGGGTTAATGAATCAACGTCCGTTTAGAAGTCCACATCATACTATTTCAAATGTTGCTTTGGTTGGCGGGGGAAGTTATCCGCAGCCGGGCGAAATCTCGATGGCGCACAATGGCGTTTTATTTCTAGACGAATTGCCGGAATTTAAACGAGATGTTTTAGAAGTTATGCGTCAACCGCTTGAAGATCGTGAAGTTACGATTTCGAGAGCTAAATTTACAGTGACTTATCCGTCATCATTTATGCTTGTGGCGAGTATGAATCCAAGTCCGAGTGGATTTTTCAATGATCCAAATATGCCAAATACTTCATCGCCACATGAAATGCAGCGTTATATGAGTAAAATTTCAGGTCCGCTTTTAGACCGAATCGATATTCATATTGAAGTTACACCGGTTCCGTTTGATAAACTGGCAGACGACCGCAAAGCCGAAAGCAGTGTCGAAATCCGTAAACGTGTTACGGCTGCACGCGAAATCCAAACCAAACGTTTTGCAGACATAGAAAATATTCATTACAACGCTCAAATGAGCAGTAAATTAATTCGTGAGTTTTGTGCACTAGACGAACAATCAAAAGAACTTTTAAAAAATGCCATGGAGCGTCTAAATCTTTCTGCAAGAGCGTATGACAGGATTTTGAAAGTTGCCAGAACTATTGCTGATTTAGATAATGCCCCAGTTGTAATTTCGCAGCATATTGCCGAAGCGATTCAATATAGAAGTTTGGATCGTGAGGGATGGCTGGGGTAAAATTTTAGATTTTAGATTTCTGATTTTAGATTGTAATACTTTGAGGTGAAAACTTTGTCTAAGTTCCCGCAATCTTGTCATTCCGAGGAACGAGGAATCTTCACAAGAAACTCTGCAATCAAAAGACTCAATCTTTGTCGAGTTTCTTGTGAAGATTCCTCGTTCCTCGGAATGACAACAATGCTTTTAATTCAACTCTATAAAATCCTCAATATGTATTTCTTCCAAAAAATGAACATCATGCGAAACTACAATTAAAGTCCCTTTATACTCATTAATTGCAGCAGTTAAAATTTCGATATTTTGAATATCAAGATTATTTGTTGGTTCATCGAGAATAATAATATCCGGTGCCTGATTATTGATTGTTAAGCAGCAAAGCATCAAACGCATTTTTTCTCCTCCGCTTAAAGCAAAACAAGGTTTGTTCCAGTCGTTTTGCGAAAACAGAAATTTATTCAGTTTCATTTTTATATCATGTTCCTGTAAACCCGAAACATTAAATTTTAGAGCTTGTTCATAAACCGAAATTTGATTTTCAATAAGCGAATAATCCTGGTCGATGTAAATTGTTTTCGAATCTACTTTATAAATAGTTCCAGTTTTGGGCTGTAATTCGCTCATGATTATTTTAATCAAAGTCGTTTTTCCAGAACCGTTTAAACCTTTCAAACCAATCCGCTGTCCACTTACAATTTGAAAATTAAGCGGATTTTTCCATAACAATTGATTTTCGTAACCATGATTAATTTCAGTCGCTGTGAAAAGTACTTTCCCTTTATGAAGATTGGTTTTATCAAAGCCAAATTTCATTTGATCAATATCGGGTAAAGCCGATCGCAATTCCTGTAAATCTTTTGAGATTCCGCCAATTTTTTCTGCATGAACACCTTTTGTTTTTGCTGTACTATTTTCGGCATTGTTTCGTAAAGTATTCATCATAATTCTCGAAACGCCGGCTTTCTTCTGCTTTTTTTCACCACGGGAATCGAGTTTGTTTTGACGTTCAAGAGTTTCACGTTCTTTTTCTTTGGCTTTGCGCAAAGCCTTTTCTTTACTTTGAATATCATGACTCAAAGCATTATTTTCGATCTGCTTTTGCTCCGCATAAAAATCATAATTACCGCCATAAACTGTAATTCTATGTTTTGATAATTCGTAAACAGAATGTAGCAAATTCAGTAGTTTTCGATCGTGACTTACTACAATTAAAGTTGAAGAGGTATTTTTTATAAATCCATATAATAATTCTCTTCCCGAAATATCCAAATGATTACTTGGTTCATCGAGTAAAACCAGTTCTGGTTCATGAATTGAAATTCCGGCAAGGAAAACTTTTGTTTTTTGTCCGCCGCTCAGCGTTTCCAGTTTTTGGTTCCAATCTAAATCCTGCAGCTGCCAATATTGTAATGCTTCATTACAGCGTTCTTCGATTGTCCAGTCGTCGTTTAAAATGTTGAGATTTTCTTCAGAAACATTTCCATTAAGAATTTCTTGCAATGCATTCAGCTTGTCTTCAACATGCAAAGCCTCAGCAATTGTAAGATGATTAAACTGCCCAAATATCTGCGGCAGATAATAGGGTTTTGAATCTGTTTTTAATAAACCGTCGGCAGGCTGTAAATCGCGCGCAATAATTTTTAACAATGTTGATTTTCCAACGCCGTTATTGCCAATTAAAGCAATCTTTTCGTGATGGTTAACTGTAAAATTAATTTTATCAAACAACAAATCTTTGTTTGAATGTAGGTATGAGATATTCTGTAAAATAACCATAATTTCTTTCTTTAAGGAATAAACAAATGAGCAAGCCGTTTTGTGGCTTACCTTAAAATTGTCCGAAAGAAATTTTTATTCACATAGAGATTGTGCGGTTTATTTAGTGATGCAAAGATATAAAAAATATTTTTTAAGATTTGAATCTCAGATTATTCAAATTTTAAATTGGCGTTTTTCGACATTAAATAGGAGGTAAGTTTTTTAATTTTCCCATTTTCCATTTCAAAAACATCGCAAAAAACGGCATCGAGTTTATTTCCGTTTTTCATGTTTCCCTGAACAGCGCCTTCGGCAATTACGATGTCATTTTCTTCGATTAATTTTATAATCTGAATCGTTGGACTGCCCACAAAGTTGTCATTTTCAATTTCCTTATCAAATGCTTCTTTACCCACATGCTGATAAATTCCGGGCATTTCCCAAATTACATCATCTGTAAGACAAGCGAGAATTCTTTCATGATCGCTTACCATAAAAGCAGCCATGTATTCGTTTACGGTTTGTTTATTTGGTGTCATATATAAGAAAGAAATAAATAAAGTTAATTACTGTTTTATCGTTCTATTATTTTTGCCTGAAGAATTTTTTCTAAATCCTGAACACTTTTTTTACTTTCAATTTTAAAACCAAATCCAACCATTGCAATTCCGAATATAAGCATTAGATAAGGAATAAACATAAAAAATCCGGCTTCAGAATTAAGTCCGTTGTTGAATAAAATATTGTATGTTACGGCTATACAGGCAACAGAAACACCGCCAATCCAAATAATCATAAAAACTTTTACAAGTTCAGCCAAACTCATTTTTACAATTACTTTAGAGCCATTTATATCCTCTTTAATTTCTCCTTTTATGATAGGTAAAAACGAATTTCTGTAGTTTATAGCTCTTTTAATCTCAAAACTATTATTAAAAATCTTACCAATATAAGGCTTAGAATACGAAAAATTATTGGCGCCAAAACCAAAAGATTTTTCAGCTTCAATTTCGTTTTGCAAATGCAATAAAAGCTCTTCTTTTGTTAGTTTTGAATGGTAAAATAATTCCTCAAAAGGCAGCAATTTTTTAATCATTATTTGATTTTTATTTGTCCGTTTGATTCATAACTAAAAACCCAGGTTCTGCTGCTTTCATAGCTCAAAGCATCATCATAGTATTTAGTTTCTGTATATTTTCTATAATTATTTTTTGAAAGAGATCGATAGAAACACTCCTCTAATAATTGTAATTTTTTGAAAGGATTTGTTGCACTGTCATAATCTTCAAAAGTTCTGATGATTTTTTCGCCCTTACTTACACCATTATGTAATTCAAGATATTCGGTTTTTGTCAAATTACCATTTGCATCGTAATAAAAATTCTCTGCATAAGATCTAACATAATCATTTGGATCTGAAGCATCATAAGGAACATTAGGATAAGTTGTAGTTATTTTTACAAGCTTATTTTCGCTATATGTAAAAATCTGTTTTTTAGCCAAATAAGTACTGGATGTATTTGGGATTTCTTTCGCAATAATTTGATTTGAAGAATTTAAACTAATTAGTTTGGTATTTTTTCCTACTTCAAAATCTGAAGAAGTCGAAAAATCTTCGATAGTTACGGTATTGTTTGAATAAACGAAAGAAGTGTAAACATCTTTTGTGTACACTCTGACGTAACCAGTTGAAGCTGGAACAGGTAAAAAACCACCATTTTTTTTCGCTAGCCTTTGGTTTGAATCATACTCTAAAGTAAACTTCATTCCATCTGAATTAGGTACAAAGTCAGAGTAAAATAAATCAGGGTTTATTTCTTTAAGTAAAGATTCATTATCTGGATTGTTTACCGGCGCATCATCATTAGAGCAAGAAATTATAAACAATGCAAGAAATAAAAATTTAAGTAGTTTCATTTGTTTCAAAATTGTGGTTTTTGGTAATGTTTAATTTTGGTTAAATATAGAGTTTTTTAATAATCTGCTCCTTTTTTTTAAATGAAATTTCTTATTATTTTATTCTTTGCTTTGCGGATAAAAGAATTTAAAAGAATTCGAAACTGCCGGATGTAAAATCGTACCGTGATTCTCCGCAGGGAAATAATCAAAATAACTTTTGATATTTTTGCTTTTTGATGCTTTGATTTTTTCTGCCAATAAATTAGCATCCACTTCCATAACTCTTGGCATTTGGGTTGGCGCAAGTCCTTCTTTGCCTACAGCAATATAAATCTCTATTTGCTGATTGAAATTCTCCTGAAAAATTTCAGAATCCAGATTTAAAATAGATCCATTGTCCCACCATAAGCTTGGGCTTACAATTACGTATTTATTAAAAAGAGAAGGTTTTTTAAATAAGATTTCGGTTTCCAGTAATCCGCCTAAAGATTGACCGATAATCGTTTTAGAATTGTTTGTTTTGTATTTTTTATCAATAAAAGGCTGTAATTCTTTTTCGATAAAAGCAATAAATTTATCTGAATGCCCGGTTGTCGGAAATCGGCTTTTATCCTTTTCGACAGTTGTTGGGAAAGTGAAATCCCTTCTTCTGTCGACAGTTGCAATACCCACAACAATCGATTTTGGAACCTGATTGATCCATTCAAAACTATTAAACTGCACTAAACCCGAAATATGAATAAAATCTTCATCGGCAGAACCATCCAATAGATAAATCACGGGATATTTTTCCTGACCTTTAGGGTTGTAACCTTCAGGAAGGTAGATGTTTAAAATTCTATTTTCGCCTAATTCCTTAGATTGAATTTCATCTATAATACCTAAAACAAAAGGTTTAGTCGTTTCTGTGGTTTTAGATTTGCTGCTTTGGCTGAAAATTAGAGTTGAAGAAAGAAGTAAAAAAGTGAGGATAAAAAACTTGTTCATTATAGAAGTAAAAATGATTTGTAAAAAGACGAAAGTTACAATTTTTATTTTTTGCAGCTTTCGCCTTTCATGCCATTTAAACAAATTTATTTTGCTTTCTCGGCAAAAATCTTGTCTAAACCTTCCATTGCAATGGTAAAACCTTCTTTGAAACCCATTTCGATGATTTTCTCCAAATCAGATAAATTATCATGTTTAATAGCAATATCCACAAAGGTTGAATTTCCTTGCTCAGAAAAATTAACATCCCAACTTGATCTCGGAAAATCAGTATTTAAATTTCCTTCGCTGTCGCTAAAGGCATCCTGATATTTAAAGTTATTTTTCGGACTAATAGAAGTAAAATCAGCAATTGCCCAATGTTCTTCGCCTTGCGGGCCAACCATTGCGTATATTCTGCGTCCGCCTTCTTTAAAATCCATGCTTTTAGTTCTGGATTTCCACGGAGCCGGCGCCCACCATTGATCTAAAATTTCAGGTTCTGTCCATGCAGACCAAACGTTTGCTAATGATGCGTCAAACTCACGTTTTACATTTACGGTACTATTTTCTTTGTCTACAGTAAAATTCATTAAAAGATTTGATTTCATAATTCTCTAGATTTTAAATTCATTCTTACTTTATTGAAACTATTTTATTTTCGTGCTTCAAAGATTTTATCCAGACTTTGCATTGTAGCTGTAATACCTTCTTTGAAACCCATTTCTATTATTTTTTCTAACTCCTCAAAGCTGTCTCGTCTAATTGCAATATCAACAACAGTCAAATCGCCTTTTTCAGAAAATGTTAAATCCCAATAAGAACTTCCAAAAACTGAATTTGGATTTCCTTCGGCATCGCAAAAAGTAGTAGAATGTTTAAAGTTTGTTTTTGGAGAAATCGAAGTATATTCAAAACAACTCCAGCGTTCATCGCCTTCCGGACCAACCATGGCATATAATCTTTTTCCGCCTTCTTTAAATTCCATAACTGTTGTTTTAGATTTAAACGGAGACGGCGCCCACCATTGGTCTAAAATTTCAGATTCTGTCCAAGCAGACCAAACATCTGAAAGCGATGCATCAAATTCACGTTTTATATTTACGGTTTTATTTTCTTTGTCAACATCAAAATTCATTAATAGATTAGATTTCATTTTTTTTAGATTTTAGATTAATTAATACTTGATCCAGCTGGCTAAAGCGGCTTTCCCAGATCTTTTTAAATTGTTCGAGCCATTGGTCAACTTCTTTCATTTTGTCAATTTTTAGTTGATAATAAATTTCTCTGCCCATTTTTTTTTCCTCGAGTAATTCACATTCGTTTAAAATCTTAATATGTTTCGATACGGCTTGTCTTGTCGTATTAAATTGCTCTGCAATAGCATTTGGAGTTAATGCATTGGCAGAAATTAAAACTAAAATTGCTCTTCGGGTTGGATCGGCAATCGCTTGAAAAATATCTCGTTTCATTTTTTAAATATAAATTACGCAACTAATCAGTTGCAAATATAAGCAACTTTTTGGTTGCGCAATATTTTTTTTCAATTTTTTTTAATGTGAGATTTTTATAAAAGAAAAAAGACGCATAAAATGCGCCTTAAAATTTATATATGATGCCTTAACGCATCAGTTGTTAAAAAAAAGAATTAAAACGTTTCGATCGCCGATTTTATATTAAAGCTAAAACTATAATTATAGCTAAAAGACCAATAAGAAAATGATTCATAACTGCCCAGAACTTTAAGTCCTTCGTTTGTCACTAATGGATATATAGGGTACAATTTTGTATCAATAACTTGGATAAGTTCGTAATTGGAATTGAATTTATGTATTTTCTTTTCGCCTTGTACAGTTGCATAAATATTATTATTTGCGTCATAAGCATACTGAAAATAATGTTTTCCTGTAATTTCATTTAGCCTTTTTTCCTCTTTTAATGTTTTAATGTTGTAAACAACTCCATTAATAGAAGTTATAAATTTTGTTCTTGAAGAATTCCAAGCGAGAATATTTGGATCTATAGAGTTGTCCTTTAACATAACCTGAGGAGTAGGATATTGAAAAGTAGGATTACAATCCAAACTTTGACAATTTTCTGGTGTAAAACCATAAATTGACAGCCAATTCGAGTTTCGTGCATATAAAAACAAGAAATTATCATTTCCTATAGATTCGGAATAATCGGAACTCGAAGAGCCTCCTGTTCTGGAAGTTATACCTGTAGAAGTGTCATAAAAAAATAATTCGTCCTGATCTTGATAATAAATACGGTTTCCGGAAACCCAAAAAACTCTTAAATTATAGGCTGATATTCCTGGATAGGATTCAATTGTCTGGTAATTTTCAGCGTTGATTTTGTGTATTTTTCCTTGAAATTCAGCTATATATATTTCGTTGTTTTTTATAATCTGAAATTTACTGTTTAAATAAACTCCATTTTGAAAAGTTTTGGTTTGCTCAACAGTATTTGTTGCACTATTATATTTAATCAGTGATCCGCTGCCATTATTGTCTAATATATGAAAAATATTAGGTTGAACAGGATCTTTTTGAACCTGAAGAGGAACTAAATCGAATTTTACAATCTCACGAATGAATTTTTTTGGTTCGCTTTTCATTTCGTTATTGTAACTAACCTCTTTTCCTCTTTCATCTCTATAAGTAATTCGAACAGAATAGGAAACTTCGTCTTTGTAAGGAACATCGTTATCAATATATGAAGTTTCGTTTGAAGGCAGATTCGCTATTAGCTTTTCCTGATATAAATCAGATTCGCCATTTTTCTCTGTTCTGTATATCAGTAAATTATCAATAATAACACCGTTTGGTCTTTTAAGTTCCCAATCTATTTTTACTTCATTATAAGAAGGTTGAAAATTAGTAATTGATATTGCTAGTTGGCTAGTATCTACTTCATTATCATTGGAACACCCAAAAAAAACAAATGCAATTAAAATATATATTAAATTTCCTTTTTTATAATCCATTTAAAAAATCCTTTCTAAGTTTTTGTGTATATAAACTATTTTGATAGTATGCCGTTGAGCTGTTTTTTAAGTAATAAACTTCATTGTTTATTGTAAAAAAAGATCCGCCATAGCCAAACAGACTATCGAGAGCCATTGGTTTTGATGCATTTGTTACTATGTTGTACAAGTAGTTGAAAAAATTATTATATCGTCCAAAAATATTATTACCATATTCAAAATAGTGTTCATAAGGGTAAGCGGTTACACTTAGATTTGGTGTAATTTTATAAGTTTTAAAATTGATCCCGTACGAAATATAGATATTTCCGCCATTAAAAATATAGCTGCAAGGGTTACCTCCTGCGCTATACTGGCTTACAAGTGGAAGATCTTCAAAGGCAGAGGAAGAAAGTGTAGTCCAGCTATTTGAATTTTTAGAGTATTTGTATTTTTGGTCACGAACAGAAATTTGACCATCATTATTGTTTAAGCCACTAAGGAGATAGAGGTTATCTTGATAGGCAAAAAATATAGGTGCAACAATTTTATTGCTTGGCAATGTTAGCTGTGTTTCTTTAAATGAATTAAGATTTAGTTTCGATAAAGAAAATGACTGATCGCTTACCGACATTTTGTATAAGTAAAGCGTGTCATCATTGTCATATACAGCGTTTACAATATATCCGTAATAATGAAAAGTTGATAACTCGGTCCATTTTTCAGTACTTGGAGAAAATTCTAGCAACGTATAATTGCGGTTAGATTCACCATTTTCTGAAATAGAGTGTTTAAGTGCATATGCTTTATTATTGTGAACAAAAATGGTAAACGGTACATTAACATTTTCTATATAGTCAACTACAATATATTCACCTAAAATTTTAATATTAGAATCAAAGCTGGTTGTCAAACCCGCAGTTTTGTAGGTGATATTTGTAATTGTAAAATCCTTAAAAGGCCCTGGAGGCATCGAAATTTCTAATTTGTTATCTCTTACAGAAAAATAACTTTTAATTCCATTAACATATACTTCTCCAAATTCTTGATTTGGATTAATATTTTCTGCATCTACATAAATAGTTTGTCCTAGCCAGGCTTCACTATTTTGTACACTTTTAATAATGGGATTTTTTAGAACTAATGAAGGAGACGAAGAAGTTTCCTGTAATTGTGATTTAACTTTAACTTCTAAATTAGCTTTTGCAATTTTGGTCGGAATTTGTATTTCGATTTTATTGTAATCATTGTTTACAATTACAGCCTTTTCATTATTTACAAAAACCGAAATAAAATCCTTATTTGTATCAAAATTTTCGCCGTAAACAGTAAGTGTTTCATTAAAAGTAATGCTTTCACTACTATAACTGCTAATAACGGGTTTTTTTAATAAAAAAGTTTTTTCGAAAATCGTTTTATTTTCGTTTAGGTCAATAATTTTCAAAGTTGGATTGCTTCTTTTGATAGTTCGTGGAACAATAACAGTAATTCCTTTTTCCGAACTTTTTTCAATTATTGCTTTTTCCAAGTCAAAGAAAACCTGTAATTTGTCGACTTCAAAATTATCAATTTCTATTGAAATGGGCTGGCCTAATAATCCTGATTCCTGAAAATTTACTAATGTAGGTGCTATATATTGAGGGCCATCAGTGCTGCTGCAAGAATTAAATATAAATGATAATAATACAAATGATATAACAATTGAATATTTGAAAATCTTCATAAATCAGTGTAAAAAATGATTGCTTTTTGGATAAAAATGTAAGAATTAATTTTTCTAGCGCGAAAATAATTCTTTTTTATTGCAAATGTTAAAATTATGACAAGATAAATTGGCCGGTTTATTAAGAAAAGGATTTTTTTAGTATCTAGTTTCGAAATTTATTTCGAACAATAATATCTTTTAACCTTGCTTTTAAATCTTCGCCCGTATCAAAAACCATTTGTTCGTTATTCGGAAACGGAACCGGTCTTTTACTAAAATACGAAATGTAGTTATCCTCGCAGGCATTTCGATCACCTTTGTAAGTCGAATAAATATTTTCAAAAATAAACTCGCTGCTTACCGGAAAAGTCTGCAGTAACTGATTCGTTCTTAAATCAACATAATCTACTTTTGCCGTTACCTGACAAGATTTAAATTGTCTGAACTCGTAAATATTGGCACGAAGCGTTCTGTAATTGTCAACTTTTATTTCTTTTCCTAAACTATCTTTTACAGGTCTTCCGCGACTGTCAAGAAGTGTTTTTACACCATCCTTAATTTGTCTTTCTTTAATAAATTCCTTCTCTTTAATCTGCTCTGGCGATATAAAAATCTCTTTAAAATTTATGATTAAACTGTAATCATAATTTATATTTTTTTGTCTCGCATTGTGGTAAACCGTCCATTTGTCGTTAAGCCCGTACGTTTTAAAATCCAGTAAATCGTCCTGAAGCAGTTTCGGAATCACCATATTGGTTTCGTTTTTAGCATAAACATCCACAAAATCAGTTCCTTTAAACTGCGCATCGTCCATCAGTTTTTTGGTGTTTTTGTAATTCGGATTTATGCTTTCCAAATAGAAAAAATCATCATATGCTTTTCTAAAATCCAGTTTATTTTTTGATTTCAAAAGTGCCGAAGCATTTTCGTATAAATATTTTGAAAGTGCATTTCTACTGCTTACAATTTGATCTGAGTAATTATCAAACGGAAAACTCGCATTTTTTCCTTGTTTCAATAAACGAAGAGGCAGTAAAGGACGAATTTTTTCTTGACGGTTATTTAGCTGTAAATAAGTATTGTAAATACGTTCTGCATTTGCCGGATTGGTTTCTTTTGACATCATATCAAGATCGCGTAAATCTCTGTCTTTTGCCTTTGCAAATGCTTCTTCGAGCAAAAACACATAATCTTGTTTTCCTTTAGAATCCTTATTGTTTCTCAAAGCTTCTACAGCACGATCAATTGCGCCGTCGTAATTACCATCGCTTATTAAAGCCTGAGTTGTTTTAACGCCGCATGAAGAAAAGGCTAAAAATAATATAGAAAATAAAAAAGTAATTTTTTGCATGGTATTCATTTTGAAGGTGTAAATATATCTTTTTTAACTTTCAACAACTATGCCTCTTTTAAATTTTTTAGAAGCAGGGAATTCTGTTTTTCATAATAACCTTTAGTCCCGCTTTCGCCTTTATCTCTTCATTTCATTACGAGGATATCGGCTCTATCGGGGCTAAGCCAGAACAATAGTTTTTCATAAGAAATAGAAAAGATTCTGCCGATTTTTACGCAGTTAAAAACTTTTTAATCAAAACAATCTGTCCTAAATGGTAATAACTATGTTCGATCATGGCTTCGATATTTCTTTTATAAGTTCCGTATTTTTCATCTATAAAAATCTGATCTAATTTTTCGTCGGGCATTTGTTCTGTAAAAGAGGCAAATTCTTCGGCAGCATTCCAGAATTTATCTAAAAAAATCTGCCAGTCTTCCTGCGAAGTAATGGGAGGGAAGTCAAAACTAAATTTGTCTTTTATGTCCAGCGGCCCGCCTTTAAAAACATTATTTATTCCGTTGATATAATAATGAATGTGCTGTGCCAAAATTGAAATAGTATTGAGGTTTTTTACCGGAGTTACAGCAATTTTCCAGTCTAAATTTTCGAGCTGATGTTTGTAATTGGTGTTAGCAATCCAGGTTCCGTTTAAAATAGTTTCTCTAAAACGATTGGCAATTTCTACAGTGTTTTTCATAGTTGTATTATTGACGTTGTTAGTATATTGTTATTTTATATTTTTTAGATGCACCGCTGTTGCACAAATTCTCAGTTTCATCATTATCATTAAGCGGAGTAACTTTTATTGAAACAGTAAATTCATAAGTGCCGCTTGCTTTAGGAATACCGCTAAAATTTACTTTGTCATTTACAATGCTGTAATTAAGTCCCGGAGGGAGATTTCCTTCAATTGAAACAGAAGAAATATAATATTGATCTGTACTTGTGTTTAGCATTTCATAACTTACATTGTCATTGTAAGTTACGAAAATTGGCCCGGCCTTTAATTCTTTAGAAATCAAATCAGGTCTTCTTTCCTTTATACAATCTATAACCTGTTCACAGCTTATAGATGTAAATAGTAAAAAGATGGAAAGAATAATTTTAAAGAGTTTATGTTTTTTCATTTACTTTCATTATTTGAGGATAATAAAGGTTGTTATTTATTTAAAATAGCCTCTATTTTTGCTTCAGATTTTTCTTTGATTGGGCTGTCAGGATGAAAACTCCAGATGATTAGAAATTTTCCTTTTGCCAGATATTCTTCCGGATGTTCATCAGTTGGCTGGCCGTCTTTTCCCCATAATAATCCCTGCAGAAATCGATCGCCTTTAAAAACGTGATCAAATTCAAAATACATAATTGAGCCGCTGTCTGCTCTGTTCTTAAAACTTTGTATTTGTTTGCTTTTTACGGTTCCTACAATGTTGCTGTAGGTTTCAATATCTGTATAAAAATTACAAGCCTGGGGAGTAACACAAATCTGACCGTCATTAGGAGTGTAGCCTTTGGGAATTTCTTTGGCTTTTAGTTTTAAATCAGCAAGAGTCTGGCTTAATACATTTGCCGTAAATAATAAAAATAATGCCGACAGGGGAATCGTAATTTTCATAAGTTTTTGGAGTTTGATTAGGTTAAGTTTTTATAGTTTTAGTTTGATATTGATTTAGGAGTTTTTTAAATTCAGAATGATATTATAAACATTATTCCAATTGATTAGAAGTCCGATTGAAAATGAGATTACATTACATACTACAGAAGCTAAAAGCGCCTTTTTAAAATCTATTTTTAATAATTTATAAATTATAACTGATTCAATAAGTATTGCAAAGCATTCGCTAAATGCGATATAAGGAAATCTTGATGTTATAAATGCCGGAAAAACTAACCAAACGTACGGTAAAGTTGAAAATGAAGCTATAAACCCTGTAATTAACAACAGCTTATTTGTTATGTTTAGTTTCTTGTATTTGGTTTTAAATAGAAGAAATAAAATAAGGGTTTCGATGAAAATTGTAAACAGCAATGCAATTAAAAAATGGAATACTTCGGCGTTTGGGTAAATCTCAATTATTCTGTCGTCATTTTTAAAAGGATAAACATCGCTTTTGCTTTGTTCTTCATAAACATATTCTTTTACCGAAAATGGTTCTCCATTACTATATTCAAATAATTCGGTGCATTTATATAATATAATTCTTGTCTTGGTAAGTTTCACAATTTTATAATGTTCTTCAAGAAACGACAAGGGATCGTCATTATCAGTGTATCCGCCCTCGCTGCCGATAGAAATATTAGCTTTTAGAACATTTTTATCCTCTAACCAATTAATATTATCTAAATTTTTATTTAAAAGATAACTTTTCTTGGCAGCCATGATATAAAGCATGTTGAATTTATATCCTTTGTGAAGGCAATCTTTAGAATTTATAATATAGGATTCAGTAGAGTGGTCTCCTGACACTTTCTTTATATAGCCAATAAAAGAATAATCCGGAAACTCATCTATGTTTATTATTTTGACGCATTTTTCATAGTAATGTGTGTTTTCGGGAACAACATCGCAGTAGGATGTTTGAAAAAAGAATAAAAAGAGCGCTAAGAAAAGTAGGTTTTTCATATTTTTTATCCTCTTCTAATTTTTACCTGATAAACAATTTCCCAAAAAATAATAGAAAACAGGGCATTAGCAAATATTGCTGTTTTAACCTGATACGGATCGTAATTTAAAAGCAAATGTAAGTTTGTAAACTTCAAAGCCAGAAATAAAGCCAAAGCAGCAATTCCGACAGCGAAAAGTATATTTAATAAAGGTTTCCATTTTAAAGCTAAAAAAGCATAAATAAGATTAAGAAAAGCAAACCCACAGCCTAAAGTTATATAGGGATCTGTTTTTAATTTTTCTCCCAGCAATAATAAAGGGGAAGTTGCTGTAAGATATAAAAAGAAGAGAATTGAATAAAGTAGGATTCGTATTTGTGGTTTCATTTTGTTTGTTTTTGCTAATGCAAGTTATGTAAATAATTTCAGTGATATAATTCTTATATTGAGAATTTCAATGCTACTTATGCATTATTTTTATTCATTTGTTTTCTTAAAAAATGAATTATTAAAAAGACAATAAAAGCTAAAATTGCAAATTTTGAAGCATTTCCGGATTTATTCATTCGCTCTTGATGTTCTTTGCCATAAGGGCCTGAATGTTTAATAGTTCCCAGAACGAACAACATTTTTTGAAAATTTGATTTATCATTTTTAGGATCCGCAAAAAGTTGAATATTAATCCAGCCTTTTTCTCCAAGGCTCTTTGCTTCAAATAATGTTTTTCCGAATACATTATATCTGGCAAGTGAATAATTTTTATTGGCGTCAATTATTAAAGTATCACATTTATAGTCTTTGGCAGTTATTTCATTAAGCATTTTTAGCACACTTTCTGATCTTTCTTCGCCTGCATATAAATTTTCATAATACTGATATCCAATGAACGTTGATTCTTCCACATTAGTAGAATCAATAAAAATTTTTCCATTTTCATAAAAGTCACTATAATTTAATCCTTCATTTTCTTTTTTTACTTGTGTAAATTCACTCGGAACCTGAAAAGTCAAATCTCTTAGTTCGATTTTGGCTTGTGAATAAAAGCTAATCGTCGTGATTAAAATTAATAGAAATGGGTTTTTCATAGAGAAGTATAGATTGTTTTTAAGTTTACCTGCTGATTCTAACGTTTAGCTCATGCTTGAAAATTTGTACTCACTAGTGGGATTTTACCCTAAAAAATCGTCAAAATACAAAAACATTTTGCCTAAATATATTAAACTGATAATAAGAAAAATAAAAGAAAAAATCAGATAGCTTTTATTTTTAAAAATTCTAAAAAATGCAAAAAATAGATATCCAAAAATAATACTAGTGATGATATATAACATTTTTAAGAATCCTATTCCGTCTTCGTCAATCACTATATATGGTTCCTCGTTGATAGTATATGGAGTAATAAAATAGCTGACGATTAAAAGAAAAAATCCGATAAAAAATAATATTCGTATTATGATTTTCATAGTATTTAATTGGAATTATCTTTTTAATTCTAGCTTTATTATATCTAGTAAAATTCTATTGTCTTTGGTAGTGTAAACTTCAGTAATCTTTTTCCATTGTCCATTTTGTATAATAAGAATTTTTTCATCTCCCAAATCTAACCATACTTCAAATTCAATATATTTTGCATTTGTTGAATGTACAGTAATTATATATTGATTTCTTTTTTCAGTTTCTTCGATTTGAATCTGACTATTTACTGTTTTTAAATCTATGTGGTTATTTCGAATAGCTAATTTTTCAAATTCTGGCACTACAGAAAAAAGCACCTTACTTTCTCCGACTTTGAGCTTGGGAAATTCTTTAAATTCTGGATACCAGCTATGAAGTATAACTTTTGGTTTTTTCTTCAATCTTATTGTGCCCTGAGAATGAATATTATTTGACCATATAAAGAAAAAAATAAATAATAATATAATTTTCGATTTACTCATTTGTTGGTTTTGTTGTTTGATAATAAGACTACATTATTTAGTTATTTCTGGGGAGAATTGAAGACAGGCTTGTGTTTGCGGTTTGCTTAACAACTGGATAAAATGTCATATAATTGCCCCATTTTGTGAATTTTTATTTCGAGTCCTTTGTATTTCATTATTAGGAAGTTCAGTTGCTTTGTTATTTTTGCGCAACCATAAAATTAATTCATCGGCTCCAATATTAATTTTTGATGACATATTATCTTTTTTGTATTTGCTAAAATAAGTCTTTTAGGTTATAAATCATTAAATAGATTTCCTTATTGTCTAATGAAATTGATGTCATCAGGGATAGAGGCGGTATCTTTTAGTGAACTGAAACGGAGCCAAAGATATAGCCGAAAGCCCGGCCCGTAGGCAGATGCCCAAATAAAATTCAATTTTCTAAATTCCAAGCGTTGTGGTTACGTAGTGGAGATTTCTCCTTCGTCGAAATGACAAGATTGCATAGAAATTTGTTAAAGGTTTAACCACAAAGTATGTCATTTCGACGAAGGAGAAATCTTCGCAAGTAACTCTACAAAGATTGAAAACGCTACGCCGAAATTCCCTAATACATATTATGCAAATAAATAATTCAAAAATTCCAGATTTGGATTAATAGTTTTTATCAAATCAATTTTCTTTTCCCTTCGCCAGTCTTTTACTTCTTTTTCGCGAGCAATTGCGTCCTGAATCCAAGTGAATTTTTCGTAATATAATAAGAATGTAACATTGTATTTTGACGCAAAGGTTTTGTTTCCCTTTGTACTATTCTCTGTATGTTGACTTAAACGAATTTTCAAATTATTTGTAACTCCAGTATAGAAAACGGTTTTTGATTTGTTTGTTATTATGTAGAGGTAATAAGTATGATAACCTTCTTGTAAATGCATTTTTTTGCTAAAGATAAAAATAATTTTAAGAATTTTCTTTCTTTATGTTTTATCTGCATTGTGGAGTTACTTGCGGAGATTTCTCCTTCGTCGAAATGACGAATATGGCGGTTATTTTGTGGAGCGTGGAATTATTTTAAAATTTTCGCAACTTCAAAATGCATTCCATCTCTTCTTGTAAAATGTCCGCCCCAATAAAAACCGTTTGCATTTGCAATTTCGACTAATTCTCTAACGCATCCTTTTTGTCCAACTAAAGCAGGAACTGCGCCTAGTTTATTCCAGTTATAATTTATGTCGAAAGCTGTGCCAAATGCGTGATTGCTTAAAGTTGTTTTACTTCCTCTAATAAATCGTGGATTGTATGAGCCTTCCCAGGTTAAAACATGGTGAAGCAGTTTGTTTCTATCCCATTCTGCCCAAAGGTTTATTAATTGTTTTTCTGCTTTTTTATGAAAATAAACCGTTTCTGTGCCTTTAATTTGTATGAGCTGCGGAATTTTGATTTTTATAATATTCTCTTTATCCCAATTATTTGTAATTATGATATTTTCGGGATTATCTGGTAAAGGGGCAGATTTAAACTTTAGTTCTCCAAACACTTTTTGTTTTTCGGCATTTGAAACAATAGGTTCAAAATTTGGTTTTGGAGGAAAACTGTCATTTGTAATATTTTGTTCATCATCTGTAACAACTCCAAAACCGAGTAACATTGCGGCTCCAATCGTAAAATTTCCTACTTTGCCGTCTGGGTTTAGATTGTGTGCCTTTTGAAATTCTTTGGTCGAAAAATCCAGAGCTTCATCAAAAACTCCAGATGCAGTTCCTTTATACAATCCTAAACCGGTTAAAAAAAACTGCCACTTTTTAACGTCATTTCCTGATGAGCCAATTTTTATAAGTTTCATATCTTAAAATTGAATTATTAGTTAATATAAATTTTATCAAGTATTTGGCGAGATAGTTTATTTATTTTGGAGAAGACTAATATTTCTAATTTTTGGCAAATAGGAGTAAAGAATATTTATGTTTCTATAAATCAGATAGATAAGTCAAAAATACAGATATCTTTTTAATTGTAATCGAGTATTTTTACCTGTTTATCAAGTGGTTATGTTTTCTGTCAATAGTTCAATTTTTTAAAATTCCAAATTCCAAATTCCAATTATTGCGGTTACTTTGCGTTGGCTTCGACTTCGCTCAGCCTGACAGTCGTTTATAAATCTAAAATCTGAACTCTAAAATCTGCAATAAAAAAATCCCGCCTCAATTAAGAAACGGGATTCAATAGATATTCTCTTTTTTTTTTATTTTAAACTGTTGCAGCAATTTCTTGCGGTAACGGAATTTGATTTTTAAGTAAATCTTCGAATGTTTCATGCGCACGAATTAAGATTCCTTTTCCGTCTTTCCAAAGAACTTCGGCTGGTTTGTATCTTGAATTGTAGTTGGAAGACATTGAGAAGCAATATGCTCCGGCATTTCTGAAAGCAAGAATATCGCCTTCGGTAATTTCTGAGATTCTGCGGTTGTTGGCAAAAGTATCAGTTTCGCAAATGTATCCTACAACAGAGTAAAAACGCTCTTTTCCTTTTGGGTTTGAGATGTTTTCGATATAATGTTGTGAACCGTAAAACATTGGACGGATTAAGTGGTTGAAACCACTGTCAACTCCGGCGAAAACTGTTGATGTTGTTTGTTTTACTACGTTTACTTTTGCTAAGAAGAAACCTGCTTCGCTCACCAGGAATTTTCCTGGTTCGAAAATCAAGGTTAAATCTCTGCCGTATTCTGCACAGAAAGAATTGAATCTTTTTGATAATTTTTTACCTAATTCTTCAATGTCGGTTTCGATATCGTCTTTTTTGTAAGGAACTTTGAATCCGCTTCCGAAATCTAAAAACTCTAAATCTTTGAAGTGTTTTGCAGTATCGAACAAGATTTCAGCAGCATACAAGAATACTTCGATATCTAAAATATCAGATCCTGTGTGCATGTGAATTCCAACGATACTCATTTTTGTATTCTCTACAATTCGCAATATATGCGGAATTTGATGTACCGAAATTCCGAATTTACTATCGATATGTCCAACAGAAATATTAGCATTTCCACCCGCCATTACGTGCGGATTGATACGAATACATACCGGAATTTGAGGATATTTTGTTCCGAATTGCTCCAGAATGGATAAGTTATCGATATTGATTTGTACACCCATTGCGGCAACTTCTTCAATTTCTTCAAGAGAAACTCCGTTTGGTGTAAAGAAAATTTTGTCAGGGTCATAGCCAGCATGAAGTCCTAATAAAACTTCTTGAATTGATACAGTATCTAAACCAGACCCCATGTTCTTTAATAACTGAAGAATCGCAACGTTTGACAATGCCTTCATGGCGTAATTAACTCTTAAGTTTTCTACCTTAGAGAAAGCTTTAGTTAACCTATTGTACTGAGATTGGATTTTTTCGGCATCATAAACATATAATGGACTTCCAAATTGGTCTGCTAACTGCAGTAAATCTTTTGCTTGCATTTTTAAATCATTTTGGGCAAAGTTATTACACTTTTGACTAACTGCAAATTATTTGTAGAAAAATAACAAATTGTAACAAATTGTTTGTTTTTAAACAAAAAGTGCTTTATTTTGAATTTTTATAAAAAAAATATTGTTAGCCCACCTATTTTACGAATCAAACAGGATAAACACAGATTTAAAATAAATATAAAAAAAATCCGCGTAAATCTGTTTAATCTGTGAAATCCGCGGACTAAATTTAAAAACAAAACCCCTGAAAATAATTCAAGGGTTTGTTAGTAGTTATGTTGTTTATTGGAATAAAGATTAAATAAAATGCAAGGAAAAAAACTTAGAACCTTAGCATCTCAGTATCTTAGAATCTAAGATTATAGACTTGGTAAATCTCCTTTTCCTTTAGTAGGCAGGTTGGTAGAACCCATTAAGAACAAATCTACCTCTCTTGCTGCTTCGCGACCTTCTGAAATAGCCCACACGATTAATGATTGTCCTCTTCTCATATCACCTGCAGTGAAAATGTGAGGAACGTTTGTTTGATAATTATGAGCTTTGTAATTGCTTCTAAAATCTAATTCAAGACCTAACTGCTCGCTTAATGTTTTCTCCGGACCTGTAAATCCAAGAGCTAATAAAGCTAAATCGCAAGGCCAGATTTTCTCTGAACCTTCTTTTTCGATTAATTCAGGTCTTTGTCCCGGAGTCATTTTCCATTGAACTTCAACGGTTTTTAATCCGGTTAATTCACCCTTATCATTAGAAATAAATTCTTTTGTATTGATTAACCAGTTTCTGTCACATCCTTCTTCATGAGAAGAAGATGTTTTTAACTGCAATGGCCAGAAAGGCCAAGGAGTTGACTCGCTTCTTCCAATTGGAGGTTTTGGTAAAATCTCAAAGTTAGTTACCGATTTTGCTCCGTGTCTGTTTGAAGTTCCAACGCAGTCAGAACCTGTATCTCCACCACCAATAACGATTACATCTTTACCAGTAGCTTTTACCTGATCCGGAATAGATTCTCCGTATAAAACTTTAGTTTGTTGTGTAAGGAAATCCATAGCCTGAACAACGCCTTTGCTTTCGATTCCTTTAGTTGGCAAGCTTCTTCTTTCTGTTGCTCCTCCGCATAAAACGATAGAGTCGAAAGCGTTTAATTCTGCTACGCTAAAGTTTACACCAACATTCACATTAGTTTTAAAAGTGATTCCTTCAGCTTCAAGGATTGCTACACGTCTGTCGATAATTCCTTTTTCTAATTTGAAATTTGGAATTCCGTAACGTAATAAACCTCCAATTGCGTTGTCTCTTTCAAAAACTGTAACCGTGTGTCCGGCTCTGTTTAATTGCTGTGCAGCTGCAAGTCCCGCAGGTCCTGAACCAATAACGGCAACTGTTTTTCCAGTTCTTGTTTTTGGAGTTTGAGGTTTGATCCACCCTTCGGCAAAACCAATTTCAACAATGTTTTTCTCGATGTTTTCGATTGATACAGGATCTTTGATGATTCCTAATACACATGCTTTTTCGCATGGAGCAGGGCATAAACGTCCTGTGAATTCTGGGAAGTTATTAGTCGATTGTAAAATCTCTAATGCACTCTGCCATTCTTCCTGATGTACCATATCGTTGAAGTCAGGAATTAAATTTCCTAATGGACAACCACTGTGGCAAAAAGGAATACCACAATCCATACATCTTGAACCTTGTTCTTTTACTTTATCTTTTGCTAACGGAATAGTAAATTCATTATAGTTAGAAACACGTTCTGCTACTGCTAAATTACTTTCGTCGGCTCTGTTATATTCTTTAAATCCGCCTATTTTACCCATGACATTTTTATTAAATTTAGTTGTGAGATGTGAAATGTGGGAAGTGAGTTGAGAAACTCAACCTTAGTACCTCTGCACCTTTGTAACTCAGAACCTTTTAATCAGCTATTAATTCTTCTATTTTTTTCTCTTCTGCAATTCGTTGTAATGCTTTTTTGTAATCAGTTGGCATTACTTTTACGAAGTGCTTTTGTTGGTTTTCCCAGTCTGCTAAAATTCTTTTTGCTAATGGACTGCTTGTGTACAATGAATGATTTTTGATCAATCGTCTTAGTTTGGTAACGTCTTCTTCTTCCATCGGGTCGAATGCAACCATTTCCATATTACATAAAGTCGAATCGAATTTTTGATTTGGATCGTAAACATAAGCTACACCACCGCTCATACCAGCGGCGAAGTTTCTTCCTGTTTTTCCTAAAACTACCACTGTACCACCGGTCATGTATTCGCATCCGTGATCTCCAATTCCTTCAACAACTGCAGTTGCTCCAGAATTTCTAACACAGAAACGCTCTCCGGCCATTCCATTAATATAAGCCTCTCCGGTAATAGCTCCGTAAAGGGCAACGTTTCCGATAATGATATTGTCTTCGGGTTTGAAGGTTGCAGTAGGAGGGACTTTGATAATCAATTTTCCTCCAGAAAGACCTTTTCCTAAATAATCATTACAGTTTCCGTGAATTTTAAATGACAATCCGTTTGTTGCAAAAGCACCAAAACTTTGTCCGGCAGAACCTTCAAAATCAACTAAAATAGTGTCATCAGGTAATCCTTGTGCGCCATAAATTTTTGAGATTTCATTACTCAAAATCGCACCTACAGAACGGTCTGTATTTTTAATTTTAAATGTAACTCTTGTTTTTTCTTTTCTATAAATAGACGGAATCGCTTCTTTAATGATATCAAAATCTAATACATTTTCAAGTTGGTGATCTTGTTCAGTTGTATTGTGAATCGGTTCTGTTTTAGCTTTTTCCGGTTTGTATAGAATAGAAGATAAATCTAAACCATTGGCTTTGTAATGTTTGATCGCTTTGTTCACATTTAATTTTTGTGACTGACCAACCATTTCTTTTAAGGTTCTGAAACCTAATTGCGCCATGATTTCTCTTAATTCCTCAGCAATAAAATACATGAAGTTGATTACGTGCTCTGGAGTTCCTTTGAAATTTTTTCTTAATTCAGGATCCTGAGTTGCAATACCAACCGGGCAGGTATTTAAGTGACAGGCTCTCATCATAATACAGCCTGAAGCTACAAGTGGAGCAGTTGCAAAACCAAATTCTTCAGCTCCTAATAAAGCAGCGATAGCAACGTCACGACCTGTTTTCAACTGTCCGTCACATTCTAGAACTACACGGCTTCTTAAATCGTTTAAGATCAAAGTCTGCTGCGCTTCAGCTAAACCAAGTTCCCACGGAATACCTGTGTGTTGTAAAGATGTTAATGGAGCAGCTCCCGTTCCTCCGTCATAACCAGAAATTAAGATAACGTCAGCTTTTGCTTTGGCAACACCGGCAGCGATGGTTCCAACTCCAACTTCAGAAACTAATTTTACGTTAATACGGGCTTCACGGTTTGCATTTTTCAAATCGTAAATCAATTGAGATAAATCCTCAATAGAATAAATATCGTGGTGAGGCGGAGGTGAAATCAAACCTACATAAGGCGTAGAGTTTCTGGTTTCAGCAATCCAAGGCACTACTTTTTCTCCAGGTAACTGTCCACCTTCACCAGGTTTTGCTCCCTGAGCCATTTTAATCTGGATTTCTTTAGCGTTTGTCAAATAGTTGATCGAAACACCAAAACGTCCCGAAGCAACTTGTTTGATTGCACTGTTTCTAGAATCTCCGTTAATTTCTTTCTGGAAACGTTTTGGATCTTCTCCACCTTCTCCAGAGTTACTTTTTCCACCAATTCTGTTCATTGCAATGGCTAAATTCTCGTGCGCTTCTCTACTGATAGATCCGTAAGACATCGCACCTGTTTTGAATTTCTTTACAATTTCTGTCCAAGGTTCTACTTCATCAATAGAAATTGGATCTAAATTATTGAATTCAAACATCCCTCTAATAGTCATTAAGTTTGAGCTTTGCTCGTTAACCATATTAGAGTATTCTTTATAACTTTCAGGACTGTTCAAACGAACGGCCTGTTGTAATTTAGAAATGGTAGTTGGATTAAACATGTGTTTTTCTCCACCACGTCTCCATCTGTAAATACCCCCAATTTCTAAAGAAAGCAAACTTGCCACTTTTGAATTTGGAAATGCTTTTTGAAAACGTTTTTTTACTTCTTTTTCTACTTCGATCAAACCAATTCCTTCGATTCTTGAAGGTGTGTAAGGGAAATATTTTGAAGTAAAGGTTTTGTTTAAACCTAAAATCTCGAAAATTTGTGCAGCTCTATATGAATGTAAAGTAGAGATACCAATTTTGTTCATGATTTTAACGATTCCTTTTGCAATCGCTTTATTGTAGTTTACAATCGCATAATCTGCTTTTACACCTTTAATAAATCCTTGATTTACCTGATCGTGAATAATTTCATTTACCATGTATGGATTGATTGCACTTGCACCGTATCCGAACAATAAAGCAAAATGATGTGGTTCACGAGGCTCTGCAGATTCAATTATGATTCCGAATTTTGAACGAACCTGTAAAATGTTTAAAGAGTGGTGAATGTAAGAACAAGCCAATAACATTGGAATTGGAGCTAATTCTTCGCTAACGCCTCTATCTGAAAGAATGATAACATTGCATCCTTCATTTACAGCTTTGTAAGTTGCCTGAACACATTTTTCAAGTGCACGCTCTAAACCGTTAACTCCTTTTTCTATTTTATATAAAGTAGAGATAGTAGCCGATTTAAAATCTACGTGATCAATGTTTCTGATTTTATCTAAATCCTCGTTAGATATAACCGGATTTTGAATTTTTAGTTTTTTACACTGCTTAGATTCAATTTCAAAAATATTGAAATCACCTCCAACCGCTAAACTAATATCGGTAATGATTTCTTCACGAATACCATCCAAAGGCGGATTGGTAACCTGAGCAAATAATTGTTTGAAATAGTTGTACAATAATTGAGGCTGGTCTGATAATACTGCCAAAGGCGTATCATTACCCATAGAACTGATGGCTTCAGCTCCTTGTCCTCCCATTGGGTTGATGATTGTTTTTAAATCTTCAATTGTATAACCAAATAAACGCTGTCTGGTTTGGAAATCTAATTTCTCAACCGGAGTTGGGTTATTGGTATAAGGAACTTTTGCTAAAGGCAATAAGTTAGCGTCTAACCATTCTTGGTACGGACGTTTTGTAACGATCGCTTTTTTAACTTCTTCGTCTTCAATAATACGACCTTCGTTCATGTCAACCAGGAACATTTTTCCTGGCTCTAAACGACCGTGCTGAATTACATCTTCCGGATCGATATCCAGTACACCAATTTCTGATGACATGATTACGAAACCACTATGTGTTAATGTATAACGAGAAGGACGCAATCCGTTTCTGTCTAATAAGGCACCAATTACGTTACCATCTGTAAACGGAATAGAAGCTGGACCATCCCAAGGTTCCATGATACAAGCGTTGAACTCGTAGAAAGCTCTTTTTTCAGGAGACATTGTCTGATGCTTTTCCCAAGCTTCAGGAACTACCATCATCATCGCTTCAGGCAATGAACGACCTGTCATTAATAAAAGTTCTACGACCATATCCATAGAAGCAGAATCTGATTTTCCTTCTAAGATAATTGGGAATAATTTTTTGATATCATCGCCAAAAACAGCACTCTGCATAAGCTCTTCACGAGCACGCATACGGCTTACGTTTCCACGAAGTGTGTTGATCTCACCATTATGACACATGTATCTAAACGGTTGAGCTAGATCCCAAGAAGGGAATGTATTTGTAGAGAAACGCTGGTGTACAAGCGCTAAACGAGTCACCAAGTCCGGATCTTTCAAATCTATATAATAACGGCTGATGTCTTCCGGCATCAATAGACCTTTATATATTATAGTAGTTGTCGATAAACTAGTAAAATAAAACATGTGGCTTTCAGAAGTTTTAGAACCTCTTACGGCGTGTTCTGCAATTTTTCTAGCTGCAAAAAGTTTTGCATTGAATTCTTGTTCAGTTAAATTTTGTCCGTTTTTAGAAACGAAAACTTGTTTAACTGTTGGTTCTTTTTCTGCGGCGATCTGCCCTAAATTTTCAACGTCAACAGGTACATCTCTCCAACCTAAGATCTTTAAATTTTGATCTTTAATAGTTGATTCGAATGCATTGATACAAAAAGATACCTGGTTTTTGCTTTTTGGTAAAAAAACCATTCCTACTGCATACTCACGCGTTTCCGGGATTTCAAAGTCACATACTTTCTTAAAAAAATCATGAGGAATATCAAATAAAATTCCCGCTCCGTCTCCAGTTCTTCCATCAGAACTAACGGCACCACGATGTTCCAATTTAATTAAGATGTCTAATGCTTTGTGAATAATATCATTTGATTTAATACCATTCAAATTACAAATAAATCCTGCACCACAATTGTCGTGTTCAAATTCAGGCAGATAGAGCCCTTGTTCTTTAACTTTCATTCTTGATATTTTTTCTACAAAAATAAAGATTTCGTTAAACATAATGTATTGAAATTATACTTTCGCTTACATTTTTGTTGTAATACTAGAAAAAGGCTTCTTAATTGATAATAATATTGTATTAACCATTGCGAAATGATAAAATGATAATGCGAATTAAAATATATTAAGAAAAATCGTCGTAAGGCTAATAAATACGGTGATGTTTTTGTTAAATATCAAACGTTTTAGTGGTTTTGAGTTAACTTTAACAAATCGTTTAGTTAACTATTTCTTTGCGTTGCGAAAGAATAAACGTTTAATACCTGTAAGTGTCATTTTTTAATAGAAAAACATTTTACTATTAAGTTGAATTTTGCTATTTTTGTCGCACTTTTATTCTGAACTAAATTCAGAACCAGACAAATTCTATATTATGAACATACACGAATATCAAGGAAAAGAAATTTTAGCAAGTTACGGAGTACGCATTCAACGCGGAATTGTGGCTAACAATGCGGTTGAAGCTGTAGCTGCTGCAAAACAATTAACTGCCGAAACTGGTACAGGATGGCACGTAATAAAAGCACAAATTCACGCAGGTGGTCGTGGAAAAGGCGGTGGAGTTAAGCTAGCTAAAAATCTTCAACAAGTTGAAGAAATTGCAGGACAAATTATCGGAATGCAATTGATTACACCTCAGACTTCTGCTGAGGGTAAAAAAGTAAACAAAGTTTTAGTTGCTGAAGATGTATACTATCCTGGTGAAAGCGAAACTTCTGAGTTTTATGTTTCTGTTTTATTGAATAGAGGTACAGGACGTAACATGATTATGTATTCTACTGAAGGTGGAATGGATATCGAAGAAGTTGCTGAACACACTCCACACTTAATTTTTACAGAAGAAGTTGATCCTTCTGTTGGATTACAAGGTTTTCAAGCTAGAAGAATTGCCTTTAACTTAGGTCTTTCTGGAAATGCTTTCAAAGAAATGGTAAAATTCATCGATTCATTATACAATGCTTACATTGGTTCTGATGCTTCTATGTTTGAAATCAACCCGGTTTTGAAAACATCTGACAATAAAATTATGGCTGTTGATGCTAAAGTAAATATTGATGATAATGCTTTATACAGACAACCTAAATATGCTGAAATGAGAGATATCCGTGAGGAGAATCCAATCGAAGTTGAAGCTAAAGAAGTAGGTTTGAACTATGTAGATCTTGACGGTACTGTAGGATGTATGGTAAACGGAGCTGGTCTTGCAATGGCAACTATGGATTTAATTAAATATGCTGGTTTTGAGCCTGCTAACTTCCTTGACGTTGGTGGAACTGCTGATGCTAAACGTGTTGAAACTGCTTTCCGTATTATCTTAAAAGATCCAAACGTAAAAGCTATTTTGATTAACATCTTCGGAGGAATCGTTCGTTGTGACCGTGTTGCTCAAGGAGTTGTTGATGCTTACAAAAACATGGGTGACGCTATTAAAGTGCCAATTATTGTTCGTTTGCAAGGAACAAATGCTGAAATTGCAAAAGAATTAATTGACAATTCAGGTATGCCAATCTTATCAGCTGTTCAGTTTCAAGAAGCTGCTGACCAAGTTAAAGCTGCTCTTTCTTAATTAAATAAGAAATCAATTATATAGAAAATCCCTTCGATATTCGGAGGGATTTTTTGTTTGTAGTTATGTCAAAAAAATCAATACATGAAATTTTTTATGGATAATGTATATCGTAGAGACGCACAGCAGTGCGTCTACGCAACGTATTTCCCATTATGGATTCACGAGACGTAGACGCACTGCTGTGCGTCTCTACGATAAATGATGTGTAATAAAAAAATCCCTTCGAATATCGAAGGGATTTTATGAAATTATGATATCGCAATATTGATTATTTCTTATTCTTACCGTTTTTGTAAACCACTTTTTCTACAACCTGTATTTTTGGTGCAGCCGGTTTTTTCTTAAAAGGTTTTTTAGCAGCAGAACCAGTTTTAGAAGGTGCTTTATCGCCTCTTCCTCTTTCTGAATCTTTAGAAGCAGCTTTAAATTCAGGTCTTTCTTTTGTGCTGTCTTTCTTAGGAATTTCCGCTTTATGTTTGGCTAAAACATCATTCGGGTTTTTAGGATTTTCTTTTGTTCCTCTTAAGTGAATTACTAATCCGTTCAGGAAGTTACGTAAAACCTGATCACCACATTCCATGTAATTTTCATGATCTTCGGCTCTAAAAAAAGCGCCCAATTCTGATTTCGTAATTCTAAAATCTACTAATTCTAAAATTTCAACTATTTGGTCATCACGAAGCATCAAAGCCACGCGAAGTTTTTTAAGTATATCGTTATTTGTCATCGTTTATTTTTTACAAAGGTACGTTTTAAAAGTAATTTGATTACAACTTATTGAACAGAGTAAAGGTTTTTTGCCACGAATTTCACGAATTTTCACAAATTAAATTTTAAGCACCATACAATTCGTGAAATTCGTGACAGACTTTTTATTTTTTCAGTACAATTCTATGTATTTAGAACTTCAATTAATTTATCTAAATCTTCTTTGAGATGGTTGGCTGTAATTACAATTCGATTTAGTGGTTCAGCATCTTTGGTGTATTTAAAGCTGGCAATAATAATTTTTTCGGCTTTTAATTTTTCTACTAATTCCTTTGATAAAAGATAAATCAAAGGGTAGTTTTTATCAAACTTGACATTGTTGTTTTGGATTAAAATCGAGTCTGCATATTTTAAATTATCCAGCAGTTTTATGTGTTGTAAAGTATAAATTTCTGCAGCATCTGAAAGTGTTTGAACAAAAGCAGGGTTCATTCCCGCTGCACTTGTAAAAGTTTCCATTTCTTTTATTTTATTGATAAAATCAACATTCCCTGCTATAACACCACCAGTTAAACCAAAAGCTTTTCCTAGAGAAGAAACCATGATTTTTCTTTTGAGAGGGAAATCAATTGATGCGTAAATCCCGGCTCCATTTTTACCTAAAATCCCAAAAGAATGTGATTCATCCAAAATTAAAGTAACTTCTTTATGATTTGGAATTTGTTTTAAAAATGATAAATCAACAGGTTTTGTTTCAAAAGAAGGAACACCGTCAGTAAGAATCACTATTTTTTCAGCTTTTGAGTCTAATAAACGATCATTTAATTTGTCATTAACGAATAACGGAAGACTATTTTCAATTTTGATTGCATTGTGTGTGTCATTAAAATGAAAAAAACAATCTGTCTGCTTTTTCATTAAATCGATAACCAATTTCCCGGCCAGCATTCCTGAAGAAACCGTAACCGTACTTTCTGAACCTATGTGAGCAGCTAAAAACTTTTCACCATTGTCATAAGCACTTAATTTGATGTTGGCTGTTCTGGAACTGCCGTAAGTTGTTCCCCATTTTAAAATATTCTGCACGACTAAATCCTGGAATTTTTTATTGGTTGGCAGCCCCAAATAAGCAGTTCCGCCAAAATACAAATACTGTTCTTGGTCAATTTCTATAATTCGATCGGGAAATTTTTCTACTATCATTTTATAGAAGTGTAACCCCGGTTCCGTTAAGATCAGAATAACTCACAGCACCATTTTTTATGGTTACTCCGGTTGCAATATCTTCTGCTAAAAGCAAAGCACCATCCATATCAACATAATCAAGTTGAGGTAATAAATGAGCAATTGCAGAAATCCCAACTGTTGATTCCGTCATGCAGCCTACCATCGTTTTTAAACCTAATTTTTTAGCTTCTTCGATCATGCGCTTTCCCGGGGTTAAACCGCCGCATTTTACTAGTTTTACATTAACTCCATGAAAATGATTGAAACATTTTGCGACATCTTCCTCAATAATACAGCTTTCATCTGCAATTACCGGAAGAACAGAATGTTTAAAAACCTCTTTGTGCGCTTCCCAATTGTCTGCTTTCATAGGTTGTTCTAAAAACTCAACGCCCAGTTTTTTTAATTCAATAGCATTATTAATTGTTTCATCAACAGTCCAGCCGCAATTGGCATCGATTCTAAAAATAGCATCTGTATGTTTTCTAAGTTCTTTTACGATGGCAATATCTTCTTTGGTTCCTAATTTAATTTTATAAATAGGCCAGGGAAGTTCCTGCATTTTTGAAACCATTTTTTCAATAGAAGCAATTCCAATTGTGTAATCCGTAAGCGGATTTCTTTCGGTTGTGTAATTCCATAATTCGTATAACTTTTTACCTTTTTTACGAGCATACAAATCATTATAAGCTAAATCTAAAGCGCAAAGTGCAAACATATCCTCTTTCAAATACGGATACATTTTTGCCCAAAATGCATCTGGAGTTTCATCTTGTGTGTTTTCAATAATGCTCCTGATTTTTTCTAAATCCTGAATCATCATTGAAACTGTTGTTTTGTAATACGGATTTGAAGTTGCTTCTCCAAAACCCGAAAAACCATCACTCTGAAGTTCAACAATTAAAGAAGGCTGAAAATCAATTGATTCTCTTGAAATCGTGAAAGTATGTTTTAGTTTTAGGTTATATTCTCTTAAAATTAGTTTCATGATTTTTGTGCTGTTTTTTTATGTTTTTTTTCTCAATAATTAAGCCAAAGAACTGCTTTTACAAAACCGTCCCTCCACAATTTTTCATTATGTTCGCCGCCTTTTACAACTT
This sequence comes from Flavobacterium sp. Root186, assembly GCF_001428525.1. Taxonomy (GTDB): domain Bacteria; phylum Bacteroidota; class Bacteroidia; order Flavobacteriales; family Flavobacteriaceae; genus Flavobacterium. The sequence goes on from NZ_LMHW01000011.1 coordinate 267,312, forward strand.
TAGATTTGGTGAGATGAAGACAGTAACAACGCTTTGTATCCAATAATTTTTCCATTTTGGTCATGTCTTTTACCATATTTTCATCTTCTTTATCGCCGCATAAAAAGTAAAATTTTGTTTTAATTTTTGGAATCTTCTCAGTAAAAGTATAGATATCGTTTGTGTACCAAAATGAAGGTGAAAAAACGCCTGCCTTGCCAAATACTTCGGGATATTTCAAAGCTCCATAATACGAAACTAAACCACCAAGTGAACTTCCAAAAATGATTGTATTCTTAGCTTTTGTTTTGGTTCTGTAGTTTTTATCTATATAAGGTTTTAATGTTTTTACGATAAATTCTAAATAATTATCGGCATTTCCTCCGCCGTATTTTTCATTTTTAAAAGGTGTTAATTCGTCGATACGTTTTTCGTTTCCGTGTTCAATCCCAACAACTATTATTTGCGCTTTTAAACTGTCTAATTTTTCGTCGACATTCCATTCGCCGACATAAGAAGTTTTGGCATCAAACAAATTCTGAGCATCGTGCATATAAATTACACTGTATTTTTTGGCTGAAGCCGAATAATTTTCGGGAAGATAGATCCAGATTTTCTTTTGGGTGTTTAATTGAGGTGCTTCAATGGTAAAAGTTGACACGCTTTTTGAAGCCGTACTTTGTGCATTTCCGGCAATCATCCAAAGAAATATAAATATGAAAAATCCCCTCATCATTAGATTTTGTGTTTTTAATTTAAAAGCAATATTTTAGCTAAAAATAACAAATTGATGAATACCGAAGCACAAAAGAAAAGTTTACTTTTAGAATTAATTGCGTTTTCTACAGTCGATGGGCAATTACATAAAAGAGAGTATGAATTTTTGTGGCACGTTGCTCAGGAATTAAATATCGGGCTGGATGTTTTTCATGATTTATTTCATCAGGAAATTAAGCCAGTAGTTGTAAAATCAGAATTTCAGCGTATTCAGCAGTTTTACAGATTGGCTTTAATCATGCACTGCGATGGAATTTTACACGAAAAAGAAGCAAAAGCCATTCAGCAGATTGCGATTGAAATGGGATTAAACCCAACTGCAGTAAAGCGTATTTTAGATTTAATGAAAAAAGCTCCAAATGCCATGATTGATCCTAAAGTTTTATTAAGAGTTTTTCAGGAACAACATAATTAAGGTAATTGTTCCTGTAACTTTTTGATATCATCACGTAGTTTTGCAGCCTGCATAAAATCTAATTCTTTTGCTGCTTTTTCCATTGATTTTCGTTTCTCACGAATCATTTTCTCAAGATCTGCTTTTGACATGTATGCTGTTTCCGGTTCTGCAGCGGCTGACAAAGTATGACCTAGTTCGTATTCTACCAAAGGATTTTTAGTAAAAGCACTTTCTATTTTTTTGTTTAATGCCTGTGGTGTTATATTATTTTCGATATTATAATTGATTTGTTTCGTTCTTCTATAATTGGTTTCGTCGATTGTTCTCTGCATACTCGCCGTAATTTTATCGGCATACATAATTGCTTTACCATTTAAGTTTCTCGCTGCACGCCCAATTGTTTGAGTTAAAGAACGGTGATTTCTTAAGAAACCTTCTTTATCAGCGTCTAGAATTGCCACAAGCGAAACTTCGGGTAAATCTAAACCTTCACGAAGTAAGTTTACTCCAATTAAAACATCAAAAATTCCTTTTCGTAAATCCTGCATGATTTCGATACGTTCTAAAGTATCCACTTCAGAATGGATGTATCGGCATCGAATATTGACTTTGGTTAAATATTTGGCTAATTCTTCTGCCATTCTTTTAGTCAAAGTTGTTACCAAAACTCTTTCGTCTAGCTCACAGCGAACCTGAATTTCTTCAATCAAATCATCAATTTGATTTAAACTTGGACGCACTTCAATAACCGGATCTAATAATCCCGTTGGACGAATAATCTGCTCAACATAAATACCATCAGATTTCTGTAATTCGTAATCTGCCGGAGTTGCCGAAACGTAAATTACCTGATTTTGCAAAGCTTCGAACTCTTCAAATTTCAAAGGTCTGTTGTCCATTGCGGCAGGTAAACGGAAACCATATTCAACCAAGTTTTCTTTACGGCTGCGGTCACCTCCATACATGGCGTGTACCTGCGAAACCGTAACGTGGCTTTCGTCAACAATCATTAAAAAATCGTTTGGGAAATAATCTAGTAAACAGAAAGGTCTTGTTCCGGCTTGTCTTCCGTCAAGATAACGGGAATAATTCTCAATTCCGGAGCAATAACCCAATTCACGAATCATTTCTAAATCGAAATTGGTTCTTTCTTCCAAACGTTTGGCTTCTAAATGTTTGCCTATTTCTTTAAAATAATCTACTTGTTTTACCAAATCCTGCTGGATTTCCCAAATTGCACCTTGAAGGACTTCCGGCGAAGTCACAAACATATTGGCAGGATAAATAGTCAGTCTTTTAAACTTTTCAATTACCTGAGAAGTCTTCGCATCAAAAGATTCTATTTCTTCAATTTCATCTCCAAAAAAATGAACCCTGTAAGCATCATCTGCATAACTTGGATAAATTTCAACCGTATCACCTTTAATTCTAAAAGTTCCCGGATTAAAATCGGCTTCTGTTCTGGCGTACAAACTTTGTACAAGACTATGCAGCAATTTAGTTCTCGAAATAAGCTGATCTCTGCTGATCTCAATAACATTCTTCTTAAATTCAACAGGATTTCCAATACCGTATAAACACGATACAGATGCTACTACCAAAACATCACGTCGACCAGAAAGAAGGGAAGATGTGGTGCTTAAACGCATCTTTTCAAGCTCTTCATTGATAGATAAATCTTTTTCAATAAAAACTCCTGTTACGGGCATAAAAGCTTCCGGCTGATAATAATCGTAGTAAGAAACGAAATACTCCACCGCATTATTCGGGAAAAATTGTTTGAATTCTGAATACAGCTGTGCGGCCAAAGTTTTGTTATGTGCCAAAACTATGGTAGGGCGCTGTACTTCCTGAATAACATTGGCTACTGTAAATGTTTTACCTGATCCTGTAACTCCTAATAATGTTTGGTATTTTTCTCCACCAACTACACCTTGTGCGAGTTTTTGTATGGCTTGCGGCTGGTCTCCTTTTGGACTATATTCTGAAGATACTTGGAAATTCATTTTTGACTGATGAAAAGTTGGTTTTGTAAAGATACAAAGTTTGAATGCTATAAAAAAGATAAAAAACCTGATGATTTGTATAGTCCCTACGGGACAATTTTAAAATATAACAGCCCTTTATTTCTACCGATATTTAATCTCTACGAGATAGTTTTTCCGAATTAATTTTAAATTATAATTAGAATATTTAACCAAATTTAATAGTCAAAAGATAATTTTTTCAACAAATAATTTGTTCTTAAATATATCTCGCAGAGATTAAATATCGGTAGCAAAACAAATATTCGCTTGTACAAATTGTCCTCCCGTAGGGACTATACATTTCCGTTATTCTAAAAAATTAATAACAGCATCATTTATAATTTTTGGCTGGTCGATAGTTAAAAAATGCCCGGCATCTTTTATGATTTTTGTTTTGCTGTTGACTAAGTGTTTTTGTGCCCGCTCTAAACTTTCTTCAGAATTAATAACATCTTTATCGCCAATTAAAACCAGAACGGGATTATTGATTGATTCTAATTCTTTATCTGAAAAAGGCGTCATTTTTAGCATACTTGAATTTGATTTGGCGTATTTATTAGCCAGATAAAATTGCCTGTTGTAGATAGGACTAATTTTTTCCGGATGCGTAGAAAATGTTTTTAATGTTTTGCTGAATTTCTTTTCACTAGGAAAAAGTTTTAAAAGTAAAGCTGATGATGTTTTTCTAGGTTTGTCAATGAATTTAAAAGTTTGTGCCGGACTTAACAGCACAATTTTATCTATAGAATTTTCTTTTTGAATGGCCAATAATGTTGCAATCCAGCCACCTCGGGAAGCACCAATGATGTCAAATTTCTTTAATTTATAATGATCAAAAATTTCGTTGTACCAAACGACAATTTCTTCTGATGAAAGTGGTTTTGCGGTTAAATGAGATTTTCCGGCTTCCATCAAAAAGTCGATGGCATAAATGCGATGATTCTTGGCTAAAGCTTTAATGTTAGGATACCACATGGTTGAACTGGCATCCATTCCGTGGAGTAAAACTAAATCCTTTCCATTTTTTGGTCCGGCGATAATGACATGGGCAGTTCCAAAATTTGTTTTTACATTTTCTTCGGTATATGGAATGTCCCAAAGTTTCAAAGCTTTGTTATAAGCAGTTTCATATTTTTGTTCTTCGCTTTTAGTTTTAAAAACGTAATCTTCAAATTTTGTCTTTTTGGTTGAAGCGCAGCTTGTGACTAAAAATAAAAGTATTGCTAATCTGGAGTATAATTTTGACATGGTATAAGTTCAATTTGAACTTAAAGTTACGATTATAGAAAACAGAAACTGTATCAGAATTTTGTTTTAAAATATCATAATTACAATCTGTCATGCTTTTTTGGATGTCAAATGATAGATTTGAACAAATGATAAAATCGCATTTGGAATAATAATCGGTAAAAGCCATTGGTTAAAATCTCTGTAATCTTAAAAAAAAATACCATAAACAACAAAACAAATACATCCAAATAAGTTTATGAGTCGTATTGTTTTTAGGTCTTTTAGCAAAAATCCTCCAACAATAAAAAAGGAAGCGAGATAACCTATATATTCTGCCATGATTCTGATATTTAATAGTTTAGGACAAACCTAACAAAAGTGTATTATAAAATCAAGAATTTAGCTGAAAATCAATTATTTAAATGAAATTTTTTCGCTGTTGAATATCACTTATAAATGTCCAAGCTACAATACGACTATTTTTCTGTCCTTGCGACATTTCAATTGTTTTGACTTCAAAGGCATTTACTTTTTTCAAAGTTTTATAAATCGAAGAAAGATTTTCTTTTTTAGAAACCAAAGTTGTAAACCACAAACATTGGGAAGCGTATTTTGCGCTTTCGTAAATCATTTGTGTTACAAAACCAATTTCGCCGCCGTTGCACCACAATTCAGCATTTTGCCCTCCAAAGTTTAAAACTGGATTTGTATTTCTTTTTTCCTTTGGATTTAGATTGGAAACTTTTCTCGAAGTGCTTTTATTTGCTTCTTCTGCTGACGCGTGAAAAGGCGGATTACACATTGTGAATGTAAATCGGTCTTCGGGAATTATAATGTTTTTAAAGATAAATCGGGATTCTGTCTGCTGTTGTAAGCTGATTGCATCGATTAATCTTGGATTGGCTTCAATAATTTTACTGCAGTTTTCGATTGCTTTTTTGTCAATATCAGTCGCAACAAAACTCCAGTTGTAAATAGAATTCCCTAATATCGGATAGATTAAATTTGAACCCGATCCGATGTCTAATCCTAAAACAGAATTTCCTTCAGGAACTTGATTGTTGTTTATTTCTGCTAATAAATCGGCTATGTAATGAATATAATCTGCTCTTCCGGGAATTGGCGGGCAAAGATAATTTTTAGGAATATTCCAGTTTTGAATGTCATAATACGTTTGCAATAAAGCTTTATTTAAAGTTTTTACTGCAAGCGGATTGCTGAAATCAATGGTTTCGATTCCATATTTATTGATGGAAATAAAAGCTTTTAAATCAGGACAATTTGAAATAAGAAGTTCAAAATCATATCTGGAACGATGAAGATTTCTTGGATGTAAATTGTCTTTTTGGGAATTGTTTTCTGCTTTCATTTTGATTTATTTCGCTGCAAAGGTACACATTCCTTTTTTGACTGGATTAAAAATCCAGCCCTATAAAATGAACCGAGCCTTTGGCTCTTTAATCAAAACATTCCATTAGTAACAAATCACCGTTTGTGTGATAAATAGTTACAAGGCCGTCGTTTGCAACTGAATTACTGCTTCCCGTTCTGTAACCCATTGTTAAGGTGTCATTTTGTAGAGGATATTCTAAATTGGTAGAATAAATACCATTTACAACACCAATTGGGATTAGGGAAATTGGAGTTTTAGCAGTATACCATTTTTCAAATTTTGTTGGAAGTAAAAAGATTTTTGAATGATCGTCGAGAATTACAATTTTAAGTAAATCTCTATAGCGAACAATATTGGTTAAGTTAGTAATCGTATGATCTGCACGTCTTCCGGTTGCCCAAACTACGTTTACTGCAGGAATTTTTCTTTTAACTAAATAATCAAAAGCTTTTTCTAAATCGGTTTTATCCTGATCTGGGGTGTGAACAATTTCGAGTGGATATTGTGACGTTTTATAAATCTCGGGATCAAAACCTCTGTCAAAATCTCCTAAAAGTACATCGATTTTTATGCCTAATTCAATTACTCTTTCTATTGCCGAATCTAAAACAATAACCAACGGAGACCATTCAAGCAATTGTCCTAATAATTCAGGATCGCAGGCCGCCCCGTTTGCAATTATTAATGCTGGTTCCTGATCGTCGCGGACTATATGGTGTGATGACATGTGAGATTTTTTGGATGTAGTGCAAAGGTACGTCTTGAATTTTAGATTTTAGAGTGTTGATTTTAGATTTTTTTTGCCACAGATTTCACAGATTTAAATGATTAATCCTTTTAATCTGTGAAATCTGTGGCATATTATTATAAGTCTAATAATCGTCGATGGTAATTTATCTGGCCAACGTGATAGGCTAAATGTGTTGCGAGATGAACTAAGAAGAATCCTGTTGTCATTTCTTTTTCGAAAACAATTTGCGGGTAAATGGAGTTTAAATCTGCTTCGGTTAAAATATCCAGCACATCATTTACAACTATAATTGTATTTTCAATTTTATCGATTAATTCTGATTTTGGAATATCTTTTAGGGAAAATTCTAAAGGACGATTTCGAATATATCTTGTTTTTCCAATTTCGGCACCAATGTAAGTGTTGATGTTTCCAATTAAATGCAGTGTAAGATTTCCGGCAGAATTAGAAATATTTTTATCAACAGCCCAAATTTGCTTTTCGAATTCGTATGATTCAATTTCAAATTTGAGTTTATTTAAATCTCTATTAAAAAGTATTTTTAGTGTTTCGATTAACATTTTTTTTAGTTGAAATTAAAAAGAATAATTCATAGCCAAGCGATTAATCCCTGTTTTTTATCGGAATCCAGATTTCTTCTTCCGATTCTGGATCTTCTTTTTTGTACTTATGATCCATAACGGCAAAATGCGGCCTGTCGTCAACTGTGTATTTTGAATTTGGAAGCCATTCTGCAAAAATTGTGTGATAGGTTTTATGTCCTTCTGAAGCAGGGCCATAATGTATAAAAACGGCATATAAACCATCTGGAACAATTAAAGTTTCCATTCCTGGCGGGACTTCGTCATAATTTGCAACTTCTACAGCAGCCCATTTTTGGAAAATTTTATTAGGGTCAAAGTTATCAAAATGCCCGGTAGAAAAGACTTCCAGGGAATATAAGTTCTCATCAATTGTATTTTTGATTTCTTTTCGTTTTGGCATAAAACTGCTCCACAACTGAAATGTTTTGTTTTCGATAAAGGACATTTCAATATGCTTTCCGATAAGTTTTTTCTCGGTTAAAGTTTCAATTCTGGCTTCCATGTTTTGTTATTCTATTTTGAATTTTTTTGTCTGACTTTCGCTAAGTGAAAAATAGCCTAATGGATAATTTGCCTTATCGGTTGTGTTGATGATGTTTCCTTTTACAGTTGCAGGCGGCGATTGAAAAGGTCCGCCAACATTACTGCCGGCAATACTTACCAAAATATTCATGTAATTATAGTATTGCTTTGAAATGCCGTAATGTGTTATTTCTATTTCGTCCCCAGCTTTGAGTTCGTCATCATCAGAAACACTAAAGAATTCATTTCCCTGAAAAAACTTATCCTCATCAACATAAAAATTAGAAGTAACTTTATTAGAGTACGCATATTTATATAAATAGAAATTATCTACATCTGCAGGGTCGTTAAAATAAGCTCTTATTTCGATATCTTTTCCTGTAAATCCACCTTCGTTGTTTTGTTCAATATGAGTAATAGGTGCAACAGATTTTAAAGTTTCAGATGCTGTATAGGTATTTCCTCCGCTGATAACAGTCAGCGTATAAGTTTCGTTAATTTCCGGTGTGAAATTATTACAGAGATAACGTCCCGTTTTTGGAACTTCTGTAAAATTAAATTGTACGTTTTCGCTGTTTCTGATATAAATAGTTGCTCCCGAAACCGTTGGAATTACCGATTCAAAATAACCGGTTGTTGTTGTTAATTTTATTGTCTGCTGTTTTCCAGTAGTACCTTTTTGCCAGTTTATGGCCGCTTCGATAACTAATTTTGGAGGTGCGGTATCCAGATCAACATCTACTACATCTTCACAGCTTGCGAAGAAAACCGATGTAAATAAAACAATTAATGCGATTATTTTTTTCATACTATATCTTTTTATTTTCTTTTCAGAAATGAATTTTTAAAATTTGAAATTATAACTAACGGCCGGAACTATTCCGAAGATTGATAATCGTACCGCTTCATTTAAACCTGTATCAGAATTTTGCCTAAAGTTAATAGAAGCTGCGTTGCTTCGGTTGTACAAATTATAAATGCTGAAAACCCATTCGCCTTTCCAGTTTCTGCCTTTGTTACTTCTCGGCGTTAAGGTAGCGGAAACATCTAAATGATGATAAGCCGGAAGACGATTTTCATTTCGAAGACCGTAACTTGGAACCGTAATTCCTAAATATTCATATTGTGAGTTCGGGTAAGTAACCGGCTGTCCGGACTGCAAAGCGAAGTTAGCTCCAAAGGACCATTTTTCGTTTAAATTATAAGCAGACGTTATTGCTAGATTATGTGTTTTATCGTAAGGAGAACTATACCATTGACCATTGTTGATTCCAATTTCTTCCGGAGTTCTTCCAGGCGTCTGCTGTTCTGATTTTGATAAAGTATACGAAACCCAGCCGTTAAATTTGCCTTCATTTTTTTTAACCATAATTTCTAAACCGTAAGCACGCATTCTTCCGTTCAGGATAACTTGTTCGATGGCATTATTGGCAATCAAATTTGCACCGTCAATATAATCTAATCTGTTCTGTATTTTTTTGTAATAAGTTTCAACTTCCAACGAATAGGCGCCTTCTTTAATATTTCGGAAATATCCTAAAGCAACCTGATCTGCAATTTGTGGTTTAATATAATTGTCACTTGGCATCCAGACGTCTAATGGAGTAGGAGATGAGGTATTGGAAATTAACTGGAGATACTGCACCATACGATTATAACTCGCTTTTATGGACTGATCGTCATTTAATTGATAGGAGATTGAAAGTCTCGGCTCGAAATTATTATAATCCTGAATTACTTTATTTTTACCGAAATACTTTGTAGAGGTTGGAGTTCCTTTTTCATAAACCTCCGTATCTGAATTAAAAACTACCGGACTATTATTGTCGTAATAATTTATGGTTGAAGAACCCAAACGATAGAACAAACTGTAACGTAATCCATACGCCAGCGTTATTCTTTTCGAAAGCTGATTTTCGGCATCTAAATAAATCGAAGGTTCAAAAGCATATTTTTTATCTAATTGATCCGGATTAATCCCAGAAGTAGTATTACTTGGTATAATAGTTCCCGGATTGAATTCGTAGTAAATTCCGCTTAAACCATAATTGAGTTTGAATTTATCTGAAATATAATGTTTGAAATCGTATTTGATATTATAGTTTTGAATTCCCGAATCCCATTTAAAGCCAACATAATCCAAATCAAGACCGTAATAATAATCGCTGTAAATAAGGGATAAATTAGAGAATAATTTATTAGAATATAAATGATTCCAGCGCAGGTTTAAAGTTGAATTTCCGTAAATATTAGTAAAGCTTTTGTTTAAGCTGAAAACATCACGGCCAAAATACCCCGATAAATATAAATTGTTATTGTCGTTTAATTTATAACTCAGTTTAGCGTTTAAATCATAAAAATAAGCAGAATTGTCTTTGTTGTCTTCTGAAAGTTTTAAAAATAAATGGGCATAAGATCCTCTTCCGCCAATTAAAAAAGAACCTTTGTCTTTTACAATTGGACCTTCCAGAAGAAGTCGGCTTGAAACTAAACCAATTCCTCCGTTCATATGAAAATTTTTACTGCTTCCGTCTTTTTGATAAATATCTAAAACAGAAGAAGCTCTTCCGCCAAATCTTGCCGGAATCCCGCCTTTATACAATTTTAAATCTTTAATGGCATCCGGATTAAAAACCGAGAAAAATCCAAAAACGTGAGATGAATTGAAGATTGTCGCTTCATCTAGCAAAATTAAATTTTGATCTGCGCCGCCGCCGCGAACATTAAATCCAGAAGCGCCTTCGCCCGCATTTGTAACTCCGGGAAGTGATAAAATTGATTTTAAAACATCGACTTCACCTAAAACTACCGGCATTTTTTTTATGGTTGAAATAGAGAGTTTGTTGACGCTCATTTCTGGCGATTTGATATTTATTTTTCCTTTATTATCTGTAATGACAACTTCCTGAAGTTCTTCGCCGCTTTCGCTGATGGAAAAATTGTTTTTGGTATTTTGATTTAAAGTGATTGTTTGCTGAATGGTTTGATAACCCACATAACTAATTTCGATTTGATGTTCACCACGAGGAACTGTAATAGAATAAAAACCGTATTCGTTTGTTGTAGTTCCTATTTTTAAAGCTGGAATATAAATATTGACACCAATTAAGGTTTCGTTGTTTTTTGAATCTTTAATAGTACCGCTTAGTGTAAATTTATCCTGAGAAAAAGAATGAAGTGTGGTAAAAAGAATGATGAGAAGGAAACTAATCTTTTTTGTAATCATCGTTTTGGTTTTGAGTTACATAGTTAACAATTCTTGCTAAATATTAGAGTCCAACTATTGTTAAACATTAGTTAAGAATAAAAAAGGGCAGCTTTTGCAAGCTGCCCTTTTTACCTTTATTTTAAAAATGCACGGAGTGCATTTCTTATTTTATTTTTGCAATAATTGCATTGAATGTTTCACTAGGACGCATTGCTTTGCTTATTAACTCAGGAGTTGGCTGGTAGTATCCGCCAATGTTTTGAGCTTTTCCTTGTGCACTAATTAATTCAGCGTCGATTTTAGCTTCGTTTGCTTCAAATTCAGCAGCAATAGGAGTAAAGATCGCTTTTAATTCTGCATCTTTGTTTTGAGCAGCTAAAGCTTGAGCCCAGTAAAATGCAAGATAAAAGTGAGAACCACGATTGTCAATTTGCCCAACTTTACGAGCTGGAGATTTATCGTTTGCTAAGAATTTATCGTTTGCTTCGTCTAGAGTTTCAGCTAATACAATTGATTTAGAATTGTCTAGAGTTTGTCCTAAATGCTCTAATGAAGCACCAAGAGCTAAAAATTCTCCTAATGAATCCCAACGTAAATATCCTTCTTCTGTAAATTGCTCAACGTGTTTTGGAGCAGATCCTCCAGCACCAGTTTCGAACAATCCACCACCGTTCATTAAAGGAACGATAGATAACATTTTTGCAGAAGTCCCAAGTTCTAAAATAGGGAATAAATCTGTAAGGTAGTCACGTAAAACGTTTCCTGTTACAGAAATAGTATCTAAACCTTTGATGATTCTGTCTAAAGTAAACTCAGTTGCAGCAACTGGGTTTAAAATACGGATATCTAAGTTTGTAGTATCGTAATCTTTAAGATATTTTTGAACTTTTACGATCAACTCTCTGTCATGCGCTCTGTTTTCGTCTAACCAGAAAACAGCAGGAGTTTGAGATAAACGAGCTCTGTTTACAGCTAGTTTAACCCAGTCCTGAATAGGAGCATCTTTTGCCTGACACATTCTGAAGATATCGTTTGTTTCAACGTTTTGTTCCATTAAAACAGTTCCGTTTGCATCAACAACACGAACAACACCATCACCTTTTATTTGGAAAGTTTTATCGTGAGATCCGTATTCTTCAGCTTTTTGAGCCATTAATCCAACGTTAGGAACACTTCCCATTGTTTTAGGATCAAAAGCACCGTGTTTTTTACAGAAATCAATAGTTGCTGTATAAATACCAGAATAAGAACGGTCTGGAATAACTGCAATTGTATCTTGTGCTTTACCATCTTTGTTCCACATCTGTCCAGAAGTACGGATCATTGCCGGCATAGAAGCATCAACAATAACATCAGATGGAACGTGTAAGTTTGTAATTCCTTTATCAGAATTAACCATTGCTAAAGCTGGTCCGTTTTCGATTGCTTTAGTAATATCTGCTTCAACTTCAGCTTGTTCAGGTCTTCCGGCAATTTTTGCGTAGATATCACCTAAACCATTTCTGGTATCAATATTTAATTCTGCAAATAAAGTTTCGTATTTTTTGAAAAGATCAGCAAAATATACTTCAACGATAGCGCCAAAGATAATTGGATCTGAAACTTTCATCATAGTAGCTTTCAAATGCACAGAAAGTAAAACACCTTCTTTTTTAGCTTCTGCAATAGCATCAGCAGCAAAAGTTTTTAATTTTTTTACACTTAAAACAGAGCTGTCGATGATTTCACCAGCTTTAAGCGGCGTACTAGCTTTTAAAACAGTTGTAGTTCCGTCTTTTGCAACAAATTCGATTTTTACATCGTTAGCTTCAGCAACAGTAAGTGACTGCTCACTTCCGTAGAAATCACCGTTTGGCATAGAAGCAACTTTAGTTTTTGAATCAGCAGACCAGGCACCCATTGAGTGAGGATTTGCTTTTGCAAAGTTTTTAACGGCTCTTGGCGCTCTACGATCAGAGTTTCCTTCACGTAAAACAGGGTTTACAGCAGAACCTAATACTTTTGCATATTTTGCTTTAATTTCCTTTTCGGCATCATTTTGCGGATCTTCCGGGAAATTAGGAACATTGTAACCATGAGATTGTAATTCTGCAATAGCAGCTTTTAATTGTGGTACAGATGCTGAAATGTTTGGTAATTTGATAATGTTAGCTTCTGGTTTTGTTGCTAACTGACCCAATTCAGCAAGAGCATCTACTGTTTTTTGAGCATCTGTTAAAGACTCAGGAAAATTAGATAAAATTCTTCCTGCCAAAGAGATGTCTCTAGTTTCAATAGCAATACCAGCTGTAGAAGTAAAAGCCTGAACAATAGGTAATAAAGAATAAGTCGCTAATAAAGGCGCCTCATCAGTTAAGGTGTAAAAAATTTTTGAATTCTGTGTCATTTTTTTTTTTTTATAATCGTGTCGTCAAAGAATGGCGATGTAAAAGGTATGAGTTGGCTCAAAATGAGCGGAGCAAATATAATAAAAACAGTCCGAAAACGGTTTAGTTTTCCTGATAATTGCTGAAATTATCAGATTGCTAATACGATTTCGTAAAATTGCTAAATCGATGATTTTGATATTAAAAAATTACGGTTTTGATATTGCTTAAAAAGAAGGCATAAAAAAAACTCGTTTCAAATAGTATGAAACGAGTTTTTTATAACAGATTGATAAATGATTATCTTCTTTTATCTTTAATCTTAGCTTTTTTACCAGTAAGTTCTCTGAAGTAGAAAATTCTAGCTCTACGAACTGCACCTTTTTTGTTGATTTCGATTTTTTGTAAAGCTGGTAAGTTTACTGGGAAGATACGCTCAACTCCAATAGCTCCAGACATTTTACGAATCGTGAAAGTTTCTGTGTTACCAGAACCTCTTCTTTGAATAACAACTCCTTTAAAAAACTGAGTTCTTGTTTTTTCACCCTCTTTAATTTCGTAGAAAACTGTGATAGTATCTCCAGCTCCAAATTCAGGGAAATCTTTTTTAGCAACGAATTCGGTTTGAACGAATTTTAATAAATCTGCCATGATAATTTTATTATTATAGTTTAATAGAGTAACATTCACGGATCTCGCCAGAGGTTAGTCTAATTCGGGTGCAAATGTAATTAAAATATTTAAAATTCCAATAAAAATAAATTCCAAATTCTAATTTCTTAACTAGTTGATTAATTGGAATTTGGGATTTTAAAAATTTGGAATTTATTCCAACAAATCCGGACGTCTATTCTTAGTATGCTCATATGCTTTATCTTCGCGCCATTTATCAATTTTGGCAAAATGGCCGCTGGTTAAAACTTCCGGAACTTTCCATCCTTTATAATCTGCGGGTCTTGTATATATTGGTCCTGAAAGTAAATTGTCCTGAAAACTATCTGTTAAGGCTGAGGTTTCATCACTTAAAACACCGGGAATTAAACGAATTAAAGCATCTGATAAAACTAATGCGCCCAATTCTCCGCCAGATAAAACGTAATCACCAATCGAAATTTCCTTAGTAATAAAATGATCTCTAACACGTTGGTCAACACCTTTATAATGCCCGCATAAAATGATAATGTTTTCATACATCGACATTTTATTGGCCATTTTCTGGTTTAAGGTTTCGCCGTCTGGAGACATATAAATTACTTCGTCATACTCACGCTGACTTTTAAGATGCGTAATACAATCATCAATAGGCTGAATTGTCATTACCATTCCGGCACCGCCGCCAAAAGGATAATCGTCTACACTTTTTTGTTTATTAGTGCTGTAGTCACGAAGATTATGAAAATGTACTTCGACCAAGCCTTTGTCAATGGCACGTTTCATAATTGATGCCTCAAAAGGGCTTCTTAATAATTCAGGTAAAAGTGTAACAATGTCAATTCTCATTTTTTCTTCAATAATTTGGGCAAAGATACGAAGTTAAAAATGAAGATATAAAAATGTATAGTCCCTACGGGACAAAAAATTATGTTGATACAATTTTTTCTACCCATATTATGTTCCTAGCGGAACAATTTGTTTTTTGGATGTATAGTCTTTAATGGAATAATATTATTGATAAAATTTTACCATTTTTTATTGAAACTCTGGAATTAGATTAGGTGTAGTCCCTACGGGACAAAAAAACTTACCGATATTTTTTCTACCGATATTTTGTTCCTAGCGGAACTTTTTAGCATAATCTCATTTTAATAAATTCCGATTAAAATCAATACAAATATCCCGCTAGGGATAAAATATCGGTAGAAAAAAAATGGATCAACATTCATAATGTCCCGTTAGGGACTATACATTTTTGCTAAAATTAAAAGAAAGAATATTCCTTCTTTTTTATATATTTGAAGACAATCAAAAAATATTCCGCTAGGAATAAAATATCGGTAGAAAAAATATCGGTAAGTTTTTTTGTCCCGTAGGGACTACACAATCATGGCAAATACCTACACCCAAATTCACATTCATTTTGTTTTTGCTGTATAGACAAGCGGCTATACATACAAACTGGAAAAATGATTTATATAAATACATTTCAGGAATTATTAAAAACAATAATCATAAGGTCTTAGCGATCAATGGCGTTTCTGACCATGTTCATATTTTAATCGGGATAAGACCCGTGCAATCAATATCTGAATTGATGAAAAGCATAAAGCAAAATTCATCCAAATGGATAAACGAAAATAAATTTACCAACATTTATTTTGAATGGCAGGAAGGATATGGAGCATTTTCATATAGTAAATCTCAATTAAGTGCAGTTGCTGATTATATAGAAAATCAAGAAGAACATCATAAAAAGAAAACATTTAAAGAAGAGTATATCAATTTTCTCGAAAAATTTGAAGTTGATTATGATGAAAAGTTTATTTTTAAGGAATTAATTTAAAATTGGTTTTTAAAATATATTCCAAAGAATAAATGAAAAAAATAACTATTCTTCTTCTCATATTATTTTGCGCTTGTAACAAGGAAAGAGCGAAAGAAATCTCAAAAGAAGCTTCAAAACAAATTCCGGAAGAAGCGTCCTATTTTAAGAACATCAAAGCTAATGACGTTAAATTACCAAAACCAAGTTATGGAGATTGGCTTTTTTCTCATCCTGAAGATGGACAGACTTTTGAACAATATTTTAGATCTAAGCACATCGTTCCGACTAAAGAGGAGAATATTATTTATATAAAACCAATTGGAAATTTTAATTCTCTGCAGAAGAAACAGATTCAGCTTGTTAATGAGTATTTAGAACTCTTTTTTCAATTAAAAACAAAAACATTAGAACCAATTTCTAATGATATAGTTCCAAATTCAGCAAGAAGAATGTCTACGGAAGGTCATGAACAATTATTAGCAGGATATCTTTTAAATGATATATTAAAAGAAGAAAAACCGGAGAATAGAATTGCATTAATGGGACTTTCAGAATTGGATTTATACCCTAAACCGGAATGGAATTATGTTTTTGGACTTGCTTCCTATAGAGATAAAGTAGGCGTAAGCTCTATTTACAGATTTCAGGATGGTAAACTTACTGCCGAAAATTTTGATTTGTGTTTGGTAAGATTACTAAAAACGAGTTCTCATGAAATTGGACATATGTTTGGAATGCACCATTGTATTAATGCTGATTGTGTAATGAATGGAACCAACAGTTTATCTGAAACAGATAGAAGTACGATACGATTGTGCTCTGTCTGCCAGAGGAAACTGAATTCGTGTATTCAATATGATAATAAAAAGAGGTTAGCGGACTTAGAGAACTTTTTTAAAAGAAACAATCTGACTGAGGAATCTGATTTAATGAAAAAAGATATTTCAGTTATTCAATAAAAATGAAAACAATTAAAATATTTGCGATAACAGGCAGTACAAGAAAAAACTCAAGCAATTTTAAA
Organism: Flavobacterium sp. Root186; assembly: GCF_001428525.1. Taxonomy (GTDB): domain Bacteria; phylum Bacteroidota; class Bacteroidia; order Flavobacteriales; family Flavobacteriaceae; genus Flavobacterium. Next base: position 284,052 of record NZ_LMHW01000011.1, read on the forward strand.
ATTCTAAAATATATTTCAGAAAATATAAAATCAGGTCTTGAAGTTGATATTTTTGAAGATTTAGATCGAATTCCGCATTTTAATCCGGATTTAGATACAGAGAATCCGCCAGAAGAAATTCGTTTATTTAGAGATAAAATCGTGAATGCTTACGGAATTATAATTTGTACTCCGGAATATGTTTTTAGTCTGCCCGGAAGTTTAAAAAATGCTTTAGAATGGTGTGTGTCGACAACTATTTTATCTAATAAAAAAGTTGGATTAATTACCGCTTCTGCTTCTGGAGAAATGGGACATCAACAGCTTTTGTTAATTATGAAAACCCTTGAAGCTAAATTTGATGATAATATGCAGCTTTTAATTCAGGGCATTCGCGGTAAAATCGATGCTGAAGGAAAAATTATAAACGAAGAAACAGAAATTGCGCTTCAAAACTTTATAAATAATTTTGAGAATCAATTTTTATATTAGATTTACTTTTTAAAATTAAGATCAAAAATGGTTACAAGAAGAAACTTTATTATAAATACAAGTCTGGCTGCTACGGCTGTTCTGGCTTTACCGTCATTAGCATTTTCTATGAATAAAAAAGAAATAGGTTTACAGTTATATACATTGCGAGAAGAACTTCCGAAAAATGTAAAAGAAACTTTAGAAAAAGTTGCTGCTTCAGGATATACAAATGTAGAAACGTACGGCTTTTCTATTAAAGATCAGTTTTGGGGATTGACACCAGTTGAATTGAAAAAGATATTGGACGATAACAAACTAAAAGCGGTTAGCGGACATTATAATTTAGGAAGTTATTTATACGACGGAAATACAGCAGAATTAATCGCTGCAATTGAAGCAGCAAAGATTTTAAAAAACGAATTTTTAACCGTTCCGTGGATTGATGAGCCTTTTAGAAAAATAGAAGATTATAAAAAGATTGCGCTGCGTTTGAATCAGGCTGCAAAAATGTGCAAAGAAGCGGGGTTAAAATTAGCGTACCACAATCATGATTTCGAATTTCAAAAGCATGATGGAATTACCGGGTATGAGATCTTATTGAATGAAACCGATAAAAATCTGGTTTATTTTGAATTAGATTTATATTGGGTAGTTCGTTCAGGAAATGATCCGTTAAAATTATTCAAAGAAAATCCGGGGCGTTTTAAATTGTGGCATGTAAAAGACATGGACAAAACAAATCCGGCTTTAAATACAGAAATTGGTTCAGGATCAATTGATTTTAAGCCTTTTTTCAAAGAGGCAAAACAATCAGGAATGGTTCACTTTTTTGTGGAACAGGAAAATAATTATGCTGGAGATTCTTTTCAATCTATTAAAATAAGTTCTGATTTTATTTCAAAAGAATTGATTTAAAACAGAATCATCAAAATGTTTTATTTTTGTAAAAATCAATTTTGAAAGTTATGTCGAATATAGGAACAAGCAAAGAATTTATAAAAGGAGACGAAATAGAGTGGGAAGTAGTTGGTGAAGGAATTAAGCGTAAAATCCTGGCTTTTGATGATAAAGTGATGCTTGTAAATGTTCATTTTGAAACGGGAGGAATTGGCGTTTTGCACGAACATTATCACTCTCAGGTAACGTATATCGCAAGCGGAAAATTTGACGTAACCATAAGCGGTGTTACACAAACATTAAAAGAAGGCGATAGTTTTTATATTCCGCCCCATGCCATTCACGGTGTAGTATGTTTGGAAAGCGGCATGCTTACAGATGTTTTTAGCCCGGCAAGAGAAGATTTCTTAAAAGTATAAAGATTAATAAGCAGGATAATTATCATTTAAGAACCTTGATTTGATCTTAAATTTTAAAAATTATAACTTTTTTAAAGTTTTGATTAAGATTAGATTGGTATTTTTGCAAAATGAATTTATCTAAAACCAACGTCCTGTTTATGGCAGTTTGCACTGGTCTTATAGTTGCAAATCTTTATTACTGCCAGCCTTTAATTGTTTTAATTGCCAACGAATTTAAAATTCCAGAAGCCAGCGCCGGAACTATAACTTATTTAACTCAAGCAGGTTATGCTATTGGGTTGTTTTTTATGGTACCGCTTGGTGATAAATTAGAACGAAAAAAGCAAATTTTAATCACCACTTTTGCCTCTGTAATTGCATTGTTGATTGCCGCAACGGCAAAAAGTTTTTTTATTCTACAAATTGCTTCTTTATTGATTGGAATCACTTCGATTGTACCGCAGCTTATTTTGCCTTTGGCAGCTTCGTTAAGCACAACCGAACAGCGAGGGAAAGTTATCGGAACCATTATGAGCGGTTTATTGGTCGGTATTTTACTTTCCAGAACTTTAAGCGGTTTTATTGGCGAAGTTTTAGGTTGGAGATCAATGTTTTATATCGCTGCCGGAATTTGTCTTTTAATCTTTTTTGTTATTCAAAGTAAATTCCCTGTAAACAAACCTCAGTTTCAAGGAACTTATGGTCAATTAATCCAGTCTCTGTTTACACTTATAAAAACGCAGCCGGTTTTGCGTGAAGCTACAGCAATTAATGTTTTCAGTTTCGCTCAGTTTGGAGCTTTTTGGACCATAATGGTTTTATTACTTTCCGGAGAACCGTTTCATTTTAATAGTGCTACAATTGGTTTATTCGGAATTGTAGGTGCTTCCGGAGCTTTGGCCGCGCCTTTGGTTGGAAAAATCGGAGATAAAGGAAATTCAAGAATTGCAGTTGGTTACGGCTGTTTATTAATCCTGATAAGCTTCTTGATTTTTTATTTTTCTATAGAAAGTGTAATCGGAATTGCTATTGGAATTGTCTTTATTGATATCGGAATTCAGGGAGTTCATATTTCAAACCAAACCAGAGTGTATTCACTATTGCCAGATGCCAGAAACAGACTAAATACGGTATTTATGTCGTTTAGCTTTTTAGGAACTGCCGCAGGATCTGCCTACGGATTATTATTGTGGAAACTTGGCGGATGGCATGCGGTAACGATTGGCTGCATGGTTTTATCTGCACTGTCATTAATAGTTTACGGACTTACTTATAAATCAAAATCTAAAAAATAGAAAGCACAAATTGATATAAAATTAATTTGTAAATTTGCGTTCAATTAAAAAATAACAACAATGGAAAACGGAATATACGCTAAATTCAATACAAGCAAAGGTTCGATTTTAGTTAAACTTACACACGACTTAACACCGGGAACCGTAGGGAATTTTGTAGCTCTTGCAGAAGGAAATATGGAGAATAAAGTAAAACCTCAAGGACAAAAATTCTATGATGGATTAAACTTTCACAGAGTAATTCCTGATTTTATGATTCAGGGTGGATGTCCTAAAGGAACTGGAACTGGAGATCCGGGATATAAATTTGATGATGAATTTGATCCAAGTTTAAAACACGATCGTCCGGGAGTTTTATCTATGGCAAATTCAGGACCTGGAAGTAATGGTTCTCAATTTTTTATCACACACGTTCCAACTCCTTGGTTAGACGGAAAACATAGTGTTTTTGGCCACGTTATAGAAGGACAAGATGTAGTAGATGCTGTTGCTCAAGGTGATGCTTTAGAGACTTTAGAAATCATCAGAGTTGGAGAAGAAGCTCAAAAATGGAATGCTATTGAAGCTTTTATTGGTTTAAAAGGCGCTCGTCTAAAACGTGAAGCAGCTTTAAAAGCAGAATCTGAAGCTAAAATGGAACAATTAGCTGCTGGTTTTGATAAAACTGAAAGCGGTTTACGTTATAAAATGATCCAAAAAGGAGACGGTAAAAGAGCAGAAGCTGGAAAAACAGTTTCTGTACACTATGAAGGATCTTTAGAAAGCGGAAAAGTTTTTGATTCATCTTACCCGCGTAAAAAACCAATCGAATTCAAATTAGGAGTTGGACAGGTTATCGAAGGATGGGACGAAGGTATTGCTTTATTACAAGTTGGAGACAAAGCTCGTTTTGTAATTCCATCTGATTTGGCTTACGGACCATCTGGAGCAGGAGGAGTTATCCCGCCAAACGCAACTTTGATTTTTGACGTTGAATTAATGGACGTAAAATAAGGATTTACAAGCAATTTAGTATTGTTTTAAATAGTAATCCCATTCGCATGCCGAATGGGATTTTTTTTATATTTACTATAAAAACAAAGACAATGAAAAATATTTTAATCCTTGCAGCGCTTGCTTTATTTGTAGTTTCCTGCGGAACTCAAAAAACACCTGCCGTTGCAGCAACTCCTGCCGAACCTGCAAAAACGGTGGTATTAACTCCTGAATTAGAAGCAGGTAGAGATTTGTATGAAAACAATTGTGCAAAATGCCACAAATTGAAAGATCCAAAAAAATATACAAAAGAAGAATGGGGGCCAATTTTGGTTAGAATGGGCAAAAAAGCTAAGTTAGACGAAACCCAAATGGCATCAATTACAAATTATATTGATTCACAATTGTAATTCTGTATCTTAAAAAAGCATAACAAAAAACCTGTTCAAAATTATTGAACAGGTTTTTTGTTTTTCAAATAGATATAAAAAAACACCTTCACAGAATGAGGTGTTTAAAAAGTTAGGAATGATGTACAGATGTATTGTCTACAGCGATTATTTTTAAAGTTTTGATACCAGTCGGCATTTCCCAGTCAACTTCGTCATTTTCTTTAAAACCAATAATAGCAACACTTAAAGGTGCCAGAATTGAAATTTTAGATTGCTTTACATCTGCAAATGAAGGTAAAACAATTTGAATTTTCATTTGCTTCTTCGCGATTACATCTTCAATGGTTACAAAAGAATTAATCCTGATAACAGAGCTGCCAAGTTCGCTTTCTTTGCTTATTACAGCGCGGTCTAACTCTTGCGAAAGCTGATTGGCTTCTTTAGTATTTGTTGAATTTTTACTTTTTAAAATCAATTCTCTTAAAAATTGATAATCTGATTTACAGAAAGTGGGTGTTGGTTTCATATCTATATTGAATTTATTGTTGTTGAATTTGAATGATTTTTCTTCTTTTATGCTTTCTAAAGCGAGTTGCTGCTCAGCTTGTTTTAAAACAAGATAGCATCTAAAATGGTTAATTTGAAAAACAAAAAAGTATCGACCAAAATTTAATTTTTGTCAAATAAATAATGTTTAAATTGATGTAAATCCTCCGCCTGAAAGAAGAATTGAAATAGACGGAGGCCTAATTAATAAAGGCCTTACTATGTGAAATAAATACAGCGGAAAGCGGTTTTCTTGTAAGGGAAAACAGCGAAGTAAAAACTGTAAATATTGTTATAGTGTTCACAATGAGTGATGTTAATTATGATTTGTAAAGATAAGTAAAGTTTCTTAATACTTACAAATTTTATTTCCATTTGATATTACACCCAATGCTTGGCTTCTGAATTTCATTCAAAGATCGGTTGTAAATCAGGGCATCAATTGCATTTCTTAAGTCAGTTCCGCTTAAGGGAATTCCGTTTCCGGGTCTGGAATCGTCTAATTGCCCTCTGTAAAACAACTTACCCTGATTATCGAATAAATAAAAATCTGGCGTGCAGGCTGCATCGTATGCTTTAGCGACTTCCTGAGTTTCATCAAATAAATAGGGAAAATCAAATTTATGCTGTAAAGCAAAATCAGTCATTAATTCTGGAGAGTCTTGAGGATATTTTACAATATCATTGCTTGAAATAGCAATAATACCAAGTCCCTGAACACGATAATCATGAGATATCATCACAATTTCATTAATAACATGAAGCACAAACGGGCAGTGATTGCACATAAAAACAACAAGCGTACCTTTTGATCCTTTTAAATCTTCAAATGAATAAGTATTATTCGAATTTGTGTCTTTTAGATAAAAATTAGGAGCAATTGTTCCAAGCGGAGTCATATTTGAAGGAGTGCGTGCCATTTTTTACAGAAATTAATACTCAAAAATAGCTTTAAAAATCTGTAAATAAAAGAGTGTAAGAAGAATTGTTGTATTTATTTAACCTACAGATTTTACGGATTAATATAAATTATTATAATTCGTAAAATCCGTAAAATCTGTGGGCCATATTAATTTTATGAATTCAAAAATTCAAGTAAATCTTCGTTTAATTTGTCTCTGTCAGTGTAGAATAAACCATGCGGAGCACCTTCGTAAACAATATACGTGTTGTTTGCAATAGCTTCAGATGCTTTTTTGGACGTTAAATCGATGGGAACGATTTTGTCATCATTTCCGTGAATGATTAAAGTCGGAACTGTTACAGTGCTCAGTTCGTCTCTAAAATCAGTAAATGAAAAAGATTCGGCACATTTTAAAGTTGCGTGTGGAGATGCAAACGAACAAAGCATTCTGTAATATTCTAATAAAGCTGTACTTAACGGTTTATTGATAATATTTACACCAAAGAATGTCTTTCCGAAATTATCAACAAATCCAATTCGGTCTTCTTTGATTGCCGCCGCAGTAGTTTCGCTTTTTTCTCTTGGATGCCCCTCTGGATTATCTTCAGTTTTTAATAAAAATGGAATAATCGACGAAATCAAAGCGGCTTTTGCAACACCTTTTCCCTGATGTCTGCTAAAATAACGAACCACTTCGCCGCCACCCATAGAAAAGCCAACCAAAGTCACATTTTCTAATTCCAGCTGGTTTATAATTTCACTTAAATCATCAGTTAAAGTGTCATAATCATATCCTTCCCAAGGCTGTGATGATTTACCAAAACCGCGGCGGTCATAAGCAATTACTCTGTAATTATTTCTAACTAAAAATTCAACCTGGTATTCCCACATTTCGTTAGAAAGCGGCCATCCGTGAATTAAAATTACCGGTTTTCCTTTTCCGTAATCCTTTACATAAAGCTTTACGTTTTTGGCAGTTTCAATGTATTTATCTGTATTTAATTGATGGATATCAAAATCTAAATCTCTTAGAGTTGGATTGGCATTTATTACACTATTTTCCATTTTTATATTTTTTTACTAATTAGTTACTAAACATGTATAGTAAAATTAAATGGAGTCTGAAAAAAATAGGTTATAGAATTAGTAGTATTACTTACAAAATTTATAGGTTTGTAAATAAACAATTTTTAAAATGGATTTAACCTGGAATGAATTTGAAAGAACAGATATGCGCATAGGAACAATCATCGAAGTAAATGATTTTCCCGAAGCCAGAAAACCTGCTTTTCAACTCACAATAGATTTTGGTGACGAGATTGGTATCAGAAAATCATCTGCACAAATTACAAAACGATACCAAAAAGAAGATTTAGTAAACAGACAAATCGTAGCCGTTGTAAATTTTCCGAAAAAACAAATAGGAAGATTTATGAGTGAATGTCTTGTTCTCGGTGCTGTAGGCGAGGAGGGAGACGTTATTTTATTGGCACCTGATTTTAAGATCGAAAATGGTCTTCGAATAGGGTGATTTTTAGGTTACAGTCGCAGTCGCAGTTTTCAGTTTGCCACAGATTCCAAAGATTAAAAGGATTCTTGATTTAGCGATTAATTTTTTTGCAACGAATTACACTAATTAGAACTGATTATTCTTTAAACTCCAGCTTTGTGATCTTTAATGAATCATAATTCAGCAAACTTTTAATAGAAACTTTATGAACTTTGCGTAATATCTTTGCGGTTAATTTTTAACGGCAGTGGAAGTCTCAGTTTTCAGTTTTGAATACGCTGATTACTGTGACTGAAAACTGAGACTGAAAACTAAGAAATTTTCTCAATCAACTTTTGTAAAATCACTTGCCCTTCTTCCCAATATCTTAAATCAGAATCCGAGTTAATATGGCCTTGTTCTCCAACGTTTACAAAATCACTTCCCCATTTTTCTGCAAAATATTGTTTTCTTTCAAATAAGGCATAAGGATCATTTTCGCTGGCCACAACTATCGATGGAAATGGTAATTTATAAAGTGGCATTGGCGAAAAATTTCTAATAATATCTGGCGTATGCTTTGGCGAATCAACATCTGCCGGAGCGACTAATAATGCACCAATAATGTTTTTATTGGAATTGTTTTCTGCCCAATGTAAAACTAATGAAACGGCAAGACTGTGTGCTACTAAAATAGTTGGACTTTCCAATTTAGAAACGGCTTCATTTAAACGGGCAATCCAATCTTCGCGAACAGGTTCGTCCCAATTATCCTGAACTAAACGAATTGAATTTTTAAATTTTTCATGCCAAAAGGTCTGCCAGTGTTTTTCGCCTGAATTTCCTAATCCGGGTAAAATTAAAAGTTGTGTTTCCATTGCCGTGGAATTATAGGTTTATTTTTTAGTTTGTTTTTCTTTTAAAATTCGGTTGACTTCGTTTACCAATAAAGGAAAACCAGGTTCAGTCATTCCGTGGCCGTATCCGTCTAATTCGTAAAGTTTTGTCTGAGTATGACCAACTAGTTTCATCATTCTGGCCATATATGCGTTTTCTTCATATCGGCCTAACATTTCCAGTTCACGATCTCCTGTAATCAATAAAAGAGGCGGAGCATCGGCGCGAACGTGATACAAAGGTGCAAAGGTATCAATTGTGGGTTGTTTTTCCGGAATTCCGTTTTCTCTTCTAACTTCAAAATGAGTAATACATTGTCCGCTAAACGGAATAAGTCCGGCAATTCGGTTTGCATCAATTCCTTCTTTTTGAAGATATTTTTTATCTAATCCAATCATCATACCCAAATATCCTCCGGCAGAATGGCCGGAAACGAATATTAAAGAAGAATCACCGCCGTAATTGCTGATATTATTAAATGCCCAGGCAACAGCCGCTGCAGCATCTTCAATAGCTTTTACAGTTTTTGCTTTTGGAGACAATCTGTAATTTACACCAATAATCGCAAAACCTTTATTTTTTAATGCTTCGGGAATTTCTTTGTTTCCACCGGTTAAACCGCCACCGTGAAACCAGACAATTGTTGCAAAACCTTTTGTGTTTTTTGGATAATAAATATCCAGAACACATCTTTCATTAATGTAACTGTCTGATTTATTTATTTCTGAAGAATAATACTGAATGTTTGATTTGGTTTCATAATCTAATTTTTGAGCAAATGACGAAATCCCAATAAATAAGAAACAAAGTAAAAGAGTTATTTTTTTCATTTTTAAATAGTTGAATTGTTTTTAATAATCTCAAATTCCAAAATATAAAAATCTAAAATCGATAACTTAAACGTATAAAAAAAGTCCAAAAATGCTATACATATTGGACTTGTACTTTTAGAAAAGTTATATAAAGATTAAATATCGTCAAAATCAATATCAGTAAAGCTGGACCTTGGTGTTTCTGCTTTATCAGAACCGTATTCTTTTTTAAAATCTTTTTGATGTCTTTCAGAGATTACCTCTTCGCCTTTGTGATTCAAAACGTATGAAGTCATTTCTTCTAATATTTCGGCAAAAGCACTAAAATCTTCTTTGTATAAATAAATTTTGTGTTTTTTAAAGTGAAAAGAACCATCTTCTTCAGTAAATTTTTTGCTTTCGGTAATCGTAATATAATAATCGTCAGCTTTAGTAGCTCTCACATCAAAGAAATAAGTTCTTCTTCCTGCTCGTAATACTTTAGAAAAAATCTCTTCTTTTTCTAACATGTCATTTTCTCTCATAATACGTTCTATCATTTTTGGTAATTAATAGTACTCAAAAATCATAAAAATTTATCTATTACGCAACAATTAAAGTAATTCTTTTTCCGAAAGTTGTTTTAAATATAACGATGCATAGTAGCCTTCCTGATTTATTAATTGATTATGAGAGCCTTGTTGAATGATTTCGCCATCCTCAAGAATGATGATTCTATCAGCATTTTTGGCGGAAGATACTCGGTGACTGACAATTATGGTAGTTTTATCCTTACAAAATTCAAATAGATTATGTAGGATAGTTTCCTCAGTTTCGGTATCAACAGCAGACAAACAATCATCAAAAAGTAAAATGGCAGGATTTTTTATAATTGCTCTTGCGATCGATACGCGCTGCTTTTGCCCGCCGGAGAGCGTAATTCCTCTTTCTCCTAAAATAGTGTCGTATTGCTTGTTAAATGCGATAATATTATCGTGTACGACAGCATTTTTGGCTGCTTTAATAACCTCTTCATCACTCGCATTTTGATTTCCGAATTTGATATTATTTTTAATGGTGTCCGAAAATAAGAATGCATCCTGAGGAACAATTCCGATACTGTTTCTTAAATCGTTTAAATTTAAAGAGCTAATTTCATTTTGGTCAATCGTAATTCTTCCATCGGTAACATCATAAAGACGGGAAATCAAAGATAGAATGGTAGATTTTCCAGAACCGGTTTTTCCTAAAATTGCAAGTGTTTCTCCTTTTTTTACCGTGAAACTTACATTTTTTAAAGCTTCAATATTAGTGTCTTCATACGTATAACTAACATTTTCAAAAGCAATTGAGCCTTGAATGTCTGATGAATTTTGATTGTTGTTTTTAATCTCCGGTTCAATTTTTAAAAATTCGTTTAAACGTTTTTGAGAAGCCTCTGCTTCCTGAACCATTGATGAAACCCATCCAAGAGAAGCAACAGGCCAGGTTAGCATATTTATGTATAAAATAAATTCGGCAATAGTACCAATATTTGGAATTGTTCCGTTGATGTACATAACACCTCCAAAATAAATTACAACCAAATTACTAATTCCGATAAGGGCAATCATTAAAGGCCCAAACAGCGACTGAACTTTGGCCAGATCTAAACTCTTGCGTTTACTTTCTTCTGCAAGATTTACCATGTTGTTTTGGTGCTGATTTTCTAAAGAATAGGCTTTTATAACTCTGATTCCGGAAAATATTTCCTGAGTAAAACTCGAAACTTTAGATAAATACTGTTGAAAAGTAGTGCTTCGTTTATTTATTTCTGAACTCAGTTTAAAAATACAATAAGACAAAATTGGTAACGGAAGTATTGTATATAAAGTCAACAGAGGTGAAACATTGTACATATATAATAATACGATCGCAAAACGAATAAACGTATTTATGGTATACATTACAGCTGGACCTACATACATACGAACTTTAGAAACGTCTTCGCTAATTCGGTTCATTAAATCTCCCGTACGGTTTTGTTTGTAGAAATTTTGAGAAAGGTTTTCGTATTGTCTAAAAACTTCATTTTTTAAATCAAACTCGATATGACGCGACATTACAATTAAAGTCTGACGCATTAAAAAGGTAAGGAACCCTCCAACAATTGCACTTCCGGTGATTAAGAGCACATTATGAATTAATTCCTGCTGATAAAAATCTACAAGTATAGAAGATTTTTTATCGGCATCTGATAATTTTAAAAACCGCTCGATAATGTCAAATGAATGGCTGACAAGCTTTGGAGTAAATAAAAAGAATATTTGTGCGATTATGGTGATTAAAATTCCAAGCGAAAAACTGAATTTATATTTAATGAAATATTTGTTTAAATAGCTTAATTCTTTCATTTTTTTAAGAGATTCGATATTGACTTGATTTAATTTTATGAATTATTCTTAATTAAAAGTATAATAAAATGCAATCTAATCAAAATAAATATTTTGTATAATTGTTATTTTAAAGATAAAAAATTAGCACATGTATATTTTTTGTTTATGTTTGAGTTGTCTTTTTGACAAATTCATAATTTTAAACAACTAAATAGTAACGCTATGGATGCAACTTTCGCAACTGGAAAGGAACTTCAAAAAATGGATCCTGTTTTTGGTCAATTATCTTTTGACGATCACGAACAAATTGTATTTTGCAATGACAAAGATACAGGTTTAAAAGCAATTATTGGTATTCATAATTCAGTTATGGGGCCAGCTTTAGGAGGTACTAGAATGTGGAATTACAATACTGAATGGGAAGCATTAAACGATGTTTTGCGTCTTTCAAGAGGTATGACATATAAATCTGCTATTACCGGTCTGAATATTGGCGGTGGTAAAGCAGTAATTATTGGTGATGCTAAAACGCAGAAAACACCAGAATTGATGCGTAAGTTTGGTGAGTTTGTGCACTCTTTAAGCGGAAGATATATTACAGCGGAAGATGTTGGAATGGAAACTAAAGACATGGATACTGTAAGAGACGTAACACCTTATGTTACCGGAATCTCTGAAGAAAGAGGCGGATCCGGAAATCCTTCTCCTGTAACAGCTTACGGAGTTTATTTAGGAATGAAAGCGGCTGCAAAAAGTCAGTTTGGTTCTGATGTTTTAGAAGGTAAAAAAGTTTTGGTTCAGGGAATTGGACACGTGGGTGAAACACTGGTTGAATATTTAACTAAAGAAGGAGCTCAGGTAACGATTACGGATATTAATGAAGAAAAATTATATCAGGTTGCTTCAAAATACAATGCGGCAATTTATACTGGTGAAGATTTATATACGGCTGATGTTGATATCTATGCGCCTTGTGCAATGGGAGCAACAATTAATGACAATACAGTAGAAAAAATTAAAGCTAAAGTTATTGCTGGTGCAGCAAACAACCAATTGGCAGATGAAAATGTTCACGGTGCAAGATTACAGGAAAGAGGAATTTTATATGCTCCTGATTTCTTGATCAATGCTGGTGGAATCATCAATGTTTATGCTGAATTAGAACATTATGGAAAAGCTGAAATCATGGCTAAAACAGAAAATATCTATAATACTACCTTAGAAATTATCGATTATGCTGTGAGAAACGGTATGACAACACATAAAGCTGCGCTTACAATTGCTCAAAATCGTATCGATGCGAGAAAGATTGAAAACGCTAAGAAATAATTAGTGTTCAGTGTTCACTTTTTTTAGTGTTCAGTTATAGTATTTAGTCTCAGTTTACGGTTTTATCTGTAAACTGAGATTTTTTTTATCTGTATTCTAAGCTGAACACTAAATACTGAACACTGATAACTCCAACAGACCACTAAATTCTGAAAACTGACCACTAAAACCATGACTTTTTTGTGAATTAATTTTAAAATATGCCTTAAAAGTTATACTTTTGCAGACTAATTTTTAAATGTTCTTACAAGGTGGTAAATAGAAGACACATACGCGTTAAAGTAATGCAATCCATTTATGCAATGCACCAAAGCGGTTCTGATAATATGGAAAAAGAAGAGAAATTTCTTTTTTACAGTATTGATAATATTCAGGACTTATATCTTATAATGCTTTCTTCATTGATTGAAATTTGTAAAAAAGAATCTGTTTATTTGCATCTTTCAAGCAAAAAACATCTTGCAACTGCTGCAGAACGTAATCCGAACGAAAAGTTCATCAAAAACAAAATCTTTCAGCTTCTTGCCGAAAGTAATTCCCTTAGCATCGCTTTAGAAAATCGTAAAATCAACAACTGGTCATTAAACGACGATTATATCATTTTACTTTTAAATGATATTAAAGCAAGCGATTTGTATAAAAAATACATGAGCAATAATGTCAATACTTTTGAGGAAGACAAACAATTTATTGCTGATTTATTTGCCGAAGTTATTGTCCCGAATGATAAATTATATGAATATTTAGAGGATGATAAATTGACTTGGGTTGATGATATTCCGGTTGTAAATACGCATATTATCAAACAATTGAAAGCAATTAAAACAGAAGATCCGGACGATTTTAGAGTTCCTAAATTGTATAAAGACGTTGAGGATAAAGATTTTGCTAAAGATTTGTTCAGAAGAACAGTTTTAAACGAATCTGTTTTAGCAAAAGAGTATGACGATAAAACACCAAACTGGGACAGTGAAAGGATTGCCGAAATTGATACAATTATCCTGAAAATGGCAATTTGCGAATTTTTGAAATTCCCTTCAATTCCTGTAAAAGTAACTCTTAACGAATATTTAGAAATTGCAAAAGAGTATTCTACACCAAAAAGTAGTATTTTTATCAACGGAATTTTAGATAACCTTGTAAAAGAACTTACGGCTAATAAAAAGATGGTAAAAGTAGGTAGAGGGTTAATGTAAAAAAAAAAAAATGTGTTGTCACTCTAAGCGAATCCGAAGAGCCAGCTCCAAAATAAAATATTAATATAAATCAAAAAACAGAATTTAAATTATGGGACAATTAACTCAATTTGCGCCATTTCTATTAATGTTTGTGGTAATCTATTTCTTCATGATCAGACCACAGCAAAAAAGAGCAAAAAACGAAAAAGAATTTGAAAGCAGCCTAAAAGTAGGTGATAAAATAGTTACTAAAAGTGGTTTTCACGGTAAAATTGCTGAATTAGCAGAAACTACTGTTGTAATTGAAACTATGTCAGGAAAATTAAAATTAGAGCGTTCAGCTATTTCTTTGGAAATGAGTGCTGCCTTGAATAAAAAGGCTTAAGCTTTTTTAAATTACAATATTTTAAATCCCAAATTCCAAATATGGAGTTTGGGATTTTTTTTGTTTATACTAAGGGTGTCTGGAATGTCATTGCGAGGAACGAAGCAATCTCACGATGCTTATCACGATGTTCATGTTAGTGCGGTTGCTTCGTTCCTCGCAATGACAATAGTTTGTGTAAAAAAACCTTTGTCAAAGTTTTAAACTTTGACAAAGGTCTTATATAGCTTGGAATTTGAGATTTAAAAAATTGAAATTTAAAATCTATCTGTATTTATCATTCAACCCAACATTCCCTAAAATCATCGGAATCACTTTTTCAATTCTCGAAAGTTTTGTTTTTTCCTGTTTGGCAGTTTCAATATATTCCAGAAACTCGTATTGTTTATAAGGACTAAATTTTTCAAAAGCTTCTTTTAAAGCTGGATTTTTAATCATTTCTGCATTAAGAAGTTCAGAAACTATAGCTTCTTTTTTTGAAGGTTTAATGATTTTTCCCTGCTTTTCATTTTCAATAGCTTCTAAGATATATTCTAAAATTTCTTTTTCATTTATTTCTTCTTTTGAAGCAAAACGCCATTGGCGCAGTGATTTTGTAACTTGTTCCTGAGCATTAATGAGTTTCTTTTTCTCATCTTTCAGGAAAACCCCATTAAAAAACCAAATCGTAAAATAATCTTTAAAACCTCCTATACCAATAACATTCTTTTTCTCATAAACATAAACCGGACCGCCCCATTTTGTGGTTTCTTTTAGCTCGGTTTTGTCAATGATAGCTTTAAGGAGAAGTAATTCTTCTTCCCATTGGCTTCCATATTTCCACATCCCTTTATTTTCAGAACCTGATTCCAATTATTTTTTTGCTTTAGAATTTTCTTTTACATCAAAAATACCCGGAATTGCTGTTAGTTCAGCAATTTTTACAATAACATCAGTCGCTTTTTGAATACTTTCTGCAGGAACATATTCATATTTTCCGTGGAAGTTGTGTCCGCCCGCAAAAATATTTGGGCAAGGTAATCCCATATAGGATAACTGTGATCCGTCAGTACCGCCGCGAATAGGTTTAATGATGGGCTTGATGTTTAACTCGCGCATTGCTTTTTCGGCAATATCAACAATATGTTTTACCGGAAGTACTTTTTCTTTCATATTGTAATACTGATCTTTAATTTCAGTAGTCACAATATCTTCACCGAATTGTTTAGCAAATTTCTTATTGATTTTTTTGGCAATTTTTCCAATTAAATCTTTTCGTTTTTCAAACTTGTTCTTGTTATGATCGCGGATAATTAGCTCTAAAACCGTTTCTTCGATACTTCCCGTTAAATGATGAACATGGTAAAAACCTTCGTAACCTTTTGTTTCCTGCGGAGTTTCGCCTTTAGGAAGCTCATTGATGAATTCATTTGCAATCAACATTGAGTTGATCATTTTTCCTTTTGCATAACCAGGATGAACACTTTTTCCTTTAAAAGTAATTTTAGCCCCGGCAGCATTAAAATTTTCATATTCTAATTCGCCAATCTGGCTTCCATCCATAGTGTACGCCCATTGAGCACCAAATTTTTCCACATCAAAATGATGTGCACCGCGTCCAATTTCTTCATCGGGAGTAAAACCAATTCTGATTTTTCCATGTTTGATTTCCGGATGCTGAATTAAATATTCCATTGCTGAAACAATCTCTGTAATTCCAGCTTTATCATCGGCGCCTAATAGAGTCGTTCCGTCAGTTGTAATGATCGTCTGTCCTTTATATTGTAATAAATCTTTAAAGTAATTAGGAGAAAGAATGATATTTTTCTCAGCGTTTAAAACAATATCTTTTCCGTCGTAATTCTCTACAATCTGCGGTTTTACATTTGCACCGCTAAAGTCTGGTGAAGTGTCAAAATGAGAAACAAACCCAATTGTTGGAACTTCATGATCAACATTACTTGGCAAAGTTGCCATAATGTAAGCTTTGTCATCTATCGTAACATCTGTTAGGCCGATTTCTTTTAGTTCTTCGACTAATTTATTGGCAAGATTCCATTGTTTTTCTGTACTTGGGGTTGTTTTCGAATTCGGATCTGATTCAGTATCAATTGTTACATAACTGATAAAACGATCTATGATATGTTGCATTTCTTTTTATTTTTAGCAAATATAGGCATTTTTTTTAGCGGACATATTTTGAGGTTTAGTTCAAAAATAAAAAAGGATTCTGTTTTAAGAATCCCTTTTGCCGTAGTTTTTTATCTTTTTAAATACTTTTTACGCATCTAAAACCAAGATGATTGGCAGCAGATCTAATTTCGCCTTTTCCTCTTGTTCCCACCATATATCGTGTGCAATATTGATCTGTACATAAAAAGGACCCGCCGCGGTGAACTTTTTTTATTTGAGTTGGATCATTAGGGTCATTATATGCATCTGGCCCTTGCGGGTTTTTAGCTGTTATCCCGTTTTCGCTTAATGATTTATAATAATCTACACTATACCAGTCGTTTGTCCATTCCCATACATTTCCTGCAACATCATACAATCCGTAAGCATTTGGAGCAAATTGCGCGACAGGAGCAATGCCTTTAAAACCATCTTCTCCCGTATCACCATCTTTAATGGGGAAATGTCCCTGATAAATATTGGCCTGAAATTTTCCCTTAGGTTTCAACGTGTTTCCCCAGGCGTAGATTTCCCCGGTTTTTCCGCCTCTGGCAGCAAATTCCCATTCTGCTTCAGTTGGAAGTCTTTTTCCTGCCCATTTTGCATAAGCTGCAGCATCTTCATAAGTGATATGTACAACAGGATATTTCTCTTTGCCTTTTATAGAGCTTTGAGGGCCAAGCGGATGTTTCCAGTCTGTTCCTCCAACGTAAGACCACCATTGCAGAAAATTATTCAAATTTACTGCGGATGGAGTAGGAGTGAATATTACAGAACCTGTAATTAAATCTTCTTCGGCTGCAGTTGGAAATTCTTCTTTAGTGGGTTTTTGTTCAGCAACGGTAATATATCCGGTTGCTTTTACAAATTTTTCATATTCTTCGTTTGTCACTTCTGTTTTATCCATATAATAGCCGTCAACATACACGCGATGAATAGGAGCAGCATCTTTTGTTACGCCAGATAAACTGCATAAACTTTCATCTGCGACATTACTTCCCATTGAGAATTCGCCGCCAGGAATCCAGACCATTCCTTCTGGGGCTTTTCCTGTCGGTTTATTTTTATTTTCGATTGTTGGTTTAAATGCCGATGGTTCTGATGCATTTGGAGTTTCATGACAATCCAAAGCCGTTTCTGTTACTTTTACTTTAGGTGAAATTAATCTTGTTACACCGTAAGTAATTGAAATTATGGAGATTGTTAGTATAGCGAAAATCCAAAAAGTTTTATTTTTCATTGTAATGGTTTTTTAAGCTGTATTGGTTGTCAATAAGTTGAATCAAAAGTATGAAAATAACCTTTAAAGTTATATTAGTTTGATGGAATTAATAAAATAAGTATATTTTGTTATTTATCTTCTTCAACCAGTACTACTTCATATTTGTCTTTTCCGTCAACTTTTACAGGTTGATAGTAGGTTTCACCAAACTTAACATATTTTACATCGCCAATTGTCACTTCTTTACCACCTTCCGGTAAATTGTCAACAATAGTTCCTGCTGTTGGAGGCACAACTTTGTATGTACTGCCATCTTTTTCATAATAAGTTCCTCCGTAATAATAATTGTTGACCGTTCCGGTATTAACCGTTTGCGCTCCACTCGGAATATTATTTACTGTTCCTCCAACTGGTGCCGGAACAGCGGTATAACCTCCATTTGAAGGTGCGTACCAAACTCCCTGATCATAATGATACTGCGTACTTTCTACACTCACAACTATGGCTGTTACGGCTAAAGTTGCTACAAAAAATCCCCAAGGATGCCAAACTGGGCCATAATAAAATGGTCTGTATGGATGAAAGTAATACGGATTGTAAGCATGATATCTGTAACCGCCATACACATAAGGCGGACGAGCATAAACAACAGTATTTCGTCTAACAACAGTATTTCTGTTGTTATTTATTGTAATGTCTCTGCTTCTGTCAACGTTTCTGGTATTCCCACTTATGTTGGTGTTTCTATTGCCGGAATTTCTAATGTTATTATTAGAATTTCGGTTAGAGTTATTGGTTCTATTGCTAATCTTTGTGTTTGAACCATTAGAAGGTCTGGTAACTTTTGTTCCTGAACCATTTGAACCCGGTCTTGTTACTGCCGGCTTGTTTGTAGAGGGTTTTGTTACTGCTGGTCGTGATTGATTGGCAGGTCTTGATTGATGTGCCGGTCTTGCCTGTGCAGCTCCTCCAGCTCTGTGAACGCCACCGCCGCTGCCGCCGCGTCGTTGTGCTATGCTGTCAATAGAAATCAAAAAAAACGATCCGGCTAAACATATTGTTACTGCTTTTCTTATTGTTTTGTTTATATTTTTCATTTTCAGTGTTTTATGTTGTATAAAGTTATTAAAAAAAGAATTTGTATTAAAAAAAGAAGTAAGAATTTTACAATGAAATATCCCATTGTATTCTAAAACGCCAGCCCTGTTCTAATGGAAGTGTCTTGTCCTGAAAACTAAAATAGCTTACTTCAGAAGTAAGTTTGTTTTTATGTCCCTTGAAAAACCAGTTAAAAGCTAATGTTGATTCGTCTTGTCTATTTTGTCTTATGGAATTGTCTGGTCTGTAAGCAGCGTGTCTTCCAGCTATCTCTAAATGTTTTGGCCACCATTCAAAAACATTATGAAAAAAATACCCGGCCTGAATGTAATATCCTTTCATAATTGTCATATTGCTATTATTGTATTTATCAATTATTTCTTTCGTATGCCATTCGCTTTGCCATGAAAAACCTCGATACATAAAAGCCGTTTCTAAATTCCATTGATTCACTCTGTACTGACCAGGTAAGCCATTTTCAAAACCATCTAATGACCCTCCTCCAGCTTGTGAAAAACGAGTGTAAGGACTTCTGTTAGTGATTGCTGAAAAAGCAATAATTGGAGTTAGCTTTTCATGAAATTCTAAGTCACAGCCTTCAAAATCAAGAAATCTTCCTAGGAAATTCCATTGTGTTCTTCCAAAATACATTAGATTGTTGTCATCATTGGCAGTACTTCCACGTCCAGTTCCTGTTAATGCTGCAAACCAATAATTAAAATCGGCAATTCCTGATCCTTTTAAATGTCCATAGACTTCAATTCCTAATTGTCTGTCGACTGTAAAGGGTCGATTGATTAAAGATCGTTCTACCATTTGCTGTTCACCGCTGCTTATAAAACGCTCGCGGGTAAATTCTGTTTTCCATTGCCCGACTTTAAAACTCAGCCAATCCCATTTTTCGATCATAATTCTAAAATCAAGTAAATTGGACTGGCTTAATTCGTATTCCCAATAATATTTCAGCCACGGTTCAAATGCGTGACCGCCAATTTTTAATCTCGCCCTGTTTATTTTAAAAGTAGTTTTGGCATCCTGACTGTAATCGTCGTATGTTAAAGGATCTGTATCGTAAGGGATAGAAAAACGAAATTGTAACCTGCTTTGCAATTGAAAAAGAAACTTATTGTCTCTGGTCTGCAATTCAATTCCTTTACTGCCATATCTGACATTCATCAGTTTAGTTGTGTCTTTTTCTTGTTGAGAAAATCCTTTAAAACCAATCAATAAAATAAAAGATACAATCAAATTTTTTAAAATACAATTTGTTTTTTTTACGCTGTACATAAGTTCAATAGGGTTGTATAAATTATTTTCTTCCAAAGTTTTTTGCAATTCCTAAAGCAATTCCCCAGGCCGGAAAACTTAAAGCTTCCCGGTTTCCCTCATCATCCCTTCCTTCAAAAACATGTAAATGATTTATTGAAATACCAATTTGATGATGTGGACTAAAAGTTTTTTCTTCACTTTCCTGTGCTGTAATTTTAGTATATCCGGCGAAACAAAATAATAGTACCGGAAAAGCTATTTTTCCGAAAAGAATGTTGATTCTTGCTTTCCTTTCATTTTGCATAATTTCTGGTTTTGAAATGAAAAATTTATAACAAGATTTTTGTAACTACTTCAAAATTAAATAATAAATAATCCAGAGAAGAGAATTAAAAGGTTTGAAATTGTTTCATTTTATAACTTGCAACCTCTTATTAATTTGTTTTTTATAAAACAGTACCTTTTTAAACTATAATATTTAAATTTGCAGCCAAAATAACAACAACACAACTCTTATGTATAAATTGATAATTCGCCCGATACTTTTTTGGTTTGATCCGGAAGAAGTGCATTACTTTACTTTTTCATTTGTAAAATTCATTTCAAAAATCCCTGGAGTTTCGGCAATTATAAGATCAATTTATGAAGTAAAAGATGCTCGTTTAGAAAGAGAAGTTTTCGGAATTAAATTTAAAAATCCGGTTGGACTTGCGGCGGGATTTGATAAAGATGCAAAACTGTATAAAGAACTTTCTGATTTTGGTTTTGGTTTTATCGAAATTGGAACCGTAACTCCGGTTGGCCAGGAAGGAAATCCTAAAAAACGTTTGTTCCGTTTAAAAGAAGATCAGGCGATTATTAACCGAATGGGTTTTAATAACGGCGGAGTTCTGGAAGCTGTAGAACGTTTGAAAAAGAATTCAGGAGTTTTAATTGGCGGAAACATCGGAAAAAATAAAGTGACGCCAAACGAAAATGCAGTTGACGATTATATCATTTGTTTTGATGCCCTTTTTGATCATGTGGATTATTTTGTAGTGAATGTAAGTTCGCCAAATACACCAAATTTAAGAGCATTGCAAGACAAAGAACCTTTAACGGCTTTGTTACAGACGCTGCAAAACAGAAATATCGAAAAGCAAAAAACAAGCACTCAAAAAATAAAACCAATTCTTTTAAAAATTGCTCCGGATCTTACAGACGAGCAATTATTAGATATTATTGATATTGTAAAAACAACGCAGATTGCGGGTGTAATTGCTACAAATACGACTATTTCAAGAGACGGACTTCAGTCTCAAAATCAATCTGAAATGGGAGGTTTATCCGGAAAACCATTAACTAAACGCTCTACCGAAGTTATTCGTTTTCTTTCGGAAAAAAGCAATAAAGCATTTCCAATTATTGGAGTAGGAGGAATTCACTCTGCCGATGATGCCATCGAAAAACTAAATGCAGGAGCAAGTTTAGTGCAATTGTACACCGGTTTTATTTATGAAGGGCCAGCGTTAATAAAAGCAATCAATAAAAAAGTTTTAAGGCAATTATAAAAGAAGCGCCTGAACAAGTATTCCGGCAAGAATTGCAATTCCGAAACTGATTAATGTACCAATTAAAACATATTCAGTCAGTTTTCGGTCTTTGGCTTCTTTTAAATCTCCAAATCTAAAAATAGATTTTGCAGCCAGTAAAAAACCAATCGCTTCAAAATGTCCGGTTAAGATAAATCCGAACACAAATAAACGTTCTAAAATACCAATATAATTTCCGGCAGCTATCAGTGAGTTATCCTGATGGCTGTTTTCGTTTTCGGGTGCCCAGATTGAAATAATGGTTTTGATGAAAATAGAAGTGGGTTTAGTCAATAGTAAAACTCCGGTTATCAAAATCCAGAATGTGTTATGTTGCCAAAAATAAATGATTCCTTTGTTTTGGTATAAAAGTACTACGCCTATTAAAACCAAAATATGCGCAATTTGATCAACAACAAACCAAGTACGTTTTGTTTTCTTTTTCTGAAAATTAAGTTTGATCAAATCAATGATACCGTGTGTAACCGCAATTAAAACTGCATACGGAATAAAACTGATTTCTCCGGCCAAAATTGCAGCTAAAACTCCATGTAATAAAACATGAATGTATAAGTAAATGCTTTTATGTTTTTTGCTTTCTTTATCGGTTACCCAAGAATTTGGCTGCCATATGAAATCGCCTAATAAATGTGCCAGAAACAGTTTTATAAATAGAATCATGATGCTGTAAGTTGTTTTATTTGTGTCCTAAAATAACGATCTAAATTCATAACCAAATCAAACTGAGCACGTTTTTGTCTTCGGCTTACGGCAGCTTGATTAATGCCTAATTTTTGTCCCAATTCTTCTTGTGAAAGGCTTGGATTTTCTATTGCTTTTGCAACAAAATCTGCCGATTGTACCAGCCAGTTATCCATAAAAGTCAAAGCAAGCTGAATCATTAAGTTCAGTTTTTCATCAAAATCCGTATCGCCTGTTCGCAATGCTAAAGTCACTTTTTGCTTTTTTAAAGTCTCAAAAAGTTCTCCCGAATTTATAAAAGCCGTTCCGTTACTTTCAGATATTTTAGCTGCATCATGCGTTTTATCTCCAAAACCAATACTCATTCGTGCATCTGATTTTATAGCTCTTAAATGCGCTTTTACTAAAATGGCGGTCAACAAAGCATCTTCCGGATTTTTAACTTCAATTTGAAATTCGTCACCACGGTAAACTTCCCATTCACTTGGCGTTTTACCAAACGGAGCCAGGATTTTTTTTAAATCTTCGACCCAATGCTGAGATTCCTGTTGTCTTGAACCAATTATGTCGCCTGTAATTACACTAGTCATAATCAAATATAATTAAAAAATAATAAAAATTCTATTACAAATATACGTAATATTTTTTATTATTACACTTTTTGGTAA
Source organism: Flavobacterium sp. Root186 (assembly GCF_001428525.1). GTDB lineage: Bacteria > Bacteroidota > Bacteroidia > Flavobacteriales > Flavobacteriaceae > Flavobacterium. The sequence goes on from NZ_LMHW01000011.1 coordinate 307,040, forward strand.
TATATAAAATTATTACACTTTTATGTAATATTTATTTCTATTACGATATAACGTAATAATTCAGGAACACCTTATATTCCTTTCATCAAAAACTATTTAAGCACTAAATTTAAATGACCTTATATAGCTTATATGGTTAAAAAACATAGCTGGCATGGTTAAAAAAAACAATTCACAAAGAGTTAATTTTTATTTCTTTAAAAAAGAACCTAACTTAGCTTTTACAAAAGAATAAGCTTTGAATAAAGAGATCAAGATTATCGAATGTCCACGAGACGCCATGCAGGGTATCAAAACCTTTATTCCAACAAAAAATAAAGTAACTTATATACAAGCTTTGCTTCGTGTAGGGTTTGATACAATCGATTTTGGAAGTTTTGTTTCTCCAAAAGCAATTCCGCAAATGCAGGATACGGCTGAGGTCTTGGCACAATTAGACTTATCTCAAACAACCAGTAAATTACTTTCGATAATTGCCAATACACAAGGCGCAGCTTTGGCTGCAGAACATGAAGCCATTCAATATTTAGGATTTCCTTTCTCAATATCTGAAAATTTTCAGATGCGTAATACACATAAAACGATCGCTGAATCTTTGGTAACGCTTGAAGAAATTCTGGAAATAGCCGATAAAAAAAATAAAGAAGTTGTAACCTATCTTTCAATGGGTTTCGGAAATCCATACGGAGATCCGTGGAATGTTGAAATTGTAGCCGAATGGACCGAAAAACTGGCCGGAATGGGCGTTAAAATTTTATCGCTTTCAGATACAGTAGGAAGTTCTACACCGGAAGTTATTACATATTTGTTTTCGAATTTAATTCCGAAATATCCTGAAATTGAGTTTGGAGCACATCTGCACACTACGCCTGACAGCTGGTTTGAAAAAATTGATGCTGCATCAAAAGCCGGATGTATACGTTTTGACGGCGCAATTCAGGGATTTGGAGGCTGCCCAATGGCAACCGATAAGCTGACTGGAAATATGCCAACAGAAAAATTGATTTCGTATTTTACTGCCAATAAAAAAATAACAGGACTTAATTCTTTAAGTTTTGAAAGTGCTTACAATGAAGCTTCTAAATTGTTTGGAAAGTTTCATTAAAAAATAATGAAATTATGAGTGATTTTAAACTTTGGTTAGAGTTTGAAGAAGTAGATCCAGATAATTGGCAGATAAATAATGATTTTTGCAATATAAATGTTGAGTTAGCTGATGGCAGGAAATATGGAATGAATGTTTGGACTTATGAATTTCTAAAAACAACAGTAGAAAATGATAAGACGAACGGAGATAATCTTCATGGCTTATATGTTATTCCGCCTGATTTATTTGTAAAAGAATTAACCAGAGGCTGTATTGAAAAACAATTGAAGATTTATTAAAAATTGATAATCTTGAAGTCGTATTAAACTCAAGTATAGTAATAAAGAATAATATTAAATTATAATCTGCACTTAATTAACTAAGTTTTGAAGTGCTTATAAATGAAGCATCTAAATTATTTGGAAAATTTCATTAAAAAATAACACAAAATAAGTAATATCTGACAAGAAAAGGCGTTTTTATTTATCTTAATTAAATTAAAAATGAAACGAAATCTTTTATATAGAATCTCTGTAACATTCTTTTCAGCAGTTTTATTTCTCTCTTGTTCAAGTGACTTAGATTTTGACCAAATCGATGATTTTGTGCTCGAACCTGTTTTTGTGGCAAATCTCGCTTACTTTAATGTTAGTGCTGACCAAATTGACGATAATGGACAAGGACAGCAAATACCTCCTGATGTTGAAGAATTTGATGTTTTTAAAAAGAAATTTTTCACAGATAATCTGGCAAAAGCCGAGCTTAATTTCGAAATCGAAAATACGATAAACAGAGCTTTTGAAATTGAATTGCAATTTATAGATGTTAATAATCAGGTATTAGAAACCATTGATTTAGCTGTTCCAACCTATACCGGAGGATCAAATATCATAAAATATCCAGCAGAGGTTTTTGAAGGAGAACGGTTAAATTTATTAAAAAAGACCATGAAAATTGGTTTTATAGTAACAACCGTAACAGGATCTGGGTCAGGGGATATTTCAGGTAATTTAAAATTCAAATCAGGTGCAACCGTTTATATGAAAATAAAATGAGACAAGCACTTTTAATTTTGATACTGATGCTGCAGTTCTTTTGTTATTCTCAAAATAAACAAGTGTTGTACAATTTTGCGTCTATTCCGCAGTCGTTACTTGTAAATCCTGGTGCCGATGTTTCGTATAAAAATTATTTTGGAGTTCCGCTTCTGTCTGGAGTTTCTGCCAATATTGGTTCGAGCAGTTTTTCGGCGTATGATTTATTTGCTGATAATGGAGTTGATTTTAATGATAAAGTCCGGAATATTATCAATAAATCATCCGCAAATGATAAGACGCAGGTAAACCAGCAGCTCGAAATTTTTTCCGGCGGATTTAGAATAGGAGGCGAGGAGAGCCAATCGTATATTTCGTTTGGGGCTTATCAGGAATTTGATTTTTTAATGTATTTCCCAAAAGACCTTGCTATTTTAGCAGTAGACGGAAACCAGAATTATATTGGAAAATCATTCAATTTAGGCGATTTAAATTTACGCGCCGAAGTACTTTCAGTTTTCCATGTTGGTTTTCATAAAAGGCTAAACAAAAAGCTGGTTTTAGGCGGGCGAGCTAAAATTTATTCAAGCGGTGCTAATGCAACTTCAACCAAAAACGCGGGATATATTTATACGGGACAAGGTACAGGAACAAATTTATATACTCAAATAATCGAATCAAACTTAGAACTTAAAACTTCAGGCATCGGAAAATTTACAAAAGATGAATATGAAGGAAGTATTCCGGGGGATATTGCACACAATACTTTTTTGAAGGGAAGTTTAGGTTTAGGATTTGATGCTGGTATTACCTATAATATTAAAGAAAATCTGCAGCTTACTGCCAGTATCCTTGATGTTGGTTTTATAAAACATACTAAAGATATTGAGACGTTAAGGTATAAAGGAACTTACAGATACGACGGAGTAAATCCAAATTTTGATGCTGTAAATGAACCGGAAAATATTTTTGATGAATTTGATGCCGCCATTCCGCGCGATACGTCTTATGCTAAATATACAACCTGGCGACCAGTAAAATTTAATTCTTCCATTCAATATTCATTTGGAGAATCCAGATACGATGGAGAATGTAATTGTAAAGTTGAAAACGAAAGAAAATATTTAAACGCAGTAGGCGCACAATTGTTTTTAATGACAATGCCTGAAACACCGTACGTTGCTTTAACGGCTTTTTATCAACGCAGTATTTTTGAAAAGCTAGATGCCAAAGTAACTTATACATTCGATCCGTATTCGAATAAAAATATTGGTTTGGGGCTTTCCGGAACTCTCGGAAAATTTAATATTTACGCTCTATTCGATAATGTTTTAGAATATAAAGATGTCACAAAAGCGCATAGCCTTGCGTTTCAATTTGGCTTCAACTTCATTTTTCAAGATTCTAAAAATTAAATTTCAATAATTAAATTCCAAATCCAATTGAGTAAGACCTTTATTTTTGCTTTATTGATTGGAATTTGGGATTTAAAAATTTGGAATTTAAATCGTAAGATGTTTCCTGTAAACTTAAATTTATGAATAAGTTAGTATTTAAGTTAGCAATTTATTCACTATATTTGCACGCAATTCAACTAGAAATTGCACCATGATAGCACACAACTCCAAGATTATCGGCGAAGGTTTAACTTACGACGATGTATTATTAGTACCTAACTACTCGAATGTGCTTCCCCGCGAAGTGAGTATCAAATCAAAATTTTCAAGAAACATAACATTAAACGTTCCAATCGTATCTGCTGCTATGGATACAGTGACCGAAAGTGCAATGGCAATCGCTATGGCACAAGAAGGCGGAATTGGAGTTTTACATAAAAACATGACGATTGAGCAGCAAGCTGCCAAGGTTAGAAAAGTAAAGCGTGCTGAAGCAGGAATGATTATCGATCCGGTAACATTACCAATGAATTCAACTATTGCAGACGCTAAAAACGCCATGAGAGAATTCGGAATTGGCGGTATTCCAATCGTTGACGAAAACAGAATTCTTAAAGGAATTGTTACCAATCGTGACTTACGTTTCGAAAAAAACGGAGCAAGACCAATTGCTGAGGTAATGACAAGTACAAACTTAGTTACTGTTGCCGAAGGAACTTCATTAGAACAAGCCGAAGTAGTTTTACAAGGCCATAAAATCGAAAAATTACCAGTTGTAAATGCTAAAAACGAATTAGTTGGTTTAATTACGTTTAGAGATATTACAAAACTGACTCAAAAACCAATCGCTAATAAGGATACTTTTGGTCGTTTGAGAGTTGCTGCTGCAATTGGTGTTACCGGAGATGCAGTTCAAAGAGCTGAAGCTTTAGTTGCTGCCGGTGTAGATGCCATTATTATCGATACAGCACACGGACATACTGAAGGTGTGGTAAATGTATTGAAAGAAGTAAAATCAAAATTCCCTCAAATAGATGTAGTGGTTGGAAACATTGCAACACCGGAAGCCGCTAAATATTTAGTAGAAAATGGTGCTGATGGTGTAAAAGTAGGAATCGGACCTGGTTCTATCTGTACTACACGTATTGTTGCAGGTGTTGGTTTTCCTCAGTTTTCAGCAGTTTTAGAAGTTGCTGCGGCAATCAAAGGAACTGGAGTTCCGGTTATTGCTGATGGTGGAATTCGTTATACTGGAGATATTCCTAAAGCAATTGCTGCAGGTGCTGACTGCGTAATGTTAGGTTCATTATTAGCCGGGACAAAAGAATCTCCGGGTGAAACTATTATTTTTGAAGGAAGAAAATTCAAATCATACCGCGGAATGGGTTCTGTTGAAGCGATGCAAACGGGTTCTAAAGATCGTTATTTCCAGGATGTTGAAGACGATGTTAAAAAATTAGTTCCGGAAGGAATTGTTGGTCGTGTTCCTTATAAAGGAGAATTAAACGAAAGTATGCTTCAGTTTATTGGAGGTCTTCGCGCCGGAATGGGATACTGTGGTTCGAAAGATATTCCAACTTTACAAGAATCTGGACGTTTTGTTAGAATCACATCAAGTGGAATCACTGAAAGTCACCCGCATAACGTAACGATTACAAAAGAAGCTCCAAATTATTCTAGATAATTTTTAGTTTTTCAAATATTAAAAAAGGCATAAGAGTTTGATTCTTATGCCTTTTTTAGTTTATTTTTTGGAGATCTTAGCAAGTTGACTATAATCGCTTTTTGATTTTAAATCAATATTAAAGTCGGTATGCTTTAGGTTAAGATTTAATTCCATGTTTAAAGTATTTTCACTTACAAAATGATTTGGGATATCATAGACTAATTTTCCTGTCCCATTTCCTGAACCACTCGACTCAAAACTAGTGTCAGTAAATTTCATTGAATATACTTTGCACAATATCAAAAAAAGCAGATTTTGCAGTAATACTTTTTAAGTTATATGTTGTTGTAATAATCATTTCGATGTTAATGCCTCCAATAGGAAGCTTAAGCGGACTTTCCTGAGAAAAAGATTCACCTACTTTTAATTTTTTCTCCGGTAGAGCTAGTTGATTAAAAGTACTTTGAACCATTTGAAAAATACTTTTTTTAAAATTTTCTTCCATTCCAGTACCTACGATCGAATCCAATTTTGGCATGCTTGAAAGCGTAGTATTACCAAACAAAAGAGTTCCGCTTGGAATTACACTTTTTCCATCTTTATCAGAAGCTTTTATATATTTTATAGTAATAGGGAAATTTCCATCTTTACCAATTTTGCCAGTTTTAGAAACAGTTTCTACATTAAATAAATTCTTTATTTTAACTGGATTTTCTGTCCCGTTTTCCTTTAGCATCTTCAAAAGATTCTCAGATCCTGAATATGTCATTTCATAATCTGAAGAGTTAATTACGGTTTGATTGTAAATAGTTTCAGGCGAGTAACCCGGTTTGAAGTCTAAAATTTCATTCGATTGTCCGTAATTGAAAAATGGTATAATAATAAAAAATAGTAAAAATGATTTTTTCATGTGTGAAAATTAGGGAGATAAATATTTGACGCTTTATTAAACGAAAATAGACAAATTATCATCAATGAAAATTTTATTTTATCTAAATTTTTGCCTTTGGTTTAAAACAAAAAAGCAACTTATAGATAAATTATAAGCTGCTTTTTCAGGAAGAATATTTTTTAAAGTGAAGTGGTTTGTTCCGCTTCTCTCAGTTTTTGATTATCTAAAATCTTCTGAATAAAAGGTTTTACCTCATTTTCAATATCAGATTCAGATATATTTAATGCTTTTGGATCAGATGCCAATTGCAGCCACGGTTTTGGAGCGTCAAAATCATAACTTCCAAAAACTACCACCGGAGTTCCTTTTACTTTTACATTTTCTTTGTCTTTCAAAATCCATTCGTCGGCAAAGGTGTAAAGATATTTAGCGTCTTTTTCCAGTAATCGTAGACAAGAATGTGAAGCAGGATATCCTGGTAATTCATATTGATGAAAACCAACTCCAAGTTTGTTCTCAATATTGAAATTCCATTTTAATTCCCATTCGTCATTAAAAGTGCTAGTTGTTTTTTCTGCTTTCCAGTTGGTAAAGAATAATCCTGTTGGTGTTGGATCTTTTTTTCTTCCCATGTTTGTTGGACCTGTACGAACTAATTCACCGTTTTCATAAGCGGCAAAAGTCTGCGTAGGATAAGAAAAAATAATAATTTTAGAAACATCCTGTAAAGCAGAAACATGGAGTGGAAATGGTAAATAATAAACCAGATCTCCGCTAAAATCCGCCGGAATAACTACTGAATCTAACTTTTTAAAATTTGCTTTATCCGTTCTGTTTACTGCATAAACAATATCCAGTTTACTGCTGTCTGCCTCATTAGTTTTAAGCCAGTCTTTTGTTTTATTAATTTGATAAGAAACAGCTGATTCGGGTTTCTTATATTCTATTTTCTTTTTCGGCTTTGCATTTTTATTTTCAGTAAGATTTATTGTGTCGCTCTTTTTGCAAGAAACTAACAGTCCTAAAATCAATATAAGTAGTACGTTTGCTGTATAATATAACTTTTTCATAGTTCGTAAATTTTATAGAAATAAAATTATACATATGATAGTTAAAAAGGGTTACATAATTCTTTGAATAGTTTGCTGGATTTTCATTTGCAACTTTTTGTTATAACGAATTTATAAATCCCGAAACATCTTCTGTCCACTGAATTTTATTTTTGATTAGATAATTTTCATGTCCGGTGTCTTTATAGATATTAATTCTTTTTTGACCTTTTAAATTTTTATAAATAATATCTATCTCTTCTATGCTTACACTTTTATCTTTTTCACCATAAAGCAATAAAACTGGGCAGGAGATATTTTTTGCATACTCTGACGGATCATGATTGAATCCCCAAAAACCATTTTGTATGCCTCCCCAAAAGACTAGTAATCCAGCCATTGGAAATGTAGGTGCGTTCATTTTTTTAAATCTTGCACAAACAGTTTTGTACATAGATCCAAATGGACATTCGATAATTATTCCTTTGGGGGTTATTTTATAATCATTGATAGATTTCATAATGGAGACAGCTCCCATGGATGTTCCAAATAAATAAATATTTTTTTCTCCTGTTTTGGTTATGTAATCAAAGCTGGTTTTTACCTGTTCGGCTTCCTCAAAACCAATTGTAGTTTGATTTCCTTGTGAATTACCACTTCCCATAAAATCAACAAGCATTGTGCTGAAACCTAATTTTATAAATTCATTTGATCTTTCAATCATTGAAGATTTTTCTCCTCCGTAACCATGAAAAAGTATAACAGTTCCGTTAGAATTTTTAGTTTTAATAAACCAGCATTCGATTTCTTTATTGCTTTTTAGTTTTAAAGTCTGATATTGCTGCGTTGGAAATTTATTGTTTTTTGGTTTAGGGTTATTGACTCCAAAAAATATTGTTTTTGCTTTATCAATTGCAGATAATTTCTCAGGGCTTTTGGTTTTTTCTGAATTATTTTCTGTGAAATGAGTAAACTTATAGGCGTGAAAAAAAGCGATAATATTCATAATTATAAAAATGAATAGTATTATCCTTAAAAATTTATTCTTAAACAATTTCATTTTATTTCTGTTCAATTAATTTCAATGTATATTCAAACTGCGTATCCTTATTTTGCAAAAAGTCTTCTAAAGTTTGTTTGACTTCATGGTCTGGAATAATTCCTTCCAAAAATCTGATTGGTTTTTTTAGGTACATCTTGGTCTAAACTTACAATCGAAAATTTGGTTTTAATTTTGTTTATGCTATGAATTTCTGAGCCTAACGGAATTTCAGCGTTTTGAAAATTTATGACTAATCTGCCTTCTATAAGTTTTACGGGGTATGAAAAAAATACATTTCCTGATGAAAATTTATTCTGAAATCCATCAGGAAGTGTAGTATCATTGTGTACGCTGCCTTCAAAATCAGTAATTTTTAAAATTACTTTGTAAAATTCGAGCAGTGTTTTAGGTTTGTCTATTTGTGAAAATGCCCAGTAATAAATACTGTCAATTTGCTGCTTTGTGCGGTATTTATATAATCCTGAATTTGCTTTTTCTCTTATTTCTTTAAAGATAGTAAGATCTTGTTTTGGTTTTTCGACTGGCAGTTTCTCATTTTGCGCGATTATAAGAAACGGAAAAAACAGAAAAAAGAAGATTTTAGATTGGAACATCTTAAAGTTTTTAGAACCTAAAAATAGTCAAAAAACTATATCAAATTTTTAATTTTTGCATGCTGCAGCAACAAAATAGTTTTAGCATCTGTAATCTCTCCAGATTCAATCATGGCGTAAGCTTGATCAAAAGTATATTCCAAAACTTCAATATTTTCCTGTTCAGCATCCAGTCCGCCGCCTGAGCTAACTTTCATATTTTCATCATATTCTCCCACAAATAAATAGAGAATTTCTGTTACAGAACCCGGAGACATATATGTTTCGATAACTTTTTGAACTTTTTTTAAGCGATACCCTGTTTCTTCCTCTGTTTCGCGAATGATAGCTTGCTCTGCATTATCCTTGTCTAAAAGTCCGGCACAAACCTCGATCATCATTCCGGTTTTATTTCCGTTAAGATAGGTTGGTAAACGAAATTGTCTTGTTAGTATAACTGTTTTTTTAGAAATATTGTATAATAATATGCCGGCACCATTTCCGCGGTCATAGACTTCACGAATATGCGATTCTACTTTTTCGTTTTCCTTTTTATAATTAAAAGTAACTTTGTTTAATACATACCAATTGTCTGATAATAACTTGGTTTCTGTAATTTCAATTTCTGGATTTTTTCTCATTTCGAAAATAGTTTCATAAAAAAAAAACGCCCTGATTATCAGAGCGTTTAAATGTATTATTTTGTTATTGTTTGCTTTCTGTCTGGTCCAACCGATACAATTTTGATTGGCACTTCGATTTCTTTTTCAATAAACTCAATATATTCTTTTAGCTCGATTGGCAATGCATCGTAAGTTGTCAATCCTGTTAAATCTGCTTTCCATCCTTTAAACTCTTTGTAAATTGGAGTAACATTTTCTGGTTCGATGTTATAAGGGAAGTGAGCAATGTTTTGTCCTTTATAGTTATATTCCGTACAAACTTTTAAAGTTTCAAAACCAGAAAGAACATCACCTTTCATCATCATCAATTGCGTAACTCCATTTACCTGTACAGCATATTTTAAAGCCACAAGGTCTAACCATCCGCAACGTCTTTGTCTTCCTGTAACAGATCCAAATTCGTTACCAACTCTCGCCATTGTCGCACCAACTTCGTCAAAAAGTTCTGTTGGGAAAGGTCCGCTTCCAACACGAGTTACATAAGCTTTAAAAATTCCGTAAACTTCTTTGATTTTGTTAGGAGCAATTCCCAAACCTGTACAAGCTCCTGCTGCAGTAGTATTTGATGAAGTTACAAAAGGATAAGTTCCAAAATCAACATCTAATAAAGAACCCTGAGCTCCTTCGCATAGAATAGATTTACCTGCTTTTTGAGCTTGGTGAATATATTCTTCGCTGTCAATAAAATCTAATTTTTTTAATTCTTCTATAGCTTCAAAAAACTCTTTTTCAAGTTCAGCTAAATTGTATTGAATCGCAACATCGTAGAAAGCAATCATAGCTTCGTGCTTGTCAGCCAATGCTCTGTAACGCTCGTTAAAATCTTCTAATTCGATATCTCCAACGCGTAAACCGTTTCTACCCGTTTTGTCCATATAAGTTGGTCCAATTCCTTTAAGAGTAGAACCAATTTTTGCTTTTCCTTTTGATGCTTCAGAAGCCGCGTCAAGCAAACGGTGCGTTGGTAAAATTAAGTGTGCTTTTCTGGAAATGATTAATTTCTTTTTGATGTCAAGGTTGAATTTCTCTAACCCTTCAATTTCTTTTTGAAAAACTACTGGATCGATTACAACGCCATTTCCGATAATATTTATTGAATCTTTATGGAAAATTCCAGAAGGAATAGTTCTAAGTACATGCTTAATTCCGTCAAATTCTAATGTATGTCCTGCATTTGGTCCTCCTTGAAAACGTGCAATAATATCATAATTTGAGGTAAGAACGTCAACAATCTTTCCTTTACCTTCATCTCCCCATTGTAATCCTAGTAATAAATCTACGGTCATTCTGTTTTTAATTTGCGTTAGGACAATCAAAACTTGTCCTACTGATTATGTAGTTAATTTTCTTTTTTTTTAATTTTTTGAAAAAGTCTTTATTTTAAGACTGTGAACTCTGTTTTTTGTTTCCGTAGAAATAAAGCGAGTGATTTGTGATTTCAATATCAAATATCTCTTCGATAGTTTTTTTGATGGTTTGAATTCTTGGATCGCAAAATTCGATTACCTCACCAGAATCTGTCATAATGATATGATCGTGCTGTTTATCAAAATATGATTTTTCGTAGTAAGCCTGATTTTGCCCAAATTGATGTTTTCTAACCAAAGCGCAGTCTAACAATAACTCGATCGTGTTGTAAAGCGTAGCCCTGCTCACACGGTAGTTTTTGTTTTTCATTTTGATGTATAGGTTTTCTATGTCAAAATGCTCCTCGCTATCGTAAATTTCCTGAAGTATAGCATAACGCTCAGGAGTTTTGCGATGCCCTTTTTGTTCAAGATACATTGTAAAAACATTTTTTACAATTTCTTGATTCTTAGTGTTGTCAGTTGAAATAAGTGTCATATCCTGCAAAGATAATTTTTTATTTTTAATGAATAAAAGTTTCGGGTTTAAAGTTTAACGTTTAAACTGGAATTTGATAACAGAGAATGTACCAAATTCAGGCTTTTGCGCTATTATATTTTACAAAATTCAACAGAACTTAATTAACATAATTATTTTAATTTAGGAGAAAAATAACAGATTTTCAGCTCGTTTTTGACATATACATGTACCAGTTCCATTCCCATGTTTTTCCCTGATCGTCAGACATAGCCTGACTCCACACCGGATTATTTTCGTCACGGGCATCCCATCTAAATACCTGAATTACATTTTTGCCTTCATAAATATCTTTAGAGAAAAAATGTCCAATTTTATCTTCAAATGAGCCTAAAACAGGTTTGTCTAATGTTCCTGAATTGGAATCGGCCCAGTAAATGCTCCACAATTTTGTCTTCGGATTAAATAATCTAACGGTCATTCCTTCAAAAGGTTCTCCATCAAAAGTGGCAAGAAAATTATCAATATTCCCAATTCCGTTTAAAATCTTATACATTTCCTGAGTAGACGGAAACTCAATCCACTCCGTACAATTGGCAAATCTTGTTTTTAATTTTTTGTTACGAATAACCGATTTTCCCTGAAAGAAATCGAAATCATCTTTTGAAGAAGATTTAGAAGCGAGAATTAAAAGCTCTCCATTTTCATCAAAATTGATTTCTGGAATTTCTAAGGAATTTGCGTTCATGAAAAAAATATTTATATCAATAGTTTAAGTAAAATGGTCGCGATATTGTATTCTTTTGACTTTAAGACTTTAAACTTTCGACTTATTTATGTTCTATATTCTCTGGTAACTTTATCAACACCGTCAATTTTCTTAATAGCATTGATCATTTTTTTCAGAATCGTATTGTTTTGAACAATTACAGCAATTTGTCCGTGAAAAATTCCGGCATCAGTACTCAAAGAAATACTCTGAATATTAACACTCATATTGTTTGAAATTACACGGGTTAATTGGTTGGTAAGTCCTAAAACGTCCATTCCGGTAATATTGATAATGGCTTTAAATTCTTCTTGTGAAGAATCGATCCATTTGGCACTCATGATTCTGTAGGCGTAATTAGACTGCATTCCGATAGCGTTTGGACAATCTTTTTTATGCACTTTAATTCCTTCGTTTATCGTTACAAAACCAAAAACATCATCACCCGGAATTGGGTTACAGCATTGCGAAAGTTTATAATCGAGTTTATCATGTTCTGTTCCAAAAACCAGCATGTCGTAATTACTGCTAATGACTGGTTTATGAATATCTTCGGCAGCTGTGTTGTCTTTATTTCTTTTAATTTTATTTTTAAAGAAATTGATAAAAGTATTTCCTTTTTGTGCTGCGTAATCTTTTAACTGCTGATTTTCTATTGCGCCAATTCCAACGCGATAAAATAAATCTAAACTGGTTTTTAATTTAAAAAAGTTAACTAACTCGTTTGTAACTTGTTCGTTAAGTGTAATCTTTAAATGTTTAAGTTTTCTGGTAAGTAATTCTTTTCCTTCCTCGCCAATTTTTTTGGTGTTCTCGTTAAGAACGTTTTTAATCTTATTTTTTGCTCTAGAAGTCGTTACATATTCTAACCAGTTTACCGTAGGTTTTTGGTTTGCCGATGTAATGACTTCAACCTGATCGCCGCTTTTTAATTCGTGATTTAAAGGAACAAGACGTCCGTTTACTCGGGTTCCTCTTGTTTTAATTCCAATTTCAGAGTGAATACTAAAGGCAAAATCCAGCGAAGTTGCGCCTTTTGGTAATGATTTTATTTCTCCTTTTGGAGTAAAAATGAAAATTTCTTTTGAATATAAATTCATTTTGAAATCTTCTACAAAATCCACAGCATTTGTTTCAGGATTTTCTAAAGCTTCGCGAAGTAAATTCAGCCAGACATCTAAACCGCTTTCTTCGCTTGCTCCATTTTTGTATTTGTAGTGTGCTGCGTAACCTTTCTCTGCAATTTCATCCATACGCTCGCTTCGAACCTGAACTTCGACCCAGCGCCCTTTTGGCCCCATGACGGTAATGTGAAGTGCTTCATAACCAGTTGATTTTGGAGATGAAATCCAGTCACGCAAACGGCTCGGGCTCGGTCTGTAATGATCAGTTACAATAGAATATATTTTCCAGGCAATGAATTTTTCATCATGCGGATCTGATTTATAAACAATTCTAAGTGCAAATTTGTCATACACTTCATCAAAACTCACGTTTTGCGCACGCATTTTACGGCGAATCGAATAAATAGATTTCGGACGGCCTTTTATGATATAATCTATATTTTCAACATCTAAAGATTTCTTCAAAACATCCGAGATGTCTTTGATGTAAGCATCCTGTTCTTCTTTTGTTTCTCTAATTTTGCTTACAATATCTTCGTATACAGCAGGTTCTGTGTATTTTAATCCTAAATCTTCTAATTTGGTTTTGATATTGTAAAGTCCCAAACGATGGGCGAGAGGAGCATAGATATAAAGTGTTTCAGAAGCAATTTTAGTCTGTTTATATTCTGCCATCGAATCCATGGTTTGCATATTGTGAAGACGATCGGCTAATTTTATCAAAATTACACGCACGTCATCATTCAAAGTCAGAATCATTTTGCGGAAATTTTCCGCCTGCATGGAAGCATTTAAATCTTTTTGAACTAATGAAATTTTAGTTAAACCTTCAACAAGCTGTGCTACTTTTGGGTTAAATAAACGCTCAATATCTTCAACAGTTATGGGAGTATCTTCGACAACATCGTGCAATAAAGCTGCGGCAATAGAAGTCGCTCCCAGACCAATTTCTGAGGCAACAATTTTCGCAACTGCAATAGGATGAAAGATATACGCTTCACCAGATTTGCGTCTTTGTTCTTTATGAGCATCAACAGCAACATCAAAAGCTTTTCGAATTAATTTTTTGTCGGCAGGTGTTAAAGTCTGGTAACTAATTCGCAGTAATTCCTTGTATTCGTGCGTAATTGCTTTGTTTTCTTTTTCAATATCTATTTCTATCATAACGGCATAGTTCAAGTACTAAAAATAAGAATAACTTAGAACATACGCAAGGGAATGGATTGTTGATTTTAGAGTTTAGATTTTAGATTTTTGAGGGTGAAATTTTTGGATTTTTGCTTCTGAAAAGGGGCTTCGACTTCGCTCAGCCTGACAGCTAAAAAAAGATATTTAAAAATAAATTCCAAGTTTTTAAATTCCAAATTCCAATAAAAAGAGCGGAGCGATTTTTTCTAAAATCTAAAATCAGAACCCTCTTTGTCTTTTCGCTTCAAAAATTAAAATGGCTGCAGCAACAGAAACATTCATGCTGTCGATTTCGCCCTGCATTGGGATAATAATATTTTGAGTTGCAGCGTCACGCCATTGCTGCGTTAAGCCGGTAGCTTCTGTGCCTACAACTAAAGCAGTTGGAGTAGTGAAATTTTGAGTGTGATATGAAGTTGAATTCTGTAAAGTGGCAGAATAAAAATTGATCTTTTTTTCTTTCAAAAAAGCAATAATTTCTTCGGTTGTTCCGGTTGCGATTTGGTTGGTAAACAAACAGCCAACGCTGGAACGTACAATATTTGGATTGTATAAATCGCTTTTTGGGTCTGCAATTAAAACGGCATCAAGATTTGCAGCGTCTGCAGTACGTAAAACGGCACCAACATTTCCGGGTTTTTCCAGAGATTCGGCTACTAAAATTAATGGATTATCAGATAATTTTAAATCAGATAATTTTAATGATTTGGTTTTGGCTACAGCCAAAATACCTTCGGTTGTATCGCGATAAGCTAGTTTTTGATAAACTTCTTTGTTGATTTCGATTAACTGAACTGATTGAGCAACTAATTTATTGATTTGGTTTTCGGTAACTAAATCGGGTAGAAATAAAACGGTTTCAATTTCGTAACCGCCTTTTATGGCTAATGAAATTTCACGTTGTCCTTCAATTAAAAATGTTCCGGTCTGCTTTCTGGCTTTTGCTTTTTCCTGTAATAAGACAAGCGATTTTATAAACGGATTTTGAACTGAAGTTATTTGTTTCATTTTTTTAAGGCTCAAAGTTGCAAAGGTTCAAAGGTACAGAGTTTTTTTCTTCCTGCAAGGTTTTTAAAACCTTCGAGGTTTAGCTGCAAAGTTTTTCCGCCACGAATTCACGAATTTTATATAGATTTCGAAATTAAATAATTCATGAATTCGTGGCGGAAAAAAATATTGAAAACTATTTCTCAAAAACTTCTCTAACCTCGCTTTCAACAGGATGATCTGTGGTGAAATTATATCCCATAATTTTTGCAAAAGTCTGGGCGAATTGTTTTTGGTAGAATTGCGATTCTGTTTTGATTTCGCCTTTTGCGGCAATTTCCGGTCCCATTGTAGCAAACCAAATTTGCGATGCACCTGCAACATCTGCTCCGTGATCTGTCCATTGCGATTTTATTTTGTCGCCGCGGCCGTGGTCAACCGTTATAAATAAAGTTGTTTTGTTTTTGTACTGTGGATCATTTTGTACAAAATCCCAGATTTCTTTAATCCATTTATCTACCTGATTTACTGCGTCTAAATACGATCTGTAATGTCCATGATGCGCCCATTCGTCGGTTTCGCCGTAAGAGATATATAGTACTTTTGGTTTTTTGGTTTTGAGTTCGTCCATTGCCTCATAATGCGTGAAAACATCAAGACATTCATCTTCGTGAAAAGGTTTAAACGAATTATTTCGCATTTCGTTTAATAGTTTTTGAGATGCAGTAGGTTTGTTTCCACCCACATTATCAAAAGCAGAAATTACAGGAAAACCTCCTCTTTCTTCATTTAAAATTCGGTCAAAAGCGTCCCATGCACCAAAAGCAGCAACTTTTCCTTTTAGTTTAGATTGTTTATTTAGGAATTCCAGAACATTTACGTTTGGATTAGGTTTGTAACCGTTAGAATTTATCTGAACGTCAACATTTCCGGTCATGATTTCGCTATATCCAGGATAACTAAACCAATACGGATTTGAAACATCGACTTTACTTCCAAGATCACGATTTCCGTAAATTTGCCCTTTTGAAGCAATTTCTGTCCAGAAAAAAGGCATGATTTTTTGACGTGATCCTACGAAATCTGAAGCGGAATATTTTTTATAAATATAAGTACTGTCTCCCTGATTGAATTTTTTATCATTGGCAATCGCCGGATCTAATCCTTTAAAAACTTCCTGCCATCTGAAACCGTCAGTAGTAATGATAATAATGTTTTCTGTTTTTTGTGCAGAAGAAAATAAACTGGTTAAAATGATTAGAATGAAATATATTTTTTTCATGGCTTTTGTTTTACAAAGTTGACACGACAAAGATTTAAAGTTTTTTTATCAATTCTAATTTATAACGAGCATTTAATGTTTTAATAATGTTTTGTTTAGAAAGATTTAAATTCCAAAAAAGTAATTAAAATAACTTTTTTTAGGTTCTATGCTTTTTCCTTTTCCAACTTCAATATAATCTCCATTAGAATTTTTTCTCATTATTGTGATTTCATGATTACTTTTTCTTAATATATCACCAACAAATAGTTCAGGACCTTCGTAATCGTCTTTATAAAAAAAGCTATCCTTTTCGTAATAAATTTCTATTCCTCGACCTTTTTCAATTTTTTGAATTTCGCCATTAAAATATTTGTTGTGAAAGTCTTGGCTCTTTTCATAATAATCTCGTTTTGAATTATAAACAATAAATAAGAAAATTGAAATGATTAAACCAATAAATATGTTTTTTGCCATTTTTACATTTTATATCCCACAAACGTCATTTCACAATTTCTACAAAATCCCTCTAGCCTTAATCTCCAAATACTTATTAATAGCATCCAAAGTCAAATTCTCAGGCTGCGTTAAAACCGAATGGATTCCGTATTTCTTCAATTCGTTTGCGATAAGACGTTTTTCAAACATGAACTTTTCGGCAATTACTTTATCGTAGACTTCCTGAATCGTATCTGTTTTTTTATTGATGATAGCGTTTAATTCCGTATTCTGAAAAAAGACAACAACCAGTAAATGACTTTTTGCAATTCCTTTTAAATAGGGTAGCTGACGATGTAAACCGTCCATAGTTTCAAAATTCGTGTACAGAATAATTAAACTTCTTTGGTTGATGTTTTTCTTGATATCAACATACAATCGGCTGTAATCGCTTTCGAAAAAGTCGGTTTTGATATTGTATAAAGTTTCGAGGATTTTTTGCATTTGCGAACCTCTTCTTTCTGCAAAAACTCTGTTTTCTACTTTTTTAGAGAAAGCAAAAATTCCTGCTTTATCTTGTTTTTTCAGAATAACATTTGCTAAAACTAAAGTCGAATTTATCGCATAATCCAATAAACTTAATCCGTCAAAAGGCATTTGCATAACACGCCCTTTGTCAATTGCCAAATAAACAGACTGTGATTTTTCGTCCTGAAACTGATTTACCATCAGCGCATTTTTCTTTGCTGTGGCTTTCCAGTTTAAAGTTCGAAGATCATCGCCCTGAACATATTCTTTGATTTGTTCGAATTCCATGGTATGACCAATTCTGCGGATTTTCTTGATTCCGTATTGATACAAGTTATTCGAAAATGCCAATAAATCGTATTTTCTTAATTGAATATAAGACGGATAAGTTGGCACCATTTGGTCTTTTGCAAAAGAAAATCTTCTTGAAATTAATCGTAACGGCGAAGAAACATAAACATTTAAATAACCAAAATGATATTCGCCACGTTCTGTTGGACGAAGATCATATCCGATTTCTTTTTCTTCTGATGCTTTTACTTTTTTTGCAATTTTAAAATTACGAACCTGAAATTGAAACGGAATTTCATCAATTATCCTGACCAAAATTGGAAAAGTATAATGATTCCTGATTTGAATGTTTATAGGATTTAAATCTCCGTTTGAAAGCTTTTCCGGTGTAATTCTCTCAGCTTCAATTCCTGTTTTGGCCAGATATAATATTAAAATATCCAAGCCTAAAAAAGTGATCAAAACCAAAACAACAAACCAAACCGCATTATACAAATTCGGAAAAATAAAAGCGCAGACAAATAATGCTATAATGCCCAAAAGCACATAGAAGAAGAAATTATTGAGATATAGACTTTTTATGAATTTCATTTTTTAGTTTACAGTTTTCAGTCGCAGTCTCAGTTTTCAGTCTCAGTTAAAAACTGTAAACGGAGACTGAATACTTATCTAGGAATCTCTACGGTTTCGATAATTTGTTTGATAATTTCAGAACTTGTAATTCCTTCCATTTCACGTTCCGGAGCAACGATAACACGATGTTGTAAAACAGGAATTGCAGCTTCTTTAATATCTTCCGGAGTAACGAAATCACGTCCGCGAATGGCAGCGAAACCTTTTGAAGCGTTCAAAATAGCAATCGATGCACGAGGTGAGGCTCCTAAATATAGAAACGCATTTTCTCGTGTGTTTACTACGATTCTTGCGATATATTCCAATAGATTTTGCTCTACTCTGATTTGTTTAACTAAAGCTTGATATTGATTTATTTCTGCAGAAGAAAGAAGCGTTTGAATAGCTTCTAATTTTCCGTGATCCTGCAATAAATGCTCTCTCTGAATAATCAGGATTTCTTCGTTTAATTTTGGATAATCGATTGTAATTTTAAACAAGAAACGGTCTAATTGCGCTTCTGGCAAACGGTAAGTTCCTTCTTGTTCAATTGGATTTTGCGTTGCAATTACCAAAAATGGAGTTTCTAATTTATATCCAGAACCGTCAATTGTAATTTGACGTTCTTCCATAACTTCAAAAAGAGCGGCTTGAGTTTTTGCCGGAGCACGGTTGATCTCGTCAATTAAAATTAAATTAGAGAAGATTGGGCCTTTTTTGAATTCAAATTCTGAACTTTTTAAATTGAAAATAGAAGTTCCTAAAATATCAGATGGCATTAAATCCGGCGTAAACTGAATTCGGCTAAAACCAATATTTAATGTTTTTGCAAGTAGTTTTGCTGTAATCGTTTTTGCAACTCCCGGAACACCTTCCAGTAAAACGTGTCCGTTTGATAAAATAGCAACCAAAAGCTGGTCAACCATTTTATGCTGTCCAACGATTACGGTTTCAATTTCTTTTTTAATTGCATTTACGTGATCTAAAAGAGGTGTTAAATTTATTCTGGTTTCAAAATTCACATTTTCATTTGTGATTTCTGTTTCTGGTCTATTAATATCGTCCATGTTTGGTGTTTTTTAATTCGTTTATTTTATTTTTTTTGTCACAGATTAAAGAATAAAAAGGATTTTATCAAAATGTATTAATCTTAAAATCTTGACAGATATTTTTAATGTATAATTTTTTCGATTGCATTATTAATTCGGATTAAATCCTCTTCAATACTGGCGTGGTAACTATTTCGGTGTTCGTTAATTAAAAATACCAGTTCCTGAATATCTTTTTCATCTTTGCCTGTTTTATGATGCAGTTTTTTGACAAATTCGTCATCAAGTTTTGTGGTATCAATTAAATATTCGGTTCTGATTCTTTCTAAGAAATAAATGATTTTTTTATCGATTATATTTTTGTGATCGCCTTCCTGATAATACAAATTACCAATTGTTTTGGTAAAATCGATTGTCAAATTAGACAATGGCTGCAAAATAGGAACGATTCGCTGTTTTCTTTTAGCATTAAATATCATAAAAATCAACATTCCGATCAGAAATAAATACCAGGCCCATTTTAAGGCCGGCTGACTTAAAATGTATCGAAGCGGTGATCCAGAAATATTTTCATCTGTCTGCAATTTTGTGTACCAAAAAATATCTCCTTTCGGAATATAAGAAAGCACATTTTCAGCATATTGATAACGATCCTTTTTAAGCAGATTATAATTTGTAAAAGCAACAGGATGCATGTGCAGAAAGAAATTTCCGTTTTTATAAGGGATTTTTATAAAATTGATGTTTTTTTTCTTTTTTGGATTTCCCTGATAACCTAAAACAATTGTGTTTAAAGTGTCAATCTTTGAGAAATAATCGGCAATATCGCCTGTTGATTTGTATATTTTTTGACTCAGTTTTTTATTAGCCATCCAGACAGAAGCACTATCCGTTGGACGAAAATTTGAATTGTATTCAAACTTTAAGCTGTCTAATAAAGGCTGTGGAAAATTTGACATGCTTAAAAAAGCATTATTTCCGTGTGAAACGAAATACATAATCTCTTTCATCGACTGATCATCAATATTATTCTGAACAGAAATATTGACAAAAGTTCCTTTTACGGAATAAGTCTCTACCAATGAATCTTCATCGTACTTTGAATCTAAAAACTCATAAGGCGTTACAGCTGAAATTCTTTGGATTTTTTGCTTTTTTAAAATACGGCCAATTTCTTTATCAAAAACATATAATCCGTAAGGGATTTTGTCATTGACAGAGTAAGTTGGGCGCCAGTCTATAGGTTTAGGTTTGTTGTAATCTGAAACTAAAATTAAGATTAAAATAAAAACCAGAACAGAAATGTATATTTTGATACTTTTACTCATTAACTAAAGGTTTTTATTGCATTCTTAAATCTATTTTGTGCTTTATTGAAAGTGTTTTCATCAATTTCAAATTCGCCGTACCAAATGTAATTGTACAAATACGATAAGTATGTAAACTCTTCTCTATGGGCAGGTCTTTGAAGCTCGTATAAATAATCTGAATTTGTTTTTTCGATATCCCATTCGATATAATTATTTTGGGCCATTATTTTTAATAGCCAAAGATAATAGTATCTAATTGCTGCACGTTTTTCACCCGATTCAAGACTTTCTTTTATCAATTTTTCGAAATCTAAAAGGTGAATATTTTTTTCTATGTCAGAATAGTAAACGGTTCTTTTATTAGAATTTTTACCAAAAATCCATTGTCCTTCTTTATTAATAATTGCTTTTACAATTAAATAAATCACAGCAATAATTCCTAAAACAACAACAATCCTGATAAGTATTGAGACAAAATTCAAAGAAGCCTCTGTTGTGCCAAAAGAAAACAGATTCCTTAAAATACCTGCAAGCCAGCCTTTAAAACGATCCCAAAGACTTTTTTCAGGAGTTTTATATTCGTAAACAAAATCTGAATCGGTATATTTTTTCTGGTAATTTTTCGAAAAAGTTTTGCTTTCAATTGAGTCTGAATCAATTTGAATATCTTTTTCAGTGTATTTTACCGTAGCAATTTTTGGAGGATCTTCTGTCAGCAAAGAATCCTGCGCATTTGAAATACTGCAGAAAAAGAAAAAAGATAAAATAAATAAAATTTTATTCATTACTGGTTTTAATTAATTCGGTTTGGCTGATAATTTATGTACTTTTTTGTAAACAATAGAAGGGTAGACCAAGTAATAAAATGAAATTATTCCTAAAGTAAATAATATTATAAAACTGCTTAACCAGTTGGGCATATCGATAGAATATCTCGTAATAAATCCTTCAAGAAAACCGGCACTAATAGTAAAAGGAAAAGTACTTAAAAATATTTTAAAACTGTTTTTAAAGCCAATTTTAAAAGAATTAATTCTTGAATACGTTTTAGGAAACAGGATAGAAGCACCCAAAATAAATCCGGCAGCAGACTCAATTACAATGGCAAAAATTTCCATAGAACCATGAATCCAGATTCCGCGGACACTTTTCCAGAAAACATTTTGCTCGTAAAAGAAATATTGAAAAGAACCAAGCATTAATGAATTTTGAAGAAAAACATAAAACGTTCCAATTCCGCCTATAATTCCGTACATATAACATTTTGCACCTACATAAAGATTGTTCATTGTAATACCTACAAAGCTTCCCCAGTTAGAACCAGAGCCGTAAACGGCCATTGGGTTTCCTTTCTTGATATTTTCTAAAGTCATATTGACATAATCGTCGCCTAATATCAATCGAACAAAATTTTGATCATAGCGTGCAGAAACGACACCCATTGCAACAGTGGCAAAAAAGAGGATAAAAGCGTATAACAAATATCTTTTGTACTCAAAAAGCAAAAGCGGCACTTCTATTTTAAAAAATTCTACAATTCTGTTTTTTTCCGTTCGCTTTGTTTTATAAATCTTTTGATAAATCTGTGAAGCTAAATGATTTAAATAGATAACTGTCTTACTTTTAGGGTAATAAGTTTGCGCATAGGAAAGATCATTCATTAATTGAATGTACAAATTAGCTAATTCGTCTGGATTTTTCTTAGCTTTACCGAAAATAGCTAGCTCAAATTCCAGCCATTTTTCTTTATTTTGTTTTATAAAGGCAACTTCTCTCATTGAGGGCTAAAATATAAAATATGTCAGAATTATCTATTAACACAACACAAAATGTTAAAATAAATTTTATCGCTGCCTCTGTAGGCGAGCGATTAGGCGCTTATTTCATCGATTTAGGTATTAAACTTTCTTATATATTCGTCATTATTTGGATATTTTTTTACTGGATGGACATTGATAGGTTAATGACAAATTTAGATACCTGGTCCAGAGGAGCAATATTTTTGGTGTTATTTTTCCCGCTAATTATTTACTCCATAACCTTAGAAAGTATTTTTGAAGGACAGTCCTTTGGAAAAAAACTGGTAAAAATAAAAGTAGTAAAAATAGACGGTTATCAGGCTGGTTTTGGCGATTATCTAATTCGTTGGTTTTTTAGAATAATTGATTTTAGTTTATTCAACGGAATGATTGGTTTAATTGCGGTGGCTTCGAGTAAAAAATCGCAGCGATTAGGAGATATGGCAGCCGGAACAGCTGTAATTACTTTAAAAAACAAAATTAATATAAGCCATACAATCTTAGAAGATATAGGCGAAGCTTATGTGCCAACTTATCCTTTGGTAATTAAATTATCTGATAATGATATGAGAATTATTAAAGAAACTTTTCAAAGTGCCTTGACTAAAAATGATCATGAAATTATCTATAAACTGGTTGCAAAAATTGAAGGCGTAACCGGAATCAAAAATCAATCAGGAAATAATAATGATTTTATCAGGGTAGTTTTAAAAGATTACAATTTCTATACGCAGCATATGTAATGAATTGCTGAGGGTTAATTCATTGTGTTTCTTGGTGTTAATTATTCGTTTAAATTTTATAAATTTATCAGACGTGGAAAATCCGGATTATAAATTAAATTCTAAATGATATGATGATTAAAAAATTAACTGCTGTATTATTGCTGTTTTTTATGTCTGTTTTTAGTTTTGCTCAGGGCGGAAAAAAACTAGATAAAATTATTAAAAGAGATTATCAGATTATTGAAGGTACAATAAGTAAAATGTCTGATAAAACGGTTGAATATTCTTTACCCGGAGAAACTCTGGTAATATCTCTCGATGTTTCGCAAATAGCCAGAATCGATTTTGCAAGCGGACGCTCTCAGACTTTTGATGTAACTCAGGGGAATAATTCATCTTCAAACTCAACGGTTATTGCAGCAACGGAGACGAAGCCGAATACTATTGCTGTACTTCCGGTTCCTTATTTAAATTCAGATACACAGGAAAGCTCAGAAGATATGGCGAAATTCGCCCAGAATGATCTTTACAATAAATTGATCGATAAATCGTCGAATATTTTTCCGCTCACGGTTCAGGATTTAAGAACGACGAACAGTTTATTGCATAAAGCGGGAATAGATCACAACAATATTGATGAAACACCAATTGAAGACCTTGAAAAAATACTTGGAGTCGATAATATTGTGGCAGCAAAAGTCTCATACACCATGAATTCAGGAACAACTGCCACAACTTACAGCAGCGGAAATGCAAAAATAAGTGATAATAATAAAAAGGTTAAAACCAATGATGTTACGACAACAACTGCAAACACACAGGTTTATTACTATTACACAGTTTATTTTGACATGTATAAAAATACCGCAAAAATATATTCGCAGACTCGAAAACCATTTTTGGCAATAAAAGACAGCTGGATGGATTCGATTACCTATTTATTGAAAAGAAGCCCTATTTACACAAAAAAATAACAAATTGAGGAGTTGCAATTAATTTAATCTTTGTATCTCTGCACCTTTAATTTTTTGCACCTTAAAAAATGTTTCACTTATTAGATATTATTGGCACGATGGCATTTGCAATGTCTGGCGCATTAACAGCGATGCATAAAAGACTCGATCCGTTTGGGGTTTTTATCATTGCTTTTGTCACTGCTGTTGGCGGCGGAACGCTTCGTGATGTTTTAATTGGAAGAACTCCAGTAGGCTGGATGATGAATCTTCAATATGTTTATGTCATTATTTTAGGTTTTTTTCTGGCTATTATTTTCAGAAAAAAGTTTGATAAATTAAGGACTTCCCTTTTTTTGTTTGATACAATAGGTTTGGGAGTTTTTACCTTAATTGGCCTCGAAAAAGGAATTACAACAGGTCTTCATCCTGTAATTTGTGTTGCATTAGGAACAATGACAGCCTGTTTTGGCGGTGTAATACGTGATATTTTGTGTACCGAAATTCCAACGATTTTTAGAAGAGAAATCTACGCAACAATTTGTATTTTTGGCGGTATCGTATTCTTTGTACTTAAGAAATTAAATTTAGAAGATGATGTTTTGTACCTTGTAACCTCCGTGATAATAATTTCAGTTCGTTTATTAGCGGTAAAATACAAATGGTATCTTCCGGCTTTTGAGCATAAATAAAGATTTTTGTTTGTCACGAATTGCACTAATTTTCACGAATTTCTTTTGTATTAAAATTTCATTAAGCGGCTTTTATTCGTGAAAATTAGTGAAATTGGCGGCAAAAGAACAAACACCAAAAATGAATAAATATACCGTAAAAAAATACGATCAAAACGATTACAAATTATGGAATGACTTTATTGTTCAGGCCAAAAATGCAACGTTTTTATTTCATCGTGATTTTATGGAATATCATCAGGATCGTTTTGAAGACTTTTCCCTTTTAATTTTTGAAGAAGAAAAATTACGGGCCATTCTTCCTGCCAATAAAAAAGAAAACTCGATTTATTCGCATCAGGGACTTACTTATGGAGGGTTGGTTTTTTCTTCTAAATTAAATGCCGAAAAAACAGAGTCGATTCTGGATTCTATTTTATTATTTTTGAAAGAAAACGCGATTATAACTTTCTATTACAAACCCATTCCGATTTTTTATTTTCCCGAAGGAAATCAGGAACTTGATTTTTTTTTATTTAAAAGAGGAGCTGTTTTAGAACGAAAAGAAATGAATTTGGCAGCAAATTTAAATTCGCCTCTAAAAATTTCGAAAAGTAAATTAAAACATTTTAGGAGAATTGAAAATCTCGATTTGGATATAATTGAAGAAGAAGATTTTAAACCGTTTTGGAATGAAGTTTTAGAACCGAGATTATTAGAAAAATTTAATGAAAAACCAGTTCATTCAAAAGAAGAAATAGCACTTTTAAAAGAGCGATTCCCAAAAAACATCAAGCAATTTTCAGTTTATCAAAATGATGAAATTATTGCCGGAATAACCATTTTTGAAACTCAAAATGTAATAAAATCACAATATGGCGCAACATCTAAAAAAGGAGAAGAAACGCGGGCTTTGGATTTTTTATTCATTAATTTGATTCACCGATATAAGCGAAAAGGAAAACATTTTTTTGATATGGGAATTGTAAATGAAGAAAATAAATCCGGCTATCATTCTGGTCTTCTAAAACAAAAAGAAGAATTAGGCTGTAAAGTTTACAATCAGGATTTTTATAAATTAGATATAAAATGATACCGTTTCTAGATCTAAAAAAAATTAATGAACCATATGAAACTGCCTTTCAGGATAAACTGAAACTGGTTTTAGACAATGGCTGGTACATTTTAGGAAAAGAAACAGAAACCTTCGAAAAAGCTTTTGCAGCATATTGCCATACTGAATATTGCATTGGGGCAGGCAATGGTTTTGATGCTTTGGTTTTGATTTTTAAAGGTTATATTGAACTGGGAAAACTCAAAAAAGGAGATGAAGTTATTGTTCCTGCAAATACTTATATTGCAAGTATTTTATCCATTTTACAAGCAGATTTAGTTCCGGTTTTAGTTGAACCGAAATTAGAAACTTATAACATCAATCCAAGTTTAATTCCTGAAAAAATTACATCAAAAACAAAAGCCATTTTGGCCGTTCACCTTTACGGACAATTAGCCCAAATGGATAAAATAAAGGAAATTGCAGAACAAAACAATCTTTTAATAGTTGAAGATGCAGCCCAGTCACACGGAGCAATTAATAATCAACAATTAACAATTAATAATTCAAACTCTGCAATTGCTTATAGTTTTTACCCTGGAAAAAATTTAGGCTGTCTTGGTGATGGCGGTGCAATTACTACGAACGATCCTGAATTAGCAAAAGTGTTGTTTTCACTTCGAAGTTATGGTTCGAAGAAAAAATATTATAACGAATATGTTGGCATAAATTCAAGATTAGATGAATTACAAGCCGCATTTTTAAATGTAAAACTGCCCAATTTAGATGCTGATAATGCCAAACGAAGAGCAGTTGCAAAACGTTATTTGGCTGAAATAAAAAATGATAAAATCGAATTACCATTTTGGGATTTTTCAAATAATCATGTTTTTCATTTGTTTGTTATAAGAACTGAAAAAAGAGATCATTTACAACAGTATTTGACCAAAAATAATATTCAAACCGTAATTCATTATCCGGTTCCGCCGCATAAACAAAATGCATTTCCAGACTGGAATAAGCTGTCATTTCCTATTACAGAAAAGATTCACAATGAAGTTTTGAGTCTGCCAATGAGTCCTGTTTTAACAGAAACGGAAGTAAATTATATTATCGAAATTCTAAATCAGTATTAATTCGTGATTGATAGCAAAAAATCATATCAACAGATTTTAAAAACAACTTCACTTTTCGGAGGCGTTCAGTTTTTTTCGATTTTAATTTCAATAATCCGCACCAAATTAATTGCCGTTTTTATAGGTCCGGCCGGAATGGGAATTATCGCTTTACTAAATTCGACTTTGAGTGTTTTAAGCAGTATTTCTGGTCTTGGAATTGAAACCAGCGCTGTAAAAAGTATTTCAGAAAATTTCAATAAAGAGGATATTCGAATGGTTTCGATAACAATTCGAATCGTAAAAAGAATTGTTCTCTTTACCGGAATATTAGGAATGGTTTTGACCTTAATTTTTTCAAAAGCTTTGAGTATCCTTACTTTTGGCGACTCGAGCAAAACGTATTCGTTTATATTTCTTTCTCTTACTATTTTATTCAAACAATTATCTTCTGGACAATTAGCTGTTTTGCAAGGTTTAAGACATTTAAAATTTTTAGCCAAAGCTAATTTTTATGGAAATTTATTCGGATTATTGTTTTCAATTCCGCTTTATATTTATTTTAAAATCGATGCTGTAATTCCAACCATCTTGCTTGCGTCAGTATCTTCATTAATTTTTTCTTTTTATTATTCAAATAAAGTACGAGTAGAAAGTAAGAAAGGAGAAATGACAAAAGAAGTCTTTGTAACCGAAGGCAAATCAATTGTAAAATTAGGTTTTATGCTCACCATAAGCAGTGTTTTAACGCTTTTGACAGCTTATCTAATTCAAATTTATATTGGAAAAACCGGAGGCTTGGAACAAGTAGGATTTTATAACGCCGGATTTACGTTATTAAACTCTTATGTGGGAATCATTTTTACGGTTATGAGTACAGATTATTTTCCAAAATTAGCATCTATAAACTCTGATAATGATAAAGTTAGGATAAGCGTACAGCAGCAGGCTTTTATTTCTGTTTTGATTATAACGCCCATTATTGTTTTGTTTCTTGCTTTCAGCCAAGTTATCGTTAAGTTGCTTTATACATTAAAGTTTGAAGCTATTTTACCCATGATTTGTGTTGGAATTTTAGGAATGATTTTTCGTGCCGTTTCCTGGGCAATGGGATTTATTTTAATTGCAAAAGGCGATTCTAAAATGTTTATAAAAACTGCAGTTGGTTTTAATGTTTTATCTTTAGTAATGAATGTTTTAGGGTATTATTTTTACGGATTGGAAGGTTTAGGTTTTAGTTTCTGCCTTTATTTTTTATGTCATTTTATCGGCTTAAAAATTATTACTAAAAAAAGACATAATTTCTATTTTGAAACTGAATTCTATCAAATTTACCTGGTTTGTTTTATAATTTGTACAGTTTCATTTTTACTTCAATTTATCGAAACATCGGTTTTAAAATATGGTTTATTATCGGTTATGATTTTGGTATCTTTCGGTTTTAGTTTGTATCATATTGATAAAAAGATGAATTTAAGCGAAATATTTACGTCATTTGTTCAGCGAAAAAAAGAGAATAATGATTCAGAATAGTTATAGAAAATGCCGCTCATTTTATCATAAACTAAAGTTTTACTGTAAGGTAAACTGGATTAAAACGCTGTATTTTAATTTTAAGAAGTTTCCTTTTGAAACCGCCAAAAAACTGCCTGTTTTCTTTTACGGAAAAGTAAAATTCACTTCAATTAATGGCGAAATTCAACTAAATGGAAAAATCCAAAAAGGAATGATTGGCTTTGGCCAGCCTTATGAATTGAATACTGTTCATAAAGGAATTGCTGAAATCAATATTTTAGGAAAATTAATTTTTAAAGGAAAGTTCCAATTTGGCAAAGATTGCTTTGTTTTTGTGGGAGAAAATGCTGTTTGCGAACTTGGAAACATGGCTTCTCTCGCTTCCAGCGGAAAATTAATCTGCGTCGAAAAAATTGTTTTAGGTGATTATGCCCGTTTTGGTTCTGAATCGCAGATTATTGACACCAATTTCCATGATTTAATTGATACTCAAACCGGAGAAAAACTTAAAAAATCTGCT
Source organism: Flavobacterium sp. Root186 (assembly GCF_001428525.1). GTDB lineage: Bacteria > Bacteroidota > Bacteroidia > Flavobacteriales > Flavobacteriaceae > Flavobacterium. The sequence goes on from NZ_LMHW01000011.1 coordinate 336,216, forward strand.
CCAATTAATATCGGAAATTATAATTTTATGAGCAACAGGGTTTCTGTTTTAAAAGGAACTCAAACGGCAAATTTCTGCACCGTTGCCTCAAATAGTTTGTGTACCAAAGATTATACTTCGCTTGGCGAAAATATCTTAATAGGTGGGGTTCCCGCCAAATTAATCCGAAGTAATATTTCTCGGGATTGGAGCGGAGAAAAACAGCAATTAGATGATTTTTTGACGATTTAATTAGGCAGAATCCAGCAAATAATTACAAGTAGCCATCTAAAAGATTTTAATTCGTTGTTTTATTTCTAATAGAAGATATTTTAAAAGAAGTTTATAATTAGATGTTTTAAAGTTTAAAAACATTTCAAAATGTATTCGTTTTAAAATAGTTCTATGCTCTTTTTTTGTTCTGTTTAATTGGATTGCTTTCTTGATAATCAAATAAGTAGAATAATTGATTTTTTTGGATCTTAAATCGTTTTTGATATGAAAATGAGTTCCTAAAGATGTTGTGGTAATTCGTTTTTTTATTAAAATTTCATCTATATAATCGAAATCATACTTACGTGAAGCACGAATCCATAAGTCTAAATCTTCATAGGCCAGATTTTCATCATAACCTTGTAAATCATCAAAAACTGATTTTTTAACCATTGATGAAACAGAGCAAATACTATTTCCTCCCGAAATTACACTCAAATAAATGTCTCCGGTTTCTCTTTTTTCGATTGTTTTTTTGAATTCATCTACCGGGAAAAAATAAGAATAAAAAGCCCCTTTTTCATTGATTAATTCAGCATTTCCATAAACAACTCCAAGATTTTTAAAGCGATTTTTATCAAAGGCTTTTAATTGCAATGAAACACAGTCTGGCAATAAAATATCATCGCATGCTAAATCAATAATATACTCGCCTTTAGCAAGTTTCAGAGCCTTATTAAAGGATTTTGTGCTTCCTAAATTAGTTTCATTTTCAATAAATTGAATTTCAGGATAATCTATAATCCAGTTTTTTATAACTTCTCGCGAATTATCAGTGCTAAAATCATCAACAATTATCAATTCAATAAATGGATAACCCTGATTTAGAGCAGACAATAAACTCTGCAAAACAAATTTTTCATGGTTATAGCACAGGCATATAATGCTCACTATTGATTTATCTTGCATATTGTTTTTAGAGTTATATATTTGATACGAAAATAAGAAATCAAGAATGATATCATCTCACAAAAAAAAGAAAATTGCTCTTATTGGTTATCGTTTAAGCGGAGGCGGAAGCGATAAAGTAATGGCAAATTTGTCTGTTTTTTTTGAAAAACAGGGATTTGAAGTTGATATTATTATTGTTTTAGATGAAGTTAGTTTCCCTTATTCAGGAAAGTTGATAAACTTAGGATTGTTGAAAAACAAAAGCAACGGATTGTATAATAAAGTAAAAAGATTAAAGGTTTTAAGAGAATATTTAAACCAAAATCAGTTTGATTTTATTATTGATTTTCGTTTTCGGACAAAAATTTTACAGGAACTAATTTTAGCCCGATTTATATACAATGCCAAAACTATTTTTACTGTTCACAGTTTTTTAATCGATCATTATATGCCAGGAAAATCATGGCTGACACGATTAATGTACAATCATTGTTACGCCAATGTAGCGATTACAGATGAAATGAAAACGTTGATTGAAAGTACACATGAACTTCAAAATGTAATTACGATTCATAATCCGGTAAATCTTGAAGAAATTAAGGAAAAACAAGATGAAAAAATTGAGTTGGAATTTGATTTCATAATTGCAATTGGCCAATATGAAAATGAGATTAAACAATTTGATAAACTGATTTTAAGTTACAGCAAATCTCATTTGTCTCAAAAACAGATTCATTTGATAATTATAGGAAATGGCGACGAAACAAAACTCAAAAATGCAATTGCAGCAAATAATGTTTCCCAGTTTGTTCATCTTTTAGGGTATCAAAATAATCCGTTTAAATATGTACAGAAAGCTCAATTTTTAGTTTTATGCAGTAAAAATGAAGGTTTTCCAAATGTGATTTTAGAAGCCTTAGCCTGCGAAACTCCAGTTGTCTCTTTTGATTGTGATTTTGGACCAAGAGTTATGATTACTTCTTTTGAAAATGGTATTTTGGTTGAGAATCAAAATTGGGATAAACTAACAGAAACAATGAATTTATTTATGGCTGATGAAAGTTTATATCAGCATTGTAAAAAAAATGCATTAAAAAGTATTGAGCCATTTTTATTAGAAAAAATTGGACAGCAATGGTTAAATTTGTTACAGGCACATTAAAAATATGACAACAATTCAAGATATTTCATTACTTAAAATTCCGGTTGTCGAAGACCTGAGCGGGAATTTGGCATTTATTCAAAACGGAGTTCTGCCTTTTGAATTTAAGCGTGTTTATTATCTTTTTGATGTTCCGAGCAGTGCTTTTCGCGGCGGACATTCGCATATAGAACAGCATGAAGTTTTGATCGCTTTAAGCGGAAGTTTTGAAGTAACGGTAAATGACGGAAAAGACAAAAAAAGTTATTTACTCAATAAACCTAATGTTGGATTGTATCTTCCAAAAGGAATTTGGAGAGAGTTAGAAAACTTTTCTTCCGGTGCGGTTTGTCTGGTTTTGGCTTCAGATGTTTTTGAAGAAGGAGATTATATTCGGGATTATGAAACTTTCTTGAATTCTAAAAAATGAAACTGCTTTATATTGTTCCAAAAATAAAAAATGCTGGCGGCGTTGCGAGAGTTTTGTCCATTAAAGCCAATTATTTTATTGAACACTTTGGTTACGAAGTGCATATTTTAGCTCAAAACGAAGCAGAAGATTTGCCTTTTTATGACTTTAATTCTAAAGTCATCTTTCATAATATGATTTTGAAAGGAAATGTTTTTCATTTTCTAAACTCGTATAAAAAGCAGTTAAAACAAAAAATAGAGGAAATAAAACCAGATGTAATTCTTGTTACTGATAATGGTTTGAAAGCTTTTATTTTACCATTAATTGTTAATACAAAAATTCCAATTGTTTTGGAGATTCATTCTTCTAAATTTATTGAAGAACAATCACTTAAAACAGATATATTTTCAAAATATCTTCTAAAACTAAAATACCTGTTCAAAGATTTTGGCGCTGGAAAATACACTAAAGCAGTCGTTTTATCTCCCGAAAATGTAAAAGATTGGCATATTGATAATGCAGCAATAATTCCAAATCCTTCCTGGATTAAAACCGAAAATTCTGCAGCTTTAAAAAACAAACGGGTTATTGCCGTGGCAAGAAATTCGTATGAAAAAGGTTTAGACAGAACGCTGCTAATCTGGGAAAAAACGATACAAAAACATCCAGACTGGATTTTAGATATTTATACAGATGAAGTTGATTCGTTAAACAATATTGTTATTGATTTGGGATTAACTTCCACAATAAATGTTTTCAATTTTGTAAAAAACATTGAGGAGAAATATCTTGAATCTTCCATTTTAGTTATGACTTCGCGATTTGAAGCATTTCCGATGGTTTTAATAGAAGCAATGTCTTTAGGTCTTCCCAGTATTTCTTATGATTGTCCTTCAGGCCCGAGATCCATTATTTCAGATAACGAAAATGGCTTTTTAATCCCGAATGAAAATTTAGATTTATTTTCTGAAAAACTTTCTTTTTTAATTGAAAACGAAGAATTGAGAATGAAATTTGGCGCAGCATCAAAAGAAAGTATGCAAAAATATCAGCTTGATCCTGTTATGAAACAATGGAGTAGTTTACTGGAGAATCTTTAATTTGTTATTATACTGCACAAATACGTTAACTTGTAAATATTAAGGAGTATTAAAGAAGGATTTTTAGAGTTTAACTGTTTTAAAATTAATGTGTTAAAAGTTTTAAAGAATAAACTTGCCGGATAACGTAATTTTAGGCGTTTCAGTAAATGGTATATACGCAGGATCTTTACAAAATCAGGATCAATTTGTTTTTTATGATCAAGAATAATCAGGTTCTCTAAACTGTTTTTTACTTTAGATATATAAATAAGATTCTCGTCGATATCGCCGTGTTGAATCGCGTTTTCGATATGTTTTACTTTAAAATGAGATTGACTTACCTGATATGCAAAAAGCGTATCTTCATGTCCGTATTTAATTAAATTAGAATCAAATGTTATTTTTCTAAAACAATCTTTTTTAATTAATGTATTATTAAACATCAGAGTTTTATACAAAGCAGTATTTCTTTGAGAAACAGTTTTGTCTTCTACTAAACGTCCGTATTTCCAGCGTAATTTTTGCTTGTCTGAATATACATTTTCGGGATGAATTCGGCCTCCATATACAATATCTGAATCCGGTGCATTATCTAAATAGTTTTGTATATAATTTGGGTTGATTACGATAGAATCGCCATCAATAAAAAGGAGATTTTGGTATTGTGCTTTTGATGCTAAAAGATTTCTGTTAGAACTTAATCCAATGTTTTTTTCTAAAGAAACAAAAGAGCAATTCTGTAGCGTATTTATTTTTTTATTTTCTTTATTCAGTACAGAATTTGAGGCATCGTCCTGACATAGAATTTCAAAATTAATTCCAATAAAACGGCATTGTTCAGCAAGTTCTTCTACAAGCGAAAACACATTGTAATTGTAAACCGGAATTAAAATAGAAAGCATTTATTCTCTTTTTTAAAATATATTTGTAAAGGAAATGTTTTTTATTAAAATAATAAATCAAAAATGAATTTAAGGTCTCTTTATTATGCTATTTCTCCAAAGTCAAGATTTCTGGTTCGTAAGATTTATTATTTTCCTGCTGATTTTTGGAATTCTTTAAATAGAAGCAACAACAAATATGTGCCTAAAAAAGGAGACATCTTTATTGGTTCCGGCGATTTTTTGTCTCAAGGAAAACATCATTTAGAACTCTTAAAAGAATATACATCGCTGCAACCTGATCATTATGTATTAGATGTTGGCTGCGGAATTGGCCGTGCTGCGGTACCATTAACGCAGTATTTGTCAAAAAAAGGAAAATACGAAGGTTTTGATGTTGTAAAAAAAGGAATTGACTGGTGCAGAAAAAACATCAGCAAAGATTTCTCTAATTTTAATTTTCAGCACATTTCGCTCAATAATGATTTATACAATCTAACTAATCAAAAGGCAGAGAATTTTAAATTTCCTTACGAAGACAATTCTTTTGATACCGTTTTTCTGTTCTCGGTTTTTACTCATATGCAGCCAAAAGAAATTCAGAACTATCTGAATGAAATTTACAGAGTTTTAAAAACTGATGGAAAATGTCTTTCGACTTTCTTTATTTATGATGATCAAAATGAAAATTACATTTCAAAAGAAAATAAAGGTTTCTGTTTTCCTTATCAAAAAGAAAATTACAGATTAATGAATGAAAAAGTTCCTTCTGCTAATATTGCTTTTAAAGAAGAATTACTTTTTGAGATGGTTAAAAAGAGCCAGTTAAAATTAGAAAATAAGATATACGGAACCTGGTCAAACAGAGCGGTTAATGACTTGTTTGATTATCAGGATATTTTTATTCTAAAAAAAGTTTAAGATTTATACGCTTCTTTGAACCACTTCGAAGATTCTTTCATCTTCACATTTTAATGTTTTAGAAGGGAATTTCATCAATAAAGCATAATCATGAGTTGCCATGATAACGGTTTTACCAAGTGCGTTGATGTTTTTTAATACTTCTAAAACCTCAGAACTTGTCTGCGGATCAAGATTTCCTGTAGGTTCATCGGCTAAAATAAACTCAGGATCGTTAAGTAAAGCTCTTGCAATTGCAACACGCTGCTGTTCTCCGCCAGAAAGCTGGTGAGGCATTTTGTTAAGGAAATCTTTCATTCCAACTTTATCCAAAACTTCGTCGATTTTGTATTCCATCGCTTCTTTTTCAACCCAGCCGGTTGCTTTAAGAACAAAAAGCATATTGTCCTGAACAGAACGGTCTGGAAGTAATTTGAAATCCTGGAAAACAATACCGATTTTACGTCTCAAATACGGAATATCTTTTTCTTTTAAAGTTGCCAAATCAAAGTCAACAATATGAGCTTCACCTTCTGTTAAAGGTAAATCAGCGTACAAAGTTTTTAAAAAGCTGCTTTTTCCGGAACCTGTTTTCCCAATGATGTAGATAAATTCACCATGCTGGACATCTAAATTAATATGAGATAAAATTTTTCTTCCTTCTTGATATATAGTGACTTCTTTAAGAGATAGTACGGTTTCTGACATAATAAAATTGATTTGAATGGTAAAAGTAATAAGATAACGACTGGATTCAAAATAAATTTCAATCATTTCTGTGAGAAATTTCAAAAAATAGCCACAGATTAAAGGATTATAATGATTTTATTGTTTTTTGAGAAAATTAATTTTTCAATTTGTGAAAGTCTGTGAAATCTGTGGCAAATATAAAAGAGGTGTTGTTTTAATTGTAACAAAGAAAAATATTTCCGGAAAGTTTGAGAACCAATCTTTTGGGGTTTAATATGCTGTTTAATAATTGCGATTAAAACATTTATTCATAATAAATTCAGGAAACGTTTCGTTATAAACGGTATAAAATGATAAATTTGAATACTAAATACAACTAAAATGCATAGACTTTCCTGGTTCTTTTTATTCCAAATTATCCTTACTTCGACCATAGTTTCGGCACAAAAATCAGCTATTTATACTTACGATTTAAAGGATTTTGACAAAGCACAGGCTTTATATAACGATAAACAATACGCTTCGGCACAACATATTTTTGAGTATGTAAAAAATAATACGGCACAAACAGAAGAAGTAAAATCAGACTGCGCTTATTATATCGCCAATTGCGCCATTAGAACCAATCAGCCAAATGCCGATGCTTTGATGGAAAAATTCGTTGAAGATTATCCAACAAGTACCAAACAAAATCAGGCTTATATTGAAGTGGCACAATATTTCTTCGAACAGGGAAATTATCCAAAAGCTTTACAATGGTTTGACAAGGTTGACGAAAGTTACATGAGCAAATCAGATTCGGATAAATTTAATTTCCAAAAAGGATACAGCTATTTTACTGCTAAAAAGAAAAAAGAAGCAACAACCTATTTTAATAAAGTCGTAAATTCTCCTGAATTTGGTTCGCAAGCCAAATATTATTTAGGATTTATGGCGTATGAAGGAGACGATTATAAAGAAGCAACGAAATATTTTGATGAGGTTTCGGGTGAAGAAAAATACAAAGAAAAGCTTTCGTATTATCAAGCCGATATGAATTTCAAACTTGGAAATTTCCAAAAAGCAATCGATTTGGGCCAAAAAGCAATGGCGAAATCAAATGAAATGGAAAAATCAGAATTGAACAAAATTATTGGAGAAAGTTATTTCAATTTAAAACAATACGATAAAGCGATTCCGTATTTGGAGCAATATGCGGGAAAAAAAGGAAAATGGAATAACACCGATTTTTACCAGCTAGGTTATGCATATTATGAGCAGAAAAATTACGAAAAAGCCATTTCTCAATTCAATAAAATTATTGAAGGAAAAGATTTCGTAGCCCAAAATGCGTATTATCATTTAGGTTTAAGTTATTTAAATACAGGCAAAAAACAAGAAGCTTTGAACGCATTTAAAAATGCTTCAGAAATGGATTTCAATGCACAAATTCAGGAAGATGCAGCACTGAATTATGCAAAAGTGAGTTATGATATTGGAAACGCTTACCAAACCGTTCCGGGAATTTTACTTGATTTCCTAAAAAAATACCCAAACAATTCAAGCAGGACAGAAGTAGAAAAACTTTTAGTTGACTCTTATATTTCGACTAAAAATTACAAAGAAGCTTTAGCCTTATTAGAAAAAAACAGAAGTGCCGAAAACAAAGCGGCGTATCAAAAAGTGCTTTTTTACAGAGGGGTTGAATTATTCAATGAATCGAATTATTCTGAAGCCGGAAAAATGTTTAAAAGTGCCATAAGCGAACAAAAAATACCTGAATTTACAGCTCGTGCAACATTCTGGAAAGCAGAAACAGAATATGTTTCAGATGATTTTCAAAATGCATTATTGACGTATAAACAATTTACTGGACTTGCTGCGGCAAAAACTACAGACGAATACAAAAACATCAATTATAACATTGGTTACACGTATTTTAAATTGAAAGAATACGATCAGGCGGCGAACTCGTTTCAGGCTCAAATCGATAATTCTCCTTCAGATAAAGTTCGTTTGAATGATTCGTATTTACGTTTAGGGGATTCACGTTTTGTGAATTCTAAATATGCTCAGGCAAATGAAGCTTACGGAAAAGCAATGGACGCAAAAAGTGTTGATGCAGATTATGCTCAGTTTCAAAAAGCACTTTCGTATGGTTTTATGTCTAAAAACGATCAGAAAATCAATGAGCTGAATAACTTCCTAAAAATGTATAAAAAATCAGAATATCGTGATGATGCTTTATTCGAATTAGGAAATACATATGTGGCCGATAAAAAGAACGATTTAGCAATTAAGACTTTTGATCAGCTGATTTCGGAATACAAAAACGGATCTTTTACTTCAAAATCTATTTTGAAACAAGGTTTGATTTATTACAACTCTGATCGTGACGAACAAGCTTTGACAAAATTCAAAAAAGTAGCGGCCGAGTTCCCAAAAACGCCGGAAGCTCTTGAAGCAGTTTCGACAGCAAGATTAATTTATGTTGATTCAGGAAAAGTGGATGAATATGCAACTTGGGTTCGAACTTTAGATTTCGTTTCAGTTACAGATGCTGAGTTAGATAACGATACTTACGACGCCGCTAACAAACAATACAGTCAAAATAACAGCAAAGCAGCGATTACAGGATTTGCAGGTTATGTAAGTAAATTTCCTTCGGGATTACACGCTTTAGAAGCTAATTTCAATTTGGCACAATTGTATTATGCTGAAGGTTCGGAAACTAAATCAATTCAGAATTATCAATATGTAATTGATCAGCCAAGAAGCGAATTTACAGAACAAGCCTTAAACAGATTGGCTCAGATTTATTTGAAAGCTAAAGATTGTGATAAAGCGATTCCGGTTTTAGTTCGTTTAGAAAGCGAAGCCGATTATCCGCAAAACAAAAACTTTGCTCAGGCCAATCTGATGAAATGTTATTATGACAAAAAAGATTATGACAATTCGGTTATTGCAGCAGATAAAGTTTTAGCTAATCCAAAATCAGATGCAAATGTAAAAGCCGATGCACAGATTATTGTAGCGCGTGCGGCAATTCAAACCGGAGATGAAGATAAAGCAAAAGCAGCGTATGCAAAACTGTCTACAACTTCAAAAGGAGAATTAGCAGCAGAAGCGTTGTATTATGATGCTTATTTTAAAACAAAAGAAGGGAAATTTGATGCGTCTAACACAGCAGTTCAAAAACTGGCAAAAAGCTATTCTGCTTACAAATATTACGGAGCAAAAGGATTGGTTTTAATGGCGAAAAACTTTTACGGATTAAAAGACAGCTATCAGGCAACTTATATTCTGGATAACGTAATCAGCAACTTTACAGATTATCCGGATGTTGTCGAAGAAGCGAAAAAAGAGTTGAGTGCGATTAAGTTAGAGGAGTCTAAAACGAATTCGTCGATTAATAAATAAGAAAAGAGAGTAGAAAAGAAGAAAGATGCAGAAGCAAGATTGAAAAGTCTTTTCTCTTTGTTCTATTCTCAAAAAGAAAAAAAGAAAGAAATGAGTTTACCTTTTTATATAGTTGATGTTTTTGCTGATAAAAAATATGCAGGAAATCAGCTGGCGGTTTTTTTAGAAGCTGGGAATTTAAGTTCAGGAGAAATGCAGCAAATAGCGCGTGAGATTAATTTCGCAGAAAGCACATTTATAACCAAACTAGACAGAGAAAATAATAAAGCAGAAATAAGAATATTTACACCGGCTCACGAAATGCAGTTTGCAGGACATCCGATAATTGGAACTTCATGGGTTTTGATCAATAAAATATTTGATAATTCGCCTGAAAATATAACATTAAATGTTCCGATTGGGCCAATTCAAATCCAGCAATCAGAAGATTTAATTTGGCTAAAAGCAGCGCAGCCCAAATTTTGGGATATATTTTCAAAAGAAGATTTCACATTATTCAGTAATCTGAAAAAAGAAGATTTTGAAAATCAATTTCCAATTCAGGAAGTTACAACCGGAAGCGCTTTTGTAATGGTTGGATTAAGCAGTAAAAGAGCGTTGGAAAATCTGGTTTTAGATAAAGATAAAGCAGATCAATGGATGAAGAATAATTGTAAAACAGACCATAGAGGCTTGTATTTTTATTATCTGGAAGGTTCAAAATTATTTAGCCGAATGTTGTGTATTGAACACAATCAATTGGTAGAAGATGCCGCAACAGGAAGTGCAAGTACGTGTTTGGAGGCTTTTCTGTTAAAATACCATAAACCTGAATTTGAATTAACGAATTATCAGGGAGATTATATCGGACGTCCGTCTCAGATTTTTTTTAAAGGGAAATTAACCGAGAACCAGTTTGATATTAATATTGGAGGAAAAGCTCAGTTTGTTGCAAAAGGAGAGTGGGAAGCGTAGAGATTAGAAAATAGAAGAAAGAGTAAAGATATTAGGAAATAAAATATATAGAGAAAAACTAGAAATAAAAAGAGAAGTCTTTCTTCTTGTTTCTTTCTTCTTTTCTCTAAAAAAATATAAATATGAAAATTAAGTGCCGAAATAAAATCATCATTTTACTAGTGTTATTTGTCTGCCAGCTTTCGTTTTCGCAGGTTAAAAAGAATGAAAGCATTGGAACCGAAACGGTAAACGTAGTAAAACCTTATTCGCCAACCATATCCGATGCTTTTAAAGTGAAAGAAACACCTTCGTTGGACGATGCAGGAAATCAGCCGAAAGAAACTATTAAATATAGTATTTTGTCTGTTCCGGTGGCTTCGACTTTTACGCCGTCAAAAGGAAATGCACAAGCTGTGGATAAATCTAAAAAAGAAAGATTGTTTAATAATTATGCAACGCTTGGAGTTGGAAATTACGGAACGCTAAATGCTGAATTATTTGTAACACAGGATCTAGGAAACAATGATTATTTGGCAGGAATGCTGCGTCATCATTCTTCTCAAGGTGGAATTAAAGATGTAAATCTTAATGATGAATTTTATGATACAGGTTTAAATATTGGTTACGGTGTAAAAAATCGTGATATGTCGTGGGGAGTTGATTTGGGCTATCAAAACCAAGTATATAATTGGTATGGTTTACCGGCTGATTTTGGAATGACTCTGGCACCGGGAACGCAGGAAGATTTAATTAGAGGAATTAATCCGAATCATTCTTACAACACGATTTCTTTAGGCGGAAATGCCGAATTTAATGAAGGTATTTTTAGTAAGATTTCGACAAGATTTACGCATTTCTCAGACAGTTTTTCTTCTTCAGAAAATCGTTTTTATCTAAAACCTACTTTTAAAGTGGATGTTATGGATCAGGCAATTAATACTAATATTATTGTAGATCACGTTAGCGGTTCGTTTGAACATAATTATGCTTGGGATAATGTTGAGCCTTTAAAATACAGTTTGACAAATTTTGGAATTGAACCAAGTTTTGTGGTTCATGAAAACGACTGGACTTTAGAATTAGGTGCTGGTTTATTTTATGCTTTGGACTCTGAAAACAGCGGAAACAAGTTTTATATTTATCCAAAAGTAAATGCGTCATACAAACTGGTTGGTGATTTAATGATTTTCTATACAGGAGTAAACGGAAGTTTAAACCAAAACTCGTATGCTGATTTTGTAACTGAAAACCCATTTTTGTCTCCAACTTTAAATATGAGACCAACAAGTAACCAATACACTGTTTTTGCCGGATTGAAAGGGAAATTGGCCAATAATGTGAGTTATAATTTAACCGGTTCTTATTTGAATGAAAAAGATAAAGCCTTGTTTAAAAGCAATGATTATACAGAAGATTTTTCGAACCAAAATTATGGTTTTGGAAACTCGTTTGGTGTAGTTTACGACGATGTTAGAACGTTCCGTTTCTACGGAGAATTAAAAGCTGATTTCTCTCAAAATGTTTCTTTTGGAATCAATGGAACTTTTAATAGTTACAAAACAGATGGATTAGAAGCATGGAATTTGCCATCACTAAAAATAGGTTCAAACTTGGATGTGAATATTACACAGCAATGGTATGCCGGTTTAAATGTGTTTTATGTTGGAGAACGTAAAGATATGCAGTCAAATCTGGCTCTTGGAACTGACCCTGTAATTACCACTTTAAAAAGTTATTTTGATGCCAATGCACATTTAGGATATAAATATAATGAGCGTTTAACGTTCTTCTTAAAATTAAATAATATCGGAAATCAGGCTTATGAAAGATGGCTGAATTACCCAGTTCAGGGCTTCCAGGTTTTAGTAGGAGGAAATTATAAATTCGATTTTTAAGGTTTTAAGTTAAGATTCTAAGGTACAAAGATTATAGAAAATATAAAAAGTGCCTTTTTTTTAGCCATGAGTTCGTGAATTTTTTGGAGTAAATTCGTGAATTCGTGGCTATTTTTTTGCGACACCAAAAAAACCTTTGCACCTTTGCACCTCAGAACCTCAGTACCTTTAAAAATGACTTTCAAACAAAAAATACATTCTCATTATTTACAAATGGTCCAAGACCGAATCGATGTTTTTAAAGACATGATTTCGGGATTGACAGAAGATTCTAAAAACGATGCCAAAGGTTCGGCGGGCGATAAGCATGAAACAGCTTTGTCGATGATGCATATTGAACAGGAAAAACTAACCAATAAATTAAAAGAAGCGATAACTCAAAAAGCAGTTTTAGATAAAATTGATTCTTCTAAAAATACTGAAAACATTATTTCCGGCAGTTTGGTAAAAGCAAACGGAATCTATTTATATGTAAGTGTGGCGCTCCCAAAAATTGCAATTGACGGAATTAATGTTATTGCGCTTTCTCCACAGTCGCCTTTAGGAAACCATTTAATGGGGAATAAAGTTGGGTTTCAGTTTGAGATTAATAAAACGCATTATACAATAGAAAGCGTTGAGTAGTTTCGACAATATTGCGAAAAATCATTATTCAATTCAGTAATCTGTCTTAGCTTTGAAATATCTTTAATGATTCTGAAGTATCTCAAAATTTAATTCAAAGAATTCTTTAAAACCTTCTATTTTACTCACATTTTACCTTCAAAATTGAAATTTATAAGTTTCGGGCATTTTTTGATGCTTAAATTTTACAATTAATATGTAAAAATGATTTTATGATTGTAATTTGTAACTGAAATAGCTATTTGTGTTTTTCAATTATAACTAATACTTCATCTTTGCCCTATCAAAATAAAATTTAAAAGTTTAAAATATAAAATTATGTGCGGAATTGTATGTGCCTTTGATATAAAGCAAAAAGCCGAAGCCTTAAGACCTCAAGTATTAGAAATGTCAAAAATCATTCGTCACCGCGGACCAGACTGGAGCGGAATTTACAGTAATGATAAAGCAATTCTTTCTCATGAGCGTTTGGCTATTGTAGATCCGGCTTCAGGAAAACAACCTTTATTTACAGAAGATAAAAAATTGGTTTTGGCTGCAAATGGTGAAATTTACAATCACAGAGACCTGCGTAAACAATTCGAAGGAAAATATAACTTTCAAACTGAAAGTGACTGCGAAGTTATTTTAGCATTATACAGAGAAAAAGGAGTAAGTTTTGTTGATGAACTAAACGGAATCTTTGGTTTTGCAATTTATGACGTTGATAAAGATGAGTATTTTGTAGCTCGTGACCACATGGGAATTATTCCATTATATATTGGTTGGGATCAGCACGGAACTTTTTATGTAGCTTCAGAATTGAAAGCATTGGAAGGATATTGTACAAAAATTGAATTATTCCCTCCAGGACACTATTTATCAAGCAAAGATGGTGAATTTGTACAATGGTACAAAAGAGACTGGGTTGATTATGATGCAGTTAAAGATAACGAAACAAGTATTCCAGAAATCAAAAAAGCTCTGGAAGCAGCGGTTCACAGACAATTAATGAGTGATGTTCCTTACGGAGTTTTACTTTCAGGAGGTTTAGATTCGTCTATTACTTCGGCTGTAGCCAAAAAATTTGCGCAAAAACGTATTGAGTCAGATGATACTACAGATGCTTGGTACCCGCAATTGCACTCTTTTTCAGTTGGATTAGAAGGTTCTCCTGATTTAGCAGCGGCACAGGTTGTTGCAAAACACATCGGAACCATTCACCACGAAATTAAATTTACAATCCAAGAAGGTTTAGATGCCGTTCGTGATGTAATTTACAACCTGGAAACGTATGATGTAACTACAGTAAGAGCTTCAACTCCAATGTGGTTAATGGCGAGAGTTATCAAATCAATGGGAATCAAAATGGTTCTTTCCGGAGAAGGTGCAGATGAGTTGTTTGGAGGATATTTATATTTCCACAAAGCACCAAATGCTAGAGAGTTTCACGAAGAAAACGTTCGTAAATTAAGTAAACTTCACATGTATGATTGTTTACGTGCCAACAAAAGTTTAGCAGCGTGGGGAATCGAAGGGCGTGTTCCTTTCTTGGATAAAGAATTTATGGATGTTGCCATGCGCATCAACCCACAAGATAAAATGATCAACAAAGAGCATCCAATGGAAAAATGGGTGGTTCGTAAAGCTTTTGAAGATATGCTTCCCGAAAGTGTTGCATGGAGACAAAAAGAACAATTTTCTGATGGAGTAGGATACAGCTGGATCGATACTTTGAAAGAAGTAGTAGGCAGAGAAGTTTCGGATGAACAATTGGCTAATGCGAGATTTAAATTCCCGTTACAAACGCCAACTTCAAAAGAAGAATATTACTATCGTTCTATTTTTACAGAACATTTCCCAAGCGATGCTGCAGCATTATGCGTTCCTCAGGAAGCAAGTGTCGCTTGTAGTACAAAAATCGCTTTAGAGTGGGATGAAGCATTCAAAAACATGAACGATCCTTCTGGTAGAGCTGTGGCAAGCGTACATGACGATGCCTATGTAAAAGCATAAACAAGTTTAATTATTAGAATTAGTATATATATTGCAGAAAGACGTTCTTACTTTAAGAACGTCTTTCTTGTCTAAAATTGTTAAATTCTATATTTCAGTTCTTTATAAAAATATTTCGGCAATTATTTAACTTACTTTTTTTATATTTGGCATTCCCCAAAAAAGTTAAATACCTGAGATTTTAGTATCGAAAATGTAGGAAAGCAAAAAATAATATTTAGTTTTGCTTTCAACAGAAAATTTTAATGATTTTTTAATGTTCGGCTTATTCTAAGTCTGAAACAGAAGAATAAAAATAAAAAATAGAATAGTATGTCTGGATTATTGGCCGTTATTGGTAAAGGAAAAGACCCGCAGCTTGTAAAAGAACTTTCTAAAAGAATGTCGCATCGCGGCCCTGATGAAAGTGATTTACACATTATGGAAAATGGCAGTATACTTTGTCATGAAAGTCTTTCAATTATCGATTTAAAATCGGGGAAACAGCCTATTCAGGGAACAGATAAAGCCTGGATGGTTCACGACGGTGAAATTTATAATTATCAGGAATTAAAAAACACAGTTTTAAAAGATCATTCATTTAGAACAAATTCTGACTCAGAAGTAATTGTGCATTTGTACGAAGAATTCGGATATGATTTTTGTAATAAACTAGACGGCGATTTTGCTTTCGTAATAATCGACGGAGACAAATATATTGCAGGAAGAGACCCAATTGGTGTAAAACCTTTGTATTATGGTTTAGATGAAAGAGGAAGAATTTATTTTTCTTCGGAAATGAAATCAATTGCAGATCAATGTAAATCATTTTCTACTTTTCCTCCGGGGCATTATTATACAGCAAAAAGCGGTTTTGTAAAATATTACCACCCAGAATACGAAGATCATAAAAACGCGACTCAGCCACTTGATTTAGATTTAATTCGAGAAGCATTAATTGAAGCAACCCGCAAACGATTAATGAGTGAAGTTCCCGTTGGAGTTGTACTGTCTGGAGGTTTAGATACATCCTTAATTTCATCAATAGCTTCTAGATTATTAAAAGAAAGCGGTAAAAAGCTGCCATCTTTTTCTATCGGATTAGATGCCGATGCTCCAGATAATGTTTCAGCAAGAAAAGCAGCTGAATTTTTAGGAACAGATCATCATGAAGTACATTTTACGGTTGAAGAAGGTGTGGCGATTTTAGAAAAAGTCATTTCGCATATTGAAACCTACGATATCATTTCGGTTCGTTCAGGAGTTCCAATGTATTTATTATCAAAAGCAATAATTGATAAAGGAGTAAAAGTGATTCTTTCAGGAGAAGGTGCCGATGAAATTTTTGGAGGTCATTTGTATTTTAGAAATGCGCCTTCTGCAGAAGAATTTCAGGATGAAACCATAGAAAGAGTTCAGAAGTTATTTACGGCCGATTTACTGCGTGCTGATAAGACTACAATGGCAAATGGAATAGAAGCCAGAATTCCGTTCTTAGATACAGATTTTTTAGATGTTACCATTCGAATTAAAACCGAAGAAAAACAGCCTAAAACTTATGAGGGAATTGAAAAATACATTTTAAGAAAAGCTTTTGATACACCAAATGATCCTTATTTGCCAACAGAAGTTTTATGGAGACAAAAAGAACAGTTTTCTGATGGAGTTGGATATAACTGGGTTGATGAATTAATCGAATATTGTGCTTCGCAGGTTACAGATGAACAATTGGCCGGTGCAAGTGCAGAGTTTCCTTATAATACGCCAACAACAAAAGAAGCGTATTATTACAGATCAATTTTCCATAAATATTATCCGCAGGTTAGTGCGGCGCAAACTGTTCGTAAATGGATTCCGAAATGGCAGGAAAATCTTGATCCAAGCGGAAGAGCAAATGCCGCTCACTTGCAAGGAAACTTTGAAAGTGTAAAAACCGGAGTTGCTGTTTAAGATAAAAATTCCAATAAATAAATTCCAAATTCCAATTTGGAACTTAAAATATAAAAAAAAGCCGAAATGCATTCAAAATGTAGTTTCGGCTTTTTTTATGGTTTCCCGTAAATTGCTAAAAGTAAGTTAATAAGAATAAAACGTATTTCAGAAAAATACTATATTTGATTACCATGAACAATTAAATAATCCTTAAATACAATTTATGAAAAAACTATTTCTAAGTGGAATTTTATGCTGCTCATTAGTTTCATTGGGCTCTGTTTACGCACAAAAAACGGAGACACCCAAGTATATCACTAATGTCGAAGGTGTCAAAGAATATTCTTTAAATAATGGATTAAAAGTTCTTTTAATTCCAGATGCTTCTCAAAGTAATATGGTAGTCAATATTGTTTACAATGTTGGTTCCAGAAATGAAGGATATGGAGAAAAAGGAATGGCACATTTATTAGAGCATATGCTTTTTAAAAGCACTAAGAATTTAGGGGATATTAAAAAGATGCTTTCAGATAAAGGAGGAAATGCCAATGGAACCACTTGGTTAGATAGAACAAACTATTATGAAATTTTTCCGTCAAGCGATGAAAACCTAAAATGGAGTATCGAAATGGAAGCTGATCGAATGATTAACTCTACTATTTTGCAAACTGATCTTGATAAAGAATTTTCTGTAGTTAGAAATGAGTTTGAAATAGGAGAAAATAATCCTGACGGCGTGTTGCAGGAGAGAATTCTTTCTTCGGCTTATGTGTGGCACAATTACGGAAACAGTACCATTGGAAGTAAAGAAGACATAGAAAGAGTAAAAGCAAATACACTTCGTGTTTTTTATGAAAAATATTATCAGCCAGACAATTCAACCTTAATAATTGCAGGTAAATTTGATGAACAAAAAGCATTGCAATATGTTGGGCAGTATTTTGGAACAATTCCCAGACCAAAAAGAGTTTTAGATAAAACTTATACAATAGAACCTGCTCAGGATGGTGAAAAATATGTAGAGCTTAAAAGAGCGGGTGACAGCAAAAATGTTGGCGCTTTATATCATACTGTATCTTATGCAGATAAAGATTATGCTGCAATTGATGCTTTAGGAGAAATCTTAACTGCAGATCCATCAGGCTATTTATATAAAACATTAATCGAAACACAAAAAGTGTCAGGTATTTATTTTTGGCAGCCTTCGGTAAGAGACGCAAGTTTTATCTATTTTGGAGTTGCAGTTCCTAATGATAAAGATGTATATGCAACAAAAGATATTGTAAGAAGCGAGCTGGATAAAATAGCCACAACTAAATACACCGATCAGGATGTCGGCAGAGCAAAAGCAAAAATTATCAAGCAAATAGAAGCAGTAAAAAATAATACTATTTCGTATGCTATTAACCTGACCGAAATTATTGGTGCAGGAGATTACAGACTTGGTTATTTATACAGAGATGCAGTTGAGAAATTAACAAAAGAAGATATTCAAAGAGTTGCTGAGAAATATTTTAGAGCTAACAACAGAACAGTTGGTATATTTATTCCATCTAAAGATGAAGTAAGGATTAAACCAATTGAATATACGGATGAGCAGTTGTTAGCACTTACAAAAGATTATAAAGGAAAAGCTTTAGAGAAAGAAGCGGCACCATTTGAAGCTTCGATTAAAAATCTAAAACAGAATTTTGTCGAAGGAAAATTAACGAATGGTATAAAATACGGGTTAATCAAAAAAGAAATAAAAGGCGGAAAAGTTCAGGCAAGTTTTAAATTTCCGGTTAGTAATGAAAAAGATTTAACAGGTAAAAATGATATTGCCGGAATTTTGGCTCAATTATTAAAAACAGGAACTAAAACGCAGACTAAAGAGCAAATTCAGGATAAATTAGATCAGTTGAAATCTTCAATCAATTTTAATTTTTCAAGACAAACAT
The DNA here is from genome assembly GCF_001428525.1 of Flavobacterium sp. Root186. Lineage (GTDB taxonomy): Bacteria > Bacteroidota > Bacteroidia > Flavobacteriales > Flavobacteriaceae > Flavobacterium. Next base: position 355,165 of record NZ_LMHW01000011.1, read on the forward strand.
TATCTGTTAGTGTTAATACATATAAAGAACACTTTAAAGAAGTAATGGGAATTTTAGCAGATTTATTAGCTAATTCGACTTTCCCTGAGAATGAATTGACTAAAACAATCAGTGAATATAATACGTATTTGGAGTCTAACTTAAACGATCCACAGGCTGTTGCATTTACAGAAATTTCGAGAGTGACTACAAAATATCCAAAAGGAAATATTTTTTATACACCAACCATTCAGGAACAAATTGATGCCTTTAAAAAGATAAAACAATCTGAAATTGTCGATTTCTATACAAATGTTTTAGGCGGAAATAATGGAATAGGAAGTGTAGTGGGAGATTTGGATGCAAAAAGTACTGGAGAGATTTTAGAAAATACATTTGGAAAATGGAATTCTAAATCAAAATATGAACTTGCTTTGCCAACTTATTTTGAAACACAAAAATTAGATAAAGATATTATTACGCCAGATAAAGAAAATGCCGTTGCTTTAGGCAGAATCAGTTTTAAAATGGATAGAAAAAATCCAGATTATCCGGCATTTGTTATGGCAAATGAAATGCTAGGAAGCGGTGGTTTTTTAAGTGCCAGAATTCCGATGAGGTTGAGAGAAAAAGAAGGTATTAGTTACGGTGCAGGTTCTTTTATCGATGTGCCAATTACAAATGATGCGGCAGCCTGGAGTTATTATGCTTTCTTAAATCCTACGAAAAAAAATGCCGTTGAAACAGCTGCAAAAGAAGAAATTGCAAAAGCATTAAAAGACGGATTTACAGCAGAAGAATTGAAATCAAATATGATTAGCTGGCAAAATGAAAGAAAAACAAGATTAGGGGTTGATAATACTTTAATGGAGTTAGTAAATACTTATTTACAATACGGAATCGCTTTGGATGATTATGATGATCTTGAAACTAAAGTTAAAGCTTTAAAAGTTGATGAAGTAAATAAAGTATTGAAAAAATACCTGACTTTGGATAAAATGACCTCTGTTTATGCTGGGGATTTTAATAAGAAACAATAGAAAAGGGAAATTCTAAATTTTCAAATTCCAAACTCCAATTTTGAAATCATTAAAACCGAAATGCATTTGTATTTCGGTTTTTTTATGCTGCTTGTAAAGTCTGGAATTTAAGAAAAATCGAATTTATTGACTTTTGAAATTTGATATTTTTTATGTTATTCCTATTTTTAGAATTTGGAATTTATGAAAATTGGAATTTAAAGTTCGCTTTTAGATTTATTTTTTGGTTTTTCAGACAATTGTGTTAATAACTTAAGTGCTTTAAGTCGGAATTTTATGGGTATATAGTCTGCGTTTTTATATATTTGCGTGTTAGACAATAAATACATTTTTTAGAATAAATTATATGAGCGAAGAAATCAAGAAGAACAATTATTCAGCAGATAGTATTCAGGCATTAGAAGGAATGGAGCACGTAAGAATGCGTCCATCGATGTATATTGGAGATGTAGGGGTTCGAGGGCTGCATCATTTGGTTTATGAGGTTGTTGATAACTCTATTGATGAGGCGATGGGCGGACATTGTGATACCATTGGGGTTGCAATTAATGAAGACGGTTCGGTAACAGTTGAAGATAACGGACGTGGTATTCCAGTTGATTTACATAAAAAAGAAGGAGTTTCTGCACTTGAGGTTGTAATGACTAAAATTGGTGCCGGAGGTAAATTTGATAAAGATTCTTATAAAGTTTCAGGAGGTTTACACGGCGTTGGGGTTTCAGTTGTAAACGCACTTTCTGTTCACATGAAATCTACTGTTTTTAGAGACGGTAAAATCTACGAACAAGAATACGAAAGAGGAAAATCATTATATCCGGTAAAACAAATCGGAGAAACAGATAAAAGAGGTACACGTCAGACTTTTTATCCTGATAATACAATCTTTACACAAACTACAGAGTTCTCTTATGATACATTGTCAGCTCGTATGCGTGAGCTTTCTTTCTTAAACAAAGGAATCACAATTACGTTTACAGATAAAAGAGAAGTTGATGAAAAAGGCGAATTTAAAGTTGAAGTTTTTCATTCTGATGAAGGGCTTAAAGAATATATTCGTTATTTAGACGGAAACCGTGAACCAATTATTTCACACGTTATCAGTATGGATAATGAAAAAGGTGAAATTCCGGTTGAAGTTGCCTTGATTTATAATACAAGTTACACAGAGAATATTTTCTCTTACGTAAATAATATTAATACACACGAAGGAGGAACACATTTACAAGGTTTTAGAAGTGGTTTAACAAGAACCCTTAAAAAATATGCAGATGCCTCTGGAATGTTGGATAAATTGAAATTCGAAATTGCGGGAGATGACTTCCGTGAAGGATTAACGGCTATTATTTCGGTAAAAGTTGCTGAGCCTCAATTCGAAGGGCAAACAAAAACAAAGCTTGGAAACAGAGAAGTAGTTTCTCCGGTTTCTCAGGCAGTTGGAGAAATGTTAGAGAATTATTTGGAAGAAAACCCAAATGATGCCCGAATCATTATTCAAAAAGTAATTTTAGCAGCTCAGGCACGTCACGCAGCGAAAAAAGCACGTGAAATGGTACAGCGTAAAACCGTTATGGGCGGCGGCGGATTACCAGGAAAATTATCGGATTGTTCTGAACAGGATCCTGCAAGATGTGAGGTTTATCTAGTCGAGGGAGATTCGGCTGGTGGAACAGCAAAACAAGGCCGTGATCGTAACTTTCAGGCGATTTTACCATTGCGTGGTAAGATTTTGAATGTTGAGAAAGCGATGCACCACAAAGTATTTGAAAATGAAGAGATTCGAAACATATTTACAGCTTTAGGAGTTACCGTAGGAACTGCAGAAGACAGTAAAGCATTAAATCTTGAAAAACTAAGATATCATAAAGTAATCATCATGTGTGATGCCGATGTCGATGGTAGTCACATTTCTACCTTAATATTAACGTTCTTCTTCCGTTTCATGAAAGAACTGATTGAAGAAGGTCACGTTTATATTGCAGCACCGCCTTTATACTTAGTTAAAAAAGGAAATAAAAAAGAATACGCCTGGAATGACGTTCAACGTGATCAGGCGAATGAAAGAATGGGAGGAAGTGCAGCGATCCAACGTTATAAAGGTCTTGGAGAGATGAACGCGGAGCAGTTATGGGAAACCACAATGGATCCGAACTTCCGAACTTTGCGTCAGGTAACTATTGATAGTTTAGCTGAGGCTGACAGAGTTTTCTCAATGTTAATGGGAGATGAAGTTCCGCCACGTAGAGAATTTATCGAGAAAAATGCCGTTTACGCAAATATTGATGCATAATAAAAATTAACCTTCAATTCGTTTAATTGTTTAAATTTACTTAAACGATTAAACGAATTGTCGTTTATAAAATAAATTAATTAATAACCGATAAAGTATAAAATATGAAAGTTACCATTGTAGGAGCAGGAAATGTTGGAGCTACATGTGCAGACGTTATTTCTTATAGAGGAATTGCAAGCGAAGTAGTGTTGTTGGATATTAAAGAAGGCTTTGCCGAAGGAAAAGCGTTAGATATTACGCAATGCGCCACTAATACAGGTTTTAACACAAAAGTATCTGGTGTTACTAACGATTATTCTAAAACTGCCGGAAGTGATGTGGTAGTTATTACATCAGGAATTCCGAGAAAACCAGGAATGACAAGGGAAGAATTAATTGGTATAAATGCAGGAATTGTAAAAACAGTTGCTGAAAATGTATTGAAATATTCTCCTGATACTATAATAGTTGTAGTTTCGAATCCAATGGATACTATGACTTATCTAGCTTTAAAAGCTACAGGTTTGCCAAAAAACAGAATTATAGGTATGGGAGGAGCTTTAGATAGTTCTCGTTTTAGAACGTATCTTTCTCTAGCTTTAGATAAACCTGCAAATGATATTTCGGCAATGGTAATTGGAGGTCACGGTGATACTACTATGATTCCTTTAACTCGTTTAGCTTCATATAACGGAATTCCGGTTTCGCAATTCCTTTCAGAAGAAGTATTACAAAAAGTTGCTGCTGATACAATGGTTGGGGGTGCAACCCTTACAGGGCTTTTAGGAACATCTGCATGGTATGCTCCGGGAGCGTCTGTAGCCTATTTAGTAGATAGTATTCTAAACGATCAAAAGAAAATGATTGCATGCTCTGTTTTCGTAGAAGGAGAGTATGGACAAAATGATATCTGTATAGGAGTACCGTGTATAATTGGTAAAAAGGGTATCGAAGAGATTGTAGATATTCATTTAAACGATCAGGAAAAGGCTTTATTTGCCAAAAGTGCAGATGCGGTTCGCAGTATGAATGATGCTTTAAAATCGATTTTAGTATAATAAAAACAGGAAAAAAAGGAAAAGGCTGCACTTTTGCAGTCTTTTTTTTGAGATTAATTAATAAATAAATTGGTTAATGTTTTCGTTAATTATATATTTGCTCGATTTAAAAAAAATGTAGTAATTCGTGATCTCGATTTTTTAGTTTTAAAAACTCATGTCAGGGCTTATTTTTAGGGGATTTAAAACCAAAAACAAACATAAAACATAATTAATTTTTAGTAATAATGCAGAATAAAGGACTTATTAAATTTTTCGCAATTCTATTTGCATTGGTAAGTATTTACCAACTATCTTTCACTTTTGTGGCAAATAATGTCAAAAGTGAGGCTAAAGCTTTTGCAGGAGATAATCCTGATAAAGAGCTAAAATATTTAGATTCTATTGGTAAAGAAAAAGTGTTTAATCTTGGTTTTACTGACTTCACTTATAATGAAGTAAAAAACAAACAATTAAATAAAGGTCTTGACTTAGAAGGAGGAATCAACGTAATTCTTCAAATCTCAGTTAAAGACGTTTTAAAAGGATTAGCAAACAATTCTAAAAACCCGGTTTTTAATAAATCATTAGCTGATGCAACTGCAAATTTAGAAGGAAATAAGACCTATTTAAATAAATTCTTTGAAGCTTTTGAGGCAAACTCAAACGGAACAACAAAATTGGCTTCGCCAGATATCTTTGCAAACAGAAGTTTACAAGGTGAAGGCGGTATCGATTTCCAAATGACAGATGCACAAGCTCAAAAAGTAATCAAAAGAAAAGTTGATGAATCTATCGAAAGTGCTTACAAAGTATTAAGAGAGCGTATCGACAAATTTGGTGTTACACAGCCAAATATTCAAAAATTAGGAGAAACAGGAAGAATCTTAGTTGAGCTTCCGGGTGCTAAAGATGTTGACAGAATTAAAAAATTATTAGGTGGAAAAGCTCAATTAGAGTTTTGGGAAACTTATAAAATTGAAGAAGTTGGTAACTTCTTAGTTGCTGCTAACGAAGCTTTGAAGAAAACTGAAGTTAAAAAAGTAGAAACTAAAACGGTTGCTAAAGATTCATTGAATGCTTTATTAACTGATGCTAAAGATTCAGTTGATACTAAAAAAGGAAACAATCCTTTATTTGATAAAATGATTACTCAAGGTGGAGGTCCGGTTTTAGGATACTTCGCTACAAAAGATACTGCAACAATCAATGCTTATTTCAAAAGACCAGAAATCAGAATTTTATTGGCTGCTGATCAACATAATGCAAAATTTGTTTGGAGTAAACCAACTACTGTAAAAGATCCTAAAGCAAAAGATTTAGCAAGTGCTAAAGATATTGAAGCAGTTGAATTATATGCTTTAAAAGGTAACAGAGATAACGTACCAGCTATGAGCGGTGGAGTTGTAACTGATGCAAAAGATACTTTTGATCAAATGGGTAAACCAGCTGTTTCTATGCAAATGAACAGCCAGGGTGCTAAAGTTTGGGAAGAATTAACAGGAAGAGCTTTCTCTCAAAAAGGTTATATCGCTATTGTTTTAGATAACATCGTATATTCTGCACCAGGTGTTACAAGTGGACCTATTGCCGGAGGAAGATCTGAAATTACAGGTTCTTTTGATGTTGCTGAAACTAAAGATTTAGCTAACGTATTAAATGCAGGTAAATTACCGGCTTCTGCAGATATTATTCAATCTACTGTTGTTGGACCATCTTTAGGTCAGGCTGCAATTGATGCAGGTACAATTTCATCTGTATTAGGATTCTTATTAGTTTGTGTTTGGATGGTATTTTATTATGGTAAAGCTGGATGGTATGCAAACCTTGCTTTATTATTGAACTTACTTTTCTTATTCGGAATTATGGCAAGTTTTGGTTTTGTATTAACATTACCAGGTATTGCAGGTATTGTATTAACATTAGGTACTGCGGTAGATGCGAACATTATTATATATGAAAGAGCAAAAGAGGAATTGCGTGAAGGTAAATCATTATCTGAAGCTGTAGCTGCTTCTTACGGATGGCATGGTGCAATGCGTTCTATCATTGATGCAAACGTTACTCACGTTTTAACTGGAGCGATCTTATTTATCTTCGGAACAGGACCAATTAAAGGTTTTGCTTTAACATTACTTATTGGTATCGTAACTTCATTGTTTACTTCTATCTTTATTGCTAGAATTTTCATTGATAGAAATATTGCTGGAAAAGGTGATTTAACTTTCTCTACAAACATTACTAAAAACTGGTTTACTAATTTCCATTTTGATTTTATTAAAATCAAAAAATTCACTTATATCTTCTCTTCAATTGTTGTTGTTGTAAGTTTAATATCTATCTTCTTCGTTAACGGATTAGATGAAGGTGTGGATTTTGTTGGAGGTAGAACTTTCCAGGTTAAATTTGAAAAACCAATTGATGCAACTGTAATTTCTGATGAATTATCTGCTGCATTTGGAACTCCGGTTGAGGCTAAAATTTTAGGAGATGATGATCAATTGAAAATCACAACTAAATATAAAATTAAAGAAGATGGTGTTGCTATCGACGAAGAAGTAAACCAAAAATTATACAAAGCATTACAAAAGTATTATCCAAATACTTCTTATGATAAATTCATCAACTCGTTTGACGGTAAAAGAGTTGGAGTTTTACAAGCTTCTAAAGTTGGGGCTTCTATTTCTGAAGATATCAAAACAAACTCTTACTGGGCAGTTCTTGGAGCGATGGCAGTTATTTTCTTATACTTAATGATTTCTTTCCGTAAATGGCAATATTCATTAGGTGCGATTGCAGCTGTTGCGCACGACGTAATCTTTGTATTAGGAATTTACTCTTTATGTTATAAATTCATGCCATTCCACATGGAAATGGATCAGCACTTTATCGCTGCTATTCTTACTGTAATTGGTTACTCTATGAACGATACTGTAATTGTATTTGACAGGGTTAGAGAGTTTATCATCGGAAACCGTAAAGGTAGTTTTGAAGATATCGTAAATGCTTCTATTAATACTACATTATCCAGAACATTGAATACTTCATTAATGATGATCATTGTATTATTAACAATGTTTATTTTTGGTGGAGAATCAATCAGAGGATTTATCTTTGCAATGTTAATTGGTATTATTGTAGGTACTTATTCTTCATTATTTATCGCTACGCCAGTATTGGTAGACACGATCTCAAGTGACGAAAAACATACAATCGAAGACAAGCACAATAAAGCATAATTATTTGCTTAAATTATATTAAAAAGATCCAGTGAAAGCTGGATCTTTTTTTTGTATTATATTTAATGAACTTTAAAAGATTTATGAATAGAAAATTACTTTTATGTTTATTGCTTCTTTTTAGCACAGTAAAAATTATTGCGCAACAAGATATTTCACGAGTATCTATTGGCTTAAATTATGGTTTTGGGAGCGAATTCAATAATAAAGATTACACTTTTGAAAATCACTTTTATAAAGTGCAGATATACTATAAATTAAAAGAAGCAAAACATTTTCAATATGAGATTTTAATACAGCCCGAAATTAATTTTGGAAAACATCAATTGTTGAATTTCTATTTTGTTAAGCCTGAAACTCCGGATTATCAAGAAAAAAGAGATGAATACACGCAGTTAAAAGATGTACGGGAATATGTATTGAATGTTGGTTTTTTAATTCGGAAACCGATTAATAAAAACTGTTCTTTTTATATTTTGGGAAGTGTCGGTCCAATGCTTACAGATACGGAAACCGAAAGAATGTCTAAAGGTTTTGCTTTTGCAGATGTTTTAGCGATTGGATTTTCTTTTCGGGTACAGAAGATTCAATTTGATATTCGTCCTGAAATAAGGCATGTTTCTAATGCAGGATTGAGTGATACAAATGCAGGTTACAATACTAAAAATATAGAATTTGGGATTTCATACCCATTATAAAAAAAAGTCCAGTATTTCAAAATACTGGACTTTTATATTTTAATTTTAAGATTCTTATTTAATTAAGAAGCCGCTAAAGGATTTCTTTGTGCTCTAATGATAAAGAAAAGACCGATTATGATAAAAGGAATACTTAGCCATTGTCCGGTTGAGAATAAACCTAATTCTTCTTCGATACCTCCCTGACTTTCTTTTACAAATTCAACTATAAATCGAACTACAAATAAAAGAACTAAAAATAATCCGAATAAGTATCCTGACTTAAGTCTTGCGTTAGTTTTCCAATACAAGAAATATAAGATCGCAAACACAAATATGTAACAAAACCCTTCGTACAATTGTGTTGGGTGTTTTGCAGGAACCTGCGCTAATAGATCTGCAAATTTAGGATCTGTAACTATTGCGTTATAAGCCTCTTTTGGGTTTGCGATTTGAGTTGCATTTACTGCTTCGGCTTTACTAAACTTATCATGTAAAAAACGAATTCCAAAAGCAGAAGTTGTTTCATGACCGATGATCTCAGAATTGAAAAAATTTCCTAAACGTACAAAAATAGCACCACTTGCAACTGGAATTACAACACGATCTAAAATCCATAATAATGGACGTTTTAAAATCATTTTGCTATAATAATACATAGCAAAAATGATTGCAATAGCGGCACCATGACTAGCTAAGCCTTGAAAGCCTGTAAATTCAAATTTTGGTTCGAATTTGAAAGGCAAAAAGATTTCAAGTAAATGATTTCTGAAATATTCCCAATCATAAAAGAAAACATGTCCTAAACGAGCTCCAATTAATGTTGCTAAAACAGTCCAGACAAATAATGAGTCTAATTTGTCTAACGATTCATGTTCGCGTTCGAAAATCTTTTTCATTAGGAACCATCCTAAACCAAAAGCAATTACGAACATTAAACTGTAATAACGAATCATAAAAAATCCTAAATCTATTCCCTCTGAAGGATTCCAAACGATATTTAAAGGCTGTGTCATATAGAGTAATGTTTTTATATATGTTGTAAAAATAAATATTAAATGTGGAGCAAGTCTTTATAAAAAGTTAATGTTTGTGTGAACATTTCTTTTCAGGAACGGGATCATATCCGGTTTTTCCCCAAGGGTGGCAGCTTAAAATTCGTTTCATTCCTAAATACCCTCCGTAAAATAATCCGTGCATTTGCAATGCCTGGATCATATAAGTCGAACATGTTGGTTCGAATCTGCATGAAGCGGGTGTAAAAGGTGAAATCGCAGTTTGATAAAAGCGTACTAATAAAACAAATGGCGTTATGACTTTCATGATTTATTAGAATTTTTAGTTTTAGATAGAAAAACTAGTTCCTTCTTTACCATCTTTTAGCTGGATTCCTAAAGTAATTAACTGATCACGAATTTGATCAGAAAGAGCGAAATTTTTATCAGCTCTTGCCTGATTTCTCATTCCGATAAGCATGTTTACTACGCCTTCTAATTTATCATTATTGCTGTCAGCTGCTTTCTCATCGCTCAACCCTAAAACATCAAAAACAAAAGCATTCATAGTTGTCGAAAATAATTTTAAATCGTCGGCAGAAATTGTTTCTTTTCCTTCTTTTAATAAATTGATGTAACGAACACCTTCAAATAACTGCGCAATTAGAATTGGTGTGTTAAAATCATCATTCATTGCATCATAACAAGCTTGTTTCCAAGCTGCAAAATCAACAGAACTTGAAGAACCGATTGTTATTGCTGGTAAAGCCTCAAGAGCTTCTATTAATCTTTTGTACCCTTTTTCAGCAGCAGTAATAGCATCATCAGAAAAATCTAAAATACTTCTGTAATGTGCCTGCAACATAAAGAAACGGGTTACAGATGCAGAAAAGGCTTTACTTAAAATAGTATTATCACCGCTTAAAATTTCTCCCGGTAAAATGTTATTTCCGGTGGATTTTGCCATTTTCTTTCCGTTAAGCGTAAGCATGTTGGCGTGCATCCAGTAATTTACCGGCGATTGTCCCGTGCAGGCTTCGTTTTGAGCGATTTCACATTCATGATGCGGGAATTTTAAGTCCATTCCACCTCCGTGAATGTCGAAATGATTTCCTAAATACTTAGTACTCATTGCTGTACATTCTAAATGCCATCCCGGAAAACCATCGCTCCATGGGGAAGGCCATCTCATAATGTGTTCTGGTTCAGCTTTTTTCCAAAGTGCAAAATCCTGCGGATTTCGTTTGTCTGACTGACCATCAAGATCACGGGTGTTAGCCAGCATATCTTCGATATTTCTGCCGCTTAAAACTCCGTAATTGTTAGTTTCATTGTATTTTACGACGTCAAAATAAACAGATCCGTTGGCTTCATAACCAATTCCGGTATCGATAATTTTTTTGATGATTTCGATTTGCTCAATAATATGACCGGTTGCAGTTGGCTCAATGCTTGGCGGTAAAAAATTGAAAGCTTTTAGAATATCATGAAAATCAACAGTGTAGCGTTGTACAACTTCCATTGGTTCTAACTGCTCTAAACGTGCTTTTTTAGCAATTTTATCTTCACCCTCATCTACATCATCCACAATATGGCCAACATCAGTAATATTACGAACATAACGAACTTTGTAATCAAGGTGCAAAAAATACCTGAAAATCACGTCAAAAGACATAAAAGTTCTTACATTTCCTAAATGTACATTACTATAAACCGTTGGTCCGCAAACATACATTCCAACATTTCCTTCATGGATCGGTTTGAAATTTTCTTTTTCACCTGATAATGAATTGTATATTTTTAAGGGTTGACTGCTATATAGTGGCATAATTGTTTTAAATGTTTAACTATTTAATCTTTGCTTTTTTTTCGGAATAAGGAAAAAATCTAGAACTGTGTTTCTAGTTTGATGTAGTCAAGAAATTCTCTTTTTGTTTGAGGATCTTTGAATTTGCCACCAAATTCAGACGTTACAGTGCTGCTTTCGATATCTTTAATTCCTCTTGAGTTTACACAAAGGTGTTTTGCATCAATAACGCAGGCAACATCTTCTGTTCCTAAAGCTTTTTGAAGTTCCTGAACAATCTGCATTGTTAAACGCTCCTGAACCTGAGGTCTTTTAGCGTAATATTCAACAATACGGTTCATTTTTGATAAACCAATAACTCTTCCGCTTGAAATATAAGCAACGTGAGCACGTCCGATAATTGGTAGTAAATGGTGTTCGCAGGTAGAATAAACAGTAATGTTTTTTTCTACTAACATTTCACCATATTTATAATTGTTGTCAAAAGTTGACGCTTTTGGCTGTTTTGCAGGATTTAAACCACCAAAAATCTCTTTTACAAACATTTTAGCTACTCGGTTTGGAGTACCTTTTATGCTGTCATCTGTCAAATCCATTCCAAGTGTCTGCAGAATGTTTTCAACATCTTTTTTAATTTTTTCTATTTTTTCTTCATCAGTTATGTCAAAAGCGTCCGCTCTTAGAGGGTTTTTTGCATTACTGCTGAAATGATTGTCACCTATTTCGTCTAAAAAATCTTCGTTATTTATCATTAAAAACTACTATTATAATGGGTATATCTTTTTAAGGGGGTAAAGATAATTAATAAATAGGAAACCTTTTCTATGGTTTTTACTATTTAATTGATCCTTTTTAGATATAATTTAAAATTGGTCTAATTGTGACTTATTTAAAATACAAAAGACAATAACACAAATGGTTATTGTCTTTTGAAAGTTTAAGTTTAGTTGGTTTCTTATTTGCTGTTGTATGCCAAAAGTGCTTCTTTTAAGATATTTACAGCAGTTATTAAGTCTTTTTTGTTCAAAACATAAGCAATGCGAACCTGATTCAATCCCATTCCCGGAGTTGAGTAAAATCCTTTTGCAGGGGCAATCATTACTGTTTCGCCATTTAAGTCGTAACTTTCTAAAAGCCATTGAGCAAAGTCATCAGAATCTGCTATTGGTAACTGTGCAATGCAGTAAAAGGCACCTTTAGGTTTGGTTACAACTACACCTTCAATTTTGTTTAATTCTGAAATTAAAGTATCTCGACGCTCTTTATATTCTGCAATTACTTCATCAAAATAACTTTGAGGCGTATCAATTGCAGCTTCGCACGCAATCTGCTCAATTGTTGGCGGACTCAAACGCGCCTGAGCAAATTTCATTACTGTTGCCAGTACTTCTTTATTTTTAGTAATCAAGCATCCAATTCTTGCGCCGCACATACTGTAGCGTTTTGAAACTGAATCGACCATAATTACGTTTTGCTGTACATCTTCTAGATTCATAACAGAATAATGCACATCATCTCCATCGTATAAAAATTCACGATATACTTCATCGGCAATTAAATACAAATCGTATTTTTTAATTAAACCCGCTAATTGTTTAATTTCTGCTTCTGAATATAAATATCCGGTTGGATTACCTGGATTACAAATTAAAATCGCTTTTGTTTTTGGTGTAATTAACTTTTCAACTTCTTCGATACTTGGCAAAGCAAATGCCGTTTCAATAGTTGAAACTAGAGGAATTACAGTTGCACTTGTAGAAGATGCAAATGCATGATAATTAGCATAAAATGGCTCTGGAATAATAATTTCATCTCCAGGGTCTGTAATCGTGGCCAGTGCAAATAAAAGGGCTTCAGAGCCACCAGTTGTAACAATGATGTCTTCTGAGTTAACATTTACATTTTGGCGCTGGTAAAATTTTGCTAATTTTTTTCTATAACTTTCATATCCGGCTGACGGACTGTATTCTATAATACTTAAATCAATATTTTTTACCGCCTCGATGGCCACTTCGGGTGTCTTGATATCCGGTTGACCAATGTTTAAATGATACACTTTGTGTCCTTTTTGCTTTGCTAAATCTGCATAAGGAGCAAGCTTGCGTATCGGTGATTCGGGCATGTTTCTGCCTTTGCTTGAAATTGTTGGCATGAGATTTTTTATTGAAGTGCAAATTTGCATTTTTTTTTCGAATTTAACGTAAACAATGCACGGACTTATAAAAATCTAACAATAATAAATATATTTACTAATTTTATAATAAAATATTGTCAATGAAAAAATATATTGTATTGTTTTTTGGGTTATTGTTACCTTTTTATGGAAAATCTCAGGATAGTTTTATTATCCAAAATAACAAACAAAAGGTAGTAATCCCTTTTAAATTGATAAATAACCTCATTTTTATTCCGATTAAAGTAAACGGAATCGAGCTGAATTTCTTGTTAGATTCTGGTGTCGAAGAAACTATTTTGTTTAGTATGGATGAAATGCAAGAGGTTAAATTTAATAACGTAGAAAAAATCAGACTTAGAGGATTAGGGTCTGAAAGTGAAATTGAAGGGCTTAAATCGACAAAAAATACTTTTGAAACACACGGATTAAGGTCTGATAATCATATGTTGTTTGTAATTTTAGATCAAAGTTTTAATCTTTCGTCTCATATTGGTATTCCGGTAAATGGAATTATTGGGCACAAATTCTTTAAAAACAATATTGTAGAAGTGAATTATGAAAAGCGAAAAGTTATTGTGTATTCAAATAACGAATCTATCAGAAAAAAATTAGATAAAAAATTTAAGGCAATTCCTATAACAATTGAAAAATCTAAGCCTTATATTTACACAACTGCGGTTGTAGATAACGAAGAAGTTTCTGCGAAGCTGTTAATTGATATTGGGAACAGCGATGCTTTTTGGATTTTTGAAAATAATAAAATAAAACTTCCAAAGAAAAATTTCCCTGATTTTCTTGGAAAAGGTTTTAGTGGTGACATTGAAGGACATCGCGCCAGAATTCAAAAATTTATAATTGATGAATTTGAATTTAAGAAGCCAATTGTAGCTTTTCCAGATTCGACATCTATCCGAAATGTAAAGATGGTTCCAGACAGGATTGGTTCTGTAGGAGGAGAAATCTTAAAGCGTTTTACAGTAGTTTTAGATTATGCTGATAAAAAGTTATACCTTAAAAAAAATCACAAGTTCAAAGATCCTTTTACTTATAATAAAAGCGGAATTACAATTCAGCATAACGGATTACAGTGGGTTCAGGAAACAGTTCATTTAGAAACCGTAAAGGTTGCTGTATCATTAAATGAAGGAGAACCAAATCCAAATAACGGTGGAAATTTTAGATATAAATTTTCTTTGAAACCCGTTTATGAGATTGTCAATATAAGAAAACAATCTGCTGCAGAAAAATGCGGATTGCAAAAAGGTGACATCATTACATCTATAAATGGAGAGCGACCTTATAAATATTCCTTACAGCAAATTAATCAGCTTTTAAAATCAGAAGAAGATAAATGGATTACTCTTGAAGTTGAGCGTAACAGCTTGATTTTGAAGTTTAGATTTAGACTCGAAGATGAGTTGTAAATTATCGATTATGATTATTTAATTTTTTTATATTAAAAAGTTTTGTTTCGGTAATGATTTTTTAAATTGTTTAAATTTTGTGAAAAAATAAGTGTTAAAATCATTTTTTTGTTTAAGCAACATTAATAATTTATTAAGTTTATCAAAAAATAGCAGTTTATGGCCAAAAAATACAATGATTTCTTACATGTAGTTTTATTTTTTGTTTTTTTATCATTTTTACCTCAAACAATAAAAGCTCAATGCGCTGGTGATGACTCAAGTTTTACAGTTTGTGATATTCCTAATCCTAGCAGCAAAACAATAAATTTATTCTCACTACTAGGCGGATCTCCTGTCACAGGCGGAATCTGGAAAGATGATAATTCTTCGGGAGGATTAAATCCAGTTACAGGAATTTTAAATGCTCAAATTATTAGAGCAAGTGGGATATATCGTTATACTTATACAGTTACCGGAAATGCTGGCTGTGTTGATAATTCTGCAACTGTTACAGTAACTATAGGAGGATATTCAGGAGTTACTTCACCCAATTTTTCAGTTTGCAGCTCTGTAGTTAATTTTAATCTTTTTCAGGCTTTTAATGGTGTTGAATTGGGTCCACAATCTAATGGGCAATGGCATAATGATACGACAAATCAATACATTGGTTCTTCTGTAAATGTCGAAAATTTAGAAGGAGATTTTTATTTCACATATACTATGCCTGCAATTGGCACTTGTCCTGCCATGTCATCAACAGCAATTATATCCGTTTTTAAAGCTCCAAAGTCTGGAAATTCACTACCATTAGCTTTGTGTGCTAGTGATGGTTTGTCGGCTTATACCAACTACGATTTATTTTCGTTAATTTCAGATTATGATTCAGGAGGCACATGGGTTGAAGCTAATGGAACCAATGAATTAACCTTTACAGGCGATCATAATATCAATGTTGAAAAAATATATAATACTTATGGGCCTGGTAATTATCATTTTACTTACAAAGTGCCTTCTAGTGATTTTGTTTGTCCAGATGATCAGACTACAGTAAGAGTTAGTCTTGAAAATAAGCTTGATTTTACAGGTGCAATAGTAGAAGTTAATTCAGATATTTGTGAAACAGAAATTCCGACTGCTTCGTATACGGTAACTATTACCAGAGGACCGGCAGCTATCCCAAATGGATTATATTATGTGTCCTTTAATGTTTCGGGATCAAGTACGATAGAAACAGTTTCGGCTACTTTTACAAATGGTGTTGCTACGTTTCCCATTAAATCAGATTATTTTCAAAGAGCTGGAAGTTTTAAAGTAAATATTTTAAATATATTTTTGTCTAACAGTGCAAGATTGTGTCAAAACATTATAAATAACTTATCAGATGATCTGATCATTTACCCAATTCCAGATTTAGAAGGAGCAGTAATTAGTCCTGTAGCGACTTGTCAAAATCAGGATGCATTAATTCAGATTTCAAATGCCGTAAAACTAGCTGATGGTGATTATGATATAGTTTATAATTTATCAGGGGCAAACAACATACCTTCGCAAGTTAGTAGAATTACGGTATCAGGAGGAAATGCAAGTTTTGTTGTGCCTGAAATATTTAACTCGAGAAGTGGTATTACTACAGTAACTATTACAGCAATTACACATGTAATTTCACAATGTGTTAATGCTGCTAATTTAAAAGGAGAAATCACAATTAATCCCTTACCAAACGGTTCACTTTTAAGATTTGAGATTCCAATTGTTTGTTTTGGTGAAGCCGTTAGAGTTAATGTTTTTGGTCTACAGACTTTAACTGACGTTACTTTATCTTATGTACTTTCAGGAAGAAATACTTCTAATGTAGAAACTATTGATTTAACTGTAGAAAATGGAAGTTCTAGTTTTGTTGTTCCTGCTGCTTTGCTCGTGAATTCTGGTAATACAACAATTACCATTGTTAAAATAAAAAACAACACCACTACCTGCGAAGATAATGTAACAGGAATATCTGGTACGTTAATATTAAATCCAATTCCAACTGCGCCATTAGTAAATAATCAAGCATTTTGCAAGACAGATCAATCTACTATTGCAAATTTACAACCTCAGGGAGCTCAATACAAATGGTATATTTCTGCGACCGAAGTTACACCACTTCCAAATACATATGTCTTAAAATCGGAAGATTATTTTGTTAAGGAAACTTCTGCTGCTGGTTGTGTATCTCCTGCGGCTCAAATTACCGTAACAATCAACGATGTACCAGCGCCAACTTTAAACCAGGATGGGCAAAACTTTTGCGGCTTAGACAATCCTACAATTCTTGATTTATCAAATAATACAGGATCACCTTCAACAGTTGTTTGGTATGATGCGCCAAATAATGGAAATTTACTTTCAGCTTCAACTCCTTTAGTAGATAAAGCAATTTATTATGGATTTGATTTTTCGCCAACACTAAATTGCGTTTCACAAGAAAATATTGCAGTTACGGTTTCATTAATAGTTTGTGATTCTCCGGAATATACTTTTTTTGTTCCTGATGGATTTTCTCCAAACGGAGATGGAATTAACGACACTTTTACTATTCCTGACATCGATTTTTTATATCCAAATTATTCACTCGAAATTTTTAACAGATATGGAAACGGTATGTATAAAGGCTTTAAAAATAAGCCGGCATGGGATGGAATAAATTACGAACAAAGTGGAATTGGCGGCGGAATAGCACCAAACGGAGTATATTTTTACATTCTCTATTTTAATAAAGACAATAGACCCCCTCAACAAGGACGTCTTTATCTAAATCGATAATTTTTAATATAAATTTCAAATGAAAAAAATACTCTATATAACTTTCTTCTTCTATATAACTTCAGTTTCTGCACAGCAGGATCCTGAATACACACATTATATGTACAATATGAGCGTGGTCAACCCGGCGTATGCAACAGGAGTTCCTGCAATGATGAATTTTGGAGGATTGTACAGAACACAATGGGTTGGAGCGGTTGGCGCGCCAAAAACTTTTACCTTTTTTGGCCACACGGCAATTTCAGACAAAGTTGAAGCCGGACTATCATTTATATCAGATGATATTGGTGATGGTGTTAAAAAAGAAAATAATATTTATGCTGATTTTGCATACGTTCTAAAATTAGGAGGAAAAAATAAGCTTTCTCTGGGTCTAAAAGCTGGATTATCATCAATGCAAACCAATTTTAATGGATTTAAGTTTAATGATCCTGCTACAGATATGGCTTTCGCCGAAAACATAAATGCTACAAAACCTAACATTGGAGTTGGGGCTTATTATTTTAGAGATAATTTATATGTTGGACTTTCGGTGCCTAACTTATTGAAAACAAAATATATTGAAGAAAAATCAGGAGTAAATGCTTTTGGATCCGAAAACATTCACACTTTCCTAACCGCAGGATATGTTTTCCAGGTAAATAATATGTGGAAAGTGAAACCCGCATTTATGACTAAATTTGTAAAAGGAGCACCAATTTCAATAGACTTAACAGCCAATGTTTTGTATAATGAAAAGTTTGAACTTGGGGCGGCTTATAGAATAGATGATTCGGTAAGTGCTTTGTTTAATTTTAATGTAACACCTACTTTAAGAGTGGGTTATGCATACGATTATACACTTACAAATTTAGGTCAGTTTAACTCGGGAACGCATGAAATTATGCTGCTTTTTGATTTGGATTTATTAGGTAAAGGATTTGATAAATCACCAAGATTCTTCTAAAATGAAAAATATGAAAAAACTACTCGTTATTATATTCGTATTTTCAATACAGTTTATAAATGCCCAGGATCAGGAATTGATTAGAGCAAAGAAATTTTTTGATAGAACTTATTACAGCGAAGCTATTATTTTATATGAAAAATTAGCCGAAGAAAAACCATCACAAGAAGTAATAAAAAACCTTGCAGATTCCTATTATTATACAAATGATCTAATAAAAGCACAGCGTTATTATCGTTTACTTGTTCAAAATTATAATGACAATTTAGACAGAGAATATTACTTTAGATACGCACAGACTCTAAAAGCAACAAATGCATACACTGATGCAAATACTGTTTTAAAAGAATATTATGCAAAATCATCGAATCCGGATGATGCAGCCAATTTTGAAAAGGATATTAAAACATTGGAAAATGTTTCAGCAATTGGAAAGAGATTTGAAATTAAAAATCTGCCAATAAATACACCAAATTCAGAGTTTGGAGCTGTAAAATATAAAGACAATTTGGTTTTTGCAGGCGTTAAATTGAAGCCGGGAATATTCGATAAAAAATTTAAATGGGATGGAGAAACCTATTTGAATTTGGTTACAGTTCCATTAAAAAATATTAATTCAGCAGATTCTATTACGCATTATTTTGCCAAAGAATTAAAAACCGGAATGCACGAATCAAATGCCATTTTTACAAAAGATGGAAAAACAATTTACTTTACCAGAAATAATTCTAAAAACGGAAAGAAAAAGAAAGACGATAAGAAAATTTCAAACCTTCAGATTTTTAAAGCTGAGTTAGTTAATGGAAAATGGACAAATATTACGTCCCTGCCTTTTAACAGCCCCAATTATTCTGTAGAACATCCTTCGCTTAGTATTGATGAAAAAGTGTTATATTTTGCTTCGGATATGCCTGGATCTCTTGGTTCTTTTGATATTTATTCGGTAAACATAAATAAAGGTGCATTTGATACTCCAAAAAATTTAGGTCCCGAAATTAATACAAATAAAAGAGAACAATTTCCTTTTGCTTCCGCAGATAATAAACTTTACTTTTCTTCTGATGGGCATTTAGGTTACGGCTCTTTGGATGTTTTTGTTTCTGAAATAAACGGAAATGAATATTCAAAACCGATAAATATTGGGCTTCCATTAAACTCAAATTTAGACGATTTCGCATTCAATATTGACTCTGAAACCAAAGAAGGATATTTTGCATCCAATAGAGAAGGAGGAAAGGGCGGCGATGATATTTATCAATTTAAAGAGACTAAAGATTTAATTGTTGAAGATTGCCATCAGTTGATTGCAGGCATTATTACAGATATCGACACTAAATTGGTTTTAGAAAATGCAACAGTAATACTGCAGGATTCAAATAATAAAACCTTGAATACAGCGACAACTTCTGCAGATGGAAAATTTAGTTTTAGAGTTCCTTGTGAAGCTTCGTATAAAGTTTCGGCTTTTAAAGAAAAATATACAAATGAGTCTAAAACACTAACTTTAGATAATATCAGAAATAAAGAAAATGATGCTTCTTTAGCATTAAAATCTTTGGAAAAAATCAAGCTAGAAGAAAAAGAAAATGCTGAAAAGAAAAGACAGCAGGAAATTATTATAGAAGAAGAAAACAAGAAAAAAGAAGTTCTTGCCGCTGTAGAATTAAAGCAGAAAGAGAAAAAAGCAAAAGAAGCTGAAATCGCTGCCGCAGAAGTCAAAAAGAACGAAAAAGTAAAACAAATTTTAGAACAGGAAAAAGATGTTGTAAGAGATAAAGACCGTTTAATTATCAAAACAGATCCTATTTATTTTGATTACAATATGTGGTACATCCGTAAAGAATCAAAAGTTGTTTTAGGAAGAGTTGTGGCATTGATGAATAAATATCCGGGAATGGTAATCGAAATTGGTTCACATACAGATTCTCGTGGAAATGCAAAATTCAATGAAAATTTATCTCAAAAAAGAGCCAATTCGACCAGAGAATTTATAATACAATCTGGAATTGATGCCAAAAGAGTTACTGCTAAAGGCTACGGAGAATCGGTTCCAATTATAAAATGTAAAACCGACGATGCATGCTCTGAAGAAGAACATGAATTAAACAGAAGATCTGAATTTGTAATTAAGAATTTATAGATTCTGTCAAAATGATAAATTTAATTAAGAAGCCTTTATTTTGGCTTCTTTTTTATTTATTTTTATAAAATATAACCCTGAAATAAAATATTGAAATATGAAAAATCTAGTTTTACCTTATCTGCTTGTTATCTGCATTGGATTTCAAAGTTGTAAAAATGAAGAAAAACAAAAACAAACTGAGTCAGCAAAATCTGATGCTGAAACAGTTGTAAATACGGAGTGTTATCAGGCCGTATATGAAAAAGATACTCTTCAATTAAAGCTTAACACTTTAAAAAATGGAAAATTAAGTGGAAATATGATTATGAAAGTGGCGCCTTCAACCGTAAGAACGGGTGAAATTAAAGGTGAATTTCACGGAGATACCTTATTTGCCGATTATACTTTTAAGGATTTAGCAAGTAAAGACAAAACGTTTAAAAATCCAATGGCATTTTTAAAGAAAGACAAACAGCTTATTTTAGGAAACGGAACAATGCAAACCACAATGGGAGTTACTTATTTAGTAAAAGATAAGCCTATTGATTTTGATCAAGTAAAATATAAATTTGATGCAGCTGAATGTGCCACTAAATAAACGTGAAAAGTCAGATGTAAGATTTTGATAAAATAAAAAGCCGTTTCTAAATTTAAGAAACGGCTTTTATAATTTTTTTAGATTTTATTTTTTTGCTATAAAACTTCACCTTTAATTTTTAAGGCAACGCGGCCATCAGGATAGTTTACAGCGTTGGTTTCAACCGTAATTGTTTTACGAATTGGACCGGCAGCCATGTTATATTTAACATCAATTTTTCCTTTTTTACCAGGCATTACAGCTGCTGCGGGTTTTGTAACAACTATAGAACTAACTGTCGATTCTGCACCAATAATTAAAAGCGGTGCATCGCCGGTGTTAGTAAACTCAAAGGAGCGAACTCCATTATCAGTCTTAGAAATTTTTCCATAATCAATTGTATTGTCCGGGGCTGCAAATTCAATTTTTGGGCCATTTTGTGCATAACCTATTGCGCTAAACAATACGACTGCAATAAAAGAGGCAACATTTTTCATCTTGAAATTATTTTTAAGTTGTAAGTAAATATACATTCTTTTAATTAACACACAAATTATTAATTCGCTTTTTATAGTGTACTTAATTATTTACTTTTGCTGTCAATTACAATTACAAAAATTGAACCAAAGTTTTTTGGTTTATTTGTTTAACTGTTTATCGTTTTACCAAATCACCCGAAACGATTGAATAAATAAACAAATTGACGATTAAACGAATTAACGATTAAAACAACCTATTTAAATGACAATTCCAGCACAATTTGACGCTAAGACGATTGAGAATAAATGGTATGATTACTGGATGAAAAACAACTATTTTCATTCAGAACCAGATCATAGAACGCCGTATACTATTGTAATTCCGCCTCCAAACGTCACTGGTGTCTTGCATATGGGACATATGTTGAATAATACTATTCAGGATGTTTTAATTCGTCGTGCACGTTTAAAAGGTTTCAACGCTTGCTGGGTTCCGGGAACGGATCACGCTTCTATTGCTACTGAAGCAAAAGTAGTAGCGAAATTAAAAGCGGAAGGAATCAACAAAAATGATTTAACTCGTGAAGAATTCCTAAAACATGCCTGGGAATGGACTGATAAATATGGCGGAACAATCTTGGAACAGCTTAAGAAATTAGGAGCTTCATGCGATTGGGAACGCACAAAATTCACTATGGATCCGGATATGTCGGCTTCTGTAATTCGTTCTTTTGTTGATTTGTATAACAAAGGATTAATTTACCGAGGTTACCGAATGGTTAACTGGGATCCGGAAGCTAAAACGACTTTATCTGACGAAGAAGTTATTTACGAAGAACAACAAGGAAAATTATTTTTCCTGAAATATAAAATTGAAGGTTCAGAAGATTTTCTTACGATTGCAACAACACGTCCTGAAACTATTTTTGGAGATACCGCAATCTGTATCAACCCGACTGATGAACGTTTTACACATTTAAAAGGCAAAAGCGCCATCGTTCCTATTTGCGGAAGAGTAATTCCAATTATCGAAGATGAATATGTAGATGTTGAATTCGGAACAGGATGTTTGAAAGTAACGCCTGCACACGATATGAACGATAAAACGCTAGGAGAAAAGCACAATCTTGAAATCGTTGATATTTTTAATGAAGATGCGACTTTAAACAGCTTCGGATTACATTATCAGGGAAAAGATCGTTTTGTGGTTCGTACTGAAATTGCAAAAGAATTAGAAGAAATTGGAGCTTTGGCGAAGACCGAAATCCATTTGAATAAAGTGGGAACATCTGAAAGAACCAAGGCGGTAATCGAACCAAGATTATCTGATCAATGGTTCCTGAAAATGGAAGATTTGGTAAAACCGGCAATTAAATCAGTTTTAGAAACGGGAGATATTAAATTACATCCAAAACGTTTTGAAAACACTTATGCGCACTGGTTAAACAATATTCGTGACTGGAATATTTCCCGTCAATTATGGTGGGGACAACAAATTCCGGCCTATTATTACGGTGATGGAAAAGAAGATTTCGTAGTTGCTGAAAACATCGAAGACGCTTTAGCTTTAGCGAAAGAAAAAACCAACAACCAACAACTAACAACCGACAACCTTAAACAAGATGTTGATGCCTTAGATACCTGGTTCTCTTCATGGCTATGGCCGATGTCCGTTTTTGGCGGAATAATGGATCCTGAAAGTGCTGATTATAAATATTATTATCCAACAAACGACTTGGTTACTGGTCCGGATATTTTATTTTTCTGGGTTGCCAGAATGATTATTGCAGGTTATGAATATGCTGGCGAAAAACCATTTACAAATGTATATTTGACTGGTTTAGTTCGTGATAAACAACGTCGTAAAATGTCTAAATCATTAGGGAATTCTCCTGATCCTTTAGACCTGATTGAAAAATTTGGTGCCGATGGTGTTCGTGTAGGATTGCTTTTGAGCGCTTCTGCAGGAAACGACATTATGTTTGATGAAGAATTATGCAATCAGGGAAAAGCGTTCTCCAACAAGATTTGGAATGCCTTTAAATTGATTAAAGGTTGGGAAGTTTCTGAAACTATTCCACAACCCGAATCATCAAAAGTAGCGATAGAATGGTATGAAGCGAAGTTGCAACAAACTTTAGTTGATATCGAAGATAATTTTGAAAAATACAGAATTTCAGATTCTCTTATGGCGATTTATAAATTGGTGTGGGATGATTTCTGTTCTTGGTTTTTAGAAATGATCAAACCGGCATATCAACAGCCAATTGATAAAACAACTTTTGATAAGGCAATTGAAATGTTAGAAAGTAATTTGAAATTGCTTCATCCTTTTATGCCTTTCTTAACGGAGGAAATCTGGCAGTTAATCGCCGAAAGAACTCCAGAGGAAGCATTAATCGTTTCAACTTGGCCGGAATTAAAACCATTTGATGCTAAATTGATTGCTGATTTTGAAAATTCAATTGAAGTAATTTCTGGAATTAGAACTATTCGTAAAGACAAAAATATTCCGTTTAAAGATGCAATCGAATTGAAAGGAATCAACAGCGAAAATGTTTCTACATACTTTGATTCAGTAGTAACCAAATTAGGAAACGTTTCGGCATTCGAATACGTTTCTGAAAAAGTGGATGGTGCATTATCTTTCCGAGTAAAATCAAATGAATATTTCATTCCGATTACAGGAAATATCGACGTTGAAGCAGAAATCGCGAAACTAGCAGAAGAATTGAATTATACAAAAGGATTCCTGAAATCTGTTGAAGCGAAGCTTTCAAACGAGAAATTCGTAAACGGAGCTCCGGAAAAAGTTCTAAACATCGAAAAACAAAAACAAGCTGATGCCCTTGCAAAAATTGCTACAATTGAGCAGAGTTTAGCTGGTTTGAAATAAGAAATAGAGTTTTTATTAATTTATAAAATTAAACCCGACAAGTTTCTCAAACTTGTCGGGTTTTCTGCTTTTAAAGTATTATTTGTCATTCCGAGGCACGAGGAATCTCCGCAAGTAAATCCACAACGAGAATCCAATCTTTGTCGAGCTTCTCGTGAAGATTTTTAGTGCCTCGAAATGACAATATTTGGGTATTTTCTCTTGTAAAATCATTCTAGTTTTCTATTTTAATAAAGGCCATTTTCTTTAAAAAATAGTTGGCTTTTTTTGATTTTTATATTTTAAAATGATATAATTTTAGTACGATTTTACGTTAAAACAAAAATCACTTCGCAATGAAAAAAATCGTATTATTTGTGTTTGTTTCCTGTCTTTTTTTGGGATGTTCCAATAAAGAAAATAAAGTTAAAAATGTCGAAAGAGCTTTCTATTACTGGAAGAATGGATCTTCTTTTAATGGTGAAACAACTCAGCAACTTAATAAATTGCAGGTCAGGAAAATCTACTATAAATTTTTTGAAGTCGATTATAGTGAAACCATGGGGAATTTTCCTTATCAAAAAAATAGTCCCGATCGATATACATTTAGAGATATGGATTCAATTAGTATTATTCCGACCATTTTTATCAAGAATGAAATCTTTCAATATAATAACGAAAAGTCACTGGATAAGCTAGCGGACAATATTGTTTTTCTAATAGACAAATACCGTAAAAATCGTTATCAATATGGAAATGACGATACTACTAATTTCGATTACTCTGAAATTCAGATTGATTGCGACTGGACCAAGTCAACAAAAGATAAATATTTCTATTTATTAAAAAAGATCAAGCAATTATCTAAAAAAGAAATAAGTTGCACGCTACGTCTTTATCCATATAAATATCCTGATATAATGGGAGTTCCGCCAGTCGATAAAGCGACCTTAATGTGTTATAATCTGATTAAGCCACAATCTCAAAAAGATAAAAATTCGATTTTAGATATAAATGAATTAAAATCATATTTAGATAAAAAGAGAAGTTATCCCGTACATCTGGATGTAGCATTGCCTGTTTTTTACTGGACGTTGTGGTATCATAATAATCGTTTTGCCGGATTGGTCAATTTTAATTCTGCAGATATTAGTCAAATTAGTAAGCAAACAAAACCAATGTGGTACGAAATGACAGAAGATTATACTTTTGAATATGAGTATTATTTAAAAAAAGGTGACCAACTAAAAATCGAAGAAGTCGATTCCAAAACAATTCAGGAAGCGATTTCGATTATTAAAAAAAATGTCGAATTAGACGACACTACAACAATTTCATTATTCCATTTAGACGACAGTACTTTTAAAAAATACAATCATGAAGAAGTTTCTGGTTTTTATAGTTCTTTTAGCAAATAGTTTTTGCCAAAGTTTTGCTTGTGGATATTCTCCGTATGGCGAAGATGTAAGATATTGTCTGTTTAAACCCAATTACTTTAATTATGCCCAATACAAATCATTTTTTTACAATGCCGATTTATGGGGATTTGACTATAGTAGAAATCCGGAGGATTATAAGCTTACTGTAGATTCTAATATTGCAGACTGGTATCATTACACCAATAAAAAAGTTTCGATTGGTGCTATCGAAGATTTTAATTTCAATTTATCTTACACTGATATTCATTCTAAGAGTGATAATGACTTTATAAAATATTTATTTCAGCATAATAAAACAACTGCGATTGCTTACCTCAAAATGGCAAAGAATTGTGAAATGATTGCTGATGCAGAAGATGTTTGGGAAAGAAACGAGGAGTCAAATCATAAAAACAGATCTGAATTATTAAATAAAATTGCAGACGTTACTAATAAAGAACAGGACCAATATTTCAAACGAAAATATGCTTTTTTAACGATCAGATTAGCTTATTATTCGGGAAGGAATGATATAATAAAATCGGTTTTTGAGGCTAATTTTAATAAAGCTAAAAAAGATTATTTGTATTACTGGAGTTTATTTTTCTACACTTTTACAAAATCAAATCCGGGATACATGGTTGATGTTGCCAATTTAATGGCAAATTCTCCAGAAAAAAGTTATGCAAGTTATTATTATTTTCATCATGACTTTAAAATTCAGGAAGCTTTAAAGTACGCTCAGAGTAAAGAAGAAACAGCAAATGTTTATGCGTATGCATCCGTTCAAAAAGTAGATAAAAACCTCGATTATTTGAGAGCGATTTACGCAAACAATCCAAAGTCTCCAATTTTAGGATTTTTACTTTTGCGCGAAATCAATAAAATTGAAGATTGGGTCTATACTCCATATTATTCTAATTACAATCCGTCTACAGATTTTGAAGATTTTTGGAGAATTAACGAAAAAGTAAAAGTTACAACCGAAACCTTGCGCAATCGCTCTGAAAACGATAGATTGTATGCAAAGGAAGTTTTGGATTTTATAAATACGGCAGATGTGTCTAAAACACAAAATCCGATTGTTTGGGAAGCTTCAAAAATCAACTTACAATTCATTACAAGAAATTATACTGAATGTTTAAAAAATATTTCCCTTTTTGAAAAAGCACATCGATCTGAAAAAATAGGTGATGAAATAGAGAAAATAAAAGCGCTTTGCATTACTGCAAATCAGGAAAAAGGGAAAGCGGTTATAAAACCTGAAATTAAGCCGATTATCTTAAAATATAAAGACGATCCACGTTTTATTTTTGCTTTAGGAAGAGAATTGGAGTTTAGAGAAAACATTACTGATGGATTGGCTTTAATGTCCCTAATTGAAGAAACTACAGCGCGATCATATGATTCGGATGATGTAGAATGGCGAGGAAATCGAATCAAAACATCAGGTAATTTACAGGAGTTTTATCGTTATTTTGATTATTTGGATTTTGTGTATTCTGCTAAAGATTTGCAAACCATTGTTGATCGAATAGACAAAGGTTTTTCTACCGAATTTCAAAAAATAATTTATGCAAAACTCTTGAAAGATAAAGATTATATTAAAGATTTATTAGGAACTAAGTATCTTAGAGAGAGTCAATTAAATAATGCATTAATTGCATTTAGATCTTTAGATAAAAAATATTGGGATGATAATTACAATGCATGGGAAAGAGGTGAGTTTGGAGATTCTTATGTTTTTGATCAAAATCCGTTTTATGATTTTAAGTACACAAATTCTTTTATTGAACATAGAGAAAAATATCTGGTTACTAAACTCGCTGTGACAGAACATTTAATAAAATATACAAGTTTAGCTAATAATCCAAAAACTAAAGATCGGGATTATTACTATTTTCTAATAGCAAATTGTTATTATAATATGTCAAATTATGGTAATTCCTGGATGATGAGACGTTATTCAAGCTTTAGTTATGGAAGTAATGAAGTAAATGAGTCCTATATCGACGAAATTGAATATCGAAACAAAATCAAAGCTGTTGCAAATTATAAGCTGGCTTGTCAAAATGCAAAAAGTGATAAATTTAAAGCGCTCTGTTTGCGAATGATGGATTATGTAGAAAAAAATGAATATTCAAGTTCAAAAAGAGTAAACAAAGAATTTTCCGAATTTAGTTCAGATTTATCCGGTTGCGAAAACTTAGAAGAATATTTTAAAGCCAGAAGATAAAAAAAATCCCAATCCTGAAATTTCCAGGATTGGGATTTTCCCTATTTAACTACTTATTTCTTTCTCTTCAAAACCAAAAACAAAGGATAAGAAACAATGGTAATCGCTACAATAATTCCAAAGCTTTTAGGATCGCTGTAAATAAAGCCTGCAAGTAATGCAATAGAAAAGATGATCGCTAATATAGTTGTCCACGGATACCAAAAAGAACGATAAGGTCTCAGTAAATCAGGTTCTGTGGTTCTTAATTTTATAAGTGAATAATACGCCAGTCCCCAAACAATTATAGAAATAAAAGCAGCGAATGAAAATAATACTTCAAAAGAACCAATACAGATTAAAAACAAACTGAAAAGCGACGAAACCAGAAGCGCGACTATTGGCGTTCCGCCTTTATTTACAGTAGTCCCTTTTTCGATAAAAAAACCATCGCGGCTTAATCCGTATAGAATTCTTGGCGGAATCATCATAAAAGCATTCAAAATGCTAATTAAAGAGAAAATAGAAATCACCGTTACAACTATGGCACCGTTTTCTCCAAAAAGAATTTTAGCGACATCGGCAGCAGCCAAATTTGATTTTGCTAAAGTTTCAATAGGCAATACGTGAAAAAAAGCAGCATTTACTAAAACATAAATTGCCACAACCAGCAAAACACCGCTGTATAAAGACTTCGGAATATTTTTGCTGGGATCATCATTTTCCTCAGCAAAAAAACAAACGGCGTTCCAGCCATTATATGTTCCGATAATAAGCTGTAATGATTTAAAAAATCCAAAAATAAGTCCGATTTGAAAAATAGAACTATCAGTTTTGATTTTTGGAACTTCAATTCCTGAATACATAAAACAGGCAATTACCAAAGCCACAAAACAAATCACTTTTAAGAAACTTGTAATTTGCTGAATCACACTTCCGTTTTTCACGCCGCTTAAATGCAGCAAGACAAAAGCAGCTAACAACGAAATGGATATTACGGTAGAATAATTGGAAAGTGACGGAAATAAAATTATAGTATATTCACTAATTACAATGCAGTAAAAAGCAGGAGGAATGGCATTGACAATATAATCAAACCAGCCAGATAAAAAACCAGCGTATTCTCCTAAAGCTCTTTTAATATAATTATAAGATCCGCCGGCTTTTGGCAACATTGTCGCCAATTCTGAATAGGAATTGGCCCCAAGTAAAACGTATAAACCTCCAAAAATCCACGAAGCAAGAATGAGCCAATAATTATTTAATAATCCTGCAATGGAACCTGGTGTTCGCAGAATTCCAACTCCAATTGTTCCACCAATTAATACTGCAATGTTAAAACTTAATCCAAGCGTTTTTTTTAATTGGTTTTGTTTGAAATCTGACATATTTGAAAGTTAAGATTAAAGTGGTGTTCAATGGCAAAAGTACTTATAAATAAAGGACATTTTTCAACAAAATAAAAAACCTCACCTTTTGCAAGATGAGGTTTAAAATTTCCAAAAGAACACTCTGATTTCTAATAATCAGAAAATGCTAAATGGAAAAAAATCTAATTCAAATTTTTAGAACTTGTATCGTAAGCTTGTCATAATTTGACGAGGCGCGATAGGATTCACACTATAATTTTCGTGAACTGTATAATTCAATTCGTTTGTTATGTTTGATAATCTGCATAAGATTGAGAATTTTTTCCATTCATATCCAAGAGAAGCATCTACAGTAACGTATCCTTCTAACGGAATATCACGATCTCTAATTGTTACCGTATATGTTTTTGGATTGGTTGAAGGGGTATTTTCTGTCCATAAATAATCATCATTCCAACCTCCTGTACGGTCACCAACATAGTTTCCGATAGCTCCAAAAGTGATTCCTTTTAATAAACCGCTAGGTAATTTATAGAAGAAACTCAAATTGGCAGTATTTTTTGGAGTTCTTGCTAAAACATCTCCAACAACAAGGCTTCCGCTTGTGCCAGATGATTTCGATACTTTGGTTTCATTAAAGCTATAACCAGCCATAATGTTCAAACCTTCTACGGGTGTCGCAGTAATATCTATTTCAACTCCTTTTCCTTTTGTAGCTCCAACCAATTCTTTTATATTAGTATTAACGTTTTGTGTAACACCGTCTGATGCAAATTGAGCCGTTTGTGCTAAATTATCATTGGTAATTTGATATAATGTTACGTTTGTTGTCAAAAGACCTCTAAAGAAATCTTTTTTCACACCAACTTCATATTGATCTATAATAGATGGATCTAATGATTTTGAATCTACTGTTGTTCCTGTATTTGGAGTAAAAGAGTTGGAATAACTTGCAAACAAAGACAAATCTTTAGTAGGCTGCACAACCAGTCCTGCTTTTGGTGAGAAAGCTTTGTTTACAGCTTTAGCACCAGTTACAGGTAATGCATTTTCGTAAGCAGTGGTAATGACATTTACATTATTCTTTTTCTCTATCACTTCTTTTGTAGTGGTAGCTTCGCTTTGCTGCCACGACCAGCGTAATCCGGCCAGAACTTTTATGTATTGATTAATCGAAACTAAATCTTGAAAATAAGCTCCAAAACGCTGCGTTTCTGTACTTGTTAATTGAGTAGTTCTTGTTGGATAAGGAACAACAGTACTTTGTGTGCTATAATCGTAAGTATATAAGTTTATAGCCGTAGCTTCTGTTGTTAAAAGGTCTGCAGGTTTTCCGGGAGCATAGAATCCAAAAGTATAATTTGGAGCTAAAGAGTTTTCGTAATCAGCACCAGTAAAAATTTGGTGTTTTACACTTCCTGTATTAAAAGTCCCCTGTAAACTTAATTGGTCTCCAAATATTTGTTCGGCACCATCCGCTTTTGTTAAACCACGTTTCCAGTTTCCATTTGCATCAATTGTACTTAATTGAGCTGTAGAAGTTTGTGTTCTTCTGTAAGATTGGTAAGAAGAATTAAAATTTAATTTCCAGTTTTTATTAAAATCATGATTAAATAATAAAGAAGCGCTGGAAGATTTAGTATTTGCAGTAGACCAAAGCGCCCCGAAGAATTCGTTACGAGGTAAGTCTAAAATTGTTTTTCCGTAGATTCCGGTTCCAAAATCCGGAGTCCAGTCGGCACTTAAATAATCTCCTTGTAATGTAATTTGGGTTTTATCTGAAAGATGAAACAGGAAGGAAGGATTGATATAAATACGTTCGTTCTTTACAAAATCCCTAAAGCTTTCTGAATTTTCATAAGATCCTGTAAATCTGTAAGCAATAGATTTATTTAAAGGTCCGTAAAAGTCAACAGATGGTTTGTAATAAGAGTAACTTCCCATTTGCATAGAAACTTCTCCGCCGCTTGTAAATTTTGGTGTTTTGGTAACTAAATTCATGATTCCGCCAGGAGCAACATTCCCATACAATAAAGCGGAACCTCCTTTTAAAAATTCAACTTTTTCTAAAGAAGAAACCTCAGGTATAGAACCGGCATTATATCGAAAACCATTTTTAAACATATTATTGGCACTCATATCATAACCTCTTGAAAAGAATGATTCCTGAGCACCACCACGAGCAGATCCTACATAAACACCATTAAGGTTTTTTACTACTTCACTTAATCTAATGGCTTGTTGTTGTTCGATTACTTCGCTGCCAATAACCTGAACACTTTGTGGCAAGTCCATTACTTTAATGCCTGAACGTGCTGCTTCAACTGGCTTTTTAGGTTTATTTGCAGTAATTAATACTTCATTAAGGATTTCTCCTTTTTTGTTTTTTACGGTATCTGCTGCTGTACTACTTTCTGTACTTGTATAATTTTGACTATAAGAAGAAGCAAAACTTATTAAGGCTAAGAATAGTATTAAATTATGTTTCATGGTATTTATTTAGATTCAATAAAAATTATCGAATGCAAATATAGAACTGTGAAGACCTTAACAAAAAATTATGAGGTGATTATATTACTTAAAGTTTTATTAGTTTTGTCTTAAGATTTGCTTAAGATTTTGCTTTAAACATTTTTATTGTCTATAGAATTAAATGCCTAAAACAAAAAAACCTTGCCCGAAAGAGCAAGGTTTAATCGAAAATTAAACTCTAAAAAATAATTAGAAAATTATTTAACTGCAATTAAGTATGTAGCCATTTTCCAGATTTCATCATATTTTTTGCCGTTATGGTCTCCGGAAGCTTTTTCAGTATAAGCAAATTCTACCATATAGTTTCCTGGCCAGATTGGTGTAAATGAAAAATGACCTTTATCATCTGTCCATAATTCTTTTTCCCAGCCGTTTGGAGCAATTACTTTGATTTTTTGTTCTTTTGCAGATACGCCTTCATACAAAGCAAATCCATCGATTTTTGCGTTCTTTTTTGCGAGGTCTGCGTTTTCGCTAAATAAGCCAATAATATTATTGTTCGCCGTTGCATAGTTTCCTGCAGTTTTGTTTCCAACAACTACAGTTGCACTAGAATTGTAATCTAAAACCATTGTTCCGTAAACATCTTTAACTTTATGATGCATTACGATTGTATAAACGCCGTCTTCATCCGGAGTAAAAAATGCCTGATATTTATTGTCTAAAGCTTTTGAAGTAAGTTTTGTTTCTTTTTTTGACGGAGAAACTAATACCAAAGTAAAATCTTTTAAATCAGAAAACCATTTGTCTGCTTTTGTGATATCATTTTCTGAAAATTCTCCAAAATAAATTGAAATTTCCTGTGCTTTTCCTTTTGTTCCGGTTGCTTTAGTTTCTATCCAAAGTGCGTGAGCAAAAAGCTGAGGTGCTGCAAAAAGCATTAAAAATGCAAATGTTATTAATTTAAAAGTTTTTGATTTCATGGTAATAAGATTTAAAATTAATATTGAAAAATCCTGATAAACACTCAGGATTTTTGATTTATAGGTTATTATTTTGTGTCACAAATGTACTGTTTAATATTCGTTACACAATGCTTATTTAGATTAATTATTAATAATATTTTGAAATAATGTTATAAAGTTTTAGAAATAAAGAAAAAGCCCTGTCGGAATTCTGAACAGGGCTTCCAAAAAAAATAAAAAACAAGAAAATCAGATGATTGATGATTTCTTTTCGTGAAATTAATTATCAGGTTTTTGATTCTTTCTTTGAATTGCTTTTTCTAAACTAACGGATACGTTTTTACTGTTGGGATAATATTTTTCTGCCCATTTAAAAAAGACAACTGCCTGATCTGTCCGGCCGATATCCAAAGAATAATTCCCCATCCAGTCGAGATAATTTTCTGATGGAAGAAAAGGAAAACCAGTTTCTTCAGAAAGTTTTAAATATTGTTTTTCAACTAAAGCAGGTTCTAAAACAGCTTGTTTTACCTGAACCAAATGCGATTTAAATAAAAAACGCAAACCATCATATTCTGCCGGAATTGGAATTGTGCCGTGATCTTCATTTTCATAAAATTTAAAATCCCAGCGAAGATTTTTAGGCTTTTTCTCTTTCAGTAATTTTTCAAATTTCCTGATTCCTCTTGCCATGTCAGTCGTTGTATCTTGTGGAATATTGATTTTATTAGCCATTGCGACATAAATGTTTCGCTGCTTAAAATCTTTAATATTAAAAACAGAATCGGCTTTTTTGATCATGATTTCATTATCCCACCAAAGACTCGGATCGATAATTATATATGAATTAAATAATTCGGTATGATTTAATAGAATATTCGTTGCGGTTAATCCCCCAAAAGAGTGCCCGTTTAAAACATTATACCCCGAAGTTCTGTAGTTTGAATCGATATAAGGCCGAAGTTCTTTTTCTAAAAAAGTGATGAAATTTTTATTTCCGCCGCTTTGGTTAAACATCTTTTTTTTCGAATCAAAAAAGGCTTGTCGATTAGCTTCGGTAGGAGTGAGGTCGCGGGTTCTGTTGGTATTCGTTATCCCTACAACAATCATTTGCGGAATCATAGCATACGGACCTTTTGCCAATGACTGTGCTAAACCAGTAAACGAATGAAAATTACTTTCGGCATCTAATAAATAAACAACCGGATATTTTGCCGGAGCAAATTTCTTGCTGTTATAATCAGGCGGAAGATAAACCCAGAAATTGCGTTCTTCGTTTAATGCTTTTGAAAAAATATGATGTTTGCTGCCTATTGTAAGGCTGTCTTGTGCCGATATTTTAGCAAAGCAAAAGAAAACCAGGAGTAAAAGAGTTTTTTTCATTTTAAATAGATTTTGTTTTTTTTGATTTATTTCGGCGTCCGTACCAAATTAAAAATCCCGTAACAGGCAGAAACATACAGATAAGTCCAACGAATAAAGTCAGCGTTTTGCCAATCCATCCGGCCCAAAAACCAATATGCAGGTTCATTGTTGTATCGTCGATATCTAAACCGTTTAATATTTTTACAGGGATTTCGATTTCTTTTCCGGTATATCGGTTTATAGAAAACGTTTTTCCGTTTTGAACACCTTTTAAACCAATATCTTTTGCGGCAACCGCATACAAAGTCGTAATACTGTCTTTTGAAGCAATAGACAATTTTACCTGCTCGACAGTTTTATCTTTGGCAAATAAATTTTTAATAATAGGGTTTAATGGCGCAAAAGTTTTAGTGCTGTCATAATCGGGTTTTATATCCCGAATTTCGGCGTATGCTCTCGGAACCCCGCCAAAAATTTTATGTGTTGTCGAGTTTAGTGTTTTATTTACAATGATTAAACCTGTAACCGTAATCAATAAAGCCGGCAGTAAATTATAAAAGCCGGGAACATTGTGTAAATCGTAATTTAAGCGTTTAAAAGTCGAATTTTTCTTGATGGTAAAACTCTGAATTCTGGTAGACCGATTCCATTTTTTTGGCCACCATAAAATAAGTCCGGTTATCAATTCAATTAAAAATATCCAAACCGAAACTTCGACAATTGTATTTCCAACTTTTCCAAACGGAATATGTCCGCTGTGAATGTGCGCAATAACATAGAAAAAATCATAAGCTTTTCCAGAAGTCAAAACTTTTCCCGTGTAAGGATCAATCCACGAAAATTGTAAATCGCGATCTTTAGTAGAAGAGGCCAGTTTTATGGTTCGTTCCGGATCTCGATACGTAATAAAATAACTCGCTTTTCGATCCGGAAGCTGTTTTTTAAACGAAGCTATAATTTCTTCGGGAGTTAATCTCTTTTCTTTTACTTCGGGAACATAAATGGAATCATAAGCAAATCCATCAATAATATCATCACAAAAAACGAATAATACGCCGGTAAGCGAAACAATAAAAACTATAATGCCCGAAGTTAAGCCCAGCCATAAATGAAGCCAGTGATTAAGCTTACTCCATTTGCTTTTTTGTTTGATTTTCTTTTCCCTTTTTTGAATTGGATTTTGGGTCATAATATAAAACGGTAAAAACCAAGCCAACAACCATGACGATGTTAACTTGGTCATAACTAATTAAAAAAGAATTAAAATTTGAAAGTAAGGTTGGCCACTAATTGTCTTGTAGGCATCATATTAGCCCAATAATCTGCAGACCAATATTCTTTGTTTGCAATATTATTTAGTTTTAAGCCTAATCTAAATTTTTGTTTTTCGTAAAAAACGCTGGCATCCAGAGTCGTGTAACCGTTTGCCGTAAACGTATTGGCATCATTAAGATAACTATCACTTTGTGTATTTCCTCCAAAACCGAAGCCAAGGCCTTTTGCTTTTCCGTCTAACAATTTATAGCTCAGCCAAAAGTTGGCAACGTTAGCAGGAGTAGAGTATGGGCGCTTTCCCTGAACATTTGGGCTGGCTTTTGTGTATTCACTTTCGTTATATCCATAACCCACAATAACGTGGAACCCTCTAAATGGATTTGCGATTAAATCGGCTTCGAAACCTTTACTTCTTTGTGTGGCATCCTGAACAGAAAACATATTGTTGTTTGGGTCTGTACGAAGTTTGTTTTTAACTTCGATATCATAATAACTCAAAGTTCCGTTTAATTTTCCACCTAATAATTCCACTTTTACACCACCTTCTAATTGGTTGGCATGTTCTGGTTTAAATTCAGTTAATCCATTTGGGTTGTCTGCCGTTGGAGCAGGAGCCACGTTTGTAAATCCGTTCATGTAATTTCCAAAAACCGAAACTTTGTCTTTAACAACCTGATACACTAAACCAAATTTTGGTGAAACTGCATCTTGATTGTATTTTGCAATTTTATTTTCGTAATGATCAAAACGTGCGCTCGCCATGGCAAGGAAACGATCTGTAATATTAATAACATCCGAAGCATAAAAACTCAACGTTCTAAAATCTCTTGTATTTACAACCGTTGGAGCTGTCATATCAGCGATTAGCTGTTTGTATTTGTCCATATTAATAAAAGCAGCATTTCCGTTTATGGGTAAGGCAGGATTCCCAACTGCTGCATCATAATTATTAATAAGCCATCTGTTGTCGTTTGTGCTGATATAAGTATAATCGATACCAAGTAATAAACGGTTTCTAAGACTTCCTATATTGAAATTTCCAATAAAGTTTTGCTGTATTTGAGAAGTTTTAAATGTACTGTTGATGTTGTATAACCTTCTTTGTAATGTCATATCGGAATTGGCAGCCGTGTTGATTAAAACAAACAAATAATTGGCTTTGTTGTCTGTAAATGCATTTGAGAAATTCGTCTGTGAAACCCATTGATCAGATAATTGATAAGTGGCACGTGCAAAAATATTGGTGTTTTTTGCTTCAGATTGTAAATCATCTGTTGCATACGATTTTTTGAAATCAAAGTGTAAATCGTCTAGGCTTGCAACTGGCGGTGTTCCTGAACCTAAACCAATAGAAATAGAGTTTCGGCTTCCTTTATACAATTCTAAATCAAAATCTAAAGTTAAGCGGTCACTTGCTTTATAAGTAAACGACGGAGCGACAACAAATGTGCTGCTTTTACCGTAATCCTGCCATGTTTTTTGATTGTCAAGGGCAGCATTTATTCTAAAAAGCATAGTTTTTTCTTCGTTTAAAGGCGTGTTGAAATCGATTGTCGTACGGCTTAAAGCCCAGCTTCCGGTTGTGTAGCTTACTTCGCCTTTCATAACGTCAAAAGGTTTTTTGGTAACTCTGTTAATTAAACCTCCATAAGTGGTTAATGCAGAACCAAATAAAGTGGCAGATGGCCCTTTGATAACTTCGATACTTTCAAGATTTACAGGATCGCTTAAAGTTACCCAGTTGGTATTCATTCCGTTACGGATTGATCCCGCTGCCGATGCACCGCTAAAACCTCGCATTCTTAAGCTCAAACCAACTCCGCCTGAACCCACGCTTAAGGTTACGTTGTTTAATCCAGGTGCCGTATTTAAGGCACTTCTAAAATCGACTGCAATCTGTTCCTGGAAAAGTTCTTTTGGAACTACGGTATAAACCTGCGGATTTTCGAGATTGCTAATTGGTAAACGGGCAACATATTCGCTCTTTTTTTCTGCAAATTTTTTAGCTCCGGAAACCACCACAACTTCCTGAAGTTCTTTTAAAGAAGATTCCAGCTGAAAAGAAATGTTTGTAGTTTCGTTTGTATTTACCGTAATTTCTTGTTTTAATGGTTTATGTCCCATCATGTTAATCTCAATTTGATAGGTTCCGGTTGGAATTTTATGCAAAATAAAAACACCATTTTCGTCTGTAATGGCTGATTTTTTTATTTCAGGAATTACAATATTTACAGATCCGGCATTTTGATCGTCAGATGTAATTACGTTTCCTTTTATTGAGCCTGTATTTTGCTGTGCAAATGTTTTTGTTGCTAATAAGCAGCAAAATAAAACAGCATAAACAAGCTTGCTTAACATTTTTCTTTGAATGGTTTTAATAAAAAACATGTTGTGTTTATTTAGATTGGTTATAAATTGTTAATTTTACCGCAAAAGTAAGAGGATAAAAAAAACATAATAAACGCAATAAGGATTAATATAAACGCAAAAGGGATTTTGTTGAATGCTCTTAGAAAGAGTTAGTTATAATTGATCAAAATACATTTAACCAACCCAGCCATAAACAATTTTTAGGAATGAAAACAATGATGAGAAGCGATATCTTTAAAAAGGAACTGGTTGTGGTTAATGACCCAATTCGGTTTAATAAAGAGGATCTTATCGAAAAGAAAATCAATTACGACTATAAAGGAATTAAGGGTATCATTACAGATATTATGCTTGACGGAATTCATGTGGTTGCGCGCGATGTTACCGTTGCCGATGGATCGTATTCTATAGAAGTAGAACATGATTTTTCGTTTGTAAAACTCCATATAGAAATGGAAGGTGATAATGAATATTGCCCCGAAAATCCAGAGGAAAGAGGCATTTATGTTCCGCAGGGACATTATAATTTATTTTATCTGCCTAAAATAAAAGGTATTTTAAATTATCGGACTAAAAAAAGAAGAACACTCGAAATTACGTTTACAGAAGATTATCTGCAGCAATTATTTTATCCGAATTTAAAAGCTACAATTCCCTTATTAGCAGAAGCGCTGACCAATAAAACAGAATATGTGATGTGGGAAAACAGTAAAAGTATTTCGCCAAAATTGAATATTTTAATTGAAGATATTTTGCAGTGTACATATTCCGGCGCGATTAAAAAAGCCTTTTTAGAATCGAAAGTAGTGGAGATTCTTTCGTATTTATTTACGATTATAAATGAAGAAGAAAATACAAAGGTGAATGTAGAATTAAGTGCCTGCGATTATATTAAAATTCTTGCTGTAGAAAATATCTTAAAAACACAATTTAAAGAAAAACATACTCTGGCGAGTATCGCTGCACAAGTTGGTTTGAATAATTTTAAAATCAAGAAATATTTTAAATTGGTTTTTAATACAACGGTTTTCAATTACTTAACGCAGGTTAGAATGGAATATGCAAAACAATTGATTTTAGAAAAAGATATGCCTATTTCTGTTGTTTCTGAAGAATTGGGCTATAAAAATCCGCATCATTTTACGGTTGCTTTTAAAAAGACTTTAGGGTATTTGCCGAGTAAATTGAAAAATTAAAAAAGGGATTAATAGAAATTAATCCCTTTTTTAATGTCTGTCACCCTAAGCTAAGTCGAAGGGCAGTACAGTACGTGAGCTTCGACTTAGCTCAGCCTGAAAAATACTAAACTGCACTTGACAAATCTTTAGAATTTATAAGAAAAACTTAATAACGCATTTCTTGGTTTTTGTGGATTAACCGTAGACCATCCGCCATTAAAATAATCTTTATTTCCGATATTGTTGATATTTAAAGCTACACGAAATTTAGTCGAACTATAAAAAATCGAACCATTGATTACGGTGTATTCCGGCAGAACAAATTTTCCTGTTACCTGACTGTCTAAAATAACATTGTCGCTGGCGTAATTTCCTCCAAAACCAATTCCGAAATCTTCTAAGAAACCTTCATCAAATTTATAAGTTGCCCAAAGATTTACAAGATTTTTAGGCCCTGACCAAAATGGTCTTTTTCCGGTTTCAAGCCATGAATTTGCCTCATCTCCTTTTACTATTTTGCTATCATTATGGCTATAACCTGCTATGATGCTTACACCTTTTAGAGGTGCAGCATTCAAATCAAATTCGAATCCTGTGCTTTTTGCTGAACCTCCTTGTACTGTATTTATCGGGCTTCCGGGAGCTGCAGTAACTAAATTATCTACTTCAATGTTATAATAACTTACCGTAGCATTTAGTTTATCAGCTAAAAGATTTGCTTTTACTCCAAATTCTAATTGGTTGGCATGTTCTGGTTTGAACGTTTTTGTTCCCGTTGGTTCTTCTGTAACTTCATCATATACAATGGCTGGAGAAATATTTTTAAAACCATTCATATAATTGGCAAACACGGCAAGTTTATCTTGTATTGGCTGATAAAGCAAACCAAATTTTGGAGATAAAGCAGTTTGATCATAATCATCTTCATCTGTTGTTACATCAGCTTCAGTATCAAAATAATCAACACGTAAACTCGCCATTGCCAATAAACTTGGCGTTATATTAATAACATCAGATGCATAAGCACTATATGTCGCTTCTTTACTAGTATAATTTGTTGTTCCGGCAGATGCCAAAACATTATCTACAGAACTGCGGGTAGGATATCTCGGATCATGTTCGATACCGGTTTCAGGATCAATATAACTTACATCTCCCTGGGCTGTTACATTGTATAGCCATGCATATCCGCTGCCGCCAAACATTACTTCTTTTGCAAAATAATCAAATCCGGCAACTAAACGATTACGCATGTTTCCGATTTTGAAATCGCCTACAAAATTTTGCTGAATATCTGTTGTTGTAGTTTGTGACTGTTCTTTAGTAAGACTTAGACCAAATTCTTTCGTACCATTTTGATTGTCATAAATATATGAGTAATAACCATCAGACTTTGAAGAACCTCTTGAAAAAATCGTTTGTGAAGTCCATTGATCAGAAATTTTGTAATTCATCTGAGCCTGTAAATTGAACCTTGGGTTTTTCATACTTAAATCATTACCAGAAAAAGAAAGATGTGTATTATAGTTCAGTTCATCCAGATTTGCGAACTGAAGCTGGGATTCTCTGCCTAAAAATAACATTGGAGGCGTTGTTTTTTCTTCCTGCATAAACTCTGTATTAATAAGAAAAGATAATTTGTCATTTACTTTATAAGAAAGGGAAGGAGCAACAAAAAGTGCTGTACGGAATCCTGAATCCTGAAAACTGTTTTCTGTTTGGTAAGAAGCATTAACCCTAAATGAAATATCATTATTATCATCTAATCGTGTATTAACGTCAGCGGTAACTCTGTTAAGGCCAAAACTTCCTGCTGTATAGGAGAATTCCCCGCCAAAACCTTCGTATGGTTTTTTGGTTACGGTATTAACAAGACCTCCGTAAGAAATTAAACTGCTGCCAAATAAAGTTCCGGATGGTCCTTTGATCACTTCAATTCTTTCAATGTTTGCAGGATCAAGACTTCCGTTAGTTAAGCCCGGTAATCCGTTTACGATATTTGCCTGAGCTTCAAATCCACGTAATGTATAATACGAACCGCCATCGCCGCCGCGGCCTGTAGATTCCCATAATTTTTGAATTCCCGGTACATTTTTTAAAGCATCGTCATAAGCGGTAATAGCTTGTTCTTTCATTAATTCAGAAGAAACCACATTGTAAACCTGTGGATTTTCGATGTTTTTAAGAGGCATTTTAGAAACATAAGTACTTTGTTTTGGGAATGCTTTTCCTCTCGAATTGGTAATAATAACTTCCTTTAACTGCTTGTTTGAAACTCTCAATTGCAGGCTTAATATTGCCGTTTCACCGCTGGTAACAGTGACTTCTTGTTCAAGAGTTTCGTAACCCGTTAAGGAAACCTGAACGGTGTATGTATTTGGTTTTACTCTATTAAATTCAAAAGAACCATCTTCGGTAGAAACAGTTCCGTATTTTGAGTTTTTAAGGATGATGTTTACGCCAAGTGCCGGTTCACCGTCAGATGTTGTTATCGTTCCTTTAATTTTTCCGTTATTTTGCTGGGCATTTACAGCACCAATAAAAATAAGGAACAAGCAGATTGTATAAAGAAACTGCTTAGTAATTTGGTTAGAATAATTCATGGTTTTCTTTTTAAATAGTTATCGCTGTTATTTAGAATAAATAAAAACAACGCAAATGTAAAAATTATAATTCCGCTAACAAATATTATTTGAGTTCATTTGTTAATGATTTTGTTATAATCGGTAGGAAGAAAAACTGAAAATTGCAGGCTTTTATTAAATGTAAAAAGAACAGTAATTCCCTTTAAAAGCTTTATTTTTGCAATCTGAAAAACAGACTTCATGATTTTACCTTTCTTCAAAAAAATACAAAATACACCCCGAGGATTCCGTATAGCAAATACTGTGTTTTTTTTCCTTTCCGGTTTTGGTTATTCTTCCTGGGTATCCAGAATTCCGCATATACAAGCGCAATTGCATTTAAGCGAAGCGGAGTTTGGAGCTGTTTTATTTGCATTTCCAATTGGTTTAATGCTTACAATGCCATTTACAGGAAAGTTATTAAATAAGTACAGCAGTCGTTATATTATGCTTTTAGGAGCGATTATGTTTAATATTGTTCTTTCTTTACCGGGTTTAGCCGCTTTTGTATGGCAGCTGGTTATTATACTTTTAATTTTTGGTGCTTCGCGTAATATTTTCAATTTATCGATCAATGCGCAATCCCTGGAAGTTCAAAAATTATATCCAAAATCAATTATAACCCGTTTTCATGCAGTTTGGAGTATTGCCGTTTTTTCGGGTGCAGGTTTAGGTTATGTGATGGTAACGCAGCATATTGCACCTTCACATCATTTATTAGGAGTAAGTGTTTTTATGCTGGCACTTACGGCTTGTTTTTACCCGTTAAGTATTCATAATGATCCTGTACCGGTTAAAAAGAAGTTCTTTTCA
Organism: Flavobacterium sp. Root186; assembly: GCF_001428525.1. Taxonomy (GTDB): domain Bacteria; phylum Bacteroidota; class Bacteroidia; order Flavobacteriales; family Flavobacteriaceae; genus Flavobacterium. The sequence continues at coordinate 397,659 of NZ_LMHW01000011.1, forward strand.
ATGCCGGAAAAAAATCTTGTCAAGTTTGCCTTGATTTGTTTTGTCTCCATGGCTTGCGAAAATACAATGTACGACTGGAGCGGTATTTATTTTGAAAATATACTAAAGGCTTCGCCAAAGTTAACCAGTGCAGCATTTGTGTTTTTTGCTACAGCGGTAACTTTAGGACGTATATTTGGTGATTATGGTGTTATGAAATTCGGGACTAAAAAAATTCTGCTTTACAGCGGAATTTTAATCACTGTTGGTTTCGCACTTTGTTTTATTCTGCCTTACGCATACCCAACTATTTTTGGTTATGTTTTAATAGGATTTGGGGTCTCCTGTGTGGTTCCGTTAGTGTTCAGTATTGCCGGAAGATCGTCAAAACTCAGCAGCGGTTCGGCATTAACTTCTATTTCTACTATTGGTTATTTAGGATTTTTATTGGTGCCGCCAATGGTTGGTTTTATCTCTGAATATTTAAGTATGAAATGGGCTTTTCTTGTTATGGCACTTTTAGGTATTCTGATGATTTTTATGGTGAATAAAATCGGAGAAAACGAATAATTTTTTGTCTAAACTGGACTGAAGTCCAGCTCTACAAAACAGGTTGAACCTTTGGTTCTTTTTTTAAAACTGAAAGTAAAACAAATTAAATCACCTAGTAAAGATTATTCTTAGTTTTGATTTGGATCAAAATCATACATAAAATCATTCAATTGTCCATCTGAACTTTCCAGACCGACAATATCCATTAATTCTTCAAAATAAGTACAAATTCTTTCACGATTTTCAGTATCCAATTCAAGATAAATTTCTGAAAATCGATTAAGCCCAGTTTTTATTGCATTTTGATAATTTTCATCTGTAGGATTCTTTGATTCAGCAATCTTTTTAAAATCATCTGCCATTAAATTAATTTTTTCTGTCAAAATAGATTTTAATTTTTCATCACCAATTCCTGGATAAAAAATAGTATTGTCTGGTAGAAATTTTTCTTTGTTTTTGAAATTTTCAAATTTCTGCATAGCATTAGTTGATATTTTCATTTTAGATTGTCCGCAAGATAAAAATGAAAGTATTACGCTTATTAAAAATAACTTTAATTTCATTATTATTTCTTCGTCATAACAAATTTCTCTGAACTCGGTTTTCCATTCAAATTCCCGGAAATTTCAGCCGTTAAAGTATTATTTGTGCCTTTTGTATAGGTGATTTTTTGAGGATAATCGTGTTTTGCGTTTTCAAAAACCAATTGTTTGTCTGATTCTGCAGTAGATGGAAAAGCCACGGCTTTATCTTCATTTTGACCTTTTACGGTTGCGAAATAAGTTAAAGTTTCGCCTTTTTGAGCCAAAACAATAGTTTCAAAATGTAAAGTGTCTTTTCCTTTTATAAAGTAGGAAGAAGCATTAAAAGTACTGTCGTTTAGTTTTTCCCAGTTTTCGGTTAAAACACCGTCTGGAGAAGTATTTTCCCAGTTTCCGATCAGCCAGTCGGCAATTTTGATTTTATCTTTTTCTACAGATTCCTTTTTCTGGCAGGAAACAACAGCTAATACAAGCGCTAAAAGAGTAATTTTCTGAAACATATTTATGAGTTTTTGATGTTAAATGGAAGCACTAAAGTATGAAAAAAAAGTTTGCCACAAATTACACTAATTTTTACGAATTTCTTTTTGAAAAACTGGAGATGTTTTGCCACAGATTAAAGGATTAAAATGATGTTTGTTTCACGCAGATTCAGCAGATTCAGGCAGATTTAATTTTGATGCAGAATTATATAATCTGCGAGTATCTGCTTAAATCTCTTCAAATCTGCGTGAAAAATAAATTCGTGGAAATTCGAGTAATTACTTCGTCAATTACCTTCGGTCGAGTCGCGGCAAAAAAAATAAAAAAATCTTTGCTAGTCCTTTAATCTGTGGCAAAAAAACTAAACGCTTTCTTCCAAAATCGAATACACCAATTCTTTCGTTGGCTTTTGATCTTTTAGTTTGGCACGGACTTCATCAAAAGTAACTTTAAAATCACAGCCCGATTTATATTCTGAGCAGCCGTAAGCGGTTTTTCCTTTAAGAATTGTTCCTTTTTTGCATTTCGGACAAGTTAAAGAATCTAATGTTTCCTGCGTTGTTTTCTTCCCTTCGGTTTTCTTCGGTTCTAATTTGAGTTTGTAATTTTCTTCAAAACGAATTAAACCTTCAACGGTTCCAGATTCGGTTTTAAAACCTTTTATATTTACAGTTGAGCCTTTTTGAACCAATCGTAAATACTGACTTTCTGTAATTTTTTTATCTAAAAAAACATTAGGCAGTAGAAAATCGCACCCCGATTTATATTCGCTGCATCCAAAAGCCGATTTTCCTTTTATAAGATTCCCTTTCTGACATTTCGGACACGTTTCTGCCAAAATTCCGTCGGCTTTCTTTTTCTCGGGTTTTACAACTGGTTTCTGAATCGTTGCGGCGTGCGAAATATTAGCGTGCCTTGTTTCACTTCGAACTTCGGTGACCAAAGCTTCGACCATACGTTTCATGTTTTTTATGAAAGCAGAAGCAGTATAAGTTCCTTTTTCAATATCTTTTAACTGCTTTTCCCAAGAACCCGTAAGTTCTGCCGATTTTATTAATTCATTCTGAATCGTATCAATTAACTGAATTCCGGTTGTTGTTGGCAAAACCTGTTTTTTATTGCGGACAATATACTGACGTTTAAAAAGCGTTTCGATAATATTAGCACGCGTTGACGGACGCCCTATTCCGTTTTCTTTCATTAATTCACGCAAATCTTCGTCGTCAACTTGTTTTCCTGCGGTTTCCATGGCACGCAGTAAAGTTGCTTCGGTAAAATGATTGGGCGGTTTGGTTTCTTTTTGAAGGAAAGAAGGTTCATGCGGCCCTTTTTCACCCACAACAAAACTTGGTAATAAATCGGGTTCTTTTTCTTTAGCATTTGGATCTTCAAAAACAACACGGAAACCTTTTTTCAGGATTTCTTTTCCTGTAGCTTTAAAAGTTACATCGGCTGCTTTTCCAATAACTGTGGTGTTGGCAACGAGACAATCATCATAAAAAACCGCAATAAAACGTTTTACAATAATATCATAAACCTGCTGCTGATTGTACGGCAGATTAATTTCGATTCCTGTTGGAATAATCGCATGGTGATCGGTTACTTTTTTATCGTTGAAAACCTTTGGCGATTTTTTAATTTTCTTTCCTAAAAGAGGTTCTGTTAAATGAGCATAATGCGTCAGTTTTTGCAGAATTCCCGATACTTTTGGGTAAATATCTCCCGGAAGAAAAGTCGTATCAACTCTGGGATAGGTGATGGCTTTCTGCTCGTATAAAGTCTGTGCAATTTTAAGCGTTTCTTCTGCCGAAAATCCGAATTTTTGATTGCAATAAACCTGTAAACCTGTTAAGTCAAAAAGTTTTGGAGCGTATTCGTTCCCATTCTTTTTATCGACAGAAACAATTTCAAAATCACTTTCTTTGACTTTTTCAGCCAGAATTTCTCCGTCTTCTTTTTTCAGGAAACGGCCTTCTTCATAACTAAAAAGTGTTTCTCTGTATAAAGTCTGCAATTCCCAATAGGGTTGAGGTTTAAAATTTTCGATTTCTTTAAATCGGTCCACAACCATTGCCAATGTCGGCGTCTGCACGCGTCCAATAGACAAAACTTGTTTGTAACCGCCATGTTTTACGGTATACAAACGTGTTGCATTCATTCCGAGAAGCCAATCGCCAATCGCTCTTGAAAATCCGGCATAGAATAAATTATCATAGTTTTCAGAGGGTTTTAGGTTGTCAAAACCTTCTTTTATGGCTTCGGTGGTTAGGGATGAAATCCACAAGCGTTTTATTTCGCCTTTGTAATGCGCTTCGTTCATAACCCAGCGCTGAATTAATTCTCCTTCCTGCCCGGCATCCCCGCAGTTTATGACTAATTCGGCTTTGTCGAAAAGACTTTTGATAATTTTAAACTGTTTCTGAATTCCCGAATTCTGAACGACTTTGGTTTCGAATTTTTCGGGAAGCATTGGGAGGTTATTTAAATCCCAGCTTTTCCAGTGCGGTTTATAATCGTTGGGTTCTTTTAAGGTACATAAATGCCCAAAAGTGTAGGTTACGGCATAACCGTTGCCTTCGTAATATCCGTCGTGTTTGGTATTGGCGCCCAAAACGGATGCGATTTCGCGTGCTACACTTGGTTTCTCAGCAATACATACCTTCATTTCTCTCTTTCTTATTCGAAAGCGAAATTAGGAATTTAAAAAGTGGTATTGAAATTTAAAGAGGCAAAGTTACAAAGTTGTAAAGCCGCAAAGGTTTTCTTGTTTTACTCGGATTTAAAAGAGGTTTGAGCAAAATGTTCACACAGTAATTTAAAAAAATCTAATAGAATCTTTAATCTTATGCTTCATGAATAAAGCATAAAACCACAAACAGAAGTTTGTGGTTTTTATATTTATTAAATTTAAAAGTAAAGTTGCTTATTGTTTGGTTCTTAATTTTAGACGCAGATTGAATTGTTTAACAATTTCTTTAACATGCTTATCTTTGATTTGTTTTCTGTTTAACCCCTGCAGACTTTGTACATATCCGGTAAAAACATGGCTTATATAAAGAGGTGAATTAGTGTTATTATCAGATGTATTGTGGCAAGAGAAACAATTAACAAGATTGCTTACTGAATTTCCGTGTATTGATGTTGGATTAAAACCGACCTGAACATAGGTTTCCATAGTAATATTGTAGGCTGAAACAGAACCTCTGGTTAATTTTCCAGGTGCTGAATTTGAAAGGTCATAACTCAGAGAGTCTAATAAAGCCGCTTGTGCCGGAGTATCATTATATCCTGCCGTATTAATCCATAGTGAACCATTGTAAAAATAATTGTTCCAGATACCTGTTAGCTGTGTCTTAACGCTTTGATTAATAGTGCGAATATTATTTAAGTTCTCTGAACCATTTTGGCTGGTTTGCATAAAAAGCTGAACATTATGAGAACCTTTCATTGCTTTTTCAACAGGAACGCCATACTTGTAAACAGAAAAGACATCGGTATAAATTCCATTTCCTGAAGTTATATTAATAACTGTTGCAGTGCTGTTTTTATTAAAAAAAGGATAATCAACTGTACTTGTCACCGGCGCATCTGTTGTTGGCGTAGCTTTTGACCAATCGTAAGCAGGTGCAAGATTTTCATGCTCAAAAGTAGCCCACACAAATTCTGGATGATTTTCTACAACTCCAACTACGTGCATTCCCAAAAGTGCTACTTTTGTTTTTACTCCATTTATCACGCCCTGAGTAATAAAATAAGAAGAAGGATCTTTAAGAACGCTCGCATCAATCCAGGAAGTTTTAAGTTCTAATGAGCCTACAGGAAAAGTTACACCTTTCACTTTAGTAGAATCACTTTTTGCAATTGGACCGTATTTTATCATTGTTCCGTAAAGAAGTTTGTCCATAAATATAGAATAGTAGACCGTTGTAGATTTAGGAACTCCCGATGAATAATTAGGTGTTTTTAAAATATCAGTGCTGCCACTTGCCTGAGCAGTATCCGTTAAAACAATCCCATTACTTGGATCTAATTTCTGACCTGCTGCATTCACCTGAATCAGATTAGTCATAAAGAAGGGTTTTCCGTTGACTTCATTAGTCAGCCAAAGAAATTTTTGCCATGACCATTGATGAAAGTCGCAATTTGTTACTGTTGCATTGTTGGCAAATACACTTGTTGGGCCTTCATTAGGAGGAGGAGTCTGGCGAGTGTTGTTTACGATCGTAAACCAATTAGCAGGAGCCAAACACTCAGAAGCTGCAGCATTTTTGTTTACAGTTGTATAATTATCTTTCTCTCCCTTTGCGTCTTTTTTACAGGCACCGAATGAGATTAGAATGATAAAAAGTAATACCATTTTTGTAGTTTTCATAATATGGGGCTTTAGTTAATTTTTGTAATTATTTTTTTGAATACTGAAAGTAGATAATTAAGAAAGTAACTACTAAAAAAATGTCATAAGTCCGTCATATTTAGGTATAAAACCAATAAAATTTGTATTAATAAAAAAGCTGCTATCTTGATAGTTATCTGGACTAAGGTGCTAAATCTTAAAATTATGCACCTAAAAAGAAATTGTTTATTTCATCTAAAAACAGAAAATATAAAAAGGTTAAAACCCATAATGAGAAGAATAAAATTGAAAGGAATATGTAAAATTGGAATGGTTCGTTTTCTGTTCGTTCTTTTCTTTTCGATTCGTTATTAGGCTGAAGCCATTCAGGAGCTGGTTGATTTCTAACAGTTGAGCTGGTTTTGGACTGTATGTTACTTAAACTATTTAGATATTGGGGTTTAGTATTTTCGTTTATATAATTTATAAATTCACGTTTGTTTTCATTGTGAAATAGTTTTATTTCTTCAATTTTTTTATCGGAATGTATGTAACTTATTGCTTCTTTTATTTTCTTCGAAAATTCCGAATATTTATTTTCTACAATAGCAACTTGTTTTTTTGACTCTTCTATTTTTCTGCCATTTTCCTGATGTAGTCTTATGTTTTGTTCAATACTCTCTTTGAGTACCCTGATATTCATTTTTTTGTTTTCTTCAAGTTCAGAAAATTCTTTTTCAAAATCATGAAGTATAATTTGTCGCTGCTTCTTTTTTTCCTCTTTTACAATTTGTATTTCATCATCAAATCCTTTTTCATCTATTGTTTTGTAAAGGCTTTTAGCGATGGTAAAATTGGCAATTTCTTGATGATCAGTAAAAAAGATAGTGTCAAAATTATTCAATAATTCTAATGATTTTTTCAGGTTTTGCTGCAATGAATTTTCATCAATATGAGAATAAACAACCAGATTTGAATTTGATAACCTGAAATTAGAAGGTTCGTCAATGCTTTTAAGATGAAAGCTGAGTTTATCAAAATCTATAGGCATATCAACGGTAAAATCATCAGAATGATTCACCATTATGGTTTTATCAACGATATTTTTGTGGACTAATATTTCATGAAATTCATTGAGTTTGGTAATTGTTAAATTATCTTCTGCAATTTCATTGGTAAACAAGATACTTGCTCCAACAAAGGTTCCTCCTCGGTCAGAATTTTTTTCTTTTGCAAAAGAGTATTTGGAGTACGCAATGGCGTTTAATCCGTTTACTGATTCTTTACGAATAGAGTAAAGAATGCTGTTTTCAAATAGTTTTATTGCATTGGTATTGAGGTCGAAGGTTTTAATTGATTTTGCAACATTTTGGTTTCCTAAATAAAAAGTCTGTCTAAAACCATAAGGGTTTCCAAATGTGCCAAAAGCCAGCAGGTATATATTTTGTGTCATTAGTTTAAAAGCTAAATTTTAATCGTTCCCAGAAAGTTCCTTCATAATCTAACGGATAGCCTACTATGCTTTCGTAAAGCCAGTTCGACAAAACTTCGGCAGGAGCTAAATTTAAAAGTGTGATTCTTTCTCCGTTACCATTATTTTCAATACTGCCAATTGTAAAATAGGTTTTATTCAATTCATAAGAATTTATTCGGGTATTGGTTCTTGGCAGCCTTTCGTTGATAAAGTTCTCCAGTTCATCTTCGTTTGAAACATCTGTTCTGCCTGATTTATCCCATTTAGAAACAACTAAAATCACGTTTATTGATTTCAGGTTTTTCCCTTTTCTTTCAAGTTCATCCAGAAATTCGTTAATTAAAGTATCTTCCAGATGTGCATTGTCATAACTGGTAACAATTATAAAAGTTAACGGAATATTCGCATTCAGATATGCTTCGATACTGCTGTGATAAGTACCGCCTCTGCTGATATCTTTATGATTTTCGCCCGAAGTTTCCAGAAAAGTCAGGTTTATAGGCGGAACTTTTTTAGACTTATTGTTAGGTTCAAAGATTAAATCCAGTCTCGTAACCTGATCTCGAGTAGTTCTATTGGGTAGAATGCCTTGTCGTATGTTTTCAAAAAAATCAGCCAGTAAAACCTGAGCTTCTTTTGTATTGGGAGTACCCAGTTTTGGACGTAAAACGCCGGCTTGCGAACTTAAATAATATAAAATCGAAGAAAGAATAACCGACTTGCCCGATTCTCCTACACCAAAAAAGAAAATAAAATTACTTTCCTTATTTTTAATTTGATTGGTACTGGCATTTGCCAAAGGAACAAAATCTGGTCTTGCATTATTTTGAGCATCATACGAAATAGGTTTTAATGTTTCATTGCTCAGGGTTAAAGGCTTTAAAGTGTTGTTATCTTCAGTCATCTTTTTAGTTTTTAGCAATTAATACTTTCCCGTTTCTTTTACTGCCACTGAATATGCTGGAGCTATTACTGCTGTTTCCGCTGCCGGGAGTGGCTAGTAATACAATGATCACAATAACAAAGTCTAATAGGATACAACCCATTAATACAACAAACTGGTACATTCCAAAATTTTTGACGGCATGTTCAAAGGCAAAACCAATTTTTCCTACATCCTGTGTTTTGGAGATTTCAGGAGTAAATTTAAATTTATCGTCACCTAAAACGGAATGGGCACGATTTCCAAGTTTATTGTATTCCGATAAAGAATCATCGATTAATCCCTGAGATAGGTCATCTTTTTCTTTTTTAGAAAGCAGTAATAAGTCCTGAATCTTTTTGTTCCATTTTAATACCGCATTGTTTATATCTGTTTTTAAAGCTTTTTCTTCTGGCGAAAGGTCAGAAATCATATTGTCAATCTGCAATCCCATTCTTTCTGCCAGATCATCATAATCATTAGCAACCGGAGTCAGGAAATCAACTTTTTGCCCGGTTAATTTTTCGATATCACGTATTAAAGACTGGGCTCTTGTGCCTATTCCTTTATTTCCGGGATCTTTGATCTGCTCCATCATCTGCTTCTTTTTAATTTCGATATCCTGAGCCGTTTCTTTGTTGTATTTGTAACTTAGTTTGGACTGAACATCAGCTTCCAGATTATTAAAACGTTCGTTTATATCCCTTAATTCGGTAGTATAAATGTCGGTTTTCATAAATCTGGTGTATAAGGCATTAAAGTTGGCTATGAAGCAAAAGGAGGCAATAAAAAGATAGATTCCCACCAAATTTGAAGTGGAACGGCCTTCTACTTTTGCAGTTCTGATCATCCAGATTAAAAACAATAATAAGAAAGATAAAACTAAGGCGATTATAAAAGAAGCCGGCCCAAAAATCTGATCTAATCCCAGCCAGGTCTGATAAAAACTTACACTAATTAATAAAATAGCCAGTATAGCCAAAAAAATGTCGGTTACTTGAATTGATTTTCTGCTCATTGTTGGTAAAATTTAAGATTATGTATCTGTTTTTGTTTTTGGTTTCAAAAAATACCTGACCCTTTTCGAACAAATCAGGATATAAATTTGTTATTCAAAACTAAGGGCTTTACGATCAGTGGTTTTACGGAAATCCGTAAAGGAGAAAAATAATTACGGATTTCCGTTTTTTGAGAAAGGAAAGGAAATCTCTCATAAAAAAATGCGTAAAAGCTAATAGTACTTTTACGCATTTTTTTATTAAACCTTATGTGAGGCCAATTTGAGATTGGTAGTGATTAGGTTAAATAAAAAAATCCAGTTTTAACCATTTTGTCACTTTTATTCCTCAGATTTTTAGAGTGAAATTAAGTGAAATTCTTGTAATGATTTCTAATTAAATTTATATTTTTGGTCAAAATGACCATGATATTATAAGCAATATATAATTAACCAATTTTTATAAATATACCAACCAAATAACCACCTAAAAGACCTAACTAACCTTATGAGCAATTCTACCCAGGAAACCACTTTACCAAAAATTTATAGAACTACCGCATTAACTGCCTTTATATACACTGCCTTTATAATTGTCTTTGCCATTTACAAACAATTTTTTTATGTCGACGGAACATGGTTTCATGGTTTTTTAGCAAATGGTTTTGCGATTTTAAGCACTGTGACTTGGTTTGGAATACTACTGGTTTTTAAACTTTTTTTAAATAGAATACTTAAGTACAGCAAGGCCGATTCATTGATTATTGCTTCTTTAGTTTTCTTAGCAATACCAATTTATTCTTTAGGTTCAGTTCTGTACAGTTTTATACAAACATATCTGACATTTGGCGGGGAAGATACTTTTGATTCATTATCTTCTTTTGCTTCGACCTCTATTTCGAGTGCAATATTGCTGATCCTTTCTAACATTGGAATGATTGTGGTTACTGTTTTATTAGGAAACCGTATCAGAACAATTGATGTTATTCAGAAGAAATTTTTCACCATTTTAGGTTTTTCGTTTATAGCACTTGGAGTAGGTTCTGCGCTGCAGGCCGTATCTGTCATCGACAGTGATTTCATTGTGTTTTTACCAAAAGCAGTTACGGCTGCGGTTTTAGGTTATATTTTGAAAGAGACTTCTCAAATGAACTATTCTGAATTATCTTCGACGTTAAAGCCTGAAACAAATGAAAATGTAAATCTTTCTAAAGTCAAAGTTTCCTCACAAAAAGAATCTGAAAAATCGGAGAAAATCAATGTTTTCAAGAAAAAAGAACAAATCAATCCTGGGCCGGAAATAATTCCTAATATTGATATCAACGAGCTGGAAAATAAAGAAATAATACTTTCTTATTTTGATAATCTGTCTACAGATGAATTAAACAGACTTGAGGTTGTTGTGGCTAAAAATTTTACTCAGAATTTGACTGACGACCAGAAAAAGAATCTCGTTATACAACATATCGCAGAGAAAAAACTGTACGACCACAATCGCTATGCACCAAAATAGAATGGTGCATTTGTAAAAGTATGAGAATGAAATAATTGCTAATTATTAATCATTGGGTTCAAATTTTCATCTTTGTTGCGTAAATCTATGCCGCCTTCGTAAACTGATTTAAGATTGGTTAAGTAAAACTGCCAGCCGTGTGAACAGCCAAGCCTAATATATTGTTTAGAAGAATCATCTGTAGGGATATTGTGCTGACGAAGTTCAACCACGGTATAACCGTTTGTTTCGCTTAGTTTTATATCTACCAGACACGTTCCTTCAAAAGTAAATTGTAATTGGTCTTTTCCGTTGGCAGCAATAATTTTTCCTTTCATGGAGTCTTTATACAAATACCAAAGCCAATCGTAAGTTGTGCCCTCCACGGCATTTTTGTCTTTGCTAATTGGTTCCTGATTTGTATCGAAAAAAGATACTTTTTCGAGAAACCATTTTTCTAATTCATCTGCTTTTGTCCAGGCATTATAAATGTCGCTGAGTTTAGCTTTAATTGCTATTTTTTTTGTGAAGGATGTCCAGTCGAAGTTTTCCATGGTTTAATTTTTATTTGATTGTACAATAGGAGCGAGACATTTGTGTAATTTATAGTTTAATTTCCACCAAAACATATTCCAATTATGTTTTAATCCACCTAGTTCCCAATTAACATCAAATTTGTTTTTATCACTTTTAAGATAAGGCGGCTGAGTTATTTTACAATGTAGCATTGGTGGGTTATTAATTACTTTTTTTAAATAATCAGCATCAAGTTGACTTTTAAGAAAATATCTAATGTCAATGATAGTTTGATGTTTTTCAGATTTATAAACATATAGATTTATGTCATAAGTTAAATGATAAATTTCTTTAACGGCTGCCATCGCTTCGTTAAAGCTTTTAAGTATTTTATTTTTGTTAAGTTTATTTTTATTAAGGCGTTGAATAAAAAAGTTTTCTCCTTTTACTTCTGAAATATCTGAAAGAATAAACATTAAATTTTTTGAAATATCATTCCAACAATAATGATTTACCAAATCGAGTAATTGTGTCGTTAGATTTTTTATTTCTTCTTCAATTTTATTTTCCATATTTTAATATACATATTTATATTTAATTTCAGAAAATACATTTCCAGTTACAGCGTCAATTTGTATGGCTGAGCAATTATTACATTTTTTAGAAACATCCCAATAAAATAACTTTCTTTTTCCTCTTTGATAGCCTAAGCTGGTTTTTGAGTAAGTATAGGTATTAAAGAATATCTCTAGATTATCTCCCGAAATACCATATCGTTTCGCAATTTCTAACGCCTGACTTTCTGTAATCTTAATTTCGTTTTTATCTTTTTCTTTGCATGAAGTGAAAGAGAAACAAATTCCGAATAGAAGAACTATTATTGCAGTTAGAAATTTTTTATTCATTTCTTTTTAGTTTTCATGAATTAGTGAGAAAGACTCCAATAGAATTAAATTTGATCAGCTTATTTATTTTTAGGTGATTTAATTTATTACCAAATATAAGGTTTTCTTGGATTTGCATCCATTTCATTTAAAGAGTGAAGACAAAAACTTATCCTTTCATAAAAATGCCGCCAAATAGTGTCTAAATTTTATGAGGCAGTTCATCCTTATGCGGATCAATTTTTTGTATCAAAAATAATAAATAATAATAAGATAATTACTTCAAAAAATATTCATTAAAGGATTAAAATAATTATATTCGTTCTTCAAAAATTAACCATAACCAATTATAAATGAATATGAAACAAGCAAATACTATAGACGAAGTAATTCAGTTTTTGGATGAAATAATAGAAAAATCAAAGATTGACCAAAGCAATATAGGTTTGTTTGCTATCCTGTATCGTGAAGTTACTGTAAGAGTTAAACAAGGTATTCAGGCTGGTTCTTTTCAAAATGGGGAACGAATGGAAAAACTGGATGTCATTTTTGCCAATCGGTATTTAAAAGCTTATTATCAATATCAGGCCAAAGAAAAACCATCCGAATGCTGGGGATTTGCTTTTGAACAAGCTGAAGATTTTTGGCCAATAGTTTTGCAGCATTTACTACTCGGAATTAATGCGCACGTAAACCTTGATTTAGGAATTGCCTCGGCTCAAATTAGTACCGTTGAAGACATCGCAGATTTAAAACATGATTTTGACCAAATAAACGCTATTCTTAGCAGTCTGGTAGCAGGTGTCGAAAAATGTTTAATTAAAATTTGGCCAACGCTAACATGGATATTAAAATACACAGGCAAAATAGATAATTTCTTTATTGATTTCAGTATGGAAGAGGCAAGAAACGGAGCATGGAAATTTGCCAACGAATTTGTAGCGGTTCCAGAAAACGAAAGAGAAGCGTGTACAAAGTTAAGAGACGAAAGGATAACAGAAATTGCCAGATTGGTTTCAAATCCCGGATATTTTGTGAGTGCCGTTTTTAAATTCATTCGCTTATTTGAAAGAGGAACTGTCGCTCAAAAAATAATCGATATGCAGATAATGGAAGAAAAAAATATGGAATGTGTTGTGGCGTAGATAATATTCCTCATCAGGAGTTTTACTTTTCTAATTCAATTTTTAGTTTTTCGATTATTTCCTTTTCAAATTCTCTTTTCATCATGATGTTGCCATATAAGCCTAAATCCTGATTGATTAACTGCCATTGTGTTTCTCTGTTTTTATATACAGCCACAAAACCAACATGTGTATTGTTGTCAAAAGCAGGTCTTGTCCATGCCTCTATTCTTTTACCATCCAGATTAAAATAAATGTCATGCCAATAGTCTGTGGTATCTTTATCTTTTAAGTCAGCATTTTCAAGATGCATTTTTTCCAGTGCATCAAGGATTTCCTTTTCAGGATATTTAAGATAATAGGTTTCTGCATAAGGATATCTTCCTGCTGCATAGAAGTGAAAGGTAGAAAAAAAAGAAATTATCTTATAGGAAAAAAATAAAACTATTGTGATGATTATTACTAGTTTAAATTTAGATTTGGTCATTTTAGAATTTAGTTTGGATTTGTATGGTGTTCAAAAGCTTAATAAAAACCAGCTGAATGCGATGCGCAAATGTCTCTGACTTTGAGCTAATTTCTAACGTGTCATTTAAAAATGGATTCGCCATAAAGTCTCTGACTTTTTTCCAAATATAAATTAAAAAGATGTCACAATTTCTTTAAAGAATTATTGTATTCAACTTTTTTTATTCTCTCAAAAAAGTCAGAGACTTTTGACGCGTTTACAATTTATAAGAAGCAAAAAAAATACGCAAAGTCAGAGACATTTGCGTAGCATTTCATTAGTACTCTTCGGAGAGCGGGATGATTTGCATAAATTAAGTTTGAAATAATATGCGATAGCGTATTATCATATTGCGATAGCGCGGATTTGCAATCCGTGCCCACAAAGATTGGTTTATACTTTTGTAATAAAAACAAAAGCTACATGATTTTGTAGCTTTTAATTTTAATGATTTTTATTGTGTCTTATTGTCGCGGGCACGGATTTCAAATCCGCGCTATCGGGTATTTGTATAATGTCTTAAAAGTATAGAATAGATGGCAAATCTCGTTACTCCAAATGTTTCAGGCTTTGCACCATTTTTACTATAATTTGTTTGAAAACGAAAACTTCAAAGTCTCTGACTTTATATTAAATTACTAACTTTATACAATCGAATTAGTTTTTAGAAAACTTTTTATAAAATCTGTGATGTCGTATGCTCTTTTTGATAATTTGACATTTTTAGTTAAATTATCAAATCTTTCCCAATGATTAACACCATTGGAATTGTTTATTGAAAAGACTTTAATATGATAATGATTTGCATTTAGAAAAGCCATTGTGCTTCCATGATGTTGACCACCGACTTGCTCTGCTAATATTAACATTTCCGGTAAGTGTTGCCATTCTTCAAATCTTTTGCTTAAAGGAATATCAGTTTCTGAAGGAGAGGCTGGTATACAGTAAAAAACTATTCTCAAACTTTTAAAAATTGGATTCAAAAATATTTGTTGCCATCCAGCCTTCATTTGCTTTAAGTTTTTAAAGCCAAATAGTTTAATCAATTCTTTAATTGTGGAAGTTTTCCCTGAATTTTGCGTTCCTTCAATAATAATTGCTAATCTCATTCTTTATATTTCTTAATTTAGGTAGATTTAAAGTTCAATTCTATTCAGAAAGAGGTTTATCTAAATTGTTAATTAATTTCATTAATTGTTTAATATATTTTTCCTTAGAAGAAACAATATTTTTATTTTGATCATTCCCTTTTCTAAAATGTGCATTTAAACCTTTTTCAATAATTTGAATTTGTGCATTTAAAGTCTTTGCTTGGTCAGAATAACTCAATTCTTCAAATGTTTTCTCATCCTTTCCGTGAGTTCCTTTTTTCATAATTTTTTTTGAGTTTATTTGCTTTTTCTTTTTTGTATTCTTTTCAAACATTTTAGAGTCTCCCTACTTTGTATAGCTTTTATGAGGAACACTTTGGAAAGCAGTGAACATAATCGACGTTGTGATCTGTTTTAAAAATTAAAAAACGTTATTATTACCCATTGTCCATAATAATTTATCTGTGATTCTATTTTTACAAATGATATCTAGTTTATCTAAATTACTAAAATCATTATGTATTAATGTTATTAATGGTTTGATATGATCTAAACATTTTTCAAAAATATGTTCGTTATCTTCTTGAAATTGAATAAGGTTTTTGCTGTAAACTGAGTAATTGTTTTCCTTTTGATTTAGCGTCTTTCTTGCTAATCTATCCATTGGGATAATTTCCCACGGATTGTTTAGAAATAAAATTTTTGAGGCCATTGATGTCGTTACCTTTCCACGAGTTAAATTACTTTGTGCCAATCTTTCAGCAAATAAATCTACATCATTTGAATTTTTTGAATTAATCCATACCAATGTTTCTTCAAGCAATTTATCCACACTTCCACTTTTGAAATTTCTAACAACCCTAAATTCAATTAAAAAAGAATAAAAACTTCCAATATCTTTTTTTATGTATTCCGAAGCAACATTTGGATTTAATTTAAAATATTGAAACCTTTTAATATAATTCAAATCAGTTTTGTAATACGCTAGGAAATTTCCAATTGATTGAATTTGTGTAGAAGTCATAATTTATAATTGAACTTTTCAATATGAATAAATATCATATTCTCATTATTGGATTGAAAATATAGCTACTGTAATTTTTTTATTATATGTAAACCTATTTTAGGGTAAATAGAGTAATAATTAACCATTAGGGAAATTATCATTTGTTTTATTGTTGTTTGCTCCATTTTTATTGGCAATTGCAAAACCAGATACTGCAGATAGAATTGGAAGACCAGCTTCAGGAGTTATAGTTTTTGTCAAAAGTAAAATAGCAATTATACCGATAATGAATATGCATATTGCCATTTGACCATAACTATTCCAAAAATTATTTCGCTTTTCAAGTAAGTCTCCTAAATAGTTTGACAATGTATTTAAAAGTCTATTCCAATCATTTCTATTATTGGCTAAACTATAATCAAGACTTTTTAATAATTCACGAAGGTATAGATCTTCAATGCTATATCGTTTATATAATAGTTTACCGAAAAACCAGATTCCAAGGAATATCAAAAGAGTTAAAAATGAAACCAAAATAATACTTCCTGGGATAATGTACTGTTCTTCCATAATTACATTTGTTTAAAGTTTGTACTATATAATTTCCTCTTTTGATGTGTTCAATGATATGAAGATATTAAAAACTAAATATATTTTAAAAACAAATATCGCATAAAATTTAATTTTATCATCAAGTAAAAACACCTGATTTAATCTCCTTTTTTATATTCTTGAATATCTTTAGAATTATCATCAAAGGTTTGAATTATATTAATTTTGTTATTTTTTTCAACAAAAGTTATTTTCTCATCATATTTTGAATCCCTCCATCTTCCATCAAAGTTTGCCCAAAGAATTTTGTTTCCGTCAAATTTTATCTTGTAATCAAATTTCTGATGATCAGATTTTCTGATGTAAGACACAAAATATAATTCGTCCATTTTTCTCACTTTAATTATTTTTGATGGTTGTCCCATAATAGAAGCCATTGTATATCGAGCTATATCTTCATAAGAGAAATTCTTTAAAGTTATTTCTTCCTTTTCTATGATTTCTGGAACTTTAGTCTCTATTGTTAAATTAGTTTCATTTTGCTCTTTGCGATTACAGCTAAAAATTAAAATAAAAAGTGGGAAGTATAAGAGTAATTTCATAAGATGTAATTTTTAATTTTATATAAAATATTTTTTGATAAAAGTAATCTCTTTAAATTCAATGATTTTACGGAAACCCGTAAACAGCTCCTAAAAAACATTATAATTCCATTAAAATTTCTCTCGAAACCACCCTCAAAATTCCCAAAAAATCAACACTAGAATTTTCCACAAAAATTTTGTAATTTTGCAGTCCAATAAAAGGAATTAGAAAATGTTAGATAGACTTCAATATGTAAAGCAGCGTTTTGATGAGATTTCGGATTTGATTATTCAGCCGGATGTTATTGCTGATCAAAAACGTTATGTGCAGCTTAACCAGGAATATAAAAGCATAAAAGCACTGGTTGAAAAGAGAGAAGAATACATTCTTGTTTTAGCAAATATTGACGAAGCAAACGAAATTATTGCTGACGGAAGCGATGCTGATATGACCGAAATGGCCAAAATGCAGCTTGACGAAGCAAAAGAACGCTTGCCGCAGCTAGAGGAGGAAATCAAATTTATGTTGATTCCTAAAGATCCTGAAGATGCTAAAAATGTTATGGTTGAGATTCGCGCCGGAACGGGTGGGGACGAAGCTAGTATTTTTGCAGGGGATTTATTTAGAATGTATACTAAATATTGTGAAGGCATGGGCTGGAGAACTTCGGTTGTAGATATGAACGAAGGAACTTCCGGAGGTTTCAAAGAGGTTATTTTTGAGGTTTCGGGAGAGGATGTTTACGGTACTTTGAAGTTTGAAGCAGGTGTTCACCGTGTACAGCGTGTTCCGCAGACAGAAACGCAAGGTCGTGTGCATACATCGGCAGCAACTGTTATGGTTTTACCGGAAGCAGAAGAGTTTGATGTTCAAATCGATATGAACGATGTTCGTGTAGATTTCTTCTGTTCGTCTGGACCTGGAGGACAATCTGTAAATACAACGAAATCGGCTGTACGTTTAACGCACATTCCAACCGGATTAGTAGCGCAATGTCAGGATCAGAAATCGCAGCATAAAAATAAAGATAAAGCGTTAACGGTTTTACGTTCTCGTTTATATGAAATGGAATTGGCTAAGAAAGAAGCTGAAGATGCTACAAAACGTACTTCTCAGGTTAGTTCTGGTGACCGTTCGGCTAAGATTCGTACCTACAACTATGCGCAAGGCCGTGTAACTGATCACAGAGTTGGTTTAACACTTTACGATTTAGGAAACATCATGAATGGTGATATCCAAAAAATTGTTGCCGAGTTACAATTGGTTAACAATATGGAGAAATTGAAGGAAGCTTCAGAAGTTTACTAATCTAAGTTGCTAAGATTCTAAGATGCTGAGGTTCTAAGTTTTTATTTAGATTGTTGGCTAAGATTCTAAGTTTTTTTAGATTTTAAATTAAAATATATAAAAAAGCCGAACTTATGTTCGGCTTTTTTTATTATCAAAAAAACTTAGCATCTTAGAATCTCAGAACCTTAGCCCCTTTCAAAAAAAAGTATCTTTTTTACGAATCTAGCTTTTTTAATTATAAAGGTTTTCTGAGAAACTTAGAACCTTAGTATCTTAGAGCCTTAGAAACTTCCAAAAAATTTTGTATTATCATTTTTTATTTCATATTTGCGTTACTAATCAACCAATTATAACCAATTTATGAAGAGAACTTTACTATTATTATGCTTCTTTGGAAGCTTTTTTTATGCCCGGAGTCAATCTTATTTCGGATTTCGGGACGACAATTACGCCGGAATTCAGGGAGTTTTATTTAATCCGTCGGTCATTGTAGATTCTAAATACAGAGCCGATGTTACAATTGCTTCGGCAAGTGCAACGGCACAAAATGATTTGTATGGCGTTAATTTTGCCGAAATATTTGACGGCGGTTACGATCTGGATACAGATGCAAAGAAGAAATTTAAATCGAATAACAGAGGGAATTTTAATGCCGATATTCTGGGCCCTTCGTTTATGCTGAATATTAATCCGCAACATAGTATTGGCGTTTTTACACGCGTACGAAGCATCACGAATCTGGTTGATGTAAACGGACAGCTTGTTGATGAGGTGAATAAAGATATCGATGCATCAAACAGCTTTTTAATATCGGGAGGAAATCCTAATGGTGTCAATAATTCGTGGGCAGAGATTGGAGCCAGTTACGGAACAATATTATTAGATCATGATGTACATTTTCTTAAAGCAGGGATTACAATAAAATATTTAATGGCGGGAGTAAACGGTTATATCAACGGAAATAACTTGAGCGTTGCCTTTAATAAAAATGACGCAGATCCGGCTTTGAGTTCCTATACTTCAACAGGAACGCTAAAAACGGCCGCAAGTTACGATTATGAAAACGAAAAAGATCCGGAATTTGATATGACTTCGGCAGGCGTGGGTCTTGATTTGGGTTTTACTTATGAATACCGTACCAATTGCCATACTTGTATAGGAAACAGATACAAGCTTAAAGCCGCAATAGCGGTAACGGATATTGGTAAACTGAATTATAAAAATCTTACCGAAAACACGTATGACCTAACCGGAAATGTTACTCAGGATGACATTGACAATGCAGACGATGTTTTTAAGTTTTTTGATACTTATTATACCAAAATCTCATCGAGAAAAGGAGTCAAGGCAAATTTACCAACAGCATTACACACGAATTTTGACTGGAATATTGACAATAAGTTTTATTTGAATTTAAGCAGTGATTTTAGTTTAGTTGATGCCAAAAAGATCAACGGAACTGCGATTGCTAATTCGGTTACATTTACGCCTCGATATGAAACGAGACAATTCAGTTTTTATGTACCCGTAACATATATGCAATACAGTGGAACACAGATAGGAACTGGTTTTAGGGCCGGCCCGTTATTTATTGGTTCAGGATCTTTGATTTCGAATTTGTTTTCAAACAATTCTAAAGCTGCTAATGTATATGTTGGTTTAAAACTTCCAATTTATCAAAATTACAATTAAAGGTTCTGAGGTTCTGAGATGCTAAGGTTTTTAAAAAGAAAAAGAGATTGTCTCACTTAAGTGAAACAATCTCTTTTTTGGTTGAGGAGGTTTTAAGTATTTAACTTAGAAAAATCTTAGTATCTTAGAACCTTAGCTCCTCAGAACCTTAAAAAATATAATAAAGTATTAACTGTTTAACCGTTTGTTATAGCAGAAACGTATAAACGAGTTAGATACCAAAAAATACTCGTGTGTATTCAAAACATTTATATAGATTAGAGTACATGTATACACCATTTTTTAATACTATGTGGCTTAACTTTTCCATAATGCTTAAAATTTAAGTTTAACAAATTACTCTCTTGATGGTTCATATTGTGATGATTCTTCTTCCGAAGTTTCATGTGAAGATTCGCTCGGTTTCGAAACCAGATTGGTTATAATAAGCTGAACGATTGAGCCTAAAATTCCTTTAAACATCGAATCGCCTTTGCCGACAATAAATCTTTTAGCCAGATATCCAATTCCGATGCTGATGGCAGATTGTGCCAGATGGCTTTTAAAACCAACCGTTTCGTTGATTTCCTCGACCGTGTTTCGAATGAGATTAATAGGTTTTAAATTCTCTTTAATATCCTCGATATGGTCTTTTATGGCGCACCATTCAGTATCCTGACGTTCTTCTAATAATTTAATTCTCTGATTTAATTCATCAATAGTGTAAATAGGCTCCATAATAGTCTTTTTTAGTTATTAATAGTTTTAAATCAGTTTATTTCTCTTTTAAAATACTCGAAATAATCGAGTTACCAATTGGGGTTTTGATCAGCTTGTGATGCGATTTGTGCAGTACAATGGCCACTATTAAATAGAAAAGTGCCATGATAAAAAATCCAAAATAATATTCCCCGAGTTCTTTCCCAATCCATAAACTTAAACCAACATTAAGGAACAAGGTAAAAAATGCAACAACAACACCGACTGCTATCTTAGATGCTAATGATGAAACACCATCGGCGACTGAATTTATTGTTTTGAGTTTTAATAGTTCTAAACTCGTTTTTGTATAATTTTCAGCTTTTTCATATAGATTAAAATCCTGGTTTGTTGTTGCATTTGGTTCCATGATGTTGGTATTTATGGTTTGAAAAAATCACTTTATATTAGTAGTTTGATTTTACAGTTTTAGCTTCATCTTTAACTGTATTGAAATCATCTTTTACCTGGTTGAATTTTGCTTTTCCTTCCTCGATGATGTCTTTACCGTTTGAAGTGATTGTGCTTACAATACCATCAAATTTTGTTTTGATATTATCTCCGTAATCTTTCGATTTATCTTTGATTTTTTTTCTAGTATTTGAACCTTTGTCCGGTGCGAATAATACTCCTAATAATGCTCCTGCGGCTGCAGCTCCTACGATTCCTAAAATTGTGCTAGATGCTTTCATAATATTTGATTTTTAATAGATTAATATATTTATTTAATGTTGATTAATTTTTAAACCTCCCGGCCTTTGATAAGTCTCAGTAAAATGGCAATAATGGCAATTACTAATAAAATATGGATGATACTTCCGAAACTGTATACAAAGAACCCAAGAGCCCACAGAATAACAAGTATTACTGCTACGGTATATAATAAATTTGACATGGCTGCTTATTTAATGAGTTAGTAATTAAATTGTTTTTTAATTTAACTTATACGAAAGGTATAAGGTCAAATTGCTGTTTTTTGCATCTGGAAACGTATAAGTCGTTCCGTCAATAGCAGTTCTTTCTTTTCCAACTGTTGTAAGACCATAGTTATAACGTAATCCGATGCTTATTGGACTAAAATCTACTCCAACACCTGCAGCAATACCCGCATCAAATTTGTTTAAATCGTCTGTGTCTACATCTTCATCAAAATCAAAATCTCCGCTTCCTGTAACTTTAGAACTTACCAGATATGATGCATATCCACCGGCATGTACATTAAAGTTTTTAGTAATGTTAACTCTTACTAAAAGAGGAACTTCGATATAGTTTAATTTGAATTTGGCATTTCCTGATGCAAAAGCATTGTCGTATTCAAATTCAGAACCCTTTGTTGTGAATAAAATCTCTGGTTGAATTGCTACAAAATCTGAAATTGGTAATGTGGCATAAACACCGGCATTAAAACCGTATAGAACATTTTCATCATTAGGTTCGTTTTCACCATCAGATATTAAATTCGACATGTTGAATCCTCCTTTTACACCAAACTCGGTGTTTACATTATTGTCTTGAGCGTGCAGCATTCCAAATGAAGCTGAAATAAAAAGGGTTAAGGCGCATAAAAAATTGGTTTGCATTTTCATAATAAAATAATTTAGTTAGTAATACGGGCTTTTAATAATTTCTTTTTTTTAATTTTTCTCTTTAATAATTCTCTCGGTTTCCCTTAAGAGGTCAAATTGTTCAGGCAAATACTTCAATACTAATTTTAAAATTATTTTATCGTTAGTTTCATTCGAAACGGTTTCTAATAACTTAATCTGCTGTTCCAGGCATTCTTTCATAGAATTTAAATAAACTCTGTTGAAATCTGAAGGATTTGCGGTAATCAATTCATAAGTATCTCCTCTGTGTGTTGCATTAATTTCAGATATAATAATCAGCTTTTTGTTTGCCAATTCTGTTATTTCGTGCAACAGTTGATTTTGATGTCTTTCGATTTGTTTACCTAAAATCACTATTGAATTTTCTGAACTTTTTTGTTGTGCAATTTGACTTTTCGAAATAATTGTTTTTCCAACGTTGGCCGTTTCGATAAAAAAAAAAGCTACTGTTTCTTCTTCCTCATTTTTCGCAAAAGTTTCATTTTTTTTTAGTGTGTTTTCTATCGAATTATTTTTTTTGCATGACGAAACACAAATTATAATTAATAAAAAAAGTACTTTAAAAAATGTCACTTTCAGTACGGGTATTGTTTTCATTATTACTTCTTAAAGTATTACATTACAAAGATGCTAATGAATACAACGTTTTGCTTTACAGCATAAAAAAGAAACGTTATATAATTCCCATAAAGAATTTATATAACGTTTAATATGTTAGTGTTTTAGGGAGTTAACGAAATTTAATCAGGGAGAAATAAGGTAAAAACAGATCCTTTATTTGGTTCACTATGAGCCATAATATATCCTTTATGGTTGTCTGCGATTTTCTTACAAATTGCTAAACCAATTCCGGTTCCGGGATAATCTGTTTTGGAATGCAAACGCTGAAACAAAATAAAGATCGTTTCTTTAAATTGAGGATCAAATCCCATTCCGTTGTCAGTAAAAGTTATTTTATGGAATTTTTTAATATTTTGATCTAGTTCCAGATAATCTTCAGAATTGACCTTTGTGCTCTCTATTGTTATTGAGGGTATAACATTTGGTCTGCTGTATTTTAAAGAATTTCCAATTAAGTTGATAAAAAGCTGTTCAATTTGATACGGAATAACGGCAAGTTTTGGAAGTTTATTAGCCACTATTACAGCACTTTTTTCTTCAATAACTTCTGTTAGTTCAGATTCGGCGTTTTGAAGCAATTCCTCTAAGTTCGTTTTTATAAATTCTTTCTTGGTGGTATTTGTTTTCGAAAATAAAAGTAAGTCATCAATTAATACACGCATTCTTTTTGCCGAAACCTCAATCTTAGCAATATAATCTCTTGCACTTTGTGACATACCCGCTTTATCAGCGTCAGAAACCCGCGAAATAAAAGTCTGTATTTTTCGCAGCGGCTCTTGTAAGTCGTGACTTGCCACATGATTGAAAGAAGCAAGTTCCTTATTGCTTTTTTCAAGTTCTTTATTACGTTCCTGCAATTCAATATTTAGCAAATGTTCATCGGTAATATCAAAATTGATTCCAAGTAAAATTTTACTTCCCTGCTGATCGGTCAATAATTTTCCGGTCGACTTAAAATATCTGATTTCGTGACTAGGAAGTAATACTTTATAATAGACAAACGGAAGCTGTCTGTTTTTTAAAATTCCTTCAATAGAATTCGAAACATTTTCTTTATCATCAGGATGTACAAAGTCTAAAAAAGTTTCTTTTACAGGTGTAAATGAGCCGGGTTCATAACCCAGTAAACGATATTGATTGTCTGAATAATCGATTTTATTCGCATCTAAATCCCATTGCCAGGTACTAAATTTTCCAATGGTTTCAGATTCTGAAATTAATCCGTTTGAAATTAAAAGTCTTTTATTGAAAACTTTTAAGCGCTGGAAATCTTTACTGATTTGTCTGAAAGCTAAAAGGATAAAAAATAGTGCTGTTAAAAATAATGAAATAGAGAAAAGCGGACTTAGCGAAATTTCATCGTCATAAATTTTAAGTCTGTTTTTTAAATACGTTTTCTCGATGTCGTTCATTTCGTCAACTTTAAAACGAATGTTTTCCATCAGGATTCGTCCTCCAAACATATGATTGTCGAGTCTTCGTTTATCATATGTTTTAGGATCGCTGTATTTTAGACAATTTTCAAAAGAAACAAAACGCTGAATAATCAGCTTAAATAATCTTCGAAGATTTTCCTGCTGAACGGGATTATCAGCAGTTAATTTTTTTAATGTAATAAATGAAGTGTTTACCTTATCGCGAGAATAAATATAAGGAGTTAAAAAACGGGCATTTCGGGTAATAATATAACCTCTCTGACCGGTTTCGGCATCCTTAATTGCCGACATTAACCTTTCTAACTGAATGTTTATTTCATAAGTATGCATAACCACCTTACTCGATTCGTTCAAGTCCTGATTATGCTTATAAGCAATAGAAGAAAGAAATAACAGAATGAAAACTGCGATTACAAAAATAACTCTCAAAGAGTTTGAAGAATTAAAATTTGGTATCCATTTCATTGGTATACTTTTATTTTAGTCGCAGCAAGAAATTATCACGATTTAACCCAGAGGTATGATAGTGCCAGTTTACGGTCACGACTTCATTAATTATTTTTTTCAGCGTATTGAAATCGCTTGGTTTTTTAATATAAATATTGGCACCCTGAATAAAAGTGTCTTCTATATCTTCTTCAGAAGACGAAGTAGAATAGATCGCAATAATTATATTTTTAAGATGCTCTGTTTTTTTAATTTCAATCAAACACTCTTTACCTGTTTTTTTTGGCATATTTAAATCCAGAAACAAAATATCCGGCAGTTTGTTATCCTGATCCATTAAATGCTCCATTAACTGCATTCCGTCATGAACAAATTCCACGTTTGTTTGTATTTTGATTTCTTCAAATGCATCCTTAAAAAAAAGACGATCATCCTCGTCATCATCTGCCAGTAAAATATTTAATGCGTTTTTTTGCATTTTAGTATGGTATTTGGTTTTTTATTTTAAATTTTCTCTTCTTTTCTTTATTATTCTTTGAAATGCCGAAGGAGTAATTCCTGTCGTATTTTTAAACTGCGTACTTAAATGCGCAACGCTTGAGTAATTTAACAAAAAAGCAATTTCTGTCAAACTCATTTCATTAATAATAATTAATTGTTTTGCTCTTTCTATTTTTTGTAAAATGATGAAGTTTTCGATAGACGAATAAGTAACTTCCGAAAAAACATTGGATAAATAACCATAGCTATGGTTGAGTTTTTCTGCTAAAAAAACAGAACTTTTATAATTGTTACTGTCTTCCATAAAGACCAGCTCAATTATCGCATCTTTGATTTTTTGTACTAAAACACTTTTCTGATTTTCTACAACTTCAAAACCATGCGGAATTAAATTATTTTTTAAAGTTTCGAGTGCATCAGCATCAAGATTGTCATCAATCTCAATCTCGCCAAATCCTAAACTGGTAAAATTTATATTTTGTTGTTCCAGGTTTTGTTTTAGATAAAGTGAACAGATGGTATTTATGTCGAACTTTATAAATAGCTTCATTTTTATAAAAAATTTGGTTAAAGATAAATAAATTATTTGGGGTTACAGCGTTTAATGTTTTTTTAAAATCTATAAACAGTAATAATAATCAATAAAAGTTTCAAAAAAATACCGCCTAATACATTTAATTACTAGACGGTATTTCCTGATTGAGTCAGAAGGTTTACAAATCTGACAGAATTTGATGAAATTCTTCTTTAGTTTTACCTAATTTTTGCTGAAGTTTTCCATACAATTCGTCTTCTTTTCCTTCAGCATAAATTAAATCATCATCTGTCAACTCAGCATATTTTTGCTTCAGTTTTCCTTTTAACTCATTCCAATTTCCTTTTATTTCTGTAGTATTCATGATCGCGTTTGTTTTGTTATTATTACAATGTAAAGTTGCAGTTTCTCTATGAAATTTGTGTTACAAGAATTTCGATGATCGTTGCATAATTCACATTTTGCCTTTATTTAGGCCTGATAACGACGTAAAACCCATGCCATTTTTTCGTGTTCCTGTAGCAGTCCTGTAACAAAATCAGCAGATCCGGCATCGTTTGTTTCGTTTTCAAAAACCGGAATGTAATCTCTAAATTCTGTAACCAACTGCTCATGATTTTCTAAAAGTTCCTCAAGCATGTGTTTTTGCGAAGCATATTCTTTTGGAGATTCTTTAAGTGTAGAATTTTCGATAAACTCCTTCATTGTACCAATCGTTTTTTCGCCAAGCTGACTGATTCTTTCTGCAACTTCGTCTATTTGTGCTTCTAAAATGCGGTATTGTTCTTCAAACAATTTATGCAGTTCCATAAAACTATTTCCTGAAATATTCCAGTGAAATTTTCTGGTTTTAACATAAAGTGTCATTTCGTTAGATAGAATCGTGGCTAATATAGTTGAACTCTTTTTTAAGTTTGCTGCCGATATTCCGATATGTGGAGTCATAATTGTTGTTTTTTGGATTCAATTCAAAAATAAAGAGGAAGAGCTTGGCGCATCTTACATAATTAGCCAAAGATGTTACATGAATTCAATGTTTTCATAACATATTAATGATTTCAAAATTGTAGTTTTGCCGCCAACTAAAACTAAAACCCCTGAATAATGAAAAAACAGTTACTCATTTTATTTATTTTAATTACTTCCGTATCAGCCAAAGCACAATCTTATATTGGTTATTTTCAAGATAATTACGCAGGTGTACAAAGCGTTCTTTTTAATCCGGCTTCTATAGCCGATTCCCGTTTTAAAACAGATATTAATATATTTTCTGTTAGCGGATCTGTACAAAATGATTTGTACGGAGTTAAAATTTTTGATACTTATAAAGATGGTTATGATTTTGACAGCCAGTCTAAAATGACTCCAAAAAATGCTAATAATGCATTAGCAAATTTTGATATCATGGGACCGTCTTTCATGTTTAATATTGCTCCAAAACATACTATTGCCGTATTCACAAGAGCAAGATCAATTACGAATGCCAACAAAATCAACGGATATCTGGTAGATCAGGTAAAAGATGGTTTAGATGAGGCAAGCGATTTTAATTTTAATTTAGGAAGCCCAAACGGATCTTCTAATGCCTGGGGCGAATTAGGAATCTCTTATGCAGCAGTTTTATACCAAAACAATCAGCATTTCTTAAAAGGAGGTTTAACTGCTAAATATTTACAAGGTGGTGCAAATGCATATGTTCAGGGAAAAAATGTTAGTGTAACTTATGTTGAGAACACAACAAATCCGCACTTAGGGCTATTACAATCAAGTGGAGAAATTACAGTAGGAGGAAGCCAGGATTGGGAAAATAATGAAGATTATGATTTTGACTCTGCTTCACGCGGATTTGGTTTTGATTTTGGATTGGTTTACGAATGGAGACCAGATTACGATCAATACGATTTAAGAAACGCAAAACCTGCGGATAATAACTTCAGAGATTTAAATAAATACAAATTACGTTTCGGTTTATCTGTTACAGATATTGGGGCTATTAACTACAAAAATTCTAAACTGGATACCTATAATGTAAATGGTGTTGTAACACAGCAAATGATTGATGATGCAGACAATTTATATGATTTCTTAAACGATCATTATACTAAAATTTCAACTTCAAAAGGGGTAAAAACAAATCTGCCAACAGCTATTCACGCCGACGCAGACTGGAATATGTATAATAAATTCTATTTGAATCTTAATGGAGACATCAGTATGGTTTCTAACAATAAACTAAATTCATACGGAATTGCTGACAGAGTAACGTTAACGCCTCGCTATGAAAGCAGATGGTTTAGTTTTTATGTACCGGTAACGTATATGGAATATAGCGGTATGCAGGTTGGTACAGGTTTGCGTACAGGAGTTTTCTTTATAGGTTCTGGTTCTATTTTGAGCAATTTAGTATCTAAAGAATCAAAAGGAGCAGATTTTTATGTTGGGATGAAAATTCCGGTTTACGAAAAGCAGTTTAAAGATACCGATGGAGACGGAATTATTGATAAAGAAGATGCCTGCAAAAAAGTAGCCGGCCCTAAAGAAAATAATGGATGCCCTTGGCCAGATACAGATGGTGACAAAGTTTTTGATAAAGACGATGCCTGTCCGGATGTAAAAGGTCCAAAAGAAAATAAAGGATGTCCATGGAAAGATTCTGACGGAGATACTTTATTAGATAATGTAGATGCCTGCCCGGCAGCTGCAGGTCCGGTTGAAAATAAAGGATGCCCTTGGCCAGACACAGATGGAGATGGGGTTTTAGATAAAGACGATGCCTGCCCAGCAGTTGCCGGATTACCAGTAAACAAAGGATGTCCGGATCTTGATGCTGATAAAGACGGTGTTTTAGACAAAGAAGACGATTGTCCTCTTGTAGCCGGGCCAGCAGATAATAAAGGTTGTCCTAAAGTAACTAAAGAAACATTAGCGCAATTAAAAGTTGAAGCAAAATCTATTTTCTTCAATACAGGAAAAGCAACTTTAGACGGTGCTAAAATGGGAGAAACTTCAGGAAGACTTGACGCAATCAAAGAAATTTTAAAGAACTATCCAAATGCTAAATTTGCAATTAACGGACACACAGATAATGTAGGGAATCCAAAAGCAAATCAGAAATTATCTGAAGCAAGAGCAAAAGCCGTAATGGATCTTTTAATTGAAAAAGGAGTAAATCCTGCCAATTTAACTTCTAAAGGTTATGGAGCCTCAAAACCGGTAAAAACAAATAAAACCGCAGCAGGAAGAGCCGAAAACAGAAGAACAGAAATTGTTTACTTAGGTAATTTATAATTGCTGTTGAATATAAAACCAAAAAGCCATTCTTAATTGAGTGGCTTTTTTTATTTTTGCATACTTTCTAAAAAGAATAAAATCTTTGAAAAAGAACTAAAAAAACAATATGACTACACAACAACTACACGAACAAATTCTTCAAAAAAAATCATTTTTATGCGTAGGCTTAGATCCTGATTTGAATAAAATTCCACCGCATTTATTAGAAACAGAAGATCCAATTTTTGAATTTAATAAAGCCATAATCGACGCAACTCATGATTTAACCGTTGGATACAAACCTAATACCGCTTTCTTTGAAGCATACGGAATAAAAGGATGGATGTCTCTGCAAAAAACAATCAATTATATCAACGAAAATTATCCTGATATTTTTACCATTGCCGATGCAAAACGCGGCGATATTGGAAATACATCAAGTATGTATGCTAAAGCTTTTTTTGAAGATTTAAATTTTGACAGTGTAACCGTTGCACCTTATATGGGAAAAGATTCTGTAGAACCTTTCCTGGCTTTCGAAAATAAACATACAATCATGTTAGCTTTAACCTCTAACGAAGGTGCTTTCGATTTTCAGACTTTAAACACAAACGGAACAGAATTATACAAACAAGTTTTAGAAACCTCTAAAACATGGAAAAACAGCCATAACTTAATGTATGTGGTTGGCGCTACAAAAGCAGAATATTTTGCGGATATCAGAAAAATTGTTCCAGACAGCTTTTTATTAGTTCCCGGAATTGGCGCTCAAGGAGGAAGCTTATCTGAAGTATGCAAATACGGAATGAACGATAAAATTGGTTTATTAGTAAACTCGGCAAGAGCTATAATCTATGCTTCAAAAGGAACAGACTTTGCAGAAAAGGCAAGAGAAGAGGCTTTGAAAGTGCAGCAGGAAATGGAAGAGATTATTAATTCTAAGTTTTAAATAACTTTATAAATAAATTAACCGCAAAGTTCGCTAAGGTTTTAGCAAGGTTCGCAAAGAAATAAACTTTGTGCTCTTAGCGTAAATCTTTGCGAACTTTGCGGTTAAAAAGACAATCTAAATAAATGAAACAGTTAACTGATCAAATAGGAACCGTTCATTCTTTTGAGACAGCTCCAAAAAGAATTATTTCTTTGGTCCCTTCTCAAACAGAATTGCTTTATGATTTAGGTTTAGAAGATAAAATTATCGGAATTACGAAGTTTTGTGTGCATCCGTTTCATTTTAAATCAACCAAAAAGATTGTAGGCGGAACGAAGAAAATCCATTTTGAAAAAATAAAATTATTGCAGCCCGATATTATCATTTGTAATAAAGAAGAAAACACAGAAGAAATCGTAAAACAATTACAGGAAATCTGCCCGGTTTGGGTTACGAATATCGTTTCTATAGAAGATAATTTCCAGATGATTTCAGATTTCGGACAATTATTCAACTGTAGAACCGAATCTCAAAAGTGGAATGATAAATTGACTTTCGCCTTGAGCGATTTCAAAAAATATATTCAGGATATTGAAGTAAAAAAAGCGGCTTATTTTATTTGGAAGAATCCGTACATGGTCGCCGGGAAAGATACTTATATAAATGAGTTATTAAAACTGAATCATTTTACAAACATTTATGAAGATAAAGGGCGTTATCCTGAAATCGAACTAAAAAAAATGCGTTTAGAAGGTGATCCGGATCTTGTTTTTCTTTCCTCAGAACCCTATCCTTTTAAAGAAGAAGATGCCTTTGAAATAGGAAGGTTTACTCATCATGCCAAAACCATTTTCGTCGACGGTGAAATGTTCTCATGGCACGGCAGCCGATTATTAAAGGCTTTCTCTTATTTTAAATTACTGCACGAAAGATTGAAGAATTAAAAAAAGAAATCTCAATAATTTAAAACTCCAAATTCCAATTTTCCAGTTTCGTGAAAAAATTGGAATTTGGAATTTTTTTATTGGAATTTAACCAAAAAATAATGCCGGCATCTCAAACACGCCGGCATCATTTAACTAACCAAAACCAAAATAATAAATAACCAGTTTATTACATTACAAATGTCCGACATATATCAATCTTAAGCTGTTAAGGTCTTGTTATTACTTTGTTGGATATAAGTTAATGTCAAAGTTTTAGTTTTGGATAAAAAAACTTGTGCTGGGGTTAAATTATGCTCAAAATAAAGCAACCTGAAACTAAAACTTATATAAAAAAAGAATGCCGGCATCTCGAAGACGCCGGCATCATTTAACTAACCAAAACCAAAATAATAAATAACCAGTTTATTACATTACAAATGTCCGACATATATCAATCTTAAGCTGTTAAGGTTTTGTTATTACTTTGTTGACCATAAGTTAAGATTTGTCAAAACCCGTTTTTGAGCTTTCTGCAGCGTTAAATAATTTTTGATTATTAAAATATAATAACAATCAATTTTGTTTATGAATATCGTAGAGATTAGTTTGTATATTTGATAAAACATTAAAAATCAGCGATATGGAATCAAACAAAAAATTAACAACTGCTACAGGAACTCCAGTTCCAGACAACCAAAATATTCAAACAGCAGGCCCGCGAGGCCCGGTTTTATTACAAGATTTTTGGTTTTTAGAAAAAATGGCACATTTTGATCGAGAGGTAATCCCGGAACGTCGTATGCATGCAAAAGGATCTGGCGCTTACGGAACTTTTACGGTAACTCACGATATTACAAAATACACAAGAGCCGATTTGTTTTCGGAAATTGGTAAAAAAACAGAAATGTTTGCTCGTTTTTCTACTGTTGCAGGAGAAAGAGGTGCTGCTGATGCCGAAAGAGATATTCGTGGTTTTGCTTTGAAATTTTATACGAATGAAGGAAACTGGGATTTGGTTGGAAACAATACTCCGGTATTCTTTTTTAGAGATCCAATGAAATTTCCTGATCTAAACCATGCCGTAAAACGTGACCCAAAAACGAACCTAAGAAGTGCTGATAACAATTGGGATTTTTGGACATTATTGCCAGAAGCTTTACATCAGGTTACAATTGTAATGAGTGATAGAGGAATTCCTAGATCATACAGACAAATGCACGGATTTGGAAGCCATACTTTTAGTTTCATCAATCATCAAAACGAAAGACATTATGTGAAATTTCATTTTGTAACACAGCAAGGAATTGATAACCTTTCTGATGAAGAAGCAGCTCAATTAGTTGGAGGAGACAGAGAAAGCCACCAAAGAGATTTATTTGATGCCATCGAAGAAGGAAACTTCCCAAAATGGAAATTGTTCGTTCAAATCATGACCGAAGAACAAGCTGAAAATTATCGTTTTCATCCTTTTGATTTGACTAAAGTTTGGTTGAAAAAAGATTTTCCATTGATTCCAGTTGGAGAATTCGAATTAAACAAAAACCCTGAAAATTATTTTGCAGAAGTAGAGCAGGCTGCATTTAATCCGGCGCATGTTGTTCCTGGAATTAGTTTCTCACCAGATAAAATGCTGCAAGCTCGTTTATTCTCTTACGGAGATGCGCATAGATACCGTTTAGGAGTAAATAATTTCCAAATTCCGGTAAATTCAGCAAGATGCCCATACAATACTTTCCATAGAGACGGAGCAATGCGTGTTGACGGGAATAACGGATCTAAAAAACATTATGAGCCAAATAGTTTTGGTGAGATGCAAGAACAGCCAGAATTTAAAGAACCACCATTGAAACTTCATGGGGATGCTTGGGCGCATAATTTTAGAGATGACGATAACGATTATTTCACGCAGCCAGGATTATTATTCAACTTATTAACTCCGGAGAAAAAACAATTGTTGTTTAAAAATACTGCAGGGCAAGTAGGAGGTGCTCAAAAGTTTATCCAGATTCGTCACATCAGAAACTGTTACAAAGCCGATCCTGCATACGGAGAAGGTGTTGCAAACGCATTAGGTCTAACAATGAACGAAGTGAATACTTTTGATGATCCTAGACTGGCGATTGTGGTTCGCTAAGTTACATAGGTTCAAAGGAACAAAGGTTCTGAATCTTAATTAGAATTTAAAATTAAACCCGATAGGATTTTTAAATCCTGTCGGGTTTGTTTTTTAATATGAAAAAATATAAAAAATAAACCAGCGGAAACCTGTTTCATTCGTTAAGTCCGTGGGCAAAACCTATGCACAAAACATTTGTGAAACTGGACTGAAGTCCGGCCCTACAATATAATTTGTTCCTTCGGAACTATAAAAGAGCCTTTGGCTCGATCTATATTGTAGGGCCGGACTTCAGTCCGGTTTAATAATTATGTGTAAATGTAAAAAAGTAAACCTTTGTTCCTTTGAACCTCTGAGCCTTTGAACCTAAGAGAAAACAACAGTCTTATTGCTGTAAACCATTGTTTTACGTTCGGCATGCAATTTTATAGCTCTTGCTAAAACAATACGCTCTAAGTCACGCCCTTTCATAATAAAATCTTCAACGGAATGAATATGAGAAACTCTTGCAATATCCTGCTCGATAATTGGGCCTTCGTCTAATTCTTCGGTAACGTAATGACTTGTTGCGCCAATAATTTTTACTCCTCGTTTAAATGCCGAATGATAAGGTTTCGCACCAGGAAATGCCGGTAAAAAGGAATGGTGAATATTGATAATTCTATTTTCGTAAAGCGAAATTAATTTTGGTGTAATGATCTGCATATAGCGCGCCAAAACGATAAAATTAATTTCGTATCTTTTTAAAAGTTCAATTTGTTTCGCTTCACCTTCTTCTTTATTATCTTTCGTAAAAGGCACACAGTGAAACGGAATGTCAAAACGCTCTGCAATTGATCTCAAATCATTATGATTACTTATAATTACCGGAATTTCAACATTTAATTCCCCAGCGCTGTATCTTCCTAAAATATCAAATAAACAGTGATCATATTTAGAAACAAACAATGCCATTTTTGGTTTTTGTTCCTGATTGTACAAATCCCATGACATATTAAAATTAGTTGCAAGTGTTTTGTCAAATTCTCCTTTTAAGCTTTCGATCGTAACTTTCGGATTGGTAAATTCACATTCCAATCGCATAAAAAATACATTTTGCTCTACATCAACATGCTGGTCGATGTAGGTAATATTTCCTTCCACTTGGGCAATAAAAGTAGTTACTGATGCAATGATGTTTTTTTGGTCTTTGCAATGAATCAGAATGGTTATTTTTTGCATTTTTAGTTTATTGGTTTTGGTTAATGGCAAAGTTGTAAAGGTTAAAAGTTACCAGGTGCTCTGTCCCTTTGTAACTTTGAGCCTTTGAACCTTTAGGAAAAAAACTATTTTCCGTCCTGCATTGCAAAAACACTTTTTAATAAAGGAGTTGTTCTTGCACTGATATTATTACGGATATCTTTTTCTTCTACAGCAATCATTTTAAAAACTCCTGCTAGTGCCTGATTTGTTGTATAATCAGTTAAATCAGGATTTACTTTTTTCACTAACGGAATAGTATTGTATTTGTTAATGATTTTTGTCCATACAACATCGGCACCTACTTTTTCAAAAGAACTTTTAATTACCGGATTAAATTTTCCGTATAAAGCTGTAGTTGTACTTCCTTGTAAATAAGTAGTTGCAGCACTATCATTTCCTAGTAAGATATTTTTAGCATCTGTAAACGACATATTTTTAACTGCCGAAACAAATATAGGTGTTGCTTCTTTTACAGCATCTTCGGCTGCGCGGTTTAAAACTTTTATTCCTTCATCAGCCAGCGAGCCAAGACCAATTTTACGCAATGTAGCATCTACTTTTTGTAATTCTGCCGGCATTAAAATTTTTACGGCTTCATTCTTATAAAAACCATCTACTGCGGTTAATTTACTTACTTGTTCAGTAATTCCTTTGTTAAGAGCTTCTTTTAATCCAGAAGCGATATCAACGCCGCCAACTCCCGGAATCTGAGATGATATTTGCGGTAATTGATTTAAAGTCTGCTGTACCTGCGCACATGACGTTAGAGAAAATGTAATGGCTAATAAAAAAATCTTTTTCATTTATTGGGGTTTTATTAAGGTTCAAAAATACTACATATTCAAAAATAAAGCCACAATTTATTTAACGACATGTAACATTTTGTTTTATTATTAACAATTGTAATGTTTTAATTTAATACAAAATCAAATAGTAGAAAAAAACTTAGCGCCTCAGCACCTTAGCCTACTTTAAAAAAAAACTATTTCTGCAACAAATCAATCTCTTCTTTTGTTTTCTCAATATAAACAGACATTTGATCGTATTTCCATTTTCCTCTTTTTGTGGCAACAACAAATAGAGTAGCTTTTCCTTTAGGGCCTTTTATCGGAATTTGTAAATCGCAATTTCCGGTATTGTTGGTTGTGCTTATACTTCCGGAGATCATTCCATCAGTTTCAATTGGGTTTCCTAATTTTTCAATTACTATTTTATTGTGCTGAACGGCTGCGATCGATTCTTTAAAAGCATCAGAATCTTTCATCATTGATGTTACTCCAAAAAATATTCCGCCAATAAATAAAGCAAAAAGTATTATAAGGCTTAAACATCCGGTTGGGACAAACCATTTCCAGTTTCTGTCCCACCAATTTTTTTGAGGTTGATAATCGTCATTCATAGTAATAGAAGGTTAATTTTTTGATTCGTTTAATTTTCTGAAAGATATAATTTTCAGATCAAACGGAAACAAAAAAAATCACCTTATAAAATTTATAAGATGATTTTTTTTGTTTGAGATAAACGAATTACTAAAAAGCATTTTTTATCAGGTGTAGTAGGATTTGCTGATTGTCTTGATAGCTTTTGGTTTACCGTAACAAATTATATAACTAAGTTTTTTAGGGACAAAAAAGGTAGTTTAAACGTATTGCAGGCAATATAAATTTGGATTGTAAACCGGATTGATTTGCTTTAAATCAGCTAATATGTTATGAGTATAATCTTTACCGCCAATTGCTAAATAAAATAAAGATTTTGAAATATAAAAGGGTCGTAACGGAAGTGTGCGCCAGCCAAGTGCTATATTCTTTAAAAAGTGTTTTATGGCATATTTAAATGCTTTTTCTTCTGGACGTATAAAATAAATCGTATAACTTTTGATTTTTGTCATTAAGTTCGGAAACATTACAAATCTTGCTCCTTGTTGAATTAATAGATTTATTTCAAAAAGTGTTAATCCATCGATATTCTCTGTCTTCATGATAAATTGATTTTGCAATTAATATTAGTGGTAGTATTACACTGCAAAGTTGCGACAGAAGTCAAAATATTTTTAGACTTAAAAGTTTTAAAATTAATAAGTTAGGGTATTTTTAAAAAACGAAAAATCGAGAATCCATTTAAGTGAATTCCCGATTTTATTTATTTTATGATTTACTATATAATTAGTTTGAAGCTACTCCATCAACGGGAAATAAGAAATTATTTAACTCTGTATCTTTTTCATAAACATCCTGATAAAAACTTATTTCTCCAGAATCATGAACCCATGAAGTAAAATAAGTAATGTAGATAGGCACTTTATTTGGCAGTTTAAAAGTAGTTTCAGTTTTTCCTTCCATTGCTTTGTTGATTTTTTCTGTTGTCCATTCAGGATAATCTTTAACCATTGCAATGGCTAATTCTTTGGCTTTGCTTACGTTAATACAACCGTGGCTGAAAGTTCTTCTTTCAAAATCGAATAATGATTTTGCAGGAGTATCGTGCATGTAAATATCTTCAGGATTTGGGAAAATAAATTTCACCAATCCAAGAGAATTATTTGGACCCGGTTTTTGTCTTACCTGACCATTCACCATTTCCATATTTTTTTCTGCCAGATAATTAGGATCGGCAGCCATTTTCATTTTCAATTCATTATCAACAATACTTTGAGGAACTGTCCAGTATGGGCTGAAAACAATTTTATCAATATTTCCGTTAAATATGGTTGTTTTAGTTACCGCAGATCCCACAAAAACTTTAGAAGTAAGTTCCGGTTTTCCGTTTTTTACATATACCAGTTCAAAAGAAGGAATATTTACAATAATATATTCTTTGTCTTTCAAAATTTTTGGAGAAATCCAACGACATCTTTCCATATTAACCATCAGGGTGTTAATCTTGTCCTCAAGCGGAATGTTCATTTCCTTAATATGATCTTCAGACAGAATGTAATTTGGTTTAAACCCATTTCTAAGTTTATATTTCATTACACCATCCATTAATTCACGATCATAAAAATTACTTTTAGAGTCATGAGCTAAATCACCCAAAATAAATAATCTCGTTCTAACTTGTCCAATTGTAGGTGTATTGGCGTCAGGGCGAAGATCTTTATATGGTTTTTCGGCAACAATAGGTTTCCAGGCACCAGATTTTTCTATTTCTCTGTATTTTTTAAGAGCATCCTGTAATTTATAATATTGGTTAAAAAGAAGATCGTCATTTTTCTCTAATAATGTAGGTTCGGTCATTAAAGAATCTAACAATGTATCATAAGATATTTCTTTTTTTGGAAGAAGCCATCCTGTTTTTTTTGCGGTTTCAGCATCTAAACCAACATACACACGATTCATATATATAATGTATGCAGCACTCAAAAGCATGTCAGAATCAGCTTTTGATGGTTTATCGTCCGATCTTTTTTTGAAAATTTGATCAATTTCATATTTATAAGGAAGTTCAAAAATTAAACCTTCATCATAAGTATCATTCAATTTGTCATACAAGGTTTTTCCAAATTCATTGATTTTGTCTCCCTCATACCAAATTGGTTCGTAAGATCTTGTTTTATATAATGAGACAACCTCATTTTGATATTTTTTTAAATCAGAATATCTTTTAAAGAAATCAGTCAATACTTCACTGTCAACTTTTGTATCTGAATTGTTATTTAGATAAGATTTATTCAAACTTATGTTTTCTCTAGTACTACTATTATTATGTTTTCCAAAAGATAATATAGTGAAACTAAGAGCTAAAATTATGCTTAGTGGATATGTTGTTTTCATTTTCATTTCAATTTTTACGTTACTACTTAGATTCGAAAGTTTTGGTAAAAATTTGGGGCCTTTTCTACACTGCTAAATTACTTTAGGTTGTTGAGAATGAGTTGCTTTATTACATTTAGATTTTGCAAGATTGCCATGTTGTAGGTTTATATAGTATAAATCAGCTGGTTAGGATATTTGTTACCCTAGTTATTAACGAAATCGATATATTTTTTTAAAACATAAAGGTTTGATCATAAACAAATATTAAAATATTTTGTAAATTGCGTCCATAAAATTATCATATTCATAAAATGGAACAACAAATACCATATATTCCTAAAAATAAAGTAAGAATTGTAACCGCTGCTTCGCTTTTTGACGGCCATGATGCAGCGATTAATATAATGCGTCGTATAATTCAGTCAACCGGAGTTGAAGTAATTCACCTGGGGCATGACAGAAGTGTAGAGGAAGTGGTTAATACAGCCATTCAGGAAGATGCAAATGCAATTGCCATGACATCTTACCAGGGCGGGCACAACGAATACTTTAAATATATGTATGACTTGCTTCATGAAAAGGGAGCGGGCCACATTAAAATTTTTGGCGGCGGCGGCGGAGTAATCCTGCCAAGCGAAATTTCAGAATTGCATGAATATGGAATTACCCGAATTTACGCGCCGGATGACGGCCGTTCTTTAGGGCTTCAGGGAATGATTAATGATTTGGTGCAGCAGTCTGATTTTCCTATTGGAGATAAATTAAACGGAGAAATCGATCATATCGAAAATAAAGTGCCAACGGCAATTGCACGTTTAATTTCGGCAGCAGAGAATTTTCCTGAAATTGCAAAACCAGTTTTTGATAAAATTCACGAAAGCAATACTAATTCTATAATTCCGGTTTTAGGAATTACAGGAACGGGTGGTGCCGGAAAATCTTCTTTGGTAGATGAATTGGTTCGTCGTTTTTTAATTGATTTTCCTGAAAAGACAATCGGATTAATTTCTGTCGATCCTTCGAAAAGAAAAACCGGAGGAGCGCTTTTAGGAGACAGAATCCGTATGAATGCTATTAATAATCCTCGTGTATATATGCGTTCGCTGGCAACTCGTCAGTCGAATTTGGCTTTATCTAAATATGTAGCCGAGGCGATTCAGGTTTTGAAAGCCGCAAAATACGATTTGATTATTCTGGAAACTTCTGGAATTGGACAGTCCGATACCGAGATTATGGATCATTCTGATGTATCCTTATATGTAATGACTCCAGAGTTTGGAGCTGCAACACAATTGGAAAAAATCGACATGCTTGATTTTGCCGATTTAGTAGCTTTAAATAAATTTGATAAAAGAGGTGCACTTGATGCTTTGCGTGATGTAAAAAAACAATACCAGCGTAACCATAATCTTTGGGATAAGAATCCTGATGAAATGCCGGTTTTTGGAACTATTGCTTCTCAGTTTAACGATCCGGGAATGAATACGCTTTACAAAGCGATTATGGATAAAGTGGTCGAAAAAACGAACTCTGAATTGAAATCGACTTTTGAAATCACAAAAGAAATGAGCGAGAAAATCTTCGTGATTCCGCCGCACAGAACACGTTATTTATCTGAAATTGCAGAGAATAACAGATCTTATGATGAAATTGCGCTTTCACAGCAAAAAGTAGCGCAAAAATTATACGGAATTTTCAAAACCATAGAATCGGTTTCTGGGAAAGTTCCTCAAATCAATAAAGCTGGAATTGATGATTCTACTGTTTTACCAAGCGCAGTCGAAGCACATGACGAAAACAGAATCTTTTTAAATCTTTTACTGAATCAGTTTGATAAAGTAAAAATGGATTTAGATCCGTACAATTGGGAAATTATTCTGAATTGGGATGAAAAAGTAGCGAAATATAAAAATCCGGTTTACTCTTTTAAAGTTCGTGATAAAGAAATCAAGATTGCAACACATTCTGAAAGTTTATCACATTTACAAATTCCGAAAATTGCTTTACCTAAATATGAAGGCTGGGGCGATATCCTGCGTTGGAATTTACAGGAAAATGTTCCTGGCGAGTTCCCTTTTGCTTCGGGATTATATCCGTTTAAACGTGAAGGCGAAGATCCGTCGAGAATGTTTGCGGGCGAGGGCGGACCAGAAAGAACCAACAAACGTTTTCATTATGTAAGTGCGGGATTGCCGGCAAAACGACTTTCGACGGCTTTTGACAGCGTTACTTTATACGGAAACGATCCAGATTTACGTCCGGATATTTACGGGAAAATTGGAAATGCAGGAGTTTCAATCTGTTGTTTGGATGATGCCAAAAAACTGTATTCAGGGTTTGATTTGGTCCATGCTTTAACTTCGGTAAGTATGACGATCAACGGGCCGGCGCCAATGTTGTTAGGGTTCTTTATGAATGCGGCGATTGATCAGCAA
This sequence comes from Flavobacterium sp. Root186, assembly GCF_001428525.1. Classification (GTDB taxonomy): domain Bacteria; phylum Bacteroidota; class Bacteroidia; order Flavobacteriales; family Flavobacteriaceae; genus Flavobacterium. Next base: position 438,241 of record NZ_LMHW01000011.1, read on the forward strand.
TGTGAATTGTACATTAAAGCCAATGAATTAGAAAAAGAAGTTGAAGCTAAAATCAACAAAATATATAAAGAAAAAGGAACGGAACGCCCTAAATACCAAGGCGATTTACCGGAAGGAAACAACGGTTTAGGATTAATGCTTTTGGGCGTTACCGGAGATCAGGTTTTACCTTTGGATGTTTATAACGAAATAAAAGTAAAAACTTTAGCACAAGTTCGTGGAACGGTTCAGGCCGATATTTTAAAAGAAGATCAGGCGCAGAATACGTGTATTTTCTCAACCGAATTTGCTTTGCGATTAATGGGCGACGTTCAGGAATATTTTATTACTAAAAACGTTCGGAATTTCTATTCGGTTTCGATTTCAGGATATCATATTGCAGAGGCGGGCGCGAACCCAATTACGCAATTGGCTTTTACGCTTTCTAATGGTTTCACTTACGTGGAATATTATTTGAGCCGCGGAATGAACATCAACGATTTTGGACCAAATTTATCGTTCTTCTTCTCAAACGGAGTTGATCCTGAATATTCGGTTATTGGCCGTGTGGCACGTAAAATTTGGGCAAAAGCCATGAAAAACAAATACGGAGCCAACGAAAGAGCACAAATGCTGAAATACCATATTCAGACTTCTGGACGTTCGTTACACGCGCAGGAAATTGATTTTAATGATATCAGAACGACTTTACAGGCTTTATACGCTATTTATGATAACTGTAATTCATTACATACAAATGCTTACGACGAAGCGATTACAACACCAACCGAAGAATCTGTACGTCGTGCCATGGCAATTCAGCTGATTATTAATAAAGAATTAGGTTTAGCGAAAAACGAAAACCCAATACAAGGTTCGTTTATCATCGAAGAATTAACGGATTTAGTTGAAGCGGCAGTTTTACAAGAATTTGACAGAATTACAGAAAGAGGCGGAGTTCTTGGCGCAATGGAAACGATGTACCAAAGATCTAAAATTCAGGAAGAAAGTTTGTATTACGAAACTTTAAAACACAACGGAGATTTCCCAATTGTGGGTGTAAATACATTCCTGAGTTCAAAAGGTTCGCCAACGGTAATTCCGGCAGAAGTAATTCGCGCTACCGAAGAAGAAAAGCAATATCAGATTACGATGCTGGATAATCTGCATCAATTTCACGAAGCAAAAGTTAATGAGCATTTAAATAAACTACAAGAAGCAGCGATTAAAAACGAAAATTTATTCGATCATTTAATGGAAGCTACAAAGGTTTGTTCTTTGGGGCAGATTACTTCGGCGTTGTTTGAAGTTGGTGGGCAGTATAGAAGGAATATGTAATTTTTATTTTTTAATGATATAGAAAAACCTCTCAAGATTTTGGGAGGTTTTTTTATGGCTTTTGTTGAAATATTCGCAAAAATAGTTTTTAAAATTTAAAAACTCAAGATTGATATACAAAACAATATTTTTAAACTTCTGAAATACAGGTATTTATACTTGATTGTATTGTAGTGTTTTTTAATACATTTGAAATTCTAACTAATATTATGATCTAAATATAAATTATTTGGATAAATAAAAAATGGTTGTTTTTCGTGCGAATTGTTGAAATAATATTTAATAAGAAATAAATGGAAATTATCGGAAATAATGAAAAGGGAAAAATAGAAAACAACAATTATCTAAGATATTTCATTATTTTTAATTATGTTGTTTTAGATTTAAAAATTGATTTTATTATTAATGAAATCAAAACGACGGTAATGAGAAAAGGTCCTATAAACTCACTTTTTGTAGGTATACTAAAATTAAATGATACTGAAAATTATCCTTTAATGATGAAATTTAGTGGTAGTAAGTATAAGAGTAATTGGGATAAAATAAATGCAATAATTAGAATTGAGTACCAAGGAAGAATTGTCTTTAATCAAAGTTTAACTGCGAATTATTATTCAGGTGAAACTTTTAATTTTGAAATTGATAATATCCTAAATAACAGAAATTTTTCAACAACAAAAAGTCGTAAAAAAGGAAACAGCCAAGTACAAATAAGAGATTATGGTAGATATGAATCTATTAATTCTTTGGAGCCTATAAAAAATACTAATGAAGATATAAAAAAACAAGTTGAACTTTTCTTTGCGACGAATAGAAATAGAACAGGAAAAGATGAAGTAAATTTATATTTTGGAGACAGATTAGATAAATTACGTTATGGTTCTTGTAAAATAAATATTCCCAAAGATCATATTCAAGGAAACATTGAGAGACCTTCAAAAATTTTATGGTTGTTTAGTTTATCTGAAAATGATGAGAAACATATTGTTTTAAAGAAAATTGAAGAAAAATCAGAAGACAATTTTTACCAATGGTTAAAAAATGATTTACCAAATACGGAAAATAAATCAGCTCTTTTATTTGTGCACGGATATAATAACTCTTTTGCTGAAGCTGCATGGAGAACTGGGCAAATAGCCTATGATACACCATTTAATGGTTTAACAGGTTTCTTTAGTTGGCCTTCTTCAGGAAATACTATTGATTATCTTAAAGATATTGAGAATGCAGATGCTAGCATTCCTGAATTAGAAAAGTTTGTAGAAGATTTTATAATAAAAACAGAGGTTAAAAAAATGCATATAATTGCCCATAGTATGGGAAATAGATTAATCACAAGAGCATTGAATAATCTTGCAAATAAAGCAAGTTTTAAACCTTATATAAAAGTTATAAACCAAATAGTATTAGCTGCACCAGATTTAGATCAAGATGTTTTTAGTAATACAATCTTACCAACTTTTAAGAATATTGGATTTAAAAGAACTCTTTATGCATCAGATAAAGATAAAGCATTAAATTTTTCAAAAACATTGCGTATTGGTAAAATACGATTAGGACAAGGAGGGAAAAATATATTTGTATCAAAAGATATTGATAGTATTGACGCTTCAGATGTTATGTCAGAAGGAAATCATCATAGTTATATTTTTGAAACTAAAGAACTTTTAATGGATATGAATATTCTGTTTGAAGATGGTTGGGAGCCTAAAAAAAGAAGATTAATTAATAAAACCAAAAATGGATTATTTTATTGGCTATTTAGATAATGATTAAAAAGAGTACTTTTTAATTCTAAGTTTAAAAAGTACTCCTCGCTAGCGCGAGTGTCCCGTTAGTGAACGCAGCGAAATGCACGAACGAGACTCTCGCGACAGCAGATGGAGACTTCGGGCAGCACAAAGCTTTGTTGATTTGATTAATTCGTAATCTTCATTTTTCGGAATGAATCACCTCCTAGCGCGAGCGTCCCGCTCGCCAGCAGAAGATTAACATTATTGAGTTTCGAGTGCGATTTCTCCTCCATCGAAATGACAATATTGCGGTATTTTTAATGAAATTCTATAAAAAGTTCCGGAGGAACGAAGCATATTGTAGGGATGGATTTTAATCCATCATGAACAAGATTGGAGTAAAAGTTTTATCCATAAAAAAAGCAGCTCCATCTTATAGAGCTGCTTTCATTTTTTTTGTGGGGCAAAAAAAGTGGTTTAACGACGAAACCCAGGACTTTCGTTTACTGACTCATCTAACTTAACAGTTTTTGCCTTTTTCGCAACAACTTTAATTTCGTGTTTCGCAACTTTGTCGTTTACTTTAACTTCTAACACATAAGTTCCGGCTGGTAAACCTTCTAAACTTATTGTTTTCGAAACCTCTAATTTGTTTGCTGCAGAATCTCCCGCATAAAGTAAATTGTGATTTTCGTCGTAAATAGAAAAAGATGACTTTTCAAAGGTGTCTAAAGTAAAGCTAACTACTTTTCCGTTTCCAGTTTGAATGTTTAAAATGTAATCGCCTTTTCCATCAATAGCGTAAGAAAATAGTGTTGCAAAAAAGAAGGCCGCAACAAGCCCGGTTTTGGTAAATTTTGTCATGTTTTTTTAAAGTTTTATTACTAAATGTGGAACGTCCAAAACTACAAATACAAATTTAATTTTCCGCAAAAAAAACGTGTTTTTTAATACTTAAAATGCTGAATTAAAACTATTTCTGTGTTTTGTCTACGCTATGTACGTAAATACGGGGCTTGCGGTTTCAAAAAAAATGAATTTTTTTAATACTATAAAAACCAGATACATACAATTATTAAGAATAATTTTTCAAAAATTTTCAATTTTTTCAAAAACCGAAAAATTTAACATAAAAAAACAGCTCAATAACCACAATGAGCTGTTTCTAAAACTTACGTTTTTCTAACTTTACTAACTATCTAACCTTAGTTTTATACTTACAAGAAGTATAACTTTTTTAGCGCACTGCTACGCTTGTGCTTTTTTCTGAAACTGTTTTATAAACAGAAGAAACTGCTTTTGCAGATAATACAGTTGTATCGTCTGTAATAGTAATTTCATGTCTCACTTTTTTTACATTATCTTCAGCTTCTAAAAAGTAAGTTCCCTCTGGAAATTCTTCTAAGCTAAAAGTTCTTAATATTCCATCTTTACCTGAAGCAGTTTCAGAATAAATTAGATTTCCGTCTTTGTCATAAATTGCCAGGGTTGCTTTTTGCAATTTGTTGATCGCAAATGTGATAAGCTTTCCGTTAGCTTTTATTACATGAAGATTAAAGTCTTCATTTCCATCAATTGCATATGTACTTCCTGTAAAAAGTACTGCACATACTAAACTCAATTTTAAAATCTTTTTCATAACTGTTAGTTTTAAATTATTAGTTTAATTCTCTGATGTAAAAGTATTACAGAAGTGCTGATTTTTTAACAACCCCATTTTCCGATTTCGATGCTGTATTCTCATTTACGAAACCGTTATAGGTTAAAATTTGAATTATTTTTATCGTTTTTGTTAATTAGGTTGTTATTTTTCAACTATTTTGAAAATATTTGATTTTACGTTTTTCTTACATTTTAGTAATAAACGAAGTCGCAAGGAAGTGAATTTGTAAAGCCGGTTTTACCAAAAAGTAAAGAGCAAAAAAAACAGCTCAATAACCACAAAGAGCTGTTTCTAAAACTTACGTTTTTTAACTTTACTAACTATCTAACCTCATTTTTATACTGTATGCGAGTATAAATTCTTCAGTGTATTTGGGGCACACTATATTTTTTTGCAGCAATCTGCTTAATAAACTGTTGTAAGGGCTTTTGAAGACAAAACTGTAGAATCATTTGTAATAGTGATTTCGTGTCTTGCTTTTTTAAAGTTGTCTTCAATTTCTAAGAAATAAGTTCCGGCTGGAAATTCTTCTAAACTAAAAGTTCTCAAAATTCCGTCTTTACCAGAAGCGTTTTCAGAATAAATTAAATTATTGTTTTTGTCATATATACTAATACTTGCTTTTTGAGTTTGGTTTAAAGCAAAAGTGATTAGTTTTCCGTTAGCTCTTAATACGTGAAGATTAAAAGCATTTTTCCGTCAATTGCATAAGTACTTAATCCTGATAAAAGTACAGCACATACTAAACTCAATTTTAAATTCTTTTTCATGGTATTTGTTTTTGATGTTATTATCTCTAATTCTCTGATGTAAAATTACTTCAGATATATATGTTTTATATCAACTCTATTTTCCGATTTCGATGCTGTATTCTCATTTACGAAACCGTTATAGGTTAAAATTTGAATTATTTTAGGTGTTTTTGTTAATTCAGCTATTATTTTTCAATGTTTTTGCAAAATATCATTTTTAGGATTTTTGTACCTTATATATAGGTATAATACAATATCAACTTTGTGTTCCCGTGGTTGAAACCACGGGCTATATTGAAATTCGGTGTGATTTTAGGAGGTGGCGAATGTGTAGATTTCTTGTATGGATACAATTGGAAACATACCTGGCGGTTTCAATAGACGAGACGTAATTATAATTACAATAAAAAGAATCTACTAAATCTGCAGAATCTGCGTGAAACTAAATTAAGTGCTTTTCAAAAAGTTTAAAACAAAAAAAAACAGCCCAATAACCACAAAGAGCTGTTTTTAAAACTTACGTTTTTAACTTTACTAACTATCTAACCTTAGTTTATACTTATGAGAAGTATAAGTTTTTTAGCGTACTGCTACGCTAGTATTTTTATCAGAAACTGTTTTGTAAACAGATGAAATTGCTTTTGAAGATAAAGTAGCGATTTCGTTATTTACACTAATTTCATATCTAACTTTTTTTGCATTGTCTTCAACTTCTAAGAAATAAGTTCCGTCAGGGAAATCTTGTAAGCTGAAAGTTCTTAAAATTCCGTCTTTACCAGAAGCATTTTCAGAATAGAATAAAGTACCTTCTTTATCGTATATAGCTAATTTTGCTTTCTGAGTTTGGTTAAGACCAAAAGTGATCGTTTTACCGTTTTTCAATACATGAAGATTAAAGTCCTCATTCCCATCAATCGCATAAGTGCTGATTCCTGATAAAAGCACCGCACATACTAAACTTAATTTTATCTTATTCATAGTATTTGTTTTTAAAATTATTACCTCTAATTCTCTGATGTAAAATTACTTCAGCTATGCGAAAATAATATCAACTCTATTTTCCAATTTATATGCTATATTCTCATTTACGAAACCGTTATAGGTTAAAATTTGAATTATTTTAGGTGTTTTAGTTAATTACGCTGTTATTTTTCAAACATTTTGAGATTGTTAATGTTTTTGAAAACTTCTAATATTCTTACAGAAATAATGAATATCTATAAATATGGTCGAATAAATATGATATCTTAAAAAAATCTGGAATAAAAATACGGGTCATTTAAAAAAAGGTCATTTAGTGATAATTTGAAGGTTAGCTTTTTTGTCATTTTGATGAAATATTCTCATTTACGAAACCGTTATAGGTTAAAATTTAAATTATTTTAGGTGTTTTTGTTAAATTTGCTATTATTTTTTAAAGAAATTATCATGAAGACAATTGCCCCAGCTCTTGAAGTGATAACTAACTCATACGGAAGTTCTTTTACCTACAGCAAACACGCCGAAAAGACCAATAGCAAAGCTCATTTATGGCATTATCATCCAGAGATTGAGTTGGTTTATATTAACGGCGGGGCAGGAAAAAGACAAATAGGAAGCCATGTTTCCTATTATACAAATGGTAGTTTGATTTTGATAGGGTCTAATTTGCCGCATTGCGGCTTTACGAATGAACAAACGGGAAACGTAAACGAAACGGTTATTCATATCAAACCTGAATTTTTAGGGAATGACTTTTTTGTTGTACCGGAAATGAAAAAGATTCAAAATGTTTTAAGTCAGTCTAAAGGCGGAATCGCTTTTGGAGGTGAAACTAAAAAACAGATTGGAAAAAAAATAGAAGCGATGGAAGACCAGCTTCCGTTTGAACGTTTGCTGACACTTTTAAGTATTCTGGATGAATTAGATTCGTCTGAAGAATATACAATGCTAAATGCAGACGGTTTTACAATGGAACTGCAAACGCAGGACAGCGATCGTATGAATGTGGTTTTTAATTATGTTAAAGATAATTTTCAGCAGTCTATCGCTATCGACGAAGTTTCGAATTTAGTGAGTATGACAACGCCTTCTTTCTGCAGATATTTTAAAAAGATTTCCAATAAAACTTTTACAGAGTTTGTAAACGAATATAGATTGGTGCATGCCTCTAAACTTTTGGCAGAAAAACCTATAAGTATTAATGAAGTTTGTTACGAAAGCGGTTTTAATAATTTCAGCCACTTTAGCAAATCTTTCAAACAATACACAGGTAAAAGTGCATCGCAATACCGTCACGAACATAAGATTATTATTAGTTAATAGTTTTTTTGAAGGTTAAATTTATTAGCCACGAATTCACGAATTATATTAAATTAAATTCGTGATTCGTGGCTATTTTTTTTACAGATGTAGAGAATCATTTTAATTTGTGTAATCTATAGTTTGTTCAGAAAAAAGGTATATTTACATTCCTTTAATCAAAAAAACTATCAAAATGAAAAACCTTAAAATTTTAGTATTCTTTGTTTTTCTGTGTATTTCGTCAATGACATACGCAGCAAAAGTAGATACTTTACAAATTGTAAGTACCGCCATGAACAAAACCTACAAGGCAGCTGTAGTTTTACCAAATTCGTATGCAAAAAGTAAAACCACGTTTCCGGTAATGTATTTACTGCACGGAGCATACGGGCATTTTAGTGACTGGTTAAAAAATACTCCCAATAAAAAACTGGTTCAGAGTTTATCTGATCAATATAATTTAATCATCGTAATGCCCGAAGGTGAAACGTTTAGTTTTTATCTGGACAGTCCTGTAAATAAAGAAAGCCAATTTGAAACTTTTATTACGCAGGAAGTAGTTCAAAAAGTAGACAAAACATACAGAACAATTAGCAACAGGACAGGAAGAGTTATTACCGGACTTTCTATGGGCGGACACGGCGCTTTATATCTTTCTGCAAGACATCCTGATTTATTTTGTGCAGCCGGAAGTATGAGCGGGGCAGTAGATATGAGTACAATGCTTAACCGTGAATCTTCGGCGCAAGTAGTAAAATTAATGCAGCCTGTTTTTGGAGACAAAAGTGATAATTCGGAGTTGTATGCGCAGCATGCCGTTATGGGAATGCTGGATAAAATAAAAATAAACAAATTGCCTTTAATTATTGACTGCGGAGTAGATGATTTCCTTATTGAGCCCAACAGAGAATTACACCGCCGATTGGTATATAATAAGGTAGAACACGATTATACTGAACGTCCTGGCGCACATACTTGGGAATATTGGGAAAATTCCTTACCTTACCATGTATTATTTTTTAGCAAGATCCTGTTTAAGAATCAGCTTGTTGTAAAAAAATAATAAAAAAATTTATTCCAAAACCTGTTTAACAAAATTTTTGGTTTGGTTTTTGGAATGCTTTTATAAACTTTAAAAAAATATATATTATGAAAAAGATACTTACGTTATTCGCTGTTGTTGGGTTATTTGCCTTTACTGGTTGTGAAGGGCCGGAAGGGCCACAAGGGCCTCCAGGATATGATGCTCCAGTTTCGGAAGTTATTGAAAGAGAAGTGGATTTTACTTCCAATAATGGATATTTGGTAACTGTGCCTTTAACACCAGCAATTTATAAAAATGATGTAGTCTTAGTTTATCATTTGTATGCAATTCAAAGTGGAAATGATGTTTGGAGACTAATGCCACAAACATACTACATGACTGATGGTGGGGCTCTAGATTTTAATTTTGATTATACATTAAATAGAGTTAATATTTTCCTTGGAGCAGATTTTCCATTAAATACACTTTCTCCAGATTGGACTCAAGATCAGATTTTTAGAATTGTAATTGTTCCGGCAGATATTTTTGAAACAGGAAAATCAATTAATAAAGCTGATTATTCAGATTATAATGCTGTAATCAAAAAGTACAAACTTGATGATAGTAATGTTAAAAGAATAAAATTATAATAGACTATAATATATGTAAAAAAAGGAAATCGAAAGATTTCCTTTTTTTATGAATTTTAATTTATTGTTTTATAAATGTTGATTGAGAAGTATATCCTCTAGATGATCCTATTGTGGTTACAAACATATTTATAAAATAAATACCCGGCTGGAGATTTGAAACATCTAGCTTGGTTAAATTTAAGCTAATAGCTGTATTGCTGGCAGGTGTTACTGTGTTACCAGTACTATTAGTAATTGTACTATTAGTAATTGTAACAGTAGCTCTGGTAGTTTCTATGTTTAAAAGTGATGTTGTTGGATTAGGATAGATTTTTATAGATTGATTTTCTCCCGATGGAGCTTCAAAAATTATTTTTACAATATTGCTTAGATAATTTATATTTTTTGTGTAGTCATACACAATTCTTTTGTAGTATTGTGTTTTAGACTCAAAAGCGTTTCTGTACCCATATTTGATTGGGGTATAATTTTGGTTTGTTGCTTCATAGATCGGCGTCCAGTTTACGTTATCTTCAGATATCAGCCATTGATAATATATTCCTAGTGCGGAAGTACCAGTAATTGGACTTGCAAGATTGTCTGAACTAACGGTTTGATCGCAACAGATTGTATTTTTTGTTAAGTCAGTGATTAACGGTACTACGTCAATAATATTACTAGTTGCACATCTTCGATAGTCAGATTTATCGGTTATGTTTTCTAATATTAATCTTCTATATTCCATCGGTAAATTGGATTTCGTTGGGGTATAATTTATCTGTGTTGCTCCAGAAATATCTTTCCATCCATATGTTTGAAAATAACCTGTAATATTATCCCATCTTAATGGGTATTTAATTCTACTCTGCCATTGATAGTTATTTAATGGTTTAGTAATAACTGGGGGCCTAGATGCAGTAGTGTTTTCTGTATGAGTTTCTGTTGCTTGATTCCCTAGTATAGTTCGAGGGTTTTCTCCATTTAGTAAGTATTGATCATTTTGAATAAAATTGTCTATTTTTAGATTATTATGATATGGTAAAAAATCAACAACATAATACCTGAATGTATTTGGAATTGATACTGCTCCATTACTAAAGGTTGTTCTTTCTCTTATAACAACTGGATCATAGAAAGCTGTATTGGTTTTTATTACTTCTCCGGCATCATTAATCCAATCTTGTGAAGCTATGCTATAATACTTAGTAAATTCAGGGAATAGCGGAGTTCCACCGTAAGGGCCAATTTCTTCTTGAGGATTGGGGGAGACAGGTGGCGTAGGAGGTACTCCATTTTTAATTACAGATAAGTTATTACTTTTATAAACTACTCCAGTTTTATATTCGGCATAAATATATCCTGAAGTACTAAAGTTACTTGCTGTTAAAGTTACAACAAAACTTCGAGAAGCTGTTTTTCCCTCGCCAAAAAATAACGCACCACCATTTCCATTAATTACTATGTTGTCATTTAAACCATTTACGGAATGAATGGTAATTGTTCCGCTATTTCCTGGTATTGCTGGCATTTCGACTGTAACACTTAGTGATACACTTGATGAAGCATTTGAACCTAAGTTAATTGGCCCGCCACTAACACTTTGACCATTGACAGCTGTCGGTGTGAGCGTAACTTTTTGCCCAAATGAAGTAAAGGCTAATAAGAAAACAAAAATGGCGTAAATGTAATTTTTTCTCATGATAAAAATTTATGGTTTATAATGAGATAAAAATAGCATTTAAATATGTAAAATCTTATTTTTAAAAGTTAAAATATAGTATTTGTCTTATTTTTAATGATTTAACGAAAATAAATAAAAAAGGAAATCGTAAGATTTCCTTTTTTTATGAATATATATTGAAACACTATTACAAATCAGAATCAGTAAGTTCTTTTTCTTTTCCAAATTTAAGCGAAACCAAAATTCCAACTAAAAGCGAAAGTGCAATAAATCCTAATGAAGCCCATTCTGGAACGTGAATCCATTCATGAAGAAGCATTTTTAAACCTACGAAAGCTAAAATAGCAACTAAGCTATATTCTAAGAAACTGAATTTTGCCAGCATATTTGCCAGGAAGAAATACATAGAACGTAAACCTAAAATGGCAAAAATATTAGAACTAAACACTAAAAAGGGGTCTGATGTAATGGCTAAAATTGCCGGAACGCTGTCTACAGCAAATAAAACGTCCATGACTTCAATTACAATCAAAGCAACAAAAAGCGGCGTTGCAGCCTTTTTTCCTTTTTCGGTTAAAATGAAAAATTTCTCATGCTCCATGTGTGAAGTAATCGGGATAATTTTTCCTAATGTTTTGTATACAAACGAATCCTTAGGATTAAAATCTTCATCTTCTCCTGAAAACAACATTTTTATAGCGGTAAATACTAAGAATACTCCAAAAACATAAGTTGTCCAGCTAAATTTATTAATCAGCATAACACCGAAGAAAATCATTAAACCACGAAAAACAATCGCACCTAAAATTCCCCAGAATAAAACACGGTGCTGGTACTTTTGCGGAATTTTAAAAGAAGCGAAAATAATGGCAATTACAAATATGTTGTCAACGCTTAAAGATAATTCGATTAAATAACCCGTAATAAACTTCATCGAAGCCACAGCGGGTTTTAAGCCGTCGGGATTTGCAATATAATCTGTAGTATAAAGCCAATAGATAACTCCTGAAAACAGAAAGGATAAAGTAACCCAAATTAATGTCCATTTGCTTGCTTCTTTGGTGCTGATAATATGCGGTGTTTTGTTGAATACACCTAAATCTAAAGCAAGAATAAAAACTACAGCCAGTAAAAAGAGAGTCCAGACTATCATGATGTTTTTTTTAAATGAATTACACAAAGGTAAGTTATGAAATTTTACTGAAAAAGTTATTATAAGAAAAGTCTTTTAAATTTAATTTGTGAGATATAAGATGTAAAATCTGTTTAAATCAGCGTTATCTATGTGCTATTACATAAAGCTTTATAATTTTTGCTAGTGTGGCTGCTTCGTTCCTCGCAATGACAAGTTAGGGCATAAAAAAAAGTGCCAACAATTACGATGGCACTTTTAGGATATATTCTAAGCTTTAAATTATAGCGCTGATTTAACAGTTTTGATAATTCTTGCAGCAATTTTGTATGGATCTCCGTTTGAAGCTGGTCTTCTGTCTTCTAACCAACCTTTCCAACCTTTTTGAACAGTCATTAAAGGAATTCTGATAGAACATCCTCTGTCTGAAACTCCATAAGAGAAATCGTGAATAGAAGCAGTTTCGTGTTTACCAGTTAAACGTTGGTCATTGTAAGCTCCGTAAACCGCGATATGCTCAGCAGTAACAGGACGGAAAGCCTCACAAATTCTTTCGTAAGTAGCTTGATCTCCACATGTTCTTAACACCTCGTTAGAGAAGTTAGCGTGCATTCCAGAACCATTCCAGTCAGTATCTCCTAGAGGTTTTGGGTGATATTCAATATAGTAACCATATTTCTCAGTCAAACGATCTAATAAGTAACGAGCAACCCAGATTTCGTCTCCGGCTTTTTTAGCACCTTTAGCGAATAATTGGAATTCCCATTGTCCGCAAGCAACCTCTTGGTTAATACCTTCAAAGTTAATTCCGGCAGCGATACATAAATCAGCATGTTCTTCTACTAATTTTCTTCCGTGAGTGTTTTTTCCACCTACCGAGCAGTAGTACATACCTTGTGGAGCAGGATAACCTCCAACAGGGAAACCTAATGGCAATAAAGTTTTAGTATCCATGATGAAATATTCTTGTTCGAATCCAAACCAGAAATCACCATCATCATCAATAGTAGCTCTACCGTTAGAAGAGTGAGGAGTTCCGTCAGCATACATAACTTCTGTCATTACTAACCAACCGTTGATACGAGTTGGATCAGGGTAAATAGCCACAGGAACTAATAAACAGTCAGAAGATCCACCTTCAGCTTGTTTTGTTGACGAACCATCAAATGACCAATTTCCAAGTTCTTCTAATGTTCCTTTGAAATTTTCGTGTTCTTCAACTTTAGTTTTACTTCTAAGATTTTGAGTTGGTTCGTATCCATCTAACCAAATGTACTCTAACTTAATTTTAGCCATAATAATATAAATTTATTTTTTTTTGTTTTTTCGCTGGGTCAAATATAGATTTATTTTTTTAGTCCTAAAAATTAGGGGGCTATTTTGTTTGGCAGACAACAATTTTTTTGAGAAGCGCAATTTTGATAGGGGTATATTTTAAAAAAAGCAATTTTAAACACATAAAAAAAATAAATTCGTAAAAATAAAGGTAAGTTTTTGAATTTTAGGGTTAAGGAATTATGAAAAAATGTTTATTTAATGAATAATACTGAGCTTTTTTGTTATATTTCTTTACATCATCTTTATTATTCTTTAAAAAAAGCTTCATATGTTGATAAATCGGCGTATAAAATTCTCGATTTTAAGTTTAAAAAAGGGGCTTTTATTGTTTATATTTGTTGCTCATTTTTTTGTGAAAATTATTACGAATTTTTAAAATTATATACATGTCAACATTACGTTTCCAAGCTTTACAAGAAGCTTCTACAAGAAAGCCGGTACACTTTGAAGAAATTGATAAAAAATCGAATCTTTTTGGATCAAATGTGTTTAATGAGAAAGCAATGAAGCAGTTTTTAACTTCGGATGCTTTAAAAGGAGTAAGAGATGCCATTCAACACGGAACGAAAATAGAACGTAAACTGGCAGATTATATCGCCATGGGAATGAAAGAATGGGCATTGGCCAAAGGAGTTACGCATTATACACACTGGTTTCAGCCGCTTACCGGAACTACTGCAGAAAAACATGATGCTTTTTTTGAAACGTCGTATGATGGAAGCGATCCTGTGGAGAAATTTGGCGGCGCACAATTAGTGCAGCAAGAACCAGATGCCTCAAGTTTTCCAAACGGTGGTATCAGAAATACATTCGAAGCAAGAGGATATACGGCCTGGGATCCAACTTCGCCAGCCTTTATATATGGAACAACTTTATGTATCCCGACTGTTTTTATTGCTTATACAGGTGAAGCCCTGGATAATAAAATACCTTTATTAAGAGCATTATCAGCAATTGACGAAGCGGCTACAGAAGTTTGTAAATACTTTGATAAAAATGTAAAAAAAGTAACCGCAACTTTAGGATGGGAACAGGAATATTTTCTTATAGATAAAGCTTTGGCAAATTCACGTCCAGATTTAGTGATGACAGGAAGAACTTTATTGGGGCATACATCTGCAAAAGGACAGCAGTTAGACGACCATTATTTCGGATCCATTCCAACTCGCGCTCTTACTTATATGAGAGATTTAGAGCAGGAATGTATGTTATTAGGAATTCCGGTAAAAACACGTCATAATGAAGTGGCACCAAATCAGTTTGAGCTGGCACCAATTTTTGAAGAAACAAACCTTGCCGTAGACCATAACTCTTTATTAATGGATGTGATGCAGAAAGTTGCAGAGCGTCATGATTTTAAAGTTTTATTTCACGAAAAGCCATTTAAAGGTGTAAACGGTTCAGGAAAACACAACAACTGGTCATTGGCAACAGATACCGGAGTTAACTTATTGAGTCCGAGTAAAACACCAATGAGTAATTTACAGTTTTTGACTTTCTTTATTAATACAATAAAAGCAGTAAATGACAATGAAACTTTACTTCGTGCATCAATCGCAACGGCAAGTAACGATCATAGGTTAGGAGCAAACGAAGCGCCGCCGGCAATTATGTCGGTATTTATTGGAGCACAATTGACAAAAGTTTTATCTGAATTAGAAAGTGTAACAACTGGAAAATTATCTCCGGAAGAAAAAACAGATTTGAAATTAAATGTTGTAGGTAAAATTCCAGATGTATTATTAGACAATACAGACAGAAACAGAACTTCACCTTTTGCCTTTACAGGAAATAAATTTGAGTTTAGAGCAGTAGGTTCAAATTCAAACTGTTCTAATGCAATGACAACTTTGAATGCAATTGTAGCAAAACAATTAAAAGATTTTAAAAATGAAGTAGAAAACCTGATCGAGTCGAAAGACATGAAAAAGGACGATGCTATTTTTAATGTTTTAAGAGAATACATCAAACAATCTAAAAAGATTCTTTTTGAAGGCGACGGTTATAGTGAAGCGTGGGAGAAAGAAGCAGGAAAAAGAGGTTTGAGTAATTTTAAAACAACTCCGGAAGCTATAAAAGCTAAAGTCTCTAAACAAGCTCTGGATTTATTTGCTGAATTGGGAATCTTTAATCACATTGAAGCCGAAGCACGCTACGAAATTGAATTAGAAGAGTACACCAAGAAAATCCAAATTGAAGGAAGAGTTTTAGGAGACATTGCCAGAAATCATGTTATTCCAACTGCAATTCGTTATCAAAATACATTAATTGAAAATGTAAAAGGTTTAAAAGAAATCTTCGGAAAAGAATTTGAAACTATTGCAAAAGAGCAAATCACTTTGATCAAAGAAATTTCTGGTCATATTGAAGGAATCAATTCTAAAGTTTTGGCCATGACCAATGAAAGAAAAAAAGCAAATCAGTTAACTGATGGTCAAAAAATGGCAGAAGCGTATTGCAATACTGTAAAACCATATTTTGAAGACATCCGTAATCACTGTGATAAATTAGAATTATTGGTTGATGACGAAAGCTGGACATTAACTAAATACAGAGAATTATTATTTACGAAATAATTTTTTGCCACGAATTACACGAATTTACACAAATTCTATTTTTCAAAAATCATCCAATAAGGATGATTTTTGTTTTTTAAGAAAAAAAATTAGTGTAATTCACTGCAAAACTTTTTTGAATCCTATACTCGAATACCTAAAGAATTAAAAAAAGGGATTATCTTTGCACCACATCAACACAAACTAATTTTCATGAGTTCAGATTCTAGCAAAAGATATGCACAGAGAGGTGTTTCGGCATCAAAAGAAGACGTACATAACGCTATAAAAAATATTGACAAAGGTTTATTTCCACAGGCATTCTGTAAAATTGTCCCTGATTATTTAACTCAGGACAACGAACATTGTCTTATTATGCATGCCGACGGAGCGGGTACAAAATCATCTTTGGCCTATATGTACTGGAAAGAAACCGGAGATCTTTCGGTTTGGAAAGGAATCGCTCAGGATGCTTTAATCATGAATATTGACGATTTACTATGTGTTGGCGCAACCGATAATATTTTACTTTCTTCAACCATTGGAAGAAATAAAAATTTAATTCCGGCCGATGTTATTTCGGCAATTATCAACGGAACAGAAGAATTAATCAACGAACTAAAATCTTTTGGAGTAACCATTCATTCAACCGGAGGAGAAACTGCCGATGTTGGAGATGTAGTTCGTACAATTATTGTTGACTCAACTGTAACAGCTCGTATGAAACGTGCAGATGTGGTTGACAATGCTAATATTAAGGCTGGAGACGTAATTGTTGGTTTGGCTTCTTTTGGTCAGGCAACTTATGAAAAAGGTTATAACGGAGGAATGGGAAGCAACGGATTAACATCTGCCCGTCACGATGTTTTCGGAAAATATCTGGCTAAAAAATACCCTGAAAGTTACGATGCCGCTGTTCCTGAAGAGTTAATTTATTCTGGTCAGGTTAATTTAACTGATGAGGTTGAAAATAGTCCAATAAATGCAGGTCAATTAGTACTTTCTCCAACGAGAACTTACGCACCAATTATCAAGAAAATTTTAGATAAATACACACCAAACGAGATTCACGGAATGGTGCATTGCAGCGGCGGTGCGCAGACTAAAATTTTACATTTCGTTCAGAATTTACACATTATAAAAGATAATTTATTCCCGGTTCCGCCATTGTTCAAGTTAATTCAGGAACAATCAAAAACCGACTGGAAAGAAATGTATCAGGTTTTCAACTGCGGTCACCGTATGGAAATTTACGTTCCGGAAAATATAGCACAAGATATTATTGAAATTTCAAAATCATTCAATGTTGATGCGCAAATCGTAGGTAGAGTAGAAGCAGCCGATGCTAAAAAACTAACGATCACCAGCGAATATGGAACATTCGAATATTAAATTTTATTCATCATATAAGTAATATAAGTTCATATTAAATTGGACGTGTTAAAAATGTCAGGCTGAGCGAAGTCGAAGCCCCGTTCTAATTGGTAAACAATGGCATTCATTTATATTTTCTTATATCACTTATATGGTTTAAAAACACACACCTCATTATGTACGAACTGCTTTTTTGGAGATATATAGACGAAATTTACCTAAACCATCACGAGGTTTACGAAGCTCTTGTTGAAAAAGAAGAAGTTGACGGTCTTGAAAAACTTCCTGTTGAGGTAATTATCAATCGTATCAACTCTGTTTTCTCAAAATGGGAAAGAGTCGATGAAAACAGCTGGAAAAACAAAGACGGAAAAGGCGCATTTCAAGTTATTACCACTCCGCAAAGCATTAAAATTGATTGTTATGGAACCGAAGGAAAAACCATGAATCAGTTAGTAGATTTGATGCAGGAATTTAAATGCCCGCTTTACGATCCGCAGGTTCCGGAACGTTATGATGAAATGAGTGAATAACTTTGTGAATCTCCACGAATAATACAAATGTCCCTATGGGGCATTTTTTTTTGGATTTGAATTATTTAGATACCAATAAAATACTCCTGAGGAGTATGGCTATAAAAAGATTTTGTTGAATTATATTTGTAATTAATTGACAATATTATTTCTAATGAGAAGTGACTAGGATATTATCTCGTATAGATAACTCGTCGGTAGAAAAAAAATATTGCAATTTAAATATGTCCCATAGGGACATTTGTTATTGAAAAAAAATATCTCAAATATTTAACTAATAGAAATAAACCAATGGATAAAACTTCAAATTTCAGTTTTACAGATAATATAATTTTAGAAGACGATTTAGTTTTACTACGCCCAATTCAGGAATCAGATGTAGAAAATTTACTGGAAATTTCAATCAACGAACCAGAAACATGGAAATATTCTTTAGTTGGTGCAGAAGGAAAAGACAATTTGATCAATTATATTCAATTGGCAATAAAAGAAAGAGAAAAACAAAAAGAATTTCCATTTATTGTTTTTGATAAAAAATCTCAAAAATACGCCGGTTCAACCCGTTTTTATGATATCAATCTTGATTTTAAAACTTTACAATTAGGTTATACTTGGTACGGATCAGCTTTTAGAGGAACCGGACTAAACAAACATTGCAAATTTTTATTACTTCAGTTTGCTTTTGAAACCCTTGGAATGGAGCGAGTAGAATTTCGTGCCGATAATAATAACGAAAGAAGCATTGCTGCAATGAAAAGCATTGGCTGTAAGGTTGAAGGTGTTTTAAGAAGTAACATGCCAACACGCGACGGTAATATTCGTCGTGATTCTATTGTTTTAAGTATCCTAAAAAACGAATGGTTTGAAGAAGTAAAAGAAAACTTAAAGCGTAAGCTTTAAAAAGAGCCGGTAGGCTCGACCCATATTGTAGGGCTGGATTTTAATCCAGTTTAAAGAATGGATAAGAAAAAAAGAGCCGCTAAGGTCAACCCATATTGTAGGGCTGGATTTTAGACGGTTTTAAATTATACGAAATAATCAGCCGTTCCTTAAGAATAGCTCGTAAAATAGACCGATTCATTAAACTGGATTGAAACCCAGCCCTACAATATAAACCGTTCCTTCGGAACTCTTGTTTATTTCGTATAATTTTAAATGAATTTTTTCTACAGAAATTAAATCGATCGCATTTTTTTATGAAGCAACAATTCAATATAATCATTGTAAAGAGCCGTCAGGCTCAATTCATATTGTAGGGCTGGATTTTAATCCAGTCTGTATTAGTTTAAAATTATAAATTATCGTAATTTTCTGAACGAAACAATTATTGAAAATACCTGATGAATATTTTACAAAAACCTGCTTTTATTATTGCATTTGGAACTTTAATGTTTGCTTTTACGGTAAATACAAATGCGCAGAAAAAAGAAAACAACCTTAAAAATTTGATTCAATATGTTGATCCAATGATTGGAACAGCAAAAATGGGACACACCTATCCGGGAGCCACAGTACCTTTCGGAAGCGTGCAATTAAGTCCCGAAACAGACACAATTGCATACAGTTTAAACGGAAAATACAATGGCGAAGTTTATAAATATTGCGCAGGATACCAATACGAAGACAAAACAATTGTAGGTTTCAGTCACACCCATTTTAGCGGAACAGGCCATTCTGATTTAGGAGATTTTCTAATTATGCCAACAACTGGAAAATTGCAATTGAATTCGGGCGTTGCTTCAAAACCTTTACCAGGTTACAGATCTGCATTTTCTCATTCAACAGAAAAAGCAGAACCGGCTTATTACAGCGTTCTTTTGGAAGATCATAATATTAAAGCTGAATTGACTGCAACAACCAGAGTAGGGATGCACCAATATACATTTCCAAAATCAGATGAAGCACACATCATCCTCGATTTAACTTCTGGAATTTACAATTACGATAAAAAGAATGTCTGGACTTTTGTACGTGTAGAAAACGATACTTTAATTACAGGTTATCGCCAGACAAACGGCTGGGCGAGAACCAGAACGGTTTATTTTGCTATGTCTTTTAGTAAACCAGTTAAAAGTTACGGACAAGCCGCACAGGAAAAAAGTGTTTACAGAGGTTTTTGGGGAAGATTTGATCAGACTAAAAACTTCCCTGAAATGGCAGGTCAAAACCTAAAATTGTTCTTTGATTTTGATACAAACGAAGGAGAGAAAATCAAAATTAAAATGGCTTTATCGCCCGTAAGTTCTGCCGGAGCAGTAGAAAACATGAAAAAAGAAATTCCGGATTGGGATTTTGAACGAGTTAAAAAGCAAAGCCAGGAAATTTGGAATAAGGAACTGAATAAAATTCAGATTGAAACCATTCAAAAAGAAGATTTAGTGAACTTTTATACTGCGATGTACCACGCTTTTCTGGGCCCGACAGAATATATGGACCTTGACGGAAATTACAAAGGTTTGGATATGAATGTTCACAAAGCCGGTAACTTTAAAAATTATACAAGTTATTCATTATGGGATACCTATAGAGCTTTACATCCTTTATTTAATATTGTACAGCCTTCCAGGAATTCAGATATGATAAGCTCGATGCTGGCACATTCAGACCAAAGTGTGCATAAAATGCTGCCAATCTGGTCTCATTATGCCAATGAAAACTGGTGTATGATTGGATATCATTCTGTTTCTGTAATTGCCGATGCAATTGTAAAAGGCAATACAAATTTTGATACTGAAAAAGCGCTTCAGGCTTGTGTAAAAACAGCTAAGGTTCCGTATTTCGACGGATTGGAATATTATATGAAAAAAGGATACGTTCCTGAAGATAAAAATGGTTCATCGGTTTCTAAAACTTTAGAATATGCTTATGACGACTGGGCGATTGCGCAGGCGGCTAAAAAATTAGGAAAAACGGATATTTATAATGAATTCATCGAAAGATCTAAGAATTATAAAAATGTTTACGACGAAAAAACGGGCTTTATGCGCCCGAAATTAAACGACGGCACTTTCAAAAAAGAATTTGATCCGTTAGATACACATGGACAAGGTTTTATCGAAGGAAATTCATGGAATTACAGTTTGTATGTTCCGCAGGATCCTGCTGAGATGATTAAAATGATGGGCGGGAATGATAAGTTTAAAGTCCGTTTAGATTCATTATTCAACATGCATTTGCCGGATAAATACTTTGAAAATACCGAAGATATTACAAGAGACGGAATCATAGGGAATTATGTTCATGGAAATGAACCTTCACATCATGTAGTTTATTTATACAACTGGACAGATTCACCTTGGAAATCACAAGATAAGATCAGAATGATTCTTAAAAAAATGTACCGAAATGGTGCAGATGGTTTAGGAGGAAATGATGATTTCGGACAAATGAGTGCCTGGTATATTTTCAGTAGTTTAGGATTTTATCCTGTTGCACCGGGTTCTGACGAATATGCTTTAGGAAGCCCTTTGGTTAAAAAGGCGATTTTCAGTTTAGAAAATGGAAAAAACTTTGAAGTTGAAACCGTAAATCAATCGGATAAAAATGTGTTTGTGGATAAGGTTTTGCTAAATGGAAAGGAAATTTCGAGACCTTTCCTGAAACATGAAGATGTTATTAATGGCGGCAAAATTACTTTTTATATGAGTGCGAAACCGAATAAAAAGAATTATCAAAATCAATAGGGATCACGGATTGTGCTGATAAAACAGATTTACACTGGTTTTATTACGATGTCACCCCGAGCGAAACGAAGGGCTTTTGAAACGAAAATGGGCTTCGACTTCGCTCAGCCTGACAAAAGAACAAAATTAAATTCGAGAAAATTTGTGCAATTCGTGGCAGAACAATAAAAAACTTCACGAAATTTGCACTTAAAATAAAGACAATTAAATATGAAAATAAATTTAAAATCAGGAATTGATAAACTACTTTTCGGAATGAAGCAGAATGACGTTACAGCTGCTTTAGGAAAACCTGATAAAAACTATAAAGACGAAGATGAGAATGTGATTTTTGTATACAATGCTTACAAAATCAGATTGACATTTTATGAGGAAGAAGATTTGAAATTAGGTTATTTGGTAGCTTCAAGCAATGATTTAGAAGTTTTCGGATTCAAATTAATTGGAAGAAAAATTGCCGATGTAAAGAAAGATTTTGCAGCAAAAGGAATTACAAAATACAATCAGGAAACTTTTGACACTTTCGAAAATTACTTCAACGAAGACAATTGGTTTATTCTTCAAACTGAATTTGATGAGGTTGTGAAATTCGAGATTGGCGCCATTATCAATAATAAAGATGAATTTGACTGGAAGTTTCCGGTTAAGAAATAAAATATTAAACACAAAATCATTGCGAGAAACGAAGCAGCCGCACTATAATAAGTTATAATCAAAATAGATACTCGATATGAGATTGCTTCGTTCCTCGCAATGATAGAAAACAAAAAAACCGACAATCACTTGTCGGTTTTTTTATAAGTTTAAAAGAAATTATCCTTTCAGCCATGCATTTTTAAGTTTGTCTTTTGAAGCATCAGTTGCTTTAAAAGTTTCAGTCTCTTCAAATGGTAATTTTACAGTTCCTTTTATAGTTTCTTCTTTACCATCACGTTTTATTTTTACAGTAATTGGATCATTTTCTTTCCAGTTTTCACTTTCACCAATAAGTTCGTAGATGTTTTCTAAAGAATATGCTTTGTTATTTACTGCTAAAATAATATCGCCGCCTTTTAAGTTTAAATTCTTGAAGAAATCGTTTAGCTCAACATCTGGACGAACTGCAATTTCTTTTGTCTGCTTATCAATTTTGATATAAGGCGTTTGTCCTTTTAAGAAAACTGCTCCGGCTTTTTTCTCCGTTGCTTTTGTCACACCAACTTTTGCTAAATAAAAATCGTAAGGAATTGGAGTTGTTCCTGCTACATATTTGTTTAAGAAATCACCAACTTCAGGGTAAGTCAATTGTGTGATTTTAGCAAATAATTCATTATCGTTGAATGGTTTGTTAACACCGTATTCAGTTGATAATTTATGCATTAAATCAAGAATTCCTCTTTCTCCGTTACTTTTTTCTCTAATGATAATATCGATACACATTCCGATTAAAGCACCTTTTTGGTAAACGTTTAAGTATTGGTCTTTATAAGGTTGTTCTAAAACATTAGCACTCATCTTAGTAAATGACATTGTATCATCTAACTTTTTTGCCTGCTCAATTTTATCTGCAATTCTAGTGTAGAATTCTGCTTCATCAATTAAACCTTGGTTGATTTGGAAAAGATTTGCAAAATATTCTGTTACACCTTCGTACATCCATAAATGCTCAGACATTTTTGGGTCATTATAATCAAAATACTGAATTTCTTTTGAGTGAATTGTCAATGGAGTTACAATGTGGAAAAACTCATGAGAAACAACATCTTTCATTGATTCTACCAATCTTTCTTTTGGCATAGATTCAGGAAGGACAACTGTAGTAGCAGTTGGATGCTCTAAAGCTCCAAATCCATGTGCATCGTCTTTAGCCATGCTGGATAAGTACAATAAAACAGTGTATTTTTTATTTGCATTTACTTTTCCTAAAAAGTTTTTCTGAGCTGTCATCATTGTTTTCATTTCAGGAGTAATACTTTCTGCAGTAAATTTCCCAGTTGGAGAATAAACAGCAATTAAAATATCCATTCCGTTAACGTTGAAAGTAGTGTAATCTGGTTTAGAATACATAATTGGATTTTCAACTAAAACAGCGTAACGCGGCGTAGTAAAAACATCACTTGTTTTGCTTACATCTTCATCTGTCATTGAAGTTGCACCCCAAAGTGTTTCAGTATGTGTAATGGTAACTTTATACGGGATTTCTAATTTATCCTGAAAATACCCAACAAAACCGTGCGTATTTACCAGGAAATTTTCTCCGGCTTTAATGTTTGTTCCTGCAGGTGAGAAAACATCATCGTTGCCAAATCCGGTCCCTTTTTCAGTGTCAAAAGTATCATTAACTAAATAAGTAATTTTTTTTAGCGCTTTAGCATTAGTAATTGACCATGAATTATCGCCAAGTCTAGTTACTTTTAAAGCATCTCCTTTAGCATCAAAAGCTTTAAAATCATCTGAGTATTTTCCGTAATTATCAGTAGAATAGGTTCCTGGGACTGTTTTTGGAATACTGTAGATGATTTCATCTGTTTTAATTGGCGGAGGTGTTACAGTTACCAAAACTTTATCGTCTTTTACATCAACAAGATTAATGTTAACGTCTACGACATTTTTTTCAGAAACTGAAGAACTTCCTGTTTTACAGCTCCAAAGCGTTACTGCAAGAGCTAAAGTGTAAAGTATTTTTTTCATTTGTTTATGTTTAGTTATACCTATGAGACTAGAAAATTACAAAATAGTTACAAAATCATTGTAAAAAGTTATAAATAAAAAAAAACTCCTGCTTTTACAGGAGTTTTAAATCTTAGTCAAATTTATTTTTAATATAATATTTACCATCCAAATCTTCGTCAAAATCATCAATTTTAATAGGCTTTGGTTTAGGTTTATTTGCTATAGCCTTCTTTTTCCACATCTCAAATTTTTCAAGAGGCATTTTCTTCTTCATTATTTCAAGAACTTCTTTTTCTTCCAATCCAAATTCTTTTTTTATGATTTCAAATGGATTTCTTTCTTCTAAGGCTAACGAAACAAGTCTTTCCGTTTGTTCCCAATTCAATTCTTTGCGGTTACTCTTTTTCATCTCGTGAAAATTAATTCAAATAGAGGGTTAATGATTAATAGATTGATTTTCATTTTATGTATCAATATTAATAAAAAAAATAATTAGTTGGTACGCCCAAGTATATTTTTTTTTATTGATTTTTAGTGTTTTTTGCTGATCTTGATTTTTGAAACGGAATTTGCAATAAATTTTTCAATTCGTTATTTTCTTCGGCAAGCATATGAGTATCTACGCCGTAAATTAATTGATCTTTTGGTAAAGAGGTATAAGTGCCAAAAAGCCTGTCCCAAACAGAAAAAATATTACCATAATTGCTGTCGGTATAAGGCAGTACATAATGATGATGCACTTTGTGCATATTGGGAGAAACTATAAAATAGCTTAGGAATAAATCCAGCTTATTTGGCAGCGAAATATTAGCATGATTAAATTGGGAAAATATAACAGATAAAGACTGGTATAAAAATACCATCCACATTGGGCTTCCTACAATTAATACGCCAAGTGTTGTAAACACAAAACGAATTACACTCTCGCCCGGATGATGTCTGTTTGCTGTTGTGGTATCAATCCAGGTGTCTGTATGGTGAATGATATGGAAACGCCATAAAAACTTTATTTTATGTTCTACAAAATGAACTAAATAAGCGCCAATTAAATCTAATAAAAGCAGACCAATAATTGTATAAAGCCAAATAGGAATTTGGGGAAGCCATTGTAAAATCCCGAAATTATGTTCAGTTGTCCAGCTAGCTGTTTTTATTAAAATAAAAGCTAGAATAAAGTTGACAATAATAGTAGTAATAGTAAAGAAGATGTTGATTCCCGCATGATGCCATTTTCTGTATTGCATTTGAAACAAGGGGAAAGTATTTTCTATTACCCAAAAAAGTGTAATCCCGCCAATTAAGATAAAACTACGATGTGAAGACGGAATAGTGCTGAAATAAGAAATAATCTCGTTCATAACCAATTAGATTTGAGTTGAAATGAAGCTTTCTTTTTTCGATTTTATCTAAAGAAAAAGAGAAAACCAAATATAAATATATCTGATTTTCTCTTTAAATTTTATAATTGGTTAAAATATTTATGCTTTTTTAATCAAACTAATAATAAATAGTAAGATCCAAGCACCTCCGGCTGCAATTATAATCTGCCAAAGAAGTCCGCCGCCGCCAATGCCAAATCTGCCGGCAATCCAGCCGCCAACAAATCCACCAATGATTCCAACAATTATGTTGCCAATTAGTCCGAAACCGGCACCTTTCCATAATTGACCAGCTAACCATCCCGAAATTGCCCCTATTAATAAGAAATACAAAAATTCCATAATATCTTTTTTTAAAATTAGTTATGCTTCTGCGTGATTTTGCAGTAATGTTTTATAAATAAATCCGGCTGCAATGGCACCTAAAATTGGAGCTGCCCAAAATAACCAGACCTGCGAAAGTGGTTCTCCGCCAGCAAAAATTGCCTGAGATAATGATCTTGCAGGATTTACAGATGTATTTGTAATTGGAATACTAATTAAATGAATCAATGTTAGCGCAAGACCAATCGTAATACCGGCAAATCCTCCGTTTGCGAATTTATCTGTTGCACCTAAAATTATTAATAAGAAAAATAAAGTCAATACAAACTCAGCAATAAAAGCTGATCCTAATGAATATCCGTCAGGAGAAAATGCTCCAAAACCATTTGATGCAAATGCTCCGGCTTTAGTATTATCGATTATAAATCCTGCTTTTCCTGATGCTATTGTATATAATGTTCCCGCAGCAGCAATTGCACCAACACATTGTGCTATAATGTAAGGAATAAGATCTTTGACAGGAAATCTTCCGCCAGCCCACAAACCAAATGAAACAGCGGGATTAAAATGTCCGCCCGAGATATGTCCAACAGCATAAGCCATTGTTAAAACAGTTAAACCAAATGCTAAAGCAACACCTGCAAACCCGATTCCTAATTCGGGATAACCGGCAGCAAAAATGGCGCTTCCACAACCTCCAAAAACCAGCCAATAAGTTCCGAAAAACTCTGCAAACAATTTTTTCATAATAAAATAATTTAAGATTAATATTTGATTGTTATAGGGTATATTGGAATGCCCAGACTATCAAAACAATTTGTAAGGGCAAACGTACAAATAAAATCCATTTTGGTAAACCAAAACTTGCTTTTTTATTTTGAAACATATATAAATTGGCAGGAAATATAGCAATCAATAATGCAATAATTCCCCATGCGGCATATTGTGTTGTAAAAGAAAACATTAATAAAACACCTAATAATATTTCAGCAATCCCGCTTAAAGTATTTAATATTTTAGGGTTTTTAAAAAAAGGAGGAATGATTTTGATGTACATTCCAGGCTTTCGAAAATGATTTAATCCGGCAAGTATATAAAGTATCGCCATTAAATATAAATGCCAAGGTAAATTCATGATAATTAATTATTTACAACTAAATTATAAAAAAATTAACACTTATTACATTACAAGACAGCTTTTTTTAATAACATGCAAAAAAAACTTAATTTTTACGCTTGAAATTTACATTCATAATAATGATTGCCAGAATGATAAGAACAATTCCAATCCATTGTATGAGAATGACTTTTTCATTCAAAAGTACATAGGCCATCATTACAGAAACCGGAAGTTCTAATGCAGAAACGATACTTCCTAAACCAATTCCGGTTAACGGAAAACCTAAATTCATTAAAAGCGGTGGAATAATTGTTCCGAATAAAGATAAAACAATTCCCCATTTTAGGAAAATTGTAAGATTGAAAGGTGTAACCTGAGTAAAAAATCCGAAAGTAAATACAATCACGGCGCCGCCAAGAAGCATATACAAACTACGCTGTGCAGACGAAATTCCTGTTGCAATACGGTTTGCAGTAAACATTGTAGTTGTAAATGAGGCAGCAGCTAAAACTCCCCAAACGATTCCGCGCCAGTCAAGCACAATATCATTATTGATAATATTAGTTGCTAAAACAGTTCCGATTAAGACAATAAAAACAGCAATAACTTTTTGTTTTGAAGGTAATTTTTTTTCTAAAATCATTTCAAGCAGAACTCCCATCCAAACGGTCTGCATTAATAAAACGATTCCAATAGAAACGGGTATATATTTAACAGCCAGATAGTAGAATAAACTTGTCATTCCTAAAGAAGTTCCAGCAAGCATTAAATGAAATATATTCTTTGAAGTTGCTTTTACTACTTTTTCTTTATTTTTTACTTTTTGAAAAGCGTTGATGATCAAAATACCAATTATTCCAAGTACAAATTGAGAGGTTGTTACTTCTGCGGTTGTATATCCTTCAGAATATGCCATTTTTACAAAAGTGGCTAACATTCCGTAAGTTGTAGCTCCTAAAGCAACTAAAAACACTCCCTTTAATACGTTATTTTGTGACATTTTTATTGTTTATTTTAAAAAATTCAAGCCGGCAAAGGTAAGTTATTTTGTTTAAGAATTAATAGAAAATATATACAAACGTTATCAATGTGTATGTCGAAGATGTATTATGACGTTCAAATTTGAAGATTTGGCAGAATTTTAGAAATCGAAAAAAAGCCATCAAAAACTAACTTTTGATGGCTTTGCTATATTTAAAAAAGAATTTAATCTTATTTAGGCTGATTTTGATAGGTTTCAATTTCAAAAACCAAAGTAGCATTTGGTGGAATAACTCCTCCTGCACCTTGTGCTCCGTAAGCTAAATTTGCAGGAAGAAAGAAAATTGCTTTTTCACCATCTGTCATCAAATCAAGCGCTTCAATGAAACCAGGAATCATACCATCTTTTTTACCTACTGTAAATGGAAAAGCTTTATAGCCTCCTTGAGCGTCTCTGTTTGCATCATATTTTCCGTAAGCTTTTGCTACTTCAGTAATGCTGCTGTCAAAAAGATTTCCATCTTCAAAGTATCCTGCATAATGAAAATAAATATTAGAACCTTCAGCACCTTTAACTCCAGTTCCGTTTTTAGTAACTAGATATTTTAAACCAGATGCAGTAGTAGTTGCTTTAGCTTTTGTTGCTGTAAAATAAGCCGCTTTTTCTGCAGCAACTTTTTGAGATTGTGCTTTTAAGATTTCTAGTTTTTTAGCTTCTTCCGCTTTATTAGCTTCTTGTTTTTTTTCATCATCACTAAAAACTTTTACTGCATCAAATTTTTTAGCTGCAGCACCTTTACGGGTAATTGTAATTTTTGTCATCACATCATTCTGAGCAATTTTATTTACAACGTCCATTCCAGAAACTACATGACCAAAAATAGTATGCTTTCCGTTTAACCAAGGTGTATCTTTATGTGTGATAAAAAACTGACTTCCGTTTGTTGCAGGACCTGAATTGGCCATTGCTAAAACACCGCCTTTTTCAAATTTTAAATCACTAACAAATTCATCTTTAAAAGAATATCCCGGGCCTCCAGAACCATTTCCGTCTGGATCACCACCCTGAATCATGAAATCTGCAATAACTCTGTGGAATTTTAAACCATCATAAAAAGGCTTTCCTTTAAGTTTTTCTACTTTTACATAAGGGTTTTTTCCTTCTGCCAAAGAAATAAAATTTGCCACAGTAACAGGAGCTTTTACATATTCTAATGAAAGAACAATGTCTCCTTTTGTTGTTGAAATTGTTGCAAAAATGCCTTCAGCAGGATTTGCCGCAACAGCAGTTTTAGCAGTTTTTGGTTTCGCTGCCGTTGTTGTTTTTTTTGCTTGTGCCTGAATGTTTAATACAGCCAGACAGAATAAAAATAGAAATTTAAATTTCATTGTGTTTTTCAATTTAAGTCTGTAAAACTAATTATAAGAATTTAATTATAAAAATAATTATGGTTTTTCTAATAATTGAACTTCAAAAATGATATTTGCATTTGGTGGAATAACTCCTCCAGCTCCAGTTGCTCCATAAGCTAAATGCGATGGAATAAAAAGAACCGCTTTATCTCCAAAAGAAAGTTTTTCGATACCTTCAATAAATCCGGGAATTAAACCGTCTTTTTTTCCTGCTTGAAAAGGAATTGGCTGATAACCGTGCTGCTCTGCTCTTGCAGCGTCAAATTTCCCGAAAGTTTTATTAACCTCTTCGATGCTTGAATCAAATAAAGTACCGTCTTCTAAGAAACCAGCGTAGTGAATATAAACCTGAGTTCCGTTTGCCGGTTTTTTTCCGGCACCTTTTTCAGTAATAACATATTCTAAACCAGTTGAAGTTTTAGTTGCTTTTGGCTTTATAGAAGCATAGTAGTCTACTTTTTCTTTTTGAGCTCCTGCATATTTGCTTTGTTCTTTAGCGATATCAGCAAAATAATCGTGGAATACTTTTACAGCATCAAATTTTTTAGCTGCTTCACCATTTCTGATAATAGTTACAGCAACGATATTATCGCCCTGAACCACTTTGTTCACTACTTCTTGTCCTTTTTCAACAACGTGCCCAAAAATTGTATGTTTATTGTCTAACCAAGGAGTTTCAACATGAGTAATGAAAAACTGGCTGCTGTTTGTACCCGGTCCGTTGTTTGCCATTGCTAAAACACCGGCTTTGTCGAATTTTAAATCTGAGAATTCATCTTTAAATTTATATCCTGTATCCCCAGAACCTGTTCCTAACGGATCTCCAGACTGAATCATGAAATCTGCAATAACTCTGTGGAATTTTAAACCGTCAAAAAAAGGCTTCTTTTTTAAATTTTCATCCGTTACAAATTCGTTTTTTCCTTCTGCCAATGTTACAAAGTTTGCAACAGTTATTGGTGCTTTTTTATAATCTAATTCAACAATGATATGTCCTTTATTAGTTTCGATATCAGCATATAAACCATCTGGTAAATTACTGTGGTCGTCTTTACATGAATACAATGAGCTTACGGCTAATAGTAGTAATAAAATACTTTTTTTCATTTTTTAAAATGTTTTTTATGGGTTTATTGTATCTTTTTTAGTTGTTACAGCTGGTTTTGGAGCTGTAGGTTTTGGAGTTTTTATAGAGGCTGCAGTTGGAGCAGCAGTTGTAGCTTGTGCCGGGTCCGGAACGAAATTACGAAGTGTAACAGTACAAATTAAGGATTCATTAGGTCCAATTTTTTTATTGTCTCCGTGGTATCCATATGCTATATGAGATGGAAATAAGAATGTAACCGTTTCATTTTTTTTCATGTATTTGATCCCATCACGTAATCCCATCATAATATCCTGCTTGTCTACATAATAAGTCTGCGGGCCAAGATCAGATTCAGAATAAATAAGCGTACCGTCAATGTTTTTAATTTCTAAATTGAAGTAAGCAATATCTCCTTTTTTTGGAGTTGCTGTTTCGGTAGTACTTTTTTCATCATAAGAAAACCAATATCCTTTTTTAGTAGCGTAATATTTTACTTTTGGATTGCTTTTTATGATTTTCTTGATAACGTCTTCTTCGCTTGCAACTAACTTTTTATTTCTGTCAGCCGATTTTTTCATAAAAGTACCCGAAGCTCTCGAAATTGGTCTTCGCGCTTCTTCATGGTGTTTACAGCCCACCAATAAAACTGCAAAAAGCAGTGAGTAAATGCTAAGTTTTAAGTAGTTCATATTGGTTTTATAATTTTAGTTTAGTTACTAAATCTTCAAACTTTTTAACTGTTTCTTCCATGGTAGATTCAGATCTTCCGCCGGCAGCGTTTACATGGCCTCCGCCGTTAAAGTGATCGCGCGCAAACTGGTTTACGTCAAATCCTCCTTGTGAACGGAAAGAGATTTTAATTATTTTTTCATCTCTATTTTCGATAAAGATAGCCGTAAAAACAATTCCTTTAATGCTTAATCCGTAATTAACAATTCCTTCAGTATCACCTTTTACATAATGGAAAGAGTCTAATTCTTCCTGAGTAAGCGTGGTGTAAGAAGTTTTATGTTCTTCAAAAACCTTCATGTTTTGCAGCGCACGTCCTAATAATTGCAAACGGCTGTAAGAACTGTTATCGTATAGTAAAACCGGAATTTGAGTGTTTTCAACTCCTAAATCAATTAATTCTGCAATAATTCGGTGTGTGTTTCCTGTAGTTCCAGGAAAACGAAATGAACCAGAATCAGTTAAAATTCCTGTATAAATACAAGTTGCAATGGTTTTATCAATATCTTCTTTTTTGTTTAAAAAGGTGATAAAGTTATATACCATTTCGCAAGTTGATCCGTATGAAGTATCAGAATACATATAAGCAGCATAATCATGCGGTTTTTCATGATGATCGATCATGATAAACGGAGCTGTTAGTTTGGCTAACGTATGTTCCATTCCGCCCGTACGATGAAAAGCATTAAAGTCGAGTGTAAAAATCAGCTCGGCTTGTTCTAATATTTTGGTACAGTTTTCAGTATCTTTTTCAAAGATTTTTACCGTTTCTGAACCTGGAAGCCAGGCAAGAAAATCAGGAAAATCATTTGGTGCAATCACCGTTGGCTGGTGATTATTTTTTAATAAAAAATGGTATAAAGCTAGAGTAGAACCCATGGCATCGCCATCTGGTCCTCTGTGAGGAATTATTACAATTTTCTTTGGAGCAGCAAGCAATAATTGAATCGCCTGAATATCTTGTATTTTCATAGTGTGCGAATTTACATTTTTTTAATGTAATGCTGAAATCATTTTGTGGATTAACACACTTTTAGGAAAGGAGTCCAATTATAGTTTCTGATTTTTAAATTTAGCTCTTTGTCTGCGCCTTTTTAATTTGGTTTAAAGTACTGGCAATTTTAAAATTTAAGGCAAGTATTTGTTCATCATATTGAGGACTGTTTTCAGAGATTTTTTTATATGCTAATTCATATAAGCTGATTCTTAATTCGCAATATTCAATTAGTTTTTCATTTTGCTGGTGTATTTCTTTTGGCAGATATAATTTATCTAATTCGTTAACCAAAGTGATATTTTCATTCCAGTAATAAATACCACGATCTTTAATCATGTATAAGATACTTTCTCTGTTTTCTTCAATGGAATTTCCATATGGAATACTGTAAGCTTCGAGAGCCATTTTTTCCATATCATTAAATTCCTGCATTCTTTTTTCATATTCGATTACCTGGTATATATAGACTTTAGAATTTTTAAAATTTATAAATAAAACAGCAATTATAATTGTAGCAAGCGATGAAATAAGCGCCATGCTGTAATCTTTTCTTTTTCTTATAATGGAAAGTATTAAACCAAATAAAATACCAGAAACAAAACCTCCAATATGTGCCGGAGCATCGATACCGTCTTTAAAACTGTAAAGAATGTTGATACCAACCAAGACAGTAATGTTGAGTAATAATTTTAATTTTATTTTAGTTTCAAAAGTTTTAAATAAAAGTACAATAAGTAAAATTCCATACATACCAAAAATGGCTCCTGAAGCACCTGCACTTACCAAATCTTTATTCCAGTATAAACTGCTTAGACTGGCAATAACACCACAGAAAAGATAAGTTGCCAGAAAGGTCCAAATTTTTAAATAAGGTTCTAAAAGAAGTCCTGCATAAGCAAATGCGATGCAATTTAGAATTAAATGAAAAAAACCGAAATGAATAAAGCAAGAAGTGAGGAATCGCCAGAATTGACCTTCGTAAATCATTGGTCCGTAATTTCCTCCCCAGTCAATAATATTTTGAATTTCAGGTTTAAAAAAATGTACTCCTGAAAAAGTCATGACAAGAAAAACCGCAAGGTTTATGTAAATTAAAACAGGAGTTATCAAATAACCTTTTGAAGGAGTAAAAATCGAAAAGAATGAATAAAACGCTGATATGTTTTCAGATTCTGCTTTTTCTTTATTTGAAGCGTTTTCAATTTTTATTTGTTCCAAAAAATCAGCTTCATTTATTTCAAAGTCAGAAATATTTTTAAGCTCTTCAAAATATAGGTTTAAAAAGGCTTCTGTGTTTTTTTTATTTCTTCCACGATCATAGATTTGATTTCCATTTGAACAGCTTGTAATTATGGCCGTGTTTTCATCAAAAGAAAATGAAATAGTTTCGTTCCAGATATTTTTATTGTTTTGAGAAACTGCATTTAATTCATTTTCATCAATATAAATGATTTTCCAATTTAGTTTTTTGCAGATGTTTACAGCATTTAAAATAAATGCTTTTTGAGGTAAATTATTTAAAGGTGTTAATTGAGAGAACGCTGCTGGAAATCCAAAGGCCATTTTAGTAGTTTTGATTTAGGTCAAACAATACTACAAAAAAAACTTTTAGTTATCACTAAATATTTGCTACAAATGTTCCAATTCTTTCCCCTTAAACCTTTGGTACAATTTAAATTTCGCACCTTTTACAATCTGTGATTTATAAATTCCAACTGAACCAGATGAAAAATAAGCAATTGTACATCCTATAGCAATAAAAATTCCAGATTCAATACCAAATAATTCTAATCCCATAATGGTGCAGGCGATAGGAGTGTGGGTTGCGCCAGAGAAAACAGCAACGAAACCAATTCCGGCTAAAAGCGCAATCGGCATTGGGATTAATAAGGATAAGGCACTTCCTAAAGTGGCACCAACAAAGAATAATGGTGTTACTTCTCCGCCTTTAAAACCAGCTCCCAAAGTAAATCCGGTAAATAAAATTTTAAGCAGGAAATCATACCATTCGCTCTGATTCGAAAATGAATCGACAATAACAGGAACGCCAAGTCCTGAGAATTTTGTAAAGCCTAATCCTGCAATGGCAATCGCTAAAATTATTCCGCCAATAAAAGGACGAAGCGGCGGATATTTAATGTTTTTCGAAAATAGAGAACCCCAAAAATGTGTGCTTCGTGAAAATAATAAAGCAGCAAAACCAGAAATAACTCCCACTAATATGGTATAAAATATAGTACTGAAACTAAGTTCAGGAATGATTGGAATACTGTAATGCGTATGTTTTATTTCCCAAAATTCTACGGTAAAATAAGCTGCATAAGCGACTAAAAAAGAAAGTACTATACTTTTTAAATTGATTTTACTAAAATACAAAACTTCTAAAGCAAAAATAGCGCCTGCCAAAGGTGTTCCAAAAACAGAAGCAAAACCGGCGCTTATTCCCAGAATAATTAGAATCCTGCGCTCAGAATTATCTAATTTGAAAATCTTGGTGAATTGATCGGCAATTGCGCCTCCCATTTGTACGGCTGTGCCTTCACGTCCTGCAGAACCTCCAAATAAATGGGTCAGTAAGGTTCCTAAAAGAACCAAAGGAGCCATTTTAAACGGAATGACTTTTTTCGGTTTTTCGTATTCTTCGAGCAATAAATTATTGCCTTTTAACACAGATTCTCCCCAATAATAATAACTCGAACCAACTAAAAATCCGCCTAAAGGTAAAAGCCAGATGATCCAATCGTGATGGATTCTATATTGTGTAACCCATTCTAAAGAAACAAGAAAAAATGCTGACGCAGATCCTGAAAATATGCCGATTAAAGCACAAATTATAATCCATTTAGAAATGGAAAGCAGGATTTGTTTTGGGGTTTGGGAATTCATTAATTTTTTGTGATGTTTTTCTAGCCACGAATTTCACGAATTTTCACGAATTAATATGTTTGAATTCATACAAACAAAAAGAAATCTTTAAAATCCTTTTAATCTGTGGCAAAACAAAAAAAATAATTAGTGGAAATTAGTGCAATTCGTGGCAAAAAACTATTTATTGTACAACAGCTGTAAATTCAATTTCAACTAAATATTCAGGAGCAACCAATTTACTGATTCCATAAAAACCAGTTGTTGGTTTTACATCTTTAAAGAAAGCAGAATGCGCTCTTGCAACTTCTTCAAAAGTAGAAACATCAGTTGTGAAAATTCGGGTTCTGATAACGTCTTTAATTCCAACGTTTAAATCTTCTAAAACTTTTTCAACGCGCTCAATTATATTATAGGTCTGCGCGTAAGCATCGTCGGCTTTTACTTTGTCGCCGTCAACAATTGCTACAGTTCCCGAAACTTCAATGATATTGCCAATTCTTACAGCGCGGCAGTATCCCATTTTGTCTTCCCACGGCGATCCTGTTAAGATGTTCTCTCTTTTCATTTTATGAGGTTTTTTTGAATTGTTTTGCTCGTTTTTAAAACAAATTCAGGTTAATTAATGCGCTGCAATTTAGGAAATATGCCCGTTAAAAAGAATTATATTGAGTTGAAATCACGCTGAAAATCTTTCTTTTTTGTGATATTTCAAAAGAGAGATTAAGAGTTTAGTCTGCCTGATTTTCTTCGTAAATTCGGAGTTTGTTCTGCGTGTTTGTCAAGTGGTGCTGTAAAGCTTCAATTTTATTCAGCAAATGATAAATAGCATCAATTCCTTCTAAATTAATATTAAGATCATAATGCATACGAATCATTTTTTCAATTGAAGGCAGTTGTTCCGGCTGAAGATATTCGTCATTTTCTTCCATAATAATTTCTACTAAACCATAATTATGAAGTTCAGTTATAAAAGTATTTTCAATTTCATGATAAATACAAAACTGTTTAATTTGGATTAAGTTCTTGCTACTCATGATTTCTAAGTTTAGATAATTCTGTAAATAATTCTTTTTCTTTTTCAGATAATTGAGTCGGAATTTTTAAGTTATACGTCACATATAAATCTCCAAATTGATTTTCTTTTTTATAAATGGGAAAACCTTTTCCTTTTAATTTGACTTTTGTTCCAGTTTGAGTTTCGGCAGGAACTTTAATTTTTACCTTTCCGTCAAAAGTTTTGATATTAATTTCTCCGCCTAAAACTGCCGTATAAAGATCCAGATCAACATTAGAATATAAATTGTTTCCTTCTCTTTTAAAATCAGAATTATTTTCAATTATAAAGGTGATGAACAAATCGCCGTTTGGTCCGCCGTTTACAC
Source organism: Flavobacterium sp. Root186 (assembly GCF_001428525.1). Classification (GTDB taxonomy): domain Bacteria; phylum Bacteroidota; class Bacteroidia; order Flavobacteriales; family Flavobacteriaceae; genus Flavobacterium. Next base: position 474,873 of record NZ_LMHW01000011.1, read on the forward strand.
CAGCGCCGCCATGTCCCGGAATTTTGATAATCTGACCGTTTTCTACTCCGGCCGGAATTGTAATTCGGATATTTTTACCATTTACAGTCAAACTTTGTTTGTGAGTGGTGTAGGCAGAAGCCAAATCTAATTGCAGTTCAGCATTAAAATCCTGTCCTCTATATTTAGACTGACCTCGGCTGCTTCGCCCTGAACCATACATAGAATTAAAGAAATCTGAGAAATCACTTCCTGAAAAATCGCCTCCGCCAAAACCAGAAAAATCTTGATTACTTTGCTGCTGTCTGGAATATTGCTGTTGATTAGGGTCGTAACCTGCCTTTTCAAATTCATCGGCATGTTTCCAGTCTTTTCCGTATTTATCGTATTTTTTACGATTTTCAGGATTGCTTAAAACTTCGTTTGCTTCATTGATTTCCTTGAATTTTTTCTCTGCTTCCTTATCATTCGGATTCAAGTCTGGATGATATTTTCTGGCCAGTTTTCGATATGCTTTTTTAATCTCGGCTTCAGTAGCAGATTTTGTAACATCTAAAGTTTTATAATAGTCGATATAATCCATCTTTTTGAATTTTAAGATAAAATAAATTGAGGTATTGAAGTTAAGAATAAGTTGTTAACTATCAAAGTGATGTACAAGTTTAAAATAAAAATTAACGTCTGTTTTTGGAATTTGGAATTTTCAATTTGGAATTTATTTTTATTTAGAGAAACAATAATTGGCAGGTTTTTTGATTTCAAAAAATTAGCCTAATATATTGTTATAATAGTCTTAAAGTTGTCGCACCAAACTTATTTATGCTATTTTTGTGATGCTAGACTTGAGTTCTATAATAATTATAAAAGCCGATTCGATAAAACTTTTTCAATGAAGCATATTTTATTTTTCATACTATTTTTTGCCGCTGTAACCGTTTCAGCGCAAACAGAATTTGGGACAAAGTTCAAGCCTATTCCGGCACCTAAGTTTAGCGCAAAGAAAAAAACACCACTACCACAAGTCAAAGATCCACAAGCAGAAACGACAGATGTACCAAGTATTAAAACACCAAATGTTTTTGATAATACAAGTATAACTCCTAAGTCGCAGCTTCAAGTTGGAGCAGAAAAAAGTAATTTTTCAATGGCTCCAAAAAATGATTTTGCTAATCCGGGGGATCAATATGTTCCTAAAATGGAAAAAGACTTAGATCGTGCATTAAAAGATGCGGGGTTAAAAGAAGATCAGCAACCTTTAGTTAGAACCGATGTGAGTTATGGAGATATTAGAACAAGTTCTGCTTTTTTTGTTATCAAATACCGTGATTATGGTGCTATCGATGGAGATTTGATTAAAGCGGTATTAAATAAGGATGTAGTGAAAGACCGACTATTATTGAAAGGTGGATTTCAGGAATTTAGAATATATTTAACTGAAGGTATCAATACTTTTGATATGATTGCGCTTAATCGAGGTGAATTAGGTGGAAATACAGGTGAATTTCAAATATTTGATGCCGAAGGAAAATTTATTTTATCTGATGTTTGGGAAAATTTTGATACAGGTGTAAAATCAAAATTTGTTATTATAAGAGAGGATACTTCACTTAATAAGGATAAGAAAACGAAATAAAGTTGCAAAGTTACTAAGTATAAACTATAAAAGGCTCAGAACCTTAGCAACTCAGTATCTTAGAACCTCAAAGAAAAAACCTTTGAACCTTTGTAACTCTGAACCTTTGAGCCTAAAAAATCGGAACAATAAAAAAAATATAATTTTTTCATTGTTCCGATTTTTCAATTTCGAATATAAAAAGTATTTTTGCGCATGCAACACAACGTACTTATTTTAGATTTCGGATCGCAATACACACAGCTTATTGCGCGTAGAGTTCGCGAATTAAATATATTCTGCGAAATTTTCCCTTACAATCACTTTCCTAGTGATTTATCAGCTTACAAAGCAGTAATTTTAGGCGGAAGCCCTTTTTCTGTTCGCGCAGAAGATGCCCCGCATCCTGATTTATCTCAAATTAGAGGTAAACTTCCAATGCTTGCCGTTTGTTACGGAGCGCAATATTTAGCTCATTTTAGTGGAGGTGAAGTTGCAGCTTCTAATACTAGAGAATACGGTAGAGCAAATTTATCTTATATAAAAGATAATGAAGTTTTCTTTGAAGGAGTTTCAGAAAACAGTCAGGTTTGGATGAGCCACAGTGATAGTATCAAAGCACTTCCAACAAATGCTGTAAAATTAGCAAGCACACACGACGTAGAATTTGCCGCTTATAAAATTGAAGGCGAAACAACTTACGGAATTCAATATCATCCAGAAGTTTTCCATTCTACAGACGGATCAAAAATGCTGGAAAACTTTTTAGTGAAAATTGCCGAAGTTCCTCAAAACTTTACACCAAATGCTTTCGTAGAAGAAATGGTGGGAGAGTTAAAAGAGAAATTAGGAAACGATAAAGTAGTTTTAGGATTATCAGGTGGGGTAGATTCTACTGTAGCTGCAGTTTTATTACATCAGGCAATTGGTAAAAACCTTTACTGTATTTTCGTAAACAACGGTTTACTTCGTAAAAACGAATTCCAAAATGTATTAGATCAATACAAAGGAATGGGATTAAACGTAAAAGGCGTGGATGCCGGAGATCGTTTTCTTTCTGAACTTGCCGGAATCAGCGATCCAGAAACGAAACGTAAAACAATTGGACGTGTATTTATCGAAGTTTTTGATGATGAATCACATTTAATTGAAGATGTAAAATGGTTGGCGCAGGGAACTATTTACCCGGACGTTATTGAATCGGTTTCGGTAAAAGGGCCATCGGCAACAATTAAATCGCACCACAACGTTGGTGGATTGCCAGATTATATGAAATTAAAAATTGTAGAACCACTTAGAATGCTTTTCAAAGATGAAGTGCGACGAGTTGGAGCTACTTTAGGAATAGATCCTGAATTATTAGGAAGACACCCTTTCCCGGGACCAGGATTATCAATTAGAATTTTAGGAGATATTACTCCAGAGAAAGTACAAATTTTACAAGATGTTGATTCTGTTTTTATTGAAGGATTAAAATCTTGGGGATTATACGACAAAGTTTGGCAGGCTGGGGCAATTTTGCTTCCGGTAAATAGTGTTGGAGTTATGGGTGATGAGCGTACTTATGAAAAAGTAGTAGCGCTTAGAGCCGTAGAATCAACAGACGGTATGACTGCTGACTGGGTTCATTTGCCTTACGATTTCTTGATGAAAGTGTCAAACGACATTATCAACAAGGTAAAAGGCGTGAATCGTGTAGTTTACGATATAAGTTCAAAACCACCTGCAACAATTGAGTGGGAATAGTATTGTTTTTAAAATTAAGGCCTTACATTTGTAAGGCCTTAATTTTTTATAACCTACTATTTATGAGAGACTTTTTAACGATTTCTCTTGTGTTTATTTTGTCTTTTAACAAAATAACTGCACAAGATTCAATTATTGAGCACAAGATTCAAAAAGGAGAAACCGCTTATTTCATTGCCCAAAAGTATAAGGTTTCTGTAGACGAGATTTACAAACTCAACCCCGAATCGCAAAACGGAATCAAAGACAATCAAATTATTAAGATTCCTGTTCATTCTCCACAAAAAATAAATCAAGAGCAGCAAATCATTCATGTTGTTGGCGAAAAAGAAACGCTGTATGGTTTATCTAAAAAATACAATGTTTCTGTAGAAAATCTTCAAAACGCAAATCAGGCAGTTCTTGCAGGCGGACTTCAGGTTGGGCAGGAATTAATTATTCCGCAGAGTGCTTCAAATCTTCCAAAAACAGAAATTACTGCTTCTTCGAAAATAACACATCTTGTTGTGGCAAAAGAATCTTTATTCAGCATTGCCAGACAATATAACGTTTCAGTTCAGGATTTAGAAAATCTTAATAAAGAGTTACTACAAAATGGACTGCAGATTGGTCAAACCATTGCAATTCCAAACAAACGAAAAACTTTAGATGGAAAAGTTCGCGTAATCAATCAGGAAACTGTTTTTCATGTGGTTGAACCAAAGGAAACTAAATTTTCGATCTCTAAAAAATACGGAATTACAATTGATCAGCTGGAATCTCAAAATCCGGAAATTATAAATGGATTAATTGTTGGTAATAAATTGGCTATCAATACGACAGCAATAAAACCAGCAAACGAAAGCGAGGAATTGATGCTGGCTCTTGCCGAAAAACAAGTTGTAGTCGAAAAAACAAAAGCCAAAACGGTCGAAATTGATGATTTAAAAGACAGACTGGTTATTCAAAAAGAAATGAATCAGAAGATTATAAAAATTAACGATTTGAAAGTTAATTTGAATGATATGAACGGTTCAAAAGAAAATTCGGTTGAAAAATTGCGTTTGGTTTTAGAAGCCAATAAAAATGTACAGGATATTTTAATGGCAAAATTAGATTCATTAGTAAACACGATGAATAATGATTTGGTCGAATTAAAACGAATGGATATTTTAAATGTTGATGAATCAAAGCGTTTAGAAAAACAATCGTATGAAAGCATCGGTAAAACAAGCGAAATATCCTCTCAGTTAAAAAAAGAACTGGCTGAAAACCGAAAAGCGTATGCGGGTTTAATGAATAAAGTGGAGAAAATTGCTGTTGAAGAAAATCAGGAATACAAGAAGAAAATCCGCGAAAGCGAAAAAAATAAAAACGTTACTTCAATCCAGCAAAGGCTTTCTTTAGAAGAAATTAAACGTTACAAAATTGAGCAGGAGCAGGGTGATGCCAAAAATCAACAGCTAATTTCTAAAATTGACTCGCTGGATACTCAAAAACAAATTGAGGTAAAACGTCACATTAGCAAAGCTTCTTATTATAGTATGGAAGCCAGAAAATTTGATGACAAACTGGCTTTGGTTAAACTGAAAAAATATCAGGATGAAGCGATTAAAAAATCAGCTTCTGCAGCAACTTCAAAAGCAGTTTCGCTGGAAGAAATGAAACGAGAACTAAAAGAAAATCCGTTTAAGAATGAAAAAAATATAAAGATTGAAGTTTATGATAATCTTAAAGAAGTTTCAAACGGCTATTACTTAGTTTTAGGTATATTTACAGACGCGCCACAGCGAGATAAGCTAATTATACAACTTATTGATTCGGGCGATTTTAACGCTAGTTTTTTCTTTAATATAAACAGTCTTTCTTACTATGTTTATTCAGATAAATTCCAAAATATGGAAGAACTTCTGTATCAATGCAAGAAAAAAGAAGAAGATGAGTTATATAAGAACGTTATTATTGCTAAGTTAGAAGTCGATCTTCGATAATTTTTTGGAAGAATAGACAAGTGGCGTGAATCTTGTATAAGAGAAATTAGTATCTTGTTTTTGAATTAAAAATTAAATTGTTTTAAGCCTTATTATGAAATATTATTCAACATTATTTTTACTTGTTTTTTTTGTAACCTGTTCTGCTTTTTCGCAAGGAAAAGCGGTGAAATATACAGTTTCAAGTGGAGAAACGGTTAACCAAATTGCTCAAAAATTTAAGGTTACGCCTTTTGATATTTATGAATTAAATCCGGATGCGCGTAATGGTGTAAAACCAAATACGGTTTTGCTGATTCCGGCGGCATCAAATAAAAATACAGACAAAAAAGAAACAGCTGCGGTAAAATCGACTGGTAATTCAAAAGCGATTACGCACGAAGTGCAGCCGAAAGAAACGCTGTTTGGTCTTGAAAAAAAATATGGTATTAGTGATGAAGCATTAAAAGCAGCAAATCCTTTTTTGGTTACTGACGGTTTACAGCCGGGGCAGACATTGACAATTCCGGGAAAAGGTTCTGCATCAAAAGCTGCAGCAACTTCAGACAAAAAACAAAAAGGAACTGAAAAATATGTTTATCATGATGTAGCTCCAAAGGAAACTAAATTTGGAATTGCAAAACAATACGGGATTTCAATTGAAGAATTAGAAAAGAAAAATCCGGAAATTGTAACAAGCTTACCAGTTGGATACCGATTGACAATTAAAGGAACTGCTCCTAAAACTGAAACTCCAGCGCCTGTTACTACAGCTGCAAAACCTGAAGAAACTAAAAAACCTGCGGAATCTAAAAAAGCAGTTTCTTATATGGAATATCAGGTAAAACCAAAAGAAACATTTTATAGTTTAGGAAGAGTTTTTCACTTAACTCAGGAAGAATTAACTGCCTTAAATCCATCACTTTCAGAAGGAGTAAAAGAAGGAATGGTTTTAAAAGTCCCTGCAGGATATGTGGCACCAGCTCCAATTGTAGCACAATCACAGCCAGTTGAAAAACCAGTACAAACTTCTGTAGAAAAACCAGCTGAAAAAGCGATTGAAAAACCAGTTGAAAGCAAAGGCGGAGGAATTAAAATAGTAGATAAAGTAAAATCTGAAACTGTTTCTGCAGATCCTGAAATAGTTGAATTAACTAAAAAAAGAGGTCAAGGCGAACGCAAAAAAGTGGTTTTGTTACTTCCGTTTAATCTGGCAAAATTACAAAGTGATACAACCGGAATGGCGGCACGTTTAAAAACAGATAAATTTTTAAACATGACGCTGGATTTTTATTCGGGAGCAATGATGGCAATTGATTCGGCAAGAACATTGAAACTGCCAATTGATGTTGCTATTTATGATTCGCAGGAAACAAAAACAACATCGAATATTTCGAGTTTAATTGCACAAAATAAATTACAGGAAGCAGATGCAGTTGTAGGACCGTTTTATCAAAATAATGCTGAGTCTACGGCAAATTCACTTCGTTTGTATAATGTTCCTGTTATTTCCCCATTATCAAAAGATGTGGCAAATCCTATCGATAATTTGTACCAGACAATACCTTCAAACGATGTGGTTCGAAATGCAATTTTCGATTATATGAGGGCTAAAAACGGAAACATTGTAGCTGTTGTAGACAAGAAAAAAGAATCAGTTATAAGTTATATCAAACAAAACCAAAAAGGAGTTGTTTTTGCGGCTTTAACGGAAACCGGAGGCTTAGATGTTGCTAATTTAAAAAGCTTATTACTGCCAAATAGAATGAATTACGTAGTGATGGAAACGGGAAATACAGCAATGATTAAAACAGTAATTAAAGCGTTAACGGATGCTCAAAAAACTTGTCAGGTGCAATTGGTAATTTTAGAACAAAATAGCACGCTTGATACAGACGAAATTAGTTTTGACAATTTGGTAAAACTGAAATTAATGTACCCATCTGTAACTCGTGACAGTGACGATCAATCGGTTTCGATTTTTAAGAAAGAATATAAGTTGAAAAATAAAGCTTATCCTAATACGTATGCAACCAGAGGTTTTGATGTAACTTTTGATACCATGATGCGTCTGGTTCAGGGAAAAACGTATCAGGAAACAGCAGATTTAATGACCACACAGCAGGTGGATAATAAATTTCAATTTTATAAAAAAGAAGATGGCGGACACGCAAATAAAGGTGTCTACATACTATATTACGATTCAGACTTAACTTTAAAAGAAGCAAATTAATGACATCAAAAATAACCTACTTAGGCGATTTAAGAACAAGTTCAATACATATACAATCTGGAAGTGAAATCATTTCTGATGCACCTCTTGATAATAACGGAAAAGGTGAAGCTTTTTCTCCAACAGATACAGTTGCAAATGCTTTAGCAAGCTGTATGTTTACAATTATGGGAATTAAAGCCCGTGATTTAAACGTAGATTTAGTGGATTCAACAGCCGAAGTAACTAAAGTTATGAATGCAGAACCAAGAAGAATTGGTGCAATCGAAGTTGTTTTTGAACTGAAGAGCAATGCCGATGAAAAAAGCAAAATAATCTTAGAACGTGCGGCAATGACTTGTCCGGTATTTTTGAGCTTAAGTTCAGAAATAGAAAAGAATGTAACTTTCAATTGGAAATAATTTTTAGTAGAATATATTTTAAAAGCCGTCAATATTGACGGTTTTTTTATGAATTTCTAATAATTGAAAAAATTAACAAAATATTCATATCAAATTTTGGTTCTTAAGTGTAATATGAAGTATCTTTGCTTTGCAAAAAATACGCATTTTTATGCAAAAATAATGCAATGCTAAAAAAGTGAAAACGAGAATCGCTTTTTCAATATTATTTGGAATCTCTAAGTGAGATAAAAATGATATTCCAAATTCTACCCTAAATCAATAATTTAAATTTTGTTGTATTCCATTTATAAAGGTTTTATCTTTATATGATGTTGAATGCTATTGTTTTAGCAAGACTTTAACTTGCTTTTTTGCGATGTAAAATAAAATTTTCAGGCTTAAAGCCGATATATAATCCGAAGAATAAAAAAAAACTATATCATGTTAAAAAGTAAAATAGACAAAGCAACCGGTTTTGAAAAGCGCTTCGAAAACATCAACACCGTTGTTTTTGAAAATTCAGGAGAAGCTTCAAAAGCTGTTGCACAGGAAATTGCAGCTTTAATCCAGTCGAAACAAAAAGAAAANCGAAAACATCAACACCGTTGTTTTTGAAAATTCAGGAGAAGCTTCAAAAGCTGTTGCACAGGAAATTGCAGCTTTAATCCAGTCGAAACAAAAAGAAAATAAACCTTGTATTTTAGGTCTGGCAACAGGTTCTTCTCCAAAAGGGCTTTACGCTGAATTGGTAAGGCTTCATAAAGAAGAAGGCTTGAGTTTTAAAAACGTAATCAGTTTTAATCTGGATGAATATTATCCGATGGAACCCAACTCAATCAACAGCTACGTTCGTTTTATGAAAGAACTTTTGTTTGACCACGTTGATATTTTACCTGAAAACGCCCACGTTCCCGACGGACTTTTAACCAAAGAACAAATCGCAGATTACTGCCACGAATACGAAGCAAAAATCGAAGCTCTGGGCGGAATCGATCTGCAGATTCTGGGAATTGGAGGAAACGGACATATTGGTTTTAATGAATCGGGTTCACTTCAAAACTCAAAAACACGTTTGGTTGCTTTAGATCATATTACAAGAGTAGCCGCAAGTAAAGATTTCTTCGGATTAAACAATACGCCGAGAACAGCAATCACACTTGGAGTGAAGAAAATCATGGAAGCCAAAAGAGTTATTTTACTGGCTTGTTTCTTCGGATTAAACAATACGCCGAGAACAGCAATCACACTTGGAGTGAAGAAAATCATGGAAGCCAAAAGAGTTATTTTACTGGCTTGGGGAGAAGGAAAAGCCAATATTGTAAAAAGATCTGTCGAAGATGAAGTTACAAACAGAGTTCCGGCTTCTTTTTTACAGGAACATGATGATGCTGTTTTTATTTTAGATAAGGAAGCTTCTTCAAAATTAACCAGAATCAATAAACCNNNNGATAAATTGACAAGAAAAGCAGTTTTAGGACTGGCGCTTGATCTTAAAAAGCCAATTTTAATGCTGACCGATGCCGATTATATCGAAAACGGAATGAGTGATTTACTGGCAGATTCCGGACCGGCATACGACATCAATATTAAAATATTCAATAAGCTTCAAAATACTATTACGGGCTGGCCGGGAGGAAAACCGAATGCCGAAGATACCAACCGTCCTGAAAGGGCGGAACCGGCTAAAAAACGTGTCTTGATTTTCAGTCCGCATCCCGATGATGATATTATCAGTATGGGAGGAACTTTCATGCGTCTTCAGGAACAGGGACATGAGGTGCATGTAGCGTACCAGACTTCAGGAAATATCGCTGTTGCGGATGATGAAGCGTTACGTTTTGCAAGATTCGTGATTGATTATAATGAAAAATTCAACATCAAAAGCGAAGAAGCAGATAACATTTATAAAAAAGCACAAACGTTTTTAGAAAATAAAAAGAACAGCGAAATTGATATTCCGGAAGTGAGATACATCAAAGGATTAATCAGAAAAGGAGAGGCGA
>NZ_LMHW01000012.1 GCF_001428525.1 Flavobacterium sp. Root186
TCAAGCAGTTCATCTCAGACCTTACCATTAAATGTATTTAGTAACGATACTAAAAACGGAACAGCATTAGTTCCATCAGATGTAAATCTGACAACCACTACTGCAGACCCGAYAGGATATTTAGTTCTAAATCCAGATGGAAGTTTAACATTAGGTGCTAATGCTCCGGCAGGTACTTATCAGTTAACTTACACGATTTGTGAGAAACTAAACCCATCAAACTGCAGTTCCAACACAGTAAGTGTAACAGTAGGGGCACCGACACCAACACCAATAATTGATGCAGTAACTGAAACTACAGCAGCTATTAACGGAAGTATAGGAGGAAAAACAGCGCCATTAACAGCAAACGATACCTTAAACGGAAACCCAGCTGTGATCGGCAGTTCATCTGGACAGGTAACATTAACAGCAATCAGCGTTCCAACAGGATTAACATTAAATGCAGACGGAACAGTAACGCCGGAATCTACGATGTAGAATACCGTATCTGCGAGATTACTAATCCAACAAACTGTGATGCAGTAATCTCAAAAGTTGTGGTAATTAACGGAGCACTATTACAAGCGATTGATGATCTAGTGGGTTCAGTAGTTGGAGTAAATCATCCTCAAACCATTATTAATGTTTTTGATAATGATACTAACAACGGATTACCAGTTGTCACAAATGATATGAATCTTTCAATTGTAATTCCAGATCCAACAGGATTCTTAACATTGAACCCTGACGGAACAGTTACTTTGGGAGCAAATGCACCAAGAGGAACATATGAGTTGGCTTATCAGATTTGTGAAAAGTTGAACCCAACAAATTGTAGTTCAGCTTCGATTAAAGTAACAGTTGATGAACCAACAATGACAGTAACAGCAAGCAGTTATTGTTCTAATAATGTTCCTTATGTAACATACAATGTTGTAGCAGATAATTTCACACCTACAAATTTGTTAACAATCCAATGGGTTGATAGTGCAAACAATGTAGTGGCGACTCAAACAAACTTGCCATTAAGTGGAAATATTTTATGGCCGGGTGCAGTAATTGATGTCAGCGGAAATGGAGTAGACTGGCCAGGATGGATAAATACAAACGGTCAATGGACAGAAGGAGCGGATGGATTTGAGAAAACAAGACCAGCGGTTACAATGGTATTCTCATTAAACCCAACAGTTAGTGTGTTGGTAAATTATCCAATAGCTACAGGAGATTGTAATGCAAGACCAACTTTTGCTATCCAAGCAAATAATGATTCGGCAGGACCAATTGACATTACTAAAGGAACGGGTTCAGGTATAAATGTATTTAACAATGATACACATAACGAATCAGCAGTTATTCCAGCGAACGTAACTTTAAGTACAGTTACTCCAAATGCTAATTTAACTTTAAATGCAGATGGTACAGTTGATATTAAACCTGGAACACCAACAGGAACTTATCAATTGACTTATCAAATATGCGATGCTTTAAGTTCATCTAATTGCAGTCAGGCAGTTGTAACGGTTGAAGTCTTGAATACAGTTATTCCAGTTACACCAACAAAACCAATTGTAGCTAACAATGACGGAGTAATATCGGTTGATGGAATTAATGGTTCTCTTGAATTCATAAATGTTTTAGATAATGATTTATTAGACGGATTGGCAGTTAATCCTGCAGACGTTACTATTACAAACACATCTGGAGATAACAATTTTGAATTTAATGCAGATGGAACCGTAAATGTAAAACCAAATACACCAGGCAGAACATATCAAATTACATATCAAATTTGTGAAAAAGCAGCAACGACTACAAATTGTGCTACAGCAACATTGACAGTTTTTGTTGAAGTTCCGGGAATTGCAATTGTTAAAACAGCAGTCTTCAATGATGATAATGATAACAAAATTGCAAATGCAGGCGAAACAATTACATACAAATTCGAAGTAACAAACACAGGAAATGTGCCGTTAACAGGAATTACAGTTACAGATCCGCTGCCGGGAGTAATCGTTTCAGGACAGGTTATCAGTTTAGCAGTTGGCGAATCAAACGATACAAACTTTACAGCAGTTTATAAAATAACACAAACTGATATTAATAACGGAAAAGTTACAAATCAGGCAAGTGTTAAAGGAAGCAGTGGAAAAGGAGTAGTAGTTGAAGATATCTCAGATGATACAGGTATCAACGGAGACAAACCTACTGTGATAACATTAAATGGTTGTGAAATTGATGTTAAGAAAGGTTTCTCTCCAAATGGAGATGGTAAAAATGAGCGATTCTACATTCAGGGAATAGAATGCTATCCAGACAATACAGTAGAAATCTACAACCGTTGGGGAGTATTAGTTTTCGAAAAATCTGGATATAACAATGAAGACAGAGTATTTAAAGGATATTCAGAAGGGCGTACAACTATGAAACAATCAGAAGGATTGCCAGTAGGAACCTATTTCTATATTCTAAAATATAAAGACAGCGGTTCAAACCCTCACGAAAAATCAGGTTATTTATATATCAATAAATAAAAATTACAAACGGCTTAGTACAAGCTAAGCCGTTTTTAAAACTCTTATAAATGAAAAAATTAGGCTTAATTTTCATGTTTTTTACAATTGTGTGTTCTGCTCAGCAAGACTCTCAATTCACACAATATATGTATAATACAATCGAAATCAATCCGGCATATGCAGGTTCGCGCGGCGTATTAAGTGCTTTCGGTTTATATCGTACACAATGGGTTGGACTTGACGGAGCGCCGGTAACAAGTACTTTTTCAGTAAATACACCTTTGGATAATAGTAAATTAGGATTAGGAGTTTCGTTGGTAAATGATAAAATTGGACCAACGACTGAAAACACACTATCGGCAGATTTGTCTTATAGTGTTCCAACTTCAGAGTCATTTCAACTTTCATTTGGTATCAAAGCCACAGCCAATCTTTTTAATCTTGATGCAAGTAAATTAAGCTATGAAGATCAAAATGATGAAATGTTTCAGGATTTAAGAAACAAGTTTACGCCAAATATTGGAGCCGGAATTTACTGGCATTCAGATCGTGCTTATTTAGGATTATCAGTTCCAAATTTTATCGAAACAAACAGATACGATGATAACGATGTTGCCATCTTCAAAGAAAAAATAAACTACTATTTCATGGCAGGTTATGTTTTCAATTTAGATCGTTTAGAATATATAAAATTCAAACCGGCATTGTTAACAAAAATGGTTGAAGGAGCACCTTTGCAGGTAGACCTTTCAGGAAATTTTATGTTTAATGACAAATTTGTTGTGGGACTTGCTTACCGTTGGAGCGCTTCTGTAAGTGCGATGGCAGGTTTTCAGGTTACAAAAGGAATGTATATAGGATACGGTTATGATCATGAAACCACACGTTTACAAAAATACAATTCGGGATCACATGAAATTTTCCTTCGTTTTGACTTCTTTAATAATTACAGCAAACTTACTTCACCAAGATTCTTTTAATATTTAAATATGAAGATGAAAAATTTAATTTATTCCTTTTTATTCTTTTGCTATTTCTTCAATGCAAATGCGCAAACTGCCGGTATAAAAAATGCAGATCAAAAATATGATAGTTACGCTTACGCAGATGCTATAAAAGCGTATGAAAGCTTAGTAAAAAAAGGAGTTAAAGAAGAAAGAATATTTCAAAGACTTGGTAATTCCTACTATTTCATAGGAGAATTAGAAGAAGCTTTAAATTACTATCAGGAACTATTTAATTTAAATGAAAATCAGGAAGCGGAGTATTTGTACAAATATGCCCAATGCTTAAAATCAATCGGGAGTTATCGTAAAGCAGATGAAGTTTTAGAAAAATTCAGCCAAAAAGCATCTTCAGATAAAAGAGCGATTTTGTTTTTAAAGAACAGAAGTTATCTGGAAGATATCAAAGCAAATTCAGGACGATTTGATATTGCTGACGCTGGAGTTAATTCAAAAGATTCAGATTACGGAAGTACAATTTTAGACAATAAATTAGTATTTACTTCTGCAAGAGATACAGGTGCGATCATCAAAAAGAATTTTAAATGGACAAATAAAGCCATTTCGACATTATATACTGTTGAATTAAATGCTGACGGAAGCATCGAAAAACCAGTATTATTTCACAAAAAGAATTTAAAAGTAAACTTCAACCAATCGACTCCGGTTTTTACAAAAGACGGACGAACTATGTATTTTACCAGAAACAATTCTGTAAACGGTAAAAGAAGACAAAACGAAAAGAACATTACACTATTAAAACTTTATAAAGCAGTTTTAATTGATAACGAATGGAAAGAAGTTCAGGAACTTCCTTTCAATAGCGACGAATACAGTGTAGCACATCCAGCTTTAAGTGCCGATGAAAAAACATTATATTTTGCATCAGATATGCCGGGAACATTTGGCCTTTCTGATATATTCAAAGTAAGTATAGCGGCCGATGGAACATTTGGCACACCACAAAATTTAGGCCCTGAAATTAATACAGAAGGAAGAGAAACTTTTCCATTTATTTCAGATGAAAACGAACTTTATTTTGCCAGCGACGGAAGACCAGGTTTGGGCGGACTTGATATTTATGTTTCAAGAATAACTAAAGAAGGTACTTTTGATGATGTACTAAATGTTGGAGAACCAGTAAACAGTAAACAAGACGATTTTGCTTTTATAATTGATAGTAAAAACAGAAATGGTTTTTTCTCTTCAAATAGAGTAAATGGCCACGGACTTGATGATATTTACCGTTTTACAGAAAACCGCAGATTAATCTGCGAGCAGCAATTATCAGGAACAGTTACAGATCAGGAAACAAACGAACCACTTTCAAATGTTAATTTGATTCTATTTGATGAAGCTGGTAAAACTGCTGTTGAAACAAAATCAGACGCAAACGGAAATTATGTTTTTGCAGATGTAAGATGCGGAAAAAAATATTTTATCAAAACATCAAAAGAAGATTATTTGTTTAAAGAAGTTTCTATAACGTTAAAAAAAGCTACAGGTTCAGTTTCTCTGCCAATCGCTTTAGAAAAGAAACCAAAACCAATTGTAACGGCAATGCCAATTATAATAAAAGGAAACGCTATCAAACCAGTTAAAGTTAACATTACAATAGGAACCGATTTGGTAAAACTTTTAAACATCCCGATGAACTTTTTCGATTTAGGTAAAGCAACAATTAAAAAAGAATCTGAGCCTAAACTGCAAAAAATTGTCGATATGTTAAAACAATATCCAACCATAAAAATAGATATTCGTTCACATACAGACAGTCGTTCATCATCAGAAAGCAATCAGACTTTATCAGATAAAAGAGCACAGTCTTCTAAAAGCTGGCTCGAGCAAAGAGGAATTGATCCAAGCCGCTTAACAGCAAAAGGATACGGAGAAACACAATTGGTAAATAATTGTGCCGATGGTGTAAAATGTACCGAAAAAGAACATCAGCAAAACAGACGAAGTGAATTTATAATTACAAGTATGTAATTTTAGAATAAAAAAAAAGCCCTTTTCTAATCCAGAAAAGGGCTTTTTATTTTTATGTTGATTACAACATATATGTAGTGTTCATAATTTTTATTTAATCCCTATGGAATATTTCAATGGGATTTTCTTTTTCTACCGATATAACTCCTAACGGAGTATTCCATACAAATCACAACATTTGATTTTACCAATCTTTAATTTTCACGAAACAATCCGTTAGGAATGACTGGTCGGTAAAAAAAAATATCCCACATGCATTTTGTCTCGTAGAGACATTTGTTCGTCGACAAAAATAGGAATATATAATGAAATTCATATTTTATAACCAACACGTCAAAACGTTAAAAAATCTATTTTTATACAAAAAAACTTTGTAAATCTTTTCTTTCTTTGATGTATAATTTCGAAAACTCTAAATTTAATGTATTTTGTTTAAAATGAGCAAGTTGTGTTTTTAAAAAATCGATTTCGTTGCGCATCGTATTTGTTTTTATTTTAACTTTATAAATCTAAAATTTTTCAGATATGACTGTACATCAAATACTTAATGCAAAAGGAAGGAATGTTTATTCCGTACGTTCAACAACTACCGTTTTTGAAGCCTTAAAAGTAATGGGCGATAAAAATATAGGTGCCATTCTGGTTATTGACGGAAACGATTTAAAAGGAATTTTGTCTGAGAGGGATTATGCTCGAAAAATTGTTTTAAAAGACAAATCTTCAAAAGAAACTTTTGTACATGAAATTATGGAAAGCAATGTTTTCTCAGTATTGCTTTCAAATAATATTGAAGACTGCATGGAACTCATGAGTTCAAAAAGAATCAGACATCTTCCTGTTTTAGAAGATGGAACAGTAGTGGGAATTATTTCAATCAGCGATGTTGTTAAGGCAATTATCGAAATTCAAAAAGACACTATTAACCACTTAAACTCTTATATATCACAGTAAATACGCTTATTAAAATACTTTTTTCAATAGTCCGAAACAGCTCGGACTATTTTTTTTGACTTTCCAATTTTTATATTTTAACAAAAGAAAGCACCAAAACGCCCCATTTTAAAAGTAAGACTTATATCTTTGTAAGCTAGAATAAAAGCTAAAAATAATGAACAAAGAGAGTAAAAAAAGAGAGGCGTTACTGTATCACTCAGAGCCAACTCCAGGAAAAATTCAGGTAGTTCCAACAAAAAAATATGCAACCCAAAGAGATTTATCGCTGGCTTATTCGCCAGGTGTTGCAGAGCCATGTTTAGCAATTGCAGAAAACATTGAAGATGTTTACAAATACACAGCAAAAGGAAATTTAGTAGCTGTAATCTCAAATGGTACAGCTGTTTTAGGTCTTGGAGACATAGGCCCTGAAGCAGGGAAACCTGTAATGGAAGGAAAAGGTTTATTATTTAAAATATTCTCTGACATTGACGTTTTTGATATCGAAGTTGGTACAAAAGACGTTGAAGAATTTATTCAGACTGTAAAAAATATTGCTCCAACTTTTGGAGGTATTAATCTTGAAGATATCAAAGCACCGGAATCTTTTGAAATCGAAAGAAGATTAATAGAAGAATTAGATATTCCGGTAATGCATGATGACCAGCACGGAACTGCAATTATTTCTTCTGCAGCATTAATCAATGCACTTGAATTAGCAGGTAAAAAAGCCGAAGATGTAAAAGTAGTAGTTTCTGGAGCAGGATCTGCAGCAATTGCATGTACAGATTTATACGTATTATTAGGTGTAAAAGTGGAGAACGTTTTAATGTATAACAGTAAAGGACTTTTAACAAAAGACAATCCTTCACTTTCAGAATTACAATTAAAATATGCAATCGACGGTCCAAAAATTGAATTAGCAGAAGCTGTAAAAGGAGCTGATGTTTTCATCGGATTATCGTCTGGAGATATTCTTTCGCCAGAAATGTTATTGACCATGAAAGAGAACCCGATTGTTTTTGCAATGGCAAATCCAAATCCAGAAATCGATTATAACTTAGCTGTAGAAACTCGTAAAGACGTTATTATGGCTACAGGCCGTTCAGATTTTCCTAATCAGGTAAATAACGTTTTAGGATTCCCTTACATTTTTAGAGGAGCATTAGACGTACGTGCTACAAAAATTAATGAAGCTATGAAAATGGCCGCTGTGAAAGCATTGGCTATTTTAGCAAAAGAACCAGTTCCAGAACAGGTTAACGTAGCTTACGGAGCAACAAAATTAGGTTTCGGACAAGAATATATTATCCCTAAACCATTTGATCCTAGATTAATTACAATTGTTGCGCCTGCAGTTGCAAAAGCAGCAATGGAATCTGGAGTAGCAAAAAATCCTATTACAGACTGGGCTGCTTATGAAGATAAGCTTCGCGAACGTATGGGTAATGATAATAAAATGGTACGTTTAATTACAAACCGTGCTAAATTAGAGCCTAAACGAGTTGTTTTTGCCGAGGCAGATCAATTAAATGTATTAAAAGCAGCACAAATTGTGCATGAAGACGGAATTGGTATCCCGGTTTTATTAGGAAACAGAGAAACTATTTTAGAATTAAAAGAGGAATTAGGTTTTGATGCTGAATTAGAAATCATTGATCCTAAAACAAACGAAGAAGAAGAAAGACGTAACAGATTTGCAGCTTCATACTGGGAAACAAGAGAACGCAGAGGAGTTTCATTGCTAGATGCTCAAAAGTTCATGCGCGAAAGAAACTATTTTGCAGCCATGATGGTAAACGAAGGTGAGGCAGATGCTTTGGTAACAGGCTACTCAAGAAGTTACCCAAGTGTGGTAAAACCAATGCTTCAATTAATTGAAAAAGCACACGGAGCTTCACTTGTTGCAACAGCAAACATGATGTTAACGTCTCGTGGCCCAATGTTTTTATCAGATACTGCAATAAATATTAATCCATCTTCTGAAGATTTAGTGAACATTGCATTGATGACTGCTAAAACGGCAAAAATGTTCGGAATTGAACCTGTTATTGCAATGGTTTCGTATTCAAACTTTGGTTCATCAACACATCAAAATGCTTCAAAAGTAAGAGATGCTGTGGCGTATTTGCATAAAAATCACCCAGAGATGGTCGTAGATGGTGAAATTCAGGCAGACTTTGCTTTAAATTCAGAAATGCTTCAGGAAAAATTCCCTTTTTCTAAATTAGCAGGAAAGAAAGTAAATACACTGATATTCCCTAACTTAGAGTCAGCAAATATTACTTATAAGTTGATGAAAGAGTTGAATAAATCAGCTTCTATTGGACCAATTATGATGGGATTGAATAAACCGGTTCACATTTTTCAATTAGGAGCAAGCGTTGAAGAAATGGTAAACATGGCAGCAATCGCTGTTATCGACGCTCAGGAAAAAGAAAGTAAAAAAAATAAATTAGTTCAATAGTAGTAGCATTAAATAAGGATCAAATAATATTGTCTTATTTTTATTGCATTTTTATTATATTTGATACTTATTTAATAATACTATGATAGCACATTTGCAGGGGAAATTAGTTGAAAAAAATCCCACAGAAGTTGTAATTGATTGCGGTGGAGTAGGATACCACGTAAATATTTCTTTACATACTTTTTCATTAATCCCTAATGCTGATTTTATAAAATTGTATACGCATCTTCAAATCAAAGAAGATGCGCATACTTTATTCGGATTTGTAGAAAAATCTGAGCGTGAAATATTTAGAATGCTTTTGTCTGTATCGGGAATTGGGGCAAACATTGCACGGACAATGCTTTCTTCGATAGAACCAAGACAAATTATTAATGCAATTGCTTCAGGAGATGTAGGTTTAATACAATCCATAAAAGGAATAGGAAACAAGACTGCACAACGTGTAATACTTGATTTGAAAGAAAAAGTGTTAAAGTTGTACGATTTAGATGAAGTTTCGGTAGTTCAAAACAATACAAATCGAGATGAAGCGTTATCTGCTTTGGAAGTTCTTGGGTTTGTTAGAAAAACTTCTGAAAAGGTAGTAGAAAAGATTGTCAAAGAAGACCCGGAAGCTACTGTAGAAACGATCATTAAAAAGGCTTTAAAAAGCTTATAAAACCAATTTTTTATAACCAATTGTATGCGTAAAATTTGTATTTTTTTACTGGTTTTATTTTGTGGTAATGTTATACGATCACAAGTAAATCCGGCGGTTCAAGATACAACTAAAACTCAGTTTTCTGTAGGGAAACTCGAGATCGATAATCCTCCAAGCATACTTTCGGCTTATAAATATGATCCTATTACAGATCGATATATTTACACCAGTTCGGTTGATGGTTTTTCAATCGATTACCCTATTGTTTTAACTCCCAAAGAATATGAAGATTTAGTTCTAAAAGAATCACGAAGAGATTATTTTAGAAAAAAAGCGGATGCAATCGATGGGAAAAAAACCGGAGCTGAAGCAGCTAAAAAAGATTTACTTCCAAGATACTATATCAATTCAAGTCTTTTTGAAAGCGTTTTTGGAAGTAATACCATTGATGTAAAACCTACAGGTTCTGTCGAAATGGATTTAGGTGTTCGTTACACCAAACAAGACAATCCTTCGTTCTCTCCTCGTAACAGATCAAGTCTTACATTCGACTTTGATCAGCGTATCAGTATGAGTTTAATGGGGAAAGTAGGAACCAGATTAGAGGTAAATGCCAATTACGATACCCAATCGACATTTGCATTTCAAAACTTATTTAAGCTGGCTTACACTCCTTCAGAAGACGATATTATTCAAAAAATAGAAGTGGGTAACGTAAGCATGCCGCTAAATAGTACCTTAATTCGTGGAGCACAAAGTTTATTTGGGGTAAAAGCACAATTGCAATTTGGAAAAACTACCATTACAGGAGTTTTCTCCGAACAAAAATCACAGACAAAAAGTGTAGTTGCAGAAAACGGAGGAACGGTTCAAAACTTTGATTTATATGCTTTAGACTACGATAGCGATCGTCACTTTTTCTTATCTCAATACTTTAGAAATAAGTACGATGCATCATTAAAAAAATATCCATTTATTGACAGCCGTGTTCAAATTACAAGATTAGAAGTTTGGGTAACCAATAAACAAAATCGTGTAAGCACAAATAATAATAACCTTAGAAACATTATTGCGCTTCAGGATTTAGGTGAAGCTCAAATTACAGGAATTCCAGATAATCAAGTTGTAGTTATTAGTTCAACGGCAGGATTTTTCAATAATCCGATAGATTCGCCAACCGATAACAATAACAATAAGTACGATCCGGCAACAATAGGTCAGGCAAGTTCTTTCTTAAATTCTAAAATTAGAGAAATTGTAACCGCAAAATCTGGATTCAACAACACAAATGTCAGCGAAGCAACAGATTATTCTGTTTTAGAAAATGCCAGAAAATTAACCACTGCAGAATATACATTTAATCCACAGTTAGGATACCTTTCTTTGCAGCAGCGTTTAGCAAATGATGAAATTCTGGCCGTTGCCTTCGAATATACAATTGGAGGAAAGGTGTATCAGGTTGGAGAGTTTGGTAGTGATGGTGTTGACGGAACTGTTGTAACAGGAAATAACAATGCTAATCAGGCAATTATTACACAAAGTTTAGTTTTAAAAATGCTGAAAAGTAATTTGACAAACGTTCAAAATCCGGTTTGGAACCTGATGATGAAAAACGTTTATCAAATTCCACAGGCTTATCAAATTAAACAAGACGATTTCAGGTTAAATATCCTTTACACAGACCCTTCGCCAATAAATTATATTACGCCGGTTCAGGGATCCAGTTTCCCTTCAAACCCAACATCGGATATGAAGGTAGATCAAACTCCATTATTAAATGTTTTCAACCTAGACCGTTTAAATTATAATAACGATCCACAAGCTGGCGGTGATGGTTTCTTTGATTATATTCCGGGTGTTACAGTCGATGTTCAAAACGGGCGAATCATATTTACCACAAAAGAACCTTTTGGGGAACTTATATTTGACAAATTGAAAGATGGTGGTCAGAATTATAACGATCCATCAACCTATAATGCAAACCAGCAGAAGTATGTATTTAGAAATATGTACCGAAATACTCAAGCTGGCGCATTGCAGGATAGTGATAAAAACAAATTCTTATTAAGAGGAAAATACAAATCATCTGGAAGTAACGGAATCCCAATTGGAGCATTCAATGTACCGCAAGGTTCTGTTGTCGTTACAGCAGCCGGAAGAGTTTTAGTTGAGGGAATAGATTACAGCGTCGATTATCAATTAGGAAGAGTACAAATTCTGGATCCTTCATTACAGGCATCAAATACACCAATTGAAGTTTCGTTAGAAAATAATTCAATCTTCGGGCAGCAGACTCGAAGATTTATGGGATTAAATGTCGAGCATAAAATTTCGGATAAATTTGTAGTGGGTGGAACTTTCTTAAAAATGACAGAAAGACCATTTACTCAAAAATCAAGTTATGGTCAGGAATCTGTAAACAATACTATTTTTGGATTCAATGGAAACTATTCAACAGAAGTTCCATTCTTAACCAGATTAGCAAACAAGCTTCCAAATGTTGATACAGATGTTCCTTCGAATTTATCTATTCGTGGTGAGATCGCATTTTTAAAACCAGATGCACCAAAAGCCAGTGATTTTGAAGGAGAGGCAACAATATATGTTGACGATTTTGAAGGTTCGCAGTCAACCATAGATATGCGTTCTGCTTATGCATGGAGTTTAGCTTCTGTTCCATTTATCACTAATGATGCCGATGTTACTTTTAATGCTAATTTTAATGATTTACGATACGGTTATAAAAGAGCAAAATTATCTTGGTATACAATTGACCCGGTATTTTATACCTCAAAACCATCCGGAATCTCAAATGATGATTTATCATTAAATACAACAAGAAGAATCTACAGCCGAGAGTTATATCCAAATACAGATATTGCCCAAGGACAGATTCAGGTAATTAATACACTCGATTTAACTTATTATCCATCTGAAAGAGGTCCGTATAATAATAATCCCGATTTTGGAACAACTAATCCGGCAACAAATTTTGGTGGAATTATGCGTGCTTTAAATTCAACTAATTTTGAACAGGGAAATGTCGAGTATATTCAGTTTTGGGTTCTTGATCCATACGTTGGAAATTCAGAAGCACCGACAAATAATACAGGTAAAATTTATTTCAATTTAGGTGAAATCTCTGAAGATGTATTAAAAGACGGAAGAAAACAATATGAAAACGGATTAGGACCAGACCAAATAAAGGTTAATCCGAGGCCGCTTTGGGGAGATGTTCCGGCTTCGCAATCCTTAATTTATGCTTTTGATACGAATCCTGATAACAGAAAAAATCAGGATATTGGTTTAGACGGATTGCCAAGTTCTCAAGAAGCACAAGTCTATACAAATTATGGTGGAGAAGCAGATCCTGCAGCAGATGATTATACTTATTATTTAAATACAGATGGAGGCGTTTTAGAGCGCTATAAAAATTATAACGGTACAGAAGGAAACTCTGCAGTTAGTATAGACGATCCTAATCGTGGTTCTACAACTTTGCCGGATGTTGAAGATATTAACCGTGACAACACAATGAGTACCATCAATGCTTATTATGAATATAGTATTGATATTAAACCCGGAATGCAGATTGGTCAAAATTACATTACAGATATTCGTGAACCAGGTGATGTAGGACCTGTAGAATTGCCAAATGGAGGAACAACAACTGCCAGATGGATTCAGTTTAAAATTCCTGTTTCGCAGCCGCAAAATACAATTGGAAATATTACAGATTTTAGATCTGTTCGTTTCATGCGTATGTTCATGACCGGATTTAGCAGTCAGGCAACGGTACGCTTTGGTGCTTTAGATTTAGTAAGAGGGGAATGGAGAAGATATACAGGGACACTAGATGTTAATCATCCTAAACCAGACGATTCTACTGTAGAATTTGATGTTGCAGCAGTAAACATCCAGGAAAACAGCAATAAATGCCCGGTTAACTATGTAATCCCGCCGGGAGTACAAAGAGAACAATTGTATAATAATAACACCGTTATTAATCAAAACGAACAAGCATTAGCAGTAAGAGTTGCAGGCTCAGGTTTACAATATCAGGATTCGAGAGCAGTTTTCAAAAACGTAAGTGTCGATATGCGTCAGTATAAAAAACTGAAAATGTTTTTACACGCAGAATCTTTACCGCGTGAAAATACACTTGAAAATGATGAAATGGTAGGTTTTATTCGTTTTGGAAATGACTTTACACAAAACTTTTATCAGGTAGAAATTCCGTTAAAAGTAACTCCTTCGGGAGGAGCTTGTAACATAAGTCCAGATCAGGTTTGGATGGAAGAAAATGATATTGATTTAGCGCTCGAATTGCTTACAAAAATGAAAATCAAAGGTATGAGCATTGATATCAATTCTACTAAAAGAGATGTCAATGGAATTTATTATCCAGATAACGATCCAGATGCTGAAGGCGGTGACGGAAGCGACAGATTAACTTTGGGTATTAAAGGAAATCCAAACTTCGGTTTAGTTCGAAATTTAATGGTCGGAGTAAAGAGCAGGGCAGATCATAAAGATATTAAAGGAGAGGTTTGGTTTAACGAACTTCGTATGTCTGATTTAGAAAACAAAGGCGGTATGGCAGCGATATTAAATGTCGACACCAATATGGCTGACCTTGCTACGCTTTCTGCAACGGGTAGAAAAAGTACAATTGGTTTTGGGTCTTTAGAGCAGGGAGCAAATGAGCGTAGTCGTGAAGATATTCAGCAGTATAATATTGTAACCAATTTAAACTTAGGAAAATTACTTCCTAAAAAATGGGGAATTAACCTGCCATTTAATTATGCAATTGGGGAAGAAGTAATCACTCCTGAATACGATCCGTTTAACCAGGATATTAAGTTGGATCAATTAATTAGAGAAACGACAGATCAGGCAGAAAAAGACAATATTAGAACTCGTGCTGTAGATTATACAAAACGAAAAAGCATCAACTTTATCGGAGTAAGAAAAGACAGAGCACAAGAGCAAAAACCTCACGTTTATGATGTCGAAAACTTTACGTTTTCACAATCATACAATCAGGTGGAACGTCATGATTATGAAGTTGAAGATTATGAAGACGAACAATCAAATACGGCTGTAAATTATGCTTATACATTCCAGCCAAAAGAAGTTGTTCCTTTTAAGAGTACCAAATTCATGAAGAAAAGTGATTATTGGAAATTACTAAGTGATTTCAACTTTAATTATCTTCCTTCAAATATATCTTTTAACTCTAATATTTTAAGACAAAGCAATCGTCAGCAGTTTAGAGAAGTTGAGTTAACTGAAAATAGTATTGGACTTGATCCGCTTTACAGAAGAAATTTTGCCTTTAATTATCAATATGGTTTTGGTTTTAATTTAACCAAATCTTTAAAGCTTAATTATAGTGCAACATCAAATAACATTGTTCGAAACTTCTTAAACGATGACAATACTCCAAAAGAAGATTTTAATATCTGGGATGATTATTTTGATATTGGAACGCCAAACCAGCACGCACAGCAATTGGTCTTGAATTATGAAATTCCAATTAACAAAATTCCAATTTTTAGTTTTGTAAAAGCGAGTTACTCTTATACGGCCGATTATAACTGGCAGCGTTCATCAACAGCGTTTTCTGAATATGAGGATCCTAATACCGGTACTATTTATGATTTAGGAAATACAATTCAAAATGCGAACTCAAATACGCTTACAACGACCTTAACTATGGCTACGTTGTATAAGTATTTAGGTTTAGTTCCTGGTGCAAAAAAACAAGCGAAACCTAAACCAACCGCTCCACCAAAACCGGGAGAAAAAATTGTAAACACGGCTAAACCAGTAGTAAGCAGTAGTCCGTTTTATGATGGTTTAATAGGTGTATTAACAAGCCTTAAAAATGTTCAGATTAATTATACCAAAAACAGTGGAACTGTTTTACCGGGTTATACGCCAAGTATTGGTTTCTTAGGAACGTCTAAACCATCTTTAGGATTTATTTTCGGAAGTCAGGATGATGTACGTTACGAAGCAGCTAAAAACGGATGGTTAACAACTTATCAGGATTTCAACCAAAGCTATTCGCAGGTTACTAATAAACTGTTGAAGGTTACGGCTAATATTGATTTACTGCCAGATTTAAAAATTGATTTGTCAATGGACCGCTCTTATTCTGAAAATACTTCAGAACAATATACGGTTGATCCGGCGACACGCGAATATATGCCATTGTCTCCTTATACTTATGGAATGTTCTCTATTTCTACAGTATTAATAAAGACAGCTTTTCAAACGAGCAACGAAAACGAGTCGGCTGCATTTGATGATTTTAGAAATAACCGTTTAATAATTGCAAACCGTTTGGCAGAGCAGCATTACGGTTCAGGAGTTGAGATTCCAAGATATGGAGATGTAAACAATCCAATTCCGGCAGAGACCGCTCCAAATTATGCGATTTATACTGCTAATCAAGGATATCCAATAGGATACACTAAGAGTAATCAGGCCGTGTTATTGCCGTCATTCTTGGCAGCGTATGCAGGAAATGATGCTTCCAGTTCATCAACAGATATATTTAGAAGTTTCCCAATTCCAAACTGGAGTATTAAGTACAACGGGTTAATGCGTTACAAATATTTCAAAGATAAATTCAAGCGTTTTTCATTACAGCATAATTATAGAGCATCATATACAATCAATCAGTTTAGATCAAATTTTGATTATAATGATACGCCAACAGTGCAGGACGTTAATACCAATTTCTTCAATAAAATTATTATGTCGAATATCAATTTGGTAGAACAATTCAGTCCATTAATTAGAATGGATTTTGAATTGAAAAGCTCGCTGAGAGTTCTTTCTGAAATTAAAAAAGACAGAGCATTATCAATGAGTTTTGACAATAATTTATTGACAGAAGTTAAAGGGATTGAATATGTAGTAGGTTTAGGATACCGATTTAAAGACGTTATATTTTCGTCAAGACTTGCTGATAATCCAACAGGAATTATTAAAAGTGACATTAATATAAAAGCTGATTTTTCATTTAGAAACAATCAAACCTTAGTTCGTTACTTAGATTATGATAACAATCAATTAGCAGCCGGGCAAAATATCTGGTCATTAAAATTAACAGCAGATTATTCATTCAGTAAAAACCTTACAGCAATATTCTATTATGATCATTCGTTCTCAAAGGCAGTGATTTCGACATCATTCCCGTTAACGAATATTCGATCAGGTTTCACGCTTCGATATAATTTCGGAAATTAAATTTAGGTTTCTAATCGAGATTTTATTAGAAGATTATTACATTTGTTGCTGAATTATTAAAATATCAATTTTCAAACATACTATTATGAGCATACCAGCAAATTTAAAGTACACAAAAGATCACGAATGGGTTAGCATCGAAGGCGATGTTGCGACTGTAGGAATTACTCATTTTGCACAAAAAGAGTTAGGGGATATCGTGTATGTTGAAGTAGAAACTTTAGATCAGACACTTGATAAAGATGAGGTTTTTGGAACAGTTGAAGCTGTAAAAACAGTTTCTGATTTGTTTTTACCTTTAACTGGAGAAATTATTGCTTTTAATGAAGATTTAGAAAGCGCTCCTGAAACTGTAAATTCTGATCCTTACGGAGCTGGATGGATGATTAAAATTAAAATTGCTGATGCATCAGAAATAGATAGTTTATTATCTGACGAAGCTTATAAAGAACTTATCGGTGCCTAAACAATTATTGTTAATCTGGGCAATTATCTGCTCTGGAATCATTGCGTATTTTTGTTTAATAGATTCAAGCAATATTCCGGCAGTAAATTTTCCGAGTATTGACAAGATCGTGCATTTTTGTTTTCACTTTGGATTTACGATTTCCTGGATCTTATTCTTTAAGAAAGAGCTTAAAGGAAAGGATGCTAATGATTACAAAGCTTATTTGATTTCGTTTATCTTTTCTGTTTTTTTCGGAATAACAATCGAAATTCTACAAGGTGTAATGACAATAACTAGAGCATCAGATGTAACGGATGTTTTAGCAAATGCATTAGGTGCATTCGTAGGCGTTTTTTCGGCGATAGCTTTTAAAAAACAAATCGATAAAATATAAGAATATAATTACCCACTTCGGTGGGTTTTTTATTGGGATAAAATCAAGCTTTTAAAACAGTATTTTTTCTGAATTTAAATGTATTTTTGCCCCATTCGATGTAACTTCAATATTATGAATGTTAAGCAATACTTAGATTCTACTTATTTAAAAACTGCTTCTCAGGCCGGAATTTCGGAAGAGGATAATAGTATTGTAGTTAAAAACGCAATTGCTGAAGCAATTAAGGAAAAGTTTAAACTCATAATGATTCGGCCTGAATATGTGAGTCTGGCTAAAGAAATGATCTTAAACGAAAAATCGAATTTACTTGTTGGGACTGTAATAGATTTTCCAAAGGGGAATTCAAGTTTAGAATCTAAGATCAAAGAAGCAAATGAAGCAATTGAAAATGGTGCCGATGATTTAGATTTTGTCTGCAATTATGAAGCTTTTAAAAACGGAGATGTTTCATTAATAAAAGAAGAAATTCTAATAGGAAGCCAAATAGGATTAGCCAGTAATAAAACAGTGAAATGGATTATTGAAGTTGCAGCATTGACGGATAAAGAAATTATTCAGCTTTCGGCTTTAATAAAAAATGTTGTTATATCGAATTTTAAAGAAGAAGATTATGCTTCTGTTTTTGTAAAATCATCAACAGGTTTTTATAAAACCGAAAATAATCTGCCAAACGGAGCTACAGTTCCTACCATTATAATGATGCTCGAAAACGCATCGCCTTTGCCGGTAAAAGCTGCCGGCGGTGTTCGCTCTTATGAAGACGCCGTAGAAATGATTCGTTTAGGAGTTAAACGCATAGGGACTTCGGCAGCAAAAGCGATCGCAGACGGAAAAAATACCACAAATCAATATTAAATCATAAGCCCCAATCTACGTGAATAAGTTTTTTTTATCTTTTGTTATCACCCTTTTTACTTTACTTGGTTTTGCACAGCAGACTAATGTAAAGCCTGATTTTACTTCAGAGCAGTTTCCTGTTTTTCCTCATTGTGAAAATCTTCGGGGTAAAAATTTAGAAAACTGTTTTTACAGAGAAGTGCAGAATTTTGTATATGATAATTTTCAAATTCCGGAAAACTTAAAACAAAATAATTACAAAGGAGAAGTAAAAGTGCTTTTTGAAGTTGATGCAAACGGTGAGTTTAAAGTAATTTATGTAAATGCAGCAGATGATTTACTAGTTGAAGAAGCAAAACGTGTTTTTGGAAAATTCCCGAAAATAAAACCTTCAACTTATAACGGAAAACCGACTTATTCAAAATATACGATTTCAATTGATATTCCTTTAAAAAGTGCAGATCAGATTGCGGCAGAAGCTTTGGCAGCATCCGAAATTGAAAAGCCAATTGAAAAGCCAATGACAGAATTAGATAGTATTGTATACAAAAAATACAATATGCCTGAATTTGAAAGTCATTTAAATATACCATTTTCTCATAGTTATTATGCGCAGTTTGACGGTGCAATGAATCAGGTGGGGACTAATAATCATACTGCTTCAAAACCTTATACGTATACTGAGGTTTCAAAATATTACAATTTAAAGGCAGTAAACGAATCGCTTCAGAAAAAAGTTTCGGGCTGGTGGGGAAGAAAACTTTGGAATGAAAACCTTGTTCAGATTCAGGGTGAAGATTATTGGCTGGCACTAAACCCAATTCTTGATTTACAAATGGGAAAAGCGTCGGATCTTGATGCATCTTATTCGTATGTAAATACGCGTGCGCTTAATTTTAGAGGAGGTTTAGGAAAACAGATTAATTTTACCACAACCATTTTTGAAAGTCAGGGAAGATTTGCAGGTTATTACAATGACTATGCAGAAACATTAAAACCTTCAGGAGGGAATCCGGCGATCATTCCGGGAATGGGAATTGCAAAACAATTTAAAACTGATGCTTACGATTTTCCTTTGGCGGAAGCCAATATTACTTTTGCGCCAAGTAAAATATTTGATTTGCAGTTAGGTTACGGTAGAAATTTTATTGGAGACGGATATCGTTCATTACTTGAAACTGACGGAGCAAGTCCTTATCCATACTTTAAAATCAATACTACTTTCTGGAAAATTAAATATACCAATACTTATATGTGGCTTAAAGATGTTCGCCCAGATGTAACAGTTGACAGAACGTATGCAAGCAAATATATGGCAAACCATTATTTGAGTTGGAATGTTTCGAATAAACTGAATTTAGGTTTCTTTGAGTCAGTAGTTTGGACAGATACCAACAACAGAGGATTTGATGTTAACTTTGTAAATCCTATTATTTTTTACCGTTCTGTTGAATTTGCCTCATCATCACGAAGTGGAAATGCGCTTTTAGGAATGACGTCTAAATACAAATGGAATAACAATGTCAATTTGTACGCTCAGTTTTTATTAGATGAATTCTCGATTGGCGATATGAAGTCTGGAGACCAAAGCTGGAAAAATAAATTTGGTTACCAGTTAGGCGCTAAATATTATAATGCTTTTCATGTAAAAGATTTGCTTTTACAATTAGAATACAATCACGTTCGCCCTTATGTGTATTCTCATAGTGATCCAATTACGAATTACGGTCATAACAATCAAAGCATTGGACATCAATGGGGAGGGAACTTTGAAGAATTTATCGCAATTGGCCGTTACCATAAAGGACGTCTTTTTGCCGATGCTAAATTTACAGTTGGAAAAAGAGGTTTAGATTTTGATACCGCAGAAAACAGCTTTAATTATGGAGGAAATATCTATAAAGATTATGACGAAAATCGCCCATATGATACAGGTGTAAAAGTTGGTCAGGGAAATAAAACGAGTATTTTTATTGCTGATATTCAAGGTGGATATTTAATAAATCCGATCACAAATTTAAAATTTTTTGGAAGTTTTATTTACAGAAATTTTGATCCAACACAGGAAACGGCGACAACATTTAAGCAAAGTACGACCTGGTTTACTATTGGTTTACGCTCTGATATCTTTAACTGGTATTTTGATTACTAGAATTTTTAATAAGATTTTTCGAAATAATAGTGTTAAAGATTGGGAAGTTCTTATTTTGTAGAGGTTTTATTGGAAAAAATCTAATTTTAAAGTTCCAAATTCTATAATCTAATTTGTACATTTGCAGCACTCAAAAAAAATATACAAAGACTACGGTATTGAACGCTGCTAAAAATACAATTTCAATCAAATCAATATTTCTGGATTTCAAAGAGATAACTAAGGCCGGCTTGGCTATTAGTGTTTTGTTTTCTTCAATTGCCGGATATTTATTAGGAGTTAATGACGAACATCCTTTTAAATGGAGTGTTTTGATTATTTTGTCAATTGGCGGCTATTGCATGGTTGGAGCTTCAAACGCTTTCAATCAGGTAATTGAAAAAGATATCGATTCTTTGATGGATCGAACAAAAAATCGTCCGGTTCCTTCCGGAAGAATGTCTCCCGTAACAGCATTAATTGTTGCAAGTCTGCTTACTATAATAGGTATTGCATTGTTGTACACGATCAATGCAAAGTCGGCAATGTTTGCCGCAGTATCAATATTTTTATATACAAGCATATATACACCATTAAAAACCGTAACTTCATTGTCAGTTTTTGTTGGTGCTTTTCCCGGAGCAATTCCATTTATGTTAGGCTGGGTTGCGGCAACCGGAGAATTTGGTATCGAAGCCGGAACATTATTTTTAATTCAGTTTTTCTGGCAGTTTCCTCATTTTTGGGCCATTGGATGGTTTTTGTATGATGATTATGCAAAAGCAGGCATTTACATGCTTCCAACCGGAAATAAAGATAGAAAAACAGCTTTGCAGGTTATTTTATATACGATTTGGTTAATTATAGCTTCTCTATTACCGGTTTTAGGATATACAGGGCAGTTATTTATTTCGCCAGTTGCAGCAGTTTTAGTGTTTTTACTAGGTTTATGGATGTTGTTTTATGCGGTGCGTTTGTACCAATTAAGAACACCAAAAGCTGCAAGAACATTAATGCTGGTAAGCGTATCGTATATTTCGTTACTGCAGATTGTATTTATAGTAGATAAATTTTTAAGATAGTTATGTTATGGAAATGACAATTAAAGTAAGTGAAGAGCAGGTGCAGAAATCAAAATCAGCTAAACTGATTTTGTTATTCGCAATGGTAAGTATGACCATGATGTTTGCTGGTCTGGCCAGTGCATTTGTAGTAAGTAAATCAAGAGCAGACTGGTTGACGAATTTTCAAATACCAACTGCGTTTTATTTTAGTACAGCAGTTATTATTGCCTGTAGTGTTACTTTTTATTTAGCAAAAAAAGCAATTGAAAAAGGAAACAGAAGTGCAACTTCTGCGTTTCTTTTAGGAACATTTGCTTTAGGAGTTCTATTTGTAATTTTGCAATTTAGAGGTTTCGGGCAAATTATCGAAAGCGGTTATTATATGACAGGACAAGGTAGTTCAATTACTACAACTTTCCTTTATGTAATAGCGCTTATGCACTTATTGCACTTGGCAGGCGGATTAATTTCGCTTTTAATTATAATTTATAATCATTTTAAACAAAAATACAATCCGACTCAAACTCTTGGTATAGAACTAGGTGCGATGTATTGGCACTTTTTGGATTTATTATGGGTATTATTATTTTTATTTTTATATTTCTTTAAATAAGAAAAAAACGTAAATTTGGGAACTTTTTAACGAATATCTTTTATGGAAGCGACAGTTACTACTGCAAATAACGACGAAAAAACTTGGGGAGGCGGTGAGCATAGCCAGCCACTAGGAGCAAGTTATGGTAAAATGATGATGTGGTTTTTTATCGTATCAGATGCCTTGACATTCTCTGGATTTTTAGGTGCTTACGGTTTTTCTAGATTTAAATTTATTGAAACATGGCCATTGGCTGACGAAGTGTTTACTCACTTTCCTTTTATGCATGGTGTTTCGGCTCCTATGTATTATGTAGCCTTAATGACTTTTATCTTGATTTTCTCATCTGTAACAATGGTTTTGGCTGTTGATGCAGGTCACCAATTAAAGAAATCAAAAGTTGCTGTGTACATGTTCTTAACTATTATTGGAGGTTTAATTTTCGTTGGTTCTCAAGCTTGGGAGTGGAAAAACTTCATTAAAGGAGAATACGGTGCAGTTGAAACTAAAGGTGGAAGTTTATTGCAGTTTGTTAAAGCAGATGGAACAAGAGTTGCTCTTGCAGATTTTGCAGTAAAATTGCCAGAACAAAGAGAAGAATTAACAAGAAGCCATGCAACTTGGTTTGTTCAGGATGCAGAGACACAGCCAACGTATACTGTTGCTGAAATTCAGGCAGGTTTTAAAGCACACCCTGATGTATTAATCAGAACTGAAAAACTTGATGCGCATAAGAAAAAAACTGTTTTAAGTAGAGCAGAATCTGAAGCTCGTTTAGTTGACGCAAAATATGTAGTAGAAGGAGCAAACTTAACTAGAAATGAATACGGAAGTAAACTATTCGCTGATTTCTTCTTCTTCATCACAGGATTCCACGGATTCCACGTATTTTCTGGAGTTATCATTAATATCATTATTTTCTTTAATGTATTATTAGGAACTTACGAGAAAAGAAGAAGCTACGAAATGGTAGAGAAAGTTGGTTTATACTGGCACTTTGTAGATTTAGTTTGGGTATTTGTATTTACAGTTTTCTACTTAGTTTAATTTAAGATTTTAATTATTATGTCACACGAGCACGTATCAAATACAAAAAGAATCTGGTTTGTTTTTGCATTACTATCAGTAGTAACTACAGTAGAAGTTATCCTTGGTATTTTAAAACCAGAATCATTAGAGTTTACACATTTTGTTGGTTTGAATTTGTTAAACTGGATATTTTATATCTTAACAATATTCAAAGCTTATTATATTGTATGGGCATTCATGCACATGGAAGGTGAAAAAAGCAGCCTTAGATGGTCTGTTGTATCACCAGTTATTTTCCTAGTATTATATTTATTGTTCATCTTGTTGACAGAAGGACACTATATTTATGGGGTTTTTAAAGATTCTACTATTAAATGGAATTTTTAACATGATATTAATTCGAAAAGAAGCTCCGTTTAACGGAGCTTTTTTTATTTTTGTACCTCAATAACTTCCGTTAAAACAATGAAAAAAAATATAGTTCTTTTTGTGCTTTTTGTTTTACCCATTGTAGCCTATTTGTTTTTTGCTTCAGGTGTAAATAGTTTTACAAAACTTCCCATTATTACCCCCAAAATTGCTGACTTTGGAAACTGGAAATCTCTCGACGGCAAAAAAGTTTCTTTAGATAAAAAAATTACTGTTTTAGGTTTTTCCGGTTCTGATATTTTAGAGAATAGAGGAAACTACTTTAATCTTAATGAAAAAATCTACAAACGCTACCACGGTTTCGAAGATCTTCAGTTTGTAGTAATCTGCCCTCTAGGAACAGAAAATGAAGCTCAAAAGCTTGTTGATGCCCTTAAACCTTTTACAGATGTTTCTGGGTGGGATTTTGTTTTTGCTTCACCAGATGATATTCAGGCATTTTATAACCAATTACATTTAAAAGGAAAACTGGATGATAAACTAGGTACATCAAATGTTTTCATTGTAGATAAAGAACGAAACTTAAGAGGCCGTAAAGGCGGAAATATAGATAAAAAAGACGAATACAAAGAAGGATACGATACTTTTCATCCATCTGAATTGAGTAATGAAATGCTGGATGATTTTAAAATCATTTTGTATGAATATCGTGCCGCTCTTAAAAAGAACCATAACGCTACTAAACAACTTTAAAAATTACTTACAATGAAGAATAAATCATACATAGGAATATCATTTGTTATCTTGATTTTTGGGATTATTTTTGTGCCTCAGATCGTGGATAGAATTAAAAATGGTGAAGTTGTTAAGGGAAAAGGCTTGGATAATGTAAGTTCTAAAAATGCTAAAGGCGATTCAAAATTAGTAACGATTGGAGCAGCTCCAAAATTTGAATTGACAAATCAGGATAATGTTAAAATATCCAATGCAACCTATAAAGGAAAAGTGTATGTTTTAGAATTCTTCTTTACAACTTGTCCGTCAATCTGCCCGAAGATGAATATGAGCATGCTGGAAATTGAAAAAACATTTTTTGGCAATCCTAATTTCGGAATTGTTTCTATTACCATTGATCCTACTCATGATACGCCAGCGGTTTTAAAAGATCATGCAAAATTATTAGGAGTAAAATCTTCTACCTGGAATTTTTTAACCGGAGACAGAGCTACAATTATGGATTTGTCGAACAAAGGTTTTAATCTTTATGCAGGAGAAAATTCAAAAGTAAGCGGTGGATTTGAACATTCTGGATTATTTGCTTTGATTGACAAAGATGGAAACATCCGATGCCGAAAAGATGAATTTGGAAACCCAAATATTTACTATGATGGGTTAGATAAAAAAGGCGTTAGAGAGATTCAAGAAGATATTAAAATACTATTAGAAGAATAAAAATGGAAGATCATTCATTAGAAAAAAAATACAATAAATACATAATTGCTGTTTCGATTGTTATACCGGTACTCGTAGGGATTCTTTTTGCAATCAAATTAAAAGATTTTGGAATCAATGTAGAACCGCTTTCATTTTTACCTCCAATTTATGCTTCTACAAATGGTCTTACAGCGATTGTTTTAGTTGCAGCGGTAATTGCCGTTAAAAACGGAAAACTTAAACTGCACGAACGTTTAATGACTTTTGCAATTGCTTTGTCTTTGGCTTTTTTGGCCATGTATGTTGCGTACCATATGACTGCTGACTCTACTAAATTTGGTGATGTAAATCATGACGGAATTTTAGATGCAGTTGAAAAAGCTAAAATTGGTGCTGTTAGATATTTATATGCTTTTATTTTAATCACACATATTCTTTTATCAATTATAATTATCCCGTTTGTATTGGTAACATATGTAAGAGCACTTGCAAAGCGTTTTGATAAACACAAAAAAATAGCTAAAATAACATTCCCGCTTTGGTTATATGTTGCGGTAACAGGTGTTGTAGTTTATTTAATGATTTCTCCTTATTATGCATAAATTAGAAAATAGAACAAAGAATAAAGAACAAAGAATTCAAGAAAATAGCAATAATATGAAAAACTTTTTTTCGTCAAAGTATATCTATATTCTATTCTCTATATTCTATTCTCTGAGTACAAACGCCCAATGTGCTATGTGCCGCGCCGCACTTGCAGGAGATTCTAACATAAAAAAAGCAGAAGCTGTAAATGACGGAATCGTTTTTTTAATGATAATTCCGTATTTACTTGTAGCCATAATTGGTTTTCTTATTTATAAGATGTACCGATCTAAAAAGAAAAATGCAGTATAATATACTGCATTTTTTTTATTTCAACCCATTAACGGAGACATTCACAGTTCCGTTTATTTTGATAAAAGCGATAATCGCCTGATTTGTTAATTGGATTTTGTCAAACTGAATATCGTCCATTTTTCCGTTTACAAAAACGCCCGGCATTGGAGAATAATTTTTAAGATAAGCGGCCATACTTTTTTTACCTTCTTCTAAATTGGGCTGTATCGAATATCTACAGCTTTCTTCCATTTTTCTTAATACAAAACCTTGCGCAAGCCAGTTTGCAGTTCGCATTAATTTGCTTTTGGTATCTAAAACATAATCTAGTTTGTCGAAATAAATTTCTTTAGTCTGCGCATTATATTGTGGAATTCCGTTTAAATAAAGTGTTCCGTCTATAGAACCCAGAACATCAAGCGCAATAATCATTTTTCCGTTTTTGTGCCAGATTGAAACATTTTTAACCGTTACTTTTTTGCTTCCGGAACCAAATTCCTGTCCGGCAAAATTCTTCGTCATAATTTTTGAAGCATCTATATAACTTGAAATAGCTGCAATATTTGCCGAAATCTGATTTGGGATTTTGGTAACCGGTTTCAAAACAATTTTACTTGCATTAAACTTAGATTCCGGCTGTTTGCCTACAATAGTTTCCATATTGCATTTCATTCCCATTTCGAGTAAAAAAGAATCATTTTTCAGTTTTGCGTTTGTAGAATAAACTTCAACAGGAACAATTCTTAACCAGCTTTCATAAGTATCGCTCATTTGAAAAGGCGTACAGATTTTTTCTAAAGCCGATAAAACATTCGGTTTAAAATCCATAGATTTTTCGATTGCCTCATCAATTTTATGCTCCAGTTTAGATTTAAAAATAGAGATTGCCGGATTAATCAAATACGTAATCGGCATATTTTTTCCAAAAACCGTCATTGTTGGACTTTCGTTCCAGTCTAAAGATTTGAATTCGGTTTTAGTATTTAATTTCCAATTCGTTAAAGCAACATCACTGGATAATGTAATAATACCATTTAAATTAAATTCTCTCGTATCGTAAAGTTCAATACCCATTTTTTTTGTTCCAATTCGGTATTTAATATTCGCCTTTAACGGAAGAATCGTTTTAATCTTTTTATCCGGATTAGCAGGATCATTTTGAATTTTTATAGGAGCCTGTTTCCAGATTTTTATTTCAATATCGTCATCTTCAATATCATTGTCTTCATAAATCAATCCGTTTAAGAGAGTATTGGTTTGATTTTCAATATCATTCAGTTTTACCGTAATAGGCAGATTTATAAATGAAGGATTAGCATCATAAATTAACGGACTTGCGTCATCTGGTTCTGGTTTTAAAGTTTCTAATTTTTGAGAAGTTGAACAGCTGAAGAATGTGGCAGTTACCGCAAACACTGAGATTATGGAAAAAAATTTCATAAGTAATGATTTTTTTAAGTGTAGCAAAATTAAGAAAACAATTAAATTATCTTGATAAAGTGTAACATTTGATAATAACTGCCGTCTTATTTAGATAATGAAACACAATTATTAACGTTTTATTATCATAATTTACTTATAAAATATATTATTATTGTTTTAAAAATTTAACAATACCATGATCGAAATTAAAGATTTACATAAATCCTATAAAATGGGGAGTTCGGAGTTGCATGTGTTGAAAGGGATAAATTTTAATATTGCAGAAGGAGAATTAGTAGCGATTATGGGATCATCAGGATCTGGAAAATCGACTCTTCTTAACATTTTAGGAATTCTTGATGAGGCCGATTCGGGTAGTTATACTTTAGACAAAACACCAATTAAAAAATTAAACGAAACCTTAGCTTCAAAATACAGAAACAAGTTTTTAGGTTTTGTTTTTCAATCTTTTAATTTGATAAACTATAAATCAGCATTAGATAACGTAGCTATGCCATTGTATTATCAAGGTGTAAAAAGAAAAGAGCGTTACGATATTGCAATGAAATATCTTGAAAAAGTAGGTCTGGGTTCACATTCACATCACTTACCTAATGAACTTTCAGGAGGGCAGAAACAACGTGTTGCAATTGCAAGAGCGTTGGCTTCGAACCCGAAAGTTTTGCTTGCTGATGAGCCAACAGGAGCATTGGATACTAAAACTTCTTATGAAGTTATGGAACTTATTCAAGGAATTAACGATGAAGGAAAAACAATTTTGATCGTTACACACGAACCTGATATTGCCGCAATGTGCAAAAGAAATGTGGTCCTGAAAGATGGATTAATTATCGATGATAAATTAGTAGAACAAGTTAGAGCTTCATCTTATGTTTAATATTGAGCGTTGGCAGGAAATATTTGATGCAATTTCCAAAAACCGACTCCGAACATTTCTGACAGGAGTTTCGGTAGCGTCGGGAATTTTTATTTTGGTGATTTTGCTTGGAGCCGGGAAAGGGCTTCAAAATGGTATTGAAAAACAATTCGAACGTGATGCCGCCGGAATTATTGAGGTTTGGTCTGGTACGACCACAAAAGAGTATAAAGGATTGAATCCTGGAAGACAGATTCAGTTTAGAAATAGCGATTATAATCAATCCGTTCAAAAATTTGAGGATAAATTAGATTTAAGAGCTTCAACACAAAATTATTGGGGAGCACAATTTGCTTACGGTAAGGAAAATGGAAATTATCAGTATAGAGGTGTTAATCCTGATTATGGCGGAATTGAAAACCTTACGATAGTTCAGGGACGATATGTAAATAGTAAAGACTTAGAAAATAACGAAAAAGTCGCAACGATCGGGATGAAAATAAAAACAGATTTGTTTAAAGACAAGGACGCTCTTGGAAAAGAGATTCTAATCAACAATATCAGTTTTAAAGTGATTGGAATTTTTACAGATCCGGGAGGAGAAAGAGAAGAAGCAAGAGCTTATCTGCCATTGACAACTGTGCAAAGAACTTTTGGTGCCGGCGACAAAATCAGTAACATCTTTTTTACTTTAAAAAAAACTGATAATTATGATGAAGCTTTAGCTCAATCTGAAAAATTTACTAAAGAATTAAAGGAATTATTGAAAAGTAAAAATGTTGTAGCTCCGGATGACGACGGCGGAATAAATGCCTATAACTCGGTTAAAGATGCCAAACAGTTTTACGATTTAAACTTATACATCAGATTATTTTTCTGGTGGGTTGGGATTTGTACTATTATCGCCGGAGTTGTAGGTGTAAGTAATATCATGCTGATTATTGTAAAAGAAAGAACCAAAGAAATTGGAATTAGAAAAGCCTTAGGTGCATCGCCTTTTTCTATTATTTCGATGATACTTCACGAATCCATTTTTATTACAACAATAGCAGGTTTTACTGGACTTTTAGCGAGTTTGTTGTTATTAGAATTAGTTGGGCCGATGGTTCAGAGTGAATATTTTAGAAATCCCGAAGTAGATTTTAGTGTGGCTTTAACGACACTATTTTTACTTGTATTTGCCGGTGCCGTTGCAGGGTTTTTTCCCGCATACAGAGCAGCCAAAATTAGACCTATTGTAGCACTTAGAGACGAATAATCATGTTTAAAAAAGATAATTGGGATGAAATTTTACAGGCCTTAACGGCGAATCCCTTCAGAACTATTCTGACTGCTTTTGGTGTATTTTGGGGAATTTTTATTTTGGTGATTTTGCTTGCGGCCGGTAATGGTTTGGAAAATGGAATCAAAAAAGGTTTTGACGGAATCGCCACAAATACTATGTTTATGTGGAGCCAGACAACCTCTAAAGCCTATAAAGGGCTGCCAAAAACACGTCGTTATGATTTTAGAAATAGTGATGTAGCGGCTTTAAAAGCGGCTTTGCCTGATTTGTTATATGTTTCGCCAAGAAATCAGTTAGGAGATTTTAACGGAACAAATAATGTGGTTCGAGGGACAAAAACTTCTGCTTTTACCATTTATGGAGATTATCCGGAGCTGATTAAACAACAGCCAATGGATATTATAAACGGCAGATTTATAAACCAGCAGGATATTCTGGATAAAAGAAAAGTGGCCATAATTGGTAAAGGAGTTATCAGCGAACTTTACGGAAAAGAAGAAGAAGCTGTTGGAACTTATATCAAAATTAACGGCATCAACTTCATGGTTGTCGGAGTTTATAAGTCTAAACAGCAAGGCGGAAATGCAGAGCAGGAACAAAAAAATATTTTTATCCCGTTTACGACTTTTCAGCAAGCTTTTAATTATGGAGATAAAGTAGGATGGATGGCGCTTACGGCAAAAGATGAAACTTCTATTACCGATTTGAAACCTAAGATTTTAGAAATTATAAAAGGGCTTCATTCCATAAATCCTGCAGATGACAGAGCAGTAGGAAATTTTGATTTGTACGAGCAGTTTAACAAAGTGCAGAGTTTGTTTAATATCTTGAAAATCATTGCCTATTTTGTGGGAACATTAGTTTTGATTTCGGGTGTTATCGGAATTTCAAACATTATGTTGATTGTAGTTAAAGAACGTACAAAAGAAATAGGAATAAGAAGAGCTTTAGGAGCAACTCCGGGAGCAATTCGCAGTCAGATTTTATCTGAATCTATATTTTTAACGATCATTTCAGGAATGTTTGGTATAGCCGTGGCAACGGGAATTATAGCCCTCTTAAATTTGGCGTTAGATTCGATGCCCCCCGGCAATGATACCATGTTTGCCAACCCAAGTGTTGACTTAGGAGTTGTATTTGTTGCCTTAATAATATTAGTAGGATCTGGTTTGCTGGCAGGATTTATTCCGGCGCAGACCGCAATTAATGTAAAGCCTGTAGATGCTTTGCGAACAGAATAAAATTATCAATCAAAAAAATAATCGATTAAACTAAAAAACAAAATGAAAAAAGGAGTAACCGTAACCATTTTAATTTTAATTGCTATAGTCTTTTTTGGCGCGCTTTATTATTTATACGCAAAGAATCAAGAATCGCCAATTGTTTTTAAAACGGAAAAAGCAGAGATTAAAACAATCGTAAAAAATACAATTGCGACTGGTAATATTCAGCCTGATGAAGAGGTATTAATCAAACCAAATATTTCAGGTATTATTGAACAGGTTTATATCAAAGCGGGAGAAAAAATTAAGGCAGGAGATATGATTGCTAAAATTAGAGTTGTGGCTAATGTTTCTAATGTAAGCAGTACTCAAAATCAGGTGCAGACTGCAAAAATTGCATTAGACAATCAGGAGAAAATCTTTCAGAGACAAAAAACGCTTTTTGATAAAGATGTAATTTCTGCCAATGATTTTGATGCAGCACAAGTCGCTTACAAACAAGCAAAACAAACGTATCTGGCTGCAAAACAAAACTTAGATATTGTAAAAACAGGTACAACGACTTCATTAGGAAATTATGCTAATACCTTAATTCGTTCAACAGTAAACGGAATGGTTTTACAGGTTCCTGTAAAAGTGGGTAACCAGGTTATTGAAAGTAATAATTTCAACGAAGGAACAACAATTGCAAGTGTTGCCGATGTTGGAAGAATGATTTTTATTGGAAAAATTGACGAATCTGAGGTTGGAAAAATCAAAGAAAAAATGGCAATTGAAATTACTGTCGGGGCTATTGAAAATAAAAAATTCGAAGCCGTTTTAACGGATATTGCACCAAAAGGAGTTGTAGAAAACGGAGCAATTCAGTTTGAAATAAAAGCAAGATTAGAAAATAGGGATGATACATTTATTAGAGCCGGTTTAAGTGCAAATGCATCTATTATTCTTGAAAAAGCCGATAAAGTTCTGGCTATAAAAGAATCATTAGTTCAATTTGACAAAAAAACTCAAAAACCATACGTTGAAGTTGAAACAGCACCTCAAAAATTTGAAAGAAGAGATCTAGTTTTGGGTGTAAGCGACGGAATTTACGTTCAGGTTAAAAGCGGAATCAAAAATACAGATAAAATTAAAATCTGGAATCAGGGTTTAATTGACGAGAAAGAAGAGAAAAAGTAATTTGAAATTGTAAAGGGTTTTTTGGTTTTAAAAATGTTAAATTTGCGTAGTTTGGTTAACTGCGCTTTCATTCAAAATATATGAAAATAAATAAATATAATAGTCTTGTTTTTGCTATGTTGTTTGGATTTGGATTAGCCGGACACGCGCAATCAAAACAATGGACACTGGAAGAATGTGTGAGATACGCATTAGAGAATAATATTACAATAAAGCTGACAGAGTTAGATTTGAAAACTGCGGCGATTGATAAAAAAAGTGCGATAGGCAATTATCTTCCAGCAGTTAATGCAAATGCTTCACACTCTTGGAATATTGGTTTGAACCAAAATATTACAACAGGTTTGCTTGAAAACCAAACTACACAATATTCATCTATTGGAGCTTCTGTTGGAGTTGATATTTACAAAGGACTTCAAAATCAAAACACATTGCGAAAAGCAAATCTTTCTATTATAGCTTCAAGATATCAATTATTGAAAATGCAGGAAGATATTTCGTTAAATGTTGCCAGCGCTTTTTTACAGATTTTGTCAAATAAAGAGGATTTAAAAGTAAAAAAAGAGCAGTTAGCAATTGATGAAAAACGTTATGCTCGTTCTGAAGAAATGGTAAATGCCGGAACAATTCCGCGTGGTGATTTATTCGATTTAAAAGCGACTGTAGCTACAGATAAACAAAATATTACAGTTTCGGAAAACAATTTATTAATTTCGAAATTAAGTTTAGCTCAGCTTTTACAATTAAAAGAATTTGCAGATTTTGACGTAATTGATAACACCAATTTACAGGATGAAAATAATATCATGGCGCAAAGTCCAATTGATATTTATAATAAAGCTAAAGAAACACGAACAGAGTTAAAACTAGCACAGACGAATCTTGAAATTGCAGAAAAAAATGTTGCAATAGCACGTGGAGCTTACCAGCCTACATTAAGCGCTTTCTATAACTTTAACACAAGAGCAAGTTATTCTGATATTATTACGGGATCGACTTTAAATACAGCAAATCCTACTCAGCAAATTGGATATGTTGAAGGAACAAATCAACCTGTAGTACGTGATAATTATAG
Source organism: Flavobacterium sp. Root186 (assembly GCF_001428525.1). Taxonomy (GTDB): domain Bacteria; phylum Bacteroidota; class Bacteroidia; order Flavobacteriales; family Flavobacteriaceae; genus Flavobacterium. Next base: position 33,042 of record NZ_LMHW01000012.1, read on the forward strand.
CTCTGTTTTAGGAAATGCGGCACCAATTTTAGACCAGTTTGATGATAATAAAGGGCAGTCTTTTGGTTTACAGCTTTCGGTTCCAATATTTAATGGCTTCTCTACGAGAAACAATGTTGAAAGAAACAAAGTAAGTTTAGAGAAATCTAAAATAGATTTAGAACAAAAAAGTTTAGATTTGCAACGTAACGTTTATACGGCATTTACAGATGCAAAAGGAGCTTTAAATACTTATGAATCTTCAACGATTACTTTAGAAGCAAGACAGCAGGCATACAATTATGCCAAAGAAAAGTACGATGTTGGTTTAATGAATTCATTTGATTTTACACAAGCTCAAACTTTGCTGACAAATGCACAATCTGATGTTATCAGAACGAAATATGATTACATGTTTAAAATTAAAATACTTGAATTTTATTTCGGAATTCCAATTGTTCCAATTATTACAAAATAATTATTATGTCAAAAAAAACAGTTTACTTCTTAGTTGGTATAGCCGTAGTTCTTATTATAGCATTAATAGTATACAAAGGAGTAATAGGAAAGAAAGAAGAAGGAAAAGAAGTTGAAACTTCAAAAGTAATTGCTTCAACAATTGTTGAAACGGTATCGGCCACAGGAAAAATCCAGCCGGAAATTGAAGTAAAAATTTCACCTGAAGTTTCTGGAGAGATTATTTTGTTAAATGTAAAAGAAGGGCAGGTTGTAAAAAAAGGAGATTTATTAGTTAAAATAAACCCTGATTTGTATACATCCAGCTACAATCGTTCTGTTTCTAATTTATCTGGAACAAAGGCAGGTTTAACACAATCTGAAGCTAGTTTTAAAGAAGCAAAAGCCAATTACGAGCGAAATAAAACCTTATATGATAAAGGGGTTATTTCAAAATCGGATTGGGATAAGTCGATCGCTTCTTTTGAAGTAGCAAAAGCAACAAGACAATCTTCTTACTATAACGTTCAGAGTGCTTCTGCTTCTGTAAATGAAGCAAAAGACAATTTAGGACGTACCACAATTTATGCTCCTGCAGACGGTACAATTTCGGTACTGAATGTTGAATTAGGAGAACGTGTTTTAGGAACGCAGCAAATGGCCGGAACGGAGCTTTTAAGAGTTGCGAATCTTAATAACATGGAAGTTGAAGTAGACGTAAATGAAAATGACATTGTAAAAATTAAAATTGGAGACGAAGCAAATGTTGAAGTCGATGCCTATTTAAAAAAGAAATTTAAAGGTGTTGTAACCAGTATTTCAAATTCTGCAAGTACAACCTTAACATCCGATCAGGTTACGAATTTCAAAGTAAAAGTTCGTATTTTAAAAGAATCATATCAGGATTTATTAGAAGGAAAGCCAGATACATATTCACCTTTTAGACCTGGAATGACGGCCACAGTTGATATTATTACAACAACTAAAAACAATGTTTTAGCAGTGCCGATAAGTTCTGTTGTGGTAAAATCTGATACAACTGCCGTAAAAGATTTTACGGTTGAAGATCCGAACGAGAAAAAAACAGCTCCCAAAAGCGACAAGAAATTCGAATGTGTTTTTGTAAAAGTAGGAGACAAAGCTAAAATCAGAATTATTAAAACAGGAATTCAGGACGATACGAATATTGAAGTAATGTCTGGATTGAAATCTGGGGATGTTGTAATTACAGGGCCATACACAACAGTTTCTAAAGAACTAAATTCTGGAGATAAAGTAAAGCTTAAAAAAGCAGATGATCCAAAAAAGTAGATCCATAGTATGATCATTGCATTGCATGGAATTCCGGCAGAAATGATTTTTAGTTTATTTGGTGCTTTTATTGTTGTGATTATATATTTGATATGGGTGCATTACAGCGTCTATAAGACAAAATATTATAATGATGAATTTAAATATTTTGCAGTACAAAAAAGGCTGATCATATATTTAGGCTTTTTATTAGCAAATTTAGGTGTGGCATTTCTTTTATTTTGGTTATTAACCTTTATTTTTGCAACTACAATTTTCAGATGATTTTTTAATAAAAAACACTTACTACATTGTCTTTCATTCTCAATATAGAAACCGCTACCAAAAACTGTTCAGTCTCAATTGCAAAAAATGGAGAAACCATTCTCTGTAAAGAAATTGCTGAAGAAGGATATTCTCATGCTGAAAAGCTTCATGTTTTTATTGAAGAAGTTATTGCAGAATCAGGTATTTCAGTTCAGGATTTAAAAGCCATTGCAGTAAGTCAGGGGCCAGGTTCTTATACAGGTCTTCGAATTGGAGTTTCAGCTGCAAAAGGACTGTGTTTCGCATTAAATATTCCGTTAATTGCTGTAGATACTTTACAGACTTTAGCATCAAAAGCCAATGTTTCTGACGGAAAAATTATCCCGATGCTGGATGCGAGAAGAATGGAAGTGTACAGTGAGGTTTTTAATGCTGATTTAAAAGTTGAAAGAGCAATTCAGGCGGAGATAATTACAGAAGATTCTTTTGCAGTATATACAGAAAAACTTTATTTCGTTGGAGATTGTGCGGAGAAATGCAAACCGGTTTTAACTAAAGAAAACTTTGTGTTTTTAGAAGAAATCAAATACCCTTCGGCAAGAGAAATGAGTAAAATCAGTTTTGATAAATATCAAAAAAGCGACACTGTAGATGTCGCTTATTTTGAACCTTATTATTTAAAAGATTTTATGATGACGCTGCCATCAAAAAAACAATAATCTATTTTTTATTTTTGAACGGTAAACGGCTGAACAGAAATTCCTGCTTCGTCTAAAGCTGTTTTGCAATTTTCTAAAGTATCAGAAAAAACAGCGCCATAATTGATATTCTTTGCCCAGGGACGAACTGCGAAATCAACAGAACTCGCTGATAAATTTTTCACGAAAACCTCTGGAGCCGGCTTTTTAAGAACCTTTGGGTTTTTATTTAAAACGTCCAATAAAACTTCTTTCGCTTTTTTAATATCAGAGTCATAAGAAACAGAGAAAGTCAAATCGGCTCTTCTTTCACCCTGCATTGAATAATTAATAATAGTTCCGTTTGACAATGCGCCATTCGGAACAAAAACGGTTTGATTATTTCCTGTCAACATTTTGGTAACAAAAATCTGAATCTCTAAAACTGTTGCAATAACTCCCTGAGCCTCGATTGTATCTCCAACTTTAAAAGGTTTGAAAACGATAATCAGCATTCCGCCCGCAAAATTTGAAAGTGAACCTTGAAGCGATAAACCAATCGCAAGTCCCATTGCACCCAGAATAGCTACAAATGAAGAAGTCTCGATTCCGAGTTTTGAAATAAAAGTCACAAACAATAAAACCCGAAGCGCCCACAATAAAATGTCAGCAAGGAATTTTGTTAATGTTGGGTCAAGATTTCTCTTAACCATTACTTTTCTAATTATTCTATTGATTAATCGAATGGCATATAAACCAATAAATAAAATCAGTAGTGCCGATATTAATTTTGGCGAATAATCGATTAAAATATTGATGAATTTTGTAGCGTAACCGCTAAACTGTTCAGGATTGATGTACATATTATTTTGAATAAAAAAACCTTCTCAAAGAGAAGGTAAATTAATTTTTGCAAATATAGCTATATTTTGTTTTTATATGAAAATACTTTGTATTACTTCTCTTCTTCAGAGTCCGAATCTGTTACTCCGTCTTCGCTTACGTCGACAACAGTTTCTGTAACCAATTTATAATCCTCATTTGCAGTTTCAGTAATTACTTCTTTTATTGAATCAATCACATCATTTATAGAGTCAGATGCTTTTTCGACATATTCACTTACGGCATCTTTGGTTTGTTCCAGATATTCTGCTGCAGAATCAAGTATTGGTTCTGAGGCTTCTTTAACTTCTTCAAAAGTATTTTCGGCCTGATCTGCAAAATCTACTGCTGTTTCTTTTGCCGAGCCAAATAAATTGCTGAAAAATGATGATAATCCCATGGTTTTAAAATGATTAGTTAAGGTTACAATATTAATTATTTTTGGAGAAAAACAATTTAATTTTCGTTTAATTAATTATAAAATAAAAAAGCGCCTCAAATGAGACGCTTAAAATTATATACAATTAAAGTTTTTATGCATTTAAAGCTTCAACCTTAATACCTTCATCATTCAACATGCTTTTCAGCATATTTTCGATACCGCTTTTTAAAGTAAAAGTAGAGGATGGACAACCGCTGCAGGCCCCTTGTAAAATCACTTTTACAGTCTTGTCTTCTTCGTTATAAGAATCAAAAGCAATATTTCCTCCATCAGCCGCAACAGCCGGTTTTACGTATTCTTCTAAAATATTGATAATTTGCTGAGACGTAACATCTAATTTGTCAAATGCTTCATCTTTTGTAACATCATTTTTAGTAGTAGTCTGAATTAAACTTTCATCTAAAACAGTTCCTCCGTTTTCAATAAATTGTTTAATGAATGTTCTTATTTCTAAAGTGATTTCAGACCAATCGTTGATTTCGTATTTAGTAACAGAAATATAATTCTCATCAATGAAAACTTCTTTTACATAAGGAAATTTAAATAATTCCTGTGCTAGCGGAGAAGAAGCGGTCTGATCTATATTTTTGTATTCAACAGCATTTCTAGTTAACATTCTGCTCACCACAAATTTAAGTGCTGAAGGATTTGGAGTTGTTTCTCCATAAACCGTAATAGGCTGTTTTTTTGCTTTGTTTTCGTCAACTTTAATGATAACGCCGCCTTTGTCTACAAATGCAGCAATTTGCTCTGCAACATCTTCTTGGACATCGCTCCATTCTACAATGCTGTATCTTTCGATTGCAATAAAATTTCCTGAAATATAAACTGTTTTTACAAACGGCAGGTAAAACAATTGCTGTGCTAATGGTGAAGCTTGGGCTTCATCAATATTTTTGAACTCAAAGTTTTGATTTTGAGTAATAAAATCTTCAAATTCGAACTTTAGGATAGTAGGATTTTGAGTCTCCTTTATAGTGATTTTTGTCATGGTAGTAATTTTTTGCAAATTTACTAAAGTTATTTTCTACTATTACCTATATTTGATTTTTTAATAAAATAATTAAGACTCTCTTCAAATAATTCGTACTAAATTGTTAAGAGTGTAAAAATTAGACTAACTAGCCAGCCACTATGAAATTAAAAATCAAGTTATTAATTGTTTTTTTAATAACGACTTTTTATACTTATTCTCAAGAAGGAATTCCGGTTTACTCCGATTATTTATCAGATAATTACTACTTGATTCACCCTTCGATGGCGGGAGCTGCAAATTGTGCTAAAATTAGATTAACAGCCAGAAAACAATGGTTTGGCCAGGAAGATGCGCCTACACTTCAAACTTTAAGTTTTAATGGAAGAATAGGAGAGCGTTCAGGAGCCGGTATTATTGTTTTTAATGATAAAAACGGATATCATTCTGAAAAAGGAGTAAAGCTTACCTATGCACACCATATTATGTTTTCAAGAGATGAAGTCGATTTAAATCAGCTTTCTTTTGGTATTAGCGGAGGATTGATTCAGAATCAATTAGATGAAACAAAATTTGGTGGTACTTTTGATCCAATTGTTTTTGGTTCGATTCAAAAAGACTCTTATTTTAATGTAGATTTTGGAGCTTCTTATAATTATTTAGATTTTTATGCGCATGCAACGGTTCAGGGTGTGCTTGAAACCAGAAGAGAATTATATACAGATTACGAAAGTGATAATTTAAGAAAGTTTCTTTTCAGCGCAGGATATGTATTTGGAAAAAGAGATAATATTACCTGGGAACCCTCTATTTTATTCCAATTGTTTGATCAGACAAAAGAAAAATCTATTGACTTGAACCTGAAAGCTTACAAGAATTTGGATTTTGGAAGTTTATGGGCAGCTTTATCTTATAGAAGAAGTTTTGATGGAGCTCAATTTAGCTCTGGAAGCGGAGTTTCAACTCAAAAACTGCAATATTTTACCCCAATTGTGGGCGTGAATTTTAAAAACTTCATGTTTGCTTATACCTATTCGCAGGTTACAGGCGATGTAAAATTTGATACTGGCGGATACCACCAGATTACTTTAGGAGTTAATATATTTTGTAGAAAGGAACGTTACGACTGTAACTGTCCGGCAATTAATTAAAATTTTATTATGCTTATTAAATCTGTAAACGGAAAATCACCTGCAATTCCAGAAGATTGTTATGTGGCTGAAAATGCAACTATAGTTGGCGATGTTTCTTTTGGAGAATCGTGCAGTGTTTGGTTTAATGCAGTTGTTCGCGGCGATGTTCACTTTATTAAAATCGGGAATAAAGTAAATATTCAGGATGGTGCAATAATTCACTGTACCTATCAAAAACACCCAACAATTATAGGAAACAATGTTTCTATAGGGCATAACGCCATTGTTCACGGTTGTACAATTCACGACAATGTTTTAATAGGAATGGGCGCTATTGTAATGGATAACTGCGTTGTCGAAAGCAATTCGATTGTGGCAGCCGGAGCGGTTTTAACTCAAAATACCGTTGTTCCTTCAGGAACTATTTTTGCCGGCGTTCCTGCCAAAAAGGTAAAAGATATTGACCAGTCTGATTTTGCTGGAGAAATTGAACGTATTTCAAACAACTACGTAATGTATTCTGGCTGGTTTAAAGAATAAAATTCAATAAATTCCAAATAATAAAAATTCCAAATTTCAATGTATTGTCAATAAATATTGGAATTTGGAATTTTTATTTTTGGAATTTAATAAGCTTATAAATTGATTTTTTCGAAGAAAGCGTTTTTATAACTTTCACTTATTGGAATGCGTTTATCGCTAATCAAAACTTTATTTTTTTGAATTGATTTTACGTGTTTTATATTGATAATGTAAGATCTGTGAATTCGCGAAAATCCTTTGCTTGAAAGCAGGTTTTCTAATTTTATTAAACTGATTAAAGTCAGTGTGAATTTATTGTCTGTCGTGTAAATTTTCACATAATCCTTCAACCCTTCGATAAAAAGAATATCCGAAAAATTCATTTTTACATTTTCATATTCAGCTCTCACAAACATAAAATCCTGTTCAACTTCTGGTGTAGCAATAGTTTCAGAAATTGGATGAACAGCTGCTGCAGGGTTACTGATTTGCTGTGCCCTAACTACCGATTTTAAAAAACGATGAAACGGAATTGGTTTTACTAAATAATCAACTGCACCAAGATTAAATCCTTCAACGGCATAATCAGAATAAGCGGTTGTAAAAATTACCAAAGGTTTTTTTTCGATTGTATTTAAAAAGTCAATTCCTGAAAAATGCGGCATTTGAATGTCAAGAAAAATCAAATCAATATTATTTTGATTGATAAACGAAACAGCATCGATCGCATTATTAAAAGTGTTGACCAATTCAAGCGAATCTACTTTCTTGACAAAATCTTCTAATAGTTCAACTGCTAAAGGTTCATCATCTATAATTACACATTTCATCTGTTGAAAATTAAGTTTTTAAATTTGTTTTGGCAGTCAAAAGTAGTTTTAAACCAATGAATTAAGTTTTAAAATTATCATAAAAATACGCAATTAATTCGAGTATCAATTTAACGTTTAAGTCGTTTTAATTTCGTCTAATTTCAGACTTAAATGAACGCGATAAAATTGATTGTCTTGATTAATAGTTAGTTCGTGTGCGTTTGGATAAAGTAAATCTAATCGGCTTTGGATATTTATAAGTCCGATGCCTGAATTGTCAGGATCTTTTTCATAATTTTCAATAGTATTCTCAATCCAAAAATCCAGATCATTTTCAGAAATGAATATCTTAATTTTTACGTGTGTTGCACCTTTGTAATCGGTTCCATACTTAAAAGCATTTTCCACAAAAGAAATTAATAATAAAGGCTCAATAAACTTGTTTTTGGTATTGCCGTGAACATTTATTACAATGTCTTCAATATTATTAAGTCTGAGTTTTTGCAACTCAATATAATTCTGAATATAATTGATTTCTTTCTCTAAAGCCACCGTTTTGTTATCTGTTTCGTAGAGCATATAGCGCATTAATTCAGATAAGGTTACGATGGCATCAGGAACCAAATCAGATTTCTTATGTGCCAGAGAGTAAATACTGTTTAATGAATTGAATAAAAAATGCGGATTGGTTTGCTTACGCAGATATATCAATTCTGTATTCGTTCTGTGTGTTTCGGCGATTAATTTGTTTTGCTGATTATTATAGAATTCTGTCAGCGTTCTAATAACGGCACTTATCGTAATAATTAAAATATAGAAAAACGACGGGCCAATTTTAAAAAACAATGGCTGGTGTCTCGTTGCCAATATGACTCTGCCTCTTCGCTTAAACAGGTTAATTTCTTCGGGCTGAATCATTCGTGGTCTTACATGTTTAAATTCAGGAATAAAATAATGAATCCTGATAATCATAAAGACGGCGATAATAATAAAAATGAACAGAAAATATTTCCAGTATTTTTTCTGTAAAAGAAGGGCAGGTACCAAGTAAAAATAATTCAGATAAAACAACAAAATTCCCGTTGCCCATTGTACATAGAAATCATTATTGATTCTAAATGGACTTTCATAAAATTGAATCAGCGATGTCAGAATAAAGAAAATCCAAATCATAAAATGAAAGAGTATTTTATTTGAATTTGTATTTTTAATGGTATCTAGTGTCATTTATAATTTTATTTTTAATAAAATTAATTCATTTTTGGTTACCGTTGGAGATAAGTTTTGTTTGAGTTTTTCAACTACAAAATGAGCTGTTTTTAAGGCATCTTTTTCTGTCGAAAAACTTTTATTATCATTTATTACAGGAATAATCGATTGTTTAATTATGATTTTATCTTTATAAGAAATCGAATATCCCCAGCCTGAATTTGTTTGGAATGATTCAGTTTTAAAAACCTCCTTTTTTGTACAGGAAACAATTTGTAAAACCAGAATCAAAAGCAATAAATTCTTCTGGATTTTACTCCAGAAGAATTGTTTAGTATTAATTGTCATCGTCGCTTTGTTCATCTTGAGGCCTAAATTCCCATGCATCGTCAAAGTAAGTAGAACCTACTCTTCCTAGCATATAAAACCCGCGGTTGTTAATTGTAAAGCCAACAGCATCGGTTCTTGTTGCGCCCTCCATAGCTGTTCTTTCTTCCCAAAGATCTGATGAAGGATTGTATTCCCAAACGGTTTTGATGTTTTCACCGCCCACAACATATCCTAATCCGTTCATTGAGAAACTAGAAGCATTAGATCTTGTAATGGCATATTCATCATTCCAAGTGTAATCATCATCCGTATCTTTATCGATATCTCTTTTTCTTGTCCAGACATCAGTTGCGGGATCAAATTCCCAAAAATCTTCCTGATAAACCCCATTGTTAACTCCAGTTACCAAATAAGCTTTATCTGAAATTACAAATACAGTTGCATTACGTCTTTTATTACCGCTAAATCCGTTTACAAGGGTCCATGTATTTGCTTGGTCGTCATATTGATAAAAGTCTTTTAAATAATTTCCATCATAACCAGTTCCAAAATAAGCTTTTCCGCCAGCCTGAAACCCAACCGCACCATAACGACCGGTTCCTGCAAAATCAGCTTTTTGAGTCCAGCTGTTGCTTGATGGATCGTATTGATAGAAATCTTTCAGTTTGTTAGTTCCATCATAACCAAGTCCAACATAACCTTTATCATTTAATGTAAAGCTAGATGCCGAACTTCTTGCAACACCTGAGAAATTAGCTTTTTGCTCCCAGTAATCTCCAGTTGAGTTGTAAGCCCATAAATCTTTTAAATATTCATCTCCGGTATAACCCGTTGCTACATAAGCAAAATCTCCAATTACAAAACTTGTTGCACTAGATCTTGCAGGACCGTCAAACGCTGATTTTTTAATCCAGTTACCTACTAAATCATCATCATCGTCATCATTGCTGCAGCTTATAAAAAAGAGGCTCGAAAGCAGGGTTGCGAATAATATTCCTTTTTTTAGATTATTCATAGTGTTTAAAATTTATTTATTGTTTGTATTTGATGCCAATTCCTAAAATGTATCCGTTACTTATGTTGAAATCATAAACGGTATGATTTTCACCGTCGGTTAATTTGTATTTTTTGTCAAAATCATATCCGGCTTTAAAATTTAAAAACCAGTTTTTGTCAACATTTCTTTCATATTCAAATGAGGTTGTCATTTGTGATAAAGCAGCTTTTGAAGCATTTTTATCTATTTCATTCTGAATATTTAAATTGTAAAAACTTCCATTGAAGCTGTTACTTAAACTAAAATTGTTTCTTATGTTATTCGAATAAGAAATCCTTGAATCCGGAAAACCAATCAGTAAATTTGCGTTGTCATTTACTTTATAATTTAATGATGCTGAAGGCAGAAATTTTGGGTTTCCAAAAACACTTGTTCTTGCTGCTCCAATACTTAAAGTTGTTTTTGAATTTAACTGCTGTTTTATTTCAAAACTTCCTAAAAGTGTAAAATCAGAAAAACCTAAATTTTCTTGAAAACTGAATGTCGGCGTAACTGAAAAATTCAGTTTTGTCGAATTTGATACTTCCTGCGAAAATTCAAATTTGTTCTTAATCAGCTGCAGCTTGTCTAAATCTTCAAACGATTCGTAACTGCCTAAATCATAGTTTAGATTCAAATTTGAATATTCCAGCGTATTTGTTATCAGGCTTTTTGGACTTATTTTTTTGCTGAACGAGATACCAATATCCGTTTCAGTAAAATCAATTTTGTCAGTAGGCTCTGTTTTCAAATTCAGCTGCACTGAAAATTTTTCCTGTGCTTTCATATTTAGAAATGACACTAAAAAAACCGAACAAATTATAAACCTTATTTTCATTACTTATTTATTGGTTCAAAAGTAGGTTGGAGAAGGTTTTAAAAAAAAGAAGATATATGTATGGGTCTTTTTGATAGACAAAACAGCCTTTTTTAAGGTCGAATGAAATATTTATTTGCGATATTCTATTGTAGATGTTTTTTCGCCGTTTATAGTCTAAAAACGCGAGACTGTATATGTTATAGTGTGGTGCAGAAGACTGCATTTTATATTTGCTCAAAAAATTGATTATGGGCAAGTTTTTATTAATGTTAGTTTTTGCTTTTACTTTATTTTCCTGCGGTACAGATACTGATGCGGGAGAATTTGTTGTTGGTTCTGATTATTTGGCTGTGAATAATAAAGTTGTTCTGATCGACACGCTGACAGTCGAAATGTCCACTATAAATTTCGATTCGCTCGTGACTTCGGGGCAAAGCCGTATTTTGGTTGGTAATTATGATGATCCTGTTTTTGGAAAAGTAAAATCAAACAGTTATTTCCAGCTTTCTGCAAGTTCTTATGCCTTGAATAATTCAGGTTCAGATACTGAGGCTGTAAATTTCGTTTTTGATTCTATCTCAATGATTTTAAAATATGATAACTATTATTACGGAGATACTACTCAGGTTCAAAAATTTGACATTCATCGATTAATACAAAAGGTAAAACCCAATACAGACGATGACAGTTTTTATAATAACTCAACCTTAAGTTACAGCGACGAAAGTCTGGGCACTGTTTCGTACAAACCCCGCCCAATTGAAAAAGATTCTATTAATATTAAAATGAGTAAGGATTTTGGAGATGCGCTTTTTCAAAAAATAAAAAAGAGAGAAATTACAGGTTTGGATAATCTTACAGAATACTTAAAAGGATTAGTGCTTGTTCCTTCAAGTTCTAATTCATCAAGTGTAATAGGTTTTCATACGACTACCAGTAAAGTTCGGATGTATTATTCAAAATATCAGGGCGATGCAGATGCAGATTCTTTTTTTATTGATTTTTTGATGTCAAATACTTCAACACAATTTAATTCTATTTCGCTCGATAAAACAGGAACTATAATTCAAAATTTACCCATTTCGACCAGTAAACTTTCAAGTTCTTTAACAAACAAACAAGGATTTATTCAGTCTGGTACCGGAGTTGCCTGCCGTATTGATTTCCCGAATATAAAACAGCTTAAAAACATTTCAAGTAACGGAGCCATTGTTGACGCTCAAATGTTCATAAAACCTGTAAACAATTCATATTCTAATAAATATCCTCTGGCAGATTCTTTAAAAGTATATGTGGGCGATAATTTAAACAGAATTAGCGGCAGTTTGCTTAATGCTGCAGGAGCGGCAGTTTATGGGACTTTGAGCCAGAAAAGCGACGAGTTTAATGAAAATATAGGCTATACCATTCCACTTGGCAGTTTTCTACAGAAAGAAATGCTGAAAGCATCAGATTCAAGATCATCCCTGATATTAACATTACCCGGAATTTCTAAATCAGTTAACAGACTTGTTTTAGGAGATCAAAAACATCCCGAAAATAAAATTCTAATAAAAATTTATTACCTCTCCTATTAAATGAAAAAGAAAATAATTTTTGTAAGCTGCTTCATTTTAATGGCGCTGACTTCATTTTCTCAAAGTATTTCGAGTTCGCCCTATTCATTGTATGGTTTAGGAAGTGTGTATGATGCAGATTTTGGTGCGATTTCATCAATTGGATCTTCCGGAATTGCTTTGCCATCAGAAGGTTTTATCAATAATCTAAATCCGGCGTCTTTAGGTTTTATGCCTTTAAATCATTTTATGCTTGATGTTGGCGGAAAAGCCATTGGAACAACATATCAAAGTAAATCCAAAACAGAGAAGCGAAATAACTTTCAGTTTTCTCATTTGGCTTTTGCTTTTCCGATAACAAAGAATTCAGGGTTTAGCATTGCGCTTAAACCTTATTCGAGTTCTACGTATAAAATTTCAAATCTTTTACTGCCTATTGCCGATAGTCAGGAATCGTATAATTTGTCTGCAACCGGTTCTGGAGGATTAAATAACTTTGATTTTTCATACGGATATCGTTTTGGTAAAAAACTGACTGTTGGAGCTTCTGCAGCTTTATTATTTGGAAATATTGTAGACGACCGCACCTTTACTATTTTGAATTCCATTACTACAGTTCATAAAAAAACAGATTATAACGGACTTCGTGCTACTTTGGGAACGCAGTATAAAATTGATTCGACATTAACGATTGGAACAACTTTTAAACTTCCGGCACAAATTAAAGGATCGAAAGTTCAATCTGTTGAAACAATTACAGATGGCGTTTCTAATGTTATTGAGTCTGAAGTAGGCTCTGATGTTGATGATTATTATATGCCTTTAGAAATAGGAATAGGGATCAGCAAACGCTTTAAGAATGTTTTGAACATGACTTTAGATTACGAAAAAAGTTTGTGGAATGATACCAAACAGTCTGATCTTTATGGGGATTTTGTAAACCAGGACAGATTTGCCCTGGGATTTTCTTATTTTAATGCTAATAGAAATATTCGAAAGTACTGGGACAGGATAACGTATTCTGCGGGAGCAAATTTTGATACCGGTTATCTTGAAGTCGACGGAAAAAGAGTTAACAACGCCTCAATTTCGGTTGGAATTAATCTCCCAATCGAAAACACTTCTTCGGCCTTAAATATTTCATATTCCTATGGTCAAAGAGGTAGAATATCAGAGAATCTTATTAAGGAAAATTATCATAAGATATCTCTTAATTTATCTTTAGATGGAATTTGGTTTGTGAAACGAAAGTTTGATTAATTAAAAGTCTTTTTCAATTACCGGATATTTATCTTCTAAAATAGATTTTAAAACCGCTGGATTTGAATTGACATAAAATATAGGTTCACTTTCTGGAGTGTCAGTAAAACCGACTTTTTCACGCAAAATATTTTGTGTCTGTCTTGCTACTGCCTCTCCAGAATCTATGATCTGGATATGATCCGGAAGTATCTTTTTAATCTGCGGAATTAAATAAGGATAATGACTGCAGCCTAAAACAAGATAATCAATATTTGCATCAATCATAGGCTGTAAATATTCCTCTAATAATTGAGTCATTTCCGGAGAATATAAATTGCCATCTTCAATTAATTTAACCAGACCGTAACCCACCTGTTCAATAATTGTAGTATGCTGAAACATCTCTGCAGTTTTATTAAACAGTTCACTGTTTAAGGTTCCTTTTGTAGCCAGGATTCCAATAACCTGTGTTTTAGAATTATTGGCTGCGGGTTTTATTGCAGGTTCAATTCCTATAAACGGAACATCATAATCATTACGAAGTTCCCAAATTGCATTTGTTGTTGCAGTATTGCATGCTACTACAATTAATTTGCAATTATTTTCAAGTAAAAATTCTACATTTTTTTTACTTAAGGCAACAATTTCTTCCTTTGACTTTTGACCGTAGGGAGCATTTTTACTATCGGCTAAATAAATTGTTTTTTCGTTTGGAAGTAAATCGTGAATTTCTTTCCAGATTGAAGTTCCTCCAATACCAGAGTCGAAAACGCCTATAGGATTATTGTTTGTCATAATACAAAATTAGTATTTTTTGAAATAAAAATATATTCCAATTTAATAGAAATCTGGAAATATTAATGCATTTTAATTTTAAATAAATGTAAAAAAAAACTGCTTAAATTTTTAAAATTTAAGCAGTTTAATTAAAAGGAATTCGTTTATTAGAATCCTAAGTCTTTTTTCACATCAGCAGTAATGTTTGGACCATCAGCTAATAAAAGAGTAGAGCCATCTAAAACATATTGGAAACCTTTAGCTTTACCAACTTTTTGGATAGAAGCTCTTACTTTTTCCATTAAAGGTTTTACGATGTCAGTTTCTTTTTGTTGAAGTTCTTTTTGAGCATTGTCTCTGTAGTCAACAATTCTTTTTTGCATATCCTGAACTTCTTTAGAACGATCTCCGTTTATAGCTTCAGTTACAGTTGCAGCTTCAGCTTCATACTTTTTAATTTTAGTTTGGTATTCGTCAACCATTTTTTTGTATTCAGCATCATATGTCCCACTTAATTTTTGCAGTTGATTTTGAGCATCTAGCATAGCAGGCATTTTCGACATAATCTCGCTAACATCAACATGGGCAACCTTCGCCTGTGCGTTCATTGTGTTACTTGCTCCTAAAATAAGTATTGCAGCAATTAGTAAAGTTTTGATTTGTTTCATCATTTTTAAAAATTAATTAATTATTGGTCGTATTTGTTTTTTGTGTTTCGGCCTCTTTCGCTTTTTTAGCCGCTTCTCGTTCCTCGAGGATTTTTTTTCTTCTTTCTTCTAATTCTTTTTTACGCTGTTCGTAAAGCTTTTGTCTTTCTGCTGCTTTATCTACTGCCGGCTCTGTAGCTGCTGGATCAGTAGTTGTTGCGGCAGGTTTGGCTGTTTCTCCAGTTTTAGTCGCTTCAGTTGTTTTAGCTGCTTCGGTTGTTTTTGCTGGTTCAGAAACCGTGCCATTTTTTTTAGCTTCTCTTTCTGCCTGAATTGCTTTTCTTCTGTCGTCGTATTCTTTTTTCTTAGCTTCCTGCTCTAATCTTCTATCTTCAATCAGTTTTTCTCTTGCAGATTTCTTTTCATCCAAAGCCTTTTGACGATCTGCCATTGCCGGATTTTCATCAATAGCATTTTCTTTACTTTCCTTAGCTTCCTGATCTTTCAATTGTTTTTTAGTCAATTGTTCTCTTTTCTCGGTTCTGTTTAGAACACGCAACACCTGATCACTAATATCAAACCTTTTATTGCTAAAAAGCATTGTTAAATCTGACGATTTATCAAAAATGAAATCATAATTTTTAGCTTCTGCAATATCTTGAACGGCTGTAAAAACCTGATCCTGAATTGGCTTTGCTAAAGCTGATTTCTGTCTCATTAAATTTCCGTCAGCTCCAAACTGTTTTTGCTGATATTCGAGCATCTCGTTTTCCTGAAATTTGATTTCAGTTTCTCTTTCATCAATTAATTCCTTAGTCAATAAAGCTTTTTCGGTCTTAAGATTTTCTTTAAGAGTATTGATGTTTAATTTTTTGGCTTCTATTTCTTGTTTCCACTTTTGAGCTTTTAGCTCTAGTTGTGATTTTGCTTCTTTGTAATCAGAAACATTTTCCAAAATATATTCCATATCAATGTAACCGATTCTAGTCGTCTTACCTTGAGCCTGACTTGTATTTACCGCAATCAAAACTAAAAATATAAATAAAAACCGTTGTTTCATAACATTACTTTATTTTGAATTTTTAGCCAAAGGTATTAAAATTTGTACTAAAACCCGCACTAAAACTGTTGACCAATAATAAAATGTGTTTCCCAGCCATTTGCCTTGTTTGTAACTGACCCAGGAAGCGCATCAAAACCGTAACCGAAATCAATTCCTAATAATCCGAATGCAGGCATGAATACACGTAAACCAGCACCAGCAGAACGATTTAAGTCAAACGGGTTATAATCTCTAAACGTTGGATAAGACGAACCTGCTTCTAAAAAAGTCAATGCATAAATCGATGCAGACGATTTTAATGTAATAGGATAACGTAATTCCATCGAGAATTTGTTATACACAGTTGCGCCAATCTGTTGTCCTAATGAATTAACAGGTGTCAGCGAGTTGTTCGGATAACCTCTTAATTGTATTGTTTCTCTACCATCCATAGAATAGTTTGCCATTCCATCTCCTCCTAAATAGAAACGTTCAAACGGAACAACACCTCTTGATTGATCATAAGCGCCTAAGAAACCAAATTCTGTTAATGTTCTTAAAACTAATTTTCCATACACTTTAGTATACCAGTCAGCTTTAAATTTTACTTTATAATATTCTAACCAGTTATATTTCTTTTGATCGACCTTCGCAACATCAGTGTCAGCGCTTTTATAATCAGATCCTACACTCACATATTGAGAAGATCCGTTTATAACTTCAGACTTCATATAATCACCTGAATTTATAGGCTGGCCGTCCGGACCCACTTTTGCATCTCCGATATATTGTACTTTGTATTCTTTTTGATTTCCTAAATCTCCGTAATTAACGCCATTAAATAATGAATAAGGAGGTGTGACTTTTGCAGAGATACTAAACTCAGAACCATAAGTTGGGAATATTGGGTTAACCCCTTTATTACTTCTTGAAAGTCCTATAGTATAAGCAAGGTTTCTTGATGCTCCGTTGCCAAATGTAAACAATCCTGTATAGTAATTGTTTAAGTCATAATGCTGATAACTCACAGATTGTGAAAGAACGAAATAATCATCCGGCACAGTTAAACGCTTCGCTAAACCAACTTGTACTGTAAAAATATTAAAACTTTGGCTTCTATCTACGGTTCTGGTTACATAATTGTTGTTGAACTGTTTACTGTATGAAATTGATGAACTAAACTGTACTGGTTTTTTACCTCCAAACCATGGCTCAGAGAATGATAAACTGTATGTTTGGAAATAAGTACTTCCTTGTAAACGTAGTGCTACTTTTTGTCCGTCTCCCATAGGAAGCGGTTTATAAGCATCTTTATCAAATAATTTTCTTGCAGAGAAGTTGTTAAAAGATAAACCTAAAGTTCCAATGAAACCTCCTCCTCCGTAACCTCCCTGAAGTTCAACCTGGCTAGATCCTTTTTCTACTAATTGGTATTCGATATCAACTGTTCCTGCAGCAGGATCAACGTTTCTAAATTCTGGTTTAATAGCCTCCGGATCAAAGAAACCTAATTGACCAATTTCACGAATAGTTCTAACTAACTCCTCTTTGCTGTATTTGTTTCCTGGCTTAGTTCTTAACTCACGGTAAATAACGTGGTCATTTGTTTTGTCATTTCCAGTAACATAGATTTTATTGAAATAGGCGATAGGGCCTTCTGTAATTCTAATCTCGAAATCAATTGTATCGTTTACGGTTTTTACCTCTACAGCATTGATTTTAGAGAATAAATAACCGTTGTTTTGGTATAAGTTTGTAATATCTTCTCCGTCAGGTTTCGAGTTATCAGCGATTCTTTTTTCTAGTAAAACACCATTATAAGTTTCTCCTCTTTTGATACCTAAATAACGGTTTAACTGCTGATCTGAATATACGGTATTACCTAAAAATTTAATATTTCCGAAGTAATATTTGTTTCCTTCTTCTACATTAATTTTTATAGCAAGCATATTTTTATCCTTGTTATAAGTAACAGAGTCATAAATAATACGTGCATCACGATACCCTTTTTCTTTGTAGGTCGCGATAACTTTTTCTAAGTCGGTTTTGTATTTTTCAGGAATAAATTTTGAGGCTTTAAAAACACGAAGCAGGTTTTTCTGTTTCGTATCTTTCATTGCAGCTCTTAATTTTGTATCAGTAAGCTGCTTGTTTCCTATGAAATCAATGCTGCTGATTTTAACTTTATCTCCTTTATCTACTCTAACAAGCATGTTTACCTGATTTCCGGCAGTACTGTCAGGAGTAGTAGTAATGGTAACTTTTGTGTTGTAAAAACCGTCCTTTTTATACTTGTTTTCGATGTAATTTTTAGTAGTCGTAATTAAGTTTTCGTTTACAATTTTATTTTTAGTTAAATTGTTATCCTTAATCAATCCTTCGATTTTACTTTTCTTAACGCCGGTGATTTTAACTTCATTTAATTTTGGAAGTTCAACGATATTTAAATCTAAATAAATACTGTCATTTTGGACTTTATTAATATAAAAAGCGATCTCGTCGAAAAGACCTAGTTTACCTAATTTTTTGATAGCGCCAGTGATTTCTTCACCTGGAACTGTTATTTCATGACCTACCTGAAGGCCTGAGAAAGTAACAACAGTCTGCTCATTGAAGCTTATTTTACCAACAACTGAAACTTTAGCCAGAACATATTTTTTTCCTTGGTCAAAAGGAACTCTATCTTGAGCTTTAACTTGTGAAAAACTACCCAATAGCAAAAGGGTACAGATTATTTGTGGTATTCTTTTTTGCAACACTAAAAAATTATTTAATTTGTTCACTGGTTTTTCCAAATCTACGTTCTCTTTTTTGATAACTAATAATAGCCTCATATAAATCTTGATCTTTAAAGTCTGGCCACAAGACATTAGTAAAATATAATTCTGCATAGGCAATCTGCCAAAGCAAAAAATTACTTATTCTATGTTCTCCACTTGTTCGTATTAATAAATCTACGTCAGGTAAATTTTGCGTGTAAAGATGCTCATTTATAATTGAATCGTCAATAGTGTCTATTGAAATTATATTATTTTTAACTTTATCACTAATCACTCTGACAGCATTTACCAATTCCTCTCTGGAACCATAGCTTAAAGCAAGGGTTAAGGTTAGTCTTGTGTTGTTTTTGGTCTTCTCAATTACGCCTAAAAGTTCTTTTTGGGCTGATTTTGGTAATTTGTCAAGATTTCCAATTGCATTAAGTCTGATATTGTTTTCTTGAAGTGTAACTAACTCTTTTTTTAAGGAATTGATCAATATTTTCATTAACGCCTCCACTTCCAGTTTAGGACGATTCCAGTTTTCTGTAGAAAAAGCATACAAGGTTAGATATTCAATACCTAGTTTAGCACAAGTTGTAATTGTTTTTTTTACAGATTTGGTACCGTTTTCATGTCCAAAAGCTCTTAAAAAGCCTTGTTGTTTAGCCCAGCGCCCGTTTCCGTCCATAATGATGGCCAGATGTTTTGGTAAGTTTGATTGATCTATAGAGTCTAGTAAATTCATTTTTATTATTCTGCGCAGTAGCAAGGTTTTTGTCCAAAGGTATAGGTTAAAGTAATACCTGAAAAGACATACCAGTCATTATTATTTAAATTTCCGAATTTTAGAATGTTTGCATTGCTGGTATCAGGATTACTGCCGTCGATATTGTCGGTAAAAGTATATCGTGCTCCAACTTCAGCACCTATAATAAAATGAGGAGTTACATTTGATTTAATTCCGAGTGTTATGGGTATTGCAAATGAATTAGAATTTATCTTTTGCGTTGTATTAATACTGTTGATATCACGATATAAACCATCATAAATGAAAAAACTTAAACCTGAATATATATAAGGAGTGATTTTTGTATGATAATCATGAAGATTAAAATCGAAAAAGTTAAATTCTAAACCAGCAGAAAATTCTTTTACATCGTTTTCAAAACGATATCCTCTGTTGCTGCGACTTGTTTCATCTGAATCAGCATCATTTCCAAGAATCGTAGATTGTGTATAGGAGAAACGATAAGAGTGTCTTGGACTTTTGTTCCATTTGTACAAAATACCAAAAGCCGGTTTATTTGGGTTAATGTAAGTTGTACTTCCAACATCACCAACAAAGTTACTTCCGCCAATAAAAACACCGAGCTCATTGATTTGAGCATTAAGTGTAATAAAAGGGAAAAAACATAACAATAAATTAAAAATTTTCTTCATTTAATTCAAAATTGCGTGCAAATATAATAATTATCAATACGAATCAAAGTTCCTTTAGATAAATGTGCTTTTTTTTCAATTTACATTATGATTTTGAGCAATTTAATGATGATTCGCTATATGCAGAACGAGAAAATGTGGTATTATCGTATAGTGATGAAGGAGAAAAGAGTTTAATTTCTCTTGTCTTCTCCCCAAAGCAGTTTGTTTCTTAAGGTTTTTAAGAAAGTTTCGCCTGGAATTTCAACCATTTTTATTTTGTAATCTGTTTTTTTAATCTTAAGAACCGATTCGTTCTTTACCGAAGAAATTCTCGAATCTAAAGAAACCAAATATTGGTCTTCTCTTCCTGTTACACGTAAAGTGATTTCTGTATCATCTGGTATAACAAGTGGTCTGGCGGTTAAATTATGGGGAGCAATCGGCGTAATTACTAAACTTTTTACATCTGGAGTTAAAATAGGCCCGCCGCAGCTTAATGAATATCCTGTAGATCCTGTTGGTGTAGAAATGATTAAACCATCTGCCCAGTAAGAGTTTAAATATTCATTGTTCAAATACGTTTCTACAGTTATCATCGAGGTGGTATCTTTTCTGCTGACTGTAACCTCGTTCATGGCAAAATTAAGTTCTGCAAATGCATCATTTTTAGGTTCGCAGGATATGCCCAGCAAAGTTCTTTCGGATGTTGTGTAATTTTGATCGATCACAAATTGCAATAAACTGTCAATATTTTCTTTTTGAACTTTTGCAAGAAACCCTAATCTTCCTGCATTTATGCCTAATAAAGGAATACCTGAATTACGAACAAAAGCTGCAGCTCTCAAAATAGTTCCATCTCCGCCAATACTAATCAGCATTTCAAAACTATTGTCTAATGTTGTAATTGGAGAAAAGGTTTTATACTCCTTTTTTATAAGCTGCTTGTCATAAAGCATATTTAGGAAGTTTTCTTCGATTACCATTTCTACATTCTTGGAACTAAAAAACGAGAAAATGTCTTTTATAATAGGTTCGGTACTGTTTTGATAATATTGTCCGTAAATGGCTATTTTCATTCTTTTTAAATTAGATAATTTGTCAACGTGTCAATTAGATAACTGGAAAATGCGAAAATTATCTAATTAACTAATTCTCTCATTGGCACATTAATAATTTATATGTTGAGATATTTGTCTAAATAATCAGAGCGTTCTTTCAAACTATTAATATAGGTGTCTTCCTGATGTTCTGAAATAATTTCATAACCATATCTTCTATACGTCTGAATAATCTCATTCATTGCTCCCAAACCTATTTTTATAGTAATCTGAACATTTTCTATATCAGCTTCAGAAACAAAACAGCCTAATATTTTACCATTATTGCTTTCTACAATTTGAGTTACTTCACTCATCGAATAATCCAGCAGCCCTTTTTGAACAATAATAATTCCTCCTTGTTCCTTTAAAAATGGCGTTTCCTGAAAAAACTTCATAATATCTTCCATTTCATAATAGCCTATGTAGCTATTATTCTCATCAAGAATTGGAATAATATTAGTGTGATTTTTTGCAAAAACTTCCAGAACATCCAGCCAGATCATTGATTTTCTGGCAAAAAAACGTTCTAAAGTGTATTTGTAGTCAATAGCTTTTTTATCGGTATCAAACGTTTCAACATCATCAGAAGAAATACTTCCAATGAAAATCCCATCTTCTAAAATCGGGAAATGAGAAAAATTTACATCGATAAAAAAGTCCTGAATCGAGGCTATCGTTTCCTGACTATCAATCGCTCTGAAATCATTTGTGATATAGTTTGTAATTTCTGTCATAAATCAATCGAAGATATTTGATGCAAAATAATCAAAAAATACCAAAAACTGCTGCGTTTTACTTTGTATTTTTGTCGTAACAAATATAGTGTTACTTGAATTAATTATCTATTTATATGACAAAGTTAAGTGTAAATATCAATAAAATTGCAACGCTTCGAAATGCGCGAGGCGGAAATGTACCTGATTTATTAAAAGTTGCTGTCGATATTCAGCGTTTTGGAGGGCAGGGAATTACCATTCATCCACGTCCGGATGAGCGCCATATTCGCTATCAGGATGCACGCGATTTAAAAGCAATTGTTACTACCGAATATAATATTGAAGGAAATCCACAGCATAATTTTATTGATTTGGTTTTAGAATGCAAGCCAGATCAGGTTACATTGGTTCCGGATGCAATTGGTGCTATCACATCTTCTGCTGGTTGGGACACGATCAAAAATCAAGATTATTTAACTGAGGTCATTCAGGAATTTCAAAGAAACGGAATCAGAACATCGATTTTTGTTGATCCGGTTTTAGAAATTATCGAAGGAGCTAAAAAAACAGGAACTGACAGAATCGAATTGTACACGGAAGCTTTTGCACATCAATATGATTTAGGAAATAAAAACGGGATTGATCCTTATGTAAAAGCTGCAGAATTAGCAAATGAATTAGGTTTGGGAATTAACGCCGGCCATGATTTAAGTTTAGATAATATTCAGTTTTTCAAACAAAATATTCCGGGATTGCTGGAAGTTTCAATTGGACACGCACTAATTTCAGAGGCACTTTATCTTGGTCTGGATAATGTTGTCAATATGTACTTGAATAAATTGAAATAAGATTAAAATTAAACAATTATAACCTGATATAATTGGGTTATAATTGTTTACTTTCGCGCTTTTCTTATTAAAATTACGTGTCGAAATCTATTATTCTTTTTTTATTATTTTCCTTTTCCAACCTTTTTGCACAGTCAAATGTCCAAATAAAAGGAAATGTAAAATCTTTTGAAAACCAAAATCTTGTTGGTGCCAATATTTCTTTAGAGATTAATCAGAAACAGCTGTATACGATTACAGATACTTTAGGTAATTTTTCAGAAAGCATTCCCTCAGGTAATCTGATTATACAAATCAACCATCTAGATTTTACGCCAAAAACTATTTATTGTAATGTTTTTAAGGACACTGTATTTTCTATTGTTTTAGAAAAAGATATTTCGCTTTTAAAAGAAGTAATTATTTCGAATGATAAGAAAAACGGAATCAAAACTTTATCCGGCGGTAAGCTTTCTTTTAATTTAAAAGAATTAAACGCTGTTCCAACACTTTTAGGAACTACAGATGTTATAAAGCTTTTGCAATTAACACCCGGAGTGCAAAATTCCGGAGACGCAAACGGCTATTTGTACGTACGCGGTGGCGATCCGGGGCATAATGCCATCTTATATAATGAAACTCCAATTTATGGAATGTCACATCTGCTGGGTATTTTTCCTTTTTACAATGCAGACCATATTAAAGATGTAGAATTTGATAAATCAAGTTCAAACGCAAAATATGGGGGACGATTAAGTTCTACGACACTTTTAAACACCAATAAAAAAGTACCGTCAGAATTTTCGATTCAGGGAAATATCGGAATTTTGGCTTCGCAATTAACATTGGCAGTTCCTCTTAATGATAAAACAGGGTTCTATATTTCCGGAAGAAAAACTTATATTGATGAAGTTGTAGGGCCAATATTAAAATCAGGTTCAGAAACCAATGATGTTCAGGATATGAAATATGGTTTTTCTGATGCAAATTTTACTTTTTTATCCCAAATTTCTAAAAAAAATCTATTTTCATTAGACGCTTTTTTTAGCGGAGATAAATTGAAAATAAAAGATGAGAATTTGGCACTGCGAACCGATTTAAAATGGAGCAACTTTACCGTTTCACCATCTTTAACCACAACATTTTCTCCAAAAGTAAGCATGTCTAATTCCGTTTATTTTAGTCATTATTCTAATGATTTAAGTATGGAACAGGCAACAATTCAATTTGGAGTTTCTTCTTATGTGAAAGATTTTGGGTTTACAAATGCCGTACGATTTTCAATTCATAATATTCCATTTGAGTCAGGATTGCAATATGTTTATCACAATTTACAGCCTCAAAAAGTTAATGTAGAAAACCTGACAACGCTTGATAATTATTCTCAAAGAATAATTAATGCCAATGAAGCAGCGATTTTTGTAAACGCTAAACCTAAGTTATTTGAAAACGTAACGGCCGATTTAGGACTTCGAATTAATTACTATACTTCGGGATCAGATTCTTATTTACATTTTCAGCCTCGCGCTGTCGTGAATTATTATCCGAATGAAAAATATTCATTTTACGCTTCATACAACAGACAATATCAATATCTGAGTTTAATTACAACTTCAAGCGTTGGTATTCCAACTGATTTTTGGATTGCGAGTTCTGATGGAATAAAACCGCAATCGTCTAATGAATTTTCTATTGGCTCCAATCAAAATATTACCAGAAATTTTTCATCTTCTTTTGGAGGATTTTATCGTTCGATGAAAAATCTACTGGAATATCCGTATGGAATAACGCAATTTAATGAAATTACAACACTGAAAAATGATTTGTATGTGGGTGAAGGAAAAGCGTACGGATTTGAAATGATGCTCAAAAAAAGTAACGGAAAATTTACTGGCTGGCTGAGCTACACCTTAAGCTGGTCTGATCGAAATTTTGATGAATTAAATAATGGGAAAACTTATTTTGCAAAATACGACAGACGCCATAATCTTTCGGTAGTTGGAATGTATGATTTAAACTCAAAATGGAATTTTGGAGTTACTCAAATTTTTGGTTCCGGAAATCGGTTTACAATGCCAACTTCCTGGTATTTTATAAACAACAATCCTGTTAAAGAATATTCAGGATATAATAATGCGCAAATGCCAGATTATATTAGAACTGATCTTTCTGTCAATTATTATTTTATAAAAACTTTGAAGAAAGAAAGTGCTTTAAATTTTTCTATTTACAATGCATTCAATATCTCAAATCCAGTTTATGTTGTTTTAGATGTGGAAGTAAATGAAGATAAAAGCAAAGTTGTGGTAAAACAGGAAAAAAAAGTATTATACCGAATTCTTCCTTCTGTTAGTTGGAGATTTAAATTTTAAAGATGAAAAAATATATAGTATTTCTCTTTGCTTTAATAATAACAAGTTGCTCAAAAGAGGACTTTAGTGAACAAAAAAGCCTGGAATCAAAAATAGTGGTTGAAGGCTGGATAGAAGAAGGTGATTTTGCTAATGTTTTATTGTCGAGCAGCATTCCGGTTACAGATGTTATTGATTCTACAAATGTTTTAAATCATGTGATTCGATCGGCAAAAATTACAATTTCTGACGGTGTGAACTCAGAAGTTTTAAGAGTGAAAAATGATAAAAACAGAATTCCGCCTTTTGTGTATTTTGGTTCTACTTTAAAAGGAGAAGCAGGAAAAGAATATTCTATTAAAATTGAATACCTAAATCGTGTTGTTGAAGCGGTAACATCAATTCCGAAATCAGTGCAGTTAAAAAGTGCAGCATATATAAAGAAAAACCCGATAGATACAACTGGTTATATTTTTGTGAAATTTGATGATCCGTCAGCCGAAAAAAACTATTATCAAATCGCTACAAAAATTGACGGCGAAGAACCTATTTTTGTGCCTTCATTTTATGGGAATTTAGACGATAAAAACTTCGAAAGTTCTTCGATTTCTGTCCAAATAAACAGAGGAGTTTTGTTGTTTCCTAAAACAAAATTTACACCTTATTTTGCAGATGGAGATTTGATTTATGTAAAATTAAGAACTCAAACCAAAGAAGCATTAGATTTTTGGAACAGCTGGCAAAACGAAATCGTAAACAGCAAAAATCCTATTTATCCATCAAACACAAGTTTAAAATCGAATATAAAAGGCGGAATAGGTATTTGGGCAGGATATGGGCAAAGTACTATAATTGTGAAAACACCTCCAAAAAAATAAAGCCGATTTGAAATATTCCAAATCGGCTTTAAACTATATTTTTTTAAAACTATTTTTCTTCTTTCTCGAAAGCTTTAATGAAATCTTCAAATTTACTTTGGAATGTATCAAATCCTTCAGAGAAGTACGTACTCATAGAAACTTCAGTATTGTCATCGAATTTTAAATAAACTACTTCATCTAGGTATGGTTGAGAAAATGATTCTCCATTGCCCTCATTCCAGTTTGCCCAATATGCATTTTCAGCATCCCAAACTGGTAATTCAAAAACATAAGGGTCACCACTTTCTTCTGAGTGCTGAACAAGTTCGGCGATTTTAGTTCCGTCTTTTTTAGATACTAAAAACAACTTCATGTTTTTGTTGAAATTAGCTGCAGTTCCCTGAGATATTTTTAGTTCATAGGTATTTAATGCAGTATAATATGCTTTGAAGTTACTATTAGCATTGTTATATGAAGGTTGAGTAGGACGAATATTATTTTTGTGCAGGGTTTCTGCATCTGTAGCAGCTGCAGCTAAATCCATATCAGCAACAATGATAAAGTTATCCATTAATTGGAATAAACCATTTGCTTTACCTCTATATTGAGTAAGTTCTTCATTAGCAAGTAATTTGTCAATCTCAGCATTACTTCCGGCATTAAAGTCAATTAGAGTTTTTCCGTTGTAGTTAAGAGAGGCTTTTGAAGTATTTTGCGCTGCTTTTACACTACTCATTTCCCATGTATAACCATCGTTTAAAGTCATTTTGTATGCAAAATCAGTAGGGATTTCTTTTCCGTTAGCATATTTTGCAGTTTGTGTAAATACAGCCGATTGCGCATTATCAATTGTTAAAACAGCATCTGCAGAAGTTGGAAGAAAGAAATAGTCAGTTATTTCATTCCCGTCATAATAATTAGTGTTGAATTTTACTTTTATGTCAGATGAAACACTTTTAGAAGAAAAAACAGCATTGTTTGCAGTTTGAGATTCTTTGGCAGGAAAAACAAACTTTAACTCTGTAGTTGAAGCTGTTTTTACCCATTTTTTATTTGTATTATTCCATGTATAAACGGCATAAACACCAGAAACGTTTAAAATATCTTCAATGTCATTATCATCTTTTCCTTCAAAAAGATCGATTTTATCAACCCCTAACAATCTTGATAAATTGGCTAATGCTTCAATAGCCCCAGAACTTTTTGTTTTGTCCAGCTCAACAAGCATTTGGTTTGCTTCAGCTTCTAATTTTAATTTTTGCTCTTCAGGAGGTAATTTAGAATAAGGCTGTTTAATAATTTCAGCAATTTGCTCTTCTAATGATAATTCTGTTTCTGGTTTAGTTTCATCATTGCTTTCGTCGCTTGAACAGGAAACCATAAGCTGCGAAGCAACTAATGACAATAAAAGGAATTTTTTAATCATAAATGTGTTATTAATTAATGGATTTAAATCAATGATTTTTGGTTTTGATTTTGTGACGCAAGATACTTTATTTGATTCTATTAATTTTACGGGATCACGTAAAAATGTAAACTTTTTTCTATTAATATTAATTATAAAAAATATCTTGAAGAACACATTCTGTTACAGATTAATAGATAAGTTTTTTACATTTGTAACACAATTTTAAAAGGAAAATTTAATGCTTTACTCAAAAATAGAAGGCGAAGGAAAACCATTTATCATCATGCATGGATTTCTTGGAATGTCTGATAATTGGAAAACTCTGGCAGGACAATATGTCGAAGCCGGATTTCAGGTTCATATTTTAGATTTAAGAAATCACGGACGCAGCTTTCATTCTGCCGAATGGAGTTATGAAGCCATGGTTCAGGATGTTTTTGAATATTGTCAGGCAAATCAATTAACAAGAATTGACATTTTGGGACATTCAATGGGCGGAAAAGTTGCCATGCTTTTTGCGACAACTCATCCAGAAATAGTTGATAAACTAATTGTGGCCGATATTGGCCCGAAATTTTACAAACAGCATCATCAGGATATTTTGGCAGGTTTAAATGCAGTTGATTTTTCTGTAAAACCAAGCCGAAATGATGTTGAAGCAATTGTTGCACAATATGTTTCTGATTTTGGAACGCGCCAGTTTTTATTGAAAAATTTATATTGGAAAGAACCGGGACAGCTCGCTTTTCGTTTTAATTTGGAGGTTTTTAATAATAATCTCGATGCTATAGGGAAACCTTTGGCAGAAAATTTAATTTTTAATAAACCTGCTTTATTTATTAGAGGAGGAGAATCAGGATATATTTTAGATACAGATTTAGATGAAATAAGAAAACAATTTCCAAATTTTAAACTAGAAACTATTCCAGGAGCAGGGCATTGGCTTCATGCAGAAAACCCTAAATTGTTTTTTGAGCTGACAACAGGGTTTTTAAAAGAGTAATTACTTTTTGATAAAAATTTTATTACTTTTATTAAAACTTTAAATTTTAAAAAACTATGAAACTTATACTCAGACTACTTGTTACCGCTGCTCTGGTGTTATTAATTGCTAATTTTTTACCTGGCGTTGTTGTTACCAGTTTTGGGACAGCAGTAATTGTGGCAGTGGTTTTAGGATTGCTAAATGTTTTTATAAAACCAATTTTGGTAATATTGACCTTTCCTGTTACAGTAATTACGCTGGGGTTATTTTTACTGGTCATTAATGCCATAATTATTATATTCTGCACGTATATAGTAGGAGGTTTTGCAGTCGATTCGTTCTGGACGGCATTATTCTTCAGTATTATTTTGTCAATCCTGCAGTCTATTACTTATAAAATATTAGGTGACGATAAATAAAACAAAATAAAAATACGTTTAAAACGTGTTAAAATACAATAGATTAAAAACTTGGTTGGGTTGCAAAAATTTTATAATTTTGCAACCCAATTTTATTATGTAAATTAAAGAAGAAGATGGATATTAAAAGAGTAGCAACAGACGCTGTGAATGAAACAATTGTATTGACAGTTGTTCACATGGATTATAAAGGTCAGGTAGCAAAAAGAATAAACGAAAAAATGCCATTGGCTACCGTAAAAGGTTTTAGAAAAGGACAAGTTCCTAAAGACCTTGTTGAAAAACAATACGGAAAAGCAATTAAGCAGGAAGAAGTTAAGAAAGTAGTTGATTTGGCTTTAGAGCGTTTTGTTCAATCTGAAAGATTAAACCTTTTAGGAACTCCTCTTGCTAAAGAAAGCGAAAACTTTGACTGGGATGCTGAAGAACTAACTTTTGAATATGAAATTGGTTTAGTGCCAAACTTCGAAATTGACTTAGAAGCTAAAAACAATATCGTAAAATATATCGTTACTGCTGATGATAAATTAATCGACGGACAAGTAGAGCGTATCCAAAAACAATTCGGAAAAGCAAATCCAGTTGAAAAAATCACTGCTGATTCTGATATTACAGGTACTTTCGTAAACGAAGAAAACGGAATCGAAAACAAAACAACTTTTTCATTATCAGTTTTTAAAGATAAAAAAACAGCTGATTTATTCATTGGAAAAGAAGTTGGCGATGTAGTTACAGTAAACACAAAAGGTTTGTTTGAAGACGATCACCAATTAATGGATTACTTAAAAGTAGGTCACGATAATGTTCACGATTTAGCAGTTGATGTTGCTTTTACAATTGAAGCAATCAATGTTTCTGAACCAGCTGAATTAAACCAGGAATTATTTGATAAACTTTTTGGTGAAGGAAAAGTAGCTTCTTTAGAAGATTTGAAAGCTAAAATTAAAGAAGATGCTGAAGCTCAATTCGCACAGCAAGCAGACCAAAAATTATTATTGGACGTTCAGGATTTCCTAATCGAAAATACAAAATTTGATTTACCGGCTGAATTCCTTAAAAAATGGTTACAAACTGTTGGAGAGAAAAAACTTTCTGCAGAAGAAGCTGAAGTTGAATACGCAAGATCTGAAAAAGGGTTACGTTTCCAATTGATCGAAGGAAAAGCAATGGCTCAAAGTAATATCCAAATTACATTTGAAGATTTGAAAGCTTTTACAACAAACGCTATCAGACAACAAATGGCTCAATTTGGTCAAACAAATCCAACTGACGAAGAAGTTCAGGGAATTGTGGCTAGAGTTCTATCTAACCAGGAAGAAGTAAAAAGATTATCTGAGCAAGTTGTTGCTGAAAAATTATTGGAAGTGTTCAAAGAAAAAGCAAATCCAACAACTAAAGAAGTTACTTACGAAGAATTTATTGCAGCTTCTTACGGAGAATAAATTTTAGTCTAAAGTCTAAAGTTAAAAGGTCGAAAGTTAACGGAATATAGTTAAAGCTTTATTTTAAAATTTAAGATTTTATTACAGAAACTGAAAGATAAAAAAAGTTATATTTGAGCGTCAAAAGATATTTTTGACGCTCTTTTTTTTGTTTCAGATTTTATCTTTGTTTCAAGTTTCAAATTGCTATATGTTACGAAAGATGAAACAGAACAAACCTGAAACAAAAAATAAGACAAATTGACATCCTTTATAAAAAGGTATGAACTTTGTTAAATTCGTTTAAGTCACTTTCAGACTTTAGACTTTCAAACTTTAAACTAAAAATATGAACTACGGTAAAGAATTCAAAAAATTTGCTACAAAGCACCAAGGAGTAAACGCTATGTACTATGACAAAATCATAGCTGCGATGAACCCAACGAATATGACTCCATATATCATCGAAGAACGTCAGTTGAATATTTCTCAATTAGACGTTTTTTCAAGATTAATGATGGACAGAATTATCTTTTTAGGAACAGGTATCGACGACCAAATCGCTAATATCGTTCAGGCTCAGTTATTATTTTTAGAAAGTGCTGATGCATCAAAAGATATCCAGATTTATTTAAATTCTCCAGGAGGAAGCGTTTACGCAGGATTGGGAATTTATGACACAATGCAATTTATTAAACCAGATGTAGCTACAATTTGTACAGGAATGGCAGCTTCTATGGGAGCAGTTTTATTATGTGCAGGAGCAGCAGGAAAACGTTCGGCTCTGCCACATTCTCGTGTAATGATTCACCAGCCATCTGGAGGAGCACAAGGTGTAGCAACAGATATGGAAATCAACTTACGTGAAATGTTGAAATTAAAAGATGAATTATACCACATCATTTCACAGCATTCAGGACAAACTTTTGATAGAGTTCACAAAGACAGTGAACGCGATTATTGGATGATCGCTGAAGAAGCAAAAGAATACGGAATGATTGATGAAGTATTAAGAAGAAGCTAAAAATTAGTTTCAGGTTTTATGTTTCAAGTTGCTTTGGCAAACCTGAAATCTGAAACTTTAAATTTTAAACAAAAATATTAAGCTGTAAGGAGTTAAGTTTTAAAGTTTTAATCAAAAAAGCTTAGAAACTTAGTATCTTTGCAGCTTAGTAACTTAAATAAAGAATGGCAAAAGTAGTATTAGAATGTTCGTTTTGTGGAAGAAAAAAGCCAGAAACTAATTTATTAATTGCCGGTATTAATGCACATATTTGCGATAAGTGTATTGAACAGGCACACGGAATTGTTCTAGAAGAATTAAAATCAAGCGGAAGCGCGAAACTTGTTGGCGATTTAATTTTAAAGAAACCAAAAGAAATCAGAGCTTTCCTGGATCAATACGTTATTGGTCAGGACCAGACAAAAAAAGTAATGTCGGTTGCGGTTTACAATCACTACAAACGTTTAATGCAGCAGCAATTAGATGATGAAGTAGAGATTGAAAAAAGTAACATCATTATGGTGGGTCAAACCGGAACAGGAAAAACATTGGTTGCTAAAACAATCGCAAAAATGTTAGACGTTCCTTTGGCTATTGTTGATGCAACAGTATTAACAGAAGCCGGTTATGTAGGAGAAGATGTTGAAAGTATTTTAACACGTCTTTTACAAGCTGCTGATTATGATGTAACCAAAGCAGAAAGAGGAATCGTATTTATTGATGAAATTGATAAAATTGCCCGTAAGAGCGATAATCCATCGATAACACGTGATGTTTCTGGTGAAGGTGTACAACAGGCTTTATTGAAATTATTAGAAGGAACAGTTGTAAACGTACCACCAAAAGGAGGGCGTAAACACCCGGATCAAAAATTTGTTGAAGTAAATACACAAAATATCTTGTTTATTGCAGGAGGAGCTTTTGATGGAATAGAGCGTATTATTTCTAAACGTTTAAACCGTCAGGCAGTTGGATATTCTACTTCTAAGAATGTAGATAATATCGATAAAAATAATCTGCTTCAGTATATTATTCCAAAAGACATTAAAGATTTTGGTTTGATTCCGGAGATAATTGGTCGTTTACCGGTATTGACACATATGGATCCTTTAGATAAGGAAACACTTCGTGCTATTTTGACACAGCCTAAAAATGCATTGGTAAAACAATATCAGAAATTATTTTTAATGGATGAAGTTGAGTTTACGATTACAGATGAAGCTTTAGATTTTATTGTAGACAAAGCTTTAGAGTACAAATTAGGAGCTCGTGGATTACGTTCGCTTTGCGAAGCAATCTTAACAGATGCAATGTACGAGTTACCAAGTTCTGATGATAAAGTTTTATCAATCGATAAGGATTATGCAGAACATACCTTAAGTAAAAATTTATTGAAACGAATGGAAATTGCTTCTTAATTAGTAATTGACTTTTATAATATTTGGAAACCTGCTCATTTTATTTGAGCAGGTTTTTTTATACTTTTAAAGTAAGTTTCGTTTTGGATTTTGTGTAAATTGTCAGCATGAAAAATATGATTTTTGTAATTGGTTTAGCTTTGATTTTATCTTGTAATCAAAAAGATAAAAAAGAAACAATGGTTTCTAAAAATGAAAACAAAATAAAAGTAATTGAAGAAGAAAAGCCTCGTCCTGAAGTAGATTATAGCAAATTTTATAAAGAAGCAAAACAATACTGCCTTCAAAATAATTTGAATAAGGATAAATTTATTCTAATCGATCTAGGATTGCATTCTGGTCTAAAGAGATTCTTTATTTATGATTTTAAGAAAAATGCAATTACAAAATCAAGTATGGTAAGTCACGGCTGCGGTGACAATAGATGGGGTGCAACAGCTACTAAAGAAAAACCACAGATTAGTAATGAATTTGATTCGCATTGTTCCTCATTGGGTAAATATGTCATTTTAGATCGAGGTGTGAGTCAATGGGGAATAAAAGTAAATTACATTTTGCAGGGAAAAGACAAAACCAATTCAAATGCAAGAAATCGCGCTATAGTTTTGCATTCCTGGGAAGCAGTTCCTGAGAATGAAGTTTATCCCGAAGGAACACCAGAAGGCTGGGGTTGTCCTGCAGTTTCAAATGAAAGTATGAAAGAAATTGACGAACTTTTAAAAACAAACAAAAAGCCCTAATGTGGATTATTAAAACATAAGTTTTCAAAGACTTTTTTCTAATGAAAATTGAAAGTCATAAATAGCCCTGATCGAAACGGCATCCTTTTGCTGTGGGGTTCACAGCAAAAGATAGAGTGTAGAGCAGGGCTGAAGGTTATTTTGAAAAACGAAATTTCTGCTTTTAAAAATCTACTGAACCCTAAACTTCTCCCGATATTCAATAGGTTTCATACCCACCATTTTATAAAACACCTTTCTAAAGGCTTTTGGGTCATTATATCCGGTTTTTTCGATAATTTCTGAAATCGAAAGCTGTGTTTGTTCCAAATATTTCTTTGAACTCTCAACTCTAATATTCTGCAGATACTCGATTGGTGGAATTCCCGTAACTTGTTTAAAACGGCGTGTCATGTTTCTGGCACTTGTTGGAATATCTTTTGTAATTTCTTCCAGTTTTTCTATGCTGTGATACTGGCTTTCAATTTTTTGCTGCAGCATCGCAACCAAAGTGTCATTATGCAAATGATTCGGCCTAAAAGTGCTGAAATAACTTTGTTTATAGCGGTTTAAATCAATAGAGAAAATCTTAGCGATTTGTACCGCAATTTCATTTCCGCAATATTTCTGAACCAAAAGAATCAATAAATGAAATGTTGAGGTAGATCCGCCGCTGGTATACAAACTTCCATCCGCCGTTAAAGTTTCTTCGGGTTTTAATTTCACCATTGGAAAAGCTTTTGTAAAAGCACTGCAAGCATCGACATGAGTTGTTGCCAGCTTTTCATTCAATAATCCAGAAGCGGCGAATAAAAAAGCACCTGTACAAAAACTTGCCAATTCGGCTCCTGCCTGATGTTGTTTCTGTAACCACGGAATAAACTTTTTATTCTTCGCAATCATTTCACTCATATTATCTGTAGTAAAAGCCGGAATCAAAATCAGCTCTAAAAGTGTATCAGAATCTTCGATAGAGTTAATTTCATAGTCAAACAAACGTTCCTGATTGATTTGTTCTGCCAGTTGAAAAAGCATAATTTCAAATGGTTTTTCGGTTGCTTTACTTAATTTATTTGCAGTTTCAAAAACTTCTAAAATTGCGGCTATACTTAATAATTTATAGTCGTGAGGAACGATTAAACCTACTTTATTGCTCATGATCTTGTGGTTTTTTGGAGGATTGGCTTTATTACAAAAGTAATAAAATTGTCTTAAATGCCCCTAAAGTTGACTTTTAATGTATCATAAAGGCCATTCTAAAATTCTAAATTTGTTTTAAATAATTGTAACTTTATATATTATGGAAACGAAAATGTATTTAAATCTGGCTGTAAAAGAGCTAAATAAAGCAATAAAATTTTTTAATGAATTAGGTTTTCCTACGAATCCGAAATTTACAAATGAAAAAGGAGCCTGTATCGTTATTGGTGAAAATATCTATCTCATGATTTTGGCAGAAGAGTTTTATCAAACTTTTACAGATAAGAAGATTTGCGATTCTCATACAACCAGCGAAGCCCTTATTTCTATTTCTTTAGGATCAAGAAAGGAAGTTGATGAAATGATTGAGAAAGCGGTTAAGGCTGGCGGGACTGATTATAAAAGAGAACAGGATTATGGATGGATGTACCAAAGAACTTTTCTTGACTTAGACGGACATCATTGGGAAGTTTTCTATATGGATGAAAGTCAGATTCCGGAACATATGTAATTTAAATTTAGAAAAATGATTACAGTTCAAAATACAATTAATGCCTCTATAGATAAAGTATGGGATTTCTGGATTTCTCCAGAACACATACAAAACTGGAATTATGCTTTTGATGAGTGGCATACGCCTTATGCAGAAAATGATTTACAGGTAGATGGTAAATTTAAATATGAAATGGCAGCCAAAGATAAAAGTGCAGGTTTTGATTTTGAAGGGAAATATACCAAAATAGAAATATTTCGATTAATAGAATATAAACTTTTGGATGACAGAACAGGAAGTATTCATTTTGAAGATTATGGTGAGAAAGTAAAAATCACAGAAGTATTTGAACCAACAAAAGAAGATTCTGAAAGTATGCAGAAGCAATGGTGTCAAAACGTAATTGACAATTTTAAAAAATATGTTGAAAGTGTTTAATAAGTATAAATTTTAAATATATAAATAATGATAACAGTACAAAATACAATCAAAGCGCCAATAAACAAAGTTTGGGATTTTTGGACACTACCGGAACATATTACAAAATGGAGTTTTGCTTCTCCAGACTGGCATACGCCTTATGCTGAAAACGATATTAAACAGGGCGGAAAATTCAAATCGACCATGGCCGCAAAAGACGGAAGCATGAGTTTTGATTTTGAAGGAGAATATACTTTCGTAGAACCAAACAAAACGATAAAATATGTTATGGCCGACGGAAGAAAAGTTGAAATTACTTTCAAAGAAACTTTAGACGGGGTAGAAGTGACAGAAAGCTTCGACCCGGAAACACAAAACCCTGAAGAAATGCAGCGTGGAGGCTGGCAGGCAATTTTGGATAACTTTAAAAATTATGCCGAGGCAAATTAGTTCTTGTTAGGTACAAAGGCTAAAAAGGGAGAGGTTTAAAGAAAAAAAACTTAGAACCTTAGTAACTCAGAATCTTAGCACCTTAAAAAAAATGTTTAACGAAAAATATCAAAGAATGACGAAACAAATATGGTTAAATCTGCCTGTGAAAAGCGTGGCAAAAGCAAAAGATTTTTTCTGGAAAATAGGCTTCTCTTTTAATGAGCAGCACGATACGCCAAGTTCAACCTGCATGGTTGTTGGCGAAGGACATTTTGTAGTAATGCTGTTTGAAGAATCACTTTTTGAAGGTTTTTCACAAAACAAAATAACCGATACAAAAGCAAGTTCTGAACTTTTGATCTCGATCGATGCAGAAAGTAAAGAAGAAGTTGATGAACTGGCTCAAAAAGTACAAGATGCAGGAGGAACTATTTTTTCTCCTCCAGCTGAAAGTCAAGGGTGGATGTACGGCTTTGGCTTTGCCGATGTAGACGGACATCGCTGGAATGTTTTATTTATGGATTTTACTAAACTATCTTAATTATGGAAACTTTAGAATTTAAAATAAGAATTAAAGCCCCGGCTCAGAAAGTTTGGGATGTTTTATGGAATGATGAAACCTATAGAAAATGGACAAGTGTTTTTTGCGAAGGATCTCATACCATAAGTACTTGGAACGAAGGAGATAAAATACATTTTATGACACCAAGCGGAGAGGGAATGTATAGTATAATTGAAACAAAAACTCCAAACGAATATATGGCTTTTAAGCATATAGGCGAAATAAAAGATTTTAAAGAACAGCCTCTCGATGAAGAAACAAAAAAATGGAGTGGTGCAATGGAAACCTACCGATTAATTGAAGATGGTGAATTTACAGATTTAATTGCCCGTAATGATTCGGTTGAAAAATATGTCGATTATTTCAAAGATGTTTTTCCTAAAGGTCTGGAAGTGGTAAAAGAACTTTCAGAAGAAGGGAAATAGAAGAAAGAAAATAGAAACAAACAAAAAACAAAGAGAAGACATTAACAATTTATAATTTACAATTAACAATTAAAAAAAATATCATGGCAACAGTTAACCCTTATTTATTATTTAACGGAAATTGCGAAGAAGCATTTCTATTTTACAAATCCGTTTTTGGTGGAGAGTTTCCTTATATCGGAAAATTTAAAGAAATGCCAAAAGAAGAAGGCTGTGACGAAGTTTCAGCAGAAGATGCAGAAAGAATTATGCACGTTTCCCTGCCAATTGGAAACACAATTTTAATGGGAAGCGACAGTTCTACAAGATTTGGTGATCTGCCTTTTGGAGAAAATTTTTCAGTTTCAATTAATACAGAAAACACAGAAGAAGCAGACCGAATTTTTAACGGGCTTTCGGCTGGTGGTAAAATTGAAATGCCTTTGAATAAAACGTTTTGGGGCGCTTATTTCGGTATGTTCAAAGATAAATTCGGTATAAACTGGATGGTAAACTTTGACGAAAACCAAAAATAGTTTTTCCGCCACGAATTCACGAATTTTTAAACAGTATATTTTTATATAATTCGTGAATTCGTGGCGAAAAAAACAAACCCACTTGTTACGTTATTTTAATAGTAACGTATTATTGTTAAATTACTCAAAAAAGCGCATGGATATGCGCTTTTTCTTTGCAAAAAAAACAATGATTATTCTTTTTTATCACCAAGAGATTGTCGATTTTTGTCGCTTCAAAATCAATTTAGATAAAATGGCAATAGAAGATAAAGAGATTATTTTATTAAAAGTCTCAGGACACGATAAAATAGGGGTGACAGCAGGATTAACAGCTGTATTGGCGGCATACGATGCTAATATTTTAGATATTGGTCAGGCCGATATTCATGACACGCTATCTTTAGGTATTTTATTCGAAATTGAAGCGGGTTCATCTTCAGGACCTGTTCTAAAAGATTTGCTTTTTAAAGCTTATGAACTAGAAATTAAGGTAAAGTTTATTCCAATTTCTATCGAAGATTATGAGAAATGGGTAAAATCACAATCTAAGCAACGATATATTATCAATATTTTAGGCGAAAAACTGGCAGCGTCGCAATTGGCTGCGGTTACTAAAATAATGTCAGATCAAAATTTGAATATCGATTCTATTATACGTTTAACAGGTAGAACTTCGATTGTAGAAAAAGAAGAATATCCACGTTCTTGTATTCAACTATCTGTAACGGGCGAAATTGTAAATAAAATTGTCATGACGGCGAGTTTTATGGAAATTTCAAGAACTTTAAACGTTGATATTTCTTTTCAGGAAGACAATATTTACAGAAGAAACCGTCGTTTGGTTTGCTTCGATATGGACTCTACTTTAATCCAAACCGAAGTAATCGACGAATTGGCAGAACTAAATGGAGTAGGAGATCAGGTGCGAGCCATCACAGAATCTGCAATGAATGGTGAAATTGATTTCAACGAAAGTTTCAAGCAGCGTATGGCGTTGTTAGAAGGTTTGAGCGAAGAAGTTTTGCAAAAAGTAGCAGAAAATTTACCAATCACACAAGGCGCGCATCGTTTAATGAAAGCCTTAAAATATTACGGCTATAAAACTGCAATTCTTTCAGGAGGATTTACTTATTTTGGAGAATACCTTCAAAAAGAATTAGGTATCGATTACGTTCATGCCAACCAATTAGAAATTAAAGACGGTAAACTAACCGGAAAATATATAGGGGACATCGTAGATGGTTTAAAGAAAGCCGAACATCTAAAAGCAATCGCAGAAAAAGAAGGAATTCACATCAACCAAACTATTGCAGTTGGCGACGGTGCAAACGATTTGCCAATGCTAAACTTAGCTGGTTTAGGAATCGCCTTCCACGCAAAACCAAAAGTAAAAGAAAGTGCTTCAACCTCAATTTCAAGTTTAGGACTTGATGGCGTTTTGTACCTTTTAGGATATCACGATAGATATATTGATATGATGTAAGACTAGTTTGTTTCCCTGAGCGACGTCTAAGGGCTTTCATGTCGAAAAGGACTTCGAGTTCGCTCAGCCTGACAATCAATAAAAAATAAAAACCTTAGTTTTAAATAAAGACTAAGGTTTTTTTTATGGGCATGTCCCTCCGGGTCGGGCTATACGTTACAATCTTTTGTGTCTCGTTAAAGAAACGAGACACAAAAGGATTTCCACTTCTATCCCTCATGCGATTAGTGGAATTAGCGTTTTAAAGAGAAAATAAATTTAAAAGCAGATTTATTTTAATTGCCTCCTGCTTTAGCTAGAGGAATAAGAATTGACAAAAATTAAGGCTTTAGCCAATTATTTAGCGATGCAAATTCGGCTAAAACCTAACATTATTATGTTTAAAACCCCTAGCTAGAGCTATAAAAAAATTCGTGACAATTCGTGAAATTAGCGACTAACTTTTAACCGCACACATCTCCTTCAGCTGCTCCAAATAATCCCTTTGATTCGAAAGTCTTGGAATTTTATGTTGTCCGCCCAATTTGTCTCTTTCCTTCAACCAATCATAAAACAAATTCTCACGCGCCACATTAATTACCAAAGGATTTAAGGTCATATTGTTTTGGCGTTTGGCTTCGTAATCAGAATTTAAAGTCTGTAACGTTTCATCTAAAACTTTTTGGAAAAGACCAACATCGGCAGGTTTTTGCTTGAATTCAATCATCCATTCATGGGCACCTTTTTCTTTGTCCTGCATAAAAATAGGAGCAACAGTATAATCGATAACTTCGGTTTGAGTAATTTGACAAGCTTTCGCAATGGCCTGATCGGTGTTTTCAACCATTAATTCTTCTCCAAAAACATTAATATGATGTTTGGTTCTTCCTGTAACTCTAATTCTGTACGGATTCAATGAAGTAAAACGAACTGTATCACCAATTAAATAACGCCATAAACCTGAGTTTGTGGTAATTACGATGGCATAGTTTTTATTCAATTCAACATCAGCTAAACGAATCACTTTTTGATCTGCAGCTCCAAAAGTTTCCATCGGAATAAATTCATAGAAAATTCCGTAATCCAGCATCAATAATAAATCACTTGAATTATTTAAATCCTGAATAGCAAAAAAGCCTTCAGAAGCATTATAGATTTCGTAGTATTTAAAATCCTTGCTTGGTAAAATTTTCTTGTATTGTTCTTTATAAGGAGAGAAACTCACGCCGCCGTGAAAATAAACTTCAAGGTTTGGCCAAAGTTCTAATAAACTTTGTTTGCCCGTATTTTCAAGAACTTTATTCATTAAAACCAGCATCCAGGAAGGAACTCCGGCAAAACTCGTTACATTTTCATTTTTGGTTTCATTAATAATCGCAGCAATTTTAGTTTCCCATTCGCTCATTAACGAAGTTTTACTGCTTGGTGTACTGCTGAATTCGGCCCAAATTGGCATGTTTTCAATCAAAATTGCCGATAAATCGCCAAAGAAAGTATTATTGTTTTCGTAAATCTGAGAACTTCCGCCCAAGCGCAAACTCTTCCCTAAAAACAATTCAGAATCTTCATTATTATTTAAGTACAAGCAAAGTAAATCCTTGCTTCCTTTATAATGGCAATCTTCCAGAGCTTCATTACTTACCGGGATAAATTTACTTTTGGCATTTGTAGTACCGCTCGATTTGGCAAACCATTTAATAGGCGATTCCCAAAAAACACCCTGCTCACCCTGACGCGTACGCTCAATCAAAGGCTGTAATTCTTCATAACTCGCAATTGGAACTCTTTCTGTAAAAGTCTGATAAGATTTTATCGATTCAAAATCATATTTTTTTCCAATAACCGTATTTTCAGATGCCAATAATAAATTATGCAAAAGTTCTTCCTGAACTTCATTTGGGTATTTTAAAAAAAGTTCGATTTGATGTATCCTTTGTTTGAGGACCCAGGAAGCGAAAGAATTTATTATTGATAGAGGCATGAGTGGTTTTTATGTTTTAGATTGCTGATTTTAGATTTAGGCTTTACGATTCATATAAATCGAAACTTAAATTTGAATATCGAGCAGCAAATATTAACTTTGTCATTGTATCAAAAATAGTGTTTTTTTGTAATAAAAACCACTACTTGTAAACTAAAGATTAACTCAAAAAATAAGAGTAGTCTAAATCTAAAATCTAATTTCTACAATTTAAATCTAATGACATATCAAGGCGTACTTACAAAAATGCAGACTGAATTTGGCAAACCAATTCAATATTATTTAGTTTTCGAAGATAGTTTCCTGAATGTTAATCAATTATTAGATAAAGAAATTGAGATTAGTTTTGCTGGTTTTCAATGTTTAAATTGTCAAAAGAAGAAAAAGATTTTTAGACAAGGTTTTTGTTATGACTGTTTCTATTCAAGTCCTGCTGTAGGCGACTGGATTATGAGACCTGAATTGAGTACTGCGCATTTAGGAATTGCAGACCGTGATTTAGAATACGAACAAAAAGCACAATTACAGCCTCATGTCGTTTATTTGGCTTTATCAAGCGAAATAAAAGTAGGGGTAACACGCAAAAGCCAGGTTCCAACACGCTGGATAGATCAGGGTGCAACGCAGGCCATTGCAATTGTTGAGGTTCCCAATCGTTATTTGGCCGGAATTACCGAGGTAGCGTTAAAAGATCATTATGCGGATAAAACAAACTGGCGAAAAATGCTGCAGTGTACTACAGAATCCTGTGACTTAGTTTTTGAAAAATCAAAAGTCGAAAACTTAATTCCGGCAGAAGTTAAAGAGTACTTTTACAGTCAGAAAAATGATTTATACGAATTAAATTATCCGGTTTTAAATTATCCTGGAAAAGTGGCAAGTTTGAATTTAGATAAAACCCCAATTTTTCAGGGAAAACTTGTAGGAATTAAAGGCCAGTATTTAATTTTTGAAAACGGAACAGTATTTAATATCCGTGGTTCAGAAGGTTACGTTGTAAATATC
This sequence comes from Flavobacterium sp. Root186, assembly GCF_001428525.1. GTDB lineage: Bacteria > Bacteroidota > Bacteroidia > Flavobacteriales > Flavobacteriaceae > Flavobacterium. Next base: position 75,022 of record NZ_LMHW01000012.1, read on the forward strand.
AACGTCTAGTCTTTTTTATTGTCTGTCGATTCTTAATGACTAATGGTCTATTCTTTGTCATTTGTTTTGTTAATTGTTGTAATTTTATTTCATTGGAAGATACAAAAATGTGAATAATGATAGATTTTATTACAATTTTGTAATAATTGCTTATCATTAGAATTTATTTTTGAGTAAAAAAAGAGGCTAAATTTGGAAACATTTAAAAAGTGTATTTTAAACAATTTAGGCTTTATTTTTTAGCTAAAATGTTTTTGTAGTTTCCAAAAATAATCAGAAATAAATACCACAATGAGTAGCTTAAAAAAAGTTAGCATTAATAAAGTCAGGCGTGGCCTAATGCGTATTTTAACCAAGAATATTGGTAATGCAAACATTAGTAAAAGCGGAACGATTGATAAAAGCAAAATTAAAAAAGTACTAATCTGCAGACCAAACGGCAGACTTGGAAACATGCTTTTAGTTACACCGCTTATCCAGGAAGTCTCTGCGGTATTTCCGGGGTGTAAAATCGATTTGTTTGTAAAAGGAACATTAGCTCCAATTGTTTTTGAAAAGTATGATAATGTCGATAAAATAATTGACCTTCCTAAAAAACCTTTCAAAGACTTAGTCAAATATTTTAAAGTCTGGACTTTAATAAAAAAACAGAATTACGATCTTGTAATTAATGTTGATCAAAATTCTTCTTCGGGCCGTTTAGCCGTTCAATTCTCAAATGCTAAATATAAATTTTTTGGAGACCTTCCAGAAAATGTGCAGTCCAATTATGATGATCATGAGCATATTGCAAAATATCCTGTTTATAACTTAAGATATTTTTTAAGCCAATTTGGTGTAGAGGACAAAAAAGAACCAGTTGCGCTTCTTGATCTAAAATTAACTGAGGAAGAAATTTCAAAAGGAAAAGAAATTCTCAACAATATTATTGATCAAAAGAAAAGAACAATCGCAATTTTTACGTTTGCAACTGGAGAAAAATGTTATTGCGTTTCGTGGTGGGAAGATTTTTATACCGCTTTAAAAAAGGAATATCCGGATTATAATATTTTCGAAGTTTTACCAGTCGAAAATGTATCTCAAATTGATTTTCAGGCGCCTTCATTCTACAGCAAGGATATTCGCGAAATAGGAGCTGTTTTAGCAAATGTAGATGTTTTTATTGGAGCTGACAGCGGAATTATGCATTTGTCAAGTGCATCAAAAGCGCCAACTGTTGGTTTGTTTTCAATTTCAATTCTAAAAAAATATCAGCCATACGGAAATAACAGTATAGGAATTGACACCAACCAATTAACAATTCCGGATTATATTAATGCCATAAATAAGATATTGAATAAATAAATTCAAATCAGAATTCTATAAAAAGAAACTGCTCCCGAAATTACTTTCAAGAGCAGTTTTTTATTTTAGTAAAGCTTATTTTTTCTTTTTGAAAAGACCGTTGATTAAGTCACTTGCTTTTTTAGTCGTTTCCTGAGTTTTTTGCTCTTTCTCCGTTTTTGCAGCCTGCGTAGTGTCTTTTGCTTTTGTATTTTTATTAATTAAGTCAGTCAGAGCAGCAGTACCTTTTTGAGTCAATTTTTCTTTTTGCTGATTTGCTACTTGCGATGCTAAACTACTAACTGCACTTTTCATATCCGTAGTAACTTTTGGGTTTGAAAAGTTTCCTCCAATAACGGCATTGATTGGAATATTTTCCAGTTTCGCAGCATCTGCAGGAGACATTTTTGCAATAAAAGCATTTGCTTCGCTTCCTAGATATTTAGCAGGAACGTCAAATTTTAAATTGTAATTCATCGTTTGGTCAAAACCGTGAGTTCCGCCAACTGTTACTTTAATATCCTGATATTTAATATCGAAAGGTTTTACGTTTACTTTTCCGTTTTCAAATGTTAAGGCTGCTTTAATATCATTCAAATTCACTTTATTCATATCAAGGAATTTAATGTTTGAAGTTAAAGAATTCAACACAGTAGAATTTTTAGCATTTATCGTTGTGGAAAGCAATTGCCCAATTAAATCTCCCGAAATAGATTTTAAGTCAGGAGTTAATTCCTTATCATCTAAATTTCCGTTTAATTTAATAGTCGAATTCAATTTACCATTGATAATTCCGGCAATTGGCGCAATTTTTTTCATCATGTCTAACTGCGTAAAAGTCTGCGCAATATCAACTTGGTTGAAACCTAAATTCATATCAAATGTTGGTACTTTTGCTTTTGTCGAAACTGATCCTGTCAAACCAATTGTTCCGCCAAAAATTGACGTTTTAAAGTTTTCTAAAAGAGCTTTTTCATCTTTAATAATCAATTTTCCAGAAACATCTTTTAGTTTTAAATTGTCATATAAAACCGTTGTAGCTTTTGCATTTAAAGTACAGTTCAAGAACGCTGGAATTTTCATAGCCTCGGCTGGTTTTGCAGGCGTTTTTTCTTCTGTTTTTGCCGGTTCTCCCGAAGTCATAAAATCATCAACAGCCAATTGATTAGAACTCATGTTGAAGTTTCCTTTAAGTTCTTGTTTCTTAAACATAAAACCGTAGAAATTTTCTAAAACTCCGTTGATAGCAATATCACTTTTTCCGGTTGTAGCATTAAACTGTTTCAGGTTGATGGTACTTGGGTTGAACTCAACTAAAGCCGTACTGATATTCATTGATTTATTGTTTTCATCAGTATATTTAAATCCTGATAAACTCATAGTTCCGGCATTCTTGATGTTTTGATACTGGCTTTTTTCAACAGATGCCATATCAAAATTTGTAGTAACATCAGCTTTTAAAATACCTGCCAGTGGTTTATCCATTTTAATTGGATATGCTTTTGAAAGATTTGCTAAATTGATAGTTCCTTTTAAAGCAGCATTTACAAGCGGATTAACGGTAATGTTTCTAACATTTGCTTTAGCGCTAAAAACATCCTGATCAATTCTGAAAGACAGTTTATCTAAGTTTACATAAGTATCGTTTAGAATTCCGGTTTCGTTGATAATTTTAGTATCAATTACAATATTCTGGACTGATTTTGGTAAGTTCGGATATTGAAATGAAGCATTGTTTGAAGCAATGGCAATGTTGAATGCAGGAACTGTTGTGTCTGTTAATTTACCTTTTGCAAAACCAACCACGGTAAAATCCCCGGTTGTTTTTACGCCGTCAAGACTTGATGCATAAGCAGAAGGAATTAATCCTAAGAAATTGGTAAACGACGAAGTTGGCGTTTTAAATTTCAAGTCATAAATTTGGCCTTCTTTAACCATTTGAATAAATCCGTCAAATTCTAACGGCAATTGGTTAATTAAAGCTTTATTTTCCTTAAAAGTATATTTACTTTGTTCTAAATCAATTCCTAAAACAGCGTCTAAAGTCAGTTTTATATTTTTCATATAATTAACTTTATCCATATCTAAAGATACGTTTGCTGTAGTTTTTGTATTTAAATCCAGTTTTGAATTGGTGAAATCTCCAGTTCCTTCGTGATTTAAACTGTCAATAACCATTTTGATTTTTGAACCCTGATCGATATATCTAAAGGTAAAGTTCTCAATTTTATAGTTTTGAATTTTTAAAGAAAGCGGACTGCTTTTTTCATCCGTTTTGTCTTCTTTTTTGTCTTTTAAAGCAATATCAAAATTCCCAACTCCATCTTTATTGAAGATAATATTGATTAAACCATTTTCAGACGTAATTCCCTGAATGTTTAAAGGTTCGTCTTTTCCTTTAAAAAGCTCTTTAATACTCATTTTAAGATTTAATTCTCCTAATGATACCAAAGTATCTCCTTCAAAAGGCGCTTTGTTGATGATAACCAGCTTTTCGATTCCAACTGCAGCATTCGGGAAATTCTTAAACAAGCTTAAATCAGCATCAGCAAAGCTGACTTTGGCATCAACACTTTCGTTGATTGCTTCGGCAATTTTAGCCTTGATTTGGTCTTTAAAGAAATACGGAATGGCAAATAGTGCGGCCACAAAAACCACTAGAACAATGGCAGTTACTTTTAAAATTTTCTTTAACATATTTATAGATTTGAGGTTTATTTTTTTGAAAATTGACTCTGCAAAAATAGTTTTTTTATTGAAGTACGGCGATAAAATTTTCTTAATAATGTAAGAAAATTATGTTAGTATTGAATAAAAAAAAATCCGCTTGATACTTTTCAAACGGATTTACTTTTTTATTGTTGTAACTATTTTTTAATAAACGAAACAATCTTATGGACCATGGTTTCAGAAACAGGAAGAGTTTCATTAGCATAACTCTCCATATTGGCCTTTTGATCGCCGTCAATTATTTTCATGATATGGTTCATTTTATCTACAATTACCAATTCTGAATGCGGTTTCGCCTTCGATAAGTTTTCGGCATCTTTAACTGAAACTTGTAAATCATTATTTCCCTGAATAATTAAAACAGGAATGTTCAGTTTTTTAATTTCTGCCTGCGGATCGTATTTAAACCATGAAATCAAATACGGCTGAATACTTGCCCTGAAAAGTGAATTTAAAAGAGGATCGACTTTGTTTACCTTATTGCCGCTTTTTAAGCTATCAATAATAGGAAACGTCATATCTTCTATCTGTTTGTTTGATTTAGAAGCTATTTGCGTTTTTATCAATTTATCTGCAGATTCTCCGGCTCCGGCAATCGAAACAAATTTATTAGCTTTTGCGCTGGCGATCATTCCTATTAAAGATCCTTCGCTATGACCAATAACCGTTAATTGTGTAAAACGCTTGTCCTGTTTCAAAAAGTTAATCCAGCTTTTTACATCTTCTGTATAATTTTCAAAAACTAAACTAGATTCTGTAATTGCCGATTTTTTGCTTTCGCCAATTCCGCGTTTGTCAAATCGTAAAGATGCAATTCCGTTTTTGGCTAATTCTTCTGCCAGCATTTTTAAGGAATTGTTTTTCATCATCGGATTATTTCCGTTTCGGTCTGTTGGGCCAGAACCTGAAATGATCAATGCAACTGGCCATTTTTTTACTCCGTCGGGAATGGTAAGCGTACCTAAAAGCTGATCATTATTGATTTTTAAAGTTGCAGGTGTTTCTTTAAAAGTATCTTGTTTCGGACTTTGGGCATTTGCGTTTGTCAAAAACAAAACGCTTAAAAACAGCAATAGATTTTTCATTTTTAAATGGAATTATTTAATGTTTATTCCGAAAGGCATCATCGCCTGAACCCCTTTTTGTCTCTGAAATCTTTTTACCTGCTCAATAAGCATATAGTTTTCTTCGCCAATTTCTTCTTTTATAAAGGCTTCTTTAGATTGAGCAAAAGGCAGGTTTGCCATTAAATCACCAAATGTTTTTTCGTATTCAGGATAGTTTTGAGTTGTATAATCTTTGATTTTAGCAATTTTTGCAGCTTCAGTAATGGCATTGTTCAAACCTCCAATTTTATCTACTAATCCAATTTTCACAGCTTCAGATCCTGACCAGACTCTTCCTTGTGCAATAGAATCAACTTGAGCAAAAGTCATTTTTCTTCCTTCGGCAACATGCGTTACAAAAGTTTTGTAAATCTGCTCAACGCCTTCTAGCGTAAAGGCTTTAAACTTTTCATCAACTGGAACAAATGGGCTGTAATTTGCTGAGTTTTCGTGTGTTTTTACCTGTTCGGTATTAATTCCTAATTTGTTGGCAAGCGGAGTAAAGTTTGGCAATACTCCAAAAACCCCGATAGAACCTGTAATAGTATTGCTTTCTGCAAAAATTTTATTCGCATTACATGCAATATAATAACCTCCGGATGCGGCATAATTTCCCATTGAAACAATTACCGGTTTTACTTTTTTGGTTACTTCAATTTCTCTCCAGATTAAATCAGAAGTCAGTGCGCTTCCGCCCGGGCTGTCAATTCTTAAAACAATTGCTTTTACATCTTCATTTTTTCTGGCTTCTTGCAGCGAACGGCGCATTGAACCTTCGCCAATAACATTTACATCGCCTTCGCCGCCGGCAATTTCGCCTTGAGCGTAAATAATTGCAATTTGATTATCAGCAACATTGGTTAATGCCGTTGTTACATTATTTTGAGTATAATCTAAAATCGAAATTTTATTATAATCTTTATCGTCTTTAACTTTCAACGCTTTTTTAATGGCATTGTGATAAACATCTTCATAAGCCACAATATCAACTAAATGCTGTGTTTTTGCCATTTGCGGGGTTCTGGCTAATAAGCCGTTTGCAATTTCATTTAGTTTGTCAACCGGAATATTTCGGCTTTTTGAGATATCGCTGCAAACTGTTGACCAAATAGAATTTAAAAGTGCTGTAACTTGTTCTCGGTTAGCATCACTCATTTTGTTTTCTAAAAATGGCTCAACGGCACTTTTGTATTTTCCGTGACGAATCACCTCCATGTGGATGCCTGATTTTTCCTGAAAATCTTTAAAAAACATAACTTCAGACGAAAGTCCTTTAAAATCTAAATCTCCGGCAGGATTCAAATAAACAACATTGGCAACAGAATTTAAATAATATTCTTTCTGTGAATACGTATTGGCGTATGCCCAGACAAATTTTCCTGATTTTTTAAAACTTTCAAGTGCATTCCTTAAATCTTTGTATTGCGCAAGTCCTAAAGAAGACTCATCGTTTAAGATCGAAATTCCTTTGATATTATCGTCTGTTTCTGCCGCTTCGATTGCATTAATAACATCAGTTAATCCAACTCCTTTTTTATCTGAAAAAACAGTTACCCAAGGATCTTTATATTTTCCTGCATAATCATTATTGATTTGCTTTAAATCTAATTCGATAACAGAATCATTTTTAACCGAAACTTTGTCGTCTCCGCCAAAAATGGCACTAATTAGGATCACCCCAAAAAAGAAGAGCATGATAAATACAAAAATACCAATAACTGTGGCAATTACATTTCCTAAAAACTTCATAAGTATATTTTTTTTAATAAGTAGCATTAATGGGCTATTTGTTACAAATTTCGCACATAAATTTTAATTGATTTGATGTGCCGTTTCACAAATATATTAGTTAATTCTAAAATAGTTTTAGTTAATTTGCATTAATTATGAAATCACAGCATCAAGTCGTTTTATCTATAGGCAGCAACCAGGGAAACAGGTTAGAAAACATTGAAAGTTGTATTGCTTTGATACATCAGGAAGTGGGAACTGTAATTAGGGTTTCTAAGCTTTATGAAACGCCTGCCTGGGGTTTTGAGAGCGATGCATTTTATAATTGCGCGTTACTTTTGCATACCACTTCATCGGCACAAAAAATATTAAATCAGGTTTTAAAAGTCGAAAAACAGTTAGGAAGAATCAGATCGAATCAGGAAGGGTATCAATCCCGGATTATTGATGTTGATGTAATTGTTTTTGATGATGAAGTTATCGAAACTGAAAAACTTCATATTCCGCATCCTTTAATGCAGAATCGAAATTTTGTTTTATTGCCAATACAAGATTTAAAGTTAGACTGGAAACATCCTGTTTTTCAGAAATCTATTTCAGAATTAATTACCATTTCTCCAGACGACAGCGTTTGCACGATTGTTCAGGATTTAAAATGTCCGCTGAGTGAAATTCCGTTAGAGAAATATAATTATATTGCTTTTGAAGGGAATATTGGAGCCGGAAAAACTACTTTAGTTCACAAATTTGCAGACGATTTTAATGCGAAAACAGTTTTAGAACGTTTTGCAGATAATCCGTTTCTGCCTAAGTTTTACAAAGATCAAAATAGATATGCTTTTCCGCTTGAAATGTCTTTTTTGGCCGATCGTTATCAGCAATTATCTGATGATTTAGCGCAATTTGATTTATTTAAAGATTTTATTGTAGCCGATTATCATATTTTTAAATCCTTGATTTTTGCTAAAATTACGCTGCAGGAAGATGAATATCGTTTGTACCGAAATTTATTCGATATCATTTATAAAGAAATGCCAAAGCCGGATTTGTACATCTATTTGTATCAAAATACAGAACGTCTTCTTCAAAACATAAAAAAACGCGGACGTACTTATGAGCAAAACATTCAGGCTGATTATTTAGATAAAATCAACAACGGTTATCTGGAATATATTAAATCTCAAACCGATTTGAATGTTTTAATTATTGACGTTTCGGATCGTGATTTTGTAAAAAAGCAGGAAGATTATCTTTTTGTACTAAGCGAAATTCAGAAGAAACTAAATTAGAAAATTAGAGAATGTGTCAATTAGATAATTTATTTAAGATGTTTTTTAATTATCTCATTTTCTAATTGACCCATTCTCTAATTCAGAATCATCTCTTTAAGGTAAAATGTCCTCGTAAAATTGGTTTCGTATTGTCTATTTTTAAAGCATACCAATAATCTGAGGATGGAAGTGGTGTTCTTTCAAAAGTTCCGTCCCAAGCCATATTAGAAGCATTTAACTGCGCTATGAGTTTACCATAACGGTCAAAAATAGTGACTTCTGCCTGTGGGTAATTTTCCATTCCGGTTACTTCCCATAAATCATTATGAGTGTCGTTATTTGGAGTGAAAAATGGTGGAAAAACAAGAACAACAAAATTTTGGGTATCTCCGCCGCAGCCGCTTTTTTCACGAGCATAAGCAGTTTGTAATCCGCCCGGAACATCATAAAAAACATTCGAATCCTGAAAATTAACGCCGTCTACAGAAAACTCAAAATAGGAAGCTTGCTTTTTAAGATAAATTACAACTCTGGTTCCACTTACATCAATTCGATCTATTTCAGGAACCTGATGTTCTTCAACTATAATTGTTTTCGTGCTTGAACAATTTTCAGGAGCCGGACTTGTTACAATTACAGTATAAGTACCGCCTTGTGAAACGGGTATTGTTTGTGTAGAAGCTCCATTTGACCAGGCATAAGTCATCCCCGAAATTCCCGCATCTAATTGTATAGTTTGAGATTGACATAACGGTAATGTTTCGTCATGAACAACTGGCGGTGTATAAATTTCAATACTTACAGGTGTACGGGTTGAGTTGACGCAGCCTGAATTTGAGGCTTCGGCATAATAAGTTGTATTTGCTGAAATAATTGGTGTTGTAAAACTGCTTCCGTTAAAAACACTTGTTCCTCCAATTGATGCTGTAAACCAGTTAATAGTTCCAATGTTTGAAGTGGCCGTAATTGTAACTGATCCCGGTCCACAATTTGAATAAGATGGCTGGCTCGCAACCGGAGTTGTTGGAGTCATGTTTACGGTAGCGGTAACCGATTTTCTGTTTGATGTACAGCCAGCGTCTACATAATAAGTTGTTGTGGCATTTATTGTTGGAGTTGTATATGTGTTTCCTGTTCCTAATAAATTTCCTCCTAGCGCAGCATCATACCAGCTAATTGTTGCGCCGGCAGTTGCTGTTGCATTAAAAGTAAAACTTCCTGAATCGCAAACAGGATTAGGATTTGCAGATGGCGTTGCTACTGGAATTGTAATTTTTGTACTTGCAGCAATTTCCAACGGAGATTCTCCGGGCATCCCGCCATATTCCACAACATAACCTTTTGGTTGATAAGGGTCGCCAGACGCTAATGATCCTGTGTTAGAAAGGTCGTTCCAAGAGCCTCTTATTCCTATACCGGGTTGTGTAATGTGTGCATAATCTTCTTCTCCTAGATTGTTTGGTTCTCCGGAATTCCAGAAAGTATAACTCATTACAGTTCCTGCTTCGGGTCCGGTTGCCCATTTCCAAACACCTTCGGTTTCTGCATCGCTTCCGCCAATCCATCCCGTTCCTGAGGCTTGTTCACCTATTAATTGAGCTTCATCTGCAGATAAAACGGTAGCTAAATATCCTGTAAGCCCGTAATAAGTACTTGTTTCTGCAGCGGCTTTGGCACTTGTCCAGGTAATACCAATACTCGGAACAAATAAATAAAAATGCTGTGTTGAAGGTAAATAATTAGCATTACCAATTGTTATGGAGAAAGTTCTTGTTCCGGAAGCTGTAGCTGAAGAATTTGAGAAAACAACATCTTTTACAGCGTCAACTAAGTCAGAATATAAAACATTACCGCCTGTTGGGCTTGTTATGCTTAATTTCCCTGCTGTTGCATCCCAGCTTGTTGTTACATTAGGGTGCGCTGCCGGATTTGAAAGCGTAAGCTGATCTAAACCACTTGAATAACCAGATGAAATTTGAATATAAACAGCTTTAGTTCCTGTTTCTGCAGGATCGTGCGTAATAGTGAAATCAGTTACAACTTTTATTGTATTTTGTGGACAGTATAATTGATCTCCGGTTGCTTTAACAATAGGAGCAGTTGTTGCAGGTTTACTGCAGTCGTTTGAATATTTTGTTGTATTATCTTTGAAGATTGTCCAATTTGCATTTGAATAAGCCTCATTATCTACTAGTATACAGGTTAGACCAGAATTAGATTTAAAATTTCCAATGGCTAGTTTTGCGTTCTGCCCATTTTTTAAATTCAAATTTGTTAGCTGGTTATCACTACAATAAAAAAAATTCAGATTAGTATTGTTAGACACATCTAAACTAGAGAATTGATTATTATGGCAGTTTAAGTATGTTAAATCTGGATTACTAGAAAAATTAAGAGAAGTTATTTGATTGCTATTTACGTCTAAAGATTTTAATAAAGAGTTTTTAGAAATATCAAAACTGGACAAATTGTTAGAGGCACAGTTTATATTTTCCAGAATGATGTTTTTTGAAAGATCTAAAGTTGTTAATTGATTAAAATTGCAATTTAAATTTAATAAAGTAGTATTTTTAGTGAGATCTAAATTTGATATATTATTATTAGAACAATAGAGAGTGTTTAAATGTGTATTTTTTGAAACATCTAAACTGTTTAATCCGTTATTTTCTATAAATAAAACTTTTAATTCCGTGTTTTTAGAAAGATCTATATTAGATAAATGGTTGTGACCACATCTTAAAGAACTTAGTAAAATATTGTTTGTAAGATTTAAAGTGGTAAGAAAATTTCCTTTATTGATATCTTCGTTAGTTAGTCCAACATCTAAGCTTGTCAATTTTACAAAAGCCTCAATACCTGTTAAATCAGCAATGTTTTTACCTGAAAGTTTTAATTCTGTTACGTCTTTAACATTTGCTGTCAGAACCTGACTATCAGGAGCACCGCTGTCAATATTCAAATCAATTAAGGCCTGCTCAAATCTTTGATCAGGAATAGATGTATATTGAGCAAATCCAGTAAAAGGGAAAAGCAGTAAGAAAAATAAATGTTGTGGTTTAAGGAAATTGATAGTTTTCATTTTATAAAAGTATCAATTTCTTAATAATAAAAAAATATATTTAAATATCTAACATTTAAAAGCTTAAACTAATTTAAATATCACATTTTTTTGGTAAAAATATTCTTTAATTATTAGCTCGGCCAGTTTAATTTTTGAAACAAATCCCAAACCACAATTCCGGCGCTTACAGAAATATTTAAAGAATGTTTTGTGCCTAACTGCGGAATTTCAATACAGCCGTCGCAAATTGCAACTGCTTCCTGAGATACACCGTAAACTTCATTTCCAAAAACTAAAGCATATTTTTGGTTTTTCTCCACTTTAAAATCCTGAAGAAAAATGGCACTTTCAACTTGTTCAATAGCAAGAGTCAGGACATTTTCTTTTTTAAGATTTTCGATGACTTCCAATACATTTTCGTGATGTTCCCACGCAACAGTTTCGGTAGCGCCAAGAGCAGTTTTATGAATTTCTTTATTGGGAGGAGTAGCTGTAATACCGCAAAGAATTATTTTTTCGATCAAAAAAGCATCGGCAGTTCTAAAAACAGATCCAATATTGTGCAAACTGCGAATATCATCCAAAACCAATATTAAAGGAGTTTTGTCTGATTTTTTAAAATCTTCGATTGATTTTCTGTCTAATTCGCTATTTTCAAGTTTTCTCATTGGTTTAAATTCAGGTCATAAAAAAAGCTTCCAAAGATAAGGAAGCTTTTTCAATTATTTTGTTGTTTCTCAGATTAGCTTTTTACTGGATCTGGTAAAACAGTACCTTTAATTGTAAGTACTTTTGTTGGTTGTCCTTCAGCATTTGAAGTAACAGTTACAGTTTTAGTGAAAGCACCAACTCTGTCAGTAGCATATTTTACACCAATTATACCTTTAGCACCTGGAGCGATTGGCTCTTTTGGTGTTGTAGGAACTGTACAACCACAAGAACCTTGAGTGTTTGTAATGATTAACGGTTTTGTTCCGTTGTTAACAAAAACGAATTCACGTTTACCGTCAGCATTGTGAGCGATAGTTCCGTAATCAATAGTTTCTGTTTCGAAAAGCATTCCAGCTCCTTCAACTTTTGCAACCTTAGCAGCTTTAGCTTTTTTAGTTGTTTGTGCATTCGTAGCCGTAATACCAGCTACAGCTAACATAGCGAATAAAATTATTTTTTTCATTTTTAAGGGTCTTTTTTAATGATGAACAAAGCTATATAAAATTCTTATATCTGAACATAAAAAAAACTTAAAATATTTTAATTTTTGAAGTGCTCGATATGCCGCCAAAAAATTATAAATTCGCTGTCTTAATTTTCATTTAAAAACATATCAATTTTGGCAGCTAAAGAGAAAGTAGTGAAGGAAACACCTTTAATGAAACAGTACAACGAAATCAAGAGAAAATATCCTGATGCATGTCTGCTTTTCAGAGTAGGGGATTTTTATGAAACTTTTGGAGAAGATGCCATCAGAGCTTCTAAAATTCTTGGGATTACATTAACAAAAAGAGGCGCAGGGTCTGAAACAGAGACGGCTCTGGCGGGCTTTCCACACCATTCTATCAATACCTATTTGCCAAAATTGGTTAAAGCCGGACTTCGTGTTGCAATCTGCGATCAGCTTGAAGATCCTAAAATGACTAAAACTATTGTAAAACGAGGGGTTACAGAACTTGTAACTCCGGGAGTTTCTTTAAATGATGAGGTTTTACAATCTAAAACAAACAACTTTTTAGCATCTGTTTATTTTGCTAATAAAAATATCGGGATTTCATTTTTAGATGTTTCGACAGGAGAATTTCTTACCGCTCAGGGAAATGCCGAATACATAGATAAATTATTGCAGAATTTTAATCCAAGTGAGGTTCTTGTGCCTAAGAACTGCAAAAGTGATTTTAAAAACGCTTTTGGAGAAGATTTTCATAGTTTTTACCTTGAAGACTGGATTTACAAAGAAGATTATGCTTTAGAAACGCTGACCAAACATTTTCAAACTAATTCTTTAAAAGGTTTTGGTGTAGAAGAATTAAAAGAAGGAATTATTTCTGCCGGAGCAATCCTTTATTATTTATCAGAAACACAGCATAACAGAGTGCAGCATATTACCGCAATTCAGCGAATTGCCGAAGATGCTTATGTGTGGATGGATCGTTTTACGATTAGAAACTTAGAATTGTATCACAGCTATAATCCAAATGCAGTAACACTTTTAGATGTAATCGATAAAACGCTTTCGCCAATGGGCGGGCGTTTATTGAAACGCTGGCTGGCACTTCCGCTAAAAGACGGTAATAAAATAAAAGGACGTCATGATGTGGTTGCCTATTTGAAATCAAATCAGGATGTTTTACAAAATATTCAATATCAAATTAAGCAAATTTCAGATTTAGAGCGTTTGATTTCTAAAATTGCGGCAGGAAAAGTTTCTCCTCGTGAAATTGTTTATTTGAAAGAATCTCTGGATGCTATTATTCCAATAAAAACATTAGCGCTCGAAAGTTCGCAGGAAGCTGTAAAGGTTATTGGAGACAGTCTGCATTCGTGTGATTTGTTACGTGAAAAAATTAAAAACACCTTAAATCAGGATGCGCCGGTTGCTATTTCAAAAGGAAATGCAATTGCAAGAGGAATTAATGAAGAATTAGATGAATTGAGAGCCATTTCTACATCTGGAAAAGAGTTCTTGGAAGGAATAGAAAGAAGAGAATCAGAACGCACAGGAATTTCATCTTTAAAAATATCATTCAATAATGTTTTTGGTTATTACATTGAAGTTCGAAACACACATAAAGATAAAGTTCCGGAAGAATGGATTCGTAAACAGACTTTAGTAAATGCAGAACGTTATATTACCGAAGAATTAAAGGAGTACGAAACTAAAATTTTAGGAGCCGAAGAAAAAATTCATAAAATTGAATCGGAGCTTTTTGAACAGTTGGTTGCCTGGATTGCGACTTATATTAAACCTGTTCAAATGAATGCTTATTTGGTGGCACAATTAGACTGTTTATGTTCGTTTACACAAATGGCTGTTGAGAATCAATATGTATGCCCCGAAATTGATGATACTTTTGAATTAGATATTAAAAATGGAAGACACCCTGTGATTGAAAAACAATTGCCGGTTGGAACTCCTTATATTGCAAACGATGTTTTTCTTGATAGAGAAACACAGCAGATTATAATGATTACGGGACCTAACATGTCAGGTAAATCGGCAATTTTAAGACAAACAGCCTTGATTGTGCTTTTGGCTCAAATGGGAAGTTTTGTTCCGGCTGACAGCGTAAGAATGGGAGTTGTAGATAAAATCTTTACAAGAGTAGGTGCTTCTGATAATATCTCAATGGGAGAGTCGACTTTTATGGTTGAAATGAATGAAACTGCTTCAATCTTGAATAATATTTCAGATCGCAGCTTGGTTCTTTTGGATGAAATTGGAAGAGGAACGAGTACATACGACGGAATTTCCATTGCTTGGGCTATTGCTGAATTTTTGCACGAACATCCGTCAAAACCAAAAACGTTGTTTGCGACTCATTACCATGAATTGAATGAAATGACAGAATCGCTTTCCAGAATCCAAAATTATAATGTTGCAGTAAAAGAATTAAAAGATACGGTTCTTTTTGTTAGAAAGCTTGTAAAAGGCGGAAGTGAGCATAGTTTTGGAATTCACGTAGCAAAAATGGCCGGAATGCCGCAGATTGTAATTTTGAAAGCACAAAAGCTTTTAAAGAAATTAGAAAAAAATCATTCCAGCGATGCATTAAACGGAGTAAAATCGGCTAATGATGAAATGCAGATGAGTTTCTTTAATTTGGATGATCCTTTACTTGAAGAAATTAAAGAAGAGATCTTAAGTCTCGATATTAATGCGATTACACCGGTTGAAGCATTGATGAAACTGAACGAAATAAAAAGAATGCTGGTCAAGAAATAAATCGAAAAAAAAATCAAGTTTAAAGTTTAGGTTATCAGAAAGTTATAAAATAAGTAAATATTTTTTTAAAAAAAGGCTTGTGTAATTGAATAAATGTCCTAAATTTGCACTCGCAATACAGAACAAGTCAGGTGTTGCAGTTCTTAATTAGAATTTGATACGCGAAAATAGCTCAGTTGGTAGAGCGCGACCTTGCCAAGGTCGAGGTCGCGGGTTCGAGCCCCGTTTTTCGCTCAAAACCATATAATGCTCGGATGGTGTTGTGTTTAATTAATTTTTTTAAAAATTAGCTAAAAAACATTTAAAAGCTTAATTGCTCGGATGGTGAAATTGGTAGACACGCTGGACTTAAAATCCAGTGAACAGCAATGTTCGTGCGGGTTCAAGTCCCGCTCTGAGTACTAAAGCCTCTTCTTTTGAAGAGGCTTTTTTTATTGGGTAAATTCTTTAAATGCGCTAACGCGCTGAAATTCTAAGGTTCGGAGAATCTGAATCAATAATCTAAAATCAACAATCAAAATATGGGTGCTTTTGTAATTAGCAGGCGATTTAATGATGAATATAAGTTTGTATTTACTTCCAGAAAAGGGAAGGTGATTTTTACAAGTTTAAGTTATGAGTTGAGATTTGAGTGTGAGGAGGATATTGAAAGATTTAAGAAAACAATTGAGCTTTCTAAATTTTTGAAATTTAAAGGTTCTGGAGGAAAGTATTTTTTTAAATTGATGTTAGATGGTGTTCACTTTGCAACAAGTCGAAAATACACTACAGAATTGCTTTTGCAAAAGGGAATAAAAGAAATTGTGACTTATGCTTCGAAAGCTGAAATTTTGGATTTCTCATCAACTGAATCGATTTTTGGGGATGAAGAGGTTTCTGTTGAAGAGGAAGTAGAAGATTAGATAAAAAGAAATTCCAATATTTTAAAATTCCAAATTCCAATGTGTATAATGCATTGTTGGGATTTGGGATTTTAAATATTGGAATTTTATTCTGTTAATTTTTGAGCAAAAAAAAACCATCGATTTCGATGGTTTTAAAATCTTTAGAATTTAGGTTCTAATTATTTTTTTACTTCTTTAGCAGCTTCTTCTACTTTAGCAGCAGCAGAATCAACTTTAGTAGCAGCTGAGTCAACAGTTGCAGCAGCAGAATCAACTACAGCAGCAGCAGAATCAACAGCAACAGCAGTAGAATCTACAGTTTCAGTAGCTGCAGCGTCAGCTTTTTTACAAGATACAACAGTTAAAACAGCAACAACAGCTAAACTTAAAAATACTTTTTTCATCTTACTTTATTATAAAAGGTTAATTATTAATTCGTGGCAAAGATATAAATTTTTTAATATGTAAAATATTTTTTCACTTTTTTTTTAAAATATTTTCCTAGCTCACGTTTATCTTATTTATCAAAGAATATGCCAAAATTATAAAATTATCTTAAATTATTTAATATTTTGTATAAATAATTTTTTATTGAAAATTCTACGGTCGAATTGGCTATTTCATTTCTCTTAATTGCAGTTTATTTTGCTTTTTAAGGATTATTGTGTTTGTGCTTACAATGAAAAACGCCTGCTTTTAATTCGTTTCTCTCAAATAATCGTTCAGAAAATTTGATTTGAATCTGGACTTACTTGGAAACAATTCTCATAATAGCATTTGTGGCTCCTTTGTTTTCCTGAATGAAAGATTCGCAAATTTGGCTTTTTTCTTTAAGAAATGTTTGATCAGTCAGTAAACGATTTAAAATTTCTTTTAATTCAGAAATGTTTGAAATGGGTATGCATCCGCCAAGTTCAACTAAAGAAACAGCTTCTGCAAAATTAGAATAATTAGGCCCAATTACAATTGGAATTCCAAATGTTGCGGGTTCTAAAATGTTATGAATTCCCGGGTTTCCAAAACCTCCTCCCACATACGCGATCGTTCCATAGCTGTATATTTTTGTTAAAATTCCGATGGTGTCAATTATAAAAACATTATAATTCGATAAATCTTTGTTTTCTTTTTCAGAAAATAAAACTGTCGATTTTGTAATTTGGGATTTAAGATTTGTAATTTGATCTGTTTTTATGTTATGCGGAGCAATAATAAATTTTACATTTTCTGGCGCCCGATTGATGTATTCAGCAATTAAAGCTTCATCCTTTGGCCATGAACTTCCAATAACTATCGTTTGTTGGTTATTCTTGAAATTTTCGATATAATCAAGTGTATTGTTTCTTTCTAAAATCGCAGCAACTCTGTCAAAACGTGTATCGCCTGAAACAATTACGTTTTTAAAACCAATTGCTTCAATTTTTTGTTTAGAACTTTCATTCTGCACGAAGAAATAAGTGAATGCTTTTAGTGCTTTTCTGTAAAATCCTCCATACCATTTAAAAAACATCTGGCTGTCTCTGAAAATTCCGGAAATTAAATAAGTTGGAGTTTTGCTTTTTTCTAATTCTTTTAAATAGTTTAACCAAAATTCATATTTAATGAAAAAAACAAATTCAGGATGTGCCAATTTTAAAAATCTTTTAGCATTGCTTTTTGTATCCAAAGGCAGATAAATTGTAACATCAGCAACTGTGTTGTTTTTACGCACTTCGTATCCGGAAGGGGAAAAAAAGGTTACAATGATTTTATGCAAAGGATATCTTTCTTTGATTTTTTCTATTACAGGAAGCCCTTGCTCGTATTCGCCAAGTGAAGCAGAGTGAAACCAAATGGTTTTGTCTTCGGCTTTTATTTTTTCTTCTAAAATTGAAAATACATTTTTTCGCCCTTCAACAAAAAGCTTAATTTTCGGACTAAAAAGTGCGACTATTTTAAGAAAAAACGCTGCTAAAGAAACAGCTAAATTGTATAAAAAAAGCATGTAGTAATTTTTGCAGCTAAATTACATTTCTTTCGTTTATTTTCATTGGTTTGAAGGTATTAATAACTATTTTTGTTCCTTCTTTCTGACATTCTGGTTTAATAGAAAGGCTTTTTAAAATAAAATATCGAAAATGAAAAAAATACAAATGGTTGACTTAAAAAGTCAATATGAAAAAATAAAAACGACTGTAGATGCTTCAATTCAAGAGGTTTTAGATACAAATACTTATATTAACGGACCTCTAGTTCATCAGTTTCAAAAGAATCTTGAAGACTATTTAGGGGCAAAACATGTAATTCCGTGTGCAAATGGAACTGATGCTTTGCAAATTGCAATGATGGGGCTGGATTTAAAACCAGGTGATGAAGTTATTACTGCCGATTTTACTTTTGCAGCAACGGTTGAGGTGATTGCATTGTTACAATTAACTCCGGTTTTAGTTGATGTTGATCTGCATAATATGAACATCGACATTGATGCAGTTAAAAAAGCAATTACGCCAAAAACGAAAGCAATTGTTCCGGTACATTTGTTCGGACGTGCTGCAAACATGGATGCAATTATGGAAATTGCAGCCGAACATAATTTATATGTAATAGAAGATAATGCACAAGCAATTGGTGCTGATTATATTTCAAAATCTGGAACAAAAAGTAAAGTTGGTGTTATTGGTCACGTTGCGGCAACTTCGTTTTTCCCTTCTAAAAACTTAGGTTGTTACGGAGATGGTGGAGCAATTTTTACAAATGATGATAAATTAGCGCACGTTATCCGCGGAATCGTAAATCACGGAATGTACGAGCGTTACCACCACGATGTTGTGGGAGTAAATTCACGTTTAGACAGCATTCAGGCAGGAGTTTTAAATGCAAAACTACCTTTGTTAGACGAGTATAATAAAGCACGTCGCTTAGCGGCAACAAAATACAATGCGGCATTGGCTGGAAATAAACATATTGTTACACCAGAATTTGATGCAAATGAAAACGATCATGTTTTTCATCAATATGTTTTAAGAATCTTAGATGCTGACAGAAATGCTTTAATGCAGCATTTATTAGATAAAGGAATTCCATGTGCAATTTATTATCCAATTCCATTGCATTCTCAAAAAGCATATTTAGATCCTCGTTATAAAGAAGAGCAATTCCCGATTACTAATCAATTAGTGCAGGAAGTAATTGCTTTGCCAATGCATACAGAACTTGACGACGAGCAGATTAAATTTATAACAGATTCTGTTTTAGAATTTTTGAATAAATAATTACAGCCAAAAATAACCACATAAACAACCAAATAAATGAAAGTATTAGTAACAGGAGGGTTAGGATTTATAGGTTCTCACACCGTAGTCGAATTGCAAAATGAAGGCTTTGAAGTTGTGATAATTGATAATCTTTCAAACTCTTCAGAAGATGTTTTAAAAGGAATTACAGCCATTACGGGAAAAACGCCTTTATTCGAAAAAATTGATTTAAGAGAAAAAAGTGCCGTTCGGGATTTCTTTAAAAAACATAATGATGTTACTGGGGTAATTCATTTTGCTGCTTCAAAAGCAGTTGGTGAAAGTGTTGAACAGCCTTTGTTGTATTACGAAAACAACATCAGCAGTTTAGTTTATCTTTTGCAGGAATTACAGCAAAAACCTGAGGCTAGTTTTATTTTCAGTTCGTCTTGTACAGTTTACGGTCAAGCCGAGAAAATGCCAATTACAGAAGATGCTCCGGTTCAAACTGCAATGTCTCCTTATGGAAACACCAAACAAATTGGAGAAGAAATTATTGCAGATACAGCAAAAGTAACGAATATTAGCGCGATTTTATTGCGTTATTTTAATCCGGTTGGAGCGCATTCTTCAACTGAAATTGGCGAATTACCATTAGGGGTTCCTCAAAACTTAGTGCCTTTTATTACACAGACAGGAGTAGGATTACGTCAGGAATTATCAGTTTTCGGAAATGATTACCCAACGCCAGACGGAACTGCAATTCGTGATTATATTCACGTTGTCGATTTAGCAAAAGCGCACGTAATTGCGTTACAACGTTTATTCAATAAAAAAAACTTGCAAAAAGTGGAAACTTTTAATTTAGGAACCGGAAAAGGAAGTTCAGTTTTGGAAGTGATTCATAGTTTCGAAAAAGTAAGCGATAAAAAATTACCATATATAATTAAACCTCGTCGCGAAGGGGATATTACAGAAGCTTACGCAAACACGGACAAAGCAAACAATGTTTTAGGCTGGAAAGCAGAATTAAGTTTAGACGAAGCAATGGCAAGTGCCTGGAAATGGGAACAGAAAGTTCGTTCTTAATTAGTTTTCAGTTTTCAGTCGCAGTTTTCAGTTACTTGCGATATAAATAATAAAAATCCCAAATGATTATCATTTGGGATTTTTTTATGTTAGTTTTTCGACTGAAAACTGAATACTAATTAAGCATTCGCAGTAACCGCTTCTTTATCAATTTTATTAATCAAACCAGCTAACACTTTCCCTGGGCCAACTTCAGTAAATAAAGTAGCACCGTCAGCGATCATTTGCTGTACAGACTGTGTCCATTTTACCGGAGCAGTCAATTGAATAATCAAGTTCTTTTTGATTTCGTTTGCATCAGAAACCGCATTTGCAGTTACGTTTTGATATACTGGGCAGATAGGAGTAGAGAATGTAGTTGCTTCAATCGCTGCCGCTAATTCTTCTCTTGCCGGTTCCATCATTGGAGAGTGAAATGCACCTCCAACAGGTAAAATTAAAGCGCGTTTTGCTCCAGCAGCTTTCATCGCTTCACAAGCTTTTTCAACAGCTGAAGTTTCTCCTGAAATAACTAATTGCCCTGGGCAGTTATAATTTGCTGCAACCACAACACCGTCGATAGAAGCGCAAACTTCTTCCACAATATTATCAGCTAAACCTAAAACGGCAGCCATTGTAGATGGAGTAATTTCGCAGGCTTTTTGCATTGCAAGAGCACGTTGAGAAACTAATTTAAGGCCATCTTCAAAAGATAAAGTTCCGTTGGCAACCAAAGCTGAAAATTCACCCAAAGAATGTCCTGCAACCATTTCTGGTTTAAAATCTTCGCCTAAAGTTTTAGCTAAAATAACAGAATGTAAAAATACTGCCGGCTGTGTAACTTTAGTTTCTTTTAGTTCTTCGGCTGTGCCTTCGAACATGATATCTGTAATTCTAAAACCTAAAATTTCATTGGCTTTTTCGAATAATTCTTTGGCTAAAGCCGAGTTTTCATATAGGTCTTTACCCATTCCTGTAAACTGTGCGCCCTGACCTGGAAATACGTATGCTTTCATTTGTCTAATTTAATTTTTACTTTTTTTAAAATTGAAAATTAGTTTCAATTGGAAGGCAAAAGTACTATTTTTTTATTTCGTATAATCCTTAAACATGTAAATCCATGCTAATCTTGAAAATCTAAGATTGAAAGAAGTAAGTAAAGTAATGACAACAGCGATGATTGGAATAATTCTTAAATCGAAATTTGTCTCAAAGAAAAACTGCGCAACACAATACGTAGCAATTCCCTGAGCGACTGTTAATCCGTAGTTTACATACATAGCGCCAAAGAAATACCCAGGTTCTTTTTGGAATTTGTAATTACAATGACTGCAGTATTCATTCATTTTTGGAAGACCGAAACTTAAAAAAATACTTTTGTCTGTAAATACTTTTCCTTTATGACAAACAGGACATTCGTTGCTTAAAATATGAGTTAATGAATTTGACATGACTTTGATGTTTTTTATTTATACAAAGGTAATTCAGAGCAGAATAAAAGCCTTTTTAGTATCTTCGCTTATTCTAGCACAATAAAGACATTTTGAACTGAACTCCCAAAATTTAAATTCCAAATTCCAAATCGAAGAATCGTATTCTGTAATCAAAAAAAATAAATATTATCTGTTTATGAAAAAATATCCCATTTATAGTGTTCAGAATTTTAGCTGTAATGATGTGCATCGCGATTTTTACGTCAATACTTTTGCAGAGCATTTAAAAAGCCACAGTTTTGTCGAAGAACCACATCGTCACGATTCGTATTTAATGGTATTTTTTACAAAAGGTTCCGGATTGCACGAAGTCGATTTTGATCAATTCGAAATAAAAAAAGGAAGTTTATTTGTGCTGCAGCCAGGGCAAATGCATCACTGGAGTTTATCTAAAGATGTTGAAGGCTTTGTAATTATATTTTCGCAGGAATTGTATAATTTGTATTTCGGACAAAAAAACATCAACGAATATAATTTTTACCATTCTATTCATAACAGACCGGAAATGGTTTTTGAAGAAAAAGAAATCCCTAAAATCCTTCCTTATTTTGATTTACTGATTCAGGAAAACAATCAAAATAATAAATATCAGCTGGATAAAATGCTGAATTTGTTAGATTCAATCCACATCGAAATTGCCCGTAAATACAGCGAGACATATTCGCATCAAACTCATTCGTACAACATTAAAATCAATAAGTTCGAATCGTTTTTAGAAGAATATTTCAGAACGGAAAAATTGCCTTCTTTCTATGCAGAAAAACTAAATATTACTTTGAAACATTTAAACAGAATCTGCAATGAAATTCTGCAAAAAACTGCCACAGAAGTTATCACAGACCGTGTAATCCTAGAAATAAAAAGAATGTTGATCGACAAACAATTAGCCGTAAATGAAGTAGCATTCAAAGTAGGTTACGAAGATTACTCCTATTTCTCCCGATTCTTCAAAAAACAAACCGGATTGTCGCCAACTGAATTTAGAAATACAGCGCTATAAAAAAAACCTGCACTCCCGAGAAAAGGTGCAGGCTTCTTAACCAACCAAATTAAAACCTATTATAAAGTATTAAGCTTGTTTTACAAATTGTAACTCAATGTTTAATTTTACTTCTTCACCAACTAAAACACCTCCAGTTTCAAGAGCTGAGTTCCAGTTTAAACCCCAATCTTTACGATTAATTTTTCCTTCAATGCTTAAACCTACTTTTGTATTTCCCCAAGGATCAGTTAGGATTCCGCTATATTCTACAGGAAAAGTTACGCTTTTAGAAACACCTTTAATGTTTAAATCTCCAGTAATTTCATAGCTTCCTTCATTGATTTTTTTGAAAGAAGAAGCTTTGAAAGTTAATTTTGGATGATTCTCAGCATCAAAGAAATCGCCACTTCTTAAGTGCCCGTCTCTGTCTGCATTTGCAGTATCAATAGAAGCGATATCGCCAGAAAATTCGATTGCAGCATTTTCGAAGCTGTCTCCGTCTGTAGTAATTGTTGCATCGTAAGTTCCAAATTTTCCTGAAACATTTGTAAACATCATGTGTTTAACTTTAAAACCAATTTCTGAATGTGTTGGGTCAATTGACCATTTTGTAGTTGCCATAATTTTATTTTTAAATAATTAATTTCATTTTGATAGGACAAAGTTACTTCGGCTGTCTTCATTTGGCACTTAACCTAGATTAAGAAATGAAAATGGAATAAATCGATCCCTAATTTGTCTTGTTTTTATTGTTTGAAAAATTGCTGTTGAATTAATAGTTCATCGGAATGTCCATCAATAAAAATTCAGCATCTGTATTTGCTTTGATGTTTAAGATGTCAGTTCCTGAAATTCCAACAGCGTCACGAGTATTTAATTCCTGACCGTTAATCGTTACATTTCCTTTTAAAACGAAAGCATAAACTCCGTTTCCTTCTTTTTTGATTTTATATTCAGTAGTTACGCCTGAGTCAAAATTTCCCATTTGAAACCAGGCATCCTGGTGAATCCAAACGCCTTCATCATCAGCATTTGGAGATAAAATCTGAGACAGTTTATTATGTCTGTCTGCAACATCTAAAGTAATTTGCTGGTAACGTGGCGTAACATTTCTTTTATTTGGAAACAACCAAATTTGCAATAATTTAGTCTGTTGATCAGCATTTGGGTTAAACTCACTATGCTGCACTCCGGTTCCTGCACTCATTACCTGAATATCACCATTTTTGATGATTTCAGTATTTCCCATGCTGTCTTTATGAGCCAAATCTCCTTCTAACGGAATGGTTATGATTTCCATATTATCGTGAGGATGTGTTCCAAATCCCATTCCGCCAGCAATTGTATCATCGTTTAAAACGCGAAGTGCACCAAACTGAATTCTATCCGGATTGTACCAGCTTGCAAAACTAAAACTATGGTAAGCGTTAAGCCAGCCGTGGTTTGCATTTCCTCTTGTTTCTGCTTTGTGCAATATTATATTTTCCATGATTTTGTACGTTTTGTTAATTTTATAGTACAAAGATACCGCCAAGGTCAAGGAGAAGCACTTAACCTAGATTAAGAAGTTTTTTTGAGAGGTTCAAAGGTTTAGAGTTGCAGAGGTTCAAAGGTTTTTTGGAGCAGAAATTTTGGTTTTCAAAAGAACTATAGTCCTGCTATCCGCTATATCTTTTGCGGCGAACCCCGCCACAAAAGGATGCCGCTTCTATCAGGGCTAAGCTAGAAATTTTATTTTCAGAAGTTGGATAAGTATAAAGGGATAAAGTTCCGTAGGAACAATACATATTGTAGGGATGGATTTTAATCCGTTCTTCAAAGATTGGCGATATTGCATGAGGAGCTTCTTGCGGAGATCCCTCGTTCCTCGGGATGACAAGATTGAGTAAATGAGGTTTGTATAAAAAAACTTGTATTATTTAATTCTAATTAATTTTCCTTTTCCTGATGAAAAATCAAGATAATTCCCGCCACTTTTCTTATTATGAATGTAAAATTGAATAGTATCTTTTTTGATTTGATCTTTACGAATACTTATAATTAAATCAGTATTTATGAAATTCTCCAACAGTATTACATTACCATATGAAATTTTTCCTTTTGGCATGTACTTGTTGTCAAAAATGAAAACACTGTCCTTAAAAGTAATTTTGTCTTTTTGGACGTATAATCCGTAGTCTTCTAATAAATAATTGTAACGACCGTTAAGTTTATCTGCTTTCTGATTGAAGTTAATGGAAAGGAATATTATTATTAAAGCGAAATATTTCATAGGATTCTAACTAAATTGATTTATGAACTGTTGCACTACAATGTCCGTATTCTCATGACGTTTCTTTTTTTCTAAAACAATCGGAGGTGCGGCTCTTTCCAGGCAGTCTTTTACAGCACAAGTTTCGCACGTAACACCAACAATTCGTTTCACTAAAGGTTTTCCCTCAATGAATTTGAATTTCTTTTTCATTGCCGGATTAATTAAAATGCCGACAGAAATACTTCTGATAAAATTTTCTGCAAAAGGATCTTTTGTAGCCGATGAAAAAACTAAATACTCGTTTCCGCTATTGGCATAGCTTGAAATTTGCGCATCAAAAAAATGAGATTTGTTTTGTTTAATGGCTTCGTCAATCGTTTTAACCGAAACCCATCTTCTGCAATAATGTTCGTTGGTTTCGTTGGCATGTGGTTCCTGCTGATGCGTAATATGTAATTCCTTATTGATTTGGTAAACATCCGAACCTACGCGGTGAGATAATCTTAGAAAGAATAGGTTTTTCAGCTGAAAATCTTTCGGCAACAAATTGGTTAATCTTTGATAGAAAGATTCTGGTGAAACTTCGAAACTTTCTATTAATTGAACAAATTCTTCTGGTTTTGGATTCTCGTTTTCTAGGAAATTATTGATTTTGTCAACGACTAATTTTCTGGGAAGTATTAAAGCACCCGCAAAATAAGACGCGTAAAAATTATTTAAAACCTGATCGAAATTTTCAAACTTAATCCAGCTGAAAGTCAATAATCGATCGGAGATTTTTAAATAATTATAAGCAATTTCTTTTGCTAAAATAAAAGCTTTCTGTGGAGCGTCGAGTTCTGTAGAAAGTAATAAAGTTTTGCTTTTTGGAACATAAATCGAACGTAAATCGTCTAAAGCTTCCTGATCTGTAAAAGCAATCTCTTTTATATTGTATTCGTATTCTTCTTTTAGAATATCTTCTAATTCTTCAATACTAATTTTAGAATCCAGATTAATTTGAAACGACTTCGAAAACGCAATTACTTTTTCTTCTAAATCTTCAAAATAATTACTATGTGCTTCCTGATACGAGCGTAGAGCTGCCAAAAAGAAACTTTCACGGCTTAGATTATAATGCTGAGCAATTTCGATAATGGTACTAATAAACGCATTGACTTTGGCTGGGGCATTGGCAATAATGTCAATTAAATCGGCCTCCTGAAT
Source organism: Flavobacterium sp. Root186 (assembly GCF_001428525.1). Taxonomy (GTDB): domain Bacteria; phylum Bacteroidota; class Bacteroidia; order Flavobacteriales; family Flavobacteriaceae; genus Flavobacterium. The sequence continues at coordinate 101,277 of NZ_LMHW01000012.1, forward strand.
CCCGAAAAGCTCAAGCGGAATCTCTTTTAATATTCCTGATTTTAAGATTTCGCCAATCGGAGCAAGGTTGTTATCGAGTTTTAAAGACACCATTTGGTCGTAAGTCACATCCAAATGTTCGCAGAGAAGCAAAATTTTATCTGTTTTTGGATATTTTTTTCCTTTTTCAATCTCGTTTAAATACGATTTTGAAAGATTTGTCAATTTGGCTAAGCCAAAAAGAGACAGGTTTTTTTGCGTACGAACCTGCTTCAATTTTAGTCCGAAGATCAGCTTTATATAGTCTTTTTCGATATCCATGAATCAAATATAGCTATTATAAAAATAATCGCCAAAAAATTATTTTTAATATTTAGCGAACGTTCGCTTGTTTTGTAAAAAACTTTTTTCTAATATTGTGGTGTAGAAATTATTAGATATCAGATTGTTATGGTTTAGTGTTTTGAAAAACAAACAAACGATTCAATTGTTTCTAAATAAAAATTAAAAACCACAGCTATGAAAAACCAAATTGAAATTACCGAAACGGCGATGGAATTTTTAGCCGAAAAGAAGCTTCTTTATCCAAAGATCTGGACAGAAGAAGCGATTGTTTTTATAATTGAATTGCATAGAAAATTCGAATCACAGCGAAAACTATTGCTTTTACAGCGCGAGCAAAAACAAGTCACTTTTGATCAGGGAATCATGCCGGTTTTTATTGCGGAAACCAAAAGTATCAGAGAAGGCAGTTGGACGGCTGGTGAAATTCCAAAAGATTTATTAGATCGAAGAGTAGAAATTACTGGACCGGTTGATCGCAAAATGATAATCAATGCTTTGAATTCTGGTGCCAAGACTTTTATGGCGGATTTTGAAGACAGTACTTCACCAACCTGGCAAAATTTGATGGAGGGACAGCTGAATTTAATCGATGCGGTTAACAAAACAATTACGTATACCGATTTGGTGAAACAAAAGTCCTATCATTTAAATGAAAAAATTGCAACGCTTATTGTACGTCCGAGAGGTTTGCATTTGCCGGAAAAGCATGTTTTAATTGAAGGAAATGAAGTTTCGGGTTCTTTGGTAGATTTCGGTTTGTATGTTTTTCATAATCATAAACGACTTTTAGAAAACAATTCTGGACCGTATTTCTACATTCCGAAATTGGAACATTATCTTGAAGCACGCTGGTGGAATAATGTTATTGATTTTACCGAGGATTATTTGAAACTGAAACGCGGCACTATAAAAGTGACGGTTTTAATTGAGACTATCACGGCAAGTTTTCAGCTGGATGAAATTATTTATGAATTGAAAGAACATATCGTTGGCTTGAACTGCGGACGCTGGGATTATATTTTCTCCTACATCAAAAAGTTTAGAAAAAATCCAAAATTCATTGTTCCGGATCGTGATCAGGTAAATATGACTTCGCCTTTTATGAATGCCTATTCAAATTTGGTAATTCAAAGATGTCATAAAAGAGGAATTCATGCGATTGGCGGAATGGCAGCGCAGATTCCGATTCGAAATAATGAAGAAGCCAATGCAATTGCTTTTGCAAAAGTAAAAACCGATAAAGAACGCGAAGTAAAAAATGGCCACGACGGAACCTGGGTGGCACATCCGGATTTGGTTTCATTGGCAAAAGAAATTTTTGATAAAGGTATGCCGACTCCAAATCAAATTCATATTAAAAGAGAACATCGAAAAATTACAGAAGCTGATTTGATTGAACCACCAATTGGAATCATTACTGAAAATGGTGTTCGAAAAAATATCAACGTAGGAGTTTTGTACTTGGCTTCATGGCTGAATGGACAGGGCGCTGCGGCATTGCATAATTTAATGGAAGATGCAGCAACGGCTGAAATTTCGAGATCGCAATTGTGGCAGTGGCTTCAGAATAAAGTGGTTTTGGATAATGGACAAAAATTAGATTTGGCTTATTATCATGAATTGGCTTTAGATGAATTCCGAAAAATAAAAGAGGAATTAGGTGAAGAAAATTACGAAAAACAGCAATTTCCGTTGGCTGAAAAGGTACTGGAAAGATTAGTAGTAAATACTGATTTCGTTGATTTCTTAACTATTCCGTGTTACAAATATTTATAAGAAAAAAATCCACTAAATCTGCGAGATCTGCGGGCGAATAATTTTTCACGCAGATTTAGCAGATCATGCAGATAAAAATAACAAACTCAAAGAAAAATTGAGTCTCAGTTTAGAACTGAAAACTTTACTCACTAACCACTTAACTTAAACTATTTATGAAAACAACAGAAGACAGAACTCAGGAATTGATTAACGATTGGATAACGAACCCGAGATGGAAAGGTGTTGAACGTCCTTATACTGCGAGTGAAGTAGTTACACTTCAGGGGTCTTATCATATTGAGCATTCTATTGCAAAAATAGGGGCACAAAAATTATGGAGAAAGTTAAAAAGTCAGGATTATGTAGCTGGTTTGGGAGCGTTGACTGGAAATCAGGCAATTCAGGAAGTTGATGCAGGTTTAGAGGCGATTTATTTAAGCGGATGGCAGGTTGCTGCCGACGCAAATCTGGCAGGAGAAATGTATCCTGACCAATCGCTTTATCCGGTAAACAGCGTTCCGATGGTGGTAAAAAAGATCAACAACGCTTTATTGCGTGCCGATCAGATTCAGACTGTAAATAAAATTGAAGATAAAAAAGATTATTTAGTTCCAATTGTGGCTGATGCCGAAGCAGGTTTTGGAGGAAACCTAAATGCTTTCGAATTAATGAAATCTATGATTGAAGCGGGAGCTTCCGGAGTTCATTTTGAAGATCAATTGAGTTCTGCTAAAAAGTGTGGACATTTGGGTGGAAAGGTTTTGGTTCCAACTCAGGAAGCGATAAATAAATTAATTGCAGCGCGTTTGGCAGCAGATGTTATGGGGGTTTCAACTTTGATAGTTGCCAGAACAGATGCTGATGCAGCAAATTTATTAACAAGCGACGCAGACCCAAGAGACAGGAAATTTTTAACTGGAGAAAAAACGGCTGAAGGTTTCTTCTACGTAAATAACGGAATCGAGCAGGGAATTGCAAGAGGTTTAAGCTACGCACCTTACGCCGATTTGATTTGGATGGAAACCAGTAATCCGGATTTAGAATTTGCAAGAAAGTTTGCGACAGCAATGAAAAAAGAATTCCCGGATAAAATGCTGGCATACAATTGTTCGCCATCTTTCAATTGGGCTGCTAAATTAACGGTTACTGAAATGGAAACATTTAGAGAAGATTTAGCGGCTATGGGGTATAAATTCCAATTCATTACTTTGGCGGGTTTCCATGCTTTGAATACCAGTATGTTCGAATTGTCTAAAGCCTACAAAGAACGAGGAATGGCAGGATATTCTGAATTACAGGAACGTGAATTCGCTTTGCAGAAAAACGGATTCAGAGCAGTAAAACATCAGGCTTTTGTAGGAACTTCTTATTTTGATGCCGTTCAGAATACGGTGATGATAGGAAGATCATCAATCACAGCAATGAAACATTCTACGGAGGTTGAGCAATTTTAATTCAAAAAAGACCTAGTTCAACATTGAACTAGGTCTTTGATTTTTTACCATTAAGATATTAAGAAAGTTAAGCTTTATGTGCTTAAAAAATAAGAAAGATTAAGTCTAGCTTAATGAATCTTAATATCTTAATGGTTTAATTTTACTTTTTCAAAAGCCTTGCTTTCATTTTGCTGAAGAATTCGGGCGTTACGCCAATGAAAGAAGCGATTTGTTTTTGAGGAACTTTGTGGACCAATGTTCCGTATTTCTTAGTAAATTTTTCAAAACGTTCTTCGGCGGGTAAACTTAAATTGTCCATTAATCGCTGTTGATTAGCGACTAATGAGTTTTCAATTAGAATTCTAAAAAAGCGTTCCAGTTTTGGAATCTCAATAAACAATTGATCCTGATTTTCTTTGGATAAAGAAACAACTTCGGCTTCTTCCAAAACCTCAATAAAAAGCTGTCCAGGTTTTTGCGAAAAATAACTGTACATATCACTCATCCACCAGCCTTCGCAGGCAAAAGATAAAACATGTTCCACAATATTATCGTTGATATTGAAACTTCTTAAAATTCCCGAGTTTACAAAATAGGAATGTTTACAGACTTCGCCGGCGTTTAATAAGATCGTTTTGGCTTTATAAGTATTCGTTTCTAGTTTAGATAAAAAAAGTGTTTGTTCCTCTGGTGTCAAAGAAACATGTTTGGCAATATTTTCAAGAATTAATGCCATTATTTTTCGTTTACTAAAGTGAATGAAGTCGCTTTAAAACGATTGTTTACGATTTCTCCCGTAACTAAAGCTTTGCTGATTGCATTGCAAAAACCTTTTTCTGAATGTGCATCGCCGTGATCGTGAATAGTAGTTCCGTCAACGAAATAGGTTTTTCCGTCAATACGAACCGCTAAATCACAGCTTTTACCTTTCATTCCAAATTGGCATTCTCCGCAAGAAGCTTCTACAATTGTTGGTTTGTCAAATTTCTTCTTGTCTTGTGCTTGAGCCGCGATTCCAATAAACAGGAAAAGCATGAATATAAGTTTTTTCATTTTTTAAGAATTTACAGTTATTAATTTTGCCGTTTCTTTGGCGCGTTCGGTTACTTTTTCGATTGGAGTTGATAAAGAATCTTGAGCTAAAACAACTCCCATTCGGCGGTATGGTCTTGAAGTTGGTTTACCAAAAATCCTGAAATCAGTTTTTGGCAAAGCCGCTACTTTTTCGATTCCGTTAAATGTTGGATTTGTAGAATCTTCTGATGCTAAAATTACAGCACTTGCTCCGGCTTTTTCTAAAGTAATTTCAAAAATTGGAAGACTTAAAATCGCACGTAAATGCAATTCAAATTCATTAAAATTCTGTGTTCCGGCCAAAGTTACCATTCCGGTATCGTGCGGACGCGGAGAAAGTTCAGAGAAATAAACGCCTTCATTGGTAAGGAAGAATTCAACACCAAAAAGCCCTGCGCCGCCAAGCGCTTCGGTAATTTTTTCGGCCATATCCTGCGCTTCGTATAAGTCTTTTTCTGAAACCAAAGCAGGCTGCCAGCTTTCCTGATAATCGCCACGTTCTTGTCTGTGACCAATTGGAGCGCAAAACAAAGTTGGATTATTATTCTGTGTAATCGTTAAAAGCGTAATTTCTGAATTAAAATCAACAAATGCTTCAACAATAACTTCGATAACATCACCACGCGAACCTGCAACGGCATATTGCCATGCTTTTTCAATATCGCTTTCTGTTTTAATTGTTGATTGTCCTTTTCCGGAGGAAGACATTAAAGGTTTTACCACGCAAGGAATTCCAACTTCCTGTACGGCTTTTTGCAATTCTTCTGCCGAAGTTGCGTATTGATATTTGGCTGTTTTTAAACCTAATTCTTTCGAGGCTAAATCCCGGATTGCTTTACGGTTCATAGTAAAATTTGCCGCTTTCGCTGAAGGAACAACGGTGATGCCTTGTTTTTCGTAATCGTAAAAACGTTCGGTACGGATGGCTTCTATTTCTGGAACTATAAAGTCTGGTTGATGTTTGGCTACGATTCGGTCAAGAGCTTCGCCGTCGAGCATATTAATAACTTCAAAACCGTGAGCAACTTGCATTGCAGGAGCATTTTCGTAACTATCAACAGCAATTATGGTTTGTCCGATTCGTTGTGCGGCAATGACAAATTCTTTGCCTAATTCACCTGAACCGAGGAGTAGTATTTTCATTTTGGAGTGTTGTAATGTTTGAGTAGTAAAAGTACAGAAAAATGTTTTTAACCGCAAAGTTCTATTCGTTTGTGTTAATGTAGAGGCGCGCTGCAGTGCGTTTGCGGTATTTGTATTTTAACGCAAAGTTCCGATATTTGAAGAAGACAAAGGTTCGCAAAGTGTTTTACGCAGATTTTGCTGATTCAACAGATTTTTTAAAGATGAATTGCCTCCAGCTTTAGCTGGATGGACCGAAATAAATTAAATTAGGGCTTTAGCCAAATGCTTAGTTTGGCTAAAGCCAATTATAGAATCTTTATTTTGACCTCCAGCTAAAGCTGGAGGCAATTCAAAAATTGCTATTTGATTTTATTTTTAAAATGAATTTTCTCCTTTTACGGTTTGCGTGAGGGATTGAAGCGGAAATCCTTTTTTGTAATGGAATGGAACAAAAGATTGCAGCGGAAAGCCCGACCCGGAGGGACACGCCCAAAATAAAAAAACCGACACTTTAAAAGTATCGGTTTGTATATTAATGAAAATGATCTTCTTCAATCTCAAATTCAGCATCTTTTTCCCAGATTTCCATTTCACAGGGTTTACAGTTGAATTTTAGTTTATATTCCAATTCGCCTTGTTTCAATACCAATGGTTCTTTTACTTTAACACCAACTATATCTTTTTGGTGTATTGGACATTTTTTTAATTCGTATTTGATGCAATATTTAGTTGTCATTACACGAGATTTTCCTGGATCCCATTGTAATTCGAATGCTTTTTCGATTTCTGTAACACCGTGGCGTTCGTAGAATTTACGAGCGACTTTGTTTGAAACATTGTACATGAAATCCAATTTGGTTTCAGGATACGGATGTGACGTTTTTACCAATTGGTGTTCTTCGCGTTTGTAATTTGCCAAACGAATTTCAGTTAACTGATCGTAAACTGTTCTTCGCATTTCGTTGATTTTTGAAATAGGAAGGAACCAGTTTTGAGAAAACATAATGTTGATTTCATCAGCAGTATAAGGTGTGAAACCTGTTTTTGCCAATTGGGTTTTAATGTTTTCTTCGATTGATTCACCGGTTTTTGTCTGCTCTTTTGCGTGTTCTAAATTTACGATGCTTACATTTCCATCTTCATCAGTTGCTATTAATTCGAAACCATTTTCTGTTTCTGTAAGTAATAAAGTGGTGCTTAATTTACGAACAGCACTATCTTCTCTTTCTACAATTTTAATGAAAGCAGCGTCATTATTTCTATAGATGAAAGTTCCGTCTTTTACTTCTTTTAAAACGTTTGGGTAAATTTTCCCGTTTTCGGCTTTGTTTACGTAGATTCCGTCAGCTTCGTTATTTTCGTTGATGAAACAAAGTCCGTCACCGTTGTTTAGTAACTCACCGTTTTCGATTTCGTAAGCATTTCCAACAGTTCGGATTAATTTACCAATATATTGTCCTTTTGATTTTGGGCTTTCCCAAGAACCAATAGAGCTGTGTCTTTCGTTTACGAAATAATCAGTATAACCACGATTGAACGTTTTGTTTAAAGAGGAATCAAAAGTATAAGTACAAGTTCCAGATGAAGCTTTCATGTATTTATCGCTTCCTTCTCCTTCTAAAAAGCTGTCTAATTTTTGACGTAAATACGAAACGTTATTTTTTACGTAAACGACATCTTTCAATCTTCCTTCGATTTTAAAAGAAACAATTCCAGCTTCAATCAAATTTGGGATTTGATTTGAAATATCCAAATCTTTTATCGAAAGTAAGTGGCTGTTTTTGATTAAAGTTTCTCCGTTTCCGTCGATTAAATTATAAGGTAAACGGCAGTTTTGAGCACAAGAACCACGATTGGCGCTGCGTTCTCCGTTGGCCACACTCATATAACAGTTTCCACTAAAGGAAACGCACAAAGCTCCGGTTACGAAAAACTCTAATTCAACATCAGCGTGATCGTAAATCGTTTTAATTTGATGCAGGTTTAATTCGCGGGCTAAAACCACACGTTTAATTCCGGCATCTTTAAGAAATTTAATTTTATCGGCATCACGATTATTAGCTTGTGTACTGGCGTGAAGTACGATAGGAGGCAAGTCCATTTCCATAATCGCCATATCCTGAATAATCAGGGCATCAACACCAATTTCGTATAATTCCCAAATCATTGAGCGACACGTTTCTAATTCGTTATCGTACAAAATGGTATTCATAACAACAAAAACCTGAGCATTAAATAAATGCGCATATTGTACTAAAGCTGCAACATCTTCAATAGAATTGTTGGCGTTAGAACGTGCACCAAATTGCGGCGCACCAATATAAACTGCATCAGCGCCGCTGTTTATGGCGGCCATTCCTCCAATTAAATCTTTAGCAGGAGCTAATATTTCAATTTTCTTCTTCATTTTTAGAACTTTAGGCTTTTGTGGTATTCACGCAAAAAAGTTTGCAAAGTTCTTATAAATATTTCGAGTTTACTAATGCTCAAGCGATTTTTTTGAAATTGTTAACTTAATATGGAATGAGTTAATTTTATTTCTTATCAACGTATTAAAATCCGTTGCTACAAAATGAATCGTTCCTTATTAAGAAGAGCTGTAAGCCCGGAACATATTGCAGGAGCGGATTTTAATCCGCTCATTAATGTCAATATACAAAAACAAAAAAACTACCTAGTTTATTTAAACCAGATAGTTTTCCCTAAAATAAAAGTGTCAATAAATTATTTAATTCGCTTTCATTTTAATTTGCGATAAAGTATTTTGAATACTATTTAATTGTTTTGAAACAATGAAAACCTGGCTATGTTCCAATTCATTTTCTTCAAGTGCTTTTTTATATTTTTCAATAGCAGCTTCTTCTCCAGTAATACAGGCATTAATAATGGCTTCTGTATCACCGCCGGTGAAAGATGATTTGATATCAATCCACGTACGGTGTAAAGCTCCTAATGGCCCTCCGCCGGAAGTATCTGTGGATTTTCCAAGTTTATTGATTTCGTCTTGTAATTCTACAATAAATAAAGCTCTTTCTCGGGCATATTCCAGAAAATCAGCTTTAATGGCTAAATTCTCAACATGTTCTGCAGCATTTGTATATCCTAGTTTTCCATCTTCAAGAATTGAAATTAATCCTTCTAAGGTTTTAACTGTTTCTTTTGTGGTTTCATCAGTATGTATCATGACTAATAGTTTTTAAATTAATACATTACAAAGTTGGGGATTTCTAAAGTGTTATGTTTTACAGGATTATGTGCAGGGTTTACAATATTGTGGAATGGGAATTTTGAAAGTGCTAATTTATGTTTGATGCAGATTTGGGAGATTTTCTTTTGAAAATGAAATGTATCGTTTACCGTTTTGCGTGAGGGATAGTAGTGGAAAGCCCGCAGCCTGACGAAGGAAGTGCGAGGACTTGCAGCGGATAGCCCGACCCGGAGGGACACGCCCATAAAAAAACAGCTTAAAGATAAAAGCGATAAAACTTTTGAACTTTAAGCCGTTTTATAAAATTTAGAATATTATTATACAGTCAAAGCTTCTTTGATTCTGCGTAAAGCTTCTTTTAAAATATCATTGCTTGTTGCGTAAGAGAAACGAATACAATTTGGATTTCCAAAAGCATCTCCCGTTACAGTTGCAACGTTTGCTTCGGCTAAAAGATACATCGAAACGTCGTTTGCATCTTTGATTTCAGTTCCTTTTAATGTTTTACCGAAGAAAGAAGAAACGTCTGGGAATACATAAAATGCTCCTTCTGGAACGTTGATTTTTACTCCTGGAATTTCTTTTAATAATCCAACAACCAAGTCTCTACGACCGTGGAAAGCCTGAACCATTTCGTTTAATACGCTTGGGTCAGCATCTACAGCAGTAATTGTAGCACGTTGTGCGACAGAGTTTGCTCCTGATGTTACTTGCCCTTGAATTTTTGTACACGCTTTTGCGATAAATTCAGGAGCTCCAATATATCCAATTCTGTATCCTGTCATGGCAAATGCTTTTGCAACTCCGTTTACAGTGATTGTTTTTTCTAACATTCCCGGAATTGAACCGATACTGCAGAAAGTACCTGAGAAATTAATGTGCTCATAAATCTCATCGGCAACTACGTAAATATTTGGGTGTTTTTCTAAAACTTTTGCAAGTGCAGTTAATTCTTCTCTGCTGTAAACAGATCCTGAAGGATTGCAAGGAGAAGAGAACCACATCATTTTTGTTTTTGGTGTAATTGCAGCTTCTAATTGTTCTGGTGTAATTTTGAAATCTGTTTCTACAGATGTTGGAACTTCAACAGGAACTCCGCCTGAAAGTTTAACGATTTCGAAATAAGAAACCCAGTATGGTGCTGGTAAAATAACTTCGTCACCATCATTTAACATTACTTGTGCAATGTTGTATAAAGATTGTTTTGCTCCTGTAGAAACTACGATTTGAGATGGTTTGTACTCTAAATTATTGTCTCTTTTGAATTTTCTGCAAATAGCTTCCTTTAAATCTTGATATCCATCAACAGGAGAATATGTGCTGTAATTATCGTCGATTGCTTTTTTTGCAGCTTCTTTAATAAAGTCTGGTGTATTAAAATCTGGTTCACCTAAACTTAAACTGATAATGTCTTTTCCTTGTGCTTTTAATTCGCGGGCCAAAGCTGCCATTGCTAAAGTTTGTGAAGTCGCTAAGTTGTTGATTCTGTCCGAAAGAATATGGTTCATTATAAAAATTTTGAATGTCCTTAATTGCTGCGCTGCTTAAGGATGGTTAATTATTAATAGATTTTTTTTAGTTTAAACAGATAATTCAGGTTTCATTCCTAATTCACGTAAATGTTTGAAGTGAGCTATAATAGCACTTCCCATTGTTTTGTATTCGTAATAAGGTAAATCGCATTCTTTTGCGGTTTCCTTTACGATTTTTGCAATTTTACCATAGTGAATGTGACTGATATTTGGAAAAATATGATGCTCGATTTGGTGATTCAATCCGCCGGTGTACCAGTTTACAATTGCATTTTTTGGTGCAAAATTAGTTGTAGTATATAATTGATGAACAGCCCAAGTATTGTCCATTTCTCCTAATTCATTTGGAGAAGGATTTGTAGTATGATCAACAACATGTGCTAATTGAAATACAACACTTAATATTAATCCCGCAGTATAATGCATTACAAAAAATCCAAGAAGTACTTTCCACCAGGTAATTCCAATTACCATTGGTAAAACAATCCAGATTGAGATGTAGATTACTTTTGTAATAATTAAAGTTGTCCAAAGAATTTTTGGGCTTTTTGGTTCTCCGTAAGATAATTTTCTTTTAAGGTAATTTCTCATTTGCTTAAAATCAGTAGTAATAGCCCAATTGAAAGTCAATAAACCGTATAAGAAAACAGAGTAATAATGTTGAAAACGGTGAAAACTATGCCATTCCGCATGTTCTGTAAAACGGATAATTCTTCCGGCATCTAAATCTTCGTCATGACCTGGAATATTGGTATAAGTATGGTGAAGCACATTGTGCTGAACCTGCCAGTTATAAACATTTCCGGCCAAAACATAAATGGTTCCGCCCATGAATTTATTAATCCAGCTTTTATCGGAGAATGAACCGTGATTGCCATCGTGCATTACGTTCATTCCAACGCCTGCCATTCCAACGCCAATAACAATTGATAAAAGCAGCATTACCCAAAAAGGCATATTTAAGGTAAGTATTAAAAAATATGGAGTTAAAAAAACGGCAAATAGAATAACGGCTTTTAAATGTAACTTCCAGTTTCCGGTTTTCTGAATGTTATTCTCTTTAAAGTAATTGTTTACCCGAGAGTTAAGTGTTCTGAAAAACTTCAGATTGTCTTGCCTTGCAAAAGTTGGAGCAGTGTTATTCATAATTGTTTTAAATAGTTTTCAAAGGTAATTATTATAAATTCTCAATTTGCAAAATTGAGTTAAATATTTCAATCGTAAAGTAGTACTTTTGTTAAAAATTTACTGCAATGGATGAGATATTGAAATATTTTCCTGATTTGACCAATCTTCAAATCGAACAATTTCAAAAATTAGACTTTTTATACCACGATTGGAATGAAAAAATCAATGTGATTTCGCGTAAAGACATTGATTCCTTATATACAAAACATATTTTGCATTCGCTTGGAATTGCAAAAATCATGAAATTTGAACCCGGAGCAACCGTTTTGGATGTTGGAACAGGCGGCGGTTTTCCCGGAATTCCGCTAGCAATTCTTTTTCCGGAAACTCGTTTTTATTTAATTGATGTTATTGCCAAAAAAATAAAAGTAGTTCAGGGCGTTGTTGATGCATTAGAATTAAAGAACGTAAAAGCAGAACAAAAACGTGCAGAACTGGTAAAAGGTGATTTCGATTTTATCGTAAGCCGAGCCGTAACTAATATGCCGGATTTTGTTTCCTGGATAAATGATAAAATTAAAAAACAACATAAGCATACTTTAAAAAATGGAATTCTATATTTGAAAGGCGGAGATTTGGCCGAAGAATTAAAAGACTTTCCAAATGCGACTTTGTATGATTTAGCAGCAATATTTGATAACGAATTTTTTGAAACTAAAAAAGTGGTTCATCTTCCTTTAAAATTTAAACCCTAAGTTATACATAAAGATAAATAACCCGTAAAGAATTTCTTTACGGGTTATTTTTGAATTAATAGTTTTTACTACTAAGATGCTTTTCTAGAAAAATCTAAAAAAGGATTTGCTTTTATATCTAAATTATCAATAAAGTTATGAATTGCATTTTCTGACGCTTCAACAGAATATTTAAATTCAGAATCAAAAAAGAATTCTCTGCATATAACAGGTTCATTTGATGAGTCGTAAATTGCTTCATCTGATTCATCAAGATTATCATAGCTGTATTGGCAAGGATATAAACGAATTAATTCGGCAATTGTAGTATCGAACCATTTATCAAATGTTTTCTTTTTTGGGGTTACGTGTCGGGCCAATAACACCAAACCTATAAGTTCGCTTTGAAGTAAGTAAGATCCTTTTCTATATTTTACATCGACCATTCTTACATTCATTAAAGCGATCCATAAAGCTCCATTAACAGATCCTGTAGCCGGTATATCAAGATCACAATCAAATAACAACGGATTTGTTTGTTCACGATCGTTAATTGAGCACCAAAGTGCTTCAATACGTTTTTGTGTATCTGATGTATATAGCGTGTAGCCTGTAAAACGCCAGTAAACCCATTCTAATAAAGCGGCGGTTAAACCTACTGAAGCCTTATGGTTAATTTGCATTAATACACTTTCTAATGCATCATTTCCTTCAATAGGATCTAAAAGCTGATCGATTTTCTTTTTAGTCCATTTAAAATTAATAGCATGTCCAATACTTTTTGCTTCTAAAATTACGGCAGGTACATTGTTTAAATTTCTCATATTTTTTAGTTGTTTATCTTGTATGAATTGTAACTTTTTACAAAGACAAATTTAAAATCATGTGTTTTTTTAGAAGGGAACAAGAAGTTTTTAAAATAATAAAATACGGTTTTTTGAGTAGTTAATCCATTGATTTTTAATTAAATAAGAAAAATACTACATTTTTAAAATTTGTTATTTATGTAAGACTTCTTACTCGTTTAATATTCAAGCTTTTATTATCAGAAGTATCATAAAAGCAAAAGCCGAATCTTGTTAAAGATTCGGCTTTTTTATAGATATAGTTTCTAACTTGAAACTTGAAATATTTCTAAACTTGAAACAAAAATTAACCTAAGAAAGGATATCTGTAATCTTCTGGAGTTACAAAAGTTTCTTTGATAGTTCTTGGAGAAGCCCAACGCAATAAGTTTAATGCAGAACCCGCTTTATCGTTGGTTCCAGAAGCTCTTGCACCACCAAAAGGCTGCATTCCAACAACTGCTCCGGTTGGTTTGTCATTGATGTAGAAGTTACCTGCAGCATTTTGCAATTTAGTAGTAGCTACTTCAATAGCGTAACGGTCCTGGCTGAAAACTGCTCCGGTTAAAGCATATTCAGAAGTAGTATCAACTAATTCTAAAGTCTCTTCCCATTTAGCATCTTCGTAAACATAAATTGTGATAACTGGTCCGAATAATTCGGTTTCCATTGTAGTATATTTTGGGTTTGTAGTTACAATAACTGTTGGCTCAATAAAGTACCCAACCGATTTATCGTAATTTCCACCAATAATAATTTCAGCATCAGCATCTTTTTTAGCTTGATCAATATAACTAGCTAATTTATCAAAAGAACCTTCGTGAATAACTGCTGTAATGAAGTTTCCAAAATCTTCCGGAGAACCCATTTTCATAGATTTTACATCAGCAATCAATTGTTCTTTTACAGCTGGCCATAAACTTTGCGGAATATAAGCTCTAGATGCAGCAGAACATTTTTGACCTTGGAATTCAAAAGCACCGCGCGTAATACCAGTAACAACTTGTTTTACGTTTGCGCTTGGGTGAGCAATGATAAAATCTTTACCACCAGTTTCACCAACGATTCTTGGGTATGTTTTATAATTGTGAATGTTTGCTCCAATTTTAGCCCAAATATCTTTAAACACGTGAGTTGAACCTGTAAAGTGAACACCAGCAAAATCACGGCTAGCTAAAACAGTATCTGTAATCATTAAAGCATCTCCAAAAACTACATTGATAACTCCGTCAGGAACTCCAGCTTCTTTGAAAACGTCAAGAATAATTTTTGTAGAAAATACCTGGCTGTCGCTTGGTTTCCAAACTACAACGTTACCCATCATAGCAGCACTTGCAGGAAGATTTGCAGCAATAGCAGTAAAGTTAAAAGGAGTAATTGCGTAAACAAAACCTTCAAGAGGTCTGTATTCTAAACGGTTCCAAACAGTAGAATCTGATTTTGGCTGATCGTTGTAAATCTGCGTCATGAATTCTACGTTGTAACGTAAAAAGTCAATTAATTCACAAGAAGCATCAATTTCTGCCTGGTGAATATTTTTTGATTGACCAATCATAGTTGCTGCGTTAATACGTGCTCTGTAAGGACCAGCGATTAATTCAGCAGCTTTTAAGAAAATAGCAGCACGTTGTTCCCATGCCATATTTGCCCATGCTTTTCTTGATTCAAGTGCATTTGCAATTGCTTTTTCAATATGTTGTTTTTCAGCTAAATGATACTTCCCAACGATGTGTTTGTGATCATGAGGAGCTGTAATATTTCTTGTGTTTCCAGTTTTGATTTCTTCACTTCCAATATATAACGGAACGTCAATTTGAGAGTTCCACATTGTAGTGTAAGCTGCCTGAACAGCTGCTTTTTCTGGTGAGTTCGGTGCGTAGCTTTTTACAGGCTCGTTTACCGCTTTTGGTACATGAAAGAATCCTTTTAACATGGGATAAATTATTTTAAAATTTACGAATTGTTTAATTTTTTACAAAAGTACAAATGATAATTTGATTATATCACAATACAATATTAAAAAGTTGTAATTTAATAATCTAATTGCACGAAGTTGTAAAATATAACTTCTCATAAAGGTTTAAATTTGAGTCACTTCTGAAAAGAATATTTTAAATGCAACATTTATGAAAATACCACTGCTAGCTTTTAATGATAAAGGTATTTACTGTCAGCAGGCAGATGTTTATCTTGATCCGTGGCGTCCTGTAAAGAATGCCATAATTACGCACGGACATTCTGATCACGCACGCTGGGGGCATCAAAATTATATTACACATCATACCAATATTCCCATAATACGCCATCGTTTGGGCGAAATAAATGTTGCCGGAAAAGAGTGGGGAGAAACCTTCGTTATTAATAACGTAAAATTTTCGCTTCACCCCGCCGGACATATTATTGGAAGTTCGCAGATTAGAGTAGAACACAAAGGCGAAGTCTGGGTTTTTACCGGAGATTATAAAACGGAAGACGACGGAATTTCAACTCCTTATGAAGTAATAAAATGCGACACTTTCATAACCGAATGTACTTTCGGATTACCCGCTTTTAACTGGACACCACAAGCTGAAGTTATTTCGGAAATTAATAATTGGTGGGCCGAAAATAAAGCCGAAGGCAGAACGTCAATTCTTTTTGGATATTCTTTAGGAAAAGCACAACGGCTTTTAAAATACTTAGATACCGATATCGGAAAAATATACACGCACGGCGCCATCGAAAACATGACGAATGTTTTACGGCCGATGGTTTACTTTCCTCCAACCGAATTAATTACAAGAGAAACAAAAAGAGAAGCGCTTTTAGGAAATATTGTTCTCGCTCCGCCAAGCGCACATGGAAGCATCTGGATTAGAAAAATGACACCCTTTGTAACCGGATCAGCCAGCGGATGGATGGCTTTTCGAGGCGCAAGACGAAGACGCGCAATTGACAAAGGTTTTGTATTAAGCGATCATTGTGACTGGCATTCTTTATTAGAAAGTGTAAAAGCAACGGGTGCAGAACGAGTAATCTGCACGCACGGTTATACCGATATTTTTGCCAAATATTTAAGAGAATTAGGTTACGATGCCAGAACCGAAAAGACACAATACGAAGGTGAAACTGCCGAAATGGAAAAAGAAGAAAAGGAAGTCGAAGCAGATCAAAACGAAACTTCGATTATTTCTGAAAATTAAATGTAAATGAAAAATTTCGCCCAACTTATAAAAACACTGGACAGTTCCAATAAAACGAACGTAAAAGTCGATGCTTTGACTACGTATTTTAAAAATGCATCGCCGGAAGATAAAGTATGGACTATTGCGATTCTTTCGCACCGTCGCCCTGCCAGACCGGTTAATACTACTTTGCTTAGGCTTTGGGCAAATGAACTGGCCAATATTCCGTTATGGCTTTTTGAAGAAAGTTACCATATCGTCGGCGATTTAGCCGAAACTATTGCTTTGATAATCCCAACGACAAAAGAACATTCTGATAAAAGTTTAACCGAATTTCTACAGGAAATCATCGCCTTAAAAAAGAAAACCGATTCCGAGAAAAAAGAATATCTGCATGAAAACTGGATGGCATTAAATTATTACGAACGTTTTGTTTTTACCAAACTAATTACCGGAAGTTTTAGAATCGGCGTAAGCCAAAAATTAATGACAAGAGCATTGTCAAAAGCAGAAAATGTTGATGAAGATGCATTGGCTTATAAATTAATGGGAAACTGGAATCCGAACACGATTACTTTTCAGGAATTGATTTTGGATGAACAAAGTTCCGATTATTTATCAAAACCTTATCCGTTTTATCTTGCGTACCCAATTGAAGGCGAAGTGGAAGATTTAGGAAATCCCGAAGATTGGTCCATCGAACATAAATGGGACGGAATTCGGTCACAGACAATCATCCGCGAAAGCGAAATTTATATTTGGTCAAGAGGCGAGGAGCTGGTTACGGATAAATATCCTGAGTTTAAATCTTTCGTCGGATTGATTCCAAACGGAACTGTAATTGATGCCGAGATTTTAGCTTTTCCCGAAAATGAAATCGGAACTTTTAATGATTTACAAGCCCGAATCGGACGAAAAACCATATCGGCAAATCTTTTAGAGAAAGTTCCGGTAATTCTTAAAGCGTACGATATTTTAGAATGGGAGGGAAAAGATATTCGAAATTTACCGTATATGGAAAGAAGAAAATTATTGGAAGATTTATACGATGAAATAAAAGATTATACGACTTCGTTTCAGCTTTCAAAACGAGTTGCTTTAACTTCCTGGGAAGATGTAGTAAAAGAAAGAGAATGCGCCCGCGAAATGAAAAGCGAGGGTTTGATGATAAAACGCAACAATTCGCCGTATCAGGTTGGAAGAAAAAAAGGCGATTGGTGGAAATGGAAAATCGAACCTCTAGTAATTGATGCCGTTCTAACGTACGCCATGCGCGGGCACGGACGACGTTCCAATTTATTTACTGATTATACTTTTGCGCTTTGGCAAAACAATGAAAACGGAGAGAAAGAACTCGTCACTTTCGCAAAAGCATATTCCGGTTTAACCGATGCCGAATTTAGAAAAGTAGATGATTTTATAAAGAAGAATACTTTAGAGCGTTTTGGTCCGGTGCGAAGCGTAACGCCGCAATTGGTTTTTGAAATTGGTTTTGAAGGAATTTCACTTTCCAAAAGACATAAAAGCGGAATAGCTACAAGATTCCCAAGAATTTTGAGATGGAGACAAGACAAAAAAATAGAAGAAGCCAATTCTATTGAAGATTTAAAAAATATGATTTCATAAAAGATTCAAAGGGACAAAGTAACAGAGTTTCAAAGAAAAAAACTTTAGGAAACAGCTAGACTTTGTCCCTCTGAGCCTTTGCAACTTTGAACCTTATAAAAAAATGAACAGGGACGAATTATATGTAGTAGCCGAAAACTGGTTTAAAAGTCAGGGTTGGAAATCTTTTCCGTTTCAGACTCAAACCTGGACCGCTTTTCTGCAAGGGAAAAATGGTTTGTTAAACGCGCCAACAGGAAGTGGGAAAACCTATGCTCTGTGGTTTCCTGTAGTTCTCGATTACATAAAAAAAAATCCCGATTATAAAACTACCCGAGGCGAAGCCGAACGGAGCTTAGCTAAACACAAGTCTGGATTAAAAGCCATTTGGATTACGCCATTGCGAGCACTTTCTGTAGAAATAAAACAGGCTGCAGAGCGAATTATTACAGATCTGGATTTGCCTTTAACTGTTGGAATTCGTTCGGGAGATACTTCGCAAAGCGAAAGAACGAAGCAGAAAAACAAAATGCCCGATCTTTTAATTATAACGCCTGAAAGTTTACAGCTTCTTTTGGCTTCAAAACAATACGAAAAAACCTTTGCCAATTGCGGCGCCATTGTAGTAGACGAATGGCACGAATTGATGGGAACCAAACGTGGAGTACAAATGGAGTTGGCGCTTTCGAGATTAAAAACAATCGCTCCAAAAATGCGAATCTGGGGAATTTCGGCAACTATTGGAAATCTCGAATTGGCGCAAGAAGTTTTGTTAGGTCATGATACAGAAGCGTATCAAAATTCAGTTTTGATAAAAGCGCACATCAACAAAAAAATAAAAATAGAATCGATTCTTCCTGAAAAAATGGAAACCTATCCGTGGCGCGGACACATGGGGTTGCATTTGATTGATGAGGTTGCCAAAATCATCCGAAGAAGTAAAACGACTTTAATTTTTACCAATGTACGTTCGGCTTGTGAAATTTGGTTTCAGGCCATTTTAGAAAGATATCCAGAATTTGCCGGGGAAATGGCAATGCATCACGGAAGCATCAGCAGAGAAACTCGTTTGTGGGTTGAAGACGCAATTCGAAACGAAGAATTAAAAGTGGTAGTTTGTACTTCGAGTCTGGATCTTGGTGTCGATTTTGCGCCTGTTGAAACGATTATTCAGGTTGGCGGTCCAAAAGGTGTTGCGCGTTTCTTGCAAAGAGCGGGAAGAAGCGGACACCAGCCCGGAAAAGAAAGTGTGATTTATTTTCTAGCTACTCATGCTATGGAATTAATCGAAGCTTCGGCATTAAAAAAAGCGGTTGCCAAAACAGTTGTCGAAGATCGAATGCCGTATTTAAACAGTTGGGATGTTTTGGTTCAATATTTAAATACTCTGGCAGTTTCTGACGGATTTTTTCCCGATGAAATTTACGAAGAAGTCAAAACAACATTCTGTTATCAAAATATAACCAAAGAAAACTGGAACTGGATTTTAAATTTCATCACCAATGGAAGTCAGAGTCTACAAGCTTACGATGAATTCAAAAAAGTAGAAATCGAAGAAGACGGACGCTATAAAATCAACAGCCGATTTATTGCCATGCATCACCGAATGCAAATGGGAACGATTGTGGGCGACGCAGTTTTGAATGTGAAATTTTTAAGTGGCGGTTTTATCGGAACAATTGAAGAATGGTTTGCCTCAAAATTACAACGAGGAGATGTTTTTACTTTTGCAGGAAGGCGACTCGAATTATTTCAAATTAAAAATATGCAGGTTTTAGTTCGAAAAGCGGATCCGAAGAAAACTGCGAGAGTCGTAAGCTGGATGGGAGGACGAATGACATTATCGGCACAAATGAGTGAATTGCTTCGGGAAGAATTGTATGCAGCAAACACAGACAATTTAACACCCGAATTAAAAGCTTTGAAGCCTATTTTTGACAGACAGCGAAAAGAAAGTATTGTGCCTAATAATGATGAATTTTTAATAGAAACCTTTAAAACACGCGAAGGTTTTCATGCGATTTTTTATCCGTTTGAAGGACGCTATGTTCACGAAGCAATGGCAAGTTTAATTTCGTATCGAATTAGTTTATTATCGCCAATCACATTTTCGCTTGCGTATAATGATTACGGATTTGAGTTGCTTTCGGATCAGGAAATTGATATGCAGTCTGTTTTTGATAATAATTTATTTTCTACAGAATATGTGCATCATGATTTGCAGAAAAGTTTAAATTCAACCGAAATGGCGCGTAGAAAGTTTAGAGATATTGCCGTAATAGCTGGTTTAGTTTTTACAGGAATGCCGGGAAAACCAGTTAAAACAAAACATTTACAAAGCGGTTCGCAATTGCTTTTTGAAGTTTTTAGAGATTATGAACCCGATAATTTACTTTTGCAACAAGCCTTTATCGAAACCTTTGAACATCAGTTAGAAGAAGGACGTTTAATTCAGGCTATGGAAAGAATAAATAACCAGAATATTGTCTGGAAACAATGCAAGAAACCAACGCCATTTAGTTTCCCGATCATTACAGATCGTTTAAGGGAAAAAATATCAAGCGAAACATTACAGGAAAGAATTAAAAAAATGACCGCAAGTTATATAAAATAAGGAATTATGAAAATCAGTATCAACAATCAAAATTTCGTTTTGCATCAATCTGGAGCAGCTTTTTGGGAAGAAAAGAAAATACTTTTTATTTCTGATTTGCACTTGGGGAAAATTGCACATTTCAGAAAACACGGAATGGCAATTCCGGAGAAAGCGGTTTTGGAAAATTTTACGAGATTAAATGAAGTTTTGAGTTTATTCGATGCTGAAACGATTATTTTTCTGGGAGATTTATTCCACAGTAAAATCAATAATGAATGGGATTTTTTTGCAGATTGGACTAAAACAGTTTCTCAGCAGATTATTCTAGTGGAAGGGAATCATGATATTATTTCAAAAAAAAACTACGCCGATTTAAATATCCAAATTTACGAAGAACTGATAATCAATGATTTTCTCTTAACGCATCATCCAACAACAAGAGAAAACTTTTTTAATTTTTGCGGACACATTCATCCCGGAATAAAATTGAAAGGATTGGGCAGACAGTTTTTGAGTTTATCTTGCTTTTTTAGAAAGCCGCATCAATTTATCTTTCCTTCTTTTGGGGAATTTACAGGTAATTTTTATTTAATTCCCGAAGAAAATGACCAAGTATATACCATTACAAAGGAAGAAGTAATAGAAATAAAACGCTGAATTAGTTTAAAGCAAAAGGAGCACACATTCTAAAAGTAGGAACAATTACTTTGAATGTTTTAGTCGTAGTGAAATTAATCATATTAAAATGACCTTTCATAGCACCATAAGGAGATGATAATAAACAACCAGAACTGTAAGTGTGATTTTCACCTGGTTTTAAAACAGGTTTTTTTCCAATAACGCCTTCTCCGTCTACAACATCCAGGTCGTTTAATGAATCATGAATTTCCCAATGACGAGAAGTTAACTGAACAGAATCTTTACTATGATTTTCGATTGTAACCACGTAACTAAAAGCAAAGTGAATCTTATAGTTCTTGAAGTAAGTGCCTTCAAAACTAGTTAAAACCGATATTTTTATGCCTCGTGTAATTTGAGAAACCATATTAACCTAGTAAATCTGTGTGAGTTATAGGCACAAAGCTACGAAAAAAAATTAGGAAACCTAAAACCTTAACAATGTTTTAATTAACGATGTTTATTGAGTTTGCATTACCTTTTCCTATAACTCTTTGATATCGATCTGTACTTTCTCTGTAATAAACTAATATAGTGTACTCGTTTTCTGTTTGATAAAAATTACCATCAATCGCATTTTCATAATCAATATTACCTTTTTTATCGGCAACAGTATATTGAAAATTAGTAAAACCCTGTTTGATCATTACGGCTTTTTCAAAAACGGCTTTATCAGTATTATAATCCAGTTTATATTCTGGTGATAAGCTGTAATTGTTGAACATTCCGGTTACATAAATATCTTTGTTGAGCCTGAAAACCGGAGCCGAAAGTGTAAAATAAACCCAGGCATAATCAGCTTCAATGCTGTTGTCTGAACCGTTTATGTTTTTAACAACAAAATTTCCGTTAACATCCTGATAATTGGTATAAATCTGATTTCCTCTTGCGGCATTGGTGTACAAATAGGCATTGTAAATATCATTGTTAGCGCCCACTCTTCCTACGTTATTATTTGCTGCACGAATGTCTTTATTTTCAAAATATAAAAATTCATTTCCACCCCAAAATTGCGTTTCAGCATCGTATTTATAAACCAGTTGATTTCCAATTGTGTACTGCGGTACAATATTTTTAATACCTGTATTGAAATTTCCGTTTTGGTATAAAAGAACTTTTACATTTTGAATTGGAGTTTGAAAAGTAATATCATTTGAAACAATCGAAAAATCCAAATTCTGTTTGTAATCAATATTGCTAAGGTTTCGGGTTCTTTTTACCTGTGCTGCAACGGTGCAATGATCTTCATATAAAATGAATTTTCGGGAGAAAACAACTTCTTTATCTTCATTTAAAATTTTCAGGATATAATTTCCGGACAATCTTAACTGCGTTGTAAATTGATTTGGAAACGCTAGTCGGTAATGTGAATAAACCTGAAGCGTGTTAAACGAGTTAGAATAATCTGTAATTCTCTGCCCGTCAAAACCTCGAAGATAATCTGTTTTCGGAATATCGGTTGGTTTCCAGTTATAATCGCAATGTGTGATTTCAAAATAATAATTGGCTTCGTTGCCAAATAAGTCATCAAACTGAAATTCAAACGTAGAATTCAATTCAAATACCGGAACAACATTATTGCCATTCTGAACAAAAGTAACGGTTTTGATATTGTATGGAGGAACTACTTCAGTTTGTATTTCCTGAGCTTTCGCGAAAGTAAAAACAAAAAACAAAAGCAAACTTTGATATAAAAATTTTGGCATCTTATTACGTTGTAAGATTGTAAATATAAGAATTTTATTAAACGTAATAAGATGCCATTTATTGGATGAAGCAATTTATTAAGAATTCAAAATGTATTCTAAATTAGCTTCAATCTCATCATTTATATAGCTTTCTTCTAAAAGGGAATCAGATAAAAGCTTTTTATTTTCCTGTAGTTTGATGATTTTTTCTTCTACCGTATTTTTCGAAATAAAACGAATCACGTTGACTTTATTTAATTGTCCAATTCGGTGTGCCCTTCCAACTCCTTGCTTTTCTGCAAAAGGATTCCACCACGGATCTAAAAATAAAACATAAGAAGCCTTCGTAATATTCAAACCAACGCCACCCGCTTTAAGCGAAATAAAAAATAACAAAGGCTCTTCTTTTTCCTGAAACAATTTTACCTGCTGTTCTCTTTTGCTGGCTGGGGTTTCACCTGTAATTTCACAATAGGCTATTTTGTTTTCCTTGCACCAATCGGTATAAAAATTCAAATTAGTAACAAACGAACTGAAAATGATCACTTTCTGTTTTGCTTTGACTAAATTTTCCAGATAATTGGTAACGGCGATATATTTCCCGGAATCAATTTCTGATTCCTGATCTACCATTTTCGGGTGATTACTCAACTGTCTTAATTTCATCAGCGTATTAATAATACTGATTTTGTCTGGACTTGAACCATCCATTTTCAATAAAAAGTTACGCGCTTTTGATTTTTCCTGTTCATATAATTTTTCCTGTTCAGGATCCATTTCGCAATAATAAATCTGCTCTGATAATTCGGGTAAATCTTTTAAAACCTGCTCTTTTGTCCGTCGTAAAATATAAGGCTGAACCAGGTTTTTTAATTCTGATAGAACGTCTTCATTTTGTTTTTTCTCAATCGGAATTTTAAAATTTTCTGCGAAAAAATTATAAGTTCCCAAAATGTCCGGATTTATAAACTGCATTTGCGACCATAAATCGTCAAGCGAGTTTTCGATTGGTGTACCACTTAAAGCGATTTTATGTCCCGTACTTATTTTATTTATGGCTTTAAAAATCTTAGAATTTTTATTTTTGATGTATTGACTTTCATCCAAAATCAAATAGCGGAAATCATATTTTTCTAAAATTGAAATATCACGATGAATAATACTGTAACTGGTAAAAATTAAATCTGTTGTTGCCAATCGGCTTGCTAATTGTTTTCTGTCATTACCCACATATTGCATTTTCGAAAAATGCGGAGTGAACTTTGCAGATTCGTTGTACCAGTTAAAAACCAATGAAGAAGGTAAAACAATCAAGGTTTTAAGCGGTTCTCTTTCTACAGTAGTTTCATTGGCGAATAAATCAAAATTGGTAGTTTTAGTCGTAAATCCTAATTGTTCCTGAACGGCAACCAGAACGGCCAAAGTCTGCAATGTTTTTCCAAGTCCCATATCATCTGCAAGACAAGCGCCCAAATTGGAATTAAAATGCCCTAAAAGCCATTTTACACCTTCAATTTGATACGGTCTTAAAGTTGCTTTTAATAAATCAGAAGCCACATATTCAGCCTTATACGTTACATCGTCTTTGATTTCGGCAATAGCATCAAGGGCAGTGAAATTACTTTTGCGTAAAAGTAAAGTTCCGCTTTCTATTTTGGCCAGTTTTGCCAGCGAACTGTATTTGCTGAACCATTCTAACGGAATCAAAAAATAATTTCCATCTGGCAAAGGAAAAAGCCTTTCTTTACTTTTTATATTCGGAATAATTTCGCTGAAATTAATTGTATATGACCCAATTGTAATGATAATTTTGATGTCAAACCAATCTCCATTTGTGTCTTTTGATGCAGAAACGGTATGATTTGATGTAATAATTTCTTTGCTTTCAAGTTTTAAATTTTGAATGTTAAAACCTAAACTTTCCAGCTTTTCTTTATTATCAATTATCAATTGAATGTTGATATAAGGATCTGAAGTTTCAGCCTCAGAATTTAATCCAAATAACTCGTTTTTGATTTTTATTAAACCAATTTCGGTTAATTTATCGACATACAAATTTTCATCAGCATTTCGTTTAAACTGAATGATTTTAGGTTCATTTGCAACACTGAAATCTACAAACGAATGTGTTTTCTTTGTTTTGCTCCCGTCAAATGAATAGCCGTTATAATCAAAATAAAGGTTGAGGTAATAACAGTTTTTAAAGAAATCGTAAACCGGCTGAATCGAGCAGGAAGTAATTTCATCACGCTGATCAATTTCAAAACCTGTTGCTTCAATATCAATTTTTTTAGCTATTTCGGGAATAAAATTCTTAAAATAATCATCAACTAATTTTGAAGGTATTTCAATTGATTTTTTCTTTAAAAAAGGCATCAGTTTTTTAGCATTAAGGGCCGTTAACTGACCTAATTTTTTATTGATAATTAACCAGCCCGGTTCATCCAAAAGGATATCAACATTGCTTTCCATGGGTAAAAAAGCCTTTTCATTTTCTTTTAAAGAAAGGGTATAGGTAATTCCTTCGGCGTGTTTGTCAAATTGAATTTGAGGTTCAAAATAAAGCGGACTTATATCAACTCTCGAGCGATAAAAATCTTTTTCGGGTCCAATGTTTATTGACAACGGAAATTGTCCTTCAACAATTAAACTGTAAAAAGAAGACAGATTTAATTTTAAATGCTGACGGATTGCAAATTCAATTTTAGAATCTTTTTGTAAATCAGCAATGGTTTTTGCCGATTTGATTTTAACACTGAATTTTTTGAATATAAATTCAGTTTTTAAAGACTCGCAGGCAGTCAGTATTTTTTTTGTATTCGAATCTAAATTGTCAAAAACAATTCCGAAACTTTGAATTATTCCGGCGGTTGCTTTTTTGTCCAGATATTTGATTTCATCGATATTCTCAACGATGTAGGATGTTGGAATATAAACATTCAGATTTTTTTCAAAACTGATGTCAAAACAGAACTGAAATGATTTTGTAGGTTCCAAGGTTTAGGGATTTGGGTTGGCTTGTAAATTAAGAATTGGGCTAAAAAAATAAAGAGTTTTCAAAATATCAATAATTTGAAAACTCTTTTTAAATGAACTTATATCACTTATATGGTGAAAAAAAATTAGTTTTCCTGTTTAAAGCAAAGCGGTATAATCTCGCCTTTTGCCAAACAGTATTTTTCTACCAATTCTGGTGCAATTTTATTGGTGTAATCTTCTTCAATGACAATAAAGCCAATGCTTCTTAACTTGTCGAAATAATCGCGCCCGTAAATACGAACGTGATCGTATTGTCCGAATATTTTAGCACGCTCTTTTTGATCTGTAATTGAATCGTCTGCAAAAGTAACTTCACGGTTTAAATCCTGTGGAATCTGTAAAATCGCCATTCCGCCCGGTTTTAAAACGCGGAATAATTCCTGCATCGCTTTTGTGTCATCCGGAATATGTTCTAAAACGTGATTACATAAAATCACATCATATTCGTTGTCTTTAAAAGGTAAATTGCAAATGTCTGCTTTTACATCGGCCAATGGCGAAAATAAATCAGTTGTGGTGTAATCAAGGTTTTTCTGCTTGCGAAATCTTTTATAAAAAGCTTGTTCCGGAGCAAAATGAAGTACTTTTTTCGGTGCTGTAAAAAAATCAGTCTGATCGTTTAAATACAACCAAAGCAAGCGGTGTCTTTCTAAAGAAAGTGTACTTGGCGAAAGTACATTGTTACGCTGCTTTCCGTATCCGTAAGGTAAAAATGATTTAAAGCTTCTGCCATCAATAGGATCTGTAAATTTATCTCCCTTTAATGAGAAAGCCAAAATGGGACGCGCCACATAACTCAAACGAATTAATAATGGACGCGGGATTGTATTAAGTACTAATTTAAAAAGTTTCTTCACGGTTAAATAAATTTGAACACGAATTTCACAAATTGACACGGATTAATACTGTGGTGAAATTTCACGAACTTTTGATTTGGGTTATAGTATTATTCTTTTGTATTTAAGGCTGTCTTCTCCAAAATTGACTAATAGGCCTAATTTATTTTTTGATGCAGCCAAATAATTTAATGTCTGCTTGATTTCACTTGTTGTTAATGTTGCAATCGCTTTAAGCTCTAAAATAATTTCATCGAAAATAACGAAGTCTGCAAAATAGTAACTTGGTAATACAATGTCTTTGTAAGCGATATTATATCTTAATTCACGATTATAAGGAATCTCATTTCGTTGAAATTCATATTCTAAAGCATCTCCATAAACCTTTTCACTATGTCCTTTTCCTAAAATTTTATGGACCTCCATACAAATCCCAATAATTTTATAGGATTCATCTCTTAAATATAATTCACTCATCATTCATTCTTCATTCAATCTTTCAATCCGTGAAATTTCACCACAGTATTAATCCGTGCAAATTCGTGAAATCCGTGTTATAATACTAACGGCACTTTTCTAAATTCGTCTTCTTCGTTGCTTTCGATTCCTAGAGCTTTGTAGATATATTGGAAAGTCGATAATAATTCTGGTTTGCCATCAATTAATGCCACATCGTGTTCGAAATGCGCACTTGCTTTTCCGTCTGCAGTTGTGATTGTCCAGCCGTCTTTATGCTGTTTGATGTTTCTTGTTCCCATGTTAATCATAGGTTCAATTGCAACCACCATTCCTTCAACGAAAAGTTTTCCCCGGCCGCGTTTTCCGTAGTTTGGCATTTCAGGTTCTTCGTGCATTTTTTGCCCTAAGCCATGTCCGACCAATTCACGAACCACTCCATAACCGTGAGATTCAGTATATTTTTGAATTGCATTTCCAACATCTTCTACGCGATTTCCAGCTTTAAATTCTCTAATTCCAACATAAAGAGATTCTTTAGTTATCTGCAAAAGTTTTTTAACTTCCGGTGCAACTTCTCCAATTTCGAAACTGTAAGCATGATCTCCATGATATCCGTTTTTGAACGCACCGCAGTCTACCGAAATTACATCACCACTTTGTAAAGGCGTATTATTCGGAATTCCGTGTACAACCTGAGAATTCGGACTCATACAAAGTGAATTCGGGAAACCGTACAATCCTAAAAAGCTAGGAACTGCACCGTGATCACGAATGAATTCTTCGGCTAATTTGTCCAGATATAATGTAGTAACTCCTTCTTTAATTTCAGAAGCAATCATTCCTAATGTTTTCGATACGATCAAAGCACTTTCGCGCATTAATTCGATTTCCTCTCTCGTTTTTTGGATAATCATATTTTTCAGATTTTCAGTTCGCAAAAGTACAATTTTAATATTATTTTTTATCTAAAATTTTTTAGCTGTGAATTAGGTTTTTTTGCCACGAATTCACGAATTTATCAAAATGAAAATTGAATTTTACGAATTTTAATATTTTTAATTTTATAGATAAAGTTTTGAATAAAATTCGTGAATTCGTGGCAGTTTAAAGAATCAGAATAACTAAATATTTCAGAAAAAGCCATAAATTAGTAGTAAAATGTGATAATCATGGAAACTGCTACAGATCAAGATATAGTTAAAATAAAAGCTTTAAGGAAAATGCAGGCAAGTGCTTTGGCGCTTTTAGGTTTTGCCGTGCTTCTTTTTATAATTGCTATTTATTTTAAAATTCCGATGCTGCAGGCTTTTAGCGAAGCGGCAATGGTTGGGGGAATTGCCGATTGGTTTGCGGTTGTGGCTTTGTTTCGCCATCCGCTTGGTATTCCGATTTGGCATACAGCTATTATTCCAACAAAGAAAAATGAAATTGGAGAAAATCTCGGAAATTTTGTTTCAGAAGAGTTTTTAAATAGAGAAAAACTGGAAATTAAACTCGATGAATTCAACTTTGCCACAAAAGCTTCGGAGTGGCTTTCCCAGGAAGAAAATGCAGATAAAATTGCCAATGCAGTTGCAGTAAATATTATTCCCGGAATTTTAAAAACGATAAAAGATGAAGATGTCAGAAGATTTATTCAGGTTCAATTCAAAGAAAAATTGGAAGGAATAAATTTTGGAGACTGGGTTGCACTTGCTCTGGAACCTTTACAAAAAGGAAATGTAAAAGATCAATTGCTTACTAATCTTCTGGAAGTTATAAGTTCTGAATTAACAAATAACAAAGATTTGATTCGGAAAAAAGTAAAAGCTTCAACGCCTTTTTTGAGTTTTGGTCTTGCTGATAAAAGTATTACGGAAGGTGTTTTTAATGGTTTGCAAGACTTTTTAAATGAAGCTAAAAAACCGGAAAGTGAAATTAGAATTAAAATTGATGAATACGTTTATAATTTTCTCGAAAAGGTAAAAAACTCCGAAGAAATGCGAATTAAAATCAACGATATGATTTTGAGTTTTGCAGGAAAAAAAGAAGTTCAGGATTATATCAATGGAATTTGGGATGAAATAAAACTTTCGATAACTAATGATTTAAAAAAAGGAGACGAATCTTCTATTAAAAATAGTATTTCGGGTTTAATTCAAACTTTCGGAAATGGTATTAAAGAAGACACGATTATGATTGACAAAATCAATAATTTCATCAAAAACGACCTATTATCGGTTCTTCTAAACAATAAAAAGGTAATTGGAGATTTAATTTCGTCAACCGTAAAAAGCTGGGACGGGAAAGAGGTTTCTGAAAAACTGGAACTAGAAATAGGAAAAGATCTTCAATACATCAGAATCAACGGAACTTTAGTCGGCGGTATAATCGGACTTGTGATTTATGGTGTTGAACAGCTTTATCATTATTTTATAGTTTGATATACACAATCTTGTCATTTCGAGGAACGAGAAATCTTCGTGAGAAGCTCTACAAAGATTGGCGACTTTAGGAATGGAGTTTCTCGCGAAGATTTCTCGTTCCTCGAAATGACAAGAATGTTTAAAAAACAAAAAGAGACTAATTCTAAAATTAGTCTCTTTTTTTATGAATAAAATGATCTATTACAATAATGAATGACAAGTCATTGCGTTTGGCTGCTGCACTCCCATTAATTCTAAAATAGTAGGAGCGATGTCACCAAGAACACCATCTTGAATATTTTTCAATTGTTTGTCAACTAAAATAATCGGCACTGGATTTGTTGTGTGCGCTGTATTTGGGCTTCCATCAGGATTAATCATTGTTTCGCAGTTTCCGTGATCAGCAATTACGATTGTTGTGTAATCGTTAGCAAGAGCCGCTTCGATTACTTTTTTCGCACAAGCGTCAACTGCTTCACAAGCTTTAATAGCAGCACTCATAATTCCGGTATGTCCAACCATATCTCCATTTGCGAAGTTCAAACAAACGAAATCTACTTCACCTTTGTTCAGTTCAGGAACAAGAGCATCAGTAAGTTCGTACGCACTCATTTCCGGCTGTAAATCGTAAGTGGCTACTTTTGGAGAATTTCTTAAAATTCTTGATTCGCCTTCAAAAGGAATTTCTCTACCGCCTGAAAAAAAGAATGTTACGTGAGGGTATTTCTCAGTTTCAGCAATACGTATTTGTTTTTTACCCGCTTTCTCTAAAACTTCACCAAGAGTTTCAGTGATATTATCTTTATTGTAAACCACTTTTACGTTTTGGTACGTTTCGTCGTAGTTTGTAAGCGTTACATAATACAAGTTTAACTTGTGCATGTTTTGCTCGTGGAAATCATGCTGAGAAAGTGCTTCAGTAAGTTCACGACCTCTGTCTGTTCTAAAGTTAAAGAAGATAACAACATCACCTTCAATAATTGTAGCTAAAGGTTTTTGTTCTTCGTTAACAATTACAACCGGCTCGATAAATTCGTCAGTAACATCGTGTGCATAACTATCAAGAACACTCGCTACGGCATTTGTAGACGGAATTCCTACCCCGTTAACTACTAAATCGTAAGCTAGTTTTACACGTTCCCAACGTTTATCACGATCCATCGCATAATAACGGCCAATGATAGAAGCGATTTTTACCGGAGTATCTTTAATATATTCATCTAAATCGTGAATGTATTTTGCTCCAGATTTAGGGTCAACGTCACGTCCGTCTGTAAAAGCGTGAATGTAAACCTGATCTAAACCATATTCTTGAGATGCATCAATTAATCCGCGTAAGTGAGAAGTATGAGAGTGAACACCTCCATCAGAAACTAATCCTAAAAAGTGTACTTTTTTATTATTGTTTTTCGCATAAGTAAATGCGTCGATTAACACTTGTTCTTTAGCAAGCGTTTTATGGGCAACAGCTAAATTAATTTTTGCTAAATCCTGATATACAATTCTTCCGGCACCAAGGTTCATGTGCCCAACCTCACTGTTTCCCATTTGCCCCTCAGGTAAACCAACGTTTAATCCGTCAGTACGCAATTGAGCGCTTGGGTAATTTTTGTAAAGACTATTTATAAATGGAACATTTGCATTGTCTATTGCAGATACTTTAGGGTCAGGAGATTTTCCCCAACCGTCTAAAATCATAAGGATAACTTTTTTGTTCATTACATTTTTGTTTTCTACAAATATAAGGCATTTCTAAAATTTGAAGAGAAAGCTGTATGACATTTATGTTTAATAAAATGAAGTGTAACAAAAAATACTAAATTAATTATAGAACTCTTTATTTTTTAAAATTAATTCACACTAAGCTCTTTTTCTAACCTTATTTTTGACAGCATTATAGTCTATAAAATATTTTACACTCACAGAAAAAATGTGTTTTAGGGCATCGTTAGTCAATAAGCTCGTTACGTTGTTTTTGAAATCCTTATCGATGATACGTTCAAAATTAGAAGCGTTGTTTCTGTACAAAGCCGAAAGCTGACTTCCGGGCGCAAACCACCAGGAATACGATAAATCTGCATTCCAGGAATAAAAACTTGAGTTTTTGTTTTCTGTATATTGCGGATACGGATCTAGAGTTCCATCAGCTTCAAGTTTTAAAATATCTTTATTTTCTGCTGAAGACCAATATTGGCGAACGGCTAAATTAAGTGTCATAGTGCTGTTAATGGCATATTTTCCTGATATGGTATTGGCGTATGTAATCACGTCACGATTAGCAAAAACAATAGTTTCGGGAGTATTCTCATTATCGTCATCATCGTAACCGTCGACATAACCTTTGTTATTGTTTCTTTTAAGAAAACTAAAAGTGTAAACTAATAACAGTTTATCATTAAAGCGATATCTCGGACTAATGTCGGTACCATAAGCTGCTCTTCCGGGTTCATCAGCAACAGATAAGGATGGATTTATATCAATAGCAAATTTGTGGTTGTAATTTGTTGAAATACTTCCCCAAAAATCAAATTTTCTAGGAATTATAACATACCTATTGTCTGCTCTTGGTTCGTAGTAATCATAGGATTCTAATGGTGAAACAGAAAGCCCTGCTCCGTAATAATTGTTTTTTACGGTACTTAAATTTACTTCGGCTTCAATTCGGTTTGCCTGAACTTTTCCAGAATCTTTATTGAATTCAGAATACATTTCATAGTCAATTCTAAAACTATTAAAAAGCTTCGTTGGGTTTAGAATTCTGTAATTCGCATTTCCATAAAAATTGTAATAATTAGTATAGAAATTAATTCCCAAATCATTCGGGTCAAAATCTTTCGAAACAAAATCAGTACCTAAACTATAACGATAATTACCGCTTGTTTCTGCAAAACTAACAGTTGAGAAAACACCTTTTGTATCTTCGGTATCATTTATTGTGCTGTACTTTACATTTCCAAACAAGCTGTAAGTATTCGCTTTAGTATTTAAATCCCAGGCTAAACCCGTTACATTCGCATCTTTATAATGACCATTTCTGGTAACATTTGTATTTATAAAAGTAA
Organism: Flavobacterium sp. Root186; assembly: GCF_001428525.1. Lineage (GTDB taxonomy): Bacteria > Bacteroidota > Bacteroidia > Flavobacteriales > Flavobacteriaceae > Flavobacterium. Next base: position 133,973 of record NZ_LMHW01000012.1, read on the forward strand.
CTGATGAATTTTTTCTGAAACGCTGATCCAGTACTAAAACATTATAATTTGTGAGCGGTTCTACGACTTCACGTCTCGTTTCGCCGGAAATAGTGTCTTTTATTGTCGCAAAAGTTTTTTCGGTAACGGCATTTAAAATTCCAACTCCCAAACCATTTTTAGTTCTTCCGGAAAGTTTTAATGCATTAATAAGATTGACGTTTTGTACTGTTTCGATAATTTCTTCATCGTCTTTTAAATCGGGTTCAACAGAAGGTTTACCGCCAATTCTTCTCGAATAAAACATGTTCCCTTTATTAAATAAATCCGTTCCTTCGGTAAAAAAAGCTCGGTTTTCATTGAACTGCTGTTCAAACGGGCCTAAATTTAAAATTTGATCATCATATTTTGTCTGCCCAAAATCCGGAATTAAAATAGCATCAACAGTAAAGGCATCTGTAATTCCGTATTTTATATCCATTCCGCCTTTTACGGTTCCGTATGTTTTTTGCCCTTCTCCTGCATTCAAATAATAAGAAGCATAAGGCATAAAAAACAATCGGGTAGGAGGTTTTATGTTTTCAATTCCTTCTAAAACTCCGGCTTGCTGTGTAAAAGTTCCAATTTTTTTATCGACAAAGTTCCAGGTATATTTATAGCGTGTACGTTTTACTTCTCTGAAAAAATTAATTCCCCAGGTTTGTTTGTTTTCCTGCGAAAAACGCAATGCAGAATATGGAATCTTTATTTCAACAACCCATCCGTTTTCGGTAATCGAAGCTTTACTTATCCAAACGGCATCCCACGAATAATCTTCACCGTTTGCATCTGTCATAATACAATCTCCCTGAACATCAGCCGCAGAAACATAAAACATAAAATCCTGCTGACCGTCATTAAAACCATTTATAAAGACACCAAAGATATCCGCAGTTCCAAAATTATCACGCTGTGAAATCTCTTTTAAAATTTTATCAGGTTCATCATCATACATCATTGCACCAATATAAATAGCATCATTATCATATAAAACCTTGATATTAGTTTTTTTATTCTCCGGAGCTGCTTTTCCGTTATCAGGTTCTAATGTGATAAAGTCTGAGGCAATTCCAACATTTTCCCACGCGCTTTCTTCTAGCTTTCCGTCAATAGAAATGTTTTGCGAAATAGACTTCGCCTGTAATGCTTTTTTTTGACTGAAACACAAAAAAGTAGATAAAAGAAACGTTAGAAAAACAAGTTTATTCATGAAAATTTGAGCGAAAAATGATTGTAAAAGTACTTTAATTTAGGAATAATAGACTTCATTTTCTTTCACTTGTTACACTTTAAGTTTCAAAATTTCCACTTTTTTCATCTTTTTTTAAGAAAAAGGGTCAAAACGTTGTGATTTTTTGCGTGAGAAAAAATCTTACATAAATATCGTTTTTATGTTAATAATGTTAAATTTTAAACAAAAAAAGCCTGATTAACAGGGTTTTATTTTGAGGCTTTTCAAAAATTTATACTTTTGCTCTACCCAAATTTATTATTAACCTAAAGAAATTCAATGATTTACAAAATGTATCCGCTGCTTGTGTTTTTTCTATTGTCTTTTGGTAAAGATTCAAAAAACACCACCGAATTAAAATCTGTAACAACAAAGAGTATTGCAAAAGTTGAAACAAACCTTTCTGTTGAAGCAAAAATTGAAAATGTTTATAACACATTAAATTCAAACAATTGTAAACTTCCTGAGTTTAGAACTTTTACAGAAGCAATGAAAGGATTTTATCTTTTGAAAGAAAGAGGAATTATTCAAAAAAACATTCTGACATTAATTGATTTTAGTCTTTCATCAAACACCAAACGTCTTTGGGTAATTGATATGACTACAAATACGGTATTATTTAATTCTTTAGTGGCTCACGGAAGAAATACCGGAGAAGAATTTGCTACAGCATTTTCAAACTTAAACTCTTCATTTAAAAGTAGTTTAGGTTTTTATGCAACAGGCGAAATTTATCAGGGAAAACACGGTGCTTCATTACGTTTAGACGGTCTTGAAAGAGGTCTAAATGACAACGCCCGCGAAAGAGGAGTTGTAATGCATGGAGCAGATTATGTTTCTGAATCATTTATCAGAGATCACAAAAGATTAGGCAGAAGTCAAGGCTGTCCGGCTCTTCCTGTTGAATTGACAGATGAAATAATCAAAACTATTAAAGACAAATCATGTTTGTATATCTATCATCCTTCAAGAAGTTTTACGATGGAAGAGAAGCTAATCTCTTAATTTAGCATACAAATCTGAATCAAGATTATAAATATCAGCTCTGAAAATGAGCTGATTTTTTTTGCTCCAGGCCGTCCAATACCATTGATATAAAGCATATTTTTTGGTGATTTTAAAACTCATTGTTTTTTTAGACGCAATTATGGTGTCAATCTTTACTTTTGAAAACCTCTCGGGATCATCCAAAATATGTTCGGCCAATTCCAACGGATTTTCAACACGAACGCAGCCAGAACTTAATGAACGATTATTGCGTTCAAAATAATTCCTGTGATTGGTATCATGCAGATAGACACTGTGGTGATTTGGAAATAAAATCTTCATTAATCCTAATGAATTATTATAACCCGGACTTTGAACATACCTATAATTATTAGGTTTGTTTTCGTTCCAGGCATGTGGCTCGACAACATTTCCAGATGTATCATAAATCGTTATGTTTTTCTTCGCTAAATAATTTCGGTTGCGTTTCATTGCCGGAACAACATCTTCTTTTAAAATTGTTGGCGGAACGGTCCATGTTGGGTTGAAAACAACCGTTTTTAAAACAGATGTAATAATAGGTGTTTTTCTTTTGCTGGTTCCTACCACAATATTTCGAACTAAAGTTGTATCCTGATTTTCGACAACATTTAAGCTGTAATCCGGAATATTGATAAGGAAATAATTTTCGGCAAATTCATTCGGATACCATCTCCAACGTTCTAAATTGGCAATAATTTGTTGTTTTCTTCTTTCTTTAGAATAGTTTAAAGCGCTGATCGTTCCCGGGCCAATAACGCCATCATCGGCTAAACCATGTCTTGCCTGAAATTTTTTAATCGACTCAAAAGTTTTTTGATCATATTTATCTGTAAGACTGTCTTTTCCAGTCATGTCTTTCCAGAATAAAAGTTTCTTTTTAATGTTGATTACCGCATTGTTTGTATCGTTTAAAGTAATTTTCTTTAAAGATTCAATAGTTGAAATATCTTCATCAGGAAAAGAATTGATTATTTCAAGTGACTTTAGTAACTGTTTGTATACGATAGATTTAGGTTGAATATTTTCAACAATGCTGTCTAATTTGTTTTTATTAAAGGCATTAATCAAAATACTATTTACATCAAATGTTTTTTCGTCTAAATCCCAGTCCGTATATAGTTTTTTAGGATCAAGTTTACCTTTGTATAAATGCTCTAAATATTTCTCAAAATTATAAGTTAGTAAAATATCATACGTTGCTAAGTCGGCATCGTTTAGTTTACCGATGCGTTTTTCTAATTGTTCTAATTTGGAAGCTTTATAATCTTCGGGATTAAGTCCTAATTCTTCCGATTTTTCTAATTGAGATAATACAAATTGTCTCTTTTTTAGATTTCCCCAAACGGTTTTATTTTCAGATGAAGTATAAAACTGCTTAAGAGTTTCACTTTTAAAAGTACTTAAAAGTGCCGTGTCAACTTCTACTTTTCGTTCATCAGTAAGTATAATTGGTGGTGCTTTTTTTACTGTAGCAGGAGCTGGTTTAGGAGCGTCTTTTTTACAGCTAATTAAACTTAATACCAATAAAAAAAAGTAAAGTTTCCTCATTTTATAATTTTTTAAACATTAAATAATGTTCGCCAACATCTTTAATATCAAATGGTTCACCTAGGGGCTGGTATCCCATTTTTCTGTAAAAGCCAACGGCGGCGGTTCTAGCATTAAACCAAATCAAATCGACTTTGTTTTCATTGCAGTAGGTTTCACAATGGTTAACTAAGGCTTCTCCAAATCCTTTTTTCTGATGCGTTTCCAAAACTGCCATCCCTCGAATTTGTGCTTGACTTTTTTCGGCAAATATAGGATTGATTTTATCGAATAACGAAATAATTCCTGTTAAATCTTGATTATTATATAAACCAAAATGATGTGTAGTCTCAAGATCGTCTCCCTCAAAGATACAGCTTTCGATAGGTTTGCCTTTTCTTAGAACAGGCTGACGAACGATATAGGTTTCTTTTGATGGGATTTCGTTAATAATATTCATGATTTTTTAAAAATAATTGATTTTATAACTTTTTAATTTTAAATAGGTTATAAGAAAATGTTGATTTTAATTAATTTTTTTTGCCAAAAAGCTTGTTTTGAACTTAACTTTATTTTTATATTTGCACCAGCAATGCGAAAGTAGCTCAGTTGGTAGAGCTCCAGCCTTCCAAGCTGGTTGTCGCGAGTTCGAGCCTCGTCTTTCGCTCTAAAAAACCGGAACTTAATTGTTTCGGTTTTTTTATCAAACTTAAATAATTTTTGATTTTTGTTTTTTAAAATGAATTAATTATTTATATTTGCACCCTGTTAATGCGAAAGTAGCTCAGTTGGTAGAGCTCCAGCCTTCCAAGCTGGTTGTCGCGAGTTCGAGCCTCGTCTTTCGCTCTTCAAAAGCCTCAAACATTGTTTGAGGCTTTTTTGTTTTTAGACTAATGCAAATTCCAATGTTTTTAAATTCCAAATACCAACTTTGTATTAATCCATTTTAATATTGGAATTTAAAAAATATTTGGAATTTTACTTTAAACTGCTCAAATCGCTTTCTGGTTCTAGTTCTTCCGGAGTTTGGTTTTGTTTAAAAAGTCTTGCTTTTAAAGAACCTTTCAGCGTTATTTTTTCTCCTTTTACCTCAAGCCAGCTTCCTTCTCTTAAACCTAAAACCGGAATTGCATTAAAAGCATGGAATTCTTTAATTCTGGTTTCACGTGTTTCGCCCATGTGCTGTGAATTTGCATCAGGATCTAAATAATGTGGATTTAAATTAAATGGAATTAATCCCAAAGTTTGAAAACTCGGCGGATAAATAATCGGCATATCATTCGTAGTCTGCATTGATAAACCGCAAATATTGCTTCCGGCACTTGTTCCTAAATAAGGAGTTCCGCTTTTAACTTTTTCTGCAAGCAATTGCATAATGTTGTTTTTATAAAGCTGTGAAACAAGCAAAAAAGTATTTCCGCCGCCGGTAAAAAAACCTTCGGCATTTTGTATCACTTTTTCAGGACTTTCAAATTCATGAATTCCCTGAAGTTTAATATTTATAGAGGCAAAAACTTCTGCGGCTTTTTTTGTGTATTCTTCGTGAGATATTCCGCCAGGGCGTGCGTATGGAATAAATAAAATAGTGGTACAGTTTTTAAAATGTAATTGTAGTGCAGGTAATAAATAATCTAAATAACTGCCGCCGTGCAGCGTAGATGTGCTGGCGATGATAATGCTTTTCATAATTCTAAACTCAAATTCTATTGGATAAAGATATTAAAAAAAGTCTGTCTAAGAGAATTCATAATTTGAAGTTTAATTAACATATTTTTACCAACTCATTAATACTAAATTTGGAAGACATTAGGATATTTTTACCTTTTTAATAATTTCCTAAAATTTTCATTTTGACAAAGAATATTGTATTTTTTTTAGTAGCAGTCATAAGTCAGAATTCCTGGTCTCAAAATCAGGAACGTACGATTATAAATGGAAAAATTACTGCAAATACAAATGATTTGGAAGGTGTTTATGTTGTCAATTCTCAAACCGAAGTTATGACAACTACAGATGCATCCGGGGCCTTTTCTATTTTGGCAAAACCAGATGATATGCTTATTTTTTCTTCAATTCAATTTAAAGAAAATAGAATTTCTCTTACCTGCGAAAATTTTACCGATTTGAATTTTACAGTAAGAATGAATTTAGTAGTGCATCAATTACAGGAAGTTATTGTAAAAAGATACGACAATATAAATGCTGTTTCTCTGGGAATTGTTCCGGCGGGACAAAAATCATATACAGAAGCTGAAAGAAAATTACATACCGCAACCGCATTAAATGCAACTGCAAATGCTGGAACTATGGCTGGCGGCTCAATTTCTGCAGATCCTTTACTAAACTTTTTTTCGGGTCGAACTGCAATGCTGAAAAAAGAAGTTGAGGTAGAGAAGAAGGAATTTTTTATGAGACTTTTAGAAAAAATGTTTACTCTGGAGCATTTTGTTGAGCGTTTGAAAATACCAGCTGAATATGTAAAAGGGTTTGAATATTATGCTGTCGAAAATAAACAGTTTACGAATATTTTAAATTCTAAAAATAAAACTTCGACTGAATTTTTGCTAGGCGAACTGGCAGTAAAGTATAAAGAAATAATTGCGAGTGAAGTTAAATAATACCTTACATATAATTTTAATTCTATTTTTTGTTCAAATTGGTTTTGGGCAAAATGTACCTTCTAAAGAAATTTTAGGGCAAATCTTCGAAAAATCTACTTCGGTTGACGGAGTAAATATTATTAATAACACCACACAAGTTTCGACTATTTCTGATGCTGAAGGAAGATTTTCTATTGCGGTTAAAGAAGGTGATGTTTTGGTTTTTTCGGCAGTAAATTTAGAACCTTATAAACGCCGAATTTCGGCTGAAGATTTAACTGTAAGTCTGCTTGTGATTAAAATGACGGCAAAAGAAATTGAATTGAAGGAAGTGAAGGTAAATGATAATTACGGAATTACGACTGAAAATTTAGGAATTGTTCCACATGGACAAAAAACATATACACCTGCAGAAAGAAAAGTGTATACCGCGACTTCGACTTCTATTGATAAAATCCTCAATAAAATTTCCGGACGTACGGCAATGTTAAAAAAAGAGGTAAATGTGGAGAAAAAGGAGATGCTTTTCAGAAAAATTGAGTATCTTTTTGAAGAAAATTATTATACCGAAAGATTAAAAATTCCGGTTGATGATATCAAAGGATTTCAATTATATTGTGTAGATGATGCCGAATTTGCCGTATCTTTGAATACAAAGAATAAAACAATGAGTATGTTTTTAATAACAGAGTTAGCTCGAAAATATCTAATAATTCTCGAAAATGAAAAATAAACTAGGAGTATTCGTTGTTTGCTTATTTTGTCAAATAATGCTTGGGCAAAATGGCTCAAGAAAGTCGCTGCACGGTCAGGTTACAAACAAATCGCTTTCTATAGAGAGTGGCTATGTCATGAATATTAATGCAAAATCCAGAACTTTTATAGGTCCGGGTGGATTGTTTGATATTTTGGCACAGCCAAAAGATACTTTACTTTTTACCGGTTTGGCTTTTCAGTCTAAAAAAATTGTTTTGACTGAGAAAGACTGCGCACAAATACTTTTTTCTGTGCCTTTAGATTTGGTGAGCAATGAATTAAAAGAAGTTGTGGTTCGTAAAGATTTAAAAGTAAAGTCATTAGATAGTAATACGCAGCAATATGTTGATATGCAGTTTGAAGATGATAAACAATCTACCGCAAAAAATACGGTAATGTATTCTGATCAAACTATTAAATACGGAATGGACTTTGTTCGAATTTTTAAAGATGTTAAAAAACTTCTTTCAAAAAATGATGAGGTAAAAGAAGAAGAAATCTCGGATATTGCCTTTGTAGAATATTCTAAAGCCAATTTTAAACCTGATTTCTTTACTAAAACTCTAGGTTTGAAAAAAGACGAAGTTGATTTGTTTTTGATGTTTTGTTCTAACGATCCGGAATCTAAAAGACATCTAAAAGAAGATCAAAAATTTGAGTTGATTGATTTTTTAATCAACAAAAATGCTGAATTTAAAAAAGTGAATGCCTCTCAATAATGAAAAAAATATTGATTTATCCTTTTATCGGGATATTGTTCTTGTCGCTTTCTTCCTTTGCATTTCATAAATTTTATGTTGGTGTTTTTCAGGTTGAATACGCAGCAGAGAAAAAAATGATTCAAATTACATCTCGCATTTTTGTAGATGATTTGAATAATGCACTGGAGAAAAAATACCATAAAAAAGCATTCGTAGGAACAGAAAAAGAAACTCCCGCAGATCTTGATTTGTTTAAAAAGTATCTTGCTGAAAATTTTACCATCAAGATAAACGGGCAGGCAAAACCTATCACTTTTTTGTCGAAAGAAGTGGAAAGCGGCGATGTTTTAATTTGTTATTCCAAAATAAAAGATGTCGATAAATTTAAATCAATCGAAATCTCAAATACTATACTCGTGGACTGGAGTTCTGAACAGCAGAATATTACACATATTTCAGCATTTGGTACTAAAAGAAGTGTCCTCTTTACAGAATCTTCAAGGAAAGAATTGTTAAAGTATTAATTAATATGTTAAATTAATATTTTAATTGTTATTTTCACACCCTGACAAAATTACCATTAGACTTTTATGAAAAAGCTTTCATTATTATTAATTTTTCCTGCAATGTTAGTTGCTCAGGAAAAAGCTGTGACACCTAAGCAGCAAGGCAAGTACGACACTAATAAATTCAGCCAGATGTACGATTTGCTGGCAACACCAAACATGTTTCGTACAGCGTCTGGAGCGCCTGGACCTGCATATTACCAACAGCAGGCAGATTATAAAATTGATGTTGAATTAGATGATAAAAATTCAAAATTAACGGGTGCTGAAACGATCACATATTCTAACAATTCGCCGGATACTTTAGAGTATTTATGGGTTCAGTTAGATCAAAATCAGGCTAGAGCTAATGGACAAACTTCTTTAGCCGAAGGCGAAAAAATAAATCAGGTTTTGGCTCTTGATGGTTTTTCATCTAAATATTTGAAAAAAGATTTAGAGCGTGGTTTTAATATTGAACAGGTAAAAGACGCAAAAGGAACTCCAATGTCTTATACGATCAACGAAACGATGATGCGTATCAATCTGGCTTCACCGTTAAAACCGGGAGAAAAAATTTCATTTTCTGTAAAATGGTGGTATAACATCAACAATTATAGAAAAGAAGGCGGGCGTTCTGGTTATGAATTTTTCGAAAAAGATGGAAATAAATTATATGTAATTGCGCAATTCTATCCTAGAATGGCAGTTTACAACGATGTTGAAGGATGGCAGAATATGCAGTTCTGGGGAAGCGGAGAGTTTGCTCTTCCTTTCGGGAATTTCGACGTAAATATTACAGTTCCTGCAGATCACATTATCGATGCAACAGGAGAATTAACGAACAGAAGCGAAGTTTTTACAGCAGAACAAGTTAAGCGTTACGAACAAGCTCAAAAATCATTTGACAAACCTGTTGTTATTGTAACTCAGGCAGAAGCTGAAGCAGCTGAAAAAGCTTTTTCTGAAAAGAAAAAAACTTGGAAATTCAGTGCGAAAAATGTTCGTGATTTCGGAATTGCCTCTTCAAGAAAATTCATTTATGATGCAATGGCTGTAAAAATTGGAAACAGAACTGTTATGGCAGAATCTGTTTATCCAAAAGAAGCAAACCCACTGTGGGGAGAAACTTCAACACTAACAGTTGCACATACTTTAAAAAGCTATTCTTCTCATACTTTTGATTATCCTTATCCAAAAGCTGTTTCTGTTTCTGCAGAAGATCAGGGAATGGAATATCCAATGATTTGCTGGAATTTTGGTCGTCCGGATGAAAACGGTGTAACGACTAAAGAGGTTAAAAACGGAATGATTGGTGTTATTATTCACGAAGTTGGACACACATTCTTCCCAATGATTGTAAACTCTGACGAGCGTCAATGGACTTGGATGGATGAAGGTTTAAATTCATTTTTAGAATATTTGGCAGAGCAGGAATTAGATCCAGCTTTCCCGTCTAGACGCGGACCTGCAAAAAATATTGTTCCTTATATGAGCGGTGATCAGAAATTTTTAGAGCCAATTATGTCTAACTCTGAAACTATTCACCAATTTGGAAATAACGCTTACGGAAAACCGGCTACTGGTCTTAATATTTTAAGAGAAGTGGTAATGGGGAAAGAATTGTTTGATTATGCTTTTAAAACGTATGCAAACAGATGGAAATTTAAACATCCAACCCCAGAGGATTTCTTTAGAACAATGGAAGATGCTTCGGCTGTAGATTTAGATTGGTTTTTTAGAGGATGGTTTTATTCAACTGATTTTGTAGATATCGGAATTAAAGAGGTGAAACAATATTATGTTTCTGAAACTCCAACTGCTGACATTAAAGATGTAAAAGTGAGAAAAGGTCGTTTTGGATTTGAAAAAGGTCCTTTTGTTTATTTAGTTTCAGGAGATAATCCAGAAGTTAACGCTTCAAGCAAAAAAGCATTAAAATTAGAAGATGTAAAACCATTGGCTGATTATGTTGACCAGACTTTTACTGCAGAGGAAAAAGCAAGCATCAAATCGCCTAAATATTTTTATGAAGTTGAATTCAACAAACCAGGTGGAATGATTATGCCAATACTTGTTGAAATTACTTATGAAGATGGTACAAAAGATAATTACCAATATCCGGCACAAATCTGGAGAAAAAGTAATGAAACTGCCAAAAAAGTTTATGCAACTACAAAAGCTGTAAAAAGCATTCAGATTGACCCAAAATTACTTACGGCTGATATCGATGTAACGAATAATTCATGGCCAAAAGTTGAACAAAAATCAAAATTTGACTAAGAACAAACTAAAAAGACTCTGAAAAGAGTCTTTTTTTTTAAGTAAATTTTAAAACTGTGCGCTTCAAAATTTAATATCTTTGTGGCACAACAAAAATAAAAGATATGTTTGGTATAGGAGGAGGAGAATTAGTTTTCATACTGTTTATAGTACTAATGCTTTTTGGTTCTGATAAAGTGCCGGAAATTGCCCGTACAATGGGTAAAGCGATGGCACAGTTAAAAAATGCAACCAACGATATAAAAAGTGAAATTCAAAAAGGAGCTGAGGCCAATGGTCTTGACACGAAATCTTTAACTGATATTACGGGTAATATTAACGCACAGATTAATGATGCAAAATCTAATTTGTTAGGCGATACTACTAATTTATCCGGTAATCTGTTAGGTGAAACTGCCACAGAAATTGACCAGGTAAAAGAAGATATTGAATCACTTTCTGGACCTATAAAACGCCAAAAATAATATGCTTGAAAAAATTGAAAAATTAGATATCAATTTGCTCGTATATCTAAACGGTTTAGGTTCTGAAACATATGATAAATTCTGGCTGATTATTACCGAACAGGTGTATTGGACACCGTTCTTTTTATTGTTGTTTTATCTTATTTATAAAAAGATAGGAGGAAAGCAAACTTTGTATATATTGCTTTTTGTAGCAATTTTGCTTGCTTTTACAGATCAGACCTGTAATTTGTTTAAACATACTTTTCAGCGTTTACGCCCTTGTAATAATCCCGATATAAAGGCAGATTTAAGAATTCTAATAATTAGAAATTCTTTTAGTTTCTTTTCAGGGCATGCTGCAAATACAATGGCTGTTGCTACTTTTTTATATTTGGCTTTAAAACGCCACTTTAAATATTTAGGCTTTTTATTCTTATGGCCTTTGATTTTCGCTTACAGCCGTATTTACTTAGGATTACATTATCCTGGAGATATTCTAACAGGATATTTCTTTGGAGCTCTTTTCGGTTTCTTAATTTATCTGGCTTATAGAAGATTAAAGCCTCAATATTTTCCGGGATAAGGATTTTTGAAAGGTTATGAGTTTTTAAGATACTAAGTTTCTAAGTTTTTTTTGAGAAAACTTAGAACTTTATTTATTTAATGTTTAATTATTTTCAAGAATTTTTCTTTCACTCCATTCTAATCCTGCAGGGAGTTGCTGTTTGCTGAATTCGATATGAATAACTCTTCTTCTTTTGTTGTTTGTGGTTTTGTTTGAAGCATGAAATAATAAAGGTTTCATAATCATAATACCGCCTTTTTCAACTTCGCAGATTGTTTCTGTTTCTTTTTCAAAATCAAGGTTTTCGATTCTCAAAATTCCTTTTGAATGTGAATTATTGATGACTTTTAAAGCGCCATTGTCTTTTGTAGTGGTATCAATATGAATCCTAATCGTAAAATTATCTTCTAAAATTTCTTTTGGCGGCTGTACCGCAAACTGATTGTGTTTTACAGTCCAGTTTTCAAAATTTTCAGTTTCAATTTTTTTATCTACAGAAATAGTTAAATCCTGATGATAAGCCACAAACCAATTCGACTTTTCAGGCTTGTCAAAATAAATGGATTTGGTTATAAAGTATCCTTTTCCAAAATTAGTCTCAATAATATTTTTTAAATTTTGATTGAAAATAAAATTTAAGGTATCTGGTACTTCTTTATGAAATTGTCTAATTGCAAATAAATCCTGAGATTTTCTAAAAGTTACATTTTCAGAATCATTTTCTGTTACGTTTTCGATTAATGAAATCAGCTTTTCGATCTCATTTTCAGTAAAAACATTGTTTATTATTGCAAAACCTTCATTATTTATCTGATTTAAATAAGTCATTCTAAATTGAGTAAAAGCATGAATAGAAAAAATCTTAGAATATCTTAGCAACTTATAAAATTACAATACTCTAGAAACCGTCAATCCATCACGAATTGGTAATAAAACCGTTTCAACTCTTGGATCATCTTTCAAAAGCTGATTATATTCAACAAGTACTTTTGTACTGACATCATTAGGATGAACCGGTTCAAGAATTTTTCCGCTCCATAAAACATTATCGGATAAAATAATTCCGCCTTTATTCATTTTGGGAACAATCATTTCCCAATAATTGAGGTAATTTTCCTTATCAGCATCAATAAAAACCAAATCAAATTTTACATCTATAGTTGGGATAATATCAACTGCTTCACCTAAATGCTGAAAAATCTGATTTCCCCAAGGCGATGCGTCAAAGTATTTTCTTTGAAAATCAACTAATTCTTCTTTAATATCTATAGTATGCAGTTGCCCGTTTTCCTGCATTCCTTCGCATAAACAAAGTGCGGCATAACCTGTATAAGTCCCGATTTCAAGAATATTTACAGGACGAATTAATTTTGATAACATACTTAAAACACGACCTTGAAAATGCCCGCTTAACATTCTCGGTAAAAGTATTTTTTGGTAGGTTTCTTTATTAAGTTTCGCTAATAATTCTGGTTCATTCTCAGAATGCTGTTCAATATAATCTTCTAATTCTTGTGATATAAAATGCATCTTGTAGTTGTTCTAATTTAAAGCAAAAATACAAAAAATATCCGCTGCCTATTTTGCATAAAAAAAACCATTCGTTTAGGCGAATGGTTTTTAGTTTTAGTTGTAATGAAATTATTTTTTCAAAGCTTCATTTACTTCTTTTGCTGTTTTTACAGTTCCGTCTTTAGCAGCTTTGGCCGCATTTTCAACTTTTTCAGCTCCTTTTTTAGTAGCGTCTTTTACATCAGTTGCCGCTTTTTTAGCTCCGTCTTTTACATCTTGAACTGCATTTTCAGTAGCATCTTTAGCTTTTGCAGCAGCACTTTCTGTTTTGCTTACAGCGCTGTCTTTTACTTCTTCAATATCTGTTGTTAATGAATCTACTTTGTTTCCAAGAGTTAATTCTTCATCTGCAGGTTTAGGCTCTTTCTTCTCACAAGATTGTAATCCCAAAGCTAATAATGCAACAACAGCTAAACTTAAAATTTGTTTTTTCATGATAAATTGTCTTTTTAGGTTATAAAATTTAAAAGGTTATAAAGTGGAATAATAAAAATACAAATTTTAAAACTATGGCGCGCTTTGTAAGATTACTTTTCTGTTGAGTGCAAGACAATTCTTGTGCCAATTTTTTTCAGTTTCTAAAAATTGAAGATTTTTTTGCTGAAATATTTTAGAAGTAAGTTTTTAGTTTTTGTAAAGGCTGAAATTTATCACAATCTCATCTTTTACTTTTATTAATCCAGCCATTTTTACCGGTGGTTCTAAGTCGATATCAGAGAATTTTAAATTTAGTGTTCCCTGAATTTTATCATCGGAATTGTACAGTATAAAATCTTTATATTTTAATGTTTTATCGGTGATATAAAAGTTTAATCTGCATTTGTAATTTTTGCCATTTGGCTTTACATCAGTAATACAAACGGTACTATTTGGAAATTGCTTCACCTTTACGGTTCCTTGTAAATCTTTCGTCATTATTTTGTTACCGCAATCAAAGTTTGACATTTTAATTTCGGTATTGAAAATATTTTTTTTAACTGAATTTATATAAACCGTATCTTTTATTGAAAAGGTATTAGAGCAATTGTACTTGCCAACAGTAGATGTTCCTGTAATTTCTATTTTAATTTTATTTATTACCAAGCTTGTATCTTCTGCTAAAAGAGAGGGTTTAGCACTTCCTAATAAAAAGAAAGCCGCTAAACCCATAATTAAGAAAATAAATCTTTTGTACATTTTATCAAAATGAAATTACTGCTTCGAACATAAGTCCTTTAAAACTTCCTCCGAAAAGATCGTTTGGAGTTGCTCCATTAAATTGAGAGAAGTTTTTATAATTTTGATCTACATATTCTAACTTTGCCAAAACGTTTCTGGTCATAAACCATCCCGTTGCAGCTTCAAATCTGTTTATTTGAATTGCCTGAGCATTTGCATTAGCTAATTTCCCATCAACTAAATTATATTTCCCACCAACATAAAACCTTTCATTCTCTCCGAAACGATAAACTAAATCACCTACATATTGATTCACTTTACGAGTGTCATCAGTACCTTTGTAATCTCCACCGGAAGTAAATTCTAACGTTCCAAAAAATTCAAGGCCTTTGTATTTGATAAATGGGTTTACCATATAGGATGTTGCCCAGTTTCCGTATCCTGGATTAAATCTTCCTGTATCTTTATTGGCTGTTGGATCAAAGTTGTTCGCAACAGTGCTAATAGGTGTTCCGGCAGCCGGATCGATAATATTATACTCAGAATGGCTCATTACACCATAAAATCGGCTTCCTGCTCTATCAGAAGAATATAAATTTCCACTAGAATTTGCTGTATGATAATATGAACCTGTTAATCTAATTCTTAAATCGTCGTTGATTTGTTTGTCCCAGCCTAATTTTGCAAGAATAGAAGGGCTTATAGTTGTATTAGAATCTGGTTTTGATGCCGTTGGTGTTGCAGGTACAATTTCCTGAACATTTTGGTTTAATTTAGAATTCGTTACTCCAATCATGCTTACAAAGCCTGATCTGTTATAATAAACTTCAGCTCCCATTTCTGTAATAAACGCATCCATTATATTATTTCCAACAAACGGATTCATAAACGCATTTCCGTTATCAGATCTCCTAAAGTGTGCATCCCCATAGTTGTTCTCCATTTGACCAATTTTGATCGTTGTATACTGCATGAAATCAGCAAGGAAATCTTTTTTAATGAAATCAAGTTTGTCAATTTGCAAATAACCTCCTTTTACCCAAGTCTCGTTGTGGTGTCTGGAAGCCAGATATACATCTAAGTTTACACGTACACCATCATATAATTGAGCCCCAATTGTGAAGTTTGCATTTGGTAAATTGAAATTATTTTCTAAATTATTTAATCTGTAACCTGGTGCTGTGGTTAAGTTTTTTTGATCATTGAACGAGTTTAAAGCTTGAAATTGAAGTGCAAAAGCGGCTCCCATGTCAACACTTAATCCTTTGTAGGCAACGGTGTCTTTTTTTACATCAAATTGATTAATACCTTTTTGGCTTCGTGGAATCTGGTTTTGAATGTGGCCAAAACTTACCTGAGCATTAACAGCAAACGTACTGACTAATGTTATACATAGAATATAAATTTTTTTCATGGCGCTTATAAATTAAAGTTTAAATTAAATTTTATAGTTAAGTCTTGTCCCGTTTTAATAGTTCCAAGCATTGCAGTTGGTGATTTCATTCCAAAATCTGTAAAAGTGATTTTGTTAGAACCCTGCATGTTTAATCCATCTTTTGTAACAGTTGTTTTTACAGTTGTTTTATAAACTTTGCTAACTCCTGCAATGGTGTAAGTTCCGGTCAATTCCCAAGTGGTTTCATTTACTTTTTCTGCAGATTTTAAAACATATTTGAAGTTTTTATTTTTATCTGTTTTTAAAGTTTCGTAAGCTACTTTATCCATACTTTTTTTCTCACTTTTCACACTTTCAGCCAATAGAGTAACCGATAAGGATTCTATTTCGGTAAGCTTTGAATTAGCTATTGAAAAGTTTGCTGTCCCAGTTCCTGAAGCTGATTTCATTTCCCAATCATGCAGTGTTGAAGTTCCCGCAACTGAAAAGGTAGATTTAGCATCTAAAGCATATGATTTTTGTGCCGTAGCAATTGAAGTAATCCCGAAAAGAGCAACTGCAATTGCAAATAATTTAATTTTATTGATTTTCATTTTGTCATGTTTTATTGTAAAAAATAAGTTAACAAATCGACCGATTTCTTTTTAGTACTAAGAATGTTGTTTTAACTTGTATCAAAGATCTGTCTATATTTTTCGGAGATACATGATAAAAATCATTGTTAAAATTTTATTAAAATGATATTTAAAAACTACAACGTTTTCATTTTTTTGAAGCGAATAATTATGCCCAAAAATGTAATTTGTGTTTTATCAAATATTAATTTTCCAATAATGTAATTGTAGTTACAGATCTGAAATCTGATTTATCTGACTTAACATGATATTGAAAATCACAGTTAAATCTTTACCGGTTTTAACAACACCAAGAGCCGCTTTTGGAGGTGTCATTTCAAAATCGCCAAAAGTGATTTGATTAGAACCCTGAAGAGTAAAGGTTCCATTATCTGCTGTTATTTTTACCTGAGTTTTATACTCTTTGCTGACACCGGCAATGGTATAAGTTCCGGTTAAGATCCAAGTTGATTCATTTATTTTTTCAGCAGATTTTAACGCATACTCAATAGTTTTATGCGTTTCTGTATCTAAGGCTTCATAAGCCACTTGGTCCATGCTTGTTTTGCTGCTTTTTAAACTTTCTGCCAATAAGGTAATAGTTAAGCTGTTTATAGCTGCTAGTTTAGAATCTTGTACCGTTAAGTTGGCGATACCAGTTCCTTCTGTAGATTTCATTATCCAATCGTGAACAGTAGAAGTTCCGGCAACTTCAAAAGTTGATTTAGCAGCTGCTACCGTATAGGTTCTTTGCGCGTTTAGTTGTAATGATACTGCTGTGAAAATTGCTGTTAATAGGATTGATTTAATTGTTTTCATCTTGATAGGTATTTGTTAATTTTAATCGGGAGAGTTCTGTAAGTGGTTGTGAACTGACCTTATTTCTTAGATCAAAATTATCAAGCAGACAGCCGAAATTAAATGATAAAAATCATAGCCAAACTTTAATTAAATCATTATAGTAAAGGTTTGACAGGTAAATAGAGAGATGATTTTGCATAAAATTCAAGAAGAGATAAATTAAGAATGCATCTAAAAATCAAAAAAAATGACAAAAGTGATTAACTTTGCAGCATGCAAATCGAGAAAAAAGACATAAGAGCCTTATCAAAAGATCAGTTACGAGATTTTTTTGTCGCAAATAATGACAAAGCTTTTCGTGGAAATCAAGTTTATGAATGGCTTTGGAGCAAAGGAGCACACAGTTTTGAGGATATGACGAATGTTGCCAAAACAACACGTTCTATGCTTGAAGAAAATTTTGTTATCAATCATATTAAGGTTGATACCATGCAGAGAAGCAGCGACGGAACAGTAAAAAATGCTGTTAGATTACACGATGGATTAGTTGTGGAATCTGTTTTAATTCCAACAGAAACCAGAACAACGGCTTGTGTTTCAAGTCAGGTTGGGTGTAGTCTAGATTGTAATTTCTGTGCAACTGCACGTTTAAAAAGAATGCGAAATTTGGAGCCGGGAGAAATCTACGATCAGATTTTGGCAATTGATAAAGAAAGCCGTTTGTACCACAATCATCCGCTTTCGAATATTGTTTTTATGGGAATGGGCGAACCTTTAATGAATTATAATAATGTCATTAAAGCGATCGATATGGTTACATCGCCGGAAGGATTAGGAATGTCTCCAAAGCGTATTATGCTTTCGACATCAGGAATTCCGAAAATGATCAAAAAAATGGCCGATGATGATGTGAAATTCAAACTGGCAGTTTCCCTGCATTCGGCAATTGATGAAATCCGCGCGAAGATTATGCCTTTCAGCAAAAACTTTCCTCTAAAAGATTTACGAGAAGCATTAGAATATTGGTACAGAAAAACAAAAAGCAAAATTTCATACGAATATGTAGTTTGGAAAGGGATCAACGACGATAAAGCTTCGGTAGACGCCTTGGTAAAATTCTGTAAATATGTACCGTGTAAAGTCAATTTAATTGAATATAACCCAATTGATGACGGAGAATTTCAACAAGCTTCAGAAGAATCTATTTTAGCTTACATTACAGCATTAGAAAATATTGGAGTTGTAGTAAAAGTGCGTCGCAGCCGCGGAAAAGATATTGATGCTGCCTGCGGGCAATTAGCAAACAAAGAAGCTGATTCGGTATAGTCCCTACGGGACAAAAAACGATATTACGAAATGTTGTGTCTACCGATATTTACTCTACGAGATTGCTTTGCTATATAGCTGAAAATTTTTCAGAACATATTCCGCTAGGAATATCTCATCGGTAGAAAACAAATAATGACAATATAAAAATGTCCCATCGGGACATTTGATGGGTAATAAAAAAAGCATTAAAAACGAGGGTGAATCTTGTTTTTAATGCTTTTTTTGTGGGCAAAAAGGGATCTTATTTTTTCAAATCAATTTCTTCTGTTACGCCGTCTTTGGTTACAGAAGCCAGTGTGTCGCAATCACCATTGCCATAATCAATCGTAGCCGAAGCTCCATTTTTAGTTATTTCAACAACTCCTTTTACTGCAAATGATTTTTTGCATGAAGCTTTAAATTCAAGAGGAGTCGTAATTTCTGCAGAGAAGGTATCTCCGTTTGGTAAAGTTGTGGTACCGCTTCCGGTCACTACAAAAACATTGTCTTCCCAATTAAACCAAGTGTTATAACCGGCAGTCATTTCTTTCACTAACGAACCTTTTCTGCTGTAAATACTTCCGTCATCAAAAGTAATAGTCAGATCAATTGCAGCGGTCGAAACAGGATGCACTTCTGCCAGTAAATCAGTTGATTTTACAGTTCTAATAATGCTTTTGCTTCCCTGAAGTAGTTTACCATTGTGGTAAAAACCTTCAAATGTATAACTGATTGTTTGTGTCGAAGCCGAAAAATCATTAGAAAACGAAACCACCATTTTTCCTTTTACCGTATTTCCGTTATCAAGCGTACAGCCGTCAACGCCAAAATCCACCGTTTTTGTAAAAGTATTATTCGTTAAAACTGTTGTAATAACAGCACATTCAGGTAAAAAGTGTTTAATGTTTCCAGAAGGTTTGCTGTTAATGTTTACTTGTGAGTTAAACTGATCTTCAGCAATATTAGTAACATCTTCAATTGAGGCATCTATTTTAGAATTTGCAATTATTTCGTCGTTAGTAATGACCTTAGCAGTTCCGTCGTTTGTGTTTTCATCAGAATTACAACTTGTAAATAGTGATAAAGCGATACAGGTTCCAATTAATAAAAATTTTGTTTTCATAATAAATAGTTTTTTTGGTTTTACTTTTAATCAATGAATTCAAATTAGTTATTAGATTGAGGTGTTTTTGGATTGTTTTTTTTAAATTAGTACATATTTATAGATATACTAACATAAAATAGACAACGTTTTTTTATTTAAAATAGTATATTTGAAATCGAAATGAATATTACTTCACAAATAAAACAGCCTATAATTACCGAGATGGAACTTTTTGAAAAAAAGTTTCATGAATCGATGACTTCCAAGGTTGCTTTGCTAAACAGAATCACCTATTATATTGTAAATAGAAAAGGAAAACAAATGCGTCCGATGTTTGTTTTTTTGACAGCAAAAATGGTTTCTGGCGGCATTGTAAACGAAAGAACCTATCGAGGCGCTTCGGTAATTGAATTGATTCATACGG
Source organism: Flavobacterium sp. Root186 (assembly GCF_001428525.1). Lineage (GTDB taxonomy): Bacteria > Bacteroidota > Bacteroidia > Flavobacteriales > Flavobacteriaceae > Flavobacterium. Next base: position 154,052 of record NZ_LMHW01000012.1, read on the forward strand.
CAACTTTGGTTCATGATGATGTGGTAGACGACAGTAATCGCCGCCGCGGATTCTTCTCAATAAATGCACTTTGGAAAAATAAAATTGCTGTTCTTGTTGGAGATTATTTGCTTTCAAAAGGATTGCTGCTATCTATTGATAACGGCGATTTTGATTTACTCCGAATCATTTCTGTAGCCGTTCGAGAAATGAGCGAAGGCGAATTACTTCAAATCGAAAAAGCGCGCAGACTCGATATTACCGAAGATGTTTATTACGAAATCATCCGAAAAAAAACTGCAACACTTATTGCAGCTTGTTGTGCACTTGGTGCAAAATCAGTAATTGAAGATGATATTCAGGTTGAAAATATGCGAAAGTTTGGCGAACTTATCGGAATGGCATTTCAAATTAAAGATGACCTGTTTGATTACAGTGAAGAAGCCATCGGAAAACCAACAGGAATCGATATTAAAGAGCAAAAAATGACTTTGCCTTTAATTCATGTTTTAAATACTTGTACTCCGCAGGAAAAAAAGTGGTTGATAAACTCCATCAAAAACCACAACAAAGACAAAAAACGCGTCAAAGAAGTTATTGCCTTTGTAAAAAATAATAATGGTTTGGCTTACGCCGAAGATAAAATGGTGCAATTTCAGCAAGAAGCACTTTCCCTTTTAGAAAATTACCCGGATTCTGAATTCAAAGCGGCGCTTACTTTAATGGTAAATTACGTTATTGAGAGGAAGAAATAATTTCTTTAATTAGATAATCAGAAAATTTATCAATTAGATAATTGGTTTACTTTGTTGTAAATCAGTTGTGTATTTCTATTTGATTGGGATTTGTATTTTTTTTATTGGAATTTTTTACACTTCATGCAACCATTTCAAATCGACATGCGTCTATGTTAATAGAAGTCTGTTTCTAAAACCAAAAACCGAAAAGCGTATTAATGAAAATTATTCATTTACATCAAGAAGAAACCAAAATCATAAAGCTTGCTGTCGAAAATAATCGGCAGGCACAGCAGCAGATTTACAGTAAGTTTTCTTCAAAAATGTTAAGTGTCTGCCGACAATATATAAAAGATATTCAGCTGGCAGAAGATGTAATGATCACGGCTTTTATGAAAGTCTTTACGAATCTAAGAAACTTTGAACATAAAGGAAGCTTTGAAGGCTGGATTCGCCGAATTATGGTTAACGAATGTATTTCTTATTTAAGAGTCCAGAAAAAAGTAAATTTTGCCGAAGATGAATTTTTTGTTGAAGAAAGTTTCAACGAAATCGACAGTCAGTTTACAGTTGATCAAATTCAGTTTTTAATTGATGCTTTGCCGGATGGTTATAAAATGATTTTCAATTTATACGCCATTGAAGGTTATAAACACAATGAAATTGCCAAGATGTTAGGAATTAATGAAGGAACATCAAAATCGCAATTATCGCACGCCAGGAAAATGCTGCAAACACAAATTACTATTCTAAAAAAACAAGATAATGGAACCGAATAATTTTGAAAAGGATTTCCGTGAAAAACTAAACCAACGCAAAATTGAACCAAGCGAAAAAGCCTGGGATCGATTAGATGCTATGTTGAGTGTTGCAGAAACGAAAAAACCAAAGAAAAACAGAAAATGGCTTTATATCGCCGCCAGTATTGTTGGTTTTTTATTAGTGGGAACTTTCTTTTTTAATCAAAAGAAAGAAAAGATCGAAAGCCCTAAAAGTATTGTAATCGAAGAAAATACTAAAAAAGATTCTGCTGCTAAACCAACTATAAATAAAGTTGAATCAGTTCAAACAGAAACGGTGATCGCTGAAAAAACTTCAACTGAAACTGAAGTGCAAAAATCAAATAAACAAGAAAACAACCTTAATCAAATACCAAATAAAACCATTAAAAATGAATCAAATCAAATAGCGGAGTCTTCAGTCATCATCAAAAACAATCAAGAAAAACAATCAAATACAAATCCGGTTGTAGTTATCAAAAATCCTAAAAAAGAAAATACAGATCAATTATTCGAAAAGGCAGAAAAAAGCGTTTTGGCTGAAAGTTCAGTTAAAAAATCAAAAATAAAAATCAATGCTTCTGATTTACTGAATCAGGTCGATGGTGAATTGGAACTTTCATTTAGAGAAAAAGTAATTACCAAAGTCAATAAAAATTACCAAACCGTAAAAGTGGCTTTAGCAAATAGAAATCAGCAGGAGTAGAGAATAAAGAGCAAAGAATAAAGAAGCAAGAATATAGATTTTCAGTTCCGGAGGAACGATTCATATTGTAGCGTCGGGTTTTAACCCGATGTAGATGGAATAAAGCATTCACAATTTACCATTTATAATTCACAATTAATAATCATCAATCAACAATCAAAATTAAAAAATCAATCATGAAAAATTTTACCATTTACCTCGTAATCCTGGTTTTCTTATTCGTAAGCAAAGTTCTGGGACAGGAAACCTTTGAATCAAGAGCAAAGCAAATTGCCAATAAAATCGAAAAGATTACCAAAGAAGAAAAAGAAACCCTGAAACAAGAAATTGAAGCTGTAAATGTTCAATTATCAGAAGGGAAAATCACACAAGAACAGGCTGATAAACGCAAAAAAGAATTAGCAGAAGCCCGTGCCGTAATTATCGAAGAAAAAGTGACTTTGGCACAAAATGAACTGAACGATTTGGTTCAGCAAAAAGTTGACGGAAAAATCAAAGAAGATTCTTCTAAAGTCTACATGATCCGATGGAAATCTAATAGACATGACAAAGATTCGATTCACGGTGAAAAAAGAACAACATCGCAATTTGTATTTGCAATGGGTTTGAATAATACAATGGTTGACGGAAAACTACAAGATTCTAATTACCGTTTTATGGGTTCGCACTTTTATGAATGGGGTTTTACCTATAACTCAAGATTAATGAAAAATGATAATCTGCTTCATGCTAAATACGGACTTTCATTGATGTATAATAATATTCGCCCGACAGATAACAGAAGTTTTGTGGTAGACGGCAATCAAACCAATCTTGTAGAAAATCCGGTTCATTTGACAGAATCTCGTTTTAGAAACGTGTATTTGGTGGCTCCGGTGCATTTAGAATTTGATTTTACAAAAGCAGGAGAAAGCAACGGAAAAAAATATTTCAAAACCCACAAAAATTTCCGTTTTGGAGTAGGAGGTTACGCTGGAATCAATGTGAAATCAAAACAAATTTTAAAATTTGAAGAAGACGATTTAAAGTATAAAACCACAATTAAAGGCGATTATAATGTAAATAATTTTATTTACGGTTTGAGTTCTTACATTGGTTACAGAGAATTGAGTTTGTATTTTAAATACGATTTGAACCCTATATTTCAGGATAATTTAACCAAGGAAAATAATGTTTCTTTAGGTTTACGCCTTGATTTGAATTGAGAATAAAGTTTGAATTTAGTTAGTAAAAAAGTGCTTCGAAAGAGGTACTTTTTTTATTTTAAATTCTAAAAATTCAAGATTGATTTATGTACTTTTACAAGCTATAATTTTTAAAAAAGAATTTACGTTTTGATTTCACAAAGTACAATAGATTCCGTTTTTGAAACTGCTCGCGTTGAGGAGGTTATCGGCGATTTTGTTAATTTAAAGCGTGCAGGAAGTAATTACAAAGGTTTGAGCCCGTTTTCTGATGAGCGCTCGCCTTCGTTTATGGTTTCGCCTGCAAAAGGAATCTGGAAAGATTTTAGTTCCGGAAAAGGAGGGAATTCAGTTGCTTTTTTAATGGAACATTCTCACTTTACCTATCCCGAGGCCATTCGGTATTTAGCCAGAAAATACAATATTGAGATTGAAGAAACCGAACAGACAGATGCTGAAAAAGCAATGACAGATGTTCGTGAAAGTATGTATTTGGTTTCAGAATTTGCCGCAAAGTATTTTGAGGATGTTATGGCCAATACTGAAGAAGGAAAAGCAATTGGTTTGTCTTATTTTAAAGAAAGAGGATTTACCACTGAAAGCATCAAAAAATTTAATTTAGGATATTCACCAGAAACCTGGGATGCACTGACCAAAGAAGCACTCGGAAAAGGCTATAAACTAGAATTTCTGGAAAGTACAGGTTTAACAATTGCCAGAGAAGATCGTCCTTTTGATCGTTTTAAAGGACGTGTGATGTTTCCAATTCACAGTATGTCGGGGCGTGTTTTAGGATTTGGAGGACGTATTTTAACCAACGATAAAAAAGCAGCAAAATACCTGAATTCGCCCGAAAGTGATATTTACCATAAAAGTAAAGTCCTGTACGGAATTTATCAGGCTAAACAATCGATAGCAAAACAAAACAATTGCTATTTGGTAGAAGGTTATACCGATGTTATTCAGTTTAATCAAGCCGGAATTGAAAATGTTGTAGCTTCTTCAGGAACAGCTTTAACACCAGATCAAATACGATTAGTGAATCGTTTGACCAGAAATATTACGGTACTTTTTGACGGAGATGCTGCCGGATTGCGAGCTTCTATTCGAGGAATCGATTTGATTTTGGAAGAAGGTATGAATGTTAGGGTTTGTACTTTTCCTGACGGAGAAGATCCTGATAGTTTTGCGCGCAAAAACTCGTATGACGCATTAGTTGCTTATTTAGAAGAAAACAGTAAAGATTTTATACAGTTTAAGGCTTCGATCTTGATGAATGAAGCTAAAAACGACCCAATCAAAAAAGCAGATTTGATTCGTGATATGGTTACTAGTATTTCTAAAATACCAGACCGTATTCAGCGTGAAGTCTATATTCAGGAATGTGCCCGAATTATGGATATTTCGGAGCAGGTTTTGGTAAGTACGCTGGCACAGCTGATTCAAAAAGATCTTGCAGAAGCTAATAAAAAGCAAAAGCAGGAACAAAAACCTTTTGATGTTGTTAGAAATCAGCCTTCAAAAAATGCTAACTATTCTGGAGGAGATCCAGAAGATCCAAGAACAGGGCCGCCGGATGATTATCCGGGAGAGCCAGGGTTTTATCCGGCAGAACAAACAGAAAAAGTAGATATTCTGTACGGTTTCGAAAGAAAGATCATTGAAATATTGTTGCTTTACGGAAGTGTTTTAGAAGATTTTGAAGATGTTTTTCTAAAAGCCGATGAAGAAGGAAATATAAAAGAAGTATCTGAAAAGAGAAAATATAAAGTTTATGAAAAAGTTTATTTAAGTCTTCAGGAAGATGAAGTAGAACTGTCAAATACATTATTTCAAAATATTTACACCAATATTATTGAATTCTATAATCAAAATGAAGCATTTAGTCTTGATAAATATTTAATGCATCTACAGCCAGAATTTGCACAGGAAGTGACCAATATTTTAATGGAAGATGAAAAAGTGGCTATTCATAACTGGGAAGGACAGAATATTTTTCCGAAACATAAAAACGTAACCATCGAACAAAATGTTTCTGATACTATATTTTCTATGAGATGGTTTTTGGTTTCAAAACTTATTCATGAATTAAAAAATTCACTTATTTCTGACCCGCAAGAAGATAATTCGGAGTTGTTGATGATGGTAGTAGATTATTCTAAACTGCTGAATAACTTCTCTAAAAAGCTCGGAAGGGTAGTAGTTCCTTACCACGGCGGATAAAAGTCAAAAAGCTCTATAGTGATAAACAATATAGAGCTTTTTTTATGGTTGATGATTCTGGCCTAAGCGAATCAGGATACCATCAAATTAAATAATTTCTAAAGTCTTAGCCTTATTTACTAAGTCTACTAAATTAGTAACGTTTAATTTAGTTAATAATCTTAGTTTGTAAGTACTGATCGTTTTCTCGTTCAGATTTAAGATTTTAGAAATCTCATTGTTTTTCTTACCATCACTTAAATAACGTAAAACCTCGATTTCACGGTTAGAAAGTTTTCTGTACAAACGTTCGCTCTTGCTTTGTTTAGCAATAAGGGCCATGTTTTTGCGAACTGTTTCGTTGATGATAATTTTTCCTTCGTGTACTTTAATAATAGAAAGACCTAAAGTTTCAAGTTTTTCTGTTTTGTGCACATACCCGGATACTCCTGCTTTAATAGCATTTGGAGCATACATTTGCTCAGCTAGGTCACTGAAAATTACAATTTTTGTCTTCGGGAAATTTTTCAAGATTGATTTAACTTCGAAGATACTTGAAAGTCCTTCTAATTCTAGATCTAAGATTAGGATGTCGATTTCCTTCGTTTGAAGAATATCTCTAACCATTGAAAAATTGCCTACGTTGGCAACAATTGAAATTTGATCGTGGTCTTTGAAATAAGACTTAACGCCAAAGTGAGTCACAGGATGATTGTCTGCAAGACATACTTTAATCATAATTTTACCTTTTTAGAATTGTTATCATGTTTTTGGAATTGTAAAATTAATAAATAAATTCTGTAATTAATTATTGACAAATGTTAAAAATTTTATTTTAACGTTTTTGGGATTAAACAAACTGGTATTGGATCCATTTTATGCTTGTTGCTGGTGTTTAATCTTTTATAAATTTCAAAGACAGATTTTTCTCTCCCGTTAAAGTCATCCGCCGTTTTTCCTGACTCCGCGGTTAGCATCGCCCATTCTAGTTCGTCATAACTTGCGCCTAATTGATCTTCATCGGTTCTGTTATCTCCAAAAAGTCCATCTGTTGGAGCAGCTGTTAAAATTGAATTTGGGATAGCTAAAAATTCGCCTAAAGCATAAACATCAGATTTCATTAAGTCAGCAATTGGGCTTAGGTCAACACCACCGTCACCATACTTTGTATAGAAACCAACGCCAAAATCTTCTACTTTATTCCCTGTTCCGGCCACTAAAAGCCCGTGAATACCAGCTAGATAGTACAAAGAAGTCATCCTTAAACGTGCTCTTGTGTTGGCTAATGATAAATTAACTTTTGTTGAATCTTTTGAAGTTGGCACAGATGACTTAAATGCTTCAAAAGTGTCAGTTAAATCTGTTTTTACACTCGAAACATTCGGAAAACGTTTTTTTAGTTGTTCAATATGTTCTCTTCCTCTTGATACCTGACTTTCAGCCTGATGAATGGGCATTTCTACACATAAAACTTGTAAACCGGTCTGCGCGCACAAGGTAGAGGTCACTGCAGAGTCAACTCCGCCTGAGATTCCGATTACAAATCCGTTGACTTTTGCATTAGCAGCATAATTTTTTAACCATTCAACAATATGTGTATTTACTTTTTCTGTCTGAATTGTGCTTTTTTTAGCCATAATAGTTCAAGTTTTAAGATGGAGGGATGTATATTTGCAGAATTATTTTTTTAAGTAGAAAAGTACTTAAATTCCAGCAACACAAATCTAAATAAAATAAAATGAAAATTTATCGCTTTGTAGTGGTTCTGTGCTTGTTTTTTTTGTCTTGTGACCAAAAAACAAAGGTTGAAAAAGAGGTTGAAGAAATTCCGGTAGATATTAAAGTAGAGCGTTTTGATAAGGCTTTTTTTGAAACTAAACCTGAAGATCTTGCCAGGCTAAAAAAACAATATCCGTACTTTTTTCCAGGAAATGATGATAACGTCTGGCTTCAAAAAATGAAAGAGCCAATTTGGAGAGAAGTTTACAAAGAGGTTCAAAAAAAATACAGCAATTTCGAACCTGTCCGCGAGGAATTTAATGAGCTTTTCAAACATGTAAAATATTATTTCCCAAAAACGAAAACACCAAAAGTGGTTACTGTAATTGGAGAAATGGATTATACTTCAAAAGCAATTTATGCAGACAGTCTGGTTGTTGTTGCTTTAGAGCTGTATTTGGGAAAAGATCATAAATTCTATGAGTTTCCGGCTTACTTAAAATACAATTTTGAAGAAAAGCAGATTATGCCAGATGTAGTTTCGAGTTTTGCTTACCGAAACATTCCGGCTTATCCGGATAAAAATTTAGTTTCTCAAATGATTTTTGAAGGGAAACAGTTATACGCCAAAGATCTGCTTCTGCCTAATTATACAGATGCAGAAAAAATGGGTTACACACCCGAACAAATAAAATGGTGTGAAGAAAATGAAAGCTATATGTGGCGTTATTTTCTTGAAAGCGAAATGTTGTACAGTTTAGATCCTAAATTAACAACACGATTTATAACTCCAGCTCCATTTTCTAAATTCTATTTAGAAATAGACAACGATTCTCCGGGAAGAGTCGGAGCGTGGATTGGCTGGCAGATTGTTCGTTCGTATATGAAAAACAACAATGTGCCGCTATCAGAATTATTAAAAGTTAATGCAAAAGAAATTTTCGAAAAGTCAAAATATAAACCTAAGAAATAATGTCAAATACAATAAAATCAGAAATTAAGTTCAACGTCGAGTTAGACGAAAACCGTGTTCCGGAAAAATTAACGTGGAGTGCACAAGACGGAGGTGTTCAGGCAGAAGAAGCAAAAGCAATAATGTTGTCAATTTGGGATAGTAAAGCACATGAAACAATGCGTATTGATCTATGGACAAAAGATATGCCGGTAGACGAAATGAAAATTTTCTTTCACCAAACATTGGTTGCAATGGCTGATACTTTTAAACGCGCCACAGACGACGAAAAAATGTCAGATACAATGAAAGATTTCTGCGATTACTTTGCAGAGAAATTGGAGTTAACAAAGTAGTTTTAAATTCCAATAAAAAATCCCAAATTCCAATTTTAAGGTTGGAGTTTGGGATTTTTTATATTTTAATTTTCGTGTTGGAATTTGGATTTTATTTATTGGAATTTAACTTCTTAATTTGAATTTAAAAATCCGCTGTTGTTTTTAAAAACCTCCTGATTTACTTCATCTATATAAGTCAGAAGCTCTTCTTTTCCAATTGATTCTGTTGATGAGGTTACAAAATACTGCGGCATTTCGGCCCAGTTATTAGCATACATTTGTTTGCGATAAGCTGCAATATGCGAATCAATTTTTACTTTACTGATTTTGTCTGCTTTGGTGAAAATAATGCAAAACGGAATTTCGCTTTCTCCCATATAAGACATAAACTCAATGTCAATTTTTTGAGCTTCGTGACGAATATCAATCAAAACAAAAGCGCATACTAACTGCTCTCTGTTTTCAAAATAATCGGTAATAAACTGCTGGAAAATTGATTTTGTTTTTTTTGAAACTTTAGCATAACCATAACCCGGTAAATCGACTAAAAACCAATTATTGTTGATTTTAAAGTGATTTATCAGTTGTGTTTTTCCTGGTCTTCCAGATGTTTTTGCTAAATTTTTATGATTGGTAATCATGTTTATTAAAGATGATTTACCAACATTTGATCTGCCTATAAATGCGTATTCCGGCAGAAAATCTTTCGGGCATTTTGATGCATCAGAATTACTGACAATAAATTCGGCGGTATTAATTTTCATATTCTTGGTTTTTAAAACCTCCTTAAATCGAAAGTTAGAGGCTATAATTTTTGCTCAGTAAGCCATTTTTCAAGAATTTCATTAAATTCCTGAGGATGTTCCATCATAGCTGCGTGTCCACATTTGTCAATCCAATACAAAGTTGAATTTGGCAATAATTTATCAAATTCTTCGGCAACATTTGGCGGCGTTACAGAGTCATTTTTACCCCAAATAATACAGGTTTCAACTGTCATTTTTGGCAAATCTTTGGCCATATTATGACGAATAGCGCTCTTTGCAATCGTTAAAGTTTTAATCAGTTTAATTCGATCGTTAGCCGTTGCGTATACTTCATCAATAAGTTCAGGAGTAGCAATTTTAGGGTCATAAAATACATCTTCAGCTTTCTTTTTGATGTACTCATAATCACCTCTTCTTGGGTAACTGTCTCCCATTGCGCTTTCATAAAGCCCAGAACTTCCGGTAATTACAAGTCCGGCTACTTTTTCAGGATATAATTTTGTGTGGTACAATGCGATATGCCCTCCCAATGAATTTCCTAATAAAATAACCTTGTCAAAACCTTTAAAAGTGATGAAGTCCTTAACGTATTTCGCAAAACTTTTTACATTCGTTTTTAAAATGCTTTGTGTGTATATTGGCAAATCCGGGATAACAACTTTATATCCTTTCGCTGGGAAATATTCTGCTACACCATCAAAGTTACTAAGGCCTCCCATTAACCCGTGTAAAATTACAATAGGGGTTCCTTCGCCAGCTTCAAAATAGCTGTATTTGCCTTCTTTTTTGTAGTTTTTGTCCATCTAGTTTAATGCCAATTTCAATTTCGACAAATATAGGGTTTAATAAATAAAAATGAATTTTTGCCGTCATTTTTTAACTACATAATTTTAGTCGAATATATAAGTGTTTAAAAATCAGCTTTTAGAGTGCGTTTTGTTATATTATGGAATTGTTAAAATCATTGCATTATAATTACTTTTTTAAGAGAAAGACTATTTATTTTTTTTAATTGTTAAAGGATTCGATTCTTAAACTGATTAATATCTAAAGTGTTGATTTGGTAATAATTAAAGGAGGTGGTAGAAAAGTGGTTAAACTTATTAACAAAGTGGTATTTAGTGGTAATATGTGGTAATTTTTTTTATATTTTTGCTGTATAACATGTTAAGTGGATTTTCTTGAATACAATTGTAGGAACATATGAGTGTAAAGTCGATGCTAAAGGGAGGTTAATGATACCTGCGCCTTTGAAAAAGCAATTGGCTTCTTCCCTTCAGGATGGTTTTGTCTTGAAGCGCTCTGTTTTTCAGCAATGTTTGGAATTGTATCCAATGGATGAATGGAATTTGATGATGGCGAAAATTAACAAGTTGAATCGTTTTGTAAAAAAGAACAATGATTTCATTCGCAGATTTACTGCCGGCGTAAAAGTGGTGGAGATTGATGCATTAGGAAGATTGTTAGTCCCAAAAGATTTGGTGGCTTTTTCTGGTATTGCTAAAGATGTCGTTTTTTCATCTGCGGTTAATATTGTGGAAATTTGGGATAAAGATTTATACGAAAAATCAATAAGCGGCGAAGATATGGATTTTGCAGATTTAGCCGAAGAAGTAATGGGAAATATTAATGACGACGACAATGGAATATCATAATCCGGTTTTACTTCATCCAACAGTTGATGGTTTAAATATTAAGCCAGACGGCATTTATGTAGATGTAACGTTTGGCGGCGGCGGTCACTCAAAAGAGATTTTGAGACGATTAGGGCCTAACGGAAAGTTATTCGCCTTTGATCAGGATGAAGATGCTTTAGCGAATGCCCTGCCGGACGAAAGGTTTACTTTGATTAATGAGAATTTCAGATTTATAAAAAGATTTCTTCGTTTTCATGGTATTAAAGGTGTAGATGGGATTTTGGCAGATTTAGGAGTTTCATCACATCAATTTGATGTTCCTGAAAGAGGTTTTTCAACCCGATTTGATGCCGATCTCGATATGCGGATGAGTCAGAAAAATGATTTAAATGCTTATCGTGTGGTTAACGAATATGAAGAACAGGATTTACGTCGTGTTTTTTTTGATTATGGGGAGTTGAAAAACGCACCGGTTTTAGCAAGAACAATTGTAGAAGCCAGAAAAGATTATCCAATCAAAACGACAGATGAACTGAAAGATGTTTTGAAGAAATTTTTACCAGAGAAAGTCCGAAACAAAATATTGGCCCAGATTTATCAAGCCATTCGAATTGAAGTAAATCAGGAAATGGACGTTCTAAAAGAATTTATTGAGCAATCATTAGAAATTCTTAATCCGGGTGGGAGGCTTTCAGTAATCTCCTATCATTCTTTAGAAGACAGACTGGTAAAAAGATTTATTAAAAACGGAATGTTTGAAGGAGAGCCGGAAAGAGATTTTTTCGGAAATTTTTCAGTACCGTTTAAAACAATAGGGAAACTGATTGTTCCGGATGATGAAGAAATAAAAATCAACAACAGAGCAAGAAGTGCAAAATTGAGAATTGCCGAAAAGATATAATATATATAGGTAGAAAATGAAAAGTGGAGTATTCAGCATATTAAAAGCAAGATTTCTAATAAACGACGACGCAGTAAAAAACTGGCGGTTCATTGTTTTTATAATTCTGCTGGCTATTTTGATGATTGCAAATACTCAGCGATATGAACAGAAAGTTTTTGAAATCGCAAAACTAAATAATGAAGTAAAAGAATTACGATCAGAATTTGTAGATCGACGTTCAGAACTGATGAAATTAAAAATGGAATCTACGATATCAGATAAAATGCTTGAAAAACAAATTTATCCATCGACAGTTCCTCCAACAAAAATAGAAGTTAAAAAAGAAGAAGAAAAAAATTTCTTTAAAAGAATATGGCAGTAGACGATAAACATATATCCTACAGAATTTACCTCGTAGCAGTTTTCATCTTTTTGATGGCAATTGCTATTGTTGTTAAATTAACCAATATTCAATGGGTTGAAGGAGATTATTACAGAAAACTGGCAAAACAGCGTACTGTTAGAAATTTTGTAATTCCGGCAAACAAAGGAAATATTTATTCTGCAGATGGAAGTTTACTGGCAACTTCAATTCCGAATTATGAAATTCGTTTTGATGCAAAAGCGCCAAAAACAGAAACTTTTGAAAAACACGTAAAAGCATTATCAGATTCTCTGGCAACTATTTTGGATAAACCGGGAAGTTATTTCCAAAAAGAATTAAGAAAAGCCAGACAAAACAAAAACCGTTATTATTTAATTGCCCGTAATTTAAGTTATACCGAATATGTAAAAATTAAAGGTTTTCCATTATTCAATTTAGGTGCTTTTAAAGGCGGAATTATTGTAGAACAAGAAACCGTTAGAAAACATCCGATAGGAAAAATTGCCGAAAGAACAATTGGTTACGATCGCATTGATCCTGCAACCGGAGTTGAAGTTGGAAAAGGAATTGAATGGGCTTTTAAAAGTTATTTGAACGGAAAAGACGGGAAAATCCTAAAACAAAAAATTGCAAAAGGCCAATGGAAACCAATTCGTGATTTAAATGAAGTAGATCCAATTGACGGTTACGATGTTATTTCGACAATAGATGTTTTCATTCAGGATATTGCACATCATGCTTTACTAAAACAACTGGAAGATTATGAAGCAGATCACGGTTGTGTCGTGGTTATGGAAACAGAAACAGGCCATGTAAAAGCGATTTCAAATTTAGGAAGAGCAGAAGATGGATCATATTATGAAACAACAAACTATGCAATTGCTGAATCTCACGAGCCGGGATCGACTTTTAAATTAGTTGATTTAATGGCAATTTTAGAAGATAAAGTAGCAGATACTAGTACCGTTTACGATAGTCACGGAGGTCAAGTTAAATATTACGGGCGAGCTGTTAATGATTCGCATAAGGGCGGTTATGGGAAAGTTTCATTAGCGCGTGGATTTGAACTTTCGTCAAATACAGTTATGGTTCAGGCGATTTATGAAAATTATAAAAGTAATCCGTCTAAGTTTGTGAATCATATTAATAGTTACGGATTAAACAAGACATTAGGATTGCATTTTAAAGGAGAAGGAAGACCGTATATTCCACAGCCTGGAGACAAACATTGGTCAGGAACAACGCTTCCGTGGATGGCTTTTGGATATAATGTTTCGGTTACGCCAATGCAGACTTTGGCATATTATAATTCAGTTGCCAATAATGGTGTAATGGTAAAACCGCAATTTGTTTCTGAAATTAAAGAATGGAACAAAACCATCAAAAAATTTGATGTTGAAGTTATAAATCCAAGAGTTTGTTCGCCGGAGACTATTAAAAAACTGAAAGCAGTATTGTTGAATGTGGTTAAAAAAGGAACAGGTTCTAAGTTGTATTCGAAAGATTTTTCAATGGCAGGAAAAACAGGAACGGCTCAGATGAATTATGGAGGGAAAGAAGGAAAATCAGCATTGTATTATGCTTCTTCTTTCGTAGGATATTTTCCGGCAGATCATCCTAAATATTCTTGTATTGTGGTAGTTCACAAACCAAATACATCAAAAAACAATTATTACGGAGCAGATGTTGCGGGACCGGTTTTTAAAAGAATTGCCCAAAAAATATTTACAGATGCACCTTCAACAAATAAAATAAAACAACTTGATTCTAAAATTGCAAAACAGGAAATCAGTTATGACAAGTTTGATAAAGAATCAAACAAAAAATTAAATCAAATTCCGAATTTAAAAGGAATGCCGGGAATGGATGCCGTTGCCTTACTTGAGAATTTAGGTTTAAAAGTAAAAGTAAACGGATTTGGAAAAGTTAAGAATCAATCGATTCAGGCGGGACAAAACATAATTAAAAACACAACAATAGTATTAGAATTATCGTGAAAATACTAAAAGACATATTATATAAAGTGGCTATCGAATCTGTAACAGGTTCGACAGAAATTGGTATCCATAAAATTGAATTTGATTCCCGAAAAGTAGAGTCAAATGATATTTTTGTGGCCATTCGCGGTTCATTATCTGACGGGCACGATTATATCGAAAAAGCGATTCAGTTAGGAGCAAAAGCTATTATTTGCGATACACTTCCTCAAAATATTGAGAAAGAAGTAACTTATATTCAAGTAAAAGATACTAATACAGCATTGGCTTTTATTGCTGCTAATTATTTTGAAGATCCATCTTCAAAACTAAAATTAGTCGGCGTAACAGGTACAAACGGAAAAACAACAATTGCATCATTATTATTTCAATTGTTTCAAAAAGCAGGATTTAAAGTTGGTTTATTATCAACTGTAAAAATCATGGTTGATGATACAGAATATCCTGCAACGCATACAACACCAGATTCAATTACAATCAATCATTATTTAAATGAGATGGTTGAAGCTGGAGTAACGCATTGTTTTATGGAAGTGAGTTCGCACGGAATCCATCAAAAACGTACAGAAGCTTTGCATTTTGTAGGTGGAATTTTCACGAACCTTTCGCACGATCATTTGGATTATCACGCAACTTTTGCAGAATATAGAGACGTAAAAAAGTCATTTTTTGATTCTCTGCCAAAAACAGCTTTCGCATTATCAAACATCGATGATAAAAACGGAACTGTAATGCTGCAAAATACTGTGGCAAGAAAGTTTACATATGCTCTAAAATCATATGCTGATTTTAAAGCAACAATTTTAGAAAGTCAATTGTCTGGTTTGTTATTAAAAGTAAACGACAATGAGGTTTGGGTAAAACTAATTGGGACTTTTAATGCATACAATGTTTTGGCGATTTACGGAACTGCAGTCGAGTTAGGTTTAGATAGTTTGGAAGCATTGCGCTTACTGTCTGATTTAGAAAGTGTTTCGGGTCGTTTTCAATATATCGTAACGGATTCAAAAATAACCGCAATTGTGGATTACGCACACACGCCGGATGCTTTAGAAAATGTTCTAAAAACTGTTGATGATATTAGAACAAAAAACGAGCAATTGATTACTGTTGTTGGCTGCGGAGGAAACAGAGATAAAACAAAAAGACCAATTATGGCAAAAATTGCGACAGATCTTAGCGATAAAGCAATTTTAACATCAGACAATCCAAGAAACGAAGATCCTGAAGTAATTCTGGACGAAATGGAACAAGGTGTAGAAGCTCATAATTATAAAAAGATATTGAGAATTACAGATAGGAAACAAGCGATTAAAACAGCTTGTCAATTGGCACAGCCAAATGATATTATTCTGATTGCCGGAAAAGGGCATGAAACCTATCAGGAAATAAATGGTGTTCGCCATCATTTTGATGATATGGAGACTGTAAAAGAAATTTTAGACCAACTAAATAAATAATAAAATTTTTAAGTTCAAATACCACAAGAATTGGAATTTGGAGTTTCAAAATTGGAATTTAAAAAATAGAAAATATGCTATACTATTTATTTGAATATTTTGACAAAACACTTGATTTACCAGGAACAGGAGTATTCCAGTATATCACTTTTAGATCGGCTTTAGCATTTATGCTTTCATTGCTTTTGTCAACTATTTATGGTAAAAGGGTGATTAACTTTTTGCGCCGCCAACAGGTTGGAGAAACAGTTCGTGAACTTGGTCTTGCAGGTCAAAACGAGAAAGCTGGTACACCAACAATGGGGGGATTGATCATCATTTTTGCCACATTAATTCCGGTTTTCTTATTCGCAAGGCTGCACAACATTTATATCGTATTGCTTATTGTAACGACGTTATGGATGGGAACTATTGGTTTTGTTGACGATTATATCAAAATATTCAAAAAAGACAAACAAGGACTAAAAGGAATTTTTAAAGTAATTGGTCAAGTTGGTCTTGGGATAATTGTTGGAGCAGTTCTTTATTTTAATCCTGCTGTGACAGTAAGAACTGATACAGGACGTACAGATGTTTTTAAATCAAATGTTAGCACAACTGTAGTTTTGCCGGCGCCAGTTGAAGAAAAATCGACAGCAACCACAATTCCTTTTGTAAAAAATAATGAATTTGATTATGCCGAAGTTCTATCATTTATGGGAGACGGATATGAAAAATGGGCTTGGTTAGTATTTATTCCAGTGGTAATTTTTATAATCACAGCAGTTTCAAACGGGGCAAATTTAACAGATGGAATCGATGGTCTCGCGGCCGGAACCTCGGCTGTTTCCGTCCTCGCACTCGGAATATTTACATTCGTTTCAGGAAATATCATTTTCTCAAACTACCTAAATATAATGTATATACCCAATTCGGGAGAGATGACCGTCTTTATATCTGCTTTTGTTGGTGCTCTAATTGGATTTCTTTGGTACAATTCATTTCCGGCATCGGTATTTATGGGAGATACAGGAAGTTTGACTATTGGAGGAATCATCGCAGTTTTGGCCATTGCAGTTCGTAAAGAAATATTGATTGTTTTGTTCTGCGGAATTTTCCTTGCCGAAAGTGCTTCAGTAATTATTCAGGTAACTTATTTTAAATATACGAAGAAACGTTTTGGCGAAGGCCGAAGAATTTTCCTGATGTCGCCGCTGCACCATCATTATCAGAAAAAAGGATATCATGAAAGTAAGATTGTGACTCGTTTCTGGATTGTTGCCGTAATGTTAGCCATATTATCAATCGTTACTTTAAAATTAAGATAGATGAGGCTAGTAGTACTTGGTGGAGGAGAAAGCGGTGTTGGAACCGCGATCCTGGGTAAGAAAAAAGGATACGACGTTTTTGTATCTGATTTTGGAAAGATAAAAGAAAGCTATAAAGAAGTTCTTATCATTAATAAAATTGCCTGGGAAGAAGAACAGCATACTGAAGATTTGATTCTGAATGCTGATTTGGTAATGAAAAGTCCGGGAATTCCAGAGAAATCTCCAATAGTTAAAAAGTTGATTGAAAAAGGGGTTAAAGTAATTTCAGAAATCGAATTTGCCGCTCCTTATACAGAAGCAATGACAGTTGGAATTACCGGAAGTAATGGTAAAACCACCACCACAATGCTCACGTATCATTTGCTTAAATCGGCTGGACTCAATGTAGGTTTGGGAGGAAATATAGGAAAGAGTTTTGCCTGGCAGGTAGCCGAAAATAAATACGACGCATACGTTCTTGAATTAAGCAGTTTTCAGTTAGACGGAATAATAGAGTATAGGCCGGATATTGCTATAATAACCAATATCAGCCCGGATCATTTAGATCGATATGAGTATAAATATCAAAATTATATCAATTCGAAGTTCCGAATAACGATGAACCAAACCGAAAGTGATTATCTCATTTATGATGCAGACGACGAGGCAAGCGCAGAATGGTTAAAAAACAACAAAACAAAAGCAAAATTAATTCCTTTTTCATTGACAAAAAGTTTTGACGAAGGAGCTTCTATAAATAACAACAAAATGGAAATAAAGATCAACCAAGAAGAGTTTACAATGGAAACAGAATACATTGCGTTAGAAGGAAAACATAATATGAAAAACGCAATGGCAGCAAGCTCTGTAGCAAAATTGATGCAAATTAGAAATGCAACAATTCGTGAAAGTTTATCTAATTTTCAAGGTGTTGAACACCGTTTAGAAAAAGTATTGAA
Source organism: Flavobacterium sp. Root186 (assembly GCF_001428525.1). Lineage (GTDB taxonomy): Bacteria > Bacteroidota > Bacteroidia > Flavobacteriales > Flavobacteriaceae > Flavobacterium. The sequence continues at coordinate 172,025 of NZ_LMHW01000012.1, forward strand.
AATCCAGAATGTACAATACATCAACGATTCAAAAGCAACTAACGTAAACGCTACTTTCTTTGCTTTAGACAGTATGAATGTTCCAACTGTTTGGATCGTAGGTGGAGTAGACAAAGGAAACGATTATAATGAGTTAATGTCGTTGGTTCGTGAAAAAGTAAAAGCCATTATTTGTCTTGGAGTTGATAACCATAAAATTATTAATGCTTTTGGGGATGTAGTAGATATTATGGTCGAAGTGAATAATATGAGTGATGCTGTAAAAACAGCTCAAAAATTAACAGAAAAAGGTGATGCAGTTTTATTGTCTCCAGCCTGCGCAAGTTTCGATTTATTCGAAAACTACGAAGACAGAGGGAAGCAGTTTAAGCAAGCAGTACATAACTTGTAAAAAAAATAGTTTCAGGTTTCACATTATGTGCGAACCTGAAACCTGAAACAAGAAAAACTTGAAACTAAAAACATGAAGGAGTTAGTAAACAAACTAAAAGGAGATAGGGTAATATGGTCATTCGTGGCTTTATTGGCGTTGTTTTCGTTTATGCCTGTTTTTAGTGCGAGTAGTAATCTGGCGTATATTGGCCATGGAACCGGAAATACATTGGGTTATTTAGTAAAACATTTAGCACACGTTTGTATAGGTTTCCTGATCATATATTGGGTTCACAAAGTGCCGTATCATTATTTCAGGGCAATTTCAAAAATTGCACTTCCGGTAGTTTGGCTGTTGTTATTATATACTTTGTTGAAAGGAACTGTAATTGCAGGAGCAAATGCAAGTCGTTGGATTCAGGTACCGTTCATTGGAATTACGTTTCAAACATCAACATTAGCGGCCAGCGTATTGTTTATTTATGTAGCGCGTTATTTGTCGAAAACCAAAGAAGAAAATGAGCCGTTTCAAACCTCATTTATTCAGCTTTGGGTCCCGGTATTTATCACTTTGGCATTGATATTACCAGCCAATTTTTCAACCACAGCGTTGATTTTTGCAATGGTAATGATGCTGACATTTATTGGTAAATATCCATTAAAATATATTGCTTTTATCATTGGGTCAGGAATTGCGATGTTAGCATTTTTCCTTTTGGTAGCAAAAGCATTTCCAGAATCAAGATTCTTCAGCAGGGTATCAACATGGGAAAGTCGTATAATGAATTTTACGACAGATAAACCAGATGAAGATGATTATCAAATTGAAAAAGCAAAAATTGCAATTGCATCTGGAAGACTAGGGGGATTGGGCCCTGGAAAAAGTGTTCAAAAGAACTTTTTACCACAATCATCTTCCGATTTTATTTACGCCATTGTAGTAGAAGAATATGGTTTAGTTGGCGGAGTTTCGATATTAGTGCTGTATTTATTGTTGTTATTCCGATTTGTGATTGCATCACATAAAGCCAATACGTTATTCGGAAAATTAGTCGTTGTCGGCCTCGGATTTCCAATGATATTTCAGGCGATGATTAATATGGCCGTTGCAGTAGAATTACTGCCGGTAACAGGGCAGACGCTTCCGCTGATAAGTTCTGGAGGAAGTTCAATCTGGATGACTTGTTTTTCACTTGGAATCATTATTAGTGTTACCAAGAAAGAGGAAGAAATCGCCGAAGAACAAGAAGAAAAAGAAAGAAGAAAAGAAGCACTTCAAAGATTAATAGATAAAGAATTGGCAGAAGAAGATCTGCCGGTTGATGCAAGAGAAGAAATTTACGATGAAGAAGCGATGTATTCCATTCAGGATAATTCAAAAAACCCGATGAATGCAGTTTTAAACAAATAAGATTAAATAGTTTTTAAAAGATTACTATTACACAATATGGCAAATTATAAATTCATACTAAGCGGAGGCGGAACAGGAGGGCACATCTATCCTGCAATTGCGATTGCAAATGAATTAAAATTACAATTTCCTGATGCTGAATTTCTTTTTGTAGGTGCCAAAGACAAAATGGAAATGCAGAAAGTGCCTCAGGCAGGTTATGAAATACAAGGTCTTTGGATTGCCGGTTTACAACGAAAACTAACATTACAAAATTTGATGTTTCCATTGAAACTAGCAACAAGTTTATTGGAATCAAGAAGAATTATTAGAAAATTCAAACCAAATGTAGTAATTGGAACCGGAGGTTTTGCGAGTGGTCCTTTATTACAAGCAGCAGGATCTGCAGGAATTCCAACAGTGATTCAGGAACAAAATTCTTTTCCGGGAATTACAAACAAATTGCTGAGCAAAAAAGCAAATGCAATTTGTGTGGCGTATGAAAATCTGGAAAGGTTTTTTCCAAAAGAGAAAATCGTTTTGACAGGAAATCCCGTTCGTCAGGATTTAATTGATATTGATGATAAACGCGATGAAGCAATTGCTTTTTATGGTTTAGATCCAAATAAAAAAACATTGTTAGTTCTGGGCGGAAGTTTAGGGGCAAGAAGAATCAATCAGTTAATTGAAAAAGAATTGCAAAATTTCCTTTCGCAGGATGTTCAGATTATCTGGCAATGCGGAAAATTATATTTTGAAGATTATAAAAAACATAATCAGCAAAACGTAAGAGTTGTTGATTTTATTGAAAGAATGGATTTTGTTTACGCTGCCGCTGATATAATTATCTCAAGAGCAGGTGCATCATCGGTTTCAGAATTATGCATTGTGGGGAAACCGGTAATTTTTATCCCGTCTCCAAATGTAGCTGAAGATCATCAAACAAAAAATGCACAGGCCATTGTAGAGGCTAAAGGTGCAATTTTATTGAAAGAAGCTGAATTAGACAGCGAGTTTAGCATTGTTTTTGAAGCGCTGCTGAAAGATGACGGAAAACAAAAACAATTAAGTGCAAACATCAAAAGATTAGCAAAACCAAAAGCAACACAAGATATTGTTGCGGAAATTGTCAAGTTAATTAAATAATAAATAAAGTTGTAGGCCTAAAGCCTAAAGCTTAATGCTTAAAGCAGAATTAAAATGAATTTAAATCAAATACAAAACGTTTATTTTATTGGCATCGGAGGAATCGGAATGAGTGCCTTGGCCCGCTATTTTAAATATATCGGGAAACAAGTTTCAGGTTACGATAAAACGCCGTCAATGCTGACAAGTGAATTAATTGAAAGTGGTATTGATATTCATTTTGAAGATAATATTAGTTTAATTCCGACTGATTATTATGTTGAGAATACACTGGTAATTTTTACGCCTGCGGTTCCTAAAACACATTCAGAATGGAATTATTTTATCGAAAGAAATTACGAAATTAAAAAGCGTGCAGAGGTTTTAGGGATTATCACCAAAGACACTTTTAGTTTTGCTGTTGCCGGAACGCATGGTAAAACAACAACGTCAAGTATTTTAGGGCATATTCTATACGAAAGCGGCGCAGATGTTACAGCATTTGTGGGCGGAATTGTAGAGAATTATAATTCTAATTTAATTGGAACCGGAAAAACCGTAACCGTTGTAGAAGCAGATGAATTTGATCGTTCGTTCCTGCATTTACATCCAAATATTGCCTGCGTAACCTCAATGGATGCAGACCATTTGGATATTTACGGGACAAGTGATGCTATTGAGGCTTCATTTGTTGAATTTGCTTCTAAAGTTGAAGATAAAAGCAAATTGTTTATAACCAAAGAATTACCTCTTGAAGGAGTTCAGTGTGCTATAAATGAAGATGCCGTATACAAAGCATACAATGTTCGAATTGAGGACGGAAGTTATGTTTTTGATGTGCAGACACCATCAGAAATCATAAAAGACCTTCATTTCGGACTGCCAGGAAAACATAACCTTATGAATGGGTTAATGGCTATTGCGATGGCAAAAACTTATGGTACCCCGACCGATGCCATCGCAAAAGCTATTGCCTCATTTAACGGAATCAGAAGACGTTTTTCTTATCAGATTAAATCGGAAAAATTAGTTTATATAGATGATTATGCACATCATCCAACAGAAATAAATGCTGTTCATCAGGCTGTTAGGGAATTGTATCCGGGACGTAAAGTTTTGGCAATTTTCCAGCCGCATTTGTTCAGCAGAACAAGAGATTTTGCCGACGGATTTGCGGAAAGCTTATCTCAGTTTGATGAAGTGTTTTTAATGGATATTTATCCGGCACGCGAATTACCGATGGAAGGGATTACATCGCAATGGCTGTTGGAGAAAATGACAAATTCGAACAAAAAAATTGTTGCAAAAGAAGATTTATTAGTGCAGATCAAAACCAGTGATGCGCCAATAATTGTAACAATAGGAGCTGGTGATATTGGTGAAATGGTACCGTCAATTAAAAAAATGCTAAATGAAAATATTTAATTGGACAAATATTCGATTAGTACTCATTTTAGGGCTTGTTCTTTTTTTATATTCTTTCGCACAACACCGAAATGGAGATAGAAAATTGAAAAAATCTATGGTCGTTTTTGTAGGAGAAAATACGCTTTTTGTTAAGCCGGAAACGGTTAATAAATTGTTGATAGAAAATAAAAGGGATGCTTCCAGTATTAGAAAAGATGAAGTAGATTTGAATAAGATAGAAAAAAACCTTGATACGCAAGACATGATTGAGAAGTCAGATGTTTTTGTAAGTATCGACGGCGTTCTAAAAGCGGTAGTAAAACAGAAGACACCAATAGCGCGAGTTTATGATGGTGATCGCTCTTTTTATATTGACTATGAGGGAAATAAAATGCCCTTGTCAGATAATTTTACGGCGCGAGTTCCTCTTGTTTCAGGGGCAATAAATGAAAAAAATAACGAAGATTTAGCTGCTTTATTTCGCACAATTTACGACGATGCGTTTTTGAAAAAAAACATCATTGCGATACAAATTATGCCTAATGGCAGCCTAAAAATGTTTAACCGAAACTATGATTACTTCATAGATTTTGGTCGTACAATGAATGTTGATAAAAAATTTAGAAACTATAAAGCGTTTTTTCAAAAAGCAGTTTTAGATAGTTCGTTATATAAATATAGCAAGATTGACCTTAGGTTTACGGAACAAGTAGTTTGCACAAAATAATAGAAAATGGAAAAAGATAACATTGCAGTAGGTCTAGATATTGGAACGACAAAGATAGTTGCCATGATAGGCAAGAAGAATGAATATGGCAAACTGGAAATTTTGGGTATTGGGAAATCCAAAAGTCTGGGTGTTGCGAGAGGTGTTGTAAACAACATTACGCAGACTATTCAATCGATTCAGCAAGCAATACTTGAAGCAGAAAATAATTCAGGTTACAAAATAAAAGATGTTGTGGTGGGTATCGCCGGACAGCATATAAGAAGTATTCAGCATACAGATTACATCAGCCGTAACAATCCGGAGGAAGTAATTGGCGAAAAAGATATTCAGCTTTTAATCGATCAGGTTAATAAACTGGCAATGTTACCGGGAGAAGAAATTATTCACGTTTTGCCGCAGGAATTTAAAATAGACGGGCAATCCGAAATAAAAGAACCAATCGGAATGTACGGCGGAAGATTAGAATCTAGTTTTCATGTTGTAGTAGGACAGGCCTCTTCGATCAGAAATGTTGGAAGATGTATTCAGAGTTCAGGAATCGAATTATCAGGATTGACATTAGAACCATTAGCGTCGGCAGATGCAGTTTTAAGTCAGGAAGAAAAAGAAGCTGGAGTTGCGCTTATCGATATTGGAGGCGGAACAACAGATTTAGCTATTTTTAAAGATGGAATCATTCGTCATACTGCAGTAATTCCTTTTGGAGGAAATGTAATTACAGATGACATTAAAGAAGGCTGTTCGATTATTGAAAAACAGGCTGAGCTTTTAAAAATAAAATTCGGATCAGCTTGGCCGGGAGAAAATAAAGACAACGAAATTGTTTCTATTCCAGGTTTAAGAGGAAGAGAGCCGAAAGAGATTTCGCTTAAAAACTTATCTAAAATTATTCACGCCCGTGTGGTGGAAATTGTAGAACAGGTTTTTGCAGAAATCAAAGCTTACGGACACGAAGATCCCCGCAAAAAATTAATTGCAGGAATCGTTCTTACAGGTGGTGGAGCTCAGCTAAAACATATTAAACAATTAGTGGAGTACATTACCGGAATGGATACCAGAATTGGGTATCCAAATGAGCATTTAGCCGGGAATTCAAGCGAAGAAATTTCGAGTCCATTGTTTGCAACAGCAGTTGGTTTAGTAATGAACAGTATAGAAAACAGTACACAGAGTGCTGTTAGAATGGAAATAGTAAATGAGCAGCCAAAAGTAGTTTACAGAAATGCACCGCCGCCAGTTCAGCAGCGATACGAAGTTGAAGAAAACTACGTTGAGAAAGTAGAAACTATTGAAGAACCAAGAGAAGTGAAAACAAACAAGGTTACAGCAGAATCTACAGAAACAAAAATAAGAAGATCATTTTTTGATAGATATGTCGACAAAATCAAAGATTTTTTAGACAACGCTGAGTAAATATAAGCCGAATAATAAGAGAAAAGGATTACTTTTTGCCCCAAGTCAAGAAGTAAAAAATGTACTAAATAAGAATTTCAAAAAACCAAAAAGATGATGAGCAACTCAGAATTTGGAAGTATTTCATTTGATTTACCGAAAAATCAATCAAATGTAATCAAAGTAATAGGTGTAGGTGGAGGTGGTAGTAACGCGATTAACCACATGTTTAAGCAAGGTATTAAAGGTGTAGATTTTATCGTTTGTAATACCGATTCACAAGCATTGCAAAATAGTTCAGTACCTAATAAAATTCAGTTAGGTATGAATTTAACTGAAGGTTTAGGAGCAGGAGCAAATCCTGATGTAGGACAGCAGTCTGCTATTGAAAGTATCGCCGACATTGAAAAAATGTTAGACCGTGGTACTAAAATGGTATTTATTACCGCAGGTATGGGTGGAGGAACCGGTACAGGTGCCGCTCCCGTAATTGCACAATTAGCAAAAGAAAGAGAAATCCTTACGGTAGGCATCGTGACAATTCCGTTTCAATTTGAAGGGAAAGTACGTCAGGAACAAGCTTTATTGGGAATCGAAAAATTACGTAAACAAGTCGACTCTTTAATTGTAATTAACAACAATAAATTAAGAGAAGTTTACGGAAACCTTGGTTTCAAAGCAGGATTCTCAAAAGCAGATGAAGTTTTGGCAACAGCCTCTAGAGGTATTGCTGAAGTAATTACGCACCACTATACTCAAAATATCGATTTACGCGATGCTAAAACAGTTTTGGCAAACAGCGGAACGGCTATTATGGGATCTGCTGTGGCAGAAGGAGAAAACAGAGCAAAAGATGCGATTGTATCTGCATTAGATTCTCCATTATTAAATGACAATAAAATTACAGGTGCCAAAAACGTATTGTTGCTTATCGTTTCTGGATCTAACGAAATAACGCTTGACGAAATCGGAGAAATCAACGATCATATTCAGGCAGAAGCAGGTTACAATGCAAATATTATCATGGGAGTTGGTGAAGACGAAACTCTTGGTGAGGCTATTGCTGTAACTATCATTGCGACTGGTTTTGATGTTGAACAACAAAACGAAATCGTTAATACGGAGCCTAAAAAAATCATACACACGTTAGAAGATGAGCAAAGAAGTGTTCATAATTTAACGAACAGACCGCTTACTTCTTTTGATTTAAATGCAGAGACACCTACTGCAAAAACAGAAGAAAAAGTAGTTTTTGATTTAATGGAAGATACGGTTGCTCCCGTAATTCAAACTCCGGTTGCGCCAGTAACAACGCCAACAATTAATCAGGAAGAATTGGTAGTAATGTCTGAGTTTATTAAAAACCTGGATGTTACGTTTGAAATCGTTTCGCCAATTACTGATATTGATTTTAAAATTTCAACTCCGGCAGCACAAACTGTTCAGGAAGTAAAACCTGTACAGCAAAGAACTTTTGAAAGAGAGGAACAAACTACTTTTTCATTTGATTTACCGCTTTTCAAGTCTGAGCCAGAAGTGAAAAGAGAACCAGCTGCAGAGCAGGAAAATAAAATCATGTTTGAGCTAACAAACGAAACCCGTAACATTAAAGTTAACGATCCTGTTTCATTTGTACCTGTAACAGAACTTTCTGATAACGGAATTATCAAATATTCTTTAGAAGAATATATGGAAGTTGAAAACGAATTGACTGCTTCAAAACCAGTTGAAAAGGTGATAGAAGATACAGTTCCTGAGGAATTGAACATTACTTTAAAACCAAGAGTTGATTTTGCAAGTCAGCCTGATTTTACAACAACTTCAGAAGTTTCTCCAATGGAATTGACAATTGAGGAAACACTTCGTTTAAGAGCTGAAGAAAGAAGAAAGAAACTAAAAGAATTTAATTATAAATTCCACAATAACGTTTCAAGAATCGATGAGTTGGAAAAAGAGCCGGCTTACAAAAGATTAGGAATCGATTTATCGAATTCTCAATCAAACAATACAAATTCAAGAATTTCGGTTGGAACAGATAGTAACAACGATTTGCAATTGCGTTCAAACAATTCATTTTTGCACGACAACGTAGATTAATTTTACAATCATAATATTAGGATAGCCCGAAAATTGGATTTAATTTTCGGGTTATTTTTTTTATCTTCGCACAGAATTTAGAAATTTGACTTTAAAAAGTAATAAATAAAATCAATATTGTCATCCTGAGCGAAGTCGAAGGCTTAATAGCTAAATGGGCTTCGACAAAGTTTATCCTGAGCGTAGCCGAATGGACTCAGCCTGACAGATTCTAAAAAATTACAATTAGTCGAGAACATTTTCAATACAGAAATCAATTTATAAGCACTAGCTTATTCAAATAAAAAATAAAAGATGAGTTTACAAACACAAATCATGGAAGAGATTAAAACTGCCATGAAAGCAAAAGATACAGTAGCATTAGAATCTTTAAGAGCAATTAAATCTGAATTATTATTAGCTTCGACAGCTTCTGGATCTAAAGAAGAATTATCAGAAGATGATGAAATTAAATTACTTCAAAGATTAGTTAAAACCCGTAAAGAAAGCGCAAGAATCTTTACAGAGCAAAACCGTCCTGACTTAGCTGAACCAGAATTAGCTCAGGTTGCGGTAATCGAGAAGTTTTTACCAGCACAGTTAAGTGAAGAAGAAGTAGAAGCTGTAGTTGCAAAAATTATCGCTGAAACTGGGGCTTCTGGAATTGCTTCAATGGGTAAAGTTATGGGATTAGCTTCTGCTCAATTAGGCGGAACTGCTGAAGGAAAAACTATTTCTACAATTGTGAAAAAATTACTTTCGTAAAAAAAATTAGATTTTAGAGTTCAGATTTTAGATTGAATCTGAATTCTAAAATCATAAACCTAAAATAAAATGACCTCGTAGTTCAACTGGATAGAATATCAGATTTCGGCTCTGAGGGTTGGGGGTTCGAACCCCTCCGGGGTCACTTATAAAAAGCCTGAGAATTTATATTCTCAGGCTTTCCTTTTTATAGTTTGAAAATGATTTTCTAAATTTTTAATTTTTGAAAAATCAGCATTTATGGCAAATTTAGGTTCGAAATCCATTATCGTCTTTAATTTTTAAACCTAAATTTATATTCTATTAGTAGAGTAAAACAATTACTTTGTTTATATATTGATTTCTAAAATAATTAATTAAATTACAGTATTTTAATAGCACAATTAAACTTAATTATGATTAAAATTAAAACCATTCTATTTTTATTATTTATTTCAAATTCTATATTAGCTCAAACTAATTTTTTTAAAATGCCTGATGGTACAATCTTGGATGAAAAAACTTTCAACAGGAAAAAAAATGATATGATTGAAACAGGAAATATAAATGTTGGAGTAGAAGCAGGCATTATAAGAAATGATTCAATCATAAAAGAGGTTAAATTAGATTATTTAAATCCATTTACGAAACATAAAAAGAAAATTGGTACTGCATTCGAAATTCAAAAATTCAAAAATAAGGAAGGTAAAAATTATGATGAAAATTATCTAAAAGGTAAAGCATCATTAATTAATTTTTGGTCCATAAATTGCGAACCTTGTATTAAAGAATTCCCTGATTTGAACAGAATTAAGCAACAGTTTAATAATTCAGTAAATTTTGTGGCTATTACAGTTGATAGTTCTGTAGATGTCGAGAATTTTCTCAAAAAACATAAATTTGATTATGACCAGATTACAGATTCATTATTTCCACTTCTTAATGAATTAAAAATAAATGCTTTACCAATGACTATTATATTAGATAAAAATGGTATCATTTTAAATGTCTATGGAGGATTAATTACAGACAACGAAAATGAAGTTATTGAAACATTGAAAAACTCATTATAATACAACTATTTTAATCATTAATAAAAACAATAAAAATATTTATGATGACACTAATTGCAATATTTTTTCCGTCCCTTTCTTTTTTATTTAGAGGTAAAATTTTTACTGCCATTATCTGTTTAATTCTGCAGGTAACTTTGATTGGCTGGATTCCTGCAGCAATTTGGGCCGTGATTTCTTTACAAAATTCAAGAGCAGATAAACGTAATGAGAAATTGATAAAAGCGACGAGAGCTAGATAACAACCTTTGCTTTTCAAAGTTTTTCTTTTAAGCAGTATGTGAAATCTTTAAAACTTAATTATTTATCAGATCGTTTTTTTCTAAAATTTTTAATCAAAACAATAACTGAAAACACAAAAACAATACTATACACAATTGCCAGTGCCGGTTTTTCAAATTTTAGTGTTTCAAAGTCGAATTGCTTATAGAGCGCTGCAACTAAAATGATTGCAACAATAGTAAAAGTAAATACTGGTACATTGTTTTTGTTTTCCATGTTTTTGATATTTTGGTTTTATAAGGTTAATTATTTAATAGTTTCTCCCGCATTTCCTGTTTTGACATCTCCCGCACGTTTATAACTGGCTAAAATGACTCCGGTTGTAGTTACAGTACTTTCTGTTAAAGTAAATCCTGATGGATGCGCTGTATTGTCAAAAAGCTTTTTTCCTTTACCAAGCAATAAAGGATGAATTTTCAATTTAAGTTCATCTACTAAATCATTTTTCAATAATAAATGAACAAGTTCACTGCTTCCCCAAACCTGAATGTCCAAACCTTCTGAAGCTTTAAGTTTCTTTATATCGGCCAGACTTTTGATGAAATTAGAATTTTTCCAATCTGATTTTTTTCTGGTTTTAGAGAGAATGTATTTGTTTCCTTCATTAATTCCCGGCCAAAATTCTTTGTTTTTAGGCCAGTACTCTTCCCAGATTTCAAAAGTCTTTCTGCCTAAAAGATAATCGGCAGGTTTTATTTCATTGGCTACAGCTTTACTATAAACTTCATCGCCAAATGGTGCTGTCCAGCCGCCAAATTTAAATCCGTCTGATTTATCTTCTTTTGGTCCGCCCGGAGCCTGCATAACCCCATCTAGCGAAATCATTGACAAAACAATTATTTTTCTCATAATATATTGATTTTGTGGATGTACAAATTTAATTAACTACACAGAAATATTGATAAACTAAGGAAAATAATCGTAAAAAGCTTTTCGATTTTGTCTTTATTAAAGTTAACAGAAGTAAATCATCTTAAGTTTGAATAATCTGTTTTTTGACTAACTTCATTATAAAATTGAGCTTTTTGATACGTGTTTTCAATAGGCTGATCTATGTTTTTAATTTTATCCCTGATAACAATTATCATATATAAAATTAAAATGAAGGTTATAAATAAACCAAAAATATTTAAAAGAAGCATCCCAATACCGTGTTCATCAACTTTTTCTTTTGCATAATCATATTCTACTTCGGCATCAATTTGATTAACATCTGGATCTTCCGGTAAATAATGTACTGTCAAATATTTAATTAGTCGGTTAGGATCTTTTGGAATAAATTCTTCGGTTGTGAATTCATTATTATAAACTTTATCATTTATTTTAAAACTGTATTTAAATTCATATGAATATTCATAATAATTACCACTTTTAATTTGTGTTGTGACATAATTATCGTCGAGTTCTGCAAGTATTGTTTTTCCGTTTTTTAATAAATTTTCTATTTTGTTTTTATAATGGCTGTCTCCATAAATTCTGTCGTAAGTGTTATTACAACAAATTGCGAATAGTACCACTAATACAAATAAGAATCCTAAATTTTTAAGTAAAAAAATAACTTTTATTAGAGGATCAACTGAAGATTTTTTTTGGTTCATTTAAATTTGTTATAGGTTTATATAAATTTGGGTCATATTTAGGGCAATTATTGTTGAGTTTAAAAGTGCTTTATTAGTGAAATTCATTTAAAGGATTATTAAAAAATACGAGTGTTTTTTGTTATGCCAATATAAGAAATGTTTATCTAGATAATTTACTCCTTTTTGGTAAGATATAGAAAACAATACTTCTTCAGATTTTAAAATCAAAATTGTTACAAAATCAGTTCTGATAAATTGAAAAAGGCTTTTAATCAACAATTAGATTAAAAGCCTTTTTCAATTTATAATCAATTTAATTTCCGGAAATCTATTTCGTGTTCTGTAAAAAATTATCGATGTAATTTACTACCAGTGGAATATTTTGATGCTGAGGAGCATGCCCTGTTTGCGGCAGAACAATTAACTGTGATGTTGGAAGCTGTTTGGTCAGCGGGTACCAATTTTCTACAGCAAAACTAATATCGTGATCTCCGGAAATAATTAATATGGGTGTTTTGGTTGTTTTCAATTTATCTCTAAAATTATCCTTGTCTGCAACAGCACCTTCACCTCCTGAAAAATACAACTGGAAAACATCCATAGTCGACGGAATTTTAGAAACATCAATTCTTGTAGCAATTCGGTCATGAGAAGCTTTTGCGGCTTTTTTGCTTTCTTCGGATTCAGGTTCGAAGAATAATGTAATTTCATCGTTAAAATCATTAACAGGTTTTAAAGCAGAGTCCAGAAATGCCTGTTCCAAGGGAACAACTCTTTCGCCTACAGGACCTGTTCCTAACAATATTGTATGCGTAGCAAGTTCAGGATATTGAAATGTAGCAGCTTGTGTAACTAATCCGCCGTAAGACCATCCCATTAAGACTACTTTTTGAATTTTTAGAAAATCAGCCAGATCTTTCACATCTTTGGCTACAATTTTAATATCTGTTGGAAGTGTTCCTGTTGAATATCCAATTCCCGAATAATCAAAAGTAACAACCTGATGTTTTTCTGCAAGGAGATCTAAAAACAACGGATCCCAGGTGTCCAGTGTCCCTCTAAAACGATTAATTAAGATAATTGGATTTCCCTCACCAATTGATCTGTAAGCGATTGTTCGACCTGAAAGTTCTGCAAATTTTGTTTCTGAATTTGATGCGTTTATTTTTGTGCTCATTGGTTTAAATTTTGGTTAATAATGAATTACTAAAACAATTTTAATGCCTTTGAAAATTTTATTTACAAATCAAACCTTTACAGGATTTGAGCAATTATACTTCTATTTTTATTTCGCTAAAAAGTGGTGTTTTTTGCGAAATATAGAAAATATTAGATTTCGATTGTGTCACCAATTTTAGGTAAATAAAGATTAAGATTTGCATTTTTAAAATCACTTAAAGCTTTTTGATGATCCATTTTAATGAAACCAAAAGTGTCATAATGAACGCCCAATATTTTATCAACTTCAACCAGTTTTGAAGCTTCAATTGCCTCTTCAATTCCCATTGTTAACCCGTCGCCAATTGGGAAAACGGCAAAATCAAGTTTAGTAAATTTCGGAATCAGTTTCATGTCTAAAGTTAAAGCCGTATCGCCGCTGTAATAGAAATTTCCGTCAACAGTTGTGAGAACAAAACCAGTTGCAATTCCTCCATAACTTCCGTCCATAAAACTGCTCGGATGCTGTGCGATTACACATTTGACAGTTCCAAAATCAAAACTGAATTTCCCGCCCGGATTAATTGGGTGTGCGTTTTCGATTCCGTTTTTTAAGAGCCAGTTGTAAATTTCAAAATTTCCCAGAACTTTCGCTCCGGTATTTTTTGCAATTCTTTCTACATCAAGAATATGATCGTAATGTGCGTGCGAAATAAAAATATAATCAGCCTTTATTTCGTCGACGTTAATGTGTTTTGCTAATTCGTTTGGCGTAATAAAAGGGTCGAAGAGAAGATGCTTTCCATTTGCAAAAACAGAAAAACAAGAATGTCCGTAATAAGTTAATTTCATGATATATAGATTTTAGAATTGATAACAGTTAAGTTGATTAATATCCAAAAAATATACCAGCAGAATTTATACTCAATATGTCATTATTCTTCGAATACTTTTTCAGTATCAACAGGATTGTTTTCCTGATATAGTTTTTGCCCAATTTTGCCCTGATCACCTAATGCGCGCCCTTTTATAAGCCAAGCGGTTCCAAACGCAAAAAGACCCAGCGCTTCAAGAACCAGAGTAGAATAAGTAAACAGTTTTAAATTTTCTGAAACCGGAACTAAAATCACAGAAATCAAAATAATATAACCGCAGGTTCTGTAAATATTATTTTCGTTTAAAATGCTTTTAGGTGTTTTGATATATTTTTCCTGAGTAATTGTAAAAACATTAATAGCAAGCAAAGCTAATATCAAAAAAAGCACCGCTGCAAAACCATAGTGCAGCCAGCCGAGCCATTTTTCGGTTAACGGAATTATGGTGTAGATTTTTTGTGAAATATTTTCGGGATTTGTGGGAACGAGTGCAACACCAATTGCCATAATTCCTGCAATATTGGTGAGTAAATTATCGTTTTTTAAAATTGATTTATTTCCGTGGCCTTTATACCGAATCAAAAATAAACCTACGGCGCATAAAGTTCCGGTAAAAATTTCCCTTAAATTGGTATAGTAATAATCGCTGACAGAAGGCTGGATTTTGGTTTGAAAAAAGGGAATCAAAGAAAATCCAACCAAAAATATAGGGAGTAAAAAACCTAAATAACCAATCGCCCGCCTGATTCTCCGGTACGTAAAAATATCATAATTTTCAATCTTTATTTCTTTAGTATTTATTTTCATAACCTGAAGCTAAAGTTTTGAATTATAAAGATAAATTAATTTTGTAATGGATTTAAAGTCAGAGAATCGTTACTTTCTTGAAAACAGATTCTCTACAACCCAGGCCGGACCAATTAATAAAAACTGAAGATCCTTTAAGAATGAAGGTTTTTTGCCTTCGATATTATGTCCATAGAATTGCCCAATCCAAGCGATTGCAAAAACGCCGATAGAGAATATCCATAACGGAAAAATCTGCCCGATATAATAATTAATAACTAAACAAATTCCTGAAAAAATCGCAATTTTTACGGCCATTGAAACGGAAAGTCTAATGTAGAAAACAAGAACAAAAAGTAACACCACAAAAGCCCAATTTTCGATAATTGGCGCATTTAGTTTTAAAGTATTGGCAATAATACCGCTTGGAATACTCATTAATAATCCCACAATAGAAAAGTAAATTGCAGGAACACAAATATAATGTATGGCTTTGTTTTTTGGGTTTTGATGACTTACGGCATATTCTGCAAACCATTGATCTAATGTTCTCATTGTTGTGGTTTTAAGGTTAGTTTACGTAAATCTAGTAAAATTTCCTTTAGGTTTTACCGTGCTGTATTTTCATAATTTCATCTATGATAGAAATGGCTTTTTGAAATGTTATTCCGTTTTCCTGATCAATAGTCAAAGGATGATTTTCTTCGATCATTTTTATTTCAGGAATCAATCCTAACCCTTGCTCGATGGCAATACTTTTTAGTGAAATTGTTTTGCCATAAGTTGGCACATCAGTCTGCATCCATCCAAAATAAGGTTCCTGATGAATTCTATTAGGATCTTCCCATAAATCCATTCGCAGGCAGAAATTGTCTTCGCTTATGGTTGTCCAGACATTAAAAACTAAATTTTCGGGATAGTCAATTATTGGAATTGTTAATCTTCCGCGGTGAAAAAAATGTTCTTCATCGACATAACACCAGCTGCCGCCATATTCAATTCGCTGTTCTCTTTCTTCGGGCGGAATAGCAAAATAGTAAGCTGGAAATTCATTGCCAAAACACAATGGTATTTCATCAAAAGTTTCTCCGCAGCAGGAACATTTATAGCTGTACATTTTTGGTTTTTTAGGTAAAAATAATCTAAGACTTATTTTTGATTGTATTCAAAAACGTTATCCCACAATTCATCGATTGTAACAAGCGCTTCATTTAACGGAATAACTTCCCATTTTCCATTGGTTTCTATTCCTAAACCAATACTTTTTAATTTTAATAAAGCATCGTTTACATCAAAATCCAATTCGGTATTTAATTGAGAGACAAACCAAGATTCAATTTGATAATCCAGCTCCTCGGCAGTTAAAGGATTTTGACTTTTATTTAAAAAGGTATAAGCTAAAATAGTTTCTTTTAAGGCTTCTTCTTCAGATGAATTTAAAAGAGAATAAAAAGCACCGCTGTTGTTTCCGACATTTTTAAAATACAAACTGTCTGAAAGCATTTTAGAATATCTAATTTTCTTGTTTATGAAGTTATTGTATTGGCGGAAGCAGTAAGCAGCTAAAATTCCTAAAGCAATTAAACCTTGATTTAATGAGGTTTTACTGTTTAGTAAATCGATTGTTTCTCCGGTTTGATA
Organism: Flavobacterium sp. Root186; assembly: GCF_001428525.1. Lineage (GTDB taxonomy): Bacteria > Bacteroidota > Bacteroidia > Flavobacteriales > Flavobacteriaceae > Flavobacterium. Next base: position 188,656 of record NZ_LMHW01000012.1, read on the forward strand.
TGCATTGTACATGTTTATTAAGGCCGGAATTACTTTGGCGCTTAATAATGAAATACCTCCAAAAACTCCCGGAACCCAAAGTAATAATTTGTCTTTCAAAGACATTTTTGGAATTGCATTTGGAAAAATCGTTTCGAGGTCGTTTTTAGGAACACGCTTAAATATTTTTAAGGCTATAGATCCCGGATCAATTGGCATTTTTCCTAACTTGACTTTTTTCTGGGTCAAATAATCGGCGTCGCTGTAATTGAGATAAATAAGAACACGATCATAATATTCGATTTCAACTTCTTTCTTCCAAAAATAATATTTCTTAACCGTTTCTTTTGCTTTATGGTGACCACGAACGTATAATTCGTAATCCTTAAAAGCATGAAAATCAATGGCAAGATTTAAACCTATTAAGTCTGATTCTGTGAAGGCTTCTTTTAAAGTTTCCTGATCGATTCTGTAATAATTGCCCCGTTCTAAAACAGTAAGCAACGTTTCTTTAAAAACAGAAAAATTACTCTTGTCTATAAAACCTTCGCGTTCTTTTTCGCTTAAATCCGGATCATAGAGTGCGTAGTTTTGTTTTAAGTTTCGGTTAAGATTAAAAGATTCATAATGATAGTAATGCTCAATAATATCGAATAACTTTTTAAAATCATCAACTTTGTGTTTGTCATCAGCGAAAGCTGCAATTTGCTGTTCGAGTAAGAATTCTTTATTAAACGGAATATAATGTTCTCGTGCCATATCGATCCTGGGCTTTAATTTGTTTTTTGGCGTGGAAGCGCAAAGGTACAAAGGTTGCAAATAATTCAGCAGTTGATTATTGCTAAAAGATATATAAAATTAGAATGCTTTGGTAGACAGGTTTATAGAAGCTTTACGGGTTTGTCTATTAGTAAAAACAAAAGCCGTAAAGATATTTCTTTACGGCTTAGTTTCTTAGAGAAATACATTAGATTATGCCAGGATCAGCTGCATAACTAATATTGTAAATAATGTTTGATGGTTCATTGCATTAACCTAAATACAGGGAGTAGGATTTTTATTTAAAGCTTTTGTCTGCTCTCAGAGAAAAGTTCTGCTGCTCTTTTTGGTAATTTTGATCCAAATATTTTAATGTGATATAATTTTATTTATTGCTGTCTTTTTCTTTTTTTAATCTATTGACCTGACTCTCTCTCACGATTTTGTATTCGTTGTCAAGCCTCTTATATTCTGCTTTAATTAGATCGCAATTAATGCCTACACGATCCCCTCGAATCGATTTACGAATATAATCGTAAGAATAACCGTGTTTTTCTTTAATAATCTTTAACACATCTTGATTGTAACTTGGCTTAGATTTTATATTTTTGCTCATTGCTTAATTTGTATTAAAAGTAAGACAAATATAGTAAGATATTTCTTAATAATGAGTATGAATTAGATTATTTCTATAAATAAAAATGACGTATTATGACAGAAAATACTATAAATAGGATCAAACAGTATTTAGATTATAAAGGCATTAGAGTGGGTGCCTTTGAAAAAGTGGTGGGTATGTCTAACGGTTCTTTTGCGAGCCAGTTAAAGCATAATAAAACGATAGGTGTAGATAAGTTAGAAAATATCTTAAAAAAATACACGGATATTGATGTAGAATGGCTTTTAACCGGTGAAGGGGATATGATTAAATTAAATACCCTACGTGAAAGTGGAGAGGTTTATAAAAAGACTGAAAAAGTTACAGAACACGAAATTAATTACAAAGAACTGGCTGAAGCCCGAAAAGAAACAATCGAAAGTCTGAGAAAAATTATTCAGCACCAAGATGAACAAATTGCTTTTTTTAAACAAAAAAAACAATAAAATTGAAGTATTAATAAAGGAAAAAGTGAGATTTCTAACCGTTACCAGCGATATGAAATCTCACTTTTTGATTCAAAAAAAATGACAAAATTTACAAGTTTCCTTGCGGAAGACTATATTCTAAAAGAAAAAATTATTCACAGCAATTTTACTACTTATTAAAATTCTGGCAATGCGTATTTATACCTGTTTTTAGTTTTTTTGAGGTTTAAAGGAGCAGAGGCTCAAAGGGACAAAGGTGCTCTGAATTCTGGATTAATTGAGTTCTGATTTTTTTAACTCGATTATCTGCTGAATGTATTGTATTAGGTTTTCTCTTTCTATCGAAAATAGGGCATTTTCACTTTCTGTACGAAGGTATAAATCTGCAATAGTTTCGGCATCCATATTTTTATTTAGGAAATGATCCTGGACATATTTTATAAGATTTTCTAAAAAAAGTTCTTTTTGTCTTCCTTTTTCCAGAGTTTCTTCATCACCATTCTTTATTTTTTCAATCTCAGATTCCGGCAAATCAATAGTGAGGTAAGTTATATCTACGGGAACTTTTGAAAGCATTTCCTGAGTAGTTTTTCCAGAACCATTGCAGTAGGCGCAGGGAGCCGGGACCCATTTTAATTGTTTGTTTAAACGCCTGATATCATCCCAATCGACAAAACCTTTCCCAAGACATCTGGGGCATTCTAAATCTGATTTTTTAAATAGGAAATTGAAGATGGACATTTTCTAACAAATTATATTAACATTTCTTAGATCGCTAAGGTAATTATTTATGTAAGAAAATTATTTTGAATGGCGATTTTTTTTGAAAGAAGAAAATTTATCTGGATCAATTGCCTCTGGAAAATAGTTTTTAAATTTATCAGACAGGCTTTTGTCTTTAAATTTTATAATAGAATATGAACTGTCAAAAGCAATAATTTCAATTATGGAGTTTTCAATTTGAAAGTTTCCATTTTCCCAAATTAGATCATTTCCTTCAACAAAAGGCAGATTGTTTTCATCAAAAGATATTTGTTCGTTTTTTGAAAAACCAGATACAAAGCCCCAAATTAATTGTGTATTAGAATTCAGGATTTCGCGAAATTCCTCACTCGTTAAAACAAAAAAATCTTTTTCGTGATGTATTGGAAGTATTTTATCTGATATAAATTCGAAATCACTTATTAACCAGTTAAACGATTCTATTTCTGATGAAATTGGTTTTAATAATTCTTTTAAGTTGGTGTGGAAATCTAGTTTATCTGTGTGGTGAATTATCCAATTCATTTATTAATTATTTAGCCTGAAAAGGTAATATATAAGAGCTTCTTACGATTCTGTTATTTTGTTTTGCGGGATTCCATTTCATTGCTTTAAGCGCTTTGGTAAATTCTTTTGTTAATTCAGGGCTGTTACTTCTTAAAACTTTAATGTCGCTTAAACGCCCGTTTTTTTCTATTATGAACTGAGCAAATACTTTTTGAGAACCTTGTTGTTCGAGTATTTCTTTACTGATTTTAATTTTCTTTTCGAGAAAAGCAAAAATAGCTTTTTCACCACCCGGATATTCAGGATTTACTTCAACTTTTCCAGCAATGAATACTTCTTTGTCATAATCAATTACGACCTGATTTATTTTTTCATAGTCGTCAACGGTTTTGGTTTCTTCGCGATTTACCTGGTTTTCGGTTTGGGCAAATGAAATTGTGGTGATTAAAAGTGTGAATAGTAGGATTAGGTTTTTCATTTTTTTTAGATTTTGGGGTTGTTTTTTGGTAATGCTAATGTAAAGATTTTGTGTTTTTGGAGAAGTTTTTTGTGAATAAAAAAAGCTGCGAGAATTTTTTGTTCTGCAGCTTTTGTGTGTGTTTTATTTTTGAAGTTATTTCGATTTCGTGTAGAAATTAAGTATTGGTATATCTACAACAAATGCAATGCTTAGTCTGGAATAACTATTACTATAAGTGTTCTCGGCAGCGGTTACTTTTCTTAATAATGGACCTACCTGATAACCAAGATTAACAGACAATGGTGATTTCGGGATACCAAACGAATAAAATATACCTGGAGAAATAATATCTTTTAGTTCTATTTTGGGAGCAGATTCTGTTACATCATCTTGAAAACGGAATGCTGTAATTGCGCCAAGATCTATTATTGATAGAAAGACAGTATGTGACCAATGACCTTTATATTTCTTTAAACTAGATAATGGAAGAACTTTTTGTTTTCCATAGCTTATTGAAATACCTATAGGCGCAGTTACACCATAAGTGCCTTTATAGCAGTTATCTAATCCTTTAATTTTCTCGCCTCCATAAAATAAACCACAATAGGCATTAAGTGCTACATTAAACATAGTTTCACGTTTAATTCGGGCTGAGCCTGTTGGTAAAGCAAATGCTTCTATTGCTTCTTCAACTTGCTGTGAATTTTTAGCTTGCGTTACTGTGGCCATGAAAGTACCATATTTGAAAAATGCGGCATATTTACTTTTATAGTTTGCATCAATATATTCATCTACTTTTAATTGAGAATCAAGTAATTCTTTCTTAGCTTGTATAAATTCACTTTTTTTATCTTTATTATTAATGAGACTGTTTACAGTTTTAGTTTTAGCTTCTAAATCGTCACTTAATCTTTGTAAGTTTTTATCATCTTTACCATAAATTTCAGATGATAAGTTATAAAGCTCTGCAATATTTACTATGGCCGATGTATAGTTTCTTCTATTAACATCAATTGCGGCATCAGCAGCAGTTTGTGCCATATCAAAGTAACGGTTTGAGTCATCTTTAATATTTATGTTGAGTATAGGAAAATGTGGCAATGTTTTAATTTTAACCGTTTTTCTCATTAAATCGAGAGTATTTGAGATAATGCTATAATATTTTTCAAATTTTAGAGAGTCATTTTTAATTGAAGGAAGTTCTTTGATTTTTAGATCTATTGATTGTGTTTTTTGAGCAATTTCTTTTACGAAAATTCTGTAAGAATCAATACTTTTCTGCAAATTAGCTGCATCATTAATAATTTTATATAATTTCTCATCTCCGTTATCTTTTTTCTGAAAAATAATATTGTCCAATCTAGCTTGTTCAACTAGTAATCCTAAGTAGAGTTTTAATAAATCATCGTTTTGAAAAAGTTTTTTAATTTCTGAATAATCAACCCAATATGTATTTTCCCCATTTGAATTTCTAAATGATTTGCTGAATAACTTTATGGTTTTAAATGTAGCGCGGTAGTTTTTATTAATCGAAGCGTCTGCCCATTCTTCATCTGGGAAATCTTCTATAATTATTCCGGGGTTCGTGCCATTTTTAATTTGATCAGCCAGATAAAAACTTGATAACAATGAAGCTTTTAATTCTAAATGTTTATCAAAGAAGTCAGGATTATTGTCAATAATTGTTGGTAGATTTTCAGGTAAATTTGATAGATCGAATTCAAAAGCCTCTCTTAAGGTTTGAATATAAGCTTTGAACATATATATATCTTTATCGATAACATTCAAAGATTTGTAAGTTTGAGGGAAAACGGTTTGAATACTAGGGATACTATCTAATTCTTTTTTAAATTTTTCAAAAAAGGCAATGCTCAATTCTTCTTTGGTACGTTTTACTATGAATTTAGCAAATCCATCAGCTATTTTAGTAACATCAAGTCCTCCAATTGAAGAAGCATTTTTTATTATTGATTCTGATAAATTACTACCAGATTGGGATGTTATAATTCCTTTGGAAACTATTTTTTTTGATTCAAAATAATTAAGTATAAAGTTATTGTCCTTAAATTCTGTTGATAAATTGAGCTCATTTATTGTAACTTTTTTATACGATGATAAAATGTCTAAAATCATTTTCCCATCATTTTTTTCTACTGATTTCTGTAGTAACAAAGCATCTTGAAAAGCATAACCAGATATTTCTGTGGAAGTATTATTATTATTATTATTATTATTATCAGGTTTTGGACTAACCTTAGTGATGTCAATTGTAATTTCATTAGCAATTAATGACTGATCTTTTTGAACACTAAGTCGAAGATTAGGACTTTGTTGTCCTAAGATTTCTTTAGTTATTTTAAAGTTATTACTACCCGAAGTTCGAATGATTTGATCGACTGTTTTCCATTTACTAACAGTGGTATCATAATATTGATAGGTATAATCATTGACATTATCTAATTCAAAAATTACAATTAGATCCTTGTCGTTAGGAATAGCAGTACTTTGTGTTTTCCATTTATTTTCCTCAAGACGAAATTTAATGTCGGTAGATTGAGCATTAATTTTTGGAATAAAGAAAATAATTAAACAAAGAGTAACAATAATTTTTTTAAATTGTAATAATGGTTTCATAATAGTTCGATATTTAGTTGGTCAAAAATGCTTTGAATGGGTATAGCGTAAGTGAATGTATCACTTCCGGCAACAATAATTCCAATAATATTGTTATCATTATCTAATAACGGCGCACCAGAATCACCAGGTTGTGAGATAGATTTACCATCATTATTAATTGCAATAAGTCCATACAAATCCCAATCTTCTTTTCCTCCATTGTTAGGTAATGTGTATTCGATAGTAGCATGATTATTTATAGAATGTATACTTCCCATAGCAGTATTTGATTGGTTTAGAAAACCGTAAATTCTAACAGGAATATTATTAAATTGCTCTGAGTAGCTAATACTGCGGGTTTTGTTTATATTTTTCCCATTAGGTAAATTGTTTGATATCGAAAGACTTTTTTCAACTTCAACTATTGCCGCATCAATTAGATTATTTCGAACTGCATTTCTGATTGTACCTATTTCAGTTTTTTCTTTTTTACTTGTAGAGATAATATCTTCTTCATTTTGAAATCTAAAAGTTTTGAAATCATGATTTTTTCCTATTACAACATGATAACAGCTCAAAATTAAATTAGACGCATCGTTTTTCCCCTTGAATTTTACAGCTAATCCATATGAACCAAAGAAATTAGGTCTGGAATTATTGACCAAATTATCCCCAAATGTTATTTGATTACTTTGAGTAGTAATTTTTGAAGAAGGGAATACTTTTACAGGTATTGTTTTAACTAAGTTATTTGGCAAAAAATAAGGTATTGATGTGGGAATTAAATGAATATCTGTATCTGAAATGACTACTGATATAAACTTTGAATTATTTTGATCATGACTAATTCCGACAGAAATAACATTTTTTAAGTTTTTTAAAGTAGCCTTATGTTCTTCAAATGCTTTTTGTATAATATCGGCTTCACTAACAGCTATCCATTCATCTAATTCTTTAAGGGTATTTATTTTATAGGTTTCTTTCTCAACCAACTTATCTTTCAAATTTTTGGTATAATAAAGCATATCTAATGTGTCATGCCAAAATTTAGAACCTAAACTCATTAATAACCCCCCAACTATGCAACCAATTAATTCAAGAAAGATTAAAGACCAATCAATTTCATCTTTATAATGTAATTCAAAATTTTGCCAGCCTAAACTGTTTGTTGGATCTCCTTTTAATAATGTAAATAAATTAGCATTAATTAGAAATGCAATGAGGATGCTCAATGAAATATTCAAAGCAAGAATTTTTTCTTCACGTTTCTTTTCCAAAACAGGATCATCGCTTTTAGCGGAATAATCTTCATCCCAATTAAAAAATCCTAATAAAGTATTTCCTTTTTTAAAAAAGTATAACTTAAACCAAGTTATAAATCGTTCTGATACCAGACTTAGGATAAAAAAAACTGTTGCGATTTGAATGGATTGGCCTAACTTGTCCATAATTGTTTAATATTTTATTTTAACATTTGTTTAAGCAAGATTACCAAAATCCCACAAAACCACGATACGTATTTATACGGTATTTTATTATAAAAAACCTCAAAAAAAACCTCAAATAGTTTATTTTGAGGTTTTTATAGGTTTTTATAAATAAAATTAATCAGGGAAGCTATTTCTAATAGAATTTGATATTTCCTCCTAACAGGAGCTCCCTAATAAATTTTATAATCCAAGTTTATATATGGTATTGAGAGGTTATTACCCATTTGTATCTTCTGCTTTTTTTATGAAATTATTTAGAATATTTGGAACAAATCTTTCCGAAAACCCTGCAATAAATGACCAGACTAATAATTTAGCAAATGCAGATGGGATATATATAATTCGATAAAATACCGAGGGATTAGGAAATATGGCACCACTTAATAAATTACCCATAAATGCTAAACCTAAGATGCAGGCAAATATTCCTCCAATTGTTTGGATAGACAAAATTTCAAGGATGGTAATATTATTAAGGATTGATCCATCATTTCGAGTTCTACTGATTAAACTAACGGCCGATCCAATTGCTCCAAATGCAATAATTATACTAAAAATGGATAATCTTGTAAGGATTATGAACCCCCTAGAATCGGCATCTTTTTTCCAGTTTTTGACATTTTTAGTAACTATTTCAACTGGCATAGAACCACCTTCATTGTCATCAAACTCATTTAATTGTGCAGTTCCTACTCCAGCGGCATCAACGAATGAATCATCGTCTTCTTTAATTTTTTTTGTAACTTTTTTTGTGTCTTCAGTATTTTTATACTCATAAAGACTTACTGAGGTTGAGGTATGAGGACTAGCTTTTAAAATCAAAAAAAAGATAAAAGGTGTGCTAAGAAAAATGAAATAGGTTAATGCTACCAAAATAAATGGTGCTGTATTATCTTTTGATAATAGCCATAGTTTATTGCTCATAATTTTTAGATCATTTTAAATGTCAGCATGATTCATATTTTTTTCGATCTGTACAATGCTTAATGCTGCCAATATTTGATTAGTAAATTTATTTTAACATTTGTTTAAGCAATATTACCATAATCCTCAAAACCCACACCACGTATTTACACGGTATTTTATTACTAAAAAAAATAAGAAAAAATCCTCAACTAATTTAAGTTGAGTATTTTGTGTAATTCGTTAAACAAAAAAAGACTACTTCAGAAAACTATCCAATAAAATCTGGTATTTTCTTCCAATGGGAATAATTTCGCCGTTAGACATGGTGAGATTTTTAAACGTAACAGTAGAGATCTTATTTACGTTTACAATAAAAGAGCGATGTACTTGCACAAAACTCGAGCTGTCAATTTCTGAGGCAATGCTTGAGAGCGAACCATAAACAATATGTGGCAAATTTAGCTTAGTACAGTAAAGTTTCATGTAGTTGCCAAGACTTTCGATATAAATAATATCACAAAGCGGCATATCGATCGTTTGTCCGTTTAGGCGATACGAAAGGTTTTTTGCGCTGGGATTATTTCCTTTTTTCAGACTGTTACCGGAAAAATAGGTTTTAGCTTTTTCGATGGCTTTGGCAAATTTATCAGGCGAAATAGGTTTAAGCAAATAATCGATCGCATCATTTTGATAAGCCGAAAGTGCAAAATCAGAATAAGCTGTTGTGACAATTGTAAGCGGTCTATTAGGCTGGAGTTCCATTAATTCGACACCTGAAATTACAGGCATATTAATATCCAGAAAAATAATATCATATTGATTAGCATTAAGCAGTTTTAGGGCTTCCATGCCGCTAAAAGCACTTCCGGAATGTTCCAGTTCGTCAAACTTTGAAATATGCGAGGCGAGCGCTTTGTGCGCCGGCGATTCGTCGTCGACTATAAGACAGCGGTAGGTAAGTGCCATATACTTAATTTTACAACAAACATATTTTTCTCTTTTTCACAACTTAAATTATGCCTTAAGCGATAAACTTCTAATCGCCTTTTTAAATTTTCAATTCCGATTCTGGTACCCGAAAGACGCGATCCGGATTCGAGATAATTGTTTTTTATGGTAAAAGTCAAATTTCGTGATTTTACTTTTAAATCTAATGAAATAAAAGGCTCCGAAGTTTCTGCAGAAAATTTTACCGCATTTTCTACCAAAGGTAAAAAGAACAAAGGCGGAATCTCAATTTCGTCAAAAGCACCTTCAAAATTCTGGGTAATATTCAAACGATCGTTTCTAAAAGAATAATATTCAATATATTTCTTAACGAAAGCAATTTCTTCTTCCACTAAAACATAATCTTTTTTGGTGGCCTCGATTTGGTAGCGCAGCAAATCTGAAAGATTTAGGATTCTGTCCGGAACTTTATCCGGTTCTGACAATGCTTCTCCGTAAAGATTATTCATGGCATTCAATAAAAAATGCGGATTAAGCTGCTGTTTTAAAAATGAAAGTTCAGACTTGAAATTCATAATATCCTTATCAGCGTCCATGATTTTTTTAGTAATCACAACATGAATAAAATAAAAAAACATTCCGTTGATAAGCAGCGATAATATCTGTAGTGTTTTAAAATTTCCGAAACCAACTAAAGGGAAAAACCAATTAATAAAAAAGTAAAAAGAAGTCCAATACGTTAAAAACAATAAAAAGAATATTTTGACCTTTTTTTTGAATAATAAACGTTTAATTATAAAAAGATTAAAAACAGTAATCCAGAGAATGCAAGGGAAATATCCTATTGCAATTTTAGTGATCATATAATAAAAGTCATGACCAGCTAAACGAAGTTCATCATACACACAGGCAAAAATTACCATAAGTATGAAGGTATGAACGATGAGGTTTCTGAGAAAAAAGTTTTGGTAAATTTTGAGAATTTTCATGAAGGCAAAAATAGTCTAATATTATAGTTGATAGCTATTTGTGAATACTATTTTATACAAACGCCATTCGTATAAATGATACGCCGTTGGTATAAATATCCTATTATAATAGGTAACTCTAAAGTATTTTTGACTTCGAATTTAATTATCCTCCAAAACCAAAAAAGAATGGATTTTATTTTGTCGCAGCATTTTTTGTTTCAAAGCGAATTTCAAAACAATAGAATTTCCGCAAAAACAGAATTAAATACTAAAAGTTTTTACTTAAATTTAAACACCTCAAATTTAAAAGGCGTTTATGAGCTGAATCAGCCGGAATTTAAATCCGCCGCTGCCTACGATTATTGCTTTACGCCAGAATTAGAACATTTTATATCTTTTTCAACGAAATTATCCAGCAGTTTAAAAATTAATAAATAGTTATGGTTGTTGAAATTTTTAAAACAAATGTCTGCAAAGAATCAGACAAAAACTATATCATCGCCGTTATCCAGGCTCAGTTTCCGGATTATAAAATAAATTTCGATCTCGAAGATTGTGACAAAATACTGCGTGTAGAAGGCGTTGAATTGCACTGCGATAATATTATAGATTATGTCAATTGCCTCGGTTATACCTGCATCCGTTTAGATTAACATTTTATTAAATAAAACAGGTAGAAATACGCAGCTGAAAATATCAGTTTATAAATAGCTTTGTATAATAATTTCTTCTAAAAAAATAAACAATAAAATGATAAGTTTCATTCTTTCGGTTTTCGTTTTTGTTTTAAAACAGTTTTGTTAGAATAGCTGCTTGGTTTATTGTAAATACTTTTTCAACAAGAGAAGGTCATTTCTGTTTTTGGTCATAACTTTCTACATTTTTTGCTTATGAAAAAGCCTTCCAACTCTTCGATTTTACCCAAAAGGTCAATTATAAAAATGAAACTTTAGCCGGATTTACTATCACCATGGCAATGATTCCGGATTAGTTACCGCAATTTTTTTGGCGGAACACCGGAATGATTTGGGACGGAGCAGGATTTGTTTTTTTATTATTGTAAATTTGAGAGTACTTGAGATGCTAAAAGCAATCTCATTAAAACAAATTAACGCGATATGGAAAATACAGCAGCTACTAAAACTCAAAATTTCTTCAGAATACTTTTAGGAATCTTTATGATCATCGCGGCCATGGGGCATTTTACTTTTCAGCGAACTGATTTTCAGGCGCAGGTTCCGAATTGGGTCCCCATGGATAAAGATCTCGTGGTAATACTTTCCGGAATAGTCGAAATGGCAATAGGTTTGGCTCTGATTTTCCTGACCCGTTTTAAAACACAACTAGGGATTGGGCTTGCCGTATTTTATGTACTGGTTTTTCCAGGTAATATTGCCCAATATTTAAACAGGATAGATGCTTTGGGGATGCATACAGATCAAGCCCGTTTGATTCGATTGTTTTTTCAGCCGGTTTTTATGCTGTGGGCTTTGTGGTCGACTGGTGCGCTTAGTTTTCTATTTAAAAAAAGGCAACCTATTATATAGTTTTGAAATGTTATTATATAGATTGCAAACTTGTGCTGTCATTGTTTTAAATGTTACCCTGCTTTATCGCTGCATTTATACTTGTTTATAACGATAAAAAAAACAGCAGCAAAAAAAATCGCCGCTGTTTTTATATGGAAAACGTACTCTTTTTTAGCAAGATTTGATTTCTCTGCTTAGTTAAGTTTTTCGTTTATTAATTTTTCAAGACGCTCGATACGAAGTTTCATTTCGTTCATTTCGTTTTGGTTTGCCTCAATTTGTTTTTGCTGCTCGATAGTATGCAAGTACAATTCTTCGATTTTTTCAAGAGACTGAATAGAAAGATCAGTCATATTGAAGATGTATTCTCCTTTTTCGTTTCTCGCCAGATTTTTGATACTTGTTACCCCTGGAAGGTGTTTGTTCTCTGTAATATATTTATCAACATCAGCTAATGATTTGAATGAGTATTCAGCCTTAATATTAGATTTTCCGTCTAAATAATCTTCAAAAACGTAATCGGCATAGTAGGAAGTAGGAGTAAGGATAGAACCGTTTACGGCAAGCTTAACATTCGAATCTGAGGTACCAAGCATGTTATTTGTTCCAATTCCTACTTTACCCATTTGAAAAATATTGTCTGTATTGGCAGATGCTTTAGTTGTTGTTGCCTGTATCTGCCAAGGCTCAAGCTGCATAGAAGAAGCTGCTACATTTTTTAACACACCGCTTGCATCGGTTACCACCACATTATCTGTTGCTGCGCCGGTCTGTAATCCTGTAATAGCTAAAGTATTAGTTGATGAAGCTGCTACAGTGGTAGCTTTTGTTAATGCGCCTCCCAATTGTATAGTACCAGTTGTTATAGTCAAACCATTATTTGCTGTACCGGGAGCATTAGGAGTAACGGTTATTTTTTTTCCGTTAATAGTTGCTACAGTTTCAGTTTGAGCCATCATAAATCCACTTTGAATAAATAACAGCATGCATATAATTCTTTTCATTTTTTTCTTTATTTAATATTCTTTATTGTCTATTTTTTTTTTATTATTTCCAAAAGGTCCATTCAGAACCGTTGTAAATGCATACCAGTTTTTTTACCGTATCATAACAAATCGTTCCTGCCATAGGGCTTACAATGTTAAGCTGCGGTGAAGCTACTTTTGGCAAAATCAGGGCTTTGTTTTGGGATTCTAAAACCAGTACACCGTCTACAGTACTGCTTTGTGCGCCAATAACAGTTCCTTTTTTTGCAGCTTCCGGCACTGATGTCTGAATAGATAAATCGACTGCTCCGGCATGGTTAGACAAATCAACCCAGGCTGCATTGTTGTAATACATTACTTTTTTCTGGTTGGCATCGTAGATTATAGTGCCACCTGTTAAAGCAGTTCCTGTTGGTAAGGTGGTAACCCAAGGCAGTACAATACCAGCTTTTCCTCCGGCATTAAAATCAAGTATTCCTGAGCCGTCTGGAGCTGTTGTTTTACCGATACTGGACTGTGCATTAGCAGTTAGTCCTGCAGCAATTGTGCATAGTATAAATAGGATTTTTTTCATGATTATTTTCTCAATGTTAATATTAATTCAAATTTCAATTTTAATATCAACGTATTAATTTTAATGTCTTAATTCAATTTTAAAATTATTAGTCTGGACAGGTTTGTGCTAAAGCATGCCAAACAGTTCCATTGTACAGTTTAATTACATTAGCTGTGGTATCGTAAACAATCATTCCTTCTACGGGAGAAACAATAGCCGTTTCTGGCGATGCGATTCGTGTTATTACAAAGCCTCTTGTCTTAGACTCTAATATCAGGCTTCCTGCTCTAGGGTCAGACATATTACGCGGTACGCTTACCCTGTCAAGTGTTGAAATAATTGTTTTGATAGGCTCTTTTGTACCGCTTGTAACAGCCGGCTTATAGCATACCGCACAGGTTGAGTCGTAAGAAATCGTTAGTACCGCACCCGGAGAAGTACACGCAAAACGGCTTGAATAATAGGTTGCAGTATATGTACCCGTAGCAGTTACATTAGTAGGGTCAGCAACGGGTGATCCAAATGCATTTTTCCAGACTATTGTTGCACCCGAAGGTGTTGCAGAGGTGATGTAACTGTTTAAATTGATGTTAAATGTGGTTCCTGTACATTGTTTTACAGTTGCAGTGCTCAAAACTGGTGGAATATCTCCTGCCTCACAATCCATTACAATAGCATTGTTACTGGTATAAGTACCTGGAGTCTTACCAAAATCCATTGAAATACCAATACCATTATCTGTATAAGAACTAGGATTAATAGTATTGTTGAAAGCCATAAAGGTATTATTGGCCAAATTGGTACCAAGATCACTATAAAGTGCTGAAAAATAACCCGACCACGGCACGCCCCCCAAGTATTGGAAAGCCTCATAAGAAGGTGTTTTTGCAACTCCCATAACATAATATGGAGCTGTTCCGGTCACAAACCCTGGACCATTATCACCTCCTGATAAAAAAGTATCCCAGCCATGTGCCAGCGTTACTTTTTCAGTATTGCCTGGCGGTATGGTTACCGTATAATCGATTAGGAATCTTGAATCAGGGAAATTATAGGTGTATTTTACGTCTAGGTAATAGGTCATGCCATTTTTGACTGCTGAAAGTCTGATGACATCTTCAAAATGGCCGGGAGGCGATTCGATCAGGGATTGCTGTGTACTGCTGATAATATTAAAATTACCGCCAGAAAGACCTGCACCACTTGGGGATAAAGTTCCGCTGGTAAAGTAAGTAGTTCCAATAGCAAGCACCAAACCATGCTTTGTACCTGGTACATCATATGGCTTTGTGGTACCATTAGATATTCTGATCCCGGGATTGAATATCTGGTAGGTGTTGTTCCTTAAAATCTGCATATTTCCTGCACCGCTTAGAGAGATTTGAATTCCGTTATCAGCGTTAGTACCTCCGGGAGCATTAATAATGGTCTGCCCATAATAGTCACCATTTGGATATACACCTTGAGCTTCCTGTGCCTTTATTTTTGCCGGAAACCACATTAACAGGACAGCTAGAATAAAAAAACAGAGTCTTGTTTTTTTTGTTTTGTTGAAATTTTGTGTCATTTAATAATGTATTTAAAATAATAGTATCGGCTGTTTGATAACTGCCGAATCTCAGGACTTAAGCTGTTTTGTAAAAGCTTGGTAAATAAGAACTTAGGTTTCTTATCTGCATCTCAATTTTGTTTTTTTTCATCTTTAATTTTTACAATTATGAACTTAGTTGTTTAAATGTTTTTAATGTAATTATCTGTTATTCAGATTTTTGAATTGGAGGTGCAAATTTACAGTGGTATTGCAGGCGATTTTACCTCTATACGTTTTGATTATTGCAGAATGCGGTAAAAACAAAAGTTTTCCATTTAATAACTATAATTATTTTATTGGTAATTAAATGATTATGATAAATGTGTTTGAAAGAAATTGGCATGTTTAATGGTTCATTTGTCAGTCAATTGAAAAATGATAAAACAATTGGTGTTGGTAAATTAGAAAATATTCTAAAAAAGTATATTGATATTACCATTGAGTGGTTTTTAACTAGAAAGGGAAGTATGTTATAAAACTGATGAAGAAAATTTAGAATATGCTTTTGGTTATCAGGGACTTTATGAGGTTTGAAAAGAAGCTATCGAAAGCTTTAAAAAAAACTAATTTTTTATATGGAAGCTCAGATCGCAGAAAAAAATCAAATAAAAAGTTAGATGTTATAATTTGTTCAGTAGCATTAGAAATTAATTTTCTAATTGCTTGAAAGAAAGTTTTTATCAAAGTCTGTGCGAGATTAATCATTTTTCGTTTAAAATGCTCTGTTCTCTTTTCGGCCAATATTTTCTACATTTGCGGTCTATGAAAAAAACATTCCAACTCTTCGATTTTACTCAAAAAGTCAATTACAAAAATGAAATTTTAGCTGGTTTAACAGTTGCTATGACCATGATTCCGGAATCGTTGTCGTTTGCTATTTTGGCTGGATTTCCTCCTTTGGTTGGTTTATATGCCGCTTTTATTGCCGGATTGGTAACGGCTATTTTTGGCGGAAGACCCGGAATGATTTCGGGCGGAGCAGGAGCAACCGTGATTGTTTTGATCGCTTTAATGAAATCGCACGGAATAGAATATGTTTTTGCAGCCGTCGCACTTGGCGGTGTCGTACAAATCTGTATCGGACTTTTTAAACTCGGAAAATTTATTCGGTTAGTGCCTCAGCCTGTAATGTTTGGTTTTGTAAACGGTTTGGCAGTTGTTATTTTTATGTCGCAGCTAGAGCAGTTTAAAACTGTTGTTAATGGTCAGGTTTCCTGGCTTCAGGGAACGCCTTTATATATAATGTTAGGTTTGGTTGCACTTACAATAAGTATTGTTTTGCTTTTTCCGAAGCTTACCAAAACGGTTCCGGCCTCTTTGGTGGCGATTATGGTAGTTTTTGCCATTGTGCTTGTCTTTAATATTGATACTAAAACAGTTCAGGATATTGCTTCCGTGCAAGGCGGATTTCCTCCGTTTCACATTCCGAATATCCCAATTTCTTTTGAAACTTTAAAAGTAATATTTCCCTATTCTGTAATTGTTGCCGCCGTTGGTTTAACCGAGGGTTTGCTGACGCTGAATCTTGTAGATGAAATTACCGGAACACGCGGAAACAGCAATAGAGAATGTATCGCGCAGGGAAGTTCTAATATTCTAAATGGTTTTTTCTACGGAATGGGCGGCTGCCCGATGATTGCACAAACTTTAGTGAATCTTGGTGCAGGTTCAAGAGCGAGACTTTCAGGAATTATTGCATCGCTAACAATTTTATTAATTATACTTTTTGGTGCACCAGTAATTGGAAAATTGCCAATGGCGGCTTTAGTTGGTGTGATGATGATGGTGGCTATTACGACTTTTGAATGGGCAAGTTTCAAAGTCATTAATAAAATGCCAAGACATGATATTTTTGTGGGAATTCTGGTTGCCGTTGTGACTATTTTGCTTCACAATTTAGCTTTAGCTGTTTTGATTGGAGTAATAATTTCTGCTTTGGTTTTTGCTTGGGAAAGTGCCAAAAGAATTCGTGCCAGAAATTTTATTGATGAAAACGGAGTAAAACATTATGAAATTTACGGACCGTTATTCTTTGGTTCCATAACTGCTTTTATGGAAAAATTTGATGTGCAAAACGACCCAAATCAAATTATTATAGATTTCAAAGAAAGCCGAATTGCCGATATGTCGGCAATTGAAGCACTGAACAATCTGACCAAAAAATACAATCAGGAAAATAAATTAGTGGAGTTAAAACATTTAAGCGAAGACTGCAGACAATTGCTTAAAAATGCCGATGCTGTTATTAAGGTAAATGTTATCGAAGATCCTACGTATAAAGTGGTCTCTTAATTTGTCAATTTGAAAATTAGATAATGCGATAGATTGCGCATATCATTATCTAATTCACAAATTTTCTCATTATCTAATTCTTTTATTTGATTTTTGTAACTTTGTAAAATGAAGCTGACAGAAACCCTTGAAGATTTTTACACTATAAAAGTAAATGGAATGCCAGAGAATCTTAAAAAAGAAATCGGACATTTTAATGTTTTTAAATTGGATGATTTTGTTGGAAGTATCTGTAAACCATTTCCGTACACTCGAAAAGACTTTTATAAAATCAGTTTGATTATCGGAAAAAACAAAGTGCATTATGCTGATAAGATTTCCGTTATTGAAGATCAGGCTTTGTTTTTTGCCAATCCGCAGATTCCGTATAACTGGGAGCAGGTGGATGAAAACCAAACCGGATTTTTCTGCATTTTTACTGATGCCTTTTTTAGTCAATATGGTAATTTAAAAGAGTATCCATTATTTCAGCCAGGCGGAAATCCAATCGTTCCGATTTCTATGGAATTGGCAGAATCTTTAAAAACGATTTATTTAAGAATGTTTGATGAAATTAATTCTGATTACGCTTTTAAATATGACGTACTCCGAAATTTGATTTTTGAAATTATTCATCAGGCTTTAAAAACACAAACTGTAACTACTTCATTATACAGTAAATCAAATGCAACGATTCGGGTTTCTTCTTTGTTTTTAGAATTGTTGGAAAGACAATTTCCGATAGAATCCATATCACAGCAAATTAATTTCCGTTCGCCTTCAGAATATGCAAACCAGTTAAATGTGCATGTGAATCATTTGAATAAAGCATTAAAAGAAACCACGGGAAAAACCACATCACAGATAATTTCAGAAAGAATTGTTCAGGAAGCGATGATTCTGCTCAAACAAACCAATTGGAATATTAATGAAATTGCATGGTGTTTAGGTTTTGAAGAATTGTCTCATTTTATCAATTTCTTCAAAAAGAATGTTCAGGTTTCACCTAAAAATTATCGTTTAACCGAAATTATTTGATTTTCGTAACTTCTTGCTTGATTGCTTTAATTTTTTAGAAGCACTTCGCCAATACCTTTGTCCTGTATTTAAAACGTAAAAATTTAAAGTCATGGGAAATAACAAAGTTTGGTTTATCACAGGTGCTTCAAAAGGACTTGGATTAGAATTAGCTAAAAAATTATTGGCAGAAGGTTTCAAAGTTGCCGCAACATCAAGAAGTGAAGAAGCTTTAGTAAAAGTATTAGGAAATCCTTCTGAAAACTTTCTTCCTCTGGAAATGGACTTGGTTGATGAGAAAAGTGTTAAAGATGCAATTGAGTTAGCGGTAAGCCATTTTAAAACAATTGATGTTTTAGTAAACAATGCAGGTTATGGTTTATTAGGAACATTAGAAGAATTAACCGATGCAGAATCAAGAAAAAATTACGAAGTAAATGTTTTCGGATTATTGAATGTAATCAGAAATACAATGCCGTATATGCGTGCCGCGAGATCAGGACACATTTTTAATATTTCATCTGTTGGAGGTTACTATGGAGAATTTCCAGGCTGGGGAATTTACTGTTCTACAAAGTTTGCCGTTGCCGGTTTAACAGAATCTTTATCTGCAGAAATTAAGCCTTTTGGAATTCACGCTACTATTGTTTATCCGGGTTATTTTAGAACCGATTTCTTAAAAGACAGTTCGTTATTACTGCCTCAAAACCCAATTGCAGAATATAAAAATGTAAGAGAATCCGAAAGCGCTCACAAAGATGATATTAACGGAAATCAGCCTGGAGATCCTGTAAAATTAGCAGAAGCTTTAATTAAAGCAAGCCAAGATCAAAACCCACCTTTACATTTGTTTTTAGGAGAGGATGCCTACAATATGGCAAATCAAAAAATTGCAAGTGTTCAGGGTGAATTGGAACAATGGAAATCAGTTTCGGTATCAACTGGATTCTAATCTATTAATTAGATAATTTGTCAATTTGAAAATTAGATAATTCTTTGATTTTGATTTTAATTGCCTCCAGGTAAAGCCGGAGGCTATTTTTTAAATAATTAATTCTTATTTTCCGGAGAGGCGCACAGCAGTGCGTCTTGCGTAACGTAACCACAATGTTTGATATTAGAAACGTAGACGCACTGCTGTGCGTCTCTACAGAAAATTGGGTCGAATTAAAATAATTCAAAAATTATCTAATTTTCAAATTGACACATTATCTAATTAGCTAGCATCGATTTTACATCACTCAACTTCCCATCAACCTGATCAATCTGCAAGCCTAGAATATGAGCAATCAAAGGATAAACGGAAACATTTTGAAATGTTGGGATTATTTTGTCTACTTTAAAAGCTGGTCCTTTCGCATAAAAAATAGCATGCATATCTTTTTCGTTATTGTCATAACCATGTGTACCGCCGTTTATGTGGGTACTTTCTTTACCAACTAAACTCCATCCTTTATCTGCTTCAATAACAAAATCGTGTACACGTGGATTGGTTCCGTAATGCAATCTCTTTGGAACTTCGCTTGATTTCCAAAATTTAATATGTGGTACTTTTTTTAAAGCCTTTGCAATTGAATCATGAAAGCCTGGTTTTGCCTGCAAACTCATAATTGGATTAATTACATCTTTATAACCAAGCCATTCCGGTTTTAGATAATCTAGAACAGCTACTTTTTTATCATTGCTGATATCGGCCATTCCGTGATCTGAAACAATAATTAAATTGATTTGTTTTCCGATGGATAATTGATCTAACTTTTTAGACAATTCCCCCATGATAGAATCCATTTTGATTGCCATTTTTTTATTTTCAGCAGAAAGCGGACCAAAATTGTGTCCGGTATGATCTGGTTCATCAAAATATAAAGTCACCAAATGCGGGCGTTGTTTCTCTGGAAGCTGCAGCCATTTTAAAACGGTATCGATTCTGGCTCCATATGGAATTTTATTATCGTAATTTTTATAATAACTTGGATTTCTTTTATCAATATCAGAACCCGGCCAAAAGAAAGAAGCAGCTTTTACACCTTGTTGCTCAGCCACATTCCAGATAGGATTTCCACCATAAAAACGAGAATCATTTTTTGCTTTTGATGACAATGAAAACGATTCGTTTAAATCAGCATCATAAAAAACATTATTAATAATTCCGTGATGATCTGGATAAAGTCCCGTTACAATAGAATAATGATTTGGAAAGGTTTTACTCGGATAAGAAGGTTTCATTGATTTAGCATGAACACCTTCTTTTGCAATTTGCTTCAAATTCTGAAGATTAAATTGTTTTTGATAATCCCAACGGAATCCATCCATAGAAACCAAAACGACATAAGGCTCATTACTGGATTGGGAATATGAAAAAGTGGAAAGAAGTAAGAATGTAAAAGATAATAGTTGAGTGGTGAATTTTCTCATTGTGCAATTTTAATAGAAATGCAAAGATATTCATAACGAATTTTTTAGGGAAAAAGATAATGTTAAGTTTGCCACGAATTTCACGGATTTTTACGAATGCTTTGCGTAAAAAAAAGGTTACCACAAATTTCACAAATTTTAAACAGAGTGGCTAGAAAATTAATTCTCGAAAATTTGTGAAATCTGTGGCAAAAAAAAACGCCAGACATAAATCTGGCGTTTAAATTTTAAGAAGTTAGAACGATTACATCATTCCTGGCATACCGCCACCCATTGGCATACCGCCAGCGCTTTCTTCTTTAATATCAATTAATGCACATTCTGTAGTAAGGATCATTCCTGCAACAGAGGCAGCATTTTCTAATGCTACACGAGTTACTTTTTTAGGATCGATAATTCCAGCTGTAAGCATGTCTACATATTCGTCAGTTTTAGCATTGTATCCAAAATCACCTGAACCTTCAGAAACTTTAGCTACAACTACAGAGCCTTCAAGACCTGCATTTTCGACAATAGTTCTTAATGGAGATTCTACAGCACGAGATACAATCTGAATTCCTGTTGCTTCGTCAGCGTTGTCAGCTTTAAGATCAGCTAAAGCAGCTTTTGCTCTTAATAGCGCCACACCACCACCAGCAACAATTCCTTCTTCAACAGCAGCACGAGTTGCGTGTAAAGCATCGTCAACTCTGTCTTTTTTCTCTTTCATCTCCACTTCAGAAGCTGCACCAACATAAAGAACAGCAACACCACCAGCTAATTTAGCCAAACGCTCTTGCAATTTTTCTTTATCATAATCAGATGTTGTAGTTTCCATCTGACCTTTAATTTGGTTTACTCTGTTTTTGATGATATCCGCTTCACCAGCACCACTTACAATTGTAGTGTTGTCTTTATCGATAGAAACTCTTTTTGCAGTTCCTAACATTTCGATAGTAGTGTTTTCTAATGTATATCCTCTTTCTTCAGAGATTACAGTTCCGCCAGTTAAGATAGCGATATCCTCTAGCATTGCTTTTCTTCTGTCTCCAAAACCAGGAGCTTTTACAGCAGCAATTTTAAGAGCACCTCTTAATTTGTTTACTACTAATGTAGAAAGAGCTTCTCCGTCAACATCTTCAGCAATAATCAATAATGGTTTTCCTGATTGAGCAACTGGCTCTAAAACCGGTAATAATTCTTTTAAAGAAGAAACTTTTTTGTCATATAATAAGATGTATGGAGAGTCTAATTCAACTTCCATTTTCTCTGGGTTTGTTACGAAGTAAGGAGAAAGATATCCTCTGTCAAACTGCATACCTTCAACAACGTCTACGAAAGTATCAGTTCCTTTAGCTTCTTCAACAGTAATTACACCTTCTTTTCCAACTTTAGCGAAAGCTGTAGCGATTAATTCACCAATCACTTCGTCATTATTGGCAGAGATAGAAGCAATTTGTTTGATTTTGTCAGAATCGCTTCCAACCACTTTAGCTTGTTTAGCCAAGTCAGCAACGATAGCTTCAACCGCTTTGTCGATACCACGTTTCAAGTCCATTGGATTTGCACCTGCAGCAACGTTTTTAAGACCTTCTTTAACAATTGCCTGAGCTAAAACTGTAGCAGTTGTAGTTCCGTCACCCGCTAAATCATTGGTTTTAGAAGCAACTTCTTTAACCATTTGCGCACCCATATTTTCTAATGGGTCTTTTAATTCGATTTCTTTTGCAACAGAAACACCATCTTTAGTAACGGTTGGTCCACCAAATGATTTTCCGATGATTACGTTACGACCTTTTGGTCCAAGAGTTACTTTTACAGCATTTGCTAATGCATCAACACCACGTTTTAATCCGTCACGTGCTTCAATATCAAATTTTATATCTTTTGCCATTTTTTTTTATTGCTTTAGGCAGTAGGCTTTAGGCTTTAGGCTTTTCTCTACTGCTGATTAGTATTTGTTTTTTATTTGCCTTAAGCTTTAGGCGGTAGGCTTTACGCTTTGTTTAGAAGCTTATAGCTTACGGCTTAAAGCCTACTGCTTAACTAATATTTGTTTTAATTTGTAAATTTTGCTTTTTATGCTGTTGATTTTTTCTATTTGATTTTCTGCAATTTCATTATTTAGATATTGCAGATCTTTAGCTAAAATCAATAGATATTCTGTTTCATTGGCAGAACCCAAAGCGATGTTGAGAAATTGATTAAATTCTTTGTCGCTGTTTCTTCCGCAACCTTCACTAATGTTAGTTGGAATTGATGAAGAAGCTCTTCTAATCTGACTTGTCAAACCATATAATTCTTCTTTAGGAAAAGTAGAAGTCATTTTATAGATTTCTAAAGTAAAAGAATGACTCAGCTGCCAAATATCGTATTTCTTAAAATCTCTCATTTTTTTTGAGGCTTTAAGCTTTAAGCTTAAAGCTTTAGGCAGTAGGCTATAGGCTTTTTTACAAGCTTATAGCTTAAAGCTTACGGCTTATAGCAAATTTAAATAATCGCAAGGATATCATCCTCACGCATAATCAAATAATCAGTTCCTTCCAATTTTAATTCTGTTCCTGCATATTTACCATAAAGAACAGTATCGCCAACTTTTACGGTCATAGTGTGATCTTTAGAACCATTTCCCACTGCAACGACAGTTCCTTTTTGTGGTTTTTCTTTGGCAGTATCTGGAATAAAAATACCTGAGGCAGTTTTGGTTTCAGCTGCAACAGGCTCGATAAGTACGCGATCTGAAAGCGGTTTAATGTTTAAGGCCATGATTTTATATTATTATAAGTTATACGTTTTTAATGTTCTATTGGATTTCAGAAATTGTGCCATGCTCTTAAAACTGACATTATTTCTTAAAAAAAATGCCAGCTTTGACAGGCTGGCATTTTTTATTTATTTCAAAAATATTATTTCGCTGCTGGCGTTGCCGGAGCAGGTGTTTGTTGAGCTGGTGTAGATGCAGGTGCTTCTGTTTTTTCAATAAGTTTAGATCCTGTATCACCTAAAGCTCCAGTGAAGCTTAAGCTTGAAAGTAAGATTAAAGCAATCAAAATAGTAGCTAATGTCCAAGTACTTTTATCTAAAAAGTCAGTTGTTTTTTGTACACCGCCTAACATTTGAGTTCCACTGATAGTTGAAGATAATCCTCCACCTTTAGGGTTTTGTACCATAATTACTACGATCAATAGAAAGCAAACTATTGTGATTAAAACTAAGAAAATTGAAAATGTGCTCATTGTATTAAATGTTATTGTTATTTTGTTGTAAAATCTTTATATCCGAAATGCGGTCTGCAAAGAAACTAATTTTTTCTGGATATTTCAAAATTAATATTTCATATGCTTGTATGGCCTTTGTATATTTTTTTTGTTCTAAATAAACCCGGGCCAAAGTCTCTGTCATTAGGTATGAATTCTCCTCTTCATTAATATTAAATTGAATAGAAGGAGTAGCCATTGTTGGTTTTATTGGAGAAATTTTTGGGTTTGTTTCAATAAAACGGTCAATTATTTCTGCTTTTTTCTTTTTTTCTTCTTCAACAGAAACTATTTCAGTCGTTTCAATTGTTTTTTTTTCATGGATTTCAGCATTTTTCGGAGCTTCTGAACTTCTATCAATAGGTTCTGCTCTCGCTAATTGCAGCCATTCCTGAAAAGAATGTTTTTCGCGTACCGAAAAATCTATTGGTTTTCCTATTTCTAAATTTTCCTGCGCTTCTTTTACAGATTCAGAAACTTCGATTTTAGGAATTTCAGTTTCTAAAGGCTCTGTTTCAGCTTTTGGTTCTTCAGCAATTATTGGTTCTTCAAAAGTAACTGTTGATGCTTCTTTTATAGAAACTATAATAGACTCTTCGATTGGATCAACATGTACTTCCGGGATTTCATCATCATCTACTACTTCATCAAAGAAAGTTGTTCTTGTAACAGGCTTTTCAATAATAAGATCAGCTGTTTTTTCTTCAACTTCTGGCACTTCCTTAAATGTATTTAGTATTTCTTCTTCGCTTGGAGTCAGAATAGTTTCTTCTGTTTCAGTTTCAATTGTTATTTCCTCTGTTTCGGCTACTTCTTTAAAAGTATCCAATATTTCTTCTTCGCTTGGAGTAAGAACAGATTCATTAACAATTGCTTCAACAGTTATATTTTCAATTTCAGTTGCTTCATTAAAAAGATTCTCTTCTTTTTCTTCTTCAAAGGATGAGTTCGATTCTTCTGTAAATGCAGGTTCAATTGTTATTTCTTCTGTTTCAGTTACTTCTTGAAAAGAATTGAATATTTCTTCTTCATTAATAATTGCAATTGGCTTCTCAGTAACTAAATCTTCAGTTGTTTCTTCAATATCTGTTACTTCTTTAAAAGTGCTGAGTATTTCTTCTTCTGTAGGAATTACAATTGATGGCTCTGCACTATATTCAATTGTTTGTTCCTGAACTTCTAAAGGTTTAGATTCGATTTCTTCTATTTGGACTAAAGGCAATTCTTCAATAATCACTTCAGCTGCTTTTTCTTCAATTTTAGAAGGCTCTTCAAAAACAACAGTTGTAGCTTCTTTAATCGATTTTAAAATAGATTGTTCGATAGGGTCAATTCTAACTCCTGGGATTTTTACAACAGGTTCAAAAGTAACGACTTCGCTGTCAAAGACTTTTATCTCTAAAAGATCTTTTAATTTTTGATCGTAAAAATCATTTTGAATAGAAGTAAAAGTTTCAGAAGTTATAAAATCAAACAAAACCGAACGATCTGCCGTATGTGCTGCCGTTACCTTTAATGCATAATTATACTTAAAACTGTTTTGATTGTAAAGTCCTTTTAACCGAAGCGCTCTGGCACTTTGAAAATATGGAAATTCATTCAAAACACTTCCTAATGCTTCTGCCTGATTTTCTGTAATAGCATCAGGTTTGTTCATTAAGTATGTATAATCAGTAACGTTCATTTTTTATTGTTTAATCGTTTTTTGTGTTTATTCGTTTAACCGTTTATTGTTTAATTACTTTAAAATCGGTTCAATAAATAACCGATTCAACAAATAAACATTTTTTACCATTTTGCTAGTGATTCATTAAAGATATCCTGTGTGATTCTTTCGTAAATTGTTTTGATGGCTGTATTTAAAGTAGATCCAGTTGGAAGATCCCTTCCTTCAAAATCATAATAAAACTCAAAAGGTTTCTCAAAATCGTCAGTTTCTTTCTTTTTATTGGTAAACCTAACATTTATACGTATTGTTAAACGGTTTTGTGCCGCTTGCTGATCAGCTGTTGCTGTCATTGGTGTAATTCTGTAATCTACAATTTCTCCTTCATATATCAAATCACCACCATTACTAACCAAGTTTAAATTGGTTTGATTCTGGATTAAATCTTGCAATGCCAGCGTAAAATCTCTATCAATTCCAGGTTCTATCAAATCAGCATTATTATGAAAAAAGTTAACCTGAAAAGTTTTAGCATCAATTTGTCCCGTTGAACCAGTAAAATTGTAAAACCCGCAGCTGCTAAAAGTTACCGCAATTAAAAGAATTAGAAGATATTTTAAGTGTTTCATTTTATTTTATAAGATTACTCCGCCAGTTTACTGACGCTTGGGTCAAAGATATTCAATTCGTTTAAAACATTTTTGTGTTTTAACTTCTTTACAAGAAATTACAAATCGAATTGTTTAATTTTTCGGTACAAAGTTCTTTCTGAAATCCCTAATTCATCGGCAGCCGCTTTTCGTTTTCCTTTGTTTTTTTCTAATGATTTTTTGATCATTTCGATTTCTTTTTGTTCTAAACGCAAAATTTCTTCTTCCTCAATAGTTTCGGCAAATAAATAATTATCTTCCGGAATCTGCTGGTAGTTTTCTTCGCGAACATTAGGTGACATAACCGCTGTTCTTGGTTCTTCTTCAAAATCAATTTCGCTGTCATTTTCCTGCGATCCGTATATCTTCTGAATCAAATTCGGATTAATATCCTGCATTTTTGAAGTGCCGTTTTTCATTAATTCCAAAGTCAGTTTCTTCAGATCGTTTAAGTCGCTTCTCATATCAAAAAGAACTTTGTATAGAATGTCTCTTTCGGTACTAAAATCACTGTCTTTTTTCTTATCGTTTATTACAGATGGCAGATTGCTTCCTTCTGACGGAAGATAAGAGGATAAAGTGAAAGCCGAAATATCGCGATTGGTTTCTAAAACGGAAATCTGTTCAGCAACATTTCGAAGTTGACGAATGTTTCCGTTCCATCTAAATTTTTGAAGCACGTTTACCGCATCATCATCTAATTTTAACGGAGGCATTTTATATTTGTGTGCAAAATCGGCCACAAATTTTCTAAACAACAAATGAATATCGTCATTTCGCTCACGCAAAGGCGGTAATGTAATTTCGACTGTTGTTAAACGATAATACAAATCCTCACGAAATTTTCCTTTTTCGATTGCATTAAACAAGTTTACGTTTGTTGCGGCTACAATACGAACATTGGTTTTTTGAACCTGAGATGAACCTACTTTTATAAATTCCCCATTTTCAAGAACACGCAGCAATCTAACCTGAGTTGTTAATGGGAGTTCACCAACTTCGTCAAGAAAAATAGTTCCGCCGTCGGCCACTTCAAAATAACCTTCACGCGTACTTGTTGCGCCTGTAAAAGCACCTTTTTCGTGTCCAAAGAGTTCACTGTCAATAGTTCCCTCCGGAATGGCTCCGCAGTTTACGGCAATATATTTACCATGCTTTCTGTGTGAAAGCGAATGTATAATTCTAGGGATGTTTTCTTTACCAACACCACTTTCCCCAGTTACCATAACCGAAATATCAGTTGGAGCAACCTGAATGGCTTTTTCTATGGCACGATTTAATTTTGGATCATTACCAATAATCTCAAATCGTTGTTTTATTGCTTGAACTGTTTCCATTTGCTTTTTGTTTCAAGTTTTTGTTTGTTTTAGGTTTCAAGTTTTGCACTTTGACCATAAACTTTAAAATTTGGCTTATAATTTTGTTTCAAGTTTGAAGTTACAGAAATAACCTGAAACTTGAAACCTGAAACTTCAAACAATTTAATTCATTTCACTCAATCCAACAGCTTCTCCTTTTAAAGTTCCGCTGGTGCAGCTTGTGATTTTTACGTTTACGAAATCACCAATTTTGTAATTCTCTTTTGGGAAAACAACCGTTATACTTTGAGAGTTTCTTCCTGAAAATTCATCTTTTGATTTTTTAGAAACTTTTTCTACTAAAACTTCAACTGTTTTTCCAACAAATTCCTCACTTCTAAACCAAGCGTGTTTTTGCTGTAAATCGACAATTTCCTGTAGCCTTCTTGCTTTCGTTTCTTCTTCAATATCATCCTTCATCTTTCTTCCAGCCAAAGTTCCTGGGCGTTCAGAATACGAATACATATAACCGAAATTATATTTTACGTATTCCATTAAACTCATAGTATCTTGGTGATCTTGCTCAGTTTCGGTTGGAAAACCAGCAATCATATCTTGTGAAATCGAAGCATCTGGAACAATAGCTCTGATTTTATCGATCAAAGCCATATATTCTTCACGAGTGTGCAGACGATTCATTTCTTTTAAAATTCGGTTACTTCCAGATTGAACCGGCAGGTGAATATGTTTGCAGATATTTGGATATTTTGCAATAACATGCAGAATGCTTTCGTGCATATCCTGCGGGTTAGAAGTCGAAAATCTGATTCGCATTTTAGGAAAACCTACAGCAACCATTTCAAGTAATTGATCAAAATCAACCGCAGTAGCTTTTTGCATTTCAGAAGCGTTTACGAAATCTTTTTTCAAACCACCGCCGTACCAAAGATAACTGTCAACGTTTTGTCCTAAAAGTGTAATTTCCTTAAAGCCTTTGTTCCATAAATCCTGAATTTCAGTCATAATACTTTGAGGTTCACGACTACGTTCACGCCCGCGTGTAAAAGGCACTACGCAGAATGTACACATATTATCGCAGCCACGAGTAATTGAAACCAAGGCTGTAATTCCGTTACTCATTAAACGAACCGGCGAAATATCTCCGTAAGTTTCTTCTTTTGATAAAATTACATTAATGGCGTCGCGGCCTTCTTCAACTTCTGCCAATAAATTCGGGAGATCTTTGTAAGCATCAGGGCCAACAACAAGATCGACTATTTTTTCTTCTTCTAAAAACTGACTTTTCAAACGCTCAGCCATACAGCCCAAAACGCCTACTTTCATTTTCGGATTAGTGCGTTTTACTGCATTGTATTTTTCAAGACGCTTACGAATAGTTTGTTCGGCCTTATCTCTGATAGAGCAAGTATTAACCAAAACCAAATCAGCTTCTTCCAAAACCGAAGTTGTGTTGTATCCTCCTTGAGATAAGATGGAAGCTACGACCTCACTGTCCGAAAAATTCATCGCACAACCGTAACTTTCTATAAATAGTTTTTTAGTATTCTCAGGTTTATTTTCTAAAACAAGACTTTCGCCCTGTTTGCTTTCTTCAATAATCTTTTCCATTGTAAAATTTCAAAGTGCAAAGATAGCGTAAATAGAGTCAATATGACAAGATGGCAGAGGATAAATTTTTAGATTTTAGATTTTAGATTTTAGATTTTAGATTTTAGATTTTAGATTTTTATCTCTTAAAAAAAGCTTACGCTTTTTTAACGTAAGTTTATTTGATCTAAAACCTACAATCTAAAATCTGAAATAAAAGAATTTGACGATCATAATCCTGTAAAAGTTATACCTATATATATATTACAGAATATTACAGATAAATCTGCAATTTTAAGTTTCATAATATCAAAATACCTCAAAAATTCATTCGTAAGGTTAATATTTAAAAAAAATAAATACTTTTGTTGCAGAAAATAAGAGCAATGGCAAAGAATTTAGTAATAGTGGAATCACCTGCAAAGGCGAAAACGATCGAGAAATTTCTTGGGAGTGATTTTCAGGTGGAGTCAAGTTATGGTCACATAGCCGACTTACCATCAAAGGAAATAGGGGTAGATGTAGAGAATGGTTTTAAACCTAAATATGAAGTTTCTCCGGATAAAAAAGCCTTGGTAAGTAAACTTAAAACACTATCTAAAAATGCCGAAACGGTTTGGTTAGCAAGTGATGAGGACCGCGAAGGAGAAGCTATTTCATGGCATCTTGCGGAAGAACTGAAACTGGATACAAAAAAAACAAAGCGAATTGTTTTTCATGAAATTACCAAATCTGCGATTCTTAAAGCAATCGACAATCCAAGGGAAATTAATTATAATTTAGTAAATGCGCAACAAGCACGTCGTGTTCTGGATCGTTTAGTAGGTTACGAATTATCTCCGGTTTTGTGGAGAAAAATTAAAGGCGGACTTTCTGCTGGTCGTGTACAATCTGTATCTGTTCGATTAATTGTAGAAAGAGAACGCGAAATTCAAAGCTTTAACGCAGTTGCAACCTATTCAATTGTTGCAGAATTTGTAAACGAAGCCGGAAAATCTTTCAAAGCAAAACTGCCAAAAAACTTCAATACTAAAAAAGAAGCCGAAGATTTTTTAAACAAAAACATCGGTTCGAAATATAAGGTAGCCGATTTAGAAACTAAACCTACCAAAAAATCGCCAACAGCACCTTTTACTACTTCTACGCTTCAACAGGAAGCAGCAAGAAAATTGTATTTGCCAGTTGGAATCACCATGCAGTTAGCACAGCGTTTATACGAAGCCGGACTTATTACATATATGAGAACGGATAGTGTTAATCTTTCAAAAGAGGCAATGGACGCTGCTGAAGCCGAAATCATAAAATCTTACGGAAAAGAATTCTCAAAACCGAGAGTTTTTGCAACTAAAAGTAAAGGAGCACAAGAAGCGCACGAAGCAATTCGTCCGACAGATATGTCGCGTCATACGGTAAATATTGATCGTGATCAGGCTCGTTTGTATGATTTGATCTGGAAAAGAACATTGGCTTCGCAAATGAGCGATGCGCAATTAGAAAGAACAAACGTAAAAATTGAGGCAGATAATCACAGCGAAATTTTTGCAGCTTCAGGTGAAGTTTTACTTTTTGAAGGTTTCTTAAAAGTATATCTTGAAGGTCACGATGATGACGAAGAAGAACAAGAAGGAATGCTTCCGGCATTAAAAGTAAACGAAAAACTAGCTAACAATTATATTACAGCTACAGAACGATATTCAAGACCACCTGCAAGATATACTGAAGCGTCTTTAGTAAAAAAACTAGAGGAACTTGGAATAGGGCGTCCGTCTACTTACGCACCGACAATTTCTACAATCATCAACAGAAATTATGTTGAAAAAGGTACACTTGAAGGTCAGGAACGTAATTATACGCAGCTTACTTTGCAAAACAGTAAAGTAGGAGAGAAGGTTTTAAAAGAAAATACGGGTTCTGATAAAGGAAAATTAGTTCCGACAGATATTGGAACTATCGTAACAGATTTCTTAGTTAAGAACTTCGGAAATATTTTAGATTATAATTTTACTGCAAAAGTAGAACAGGATTTTGATGAAATTGCCGAAGGAAATATTGACTGGGCAATCATGATGCAGGATTTCTACAATAAATTTCACCCCAATGTAAAAGAGGTTGAGGCAAATGCTGAACGTGAAAGCGGTGAAAGAATCCTTGGTAAAGATGCTGACGGAAGACAGGTTTCTGTTCGTTTAGGAAAATTTGGGCCAATGGCTCAAATTGGAGAAGCAGATGATGAAGATAAAAAGTTTGCCAGCTTAATGGCAGATCAAAATATTGGAAATATCACCCTTGAAGAAGCTTTGAATTTATTCTTACTTCCTAAAAATTTAGGAGATTATAAAGGAGAAGAAGTAGAAGTAAGTAACGGTCGTTATGGTCCTTATGTTCGTCACGGAAGTGTATTTATTTCGTTACCACGAGGAGAAGATCCTTTGAATGTTACCAAAGAAAGAGCACAGGAATTAATTGATGAAAAGGCTCTTGCAGATGCTCCAATTGCTGTATACAAAGGAGAAGCTGTTCAAAAAGGTGTGGGACGTTTTGGTCCTTTCATTAAATGGAATGGTCTTTTTATAAATGTAAGTAAAAAATACAACTTTGATAATTTATCTCAGGCTGATGTTGAGGAATTAATTGAAGATAAATTACAAAAAAATATAGATAAAGTTCTTCACAATTGGGAAGAAGAAGGGATTTTGGTTGAAAAAGCTCGCTGGGGACGTTCGGTTATTACAAAAGGCAAAATCAAAATTGAATTAAGCAAAGATGTTGATGCAACAAAGTTAACATTAGCAGAAGTTCAGGAAATGATTGCTAAAAAGACACCAGCAAAAAAAACACCCGCTAAGAAAGCAGCGACAGCGAAGAAAGCACCAGCAAAAAAAACAGCAGCAAAAAAGAAATAAAGAATGGAATTTGATTTTCTAGAGCCTTTAAATGATGGAATTTTAAAATTCATTAGTTCATTGTCTTCACAAGAACTGGGAAGCAAAATTGTTTTGCATACTCAGGATCAATTTCCGGATATAAGTAAAATTAACATTGCAATTATTGGTGTTTTAGAAGACCGACGCAATATTAACATGGTAAATGAAGTTAATCTTACTACAGTTCGTAAAAAGCTTTATGGAATGTTTCCTGGAAATTGGGACGCTTCAATTGCTGATTTAGGAGATATACTTGCTGGAGATTCTGTAGAGGATACTTATTTTGCGGTAAAAAAGGTTACATCGGCATTAATTAAAAATAAAGTCATTCCTATAGTTCTAGGAGGTTCGCAGGATTTGACTTATGCTTTATATCGCGCATATGATGATTTAGAGCAGATGGTAAACATGGTTGCTGTAGATAACAGATTTGATTTTGGGAAAGAAGATGAAACGGTTTCGGCTAATTCGTACCTAACAAAAATCATAATTGATGAGCCTAATAATCTTTTCAATTACTGTAATATAGGATATCAAACGTACTATAATTCGCAGGAAGAAATTGATTTAATTGAAAAATTGTTTTTTGATGCTTACCGTTTAGGTGAGATTTCAAACAGAATAGCGCTGGCAGAGCCTGTTTTTAGAGATGCTGATTTAGTTAGCATTGATTTAAATTCAGTAAAGTCTTCAGATTCAGGAAATACAATTTCATTTGAACCAAATGGTTTTAACGGAAAAGAGATTTGTTCTTTAGCACGATATGCCGGAATTAGTGATAAAGTATCTTCATTTGGAGTATTTAATCACAATAGTACTATTCAGGAATCGCCTATTGTGGCTCAGATAGTTTGGTATTTTATTGAAGGATATCACTATCGTTCTAAAGAATACCCATTTGGAAGCAGAACGAATTATTTAAAATATATTGTTCCTTTAGAAGAGGAAGAGTTGGTTTTTTATAAAAGTGATAAAACAGAGCGTTGGTGGATCGAAATTCCATTTGAAACAAACGGCAGCAATAAACTAAAAAGAAATACGTTATTACCGTGTTCTTATGAAGAATATTTAAGCGCTTGTAATCAAGAATTACCAGAAAGATGGTGGAAAGCACAACGAAAAAATGCTTTGTAGAAGAAAATTTTAATGAAAATCTTAATTTTTTAAAGTTTTTCAAAATATTGTTAAAAAATTTAGTAAGATAAGGTTTATATATTATAAAATTTAACGTTTTACGTCGATTTTTTTAATCAGTTTGTCGATGAAATATTTTTTTTTTATTTTATTTAACATTATTTTTGAACGGTAAAATAAATTTCGCAAGTAGTATTGTTTTTTAGATAAATAATAAATACGTTTACGGACTTTTAATAATGAATAGATAATCCCAAATTTATATGAAGAAGTTTATTGCATTTGCAGCAATGTTAACACTAGTAATCGGCTGTGGTAAGTCAGGTGACAAAGGTGAATTAGTTGGTGTTACAGGAGGGAAATGGCATCCCGAGAAGCCTTATGGAATGACATTAGTTCCGGGTGGATCTTTTATTATGGGTAAATCAGATGCTGATTTAGCTAATGTAGAAGATGCTCCAACTAAAACAGTAACAGTTAGATCATTTTATATGGACGAAACTGAGATTACTAATAGTGAGTACCGTCAATTCGTAGAGTGGGTAAAAGATTCTACAATGAGAGTACGTCTTGCTATTTTGGCTGATGAAACTGGTCAAAAAAGTACTGGTGGTAAAGGTGCTAAAGGAGGAAGTATTTCTGATTATGCATTTAATGATTCTGAGCCAGATAAAATGACAGCTTACGATAAGTATATGTATGATAACTACTACAGTGTAGGGACAAAAGATGATCCGTATGCGGGTAGAAAACTAAACAAAAAAGTTAAGTTAATTAGAGACACTAAAGCTTATCCAGATGAGTATTATGCTGAGGTAATGGATTCTATGTATTTGCCAATTGAAGAATCATACAATGGTTTAAGAACAATTGATGTAAATAAATTGAAATTCCGTTATTCTTGGATGGACATTCAGGCTGCTGCAAAAGCTAAAGTTGGAAAAAGAAAAGACTTCGTTAAAACGGAACAAGTTAGCGTATATCCTGATACTACAGTTTGGATTAAAGATTTCGCTTATTCATATAATGAGCCAATGCATAATGATTATTTCTGGCACAAAGCTTACGGAGATTATCCTGTAGTTGGTGTGACTTGGAAACAAGCTAAAGCATTTTGTGCATGGAGAACTTTAAACAAAAACAGCTATATTAAATCTAAGAAAAAAGGACGTGACCTGGTTAACGCATTCAGACTTCCAACAGAAGCAGAATGGGAGTATGCTGCAAGAGGTGGTCTGGAGTCTGGTACTTACCCTTGGGGAGGTCCTTACACTAAGAGTGACAGAGGATGTTTTATGGCAAACTTTAAGCCTAACAGAGGAGATTATGCTGCTGATGAAGCTTTATATACTGTTGAAGCAAAATCTTACGAACAAAACGGATACGGATTATATAACATGGCAGGAAATGTTTCAGAGTGGACAGATTCAGCTTACAATCCAAACGCATACGAGTATGTTTCTACAATGAACCCTAACGTAATTGATGGAAACAACCAAAGAAAAGTGGTTCGTGGAGGATCTTGGAAAGACGTTGCTTATTTCCTACAAGTAAGTACTCGTGATCACGAATATGCTGATTCTGCAAGAAGTTATATCGGTTTCAGAACTGTACAAGATTACATGGGAACTCAAGTAACTGGAAACGGAACTGGTAAAAAGAAATAGTAATTTATAATTAAATCAATACAATAACCAAATCGAATCTATTTTAAAATTAAAACCTAAAAAAAAATTATTATGGCATTATTAAGTAAAAAAGCAATGAATTTCGCTTATGGTATGGGAGCGGCAGTAGTAATCGTTGGAGCATTATTCAAAATTACTCACTTTGAAATTGGACCATTAACAGGAACAGTTATGCTTTCAGTTGGTCTATTGACTGAGGCGTTAATCTTCGCGTTATCTGCTTTTGAACCAGTTGAAGACGAGTTGGATTGGACTCTTGTTTACCCAGAATTAGCTAACGGACAAGCTAGAAAAAAAGCTGATAAACCTGAAACAACTGATGCCCAGGGATTATTATCTCAAAAATTAGATGCAATGTTAAAAGAAGCTAAAGTTGACGGTGAGTTAATGGCAAGCTTAGGAAACAGTATCAAAAACTTCGAAGGAGCTGCTAAAGCAATTTCTCCAACAGTTGACTCTATTGCAGGACAAAAGAAATATTCTGAAGAATTATCTGTTGCTGCTGCTCAAATGGAATCATTAAACAGTTTATACAAAGTACAATTAGAAAGTGCAGCAAGAAATGCTGAAGCTAATAAAGAAATCGCTGATAACGCATCTAAATTAAAAGAACAAATGGCGTCTATGACTGCAAACATTGCTTCTTTAAATAGTGTTTATGGTGGTATGCTTTCTGCAATGAGTAACAAAGGATAATTAGTTTTTAACTATTATATTAAAATTATTAATAAGAACTAATTAGAAAAAAATGGCAGGAGGAAAATTAACCCCTAGACAGAAGATGATTAACCTGATGTATCTGGTTTTCATCGCGATGTTAGCAATGAACGTATCAAAAGAAGTAATTTCTGCTTTTGGTTTGATGAATGAAAAATTTGAAGCTGCAAACACTTCTTCAGTTACAACAAACGAAGGTTTATTATCATCTTTGGATCAAAAAGCCGCTGAAGCAAAAGGAGAATTTGCTATTGCTGCAGTTACAGCTCACAAAGTTGAAGCAATCTCAAAAGAATTTTACGATTACATCGGTACTTTAAAAGCTCAGTCTATCAAAGGATTTGAAGTTGAAAAAGAAACTGGAAAATTACCATATGAAGCTATGGATAGAGGTGATAACATCGACGACTGGTTTACAGGAGACGGTTACACTAAAAAAGGTAACGAGATCATCGCTAAAATTGAAAAATACAAAGCAGATTTAAAAGCTGCTTTAGGAACAGATAAAAAGTATGCTAACATTATTGCAGAAGTTGAAAAGAAATTTGATGTTTCTGAAGTAAAAAACAAAGAAGGTATAAAAGAAAAATACTTAGCTTACCACTTTAAAGGTTTCCCTGCAATTGCATCTGCTGCTAAACTTTCAGCTTGGCAGAATGACGTTAAAAAGGCAGAAACTGATGTTTACAACAGTGCTTTAGGGAAAGCTGCAGTTGCTGCTGCTTCTTATAGCAACTACCAGGCAATCGTTGTTTTAGACAAAAATGCTTATTTCCAAGGAGAAAAGGTTACTGGTAAAGTAGTTTTAGGTCGTTATGACGAAAACACAAAACCAACTTCTTTCCAAGGTCCTGGACAAATTGTTAACGGACAAGCTGTTATCTCTTTAACTGCTGGTGGTGTAGGTGAACAAAACATTAATGGACAATTTACTTTCTTAGAAGACGGTAAAAATATTCCTTTGAAATTTAAAGGAACTTACGTTGTAGTTCCAAGACCAAACTCAGCTACGATTTCTGCTGATAAAATGAATGTAGTGTATAGAGGAGTTGTTAACCCAATCTCTGTATCATTTGCAGGAGTTGATGCTAACAAAATTTCTGCTAGTGCTCCAGGATTATCTTCAGCTGGTAAACCAGGTAAATATAACATGAGCCCAGGTTCAGGTACAGAAGCTACAATTTCTGTAACAGGAACATTACCAAACGGAGATAAAGTTACTGATAAGAAATCATTCAGAATTAAAGGTATTCCTGGACCAACAGGAACAATTAGAGGGGAAATGGGAGTTGTTAAAGGTCCTAGATCTAACTTAGAAATTGCTACTATTGGTGCTAAATTACTTGATTTTGATTTTGAAGTTGGTTTAGATGTTGTTGGATTTAATATGAAAATTGCTGGACAGCCTACAGTTGTTGTTACTGGTAATAGATTAAATGCACAATGTAAGCAAGTACTTTCAAGAGCAGGTAAAGGAGATCAAGTTACTATTTCTGAAATTAAAACTAAACTTGTTGGAGCTGGTAGTTATTTATTACCAAGAACTGCTCCGGTAATTTATGAAATACAATAATTAAGTACTGAAATCTTCAGTCAATATCTTATAATAATACCACGATGAAAGTAAGAAATTTTTTAATAGCTATTGTTCTAATCGCTGGAGGTTTTGCTTCTAATGCGCAATCAAATTTGCTAAATGCAAAAACGCCTGCCCAAATTGGGCTTAAAACTCCTGCGCAACTTATCTCTGATAATGATAAGCCTTTAGCTTACGGTTATGTAGATGATAGAGATATCTTGATGGGTAAAACAACTTGGGAGATTATTGACTTAAATGAAAAGATCAATTTCCCTATGTATTTTCCAGTAGATACTGCTAATATTGGTTCTGATAGACGTTCATTATATGATGTTTTGACGAAAGCCGTTAAAAAAGGCAAAATAACTGAGGTTTATTCTGATAGTTATTTCAATACTAAAAAATCTATGAAAGACATCGAAGGTGCATTATCTCGTATTGACACAACAGATGCTGGTAGAGAACTTATCAACCAATATCCAGATGACTATAAAGCACGTGTTGTTAAGAAAAAAGTAGTTACTGGTACTGGTAAAAAGAAAGTTGTTACTTATGTAGACGAAACAGTTGGACCAACAAGAACAGTTCCTGCTGAATATATCTTAAAGCAAGATCTTACTGCTGCGGATGTTACTCAGTATAAAATTAAAGGATACTGGTATTTTGATAAACGTCAAAGTGAATTAAAATATCGTTTACTTGGAATCTGCCCTGTAACTCCAGACGTTTATACTATGAATAGTGACGAAAAGGATTATATCGAATTATTTTGGGTTTTCTTCCCAAATGCGCGAGGGGTTCTTCATGATGCAAAAGCTTTCAATGATAGCAATTCGGCTCTTCCAATTTCATTCGATCAAATTTTAAATTCAAGACGTTTTAATGCGATTGTCTATAAAGAAGAAAACTTGTACCAAGATCGTGAGATCAAAGAATACATGAAAGATAACGCACAAAATCAGTTATTAGAATCTGAAAGAGTAAAAGAGAAGATTCGTAACTTCGAACAAGATATGTGGAACTACTAAGTTCTAAAATTAAATTATAAGAAAAACTCTTACTGCTAACGTAGTAAGAGTTTTTTTTTGTTATGTCACAGTGATATTTACTATTTAATTTTAATAAATTATAGGTTTTCAAAAAAACAGAATAGCAGAAGAAGATATTCTAAAGTTCATGATTTTATTTTGTAATTATCAGATTTTTAATGGTTTGTATTGTATTGGCTAATAGTTTATTGAAATTAATTTCTAAATTTGTAATTATAATTTCTATAATTCGATATTATTGTAAGAAAAATAACAATATTATGCATCAAACTGCGTTTAGTTTATTATAAAAAATATTATGATGAAAGTGAAAAGTTTTTTAATGGTTATTGTTTTTATTGCTGGCGGTATTATTTCTAATGCTCAATCTAATTTACTGAATGCTAAAACAGCAGACCAAATTGGGCTTAAAACAGCTGCGCAGCTTATCTCAGATAATGATAAGCCTTTAGCTTATGGCTATGTAGATGATCGTGATGTTTTAATGGGAAAAACTACTTGGGAGATTATTGATTTAAATGAAAAAATCAACTTTCCTTTATATTTTCCTGTAGATACTGTCAATATTGGTTCCGACAGGCGTTCACTTTATGATGTGTTAACGAAAGGAATCAGACAAGGAAAAATAACCGAAGTTTATACAGATAGTTATTTCAATACCAAAAAATCTATGAAAGACATAGATGGCTCATTAACTCGTATTGATACAACAGATGCTGGTAGAGAACTTATAAATCAATACCCTGACGATTATCGAACACGTGTTGTAAAGAAAAAAGTAGTTACCGGTACTGGTAAAAAGAAAGTTGTTACTTATGTTGATCAAACAGTTGGGCCAACAAGAACAGTTCCTGCTGAATATATTTTAAGACAGGATCTTACAGCTGCAGATGTTTCACAATACAAAGTAAAAGGATATTGGTATTTTGATAAACGCCAAAGCGAATTGAAATATCGCTTACTTGGAATCTGCCCAGTAACACCAGATGTTTATACGATGAATAGTGACGAAAAAGACTATATTGAATTATTTTGGGTTTTCTTTCCAAATGCGCGAACGGTACTTCATGAAGCAAAAGCTTTTAATGACAGTAATTCGGCACTTCCAATTTCATTTGATCAAATACTTAATTCAAGACGTTTTAATGCAATTGTTTATAAAGAGGAGAATATGTATGGAGATCGAGAGATTAAGGATTACATGAAAGATAATGCGCAGAATCAGCTGCTAGAATCTGACAGAGTAAAAGAGAAGATTCGTAATTTTGAGGAA
The DNA here is from genome assembly GCF_001428525.1 of Flavobacterium sp. Root186. Classification (GTDB taxonomy): domain Bacteria; phylum Bacteroidota; class Bacteroidia; order Flavobacteriales; family Flavobacteriaceae; genus Flavobacterium. Next base: position 228,327 of record NZ_LMHW01000012.1, read on the forward strand.
GACATGTGGAACTACTAAATATCTAAACTAATTATAAGAAAAACTCTTACTACATTTGCAGTAAGAGTTTTTTTATTTTATCTATACATTTACAATGCTTGATTATTTAATCGTCGGATCTGGGTTAGCTGGTATTTCTTTTGCGGAAGTTGCCCTTAAAAACAATAAGACCATATTAGTTCTCGATAATAAATCTCAAAACTCATCCAGAGTTGCAGGTGGTTTATACAATCCGGTTATTTTAAAGCGCTTTAGTGAAGTTTGGAACGCTCAGGAGCAACTTGATTTGATGAACGATTTCTATAATCAAATCGAAGATAAATTGAAGGAGAAATTTAATTTTAAAATGCCCGTTTTAAGAAAATTTTTCTCTATTGAAGAGCAAAATAACTGGTTTGCAGCTTCAGATAAAATTAACTTAGCCCCTTTTTTATCTACCAAGTTAATTTCCAGAAAATACAATAGTATTGATTCTCCATACGATTACGGAGAAGTTTTGCATACAGGTTATATTAATACGGCTTTATTGGTAGATACTTACAAAGAATATTTAATTGCAAATAATTTATTTCTTGAAGAATCTTTTAACAGCAGTTATATAGAGTTTTTAGAATCTGGAATTCAATATAAAAATATTCAGGCGAAGCATATCATTTTTGCAGAAGGATTTGGACTTCTTAAGAATCCTTTTTTTAATTATCTGCCGTTAGATGGTACAAAGGGAGAGCTGTTTATCATAAAAGCACCAAGTTTAAACCTGGATGTAATCGTAAATACGAGTGTTTTTATTTTACCATTAGGAGATGATTTGTTTAAAGTAGGCGCAACTTACAATTGGCATGATAAAACAGATACTCCTACAGAAGAAGGTAAGCAGGAACTTTTAGATCGTATAAAGGAAATTATAACCTGTGATTTTGAAATTATCAAACATTTTGGAGGAGTTCGCCCAACAGTTGCAGACAGAAGGCCTTTGGTTGGAACACATGAAATATATAAATCTATACACGTTCTAAACGGATTAGGAACACGTGGCGTTATGCTTGGCCCGGCAATGGCACAGACATTATATAATCATATTGAAAACGGAACTCCCATAGACCGCGAAGCAGATATCAAGCGATTTCATAAAAGATATTTAAAATCTCTTATTCCTGGCCGGCCTTAGGATCATAAGAAATAAACATGTTAATATATAGATTTCGGGAAAGTCGCAATACAAACGGAAACAATACAATCAGCGTAATGACTATTGCGATAAAAGATTCTCCTATACTTGCTCCAAAAAACACAAATGAAATGATAAAGGCAGCAATTCCTACAGCAACATTCAATCCATAACTCACATACATTGCACCATAGAAAAACGATGGTTCAATTTGATATTTTAAACCGCAATGACTACAATTGTCGTTCATTTTTAGAACTTTAGTCAAATGAAGCGGATTTTTGTCTGAATACATGCTCTCTTTTTGGCATTTCGGACAACTTCCTGTTAAAATACTATTTAGTTTGGATCCTTTTTTTAACATGCGTAAAGTAATAATTGTTTTATGCTTCTTAATGCGTCTTGACTACGAATTTAATCAAAAAGATAAGAATTATTTGGAGATTCTGTCTTAAGAACATTCCTGCAAATATATAGCTTTACTTTTATTTTTCGGGGCTGAATTTTTAAAGTTTTAGATACTGGAAGGCTTTTGTTCACTACAAATCTAATTTTGTTAATAAGTATTTTCTCTTTTACGGAAACCCTCATTTTTACTTAGTTTGCTTTTTTGTATCATTGTATGTTTTTAAAATTTATAAATGATATTATAATGGCAATAAATTTGCAAAAAGGACAAAAAATTGATATTGGTTTGTCTAAAATCTCTGTTGGATTAGGATGGGATCCTAATGAAGGAACAGGACATGATTTCGATTTGGATGCTTCTGCAATCATGATCAATTCTGATCGTAAATTATTAGGTGAAAGTTATTTCATTTTCTATAATAATTTAAAATCTCCAGACGGTTCATTGGAACATACAGGTGACGACCCAACTGGCGGTAACAGTGATGGCGATGATGATGAAGCTATTAAGGTAGATTTGACTAAAATCGATGAAAATGTGCAGGAGATTCTTTTTGTAGTAACGATTGAAGATTTTGAAAGAAGAAAACAAAATTTCGGGCAAGTAAGAAATTCTTATATCAGAATTGTTGATGATTCTAACGGACAGGAAATTGCCAAATATGAATTGGATGAAGATTTTTCAATTGAAACCGGCGTTGAATTTGGAAGATTATACAAGCGTAATGATCAATGGAGATTTGAAGCTTCAGGAATTGGTTATAGAGCAGATTTAGGATTTTTTCTTGAGAAATATTATTCAGGAGAAATCATTAAGTAATATCAATAAAGCGATTCCTGGATATTAAATCGCTGTTTAAAACAATATTTTGAAAATAGATTACAAAAATTACAGTCATATTTCTTTTGATTTGTGGCTCACCTTGATTAAGTCTAATCCTGAATTTAAAAAAAAGAGAAACTTATTGTTCAGGGATTTTTTTGAGGCGAACTGCCCGATAGAAAAAGTAAATGAAGTTGTTAGATATTATGACGTTTTGTGTAACAATATTAACGAAAAAACAGGGTTAAATTTAAGTACGTATGAAATTTATTACTTAATTTTAAACGCTCTTGAAGTTGATTTGCATGCAAATGGAGCTGAACGGTTAGGAGAATTTTATCAAGAAACTGAACATTTGTTTTTTGAATATAAACCTGATTTGATATTTCCGGATATTAAGCTTCAGTTTGAAAAAATGGTTGCAGAAGGGAAATCAATTAATATATTGAGTAATACTGGATTTATAAAAGGAAAAAGTCTTAGAAAACTTTTGTCCCATTATGAGTTGACAGATTCTATTTCTTTTCAGGTATACTCTGATGAAGTAGGTTTTTCAAAGCCCAACAATGAAATATTTCAATTGGTTTTTGATCAGGTTAATAATTCAAAAAAAGTACAAAAAAATGAAATTCTGCATATTGGAGATAACAGTATTGCAGATTATAATGGCGCAATAAACTTTGGTTTTGAGGCGCATTTATTAAAAATATAAAAGTGAATAAAAGTTACAGTTTACATAAAATTAATGAAAATGAAAATTGCCCCTTTAAAGAGGCAGAATACAGCCGATTTAAATTTGGAGATAAATCTTATGCAGAAAAATTTGCCAAAGAATTGTTTGCAGGCTTTGTCAATCAATTTGAAGATTTGATTTTATCAAGAGAGGAGATTGTTATTTTACCAAGTCCTTACTTGTCAATACCAACAGCATCTAATTTTTTATGTTACTATTTTAAAAAAGAACTAAACAGTTTCTTATTTAAGAATGGGAAAAAGGCAAGTGTAGAATCAAAAATCTACAGAAATCAGACTTATGTAACAGATTATGGAAATCTTGATTTTGAAGAAAGAGTTAAATTGATATCGAACGATACGTATTATATTGATCGAAATTTTATCAATGACAAACTTTGCATTTTTGTTGATGATATTAAAATTACAGGCAGCCATGAGCATACTGTAAATAAGATATTGAATCAATATAGTGTTAATGGAGATTTCATTTTTGTTTATTTTGCTGAATTGATAAATAAAGACATTCACCCAAAAATCGAAAACTACTATAATTACTACGCAGTTAAAAATGTTGAAGATATTGTAAACATTATTAACAGCTCATCTTTTCAATATAACACCAGAATTGTAAAATATATTTTGAGTTTAAATGAAGAACAATTTTGTTTCTTAATTGATAACATCTCAGAAGAAAAGAGCAATGATTTATTTCATTTGGCAATCAGCAATAATTACCACCAGATTTTAGAATACAAAACAAACATTAATGTTATAAAAATAGATTAAACTATGGCTATCAATTTACAAAAAGGACAACGCGAAAATATTAACGCACCAAAGTTTACGATTGGTTTAGGATGGGATACAAACAGCAGCAGTACAGGTTCAGGTTTTGATCTTGATGCTTCGGTTTTTATTTTAGGTGATAATAGAAAAATCATATCTGATTCACATTTCGTTTTTTATAATAACCTTAAATCTCCAGATGAAGCGGTTATTCATACAGGTGACAACCTTACAGGAGACGGAGAAGGAGACGATGAACAAGTAAAAATTGACTTAACAAAAATAAACCCTGCTGTAAAAGAAATCTGCATTGTAGTAACTATTCACGACGCAGTAGACAGAAAACAAAACTTTGGGCAAGTTAGAAATTCTTTCATTCGAATTGTAGATGACAGCAATAATACCGAAATGGTTAAATATGAATTAGAAGAAGATTTTTCAATTGAAACCGCAGTTGAATTTGGAAGAATTTACAACAAAGACGGACAGTGGAAATTTGAAGCAATGGGTGTTGGAATGAAAGGCGGATTAGAAGATTATTTAAATAAATACAACTAAAAACATGGCAATTAATTTAGAAAAAGGGCAACGTATTAATCTTGAAAAAAGTAACGGAAGTAAATTACAAAACATTTGTGTAGGTGTAAACTGGGGCGCAATTGAGAAAAAAGGATTTTTTGGTACCAAAAAAGAAGCGGTAGATTTAGACGCCAGCTGTGCTGTTTATGATGAAAAAAAATCTCATATCGATTCAGTAAACTTTAGAAAACTAATTTCAAATGATCGTGCTATCAAACATAGTGGTGATGATTTAACAGGAGATTTAAATGGTGATGACGGTTTAGATAATGAAGTTATTACTCTGGATTTTACACAATTGTCTCCTTCTGCAAATTATGTAGCTTTTTTTATTAATAGTTTCAGAGGACAAGACTTTAAAGATATTCCTTTTGCATCTATCCGTATTTACGAAGGAACTCCAACAAGAGTAAGTCAGGAATTTGCTCGTTTTGATGTTGCTAACGATGCCACTTTTGCCGGAAATGTTTCGATGGTTTTAGGTGTGTTTTATAAAAGAAATGACGAATGGAAATTTAGTGCAGTAGGAGTTCCTACAAGCGATAAAAAGTTAGAACAGACTATAATTACAATTCAGCAAAATCATTTATAATAAAATGGAAGAAAATCAATTAGTTACGCAGGAAAATACTTCTTTGATTGACAAAGATGGTAATGTGAACTTAACTTCAATCACAGAAGCTGAAGTAAATAGTTATAAGTCTATTTCGAATCAGTTAAATGAAAATGATGCGAACTCAATCCTAAATTACGGTGCTGACATTCAGAATTCTATCGCGAAACAAAGTGATACTTTTTTAACTAATGTCAGAACCTATAATTCTGGAGAAGTAGGAACTTTGATTAATGATCTATTAACAGAATTAAATTATATAGATGTTGACCAGATTGATCAGGGACCGTTTAAAAGATTTCTTTCTAAAATTCCATTGCTAAACAAATTAGTAATAGATGTAAAAAAACTGTTCCAGCAATACGATAAAATTACGGTTAATATCGAAAAAATCAGTAATAAGGTTAAGGCCGGAATGATCAATTCTGCAAAAGACAACAGTGCACTTCAAACCATGTTTGATGGCAACGTAGGTCTTATTAAAGAAATGGAAAAACATATTATTGCAGGACAGATTCGTTTTAAAGAATTGAACGAAGAACTTGCTGTAATGGAAGGTAATCCAACACAATATCAGGATTATCAAATTTCTGATAAAAGAAACTTTATCAATCGTCTGGACAAACGTCTGGCCGATATGAAAATTGTTCGTTTTATTATGCTGCAGTCTTTGGCACAAATTCGTGTTGTACAAAATAACAACACATCTATTGCCGAAAAAGCACAGTCTATCCTAACCACTACAATGCCGGTTTGGAAAAACCAGCTTACTCTTGCTGTGGCACTTCAAAGACAAAAACAAAATATTGAAGTTCAGAGAAAAGTATCAGAAACAACCAATACTATTTTGCAGAAAAATGCTGAAATGCTGAAACAAAACAGTATTGAAGTGGCAAAAGAAAATGAAAAAACAGTGGTGTCTTTAGAAACGTTAAAGATGACTACAAAATCGTTAATAGATACTTTAACCGAAGTAAAACAAATTCACGAGCAAGGTACAGAAACAAGAAGACAGCTTGACGCAGGATTACAAAGCCTTGAAACAGAATTAAGAAAAGGGGTTATAAGTTAGTAGAACAAGGAAGGAATTAATGGAATGCAAGAGGAAGAGGAAAGGTACGTTCAAATAATAAAAGATAGTAACAGAAAACTAGTGGTTTTAAAATTGTTATCCAATTTTTTTAACCACAAGGATTTTGTTGGCGTTTTAGTAAGAACAAAAGTAATTCATTCTCTTTTTCAAAAGAACCAGACGTTAGATATTAATAAGCTAGAATTATTTCATATTCAATTTACAAATAGTCTGATTGAGCTGTTTCAAAAGATAAAAAAATCAAAAGAGCAGCAGTACACTCTTGTCTCAGATGAGATATACATCAATGCTGATATCATTTCAAAACTGGATTTTGAAATTGGAGAAGAAAAATTCGTTGATCAGGCAAGGGAACATGCGCAGAAAATGTCAAAAAAAATTGAACAGCTGTATCATATTTTGGCATCAGATGCTAATAATTCTTTGGATTGGCATGATATAATGTCTTTTTCTGATGGAGTTAAATCAGAATATTACAGAGAAATAAGCATTGAACAATATGAAAAACTAGCCGGCGTTAACAGAACCTTATATGAAAATAAGTATGCAAAATTCGAAAGAAAACTTCTGGGCAGGCTAAACATACTTAATTTTAAAATTAAGTTTTTATGCGGTTTGGTTTGTAATAATGAGATTGTTGAAGTTTACGAATTTAGGGACTCGAATGATAAGTTCATTTTTATAGGAAACGAGAAAGCATTTTATTTTCTTGAAGACGACGAAGCAAAACAAGTCGATTTGTCTAAAAATAATTCTGCCAAAGGAGAAATTATAGCACAATTGAAACATAAAAATGCTTTGCTGGAATCAGAACTAAGCACGATTAAAACGTCTCTGCCTGAAAGTGTACTCGAAGTATTAAAAGATTACTTAAACAAAATTTCATCTGTAGACTTTTTGGAAGATTTACAAAATGTTGATGAGCAGACGAATATTTTAAAAACAATGTTGAATATTAATATTAATTAAAGAATAAATAAAATGGCAATTAACTTAGAAAAAGGTCAAAGACAAAGTATTGACGCACCAAAATTTACAGTGGGACTTGGCTGGGACAGTAATTCCAGTAATACAGGATCAGAATTTGATTTAGATGCTTCAGTTTTTTTGGTTGGTGCAAATGGCAAAATTCCAAATGACAACCATTTCGTTTATTATAATAATTTAAAATCTCCTGACGGAGCAGTAACTCATACCGGTGACAACCTAACAGGCGCTGGAGATGGAGATGATGAAAAAATACAAATTGATTTATCTACAATATCTCCGGATGTTCATGAGATTTCATTTGTGGTAACAATTCATCATGCCGATACTAAAAGACAAAACTTTGGGCAAATAAGAAATTCATATATCAGGATTTTGGATCAAACCAATACAGAATTAGTTAAGTATGAACTTGATGAAGATTTTTCGATCGAGACTGCAGTTGAGTTTGGAAGAATTTATAAAAGAAACAACGAGTGGAAATTTGAAGCAGTTGGTATTGGAATGAAAGGCGGCTTACAAGATTATTTAAATAAATATAATTAACTTAAACCCTATTAAAAACTATGGCAATTAACTTAACCAAAGGACAAAAAATTGATTTAAGAAAAACAAGCGGTGAAACACTAACAAACTTTTGTGTTGGTGTAAACTGGGGAGCAATTGAAACAAAAGGATTCTTAGGATTATCAAAAAATGTAACAGAAATCGATTTAGATTTGAGCTGTGTACTTATTGACGATCAAAACAAACTTTGCGACCACTTATATTCTCCTTTATACAGAGTCGAAGTATTACAGCAATTTGGCCTTCCAAAAGGTAAATTGGTAAGTATTGACGGTGCTCTTAAACACACTGGTGATGACCTTGCAGGTGATACAGGTGGAGATGACGGTTTAGATAATGAAATTATAACTGTCGACCTTTCTAAAGTTGATGCCAAAGTAAATCAAATTTTCTTCTTTTTAAATAATGCAGGAAAAGAAGATTTCGCTCAAATTCCATATGCAAAAATCAGAATGTATGAAGGAACTCCAACAAGAGTAGTTTCTGAATTTGCCTCTTACAACGTTTCTGCAGATTCTCAATACGTAAACAAACGCTCAATTATTATGGGTAAATTATACAAACGTAATGGCGAATGGAAATTTAGCGCAATTGGAGATCCAACAGATGATACATTTTTAGGACAGACTATTCATAAAATTGTTCAGTCGTACCTGTAATGGAAATCAAAAATATCGAAGGACTAAGAGTTTCGCAAGTTCGGGATTTAGTTCAGCAGGGAGGTAAATTTGTGGTTTTTCCATACACTGTTTCATTTATATTAATGACCTTAAAAAAAAGTTCTGATATTTATTTTATCAGACCTGATGAAAATACATTTAAGTATTCTTACGGTTATGTATTCCTTAATTTAATTGTGGGTTGGTGGGGATTTCCGTGGGGGCCAATTTATACAATAGGTTCGGCTTATCATCATATAGTAGGAGGAAAAGATTTAACTCAGGCTGTTATGAGTCATCTGGCACAACATGATCCTGAAGCGAATACTAATACCTACAATATTAATGGTATTGAGAGTTCTAATCAGGGAGATGCTACTGCTGAAACCCCAACTTATAATATTCCTGTATAAAAAAATGTAACCATGAGAAGACTGCCTGTTTATTTATTACTAGACACATCCGGTTCAATGACTGGTGAACCAATTGAAGCTGTTAAAAATGGTGTTCAAATGATGATTAGTTCATTAAGACAAAATCCGCAGGCGATCGAAACGGCTTTTTTAAGCGTTATTACTTTCGACACTACAGCACAGCAAATTATTCCGTTGACCGATTTAGCTTCTTTTCAAATGGTCGATCTTAAAGCTGCCGGCGTAACTGCCTTAGGTGAAGCATTAAAATTAACAGCCCATAAAATTGAAACTGAAGTTGCCAAAACAACAACAGAACAAAAAGGCGACTGGAAACCATTAGTTTTTATCATGACAGATGGGATCCCGACGGATAATTGGGAAAGTGGACTAAATGAGTTTAAAAAAGTAAAAACGGCTTATACAGTTGCTTGTGCGGCTGGAGGCGGGGCAGATGTCGCTATTTTAAAACGAATTACAGATACTGTAGTAAGTCTTGATACGGCAGATAGTGCTAGTATTGGCAAGTTTTTTCAATGGGTGACAGCTTCGATTGGAGTAACTTCAACAAAAATTGAAGATTTAGGAAAAGAATTTACAAATGTAAAAGAATTACCTCCGCCGCCATCAGAATTAAACATCATAGTTTAAGCTTTGAGGCGGACGGAGTTTATATTACCGTTCTAAATAAACAGATTTTTGAAATAGTATATCTTTTGATGTTCTGGTAAAGCCTGTCATTTCTTTCAACTTATCGAAACAGATTTGAAAGCTAACTAATTCATTGATAACATTTAAAAAAGGATATGAGAAGACTACCCGTATATTTTTTATTAGATACATCAGGTTCTATGTATGGAGAACCCATTCAGGCTTTGAATAATGCTTTAAGCGGTATGATTAATACCTTACGCTCAGACGCTCAGGCTTTAGATTCGCTTTGGATCAGCATTATAACGTATGATCGTGAAGTAAAAGAAATTGTTCCGTTAACAGAATTGGTTCATTTTCAGCTTCCTGAAATTACTTGTCCTCAAAGCGGACCAACCAATACAGGAGCCGGATTGGATTACGTTATTCAAAAAGTAAACAAAGACGTTATAAAAGGTTCAGCAACCCAAAAAGGAGACTGGAAACCATTACTTTTTGTTTTTACAGATGGAAAACCTTCTGATATTCAGTTTTACAGAGAAAAAACCCGTGAAATAAGAAATATGAGTTTTGGAGCCGTTGTGGGCTGCGCAGCGGGACATATGGCTAATGATGATATTTTAAAAGAATTGACGGATAATGTAGTGCATTTAGCATCTGCTGATAGCTCTACATTGAAACAATTTTTTAAATGGGTTTCTGAAACAATTGAACAAGGCAACAAAAGTCAGGGAACTGGAGAAAGTGTAACCCTGCCGCCGCCGCCAAGTGAAATAACAGTAGTTATATAATCTTAAAAATGATTGATATGTTAGTTACATTTTCAAAAGCACTTATTCATGTAGCTACTGCCATTGATGAAGCGTACTACGAAGGAAAAGAAAACGAGCTTGAAGAAATTGAGTTAAGTTCTGAACAAAAATTAGAGTTGATGGATATAGATAAAATAACTGTATGCTATCAAACAACTGGAATTGAAAATTTTGTTATTAAAAATGTAGAACAGATTTTAAAACAGAACTATCTTAAAAATGAATTTACGATCAAAGAAGTTATTGTGCGTAAAAATTGTGCTTACATAAAAATAATGTATGATATTCCGCTTAATAGAAAAAGCAGAGGTTACGGAACTTCCTTCTCAATAAATTTTATGGAAGTAAATAATGGAGTTTCTGTCTACGGTTATCAAACTAAAAATGCTAATGAAAAACAAGCTTTTAAAGAGATCGCAAGCGAGTTAATACAAGCAGTTTCATAATGTATCTCATCAAAATTTTCATTCAGATTTTAATTATAGGTTTATTTTTATATTCAAAATTACTGCCTTATAAAGACAAATTAAATCCGAAGTACAGAAGCATTTTTGATTTTTTCAACAGTATTTTTTCGCCCATATTCAATTCTTTAAAAACAATGATAAAACCTTTTCAGGTAGGAGTTGGTTTAGCAGTTGATATGACGCAGATTGTACTTTTAATTATTTTTTTAATGTTATTAAATTTCCTTTAAAATGAGAAGATTACCTATATATTTTTTAATTGATATTTCGGAGTCAATGGTTGGAGAGCCAATTCAACAAGTTGAAGAAGGATTAGCCACCATAATTCAGGCATTAAAAACAGATCCGCATGCTTTAGAAACTGTTTTCGTTTCTATAATAGTATTTGCAGGTCAGCCTAAAACATTAGTTCCTTTACAGGAAATAGTGAGCTTTTATCCGCCAAAATTCCCAATTGGCAGCGGAACATCCTTAAGCAAAGGTTTAGGACATTTAATGTATGAATTAAGAACGAATATCGTTAAAACTACTTATGAGGTAAAAGGCGATTGGAAACCAATTGTTTTCTTGTTTACAGACGGAGTTCCTACAGATGACAGCCAGGCAGCAATAAACGAATGGAAACAAAACTGGCAGCGAACAGCCAACTTAATTGCGATCTCTTTCGGGAGCGAAACAGATACAAAATTATTAGGCGAGCTTACAGAGAATGTTTTACATTTTAAAAACACAAATGTGCAGTCGTACAAAGAGTTTTTTAAATGGGTAACAGATTCCATTAAAACCAGTAGTATCAGTGTCGAAAATAATTCGAGTGGTTTTGAATTAGCAAAATTAGACGGAGAAACACTTTCAAAAATAGATTTAACGAAAGAAACTCCAAATCGTCAATATGTTGATGATAATTTTGTGGTTTTAAACGGAAAATGCCAAAATACAAAAAGACCGTATTTGATGAAATACCGCAAAACAATTGCCGAATCTATTTATGCCGGAATCGAACTTTCTTCTAAAAATTACAAATTAGTCGGCGCTTATCAAGTCGATAATTCTTATTTTGAATTGGCCGATTCAGGAAACTTCAGCAATAAAGTAAATACAGATGAGTTGATTGGCGGACCAACTTGCCCATGCTGCGGAAATCAAATTGCATTTGCAGTTTGCGTATGCCAAAAAATACACTGCATAGGCGACGAAGATATAAGTACTTGCCCGTGGTGTAACAATCAGGGAAGTTACGGCGTAGGAGGCGGTGGATTTGATGTAAACAGAACACAAGGATAATTTCATGGAAGAGACTAAAAGATATATTCAGTCTTTTTTATCACAAAAGAAAATTGACATTTCTGCAGATAAAGCAGCCCTTTTTGCAGCCTTTGCTTCGAATGAACAAAATGTCAATGCAGTAAAAATAATTCAGGAAAACCAAAAAATGATTATGCAGAATTGGATATTGAAAAACAGAATCGACGATATTTTGACGCAGACTGTCTCAATACCAAATGGCACAGTAAATAAAAAATACGAAGCAAAGATTGATTTCAATACTTTGGGCTGGAATGATTTTATTTCATTTGAAATTAAAGGTTTAGAAACCACAGGCCTTGAATTTAATGAAAAAGACGAATTGCTTTTGGGAATTCCGGAAGTAAGCGGCGATTTAAAAATAAAGATATTATTTAGAGTAGAAGGCGAAGCAGAAGATGCTGTTTTAAATGAAAAAGTAATAACACTTATTATAAATCCAGATCCAAAATCATTATGGAAAAATATAGAAAGTGACCAAAATGATCCTTTCTGGAAACAGGATAACGAAGCTGTTTCAGCTGAATTTTTAGATAAAAAAATTGTTGTATCTTCTAAAAGAGGACGAAGCCATGCCAATAAAGGATCTTTTAGAGAAGATGATTTTGCTTTTAAAAATCTTAAAGAAATTGGCTGGAGTATTTTGGCTGTTTCTGATGGGGCTGGTTCTGCTAGTTTGTCAAGAAAAGGTTCAAATTTAGCCTGTAATTCAATTGTTCAATATTTTGAGGACAATTTGAATGCAGCAATTTTAAAAGATTTTGATCAGGTTTTAATTGAACATCATCAGAAAGTAACAGATGAAACTTCAAAAAAAATAAGTCGTTTTGTGTATGATAATCTTTCAAAAGCAGCTCATTTTGCACATCAAAAAATAGAAGAATTTGCAATAAAAAGTGAAGCTGAACTTAAAAGCTTCCATGCCACTTTAATTTTTACTTTGGTTAAAAAATATGATTTTGGCTATGCCATTTTAACCTTCGGAATTGGCGACTGCCCAATCGGATTATTGAATAAAGATTTAACAGAAATTAAATTAATGAACTGGCTTGACGTTGGTGATTTTGGAGGAGGAACACGTTTTATTACCATGCCCGAAATTTTTCAAAGTGATAAGTTTTCTACCCGATTTGGTTTTAAACTCGTTGATGATTTCTCTTATTTAATGCTGATGACTGACGGAATTTATGATCCTAAATTTGTTGTTGAAGCCAATTTGGAAAAAATCGATAAATGGAACGAATTTCTAGAGGATCTAAAAGGGAAAAATGAAGACGGAATTAAAGTTGATTTTGATAAAGAAAATCCTGAAATTGCGCAGCAGCTTTCGAGCTGGATGGATTTTTGGAGTCCGGGAAATCACGATGACAGAACCCTTGCTATAATTTATTAAGTATGAGCACGATTACAGTAAAATCAATTAATGACACCGCAAAAACCTATCAGTTTGTTGATAATGGCGAACCTATGCGCGGTGGTGTAAAGGATGTTTATTTTAGTCCTGACAGAAAATACGTTGTGGCTATTTTTAGAGATAAATTAGATTACAATCAAAAAGAAAGGCTGCAGAGAATCACTAATAAATATTTAGTACAGATTCAAAACGGAGATGCGGGCGATTATTACTTAAACGAAGTTTATAGATGGCCAACAGACGTTATTGAACATAAAGGACTAACGGGAATCATTGTACCAATTTATGATTCAAAGTTTTTCTTTAAAAAAGGATATGAAACCAGCGATTTAATTCAGGGAAAAGAAAAAAACGGAAAATGGTTTGCGGGTTCAAAATTTAGGAACCCAAACTTTCCGCTTCGAGTTGCAAAATCAGAATTAGGCGATTGGCTGAGTTATTTTCAGGTTTGTGTTAATTTGACTCGTGGTGTAAAAAAGATGCATGCAATGGGGTTAGCGCATTCTGATTTGTCTTACAATAATGTTTTAATCGATCCAATTAATAAATCAGCTTGTATGATTGATTTGGACGGATTAGTAGTTCCCGGTTTATTTCCGGCAGAAGTAATTGGAACAGCAGAATTTATTGCACCTGAAGTGCTTTCGACCAAACATTTAGACAAAGCAGATCCAAACAGAAAACTGCCAAACCGATTAACAGATCTTCATGCTTTGCCGGTTTTAATTTATATGCTTTTACTTCACAGACATCCCCTAAAAGGAGGTAAAGTGCATGATTTAGATACCGAAAAAGACGATTTGCTGTCAATGGGCGAAAAAGCGATGTTTATCGAACATCCAACAGATCCAATGAACAGGCCAAAACTAAATCAGGTTTCAAAATGGGATTTACCTTGGGCAGATATTACCAAATTACCGTACACAATCACGGGGCCTTATTTAAAAACCTTATTTGATAAAGTTTTCATAGACGGATTACACAATCCGATGCAAAGGCCAACTGCAGAAGAATGGGAAATTGCACTGCTCAAAACAACAGATTTAATGCAGAAATGCCACAATCTTTCATGTGAACAAAAATGGTATGTTTTTGATAATACCAATACCCCGAGATGCCCATTTTGTAATACATCGCATAAAGGCATGCTTCCGGTTTTAGACTTGTATTACCAATTTCAGGAAACGGTTTGGAAGCCTGAGAATCACAGGCTAATGGTTTATAACGATCAATATTTGTTTCAATGGCATGTTAATCGTAATATTGCCAGAAATGAAAAACTAACGGCAGAACAAAAAGTGCCTGTTGGTTATTTTACTTTTTATAATGATAAATGGGTATTTGTTAATCAAAAACTGACCTCATTAAAAGATGTTACCGAAGACAAAGAAATCCCTATTGGAACGATGCTGGAACTTACAGATGGTAAAAAAATACTGCTGTCAAAAGAAGAAGGCGGCAGGGTTATAGTAGTTACAATGGCCAATAAATAATTTAAAATCTAACCTAATTAATATTTAAAATGAATCAACACCCTATTTTTTCAGAACATCCAGGATTAATAATAGTATTCGCTGTCGCAGTAGTGATTATGTTGTTGTTAGACTTGGGAATTTTCAACAAAAAAAGCCATATCGTAAGCAATAAAGAAGCTGTAAGCTGGTCATTAGTATGGATAAGTTTAGCAATGATTTTTAGTGGGTTGGTCTATTACTTTGCAGGAGCTGCCAAATTTTATGAATTTCAGTCTGCATACTGGATTGAAAAAGCACTTTCTGTAGATAATCTTTTTGTGTTTATTTTAGTTTTTAAATTCTTTGATGTTGCAAACCAAAACAAACATAAAGTTTTATTTTGGGGAATTATTGGAGCCTTAGTTTTAAGAGCTATTTTCATATTCTCAGGTGCATTCTTAATTGAACTTACCTATTTAAACAAACTTTTAAGCCTTGTTGGAGTAGAAGGTTTCAAATACGACATCAACTTAATCATGACAGCTTTTGGATTATTCCTGGTATATGCAGGAATCAAATCATGGTCTGCAGGTGATGACGATGACGAAGAAGATTACAACAATACAAGAGGAGCAAGATTAATCAGAAGATTTTTCAGTGTTTCTGATAAATACGATGGAGATAAATTCTTTACAATCGAAAACGGAAAAAAATTAGCAACACCACTTTTAGTAGTAGTAGCAGTAATTGAGTTTACAGATTTACTATTCGCAGTTGACTCTATTCCTGCAATTTTTGCCATTTCGAATGATCCATTTATTCTTTATACATCTAACATTTTTGCCATTTTAGGATTAAGAGCATTGTTTTTCTTATTAGATAATTTCATTCATTTATTCAGCAAATTACAATACGGACTTGCAATTATCCTTTCCTTTATTGGTATTAAAATGATTATTGCTCCATTCTATCACATCGATTCAATTTATTCATTGATTGTTATTGGAGGGATTTTGGCTATATCTGTGTTATTATCAGTTTTATTGCCAGAGCCAAAAGAAGAAGTAGCAGAATAAATCAACTTTAAATAAAATAAAAACGGGTGAAAAATGGAATGATTTTTCACCCGTTTTTTTATGGTTACAATTTGATGCTCTCAAATAATCTAAAGATAAAAACGACGTACATATTTGTTTTTAAAGGGACAGCCGAAACTTAAATTAATTGTCATACTTTTGCACTTTCAAAAAGTAAAGGAAATAAAATAGTTAAAACCTTTACAGCCTGTAATAATAGTCAAGAAATTATGCTTAATATACACAATCTTTCGGTTTCTTTTGGAGGAACATATTTATTTGAAGAAGTTACTTTTCGTTTAGGCGCCGGCGACCGTGTAGGTCTAGTTGGTAAAAACGGAGCAGGTAAATCGACAATGCTTAAAATGTTAGCAAGAGATTTTGCGCCAGATTCAGGAGTTATTTCTCAGGAGAAAGATATCAAAATGGGATTTTTACGTCAGGATATTGATTTTGAACGTGGAAGAACTGTATTAGAAGAAGCTTATGAAGCTTTTACTGAAATTAAGATTGTCGAAAAAAAATTAGAAGAAATCAATCATCAATTGGTTACCAGAACCGATTATGAAAGTGAAGAATACGGTCAGATTATTGAAGATTTATCTGATTACACACATCGTTTTGACCTTCTTGGAGGTTATAATTATGTTGGAGACACAGAGAAAATTCTTTTAGGATTAGGTTTCAAAAGAGAAGTTTTCAATAACCAAACCGAAACATTTTCAGGAGGTTGGAGAATGCGTATCGAATTGGCTAAATTATTATTGCAGTCGAATGACGTATTACTTCTGGATGAGCCAACGAACCACTTGGATATCGAAAGTATTATTTGGTTAGAAAGCTTTCTTCGAAATTATCCTGGGGTTGTAGTAATTGTATCGCACGATAAAATGTTTCTTGATAACGTTACAAACCGTACAATCGAAATCTCTTTAGGAAAAGCATACGACTTTAATAAACCCTATTCTCAATATCTGGAGCTTCGTCATGAAATTCGCGAAAAGCAATTGGCAACGCAAAAAAATCAGGCAAAAAAGATTGAAGAAACAGAAAAATTAATCGAAAAGTTCCGTGCAAAAGCTTCAAAAGCTTCGATGGCGCAATCGTTAATTAAAAAGTTAGATAAAGTAGAAAGAATTGAAGTTGATGAAGACGATAATTCTGTAATGAATATCTCTTTTCCAGTTTCCAAAGAACCTGGAAAAGTAGTAGTTGAAGCTGAAAATGTTACAAAAGCATATGGAGACAAAGTTATTTTAAAAGACATTGATTTGTTGGTAGAACGCGGAAGTAAAATTGCTTTTGTTGGTCAAAACGGACAAGGGAAATCTACATTTATAAAAGCCATCGTAAACGAATTTGAATACGACGGAACTATTAAATTAGGGCATAATGTACAATTAGGCTATTTTGCTCAAAATCAGGCAGAATATCTTGATGGTGAAATCACTTTACTTCAAACCATGGAAGATGCTGCAACAGACACAAACCGTTCTAAAGTTCGTGATATGCTGGGATCATTTTTATTCCGCGGCGATGATGTCGAGAAAAAAGTAAAAGTGCTTTCAGGTGGCGAGCGTAACCGTTTAGCTCTTTGCAAATTGTTGTTACAGCCAATCAACGTATTGCTTATGGATGAGCCTACGAATCACTTAGACATCAAATCTAAGAATGTTTTGAAAGCTGCACTTCAAAAATTTGGCGGAACTTTACTATTGGTTTCTCACGACAGGGATTTTCTTCAGGGAATGTCAAATATTGTTTACGAATTTAAAGATCAAAAAATCAAAGAATATTTAGGCGATATCAATTATTTCTTAGAGCAGCGTAATCTTGAAAACATGCGTGAAGTCGAGAAAAAAGATGTTGCAAAAGCTGCTGCTCCAAAAGAGACAAACAAAACATCTTACGAAGATCAGAAAAAAGGGAAAGCGCTTCAAAACCGTTTAAGTAAAGTTGAAAGTCAAATTAAACAATTAGAAAAAGACATTCAGCACGACGATAAATTGTTAGCTTCTAATTATGACAAACATATCGAAGACGCATCGTTTTTTACAGCATACAACAAAAAGAAAAAAGATTTAGATCAATTACTTCTGGACTGGGAAGTTGTTCAGGAAGAGATTGATAATTTTAATGTTTAGTTAAGATTGTTTCAAGTTGCAATTTTGACGAGTAAATTTAACCGCAAAGCACGCTAAGATTTTTTATAGTCTGGATTTATAATGTACAAAGTTCGCAAAGCTTTATCAACTAATAGCTTTGCGAACTTTGCGTTTTATGAAACCTCGCAGATCAAAAAATCTTAGCGTGCTTTGCGGTTAAATATTCATTCAGTTCAAACCTGAAACTTGAAACCTGAAACTTGAAACAAAAAAACTATTTAATAATTCCAATAGACCTAGAATGTGCAATAGCCTCGCTGCTTTCTTTAAAATAACAAACAGAAACATCAAGCGATTCTAAATTTTTCATGATCTTCTTAACTTCCTTTTTTTTGCTTTTACCGGTTTGTCTAATGTAAACAGCAATTACGGTAACAGGGAAAATTTTGCAGATTCGCTCGTATAAAACCGGATCGTGCTGCGAATCATCTCCCAATAAAACATATTTGAGATTGGGATAAAATTCTAAAACATGTTTTATTTTTTCAAATTTATGATCGTGATTTCCTCGTCCGCTCATGAAGAAATCAGTAATTCCTCTTCTAATATCTTTCAATAAAACAACTGCGCGCGGCAGGTTATGAATTTTGGTAAATTCGACAATAAATCGGTACAAATTCCATTCGCTGCTCGAAACATAAAAAAAAGCATTTTCTTCTTCTTTATTGTGCCGTCCGGCCGAACTTAAAGCCTGATAATGCGGAACAACATCTTTAAAAACTTTCCTGTCGTTTACATTCTTAAAAAGTAAAATATATATTTTTTTGAAGATATTCTGCGTATGCGAAACCAAAAAAGTATCGTCGATATCAGAAATGATCCCTAAATTCCCTTTATGCGGACGTATAAAACTTCCTTTTGAAACAATAGTTTTACCGCCATATTTGATGCTCACTTCATACTCGATCCATCCAAAATGAGTTTCTTTTTCAAGCGGAATGCAGAATTTAAAATAGCCATCATCCAGTGTTTTTGTATGTATTTCCTGTTTGCCGAATTTTAAGTAAACATCAAAATTTTCAATAGTTTTTATTCTGAATTGATTGACAACCGAGCGTGCATTTTTTAAGTTTTTCTTCTGGAAATCATAATCATACGTTCTCTTAAAGACATGCCCCATTACAATTAATTCTTCTTCATTGGCATAACCCCGATATAATTGTAAAATTGGTTTCATTAATTCCGTATATTTATATAACACTGTAAATTAATTATTTTAATTGGTTTTAAAAATAAAATTTTGAAAAAGAACATCATATTTGTTGTAAACCCTATTTCGGGAGATCTTGATAAATCAAGTTTAATTGAGTCTGTTCAGGAGTTTGCAGCTACAAATCATTTTGATTTGGAAGTTTATGAAACTACCGGCAACAATGATTTAAAAGAAATACAAGCACTCTATAATCAATATAAGCCAGAACGAATTATTGTAGCAGGAGGCGACGGAACCATAAAAATGGTTGCCGAAGCGATGGAAGATCATGACGTAATTATCGGGATTTTGCCAGCCGGCTCTGCAAACGGACTTTCGGTCGATTTAAATCTGCCTGCGGGAATAGAAGAAAATCTTAAAATTGCTTTTCAGCATCATTATATCGAAATGGATATGATTTGCATTAATGGTAAAAAGAGCATTCATTTAAGTGATCTTGGTTTGAATGCCAATTTGGTCAAAAACTATGAACAGAGTGATGTAAGAGGATTTTGGGGTTATGCCTTGCAGGCTTTTACAACATTAACAGAATCAGACGAGCCTTTTGTGGCAACAATATCAGCAAACAATAAAACCGTTGAACATGTGGCAAGAATGATTGTTATTGCTAATTCACAAAAATACGGAACCGGTGTAATCATTAACCCAAATGGCGCAATGAATGACGGAAAATTTGAATTGGTGATTTTAAAAAGCCTGGATTTGTTATTAATTGGAAAAATTATTACTGGAAACATGCCAATTGATTCTGAAGATATTGTGATTATTTCGACAGATAAAGCAGAAATAAAAACAGATTATCCGGTTCATTTTCAAATTGACGGTGAATATTGCGGAGCGCAAAAGGAGTTAGAGATTCATATTCTGCACAAACAAATGAAACTAGCAGTTCCTTAGGCTTTTATAAAGTTTAAAACTTTGTCAAAGCCATTATTTAAACGGATTACGCTCCTGCCATTCTGTTTTGGGTTCCAGATAATTAAAAAACCTTGCAATATTATGATTGATTAAGGCATTACTATGTGTGATCAAACCATACATTTTTACAGGTTTTGCTCCAACAGAACTTTTAATTTCGAGAGCGGTTCTGGCAAAAACAATTTCCTTAAATCCTTTTTTAATAGAATAAGCAATCATATCGTAAAGCATATTCAAATAGAGCATTTTTTCGCGCTGAACACTTTCATCATAACCTAAAAAATAAGTATCCATAACGGCTCCATTTTTTATCAGCGTGTTGAAACCTATTAGTTTTTCATCTAAAAAATAACCATACAGCAAAAAATCCTCTTTCATAATTTCTTTAAAAAAACTGAAATGGTTTCTCGCCAGGAAAAAAGTGTTGAAAGGAGCATTTTTTGCAACATGAAAATACAAATCGTAAATAACGTCTTCGTATTTTCTGATGTCAGATAAAGACATTTGCTGTTTTTCTATTCCTTCAGATTTTTTGCGGGCACGTTTGTATTGATCCCGATATTTTTTTGACAATGCATCAACGTAATCTTGTTCTGTTTTCCAGTTTTCGTTGATTTTAAAAACCATGTTAGGCTGTGTTGAAAACGTATAATTGTTTTTAAATTCAGCCTGCAAAGGTTCGATTTCTTTTGCAGTAAAATCTTTTATGCTGGTGATGTGAACTTTTTTTCCATTTGCCTTTAAATCTTTCTTAAGCTGATTAATAGCTTTATGAAGTGTTTTAACAGCCTTTGATTCTTTTATATTTTTATTAAAAACAAAAGCATTCTGCCCGGTTAACATATTGTTTCCAACAAATAATACGTGGGAAGCGAAATTCTTTAGAGCAAAATTACGAACAGATGTTTTTAAACATTGATCGCGTTCGCCAAATGATTCCAGTTTTTCCGCAAATAAAAATTGAGTTAAAACAATCCCGATGAGTTTTTCCTCTTCAAAAATTCCAATAAAATGACAAATCATATTTACCGGACAAGAGTTTTCCAGTACCTCGAGATATTCCCGTGTCAAAAAAATATTATCAGTAGCCAGCGAATTCCATTCTAAAGGTAGTAATGACGTGCTGTTATAGATTTGAAAAGAATAAGTTGTATTCAAAAGTGTGAGCTAATTTCTTCAAAATTAGATAATATTTGTAATAACTCATTTTCTTTAAGTTATTATTAAGAAAAACCCGTTTGAGTTTTGGCTTCAAACGGGTGTTTACTATTATAATTTATGCAAACTGACAAACAATGCCGCCTATTATAGTAAGGGTAAGCATCCAATATCCTGCATGAATAAAGATGTATTTCCATGATTTTCTTTCGAATAATCCATTAATTCCTACTATAGGAAAAGCGAAAAATAATCCCGACATAAAACCATGGAGTGAACCATGCTTGAAAGTACGATAAGCAGTTCCGTAATCAGCCATAAAAGCATGAAAAGATGGTTTTGCGCTTTCAATAAATGGCGGACCGCCAATCATTCCGATAGCGCCCGACTGATGAATGGTAAACGACATTAAAGCCATTGAAAGCATTACAGAAAAAATGTAGGTAAACCCAAATATTTTGAGCATGTTTCCTTTTTTCAGATCTTCTTCAGTAAAATTATTTTCTCTCATCCAGATTGTTCCAAAAACTTTTGGATGATACCAGATAAAACCGATTATGAGTGTCACAATCGCAGCAACGAAAAATGTAATTAGGTTAATTTCCATAATATTAGGTTTTTGTAATTAGTTGTTTCAAAAATAGTTAAAAAACTATAACGATTTCGAAAATTTTATAAAGAAGAAAAGTAAGACGAATTTTTTATTTATTAACACTTTATCGACATAAGTCGCTTTACATCTAGTAATTAACTAATTTTGAAGCAGAAAAACATATCCCCCAAATCTGTTATGAAAAGCCTTGCAACACTTTTTTTAGCACTTGTTTTTTCTCTTAATATTTTTGCTGATACTGTTTCAGATAAAGAGAAAGACGCGCTAATTAAATTATATCATGCGACGAATGGTTCGCAGTGGAAAATAAAATGGGATTTATCACAATCAGTCTCAACCTGGTACGGAGTTCGAGCCGAAAACGGAAAAGTAACTTCTTTAAATTTAGCCGATAATAATCTGCAGGGCGAACTGCCTGTTGAATTTTTTGAGCTGGTAAATTTAACGGCAATTGATCTTCATAAAAATAATCTAAAAGGACAATTATCAAATTCCATAAGCAATTTTAAAGAGCTTCAAGTTTTAAATGTTTCGGGCAATCAGTTATCTGGTGCAATTCCGGTAGGTATTTGCGATTTGAAGAATTTGAAAGACCTGGAACTTTTTAAGAACAATATTTCCGGCGAATTACCGCTGGAAATTGGAAAACTAAATCAATTAGAAATTCTTTGTTTGTTTGAGAATCAAATTGCTGGTGTTTTGCCAAGTTCGTTGTATAAAATTTCGACTTTAAAAATACTGCTGTTAAATAATAATAGATTATCTGGCGCCGTAAGTTCAGATATTTCTAATTTAAATATTCTGCAAAATTTAAGTTTGTTCAATAATAGTCTGGGCGGAGAGATTCCTAAGGAACTTGAAAAAATGCAAAATCTTTCAGAAATGAATCTTTCCTATAATAAATTCACAGGTTCGGTTTCAAAAAATCTTACCTTATTAGATGCTTTGAATATGACAATGTTTGATAAGAATGGGAATCTGTTTTTATTAGACGTAAACGAAGAAAGAAAGCCAGAAAATAATATTGTAAATTAATTTGATTGTTTCTCTTTGAAAAAGTTGAGTAACTTTGCTTAAATAAATTTGATGCGAGTTTTTATAAAGCATTCAATATTTTTTATAACTTTAAAATTGAATTCAATTCTAAAGAAAGTTTAAACATACAATACTAACCTTTTTACTATAAAATTATGACACTACAATATCAAGGTGAACAATACGGAAAGTCAACCACATTTACCATTAGAATTATTGGTAATAATTTATCAAAAAGCAGCTCTAACTACCAAATTGATCTTTTAGTTGGAGACAAAAAACTGCCAACGTTTACAAGTGAAATTCATCAAAGTTTATCAAACTGTTTGAAAGAGATCTACTTATTCAGAAAACACAATGGGATCAAATTTGACGAATCGTCAGAGAAAATAGTTTCGCTTTATGTTCCTTATGATAAGGTTTTGTATAACTTTAATAAGTATGCTTTGTTTAGAGCTTAAGTTTATATAATATATATTAATAGACCGCCTTTTTGAGGTGGTCTTTTTTTTTGTTTTAGAAAATCTCTAAATGTTATAATGATAATTAATTAAGCATGAGAAAATATATTTTAATTTCAATTGAATAATTGTTAATGTTTGTGATATAAAATAAAATTATTTTATAATATTTGTCGTACCAAAAACAAATATCTTAATAAACTAAAAACACTTTATATGTAAGTCTTCTTTACTATTTTATTCAATTACAATTCCTTGTAAAAAGTAGCCAAAAGCCAATTCATTATCAAATAACCTAAATTTTTATTTTGAAAAAATCTCTTTACGCCCTAATTTGGGCTATGTTTTTTTGTGTATTAACAGGAGTAAATGCACAAGATGCGGGCAATGACCCTAGTAAATTTCTACCTAATATTACACCTCCTTCACCTGAAGCCTTTAAATTTTCTATGTATGGTAATACACCTGTAGGTATGTTTACCGGTACTCCAAATATTAATTTGCCTTTATTTAACTATAAAACAGCAAATTTGAGTATTCCATATAATTTAAGTTACTCCTCAAGCGGTCTTAAAGTTGATGAAATAAATACTAAAACCGGACTAGGCTGGAACCTTATCGGTGGAGGTGTTATTACTCGTATTGTTCGTAATCTTGAAGATGATTACTTTGAAGATTTTCCAATGAAACATCTTGATATTACAACTGTACCAGAAAGCGTAATGAAAAACGTTTATTTTTATCTTTTTGGAGAAAACCAGGGAAAAGATAGTGAACGTGATATTTTCATTTTTAATTTCCCTAATAATTCTGGAAAATTTTATTTGGATAATAATAATAAGATCGTTTTTCTTGAAAAAAGCGACATAAAAGTTGAGTTAATTCCCGTAGTAGGAGGAGGTATGTACACTTTTATAATTACAACAACAGATGGAGTAAAATATTATTTTCAGGAAACAGAACAGACTATGTTACGAACTTATGGAGCTAGTCATGCTGATCCTTCTATAAAAACAACTGCGTGGTATTTAAATAAAATAGTACATCCAAAAGGTGATGAGATTTATTTTACTTATAGTAATGTCACAGAAAATTATGTGCAATCGCAAAGTCAGCAAGCTTCAAAAGCTTTTCCAATACAGCAAACCTGTGCATCTGGGCAAAGTTATACTAAGGGAATTACATTCGGACCAATTTACGAGCATAATATTAGAATAACAGGAAAGACATTAAATTCTATAAGCAGTAATAATCCATCTTCTGGAAGTGTAGCTTTTAGTTATGAAGACAAAATATCAAATTCTGAGCCAGGAAATGTAATTAAAACAATTACGATAAAGAATAAAGCGGTTGAAACAATTGAAAAAATTGATTTTGACTATTTACTTACAAGTAACAAGAGAATTTTTTTAAATAGTTTTAATTTTAGTGAAGCTGCTAATAAATATTCTTTTACCTACATAAACCCATCGGATTTCCCTGCAAGATTATCTAAAAGCCAGGATCACTGGGGATATTTTAATGGAGCTAATAATAGTACGCTTTTGCCAAGAATTGAAGGTTCAGGTTTTGAAAACTTTGCATTTAATGCTGCCAATCGCGAAATCGATGAGACCAAAGTACAAACGGGACTTTTGAATAAAATAATTTATCCTACAAAAGGATATACAGAATTAGAATATGCTTCTAATGATTACTATGGTACCAAAAAAGTTATGCCGCCAACTGTAAATAAAGAACTGACTTTAGAAAATGATATTGAGCAAAGGCATATGTCAACCTCTGTGACTTTTAAGGCAGATTTTTCATATGAAGCAAAATTTACAGGGGGGACCTATTTTGCTAACTGTGATCCGGCTAACGATACAGGAGGAAATCATCACAAAGGATATGTAACCATTTTATGTGTCGAAGATGGTACTTATGTGCCTATTTTTCAATATAGTGATGCTTACGGTACGCAGGTCACGCCAGGAGTACAATCATTAGATTTAACTGCTAATTCGACTATACCTTATTATTTTAAGGTGGTACAAAATAAAAACTATAAAGTTATTCTGGTTAATGACTATACCTGTACACATAGTAGAGTTAATCTTCAGTATTATGTAGGCGCACCTCAAATTATTAATACCAATTTGTTGACAGGAGGCTGCAGGGTTAAATCGACCAAAGATTATTCTCTTAATAATCCAACTCCGGTTACTAAAAAATATTATTATGCCAAATTTGATAACTTGAATGTTTCTTCAGGAGATAATTTTCAAGTTCCTTATTATCTTAATTATAGTGATCATCCAAGTTATTCAGGAGCAAATGATTTGAGCTGTACAGTTACAGATGCAGTTTTAAATTCAAGCAGTATATCTTCTTTGTTTGAAATGGGATCTAATGTATACTATAAATATGTTACCGTTAGCAGTGGTGATACTTTTGAAAATGGTTATGAGGAAAATGAATTTATTATAAACAAAGATTATCGTGAACAAATTTATATTGGAGACAGAGAGTTTAGAAATGTTCCCTGGAGTAATTTAGGATGGAATAATGGAAAATTACTAAAAACAAAAATTGTTGAAAAACAAGGGAGCTCTTATATTCTTAGAAAAGAGATTATAAATACTTATCTAAAAGATGCTAATAACCCAACATTAATCAATTTTGCAATTTACAATCCAGCGCAGGGACAATTTGTTAATAATACTCAGGAAGAATGTCTTTGTACAGCTAGTAACATATCAAAATCATATCCTGTTAAATATTGTTCGGCTATACATATTCATCAAGGTGATGCCAATGGTGATTGCATTGCAAGTGGTGCTGATAATGTAATTTTCGATATTCACCATCCTTGTTTTGGCAAAACATCCGGATCATTTGCAAATATCCCAACAATAACACATCTCGATGTTATGCCTTATAAATATATCTCGTATTTTGTTTATTTATCAAATACAACTACCAATGAATATGATAAAAATGGTTTAAATCCTATCACAACGCTAGCAAATTATAATTATGCAGGTACAAATCACTTGCAGCTAACTTCACAGTCAGTTACGAACTCAACAACAGGTTTAGTAGGTGAAGTTACAGAAACTAAATATTTATACGCACGAGATACACAATTGGCAGCTCTTCCATACATAAATAATTTGAGAGGAGCTAATATCATAGGGATTCCTCTCAATACGCAAATTTTTAAAGGGAGTACTAAAATTTCAGAGCAAACGACTGTTTATGATAAAAGTACTGCTACAAATAACTTGCTGCTTCCTAAGAGCATTTATTCAGCTAAGTTTCCAAATGCTTTAACTAGTATTACAACTCCATCAGTAGGTCAATTAGAAAAGAAAATCACTTTTGATCAATATGATTCTAAAGGAAATATTACACAATATACGCTTGAAAACGGAACAAGTGTAAGTTTTATTTGGGGATACGATAAAACACTGCCAATTGCTAAAATTGAAAATGCAACACTGGCGCAAATTGCTTCAGCATTAGGAATTACAGTTGCAGTTTTAGATACTTATTCTGAAGCTCAGGCTAATATGAGTTCATTGAATGGTTTAAGAAGCAATCTTTTAATGGTTAATTGCATGATAACAACTTTTACACATAAGCCATTAGTAGGTATTAGTAGTGTGACAGATCCTAAAGGGGATGTTATGACTTACAATTATGATAGTTTTAATAGGTTGCTGACTGTAAGAGATAGAAGCAATAACATTTTGTCTGAAAATCAATACCACTACAAAAATTAACAAACGACTCAAATGAAAAACAGATTATTATATATTTTTTTATTTCAAATAGTTACTTTTTTGGGTTATGCACAGAATGGTACTAAAAATCAACGAATAGAGACTCCACAGTCAGCAGCAGTTGTTGACCCTGGTGAAGAAGATCCAACGGGTTATCAATGGAACAGAGATGCAGATGGAGACGGATATGGAAACCCGGATGTTTATATTTTTAAAACTACTAAGCCTGCGGGTTATGTTGCTAACCAATCTGACTTGGATGATGGTGATAAATATATTACCGATATACCGCCGCATACTGTTTATAGAGATGTTGATGGAGATGGTTTTGGAATTCCGGGTGTGTATGCAGAAGCTAGTGTTTCGCGTCCGGGCTATGTTGATAATTACACAGATTGTAATGATAATGATGCGACGGTAAACCCTAATACTACTTGGTATCGCGATGCCGATGCCGATGGATTTGGTTCAACAACCGTAACCACTAAAAGCTGTTTACAACCAGCGGGATATGTAAAAAATAATACAGATTGTAATGATGCAGATGCAGCATTAAATCCTAATACAACTTGGTATCGCGATGTCGATGGAGATGGTTACGGAGCTACAACTCCTACATTAAAGCAATGTACCCAGCCTGCAGGTTATGTTCGAAACTCGTCTGATTATAATGATACTACGGTTAACATTACTAATATTACGCCCACGACTTTTTACAGAGACGCAGATAACGATACATTTGGAAGTCCAACTGTAACAGTTTATTACAGTGTTAAACCAGCAGGATATGCTACCAATAATGCGGATTGTAATGATGCAGATGCAACTATAAACCCGAATACAAAATGGTATGCAGATACTGACCTGGATGGTCTTGGAGATCCAGCGAATTTTGTAACACAATGTACTGCCCCGGCAGGAAATTATGTGCGAGATAGTTCGGATAACTGCCCGACAATACAGGGTATGAACTCAGATTGTTTGTCAATTCCTAACCCATCCGTAGATAGGAATTATATCCTTACCAAAACATATAAACAACCGTTTACTGAGGTTGTACCTTTGCCTACTTTAGATCAGGCTACTCAAAACATAACTTATTTTGATGGATTAGGAAGACCTGTTCAAACGAATGCTAATAAACAATCCAATACAGGAAAAGATATTATTACTCATATAGACTATGATAATTACGGAAGACAGACAAAAGAATACCTGCCTTATAAGTCAGAAGGTGTTAATATGTCTTTTGACTCGGGTGCTCTGACTAATTTAGGTTCCTACTATGCAAGTCCAACTGTTGCAAGAAACGGAAATCCTAATCAGGAAGCAACTAATTATCCTTTTAGTGAAAAATCATTGGAGAATTCTCCATTAAGCAGAGTTTTAAAACAGACAGCTCCAGGAAATGATTGGAGACTGGGTTTTGGTCATGAAATAAAAATGGAGTATCAAGGTAATGCAGCAAACGATATAAAAAGTTTTAAAGCAATTACTACATGGAGTACAACACTCGGATTGTATGATATCTCTTTAGGCAATGCAGCAGGAACTATTTTTTATGATGCAGGACAGCTCAGCAAAACAGTTACTTATGATGAAAATACGGCAGCTTCTCCAGCAGAACTTGACGGTTCGACTGTGGAGTTTAAAAATAAGTTGGGGCAAGTTATTCTAAAAAGAACGTATGGCAAAGTTGGAACTGGTACGGTCAACGAAAAACACGATACCTATTATGTCTATGATGTATATGGAAACCTTATCTATGTAATTCCACCAAAAGCAGATGGAGCACTTACAGCAACTATTTTAAACGATTTATGTTATCAATATAAATATGATTACCGCAACCGACTTGTAGAGAAAAAACTGCCGGGCAAGCAATGGGAATTTATTATTTATGATAAACTTGACAGAGTAGCTGCTACCGGACCTGCCAGCTCACCTTTTAGCGATTTAACCTCTACAGGATGGCTGGTAACTAAATATGATGCCTTCAACCGCCCTATTATTACAGCATGGTGGCCTGCAGCAGCCGTAACTAACGTTGAGAGAAAAACACTTCAGGATGCTCAAAATACTGTAACAACAAATCCTAGCGAAACTAAAATTGCCGCGACTACAAATACTGTAGTGCCTCCCACAACAGGAGTAAGTTTTAGATATACTAATCTATGCTGGCCAACATCTGGGTATCATGTATTAACGGTTAATTATTATGATGATTATAATTATCCGGGTGCCCCAACTGTACCTTCTACTGTTGCAGGAACAGATCAGGCTGTTTATTATAACAGTTCTATAAAACCTATAGGTTTGCCTACCGGAAACTGGGTTCGTGTTTTAGAAGCAAGTACAGCCAATAGAAATGAACTCACATATACGTTATACGATGCTAAGGCAAGACCTGTTAAAATCTATACCACAAACCATTTAGGTGGTTATACTTATACAGACAGTAAACTGGACAGTTTTTCTGGAAAGCTGCAATATAGTATTACAAAGCATAGAAGACAGAGTACAGATACAGAGTTAACGACAAAAGATGCCTTTACTTACACGGCTCAGGACCGTTTGCTTACACAGACACATCAAATAAATGGGGGGGCAATTGAATTAATTGCCAGTAATGTATATGATGAATTAGGAAATCTGATTGCTAAAAAAGTTGGTAATACCACAGCTGCACCAACCCAAAATATAAATTATACCTATAATATTCGTGGATGGCTTACTGGAATTAATGATGTAACCGCTTTAAGTAAAGCAGGAGACCCGAAAGATCTTTTTGCCTTTAAGCTAAATTATAACACTGCAGCTACAACAGGTGTAAATGCTTTATATAATGGAAACATTTCAGAAACATACTGGACAAGTATTAACTCTGAAACTGCAATAAGAGGTTATGGTTATGTATACGATAATTTGAATCGTTTAAGAACAGGTATTTCCAAGCAAAACGGTACTATAAATAATTATTATGACGAAACTTTAACGTACGATAAAAACGGAAATATCATGTCTTTGGCTCGTAATGGTAATGCTGCTTCTATTCAGCAGATTGATAATATATCATATTATTATGGCTCTACTAATAATTTAAACCAGCTTACAAAAGTTATTGACAATGCAACTACTTATAAAGCAAGTGGTTTTGTAGACAGTGCAGCCAATACGGTCGATGATTACAGTTATGATGCAAATGGCAATTTGACAAAAGATAATAACAAGAATATCACTGCAATTGCTTACAACCATTTAAACCTTCCAACCAAAATAACTTTTGCCACAACAGGAAACATTGCATATCTTTACAATGCAGCGGGGCAGAAAGTGCAAAAGATCGTAAGTGAAACAGCAAAACCTGCTGTAACTACAGATTATCTGGGAGGTTATCAATATGATAATGCTGCATTGAAGTTTTTTCCAACAGCCGAAGGATATGTAGAACCAGTATCAGGATCTTATAAATATGTATACCAATACAAAGATCATTTAGGTAACATTCGTTTGAGTTATGATAAAACGCTTGCTATTAAGGAAGAGAGTAATTTTTACCCTTTTGGTTTAAAACAAGAAGGTTATAATAATGTTAAAACAGGTGTAGAGAATAAGTATAAGTACAATGGCAAAGAATTACAAGACGAGCTGGGGCTTAACATGACAGCGATGGATTACCGTCAGTATGATAATGCTTTGGGGAGATTTAATTCCATAGATGCCTTATCTGAATTTTCATATTCTGCTTCCCCTTTTGCTTTTGCTAAAAATAGCCCTATCTTTTGGTCAGACCCAACTGGATTGATTTCACAAAGTGCAATTGATGCAATGTGGAATAATAGTGCTGAAAATAGTTCTACCACGTGGACAAACAATGGCGGAGGTAATTTTGATAGTTCAGCAGGAAATGGATGGGTAAATGCAGAAAGTGGAACTTTTAACGAGTATATGGTGTCCCTCCCTGAGGTTAAAGTAGGTGGTGATTCAAGTAATTGGGCAAGTACATTCGAGCAACATACATATAAAAATAGTCCTTTTTATGAAAATAGTTGGTATTCAACTGGAGGTCGAATAAATGCTGTGGCTGGAACAGCAGCTGCAGGAATTGAAAGTCTATCTGGAATAACAAGAGTAGGAACTAACGCTACCTTCTATACTTCTACCGCAAGGGGTGGAGTCTTTTATGGTAATCAATATGTAAGGACTTTTGGTGTTGCAAAAATTGGAACAGCTTTAGGAAGAGCTTCCGTTGGGGCTGGATTTATTATGGATGGCGTAGGGGTATATGTTTGGTATCAAAATCCCAATTCAAAAAATGCAGTTCATCCAGCAAAAATGGGTGTAAACACAACTATGGGATTAATTGGTTTGGAAGGAGGACCACCAGGTGCAATTGTGAGCACAATATATTTTTTAGGAGATGCGTTTATTCCTGGAACGGCTCAAGAACCTAGCGGAGGATGGCCTGCAGCTATTGAAGCAGGTACAAGAAATTCAAATGAGAACAGAGCGATTTTAGGTTCAAATTGGAGTCCGCGACCATGTGGTGGCCTATAAACACTCAATTACTAAAAAACAGATATAACTTAAATACTAATAAAATAATTCGAAAACAATGTTATTAAAAAAGGCCTACTATTACTTTTATTATCAATTGTATAAATCAATAAATAACTCTTCTGTTTTTTCTCGTCAGTTTCGGGCAAGCTTGTACTTAGACATTTTATTTATTATAGTTGGGTTAAGTAGTTTATATTTGTATGGAACTTTTGTTGATTCAGGTTTTGAAATCGAAAATGGAAAATGGTTTATAGTATTATATATTGGTGTAATATGCATTCCAAATTATTTTATATTCGAACATAATGGACAATGGAAAGATATTGTAAATGAATTTGATCAATTACCTAGAAAAACAAATAAAATAGGTCGATGTGTAGTTTGGGTCATTATAATTTTAATTATTGCAAGTTTAATTTTTTCCATTTACTTAATGGACCAAAAAGCGAGAATTAATCACACAGGACCATATTCCAGAGAATACATGGAACAACAAAAAATGGATAGTATTTCAAATTAGGTGTTTTTATTAATGTAACAGCTTAATTAGTTGAAAATGAAAGTTATGTTAAGCATTAAATGTTTTTGCAGAATAATAACATAACGAACTGAGAAAGAACATGAAGTTTTAATTATTTAATATAAAAAGAGACGCCCAACAGGGCGTCTCGGTAGTGTTTCAAAGTTAGTGATATGAGATTTTGAAATTCTAACCTTTTGAAATTGAACAAATTTTAGAAATAAATAATTTAAAGATGAGCAGTAATGCTCATCTTTTTTGTTTTAATATTGCCTTAAATGAACTAAAATGAGTAAAAATGCGACATAGTGTTCCAAAGTTAGTGATGGTAATGAATTGTCCAAAATGTAAAGAGCAAAAGGTTATTAAAAATGGGAGAACAAAAAATAATATACAGCAATACTATTGTAAAATGTGCTCTCACCGTTTTATAGAATATTATACAAATCAAGCTTACAAATTAGATATTAATGAAAAGATTGTTCAATTAACCAAAGAGGGATTAGGAATAAGAAGCACAGCAAGAATACTGGAAATATCAGCCACAACATTATTGAAAAGAATTGTCTGTATTGCGAGAAATATAACCAGACCAATTGTCAGCAAAGGCAAGACTTATGAAGTCGATGAGCTGTGTACTTATATTAGGCACAAGAAAAATTATATCTGGCTGGTTTATGCATTGGAAAGGAATTCTAAAACAGTTGTGAGTTTTAATGTTGGGAAACGAACCAATAATACGCTTAATCGTGTTCTGGAAACTTTAAAATTATCTGACGCTAAAAAGATATTTACGGACAGATTAAAAAACTACAGATATTTGATTGACGAGAAACTGCATTCTGTAAAGCGTTTTGGTACAAATCATATTGAAAGGAAAAATTTGACACTCAGAACTCATCTCAAAAGATTAAACCGACGGACAATTTGCTTCAGTAAAAGTCTAATTATTTTTATGGCTGTTTTAAAGATTTACTTTTGGATTTGAGTAATAAAACAGTAAGTTTATCCTTCAAAATTTTGCATTTAATAGATAAATATTATTATGCGCTAGGTAATGTTATTAAAAATATGCTGCAATTATAATATTAATGTTGGACTAATTTTAGAAACGGCTCTTCAACTATTTCCAACTAATGAATTGGAGTTGTTAGATAAAATAAACGAAATTTCTATTACCGAATCTTTAAATTCTTCAAGATAAATTGCATCAAACAATCACAAACAAAAAAAGCTCCAGATTTCTCTAAAGCTTTGTAAGATTTATAAAGGATGATCTTTAAAAATTAGTATTTACTTTTTTAGAACGATCGGCAATATATGAGATAAGCCAGGTTACTTGTCCTTCTTTTACAAAGTATACTTTCTTTGTCTCTAAATTTGGAACACCTTCTAAACAAGCAATTAATATATTATTTGCAGAAATTAAATATTCCTGATTATAAGTACTCAAAACTCTTGCAGCTTCTTTATTGGTTTTAGCAAGGTTAGTAAATTTGACAAAGTTATTCTTTAGGATTGCATCATAATTAAGAATGTCTTCCATGTTTAAAGAAATATAATGCTCTTTTACATTTTCATTATAATATAAAGTTGCAAAAGCCCAAACAGCTCCGCCAGATAAATATATTTTGTCTTTTTTTAATAAAAGAGGATTTTTGTCCAACAACGCCTGCACTTTCTTACGCAACACCGAGTTAAAATCAAAAGATTTTTCCTGATATGCCGACATATCGTTAACCTGCGCTTGATTTACAACCGTTTTTTTCACAGCATCAGTAAGTGTCATTGTACCGAAATCAAGTTCCAAAGGTATAAACTCTAATTTGTTATCTTCAAGTTCATCAATGTATCCGCCTTTTGTAGTTTGTGCACCAATATCAAGCAAAAAAGCATTAGAATAATCAACTGGCGGCATCGCACCTTTAACCAGTGTTTTAGCTTCTTCGTTAACATTAAGTATTTCAAGTTCTTTGTTTGTTAGCGTAGCAATTTTATTTTTTAAAACATCAGCGTTGCGTGCAGATGAAAAAACAGGAGCTGCTACGATAAAAATATTCGTTTCGGGCATTTTATGCTCAGCCCTTATTTTTGTTAATTGTTCAGCTACAATAGTGCTGGCTCTGTTAATATCGTCCTCAGTAAGTTCGCCGGTATTAGCAATATGTTCAGCAAAATTAATTCTCTCTGTCCAAAACGAAAGGATTTTATAATCGGCCTTTTTGATATTACTTACATCCAGAACCGAAACTTTTATAGCTCTTCGGCCAACTTCAATTCCGGCATAAAGATTTTTTTGAGAAAACGAATTGATGGAAAAAAATAAACTTAAAA
Organism: Flavobacterium sp. Root186; assembly: GCF_001428525.1. GTDB lineage: Bacteria > Bacteroidota > Bacteroidia > Flavobacteriales > Flavobacteriaceae > Flavobacterium. The sequence continues at coordinate 263,081 of NZ_LMHW01000012.1, forward strand.
GGGTAAAAAGAAGAATCTGGGGGCTGTTTTTTTTAAACATTGGAGTTTACGATTAAAATATAATTTTAAATAAATAATTAAGATAATTATTGCTTTTCTTCTTGTTAATGCAAAGAAAATCAATCAAAAAGCAAGCTTTTTTGCAAAACGCTTTTTTTTATAAAGAAAAAAGCCCCAGATTTCTCTGAAGCTTTACTTAGTAGCGGGAACAGGACTCGAACCTGTGACCTTCGGGTTATGAGCCCGACGAGCTGCCTACTGCTCTATCCCGCGATGTTTCGGGTGCAAAGATAACACTAAATACTGTTATGCAAAGAAATTATTGAAAAAATTTTCTCTAAACAATATTAGTTTTAAGTATTTGGTATATAGTATATTGTGGTTTATTATTTCTTGAATTGCACTTTATATTCAAGCAATTCTAAATATGGATTGGTTTTTAAACCTAATAATTCGCCAAAAGCCGGCTCGGTTTTGTAACCATTTTGTTTGAGTTTTATGATTTCTAAACGGAAATTTTCGCCTTTTGATTCTAATATTTCATATTCAATAATCATATGTTTGTATGCGTTTTGCTCTTTGGTTGGAATATTTTGTCCAAAGATTTCAATTTCAAAATTATCTATTATAAAATTGGCAATTACAGATTCGCGTTGATCAATAATTGTTTCCCGAATTTTAAAATCATTTTTATTTTCGAAAGAAGAAGAAATTGCAGAAATAAATTCGGTTTTGTTTTTCCAATAACAAATAATATCCAGGTCGCTGTTTTCAATATCAATATTAATGGGAATTGTACCAGTCAAAATGGGATCAAATTCAGAAAGAGTTTCCAAAACCTTATTTTGCTTTAAGGTTTCGTAAGCCCGAATCTGTTTTGAATTTCCGGTTTTTAAATATTCAATATTGCTGAAATCTATCATTTATTTGGCATAATTTTTTTCTTCCTTGATTTCCTGTTCAAGCCTTTTGTTGATGTTTATTTTCGCGTTTTTAAAAATAAAAATCGTGGTTCGGTATTCTCTGGCGTATTTATTTGTGATTTCGCCGCCAATTAAAGAGATATCAAAATAAGGACTCGTTTCTACAAATTCCTTACTGTCTTTGTCAAATTCCTTAACCCTGATTAAATTTGTATAATAAAGATTCAAGTTAAACCAGTTTACATAATCGGCATTAAAAGATACTGCTTTAATTCCTTTTTTGGTGTAATAATTTATGGCTCCGGCCTGACCGTAATTGTCACAAAGAACTAAAGTGTTTTCTGTTTTTGGAAACAAAGCATAAACCGAATCAGTTTTACGGGCAAGATCTTTCCAGCCCAGCATATCGGCAAAATCCTGCGATAAATTGTGTTCTTTTCCGTCTTCCCAACGATGTGTTTCCAGTTTTTCGGCAACTATTTTTTCAGGGCTTTTATTGGGAAAAGCAAGGTAATACATCGGAATAAAAAATAGTAAAGGAAGCGCAATAAATACAGGTTTTAAAAAACGTTTCCAGCCATTTTGTAAAACATCTGCCAGAAAAACCGATCCAAAAGCAATATAAATAGGGTATAATCCAATGGCATAATAAGCTTTTGCCTTGAAATATAAAAAGACAATTAATGTAAAAACTATCGTCGCAAAAAAGAATTTATATTTTTCAAAAGGTTTGTAAAAAAGTAAGGCATAAAAAGATGAAAGAATAACAAAGAATGCGCCTATGAAAAATAAAATTTGCTCTTTGGCAAAATCTGCACGATCTACGTTTACCAATTGTGTTTCTGCCAATTCTTTCATATGATGTACAATTGGGAAATGATTATTATACTGCCATAATAAATTCGGCAGAATCAATAATACCCCTAAAATCAAGGCAAAGTATAATTTTTTCTCTGCAAATATTCTTCTTTGTTTGGAAAGTATAATTGCCGGTAAAAGGCCAATTAAAAGAAATAGAATATTGTATTTGTTTAAAAACCCGAAAGCAAAAACAACCGCTCCTATATAAAGCCACTTTGATTTTTCTGTAGCAACATATTGAATCAAAATATAATAAAATAATGTCCAGCACAAAACATCAAATGAATTGGGCTGATACAACATGTTAATTCTTAATAAAGCTGAAAATAAAATACAAAGCGCACCTAAAACCAAAGCATATAAATTTCCTTTTAAAAACTCAATAGTTTTCCAGACAACTAAAAGAGTCAGTGCTCCAAAAAGAGCAGGGAAGAATTTCACCCAAAAAACCGAATTTCCGAGCAGTAAAATGATATAAGAAAACCAAGAAGTTACCGGCGGAACAGATAGATAACCCCAAGCCAAATGATGTGCCTGATCGAGATGTAAATATTCATCGCGCTGCAAATCATATTCGGGACTTATTAAAACATATTGCAGGACAAATTTTACAATAATAAACCCAATTAAAATAAGTGTTTTTTTATTCATGGAGTTTTTGGTTTGGTTGTAAGTGGTTTTGTATAACGAATATAGGATTTATTTTGATTTGAAAATACATGTAAGTTTTACTGCCAGAAAATAAAAAAGCTCCAGATTTCTCTGAAGCTAATTTATTAATATTGAGAATTAAAGTTCCTTTTTGGAATTTGGAATTTTAATTTTTTGAAGTTTAAAAAAATTATTTCTCTACGGTTTCAAATTCCATGTGGTCTATTATTTCTTCATCTGCTTTTACAGGTTTTGAAGCTTTAAGAGTGTTGAACCTTTCGAGCATTTCGGTTTCTTCTTCTTCACCGCTAAAATATGGGAAAACGTCCATAATTGGCGATTCTGAAATGGCTGGAATAGAATATTCTCCCATTGTATTTTTCATAACATGAATTGTGTTATCAAAAGCTTCTCTCACATCATTTGCCTGAACCAGCATATACATATTTGATTTTCTTTCTTTTCCACTTTCTTCATCATATGCAATCAAAGAAACTTTCGATTTAAACCAGCGGTCAGCATTTTCAAACGGATGAATTTCGGCATAATTTGCTACTTTAATATTGGTGATTTTAAATTCTTCACTAATGTAAGCTGCCATTTCTTCATTAATTCTTTTTTCAGCTTCTGTATAAGATACTGCATCCACCAAATAAGGTTCTGTCAAAACTTTTTGGCCTCCAGTTTCATCGGTTTTTCTATACTTTACTTTGCATTCGTACCAAATTGCGCTCATTTTTTCTAATTTTTAAGGATGCCAAAGATAGATTTTACAGGAAAATAAATCAGGATTTTAGGAAATAGATATTCACAATTTGTACTTGTTTTTTGTAAAGTGTTGATTGATTTGGAATTAGATTTTTAAATAAAAATTGTATCAAAATTTAATTTGAAGATCTTGAAGTTTTATACTGAAAATAAAATTAATGCTTTTGAAATATTAAGATCTATAACAAGAATTTTTTCGATCTAAAACTAAAAACAATACGGAAATAACGTAAAAATTACATGGCTAATTATAGATTAGCAATCAAAATAAAAAAATGTGATTTTCATTTATATTAATCTTGTTAAAATGTTTTTTTGCCCTTACAAAAACTGATCAAAAATATAATAATTAATTGATTTTCAAACGTTTTTAAAAAGTAACAATAAAGAAGTTTTGTCTTGTTAAAAAAATAAAAAAATTAACATTTAAAAATGCATTAATATTGTGTTGAAAACCCACCTAGCTCAAGTTTATAATAATTCAACTAATTATATGACTCTTACTAACCAAAACAAATTGAAATCTGTTATTAATTATTTTATTAAACAAAAAAGCAATGTTTTTACGTTGTTTTTTTTGTTTTTCGGTTTAAGTGCGACTTTGTATTCGCAAAATGTTTCTACTTTTTCTCCTAAAATTAATATTCCATCATCTCCTGAGGCAGCACTTTTAGGAAGATTCGGAGATATCCCCATTGGATATAATACAGGGACGGCAAATATTTCGATTCCAATTTACACCATTAAGGAAGCAGGAATAGAAATTCCAATTCAACTAAGATATCATAGTTCAGGTATTAAGGTTTCTGATGAGGCTACTTGGGTAGGCTTAGGATGGGATTTATCACCTGCCGGCAGCATTATTCAGGAAGTGAGAGGAAAAAGAGATGATATGGATATGTTTTATTCAGTAGTACCTCAAAACTATTCCCATGTTAAAAATATTATTTTAAATTATGGTTATCAAGGAAGTTATAAACATTTAAGACACAGATGTTATGCTTCACCTGAATCTGATAATCTTTACCCTCTACCTAATGGAACATTTCCTTTCGACGTTAAAAATCTTATCGAACAAGGTGGTGCGCAGCCAGATATTTATCAATTTAATTTCGGAGGTCATTCTGGAAGTTTCTACATAGATTTTGAAACAAAACAGGTTATTCAGTTAAATAAGACAGAAGATATTGTTTTTGATATGACAAATATGACTGCGAAAACATCCGATGGGATAACGTATACATTTGGGGTGAGTGAACAAGCTTTTAATACAGATACAGAACCTGATCAGGTGGATAGAGTAGGAAGAACATATTGGTTGTCATCAATTACCCTTGTAAACGGGAATAAAATTGATTTTACATACATTAATGCATCCTCTGCAAATTTATCTTTTCAGGAAAGATATTTAATTACCGAAACTTGCTCAGGTGAAAATCAAAATGCTAAGGGATTAAGAAATAGAATTGTTCAAAATGATATAAAAATATTATCAAAAATAACGACAAATACTACTGTCATCGATTTTATATTAGAAGATCGAGAAGATATTGTTCCTATTACCGCGCCAACAGCTCTGCCAAGCCCAAAAAGATTAAAGGCAATTGATATTTCTTACCGAGGACTAACCAATAAAAAGATAAAAACTTTCGAATTGGGTTACAGTTATTTTCCATATGATGAGTTTTTAGGAAATCCTAGTGTTAGTAGTTCGTTGAGTTTTTATAACACTAATAAAGCTCGATTAGGAAAAAGATTAAAATTAGATACGGTAAAAGAAATTGGTTATGATAATCTTGGGAATCAGGACAGAACTATGCCGACTTATAAACTTGAATATGATCTTAGTTCAACTATGCCTATGAAAATTTCATTTGCCAAAGATTTCTGGGGTTATTTTAATGGTATAGATAATAAAACCTTACTGCCTGATTTAATTTATTTTGATTATGAATATCAAATGCAATATTATCAGCCTGACTACGTATCTGGCTACCGAGTTAATTATCAAGTGCCTTTTAAATATGGGTATTATCAAGGAATAAACAGATATACAGATAATGAAAAAGCAGGGACATATATGTTGAAAAAAATAAGCTATCCAACTGGAGGTTTTTCACAATTTGAATATGAACCTAATTCATTTTCAAATCAATTTATTCCTGATATGGCAGAATTAGGTAAAGCTTATAAGCCTAAAAGTTTAACCAGTTTTGGTAAGAGCACAGATGTTTATCACCATGATTTTAAATTGGCAAATGCAACTACAATATCTTTCACTAATGTAATTAATGATGGATATACACCTTTTCCTAATCCCAATGCACCTGTTTATAGCTATGATAATTTTAATCCTGGTAATAATGCTTCCAGAATTGTTTTTTCTAAAACAAAGCAAGGGGTTACAACAATTATCAAACAATGGAAAGTTACAGATGAACTAAGGGTTGCATTTGAATCAAATCATGGAAAAACATGGAATGAATCTCTTAGAATTGATTATGATCCCGATCCAACGGTTATTTATGCAGTAGATATTATAAATACGCTTCAGTATAGTGCTTCAGATACTTATAGAATCGCAGGTTTAAAATCAGATTTTCGTTATTACGACGATACTGGCGTTACTAAAGTAAGTAAAACGGGAGGTTTGAGAGTTAAAACTATTAAAAATTATTCTTCAACAGGAAATATTGCAAACAAGAAAAACTTAAAGTATTCAGGAGGAAGAATTTTAACGCGCTTTCAACCTTTATCAACCCAAGAAACATTTTGTGAAGTTAGAGAGCCAGATGCTGTAAATGGCCAGCTTGTTACAACAGCAACTGTAAGTAATGAGATTTCAATTTCGTCTGATAATTTATTTACAAGTGACGGAGGTCTTGTTGCTTATGAAAATATTGAAGAAACTGAAGTGGATAATAATGATTTAACTAATGGAAAAAAGGTATATACATATTACAATTATGAAAATATAAGTGGTAAAAACTTTCCAACTGTTTTGAATTATTTTAATGGACTTCTTTCATTTGAAGCTTCTTATGATAAAAATGACACGCTTTTATTTCAGAAAAGTTATTCTTATCAAAGTGTAAGTCCAGATCAGTATTCTTTTGGTATAATAAATATTAATCAATTAAGAGGCTTGAGTTCTTCTTGTAATGATATGCTTTATCCTGGAATGACAGATTTTACATTTGTATCATATCCTTTGATATCAAGTAATGTTAAATTAGTAGGATCTAATACCAGATCATACTTTAATGGTAGTGCGGTGTCAGTTGATGAAACTTTAACGTATGATTCTGACTTAAATATTAAAACGAGTACAAATAAAACTAGTAACGATGATCAGTTCACTACCAATAGTGATAAACTTGTTACCACATATTACTATTCAAAAGAGCGTCCTCAACTTGATCCTATTGAAGATATAATGACTAATGCAAAGATGACAGGAATTCCGATAGTTACTGAGAATCGTAAAAATATGGAACTTCTGTCGAGACAAAACACACAATATGCAAAAGATGTTACAACTAATAACTGGATTTTGCCGAAATACATTTTTGCAGGTAAGGGCGCAAATAGCTCAACTTATTCATTCCCTGAGAAGAAAGTAACTTATGATAAATATGACTCTAAAGCTAATATACAACAATATACATTAGAGAACGGAACTCCTGTAACCATTTTGTGGGGATACAAACAAACTCAGCCCATTGCTAAAATTGAAAATGCGAGTTACGCAAATGTAGCCACGGCTTTAGGCATAACTACAGCTGTATTGGATACCTATAATGAAGATCAGTTAGCTTCAATTAATACACTGCGAGGGCTTTTACCAAATGCTATGGTTTCAACTTTTAGTTATATTCCGCTTATTGGTGTGAGCACTATCACGGACCCCAAAAATGATAAAATAACATATATGTATGATCCATTTGGAAGATTGATAAACGTTAAGGATAAAAATGATAATATATTGTCAGAAAACAAATACCAGTATAAAAACTAATATGAGAAAGATGAAAAATTATAATTATTACTTTGTTTTCTTTTTAATGATGTTTTTTGGTCAGGTTCAGGCTGGAATTTATCCTAATTACACACAAAACATTACAGTACAAAGTTTAAATAACAATGGCCAGTCAGGAACTGGTGGAGGTACAATTTCTGTAAATAATGATGTCTTAACAATTTCTATTAATGCAACTTGGGCTAGTTCAGGTTATTTAAAAATTGGTACTGTTGCAACATTAACCATTTCTCCTGCATTGCCTAATATGGAGTTAGGACAACTTTCATCGGCTCAAGGAAGTCCTTTAGCAAATTTTGCTGCAAAAATTGAAAACAATGCATTGGTTTTTTATTTAACAAATGCACCAACAAGCTGGAACGGATGTTATTTAAGTTTTACTAAAAATCTGGCTTGTGATACGGCAAAAACTTGGTATCTGGACAATGATTTAGACGGATTGGGCGATCCTTTAAATTTTATTGCCCAGCAATGTACCAAACCGCCAGGGAATTATGTTCTTGATAATACAGACAATTGTCCAACGATTCCGGGTACAAGTACCAATTGTACAACTTTAGAAGCAAGTCTGCAGAATCAAAATGCTATTAGGAATATTGTTTATAAAACGGCCACTACAACCAGTATAGCAAATCCTACAATAGTTCAGGCTGCACAAAAAGTTACATATTTTGATGGTTTAGGAAGACCAATACAAAGTTTAGATTATCAGGCTTCCAACTCTGGAAAAGATATAGTAACACCTATTGAGTATGATGGTTTTGGCAGGCAGGTAAGAGAATATCTTCCTTATGCATCTACACAAAATAATGCCAATTATATTAATCCTTTTACTCTGTTTCCTAATTTAGTTGCACAATACCAGACTAATTATGGCGTGGCAAATACAAACCCTTTTAGCGAAAAACAACTAGAAGATTCTCCATTAAACCGTGTTTTACAACAGGCAGCACCAGGAGCAGATTGGGCGCTTGCGAATAACCATACGGTAAAAATGGCTTATCAGACCAATGTAACCAATGATGCTGTAAAGAACTATACAGTAAATGCAATCTGGAATTCAACTTCAGGCTTATATGATATTGCATTAAGTAAAGGAAATCAAAGTGGTCTTTATAGTGTTAATCAGCTTTTTAAGACTATAATTTATGATGAGAATACTACAGCTTCACCTTCAGAAAGTAATGGATCAACAGTTGAGTTTAAAAATAAAGAAGGACAGGTAATTTTAAAACGTACTTATGATGCAGGAGTAAAACATGATACCTATTATGTTTACGATCAGTATGGCAATCTAACTTATGTAATACCTCCTAAAGCAGTTGATCTTATTAATGCCTTAAATATTCCAAGTGATATTACATCTACTGCCACAGTAGCTTCAGGATCGACTCTATCGTTGACAGCTTCAAATTCTATAAGATTATTGCCTGGTTTTAATGCTGCTGCCGGAAGTACTTTTAGTGCCCAAATTGATAATAGCCTGCAAAATGCTTTAAATGGCTTATGCTATCAGTATAAGTATGATTCTCGTAATCGACTTGTGGAGAAAAAATTACCTGGCAAACAATGGGAGTTTATTGTTTACGACAAATTAGACAGACCAATAGCTACTGGTCCAAGTTTATCTCCATTTACAGATATTACTTCTTCTGGATGGACTGTAACAAAATACGATGCCTTAAATCGTTCGGTAATTACGGCGTGGCTATCTGCTGCTACAGTTACTAGTGCTGATAGAAAAACATTGCAGGATCTTCAAAATGGATATAGTGTCAACAGCGAAACTAAAATTGCGACAGCAACAAATACAACCATAAATGGAGTATCATTCAGATATACCACGGCTGCCTGGCCAACTGCAGGTTATCATGTGCTGACTGTAAGTTATTTTGATGATTATAATTACCCAAATGCACCAACAATTCCAGCTGCCGTTGAAACACAAAATGTCTTTTACAGCACAAAAACATCAACAACAGAAAAACCTGTTGGACTAAGTACAGGAAGCTGGACAAGAATTTTAGAAAATAGTACAACTTACAGAAATGAGCTGGCTTATGTATTATATGATGCTAAAGCAAGACCTATTCGCTCTTACATGCAAAATTTCTTAGGAGGTTATACTTACACTGATAGCAAACTTAATCCGTTCTCAGGACAGCTACAATACAGTATTACAAGGCATAAAAGGTTGAGTACGGATACAGAACTTGTAACAAAAGATGCTTTTACGTATTCTAATCAAGATCGTTTATTAACGCAGACACATCAGATAAACAATGGAACGATAGAGCTTATTGCAAGTAATACTTATGACGAGTTAGGACAATTAACTTCTAAAAAAATAGGAAATACTACAACGGCTCCAACTCAAAATATTAATTATACATATAATATTCGTGGATGGATGACAAATATTAATGATATAAATTCATTAACAAATGGGACTGATCCTAGAGATCAATTTGCTTTTAGAATAAATTATAATACCATCGCCAGCGGTATTACTGGTGTAAAGACTTTATACAATGGAAACATTGCTGAAACTTATTGGACCAGCGCTTCAGAAGCCACACCAGTTATTCGCTCTTACGGTTATAAATATGATAATTTAAACCGATTAAAAGATGCTGTTTTCCAAAGAGCTGCGACCACAAATAGTGCTTATAATGAAAGTTTGACATACGATAAAAACGGAAACATTTTGTCTTTAATACGTAATGGTAATAATGAAACTACTGCTACGCAAATTGACAATTTAGTGTACAGTTATGGTCCAACAAACCAAACTAATCAGCTTACGAAAGTTGTTGATAGTGCACCTGTAGCTTCTAAAGTAAATGGTTTCACAGACAGCGTTGCCAATACTGTCGATGATTATAGTTATGATGCTAATGGTAATATGACAAAAGACAACAACAAAAACATAACAGCAATAACCTATAACAACCTTAATCTGCCTACTCAAATAAATTTTGCAACAACAGGAAATATTAAATATCTTTATAATGCTGTAGGACAGAAAGTTCAAAAGATAGTAACTACTACTACGCCGGCAAATATTGCTTTAACAGATTATTTGGGAGGTTATCAGTATAAAACAGATTGTGAGACTTGTACAACTGGATTGAAATTCTTCCCAACTGCTGAAGGGTATGTGGAGGCTGTAACGGCAAGTTCTTTTAAATACATATATCAATATAAAGATCATCTTGGGAATATCCGTTTGAGTTATGACAAAAATCTTGTTATTCAAGAAGAGAATAATTATTATCCATTTGGATTAAAACAAGAAGGTTATAATATTGCTAAAAATTCTACGAATGATGGTTTAAGGTATAAATATAATGGTAAAGAGCTCCAAGATGAAAATATTGGAGGAAATTTATTGAATTTATATGACTATGGAGCAAGAAATTATGATCCTGCACTTGGCCGTTGGATGAATATTGATCCATTAGCAGAGACTTCAAGACGTTTTTCGCCTTATACATATGCTCTTAATAATCCTGTATTTTTTATTGACCCTGATGGAATGGAAGCAGTTGGTGCTGATGGATTAACAAATGAACAATGGCTTGAAACCTCAAGGCCCGGAGCTGACCCAAATCTAGCAAAGCAATATAAAACCGAAAATACAAATGCAGCTAATCGAAAACCCAAGGCAAGTGCAAATAATTTGCAACAAACGGGTACAGATACTGTAGATGAAGATGAAGAAGAACCAGTGACATTCTTTCCATCTGGGAATAACCGTTTTTACGGCGTAGTAAAATCACGAAATTACAAAAAAGGAGATCGAAGGTTTACTGTTTTTGCGCATGGTGGTATTAAATTTATTTATGATCCAAATGCGACATTAAATGTTAGAAATGAAGAAGACTTTGACATTATGATGAAGGCTTTAAATGATCAGTGGGACGGAGCAAAATACAAAAAGGGAACCACATTAACTTTATGGTCATGTGAATCAGCAAGAATGGATAAAGACGGTTTAAGTCTGGCACAAATGATCTCCAAGAAATTCCCTAACATGACTGTGATTGGTGCAGATGGCTATGTAAATTATACCTTAATAGATAATAATAATAGCGCATGTGAATATAAGATTTCAGGGATTGATAAAATGATGGATTCGGGTAAGAACGACGGAGATTTAGTGGCATATAAGGGTGGGCGTGAAATTTATAGAAGAAAATTTTAATTTAATAAAAAATTATGAAATCAAATATTATAATCATTGTTGTGATCTTAGTGTTATCTTTTGCATGCAATAAAAAGAAAGAGGCAAAAGTTAATATTACATCAGAAAACTCTGGAACTCTTTTTAAGGAAAAATTATCTAATCAAAAATTAATGGATAGTTTAGAGAATCGTACTCTGTTTAATGGTGATACACTAGCATATAATGAATTAAAAGGGATTTATTATATTGGTGGGCAAAAAGTTACAGGATTGCTTTATTATTCTTTGATTATGTCTAATAAATATAATTATAAAAGAGCTTCCTTTGATGTGTATGATATTCTTACACATGATAAAAAAGCTTTGGATGATAAAACAAAAAAAATGGCAAATGATTATTTAGAAAAAAGCAAAAAATAAATAGATATTTCATTTGTTACGTTTAATTTATCCCGGCTCTCCGAAGAGTTCAACTGAAAAAATACGCAAATGTCTCTGACTTTGCGCAATTTTTTTATTCTTAGAAATTATAAACGGTTAAAAATCCCAAACCACAACATCCCTCATCTCATAACCAATAATTTCCGTTTTGTGCCATTTTTTTATAGTCGATTTTATAACTCAATTAATTTAGATTTAAAATCCAAAGCGACTATAAACGACTTAACCACAGAACATAATGGAAAAAGAAAACTACGACGTAATTGTTATTGGTGGCGGACCAATAGGTTTGGCAACTGCGTACCATCTTGGTAAACGAAAAGCAAAAACTTTAGTATTGGAGCAATTTACTTTTGTAAACCAATTAGGAAGTTCGGCAGGAGTTTCGCGTCAATTTAGGATTCCGTATCCGGAGGAATATATGGTGCAGATGGCTTTAGATGCGCAGCCGTATTGGGTCGAACTAGAAAAACAAACCGACACAAAATTACTCGATAAAGTGGGTACGCTTTGGTTTGGAGATCCCGAAGTACATTCGACAGAAGGAAATATCGCCGAAGCCGAAGAATCACTAAATGCCTTAAATGTTCCTTACATTAAGCTGACATCAAAAGAAATCGAAGAAAAATATCATTTTAAAAACTTACCCGAAACCTATACGGGATTGTTTCAGCCCGACGGTGCGAGTATTAATTTTAAAGAGACAAATGAAACGCTTTTAAACTTGTGCCGAAAAGCAGAAACGGTTCAGTTACAAGAGAATTCGCCGGTAATTAAAATCAACCAAATAGGGAAACTCTTTGAAGTAATCACGCCAAACGGAATTTATATTGCAGAAAAACTGGCAATTATTCCCGGCCCATATATTAATAGCGTAATCAATTTGCTTGATTTTAAAATAGAAGCGACTTACTGGAATATGTCTTCGGCTTATTTTAAAAAAACCGATCCCGAAATTCAATACCCAACATGGTTTGTATTTCAAAACCCAGTTGGCGAAAATGGCAATCAGTTTTATGGTTTTCCTTCGGTCGATTGGGATCATCCGGAATACATTCGCGTAGCGCCAGACTTTGTCATAAATCCTATAGAAGAACCAAGCGACAGAACTTTAATTCCGAATCAGCAAGAACTCGATTATACAGCACAATGGGTTAAAGATCACATGACTGGATTAGGCACAGAGCCAGAATATACCTCAACATGTCTTATTGCTTTGAGTAAAATTGCAAACAAAGAACTCTTGATTGATTTTGCTCCAAGCTATGTACCCAACCATAAAAATATTGTTTTATACGCCACGGGATGGGCTGCAAAATTCACTCCTTTTTTAGGCAAAATTATGTCAGATCTTGCTTTAGACGGACATACAGATTTTGACATTACACCGTTCCAACTTGGACATAAATACTTTAAAGCAATCTAATAAAAACAAGAAAACCATTCAATTCGAATGGTTTTCTTGTTTTTATAAACTTATTAATATCCTAATCATCAAATTGAATCTCATTAATTATTTTTAGATAGAAATATATTGGGATTTAAAATTTAGTACATTTACTTAATTGATAATTAGGTGTTTAAATTTATTTTGGGATATGAAAAACAATAAAAAAACCTTGCCAAATGAAACGGATGAAATATTTTTAACAGATGGTGGACTCGAAACAACATTAGTTTTTCTGGAAGGATTTGATCTTCCGTATTTCGCCGCTTTTGATTTATTAAAAAATCAGGAAGGATATAATGCCCTTAAAAATTATTACACCCGATATTTAAAAATCGCAAAAAAGTATCAAACCAATTTTATTTTAGAAACTCCCACATGGCGTACCAATCCAGATTGGATTGAAAAGATAGGTCATCACAAAAATGAATTAGCTACGCTGAATGAAAAAGCCGTTACGCTTTTATCAGATTTAAGAACAGAATTTAAAAATGATATAAAATCTGTTTTAATAAGCGGCTGCATTGGCCCTCGCGGCGACGGTTATGTGCCGGAGAATTGTATGAATATTGAAGAAGCGCAGCAATATCATACAGCACAAATTGAAGCTTTTAGCCACACTTCAATAGATTTTGTTTCGGCACTTACAATGAATTATATCGAAGAAACAATTGGAATTGTTAAAGCTGCAGCATCTTTTAATTTGCCTGTAGTTATTTCTTTTACTGTAGAAACAAATGGCAAACTTCCAACGGGAATGAGTTTAAAAGATGCTATTGAAAAAGTAGACCAAAGTGTCAATATTCCGCCAATATATTATATGATTAATTGTGCGCATCCAACACATTTTTTAAACGAACTAAGCGAAAGCAAAAACGAAAACTGGGTAAAACGCATCAAAGCTATTCGTGCCAATGCATCCTGCAAAAGCCACGCCGAATTAGACGAAGCCACAGAACTGGACAGGGGAGTACCAAAACAATTAGGAAAAGAATATAAAACATTAAAAGATTCTTTCCCGCATTTAAATGTTTTTGGCGGCTGCTGCGGAACCGATGATGAACATATTGTTGAGATTGCTGGTCAGTTGAAAGCCGTATAAAGTTTCAGAATTTATAATTTATTCCGCTATCGCGAGCATCTTGCTCGTGACCGCAAAGTTTTACACGAGCGAAACGCTTGCATCAACATGTTTTTTAGAAAAAATGAATATATTTGAAAATAGGATTTAATAATTTTTGAATACAAAACATCCTAATATTTTTTAATAATATTCAAAAATGAATGAAATGAAAAAAAGCATTTTGGTAATTCTATTGTTTACTTTATTGATATCTTGTCAAGAAAGTAAACTAGAGCTAAAATTGATAAACAAAGAAATTGTATCTAAAGGATTTTCTACAGACACAATTGAAGCTTTCTACAATCATGGTGTGTTTAATAGCGAAAATGAAAAGTATCTTTTTACAAATACTGTAAAACTTGAATTATCGAACCACACTAATAAAAAATATTTACTCTTTATTAAAGACTTGCATTTATCTAATTTATATCATGTAGATATAATTATTGAAGATGAAAAAGGAAATTTATTGGAGAAAAATGCCCCTTTGATTGATCCTTCATATAGCTGCAAAATGGGTAGTTTATTAGAACAAGATTTCTATATTCAGAATGAAAAAGAACTATTATTAAAAAAGATGGGTTATAATATAAAAAGCGAGTTTTTAAATTTTTATAATCAGGAAATAATTATCTCTCCTAAAGAAAATTATATTTTAAAAACATCTTTACCCCTTCCATTTGTGGTTGAAGATAAAGTTGAGAATTTAAGAAGTCCAATTTATTTTAAATTAAATCCTCAAAAAAAATATACATTTCGTTTAAAATACAAATTAAAATATGATATGGAAAAAATTATCCCAAAAGATATTTTGTCTAATTATAAAGAAAATAATATAGAAATTTTTAAAGGAGAAATAGAAACTCAAAGAATACCAATTGTTTTTAAATAATGTTTTAAGCCTATAATTTTAGGACAAGACAAACCTCAGCATTACTATTAAAATAGAATCATCCCAATAAATAATTTATTCCCCTTATGAAAATTACGCTCCAAATTTTAATAATCAGTATGCTGTTATTCTCTTGTAAAGAAAATAAAAAGGAGCTAAGTGAAAAATCAGATAAAAAAGAGATTGTAAGCAAAAAGAAAGAAGATTTAGTATCGGCTGGAGAAAAAGTAAATGACTTAATAGCGGATCTTACTATTAAATTTTCTGATTTAACGATTTCAATGAGAGACGATGATACAAGCTGGAGAGATGAATACAGCAAAACGGATAATATTTATGAAACCAGAAAAGATACAGCCGTTTTTTATCTTGATCCGGGTTACTCTCTTGAAAGATCATTTAAAATTGAACAAGCTGAGTTTGATGAAATAGAATTATATGGACAATTTGAAATAAACGTGGGAATTGATACTGAACGAGAACTTGATGTACCGTTTTGCCTTATAGAAGGTTGGAAGACCTACACTTCTGAATGGACTAAATTTAAAGTCAATAGAAACGATTTACAGCTCCCAATGATTGATGATAGAACAGACCGCCCAATAGATTTTACTATTGATGAACTTAAAATTGCAGTAGGGAAACATTGCGGACCTGAATGGTTAGATGAAATCCGGAATATTGAATCTCTTGATAAAATAAAAACCAGCTTTTTTACAGCAAGATACATTTATAAAATTAGAGCAAAGAATAGTAAAACAAACGAGATAGTTGAAAAATTCATTGTCTTTTATGCTCCTACAAGCTGTTAGAATTTAACACCACTATTAGATTCAGTTCTAAAAACATCTAAAAATGAAAAATCTTATTTTGATATTTATTGTTTTGCTTTTAATGAGCTGTAGAAATACGGTAGAAAATGTTTCTTTAAAAAAAGGTGGTAAAGATGAGGTTTCGGTAAAAGAACTTTCTCAAGCCCAAAGAGATACTTCTCTCAAAATAAGTGCGCCTTTTAGTCTTAATAATATAAAATGCAATTGGAAACAAATCGATTCTGTTTCTGGAGCCACAACAATAGAATTGAGAGACTATAAAACACAGCGTATTTTATTAAGCTACTCTGATTATTTTAAGTCCGGAAATGATTTTAATTCTGAAGATTATTTTAATGTACATTTTCAAGATTTAAATTTTGATGGTCTAAAGGATTTTTTGATCACAAGCAACGGAAGTACTGCCATGACAGATATGGTGAATATTTATTTGTTTAACGAAAAAACAAAATCATTTGAGTTTTCAGAAGATTTATCAGACAATGCAATCGAAGAAATAGATAAGGGTAATAGAATACTTTCGACAACTTCATCTACTTTAGATGGTGAAACTATAAAAAAGCATTATTTTAATAAAAACGGCACAATAAAATATTCTGAAATTATAACTAAATCAGACGTTAGTGAAAACGATTCGGTTGCACATTACAAAAATAGTTATGAAAAAATTGTCAATGGCAAAGTAGTTATGACAAAAGAATATACTACTATTGAATGATCACTACATCATTTTCCCTTCTTTAGCATATTCCTTTTTAATTCCCTGAAGCAAATGATTAAGGTTGATGCTTTTGTTTTGATCTTCTAAGGTTCTCAAACAGGCATATTGAATGATATTCACAATATTGGCGCCCGTAATATCGTATTTTTTTGAAAGCTCGTTAAGATTTACATCTTCTGCAATTTTAATTCCTTTTGGCAGGTTATTTTGCCACAATCTTAAACGCTCGCCGTAAGATGGCACTTCAAACTCAATTATAGATTGAAATCTTCGGGTAAAAGCGGTATCAATATTGGTTTTAAAATTAGAAGCGAGAATAACCAATCCCGGATGATTTTCGATTCGCTGCAGCAAATACGAAACTTCCTGATTAGCATATTTATCGTGTGCATCTCTCACATTGGTTCTTTTTCCGAAAACAGCATCGGCTTCATCAAAAAACAGAATCCAGTCTTTATCTGTTGCTTTGTCAAATAGAGAAGAAAGATTTTTTTCGGTTTCACCAATGTACTTTGAAATCACCATCGATAAATCAATTCTATAAACATCTCTTTGGGTATATTTTCCTAAAAGTGAAGCCGTAAGCGTTTTTCCCGTTCCCGGAGCGCCGTAAAACATGACTCTAAAACCGGGTTTTATCTTGGCTTTCATATTCCATTCATGAAGTAAAATATCGTTGAATTTAAGCCATGTTTCTATTTCTTTAATTTGATTTAAAGTAGAAGAATTCAAAACCAAATCGTCCCAGTCTAATTGGGTTTCGATTAACTGCGCAGGGAAAATACTGCTAAGCTGCGGTTTTAGAATTTTTCCGGTTATGAATTTCTCGATGTATTCATCTTCTAAAATCAATAAACCGCTCAGTTTGGGTTCGCCATTTGGAACAGCTTCTATTTTGATGATTCTTTTTTGATAAAGAAAAGACTGATTGTGCAGGTAATCATAAAATGAAATTCGGTTATCGAGATCATTTCCGGCAATTAAAAACTGAGCTGTTTCACCCGTTGGTAAAATTCCGCGATGGTTTTTGGTTTTTATTCCGCCAAATTCCGGTAATTCGCCGCCATTTGGTAAATATTCGGCAATAATCGAACTTAAAAAATCGGGTTTCACGTGCGGCGCAAGAGCGAGTCCTAACAAAAGAGTGTCGATTTCTGTCAGGTTATTTTCGATGATGAATTCGTTTATAAACCCATTTGAATCAACTTGATTCAATACAGGTTTTTCCATTGGGTTTTCGGCCTGAAAAAGAGTATCAAGCTGAAATACGAATTGGTTTTTTAGGTATGTGAATACATTTTCCATTTTATATTACTAATAATTCGATTGAAAATAAATCAAGTTTTGATATAGTTATAAATTAACATTAGCGAAAAGAAAGATCGGTACTTTTATTTTGTTAGCTTTTTAATCTAATTTAGCTAATTTGGTAAAACGCATTAAACTCTCCTTATCAATACTGCCATAATCATATTGATCTTTTTTAATTATTTCTTTTACTACTTCATATTCAATAGGATCAAGTTTAAATAGTTCATTTAAAAGTCTTGAAATAAAAATGGGCTCATTGTGATATTTAATAAATAATTCATTAAAAATAATTACAACATAATCTCTATATTTTGAACTCTGTAATGCAAATTCAACCAGCACCTTAAATATAACAACTTTAAAATCCCATTCAATTTTTGGGTTTTTTATAAATTTTTCTAAATCTGGAATTATATCAAACCCCATCAATACAAGGACTTTTGGCAATTCAGAACGAAAATCAAAAGCCTCTTCATTTTTTTCGTCAATTAATGCATCCAATAAAACAGGAACTGATCTTGTAATTTTTAATTGACCTAAAGCTCTCCATGCATGTCTTGAAGCAAAATCTTTTATAGTAAATCCTGAAATTGCATGGCTTAAATTTGAAGTTTTTACAATGTCGATTAGTTCGTTTGCATTTTTTTCTCGAATGTTCAATTCTTGAGCATAATTTGGCCAGTCTTTAGACAAATCTGTTTTTCCGAATTTGAATAATTTTTCTACTTCTTCTGAATATTTATTTTTCATCTTACATAATAGTTATTACCTTCTTTGATTATTACATCATCTATCAAATTATTGATTGCATCTCTTATTATTGCATCTGTTCTGGAAAGATCTCTGGCTATTTCTCTATATCCTGTATAACTTGTTTTTTTATAAACTTTTCCGCTTCTTCTAACTTGTCCTGGAATTTTATTATTTTTTAATAAATCTGTTACTAATTGCTCTGGCGGAGTAGCCGCAATACCTGTAATATTTGGAAAACTACCAGTTAAAGTTTGCGAATAGACTGAGTTAAGAGTAGTTCCATTTATTTCATCAATTTGGGCAGTTATAGATTGCGCAATATAAAAACCAAGTGCCAAAGTTAACTGTGCATTACTAGGAGATGGTAACGCAAAAATTGAATCATTTTTAGAATTTTGATAATAATTAACAGTCATAGAATATTTTAAAATTTTTGCTTTATTATCTTTTCCAAATTGCTCTGGACCATTATCCATATTTGTGTTTAAAGATTGTGTACCAAAAGCTAAATTTTCGTTAGTCGCTTTTCCATATAAAGCAGCAGATAAAACATGAATACCTTTAGTTTCAGATTGATTACCTGCATTTTTAGCTACAAAAGCATCTATAAAGCTATTTCCTGTCATTACACTTCTATTTACTCTGGATTCTCCGGCTCCACTATCAGGTTGTTTTTTTGTTAATGGATTTGCAACAACTGTTTTTGGTCTTCCTTTATCCATAATAGTAGGCATAATTACTGTTTTTGGTGTAACTTTTTTAGGAGTACTTTTTTTAGTCAATTGAACATAATTATAATCCCAGGTTTCTCCGCCATCAGTTACAGAAGAAATATTTATGACTGATGCCTGATCTGTATTAACTTTGTTTTTAATGGCTTGAGCTTCATCAGCGGTAACTTCTCCTTCATCATTTTCTTTTTCAGTTTCAGAATCAATTTCAGCTAAAGCTCCCGCAATTGGACCAGCTGGAGTTGCAGCTTCCGGTTCACCTCTTCCCATAAGTCTGTCTAGCATATTCATTCCCGTATCCACCGCTTTATTCACCAGCCATGTAAGCGCCTCATCAACCATTTGTTGTACAGAAATAATCATTTCGCCAATTCTTGCCCCAATTCCGGTTAAACCAACCTGATTGGCTAAGAAACCTATCACAACCGGCATAGCTTGTCCCATAGTTCTTTCGAGATAATCTGCGGCTGTGGCGACATTGCCTCGGGCTAAATCAGCTACTCCATTGACAAACGAATTGACAACTTCGAGCATTTCACGCAAGTATTTGATAAAACTTTGTATCGCATTGAAGAAAGCCATAGCACCGTTTATTACCGCCATGATTCCGGTTGGATCTAACATGCTTAAAAGTCTGGCGGTTATTCTATTCACAATGCGTTCCATAACAAAGTTTTTCACGGCATCGAGAACGGTATTCCATAAATTACTAAGCTGTTCTTGTATTTTATCCCAAATGGCAGCCATACCGCGTTCCTGAACATCTTTAATAAATGTCCAAATGCCTTCGAGCGTATTAATCATGCTGCGGATTCTGGCAACTCTTGCAGGCCCAATGCGAGGATGTGCAGCGAGTTTTTCCCAGATTTTTTCCATCGAGATATTCAATACTTCTAATACCCAGGTAATAACACCTTGCAAAGAGAAATCAGTAAGTACCGGAATATTGGCATCTTTTAACTCGCTCATCAGCCAGCCTGTTACACCATTTATTAAATGGGTTACAATATTGTCAAAGAATTGTATAAATCCTTGTTTAAGCGCTCTCAGTATATTTTTCAAGAAACCAATTGGATCTTTCTTGATATCATCAATAGCTTCTAATGCTCTTGTAATGATATTTCCGATGAGGTCAAATGGGAAATTCATGATTTCGAGAATGGCTACAATAACGATTCGGACAATTTCTGCTACAAACGCAATTAATCGTCCTATAGGTTCTCCAAATTTATCAATGATTCTCAAGAAAGCATCTATAGGATGGATGAGGTCATTGATGCTCATAGAATCCCAAATGTCGGTAAACAATTGTATTATAGATTGTGGCGTCATGTTGAGCGTCGCAACCGCGGCTTCAATTTCGCCTACAATTCTGGCTATTGCACCAGATTCAACCATTTGTGCATATTGTTCTTCTCCGCCATCCATGAGGCTCATAAAACCTCGTATTAGATTTGGAACTGTGCGAGGTACAGCTTCTTGTGTAAAAGGATCTTTTCCAATAATCACTTTAACAAGCGAATAACCTCTTACAGTTGCGGCTTGAGAAGACAGCCATCCTAATAATGACTCCTTAACAAGTTCTAATACTTTTAATGCTACACCTGATGCAAAATCCCAAACCCTTTGCAGGAATCCTCCAGCTTGGGCTGCAAGTGCTGAAAGATTATCAGCAATATTGACCAAATTTGCAGGTTGAATAGCATCCCAGGCTGCGGTTATGAGTCCGCGAAGCTCGCCTAATAGTGAATTGAAAGTTCCAACCTGAGTGTCAAGCCAGTCGGCAGTTTTTTGCAGCGTGCCTTTTTCACGCATTTGTTCAAGTTCTGTTTGCTTGTCTATAAGTATTAAGAAATCTTCTAATATTTCGACCGTTGTGGCATTGACAGCTTCATCGCGTAACGGATCGTATTTGATTATTTTTTTGATTAATGACCAGGCTTTATTTTCTGCCAGTATAGGTTCTGCTACACCAATCAAGGCTTCTTTTATCCAGGTAATAACCTGATCTACCGTTGCACTTACAAAAGAAGTTATTCTGTTAACTACTTCATTAAATTTTTCAGTAACTAAATCAATTATACCGGTATAAGGAAATGATATTTCGTCCCAAACCTCTTCAACTAAATCTAAAATACTGTCAATCGTTAATCCGATTTCGCTTAATTTTCCTTCTACCCAGTCAAAAACCTGCTGCAAAATTCCATATTCCTGAAGCTTGTCGAATATGGCAGTTCCAAAAGGAACAAGACCCATTAAGCCTTCAACCAGATTAATTGGAGTTCGTTCGACATCAATTTGTCGCAGCGGATCATAACCAATAATAACGGTAAAAAGAGTGTAACCCGGAACGTGTCGTGCCCCATCGATGATCCAGTCTGGAACTAAATCGAGGAACGAACCCTGAACCATTTCGGGAGCAGGGGATATAGGTTCCGGTTTTTTTCTAATAGCAGCTCCCTGCTGTACGGTATGTGTTAATTCGTGGGCGAGTAAATGCTTGCCATCTTTCGAATTTGGATTGTATTTTCCTTCGTTAAAATAAATATTATTTCCGGTTGCAAAAGCCTGGGCTCCCAATTGCTTATTCATTTGAACAGCATTAGAGTCATTGTGTATACGGACATTGCTGAAATCTGCTCCAATACCGGATTCCATTTCGGTTTTTACTTTTCCGGATAGTGGAGAACCTCCGCCTTTACTGCTGTTTAAGTTAGATTCTAAATTAGAATTATCGCTAGGATTGGCATCGCCAGCAGGACTCTTTTGTATTTGTTTATCCTCGTCTTTGGCTTGTTTCTCTTCTTCTTTTTTCTGTTGTACATTTTCTTCTTCTCCTTTATTTTGGATTAAAGGTTTGAGTGAAAGCGTGTTTCTTGAGGCAGTTTCTGTTTTTTTGACTTCTGCCTTATTCTGAATCGTCTCCTCTTTTTTCTGAACTTTATCTTCGAGTTTATGTTGAATTAACGTTTTTGAAGAAAAAGCCGGATTGATTTCTCTTTTTTCTGGTATTCTGGTATCGAGTTTATTTTGGATTGATTCACCTTTTAACTGTGTAATAGGCGTTATGGTTTCGGCTGCAGTTTTTTGCTGAATTTCTTTGTTTTGCTCTTCTTGCTTTTGAACATCACCCGCCAATTTCTTTTGCATTACTGGCGATGGCGAAAAGAAAGTATCTGTCTTGGCCGTTTGTTTATTGGCAACCACTTGGTCTGCAACTCTATCGGCTTCAGTCTCAAATTTATCGTTAGATTTTCCTATATTCAATTTTGCCTGTACCCCAAAAAAAGATTCCTTCCCCTTGTCATGATGTGACGCGGAGTGCGAAGGATTCGTATTTGTTTTTTTGGTTAAGACTGGCATCTCTAATTGGTTACATTAAAACTTCCCTTTAAATTTGGACTATTCTTAGGATTAATTATTTCGACCTCTACTTTAAAGAAGATACAGTCTTTAGATTTTACTGTAAATGATTGTGTTTCTGTTTTGCCAACATTATATCTTCTTGTAGTTTTATTTATTGTCCCTCCCTGTATAGCTGTTAATCGTATATGATAATGTTCTGCAGTATGTGGTTTAACCCAATTTGCATTTGAGGAAATTTTAAAATTGCCTTTTGAACAGAAAGTTGCCGAAGTCATAACAGAATTATCTATGTTAAAAGCGTAATCTTTTTGAGGTAATTGATATTCACCTGAGCAACAATTGCCACCGCCTTTTTGTTTTTGTTCTTGTAGCTTGTTGCTTAGAGCTACCGTAGTTTGCGGTCTGACAAGACTGTCAATTTTATTCAAATTATTTCCTGCCTGTAAATCCTTAGGATGGTTTTCTGTGGGTAATTTTTGTTTGGCTCCTGTTTGCTGTATCGTATGCGTGAGTTCATGCGCAAGTAAATGTTTACCTTCTTTGGAGTCTGGATTGTATTTTCCTTTATTGAAATAGACATCGTTACCATGTGTAAAAGCTTGTGCGCCCAACTGTTCACTCATTTCAACGGCTTTGCTGTCTGTGTGGATGTTTACATTGCTAAAATTGGCCCCAAAACCTGATTCCATTTCTTGCTTTGTGTTTTTGTCCATGGCACTGCCGCCACCTTTTGAGCTGTTGAGGTCACTTTCGACTCCTTCATTTACTGAGTTTGACTCATTTAATTTTGCCTGAACTGGTTTTTCTTCTTCTTTTTTATCTTTTTTCTGAACCTTTTTGTCTTCACCCTCGCAATCCGCACATTTTTTTTGTACCTTTTTGTCTTCCTCTTTTTCTCCCTTTTTCTGTACTTTTTTATCTTCTTCCTTATCGGATTTCTTTTGTACCTTTTTGTCTTCTTCTTTTTCTCCTTTTTTCTGTACCTTATTATCTTCTTCCTTATCGGATTTCTTTTGCACTTTTTTGTCTTCTTCTTTATCCTTTCCCTTTTTTTGCAGAGGCTTTTCTTGTGCCAGATCTTGTTTTTGAACCGTTGAAATGGTTTCTGAAATAGGTTTTTGCTGCACAGCTTCTTCACTTCTTGACTGCAAAAGCCCTCCCGTTTTACGTTTGTTCACTACTTTATCAGCAACATTATCTGCTTCAGTTTCATACTTGTCTCCTACAGTGCCAGTAGTTAGTTTTTTTTGAATTTTTGGTCCAAAAAAAGGAGAAGGAGAGGGGTTAGTTATTTTTTTTTGTTCAAATTCTCTCATGATATATTATTTTACCATTTTTAGGTTAATAATTTGTTTAACTAAACAAACTGCGGATTATTCGCGATAACATCTTCTTTCTCTAATGCGCTTTTTATTTGCGTATACCAATATGGAAATATTTTAGAGAGCCGAAGTTCAATTTCATCAACAACATATTTTTCATATTTTTTCATTCCAAAAAAATGAGAATACCCAATAGTATCGGCATATTTTCCTTGCTCTGTTATGTTTTCTCCTTTCAATAGTATTGTAGGATTATTGTTTTTATAGTTCAATAACGATGCAAGCGTATATTGTTCGATTAAAATACAAGTCTCATAACCTTCTTGTTTCAATACAGAAAAGTTGTTTTGGTTCTCAACGTATATTTTCTCCAAATCATAATAGCTTTTTATAAATTCATCGCGGAGCCTGAGATTATTAAAACCAAATATTCCACAATTATAGGAATAGCCTAAATTGGGATGCCAATAAGGTAAGTTATTGGTGTATTTATTAAAAAATTCTACCTGCTTCTTATAATGGATTTCATAAGTATCTTCTTTGCGTTCTACTATTACATCATCAAAACTAAAATCTATTTTTTTCTTAATAAATATGTCAGTGTCTATGTGAACAAATGGTTTTGTTTGTAGTTCCATAGCATTAATTTTAGATTTCATCCAAAGTTCTATTCTGTTGTCATTATTCACTTTGGTAACAGCACAAGGAAGCATATATAGGAACTTAAAGCCTATTTCATCTACATAAAGCTCAATTTCATCATACCACATATGACTATATAATACGCTTAGAGCAGTCATGTAGATCGTTTCCTTTAGTTTGTCTCCCATATTCCATCTATTATTCATAATAGGAAGTACATCAAGGCTATAAATGATCTTGTGTCTTTGTTTCATATATAGATATTTATAGTTTTTTTAAACGATACCTTCTTTCTCTAAGGCATTCTTTACCTCTTTGTACCAATACGGAAACAGTTTTAAAAGCCTGTTTTCTATTTCCAGAACAATGTCGCTCCTGTATTTTTTTGAACCTGCAATGTGCGTATAGCCAATGTTATCTGCCAGCTGGCTGTTTTCGAACAGGTTTTTTTTCCACAGCAATAATGTTGGTTTAATATTTTTATGATGTAATAATGAAGCAAGATTATATTGTTCTAAAACCAGACAGGGTTCCATTTTTTCTATTGCCGGATTACAATTTTTTGTAAAAATTTCCTCTAAGCCATAATAAGCGCTTAAAAACTGATCCCGAAGTTCAAAGTCTCTAAAACCGAGCACTCCGCAGTTAAATGCATATCCTAAATCCGGGTTCCAATAGTCTAAATCCTGAATATATTGATTAAAAAAATCTAAACGATATTGGTAAATAGTGTACAACTCATAATCATTTTGTTCAACCATTACCCTGTCAAAATCAAAATTTATTTTTTTCTTTATAAAGACATCATTATCAAGGTGCACAAAAGG
The DNA here is from genome assembly GCF_001428525.1 of Flavobacterium sp. Root186. Taxonomy (GTDB): domain Bacteria; phylum Bacteroidota; class Bacteroidia; order Flavobacteriales; family Flavobacteriaceae; genus Flavobacterium. Next base: position 288,920 of record NZ_LMHW01000012.1, read on the forward strand.
TTTGACTTGTTTTTTTATAACATCAATTTTCGATTTCATCCAAATAACAGCGTCTTTATTACTACTAATTTTAGTAACTCTGCAAGGCAGCATATAAAGAAATTTATAAGCTGTTTCATCAGCATAAAGCTCGATATCCTGATACCATAAATGGCTATATAATATACTTAATGCGGTCGAATAAATTGTTTCTTTAAATTTATTCCCTTGATTCCATCGGTTATTACTAATAGGAAATGCATCTAAGCTGTAAATTATTCTAGGCTCTTCCTTCATAAAATATTTTTTTTGATAGTATGAATTAAGTTTTTCTCTTCCAGGAAAGTTACATTGTTATACAAAGAAGCTTTTTTGCTGTGTTTATATAATCGTTTCCATTGATAATTGCTGCCTCTTACTTTTGAGGTGTTTAGATGTATTTCATTATTATGATTTTTTTTACTGAATTCAAATGAGACATGCCAGACCATTTTGCCTAACAAAGACGACTGTGTATAAGTTAAATTAGAAAAATCACTTGGAAAGCTGTCTATGTTAATTGAACCTTCCCCAGCGTTGAATATATTTACTAATGCTTCCCCATTTTTTGTTTTATAGAATTGAGAACTATATCTTCTTGTTGCCAATTTGTTTGTCATGGGCTTTAAATCCAGTTCATTTTCAAAAAGGAAATCTATATCATTAATTGTAATGTCATAATATTCACGAAGATTAAGATAGTCTGCAATACCTCCGCAAAAGACTATTTTAGAGAGATTTACATTGTTAAATACAAATTCTAAAGCCATTTGCTGAAGACTGCGAATATTTTTTTTATCGTATTCTAAAAAAGAGGCATTTTCAATATTCATACTTTTAATTTTTACCAGTTAACATATATGATTCGTTTTTTCCAGGCCAATTTTATGATGCTCAAATTCCAGCTTAATTTGTCTAATAAAATATCTTGTGTTTTTTTTTCTATAATTATTGTGGGAGTTTCGTCTCCATTAATACTCAGTTTTCCGGGGCGTTGCAAAAATTCGTTTTGCAGCAATTCTGCCGATGATGTTTTCATTATATCCCAATTGCTCAATACCGCTTGCAGCATTGCCGCACCTTCTTTTTTCATTTCTTCAGAGAGTACAATGTTTCTTTCAATAGGTTGGGCTATTGGAATATTGCATAAGAATTTTTCGAAGGCCATAGCATTCTCATAATCCTGTTCTTTTCCTGTGGCTATATAATGCAAAAGGTGCGTGGCAACTTCGGGATTATTTATAGTATTGTCTTTATTGAGCAGCTTGCAATTGTCAAAAAGGGATTTCAAAAAGGGATGAATCAATACTAAACCTGCATTGTCAAGATATAATTCGCTGATATCTGTACCTAATATCTCATGTTCTTTCTCAAAAAAAGACTCTTTTTTATCTATTACTTCTTCGTGATTATCTGGAGTTTTTTCTTTTGAGTTATTGGATAAAGATTCGATATTTTCATCGTCGCTGTGAACATTCGCTTCTTTGTTTTTTAACAAAATCAAATCTGGATTTGGCGCTGTCTTTTCATTATTTTCCTGAATTTTTTCTGTTTTTATTTTTGTTTCATTTTCTATTTCTGTATCCGTTTTTATCGCTGCTTGGGGTTTTGCGACAGTTTCTATTCCTGTTTCTTTTTCTTTTAAAATAACTTTGCCTAGTTTTTTTTCGATAACCAAAACAATAGCATCAAGATTAGCCAGCAATTCCAGTTCGTTTTGGTTCTCTATCTGATTTTCAATTTCCTTTAGAAAAAGTGCTTTGTGTTCCAAAAAGCTGTTTTTTTTATGAAATTCAAATACACTGTAAATCAATCTGGAAAGTTTTTGTTTTACAATTGCGGTTTTTGTTTCCAAAATGCTTAAAACAACTATTTCCCATGTCAAAAATCTTTGATTCGGAATTAATTGATTTTTTGCAGTACTGTTTTCAAGGTGTTTTTTTATGGCGCTAATCCTGATTATTTTGGCACTGCTGTCACCACTATTTTTTTTAAACAATATTCCCTTTTTAATGATTGTTACAATTTGGCCGTCACTAAATTGTTTAATGAACCTTGTTCTCACAATTGGTTTTTGGACAGCATTTGCCCATTTAAAAGGAAAGGTTTCATCATTTAATACTTCACCAAATGTAGTATCATCGACTATTTTAAAATCAGGATTTAAGGTTGTCCACCAGGCATTTGTACCTGTTTCCAGAAAATAAAAAAAGCTTTCTATTTCTTTTTCTTGTGGTTTGATGAGCTTATAGCCTTCAATATTTGCATCTTCTTTTTCAAAAACTTCTTCAACTTGTTTTATGATTTTGTTTAAAATTTGCTCTTTAAAATCTTCAAAACCCAAATTTTGATTGATGGCAATATCAAGGTTAAGCTTTTCTAATTGTATGCTGTGGGAAGGATTTTTTGTATCCAATTCATTAAAGTAATTTTCTAAAAACGAGAATATTTCCTTTTGTAAAAACGCATCAATATTGTCCTTGAGATAATACCCTTTTTCTTTAGAATTGGTATTTATCTCAAGGAAAACTTTATTGATAATATGTTTATTTGAATTTAACACTAGCTGTAAGGTCTTCTATTTGTATATTTAAATTGGACAGTATAAAATCGATTTTCGGAAACACGGTTAGCATACTTGACAAAAACTCTTTCAACGATCCGTCTTTATCTGTATTGAATTTTATTTCTACGAAACTTTTAAATAAATTATTAAAAAGTAATGCTGCCGGGATAATTTGTTTTTCAGATGCCTTAAGCGTTTCTGGATCCTGACATCTCAAAATAGTGTAATACAATGAAGTATTTAGCGATATAAGTGTTTGTACCGCAGCAATCTGATTTGCATTTTGTGCTCTAATGGCAGCGGCAACAACTGTAGATATAGAATTGAAATATTCCTGTGTAAATAATTCAGATATTCTAGCATTTGACTTACCGTTGATGTAACTCACAAGGTTTTTGTTAACGTCAGCAAATCTGCTTTCAGTTTCAGAAATAAAGGTAATAGTCTCCTTATTGAATTTATTTAAAATGGAAATTTCTTTTAAATTAGAAGTGGTGTTAATTGAATCTCTTACAAATAGGTCTGCATTGTCAAGACATGTATTTACTTCCACTTTTCTAATCTCAATTGGTCTTGGGCCATCGGTTATTGGGCCGCATTTACTTTCGGCAGTTAATGAAACTAAAATAGAAGGTTCATTAAATGAAGAAATTGGTCTTGTTATTGGATCTTTTTTATCTGTTTTTACTATTTCTTTATTAATATCCCAAGTATAACTATCGGCATTTTGGGAATTGTTGGTTAAGGTTAGCATTCCCGTTGGATCTATAACGAATGTAAAATTGGCAGTAGCCAGATCTAAAAGTGTAATGATAAGATTAGATGGTTTGCCGTCGATCAAAATGGTTACGCTTGTTACACCCAAAGGAACGCCAGCCGGATTAAACTGAACTCCTCCTTTTGTTGTTACAACTCCTTCTCCGGAAATTACTGCCCCTTTTATATTTGGTTCAAGGGTAAGAATCACCGGTTTATCGTTTCTGCAAAAGGATATTTTATTTACTAATTTGCCATCTATTAGTACTTTTGGGTCTTCAATTTCAAAGCTCACAGGATGAGTGGTTTGAAAACCGCAGTTGCCATTGTTTGCATTAAGAGTAACATAAAATGTGAATTTTTTTTGTGATTCACTATTGTACTTGTAGATGTGTTTTATTTCTGTTTTTTCATCTGTAACCGGATCGGTTTTGTCTCCAAAATTCCAGGTATATTTATTACCGGCAAGATTATCTCCGGTTACGGTAAAAGTAACTTCGGTTTCGCTAATTCCTGATGGTTTTAGAGGAACTGCGACAAAATCGAATATTGGTTTTTCAAAAATGGTTATCGCGCATTTAGTATCAAAATTATTAACCGTAAATGTTATGGTTTGACCTATTAATTCTTTGCTGACTAAATTTGGATCAAAAACAAGTATTCCATATTCATTTACTGTTACGCCTCCGTTTTGATCAGGTCGAACATTGGCTTTTATAAAACCTCCCGCTGGAGATACTTTAAAAGGCAGCGGCTGTGTTTTGCTGTCAAAACAAATTTTATCTACCGGTAAAGTAAGGCCTATATTGTTTTCATCACAGCATAAATAAGGCAGTGAAAAATCAGCAACAATTGGGTTTAAAATTGGAATGCCCTCCGTAAATTTTTCAAAATCACCGGTTAATGATGGTCTGCGGGTGTTGTAATAGTAATAGTAAGGTACTTTTTCTTCCAGATATATCATTATAAATGTACCTCCGGGAGCTACGCCTGCTTTATGCTCGTAACCATGGTTTTTGTTGAGGTAATATTCGGTGAATTTCTGGATGGTTTTGTCCAGTTCATTAGCATTTACTGCCAGAATCATTATATTAAATCCAAGTCCGTTTTCTAATCTGATTTCTTGAATAGCTTTTAGCGCTTCTTTGTAATTGCGTCCCTGATGTCCTTCAATTCTATAAAAATCACTGTCAAGATGAATTTCGAGCGGTTTTTTAGTATTCAATAAATCGTCATGGAAACTAACATTGTTTTTTTGTAATCCTAAGATGCTTTTATCAAAATCCCAGGCGTTAATAAGCGAATCGTTTACATTATTGTAAAACGGAATGGCTTTTTTACCCAATTTGCCCATTTGCAAAGAGGGTGTAATTTTTATAACATCATATAAAGGATTGTAGTTTTCTAATAATTGTGCACTTCTCAGAATAAGACTGTACATTCTTTGTCTGGCTGTGTCTTCGCCGTAGCATATTTTTATTTCATCTGCTGTTTCTTCTTTTTTCTTTTTTTCTGAATCTTTACTAATAACCTCATCATCTGCAAGGCAGTCATTACAAGTACTAAGGCTTTTTCCTGTAAGCAAAGGCGATTTGTAAAAAGCATGGCGGAATTCAAAACAAGGCTCTGTTTTTATTAGTTCGCCCAGCATTAAGTGTTTTGGAAAAGCATTAATATCTGGAGAACAATAACTATCGTCTATAGTAAGCAGCAGTGCTCTGGTTTCGTTGTAAGTATCAACAAGATCATTAAGCAGATCATATAGGTATTGAAAATCCTGAGGAATTACAGGGTCTCCTTCAAAATTAAATAGTTCGGTTATCTTTTTTTGAACAGCATCTGAAATGATTGGCATATTTAAACCTGTCAGAAGTTTATTGTAGCCCTCCTGCAAATTCTTAACAACATCGTTTTTAAAAATTCCTTTGGTAAAAGTTTGTTTTATGGCATCAAGATGAACAAAATCTTCTTTTTTTAGTACAATTCTGTTTGATTTTAAGTCCGGTAAATTATGGTATAAATTAGAATAATTGATTTTGCCACTCATGCTGTCATAGGTCATTATTTGTGTGGCTACGTCTTTGCTGACAATTAAAACTTTAAAATTGCCCACAATTTCTAATCCCTGATTGTCACAAGAAAGACTTACGCAAAGGTCAGATTCTTTTTCATACGACTCCAGATACAAAAGAATTACGGCTTCTTTAAACTCGAATTTTGTATTTGTGGTAAATTCTGCTAAAGAAAAATAAGGGTCTTTTTCTTTTTTTTGCTGTTCTTCTGTTAAGAGTTCAAAAAGAGGCAATTGCTTGTTTGACCCATCATAAAAAAAAGGTTTGTAAGCCGCTTTTGTATTATCATAAATTTTGCAGTGCGTATAGGTTTTGGAGTCAAAATCGATTTTTTTGTTTCCCAATACATCTGCCTGATATAATTTAAAAAGATCACCATCAGTAGTAATACCAGTTCCTTGTGTTATTGAAATGGCTTGTTGATCCGCATTATAAGCAGTATAAAATCCGCAAACTATACCAACGCCACTCAGATAAATGCGGGACAGGCGATCCTGATCGTCAAAAAAATCTACTACCTCATTAAGGTTTCCTTCTGTAAGTACCTGATTCTTTGTGAATCTTCGGTATTGTGTTGTTATTGTTGAAAGTTTTGCTGACATGGGAATAGTTTTTATAGTGATCCTAAATTCGTTTTTCCTAATATAATTTTATCTGACAATCGCTCGTTTTCATCGCTGCAGTCAAACAGTCGTCCTGTTGGGTAAACATTGTCCAGAACGGTTAGCGCCTTAATAAAGCTGATTAATTGGGGTTCCGGCTGTTCTTGATTCAAATCAGTTTTGGCGAATAAATAGTCTTTATATGTTTTTTCAAATTGAACAAGCTGGTTTTCTGCTGGGTCTTTTACATCCTTTTCCCTATATCCAATCCAGCATATTTTTGCCAGAACGTGAGCCGGTAATTCTTCCTTAATTATTTTTTCTATATAATTTCTAAAATCGGTATTGGCAAACCGCAATGTATATCCCGGCAGCACTACACTCACACGGTAGGAGTAGGGATCTATTGGTTCGCAATTATCGCACTCATCGGCGCAGATAGGCATGAAAGTATCAGGATTTACTGTTGTTAGATTTACATCCGGACGAAGCATCATGTGTTCTATCAAAAACATTCCTTCTTCGGTAAAATCTTCTTTCATGAATTGAATCAATTCCAGAATCGATTTTTCTAAATCTGGTAAATTATTATAGTATTCAAATCGGCGGGCGATAATACGGTTTGGATTTTTCTTGTCTTTAATGGCTGGATTTATAATGTCGTAGGAATATTTTCCAGCATCTGACTGCTGTATTAAAATATTGTCGACAATGGATAAATCTTTTATTGTGCCGTTTTTAAAAGCCTCTTTTATTTTATATTCCCGGGTCTGAATAATTTGCAATACGGCAAAATAAAGCTCCTTATTTGCAGCAGAAGTATCGAAGTATTCTGCAGTTGAAGAAAGTACAATATCACCATGAGTGTCTACAATACGCCATCTATAGACAGATTGATTGTCTGTATCAATAAAATTGTACATTTCGACAAACGAATTAGAAAGATTCCTGCGGCTGTAATCTTTAATACCAATGAGTCTCGAAATCCTTTTTTCGGCTCCTGAAACATTATTGGTATTCCATAAATTGGCAATGGGCTGTTTGTAATAATCAAAAGCATTGCCGCGCTCTTTGCTTACTACTTTATAATCTTTCAAAAAGTTTTCTTTGTCGCGCAATACTACTTGGTCTGTTGTGTTTCCATAAATGGTTTTGTTAACAAATACATATTCCGAAAAATTTTCGGCAAAACGTGACAAGAGGTGATCTAAAATTTTATTTCTTCGTTCGATATTATTGTCCTGCTGGTCAAAAAGCAGTGCTGTAATAGTTTCATCGTCGTAATTTTTTTCATATCCGTTTACAATGTCATCAACTCCTTCAATGTCTTTAACAACTTGAGTAAAAAGTGTTCGGGACAAATTACCGCTTACAGAAAGCAATTCGTTTACCTTGCCTAATTGTTTAAAATAACTTCCTAATATCTGATCAAAAAATAAAAGATATCCTTTTAATTGTTTTGCTTTAGATTTACGTTCAACAGATGATCTGGAAGGAAGTCCCACTTCGCCAATACCATAGGTTTCAGGAAAATCATTTTGTATGGTTGTATAAAAATCGGTGTTCAGATATTCGCCATTTGGGATATCTAATTCTTTATCCTGACTGGCGTTTGTTGTAGCTTTATCTTTTTCGGCTTTTATGGCGTCTGAATAAATTTTTACCTGAGCCTGATTGATATTGAGCGGCAATAATCCTTTGTTGTAATTGAAAACACTTTTGGCACAAACAACAGGTTTTTGGTAAGGTGAAAGGCAGATAAGCCATTTGTTTTCCAAATCATCACCTCCACAATTTCCTAAAGAAATATCTTTAATAAGCAGCACATCGGGTACAGACATTATTATTCTCATGATATCTGAGAGGCGTACTTCGTTTCTCAAATCGGCCGTAAGCAATTCTTTTGTATCAATAAAACCATTCTCTAAACTTGGACCATCAAAAATTTCCAAAGTTGAATATCCTTTGTCAATCATTTGTTTTAGAGAATAAAAATTAACTGTTGTAGATAAGTAACTTTCCAGAGCGTCAATCACATTTGCATGAACCAGTTCTTCATCGGCTTCCGTATCTACTTCAATATCTGCACATATTTTGATAGGGTAGTCTACCACTTTTTTTATCTCAACAAGATCTTCACATAGGTTTCTGTTTGCATGATACTGCTTTCTTATTTTTTCTTTAACAGCTTCTATTTCTGAAGGTTTTGAGCTTTCAAAATCTACATAAAGATCATATAAACCATTGAGCTCAAAAGATTTTCTTAAATTATCTGGCAGGTTTTCATAATCCTTAATATCATAAGAAAGTTTATCTTTTTTGCAGTCCACATACAATGTTTTTTTATGTTTTGCGAGCCAGCAGTTTCTAACTCCTTTTATGTCTATAAAAAGTTTTCTATAATCATTTTGCGTAACTGGACTTGATGACAATACTTCTGAGGCTTTAAAAAACTGTTTTGGAATGCCTTTATTAATGTCATTAGATTCCAGTATATTTTCTATAGGGAGATTGAGTCTCATCCCAAGATCAGAAATGGCGTAGCAAAGCATCTCCAGCATCGTAATTCCTGGATCGTGCTCGTTAAAATCAGTCCAAAATTTACTGCCAAAAGACTCTATGTATTCAATTCCTTTTTTTCTCAAATAAAAGAAATCCAAATCGTCCTCGGTTGCTGATTTTTTAGGAATGGTGATATGTTGATTTAGTACTGACATTTTTCAGGTTCTTCTGGGGTTGGAGTTGGTATTTTGCAAGTTTCTATAGTGGTACTGATAATATGGTTTTTAACAGAGACTAAAATGTTTTTTGGACTTGATGGGGACAGTGTGTTTAAAAAGTCTAAAAGATGTACATTGGCCTCGTTATTTTCCGTATCTTCTAATGTATCAGGGTGTTCCTTATCTGTTTTTTTATCGATATATATCGCCATCTCAAGCTTAGATAAAAAATCGACATAATATAAATTTTCGATATATTCTATAACAATGCTTCGCTGCAGTTCAACCCCGAATATGATTTGTTTAGAGGTGTCAAATGCCCAAGGAGATAAAAATTTTATAAGATCTTCATTGAGCTGTTTTTTATAGAAATTCTCATCGTATTGGGGATAAAACTTGATATTCAATTTTATTATAACTTTTTCATAATCAGGATTAATGACTTTTGCAGACACTAGCATTGAGTTTTTAGAATTAATAAAACCTTCTATACTGTTCAATGTGGCTGTACTCACTCTTGGTTCATAAATATCGAATACATTTTTGTCCACAATATCCGGAATTACTACCAGCGTTACTTTTCCCGGGGATAAAAACGAGGTACTTGTACCCGAAATAAAAGTATGGTTAAGGCATTTTACTCTAAAAACATTTGGAAATTCCTGTAAAATAAGATGCTCATAATCCCAAAGTGTTATAGCCCTGTTTTTGTGTCGCAAGCGTTCACTTACACGCAGATAATAGGAGGGATCAGACTCCAATGGTTTTCCATCAAATGAATTAAAGGGCTGTTCAATACTTTTAATCTGAGGAACTCTGGTAATTAATTTAGATATAGTTTTGGCAGGTAATGTGCTGTCTAGATGCGCTAAATTGTTGTTGTTATCAAAAAATTGGGCAGTAACAACCTGAGTTTTCACATCGATAACTTTGCAAACGGCATCATAGTCTTTGTGCATTTTTGCTTTTATCCAAATTGTATCGGCTGGAAACAGTGTATTGTCATTAGATGCCTGTTTTGGAATGCTAAATTTTACGATACCCGATTTTAAAAAGTTATCGATGCCATTTGCCAAAATATCCTTATCAAGATTTTTCCAATAATTGTCGCATAATATGTACCATGATACTTTTTCTTTTCCTGTAAAAGTGGAAACGCTGATATTTTCGCTTCCTTCTAATATTTGAAATAATAATGAAATTTGCTGCATTGTTTCGGCATCCTGAAGTCCTACATAAAATTCGCCTCCATTGCAATAATCCGGAACCAGACAATTGGTAGTTGGCGTTCCAGTATCTAAAATCTCTTTAGCGATAGCTTGTTGTTTCAAATAAGAATGCTCTTCGCGCTGACCAAAAGGAGCTTCATGAAACAATTTTATTCGGTTAGACTCGTAGTCAGAAGCATCAAAATCAGTAGTTTCCTCAGCAGAATAATTCAGACTTATACTTTCTACAACCGGTGTGTAAGGTTCATTTGGAATAGGCGTTGATGGAGTTGTAGCCACATTCATTATGGCCAAAGTATATACTTTTGGAAATAACGAATGTAAAAACGATTGATTTAATGTCAATCGTATAGGACCGCTTTTGTCAATCGCATAGGTGCTCCCTTTTACATTGATATTAGATTCATATACTTTATCACCATCAGGATCATCAAATAAATTGATAGTTTTATTTTGTTCATCCCAAACTTCTTTGTTTAAAACAGATAATGTTGCTTTAAAATAGTCCTTTGTAACAATTGGATCGTTTGGGTTTATTGTAAGTGAATCGTTAGTTTCTGCAGCAATTTTTGGTTTTGAATCGGTTTTTTTTGCAATTCCATCTTCAGGTTGGTTGGCATGCATTTTGGCGTCACTGCTATCTTTGATGAAAATGGCATCAAGAAAAATTTGTTTACTTATTGTTTCAAGAAAACTTTTTTTATAGGCAGCATAATGGGTTTCGAATGATAATGGAGTGTTTTTCCACTTGATGTTAATATCTGCCTCTGTCCATTTTTTAGAAAAGATTTCGGGATAGTTTATTATAAAGGAACTGTTTTTTTCAGGTTGAGGTGTAAAAGGGTAAAAGGGTTTTGCAGCATTAAGTAAACCGTTATCACTCTCTAATAAAAGAGATTTTACATCCTTAACTTCAACTTTTGTGGTAATGCTGCTGATTGCTTTTGTGACTAAAGCTCTAAAAAGAGTATGGCCATTTTTATTTTGGGTATCGATTAATTTATTTTGCGTATTGATTAAAAATCGAATTACAGGAAGTTCTGTAGAGAAAAATTCGCCTAAAACTTTCTGGTCGTAGTTAACAATTGCCGGATCATCTTTTGGTATCTGAAAAACCAATTTTAATTGTTTGCCGCCAATGCTGGAAGATTCATTTCCAGTCTTAAAAGCGACGCTTTTGCTAAGTTTAAAATTTCCAATCCATCCTTTTTTGCCACTATACAGAATGCTGATGTTTGCCAGAAGATCGTCTGGAGTAAAGGGAATTTTAAAAGTTAAGTCATCAACAAAAGTAATAGTGACAGCGATATTTCTATCGCCTTCTTTAAGATTAAATAATTCTGAAGCTATTGCAAAACCTAATTTGGCATCGTCTAATTTCGGGTACTTTTTTTCATTGGATGTATATCCAAAAGGAAACCAATAGGGAGTGTCTTCTTTTAGCGGTTCTCCTTTTCCGTCAAGGGAATTTGCAATTTCGCTGTATTTTATTTCACCCAGATCAATATCATTATACACACTTTTTAGGTATGCTATATTGGCTTTATTGGCAATAAATTCTTCTGTGGTTTTGTATATTAATTTTTTGCCATCGGGATCTTTTCCTGCATCCAGTTCTGTATTTACGGCGATTTTTTCTTCGGCGATTTTTTTTGCCAGCTCAAAAATGATACTCACCTTATCTGCTTTTGCAGGAAGTTTTTCTATTTGCAGGATGTCTTTATAAAAAAAGTCTAAATGCTTTTTTGTTATAAGATTAAGTTTGTTTTGGGATAATTCCAATAATTTCAGGAAACACACAAACAATGTCATGTGAGGAGTAAGGTCTTGATTGATATTGGCAGTCGATAATGTTTTGGTAATGTTTTCTTTTAAAGCAGCATATTCTTTATCTGTTCTTTTTGGGATGCCATCATCCGGAAGATTATCTTTTGAAAAGCCGAAATAGTTAAAAAATTCCTGCCAGTTGCCTTCTGGGGTTTTATCGTTATTCGTGTCGAAAAAATTGACTTGTTTTGCAAAATTATAAGCAAAGAGCAGCCAGTCTTCAATAGTAAAATCATGAAGCTTCAAGTTGCCCGGCTCTAGTGCGTCACTAAAGCGTTCTTCCTGATTGACTCCATTTCTTTTAAAAATAACATTGTCTATTTGGCTGTTGGTACTCATAGCTTATAAACTTTTAAATATTAGTGCCTTCTCCTTTGTAAAATGGATAAACAAGATTGCTTCTTGAGTTTGTACTTCTTATTCTGTAATCGATTATGACCAATAATTCTCCTTCTAAATCATCGCCTTGTGTGATGTCAATTTTGTCAACATCAATTCGGGGTTCGTAATATAAAATTGCCGTTTTTATTAGTTCTGAAACATAGGTTTTAAGTGTTCTGTCTAATGTTTCAAAAAGTAATTCATCCATATTACATCCATATCTGGGCAGCATAATGCGCTCGCCGATTTTGGTAGAAAGCAATATCTCCAGACTGCTTTTAATATCTGCCTCGTCAGATGTCATCACGACTGCTTTAGTGTTTTTTTTAAACTCTGGCGGAAAACTCCATCCAGTACCTAAAAAAGCTTCTTTATTTTCCATAATTAGCCTATTAAAACGGTTGGACATCCTATTACAATTGTTCCGCCATGTGCAGTTGAATCTCCCATTCTTGCAGCTGGTTTTCCTCCAATGAGCACTGTACTGGAGCCCGCTATAATACTATCAGGAGGACCTGTGCAAGTGATCATATCTCCCAAACAGGCTGCCGGCTGGCCGCCTATCAGTACTGTAGGTGCACCTGGCGGTAATATTGGGCCGCCTACATGAGGAACAGTTGCTGTTACCATTGGGCAAACATGCATATCGTTAATTCTTGCGGCTGGTGCTCCCATAATTTTTTTTATTTAAGAGTTTAAGAACTGAAAATGATGCAGTGATGAGTTAATTTATCTGCACAATGCTGCCTTTTACAATCGCCACTGCTGCCGACGACATTTCTGCGCCAGCACTGCCTTCGGCTTTAAATTGAGCGGTTGCTTTTACATTTACATTGGTGCCTTCAATTTTTACATCACCTGTTGCTTTTATTGTAATATCGCCTGCACTTTCCATTTTTATTCCTGCGCTGTCAATTGTAATCACGTTCGAATTTTCGTCTTCAATAACGATAGATCCTTTGTCTTCGTCCAGTGTTATTTTTTTTCCTGCCGGAGTTTCAATGGCTATCGATTTTTTATCATCATCAAACAGTACTTTCATTTCGCTTCTTGTAAAAATCCCTTTTTGATGGTTATCGTCAGCTGCTTTTAGCGGAGCGGGTTTTGCGCTGCTGTGGAGCATTCCTAATACAATAGCATCATTAGGATCTTCGTTGATGAAGCCAATAATTACTTCGTCTTCAATTTCGGGCCTAAAAAAAGTACCTCTGTTGTCACCAGCATCTAAGGCAGCTACTCTGCACCAAATGCCCTGTTCTTCGTTATTGATAATGGGTATTTTTACCAAAATTCTGTCTTCGCTGTCGGGATCGTCCTGAAGTTGGGTTACAATACCAATATGCAATCCTTTTATGGATGGAATTATTCCTGAAGCCGATGGTGTATTGACATCATAAGTTTCAGAAAACCATTCTGGATTCAATCCAAACTGCGCATTTACAGTCCAATTGCCGTTTGAAATTTCATGGAAAACCCCTGTTATGTATGCTTTGCCATTAAAACGATCTCCTACGCCTTCAAGTGTAATAATCGTGTTGGGTTTTACTGCGGGAATACCTTGAAATTTAACTCTTCCGCGAACTTTTGAAAGCTGTTGGAATAATAATTTTGCATCGGCCCAATCCTGTAGTTCAGTATCGGTAACATGACCGCCGTGACGCAATTCTAAATTTTCGAGCTTTACGATATCAGATAAATCCGAAGGAGATAAATTTCCGTTTAGGCTTACGCTGGGATCTTTGCCTTCAATTTCTAATAATTCCTGATTAGATGCGTTCCAGCTATAGGATGAAACTTTGGCAAACTGATTTCGAGCATCAATTTCGGCATCAAAATCGAGCATACTGGCACCAAAAGAAACTGTTTCAACTGCTTCAGAAGCCAAATCTGGTTTTTTAATCGAAATTTTGCCGTTTTCAACAAAACATAATTTTCCATTGGCTTGTGCACGGGAGACAATAAAATCCCAATCGGAAGTATTGTACTGCACTAACTCTTTATGACTATAATTAGTGCTTTCCACATCTTTTTCTAATCCATAAGTACCTATAATGTCTTCAAAAGCATCACTGTCTTTTACATCATAAAAATATTTGCTTTTTCTGCCAATAGTCAGTTTTACTGCTTCGTCTTTGCATTCTACAATTAACAGGGATGAATTGTCTTTTATTTTTATGGAATGTTTTACAACTATTCCTTTGTAAATAGTTTCTTCGTCACTGTGATAGCCTGCTTTTATTTCTATTTTTTTTCCCGGAATGAGCAAATCTTCGTTGCTTAATTTAAAATCTCGTGCAGCAGCATCTCCATCGGTCAAAATAATTTGCGCCATAGGTATTCTGTTAACCTCATTATGAACTACAATGCTCATTACTTGGTAAATGCCAGACAGCTCATTTCCCTCAATGAGCAATTTGTGCGTTACTAAATCTGCACTTTTACTGGTTTGTATGACGCCGCTATTGTTCATCTATTGTTGTTTTTGTAGAGGAGGGAAAAATATTTTTTGGCCAATTTTTAATTTTCTGAAATTGATAAGCTTGTTAGCTCTTGCTACTTCGAGATAATATTTTGAATCACCATAGATTCTAAAAGACATTAAAGGAAGCGTATCGCCTGCTTTTACAATTCTGGTATGTGTTAAATCAGGAGATTGATTGTTTTGCTGTTTTGCCCTTAACTCATCCTCAACAACTCCTTTGAATTTTCCTTTTGCAATGGCTCTAATGGGTGTTCCATCTGGCCTGAAAAGTTTATACTCAATGGTCATTTCTGTAAGAGATCCTTTGAATAGCAGACTTCCCCAAGCAATTTTTAAATAGTTTGGCTTATGTTCTGTACCATTATATTCTAAAATTACTTTTCTAAAATGCTCAATGTCTTCAATAACGCCATTTTCGGTACTTTCCTTGCCGGCAATTACGCCTGTTCGGTCAAAAACAAAATCCAATTCTAATTCTTCCGGAGCAATTGCTGTAAATCTTGGCGCAGGACTGCTCGTTCCGGCGGCTTGAGTTGTATCTTGCTCTATCTTGTAATGAAAAGTATACTTTTCGGGATTCATCAAAGTAATGAACTCTTCAATATCCGAAATTGGATTGTTGAATTGAGGATCGCTATAAGCAATGATCTTCAGTTTTTTTAATTCACCATTAGTCGTTGTCATATCAGCGTTCTTTTTTTCGTTCAATAATTTTCATTACTTGCTCGACACACTCAGCTATAGTATCTTTTTCAGCAGCAGATGATGAAGAAGCTGGTTTTGCACCCGAATTTGAGCTTTCGTTCACGTTTATTTTAATGTGAAGCTCTTTGATTTCAATTGGCATGGTAAAATTATTTTTTATGAAGAGTGAAATAATTATAAGCAAGCTCAAAGCTTTCAATAACAATTTTGCTTTCTAAAGCACTAAAATCTTCAACTGCCCATTTTACGGGATAGGCATGTATAACTTTCCAGTGCATTAAAGGCTCGTGGTCCTGATTCAAGAGTTTTACAGTTAAATCGACGGGCTTAAACTCGAAATTTTCTAATGCTTTTCTGCACCATTCAATTACGTCAGAATCAATAAGTATCCCCCTTTTTAAAACCAAATTGGGATATTTGGTTTTAACGGGAAGTTTATGTTTGAATCTGTTTTCTCCACCCTCAACAATTTCTTCTGTTTCAAGATCTACAGAAAGTCCTGATACGGATTGAAATTGATGGTCTTTTTCTTTTGTGCCCAGTTGATCAAATTCAACCAGAAAATGAAAACCTACGGGTGGATAATAGTTAGCCATGACTAGTCATTTTGAATAGATAAACCTTCATGAACCAATTCGATTGATTCGATGGCTACTTCGTTTCCGTCGGCTTTTAAATCAGTCGACTGCACTTTTGTTGGCCATGCATTTTTTACTTTCCAGGTAATCACTGGTTCGTGCTCCTCATTAAGTAATTTGATGGTAATATCCCTTCTTTCGATGGTGTTTAGTTTTACCGTATTCCACCAGGCGTAATACTCATTGTCGCTTTTAAAAGTGCCTCTTTTCATGGTAATGTTAGAGTATTTCTGCATGCCCGGCATTTTAATTTTGCTGTATTCCGGACTTGCACCCTGACGGTACTCAATAACTTCAGTTTCTACATCTAATCCGGAAACTTCTGTAAACCCTATTTTTGTTCCTCCCCAGTCAACTGAGAAATGAAACTTTGGTAATGGATAACTCATGATCTATATTTTTTTAAAGATGATTTAATTAAGATTCCTGCATTTTGTGAGAGAAACGAAGAATGATGAACTCAGCCGGACGAACTACTGCCAGACCAATTTCGATTATCATTTTACCGTCTAAAATATCCATAGCCGACATAGTTTGTCCCAGTCCGATTCTTACATAAAAAGCTTGTTCTGGTTTTGCTCCGGCCAAAGCTCCGGCTCTCCATTGAAGAATTAAGAAATTCTCAATCATAGCTCTTACTCTTATCCAGGTATTGGCATCGTTAGGTTCAAAAACAAACTGTTCGGTTGCTTTTTTAATAGATTCTTCGGCCATATTGAAGAAGCGGCGAACTGGTACATAGCGCCATTCACTATCATTACCGGCTAAGGTTCTTGATCCCCAAACCAAGGTTCCTTTGCCGGTAAACGTTCTGATAGCATTGATCGATTTACCTGCAACAGTATCAATATTTAAATTGTCCTGAATGGTATTTGTTATTTGAACGGTTGGTTTTATTACATAGTTCAGACTTACATTTGCAGGAGCTTTCCATACACCTCTGTCTCTATCAACTCTGGCATAAACTCCCGCAATAGCAGAGCTTGGAGGAAGTGTTATTGGCAGGTTGTAAATTTCAGTAAGTATTTTATTAAAAGTCACATTGTCGATACTTTCCAAAGTGCTTAATTTTCTTCCGTTTAATGCTCCATTATTTACATCTTTTCCACTAACAGATTTAATCGCATTTACAAGTGTAAGCAAGGATGCTTTGATACCGGAAAAATTGTTTGTAACTACCGTAATTGCGGTTTGAGTATTCAAAGGAGTATAGCTGACAAGTTTTTTTAATTCTTTATCAAAACTTACAGTATCAGTTGATATAATTTTAAGCAGTTTCGCTGTTGCGTTCTCGTCCTGTATTTTCTTTTTTAATGTTTTTAAGTTTTTATATACAGAGTCAATTTTATTTACGTCACTAAAGTTCAAATTAAATGCAGTTAAAGCACTTGAGATACTATTCGCAATAACCATATCCTCATCAGATATCGTGCTGATTGCAGCATTTGCTTCATCGTTCAGCGAATTTCTCAAAAGCGATAAACTTTCTAAAGAAGTAAGCAGAACATTCAGTTTATTCAGGAAAGCTGTTTTTTTGGCAGGGTTACTAACAAAGGTTCCGCCTAAATCAAAACCGTTTGCATCATTACTGTACATCTGTAAAAGTACATCGCTCATTTGACCCGAAATATTTCCGGGAACAGTGGTAACGTCAATCAATTTAGCTACGGTTGCATCAATCCCTGTAGTAGGATTTTCGATGGTTACCAGTCCTGCAGCGATTTGATCATAGGCTTTTGCTGTATAGGAGTAATGTTTTAATATAATTTTGCTGCTGTCAAAAGCATAGTCCAATATGGTTTCTAAATGAGGATAATAAACAGCTCCGTATTTAATAGTGTCTTTTTCAGAACTAATTTTAGCTCTTAAATCATCTATATTAGTATCTGTTGGACTTGATTCATCATAACTTAAAGTATCAATTAAGGTAAATCTGTCCTGAAGATTTTGGCATTGCATTAATGCATTATTGTATAATCCGTAGAAATCAGTTATCGTTATTCCACTTACTTTTGTTGCATCGGGAAATAGAATTAATGTTGGTTCGTCTACCTTTTCTAATTCTGCTAATCCGTCGTTCAACGCAGTGCTGTTATTGATTGCGGTAATCTGAGTGTCTGCTTCATCTAAATCATTTCCATAACGCCCTACCGAAATAATGTAGCAAGGACCACCGCCATTTGCAAAAAACAACTGCAATGAATAATACATTAAAAAAGGTTGTTTTGAAGTTGGTTGATCGACAACAATAGATCTTGTATCTCCATTATCAGTTGAAACATCATTAATGGTAACACTAATTGTTGTCTCTGGTTTTGCAAAGCCAAAAAAGCGTTCGTATTCTAAAAGAGATGTTATTCTTGTTGGTTTCAATTTCAAATCTCCATTAATCTTGTTCGTAGCTTTTTCTGTATAGCCAATAAAAGCAGGAATCGCTGTCTCTACCTGGGCAACAGAAGGAGGAAACTTTACGATTTCCTCAACATATACTCCAGGCGTTTTGTAAGTTGTTGCCATAATTGATTTGTTTTTTAATTATTAAATAAATATTTCCGAATAGTAATCACTATTGATTTTTGTTATTGATTTTACAGATGGATTTGGGTATTGACTTTCTGCCGGTTGTGAAGGCGTAAAATCGGTAAGCGGGTCAATTTCAACAAAGCCGGAGCGTGTTAATGGTTTTGCGGCATTGGTTTTAATTTCGGTTCCTGCTTTACGGTTGATATATTTCCAAAGTGTTTTTCGATTATCAAAATGGATTTTAAAATTTGGGCTTATCATTTTTCCCAAATTGTTTACTATGTTTCCTGAACTGTTGTCGCCCTTAGCGGTTAGTGAAATAAGTCCAAAGACATTTTGTTGTTCTGACGGCTGCAGTGTTGAAATTAAATTAGCAGTGGTTTCTTCAGATACTAAATAAGCATTGGAAATTAGTTTGTTGTCATTTATTTTTGGAAGATATTCAAATGAAACCGGTTCAGTCAATGGTTTAACATTGCTGAAAAGATATGCCTGAGTAAGAGCAAAATCAAGATTAGTATAATTTTCAAATTGATAATCATTTATTTTAATTAAAAACTTTAGGTTTAAATCAACAGGGACTTTTATAAATGGGTCCAATTCATCTTTCACTTTAATGTATACTCCGAAACCTGTTTTGTTTTTTTTGAATATCATTTTGTAGTTTTTGAGTACAATATTGGTTTCTAAAGTTGGCGTTATTGCCATAAATACATCTGTATTAAATTGCTGCAGCATTTTTTCTTTATCAGCATTTGTCATACTTGCAAAAGTTTCTTCTCCGTTATTCAAAAAATAATTATGAAGAAGTGTTACTTCAAATAGCAATTGATATGTAGCAGTAAAACTCATGACTGTTCTTTTCTTTTGGTTGTTCCTGTAAATTCACCAATAACTTGTCCTTCTGCTTGTACAATATTGCGTTCAATTTGTATCATACTCACTTTATATAAGGCCGACGGAAGCTGTTTTCCGCCCAATGTTCCCCAGATATAATTTAGTTCTTCAAAAGTGGGAGTATAGAGTTCAACCGTAAATCTAAAGTTGTCTACATTGCTCATTGCACTAGTGCTTCTGTTAAAGATGGTATTGGCTTGGGTAAAAAGTCTTTTTCCCTGAAAAAATTCAATTATTTTCGAAATATCCTTAAGTGAGTTGATATATTTATCTCGATTCGCACTAAAAAGTATATACAGATTTAAATTGACGATACTGTTTCTATAAATTGTTTTAGTATTTTCAATAGTATGATTTGGGAAGTTTTTTAAAGTAGCTTCTTCGGCTAAATTGATTAACGTAAGTGCCACGCCATCTTTCAAAGCTGTACCAATATCTTCATTTTGAGACTCTAAAAAAGCAATATTTTCAGGAACAACAGATTTGTCCAGCCCAATTTCCTCGAGATAGTTGTTTACTTGTTCTGAAATTATTTGTATTACTTCAAAAATCATCTTTTGATAAAATTTATTATAAATACTAAATGAAATTGTACTGAAAGGAATTAGATTCAGGGCGCAGATTGTAAATAGAATGGGGCTTCTAACTGTGCTTTAAACTTGTAATGAAAACAAGGCTGATAAGATTTGACTAAATTAGATAAATGTAAGGGTACCAAAAAAGGGGAATTTTCCCCTTTTTTTATTTATTTAAGATATTGGTTATTAGTTTGTTGTGTTGATATTAGGACTTTATGTTTATTTCTTAGTAAAAGCGGGTTTGTTGAATAGTTAAGTGATATCAGAAATATTGAATCTATTAAAAATTGTAATATGCTTTCTAAAACTTAAAATGTGCATATTGATTAGTGGTAAATTATATTCTTAGAGAATTTTTTACTGATAATATTGAATGACAGAAGTTGACCTAGAAATTATCTAAGTTATTTACATTAATCTTTCTTAATTTTTTGGACTTGTTAAATTAATTCTAACTGATAGTTATAAGAAGTAAAAACAAAGAAGTCTGATTATTCTGTTTTTTTTTAAAATTTATAATTTGAAAAATAGTGTTTATACTGTTAATTTTTCTAAATTCGGCACTTCAAAATTGTATTCATAATTTACTTATTGGCGAACTGTTTTTTTATATGAACAGATGTTTAAAATACATACATATTCAAGCTTGTTTTCTAATAACGATTAAAAATTGACTAGAATATTTTGCCATATGCAGAGTAAATGGCTGTAAAATAAATAATCAATAAAATAAATGAATATCCCTCTCAAAGCTAAAAAATATCATGTAAAACGAAAAATACTAAAACCATTTACCTTCCTACTCGAAGTTTGCACCTTACTTAATTTATAAAGATTAATTCTAAAAAAGATCTTTATTATTCGCCTTAAAATTATAATACATTTAAAACTATCTATGAATAAAGTACTTTCTACTACGTTAAAAATTTATATCTTTTTTTTATTAGGAAAAATTTATGCACAAACCCCCTTACTTCCCCCTGCCAGTATGCCTGAAAGTGTAGTAATATCTACACCAGATGTAATGAGTTTCCAGAAATATGGAAATACTCCGATAAATCTTTATAGTGGTAAAAGTGATATTGTTATACCATTTTATGAAATTCAAGCAGGGAAGATTAAAGTTCCAGTTACTTTAACGTATAATTCTGGCGGAATTAAAGTAGATGAAATTGCATCTAGTGCCGGGCTTGGATGGAATCTTAATGCAACGGGTAATATTTTAGTAGGAGTAAAAGATCTGAGAGATGGTGTCTTAAAATATGAAACTTACGGTACCCCTGTAAAAATTCCAATAGATATTGGGTACAACAGAAGATATTTTCTTAAAGACCCAATTTATAATTCAAACGCAGAATTGTATGCGAACTTAGATTCTTCACCAGACTTTTATTATGTTAATGCTCCAGGATTAAATAATGTTTTTATTATTGATGATTCTAATCCTAATGATTATCAGACATCACATACACAAAGAAAATATGTTTCTTCATTTTTATATCCTAAGGGATATAAATTAGCAGAACTAAAACAAGAAAATCTTGGAAGCTTTCAGGGAATTGGTTTTACAGGAGAAGAAGATGGTAATCCTAGTTTAAACATCCCTACAAAACCTGCAGATGTAAATGTTGTTGGTTTTGTTACTTTTAAAACTTTTACTATTACAAATGAGCAAGGACTGGTTTATACTTTTTCTGTTGGTAACATGATTGAAACCAGGACTCTGCCTGTTTTAGTCGATCCAACAATTGCAAGATTAGACCCTTCATACAGTATGGGAATTAATACTTATAATCTAACTTCTATTTATGACCCGTCAACGCAGCAAAAAGTAGATTTTTTTTATGAAAAGTATCAAATAACCCAGCCACAGCGAATTAAATTTTTGTCGAAGAAAAATAATATTGGAACTAGCGATTCCTGCAATTTTGGGTTTATTCCTGAATTTGAAGGACAGCCAATATATTCAAATGAACAGCTGATTAAATACCAGGCAGCGACAAGATTACAAAAGATTGTTTATAATGGTGGGGAAGTGACTTTTTCATATTTATTAGATAGAGAAGATTATAATGATCAATCATTAGATTTAATTACCATAAATGACAATTTGGGTAATACAATTAAGAATTACCGTCTTAGATATTCCTATTTTGATTCAAAAGAAGGGTGTACAGAAAAAGAATGTAAGAGGCTTAGACTCGATCAAATAGATGAATGGTTTCCTAAAGCAAAATTGTATTATAAATTTGAATATAATTATACTAATAAACTGCCTAAACGTTTTTCTTATGAGCAGGATTTTTTAGGATATTACAATAATAATGGCTATCAAAATACAGCATACATTGGGGCAAAAGAATCCGGTCCACAGCCTAAATTATATTTCTATCCAAACAAAGGAGAATTTTCTATTTTACCTTTTGAAAAGAAAAATGATACACAAGGGAGACAAATTACGGGCGATTATAGTTTTGTTCCAAACGATTATTCTTTAACCGGTCTGTTAAAAAAAGTCACTTATGAAACAGGTGGTTTTACAGAGCTTAATTATGAAAATCACACTTTCAATTTTGATGGTGCAGAATATATTGCTGGGGGTGCAAGAGTTGAAAGTCAGGTAATAAATGATGGAAACGGGAATGTTAGGAACATAAAATACAAATATCAGGAAATAGATGGGAAATCATCAGGATATATAAGTGGTTTACCAATATTTGCCTATCCAAATTCTAAAATTACAAATCCTAATTCACCTCCAGGTCAATGGACACCTTTCTCGTTTACAACTTACGATTTTGACAAATCAGGATTAGAATTAACTCATGATACTTTCGTGGGTTATTCAAGAGTAGAAGAAATAGAAACAGGAAATGGAAAGACAGAAACTTTATTTTATTCTCCTAAAGATTATCCGGATAATAAGTCTGTCAAACAATATAGAGATGATTGTGGTAGATATTTAACAGAGAACAGTGCTTTTCCAGGTAAACTTTTTGAAGATTTAAAAAGTAGAAGAGGCACATTGAAACTAAAGAGGATACTTGATGAAAGCGGTAATAAAATCTCTGAAAGCGAAAATGTATATGAATACAAAATTTTTTCGTCTATAGATATAAAAAATCATAGTCCTTATAGAATAAGTGATAATAAATATAATCCGAGAATTCGTGTACCAAATTATTATGTTAGCGAAACCTCAAAAATAAACAGAGAGAGAAATCTTCAGACAAAAGTTATTACTACAGAATATTTTAAAAATAATCCTGTTTTAAATACGAGCACTAACTATGTCTATGATCCTAATTTGGATTTACTTAAGGAGATGACTGTTGTTAATTCTGATGGAAGTGAAATTAAAACAAGATACAGATACCCTTTAGATTATGATCTTGCTCCTTTGTCTTTGGTTTCTTCAAACGATAAATTAATTGATATAGCAGCACTAGTGACTAATAATATAGTAAACACGCCAATTGAAATCAATAATTCTATAGTAAAAGGAGGGGAAGAATACATGACTGATGGACAGCTTAATTATTTTGAAAACTTAAAACCAGAAAAGTTTTTTAAGTTAGAAAGCAGCGCTCTTATTAATGTAAATGATTTTAATTTTTCGACTGTTATGTACCCGCCAGGTTTTGTTGCTGACAGTAGATATAAAGAAAAAACATCTTTTACAAAGTATGATAATAAAGGAAATATATTAGAAATAAAACCGGCGGATGGCATTGTAACAAGCTATATATGGGGTTACAACAGTCAATATCCAATCGCTAAAGTTGTAAATGCTACATATCAGGAGATTACTAATGTTTTAGGTGCTTCTACGTTGACAAGACTTAATGATGGGGTTAAATACATGCCAATACCCCCGAATCCACAAATTCAGAAGATACCATTAACAGATGCAGAAGTCCGCAGTATGTTAAGCGTTTTACGAACAAATTTAACGAATGCACAAATAACAACTTATACTTATAAGCCTCTTATTGGTATGACAAGTGAAACAGACATTAATGACAAAACTACATATTATGAATATAGTGATCTAAATAAATTGAAAATTGTAAAGGATAATGAAGGTAATATACTTTCAGAAAATGAATATAATTATAAAAAATAATTTAGAAGATCATGAAAAAAATAATATTCTTAATGTTTATATTGTTTCCTGTTTTAGTTTTGAGTCAGACAAAGGCAGTAAATTATATAAAAACGACGACCTATAAGGTGCCGGCACAAACTAGTATCCCGGCACCAACAATTATTCAGGCCAATCAAAACATAAATTATTTTGATGGGTTGGGACGCCCTATTCAACAGATTGCACATCAACAATCACCAACTGGAGCAGATGTTGTTACTCCAATAATATATGATGGCTATGGACGTCAGGAAAAGGATTATTTGCCTTATGTTTCAAATGTACCTGCTTCACTTAATTATAATACTAATGCTTTCGCAGAAGTTGGAACATTTTATAATACGGGTTTATATGAGAATACCACAAATCCTTATTCTCAAAAAGGATTTGAAAAATCGCCACTTAACAGAGTTTTGAGTCAGGCAGCACCTGGTGAAGATTGGAAAATGGGGAATGGTCACGAAATAAGATTTGATTATCAGACCAATATAAGCGATGACCAGGTTAGAATTTATGGTGTTTCTTTTACAGCAGGTAATATAGAAGACCCTAAATTGACAAATCTTGGTTTTTATCCTGTTTCTAAATTATATAAGATAATTTCCAAAGATGAAAATTGGCAGGAAAATCAATCCAACGCAAAAGATAATACCTCTGAGGAATTCAAAGATAAACAAGGGCGTCTACTTTTAAAGAGAAAGTATGGGACTGTTGGAGTAGGAACAACTACTGAGAAGTATGATACCTATTATGTTTATGATGATTTTGGTAATCTAACTTTTGTGATTCCTCCTAAAGCAGCAGATATCATTGGAAATAGTTCCAGTAACATATTAGCGGATGAAACATCTTCGGCAAAAATTAACGCACAAAGTGTTCCGCTGAACATAAGAGCTACTAATTCAATTCGGTTAATTGACGGTTTTCATGCACAAGCAGGTAGTATATTTACAGCAGTTATTACGGTTAGTACAGATAACATTTTAGATAATTTATGTTATCAGTATAGGTATGACTCTCGTAAAAGACTTGTAGAAAAGAAAATGCCGGGAAAGGATTGGGAGTATATAGTGTATGACAAGCTAAACAGACCAGTATTAACTCAGGATGCCAATTTGAGAGTTAATAAAAAATGGATGTTTACCAAATACGATCTTTTTAATAGACCGGTATATACAGGTGAATATGTAAACAATGTTGAAACAACTCGCTCTGCTGTACAAGGTTTGGCCAATAGTAGTGTTTTGTTTGAAAGCAGACAAACTGTTGCACAAATAATAGCAGGAACAGCTGTTAATTATTCAAACTTAGCTTTTCCTAATTCAGGAATTAACTTGTTTACTATTAGTTATTATGATGATTATCTAAATGTAGACCTGTACAATGGTACAGCAGCAAATGCCTTATCTTATGGTATAACACCTATGACTAATGCAAAAGGTTTAGTTACGTGTTCTAAAATACGTGTTTTAAATACGAACAGCTGGATAACTTCTGTTATATATTATGATGGAAAATCAAGGCCTATCTATAATTATAATAAAAATATTTTTTTAGATATTGAGAGTACAGTAAAAAGTAAGCTTGATTTTACAGGGAAAATTCTGGAAACAACAAGTACTCATCAAAAAGGAGCAAATGCAGTTATTACAATAATTGATATTTTTGCCTATGATGATATGGGAAGAATGCTTACTCAAAAGCAAAAAATAAATACACAGGATCCAGAACTTATTGTATCTAATACTTATGATAGTTTAGGAAAACTAATCACTAAAGGTGTTGGCGGAAAAGTGAGTAATTCTAATAGATTGCAAAATATTAATTTCACTTATAATATTCGTGGCTGGTTAAAAGGTATAAACGATTCAGACAGTAACAATGCAACCATTACACTGTCTGATAGTAGTTTGTTTGGATTTCAGATTAGTTACAATAAACCTTCTTCTGGAAAAGGATTGTATAATGGAAACATCAGTCAGACTTTTTGGAAGAGTGCGAATGGAGATAATAGCTTAAAAAGTTATAATTACAGCTACGATGTACTTAACAGATTATCTAATGCAGCAGACAATTTAGGGAAATTTAATGAAAGCATGCAATATGATAAAAATGGAAATATTACCTATTTAAAGCGTTTAGGAGAAATAGTAGGTGGTAATATTGTTCCTGATATTAATGTTCCATCTCATTTTGGTGTAATGGATGACTTGACGTATACCTATGATTTAGGTAACAGATTAATGAAAGTCGCTGACTCTGCCCCAATTGACGAATTTGGCTTTAAGGATGATGCTGTAAATACTGCAGCAGATACTCAGGATGACTATAGTTATGATAAGAATGGAAATATGCTAACAGATTCAAACAAAGGAATTATTGGTATTTCATATAACCATCTTAATCTTCCTGAAAAAATAACTTCAAATGCGGGTATTATTGATTATGTTTATGATGCTGCGGGAGTAAAACAACAAAAAACAGTAAATAATATGGTAACCAATTATGCTGTTGGATTTGTTTATGAGAATGGTATTTTAAAGTTTATTTCGCAGCCAGAAGGTTACATTGTTAATAATGGTGGAACTTTTGATTATATTTACCAATATCTTGATCATCTTGGAAATGTGAGGCTTAGTTATGGTGATGCAGATAATAATGGAGTAATTACTAATACTGAAATTATTGAAGAGAACAATTATTATCCTTTTGGTTTAAAACACAAAGGATATAACTATGTAACAAGAATTGGAAAAGGGAATGCAACCGCACAAAGATATAAGTACAACGGAAAAGAGCTGCAAGATGAGAATGTTAATGGTTTTCAGTTAAACTTTTATGATTATGGTGCTAGAAATTATGATCCTGCATTAGGAAGATGGATGAATTTTGATCCTCTTGCAGAAAAAGGACGAAGATGGTCTCCTTACAATTATG
Source organism: Flavobacterium sp. Root186 (assembly GCF_001428525.1). Classification (GTDB taxonomy): domain Bacteria; phylum Bacteroidota; class Bacteroidia; order Flavobacteriales; family Flavobacteriaceae; genus Flavobacterium. The sequence goes on from NZ_LMHW01000012.1 coordinate 315,998, forward strand.
CAATGGATAATCCTGCGTATTTTATTGATCCAGACGGAATGTGGCCAGATCCTCCTATTGGTTTTAATGCCAGTTTAAGAATTAGTTTTAGTTCTAGTGGTTTAAGTTTCAAAGCTAATGCATCAATAGGTGTTGGTACTGGCGGGTCGAATCTTCAGGGAGTTGGTTTTGCAGGAGTGAGTGTTTATGCAGGAAATCAATTAGGAACATCTTCAATGGCAAGAGGTATTCAGTTTGATGCTACAGCAGGAGCTTATGCTACCCTGGGAGCTGGTAATGGAAATAGTCATGTTGTAAATACATTAAATCCTGATACGCCATCTGGACTTACTAATGATTTTAAAACCTCAATTACCTATGGACAAATGTTTACTTATAGTTCAGCTATAAATGCAGAACGAGGGCCACGAGATGGTGAAGCTATTCAACGATTAGCAATAATTGGCCTAAAAGGAGCTGATATTTCTTTTACAACTTCAAATGATACTGGAATTATGGGAGGAGGAGATACTGATAAAGGTCAAACAGGAAATGGGACTTTAAATGTTGGTGGAGCAAATGGTTTTTCATTGTCTTATTTAAATTATACAGGTTCTTATGATATGAACCAAAGTAATGACATGAAGGCTTCTACTTTTGTTGGTTATGGGCAATATTACAAACAAACACCATATCAGCAGTCTTTAAACCAATCCGCTTTTAGAATTGATGCGTTAGGTAATAGTGTAATAGGGGGTACAAGTAATGGAAGTATTCAGAATGGTATCCATTCGCAAACAAATACTGGGTTATTTATTTATCCTAACTCTACAATGAACTCGAGCGGTTTATTTAATTTATTTTACAGTTATTAAAACTTATGAGAAGTATTTTACTGCTTATACTTGTGTTATTTGCAAGTTCATGTCGATTAACGCAACATTATACAAAGTATATTGATGAAAATCAGTATGGGAGATTGCATTTGAAAAAAATGAAGTTTGAAAAGTCTTTTACAAAAGAAATGTCTGGTAAAATTGAAGCAGATGCTGTGTATTTTAGTTTTTATGAAAATAAAACTATAGATTTAAAGGGGTATGACTATTTGAGATTTTTCAAGTCAGGTCAATTTGCTATTTTTGGTAGTAAAATTAACGAAGTTGATGTAAACGATGTTCAAAAAGCTTCTGTAGTAGGTTATTATAATGTAGTAAATAATGTTTTGTTATTAGAGCTTCCTAATACTTCATTTAGTAAAGCCGGAAAAAGGACAATTAAGAAATTTGAAATAGAAGGTACTACATTAAGGCAGATAGAGAAGAGCAAGAATGAAACAGAAACAATTTTTACTAAAATAAAAGTAAAGGAAATAAAGCCAGTTTTACCAGATTGGTAAAATTGATACATAAGAATCTAAGACTGCTATAGTAAAACATATCTCTCTTATGGTAATTATAAAAAACGCAAATGTCTCTGACTTTGCGTTTTTTTTTAGAAATGATTAAAGTTTTAAAAGCTTTTACTACAAAACAAAAAAGCTCCAGATTTCTCTGAAGCTTTGTGTTAGTAGTCCGTGGGGGAATCGAACCCCCCTTACCAGGATGAAAACCTGGCGTCCTAACCGATAGACGAACGGACCTGTTTTTCTATTGCGGGTGCAAAAATGTAACTAATTTTTGAAAACCACAAAAGATTTCAAAGAAACTTTTTTAGTTATTTTGAAAGAGTTAAAAGTCAGTAATTTAAAAAAAAAACATTACGCAGAATGTGTAGCAGGGAAATACATTGTCAGGAGATTTAAAGTTGTTTCATAGACCGTTTTTCGTCTTACTTTTGCAAGCAGCCAGGATAAAAAACTCATAATTACAATATCTTTAGGTCCCTTTTGTGCTGTAATTATAAAATCTTCAATTGCTTTTTGAAATTTTTGTGTTTGTATAATTTCAGGTTTCATTACATACTGTTCTACAAACAAAAGATATTGAACAACACGCTCTTCATTTACCGTTAAAAGGTATTTTTTATAACGTCGTTTAAAACTTTTTATTCGGGATAAAGCCAGTTCTGTGTTTTCTTGTTGCACATGCAGAAGAATTTCGACAAGACATTTTTTTATGGTCCAGTCCATGCCCATTTTTTTTTCGTACCAACTGTCGGTATGGTTTAATTTTGCAATTTCCTTTACAGCATTGCTTCCGGCATTTTGCTGTATGTAAAAAACGATAAGCATAAGACGGATGTCGTTACTGTCGTTAAAATCTGCTTTTTTGTTTGAAGAAAGAGATTTTTCGGCAATTTCTATTGCTTTTTGAGGATGCCCCAGATAATTTTCATTAAAGGCAAATAATAAAAAATATCTAAGACAGAAACGCTGATAATACTTGCCGGATTGTTTTTGAAGTTCTGTAAACATCAAATCAAGATAACTTAAAGATTTAGTAAACTGACCATTACGAAAATAGAAGTTAGCGATAAAATACAAAATGTATATATGATAGTATAGATGTCTATCTGTCAGATCAGTTTTTTTACTAATGAACCTGTAGCTTTTAACAACAAAAGGCTGTATAAGTGAGTAATTGTTGTTTATAGAAGCATATTCGTTGGCAATAAATAATATTTGATACAGAGATTTAAAAGTTAATCCCTGTTTTAATGATATTTCATGTGTTTCAATAGTGTTTTTTATAAGTGCCTGAAGATCTATTATCCGACCTTCGTGATAAATAGCAGCAAGTTCACGACGCAAAACAGCATAGCCTAAATTAAGCTGTTCCTCATATTCAAGTTGCTTTTTATTTGCTTTAAACTTTGCTATTATTTTTTCGATAGGTTCTGAAAGATTGAAATGGGCAAATTGTATCTGAGTCAGATAGATTTCATTAAGAAGATTAAAATGCTCAATATTCAGCGCTATTTCTTCAGCTTTTGCAAGACATTTAAAAGCTGTTTTTATAAGTTTATGTTCAAAAAATAACCGACTTACAACAATAAAACGAAGTATTGTATTTTCTTCTGAACTATCATTTTCAAAACTTCGATTAGCCATGAAACTAATCATGTTATCATAAAGTCTTTTTCTAAGAGCATGATAAGCATCGGTACTTTTTTTATCTTCTAAAACCTTTTTATTAAATTTTATATCGTCAGTTTTTAACGAATTGAATAACTCTATATTGCCAGTGTCTTTGCGCTTGTTCTTTTTTGATAGATATTGTATAAATGCTTTTTTATCAGTATAATTCATCATATTCGATATTTCCTGGAGCGCATTCATAAGTATGGTTTTATCAGGATAAAAATAGTAAAAAGTATTTTTATATCATCAGTTTTGTGAATAAATTAGTTTTTAGAACTCCTTTTTCATGCTGACATTTGCCTCATAATTATAAAACATAAAATTATGGAACCGCTAAAATCAAATGAATCAAACAACAATTCAGAATCAAAAAATGCAAAATCAAATTACGGAAATAACTCTTTAAAGCCAAGTGCCGCTTTCGTTGGCGCATCCTGGATGACATTACTTATAGGTATGACCTCCTATTGTATTGGACTTTACAATTCGGCCATGGCTTACAATGAAAAAGGATATTATTTTACAATTCTCCTTTTTGGTCTTTTCTCTGTAATATCAGTACAAAAAAGTGTAAGAGACAGACTGGAAGGAATTCCAGTAACTGATTTATATTACAGTATAAGCTGGTTTAGTACCATTGCTTCGATAGTATTACTAATAATAGGACTTTGGAATGCCAGTTTATTGCTCAGTGAAAAGGGATTTTTCGGAATGTCGTTTGTATTAGGATTGTTTTCTGCCCTTGCTGTACAAAAAAACACCAGAGATCTTAAACAATTTGAATCGACTTCTGTATAGTTTTTAGCGGGCCTCATTACTGTCACACAATTGTGCAGTTTTGAGGTTTTCTAATTTTTAAAAAACCTATGTATATGAAAATATAAATACAAAACGTCTATTTATATTATTGGTGTAATGTTGTTAATAATTAGCATTTTAGATAAAATTTGCTGGATATATATGTGCGCAAAATACACTGAATTTGAAGAAACCAAAGCCGCTTATCTTAGCTTATTTCCTAAGTTTATTGCTAATGCTTTTTTCTTAACTATTATTGATATAATCGCATCGGGAATAGCAGCTATTATCTTTTTTGAATCTAAAAAGGCAGGTTATTTGAAGAGACCATCTAAAGTTTTGATGATAATCTCTTTAATTCTTTGTGGATGGAGTATTTTTTCTTTGATGTGATAGATGGGGTTTTAAATTACAACTATCTTTTGTTTGTGAGGATAACCAAGATTAAGTAAAACAAAAAAAGCTTCGGAGAAGAAATTTTCTTTTGATTCCAGTCTTCTCCCAAATCATAAGCTAATGTTTCCTGTTTTATGTTAAGCTCGTAAATATTCTTTTTATCAGATATTCTATCCAAATCTGGAATAGTTATGCATTTGAATGAATGTATTCTTAAGAGGTAATGTAAATAATTGAATAAAAGTTGCAAAATGAGGTAAGCCCGTAATAATTCAATATTTAGATAAAGTATATTCGTATAATGTAAATTGTTTTCTAAAGAAATAGCCATGAGTGGATTAAAATATTTTCTAAATGATTTTTCAGAAGAAAAGTAAGCATTTGAGAATTTTTTTTTGGTTCAATTATAAATATAGAAAAAATTCTTGCGCGAGGATAGACAAAAAATCCCAGGTGTCTTTAAATGATTGGGGTATTAACTAAATTTTTAAAACTTTCGATTATGTTAAAAAAAATTTTAAAATTAAACGGAGCTCAAGAATTATCTAAAGATGAGTTAAAAGCGGTAAATGGTGGAATAACAGAAATTTGCGTTAAAGGGATTGCAAGTGGACTGGCCATTTTAAAAACAGGACCATGTCCTCCAGAGTATCCTCTAGTTGGCGGAGGATGTTGTTTCGCAGATTAATAATTAATTTGCAAAAAAATATTGATTGTAAGACATGGAAAATTTAAGAGGTTAAGCTACCCCATACAAAGGCAGTAAAATTTTTAAACAAAAAACTTAAACTAATGCTCTTACATTGTTGATTGTATAATGATGTACTATCTTCAATATTTATATTTTTTTAAGAAGAGAGGAATTTGTTTCCTCTCTTTTTTATTATAAAATTTCAAATTTCTTACTGCTGTTGCAATTGTTCCGATCATGAACCCGAAGTTATTTTTTTCTATTTAAGATGATTTGGTAAATCCGAATAATGAGCTTAATTTAGTCCCAAACCTGTTTTAGTTGCGGGACATTATTGGCTGGCTTAGAAAAACCTAATCTTATATGAAACACTTTTTTTTATCAATTATTTTTTGCTTTATAGGAAACATTGCTCTTGGGCAAAATAGTCCAAAAGAAATATCTCCGGAAGTTTTAAAAAAAATAAAAGCAGATGTAGAAGCCCAAATTCCTAAACTAAAACTAAAGCTTGTAAAACAAGAATTAAATCCTGATGAGATAGAATTCAAAATAGACACTTTCCGAATAGAAACAATAACTTCTAAACGAATGGATATTGATTATTCAACAGCAGGAATGAATATAACAGTTGATGAATTGACTACTAATTATGACAAGTTAATGAATAAGTATTATAATAAACTTATGAAATCCCTAAAGCCCGAAGACAAGAAGGTTCTTATAACAGCTCAAAAAGCCTGGTTAGCTTTTCGTGATGCCGAAATTAAGCTAATTGGCACAATGACTGAAGATCAATATTCAGGGGGCGGAACAATGCAGTCAAATATACGAATGGGGCAATATTCCTCTTTAGTAGTTGAAAGGACTATTGATATTTTTCATTATTATAATGGAATTATTAAAGATTAGTAAAGTTATTTTATAAAAAAAACAAAAATTGTGGCGCGAGTGGGACCCTCGAGCCAGCAGGGGATTTTTGAAAACCCATAAGCACTTAATTTGTCACACATATAAATAAGTTGGTGGCAATTTTGCGAGACATCTCACCTACATTAATTATCAAGAAATAAAAAATGAAATTAACAATTACAATCGGGCTTCTTTTAATTGGACATCTTACATTTGGACAAGACAGAATTCAAAAAATTGACAGTTTACTCAATTCTCTTTATTCAAAAGAGAAAATCAATGGAAATTTTCTAATTGCAGAAAAAGGGAAAGTTATTTATAGCCATAGTTTTGGACTTGCAAACGAAACAACAAAAGATAAGTTGAACGAAAATTCGATTTTTGAATTGGCATCTTGTTCAAAGCAGTTCACAGCTATGGGGATAATGATACTTAAAGAAAAAGGGAAGTTGAATTTGGACGATGATATCACAAAATACTTACCCGAACTTTCTTTTTATAAAGGTATAACTGTAAGAAACTTATTGAATCATACTGGAGGTCTGCCAGACTATATGCAGCTTATGGATAGTTTATTTGACAAATCTAAAATTGCCACTAACAAAGACATAATTAATATATTTAGTAAACATCAACCAAAAATAGTATTTGAGCCAAATACTAAATGGGAATATAGTAACACGGGCTATGCACTTTTGGCATCAATAATTGAGAAAGCATCGGGTATGACATACGCTGACTATTTAAAAACAGCTATTTTCCAACCGTTGAAAATGAAAAATACCTTTGTGTACAATCGTAGATTATCGCCAAAGAAAATTGACAATTATGCTTTTGGATATGTTTACTCAGATAGTTTGAAAAAATATGTTTTACCAGACGAATTGAAAGAAACTAAATTTGTTATTTGGCTTGATGGTATTGTTGGAGACGGAACAGTTAATTCAACTGTAAACGATTTATTGATTTGGGATAGAGCATTATATACCAATAAATTACTCACAAAAGAAGGAATGAAATCAGTTTTTGAATTAGCAACTTTGAAAGACGGAGCTAAAAGGAATTATGGTTTTGGTTGGGGAATTGAAGAAAATGCTGATTTTGGAAAAATTGCAAACCATAATGGGGGTTGGCCAGGCTATGTAACTTTTATCGATAGACATATTACAAATGATAAAACAATAATAATACTTCAAAATCACAACAACGTTACAATTCCTTCAAAAGCAATTAGAAGTATTCTATATAATAAACCATTGCCTGTGCAAAAAATCAGAAAAGAAATTAGTATTACTACTGAAGAACTTCAAAAGTTTGTTGGGACTTATGAAGTTGAAAAAGATTTTGAAATCAAAATTTCATTAGATAAAGACCAACTATTTTCACAATTGACAGGACAAGATGCGTTCAGAATATTTGTAGAAAGTGAAATGTTATTTTTCTACAAAGTAGTAGATGCACAAATTCAGTTTGAAAAGAACGAAAAAGGAGAAATTTCAAATTTGTTTTTATTACAGAATGGAAAAAAGATAGAAGCAAAACGGACGAAATAAAAACTGCTACCAACACACACTACAAGTAATTTGGGTATTAGGCTTAATTTGAAATTGGTTTTGTGTTTGAATGATTTGGTGAAATTTGAAAATAGAAATTAATTTAGTTCTAAATCCGCTGTATTCATAGAAATGTTATGCATAATTATTTCAAACCTATTAAAATGAGACACATAATTATCCTTATCTCTCTACTCTTATTTATTTCTTGTGAAAAAAAAGAAGTTGAAAAACTAGAAAAATTAGAAATAGAAATGACAACTAAAGACGTTGTAGGAACTCCGAATTTTCATAAAATTGATTATAGCGTAAAAGAAAATTATTTAGACAGTTTAGCGAAGTTTATAAAACCTAATCGAAAATATCAATATTGGCAATACGTTGCGTATTATCAAAATGCTGCTTCAGAAACCTATACTGTTTTAAAACAAGGCGGAGATTCTTTATTGAGAAAAAAAATAAATGAGAAACCAAGACCAAATTATAACGCTGGAATTTTTTTTGGAGGACATCCAAGTTTTCGTTGTAATTATATTGTGACAATTGATAATGGCAAAGTAAACAGCTTAAAAACCGAAGAACAATTTCGCGATTTTTTAGGAACAATTGATAATCTTGAAGAAGCAATTCTTTTAGCAAGGACTTATGACTATCAGTTAGATAATGATATAAGAGGAAGTGAGTACAGAAATTTGCAAAATGGTTTCGAATTACATCTTATGAAATATCATGAATTTCCAACCCGAAGAGAGTCTGTTGAAATAAAAATTAGTAGAGATGGATTTATTAAGACAAAGAGTCGGGGAATATACTGCGAAGGTTTAGATTGCCGTTGATAAAATATTGTCACCGCTTTCGAACGACTCCTTTTGTGTGACATAAAGTGAATCGACAAATAATTAAAACTATACTAAACAAAAAAGCTCCAGATTTCTCTGAAGCTTTTTATCTTAGTAGCGGGAACAGGACTCGAACCTGTGACCTTCGGGTTATGAGCCCGACGAGCTGCCTACTGCTCTATCCCGCGATGTTTCGGGTGCAAAGATATCCAACGAAAACTTAAAAAAATGTTTTATTTTCTGTATTGAGTTGATATGACTACCTTTGCAAATTAAATATTATGCAAATGTCACATAAAGCAGGTTTTGTAAACATAATCGGGAATCCAAATGTTGGAAAATCGACACTAATGAATGCCTTTGTTGGAGAAAGATTATCAATCATAACATCAAAAGCACAAACAACACGTCATAGAATCTTAGGAATCGTAAATGGCGAAGATTTTCAACTCGTATTGTCAGACACTCCCGGAATCATCAAACCCGCTTATGAAATGCAGGAGTCGATGATGAACTTCGTAAAATCGGCTTTTGAAGACGCTGATATTTTAATTTACATGGTCGAAATAGGAGAGCAGGACTTAAAAGATGAAGCTTTCTTTAATAAAATCATTTATGCTAAAATTCCGGTTTTGTTATTGTTGAACAAAATCGACAATTCAAACCAGGAACAATTAGAAGAGCAAGTTGGTTTCTGGAAAGAAAAAGTGCCAAACGCTGAAATTTTCCCAATCTCGGCTTTACAGAATTTTAATGTTCCGGAAGTTTTCGGAAGAATTATCGAATTGCTTCCAGAATCTCCGGCTTATTATCCAAAAGATCAATTAACAGACAAACCGGAACGTTTCTTCGTAAACGAAACCATTCGTGAGAAAATCTTATTGAATTACAGTAAAGAGATTCCGTATGCAGTAGAAATTGTAACAGAAGAATTTCATGAAGATGAAAAAATTATCAGAATCCGTTCTGTAATTATGGTGGAACGCGATACACAAAAAGGGATTATCATTGGACATAAAGGTGCAGCGCTAAAGAAAGTTGGAACTGATGCCCGTGCAGATTTAGAAAAATTCTTCGGAAAACAAATTCACATCGAACTTTACGTAAAAGTGAATAAAAACTGGAGAAGCAATGCTAATATGCTGAAACGATTTGGTTATAACCAATAGTTTTAATTGTTTCAAGTTGAACATCAGGGCTTAACTTGAAACCTTAAACTTGAAACAAAAACAATAAAAACTTAGGTACTTAGAAACTTAGCATCTTAGCAACTTTTTTTAACTACCTTTGCAAAAAATTTAAAGACAGCATTTTGGATTTACAATTTAATATGATTTTGTCAAAAACAGAATCTAAAATTGGAAATCTAAAATCTAAAATTCAAAAAAATGAATAACATTGTTGCGATAGTAGGAAGACCTAATGTAGGGAAATCAACCCTTTTTAATAGGCTGATACAAAGAAGAGAAGCTATTGTAGATTCTGTATCTGGGGTTACCCGTGATAGAAACTATGGTAAAAGCGAGTGGAACGGAAAAGAGTTTTCTGTAATTGATACCGGTGGATACGTTCGCGGATCTGACGACGTATTTGAAGGTGAAATCCGTAAACAAGTAGAGCTTGCTATCGATGAGGCAGATGTTATTATTTTTGTAGTTGATGTAGAAGAAGGTATTACACCAATGGACGAAACGGTTGCAAAGTTGCTTCGTAAAGTAACAAAACCAGTTTTATTGGCTGTAAACAAAGTAGATAACGCAATGCGTGAAAAAGATGCGATTGAGTTTTATAATCTTGGATTAGGAGATTATTTCACTTTCGCAAGTATTTCAGGAAGCGGAACAGGAGATTTATTAGATGCTTTAATTGATGCTTTTCCAGAAAAAGAACCAGTTGAGGTTACAGAAGAATTACCTCGTTTTGCAGTTGTAGGACGTCCGAATGCAGGAAAATCTAGTTTTATCAATGCCTTAATTGGTAAGGATCGTTATATCGTAACTGATATTGCAGGAACTACGCGTGATGCAATCGATACAAAATTTGACCGTTTTGGATTCGAATTTAACTTGGTTGATACTGCGGGAATTCGTCGTAAAGCAAAAGTAAAGGAAGATTTAGAATTTTACTCGGTAATGCGTTCTGTAAGAGCAATTGAGCATGCCGATGTTTGTATATTAGTAATCGATGCAACTCGTGGCTTTGAAGGACAGGATCAAAGTATTTTTTGGCTTGCAGAGAAAAACCGTAAAGGTGTTGTAATTTTGGTAAACAAATGGGATTTGGTTGAAAAAGATACCATGTCAAGCCGTGATTACGAAGAGAAAATTCGTAAAGAATTAATGCCTTTTACAGATGTGCCAATTTTATTCGTTTCGGCTTTAACAAAACAACGTTTATTAAAAGCATTGGAAGCTACAGTTCAGGTTTTTGAAAGCAGAAAACAAAGAATTGCAACTTCAAAATTCAACGAATATATGTTGAAAGTAATCGAAGCTTATCCGCCGCCGGCTACAAAAGGGAAATATGTAAAAATTAAATATTGCATGCAATTGCCAACGCAAACACCTCAATTCGTGTTTTTTGCCAATATGCCGCAATACGTTAAGGAACCATATAAAAGATATCTGGAAAATAAAATTCGTGACAACTGGGATTTTGCAGGAGTTCCAATCGATATTTACATCAGAGAAAAATAGATTTTCAAGAATCTTTATAAATCAAAAAAGCAGTATTTCAATTCGAAATACTGCTTTTTTGATTTATGAAATGATTTTAAACATCATAAAAGAATAATTGTTCAAGTGGAGTACTACCGTCAGAATCGCCATAATCTCCGTTATGTTTTCTGGTTGACGAATATAGTTTTAATGTATACGTACAGCGCGTCATATCAGCTGGAGGATTATTCAGCTGCGAACTATTATTTGTTCTTTCGTCTACAGCCGGAAGCGCGTTTATTACGCCATCTAAAATATCTCTTTCAACCGTATGACTATTGTTGTTTAAGTGCAGACTACAGCCTGCTAAATATGGATGGTAAACCGTATATCGGCCATGTATTGTGCCGCTTATCGGACTGCAAAGACTGCTTTCGTCTAGTTCTTTTATTGATAATTTTCTATATATAGGATTATTATTCATCACAACAGAATTCAATGTTTTTCCGTTTCCGCCAATAACTCCAAAATTATTAGAAGGTTTATCGATCACTTCTCTGATTTCAAATCTGACAGCAAATTTTTCTAACGGAATTTTACTTCCCGCAGGAATATTCTGCCCCGGATTAATACTGTTTGGTGGAATGCTTGGAGCTGTTGTAAGTACAGTAGTATTTAGCGAAATCAGCGTATCTTCTTCAATAATATTATAAAGAGCTAAATCGGCAGGAGTTAATCCCACGGCAATTAAAGTTCTTTCAATAGCATGATTGACATCAAACCAGCCTTCGGCATCAAAATCACTTTGGTCGCTCCAAACAAAAATATCGTTAAGAATAAAAGAGAAAACTTTACGGGTTAGTTTAGAAACTACGCTAGGATAAAATAACCCAGGTGTTACCCCAACGATTTTGGTAAAATTTGATTCTGGCAAACTCACCGTATTATTTGGTGCCGTCGTGTCACTGACTCTAAAGCGATATTCGATTGGATTTCCTGAACCTGATTTCAGCGCAGCTTGCCCTGTTAATCTTATAACAGAAAATAAAACATTTTTACCAGACCCGGCAAAACCATCGGCATCAAAATCATAACTACTTGATCCGTAAGACGAGCTAAAAGCAGCTCCAATTCCTGTCCATGCACTTGGGAAATTCGGATCATTAGGATCTACAACATTTACATCCGAACATAAATTTACACATAAACAAAAACCAACATTTTTGCGTGCGTCTGCTTTAGTTTCATCAACTAATTTTGTACCGCCTAATTCAGCCTTAAAATAAACATCAGGTCCGCTTTGAAAAGAAAGAAAACTTGGATCCGTTTCTATGTTTATCCACGGCGATAAAAAAGTCTTTTTAAAATCGGCCGAAGTATAATCAATTCTAAAATGTCCGTTTGAATCTGTTGTTGCCGTTCCTAAATTATCATCGGTTAAAAAATCGGCATCCATTGCCGTAACCTTCGCATTAGCAATTGGTTTATTGGTTTGGCAGTTCATCAAATGCCCGCAGATAACCCACGCATCAAAAAAGTGTCCGCGAATATAACACCACCATTTATAAGCAATTGCATATTCCCATCTGTATTTTTCATCTTTTGCTTGTTTTTCGAGTTCTAAACGCATCGAAAAAGTCGTAATATGGAGCTGTACTATTTCATCTCTTTTTGGTTTTGGATGTTTTGGCGGCACAGTACCGCAGACAAAATCAATATCGAAGCTCGAGCCTACGTGTTTTTCATCGACTTCAATTTGAAAATTACCTGCTGCATCTGTTTTTGCTTTGTAAACAAGCAGCTCTGCTCTTTGTTTTGCTTCTTCTTTTGAAACGAAACGAAATGTTTCTTTTGCATTAGATGCCGTATTTGCAGTAGTATCAGCATTTCTGTATGGATGGTAAATTAAAATTTCTACTTCAGATACGGCCTCAAGACAATCTTCACATACATATCCTCTTAAGGAACCTTTAAAAATATTTTTCATGGTAATTGGTTTTTAAGTTGCCTACTCTTATCAGTTTTCGACTTTTCTGTCATACTCTGTTTTAGGATTTTCTGAATTCTCCTTTTGGTTGTTGCTGCAAAGTTTTTGTATTTTGATGAAATAGGAGTTAGGCTAAATACTGTTTTTAAAAGGGGAGTTTTACCCTTTTTTATCGGGTCTAATTTTTTGATAATCAGTAATTTAAAATTTAATATAATAGATTGTGAGTATTTTTTGTTATCTTAATAAAGGTTAAAATGGCATACTATTTGAATAAATGTAAAAACTACAATTAAACCTTTTGGCTTTTATGTAGTCTAAACATCTAACTAACCAAATTTTTTATGACTAAGATTTATTCATTTTTATCGTTTTTCTTCCTTTTTGTCTTTACCGCCCATTCGCAGAATGATATTACCATTAGAGGGGCAGTTTTAGATGTCAATACCCAATTACCGCTGGAAATGGCAACGGTTTATTTTACTACAATTAAAGATTCTACTGTTATTGAATATGCCACTACAGATAAAAACGGTGCTTTTAGAATGGATATTAAAAAATATGACAAACCTGTATTTTTGAAGGTAAGTTATATGGGATATCAAACCTATTTTGAAGAGTATAAAGGACTTACAGAAAGTAAAGATTTCGGTAAAATATACATGCTGGAAAATGTAAATGCCTTAAATGATGTTGTTATTAAAACAGAAGCAGCGCCTATAACCATCAAAAAAGATACTTTAGAATTTAATGCAGGATCTTATAAAGTCCGTCCGGATTCTAATGTTGAAACTTTACTGAAGCAATTACCCGGATTTGATGTCGATAATGATGGAAAAATTACTGTAAATGGACGAGAGGTTAATCAGGTTTTAGTAAACGGAAAAACTTTTTTTGATAAAGACGGAGCTATTGCGATTAAAAATTTACCGGCAGATATTATAAAGAAGATTCAGGTTTCTGATTTTAAAACCAAGAAAGAAGAACTGGCAAAACAAGAATCAACCTCAGATTTTTCGAGTATTAATATTACTATTGATGAAAAGAAAAACAAAGGATATTTTGGAAAAATAATGGGCGGTTACGGCACAGATGATCGCTATGAAGCCAATGTCAACCTGAATTATTTTAATAATAAACAAAAAATAAGCTTGCTGGCTTCTTCTAATAATATCAATTCGACGGGATTTTCGATGGATGATGTTTTTGATAATATGGGCGGCGGTAGAAACAGCAGTGGAAGAGGCGGAAGCTCTGGTTCTGGCGGAAGCGGAAAGGGAATAACACAGTCAAACTTAGTTGGTCTTAATTATTCTGACGACTGGACAAAAAACCTGCTGGCGATGGGAAGTTATAATTTTTCGAATACGATTAATAATAACGACAGCAAATCAAATCAGCTTAGTTTTTTGCCAACCGGAAATATTATTACAGAGGCCGAGGCTAAAACAAGAAATGAAAGCACCGGAAATAATGTCAATTTTGAATTAGAGTATAAGATTAATCCAAGTATGCGAATTGTTGTGGCGCCTAAGTTGAATCAATCGCGAACAAACAGTAACTCGACTTCATCAAGTTCGTCTGAAGATGAAAACGGAAATGCATTAAACGAAAGCAATTCTAAATCGTATTCTGAAAGTGATAATTTTAATTTTGGTAATACAATCAACTTTAATAAAACTTTTGAAAAGAAATCTCGAAATTTAAGTTTTGTTTTCACAAATAATAATACAAGTACGGATGCTAATGGTTTGAATCTTTCTGAAACAATTTTCTATCAGGACAATCAGCCAAATGATGAAAGAAATCAAACTACGAAAAAGAAAAACAGCAGCGATGCCTATTCTGCAGATATCGAATATACGGAACCAATAACCGATTCTCTAAGAGTTAGATTTGGATCTGATTTTGATTGGAATACTTCTGTAAACGATGAAAAGACTTTTAATTTCAATCCTGATACACAAGAATATAGTGACCTGAATTTGTCTTTGACTAATTATACAAGTTCCGTACAAAATTCGGTTACACCAAAAGTTGGAATTACATTGCAAAAAAACAAGTTTACATTAAATCTTGACAGCCGAACGTCAATTGTAAATTTTGATAACCATTCGCTGTATTTAAATAATGCAACCGATTTAAGTAAAAAATATGCATTGCCGTTTGCGACAGCTATATTTAGATACAAGTTTAGTCGTTCTAAAAATTTATCCCTAAAATATGATTATTCAAATGCATTGCCATCTGCAACACAGTTAATGCCTGTGGTGAATCTTAATAATCCGCTGAATACCATTGTTGGAAATCCAGATTTGCATCCTGTTGAAAAAAGCAGTGTGAATTTCAATTTCAAAAATTACGATTTCCGTTCGCGTTCTGGTTACAGTTTATATTTAAAAGGAGATTATTATGATAATGATATTGTCTCAACTTCTATATATGACGAAAGCGGAAAAAGAAATACAACTTATGTGAATATTTCGGGAGTTTATAATGCTTCTATTGGCGCAAACTGGAATCAGTCGGTAAAAAGCGGGGCACATACTTTAAGATACGGTTTAGGATTAAATGCAGGTTATTCTTTTGACAAAGGATTTACAAATGCTGTTTTATATAATGCAAAATCGACTTCGATTACCCCAAAGGTTTATTTATCATATGATTATGGAGAAATTTTGACAATTGCACCATCTTATAATTTATCATACAATCAGTCAAAATATGAAAATTATTCAAGAGATGCGACTTCAAATGTGGTACACAGAATTAATTTGCAGACGACAACATATTGGCCAGAAAATCTAATCTTCGGAAATGATTTTGGATATACTTATAATTCAAATATTTCAGGCGATTTCAAAAAAGATTTTTACCTATGGAATACTAGTTTGTCATACGGATTTTTAGATAAAAAACTGTATGCAAAAGTGAAAGTGTATGATGTTTTAAATCAAAATTTAAGTGCAACACGAACAATTTCTGCAACAGCAATTCGCGATGAAGAAAATACCGTTTTAAGACGTTACGTAATGTTTTCTTTAGCTTATAAAATAGGTAACTTTACTGGATCTGAAAAAGGAGGGAAGAGAAGGCAGCGAGAATAGGTTTTTTTTGAGGTTCAGAGGTTCAGAGGCTCAAAGGGATACATAAAACCCGGATCAAATTAAAATTTGATCCGGGTTTTATCTAAAATCTAAAATCTGCGATCAATTCTATGATAAAAAGTAAACCTAATAATATCACGATCATAGAAGTCAACTCCGCTTGCGCGTCTTTGAAAACTTTTTAAATATCCTAATTCCAGACCAATATTTGGATTAATATGGTAACGAAGCGCAGCATAAAGACGATTTTGGTCGAAGGTGTTTCGTTTATTGTCTTTTCCAAAGTTGAACATAATTTCATCTGAAATCGTACCTTTTAGACTTTGTTTTTCTTTCTTCCAAAGATCAAAAGTCGACTGTAATCTGTAACGAAACCGGTATGCAAAAGTGTAACCATCCAGTAAATCTATTTTAGAAGCTTTTTGAGTAAAACGTTCTTCAAGCTGAAACCGATTATGGAAAGTGATTTTTGCTATATCATTTATAAAAGTAATATCCTGCTGTATTCGATACTCCGGAATAGAGAAATCCGGATCAATGTCTGGGTCTTGTGTATTTACGTTAAAATAAGCAACCCCCCCGCCAAGATCAATAATTTTCGAAGCACGAAATCTTCCCTGAACCCTTACAACAAATAGATTTTGGTGAATTGGATTGACAAAACTTCTGTTGTCAAATTCAGAATGCAGTGCCCATTTTTCAGTTAAAGGAAAAATATTATAATAGCGAATCCAGGTCAGCGTTTGCTGATCTGTTTTCTTTTGATTTTGTGCCGATAAAAATGAGCTTATAAAGCCTAAAATAAATACAAATTTAAAAATCTTCATTCAACCGATAAATTCAGGCAGCGAATATATACAACGAAAATTGATTTATGGCAGAATAAAATTTGCTTTAAAGCTTTATTTGTGATTTCAATTTTAAATAAAAAAACGAGATACGTTTTACCGTATCCCGTTAATTAGTTTTTAGTTTTAATTTTATTTGTTCTTACAAGTTGTATTTCAATGTGATTCCGTAAGTTCTTTGGTCACCTAATACACCAGCATATTGTCCTGCGTTACCTCCTGCAGGCAATAACTGCTCATAATAATCTTTGTTTAAAAGGTTGCGTCCCCAAAAGTGAACAGATAAACCTTGACTTGCACGGAAACCTAAACGAGCATTAAAAATTGCATAACCCTGGACAACTAAATATTTTGAAGCCGAAGGGCTTGAAGAAAATTCAGAACGAGCGTAAGAATCAATAGCAAGGAAAACTTTTCCTGAGTTTCCAAAGAATCTTGCATTATCTGAAAGTTCACCACCTAAAGATCCTGCCCATCTTGAAGCCCCCGGAAGATCAGTTCCAGAAACATCTTTGAAAGACACCGGAGCTCCGGTTTCTTCTAACGGAAGCGGTGCATTAGTAAATTTTTCATAAATAGCATCTGTATAAGTTGCTGCACCATTTATGGTTAAATGTGAACTTATAACAAAACTTGCATCTAATTCAACACCTTGTACACGTACTTTATCTGCATTGGCAAGATAACCACGGTTTACACCCAATTCAGCAGCCTGAACGTTAGTTTGAAAATCTTTAATGTCTGTTCTAAAGGCAGCAATATTGAAGATTGAATTTCTAAAAGGAGAAGTTTTTACTCCAACCTCAAAATGATTTACTTTTTCGGGTCTGATAACGGCAAGATCTAATAATGGAGCACCTTTAGAATCTGTTGGAAGACCAGCAACGTTTACACCAACAGGTTTGTAACTTTTTGCATAAGTTCCATAAGCGTTGATTTTATCATTTGCTTTAAAAGTAACGGTTATGTTTCCAGAAAAGTCAGTATTATCTGTACTTGAATCGAAAGCCTGATCAGAGTAAACCAGTTTTTTTAACGCTAATAATGCTGGATCAGTAGTTTGTAAACCTCCGTATGTTGTACGAGCATAATGAGCATCTTTTTTATCGAAGTTATATCTTAAACCTGGTAAAACGTGCAGCCAATCTGTAATTGCCCAGTCAATTTGTCCAAATACAGCAGCACTCGAAGCTCTGATTCTTGCATCAGTTTTGATTCCGTATCCTTCAAAAAGCCCCGGAGTTTTCCATAATGCACTTGTTGTACTTTGAGAAAATCTCCATTGTGCATTTCCAGATTCTTCTGTTCCATCTGTTTGAGATGTTTGATCAATAAAGAATACTCCGGCAACACCGCTGATTTTAGAAGTTAACTGTCCTGCGTAACGAACCTCTTGTGTAATTTGAGTTTGTCTTGTTGGGTTTTGAGATTTAGCCAGTACTTGTAATCCTGTAAAATCCCTGTCATTTGATGGATCCCAATTCCAAAAACGCCATGCAGTTGTAGAAGTAAGAGTTCCGCCTCCAATTTTTGTATCAATATTTAAAGAAAGCCCTCCCATATCCTGATTAGAACGCCAAGGTGTATCCTGATCAATTCTGCGATCAAAAGCATTTTGGCTTGGAAGCTGATAATTCAAATCTTTAATAATAGCATCAAATTGACGATAAGCAGCTCTTTGAGTTGGAGCAACACCAGCAACAACTTGTGCATATCCGTCAGGGCGCTGTGTTGTAATATCAGCAGCAAATACAACATTTGTATTTACAGTTGGAGTCCAAAGCAACTGACCTCTAATACCTTGATTGTTTAATGTATTGGTAGCTCTTCCAGTTGCAACATTGTCAACTAAACCATCACGTGATGTACCTGAGAAAGATAATCTACCTGCAACTTTGCTGCCTAAAGCACCCGTAACAGAGGCTTTAGCCTGCAAGAAAGAATAATTTCCGTAGCTCACTTCAAAGTCAGCGCCTGATGTAAAACTTGGTCTGCGAGTTGTGATATTGAAAGCTCCGGAAGTGGTGTTTTTTCCAAATAAAGAACCTTGTGGTCCACGTAAAACTTCGATTTGTTCTACGTCGATAAAGTCAAGAGTTGTAGCAGCCGGACGAGCGTAATAAACACCGTCAACATAAAATCCAACTCCCGGATCGATACCGTCATTTGTTAACCCAAACGGAGAACCTAAACTTCTAATGTTGATCCCTGTATTTCTTGGATTTGAAGAATAAAGCTGAACCGAAGGAACTAGTTCTTTGATACGGTTTACGTTAAAAGCTCCGGTTTGTTCTGCCTGTTTTCCTGTAATAACAGAAATAGCAATTGGCACATCCTGAACTTTTTCGATTCTTCTTCTTGAAGAAACGACAACTTCAATAAGTTCGTTTTCTTCTTTGAGCGCAATTTGAATTGGATTTACCGGAATAGAAGTTACTTCTATTTCAGATGTTGTATAGCCAACATACTGAACTAAAAGCGTTATTGGTAATCTTCCTTTTGAGTCCATTATAAATTTACCGCTGTTGTCTGTAACGGTACTATTTGTAGTTCCTTTAATTACCACGTTTACGGCTTCTAAAGGGATATTTTCGCTTGTTGTAACAACACCTTCAATGTTTTGTGCAAAAGATACAGTGAAAGTTAAAAAGAATAATATTGTAAAGATATTTTTTAAAGAATTTTTCATTTTTTATAGTAAGTATATGTGATTAGTAGAATTTAAAATAAATTTTTTTTAAATCAACAGCACATACACATCATAGATGAATTTCTCTTTACTGTAGCAGAAAGCCTTGTTTGTTTATTTTGCAAAAGTTTTGATACACCCGATGGACTAAAATGTACTTTCATGTTAAAATCTTTGTAAATGGTTAGTTAATTATTTTGTGCAAATATAAATATTAATTCTATCGATTTACTAGGAATTAGAAAATATTTTTTTATTTATTTACTAATGAAGCTATTGTGATGCCTTCCATTGCCTTCAAAGTTTTATCTCTGATAAGCATTAAACCGTGACGCAGACTGCATTCAGACTCGGTTTTACAATCAGAGCAAGGCTCGTAAAAATTTAAAGAAGCGCATGGCAAAAGTGCAATTGCACCGTCAAATAATCGATGAATTTCTGCCAAAGTAATGTCATTTTTTGATTTTATCAGGTAATATCCACCAAATTTTCCCTGCTTACTGCTCACAAAACGTCCTCGTTTTAGATCCAAAAGAATCTGTTCTAAAAACTTTTTTGGAATGTTAGCGCCATCAGCTATTTCTATAGTTCTAGAAATGTGATTTTCGTCTTGTTCAGCTAAATAAAGTAAGGCCTTAAGGGCATATTTTGCTTTATGTGATAACATCTATAATATGTATTATTTTTTACAAACTTCGGTTATTAATTCTTTTGCAGGCAAATAACCTAGGTTAAGAGCCGCCTTAAGATCAGAGCAATAATCTTTTTTAATTTTGAAATTAATATAATATAAAGCTCTGTTATAATATCCTTCTGGATTTTTTGGAGCTAAAGCTACGGCTGTATCAAAATCATTTAGAGCATCTTTAGCATTTATCATTGCTTTACAAACAGCTCTACTTTGAAAGGATTCTGCAGATTTAGGATTAGCCTTTATTACTTTATCAAAATCTAATATTGCATCTCTGTGTAAATTTAGTTCTTTTTCTATTAATCCCCTATTTTCATATGCGAGAATATATTCAGGATTGATTTTTATACAATGTGAATAATCATTTAAGGCACCATTTAAATCACCAATCTTTGATTTTGAGTAAGCTCGATTGAAATAAGCTTTATAGGAATTTCCATCCAAAGAAATAGATTGTGAAAAATCATTGACAGCATCTTTATAATCTTTTAATTTAATGTATAAATTTCCACGACTAAAATAAGTTTTAAAGTCATTTGGATTTAAAGATAATGATTTATTATAATCAGAAAGTGCTTCTGAATAATTTCCTATGTCATAATTGTAATAACCTCTATAATAATAATTATCGACATCAGGAAATTTTTGAATTAAACTGTCCAGTACTTTTAAATTTTTAGTATTTTCTATTTTCTCATTGTCAAAAAACTCTTGAGAATAACAAGAGAAACAGTAACTAAAAATAAATAAAAAGAGATTAATTTTCATAGACGATTTAAAACAAAACTAAACTTGAAACAAAAACTTCTACCAGCTTCCTCCAGAACCACCTCCAGAGAATCCGCCGCCGCCAAATCCACCGCCGAAGCCGCCTCCGCCTCCAGATGATCCTCCTCCAAAACCTCCAAAACCACCGCCGCTGCTTCTGCCAAGACTGCTTAAAAGAATTACATCCATCAGGCTTGGGCCGCCACTGCTGCCAGAATTTCCTCCACCGCCTCTTTTGCTGCGGGAAAGTAAAATTAAAACAATTACAACAATTACGATAAATGGAAGTATAGGAAAGCCTTTTCCTTTAGATTGCTTGCGTTCTCCTTTGTATTTGCCTTTAAAAACATCAAAAAGTGCATCGGCACCTTTATCAAGTCCGCGATAATAACTTCCGGCTTTAAATTCCGGGATAATAATGTTTCGGGTAATTTCCCCGCCAATTCCCGCCGTTAAGCGGTCTTCTAATCCATAACCAGGCGAAATCCAGATTTTTCTTTCGGCTTTAGCCAATAAAATCAAAACCCCGTTATCTTCTTTTGCTTGTCCAATTCCCCATTCCTGAGCCCATTTTGGAGTAAGAATCCCAATATCTTCTCCTTTTAAGCTTTCAATAGTAATCACTACAATTTGAGTGGAAGTTGAATCAGAATAACGAATTAATTTTTCTTCTAACTGCGTTTTTTCAGAAGCACTTAAAACATTGGCGTAGTCGTAAACAGAGGTTTGAAAATCCGGTTTTTTCGGAATATCAAATTGAGCAAAAATGCTATTACTGATAAAAAGCGTGATAAACAAAAGAGTAAACTGAAAAATTCTATTGGAATTTAAAATTTTATTATTGGAATTTTTCATTATTTATCCTTTTGAGATTTCGTTAGATAATTCGTTTGTATCGTCTGCTAATGAAGGAAAATGCTTTTTTAGCTGTTCGCCGGCATTCAAAATACCATCAACAATTCCCTGCTTAAAGTTACCAGATTTAAAATGATTGGTCATAACGTCTTTGGTACAATCCCAAAAATCATCAGCAACCAAATCATCGATTCCTTTGTCACCGCAAATCACGAAGTTTTTATCATCAACTGCAAAATAGAGTAATACACCATTTTTTAGTTTGGTTTCATCCATTCGCAATTCATGAAAAACTTCTAAAGCTCTGTCATAATGAGCTTTAGAAGTTGTTTTTTCTATATGGACCCTAATTTCGCCAGAAGTATTATTTTCGGCCATGCGAATAGCTTCAACAATTTCCTGCTCTTCTGCTTTGGTTAAAAAATCTTCTACTTTTGACATTTTGATAATTTTAGAGTTTAGATTTTAGAGTTTAGATTTTTTCTAAAAATATTGAATTCCTTTTAGAATTTTACTTCAACTGGTTTGTCTGCTCCGGTAGAAGCTTCGAAGTATGGTTTTTCTTTAAGACCATACATTCCTGCCAATATATTTCTTGGGAAAGTATTAATATTATTGTTATAAGGCTTAACAGCTTCATTAAAACGAGTTCTAGCTGTTAAGATTTGATTTTCCGTACTAGTCAATTCATCTTGTAACTTCATAAAACTTGCATCAGCTTTAAGATTTGGATATTGTTCAACACTTACCAATAATTTTGATAAAGATGATGAGACTCCTGATTGTGCAGAATTGAATGCTGCTAATTGTTCTGGTGTAACATTTGACGGGTCAATAGTAATTCCTGTCGCTTTAGCACGAGCTTCAATTACCGCAGTTAAAGTACCTTGTTCATGTTTAGCATATCCCTTTACAGTATTAACTAAATTAGGAATAAGATCGTTTCTCCTCTGATACGCAGTATTAACATTTCCCCAGCTTTCTTTTACGTTTTGGTCAAGTGTTACTGCAGTATTATAAATGCCGCTTGCCCAGCTGTATAATCCAATAACTATTACAACTACAACTCCTAGAATTATCAATCCTTTCTTCATATTTTTTTTATTTAAGTTTATTTCTATTTTTAATTACAATTCGTTTTTGATGTCGTTCAATTGCGTTTTTATGGTCTCTAATTTACGTATTATTTCGAATTTATCTAATGTTTTCTTCTGACCTTCTTTTAAATGTGTTTTCGCGCCTTCAAGCGTAAAACCTCTTTCTTTAACTAAATGATAAATCAATTGCAGGTTGGTTACATCCTCCGGAGTAAACATTCTGTTGCCTTTGGCGTTCTTTTTTGGTTTTAGGATATCAAATTCGCTGTCCCAAAAACGTATCAATGATGCATTGACATTAAAAGCTTTGGCAACTTCGCCAATGCTGTAATATCTTTTATCTTTTGAAAGCTCAATATGCATGTTTTTTTGTTTCTAATTTTATTTCAAAAATAATACTTTTTGTAGTATTAATCTAATGACTGATTTTCCTGGTTTGCCATATGCGAAATTGCCACATATTCTGCCGCCGAAATATTTCCGTAATAGAAGTTCAGCGGGTTCACCACTTTTCCATCTTTATGCACCTCATAATGACAGTGCGGCCCTTCAGATCTTCCTGTACTTCCTACATAACCAATAACATCGCCGCGTTTGACATGTTGTCCGGGTCTGCAGTTATATTTGCTTAAATGCGCGTACAAACTCTCATATCCAAAACCATGCCTGATCACAACATGGTTCCCAAAGCCAGAAGCTGTGTTGTCAGCTCTTGCCACAATGCCATCTCCGGTGGCATATACAGGCGCTCCTGTGTTGGCAGTAAAATCCATTCCGTTGTGCATTTTTCGCACTTTCGTGAAAGGGTCGATTCTGTACCCAAAACCGGAAGCAACACGTTTTAAATTTTCATTTTGAACAGGCTGAATTGCCGGAATCGCTAATAATAAACTTTCTTTTGCACCGGCCAATTTCAGTATTTCATCTAATGATTTTGATTGAATTGCCAATTCTTTTGAAAGTTTATCGACTCTTTTTGTCGTGTTCAAAACCAGCTGAGAATTGTTGTAACCTTCTAAAGTCTTATATCTTTCTGGGTTTCTAAAGCCTGCTTTTCGAATAGAATCCGGAATTTCGGCTTTATTAAAATATACCCTGTAAATATTATTGTCACGTTCCTCTAATGCATCTGCGGCAGCGTCAATTTCGTCGAGTTTTTTGTTCAAAATCGAATATTGCAGTTTTAAATTTTCAATTTCACGTGCCTGTAAACGATCTTTTGGCGTTTCAAAATACGGAGTATTAATTAAAAGTACAAAAACTAAAAATCCAAACAATGCCGAAGCCACTAAAAACAGTAAAGCATAACCGATTTTGATTCTTTTTCTGGTTTTTATTTTTGTATAAGCCAGATTTTCTGAGTCGTAATAATATTTTACTTTCGCCATATTTTAAAATACGCTATTTTTGCAGCTTGTAAAATCAATTAGTCGAACAAAAGTGCTAAATGTTTCAGTTGTTGACGGCTTTTTTACAAGAACAAAATAATTTGATAATTTGGGGGAATTACATAATTATATAATGCGCAAAATAGGGAATTTATTGTTGATAACATAAGTTTTTAATTTTCGATTTTAAAATCAACGCATTATTAATTTGAGATTATTTCTAATTATCACATTATCAAATTGACACATTTGTAAACAGATACATTTTCTAATTTAAATATGAAATCACAAGACGTACGTAAGCAATTTTTAGACTTTTTTAAAAGCAATGGGCATTTAATTGTTCCATCTGCACCAATCGTTCTTAAGGACGATCCAACTCTTATGTTCAATAACTCGGGAATGGCCCAGTTTAAAGAATATTTTTTAGGAAACGGAACTCCAAAAAGTCCAAGAATAGCCGATACGCAAAAATGTCTTCGTGTTTCAGGAAAACATAATGATCTTGAAGATGTTGGTTTTGATACTTATCATCACACTATGTTTGAGATGCTTGGAAACTGGTCTTTTGGTGACTATTTCAAAAAAGAAGCAATCAATTGGGCATGGCAGCTTTTGACAGAAGTGTATAAAATTCCAAAAGAAAATCTGTATGTTTCTGTTTTTGAAGGAAGTAAAGAAGATAATGTTCCTTTTGACCAGGAAGCTTGGGATATCTGGAAAACTTTAATCGACGAAGACAGAATTATTCTTGGAAATAAAAAAGACAATTTCTGGGAAATGGGAGATCAGGGGCCATGCGGACCTTGTTCTGAAATTCATGTTGATTTACGTCCGGAATCTGAGAAAGCTCTAGTTACAGGAAAAAGTTTGGTAAACAATGATCATCCGCAGGTAGTTGAAATCTGGAATAATGTATTCATGGAATTCAACCGTAAAGCTGACGGCTCTCTTGAAAAACTTCCTGCACAGCATGTTGATACCGGAATGGGATTTGAGCGTTTATGTATGGCTTTACAAGGAAAAACATCAAATTATGATACCGATGTTTTTACCCCGCTTATCGAAAAAGTAGAACAAATTACAGGTTTAAAATATACCTCTGATGAAGTAAAAAACATCAGCGAAGAACAAAATAAAACCAATATTGCAATTCGTGTTATTGTAGATCACGTTCGTGCCGTTGCTTTTGCAATTGCTGATGGTCAATTGCCATCAAACACGGGAGCTGGATATGTTATTCGTAGAATTTTACGTCGTGCAATTCGTTACGGATTTACATTCTTAAACACCAAAGAACCTTTTATCAATAAATTGGTAGAAGTTCTGGCAAACCAAATGGGAGAATTTTTCCCTGAAATTAAATCACAACAGCAATTAGTTACCAATGTAATTCGTGAAGAAGAAGCTTCTTTCTTAAGAACTTTAGATCAGGGATTACAATTGCTGGAAAATGTAGTTGCAGAAACTACAGGAAAAGAGGTTTCTGGCGCTAAGGTTTTTGAATTGTACGATACATTTGGTTTTCCAAAAGATTTGACGGCTTTAATTTTAAAAGAAAAAGGTTTCTCTTATAATGAAACAGAATTTGAAGTTGAATTACAAAAACAAAAAACACGTTCTCGTGCGGCTTCTGAAGTTTCAACGGAAGACTGGAATGTTTTGATTCCGGGAAATGTAGAAACATTTGTAGGTTATGATAAAACTGAAAACGAAGTAAAAATTACTCGTATCAGAAAAGTTGATTCTAAAAAAGATGGTATTTTGTACCAAATCGTTTTAGATAATACGCCATTTTATCCAGAAGGAGGGGGTCAAGTTGGTGATAAAGGAACATTAGTTTCGGCAAACGAAACAATTGAAATTATTGATACCAAGAAAGAAAACAACTTGATTTTACATTTTGCAAAACAGCTTCCGGAAAATGCAGCAGCAGTTTTTGTGGCAAAAGTAAATACGGATTTAAGAACATCAACTTCAAAAAATCACTCGGCTACGCATTTAATGCATTTAGCTTTGAGAACTATTTTAGGAACGCATGTGGAACAAAAAGGATCGTTGGTAAATCCGAATTACCTGCGTTTTGATTTTTCTCATTTTAGCAAAGTTTCTGATGAAGAAATTAAGCAAGTTGAAGCTTCTGTAAATGCTCAGATTGAAGCGCAATTACAATTGGTTGAACATAGAAATATTCCAATTCAGGAAGCTTTGGATAAAGGAGCAATGGCTTTATTTGGCGAAAAATACGGCGATACTGTTCGTATGATTGAGTTTGGTGAAAGTAAAGAGTTATGTGGAGGTATTCACGTAAAAAACACAGCAGAGATCTGGCATTTCAAAATTATATCTGAAAGTGCTGTTGCAGCTGGAATTCGTCGTATCGAAGCAATCACCGGTGATGCAGTGAAAAACTTCTATCTAAACCAGGAAAATACCTTGGCAGAGATAAAAGAAACGCTTAAAAATCCACAGGATATTTTAAAATCTGTTGCTTCACTTCAGGATGATAATGCTAAGTTGAAAAAACAGGTAGAACAGTTACTTAAAGAAAAAGTTAATTCATTAAAAGCTGAGTTAGAGAAAAATTTCCAAGAAGTAAACGGAGTAAATTTTCTTGCTAAACAAGTAGACTTAAGCATGGCTTCTACAAAAGATTTAGCTTCGGCTTTAGGAAGTTCAAAACCAGATTCGTTTGTGTTTTTAGCTTCTGTTGAAGACGGTTTGCCAAATATTCACTGTTATATCGCTAAAGAATTGGTTGCAAGTAAAAGCTTAAATGCTAATGCAGTTATCAAAGAATTAGGAAAATATATTGACGGAAATGGAGGAGGACAGCCTTTCTTCGCATCTGGAAAAGGTAAAAATGCTGCCGGAATTGCTGAGGCTTTGGCTAAGGCAGTTGAGTTTGTGAAGTAAGGTTTTCAATCTCGCAAAGTTGCAGAGTCGCAAAGTTTTTTTATAAGCTTTGCGGCTTTTTTATTGTGCTGATTTTATTGCTAAGTTTTTTTGTGAAGAAAGGTTTTTTTAATCTCGCAAAGTCGCAGAGACGCAAAGTTTTTTTAAGCTTTGTGGTTTTTTTGTTTTAGAAATTTATATTTGTAGGTTTTTACTTTAAATTTTTAAAGATGACTGAAAACGAAATTTCAGCTATTGTAGTTGATGCTTGTTATAAAATACATGTCAAACTTGGCCCGGGTTTGTTAGAATCGGTTTATGAGGCTATTTTACATCATGAATTGACAAAGAGAGGGTTGAGTGTAGAAAGACAAAAAACGTTGCCTGTTATTTGGGACCAAATAAATCTGGATATTGGATTTAGAGCAGATTTAATAGTAGAAAATAAAGTGATTTTAGAAATAAAATCAATAGAACAACTAACAGATATCCACGCAAAACAAGTTTTGACTTATCTCAAAATTACAAAAATGAAACTAGGGTTACTTATAAACTTCAATGTACCAATAATTAAGTTTGGTATAAAAAGAGTAGTTTCAAATCTTTAATTAAACACTTAAAAAAACTTAAAATAAAAGCAAAAGTCGCAAAGCTTATAAAAAACTTTGCGACTCTGCAACTTTGCGAGATTCTTTACACGCAACTATTTTCGTTCTCCAATCTGCTGACGCCACATAGCATAATATAAACCTCTCTCAACAATTAAATCATCATGTTTACCTTGCTCGATGATTTTACCTTGTTCTAGAACAAAAATTCTATCAGCGTGCATTACGGTTGATAAACGGTGAGCGATCAAAACCGTGATTCTGTTTTTATCAGATATATTTCTGATTGTAGCATTAATTTCTTCTTCGGTAATTGAATCCAAAGCAGAAGTTGCTTCATCAAAAATCAATAAATTCGGATTTCTTAATATAGCTCTGGCAATAGATAAACGCTGTTTTTCTCCACCTGAAACTTTAATTCCGCCTTCACCAATTGTAGTGTTTAAACCATCTTCGGCACGTTTAAGAAGTTTGTCGCAGCTTGCCCTTTTTAAGGCATCATATAAATCTTCGTCGGTTGCATTTGGCTTAACGAATAATAAATTTTCGCGGATTGTTCCAGAGAATAATTGCGCATCCTGGGTTACAAAACCTAATTGTTTTCTTAGATCAAGTAAATCAATTTCTGTAGAATCAATTTCGTTATACAAAACCTGACCTTCAGCCGGAGTATACAATCCAACCAATAATTTCACCAAAGTTGTTTTTCCTGAACCAGACGGGCCGACAAATGCAACGGTTTGACCTTGTTTGATTTCAAAATTGATATTTTCAACGGCTTTGAATTTTGCCGTTTTATGCTGAAAACTCACATTCGAAAATAATAACGACTGAATAGCTCCAACATGTTTTGGGCTTTTTGGACGAAATTCTTTTGGAGCACTTAATAAGGTTTTGAAATTTTCCATTGAAACTTTGGTTTCGTTCAATGCAATAATGAAATTTCCAAGTTCCTGAAGCGGACCAAAAATGAAAAAAGTAAAGAAAACCATTGTCAGCAAATCACCCACAATAATTTTTCCTCCAAATAAGAAATAATATAAAGTGAAAACTACACAGGTTCTTAAAAAGTGAACCGTTGTTCCCTGAATAAAACTCAAGCTTCGAATAAATCGGATTTTTTCTAATTCTAATTGAAGAATTTTAAAAGTGTTTAAATTCAAACGTTTCTCTTCCTGATACGTTAAACCAAGACTTTTTACAAGTTCTATATTACGTAAACTCTCTGTTGTAGAACCCGCTAAAGCATTAGTTTGATTAACAATTTTCTTAGAAACAATTTTAATTTTTTTACCTAAATAGGAACTTACCAAAGCAATAATTGGTGCTGTAACTAAAAAGATAAGTGAGATTCGAAAATCAATTCGGGCAACATATAGAATTACAAATATGAACCCGATAACGGTTTGAAAAATCAAAGAAATAGAAAGTGTAATTAATTTTTCAGAATCAGAACGAACTTTGGTTAGCTTACTTAAAGTTTCACCGCTTCGCTGATCTTCAAATTCGGCGTAAGGTAAATCGAGCGATTTTTTGATTCCGTCGGTATACATTTGCGCACCAGTTCTTTGGATCACAACATTCGTGAAATAATCCTGAAAGTTTTTGGTAATTCTGGAGATCATCGCAGCACCAAGCGAAAGTCCAAGCCAAAAAGAAAGGGATTTGATAAAACCAGTTGGATTTCCTTCGTATTTGTGTAATCCAACACCGCAATCCTGCATTAATTTACCGGTAATAATAGAGTCTGATAAACTGAAACAAATGTTTATAGAGGCCATAATCAACGCAAAAAGCAAAAGCATTTTGTGTTTGATTATATAAGAATATAATAATTTCATAGAGTATTTTAAAAAAATGGAAGATGCAAAAGTAAGCAAATGTTTTAGTTTCTGAAGTTGATTTTTGTTATTAAAAATGTAAATTTTTAATTAATATTTTTAAGAGATAAAACTATAACTGAAAAATTGTCCGAATTGTAAATCTGGAAGATATTTTAATATAAAATATTTTAATAATAGTACTGAATATATGATTTTGTACAATTGATTTTTGTTAATATTTATTTATAATTTATTTTATATTTGATACTTCAAAATATACCATATGAAAAAAATACTATTTTTTAGTGCATTAGCATTAATTTTAGCATCATGCTCTAATGATGAGAATTCTTCTTCCTCTGAAGATACTTCGGTTTTACCCAAAACAATTTCATACATATATCCTAATATATATCTGGGAACAAATAGTAAAAGTACCCTCACCTTTAATGGAAATAAAATTATAAGCAGCATTACACCTGACTCAAAAACTATATTTACTTACAGTGGTGATTTAATAACAAAACAAGAAGCGTTTGATATAGATCAACAAGGAAAAGAGACAAAAGACGATGAAGTTGTATATACTTATGAAAGTGGAAAGTTAAAGACAAGAATCTTTAAAGAGAATATTACTACCGAATATCCTGATGGACAATACATTGAAAAAACGGTTTACACATATAGTTCTAACGATCTAATTTCATATATAAATTATTCAGTAAATAAGGATACAAAAGTAGAAACCAAAAGTAGTGAAGGTAATTTGGCCTATAAAGATGGTAATCTTGTAAAAGAAGAGCAAAAAGTTAATTCAGTAACAACGACAAGAGTTTATGAATATGATACAAAGAATAATCCTCTTAAGAATATTCTAGGCTTTAATTTATTACTAAATGAGATTAGTTATATAGGGAAAAATAATATTGTAAAAACTACCAGAACGTCATCTGAAAACTCTAATACAGCGGTTTATGTAACCAGCTATACTTATAATGTAAGCGGCTATCCGTTAAGAAATACTTCATTTGATGGAGGAGGCACATCAATAGAATACGAAATTGAATATACTTACTAGTTTTTAAAACGTAAAAAAAATGTAAAAACCAAATACAGAAGTATTTGGTTTTTTTATTGGTGTATATTTTTTGAATTTCATGAATGATTGAGCTTTTATCATGATAAAAGATTTCATTTATAAAGTTTAAGAAAAGAGCTAGGTATTTATACGGTGCAATTAATTTTATTCATTTTACTCAAAAAAACATGTATGTGTACTACAACTTTGACTTTTAAATAATTATAATGCTGCACAGACAATTAAATTATTTTACTATCGCAGTAGACTTTTTTTTGTAATAAAATAGGCTTAAAAATAATTGGATAATATGTAATGTTTCAATTACATTTATTTCAATAATTAATAATTTAACCTATAAAAAATGAAAAAACTTTTACTTCTTTTTGGAGCTTTGACTCTTACTTTAACATCTTGTTCGAGCGATGACGATTCATCTTCTGATTCAGTTTTACTTAAAAAAGTTATCTTAACTGGAGAAGGCGGAAAAACAACTGTAAACTATACATACGATGGTAATAAAATCGTAAGTGTAATCGATGATGCTAAAGAAATAAACATGCATTATACTTATACAGGAGATGTAATTACTAAACTTGAATTTAGACTTCCTGATGGATCTGTAGAGCAAACAAACACGTTTACTTACGGTGCTGATGGGAAATTAGCAACTTTTTTGAGAGTTGAACTTGATGATGATCAATTAAGAGGACATAAAGAAGTTTACACTTATAATGCGAATGGAACAATTTCAGTAATATTATATAGTGGAGATGATAAAACTCAAACTGATGAATCAGGAACCGCTACAATTAAATTTCTTGATGGAGAAGTAAGTGAAATAACAAGCACCAATTCACCAAATCATAAATATGTATATGATTCTAAAAATAATGCAGCAAAAAATGTTTTAGGTTTAGATAAAATTGCTTTTGTTGATGGTGAAGGAGTTGGAGTTTTCCATAATGAAATTTCGGATACTTCAGGAGGAGAAGTATCGTCTACTTATTCTTATACTTATAATGCAGATGGATATCCACAAACAAGTGTAGACAATACAGAAGGACTTCACTTCACTTCAGAATATTTCTACTAGTAGATGATTGACATTTATAATCAAAAGCCAGATGCATTTACATCTGGCTTTTTTGTTTCTAAAAAATAACCGAAATTTACACAAAATAGTATTATGCAATTCAGAACCCAAATTCCAATTTCAAAAAGTAGCAATCCAATCGATTATAATTCGAAGATACTTTCTGTTGGTTCTTGTTTTGCAGAAAATATGGCCGAGAAATTCGATTATTTTAAGTTTCAAAATGAAACGAATCCGTTTGGAATTATATTCAATCCTGTTTCAATAGAGAAATTGTTTAACCGGGTTTGTAAAGAAGAATTGTTTACAGAAAAAGATGTTTTCTTTCATAACGAACGCTGGCATAGTTTCGAAGTTCATTCCGATTTAAGTAATTCTGATAGACAAGAATTATTAGAAACACTCAACAAGGCCATTTTAGAAACCAATAAACGGATAAAAGAATCCACACATGTAATTATCACATTTGGAACTTCCTGGATTTACAAAAATCTTGAAAGTGAGGAAATCGCTGCCAATTGCCATAAAGTACCTCAAAAACAATTCTCAAAAGAATTATTATCTGTTGATGTAATTCAAAAAAGCATTCAAAACACCATAGATTTAATTCAGACTTTAAATCCGGATGTCAATTTCATTTTTACGATTTCGCCAGTACGTCATATAAAAGATGGTTTTGTAGAAAATCAACTAAGCAAATCACACTTATTCACAGCACTTCACCAAGTTTTAAAAAGTCACAATCCACAATTCACAATTCATGACTATTTCCCTTCTTATGAAATCATGATGGATGAACTACGCGATTATCGTTTTTATACCGAAGATATGCTGCATCCCAATCCAATTGCAGTTGATTATATTTGGAAACTTTTCAGTGAAAATTATATCTCACAAGAATCTATTTCTACAATGCAGGAAGTAGAGGAAATTCAGAAAAGTCTTCGTCATAGAAGTTTTAATCCAGAATCAGAAGAGCACAAAAAATTCTTAGAAAAACTGCAGCAGAAAATAAATCTGCTTGGAAAAAAACTGCCTCATATTTCATTTTAATTTCAAGAATATTTTTTGCTTATTTAAGGAAATTTCCTATGTTGTTTGTATGTTTGCTTTTTCTTTAAAGAAAACATTGCGGAGAACTTAGGCTTTTGGGCAGTAAAACTGTCTTAAAAAGATAAAAAAATTAAGTAAAAAATAAGTTTAATATGAAACCTTTAAAATCAAAAATGGGACTTCCCCGTATTGTTTATATTGGGAATGATGAGCCAGAACTTAAATCTATACAATTAAGTGATTATGAATCGAATGATTTAGATGTCTTGTATTTAAAGAATGATGAGAATATTAATAAATACATTATTTCATTTAACCCTGACTGCATCATAACTACCGGTAATTCGCCAGAAGACTATCCAAACCTGATGAATTTGTCAATAGATATTAGACGCAGATGGTTGAATTTACCAGATTCTACAAAAGAAGAAATTGGCGAAAGCGCTTATAACTGCGCAATGAATTATATTTTATCATCACAAACAGAAGATTTAATTTCATTTTTCACACCAGTTTACAATACAGGTGAAATCCTTCTTCGTACTTATGATTCGATAAAAAAACAAACCTATATCAATTGGGAATGGGTGATCGTTAACGATTCTACTGATGATGGAAAAACTTTAAAAATTGCTGAAGATATAGCAGCCCGGGATGTAAGAGTTAAAGTGTATGATTTTAAGAAAAAATCAGGAGGATTAATTGGCGAAGTGAAGCATCGCGCAGCATGTATGTGCAATGGAGACTATCTGGCAGAACTGGATCATGACGATTATTTAATGCCCGATTGTGCATTTGATATCGTAGCAGCATTTAGAAATCATCCCGAAATTGGATTCGTCTATTCAGATTGTGCTGAGATTGATGAAAACTGGAATTCATTAACATATCCCGATGGATTTGCTTTTGGATATGGAAAATATGAAAATCAGTTTATTATGGAAAAATGGATGAAAGTTTATATTTCTATGAATATTAATCCAAAAACTATACGTCATATTGTTGGGGTTCCCAATCATATTAGAGTTTGGCGAAAATCAATCTATCATCAGATAGGAGGACATAACAGAAGATTATCTATTGGCGATGATTATGAATTACTGGTAAGAACTTTTCTTTCGACTAGATTAATGAGAATTCCAAAAATTGGTTATCTGCAGTTTATTTACTCCAATCAAAATGCGGCGAACACTCATGATACAGCACGGGCAGATATACAGCGCAGAGTTAGATCTATAGCAGGCTTTTATAATGAAAAAATAAAAGAACGTTTTGAAGAACTTGGTGTAGAAGACTGGGCATATCAAGAAAACCCAAACAATCCATTATTAACCCAAAGCCGATTTGGAAAAGAAGAAGGATATGTGAACCTGATCGCTTTTTAAAATAAGTATTTATAGATTCAAGTAAATCAACAGTAAAAAATAACAAATATTTATTTCACATTCAAACTACAATGAAATTTTAGAATAATTGCCAATAATTATGTAAATTGTTAAAGGTTTAAATTTTACATTTTTGTAAGACGTATTACTGTGCTTTTTTCAGAAGCAATTAAATCCTGTATTTTATTGACGTATGAATAAGAAACCTATTTATTATTTTAAAAAAACACTTCGTGTACTGTTATGGTGCGTGGTTTCTGTAGTTGCACTTTTATTACTTCTAATAATATTAATTCAGGTTCCGTCTGTTCAGAATTTGGTTAAAGACAAAGCGATAACGTACCTCCATAAAAAGATAAAAACCAAAGTTTCTTTAGATCATATTTCTATTAAATTCCCTAAAGATGTAGTGCTGGAAGGTTTTTATTTTGAAGATCAGAAAAAAGATACACTGCTGGCAGGAAAACGATTAGAAGTTGATGTTGATCTTTTCAAACTGGTGAGCAGTGAACTCGAAATCAACTCTGTTTCACTTGAAAATGTAAAAGCCAATATTTCAAGAAATAAAGACGGTATTTTCAATTTTGATTATATCATAAAAGCATTCGAATCCAAAGAACCAAAAGTAGAAGATCCGGATGCTAAACCATTCAAAATATCGGTTGTAAAAGTAAATCTGGATAACGTCAAATTTAATTTTAAAGATGATTTTGCTAAGAACGATATTGCCGTAAAACTAACGCATTTCGATACAAAATTCAATAAATTCGATTTAGATAAAATGGATTTTGATATTCCAAATATTGATCTTGACGGATTAAAATTGGTTTTAAATCAGGATGTTGTCGAGCAGATTGCTGTTGTTTCAGTAAAAACTGTTGATACAATTTCAAAACGAAAAGACTTCAAATTAAAACTCGGAAAAATCAGTTTGTCAAAAATTGATATTGCTTACGATAACAAAGATTCGAAACTAGATTCAGGAATAAAACTCGGAAACTTAGATTTGTCCGTTAATGAAATTGATTTAAACAAACAGCTTCTAGATTTTGATACTTTCGAACTTAAAAACCTAACCGGAAATTTAAGATTAGGAGCAAAGGACAAACAAATTCAGGCGCCAAGTTTAGATACAACGGCGATTAAACAAGTAGGCTGGAAAGCAAAATTAAACAAAGTCAACATACAAAATATAGCCTTTAAATTTGATGACATGCAATCGAAACCAGCTTCAAAAGGAATCGATTACAGTCATTTAGATTTGAGTAAATTTAATCTGGAAGCCGAGAAATTATATTATGCAAATGATACCATTTCGGGAAATATAAAATCACTTGCAGCAACAGAAAAAAGCGGTTTGAACATTCAGTCTTTAAAAACAAATTTTTTCTATGGGCCTAAAAACGCTTATTTAGATAATTTGTATTTAAAAACACCGCAAACACTTGTAAAAGATAAAATTAAGGTAGAATACAAATCACTCGCAGCACTCCAAAAAGATATCGCAAATCTTGCTGTCGATGCCAATTTAAAAGATTCAAACATAGGATTCAAAGACATCTTGTTATTTGCTCCCGATTTACAAAAAACAAATCCGTTTAAAAGTAATCCAAATGCCATTTTATATGTAAACAGCCGTGTAAACGGAAAAGTAAAAGATTTGAATATTCCGAAATTCGAAATGAGCGGAATTGGGACAACAAAAGTTTCCCTTTCGGGGAAAATAACCGGACTGCCAGATGCTCAAAAAGCGTATTACGATTTGAATATCAAAAAAATAGCAACGACTTCTAAAGACATAAATACGTTTGTACCAGCCGGAACAATTCCGAAAAACATGCAGCTTCCTTCGCAAATAAATCTGCAGGGAAAATTTAAAGGTTCTGCTCAGAATTTCAAAACTAATCTGGCCTTAAACAGTAATTTCGGAAATGCAAAAGTTGACGCTTTATTTGACCAGCGCGTTAAGAAAAAAGAGAAATACGATGCAACGGTTTATTTACTTGATTTTGATTTAGGCCGATTAATCAAAAACGATTCAATTGGAAAAATTACGCTTAAAGCGAAAGTAAAAGGAAATGGTCTGGACCCGAAAACAGCAAAAGCAGAATTGGATGGAATCGTTCAAAAAGCAGTTTTCAACAGATATACCTACAGAGATTTAGCATTAAAAGGAGATATAGCAAATGGTTCATTCGCAGTAAAATCAGAAATGCAAGACCCAAATTTGAATTTTGATTTAGCTGCAAGCGGAAATACACAAGAAAAATATCCGTCAATAAAATTAAAGCTAAACCTGGATATTGCCGATCTTGAAAAACTAAATCTTCATGCCGGGCCAATGAAACTTCGCGGTATTGTCGATGCCGATATTGCCAATAGCAACCCGGATTTTTTGAATGGAAAGGTATTTCTTTCGAACATTCAGATTTTGCAGGATAAAGAACCAATCGTTTTAGACTCTGTTCGTGTCATTGCTTTTTCAGACAACACACGAAATAATATTAAAATCTCCTCTCAGTTTTTAAAAGCCGAAGTTGACGGAAAATACAAACTGACCACATTGACAGCGGCAATAAAAAAATCATTGTCAAAATATATCGATTTGAAAAATCCGAAAGCAAACGGAGAATCTGATGAACAGCGATTGGCTTTTACATTAACGGTTGATAATGACCCGATTCTTTTTAAACTAATTCCAAAACTGACAGGTTTAGAGCCAATTAAAATTACCGGAAAATATAATAATGTAACCGATTCTTTAGAAATAAGAGGAACAATTCCGAGAATCGTGTACGCAGATAATACAATAGCAGATGGAAAAATTAATATTGAAGCCAAAGAAAATGCTTTAGAATATTCTGTTTCTGTAGCTACAATCGAAAGTGGTTCATTAAAAGTTCCGTTTACCAGTTTATCAGGAAAAGTAGAAAATAATATCTTGACTTATGCGCTTGAAGTTCAGGACGCAAAAGAAAAACCTCAATATTTTATTGCTGGGGAATTTAAAACGGAAGATTCTAAAAACATCTTTAAAATTGATGCCGAAAACTTCATTTTAAACTATGATAAATGGAACATCGACCCGGAAAACGCAATTGAATTTGGAGACAAACGATTATATGTCAATAAATTTTTCCTGAATAATAACGGAAATGAATTGAAAGTTCAATCGCAGGGAACACAGGACAATGCGCCGTTGCAAGTCGATTTTGTAAACTTCAAAATCGAAACCATTATGAATATGGTTAAAAAAGATAAGTTGTTGATGCAGGGTTTAATTAACGGAAATGCCGTTGTTGAAAATGTCATGACTAGCCCAACTTTTACTTCTGATTTAAAAATTGATGATTTTGCTTTTAGAGGAGAAGCTGTTGGTGATATTGAAATTAAAGTTGATAATAAAACTAATAATTTACTGAATGCAAATGTGGCATTAACGGGAGAAGGAAACGAGGTAAACCTGACCGGAAATTATAAAATGGATGACGGAAGTCTTGATTTCAATTTAGATCTAAATAAATTGTATGTCAAAAGTATTCAGGGTTTTACAATGGGAAATGTAACAGATGGAACGGGATATTTATCAGGAAACTTTAAAATTCTCGGGAATGCATCAAGCC
Source organism: Flavobacterium sp. Root186 (assembly GCF_001428525.1). Lineage (GTDB taxonomy): Bacteria > Bacteroidota > Bacteroidia > Flavobacteriales > Flavobacteriaceae > Flavobacterium. The sequence goes on from NZ_LMHW01000012.1 coordinate 353,890, forward strand.
CAAAAGTTTCGGGAGAATTAAATTTTAATGATGCTGGTTTTAGAATTACGCAGCTGAATTCCTTTTTCAAAACGGATAATGAAAAAATCACATTTAATAACGATGTAATCACTTTTGATAAGTTTACGCTTCACGATGAAAATGACAACGAATTGTCGGTAGACGGAACCATTCAATCGCCGGATTTCAAAAATTATAATTTTGGTTTAGTTATTACGGCAGACGATTTTAGAGCCATACATTCTAAAGAAGTAGATAATGATTTGTTTTATGGTGATATGTTTCTGGATACAAAGCTCAATATTAAAGGAAATCTCGAAAGCCCTGTTGTCGACGGAACTATTAAAATAAATAAAGAAACCAAGTTTACGGTCGTTATGCCTCAGTCAGATCCTTCAATTGCAGATCGTGAAGGAATTGTAGAGTTTGTCGATGAAGATAATATGTATTTAAGACAAACTGTTGAACTGCAAAATGAACTCGATCAATCTGAAGTAAAAGGAATGGATGTGAATGTGGCCATTTCGATTGATAAAGAAGCAGAACTTACTTTATTAATTGATAAGGCAAATGGGGATTATTTGAAATTGAAAGGCGAAGCAGAATTAGTTGGCGGAATCGATAAATCAGGAAAAACAACTTTAACTGGGAAATATGAGTTTACAGATGGGGCTTATGAAATGAATTTTAACGGAATCAAAAGAAAATTTGATATTCAGAAAGGAAGTTATATTACCTGGAATGGTGAACCAACAATGGCAAATTTAAATATTACGGCAATTTATAAAGTAAATGCAGCGCCAATTGATTTATTAGGAAACCAACTTGGAAACGACGATTCGGCTGTAAGAAATACATACAAACAAAAGCTTCCTTTTCAGACTTTACTGAAAATGAAGGGAGAATTAATGAAACCCGAAATTTCTTTTGGAATTGTACTTCCTGAAGGAAATTATGATGTTTCTTCGGATGTGGTTGAGCTTACTCAGACAAAGCTGAAACAATTAGAACAAGATCCGGCAGAATTAAACAAACAGGTTTTTGCACTTTTATTATTGAACCGATTTGTGGGCGAAAATCCATTTGCAAGTGAAAGCGGCGGTACAAATGCAGAGTCTTTGGCAAGACAAAGTGTGAGCAAAATTCTTTCGCAGCAATTAAACAATCTTGCCGGAGAATTAATTACCGGATTTGAAGTCAATTTTGATTTAGAATCTACAGAAGATTATACTTCCGGGACAATGCAAAACAGAACCGATTTGAATGTTGCCGTTTCTAAAAAACTGCTAGATGACAGATTGAAAGTAACCGTAGGAAGTAGTTTTGGTGTTGAAGGCGCGGAACGTGCCAACGAAGAAAGCACCAATATTGCCGGAGACGTAGCGCTGGATTATCAGCTTACAAAAGACGGTCGTTATATGGTTCGTGCTTATAGAAAAAATCAATATCAGGTAGCAGTCGAAGGTCAGGTTGTAGAAACGGGAGTTGCTTTTATTATTACAATGAGTTACAATAAATTCAGAGAGCTTTTTCATCGCTCAGAACAGGAAAAGCAAATGATACGAGAAGAAAAAGCCCGTAAAGAGAAAGAAAAACAAAAAAAGAAAGAAGCAAAAGAGAAGGAAAAACTAGAAGAAAATCAGCAGGAAAATCAAATTGAAGGAAATGAACAAAAAACATAATCATATAAAAGATAAATATGTAAAGTATTTTATACTGTTCTGCCTGTTTTTTGTTTTAGGCTGCAGTAATACTAAATATTTGCCGGAAGGCGACTTGCTTTACGTTGGCGGCTCTGTAAAAGTCAAAGATTCTTTAATAAAGAAAAAAGAAAGAAAAGCACTCGAAAAAGAATTAGAAGATTTATTACGTCCAAAACCAAATAAACAAATTTTAGGATTACGTCCTAAATTATGGATATACAATCTTGCCGGAGAACCTAAAAAACAAAAAGGAACAAGATATTGGCTTCGCAATAAAGTAGGAGAGCCGCCCGTACTTTTCAGTAAAGTCGATTTAGATTATAATGCTTCTGTTTTACGAAATTTTACCGAAAACAGAGGTTATTTTAAAACCCGTGTTAGTGCCGATTCTACTGTTCGAAATAAACGAGTTACGGCAGAATATACTGTTATTCCTAAAAAACAATACATCATCAAAAGCGTTACTTTTCCTGATGACTCTCTGGCAATGTCCAGAATTATAGGAAGATCAAGCCGAAGAAGTTTATTGAAAGTTGGAAAGCCGTATGATTTGGACGTTATAAAAGCTGAAAGAGAACGAATTGACGCAAGACTTAAAGAGAAAGGTTATTTTTATTTTAACCCAGATTACCTTTTAGCTCAGGTAGATAGCAGTAAAGGCGATCACGAAGTAAAAGTTAGAATTGTAATAAAGCCAGATACGCCGCCAAAAGCCCTTACAGCGTATAAAATCAATAATATTTATGTGTATCCCAATTATTCACTTTCGAATGACAGTGTGGTTTATAGAAAAAGAGATATTACAAAATACAAAGATTTTACAATCATCGATACAACAGAAACCTTTAAACCAAGGATTTACGACCGAACGATATATTTTAAAAAAGGAGATTTATATAATAGAAAAGACCATAATCTAACCTTAAACCGTTTTGTAAATCTGGGTACTTTTAGTTTCGTAAAAAATGAATTTAAACCTTCAGATAGTATTCCTAAGACTTTAGATTCATATTACTACTTGACGCTTCTGCCTAAAAAGTTTATACGTGTTGAGGTTTTAGGGAAAACAAATTCAGCGAGTTATACCGGAACGGAGGTTAATTTAAATTGGAATAACCGAAACTTTTTTAAAGGTGCGGAATTATTTACTGTTTCTGTTTTTGGCGGTGCCGATTTCCAGCTTGGCGGTGTAAATAAGGGAAAAAATATTTATAAACTTGGAGGAGAAGTTAGTTTAACCTGGCCAAGATTTATAACGCCCTTTAATATTGAAGGAAACAGCGAATATGTACCAAGAACTAAAGCAACTTTGCGATATGAATATCAAAAAAGAACACAATTGTATGCACTTAATTCCTTTAATACTTCTTTTGGATATTTATGGAAAGAAAATATTCGAAAAGAACATCAGTTAAATGTGATAGATGTAACGTATGTAAGTCCAAACCATGTTACGCCGGAATATTTAGAAGATATTGACCAAGATCCGGCTTTAGAGAAAGTAATTGAAAAGCAATTGATTTTTGGACCGACTTACAGTTATACTTACACGAATACAATGCAGAAACGCCGAAAAAACACGATCTATTTTAATGGAGAATTAGATTTAGCCGGAAATATTACCGGATTAGTTACAGGCGCAAATTATAAAAAAGACAATGTAAAAACGATATTTGATGTTCCGTTTAGTCAGTATGTGAAAATCAGATCCGATTTTAGACATTATTTAAAATTAGGAAAAGAAAGTGAATTAGCCAGCCGATTAATCGTAGGTGCAGGATTTGCTTACGGAAATTCAAATACACTGCCAACATCAAAACAATTTGTAGTAGGGGGAACCAATAGTATTCGTGCCTTTCGAGCAAGAACTTTAGGGCCGGGAAGTTATGTAATTCCGCCAACAACAAACAACAATTATACACCAGATCAATCGGCAGATTTAAAACTGGAATTCAATACAGAATATCGTGCAAAATTATTTAGTATTGTAAGAGGCGCTGTATTTATAGATGCAGGAAATATTTGGCTTTTAAATGCCGATCCAGACAAACCCGGAGCCGAAATTTCAAAAGATTTTATGAAAGAACTTGCCATTGGAGCAGGCGCAGGTTTACGTTTCGATTTGTCGTTCCTGATTTTAAGAACAGATTTAGCTTTCCCTCTTCGAAATCCAGCTCTTCCAGACGGACAAAGATGGGTAATCGATGATATTAATTTCGGAAGCGGACCATGGCGAAAAGACAACTTGATTTTGAATATCGCTATTGGATATCCTTTTTAGTATTATTCGTCACGAATTCACGAATTATCACAATTTATAGGAATGCTTAAAATTGAATTTCACGAATTTTAATTTGTGGACTTAGAAGATTTATGCGAAAAGAAATTAACGGAAATTCGTGAATTCGTGACGAAAAAAACTAAAAAAAGAAGTAAATTCGTCTAAATATTTAACAGGAATGCAAAACTTGATCAAAAGAATTATTAGCATCGGTATTATTATTTTAATCATTGTTCTGGCTTTTAAATACTGCCAGTTTAAAAAAGATGAAGACTCTACAATCGATTATAATACCAATTTAATTCAGCAGCAAATTTTAAATGTTGGAAAACTGGTGGTTACCGAAGGACATTTCTCAGAAGTGATCACTTATAAAAATCAGCAGAAGTATCTGATGGATATGATTTCATTTGAAAAAAAGGCACTTATTGTGGTCAATGCCAATGTTACCGTTGCCTACGATTTGCATAAAATGAAATACGATATTGACGAAAAAAACAAAACCATTACGATTTTAAATATCCCAAAAGAAGAAATCACAATCAATCCCGATATTCAGTTTTATGATGTCGAACAAAGTAAACTGAATCCGTTTACTGGCGACGATTACAATAAAATCAACAAATCGGTAAAAGCCAGTCTGGCAAAAAAAATCGAAAAATCAACCCTAAAAACAAACGCCCAAAATAGATTAATAAGTGAATTGTCTAAGATTTTAATTATGACAAATTCAATGGGCTGGAAATTACAATACAACGGAAAAACTATTGAATCTGAAAGCGAGCTGAATCAGGATTTGAAGCTTTAATTTAAGGTTCAAAGGCTCAAAGTTGCAAAGTTGCAAAGGCTCAAAGGTTTTGGTTTACTGTACATTAATCTGAAAAGATAAAAATATTAAGGATAGAAGAAATATATGAAAATAACTTTACAAAGAAAAATAGCAGTTCTTTGGTTTGCGCTTTCGATTTTTAATGCAATAAATTATGTTTGCCAAATCATTCGATTGCGAGGTACTTTCGGTAGCTTTGGAGACAGCGTTTTTACTACATCCTATTTTGCACAGATTTTTTCGTATGAGTTATTTGAAATGTTTATTCCAATTTCAGATGAAAACTTATATTTTGTGTATCAATTGGAGTGGTATTCAAATATAGTTTTGACTTTATTGTCAATACTTATTCCTGTTATATTATTTTTTAATTTAAAATATTCCAGAACAACAGCAAAAGCGTTTTTAATTTTGTTCATATTATTTAATGTCTGGGCAATTTTTATAAAAATGACTTTGTTTTTGCCTGTTGCTGATGAATTATCTAAATATGAAATAATGATTAATAAGAAAGTTGCGAACTATATTCATTATTATTCAGCAGTATTATTGATTGCAATTTTAATGTCTGTAGGGTTATTTTATAAATCCAAAAAAGAAGAAAGTATTGAGACTATTTAAGCTTAGTAATGATAATAAGTATTTTGAAGATTGTAAAATAAATAAACCATGAAAACCACTTTATTACTGTTTATTTCATTCTTAAATTTCAATTTTTTTGGAATGGATTATTACATCGAAGCAAATGTAAAAACTCCGTGCAAAGATGATTTTCCTTCTGGTTTGTCTTTCTTTTTTGAACAAGTTGGCGGGTATGAAGAAAAAAGCATGGCTAGTCAGGTTGAGAAAATTCTAAAAATTGATCTTTCTACTTTTCAGGAATATGATTATGAAGATTCTACAATGCCTAATAAATATTGGAAAAATATTAATCTTTTTGAAAAAACAATTGATGATTTATTATTGAAAATAAAAGCAAATCCTAATTATTTTAAAAAGGTAAAATACAATCCTGTTTATGAGGATTATGTATATTCTTCTGATAAAAAAGACATGGAAAAAAATCTACAAAAAATGAAAGAGTTTGAGAAAAACCCATTACACGAGTATCCATATAATAATGGATATTTAAACTCAAATAAATTTGTGGCAGAATTAAACCAATTAAAAGCTCTTCTAAAATGCTATAAAAAACATGGAGCCACAAAAATTAAACTAACTTACATGTAATTATAATAAACTTTGCGACTCCGCGACTTTGCGAGATTAAAAAAAATCAGCGTATATCAGTTTAAATCAGTAAAATCAGCGGGCAAAAAAACTTCGTGCCTTAGTGCCTTTGCGGCAAGGAACTATCAAAAATTAAATCCAATCCCCCAGAAATCAAATGCGCAATTTCAGGACGTTTTTCTTTCAATTGATCCAAATAAACTAATACTTCCTGTAAAAGCTGTTTCTCATCAGAATCTTTCAAAAGTTCAGCGATTTCAACAGATAACAACCAATCGTTTGAATGATTATTTTTTAGGTTTTCAAAAATAGATTTCAATTCTGTTTTAGAACCCTTATTTTTTCTAATATCTCTAACTGACGCATATAAATTCTCTAATTCATCACGTTCGTCGGTATGTTTAGCTTTTATAGTTTTAGTTGTTGGAACAATATTTATTAAGTCAAAACTATTTACATCGGCTGGACCTGAAAAAGCAGAAATCACTTTTTTGCCAATCGCCATATCGTAATTTCCCCAATCAGGTTGAAATAAAACAGTTTCGCCATGTGTTACAGTACAATTTCTAAAACTGATTAAAATGATTTCTCCATGTAAGTTTCTAGAACCTGTAATAATCTCACCTTCAACAATAATATTACCTTCAAATTCCAGTTTTACAGTCTCATTTTCAACAATGCTGTAAGCCTGCAAATCCTTCGGACTCATATCTTCTATCGCCAAATTAAAGCCTTTCAGTTTCCCAATCGGACTTCCAAATCCGTGTGGATGCGTCAAAGTCCCGTGGCCGACTAATTCTTTTTCACGATATGATAAAGCCGTTTTTCCAGTTGTTTGAATGTAAACCGGTTTTCCTTCCTCTTCAATAACATTCGTAAAAACACCAGAAATTTGTAAACCTGTACTCAATTCAATTGTACCTAAAGCATTTGATTGAATTAATTTTTTAATTCCCGAAAGCCCTCCGGTACGCAGCGCCATTTTATTCGCAAACTCTTCCAGAATCAAACTTAAATATGAAAAATTAGGTGTAACATAAAGTTGAGGCTGTAACTGCGTAATATCAAAATTTTGATTTGCTGCCGAAATATCATAAGGGATCTTCTTTACATTATCCGTCATACACCATGCACTTTCACCAATCGAAGAAAGTAATCCTGCGCCATAGATTTTTGGATTTTCGATCGTTCCGATCAAGCCATATTCAACCGTCCACCAATGCAGGTTACGAATTTGAGCCATTTCAGACAATTCGCCCATATTATTTTGTAAATCGGCAACTGCTTTTTCAGCTTCCTCGATTTTATCCAGCGGTGTATCTTCCGCTTCTTTCAAAATCGAAAGCAATCGAATCGCTTCATACATTTGATAATCTTTGTGAGAAGAAATCGCTTTACAGCCAATTTCACCAAAACGTCTTAAATATTCTGCATATTCAGGATTTGCAATAATAGGAGCGTGGCCGGCACCTTCGTGAATAATATCCGGAGCAGGTGTATATTCAATATGTTCTAATTGTCTAATATCTGATGCAATAACCAAAACATTATAAGCCTGAAACTCCATAAAAGCATTTGGCGGAATAAACCCGTCAACTGCAACAGCAGCCCAGCCAATTTCAGTTAGAATACGGTTCATTCCGTACATGCTCGGAATAGAATCAATCTCGATTCCCGTTTTACGCAGACCGTCCAGATAAGAATGATGCGCCACTTTAGAAAGATAATCTACGTTTTTGCGCATAACATATCGCCAAACCGCCTGATTAATTGGTGTGTAATCACTATAATCCTGAGGCTTAATAAATTGCTTTAAATGTTTTGGCAATCGTTCTAATAACGGATTGGTTTCTATAGATGCATTCATTTCGAAAACGTTGTAGATTAGAATGTAAAATTACGAATTTAGGTCGCTATTTTTTGCTATTCATCACAAAATTTTTATTCGAAAGTGATTTTTATTGCGTTTTTATAGATTTTTTGAAGTTGACAGAAAGCTGGTTTTTAACAGTCATTATTTTCATAATTAACTTTTTCCATTGTTTTCTCGAAGTTTTCAAGTTCTTTCTTAGTCATTACAGCTTCTTTTAAATCAACTGGTAATTGTTTTTTAGCATCAGAACTAATCCATAAACCAGTAAAAGTATTTCCGGTTTTCTTTAGAATTAAAACACCGCTAAAACCATGTTCAACTAAGACAAATTCATTCTCTTTCTTTTTATTTTGCGTAATATCAAGCTGTATCCATTTTTTTGATTTGTCATATCGATACATAGATGTATACATTAAATCGGCAGTACATGGATTTTCTTCTGTTTTAATATAAACAGTTATAGATATTTTTCCGTCAACAGTTCCTTTGTATAAACTAGAAACCGGGGCTTGAGATTGTGCACTTAAATGGTTTAAAAAAAAGATACAGATTATACAGAACAGGATAATTTTTTTCATTTTAAATATTGATTGGTTTTTGGTAGTATTTGGTTCAATCAAATTTATTTAATTTAAAATAGTATCCAAATTTAATTTGTCAGATATTTTAAGATTTACCTGATGAATTTCGTAACTCATTTTCGGCATTTCTAAAATATTCAATTTTGTGGCTGAACATAAAAGCCATATTTGTGGCACGCATTTTTGCTTCTTCGGTAATTACCCCTGCAAATTGCGCATCGATTGTAGTATTAAAAATCTGAATCCAGCGGTCAAAATGAGTTTTATCAACCGGTAATTGTTTGTGCGGAGGAAAAGGTGTTCCGGAATAAGCGCGAACATCAAATAAAATAGTCTGCCAAAAACCATACATTTTTTGCAAATGCGGTTCCCAGCGATCTTGTAATTTATCATTGAAAATAGGACCAATAAGATCATCTTTTCTAACATTATCATAAAAGCTGTTGACCATTTGTTTAATATCTTCTATAGTCGAAATATCTTTAAGCGTTTCCATGTTTTCTAATAAAATTGAAATGCAAAAATACGATATAACTTCAGGTTCGATCTATGATATTTGTCATTTATGAAATAATTATAAGTCGCATTTTGGATTAAAAAACCATAATTAAATGACTGATTTTAAAAGTTTTGTAAATGTTGAAATTTAAATGTAAGTTTTTTATGGTTTTTAATATTTTAAATAATTGATTTTTAATTATTTATAAAAAATAAAGATGTGTTTTTGTTAAGGTAATATTTACAAATGATGTGTATTTGTAAAGTTGTAATTATAACGATTTCGTGAAAATTGATATATTTTTGAATCGTTTTAATAAAAATAATCATAATAAAATGAGAAAAATTTAACTATCAACAAACCACAAAAACCACAAAAAAGATGCACAAAACTACTCAAAAACCTACAAACCGAGTAAGAGCTTTTATGACACAAGTCATTATTATAATGCTTTTATTTATTACCAAAACAAATGCACAGACGGTTACACCTTTTATAACATCAGGTGATCAAACGCGATTATTACAACAGCAAGGTACTGTAAGTTTTGGAACAAACTCAGGAACAAATCCTTCTACAGTTACAGTAAACGCAGGAACAACGTACCAAACTATGGATGGTTTTGGTTATACGCTTACTGAAGGAAGTGCCGAAGTGATTAGCGGAATGGCAGCAACACAGCAAAACCAGTTATTGAATGATTTGTATAATCCGAATACAGGATTAAATGCAAGTGTAATTCGTATTAGTATTGCAGCTTCAGATTTAAGCAATTCTTCTTATAGTTATAATGAAACTTCCGGAGATACTAATATGAATAACTTTAGTTTAAACGGACCGGATTTAACGTATCTAATTCCGATTATCAAAAAAATTCAGCTGATTAATCCAAACATCAAAATTTTGGCAACACCTTGGTCCGCGCCACGATGGATGAAAACCAACGGTTCATGGGTTGGTGGAAGTCTGCAGACGCAATATTATGCCGCTTATGCCAGATATTTTGTAAAATACATTGCTGCTATGCAGGCACAGGGAATTCCGATTTGGGGGATCACACCGCAAAACGAACCTGAAAATCCAAACAACGAACCAAGTATGCTGATGAATTCTACAGAACAAAAGAATTTTATCAATCAACAACTCGGGCCTCAATTAGCTGCAGCTGGATACGGAGGAGTGAAAATTATTGCTTTTGATCATAATTGCGACAATACAGCATATCCAATTGATGTTTTAAACAACAGCAGTTATGTTGACGGAGCGGCATTCCACTTATATTTAGGAAATATCTCGACGATGTCTACAGTACGAAATGCAACAAACAAAAACGTTTATTTTACGGAACAATACACAGGTTCTGGCGGAAGTTTTAGCGGAGATTTTGGCTGGCATATGCAAAACGTTGTTATTGGAAGTACCAACAACTGGTCGAAAACTGTTTTAGAATGGAATGCTGCAAACAATTCAAGTTTAGGGCCAAGAACTCCGGGTGGATGTAATACTTGTTTAGGAGCGATTACAGTTAATAACAGCACAAATTATACTAAAAATGTGGCCTATTATATTATTGGTCAAATCTCTAAATACGTAAAACCGGGTGCAGTAAGAATTGGTTCTTCAAGCACCAACGGCAGTATTTTATCTGTTGGATTCAAAAATCCTGATGGCTCAACTGCACTTGTAATTTACAACTCAGGAGGATCAAATACCATAAAAGTGGTTTCAGGATCATCAGCATTTAATTATACAGTTCCGGGATCATCAGCAGTTACTTTTACGTGGGGAGCAGGAACACCACCTCCAACTGGTTTTCCGGGGTATTATAATATTATTTCAAGAAACAGTAATAAAGGACTGGATGTAGCAGATAATTCAACTACAAGCGGTGGAAGAATACAGCAATATGATGTAACAGGCGGCGGCGGAAATAACCAGCGCTGGAAATTTGTTTCTGACGGAGCAGGAAATTATTACATTATTGTAAAATCAACCGGAATGTATCTGGCAGTTGAAAACAACGGAACGGCTAATGGATTGAAAGTACAGCAAAAAACGTTTTCTAGTTCTAATGAATTTAAATGGACGGTTGCAAGTCTTGGAGGCGGGTATTATAAAATTACCAATGTAAATACGGGTAAATCTCTTGATGTTGAAAATGTTTCTACAACAAATGGGGCTAATATTCAGGTTTGGGATTATACTGGCGGACTGAATCAGCAATGGCAGTTTGTTCAGGTTGAATCGACAGCAAAAAAAGCTTTGACGATTACTGAAGAAAACGAAACTTCAAACGATATGGCAATTTTCATTAATTCGGCAAACGATTATTTAAAAATTGACACCAATCATGAAGGAAGCGCAGATATAACAATATTCAATATTGCAGGACAAAGCATCTTGAAGAAAAATGTAAACTTTGTAAAAGGAAATCAGTCTGAAATTGAAATCTCCAGACTTCCAAAAGGAGTTTATGTAGTAAGAGTAACGGATAGTCAGGGATCTTATTCTAAAAAAGTATTAAAGCAATAATTACAAATCGAGAATTCAATTAGTAATTTTATATTGATGTTTAAAAGGCTGTCTAATTTTTAGGCAGCCTTTTATTTTTTATCCAATTAGTTGTGTAAACAAATCCTGATTGTCGTTTAAGTATTGAAATTCAAAACCATATTGTGTCATTTTCATTTTAATAGGCAGAATGTCTTTTTTCTTTTTCAATTCTAAACCAACAATAACAGAACCAACTTCACGGCTGTTTTTCTTAGCAAATTGAAAATACGTAATATCGTCATCTGGCCCTAAAATATTGTTTACAAATTCTTTTAAAGCTCCAGGACGCTGTGGAAACTGAACCATAAAATAGTGCATTAAACCTTCATAAAGTAAAGAACGTTCTTTTATTTCGGCCGTTCTTTCAATGTCATTATTACTGCCGCTGACAACGCAGACTACATTTTTACCTTTAATTTTATCTTTGTAAAAATCCAAAGCAGCAATTGTCAAAGCACCCGCAGGTTCTACCACCATGGCTTCTTCATTGTACAATCTTAAAATTGTCGTGCAGACTTTTCCTTCGGGAACAAGAATAATGTCTTCCAGATTATAGCGGCAGATTTCAAAAGTTTTATCTCCAACTTGTTTTACGGCCGCACCATCAACAAATTTATCGATTGTTTTTAAAGCTGTATTTTTGTTTTCTTCAATTGAAGTTTTCATTGAAGGAGCTCCTTTTGGCTCAACGCCGATTATTTTAGTATTCGGACTTAAATGTTTAAAAACTTCAGACAAACCAGAAGCCAGTCCTCCGCCGCCAATTGGAACAAAAACATAATCGATTGGTTTTGTAAAACTTTCCAGAATTTCAAGTCCAACAGTTCCTTGCCCTGCAATTACTTTTTCATCATCAAAAGGATGAATAAATGTTTTGTGATTTTTAATCGCATCTGCCGTTGCCGATGCATAAGCGTCATCAAAAGTATCTCCTGTTAAAACAATTTCTACAAATGATTTTCCAAACAATTGTACTTGTTTTACTTTTTGTTTAGGAGTTGTTTTGGGCATATAAATTTTGCCATTTATATGAAGCAGATTACATGAATAAGCAACACCCTGCGCATGATTTCCTGCACTGGCGCAAACAATTCCGTTTGCTTTTTCTTTATTATTTAACGTAGAAATCTTGTTGTAAGCGCCTCTAATTTTATACGACCGAACAATTTGTAAATCTTCTCTTTTTAATAAAATAGTCGATTTAAATTCATCTGAAAGATTTAAATTTTGGGTAAGGGGCGTCGCGGCAACTACATTTTCGAGCTGCTTTTTTGCGTTAAGTACTTCGTTAAATAAACTCATGAGAATTTGTTTTTTTTCGCCACGAATTCACGAATTATTTTTGATAATCTTTGAATATATAAATTCGTGAATTCGTGGCTGTTTAAAATTATTTTTAAAATAAAAAACCTCCCGATGTGGGAGGTTTTTATAAATTATATTTTACTTATTTATATAACACCTCGCCATCATTGCTGAATTGCAATAATGCTGATAATAGCGATAATAATGTTATTAAAGTTTTTCATTTTTAACTGATAGAGTAACAAATGTACTTATTTTTTTCGAAGTAATAAACAGCAGTTTTGTAAAAAAACTGAATACTAAATACTGAAAACTGAATACTATTTTTTAACCGGCGGATATTGAGCTAAAATTTTGTTTACAAACTCTGCAATCTTTTCGTCTTTTTTATCAACGTTTTTAGTCAGAGTTCCTAAACCTTCGCCCTGCCAGATCATTTCTTTCTTTTTGGCATCAATTAAATCAATGTACAAAGTTCCTTCTGTAGAAGTAGAAACGGTTGTTTGTCCACCGTACATCATATAAGGATTCCAGCCCCAGCCCCAGCCGTAACCCCAGCCAGCGCTAAATTGGTTTACGTTTACTTGTTCTCTCGATTTAGTAAAAATGTTTACTAATAAATCAGGATTATCACTTTTTGTAAAACCTTTTGCCGCCATTTCATTATCTATAGCGTGAAGAATACGTCTTTTATCCAAATCAGAAATTTCAACCTTGTCAATTCCGGGCTTAAAGAAAGCATAAGTTTTATAAGGCGCAAAATCGACATTTTTGTCGTAATCAGAATAAACAGTAACACTGCTGCAGGATGAAAGTATCAAAAGCAGAAAAATCGGAACTAACTGGAATGTTTTCATAATTATTAGAAATTTAATGTTCTCGTTCTGTTTATTTTATCATAAATGCAACTTTTATATTTGTCAGGCTGAGCGAAGTCGAAGCCCTTTTTTGCTTATAGCCTTCGACTTCGCTCAGGATGACATTACGATTATGATAAAATCTTTTCAAAGAACTTTAACCAAGCAGACTTTCGTCAACAATATTTGGTAAAGTTACTTTTAATAAAGGCTCGACTTGCATGGCTCTTTTTATAGCAAAAATTGCCTCATTATTTCGGGCCCAGCTTCGTCTTGAAATTCCGTTGTTAACATCCCAAAAAAGCATTGATGCTAAACGCTTTGAAGCCTCTTTAGAACCATCAAGAACCATACCAAATCCACCGTTTATAACCTCTCCCCAGCCAACTCCTCCGCCGTTATGAATCGATACCCAGGTTGCACCTCTAAAACTGTCTCCAATTACGTTTTGGATCGCCATATCGGCCGTAAAACGAGATCCGTCGTAAATGTTTGAAGTTTCTCTGTAAGGCGAATCAGTACCGGAAACGTCATGATGATCGCGTCCTAAAACAACCGCACCAATTTCACCTTTTGCAATCGCTTGGTTAAAAGCCTCAGCGATTTTAATTCTGCCTTCAGCATCGGCATATAAAATACGAGCTTGAGAACCTACAACCAGTTTGTTTTCCTGCGCACCTTTAATCCATTTAATGTTATCCTGCATTTGCTGCTGAATTTCGCTTGGAGAAGTCTTCGCCAATTCTTCTAAAACCTGACTTGCAATGGTATCTGTTTTTTGTAAATCTTCCGGTTTTCCAGAAGTACACACCCATCTAAAAGGCCCAAATCCGTAATCAAAACACATTGGTCCCATAATATCCTGAACATAACTAGGATATTTAAAATCGATATTATTTGCCGCCATTACATCTGCACCAGCGCGTGAAGCTTCAAGTAAAAACGCATTTCCGTAGTCAAAAAAGTAAGTTCCTTTTGCAGTGTGTTTATTAATGGCTGCAGCGTGACGACGTAGTGTTTCCTGAACTTTTTCTTTAAATAAATCTGGATTCTCTGCCATTAATTGATTGGCTTCTTCAAAAGAAATTCCAACAGGATAATAGCCTCCAGCCCATGGATTATGAAGCGAAGTCTGATCTGAACCTAAATCAATTTTGATGTTTTCCTGATCAAAACGCTCCCAAACATCAACAACATTTCCTAAATAAGCAATTGAAACCGTTTCTTTATTGGCTTTCGCCAAAGCTACTCTCGCCACCAATTCATCGGTAGAAGTTACAACTTCATTAATCCATCCTTGCTCGTGACGAATTTTAGTAATTTTGGGATTTACTTCGGCACAAACCGTAATACAACCGGCAATATTTCCGGCTTTTGGCTGTGCGCCAGACATTCCTCCAAGACCAGAAGTTACGAATAAACTTCCTTCCGGATTTTGTTTTATTTTTCTAAAACCGTTCAAAACCGTAATTGTCGTTCCATGTACAATTCCCTGCGGGCCAATGTACATATAACTTCCCGCCGTCATTTGCCCATATTGAGAAACTCCAAGCGCATTCATTTTTTCCCAATCGTCCGGTTTTGAATAATTTGGGATAACCATTCCGTTTGTAACCACAACTCTCGGCGCTTCTTTATGCGAAGGAAATAATCCCATCGGATGCCCAGAATACATTGATAAAGTCTGCTCGTCTGTCATTTCAGACAAATATTGCATGGTCAATAAATATTGTGCCCAGTTTTGAAAAACAGCTCCGTTTCCGCCATACGTAATCAATTCGTGCGGATGCTGTGCCACCGCATAATCCAAGTTGTTCTGAATCATGTGCATAATCGCTTTTGCCTGAAGCGATTTTCCTGGATATTCATCAATTGGACGTGCATACATTCTGTAATCCGGACGAAAGCGGTACATATAAATACGTCCGTATTTTTCTAATTCCTCTGAAAACTCAGTAATTAATTCGGCATGATGTTTTGGTTCAAAGTAACGTAATGCATTTTTTAAAGCCAGTTTTTTTTCTTCAGCCGAAAGAATTTCTTTTCGTTTAGGCGCATGATTAATCGCTAAATCGTATTCTTTTTTTGGAGGCAATATATTTGGAATTCCTTGTTGTATTTCTTCTTTGAAAGTCATTTTTTTAAAGGTTCTAAGTTGCTAAGATTCTAAGTTACTAAGGTTTTTTATAGTGATAATAAAAGATAATAACTTCTAAATTTCCGTTCGAAAAAAATGAACTAGGGATAACGAATATCCGACCTGTGATAGGATTTGTGGATTTTAATCCTAAATTTTCGTGAGCGAATATCCATATAATTATTTTAGATTTTAGACTTCAGATTTTGATTGGAATTTGGAATTTTAAAAAATTGGAATTTATTTTAATTATCTAATTTTCAAATTGAAACATTATCTAATTAGCCTTTTTTTCTTATTTCGCCTGTTCGTTTGTCAAAACCATATGGACAATGACGGCAGCCGCTTTTGCAGCAATACCCTCTTTTTAAATGATGTTTTTCAGTAAAGCATTTGTAACCTTCGGGTGTATAGTAAAAATCTTCGCCTTCGATTAATTTATTTTCATTACTTTGCTCTTTCATAAATCTGCTTCGCGTTCGTGTTTCGTAACTTTAAAAATCAAAAATATAAATATTTGATTATGATTTTATTGAAATCGAACAATTTTATAGCTACAAATTTATAAATTTTACAGCCAATGTTTCTGATTGTTGCCAAATATTTAATTCCGAAAGGATATCGAGGAATGGCTGTATTTCCGTTTGTGATTGTAAAAGATGGTTTTGATAAAGCAAATGGAGTTTTTGTTAATCATGAAAAAATCCATTTAAGACAGCAGTTAGAACTTTTGGTAATTCCGTTTTTTGTCTGGTATTTTCTGGAATATTTAATTCGGTTAATTCAATATAAAAATGCAGAATCAGCGTATCGAAATATCAGTTTTGAAAGAGAAGCTTACGCAAAAGAAACCGATTTGAATTATTTAAAAAACCGATCTTTTTTTCAGTTTCTACATTACATTAAACTAAAATGAACCCAGTTTTCAATCAACATATTTCTATTAATTTCCCTAATGATATTTCTTTGACAATAAAACGCGAAGATCTAATTCATCCGTTTGTTTCGGGAAATAAATTTCGAAAATTAAAATACAATTTACTTCAGGCTAAAGCCGAAAACAAAGAGACTTTATTGACTTTTGGCGGTGCATTTTCAAATCATATTGCGGCAGCAGCTTTTGCTGGAAAAGAGCAGGGTTTTAAAACTATCGGGATTATTCGCGGCGATGAACTTTTTGATAAAATGGATGAAAATCCAACTTTGAAATTCGCCCAGGAAAACGGAATGCAGTTTGAATTTGTTTCTCGCGAAGAGTATCGTTTAAAAAGCGAAACTTCCTATATAGAAAAGTTAAAAGAGAAGTTTGGCGATTTTTATTTAGTGCCCGAAGGTGGAACAAATGAACTCGCCGTAAAAGGATGCGAAGAGATTTTAACGGATGAAGATTCGGTTTTTAATTACGTTTGCTGCGCTGTTGGAACGGGCGGAACAATTTCCGGGTTAATAAATAGTGCGCTGCCAAATCAGAAAATTTTGGGCTTTCCGGCGTTAAAAGGTGACTTTTTAAACGATGAAATTCGTATTTTTGCAAAAAAAGATAACTGGAATTTAATTTCTGACTATCATTTTGGAGGTTATGGCAAGATAAATTTGGAATTAATCGAATTTATCAATCGTTTTTTTGAAGAAACAAAAGTGCCCTTAGATCCAATTTATACGGGAAAGATGGTTTTTGGCGTTATAGATTTAATCAACAAAAATTATTTTCCTGCACATTCAAAAATATTACTCATTCACACCGGCGGATTACAGGGAATTGAAGGAATGAATATAAAGTTGAAGCAGAAAAAATTACCAATACTCAAAAAAAATGATTAAAAAAATTGTACTGCTCTTTACAATAATAGTTTTGGCAAGCTGTTCGTCAAGCAAACCAGCTGTCGCTACGACGAAAAAGGCGACGGTTCAAAAACCAAGAGTGGCGACGACGAAAAAACCGGCTTACAACAAACCAGTTAAAAATTACCCTTCTACCAATAATACAACTGAGGTTATTCAATCTACTTCAAAAACAGTTGTTACCAGCGATTTAATCAATAATTACATTTTGCAGTTCAAAGATATTGCAATGGGAAATATGAAAACATACGGAATTCCGGCTAGTATAATTTTGGCGCAGGGAATCTTGGAATCGGGTGCAGGAAAAGGAGATTTAGCTATTGAAGCGAATAATCATTTCGGAATAAAATGTCACAAAGACTGGCTTGGCGAAAGTGTTCGTCATGACGATGATTCGGCACAGGAATGTTTTAGAAAATATCCCGAAGCGGCAGAATCATATAAAGATCATGCTTTATTTTTAGTTGGAAAAAACAGATATGCAACTTTATTCACTTACGAAAAAGATGATTATAAATCATGGGCAAAAGGTTTGCGAGCGGCAGGTTATGCAACAGATCCTAATTATCCAGATAAATTAATTAGTTATATTGAGCGTTACAATCTGCATCAATATGATTGTCAGGTTACCGGAAAAAATTATACGCCAATTAGTAAAACGACCGCAAGCTCAAGTAAAAATACAACGCCGGTTAAAAATACAAATTTAAACGATCCTAATTTGTATGAAGTACAGCAAGGCGATACATTATATTCAATTTCAAAAAAGTTTAATTTATTGGTTGATGACTTAAAACAAAAAAATAATTTAACCGATAATGCAATTTCAATAGGGCAAAGGTTGAAGGTTAAGTAAGAAGTTTTCAGTCGCAGTCACAGTTTTCAGTTTGGATGTATGAAGAAAAAGAAAGTTTTAATTATAATTTTTATTTCTGTAATAATCTTCAGTATTAAGCTTTTTTGTGGAGTTTATATTCATGATGAATTTGCAGGAAAACATTTTTTCATAAAATATCGGCCTATATTGAAATGGACATTTTATTCACCATTAGGACAATCTGATAAGAAAATAGAAGAGCTTTCAAAAGAAGAACAAATAGAACAAAAATATTTCAATGAGTTTGTTTTAGATCAAGGTTTAAGCCGATAATTAAATCAAAAATCTAAAGTCTAAATTCTAAAATCTAAAATAAGAATGTTATATAAAAGAAGTAGTCAGCTTTTTGCTGAAGCAGAAAAAGTAATTCCGGGAGGAGTAAATTCACCAGTAAGAGCGTTTAAAGCAGTTGGCGGAACTCCAATTTTTGTAAAAAGTGCCAAAGGCGCTTATTTGTATGATGAAGACGGAAACAAATTAATAGATTATATCAACTCTTGGGGACCAATGGTTTTGGGTCATGCTTATCAGCCGGTTGTTGATGCGGTAATCGAAAAAGCAAAACTGGGAACTTCATTTGGAATGCCAACAGAACTGGAAACAGAAATCGCAGCTTTGGCTGTTTCTATGGTTCCGAATATTGATAAAATTAGATTTGTAAATTCGGGTACAGAAGCTTGTATGAGTGCAATTCGTCTTGCAAGAGGATTTACAAAAAGAGATAAAATCATCAAATTTGCAGGTTGTTACCACGGACATTCTGATTCATTTTTGATTCAGGCGGGAAGCGGCGCTGTAACTTTTGGATCTCCAAATAGTCCGGGCGTTACAGAAGGAACTGCAAAAGATACTTTGTTGGCAAAATACAATGATTTAGAGAATGTAAAAACTCTAATCGAAGCTAACAAAGGTGAAATCGCTGCGATAATTATTGAAGCAGTTGCAGGAAATATGGGATGTATTCCGCCTGCAAAAGGTTTCTTAGAAGGCTTAAGAGAATTGTGTACAGCAAACGGAATCTTATTGATTTTTGATGAGGTAATGACAGGTTTTCGTTTAGCCCGCGGAGGAGTTCAGGAATTGTGTAATATCAATGCTGATATTGTTACTTTCGGAAAAGTAATTGGTGGAGGACTTCCGGTTGGAGCTTTTGCTGCCCGTGAAGAAATCATGAATTATTTAGCACCGCTTGGCCCGGTTTATCAGGCAGGAACTTTATCTGGAAATCCGTTAGCAATGGCGGCTGGATATGCAATGTTGAAAGCTTTGGATACTGACCGTGAAATTTTTACTCGTTTAGAAGAAAAAACAGCTTATTTAGAAGCAGGAATTGACAGAGTTTTAAAAGCAAATAATGTTGTTTTTACCATCAATAGAGTAGGTTCTATGATTTCTGTTCACTTTGATGCAAATCCGGTTACCGATTTTCAAACGGCTGCAAAAGGAGATAACGAAATATTTAAAAAATTCTTCCACGGATTGTTGCAGGAAGGAATTTATATTGCGCCATCTGCATACGAAACATGGTTTATTACAGATGCTTTAACGTACGAAGATTTAGATTTTACTATTAATGCGATCGACAAAGTTTCGAAAACATTTTAATAACAAAAAAGAGGCTTTTAAAGCCTCTTTTTTTTGATCTCAATTTACATTTTATCTTTTCGGTGATCTTTCATTTTGTCTTTATGCTCTTTTTTAATTGCAGTCCATTTTTTATATTGATCTGCATTTAAAATAGATTTCATTTTAGCGTCAAAAGCTTTGTGATCTTCTTCCATTTGTTTTTTCATGGCTTTTCTTTCAGCATCAGTTGGTTTTGCATCAGAATCTTTTCTGCTTTTTTTAAGCATTGCCATTTTGGTACTTCTGTCAGATAAAAGTTCACTTACTTGTTTTTGCTGATCAGCATTTAGATTTAAATCAGTTGTCAATTTTTGCAAATGTGCCTGATCGCGTTGTTGAGGTGTTTTAAAATCACCTTTTCTGTGATGGCCTTTGTGCTCTTTTTTTAGGGCCGTCCATTTTGTGTATTGATCAGCGTTTAAAATTGCTTTCATTTTAGTATCATTTGCTTCTCTTTCAGCTGTCATTTGTTTTTTAAAAGCTTCTCTTTCTGCATCAGTAGGTTTTGTTTTACTGTCTTTTCTTGAATCTCTGAATTTTACTGCTTTAGTACTTCTTTCCGCCAAAAGCTGTTTTACTTGCTCCTGCTGCTTTTTATCTAAATTCAAATCAGAAGTTAATTTTTGTAAATGCTTTTCATTACGCTGTTCCGGAGTCAGTTTTTCTCGTTGATCGCGTGCCGGTTTCTGATTGATGTCTTGCGCAAAACTTACTATTCCAACGAATAATAAAGCTGTGATAAATAATTTTTTCATTTTTCGTTTTTTTAAAGGTTTATAGCAATTAGACTTCAACAGATTTATTAAGTTTAATGAGATTGTCAGATTTATCTTTTATTTAACAGAAACTATTAATGAAAACATAAATCAATTTTAAAAATAAAAAAGAGGCTCGAAGGCCTCTTTTTGCAAACTATATTTAGTTGTTTTCTTTTTTGTAATCTTTCATTTTGTCTTTGGCTTTTTCTTTATTTTTTTCTCTTAAAGATTGCCATTTTGTATATTGATCAGCAGTTAAGATTGCTTTCATTTTTGCTTCGTTAGCTTCTTTTTCTGCTTTTAATTCATTTTTAAAAGCTTCTTTTTCAGCATCAGTTGGTTTTACATCGCTGTCTTTTTTAGCCTCTCTTGCTTCTCTGAATTTTTCAGCTTTAGCACTTCTTTCAGCCAGCAGTTGTTTTACCTGTGCTTGTTGATTGGCATCTAAACCTAATTCTGTAGTTAACTTTTGTAATTGCTTTTCGTTACGTTGTTCAGGAGTTAATTTTTCTCTTTGTTCACGTGCCGGTTTTTGATCGGCATCTTGTGCAAAACTTGCTATTCCGATCAATAGCATAGCTGCGATAAATAATTTTTTCATGATTTGTTCTTTTAAGGTTATAATGTTTAGACTTTATTAAACTGAATAGGTTTAATTAATATTGTTTGAATTGTTGATTATTTAACTTTTTGAGATGTAGATTTTTAAAGTTTGGTCTTCCTGTATATTGAAAATATTTTCTTATTTTTAGAAAACCAATAAAATACAATTCAAAACCAAATTATCATGAACTCTTCTTTATCAAACAATAAAATAGCTTTTTTTTCAACGCAGCCTTACGATAAAGCTTTCTTTAATAAATATAATGCCGATTTTGGTTTTGAATTGGATTTCTTCGAAACACAATTAAATCCGCAAACCGTAATTTTAATTGAAAAAGCAGAAATTGTCTGCGTCTTCGTAAACGACATTGTGAACGAAGCTGTCATTAAACAGTTAGTAGAAAAAAACGTAAAAATTATTGCATTACGCTGTGCCGGTTTTAATAATGTCGATTTAGAAGCTGCTAAAAAATACAATTTAAAAGTCTGCCGTGTTCCGGCATATTCGCCGCAGGCAGTTGCAGAACATGCTATGGCCATGATTTTGACTTTAAACCGAAAAACACATAAAGCTTACAACAGGGTTCGTGAACAAAATTTCTCTTTAAATGGATTGTTAGGTTTTGATTTATTCGGAAAAACAATCGGGATTATTGGAACGGGAAATATTGGAAAAGCATTCGCTAAAATCGCTTTGGGTTTTGGCTGTAAAGTCTTGGCTTATGATATTGTTACCAATGAGGAAATGATAAAAGACAGGGTTTCTTTTGTTGGTTTAAATGAAATTTTTAAATCGAGTGATATTATCTCACTTCACTGTCCTTTAAATGATCAAACGAAGCATGTCATTAATAAAGATTCGATCGCTTTGATGAAAGACAGCGTTATGATTATCAATACAAGCCGCGGTGGATTAATAGAAACGGCCTGTGTTATCGAAGGTTTAAAAGAAGGTAAAATAGGTTATTTAGGAATCGATGTTTACGAACAGGAAGAAAAACTATTCTTTAGAGATCTTTCTGCCGATATTATTCAGGATGATGCGATTCAACGTTTAATGAGTTTTCCGAATGTTTTGGTCACGGCACATCAGGCATTTTTTACCAACGAAGCTTTAACGCAGATTGCTTTGGTTACTTTTAATAATATAAAATCGTTGTTGACGCAAAATGATATTGAAAATAAAGCGGCATTGCTGGTTTAAGTTAAATTATCTTGTCGAATATTTTTCGTAATTTAATTAGTTGTAAAGGAAGATGTAGATTTAAAAATATCAGATTATGAAAAATAAAATTCTAATTCTAATCATAATTTTGGCATTGTATTCTTGTCAAAGTAAAAACGAATCAAAAAATATTATTAAAACGATTGTTCAGGATACACTATATAAAACAATTGGAGGAACTGCGGATGTAAGTAATTCTCCTGCAAAAGAAGATAAAGCAGTCGAATTGATTCGAAAGCAATTAAATGTTTTATTAAAGAAAGATATTCCGGCAATGGCAAAAGAAGACCGATTCTTTTATTACGAAGCTTTTGATTTAAATAACGATCAGAAAAACGAATACCTTGTTGGTTTTTCTAATTCGTATTTATGCGGAAGCGGAGGCTGTTCGGGTTATATTTTAAATAACAATGGAAGTATAATTAATTATTTCACTGTTACCGATTTTCCAATTTATGTAACCACTTCCTCAACGGAAAATTTTTATGATCTTTTAATGAAAAGCGGAGGTTTGTTTCATCATATAAAAATGAAAAACGGAAAATATCCAACAAATCCATCTATTGAAGAAAAATGGAAAGGTGATGTTCCAAAAGAAAGTACGAAGGTTTTGGATATTTATGAGAAGAAGTTGGAGAAGTATCCGTTTTAATCAAATTATTTAATAGCTACAAAACCTGACAGGTTTTAAAACCTATCGGGTTTACTATACGTAAGAATGCACGCAAAGATATTCCGTAGAGACGTACAGCAGTGCGTCTACGCAATATAATTCGACAACAATAAGGCATAAAAAAACAAACCCGACAGGTTCTTAAAACCTGCCGGGTTGAATATTAGTTAATTTTTGGAATTTGGAATTTCCAAAATTGGATTTTTAAAAATTACTCCACCAATTCCACAGTTTTAAACTCTCCGTCAACGACAACTTTAGTCAAACCATGTTTAGATAAATTTTTCATAGACGCATCCCATTTTTTACCGCTTAAGTTAGCTGTAACTTTTAGCTGCGCTAATTCCATTTTATTTTCGTTTCCTTTCAATAAAGTAATGATTACTTTTTCTTCTTCAGAAAGTTCGATCTGAGCTTGTTTTTTCTCCGGACGCATTTGTGGGAACAATAAAACTTCCTGAATAGAAGCATTATTTGTTAAATACATAATCAAACGATCCATACCAATTCCCATTCCAGAAGTTGGAGGCATACCGTATTCAAGAGCTCTTAAGAAATCTTCGTCGATAATACCATTTGCTTCATCATCACCTTTTTCAGATAAACGCATTTGATCTTCAAAACGCTCACGCTGATCAATTGGGTCGTTTAATTCAGAATAAGCATTTGCGATTTCTTTACCGCAAACCATTAATTCAAAACGCTCTGTAAGTTCAGGGTTGTCGCGGTGTTCTTTACACAAAGGCGACATTTCTTTAGGATAATCAGTAATGAAAGTTGGCTGAATATAATTTCCTTCGCATTTTGCTCCAAAAATTTCATCAATCAATTTTCCTCTACCCATTGTTTTATCAACATCAATTCCCATTCCTCTTGCAGCTTCAAACAATTCGTCTTCATTTTTTCCAGAAATATCAAAACCAGTAAAATGTTTGATAGAATCTGTCATTGTAACACGTGCATAAGGTGCTTTAAAGTTGATTTTGTGCTCACCAAAAGTAACTTCGCTTGTACCATTTACCGCAATGGCACAATGTTCAAGCAATCCTTCCGCAAATTCCATCATCCAGTTGTAGTCTTTGTAAGCTACATATATTTCCATTGCAGTAAATTCAGGATTATGCGTTCTGTCCATACCTTCATTACGGAAGTTTTTAGAGAACTCATAAACACCTTCAAATCCACCAACAATTAATCTTTTTAAATACAATTCGTTTGCAATACGCATATAAAGCGGAATATCAAGCGAATTATGGTGCGTGATAAACGGACGTGCCGCAGCTCCACCCGGAATTGGCTGTAAAACCGGAGTTTCAACTTCAATATAACCGGCGTCATTAAAATAACCACGCATTGCGTTAAATAACTTAGTACGTTTGATGAAAGTATCTTTAACGTGTTGATTTACCGTTAAATCTACATAACGCATTCTGTAACGTAACTCTGCATCATTAAAGGCATCGTGTACGTTTCCTTCTTCATCAACTTTTGGTAAAGGAAGCGGGCGTAATGTTTTACTCAAGAAAGTAAATCCGCTTACACGGATACATTTTGCGCCAACTTGTGTAGTAAACAATTCACCTTCAATACCAATAAAGTCACCTAAATCAGTTAATTTTTTAAATACCTGGTTGTATAAAGTTTTATCGTCACCTTCACACAAAACATCGCGATTCACGTACAATTGAATACGTCCTTCGCTATCCTGTAATTCAGCAAAACAAGCTTTTCCCTGATCTCTCACGCTCATCAAACGACCCGCAACGATAACCTTCTTACCTTCTTCAAATGACTCCTTTATTTGCTTAGAAGTATGATTTACAGGAAAAAGATTAGCTGGATAAGGATTGATTCCCAGACTGCGTAAGTTTTGAAGTTTTTCTCTTCTGATGATTTCTTGTTCTGATAATGCCATTTTGTGCTCTTTTTTTAAGTGTGCAAAGATAAAGAAAAGAATGTAGATTTTAGAATGCAGGTTTTAGATTTTTTGCAATAGCAATTTATTGTATTTCAATCTTTAAAATGAATGGAGAAATGGCTGGGAAGATTAATAAAAAACGAATAAAAAATGGACGGAGTGAAATCCGTCTCTACAATATATTCCGTTCCTACGGAACTCTTTTGCATAAAATTCCGAAAGAATGATTTATATTATAGCAACGGATTTTAATCCGTTGAATGGTTGTAAGAAATTAAATTAAAAACTCAGTATCTTAGCAACTTAGAACCTTTCAAAAAAAATGAAATACCTATCAGCCTTTCTATTTCTAATTTTACTGACAAGCTGCCAAATTACTGAAACGATTACAATTAATCCTGATGGAGGCGGGGATATCAAAATGGAGCAGCTTCGCGAAGAAAATAGTTATATGCAGCTGGCTGGAGAAATGTACGGACGCGAAAATGTGTTTGAGGATACAACTTATGTTTTTAAGGAATATATCAAAAAATACAATGAAACCTTTTTAAAATATACGCCCGAAGAACAAAAGCTGTTTCAGAAATATACCAATGTAAAAGAGCAGCTTAAAAAGAGTTCTTTTGAGAAAGAATTTCGAGATGTATTTTCACTTCACTTTAATAAAGTTTCTGAAATTCCGGATTTGTATAAAACAGAAGATTATGCAGATGATCTTGAAAATAATTATGCCTTAACTGCAGAAACTCATTATTACAAGATTTCATATGATTTTGATGGAAAAATTTTTAAACGCTCTGTTTCGATTATTAATGCAGAAGAACTGCAAAAGGCGAAAGATGGATATAAAAACTATGAATCTAAATACGGTAATTTAAAATTAGTACAGACTTATACTTTAAAATATAGTTTTCCTCAAAAAATAAAATCAGTTTCAAATGATAAATCGGTTATCAGTTCTGATAAAAAATCTTTAAGCTTAGAATTTCAGCTTTCTGATTGTTTACGAGATCCTGAAATTACAAATCTGGAAGTGGTTTTAGAATAAAAACTTCAAATAATTTTTTAAAAGAAAGTATCTTCGTCGCAAATCAACCTAAATATAAAATATGAAAAAAATTCTACTTTGTTTCCTTGTCTTATTATGTATTTCAAGTTGTACCCTTAAGGAAAAGATGATTATGAATGATGATGGATCAGGAACTTTCTCGTACGGATTTGATATGTCACCGATGTTTAAACTGGGAATGAAAAAAAGTGATTCTACAAAAATCAACAAAGTGGTGGATACTTCTTTTACCTTCAAAGAAGTGTTTGCCAAAATAAAAGACAGCATCTCCAAATTACCAGGAGCAGACAAAGAAAAAATTGAGATGCTGGAGAAAGAAAAAGAAAAACTTAAAATTTTGGAAAATTTTAAAGTCAGCTTAAAAATTAATGAGGAAAAACAAGTGTTCGAGTATAATATGGCATTCGATTTTCCTAGTGTAACGGGTTTTCAAAATCTTGCAACACCAGCCGAAAGCTTAGAAGCGCTGGCTGCTACAGACAAAAAACGATTAGGGGCTTTTAGTGCTGTTCCAAAGCCGGAAGAAAAAGCGAGTGCTTCAATTTTTTATGATGGCAAGGTTTTTATTAAAACGATCACGCCTTCTAAAGAAGATAAAAAAGTTAAAAAGAAAAAAGAAGAAAAGAAAGAAAAAAATGACGATCCATTCTCAAAAAAAATGGACGATATGCTCAAAGAGTGTAAATACATTGCTGAATATCATTTTCCTAAGAAGATTAAAACCGTTTCAATCAAAAACGCTGTAATAGCAGCAGACAGAAGAAGTTTTACTGTCGAAATTCCTCTGGGAAATATGCAGGAAAGCAATGTAGATTTTGGTTTTAAAGTAGAATTTGAACAATAATCTGATATTTTCAATAAAACTTATTTTTAAAATAGTCTTTGTATCTTTGATAAAAAATTATACTACGATGAAATTATACAAACTACTTAGTTTTTCTTTTTTAATCGCAACCTTAACAAGCTGCACTTTCACCGAAAATATTTATATAAACGATAACGGAAGCGGAAAATTCTCTGTAGACATGGATGGTTCTGCATTGATGGAAATGGCGGGTGACCAAATTGGAAGCCAGATGGGAGCCGATGCCAAAAAAGACATCGATTCGACTTTTACCTTCAAACAATTATTTGCAGAAAAAAAAGACAGCATCGCAAAAATGTCTCCAGAAGCACAGCAAGAAATTAAAAAACTCGAAAATTTTGTAGTGCATACCAAAATGAGCGCTGAGAAAAAACAGTTTTTAATGACACTGGAAACTGATTTTAAAAGTGTAAACGAGCTTCAGGATATTTTGCAAACGGCAAGTACACTTCAAAAATTAGAAGGCGGCGCAGCTGTGGCAAGTCCGATGGGAAGCGGTTTTGGAAACAATAACAGTAAACTAAGCTATACTTACGACGGAAAGAAATTTACCCGAAAAGCAATAATCGATCAGCAAAAACTTGCAGAAGTAAAAAAAGATTCGGCAGCAGATATGTCTAAAATGATGTTTGCTTCATCCAACTATATTATCAAATATCACTTTCCGAAGAAAATAAAAAAAGTATCAAACCCGAATGCTTTATTCAGTGACGATAGAAAATCAATTACAATTCAATACACTTTCACGGATTATATGGAGAATCCTGACAAACTTAACTTTGAAGTTGAGTTTGAAAAATAATTAAAATGAATACAAAAATTCAACTGCAAGATCTTGGAAACCGAGATTATAAATTGACTTGGGAATATCAGGAACAACTTTTTCAGGATATTGTCGACTTAAAAATCAAAAACAGAAGAGAAGAACTTGACTTGCCAACACCAAATTATTTGTTGTTTGTTGAGCATCCGCATGTTTATACTTTGGGCAAAAGCGGCGATTTTGAAAACTTATTAATAAACGAAAAACAGCTCGAAGCAAAAGGAGCAAGTTTTTATAAAATCAATCGCGGCGGTGATATTACGTATCACGGGCCGGGACAAATTGTTGGATATCCCATTCTTGACTTAGAAAATTTCTTCACCGACATTCATAAATATCTGCGTTTTCTGGAAGAAGCGATGATTCTAACTTTGGCAGAATACGGTTTAGAGTCGGGCAGGAGCGAGGGCGAAACCGGGGTCTGGCTTGGCGTTGGAACTCCGTTTGCACGTAAGATCTGTGCAATGGGCGTTCGCGCTTCACGCTGGGTTACCATGCACGGATTTGCTTTAAACGTAAATGTCGATTTAGGCTATTTTGATAATATTATTCCATGTGGAATTCGCGGAAAAGGCGTTACATCCTTAAACGTAGAACTTGGCGTAGAAAAAGTTGATGAAGATGAAGTAAAGTCTAAAATCATCAAACATGTAGCTAATTTATTTGAAGCTGAGTTTATTAAATAAGCTTCTAAAAAAAATATTATAGTATGGAAAATGCTGAAGAAAATAACAATTACAGAATTGCGGTTCCTTCAGCATTTGAAACTGTTTTTTCGCATTTTTATTTTGCCGAAAATAAAACGGAATTTCCCATCACAAAAACCTTATTACCAAGTTTTCAAACCATTCTGGCTTTTAACTTCGGAACAAAATCCTCTTTAAAATCACAGCAGAATACTTTTTTAGAAGTTGAAAAATGCATTGTTTTAGGTCCAATCAAACAAGCTTTTGATTACACTTTAGAACCGGGTTCACAGATTTTAGTTGCTAATTTTAAAGAAGATGCTTTTTACAGATTCTTTGGCAATGCACTTTTTGATTCATTGCCCATTCATCCCGATGATTTAATTAATGAAAACTGTTTTACCCTTTTATGGGAAGAACTCACAAAAATTTCTGGCACAAAAGAACGTGTCGATTATATTTTAGATTTCTGCAAACCCTATTTGCGGGAACAAAATACGATTACCACCCTTTTAAACGATTTTCAGAATGAGAATTTAAACCCAATAAAAGCGATTGCTTCGCAGATCAACCAAACCGAAAGAAATATTCAGCTCAATCAAAAAAAGGTTTTTGGATATTCGATTAAAGAAGCCAATCGGTATGAAAGGTTTTTAAAAGCGGTGAATCAAATTCAAAAAAATATAATAAACGAGTTAAAAATAGATTGGTTAACAATTGTTGATGAATGCGGTTATTATGATCAAAGCCAGCTCATTCACGACTTTAAATATTATATGAATATTTCGCCAACGAAGTTTCTCAAATTTCAAAGCGACATTTGCAGTTCAAAACGGCAATAAAGGCGATTTCGTTTTCTTACAATTACTGCCAAAACCTGTGTTATACATTTGTCATGTTCAATCTTTAAAAATAGAAAACATGAAAAATTTAATTATTTACGCACATCCAAACGAAGCAAGTTTAAACCATTTCTTTAAAAACACAATTGTAGAAGCTTTAGAAAAATCAGGACAGGAAATTGTGGTTCGCGATTTAAACGAAATCAATTTTAATCCGGTTCTTTCGTTGCAGGATATGCAGGGGCAAAGAATGGGACAAGTTGCCGAAGATATCAAAACAGAACAGGATTTTATTTCGTGGGCAGATCAGATTGTTTTTGTTTACCCAATTTGGTGGACGGGTATGCCGGCTATTATGAAAGGTTATATTGACCGTGTTTTCAGTTACGGATTTGCGTATCGATACGATCAGGGTATTCAAAAAGGTTTGCTGACAGGAAAACAAACTATTATTGTAAACTCTCACGGAAAATCAAATGCTGAATATGAGAGTCTGGGAATGGACAAAGCTTTGGAATTAACTTCAGATACCGGAATTTTTAAGTATTGCGGATTAGAAATCAAACAGCATTTTTATTTTGATAAGGCAGACAGAGCTTCGGAAGAAAGCGTTTTAGAATGGGAAAATGAACTTAAAAATACTTTTAAACTGACCGATGAAGTTTCTGTTTTTCAATAGAAATTTAATTTTCAAAAGAATAATTGCAAAAAATCTAAAAATGGTCAGCTAAGAACCCGGATTTTAAAATTGATAGCAAATTGCAGCAATATCGTGGTTTTCTAATGTTTTTATGGTAAATTTGGTTTTATACTTTAATATAAGCTTTAACTAAATCTAATCTAACAACTTATGAGAAAAATCTACTTTGTATGTTTCCTATTTATGCTTAATGGTCTTTTTGCTCAAAAGAAGGATAAATTAAATCCGATTGCAGTTTATGAAAAAGTCTGGCAGGAGAAAAATAGTGATGCAAGATTAAAACTGATAAAAACAATCTGGCTGGACGACAGTACTTTTGAAGATCCTTCGGCTTCTATAAAAGGTCAGGCTGCCTTAAATAATGTCATAAATGAGTTTTATAAAAAGTTTCCTGATGCTGTATTAACATCGGGGGCAAAAGTTGTAAAAGACAATTATGTAAGCTGGGATTGGAAAATTATTGATGCAAAGAAAAAAGAACCTATAATGGGAGGCCGTGATTTTGCCCGATTGAATGGTAAAGGGCAGGTAAGCAAAATTATTGGTTTTTGGAATACAGATGTGACTTTGTCTGATGCTGAAGTTTTGCAAAATCTCGAAGCTGATAATTATAAAGTTGTAGCGCAATATTATGATTGTCTTTTTAAAACCAGGGATTTTATAAAAATAGCAGCATTAATTGAAGATGGCGCAGTTTATAGCCAGGCAGAAGGACTGCCTTACGGCGGAACCTATGTTGGTTTTAATGAATGGACGAAAATGTACGCAAAATCGACTGAGTTTTTTGATTTAGAAATTGAGAAAGAACCGGTTTATTCTAGCGATGCGTCTAAAAATGAAGTTGTCATTTATTTTACAATAAAATGCAAAGCAAAAAAATCTGGTAAATCGCTTTCAATGCCTATTTCAGAACATTTTGATTTAAAAAATGGAAAAATTACAGCAATTCGACCATTTTATTTTGATACCAAACAGTTTGCCGAATTCTTAAAAAGCAGAAAATAACATACGGGAAGTTAAATGACTGCATAATATGTTATGTTTCTGTTTATTAAAGTTTTTAGTGCAATTTTTTCCGATAGTTTAAGTTATTTATTTTAACAACCAAAAACTATTTTATTTCTAAAACCTTGATATCATGGAATGTGTTATTACAGATTTATCCCGAATGATAGAATTTAATGAAGCCGAAAGTTTGGCTTTTGAAAACATACTTCGCTTTAAAACAGTCAAAAAAAACGAACATCTTTTGGTAGAAGGAGATATTTGCAATTTCGGAATTTTTATTGCTGAGGGCAGTATTCGTTATTATTATTTGGTTGACGGCGTAGAATCAACCGGAAATTTCTTTTTTGAAAACGATTGGTATTCAGATTTTGAAAGTTTTTTATACGGCAAACCTACTTTATTAAATATTGAAGCTCTCGAAGATTCGGTGGTTTATTTAGCCTACAAAGAAGATTTTGAAAAATTAGTTTTAGAATATCCTGTTTTTAATTCTTTCCTGAGAATTATGATGGAACGTACCATAAAAGGTTTAACGGGAAGAAATATGGCAATGTCATTATTATCTCCCGAAGAACGTTATCTGCATTTCGTAAAATACTGCCCAAAAGTGGTCGAAAGGGTTTCCTTAAAATATATTGCCAGTTATTTAGGAATACAGCCCGAAAGTTTGAGCCGAATCAGGACCCGAATTACTTTAAGCAGCAAATCTTAACCGAAGTCAATTTTTAAGAAATCTCAGCATTCTATTTTTGCTTTTATAACCAATAAAGCAAAAATAAAATGAAGAATATACTATCAATTGTCTTAAGCCTTTTAGGCTTGATTTCCTATGCTCAGACGGGCGTTGTGAGAGGAAAAATAATTGACAAGCAATCTGAAAAACCTATCGTCGGAGCCATTATTTCTTTAGCCGGAGATGAAAGCATTCAAACAGAATCTGACACAGAAGGAAGTTTTAGGTTAATCAATATTCCGCTTGGGAGGCAGAGCATTAATATAAGTTTTGCGGGATATGAAAACACTTCAGTTTCAGATCTTGATGTTACAACCGGAAAAGATAACCTGCTGACTGTTTCGCTGATTGAAAAGTTTAATACACTTGATGAAATCGTGGTAACATCTGGAACTAACAAAGCAAAGCCGTTAAACAAAATGGCATTGGTTTCGACAAAACAATTTACTACAGAAGAAGTAACAAGATTTGCGGGCGGACGAAGTGACGTGGCACGCTTGGTTTCTAATTTTGCCGGAGTTTCTACCGGAGACGACAGCCGAAATGATATTGTTGTGAGAGGAAATTCTCCATCCGGAATGTTATGGAGAATTGAAGGAATGCCAGTTCCAAGTCCGAATCACTTTTCTACTTTAGGAACAACGGGTGGGCCAGTTTCGGCATTAAATCCAAACCTTTTAGCAAATTCTGATTTCCTGACTTCGGCTTTTCCTGCAGAATATGGAAACGCAATTGCGGGTGTTTTTGATTTAGGTTTTAGAAAAGGAAATCCAGACGAATACGAATATATGATTAGTGCCGGAGCTTATCCGGGATTAGAGTTTATGGCTGAAGGACCGCTGGGTAAAAAAGGCGGATCGTTTGTTGCCGCAGCAAGGTATGGTTTTGTAGGCATTACCGGATTAGCCGGAACTGATGCACAACCCAATTACAGTGATATTAGTTTTAATGTTGATTTTGGAAAAAGTAAATTGGGAAATTTTTCTGTTTTTGGAATTTACGGCGTTTCTGATATTGATTTTCTGGGCGATAAAATCGACAAAGAAGACCCTTTTGCAGCGCAGGACGAAGACAGTTATGTGACTTCTGGTTTTGCTTCTTTCGGATTAAAACACAATTTAGAGATTGGATCAAAATCGTATCTTAAAACCATTGTTGGTTATTCGAATGCCAATAATTCGTATAAAAATTACCGATATTACAATTATGATACACCAACCGAAAATAGACTTCCATTTTCGGATATTAAAAACGATGAAAACCGATTTACTTTTTCGACTTTATTTAATTCTAAAATCAATAAAAAAATCACTTTTAGAGCTGGATTATTGTATGAAAATTATACGCTTGATGCAAAAATGTCTTCAAGAGACAGACAGCAGGATTCTGACTGGGATGGATTTCCAGATTTTGTTCCGTTAATTAATAACAACGGAAATTATAATGTCGTACAGCCGTTTGCGCAGGGGCAATTCCGCTTGACGGAAAAATTAACTTTCAACGCGGGAATTCACGGGCAGTATTTTTCAATTAATGAGCAGTTTGTTTTTGAACCAAGAACAGCTTTATCATATGCCTTAAATCCTAAAAACACCGTAAGTTTTGGTTTCGGAATTCACCATCAAAGTGTTCCCGTTCCTATTTTATTTTTGAATGAATTTGTAAATGGAACTCAGGTTCAAACCAATAAAAATCTGGATTTAGTACAAAGCCAGCATTATGTTTTAGGTTATGATGTTCGTTTGGCCAATAAATGGCGCGGAAAAGTCGAATTATATTATCAGGATATTAGCAAAGCTGCGGTCGAATCTTTTCCAAGCAGTTATTCTTCTTTAACTGAAGGCGCAGATTTTGGCTATTCTATCGATAAAACTTCTTTGGTAAGTAAAGGAACCGGATTTAATAAGGGAATTGAATTTACGGTTGAAAAGTTTTTTAGCGAAGGCTATTATGCATTATTCACCACTTCTCTTTTTGAAAGTAAATATAAAGGAAGCGACAATATCGAGCGAAATTCTCCTTTTAATAATGGTTACGTAATCAATCTTTTAGGAGGAAAAGAGTTTAAAGTTGGCAAAGCAAAAAGAAATGTATTTTCAATCGATACCAAATTTACAACAGCGGGCGGACGTTATTATACACCTGTTGATTTAGCAGCATCAAATAATGCAGGTTATGAAATTAGAGACGATGCAAATGCTTTCAGCAAGCAATATGATGCGTATTTGAGACTGGATGTAAAATTCGGAATCAAATTAAACAGTAAAACCAAGAAGAGATTTCATCAATTTTATATCGATCTTCAAAACGTAACCAATAATACAAACGTGTTTACAAGAGAATATAACAGATTAACAAACAGCGTAAATCAAAAAGATCAAATTGGTTTTTCCCCGGATTTTGGATATAAATTTCAGTTTTAGTTAAGAATGTCTTGCGGCAGATTTTTAAAACAAAAAAGGCTTATCAATTTAGATAAGCCTTTTTTATTCTTCAAAAATTAAGTTCTAATTGGTCTGGCAGAAGCCTGAAACTCATTCTATGGTATTTTGTTGGTCCATATTTTCTAATGGCTTCGCGATGTTCTTTTGTTGGATAACCTTTATTTTGTTTCCAGTTGTACATAGGGAATTCTTCGTGAATTTGATCCATATATTCGTCACGATATGTTTTTGCCAAAACAGAAGCCGCGGCAATACTAAGGAATTTTGCATCGCCTTTTATAATACTTTGATTAGGAATTGATTTTAATAACGCAATTTCTTCCTTAGAAAACTGTCTTCCAAAAGTATTTTTTAGACCAAGTTTTGCATTTAGAGAACGGTTTCCGTCAACAATAATATATTCAGGAACATGTTTTAGTTTTAAAATACATTCCTGCATTCCTTTCATCGAAGCATTAAGGATATTTATTTCGTCAATTTCATCTGGAAATAAATGCGTTACAGCAAAACAAACAGCGTGTTTTTCGATAATTGGTTTTAAAAAAAACCTCATTTTTTCAGACAATTGTTTACTGTCATTTAAAACTTCGTGTTCAAAATCTGCGGGCAGAATTATGGCTGCAGCAGTTACCGGGCCTGCAAGACAGCCGCGGCCGGCCTCGTCAGTTCCAGTTTCTAAAACAAATCCTGAGAAATTTTTTGCAAGCATTTTTTTGAAATTTAAAAGGCAAATAGTATAAAATTTTATACAAAAATATTCGTTTTCATACTGTCTGCCAAGGTAATTGTATAAATTGAAGTGTTTTTTTATTTATACATATTTATCTTTTACCTTTGCTCAACAAATTTTGTCGAAATAATTACATATAAAGCCATCAAATGAGAATATTCATTTTTCTATATCTATTAATTGTACCAGCATTATTGTTTTCTCAGGAAAAACCAAAACCAGCTTCTAAAAATAATTTAGATATGAATACGCAATATTCTAGTATAACAGATACTGTGAAAAAAAAGAAGGCAAAAATTGCAACGATAGATCAGTATCAAATTATTACGTTAGAACACGATACTATTTATGCCGATACGTCGCTGACAATAAAAAGTGCTTACAAGCAAAATCATCTTCGAAAAGATCTTTTTGGACTTTTAGAATTCTCTAATATTGGTCAGCCGTTGAATACATTGCAATATAGTTTAACGAGTTTTTCGCCGTATCCGGAAATTGGTTTTAGTGCCATGCATTCTAATTATATACAAGCAGACGAGGTTAGATATTACTCAGCTGCGACACCTTTTACAGAATTGTTTTTTAATACAACTATTAATAAAGGACAAAATGTTGACTCGTTCATCACGCTGAATGTTTCTAAAAATCTTAATTTTTCTATTGCATATAGAGGTTTACGATCAGAAGGAGATTATATAAACCAATTGGTAAGCGCCGGAAATTTTAGATTTACAACAAGTTACGCTACGACTAACAGAAGATATGCGTTGAATGCACATTATACGTATCAGGATAATTCGAATGAAGAAAACGGAGGAATTACAACTACGGAAGATTTTGAAAGCGACGATCCAGATTTTAAAAACCGTCAGCGTCTGCAGGTTTATTTAACAGATGCCAAGTCATTTTTAAAAGGAAGACGCTTGTTTTTTGATCACGCTTTTAGAATAAATCCTACACATGGAAACAACAATTTATATATAAACCATCAATTAAATTACGAAAATAAATTTTTCGAATACAACCAGCCAACAGTACTTTCTGTAGTTGACGGAATTGAAGATCCGGTAAAACGTTTTGGTGAATCGTATGTAACAAGTAATATAAACGACCAAACACATTTTGAAAGACTTTATAATAAAGTAGGACTGGCTTATGAAAATTCTCTTTTAGGAAAATTTAATTTTTTTGTTGATGATTACAGGTCTAATTATCAATACGATAAAATTATTATTTTTAAAGATGGCAGAATTATTCCTGATAATTTGTTTTTGCAGATTAATAATGTCGGCGGTCAGTATGAATATCAAAAAAATAAATGGAATGGTCGATTCTTGTACACAAGATCGATAACAAATCAATCGCTTTCTGATCTTGATGCAAAATTGCGTTATACATTAAACGATAAAATTCAGTTTGATTTTAGATATAGAAACATCAATAAACTGCCAAACAACAATTATAATTTGTACCAAAGCAGTTACGTATCATACAACTGGTCCAATGATTTTAAAAATGAAAAAATCAATTCATTAGGAGCCACCATTAATACGCCTTGGTTAAATGCTGAAGTTAATTATACTGTTTTAAATGATCATTTGTATTTTAAAGATGAATCGGATGCTGATGACGATGCAGTTAGAACGCAAATCATAAAACCGGCTCAATACGGAAATGCGATTAATTATTTAGAAATAAAGGCAAATAAAGAATTTAAATTTGGAAATTTTGCTTTAGACAACACACTTTTATATCAAAAAGTAGATCAATCAGACTTGATTTTAAATGTACCTGATTTTGTAACCAGAAATACACTTTATTATTCAAATTATTATTTCAAAAAAGCATTATATGCTCAGGCAGGAGTTGTGTTTAATTACTTTACAAAATATTATGCCAACGATTATAACCCGGTTATTGGGGAATTTTTTGTGCAGAATAAAAAAGAAATCGGGAATTATCCCACTTTTGATGTTTTCATAAATGCAAGAATTCGCCAGACACGTTTTTATGTAAAAGGAGAACATTTAAATGCTTTGTTTTCAAGTAGTAATTACTACTCTGCGCCTAATAATCCGTATCGTGATTTTGTAATCAGATTTGGTTTAGTATGGAATTTCTTCCAATAAAAAACAGATCGTAACTTTACTTAAAAAACCAAATATTAAATTTAAATAAAAATGGACTTTTCAAATAATATTTTAGAAACAATTGGTAATACGCCATTGGTAAAACTCAACAAAATTGTTGCTGAAATTGATGCGTTAGTACTAGCAAAAGTCGAAACTTTTAATCCTGGAAATTCTGTAAAAGACAGAATGGCTGTGAAAATGATTGAAGATGCCGAAGCTGACGGCCGACTTAAACCAGGCGGAACTATTATTGAAGGAACTTCTGGAAATACAGGAATGGGACTTGCTCTTGTTGCGATTATAAAAGGTTACAAATTGATTTGTGTAATCTCAGACAAACAGTCGAAAGAAAAAATGGATATTCTGCGTGCTGTTGGCGCAAAAGTAGTTGTTTGCCCTACAGATGTAGAACCTACTGATCCTCGTTCTTACTATTCAGTTTCAAAGCGTCTGGCGGAAGAAACACCAAATTCTTGGTATGTAAACCAATATGATAATTTGTCAAATTCATTAGCGCATTACGAACAGACCGGACCAGAAATCTGGAAACAGACAGAAGGTAAAATCACGCATTTTGTTGTAGGTGTTGGAACTGGCGGAACAATTTCCGGAGTTGGAAAATATTTAAAAGAGAAAAACCCAAACATCAAAATTTGGGGAATTGATACTTATGGTTCTGTTTTCAAAAAATACCACGAAACCGGAATTTTTGATGAAAACGAAATTTACTCTTATATAACAGAAGGAATAGGAGAAGATATTTTACCAAAAAATGTTGATTTTTCTCTAATTGATGGTTTTACGAAAGTGACCGATAAAGACGCTGCGGTTTATACAAGAAAGATTGCGATGGAAGAAGCCATTTTTGT
This sequence comes from Flavobacterium sp. Root186, assembly GCF_001428525.1. GTDB lineage: Bacteria > Bacteroidota > Bacteroidia > Flavobacteriales > Flavobacteriaceae > Flavobacterium. The sequence goes on from NZ_LMHW01000012.1 coordinate 392,161, forward strand.
TGGAAATTCTGCCGGAGCTTGTATAAAAGGTTTATTGCAACTGAAAGAACATTTTAAACCAGATGATGTTGTCGTGGTATTATTTCACGATTCAGGAAGCCGTTATGTTGGAAAGATGTTTAATGATGACTGGATGCGCGAGCGTGGATTCTTAGAAGAAAATGTTACTAAGGCAGAAGATGTTATCAAAGATCACATCGATAAAGAATTAATCGTTGTTCGTACAGAAGAATTAGTTTCGCATGCTATTGAGCGTATGCGTAAATATAAAATTTCGCAGATACCGGTTGTTGATATCAACGGATTTGTTGGTTCTGTAGATGAAACAGATTTGTTTAGAAGTTATGTTGCAGATAAAAACGTAGCCGAAAAACCAATTAAAGAAGTAATGGGAAAACCTTTCCCGATTGTAAAATTAGGAACTCCAATCGAAGAAGTTTCGAAATTATTTACAAAAGAAAATGATGCCGTTTTAGTTGATTTAGGAAACGGAAGCCATCATATTATTACTAAATATGATATTATTGGTTCGATAAAATAAGAACCTGTAAATAAATTTTATCCATAAATCTGATTGTGCTGCAATTAGGTTTATGGATTTTTATCTTTAAAAATACTTACATGAATTTTACGGCTATAGATTTTGAAACTGCAACGGGACATCATCCGTGTTCTGTGGGAATTGTTACTGTCGAAAACGGAATTATAGTGGATGAATTTGTTACTTTAATTAAACCGCCAAATAACGAATACAATCCGTTTACAATTCGTGTTCATGGCATTTATCCAAAAGATACTCTTAATGCAAAATCTTTTTTTCAGGTGTATCCAGAAATTGAGAAAAGATTGAAAAACAAGGTTGTGGTGGCACACAACGAAAGTTTTGACCGGAATGTTTTAATGAAGTCGATGTTGTTACATGGTTTGAATTATGAAGATTTAAATATTGCCTCAAAATGGGAATGTACAGTTAAAATTTATAAAGCAAAAGGTTTAAAGCCAACAAAATTAAGTGATTGCTGTCGTGAAATGAAAATACAGTTAAAGCACCATGAAGCACTTTCGGATGCAAGAGCTTGTGCTAAATTATATATGCTTAGATAAATACCTTTATTAATTGTAAGAATAGTACTAAATTTTTATTATTTTAGATTTTTGTAATACTATAAAATCTAAAAATGAGAGAAGACTTCCTTCATTATCTCTGGAGATTCAAAAAGTTTGACACTTTGAATCTTGTAACGGCTCAAAATGAATCTATTACCATTATTAAAACTGGCGATTATTTAGAACTTTCGGGTCCGGATTTTTTTAACGCTCATCTTAAAATTGGCGATCAAAAATGGGCTGGGAATGTAGAGATACACGTAAAATCTTCAGATTGGTATCTGCACAATCATGAAAAAGATGTCGCTTACGAAAATGTAATTCTTCATGTTGTTTGGGAAAACGATACTGCAATTTTTAGAGAAAATAATACCGAAATTCCAGTTTTAGTTCTTAAAGATTATGTAGAAAAAGAAGTTTTGGATAATTATAATGCACTGCTTTCTCCTAAAAACTGGATTTCATGCGAGAAGCAAATACATGAAATTAACGACTTTGTTTTTAAAAATTGGCAGGAAAGATTGTTTTTTGAGCGATTAGAACGCAAATCGAAATTTGTTTATGAATTGCTGGAAGAAACAAATCAGGATTGGGAATCGGTTTTGTTTTGCCTTTTGGCGAAGAACTTTGGTTTAAATACAAACGGTTCAGCTTTTCTGAAAATGTCAAAATCAATTCCTTTTTCAATTATCAGAAAAGAAAGTTTTGAAATTGAAAATCTGGAATCGCTACTTTTGGGGACTTTAAATTTATTAGACGAAGAAAAAGAAGATATCTATTTTAAAGATTTAAAGTTTAGGTATTTTTATCTTTTACATAAGTATCAGCTAGAGAAAACGTTTCTAGACCCTGTCCAGTTTTTTAAGCACCGACCGGATAATTTCCCGACAATTCGGCTTTCTCAACTGGCAAATTTATATCACAAACATCAAAACTTATTTTCGAAAATAATTGCTTTAAAATCAGCTAAAAGTGTTTATGAACTGCTAAATGTTTCGGTAAGTTCTTATTGGCAGAATCATTATCAATTTGATAAAGAAAGTCCAAAGAAAGCAAAAACATTATCAAAATCATTTCTTGACTTAGTAATCGTAAATACAATAATCCCAATCCAGTTTGCTTATTCTACTATAATGGGAGAATTTCTTTCTGAAGATTTGATTGATTTTATGAATGAAGTTGCCCCAGAAAAAAATGCCATTATAGATAAGTTTAATTCTTTCGGAATAAAATCAAAAAATGCATTTGATACCCAAACATTACTGGAACTTAAAAATGAATACTGCAATCACAAAGCATGTTTAAAATGTGCATTAGGAATGGAGCTGCTTAAAAATAATTAGGGAATTAGAAAATGTGATAATGAGATAATTTGTACTTTTGTTCTAAGCGAAGTCAAAGAATCTAAAATTTAAAGCCTTAAATCAAAAATCAATAAATGTCAGCTATTTTAAAACTAAAATTCTTTTTTGAAAAACACGGTTTTCATGTATCGTCAAGACTTGCAGATAAACTCGGAATGCGTGTAACAAGCGTAAGGTTGTTTTTTATTTACATTTCGTTTGTAACGGCTGGTTTAGGTTTTGGAGTTTACCTAACATTAGCTTTTTGGATCCGTTTAAAAGATTTAATCCGGGCTAAACGTACTTCAGTGTTTGATTTGTAAAACTTAAAAGCATAAAAAAAGGATCATATAATTTATATGATCCTTTTTTTATGCTTTTATCTGGAATATTATTTTTCCGGATTATTTAATTTACTGTTTTTCTTGCCATAAATAAAGTATATAACAATCCCTAAAGCCATCCAGACAACAAGTCTTGCCCAGCTTTCGTTTGGAAGCGAATACATTAAAGCTAAACAAATTACAATACCTGCAATTGGTACAAACGGTACCAGAGGAGTTCTGAAAGCTCTCGGAGCATCTGGCATTTTTTTACGCATAACCATCACGCCAATACAAACTAAAACAAAGGCTAATAATGTTCCGATACTTACCATGTGTCCTAAATCACTTACAGGAACAAGTCCGGCAAATAAGCTTACGAATACTAAAAAGAAAAGATTAGTTTTCCATGGAGTACGGAATTTAGCGTGAATTTCACTGAAGAAAGGAGGTAATAAACCATCTTTACTCATTGTATAGAAAACACGGCTTTGTCCCATAAGCATTACTAGCATTACAGAAGTATAACCAGCCAAAATAGCTACTATTAAACCCGTTTGTAAAAAGTCGTATCCTGTTACAGCAAAAGCAGTTGCAGCAGGTTTTGCATCTCCTGCGAATTTATAATAAGGTACAAGTCCTGTCATAACGTGAGAGAACAATACATATAAAAGTGTACAGATTATCAATGATCCTAAAATACCAATTGGCATTCCTTTTTGTGGATTTTTAGCTTCTTGTGCAGCAGTAGAAACGGCATCAAAACCAATAAAGGCAAAAAATACAGTACCAGCTCCAGCAGCAATTCCAGACCAGCCAAATTGACCAAAAACACCAGTATTTTCAGGGATGTAAGGAGTATAGTTTGTAGGATCTATAAATTTCCATCCTAAAACAATAAAGATGATAACTACAGCAACTTTAATAACAACTAAGAAATTGTTTAATGAAGCTGATTCTTTAGTTCCTTTTATTAATAATAAAGAAAGTAATGAAACAATGAATATTGCCGGTAAATTTACAATTCCGCCATTTATTACAGTTCCATTGCTAAGTGTTAGTGTTTCCCAAGGAGAACAAATTAAGTCAGGCGGTAAATGTATCCCGTATTTTGCAAGAAGTTCGAGTAAATAACGGGACCAGCTCACACCAACTGTGGCGGCACCCAAAGCGTATTCTAAAACTAAATCCCAACCGATAATCCAAGCCATAAATTCACCCATCGTAGCATAAGAGTAAGTGTATGCACTACCCGCAACCGGAATCATTGATGCAAATTCAGCATAACAAAGTCCGGCAAATGCGCAACCTACAGCTGCTAAAATAAAAGAAATTGTTACCGCCGGACCTGCGTGGTCAGCAGCTGCAATTCCTGTTAGCGAAAATAGTCCCGCTCCAATAATTGCTCCAACTCCAAGTGCAACAAGCGAACGTGAAGATAAGGTTCTTTTTAGTCCTTTTTCAGATTCGGATGCTTCACCGAGCAGTACCGAAAGAGGTTTAGTTTTCCAAATTGACATACTATTATATTGGTTTATTGTTATTAAGCTCCAAATGTATCGTTTTTTGTAAAAAATAAAAACAATTATCTTCTTTTAAGTTATAAAATATTTAAATTTTTGATTTTTCCTCCTATCAATGTTCTGTAAGAGCGGAATTTATTTTAATCTCTATTATATCGATTGAGTTTGAATGTATCAAATTAATAAATAATATTTTTAGTATTTTTCTTAATAAATAAAAATTTTATCCCGTATTTTATACTTTTTATAATAGCAATACATTTATAATAATCACAGATTTCAATATGTTCAAGCAATATTTTAAATTTACAAGCCAACAAAGAATCGGTATTTTTTTACTTTTTATAATTATTATTGCGCTGCAGTTAATTTATTTTTTTGCCGATTTTAATCGACCTATAAAAACTTTTGCGGAAGAGGATAAATGGTTATCGTTACAAAAAGAAATAGATGGAGCAAAAGAGACAAAATATAAGGAGAAACAAAAAGTGTATACTTTCAATCCTAATTTTATTTCTGATTATAAAGGATACAAACTCGGAATGTCTGTTGAAGAAATAGACCGTTTATTAGCTTTTCGAAAACAAGATAAATATGTAAACTCAGCCGAAGAGTTTCAAAAAGTAACACAAATTTCAGATTCATTATTAAAGGTAATATCTCCATTGTTTAAATTCCCGGATTGGACTCAAAAGAAAAATGACATTAAGACGGAGAAAAAAGAATATGTTCAAAAAACATTTTCTAAAAAGGAAAACATAATAATCAAAGATATAAATCAAGCCAGTCAAGAAGATTTAATTGCAATATATGGTATTGGAGAAGCATTGTCTTCAAGAATATTAAAACAGAAAGAAATTTTAGGTGGTTTTGTTTCTATGGAGCAGCTTGAAGAAGTTTGGGGACTTTCGCCAGAAGTTATAACGCAGCTAAACAGTCATTTTAAAGTTATTATTCCAGCAGGTTTTAAGAAGATAGCCGTAAACGACGCGACATTAAAAGAATTATCGCAATTTCCGTACTTTAAATATTTTCTTGCAAAACAAATTGTTACTTATAGAAGTATGAACGGAAATTTTAATAATATTGAGGATTTGTCAAAAATTAAAGGTTTTCCTGTTGAAAAAGCAAAAATAATTAGTTTATATTTGGAGTTCTAAAAAATTAGTAAATAATGAATTTTGATTATAACGAAATGCAGTCGATGATTGCTCAATCTATAAAAGACTTTGCAGAAAAGAATATAAAGCCCTATATAATGGATTGGGATGAAGCCCAAATTTTCCCGGTAGATTTATTTAAAAAACTCGGAGAAATGGGGTTTATGGGAGTTTTAGTGCCTGAAGAATATGGTGGGTCTGGATTAGGTTACCACGAATATATTACAATTATTGAGGAAATTTCAAAAGTAGATCCTTCAATTGGTTTGTCGGTTGCAGCACATAATTCGCTTTGTACAAACCATATTTTGACATTTGGAAACGAAGAACAAAAGAAAAAATACTTACCAAAATTAGCTACTGCCGAATATATAGGGGCCTGGGGTTTAACAGAACATAATACAGGATCTGATGCCGGAGGAATGAATACTACGGCTGTTAAAGACGGAGATTTCTGGATTATTAATGGTGCTAAAAACTTTATCACACATGCTATTTCTGGAGATGTAGCCGTTGTAATCGTTCGAACAGGAGAAAAAGGCGATTCTAAAGGAATGACTGCTTTTGTATTAGAAAAAGGAATGGCAGGGTTTTCTTCGGGTAAAAAAGAAAATAAATTAGGAATGCGTGCAAGCGAAACAGCTGAATTAGTTTTTGACAGCTGTCGTATACCTGATGCAAATAGATTAGGTGAAGTTGGGCAAGGATTTGTTCAGGCAATGAAAATTTTAGACGGAGGCCGAATTTCAATTGGAGCTTTATCTTTAGGAATTTCAAAAGGAGCTTATGAAGCCGCATTAAAATATTCAAAAGAAAGATATCAGTTTGGTCAGCCAATAAGCAGTTTTCAGGGAATTTCATTTAAACTGGCGGATATGGCAACAGAAATCGAGGCCTCAGAATTATTATTGCACAAAGCGGCCTATTTAAAGCAACAGCATAAGCCGGTAACAACATTGGGAGCAATGGCAAAAATGTATGCTTCAGAAGCTTGTGTAAAAATCGCAAATGAAGCAGTGCAGATTCACGGAGGTTATGGTTATACAAAAGATTTTCCGGTAGAGAAATTTTACAGAGATTCTAAGTTATGTACGATTGGTGAGGGAACAACTGAAATTCAAAAATTAGTTATCTCCAGAAATTTGTTGAAAGAGTAGATTTTGTTGTAAAATGTAAAAAGTGATATGTCAGATAAAAATCAGTTTCACAACTTACATTTTACAACAAAAAAATAATTCACAATTTATAATTCATAATTCATAATTAATTTCTACATTTGCAGCCTTAACGAGAGGAGGTGTCTATATTATGTTAATTATACCAATTAAAGACGGAGAAAATATCGATAGAGCATTAAAGCGCTATAAAAGAAAATTTGATAAAACAGGAACTGTTCGTCAATTAAGAGCACGTACTGCTTTTATTAAGCCTTCTGTTGTAAAAAGAGCTCAAATTCAAAAAGCTGCTTACATCCAAACTTTGAAAGATAGTTTGGAAAGTTAGTATTTCGCTTTTCAAAAATAATTACCGTTAGTCATCAAAAAGTTTTAACTTTGATGCTAACGGTTTTTTTTATTTTAAAAATCTTCTGATGATTTATATATAATAGGTATAAATCAAAAAAAAATCTTTCCTATGAAATCAAATAAAGAAGCTTTTCGTGATTATTTACAGTTGGAAAAAAAATATTCTCCACATACCGTTAATGCCTATTTGAATGATATTGGTTTTTTTGAAGAATTTAATAAATCTCGTTTTGAGCAGGAAAATGTCGAGAAAGTTAATTATGCTCAGATAAGAAGCTGGATTGTTTCTTTGGTTGATCAGGAAATCTCTAATGTTTCTGTAAATCGAAAAATGGCGTCCTTAAAAGCTTTTTATAGATTTCTTTTAAAAATTAAGCAAATAGAGGTGAATCCTATGCTTAAGCATAAAGCGCTTAAAACTCCTAAAATTGTCCAGATTCCGTTTTCAGAAAAAGAAGTAAATGATTTGATGCTTGGGGTGGATTCTCCATCCGGATTCGAAGAAATTAGGGATAAGCTTATTGTTGATCTTTTTTACACCACAGGGATGCGGCGTGCAGAATTAATAAGTTTAATGATAAAGAATGTTGATTTGTCTTCTAATCTTATTAAGGTGTTGGGAAAAAGAAATAAGGAGCGAATTATTCCGCTTCTGCCTATTGTTGCGGATCAAATTAATTCGTATTTAAAAGAAAGATCTGGGGTTGAGGAAATCATAGATTCTGATTATTTTTTTATTTCGAAAAAAGGGTTAAAATTGAGTGAATCGTTTGTGTATCGATTAATAAATTGTTACTTTAGTAGGGTCTCTGAAAAGGTGAAAAAAAGTCCTCATGTGCTTCGGCATACTTTTGCGACTCATTTATTAAATAACGGAGCAGATTTAAATTCAGTTAAGGAATTATTAGGACATTCGAGTTTGGCATCTACGCAGGTTTATACTCATAATAGTTTAGCAGAACTTAAAAAAGTTTATTCAGATGCTCATCCAAGAAATAAATAATAATTCTGAAATGTTTAACCCTAAAATAATTATTATGAAGGTAGATGTTCATGCAGTTAACTTTACTGTCGACAGAAAATTGGTGGATTTTATTCAAGAAAGAATGGATAAGCTGGAAAAGTATTACGACCGAGTTGTTTCGGCTGATGTTTTTTTAAAAGTTGAAAGAACAAGTGATAAGGAGAATAAGGCGGTAGAGATTAAGATTAATGTTCCGGGAGATGAATTTTTGGTTAAAAAGCAATGCAAATCGTTTGAAGAAGCAGTTGAGCTTTCGGCAGAATCTTTAGAGCGTTTGCTGGTAAAAAGGAAAGAAAAAATAAGAGCACATATTTAATTGAAATTTTTTTTAAAAAATGTTTTGATTCAAAGATAAAATAGCTACATTTGCAGTCCGTTAGAAATAGCGGACTTTTTTAATGCATTCGCCGATGTAGCTCAGCTGGCTAGAGCAGCTGATTTGTAATCAGCAGGTCGTGGGTTCGAGTCCCTCTATCGGCTCAAAAATATTTCAAATGCGATTTGAAATTGGTTCTTTTAAAATATTGGAAAACAAGAATTTACGGTATAAATTATGGTTGAGGTAATCTAAAATCTACAAATTAAAAACCATAAATCATTCGGGGAGATACTCAAGCGGCCAACGAGGGCAGACTGTAAATCTGCTGTGTGAACTTCGCAGGTTCGAATCCTGCTCTCCCCACAAAAAAAGAAGTTAAGATTTTAAATTTTAGATTTTTGAAAATCTAAAATCTGAATTCAAAAATCTAAAATCAGAACTCTCTGCCGGTGTAGCTCAGGGGTAGAGTGCTTCCTTGGTAAGGAAGAGGTCTCGGGTTCAAATCCCGACATTGGCTCAAGTAAGTAGGAAATTGAAAATTAATATATAACTAAGATTAAAAATTAAGTAAAATGGCAAAGGAGAATTTTAATCGTTCCAAACCGCACTTAAACATAGGTACAATTGGACACGTGGATCACGGAAAAACTACATTAACTGCTGCAATTACAAAAGTATTGTCAGATGCTGGTTACTGTCAAGCAAAATCGTTTGATCAAATCGATAACGCTCCAGAGGAGAAAGAAAGAGGTATTACTATTAATACATCTCACGTAGAGTATGAAACAGCTAACCGTCACTACGCTCACGTTGACTGTCCAGGTCACGCGGATTACGTAAAAAACATGGTTACTGGAGCAGCTCAAATGGACGGAGCTATCTTAGTAGTTGCTGCTACAGATGGTCCAATGCCACAAACTCGTGAGCACATCCTTTTAGGACGTCAGGTTGGTATTCCAAGAATCGTTGTTTTCATGAACAAAGTGGATATGGTTGATGATGCTGAGTTGTTAGAGCTTGTTGAAATGGAAATTAGAGATTTATTATCTTTCTACGAATATGATGGAGATAATGGTCCTGTTGTTCAAGGTTCTGCTTTAGGAGGATTGAATAATGATCCTGCTTGGGTACCAAAAATCATTGAATTAATGGAAGCTGTTGATGCTTGGATCGAAGAGCCAGTGCGTGACGTTGCTAAACCATTCTTGATGCCAGTTGAGGACGTATTTACAATTACTGGTCGTGGAACTGTTGCTACAGGTCGTATCGAAACTGGTATTGCTAATACAGGTGATGCTGTTGAAATCATCGGTATGGGAGCTGATAAATTAACTTCTACTATTACAGGAGTTGAGATGTTCCGTAAAATCCTTGATAGAGGTGAAGCTGGAGATAACGTAGGTTTATTGTTAAGAGGTATTGATAAAGAATCTATCAAAAGAGGAATGGTTATCATTAAGCCAGGATCAGTAAAACCACACGCTACTTTCAAAGCTGAGGTTTATATCTTGAAAAAAGAAGAAGGTGGACGTCATACTCCATTCCATAATAACTACCGTCCACAGTTCTACGTACGTACAACTGACGTAACAGGAGTTATTACTTTACCAGAAGGAGTAGAGATGGTAATGCCAGGGGATAACTTGACTATCAATGTTGCTTTGTTAAGCCCAATCGCAATGAGCGTAGGTTTACGTTTTGCTATCCGTGAAGGTGGTAGAACTGTAGGTGCAGGTCAGGTGACTGAAATCGTAGGATAATCCTATAAAAACTATAAAAAGCCAGTTGATTTTCTTAACTGAAATCACTGGCTTTTAATTACGGGCGTAGTTCAAGGGTAGAATAGCGGTCTCCAAAACCGTTGATGGGGGTTCGAATCCCTCCGCCCGTGCAATAAAAAAATATATCAAATGACAAAAGTTACTAATTATTTATCAGAGGCTTTCGAAGAATTAAAGTCAAATGTTACTTGGCCTGCTTGGGCTGAAGTTCAAAAATTGACAATTGTTGTGGCTGTATTTTCGATTCTGTTCGCTTTGGCAACTTGGGGAGTAGACGAATTTTTTGCAAAAGCTTTGGCTGGATTTTTTAACTGGTTAAAAGGATAATTTTTTTGTGATGGCAGATAATAATGTGAAAAAATGGTATGTGGTTAGAGCTGTAAGCGGCCAGGAGAATAAGGTTAAAGCTTACATTGAAACCGAGATTGCCAGATTAGGTATGGGTGATTATGTTTCCCAAGTTTTAGTGCCTACTGAAAAAGTGGTTACTGTAAAAGAAGGAAAGAAAATGTCTAAGGATAAAGTTTATTTCCCTGGATATGTTATGATCGAAGCTAACTTGGTTGGTGAGATACCTCATATTATTAAATCTATTACAAGTGTAATTGGTTTCTTAGGTGAGATTAAAGGAGGAGAACCTGTTCCTTTGAGATTGTCTGAGGTAAATCGTATGTTAGGTAAAGTAGATGAGCTAGCTGTAAATACAGATACTCGTGCTATTCCTTTCAGCTTAGGTGAGACAGTAAAAGTGATCGATGGTCCTTTTAATGGTTTCAATGGTACGGTTGAAAAAATCAATGAAGAAAAGCGTAAACTTGAAGTAATGGTTAAAATTTTCGGAAGAAAAACTCCATTAGAATTGAGTTTTATGCAAGTTGAAAAAGTATAATTTTTTGTTACATATAATATCTATCACAATCGCTTCCAATTGATTGTGGTATTAAATTTTTTAAAAATGGCTAAAGAAATTAGTAAGGTAGTTAAACTACAAGTTAAGGGAGGTGCTGCGAATCCGTCGCCACCGGTTGGACCTGCTTTAGGAGCTGCTGGGGTTAATATCATGGAGTTCTGTAAGCAATTTAATGCTAGAACTCAGGATAAACCTGGCAAAATTTGTCCAGTGCAAATCACTGTGTACAAAGACAAATCATTCGATTTTGTTGTTAAGACTCCTCCAGCAGCAGTTCAGTTAATGGAAGCTGCAAAGCTAAAATCTGGTTCTGGTGAGCCTAATCGTAAAAAAGTAGCTAGTGTTACTTGGGAACAAATTAGAGCTATTGCTGAAGACAAAATGCCTGACTTAAATGCTTTTACAGTAGAAAAAGCAATGAGTATGGTTGCTGGAACAGCTAGATCTATGGGTATAACCGTATCAGGAGATGCTCCTTTTTAATTAAGAAAAAGACATGGCAAAATTAACAAAAAAGCAAAAAGAGGCTGCTTCAAAAATTGAAAAGAACAAATTATACTCTCTAAAAGATGCTGCGGCATTATTGAAAGTTGTTGCTTCTGCAAAATTTGATGAGTCTGTTGATATCGCAGTTCGTTTGGGTGTTGATCCAAGAAAAGCGAATCAAATGGTAAGAGGTGTGGTAACTTTACCTCACGGAACAGGAAAGGATGTTAAAGTATTAGCATTGGTTACTCCAGATAAAGAGGCTGAAGCAAGAGAAGCTGGAGCAGATCATGTTGGTCTTGATGATTACTTACAAAAAATTAAAGATGGTTGGACAGATGTTGATGTTATCATCACTATGCCGGCTGTTATGGGTAAATTAGGTCCATTAGGTCGTATTTTAGGACCTAGAGGTTTAATGCCAAACCCTAAAACAGGTACTGTAACTATGGATGTTGCAAAAGCTGTTCAAGAGGTTAAAGCTGGTAAAATTGACTTTAAAGTTGATAAAACTGGTATCGTTCATGCAGGAATTGGTAAAGTTTCTTTTGGAGCTGAGCAAATTGTTGACAACGCACACGAAATTATTCAAACATTAATAAAACTTAAACCAACTGCTGCTAAAGGTACATACATTAAAGGTATTCACCTTACAAGCACAATGAGTCCTGCTATTGCATTAGACCCAAAAGCAGTATAATTGGTAGTTAAAAATTTTTAGTATGACTAGAGAAGAAAAATCAATCGCGATTGAAAATTTAACTGCGCAGTTAGCTGGTACAAATATCATTTATGTATCTGATATTTCTGGTTTAAACGCAGAAACAACTTCAAGCTTACGTAGAGCTTGCTTTAAAGCAGGTATCAAATTAGAAGTTGTAAAGAACACTTTGCTTGCAAAAGCAATGGAAGCTTCTTCTACTGATTATGGTGACTTACCTTCAGTTTTGACTGGTAATAGTGCTATATTCATTTCTGATGTAGCTAATGCTCCTGGAAAAATCATTAAAGATTTCCGTAAGAAATCTGATAAACCAGTTTTAAAAGGTGCTTTCATTAACAATGAAATTTATATTGGAGATAACCAATTAGATGCATTAGCAACTATTAAATCTAAAGAAGAGTTACTTGGAGAACTTATTGGATTATTACAATCTCCAGCTCAAAGAATTATTTCTGCTTTACAAAACAAATTCGCTGGAAGCGAAGAAGAAACGGAAGCATAATAATCAAAGCAGGGAGCTTGCTTCCTTGTTGCTTAATTAGCGCACAATAAATAAATTATATTTTTACAAATCATTTTAAACGATAGAAAAAATGGCAGATTTGAAACAATTCGCAGAACAATTAGTTAACTTAACAGTTAAAGAAGTTAACGAATTAGCAACAATATTAAAAGACGAGTATGGTATCGAGCCTGCTGCTGCAGCTGTAGTAGTTGCTGCTGGTGGTGGAGAAGGTGCTGCTGAAGAAGCACAAACTGAGTTTACAGTTGTATTAAAAGAAGCTGGTGCTTCTAAATTAGCTGTTGTAAAATTAGTTAAAGAACTTACAGGTTTAGGTTTGAAAGAAGCTAAAGATGTAGTTGACGGAGCTCCAAGCAACGTTAAAGAAGGTGTTTCTAAAGAAGAGGCTGAAGGTCTTAAAAAATCATTAGAAGAAGCTGGAGCTGTAGTTGAACTTAAATAAGTTCACTCGGTTTTAAGAACTAGGTTTAGGTCTTGAGTCAAAACTCAATGGCCTAAACCATTTTTCGTATAATAAAATAGTACAAGTTTTATTATCCCAATAGTTTAAAATACGAAAAAGTTTTTGATCAATACGAAGAAAAAAAATTGAACCGATTTTCCTGGTTTATTTTTAAAGATGTATTGATTATAATAAGAAAGTATAGATTAAACAGTGTGTGTTTACACAAAAAATTACTTTTTTTTAATCAAAATTTTGTCCATTGATGATAACAAATCAGACTGAAAGATTGAATTTTGCCTCTACAAAAAATATCCCTGACTATCCGGATTTCCTAGATGTTCAGGTTAAATCTTTTAAAGATTTTTTTCAATTAGAAACTAAATCTGACGAAAGAGGCAACGAAGGGTTATACAACACCTTCATGGAAAATTTTCCAATCACAGATACAAGAAACAACTTTGTATTGGAGTTCCTAGATTATTTTGTTGATCCTCCGCGTTATACAATTCAAGAATGTATAGAGAGAGGTCTTACTTATAGTGTGCCTTTAAAAGCCAGGTTAAAACTATACTGTACAGATCCAGAACACGAAGATTTTGAAACTATTGTACAAGATGTTTATCTTGGAACAATACCTTATATGACTCCAAGCGGTACTTTTGTTATCAATGGTGCTGAGCGTGTAGTAGTATCTCAACTACACCGTTCTCCTGGTGTTTTCTTTGGTCAATCATTCCATGCAAATGGTACAAAACTTTATTCTGCCAGAGTAATTCCTTTTAAAGGATCTTGGATAGAATTCTCTACAGATATTAATAGCGTAATGTACGCTTATATCGATAGAAAGAAAAAATTACCAGTTACAACTTTATTCCGTGCAATTGGGTTCGAAAGAGACAAGGATATCCTTGAAATTTTTGACCTAGCTGAAGAAATTAAAGTTTCTAAAACAGGTATTAAAAAATATATTGGAAGAAGACTTGCTGCACGTGTATTGAACACTTGGCACGAGGATTTCGTTGATGAAGATACCGGAGAGGTAGTTTCTATCGAACGTAACGAAATCATCCTTGATCGTGATACTATTATCGATAAAGATAATGTTGAAGAAATCATCGATTCTAACGTTAAGTCTATTTTGTTACACAAAGAGGATAATAACCAAGCTGATTATGCTATTATTCACAATACGTTACAAAAAGATCCAACAAACTCTGAAAAAGAAGCTGTAGAGCACATTTACCGTCAGTTGCGTAACGCTGAACCGCCTGATGAGGAAACTGCTCGTGGTATTATCGATAAATTGTTCTTCTCTGATCAACGTTATAACTTAGGTGAAGTTGGTCGTTATAGAATGAACAAAAAACTTGGTTTAGATATCCCAATGGAAAAGCAAGTACTTACCAAAGAAGATATCATTACCATTGTAAAATATTTGATCGAATTGATTAACTCTAAAGCAGAGATTGATGATATTGATCACTTATCAAACCGTCGTGTTAGAACAGTTGGAGAACAATTGTCTCAACAATTCGGTGTTGGTTTAGCACGTATGGCAAGAACTATTCGTGAGAGAATGAACGTTAGAGATAACGAGGTGTTTACGCCAATTGATTTGATTAATGCTAAAACATTATCATCAGTTATCAACTCTTTCTTTGGTACGAACCAGTTGTCTCAATTTATGGATCAAACGAATCCACTTGCTGAGATTACGCACAAAAGAAGATTATCTGCACTTGGACCTGGTGGACTTTCGAGAGAGAGAGCTGGTTTCGAGGTTCGTGACGTTCACTATACACACTATGGTCGTTTATGTCCGATTGAAACTCCAGAGGGACCAAACATTGGTTTGATTTCATCTCTTGGTGTTTATGCAAAAGTAAACGGGATGGGTTTCATCGAAACTCCTTACCGTAAAGTAACTAATGGTGTAGTTGATTTAGAAAGTACTCCAATTTACTTAAGTGCTGAAGAAGAAGAAGGAAAAATGATTGCTCAGGCAAACATTGAGATGGATGCTTCTGGTAAAATTACAGCTAGCAATGTTATTGCTCGTGAGGAAGGTGACTTCCCAGTTGTTGAGCCATCAGCAGTACATTATACAGACGTTGCTCCTAACCAGATTGCTTCGATTTCGGCTTCATTGATTCCTTTCCTGGAACATGATGATGCGAACCGTGCGTTGATGGGATCAAACATGATGCGTCAGGCGGTTCCTTTGATCCGTCCGGAAGCGCCGATTGTTGGTACAGGTTTAGAGCGTCAGGTAGCTTCAGATTCTAGAGTATTGATTAATGCTGAAGGAGATGGAACTGTAGAATATGTTGATGCCAATATCATTACTATTAAATACGACCGTACTGAAGACGAAAGAATGGTTAGTTTTGATGCTGATGAAAAAACATACAACTTAATTAAATTTAGAAAAACCAATCAAGGTACAAGTATCAACTTGAAACCAATCGTAAGAAAAGGTGACAGAGTTGTTCTTGGACAGGTATTATCAGAAGGATATGCTACTCAAAATGGTGAATTAGCTTTAGGTAGAAACTTAAAAGTTGCGTTCATGCCATGGAAAGGGTATAACTTTGAGGATGCGATTGTAATTTCTGAAAAAGTAGTTCGTGATGATATTTTTACTTCTATCCACGTTGATGATTATTCATTAGAGGTTAGAGATACTAAGTTAGGAAATGAAGAGTTAACAAACGATATTCCTAACGTTTCTGAAGAAGCTACTAAAGATTTAGATGAAAACGGTATGATCAGAATTGGAGCAGAGGTTAAACCTGGCGACATTCTAATCGGAAAAATTACACCAAAAGGAGAATCAGATCCTACTCCAGAAGAGAAATTGCTTCGTGCAATCTTTGGGGATAAAGCAGGTGATGTAAAAGATGCTTCGTTAAAAGCTTCTCCATCTTTACACGGTGTAGTTCTTGATAAAAAATTATTTGCAAGAGCCGTAAAAGATAAACGTAAACGTACTCAGGATAAGGATGCTTTAGGCGCTTTAGAAATGGAGTTCGAAACTAAATTTGTTGAATTAAAAGACAGATTGGTTGAGAAATTATTCCTGATCGTTAACGGAAAAACATCTCAAGGTGTAATGAATGATTTGGGTGAAGAAGTTTTACCCAAAGGTAAAAAATATACTCAAAAAATGCTTTACGCAGTAGAAGATTTTGCTCACTTAAGCAAAGGTCAATGGGTTGCTGATGACGCTACTAATAAAATGGTTAATGATTTAATTCATAATTATAAAATTAAGCTGAACGACTTACAAGGATCTTTAAGAAGAGAAAAATTCACTATTACAGTTGGAGATGAATTACCATCTGGAATCTTGAAATTGGCGAAAATTTATATCGCTAAAAAACGTAAACTGAAAGTAGGGGATAAAATGGCAGGACGTCACGGTAACAAAGGTATTGTTGCAAGAATCGTTCGTCATGAAGATATGCCTTTCCTTGAAGACGGAACACCTGTTGATATTGTGTTGAATCCACTTGGGGTACCTTCACGTATGAACATTGGTCAGATTTATGAGACTGTTCTAGGATGGGCTGGTATGAACTTGGGTAGAAAATTTGCTACTCCAATTTTTGACGGTGCTTCTTTAGATCAAATTAATGAATTGACTGATGAAGCTGGAGTACCACGTTTTGGACATACACACCTTTATGATGGTGGTACTGGAGAGCGTTTCCATCAAGCTGCGACTGTGGGTGTAATTTACATGCTTAAATTAGGACACATGGTTGATGATAAGATGCACGCACGTTCTATCGGACCATACTCGTTGATCACTCAACAACCACTTGGAGGTAAAGCTCAATTTGGAGGTCAGCGTTTTGGAGAGATGGAGGTTTGGGCACTTGAAGCTTATGGAGCATCAAGTACACTACGTGAAATCTTAACAGTTAAATCGGATGACGTTATTGGTAGAGCTAAAACTTACGAGGCTATCGTTAAGGGAGAGTCTATGCCAGAACCAGGATTGCCAGAATCATTCAATGTATTAATGCATGAATTGAAAGGTCTTGGACTTGATATTCGTTTAGAAGAATAATAAGTATTAGGCAGTTGTCAGTCCCGATTTTTATCGGGACTGATTACTCATTTATAGAAGTTTTTAGGATTTATACCCGTAACCCGTTCCGATTTTTTATATAACCCCTAAGCGTTTTATAATTAGCACTTCAAAATAATAAGGTTTGAAGTTTAGAGAAGTAACCCGAGGTAGTTATAGTCAAAAGTCAAATGTCTTAAAGTTTATAAAGTCTCAACTGACTTTCGATTTTCGACTTTCAAACTTTCGACTTAAACAAGAATCAATTTTTTAATTGCAAATAAATCAATAGTAAAAACTATGATGAATAATAGAAATAATAATAAGGATAAAAATCCAGTTAAAAGATTTAATAAAATCTCAATTGGATTGGCTTCACCAGAATCTATCTTGAAAGAATCAAGAGGAGAGGTATTGAAACCAGAAACTATCAACTACAGAACTCACAAACCAGAGCGTGACGGACTTTTCTGCGAAAGAATTTTCGGACCTGTTAAGGATTTTGAATGTGCATGTGGTAAATATAAAAGAATTCGTTACAAAGGTATTATCTGTGACCGTTGTGGTGTTGAAGTTACTGAGAAAAAAGTACGTCGTGACAGAGTAGGACACATCAATCTTGTTGTGCCAATTGCTCACATCTGGTATTTCCGTTCTCTTCCAAACAAAATTGGTTATATCCTTGGTCTTCCATCTAAGAAATTAGATATGATCATTTACTACGAAAGATACGTAGTAATCCAGGCTGGTATTGCTAAAAATGCAGATGGAGAATCATTACAAAGATTAGATTTCTTGACTGAAGAAGAATATTTAAATATTTTAGATACTCTTCCGCAAGAAAATCAATATTTAGATGATATGGATCCTAATAAATTTGTTGCCAAAATGGGAGCAGAATGTATTATGGATTTATTGGCTCGTATTGATTTAGATGCTTTATCTTATGAATTAAGACACAGCGCTAACAACGAAACATCTAAACAACGTAAAACTGAAGCTTTAAAAAGATTACAAGTTGTTGAGTCTTTCCGTGAGTCTAACTTAAACCGCGAAAACCGTCCTGAGTGGATGATTATGAAAGTGGTTCCTGTTATTCCACCAGAATTACGTCCGCTTGTGCCACTTGATGGAGGTCGTTTTGCAACTTCAGATTTAAATGATTTATACCGTCGTGTAATCATCCGTAACAACCGTTTGAAGAGATTAATGGAGATTAAAGCTCCTGAAGTTATCTTGAGAAACGAAAAACGTATGTTACAAGAATCTGTAGATTCATTATTTGATAACACTCGTAAAGCTTCTGCTGTTAAAACAGAATCTAACAGACCATTAAAATCATTATCTGATTCCTTAAAAGGTAAGCAAGGACGTTTCCGTCAAAACTTACTTGGAAAACGTGTGGATTATTCTGCTCGTTCGGTAATTGTTGTTGGTCCTGAATTAAAATTATTCGAATGTGGATTGCCAAAAGACATGGCATCTGAATTATACAAACCTTTCGTTATCCGTAAATTGATAGAAAGAGGTATTGTTAAAACAGTAAAATCTGCTAAGAAAATCATAGACAAAAAAGAGCCTGTAGTTTGGGATATCCTTGAAAATGTAATTAAAGGACACCCAGTATTACTTAACCGTGCTCCTACGTTACACAGACTTGGTATTCAAGCTTTCCAACCAAAATTAATTGAAGGAAAAGCGATCCAATTGCACCCATTAGTATGTACGGCTTTCAACGCCGATTTTGATGGGGATCAGATGGCAGTTCACTTGCCATTAGGGCCGGAGGCTATTTTGGAGGCTCAATTATTAATGTTGGCTTCTCACAATATCCTGAATCCTGCAAATGGTGCTCCAATTACTGTACCTTCTCAGGATATGGTCTTGGGTCTATACTATATGACCAAAGAACGTATCTCGACACCAGAACATGTAATTTTAGGTCAAGACTTGACTTTCTATTCTGCTGAAGAAGTAAATATTGCATTAAACGAAGGAAGATTAGAATTGAATGCTCGTGTGAAAATTAGAGCAAAAGATTTTAATGACGCTGGAGAATTAGTGTACAAAATCATTCAAACAACTGCAGGACGTGTATTATTTAATGAAGTAGTACCTGAAGCAGCTGGATATATCAATGACGTATTGACTAAGAAAAACCTTAGAGATATTATCGGTCACATTTTAAGTGTAACTGATGTACCTACAACGGCAGCTTTCTTGGATAATATGAAAGATATGGGGTATAAATTTGCATTTAGAGGAGGTTTATCATTCTCTTTAGGTGATATTAGAATTCCAGAACAAAAAACTAAGTTAATTGCAGATGCCAGAGAGCAAGTTGAAGGTATCTCAACTAACTATAACATGGGTCTTATTACAAATAACGAGCGTTACAACCAAGTTATTGACGTATGGACTTCAGCAAATGCGCAGTTAACAGAATTAGCAATGAAAAATATTAGAGAAGACCAACAAGGTTTCAACTCTGTATATATGATGCTTGATTCTGGGGCGAGGGGTTCTAAGGAGCAGATTCGTCAGTTAACTGGTATGCGTGGTTTGATGGCTAAGCCTAAAAAATCTACTGCTGGTGGTGGTGAGATTATTGAAAACCCGATTCTTTCTAACTTTAAGGAAGGTCTTTCGATTCTTGAGTATTTCATTTCTACTCACGGTGCTCGTAAAGGACTTGCGGATACGGCTCTTAAAACGGCCGATGCTGGTTACTTAACAAGAAGGCTTCATGACGTTTCTCAAGATGTTATTGTTAACATCGAAGATTGTGGAACTTTAAGAGGCGTTGAAGTTTCTGCTTTGAAGAAAAATGAGGAAATCGTTGAATCATTAGGAGAAAGAATTTTAGGACGTGTTGCATTGCAAGATGTTATAAACCCACTTACTAATGAAGTAATGGTTCAATCTGGACACCAAATTACTGAAGCAATTATGAGAACTATCGAAGCTTCTCCAATTGAAAAAGTAGAGGTTAGATCTCCATTAACTTGTGAAGCTTTAAAAGGTATTTGTGCTAAGTGTTACGGTAGAAACTTAGCTACCGGAAAAATGACACAAAGAGGTGAAGCTGTCGGAGTTATTGCAGCTCAGTCTATTGGAGAGCCAGGTACACAGTTAACACTTCGTACGTTCCACGTTGGAGGGGTTGCAGGAGGTATCTCTGAAGAATCTAGTATTGTTACAAGATTCAACGGTAGACTTGAGATTGAAGATTTAAAAACTGTTAAAGGTGAGGATAGTGAAGGTAATGCGACTGATATCGTAGTATCACGTTCAACTGAATTAAAATTAGTTGATGAGAAAACTGGAATCGTTTTAAACACACACAATATTCCTTACGGATCTAGTATTTTCGTTAAGGATGGTGAAGTAGTTACTAAAGGAACTGTGATCTGTAAGTGGGATCCATATAATGGTGTAATTGTTTCTGAATTTACTGGTAAGATTGCTTACGAGGATTTAGAACAAGGACAATCATTCATGGTTGAGATCGATGAGCAGACTGGTTTCCAGGAAAAAGTAATTTCTGAGGCTAGAAATAAAAAATTAATTCCAACTTTATTAGTTTATGGTAAAGAAGGTGAATTGATTCGTTCTTACAACTTACCAGTAGGTGCACACTTAATGGTTGAGAACGGTGAGAAAATTAAA
Source organism: Flavobacterium sp. Root186 (assembly GCF_001428525.1). Taxonomy (GTDB): domain Bacteria; phylum Bacteroidota; class Bacteroidia; order Flavobacteriales; family Flavobacteriaceae; genus Flavobacterium. The sequence continues at coordinate 413,099 of NZ_LMHW01000012.1, forward strand.
GCAGGTAAAGTATTAGTAAAAATCCCGCGTCGTTCTTCTAAAGCAGGCGATATCACGGGAGGTTTACCAAGAATTACTGAGTTGCTTGAGGCTCGTAACCCTTCAAACCCAGCGGTTGTATCTGAAATTGACGGTGTTGTTTCTTTTGGAAAAATCAAAAGAGGTAACCGTGAGATCGTTATCGAATCTAAATTTGGTGAAATTAAAAAGTATTTAGTTAAACTTTCTAGCCAAATCTTAGTACAAGAAAATGACTTCGTAAGAGCGGGAGTTCCATTGTCTGATGGTGCAATTACGCCAGATGATATCTTGAGAATTCAAGGACCAGCTGCTGTTCAACAGTATTTAGTAAATGAAATTCAAGAGGTTTACCGTTTACAAGGGGTAAAAATTAATGACAAGCACTTTGAGGTAGTTATTCGTCAAATGATGCGTAAAGTAAGAGTTCAGGATCCAGGAGATACATTATTCCTAGAAGATCAATTGATTCACACTAAAGATTTCATCGTTCAAAACGATAAATTATACGGTATGAAAGTGGTTGAAGACGCTGGAGATTCTGCTGTATTGAAACCAGGTCAAATTATTTCTCCTCGTGATTTACGTGATGAAAATTCATTGTTGAAACGAAATGATAAAAATCTTGTTGTAGCAAGAGACGTAATTACTGCAACTGCAACGCCAGTTCTACAAGGTATTACAAGAGCTTCGCTACAAACTAAATCATTCATCTCTGCTGCTTCTTTCCAAGAAACAACAAAAGTACTTAACGAAGCTGCTGTAGCTGGTAAAGTAGATGATTTAGAAGGATTAAAAGAAAATGTAATTGTTGGACACAGAATTCCTGCAGGAACTGGTATGAGAGAATACGATAACACTATCGTAGGATCTAAAGACGATTACAATGAAATGATGGCTAATAAAGAAGAATATATTTATTAATTAGGAAACTATGAGTAATCCGAAACAACAACAAGAGCAAATTAACATTGAGTTAGACGAAACTATTGCAGAAGGAATTTATTCTAATCTTGCAATTATCAATCACTCATCATCAGAGTTTGTTTTAGATTTTGTAAGCATTATGCCGGGTATTCCTAAAGCCAAGGTAAAGTCAAGAATTGTCTTGACACCACAACATGCTAAAAGATTATTAAGAGCAATAGGTGAAAATATCCATAGATTTGAGGCCGCTCATGGCGAAATCAAAGAAACGGAACAAGCACCAATACCGCTTAATTTTGGTCCGGCAGGACAAGCATAAATTTTAAAGCCCCATTTTAATGGGGCTTTTTTTTTTGCGGTAGAGTTACAATAAATGCAGTTAATCTGATTTAATATACTTTAATCGACTAAATTTTCCTTCGTGGTTATATTGTTCTAATTTGGCTCTGCCTATGAAAGATTAATTTTTGAAATATAATGACTTAGTAAGGTTGATTTAATTCAAATTAAAAAAAAGCGCTAATCAAATTAGCGCTTTTTTTATGCCTAAAAATGAATAAATCAATTTATAATTTCAAAATATTTTGATTGTTTCCCAACCTTTTTATACAAAATGTACTCTATATAAGTAAGAACCATTAACAAAGGTTTTAACTTAAATAAATTATAGTATGAAAAAGAAATTCACCTTAGAAATAAAAAATCCTTGCTCTGAAAATTTTGATAAAATGATTCCTAACACTGGTGGTTCATTTTGTAATTCATGCATGAAAAATGTGATCGATTTAAGTAAAAAAACAAATTCTGAAGTTGCTAAATTCATTGCCGGAAATAAAGATAGAAACATTTGTGCACGATTAAAAACAACACAGTTGGAAGAGCAATTTGTATACAGTGAGACTTCTAAGATCAACACTTTAAAATATGCAGCAGTTGCTGCAACTGTTTTACTTACATCAAACCTTACTGCACAAGAAAAAGAGCCTGTTAAAATTGAAAAAGCCTGTGCGGAGCCTATGCATAGATTAGGCAAAGTGATTTCTAATCAAGTTTTAAATGAAGTAGTCTTAGTAACAGTAAAAGGAAAAGTATTAGAAGCAAAAACACATAAACCTTTTGATAAAGAAACATATCCAGATTTAATGTTAGCTGTTAATGGTTCACAAACTCCCGTGAAAGTAAATCCAAAAACGGGAGAGTTTTCTATACCAGCTCAAGTTTCAAAAAATAGTAAAACGTTAATAGTTACGATTACAGGAAGCGATTATTATCTTTCAAAAGAAATACCTTTTACTATAAAAGCAGTTAAAAATAATGTTTTGTCACAAAATATAATTATTGATGCAGAAGAGCTGACTAAAATTTTTATTGCCGGCGGTTTAGGAATTAATTATACGGATCAATAAAACAAAATGTTGGGGATGTAATGAAAAAAGGCTGTCTAAGACAGCCTTTTTATATTTTCTAAAGAAGTGATTAATCAAATTCAGAAGTAAAGTATAATTTCACACTTGGATATTTACTTTGTGTCATTTGAATTGTAAAATCAGAATCGGCTAAAAATACCAGCTGGCCATATTTATCATGCGCAAGGAATTTTTGTTTGATTCTTTTAAACTCCTTGAATTCTTCATTTTTAGCATCATCAGGTTTTACCCAGCAAGCTTTGTGAACAGGGAAGTTTTCGTAAGTACATTTCGCACCGTATTCATGCTCTAAACGATATTGAATAACCTCATATTGTAGGGCTCCAACAGTTCCGATAACTTTACGATTATTCAACTCCAGAGTAAACAATTGCGCTACACCTTCATCCATCAACTGATCTACTCCTTTTTCTAATTGCTTAGCTTTCATAGGATCGGCATTATTGATGTATCTAAAATGTTCCGGAGAGAAACTCGGAATTCCTTTAAAACTCATTACTTCGCCCTCAGTCAAAGTATCTCCAATTTTAAAGTTTCCCGTATCATGCAAACCAACAATATCCCCTGGATATGAAATATCTACGATTTCTTTTTTTTCTGCGAAAAAGGCATTCGGACTTGAGAATTTTAAATTTTTCTTTTGACGAACGTGATAATAAGGTTTGTTTCTTTCGAAAGTTCCCGAAACAATTTTTATAAAAGCTAAACGGTCGCGGTGTTTCGGATCCATGTTAGCGTGAATTTTAAATACAAAACCAGACATTTTTTCTTCTGCCGGATCAACCAAACGAGTTTCAGAATCTTTTGGTCTTGGAGATGGAGCAATCGCTACGAAACAATCTAACAATTCGCGAACTCCAAAATTATTCAAAGCTGAACCAAAAAATACAGGCTGAATTTTTCCATCTAAATAATCCTGGCGCTCAAACGTTGGATAGACTTCATCAATCAATTCTAATTCTTCACGAAGTTTTTCAGCTGCTTTTTGACCAACGATTTTATCTAATTCAGGATTATTTTGAACATCAGAAAAAGCAATAGTTTCTTCGATATTTTTACGGCTGTCTCCACTAAAAAGATTGATATTTTCTTCCCAAAGATTATAAATTCCCTGAAAATCATACCCCATTCCGATTGGGAAACTTAAAGGAGTAACTTTTAATCCCAATTTTTGCTCCACTTCATCCATCAAATCAAAAGCATCTTTACCTTCACGGTCTAATTTGTTGATGAAAACAATCATCGGAATGTTACGCATTCTACAAACGGCCACCAATTTCTCGGTTTGTTCCTCAACCCCTTTTGCAACGTCAATAACCACAATAACACTATCAACAGCTGTAAGAGTTCTAAAAGTATCTTCGGCAAAATCCTTGTGCCCCGGAGTATCAAGGATATTGATTTTTTTATCTTTATAATTAAAAGCAAGTACAGAAGTCGAAACCGAAATACCTCTCTGGCGTTCGATTTCCATAAAGTCACTCGTTGCACCTTTTTTAATTTTATTATTTTTTACAGCTCCAGCTTCCTGAATAGCTCCTCCAAATAATAATAATTTTTCCGTTAATGTTGTTTTACCGGCATCGGGATGCGATATAATTCCAAATGTTCTTCTGCGTTGTATTTCTTTTAAAAAGCTCATATTTTGTATAAATAGGTTGCAAAAGTACTATTAATTACGGCTTAATAAAAATATTCAGTTCTTAAATTGAAAGCGATAACTTTTCAAGACAGTACTTTTTATAAAAAAATAAGGCTGTTTTTAAAAACAGCCTTAAATCGATATTGAAAAATGAATTATTGATTAATTGACCAAACAGAATATCCTTTTGGCGGACATTGAATTTTTACCCATTTATCTGCCTGAGTTGTTGGGTACCAGGTTGAATTTCCTGTAAAATCTTTAATCTGAGTATTTGCCCAATTGGTTTGAATCCATCTTTCCTGCCAAACATCAGAATTATTGATGTAAACCACTAATCCCGGATTTCCGTTGTAACCGTTTCTTCTTGCTACATATTCGTCATTATCAGAATATAAAATAGAAGTTGTACCCGTTGCTTTGTTGTTATGAATCCAGATAAGATTGTTTAATTTGGCTTTATCCAGCCATTCTTCATAATCTCTGTAGAAAATTGTTGGATATCCTTCGTGAGTTAAAATATAAGAATACGCCAGCATTTTACTCCAAATTTCATCTGTATCATGATTGGTTACAAAAGTCACCGCTTTATACGGATTTCTTTTCCACATCATATCATCATTTAAAAGTGCCAGATTATTTCCATCAAAAGCGTCGTTCATTTTGTAATAACAAGCAAAATCAAATACAGAACTATTGGCACTGTTAGCCCAGTTATTTAATATATCTACATTCGAATCCCATAATTCGCCAACAGAAAAGCCGCCTACATTCGCATTCCATGAATTTACAACCCATGCACCAAATCCTTTTACGTAGTCAAATCTCCAACCGTCAAACTTCATGGTGTTTTTGTAATATTTACCAACTCCATCAGCTCTTAGCCAAAGCCAATCCTGAACATGTGGGTTTGCATGACATAAATCAGGGAAACCACCAAACGCTCCTTCATCATTATTTCCATAGCTGTTTTTATAGAAGTCATTATAGTTACGTGTAAATTTTCCAGAAGCAACACCGCTGAAATTTGTCCACGTGTTAGTGCCTGTATATGGATTTGCTTCAGATTGACCACCGCTATTATGATTAATTACAATATCAGCATATACTTTTACATTTTCAGTATGTGCTTTTGTAATCAAACTCACTAATTCAGCTTTAGATCCAAATCTGGTTTCAGTACTTCCATTTTGGTTATAATCTCCAAAATCAAAATAATCAGTTGGATCATATCCCATAGAGAAAGCTCCGTTTTGCGCTTTTGAAGCAGGAGGTAACCAAATAGAGCCAATTCCGGCATTTGACCATGCTGTTACTTTTCCATTTACGGTATTCCACCAATTTCCGCCCGCAGGAACATCCCAATAAAAAGCCTGCATCATGACGCCTCCGCCAGGATTATCAACATATTTTCCGGTAGGAGATGATAAAGAAGTTCCAGTGCTAAAAGGCTTTCCATCGTGGTGAGTCACGTTGATAATCTTAAATTGCTGACTTTCTGCTTTAGTGTCAACATCATTCATTTCATTTGTACAAGAATACAAAAAGGTTGTAATTGCAGTAAGAAAAAATAATCTTACAATAGGTTTTTTCATAATAGATTGTGGTTAAGGTTAAATTAATAAAGTTTGAAATTGTTAATTTTAACACTTTAAAAACAAGATATTCTTATTTTTTGCGGTTATAAATTATTAATAACGCATCTAAAGTAGGGGTTTTTTGATTCGATTTGTTTTTGTAGGAAAATAGTTTTACAACGAAAACGTTGTAGTGTTTACAACTTTTTTTAGAGGCTTGAAAATCAATCAATATTGTTTTGTCTGTTTTGAGGTTAACAGCTTTTTGAAAAAGAAAAAGATTGGAGAATTAAACTTCTTGTCGTGAATTTAAATACGATCCACATAATTTTTTGTTAATAGTATGGCTGATAGTTGTATTATGTAATTGAATTGTTATTTTTGTTCGTTTTATAAAAGAAAACAGAAGTTCATTATTTAGTTTTCAGAATAGCTTTTGAAAATAAATAATAGTCAATTAAAATTTAGAATACAGATCTTTACATCCAAAAATTAAATTTAAAATAATGTCATTAAAAAAATTGCAACTAAAAACGATTGATTATAAGATAGTCTTAACAATGTGTTTTTTATTTTTTTTCAACTCAGTAATTTCAGCACAGGAAATTATTAAGGATGTTGTAGCTGAAAAACCGGCAGAAACGGTACACGGAAAACAAAAAATTGACGGTATCATTGCTACGGTTGGAGATTATATTGTTTTAGATTCTGATATTGATAAAGGTTATTTAGAGATTGCAAGTCAGGGTGGTAATATTAAAGATATTACAAGATGCCAAATGCTTGGTAAACTTTTAGAAGATAAATTATACGCACATCAGGCCATTCAGGATAGTATTATTGTAAGTGATGCTGAAGTTAGAGGAATGATGGAAGAGCGTTTGAATTATATGATTCAGCAGGTTGGAGATATCAATAAAGTTGTAGAATATTATAAAAAGAGTTCTGTAGAAGAATTTAAAACTTATTTTGCCGATATCTTAAAAGAGCAAAAATTAGCCTCAGAAATGAGAGATAAAATTGTAAAAGATGTAGAAATTACTCCTGAGGAAGTTCGTAATTTCTTTAAAAAAATTCCAAAAGACGAATTGCCTACTTTTGGAGCCGAAATGGAAGTAGCACAAATTGTTGCTGAACCAAAAGTTTCTAATGAAGATAAGCAAAAAGTAAAAGATAGATTAAACGCTATTAGACAAGATGTTTTAGAAGGTTCAAGTTTTGCTACAAAAGCAGTTTTGTACTCTCAGGATCCGGGATCTGCACCAAATGGAGGTTACTATAAAATGACACGTAAAACGCCTTTCGTAAAAGAATTTAAAGACGTAGCATTTAGTTTGCAGGAAGGTGAAATTTCTCAGCCATTTGAAACTACTTTTGGATTTCACATTATAATGGTTGACAAAATAAAAGGACAGGAAGTTGAATTAAGACATATTTTAATTGCTCCGGTAGTTTCTGAAAGTGCTTTGAAAGAAGCTAAAGAAAGAGCTGCTAATATTAGAGCTAAAATAGTAAGCAAGCAAATTACTTTTGCAGAGGCAGCAAGAACAGAATCTGACGAAAAGGAGACAAGAGCAAACGGAGGAACTTTAATAAATCCAAACACTCAGGATACTCGTTTTGAATTAACTAAAATGGATCCAACTTTATACGGTCAGGTTTCAAATTTAAAAGATGATGAAGTTTCTCAGCCGCTTTTAAATACGGATGATAAAGGAAAAAAAACGTATAAACTGATAACTGTTACTAATAGAATTGACGAGCATACGGCTGACTACGCTAAAGATTATACAAAAATTAAAGAATTAGCATTAAAAGAAAAACAAATCAACGCGATTGCAAAATGGTTTGATACTAAAATTAAAGATACCTATATCAAAATTATTGGAGAGTACAGAGATTGTACGTTTGCTAACAATTGGTTGAAAAAATAATTTTTATTAAATAAAGAAAAAGAGTTAGTTTTATGAATTCATTCAACTAACTCTTTTTAATTTAAAATATATTCATAAATGTCTGACGTAACAGCAATTCATAACTTAGTTCAGAAACGCAACGAATTAAAAAACGAAATAGCAAAAATCATTGTAGGGCAGGATGCCGTTGTTGACCAAATTTTACTTTGTATATTTTCTGGAGGACACGCTCTTTTAATAGGGGTTCCTGGTTTGGCAAAAACTTTAATGATTAATACTTTATCTCAAGCTTTAGGTTTAGATTTTAAAAGAATTCAGTTTACGCCTGATTTAATGCCTTCGGATATTTTAGGAAGTGAAATTTTAGATGAAAACAGACATTTTAAATTCATAAAAGGGCCAATTTTTTCTAATATCATTTTGGCTGACGAGATCAACAGAACACCGCCAAAAACGCAGGCAGCTTTATTGGAAGCAATGCAGGAACGTTCGGTTACAATTGCAGGACAAAACTATAAATTAGATTTGCCTTATTTTGTACTGGCAACACAAAACCCAATTGAGCAGGAAGGAACTTATCCTTTGCCGGAAGCACAATTAGACCGTTTTATGTTTGCTGTTAAATTAGAATATCCAACTTTTGAAGAAGAAGTAAAAGTGGTAAAACAAACTACATCTGATAATAAAGTAGAAGTTAATCCATTATTTACAGCGCAGGAGATTATTGATTTTCAACATTTAATTAGAAGAATTCCTGTTGCAGATAATGTTATAGAATATGCGGTAACTTTAGTAAGTAAAACACGTCCGGATAATGCTTTGTCAAATGATTTTGTAAAAAATTATCTTGATTGGGGAGCAGGGCCAAGAGCTTCACAAAATTTAATTCTGGCAGCAAAAGCTCATGCGGCTTTCAATGGTAAATTTTCGCCGGATATTGAAGATGTAAAAGCGGTGGCAACCGGAATTTTACGCCACAGGATTATTAAAAACTACAAAGCAGACGCTGAAGGAATAACGGAAGAAGTTATTATTAAAAAGCTTATGTAAGATATATCTAAAAAGCCTGATTTTTAATCAGGCTTTTTTTAGTTCAATTCTTTAGTACTAGTCTCGTTTATTAACCGTACCGTTTTGTTGTGAAAAAGTTTTAGCAGTAAAACTTCTGTAAGCGACGTGTATTTTTTATTGTCATATTCGTACCACCAATATGAGAAATATCTAATATTATTCTTTTCTAATTTAGTGAGCCATATTTTTTCATTAATTCTTATGATTTCTTTAGACTCAATGATTTTATATCCATTTCCTGTCCAGCAAATTAAAGGCTTGTGAATTGGTGTTTTTATATAAATTAAAGTTTTTGAAGTTACAATCTTAAAGACTTCATTATTTATCCAAACTCCTTTTTTAATATTATAATTTGGATTGAGATTTTCTAACAGTGAATAATTTTGCTCCCTTTTAATTTCTAAACTAGTAATAAACAATATTCCGGTCGCAATTATTAAAGGTGAAAATTTTGGCAAAAATGAATTACGAGTTATGTCTTCTTTTTTGGGATTAAAGAATCGCATTAGATATAAAATAGGAACAATTTGATAAAATACAAAACACATAATTCCAATAGCGTGATGCAGTATATTTTCTTCGGTACAATTGAATAAAACCAAAGTGATAATTCTGAAATAATTTGAAATAATATTCAGAATTACTACTATGCAGCAGAAAAATGAAATTTGCAGAATGTTGAAATGTTTTTGGTTTTTACGTTCTTCTAAAGTCAATAAAAAAGCTCCAAAGAGTAATCCCGTTTTAAACATCGACAATCCCATGCAAGCTGTATCGATAGAAACTTTTGCATTGTTGATATAAAAATTAACTCCTTCAATTTTAGTTATCGGAATGAAATTTTTTAATGTTAAATAGACTGCGTAGCAAAGCGCTTGTTTTATTTCGACTGTTAAATAATTGAATAACTGATCAAAAATTGACGAAAACAAAAAGAGACAGATAAAAGCGATAAAAGAAAATTTTTGGGTAAAGCTGTAATAAACAAAACATGCAAACAACAAAAGAGCATGAAAATGCAATGACTTTGTATGCAGTCTGTAACTTATAAATTCTAATAGAAAAATTAATCCAAGCAGCGGATAACTTATTCTTAAAGCAGTTTTTCTTCCTGCATAAAGAAATAAAAAAATAGAAAATATAACTCCAAAAAAATTATTGTCTAGTCCTGCCAAAACAATACTATAGTTTAAGGCTAATAGCATGATTATGGCAAGAATAGCAATTAATTTTGTGTGTGACTGCAGTAAAACTTTCATTAAGCTTTTTGTTTTTTGTTCTTTTGATAGTAAAATAAAAGTGTAGTCAGGCCAATAATAATCATTAACCATTCATGAGGTTCCGGAACCGCACCGTCATTTTTAATCGAAGCGTTCCCAAGGGTATCCACATTCTTCTCAATTCCGTTATTTTCATAATCTGCATCAGTTTCCAAAACAATTAAAGACGAAATTGGCGTTACAACATTCGCATCTTTAGCAAGTGTTACATATTTATTTGCGGCTAAAGTATCATTCTGAATTTTAACTTGTTCTTCTAAAACTTTTCCAAAAGCATACATTCTGTAAATATGATTTGGCCCATTACTTTTAGAAACACTGTCTTTAGCTGTTTCCTGAATTGAAATGTTTGCGGGTTCAATATTAATTGAGTTTTCATCGGTTTTATACAATACAAACTGATTCTGGTTTATCATTTGTAAACTCTTTTGAAGAGAAGTTTGATAATAATCAAGATATTTTTGCTCTTTGACGGTTTGCCAAAACGGATTAATTTCTCCGGAAATATTAATGACTTTTAAATTTTGCTGTTTGGTTCCGGTTTTTATTTTGTTTAAATACTGAGACTCATTTAATTCTTCAAAATTGGCCGAAAATGCACCAGATTTAGTAATAATTAAACTGTTTTTGGTAACCTTATAAAGCGGGAGTAATGAATAATGCAGGTTTTTGAATTCCCATTGAATTTCTTTGAAGTTCTCTTTAGTTATTGCCCTTTTTTCTTTGTCATTGTACACATAAATTGATTTTTGTGGTAAGTTGACAAATGATTCTATTTCGTTTAAAGTCCAGCTGCTGTTTAAATCCAAAATAATTTCTGAAGCCGTAAATGGAATACTCACTTTTTGGATTTCTTTTACTTTATAGGTCTTATCTTTCCATGTAAAAAAGCTTGAATTGATTTTATTTAAAGGTATAATGGCTTCCCAGTCATCTAATCCTTTTGATTCGTTAACATAAAAATTATTTTTAAACTCAAAGTCTTTACTGGTTCTGACTTTTGTATCGCCCGCAATCTGAATTCGGGAAAGAGTAGAAGCGTTTGAAATATTAGGGCCTTTTATCGAAAGACTTTGATATTTCATTTCATTATTACCCGCTTGTAAAGGAGTAGTAAAACCGCATTTAAAAGTTCGGGGTTTTTCGTGATTTACAGGAAAAACACGAACAACAATTTTGTTCCCTTCTTTCCATTGCATCAAAGAGGGATCACGGCTTTCTACTCCAACAATTTGTTTATAGGCTGCCTGCGCTTTTTCTTTGGTCGTTAAAACACCTTTGCGTTCAATGCCGTTTACCCATAAAGAAAGTGAAGTTGCAACAGAACCTTCAGGAAGCTGAAAAGAGTAAATAGCTTCCTTGTCTTGCCAGGATTCTTTCTCGCAGGCAATATTCATAGTAATTTCGGTGTAGGCTAATCTTGATTCAGGATAAATTTTCACATCTTCCTTAATATCTTTGGTAAACAAATCTTCACCACTCCATAATTGTTCTTCTGTCTCTAATCTTTTATCAAAATTTGATTTAAGAATATTAATTCGGTCATCAGTACTCAAATTAAGTTCGTTGCAAAAAGCATAAGCAATGTTTATAAACGGATTATGAACTTTTCTCTCATTATACTTAGAACTTCCAAATGAATCCAAGCCTCTAAGACTAAAAAAATCATCACTGCTTTTGTAAACAAGATCTTTTTTAAGTAAAATTTCATTGAAAAAATTAGGCTCTAAATGCTGTGAAATTTTAATATAAGCTGGTAAATCATCATTGTAATCAAATGATTTTGCAATTTCGTTTTGGCTGATTCTTTCACTTTCAATATTCAGTCGATAGGCAAAAGCAAACAAAGCCATTACTACACTTAAAATACCGGCAGCAAAGAAAGTAAAGTATTGCCTGTCTTCCTGAAAGAATTTTGATAATCGTATTAAATGTCCTATTGAAATTATAGCCGGAACTAAGCCGTAAAATCCTAATCCTAAAACTATAATTCCAACCATTGAAATTAAAGTAATTGGTAAGAGATACAAAGCGTAATATAGTATTAACGAATAAGATAATCCATTAATAAAAAAGAGAGCCAGAGCAGTATTGCTTTTGTTTTGTGTTGAATAGATAAAGAAATTTGAAATGCAAAAAGTCAAAGTAATGAGATAGACCCAAACTGGCAGATCTTCAAAAACAGAGAAGAAAACGTTAAGGCAAAAGCATCCAATAAGCCAGTTTAAAAACAAAAAAGGAAGTAAATGAACGTATTTTTCTTTTTTTCTTAAAAGAAAAAAAGAGAGCGTAATGCAATAAGTAAATTCAAATATGAGACTTATTACACATAAAGGCTCTGCGGTGCGCGAATCGAAGGCCGAGCAGATTAATATAATGCAGAGTAAAAACAGGCAAAGTGATGAAACAACTAAGCTCATTAGGACTCCTTCATTTAGGGTGTATTCTTTAAATAACTGCAATTTGTTTTTCATAGTATTTTATTTTTAAAAGAACTTTGAATTGCAAAGTTAATAGAAAAATTGAATTACAAATGATTTGTGGAATTTTTTTTATGCAAGATTTATACAAAATCGGGCTATCAGAAAAAGGGCAGAATTTGGCGTTCAAAATCGCAACTATAACGTTATAATTATTTATTTAGAACTATTCTTTGCGAAAATAGAGGTAAAATCTCACTTACTTTTTAATACTTAATTTCGACTTTGTTAAAGAAAAGATTTTAAAATATCAATAATTCATTTTTTTAATACAAAATTGATATTTTGACAATAACAAGCAGTGAAAATCGTTTTTTAACAATAATAATTTTTGAAAAGGCGACTTCTATTATATTATTTTTAATTATCGGCTTTAATGCTTAAATTTGCCTCAAAAAAATAAATCTGCCTTAATTATGAATATTTATAAGGATTATATCCAAGAGATTGAAGAACGTAAAAATCAGGGACTTCACCCAAAACCAATCGATAGTGCTGAATTATTAAGCGAAATTATTGCACAAATTAAAGATTTAGATAACGAGTATAGAGAAGATTCTCTTAAATTTTTCATTTACAATACTTTACCAGGGACAACAAGTGCTGCTGGTGAAAAAGCCAAGTTTTTAAAAGAGATTATTCTAGGGCAAGCTGTAGTAAAAGAAATTACACCAGCTTTTGCTTTTGAATTATTATCACATATGAAAGGCGGACCTTCTATAGAAGTTTTGCTGGATTTAGCTTTAGGTAATGACACTGCTACTGCAAAAGAAGCAGCAAAAGTTCTTAAAACACAAGTTTTCCTTTATGAGGCAGATACAGACCGTTTAATAGAGGCATTCAAAAATAATAATGCAGTTGCAAAAGAAATCCTTGAAAGTTATGCTCAGGCTGAGTTTTTTACAAAACTTCCAGAAGTAGCTGACGAAATTAAGATAGTTACTTTCATTGCAGGTGAAGGAGATATCTCAACCGATTTACTTTCTCCGGGTAATCAGGCTCACTCACGTTCAGATCGTGAACTTCATGGACAATGTATGATTACGCCTCAGGCACAGCAAGAAATTAAAGCCTTACAAGCACAACATCCTGATAAAAGTGTTATGTTGATCGCTGAAAAAGGAACTATGGGAGTAGGATCATCTAGAATGTCAGGTGTAAATAACGTGGCACTTTGGACAGGAAAACAAGCAAGTCCTTATATTCCATTCGTTAACATTGCTCCAATCGTTGGGGGAACAAATGGTATTTCTCCAATTTTCCTAACAACTGTTGATGTTACCGGTGGTATTGGTTTAGACCTTAAAAACTGGGTTAAAAAGGTTGATGCAAATGGTAACGTTGTACGTAATGAAAATGACGAGCCAATTTTAGAGCAAACCTATTCTGTTGAAACTGGTACAGTTCTAACAATTAATATTAAAGAGAAAAAACTTTATAACGGCGACCAGGAATTAATTGATATTTCTAAGGCATTTACTCCTCAGAAAATGGAATTTATTAAAGCTGGTGGTTCGTATGCTATTGTATTTGGTAAAAAGCTTCAAACATTAGCTGCAAAAATTCTAGATGTTGAAGCTCCTCTTGTTTTTGCTCCATCAAAAGAAATTTCTATTGAAGGACAAGGTCTTACGGCTGTAGAGAAAATCTTCAACAGAAATGCTGTTGGTGTGCCTGCAGGTAAAGTATTGCACGCTGGTTCTGACGTTCGTGTAGAAGTTAATATTGTAGGTTCGCAAGATACGACTGGTCTTATGACTGCTCAGGAATTAGAATCTATGGCTGCAACAGTGATTTCGCCAATCGTTGACGGTGCTTACCAATCAGGTTGTCACACTGCTTCGGTTTGGGATAAAAAAGCGCAGGCAAACATTCCTAAATTAATGAAATTTATGAACGATTTCGGACTAATCACAGCTCGTGACCCGAAAGGTGTTTATCATTCAATGACCGATGTAATTCACAAAGTTCTAAACGATATTACTATTGATGAGTGGGCTATCATTATTGGTGGTGACTCTCATACAAGAATGTCAAAAGGTGTTGCTTTTGGTGCTGACTCAGGAACAGTTGCACTTGCACTTGCTACTGGTGAAGCTTCGATGCCAATTCCTGAATCGGTAAAAGTGACTTTCAAAGGAGATATGAAGAGCTATATGGACTTCCGTGATGTGGTTCATGCTACACAAGCGCAGATGCTTCACCAATTTGGTGGAGAAAATGTATTCCAAGGAAGAATTATTGAGGTTCATTTAGGGACACTTACTGCAGATCAGGCCTTTACATTTACGGATTGGACTGCAGAAATGAAAGCAAAAGCTTCTATCTGTATTTCTGAAGATGATACTTTAATTGAATCATTGGAAATTGCAAAAGGCAGAATCCAAATCATGATCGACAAAGGTATGGATAACGATAAACACGTTCTTCAGGGATTGATCAATAAAGCAGATAAGAGAATTACAGAAATTAAATCAGCAGAAAAACCAGCTTTGACTCCGGATTCAAACGCTAAATATTATGCTGAAGTAGTTGTTGATTTGGATCAGATTGCTGAGCCAATGATTGCTGACCCAGATGTAAATAACGTTGACGTTTCTAAAAGATATACTCACGATACAATTAGACCTCTTTCTTTCTATGGAGGAGTAAAAAAAGTAGATCTTGGATTTATAGGATCTTGTATGGTTCACAAAGGAGACATGAAAATCCTTGCTCAAATGTTGAAAAATGTTGAAGCGCAAAACGGTAAGGTTGAATTCAATGCTCCTCTTGTTGTTGCTCCTCCTACATATAATATCGTAGATGAGCTTAAAGCTGAGGGTGACTGGGAAGTTTTACAGAAATACTCAGGTTTCGAATTCGACGATAATGCTCCAAAAGGTGCAGCACGTACTGAATATGAAAACATGTTATACTTAGAGCGTCCAGGTTGTAACCTTTGTATGGGTAACCAGGAAAAAGCAGCAAAAGGAGATACAGTAATGGCAACTTCAACTCGTCTTTTCCAAGGAAGAGTTGTAGAAGATACTGATGGTAAAAAAGGAGAATCGTTACTTTCTTCTACGCCAGTTGTAGTTTTATCTACAATACTTGGTAGAACTCCAACATTAGCTGAATATACAACTGCTGTAGAGGGTATCAACTTGACTAAGTTTGCGCCTTCTAATAAGCAATTAGTTATGTAATCTAACGATTATTAATATTTCAAAAGCCCGGGTGATAAACTCGGGCTTTTTCTTTTCTGGCTCTTCTATTTTTTGTAACTTGTCATGTTCAAAATAAAAAAAAACAAAAACAATTATAACTTATGGCTTTTGATATTGAAATGATTAAAAAAGTGTATGAGAACATGCCGGGTCGTGTTGACAAAGCACGCGAGATTGTTGGTCGTCCACTTACTTTAACGGAGAAAATTTTATACAATCACCTTTGGGATGGAGATCCAGCTAAGGCGTTTGGAAGAGGAGTTGATTATGTTGATTTTGCGCCAGACCGTGTAGCATGTCAGGATGCAACTGCTCAAATGGCATTATTACAATTTATGCACGCTGGAAAATCTAAAGTAGCAGTACCTACAACAGTTCACTGTGATCACTTGATTCAGGCAAAAATAGATGCTGCAACCGATTTGGCCAGAGCAAAAACACAAAGTAACGAAGTTTTTGATTTCTTATCATCAGTTTCTAATAAATACGGAATTGGTTTCTGGAAACCAGGAGCCGGAATTATTCACCAGGTAGTACTTGAAAATTATGCTTTCCCTGGCGGAATGATGATTGGAACCGATTCTCACACTGTAAATGCAGGTGGTTTAGGAATGGTAGCTATTGGTGTTGGTGGAGCCGATGCCGTAGACGTTATGTCTGGTATGGCTTGGGAACTTAAATTTCCTAAATTAATTGGAGTTAAACTGACTGGTAAATTATCAGGATGGACTGCTCCAAAAGATGTTATCCTAAAAGTTGCCGGTATTCTTACTGTTAAAGGTGGTACTGGTGCAATCGTTGAATATTTTGGTGAAGGTGCAATTTCTATGTCTTGTACAGGTAAAGGTACTATTTGTAATATGGGTGCCGAGATAGGAGCTACAACTTCAACTTTTGGTTATGATGCTTCAATGGGGCGTTACCTACGCTCTACAAACAGAGCAGATGTTGCAGATGCTGCTGATAAAATTGCTCCATATTTAACTGGAGATCCTGAAGTATATGCAAATCCAGAACAATACTTTGATCAGGTAATCGAAATCAACTTATCTGAATTAGAGCCACATTTAAATGGTCCTTTTACACCAGATTTAGCTACTCCAATTTCTAAGATGAAAGAGGAAGCGATCAAAAATAACTGGCCATTACAAATTCAGGTGGGGTTAATTGGTTCTTGTACAAACTCTTCTTACGAAGATATTTCTCGTGCAGCTTCTCTGGCAAGGCAGGTTGCAGATAAAAACTTAAAAACAAAAGCGGAATTTACTATTACTCCGGGTTCTGAAGTAGTTCGTTCAACTATTGAAAGAGATGGATTTATTGATACTTTTCATAAAATTGGAGCAACAGTTTTTGCCAACGCCTGCGGACCATGTATTGGTATGTGGGATAGAGAAGGAGCTGAAAAAGAGGAAAGAAACACAATAGTTCACTCTTTCAACCGTAACTTCTCAAAACGTGCAGATGGTAATCCAAATACATTAGCTTTTGTAGGTTCTCCAGAATTGGTAACGGCAATGGCGATCGCTGGTGATTTAGGTTTCAATCCATTAACAGATACATTAATTAACGAAGATGGTGAAGAAGTAATGCTTGATGCTCCAACAGGAGACGAGCTTCCTGCTAAAGGTTTCTACGCCGAAGATCCGGGATTCCAAGCTCCGGCTGCAGATGGTTCAGGAGTTCAGGTTGTAGTTAGCCCTACATCAGAGCGTTTGCAATTATTAGCTCCGTTTGATGCCTGGGATGGTAAAAACATTTTAGGTGCTAAATTGTTAATTAAAGCATTTGGAAAATGTACAACGGATCACATTTCTATGGCTGGTCCATGGTTACGTTTCCGTGGACACTTAGATAATATTTCTAACAATATGTTGATTGGAGCAGTAAATGCTTATAACCAAAAAACAAATTCAGTTAAAAATCAATTAACAGGACAATACGACGCTGTTCCTGCTGTCGCCCGTGCATACAAAGCTGCTGGAGTTCCATCAATCGTTGTGGGAGATCACAACTATGGTGAAGGTTCATCTCGTGAACATGCTGCTATGGAGCCACGTTTCTTAGGAGTAAAAGCAGTATTAGTAAAATCGTTTGCTCGTATTCACGAAACAAACCTTAAAAAACAAGGTCTTTTAGGATTAACTTTTGCAAACGAAGCGGATTACGATAAAATTCAGGAAAATGATACAATCAATTTTACTGATTTAACCGAGTTCGCTCCAGGGAAGCCATTAACATTAGAGTTTGTTCATGCTGATGGTACAAAAGATATTGTTCTTGCAAACCATACCTACAACGCAGGTCAAATTGGATGGTTCGTTGCAGGTTCTGCATTAAACTTAATTGCAGCTGGAAAAGCTTAATCTTTAAGATTTATTATATCTCAAAAACGCTCTGTGAAAACAGAGCGTTTTTTATTCGTGTTAGTAAAAAAATAAGCGTTAGTTAGTTTTAACCAAATCTGATTCCTGAGATAAAGTTTTAAAGCGATTTGGTTTTGTGTTTTCAAACTCCCCAATTGAAATACTATAGGTTTTATCAGATGGCGTTTTAGAATAATCATTATAAGTATATCCCCCAATGATATACAATTTATCGTTGTAAAAATGCATGGCACTCAATTTTAAAGGAAGATCAACTAGATATTCTTTTAAAACCTTTGATTTTATATGATAAACATACATTTTCTGATCTTCAAAAAAATAGATTATATTATTATGGTAAGTAATAGCGGGTCTTTCCATATTCGAAAAAAGATGACCTTCTGTCTCCCATTTTTCAGTAACTAAATCTAAAGTTTCTATCTCAGATAAAGGTTTTCCATTATTTCCTCCAATTAAAAAAATCTTGTCATCAATCAAAATTCCATTTACTTCCTTCGCTGTCGACATATTTGCAAGTTCGTACCAATAACCCGTTTTAATATTGTATAAATGCACTTTATGGGTAAAATCTTTTTTGCCGCTTTCGGTCATTTTTACAGAACCGCCCATTACAATAATATTATCTTTATAGGTAAATGAAGCAAAATCAGCAGCCTGATGCGGATTTGTGTTATCAACTTTAATAGTTTGTTTAGTGAGGTCTAAAACCTCGATTTGATCTTGTAAATACTCAAATTTTCCATTCACAGAAATTCTTTTTCCGCCTAATACATAAATTGAATTGTCAAACAAATGGATATTGTGATGCGCTCTTTTAGTGAATTTTGTTGGTGAAACTTCCCATGCGTCATTTTTTATGTCATAAGTAAGGAAATCTCCCTTGTAAAATAGAAAAGTGGCATTCCGGCTCAATTCATCCTGAAGATCTTTTAAAGTAGGTTCTACTTTTTCTGCAGAGAGTTTCTTCCATGAATCAGCTTCGCGGGATCCATTTCCGCCAATAGCATAAATTTTTCCATCTTTTAAAAATGATCCGAAGGAGAAAATAGCATATTTTAAAGGAGCTAATTCATTAAAATTTAATTTTGATTTTAGCTTTAATTCATGATTAGCTTTAATTGTTAATTCAGATAAATCTTCTGTCTTTTGTTTTAAAATAACTTTAAAATTTGCCTTTCTAAGTTCATTTACAGTAATTTTTGTTGTCTTATAACTAATGTGAGAAAATTGCAGGGTGTCATTTTCACGGAAATTAATTTCAGATTTTAAACTAAATTGTCCCTTATCATCAGTTAAAGCCGTTATACTTTTAGATAAATAGGAAATGTTCACATCTTGAACAGGTTGATTACTGGCAGAAACAACAATTCCTTTTAATTCTTGCGCAATTGAAAATATCGGAAATAAAAGAAAAATAAAAAACAGCTTTTTCATTAGTTTTAAGGTTAGGTTGTTTTAGTTTTTTATAAATGTTATGAAAATTCTTAAAAAACTGCGGTTCAAAAAGTTGGCTCAATTTTTATGCCGAGCTTGTTAAATCGAAGTAAATTAGTTGTTAAAAAAGGTTTGTTTTTTAGTTTAAAAAGTTAAATTCGCTTTTTAGGTAATATATTTGCGCTTTTTGAGTTTAAAATATTGTCTAAACTTAAAAAAGGAGTAATAAACTTTAATAGGTAAATATGGTTTTTAGATTAATTATAGTATTGTTTTTTTTTAGTGTTGGAGCTTTTTCTCAGGAAAAATTTATCAAACATAAAATCTCAAAAGGAGAAAACCTTACTGTAATTGCTAAAAAATATGGAGTAAAAGCTAAAGATATTAAAGAGGCAAATCCAGATGCACCTAAAGTTTTAAAACTCAATTCAATTTTATTAGTTCCGAATAAAAACGCAAAACCTTCGCAAAATACTACTCAGACAATAGCTAATACTACTTCTGGTTCACATGAAGTTTTGCAAAAAGAAACACTTTGGGGAATCGCTAAAAAATACAATGTTTCTGTTGATGATTTGAAAAAAGCAAATCCAACGTTAGAAACAGATGGATTAAAAATAGGGCAACAGCTTAATATTCCTTCTAATACCCCGGTGCTTTCAGAAAATATAGTTAAAACGAATGAAGCAAGGCCAGAAATTATTCCGGCAGCAGACGGAGAAATTATCGTTGAAGTACAGCCCAAGGAAACAAAATTTTCAATAGCCAAGAAATATGGAATAACTGTTGAAGAACTAGAACGTCAAAATCCTTTTATTAAAGGGAATTTAGGAGTAGGCTACATGTTGAAAATTCGTCCTTCTGGGGAAAAAACAGATCAGAATACGAAAGACACTCCTGTTGTATCTCAAACTCAGACAGCTGAAAAACCAGAAAGTACTACAGGAACAGATGTTGATATTGTTGTTGAGGTACAGCCAAAAGAGACAAAATACGCGATAGCCAAGAAATACGGAATAACGGTAAAAGAATTAGAACGTCAAAATCCTTTTATAAAAGGAAAACTGCCTGTTGGATATGTTTTAAAAATAAGGACAGCCAAAGAAAAAGCAGATGCTGCAGGTTCTGTAAGTTCTCCTGAACCTCAATTAGAAAATCCGAGTACTGCACCTACAACTCAAGTTGCAGACAATGGAGTAATTAAAAAGGATTCCACTTTTGTTTATAATGGTAATCACTCTGATTTAATTGACCAATTAATTCTAAATGCAACAGAAAATATCGGAACCCGTTATCGTTCTGGCGGAACTACAAAAGCAGGTTTTGATTGTTCTGGTTTAATGTTCTGCACCTTCGGAAATTTTGATATAAAACTGCCAAGAAGCTCCATCGAGCAATCCCGTATAGGGACAAAAGTTGCTTCTACTGAAGCACAAAAAGGAGATTTGATTTTCTTTAGAACTAATGGAAGACGCCATATTAATCATGTAGGAATGGTAGTTGAAAATACTGATGGTGAAATCAAATTTGTTCATTCTTCGACTCATGGAGGTGTTATGATTTCTTCAACCAAAGAAGCTTATTACCAAAGAGCTTTTTCACAAATAAATCGCATTCTAGAATAAAAAATTACTGGTAAGTTGTTTTTTTAATTCTTCGATTGGAAAGGGTTTATTTAAAAAATCCTTTACATATATATTGTTTTTGATGCGCTCAATTTCTTCCTGATCTAAAGTAGAAGACATTACGAAAATCTGAATTTCGTTTTTAATTTCTTCATTTAGAGTTTCGAATATATCCAGAAATTCAAAGCCATTCATTATCGGCATCTGGATATCTAATAAAATAATTAAAGAGTGGGAGATTTTTTTATTTTTAATAATCCACTGTAAGCCCTCAAGTCCGTTATTGGCCACAGAAACCTGATCTATATTCAGAACTTTTTTCAGCAGTTTTCTTGTAACAAGCTGATCAATTAAATTGTCTTCAATTAATAGAAATAAAGGTTTAAGCCCCATAAGAAGTTGGTATTGTTACAATAAATTTACTTCCAATATTGCTTTCAGAAAACACTGAAATATTTCCTTTAATGTTTTCTACTGCTTCTTTAACGATGTAAAGACCTAATCCTGAACCTTTATTTTTGTTCGTTCCAAAGTACATTTCAAAAATATAATCCTTGCAGTCGTCATTAATTCCAATTCCATTATCAGAGACTTCGATTTTATTAAAACCTTCATGAATATAAGTTTTAATCGAAATAAACATTTCCTGTTTGGTGTTATCGGCATACTTAATAGCGTTAGAAAGTAAATTGCTGATAATGATTTTTAAACGCAGACCGTCACTTTCAATCTGATCAACTAATAATTCCTGTGTGAAAGTTATTTTACTGGCATTTTCAATATGCATCAATTGCGAAATGGCTTCATTAAAGATTTCCTGCAGACTTACAGGTTCCATAATAATTTGTTTCCGTTTGTTTTTAGAATAGTCAATGATATCGCTGATAAATTGATCTTGTTTGGCAAGACTCTGATACATCAAACGGAGATAATCTTTTATTTGATCAACATCATCTTCTAATTGTGTAATTTCAATCAAGCCTTTTAAAGAAGTTATAGGTGATCTTAAATCATGCGAAGCGCTGTATACAAAACGGTCTAACTCGTTATTCGCCAAAATTAAATCTTCATTTTTGACTTCAATTTCCTTTTTGGAAACAATTAAACGTTTTACCATTATCGAATAATAAGAACAAACACTTAAAATGATTATTAAAGTGAAAATAATATTAGTAATGATAAGTAAGTTTTTGATTTTACGAGTTCCTTCTCCCAGCGTATTCGAAAAATTTCGTTCGTTAATGGTAAGTTTGGCGCTTATACTGCTTATTTGGTGAAGAAAACTTATTTGATCTGCGGCTGTTAAAGTATTATGCTGGATTTTAGCATTAACCTGAGTTCCAATAATAAAAAGTTTCTCGATTAAAGCATCTCCTTCTTCCCATTCATGAATTGCCTTTGCTAAAAAAGGGACATTTTTAAAATTCACAAATAGCCAGACAAGGTCATCTAAATCATCTTTATGATTTCGGCCAATCGTAAAACCCTGCCTTGCTACTTTATTGTCGCCGGCCTTTAAAAGTGTTTTTCTGGCAATTCCGTCGCCTTGAGGTACTTTTAGTTCTTCTGTGTATAATTTAAACTGATTTGGGTCTTTGTTGTACAGATAGGTAATAAGATGGAGCGAAGCATCTTTTTGACCTTTCGAGTAATGAGATTCACCATTTACATAGGCTCTGTTTGCAGATAGTATTTTGATTGTAAAAAAGTTGATGCAAATTAGCAATGCACACGAAATAAAAACGATCAGAATTAAAATAAAAACATTAGGCAGGCGAAAGCTCTTTAAAGATCGAATCTTTTGTGTGATTTTCATATTAGTAGGTTAATATTAATATCCGGTCTATATCAAGCTTGTATGATTTTCTCTTTTTAGAATAGTATTGAGGCTGACTATTTTAAAGATTAAAAATAAACAATTGTTAATAAAAATACTTAAATTTTAAGACTTATTGAGCCTTTAACCAAATTTAGTAAAAAATATGTATCTTTTTACAAGCGGTTGCTTTTTTCTTGTTTATTTTTATATTTAAAATTTAAACAATTGATAATTAAAATTTTATGTTTGTTTTAAATAATTGTAAATTTAAAAACAGCATTTGATTATTACTTTATTTGATGAAAAATGTGATAGTAAAGAATGATTTTTTGTTTAATGTAAAAAAGTTGTAAAATAGTATGTTACTTAAATTTTGAATATTAAAATTCAAATTCATGCCAAAAATGACCACAGCCATTTTTGCATTCTGTATTTCTTCTTTGGGTATCTGTAATGTAATGACTTGAAAAAGTAAAAAATTACAGTGAAACCTTCTAATTGAAAAACCTAAAACGTATTGAAAACTCCGAAAATTTATAACAGAAAATCTAAAATTTCAGAAAAAAGTATATCTTTAACCAACCCAAAAACAAAAAAAATGCAAGAAGAAAACCAAGAACACTTTAAAAGAGAACTAGGATTATTAGACGGAACCATGCTTGTAGTGGGTTCTATGATTGGATCTGGAATATTTATTGTAAGTGCCGATATCGCCAGGCAAGTTGGATCTGCCGGATGGCTTACTTTAATTTGGCTGATTTCAGGATTAATTACCATTATCGCAGCCGTAAGTTATGGCGAATTAAGCGCCATGTTTCCAAAAGCCGGAGGACAATATGTATACTTAAAAGAAGCTTACAATAAATTAATTGCCTTTTTATACGGCTGGAGTTTTTTCGCGGTAATTCAAACCGGAACAATTGCAGCGGTTGGAGTAGCTTTCTCAAAATTTGCTGCTTATTTATACGAACCTTTGAGTGATGAAAATATACTTTATGAAATTGGCGCATTCAAACTCAATGCAGCGCAGTTAGTATCAATTTTCACCATAATTTTATTGACTTATATTAATAGCCGTGGTGTCAAAAACGGAAAAATTCTTCAAACCGTTCTTACTATTATCAAGATTTTATCATTACTGGGATTAATTGTTTTTGGATTAACGCTTGCAGCAAAAGCTTCGGTTTGGGATGCCAACTGGGCTGATGCATGGAATACACGTTCGTTTGATAAAGAAACGGGTTCTTGGCTGCCAATTGGCGGAACAGCTTTAATTACTGGAATTTCTGCCGCAATGGTTGGTTCTTTATTTTCAAGCGATGCCTGGAATGGTGTTACTTTTATTGCCGGAGAAATAAAAAATCCAAAACGTAATGTAGGTTTCAGTTTATTTCTGGGAACTTTTATCGTAACAATTATTTATGTTTTAACGAATATCATGTACTTGGCGGTAATTCCATTAGATGAAATCGCAACAGCAAAATCTGATCGTGTAGCCGTTGTAGCTTCACAATATATTTTTGGAAATATTGGAACGTTGATTATTGCAATCATGATTATGATTTCGACTTTTGCCTGCAACAACGGATTAATTATGGCTGGTGCAAGAGTTTATTATACAATGGCAAAAGATGGTTTATTCTTTAAGAAAGCGGCTGTTCTAAACGAATCTAGTGTTCCTGCGTGGGCGCTTTGGGCACAATGTATCTGGGCTTCGGCTTTATGTTTGACTGGAAAATACGGTGACTTATTAGATTTCGTAATCATCATTGTTTTGATTTTTTACATTTTAACAATCTATGGAATCTTTATTTTGCGTAAAAAAATGCCAGACGCAGAAAGACCTTATAAAGCTTTTGGATATCCATTTTTACCATTATTGTACATCATCATAGCAGCGGCAATTTGTGTTTCATTATTAATCACAAAATTCTCAACCTGCGGATGGGGAGTATTGATTATGCTGACAGGGATTCCGGTTTACTACTTAACAAAACCAAAAGAGTAAAGATTTGTTTCAAGTTTTATGTTTGAAGTTTCAAGTTGAAAAACTTTAATAAATACCAAAGCGCCTTGATAATCTCAAGGCGCTTTTTTGTGCAAACAAATTTATAACCAAAAATAAAATTCCTCAAAAAAATATAAATATGCCCAAGGTCTTACAGATTAAATGGGTTTACGCTGTTTTATTAAAACTATGCAATTGAATTAAATAACCAGTGAAAACCCATTTAATCTGTAAGACCTGAGCAAATAAAACTTTAGCAAAGCGAGTTTATTTGACAGAATAAGGAAGTGAAAGATTTCCGCTGGCAACGGTATAAACTTTGTAAACGCCCAGCATTGGTTTTGTTCCTTCTCCTTCATGCGAACCACCTGCTCCAGTGCTGACTTCCATATAACAGCTTACAGCATCGAACTTGAAATTTGTCTTGTTATTGATTCTAAAATTCGGAACAATTACTTTTATAGAATTTCCTTTAGAAACGATATTAAAACCGGGACTATCCATATACATCGCCATTCCGGGATTTGTTGGAGGAAGAACAACATTTGGATCTCCTTTTGTAAATTCTCTAACCGAAAGACCTCCCGCAACACGTTTATCTTCAACTAAAAGAACCCAGTGAGCATGCCAAACCAAGCCGTCATTAAGGTAATTTCCGTCCAGATTTTCATCCCACAGCGGGGTATCTTCAAAATCAGGATGTGAGGTGAGTGCTAAAGCTACAATTCCTTCGGCTTGACCGAAACCTATATCAGATGATTTTAAAGTGGTTGGAAAAACATAAGCTAAAACAGGTGCCCCATTTAATTGACCAACAGGTTTCGGCATTGTTTTACCGGCGGTTCCTTCAACTTTAATATCCCAAACCGTAATACCTAAATCTGCTTTGTGAGTAATTGTGGCCGATTTTATCTTAAAGTCACTATTATTGTAAGTTCCGCATTTGTCACAGGCCTTCGAAACAGTGTAATTAAAAAAGATGAAGCATAAAATAAATATTGATTTTTTCATAATTCATGTGGTTTAATGTTAATTGATTGCAAGAAACCAATACATATGCCACATAAAAAATGCCCGAAAAATAAAGAGTTTCGGGCATTTTATGTTTTTGATAAGCTGTTATATATCGTGAATCGAATTTTATTTATTGAGATTTCGCTACTTAAAAAAGAATAGAGAAAAGAGAATAGATTTTAGATAATCTCGCAAGACGCTAAGTCGCTAAGTTTTATTTCTGCATCTTTCGGTTAAAGAACTAAAGATTATTTAAATCGTTATTAACTCTTTCTTCTGTAGGTCTTAGGAAAATAAGATATATAATAATAAGAATTCCGAATAACACGAAATCTGGTTTTAAAAATAAGATTAAAAAAGCGGCGCCTTCTAAAATCGCCCATCGCATTATAGATGCTGCCTGATAAATTGGCAATTTATCTTCGGTTTTTAGTTTAGGATCAATTTGTTTTAATTGAGATTTGAATAAAAAAGTACTCAAAACAAAAGCTAAAACGGGAATAAAAACATATACCAATGATGATGAATCAATATTAGGAATATTCAATTTTTCGACTGAAATTTCGCCTAAAAAGTAATAGGCAACAATTGTTCCTGCACAAACAGCAAGGTGAATAATCTGAAGGGTTTTGATTTTTTCGGTCATGATTTGGTTTTTTATGCAAGGTAAAACTAAATAGAATACAAATATAAAACTTTATATTTTCGTGTTTTTGACAGCGTAAACTTAGCAGATAAAACAAAAAAGGCACTACATAACTGCAGTGCCTTTATACGTAAAAATCTATGAGTACTGTAAACTATACAACAACAGCTTCAGTAGATGATTTTATAGTTGAATTAATAATAGATATTGTAAGCGGGTCTGATTCTCCAGAGAAAAAAGCATCTAAAATTTCCTGAAATATAGGGCTCGTATTTTCGGCCATCGAAAAAAGAGTCATTGAAGATCGTAATTTTCGAGCATCTAAATCGCCAAAAATTCCGTCAGCTGATTTTCTTTTAAAAGTCAATAAGATATCAGAAATTTCAATAAGATGTTTTCCTAAAATAGGATGCTCCAGAAATTCTGAAGCTTCTTTTAGATCGGCAATCGCATAAAGATTTGAAGTATCACTAGTACCCAATCCTTTAATCTGAGGAAAAATAAACCACATCCAATGTGTTTCTTTTTTTCCTTTTTTGATCTCAGCAAGGGCAGTAAGATAAAGTTTATTTTGCGCATCTAAAAAACGCGCTAAATCATTGTTTGAATAAGCCATTTTGGTATTATATTTTAAAAAAGGGTTGCAAAACTAGTAAAAAAGAAAGGGTCTGCCTAATAAAACCTTCATACAATCAGTATTTTAACTTTTTTCGACAGAAATTTCCTCATCGTTATTAAACGGTAAAAAAAACTCATTTAGAATTGTTTATAAATCATATACTTCGTTTGGTTTGTCTAAAAGTAAGATTGATTCTTGGTAAAACATTCCGTGCCGTTTTGGGAACCTGGTGCTGCCAAAAACTATTTGTGGTTCCTGCCATCAGTAAAAAAGACCCATGATGCAGCGGAATTTCGACCTGCGGAATTTCCTTGTTGAATTTATGACGAAGCCTGAACATTCTTGTTTCTCCAAAAGTCACCGAAGCAATAACCGGGTTTGGGCCCGTATTGTGTTCTTTGTCGCTGTGCCAGCCTACGCCGTCATTTCCATCTCTATATAAATTAAGTAAAACGGTATTAAAATCCAGCTGTGTTTCTTTTTCTACTCGGCCTCTAATAGTCAGTAATTCGTAATTCCAGTCGGGGCCTTTTTGATCAGCTCCGGGGTTATCCTTGTCTTCATACCAGGCGATCATTCTGGGAACCGTATAGGTTTTATCGTAAATTTCCATTTCATATTCTCTCCATTTCGTTTTACGAAGCAGTCTTTCATAAAAACGATCAGATTCTTCTTTTGTAAAGAAATTATCAATCAAAATCAATTCAGAATCAGGGATGTCAAATACTTTTTTTCCTGCCAAACCTGGGGTAAATAATTCGGTGTCGTTAAATAATGTCATTTTCCATTTATTTTTTGTCAATTTCAATCCAAACAGGAGCATGATCGCTTGTTTTTTCCCAGCCTCGCACATGACGGTCAACACCGCCCGAGCGCAATGTTGAAGCAATTTGTGGACTCATTAAAAAATGATCGATTCTCAAACCGGCATCTCGCTCGTAAGCATTTCTGAAATAATCCCAAAAAGTGTAAATTTTCTCCTCAGGATATAATTTCCGAATCGCATCTGTCCAGCCAAGTGAAACTATAGCTGCAAAAGCTTTTCGAACTTCGGGTCTGAAAAGAGCATCATTAACCCATTTTTCGGGTTTGTAAACATCCAATTCTGTTGGCATAACATTAAAATCGCCAATTAGAACTACAGGAATTTTTAGATTCAATAATGTTGCTGCACGTTCAGCAAGACGATCAAACCATTTCAACTTATATTCAAATTTTAGTCCCGGCACAGGGTTTCCATTTGGTAGATAAAGGCAGGCAATTACAATTCCATTAATCAAAGCTTCTATATAACGGCTCTGAACATCTTCTTCATCTCCCGGAAGAATGCGTGTTACTTCTTCGATTTCCATATTTCGGGCGAGAATTGCAACGCCGTTCCATTGCTTTTGTCCGTGCCAAATAGCGTTGTAACCTGCCTCATTAATCGCTTTAAGCGGAAAATTATCCTGCGGAGCTTTTAATTCCTGCAGGCAGACAATATCTGGTGCGGCTTCATCAAGCCAGCGCAATAATACAGGCAGGCGTCCGTTGATTCCGTTTACGTTATATGTTGCTATTTTCATGGTACATTTAGTTAATTTGTATCATTAAATTTACTGATTATTAAGCATTTAATCTAGATTGGTTTTATATTCTTATTTTAGGAACTGTTTGTTAAAGAATACTTTACCGGGATGTTTTTCTGCGTAAGCAAAAATTAAATGCTCGATATATTGATTACTTTTGTAAGGTTCAGTATAGTTTTTTACTTCTAATGGATCATGAATCGAAATGTCTGACGGAATATAGCCCATTCCATAAAAACGACCATTTTCGATCCAAATACAACTGCGTTCGTCCTTTGATCTTCCTTTGTCTATAATCGCAAAAGTGGGTCTGTTGGTTAATAAAAAATCAATTGCATTGTCGACTTGCTCGTTGTGAAGCAAAACATCAGGTAAATCTTTTACTTCATTATTTTGAAAAAGTTCCCCTTCTTCGGGTCTTGTGTATTTACAGAATCTATGATCGATTTCAAACTGTTCCGCCAGACTTCGCAGTAAATTAATTCCATCATATTGGCTGTTAAACTCATGAATGCAGATTTGAAATTTACTCACTTTTCCAATGGCCAGATACTTATATCCATTTCGGGCTTCATATTGGTAAATCCCAAACTTCGCTTCAAAGCGTTTTAATGCTCTGTTGTAAGTTGGCCAAAGCTTTTTGATTTCGGTACATTCTAATAAAAGTGCCATTAATTCAGTACCACAGATTTCGAAGGAAATTCCATGAATATCCCTTAAAAAGTGCTGTCTTTGCGGATTAATATTGTTACCGCTGAAATGCGAAGCCACACGTTTTTTTAAGTTGATGGCTTTCCCCACATAAATCACCTTTTTTTGTTGATTGTAAAAATAATACACGCCTGGTTTTTCGGGTAAATTATTAAAATCATCAGGCGGAAGATTCGGTGGCAAACGCTGATCTTGTGCCGTTTTTTTGATCATTTTATCAATTTCTCCTGCATCGTCCCATTCCAGTAAAAGCGAAAATAAAATAGCTGTTGCATCTGCGTCTCCGCCCGCACGGTGTCTGTTTTCTAAAGATATATTTAAGGAGTTGCAAAGATTTCCTAAACTGTAAGAACCTAAACCCGGTTTGATTTTTCGTGCTGCACGAACCGTACAAAGTTTTTTTGCAGACCATTTAAAACCCGCTTGTTCCAGCTGATGATGTACGAATGAATAATCGAAGTTGACATTATGAGCAACAAAAACACGATCGGTAAGCATTTCTAATACTTTCTCCGAAATATCATCAAAAATAGGGGCATTAGCTACCATTTCGTTATTAATACCCGTTAAGCCAAAAATAGACAGTGGTATATCTTTTTCTGGATTTACAAGCGTTTCATAACGGTCAATTACATTTTTACCATCATGAATAATAATGGCAATTTCTGTAATGCGGCTGCCACTGGCATTTCCGCCTGTGGTTTCAATATCGACTATGGCATATTCCGTATTTTTCATCTTTATATAACGTAAAACCGATTGTTTTTCTGTTGTTTATATTTAAAATTTAAACTTTAACCGTAATAACATCTTTGAGTAAAGTAGAAAACTTGGGAGATAATCTATTCTGCTTCATTTTCCATTGCCGCCCCAACGACTGCACGCCGAATTTAATTTTATTATTACCATAGCTCTGATTCATTTTATCAATTACACTCATTAAAGGCTGATGTTTAGGATTTGAAGTTTCGAATAAATTAAGCTGCGTTTCACTATTTGGCGTTAAGCCCATTACGATTACTCCCGCTTTTTTATAGCGATACCCTTTTTTAAAAATAGCTTTAAATCCTTTTTGTGCGGCCTCATTAAGTTCTATTGTCGAATTGGTTGGAAAATCAGTAGTAATAGTAATGCTTCGCGAATAATGTGATTGTTCGTTCTTTAAAAAACTAGTCTGGATAAAAACAGTTACCATATTGCAATGACAATCCTGACGCCTTAATTTCTCAGCACAAGAAGCTGTAAACGTGCTGATTCGTTCTGAAATCTCTTCAAAAGTAGTATACCTTTTTTCGAAAGATCTCGTAGTGGCAATCATTTTTCGGTCTGCGGCCTCTTCTAATCCCAAAGTTGGTTTTCCTTCTAATTCATGCTTTAGCCGAAGCCCGACTACAGACATTTCTTTTCTTACCCAGGCATCCGGAAGCTGGGTAAATTCATAAGCCGTGTTGATTTTTTTTAATTTAAGACGTTTAGCGTGTTTTCTTCCAATTCCCCAAACGTCTTCAATTTTAGTCCACTTTAATGCTTTAATTCTTTTTTCTTCAGAGTCAATACAATAAACACCCTGCGTACGATCTGCAAATTTTCGGGCAATTTTATTCGCCATTTTAGCCAAAGCTTTGGTAGGTGCAAAACCGATACTGACAGGAATACCCGTTCCTTGAGTGACTTCTTTCCGCATTTTTAAACCCAGTATATTCAGATCAAATAAATCGTAACCTGAAAATTTCAGAAAAGCCTCATCAATACTGTAAATCTCGATTTCGGGAGTATATGTTTGAAGCAGGTTCATGACCCGATTACTCATATCGCCGTATAGAGGATAATTAGAAGAATAAACAAAAATGTTTTTTTCTTTAAAAACAGATTCATACTTAAATGCAGGAATAGCCATTGGTATGCCCAAAGCCTTGGCTTCATCAGATCGTGAGATAACACAGCCATCATTGTTAGAGAGAATAACGATAGGTTTTCCTCTTAAACGTGGCTCAAATACTCTTTGGCAAGAAGCATAAAAATTGTTACAATCGACTAAAGCAAACATTTCTAAAAAGATTTAATACTATGAATTACAATTCCCCAAATCACAAAATTATTTTCCGGAGTTACTTTTATAGGCTGATAATCTTCATTTTCGGCAATAAGCCAGATGATGTCTTTTTCTATTCTGATACGCTTTACAGTAAATTCGCCATCGATTTGGCAAACAGCAATTTTATTGTTTTGAGGTTCCAGACTTTTATCAATAATCAATAAATCGCCATCATTGATACCGGCATTTTTCATAGAATCTCCTTTAACTCTGGCGAAATAAGTAGTATATTTATGTTTGATGAATTCTTTGTTGAGATCAATCGATAATTCGATAAAGTCATCAGCAGGCGAAGGAAAACCTGCGCTGATACCAACGTCAAAAAAAGGTAGTTTTACTTTCGAACTTACATCGGGAATGTACAATTCTATTGATTTTTTGGTATTTATATTTCTCAATTCCATAATCACTTTCAAAAAAATGTTTTTTGTATAAAGCAAAATTAGTACAGTTGATAACATTTTTTCCTATATTTGCTGTTCCAAATTATAACAAATTAGTTATGTCCTTATTTTCAGACAACATCAGAGCATTAAGGGTTAAGCACAAAATATCACAAGAAAAATTAGCTGGAAACCTGAGCATTACAAGAGGAAGATACGTGAAATACGAAGATGGAACTTCGGAAGCACCGTATGATATTTTAAAGAAAATCGCCTTGTTTTTTCATACAAGTATCGATTTGTTATTGTCGGTCGATATTCGGAAAATAAACATCGAAAATTTGATAAAACTCGAAGGGAATCGACTTATTCTGCCTATTCAGGTCGATAATTTTGGAGAAAATTATATCGAAATTGTATCTCAAAAAGCAAAAGCAGGTTATTTAAACGGATATGCCGATCCGGAATATATTGAAAGCTTACAGCAGGTTTCGCTTCCTTTTTTAGGGCCGGGTAAACACAGAGGTTTTCCTGTTGAAGGCGATTCGATGCCACCACATGAAGATGGTTCGATTATTATAGGTCGTTATGTGGAAAGGCTGGGAGAGGTGATGGATGGCAAGACCTATATCCTGATTACCAAAAATGAAGGGATGGTGTATAAACGACTCAACAAAAACAAAAAAAACGCCTTGGTTTTAGAATCAGATAATAGTTTTTACCCAAATTATGAAGTGAAAGCTTCTGATATTTTAGAGATTTGGGAATACGAATGTAATATAGGCCGATCAGATAAAAAGCAAACTTTATCTGAAACCGAAAGTATGAAAGAATTACTTCTGGAAGTAAAAAGAGAAGTGATGGAGATTAAGAATAATACTTCGAATACATAAACGTTTTCATTTGTCAGTTTGAACGAAGTCGAAGACCTTTTATGCTATAAAACTTTCGGCTTCGCTCAGGGTTAACAATCATAACCAAATGAAGAAAATATTAGATCTGTTTTTAAAATTCCGAAGGAATGATTTATATTGTAGCAATGGATTTCAATCCGTTGAAAATTTAATGTCATCATATTTTTTAAGTCCCGAAGGGACGATTCAT
The DNA here is from genome assembly GCF_001428525.1 of Flavobacterium sp. Root186. Taxonomy (GTDB): domain Bacteria; phylum Bacteroidota; class Bacteroidia; order Flavobacteriales; family Flavobacteriaceae; genus Flavobacterium. Next base: position 446,059 of record NZ_LMHW01000012.1, read on the forward strand.
ATTGTAGGGCCGGATTTTAATCCGGTTAAAAAATATATCCACAATGCAAAAAAGCCGAAGGCTCGGCGCATATTGTTTAATAGACTGGACTGAAGTCCAGCCCTACAATATAATTTGAGCCTTTGGCTCTTTTTACACTTTTAGTGCAAACCAAAACGTACTTCCTAATCCTAAATTACTTTCTACGCCAACATTCCCATTTTGTGCTTCAATAAATTCTTTGCTAATTGCCAATCCCAATCCGGTTCCGGATTTCTGACTTCCCGGAACCTGAAAATATTTATCAAAAACCTTGTCTTTGTATCTTGCATCAATTCCTTTTCCGGTGTCGATAACCTGAAATACAATTTGGTTATTCTCTTTTTTTAATTGGATGATAATCGTGCTTTTTTCCGAAGAATACCGAATGGCATTCGACAAATAATTAATCAAAACCCAGCCTGTTTTTTCGCTGTCGGCTTTTACGTCTTCGAGATTTTCATCGGCATCAATAACCAATTTAATTTGTTTTTGATCGGCCTGAACTTTTACAGCTTCAACAGCATAATGTACAATTTCGTGTGGATTGCTTTTTTCGATATTCAGCTGAATATTTCCCGTTTCTAATTGCGATAAATTCAGCAATTCGCCCGTGATTTTTAATAAACGCTGACTATCATCTTTTATGCTTTCAACTAATTGTTTCTGATCATCGTTCATGTCGCCCGTTTTGGCATTTTCAAGCAATTGCAGACTTAATTTTATAGAAGCAATTGGCGTTTTTAATTCGTGCGAAACGGTTGCAATAAAATTGGTTTTGGCAAAATCCAGTTCTTTAAAAAGCGTAATATTTCGCAGAATAATCACATCGCCAATATTGATTTCTTTTTCTTCGCCAGTTGGAATTATCGTAATATTCAGAATTTCTTTTTCGAAATAACTTTCCTTTCCGTGCGCGTAAATTTTAAGCGGTTGTTTTTTAGGAGATTTTGAATCGTCTTTTAAAATTAAGGAACGAATCAAATCATTCGACAAAGCTAGAGTAGAAGCCGATTTCCCGATAACATCTTCCAATTTCAGACCAATAATTTTCAGCGCTTCATCATTCACAAACAAAATAATTCCGTCATTATCCAATCCAATAATAGGATCATTCATATTATTGATCAGCGTTTCAAGTCGCTTTTTCTCAAAGAATAATTTGTACAAGTTACTATCATTATATTCCTGAAGTTTTTGCGCCATCGTATTAAACGATTTTGCCAAATCGCCATATTCGTTATGATTGGTAAAATGAACGCGTTCCGAATAGTTTTTGTTCGCAATTTCCTTAATACTCTGCGTTAATTCCTTAATCGGATTGGCAATGTTATTCGGCAGATTCACCAATAAATTAAAAGCAATCAAAAAACATAAACTTCCCACAATGGCAATCCATAAATTGGCATTTTCGGCAGTATGTTTCGCGATGTCGCTTTTCTGTTTTATGGCATCCAGATTGAGTTTCATAATCGCAAAAATATCTTGTCTGATTTGTGCTTTTATCTTCTCGTCTGCACTATTTTTTTCTAAAAGCGAAAAATCATTTTCAAGTTTTGCCGTTGCTTCTTTTTCGCCAGGTTCGGTAACATTTTTTGTTTGTTTTTCAAGATATTCCTTAAAAACATGAATCTTATTATCCGGACTATCTTTAATTTCATCCAAAGACAAAATCATATTTCGCGAATATTCCAGCGTATTATAATTCGCTTTCAGAATATTCTCCGTGTCTGCTTTTATCAAAAAAACAGAATAGCCACTCACTAACGAAAGTATGATGATCATTAAAAATAACAATCCAACGCCCAGATTCAATTTGGTTTTAATTCTCATTTTATAAAACATTTAATTTTTTTTCACCATATAAGTGATATAAGGAAATATAACAATGCGTAATATTAAGGTAAAGAATAGAAATTATAAGAAGGCTTTGCGAACTTGCGTCTTTGCGAGCAAAAATTTCAGCGAACCTTGCGTAAAACCTCGCGTTCTTTGCGGTTAAATTTAACGGCTCTAATAAAAATGAACTTATATGACTTATATGGTTTAAAAAACATTACGATAGTATAACAAGGTCAACATTCGATAAAGACAAGCTATTTAATAAACGCCTGAAAATAGTTGTAGACAAAATTACTTTAAATAAATTCAAATGCGGTTTTCCGATGCAGACAGTTGTAATTTGTTTTTCTTCAACGGTGATCAAAATCGCATCGGCAATATTTTTATGTTCCAGTTTAATGACTTCTGCGCCGAGTTGTACGGCGAGTTTAAAGTTATTAATTAAATGTCTTTGTTTGTCTAATGCAATTTTGGTACTGCTTTCTTTAGGAGTTTCTACATACAAAACATACCAGCTTCCATTATAATAACTTGCCAATCGTGCCGCTTTCCGAATCACAATTTTAGCCGTTTTATCGTTACTGCTAATACACGCCAACAATTTTTCATGCCGTAATGCGTGCAGGTTTGGAACTTCACTTTCGACTTTTCGAACGACCTGACTTGCGACTTCCTTCAAAGCCAATTCACGTAACTGCAGAATTTGTTCCGATTTAAAAAAGTTCGTCAAAGCCGTCTGAATTTTATCCGGAGTATAAATTTTTCCTTCTTTCAAACGCGCAATCAAATCTTCCGAAGTCAAATCGATGTTTACGACTTCATCTGCCAAACGCAAGACATTATCCGGAATGCGCTCCTGAACATCAATTCCCGTAATACGTTTCACATCCTCGTTTAAACTCTCAATATGCTGAATATTTACCGCCGAAATTACATTAATTCCCGCGTCTAAAATTTCTAAAACATCCTGCCAGCGTTTTTCATTTTTGCTTCCCTCAACGTTCGTGTGTGCCAGTTCATCAACAATTACAACTTCAGGTCTGAGATTGATTATGGCTTGAACATCAAGTTCTTCAAGCTGTTTTCCTTTATAGAAAATGGTTCGTCTCGGAATTATCGGTAAACCCGCCAACAACTCATGCGTTTCCTTCCGCATATGCGTTTCGATGTAGCCAATTTTTACATCGATTCCATTCTTCAACAATGAATGCGCTTCCTGCAACATACGAAAAGTCTTGCCCACACCGGCACTCATCCCAATGTAGATTTTAAACTTCCCTTTTCGTGATTTCTGAATTAAATCAAGAAAGTGCTGTGCGTTGCTATTTTTCTGTTCCATAAAAATATTGCTTTAAGCTATAAGCTGTAGGCTATAGGCAGTTTGACTTTTCAAAGCTTACTGCCTAAAGCCTATTGCCTAAAGCTAAAAACTAATCGCCAACGAAGTCGTTACAAACGTATTCGTGTCCGTTGGAAGATTATCTTTTGTAAATATTTCATCTTTACTCGAAAGATTTCTGGCTTCAATTCTAAACATAACATTATCAGTAACTAAGTAATCAAAGTTAGCCGAAAATCCGTAAGTTTTAAATCCGTTTGGTGTTTCTGTTGCGATAATTACACCTTTTTCGTCGCTGTAATATTCACCACGCATCGCCAACTGAATTTTATCAATTGGTTTGTATTGCAAAATCAAAACGGGTGAAAACCAAGTATCGTATTTGTTGCTGTTTTTAGCCGATTGTTGCGACCCAACGTCAAAACCAGCCGTAATATTTGTTTTGTCTGTTACTTTAAATTGCCCGTAAAAGTTGTTGAAATAACGCCATTTTTTATCCATATCCGGCTGTTCATTTCCAACATAAGTACTCCAGTTCAAAACCACGTTATCCGTTGGTTTGTAAGTTAGCTGTGTTCCAAAAGCAGGCGTTTGATTTCCTTCAACTTTTTCAATTCTCTGCCAGCCATTTAAGTACATACCAGCCAAATACCATTTTCCAGATTCAGAGGTATAACCAATTTTAACTCCCGTTTCATAATAAGGAGAATTCTCAGCCAAAATACTTCTCGTTAAAGTCTGGCAGTCTTTTCCAATCGCACTTTCAAAACCAATATGCGAAGGCATAATTCCCGCATCAATCCATAAATTATGGTTTTTCGAAATCTTCACGCCCACATTTGCTTCATAAACATTTTTCAGTAAACCTTGCTCGGCAGACATATTATATTCGGCGTAAGTTCCCGCCATCAAGGCAAAATTTCCACGAATATTTTCTTTCGAATAATTTACTTTCGCCATTCCTAAATTCAGGTTTACCTCGTTGCTTTTATTATAACTATAAAAAAAGTTTGGTCGCGTATGATTATCCGGTTTTCCAAAATCGTAACTATAATAAGTGTCTACATATCCTGAAAATGTCAGCGGACTTTTTGATTCTTCCTGAGCGTATAAATTGCTAAAACCGAATGCGATTAAAGCAGTAAGTATAATTTTTTTCATTTTTGTTTTTATTATTTGGGGTAAAAAGGCGTTTTGTTTTCCTGCAAGGTTTTCAAAAACTTGTAGGTATTATTTCTTAGTAGTTTTTTTTAGGAGCTAATCCCGCTATCCGTTTCAATCTTTTGTGTCTCGTTTCTCTAACGAGACACAAAAGGATTTCCACTACTATCGGGGCTAGGGTATTGGGGGTAAAAAGGCGTTTTGTTTTCCTGCAAGGTTTTCAAAACCTTGTAGGTATTTAATTTTAAGTTTCAGTTCACGCTCTGTTTGTCATTCCAAAAAACGAGGACACGAGCGATAGCGAATTGGCGAAGCAATCTCCACAAGAAAATCCGTATAGAAATTCGCCAATCTTTGTCGAGTTACTCGCGGAGATTCCTCGTTCCTCGGAATGACAAACTTGGCGGTTACTTCATGAGAACTAGTTGATGTAGATTCATACCTACAAGGTTTTGAAAACCTTGCAGGAGAAAAACCTTAGTCCCGAAGCCTCGGGATAGCGACTCAGAACCTCAAAATCTTTTTTAGCGAAGCTCATCAAGCGCCACATTCAATTCCAAAACATTAACCGTTTCAGGTCCAACAACAGCCGAATTAATTTTAGATTCAACCAAAGCTTTTACCTTGTCTTCAGATAATTTTCGTTCTTTGGCGACACGTTTAACCTGAATCAAAGCGCCTTGCGGAGAAATATTAGGATCCAAACCACTTCCAGAAGCCGTAACCATATCTGAGGGAATCTCCGATTTTTTCAAGTATGGATGAACCAATAAAAGTGTATCAATTCTTTTTTGAACCAAAGCCAGATATTCGGCATTACTTGGTCCTTTGTTACTTCCGGCACTTCCGGAAGCATTATAATCCACAGCCGAAGGTCTTCCCCAGAAATAATTCGACTTATCGAATTTCTGACCAATTTTTTGGTAACCAACCACTTTTCCGTTAACCGAAATAGTTTCTCCTTTTCCTTGATTTGGAGCCAATTGTGCAATTCCGTAAATCGCTAAAGGATAAATAACTGCGAATAAGATTAGAGTAACCGCAGTAAGTTTTATTATAGAAAATAGATTTTTCATTTTTTGAGATTCTAAGGGACTAAGTTGCTAAGGTTCTAAGTTTTTTTAGAAGCTTAGTAATCTAAAGTCTGTGTTTTTAATTTGAGTTTTTTTTTAAGGTTCTAAGGGACTAAGATTCTAAGTTTTTTTCAGAAGCTTATTAATTCGAAGTATGTTTTTAATTTGAGTTTTTTTAAGGTTCTAAGGGACTGAGGAACTAAGATTCTAAGGCTTTTTTCTTAGTACCTTAGTACCTTAGTTCCTCAGTACCTTAGTATCTTAGAACCTTACATAAAAAGTGCTACCACTAAATCAATCAATTTGATTCCGATAAAAGGAACAATCAATCCGCCTAAACCGTAGATTAAAAGATTTCTTTTTAAGATGGCACTCGCGCCAATTGGTTTGTAATCAACACCTCTCAAGGCAAGCGGAATCAAAATAGGAATGATAATCGCATTGAAAATCACTGCTGATAAAATTGCACTTTCCGGACTATGCAAATGCATGATATTTAAACCTTGCAACGCAGGAATTGCAGTAATAAAAAGAGCAGGAACAATAGCAAAATATTTCGCAACGTCATTCGCAATAGAAAAAGTGGTTAAAGTTCCGCGAGTCATTAAAAGTTGCTTTCCAATTTCAATAATCTCGATTAGTTTCGTTGGATCATTGTCAAGATCGACCATGTTTCCGGCTTCTTTGGCCGCTTGTGTTCCGCTATTCATGGCAACACCTACGTTTGCTTGCGCAAGGGCAGGAGCATCATTTGTTCCGTCGCCCATCATGGCAACTAATTTTCCTAGATTTTGCTCGTTTTTGATGTAATTCATTTTATCCTCAGGTTTCGCTTCGGCAATAAAATCATCAACACCGGCCGCTTCAGCAATAAACTTCGCCGTAAGCGGATTATCGCCAGTAACCATAACCGTTTTTACACCCATTTTTCTCAAACGGTCAAAACGTTCTTTCATTCCGGTTTTAATGATATCCTGCAATTCGATAACGCCCTGAACCTGATTGTTTTTGATTACCACCAATGGTGTTCCTCCGTTTGTAGAAATAGCAATTACTTTTTGAGCAGTATCCTCAGGGAAATTATTTCCAGCCTGAGCCGCAATGTTTTTTGCAGCATCCTGAGCACCTTTTCGAATGTTGGTTCCGTCTTTTAAAACAACTCCGGAAGTTCTGGTTTCTGCGGTAAATTTTATTAAAGTAGCACCTTCAATTGATAATTTATTGGCAATCTCGGCTCCAGCCAATTCCACGATACTTTTCCCTTCCGGAGTATCATCTGCCAATGAACTTAACACAGCAGATTTTATAAAATCTTCTTCAGAAATTCCTTTTGAAGGATAAAAATTAGTTGCTTTTCTGTTTCCAATGGTAATGGTTCCGGTTTTATCCAAAAGCAAAACATCAATATCTCCGGCAGTTTCAACCGCTTTACCCGATTTTGTAATTACGTTAGCTCGCAAAGCTCTGTCCATTCCCGCAATACCAATCGCAGAAAGCAAACCTCCAATTGTAGTTGGAATTAAACATACAAACAAAGCAATGAAAGCCGCAATCGTGATGGGCGCATTGGCATAATCTGCAAAAGGTTTTAAGGTAACACACACAATGACGAAGATTAAAGTAAATGCCGCTAATAAAATGGTTAAAGCAATTTCATTTGGCGTTTTCTGACGACTTGCACCTTCCACCAAAGCAATCATTTTGTCCAAAAAGCTTTCGCCAGGTTCTGAGGTTACAATTACTTTAATTTTATCAGATAACACTTTTGTTCCTCCGGTTACAGATGATTTATCACCTCCGGCTTCCCGAATTACTGGAGCACTTTCTCCGGTAATGGCACTTTCGTCAATGGTTGCCAAACCTTCGATAATTTCACCATCAGTTGCAATTAAATCACCTGATTCGCAAACGAAAATATCGCCTTTTTTTAGTTGTGAAGAACTGATGTTTTTGATTTCTCCGTTTGGTAAAATTTGTCTTGCCGGAGTTTCTTCTCTTGTTTTTCGCAAACTGTCGGCTTGTGCTTTTCCTCTTGCTTCGGCAATTGCTTCGGCAAAATTGGCAAATAAAAGGGTTGCCAGTAAAATGAAAAACACAATTAAATTATAGATAAAACTACCTTGATCTGTTGCTCCCATTAAAATAGAAACACAAACAGCAAACATAATGGCGGTTCCTATTTCTACGGTAAACATTACCGGATTTTTGATCATCAATTTGGGATTAAGCTTGACAAAAGACTGCACGAAGGCTTCCTTTACCTGTTTGCTTTCAAACAATGATGTGGATTTATTAGTTGTCATTTTCTTGTAAAAAGTTAAATGTTATTTGTGAAATGTTATGCGGAATAAATTCATCAATTGTAAACATAGCCAGTGGTTTCAACTACTGGAACGCAACATATATACAATCTGTGTTCCGCAATTCGTTTCCCATGGTTGAAACCACGGGCTATGTTTGAAATATTTTACGTTTATTTTTATGTATTTAAAATATTCCGCATTTTTATTTTAGTGTAAAATATTCTGCCAATGGTCCTAAAGCGAGAGCCGGAAAAAACGATAAAGCAGCAATAATGGCGATTACAGCGAAAACCATTACTCCGAAAATAGAAGTATCCGTTTTTAAAGTTCCTGCGCTTTCGGGAATATATTTTTTGTTTGCTAGTAAACCTGCGATTGCTAATGGCCCGATTATCGGAATAAAACGACTTAACAACAATACAATTCCTGTAGTGATATTCCAAAACGGATTATTATCTCCCAGACCTTCAAAACCAGAACCGTTATTGGCAGCGCTTGAAGTATATTCATATAACATTTCTGAGAATCCGTGATTGCCAGGATTATTTAACCAGCCTGTTGCATTTCCGCTGAACCAATAACCCATTGCAGTATCATGCGCAGCAAAATAAGAAGCCAATGCTGTTCCTGCCAATATTAATAAAGGGTGTAGAATGGCGATAAAAGCAGCAATTTTTACTTCCCGCGCTTCGATTTTCTTACCTAAAAATTCGGGAGTTCGACCAACCATTAATCCGGAAATAAATACGGCGAGAATAATGAAAATATAAAAATTCAGGATTCCAACGCCACAACCTCCATAAAACGCATTCACCATCATAGCAAGCAATTGCATCGTTCCGGAAATTGGCATCGAACTATCGTGCATACTGTTTACAGAACCTGTAGAAATTACGGTTGTAGCAATACTCCAAAAGCCTGAAATTGCTGGACCAAACCGAACTTCTTTTCCTTCCATTGCTCCGGTTGTTTGAGCAATTCCCATTTTTTCGATAGCAGGATTTCCGTTCAGTTCACTTATAACTGTTGGGATAACAAGGAGTAAAAAACCAACTGTCATGACTCCAAAAATCACATAGGATAATTTCTTTTTCTTTAGATAAAAACCTAAAGCAAAAATCATAGCGAAAGGAACAATTAATTGCGCCCAAAGTTCAACCGCATTAGTAAAATAAGTCGGGTTTTCTAATGGATGTGCCGAGTTGGCTCCAAAAAAACCACCACCGTTTGTACCAATATGTTTAATAGCAATAAAGGCTGCTGCGGGTCCGCGTGAAACTTCTACATGATCGCCTTGAAGCGTTGTAATAGCATCTTTTCCTTCAAAAGTCATAGGAGTTCCGCTGAACAATAATGCAACAGCAACAATGGCAGAAAGCGGTAACAAAACACGTGTACAGCTTTTGATGAAATAATTGTAGAAATTCCCAAGTTTATCGGTAGTTCTTTCTTTCATTGCTGTAAAAATCATTGCGGCTGCGGCCATTCCGACACCAGCAGAAACAAATTGCAGGAACATTAGAAACATTTGCGATAAATAAGAAACCCCGCTTTCGCCTGAGTAATGCTGTAAATTACAGTTTACGACAAATGAAATGGCAGTATTAAAAGCCAAATCAGGACTCATGGACGGGTTGTTATCAGGATTTAGGAATAAAGATCCCTGAAACAATAAGACAAAAAAGCAAAGAAAGAACCAAACCATATTAATACTTAAAAGTGCTTTTAAGTGTTGTTTCCAGTTCATTTCTTCAGTAGAATTGATTCCGCTGATTTTAAAAATAAATTTTTCAATTGGATTGAAAATCGGGTCAAGAAGTGTTTTATCGCCCAAATAAACTTTAGCAATATATTTCCCAATCGGAATAGCTAAAACTATAGTTAGGATAAAAATACCAATGACGCCTAATAATTCTGTGTTCATAATATGTGAGTTTTTGTAAAATGTGATTTGCGAAAAGTGAGATGTGATTTGTAAATGAGGATTGACGCATAACATCTAACATCTCACTTATAACTTTTCACCAGATTAAAATTTTTCAGGTTTGATTAATACATAAACCAAATACCCAAAAACGGCGAGCGAAATAATAAATAGTGCAGTCATGATTTAGATTTTTTCAAAAAATTCAACTGATTTAAAACAAATGGCAAAAAGCAAAACAGCCAATGCGAGTAAAAGAAAAGTGATCATAAGATTATTTTAGAGTTCAGATTTTAGATTTTAGATTGTCATTCGATTTAATGATTTAACAATTAACCGATTAAACTTTTACACACCCGAAGCATTTACCTGCTTGATATATTCCGCTTTAAGCGATTGCGGGAAAAGATGTGAAATGTTGCAGTGACGCACTTCCATAAAAGAAGAAACAGAGAAAACATACACGTTAGAAATGGCGTTTTTAGTTTCGATGCTTCCGCTAATGAATAAGCGCTCAGCAAGTGCCAGGCATTTTTTAGCACGGACAATGTTTCCAGATATAATAGATTTTTTAGTGATCTCGGCAAAGCGTTCGGCTTGTTTGTAGATGGAGGTGACTTGATTTTTCATGAGAATGAATTTTTATGTTCTTTCTCCTTATGCCAAAATATGTTCCGAAAAAGTTGAGGTGAAGCTAAAGTGTTATGAATAAAAGGAATGTAGTTTTGTGCCAAAAAAAAGACATAAAAAAAGCCTATCAAAATGATAAGCTTTTATTGAAATGATAGGTTTATTTAATTGTGAATTGTGAATTGTGAATTGTAAAATGTAATATTCTTTGAGTTGATATTGAAATTTGAAATTGCCATTGATATTGGAATTTGGAATTTTTTAAATTTTGGAATTTTCTATCCCATATTCTTCTAACTTTCTATACAAAGTTGCAATTCCAATTTCTAACAATCTTGCCGTTTCAGCTTTATTTCCTTTTGTATAATTTAAAACCTTTTGGATATGAAGTTTTTCAACACTTTCCATAGAAAAAGCCGAAATTGATTTAGTTGGTTTTTCGGGTTGATGTTGCATTTCATAAGGCAAAACATCTGAAGTTAAAGTATCTCCATTACTCAAAATAACCGATCTTTCGATGATATTTTTAAGTTCCCGAATATTTCCAGGCCAGGAATAATTTTCTAATTTTTGCAGAAAATCATCGGCAATATGTAAAGTTTTTTTATTCGTTTTTTCAGAAAACTGTTTGACGAAATAATGTGCTAAGACTGAAATATCTTTGATTCTTTCACGTAACGAAGGCAATTTAATTTCGAAAATATTCAAACGAAAATACAAATCAGAGCGAAAACGGTGTTCATCACTTTCTGTTTTTAAATCTCGATTGGTAGCGGCAATTAATCTGAAATTTGATTTTTTTGGAGTCGTATCGCCAACCGGAATATATTCGGAAGTTTCTAAAACACGTAATAATTTCGCCTGAAGATCGATTGGCATTTCCCCAATTTCATCCAAAAATAAAGTGCCGCCATTGGCTTCTTCAATAAAACCTTTTTTATCTTTTAAAGCTCCGGTAAAAGCGCCTTGTTTGTGACCAAAAAGTTCGCTTTCCAGAATTTCTTTGCTAAAAGTACTGCAGTTCAAAGCCACAAAAGATTTCCCGACACGATTGCTGTTTTCATGGATGGCCTGTGCAAAAACTTCTTTTCCGGTTCCGGTTTCTCCGGTTAGTAAAACTGTCGAATCGGTTTTGGCTACTTTTTGTGCCAAATCAATTACCTGTTCAATTCCTTTCGATTTTCCAATAATAGTATTGAAAGAATATTTCTTGCCAATACGGTTTTCCAACTGTTGTATTTTTTTCTGCAATTGCACCTTTTCAACCGCTTTATATAGAAGCGGAATAATTTTATCATTATCATCGCCTTTTACGATATAATCAAAAGCGCCATTTTTCATGGCCTGAACACCGTCTGGAATATTTCCAAAAGCAGTTAAAAGAACAACTTCTACTAAAGGAAAGCTTCCTTTTATATTTTGAAGAAAATCAACACCATTTCCGTCGGGCAGTTTCACATCACACAAAACGACATCAATTTCGGTTTGCTCCAGTTTTTTAAAACCTGATTTTAAATCTTTGGCTTCAAAAACTTCAAATCCTTCCGATTTTATAATACGCGCCAGCAGACTTCTCAGTTTTTCTTCGTCGTCTATAATTAAAATTTTGTGTGTCATTTGCAGATAAGCTAAAACCGAATTGGTATTTTGATGTACAAATTTAGGTTTTAAATCACTTTCCTTTTTTGATTCAGCGGAAATTCTTGCGAAAATTCGATTTTCAAAATCGTTCCGTTATTATTTTCGATTGTTAATTTCCCGTCAAGATCATCAGTTAAACCTTTTATTAAGCTCATTCCAAACGAGTTTGTTTTTGTATTGCTGAGGTTTAAATCAAAACCAATTCCGTTATCAGAAATAGTCAATAAATATTCATTTTCAGCTTTCGTTTCAAGCGTTATGTAAATCATTCCGGTTCGATCTTCAGGAAAAGCATATTTGATAGAGTTCGTAATGGCTTCATTTAAGATCAAACCAAGCGGGACGGCGTGCGCAACATCTAATTCCAGCGGATCGACTTTTACTTCAAAACGGATTCTTTGCCCGAGTGAAAAAGATTCTCGTAAATATTCGACTAGTTCCTTAATATAATTGGGCATATTAATTGTCGAAATATTTTCAGAATTGTACAATTTCTGATGAATCAATGACATCGAATGAATTCTGTGCTGACTATTTTTTATGGCCGATAATGCCATATCATTTTCTAAATAAGCCGATTGCGAATTCAACAGACTAATTACGGTTTGAAGATTGTTTTTTACACGATGATGAATTTCCTTCAAAAGCCATTCTTTTTCATCTAATAAATGCTTGAGATTGATGTTTTTCTGATTGATTTCTTTTTCCTTGATTTCAAGTTTGGCGTGATTTCGTTGTTTTAAACGATATCGGTTAAACAATAACGCAATGATAACCAGCAATAAAATTAAACTCCAAATCGATACGCTATTTAAGAGTTTGGATTTTTGCAATTCGCTTTTTTGCAATTTATCCTGATCATTTAAAAGTTTAATTTTTTGCTCTTTATTAGCCGTTTCATACTGAATTTTAAGTTCATCGATTTGTTTGTTTTTGGAAAGACCAAGAGTAGAATCACTAAATTTTTTTACATTCCTGTAATGTTCTAATGCACCAATATAATTGCCATTAAGCGAATCAATTTTATATAAAGAATATTGAAAAATTTCGGAGTTGTAAGTCTTGTTGTTACTTTTACAGAGCGTAAAAACTTTATTGGTGTAATATTTAGCTTTTTGTGCATTATTTGTAAATGAATAAAAATAAGCCATACTTGCGTAGCAATGCACAACTTCTCGAAAGGTTTCAGGTGTATTTAATTGTTGAGCATAGGAATCCATTTCGATAAAGTATTTTTCTGCCAAATCGTATTTTTTTAACGCACCGTAACAATTGGCTGTGGTAAAAGCTACCAACATTTTATCAAAAATACTTTGTGGAGGATAATCTGCGGTTACAGTGTTAATATAAGCAATGGCTTCCTTGTTTTTTTTCTTGGCAGACAAAGCAGCAACCGCACTTAAAAAACTTTTGTACCAAGTACCGGTATTTAGAGTCTGCTGTCCAATTTTAATACTTTTTTTATACAATTCCAGAGCTTCCTCGTTATGCCCATAGGTGTTATATACATCTCCCAGACGCGTGTAAAAAATATCCCCAAAAGTATAATCTTTTTCGGCTTCCATTCTTTTCACACTTTTTAATGCATAATATAGAGCAGTTGGAATATTGTGATGACCTAGTTCAATAAAAGTTATTGTTGTTTCTGCAAATTGCTGATGCGTAAAACCAATCTTTCGTAAATCAACTAAATTTTGGTAGAGTCTTTTTTTGGCTTCGTTTACTTTTCCTGTCCAGAAATAAATAGTAGTAATCTTCATGTAATTCTCTATTCTCTTTTCTTCAAGCTTTAGAGAAGCATAAAGCGAAACAGCTTCTTGCAGTATTTTTTCTTTCTCAGGATCTAAATTAAATAAAAGAGTTCCATAAGCATCTAAAGCTTCGGCAAGAGCTTTTTTCTCATTTTGTTTTCGGCATTTATCTATAACCTGCAAAAATATTTTTTTGCCTTCCGGCTGATTATTGGCCTGATAATAATATTTGCCTAACAACAATGCACTTTGATGCTGCCATTTTTTTATTTTAAGCTGATTACTAAAAGAAACAGCTTTATCAATATACTGTTTTGCGTATTGTAAATCTTGTGGTTTTGTTCCGGGTTTAAAAAGATAAAAATTCCCTAATTGAAGTAATAATTTAATTTGATCTTCTCCTTTTGTTTTAGATAGGATTTTTTGAACCGAATTAATATCTCCTTTTTCGATTAAATCTTTTCCAATTATATATGATCCATCATTAAAACCTTCGTCATAAGCTAGAGAAACAGGAAGTTTATAAGCTTTGCAAGCCACAACTACTGAACTGTCTGCATCTATAGCACCCTGATTGGCATTAAATAAATATATTGAAGAAGATTGAATCAACAGCCTCTTTTTGGGAAGGTCATATTTAGCAACGGCGGGAGATATTTGTGCAAATAATGAATTGGTAATTAACAAAATCAAATAGAAAGTATGCGGTCGTTTCATAATTTGTTAAAAATTAGTTTTTTGGATTGGTTTTAGTAAACAAATATAGAAATAAAGGAGTCTGGTTTTTTTGAAAAATATCAAGAAAATTCACATTAAATCTGTTTTTTTTGATATAAATTTTTCAAAACACTGAAATTACTGATGTTATTTAACTAATTTTATACCAGTAAATTATAAGATTATAATATAAATAATACTACATTTTATGGGAACCTTGTCTGATAAAAGCACCCAATCTGACGAAACCGACTTTCAAAAACAAATATTAATTGTTGAAGACCAATTTATTGAAGCACATGATTTGCAGTTAATCCTGGAAAAAGCAAATTATAAAGTAATCGGAATTGTGCGTTCTGTCGATCAGGCTTTGGATGTAATTCAGACCCAAAAACCAGATTTGGTATTTTTGGATATTATGCTCAAAGGAGATAAAAACGGAATCGAGCTGGCACATATTTTAAAAGAAAAAAATATTGGCTTTATCTTTATTTCCGCAAATTCAAGCAAGAGAATTTTAGATCAGGCCAAAACTACGCATCCGTATGGATTTATTGTAAAACCGTTTAGAGAACAAGATATCCTGACAACTCTGGAAATTGCTTTTTACAGACAAAAATACAGCCTCGAATCTCAGTTAATGCAGCAATTAGAATTAAAAAATGAAATTACTGCGTTAATCAATTCAAACCTAAAACTCGAAGAAGCTTTATTGTCTTTTGCAAAAATCATTCAAACTTTTATTTGCTTTGATTATTTAGAAGTTGGATTTGTAAATGCAGAACAATATTCGAACCTCGGAATCATCCGAAAAAATATCGATCAATATCAAATTATCAGTATACAAAAGCTTTCTCAAATTGCAGATATATCGATAAGAGAATTAAACGAGACCTATGTAAAATCTCAAATAGACATAAAACCAATTATTTACAGCGAAGAATCGCTGATTAATAATTTTCAGGCTGCACCGATAAAAGGAATTATTTCACATAATTTCGGAATCAAATCGTATTTGGTTTTTCCGCTTTCAATTGCAGTTTCACAGCGTTTCTGTTTTACTTTTTACAGCCGTAATTTTAATGTTTATTCTGATGAAAATCTAAAATTATTGTCAGATCTTGAAAATACATTTTCGCAACTTATTTCTCATTTTTATTCGCCTGCTGCAGTAATTATAGAGCCAAAAGAAATTTCTGTAAAAAAAGAAAAAATCGAAAACATAAAATCTGGCTTTGAAGGGATAATTGGCAATAGTTCTCAAATGGTAACGGTTTTTAATTACATTAAGAAAGTAGCACCATCAGACACATCGGTTTTAATTTTAGGCGAAAGCGGCACAGGAAAAGAAAAAATTGCTAAAAGCATTCACGATTTATCGCCAAGAAAAGATAAACCATTAATTATTATAAATTGTGGTGCAATTCCTGAAAACCTTGCAGAATCACTACTTTTTGGACATGAAAAAGGGGCTTTTACCGGCGCTTTAGAAAAACGAATCGGGAAATTTGAATTGGCAAATGGCGGAACAATTTTTCTGGATGAAATAGGAGAGATGCCGTTAGAACTTCAGGTAAAATTACTGCGTGTTTTACAAGAACGTGAAATAGAGCGTGTAGGTGGATTGATGCCGATAAAAATTGATGTTCGTATTATTGCAGCAACCAATAAAAATCTGGAAGAAGAAGTCGCGGCAGGACGTTTTAGAATGGATTTGTATTACCGGCTTCATGTTTTTCCCATTTTGGTTCCGTCACTAAAAAAACGAAAAGAAGATATTCCCGAATTGGCAGATCATTTTATAAAAATATATAGTGAAAGAACAAATAGAAAAGCCCCGGCACTTTCTGAAAATGCCTTACAGCAAATAATAAATTACGATTGGCCGGGAAATATTAGAGAACTCGAGCATCTTATACAGCGTACATTATTGCTTATAGATGGAAATACAATTAAAACAATTGAATTTTCGCCTTCATCAAAAATGCATCCACAGCAAAATACCGATTCATTTTCGATTAAAACCATTTTAGAAAATGAACGGGATTACATTTTGTACATTCTGAAAAAATGCAACGGTAAAATCTCAGGCGCCGGTGGTGCTGCCGAAATTTTAGATATCCATCCTTCAACATTAAATTCAAAAATCAAGAAATTAGAAATAAAAAGAGAAATTAGTTAAGTGACTTTTTCAATCCATTTTGAAATGAATTCGGCAGTTTCTTCCCATTTTGGCTGGAGTATAATAAAATGATTTCTGTTTTTGAATTCTTTATAACAAGTTATAGAATACAGGTTTTTATGTTTTTTGAAATTTCGGTAAACTAATTTCGGAGGAATAATTTGGTCTTCAGAAGAAGAAATAAAAAGGAGCGGAACATGTTTTCTCCTGAAGTTGATTTTAGCGTTTTTTGAAAATAAATTTCGCAAAGCTCTTTTAGATTCAAGAATAATGTATTTGTCATATTCCATTTTTTGTTTTTGACTTGATACAGTATTGAAAAATGTGTTTTTCCAATTTTCAAACGGTAAGAGGAAAGTCTTTTTAGAAGAAAAAATTACACAGGAAAAACGTAAAATAATTTCATAAAATGAAAGTTTTAAAGTTGTAAAACCTTTTGGAGGAAAAGGATTAATGCAGATTCCAGCCTCAGCCAAATCTTGCTGAACAAGCAGTTGCACTAAAAGTCCGCCGTAAGAATGACCAACTAAAATAGGTCTCTCCGGAAGTTTTTCAATGATTTCGGTATAATAACACAAAAGATCAAATAAACGAATCGATCCAATTTTTACACAAGGACTTTTATCTCTTAAATTTTTAACCGAATCATTTTTATGAATCCATGGAGGCGCTACAACTTTGTATCCTTTATTTTCAAAAAAAGAAAGCCATTCTTCCCAATAAAAATGACTCACAAAAGCTCCCGAAATAAACACAATTGTTTTTGTATTAGAAAGATACATAGCAGGATTTTTTTAGATTATATCTTGAAATACAATCTATATGCCTATTTGCAAAGTATTGATTATAAGGGATGTTTTACTGTTTTTACTTAATTCAGAATTATTATATTTCGTTAAATACTTTTAATGTGTTGAAATATCATTTTTTGATATCTTTAGAATCTCTAATTCTAACCTTAAAATGAAAATACCACATTCCCGAATAAAATCATTTTTATTCACTTTCGTTCTTCTAATTAATTCGGTTTCTTTTTGTTTTGGAAATGATTTTAATACTAAAACAGATTCCTCAAAAACGAAAACCATTTCCTTTAAAATCAAATTAAAATCAGATAATAAAGTCAAAATAAAACCAGCTGCTTTAAAATTCAATAAACATTTTGCTTATAGTTTTACACTCGACGATGGATATCGATCTGCTTATTTAACGGCATTTCCATTATTGAATGGCGGAAAAATCAGTAATCCAGATAAAAACGAATGGAAAATTGATCAGGGTGGAGATGGAACAACTTCAAAAGGTCTTTTTTATTCAGACGGATTCGGAAATAAAATTCCGTTTAAATTGGCTTTGGCAATTAACGGCGGAGCAATTCATGAGTTAACAACAAATCGCGGACATCTTTCATGGTCGGAAATTAAAGAAATGTACAATGCCGGTTGGGATATTTTGAATCACGGTTTTCACCACGCAACCAAACACGGCACAAATTATTTGACAGAAGTAACTGAAAATACAACTTCGATAAAACAAAATCTTGATTTTACGATGTCGCATTTTGTAGTTCCCGGCGGAGAAGGTGATGAGAAATATTATCTGGAATATGAAAAAGAGGCACTTAATAACGGACATTTTTCTGTAGCATCTTATTATGGTGTTGGCCCCGTTTTTAAAGTAGATTCAAAAATGAATTTAGATCAAATGATTTCTGCCAGAACTTTTGTGCAAAGTTCAAAAGATACTACCAGTTTTAAAACTATGGATCGTTATTTAAAAACTATAGATTCAATTGTAAAACAACCCAATACAATTTGGTTTAACGAATTTACGCACGGAACCGGAAATACAAATCTGTGGAATTTAAGCATTCGTTTTCCGGACTTTAAATATTACATGACAACACTAGCAAACAAATATGGTGTAAAAGGAAACGATTCCATCTGGATGGCACCCTGGCAGGAAGTTTACGAATACATTTGGTTAAGAGACAGAATTAAAGTCGATTATAAACAGAAAAATAAAGAAGTTGAAGTCATAATTACTTTGCCTGAAATTCCAGAAACATTTAGATATCAGGATATTTCATTAACAATTGATACTTCTACAAAATTTGAAATAGAATCCAATAAAGATTTAAAAATCAAAGACGACGGAAAAACAACTCACAAACAGATTTTCATTCAACTGAAATAAAAGTTTTTTACCACAGATTCAAAGGATTAAAATGATTTTTTTGCCACGAATTCACGAATTTCTCTAATTCCTATTTTTGACTGATTTTTATTTCAAACATAGCCCGTGGTTTCAACCACGGGTACACAATGTCTAATTACACCCAATTCGTAACGTTTCCCGCGGTTGAAACCGCGAGCTATATTTTGAGCATTTGCGAAAAACTAAAATTAAAAATTAGTGGAAATTCGTGGAATTCGTGGCAAAAAAACTAATCAATCTCCTTCTCGTTGTCTTTTATAAAAGTATCAATATTCATTAAATATGGATCAATAATAATGCATTGAGGTTTTGTTTTGAGTTTGATTTTACCTTCAACTTTATTGCTTTTTATGGTAAAAGGATAGCGAAATAATTTTCCGTTTTCATCATAAATTCCAATATCTATTGTCTGATCGTTTGCGATTTGTTTTCTTTCTCCACTTGCATTTTCCTGATATTTTTGAGAAACGGCTTTAAAAGAAACTTCATAAAAACCATTCTTTTTAGTACTGCTAACGGATTCTATTTTTGATGAATAGGTAATGATCTGCTTAAACATTTCATTTAATTTAGAATACAATTTTTTATCCGTTACAGCATAAAGTTCTTTTAATAAATCTTCAGAATCAGGAAACGGATTTGGATATTTATAATGATTCAGAAAGTTTTTCAAAGCCAGATTTACTTTTGCTTCGCCAATTAACATTCGCAATTGATGCATCACCAGCATTCCTTTATCATAAGGTAAATGCGGCGTATCGTAATTCGTTTTATACAAAGGCGTTTCAGGATCGTAACTTCGGCTGCTTAAATATAAATCAAGATGAATTTTTAAAGTTTCAAGCGCTTTTTCCAAACCATGTTCTTTTTCATAAAGCATCAGCTCGGTATATTGCGCCAGAGTTTCGGTCAAAATCCAGCTGCCTTCTTTTTGTTCCGGATTGATTTGCGCATTTCCCCACCATTCGTGCGACATTTCATGAGCGGTTAATTGATTGATAACATCTTCTTTATCTTTATTGGTAAGATCGCTGTAAAATCCAAAATTCTCTTTCATAAAAACCGTCGATGGATATGAAGTCGCTGCAAATCCATCGGCGAAAGCAGAAACTTCGGCATAACGAATCGTTTTATAGGGATATTTTCCAAAATTACTTTGACAATAATCTAAAGTGTTTTTTACATCCCGAATCAATTTTTTAATGTTTCTCGAATGTCTTCTATCATAAAAAACTTCAATCGAGATGCCTTTATAATTTGTTTTTTGGATTTGATATTCTGCGGAAGCGAAAGCAAATCGAAACGGAATTTTACCGTTAGATTTATAATGAAAATAATTGCGGTTGTCTTTTTTCCAATTCTCAATTAAATCTCCAACACCAATCGCAGTTTGATTTTCTGAAGTTGAAACCACGACATCATAATCAACAAAATCATATTTACTTTCTGATTTGTCTTCCAGTTTTTTAAGAGGCGTCTGCGGCTTCAAATGTCTTTTCGCACGTTCTTTTTTACTGCTGATTTCATTCGATTCCTGATAACCAAAAAGTGGAAAGTACCGGCTTATGCGCATAAAAGATCCATTTTCGATTATCGAATTAAACGCCGTATGTCCTTTAAATGGTGACCAGGACGACTCAAATGAAAAGTTCATCTTCATTTTCTGTTGAGGTTCTATAGGTTTTTCCAATCGATACCAATAATGGTGAAATGCCGAAACATCGCTCAGGTTTTTAGAATTTGGAATTTCAAGCGAAGTTAGTTTTGAATTTCGATCTATATATAGTAGTAAACTATCAATTGGTTTTTCGGAGTTATTGATTAATTCATAAGTGCCTTTTACTTCATAACGATTTTCCTCAGGAAATAAATCGACTTTACTTTTTAGGGAAACAATTGTGGGTTGCGCCAGATTTGTATATTTTTTGAATTGACTTTCATATTTTTCGCTCCAGTTATTCTGATCGTCTTCCGTCAAATACGGATATTCAATATTGGTTTTATAAAATAGATAACTTCCGAATCCAATAAAAAGAATAACTCCGAAAGAAAAAGTTTTTTTTTGAAAGCCATTAAATGAATTTCTTCGAAAGGTTTTTACGATCGAAGCATTTCGTTTCCATAAAAGTCCAGTCAAAGTCAGCAGAATTAAAGCCAATCCAAAATTGTACAACATCGAAATATGGAAAGGGAAAGTATATTTTCCGAAACCATTCAAATCAAAATATTCGGTTTTAAAAGCATTTGCAAATCGTAATAATGGATGCGAAATTCCCAATTGCTCTCCAATTCCGGTACAAAACAAAATGCAGACAAAAGCAGCAACCGCAAGTCCGACATATTTATTTTTAATAAAAGTCTGAATCGCAATTATCAAAATCGAAATCAGCAAAAGCGGAAATCCGAGATAATAAAACAAAGAAAGATAAAGACCAATTTCGATTGGAGCATTGGTATTGACAATCTGAAATCCGCATCCAATCAAAATACTAATACTAATAATGAGTAACGGAATTATAAAAAGTGCCGTCAATTTTGCCAATAAAACTGCAAATTGAGAATAAGGCGCAGTATTTTCAAGCATTTCAAATCTCGAATTTTCGCTTCGGTTTAATAATTCACTGCTGTAAAATAGCAGAATCAAAATCAGGATAAAAGGCAGACGATCCATTATGGTTGTAATCATCAAAGCCGTGTCGGTAATTTTTTCTGCCAATCGAATGCCGCCGTCAATTTCATCCGAAATCTCAATCATTAATAATCCCGAAAATAAAAGAACAATCAACAAAAATGGAATTCCTTTTAAAACCAAAAAAATATCCATTTTAATATTGCTTTTAAAAACAGCAAAATTATGTTTGAAAGTTTTGAATTCGATTTTTTTTGGAATTTCCAAAGTCAGCACTTTTACTTCTTTTGAAATAATTCTAGGCGTTTTTACCTTTTTTGTTTTTGTTTTTCTGAAGGAAAATAATCGATACGAAGCAAAAAGTAAAAGCAGAGAAACCAAAATCCACAAAATTCGGTTGAATAAAAAGTTACCCGAAAGAGAAACTAGTTCGGTGTTTTTTTCAATCGCAGTCCAATATCTCGTCTGTTCTAAAAACGCTGCCAAACCAAACGGATCTATTTTTGCTGCCAAAGACATGGCTTTCGCCGAAGAGGGAGAAGCATTGGCAAATAGTGGCGAATTCGAAAAAATGGAACCTGCTATATATAAGATGTAAATTAGCAAACCGCCAACATAAATGAAGAGTTTACTTCGCGTAAGCCACGCCAAAGCGGTCAGGATAGAAAGACACAAGAAAATATTCGGAATCACAACGATCAAATACGGCCACACATAATTGATAATTTCAAAAGGTCCAAGCTCACTTTTTTGTAGCCATGACATTTGATGCCCAACGATCATTCCAATAATATACATTCCAAAAGAAACTACAGCAATTGCAAATGCGGTAATAAATTTACTAGACAAATAATGAAACTTAGAAATAGGAGAGGAGAAAATAATCGAATCAAATTTCGTTTCATATTCCTTTAAAAAACTTTGTGCTGCCTGAAGCGTAATCGAAAATATCGTCATCAGCGAAATCAGGCCAATAGCATACATAAGTACATACGGACTATTTTTATAAGCGCCCGAAAAAGAGAAGTTCGCAAAAGCACTCACAAAAAATCCTAAGATCAGATAAATAATAAATGTTGCATAAAAAGTCCAGCTTCTAGAATTGTTATGCCATTCAAATTGAATTAATTTAGAGAGCATAATCTTAATTTTTAAATTGACTTTGATTTAAAACACTAAAATAAACATCACTCAAATCTGGCGATATCAATTCAAAACCAGAATCTGGTCGTTCATCTGAGAAAACATGAATATTGATTTTTCCTGAATTTAAGTTTGACGAAATGATATTGAAGTTCGATTTGTGATCGTTCAATTCATTTTTCTGAATCGCTTTCATCCAGATTTTATCTTTCAGAGAATCGATTGCTTCGTTAGGTCTTCCTTCCAAAATCAGTTTTCCGCTAGAAATGATCGCCATTTTTGGACATAAATCGCGAACGTCTTCTACAATATGCGTTGAAAGAACAACAATAATGTTTTCGCCAATTTCACTCAGCAAATTATTAAATCGGTTTCTTTCTTCCGGATCAAGTCCCGCAGTCGGTTCGTCTACAATAATAATCTTCGGATTTCCTAATAAAGCCTGAGCAATTCCAAACCTTTGGCGCATACCGCCAGAAAAAGAATGAACCGCCTTGTCTTTATGTTGTAACAAATTGGTCTGCTGCAATAAATACAAGATTTGATCGTGGCGTTCCTTTTTATTGATAATTCCTTTTAAAACTGCCAAATGATCCAGAAGTCGATAAGCAGAAATTTTAGGATAAACACCAAATTCCTGTGGCAGATAACCCAGATTTTGCCTGATGAACATTGGGTTTTCCAGAATATTAATTCCGTTAAATTCAATACTTCCAGAAGTGGGTTCCTGCAAAGCGGCAATAGTCCGCATTAAACTCGACTTTCCGGCGCCATTTGGACCTAATAAACCAAACATTCCGTTTGTAATTTCAAGCGATAAATGGTCAATCGCTTTTGTACCGTTCTCGTAGGTTTTACTGAGATTTTTGATGGATAAACTGTTCATTTTTTGATTGATTTTGATGATTGAATTAAATATTGATTTGAAAAATTTAGGCAATAGAATACCTGTCGGCTTCAAAAACCGATTGATTATGTTTAGAAATTATGATTTAAGAGAAAGCTATTCGGCCGTATATTCTAAAATATCGCCAGGCTGGCAGTCCAATATTTTACAAATAGCTTCGAGCGTGTCAAATCGAATTCCTTTTGCTTTTCCAGTTTTGAGAATCGATAAATTGGCAGGCGTAATATCTAATTTTTCTGCCAACTCTTTACTCTGCATCTTGCGTTTGGCAAGCATTACATCAACATTTACAATTATTGGCATAGTTATATAAATAAGTCTTGTTCGTTCTGAAGGTTTAAACCTTGTTTAAAAATAGCAGCTAAAAAGTAAGCGAAAACACCAAGCATTCCGTGCAATAAAATAAAAAGTGAAACTTCATTATCCAGCGGAACAAAAAAGAAAGCCACAAATATCACACTACCTGGAATTAATAAATTCGATAAATAAAAACGCCTTAAATGCGAAATTCCGTTTGAAGTAAACAATTTAGGCTGATAGAAAACTTTAAAAACATTACTGCTCAACAAAAAGAAAAGTCCGTACAAGCTCAGTGGAGCCAAAAAGTCAAAAAGAATATAGGGCAAATTGTAATCACCAAGCATTAAAGGATGAGAAGTAAAAGGATAACAAACCTGAAAATATTTTCCGTTGTCCTTAAAAGTCAAAAACAACCCTGTAATTAATGTAAAAACAGAATATGCGGCCAAAGAGAAATAAACAACAGCCAAAAATCGGGTAAAGTAAAATAGTATTCTAGATACAATATGAGTGGTCTTCATAAACTGAAAAGTTAAATTGATATTGCAAATGTATAATTAATTATCGTAAAACAATAATTAATTATCAAAAATTGGATTTTTAAGCTGTTTTAAGAATATTATAATTCTATTAACATTAGAAAACAAAAGGCATCCATATAAATGAGTTAATTTTGTATACTAGCATTTTTTTATATGAAAAACCCAATTTCAGTCTCCTTATTAGAGCTCGCTATCATCACTCAGGATAGTAATGCCACAGAAACATTTCAAAAAACAAAAGACATAGCGCAATTAGCAGATACCATAGGATACAAGCGATTTTGGCTGGCAGAACATCACAATATGGCACATGTTGCCAGTACAGCAACCGTTGTTTTAATTGGCTATGTGGCGAGTCAGACAAAAAACATCCGCGTAGGTTCTGGGGGAATCATGCTTCCGAACCATTCTCCTTTGGTTGTTGCCGAACAATTCGGAACCCTTGAAACACTTTATCCCAACCGAATCGATTTAGGTTTAGGAAGAGCTCCGGGAACAGATCAGCCAACCGCCGAAGCAATCCGAAAAGACTTTTTTGAGCAGGCACAGCGTTTTCCGCAAAACGTAAGCAAACTTCAAGAGTATTTTTCTGCCGAAAATGAAACAGGAAAAGTTCGTGCCTTTCCAGCCGAAGGCCTAAAAGTTCCAATCTGGATTTTAGGTTCAAGCATGGACAGCGCCGCTTTAGCAGCAGCTTACGGATTACCTTATGCATTTGCCGGACACTTTGCGCCAAAGTTGATGATTCAGGCATTTGAATTTTACCGCGAAAATTTCCAGCCTTCAGAATATTTAGATAAACCCAAAACAATGGCTTGTGTGAATATCATTGCTGCAGACACAAACGAAGAAGCAGAACTATTGTCTACAAGTTTGTATCAAATGTTCCTAAATTTAATTAGAAACGACCGCAAAGGTTTGCAACCTCCAGTTCCGTCATTAGACGATATTATGAATGAAACCGAACGTTTCCACGTAAACCAAATGACAGCCGGAACCTTCACAGGAAACAAGGAACAATTAATAGTCGATTTGAAAAAGTTCATTAACTACGCAAGAATCGACGAACTTATGGTAACAAGCCCAATCTTCGATCATCAGGCAAAACTAAAAAGTATTCAAATCACAAAAGAAGCAATCGACAGTTTAAATGAAAGTATACATATATAAGTATACATATATATATAAGAGTAGATTTGATGGACACAACCCGACAGTTTTTTAAAACCTGTCGGGTTTGTTTTTTATACAATATATATAAGTATAAAATGATACTATAATATATAAGAGTAAAACATTTGTCAGNATAACGATGAACGGGTTCTGTATCTACAATTACGCCGTCCATAATCTTTGTTATTATTGCAAGTTTAGCTTTGGCAGGAATTACTTTTATTCCGGGTGTAAAAACACATTTATTGATTGATGGACACAACCCGACAGTTTTTTAAAACCTGTCGGGTTTGTTTTTTATACAATATATATAAGTATAAAATGATACTATAATATATAAGAGTAAAACATTTGTCAGGCAGAGCGATTTGTACTCGAGCGAATGCGAACAGGCGAAGCAATTTAAAAGATTTGGAATTTGTTTTTAATAAGGAGCTATTCCCGCTATGCGTTCCAATCTTTTATTTTGAACCCCAAAATAAAAGGATTTCCACTTCTATCGGGGCTAGGGCCTCGGTTTCCAGAAGAATTCCAAAAAACAATAGAGGCCTCCAGAAGAAAAAAGAAGGAAAAAAACAAAAACTTTGTGCCTCAGCGTCTCTGCGAGATTAAAAAAAACACAGAGAAACCCAGACTTTGCGTCTTAGTGCCTTTGCGGCAGAACCAGGTAAAGCAGGGCAAACCAGCTAAAATCCCCAATAACTGCAAAACGATGAAAAAACTTTGCGTTGTAAAAAACGCATAACCAGCGACTTATAAAAAAGAATAAAAATAGTTTATAAAAAGGCTTGTAAATGTAAATAAAGGTGCTACTTTTGCACCCGCAACACCGAAAGACGTTCACTGAAATACTGACAGGCTTACTGATAAAAAGGAAAAAATTTTTTCAAAAAAAGATTAGAAAAAGCTTGTGAGATTTGAAAATGCTTTTTACATTTGCACCCCGCAAAACAGGGAAAGTTCATTGAGAGATTGGGAGG
>NZ_LMHW01000013.1 GCF_001428525.1 Flavobacterium sp. Root186
CTGTACACCCGATTCGCTGGAGATAAAAATGATCCTCCCCCAATTGGCTTTCAGCATTTGCTCGATGTAAGCACGCGAAAGACGTACACCACTCATAACATTTACCTGATAGATATCCAYCCACTCTTCGTCAGTAATATCTTTGAATGCTTTCGGCTGGGCAACTCCGGCGTTATTAACCAGAATATTTACATCAGGGTATTGTTGGATAAGGGCATTCACCTGGTCAGCCTGTTCGAGATCCGCCACAGCACCATAGATATTCTGGTTACCGGTTTCTATTTTGATTTTTTCAACAGCTGTATTCACGCGTTCCGKGGTGCGCCCGTTAACGATAACTTTAGCCCCTTCAGCTGCCAGTGAACTTGCTATAGCAAAACCTATTCCGGTAGTTGAGCCGGTAATAAGGGCAATTTTTTCTTTCAATTGTAGATCCATGATTTGTATTTTGTTTTTATTAAATAATTGTTTTTTTTAATAATGAGGGCTTCAAGATGAGGTCGACTGCAACCTCTGGCAAGTCGTCTCCTTTAATGATTTATTTACCTGCTGCAATCGCCTCGGCAGCAATTTTAAGTCGTTCTACCCAATCCTGGTGGTAAGCGTAAAGGGCTCCCGGATGCTTGTGTCCTAAAATATTAAGGAACCACTCTCCCTGTTGTGTTTCTTCGGTCAGAACATGAACACCTTCATCAGTTGGCGTGATTACCCAGCCGTGGTAAGCGGTGGAACCGGTCTGGTCACCGTCTACTGTAGTTTTCCAGGACAGCCTTTGATTGGGCTCAAACTCTGTCACAATCAGGTGCATCAGGTAGCCGACAGTCACACGGCTCCATATAGTACCCGCAGCCAGTTCGTTCTCGCGGCTTAAAATTTTAACCTGGTTTTCAGCAGGGAAATAGCTCATCCAGTTTTCGGCGTCAACTAAAAGTTTCCAAACCACCTCTGCAGGTGCTTTGATATAAATTGCTTTTCAGCATGCAAAANTTCGTTCTCGCGGCTTAAAATTTTAACCTGGTTTTCAGCAGGGAAATAGCTCATCCAGTTTTCGGCGTCAACTAAAAGTTTCCAAACCACCTCTGCAGGYGCTTTGATATCGATATCATTCAGTGCGTAGATCGCAGATATCTCTGGCTTTTGATCCGCCGGCCAATTTGTTTTATTATACATAGTRTTTCTTCTTTATTTGCCACCAAAGTTCCGGCAACTTGTTATAAATAACGAGGGCATTTGACAGAATTTAAATGTGATAAATGTCACAGTAATTGTCAGCTGTGTTCCTCAGGCAAACGAGCAAATAGTCCGCGGTCTATCGAGTTTTTATTAAATAAGCATTCCGTCAGCATCTCTTTGCGGTGGCAGTCATAAAGCGGTAGCGGCATTAATGTCGCACACTGTATAACCAACGAAATTAGTAGTAGTTTTGCTTTTTGCTGATGAATGCACAGTAATTCTGGGTACAAATATTTTTTAACAGCAGTTCAGTTAGTCATGCAACGGGCTTATAATTATCAAAACGAATTTATGATAGCGTCTAATAGCCATTAAACAAGCCATTATATACCTATTTATGAATTAGGTGGTTTGGCTGCCTTAAATACATATTTCCAATCTGCTTAATTATCCTTAATTTTTTATAGCTTTGTTCAAAAGCGAAGGCTATGTTTGAATTTTTTTCATCTTATTTAAAAGAAAAAGCGGGTCTTAACGAGGATGAATTGACTCAAGTACGCATAGTAACCGTAAGCAAGAAACTTCGTAAAAGGCAATACCTGTTACAGGAGGGAGACGTTTGTCACTACAATTGCTTTGTTGTCAAAGGCTGCCTACGAAATTATCGTACCAGTGAAGATGGCAGTGAGCATATTTTAAGATTTGCAGTGGAGAACTGGTGGGTAAGCGATCCGGAAAGCTATAATAATGGCACACCTTCCAAAAATAATATCGATGCACTGGAAGAGAGTGATCTGCTGATGATTGAAAAAGTAGATTTCAATAATTTACTGGACACCATTCCCCATTTTAAAGATTTTATTTACAATCTAAAAGCAAAGAGTTTTGACGTAAGCCAAGACCGTATTATGAGCAATATAAGTAATACCGCTGAGGAAAAATATTCCAATTTTATAAAAACATATTCGGATATTTTCAGCCGCGTACCGCTCCACATGATAGCTTCTTACCTAGGGTTATCTCGTGAAACGCTGAGCCGCATCAGGAAAGCAATATCCTAAAGTTTATAATCAGAGCGGCTGTTTTACAACACAATAATTCAGAAAACCAATAGTCTTAAATCGAGATTTCACGATTAACTGAGGGCCGCGATTATAATAATGTTATGATCAATGTCACATCAATTTGCGTCAAATGTCCTTTCCCTCTCTGCCTAATTCTTTCCACCTTTTGAAAAATGGAAGCAGAAGTGCATTTGTCTTTTTGCTCTGTCAGGAATTCATCAAAATACATTACACTTAATTCATATTCACCTGACAAAAAACAATTCAAAAAGTATTTGACAGTCTATCGCATAAATACAGCTGAACTCGTCTTATTACCACCTGAAATAATTGAAGTAAATTTTAAATTTTATCCATTACTAAGAGAAGGATCCGAAAAGCACATCAGAATGGCTAAATCATGGATTGTACCAGCTTTTTTGAAGCTATGTCCGCCGAATTTGGAAGGCAAAAAATATCAAATTTTGATAATCAGATGGGATATTCCATAGAAAATTTGATTTATAAAAATTTGGGTTCGAAACTTTATAACAATTGCCATACCGCAGCATTTTTGGCACTCCAATAAGGATGTTAATGATCTTTAGTTTTTTAAAGAATGTCTTTAGTTATTTTTTTTTGGGAAATTTATCATACAATGAAAACAGGCGATGTTTTGTTTCATGAACATAAAAAGGCAATAATCACCCATGGGGAAAATATTATGACCTGACAGTCAAATATTGTTTTTTTTTACGGCTAAATATCAAGAACTTCAATTTCAGATTCCTCTAAATCTGTTGTTATAAATAGTTGGCATGAAAGCCGAATGTCCGCATCGGTATACCCCATTTTGGATAACGTGGAAGGTTCATTTCTTTCTTTTATCATTGAATTTCCTTTTATAGCTTTTGCTTGTACGATGCAGGTTGCACATCTTCCAACTCCCTGACATTCTCCAAAACCATCTAAATAGAGCCTGTCCCGCAACAAAAACATTAAACTTGGATATTCACCCACATAGGTTTCAATATGATGTTTTTGATTATTTTCAACAACAGTAAATCGTATTATTTTTCTATTTAGGCTCAAAATAGGTTGTGTTTCAAGGTTAGTTCTATGCTTTATTTTCAATAATATCTTTTAGATGATATCCTTTTCTACTTCGATAAATAATCCTTTAAAATTATTGCATGATATTGGGGATGCCTTGCTCCATATAATAAAGTTACATCATGAGTTCCAGCAATAATTTTCAATCTGTTTAATTCATCGGTTTTTGCCATTAATTCGTGGATATAAAGTTTAGAAAATTCTTCAAAGCGCTCTTTTTGGTGAGTAAACCATTTTCTTAATGCAAGAGAGGGCGCAATTTCCTTGTTCCATTCGTCAATCTGCAAATCTATTTTTCTTATTCCGCGTGGCCACAATCTATCGACCAAAACCCGATAAGACCCATCAGCTGTTTTGCTGTTATAAACTTTTTTTATAATGATCGTTTGCATCTTAAAAATTCTTTTTAAAATCGGATGGCCTAAAATTGGTTAACTGATAAAAGGTATTGCTAAAAGCAGGCAGACTGCCATAGCCTACAGAATATCCAATTTCACTCATTGATAAGTCCGTTTGAAGCATTAATTCAATGGCTTTGACCATTCGGAGTAATTTCAGGTATTGCAAAAAAGAAGTATTTAAAGTAGACTGAAACAAACGTGATAAAGTCCTTTCACTCAGTCCGAACTGACTTCCTAAGCTACGCAGAGTATGAGTAGCCGATATATTATTTTGAATCCATTCTAATATGGGCTGCATACGCTCGTTTTCGGTAAAAGGCAATGCGATTGGTAGTCTTTTAGCACTTATTTCAGGGAGAATATTCTTAATAACCGATAAAAAAAGGTAACGACTCTCTCCAGGGAGTATATGTCCATCCCAGGTTTCTGAATATTTGATCATTTCCATGAGAAGTTCATTAATAGGATAAATCCCTACCTCTGAATAAAAAGGATGTTTGTCATCATCATGGGTATAAAAAAACAAAGAACGCAAAACCGTTCCTGAATGTCCAATTTTTAAGATATGTGTTAAGCCTTGTGGTACCCAGAAATAATGACGTGCAGGAATTACATAGTGACGGTCATTTATCTGCAGATACGCTAGCCCCCCTTCGACATATGATAATTGTCCTTTAGTATGACTATGGTGCGGAATGAATTTCTCAAATCGCTCATGCATCACAAAAACAGAAGATGATAAGTTGTCAATCTCAGGTAAGGCAGCAATTAAGCTCATATTTTTATTGTTTATACGGATTAATCAAAGATACGAAACGCAATTTGTAAGTGGGGTAATTTTGGAAATCATTAATTTCTCTGAACAAAAATAAAAGAAGTTTACTGTCATATTTAAGTTAAAATTAACATTGACCGGAATGATTAAATAATCGTCTATTTTACATAAATAGGAAGGGCCAATTGGATTATATCTTTGTGGTCTAAAAATATAATTAAAATGTTTATCGATAAATCAAAGAAACTAATTTACCTCCTTTTAACCCTGCAAACCTCTTTCCTCTTCGCGCAAAACAAATTGATTCCAAACGCCGAATCAAAGCCCTTATCAATAGATCAAATGTGGGCAAACGTTATTGATAACAGTAGAAAAATTCATTTGAATACTTTGGAGTCAACCATCGCTGAAGAAGAAATTTCAGAAATCAAAATTGAACGGCTTCCTGAAATTACTTTAAAAGGTAATTATGAATATGCCACAAATATTCCTGTGTATGAAAACGGCCTTTTCAGTAAACCGACCCAGCATGAGGTGATCCATTGGCTATATAAGGTCAGTACAGATATGTACCTGAATATTTACAATGGAAATAAATTAAACTTAAAAATAGATAAGAAAAAAACGCTATCTGATATTGCCAAAGTGCAAAAGGATATGACGGTTTCTGAAATTAAATTGCAAGGAGCTATTTATTATTTGAGTTTACAACGAAGCCATATTTTTAAAGAACTCATGATCAAAGATATCGCCAATCAGGAAAAACAACTGTTGGAAATTAAGGCTCTTTATAAAAATGGTGTGATATTAAAGAGCGACGTACTGCGAGTAGAACTCAAATTATCTAATCAAAAAATGATGCTTGTTAAAATCGAAAATGATATTGCTATTGCAAATCAAAAACTCAACATTTTAATTGGGCTACCTGATTTGGAACTGGTGAATCCTTACCAGGAATTAGATCCTGCATTATTTGAATTGCAATCATATGAAAGCTATTTGGAAGTAGCTCAGAAAAAATCATATGATTATCATATTTCAGAAAAGACAGTAGATTTAAGGAAAATAGAACTCAAAAGTACTAAAGCCAATGTAAAACCAAAAATTGGAATGTATGGTGAATTTTATCTTGCCAATCCCCAAATTTTCCTTTATCCATATTCTCCTAGTAACTACACCCTCGGAATTTTTGGCGTTAGGGCTTCAATACCAATATCAGAGCTTTATATCAACAGGCCAAAAGTAAAAGTAGCCCAATTAAATTTAGAGAAAGAAGAAGTGGAACACCACCATATCGATGATAAAATTCGACAACAAGTTTATGAAAACTATCTGCGTTTTAAAGAATCTCTCATTAAAATTGATGTAGCAAGGAATGATGTGGCGCAATCAACCGAGAATGCAAGAATTGTAAAGCAAAACTACTTTAATCAAGCGGCACTTATTACCGATCTTTTAGATGCAGATATTCAATTATTGCAAAGCAGATTTGATTTCGCTTCAACAAAAATAGCAGCACAAATTCAATACTATCAACTTCAAAATGTTTTAGGAACACTATAAAAATGAAAAACAGAAACACGTATACCGTTACAGACAAATTAATAACCAAAATAACAGGTTGGATTGCAATAGTGATAACCTTTATTTTAAGTATTTGGGGCATTGTATCTTTATGGGACATTTACCAAAATGAAAAAACAAATGATGCTCAGGTTCAGGAATATATAAATCCGGTAATTTCCAGAGCTGGAGGTTTTATTACAGAAATTAAATTTGAAGAAAACCAGCCTGTAAAAAAAGGTGATACCATTTTGATTATCGACAGCAGGGAATATAATATTCAGCAACAGCAAACAGAAGCTGCACTTTTAAACGCAAAAGCCCAGCTTGAAGTTTGGCAAAGCAAGGTGGCAACTCTTAATAAAATAGCAAAAGTAAATTTGTCAAAAATCAATGTGGCAAAAGCCGAATTAAGGAAAGAAGATTTAGACTATATCCGATATAAAAAATTAGTGCAGGCAGAATCAGCCACAGCTCAAAAATTAGAAACTATTGAAGCGGCCTACAATATAGCTTTAGCCGAATCGCAGGCCACTACTGATAAATATCAGGCATCCTTATCTGAAATAAATGACGCAAAATCGCAAGAAGCAGTTGTAATGGCTGAAATTGCGCGACTTGAGGCATTGCTGGATCGTCATAAACTGGATGTTACTTATACTGCCGTTACTGCATCATATGATGGTTTTATGGGAAGAAGAACTGTTGAAAAAGGTCAGATGATTGATGCAGGACAGGTATTGGCTTATATCGTCAATGCAGAAACAGATAAATGGGTGGTTGCGAATTATAAGGAGACACAAATAGGATGTATGAAATTAGGGGACACTGCTTGTTTCATAGCTGATGCGTATCCGGATAAAAAGTTTAAAGGAGTAATTATATCTTTTTCGCCAGCTACAGGTTCTAGTTTTTCGCTGTTGCCTCCCGATAATTCAACAGGCAATTATGTGAAAATTGTGCAGCGTGTTCCTGTTAGAATCCGCGTTACAAATCCCAAAAACGAAGCTGATTTACTGAAAGCAGGAATGAATGTAAATGTTTCAATTGCTAAAAAACAAAACTAAAATGCTTCCAAAAGGTTTTTTATTTAAAAAGTGGGTTCCGGAGTGGTTGATTAAAATAACGCTCTTTATTGTATTGCTCCCTAGTTTGGTTTTGTTTTTTTTGCCCATGGCAAATATCAATGCCGCAGCAGGGAACACAGGAAGTGAAACCTATGATGTCTATTTTTCAGTCTCTTTATTTTATGCTGGTTATGTTAGTTTTTTTTCTCTGGAAAGGCGATTTTTTAAATTTCTGGCAGCAAAAGAATACTTTATCGTAATAACAATTATTCAGATAATAAGCTCCTATATCTGCTATAGTACAAAAGAGATAACTGTTTTATTTATTTTCCGATTTATTCAGGGAATGGCCTTTACAATGACTGTGAATTTATCATTAGCTCTTATTTATGCGCGTTTAAGAACAGAACGGGCACGTGTTATAGGGTACTCTATATTTTTTGGAATGCTGGTTTGCATGATTCCATTTAATAATTTTATAACTGCTGAAATCATTGATTCATTTGATTTTAATATAGTATATAAATGTGCAATGTTTTCGTATTTGCCCAGTCTTATAGCACTGCTCTTATTTATGAACAATGTCAGGCTGGACGTTAAATTTCCTTTATATCAATTGGATTGGGCTAGTTTTACATTTTATGCCATTTCAATTTGCCTTATAGGTTATATAATGGTTTATGGTCAAGAATATTATTGGCTGGAGGATCAGCGTATTTTTAGGAGTGTAATATCGATCTTCATTTTTGGTGGACTTTTCATTCTTAGACAATCCAGGTTAAAACGCCCTTATTTCGATTTAGAGGTTTTTAAATATAGGAATTTTAAAATTGGAGCGTTGATAATTGTCATTTTTTATGTCTGTCGTTTTGCTTTTTCAATAACCACAACCTACTTTTTGACTGTTTTAAAGTTAGATCCGATTCATGTTGGTCAGATCACGTTAATTAATGTTTTTGGAATCATAATTGGTGTAATTATTTCAGGTGTTTTTGTTCTGCAGCATCGTCCGATACGTTTGTTATGGATCTATGGTTTCTCTTTATTGTTATTGTATCATGCGTGGATGATCTTTCTTTTTACCACGCAAGCCAATGAGAATAACTTTTATATACCACTTTTGATTCAGGGATTAGGTGTTGGGACCTTAATGACACCTTCTATAATTTTTATGGTCTCCTCGGTGCCCGAAAGGTTAAGTGTAACATCAGCAGGAATGTGTTTGTTTATGAGATGCTTAGGTTTTTATGTTAGTATCGGTTTAATGAATTACTTTGACTTATATGCTAAAAGCAAACACTTTAATACTTTTCAGGATAAAATTTCCAATCTTAACCCTGTCGCCCTGCAATCTGTAAGTAATATTAAAAACATATTGATCCAGGACGGAGCAACATCCGCTTATGCTGCAAAAGCAACTAATAAGGTATTAATTAATACAATTAATGCCCAAAATCATATCAGATACGCTGTTGATTATTATGAGATGATTTGTGCAGTTATTATTATATCCCTTATTGTCATTGCTTTATTTCCCTATATAAACCGTACCGTGTTAACGCTGTCTAAAAATCAGCCTTCACCATTTTAAAATTAATTGACCTCAAATTATAATCTTAAATTTATTATCATGTGGACTATCTACAGTATTGGCTTTTTAACTATACTTTCTTGCATCATTTATAATACCGTTAGAAAAAAAAAGTCACAAGTAACCTCAAAGTTTTCTATACTAATCCACTTATTGCTAAAGTTAGATAAAAAACTAGTCGTCGAAAATGGCAGTAATGATGAAATAACGTTATTCTCTTCGAATATTAGAGGTTCTATTGCCATTTTTCTTGCCCAATACTCCGGTATAATTTCCGTCATTATAGAATCTAGCACTATCGAAAACACAAGTCAAAAAAAAGAATGGATTTTTTTAGATAACATAAATCAATACCTCATTTTTAATCATATACTAAATGATCTTAAAAATTTAAATAATAGTGGTTTTGATCATCAAATATTAAAAAGATTAGTTGATAAAAGTAACCATTCCATACAGAGAATTATTTTGTCAAATGGTTATTCTCCTTACAATGTCGCGCAATCTTTATTTGTTATTGCTTTTTCCGAGGTAGAAAAAATAAATGATTTTCAAAAAATCAGCCAGAAAGGGTCTTTTGAAGTGCTCTTTTTTAATTGTGTAGTGGCGCTCCAGAAAAGTGACAGCAAGCAACAGAATGAATTATGGGATCAATTGTTTGCCTTATTGATTTTTTATCTTGAGAATCATAATTTAATGAATCAAATTAAAGATCTGGAAAAACTTTTAGCAGACAGATTAGCTTTATATGGTGAACAAATACAACAAATAAAATTGGACCCTGATTATAATTATAATTTGCTTTATGACTATTTCTTTTTAAGACCCTTAAGCCTGCATTCTAAAATTAAATCAAAAGTAATACAAACTTCAAGTTTGTCTAGAACGATGCAAAGTGCTGGATTTTCAAAAATAGTTCTGGTTATGATCGCAGATCTAGAAGAAAAGCTGCCAATTCTACAGAGTTTAATTTTTTAACTGATAAATTTTTACTCTTTAATCTATCGGGTCAAATGTTTGCTTACACTAGCCACTTTGTAATATCGCTAAAAACCAATACAGCTTAAATGATTATCTTTAGGATACATTCAAATAAACTTTACATATAATATTAAAGACATGAAAATCTGATAAAAAATGAACCCATATACAAATTTGACAGAAGCTTTAGAAGGTCTAATATGTCAAGGATATAATATAAGCTTTATAGCTAAAAAAAATTTTATAAATGCCAGAAATCATAATTGCAAAATTAATTACAATGAGATTGTGGTTAATTATGCTTACCATTTTTGGGATCCCGACCCTAAATTAGACGCTATCCTTTATGGCTTTTACTCGAAAAAACATTGTATCAAAGGATTGATTATAATAAGTTGCTCAATGTTATTAGAAATTGATTCGCAGGAAATAGAAAAACAAGAACGATAGTAGCTTTAGGGATTTATAAATTCCATAGAATTTATTATCTGTCACTCTTTACTTTAAATAATAATGAATTTAGAAAAAAAACTAATAAAGGAAGAAAATCTAAAAAACTTAGAAACATTACTTAGTTCTTTACATAGAGATAATCAGCTGTCATTAGAGTTATGCCGAGCAATTCGTGAAGGAATTAGACAGAAAATTGTTCCTGAAAGGATTAAAAATTATGCAGATTGGTATTATAGCAATGAATTAGCATTGCATTTCGAAATAGAAAAAGAATATATTTTTCCACTATTAGGACTGGAAAATCAATTAGTAAAAAAAAGCTTAACGCTACATCGACGATTAAAAAAACATTTTACAAAAAATATTGAAATCGAAAAGTCATTAAGCCGAATTGAAGAAGATCTGGAGATATTAATACGCTTGGAAGAGAAAAATATTTTTACTTCAATCAGAAATATTGTACCATCAAATCAAATTATATTGAACTTAAAAGATTTTTCCCGTGAATTAAATAACGAGGAATGGAATGATTTTTTTTGGCGATAAAAATATTTGGTTATTTTTCATTTTTTTGTAACCTTTTGGAATGTCATTTCCTCTACTTCTAAATAAACAATTAAATTTAAAAGAAAATGGAAACAAACAATTTACGATTGAGGCTTGCGCCAACTTTCAATTTATTAAAGATAACATTTGGTATCGTGCCAATTGTTGCAGGTCTGGATAAATTCGTTAATTTATTGACAACATGGGAAAACTATCTTAATCCGGGAGTTGCAGCTATTATTCCTTTTTCTCCACACACTTTTATGATTCTTGTTGGAATAATTGAGATTGTTGCAGGAATAATAGTTTTGACTAAACCAGCAATTGGAGGTTACATTGTGGCTGCTTGGCTAACACTCATTGGATTGACCTTACTGTTTAGTGGTACATATCTCGATGTGGCTGTAAGGGATTTCGTAATGGCTATAGGTGCATTTTCACTGGCTAAAATCGCACGAATAGTTTCTTAAATTAAATACTATATTGAGTTTACAACTTTACTTCTTTTTGTAAACTCAATATTTTTTAAATTATATCTCAGTATTTACTGTACCCGGACATGAAAATAAAAGAACAATATTCTGACGCTGATATTATAACCAAGATCATTAATGGGGAATTTGGATTATTTGAAATATTGATTAGAAGATACAATCCTTATCTCTATAAAATAGGCAGGTCATACAACTATAATCATGAAGACACTCAGGATTTAATGCAAGAGACCTTTATTGCTGTTTATTTTAATTTACAAAAATTTGAAAATCGAGCCCTTTTCAAAACATGGATAATCAAAATAATGCTAAACAGTTGTTATAAAAAGAAACAGAAGTTCAGTTTCAAAAATGAGGTTTCAAAAGATATAAATAATAATGACGTGCCAATGTTTTCAGATCACCAACATACTGATACAAATAAGATTGTAATGAATAGGGAACTAGGAAACATTATTGAATCATCATTGAATCAAATTCCAATAGAGTATCGAATGGTTTTTTCTTTAAGGGAAATTAATGGACTAAATGTTTCAGAAACGGCTGATGCTTTAAATATTAGTGAATCTAATGTTAAAGTAAGGTTGAATAGAGCTAAAACGATGTTGCGAAAAGAGATTGAAAAATCATATTCACCAAATGATATTTTTGAATTTAACTTAATATATTGCGACGCAATAGTAAACAGGGTAATGAATAATATTAAGCTTGGAAGTAATGGGAATTAAAGCAGGTTGCGATATGAAATTAATGACCTGAAAATATTTACTTGAACAGCTGTTTCAGAAGCTTTTGTTGAAATAAATCTAGTTTTTTTATTAATTACTTGGTAAAAAAGGTTGAAAAGATTTGTCTGCAAAAGGCAAGTCATTGCAAATACTTTCAAATTAAACGATCCTGAACTTGATACCGTAAGAATTGAAGATATAGAATTAAACAATTATGTCCAAAACCGTTGCTGATAAAATCATTGATTTCAATACTAATTTACAATATTCAGGTCCGCTGCCTGAATATTTTAAAGTACTAAACCCTTATGTAGACAATCCTGAAACTATCTTGGTAATGCAGCAGTTTTATAATAAATATTACAACGATTTACAATCAAGAAAATTCATTATCGGAATTAACCCGAGTCGCCATGGCGCTGGAGTAACCGGTATTCCATTTACAGATACCAAAAGGTTGGAAAATGCTTGTGGCATTAAAATGCAATCAGCAAAAACACACGAAATATCATCTGTTTTTATGTATGAAATGATTGCTGAATATGGCGAGGTCAAAGATTTCTATCAAGATTTTTATATCAATTCGCCATTTCCTTTAGCTATTATTCGTAAAACCAAAGAAGGCAAATGGCTAAATGCCAATTACTACGATGACCTAAGGCTCTTTGAAATGGTCAAGGGTTTTATGATTCTTTCCTTAAAAAATCACATAAGTTTAGGGCTGGATACTTCTGAGGTTTTCGTGCTTGGAAAGAAAAATGCCAATTTTATCCAAAAGATCAACAAAGAGGAAAATTTATTTGATAGGATAACAGTCCTTGAGCACCCGCGCTATATTCAGCAATACAAATCCAAAGAAAAGCAATTGTATATAGACAAATATATTCTAACATTAAATAAATAGATTGAAACAATTAGCTAAACATACACTTTACACTATAGGACATTCAACTCATAGTTTAACAGAGTTTTTGGAAATATTGCATTCGTTCAATATTAAAATTCTTGCTGATATCAGAAGTATGCCAGGTTCTCGTAAATTTCCTCAATTCAATCAGGATAATTTAAAAATAGCCGCGGAAAAGGCCGGAATATACTATATTCATTTGCCCAGTTTGGGCGGTAGACGAAAAGCTGAAAAAAACACAAAAAATACCCGTTGGGAAAATCCTTCTTTCAGGGGCTATGCTGATTACATGGAATCTGATGAATTTAAAAATGGCATTGAAGATCTAAAACACATTGCCATAGAAAACAATACTGTTATTATGTGTTCTGAAGCACTTTGGTGGCGATGTCACCGTTCCATGATATCTGATTATCTAAAAGCGAAACATTGGGCAGTATTACATATTATGGAGATAGGAAAAACTCAGGAACATAGGTATACCTCCCCTGCAAGAATTGTTCACGATTGTGTATTCTATTCTGATGAAAATTAACTCGTACTAAAAATCTATTATTTAAAAGCTAAATCTTTTTAGTTGTCGACAAAGTGATTTGCTATAGTAAACTTTAAAGCAATTCATGAGTATTTTATTTAAAAATAAAAAAACAAAAAATTACAACTTACCCTTTTAATCATTTAATTTTGTTATTCTATGAACACACTATCAATCTACTAAAATGGAAAGACAAAAGATAATTAATCGAAACTATTTTAAACTTATATTGATCTCTTTTATTGTTGGACTATGCGGGGCATTGCTAGCATTTTCACTAAAGAAATTAACTGAATTTTTTGAAAAGTATCTATTTAATGCTGTTAGTAATTATTCTATAGCGATCATATTATTTCCTACAATTGGAATTACAGCTATTTACTTTTTGAGAAAATATGTATTTAAAAATAGAAAAAACAAAGGAATAACTGAAATCTATAAAACACTAGACCAGCGCAAAGATCACTTACCTTTATTCAAAATACCTTCTCATTACATTAATGGTTTTCTAACCGTAATATTTGGAGGTTCAACCGGTGTGGAAGTATCGACGGTCGTGGCTACGGCAACTATTGGAAACCTTGCTTACAAAAAGAATTTAATAGCAAAAATATACAAAAGGGAATTAATTTGCGCTGGGGTAACTGCAGGAGTTGCCATTTTATTTTGCAGTCCTTTGGCTGGTTGGTTATTTGCTATGGAAGTTATTGCAAGAAAAATAAGCAAAACACTTGTTATTGCTTGTACTTCTTCAGCATTAGTAAGCTACTTGTTTATTTATTTTTTTGACAACAGACCTTTGCTTTTATATACCGTTGTAGATTGGAATTGGAATGCCATTCCTTTTTTTATTGTCTTAAGTCTTTTGGCAGCCATACTAGCGGTCTATTTCACACTTTTAGTTACTCGGATAAAAGGTCTTTTTGCAACTATCACAAACAATTTTATACGTGTGAATTTAGGGGCTTTGATTGTCGGATTATTAATTTACTTTTTTCCAAGCCTATATGGCGACAGTTACGATGCACTTCGTGAGATACTACACGAATCAATAACGACACCAAACATTTCAATTCTCTTCTTATTAATTATTGCAATTTTAAAGCCTTTAGCCGCATCTCTAACACTTGGTGCGGGCGGCGATGGAGGTGTATTTGCGCCAAGTATCGTTTCTGGAGCATTTCTAGGACTCTTTATTGCTTTTATTGGCAATAATTATTTTGGAGCTAATTTAATTCCATTAAACTTTGCGTTAGTGGGGGCAGCTGCTACATTATCTGCTTCACTTTTTGCCCCCCTCACTTCTTTAGTCCTTATATGTAATTTACTGCCAAACGGATATTTATTGTTTGTTCCTATTTTATTGGGAAGCATAATTTCATATTTGTTTTCAAAAAAACTTTTACCATATAATGTTTATTCATATGATTTTTATTTGACAACGAAATAACAGTCACTAAGTAATAAGTTAAGATATACAATGAAGTTTCTTTACTTGATGATCAACGTTATAGAG
This sequence comes from Flavobacterium sp. Root186, assembly GCF_001428525.1. Taxonomy (GTDB): domain Bacteria; phylum Bacteroidota; class Bacteroidia; order Flavobacteriales; family Flavobacteriaceae; genus Flavobacterium. The sequence goes on from NZ_LMHW01000013.1 coordinate 14,887, forward strand.
GACAGACAACGCTTCTAACTCTTCTTTTGGAATATATCCTAAAACTTCTTCTAGTTTCATAAGCCCTTTTAGAACTCAAATATAATAATTTAGAGGTTTCGAACACTTATACCGCCAGGGACAGGCTATCATCGAACACACTATTCTAAGTGCCCGATACTTGCTGGATATCATAACCAAAGAAGAATACGATCTGGAAATGGAAAAAAATAAACACTCTTGAGGATATGGGATCCTTTTTTCAAATCGAAAAAGCTTTTGAAGAACTTTCATCAAACGGGGTCAAGCCTTCTGTCTCCATAGTACAGTTTTACGATTCAATGACCAAAATTATTGAAAATAAAAAAAGCGGGATTGTACGCATTGTAGCCTATAATAAAATTATGGATGCTGAGTCTGTAATCCTGCATCATGATCTGGTGATGAATTTCGCCTATTTTATCGGTCGTGCAGGAGCACCCCTTTCAAAGCAGGGCATATCTGGAATCTGGAACTTGAAAAAAAGTTCCTGTAACGCCTTAATGATATTGCTGGCTATGCCGATAAATGCGGCTATCATATAGGGGTAGGAAACCTGACATTAACATCCGTAAAATGGAATTATGAAAAAAGCATTCCATACTCATTACCTCTCCTGCTGGACTAGAAGAAATTTTGATTTGCTGGAGCCAGTTAATAAAAAGATGGTAGAAATGCTGGCCAAACTATGCAGCTCACTTGACCAGCTGGCCCAAGTATACGGAGCAAATGAATACATCGAAAATATGATTTCCTGCATGGTATTAAAATTTCAGATCCAGCATTTTTCAAGACATTTTGAAGTTGCCAGTCAAACGAAAGAAAAAATATTAGAGGTCATAAATTCATACGGATTTCAGGGATTGAAAAAGGAATATCATCCCATCTTTAATAACGGCACCGCACATGAGAAGTTTATTGAAAAATATACCCTTCATATTAATAGGATTCAAGATTTTGCAACAGCAAATGGAATTGACTGTTACCAAATGCTTACTGAGGAGCAGGTTAATTCTAAAATTGAATGGTCAATAAAAGTTCTTAAACTTGACTTCTCCATACTTCCTGACATAGATATCCAAGAGAACAATAGTAAAAATTGATATAACCAAAAAAGTATCTAATCGCGGGAGACCTCAAAAAAACTTCTTTTAAGATACTCAAATAGATCACCGCTACAGCCCTAGCCCCGATTGCTTCGCCAGTTCGCTTCGCTCGTGTGCAGTGGAAATCCTTTTGTGCCGTTGTTCGGCACAAAAGATTGGAACGTATAGCGGGAAAAAGCTCCAAAAAAATAATAATATAAACCCTAAAAATAATTTTACATACAAGCCTGACAACAAAGCACAACCCGGACAAGCAAGGCAATACCGCCCAACCTGCCCCCGCCACCCCTTTAAAAAAAACAACAGCAATAATCTAATTCAAAAAATAAAACAAAAAATTCCCATACAACCAGAAATTACGACAAGCTCCACCGTAATTCCCAAAACCAAATCAAAGCCCCAAAACGTGCAGCCAAAAACACCCAGCCCCTATGCCCCGCAGAACCCTTATAAGAAACCCCAAAGCGACCCCAAAGACATAACCGGGAAGTACATAGAAAAGGACCTTATAGAGAATGACCCTTCGGAGGGGTCTGAAACCGATATGGATACCCAAAAGAGCGATGAGGCTCAAAATGATCCCTTTGAAACCATTGAACCCGAAAAGGATAATCCGGTAAAGAAGGAATTCGAAATTGGGCAGCTTGGCAATGAGAGCTTCAGGAAGATGAAAGCACACGGGATGAAACGGATGGGGCACCGGGCTATGCCAAACCTTCCCAGCAAAAATTTTAATGCATTGATCGTGAAGAAAAATAAAAAAGGTACTGCCCTATTGCTGGCAGTACCTTTGATTCATAAACAATCCAGCGTATGGATTCCAGTATTATTTGTTGTCGATGCGCGCTTTTGCATCAGGATCGTTCTGAAGATCCTTTTGCAATTCTGCCCAGCTCTTATCACTCGGATCCATTGCCGAGCGGATGTATGCCAGAATAGATTCACAGAGAAAGGCGACAAGCTGCGGGCTTTCATCTGTGGTTTCCGCCACATCCCATCCCGAAATGCCCCCGTAGATATGTTCGGCGCCAAATACGGTAAGCAGGCTTGACTGTACCGGACTTTGATAGTAGGGATCGGCGCGCCAGTTCTCAACGTTTGAAAAATTCAGGTTAATGTCCCTGTCGCCATTGATTACAAGTGTGGGCAGCGACATAGATGTGTAGTTGATCCCTTTTAAGACCGGATAATGGGTTAGGGCAAAATCACCATTAAGGCCTTCTGGTCCTCCGGGTGCCCCTATCATTACAAGGGCTTTGAGCCTTGTTTCGGCCAAACTTATTGTTTCACCCAGAGTATCGGTAACTTCCGCGCCTGCAAGCATTCCCACAGTAAGCGCGCCAAGGGAATGGCCAATAGCCGATACCTGCGATTTGTCGGCGCGGTGCTCCAGGCCCGGAACTCTGGCCAGGATATGGTCCAGGTTGTCCAGGATAAAATGGATGTCTTTGGCCCTTGATTTCAAAAACAAACCTCCTTCAGGGCCTGTAGTGTCAAGACCTAAGAGCTTGGCATCAGGGTGGGTTGGCTGAATTACAATGAAGCCTTTGGAAGAGAAGAACTCGGTCAGGGGTGCTAGTCCCCTTAATGAGGAAAGATAAGTCGAGGCGCCATGCCCATGTGACAGGATTACGATAGGAAGATTGTTCCCGCTGACAGGTGCCGATACTTTTAGGTGCATATCTGCCGGCCTGCCAGAAACAGGCATTACAATTGGGCTGTACGTGATAACGGGATTGGAGCTGAGTCCGATAACTGAAATTTGATCTTGATTTTTCATCGTGTAAATGTTTTAGTTTAACAATACACAAAGGTTGATAGATAACCGCTGCCGCACGTAGCCAAATTGAGGACTTGCGTAGTCAAAACGAGAATGGATATTTAGACAATTCAAGCTGAATTCAAATTGCTATAAAAGCAAAAGAGAAACTAAATTCCAACTTGGAATTTAGTTTCTCTTTTATAACGCTGGCAGTACCAACTACTGTCTTGCCACTAATTGAATGAATGCCTGAAATCGACAGGCGACAGTTTGGTCTTGGTCTTAAAGAGTTTGCTAAAAGATTGCGGATGCTCAAAACCCAGCTGATAGGCAATTTCTGAAATCGTTAGATCTGTCCCAGACAATAACTCCTTGGCCTTTTGAATCATTTTAGTATGTATGTGCTGCTGGGCATTCTGGCCTGTTAGCAAGCGCAGCATATCGCTGAGATAGCTCGGTGACAAGTGTAAAAGCCCTGCAATATAATGAACTGTCGGGATACCCTCAGTAGCTGTCCTTTGATTGTTAAAGTAATCCTCCAGTATGGCTTCGAGTTTTTCGAGCAAACTATTGTTTACAGCTTTTCTTGTAATGAACTGGCGTTTGTAGAAACGGTTACAGTAATTGAGCAATAATTCGAGCTGTGAAATAATTACATCCTGGCTGAAATCGTCAATACGGCTTTCCAGTTCCTCGAGAATAATGCCGAAAATAGAAAGGATGGTAGTTTTTTCCCTGTCCGATAAATGTAATGCCTCATTGGCCGAATAGGAAAAATAGCCATAGTCCTTTATCTTTTTTGCCAAAGGGTAGGTTAATAAAAAATCAGGATGGACCAGCAGCACATATCCGGATTTTTTAGTTTCATCCGGACTTTCAAACAACTGGTTTGGGGCCGTAAAAATCAAGCCGCCCTCACTGAAGTCATAATGATTCTGACCATACCGAACCTGGGATGCGATATTGGTTTTGTAGGCAATTTTATAGTAATTGAGCACCATCATTTCAGGCAGCGCGTCCGACAATACATTTACATCATCAAGATTGATCATGCTTATCATCGGGTGTAATGGCCTTGGAAGCCCAAGAGCCCTGTGGAAGTCATGGAGGGAGTCAATTTTGCGGTGGGTAGTTTCTTGCTTTTTCATCGCTTAAATTTAAATAAAAATAATTAATAACAGGTACAGTGAATCTATTGTTTCTCCAGCCATTTTTTAAATAAACCGGTATAAATTGGCATTATAACATAGGTCATCAGGGGAACCAGGATTGCTGAGAGTATTAGTGTACGGAAGAGTAATGGGACCTGCATCAATACATCATCAAAAAATAAGACACGATGTTCATTACCGGATAAATAGCCAGCCAGGATAAAAATGCTGTTTTGTATGTTAACGTATTTTTCATTTCTTAAAATTTTATACTGCAAATGTCATTAACTGAGATTTGCAGCATGAAGTGTAAATGAGGAATTTGTTAGCCAAAATGATGATAATGCAGGGAAGCTGGTTTTGTATGTGGAATGATTTTGGGCAATTCCGAAAACAGAGCTTCATGTAGTCCCAAACCAGCTGTAATACCGGAACATTTTGCGATACTTCCCTAGCCCCGATAGCTTCGCTCGTGTGCAGAGGAAATCCTTTTGTGCCGGGGGTTCGGCACAAAAGATTGCTTTGCCAGTTCGCTGGCGCTCGGGTGGAGCGGATAGCGGGAAAAAGCTCCTAAAAAAACAGCATCATAAAGACCTATAGCACTTCAAACCCAGATGACTTAACACGAAAACGGACAGCCATAAAAATAAAACCACTAATTTTGCTTTTTCACAGTAGATATAAAGCCGCCGCTGGTTTGAAGGGCATGAAATATGAAAAAGTTTGATATAAAAAAAATTGATCAAGAGATCTGGCTGGTTTCCCATAATGAACTGCCAAAATTTACCTGCCGCTTTGAGGACAAAAAATTCAATTACAGCCGCACCATCACAGGGCTTTTAGACCCAACAGGCGACCCGAAAGAAATCCAGCTGCTCCAGAAAATGGAACAGTGGCTCAAGGGATATCATAAAGACAAAATAGACTAATAGTTACGGCATACTAAAAATGTGCCTCTGACCGCCACTTCGGGCAGTAAGCAAACAATAGTATAAATAATCCTTTTGGGTTAAATAAAGAATGTATTCATGTCAAAAAAAACACAAACCATCCCCGATAGATGGAGTATTTTCAAACCACTTTTTACTCCAATAGATGTTCCTGCCAGGACAATCCTGCTGGAAGAAGGCAGCATTTCCAAAACCATGTTTTTCATTGAAAAAGGGTGTTTGAGAACCTGGATAAACAATAACGGTAAAGACATAACAACACAGTTCTTTTTTGAGGGCGGCGGCGTGTCATCCATTGAAAGCTTTATGACCGGCAAACCTAGCCTGTACACTATTGAAAGCATTGAGCCCTGTGTTATCCAAACCATCACGCAGAAAGATTTTCAGGATACGCTGCTGAATTCACCAGAACTAAAAGATAATATAATCGAGCACTTATACTCAAGGCTTCTAAAAAACCAGCAGGTTTTCTTTTCTTATCTAAAAAATACCCCTCAACAGCGTTATGAGCAGCTGCTGGCAGAGCATCCCGAAATCATACAACGCATCCCACAGCATTACATAGCTTCCTATTTGGGCATCACTTCTGTCTCCCTTAGCAGGATCCGCAACAGGCGATCAAAAGATCTTTCTTAACAATTGTTATCGATAGTTTGCAGAGTGTTTTGCCAACTTTGTGGCTGAATCACCATACAGGGAAATTGCAAGGCTATGATACACGTATTTAAAACATCAGTCAAAAACAAAACACAAATCAAAAAATTAAAGCCTGTTCTTGATCTAAACTTCCAGGACATAAAGTGGAATTTTGACCTTGAAGATTGTGATAAAATTCTGCGTATTGAAAGTAAAAATAACATTTGCAAAAAAGTAATCAGTCTTCTGAGGTCCTGTCATTTTGATTGTATTGAACTGGAGTAATCCAGCTTTAATTCATTCTAACAAGATTTTACCTTGTCTGTATTTCTTAACAATTGTTATCGTCCCAATACCTCTTACTCCCGCATCTTTGCATTGTAAATAGTAAACAATTCAAAAAAATGAAAGTAGTTATTGTGTTCAATCATCCCTATGAAAAAAGTTACTGTAGTGCCATTTTAGAAGCAGTTAACACTGGACTTCAAAAAGGGAAGCATCATGTAGACCTTATCCATCTGGATAATGATAATTTCAATCCGGTAATGTCTAAAGAAGACCTGAAAGCCTTTGTGGATCATACTCCAATTGATCCTCAGGTTATAGATTACAGCAATCGTTTAAAAAACGCAGATCAGTTGATTTTCATTTTTCCGATTTGGTGGGATCTGATGCCTGCCATGACCAAAGGATTTATCGACAGGGTTCTCTCGCCCGGTATAGTTTATGATCATCATCCCAGAGGTTTTGGGCTGATACCGCTATTGAAAAATTTAAAAGGCGTAACTATTATCACCACAATGAATAAACCCAAGATCATGTACTGGCTTCTAATCGGGAATTTGATTAGAAAAGCAATGCTTAGGAGTGTTTTCAAAACTATGGGATATAAGAATTTAAACTGGATCAGCCATAACATGGTAAAATCAGTTACTCAAAAAAAGAGAGTAAAATGGTTATATGATTTAGAGAAAAGATTTACTGATTTTAGATAGGGTTCTGTCGCATCTCTCAGAATCAAATATAAGAATTTAAGTAATTTAAAAGTTAGCCTGCTAATTTACAGAATGATTTAAACATAGTTGTCCCATGTCCAATCATCTGATTCTTTCTCAGCATATGCACAACTTCAATTCCACTCAATGTTCGTCTTGCTGATTCAAAGCTTTTAAAGCCTAACCCGTTTTGTATCCTCCATTTTATAAATCGATGGTCCTGTTCTACAATATTGTTGAGATATTTACACTGCCGAATTTTAATCTTTGAGAACGAACGCTTGTTATAGACTTTGATCGCTGCCGTATTAGAACCGCTTTTATCAATGTTTATTACTCTTGGTATGCAGTTATTACTAATTGCTTTAATTAGAAAAGACTGAGCACTCATTCTTTGTCTTCTTCTGGTCAAAAGAAAGTCTACTGTATTGCCTAGTTTATCTACTGCTCTATATAAATAACACCAAATACCTTTTACTTTGATATAGGTTTCATCCAATCTCCAACTTGTACCTACTTTACCTTTTCTCTTCTTCATCTCTGACTCAATGAAAGGTGTAAACTTAAAAACCCAGCGCTGAATAGTAGCATGATCAACATGAACTCCTCGCATTTTCATGATCTCTTCAACATCCCGGTAGCTTAATGTAAACCTAAGTTTAAAATATACGGCCTGCAGTATAATAGATTTCGGATAGCAATGACCTTTCGTATTCATGAGTTTAACAATTTAAAAAAGGCAAAGTTAAAACGTAGCTAGATGCGACAGAACCCAGCCTCCGATCGTAGCATGATCCACAATTACTCCCCTAATCTTCATTATTTCTTCAACATCCCGATAACTTAAAGTAAACCTAAGCTTAAAATATACTGCCTGCAGCATAATAGACTTTGGATAACAATGACCTTTGGTATTCATTTTTCGATGGGTTTAAAATTCTGAAGATAAAAGTTATTCCCAGATGCGACAGAACCAATAGATCCAAGTATAAAGGTTATGCGATAATAGAAAAGCAATAGCGATGTCCCCTTGAGTAATACCTTGAGAATATTCAAAAGTCAAAGGGATCCCTATGGTTGTTGTAAATTGCCACTACCCACCTCTTGTCCATAAAACAATCATCAGGGGCCACTATTTATATAGCCCGCCTGTATTTTCTGCGGAGCATCACCATCCTAAACTTTACAGTGTCATAGATTAAACCCAATAGCAAAACCCCAACTCCTATAAAGAGAACGTGCAATCCGATATTGGCGTAAAAAATGCCCCCGACAATACCTCCGGTAAAAAAAAAGCCAATAATAGTGGCTCGTAGTTTTATCGAAACAAATAGTTTCTTTCTAAAAATGGATTCCCGATAAAAAAACAACTGTGACAATTCAATTCCAAGATCCGTAAAAAGCCCCGTAAGATGGGTAGTTCTCACCGTAGCATTTGAAATTCTTGTTACCAGCGAATTTTGCAGCCCCATAGCAAAAAGCAGACAATAGGCTATAAAATCCGGGGTTTCTACCATTAATTTTTCTCCGAAGAGCCCCATTAATAAAAGAATAAGACTCTCAATAGCTGTTGGAATTACGTAAACATATTTTTCGCTTTTACGCAAAAGAAATTCTACCAGCAAACTTGAAAAAAAAGACCCAAGAAAAAAGAAAAAAATGTATAAAAAATAAACAAACCCCTGTTTAAAGTTAAGTTTAAAAACTTCATCTACAAAAAAAGCAAAATGCCCCGTTACGTTTGTCGTTAGCCTGGCAACGGCTAAAAAACCTGCTACATTTACCATCCCAGCAACAAACGATAAAAGTGAAGCAATTTTTAGATTATGTTTTAAGTTTCTTTTTTTTCCCTGGTGTTTGAACATGCTAAATAATCCTTTTTTAAGTTTGTATAATCTTTAACTACCAAAGCATTATATTCTTAATATCTTTCTTTTATGAATTATGTACCCTTTCTTTTGATCTTTTAACTGTTTTTCTAGCAAACAAAGTCATACCGGGACTTCAAATAAAATTTGACTTTTTTGCAAGTCAGATCATCTAATTTTTAAAGTATTTTTATCAATAAAAATTGGCTATATGGATTAATTGCTGAAAATTTATTAGTTGAATTTTACGTCCCTCCATCCAAATAAGATTTTCATTCTTAAAATCATGAAGCACCCTTGCCAGAGTTTCATTTACAGTACCTACCATCTTGGCCAAATCTCCCCTGGAAAGCGTAATGAAAATATCTCTTTGGTCATCACTTGTTTTATATTTATCGTGCAAGATTAACAAACTAAGGGCTACACGCTCTCTTACAGTACGCTGTGATAAGACAGCCATCAAGTTTGCCACTACACTAAACTCATGACTTAGACATTTTAAAAGTAAGCGTGAAAATACTACCGAATTATTGAGAACATTAAAAAAGTCGTCTTTTGCAATAAATGAAATAACCGAGTTTTCAATAACCACGGCGGTATCGCCATATGCTTCCTCACTTAGTATAGCGGTATATCCAAAAAACTCTCCAGAATTGTAGATATAAATGATTTGTTCCCTTCCATCATTATCAACCTTATATTTTTTGACTTTACCGCTTTGAATATAAAAAATACCTGTAGGCAATGTCCCTTCGGTGAATACAGTCTGGTTTTTAACATATTTTTTACTTTGCATTACCCTTTCAAGCAGATCCTTATCACACTGAGGTAACTCGTTTAAAATATACTGATTATTGAAGATAAATTTTGAAATCATAGCTAATTCCAAAGTTACGATATTTTTCTCATGTCTTTTTAAAACTTGATTTAAATCAAGTTTATGTACCATTTTAATCAACTAAATCGATTTCAAATCTCTCTACTTTTGTACAATTTAAAATAAAATTTTATATCAATGAGAATTATGAAACATATAGAACAACTCAAGAGTATTGGTATCAATGCCTCTAAAAAAATCCACTGGAATTTATCTGAACTTATATTAGTCACGCAAACGGTAAACAGACAGCAGGGAGTTTTAACCAGTTCAGGTGCATTAGCCTGCGACACAGGTGAATTTACAGGGCGTTCCCCTAAAGATAAATATATTGTAAAAGATGAAAAAACAGCAGATTCTGTTTGGTGGGGAGATATAAACCATCCTTTCGCTCCCGAAGATTTTGATAATCTCTACAATCGTGTCACAGATTTTCTTTCCAGTGAAGAGCTATATGTAAAGGATGTATATGCCTGTGCAAAGAAAGAATATCAATTAAAAGCCAGAGTAATTACTCAAACCCCATGGCAGAGCTTATTTGCCCATAATCTTTTTTTAAGACCATCCGAAAAAGAACTGGAAAGTTTTGAGCATGAATGGTTAATACTTGCTGCACCTGAATTTAAAGCTGATCCTATAATCGATAAAACACGTCAGCATAATTTTACAATAATTAACTTTACTAAAAAAATAATCCTTATCGGGGGCAGTGCTTATACAGGAGAAATAAAAAAGGGAATTTTTACAGTCCTAAATTATATACTTCCTCACCAAAAAAAGGTACTTTCCATGCACTGTTCTGCCAATATTGGCAAGCAAGGAGATACCGCCGTATTTTTTGGTTTGTCAGGAACGGGAAAAACTACACTCTCAGCTGATCCGTCCCGTGGCTTAATTGGTGATGATGAGCATGGCTGGGATCATGAAAATGTATTTAATTTTGAAGGTGGGTGTTATGCTAAATGCGTGAACCTTAGTCAGGAAAAAGAACCTCAAATCTTTTCTGCAGTACGATTTGGAACACTTCTTGAAAACGTAAGATTCTTAGAAGCAACCGATATTGTTGACTATGATAATGTATCAGTAACTGAAAATACCAGAGCCGCTTATCCAATTGATTTTATTGATAACGCCGTAAATCCTTCCATTGGTGGTATCCCAAAAAATATTTTTTTCCTGACCTGTGATGCCTTTGGGGTTTTACCTCCTATTTCCAAGCTTACCGTTGGCCAGGCCATGTATCATTTTATCTCAGGATATACAGCAAAAGTGGCTGGCACTGAAGCTGGGATAACCGAACCCCAAACCACTTTTTCGGCATGCTTTGGCAAACCCTTTTTACCGCTTCATCCGGCAAAATATGCAGAATTACTAGGAAGCAAATTAAAAGAAAACAATGTTAATGTCTGGCTGATCAATACTGGCTGGTCTGGCGGAGCGTATGGGACTGGCGAGCGTATAAAACTTTCTTACACCAGGGCAATGATTACCGCAGTATTGGAAAAAAAACTCGAGAAAACAGATTTTGCAGAGCATGCTGTATTTGGATTACAAATGCCTGTTTCCTGCCCCGGTGTTCCTCCTGAGATTTTAAATCCGAAAAATACCTGGAATGATAAAACAGCATATGATACAATGGCACAGCATCTTGCAGATCAGTTTGTAGCGAATTTTAAAACTTTTGAAGATTTTGCCAATGAAGAAATTCGCAGCGGAGCACCTATTATCCTTCAATATAATTTATAAACAAGCTGAAATTGAATAGTATCATCGTCACTAAAGCCATACTGCAGTGTCCAGAATGTGGCTCTAAATATACAGAGAGGATACCGCTCAAAGGTAAAATATTAAGCAGCAGATGTGTGTTCTGCAGTGCAGTTTTTGAAATAACCCAGCCAGAGCAATGCTGCATCTATTGCGCGTATGGCAATGTGCCGTGTCCGGAAAAACAAAACGAAATTAAAAAACAATAAAAAATGGAAATACCTAAAAACCTTTTATACACACAAGACCACGAATGGGTAAAAATCGAAAATGATACAGCCTATATTGGAATTACTGATTTTGCACAGCATGAATTAGGGGATATTGTATATGTTGAAATCGAAACCCTTGGAGAAAAATTAAGCCAGCATGAGGTATTTGGTACAGTAGAAGCCGTAAAAACAGTCTCTGACCTTTTCCTTCCGCTTACAGGGGAAATTCTGGAATTGAATCCTAAATTAGAAACAAATCCTGAATTGGTCAATTCCGACCCTTATGGTGAGGGCTGGATGATTAAAATAAAAATTGAAAACAATACAGAGATTGAAGCACTTTTGAAATCTGATGCATATGCATCATTAATAGGTTTATGATATGGAAACTCAAGACGCAAATATCAAAAAAACAGCACTAAATGCAGTTCATCATGACCTTGGCGGGAAAATGACCCCATTTGCCGGTTATGAAATGCCAGTCCAATACGCAGGTGTAAACCATGAACATGAAACTGTTAGAAATGCTGTAGGTATTTTTGATGTTTCCCATATGGGAGAGATTCTGGTACAGGGGAAAGATGCCTTGGCACTCATTCAGAAGATATGCTCAAACGATGCCTCAACGCTTTTCCCGGGAAAGGTACAATACAGCTGTATGCCAAACCATACAGGGGGGATTGTTGATGATTTACTGATTTATATGATCAGTAAAGATGATTATTTACTGGTGGTAAATGCTTCTAATATCCAAAAAGACTGGGATTGGATAAGTGCTATAGCTCTGGATTATTTAAATGTTACCTTAACCAATATTTCCGACACAATTTCATTATTGGCTGTTCAGGGGCCAATGGCTGCAAAATCCCTGCAGAAATTGACAAGCATCAATTTGACCGATATGAAATATTACACTTTTGAAATAGGGGAATTTGCAGGTATTCCAAATACCATCATATCTGCAACGGGATATACCGGGGCTGGCGGATTTGAAATATATGTACAGAACAAGTATGCAAAGCTATTATGGGATGCTATTTTCGAAGCAGGAAAAGAGTTTAACATTGAGCCTATTGGTCTAGCGGCCAGAGACACACTTCGATTGGAAATGGGTTACTGCTTGTATGGCAGCGATATCAATGACACGACTTCGCCATTAGAAGCCGGTTTGGGCTGGATTACAAAATTTACTAAAAAATTTGTTCAGAGTGATCTTCTCAAAATTCAAAAAGAGAATGGGGTAACAAGGAAATTAGTTGGATTTGAAATGATTGATAAAGGTATTCCCCGTCATGATTACGAAATCTGGGATGAAAACCAGCAAATTATAGGTATTGTTACCTCGGGTACTATGTCACCTACTTTAAAAAAGGCCATAGGAATGGGATACGTTCCTCTTGAAAAATCAAATCCTGGAAGTGAATTTTTTATCAATATCAGAAACAAACCTATTAAGGCAACTGTTGTTCAGACTCCTTTTGTTCAAATCTAAATCTTCGAGATATGTTTATTCCCAGAGCACTATATTATACTAAAAATCACTTGTGGTTAAGACAGATTGGATTATATGATTATTTTGTAGGTATCACTGATTTTGCCCAGAAAGAAATAGGTGAAATCAGTTTAATTGAACTGGAATTAAACGGCCAGCACATTAAAAAAGAAATACTTTGGGGAAATATCTATGGCCTTAATCAAACTTTTTCTCTCCTTGCCCCTTTTGATTGCAAGGTTATGGCCACGAACATCATTTTAGATACCAACCCTTCAAGTATCAATCGAGATCCATACAATCATTGGTTATTAAGGGTTGCAACAGTTACCAGCACTTATGGATTATTAACCAATGAAGAATATACAGCACTTATTCCATGATATTTAAATTCCTTAAATTAAATATAACCGTTGAGGATAATGACTTCAATGAGCTATATCCCACCAAGATAAAAAGACTCGCAGCCCGCCATTGGACTCCTGTTGCAGTAGCCAAATTTGCAGCTGAGTTTTTAGTTGATAAGCCTCACAAAAAAGTATTAGATATCGGTTCCGGGGTGGGTAAATTTTGCCTGGTAGGGGCAGCCTCTACTAAAGGTATATTTTATGGTGTCGAGCAAAGGGAATCGCTTATTAAGTTATCAAAAAAAATTGCTGACAAGTACGATGTAACGAATGTAGAATTTATTCATTCCAATATCAATAAAATTAATTTCTCTGACTATGAGGCCTTCTATTTTTATAATTCTTTTTATGAAAATATTGATTCTTCGTGCGTAATTGATAAAACAATACTTCCAGAGAGAGAATTATTTTATTCCTACTCTAAATATGTAAAAGAACAGCTTGAGAAAACACCAATCGGCACGCGATTAGCTACCTATTGGAGCAATTGGGAAGAAATCCCTGATAGTTTTAAACTGGAATATGCGGCTTGTGGTGGTGTATTGGTTTTTTGGCAGAAGATATCTTAACCAATAACCAAATAAACCCGCTGACAGTAAAAAGCAAAGCAATAATGTTGCTTTCAAAATCTAAATTCCTTAACAAAATATTTTATTCTATAACAAAGCTATTATCCTTTAGGTTACTAAAAAACATAAGAAGTTGCAAGATAACAAGATTTTTTTAAAATAAAAATACAACAATTCAATCTAAAAAATATATGAATATAATGGATAAAATAAGCACTCGTCTTGGCCCATTAGGCGATCATGCTCATTATGCACATGGATATTATGCTTACCCAAGATTAGAAGGTGAGATTAGCAATACAATGCTTTTTAATGGTGAGAAAAAATTGGTATGGAGCCTGAACAACTATTTGGGATTAGCCAATCATCCTGAAGTCAGGGAAGCCGATAATGAAGGCACCAGATTATATGGCCTTGCCTATCCAATGGGGGCCCGCATGATGAGCGGGAATACTAAACTGCACGAAGAGTTTGAGCAGAAAATAGCAGACTATGTTCAAAAAGAAGATGCTTTTTTATTAAACTATGGCTATCAGGGAATGGTATCTATCATTGACAGCCTGGCAGATCGAAAAGACGTTATCGTTTATGATGCAGAATCACATGCCTGTATTATTGATGGAATGCGACTGCATCTGGGCAAACGTTTTGTTTTCAAGCACAATGATATTGAAGATTGTGAAAAGCAGCTGCTGCGCGCTAAAAAAATAGTGGAAGAAACTAAAGGCGCAATTCTGGTCATAACAGAAGGTGTTTTTGGTATGCGCGGTGATCAGGGTAAATTAAAAGAAATTGTAGCCCTTAAAGAGAAATATAATTTTTCACTCCTGGTTGATGATGCTCACGGGATTGGCTGTATGGGCAAAACCGGTGCAGGAACCGGTGAAGAACAAGGGATTCAAGATGGTATTGATTTTTATTTTGGAACATTCGCAAAATCTTTTGCAGGAATTGGCGCTTTTGTTGCCAGTACTAAAAAGGCAATATTATTTCTAAAATATAATATGCGCTCACAAATATTTGCAAAAGCATTGCCAATGCCAATGGTTTTTGGAGCTTTAAAACGATTGGAATTAATGCGCACCAGACCCGAACTCAGGGAAAAGCTTTGGGAGATTACCCACAGCCTGCAAAATGGCCTTACCGATACAGGTTTTGATATCGGCAATACCGATTCTCCTGTCACTCCTGTTTATCTCAATGGTACCCTGGGTGAAGCAACCGCTTTGGTCAGTGACCTGCGCGAAAACCACCAGGTTTTCTGTTCAGTAGTAGTATATCCTGTTGTACCAAAGGGAATGATTATACTGCGATTGATCCCCACTGCAGTGCACACCTTGGAAGATGTTCAAAGAACCATAACTGTGTTTAAAGAAATCAGGTCTAGTCTGAATTCGGGACAGTACAAAAAAGAAGAAGAAGAAGAACAAGAAGAGGCGACAGTTTAAATCTTAAGATATGAAAACAGATCAATTTATAACGCGCCACAGCGGTGTTAACAAAAAAGACTCAAAAGAAATGCTGGATATTATAGGCGTTTCTTCACTCGAAGCATTAATTGACAAAATAGTTCCATCTGACATTCGTTTGGCAAGACCATTGAACATTGCAGGCGGACTATCTGAATACGAATACCAAAAGCATTTAAGAAGTATTGCAGGTAAAAATAAATTATTTCAATCCTATATTGGCTTAGGCTATTACAATACAATTCTGCCCCCTGTAATTCAGCGAAACATTTTAGAAAATCCAGGATGGTATACTGCCTATACGCCCTACCAGGCTGAAATTTCGCAAGGACGTCTGGAAGCCCTCCTTAATTTTCAGACCATGGTAATAGACTTAACCGCAATGCCGCTGGCCAACGCTTCGCTTCTGGATGAAGCAACTGCGGCAGCTGAAGCGATGCTAATGTTCTTTGGCAGCAGAAGTAAAGAGAAACAAGCCAATAGGGCAAAGAAATTTTTTGTTTCAGAACACTGTTTCCCCCAAACTATTGATGTTTTGAAAACACGTGCTGAACCCTTTAATATTGAACTGATTATTGGCAGCCATACCAAAGTAAATTTTGACGAAAGTTATTTTGGCGCACTTATTCAATACCCTGATGCCAATGGAGAAATAAATGATTATTCCTCTTTCATGGCTGTGGCCAAATCTTATAAAGTACAGGTCTGTGTAGCAAGTGATCTTATGGCCCTAGCCCTTTTAATTCCTCCCGGGGAATGGGGTGCGGATTGCGTTGTTGGGAATTCTCAGCGCTTTGGGGTCCCAGTGGGTTACGGAGGTCCCCATGCCGCATTCTTTGCCTGCAGGGAAGAATATAAAAGGGTACTTCCCGGACGTATTATTGGTGTTTCTCTCGATGCAACAGGAAACAAAGCATTACGAATGGCACTGCAGACCCGTGAACAGCATATTAAGAGAGAAAAAGCGACCTCAAATATTTGTACGGCGCAGGCTTTACTAGCTATTATGGCCAGTATGTATGCCGTTTATCACGGACCGGAAAGATTAAAAGCAATTGCCCAGCAAATACACGATCTCACCTATTCTCTTGCACAGGAATTAAAAAAGGCAGGTTTTAAAATTAAAACAAATGTATTTTTTGATACCATCGTTGTCGTGGTTGAAGATGCAAAATTTATCCGAAAAATAGCCGAAAAAAATGAGCTTAATTTTAGATACATAAGTGATAAACAAATAGCCATTTCGTTAGATGAAACCTCTAGTGAGAAAGATATCTCAAATATACTGAATGTTTTCACATTCGTATTTGACAAACAGACAACCAAAATACATCGAATTGACTCCATATTAATTTCTAGGTCTGTCTTTGATAGAACCTCGACATACTTAACCCATCGGGTTTTCAATGAGTATCACAGCGAAACTGAAATGATGCGTTACATCAAGCGTCTTGAAAATAAAGACCTTTCACTGACCCACAGCATGATTTCGCTCGGTTCGTGTACAATGAAACTCAATGCAGTATCAGAATTATTGCCAATTACCTGGCCTGAATTTGCAGCTATTCATCCGTTTGTTCCATTGGATCAGGTCGTGGGATATACCGAGATAATAGACCAACTAGAGAAAGACCTTTGTGAAATAACAGGATTTTCTGCCCTTTCTTTTCAACCAAATTCAGGTGCTTCGGGAGAATATGCAGGACTGATGGTTATCCGCGCATATCATGCTGCAATGGGAAACAAACACAGAAATGTAGTGCTTATCCCTTCTTCTGCCCACGGGACTAACCCCGCATCTGCAGCTATGGCAGGAATGAAAATTGTGATTGTCAAATGCGATCAAAATGGAAATATAGATGCCGCCGACCTGCAGTTAAAAGCAGAAGAACACACCCAAAATTTAGCCTGTCTGATGGTTACCTATCCTTCAACTCATGGTGTTTACGAGGAAGGAATAAAAAATCTTACTAAAATTATCCATGATAATGGCGGCCAGGTCTATATGGATGGTGCAAATATGAATGCACAGGTAGGTTTGACCAGTCCGGGGAAAATCGGAGCTGATGTCTGTCATTTAAATCTGCATAAAACATTTGCTATACCCCACGGAGGCGGAGGTCCCGGAGTCGGACCAATAGGAGTTGCCAAACACCTTGCCCCCTACCTGCCTTCTCATTCCCAAATAAAAACCAAGAACAAAAAAGCAATAACAGCAGTATCAGCAGCACCTTATGGAAGCGCGTTGATTCTTCTGATCTCTTATGGTTATATAAAAATGCTTGGGGCCAGAGGCCTCACTGAGGCAACTAAAACTGCTATCTTAAATGCTAATTATATTAAAACCAAACTCGAAGGCCACTACCCCATTTTATACACAGGTAAAAATGGGTACTGCGCCCATGAAATGATTTTAGATTGTGCTTCCTTTAAAAAAGAAACAAATGTAGAAGTAGGTGATATCGGCAAGCGATTAATGGATTATGGATTTCATGCCCCGACCATTGCATTCCCTGTACACGATACCCTTATGGTGGAACCTACCGAAAGTGAAAGTAAAACAGAGATGGATCGTTTCTGTGAGGCCATGATTGCCATCAAAGAAGAAATAAATGAGATTGCTGCAGGGAAATATGATAAAGCTGACAATGTAATTAAAAATGCCCCACACACTTCCAAAGTACTTTTAAACGATCAGTGGAACAAACCATACGGCAGAGAAAAAGCGGCATTTCCTTTAAAATGGGTTGAGAATAATAAATTCTGGCCATGTGTAAGTAAAATAGATAATGCTTATGGTGACAGGAATTTGATTTGTTCCTGTATCCCGACCGAGGAGTGGATGGAAATAGAAAATTAACTGGATTATTTTATAACCTGATCATTTTAGCAATACTCAAAATAGAATAAATTCATTGAAAAATAGAGATTAAAATGAAAGATATATACATAGCTGCATCCGCCCGTACTCCGATAGGCAGTTTTGGCGGAGCATTAAAAGACGTCCATTCCACTAAATTAGGGGCAATAGCAATAAAGGAAGTTGTTTCAAGGGCTGGTATAGATTCAACTGAAATACAGGAGGTGTATATGGGATCAGTTCTGCAAGCCAATTTAGGGCAGGCCCCAGCGCGTCAGGCGGCAATTTTCGCTGGCTTGTCCAATACAGTACGATGTACAACTATCAACAAAGTATGTGCCTCTGGAATGAAAGCAATTTCAATAGCCACACAAAGTATCCTCTGTGGTGATGCTGATGTGGTGGTTGCCGGCGGTATGGAGAACATGAGCCAGGTCCCTTTTTATTCCACAGATACCCGCTGGGGAAATAAATATGGAAACGCGGTTATGACCGATGGTATTGCCAAAGACGGCTTAATCGATGTTTACCACAATTACCCTATGGGTAATGCTTCCGATTTATGCGCCAAAGAATACAATATTTCAAGAGAAGAACAGGATGCCTTTGCCATTGAATCTTACAAACGATCTCAAATAGCATGGGAAAATGGAAAATTCGACGATGAGATCGTACAGGTAGAAATACTACAGCATAAAGGCGACTCAATTATTTTTAAGGAAGACCAAGAATATAAAAATGTTAAATTCGATAAAATAGCAGGTTTAAAACCTGCATTTTCCCAAACAGGTACCGCCACAGCAGCTAATTCCTCTACAATGAACGATGGTGCTGCAGCGCTTTTATTGATCAGTAAAGAAAAAGCTGTACAATTGAATATTAAACCAATTGCAATTATACGCGCTTATGCCGACGCCGAACAGGCACCGGAATGGTTCACTACCACTCCCGCCCTGGCCATAACTAAGGCCCTGCATAAAGCAGGACTCAAAATAGAAGATATTGATTATTTTGAATTAAACGAAGCTTTTTCTACAGTTGGATTAGTGAACATTCAAAAATTAAAATTGGACCCTAAAAAAGTAAATGTAAATGGAGGTGCTGTTTCTTTAGGGCATCCATTAGGCTGTTCAGGTGCACGTATAGTAGTTACACTCATAAATGTACTTAAACAGAACAATGGTAAATATGGGGTAGCAAGTATCTGCAATGGAGGAGGTGGTGCAAGTGCAATAGTTATAGAACTTGCCAATGAGTAATATCAATAGTACACTATCATAAATTCAAAAAACTAAAGAATATCCCCCAATGTTCTGATGACTAATTTTTAAAAGGGAAGAGTAATTAAAGACTCTCCCTTTTCTAAGTTAGGTGTTTTTTTTAACTAATTCTCTTTTATAGCTGCTTTTGGATCATAGGAGATAAACATATTAATGTAAATATTTCTGGATAATCTTAGTAATACTGGAAATAAAATAATCAGTACTACAATAATTGCAATAAACGATGTTTTTATACTGGACTCAAAAATAAGATATGAAATGATGAAAGTTGCAATTCCTACACCAACATTCAATCCATAACTTACATACATTGCGCCAAAAAAGAAAGAAGGCTCTATTTGATATCTTAGTCCACAATGGCTGCATTTCTCGTGCATTTTTAAAACCGAACCTAAATGCAGTAGATTTTTATCCAAATACATATTCTCATTCTGACATTTAGGGCAACTCCCTGTTACAATACTATTTAATTTAGATCCTTTTTTCATCTAATGATAATCGATTTTAAGCTCAGGTGCATGAGCTGTGGTTTAATTTTAAAACTTATGTATATACTAAACAAACCTGCAAGGCTTACCTCTTTAAAAGACGAAGGAACTTTAAGCAGAACCATAAAATCCTCCGTTTTAGTTTAACTGACCAATATTTACCTGACATAACTGTTTTATTGCTTTTGAGCGTCACTAACTCTGCCTGCCTATCCTTTTTAATAGGTTCTCTTAATCAAAAAGATGCTTTTATTTCTGAATAATCTTTTTGAACT
The DNA here is from genome assembly GCF_001428525.1 of Flavobacterium sp. Root186. Taxonomy (GTDB): domain Bacteria; phylum Bacteroidota; class Bacteroidia; order Flavobacteriales; family Flavobacteriaceae; genus Flavobacterium. Next base: position 35,069 of record NZ_LMHW01000013.1, read on the forward strand.
CTTTCCCGTAATATATAATAGTTTACAATTTTTGAGTAAAATTATCCTTTTTTGTGCCCTCCAAAATATTTAAAAGTTAAATGAAGCAAAATTGCTCTGGATATTCGCATTATTGGGATTTGTAATAAAAAACATAAAATCAGGAAAATCGGCAGTATTACCTTTAAAGAAATTTCATAATTCTCATTTAAATATAACCCGAAAAATAGCAGAGGTACAAAAACAATCAGTACTATTGGGAAACCAATCCATAAGGCACTTGAATAAAACTCAGGTTCTATCCTAAAATCTTGATTACATTTTTTGCACCTTTCGGGCATTTTAAAAAATCCTCTCATGACAAACAGTCCCGGATTAGTAAATAAATTCCCGTTATGACATCTGGGACATTTAAGTTTAAATATATAATATAACTCTATTCTTGAATTCATTACATATTATTTATAATGGCCTGACCAAATTCAGAGCATTTAAGTAAAGTAGCCCCATCCATCAAACGTTCAAAATCATAAGTTACCGTCTTTTTATTAATTGCACCATTAATTCCTTTTACAATTAAATCAGCAGCATCCTGCCAGCCAAGATATTCCAGCATCATAACTCCTGAAAGAATTTCCGAAGAAGGATTCACTTTATCCTGATCTTTATATTTAGGAGCAGTTCCGTGTGTAGCTTCAAATATGGAAACCCCGGTTCTGTAATTAATGTTCGCTCCCGGAGCGATCCCTATTCCCCCAACTATAGCAGCCAAAGCATCAGAGATATAATCCCCGTTAAGATTTAGTGTAGCTATTACATCATACTGCTCGGGCCTTAAAATAATTTGCTGCAGAAAAGCATCGGCTATTACATCTTTTACAATTACTTGATGCCCATATTTTTCAATAACCTGCCAAGGTCCGCCCTCGTAATCTTTAGCTCCAAATTCATCTTTGGCCAATTGATACCCCCACTCCTTAAATTTACCTTCAGTGAATTTCATGATGTTCCCTTTATGTACTATAGTTACAGAGTTTTTCTTGTTTTCCACAGCATATTTAAGAGCTTCTCTAACAAGGCGTTCTGTACCTTCTCTTGAAACTGGTTTTATCCCTATTGAAGTAGTATCAGGGAATCGAATATCCTTAACCCCCATCTCATTGATTAAAAAATTCTTAACCTTCTCTAATTCTGGTGTACCAGCCATCCATTCTATACCAGCATAGATATCTTCAGTGTTTTCCCTGAAAATAATCATATCTACTTTTTCTGGTTCTTTTACCGGAGACGGAACTCCCTGGTACCATCTTACAGGTCTGACACAGGCATATAAATCAAGTTTTTGTCTCAAAGCAACATTAAGGGATCTCATTCCTCCCCCAACTGGTGTTGTAAGCGGTCCTTTGATAGCTACTAAATATTCTTTGATATCCTCAATTGTTTCATCTGGCAGCCAGCTTCCTGTTTTTTCAAAAGCTTTTTCCCCTGCATATATTTCTTTCCATTGAATCCTTCTGTCTCCACCATAAGCCTTCTCTACGGCTGCATCAAAAACTAATTTTGAGGCTTTCCAAATGTCCGCTCCTATCCCATCTCCTTCAATGAAAGGAATTATAGGATGTGATGGGACATATAATCTTCCATTTTGAATGCTGATCTTATTTTCTGTCATAATTTTATTTACTTATATAGTTACTTTTTTAATCTATTTCCGTTTTTAGTTTTTCTTCTAGTAAAAAAAACAATTCTATCATAATTTCAATAAAATCAGCCTTTTTATATTTTCAACAAATATATAACATTTGTTATAAATAATACTATTATATGTTATTTTTATTTATTACATTTGGCGTATGAAAGATTTTTTTGCCCAATTTGATTTTCAGAGCAACCTGCTTTTCCAAGGATTAACCCCTGAGGAAAACAAATCAGTATGCAGTGTTATGGAACCCCTTACCATCAAAAAAGGGAATACGCTTTTTTACGAACAGGGAATCCCTACCGGTATTTTCCAAATAAGAAAGGGTAAAGCCAAAAAATTTAAACGTGGCTTTAGCGGAGATGAGCAGATTTTTTACATCTATACTGATGGCGATGTACTGGGATACCATGCATTACTGGGTGAAGAGCGATATCAGGACTCTTGTGAGGCATTAGAAGATTTAGAAGTAAACTTCATTGCTAAGGATGATTTTTTAAAATTATTAAAAGATATTCCTTCTCTGCAGCAAACTTTTATAAAAAACATTGGTCACGAGTTTGGCGTTCTTGCCAATACAATTGCTGTACTGGCACAAAAAAATCAAAATACCAGATTAGCAATATTTTTACTTCTTCTGGAAAACAGATTCAATCAAAATTCTGAAAAACCCAAGGGGATTGATTTAACTCGTGATGATTTGGCAAATATTATCGGCACATCACAGGAAAGTCTGGGAAGAAGCCTTAAACAATTTAAAGAAGACGGAATTATTGAAATTGACAAACGAAGGATTTACATAAAAAATAGATATCCTTTATTGGAATTTTTAGACCTCAAAGTAACCGATTTATAATAAGAAAAAGGCATTATTAAATCATAATGTTTCTCTCATTGGTTAAATCTGTACCCGTGGTTTCTTTTTTTTGAGTTAAAAAAACCTAATGTATTAACAATGTGTAATGGTGCCTTTTCTTTCAGTTAACAGTTGATTTATTTTAAATATATACAAGCTACATTTTAATTTATGGAAGAAGTATTTATAGTAGCTGCTAAAAGAACTACTATCGGAGGATTTCTTGGGAATCTGTCCGATTTTTCAGCTTTTCAGCTAGGGCAAATTGCTATTAATGGCGCTCTAAACGAAACAAGTTTAACTTCAAGAGATATTGACTCTGTCTATATGGGTAATTTATTCTCTGTCAATCTTGATGAGTCCTCTGCAGGACAAACATCCGAATCCTCAGGGATTTCAAGTAAATTAAACTGCATAAAAATTGACAAAGTCTGTACTTCAGGAATGAAAGCTGTAATGCTGGGCATTGAACAGATTCAATCAGGAATAGAAAACATCGTGATTACAGGCAGTACAGAAAGCATGAGTAATGTATCCCCTTCCTCTTTGAAGAGAAATAAAAATAAGTCAGAACACACTAATCTTACTGACAAGCTGCTCAATGACCAGCATATTAACACCTACAATGATCAGGATATGGGACAGCTGACTGAATTATATAGCTAATAAAAGTAATTATGATTTACTTCTGATTGGTTTAGGCCAATCTATATACGAGGGCAGTTTATTGGGTAAAGTACTACGATTTACAACCCGAATGATCAATCCTGACAAACTGATCAATACAGTTACAGGAAAAGAAAATATAATTGGCAGCTCACGTTTTGATGAAGGCACAAGACAAATAATATCCAAATCGTAAATACCGGTAGGTATTTTTATCGATAAAAATTTTACAGATACTTCACTGATTTTTATTCCACTATTTGATACCAAAGACTGGAATCAGATTGTAATTTATAGAAGTTTATTTATAACAGCAGTGCAGTAATAATAGTTTTAGATGTGGAAGGACAAATAATGGCAGATTTACCAGCCATGGAAAAAATACATTCGATTGAACAGAGTACTCCCACTCAATTTACATTTAAGAAGAAACAAACAATTGAGAAAGATTTTTTGGTTCAGCAAAGCCTTATGCTGATAGGCGCAGAAGGCTGGAGACATTTGGTTAATACAAAAAGTTCATGGTTATCTGATATTCCTTCAACATTGATTATTGCAGACGAAAAAAAATAAAAACTTCCAAAATAAATTCATCCCTATATAATAAATATTCCTAATTAATACAGGGATGAATTCTTTAATCAAATCTTAAACCTTTTCCATTTCTATATATTAATTCTAATATCATCTTATGAAAAAGTGCTGATGCAGAACAATTTTAATATACAATGGTTTATAATCATTTATGTTATAGCAAACCTATAAACATATAATAATATTATTTCTTCACAAATTTAGTTAGAATTACTATTGCCTGCCCATCTATTTTTCCTTCAATTTGCTCATGATTGTCATGAACTAAACGAATATTTCGCACCGCTGTACCAACTTTTGCATTTAAAGATGAGCCTTTTACATCCAAATCTTTGATAAGAGTTACCGTATCGCCGTTTTGCAGGATATTACCATTGCTGTCTTTATGGAAATTAATAGATCCGTCACCAGTATGGTCTCCGGTTGCTTTTGCCCATTCCAGATTTTCATCCTCTAAATACATCATATCCAGCGCATCAGCAGCCCAGCTTTCATTACGAAAACGGTTAAGCAGACGCCATGAAACCACCTGTACGGCCGGTACTTCACTCCACATAGATGTCAATAGAAAATTTTTCCAGAAAATATCATCCAGCTCCTCTTTCTTTTCAATTTGATTAAAGCATTTTTCATTGATTAAAATCCAGCTGTCGGCTCCTTTATTTTGAGCAGGCGGGACTTCATAAGCTATTAGATTTTCACTTCTGCCGCTTAATTCACATACATTTCCACTTCTCTTTTTTAGTAATTCTTCTAATTTCATTTTATTTATAAATAAAGTTTAAAGACTTCTCAGAACATATTCTAAAATTCATATATTCTTCACCGTCCATATTTTAATTAATTTTATTCAGTAGGCTTATAGATTTTCATGCTCCAATTTAAGCCGTTTTTCTCCAGAAGCTTAATACCCCGCTGTGCGAAATGGATTCTAAGCTGAAACTTTTTGGAACCTCTCTGCAATTGCTCCAGTAGGTAACCAGTTTTGTGCCAATGGGAGTTTTCTCCAGCTGGTCTTTAAGATAAGCTGTATATAGATTATATAGTTCCTCACTTGGATCAATTAATTTGTCAATACGGGCCGTCAGATCTATATTTTCCTGAAATGAATTGAAAAAATAGAAAGCGTCATAATCCAAAAAAGATATCTCCATAATATTTGAGTGTACGAATTCTACATTATCAATCTTATATTTTTTGGCAATTTTTCGCGATAATTTTATAAGCGATTCCCTTTGTTCCACCCCATAAAAAATTCCATCTGTTAAAGCGGCCCCCACAAGGCAGAATTTTCCAGCCCCCGAGCCTATATCCAATACTCTTTTATTGGGTTTGTCCACCAAAAAACCAGCTGCTTTTCTGGCTATTTTTACGGGGGTCCAATGGCGGGAGGCCAGCTTCTTTATCCTAATAGGGTACACTTGGTTAAACTCGTTATCATCAATAGATTTATTTTGCTTGAGATGTTCAAAAATCATTTTATAAATACTTTTGCATTTGCTGCAGTTGGCTTAATTTTCCTTGCTAAATGGAATAATTTAACAGGTGGTAAAAATATAGAGAGTCCCAATATATTTAACTGATTAATATCTTTCTAAAATTTGATTTAAATCAAGAATTCCGTTCAAAGGATTCCGATTTCAATTATAAATCAGGAACGATATAAGAGCTGCCTAAATTATGGCGCCAAAACGCAAAGCATCTTCTCAATCAAAATGAAGTAGGATCTTATAGTAGTCATTACTTTTTTCCTGCCCTGAATCTTTAAGATCTTTTTTGCTTTTTTTTCTGTTTTCGCTTATAAAAATCTTTATCCTTTATTAAGCCCACTGACATTCCCACACACCCTTCACCTTATATTTATATTGCACGCATTCTCCACATATGCATCTTGATTAAAACCACATTATATTTCCCATTCCCATTCTCCATTTCAACTTTTTCTTATGCAAAAGAGTACTGTGTCTGCATGTCATTTCAGAAAGGCATTACAGATGGAAAGACAGACCGATAAAAAAAATCATACAAGCCGCTAAAAAAATCTTTTTCCAGCAATCCGCTCCAATCCTAAAAGGTTGAGAGAGCTTTCATCGCTATTAGAATCTATAGCCACAAGGCCTAAACTTTCCAATTCCAATAAGGCTTCCATGACTCTTGCCTCAATTTCGATGCTGCTCCCCGATAAAGACGCACCGCTGCCAGGGCCACAATACATTTCGGCCATTTCTTCAAAAGCCAGACTGCAGGGATACGCATGCCCTAGAGCGATCAAAATCTGATCTAAAAACTCGCACCTGCCTTGCTCCTTCCCAATACTCATTTGATTCATATATTTCTAAAATTCAAAACCGTTATAGGCTTATATATATTTACATTCTGATATCTTCCGCTTTATTCGGACTAAAAGTTAGCAGCATAGGCAAGCTGCGAAAAATTGAACAGTTGTATCCTTCTGCCTTCCATCCAGATCAGCCTATCATCTTTAAAATGGTACCCTCTCTTTGATCTGTTTAATGCAGCCCCCTTTAATGCCGGCAGACAGTAAATCCACAGAAAGTCAAATAGCTTGCTGCAATTGAAAAAAAACCTTCTGGCGAATATTGGCACTGCGCTGAATTAAAATAGCCGAGTCATGTTAAAAAATCAATATCATATTTTGTCCAAATAAAAAACCCGAGATTTAGCGGCTAATCTCTGTCCCTAAAATTCCATAACAAATAAATCCTACTAAAATCCTGATAATAGCCGCTACTCAATTCTAGGAGTCTCCAGAGACTAAAATACAATTAAATACTTTGCAAAAAATTTGATTTAAATCAAGTAAATATTTTTCAAGACAAACGTATCGGCAACATTTTTAATGTTTTAGCAAAATCTCTAAATCCTTCAGCTGCGAAACAAAACGTCCGCTTCATAGTGTTTACCATTTATGGGATCAGATATGCACTGACCTTTCATTTTTGTCTCAAAGAGAAATCAATTTTAACCGGTCTGCCATAAAGTGATATAAAACAGGCTTCAGCATGCCCATGGGTATGATCCTGCTCACAATGTCCAATGATCCTGCATAGAGCGCCCAAATCAGATTTCTGCCCATTGCCAAACTTGATTAAAATCAATTTGCCGCAAAAAAAAGCCGCAAATTAAGATAGAATACTTGAGTGGCAGTTATTTTTGGAAAAAAATGAAAAAAGAAAAATGTTTTTGGCACCCTACGCTTTGTCTTCGGAGGTTAGCCGTTTAATCTCTGGTCTCTAAGCAGAAATAAACCACTTTTTAACACCGTTTGAACAGCAATCAATAAGTATTGACTTCATACTTTTTTCTCATCCAAAAAGTTAAAACGATTTTTTTTTTAATAACTATTTTCCTATGATTTTTTTGCTGCAAAACTTAAGTAAGGCTATTTAATCAAAAAAAAAAATATTTTGTTAAAAGTTCCGAAAATCAAATAAATTTATTTTTAAATCCCAGACAGTAATTCGTAGAGCCAAAGAAAGACAATTCTACCTTAACTATAGCAATCTTTTTAAATCCTTCATAATATTTGTAGAATTGTATATTATTTTAATGCCATAAACCAATTGAGTTTTTATATTTTTTTGCATCAATCCCCAACAGGACATCTAAACCAAATTTATAAAGCCAATGAAAGACAGCCACTACCAGTAGTAAGCCAATCTCTTTAAATCGTCCATAAATTTTATAGAAATTTGTCCTGTTCCTGTCACAACAAGCCAAATGGCGTCAATTGAAGACAATTGACGCCAATTTTTTTTATAATCTCACTTTATTTTTATTAGTTTAAAGATCCGGGCTACTCAGCAGCCAATTGATATTTGTTTAATTGAAGATTATTATTCTCCATTTTTTACTTTTTTAGAAAGTTATTTATAAATACAAATTTCGGTATGATGCCCCATGTATTGTTTTATTTATTGATTTGTGAGATTTACTGTTTTACTTTTTCCATTTTAAACGCAAGCTGTTACTTACCACACTTATACTGCTGAATGCCATTGCAGCGCCTGCAATCATAGGGTTAAGCAAAAAGCCGTTTATCGGATAGAGAATGCCCGCTGCAATGGGAATACCAATCAGATTATAGACAAATGCCCAAAACAGATTTTGTTTTATGGTAGCTACTGTCTGTTTGGATAATCTTATTGCCTGTGGAATTTTGGTAAGATCCGATGATATAATGGTCATCTTGGCTACATCCATTGCAATATCACTTCCTTTACCCATTGCTATACTAACATCGGCAGTTGCAAGGGCGGTACTGTCATTGATTCCATCGCCCACCATTGCAACGATTTTTCCTTGTTGCTGGAGTTCTTTTATAAAAGCGGCTTTATGCTGGGGCAGCACCTCTGCCTTATAATGTCTGATACCTGTTTGCTCAGCAATGGCTTTCGCAGTGGCTTCATTATCTCCGGTAAGCATATAAAGGTCAATGCCCATAGCCTGCATTTCCTGGATAGCCTGTGCTGATTTTTCTTTTATATTGTCAGATATTGCAATTACAGCAAGAGCTTGTCTGCTGTTTAAAAACCAAATAACAGTTTTGGACTGGCTGCCCCATTGTTCGGCCTGGATTTGTAATTGGTCATCAATAATGATATTGTTTTCTGCCAATAACTTTTTATTGCCCACATAATAGGTGTCATTGTCATGGCCGGCTTTTGCACCTGTACCGGTTATACTTTCAAAACCGGACAATGCGGGTGTCGGTATGCCGTCAAAATGTTTCACTACGGCTTCTGCCAATGGGTGCTCCGATTGTTTTTCAATGCTCAATAAAACATTGCTGGCTGCATCATCATTGTTCAGCCATTTGAAACCCGTAACCTCTGGCCGCCCCTCAGTAATGGTTCCGGTTTTGTCTAAAACAATAGCGTCAACTTTCTTTGCCAGTTCAAGGCTTTCAGCATCTTTAATCAGGATGCCATTCTCAGCACCTTTACCAACACCTACCATAATAGCGGTTGGTGTTGCTAAACCCAAGGCACAGGGACAGGCGATAACCAATACCGTAACGGCTGCGAGCAATCCATGTACCACTCCGTTATCGCCATCCAAAACAAACCACAACATAAATGTCAGGATGGCAATTCCTATCACAACAGGAACAAATATACCGGCAATCTTATCTACCAATTTCTGTACAGGTGCTTTGCTTCCCTGCGCATCCTGTACGGTTTTGATAATTTGGGCAAGCATCGTTTCTTTTCCTACTTTAACGGCCTTAAATTGAAAGCTCCCTTTTTGGTTAATCGTTCCTGCAAATACTTTTTCACTTCCTTTTTTTAGTACTGGTATCGGCTCGCCGCTAAGCATACTCTCATCAACATAGGAACTCCCTGAGGTTACTATACCATCCACTGCAATTTTTTCGCCCGGCTTTACAAGAATAACGTCACCTGTAGCTACCTCTTCAATAGCAGTCTGTTTTTGGGTTCCGTCCGGTAGTATCACGATGACGGTTTTGGACTGTAGGCCCATCAGCTTTTTAATTGCTGAAGAGGTATTCCCTTTGGCTTTTTCTTCCAGTAATTTTCCCAGCAGAATGAATGCAATAATAACAGACGCCGCTTCAAAATAAACATGGGCGTGTAATCCGCGCCTGTGCCAAAATTCAGGCAGCAACATATTGAATACACTGAACAGATATGCAATGCCTGTACTGAGTGCCACCAGTGTATCCATATTGGCTGAACGGTGTATAGCTTGTTTCCATGCATTGATGAAAAAATCTTTGCCTAACCATAAGACAACAGGTGTAGAAAACAGCCACATTATAGGGTCTGCGTAGGGCATATTCATAAAGAACATCCCAATAACAACCACAGGAAAAGACAAGATAGTTGCCCAAATGGTTTTGATTTTTAGATTCTGGAATTTTTGAGCATGGATTACTTCTAAAGTTTCCTGTTGTTTGGTTTCATCCTCAATCAATAAATCGTAACCGATAGATTGTACCGCTTTTTGCAGTTTGGCCGCATCGGTCATATTGGGCAGGTATTCAACGGTAAGATTACCCGTTGCAAAATTTACAGCAGCGCTTACCACTCCTGGCTCGTATGTAACAATGCTCTCAGCACTGCCCGCGCAAGAGGCGCACGTCATGCCCAATACTGGAAACGTGTTTTTTACGGTCGAAACGCCATACCCCAAGTCCTTGATTGCTTTGATCGCTTCCGCTACCGCTTGTGTGTTGTCAACCGTGATAACAGCCCTGCGGTTGTTCAGCTCTACCTGGTGTGTTTCTATGCTTTTCAATCTTGCCAGTCCCTTTTCAACGATGAGTGCACAATGTTCGCTTTCTACATCTTCCAAGGGAAGATAAATGACTTGCTTCTTTTTATCTGTTGCCATTTTTTTTTGCTTTAATTAACAATACAAAATTGGGATAATATGGGTGGGAAGCGTTGTGGAATTATGAAATGGATTTGTAAGATTTACTTAGACCTTATCCGATGGTTTTCTTTTATCCTCCCGTCTTTGCTTGAAATAGCTCGGAGTAAGCCCGGTTACCTTTTTGAACTGGTTGCTTAGATAAGCAACACTGGAGTAATTAAGGTGAAATGCAATTTCACTGAGGGACAATTCGTCATAAACCAATAGTTCTTTTATCTTTTCTATTTTTTGGGCGATGAAGTACTTTTCAATGGTGGTGTCTTGCGCTTCGGAAAACAGGTTGGACAAATAATTGTAATCATGTTGAAGTTTGTCGCTTAATACATCGGAAAGATTGGTTTTTACACCATTTTTTTGATGATGTACTAAATCAATAATTATATTTTTATTCTTTCTACAGTTCTGTTTCTCTTATCGTCAATGATTTCAAATCCTAATGTAAGCAGCGTTTTTTCCAATTTAAATAATTCTTGAGTCGTAGGTTCGCTGCTAAGTGTAATCTCCCCCAGCTTTATGCTCTTTAGGTTTAAGCCTAACTTTCCCAATTCATTCTGCACCACCATAATACAGCGGTCACAAACCATATTTTTTATAATAAGCAACATCACTTTGCTTCACATCTAAAGAAAATATTAATTTGAAACTCTAAAATAAATTTATAACCGTTTATTCTTCAAATTTCCAATTGGTAAGTAATAAAGCAAACCGATTCCTATCAGAAATAATATCAATGAAGCTATAAATGCAGGAATAAGGATTTCTTTATTATTATCCAAAGCATTGTTCAAGGCGGCATATAATAACCAAATTTGAATAGTCACATTTAGTATTAATATAAAAATAATAGTAGAAAGTATCGCGTTTAATTTATTTGGATTGGCTTGATTCTGACTAGTTCTAAAAGTACTCATGGTTTTTTATTTTAGGGATTTATCCTGGTTTCTCTTCCAGATTCTCTGATGCTCTTACATAAATGGCATTCTCTTTAAAAAGCACTTCCAATTTAGGCAAAGCTCTGGGCGGGGGGCCAGCGATAACATCTCCGGTTTGAGCGTCAAAAGAACCTTCGTGACAAGGACAATGAATAACTCCCGTGCCAGGCTTATAAAAAACAGAGCAGGAAAGATGGGTGCATTTTTGTTCATACGCTTTGAATTCTCCCGTCTCCAGATGAATCAATATATAAGGGATTGTACTTCCTTCGATAACAAAAGCACGTGTACCCCCTACAGGCACCTCTTCTTTTTTACATACAAAGTGCTCTCCATCCAGGTCATCTTTTGGAAATAGGTGCGCTTTGGCTGCCACCAGACCACTTCCAACCATTAACCCGCCTGAAACTAGTGTGAGGAATTTAGCAAAGTCACGGCGGCTCACATTGGTTGCCTGTTGTTTTTCGATTGGAAAATCTTTTTTCCAGTTTTTATTTAAATTATCTTCTTTAGACATGAATTCTAATAAATTATTAATTGATTACTGCCTTTTGGCATCATAATATTAACTTTTGTATTCACTACCTCTTCTCCAAAAAGGAAAGTATTTACTGGCGAACTATTTGGACGCATTTCCTGTATTTCCTCTCTGGTGCCGTAAAACAAAGCCCCACTTGGACAAACCGTAGCACACATAGGTTTTTTGCCCACGCTTGTTCTGTCGTAGCACATCGTACATTTCATCATCAAATCGTAGGACTCTTCTTTTTTAGGCACGCCAAATGGACAGGCCATCACACAATTCGAACAACCAATACATCTTTCCGTATTGGCAGTATGAACAATTCCGAATTCGTCTTTTGAAATAGCATCAGCAGGACATACATTTGCACAAACAGGATCGTCACAATGCATACACACCTGTACAGTAGTTTGCACAGTTGATGCCCTATCGACATAATTTACGTGAATTAAAGATTCCTGACCATTGGTTTCGCATTCAGCGCAAGCCATTTCGCAGGCTTTACAGCCAATGCAACGTTGCATATCTACAAAAAACTCTTCATTTTTATTAAAATTGGTATAATTCATTTTTTGTTTTTTAGTTGTTAAACACTAGCATAAGCCATAGATTCGCTCGAAGGTGGTGCTATTTCACGCAAAGGTTCCAGATGACAGGCACAAACTTTGAATTCCGGAATTTTAGAAATAGGATCTAATGTTCCGGGAGTTAATTGGTTTGCTGATTTTTTTCCAGACCAGTGGTACGGTATAAAAACCGTGTCCTCGCGAATCGTTTCTACAATGTTTGCAGGAAAAATGCCTTCACCACGCCGGGTAGTAACTTTTATTAATTCCCTTTGTTTGATGCCGTATTGTTGGGCTAAATTTGGATGAATTTCCAATAAAGGCTCCGGATACTGATCAACCAATTTTCCAATTCTTCGTGTTTGTGTACCACTCAAATATTGAGAAACCACACGTCCTGTCGTCAAAATTATTGGATAATCGGCATCTGGCACCTCACCTGGAACTTTGTACGGTGCCGGATTAAAATGAGCCCTTTCATCTGAGGTTTTAAATTTTTTATCTTCCCATAAACGCGGTGTTCCGGGATGTCCTATTTCAGGACAAGGCCAAAAAACACCCATTTCGTCTTCAATTCTTTGGTAGGTAATTCCATAATAATCAGCAGTTCCTCCTTTTGAGGCTACCCGCAATTCGTTAAAAACGGCTTCGCTGCTATCATAGGTAAATTTATCCTCTTCGCCTAAGCGTTTGGCTAATTCCAAAATAATGGAAGTATCGGTTCTGGCATCTCCCGGAGGAGTTACTGCCTGACGGATGCGGATAACACGCCCTTCGGCAGAAGTGGTCGTACCTTCTTCTTCTTCCTGTAATGATCCCGCTAAAACAATATCGGCATGACGGGCCGTTTCGTTCAAGAAAAAGTCAATGCAAACATAAAATTCTAACTTTTCTAAAGCCTCCCGAACATAATTACTATTGGGCAAAGAAACCAACGGATTAAAACAAATCGATAATAGCCCTTTGATTTCCCCACGATGAATGGCTTCGATTATTTCGTAAGCCGATAACCCTTTTCCGGGAAGATCTTTCTCATTAATACCCCAAACTTCTGAAATATATTTACGATGTTCCGGATTTTCAATATCCCTATTTCCTGGCAATTGGTCGCATTTATGACCGTGCTCTCTACCGCCTTGCCCATTTCCCTGTCCGGTAATAGTGGCATAACCGCAATATGGCTTACCAATTCTTCCTGTTGCGAGTACCAAATTAATGCATCCCAACACATTATCTACGCCTTTAGAATGATGCTCAATACCACGGGCATGAAGCAAAAAGCTGGTTTTGGCTCTGCCCCATAATTCGGCTGCCTGTTGAATTTTTTCTTTTTTAATCCCTGTAACTTCCTCTGCCCATTCCAGGGTATACTCTTTTACGGAATCTATAGTCTGCTGAAAACCTGAGGTATGGTTGGCAATAAAATCGTGATCCAGCATGTCATGATCCACCAAATATTTCAGCATTGCACCATACAAAGCCGAATCTGTTCCCGGGCGGACATCCAAATGAAGATCGGCTGTTCTGGCTAATGGAATCATTCTTGGGTCAATAACTATCAATTTTGCACCACGGTCTCTGGCTTTCCAAATCCAGTGGGTTAATGTTGGGAAAGTTTCACTAACATTGGCACCAGCCACAATAATTACTTCCGCATATTCCAGATCCGAATAGTTATTAGAGCCCCGGTCCAGACCAAATGCTTTTTTATTTCCTGCTCCTGCACTTACCATACACAAGCGTCCATTATAATCCAAATTTTTTGTTTTTAAAGCGACACGGGCGAACTTACCCATCAAATAACTTTTTTCATTGGTGAGCGAAACACCCGAAAGGACTGAGAAGGCATCGTTTCCATATTGCGCCTGAATCCTTTTAATTTCAGAAACTGTTTTACCCATCGCATCATCCCAGGACGTTGGTACAAATCCTTGCCCTTCTACTCTTTTTAGCGGGGACAAGAGACGGTCCGGATGATTGTTCTGTAAATAGCGCTGAACCCCTTTAGGGCACAATCGGCCTTCGTTGAACGGAAATTCCATCCAGGGTTCAAAACCTACTACTTTGTTGTCTTTAACCGACAATTGAATACCACACTGCATTCCACAAAAACAACAATGTGTTTTTACCAATTCATCTGGCTCATCCCTGCCCTCATAACCATCTTTCGGTGTGTAGTTTTTATGAGGTCCAAATTGCGTGATAATGTTTTGTTCCGAAACAGGTAATTTTGCCATGTTTTATATTTTTTAACCGATGCGATAAAAAAATCGCCAGTGTTGTTTTTAATTTTCAATTCAACTAAAAAAAATTAGCCAAATAAATTTCCGCCTTCCAGCCTTGCTTTTAAGTGGGCTTGTGCCAAACGGGATCTTTTTCCTTCAGGGCTTAAATCTAAATGTGATGTTCCATCCGGCCTGTCAAAATTGAAACCTAATTCCTTAGTTACCGTTTTAAGATCTTTTATATGCAAATTGGTAGCGAATTCCTCTCCGGTATGCTCACAAACTGCCATTCCCATTTTCATTCCCTGCTTTTTATATATGTGTGCCCCGATCTGTGCCGGACGCTGAATGATATGAAAAAACTTTCCAAACGGAATCCAGATTAAGAACATAATTACCGTTACTGCATGCAAAACAGCTAGGAAATCAAATGCAAAACCTTTCATAAACTGATAGGAATAGGTTAGCCCCAATCCTGTAGCGGAAATAGCAATTAATAAAATTAGGGGTAATAAATCGCCTTCAAAAGTTTGAGTAGCAATTAAACCAGGATTAGTCAAACGTCTTCTCAAATAATATAATGAACCAAATATAACCAGGTAAGAAGACCAGTTCAGGGCATGAAAGGTCAGGAAAGCCATAATGGAACCCAATTTAAATTCCATGACCTTGAAACCGAAAAAATGTGCTTCGTAAACCGATATTGAATCGGGGGCCATAGTAAAATGAATCCAACCAAAAGTCAGTGGAATCGTAATTAAAAAAGCGGAAGTACAGCCTATGGCAATCATAAAATGCGCCATCCACCGATATTTGCCCCGGGGATAAATAAATTTCTGGAAAGCAATATTTTCAATTGTTTCTTTTGAAGCAAACCAAAAGTGAGAAAACACTTTTCCCGTAAACAAGTAACTTACTCCTCTTTTGAAATAAATCCACGTTGGCGGCCTTTGCAGCCAAACAGAATAACGGTATACAATACCAAAAAAAGCAAATACTGTCCCAAATAAATACGTAATTAATGCCGCATCAAAATTTTGCAGTTTTCTGGATCCATAAAATACTAATATGATCATTAGCACGGACATGGAAGCGGCAATTAGTAAAGCCTTTATATTGTAGTTTCTATTTTTCATTTTAAATTATCATTACTTCAAGTCACTTTTAAACCTTAATTATTAAAGAATAACTGTTAATTTACAAATTACAATCCGAACCAAATACATGAAATAGGTTTCATTTTCTGACTATTTATAAAAACAGCTTTTAAAAATGGTGTACTACTAAAGACGGTTAATTTACAAAAAAAATGGAAAAAGCTAATCGATTGCAAGATCAATTGATTAATTTCTTTCTAATTTATAATAAAAATTAATAAATATTTTATTCATTGGCTATTCTATAACGTCTTTTCTATCCATATCCTGAGCAAATTCAGGTAGTTTTTCTTTAGTAACTTTTACAATTACACGGTGCATCCAAATCAAACAAATAATTGATAAAACAAAGATAAAGAGCCATGAGCTGGTCCAAAATCCAGTAAAAGCAAGCAGGTATCCAAAAACTATCGGACCAATAAATCCACCCAAACCACCAATCATTCCAACCATTCCTCCTATAACCCCTACCTGATTTGGAAAATATTCAGGAATGTGTTTATAAACTGCTGCCGAACCAATTCCCCAACAAGTCCCAATTAAAATAACCAAGACAAGATAAACCCACATATTCGCTTCAAAATGAATTTGCGTGATTCCGTCTGCAATTAATTCTTTTTTCTGAACTTTTTGATTTTCTGCTACAACAACTTCCTGCCATGTTTTTTTAGATGGAAAAAACGGATTGTGCTCTGCATTAACATCTTTTGAAGTAACTAAATATTCTTTTTCTCCAATAACTATTTTAGATGGTGAAACTTGTTTAACCGTTCCTGCTTTTGCTGCCATCAAGCCGCTACCGGAAGTAGTAATATTCATTTTTGGAAATAAGAGTAAAAAACTCAACACTACCGAAGTACTCAATACCCAATACATCACTTTTCTTGCTCCAAATTTATCGGATAAAAATCCTCCAAAAGCACGAATAATACCAGCTGGTAAACTAAAACAAGTAGTAAACAGCCCTCCTAAAATTAAAGTTGTATGATAAACATTCATGAAATTAGGCAACAACCATTGGGAAAATGACACAAACGAACCAAACAGCAAAAAGTAATAGGTTCCAAAGCGCCACACACGCACCTCTTTAAGCGGTTGTAAAAGTTCTTTAACTGTTTTTGCTTTGGCTTCTATTTTTTTAGTTTTCGAAAAAAGAATAAAAACAATACCCATCGTCAACAGTACTACACCGTAAATAACAGGCAAATATTTCCACCCATTTACGGGATCTGACTCTGAAAAGTATTTCAGCATACTGGGTGCTATAAAGGGAGTAATAGAAGCTCCTGCGGTACCCATTCCGAAAATTCCTAAGGCACGTCCTTGCCATTCTTTAGGATACCATAGTGAAGTATAGGCCACACCAACAGCAAAACTTGTTCCTACCATTCCGAACATAAAGCTCAATAATGCAAACATCCAAAAATTAGCAGCAAAAGGAAGCAAAAACAATGGAATAGATGCCAAAATCAGCAAAGCAGAATAGACCACGCGACCTCCATATTTATCTGTTAAAATCCCCATTGGTAACCGCATGAGCGAGCCTGTAAGTATTGGAATTCCCAGTAACCACCCGATTTGAACTACATTCCAATCAAAAATTTCCTGATCCACTAAAAATGTGACTAAAACACCATTTAAAGTCCAACAGGCAAAACAGACTGCAAAAGCAAGTGTGTTTAAAAATAATATTCTGTGTGATTGTGATAAATTGCTCATACTTACTTTAATTAATTCTTAAACAAAGATAAAATAGTCCGTAATCCTAAAACATGATATAAATCATTTATTGTTTTCAACTCAAAATAACCAGAAAATAAAGATTAAAGTAATAAAAATAAGCTATAAAACCCAGCATTTCACAAAATAAAAAAAAACAAATACTAATCCAATCAGCCATTGGGGTTATGCAAAACTTTTTAAAATTAAGTATTCTAGACAGCTTTCAAGTGAATTAAAAATTATTTTTTATGAGAAAAAATCTGAGGATTTACATTAATCATTACCCACGCCCAATTGTTAACGTGATCAACGTGGCCATCTTTCAATCTTTGCATGGCATCGGTAGCAAACATTTGGGAATAACCTCCCGTTACATTCACAAATTTATGCGCTGAATAGCCAAATGTAAAATCGATTTCCGTACCAAGATAATTTTTCATTTCATTTCCATTAGCATCCAAAACGGTATTCGCAGCATTAAAAACATGGGGAAATAACGCAAATTTCCATTTGTTGACATTGTATGCAAATTTCAAAAAAGCATCCTTTAAACCAACCGAGTTTTTATGATTTCCGACATAGAAATAATCCATATAGCCATTGAAGGCATGATTGGTTCCAAAAACAGGATGAAAGGATTTTATTGCTGAACTAGTATTTTCCTGGCTCTTTCCGGAGAGATATTCGTATCCAAAACCAGCTGTAAACTTATCGGTCAGCTTATAATTAAAATTAAGAGCTACGTCAAAAGCATTTACTGTATTAGTTGCATTTTTTCCTGTTTGTCCATAAAACCATAAATCCCCGTCCCAGGATTTTCCTTTGCTTTTCCAATACGTCCCAAAAGTCTGCATGTAATCTACTTTCAATTCGGGTGTTGGTGTTGGAACCGGAGCTGTTAATTTATTTTCATAACCTGTATTTAAAAACAAGAAACTCATCTTTATTTTTCCTAATTCAGTATGGTACCAGGCATATTGCATCGATTTGTAATTTAGTACCGTATAAGGTGTTGCAAGTTCGGTTTCAGCATTTGCATTATATGCAATTGCTACATCCAGATGGTTTTTGTTACTTTTAAAAGTTGTTATCGCAGCATCGTGACTTTGCGCTTGTTGTGCCCAATCGACTTCACCAAAAATGCGTTGATTGTCATACGAAATCACCTGACGGCCTAAACGCGCACTCCATTTTTCACTAAAGTTATATTGCACCCAGGCTTCATATAACTGAATCCCGTTTACATCTGATTTGGTATTTGTGGGCACATCTCCCCAAACACGAACATTTTGCATACTAAGTCTGGTAATAAATTGATCTTGCCTGAAGTTCAGATTCAAACGAGTTCTGGATGAAACAAATTGAGCTGCCGTTTCTCCATAAGGAATTGGGGCTTTATAGCCATTTCTAAACTCGTAACGAGGTCTGATCTGTAAATTTGCATCCAGTTCCTGAGCAAAAGCAATACTGCTGAACACTGGTAAAAGTGTTATAACAATAATTTTCAAGATTTTCATTTTGTAAGTTTTAAGGAATAAGTTTACTCTATCTTTGTAGCTTCTTCAGTGATTTTTTTAATCGTTGCCTCAGAATTTACACCCAAACCTTCTTGCTGAAATGTTAATTCCCCTTCGGCATTAAAAACACTTATTATGTTAGAATGCGAAAAATCTAAAGGAGCAATTTTCTTGTAGTTGACTGCCAAAACCGCTGCAAACTCTCGGGTATTTTCTTCTGTAGATCTCAAAAATTCCCATTGTCCCCCATCCATTTTATTAGCAATAGCAAATTCTTTTAATCGTGCCGGAGTATCAACTTCCGGATCTATGCTTACCAATAGGAACTTTACATCGGGTTTGATTTTCTCAGACAAACGAGATTCTATATTTCGCATATCGGCCACTAGTCTGGGACAAGCTGCCTTGCAGGAAGTATAAATCATTACCATAACGAGCACTTTGCCTTTTAAATCCTTCATTTCAAGATTTTGCCCATTTTGATTGGTCCATTTTGAAGGCAGATTGTATATGGATAAATCTGAAACCGGTTTATCTTCGGATTTTTTATTAGTATTACATCCCTGTAAAACTAAAAGGACTAATGTTAATCCCAGGAACAGTTTTTTCATTTTTTTATATAAATGGTTTAGAATCTATTTTAAATCTTTGGCACAGCGAAAACCTAAGTTTTTGGTTGTATAATTTGCTTTCAGGCTGCTTCTGAAAGCATAGCGCATAAAAGCCGCATAATCCATTAAATCGGTGGCATTTACGGATCCGCTGCCGCAAAAAAGATTCTTATCTGTAGCTTTATCTTTTCGGGACTCCCCTGACAGAAAGATACTATTGAAATCGCCTGTCCATTCCCACACCAAACCGTGCATGTCATAAACCCCCCAGTAATTCCTGAATGTTTGACCTACAGGGTTTAAATAGGTTTTTGGCTTCTCATACCACGACAAAATGTATTTATTGAATTCTTTTTTAGAACGTGCATCAATACGTTTTTCATCGGCCATGGCTACATATTCCCATTCGTCCATTGTTGGCAGTCTTTTGCCTTGACATTCGCAATATTTTTTGGCAGCAAACCAGGAAACATTGGTAACCGGGGCATTGTTTAAATTCTTTAAACCATAATCGAAATCACTTGTCCATTGTGCCAGATAACTTTGATCTGCAAAAATTCCTTTGATTTTAGAGCGACTATACTCTGGGTATTTTTTGATAAAAGCAAGAAATTGTATATTGGTAACTGGATACACATCAATAGTAAAAGAAGGTATGTTGACCGGTTTTTCAGAAGTAGCACCATAAAGGGGCACAAAACTACCGCCCTTTATGGATGCCATTTTTTCTTGTTGAGCAAAAAGAGAACTTACACAGAATATAAATAGGATTGATATTGTTTTAAATACTGCCATCTTTTACTTTTTTTGATTTATTCTAATGTTCCTGGGCTACTTTTGGAGCAGGTTTGGCTCTAACAGCTTTTACTTTTGCCGGAGTTATTACTGTTTTATTATTGCCCCAACTGTTGTATATGTATGTCAGAACATCAGCAGCTTGCTCGTCAGTTAGGTTCTGACTGGTCATCACGTTATTGAATTTCTTGCCATTAACGGTGATCTCTCCACTTAATCCGTGCAATACCGCGCCAATAGCTCTATCTGGATTCGCATTCAGGTAATCTGATTTTGCCAATGGAGGAAAAGCATTCGGAATACCTTGCCCTTCAGATTGGTGACAGGCATAACAGGTACGGTCAAATAAATCTTTACCGGCTTTAATTTGTTCAGGAACAGTTTTTGCAACAGTAGTTTTAGGAACTGCTTTGCCTTTTGGCATACCTTGAATTGTCCCACCTTCTGGTAAATAAATTCCATCTTGTATGGTTCCAGAATACAATTTTTTATTTTCCTCGCCTTCAACTTTCAGCATTCCAAGTGCTCCTTTATTAAAGGCCCTAAAAATCGAGTGGTCTACCAGTATAAAAGTTCCCGGAACATCTACTTTAAACTCCACAATGGCCGAACCACCTGCAGGTATTAAGGTAGTTTGTACGTTTTCGTTGATCATATCCCCTCCTTCAATATGCACTTTGTCGAAAATTTCTCCAATAACATGGAAAGATGAGACCAAATTAGGACCTCCATTTCCCATATAAATACGGACAGTTTCACCAACTTTGGCCGTTAAAGACTTATCTCCGGCGAGAGCTCCAACTTTCCCATTGAAGACCACATAATCAGCTTGTTCCTTAATGGCTTTATCCATATCAAAAGGTTGAGAACCTTGTTCCCCATAACTGCCCTTGGTGTAAAAATCACCTTGCATGATGTAATATTCTTTATCAACTGGTGGCAAGCCTCCTTCTGGTTCAACCAAAATCAACCCATACATTCCGTTAGCAATATGCATTCCAACTGGTGCTGTAGCACAATGATACACGTATAAACCGGGATTTAAGGTTTTGAAACTAAACACTTTTTCGTGACCTGGGGCAACCAACGATGAGGTTGCTCCTCCTCCTGGTCCGGTTACCGCGTGTAAATCAATATTGTGAGGCATTTTGTTATCCGGATGGTTTTTTAGGTGAAATTCTACTTCATCACCCACTCTGGTTCTGATAAAACTTCCGGGAACAGAACCCCCAAAAGTCCAATAAGTATATTTTACACCATCTACCATTTCTCCTTCAATTTCCTTAATTTCCATATTGACCACTAATTTTGTAGCTTCACGGTCTCCTACTGCTTTCGGAACAAACGGAGGCGCCGTGAGTTCGGCAGTTTGCTGCCCTTTGGCCTCAATATTTTGATAATTTTTTGCTTCATCGCTTCCTCTTTTGCAAGAAAAAAATCCGACTAAAACAAGCAACATTATAAAAAACCCCCTTATTTGTCTGTTTAATTTAACACTGGTTTTCATATTATTTTGGTTTGAAATTTATAGTGTAAAAATAAAGGATAAAAATATCCTTTATTATGATATTTGTCATATTCACTATTTTTAAAAAACTCCAAAAGAAAAGATATTTACAGCTGACTATTTTCCTTTAAAAATAAAAATGGTTAAGGTCACTTTAAAAAAATATTTAAAAAAATGCAGTCTTATGATTTAAATCATATTCTGCATTTTATAATTATACGAATTTTACAATATCAAATAATACATTAAATAATAATAAGACAACTGGATAACAAAATAAATGATGAAGTGTGTTTAATTAAAAGACAAAATACTCTTTTATTAAGATCATCATCGTTTAATCATTTACAAATTATAATCTAAATAAAAATTATGGAAACTTTAGAACAAATTACAATCGGAGAATACGTGGCAAAAGATTTTAGAACAGCAGCCTTGTTCTCAAAATACGGAATAGATTTTTGCTGTAACGGAAACAGAAGCATTGAAGAAGCCTGCCAGAAAAAAGCAGTGACTGCAGATGTTTTATTACAGGAAATTGAAACAGTTCTATCATCAAAAAGCGATTCAGGAATTGATTACAATGCCTGGCCGATTGATTTATTGGCTGATTATATTGAAAAAACGCATCACAGATATGTATCAGAAAAAACACCAATACTGCTGCAGTTTTTAGATAAGCTCAGCAGAGTGCATGGCGCAAAACATCCTGAACTATTATTAATAAATGAGCTTTTTAAAGGCTGCGCAGGAGAATTGGCACAACATATGAAAAAAGAAGAGCTGATTTTGTTCCCATTTATAAAAAAAATGGTTCATGCTACTCTATCTGATGAATTAATTGAGCTGCCTCATTTTGAAACAATTCAAAATCCAATTGCTATGATGATGCACGAGCACGACGCCGAAGGTGTCCGTTTTAGAAAAATAGCAGAATTAACTAACAATTATACACCGCCAGCCGATGGCTGTAATACTTATAAAGTTACGTTTGCAATGCTAGAAGAATTTGAGCAGGATTTGCATAAACACATTCATTTGGAGAATAATATTTTATTTCCAAAAGCTGCCAAACTTGAAAAAGACTTTACAGCTCAATAATAAGTAGCTTTCAATCACTAAGAACTAACAACTATGGAAAATTATGTCATCAAAAGAAATGGAAAGTATCAGCCATTTGAAAGTTATAAGATCAAAGATGCAATTGAAAAAACTTTTCAGAGTGTCTCTATAGCTGTTGATGAAAGTGTTTTTGAAAGTGTGGCTATACAACTCGAAAACAAAGAAGTATGGTCTGTTGAAGAAATTCAGGATGTAATCGAAAAAAAATTATTCGATAAAAACCATTTTGATGCCATGCGCTCCTTTATGCTATACCGACACACCAGAAAGCTGCAACGCGAACATCTTGAAGGATTGAATGATGATACAACTTATGTCGACAGCACCCAAACGATTGAAGAATACATACAACAAACAGATTGGCGGATCAACGCCAACGCCAACACCTCTTATTCGAACGCAGGATTGGTTAGCAATGTAGCAGGAAAAGTTATCGCAAATTATTGGCTGGATAAAGTGTATTCTAAAGAAGAAGGCTATGCACACCGCAATGGTGATATTCACATTCACGATTTGGATTGCCTCACGGGCTATTGTGCGGGTTGGAGTTTGCGTGTATTGTTAAATGAAGGTTTCAATGGAGTCAGAGGCCGGGTGGAAAGCAAACCGCCATCTCATTTTAGGGAAGCTTTAGGACAGATGGCAAATTTTCTGGGGATTTTGCAAAGCGAATGGGCAGGTGCACAAGCCTTTAGTTCTTTTGACACCTATTTGGCTCCTTATGTATTCAAAGACGATCTCCTTTATGATGACGTTTTAAAAGCGGTACGAAGTTTTGTGTACAACCTGAATGTTCCCGCACGCTGGGGACAATCTCCCTTTACTAATATCACTTTAGACTGGGTTGTTCCTGACGATTTAAAAGCACAAATTCCGACTAAAAATGATTGTCATATTTTTGAAAAGAACAATAGTACAGACCTATTGACAAGGGCTAAAAGCAGAGGAGTTTCTGAAGTTACTAATTTACGATACGAGCATTTTCAAAAAGAAATGAATCTAATCAATAAAGCGTATTATACCGTAATGACAGAAGGTGATGCCAATGGGCAGCCCTTTACCTTCCCTATTCCAACGGTTAATATTACCGAAGAATTTGACTGGGATGGAGAGAACACAAACCTGCTTTTTGAAAACACAGCGAAAATTGGTTCTTCTTATTTTCAAAATTTCATTGGAAGCCAATATGTTTTGGACGAAAATGGCAATCAAATAGAAAATGAAAATGCCTACAAGCCCAATGCTGTTCGCAGTATGTGCTGCCGTTTGCAACTCGATTTGCGCGAACTACTAAAACGTGGAAACGGACTTTTTGGAAGCGCTGAAATGACAGGAAGTATTGGCGTGGTAACTATTAATATGGCTCGTTTAGGTTATTTATTCAAAGGAAACAAAGCAGCTTTATTTCAACAATTGGACAAGCTTTTATTGATTTCCAAATCAACTTTAGAGAAAAAAAGAACTTTTATTCAGGGAATGTACGATCGTGGATTGTATCCCTACACCAAACGGTATTTACAACATTTCAGAAATCACTTTTCAACTATTGGTGTAAACGGAATGAACGAAATGATACAGAATTTTACCCATAATGAAGACGACATAACTTCTGAAACTGGTATTGAACTTGCTTCTGAAATTCTGGAACACATCCGGGACAGAATGAAGCAGTATCAGGAAGAAACTGGAAATCTTTATAATTTAGAAGCCACTCCGGCAGAAGGAACGACATACCGATTTGCCAAAGAGGATAAAAAACGTTTTGACGATATTATTCAGGCGGGAGCAGAAAAAAATATTTACTACACAAATAGTTCCCAAATCCCTGTAGATTTTACCCAGGATCCATTTGAAGCTTTGATGCTTCAGGACCAATTGCAATGCAAATACACAGGAGGAACCGTTTTGCATTTGTATATGAGCGAAAGAATAAGCTCACCTGAAGCTTGCAAAAATTTTGTAAAAAAAGTGATTACTAATTTTAAATTGCCTTACATCACAGTAACACCTGTATTTAGTGTTTGCCCTGTTCATGGCTATCTAAACGGAGAGCATGAATATTGCCCAAAATGCGATGAAATTATCATTGAAGAAAAAACAAAGCTTATAGAGATTTGAAAAAACCACACCGCAAATTTTACACAATTCATAACTAAAAAACAGCAAATATGAAACTAACAACCAACGCGATTTTAGAACAAAATCAAGAAGTTCGCACCAAATGCCTGGTGTACACAAGAGTAATGGGCTATCACAGACCCGTAGAAAGTTTTAATATCGGAAAAAAAGGTGAACACAAACAGCGAACCCATTTCAATGAAGCAAAATGTTAGTGCCCCTATTTACAGTATTACACCGTTTACTTTATTAGATTATCCGCACCAATCAGCTTGCATTTTTTGGTTTGCAGGCTGTAATATGCGGTGTTTGTATTGCTATAATCCAGAGATTGTATACGGAAAAGGACGTATTACTTTTGATAAAGCACTTCAATTCCTCAAAAGCAGGGTTAATCTATTGGACGCCGTAGTTTTTAGCGGAGGTGAATGTCTGTTACATAAAAAGGCTGTTTCGTTTATTAAAGAAGTCAAAAAAATGGGTTTTTTGATCAAAATTGACACCAATGGATCACGGCCGGATATATTGGAAGAACTGATTCAAAAAGGACTCATTAATTATGTAGCACTTGATTTTAAAGCAATGCCTGCGAAATTTGCAAAGATAACCCAATCAAAACTTTTCATTCCCTTTGCAAAATCATTACTTTTATTGCTTCATCATACAGTACCTTTTGAAGTTCGTACAACAGTGCACTCTGATTTATTAAACAAAAGAGATATCCAGGAAATGGTGTTTTTTCTGGAAAATTTGGGATATTCAGGAAATTATTACATTCAGCATTTTATTAATGGATCCTCGACAATAGAAAAACTTGGGCATTCTTTTAAAGAATTGGAAAACCAAAATATTGGTACAGAGAAAATTAAAATTCATTTTAGAGGATAGTAATTTATTTTTTTAAATCAATCAATTTTAAGCAAATGAAATCAACTACTCCCATCAAAAGAGCTCCGGAATTAAGGCCTTTAAGCCACGACCACCATCATGGTCTGCTGCTTTGCTGGAAAATTAAAACTGGAATGGCGAAAAATATTGACCTGCAGCGCATCAAAAAATACGTCGATTGGTTTTATGAAATTTATTTAAAGACGCATTTTGAGCTGGAGGAAAAATACGTTTTCACGATCTTAGAAGCACATGACGCGCTCATTGAGCAGGCTTTGAAAGAACACAGAACGTTAAACGAATTATTTGAAAGTACTTCGGATCTGGAAATAAATTTAAAAAGAATCGAAAAAGAGTTAGACTCTCATATCCGTTTTGAAGAGCGTGTTTTATTTGCTGAAATTCAAAAAGCAGCCACAAAGGAACAATTAAAAAAAATAGAAGAAATACATTCAAAGGAAGCTTTTATAGAAAATGAAGATGCTGATTTTTGGAGCTAAAATTTTACAAAATGAAAAAAATAAAACTAGTATTATTTTTATTGGCCATTGTATCTATCGGATCATGCCAAAAAAACAAAGAAGATCAAACATCGAAAGAAGCAAATGAAATAAATTCAGTTTCGGAAAAAAATACCGAAACAGCCGCGGAAGTGGGCCTGAACAAAGGACAATTATGGGTAGCCAACCCAGAAACTACTGACGGGATTACTACTTTACAAAAAATAATTCTGGAATCAGGAGAAGAAGAAAGCGCATTGATTTTGAAAGAGAAACTGAAATCTGAATTTGCCATGATTTTTAAAAAATGTACAATGAAAGGTGAAGCCCACATTCAGTTACACAACTATTTGATTCCGTTAAAATTAAAAATTGATAATCTTGAGGATTCCAATAAAGCTGAAATTAAAAAAGAGATCCTGGTTCATTTAGAACAATATAAGCTTTTTTTTATTTAAAGCATGAACACACTTTTAAGCATCAAGAATTAAATCCTTTATAAAATCATGAAGAAGAGTTGGTTACTCTGTACTTTTTGTAATTTTTTCATCGCTTCATTGATGGGACTGTTGCTTCGATGGATGTATGTTGCACCGATCGCCGGAGTCAATTTTCAGTTTTTAATGCACGGCCATTCACACGTGGCGATGTTAGGTTGGGTCTATATGATGTTGTACTGTTTGATTTTTCATTTTTTTGTTCCAAAAGAAAAACAGCAAAAACCCATCTACAACCAATTATTTTGGATAACAGAACTGGCCGTAGTCGGAATGATAATTGATTTTCCTGCTCAAGGGTATGCTTTTGTTTCTATTCTTTTTTCGACTTTGCATATTTTTTGCAGCTACTATTTTTTTTATTTAATTATAAAGGATGCCAATCCAACAACTCTGGCTGAAAAAAAGCTGCTTCGTGCGGCTTTGTTTTTCATGATTTTTTCTAGTTTGGGTGTCTGGTGCCTGGGTCCTGCAGTTTCATTGTTAGGTAAAGCAAGCGCTTTTTATCAAATTGCGATTCAGTTTTTTCTTCATTTTCAATTTAATGGCTGGTTCCTGTTTGCCATTTTGGCTTTGTTTTTCAAACAGGCAAAACTTATTATTGAAGCTAAAAAATTCAGGATATTTTATAATTTATTTGTTGCTTCTACTTTTTTAACATTGGCTTTGCCGGTAAGTTGGTATTTGCCTAACCCGGTTTTTTATTGGTTAAATGCTCTTGGAGTAATGCTTCAGCTATATGCTGCGGTACTTTTTATACAATTTATCCGCCCGCAGTTTCAGTCCTTTTTTGCTGTTTTACCAACGATCACAAAAATAGTTTATGGTTTTGCTTTGTTTTCATTGGCTTTAAAAGTCGTTATTCAACTGGTGGTTTTGTTTCCGGAATTGGCACAGGTATCCCATCAGATTCGTAATTTTGTCATTGGATACATTCACTTGACTATGTTGGGAATTATTACAGGTTTCCTGTTTGGATTTGCATTACAAAATGATTTTTTAAATTCGAGAAACCGTATTCAAACATGGGGAATCGCAATTTTTTTATTCGGATTTTTTACAACTGAAATTCTTTTGTTTCTTCAGGGCATTTGGTTTTTCTTGGGTAAAGGTAGTTTACCGAATTATTATCAAAATCTATTCTTATCCAGTATTTTTATGCCAGCAGGCCTTATAATGCTATCTGTTAAAATTGTGAAACTAAAACCTAAAACTATATGAGCCACCATTTATTGTTAATCATCCATCTTTTGAGTGCCACCATTTGGGTTGGTGGTCATTTGTTGCTTGTCTTTGGTTTTTTGCCACAAGCATTAAAAGAAAAAAATCAGAATATAATTCTCGATTATGAAAGAAAGTATGAACCTGTTGGCATGACTGCTCTGGTTTTGCTGGTCATTACCGGAATTTTAATGGCCTATAAATATGGTGTTGGCATCGAATATTGGTTTCAGTTCGAGACACCTATAGAAAAAGTTGTTTCAACAAAATTAGCTCTTTTATTATTGACGGTTCTTTTTGCTTTGAGTGCTCAATTTAGAGTGCTGCCAAAACTTGAAAAAAATGCTGAGAAGTTACCTGAAATGACCTTTCATATTCTATTGGTTACCATAATTGGGGTTTTGATGGTTGTTTTTGGATCTTTTGTGCGTTATGGCGGGCTTTGATTTATATGATTTATACATTACAAAAAAAAAATTATGTTCTCTAAAACATGTGAATATGGCATTCGTGCAGCTATTTTTATTGCTTTTCAATCCTATCAGGACAATCGCATCGGCTTGAAAGAAATTGCCAAAAAAATCGATTCTCCGGAGGCTTTTACAGCCAAAATTCTTCAAATCCTATCGCGAGACAATATTATTAAATCTATAAAAGGAGTGGGCGGAGGTTTTGAAATTTCCAAAGAGAATATGAAAGAAATTACATTAGCTCAAATAGTTAATTCTTTGGATGGCAATCGCATTTTGACCGGTTGTGCATTAGGATTAAGTAATTGTTCTGAAGACCATCCTTGTCCGATGCACGATAAATTTATATCTATTCGCAATGATTTGGTTTTCACGCTTGAAAATACAAATCTGGAAGAATTGGCTTTGGGTATTAAATCGGGAGACACCTTCCTTAGGTATTAATTTTAGTGTCATAATGAAAGCTTTGTTTGATTGGATTTCCGAAAAACGAGCAAAACTTAATTTTCAAAAAACTTACCGATTTTAAAAACCCAACATAAGTATCAGCATCAACTCTTTTGTTTTAAAATAAAAGAGAATAATTAAAAATAATTTAATAATGAAAAACCTTAAAGAGCGAATACTGAAATTAAAAAAAGAGAAGAATGCAGTTATTCTGGCACATTACTATCAGGAATCCGATATTCAGGATGTTTCAGATTATGTGGGTGACAGCCTGGGATTGTCACAAGAAGCAATGCAGGTGCATGCTGATATAATTGTTTTTGCAGGAGTACATTTTATGGCTGAGACTGCAAAAATTTTAAATCCAGGTAAAAAAGTTATTCTTCCCGATTTGAATGCTGGCTGCTCGTTGGCTGACTCTTGTCCCGCTAATTTATTTCAACAATTTACCCAAGCCCATCCAGACCACATTGTTATTACATATGTGAATTGTTCTGCAGAGGTTAAAGCTTTAACTGACATTGTGGTAACATCTTCTAATGCCGTTAAAATCGTCAATTCTATACCAAAAGACAAACCCATTATTTTTGCTCCCGATAAAAATTTGGGAAAATATGTAATGGAACAAACAGGCAGGGAAATGTTGCTTTGGGACGGTGCATGTGTGGTTCATGAAGCATTTTCATTTGATAAATTAATTGAATTGTACAAACAAAATCCAGATGCGCAAATTATTGCCCATCCTGAATCTGAAACCCATATTTTAAAAACAGCCAGCTATATTGGTTCGACTGCAGGAATGATTGAATATGTTAAAACCAATCCGGGCACCAAATTTATTGTAGCTACAGAAGTGGGAATTCTTCATAAGATGAAACTGGAAGTTCCTGATAAGATATTGATACCGGCACCTTCAAACGAAGACAACACTTGTGCCTGCAGCCAATGTGGCTACATGAAAGTAAATACGTTACAAAAATTATACGACTGTTTGCTTAATGAAACGCCTGAAATTAAAGTTCCTGCTGATATAATGAAAAAAGCGTTTGTTCCTATTGAAAGAATGCTGGAATTATCCAAATGATGATGTTAGCTGGCTTCTTTTTTTAATCCCTTAATATCCTTTAAAAAAATCAGCTTTCCTTTTAATTCGATCAGCCCTGATTTTTTAAACTCAGACAGCAATCGGATGCAACTCTCGGTGGCTGTACCGATCATTCCGGCCAATTCCTCTCTTGATAATTGCACTTTTAAGGATTGATCAGCATTTACACCAAAAGTGTCACTAAGATATAATAACTTTTCAGCCAGTCTTTCCTTAACAGTCTTCTGGACCATATCTACAGTATGCTCATCCGCATGTTTCAAATCATCACAAACCGACTGCATTAAGTTCATTGAAAACTGATTGTTATTATTAAAGAAATGAATAATCTCAGATTTTGGAATGAAACAAACTTCCATATCTGCAATTGCTGTAGCCGACAAGTTTGCAGGTTCATTGCTGATCATTGAACGTTGCCCTAAAAGTTCACCCGCCTTAACAAGTTTAACAACCTGGTCCCTGCCGTTGGCACTTAATTTCGAAAGTTTTCCAATGCCATCTTTGATACAGAAAACACCTTTAATTACTTCCCCTTCCTCTATTATAGCCTCGCCTTTTTTAATTACCTGGGTGCTTTTACTATTTGCCAATTGTATGATTTGCTCTTTGTTTAGTGCTTTTAGGGCACTAAGCTGTCTTACAATACATTGATCGCATTTATTCATAGTAATTTTTTGCTGCAAAAGTAGAATAATTAGAGTCATTACAAGACATTACTTGAAAAATTCTAATAATTTTATTTTCCAGCAAATTTATTTTTTAAACATTGATACAATGGCTAACTGGCATATCGATCTCAATTTAAATCGGAAGTAGTAAACCACATCAATCTTGCCAAGATATCATGTTTGATAATTAGTATACCTAGAAAATTTCAGGATATGAGTCAATTTGTGCAAGGAATTCCATTAATCGTTTAGACTGTCATTGAAAAAAGATTAGTTTCGGGAGATTTTCTTTTCAAATGCAAATCGAAAGCCATACAAATATTACGAACAAAAGGTCTGCCTGCATCTGTGATCTCGATTCTATTTTCTTCAATAGTTACCAGATTATCATTTACCATTTCCTTTAAATCGGACAAAACACGTGGTAATTCGTCAAAATAAAAGGCTTTATCATCCCACGCAGTTTCAAATTGACAGGTTAAATTGAGAATATGTTTGCGAATAATTAAATCCTCCTTGTCAAGTATATGCCCTTTGACAACAGGTAGTTGGTCGCACTCCAACAGTTGATAATATTCTTCCAATCTCTTTGTATTTTGTGCAAAACTGTACCAACTATCACTGATAGCTGAAACTCCCAATCCAATCATTAACTGGGTTTTTGAAGAGCTATATCCCATAAAATTTCGATGCAATTCACGTTTATGACCAGCCTTATACAAACTATCCGAAGCTAAAGCAAAGTGATCCATCCCAATTTCGTGATAGCCGTTTTGAGAAAGCAGGTTTTTTCCTGTTTCATATAATGTTCTTTTTTCGATATCTTTTGGAAGGTCGGCTTCATTGAATCCACGTTGTCCATTTCCTTTGATCCAGGGCGTATGCGCATAGCTGTAAAAAGCCAATCGATCTGGTTTTAAAGAATTTGTTTTTTCGATGGTGTCCACAATGTTTTCAATTGTTTGAAAAGGCAATCCAAAAATAATATCGTGTCCTATTGAGGTATAACCAATTTCTTTTGCCCAAAAGGTGACTTTTGCCACATTGTGAAATGGCTGAATCCTGTGAATGGCTTTCTGGACTTTTTCCGCATAGTCCTGAACACCAAAACTTACTCTGCGAAACCCTAGATTATATAATTTTTTAAGCTGCTCATAAGTCGTATTGTTGGGATGTCCTTCAAAACTGAACTCATGATTTTCAGCTTTATCAGCTAACCTAAAAATACCGTTTATAAGATTTTCTAAATTTTCTGATGAGAAAAAAGTCGGAGTTCCACCTCCCAGATGAATTTCTTTTATGATTGGTCTTTCAGAAGACAGTCCACAGTAAATACTCCATTCTTTTAAAACAGCCATGATGTATTTTTCTTCTACTGAATGATTTTTAGTAATTCGTTTGTTGCATCCGCAAAAAGTGCACAAACTTTCACAAAAAGGCAAATGAATATATAGGCTAATCCCATTTTGTGAATTGCTCTCCAAGAATGATTTTTGAAAAGAAATCTTCCATGCCTCTATTGAAAAAAGTATTTCATTCCAGTACGGAACAGTTGGATAACTGGTATATCTGGGACCTGGAACATTATATTTTTGAATTAAAGACTTTGACATAATTTTAATTTTAGAAATTAGGAAGAAAATGAAATAGAACTTTTTTTAATTGAAATGAATCTTTTTAGCTATTACCATTCTAATGCATTACAAATATCCGAAGTATACTGCTTTTGTAATATGATAAATATCATAACACTTCAGATTACACAATGACTTCCAAAAGATTAGCTACCAGTTTAAATTAAAAATATCTTTTTATAAATCTTTAATTTAACACCTATTCTAGCTTCAACAAAACTTTCAAAACCTAATATTTATCATGTTTTTTTTATACCTGATTTCTTTTCTTTGCTTAAAACATATACCTCCGCTTTCATGAAAATCAATAATAACCGCAGGCGCTGTCTTCAAGCGATGAAATATTTCGCATCATTTATAAATACATATAACTTTAGAAAAAATGGATATTGATACAGATTTGCTATTCACTTGGGGCGCTGTTGCAAAAAAAACACCCAAAAACTGTATCATATTTTACGAAAATGATCCTCCCCTATACTTCTATCAGATTCTTGAAGGGACTGTAAAAATGACCTATACCAATGAAGACGGAAAAGACCTGACAGTAGGAATTTTTGAAAATGGAAGCAGTTTTGGCGAACCGCCCCTCTTTATTGATCAGCCTTATCCAGCCTCAGCAGTAGCACAGACCGATTGTGTGCTCTTAAAACTTTCAAAAGCCAACTTCTTTTTACTTCTTGAAGAAAATCCAAAAATCCAATCGAAAATATTAAAAGTCTTTGCCTGGAGAATTTACAATAAAATAGTATTTTCAAAAAATATAATTAATCATAAACCTGAGTACCGGGTACAGTATTTTCTCGATAATTTAAAAAAACAGCAGAATATTCCCCCAAATCAAAGACTGAAAATTCAGTATACCCGTCAGGAAATTGCAGATTTTACTGGTTTGCGCGTTGAGACGGTCATTCGGACAATTTCTATTATGAACAAGAAAAAAAAAATAGAAATTATAGATCATAAAATATTTTATTGAAATTTCTTAAATACTTTAATATATGATTCAGATCATATATCTTTTTTAAATATTTTTCTTTCTTTGTGGAGGTTAAATGAAAATTATTAATTCAGCTCTAATAGCATTTAATTTAAAAACGGGCGCTCTTCGAGCGCCCGTTTTTTACTTTATCACTTTATTTTACTACTTTATTCATCATCATTTTCGAAATACTCTGAGCCCTAATCTTTACTTCTGATGCTTTTGGTCCTTCAAATAAATCATCAACAGTTTTTTTCCACAACTTATTCCAATGTTTAAAATGAGTTTCAGTTAAGGGGCTTTTCTGATTTAAAATCCGATGCTTCATCATCGGGTTTCCTTCAAAATTTCCGGAATGAAAAAGGATATTATCCCAAAAATCATACATAATTGGAAGATGTTTTTCCCAATTAACATTCGCCACTTTGGTAAATAAATATCCGATAGTAGCATCTGTCTGAACCTTACCATAAAAAGCATCAACCAATATTTTGATATCCTGTCTGTTTTTAATATCTGTTTTTATCTTCTCCTTCATAATTGAGTATTAAATATTAATTGTTAAAGATCTTTTTTATTAAATTTTCTGACTGAAATAAAAAAAGGTATCGCAATCCATAAAATCAATAGAAAAAAAGAGATAATCAATCCAATAGTTGTCCCAAAAAAATCTTTAAAAATTGCGCCTGTGTAACCCATCATAGCTGACTGATCAAGATGTAAGAGAATCTGAATACGTGCAAGATCTATTGGGCTCAGGGCCGTTACCCCCACCATTGCCTCTTCAATAGGATACTCGGCAAACTGAAACAACAGAAATAAAACCAAAGCGTCAAATAGTATTGCAAAATACATCCAAAACATAATCGCTACACCAATTCCTTTTGCTTTATCACGAGTCAAAATACAGCTCAAAAAAGCTAAAGACACAAAAACAGCCGAGATTAAACATCCTGACAAAAGCATCATAACACCTGAAGCATCAGGCGCATTAATTACAAGGGGGATTCCCGCACCCAGCAAAAAAGCCAAAATCATTGCAATGGAAAGCCCGGCAAATAAACTGATCCATATTTTTTTTCGCCTTAATGGCTGGCTGAGTAACAGTTCAATAAATTCAGAACTGTTATAAATATATATCGTCGAAAAAAGTATCGAAACTAATGGAACTGTAAATAAAATTACATTCAAAATTGTCAACAGCCCTTTAGCAGAATTGTCTTCAAGGCCAAAAGATCCCCAGGAGAGCAAGGCCAAAACAAAAGTGTAACTCAGAACGATTTTATTTTTAAGAATATCCAACAATACAATTTTAATGATCCTGTTCATGACTCTTTTGCTTTAAAATTTTAGATATGGCTTTTGAAATTTTGATTTCACCCGTTGATTCAAGCAGTTCGTTTATATTTCTATGAAAATGCACTTTACCATCCTGCATAAAAATAATCTGGGTAATCATATCGTCAAGTTCGCTTAACAAATGAGAGGTAATCAAAATTAATTTTCCTTTTTCCTTTTCTTTAATAATTTTCTCCTTCAGGATTTCTGATGCCAGGGGATCCAATCCTGCAGTTGGCTCATCAAGTATAAGGACGTCAGGGTTAAAAAGAAAGGCTAATGTTGCACTTACTTTTTGGGTTGTTCCGCCGGAAAGCGTGCGCATTTGTTTATCATCCATCTTATCAAGTTTAAAAGCTTTAACTAAATCTTCATCCAGAATGTCTTTCGAATTCCTGATTTGCTTGATCATGGCAATAATTTGTCCAATAGTCATATGATCTGGATAGCGGCCTATCTGAGGCATATAGCCAATATTATTTCTATATTCAAACTTTCTAAGAATAGATTCTTTATTGAATAAAATATCACCGCTGTCCGGTAAAACCATTCCCAGGATGGATTTTATCAAGGTCGTTTTTCCGCAACCATTTGGACCAATAAGTGCAATGCACTCACCTGCGTTAAATTTCAGGTTTACATTTTGCAATACCTGAAGCTTGCCAAATTTTTTGTTTATATTTTGTAAAGTAATCATAACACAAGAGATTTCATTTCGGGGGTTTGGTCAACAAAATTATCCGGGGTAATACTTGGCAGAATCTTTTCTGACTTATCAAGAAGCGTAATCATAAAGCTCCTGAATAATAACATTGCAGAGGGATTGTTTTCTGTAAGCACTGCAAAAAGGCTCAAAGGGTGAAAAGGTACATCTCCAATTCCGTCCTTATTAAGGTCATAACCTTCATATTTATCCCAATAATTATTATTGAAATGGTTAAGAACTAAACTGCCATTGGTGCTTATATCAAATGTATTGGCGATAAAATTATTAAAGGAAATTTCGTTTTCCATACAGCTTGCCTGAATTTTCATACCCCACCCGTTATCTCTAAAAATATTTTTTGAGAGGGCTACCCGGCTGGTTCCTTCCATATAAATTCCCGAAGTATTTCTGATGAATTTGTTTCCTATGATGTAACTATCAGAAATTTCTTTTAGCAATAAACCATACGCGGCATCTCCCCAGTTTTCTGCAAAATAATTATGGAACATTTTTACATTTTTGGTAAACATGACTGCCACTCCTGCCCCATTATTTTTAAACACATTGGAGATGTACGAATCATCATTAGAAAACATAAAATGAAGTCCGTATCGAATATTACTCTTTGAGATGTTCCTCCAAATAATAGAATTAGACACAAATTCAAAGTAAATCCCGTCCCGATGTCCTGAGACTTGGTTTCCGACAATTTGCAGGTTTTCACTTTTCCAGCAATGAATGCCATTCCCAATACGCTGCTCTTGTTTTTGATGGGCTTTTATTGTGTTATTTTTTATAATACAGCCAATTCCTTTTTGAACATAAATACCAAAAAAATTATTCTCCAGAATATTTTCTTTTATGGTAACCCCTGTTTTGTTATATATTTTAATACCGCAGGGATCATTCAGGGAGGCATACCCTGAATTTATGACTTTAAAACCTGCAATGGTTACACTATCAGCTTTGATAGAAACCACTTCATATTTTTTTTGGCCATCGAGGATAGGAAAGCCAATTCCCTGCAGTATTATTTTTTTATCTATCACTATGTTTCCTTCTCTATAAACACCTTTGTAAACCAACACCGTATCGCCGGGATTGGCCAGTTGTATAGCTTTTTTTATGGTTTTTATGGCTCTATTTTTTCCTACTTCAATCTTTTGAGAATGAAGACAGGTAAAAAAAAATGAGAAGCAAAGACAGAGAAGTATTTTCATGTTTAATTGATTGTAATTAGCATTTTCGTCCCAAAATTATTTTTCTAAAATTGACGCCCATTGTATCTCTGTTCCCTTTGATTCTGCTCCAAATGCTTGTGATTGGCTTTCAGTCGAGAATGCCGCAATGTTACCATGCATCGGACTTTTTATTGTGCCGCCTGAAATAAAAAAAGCTTTTTCTGCCTGAATTAGTTCATTTTCCTTTGTATAATCATGTACATAATAACTCTTAACCTTCATATCTGAATGTTCTTTACAATAGTTGACCATACAGGCAATATCATCAAACTTATATGCCCGGCCTTTTTGGGTAATAATTTCTGAGCCATATTTACCGTCACTTATTCCCATTTTACAATAATCACAATTGTCTGTATTTATTTTGATGGAAATTGGTCTATCTCCTGAACATGAAAAAAGAAAAGAAGCAATAATTAAAACGCTAAAAAATTTATTAAATCCTAAAGCTGATTTCCTCTCTTTAATTATAGCCAGAAAAAGCAAGACACCAACTGTAATGAGCATCCATCCACCTATATCAGGTATAGAATAAGCGCCAAAATTCAGCAACTGTTTATAGCCCAGTAATGGAGGCTGGTATGCCATACCTGGAACCCGTATGGCAGCATTCGGGTCTAAATTATGGCCATAGTCGTAATTCCACCGGTAAAAATCAATAGCAGCTAAAACTCCGAAAAGCACAAAAGAACAAAACAATATATACAAGGAATTTCGCTTAGCATAAAAAGAGCAGCTTAAAGCAATGATGCCAAACAATCCTAAAATGTAAGGCAGGATTTTAAACTCGATAAAATCTTCGGTATGAAGTGTTTTCATACCTATATAATGATTCAATCCGTTGATAATATCTACATCTCCTGCAATTTTTGTGGCATGAAGTTTTAAAACCAAACCTTCAGGATATTGTGGAGCTGTCAGTTCAATTTTCCACATGGGAACAAAAATGGACCCTATTAACAGAAAGCCACACACAAAAAGTACTGCTCTTGAAAAAATTGAAAGTATTTTATTTTTCATGATGATTCAAATAAAAAGGGAACAAAGAAAACTTTGTCCCCTTCACTGGTTATTAGTTATTCCTTTGGTAAATTCGTACCCAAACTATACGTAATTGGCACATTACTTCCTGCAGGTGAAACTCTAACATAACCCTGCATTTCCTGATGAAGTGCACTGCAGAAATCCGTGCAATAAAATGGAAAAATTCCTTTTTTCTGAGGAACCCATTTTAGTGTAATCGTTTCTCCGGGCATGATCAGCAACTCAGCAGTATTTGCCCCTTTAATAGCAAATCCGTGAGGAACGTCCCAATCCTGTTCCAAATTGGTAACGTGGAAATAAACTTCATCCCCTACTCGTATACCTTCAATATTATCGGGAGCAAAATGCGAACGTATACAAGTCATATAAACATGTACTTTTTTTCCCTCTCGGACCACTTTGGTTTCTTTTTCACCTCTGGCAACGTAAGGATGCAGATTATCTGCCATTTTGTAATATTTCAATTGACCGTTATTGCGTATTTTATCAGCTGGAATACCTTGCGCATAATGAGGTTCTCCAATGGTTGGATAATCCAATAAAAGCTTCATTTTATCCCCGCTAATGTCAAATAATTGTGCACTTTGCGCTAATTCCGGGCCAGTTGGTAAAAAGCGGTCTTTAGTGATTTTATTATAAACCACCATATATTTTCCAAATGGTTTCTCTGTATTGCCTCCCGGAATCATTAAATGCCCTGGAGAATAATAGGTGGCTTTTCTATCTAAAACTTTTAAATCTTTTATGCTCCATTTTACTACTTCAGAAGAAACAAACATTGTAGTATAGGCATTCCCTTTTCCGTCAAATTCGGTATGTAGCGGTCCTAAACCCGGTTTTTGAACTTCGCCATGAAGAGCGGCCTCATACTTAATCACAGGAATTCCTGCATAACTACCATCAAATTGTTTTTTGGCAATAGCATTTTTCAGTTTCGTAAAACTAAATACAGGAATAAGGGCTGCTAGTTTTCCACTTCCAACAATATATTCACCAGTTGGATCAATATCACACCCGTGTGGAGATTTAGGACAGGGAATCATATAACAGATATCTTTCAGTTCAGCAGCATCCAGAATCAATACTTCTTTCTTGATTTCAGATTTAGCCGTTTGGGTTTTCTCATCCCAGGTATTATGAACATAATTTGCCGGTACACGTTTTCCTTTTCCAGCTTTAATATACTCTTCAGCTTTTTTCCAATTGACGGCCATGATAAAATCCTTATCATTTTTAGAAGCGTTTACCTCAAGCAGGGTATTGGCCTGCTCAGTGTTGTAACAGGAGAAAAAGAACCAACCGTGAGATTCTTTTTTCCCCGGATGACTAAGATCAAAATTAACACCCGGAGTTACGATCTGAAAAGCAAGATCCAACTCTCCTTCTTTACCCACTTTTACAAAACTAAGGTGTCCTTTAAAGTTTTTCTTATATGTATTAATGGGTACATCTCCATCGTCATTATCTGCGGGAACGCTAAAACGGCTTGCCCCCACAATATACTCTGTGTTTTGCGTGATAAAAGGAGAAGAATGGTTTCCTCCACAATTTGGAAGCTCGATTATCTCAGCTGTTTTAAAAGTTTTCAGGTCAATACGTGCAATCCTTGGCGTATTATTGGCATTGGCAAAAAGCCAGCGCCCGTCAATTTCTCCATTGGTTTGAGATAAATCTAAATGATGCTGATCATCCCATGGCACATAACCATGCGAAGTATTCAACATGGCTTTTGTTTCTTCACTGTAACCATAGCCACTTTGTGGATCTTCTGAGAACACCGGCATAACCCTTAACAATCTACCGCTAGGAAGTCCATAAACACTTACCTGACCGCTGAAACCACCAGATACAAAATTGTAGAACTCATCATACTTACCTGGAGCAACGTAAACTTTTTGCGCAGCATCTCCATCGACAGTATCGCTGGAATCCTTGGGCTTGCAGGAAACAAAGAAGGCACAGCCTAACGCAACGGCAAAAACTGATTTTAATAATTTATTTTTCATAACATTCTCATTTGAATTTGAATTTTTTATTCTGGTTATTTCACGCCGTCGTTCTGGCGCATGTATTCAAGAATACTTCTGGCCTCATCATCGGTCAGACCTTGATTAGGCATACGAATCATACAGAGTTCTAATTGAGCCTGCAATTCAGGATCTTTATCAATCATAGGATCAGGATTGGTAATAAAATTCATAATCCATTGAGGAGTTCTGCGTCCTGTAACGCCTTTCCATCCAGGCCCTACCAATTTTTCATCTGTAGTTTTGTGACAGGATGTACATTTTACTTCGGCCACTTTTAATCCTTTTTCAGCCAGTGGCTGATCTAAGGAAGTACCAACTTCAACTGTAGAAAATTTTCCCAAGCCTCGTTTAGGATCGTATGATTCGGCGTCGGCTGTTTTTTCTGTAGCTGTAGGAGTTGAAAAATCCTGATCTGTATTCGATTTTTCTTTCCCACACGATACGAGCAAGAAAGAACCAAACATCGTTAATAAAAATAATCTGTTCATTACTAAGGTTTTTAATTTGTTAAACTTTAGAGCAAAATTCCAAAACTTGTATTACATAAAGTATGATCACAATCATAACATGAAAAAAAAGATCATGATACCTTCGTACTTTCAAAATACAGGTAATGAAATTTTGTATTTACATATTCCTTTTTGCAGTATTGTTCAGACCGCTATTTCCAATCTTGGATTACGCACTGAATTACAATTATATTTCTGCAGAATTATGCGAAAACAGGGATACTCCTAAACTAGAGTGTAATGGCAAATGCCATTTGAAGAAAGAGCTGGCAAAAGCCTTAAAAAATGAAACACCTTCCTCGAGTGAGAAAAAAGTTGAAATCACTGAAACTATTTTGCTATACTTTGAAAACATTCCCGTTTTTAATTTTCAAAACAACCAAAAAGTCATCTTAGAAATAAACTCACGATATAAAAATCTTTACGTTTATCTGAACACTTACTTTGTATTCCATCCCCCCCATTTTCAAGTATTAATTTTTCGCTTATCTAATTTCTTCTCCTTCGGATTTGCATTCGACAGAAGCCTTACATCCATAATTTAAATTAATATTCAAATGAAAATTTTAAAACACATAGCCATTTTAGTGCTGTCCATTTCTCTGTTCTCATGCTCCTCAGATGATAATACCTCCACTCAGATTCCAATTGATGAAATCACCGGGCTGCAAAAAATTCAGGAAATATCCAATGACAATCATACTATAGAGCTTTATTCTCAAAGCGGTATTTTACTCCAGGGTTACAATCATATCACACTTAGAATTAAGGACAAAAAGACGAACAGCTATATTCAGGATGCCAAAATAAACTGGACACCTCTTATGCATATGGTTACAATGAAGCATTCTTGCCCAAAATCCGAAGTAATGAAAACTTCTGGCAAACAAACATTATATGAAGGTGACATTATCTTTCAAATGGCTCAAAATGATACTGAATACTGGGATCTTACAATTACATATACTGTAAATACCTTTTCTTACACAGCTGCTGATACTATTAAAGTTCTGGTATCTGCAAAAAAAACTGTAAGTACTTTTACAGGTACTGATGGCATTCGTTATTTGGTTGCCTATGTCGCTCCCCAAAATCCTAAAGTAGCCACGAACGCTATTAGCGTTGGTGTTTATAAAATGCAGGATATGATGACGTTTCCTGTCGTGAATAATTTCAAAATAAAAATGGATCCAAGAATGCCCAGCATGGGTAATCACGGTTCGCCTAATAATACCGATTTAACACAATCTACAACCGATGGCTTTTACAACGGAAAACTTTCTTTGACAATGACTGGCTATTGGAAAATTAATCTTCAACTTTTAAATGCTTCAGATAATGTACTTAAAGGAGAGCCTGTAACGACAGAAAATCCTGCAAGCAGTCTTTTCTTAGAAATCGAATTCTAAATATTGAATACTAACAAGAAAGAGATGGTTTTGACTGGCTCTTTCTTACAATTATCTTATGATGAAAAATATAACCGTAGTCCTTTTAGCTATCTTTTCGACAGCTTGCTGGGCACAGGAAAAAAAGAATGATAGTCTTGCAGCTGAAAATCTCCATGAAATTATAGTTATAGGAAGAAAAACACCTTTACATCTTAAACAGCCCAAATCGTTAACGTCTGTAGAAGATTATCTGATGGGTTCTTCAAAAATGAATATGATTAAAAGAGGTGCATATGCATGGGAACCTACGATTAACAATATGTCAACCGAGCGTACTGTAATTACCATTGATGGTATGCGGATTTTTGGTGCCTGTACCGATAAAATGGATCCCGTGACTTCTTATGTCGAGATTTCAAATTTATCTGAGGCAACAGTTGCCTCAGGTCAGCAGGCCAGCTGTCATGGCGCTACGATTGGAGGTTCGATAGATCTAAAACGAAATCAATATAAACACAGAAAAAACGGCTGGAATGGCAGTTTATCTTCTGGTTATGAAAGCAATAACCAGCAAAAGATTATTGGTGCCGCTTTAGGTTATACTGACAGTACCTTTTTTGCGTATGTTGATTTTATGCATCGTGATGCCGAAAACTACAAAGCGGGAAACGAAAAAGAAATTAATTTTTCTCAATTTACCAAGTACAATATTTCGGCAAATGCTGGCTATTTTATCGATAAGAAGAATGTACTCGAAACTTCGATTATTTATGATAAAGCTGTGAATGTTGGCTATCCGGCGCTTCCAATGGATGTTTTATTGGCAGAAGCTAAAATCATTTCATTGAGTTACAAGTACATTCCAGATTCTGCTGTTATTTCTGGTTGGGAAACAAAAGGATATTTTAATACCATTACCCATAAAATGGATGATACTAAAAGACCAGCAATTCCTATTCATATGGATATGCCGGGCTGGTCTGACACCTATGGTTTTTATTCTAAAATAAAAGGAAAACACGAAAATCATGAATTTCTAGCCGATTTGAATTCTTTTTATAATAAGGCTGTAGCCGAGATGACAATGTATCCTGTTGATCCAACTGAAAATCTGATGTTTATGTACACCTGGCCTGATGTTCGAACGCTATATAACGGATTATCATTAGAAGATATTATTACAATCTCACCCGAAACCATTCTTAGAATCAGCATTAATCTAGGTTTTCATTCTAATACAGTAGCCAATGATTTTGGACTACAAAGCCTTCGTATTTTTTATCCTGAAATGGATGCCACAAAAAACCGATCCTTAAAAAGCCTCTCCGGAAATTATACCAAAAATACTGGTAAGTTTGAATTTGGATTTGGTTTGGCTTATGCCGAAAGAGCACCTTCTGTTTCTGAAGGCTATGGCTTTTATCTGTATAACAGCAATGATTTTTACGATTATATAGGAAATCCAAATTTAAAAAATGAAAAAGCAGTAGAAGGAAACTTTTTTTTTGGTTATAAAAATGGCAGGCTAACGTCTAAAATTACGGCTTCGTATTTCTATATCTCAGATTATATCATCGGAAAAATTGACCCAGGCACGCTGCCTATGACGATTGGAGCATCGGGTATAAAAATCTACGACGATATTAATTATGCTATAATTTTTAATACTGATTTTAATCTTGAATACTCCTTTTTGCAAAACTGGAATTTAAAGACACAGATCGCCTACAGTCTGGGCAAAGATGATCAGGAAAATAACCTTCCTTTTATAAGTCCGCTCCGATATAATGCCGGAATAGAGTTTAAAAAAGAAAAAATCACTGCGGGAATATTTGCCTCTGGAAATCTAGCACAAAATAACTTCGCAAAAGTATACGGACAAACCAAAACACCCGATTACCTGATATTTAATATCAATGCAGGTTATAGCTTTGATTGTAATCAAAACAAAATAAAAGCGCAGGCAGGTATTGAAAATATTTTTGATAAATATTACGCTACTTTTTCAGACTGGAACAAAATACCACGAATGGGACGCAATGGTTTTATAAATTTTACTTATAGTTTTCACTAAGATTTGAAACAAAAATAAATCGCCTTTATGATTAGAATCATAAACCAAAAAAAACGATAGCCATACTTTTACAGTAATAAAATTTAATAACATTTAAATACCAAAAACAATGAAAAAGTCTTTCAAGATTACCCTCGTAGCAGCCTTTGCAATTTTCAGTTTATTCTCATGCGGAAAAAAAGATTCAAAAGACATAGAACCAGTTGCAACACCCACAACTGAGGAACCTTACGAAGAAAGTCCGATCGAAACCCCAGTCGCTACAAATGATCTTCAGATTGAGAGCAATGATCAAATGCAATATTCTGTAACTGAATTAAGAGCTCCCGCAGGAAAAATTACTCTTACACTAAAACATGTCGGCAAGATGGAAAAAATCGCAATGGGACATAATTTAGTTATTTTAAAACCTGGAACTGATATTTCTGATTTTACACTTAAAGCTGTAGATGCAAAAGATACAGATTACATACCTGCATCTGAAAAAGCAAAAGTAATTGCCCATACAAAAATAATTGGCGGCGGCGAAAGCGATGTTATCGAGTTTACAATAGACGAACCAGGAACTTACGATTTTATCTGCTCATTCCCTGGACATGTATCGATGATGAAAGGAAAATTAATTGTAGAATAAAGCATTTTTTTTAATATAAAAAGCTAAAATTATTATAATGAACAAGGAAAAAAAACTGTGGATAGGTTTTGCACTTGTGATGAGTATCTCTTTTTCTGTCTTAGGATATTACGGATATGAGATCTATCAGGAAGCACCTCCTATTCCAACCGAAATAGTTGGGCCAAACAACACCGTAATCTTTACCTCTGAGGAAATTAAGGATGGGCAGAATGTATGGCAAAGTATGGGTGGACAGGAAGTTGGTACTATTTGGGGACATGGTGCCTATGTAGCGCCAGACTGGACTGCAGACTGGCTGCATAGAGAAGCCATGTTTATTTTGGATAAATTATCCGAAAAGGAATATGCAAAAACTTTTGCAGAACTGACAGAAGAGCAGCAGGCCACAATGAAAATCAGGCTACAAAATGATGTTCGCAAAAACACCTACGACAGTAGTACTGGCATCATAACCATTTCTCAAAACAGGATTGAAGCCATAGCCTATTTGA
The DNA here is from genome assembly GCF_001428525.1 of Flavobacterium sp. Root186. Taxonomy (GTDB): domain Bacteria; phylum Bacteroidota; class Bacteroidia; order Flavobacteriales; family Flavobacteriaceae; genus Flavobacterium. The sequence goes on from NZ_LMHW01000013.1 coordinate 79,951, forward strand.
GTAAGTATTATGAAGGGTTGTTTATGGATGATCCCAAATTTGAGACACTACGCCATAATTATGCGATTCCAAAAATGTCTATAAAAGATCCGGAAAGAATGCATAAAATGAACGCTTTTTTCTTTTGGGCAACCTGGGCAACTGTAACAGAAAGACCAAATCAGAAAATTTCATACACACACAACTGGCCATCTGATGAATTAGTTGGAAATGTGGCTACCAAAGATCTTCTTGTATGGTCAGGAGTTAGTATCATACTGCTGTTATTTTGCATCGGTGTTCTAATTTTTTATCATGTGCGATCAGGCGAAGATGAGCATTTCGAAATACCAGTTCAGGATCCACTATTAAAACAAGGAATGACACCTTCGATGTTTCGAATAAAAAAATATCTTTGGGTCGTAAGTCTTTTAATTGTATTGCAAGTTGTAATGGGGGTCATTACTGCACACTACGGCGTAGAAGGAAACGGATTCTTTGGTATTCCTCTGGATCAGATTCTGCCTTACGCAGTAACAAGAACCTGGCATACTCAACTGGCTATATTCTGGATAGCAACCGCTTGGCTTGCAACTGGATTATACATTGCACCGGCTGTTGCAGGGAAAGACCCAAAATTTCAAACATTTGGTGTTGATTTTTTATTCTATGCTTTAATTCTAATTGTATTAGGCTCAATGGCCGGACAATGGTTTGGGGTAATGCAGAAACTTAATTTGGTAGAAAACTTCTGGTTTGGTCATCAAGGTTACGAATATGTAGATTTAGGTCGATTCTGGCAAATATTCCTTCTTGTAGGATTGTTTCTTTGGCTGGCATTAATGGTTCGTCCTTTACTTCCGGTACTGAAGAAAAAAACAGGCGAAAGAAATCTTATCATAATGTTCCTAATCTCATGTACCGCTATTGCTACTTTCTATGCAGCTGGCCTAATGTGGGGAAGACAGACCAATCTGGCAATTGCTGAATATTGGAGATGGTGGGTTGTGCATCTATGGGTAGAAGGCTTTTTTGAAGTGTTTGCTACTGTAGTAATTGCTTTCTTATTTGTTCGTTTAGGTCTGTTAAAAACAAAAACAGCAACGCTGAATGTTATTTTCTCTACTATCATTTTTATGTCTGGAGGAATTTTAGGAACATTTCATCATCTTTATTTCTCAGGAACGCCAACTGCTGTGATGGCTCTTGGGGCAACCTTTAGCGCTTTGGAGATTGTGCCTCTGGTTTTAATTGGGTATGAAGCCTACCATAACTACAAACTTTCAAAATCAACACAATGGATCAAGGATTATAAATGGCCTATCTATTTTATGATTGCTGTTGCTTTCTGGAATTTCTTAGGAGCCGGAGTATTTGGTTTTATCATTAATCCGCCTATTGCTTTATATTACGTTCAGGGCTTAAACACAACGCCTTTGCATGGACATACTGCCTTATTTGGAGTCTATGGAATGCTCGGAATTGGTTTGATGCTATTTGTGCTCCGCAGTTTGTACAGACATGAGATATGGAATGAAAAAGCAATGAAATTCATATTCTGGTCTACCAATATTGGATTGCTGGCTATGGCTTTATTGAGTCTTCTTCCTGTTGGAATTTGGCAAGCTATAGAAAGTATCGAGCACGGAATGTGGTATGCACGTTCGGCCGAACTAATGCAGCAGCCAGCGATGGTAACCTTGAAATGGCTTAGGGCTATCGGCGATACTATTTTCGGATTTGGAGTATTGGCATTGTGCTGGTTTGTCTTTGACCTTACCCTTAGAAAAAAAAGTTAGTAAACTAAAATAGAAACATCTGGGAGAATATACTCCCAGATGTTCTTTCAATCAAAGCCTTGAGCAACTTGTTTTGTACTTAAAATAAAAAATGATCTTTGGCGAACATTTAAGGAGTGATGTTCAAAAAAAACTCGGTATTATTAGTGCTTTAGATGTTTGAAAATTCAAAAAATACCGAACCTCTAAAAATGTTGCACATCAAGAATATGAATTCATATTTTAAAGGTAGCTTGATATTGGTTGACATAAGTCATTATTTAATTTATTAAAACGGGCCCCTACTACCGTTTTCATTGTGGCTACAGAAGTCGGAATCGTGTGCGAGTCTTTAAAAGCAGTATTTTATAAAAAGCTGATTCCGACTCCTTCCACACAAGACTAATTGGTAAACAAATCTTTATTAAGATAAATACACCTAAAACAGCTTATCTACATCACAAAACAAATGTTGCGGATTAAAATAAATGTAATAAGAGAAGCGTGAAACGCACAAACCCATAAAAATCTTAAACTTTCTTAAACCTAAAAATATGCCTAAGACTGACATTCTAATAGTAGGTTCTGGTATTTCAGGACTATTTTTTGCCATTAAAACGGCAAGAAAACGCCCCGATTTATCTATTTGTATCATGACAAAAGAAAAGGCTAACAACACCAATACGCAACTTGCGCAAGGAGGAATAGCTGTAGTCACAAATCAATTGAAAGATAGTTTTGAACAGCATATAAAAGATACGCTGAAATCTGGCGCTGGACTTTGTGATGAAGAAATTGTTAAAATGGTTATTCAACAAGCTCCCGAAAGATTAGAAGAACTAATAGAACTTGGTGCCATATTTGATAAAAATAAGGAAGGCCAATGGGATTTAGGACTAGAAGGTGGCCATTCACAACATCGAATTCTACATCATAAAGACAGTTCAGGATTAGAAATTGAAAAAAAGCTCCTTTCAATTATCACTCAAACAGCAAATATTGAACTTTTAGAAAATCATCAGGTCATAGAATTAAATACTGAAACAAAGCGCAATGAAGTGAATTGCACCGGTGCTTTTTTTTATGATAAGAACAATAACGCAATAAAATATATACGTACCAGAGCTATTGTGCTTAGCACAGGTGGCTGCGGACAACTCTTTGAAAACACAACCAATCCTGCAATTGCTACTGGTGACGGAATTGCAATGGCGGCTCGTGCAGGAGTCGAAATCAAAGATATGCAATACATGCAATTTCACCCTACAGCGTTAGCTTCCGGGAATAAAAATCCGCTATTCTTAATTTCAGAAGCTGTAAGAGGTTTTGGAGCCTATATAATAAACGACGAACACAAAAGATTTCTTTTTAAATACGATTTAAGAGGTGAACTAGCTACCCGAGATATTGTTTCCCGTGCTATTAGTATCGAAATGCTCGAAACTCAAAAAAAACATGTATATCTGGATTGCAGGCATTTAGATCAAGCTGATTTTTTTAAACATTTTCCTTCTATTTCCGCCCATTGCAATGCAATAGGTTTATATCCGGAAAAAGATCTGGTTCCAATTGTTCCTGCGGCTCATTACCAATGTGGTGGTATTAAAGTAGACCGCAACGGTGTTACGACAATCAAAAATTTATATGCCATTGGTGAATGTGCCCAGACAGGATTACATGGGAAAAATCGATTGGCTTCTAATTCACTTCTTGAAGCTTTGGTTTTTGCTCATCAGGCATCCAACAACATTGATAAAACTATTGCCGCATTTATTTTTTCTTCCAAAATTCTTCTTCCCAAATTTTCAACCGTAAATATTAAAAATAACTACGAACCGTACCAAATTTTAAAAAAAGAACTACAGAAACTTATAACTTCATTTTATACCAGCGATGAACGCGACACGCATTTAGCAATGCTAAAAATAAAAATGCTAAAAAACGAAGCAGAAAATCTTATAGATAAAAATGAAATTACAATTCCATTTATTGATTTCTCAAATATGCTAACGACGGCCTTAATTATTATTAAACAATGCCAACCTGAAAAAGAACATTCATACTAATTAATAACCTTAAGTCTTTATAACTTCCTATGAAAACAACAAACAAAACCACAATTGGCGAAATCGCAGCTGATGATTTTAGGACGGCAGCAATTTTTTCAAAATATAGCATTGATTTTTGTTATAAAGGTCATCGTACCTTAAAAGAAGCCTGCAAAAAACGAGGCATTGAGGAGTCTCTTTTAATTGAGGAGCTTGATCGTGCAACAAATAATTCGGCCAACCAATCTTTTAATTATAAATCATGGTCATCGGATCTGTTGGCAGACTATATAGAAAAAACACATCATCGATATGTGGCTGAAAAAACACCCGTGTTGCTTAAATTATTAAATGAATTATGTACTCTTCATGGTGAAACATATCCTGACCTCTTTGAAATTAATACTTTATTTACTGAATCTGCCTTAGATCTCTCTGCTAATATGAGAAAAAAAGAACAGATCCTTTTTCCTTTTATAAAAAAAATAAATGAGGCGCATGCGAAAGGATTATTTTTAGAGATAGCACACTTTGGAACTCTTGAAAATCAAATACTTTTAATTAAAGAAGAACATGATACAGTAGGACAACGCTTTAAAAAAATTGCTGCATTAACCAAAAATTATACCGCTCCAGCAGATACCTGCAATACTTATAAAGTAACTTTTGCAATGCTTAAAGAATTTGAACGTGACCTGCACAAGCATATTCATCTTGAGAATAATATTTTATTTCCAAAATCCGTAGCACTTGAAAAAGCTTAGATAAAGTTCTTTAAATTATTAGTTTTATCACACAATCGTTGCACATACTATTCTGAAAAATAATATTCCTTCTAAATCAATTACTAAATCTTAAGGTTAGAATTCGCAGCTCTCCTATTAAAGATTAGATACGAATTCCATCAATCCCCAACGGGACATCCAAACCAAATTCATAAAGCCAATGAAAGACAGCCTCTACTTCCAGTAAGCCAATCTCTTCAAATCCTCCATAAAATGGTGCGTGATTTGTCCTTTTGGGGTCACTACTAAAAAAACGTTAAAACTTAGGTTTTAGCGTTTTTTTTTTATGCTTTTTATATGGTTTTCACAATCTTTATCTTACTTAAATACACGGTTTAGACATCCTGTTGAGGTGACTAGTCAGGATTTAAACCAAACTTAACATATTGATTTACAGACGAAAAACATTCAACCTATCTTTATATTAAGAATAATTTAACATTAAAAAACTAAATTATGAATTATAGAGATGAGCAAAACAAGGAAAAAATATCTCCAGAACAGGCACAGAAAATGCTTAAAAAGGAAGGAATGAATGTAACAGTTGAGCAGGCAGAAGAAATATTATACTTTCTTCGGAAGCTAGCTAATATTCAAGTACAACACTATTTGGAGAAAAATACGAATAAGAAATGATCATTTTTCAAATTATAATACTGATCCGTAGAAGTTAATTACATTAATCTTTTACTAAAAACTCATGATACAAAACACTAGATCTTTTTTTAGTGAAGCATAAATAGTATCTTGCAAAAAATGTAGCATACACTATTAATTTATTATTAGTAATAGAAAAGAGAATGAATAAACAACAACTTGCAGCTAAAATATGGGAATCAGCAAATCAAATGCGTTCCAAAATTGAGGCAAATGAATATAAGGATTATATCTTAGGTTTTATTTTCTATAAATACCTTTCAGAAACAGAATTACAATTCCTTAAAAAAGAAGACTATACCAGTGCCGATATAAAAGAACTAAAAGAAGAAGACATCGAAAGTGTTGAACATATCAAAACTAACATTGGATATTTCATTGCTTATGAAAATTTATTTTCAACTTGGTTAAATAAAGGAAAAGATTTTGATGTAGCAAATGTAAGAGATGCATTATCAGCTTTTAGTCGATTAATAAGTCCTAAACATAAAAAACTATTCGATGGCATTTTTGATACCTTACAAACAGGATTAAGTAAATTAGGAGATAGTGCCGCTTCACAAACAAAAGCAATTAGCGACTTATTACACTTAATCAAAGACATCCCAATGGATGGCAAGCAAGATTATGATGTACTGGGTTTTATTTACGAATATCTTATCGAAAAGTTTGCAGCAAATGCAGGTAAAAAGGCTGGGGAATTTTACACGCCCAACGAAGTTTCGGTATTAATTTCTGAAATCATTGCCGACCATTTAAAAGATAGAAAAGAAATCCAAATTTACGATTCAACAAGTGGTTCGGGTTCCTTGCTAATTAATATTGGTAATAGTGTAGCCAAACACATCGACGATAAAAACAACATCAAATATTACGCTCAAGAGCTAAAGCAAAACACCTACAATTTGACAAGAATGAACTTGGTAATGCGTGGCATTTTAGCAAACAATATTGTAACACGTAATGGTGATACCTTAGAAGAAGATTGGCCTTACTTTGATGAGAATGATCCAATCCATTCTTACAATGCCTTGTATGTAGATGCAGTAGTCTCAAATCCACCATATTCGCAAAAATGGGACTCTTCACACAAAGAAGCCGATCCAAGATATGCACGATTTGGTTTGGCTCCAAAAGCAAAAGCAGATTATGCGTTTTTGCTCCATGATTTATACCATATCAAACCCGATGGAATTATGGCTATTGTTTTGCCTCATGGCGTTTTGTTTAGAGGTGGTGAGGAAAGTGCCATTCGTCAAAAATTAATTGAATCCAATCATATTGATGCCATTATAGGTTTACCGAAAAATATCTTTTTTGGAACTAATATTTCCACAACAATCATCATTTTAAAACAAAAAAGAGCCAATAATGATGTGTTGTTTATCGATGCATCCAAAGGTTTTATCAAAGACGGTAAAAACAACAAACTGAGAGCTTCAGACATCAAAAAAATTGCCGATACCATTCGTGATAGAGTTTCATTATCTAAATATTCTCAACTAGTAGAAAGAGATACCATTCGTCTCAACGAATACAATCTCAATATTCCACGTTATGTTGATTCATCTGAAAATCCCGAAATTTGGGACATCTATGCTTCTATGTTTGGAGGAATTCCAGAAAATGAAATCGATGCCTTAGCCAACTATTTGGAAGCTTTTCCGGGATTGCGTGAAACTTTATTTGAAAAAAATAATGAAGTGAATGCGAAACTAAAAGTAAACGATATCAATAAAGCTATTACAACTCATAAGTCAGTATTGGGGTTTGTTACAAAATTTGGTACATCATTCAAAGATATCGGTAGCTATCTAAAAGACGAATTATTAACTAATTGTCTAACGGTAAAAATCAACCGAGAAAAAACCATCTTGAGCAATGCCATTTTTCAACGTTTAGAAAATATTGATTTAATTGATAAATACGAAGCCTACCAATTGCTTTCTGATAAATGGGATGTCATAAAAGTAGATTTAGAAATCATACAAACCGAAGGTTTTGAAGCTACGACAATTGTTGACCCTAATATGGTAATCAAAAAGAAAAACGGCAAAGACGTAGAAGAGCAACAAGGTTGGAAAGGACGCATCATGCCGTTTGAATTAATTCAGGAAACCTATTTCCAAAAAGAATTAAAAAGCATCCAAGACAAAGAAAACAGAGTGCTAGAAATTGCTTCTGAGTACGAAGAGCAATTAGATAAATTAGCCGAAGACGATAAAGAATCGCAAACCGTAAACGAAACACAAGATGCTTTTGTAAACGCCGAGGTAATCAAAGAAGCCAAACGTATTAGAGCAGAAATAAAAAAGAAAGTTCTAATAGAAAAAGATTCTTTGGAAGCGATTCTTTTAAATGTAGATGAATTAATCACAGAGGAAAAAGCACTAAAAGCCAAAATAAAAGTCGAAAACATCACCTTACACAACAATACAAAAACGTATATCGAAAACCTTTCCGAGGAGCAAGTTTTGAATGTTTTAGAACTAAAATGGATAAGTCCAGTAGTTACTTCATTCAACAGCTTACCAACAATTATCATAAACAATCTAACAAACAAAGTACAAGTATTAGCAGATAAATACAAAACTACATATGCTGATGTAGCTATAGAAATCAACCAAGCCGAAGAAATATTAAAAACTTTACTAGATGATTTACAGGGCAATGAGTTTGACCTACAAGGACTAAACGAACTAAAAGCTTTATTACATGGAGAAGCATAAAAAAAAGGTAGAAAAAAACAAACCAGAAATACATTTTAAAGATGAATTTGGTCTATGGCAAACATGGAAAATTGGTGATATTCTAACTGAAAAGAGTCGTTCTATCAGTTTAGAAGACAACAAAGACTATCAATTAGTTACGGTAAAAAGAAGAAATGAAGGTGTTGTCTCAAGAGGAAAATTAAAGGGTAAAAATATTTTAGTTAAAAATTACTTCGAGGTTAAAGAAGGAGATTATATAATTTCTAAAAGACAGGTAGTACATGGTGCAAATGGAATTATTCCTAAATCTCTTCACAAAGCTGTTGTGTCTAACGAATATTTAGTAGCTACTTCAAATGAAAATATAACTACACAGTATTGGACGTTAATTTCTATGCTTCCACAAATGCATAAAATATTCTTTTTGAGTTCATATGGTGTTGATATTGAAAAACTAGTATTTGATGTTAATGACTGGAAGAAAAGAGTTCTAACTATTCCTGATATAAATCAACAAAATAGGATCACCGAGTTTTTTGAAACACTCGACAAACTACTAAAAGAGCACAAACAAAAGCACAATAAACTTAAAGCGCTTAAAAAAGCCATGTTGGCCAAAATGTTTCCACAGCAAAGTCAAACCTCTCCAGAGATTCGTTTCAAAGGATTTGTTGGAGATTGGGAGAAAATTAAATTAGGTGATAAAGTCCCAGTAAGAGGTGGTTATGCATTCAAAAGTATTTGTTTTAGAAAAGAAGGCGTTCCAATTGTGAAGATTTCAAATATACTTGCTACTGGTGAGGTAGGTGGAGATTTTTATTTTTATGATGAAATAGATAAAGATATTGACATCTCCTTACCAAATGGATCTGCTGTAATTGCAATGTCAGGTGCAACAACTGGTAAAGTTTCAATTTTAAAAATTTCAGAAAATGAAAAAGTTTATCAAAATCAACGAGTAGGATACTTTGAAAATAAAGATCTTATTGATTATAGTTTTATATCTACATTGGTAAAATCATCACTTTTTGAAAGAAAGATGAAATCAGTATTAGTAGCTGGTGCTCAGCCAAATGTTTCGCCAAAACAAATAGATTCTTTCGAATTCTTAATTCCAGATAATAAAGAAGAACAAAGAAAGATAGGTGAATATTTTAATAACCTTGATAAGTTAATAAGCAATCATAATATCCAAATAAAAAAACTAAACAACATCAAAAAAGCATTTTTAGCCAAAATGTTTATATAAAAAACACACTATGTCGTTTACTACCGAAACCGCATTTGAAGAAGCCCTAATACATTCCCTAACTGCTCAAAAAGGCTGGGAAAAAGAAGTATTAAAACATCCTACCGAGAAAGATTTGTTAGTCAATTGGGCAAATATCCTGTTTGAAAACAACAGAACCATTGACCGTCTCAACGATCACCCATTAACAGAGGGCGAAATGCAACAAATTGTAGAGCAAATCAATGCTTTGCGTACACCACTTAAGTTAAATGGTTTCATCAACGGGAAAACGGTTGCCATTACTCGCGATAACCTAAACGATACTTTACATTTTGGGAAAGAAGTAAGTTTAAAAATATACGACCGCCACGAAATAATTGGTGGTCAAAGTCGTTACCAGATTGCACAACAACCTATCTTTAAATCCAAATCCAGTATTTTAAATGACCGTCGTGGCGATTTGTTGTTGTTAATCAATGGTATGCCACTTATACATATTGAGTTGAAAAAGAGCGGTGTTTCGGTAAGTCAGAGCTATCATCAAATAGAAAAATACTCTCGTAATGGCATTTTTTCTGATTTATTTTCTTTGGTACAAATCTTTGTCGCCATGGAACCCGAAGAAACAATTTACTTTGCCAATCCTGGTCCTGATGGTAAATTCAACAAAGATTACTATTTTCATTGGGCAAACGTTGACAACGAACCCATAAACCATTGGAGCGAAATTGCTTCTACCCTGCTTTCTATTCCTATGGCACACCAACTTATTGGTTTTTATACAGTGCCAGATGATACAGATGGAGTTTTAAAAGTAATGCGCAGTTATCAGTATTTTGCTGCTAATGCCATATCCGACAAAGTAGCCAAAACCGATTGGAAAAACAAAAATTCCTTGGGTGGATATATTTGGCACACCACAGGTTCGGGTAAAACAATGACCAGTTTCAAATCAGCTCAATTAATAGCCAATTCTAAAGATGCTGATAAAGTAATTTTCTTAATGGATCGTATCGAATTAGGAACACAATCACTAAAAGAATACCGAGGATTTGCAGATGAAGGAGAAGATGTTCAGGCAACAGAAAATACAGGAGTTTTAGTGACAAAACTCAAAAGCAACGACCCGGCCAATACATTGATTGTTACCTCTATTCAAAAAATGAGCAACATCAATAATGAAGAGGAAGGATTAAACACACACGATATTGAACTTATTAATAAAAAAAGAATTGTCTTTATTGTTGACGAGGCACATCGCTCTACAATGGGTACAGAAATGCTTCCAACGATAAAAGAAACCTTCACTTCCGCTATATTTTTTGGTTTCACAGGTACACCGATTCATGAAGAAAATAAAAAGAAATTAAATACTACGTCAACAGTTTTTGGTGATGAATTGCACCGTTATAGTATTGCCGATGGTATCCGGGATAAAAATGTATTAGGTTTTGATCCTTATAAAGTATTAACCCACAGAGACCGCGATTTGCGTAGAGAGGTAGCTTTAGAGAAAGCAAAGGCAGCAGATGAAGCCACTGCTATAGCAGACTCAAAGAAAAGAGAAATTTATAACAGATTCATGAGCGACGTACAAATGGCAGGTTATGTCGATGATTCAGGGATTTATGTAAAAGGAATCGAAGATTATATACCAAAATCGCAATATGACCTCGAAGGACATTTCCAAAAGGTGGTAGAAGACATTTTAGAGAACTGGTTTAGGCTAAGCCAAAACGGTAAATTCCATGCCATTTTTGCCACATCAAGTATTGCCGATGCTATAGACTATTATCGTATAATAAAAGCCACAAAACCCGATTTAAAAGTTACCGCACTTTTCGACCCGAACATCGATAACAACGGCAATACAGAATACAAAGAAGATGGTCTGGTTGAAATTATTACCGATTATAACGAGCTTTACAACCAAGACTTCAATTTAGCAAAACATGGTAAATTAAAAAAAGACATTGCAGCTCGTTTGGCTCATAAGGCACCGTACATCAGAATTAAAAACAAACCAGATGAACAAATAGATATTTTAATAGTTGTAGATCAAATGTTGACAGGTTTCGATTCCAAATGGATCAATACCTTGTACATGGACAAAGTGTTGAAATATGAAAATATCGTTCAAGCCTTTTCACGTACAAATCGTCTTTTTGGTCATGATAAACCTTTTGGTACTATTCGTTATTACAGATTCCCTCACTCAATGGAAAGGAATATTAATGATGCTATAAAATTATATTCAGGAGACAAACCAATAGGCTTGTTTGTAGAACACTTAGATACTAATCTAAATGCGATGAATCATGCTTTTACTCAAATAACTCAGTTATTTATATGTGCAAGAATAGAAAATTTTGAACGTTTACCTGATGATTTGTCAGAAAGAGGAAGATTTGCATCATTGTTCAAAGAACTCAATCTACATTTAGAAGCGGCAAAAATCCAAGGTTTTACTTGGAAAAAATTAATATACCCATTTGGTACAGGAAAAAGTAAAATGGTAATCGAATTAAACTTTGATGAAAACATCTATTTAGTATTAGTGCTACGTTATAAAGAATTATTTAATTCTAATGGCGGTGGCAATACCTCTTCCGATATACCATTTGAAATAGAAAGTTACCTGACAGAGATTGATACCGAAAAAATTGATGCTGATTACATGAACTCTCGTTTTGAAAAGTACCTTAGAAATCTTAAAAAAGAAGATATCGATGCTGCTGACTTACAAAATACATTAGATGAATTACATAAGACATTTGCATTTCTTTCTCAAGAAGAACAAAAGTATGCCAACATTTTCATTCACGATGTACAAAGCGGTGTTGTGATATTAGAAAGGGGAAAAACATTCAGAGAATATATTACAGAATATCAATACAATTCTAAAAACGACCAAATAAAAAAAATAGCAAGTAATCTAGGTTTAGACGAGATTAAGCTCCGAAATTTAATGGACATCGGTATTAATAATGTAAACATCAACGATTACGGTCGTTTCGACGAACTAAAAAACACAGTAGACAAAGTTAAAGCTAAAGAGTATTTCGAAAAATTAGAGGGAGTTACATTACCAGCATTCAAGGTAAATATTAGAATTCACAATATTTTGGAAAAATTTATTATTGAGGGCGGGTTTGAAGTTGTTGAGTAAAATAAAAAATAGTTCTCATTAAATAGAGGGTTCAGTGATTTTAAACCAATTATTGAACATAAGTGATTAAAGCGATTTTTTATGGCTAAATTAGATTTTGAATTCTATGTAAGTCCAGACGGGACTGACCATAAAGCACTATTTGAAAGACAGATAAATAATAAATGTCCTGAATACTTGGATAACTTACAAGAAGTAATTGATAATGGAGTTCAAGTTACTTCGGAGGAATTTTTTGCTTACGGATTATTTGAAGATTATAACCCTCATAATCCTGATTTTAGTTCATTTATTGGTTTCAAAGAAATAGCTAAAGATCGAAAAAGAGAATTTGATAGTATTTTTTCAATAAATGGAACTATTTCTTTTAATCATTCAGATAATACTACACAACAAATATGTTATGCGGGATGTGGCGGAACATTAATGACTGCAAACAAACTATTTGGTTTAAATAATTCAGATTATATTAGAATACCCGAAAAGAAAGGAAGACCTGCTAAAGGAGCTGCCAAAGGAATAAATAAGACATTAGATTTTGAATATCTATATTCGAATGGGGAACGTTTCTTTAGAGTAGAATGCAAAGGGATGCAAGGATTGGATGCAGATTATGGTAGTAAAGCGAAAGATATTATCGCAAAAAAAACAGCACAACCGTCAGGTGCAGGAGATATTAGTTTTGGAATCATTACCATAATTCCTGTTCGACCTGATAATAGAAATGCAAAATGTATTTTAGTTGATCCAGAAGTACCTGATTTAGAGTTTTCTCCCAAAGACTATTTGTTTTACTCAAAACTAAGATATTATGCTACTAGATTTAGTAATCTAGGGAATCCAAATTGGTTACAGAAAATTAAAAATTATATTCTTGAAGAAGATAGTATTCAAAGTCAGAAATTAGAAATCTATCCTTATTTTACAATAAATAGTAGTATTCCTTTAAAAATGTTATTGAGATCATTTTTAAAATTTGATGAGTTTTTCCCGTGGCCTCACTTTTTTAGAACCGAAACTTTTAACATTGACGATAAAATAGTTTGGGGAAGGATAATCGAAATAAGGCCAAATGCATATTTGATGTATGGCTTTACAAGTGAATTATTTGAAATAATAAATAATGGAACAATTGAAGATTTTATAAATTTTAAAGAAGAATCAAGCGATATTTTTTGGAAAGGAGAAACGAGCTTGAATGGAAGATCTAATGATAAAATTTTCCTTGGTGGAAACTTTTCAATTTTAAGTACTGGTGAAGTTATTGGTAACTTAAATAAAATAGATTAATTTTTTAAATACCTAAAAATGTAGTCAGAATTAATATTCCAAATTAGCTATCATTTACAAAAAAATTATAGCTTATTTACTAATATACAAAGAAACACATCTTAAATTTAGAATTATGCCGCGCCAGTTCAATAAAAACACAAAACTTGATCAAGGATATTTGATTTCAAAATAAACATAATTATGCATTCGTTTGATTGGAGCTAATACCTTTTTTGCACAAAAAGTTTACACTGTGTTTTTTAATTTAAATAAATTTATCGGATTACATTTTATGATAAAAGTATTTATAAATTAAATACATTTTTTCCACCGATCCCCAACAGGACATCCAAACCAAAATACTGATGACATATAAAGACAACTCCTACATATAGTAAGCCAATCTCTTCAAATCTTCCATAAAATTTCTAGAAATTTGTCCCGTAGAGGTCACAACAATTTAAGGTATATTTAACAAAATATACCTTTTTTCATGTCTTTTTCTTACTATTTAACAAGTATATATCCTTAAAAAATGAGATGGTTTGGAAATCCCGAAGAGTTACCTCGACAGGATTCAAACCGTCAAGTATTTATATTTCAAATACTTACAAACACAAACATTCGGAATATTCGCAAATTTAACAGAAAACCAAAAGTTGATTTTGTTTAATCTCATATATTTCTATTTTTTTTAACCCGGATCTTATCTAATTGATTGTTAAAAATTATCAAACATAAAAATTTGAAGATATGAAAACTGAAATCGATTTAAAAAAACAAATTACTTCTAAAAAAGCGATCAAAATACTTAAAAAAGAAGGTATGAATGTGACAGCTAAAGAAGCTGAAGAAATATTATTTTTTCTCAGAAAACTAGCAAATATTGCAGTTACTAAGTATTTAAATGACTGTGATTCTAAGAGTAAAAAAATTAAAAACACTCAAAAAAAACTGACAGAAAAACGCAAAACGAAGGTAATATATTGCAAGCCTTGTACTATCGCACATAGGGTTCAGTAATATTATAATTAAAAAACTATACACTGATTCATTTATCACAAACAATTGATTGTTATATTTTAAATCAATAGGTATCATAATGGGCTTTATAATTAAAAAGAAGGCTCTTAGCCTTCTTTTTAATAACCTACGAGCCGTCTTCCAATCTTATTATGATAAAAAAATTACATTAGATTTTATCGAATTTTAGAAACAATATTATTTTATTTCAATCTGCAAATATTTTCCTTCTTGATTCCTGCCAAAATCAATATAGATTTCACCATCGGAATTAGTTGTCAATAAATTTCTTTTAACCTTCTGTCCCTTTTGATGCACCCTCCACCCTCTTGACATTGAGGAATATTTGGCATTAGCACTCGTGTCACACAAAGAACCGTCTGAAATTATGGTAACACGAGGATTTACAAGCTTTAAAAATTCAGTATGGTATGCAGATTCTCTTCCATGGTGAGGCGCTATCAATATATCCGCATTTTTAACGGCATCCCTAAAATCACTTCGCTCCATCAGAAGTTCTAAAGACTCATACTCGTTATCCCCCGGAATAATAATTTTCAGTCCCTCATATTGAAGTACTGAAAATATACTTATATTATTAAGGTTATCATTCAGCTCCTCGGTCTGAAAAACATTTATTTTAACCCCGCCGTAATTATCCGGATTCGAAATCGTTGTTGAATCGGTTGCATCCTCCGTAAAAGACTCATCAAGCTCAAAAAACTTGTTGAATTTTGGTCTATCTCTTTCGCTAATACCCTGCAATATCGCTTTCTTATCTAAGGAAACCGGCCTGTGCAGAGAGACAAGGTTAAATTTATCTAAGTTGAGAATGTCATCAATATGATCACGATGCGGATGGGTAATAACTAGATAATGAATATCTCTAATTTTGTAATGGTCATACAAGGTTTCTAATGGACTGCGGTCCTCACTGTTCTCAGAGTAATCTCCTCTACCCAGATCATAAACCAGATTTTTATTATTTGGTGTTCTTACAAAAATTGCATTTCCATGCTTCACGTCCCATACACGTACTTTTAAGTTTCCCATATCTTTAAGATTTAAAAAGTAAAAGATTAATATTAAGTTTACGTTTTGCTATTGTATAAACCTGTTTAATTTCCCTTTGCTATACGGGTTTATACCTCGCTGTTTCATTTGTTTTCAAATCCATACCATCAATTTACATCTGTAAAAAACAATATCCTCTTACTTTATTGAACATTACATATGCAAATTCATTGAAAATACTGAACCGATTACTTGTTTTTTATTCTGAAGATATTAAAATTGGGGCATACAATTTTACCTGAAGCTCAGTAATGCATTCGGCATGTTTAACCAAAGCGTCTATCTGCTTGATCTCAAGCTTTGTCAGGTTTGTCTTTACGCCTCTTGCGGTTGTCAATTCAGCATCCGTGGGTTTTTGGGCAATAATTTCAGCATATTTGATGCTACGCATCAAACGTTCCTGGATTACATCCCATTTCTCACTGTCAATTTCAACTTGGGATATCCCATGCAGTTCTGCGACTTCCTTTAAAACTGCTCCCTTTTTTAAATTATCCATAAATCCATCAAGGCAGCTTTCTAAGTCCCATCCAAGGGACTGATAAGCTATTGACTTTTGATTAAATCTATAATTGTCGTATACATGCTGGATCATCTGATAGTTTTTTATTCTGTTCATGAAAATTTCACTGGTTCTCATAAGAAGCTGCAGCACATTATTGAAGGAACTTATCTTTGGCATCATGTTTCCGGCATCACTAACAATTACTACATCACATTCGTATGAACTATTTTTTTGTGTCAGCTTATGCACACCCTGATTATCATAGACTCCTCCATCTACTAAACAGGGTCTAATGCTTTCAAAATCACTTTCATCTTGAAAATATTTTTTATCAATAAATATCGGTGTAAATGCAAACGGAACACAGGTAGAAGCAGCCACTGCAAGAGAAATGGGAAATTGTTCAGGTTTAAATCTTATCGATTTATGCCCTTTTCCCGGATGCTCATACAATGAATCACTCATTTTGTTTTTAGAAAAAGTAAAGGGTCTCCCTGTTTCAAGATTGGTTGCATTTATCGCTATTAGCGGCGTTGGATTAAAATCTTTCAAAGCCTTTCCTTCAAAAAACCATTTAGAATAAAGTCTGTTAATAATAGTACTGACTGGAAATATTTTAAACTGAAAAATAAGCACGCAGCATATCATGGAAATCAGAAGAAGAGTCGACACCCACGCGAAACGTGTAAATAATAAATATAGCGATAACAAAACTATGGAAATCAAAAAGAAAGCTATGCAGATAAACCTAAAGGAAAGCAAGATTCCTTTAATTATGCTTTTTTGTACGATGGCTTTTAAACACTTTTCAAAATCTTCAAAATTTTCACCTTTCAATCCGTAACAGGCCCCAGTAATTGATCCCCCAGAAATAGTAGAAATTACATCCACTTTTTCAAGAATTCCCATTTCACGTAACTTTCGTAATGTTCCAAGATGATAAATAGCAGCCCTGTATCCGCCTCCCGACAATGATAATCCAATCTTAAATTTTCTATCTTTTATTTTAATCATATATAAAAGGTATTATTTTATTTTTTGTTACAATTACAGCACAGGTAGGAATTGGAATCTGCTTGTTTATCACCTGCAGTTTCTCAATGGAAACCATATCCTGACCGCTTAATGTTTCCAAATTCATTGGATGTGTATGCCACTCCCCTACGTAGCCGATAACCTGCCCTGTCTGGTACTTTATATCATCAACCAGATTTGCAAGACCTTCAATACCGCGGTTAAAAGCCACAGGAGAACTCGTGCTGTCAGCCGGCTGCTCAATTACATCATAGATATGCAACGTTTTTGTTTTGTAACTCGCAATACCAATCAGTATGCCGCCAGTTTCATTGGGCGCATGTGAATTGCAGAGGTCCAGCAGTTTCCTGCTGAGACCCGACAAAAATCTTAACGTCCAACGGCTATCATTTTTACTTTCGTAAACTTCAAACGGTTCCACACAATACCTCTTATTCGAAATCTGTGGAAAATTATCCGCAGATTTCCTGAAAACATTCAGATAAATAAATCCACTTTTCAAAAAATCCTCAAAAGGGTAAGCTGCAAGAACTTGCGAGAATGCCGCGCCATGGAAGCTTATTAAATCATCAGC
Organism: Flavobacterium sp. Root186; assembly: GCF_001428525.1. Lineage (GTDB taxonomy): Bacteria > Bacteroidota > Bacteroidia > Flavobacteriales > Flavobacteriaceae > Flavobacterium. Next base: position 97,792 of record NZ_LMHW01000013.1, read on the forward strand.
CATTACATTGGTAACCGAACTGCATCCCAGCCCGATATCTAAAACATCCAGCTCTCTATCTGCATCTCCTATCCGCCAATTTGCCAACTCTGAATTCTCAACTGCTAAATAACAGGCCAAATAGATAAGATCATCCATTCTCGGGTTATTGGCTGAACCTTGTAAGTATAATAATCCAATCTCACCACAATCAACAATTTCACATTTAGCGTAACGAGCATTTATTACATCCTGCCTCTCAATGAGATTATGCATCACACCAGGGCTGGCCGTTGAATCTACTATCAGTTTATACTTTGCAACCTCTTCGTTTTTAACAAAAGATATCGGCCTATCAAAAAAAACAAAATTATTTGTTGCATCAAGTTCATAAAATGCTTTTATTTCCTCAACAACAGCTTGCGATTTTTTTCGGCCCACATGATTTGAAAATAAGACATGTCTTCCAATATTATGCTGCTGGAAACTATCATGATCAACAACACCAAGTACATTTTTACCTGAGCGGGCATCGTGCATAATTATTTTCGATCCCAGTGAACCTGCTCCAACATATAAAGTTTCTGCCAATCTTGTTTCATTACTTAATGATGATGCCTGCTCTGCCGTAAAAGGCTGGGAATGGGAGGAAATACAAACCTCTTCCTCATCATTAACCAATCCGCTAAAATCATCGTTTAAGATGAGAGTGTAGGTAAAGAATTCATAAGTTCCCTCATACCCAATCACTTTATAAGGTCTCTTAATTGCATGAGTCATCACTAGAAGTGATCTCAAAGGCACATTACCCACTTTTAAAGCTGACAACATTTCAGCAATATCAATTCCTCTAATCTTTAAAAACCCTTTCAGTTCCCCATAATTAGCCGGCAGATTTGTAAAATATGCCGGTTCTTCATTCTGATCAGGATCCCATATCAAAAGAGAATAAAATGGAAGTACTTTACTGTTATGATCCCTACTTTTATTCTCGACTTTTGATATTGCCTCCCTAAATTTGTCAAGACTGATAAAGGGGATGTCCGAAATTGATTTGAAAGCCCTCTCATTTTCTGCTTCTCCAGTATAAGCGGAACTTAAAATAAGCGCCAGTGGGTAACTCTCTACAAATCTTCGATTCTCACTCACGATATCTCTGAAAGTTTCATATTTGAAAACATGTTTTCCCAGTGATGTATTCAGACGCACAGGATCAAACTCGTTATTGTCTGTTACAAGGGTTCCAATCGCTGCCTTGAAAAACCATTGAGCCGCAATTATTAGCAAATCTCCAATGGTCTTAGTTGCAAACCACTCGTCCAAACTTCCGCGAACCAAACACAATACAGCCGGTTTCCCTTCATCTGAATAATACAGATGAGGCAGCCTGCTTTTAGGAAATGTCTTTCTGTCAGACATAATCAACGGTGCAGCCTCTGGATATCTATGCAAAGCTATCTTTACCAGTATTGGTTCGACAGCTAATATATTATTATCTATAGAACCGCGTGCAGGAAGGGAAACATTATAACTTGTCGCAATTACAATGTGATGCTCATCCCAGACAAATACCTGTAGAGAGGGATCATTAAAATACGCTTTGACCTGTTCTACTGCTTCAGCAGTTTTAGCACTCAGCTGCCCGCTGTATGCTTCTAAATGGAAACTATACTGCATCAGCCCTGAGAAATTATCGATGACGCGGCACCGCTTCCTCCGGCAGAAGTAGCTGCTCCAGAAATCTTTTGCTTAAAAGCCCTTGCAGGACCATTTTTAGTGATTTCGAAAACAATTGGTTCCGGTTTTGATTCTTTAGGCTCAACAGCCGTATTTAGAAATTTTTCCTTTGATTCAATTTTTTTAATATACTCAACCTTTGCATCATAATACGGCGGATTATCATCATTGTTTACGATTTTTTTACTGGAAGCAATAACAAACGCTCCTGGTTTTGCATAATCAAGTGCCTCCAGAGAGGTCTCAATTACCTCGTCTTTGTCAGTATCGTTGAAAAATGTCCAAGAGCAGTGATGAGGAGCCATAAACAAATCCCAATCCAATGCTTTTTCCGTTTTATCATTTCCATATCTAGTGGTTCTATCAATTATCTGTTTCCAGGTACTATGATCGGAATCACCTCCAAAAATGGCCTGACACGAAAATTCCGTATCCCAAGAATTTTCTTTGAATCTTGCCTGAAAAACAATACTTGCCGAATTTTTATCTTTTTCAGGAGAATCTAAATGAATTTTAAATGGAGCATGAATAAAAATTGAAAACTTATCCTGCACCCTGTCATTAAAGCTAACGACTACCTCACCAGGTTTTGAACGCAGATCATCCAAATCATCATATTTTTTACTTCCGTCATAACCGATTATTCGAATCCTGTTTCCAGGAAGGTCCTTTTTTAGATCTCCTTTTCTATGCAGTTCTAATCTCCGTTCCGCCTCTTGCTGGTAAGCATCTTCATCCTCATTACTGTACTGCTCAGCAATCATTGGCGAGAACCACATAGCATCAACTCTGATAAGATTTTTGTCTTTATCAGCCTTCGAATAATCTCCCGGAGCTCCTGTGTAGAAATTCTTTTTAAATCCACGGCAATGGTCATGATCGCCATGGGTAAGAATAAAAACGTCTAAATACGGAATGCCATCAGAATCTTTCTTTATAGATTCCAATAGTTCCGCATGAACATCACATAATTGATCATCTTCCTTTGCGGACTCTCTAATATTACAGTCGATAAGTATTCTTGTTCCATCTTCCAGCGTAATAAGGGACTGGTCTCCATTGCAAACAGGAAAATATTTAATTGAATTTTTAAGAGCACTACTCATATTGTAATCCTCCTTCCGTGATTAAAACAATCTGAAAAATAGGATTTTCAGTTAATCTTAGTAATTTTAAATTGGTTAAGTTCGGTAAAACAACATTTTTCTTCTTCGTCATATACTTTTTTTTAGAAGTTGCCCAAGTTTATTAGTCGGTATTGGGATTTAGACCGAGAAGTACATAAAAAAAATTTGCAGGAGAAAAAAAATAAAATAGTTTTGCACCTTTAAATTAAAAGTAAAGCTTTACTTCTACAAGAATTACTTTAGCAAGAATAAGAGTCCTTAGGATTGGCGTTCACGGGACTCTTTTACTTACTCTAAAAGGATGCCAGATTCGTTAATATCTGTTAAATTGTCTTAATATTTATCGTTTTTAACAACAGAATTCGACAAAGTGCTAATCTTTATCGATAAAATGTATAAATTATTCCTAAATATCCATGACACACGATTTGTAAAAACCACGACATAATGTCATTAATATTACGGATTTCCATAAAAACATACGCCACAATGTCAATTATCATGACATAATGTGCAGATTATTTAAATTTAAAATCTAAATAAAACTTTTTTCTATCCTGTTATTTCTAGACATTGTCTAAAACCGGTACCATCTTATTTATTTTTACCGCTTTTTTTAAGGTATAAAGTGAAGCAGCAAAATAACTGTCGAAAATTACGCCCAGATACATAAACATTCCAATCTATCATATTTATAAATTGATTGGAATAATAACTTTCAATTTCGAAATGGACAAAATGGAAACTGAAATACTTATCCAATTTCAATAGCGCTTCATACAATCAAAAACGTATCTCTCTTTCTCCTTCTGCGTCAGCTTACACAACTAGATCGCCTTGTGCACTATTGAATGAAATTTTCTATTTATATTAGTAACCAAAGTATAACATTTTTAAAATCAATATGCCAGTAACCAAAGAAATTCCTGAACTTTTAAATGATCTTCTAAAAAGAAGAAATGGCGGAGCAATTAATATTAGGGGAATACAGTATCAAACTTTGTATGCTTGTTCTGTCATTCTTGATAAACTGTCATCCAGAGAAAGCAATAACCATGTTCGACTGGAAGGCATTGAAGACCTAGATCTAATCTCCAATAAAATTATCTGTTCTGACAGCTTATATATACAATTAAAAACATCGGAAAATAAAATGGATGCAGGTAATTTCTGGAATTTAGGAATCCTGCAGAATTTTTTAAATGTATATCTTCTTGATCCTTCAAGCAAATTCAGGCTGGTTTACAATATGAAAATTTCTGACGGGCAGCTAAAAAATCTAATACAGCATAACCTCGATAATAGGAATCTGTATTTTTGGAAACAGAAATTATCCAGACATACCAACTCCGAGTTTGATATACTTTCTTTTTTTAACAGTATTTCTTATCAGCATCAAAGCGAGCAAGAACTGTCTATTTTATGCACAAAACTTCTTTTTGAAAAATGGGATATTACAAAGGGAACAGAAATGCAGTATTTTAAAAGCTTATTCTATCATGTTCTTGATTGGTCCAAAAACAGAAACACCATTACGCATATAGACGTGGCTAAACTGTTTGCAGAAATCAAAGACCAGCATTCCAAGGCAGCTGTTAATCCTGCAGTTACAAACAATTACATCCATGAAGTAGATTTTTACAGCACGGCGGAAAACTCTTTTGATTATTTTGAAGGTAAAGCCGCGCAGCCGTATCATGTTGCTGCCTGTCTTCCCGCCAGACGCAAAAAATGGGAAGAAACCATCTCTGAATCTATGTCAAACTCTAATGTAACCATTATCCGTTCTTCCAGCGGACAGGGCAAATCAACATTGGCTTGGCAGATTGGGCTGGAATTATCTAAGAACAATGCAATCTATCAGCTAAACGTCTGTCGAAATTGGGAGGAAGCAAATGCAATAGCAGATTTTTTAGAGACTAGAATTTATATAGGACAGGATCCAATTGTTATTATTGACGGTCTGAATTCAACAACAGAAAAATGGGGCTTTGTAGTTGAAAAAGTGGGCCAAAAGGGAATAAAATTTCTTGTCACTGCTAGACAGGAGGACTGGTTCCGCTACGGAGGCGATATATCAAGAATTAAAGTAAACCTTGTAGATATCAGTTTATCATTGGACGAAGCCAAAAGCATTTTTGAACAGTTTGAAAAAACACAGAAGCTTCATCAGGATATTACTGCCTGGCAGCCTGCCTACGAACTGGTTCGTGAAAATGGATTACTCATAGAATACACCTTTCTGCTTACAAGAGGCGAAATGATTAGAGAGAGATTGGAAAACCAGCTCAAAACAATCAATCAGACCGCTTCAGGCACTTCAAAATTTGAAATTCTGAGGCTTGTCTCAATGGCAAACTGCATCAATCTTCAGGTGTCCAGCAAGGCATTGCTTAAGCACATTGCCGATACTGTAGGTTTTAGCGGGGATCGTGGAGAAACACTTGCTGAATTAGAAAATGAATATTTCCTAAGTTTCAACAGAACCTATATTGAGGGACTTCATCCAGTTAGATCCTCGCATCTTACAGAACTACTCCACCGAACTATACCAGAAAGCGAAACACTGCTGAATTTATATAAAATATTACAACCTGATCAAAAACCTGATTTTTTTGCAAATGCTGTACTTATTATAAAACCGGAAGAAAAATACGATTTTTATAAATGTGTCGCTGGTGAATTAAAAAACAGCACAGCAATTGAAATGGTCCAGGCCTTAGACGGGATATCACATGCTGAGCCTTTAAGGTATTGGTTTGATAATCGTGACATATTTGATCAGGTTTTTAAAAATGGCGGGCTGGATCTCTTTGTCATGCAAACTATTCCTAAGATTAATTTAACTACATTACAGGAGTTAAAAGTCATATTGGGTGCGCAGTCTTCAAAAATTGATTTTCTTCTAGAAAAATTGCAAGACTTACCGCGATATTCCCTAAAGGAGAGCGATATAAGTTTTTTTGCCCTTGAGCTTTTCAATGGAATGAAGGATTCAAGCAAAAAAATAACGTCCTTCGATGGGCTCTCCAGTCTTACAAAATGGTATAATCGTTTGGGATTCAAACTGGACTTCCTTTTCACCTTCGACGAAGAACTCTTAAAATTGAATGATAACACCGCCTTTAGCGATGCACTCGAAATCTATCAATATTTTCAAATGACTAATCCAGTTGAGTTTAAGAATTACATTAAAAAAAATAGAAAAAATATTCTTAGTTATATTAAAGTAAAAACGGGCTCCATTTCGGTCGAAGAGGGAGATGAAGACAACCTTATAATAAGCTTTATAGTAAAACCTGAAAATATTCTTAAACCACACCAGCAGAGCGTTACGAGAATAGAATCAGCCTATTCATTACTACCCTATTACAGCAGATATGATACCGAGGGCCTCATTCTTCCATTCCCATCTCAGCAAGCTGTAATGGTGGTTCAAACCGATGCTTCCAAGCGTCTAAAACCAAAAGTTCTAATCGATCAGGAAGCGGTGCGCTATAATCAGATCTGGTCAGAAACAATAATTGCCAATTACCATTCAACTTCCGCATACGAATGGCAGGAGCAGATTATAGCTTTGCGAAATCTTGCCCTTGAATGGGCTCGAAAAATAAACAATTACATCGAAGCTCTAATTGAACGCAATCTAATTCAGCAGCAGGTGATACCTGGAGTTCTCCAGATAATAAGCGACAACGTTTCCGAACGGATTCATTTCAAGAAGTCCTACCCAAAATTCGGCAGAAACATGCTTCGAAGGGAAAATAAGTCTATTGACGAAAAAGCAGTGAATGATTGGATTACATCACTTAATAATGCAAACAATCAATTAATAAGCTTCTTTATTCCTAAAGAACCGGCTGCTCGCAATTTAGCATTCATCCAGCTTAAGTCCGTAATTTACAAGTTACAGGAAATGCAGCGGGCGTATGCAAAAATTGAAGCTTTATCCGTTGCCTATTTCAATACAAGCAGTTTAATTGCCAATGAAGACAAAGTATATTCCGACTTAATTAAAACCGTAAATTACTTTTACTCACATGATCCCATTAATAGGTTTTATAAAAAAGGAAAAGATCGTGTTGACCAATGGTATTGTCAGGAGCAGAAGTCTAAATTAAAGACATTGGAAAATATTCTGCTTGCTGGTCAATTTATTCTTGGCCATCAAATATTACCTCCTCAACGACTTGAAGAAACCGAACACCATGTACATACAACTTTAGCAATAATCAATTTTGACTTTAAAAGAATGGATACTATGGAGCTTATATGCAGAGCATTATATCCTCTAGCCGATTTTCCGTCGACATTTTTTACGCTTTTAAATGTGCAAGGTAAAAAGGCTATTGGCGGTCTTCGCTTTACAAAAAGATTTTTTGAGATTATTAGGGATGGTTATAATGGATCAGAAATGGAGGAACTCGATAATTATCTGCCATTGCCTATAGTTCCTGCTGATAACATTAAAGATATCCTACCGGAGATAGAAGCTTTAAATACTGCCTCACTTAATATCGAGATAACAGTAAAGGCAGAGATTATCAACAAATTGTGGGAGTTTTCTAAGTATAAAGCAAAAATAAATCTGGAAAACGGGATCGAAAAAGCATGGTTTGAAAAGTTAACTGCTGATACAATGGGATTAGTAGAAGATCAGCTTAAAAGACTAAACCTTAATCCTACGAATGATTTTTTCATATGGGTAAAAAATAGTCAATCCGAAAAAATAGAAAACAATGATTACACCTATGTTGAGCAACTTTCAACACTTTTACAATAGCAGCCTGAGTAGGCAGAATGTATTCAGAACAACAGGCAGATTGGAAATAAGCATAGGAAAAAACAAACAATTTTAACATTTAACCACAACAGGACAAATAAACCGATTCTCAATAAAAACTAATATAATTATCTTATAGATTCACTTGAAAATAGGCTAATTTCTTTAAATCTTGCATAAAATGATTTGGATTTTGTATCGTAGATCACTAAAAGAGACAACTAGCAAATAGTTGTCTCTTTTTTTATGCACAAACTTATAGAGTTTTCAAGCCTTTACAGCCTAATATTTGTGCTTCGATTTTCTCAAAAGAAATTCTTAGTCTGTTTGAAATAAACAGTCTTAAAGTGGTCCTATTAGAGAATTAATCGAAACTTAACGATGGTTCGAAATCCCGTAAAGGATATAGTTTTTTTCTATTTTTTAAGAGCGTTATGATAGATTAAAATTTACAAAGTTTGTAGTAATTTCTTATATTGCAAAAATTAACAGGCATTATAAGTATAAAAGCAGATTTATAAGAAGCAATAACTCCACTTTACAAGCATAAAATTTAATTCATGAATATGACGCAAATCGCATCAGAAAAAAGCGGGCAAGAAGTCAACTCTGGGAAAATATTAGATGATCTATTAGAAAAAGGCATCTTGTCGAAATCCGATTTTAATCAAATTTCCAAACACCTGCTGAATGAATTATTGGACATAAACGCTTTTGATGCTGATTTTAATGAATTAACAAAGAGTTATCTTGAAAAAATCAACTTCAGCGAGCTTAAGAAATCAATACCTGGCGAACATAAAATTATGAAAGATGTGCGCAAGGGGAAAATTAAAGAAATAACTAGCGTAATCAGTGACGAAAAATCTTTTCACAAATACATCTGCAGGAAATATTTTAATCTAATAAAAGAACCTAAAGAGGTGCTTTTAGAAACATTCATGGACGCTTCAAATGATCTGAAGAAAATTGATGAGACATTACTGGGTATCCGCAGCAAAATTGAAGATATAAACAAAAATGGTGATGCATTACAGATTCAGGAAAAACTGCCGATATTTTACCACTATAAAGAACTGAACGAGAAAGCGAAGGAAAAGATCATTAATTTTTTAAAGAACGATATTGAAAGATATGCATTGGATAACTCTGTCGACACTTTGTATTTCTTTAAAACATTCGGTGATATTGCTTATTCATACAGATGGAATCCCGATTCTTATATACCACAGCGTCCAGACGCTCTAATCAATAAATTTCCTGAAATGCCCTATCCCGAATTTAAAAAAGTACGCGAATTATATAAAAAAGAGGACGGCAGCGAATTTAATCAGTATCTGGCTGACTATATAACAGAAAACGACATTGTTTTAGCTGTTGGTGATTTGATAGAAAAACATCATCTGCTGGACATGAGAAAAGAAATAATTGATGAGGCTCTTACAATTTATGAAAACGGAAAAAAAATTATGTTTTCCAATACGGTACCTTCAATAATTGAGGGAATTTTCCATGACATATGCATATTGACAGGAAGTGATGATAATATTTTATTAAATGAAGGCTTTCAGCAGAAAGTAAACAGGCTGGAGAAAATTTATGGATGGGAACTTCATTACGAATACTATTCTTTTAAATTTAGGCTGATTAGAAATAAAGTTGCACATGGAAGGCTGGAACCCACAGAAATCAGCAGGACTGCTGATCTACTGCTTTTGGATTTATATCATGCCTGTAAACTTGTGTTCCACACAAAATTAAAGTTTAACCAGAAAAGGTTCGTAATTGAAGAATTTAATAAAGATCTCAATGAACCAAACTATAAATTAATCTTGGAGTATCTTTTAAATTCAGATATCGAAATACCAGTTTTTTACGGCTTGCAGCAGCAGATACAAGTTATGGAAAGTACACTCTCCAGTGATAAATTCTGGGAATATTTAGTGGATGAGCTTGATCAGAAAAGTGAAATAAAAAGACAGGGAATTAATGCAATTGTAAAAAAAATCATTTATAAGATACCTAAAGAGAACAGATGTAAAGAACTGTTCAAAAAAATAGGAAAGATTGAAATTGACCACCATTTAACGGAACTTTATTTTAAATCGCTGACCAAACATTATTATAAAGGGTATTAAATTTATTCTTTTTTTCAGTACCTGTTTAATTCTTATTTCTAAATATTAAATTAATTGTAATGACCGAGTTCGAAAAGACAAAACCTTACGTTTTCATCATTGAAAGTCTTGATTTTGAAGACGAGGAAAAGAAATATTTTGAAGGTGAAATAATATCTAAAATCCTTAATCTTTCGCAGATTGAACACAAATATTATTATATCCGGACCAAAAAGGAATTTGAGTATCTTCTGCAGGAATTTGTGGAACTGAATTACAGATATCTTCACTTATCCTGCCATGGTAGCAAGAACTCAATTTTTACGACTTTAGACGAGATCAGCTTTAAGCAGTTAGCTCTGGTTCTTGGTGACAAATTAGATCGTAAAAGATTGTTTATTTCATCGTGTTCTTCAACTAATTCAGATTTAGCCGATGCAGTGTTGTCAATATCAGACTGTTTTTCAATAATTGGTCCTGATAAGAGTATTTATATGGACGATGCTGCAATTTTCTGGAGCTCTTTTTATCAGGTTATGTTCAAAAAAAATTCAAAAGCTATGAATAGGGAAAACCTGCAGAGCGTTTTAAAAGATCTCAAAAAATTATTCAAAATTCCATTGAGGTATTTTTCAGCATCAAATTCATCTCAAAAAGGCTGGAAAGAAGTTAAAATATAGTTTTTAGCGCAGCTGCAATTATTTTTTAACTGACTTTAAGTTGTACATTTAAACTGTTCCAGCGGCAAGCACTTTTTAACCTATTTTTAATCAAATAAAAAGTAATGCTGTATCCCTAAAAATATTTAAAATACTCTTTCAATCACATTATTTTACTATATTTGACTGATAATCAAATATTTATTATTTAAAAATAATTTACTTGCAGCTCCCCAATTGCGATTAAAGTTTATTTGCATTAACATTTTAATTCCATGAATCCTATTTCAGTTATTAAAGAAGCGATTAAAGAAGTTCCAATTGTTAAATATGCATTAGGAATTGCTGGAGTAGTAGCAGGTATTGCCATTATTAAATCTTTCAATTTAAGTAATAAAGACATACCCTTAATCAGTATTCTGATAATGTTGGGCCTTATGATACTTTTATTTGTATTTGCTTCATTGACTAAGTCGCAAGATAAAATTTTAAAATTTGCTGGATATTTATTAGAGAAATAAATCAGTTATTGACCTCAATCGAGCGACAATTAATGAATTAAATATTTTTATTTATACAGAAAACTAGCAGATCAAATGTCTAACAAAATTTCATTCTGATTAGATTAAAGCACTATGGAAACTCTAATATCCGCACCAAATTTTGATTAGAATAATCTCAAGATTATTTTATAATTTCATCAAAAAATTACTTGTTATATTCCGACAGTGCTAAATTTGATTGTTATAATTATTATAAGAAATACAACATCTTAATAAATTTTAATATATTTTAACGTTTTTTAACGTTTAACCCCTACGATACATACAAACCGCCTTTACATAAAAATTCAAAGAAGTTATCTTACAAATTCAATTGAAAATAAGCCAATTTCTTTAAATCTTGCAGAAAATGGTTTGAAATTTGTATCTTTGAGGTCACTTAAGGAGACAACTAGTTACTAGTTGTCTCTTTTTTTATAAACAAATTTGTAGATTTTTCAAGCCTTTACAACCTGATATTTTATGGTTCGAAATTTCACAAGGAATTCTTAGTCTGTTTAAAGTAAACAGTCTAAAAGTGGCTTTATCTGAGATTTAATCGGAGCTGAACGATGGTTCGAAGTCCCGTTAAGGATATAGTTTTTCTCTCTTTTATTTCATCCTAATATATTGATAACAAATTTAGTAATTCTACTACGGAAAAATCCGTATACATTCCAAAAACAAAAAAACAACTGCTAGAACGTAAAATGCTCACAGTTGTTTTTTAAAGTTTCTTTTGAAGATATTATTTTTTGATCAAATTTTCAAAAGTCAGAACCACAAACTCTCCAATCAACCTGTCCTGTTCTTTTGTTCCTCCGCCTACTCCAATCGCACCAATTACTTTTTCGTCGACAATTAGTGGAAATCCACCCGTTACAACTGTTATTCGGGAATCAGCAGTATTTATGCCATATAGATCTCCTCCATCCGAAACAGCTTTAGCAAGGTCTTCCGTTTTAGTTCTTGCAACAGCTGATGTATACGCTTTACCGGGAACAAGCGTTACACTCAAGGGAAGGGCATTTCCAAACCTTCTAAAAAGACGCATTACACCAGCATCATCTGTAATTGCAAAACTGATCTCTACTCCTAATTCCCTGCTTTTCTGCTGTGCAGTTAGAGATAATTTTTCGCAAATTTCATCTGTCAGACCTTTTCTTACATTTGAATTCTGTCCTGAAGCACTTATTGTGAGTATTAGAAATAATATATTTGCTATTAACAACTTTTTCATGATTCTTTCTTTTATTGTGATATTTGAATTACTGCTCTAAAATGGGTTTTGGCCGCCATCATTTTTTCATAGGCTTGTTGCGCCTTTTCTAAAGGAAACAATTCTATGATAGGGCGAACTCCAGTCAATACACTAAAATTGATTGCATCGGCCATTTCATTTATATCGGTAAAAGTACCTTTCACGCTGTAGGGTCCTTTCAGGAAGTCCATTGCCGACCATTCAATAGGCTCATCTGAAACGGCAGCGATAATAATCTCCCCATCCTTACCAAGTCCATTAATCAATGGAGATATCGCTTTCTTGCTTGGCGCTGTTGCGATAATTACTTTCGCACCCTCCAATCTCTGCAATGCCTCTCCTATTTCCTCTTTTTCAGAATCTATGTAATAATGAGCCCCAAGCTGAACTGCCAGTTTCTCTTTTTCACTGCCTCTGGAAATGGCTGCTACTCTAAATCCCGCTTTACTCGCATATTGGATTGCCAAATGTCCAAGTCCTCCAACTCCAGATACTGCAATTAAGTCTCCCATACGTGCTTTACTATTTCGTAAAGCACTGAATACTGTTTCGCCGGCGCATAAAAGCGGCGCTGCTTCCTCTGGACTTATTTCATTGGGAATAATCACTAATCCATCTTCATAAGCTGCCATGTATTCCGCATAACCGCCGTCAATTGAAAGTGCTGTTGTATGATTATGACCTCCGTGCCACCCAATGCCAACTCTTTGTCCTATTTCCCATTTGGTTACATTACCGCCGACTGCATCTATTACACCAACTACCTCATGTCCTGGTATTCTAGGGTACTCAGATGCCGCACCTTCTATAATTTTTGCGTCGCCTCGGCATACTCCGCATGCTTCTACCCGGATAAGCACCTGATCATCATTAATCGTTGGAATTGGTATTTCAACTAACTGCATCGGTTCTCCTTTCGCCTTAACTTGTATTGCTTTCATAATTAAGCTGTTTTACTTAAACTTTTATAATTGTTTTTACAGCTGCAAAGTTAAATCCCAATAACAAGTAATAAAATACGTGATAAATTTATCACCCACTGATAATTTTTACACTCTTCTATTTTGAGTACCTTTGAAAAATCTTTTAAATATATTCTATTTGTTATGTACGAGCGTAAAATACCAATAAACACAACCTGCGGCGTTGAAGTAGCACAGCTTGTTATTGGCGGAAAATGGAAGTCGTGGCTTATAAGAGCTATAAACACAGGGTCTCACAGACCTGTTGACATACAGCGGGCAATACCAACAGCTACAAAAAGAGTGTTAACACAGCAGCTTAACGAACTTGAAGAGTACGGCGCAGTGTACAAGATAGTATACGCTGAAGTGCCAATGCGCGTAGAGTACTTTCTTACTGAACTGGGAGAATCCTTGATTCCCCTTATTAAAATAATGGATGACTGGGGGCTTAAAAATATAGGAACGGTTTTACATCAGGAAAAGAACCTTAACCCTGAAGAATTAAGCTGAATTGCCTAGTTTCCGGCAGAATTCTGCTTCATTTTCTTGGAAAGGCTGCCCAGCAGTTTTAATTTTTGTCCTAATTCTTCTGTCCATGGCAGTCCGATACACAAACGCATACAGTTTTGAAACTGGTCCTGAAGCGTAAACATTCTGCCTGGAGCAATACTTATTTTATGCTGTAATGCATAATTATACAACTCAGCCGTATCAATTTCTTTTGGAAACTCCACCCATAGTGCAAGACCTCCCTGCGGTCTGCTTATTTTGGTTCCAAATGGGAAATGGTCAGCGATTATAACTGCGTAGTTCTGATAGTTTTCCTGAAGTGTCTTACGGAGCCTGCGAAGATGGTTTTCATATTTTCCCGTCATAAGAAAGTTTCCAACTGCCTCATTAATCAGAGAAGTGGAAGAAACAGAATGAATCAGTTTTAGCCGCAGTATCTGCTCTTTATATTTCCCTGGAGCGACCCAGCCGACACGATACCCCGGAGCAAGTGTTTTAGACACTGAACTACACCATAAGATGTTTCCATCCGTATCAAATGATTTACAGCATTTTGGACGTTTCTGGCTAAAGTGAATATCGCCGTAAGTATCATCTTCAATAAGCGGGATATCATACTGGGAAAAAAGTTCTGCAATCTCTTTTTTACTTTTATCTGGTATGCAGTACCCCAAAGGCGTATTAAAATTCGGAACCAGAAGACAAATATCTATTTTAGGCATTATGCTCTTAAGAACTTCAATATCAATTCCTGTTACAGGATGCGTTGCTATCTCCATAACCTGTAATCCAAGACTTAATGTTAACTGCAGAATTCCCGGATAACACGGGCTTTCTATAGCAATTACATCGCCTGATTTTGTTAAAGCCATAAGGCATAGTGATAAGGCGTTCATGCATCCAGATGTTGTGATTATATCGCCTTCACTTAAATGCCCTTCCCATGCTAATGAACGCGCCGCTATCATCCTTCTAAATTTAAGATTCCCCTGAAGAGGTTCATATTCTGTTCCGCCTTCCCTCAGTTCTCTTGATGCTGAAACAATTTCTTTTTTGAGCTTTGCAAGAGGAAGAAGATTTCCTGAAGGCACGCCAATTGAAAAAAGAGTCAAGTCTGTATTTCCCATATTAGAATAGACTTTGTTTATCAGCTCATTAGGTTCATTACTGCTTAGCGTTAAAAGAGGCTGGCTCGATTCAGGAAGAGGCAGTTTCAGATAGTTTAAAGGACTTACGAAATATCCTGACTACGTTTTTGACTGAACCAGAGATCTTGACTCCAATTCTAAAAATATCCTTTTTACCGTATTAATGCTGACTCCATGTTCTCTGCTTAACATCCGTACTGATGGAAGACGGTCGCCTTCTTTTAATACGCCTGAATGAATTTTTTCAGCAATGTTTTCCGCTATTTCATTATATAAAAAATCTTTCTTCATATTGGAAAAGTAACTGTGTCTATTCAAATATACAAAATTGTTACTGTGTTTGTTTAGCATTCAATATACTTTCGCACAAGCAATTACTTTTTAAAATATGAAAACACATAATTTTGGTGCAGGTCCGGCAGTGCTTCCCGAATCAGTTTACAATGAAACTGCCGACGCACTTAGAAATTTTAATGGAACAAGGCTTTCTCTTCTTGAAATTTCGCACAGATCATCTCACTTCGAAAAAATTATGCAAGAAGCTGAAGAGCTGCTGCGCGATCTGCTTTCGATTAATAAAAATTATACTGTCATGTTTCTTGCCGGCGGAGCAAGCCAGCATTTTGCGCAGATACCTCTCAATTTTTTAGAGAAGAATGATCATGCTGCTTATCTGGATACAGGAGTATGGGCTTCAAATGCTATTAAAGAAGCGCAGTATTATGGAAAAATACATATTGCCGCTTCTGGAAAAGAAGACAGCTACAATTCTATCCCGGAATATATTTCTATTCCGAAAAACTGTGTCTATTTTCATTACACATCAAACAATACAATTTACGGCACAACCCAGTATGAAGTTCCGTTTACCGGCGTACCTGTTATATGCGATATGTCTTCTGATATATTAAGCAGCCTGATCGACGTTGAAAAATTTGATATGATCTATGCAAGTGCGCAGAAAAATGCTGGGCCGGCCGGAGTATCTATTATAATAGTTAAAAACAGTCTGCTTGAAAAAATCACCAAAAAAATTCCGAATGTTTTCAACTACGCAGTTCTGGCGGCACATAAATCAGTTTATAACACTCCTCCTGTTTTTTCCATTTACGGCACCCTCATGAATCTTAGATGGATTAAAGCGCAGGGAGGATTAAATGAAATGGAAAAACGCAATATCGAAAAAAGCAGTATTCTTTACAATGAGATTGACAGAAACAGTCTTTTTTCAGGAAGCGTCACAAACAGTAAGCAGCGCAGCAGAATGAATGTTACATTCTTATTAAATAATCCAGCTTACGAAAATGATTTTCTAAGTTTTACAGCTCGGCGAAATATATGCGGCATCAAGCAATATAAAGGACACGCAGGCTTCCGGGCATCTCTTTACAATGCTCTCCCGCTTGACAGTGTAAAAGAACTTGTGAGAGCAATGCAGGATTATGAGATCCATATTAGAAAACACTTTTAAATGCGGTTAAAGTAATTGACAAAAGAAAACTGCAGCAACAGATAAAAACAATATATTTCATGAATAAAATAAAAGAAAACACAGCCCAGGGCTGGATCAACGGATTTATCGGAGTAGTATTATTCAGCGGCTCGCTTCCGGCTACAAGAGTGGGAGTTTTAGAATTTAATCCCGTGTTTTTCACAGTAGCCAGAGCTGCTATTGCAGGCGTACTTGCGCTTTCTGCTCTACTGATCTGCAGAGAGAAACGCCCGAGCAAAAAACAGATTTTACCCTTAATAATTGTTTCGTTAGGAGTAGTAATTGGTTTTCCACTGCTTACCGCCTTAGCACTTCAGTATATAAACTCGGCACACTCCATTATTTTTGTTGGAATTCTGCCTGTAGCAACAGCCATTTTTGGCATAATCCGAGGAGGCGAACGTCCTAATCCTATTTTTTGGGTTTTCTCGATTTTAGGAAGTCTTTTAGTGGCAGGGTACTCGGCATCTCAGGGAATTTCAACGTCATCTGCAGGCGATCTTCTTATGGTAGCCGCAATAATATTGTGCGGACTTGGTTATGCCGAAGGAGCTAAACTTACTAAAACATTAGGAGGCTGGCAGGTAATTTCATGGGCATTGGTCATCTCTCTGCCTGTAATACTCCCACTCACATTTATTTACATGCCTGATACATTTACCAATATATCTTCAGGAGCCTGGATCAGTCTTGGATATGTTTCTCTTTTCAGCATGTTTATAGCTTTTATATTCTGGTACAAAGGCCTCGCGCAGGGAGGGATTGCGATCATTGGCCAATTGCAGCTGCTGCAGCCGCTTTTTGGTCTTGCGCTGGCAGCTATGCTTCTTCATGAAAAGGTCAGCATCGGTATGCTGATTGTTATTCTCGGAGTAATCCTTTGTGTTGCGGGAACCAAAAAATTTGCCAAATAGAACTTTATAAAATTAAGAGCTTAATAGAATTTTAAACTAAAAAATAAAAAACATGTTTATACCTGATATTTTTAAATTCGAAGACATCACAGAAAAAATTGCCTTTATCAAACAGTACAGTTTTGCTAGTATTATTACAGTGAAAGATGGCCTTCCTATTGCTACCCACCTTCCATTTGCTATTGATGACAGCTCGGAAAAACTAATATTGACTTCTCATTTCGCAGCCGCCAATGAGCAGGCTAAATTTATTGAGGAAAGTATTTCACTTATAATTTTCAGTGAGCCGCACGCCTATATTTCTCCTACACATTATGATAAAATTGAAAGTGTTCCAACTTGGGATTATATAACAGTTCATGCATACGGTAAAGCAAAAATTATCACTGATGAAAATCTTAAATATAAAGCTCTGGAAAAAATGATCATGTCTTACGAACAAAGCTATAAAGAACAATGGGATAATCTTCCCGATAAATTTAAAAAAGGGATGATGAGGGGAATAACTGCTTTTGAGTTTGAAGTTACCGATTTGCAGGGGCAGAAAAAATTAAGCCAGAATAAATCTGAAACAGAAAGACAGAGAATTATACAAAATCTTGAAAAAAATATCAATACAGTAGAAAAAGATTTAGCCAGATTTATTCGAGATAGTATTTAAGTATCATACATGAATCATAAAAATCAAGGAAAAAATTAAAACTATACTTTACATGTAATTTATGTAATTTGGTTTAAATTGCCTAATTCAAACAAGTAAAGAAATTCATATCTTTGATAAAATTCTTAAAAAGGGCAAAAAACTTCTATACTTAGAAACACTACTAGCTTAAAATAGTACCATATTATGAGTAATGAACTGCTAATACTTATTGACCCCCAAAATGACTTTACTAATCTTGATGGATTTTATGCACAGCAGCATCAAACTTCTCAAATAACTAATACCAAACAAAAAATAAACGAACTTCTAAGTTTGTGGAATAAAAATGAGATTGTAGTTATTTATTCTAATTATCAATTTGAACAATTTCAGAAAAACTTGGGAATTGGGATTCCAGATACATTCGGACATAAATTAGATAATGACTTTAGCTTCGAAAATGACTTTACGTATATTTCTAAAAATCAACACAGTGCTTTTACTTCAAAAGATTTTAATGATTTTTTAGATAATACTAATCCCAGCAAATTATTTTTGTGCGGGTATCTCGCAGAATATTGTGTTGAACAAACTGCTATTGATGCATTAAAAAATAATTACAAAGTATGCCTTATTGAAGACTGTATAGGGACTGGGGATGACGTACAGTACAGGAAAGACGAAATGATCTTAAAACTTGGCCAAGACGGGGCAGAAATGACAAACAGCAACGAACTTATTCAACAAAAAAATGATAGGCAGAATTCCCAATAAATATAAAAATGGAGAGCATGCCTTTTTGTCAGCAATATTTGAAGCGATAAGTCTATAAAATCAAGACAAAACAATTGTAAACCGAACTAAATCGTTTTTTTTTTCAGTTTTTGCAGGAAAAAAAAATATTTGTTTTTTTTATAACTAGATTATAACGCTGATTACAATCAAGTTGGTCCTTCAAAAAGTTCTTTCACGATAAAATTTTCGGCTACCCGCCAACATCGTGGAAACACAGGTTTAAAAAAAATAGAAATACAGCAAATACTCAGGTTTCGAGTTTAAGGTTAGAATCCTGCTCTTATTCATATATAATAAATATCTAAAACAATAACTTTCTGATTAGATAAACCTGTTTAAAAACTCGTATATTCTCATCAAATTTTGATTTGAATAATTTCCAGATAATATATAATTTTACTACCAACTAACTCGTTTTATTTAATCAATGTCAAATATTATTTTCAGGAATTTTATAAAAAGCTATTACATCTTGATAAATTTAAATATAAATATGTTTTAACATTTTTTAATGTTTAACCCTTACGATACATACAAACCGCTTTGAAACAAAAAACAAAAATAATTACCTTACAAATTCACTTGAAAATAAGCCAATTTCTTTAAATCGTTCATAAAATGGTTTGTAAATTGTTCAGTAAGGGTCACAAACTTAAAATCCCATTTCTAACGAAATGGGATTTTTTTTTAATTTTGAAACGCAAGGTTTTAATTCAAAAAATGGTTTTATCTTTAAGCCTTTAGAAAATTGATATTCTTTATGGAACAGAAAATACATCAGAGAAAAAACGTAAAACGTTTCAGAGAAATGCTTAATATAAAACAGGAAGCATTAGCTTGAGATTTTTATCAGGTTTAGAATTCTAAGAAGCAAAAAAAATACGCAAAGTATCGGCAACAGACAACAACGATGGATAATTGGGATGTGATTGTATTTGAAACAAAAATTCATTTTTACCAATAAAGATGTCTTCCTTTTCCAAATACTGGGAAAGGTAATTGTAATTCTTTGTCATTGTTTAGGATTATTTTAATTTTTTTTTGAGTAATTTTTCTAAATCTTCGGGACTAATATTCCTTGCAACTATTTTACCTTCGGGGCTAATTAAAAAATTTGATGGGGTAAAAGAAATATATTTTTTTACAGCTTCGCTATTGTCAATACCTCTTTTTTCAATTAAATTTTTCCATTTTAGATCATGTATTTTCAGGAAATTTTGCCATTGTTGCAAATCTTTATCAACAGAAACTGCTAAAATTTCAAAATTCCTGTCTTTATATAAATCATGAATCTTTTGTAATTTAGGAAATGTAGCAATACAGATACTACAATAGGTTGCCCAAAAATCTATAAGATACCATTTCCTTTTTAAAGATACTGTTTTAAATACAGTATTGTTTTCATCAGGCAATTCAAAATCATAAACCATATCGTTTACATTTATGTCGTTTTTATGATACAGTTTTTTTTCTATAATATAAATAGTGCTTTCTCGTTGATTTTTTTTATCTAATTTACTATATATTTTTTTTAATTGATTTTTATCCAAGGTGCTATCCCAACACATTTCCTCTATTAAATTACCCACATAATAATTTTTTGGGTTTTAACTGCCATTGTGTTTAGCTTTCTGTATAACTTTTGATGTTGATCTTTAGCATATAAATTACTAGCAGCAAACCTTTCATAATCGTCCTGTATTAGAGCTGTTTTTGTACCCACAATTGAAGTTGTATGAAAAAAAACTGTCGTATCTCTGTCTTGGATTTCATCATAAAAAGCTAAATTGATTTTAATGTTTTTATTTTCGATAAAAAATTCTTTTTTCATTACACAAGTTTTTCCTTTCAACCAGAAAAATACATTTGTCATGTTACCTGATATATGCCCTTTGAAAGAAAATTTATTATTTTCTAGTAAACAACTATCTTTTTTATCAGCATAAGAAACGTATAAATACCCTTTGTAATTATTTTTTAAAACACCCTTTAATGTAAAATAATCTTGACTATTCTTTTGTGCTTGAATTAGATTAATAAAAAAAAATATGATAATAATATAGGTTTGTTTTTTCATGGGCAATCTTTTTGTAATTAGAATAATTATTGAGGTTTGAATAAAAACGTTTATAAAACTTATTTTTTTTACAGTTTTCTTGTTAAGTATTTGGGTAATATAAAGGTTCTGTCGCATCTGTCAGAATCAAATATAAGAATTTAGGTGATTTAAAAGTTAACCCGCCAACATACCGAATGATTTAAACATAGAGATCCCTGGCCTAATCATCTGATTCTTCCGAAGCAATCACCCCTCTAATTTTCATTATTTCTTCAACATCCCGATAACTTAAAGTAAACCTAAGCTTGAAATAGACTGACTGCAGAATAATAGCCTTTGGATAGCAATAACCTTTCATATTCATTTTTAGATGGGTTTAAAATTCTTAAGATAAAAGTTATTCCCAGATACAACAGAACCTACAGTTTGGATGTCCTGTTCAACTGATTCCGGATCCTATAGATAACTATCACAAAAATGCAAATATTTTGTACTTTTATTTAAAAATATTTGATACTATGTACGACCAGCTTTTTAGCTATATTAACAGATACAGCGAAACTCTTCTTACGCCGGAAGATGAAGCTTTAATTAAAACATCACTGAAACCTGCAAGCTTGAAAAAGAAAGAGCTTTTCCTGAAACAGGGAAATATCTGCCAGTTTACTGGTTTTATACTAAAAGGTGCCATGAGACAGTACAGTGTTGACAGTGCTGGTAATGAGCATATTATTCAACTGGCTCTTGAAAACTGGTGGATGGTAGACCGCGAAAGTTATCTAATGAAGACACCTTCCGTTTACAATATAGATGCATGGGAAGATACCGAACTTCTCGTATTGGAAGCTGATGATCTACAGCGTCTGCTTGAAATACCAACAATTAAGGAAATGTTCTGGAAAATGAACCAGAGCAGTTTTATAGCTTCCCAAAAAAGACTCAATAATTCAATTGCTCTTCCTGCTATGGAAAGATATGAAGAGTTAATCAAAACTTACCCCGATTTCATACAGCGTTTTCCCCAGCATATTATTGCTTCTTATCTTGGTATCAGCAAAGAAACACTGAGCCGGGTTCGAAATAAACGGATTCAAAAATAAAATTAAGATCCTCTTCATGCTTCTAATGTTCTTTATTGACAAATGTCATCGCTTTCTGTTTCAGAGCTGCAATAAATTTGTCTTATAAATCAATAACAAAGATTTTTAAAATTTACAAAACATTTAAAACATTAGAAAATGAAACAGTTTACAAAAGATGATACCGTTATGCTATTAATAGATCATCAAACAGGTACACTTAATTTTGCAGCAAACAGACCTCATGAAATGATCGTGAGCAGAACAAGAGCATTGGCTAAATTTGCAAAAGCTTTAAACATTCCGGTTGTTCTTACAAGCAGTCAGGAAGATCATGCACAGGGACCGCTGATTCAGGATTTACAGGATCTGCTTCCACAACAATTTGCAGATAGAGTAAAAAGAGAAGGAATTACAAATGCATGGGATGACGAGAATTTTAAAAATGCCGTTTTAAAAGCAGCTGGAGGAAGAAAAAACGTAATTATGGCAGGGCTTACAAATGATGTATGTATCGTTTGGCCTTCAATTTCAATGCAGGAAGAAGGATTTAATGTTCAGGTAGTTCTTGACGCGGGCGGATCTCCTTCACAGATTGCTGATGATATCGCACAGCAGACTTGGGAAAGCCAAGGTGTTAGAACTACAACAATTAATCAGATCATTTCGGAAATGGTACACAACTGGGCAACAGAAGATGGGCAGAAAGTTCTTCCTATCCTTTTTGAAGAAGTAATGTCTAAAGTTGGACAGTTTTCTTAATTAATAAATTCATAGAACAGAAGCTGGATATACAATATCCAGCTTCTTTAAAATAAATAGTTATGATACAGAAAATAAACAGTTCCCAGTTTCTCGGTCACGGCCCTATAAAGATATTGTATCCGGGCTCTGCGGTATCAAGCACAGATACCGGCATTGGAAGTATTGGAAGAATAGACCATCCCGAAATCAACAGCAATACGGTTATAAAAATGCATCCTCATATTAATGATGAAATATTATCTTATTTCAGAACCGGTGAAGCAGAACACAGCGACTCGGAAGGATTTGTAAAGGTAATCGGCGGAAAAACACTTATGCTGATGAAGGCAGGCAGCTCATTTTTTCATGAAGAAAAAATTATGGGACAGCAGGAAACCATGGAAGGACTTCAGATTTTTATCCGTCCCGGCAGAAAAGACCTCAAACCCGAAGTAGTATTTTTAGAACTCGACAGTCTGCATAGTGAAAACAGCTGGCGCCTTATCGGATCTCCAAATCCTGAAACTGAATTTCAGTTTAGCAGCCAAACCTGGATTTACGATATGAAACTTCTTAAGGGAAGTATTTCTGAAATTCCAGAATTACCAGCTGAGAACCTTACTGCCCTTTTATACGTTTTCCAAGGATCGGTGGAGGTAAACGGTACTATTGACATTAAGAAAAAAGAATGTATTGTACTTAAGGATGAAACTATTTCAATAAAGGCTTCTGAAGATTCAGAACTTGTTTTATTCTTCACAGATGAACAAGGAGAAATCTACAAAGGCGGCATGTACAGCGGAAATCAAATGTAACTATGGAAAAAACTATCACTATTATCAGTAAAAATGAAGGAGACAGACTTGCAGTTGCCGGAGGTAATTACAGAATCGTAATCTCTGGTGAACAGACTGGAGGCAATTACGCCGTTATCGAAATGATAGTACCTCCAGGCGGGGGACCACCTCCGCATGCGCACCCTGAAACACAGGAAATGTTCCATGTACTTGAGGGAGAACTCGAATTTAAAACTGAAGCCGGAAAACACATTATAAGTCAAGACGGTTTTATAAATATTCCTTTTGGCGGAGCGGTTCACTGCTTTAAAAACACTTCAAAAAATTATGCACGTCTGCTTTGTACAGTTATACCCGCAGGACTGGAAAACTTATTTCAGGAGATCGGTACTCCGGTAAAGGCTGGTGAATTTCTGCCCGTTCCTGAAATGACAGAGAAACGCAGAGAATTTTTAAAAGAAATAGATATTAAATACGGTCAGAGAACCTACGCGCCTGATTACTTAGGGTAACAGTTCTTAAAAATTCAAAAAACAGATTAAAAATTTACGGACAGGATTTTCCAGCAAACTGATTGTTTAAATCAGTACTGGATAATTCCAGCGAAATTTCTATTGCCTTGCAAAATCAAAAAATCATTATATACTGCAATTGGCTTAGGAAAAACATCCCTAAACAAATAAAAAAATGAAAAATACAAACGAAAATATAACACCTTCCAGTAATCTAAATAAAGAGCTTACAGCCTATACGGCAGAAGTTAACGGAGTTAAAATTAATTATCTTATTGGAGGCAATCCTGAAGGGAAACCTGTTTTATTATGGCATGGCTTTTTAGGCACTTCCAGCTCCTGGAAAAAAGTGGCATCAATTCTTATCGATGCAGGACTCGCCGTATTAATTCCTGATATGAGAGGATATGGAGATTCTGATAAACCTGAAGGGACTTCTGGTTATGACGCACGTAATATGAGTGAGGATTTCAGGGCTTTGGTCAAAAAAATAGATTTTGGAAAAGGAAAACCGATTACCATTGTAGCACATGATATGGGAGCTGCACCAGCCCTTATATGGAGCGCCGACCATCCACAGGAAATTAAGTCATTATTTTATCTGGAAATGGTCGTTATGTTAAACGAGGTGCTGACTCCCCACCTTTCCTTCACCCGCGAGACCATGGAAAGCCAGATGGGACCGATGTGGTGGTGGATTCTTCCGCATGCTCCAAAAGCGCTGGAAATTCTTTTCACAGGAAGAGAACGTGAGTTCCTGACTTGGTTTTATGATTGGATGACAGCTGGTAAAGATGTAATAGACAACGAACAGATTGATGAAATCTGTCGTACGTTCGCAGGAAATAATGGTTTTCAGGGAGCTTTTGGAATTTACAGAGCAGTTTTTGATTCGATTGATCAGACAACTCCTTTACTACAAAATAAAATTAAAGTACCTGTAATTGCTATAGGAGGTGAATATTCACTAGGAAAAGGAGTCGGTGAAATGATAAAACTAGTAGCTGAAAATGTAACTTCGCTCGTAATTAAAAATGCGGGACACTTTCTTCCTGAAGAGAAGCCAGAAGAAATAGCACAGCAAATAGTCAGCTCACTATAATACAATACTGGCTTCACTGCAAAGAATTAGTATTTTATAGGCAAAAGTATTTACCACTAAAAAAGCTGTATTTTTTATAGAATTGTAAAATTAGATATAAAACTAAATTTTATAAAAATTTGTCTTATAGAGGTCACCACAGCCAAAAGGCGCCAATTGAAGACAATTGGTGCTTTTTTTGTGTTTAAAAGGACCAAACAATTAAAGCAATCACACAATTTTCTGTAATTTGTCTTTTTCTAAAACTCTTTAGCAACTTAAAATCCTTACATTTACCCGCTGGCTAACCAAATTTCGCTGTATAATTAATCAATTTAGCAGCGTCAGGTCAATTAATTTTAAGCAGTCAAGATGGAAAAAAATACTGTAACAGTAGCATCGTTACCTTTAGATGATCATACACTATCGAATATTCAAATCAAGGAAGCCAATTTGTTACCAGATCTGCAATCGCGGCTGGATTCTATGGAAATGAAAGAAAAACCGATAATGGATTCTTCCATTCCTTACAGGGACCTGACTGATACAGCCAGTAAAAAAGAAAGTATTGCCCGAATAATTGATAAACTGGACGTTGAAACCAGTCTTAGATATCAAAGAACTGTAGAAGACACTTATTGCAATGTATACTCTTATGATTATTGCTATTTCGCTAAAGTATATGTTCCAACCGTTTGGTGGGCTCCCGAATCCCTTGAAAAAATTATACAGGGACAAGATGTAGAAGCTGTTTTTGAACAAACCGTAGACCGCATCTATTCCAGTGCCATACACGACTGGTTTTTAGAATGGGGACCAAATTTTGGATGGGAAAAAATGTTTACAGCTGAAGAAATCCAGCAGAAGGTAAATGCACATGGCGGAATTGGAATAATCTGCGCCAAGAGAAGAGAAAAAGGTCTCTCCGGACACATTGTTCCCGTGGTTCCTGAAACAGAGCTGCATAAAGCGTACCGCGAAAATGGCGTTGTCGTATATCCGCTGCAGTCACAGGCAGGAAAACTGAATTACAATTACTTTTCGGAGGTGAGAAAAGACTGGTGGAATGATGATTTGTATTCCTCTTATGTGTTTTATTATCACGAATAAAAACGCAATTTGCCATATCGTTAAATATTCAAAAAAAAATATTGATTACCAACGAGTTAAGTACTTGGAAATACGATAATAAAAAACTACTTTTGCAACTTAGAAAAAACAAGAACAGCAAAAATTGTGATTTAGCTATTCTCTTGCCTAAATTATTGATACAAAAGTGATTAATAACGAAAGTAATTTTATAAACTTACTATAAAATTTTACTTCTAAATTGATATTTCAGTCGATAAAATTGCAAAAAATCTAAAATACAAATTCCTATATTTTTAAAAGTAAACGAAAACTTTTATAATGGAGGCAACAATATGCTTAATCCGTTATAGGTTTCTTGTCTCTGGTTTTAACAGATTGAATTTGTATTCCTGAATAAAAATGACTTTATAAATTAAAATAACCTTAAAAAAGAAAGTAAGTATAAATGAAAGACAATCAGACAAAAAAATATTATTGGGGAATAGGATTGGAAAACGAAACCTACATGCAGTTTGAAGAACCCCTAATAGTTTCTGGTGAATTTATACAAGAAAAAATTGGCTTTGAGAAATATAGTATTGATTACAGAAAATGCTATAAACCCGAAAGCCTGGCTCCTATGCTGAAAAAAGCTTTTAACCTGACTGAAAGCTATAAAGTAAGCCGAATGATGAACAGTCATTCGCTGGAAAAGCTCGATATCAATTATCAACACAAAACGTTATCGCCAGTAAAAACATTAATCGATACGGAAGCCGGTGAGACGATCGCAGAACCGATTGAAAATCCGGAATATCTGGGCAAATCGATCATGGAACTTTTCCTTGAAGATCAGCCATACAACATTCAGAGTATGATTACCCAAAGAAACAAAACAATGGGATCCGTGCATTTTGATGGTGATTCCATTGAATTTGTAACCAAATATTTTGAAAACAGAACCATTACTGATTCCTGCAAAGAATTGAAAGCGACCAAAAAATTGTTTTTGGATAAAATCAACGAATCGTCTGTGTTAAACGGAAAATTAAATTTTCCGGATTACAACAACGGCCTTAATATGTTTATGACCAATCAGGAAAATCTGGTTTTGTTCAATAACGGAACTTACCATTTTCATATCACCTTACCATCATTAACAGAAGACAGCAGAATTGTGGATTACAATGATTTTGAAAAAACACATGCTAACGCCATTTACCTATTACAGTGGTTTGAGCCTTTTTTCATATCCACGCTCGGAAGCCCTGATATTATGGGTGTGATCAGTGATAAATATAGTTTAGACAAAAAATTTACTTTGGGTTCAATGCGAAATGCCATGTCCCGTTACATAGGTGTTGGAACTTATAACAAATCAATGCCAAAAGGTAAAATTCTAACCTATAAGGTAGACAATTTTAGAAAACTACTGAAATTTACAAAAGAAGAAAACATCTGGTGGCGCGATCAGATTGAAGCCGACATGGAATATGAAATGCTTTCGGAAGTGGGGCTTGATTTTAATCAGGAAAAAATGTACCAGAGCGGTTTCGAATTCAGAAGCTTTGACGAATTCCCGGCGGAGTATTTAAATGATGTTCTTTTTTCTATTATTCTAATTTGCGAACATTCCCTAAACCTGCCTGATGTGCAATGGGGACATGACAGCAAAGTCTGGAATAACCTGGTCTTTAAAACCTTAAAAACGGGTTATGCTACTGAAATCAATGAAGAAGAAAAGCTAGAACTTTTAAATTTACTGCAGCTATTAAATCCTTCAGATCCTAATTACAGTACACTAAAATCAGAATTTGAAGCCATCATCATGCTGGATGAATTTTTCTTTAAAATTTTGGCTGTTTTACATGACAAATACAAGGACAACAACATTTGCCTGAATGCTATGTACGGACAAAAAACAAGTACCGCTCCAAAATGGGACAATTTTAATAAATACCAGACCGAAAGGCATTTAAAACAAATTGGTTCGTTCTGCGATAATTAAAAAAAGTATATCTAAATACAAAACGGGTGCAAATCTGGTAAAAGTGACACAATTTTTACATTAAATCCTAACAGGACATCCAAACCAAAATGTTGGTGCCATTCAAAGACATATCCTGCATGTAATAAGCCAATGTCTTCAAATCTTCTGTAAAATTTATAGAAATTGTCCTGTCGAGGTCACCACAGCCAAAAGGCGCCAATTGAAGAAAATTGGCGCCTTTTTTTATATTTATTGATTAATAAGTTACCTTTTATTTATAGATTACTGTTTAATAACTTGCGGTATTTTATATTTTCCACTTAAAACTTCGTCCGTAGGCTGATAGAATCTTAAAATCATATAAAAACCACCATCTGGAGCGGGTAGCCAGTTGTCCGTGTTGGCGGGTTTTGTATGGGAAATGGTAATTTCAAAAGTACCATCTGCTTTCTTGACAAACCCTTTAATGTCCTTACTTATTTTATATCGGTTTAAATCATTTTTAACAAACAGTTTATTATTGGCATCATACATTGTTAACGACCAAAATGCATTTACTGGTGGTTCTTTTTCAAAGGTCATCTTATAAGTATTTTTACCGTCTAATTCGTTATTTTCACTGTCTGTGTATCGTATTGGGTACAAAGCTTCTTTTTCTCCCTGCCCCCCTAAATAAGGTCCCGCGATCATAGAACGTAAAGCATAATCATATCCAAAACTGTCCAGTTTGGTAACCCATTGCCATCCGTTTACTACTGCTGCAGCTGATTTTACTGAGGCAATAATAGTAAGCGGAGCTTCCAGCGTGGCATCATATAAACCTCTTAATTGATCTTTGTTCAATTTTGAAGGATCAAACTTACCTGGAGTAAGTCCAATTTTTTCAAATTGACCAACCAATCCTTTGTCAACTTCATTAATTGGATTCTGAGCCATTACAAAGGCTAGCTTTTTATAAAATTTCAAACTATCATTTGCGGCAAGTTGTGGAAAAGATGGTAAACTATATTTTCCTTTTGATGCAGCACCGCCGTTAAATTCCGTTTGAGTGAGTAATTTAAATTGATCTTGTAGTTTATGAAGTTCATCAATATTTTCGCCTTCTTTCACTGCTAATCTTCCCCAAAGCCAAACTTTTGGTGTTGTAGTGGTTATTACTTTAGTAACGCCTTTGGGAATGACGCCTTTCCATCCAGGAGGGACAATAGCAAATTTGCCCGGTTTTGTACCGGTTGTTCTCCTGCCGATATAACTGATCAGATTTTGATACATATCAAAAACATCAACAACATAATAACGGTCTTTTGTGTCTGGCGTAATCAAAACCATTGGTTCTTTTAAATCTACAACAGCGCTCAAATAGAACGTATCGTTATTCGCTGTCGGCATATCAGCATCTGCAGATGTAGGCAATGAGCGTGCCCAGCCTATTTGATTTAAAGGTGCCCTGTAACTTGTAGCAGGTTTTGGATTTGGAACAGTTATATAATCCCGCATGGTTTCTTCCATTCGAATGGGAGCATATCCCCACTGATAAGCCAATATTCCAATAGTTTTGGCAGCATAATAATCCCCAAGTTTCTGTACTTCGTTTGTACCGGCGACTTCAATAACGGGATCCTTCTTTGAGGCTATTTCCTTAAATAAACTGCTTGTTTCTCCATTTTCTTGTTTTGGATTCTCTATTTCTTTTGAATCATTAGGACCCTTGCATCCAAATATTCCTGTTCCAACTGCAAAAACTAACAATAAGAGAATTGGTTTAATTAATGAAATAGTTCTTTTGACTGTAGCAATTAAATAGTTCATAAATATCATTATTTAGGTTTATCTAAAATTAACTAATGATAATTTATTGAATAAATTATAATGGTTTCAAGTTATAAGATGCAACCAAAAAATTCTAAAGTAAATATCAAAAAACAGTTTAAGTTTTGTGGTAAAATCATCGCACACAAATTATTGCGTCGCCTCCAATTTTGCTTATAATTTAACCTTTTAGACAGCTAGTTTATACCCAATAAAAAAGCACTGAAAACCAATCATTTTCAGTGCTTTTTCGATTCTTTATATATGTTACTTCAATTGAGTAGTATCTACTCTTGTTGGCGTATCTATTCCACTAATAATCGAAGAAGAACTTAATGCAATTGATTTTATTATTTGGGTCATGTTATCAATATCTAACGTTTCAAATTCATCATCGGCTGTGTGATACAGTAGCTCATTATCCATTTTTGAAGTAGATATCGTATGAGCAGGAACTCCGAGTTTGGCTAACGTAGCGTTGTCTGAACGGTAAAATAATTGTTGCTCCGGATAAGGATCTGCATAAAATTTAAAACTTGTGCCTGTTAAATTAGTTTGTAAAATCTGTCCCATATTCGACTTTTCGAAGCCTGTAATGTAAGCCGAGTTTTTACCCCATTTAGATTCTGTTCCTATCATTTCGATATTGAACATCGCAATCACTGTTTCTGGCGCAAGCTGTTTAGAAAAATATTTGGCGCCATACCCCCCTATTTCTTCCGCTACAAATGTGGTAAAAATAATAGTACGCTCGTTGTTATTTTGTTTTTTAAAATATTTCGCAAGCATAATTACTGCTGTTGTTCCGGCGGCATCATCATTAGCACCATTATAAATAGAATCTGTTGCAGGATGCGGAGCACCTTCTTCAGGAGAGCCTACTCCTAAATGATCATAATGTCCTGAAAAAATCACATACTCATTGGGTTTCGTTTTTCCGGGTAATACTCCAACAACGTTATTCAGTGTTTTTTTGGAGATTGTATTCGTTAATTCAACAGAAAAAGTGGTCGCTGCTGTGGTACCAAAAACAAACATAATCGTATTGTTTCCAGGATTCGCATTTACGCGATCAATATGTTGAATATTGGGTAAAACTTTATCAAATGAAGGGTCAACCAGTACCAAAAGATTTTTCGGACTTTTATAATATTCATTAAATTTCTCGCCAATGTTATCCCCTTTATTTATTTTTACTATAGCAATATCGCTTTTTTCAGTTAAAGAAACCTGAGGAAGGTAGGAGAATGTTGCCACCTGATTATTATTTATTTCTTTGCCGTCAATAGTAATTTTTGAAGAAACGGCTTTAGAGGAAGTCATCGAAAATTCTTGTCTGTAATTGGTTGCCGCATTAAAAGTTTGCAAACCAATTGCTTTAAACTCTGATTCTATAAAGGTTGATGCTTTATCAATACCGGGAGTAAAAGTTCTCCTGCCCTGCATATCATCAGCCGAAAGTATTTTCTCTATACGAGTTACTTCCTTGTTCGTAATAATTTTATCAATCGATTGTCCGTGTATAGTATAACATTGACTTAGAACAAACATACTAACAATAATTTTTTTCATATTTTACTTTTATAAATAATATTTTGGTTAAACCAAAAGTACGTTAATTAAAATAATCAAGGAAAAATAAAAACTAACAATAAAAAGTCGGGAGACTTTTATCAGGTTTAGAATTTCTAAGAAGCAAAAAAAATGCGCAAAGTCGGAGACATTTGTGGAGCGTTTTACAAGGATGACTTCGGAGAGCCAGGCAATTTAATTTTTTAGTTATATTCGGTTTTCAAGGATTTAAAAATGCTTTCCCCATGCTATATTTATCTACTGTCTTTTTTAAATTGAGATATAAAAACTTCTACAATTACGTAATTTAAATTAATAAAAAAAGCAGTTCAAAATTAGGAACTGCTTTTTTATTTAAAGATTATCTGTAGTTGAAAAAGCTGTAAATAACAATTAAACTTTATTTACGTAATTTCTTCATCTTGATCTTTTTTCGTTTCAAATGATGCTCTTCTTATTCGGCTTAAGGAAGATTGGGTAATCCCTAAATAGGAAGCTAAATAAGAAAGCGGTATTCTTTCTGCCTGAGCTGGAAAGTTATTTAAAAATTTATGATAACGCTCCTTGGCTCCCTCAGTCATCATAGGGCTGATTCTATTGACTTTGTCAGCCAATCCTTTAGCCGTAATTTTTGCTATAATTTTATCCCACTCAATTATTGTGGATGACAATTCTTTCATTGCATTTTTGGAGAGCATAAAATATTTACAATCAGTAACTGCCTGAACATATTCTGTGGATGGAATTTCAAGATTATAACTATTTATATCAGCCAGAAAATTATTTTCATCAATAAAATATTTGGTAATTTCATCTCCCTTGTGATTGTAATAACAGACTCGCATAATTCCCTCTGTTAAAAAAATAATTTCAGTAGGTATCCTGCCAGCTTGATGGTAATACTCTTCTTTTTTAATTTCTCTGAAAACAAGCTTGCTTTTAATTAATTCAATTTGATGACTGTTCAAATTTCCAAATTGCAATAAATAGTTAATTAAGGTTTCCATAGTTATTTCATTTGACTCATCACTAATTTATCAAATAATTTATCCGATACTATTTTTTTAATAAATAAAAATGGTTTTGCATTACTTGCAATATAACGTGTTTTTGGTGATTTTGATTCAATACCCTTTGCTATTAATTTTGCAATTTCTACAGCTTCAATTGCTTTCTCTTTTTGAGCGGCATACGATTTTGCGACTGCATTTGCTAAATTTTTGTATACTGTTTTCCCGGAAATACGTATTAAATCGGCAGTTCCATTCTGGATCATTTCTGATTTTGTTCCGCCCGGTTCAATAACGATTACATCTATGCCAAATTGTTTTACTTCGTTACGCAGGCAGTCACTCAGTCCCTCAATAGCAAACTTACTGGCATGATACCAGCTTCCCAGCGGAAGCCCAACTTTACCACCAATGGAAGAAATATTTACGATTTTCCCAAACTTATTTTTTCGCATTTCAGGTAGTACCAATTGTATTAAACGTGCAGCACCAAAAAGGTTAATTTCCATTTGATTTTTTGCTTCTGCCATCGACACATCTTCTAATGCTCCATAAGATCCTAAACCGGCATTGTTTATTAAGATATCAATCCGGGAATCCTGATTCAAAATATTATTTATACATGACAAGATACTGTTGTCGTCTGTTACATCCAAAGCAATTACTTTCACGCCGTATTCTTCTAAATCATGCAGAAGTTCTACTCTTCGTGCTGCACCATATACTTTGTATCCTCTTTGTGCTAAATAAATAGCTGTAGCTTTGCCTATTCCTGCTGAAGCTCCTGTTACCAAAACTGTTTTTACCATTTTTTAATTATTTCAAATTAATCATAATGTAAAAGTATGGGAACAAAAAACGATTGCATTTGCCAAATGACAAATGCAATCGTTTTTATTTTCAGTAAAGTTTATTATAGTCTTTCCGCAACGATATCGCAGATTTACAATCTGTGCCCGCAAAGTAATTCCTTCAAAAACCCATAAATAAAAAGTAAAACTTTCCACTATATTTTTTATTTTTGTAGGAAAAAAGCACATTTCGACAAAATACAAAGCAACAACAACTGAGGAAGCATATTTCATAACTATAACTGCTGTAGGATAGATAGATATATTTACCAGACTAAATCAAAAAAATGTTTTAATAAATGCTTTAAAATATTGTCAGGAAAATAAAGGTTTAGAAATTTATGCCTATTGCATTATGAGCAGCCATATTCATTTACTCTGCAAAGGGACGAATGGTTTTATATTATCTGATATTATTAGAGATTTTAAAAAATTTACATCAAAAAAAATGATACAGATTATAATAAATGAACCCGAAAGCAGAAGAGAATGGATGCTGGAATATTTCCAAAGTCATGTGAGCATTTAAAAAAGAATCAGAATTATAAAGTTTGGCAAAATGGTTATCATGCGGAACATATTTACAGCAATAAATTTATTAAACAAAAAATAGATTACATCATAATAATCCCGTAAAAGATAAACTGTTAGTTTGGCTGAAAATTATTATTTTAGTTCGGCTAGGAATTATTCAGGATTAGAAAATGATTTAGATGTTGTTTTGTTATACTTATTTTAAATGCTCAACTTTTGTATTTACTGTTCTATGCGGGCACAGATTGCAAATCTGCGCTAACGGTCGGTAGAAAATTATTTAGATGACGTTTTGTTGTACTTATTTTAAATGCTCAACTTTTGTATTTGCTCTTCTATGAGGGCACAGATTGCAAATCTGCGCTAACGGGTAACAAAATGAAAATTTTTTCTTTATGAAAAAATTCAGAAAAAGATATTTTTCTAAAACTTTTTAATTCTTTTAAATAAATTTCAATCATACATACGCGATTTAAAATATTATACATAAAAAGAAAACCTGTGGAGCAACAAAAATTAAACATAAATATTAGTTAGTCTGAAAAGAAAAACGAACACCAAAAATGCAGTACAAAATACACATTGAATTAAAAACTAGAGATTTAAAGTTTAACGTTTAATAATTTAACAAGATCCAAACACCACTCAATTTGTCTTTAAAACTGCCGGCGGGCTCCACTCATCATTTAAAGTTCTTTCTTCTGGCCAATAACACCTTACGTATAAAGAAAAAATGCCTTGTGGGGCAGGAAGCCAATTGTCGACTTTATCACTATCGGGTTTAGAATGTTGAACGTACAACGTTAGTGAGCCATCCGCATTGTATTTTAAATTTTTATTTTTTGTTCCTAAAGAGTAACGTTTAAGCTCATTTGAAGCAAAAAAGTGGTGTTCGTCATAAAGGGTAAGTGACCAAAATCCTTTTACAGGTGGGGTTTCTCCTTTTGCAAAAGTAATCGTGTATTTATTGCTGCCTGATAATTTAACTCTCGTAGAATCAAAATCCTGATAAAAATATTTAGATTCAATTGCTCTGTTTACAAATATGTTCGATTTAGCGCAGGCCGTTCTGGTCAAATAATCGGTTCCAAACTGCGCGCCATTTTTTTGTGTGTTCCAGTTAAATTTTACCGGATATCCTACATTTTCAAATTGAAACAAAGGTTTTATAAGATTTTTTTCTGCATCTATCGCCGCCTGTTTTGCAATTGCTTTTAGTTTTGGATCTTTGTTAATGGCATCCAAAAACGATTGTACTTGTGTGTACCAAACTTCTTCGCCTTTGAGAGGAGGAACTTCTTTTAAAACAGTTGGAAGCTGGTCAAAAAACAGTTCAGGATTTACCCATTGCGTTTCTTGTTTTGCTACTACTTTATCAGCTGGAGTTTTAGGTAATTTTGTGTAATCTACTTTTTTCATTTTTCCATCAAAATCTGCTAATGGATACACATTGATCTGACTAATCAAGGGCTGAATAGCTTTTTTATCACTTGGATCATCAGATTGGAAAGCACGTGGAATCACCACATTAAATGTCGTTGTTGATTTAAATACAGCGTTGATTCCATCAGGAACCTTACCTTTCCAATCGCTGCTGGTTAATAGATAAAATCCCGGTTTAGTACCGTACATTTTTCCAAGTTTAGCAAAACCTTCTGTACGCTGATCACAAACCTGATAAACCCAAAAACGATCACCAAAATCAGGCACCTGTACAATAACAGCGTCTTTAGTTAAATCTAATGGCGCTAGTCCGTAAACAACATCCTGATTAGGGCATGCAACCTCTCTTTCTTCAGCATCAACATAATCGGTAAGCATTGCAATATGGTTAATTGACGAAAGTGGAAGTATTCCTTTTCCTAACACAGGATAGGGCACTTTTTCAAACATCAATTTCCGATTATGCATATTAACCATTGGCCATGCCCATAAATAAATGTTGCCTGATAATGTTTTAATGTATTCTGGCGTCATATTGGTATTAGGTATCGGCCCTGAGATCATTTCAGTTTTCACTGAATCACTTGCTGTTACAACAGCGGTGTCGCTCTCTTTGACATCTTTTTTACAGGAAGATATCAGACCAACAGCTATGAATATCAACATCATAAATAGAAATATTTTCTTTTTCATCTTTTTTGAGTTTTTATCTTACTTAAATCCCTAAAAACCACCTAGTCAGGATATTATATCTTTTTTAGTTTTCAAGAATCAGTATTGATTTTTGTAATTACTTTACGTTACTTCACTTTTTCAACATCATTCAGTTTCCAGCTTTGATCATATAAATTTGGTTTAGGACCATAAAAACGTGCTAATATTTCAAACTTGCCTTTTGGATCTGTTGGCACCCAGTTAGATTCTCCGCTTTCGGGTGGTTTTGGTCCAAAATAAAGATCAACAGAACCGTCACTGTTTGTTTTTAATCCGGGAGTTTGTGAGGAACGTCCGGCCCATTTTTGATTGCGTATAAAAGTATGCGTATCACGGTTGTACACTGTCATTGACCAATATTGTTTGACAGGAACGTTGGCAGGAACATGGAGTTTGTATGAAAAATTTCCGTCAAGCGGATTACCCTCCTTGTCTACTAACTGCATTAAATAATACTGAGATTCGCCAATATGTTTGGCGCTAAAAAAGATTATCGTATAAATCATTCCCCTGTTGTCGATTGGATAAGAATCAGCTACCTGAAAATTAGTTTTAATATTTCTTCCGAATTCAGCAGTAGCAGGAAAAACCCAATGTGTATCTTTGAAAAAAGGAGCAAAAGATTCATAATTTAAATCCAGATATTGTTTTGCTGCTTTTACTGCCGATGCCAAAATATCTTTAGTTCTTGCATCTGGACTGAATGTTTTTCCTCTTTCAATACCAAGTGTTTTCAGCTGATCGATCATGGCTTTATCTCTTTCGAGCCATGGCTCTGATTGTATGATTTTATTTAAAGATTCATAAAAACTAAAATCATAATGTAGAGATGAATCAAATACTTTTTCACTGGCATCTATAAAAACTGTCTCAGGATTTTTTGAAGCTTCACTTAGCGGATACACTTTAATTCGTTTAGAATAGGCAACAGCTGCAGCAACATCAGCAGGACTTCCACTTTTTAAAACGGATCGTAATAAGGCATAACCTCGATAGGTGTCAGACTGTAAAGGAATATACCCTGCAGGAATTTTGCTTTTATTATAACCTGGAGGAAGAAAAAGGTATTTGCCGCCTTTGCCTTTATCGACACCACCCGGTCCAACATCTTCAAGGGCATTTTGCCAATACGTCATTACGCTTCCGTTGAAAACACCTTTATCTGCAGGTGGGATTTCAAGAACAACAGGTCCTGCTTTTTCTGTATTGAAAAAAGGCATTAAATAAATAACGTCAGGATTAGGCGTAAGGGTTTGATTTTTCCAGTCTAATAATTTTGGCCATATAACAACCTGATTATAATCGCCATTTATTTTTGCTAACGCATCAAACATCAATTGATAATTAACAGCAGGCATGCTCCAGATAGCAGCTTCAATACCACGCTGATAAATGATCTGTTCCTTAATATTATTCGGTTTGAATACTTTAGTTACGATGTCGCTTTCATTGTTGTTTTCAGAAGAAACTGTTTTTGATTTCTGATTGCAAGCTAATAGCACTAATAGTAACCAAAGAGAAAAGAGAATTTTTTTCATAATTTCTATCTATTTAGTATCATATTTATTTTAAGAAAAGTGTTTCCAAAATAAATTTAACCAATTGATAGACAGAAATAGATTTATAGGATAGCAAATACGTTTCATCTTATAAAATGAAACCAAACAAACGGAAAAAAGCTCTAATGACAATTTTTTTGCAACAAAATTCTAATTTGTAATTGTGTTGATATTAACTTTCATGTGATTTAAAAGTGTTGCATTTGTTTTTTGTTTTTCACATAAAAATGTATTTAGTTTTAAATATTAAATGAATTATATCACTCATTATAAACACGTCAGCAAGAGGTATCTTGATACTGGTGACAATATCGTGGCACATGGTGTTTTTGAAAAGCAGACGTTCTGAACTTTATAATACTAATGTCGCTACTACAAATGACATGCAGCTTTACCTTAGAAAATAATTTAATATACATCAAAGGAAACCATTTCAAAAAAAAAAGAGCCAATGTCTTAAATAGTTAAGAACCATTGACTCTTTCATAAAACAAGTTTGTAATCTCTAAATAATTTATATTAGCTCCTAATATTCTAATAATTATGATTTTAAATCAACCGTAACTTTTTCAATTTTTCCCTGAAAAGTAAAAGGTGCATCATAGGTTCTGTCTACCGGAGTACCAAAATCTTCTCCTACATCCAGAGTTTCATCAGCCGAAAATCTGCTTGGAACTGTTTTTGGAATGTCGCCACTCGCTGCTTTTTTTCCATCAACCATTAAGGTTGCTTTTGCTGCTTTTCCAGCACCACCTCCTGCATAATCAAAATTAAGTACAATCGTGTGTTTACCCGCTGTTAAAGCAGTTGGAGCTTGGATGCGCCATTTGCTGTTAGGATAATGAGAGAATGCATAAGCAAAAGTTGGTTTCCCTTTTTGAAGCATTAAAGCTAAGCCTGCAAAATAACCTCCCTGAGTAAGAATCATGCCTTCTTGTCCTGCTTTTACCTCTATTTCAGCAGTAATACTAAATGATGTGTTTTTCATATTAGGTGCCATTCCTTCGGTTATACGAGAAACACCCTGATGGAAAGTATATTTTGTTCTTCCTTTATTTAAATTCGGACGATTCTCAGGATTTACCCTGTCAATATAACGGTCATCAAATGGGAATACTTTATATTTTTCAGCTTCTTCCATAAAAGCTTTTTGCATTTCTTTTAGTTTTTCCGGATTTTGTGCTGCGATATCATTTGCCTGGCTGTAATCTTTTGTAAGATCATACAATTCCCATTTATAATCTTTTACCGGATCTTCTGAAGGTACAGGATGACCCTGCCATGGAAGATTTTTAGGAGTGGTACTTGCCAGCCAGCCGTCTTTATAAAAACCTCTGTTAGCAATAACTTCAAAATATTGTGTTTTATGGGTTTCAGGAGCATTTGCATTGTCGAAAGAATAGACAAGACTTTTTCCTGCAATTGGTGTCTGTTCAAAACCGTCCACTTTTTTAGGCTGTGGAATATTTGCAGCTTCCAAAATAGTAGGAACAATATCTGTAATATGTGCGAACTGGCTTCTGATCTGACCGATCTGTTTAATTCTTGCCGGCCATGAAATAACCATTCCAGTACGGCTTCCGCCTAAATGAGAAGCAATTTTTTTATCCCATTGAAATGGAGTATTCATAGCATGCGCCCAGCTTTGTGAATAGTGCTCTGCCATCCAGGGTCCTCCAAAATCATCCAGGTGTTTTAACATATATTCTTCTGTATCAACTTCTCCGTTTACCAGCATACCAATCTCGCTGGTCATTCCCTGACCAGTTGGGTCTTCGGCACTGGCACCATTATCTCCCATTATAAAGATCACCAGCGTATTATCATACTCTCCAAGATCTTTAATGGACTGCAGTATTCTACCAATCTGATTATCACAATAAGCAAGCATACCAGCATAGACCTCCATTTCTCTTGCTGCTACTTTTTTCATTCCAGGAGTAAGGGCATCCCATTTTTGATATACATCTGGTGTTGGTGCCAGAAGCGCATCAGCAGGGATAATTCCTAATTTCTTTTGATTTTCATATGTCTCTATTCGCTGTTTATCAAAACCCTGATCAAATTTACCTTTAAATTTAGCAATCCATTCTTTTGGAGCCTGATGAGGTGCGTGTGCTGTTCCTGGTGTATAATAAGCAAAGAAAGGTTTATTAGGCGAAACATTTTTTTGTGTTTGTATCCAATGAATGGCGTGGTCTGCCAAATCTTTGTCTAAAATATAATCAGGATCTACTTTCTCATCTTTTAAGTAAGGGTCAATAGCTTTTGTGCCTTCAAATAAGGCTGGTCTAAATTGATGTGCATCAGCTCCAAGGAAACCATAGAAATATTCAAAACCTAAACCAGTCGGCCATAAATTAAATGGACCTGCAGGAGTAGACTGCCAGTCTGGTACATTGTGATTTTTACCGAACCACGATGTACCGTAACCATTGTCCGTTAGAATTTTACCTATAGTGGCCACACTTCTAGGAACTAAGCTGTTATAACCTGGATATGGAGTTGAGAACTCCATAATAATTCCTGTAGCTGCTGTGTGGTGATTTCGGCCTGTAATAAGAGCCGCTCTTGAAGGCGAACAAACTGCTGTGGTATGAAAACGATTGTATTTTAATCCGTTTTTGGAAAGTGCATCAAAATTTGGCGTCGTTATGGGACCACCAAAAGCAGAGCTGGCACCAAAACCAACATCATCAATCATAATTAGTAAAACGTTAGGTGCACTTTCTGGCGCGCTAATCTCTTTTGGCCAGTCAATTTTATCCGAATCTTTTATGGTGGGCGCGACTTTGCCTACTTTTTGGTAAGGTTCAATCGGCAGAACTGTTCTGTCCGGCCAGTTTTGTGAAGAAGAATTTTCCTGAGCATTTACATTGCCTAAAGAAAATAGCGAAATTAATCCTGTAAGTAAAAAAAAATTTTTCATACATTAAATTTATTTAAGCCGTTAATAATCAAACAATTTAAAAGTAATTATTAATCGATTCAAATTATTGAATCAGCAGTTCAAGTTGGTTGCAAATTATAATCTGCAACCTCTTTCATTCCCAAATTTTAATATACTTCACTCAAAAATTCATTTCTCACATTTCTAATTAGCAATTCACAAAGTGATAAAAGAAAGTTCGAACGAAAAAAGCTCCAAAGTCAAATGACTTTGGAGCTTTTTAAAATATACATTGTGCAGCAATTTCAGCAAATCAACAACAACCTATATTCCCCTTCATTTTCTATTGGTGCTCTGTGAATACAAGGTAGTACTTGTTGTTTTGGATGATCTACAGCCAGTCGCCAAAGATGCCCTAAACCTAAATTAATAGGTTCTGCATCGGTATGTAACTGATAATGCAAATCAAAATAATTTTCCATCAAAAAATCTTCAAATTCTTCAGATGGTCCGTTATGCAGCTCTTTTAGTTTAGTTCGTACTTCCGGAATTAGAATTTTTTGCTCTGCCTGCGAATTCGAAATAATGTCACTTGCAGCTCCATGATAAGTACATAAAAAAGTATCTGTTGCAATGGGCGAACGATCAACATGAAACGAATACACATCTGTCGATATGAAATCAAATTCATCATCACGTTCATAACACTTCAGTAAATTAAGTGAGGGCGAAGCTCCAAAATCAGTTAATAATTGTAAATCATTTAAGATTATTTCTCTTGCTATATTCCCCTTTTCTGATAGTTGGAGCGCCATTAGATCTTCAGGATAAACTTCTGTTATATTTTCTTTTAAAGATAACTTGACTACAATCTCATTAAAATCGCCATCTAAATTTCTGTACCAGCATAACGCATTCATTTCTCCTTTAAAATGGGTATGTACAAGCTCAGAGAAAGTAGATACCATTTTAATTTGGCTGCTGTCAGAAAATGTATTGCTCATAGTATAATAGCAAGAAGCTAGTTACTTCTTGTTTTACAAATTTATATAATAGTAGTTAGTTGCGACATTTTTTAATGCTGTATTTCTTTAGCGCATCGCAGATTACAAAAAAAGATCAAACATTATTAACGTTTGATCTTTCTAATCGTATTAAGATAACATAATCAGCAGCTAGTGATTATCAAATTCCCTGCGGTTGTAAAAAGCATCATCATTACTATCATAGCCAGATTCCGGGTCATTTTCAGGATAATAGGACTTCATTACTTTTCTTTCATATTCCCTGTCAAAATTATACTGCCTGTTATATCTGCTTGTGTTTCTAAATGTATCATATCCTATACTGTTAGCCATAACAATTTTCGTGTCTTTATTTATACTTACAGATCCAATTGGTATGATAATATGGCTGTCTCCTTCTTTATAAATAAACTCCTTTCCATTGTCGTTTGCTATAACATCACGAACCTCATTACGATTGTCATCTATTAACCCTTTATCTAATTTCACATCCAGGTAGACCACGCGCTGCATGTCTTTATTGACCCAGAGATTATCAATTTTGCCTATTGTACGGTTGTCAGCATCTACGATCATCCATCCTCTTACATCAGAATAATTTGAAGCAATTTTATAATTAGATAGTTCGTCCAGTCTGTATAAGTTTTTGTCTTTATTTTCCATAATTTTTTTATAAATAATATTATTTACTTTCCGGTTATTGTG
Organism: Flavobacterium sp. Root186; assembly: GCF_001428525.1. Lineage (GTDB taxonomy): Bacteria > Bacteroidota > Bacteroidia > Flavobacteriales > Flavobacteriaceae > Flavobacterium. The sequence continues at coordinate 139,909 of NZ_LMHW01000013.1, forward strand.
CACTTGTACTGTTTTCGACTTCAATGCTGCTTTCACTGTGAGCTTCATGATCTTTTACAAAGATGTAGTATATAAGTGCCCCGATTATCAGCACTGCTGCAATCCATGGCCATATCGGTTTCTTTTTCTCAATTTTAATTTCTGCCATAACATATTTTTTTTGATTATAAAATAGTTTTAATTTCCTATTTAAAGATACAAATGAGAATAGCGTCAGAAGTATTAAATTTCAGCAGTATGTTACACAATTCCCAGTAGATAAATTCAGAAGATTATTTTATTATTTGAAAAAAAACAATATAAACTAACTAAACACAAACCGAATTTAAGATACTGAATGACAATTATTTAATTAGATTCAATACCTTTATATGGCAAAAATTACTCAATAGGATTTGAAGACGATAAAAATGGAAAGGTTATATCCCGAGAAGCTTTAAAATAAGAATAGATAAATGGAAACAATTATAATAAAACGAGATAAAAGATTGAGTAATCAAAGCAAAACAATTTCATTGTTAGGGTTACTCATTTTTTTGCCAGTTAGTATTGCTGTTATAAACTTATCTGTTTTTCTGGCTGTATTTTTGGGTGTAATCGGACTCTTATACTTTTTTTCATTTATACGAATTAGCCGCCTTAAGGAAGAACCCACTGAGATTATTTTTAGAGATACAGAAGTTTTTTTTAATTCAATAGGGACTTTTGCCTGGGATGATATAAATGCGTTTGAAGTAGACAGAAGAATTACTCATAATGAATACAATGAGAGGAACACTTCTACTTATTTACATATTTTGTTGGAAAACAGAAAATCGTTTTATTTTCCCATAGACTTACTCGAAAAAGATGAGAATGAAATCGTGACTCTTTTTATAAAGTATAAACCAATTCTTCGAAAATCTCATTTTTAATTCATCAAAAATAAAACGAATGAGCCCGATGCAATATCGGGCTCATTATTTCAAATTTAATTACAATTTACTGCTGGGTTAATTCAGCTTCGGTATGCAGTACGCAAACCCAATTGTTGTTTTCGTTGATCCAGGTAGAAGTGCAGGCACATTTCATAGGGGCTTTTTGTTTTTCATCTGCTATTCCCAACTCTATTGCATATGCTATTATCGCAGTATTTTCAGCAATTAATTGAGATTCGACATCAGAAATATTCAATACTTTTATTTTATCACCATCTCCTGATTCAAACATCTTTTTAAAGCTGGCCTCATCTACACTTTCTACACCATTTTTACCAGCGATTATACAAGGAAAACGAGTAAGTTTCTTTACCGTTTCATAATCGTGATTTTCCATTCCCTGCCAATATTTTTTTTCCAGTTCAATAATTTGCGTTTCCATAATCATCATTTATTAATTAAACAAGTTTTACAAAGTTCAAATTAATATTAAAAAACAGGAACACTTTTAACATAGATTTAATTAGCCATAAATGTGATATGAATATCCTAAAATTTTGACTTACTATATAATTAAGTACTTTTTCAAGTTTTTTGTTTAAAAGTTATTTTACTTCCGGGACTATAATTTGATATTTTCCGCTAAGATGCATTAGGCTGAAAAGATACATCAGCCCATCATAGTACGGATCAAAATAACCATCCTCATAAGGTTCGAGTTTAGCATTCCAAACAGCATGAACAAAATCCATACTTTCTTTATCAGGATTGACTAATGATGCAGTAGCTGCCGTTCCTACCAACCCAATGGAATGTCTGAGTTTTTTTACCGGGCCTGCCTGAAGAATAAAATCAGGAGTAGAGCCATCCAGATTAAACTGATCTTCATAACTATTTAGTCCTTTTGATCTAAGGAAATTTTGAAATCGTTTAGCATACTCCTCCTGCCATTTTTTATCTTTTCCATACCAAGTATAATCCATTGCGATATTCATAGGAACACGCCAGGAATCATAACGAAATCCAGGCGGCATCCAAAGTGTAGGATGAGGTTCTCCATTAAAATTTGTATAATCAGAATTCAAACCCGTTACAGGATGACAAGCTTTATGTAAAAAATTACGCGAAACATCGGCACATTCTTTATAAAACTGTTCATGACCGTCTTTGGCATACAATGCCCAAATCTCGTAAAATGCAGGAACATGATAAGAAGGATCTGTCCAATTGTAGCCGTCTCCCTCTGGCACAAAAGAAATTTGTTTGTGCTCTGTATTGATAATATTATAGATGTTTCCTGTACCGTCTTTTTTCCACATCTCATCTAATATTCTTCTGGCTTCTTTGTAGTAGTCTATTCCAGTATTGTTGCCCCATTTATTGGAAGCAAAAAGCAGACTGGTTATATAGTACAACTCGCCATCTGAGGCAGAACCAGCGGAATTTTGCTTTTTAGTCTCCGGATTTACACTCCATGCAAAATAACCTTCTCTTGGTCCGTCCTGATGCTGCATATATTTGACAGACCATCGCCAGAGACGATCAAAAACTTCTTTTTTATTAAACTGTACGGCAACCATCATTCCGTATGACATTCCTTCGGTACGGGCATCTTTATTTTTTATATCCGAAACATATCCTAACGAATCTCCTTCTTCAAAATATACTTTATCTGGCCCTTCAAAAACATCATAATAGGCTTTGGATAATTTATTGTCTATTTCGGTCTGACTGTAACCCGCTTCCTTAAAAAGATTTCTGTAATGAGGCTTTATAAGCTCTGATTTATCCGTTTTCTTTTTGTTTTGACTAATGAGAAAAACCGGAATAACTAAGGAAAAAACGATAATAAAACGTCGGATTCTAACCAAATATTCATTTGCAATAGTATGATATACCTTCATATTTTATAGGATTATTTGTTAATCTTTTATAATAATTTAAATATAGGTAAAAAACAACGATTACACAACTGGTTGCATAACAAAAATATCAGTAAATATAGCACATAAAAATACATGTAAATCGTTATTTAATAATTTTAAAACAACTGGTTGTGTTTTAAATCAATTATTTAAAAGATTTACCCGAAAGAACTCATGCTTCAAAAATGATATTATAAGCTTCAAAAATGACACACTTATTTCAACTTTCAAGCTATTTTTACATTACACATTCTCTATCAGACAGAACGAAAATGAAGTGTTATTTTTTTATAGAAATACACTTCAAAAATAATTTGCAATTAATATAACAGGGTATAAAACCTGTAAAAGCAACCATTAAATATTTATGAGTAATACATCCCAAAAGCTTTCTATACTAGAAAAAACAGGTTACGGTTTAGGTGATTTTGCAGCGAATTTGATTTTTCAGACTCTGCTTACTTTTTTGGCTTTCTTTTACACAGATGTTTATAAAATTCCTGCCGGAACAGCAAGCATTATTATCTTTACCGGAGGTTTTATTGGTGCTTTTTTCAATATTATTATGGGAATTATTGCCGATCGTACCCAAACACGATGGGGAAAATTTAGACCTTGGATATTATGGACTGCTTTACCTTTTGGAATTGCTGCGATCCTTTCTTTTTTAACTCCGGATTTTGGGCTGTCAGGCAAGATAACCTATGCATTGCTGACGTACTTTTTCCTTGTTCTGATTTATTCTGCAAATAATTTACCTTATGTTGCTTTAAGCGGTGTTTTAACTGGTGATATGAAAGAACGAAATAGTCTTTCCTCCTATCGTTTTGTTGCTGTAATGATAGCTCAATTTATAGTTCAGTCGCTTTTGCTGCCATTTGTTTTAATTTTAGGAAATGGCGATAAAGCAATTGGCTTTAAAAATACCATGATACTATTTGCTTTTATTGGGGTAATTTGTTTTCTGGTTACTTTTTTTACTACCAAAGAAAGAATCATTCCTGCAAAAAATCAGGAATCTTCGGTGAAGCAGGATTTTATCGATTTGTGTAAAAACGGCCCATGGCTGGTTATGTTACTGGTTACTATTTTGGTATTTATAACTTTGTCTTTAAAGGGCGGTATGTATGTTTTTTATTTTAAATATTATTTAGATCCTGCTGCTCAGACCGTTTTTTTGAATGATATTGGTTTTACAGCTTTTATTGAAAGACTAAATAATTCATTAACAGCAATGGGATTTGTAGATTTTCAATGGCCAAAAGATGCTCCAACTTCTGCTTTTAGTCTTTTTAATGGCGGAGGGATTATTTTTATGATATTCGGAATTATGTTTTCAAAATCTCTTGCAGATTCATTTGGTAAACGAAATATTTACATCTCTTTCATTTTTTTATCTGCTCTGAGTTTACTGCTGTTTAATTTTTACAGCAGAACAGCTATTGCGATGGTTTTTTTAACCCAGTTATTGCATGGATTTATCTATGGAGTAACAATTCCTTTATTGTGGGCCATGATTGCTGATGTGGCTGATTACAGCGAATGGAAAAACAATCGAAGAGCAACTGCTACTGTTTTCTCTGCAATGATTTTTGGATTAAAAATTGGAATAAGTATAGGCAGTGCTTTAGGTGCGGCTTTTTTATCTAAATATGGTTATGTAGCCGAAGAAGTCAATCAGGTTCCGGCAGCTGTAGAAGGAATTAAACTTTCAATAAGTATTTATCCGGGCTTTATCTTTATTATAAGTGCCGTTCTATTATGCTTTTATGTAATAGATAAAAAAATGGAAATTCAAATTGAAACAGACTTGAAGGAAAGAAGAGATAGATTGTAGATTTTGGAATTTGGAATTTGGGATTTGAAATTGTTATTGATTCTCTATACTTACCAAAAAAATAAACAGCGCATTACAAGTGCGCTGTTTATCAAAAATACTAACTTAACTTAACTTAACTCAAACTAACATAATTTAAATCATTTAATACCCGGGATTATTATCACTTGGTTTTATATTGGGATTAGAAGATGTTTCTCTGTTAGGTATTGGCCATAATTCATTTTTACCGGCCTGAAAACCACTGCCTGCTAATTCTGTGCTGGCATTTCCCCATCTTATAATATCATCAAAACGGCTTTGCTCCCCTGCAAATTCTACTTTACGCTCATGAACGATTGCAGTGAAAACAGCCTCTTTTGTTGGAGCAATTGCAGTTGTTAAACCTGCACGATCTCTAACTTCTTTGATAAAGGCTATAGCAGCCGTTTGTGAACCTCCGTCTCTTTGGTTTTCACATTCTGCTTTCATAAGAAGCACATCTGCATAACGCATAACTTTGAAGTTGATACTGGATTGTACAGCTTCATCTTCTTTTTTATAATAGTTCTGGTATTTTTTCCAACCCGCATTTCTAAGGCCTGCAGATGTATTAAAGTTTTGTGCAGTCATAGTACGTGTTCCGTTTAAATATTTGGAACCCGGCACATAAAAAGTATCTCCAAAACGTAAATCTCCTGCCTCATAAGAATTTAAAAGTGCATCAGGCGGATATACGTTGAACCAGCTTAAATTACCATATTCCTGACCTCTCAGCGTTGACTCAGCAAAACCGGTTCCGCCGCTATTTCCAGCATCATCCCATTTGTTACCAGTTCCATTGTTTTCATTAAATTCAACCTCAAAAACAGATTCTTTACCATGCTCCGTTTCTTCCATAAAGTTGTTGTAAAAACTGCCTTTATCCTCAAGACTGAATCCTGTAACGTTATTAAGGGCAGCTAAAGCCAGATCGTATTTCTTTTCGTATAACAATACTTTCCCTAAATAAGCATAAGCCGCTTCTTTTGTCACTCTTCCTACAACTTCTGTACCCCTAGGCAGCAAATTTTGAGAGGCAAATTCTAAATCTGCCCTAATCAAATCAAAAGCTTCTGCTTTAGGGCTTCTTGCAGCACCTGTAATAGTTCCGGTTTTATAAATTGGCACATCCCCAAAACGATTTACTAAAAGAAAATAATAATAAGCTCTTAAAAAATGTGCTTCTCCTAAAAATTTATTCTTTTTCGCTTGTGATAAAACTGAATTTGGTAAATCATTAATCTTACCTTCATTATCTAATACAAAATTAGCTCTGGATATTCCTAAGAAACAAGATTCCCAATAATACTGAATAATATCATTTCCTGCATTAAAAGAAAAATCCTGAAAAGGTTTCTTATTACCTTCTAATTGTGGATTTCCTGCTGCATCCTGCGCCATAAGATCCATTGCAAAGGCAAGATTTCGGGCATACAATCCTCTTGTCTGTAAATTAGCATAAGCTGCATTTACAGCAGATTCTACCTGCGCTTCGGTTTTAAAGAAAGTGTCGGGAGATAAAGTGTTTGGATTAGTTAATTCCAATTCCGAAGTGTCACATGAATTTATTGCGAAAACTCCCAACAATGCTGCAACTATATGTTTTATTTTTTTCATCATCTTATATATTAAAATTTAACATCAAGTCCAAAAATTACTGATTTAGGCTGTGGATACCTTCCTAAGTCGATACCAGCAGAATTTGCATTAGTATCTGCACGTGCAATTTCAGGATCTAACCCAGAATAATTTGTAATCGTAATAAGGTTTTGGCCGCTTATGTAGAATCTTATATTTGAAAAATGGCTGTCAAATGTCTCCCCTGATAATGTATATCCTAAAGTGATATTTTTCAATCTTGTATAAGAACCATCTTCAATATAACGCTGATTGGCTGAAGACCAGTTGATATCTGCTCCCTGCGCTCGAGGTAAAGTAGCCGATGGATTGGTTACAACACCATTTACCACAATTGCTCTGTCTAAAACTTCTGTACTGGCATTAAACAAACGATTCATCCCTGTTAAATCAAATTTATTGGCATTGTAAATATCGTTGCCCTGAACTCCTGTTATGAAACAGTTGAAATCAAAATTTTTATAGGCTGCCGTAAGGTTTAAACCATAAGTAAAATCCGGATATGGATTTCCAATATTAGTTTTATCATTAGAATTGATTATTTTATTACCATCACGGTCAACAATTCTAATATCACCTGGTTTAATAATAGTCTGTCCTGGTCCAAAAACGGCGTCTACTTCTGCCTGATTTTGATAAATTCCATTAGTTTCGTAACCATAAAAATAAAATAGCGGCTGACCTACTTCCAGTCTTGAGAAATTCTCCAAACCAGCTCTTGCTGTTGGACCGCCTAATACACTGGTTACTCCCGGCGCTAAACTTGTTACTTCATTTTTACTTGTCCCTAAATTAGCTACGGCAGACCATGTAAAATCTCCTTTTCTGTCATTGTACCCTAATGATATTTCATATCCGGATACCTTTACATCGGCAATATTCTGAATTTGAGTTCCGCCGCCGGCAGACCCTACAGAGGCCGCTAACGGAACTGCAAAAAGAATATCACTGCTTTTATTATTAAAATATTCAAAAGATCCAGTGAATTTTTCGTCAAACAAACCAAAATCCAAACCTATGTTTCTATCCTTTTTAGACTCCCATTTCAAGTCAGGATTAGAAGCAACTCCAAGAGAAACACCTGGAGCATTTCCTCCGTTAATTGGATAATTATAATCAGCAAGCAATGTCGCTGCATATTGATAATTTTCTATTCTGTCATTTCCGGTTGTACCTGTACTTGCTCTAAGTTTTAATGTACTAAAAACAGAATCTGCCATAAAACTTTCTTTGGCAATATTCCAGCCCAAAGCAAATGAATAGAAATTACCCCAGCGGTTATTAGCTCCAAAGCGGGAAGAAGCATCTCTACGCCCTGAAACAGCCAGTATATATTTATCATCGTAATCGTAATTGATACGGGCGATATATCCAATATTTTTCTCTTCAAAATTTCCAGAACTCAAACTTCCTTCATTATATCTCAGCTGATCAATTTCGTTTGAAATATAGTAACGGCTGCCTGCTGCTAAATTTTGCCCTTTTCCGTCAATTTTAGTTATAACCCCTAATACCTCAATATTATGTTTCGCTGCAATAGTCGTTTTATAAGTTAAACTATTATCAAAAACAATATTTTGACCTTGGGTATTGGTTTCATTAGTTGTTGAAAACGCTTGTTTGTGATAGGAACCGTCACTAAAACTAGGAATAAAGGTATGATCCTTACTCGTAAAGTAATCTAATGAAACTTGTGATTTGAATTTCAGGCCTTTGTAAATTTCTAATTCAGCGTAGATATTTCCTATTATAGATAAATTATTAATTTTTTGATATCCTAAATTTGCTACACGAACAGGATTTTCGGCATCATTGCCGTCAATAGCGCTTGGGCCTTGATACCCGCCTAAATTTGCACCATTGTAAACAGGTAAATAAGGTGCCATTTTAATAGCATGTTCCAATAATGTTCTTCCTCCTGAGTTACGCTCCGGATTGATTTTACTGAAAGAGATTCCAATATTGCTTCCTACTTTAAGTCTGCCAATATCTTGTGTATTATTAGCTCTAAACGAATAGCGTTCAAAACCAGTATTGATAACGGCTCCTTCCTGTTTCAAATATTCTGCAGAATAACGGGATGTAGAAGTTTCTGTACCATTTGAGAAACTTAAATTATAATCCTGCATTACACCACTCTGAAAAATTTGATCCTGCCAGTTGGTATTTGTATTACCAAATTCAGCAGCTCTTGCCGTTAAATCACTTCCTAAATCTTTAGCATACTGAAGATATTGCTGCGTATTTAAAACATCATATCTTTTTGTAATAGTCTGAAAACCGGCGTAAGTACTAAAATTTAACTGTCCCGGTCCTTTTTTACCTTTTTTCGTAGTAACCATAATTACTCCGTTAAAAGCTTTTGAACCGTATAAAGCTGTTGTTGACGCATCTTTTAGAACAGACATCGATTCAATATCATTAGGACTCAGTCCAGATAAGTTACTGGTCAAAACTCCATCAATTACATATAAGGGAGCGCTATTTCCCATGGTAGCCAAACCACGAATGGTAACGGTAGGATTAGAACCCGGAGCACCATTTACAACAGTAACACCCGCTGCCCTACCTTGTAAAGCTGACTCTGCATTTGTAATTGGCACGGCGGCAATATCTTTTGAACCTACTGTTGAAATTGCTCCGGTTACTTTAGTTCTCTTTTGAGTTCCGTAACCTACTATAACTTCATTTAAGTTTTGTGTAGATAAGGCTAAAGTAACATCAATAGTATTTCTTGTTCCTACAGTGATTGTTTGTGGAATTAAACCAACAAACGAAAATGTAATTTTGTCTGTAGGGTTTACGCCTTTTAAAGTATACTTTCCGTCAAAATCTGTAGCGGCGCTGTTTTGTGAGCCTTCTACATTAACACCGGCACCCGGCAGAGGAAACCCGGAGGGATCTGTAACTACCCCCTGTATGGTCTTTGACTGTGCCATCATATTATGACTGCTGATTATCAGCAATGTTATTATTGCAAATTTTAATTTTAACATCATTTCAATTGGTTTTTTGATTAGTTTAAATAGTTATTTGGTTGTAAAGTTTTAATTATTGTAATGCTTATTCTAAAATTTAAAAGTGGTTTTTATATCTCTTAAATTTTAATTAAAAAAAGGATTCAATAAATAATTTGGTTTTCATTTCATAGTTTAATTTTTAAAATGGTTAATACTTGTTTTCTGGGTTATTTAATTTTCTTACCATCCAAAAATATAAGCTTAACCTAAATTTTGTCTATTAAAAATGATGCAAAAACTATCAATTTTGTAGCATGATAACTACAAAAACCAGCTAATTGACAGTTTTCAGGTGATTTATTTAAAAAAACAGAAATAGGATTTTAATAATAATGATATTCTTTTTTTAAGCATGAAATAAAAAAAGGGTCTAATCATAATTATTTAATAATTCCTTGAAAAGACGTTTAGTACGAATTACTATGATTTTTAATAACAAGACATTGCATTACAAATAATAAATCTATAATCTGCCTAATTATTAGAACAAAAAAAGACGGTATAAAACCGTCTTTAAGTTCAAGTTAAAATGAACAAACTATTTACTTTGTGTAGGCAGATGTCCGTATTTTTCTTTATAACATTTTGTAAAATAAGAAGGAGAACTAAAACCCACTTTAATACTGATTTCGGTTATATTGTCATTGTCCAGCTCTATTAATTCTTTGGCTTTTTCTAAACGAACATTTCGTATAAATTCATTTACCGAAACACCAGTTAATGTTTTAATTTTTCGATACAACTGGCTTCTGCTTAAAAATACTTTCGATGCCAGAACTTCGACACTCAACTCATATTCATTAATGTTTTCATTAATATAATTCAGGACATTTTTTATGAATTCATTATCTAATGTCGTAGTTTTTTCTTTTGCCTTTGGAGTAATGCCGTTATAGAATTTATTAAACATAATCTGCCTGCTTTTAAGCAGCTGCACTAAACTGGATCTTAAAATATCCATATCAAATGGTTTGCTTAAATACATATCGGCACCGGAATCTATTCCTTCTAATTTATCTTTGACTAATGCTTTTGCCGACAGCATCATTAACGGAATATGACTCGTTTTTAAATCTGCTTTAATGTTTTTACATAATTCTAAACCATTCATAACAGGCATAATTACATCGGTCAAAATCAAATCAGGCTGTTTCTGCAAAGCTGCTTCTAAACCAATCTGACCATTTTCTGCCGTGATTACTTTATACTCTTTTTTAAGTTCGTTTTTTAAATAATTCCGCAGTTCTACATTATCTTCAACAATCAAAATGGTATAAACACGATCTTTTTGTTCCTGATCATCAAAGGATTGAACAGTTTCTTTTTCGATCGTTGGTGTAAAACTTATATTCTTTTTCCTTTTAAATTCTTCATGCAGTATATCATTTTCATTGAAAAATTCTTTCCCCATCGGAAATATTAAAATAAAAGTGGTACCAGCTCCTAATACACTTTCTACTTCGATATTTCCTTTGTGTAATTCTACAAATCCGCGAACCACCTCCAAACCTATTCCTGTGCTTCCATAATACGCTTTGTTTAAATTATTTACCTGATAAAAACGGTCAAAAATTCGCTTAATATCTTTTTTATCCAATCCTGCGCCGTTGTCTTCAATAATAACCGAAAATGAAGGATTACTGTAGGCCGGTTTTAGTAATGGAAAATAAACTAATTCCTCATTGACTATTACTCTTATTGTTATTTTTCCATTATCGGGAGTAACCTTAAAAGCATTTGAAATCACATTAAAAATAATTTTCTCGAACATTTTAGGATCTGCCCAATCGTTTAATGTTTTTTTATCTGATTGAAATTGCAGCTGAATTCCACGGCTTTGGGCTTCTTCATCAAAATAGCTTACAATTTCTTTTGTAAAACCAACTATCTCTAATTGCTGCACTTTTAGCGGCATTTTATTAAACTGAAGCTGATTAAAATCCATCAACTCGTTGATTAATCTTGAAAGTCTGTCAGAACTTTTTTGAATCGTCTGCAGTTTATTCAAAACACCGCCTGAAAGTTCCTGTGCATTATTCTTGAGTATATCGCCTAAAGGATTTAAAATTAAAGTAAGCGGTGTTCTAAACTCGTGCGAAATATTGGTAAAGAACTGTAATTTTTTATCATTTAATTTTTCGATCTGAGCTGCTTTTTTCTGTTCAAATTGTATTAATTGTTTCTGTTTGAACCTATTTTGATAATATTGATTGCCAAAATAAATTGCTGCCAGCACTAACAGCGAATAGAAAAGATAAGCAAATGATGTTTTCCACCAGGGCGGTAAAATTTCAATTTTTAATTCTAATGGCTTCTGGCTCCAGACCCCATTTTTTTCAGATGCTTTAACCTTAAAAACGTACTTGCCCGGAGCTAAGTTGGTATAAGTTGCTGAACTTTTACTGCCCACATAATTCCAAGAATCTTCAAAACCTTCTAAGTAATATGCAAATTCATTTCTGGCGGGAAAAGAATAATTTATACCAATAAAATCAATTGTAAATACAGACTGATCGTGTTTAAGTATTATCTTTTTTGTTTCTGATATTACTTTTATTAATGGTGAGTTTTTTTCAAGCGGCCCTACTGATTTATTAAAAAGTTTCAGATCCGTAAAATAAATTGGAAGCTGTTTTTTGCTTTTTACCAAATTTGCAGGATTAAAATAGTTTAAGCCTTCGTAGCCTCCAAAATACAGCATTCCGTTTTCATCTTTTAAAACAGAATTGTTGTTGAAATCATTCCCAAACAAACCATCGTAGGTAGAGTAATTGACCGTCGTTTTGTTTTTTAAATCCAATCTGCTGATTCCCTTTTTTCCGCTTAACCAGATTCGCCCGTCATTAGATTCTATAATTGAGGAAATTGATTTTTCATGCAGCCCATTAAAATTTATATACCATTTTAAGTCAGCTGTTTTTTTATTGTAGCTAAATAATCCCGCGCCGTCAGTACCAATCCAGATTTCTTTATTTTTGGCCTGGTATAACGTATTAATAGTGTGTATACTTTTATGATTTTTGAGCTTTTCTGACATTTTATCGCGCAGGGAAGTCACGGAGAAAGAAACAAAATCCTTTGTGCTGACTTTATACAAACCCGTTGTTGAACCTACCCAAACAGCATCATCTGAATCGGCCATTACTTTTCTGATGTCTAAATTTACCATTCCATTGGCGTAAAATGGTTTCGTATTGCAATGATGAAAACGGCCGTCTGAAGGAGTATAATAGTGCAGTCCTTTTGCAAAAGTTCCAATCCATATTACACCTCTTGAATCTTCGGTAATACTCATAATATTGTCTGAGGCTAAATCAGGAGTATTTTTTGTATTGTAATTAATAAAGTTTCTACTTCCTTTCTTCAAAAAAAAGATTCCCTCATTCCAGCTCGCCAGCCAGACATTTTGTTTTTTATCAATAAAGACTTTAGTGATGTTGTTATTTGTTAATCCTGAATAAAAATGAGTATCTGATTTGGTAATATGTTTAAAGTTTTGGGTTTCCGGATTGTAAACATCTACACCCCCGCCTTCCATAGAAATCCACAACTGGCCTTCATCATCTTTGGCAATCCCGGTAACACAATTGGTTTGCAGTGACTGTGGATTTCCGGCTAAACTTTCAATTCCTTTTACCTTATTGTTTATTCGGTCAAAAACACCTAAACCTTTATTATAATATCCCAGCCAGATTCTTTTTTCTTTGTCTACATATAACGACCAGACAGAATTAGAACCTAAACTGCGATTATTGAATTTGCTGTTTTCATATTTTTTTTGAACAACACCTTGGTCATTTACAATGATTAATCCGTCATTTTCTGTTGCACAAAGTATGGTTTTGGCATCTGCAGCCAAAATCGACATGATTCTTTTTCTGGTAATAGGATAAGTAACAGCCTGTTTTTCTTTAGAATACAAATCAGCTTTAACCAGACCTTTGTATCCGTTACCAATCCATAAGTTTTGTTGGCTGTCAAAAAACATAGATATAATGGTGCCTGATAATAATTCATTATTCTTAGCAATTCTTACCTTTTTCACCTCATTTTTTATGGGGTCGACTACTTTTAAACCAGAATTAGTTCCTAAATAAATAGTTCCCTTTTTATCCTTTACTAAACAGTGAATCAAATAATTTACTGCATTTGGAGTGTCTAATTTAAGGCTGGTAATTTTCCTTGACTTGACATTTAGTTTTAGCAGACCATTATTAAACGTTCCTAAAAAGATATTGCCTTTATCATCTTCAATGATACTTCTTACAGAAATTACAGTTTCTTTTTGGCTTGGTTTCCGAAGATCGATATTTTCAAAAGTATCCAGATTGCGATTATAAAGACACAATCCTTCATCGGTGCCTACCCACAAAAGGTTCTGCTTATCTACATAAACTGTATAAATTAAATTGCTGTTAATAGAATTACTGCGTTTTGAGTCCTGCTCGTAACCCATATAATTTATTCCATCATATTTATATAAACCTGCACCATTTGTTCCCATCCACATAACGCCAAATTGATCCTGTGCAATGGTGTAAATACCGCTTTTTGAAGTTTCATTATCTACCAGCCGAAATTGATAGTTTTCAAATGTATTTTGAGAAAACAAGCTGTTTATTATAAAAAACAAAATAGCAATGGCTCTAAAACATTTTTTTGAGGACATTTATAAAATGATTGTTAAATTAAAATTCAATGTTTATTATTTAATAAAATACAATATTGGAGTTGTTTCTTTTTTTAAATATAAATTAGATCACAATTTGCGATTCGGATTATAACTTTTATTTAATTCACCAGCACTATCCCTCCATTAGAAGGAATTTTAATTTCAACTTCCTGATTACTTTTATGTTTGATTGTTTTTACTTTTCCATTTAATTTTTCATCATCAAAATAATAGGTTAATGATGCATTGGAAACAATCATTGGGAGTTTCAATTTTAAACTCAACGTTTCTTTTTGAGCGTTTACTCCTGCTATATACCACTTCGCTCCTTTTCGGCGGGCGAGGATTACATATTTGCCCGGGTATCCTTCTAAAAAACGAACTTCATCCCAGGTTGTGGGAACCTCTTTCATAAAATTTACAGCCCAGACCGGAGCATCCGTCAAGTTGTTTGGTGCCAGTGCAAAATGCTGTACACCACTTTGAAAAAGCACAGCCGTCGCAAAGGCAAATACATCCGAAGTCATTCGTTTTGAACCTTTGCTGGAAGTATTTTCGCTATTATAAAATTTATTTAATGCACTGCCGCCAAAATCCATGCTGCCTGCAGTATTTCTAATAAATGTATGTGTAGCAGCATTAATCGCTTCATTGTTACAGCTTTCTTGTCCAAAATGCAGGTTTTCGCTCGCTAAGACCGCTTCGCTTGAGGCAAAATTGGGATACATGCGTTCCCAGCCTCTTGGTAATGTACAGCCGTGAAAAATAACCATCAAACCAAAATCATTGGCATCTTTTAAAATATCTTCATATAACTTCATGGTGACTTGTTTGTCTCCTCCAAAAAAATCTACTTTAATGCCTTTTACATTGATGCTTTTCAACCAAGCCATTTCCTTACGGCGGATGATACTGTTGTCCATCATTCCTCTTGGTCCTTGTGGTGCATCGTTCCAATATCCGTTTGAATTGTACCATAAATACAAGCCAACCCCTTTTTCGGCGCCATATCGGGACAATTCATCTATTTTATCTTTTCCGATCTGAGTATCCCAAAGGGCATCAACTAAAATAGTCTGATATCCCATTGCAGCGCTGAAATCGATATACTGTTTTTGTACCGGAAAAGTAGTGTTGTCATCCATTTTCATGATCCAGCTCCATGAACCTTTGGTATATTTATATTCTTTTGATGCTTCATATTTTGGTTTCACTAAATCAAAAGGAATTGTAGTCTCTACTATAGGAGACAATGTTTCTCCCATTGTAATAGTTCTCCAGGGCGTTTCTCCAATAAGCGATATACCGGGAGCAGTTGTTCCGTTTCCATTATTTTCTCCCGTCATTGGAAAACCAATACTATATAATCCTTTATTATGTCCTATTAATCTACTGGCACAATAACCACTGTCTACTCCTGTTTCGGATATTAAAACCCATCCATTATTCTGTATTTTAAAAAGACATGGGAATGTATAACCTTCTCCAATTCCATTTTTGCCTATAGAATCATCTAATGTATAAGATGTCTCATAACTTGGAGCAGTTCTGGCAAAACCGGTCATTGGCTTACTTTGCGGACAAAGAAATGTAGTGGTGCCTTCCGGCAGAAGAAAACCTGAAGCTTCTTCCTGTACCATGCAAGAACGGCTTTCATTTTGCGGATATATTTTATATTTAAAAGCCGCATTGTTGTTGCTAACTCTAAATATAATGTCGATCGCTCTTTTATTTTCTTTAGTGAAAGAAAAAACAGCTTCATTAGCTTCATAATGAACATTGCTGTTTTTAATATTGGGAAGCTGATAGCTTTCGTCAATTTTATTTTGAATTGCATCTGTTTTTAAAACTAATCCTGTGGTAAAATCCCCAACATTGGTTTTTAAACCAAGCGGTGACTTTTCTAAAAACTGTCTATCATTATAAGAAATACTATAAAAAGGCTGACCGTTAGAAACAGATAGAGAAACTTTAAGTTTTCCGTCAGGACTTTTTACAACTGATTGTGCATTTAAGTTTAAAAAACTAAATAGACATAAGTATAAAAGATATTTAAAACTCATAATTTGCTGTAGATTAATTACTTTTTATTGGGAAAGAAATTTAATAGGTAGTTTTTAATTTATTGAACATTCATTTTAATCATTTTTAAATCTTTAGCATCCGAACTGTTACCGTAATACACCTCATATTCTCCAGAAGTGATATTCATTTGCCTGGTTTTAGCATCATAAAACTCAAATGAGGAAGCCGGTAAATTGATCGTTACATTTTGTTTTTCACCTGATTTTAGCTCAATCCGTTTGAAAGCTTTTAATGTTTTTAGCGGTCCTTCTGCATCATTTAATTTTCTAACATAGACTTGAACAATCTCTGTTCCGTCGCGTTTACTGCTGTTTTTTATTGAAAATTTTAACTGTGTATCTTCATTAGATTTTATCTTGTTCTTACTTAGGTTTCCTGCGTCAATATCAAACTTAGAATAGCTTAGGCCAAATCCAAACGGAAACAAAACATCTGTGGTATAGCGATAAGTACGACCTTTAAGAGAATAATCTTCAAAGTCGCCTAATTTATCTGAGTTTTTATAAAATGAAATTGGCAGTTTTCCCGCTGGGTTATAATCCCCAAAAAGAACATCTGCCACTGCCTGTCCTCCAGATTCTCCCGGGTACCAAGCTTGTAATATAACGTCGCAGCTTTCTGTCTCAGGCGTTAGAGCAATGGCAGATCCTGAACAGTTTACAAAAATTACTCTTTTGCCAGCTGCTTTAAGTTCTCTTAAGCATTTTCTCTGCACGGCAGGAAGCTCAATATTGGTTCGGTCACCGCCTTTAAAACCGGGATAAGAAACAGGCATTTCTTCTCCTTCCAGTAAAGTTGAAAGTCCGCCTGCAAAAATTACAGTATCAATACCTTTTAATTTTTGAATCAAGGCTTTGAAATCGATATCAAACTCTTTTCCAAAATCAAATTCTAAATTAGCCTGCCAATTATTGGATTGGGCAAAAAGAATTTCGATTTTATATTTTCTGCCCGCTTCAACTGCAAGCGGAATTTTTCCTGGAACCGTACGCCAGTTCGTATACTTCGCTATCGATTTTCCATCAACAAATAATTCAAAAACTCCTGTAGCTCCGGTTTTAAAAACAAGAGTATCGTTTTCTTTCGCTGAAAATTCAGTTTCATATTTTGCTGAAAATTCTTCTAGTTTAACTCCCGAAGCAAATTCATGCTGACCTGCTGTGGTCATTTTTACGGGATTTAAAATTTGCTGCGAAACAATACTGTTCCCTTCTCTATTGGGATTGTTCCAATAAGTAGCTTTCATTCCTTTTTTTCCTTCAAATGAGAATTGGTCAAAATATGTCTGGGTTACTTTATCTTCGACTAAATCACAAGATTTATCGTATATGACTTTATTTATAGCAAGTTTTGTTTCAATTCCTTTTTTAATGGTAATGGTTTTATTCGGTGTTCCGTTGTAATTTCCCCATAACATAGGTTCATTATCTGCATTTGGGCCTATAACTGCCACTTTATTGATGGTTTTATTTAAAGGAAGAATATTGTTTTTATTTTGTAAAAGCGTCATTGAGTTTTGAGCCATCTCAAGCGCTAACTGTTGATGTTCTTTACTATTAAGCACAGTTGCCGGAATTTGAGCCCAAGGTACAATTGAGTCATCATCCATTTCGCCCAAATCAAAACGACCGATTAAAACACGAAGCAGACTTTTATTGATTTCTTCTTCTTTTATTAAATCTTTCTCAACGGCTTCGGGTAATTTTTTAAAGGGATATTTATCCCAGACACATTCAACATCAGTTCCTGCCAGAACAGCTTTTGATGCAGCATGTACATCATCTGATGAAACTTTATGTGTGGTATAAAAATCAGTGACAGCGCCGCAATCTGAAACTACCAGATATTGAAATCCCCAATCGTCGCGAAGAATGCGCTGTAATAATCGGGTATTACTGCAGCAAGGTTCATCATCTAAACGCTGATACGCACACATCACTTGTCGAACATCGGCTTCCTGCACCAATGCTTTAAATGCTGGAAGATAGGTTTCGTACAACTCCCGAGGATTTACATTGTTTAGATTCAATTCATGTCTGCTCCATTCAGGACCAGAATGAACTGCAAAATGTTTAGCGCAGGCTAATAGTTTTCGGTATTTCGCATCTGCAGGTCCCTGAAGTCCTTTAACAACCGAAACTCCCATTCTTGAAGTAAGATAAGGATCTTCTCCATAGGTTTCCTGTCCTCGTCCCCAGCGCGGGTCTCTAAAAATGTTCACATTTGGCGTCCAGACTGAAAGACTCAAAAAACGTTTATTTTCATTTCCGTTTTGAATCCACTGATTGTATTTTGCCCGGCCTTCATCTGAAACCGCATCAAATACACGAAAAACCAATTGATCGTCAAACGAAGCTGCCATGCCTATGGGTTCAGGAAAAACAGTAACATTATCATTATTGGCATAACCGTGCAGAGCCTCACTCCACCAATTAAACTTTTTGATTCCCAATCTTGGTATAGCGTCACTCTGATCACACATGAATGCTGCTTTTTCTTCCAGAGTTAATCGGGAAATTAAATCTTCTGCACGCTTTTTAGAACTAAGCGATACATCTTTATAAGGATATTGTTGTGCATTTAAATTGAAAAAGCATACTAAACTTAAGAGATATAGATAATTATTTTTCATTTATTTTGATTAAAGATTTGAGCTTTCTAATTGCTTTCGAAGAGCATTATGGATTGGTCTGGGCCGGATTACCTAAAATGGTATAAGTTGCAAATTTTGACTGATCGACCGTCTTAAATAAAAACTGAGAAAACATATATAAACCATTTTTCCATACTTTAAAATCATGTACTCCCGGTTCTATATAGTAAATATGAAGTACATTATTTTTTGATAAATAATCGTGTGTACGTGTGCTGTTTTCTAGAAGCCAGTCTTTATCACCGCATGAAATCCAAAGCAGTTTGAGTTTCTTTTTTGCTTCTTCGGGATTAGGAAGTAATTCTTCAGGCATCTTAGTATTTGGTGCTGCCGAAAAAGCTCCCACCCAGGCAAACTTATCTAAATTTCCTAGTCCGAAATTCAAAGACTGTCCGCCTCCCATAGATAAACCGGCAATTGCACGGTGTTCTCTGTCTTTTAGAACCGGATATTTTTTTTCAATAAATGGAATTAAATCATTTAGAAGATCCTGTTCAAAAACACTAAAAGCTTTTACCTTATCCGGGGCCATTATATTTCCGGAAGCACTATCATCTTTCATTGCTCTGCCATTTGGCATCACAACAATCATGGGTTCAATTTTTCCTTCGGCGTAAAGATTATCTAATATAATCTGAGGATTTCCTCCATTTAACCATTCTTTTTCATCGCCCCCTATTCCGTGTAAAAGGTATAAGACAGGATATTTTCTTTTTTTGTTGAATCCCGGCGGCGTATAAACAGTGGTTTTTCTAACTGATCCTACTGTTTTAGATTCGTAAGTTACTGTTTCGATTTTTCCTTCTTTTACATTTAGGTCAACAGCATCAAATCCAAGAGGGGCGTGAACTATAAAAGGCTCTTTCCTATTAGATAATGCATAACCTGATAATGATAACATTTTTTCAGCGTAACGTCTGCCTAATTCTCTGTAACCATCAGCATTAAAGTGCAGAAAATCAGCTTCGGCCTTACATCCTTTTGAGGAAATAATATAGGAGTTTGGTATAACCTGGGGCAGTTTTGCAATTATCTTATTCATACTGCCACATTTACCGTTCTGATCTTCATTTACGGTTTCTCCAGAAAGCAAGGGTACTTTTTTAGGATCCAGATTCAGGTCTTTTATTAAATTATCATATACTATTTTTACTTTTTGAGGCCAAAGCGTATCTCCTGTATTGGATTCTCCCTGATGAAGTAAAATACCTTTTATAACTCCTTTTTTTTGAGCAATTTTTGCCATTGCAACTAATCTTGCGTAAGGATTTCCGTCATATTCTTTTACTATGTTTTTTAACCAGTCCGGAGAACCTGCAACATACGTTTCAAAATTATTTTTATTAAAAAGTTCTATTTTACACCCTCCTACAGCAACATTTATAACACCAACCTTTATTTTTTCCGGAAGATTTGATACCATTGTTCTTCCAAAATAATCTATCGGAGTAAGTCCGGTGGTACATCTGCACAAAGGCGGGACTGCTGTGTACCATTTTCCCATTTCACGTCCCATTTCCGGACAGTTAACTGCGGCTAAAACCTGAAAACGTGGATGAATATCTATTTTATCCTGAGGTTCAATTTTGGCATATCCTTCCATATTGGATTGTCCTAAACTCAAATAAACATGAAAATCTGAATCTTGTGAATATCCTTTTTGTACTATTAAAAAAAGAATTACGAATTTTAAAAACCTAATTATTGATTTCATTATTTACAAATTTGTTTTTGTTTGAAAATTTAAAAATGAACAATTATTCTGGATGGGCATCATTGGCAGCGGTAGCATACAAACCTACTAGTGCCCCTGTAAAACCTCCAGCGATATTGGTTGAAAGGATATCTCCGGAAACTACTCCGCCTAAGTTTTCAAAATCAATACCATTGACAGCATAACTAAATTCATAGTTGTCTCCTGTAGCTTTTACCTGCAGACGTAGTGAATTTATTATTTTGATTTTAGAACTTGCTATAATTTTTGATTGGCCTTTTTCTGTTCTTTCCAATAAAATAAAAGTGTCATCTCCTTTTTTTGTGATACCAAATACATAATTAAAACGTTCATTCTGAAGGCAGACAATACCAGCCAAATCCCTTTCTGACTGCGGTTTGTAATCAACTGTGGCAGTAAATAAAAATGTGTTGTGCTGCTGTCTGTAAAAAAGTGTAGAAGTTGGTTTAACTTCTTTAATACTTACTTCAAATGGAGTTATTTCTAAGCCTTTTTTACTTAATGAAATAAAATTTTCCCTAGGACCTCGCAATCCTATCCATCTGTAATCTAAATTTTTAGAGGCAAAATTTTCGGTAAAAACGAAATTACCGTTAGGAAAAAAGCCCTCTTTTCCTGTTTTATTTGTAACTCCGGCCGGCATTTTTAATTTTGGCTGCAGGGGAATTAATCCATTTTCAAAAACAGGAAAATCACCTGACCAGTCTACAGGCAGTATAAAAGTTTCTCTTCCTGTGTTTACCCTGTCCTGATTATTAGGACGAATACCTAAGAAAACGCCGTAGTATTTATTATCCGGTCCCAAAATTAAATCAGCATGACCGGCCCAGTCTACCTTATTGGTTCTGTCTTTTGGAAAATAACGCTGGGTAAGAATTGGATTATTTGATGATGGCTTAAAAGGCCCTTTAGGATTATCACTGCTAAAAATAACTTCGCTGTGATTGTCTCCTGTTCCACCTTCAGCGCACATTAAATAATATTTTCCATCTTTTTTATATAGATGCGGTGCTTCAATCCAGATCGGTTTTTTAGAAAGATTTACACCTCCGTCTACAATAATTTTATCTGAACCGGGAATCACTTTGTCTATATTGAGATCATATTCCCAAATTTTAATTACACGATGTCCTTCGTACAATTCTTTTCCTTTATCTGGTGCATCATTATGAACAATATAACTTTTGCCATTATCATCAAAAAATATGGAAGGATCAATACCGCCAAAAGCTAATTTAATAGGACTTCCCCATCCTTTCATAGGATCATTTGTTTTAACAATAATATTTCCTAATCCACCAGAAAATGCTGTCACAATCATATAAAAGGTGTCATTATGGGGATTGTAAGTAATCCCGGGTGCATAAACTCCCTCACTGATTCCGGTATCATGCGGATTAAATTCTGATACGTTATTCAAAACACCTCCTAAATCTGTCCAATTTACTAAGTCTTTGGAATGAAAAATTGGTACTCCCGGAAACATCGCAAATGAAGAACATACCATATAATAATCATCGCCTTTTTTTGTAATGGCAGGATCAGGATAACACCCCTGTAAAATTGGCGTATAAAATTCATCCGATTTTAATGGGTTGCTATTATAAATGTGATCATCACCATTATAAACTACATTCGAAAAGACAGCAGTTTTTTTAGTTTGCATTTTTTTTTGAGCTGACCCATGAAAAAAAAACAAAAGGATTACTGTGGTAAAAAAGATATTTCTTTTAATCATTGTTATACTATTTATTACAAACATTAAAAAGCCGAGAGAATGCCCCTCGGCTTCAACTAACAAACCTAAAGCCAGTATAAGGTAACTGTAAGATTAACACTCATATTATATTTAAATCTGTTATATGGTTAATAAAAAGTTGAATTTTAATCAGTTGTTTAGCTGCCTACAACAAAAAACTTAGTCAATAAGTGTATTTTAAACAAAAATAATAAAAAATAACCAAAACACAATCGGTTGTGTTTAGTTTTTATTAACAATTATAAAATAATTAGCTATAAAAAAAGCATTAATTAAATTTTATTCTAAAAATAATGAATTTTATTTAAATAATGCTTTACAAAGAGAAAGATGGTTATCAAATACAAAATGATCTTTTATAAATTTTAATAAAAGATCAAAACATTATAGGAACATAAAATATCCGAAAAATGAAACAAACTTACCTTAAAGCAAAGTTTTATTTAAGGAAAAAACTCAATAAATACTATTTATCATAAATAAGATAGAACGAATTATCATTAATATGGAGACAAAAAAAGCAAAAAAAACAATCGGTTGTATTTATCTTTATAAAACTATTTTGAATCTTAAGCCATATTAATCTTATGAATAAAAATCCATTCAAACCTCGCTAAACTAAATGCGATATATTAAAGTCTTAATTATTTGAATGTTGTACATTTTTTTACCTTTTTTTTACCAATACTATTTTTAAAACCTATAAAAAATACACAAAATACATAGGTTAGATTTTTTTGTACCTAAAAACGTACTTTTTTACTCCCCATGTAAATTGTTATTAAGCAACTTTGCAGTGTCGATTACTAATTGCATGAACATTGATGTGATTTGTAATAAACAACAGCAAGTCTAAGACAATTGCATGACCTATACGCAGATAAAACCTATTTTTTATTTACGTATCCATTGATACTGATTTCGGGAATTTTAAAAGTTTTCCGTTCTATATCAAATGATAACCACTATCTATTTTTTACTAACAATTAATTAATTATTACTAACCTTTAATTATTTAAAAATGAAAAAATTCCTAAAATTAACAAGTTTCCTATTTATTACAGTATTAGTGTTTAATTCCTGCGACAAGGAACAAGATTTAAATGAGCCGCAAAGCGTTAATAAAGACGTGCAGCAAAGTTCTAACAAGGAAGTATCCGCAAATAGTGCAGCGGCAGAACCTATTGTTTCTGCGTTAGGAAGTGCCGGAGCAAGAACAATCACATTGCAGACTAATACACTTTCGTGTCCTGGCGGCCTGTGTACATCGTATGGCGTTTGGTCAACAGGCGTTTATACGGTTTGGTTTCAAATGAGATTTAATTCCGGATTTTATTGGAGCAGAGGTGGAAAATGCGGATATGGTATCCTGATTGGTGATCAGAATACTGGCGGTGATCCAGGATGGGATGGAAATGGCGGTAGTGCCAGATTTATGTGGTATTGTCCAAATGGATCAAACTCTGCCAAAGGAAGCGGAGCTTATCTGCAACCTTACGTTTATTATAGAGATCAGCCTGGACAATTTGGTAACGATTTTGGAAAAAAATACTACATACAAGAAGGTGTGACATATAACTGTCAAATATCTGTTAAGTTAAATACTGGATCAAATACTAACGGATATGTAAAATATTATGTAAATGGTACAGAGATATTAAATCAAACAATTCGCTGGGTAACTAACGATGCTAAACGAAATGTAAATGCAGTAAGTCTTCACACCTTCCGTGGCGGCAGCCAGGAATATTGGAAAGCTCCGGTAACAAGTTCTATTTATTATCCAAGTGCTTCCTGGGATGCTCTATAGTATACTTTAACCAATTGACGGAATAAATAATAATAGTGTTATTAACAGCTTAGAGTTAAATGAGTATTTCTATCGTTTGTTATTTTAGTCAATGGTCATTTTTAATAAATGCTAAATCGAAAGGTTTAGCATTTATATTTATAACCAATTCAACAAACCTGTTAATTACAAGCCAAAAATTTAATTATATATTGAAAAGTATTAATATGGCAATAAACATTTGAGATTTTAATCTCTATTTTTGCAGGTAACAAAGCTCTTTTACTTTAAAAACCATCCTTTTCCGATCTTGAAAAAACAAAATCATACGATTAAACAATTTGAACTTTCGCCTCTTGCAAAGGCCGGAATTATCATTGTTAATATGGAGGATCCAAAAGTTGAAGACCACGATATCTCAAAACCGCACCGGGATAATCACTGTCAATTAATGCTGGCTCTTAACGGAGCATTCAAATTAAATATTGATTTTGAAAATGTTGAATTTTCTGCTCCAGCCTTACTTTGTATATTTCCTGAAGAAGTACATCATATTATAGAAGTAAAAGATCCAAAAGGATGGATGATCAGTTTTGATCCGTCGCTGGTTAGTAAAGAAATAGTACAGCTTTTAGAAAATAAAATAGATAACCCTTTTTTACTTCAGAGAGAATCAAATTTTTGTCAACAGCTTGTTATACTAATGGGTTTAATAGAGAAAGTCCAGTTAGAAAGCACAAATAACTATACTCAAAAAAGTATTCATTCTTTACTAAATGCTCTTTTGAGCCTAATTGCCGGAGAACTTGATCCTAATTTATCTGTTGATAAAGAAAAAGAAAATCGCAGTATTATAATTAAGGAAACTTTTATAAAACTAACAAAAGAGCATTTCAAAACCTGGAAGCAGCCTGCTCAATACGCCTCGGCACTTTCTATTTCTGTGGCTCATTTAAATGACACTGTAAAATTACTAACCGGAAGTCCGGTATCTGTTCACATTCAGGAAGCCTCTATTATGGAGGCCAAAAGATTACTCTATTTTACGGATAAAAGCGTCAAGGAAATTGCTTATGAAGTGGGTTATGATGAACCTGTTTATTTTGGAAAACTTTTCAAAAAAATAACAAACCTCACTCCTCTTGAATTTCGGAAAAAATTCCGTGATTAGGACTATCCTTCCCTTCATTCAAACTACATTAAAAATCATACTCCAACTAGCTTTGCATTGTAATTAATACTACAATTGATATGCAAAACAAAATCAATATTCCCATCATACTCGATGCAGTACGAAAAGTGGGCGACGTCTTTTTAAAAGACTATAAACAAAATGCGATTCCACAAAATATGGACGAGCTTTTAAAACAATTAGAAGCTATTGATACGTTGTGTCTCACTTCTTTAAAAGAAGATTTATCTCTGGAATTTCCAAATATTCCCTGGCATATTGGCGACGAATTTGACACTGATTCACAAAGAAATCCGGCAGAACTGCAGGAATACTGGCTTTGTGATGCAATGGATGGTGCTATCCAATATCTTCAACACATTGCAGGATGGACTATAAATCTGGCACTTATCCGTGATGGAAAACCTTTCTTTTCTGTCATTTATGATCCTTTAGCCAATGAAATGTTTTGGGCAAAAGACGGCGAAGGTGCTTTTATGAATAACAAACCGTTGAAACTTAGCCGTAAAACAGATTTGGCAGTTATGCTGGCTGTTTTTGAATACGGGCATCAGGATAAATCTAATAATAATTTAAATGAGAAAATTGGTTCTACCGTAACAAAACTGCTCGATAATTTTGGAATCATTAGAAATTATGGGCCGCACGGTTTGCAATTGGCTTATGTGGGTGCAGGAAGAATCGATTTGTTTATTCAGGAAGATATTGATACTTATAATTGGATTGCCGGTTTACTTATTGCTAAAGAAGCTGGTGCAGAAATCCTCACAACAGCCGGATCTCCATGGAAATGGGGAAGCGAAAGTTTATTAACCGCACCAAAAAGTATTGCTGCAAAATATCTAAAAATTAAATCAACAAAATAAAATGAATATAGCAATTATAGGCGCTGGCGCCGGAATTGGATTACAGTCCGTAATACAAGCACTTAAAAATGGGCATACGGTAACAGCGTTATCTACAAATACAGATCAGATTCCAAATCATCCTAAACTAATTAAAATAAAAGGCAGCGCAACATCGCCAATAGATTTAAAACAGGCCATAAAAGATTGTGATGCCGTGCTTATAACGGTTGGAACAAAAAATAAAAAAGCAACTACTCTATTTTCTGATATTGCCAAGACACTTATAAATGTTGCTGATGAATTAAATTTTTCAGCTCCGGTTTTTGTTATTACAGGTTTTGGAGCCGGAGAAAGTAAAAAGTATTTGAGCTTTTTTATGCAAACGGTGATTTCATTATTTCTGAAAGACCAATATATCGATAAAACGATAATGGAAGAATTAATCACGAAAAGTGCTCTTAAATGGGAAATTATAAGGCCCGGAATGCTTACCAACGGAGATAAAACCTCATCTTATAAAGTATTACCGGAACTTCGAAAAGGAATGAAAGTTGGAAAAATTTCAAGAGCCAATGTTGCTCATTTCTTAATTAATGAAGTCGAAAATCCAAAAATGCTGTATCAATATGCAGCATTGACGAATTAATTTAAAGAACACTTTTTTGAATTAAAATGGCTAAAGATCAAAGCTAAAATCCCATCTTGACGAAATGGGATTTTTTTTTGTTATTTATCAAATACCGATCGGTATTTGTTTTATATTTGTTTTAGAATTTTATCAATTCAACCTTAAATTATGAACACTTCTGAAATTATACTAAATAAAGTAGCTCCAATTTTTAACAAACAAGGATATGTTGGAACGAGCTTAACTGATATAACAAATGCTACCGGCCTTACAAAAGGTGCTATTTACTGCAATTTTGCCAACAAAGAAGATTTAGCATTACAATCATTTCAATTAAATATAAATTTAGCAATAACACCTTTATTCAAACTAGTTGCAGCTCAACAAGGCAGTATAAATAAACTTCATACCATAACCGATTATCAGCGCAGCTATTATGATTTAGTTAAAGACAGAGGCGGCTGCCCTATGTTGCGAGCGGGGGTTGATACAAAATTTATTAATCCGTTATTGTTTAAAGCAGCACAAAATTTATCTCAAAAATTTACTGTTGGCTTAACAAATATTATCAATGAAGGTATTATTGATAATGAAATTCAACAAAATACTGATCCCGTTAAATGTGCAAAAATAATTTTATCATTAATTGAAGGAAGTTCCCTTTTGGCATTTACCCATAATGATTCAACATACATAAATTCCGCAATGGATTTTATAGATAATACCATAATTGCCGGCATCAGGAAATAAAAAAAATTTAACCCATCAGATACCGATCGGTATTTGATATAATACATTTAAAAATGGAAAAAATATTAAAAACCAAAAGAAAAATCAGATTTCAGGATTGTGATCCTTTTAATCATTTAAACAACTCAAAATATCTGGAGTATTTCATCAATACCCGTGAGGATCAAATTGCTGAAAACTACGACCTCGATATATTTAAATATATGAAAACAACAGGACTGAGCTGGGTTGTTGCCTCTAATCAAATAAGTTATTTGAAACCTGCTTTTACGATGGAAACCGTATTAATTGAGTCTCAGCTGATTCAATATACAGATAATCTTTTACTGGTTGAAATGAAGATGTGGAATGAAAATGAAACAGAATTAAAGGCAATTTTATGGATAAAGTTTATTCCTTATAACATACAAACCAAAAGAGCCGCAAATCATTCTGAAGATTTAATGAAACTATTTCAATCGGTTGTTCTGCCTATCAATCAATCTATTTTTGAGAATAGATATTTAGAAATTATTCAAAAATTAAAAGCCAAAGCAAATGCCTAAATTAGAAACAATAGAGCAGTTTATCAAAATGGTCGAATCTAACGAACATGATAAAGCAATTGAAAAATTTTACACTATTGATGCTTCCATGCAAGAAAATCAGGCAGAACCACGAGTAGGCAGAGATAATCTTGCTGCTAATGAAAAAAATACACTTTTAAAAGTCAAGTCGTTGGTATCCAAATGCGTTCGACCGTATTTTATAGATGGTGATCATGCCGTTATTCAATGGTTTTTTAGATTTGAATGGAAAAATGGAACTATTTCTGAAATTGAAGAAATTGCATATCAAAGATGGGAAGGCGAACTTATAAAAACAGAAAAGTTTTTTTATGATCCTAAGCAGTTTTAGATAATATAGATAAAAAGCTCCCTTAAAAGGGAGCTTTTTCTATTTGTTTAAAAAAATTAACGCCAGCCCAGTTCTGGGGCAATGTATTTTAGAATAGAAGACAATATATGCACATTATACTCAACGCCCAAAGTATTAGGTATTGTCAGCAGCAGCGTATCTGCTTCCTGAATAGCTTCATCCTGAGCAAGCTCTGCAATGAGTTTTTCCGGCTCGGCGGCATAACTTTTCCCGAAGATGGCACGTTTATCACTTTCTATATAACCAAAACTATCCGCTGCTTTACCCTGATTTCCAAAGTAAATTTTATCCTGATCGTTGACCAAAGCAAAAATGGAACGGCTTACCGAAACTCGTGGTTCACGTTCATGACCCGCTTTTTTCCAGGTTTCCTTATAAAGTCTGATTTGTTCTGCCTGCTGGATATGGAAAGGTTTTCCATTTTCGTCAAATTTCAGCGTTGAACTTTGCAGGTGCATTCCGTTTTCGGCCGCCCAAACAGCAGTAGCATTAGAGGCAGCTCCCCACCAGATTCGATCGCGTAATCCTTCAGAATGCGGTTCCAGACGCAGTAAGCCGGGCGGGTTTGGAAACATCGGATATGGATTTGGCTCGGCAAATCCCTCGCCGTTTAACCTTTCTAAAAACTCCAGAGCTTTTTTACGCCCCATATCAGCATCTGTTTCACCTTCTAAAGGTTCATAACCAAAAGCGCGCCAGCCGTCAATAACTTGTTCCGGCGATCCCCTGCTGATTCCTAATTGTAAACGTCCTTCTGAAATCAAGTCTGCGGCACCAGCATCTTCAACCATATACAAAGGGTTTTCATATCGCATATCGATAACGCCCGTCCCAATTTCTATTTTGCTTGTTTTAGCACCAATAGCCGAAAGCAAAGGAAAAGGAGATGCAAGCTGTTGAGCGAAATGATGTACTCTGAAATAAGCTCCGTCTAAACCTATTTCTTCTGCAGCAACAGCTAAATCAATAGATTGAAGAAGTGTATCGCTTGCTGTACGAGCTTTATATGATGGATGATTGGCCCAATGCCCAAACGATAAAAATCCTATTTTTTTCATAGATAGCATTGTTATTATTTATAATTCCAAATATACGCATCATTTATAATCTTTGCATTAGAAAGACTTTATCATTTGCGACAGTCTTTTATAGTTAAATTTTATTTTTTGGATAATTCCAATTCAAGTTCTTTTACCTTATTTTCCAAATCAGAAATATATTTTTTCTGAGGCAATAATGCCTGCTCAATTTCTTCAGTTGTATAACGCGGCGTAATATGCTGCGGACAGTTCCAGTCGTAAGCCTGAATTTCAAAAATCATCATTCGCTCCGGACGGAACTTATAATCTGCTGGTTTTAAAAGATCAAAAAGTTCTTTGTTCTCTTCTAAATCAACAATTTTCGCATTTGCATAGAGTTTTAATCTGGCTCTTTGCGGATATGAAATCATAATTAGTGCTACTTTTTCATTCTTAGAAATATTACCTGTAGAAATATATTGTCGGTTACCTGAAAAATCAACAATCCCAATTTTTTTATTGTCGATCACTTTTATAAATCCGGCTGGTCCGCCACGATGCTGAATGTATGGATATTCATTTTCTCCAAAACTGGCCATATAAAAACTATCTCTCTCACTTATAAACCTAATCTCGTTTTCTGTCAATCCGTCTACAACCGACATTTTTTCCATACGATCATAAGCGCTTCTGCTTCCCGCTTCTTCCTGCATTTTTTTAATAGTCTCTGTAAAAGCTAATTGTCCGTAATTCATAATAGAAAATTTAAATTGTTCTTAATCTATTCTTGCAAATAATTACAAAGTTCTACTATTAGATATTAATATGAAATGGACAATTTTTACATTATGATGGATAATTATTATTAATGTAGAAAACGAAAAAGGTTCGCTATTTCTAGCGAACCAAATCATCATTTTTAACGCCTAAGCTGCTATTTATCTTTTCATTTAGTTCTATTCTCGCTTTCAAAATAAAAGTGATTGTTGTACTAATTAGTATAAATAACGAGATAATGAGTATTACTAATGTAATCAGCAGTCCTTTTATTATTTTCCAGGAGTTCATCATCTTAAAACAAACGAAGAGACAATCCTGCCTGAATTTGCTGGCTGTTCGCTTTTTCACCAAAATTACTTACATCTGAAAATCCCCAGATATATCTTCCATAAATAGTAATGGGTCTTATATTGATTTCAGCTCCGGCAACAAAAGCAAAGTCCGTTTTTTTGAAAAGTTTTTTACTATTATCTAAAACACTTTGATTACCGCTGGCCAAAAAACTGAACTGAGGACCAGCCATAAAAGTAATTAATCCTTCACTGTTTAAACGAAGTAATACCGGCACGCTTACATAATTAAGTGTTTTATCTTTTTTGAAAGCATCTTTAAAAATATCTTTATAATTATCCGTGATTTTAGTATTGGTCTGATTGAATACTACTTCTCCCTGAACACCTACAAAATCAGTAAAATTGTAATACACAAAACCACCCAGCTGATAACCCAATTCAAAATCACTGTCAAAGTTTTTGCCATCCAACTTATTCATGTTTACTCCTCCCTTAACACCAAGATGAACCTGGCTGTAACCAAATATGGACATGAATAAGGCTGTGGCTGCAATAATTTTTTTCATTTCTTAACTTATTTTAATTTGAAATAATGATATTTCGTAATACTATTTTTTTACGTAATTGGAGTATTCTGTAATGGTTTGTATGTTAGTTGGCTGCCCTAGGAATTTAGCTTCCATAATAAGATTTTCATTTACAGGAAAAAATTGTTTTGCCTCTTCATTCCATTTGTATTTTAAGACAATATCAAATTTATCGGCAGTAAGAATATTAACTTTTACAGGCTTTTCGTTAAGCGTCTGTATTTGTTCCAGTTTTTTAGTTTTAAGATTGATGGTCATATAAAATCGGCAGTCTTTTACAAAAGCATTTTCTTTCGTAAGAGAATCTGGATCGACTTTATAACTAATCACCAATTGATCTGGCGTTTCTTTTTCAATTTTATAACTTGCATCATCTGTCGGGGTTGCTGCAGAAGCTTTATTTTGATTTTTTCTAAAAGAATTTACCTCTGATTTAGATGGTGATTTTCCATCAATAGAAACAACATTCCATTGCTCTGCTCCAGAATTAGAAGGGTCAAATTTGGCAATTGTTTCTGTTTCCTTTGCGCTTGTTATTATGGTTTGTTTAAAACCGAAAGCAAAATTATCAGGTCGTTTTATTTTTTGAGGATCAAGAATACTAGAGTTAATTCCGTATTTAAAAAAGACATCTACTATTTTTGATTTTTGTGCAGAAACCGCAGAAGTAAACAGTACCAGAAAAAAAAGAATTAATCCATTACTCTTATAATTTTGCAATCGGAAATTAGATTTTGTAGTACTGAAATCTTCCTTTGTCATTACCATTGTTTTTTTCATTTTTGTTATATTAATTGTTATAATTATGGCGCAAAAATATTGCTGGTATATCTCTTTCAGGAAATTTATTAAGTGAAACGGCAAATCTGTCAGGTGAATCGTCAATTTGGGATATTGAACTGAAATGGGGTTGTTTATTTTTACGAAACCCTTTATATACAGTACATTTACGAATGATAAATAAAACATAAGCATTTAAAAAGTTCTGTAGTTTTATTTAAAAATCCTTTTATTTGCAAACTCAAAAAGGAATCTAACAAACTTTTGATGTCCTGCCAAAAACGAATCTTGTGAATCACACCGACGAAATAACTGATCCTGTAAAAAAGAGCTACTTAAAGAGTCTGCTCCTGATTACATTTTTATTTTTAGGCTCTTACTCTACCCTATTCATCATATTTCCATTTTCTTACTGGAAGGAATATTTTAACCTTCCAGCACACTTGATGCTGATAGATATCGCAACTAATATACTTTTTGGTGTTACAATATTGATCACCAGCCTTTTTATTGACAGGGTTTTAAACAAGAAAATATCATGGATGGTTCGTCCTATAACGCGCCTGATAATTCAAATCATATTTCAAACCATTGGAGCATTGTTGGTTACTACTGTTTTAAGCATAATTTATTATATCTACGGAGATTATTTAATTGTTATACAGCCAATTAACGTAGGTGTACGAGAAGCTGTATATACCATTATTTCAATCGTATTATGGGCTTTAATGATAAGTGCCCTCAATACGGGTGATTTTTTACTGAAAAACTGGAAGAACGCGACTTTAAAAGCAGCCGAATATAAAGTAAAAGCAGCCGAGAATAAACAAATAGCGGCCGAGATAGAACTTCAGGCACTCAAATTACAGCTGGATCCGCATTTTGTTTTTAATAACCTTAGTGTACTTTCGGAGTTAATACTCAAGGATCAGCAGTTAGGATATGACTTCACCGAGAATTTTGCTAAAGTCTATCGTTATCTGCTGGTTAACTCTAAAAAGAAATTGGTTTCTTTACAGGAAGAGCTGCATTTTCTCGATGCTTATCTTTTTCTTATTCAAAACCGTATGGGCGATGGCTGTAGTTTTCATATTGACATTGACAAATCGAAACTGAGTATGCAGATTCCACCTATTACGCTGCAACTTTTTATTGAAAATGCCTTGAAACATAATCGCACGGAAGAAGAAAATCCACTGCTTGTCAGGATTTATTCCAATGACAATGATGAATTAGTGATATCGAATACGATTTTACCACTCATAAAAAAAGCCTATTCTACCGGAATTGGATTAAAAAACATTGTAAATCGTTATGCTTTATTAAGTGATCGAAAAGTTTCTATAGAAGAAAATGCAGAGACTTTTACAATTAAAGTACCGCTTATCAAATGAATACTATAAAAAAAATATTGATCCTTGAGGATGAAAAACTGAACTCGGAAAGAATTAAACGTTTGATTGTCAAAATAAGACCCGATGCAGAAATTGTAGGTGTTTTGTCGAGCGTTAAAAAAACCGTTTCCTGGCTGTCTGAAAACCAAATTCCAGATCTTATCCTTATGGATGTACAATTAGCAGACGGGCTCAGCTTTGAAATTTTTAATCTGGCAAATCTCACCTGCCCTATTATATTTACAACAGCTTATGATGAATATGCGATTAAAGCTTTTAAATACAATAGTGTTGATTATCTTCTTAAACCTATTGAAAAAAACGAACTTGAAACTGCTATAATAAAATTAGAAAATTCTTTAAAACAGCCTGTCAATCCAAATTCACAAATTGAAGAACTTCTTGCTTATATACAGCCAAAAGAATACAGAAATCGCTTTCTTATTCCTTACAGGGACGGTTACAGAAAAATCGATGCAGAGGATATTGCTTGTTTTTATTCTAACCTGAATATTAATTATGCTTATTTATTTAATGGTGAAGAAGTTGTCGTACCGCATACGCTGGAAGCTCTTGAACAAGAATTAAACCCAAAAAGTTTTTTCAGAGCAAACAGGCAGTATATCATTCATATAAACTCAATTGAAAAAGTAAATAATTATTTTAACGGCAAATTGCAGCTCAAGATAAAACACAACAAAGACGAAGCTGTAATTGTGAGCAGAACAAAAGCTTCATTATTAAAACTGTGGTTAGATTATTAAAACCTCATCCTTCTTTAAAACAAATACTTTCATTTCAAAAAAAACTTTTTGTAGTCTTATAAAAATCAATACATTTGTTGCTCATCCATAACAGAAAATGAAAAACTTAATTAACATCTCTATTAGCAGCATTATTATCATTCGATAATGATCAGGGATGTTATATAAAAAGTACACAGATACAATTTAAAACCTCCCTATTTTGGGAGGTTTTTTTATTTAAAATATACATGAAGAATTCAGTACAAATTATTATCAGCACAATTATCATTATTCGTCTACCATGACGAGGCAGGATTCTATTGCATAATAAAAGCCTTTCTCTGTCAAAATGAGAAAGGCTTTTTTATTTCTAAAAAACTCTACTTACAAATAATTCAAATACTATTAAACTTTACAATGAAACAAGAATATACTTTAACCGCCTACACAGAAGATCAAATGGGATTACTGAATAAAATAACCATTATACTTTCACGACGAAAAATCAGTTTGGAAAGCCTCAATATCTCTACTTGCGAAATTGACAAAATGTACCGATGCACTCTCGTTATAAATGATACTCTTGAAATTGTTAGAAACATAGCACTTCAAATCGAAAAAATTATCGAGGTTTTTAAATGTTACTACAGTACAAACGACGAGATCGTATGGAAACAAATGGGATTATTTAAAGTAAAGACTTCAAGTATTCTCAACGAAGAAATGAATCATTTATTTAGAAAATATAACACCCGATTTATAACTATCGAAAAAGATTTTACGGTTTTTGAGTCAACAGGAATAGAGGACGAAATCAATAATCTGGCTGCCAAATTAAAGGAATTTGAATTGATCGAATTTATAAAAAGTGCCAGAATTGCCGTTACTCTAAATAGTGATGCTTTTCAGGTATAGTTTTATTAAACTAACTATTTCAATTCCATTTGAAGTGTTTCTCCATTCATTTTTCCATTTAAAATCAACCGATTATTTGATCTTATCAATTTGCCTTTAAAATTATCTAATTTATCAGAAGGATATCGCCAGCGAATGGTAATTGAATCGTTTTTTTCGTTCAGAAAGTATGTTCCAATATATCTGTACCTCCAATCATTAAAGTCAAAAACTATTTCATCGTCGAGATCCATATAAACGGTTGTCAATACGCTGTCTTTAGGACTTTTTGCTTTCTGGGCAATATTATCTATTTTTAAATTTTGAACCTGATATTTCCCAGTTAATTGCGGATGTTTATTGGGGTAATCATAAATGAAATAAAAAAACAGAGGCCAAACAAATAGAGATATTCGGTATATATTTTTATAATGATTGGAAATATTTAAACTTTTAGTGCCTTCTAAAGGTTTAAAAATAAAATTGATTAACCTTTTTGAATCCTGAGATAAAAAATAAAACACGCCCAACAATAATATTATACCATGAATCAACGGACCTGCCGGCATTTGATAAAAGATGTCCAGACAGTTTATGAAAACTAACATAGGTACTGACAGAATCAATCCGAAAAGTCTTGTTCTTGAAAAGAGTAAAAGTACTGCAGTTAAGATTTGCAATAAGGCAATGAAAACAGTAAAAGGATATGAATATTTGAAAAATGCCCATAGTAGAGTTTCACCCGATAAACTACTAAAAGGTGTATCTAATATACCTAGCGGCACTATCATTTGAAGTCCTTCAATTTTATGAAAACCAAACATAATCATATCTAATGAAAAGACATAAATGATGCGATGTTCAAGTCTTGTTTTTAATTCGCTGCCATTTATAGAATTTTGTTTTTCCATAGAATGCCACACAAAACGCAAAATCAAAGATGCAATTAAAAAAAGAATCGTAGCAGTAATTAAAAAAGGCGGAGGAATCCAGGGAGAAAAATACTTAATAGATAATCGTAAAAAGGTTGCACCGACAACTAAGCCAAAGCATAAACCTAACCAAATTTTGTTTTTTAAAGATGTTGAATACATAATTTTGCTGTTTAAATTCTCAGCAAAAAAACATTTTATCAGAACTTAAGTCGTCCTGATGTACCCATTCAAACCTCTTTTGGTGTGTTTATTTTCATGTATTCACTTGGAGTAAGTCCTGTTTCTTTTTTAAAGGCATTATTAAAAGTTGATTTTGAGGTAAATCCTGCTTCATAAGCAATACCCAAAATGGTTAAATGACTGTATTGTTTTTTTGCCAGCATGTCTTTAACTTTTTCTACTCTGTAGTTATTAATTAATGCGTAGAAATTCATATTGTAACTGTTATTGATTACAAAAGACAAATTATTCATTGAAATTCCAACTTTATCAGCAAGCGAAGCCAAATTAATCTCAGGATCTGTAAACACTTCTTCTTGTACTAAAAGATCATTCAAAATTGATTTATATTTTAATAGCTCATCATCTTGCAATCGGGATATAGGTTTTTCTGTCTCAAAGCTAAGATTAGGATATATAATATTTTCAAGTGCAATGTTTTCGTTTTTATTAGTTAAGAAAACTTCTTTTTGTCTCAAAAGACTATAAACCATAAATAGTGTAAGTATCAAATACAAATAAGTACCAACGGAATTAAGAAAGTCATTTTCTTTTATTTTCATTATCATAGACAGGACAATCATAAAGAGTATCCAAACTAATATGCTTAACAGCCATTTTAAATCTCTTTCTTTTTTTTGAGATGAAAACAACAATATACTGCTTCTGTGTTTTTTTAATAATTGATACGACAAAGCCCAATAGATAATTAGTTGAACGGGGAATACTGACGCCATCAAACCTCCAAGTATATGGCTTGCGCGGTGTCCTATTAGATCAGAAATATTTCCTAGTGAAAGAAAATAAGGCAGCGATACCACAAGAATAAATACTATTGCTGGTATAAAATGCATCCATTTTTTTCCAAACTTTATTTTGCCCAAATGTGTGTAGTACCAAATGCTTAAATAAAAGCTTGGAGCAACAACAAAACGAGATAATTCAGAAACTGGAATGATATAGGGAAACTTTATATCCAGCTCTTCCTCCCATACTATTTTGCTCAACAAGGCAAATCCCAGTGATAAAAGAAAAATACCAAACCACAAATTCCCTTTTCTATTATACGGGATATAAAAAATGGCTAACATCCCTATTAGAAAGCAAACCGCGACTGAAAATGAGTTAAGAATAATCTCCGGCATTTAACTGATTTTTAATTTATCTCATCAAATGTAAAATTTTAGATCTTATTTTGTTCAAATCACCTTCACAAAAAACTGATAATGAATCATAAATAGCCCGCTTTATCTGTTATATTCCTGTAAAGGCTATTAAAATATTTTTTATCTTTAAAGTGTATTCCCAATTGAAAAAGTGTAATTCCCAATTGAATTTTTAAAACTCAATTAGAATACTTCTCCCTTTTCTTTATTTTCCACCTGCGCTTTTTAAATTATTAAAAATTAATGCTGTCTCTATATTATAGTTTCAGCCCAATATCTGCCTTATAAAAATCTATTATTATAAATTAATTTAATAAATACTAAAAATTATTAATTTGATTTATAAAACATCCTGCCTTAAATTTGTCTCATCAAAATCAAACAATTGATTTGAAAATATAAGTTTTGCTTAATCAACTTTATAACAACAATTTAAAAACCACAAAAATGAAAACAACATCTTTAAAAGAACAATTGAATCGTTATTTCATGTTCGCAGCATTAATTTTTAGTTTCTTATTTGCATCAGTAAATTCTAACGCTCAAACAGCGGCAAACGCAGCACAAATTAAAAACGTTGTATTGGTACACGGCGCTTTTGCCGATGGTTCTGGGTGGAAAGCCCTTTATGAGGTTCTTACTAAAAAAGGATATCATGTTACTATTGTACAAAATCCGTTAAGTTCTCTTGAAGATGATGTAGCGGCAACAAATGTAGTTTTAGACAAACAAGACGGGCCAACAGTTTTGGTAGGGCATTCTTGGGGCGGAGCTGTTATTACACAAGCTGGAAATCACCCAAAAGTTGCTGCTTTGGTTTATGTAGCTGCTTTTCAGCCTGATAATGGTGAATCTGCCTTACAATGGATACAATCTGCACCTCCTGCTCCAGAAAATGGTGTGTTAGCACCAGATGAAAAAGGAATTGTTTATTATGATCAGGCTAAATATCATGCAGGTTTTTGTGCTGATATCAGCAAAGAAGAAGCTGATTTTATGTATGCATCTCAAGGAGCATTTTATGCTAAAGGTTTTGCAACTCCAATTACAAAAGCTGCATGGAGAGATAAACCAGCCTTTGCAGTTGTGGCAACAAATGATAAAAGTATCGATCCTTCTATTCAGCGTGCTATGTACAAACGTTCTAATACTAAAGTTACTGAAGTAAAAGGAAGCCACGTAGTATTTATGTCTCAGCCGGAAGCAGTTGCTAAAGTGGTGATAGCGGCAACTAAAAAATAATAAATTTGAAATTCCAATATTTGAAATTCCAAATTACAAATGGATTTTTATAGAAAAAGCCTGACTTTGCAGTCAGGCTTTTGTTATTTTATTAAACTCTAAAAAAATTAGCGTTTATCCAACGCTCTTTCCAACTGTTCCACACTTGTTCAAATTGAACATCATTTTCTTTATAATGAATTTTAAACGATTCTTTTGCTACAGCAATATCTTTATCCTCTTTCAAAAAACATAAAAAATCATATTGCTCTTTGTGCAGATCATAAATTGCTAATTTAAATTTGTGTCGTAAAACCACGCAATAACTTTCGTTTTGAAGAGGCAGGTTGGGATTCTTGTCATTTTTGAATTCATAATAGTACCTTCGAACAGGAAATTGGAATTTAAATAAGGCAAATACAGGCACCAATTTTAGTACATTTTCAGGTGTATCGATTGTGGCTAATTGGTAATTTTCTTCCGCTTTTTCATCAAAAAGAACTCCAATGGCATATTCAAATCGGGCGAGTTCAATCATAAAATCAATCCAATCTTCTTTCACATCGTCATTGGCATCGGGTCTGTTATTTTCCAGATAGTCTGCAAAATGAGCTCCCAAAAAAGATAAATTATAATTATAAGAAGGTCTTGAAGCCAGATAATCATCGGCGAAAGCGCAAAAAATAGCTTCGCCTAAAGCATATTCTAAAGCACTAAATTGTTGTGACATGCAATTTCGCAATCGTGCAATATAACTCCGTTGGTAAATGGCTAAATGTTCCTGGGCAGTAAGTTTTTCTGAATGACAAATTACATCTTCAATTGAAGCTGCATTTTCTCCATTCAAAAGTAAATCACTAGGGTTCACTCCTGTTTGCTGGTAAGGATCCAGCAACAGTTGCTGCATCCACTGCTGAAAGTCTTTTAATGGTATTTTTACCGTTTTCTGCATCTTTGGAGTCTATAAAAATTTGTTCACAGCAAATAGATTCAATGGGTTTGAAACCTGTTCTTTATCAATAGAAAAAACTTCTTTTTCAACTCCTACAAATGTTGCATCCATATATTGCTTTGATTTAAGCAATTCAGAATGGTACACCTCAAAAGCAGGAATGTTTCCATCCCATTCCAATAAAATTGATGCCTGATTAGCCAATTGATAAGCCTGTTGAAATAATTTCCAAACCTGACTGGTTACTTCCCTATCGTGCGTATCTATAATATAATTACCGCAATTTTGATGGCCCGCCAAATGCATTTGTACTACTTTATCATGAGGAATTCCGTTGATGTATGCTACAGGGTCAAAATCATTATTAAAAGAAGAAACATATACGTTATTTACATCTAAAAGTAATCCACAGCCTGTTTCTTCGGTCATGATTCGTAAAAAATCCCATTCCGGAAGTGTCGAATTATTGAAGGATGCGTATGTACTTGGGTTTTCTACAATCAGCGGTCGTTCTAAATAATCCTGAACTTGTCTGATTCGGTTACAAACATGTTTTAATGAATCTTCATTTAACGGAAGCGGAAGCAAATCGTGCGAATTGGTCGTTAAAACTCCTGTCCAGCACAAATGATCGCTAATCCAGGCTGGCTTGACTTCACTTGCCAGTTGTTTTAAACTCTTCAGGTAATCAAAATTTAGAGGATCAGTGCTGCCTATAGAAAGTGATACCCCGTGCATTACCACGGGATATTTTTCTGCTATTTGTTGTAAAATATATCTCGGACGTCCGTGTGAATCCATAAAATTCTCAGAAATTACCTCAAACCAATCTACGGCAGGGTTCTTTTCCAAAATATGCTCAAAGTGCTGGCTTCTGAGTCCTAAGCCCAATCCTAAATTGGGTAATCCAAGCCTAGTGTCCATTATTTTTGGGTTGACAATTTGAAAGACTCTCTGGTAATTTTTTAGCGCTTTCTTCTTCCATTTTCAAAACTCTTTGCTCTGCCGCAATTTTTCTTTCAGCAGGGTTGTTGATGTAGGAACAAGATCTTGAACCGCTTTGTCCGCAAGAAGAATAATCTACACCTGAGGTGCCGCGAATTGAGTTTACGTATTCATCGCTTGGACCATATTGCTGCGGAGCTTCTCCAAAAGATTCTCCGTTTTCTTTTCTTTTTTCTTCAAAACGTATTCTTGCTAATTGCCAAACACTAAGCCCTTTATTAGGACCTTGTGCCATAAAACGAGAAGATAAAATAGGCACACCGCAGCTGCCCTGATAACGACAATCATTTTCACCGGGATGGCAAAGTTCTTCTGTAGTTCCAAAAATCCCACAGCCTCCCTGCCCTTTACAAGCATTTAAGGTGTGGCAGGGATGACCAACTGCTGTTGAACAATCGCCTTTACCTGCACAATCATTATTTCCTGAATATCCCGCATTTTTGCATGAATTAAGCCCCATGCATACATGAAGCTCTTTGGTTACT
Source organism: Flavobacterium sp. Root186 (assembly GCF_001428525.1). Lineage (GTDB taxonomy): Bacteria > Bacteroidota > Bacteroidia > Flavobacteriales > Flavobacteriaceae > Flavobacterium. The sequence goes on from NZ_LMHW01000013.1 coordinate 180,772, forward strand.
AATTCTGACATGTTGTATATTTTTATATTAATGATTATGTCTATAAGGTGTACTTGGTACTTTAGGAATATCAGCTTCAATGCTATAATCCAATCCTACGTCTGGTAAAGACGGAAAATAATTTTCGCTTTTAATTGCCCAGCCCCAATTTTTAGGATCGGCTTTGGCCAATTGATCTACCAGATTCATGATTTGTGCTTTTGGTCTTAAAAAACTTTGCTCAAACGAAAAAGGTTCAAATGTCAGAGCTCCTTTATATGCCTGATGCCCTTTAGTATAAGTGTATTGATTGATTTGGTTTCCAACACCACTCAAAAGCCAGATCATTGATTTATGAATACCAAAAATGAATAAATCGTATTGTGTACTTTCGTCTTTATGGTAACAGGCTTCAATCATTAAAAGAATATAAGCGAAAACTGCATTCCCTAATTCTGAACATAGTGCCAATGCCTGATTACCTGAAGCTGTGTAATCGGCTGTTTTGGGATTTGCATCTGTATCATATACAAAATAGCTGAAAAAATCATCCAGTCCCTGAATGTTGCGAAATTTTTGCTGATAATGTCCGCCAAAAGTATAGACTTCGAGAAATTTGGCAAAATGAGCGGGTTCTTTTCCAGAATCATCATAATCTCCTTCCCAAAAAACTACCTTACCGTCGACAATATCCATTGGTACCGGCATTTTATTTTCACCCCAAATTAAGGTATGCTGCTTGTATTTACTTTTTCCTTCTCCCTGATCAATGATGCGCTCTATAGCTTCAATTGCCGAGTGAGCATCGTGTACGCCTACCAGTCCTTCACTATCATCTGTATTGGCAAATTGAGGATTGTGCTCTCTGTCATAATGTACCGTATTCATTGAATTTTGAGAATAATACGGTCTCGGACGATTTGGGTTATCTGGTGGAAGCAATTGCGGCCTATATTCATAAGGCCCTGGAAAATCCTCTTTTATACATTCGATAATCATTTTATATAAAAGTCCGATTGTATGATATTCAACCGTATTCAGCAATTGTTCATTTGCATAAGGATCTTTAAACGGCTCAGGGCTTTCAATTTGCAAAAATGTAGTCAATTGCTTCAATGACAATTTTGCTGCATCAATTTGAAATTCAGGAATATGCCCGTCTAATTGTGTTGGAAAAGATAATACTTTTCCAATTCCCATCAGATCCGGTGCCGTTTGACAAACTGCTTGTTTCACATTGCATGAAAGTGCCAGATGCAGCATTTCTTCGATAACAACACTCATAATTAAAGCAGCCGATTTATTCGAATAAACTAATATATCGAGTTTTAGTTCTTGCGCCAGTTCGTTGATTTCGGCAGCGGTGCGTTCACCGGATTGAGAAAGCTGTGCGTGAATTTTTGCGTACAGTTTATCCTGATCCTGTGCCCTGTTTATCGAATAATAAGTCGATAAATAGGTGGGAATAGTAGCAAGCTCCAACGCAATTGCCTGTTGCATTACTTCTTTGATATTCTCTTTTGTTACCGAAGTAGAAAAGGTAAAAAGTTTTTTGTTTTTCATTTGTTTTTGGTTAAAATAGATTACTCCGGACTGATAAATGGATAGTATTTTTCGTCAATAATAGGTTCGATACCGAAAAAATCATTCAGAACGGATTCGGCAGTACAAAATGCACCTTCTACCCAAGCCTGATCGTTTGAATATGTTTCTCCTACGATAAAAATTTCGCAGTCTGTATTTGGAACAAGCTGTGAAGGTTTTCTAATTTTTCTTTGTACATCGCCTAAATCATAGTGTGATTTATAGGCATGATATCCTGCATTAAATGGCGGAAGTGACCAGTCCATATATTTTGTTTCCAAAGGTTCTGGCACATACGAATAATCAGCCTGCGGTCCAAAATGCAATGATGCTAATTGTGAACGAAGCATTTTTACCATTACCGGAGTGGCTTCTCTAGGCCCTTCAAGCGGCTGTACATCTCTTGATTCAGGAATTTCACGTGTTGTACCTGGTCCAAGTTCTAAAGCTTTCCAGAATGTTGCGTATAGAATATCATCATAACTGGCCAAAATACCGTATACTTTTTTCCCTTTTCCGTCTCTTGCATTATCGCCAAAATAAACTACTTGGCGAATAGGCATATCTGTAATACTTGGTCCAATAGTATCTAATTCGGCTACAGTCGAAATTTGTTTTTCTTGTTTAAAAGTCAAACGTTCTTCAATTGTATTTTCTACAGCAGTTATAAAGCTTAACTTATCGTTAAAAGAATTAGAAATAATAAGCGGATTTTTAGCCGATTCTATTTTTTTAAGATAGTTAGAAGGAAAACCCTCTTTTCTTAATTTCTCAATTCCTTCTTGTGTCAGGAAATAACTTGTAAGTTTTGCAGGATAAGTTGGGCTTCCGGCTTCGGTAGTTCTCCACCAAGGTGTATCGAAAAACATACCTATTTTGTATGAAGGTTCCATCAATACAGACTCTAAATACAACTGTACTTTTTCATGATTTAATACATCCGTTCCTTCATCATCACTGTATCTGCTTGCCTGCGCCACTAAGTCAATTGCAGCTCTTGGCATAGCCAGAAATGCGGCATCACATTTTTTTCTTTCTGCAAGTGTATCTGGATCTTTGCGTGTTGCAGTTGTAAAATTCACTCCAGATTTGGTGTGCAAAATAGAACGCAGCCTAACATTTGGATAATAATTCAGAGTAATCCCTTTTTGTTTTGCCAATTTTTCAACTTCTTCAAATAAGCTGTCAAATAAACTGGAATATCCTTTTATTAAAGTTTTATATTCCGTTCCCGGAAGAAACTCATCATTGACATTAAAAGACTGGGCGCTATTACTGTTTACTACGTTTGAACTATAGCCATTTCCATCGGATAAATAACTAAACCCATCTTGTCCAAGCATATCATAACCCAGGTTCCAATATCCAATTTCCTTTAGCAAATCTCCTTTTTGGTAGATCGAACTATCAGGCATGTCAATATTGATCCTTCCTTCTTCATAAAATTTGCACCATTCTCTTCGGGTAGTTGGCCCGGATGTTTGAGTAATTGCTACAGATTGTATCGTTGTAAAACCATCATCTGGCGGAGCATCCTGAGCGTAATTGTTTGCGAAATATGGAGCTGGCTGATTAGAATTGATATCTGAGATATACATGTTTTTAGAACGCAAAGACATTAAAGGATCTGCTGATTCATTAAACGGAACTGAATCTTTCTTTAAATCCAATTCTTCTATGGTTTTAGTCACTAAACGATGTCCCGGACCTTCAGGAGTGCCATCCCAATATAAATATCTCATACCTCCTAATTCAAGGTACGAATTGTCTTTGTCATCTTTATAATGCCATGTACAAACACGTGCACCTGGTTCTCTGGTTCCTGGATTTTTTTTAGAAAAATCGTATTTACCCCAGTCATAGAGTTCTAATACATCGCCCTTAACGAGCATTTTTTCGTTTTTGGCGAGTTTAGATTTTCCATCAAGTAATCTCCATGCCGTATAGAGTCCCGCTGCACCTGCTCCAAAAATAGAGTATGTTTTCTTGCTCATAATAGTATGTTTTTTAAATTTTTTAGTCGTTTTATTCATTTCCCAGTCTTGCCATTTGCTGTGCCAGATCTTTTTGAGGAATTACAATTTCTACCAGGGTTGGAAGATTTGTTTTTTTCTTAAGTTTTAGAAGTACTTCATCTAACTCTGAAACAGTTTCAGCACGGTAGCTGTTTGCTCCAAATGCTTTGGCAAGTGCCTGATAGTCCCATTTTGGAAGAATATCAAATTCGTCAAACTTATGATTCGGACCAGCTTTAAACGAGTCCATGTCTACATATACCTGCTCTATAGCATATACTCCATTGCTCATCACGAAGATTACGGAGTTGATGTTGTATTTTACAAGAGTCGAAAGTGATTGTGCCAACATCATAAAACCACCGTCACCGGCTACAGTCCATGCCTGTTTACCGCTTCCCAACTGAGCACCTGAAGCCGCACCGGTTTCAAAACCAATACACTGCCAGGCAGCCGAAGAAATATAAGCGTTTTGAGATAATCCGTAAATATTCGTAGCCACATACATTGATGAACTTACACCGAAAGTCATTACAATATCGTCCAGCATTTTTTGCTTTTGCAGAAATGATGTTGCATGCTCAAAAAAGCGGTTAAACGTAATTACTTCGGGAGTTAGATCGTATTTAGGATCTGAGTTTGATCGCCATGGCTCGGGAAATTTTGGCTGAGCCGGAGCTATTGCTTTTAAAGGGTATCCTGAAGCTTTTTTGAAACGTTCTGTTAAGGCTTCGATAAAGTCTTTTAAAGTTACATTAGAATAGGTAAAATAACCAACTCTTGTTTCCTGAGTAGTTATCTGAATCATATCCGAAAATTTATTTTCTACCAGCCATAAATAATCATCGGTAATAATAGTTCCTAAGGATAAAATACAGTCTGAAGCTTCGACTAATTTTATAACTTCGGGTATTGAGGCCTGATCAGAATAGGTGCCGATGAATTTATCGCCTTTCTCATCCAGAACCGTTTTTCCAAGTGAAGTTGTAGTGTACAACATCCCGCTTGCTTTTATAAGTTCTTCTAATTGCTTTGTTAGTTTGTGTCGCAAAAGCTCTACACCTGCAAAAATTAGAGGTGTTTTTGCCTGACTAATTTGGCTCCAAGCTTGAGAAACAGCATTTTCAAGTGCCGCTGCTTCACTTTTTATTATTTCAGGCTCCAGTTTTTTATTGGAAGGTTTAGGGCAAGGTTCGCCCCAGACCTCTTTATAACATGCTATGTACACTGGTCTTTGATGTGTAAGTGCTGCGATAAGTAATTTATCGATTTTTTCAGGTGCACCTGCAGAAGTGCTCAGGGTCTCGGCAGCAACAGTTACCCTTTCATAAACTTCCTGATCTGCGTTGAGATTACCGGTAGAATGATGGTAAAGTACATTGTACATACTCCCAATTTGTCGTGCATCGGCTCCGGGTGTGGCACTAATTACAACAACAGGACTGCGTTCTACATAAGCTCCTGCAATAGCATTTAATGCACTGAAAGTACTTACTCCATATTGTAGAGATACGGCAGCTAAACCTCTGGTACGTGCGTAGGCATCTGCCGCATAAGAAGCGTCTAATTCGTTTGAAGTTCCAATGGTTTCAATTCCATCAAAGTATTCCAGAGCTTGTGTAAAATGTTTTACATAGTCGCCCGGAATTTGAAAAACCTCGGTAACATTTAATTGTTTGAGTCGGGTAAGCAGATAATCTGCGACCGTAAATTCTTTTGTAGGTTTCATTTTGTTATGTGTTTTGGTTCTTTTCAATTTAGTTATGTCTGGTTTAGAAAAGTGATTTTGAGGTACATTGGCGTGTGCATATTATCTCATTTCTGTAATAAAATTAATGTGTCGCCATAGTTCAAATTAAAAAAAAGGCATGAGTACGGGATTTTTATCCATGAGAGGTCGAAATAAAAGCATAAGATTATTTCGATGCATTTTGGGATATTACTTTTATTTAAACATGCTTTATTTAAGTAATAATTCAGCGCGGTAGTCAACAAGCAAAACAGAAATCTTTTAAAATGATATAAAATATAAAACCCGCTATAGCAGCGGGTTTTTATGGAAAAGTTTAGTATTTATTTTTGATTCATGGATTAGAAAAATTATCACTTTTTAATAATCTTCAAAATATCCAAAATAGTTGATATGTTATCTACAGATTCATTCATCATTAAAATCTGTTCCTTTTTATTATAGTTTTTAATGTGATTTGCAAAAGCTTCTGCTTCAAAACGAAAACCGCTTCCAAAATCAACTTCGATCTTTTCTAACTCATAGTTCCAATCTAAACCCTTTTTGATTTCTACAAAGGCTGTATTTGGTTTTGTATTATTGTTATATCCGCAGGTAATTATTCCTTTTGAACCAATTACGCGGATATTACGATGTGGTGCGGCATTGAAATTGCAGTTTAATTGTGCCGTTATTTTGCTTTTAAATCGCAGCATTGCAGAAACAGAAATGTCAAGCTGCTCATCATTTAACTTACCGAAAGCCATTATTTCATTAGCTTTTTCGCCTGTAATCGCACGAATCATACTTACAGGATAAGCGCCTGCATCCCACATTACGCCTCCTCCAAGCTCGGGTTTTAAACGTATGTTATTTTCAGCATCATCAACCGTAAATCCAAAATCAGCATAGATTTGTGATACTTCACCAATCTCCCCTCCCTGAATCATTTTCAACAGTAAAATGGTCTGTGTTTGAAACTTATACGGATATCCTTCCATCAGGAATACATTATTGAACATTGCCGCTTCGTACATTTCCTTTACATCTTCGATGGTTAAAGCAATTGGTTTTTCACATAAAACATGTTTTTTTGCCTTTGCAGCTTTGATAACCCATTCTGCATGCATCGAATTTGGAAGTGGTATGTATACGGCATCTAAATCAGGATCATCCAAAAGATCCTGATAAGAAGAATATGATTTTTCAATATCAAATTCTTTTGCAAATGCTATTGCATTTTCTAAAGATCGGCTTGCAATTGCTGTAATTTTTATTTCTGAAGAACCTTTTAAAGCTTCTGTAAAGGAGCGTGCAATATTTGCAGTACTCATAATTCCTATTCTTAGCATATTTTCTAAATTTTATCGACTTTTTTAAAGTATTAAGCCGGATTATTTAGACAAATGTAAGTGCTGATTTTCACGCAGAAAAGTACTAACCATTTGGTTAGCTATGAACATATTGGTTAGATTTGTAGAAAATTAGATCGTTATGGACGAAAAAAAATTAGAAAAAAATACCAGTCCGGAAAACTACACCGATGGTGACAGCTTTTTTTCCTGCCATGTTGAACTTGCGAACAAAAGCATCAGTGGTAAATGGAAAATACTCATTCTCTATAGATTGTCATTACAACCTATTAAACGCTATACAGAATTAAGAAAAGAATTGGGATCTATTTCAGAAAAAGTACTCAGCAATCAGCTTAAGGATCTTGAAAATGATGGATTAGTGTACAGAACTGTATATCCAGTTGTACCTCCAAAAGTGGAATACAGCCTCACCGAAAACGGCAAAGGCATTATTCCTGTTATTATTGCTTTGAGAAATTTTGGCTGTTTTTTAAAACACCGCAGTTAATAGGCAATTTTGCTTATTAAAAATTTTACCTACTTCACATAAAAGGGAAAGCTGTAAATATATCTTACTCGTTTTCCTCCTTTTAATGCAGGCGTCCAGTTAGGCGATAATTTCAAAACCCTTACCAGCTCTTCTCCTGATCCATAGCCAAAATCGCGAAGAAGTTTTATTTGAGACAATGTTCCATCTTTCTCTATTACAAAACTTGTGAAAATGCCGCCCATCGCTTCGTTTTCAACTGCTTCTTTTGGCATAACATAAGTCTTCGTTAAGAAAATATTAAACTTATTTATGCCTCCTGGATATTCAGGTGAAGAATCCACCAATGTCCGATTGTAAATTTCCTTATCATTTTCATCAACACCATATTCAAATACAGTCTTTTTTGGAGCTTCTTTTTTAACTTTTAAAGGAGGATTAACAATTGCAGGTTTACTGCTCTCTTTTTGACAGCTTGTAATTATGATCAAATTAAAAAGTAAAAAAAAACGTTTTCTTCATTTTATTCCTGTTTATTTATAATTGTTTTAGTACAATGTTGCGGTACCATACGCTATTTCCGTGATCTTGTAAAGCAATTTTTCCTTTTTTGAATGTTCCAAATCCTGCCCAGTCGGCAAATTTACTTCCTGCTATTAATTTTTTAAAGTTTTCGTCCCAAAGTATCGTTTCTACTACGACAACTCCGTTTAAAATTAGGGTTAATTTTCCTTTATTGCTGATTACTTCGGCTTTATTCCATTCTCCAACCGGTTTTACTGGTTCTGATTTACTTTGAATTAAATCGTATAAATTTCCTGCGCGGTGTTTTGTAATTTTTCCGTCCGGATGTCCGTCGTTATCCAAAACCTGCATTTCTAAACCTGTACTAAATGTATTTGGATATTTTTGAGGATCTTCATTCACATAAAAAATAATCCCGCTGTTTCCGTTTGGAGATATTTTCCATTCTAGCTTTAAATGAAAATTTTCAAATTCAGCATTGGTTACTAAATCTCCTCCCTGTCCGTCTTTTGCCGCATCTGGATTGAAATGCAAAAGGCCGTCTTCAACTTTCCATCCGGCTAAAGCCGAATCTTTACCGTAAGTATGCCAGCCATTTGTTGTTTTTCCATCAAAAAGGGGTTTAAAACCTTTCTGTGCCTGAATTATTTGTGTAAAAGATAAAATCAAAACTGCAGCTATAACTTTTTTCATTTGTTTAATTTTTTAAATTAATTGAATCTGATAAATAACTCCTAAGAAATATCTTTAAATATACTGAAAAAAGGATACCCAAAAAACGTTCATCTATTTTTAATATACACTGGACTACTTAACAAACCAAAACTGGTCTAAAATGCTCCCTTAGTGCCTTCTTAATTTTGAACTGCCAAAGTAAAAAAGCAACAAATTTCCTAACTATTTTAAAATCAATAAATGAAAAATTCAAACGGAATACCACAATTGTTTCTTCGTATCGCATTAGGACTAGGTTTTATTTTACCGGTCATGGACAGAATTGGATTAATGGGATTACCTGGCTCAGGAAAAGTAGCTTGGGGCGATTGGGAACATTTTATAAACTATACTAACACTCTTATTCCATTTGCCAGCAGATCTGTCGCTAACATATTTGGACTTACGGCTACTATTGCAGAAGTTATTATAGGAATCTGTTTAATAGCAGGGCTTAAGATAAAATTAGCAGCTCTTGGCGCGGCCCTTATAACAGTAACTTTTGCTGTATTCATGATTTTCGCATCAGGAATTGGTGCTCCCTTCCAATATCCGGTATTTGTTTTTACAGGAGGCGCACTATTGCTTTCAACATTAGATAATTTTAAATGGAGTCTTGATAATTATATAAATAAACCAAACTAATCAATATGAAAAAAAGATTGTTATTTCACGATTACCTGCCTGAGGCATATAAACTGATGAAGGAAATTGATGCTGTCGCAAAAGTAGGCATTGAACCATTGTATATCGAAATGATAAAAATCCGTACCTCACAACTTAACGGTTGTGCGTATTGCCTGAATATGCATACTACAGATGCCATAAAACTTGGAGAAGATCCTCAGCGTCTGAATGTTCTGTCGGCATGGAGAGAAGCTCTAAACTGGTTTACAGAAGAAGAACAGGTTATTCTGCAATTGACTGAAGAAGTTACTCTAATTGGACAACACGGAATAAGTGATAAAGTCTATGATCGAGCAGTTGAATTGTTTGGAGAAGAAAAACTGGCCCGTTTAATTCTCGCTGCCATAAGCATAAACAGCTGGACAAGAGTTGGTGTAAGCCAGCATCTTCATCCTGTAAAATATAAGCTTTAAATCACGGTATTCAGTTTTCAGTCACAGTTTTCAGTCACAATAAATACTGAAAACTGCGACTGAATGCTGAAAACTATTTATCAAGAGCCGGCTGCTGATGCGTAGTAATAGCAATTCTGTTCCAGGCGTTTATGGTAATGATAGCCGTAATTGTCTGAGAAAGTGTAACCTCATCCATGAGATTGGCCGCATTATTATAAGTCTGCTCAGAAACCCCTTTATTTATGAAAGTCATTTCTTCAGCAAGTGCTAATACAGCTTTTTCAAGCTCACTAAAAAAAGAAGTTTCTCTCCATGCATTTAAGGCATAAATTCTTTGTTCTGTTTCTCCTCCTTTTCTGGCATCTTTTGTATGCAGATTGATGCAATATGCACAGCCGTTAATTTGCGATACTCTAATTTTAATCAGCTCTTTTATTGATGCATCCAGATTGGATTTTTCAAGATATTTTTCAAATCCAAACATTACTTCATAAGCCTGAGGCTGCACTTCACTGATAACTACTCTTTTACTCATTGTTTTATGTATTTAAATTATTAATGACGCAAAATTGATTATAGCAGAGTTCTAAAAAATTAAAGTACTTGAAGAAATAAGAATTATAAAAAAAATATTTTCGCCAAAGAAACTTTAAGGCAAACCTTTAAATAACATCCAGCATTATGAACCCACACGAACTATTATTCAGCCACATTAAAAGATTTACAAGCCTGAGTCCAGATCAGGAAAAACTGCTGATTTCGAAAATAAAATATCGAAAAGTAAACCGTAAAGATTTTTTGCTTAAAGAATATGAAGTGTGCTCCTGCTACTATTTTGTAACCAAAGGATGCCTTCGGTTTTATCGAAATACAGACAATGGATTTGAGCAGATATTGCAGTTTGCTATTCCGGGATGGTGGCTAAGCGATTTCCAAAGTTTTGAAACCCAAAAGGCATCAGAATATTTTATACAAGCCGTTCAAAATACAGAAATGCTGATTCTGCACCGATCAGATTCTCAGGAACTATTTACTAAACTTCCTGAACTTAATACTTATTTCAGATTAATGATGCAGAAAGCATATACTGCGTCCTTGAAGAAAATGGAACTAATTCTTTGTGAATCTGCTGAGGAAAGATATTTACAGTTTATAAATTCCTTTCCTGATTTCGTACAGATTGTTCCGCAATATATGCTTGCATCATTTTTAGGTTTTACACCGCAGTTCATGAGTATGTTGCGGGCAAAAAAAGAACTATATTAAATGTCTTTTGATAAGCACTTTTATTCTTGCATTTGAATTATTTTTTGCAAGTTCAAATGCTTCCGTTCCAAAAGCTTCGCCGTCAACACTTACTTCCTGAATATCAGTTATACCAATGATATTGAAGACCGTTCTCAAATAATCAGACTGGAAATTCATATGCTCATTATAGCCTCCTTTTTCGTATCCCTGCGCACCTCTTGATAGAAGCAGAAACAAGGATTTATTTTTTAGCAGGCCAATGTACGGATTACGCTGATCTTCATGATTGACTTCCCAAGTTTCATTTACCCTTAAAACCTGATCTATATAGGCTTTTAGTGAACTTGGAACAGACCAGTTGTACATTGGCGAACCCAGAACAATTACATCAGCATCTTTCAACTCTTTTATAAGCTCTGCACTAAATCTTAGTGTTTCAATTTCTTCAGGCGTTCTCGCTGATTCATGTTTGAAGGCACCAGCGATCCATTTTTCGTTTACATGCGGAATATTACTTTTCCCTAAATCCCTGAATTTTATAACAGATTCCGGTTTACACTCTTTGTAATATTCAACAAAAACATCCGTAAGCCTTCTACTGTGGGATCTTTCCTCGCGAGGGCTTGCGTTAATTACTAGTATTTTTTTCATATTGCTAATTTTAATGCAAATCTAGCCTCTCAGCACATTTTAAAAGTTAATCTAGTTGAAGAAGCGGAATACTTCTCTTAATTTTAATTTGATTATTCTTTCATCATTTTGGCAAAATGGTGGCAGGCCAAAAAGTACCCTTTACTCAAATAAAGTCTGTGAGCAGGATGCAGCGCGAAACCGCTGTCAAGGTGTACAGATTTTATACCTCTTTGTACTGCTAGCTGATCTACATAATCTAAAAGTTTTCCTGCATAGCCGCGTCCTCGGTATTCAGGAAGTGTAAAAAGATCATCAATATAAATCATCTTTCCGGTTCTTAACATGTTTATAACCCTAAAGCCTACAAACGCAGCGGCTTTACTGTTGTCGTCTGATGGAATGCAGGCCAATTCAAAACCTCCACTGGTAATCATTTCAAGAACCTGTTCCACTACATGATCCGGTTCTACATTAGTTCTGAATTGTAAAATTGCCTCTTTTGCAAATTCTATTTCTGCTGTTGTCTGAACATTTAGTATATTCATAATTTTATTTTATTGATTAACGAAGCAAAATTAGATGCGGAAAGAACGCCGTACAGAGACCAGATTAGAATAATAAGCTAGTCCACGACGAAAATAAAATAGAATGATAAAACTTCGTATTACAGACTTTGAGCAACAGTCTTGATAATATGGACCGCTTCGGCAAGTTCCTGCTCATTTAAGGAAGCAAAACCAAACCTGAAGGCATTAAAATGAGCATCTTTTCCTGTAGAATATGCACTGCCTTTTATGGCAAGACCTTTGAGATCGGCCTTTTTAATAATTTTTGATAAATCATATTGGGGTTTTACTCTCAGCCATAAAGCCATTCCGCCCGTGGGTTTTGTAAAGTCAATTATATCACCCAGTTCTGTACTTACCAGATCAGATAAAAAATTGCACCTTTGCGAATACAGCTTATTGGTTTTTTGAATGTGTCGAGCAAGATCACCATTAGCTATCATACCCGAAATAGTTTCTTCCATTATAAAATCTCCTCTCAAGTCAATAAGAGTTCTCATTCTTGCAGCGGCCTGCAGAAAATCAGAAGTAGCAATCATGTAGCCCAGACGAAAAGGAGATCCCAAAACTTTTGTAAGCGAGCCTATATAAATTATACGGCCTCCGTGATCACCGCTTGCCAAAGGCAGATAAGGGTCATATTTGAACTGAAAGTCATAATCGTAATCATCTTCGATAACTGCAAAGTTATATGAGGTGATAAGTTTCATCAAATGATTTCTTCTTTCCACACTCATTGTAACTGTTGTTGGATGATGATGATGCGGAATGATATAAAGCATTTTGATTGTATTTTTTTTAAGAATATCTTCTAATCTGTCTGTACACATCCCCTCGCCGTCCATCGGCACTCTAATAAGTTCGGCTCCCAGTTTCTCAAAAAGTGCCTCAGCTATGAAATAACTCGGCTCACTAACCACAACTTTATCACCGGGTTTTATAATAAGTGCTGCCGCAATATAAATTGCCATTTGAGCCCCGCGTGTTGTAAATAAGTTCTCTTCTCCCATATCAATTCCGCGTGTCTGATTAAGAAATGATCGCAGCGAAGTCTTGAAATTTGAGGAGCCACCATCTAAATTTACTCCTGAACGTCTGCCAGAGGCGGAAGATTCCAAAGCTTTCTTAAACTGCTTGGATAGGGCCTGTACAGGAAGCAGCGAAATATCCGGAAAACCGTCATTAATCTCTATACGGTGGTTATTTAGTGAACGTGACCAAGGCATTACAAGTTCATAAGGATCAAAATCAAAAGTTCCTGCTTCTGCAAATGGACTCACTCTTTTACTATTATAGGATCTTGGCCTTACCACTGGAAGATTTGGCGATACGGTGTAGCTTTTACGAGGCAGATTGTCGATCCAGTTTTCAGACACAAGGGTTTCATATGCCGCCACTATTGTTTTTCTGTGAAGCTGCAGGTCAAAAGCAAGGGTTCGTGTACTTGGAAGTACAGCTCCGGGAGGAAGTTTTCCTTCCTGAATTAATGAAATAAGCTGCAATGAAATCTGTCTGTAAACCGGCAGACTGTCTTTTTTATCAATTATTATAAGGTTTTTATAGGGAAGCATAGGAATGTTTTGATGTCTTTTTATTATTCTATGAAAGTAATTCAAATATAATAAAACTGGACTACTTATTAAATATTTTCTGGCCTATGATTCCCGTTTTTATGTATAATAATTTTGCATTACCAAAAGCAAATAAGATCCTTGCTATTAAAATCAGGTTTCTCATATGCTTAAACAAATAAAATACAAGTGATATGAACAACATCAGAAAACAGCTGGTAAAAGATCTGCTGTTATTTAATGAAACTACCTATACAACTTTTGCTGACCACCTGCACCCTGATTTTAAAGACCATAACCAATATACTCTGGGAAACAAAGGACATTTTGTAGAAAATCTAATGTCCAGATCCATTAATACCAGACGAAATGTGAAACGTATTTTTCAGGATGGGGATTATGTTTTTGCCCATAGTGAATTTATTGACGACGATGAATATATCGGATTTGATGTTTTTCGCTTTCAGGAAGATCAAATTATAGAACACTGGGATAATTATCAGGAAAAAGAACAGTAAATCCAAGCGGCAGAAGTATGATTGACGGGACTACTGAAATCGAAGAAATACAAAATTCGAAGGCAAATAAACTTATTGTAAGAAGCTATATTATAGATGTTTTCTTTAATGGCAATACTTACAATATAGCGTCCTATTTTAACAAGAACAAATATATACAGCATAATCCACGGCTCTCAGATGATGTAAGCTCTGTGCAGAATGTTTTACGCAGGTGGGCGGAACAGGGAAGAAAAACAGAATATCAGGCAATTCATCAAATTCTGGGTGAAGGCAACTTTGTCCTGGCAATGAGCGAAGGATATCATTATTATAAACATACCTCATTTTATAACCTGTTCAGACTTGAGAATGGAAAAATTGCTGAACATTGGGATAATTTTGAGCCGGTAATAACGGCTTCACGAAGATTGAATAAATATTCTAAATTTTAATTCGGGTTATTATGGAAAGTACATTAGATTTCAAAAGTTTTATTCTGGATTTCTACCAAATTTTAAGTCAGCTCGACGTTTTAATTTCTAATTCAGGATTAAACAAATTGCAGCAGGGACTGATAAAAATTAGAACCTCGCAGATTAACAGCTGTGATTTCTGTGTAAAGTTACATACTTATGATGCCATAAAACATGGCGAAGATCCTAAGAGAATTTCTATGCTGAGTACCTGGAGGGAAGCAAAAAAATGGTTCAGCAGAGAGGATCAGCTTATTCTGGCTTTAATAGAAGAAGTAACCACGGTATCAGGTCATGGATTAAGTAATGAGGTTTACAACTCAGCACTGGATACTTTTGGCAAAGAGAAAACCAGCAGACTGATTATGGCTGTAGCAAATATAAATGGATGGAACAGAATTGGTGTTTCCTTAAAGATGAATCTTTTTGAACAATGATTTTTTCATTTTTTAGAAGTTCCTGTTGATTTTCCAGCAGTACCAGTTCTTTAATTTTTAACTGAGTATAATCCTAAAAGAGATTAAACGATGAGATTATCTCTTTTAATTTATTTATTCAGCACTCTTAATTTAAAACAAGCATTCGGTTTTGGCTTAAATCAGTTAAATTCCATCTCCGAATTTAGATCATAAGTGATCTTCGTTAAAACTACTTTATAGGGCTACAATAAATGAAGAATCATCTATAACTATTCTGTAATTTAGGTGCTCGTTTAAATTGAAAAGTGTTGATTTATATATTAAAAAAGAGATTATTATTTTATTTTAACTACCACTTTACCCTTCGTCCGCCCGCTTTCTACATGTGATAATGCTTCGTTGGTTTTATCGAATGGAAAAATTTTATCTATTACCGGTTTAATTATACCTGCTTCAATAAGCGCAGCTATTTCGCTTAACTGCTGCCCATCTGCCTTCATAAATAAAAAAGAATAGTCAACATTTTTATTTTTAGCTTTTTTGTGAGTCCCTGAGCTTATTAAAGAAAGTATCATTTTGATAAACCACGAAGCTCCAATTTCATTTGCAAAATCAGGTGTCGGAGGTCCGGAAATAGAAATAAGTTTCCCTCCCGGTTTTAATATTTTAAGTGATTTTTCGAGTGTTTTTTGATCCTGACTGTTTAGTACTACATCATAATCACTCAAAATGTTTTCAAAATCACTATTCTGGTAATCAATAATAATATCAGCACCCAAATCTTTAAGTAAATCGAAACTGTTTGCACTTGCCGTAGAAGCAGTCACAGCTCCTAAATGTTTGGCCAGCTGAATTGCAATAGTCCCTACACCCCCTGAACCAGCCTGAATAAACACTTTTTGTCCTGCTTTAACTTGAGCCTTTTCTATTAAAACCTGCCATGCAGTAAGTGCTGTTAAAGGGATAGATGCTGCTTCTTCCATTGAAAGGTTTTTAGGCTTAAGTGCCGCATCTTTTTCATCTATGGCAATAAACTCTGCAAATGTACCTATACGATGATCAGACGGCCTTGCATAAACCTGATCGCCTATTTTAAATTTCTTTACATTTTTACCAGCCTGCACTACTACTCCAGCAGCATCGTGCCCTAAAATTAAAGGTAGTTTATAAGGCAGAATAAGTTTAAATTCACCTGATTTTATTTTAGAATCCAAAAGGTTAATTCCTGCTGCATAAACTTCAACTAAAATATCATTGTCCTTTAGTTTTGGCATCGGCATATCGGCAGACAGCAGACTTCCTTTTTTACTGTACTTATTGATTATAAATGCTTTCATATTGTATACTTTATAATTTTATGGATGGTTTTAAATTTTGATAAATCTTTTTAGGATTTACTAAATCAAAAGCTAATTTTGGAAAAAATCTGCTTACGATATACAATGCTTTTGTATTCCCGGCGCGAATGGTAAACTGATCTTTTTTTATTCCATTAATAAGTATTCTTACCAGTTCTTCGGGGGTCATTTTTTTATCCGTTCTTTTTGCAGTCATCTCTGTTGCAACAACAGGAGGCAGTAACTC
Organism: Flavobacterium sp. Root186; assembly: GCF_001428525.1. Lineage (GTDB taxonomy): Bacteria > Bacteroidota > Bacteroidia > Flavobacteriales > Flavobacteriaceae > Flavobacterium. The sequence goes on from NZ_LMHW01000013.1 coordinate 197,236, forward strand.
AAATACCTTTACAGTACTTTTTATTATTTCTAAATTCTTCCTAAGTATTTTTGTATAAAAGCTTAAGGCCGTTTTCGTTGCAGAATATGTTGGTTCTTCTAAGGCAGGTACCAAACTTAAGATAGATGTGGTATTAATAATAGCGCTTTCTTTTCTGGATTTCAACATATCAATAAAAAGGTTATTGAGTCTTATAACACCAAAGTAATTTACATTCATTTCGTAAACGGCGTTCTTTAAAATTTGATCGTTTGCAATACCAAGATTAAGAGCTGGAGTTCCAACTCCTGCATTGTTATACAAAATATCAATTCCGCCCAGAAAAGTTACTTTTTCAAAAAGAGATAATGCATCATTTTCATTTTCAACATCACTTTTTATGATTGTCAATGCTGGAAGCATTTTTTTAGCATCATTTAATTTATCTTCATTTCTCCCCGTAATAATTACGCTGGCACCTTCTGCTAAAAACTGTCTGGCAGATTCTAGTCCAATTCCGGAAGCCCCTCCGGTAATTAATACTGTTTTACCTTTTATATCCATGTTAAATTTTATTTTATTTAAATTAAAATTCTGTATTCTTAATTATTTATTCTTTTATCGCTTTTAATTAAAATTATACTTTTTAGTCTTTTTTAAAATATACTTTTTAGTTTATTTTTAGTCAAAAAAAATCAAATTGAATATTGCTCTAATTCAGACTTTAAGCTTTTAATCAGACCTTGTAGAGGCTTTGCTGTATCCATAACCCTGCACATTACAACCCCTCCTTCAATTGCTGCTACCATTTTAAAAGCAAAAACAGCAGCATCGAGTTCACTGGAAAACTCTCCAGAAGCAATTCCTTGTTGGAGCAATGCAGTAAGCTCTTCCTGACCAGCTCTAAATATTTGGGCAACTTTCTGCTTTACCAGAGGATAATTATCATCAGATTCTACAGCATTATTAAATATTGGACATCCACCCGGAATTTGTGTCTCAATTGGATTTTTATAAAAATCCATAAATGCAAATATTTTGCCTTTTGCCGTTTTTCCTTTATAAACTGCCGCTCTAACCTTGTCAGAAGTCATTTTAAGTGCCAAGTCAATAACTTGTTCCGAAAGATCATCTTTATTTTCAAAATGACCATATAAGCAGCCTTTTGTAAGCTTTGTAGCTGCAAGCACATCATCTATATGTACACCAGAGATACCTTTTTCATTATAAAGAGGCACTGCTGTTTCTAAAATAAATTGCTTGGTTTTTTCTGCTTTTGTTAACATTACACTTAAAATATTAATTGCAAATATACTAAAAAGTATATTTTAAACTAAAAATAATAAAATTTTTTTTTAGTTTTAGTATGAAAGGCACAATAAACTTTTGGAGAAAACTTATTAAATTTAAAGAAGATGATTTGAATAAAAGACAGTCAAATGATTTGATTTTAAGCTGTTTCCTAAAAAAAGCTATTTGTTTTTGGAATATATAGAATATATAATAGAGAGGCTAAATCTTCAAATAAAGATATAGCCCCTTCATCTTTTTAGTTTATGCAAGCACTGCCTTTGCATGATTGCCATTATTAAACAGAGAAACTGTTATGCTTTTTAGCCAATCGTCAACAGCTATTTTTAGGTTATCATAATCCTTATAGCCGTGTGAAATGACTTTATTAATCCCATTTTTGAATAACTTTTTTTTGATTCTTGTATTAATACTGTTACAATCCAATTTTTAATAAGATAAAATAGTCCCCAGCTAAACCATTTTTAGCTGCCACTAATCTTTTACAGCGAACCAGCCTTTACAAAAGTCTGCCAGCCGCGCATGGTATCGATAAAACGTTCGCTTAGTCCCCCCTGACGCAGGTAATCTGCCATTACAGGAAGCTGCGGGCTTTCGTACATTGGGTTTGCTTTTACCTGATAAGGAAAGTCACGTTGAAGAATGGCCGCTCTGGCGATAAGCACAAAATCACAACCTTCATCAAGAAGTTCTCCGGCACGCTGGGCACTCATAATTTTTCCAGCTGCACCTAAACGTACACCTTTACGAGGAAGTTCTGTAAAAACGCTGAGCATAGTCTTTCCCTGAAAAGTTCCTTCACGAACGATTTGAGCCGAATCCCACAAAGCAAGATCCAAATAGTCAATCAGCTCACGATCAAAAATATCGGCAGTAACTTCACGCAGCTCTTCTAAACGAAGTCCGTATCGCTCAATCGACAATCTCCAGCCTATCTGAAAATTAGGACCACAAGCCAAACGAATACCTTCAATAACCTCAATGGTAAATCGCGCTCGGTTCTCCAGACTTCCTCCATATTTATCTGTTCGATCGTTCAAATTTGGAGACATGAATTCTGAAAGAATCCATCCGAAAGCGCCGTGAACGGAAATTCCGTCAAATCCTGCCAGTTGAGCTCTTTTTGCCGCTGCGATGAAACTGTTACGAATTCGTTCGACCTCTTCGGTCGTTATCGCCTTTATGTCCGGCAATGTGTTGCTCGAAGCTGGAGCCGGAATTCCTCCAATTAAAGACTTAGCACGATGTCCGGCATGGTGTAACTGAACCGCAGACAGCCCTCCTCCTTCACGAATAGCCGCTGCCATCTTGGTCAGGCCTGGTAAATGGTCATCACTATGAATACCCAATTGACGCTCAAACGCTATCCCTCCTGCTTCTACGGTAGATGCGCTGGTTTGGATTAATCCATAACCGCTTTGCGCAAGCTGTTCGATCCAGAATAGGTCATATTCAGATGCCGTACCATCATAATCACTTTGCTGACTGGTTAATGGTGCCAGCATGAAACGATTTCTCATTGCTGGACCATGCAGCATACTGAGAGGCTTAAATAAATCAGAAACAGACATTTTTTTAATTTTTAAGGTTCTACTTTATATAATTATTATTGATTGCAAAGATCTCTTGAGATTCGTTCGTGAAAAATGGACGATTTTTACTTTCTGATGGATGTTTTAATGCTAATCTTTCAAGGCACGTTAATAACTCTGAATTCAAAAATAGAATGGCAAATTACCTTGAAGTAAAATTCTCCATCAGAAAGTAAAAATCTTCCATTCTTTAGAAATCATTACCGTCAGATCTTTGCAGTGTTAATAAATTATTTAAAATGAAAAAAACAGCTATTATTATTCTTTCTGATCCGAAAGCTGGTTCAGAAGAAGCTCTTGGGCGTGTATTCAATGCTTTAGCATCAGCATATGAATTCAAACATGCAAATGAAGATGTAAAAATTATTTTTCAGGGTGCAGGTATAAGATGGCCTGAACAACTTGAAAAAGAAGATCATCCGGTTAATGGACTTTATAAAGAAGTAAAAGATCATGTTCATGGCCTTTCTAAAGGTTGTGTTGCTGTATTCGGCACTGAAATATCCGGCTATGATCTTTTAAACGACAATGAAGTACCTGGAACTCCTGGTCTGCCAAGTTTCCTTAATCTTAGAAACGAAGGCTACGAGCTTTTGATTTTCTAAACCCGTTTTCAACTGCCCTCGTGTTTTCACTCAGGGCAGTTTTTTAATCTTAAAATCATAAAAAAAGCTCTCACAACAGCAGGCAAATACTAATGCAGTTACGTATTTTTTGAGTATTTTAGCGTAATTCTTATGGTGAAACCTGCCTATAAAAATCAAAAGAAAAAATGAAGATTAAGTTATAATTTATGCAAGAGAAACCTGAAAATTATATGCACCAATGCCTGAACTTTGCCAAAAATGCTTTGGAAGCTGGCAACCCTCCTGTAGGCGCGCTAATTGTTTTAGATGGAAAAGTAATTGGTACAGGTATTGAATCTGGAAAATCAACCGGAGATATCACCAATCATGCAGAAATAATGGCCATTAGAGACGCTCTCAAAAATGGTTATTCGGATAAACTCCATCTGGCATCTATGTATACTACACATGAGCCATGCATTATGTGTTCTTATATGATACGACATCACAGAATACCTGAAGTAATTTATGGTACATCTGTTCCTTATATTGGCGGATACACCTCAAAATTTAATGTTCTTGCTACTGAAGATGTACCGAAATGGGGAAATAAACCAAAAGTTATCAGCGGTATATGTTTTGACGAATGTAATGCCCTCAATACACAATTTTTAGAACGTCTAAATAAATTATAAATAACATGTTAGCACAGTCCGTTTACACACTTGTTAATCAGCAGAACGGCAACTTGTCGTTCAAAGTTTTCGAGTTCGACAACAGCAGTTATTTTGATCATATTCAGCGCAATAATTATTTCACTTTAATCATTATTACCGCTGGTGAAGGATTAGCCAAAGTTGATCTTTGTGAGTATACCTTCGAAGAAAATACACTATTTGCGTTCTATCCTTATCAGCCATTCATGCTGGCTTCGGAAGGACCATTATTAGGCGTATGTATTCAGTTTCATCATGATTTCTTCTGTATATACAGGCATCATAAAGAGATAGCTGCCAATGGTATTTTGTTTAATAATATCTATCAACAGCCCTTTATCTGGCTTCAGGAAAACACAAAAAAATCACTGTTGAATATTGTCATTGAAATAGTCAATGAATTGAAAATGGAGGCTTTGAGAAAAGATGAAGTTATCGTTTCCTATCTTAAAATATTTTTAGTACTCGCTACAAGAATAAAGCTTGAACAGCAGTCGATTGAAGAGACAAAGACACATGATGGCAAACAAAAGACAATCATACAAAATTTAAGAAATGCAATTGAGGAAAATTTCCGTATGAAGCATTCTGCAAGTGATTATGCTGATATACTCCATGTAACGCCAATTGCCCTTGCAAGAATTACAAAAAACCATTTCAACAAAACACTTTCGGACCTGATTACAGAACGAATCGTTGTCGAAGCAAAAAGGGAATTATATCTTACAGATAAAACAATCAAGGAGATTGCTTATGAACTTGGTTATGATGACGAGTATTATTTTAGCCGGGTATTTAAAGGCAAAGCTGATATATCGCCGCAGTTTTACAGAGACACAATAGGTTTTAACCGAGGGGCTTCTTAATTGTATATAAATAGATATATCTTAAATCTTATTTTAATCCTTTCACGCCACACTCTATATTTTGAAAATACTTCCTTGTCTGATATTAACCTGAAACCCATTCTTAAAATTTAAGATTTATCTTTAACAATGTACCGATGGTTTGTTTTACATCTCAGCCTGATCTTGTGTGTACTATAATTTGATCCAACATTTCTTATAGTTAAAATTCCTTTTAACTGTATGATTGCCTTATTCAACTCCTTATTCGCCTGTCTTACCGTTTTCTATAATGAAATTTTTGTATCACCAAAATACCTTTGCTCCCTAAATCAAAGTAATATTCATTAAAATTGACAAAAAATGAAAACAATTAAATTCAACAAATTCAGCCTAGTTTCTTTTTTAACTATAGGAGCTTTTATGATGTTCGGCACAGGTTTTTCTCAGAAAAAACAAACAACTAGCACTGATACGGAATCAATTCGTCCTTTTCAGTACCACGCAGCACAAGCCGATTTGGATAATTTAAAAAAGCGTATTCTGGCAACAAACTGGCCAGAGAAAGAAACGGTGCAAGACGCTTCTCAGGGAGTACAGCTTGAAACAATGAAAGCACTTGCAAAATATTGGGCCAGCACATATGACTGGCGTAAAATTGAAAAAAAACTAAATTCTTACCCAAATTACATCACAAACATTGACGGTCTTGATATCCATTTTATTCAGGTGAAATCAAAACACAAGAATGCACTGCCGCTTATAATTACTCACGGTTGGCCAGGTTCAATAATCGAACAGATGAAAATTATTGATCCGCTTGTAAATCCTACAGCTTACGGAGGGAAAGGAGAAGATGCATTTGATGTTGTTATTCCTTCAATGCCAGGCTACGGATTCTCTGGAAAACCAACTGCAACAGGCTGGGGTCCTGAGCACATTGCTAAAGCATGGGATATACTTATGAAACGTCTTGGTTATACTACGTACGTTGCTCAGGGTGGCGACTGGGGAGCCATTGTTGTAGACCAACAGGGAGTACAGGCCCCACAAGGACTACTTGCTATCCATACTAATATGGCCGGTGTTATTCCTGATGATATCAATGGGGCTGCTTTTTCAGGATTACCAGCGCCAGCAGGTCTTTCTACAGATGAAAAACTTGCTTATGACCGTGTACAAAATGTTTACCAAAAAGGAATTGCATACGGATTTCAATTAGGTCTTCGTCCACAAACTATGTATGGAATCGCCGACTCTCCTATTGGTCTTGCGGCTTACTTTCTTGATCATGATGCAAGAAGCTATGCTTTAATTTCACGTGTTTTCCAAGGACAATCTGAAGGGCTTACCAAAGATGATGTTTTGGATAATATCACTCTTACATGGCTGACTAATACAGGAATTTCAGGAGCACGTCTTTACTGGGAATATTGGGGGAAAGGTTATTTTACTGTAAAAGGTGTTAAAGTACCCGTAGCTGTAAGTGTATTTCCTGATGAACTTTATCCGGCACCTAAATCCTGGGCAGAAAAAGCATATCCAAAATTAATCTATTACAACAAAGTAGAAAAAGGAGGACATTTTGCTGCATGGGAACAGCCTGAAATTTTTACAAACGAAATCAGAGCGGCTTTTAAATCAGTTCGCAAATAAAATATTCAGTCCATCAGCCGACATGCAAATGTTGGCTGATTTCTATTCCATTAATTTATTTTATTACGATGGGAAAAGTTATGTAATGCTTCGTTTCTAACTTTAATAGCAATATTTATTAACTTTATCTGGATTTACTGGTTTATCTTTAGCTTTCATTATAAAGAGAAATAACCGTATACATTAATAACACTTTATTTAATATATAAAATATGGAAAATTTAAAAAAAGCCTATATCGCAGGAGGATGTTTTTGGGGAATGGAAGACTTATTTCGAGTGCGTCCAGGCGTTAAAGATACTCAGGTTGGCTATTTGGGAGGAAATAATGAAAATCCAACATACACTAATCATCCCGGGCATGCAGAAGGTTTAGAAATTACATACGATCCGACCCAAACTTCCTACACCGAACTTTTAGATTATTTTTACAGGGTACATGACCCCAGAACTATGAATCAACAGGGAAATGACATTGGAGAAAGTTACAGGTCTGCTATATTTATTCAGGACAAGGAGGAAGAAGAAACTGCGAAAGACATCATTAAAATAGTTGAAGATTCAGGAAGATGGCAGGGAAAAGTGGTTACTACGCTTGAACCCTTTACAAAATTCTGGCCTGCAGAAGAATATCATCAGGATTATTTGGTAAAAAATCCTAATGGTTACACTTGTCATTTTGAAAGGTTCGGTACTTTTTTGTAAAGAACACTGCTTATAAAAATCAATAAGCCATGACCACAATAATAATTGGGCTGATAATTAATCAGCCTAATTAAATATATGAAGACATTTAAGAATTCAAAGTATCATTCTACTCAGGAAACTTTGAAGCCGTAACTTTAGGAATAACCACTACAAAATCAAATCCATTTATTATTCTTGACAGCGTAACATCCTTTACAATTATTTCTTTATTCTCTAATTTATTTCTTAAAGGCAGCATATCCACACAATACCATTCATTTCCTTCAACAGCACTAAATATTGGTTTTAAAACTTTTATATTGTTACTGTTTTCATTTATAGTCTGTTCCGGGAATTCTTTAAATGGAGAACCTTGCGTTCCTGATTTTTTTACAACCAAAATATGTAAAGAAACGGATATGAATAACCATTCATCACCCATTCCATTTATTTATAGAGAAAAGAAAAACTCAAACTCTTGATTTATTGGTTGCTAAAATAGTTTGTGCATTTTCTGCTTTTTACATCAATAAGATCATTTTTTATTCAAAAAGAAGAATTGAGGCTAATATTTTTTGACAGAAAAGAATGTAAATACCTGATAATAAACCTCTTTAAAGTGCTTAAAAAATAAAAAGCAGGATATTTTCTTATTTATTGCATTTTTAAAAAATATTAATAAACTGATAATCAGTCGATTTTTTTTTAAGATATATAAAAAGAACATTGAAGGGTTGCATTTTTAATACATATTTTAGCAAAAACACTAAAACATCTGTAATTCAGCAATTTACATAATAATAAATAAGTTTTTTTTGAATAAAATTGAATTTCTTTTATAATTTTGCGCCTCAATAATCTTTGACAATCGAGCAATTAAAAAATGACAAAATTTAGTAAAACAGTTTTAACTGATACCTTATTACTATCATCACTTTACACTTATGCTGATGAAGAAAAAGGAGACTACGTTTTGATGATCGATGCTGGAAACGGAAAAGTGGTAAGCTTTACTCTAGATGGTGCTGAAAACGCATCTTTTACTATATGTGATCAAAATCACAATTTAATTTACTCCGGAGAACCTGAAATAAACAAATTTGAGATATCAAAAACAATTAGTTTACAAGGTTATCCATCCGGAATTTATTTCTTAGAGATAATAGAAAATGGAAAAGCTGCAAAACACCAGATTAAAGTCACAGCTAAAAAAGAGAGAACATTACCATTAGACGAAAGTCTAAATCAAATCCCTGCTTTTAGCCTATAAATCCCCTTTTTTGTCCCAACAAAATCTTCTAAACAGCTTTTCTGAGCTGTTTTTTTGTTTTTATTTAAATTATTCATTTCTATTAAATAGTATAAATCATAGTAATTTCATTCCTTAAAAACGGTTTAATTGCTGAGAGAAAAGTCTTCTTATAAATCATTTTTTACTAATTTTACGTATCAACATTTAATGATTTTACATGGAAATGAATGATTTGGAATTAGTTTCCATTAAAGAGGTTTGTATTACAAAAGTGAATGGATTTGAAAGTTCTTCCTTATTAGACATTCTTTCTGTAGAAGAGCCGCTTGAGATACGAATTTCTTACGGCCCCGAAGCTGAAAAAATATACAAGAATATCTCTGTAACAATGCGTACGCCAGGCAATGATTTTGATCTTGCAATTGGTTTTTTATTTACCGAAGGCATCATAACTTCTTATCAGGACGTTAAAAAAGTATATCACACAAAAACAGACTGTTCCTTTCAAAAGAAAAATATTGTTCAGGTAGATTTAGCAGAAAATTTCATTCCACATTTAATGTCGTCAGACCGAAATTTTTATACCACATCAAGCTGTGGCGTTTGTGGAAAAAGTTCTATACAATCCATCAAAACGGTTAGCACTTATAACCCTTTAGACAATCCTAAACTAAATATCTCCACAACTGTACTTAATCAATTACCACAAAAATTAAAAACAGCTCAAAGCAGTTTTGCTGTTACTGGCGGCATTCATGCATCAGGACTTTTTACTATTGAAGGTGATTTAGTTTTTTTACAGGAAGATGTTGGGCGTCATAATGCATTGGATAAACTAATTGGCAGTGCTTTAGCAAATAATTTACTGCCTTTAAATAAACATATTTTACTTCTTAGCGGAAGAGCCAGTTTTGAGTTAATTCAAAAAGCGGCTATGGCAGGCATATCCGTTGTTGCTGCTATTGGTGCTCCATCAAGTCTTGCTGTAGAATTGGCTATAGAATTTAATATTACCCTTTTGGGATTTCTTAAAGAAGACCGATTTAATATATATAATTCCAGTGATCAGGTAGTAGTACCAACTTCTGATAAAAATTAAAACAACTGTTATCTCTATAACTCATAGTAAAATCATAATTATTCCAATTTCTGCGAATAAGCCAATTAAATGCAAAAGTCATGAAAGAAGATAAATCTCCAGAAGACATCGACAATAAAATTACTAGAGAACCCAATGCCGAAAATCCGTATAAACTTTTAAATCTTAAGCTTACAAAAACAGGAAAATGGGCTGCCGGAGTTCCTGCTGTCGTGGCGGCTTTTACTGATCTTATTGAAGAAAAAACGGTTGTTCGAGGGACAAAAGCTTTATTTAAGATGAATCAGGCTGGTGGTTTTGATTGTCCGAGCTGCGCATGGCCTGATCCCGATGATGAAAGATCTCCTTTAGGAGAATACTGCGAAAACGGAGTTAAAGCATTAGCAGAGGAAGCTACTACCAAAAAAGTTACAGCTGAATTTTTTAAACAAAATTCTGTCTACGATCTTGCCCAATTAGATGATTACCAAATAGGAAAAATGGGAAGATTGACCGAACCCATGTATCTTCCTAAAAATGGTACACATTATCAGCCTATAAGCTGGGATAATGCATTCAAAAAAATAGCAGAACATCTCAACGCATTAGAATCACCTGACGAAGCTGCGTTTTATACTTCGGGAAGAACAAGCAATGAGACATCATTTCTTTATCAGCTCTTTGCAAAAGAATTTGGGACCAATAATATGCCTGACTGTTCTAATATGTGCCATGAAACATCTGGATCGGCTTTAAGAACTACAATCGGAATTGGAAAAGGTACCGTAACCTTGGATGATTTCTATGATACAGATGTAATTGTAATTATTGGCCAAAATCCCGGAACTAATGCCCCAAGAATGATGACTGCTTTAGCAAAAGGTAAAAAAAACGGAGCAAAAATTATTGCTGTTAATCCATTACCGGAAGCTGGTTTAATGGGATTTCATAATCCACAGGAAATCAACGGAATTATTGGAAGCGGTGCCAAACTAGCCGATCTTTTTCTGCCGGTAAAAATAAATGGCGATATGGCGCTGTTAAAAGCTCTTGAAATTATATTATTGGAATTTGAAAACAAAAATCCCGGAAAAGTCTTTGATTATGATTTCATCAAAGAAAAAACTATCGGATATGATGCTTTTCTAAAACAGTTTGAAGATTATAATTTAGATGAACTTGTGCAACTTTCGGGCGTTTCTAAAGAAGCGCTTTATGAAGCTGTGGAAATCATCGCTTACAAAAAACGAATCATTGTCTGCTGGGGAATGGGACTTACACAGCAGCCCAACGGGGTAGAAATGATTAGAGAAATCCTTAATATTCTATTGCTAAAAGGAAGTATTGGTAAGCCGGGTGCAGGTGTTTGTCCCGTTCGTGGTCATAGCAATGTTCAGGGAAACAGAACCATGATGATTGATGAAAAACCTACTAACGAACAACTGGACCGTCTTCAGGCTTATTTTGGATTTAATCCGCCTCGTAAACACGGATATGATGTTGTGAGGGCCATTAAAGCCATGAAGGAAGAAAAAGTAAAATTACTATTTTGTATGGGAGGTAATTTTCTATCGGCAACACCGGACACAACTTATACCGCAAGTGCATTAAGAAAACTAAACTTAACCGTAAATGTTTCTACAAAACTGAATCGCAGTCACTTGATTCATGGACAAGAAGCTATCATCTTACCTACACTATCCCGAAGCGATATTGATATTGTCAATGGTGAAGCGCAATTTATAACTACCGAAAACTCAATGGGTGTTGTACAATCATCAAAAGGAATGCTCAAACCTGTATCTGATAATCTTATAAATGAAACTCAGATTGTATGTAAATTGGCTATGGCAACGCTGGGAAATAAATCGGTTATTAACTGGCAGCGTTATCATGATAGTTATGATGATGTAAGAGATGCCATTGAAAAATGTATTCCCGGTTTTGAAAATTATAATATCAAAGTACGAGAAAAAGGAGGTTTTTATTTGCCTAATGCCGCACGTGATGGAAAATTTATCACTAAAGATTTTGGAGACAGGGTGCCATTTACGTTAACTGCAATTCCAAAAAATGAACTTGCTCCAGATGAGTATATGATGGCAAGCACCCGAACTCACGACCAGTTTAATACCACAATTTATGGTCTTGATGATCGTTATCGCGGTATAAAAAATGAACGTAGGGTAATATTTATGAACCAAAACGATATTGATCAGGCCGGATTCAAATCTGGCGATAAGGTCGATTTATTTAACTATGATGATGATATCGAAAGAATTGCACCTTTATTTGTCATTGTTTCGTATCAAATTCCTGAGAAAAACACTGTTACTTATTTTCCCGAAACAAACGTTCTGGTCTCTGTTAATAATGTTGTCAAGGATAGTAATATGCCGGCCTCAAAATATGTGAAAATTAAAATTAGAAAACACGATCCCAAAATTTATGAAAGAATAAATCGATTGTAAAAATAACCAACCACTCTAAAATCAAATTTAAATGTCGATATATCAAAAAATAGCAGCAGTAGGTTCAAAGTATATTGGGAAACCAAAACTTTTTAAATACGGATTTAATCTGTCTCCAATGTACCGAAGAAGCACTGCCCGAATTGTAAATGTATCGCAGGATTTATTGCAAATTCAAATAAAGCTTCCTATAAGTTATAAAAACAAAAATTATGTAAACTCAATTTTTGGAGGAAGCATGTTTGCTGCAGTAGACCCAATTCCGATGGTACAATTGATAAACCTTTTAGATGAAAATTTTGTAGTATGGGATAAAGCAGCTGAAATTTATTTTAGGAGACCTGCAAAAGAGAATTTATATGCTGATTTTATTTTTACTTTAGAAGAGCTCGACGAAATTAAGGATAAGATTAATCAACAAAATGAATTAGAAATTGTAAAAACTACATTGCTTACAAATAAAGATAAATCGATCACGTACTGTGAGGTTCGCAAAACAATTTACATTGCTGATAAAAGCTATTTTAAAAAGAAAAGAGAAAATAAAAAGCTATAAAGTTTAGCTTGAAATTTATACAGTGTTTTTATTGATCAAGCCAGTTTTTAAATTCCGCTACTTTATTCTTACTGATAATAATATCGATTTTTGGATCGGGTTTTATAATTAGTTTCAATTGGTTTTTTCCATAAAGCAAAATACTGCTAATGGAATTTATGTTAATTATAAACTGCCTGTTTGCTCTATAAAAAATAGTTGGATCAAGCCATTTCATAACCTCATCAAGACTGTTATTGCTGTTATATTGTCGATTGTCAAAAGTATAGATATAAGTAATCCCGGTATCCAGTAAAATGTAGGCAATCTCTTCAATATCTAATTTTATAAGTTCATCTTTATGATACGTAAGTATTCTTTTCTTTGGAATTTCTGACTCTTTTGATGTATCATTTAGGATAGTGTTATCTGCCAGATTTTGTAATTTCTGCTGATTTGAATTCAACTGCAAATTCAAAATCTGAAGCTCATTTACCCGGTAATTTAAATCCTCTTTTTCAAGATCAAAAGCTCGTTCATATTTTCGATAAATAAGTCGTATCATTAAGTAGCAGCAAACACTTATGAAAACTGTACTTAAAAACAGACTCACAATAAACTGCAGATACAAATCTGATAATTCTTCTTCTAAAACAGCTAAGTTAGCATGCGAAGCTACCATCCAGTCTGTTCCTGCAACGGGATTTATATTTATTATTTCCGATTTTCTTTTTGGATCATTGGGAAATGTACGCATACCTCCTATTTTTTCCCCTTGTTCTAAAACAGTACTTAATGGTTTAAACTCTTTATTACCTATTCCATTTACCTGAGAATTGTTCTCTTGAATTTTAAGCCCAATTAATGCCGGATTAGGATGGCAAAGTTCAATTCCTTTTTGGTTGTACATACAGATAAAATCACTCTTTATATCTGTATTTTCAATACTTACCTGAAGATTACGGATTACCTGATCTTTAGATAATCCGCTGCGAAGCTGCTGTTCTAAAAGACGGGAAATTTCCCTAACTTCCCTCTCGCCCGATTCTAATTTACTATTGCACAACTTTTCTTTGGCAGATAAATAAAGATAACTGGAAGAAATCAAACTAATAATTAGGACAACAATACTAATGCCTATAAGAGTCAAAGTATAAAGGCGTGCTTTTTTCATGTAAATTTATAGTCCTTAAAATGAAACCCGTTTAAAAAATTTTGTTTAGGCTAAAATAAGCAATTTATTTAGCTTATACTATTTCGGCTTCAAGGTCAAAAAATCCCCTTTGAGCCAATTAAATCTTTTAAACACTGGGATTAGGCCTAATTTTGAATTGATTATTTATTTCATCTAAAAAATAAAACAAATGAAAAAAGGACTTAAAATCTTCGCAATTTTACTGGTTGCATTTATTGCTTTACAATTTTGGAAACCTGAAGAAATTGAATATAGTACACCAACAAAGGACTTAACCAATGTTCCTGCAGAGGTAAATACTATTTTAAGAAACTCTTGTTTTGACTGTCATTCTAACACCGTAAACATTGCGTGGTTTGACAAAATAACGCCTGCAAACTTTATAGTCGCTTCTCATATTACGGATGGTCGAAAAGCACTGAATTTTTCGGATTGGGATAAATTAGAAAAGCCAAAGCAAAGTGCGACACTTTTTTATGCTTTTAATAAAATACTGTCGGGCGAAATGCCGCTTAAAAGCTATACAGCCCTTCATCCTTCTGCCAAATTAGATGATCGCTCTATCGCTGTTTTAAAAAATTATTTAACAACAATAGCGGTCCGAAACCCAAATCAGGGAATACCGCCTGTTTCTATTACAAAGGATGCTGAAAAAGTGCTTCCAAATAAAAAAATAACAGATTACTCTAAAGTTAAACCTACACTAAATAATATTTCATACATACCCGATTTTAGAAACTGGAAAGCTGTCAGTACATCAGATCGTTTTGACAACGGCAGTATGCGCATCATTTATGGAAACGAAATCGCCGTAAAAGCTATTGCAGAACATCAAACTAATCCTTGGCCCGATGGTGCTATTTTTGCCAAAACAGCCTGGAAACAAAAAACAGAAGCCGATGGAACTGTATCAGCCGGAGCTTTTATTCAGGTTGAATTTATGATAAAAGATTCAAAAAAATATGAGTCTACAAAAGGATGGGGATGGGCAAGATGGAAAGGAAATGATTTAAAACCGTACGGCGATAATGCCAACTTTGACCAGGAATGTATTTCGTGTCATAATCCTGTCAAAAACAATGATTACGTTTTTACGACTCCTCTGCATCTTGATATCAATAAATTTAATATTTACAATAAAACCAAATAAATATGAAACCACTTCACTCTATTATAATCGCGCTTATTATTATACTTTCTGGTTGTAATGGAAATAATAAAGATAATCTTAATGAAAAAGCATCTGTATCAGCATTAGATGCGCTGCCTGAAAATCCTTTATTATTATCACCTATTACATTTTCAATTAATCCAAATAAAGCTGTTATGTCTACTTTATATGGTAATAAAATTGCTTTTCAGCATGCAAAAACAAAAGCAGACAGTTCTTATCCTAATGGAGCTGTTTTATATGAAGTTAACTGGAAACAAAAAGCAGATTCACTATGGTATGGCGCGAATATTCCCGATCAGATTATTAGTGTCGAAAAAGTACAATTTACCGGAAATTCTGTTCCTAAATACGAATTGTATTCCGGACATCCGCTAAAAAAAGTTGCTTCTAATGATGAAAACAAAAGAGTAGCTTTAATACTCTCTAAACGTATGTCAGAAACGCCTTAAAATAAAGTCCTTTTTATTTTTAGAAAAAATCTTATTGTTCTTCGGGATCGGTTAGACTAGAAAATTTTTTAATAATTAACTTCTTCAACCGTTCCTGATGTTCATCTCCCCAGCCTCCTAAAGTGCCTATTACAGGAATCAGGGTTTTCCCAAATTCAGTAAGGCTGTATTCTACTTTTGGCGGTACTACGGGATATATTTTCCTTACAACAAGTTCATGTTCTTCCAATTCGTTCAACTGGATATTCAAAACCCTGCGCGAAGCATCTGGTATTTTACGCTGTAATTCGCTTGGTCTTTTATGGCCTTCATTAATAAACCAAAGCAAACGTATCTTCCATTTTCCATATAGCACTTCCCCTATCAGGTCGAGTCCGCAGTTTAAATTTGGTATTGTTTTTCTTTCATACATATTACAAAAGTAAACCTATGTCCTGATTTGTACAATAGGGGAAAAATTTATCCCTATCTGAATCGTAATTCCGTACTTGTGAGAAAGTTACATACTTCTGAAATTTGTACAAAAGAAATCAAGATGAAACAACAATTCGATTATCAGAACGAACTATCAGGCAAAATTGCGCTGGTAACAGGCGGAACAAAAGGTGCAGGAATAGCCATTGCGGAACGCTTAAAAAACGCAGGTGCTAAAGTAATTATCAGTGCCAGAAACCAACCCGAAATGCCCGATGAAAATTTATATTTCATTTCGGCAGATTTAAGTAAACCAGAAAGTGCCAATAAAATTGCTTCAGAAATATTGGAGAAATTCGGTAAGGTAGATATTCTCGTAAACAATCTTGGAGGCTCTGAAACTCCCGGCGGCGGATTTGCCGTATTAACCAATACTGATTGGGAAGAAACAATACAAACCAATTTACTGGCTCCAGTTCGATTGGACAAGGCGTTTCTTCCTCAAATGCTTGAAAACAAAAGCGGCGTAATTATTCATATTGCCTCTATTCAGGGAAAATTGCCTTTGTATGATTCTACCCTGCCCTATGCGGCTGCAAAAGCCGGGCTCATTAATTACAGCAAAGGTTTATCAAAAGAAGTATCTCCTAAAGGTGTGCGTGTGTTAACTGTTTCTCCTGGCTGGATTATGACCGAAGCATCCAAAAGAATGATGGAACGTATTTCTGAAAGCAGCAACATATCTGTTGAAGAAGCGGAGAAAAGCGTAATGCATGCCTTAGGCGGAATACCTTACGGAAGACCTGCAATGCCGGAAGAAGTTGCGGAACTTGTTGGATTTCTTGTTTCGCCCAGAGCGGGTTATTTAACAGGAACCGAATATATAATTGATGGAGGAACAATTCCAACAATTTAATTTCTCAAAAGAATTAGGAACAATAAAACAGATAAATTATGAACTTACCAGAAGTAATAAAAGACTTAGTAAACGCACAGAACAATTTTGACAGCTCAGCTTATACCAATTGCTTTTCAGAAACTGCAATTGTATTTGATGAGGGCAAAAACCATAAAGGTAAAACAGAAATAAAAAGCTGGATAGAAAAAGCCACCAAGGAATATAATGCAAAAATGAAGGCTCTAAGTTTTGAAGGTGATGCTGAAAAAGGTGAGTTAAAAGCAGAAGTTTCAGGAACTTTTCCAGGCAGCCCTTTGGTTCTTACTTATGATTTTGAGTTTGATGGAGGATATATTGGATCGTTGAAAATCAACTAGTTTATTATGCTTTTTCAAGTTTTATACAATAAATGATAAAATTTTATCATTTATTGTATACTCAAAATTTAATATGATTTAAACTATTTGAGAGATCAGCAAAAGAGCAATAAAGAAAACAATAGTAAACACCATTAAGTTTATTACCCTATCTTTATTCTGCAAAGATTTATTTGACATATATAGTTTCGTAATCTCCTTTTCTCTTGTTTTATTTGCTTTCATATTTGTTTTAAATTAAAAATGTTTTATTTCAATGTTATTGTTATTATGACAGTCACGAGAACAATAAAACAAACGATATGCCAAAACATTAAAAAAACCTCAAAGTATTGGCTGAGAATCAAATGCAATAACAGAATTATTATATCCTTTATAAATACTTATCAAAATGATATGGTCAACCATCCAAAATGAAAGACATAATAACTCTTAGAACAAACTCATTAAATTAAAAGAAGATGATTTTGAATATCGTCGCAATTTTACAGGCATATGTAGATTTTAACCGAGGGCTTCCTGATTAAATACAAATAGTAAAATTGGTATATCTCAAATCTTATTTTAATCCCTTCGTACCACACTTTACATAAATTTTAGCCTTTTAGTTTTCAACTTTAGTATCAATCTTATTTTTAGCTTTATTTTTGAAGAAAAATAACCGCACACTAATAATACTTTATTTAATATATAAAATATGGAAAATTAAAAAAAAGCCTATATCGCAGGAGGATGTTTTTGGGGAATGGAAGATATCTATTTCGAGTACATCCCGGCGTAAAATACTCAGGTTGATTATTTAGTAGGAAGCAATGAAAATCCAACATATGCTAATTATCCCGAACATGCAGAAGGACTGGAAATTTTATACGATCCGACCTTTAGTATTGATAAAATATATAATTTTAAAATCTAAAAAAATCTGTCTTCAGGAAAACAACAGACATTTTTATGACACAATTAAAATCGCAATCAGGCACTAACTTAATAAGTCTCCAAAAAGTACAGCAAAACATTTTAAGCACGCCTGTACAATTTAGTGAATATACTATAATTGTCATAAAAGAAGGCGAAGGAATCTTTTATTCAGATTTTGGAACATTTCCGTTTAAAGGACCGATGATGCTTTTTGCAACTCCTCTGCAATTGATTTATATTAAAGAAATTAATGCGATTCAATATGATATATTGCAATTTCACGGTGATTTTTACTGCATAGAATATCACCGTGAAGAAGTTGCCTGCAATGGTTTGCTTTTTAATAATGTCTATATAGAACCATCTCTTAAATTAGAACTTATTGATCAGGCTATATTTGCCAATCTCAACGATCAAATTACAGAGGAACTCTCTAATCCTGCTCCCTCAGATATTGTTTTAAAATCATTACTACAGCTTTTTTTAGCAAAATCCAGTCAAATTAAAATACGCGAACTAGAGAAAAATACAGACTCTCAGATTCGGGATGATGAAATGGAACGTTTCAAAAATTTACTTGACAATAATTTCCTGACACTTCACAAACCATCTGATTATGCAGATCTTTTGAGAATGTCAACCAATAATCTTACTAAACGATGCTCTAAATACTTCAAAAAAACACCTTCGCAGCTTATTACTGAAAGAATAATGCTGGAAGCAAAAAAGCAATTGCACTTAACCCGAAAGAGTATTAAAGAAATTGCTTTTGCACTTAATTTTAAAGATGAGTTCTATTTTAGCCGAGTCTTTAAAAAATTCACGAATGAATCTCCACAATCTTTCAGAGATAAAACAGGAATTTCTATCGTAGCAGATTTGTACAGGTAATATCCTTTTTTATCCATGTTTCGGCTTCCATGCCAGATGTAACTTTGTCTCAACAAAAAACAAATTACATCATGAAACATTCAATCATTCAGCAGTTTGCACAATTAGAAAATTTAGCCAAAACTATAACCCGTTTTGGTATTGTAGTAGTCTTTATCTGGATAGGGACGCTAAAATTCTTCACTTATGAAGCAGACGGAATTACGCCTTTTGTAGCCAATAGTCCGTTTATGAGCTTCTTTTACAATACTCCAAATGCGTATAAAACACACCAAAATAAGGAAGGTGAATTAATCGCAGCCAACTACGAATGGCATGTTCAAAACAATACTTACGGATTTTCAGAAGGTTTAGGTGCTTTTTTAATTGCTCTCGGTATTCTTTTAGCATTGTATAAAGCTGCGCCTTTATGGAGTATGGCGGGAAGTATTCTGATCGTTATTATGTCCCTAGGAACCCTTTCTTTTCTGATAACAACGCCCGAAAGCTGGGTGCCCAATCTTGGCGATTCTGATTATGGTTTTCCTTTTTTATCCGGCCGCGGCAGACTTGTTCTAAAAGATATAGTAATTCTGGGCGGGGCTTTAATAACCTTGAGCCAAACAGCACAAATCTATTTAAAGAATGCTAATCGTCCTCATCTCTAATTATAACATTTAAAATATAAATCTTAAAAAAATATTACATCATGAAAACAATTAATGTACCATCAAAAAATCAGGTAAGTGAACAATCTCAACAAATATTTGAAGCTATAACTGCAAAAATGGGTAAAGTACCTAACCTGTATGCCACGATAGGTTATTCTGCTAATGCCCTTAAAGGAATATTAGAATTCGATGAAGCCTTTGCTCACAGTCCTTTTACAGCAAAAGAACGTGAAGGCATAAATCTGTTAGTTTCTCAGGTTAATAACTGTGATTACTGTCTTGCCGCTCATACTATGCTTGCCGGCCTTAAAGGAATTAGCAATGAAGATATTATAGAATTGAGAAAAGGTTTTTCTGCCAATAGTAAATTTCAAACTGCCTTACAACTTGCAAAATCAATTGCAGAAAATAAAGGTGCTGCAGATCCAGCTTTAAAAGAAAGATTTTTTGATGCTGGTTATACCGAAGCTGCTCTGATTGATCTTGTTGGTATTATAACCGTCCGTACTTTTACCAATTATGTATATGCTTTGACAGAAATCCCGATTGATTTTCCTGCTGCTCCTGCGCTTTAATTTACAGCCAGGTAATAAAAAAAGAGCTTTAAAGCTCTTTTTTTATATCGTTTCTTAACGCACTACAGTATTCAGCTAAGTTCTTTTGAATTCTTTGATTAATAATAAACAGAAAGCATGATTTTAGAATCAGAACTGTCTATTATTTTCTCAAGTCTTTTAAAGAAGACTTCGCTAACCATTGGGCAACCGTGGCTGTTTATAATGTAATATTCTTTTTCTTCATCCGGAACTTCTTTATAGCAGTGCAGTACAATCGCTCTTTTTAAGGCGTTATTGTTAGTCTGATCTAAACCGGCAAGTCTAAAGGCTTTTCCAAAAACGCCTTTATAAGACTTCTCTATAGAATAGCGTCCAAGTGAAGTACAGTTAGAATTTGGCGCATTACTAAATTGCAGTATATCGCCTTTAATTCCGGTTTCTGAACCAGAACCGTGTGCAACAAGCCCCTGATCAATGATTCTTTCGTTTTCAAGATCGTAAACAAAAAAACGGTTTTTTCCGGATTTGATTTTCATGTCAACAAGAAAAGCTATTTTCCTGCTGTAACCGTGGTTTGAAGCTGTAAAAGATTTAACTTCGCTTACGTGCTCATTAAGCCTTACCAGCTCAAGCTCACTTAAAAAGTCTTTCTTATCCGTTACGTTGTAGGTAGTAAAGGAACTTAGAGAAAGAAGAAGTGCCATAAAAAATATTCTCATAGATAGCAATAAAATTAGTTTAACAGCAAATTTGGGATTTGAGTTGTCAAAAATTATATTTTTCCTTTTGATCTTTGACTTTGCAAAATTATGTACAAATTTTATATAATTCCCATGTTTCGAATGTTAAATATATTATAAATATCTGAAATAATGATACTTATCATAAAATATTTGAGAAGAATAATTCCTCAAAGTAACATTTTAACAAATTATTTTTTTTAAACCTTCCTGTTTTATTGGTTTTTATTGCTTTTTTATATTACCAAAAAATAAAAAACGGTTGTAAAGAAAAACTTTACAACCGTTTTACTTTTTTTCAATTTTTATTGAAAAATTTATTTTTAGAGAATCACTTTCCGTAATTCATTCAGCTTATTTTACATCAAACCAAAGTTTCGTAGTAAGCAAGTCTTTTCCTTGTACAGCAATTGCAGCCTGGTAACTAGTACCATTCAACGATTGTTCTGTTCCCGGATAGAAAAAACGAGAAGGTATTTTTCCATCTAAAACTGTAGCCGGACCAGCAGTTAATACTGGGAAATCCAATCTTCTCCACTCTGTAAAAGCATCAAGACCTTGTCCGTAGAACGCAATCCATTTTTGTGTACCTATCGATTTAGCATAGTTTGATGCATCATACTTTACAACTGCCTGATTAAGGTAAGTAGAAATAGTGGCTGCATTTGTAATACCAAACTGATTGAACGATGCTGTAATGGCATCATTATAAAGCTGTTCTGCATTTCCAGAAATATAACCACGAGCTACAGCTTCTGCAAGGTTGAACAATGTTTCAGAATAAGAAGCGATTACAGCCGGCGATGATGAAGTCAGGAAGTAAGTTCCCGGTTTTGATGTTTTAGCAAAACCCTGACTATTAGCATCACTATTTGATAATCCGTTAGCTCCACCAACATATTTACCTACAGTTGCATCTGACGGCAATTGCGCATAAACTGGTAAACGCGGATCGGCTAATTCATTTAATTTATCAACCAATGTTTTCGAAATACGATAATCATCACGAGTTTCAAACCAAGCCGATGCTGGATTTTGCTGAGGCGAACTAGTATAAGTAAACTTAAAAGTATCACTATTGCTGCTTAATACTCCCGCAGCATCGCTTGTGGCATCAATTGCAGTTTGTTTTGCTAAAGCAGGCTCTCTGTCTGAAATTCTCAAGGCAATACGCAAACGAAGTGAATTTACCAGTTTTTTCCATTTTGTAATGTCGCCTTTGTAAACTAAATCTCCAGTTACGGTACCGTTTGCAGTATTTAGCAAAGTCTGTGCTTGTTTCAAATCTTCTAGTAATCCTGTATAAACCTCTTTTTGGGTATCATATGCCGGAGTTACTTTTTGACCTGCTTCTTTATAAGGAATACTTCCGTAAGCATCTGTCAACAATAAAAACGTCCATGAACGTAACGTTAGAGCAATTCCTTTATAATTTGAATTTGCCTGATCTGCCGGGAAATTCAAAATGGTGTTCAAATCTGTAATTAAAGTTGCATATCCTGTATTCCACAAAGTAGTGAAAGAAGCATTAGATACATCAAATCTGTCTGGTTCTGTATATTGGATTTTAGCCCAATGCTGCACAAATAACAAAGACGAATCAAAGTTATTTGTTGATCCCCAGTATAAGTCAGCTCCCTGTTTTAATGTTCCTGTTAAAAGGTAAGGTGCCAGTGGAGTTTCTGTTGCATTTGGATTTTTATTAATCTCATCCAAATTATCACTGCACGAGGTCAGTGTCAATGCAAATAGGGTTATATAAGCTATTCTTTTTAGCATGATTTCGTGTTTTTAAAATTTAAGATTTAAATTAAGGCTGAAATTTCTGGTTGTTGGCAGTGCTAAACTTTCCAATCCCTGAGCATTTCCTGTATTGAAAGCCGTTTCAGGATCAATATTTGGGGCGTCTTTGTAAATAAAGAACAGGTTACGACCTGCAGCAGTAATACTTGCTCCATCAAATCCAATTTTTCTAGCCAGTTTCTTATCAACATTATAAGTAAGTTTTACTTCTCTTAGTTTTACAAAAGTTGAGCTGTAAATGTATGCTTCACTGATATTGTAGGATGCTTTATAATATTCCTGTGCACTAAGTACCTGAGTATTTGGAGTTCCATCAGCATATACACCGTTAAAGATCATACCATCATCGTATACCGCAGCTCCACCTGGCGCAGTTACACCTGCCGGCAATAAAGTTTTCGTAGTACCTGCTAAATAGTAATTTAATCCGCCATTTGCAGCATCACGTCCCGGAAGCGTTTGAGCTAATACTCCTGTATAATTACCCGTTCTGTTTGTTCCTGAGAAAAGCTCTCCTCCTACACTTGCATCAACTAAGAAAGATAATTCAAGATTTTTATAGGTTATTGTATTTGTAATACCACCAATCCAGTCTGGAGTATAATGTCCTAATACTTTCTTTTGCGGATCAGCTTTTGGCAAACCGTTTGCACCAACTACAATATTTCCGTTATCGTCACGCAGGTAAGCAGTACCGTAAAGCGCACCATAAGCTTGTCCTACAGAAGCTAATACATCAACACCTCCAGAGGTACCAATGGTGTAATTTTGAATCTGTCTGTCATAATCCAAAATCTTAACTTCACTTTCATTTTTAGAATAATTTAAAGCCACATTCCATTTGAAATTTTCAGTTTGAACAGGATTTCCATCCAATTGAATTTCGATACCACGGTTGTTTATTTTTCCTGCATTGATTAACTGTGAATTATAACCGCTTGAAGCTGTTGTTTTGATCTCCAAAATCTGGTCGAAACTATTGGTGTTATAATAAGCCGCATCAAAATGAAGTCTGTTTTTCCAGAAAGAAGCTTCTAAACCTACCTCAGTAGAACGAGTAGTTTCCGGTTTCAGGTTTTCATTCAATTTTTTCTGAGAAGAAGTTTGAATCGGGTTTCCGTCAAATGCAGTTTGGAAATTGTAAACTGTAGACAATTGGTACGGATCTGCGTCGTTACCCACTTCAGACCAGCCTCCGCGTACTTTTAAGAAATCAAGCGTATTGCTTTTTAAATTTAAAGCCTCAGATAAAATCAAACTTCCGTTAACAGAAGGATAAAAATAAGAACGGTTACTGCTTGGTAATGTAGATGACCAGTCATTACGAGCTGTAAGGTTTAAATAAGCATAGTTTTTATAACCAAACTGCGCCGAAGCATAAGCACTATATACTTTCAATCTTGAATAGGAGTTTGATGAAGTCAACGGATCTCTTGAATTCGTTAAAGTATATAAATCCGGTACCGCTAAACGTGGTGCTTTTTGATAGTTGTTTGCATCGCTGTGGGTACGAATATTGAATCCTCCAAGAGCGTCTAAACTAAAATCATCACTTAGTTTTTTAGCATAAGTAAAAATACCTTCCGTATTTTGTTCGCTTACAGTATACGCATCTTCAGCATACGATCCGAAAGGAGTTCCGTTTGTACCATATTTAATCGTGTATTTTCTACGATCGTTATAGTAGTCAATTCCGGTACGGAATCTAAAGTTAAGTCCTTCAGCAAGCTTTGCATCTAAATGGATATCTCCAATTAAACGATTACGCTGCTGACTTGTAGTATTATAATAAGCATTCCAGTATGGGTTGCTGTAGTAACTGTTATTCCAGTTAACGTTTCTGTTATTTTGGAGCTGATTGATATCAACCTGACGTCCGAACCAAAGAAACTGCAGCATTACACCCGCAGCACGATTACCAGATGGACCACCCGGCAAAGCCGGAGCATCTGTAACAATGTAGTTACCCGTTACTCCTACTTTAATATTTTTAGAAATTTGGTAATTAGAATTAATACTAACGTTTGTTTTGTTTACTTCGCTATTAGGTACTGTTCCTAATTGTTTTTGATTGTTTACTCCTAAACGAAAATCTGATTTTTCATCTGATTTAGCTACCGAAATACTGTTATCGTAAGTAACACCAGTATTAAAGAAATCTTTAACGTTATCTGGATGAGAAACAAATGGCACTGCTTCTCCATTAGAATAAAATTGAGGAATAAGACGTCCGTCCATTTTAGGGCCCCAGCTTTCATCAACACCATCATTAATTCCGCCTCCTTTACCATCTACAAAACTGAATTTTCCGTTTGAACCTTGTCCAAATGTATTTTGAAAACGAGGTAAAGTAGTAACCTGAGAAATCGTTATACCAGTACTAAAACTGATGCCAAGTCCTTTTTGATTTTTACCAGATTTTGTTGTGATAAGCACCACACCATGCGCCGCACGCGATCCGTATAGAGCAGCAGCATTTGGTCCTTTCAAAACAGTTAATGTTTCAATATCCTGTGGATTTAAATCGGCAATTGCATTTTTAAAATCACGTGTAGCTCCACCAACACTTCCTAACTGAGAGTTATCTACCGGAACTCCATCTACCACAAATAATGGCTGGTTATTTCCTGCAATAGAAGTTTCTCCACGAATAATAATACGTGAAGATCCCATATCTCCCTGTGAATTCGTGATACGAACACCTGCCAGTTTACCTGTAAGGTTATTTAAAAAATTAGTTTCTTTAGTATCTACAATTTCCTTGTTTTTAAGTGATTGAGTAGTATATCCTAAAGATTTCTTTTCTTTAGAAATACCAAGTGCAGTT
Source organism: Flavobacterium sp. Root186 (assembly GCF_001428525.1). Taxonomy (GTDB): domain Bacteria; phylum Bacteroidota; class Bacteroidia; order Flavobacteriales; family Flavobacteriaceae; genus Flavobacterium. Next base: position 222,816 of record NZ_LMHW01000013.1, read on the forward strand.
ACTACAACTTCTGATAATTGATTTTGTTCCTGTTCCAGACCAATCACAACTACGTTTTGAGTAACTACAGTTTCTGCTTTTTTATATCCAAGGAAACTTACTACTAATGTATAAGGGAATTTTTGTCCGGTCTGGAAAAAAAACTTCCCATCAAAATCTGTCAAAACACCGTGTGTAGTTCCTTTAATATTTACCGAAGCCCCGATAACAGGCTCCTTTGTAACAGCATCTATTACTGTTCCTTCAAGTTTTGACTGGATTAAAGGTTTCGTTTCTTGAGCCTTAATCCCTATGGAAATCAACAAAATACATATCCATGTATATCTATTTAATTTTTTTTTCATTACTTTGTTTTGGTTTAAAAAATAAGGCGAGCCGAAAACAGATTTATTCCACTTTCGCTTTCCTTATAGAGATGTACAATTTCTTTAAGCTTCACCATTTCTGCTGCAACAGAGATGGTTTTTTTTATCTGCAGCGCATTCGTTTTTTCATTTTTATTTTTATTTTTTTTTGATTAATTATTATTTTAATTGGCCTGTATAGTATTTTGCTTCAACCTTTTAGATTTCATCTTATAGAAATTTTATGCTGATTTGAGTTAAAAATATTTACAACATCAGCAAATACAATAAACTCTACTAATTCGATAGAACAAAAGTAAATTAAAAATTTTAAATCAAAAATTTTAACTGTTCTTTTTGCAAAAAAAATGTTAATTAAATTTTTACATATTTTTAAACACCTAAAAACAAGACAGTTAATAGTTATCCGTATTTTTTTACCGTGTAAGATTTTTTCTAAATTAATGTGAACTTTATTTACATTATGGCGTTTTTTAATTCTGAAATACCTAAAACGTTTTACCAAAAAGTCAAATAGTAATAAAAACCCAATGCTGTTTTGCGTGATTCATTATTTTATTACTTTTATGACATAGGTAAGCACATCAATTTATATGAATAAAATATTATTAGTGGAAGACGATCCAAGAGTTGCTTCTTTTATTACAAGAGGACTTGAGGAGCATCTTTATGAAGTTAAAACGATTACAAAAGGTTTTGATGCCATAAAAGAAGTTATGGAGAATGAATATAATATTATTATTCTCGATATTATGCTTCCGGACATTACAGGTTTTGAAGTTTGTGAAGTTTTAAGAAGCCGAAAAATAATAGTGCCCATTCTTATTTTGAGTGCACTCGATACACCACAGGAAAAAGTAAAAGGATTACAAGCCGGAGCCGATGATTATTTGGCTAAACCTTTTTTGTTTGAAGAATTACTGGCAAGAATAAATGCGCAGCTGCGTCGCACAGAATTCAGTTCCGGGATTCTGGATTTTCAATCCTATGCCGGAGTCGAAATTAATATGAAAGAACAAAGCGTATCAAGAGACGGAAAAGAATTGAATTTGTCTTCAAGAGAATTAAAGCTTTTGATCTTTTTTATGAAAAACAGAGAAAGGGCTTTATCACGAATTGCAATTGCACAGGCAGTTTGGAATATTGATTTTGATACTACCTCAAATACAGTCGATGTTTATATTAATTATCTGCGAAATAAATTAGATAAAAACTTCCCTACTCCATTGATTCATACGGTAAAAGGAACTGGTTATATGCTCAAACAAAAGAGTCATGAATCTTAAAAATAAACTAGCGGTTAATTCTACCTTATTATTTGCTTTTATAGTTGGGCTTCTTATGGCTGGCTCTTTTCTTTTGTTCAAAAGTCACATGAAAGATCTTTATTTTGATAATCTTGAAGATCATGCCATGACATCGGCTTTATTTTATTTTGAAAAAGACGAAATCAATGCAATTAACAGCGAACGCTATCGCCAGATTGAAATTCAATACAACAGGATTAACAATGAATCTATACGGGTTTATAATGTTAAAACCAAAAAGCTTTTTATACAAGATAATATTGATATTAATTTAAGTGATCAATATTTAAATACAATAAAAAAAAATAAAATAGAACATTTTACAATAAACAACAGGCAGTTTGTTGGCTTATTTTATAAAGATAATCAGGGAGATTTTATCATTGTAGTTTCCGGAATTGATCGTGCCGGGAATCATCAATTAGAAATTCTGGGCTTAATGTTTATTCTGTTTTATTTGGCCGGAATTCCGTTAAACTATCTTTTAGGAACATTTTTAGCTAAGCAGACTTTTCGCCCTTTTGCAGAAGTTATTGCCAAAGTAAATACGATAACAACCGAAAATCTTCATTCGAGATTAGAAGTTCCGCAGACTAAAAGTAAAGATGAGATTAAAGAATTGGTTACTACTTTTAATTATCTTCTCGAAAGGTTGGAAAGCGGTATCATGATTCAGAATAATTTTCTAAAAAATGCTTCCCACGAATTAAAAACACCGCTTACTATTATTATTGGTGATATTGATGTTTCGCTACAGCACCCCAGAACAAACGAACAATACGAAGAAATATTAAAATCCCTCCGAAAAGACACATTGCATCTTAAAGCGACTCTCGAAGGGCTTTTGGTATTATCGGGATTAGAACTTTCTGAACCGCAGCAAATGGAAACGGTCAGAATTGATGAAATTCTGTGGAATGTTCTAGAAAAGAAAGCCATTGAATATCCTGAATCTAAAATTGCCGTAAATCTGGACGCCATTGCAGATTATGAAGATTTACTTTCTGTTTACGCCAATAAACATATGCTTTTTATTGCGCTATATAATATTTTAGATAATGCTGTAAAATTTTCATTTCCTGCACAAGTTGATGTCTTTGCACTTTCAAAAAATAATAAACTTATAATCAAAATTACAGATCAAGGCCCCGGAATTTCAGATGCTGATAAAGAATCTATTTTTGATCTCTTTTTTAGAAGTGACAATACGCGTCATATTCAAGGACAAGGATTAGGGCTTTTTATAACTATGCAGATTCTCAAACTTCATAATATTGAATTAATTGTAGATTCTGAACTCGGAACAGGTACTTCGTTTTCTTTGGTATTTCCTTAAAATGTTTTTTCACGCAGATTTGGCAGATTTAAATTGATTTTATTTTTTAATATGTGTTGAATTTTTCTCTCGCAGATTTTGCAAATCAGCAGATTAATTTTAGATTTTATAAATCCAATCAGACAAAAAAAATCTGCCAAATCTGCGTGAAAAAAACTTGTACCGTTAGGTACAAAATATCGGTAGCATTTAATTTTAGATTTCGATAGCGTGCCGTAGGTACGCCACAAAGAAGACACGCTATATTTATTTTCGTTATAATTTTGTACCTAACGGCACAAACTTAACATGGTAACTTTTTTCTACCGATATTTAGTACCTAACGGTACAAGTGTAAATTCGATTAAGAAATTTTATCAGATCAAAGTTTAAATTTAATTAAATAAAAAAATCAATTTAAATCTGCATAAATCTGCCAAATCTGCGTGAAAATAAAAACGCGCTTTTCCCAATCCGTAACAATTGCTTAACACTCTAATCTTTTTCTAATCTACTTTAAATCCGTTTCTAATCCACTATTTTAGAGAGTTTTACATAAACAATTGATTTTAAAGCGCTAAATCATTTTTAAGAAAATAACACGTTCGTAATTGTTCCTTAACAATGAATTGTTTTATGATTTTAAGTTAACAAAAGCGTTAAATCTGATCGAAACAAACCGAGTTACTTTGTCAAATAAAAACTAAAAACAACATGACAAAACTCAAACTCTTTTTTTCGGCATTTATGCTTCTTGTTATGGGGAACATTTTTGCTCAAATTACAACCTCTTCATTATCTGCCAAAATTAGTGATGGTACAAGCCCGGTTACTAATGCAGAAGTTACCTTAACACATTTACCAACCAATGCTGTTTACAGAGCTGTAACAGATAAACAAGGTAGGTTTAGTTTCGAAAATTTAAATGCAGGCGGTCCTTATGAACTCGAAATTAAAAGTGCAGACACTAAAGATTATTCTAATGCACAAATACATTTAGCGCTTGGTGACAATGATTTACCAACAATTGTGGTTGGCAAAACCGATAATACTGTATTAGAAGAAGTAGTAATTACAAGTTCTAAGCCATCTTCTAAAAACAACGGAACTAATATTAACGAGAAACAAGTAAATGGTCTTCCGTTAATCAACAGAGGAATTCAGGATGTTACAAAACTAGTTCCGCAGAGTTCAAACAACTCTTTTGCAGGAACCAATTTTCGATACAATAACGTAACAATTGATGGTTCTATAAACAATGATGCCATTGGTTTCAGCCCTTCTTTAGGCGGTCAATCCGGAACTTCAGGAATGCCGGGAAGCAGTACGCGATCTAATTCTATCAGTTTAGATGCAATACAAGATATTCAGGTTTATATTGCTCCTTATGATATTAAATTAGGAAACTTTTTAGGAGGAAGTGTAAATGCTGTAACTCGCAGCGGTACAAATACAGTAAGCGGATCTATATACAGCTACGGAAGAAATGCGGCTATTACAGGTCCTAATAATGCTGGTGATGGTTCTAAAATGCCAAGTTCTTTTGGTGATTATCAAGTAGGTTTCAGATTGGGATTACCAATTGTAAAAGACAAATTATTCTTTTTTACCAATATGGAATATGCGGAACGAACTGATCCTTTATTTTACAATGCAGGAGAAACTAATTCTGCTGGAAAATTAACTTCATTAGTAGATAATGCTACGGCAGAACAAATTTCGAATTTCGTAAAAACCAACTACGGATTTGATCCGGGAAGCTATGGTTCGTATAACAACTTTTCAAAAAGTCAAAAATTCTTCAATAAATTAGATTGGAAAATTAATGACAAACATTCTCTTTCGTTAAGAAACAACACTGTTATTTCACAAGCTTCAAATTTGGAGCGCGATGCTGCAAATTTCAGGTTTTCAAGTATGGATTTTACGCAAAAAAACCAATCTATCAGTACCGTTTTAGAGTTAAAAAGTCATTTTAACAGCCAGTGGTCTAACTCATTTATTGCCAGTTATTCTGCCATTAAAGATTATCGTGATCCAAAATCAAGCAATGTCATGTTTCCCCAAACAGAAATTGGTTATAACGGAGGAACTATTTTCTTAGGAAATGATCGTGAAGCAACTGTTTTTAATATGAAACAGAATACAGCTGAAATTACAGACAACCTTACCTACAAAACAGGAAATCATACTTTATTGTTTGGTACACACAACGAATTCTACGACATTAATTACGGTTTTGTAAATGCTCTTAACGGAAGAGTTGCGTATAAATCTCTTGCTGATTTCTACAATAAACTTCCTACTCGTGTTCGAGGAACGTATCCTTTTGATGGTTCTACAAGAGATGAGATTTTCAATAATCCGTATGCACAATTCAAAGTAAACCTTTACAGCGTTTATGCACAGGACGAAATTAGAATTGGAAACAAATTGAAAGTTACGCCTGGTGTGAGAGTTGATTATACTGATTTGCCAACAAAACCAAACTTAAGCCCGCAAGTTCAAAATTCTCCAGCAGATCCAAATTACGGAACAACATATACTTACACGCCTTTAAACCAAATAAGAAATAACTTTTTCAGTACTGCTTTAGTTTCTCCAAGAATAGGATTTACTTATAATGTAGACGAAGATAAAACGCTTGTTTTAAGAGGTGGATCTGGAGTATTTACAGGTAGAATTCCATTTGCTTGGTTAGGATATGCATACTACAATGATGGGGTAGGTTACGGAAGTTATGATAAAAACAACTTAACTCCGGCGCAGGTTGCAGCTGCCGGCGATCCTTTGGCAAACAACGGATTAAACGGATATCATGATGCAACACCAAAAGTACAAGCCGATTTAGTGGATAATAAATTTAAAATGCCGGCTGTTTTAAGAAACTCATTGGCTATTGATAAAATCATCGATGGATATAAATTTACGACCGAAGGTATTTATACAAAAGTAATTCGTGATCTTGAATTTCAACAAGTAAATAAAACAGATAATCCTACTTACTTCTCTTACGATACCAATCATCAAATGCCAATTTACGCGGCTAATATTAATTCAGCGTTTTCAAATGCTTATTTGTTATCAAACACGAATAAAGGATACAGATACAGCATAACAGAAATGATCTCAAAAACATATGATTTTGGATTCAACTTTATGGTAGCTTATACGTATGGAGATTCTCGTGATGTTACAAACGGAATTCGTAACTCTATGGAAAGTAACTTCCAAATGAACCAATCCTTAACACCAAATGATCCTCAATTGGCAACTTCTAACTTTAATATCAAACACAGAATCGTTTCTAATGTAGGATATGCAGTAAAACTGGCTGATAATAATACTTTCTCTGCCAATGTGTATTTTAATGCACAATCAGGAAATCCGTTTTCATGGGGATTTGTAAACTCAACAATTGCAGGAACAGGTCAAGCAGCAGGATTAGCTTATATCTTTAAAGATGCTGCAGAAGCGGCGAAATATATCGGAGTAAATGCAGCAGGAGTTCCATCGGCTACAGCATCGCAGCAAGTAGCTGATTACGAAGCTTTCATCAACGGAAATTCTTATTTAAAAAGCAGAAGAGGAAACTTCACAGAAAGAAATGGCGATACTACGCCTTGGAACATTCAGGCCGATTTAAAATTAATGGACGAAATTAATGTGGCACACGTTGGTACATTCCAGGTTTCATTCAGCATGGCAAATATCGGAAACCTTATCAATAAAGATTGGGGAAGAAGTTATTTTGTTCCAAACACCTACAATTCAACAGCAAATCTAGGTTTAACAAAATCAGGAAACCTAGGCGGAGTTGCTACTGGCGACCCTACTTACACTTTCCAAAAACCTACAACTGCACCTTATACTATAGATCAATTAGCTTCAAGATTCCAAGGACAACTTGGCGTAAGGTATTCGTTCTAAAGATTGTGTTTTATTTTTTTTACTATCCCCCAGTTTCAAGGAATTTGAAACTGGGGGATTTTCATTATTATACAGTTAAAAAAAATCACTATTTTTAATACACATTTACTCTTGTACTATGATCGATAAATCACAACTTCGAAGCTCCATTTTCAGACATCTCGACGGCTTGGCTGTCGCTCCCGTTGCAATAGCACTAAAAAATCATGCAGTTTTAGAATTTATCTTAAACAAAAAACAAGTTCAATTATCAGAACTTGTAACTGTTTTTAAGGCAAATGAAGGGTATTTGAATGTGGGTTTGAGAATTCTGGCTTCTCAGGGATTTATAGATTATGATGTTGATAATAAAACTCAGGAAATTACAATTGCTGTAAATGAAAAAACCAAAGCTGCTTTTTCGCTGTTTTATCTTTATGAAGATGTTGTCGATCTGCTTCAGTTTTCAATTCAGTTTCATCCACGTCTTTTTGAAGATGTTCCGTTTGAAAAACTCAATCTTATTTTTGAAAAATATAAAAAGAATTACGGAATCGAACCTTCTGATGCTCCGTGGAAAAATAGTATTCAGGAACAAATTTTAAAACATGTTGAAGGTTATTTAATTGGTCCTACAATTGTGCGTTTAGCCATGAACGGAATGTTTCATAAATATTTTATGGAAACTTCTTTCAGACCCGAAGAGTTTCATAAATCTCCTGAAAATTTCAAAAAAATACTAGACTTTTTCGTGCATCTTGGATGGTTTTTGGAAAAAAACGGCAATTACCAATTTACAGAAACGGGTTTATTTTTTGCAAAGCGAGCCAGCGCTTACGGCGTTACGGTTTCTTACCTTCCGACATTTGCCAAAATTGAGGAATTAATTTTTGGCGATCCGGCCGTTTTAAGGATGATAGCCGATGGCGAAAACGAAATTCATGTGGATCGTGAAATGAATGTATGGGGAAGCGGCGGCGCTCACGACACTTATTTTAAAGTTGTAGATGAGATTATCATCAAGCTTTTTAACCTGCCAATTGAGCAGCAGCCAAAAGGAATTCTCGATATGGGATGTGGTAATGGCGCTTTTTTGGAACACATTTTTGAAGTAATCGACAGACAAACTTTGCGAGGCGAAATGCTCGACGAATATCCCCTATTTTTGGTTGGCGCAGATTATAATCAGACTGCGCTGAAAGTTACCAGAGCTAATCTTATAAAAGCAGATATTTGGGCAAAAGTAATTTGGGGAGATATTGGCCGTCCGGATGTTCTTTCGGATGATTTGAGAGAAAATTATAATATTGATTTGAAAGATTTGCTTAACGTAAGAACTTTTCTAGATCACAACCGAATTTGGAAAGATCCGCAGCATATTGACGAAAACAGAGTCAGCAAATCTACCGGAGCATTTGCTTACAGAGGAAAAAGAATCAGCAACAATTTGGTAGAAGATAATCTATTGGAACATTTGCAAAAATGGTCGCCATATGTACGCAAATTTGGTTTGCTTTTGATTGAATTACATACCATAAATACAAAACTGGCAGCCCGAAATTTAGGTAAAACTCCTGCAACAGCTTACGACGCTACCCATGGTTTTTCAGACCAGTATATTATTGAAATTGATGTTTTTAATGATGTAGCTTCAGAAGCAGGATTATTTCCGGATAAAGCCATTTTTAAACGCTTTCCGGAAGCGGATATTGCTACGGTAAGTATTAATTTATTGAAAGGAAATTGAAGCAATAATTTCATTTAAAATAAATATTTTTTTTAATTCGAAACTACCGCCAAAACAATAATGATTTTGGAGGCAATTTTGAATTACAGCAATCTTAGCGAAACAAGACAAACGCAAATACACACCTCATTAACAACACTTTAAATACAAAAATAATTAACTACAGCCACAAAAACACGTAGAAACACCTAGTATTTAGAATAAAATATTTTTTATTTTTGATTATAATTTTTTGAAACAAGAAGTGCTTTTTTCTAAAACCTACAACAAGTACTTGTCAATAAGAATAGTTCGTTAACAAAGTTTATTGTTCAAATGATATTACAATAAAATCTACCTACAGATTTACTTTAACGAATTTCTAATAACTAAAAAAATACATATAAATTAATCTCTTCCATTCTACTAGATCAAGTATATTAATTTAGATAAACTCACAGTCACATCGCAATTATTATATGATTTCTATTCATTAAAAATAAAATCCTATGTAACTATATAACAATCTAAATTTTGAATCATGAAAAAACTAAATTTTATTTTAGTTTCTTTTTGCTTATGAAATCCTAAAGTGATTTCTACAAAAATAAAACTGATACAAACAAAATTAATTATCTCTAAAAATTTAAAATATGTTCGAAAGTATAAATAGACTTGCAAAAGAGATGGACACTTTAGTGGATATTGCTAAATCATCTCACGATCAAAACCTTCAGGAAGAAGTTAAATCTTTTGTAGAAGAGGTTAAAATAGAAGTTAATATGGCGTTCAGTGATGTTAATGAAATTTTGGGAGAAGTTGCATATCTTAAAGATTCAGAATTAAATCAAGATAAAATAAGAGAACTTCAAAAGCATTTATCTGACACTTACTCAAAAGAAAAATTTAAAACTATACTTCAAATCTGTGATCGACTCCACTTACTTGCGGAAAGATATAAAGATAAAATTGAGCCATTTGTCAAGACTGAATTCCAACTCGGTAGTTCATCAGAATTATTTTGGCTTTTAGACAAACATGAAGGTTCATTTATGTATACTATTAAATATGCGATTAGAGAAATAATAGATTCTCTAGATCAATACAAACAACCAAAAGATTATGATAAGACAAGATTATTAGCCCGAAATGCACAATTAGAACTTCAGGAGATTCTTGAAAATGTAATAAATATAAGTCATCGATTTCAAGGGCACTACCTGGAGGAACTCAAAATTTATTGCAACAAAGAGCTGACGATATTTTAAAAAATAGTCCTCTTTTTAGTCTTGCTTGTTATTTAGTTGCGTTTATAGTTTTGATAACCGTTTTGTCAATTGTAGCTGGCAATACAACAGTAAAATCTTTTATCTTAATCACTTTGGCAACATTTACTGGACTAACAATAGTTGGTGCCCTTCAACTAAGAAATGATAATAAACTTAAAGAAGAAAATTTTCTAAAATTAATAAATTTAGCTATGCTTAGAGTCTATTTACCGTTCTCCAAGCTTTTCAAAGGTTAAAATAAATATAGCACAGACCAATAATTTACAATTATTGATTTTTTAAATTCCAAATATTTTATTTTGAAAATATTTCCATTTTCAACAGCATTAAGGTGAAAAAATCTAGTTTATATTTTTTTAAGACTTATTTTTCATCCTATTACTTAATAATCAAATTTTTCTTCCGTTACGGTCAGTAACCGTTACCGTGTATATATCACCTTCATTTAATTCTTGGCTATACAATATTAAACTCTACTAAATATTATTTTATTGAAAAAGAACTAAAACATTATCTTTATAATCAAGACACTAATTTTATAACCATAAAATAAATCAATCATTTTGATAAGAAAAATTATTCTCTTAGTTATAGTACCGTTTTTGACTTGTTCTGTCTTTGGGCAAAATACTGCGCCAAAGGATTCTATAATAACTGATACTGTAAAAAACATTCGTTTTAATTACAAACAGCTTATCATTCCCGGAATTTTAATTGGATATGGTTTTTGGGGAAATGAAAGCGGACAAATAAAAAGTTTCAACAATCAAATACGCGATGAATTTACAGAGGATATTGATCGTAAAGTTTCGATAGATGATTTTTCCAGATATGTTCCCGCAGTTTCCGTTTATGCACTCAATGCGTTTGGTGTTGAAGGAAAAAATAATATGCGCGACCGTTCTGTAATTTTAATCACTTCAACAATTATAAATGTGGGAACTGTTTTTGCTTTAAAATCACTCAGTAATGTGGAGCGTCCAGATGGAACTTCAAACAATTCATTTCCTTCAGGTCATACCGCTATTGCTTTTGCAGGCGCAGAATTTTTATATCAGGAATATAAACACAAATCAATATGGTATGGTGTTGCGGGTTATGCCATTGCGACAGGAACCGGAATATTTCGTATGTACAATAACAGACACTGGCTTACAGATGTTGCGGCAGGTGCCGGAATTGGAATTTTGAGTACCAAAATTGCTTATTGGATTAATCCATATATTACAAAAAAATTATGGCATAAGGAGCAAAACAAATCAACATCTTTTATAGCTCCATCTTATGATGGCAAAAATTTGACAATCTGCTATTTCAAAACATTTTAAGGTTACATCCTATAATACTAAAAAACGACCAGATAATATTTCATATATCTGATCGTTTTTGAACGAATTAGGAATTAGATTTCAGTTAAAATCTTTAAAACTATATTTTCATTATCACTTAATAATCAACTTTTTAGAAACATTAAAAGCATTAGAATTGATCGTAACTACGTATATTCCTGTTGCTAAATGATGATTGATTTTTGCAGAAGAATTGATTTTGTTTACCAAAACTTTTCTTCCGTTTATATCTGTAACTGTTACAGTTGCTGTATCACCCGATTCTAATTCTGGCAAAACAACATTAAATTCATTGTTAATCGACGGATTTGGATAAATACTAACCACAGAATTCTCAACCGTTACTTCTGCTTCAACATTAGCTTTTTTTAATGTAGAAGTAGATTGAAACTGCCATTGTGCACTTTCCCAATTGTTTTGACCTCCATTATATTGAGCAGAACCATTTAGGTTTTCAATATGAATCATAGCTCCTGTCTGCCATCTGTTTTTAATTCTTACATAGGTTCCGTCAACGTTTTCACTTGACCATTGCGCACTCCACCAGCCAGATGATCCTGCAGTACATTGCACCGCTCCAGTTAAGTTTTCAATATGCATTACATCTCCTGTACCCACATTTTTTAGGATATAAAAAGTGGCATCAACCGCAACTTTTTCCCATTTATAATTGTTGTTTGCAACAGTTGCTCCGTACCCAACATTGGCTCCGGCATCATATAAATAATTACCATTCCATCTGTTTTTAATTGTAAAGTAGTTTCCTGTTGCAGCATTAACCGTAATGGCTGCAGTACTTGTTTTATTTCCGTCTACAGTTGTTACGGTAATCGTAGCTGTACCAGCTGAAACTGCTGTAACTAAACCTGATGAATTGACTGTTGCTACGCCCGTATTGTTTGAAGCATAATTAACCGATTTATTTGTTGCATTTGATGGCAAAACTGTCGGCGTTAATTGCTGTGTTCCGCCTACAGTTAATGTTGCCGATGAAGGGCTTAAACTTACACTTGTTACCGCTACATTTGAAGAGTTGACTGTGATTACAGATGTCGCGGTTTTAGCTCCATCCTGAGTGGTCACCGTAATAGTTGCCGATCCCGAAGCAACTGCAGTAACTAAACCTGAACCATTAACCGTTGCCACGCCTGTATTATTAGAACTATACGTTACCGTTTTGTTCGTAGCATTTGCAGGAGCAACAGTTGGTGTTAATTGCTGTGTTGCGCCAACACCTAAAGTAGCCGTAGTTGGTGAAATGGTAACACCCGTAACAGGAACATTTACAGTAGAACAATTGCTGCTTTGTGTCCATGAGAATGAACCAATGGCACTAATTTCTTCATTTGCAGCAGCATTTCCGCCTCTGTTAGAATAATTCATATTGCAATAGGTGCCATTTCCGCTAGGAGAACCTGCAATAAGTACAAAATACCCTCTGCCCCAATTTCTGTTAAGCGCATTATTGTTTGGGAATTCTTTACCAGTTCCGTTAACGGTTATGTCTTTAAACGAAAGATTGTAAATTCCATCACCCGATCTTTTGCTTATAGAAATCGCATCATTTCTCGAATCTAAAATATCGATATTATAAAGCTGCACATTTTTAACCTGAGATCCGGCATTAGTAGCACTAAAAATGTCTACAGCCGCTACAGGATTATTGTACGTATCATTAAAAGTTCCGCAGGTTGATACCGTAATATCATGAATTTCGTGCATTCCATCGTTGTTAAATGGCGCTCCCGGAAAATTATTACTAACTCTGATACCCGCTTCTAAATTGTCTTTGATAATTAGATTGTAGCCTTTGTTATTTTTTCCGCCGTAAATAGCTAGACCACAAGCACGCCAGCAGTTTTCTGAAGTATTGTATCGAAACGTATTATTGATACATTCCAATCCATCAGCAGACCAGATTGCCTGATCGTCATCACCATTATTTCTAAAACTACAATGTTCTACAATTGAATTGGCAGTTCCTTTACAAAGATTAATTCCATCGGCATAATTATTTCTAAAACGACAATGCGATAATGTAAATCCGTCGGCAATTGCAGGACCTCCCGTATTATATTGTGCAATCCAGGCACCGCATTCAAAATGTTCTGCCCAAATATTTTTTACAATTGAACCGCTTGTGAAAACTCCATTTATACCTTTATAAGAGTTACTTCTTGAAGCCGAATTTGTAGTTAAGTAAAGATCTGTGAATGAAATATTACTGGCATTGGCACGCAATCCTCCGTTTAAACTGCTGGTATTGGTAAAATTAATCTGAGTATACCACATTCCGGCACCAATCAATGAAGTGTTAGCCGAACCAAAATACAATTCACGGTTTACGTTGTATACACCAGTTGGAACGAAGATTTTTTTACCGCCGTTTGCGTCGATAAAAGTTTGAAGATCACTTCCGTTTCCGCTATACGTTACCGCACCTGACGGAGCCGTTACCGCTGTTGGAATTGGTTCCATCTCTGCAAAATCCAAATGAATGTTTCCTGATTCTCTCACTATTTTTAAAGTTCCGGAAACCGCAATTTTAGCAGGAAGTTTATAACGCACTTCATCAAAACGCATTCTTGGATTTTGATTCGTGATTCCGTTATTATTCGGATTTCCGTTGCTCCACAAATATTCCCAAGACCAAGTTGAAGTCAAAGTAAGCGTTGTAAGCTTTGTGTTTCCGTTATATACGCCAACAGTACCAGATTGTCCGTCAGGAACGCTGTAACGAATTACAAGACCGTCGGCAGCTTCTGTAAGTGTCCATTGTACTGTAGCATTTGTAGCAGACAAATTCACACATTGCTGATCTGAAGCTTCAGATTGAAGATCAGACTGCACATATGATTTTGAAGTAACAGAAGCTCCATTAGACAATTGGCCTAAATTGGCTTCGTATCTTTTGTACGGAGCATCATAATAACCGCGCTGCGCATAAGAACTTGAAGTTAAGAGAACGAAAAAAATCCAGAAAATGATAGGACAGCATTTGTCTCTTTTAAAAAAAATAGCATGTAATTTGTTTCTCATAAGTTTTGGTTTTAAATAGTTAGTGCCTTAAAAAAAGGGCATAACGAAACTATACTTAAAAAAGAAATTAAAGAAAAGGTTGACAAAAAATCAAGACTTATACATCGATTTCGCTTACATAAAAACTTAATAATCAATCATATATAATTTTTAAGTAAATAAAAAATCAAGAATAAATATAGATGCAAACTTGATAATTTAAGGCTCTGAAAATGAGAATATAAAAAAAATAGATCCTATTTATAATCACATTCGCTTTTTGCAATTAAAATAAATATTTACTTACATAAAATATTAACTAGGAAACTTTAATTTTTCAATTTGTAAATTCAATGAAATTGGTCTACTTTCATTGAACCAAAATTCATCTTTAAAACTTTAGATAACTAAATGATTGAAAAACCTTTACATATAGAAACTGCACAGCTTATTATTCGACATCTAACATTATCTGACTTATCAGACTTCATTATCTATCGTTCAAATCCAGAAGTCACAAAATATCAGGGTTTTGATGTTATGACAATGGAACAGGCAGAAGATTTTATTAAAGATAATTCGAATAAGTATTTTGGTAAACCTGGCGAATGGGTTCAATATGGAATTGAAAATCGCATAACAGGAAAACTTATTGGTGACTGCGCCATTAAACTTGACGAATATGATCCAAGAATTGCAGAAATAGGAATCACTATTTCACATCTGGAACAAAAAAAGGGTTATGCTAAAGAAGTTCTTCTGGGAATTTTGGCATTTTTGTTTGATGAAATAAAAATACACCGCGTAGTCGAAATAGTTGATGCAGAAAACATTGCTTCAATTAATCTGCTAAAGAGCATTGGCTTTAGACAAGAAGGATATTTTATTGAGAATATATTTTTTAAAGGAAAATGGGGAAGCGAATTTCAATATGCAATGCTTAAAAAAGAATGGGACGATAAAAAGTAGTTCTTCAATAGCCTGAATCGCAAACTATTAATAATGTCTTTTTTCGTATTTTTGTAAAAATTCAATACTCCATGAAACGTTCCGGTACAGCAGATCTTCCATTACATTATGGGCAAGTTCCTTTATGGCTATCTGAACGTATGGCTAAACTTGGTTTTGCAATTGTTGAAACGATTGCCATGGAATTTTCTACTTCCGAAGTAATAAGTAAACTAAGCAACCCTTTTTGGTTTCAAAGTTTTGGCGCTGTTATGGGAATGGACTGGCATTCTTCCGGAATTACAACTTCTGTACTTGGCGCATTAAAAAAATCTGTAAACCCGCATTCAAAAGAACTGGGAATATACATTTGCGGCGGCAAAGGCAAACATTCACTATTAACACCACAGGAACTTTTATTTGTAGGCGAAAAAACAGGGCTTGACGGCAGCGATCTCGCTAACTGCAGCAAACTTACTGCTAAAGTAGACAACACGGCTATTCAGGACGGATTTCAATTATACCAGCATAATTTTATTGTTGATAATAAAGGACAATGGGCTGTTATTCAGCAAGGAATGAATCCTGACTCTAAAACCGCAAGAAGATACCATTGGCATTCACAAGATTTAAAATCTTTTATTAATGAGCCTCATACCTTTATTTATGGTGAAAATCAAGGCACTATTTTAAATCTTACGGCTCAGGCTGCCGAAAAATCAAGAGAGGGTATTTTAGAATTATCGAAAGAATCTCCAACAAAAATCATGAAGGAAATGCAATATCTTTCTATGCCTGCGCATCATGATGTTAGAATGGAAGATGTTAATATGAAAAGACTTGGCGCAATGCTATGGGCAACACACGAAAACAGACCCGAAGATTTTCAGGAATTATTACTTTTAAAAGGTATGGGACCAAGAGCTCTGCAGTCATTAGCATTAGTTAGTGAGATTATTTACGGCACTCCTACCCGATTTGAAGATCCTGCACGTTTTTCATTTGCTCACGGAGGAAAAGACGGACATCCGTTTCCTGTTCCTGTAAAAATATATGATGAAACTATTGATACTTTACAAAGAGCAATAAACCGCGCTAAAATTGGTAATAGTGATAAAATAGATGCGATTAAAAAACTATCTGAAATTTCCAGAAAAGCCGAAGAAAGTTTTACGCCCAATGCTAACTTTGATGCCTTGATTCAAAAAGAACGGGATGAATCATACAAATATGGAGGAAAAACTATTTTTGGCGATGCTAAACCGCCAAAAAACAAACCATCGAATCCAAATAATCAACTGGAATTGTTTTAAGACCTAATTCAAAAACAGCATAAAAAAAACTCCAAAATCAAATGACTTTGGAGTTTTTTAAGTTTTTTCAAACTTATATTGTTATTACATTTCGTTCAAGTCGTTGAACTCATGTAAAGATTTTAATGTGTTTTCGTAGAATAAAATTGCTGCGATAAGGTTTCCTTTATCAGAGTAAGGCATCATTTTTCTTTGAAATTCTACTGTAGTATCTAAGAAAGTAGAAGTACCAATTGCTTGGTTATCTAAGATTTTTTTGTGGTCTCCATCGTCTGGAATACCTAAATCTGCCATTGTAACTCCTGGTTTTGTAACCAAAGCGATGTAAGGAAGAGTTTTCACTAAAACTTTAATACGCTCGATGTACAATTCTAAAAGTTCACCTTTTTGCATACCGCTCAATTCTTTTTGATCGTGGTATTTACGAATTAAGGCTGTTGTACTGATGATACTTCTTGGGGCATTTTTTGCTTGTGCCATGATAGCGCCAGTCGTCAAGAAGAAAAGGGCACATAATAGTATAATTTTGCTCTTCATTTTGTAGATGTAAATTAGTTGTTGGTTGTGACAAAAATATATAAATTAAGTTAAATCACAACTTATTTCATTTCTTTTTTTTAGAAAACTTTAACAATGAGTATTATATCATTCAATTTCGTCGTCATAAGTAAGAGTATCATTAGGAATTTCGGCAATTTGACGGCTGTTTTTTATTCCATCAGGTGATTTGATTATTCTAAATCTTCCCGGATATTTTATCCAAATACTCTTTTTGTTACCGTAATAATCCATAAATTCTTCACAAACAAAAACCGCATGGGCTGTTGACCAGGCTACAACGCCGCAAAATTCATTTCCGGATTGTCGTTTTAACTTTTGTATTTGTTTGCCTTTTTCGAATCCTAAATACTTATAAATTGTTGGTGTATATACTTCACCATCTTCTAAATCTTCTAATGCTTTATCAAAAGTAGGATCCTTATCGATAATCTGTTTGTATTTTGCCATTACTGCGTATGCCAGTATTGCATAATCTGTTATAGCTTCAGCTTCACAATTATCCTTAATTAGAACAAACCCGGCAGAAAATCTGGCTTTATCCAGTTCAGCACTTTTTAGATTAAAGGATGCATTATTTTTTAATGTAATTTTTTGCTCGTTTTCGTTTATTTTTTGAGTAACAAAAAGATTGTCTAATCCGTAAATATTTAAAGCGGCTTTGATTAAAGCAATCGATGAGCAGTTGGTGCGTTCTCCTTGTTTAAAGCTTTCCCATATTTGATCTGAGCTCAATTGAGAGTAACAATTTGAATAACCAAGTAGTAAAAATAAAAATATTGAAGTTACGAATTTCATTGTCTTTGGCTTTTATAATTGTTCCCAAACTAATTTTGGAAATTATAGATTTGCAAATCTATAAAAATCAACCCATAGTTTTTTTTACTTCGCAAATTTTATTAACAAATATAAACTGCTCTCTAGTTGAATACTTACTAAAGTATTGTCGTTATTGTTTTAAACAATTATAATTAGTTGGAAATAAAAACGTCTCAAATAGGAATTTGAGACGTTTTAAAATTATTTTTTTTCTTCGTTATTCAACTTGTCGTCAAAATCAGGTTCTTTACCTTTAAATTTATGAGTGTCAGTATCATAATTTTCATCGTTTGTTAAAACTTCATCATGATCTTTATATTCATGTTTTCTCATGTCACTTCGATTATCAGAACCACTCTTTGGAGTGTTATTCGGATTTGGATTTTTTGTGTTCATAACTCTAAGTTTTAAATTTTATTAAAATTACTTAAACACAAGATGCAAACCCTTATATAATGATTTATAAAAGTTACATGATATTACTTATAAACGGAATTATATACTATAATTCTAATCTCGCTGTGTTTCGGATCATATAACATTGCTGTACATAAACAGTTTTTTCTTTCCAAATATGATTTAATACTAATGGACCTTCAGATGTCTGTTAAAGACGGGTATCAAAACTACGCAGTACATTAGAAATGAAATTGAATATTCCTATTATAGCCATGACAGTACATTCTCTGGTGGGTAAACAAGAATGCTGTTATAAAGAAGGAATGAATGGATACGTACCAAAACCGTTTAAACAGGCCGTACTTTTAGAAGCTATAAAAACAGTAATGAATAAGGATATTCCAATTTTAAAAGAAATTTAAATCGAGACGAAGTTTTAAATTAGATCTTGATATTTTTTAAGAATTTAAAACAAATTCAATTCTTAAAAAATATCAAGATCTAGTAACTTTAAAATATATAATCGGTACTCAAAAAGTTAGAATCGTGATCTCTTACAATCGAATTAAACAATTTTTTATTGGCATCTGTAGCTTTAGTGGCAACGAGCGAACGAATTGAAAACGAACGCAATGCATCTGATATAGATAAAGTTCCTTCTGCACTGTCTTTTCTTCCGGTAAATGGGAAAACATCAGGCCCGCGCTGCGACTGGCAGTTGATATTTACACGACTTACCAAATTCACAAACGGATCAATTAAGCTTGCCACTTCTCTCGGATCTTCACTAAAAATACTGACCTGCATTCCGTGTGATGCATTAATTTGGTAATTAATTGGTTCATCAATAGAATCAAAAGGAACAACCGGAATAATTGGGCCAAATTGTTCTTCGTGATACAATTTCATTTTATCATTTACAGGATAAACTACAGATGGAAAAACAAATGAATTATTAGTATATCCTCCATTTTCATTTATAATTTTAGCTCCGTTTGCCAAAGCATCATCCAGACAATTTTTAAGATAATCCGGTTTATCAACTTCCGGAAGCGGTGTAATTTTGACATCTTTATCCCACGGAAGTCCCGGTTTTAATGCTGCGACCGCTGCGCTCAATTTTTGAACAAATTCATCGGCGACATCTTTCTGTACAAAAATTAATTTTAACGCCGTACAACGTTGTCCGTTAAAAGATAATGCACCCAATAAACATTCATTTACAGCAACATTTATATCTGCATGTTTGGTTACAATCGCCGCATTTTTAGCATCGAGACTTAAAATAGAACGTAATCTGTTGGCTTTTGGATGCAGTTTCTTTAAGCCATTTGCAACATTACTTGACCCAATAAAAGCCAGTACATTTACTTTTCCGCTTTCCATTAATGGAGAAATAATCTCTGCTCCTCTTCCGTAAAGCGTATTTACAGTTCCAGGAGGAAAAGCTTCTTTAAAAGCATTCAATAAAGGATAATGTGCTAAAACACCATGTTTAGGCAGTTTAAATAAAATAGTATTTCCCATTATAAGTGCAGGAATCAGCGTAGTAAAAATTTCATTTAAAGGATAATTAAAGGGCCCCATACTCAAAACAACGCCAAGTGAAGATCTTCTGATTTGTGCTAAAACGCCTTCTGCTTCTTCAAATCTTGAAGATTGTCTGTCTAAATCTTTTAAAGCGTCAATCGTTGCGTTGATATATTCTACGGTTCGGTCAAATTCTTTGGTTGAATCAGGAAGACTTTTTCCAATTTCCCACATCAAAAGTTTAATAACCAATTCACGCTGCTGGATCATTAAGTATACAAATTTCTGCATGCATTTAATTCTGTCTTCAACACTCATTGTTGGCCACACGCCTTGTCCGTCATCGTAAGCTGCAACTGCTGCGTCTAGCGATTCTAATGCTTCTTTGGCAGAAGTATGCGGAATTGTTCCAACGAGTTTGCGTTTAAGTCCGTCTGTGCCATTCACAAAAACGGGAGAAAAAACTTCAGTAACATCTCCATTCCATGAAACTAATTTACCGTTTAAGAGATATTCTCTTTGATGAATTTCTGAAATCTGATATTCTTTGGGGATTAGATTTTCTTCTGTAAAAAGGCCGTCAATAGCCGTTAAGGATGCTTTTAAATTTTCCATATTAAATGTTTTAATGGGTAATTAATACAATTCTCTTAAAATTTCGTTTTTGGTTTATCAACTTATTCCCTAACAAATTAAGGAATGTTAAGCAGAACTATGTTAAAATTCTGTTATCAGTTTCAATTCATAAGCAATGAGCATACCTTTCATGTAAAATCAAATAATTCAACACGTTACAACTATATTAAAAATCTTATTTATTTTATTTCGCTAATTTGGTATTGAAAATTATTGATATTTAAAAAATAAAACAGTGATTAATCATCGATAAAAAATCAATTTGTGTATATACTAATTTCGCTCTAAATTTGCCCATTCTAAATTTTGTATAAAAAGTTTAGTTTTAAAGAAAAGTATATGTGGACTACTTGCCAGGAATGTCAGGGCCGCGGTAAAAAAAGTCGAAGGCTTAGTAAAAAAGTACGGCTTAATTACCAAATGGCATTCGAAGAATTTGAAAAAACAAAAGGCAATGGAACAGCTCCAGTTCGTCCTAAGGCTAACTTATACAAATGTTTGAACTGTAATGGATCAGGATTAATCCAATCTGTCAATTATCCCATACCAGATAAAGAAAATTACCCACACGTTGCTATTATTGGTGCCGGAATTGGCGGAGCTGCGCTTGCTGTGGCTTGTTTACACCGTGGTATTCCTTTTACTATTTATGAACGTGATAACAACTTCTCTGCCCGATCTCAGGGCTATGGCCTTACTTTGCAGCAAGCTAGTAAAGCGATCGAAGGATTAGGTATTTTTTCATTAAAAGACGGCGTAGTTTCTACACGCCATTTGGTTCATACTCCAGAAGGAAAAGTGGTTGGTGAATGGGGAATTAGAAAATGGCTGCAGACTGATTCTAAAATAGCTGCAAAACGTTCTAATATACATATCGCAAGACAATCGCTGCGCTTAGAACTGCTGGAACAGCTTGGCGGACATGATGTTGTACAATGGGGACATCAATTAGTTGATTTTAAAGAATGTGAGGATGAAAGCATTGACATAAACTTTCAGGTAAATGGTGAAATAAAAAGCACAAAAGCCGATCTTATTGTTGGTGCCGATGGTATTCGCAGTTCAGTGCGAAAGCTTTTAATTAGCGATGATAATACACCTTTACGTTATTTAGATTGTATTGTAATATTGGGGATTTGTCCTTTAAGTGCCCTTGAAGTTATTGATAGTTCTTTATTGGATTCAGCAACAGTATTTCAAACCGCCAATGGCAATGAACGAATTTATATCATGCCTTATACTTCAGATTCTGTGATGTGGCAATTGAGTTTTCCAATGTCTGAAGATGACGCAAAATCTTTAAGTGCTCAAGGCCCTTTAGCTTTAAAGGAAGAAGCGTGCCGAAGAACACAATGGCACGATCCAATTCCGCAGATTTTAAAAGCAACTTTAGAGGCTCAGATTTCGGGATATCCTGTATATGACCGCCAATTACTCAATTCTGATTTATTAAATAAAGGAGGCTCGTCAACGCTGATTGGAGATGCTGCTCATCCAATGAGCCCGTTTAAAGGACAGGGCGCCAATCAAGCGCTGTTGGATGCATTGTCGCTCGCCAGAGCAATCGCAAAAGGATGCAAACCATTATCTCAGTGGAGAAAATCCGGAATCAGGAAAAGTGTATTAACGGAGTTCGAATCGGAAATGTTAGAACGCAGCGCAGCCAAAGTAAAAGATTCGGCCGATGCAGCACAATTTTTACATTCTGAAATTGTCCTTCATGAAGGAGATGAGCCCAGAGGCAGATGTTTGAAGAAAAAAGAAGCCTGACAAACTAATTGCAAATTATAACTTGCTGCCTTATAGTTAATTCCTACATTTTTTTTCTTTATATTTGAGAGTCTTTTTCTGTTAATTCAGTCGTTTCATTATTTCTAAAAAACAGCTAATCGTATGGATACAAATATTCTCTATCAAACTGAAGCGTGGGTAATTGCTCTGTTACTTTTTGTATTAATGCTTATTTCCAGCTTTGCCGGAAAAGTTACGGGAAATTATATTCGGAACAAAAAGCCCGCTGAAGAAAAAACTACAGAAACATCTGCACTTATTGCATTGCTTTTTTTCTTACTGGCGTTTACTTTTGGTATGAGCAGTGATCGTTATGATTCCCGAAGAAAAATTGTTGTTGATGAATCAAATATCATTGGTACCGCTATACTGCGAAGTGATTTATATCCAGATTCAACCCGGACATTGTTCCGAAAAGATTTTAAGGATTATGTTGAAATAAGAATTTCATACTACGAGGCGCGTGCTGATACAAAAAGAATATTAAAAGCCGATAGTTTATCTCAGGTTATTTCTTCGAAGTTATGGAAACGTGCCACCAAACTTTCTAAAGATCCGGCTAATCTCGCCGCAACACAGCAAATGATTCCTGCACTTAACGACTTGATTGATGTTACTACTTCCCGTCTTTCCGGAGAAAAAGCAAAAGTTCCCCAAAGTATTTTAGTCATGCTGTTTTTTCTTTCTATGATAATTGCATTTTACGGTGGATATTCTGAAGGTCTTAAAGGCAAAATTGACTGGTTAGTTCAAATTGGTTTTTGTCTTTTGGTTTCGTTAGTAATTTTATTTACACTCGATTTAGACAGACCCCGCAGAGGTTTTGTAAATCTTGACGTCCCAAATCAAACTATAATTGATTTGAGAAAGAATTTTGAATAGTTTTTTCTAACAATTATCATCGTTTTTTTGTCTTTATCTGGCTAATTGGCAAGTTAATTTTATATATCTTGCCATGAAAGCAGATCGATATGCTTATCGACGGCTCTAGTTTAATATGACCCGATATACATTAGAATGAATACGAATACAATTACTGCATCAAATCTACAAACCAAACAACATTTTGAAATTCTCGACGGACTAAGAGGCATTGCTGCCATTGCTGTTGTGATTTTTCATTTTATGGAATGGGTTTTTACTGATCCCACACAAAATTTTATTGGGCATGGATTTTTGGCAGTTGATTTTTTCTTTTGTCTTTCCGGATTTGTAATCGGATATGCTTATGACGATCGTATAGCAAAAATGGGACTTCGTAAGTTTTTTATTTCGAGAATTATTAGACTTCATCCACTCGTAATTATAGGATCTATATTAGGCTTACTTGCCTTTTTGTTCGACCCTTTTGGAGGTCATCCTGAATTGTACAGTACAGGTAAAATTATTCTAACTTTTATCTGTTCCCTATTTCTTATTCCGCTTCCAGTTATTGCCGATCGTGGTTTTAATTTATTCAGTTTTAATGCTCCGGCCTGGTCGCTGTTTTGGGAATATATTGCAAATGTTGTTTATGCATTTGTATTGTACCGAATTGGTCGTCGTTATCTTCAAATTCTAACGGTACTTTCTGCTGCAGCTATTTGTTATACGGCTTATAATTCAGGTAATTTACTTGGGGGCTGGAGCGGTCCAACATTTTGGGACGGCTGCGCGAGAATCTCCTATTCTTTTTTAGCCGGTTTACTTATATACCGCTCTAACTGGGTTATTAAAAACAAACTTGGTTTTATTAGTCTGACTTTATTATTGCTTTTGGCATTTTTAATGCCGTTTTCAGAATGGAACTGGCTCTCTGAACCTTTGGTTGTATTGTTTTATTTTCCTTTGTTAATCGCTTTGGGCGCTGGAGCAGAATTAACTCCAAGCCTTAAAAAAATCTGCGTATTTTCCGGAAAAATTTCCTATCCGTTATACATGACACATTATGCCGCATTGTGGATGTTTGGCAATTATTATACTTCTCATAAACCAGATACTTTGCAACTTACTATTATTACTATTTCCGGATCAATTTTGTTAATCGCATTTGCGTATCTGGTAATGGTATTTTATGATATTCCGCTAAGAAAATATTTGAGTAATAAATGGAATGGGAAAGCTGTTAAATAAGTTATTTTAAATATTAAAACTCAACACAAATAATCAAATATGTATAAAAATACTCTGGTTCTTTTCTTATCCATTTTACTATTTTATTCTTGCAATAAAACTGAAAAAAAGCCAATTAAAAATACTGTTGCTATAAACGATACTTTATCAAAAAAAGACACTTCAACCGTTGTTCAAACCACCGAAAAGGATGTGTATTTTGATTATAGCAACACCGTAATCAAAGAAGAATTTAAAGACTCTTTGTCTGCAAAATTTTCGGATTTGTCAACTGAGGATAAATTTATCATTACTGTTCCTAAAGGTAATATTAATGAGACAATATCAGTATTTCAAATTTTTAACAGTATTGGAGAATTGATATATGAAAAATCTTTTCAAACAAGATACATAGCAAATGGTTATCATTTAATATATATTAAAAATGATGAAGAAATGGAAAAGTATATTTTAACTTCTGCTAAAGAAATGGTTGATCCAGATTCTTTTACTGATATATCTGATAAAAATGAAATAGGAAAAGATGATGTTCTGGGTCAGTCAAAAGACGAGTTTATGAACTATGATGCCTTTATAGAATGCCAAAATGATAAAAGGCCCCTGTTCTCGATCTCACTTGCAGAAGAAGATACTACCTATATTGGCTATTCTAAAAAGCTGAAAAAAGCAGTTGATATTATAGGCTGCTGTTAATCTTCTTTATAAAAAATTTCGAAATCATTTTTAAAAATATCCAATGCAAAAAATAACTTTTATCCTCTTTATCATTTCATTTTCCCTGTTCCTTTCTTGTCAGGGAAAAAAGAAAGAACACAAGAATGTTCCATTAAAAGAAATAGCTGAAGATAACTCAAAATTAGAATCAGAAATTAAAGATGATAGTATCTATCCCGTTTATGATCTGGCAGATAATACAACAGCCATCGTTATTACCATGTTTGAATCTGATACCATATCCAGATACGAGAAAATTTACACAAGAATAAATGAAGCCGATTCATTAGAGGCTGGTTTTTATGATCCTAAAGCTGTAAAAAATAAGAAATTTGAATATTATGACACTTTAGGAATTGTAAAGCTTATTAAAAGTAAAAACTTAGAAAAGGAGATTAAAAAAATCAGCGAACCCAAATATTATGTTTACGGAACTAAAGGATTTTCTGAAATGAAGGTTGATGAAGTAATCTGCAGAATCGATGATTGCAGAGAAAACTTTATTGGTTTGACTATCAAAAATTTTGATACCGCAAAAAACGGCAAACCACTTTTATGTTCTAAAAAACCATTAAATCTAATTTACGGAAAGGGCTATTTTGCCATTCAAAGAAAAATTCAAAAAATGGATGACAGCATCGTTTATAGATATAGCGATATTGACAGCACCAAAGTAAAAGTGTTTGCTAATATTGGTCCTGCCTATTTTGTTTATAATGATGATTTTTTATGGGGAAAAACTTCAGCTAAATCGAAAAGTAAATTTCCCGAAAGAAGAATTCTTATACAGCAAAAAAACGATAAGTTTAAAACCATATATGTTGAAGGATTAGATTTGCATGGTTATCGCTGTGATTAAATCTAAAGCTACGGCAGCGATACATATTCTTTGTATCCCATTTTATTATAACTGTTTTTATAAAAAACAAATTGTTTTATTAATTATTATTTAATGACTGTAACCGAGTCGATTTTAAAATTTTTATTCTTTCTTAATTAAATAAGAAACAAATTGCTGCACTTTAGGGCCAATGAAAAAGATAACAGGAACTATGATCATATATGCCATACACCATGATTTAAGCCATATTCCTAAAAAATTTTCTTTATAACCTATATTAATACTTATTAATGTGAAGGATATAATTCCTGTTGTAATGAATCCCATTAAAAAGGCTGTAATAATTCTTTGTTTCATAACTAAATATAATTAGTAAATAAATTTAAAAAGGGCAGCCAATAATTCAGCTGCCCTTTCTGTTATTTAACGTAATGACCTAAATGCTCCGCGAACTTCCTGCACAAACAACTGTGGCTGTTCCCAAGCAGCAAAATGTCCGCCCCTGTCTACTTCATTAAAATAAATTAAGTTTTTATAAGCACGACGTGCCCAGGATTCGGGTGATGCATAAACATCCTGAGGAAAAGTTGTAACTGCAACTGGAATTGTGATATTTTCCGATTTCATTAAACCTGCACTAATAATACTCATGTTTCTGTTTGCCCAATAAATTTGTGCTGCGGAAGAAGCTGAATTGGTTAACCAATACAGTGAAATATCATCAAGTACCTGATCTTTTGTTGGCAATTGTTGTGCATCACTGCCATAAGACCAATCAGCAAACCCGGGATGCAGAAAAATCCATGATGCAAGTCCTACCGGAGAATCATTTATGCCATAACCTACTCCTTGAGGTCTGCTTTCCATCGTTGTTTTATAAATAAAACCACCGCTTTTAATTGTATTATTCAGCTGTTTAAAAGCAGCCGTTTCTTTCTCAGAAAAACCTGCCGGTACTGTATTTCCTCCCAAAGCCATTGCCGCTTCGTTTGGCAGAGTTGCCGGTAAATTGCTGTGAATGCCTAAAAGTCCTTGTGGTGCTAGTAACGCCATCGATTGAACAATTCCTGCGCCCCAATCTCCTCCTTGAGCAACATAACGTTTATATCCAAGTCTGTCCATAAGAACAATCCAGGCTTTTGCGATACGCTCTGTATTCCAGCCTTCTGCTGTTGGTTTTCCAGAAAAACCAAAACCAGGCAAGGAAGGTATAATGACATCAAAAGCATCTTCTGCTTTACCGCCATAAGCTACAGGGTTGGTCAATGGTTCAATCACGCTCATAAATTCAAATACAGAACCCGGCCAGCCATGACTTAATATTAGCGGCATAGCATTTTTATTTTTTGATTTTATATGAATAAAGTGAATATCAATACCATCAATTTTAGTGATAAATTGTGGATAAGCATTCAATTTGGCTTCTGCTTTTCTCCAATCGTAAACGGTTCCCCAATATTTTGCAAGTTCTTGCATTTTAACAAGCTTTGCTCCTTGTGATGCATCATTTACTAATTCTTTCTCAGGCCACTTTGTAGCCATAATACGCTGACGAAGATCTTTTATCGCGACATCAGAAATTTGTACTTTAAAAGGCCTGATGCTTTCATCATTCTTTACATTTGATTTGTCTTGTGCTTCGGCAAACGTAAATTGCATTATTAATAATCCTGAAAATACTATTCGGATTATATCATTTATTCTTCTCATTTTTTCTTTTTTTTATTCTGTTATAATCTGTATATCTGAAATGGCTGATCCATCAGATAATTTACGTTCGTGAACGTGTGAAGCCGGAGTACGGTCTATCATTAAACTAATTAGTTCGGGGCGGCTGTAGTGTCCGCTTGCATCCATTAATCGCTTACGGGCATCTATTTGCGTAAAATCAATATCGGCAATTACCTCCCCTTCTCCAGATCTTAGAGCTTCTCCAATGATTTGTCCGTCAGGGCCTATTATTGCTGTAAAACATCCACCCGAAATTGGGCCAATCGGACCGCCTGTATCTTTTGCAATCTGTTCCTGCTGTCCAGCATCAAGCCAGCCTGTTGCGCATACCACAAAACAAGCAGATTCAAGAGCGTGCTGACGTACATTTATTTCTGTTTGTTCGCTGAATAAAGGACCAAAAATGGATCCCGGATACATTGCGGAGTGAATTTGTTCACCGTCGGCTATAAGCGCATATCGAAATAACGGATTATAATGTTCCCAGCAGGCAAGCTGCCCTATACGTCCGACCTTACTGTCAATTGCCTTCAGACCTGATGCGTCACCCTGCCCCCAAAGCATTTTTTCGTGATAAGTCGGGGTTAATTTGCGGCGACGTTGTATAAGCGTTCCATCTGCATCAAAGAGCAATTGTGTATTATAAATGGTTCCTCCATCGCGTTCGTTAACACCTATAGAAACAACCATATTGGCTTCTTTAGCAGCTTTTCCAATAGCATCTGTATCTGCAGAAGGTACAATAACAGACTCTTCTAATAGTTTTTGATGTTCTTTTCCCATTGTATATGGTGCCTGAATAAACGAGAAATAAGGATAATACGGAATTATCGTTTCTGGAAAAGTGGCAAATTGAACTCCTTGTTTTCCAAGTTCCTGTATTTTATTGACCACTTTTTCAACGGTTCCTTTTTTACTATATAGAACGGGGCTGATTTGTACGGCGGCAACTTTTACAATTTTGCTGTCTGCCGTATTATTTGAATTTTTCATTTTAAAAATATTACGTTAATAATATTTGGGGCTGATTATAACCATCAGTCTTTTCAAAAATATATTTTGAGTTATTTGATAAAGAACTGATGGTTTTTTAGCTTAATTTTTGAAACTTTTATTTATAAAATATTAGTTTCAACTTTTATACCTCCTGTTAGCGCTTTAGAATAAGGACAGATAAGATGCGCCGCTTCTGCAATTGCTTTTGCTGTTTCACGCTCTATTCCCGGAAGGGTAATATTAAGACGTGCCTGTAAAGTATATCCTTCTGTTTCAGACAATACTAAATCTATTTCAGTATGAATGCTTGAGTCTGCAGGAAGTTTTAAATTTAGGTTTGCTGCAGATTTGCTCATTGCTCCTAAAAAACATGCTGACCAACCTGCTGCAAGCAGTTGTTCTGGATTAGTGCCTTCTCCTTTTGCTCCCGGTGAAGTAAGCTTAATGTCTAAACGTCCGTCTGAGCTTTTTGAAAAGCCTTCACGTCCACCTGTAGTTATTGTTGATCCACTGTAAACTACTTTTCCTTGTTGAATTGAATTTTCCATTTGATTAAAAATTTTAGTTATAAATATGAAATGATTTCTAATTTCCTGGTCAAAGGTAGAATAGGTATACATCCTTAGAAATTACAAACAATGCGAATCGTGCGAAATAAAGCCTGAAGTGGACATTTGTAAATGTGAAAAATTTACTGAGCTGTATTATTCAATGAATAGGTAAAACCATGCTTCATTAAAAAATAAATACAGACAGATTTGGAAAGATTAAACTTTTGTAATCTAAGGTGTTAAAGGGGTTTTTACAGAAGGGGCAGCTAATAGTTTTAAAACTATAAAGGTTCGATGTATTAATACTTTATATATTAATAAACGTATGGGGAGTGATTTTGTATAAAGTTACTAAATTAAACTGGTTATCAACAACTAAACAGTTGAACGAAAAGAACAAACACAGACTATCACCAGGCTTTTTCATAGAATAGTAATAATATATGTTTAAGGATTAGATTTGCACGGTCATCGCTGCGATTAAATCTAAATTAAGGCAATGATACATATTCTTTGTATTCCATTTTATTATCGCTGTTTTTATAAAAAACATAAGTGTCTTCACCTCCTTGATAAAAGAGGTTTATTTTTAATGTATCCTGTTGAACCCAGCTGTAGGTAACGTCTGCATCGGGAGCTTTCCATTCCTGATTTTTCTGTGGTAATTTTTTCAATAAATTCTTTTTCACATAATCTGGTGACTCATTATAAAATATTTCATAAGCGCCATCAAATGTAGTTTCATTGCATACACAGGTTTTATTTAGAGGATCGTCATATCTTGACATACCATTGTCGTTTTCTTTGCATTTGAAAAGAAGTTCGTGAAGTTTTTTAGTCTTCTCAACCTGCACTGTACTCCCCGTATCTTTATCCTTTTTTAAAAGATCTTCTGAATTGCTGCTATTATCGTTTTTTGAATCTAACGATTTATTCTCATCATTTTGATGCTTGCAGCTTATTAATAGTAATGCAAATAGTAGTAAAAACAGTACTTTTTTAATCATTTTTATTATCAGTTTTATCTTCAAAAGTTACTTTTCCATAATTTATTTTTTCCATCTCATACATAAAAGGCAGATGAGAATCAGCTATCCATTCTCCATTTTTAAAAATAAAAGATAAATGTCTTCTAATAGAGTTTTCAGGAGTAAAAATTTGAAGATTATCTTCTTCATTGGGTTGATAATCAAAATCAAAACAATTTTTAGTGTTAAGATCAAAAAGCATTCTTTCATTTGTCAAATCTTCTGATAAAGTTTCGTCTGGCATATACCCCATTCCATCCATTGTAGTTTTACTGAAGCCTAAGCATTTTTCTAATGTCCAGGTAAAATCGTTACGCCTTTTATTTTTATTTTTTCGGGAATTCTTGTGATGAATAATGGTCTTCATTCCACTTGGAACGCAGGTACAAAGTTTAATTTCTTTTCCGCTTTGGCACATAGCTTTTGATATTATTTTGTCTTTTTAAATGTTTTATCATCTAAACCTGAATCAGATTTTAGTATTAATTCGTTAGAATTCTTTATTTCAAAAATTAACTCTCTGGCAACACCCATTTCTGTTATTTCCCATTTTTTATTTCCGTTTTCCAAAGCTTCTTTGGTTGATGTAATAACTGGTAAAACCGGGTTTTCTAATATATCTGAAGCATCTAACTCTATATTTACCTTTAATGAATTCTCTTCCAATGGCTCAACCTGAACATTTGCAACAAAATAACCAGGTTCATAGCCTTCTCTGACCTCATCAAATAAATCTGTATTGCCGTAAAATAATCCGGTTAGTGCTTTCTCAACAATTTCTCCTTTTTCATTTTTCTCTTCCCACGCATATCCTTCAAAATCAGTAATACTATTAGTATCCACTTTTTTCAAAATTAAAAAAAGACTTTCCTTTGGATTTGCTGCATTTATATATTCGTATTGACCTATGAAATTACCTAG
Source organism: Flavobacterium sp. Root186 (assembly GCF_001428525.1). Lineage (GTDB taxonomy): Bacteria > Bacteroidota > Bacteroidia > Flavobacteriales > Flavobacteriaceae > Flavobacterium. The sequence continues at coordinate 253,982 of NZ_LMHW01000013.1, forward strand.
CTGATCTTTATTGATCGGTTGAACTTTATCTTTAATTTCTTTTGGTGTAATTTCTTTTGTTTCTTTCTTTGGCCCTTTACAGGCGCATATTGAAAGAAATAGAAAACAAATCATTATTCTGACTTTTATCATTCTTTATCCATTTTTATCCAATCATTGATAGTTCCTTCGCCGCCAATTCCTTTAATAAAAAACTCATCTTCTTCTTTTTTTATTAAATAAACAGGACTTAATTTTTTGCAGCGATCATCTTCTCTATCATAATACAATTCTAAAATAGTATCATTCTGTATTCCTTTATACTCGCCTTCGCAAACAAAATCTCCTCTAAAAGCTTCATATTTTAAATCAATTTTATTTTCTGTAATGGTAAAATAATAAGTTGTATGACCTTGTCCATCATTAGTATATTCTCCGTCTGCTTCAGCTTTAAATTTACCTTGAAATTCTTCTGCAATTGATTTACTATCTTTTAATTTATAAGATAATAATATGTCCGTAAAAAGTTCTATTCCTTCTTTTTGGATATTTCTGCTGAAAAGCCTTTTTATCAAAACCCATTTGTTATTTTCATATACATAAAAATAATTATAAGCATCGTCTTTCAGTTTAAAATCTCCTAAATCACAATCAAAACACTCTGTCATTGCTTCTGTAGGTAGAAAATTAACAAGAATGTAATAATCATTTGATTCCCGTTTTAAAACTTCATCTGCCCGATCACTTAACAGTTTGATATTCTTATTATTACCCTTAAATTGAGCAAAAAAACCAGTTGAGTTATCGGTATCCCAATAATCCCGAGTTAATCTTGATTTTCCAACATAGGTAACAGTAAATGACCCTAAATTTTCATCAAAAAAATAATATGAAGGAAATGAAGGCGAATTGCCCTGGAATTCAAAACCGTACGTTTTATATTTTTCATCCAAAAAATCGACAGGAGCTGTTGTATAATCTTTATATACCGTTGCAGGAATTTTAACCTCATCATTTTTTTGAGTTTTTACAGCTGTTTTATTACGAACTTCTTTCGTTTCATTTTTACAACTATTCAATAAAAATAAAAGAGCAAATAGCTTTATACAATTCTTCATATTTAAAAATAAACTTTTTGAATTAATCACCTATTGAAGCAAATGCTGCAATTTCTTTTAAATCTATATAATACTCTCCTGCTATATCCGAAGTTTCATCTTCTTCTATATAGATTTTTACAAAATATCTTTTTTTGCCTTCTTTTTTTACAATTTTAAACTCTCTCAAATAATAAAAAAGTATTGCATGATCATTAAATGAAACAGGCTCAAAATTATTCAAACTATATAATAGTATCTTAACATTTTTCTCTAAATTCAGTTCGCCTTGATCAATCAAAATTGCTTGTTTTTTGTAATCGAAATTATCAAAAGGTTTTACAAAATTATCATTGTCAATTTTTGCAAATAAAAGATCTGTATTGAATAAATTCATGGCATAATTAAACTCCTCAGTTTCATAGTACTCTGATAATTTGCTGGAATTTTTAGCAACTTCGTAGGTTGTTTTCTTATTATAACATTCTAAATAAGATTTATTTTGCTCTGTGAAAAAAGTACCAATCAGGAAATTATTTCTGTCAATTGTAACGTATGAATAAAAATTTGGCCCGCCAGAATTATAATCTTCTTGGGTCATTTCTATATCATGATTTTTATAGGTTTCATAACTAGGTTTATAATAGGATACTTCTTTTATAAATCGTATTTTATTGTCTTTTACAAAATAATGAACTGTATCGTATTTCGTAGGAAAGTTAAGGGTTCTGGCTTCTTTTAACCCCATTAAACAATAGCAGTCTTTTGTAAAATAACTGTTATAGTTTTCTTTTTTAGAAAGTAATTCTAAATCTGAACCGGAAACGTATAATTCTTGATTTTTATAGAGAATTTTAGAAACTCCTTTTATACTGTCGAAAGAAATAACTTCAATTTTTGCAGCATAATTTAAATGATCTGTTTTTTGAGATAAATCATTATTAGCAAATAAATCTGTTCCTTCAAAATTTGCTACAATTCCCGGAGAAGTTTTAATGTTTGTCTCACTTTCCTTTCTACACGAAATAACAGCAATTGAAATAAGAAACAAACAGAGTATTTTTTTTATCACGTTTTGTTTTTCAGTAAATCTAGCAAATTTTATTTACCAATGAAAAGACATTCTATAGGATATTTTTTAATTCTAAAATAATTTTTATCTTGCCGATAACCTAAAACCTGAAAACTAAATTGAGCGCCATTAATACCAAACTAGCCATAATTCTTTTATCTTCTATTATGCTGCATTCTTGCAAGAAAGAGGAAAAAATTTCGAATCAAAAAGTAAACAAGGAAAATATACAATCAAAGATTAAAGAAGATAATGACGAAACAGTAAGAACGGTAACTTTATTTTCTTTTAACAATGAGAATAATACTGAAGTGATTAAAATATCTGGCAGCGATGCTGGCGATGAAGATGATTTTTATCTTGGCGGTGCAAAAAATATAATAATAGCTTCAAAGTATAAAAAAAATCTTGAATTGATTAAAAATGATACTTTGGTAATTAGTGAATATAATCATGTCGTAATCGACCCAAAATACACTTTAAGAAAAAAAATTCAAGGCGTAGATTATTTTCTATTTGCGATAAAAGAATCTCCTTTAGGAAACGGTGATCCCGAAATATACCTAAGTTTTATTATGCTAAATACGAATAGTCTAAAATTTTATGCCTTAAAATATATAGGAGAATATACTTTAAGATCGGGAGAGTTTGTTGATGGTGAATTTACAAAAGATAAAATCTTGGAATCTAACACTGCAGTCTACAATGAATTATATCAATTTGGTGCTAAAAGTAAATGGATTTACAAACCAACTGAAGAAGAAAAAGACATCAATTTTTATAAGAATTTTGAAGAAAAATGGAATGAAGACAATTATCCCGAGGGAAAAGAAAGTTCTTACCCAACTATTGTAAAAAGCACTTATTATGGTGAAAATTTATTTGAATTTAATGGTGAATATGATAAAGATCAAGTAATTGAAAATAACGATTTTAAGATTGTTTCCTATTTTCGAAACAACATTATAGGATATGATAAAAACAAAAAATTATATTTCCCAATTGCTGTAGAATCTTGTCATGTTGGATGTGATAAGGAAATAAAATTTATATCTGAAAATGAGATTGAAATTTCACACGAAACGGATTCAGAACGACCTGATATTATTAATTTGAGTAATATTGAATTCGCAAATAACCAGTTTTAATATCATTTAAATACTGCTAATTAATTGAAATAGTACCATAAAAAAACATCTGACACTAAATTTCTTTAATGCCAGATGCTAGCGTACAAATCAACCTAATTAAAATCTTTATTTTACCAAGTAAGAAACTTTATCAGCTTCACAAAGCCTGAAATAACCAAAGGCAAAATTATTGGCATCGGTAGTGTTTACAATGTTTCCGCGAATATTACCCGGAGGAATTGAAAAGGGACTTCCACCATATATTTCTAAAAGTAAGTTCATATAGTTATAAAAGTTTTTAGAAATTCCGCGATGTGTAATATCGACTGTATTTCCTGCTTTCATATCTTCATGATTGAACCTTGTTGTTATTTCATTTCCGTTAAAAAAATCATCGTCTGTAAGTTCATATTCCGGATAAATAAGGAATTCACTTTTATAATCTGAAAGATAATAGTTCACCTGATCAGCAGGATCTTTATAATAAAAAGTCAGTTCTATAACATCCTCTCCGCCAAAATCAGGAACAATCGCTTGCTCTACTCTATCAATTGGTGTTACAGAAGTCAGCTTTTCAGTTGCTGTAAGACTCTGGCCTTCTGCTTGTACATAAAGCGTATAATCGGCATTTAAAACAGGAATAAAATTAGTACACACATAAATACCCGGTTCTGTTTCATTAAAAGTAAAAACTGTTCCGGTGCTGTTTTCAACTCTTACCTGCGCCCCTGAAACTTTTGGTGTAGTGTTATTATAATAGGGAGCTGTTTTACTAATTTTTATGGTTTGTTCATTACCAGCGGTTCCTTTAAACCATAAAATCTCAGCATCTACTACTATTCTTGTCTGCCCTGTTTCTAAATCAAGATTTACGACATCTTCACAAGATGATAAAAACAGCACACAAAATAAGCTGAATAAAATTAGTGCTTTACTTTTAAAATTATATTTATTAATCCTTTGCATACTCATTAAAATTTAAAATTATAAGAAATTCCAGGTACTATTCCGAAAATAGAAAGTCTTCTGGTTTCATTTGCTCCCGTGTCTTCATTTGTTGCAAACGTCATAGAAGCTGCATTTTTTCTATTGTAAACATTATAAAGACTGAATACCCAATAGCTCTGCCATCCTTTCTTTTTATCTGGTTTAGGCGTGTAAGTCGCTGCTAAATCTAAATGGTGGAAAAGCGGCAGCCTGTTTTCATTTCGAAGTGAAAAATTCGGAATATTGATTCCGCCAAATTCATAATACCCATTTGCATACGTTACCGGCTGACCAGACTGCAAGGTGAAATTAGCGTTAAATGACCATTTTGGATTGTATTCATAACTTCCTACAATACTCAAATTATGCAGTTTATCATATCCTGACAAATACCAGTCACCATTTGCAATTCCGGGTTCATCAGGAGTTCTTCCCGGTGTTTTTTGTTCTGCTCTTGATAAAGTATATGAAACCCAACCAGTAAAATTTCCTGTATTTTTTCTAAATAATAATTCCATACCATACGATCTGGCTTTACCATTTAAAATAACCTGTTCTATATTGTTATTGGCCAATATATCAGCACCGTCAATGTAATCGATACGGTTTTGTATCTTTTTATAAAATAACTCTCCTTCAAAAGAATAATCGCCGTCTCTAAAATTTCTAAAATATCCGGCCGCATATTGATCCAGCAATTGTGGTTTCGTAAACGGACCGCTTGGTGTCCAGATGCTTGTTGGCAATGGCGATTGTGTATTAGATAAGATATGAATGTACTGCGCCATTCTGTTATAACTTGCTTTTACAGAAGCATCATCATTAAAAGCATAAGATAATGCCACACGCGGCTCAAGATTATCAAAACTGCTTATTTTTTCTCCCCTTCCGTATGATATACTTCCTGTTGGAGTACCTTCCTGATAAATATGATATAACGGATTAAATACTACTGATTTTCCATCTGCATAAGTATTGATCGTTTCATTACCTAAACGATAAAACATACTATAACGAAGTCCGTAACGAAGGTTTAATTTTGGAGTGATTTGATTCTCAAAATCAAGATAAGCAGATGTTTCTAAAGAATATTTTTTATCCAGCTGTTTGTAATTAAAATCCGAATCTGAGCTTGTAGGCTGAACTGTGCCGGGATTAAAATTATAATACTGACCGTCAATTCCGTAGTTTAATTTAAATTTATCTGTTACAATATGATTCCAGCCATACTTAAGTCCGTAAGTTCGGATATTATTGTTCCAGTCAAAATCTTCTTGTTGTAAACCAAGGTTAAATCTATAATCACTGTAAAAAACAGCTAAATTAGTATTCAGGTTCTCCGAAAATTTATGTTTCCAGCTTAAAATTCCCATTGTGTTTCCGTAAGTACTGGAAAAACGGTCATTTATATCAAAAACATCATTTCCAAAATATCCGGAAAAAGCAAGTGTATTATTGGCTCCCAATCGATAATTAAACTTAGCATTAATATCATAAAACATAGCCGAATTATTATTATCAGCCAGTTTTAAAAATAAATGAGCATAAGAAGCACGACCTGCAATAAGAAATGAACCAACATCTTTTTGTATAGGCCCCTGCACTAAAAGACGGCTTGAGATTAAACCAATACCTCCGTTTACTTTGAAATTTTCAAAATCTCCGGTTTGCTGCGTTACATCAAGAACAGAAGAGACACGTCCGCCAAATTTAGACGGAATTCCACCTTTATATAAATCTAGTCCGTTTACAACATCGGCATTAAAAATAGAGAAAAATCCAAACATATGTGAGTCACCGTATACCGGAGCACCATCCAGCAGAATTAAATTTTGATCTGCAGCACCACCACGAACGTTAAAACCAGAAGAAGCTTCTCCTGCATTTGTCACTCCAGGTAATGTTAATAGTGATTTTAAAGGATCCGGCTCGCCCATTGCAACAGGAATTCGCTTAATTTCTGCCATCGAAAGTTTGTTCACACTCATTTGAGTATTCCTTACATCAACAGCTTTACTATTGGTTACAATTACCTGCTCCAGCTGCTGGCTGTCAGATTCCATGTTGAATTTTATTCTTACATCATCGTCAACTGTAATCTGCCTTTCTTTGTTTTTTAAACCCACATAACTTACGACAAGATTGTAAATACCTCTGTCCAGTTCTATATTAAACGTTCCATTAATATCTGTTGTAACACCGGTAGAAAGTTCTATGATGAAAACATTAGCACCAATTACGGGCTCTCTGTTTTCATCAAGAACCTGTCCTGTCAGTTTATTTTTTTTTTTAGCTGTTTTAACGGCTTTTTGTTTTACAAAAATATTACTGCCTACAATTGAAAATTGAATCGATGTGCTTTTATTTAATTCATTAATAAGCTGCTTGATTTCGATATTATTATACGTGTTTTTTTGAGTAAAATATCTTTGGCTCGTATTAATTTGATCTGTAAAGGCAAATTTAAAATCGGATTGATTTTCAATTTGTTTAAAGAATTCCTTTAATGTTACCGTTTGATCTACAGTTACCGTGACGTTTTGAGAAAATACTCCCCAACTGAATAAAAAAAAGCACGCTGAAATTATATGCTTCATGAAATTTTGTATTTTTGAATATTATTAAATGGAATAGTTTTATACTATCCTGACTATAGGAAGGATGTTTTTAGTTTCGCGGCTAGTGCATCCTTTTCTTTTCTATTGAAAAGTAACTTGTTTTAATTTTTCATTTACTTCATAGTTTAGGTTATACATTTCTGATATTAATTGGATAATCGTATTTAAATCTTCTTTTTTATTGATACGCACTGTGATTCGCTGGTTTTCGTATTCCTGCGGCATAATTACTTTATAACCGTAATTTGATTCAATATAAGAGCTTACATCTGTTAGCTTTTGATTATCAAAATCTATAAATCTGTTGAATTCAGTAACCAATGTGGTTTTGTTTCCATACGTAAATTTTTCGCCTGGTTTTAGTATCCATTTTTCATCCAGATCTTTTACATTCATCTGAACACTTCCTTCATAAAGTTCAACAGTTACTTCTTTTTGTGTATATCCTTTTACGGTAAAAGAAGTTCCTAAAACTGTAGTTGTCGTTTCGTTACAAAATACCTGAAATGGATGTTTTTTATCTTTCGTTACTTTAAAATAAACTTCTCCCGAAACTTCCACTTTTCTGTTTGCTGCAAAATTACTGGCGTAAGCAATTTTAGAATTCGGGCTTAATTCTACTCTTGAACTATCTGGCAGGACAGCCGTTTTCATTATCGAAGTAGAATTTTCTATTACGTTTTCAGTAAGCTGAATTTCATTGCTTACAGGATTGCTGCCATTAAAATAAAGCCCTGTTCCTATAAGAACAAAAATCAAAACAGCCGCAGCTGCCGCAAAATAACGCCAAGAGTTATTTTTTTGCTTTTTTGGAGAAAATGCCTTTGCCTGGAATTGTTCCCAAGACATCTCTTTTTCATTATCAGAATGTGAAACAGGGATTTCGTCCCATATTTTTTTTAATTCCTCTTCTATTTTCTTTTCGTCCATGTCTTTAGTGCGTTAAAGTTTTTGACAATAAAATCCTTGTTTATTAAAAACACCATACACCATTTCTTTAATCTCTCTGTTCGTTTCGATTTTTAGAATATGATTACTATCATCTATCTCAAAATCCATTGAACAATCAGAAATGATAAACCGAAGAAGCACTACAATAAAGCTTGCATCTTCCTTGGTTTTAACATCAGTTTTATAAGACTCAATATGCATTTTTTGTTTCTGTTTATTAGTATAACAAACGAGAACAAAAAAGTTCCTAATGATCTTCGATTTTTTTTCTAATAAATTTACTGGCGAGGTAAATATGATTGGCAATTGTTTTTTCAGAAAGGTCTGTCATTGCCGCAATCTCCTTATAGCTAAGGTTTTCCAGTTTGTGTAAAGTAAATATTTTTTGCTGCTGTTCAGGAAGTAAATTTATGAAAGCATATAGTTTTTCTTTTCTTTCTTCAAAAATTACGTCATCATAGTCTTCATTTTCGATTTCAATCTCCGAAGTGTTGAGCTGAATTATTTTATTTTCTCTGTTAACATGATTAATGATGATGTTCTTACAGATAACAAACAGCTGTTTATCAAATAAAACTCCTTCATTAAGTAATTCTCTTTTATTATAAAGTCTTAAAAAAGTTTCCTGAACAAAATCCTGCGGGGTAAGAACTGTAAAATTAAATCGTCGGGCAATGCTTATCAGTTTATCATAGTAATTTAAGTAAGCTTCTTTGAAAGAAGCCTCGTTACCATTTTTTAAACTTAATATAAACTTTCTATTGTCCATAACGTAAATATGATCCTTAGTCTTAACTCAATGTTCAAAATAATATTGTACACGGTTTTTTATAGCTAAGACTGTATTCATTTTTTTTAGAACTGCAAAGAACAGAAATTTATTCTAAAATTATTTAACAGAAAAAATATAGTTTTAAACAAGCTGCTATCAAAATCAATATTAACTGTTAAATTATAGCTTTGTTTGAAATTAACAGGCATAAAAAAAACCGCATTAAAACGGTTTTAATTTTAAGATTATAAAAGTATTTGCTTTTACAAAATTGGTCTATTTTTTAGGCGTAGTCGCATCTCCCGGCTGTGGGTCACTTTCTTCATTACCTTCATTGGCTCGAGTTGTACCCTTTGTTCCCGTATTTAATGATGTACTGTCACCTGCTTTTATAGCATCCGAATCTGTTTTTAATGCACTTCCTGAAGAAGAACTTGTTTTACAGGAAACCGATAGTGCTATTAAAGCAATGCATACAAGTAGTTTTGAATTTAATATCGTTTTCATAATTAATTTTTTAAGTTTATAATAAAGCTTATCAAATTTAATTATTAGGTATTTTATTATGTTTCAACATTATAACTTTTTGTTACACAATTAAATACAGAAAATTTCAATATTCTCCTTATTGTATTGGCGAAGTTAAAATTATATTTCTTTCGTCTAAAAGTGGTACAATCTGCCCTAAAACTAAATTCTGAAAATGTGCAGTATTTCGATGTTCTGTTACAGCAGATTCGCTCACATATCCTTCAAACAATACGATTGTATTTAAATCTGTAATGCTTTGGTGAATTTTATAAAACAGGTTGCCGCTTTCTTTAATACTTTCCTCGTGAACTGTTTTTAATAGCTGCAAAACATTTTCAATTTGACCTTCTTTAACTTTCCATGTTGCAAAAACATGAACTGGATTATGATTTTTCATTTTTTTCTTTTGATTAGATAATTATTATTCTATTAACTAAATGATATTGACCTCTGCCAAGTTTTGGAAGAGGTCAATAAAATCAGCCTATTATTTTTTAGCCGTTTCTAAAATAGCAATCATTTTTTCTGCTACTCCTCTTGCTGATGCAGGGTTTTGACCTGTAACCAAATTTCCGTCGGCAATACTATGTGCTGACCAAACTGCTGCAGCGTGGAATTTTGCTCCTTGTTTTGTCAATGCAGATTCTAATAAAAATGGTACATCGGCAATGGCGTAACCTTTTTCTTCTTCATCTGTAAAAGAGGTAATATTTTTACCATTTACCAAATAAGATCCGTTACTCAGTTTTACATTTAATAAGGATACCGGACCGTGACAGACAGCGCCAACAACTGCATTGCGTTCGTAAGTTTCTTTAATAACTTTTTTAAGAAGTGCATTTTCAGGCATATCCACCATTGGTGCTAATCCGCCGGGAACAAAAATGGCATCGTAAGTACTTACATCAACATTAGATAGTTTTACTGCTTTTTGCATTGCTTCCCATCCTTTTCCTGTCAGGAAGGCAAGATTATCCGGATCACCCGCTAAATTAAGGGCATCTAAATACGGGGTGTCTCCCGTTAAACTTGCAAAATCAATTTGATAATCTGCTCTGTCAAATTCAGCATAAGGATGCGCTACTTCAGGAAGAAAAGTTCCTGTTCTTCTGTTATTTGGACCAATTGAATCTGCATTTGATACAATAATTAAAATTCTCTTTTTCATTTTCGTTTCATTTTTGTGGGTTGTTTTTTCTTCCGATACTTTGTTTTCTTTTTTAGTTTGTGCAGTAGCTGCAAAAAAGGAAAGCGCCATTGTTAACATCATAATTTTTTTCATCTGTATAATTTTTTGATTGGTTAATGAATTATTTACAAGGCAAATTTATATCGGCTTCCCTCCTGAATGCGAGGAGGCAAGTCACAAAAAAAGTGTGACGGAAATCACACTTTGAGAGGTTTTAATTATGCTATTTACTGCTGGAGTAAAGCCTGCTAAGGGTTTCACGGCTTACTCCCAGATATTCTGCAATATATTTTTTTGGAATTTTCTGCATTAAATTGGGGTAAAGGTTTGCAAATTCTTTATACCGCTGCTCCGGATTATTAGAAAGTAATGAAATAATTCGCTGCTGAAGGGCAATATATCCTTTGGTTAATTTAACCCTAAAAAAATGTTCCATTTTGTGTAATGCAATCGAGAGTTTTTCTCTTCCTTCCAGCGTCAGGCACAAAACTTCTCCTGCTTCCATACAAACAACATACATGTTTGCGGGCTTTTGATTGAAATAGGCAATGTAATCAGACATCCACCAGTTTTCTGTTGCAAACTGCACGATATGTTCTTTTCCGTCATCATCAAGATAAAAAACCCTGAAAATACCGCTTACAATAATATATTCATACTTTGCTTCGTCGCCCTGGCTAATCAAATATTGATTTTTTAAAACCTTCCGTATTGTAAAAAATGGTTTAATCGATTCAAATTCTTCATCGGTAACCGAAATAATTTCTTCAATATGTTTTCGTAGTTTTTCCATAATTCAATTTTGCAAATCAAAGATATAAGATTTATTGCTCTTCGTTATTGCTAATTGATAAACCTTCAATGATAATTAAGTAATTGTTTGCTAAAATAGTATAAGAAAACATGCTGCCTATCGGAGTACTTTTGAGTTAAGATGAAAACTTAAACTAAGATTTCACTTCTAACTTAATTTTTAAAACATTCCGTATGACAACAGATAATAATAGATCTTACGATCAGGACGATAGTAATTTCACAAATGACAATCAGAGTTATGTTGATCAATATCAGCAAGAACACATTGGCGATCAAAATAATTTTGAACAAGCTTATTCTTTAAATGAAGAACAGAATTATCTGGATAATGAATTTTCGAATGCGCTTGAAAGAGATGATCAGGAAGATTTAGAACAGGATTTTGACGAAAGTGAATTAGAAGAAGATGATCTGGATGAAGAAGAAGATTTAGACGAAGATGATCTTGACGACGATTTAGTAGAAGATTATGATGAAAATGATCGTGAGCCGGAAACTTTTGCTGATGATGCGTATAAAATTGATTAATCTGAAAACTTATAAAGTGCTTTATCGAAAGATGAGGCACTTTTTTGTTTTTACTTACAATAAACATTAAAACAGGTATTTATACTTAAGAAAGAGAAAATTTAATAAATTATATTTGGATAAGAATTACGTATAAGCAGGTTTAACTAAATATCGGCATAATATGAAAACAAACCCAAATCAATCTGTAAATAACCTAAATAGTAATGATTTCGCTTATTCTGCAAGAATATCAACTCCCAATGGTGAAAAAGATATTCAGTCATTTCAAATAGGAGATTCAATTTTGGCCTTTTCGGCAAAATTAGAATCGGGTACCGTTAAACTGACAGCCTCTCAGGCAAAAGTTTCGTTTAGCAATGGTATCGAATCCAAAAAACAAACCCGCGTGATCTACCTAAATTTGATAGATTCTCAAGGTTCATCAAAGAATATTACCTGCAGTGCAGACCAGCTTTTTTTACTTATTAACGGAAAATATGCTCCGGCTTCGCAATTGCAGCCAGGACAAGAACTTGTAAATAAAGAGGGAAATCCCATCAATATAGAATCTGTTAAAACAGGTTCGTTTAAAGGCGGCATTCATAGTATTTCAACAAATGCGGCATTTGGCGACATTCCCAATGGTCATTTATTAGTAGCAAATGATATTATAATGGGAGATTTTTCGTTTCAATTATATTTTGACAACCTTCCTGACGAGTTGAAGCAATCTTAGAAATTATGCCTTGGAGTATTCTTGAAAATTTATGGGACCGTACTACAAATACGTCCAATGTTATAACTGATGTTCAATGGGATCAGGAAATTAAAACCTTGTACCAATTAGGAATTAGTATGGAAGATACGGTACAGTTTTTATATTTTGAAAAACCTGATTTTGAAACTTTTAAAGTCTGGATTAACCATCAAAAGAAAAACGAAAATACGGTCGCAGATGCTTTAAGCAATGTACTCTCAGAACAAGATCTCCAGTTTTGGGATAAAAATGGTTACGTGATTGTAAAAAATGCCATTTCAAAAGAAGACTGTGAAGATACGGTTGAGGCAATTTGGAATTATTTAGAAATGAATCCTGACAAAAGCGAAACCTGGTATACAAGACATAAAGATCAAAAAGGTTTAATGCTTAATTTTTCTGATCACGAAACATTAAATAAAAACCGTTTATCGCCAAGAATAAAAAAAGCATACGAACAGCTTTACAATTCAGCCAAAATTTACAAAACGATAGACAAAGTCAGTTTTAATCCGCCTGAAACTAAAGATTTTACTTTTTTAGGAAGTCCGCTGCATTGGGACATTAGTTTAAAACAGCCCATTACTTTTGGGTTTCAGGGACTACTCTATCTTACAGACTGCGGTATTAATGACGGTGCTTTTCATTGTGTTCCGGGATTCCATAACAAAATAAATGACTGGCTGAATAATCTGGAACCAAATGAAAATCCAAGAAATAAAGCCATCGAAACCTTAAAACCAAAACCTATAACGGGCAATGCAGGCGATTTTATAATTTGGAACAATACTTTACCGCATTGTGCCTCGGCAAACAAAGGCGCTAGTCCAAGGATGGTGCAATATCTTACCTATTTGCCCGAGGATTATAATGCCTCCGGAGAATGGATTTGATGTATTAAGATTCGAAAATTTCTTTAAGTTCGATTATTTTCTTTCCCGTTAGAAGTATTTTTGGCGCCTTTACTAATTTCTGGGCCAAAAGCTGTGTTTCAAGCGGTTTAAATTTGGTAAGAATACCAATGGCATTCAAAAAATTGAAAAGTTTAACCGAAATCTTTTCGCCCAGACGGTCTGAATCTTCACGTACCAAAGGTCCCGGCCTAAAAATAATGTATTGCCCAAAATTAAGTTCGGCGATATAATCTTCTAGTTTTCCTTTCATTTTAGAATAAAAAACACTGCTATTGGCAGAAGCTCCGTAAGAAGAAACCAGAACAAAAGATTTTACCTCATTTTGTTTGGCAGCCAGAGCAAATGCAGCCGGAATATCAAAATCTATCTTCCATTGTTTTTCTTTTGAACCGGCAGCTTTTAAAGTTGTTCCGAGGCATGAAAACAAAACATCACCTGAAATCTGATCTTTAAAAGATTCAATAGCATCAAAATTGACAATGTGTTCTGTTAATTTAGAATGCTCCTTTCCCGATGGTTTTCTAACAAAAGTTACCACAGAAGTATAATCATTATCCTTCAGCAGTTCCTCTACCAAAAATTTTCCGGTTGAACCTGTAGCTCCAATTACCAATGCTTTCATAAAATCAAATTTAATAACGGATTGTATCAGCATTAAAGATACTTAAAAACAATGAATTCGAAGTGACATTTTAAACAAAGCAAAAATGGCGTTTTAAACAAAATCGAAAGTCTTGCTTCTCTATAATTTTGCTTCATAACAATTTAATATTTATAAAATGAAAACAAATAATTATCAGGGAGCATTACAAAACCCTATTCATTCAGGATTTAATGCCAAATCAACTGCTGCAGATGTAATGAAAGGAATTGACCTTACAGGAAAAATTGCAATTGTAACCGGAGGACACACAGGCATTGGATTAGAAACGACTAAAACACTTTCGAATGCGGGTGCAACCGTAATTGTTGCAGCCAGAGATATTGCAAAAGCTCAAAAAAATCTTGACGGGATTGCCAATGTAGAGTTAGAAACTTTAGATTTCATGAATCCTGATGCTATCGATGCGTTTGCTGCAAAGTTCTTATCTTCAGGAAGACCGCTTCATCTTCTTATTAATAATGCAGGAATTATGTGGGTTCCGTTACGCAGAGACGATCGCGGTTATGAATCGCAATTGGTAACCAATTATTTGGGACAGTTTCAGCTTACTGCAAAATTATGGCCGGCTCTTAAACAGGCAAATGGATCCAGAGTTATAAATGTATCTTCATACGGGCATCAAATCGCACCGTTTAATTTTGATGATCCTAATTTTCTTCATCGTGAGTATCATACTTTACAAGGTTACGGACAATCAAAAACGGCCTGTAATTTGTTTGCATTAGAACTAGATAATCGTGCGAAAGAGTTTAATGTGAGAGCGTATTCAGTACATCCCGGAAGTGTTCTAGGAACTGATTTAGGAAGAGACGAACCTATCGAATTATTCAAACAAATAGGAACGCATGATCAAGACGGAAATTTAAAACCAGAAGTTGCTGCTTTATTAAAGAATGTGCCTCAAGGCGCTGCAACTACAGTTTGGTGCGCTGTTAGTCCTTTACTGAACAATATTGGCGGTGTTTATTGTGAAGATGCTGATGTTGCCCGATTAGATCTAGGAGATGTCGAGCACAAATTTGATGATCCTTCAACCATATTTGGTGTTCAGCCTTATTCTGTAGATCAGGATAATGCGAAAAGGCTTTGGGATTTAAGCGAACGTTTGTTAGGAATGTCATTTGACGTTATTTAATCCATATTAGAAAATAATATACCGTCAGGATTTTTATCTTTGATAATCGAAGAAAAAAGCCTGGCGGTTAAAACAGTTGTAAAATGGAACATGTATCAAAATATTTAACTCCTGAGATCAAACTCTCTTGTTATGAAGATAAGTTCTTCAAATCTGATTTGGTTTTTGATGATCATATGCTGATTTGGTTTATTTCGGGAGAAACCAAAATCATACAAACCGATGCCGTTTTTACTTTTAAAGCCGGAGATATTTTTCTTATTCCAAGAAATTTACTGGCTACTATTATAAATTATCCGAAAAATGGCCAGCCGCATAAAACGGTTGTCATGCATCTTTCGGTTAAACGTTTAAAAGAGTTTTATAAAAATATTGATTTAAGTTCCAAAACAGGTTCTGAACAAAAAATCATTTCTTATAACAATCATCCGTTATTAGAAAGCTGTCTGGCTTCTTTAATGCCTTATTTTGACATTGAAGGAGATTTTCCCGAAGACATTGCTTCTTTAAAAATCACCGAAGCTATCAGCATTTTAAGGGCAATCGACAAACGAATAGATACTGTTTTAGCGAGCTTTGATGAACCGGGCAAAATTGATTTGATCGATTTTATGCAGCGTAATTTTATGTTTAATATGCCAATGGAAAAATTGGGTTATTTAACAGGCCGCAGTTTATCTACTTTTAACAGGGATTTTAAGAAATATTTTAATACAACGCCTCAAAAGTGGCTTACTAAAAAAAGGCTCGAATTAGCACATTACCATTTGGCAGAGAACAAAAAAAAACCAACCGAAATATATTATGAGGTTGGTTTTGAAAATCTCTCTCATTTCTCTTTTGCGTTCAAAAAGCAATTTGGTTATTCACCAACGGCTCTGATCAATATTGAATAAACTATTTTCCAGGTTTAATTCTAACCGAATCTTTATCAATATTTTGTTTTTTTGAAGAGCTGGTATAGGTAGCGCCATCCTGAGCGTCCTCTCCCGGTCCAATTCCGGTTCCGGTTCCGCCCTTAGCTGTGCCCTCTTTTCCTAAATCTTTATTGGTCGTTGTACTTGCAGCGCCTGTAGTGGGTTCGCCAGTACTTTTGTTGGTTCCGGTATCATTTGTGCCTGTACTATCTACAGGCTTTTTTGTGCTGTCTGGAACGGTAGTGGTTTCAATTTCATCACTATAACCATCCTGATTGTTTTTACATGAAAATAAAAATGTAATCAGAATAAGTAGTAAAGCTATATTTGATTTAAATAATGTTTTCATAATTATATTTTTTGTTCGTGAAACTTTAAATCTATTTTATACAAGGAAGCTGTAATACATTAGCATTCAAAGGCTGCTCTATTTTTCTTTCGAGTTTTTCACTATTCACCGTTATATAAATTTCCATAGAACCCGTCCCAACTTTAAGGCCGAGAATATGACCGCCATACGCATCAAATTTATCATCTGTGGCAACTCCGTGAATGTGCAGAGATGGTTTTCCTTCGCTCCATGCAATCGATCCGGTTAAACTTCCCATTTCGACTTTATTGAATGTTTTAGGATTGAATTTCTTTTGATTAAAATCGTAGAATCCAAAAGTAACTTCCTGTGCAAAACCAATTCCGGTAAAGTTTGCCGAAGGAATCTGTTGTTCTTTTACTAAGTTTTCAATTAAATTGAGAACATTATCTCCTTCACGCAAAACCATCAAATAACCATAAGATGTTTTGGTATAACGGCACTTTTCATTGTCATTTTTATGCTGTGCCTGTATATTTACGGCCAAACATAAAAATGCTCCTAATACTGTTTTTCTTGCTGATGAATACATCTCCTTAAATTTTAAACAATTACATTTTTTAAAATTACCCTGATATGTAAACAAATCTTTACACTATTTGATATGGTTGTTACAAAACTTCAACTTATGGCGATATAATTACTTTTTGAGACAATAAATGGCATAATCGCTTGTTATAAATAGATATTTAGAAGTTAAAAATGACTTTTAAAGCATTCAAAATAAATCAAAGTATGAAAAAAATATTGTTTTTAATGATAATTGGAGCTTCACTGCACGTTGCTGCGCAGGGAGAAGTTAAAGGAAAATATCAGCCTATACAATCTAAAACTCCGGAAACTAAAGAAGTTATTCCGCCAACTGAGACGCCGCCGCCAGATGAACCTACTCTTGCAAAAGATCCGATCGTTTTAAAAATAAACCCGGAGGAACTTTTTAAGGATAACACACTTTATAAAAGAGAGGCAAATGTTGAAGGTGTTTTTTACAGACGAAATGAGTATTTAGGAGGATTTGTAACCAAATCAACAACCTCGACGATTCGTTATCGTGATGCCGCTTTTGTTGACGGCGATAAAATTAGAGTATATCTTAATGATAAAGTTATCGAACCAGAAGTGAGTTTGGTAGGTGAATTTAAAGGATTTAAAATAAACCTGGTAAAAGGAATGAACAAAATTGATTTTGAAGCTTTAAACGAAGGTTCAGCATCACCAAATACGGCCGAATTTCAGGTTTATGATGACAACGGAAAAGTGATTGAAGCCAGCCAATGGAATGTTGGTACAGGCTACAAAGCTGTAATTATTTTATATAAAGACTAAATTTTGACTATTAATTCAAAAAAGCCTGCAGAGTAATCTACAGGCTTTTTACTTTTTACTAATTACTTTTTACTAATTACTCCTTTCTCCCAAACATCAAAATTCTTTTAAAAGAATAAATAGCCGGAAGTTTAGGAAAATTTACTGCTATTCTCTCTTTATACGTTTTAATAAAAAGTTCTTTTTGTTCTCCTTCAAGCCTTTCGATATATGGAATTAATGCTGAACCTGAAATAAAATTATAAAGTGTTTCGTGATCATCTGCAATAATGGGATATACTTTTTGCAGTATCTCAATATCTTTAAGGCCGCCGTCAAAAAGCATTTGTGCATATTTGTCAAGACTTAAAACAGGAGAATCTCTTTTATAGCCTTTTAAATACGATTTAAACGGTTCTTCATCAACAAGGTCGGAAAGGATTTTGTTAAGTTTATTTTCTGGCTGAACCGGCATTTGTACTGCGAATTGCCCATCTTTAGTGAGTAATTTTAATAAATTCGAAAACAAACTTTCATGATCATTTGACCATTGCAGTGCAGCGTTACTAAAAATCAAATCCCATTTTTCTCCTGAATTTATGATTTCTTCTGTAGTTGCTTTTCGAAAATGCAGCTTATTAGTTTCTAAGGCTTTTGATTTCTCCAGCATTTCTGCAGAAGAATCGACCCCAAGAAAATGAGCATCTTTAAATTTATCTGCCAAAATAGAAGTTTGCTCACCCGTACCGCATCCTAAATCAATAGCTTTCATTCCATTTTGGGGTTGTATAAATTCTATTAAATCATAAAATGGTTTATATCGAATATCTTTAAACTTATTATAAACATCTGGATTCCAAGGCATATTTTGATCTTTTAAATTGAAAATAATGGTAACTGTAAACTCAGGTTTTACATGAAATACTAAGATACTAAATTTCAATTGCTGCAGATTGAAACGAAATCACAATAATCTCATAAAATAAATCAGCAAATACATTTAAAATTATACCGATTGGTATATATTTGTAAAACTAAATCATTTCCGATGAGTAAAGCAGAAAAAACAAAGCAATTTATAATAGAGAAAACCGCTCCGATCTTTAATACTAAAGGATACAGCGGTACATCTATAAATGATATGACCACAGCAACTGGTCTTACCAAAGGGAGTATTTACGGAAATTTTGAAAATAAAGACGAGGTTGCCATCGCTTCCTTTAAGTTTAATGTGAAGAAGCTCCATGATGTTTTAAGTCGGGAAATCGAAAAACAAAGAACTTTTAAAGAAAAATTGCTAGTTTATCCTCGTGTTTATGCTAAATACCAAACTCTGGATGTGACACTTGGCGGCTGCCCAATTTTGAATACTGCCATAGAATCTGATGATACACATCCGGTTCTTAAAAAATATGCCGAGAGAACGCTGCTTTATTGGAAAGAAAAACTAATGTACCTCATCAATCAGGGTATAGATGCCGGAGAGTTTAAAGCAAAATCGATAAATGCAGAAAACACAGCTTTAACCATAATTGCATTGATTGAAGGCGGTATGATGATAAGCAAATTAACGGGAAGTGACACAGATTTACCTGCCATAATGCTATCGCTTTATAAAATTATCGACGACTTAGAATAAAGCAATAATCAACTATTGCTTTTTTTATACATAAAAATATACCGATTGGTATAATTACTAATTTTAAATTTATAATAATGACAACTAAAACAAGATTACAAGTATTGCAAGACCACATTGGCGGAGAATTTGTGCTTTCGCCTTCTCCATTTATGCTTTGGATGAAACCCATCGTTGTTGTGGCCGAAACTGGAACAGTAACATTTAAATATCAAATTAGGGAAGAAATGACCAATCCGATTAGGTCTTTACATGGTGGAGTTACAGCAGCAATTGTAGATGATTGTATTGGTGCGACGTTATTTTCGCTTGATGAGGAACATTTTTACACCACAATAAACTTAACTATTGATTACTTCGCTCCTGCTCATTCCGGAGATAATATTCTGGCCAAAACATCTATAATAAAAAAAGGGAAACAATTCGTGAATGCACAATGCGAAATCTGGAATGAAAGCGAAACAAGGTTAATTGCCAGAGGATATTCTAATCTTTTTAAAACCAATGTAGTCAAAAAAGTTCTTTGATATAGATTCACTTTTATAAAATTCAGAACGTAAAAATGGAAATTATATAAAATCTGTAAGAAATTATATAAAAAACTGAATTGTATACCGTCTAAATTTGGGTATAGTAAATTTCTTAAATATTTGATTTATTGTACTTAATAAGTAAGTATTTTTTTAGTTAGTAAACTAAATTTCAGGCAACTTTTTTCACAATTTAGATTAGTTTACAATCATACCTTACTTACCGTTTTTTTATAAAAGTGAATTCTTAATCATGCAGGTAAGGAAACAGCAACTATTTGCTGCAGGCAGAAATATATAATTAAGGGTTTAGTATTACTTGAAATATAGTTTTCGACAATATCTAATTTTTAACTAAACTAAAAATTATGAAAAAATTTGCCTTGTTAATTTATATAATTTCTATTCAAAGTTTTGGACAGATTTATGTTGGCGCAAGTACTCCCGTTTATGTAAAAAACCAAGTGCTTTACGTGGGGCAGACAATAAATTTAGCTGCAAATTCAAACTTGTATCTGCGTAATTTATCGCAGCTGGTTCAAGGTACAACAGGAACTTCAACTAATGTAGGAACCGGGATTGTGTCTATTTATCAGGAAGGAAGCTCTGATAATTTTGACTACAATTACTGGTGTTCTCCCGTAGGCATTAATGTAGCGGCGACCGGCAACCAGAATTTTGGTATTACCATGTTAAACAGGCCAACGACCTCAACTGCCTCGACTGCTGCAACAATTCTTCCATTAGCCAATTTAGATGGAATTGCAAATCCGTTATCTATTGCTTCACGATGGATTTATAAACTTACCAATGCCAATAGTTATTCACAATGGGTTCAGGTAGGAACTACAACTACGCTGGCACCCGGAGAAGGTTTTACGATGAAAGGAACCAGCGGGTCTGACGCTGTAGATCCGGAAGGAACAGGAATTGTAAATAATCCCGGCGGAACTGGTGCGCAGCGTTATGATTTTAGGGGAAAACCTAATGACGGAAATATTACCGTTACAGTTGGAGCAAACAATTCCTCGACCTTAACTGGAAATCCGTACCCGTCTGCATTGCATTTAAATGCTTTTCTGTTAGATCCTTTAAATAATGCCTGCACCGGAATTGCTTATTTCTGGGAACAGGACAAAACTATAAACTCCCATTTAATTGCAGCTTACAGAGGTGGATATGCCACTTATTCTCCCGGAACTTTAGGTTCAAACGGTATATATGTTCCTGCTACTTTTAATAGTTATAAAGGTGATGGTTCATTAAACAATGTTGGTACTTCATCCGGACTTATGCGTCAGCGTAAATATGCGCCTATCGGACAGGGTTTTGTAATTAAAGGAGCAGCAAACGGAACTGTAACATTTAGAAATTCATATCGCATATTTTATAAAGAAGGCGAAGGTTTATCTCAATTTGAAAAACCTGCAAAAGACAAAACAACGGCTAAAAGTGAAGAAACGGTTAAAGCTGAAGGAACCGAAGCTTCTAATGATATTCCGCACATCAGGATAAATGCCATTATCAACAACGAATTTACAAGACAGCTGGCTCTTGCTTTTTTACCCGAAGCTACTGATGCATTTGACAGGGGACTCGACGCTGTAAGTATGGACAACTTTCCTAATGATACTTTCTTTTTGATGGAAGGAAAAAATTATGTAATTCAAGGCACTAATTTTGACGTTACAAAACAAATCCCATTAACGGTAAAAGCGGCCGCCAGTACAACTCTTAAGTTTTATATCCCGGAAGTTATAAACTTCGATCCTACCCAAAATGTATTTTTATATGATGCTGCTGATGCATCTTTTCATAATATAAAAACCGGGAATTATGAAGTCACAATTCCGCAGGGCGTATATCCTGACCGTTTTAAAATTACTTTCACAGACAAAACACTGGGCACAAATGAAGAAACTAAAACTAATTTTTTCATTATACAGGACAATTCAAATCGCTTATTAAAAGCTTCCAATCCTGATTTTATTGCATTTAAATCATTTTACCTCTATGATATTGCGGGTAAAATGGTACGATCTAAAGAGAATCTGGGTGCCGAAGAAAACTATAGTTTTTCTACCTCCGGCCTAAGTTCCGGAGTTTATATTGCGACATTCATAACTGTTGATAATGAAAAAATAACTCAAAAAGTAATCATTTCTAATGCAGGAAATTAATAATGTTTTTATTACTCAACTCTCTAAAACCTGAAATTATGAATAATACAGCCTCAAAAAATTACAGAACATTATTACTACTGGTTTCTATCTTTTTATCACTTATAGCAAATGCCCAAGTCGGAATTGGAACCGTTACTCCCAATGCAAGTTCGGTATTAGATATTACCTCGACAACTCAGGGTCTGCTGGCTCCCAGAATGACAACCGTTCAAAGAAATGCAATAACAACTCCTGCTGACGGATTAATTGTTTATGATACCGATTTAAAAGCTTTTTACTATTATTCTTCGGGTTCAACGTCATGGTTAGTTGTAAGCAGCGGTATAAATCCCAGATTAAATTTTAAACGTATCCGATCTACAGATAATTTAGCAACCGTTCTCGCAACTGAACTGACAAACGGCGGTGGAACTAAATATCTTTTAAACTCGAATACATTGTATGAAATAAATGGTCTTGTTACATTCAATTTTCCAATAGACATCAATAATGCGTACGTTCAAGGTTTAGATTCTAATGAGGATATTATACTTAGAACGACAGGAAATATTTTTGAAGGCGCTACAGGCGGAAATATAAAAAATGTCACACTTAGAGCAGCAACCGGGAGTGTTTTTAACCTAAGCGGAACTGCAGCTCAAAATTTAGTTTTTAGGGACTGTGTCGTTGCCAACTCCGCCAGTGTAGGGACTATATCCGGTTTTGGATTGGTTTTTCTTAGTATTATCCAATTTGCAGGAAATACAACCGGAATCACTTACAACAATATAACACAATTGTTATTAAGTAATATGGGCTGGTTTAGCACTAATACAGGAACCTACGAAAAACTAACCGGAACATTTACACTAGTAGAAAAACAAGGTGGTTTTAGCCAGGTTGAAGGTACTGCGATAGGATTTGATGTTTCTACAGCCGGACTTGCTATTTCTGGAGATGCCGTATTAGAGTCTGTTGTTTTTACAGGTTCAAACACAGCAGGGTATGTAAAAGGCTATACAACAGGATCGTATACAGGATTTAATTTTAATAATAGCTGGAGTGTAAGAGCAGCCGGAATCCCAACAGAAACAGACGCAAGTGCTACAGCCGATTTTTCTATGGATTATGCTGTTGGGTCTGGTATTGGTGTCAGTTTTACAAATGGTGCTAATCCAAGTAATATAGTAAAAGTAGGTTCTGGAACTCCTTCTACAACCTATTCAAATCTATTTAGGTTTTCAACTGATGCTGCAAATCGATTGCGATATCAGGGAAAAAAGAAAAGAATTTTCCAAATTGGAGGATCAATTTCTTTTCAAGTGCCTGCCGCCGGTACGTACATAATTTATATTGCTAAAAATGGAACTGCGATAAGTCAATATAAAATTTATGGAAGGGGTCAGGTTACAAATGATATCGTAGTGCTGCCATTAAATGCAACCACAGAATTAGTCAACAATGATTATATCGAAGTTTTTGCTCAGCGATATACTGGTAGCAACGGAGATATTATTGTACCCAATATGACAATTACAATTGAATAGCATTGTTAATTATAGAGTGATTAGTGAAAAGTAATTAGTTACTAGTAGATATAAAAAAAACTCAATTTAAAAATTGAGTTTTTTTATTCTATAACTTGAAACCTGTTTACTGTAATTACACAAAAAAACCATTCAAATTAATGAATGGTTTAGCAATACTTTATATAAATCAATTTATTAAAGCATCTTTTCTCTTTCCCAAAAACGATGTCTTCCTAAAGCTTTTATAAAAGAAGTACTCAACGTTTTATCAGCAATATTTTCGCTTGTTAAAACTCCTGCATCTTTTTCTTTTATATCGCTTTTATCTTTTACAATCTGGCTTCCTTCGGCTTCAGCCGCAATAAACTTACAGTGATTATAGGAATCATTTATAAACTCTTTTACTTCTTTGATTTTTGAAAGCTCTTTAATTCCTTTTCCTCCCGGAATAAAAACCCCGTCAAATAGTACCGAAGCTGCAATTTTATAAGTTTGATCTACCGGAATTTCTGTTCCTTCTTCGGATACAATTGTGCCTAAATGCGGTGCAATAATTACTGCTTTTGCACCTGCATTTTGAAGTGCCGTTTTCATTTCTTTTACTGACGATGCATTTACACCTTCAGCACATAAAAAAGCAATCTGGCGTGTTGCAATGGTATTCGAGATAGTTGGATTTTTCAGCATACTTAAAGCATCTGAATTTTTAATGCTTTGTTTGACTTTTGTTGGTTCGTGATTCCCTTTATCATCCGCACCAACCCCATGATTGATTGGTTTTTCTATATTCTTTGGAACCGGAATTCCTAAAGATTTGGCAACTGTTGCTGCCAGATTAACATCAATTTGATTTAACAGACCCAGCATTCTTTCTCTAATCGCAATAGTTTCAACCTTACCAAGTTCAAAAGACAATGCGCTTGCAATATGATCTTGTTCTACGGGAGTCTGGCTGTTATAAAAGAGCACCGCCTGACTAAAATGATCTGAAAAACTTTCGCTTCGTTCTCTTATTTTATGAGCATCTATTCGCTCATTAAAACTGGCAAAACCTCCCTCATCAATTTTTGCCTGAAAAGGACATCCTCCACCCAGAGAATTAGGATGATAACTTACTTTTCCAACCGCGATTTCCTGACGCATGTGCCCATCTCGCTGATTGTTGTGCATGGGTGCAATTGTTCTGTTGATTGGTATTTCATGAAAATTAGGACTTCCTAACCTTGATAATTGTGTATCAGTATATGAAAATAAACGGCCTTGCAATAACGGATCATTTGTAAAATCAATTCCAGGAACTATATGACCCGGATGAAACGCAACCTGTTCTGTTTCTGCAAAAAAATTGTCTGGGTTTTTATCCAGTACCATTCTTCCAATAATGGTTACAGGAACCAATTCTTCCGGAACTAATTTTGTTGGATCTAAAAGGTCAAAATCAAATTTATGTTCATCACTTTCCGGAATAATCTGAACGCCTAATTCCCATTCAGGAAAGTTTCCGGTATCGATCGCTTCCCATAAATCCTGTTTATGAAAATCTGAATTTTTACCTGATATTTTTTGTGCTTCGTCCCAGGCAACAGCGTGAGTTCCTAATTTTGGTTTCCAGTGAAATTTTACAAAATGAGATTCGTTTTGTGCATTAACAAATCTAAAGGTGTGAACTCCAAAACCTTCCATCATTCTTAAACTTCTCGGAATTGCCCTGTCGCTCATTACCCACATAATCATATGCATAGATTCTGGCATTAAGGAAATAAAATCCCAAAAGGTGTCGTGCGCTGATGCGGCCTGCGGAATTTCATTATGCGGTTCTGGTTTTACGGCATGAATTAAGTCAGGAAATTTCATAGCGTCCTGAATAAAAAATACAGGAACATTATTTCCAACCAAATCAAAATTGCCCTCCTGAGTATAAAATTTTACGGCAAATCCGCGAACATCACGTGCTAAATCTGTTGAGCCTCTGGAACCGGCAACAGTTGAAAACCTTACAAAAACAGGAGTTTTGACACTCATATTGTTTAAAAATCCGGCTTTGGTATATTTTTCCATTGTTTTATAAAGTTCAAAATATCCATGAGCAGCAGAACCTCTTGCATGAACAATTCGTTCCGGAATTCGTTCGTGATCAAAATGAGTTATTTTTTCTCTCAGAATAAAATCTTCTAAAAGAGAGGGTCCTCTTTCTCCCGATTTTAAGGAATTATTATTATCATTAATCTTAACTCCCTGATTAGTTGTCAAAAACTGATTTTCTCCATTTGATTTATTCAAATCTAAATCTCTTTGTTTACCATCAGAATTATCCGGGTTTGCTTTTTTTGAATTTTTCATTTGTTTTTTGATTTAAAAATTTATTGGTGACTTAATAAATTGTCTATTTCTATAGAGATTTTTTTAGCAGAAATAGGTAAACAAAGTTAGAAGGCTTTTCATGTTAATTATTATACAATTCAAGTTCAGGCTTATAACATTCATATTATAAAAAACCTAATATCAATATCTTAATCCTATAATTATATAATTACGAAATCTAATCGTATAACTCAAAAAGGTATTTCTAAAAGTAATTTTGAATTAAGAGTTAGTTATTAAAAACAGCATTCATGATTTTTTACACCCTTATACAATTGCTTGTAGTTTCTATTATGGCAACATCAGCCATGACATGGTTTAGTTATGCTATGTCAAATAGCTTTAGAGAATTGTATAAAGAGCCAGTGCTTTTAACTTACGCTATTGATAAAATGAAGATAAACCTCTCACCACAATCAAAAAAAACATGGGGCTGGTTATTGCATTATATAATCGGATTTTTATTTGTTGTTGGATATCATATTATTTGGGTAAAGGACATACTGCCAATTTCACCGTTAAGCGCTCTTATATTAGGAGTTATAAGCGGTGTAATTGGCATAATCAGCTGGATAATTATTTTTAAGATGACCCACCATCACCCCCCAATTGATTTTAAGGGTTATTATATTCAGCTGTTCTTTGCCCATATAATTTTTGCTATTGTCGCTGCGGCGCTCTACTCTGTTACGTTAACGCTTTTAATACTTACAAACGCTTATGTCACTGTCTAAATACAACGAAAAAAGAGATTTTAAGCAAACCCGGGAACCAAAGGGTAAAATCGAAAAATCAGCAAGTGAATTGATCTTTGTAGTTCAAAAACATGCTGCATCGCATTTGCATTATGATTTTAGATTAGAAATGAATGGAGTTCTCAAAAGCTGGGCCGTTCCAAAAGGACCTTCACTTGATCCGGAAGTGAAACGTCTCGCTATGATGGTCGAAGATCATCCCTATAGTTATAAAGATTTTGAAGGAACAATTCCAGAAGGAAATTATGGTGCCGGAAATGTTATTGTTTGGGATAACGGGACATATACTTCTGACGGAAAAACTACATCAAACGAAAAACAATTATTAGCAGATCTTAAAAAAGGACGTTTGAGTTTTATTTTAAATGGGAAAAAACTGAAAGGCGAATTTTCATTGGTAAAACTTCACGGAAAACAGGAAAACGCCTGGCTGTTAATCAAGAAACACGATAAATATGCCACAGATACTGATATTTTAGAGAAAAACAAATCGGTTATTTCAAAAAGAAGTCTAGAAGAACTGGAGAAAAATTCTGAAAAACAAACTGCAAAAAAGGAAGAGAAAGATTCTGAGAAAAAAACCGTAAAAAAAAAGCCTAAAGCAAAACCTGCAGAAGTTTCTTTTGTAAAACCAATGCTCGCCAATACAACAGAAAAACCTTTTGATGATGAAGAATGGGTTTTTGAAAACAAATACGATGGTTATCGAACTGTGGCAGTAATAAATCGAGATCAATTAGATTTATTCAGCAGAAACCAGATTTCTTTCAACATTAGTTTTAAACCTGTTGCTGACGAATTAAAAAAAATAGATCATACGGTAATTCTGGATGGGGAAATTGTGGTTGAAAATGATGCCGGAAGAGCCGATTTTCAACTGCTTCAAAATTATCTTAAAACAGGAATTGGAAACCTAAAGTATTATGTTTTTGATCTGTTGAATTTAGATGGAAATTCAGTAACAGAACTTTCTCTGCTTGACAGAAAAGAACTGCTGAAAATCTTATTTAATAAATACGACTTTACAAATGTTTTTTATTCTGAACATACTATTGGGGACGGAATTAAACAATTTGAGAATGCCCGAAAAAACAACAGTGAAGGCATTATTGCCAAAAAGGCAGATAGCACTTATTCTACAGCCAGCAGAAGTAATAACTGGCTTAAAATTAAAATTTCTAATGAAGAAGAAGCTATAATCATTGGAATAACCGAACCTAAAAACTCCCGGAAATATTTTGGAGCCATTCTTCTTGGTCAATATAATGGAAAAGAACTCAAATATATTGGAAAATGTGGAACCGGTTTTACAGAATCGGTTTTAAAAGAACTTTATACGAAGCTTAAACCGCTTTTTCTGGATAAATCTCCGCTTAGCGAAAAAATTCCTTTACGTGATAAAATTCAATGGATTAAACCCCAAGTAGTATGTCAGGTAAAATACTCAGAATGGACGCAGGATAAAAACCTAAGACATCCGGTTTATCTGGGATTAAGAATAGATAAAAAAGCCAGTGAAGTTGTTTTCAATGATAATAACAAAACCAATCTCAATCAAAATAAAATGGAAGATTTAAAAGAACACAAAACCGAAAATGATTACGACTTAAAAGTTGGAAAAACCACACTGCATTTAACGAATCAAAACAAAGTGTATTTTCCTGACGACGGAATTACAAAAGGCGATATAGTTGATTATTACAATGAAGTCGCACCGCTTATGCTGCCGTATTTAAAAGATCGTCCGGAATCTATGAACCGCTTTCCTAACGGAATTGATTCGCCGAGTTTTTATCAAAAAGATATTGATGTCGATAAAACACCATCCTGGCTGAAGACTAAAAAAATCTTTTCAGAATCGAATGACGCCGATGTTAATTATTTAATTTGTAATGATAAGGAAACACTGCTTTATATGGCAAATTTAGGCTGTATTGAAATAAATCCGTGGAACTCGACTATCAAACACATACAAAATCCAGACTGGCTTGTAATTGATTTAGATCCTGCAACAGAAAATGATTTTAAAACTGTTGTCGAAACGGCATTGGTTGTCAAACAAGTTATGGATGAATTAGAAACTGAATGTTTATGCAAAACTTCGGGAGCTTCCGGATTACATATTTACATTCCGCTTGGTGCGCAGTACGATTATGATTCGATTAAAATTCTGGGAGAATTAATTGCCAAAGAAGTGCAGAGAAGACTTCCTGATCTTACTTCGATTGAAAGAAGCATCAAGAAAAGAGATAACAAATTGTATATTGATTTTCTTCAAAACCGCCGCGGACAGACTTTAGCCGCGCCTTATTCTGTACGTCCAAAGCCAGGCGCTACCGTTTCTACACCTTTAGAATGGAGCGAGGTAAATAATAAATTACATCCGTCGCAGTTTACCATTAAAAATGTATTGCAGCGATTTGAGAAAAAAGGAGATTTATGGCAGCCCGTTTTATCTAAAGGTGCCAATATCAAAAAGATAATTAAGAAATTAGAAGAGAAACAAGAAGAAGTTTAAGATGACTTTTTCTTTGTTTCTAAACTCGCTTTCAGCATCGACATTAAATCGTCGCTTTGTTTGCTGTGCACCACTTTAAGTTTTGGTGTTTTGGCCACTTTTCCTTTGGCTTTCTTTTTAATAATATCCAAAAGTTTGGCTGTATATTCATCTTTAAAACCACTAATATCAAATTTCTCCGTAAGCTGATCGATTAACTTTTCGGCCATATCCATTTCTTTGGTTGCTTTTTTAGAAACCGGCGGCAGTTTTAACTCGCCAGTAGCTCTAATTTCCTGTTCAAAGCGAATTCGGTTTAAAACAATAACATTTTTATACGGTTTTAAAATGGCAAGACTTTCTTTGTTTCGCAAAACAAAACGTGTTACACCTACTTTTCCTGAAGCCTCAAGCGCATCGCGAAGCAATCCGTAAGCATTCATGGCGCCTTTGTCTGGTTCCAGATAATAAGGCTGTTCGTAATAAATACTTTGAATTTCTTTTTCGAGAACAAAACTTTCAATAGCAATAGTTTTGGTTTTGATAGCATCTGCCGCTTCAAAATCTGAATCCTCTAAAATAACATATTTGTCTTCGATTTTATAGCCTTTTACGATATTAGAAAAATCGACTTCTTTACCCGTATCT
This sequence comes from Flavobacterium sp. Root186, assembly GCF_001428525.1. GTDB lineage: Bacteria > Bacteroidota > Bacteroidia > Flavobacteriales > Flavobacteriaceae > Flavobacterium. Next base: position 283,817 of record NZ_LMHW01000013.1, read on the forward strand.
TCATTAACACGTTTGAATTTAATATTGGCGTGGTCTTTTTTATCCAGCATATCCATATCAAGACTGCTTTCCTGCACCGCCGAAAACATTTTTATTGGAATATTAATCAATCCAAAACTCACTGAACCTGTCCATATCGATCTCATAACTATTTCTTTTAATTAGTTTTAAAATTAAAGCACAATTCCTGATTTCATTTTATAACATTCATCAAAATGTTTTATAAAATAACAATCAAAAAAAAAACGGCACACAAGCACCGTTTTTTATAATTCATAATTCACAATTGATAATTATTTCTTATCTATCTTATAAAGTCTTCCCTGATCTGTTACAGCATACAAAGCACCATCCGCACCTTGCGTAATATCCCTAAAACGCTGGCCTTCGCTTGCAAGAAGTCTTTCTTCACCAACAACTTTATTATCTCTTATTACAAGTCTTGCGATATGTGTAGCACTCAATGAACCTATAAAAAGATTATTTTCCCATTCCGGAACACGGTTTCCTGTGTAGAAAGTCATACCGCTGGGAGAAATCACAGGATCCCAGTAATAAACCGGCTGCTCCATTCCTTCTTTTTGCTGAATTGCGTCGCCAACAACCTGCCCGCTGTATTCAATTCCGTATGTAATTGTCGGCCATCCATAATTTGCACCCGCTTTCAAACGGTTAATTTCATCCCCTCCTCTTGGTCCATGTTCGCTTAACCAAATTTCTTTCGTAACCGGATGCACGGCAAGCCCTTGCGGATTTCTATGTCCGTATGTAAATATTTCAGGTAAAGCATTTGCTCCGGCAAAAGTTGGATTCCCGGGAGCTGCCTGTCCGTCTTTTGTAATTCTCACCACTTTTCCAAGACTTGCAGTTAAGGATTGTGCCAAAGGTCTGGTTTGTAATACCGAACGTTCTCCAGTACTAACAACAAGATTTCCCGTTTGATCAAAAAGAATTCTTCCTCCATAATGTAAATCACTTGGATTTGCAGGGCTTGAACGATAAATTACGGTTGCGTTTTCGATAGTTTTTTCGTCGTTTGACAGTTTTCCTTTTGCAACAGACGAAATATTTCCGCCAGTCACGGCTTCAGAAAACACCCAATAAATCATTTTATTTGTCGCAAAATCAGGATCAAGACACAAACCTAATAAACCTCCCTGATTGGCAGGATTTACGGCTGGTAAACCTGTAATTGGTGCGCTGACAACTCCGGCAGTTGTAACGATTCGTAATGTTCCCGTTGTTTTTTGAGTAACCAAAAGCCGGCCGTCTGGAAGCATTTTCACTCCCCACGGACTTGTAAGTGCCGATGTAATAATTTCTGTTTTAAACTCTGTATCAGTAGTCATACCATTAATTCTGGTCTGGCCAGAAAAAGCAGGTTTATATTGTGTATTTGCAGGATTAGTTTCTACAGGATCAGTTACGGTTCCACCGCCATTTTCAGGATTCTCATCGTTGTTGCAGCTAAAGGCAAATAATGCACTCGAAAGAATAAAAATGTACTTTAAATTTTTCATCGTAGATATTTATTAAATTAATTTGGGTTATAGCCCCAAATATCAAAAATTAAATATGGAATATTTTATACAATTTAAGGAAAGACTTACAGAATTTTTATTGATCAAAAAAAGCCCAATTTTAGTAAATTGGGCTCATTTTTAAATGTATACTATTAATTACCAGCTGTATTTTAATATCAATCTGGCATTAAATGGTGTTCCTGCCGTAAAATGAATTTCTTCAACAGGATCAGTTTCGTTGGCCAAACGAGATTCTGTTAAGAATTGCGTTTCCTTCCATTTTGTATTAAAAATATTGTCGATGTTTATGCCTAACGACACTTTTTTAATTTGATAATTTACAGAGAAATCTGTGATGCAATATCCTTTTGCTACAACCGAATTATCTTCATTTGCCGGACGGTCACCCAAAAACCTCGTTCTTAAACTTCCCGAAAAGCCTTTTAAATCCTTTACCGAAAAGCCATTCATTAAAGTATGAACCGGCGCAAGTGGCAAATAATCATTTCCTTTTGGTTCATCGATGGAACGTGCATGTGTATATGTATAATCTGTATTCCAAAATAACCAGTTGGTTAATTGATATCTAAAACCAAAATCAAAGCCTTTACGTTCTGTTTTTCCGCTTGGTTCAACAACGGCTTCGTCGCCTACATACACAAATTCCTGTGCTAAATACAAATACCAAATGGCCGAGTTAACGATCATTCTCGGAAACGGTTTCCAGTTAATTCCTAAATCGGCGCCGTATGTTTCAGGTAGAATCTTTTCTCCTTTCTGCGCCACAACTACACGAGTATCGTTGCTGTGAAATCCTTTTCCTAATTTTAAAAAATACTGAAGTTTATCGTTTTGAGTATAAAGAAAATTCAGCTTCGGGCTTACAATCGCTTTTGTCTGCGTTTGATTAGTGTATATTGAAGCCAATTGATCTTCATATCCAAACTTAAAATAATCTACACGGACTCCGGAATTAATAAGCCATTTTCCAGATGTAAAATCAAAACTGGTGTAAGTAAAAAGATTTGTCTGGTTTACGTTTCCTAAACTCAAATAGTCCAAAACCGTTTTCCGGTTTAACGTATGTGATAATTCCACATCTTTATTGTTGTCGTTTCGTAATCCTGCACCCAATTTAAAAAACCATTTTTCATTTAACTTCTCATTGTATTCTGACTGAAAACCCACAATTGTTCTGCTTTCTTTTTGTTTGATTTGATCACCATTTACTGGATCATTTAAGAAAAAAGTAAAATTTGAATACAATTCAAAATCATATTTACTCCAATATGCCGTGTTTTTAATATGCGTGTTTTCGTCGATTTTGGCATCATATTGCAAATTAAAATTGGTTCTTCCGGTATTTCCGCCTTCATTTGGATCAATGGCTCCATAATGCGAAATTGTTCCGTTATTTACGGCACGATCCGGAATTTGTCCGCTGGCATCCCATTGGCTTTTAAAATGTGAAACAGCAATAGCCAGTTTGTCTCCGTTATTCATTTTCGCAGCATATTTTCCAAACAAATTAATTCGGTTAAAATTTTGGGGCGCATCAAAGTAGCCATCCGTCATCATGTATTCTCCCGCAAAATACGCCGATTGATTTTCTTTATTCAGTAAATTAAACAAAGCCACGGTACGGAAAGTATCAAACTGTCCGCCTTCAAAAGACAGCGAACTGTTTTGCAAAGCATTTTTGGTATTAAAACCAACATATCCTGCCGTTGTAAAATCGCCTTTATCAACAAAATAAGATCCTTTATCAAAATCGATATTGTCAACCGTTTCCGGAATCACAAAATGAAGATCAGCATAGCCTTGTCCGTGTGCATGCGAAACCATATTAACCGGCATTCCGTCAACCGTAACATTAATATCTGTTCCGTGATCGCAGTCAAAACCACGCAGGAAAATCTGCTCTGCTTTTCCCCCGCCCGCATGCTGTCCAATAAAAAGTCCCGGAACTTTTCGCAATAAATCCTGTGAATTGGATACCGGCTGAATTTCTAAATCTATTTTTGAAATTGTATTAAGATATTTCAAGTTATTCGTAATCGTTACTTCTTCCAGAAAAAAAGGTTTTTCTTCTAATTGAATAGAAAGTAAATCAGTTGTCGAAAGTTTTATTTTCTGTGTAATAAATCCTTGTTTTGAAATTTGAAGACTGTCATCGTTTTTAGTTTTTTCTAAAGTAAATTTCCCATTTATATCGGTGTGAGCATGCGTTTTCGAAATCAAATCCCGAATCAAAACATCAGATAATGGCTTTCCATCTGCATCATTTACAGTTCCTGAAACTGCTTGTGATTTTGCCGAAAAAGAGAGGATAAAAACAGAGAAGAAAAATAGAAATCGCATGTAGTAAGTTTTGGTATTTGGAGCCCAAAAATAACATTATAATACTGTTTTGTCCAAACTTTTATTGTTTCTGCGAATTTTTATCTCGATTAGAAACAAAAAATCCCATTTCTTTAAAAATGGGATTCCTTTAATTCTAAAAATGCTTTTAATATTTGATCGCAATTTTACCAATCGTTTTTCCGGATTCTAAAAGCTGATGCGCTTTTTTAAGATTCTCAACAGAAAGTCCTTTATAGGTTTCTTTTAAAGTTGTTTTTAAAACGCCTTCGTCTAACAAATCGGCAATTTTGTTTAAAATATGATGCTGTTCAATCATGTCTTCGGTTTGAAACATCGAGCGTGTGTACATCATTTCCCATGAAAAAGAAACACTTTTCCCTTTCAGTTTATTTAAAACAACAGGTTCTGCACTTCCGGTAATTGAGGCGATATGTCCTTGAGGTTTAATTAATTCGGCCATAATATCCCAATACGCATTGGTATCAACAAAATCTAAGATAAAATCTACGTGCTGAAAACCAGCTTCTCTAACCGAAGTAACTAAATCTTTATGATCAACCACAAAATCGGCTCCCTGCTTCTTACACCAAGCAATAGTTTCAGGACGTGAAGCTGTCGCAATAACGGTTAATCCTGCGATTTTTTTTGATAACTGAATAGCAATAGAGCCAACACCGCCGGCACCTCCTATAATCAAAATAGATTTTCCTTTGTCTTTTTCAGGATTGATTCTAATTCGGTCAAAAAGAATTTCCCAGGCTGTTAAACCGGTTAACGGAATCACGGCAGCTTCTGCATTGGTTAATGATGTTGGTTTATTGCCTACAATTCTTTCGTCAATAATTTGAAATTCGGCGTTGCTTCCTTGTTTTGTTAAATCTCCGGCGTAATAAACCGGATCTCCAACTTCAAATAAAGTTACTTTCTCACCAACTGCTTGTACAATTCCCACAGCATCCCAGCCAATAATTTTCGCCGTTTCTAAAACTGTATCTTTTGCACCGCTCTGACGAATTTTAAAATCAACCGGGTTAACTGAAATTGCATCAATTTTCACTAATAAATCGTGTGCTCCGGGGATTGGTTTTGCAGTTTCAAATTCTATAAAACTGTCTTTTTCTTCTATGGGTAATGATGATTTGAATCCTATTGCTTTCATCGTTTTTTAAATTTTAATTAAAATATACTAACAAAGATACGAGTGGTTTGAATCTTAAAACTGGTATATTTTTATTTTATATTGGTACAAATTCGGCAATGATTTTTTATTTCACGCAGATTTTGCAGATTTAGGCAGATTAAAAAAGATCTGCGTTTATCTGCTTAAATCTCTTTTAAATCTGTGTGAAAAACATTTTTAAAAAGTAAATTTGCCTTAAAAATCTCTTCAAAATGATTATCAGAAAAGCCAATATATCCGATTCAAAACACATCGCTCCTATTTTATTACTGGCAATGGAAGATCTCATTTACAAGTTTATTGCTAAAAAAGATTACGCTGCTGCGAAAGATTTTCTACAGTATTTCGTTGAAAAAGAAAATAACCAATATTCCTATCAAAATTGTTTTGTGGCTGAAGCCGATAATGAAATCATTGGCGCAGTAAATATTTATAATGGTGCTGATTTAGAAGTATTACGCAATCCAATTGTGGAATATGTAAGAACAAATTTTAATTCTGAATTTGATCCCGAATTCGAAAGCCAAGCCGGAGAATTCTATATCGATACATTGGGCGTAAATCCTCATCATCGAGGAAAAGGAATTGGTTCTAAAATACTTCAGTTTCTGATTGAAGAATATGTGCATAAAAATAAACAGACTTTAGGATTATTGGTTGATGAAGATAATCCGCTGGCGAAAAATCTTTATTTAAAACTTGGATTTAAAGTTGTGGGCGAAAAAAAATTGGTTGGGAAAAAGCTCGATCATCTTCAAATAAGTGCAAATTAAAATTCGGCTCTGCCAAAGAAAATTAGTAATTTTAAACCAAAACAGGCTGTAATGAACCACCAAATATTTGAATCTAATTATAAAAAACTGGGATTTTTAATTCTTAATCAGGAAACTGTTGAGGAAATTAATGGTGATGATTACAAAGCCTATATTAAGGTGTTGTATTTGCCGGAAGGTTATGAAATAACAATTGACTTTAAACAATACCAAACTTCCAGCCCTTCGCTGTTTTTTATAAACAGCAATCAATATTTACAGATTAATAAGGAAGGAAAAAAGCAAGGTTATTTTATGTATTATAACCGCGACTTTTATTGTGTACAAATTCATGATGCCGAGGTTGCCTGCGACGGATTGTTATTCAATAATATTTTTGAAATGCCAATGACAGCACTGCCTGATAAGGAAGTTTTATTTGTAGAAGGAATTTACAATCAGATTCAGGAAGAATTTGATGCTCCCGATTCTTCTCTGGAAGAAATGATTCGAACGTATTTGAAACAGCTTATTATTAAAGCAACCCGAATCTGGAAAATACAGCAATTGGGCGTTTTAAACGATGAACCTTCTAAGGAAATGGATTTCTTTAGAGATTTCAGCCGATTGGTCGAAATTCATTTCAGAACCAAACATACCGTTGCCGATTATGCTGATATCTTGGGGGTTGCTCCAAAAACGCTTTCTAATAAATTCAATCGTTTAGAACTTACTCAGCCTAACGATATTATTAAAGACCGCATCATTCTGGAAGCCAAAAGGCTTTTGGGCTATTCTTCCTTAAGTGTAAAAGAGATTGCTTACCAGCTCGGATATGAAGATCCGGCTTATTTTAACCGACTTTTTACCAATAAAGTTGGCGACACTCCATCCAATTTCAAGAAAAAATACCTTCAAGGGAAAAATGTACAATTAGAATAGACTTTTGTCTATTTTTACAGCCTTATTACCGCCATATCTTTGTCCTATCAAATTATAAATGATAAAATCATAAAAGATATGAAAACTATTAAAGTATTACAACAGGGTTTATTTATTGCAGCATTGTTAATCGTAAATACAATTGCTTCAGCACAAGAAAGACAATTTAAAGGTCAAAATGACCCGGAAATTTTTACAGAAGTCAGAGGATTTTTAAACGCATTAAATTCAGGTGACGGAAAACCTTTGGAACAATTATCTGTCGCAGACGCACGTAATGTTTTAGTTGGTGCACAAAAATCAGTTGAAGTGGATTATTCTGGTATCGAAGAATCTGAAAGAGTAATTTCTCAAAACGGTTTAAAAGTAAAAATCCATATTACAAAACCTAAAGGCGCAAAAGCAAATGCTCCGGTATTTATCTTTATTCATGGCGGTGGATGGGTTTTAGGGGATTATCCAACTCACAGAAGGCTGGTTAGGGATTTGGTTGTAGAAAGTGGTGCAGTTGCTGTTTTCCCTGATTATACACCTTCTCCTGAAGCTCAATATCCTGTGGCGATTAATGAAATTTACGCAGCAACACAATGGGTAGCCGAAAACGGAAAAGAAATTGGGGTAAACGGTAAAAACCTGGCTGTTGTGGGGAATAGTGTTGGAGGAAATATGTCTGCTGCGATTACTTTAATGGCAAAAGATAAAAAAGGTCCTCATATTAAATTACAGGTTTTATTATGGCCGGTAACCGATGCTAATTTTGAAACTGAATCTTATAATTTATATGCTAACGGACGTTTCTTGACTAAAAATATGATGAAATGGTTTTGGGATAATTACTTGCCAGACGCTTCAAAAAGAAATGAAAAATATGCTTCTCCATTGCAAGCAAGTTTAGAAGAATTGAAAAACTTACCTCCTGCACTAGTTCAAACTGCTGAAAATGATGTTTTAAGAGATGAAGGTGAAGCGTATGCAAGAAAATTAAACGAAGCAGGAGTTCCTGTAACTTTAACAAGATACAACGGATTGATTCACGATTACGGACTTTTAAATCCAATTGCAAATGTTCCTGCTATACAAACTGCGATTCAACAGGCTGCAGTTGTAATTAAAACTACATTGAAATAAGAATTTAGACATTTTAAAACAAAAAGGGATAGAAAATTAATTCTATCCCTTTTTTTACTTTACTAATACTTAAAATAGAAGTCTATTTTAAAAAGAAGCTGCTGATGATTACGTTGCAAGTTAATTTTCAGAACTTCTAAAAATAAAAACAAAAAATCCTGTGACAAATGTAGATTTTCATTCAATAGTAAAAATCATTAGAAATGATGATTCTTCATAAAAAAGCCTTGAAAAAAATCAAGATCAAATGTTAATCCTCATTTTTAAACAATTTGAAGCTTAGAATATCGTTATAAAAATGATTTGACAACTTTTTTTAGTTGGAAAAGCATTCGTTTAATCTCCCAATTTGAGAAACAAATAATACACAGAATGAAAAACATAACAACATTAGAAGCAGGTTTAGTTTTAAGAATAGTTTTAGGAATTACAATGTTATCAGCAGTTGCTGACCGATTTGGACTTTGGGGAGCACCCGGTTCTAACGGTGTTGCATGGGGAAACTGGGAAAATTTTGTTCTTTATACACAGACACTTAATTCTTTAGCAAGTAAATCGACTGCAGAAGTATTAGGAGCAATTGCAACATTTTTTGAGATTCTATTTTCTATATTGTTATTTTTCGGATTTAAAACCAGAATCGCTGCGTTAGGAACTGCTGGTTTAATGCTTGTTTTTGCATTTGCAATGGCAATTTCTGTTTCAGTAAAAGCGCCATTTGATTATTCTGTTTTAACAAGTGCTGCCGCGGCTTTATTGCTTTCTACAATTGGTAAAACTGCTTTTGCGGCTGATAATAAAATATAAAAAAACAAAAGAGATTGTCTAAAAGGTTGAGACAAGCTCTTTTTATTTTATATTTTTCTTTGTTCCTTATGAACATTTCATAGGTAGAAAATTATATTGCTATCATTGTTTACGTTCCGTAGGAACGTTTGATTTTGACATCGCTATATCATTTTTTAATAATCTGAAATATCAAACATTCCTACGGAATGTAAATATCGATGGTCTCTACTTTTTTTCTACCTATGAAACATTCCTAATGGAATGATAGCCGGATATCAAAAAAACGACTACTTAAGTTTTCATTAAAAACAGGCAAAAAATAATAACAAGAGCGCCTTATTGCTTTCTACAATTGGTAAAACTGCTTTTGCGGCTGATAATAAAATATAAAAACGAAAACGGGATAGATTACTCTACCCCGTTTTGCCCCACAAAATATTTAAAAACACCAATACCTACAAAAGTGTTTCTACATAATTAGCTATTTGAGAATCCGTTTGAGAATTAAAAGAAGACTGCACCAATTGCACGGTTAAAAACAAGGTGTCGTCTTTTAATTCCATTTTAACGTCATCATTATTTTCAGAATTTGTTAAACGAATGGTACTTAGTTTATCCTTAAGCGCTTCTTTTCCCATATCATCAGAACAGATTTTTTTAACGAAAGATTCTACGTCGTCAAAAACAATATCCAGTCTTGATAAAGGATATTCGTCATACGCTGTAAAAGTATTCCAGTCAATATCTACTTTAATATCATAACCCGCTCTTTCTTTTAGTTTTGCTTCAAAAGCCGGAAGTTTTTCTACTTTAATCGATTCTGCTAAACGTTTTTCTGCTAATCCCATATTTAATTTGATTGATTAATTATTGGCGCAAATTTATCTTCTGTATTTTTATCCGGCATCACTATTTATAGTGATTTTGATTTCGGTATTTATTACTGATTTATCAAATCAATTTTACCTTTATTAGTTATAATTTCGGTTAACATAGCCGATTCATACCCCATCATTTTGGCTCTTCTGGCTTCTTTTAATGCCTTTTCTGGTTCTTTTAATTTATAATACATTTCGCCAAGATTGCATACAAAAATGGGCTCTTTCGGATTTATCTCAATTGCTTTTTCAAAGTATGGAAGAGATTCTTCGTATCGCAGTTCTCTATCTAAAATGCAGCCGTAATTATTGTAGATAAGAGCGTTTACCGGAGGTTCGTGCTGTGTTTTTGCAAAATAATATTGTCTTTTATTAAAACTGGCTTCAAAACCTTTTGTATACCAAAGTATTCTTGTTTCGAGAAAATAAGCCGAAGCATACTGCGGGTCTATGGCCAATAAAGTATCACATTTCTTTTGTGCTTCTTCGTAATTTTTGGCAAAAACAAAATCCCAGCCTTCTTTTAAAAGGGCTCTTTTGGTATCGTCATCTTTTTTCTCCTGCTGTTCTTCGTCAATTTCTTTTTTTCTGTATTCATCTATTTCAATTTCCCAATCGGTAAAAATTACTTTTTTATCATTTGCCAAAACTGTAAAAACTAAATCTTTTGCCGCAGCATCTTTAAAATCAAGGAAAAACAAAACCTGATTTTCTGAGCCGGCTGACAAAACTTCTTCAATTTTCTGATTCAATTTCTGAACATCGATATGTACTCTCATCCAGGTTCGCAAGTAGGAACCCCTGTGTACAAAAATGATTTTTTTAGGTAAATGTCTTAAAGCCGGCTGTGCAATATCTTCTTTTTCTATTTTATAATATTTGAAATAGTTGTCGTTTATTTCCAGATAATTGCGTTTGTCTAAACCTTCAAATTCTAAATTCCAAACTACCAGCTTATCTTTTAATTCAAAACGTTCCTGAATATTATTGGAGTTTTTTATACTTTCAATTAATTTAGAAAAATGCTCTTCGTTATCATAATAATTATGAGAACGACGATGTGTGATAATTTTTTCTTGCTTCAGTTCTTCACTTATTTCGGTTGGATTATTGGCTTCGAAGTCCAGTAAAACCGTATCGTCGCTGTATAATTTAAAGCCTCCGTTTTGGTAAATATGAAGATATATTCGCTTAGACTTTTTACCTCGAATGTTTTTGGGTTCATCTAGCGGATATTTTTCTTCTTCGATTTCTAATTTATCGATAGGAAACGGAACATCAATCTTATAATATCGATCTTCAACTATAGAAAACCATGAAATCTGAAAACGATCTGTATCAAACGGAATATGAATTAAACCAGAAAAAGCGGATTGTTGCAAATGGTAATATTTAGTTTGGGTTTCCATTTTCGCCAGCTCTTCCTCAGAATAAAAACAAATATTATTTTCCAGTTTTATATCTGAAATTAAATATTTTGAAGAATTGACAAATGCAGCCGAATCAATATACATTAAAAGTTCGCGGTCATGATAAACGCTGAAAAAAGCTTTAAAGTAAGTACTAGCCAGGTTAACTTGTGCATAATGATTCGAACCAAAATAATGTGCATAATAAACCAACGGAGCACCAAGTAAAACTGCAAACCATATTGAAAAATACAATCCGTTAAAAATTCCTGTTTTTTGATACATGACCAGAGCATAAACGCCATAATCTACAAAAAGCAGCAATGCGGTTATCATGATCACGCCAAACACAAATTCGAAACTGATACTGGCACTGGATTTTGCGTAATAATAAAAGTAAAAATAACCACACCAGGAAATGGCAGCATTAAAAAATACCGCAAAACCAAGTCCGATAAAATACAATAGAAAATAACTTATAAGCGCGGCAACAAACAATAATCCGACAGGAAAGAAAATTTCGCCGCTAAAATAAACGGGATCAACTCTTTTATACGAACGGTAATTTTTCATGATACTTTTATTCTTCAATTTTAAAACCGCAAATGTAAAAGTTCGTTATAGTGGAGAAGTCATTATAAATGATGATTTTTTGAATTGTGAATGGTGAATTGTAAATTGATAATTTGTAGTCACATTAACTTTGACAAAGTTTCTACGTACTGAGACTACGACTGAAAACTCATAATTCACCATTCACCATTAAAATCATTTTTAAGCTATATTTAAGGTCACGAACAAATATGTATTCGTAAATTAGCGTCAAACAAAATTTATCTTAATGACAGTACTTACTTTTACCCTGATAATGCTGCTTGGTGCTTTTTTAGCAGGCTTTATTGGTTCATTATCAGGCTTGGGAGGCGGCATAATTATTATTCCACTTCTAACTATTATTCTTGGTGTTGATATTCATTATGCAATTGGAGCGGCTTTAGTTTCGGTAATTGCGACTTCTTCGGGTTCTGCGGCGGCTTATGTTAAGGAAGGAATAACCAATATGCGCCTCGGAATTTTTCTGGAAATCGCCACAACAATCGGGGCCGTTTGCGGTGCTTTACTTTCTACCATTGCTCCTACTTCATTTATCGCAGTTTTATTCGGACTTACATTGATTTTCTCAGCTATAAATTCGCTTCGCAAAAAAGAAGAACATATTGTTTTAGAATCAAGTCCGCTGGCTAAAAACTTAAAACTTCAGGGAACTTACCCAACGCACGACGGACAAGTGATAAGCTACGGAACCAAAAATGTTATTGGCGGTTTCAGCATGATGGGAATTGCCGGAATGATGTCTGGTTTATTAGGAATTGGTTCCGGTGCTTTTAAAGTTATTGCAATGGATAATATTATGCGAATTCCGTTTAAGGTTTCTACCACAACCAGTAATTTTATGATGGGCGTTACGGCAATGGCGAGTTCTGTAATTTACATTCAAAAAGGATATATTGAACCGGGAATTTGTATGCCGGTTGTTATTGGTGTTTTGTTTGGCGCAATGGCCGGAGCAAAAATTTTGGTTAGAACAAATCCTAAAAAACTTAGAATATTTTTTGCCTGTTTAATTTTTGTATTAGCAGTTAATATGATTTATAATGGACTTAATGGAAAAATCTAAAGTTATGACGGACGAAAAATTTGGAGAAAAAGATTTTCAAACTATTATTGGAAACTTATTACGCTACGGTGTCTGGATTTCACTTTCAGTAGCCTTTATTGGCGGAATTGTTTATTTAATGCACCACGGAAATGACATTGAAGATTATTCTGTTTTTAAAGAAAATGACCGAAATATATTTGAAGTAATCGCAGCGGTTGTGAATGGTGTAATTTCGGGAAGCGGTGAATTTTTGATTTTCTTCGGAATTATATTATTGTTTTTAACACCGGTTTTTAGGGTTTTACTTTCTCTTTTCTCTTTTATGATTGAGAAAGATTATTTATATGTTGTTATTACGCTAATTGTTATTCTGATTATTATAACCAGTATTTCATTTGGTTTCTCGCATTAGAATTTTAGAATTCAGACTTTGGAATTTAATATTGATTGGAATTTAAAACATTTTATGGAAATAGGAATCGATAGTTTTGCTTCGGCAATGTACGGCGACAACAACACTTTGAGCAGTGTTGACGCAATGGAACAACTGCTGCAGAGAATTGAATTTGCAGATCAGGTTGGACTGGATGTTTTCGGGATTGGAGAACATCATAAAAAAGAATTTCTGGATTCGGCAACAGCGGTAATTTTGAGTGCGGCTGCGGCAAGAACAAAAAATATCAGACTGGCAAGTGCGGTAACGGTTTTAAGTGCTGCTGACCCGGTTAGGGTTTATCAAAGTTTTGCCACTTTAGATTTAATTTCTAAAGGTAGAACCGAAATTGTTGTCGGTCGCGGATCTGCTATTGAAGCTTATCCTCTTTTTGGATATGATCTTAATGATTATGATGCGCTTTTTAAAGAAAAACTCGAATTGCTTTTGCAAATTAGGGACAATGAGTTTATAACCTGGTACGGAAAATTCCGCCCTGAACTGAATAATCTTCCGGTTTATCCGAGAGCTTTGCAGGAAAAAATGCCGATTTGGCTTGGAGTTGGCGGCACTCCGGAATCTTTTATCAGAGCCGGAAGTTTAGGTTTGCCTTTAATGGCTGCTGTTATTGGCGGACAAACGCACCGTTTTAAACCTTTAATTGATTTATATCGTGAGGCCGGAAAAGCGGCAGGCTTTAAACCGCATGAACTAAAAGTTGGATTGCATTCGCCGGGATATGTTTCCAACACAACCGAAAAAGCAATCGAAGAATATTATCCGGGTTATGCCGAATTGTGGACAAAACTAGGATATGAGAGGGGCTGGCCTCCGGTAACAAAAGGTAAATTTGATGGATTAATTGATGACTTAGGTGTTTTAATTGTTGGAAGTCCGGAAAGAGCTGCAGAGAAAATTTTACGCCACAGCGAAGCACTTGGAGGTGTCGAAAGATTTACTTTCCAAATGGATAATGCCGGATTAACGCATTCACAATTAATGAATGCCATAGAACTCATCGGAACAAAACTTATTCCTTTGATTAAGAAAGGATAATATTTTGTGTTTTTTGGGCCACAGATTAAACAGATTAAACAGATTTACACAGAGATTCTTTTTTAACATATAGAAAAAATAAAACTGTGTAAATCTGTTTAATCCGTCAAATCCGTGGACAAATTTTCAAAAAAACTTTGAACCTTTGTCCCTTTCAACCTTTGAACCTATAAAAAATTAGAATAATTTGTACGTAACTCCAATTCTAAAATTAATTGGCTGTTCTGTCTGCCAGTAGTAAGCATTTAACCACTCGTAGTAAGAACCGCTGTAAAGGTATTTGTCTAAGATATTAAATACGTTTCCGGTAACTTTAAATTTACCCGTTTCATAAGATAAACCTCCGTCAAGTCTAAAATAATTTGGAAGTTTTTCTAAACCTTCACTCCACGTATCTGTTTGACGTCCTGCAAGGAAAGAACCTCCAATAGAAGCACCAAAACCTTTAAGTGCACCGCCTTGAACGGTATAATTTAACCATGCATTTGCAGTATGTTTTGCATAACCCGGAACAATAGAACCTTCCTTAATAGCCGAAACATTAGAATCAAGAACAATAGATTCTGTAAAAGCATAGTTGGCAATAAGGTTAAGACCGTCAAATAATTTTCCTCTAACATCAAATTCAACACCTTCTGCTCTCTTTTTTCCTAAAATAACCTTGAATACATCATTTGGTCCGTTAGTTGGGTCTGAAGTAAGTTCATTTTCTTTTATGATTCTGTATGCTGAAAGTGAAGTGTTCCATGATCCGTCAAACCAATCTCTCTTAATACCAAACTCAATATTATTACCAGTAAGAGGTTTTATTGGATCTCCATTTTGCGTAATACCCGATTGAGGTGTAAAAGCCTGATCGTACAATCCGTAAACAGCTGTGTTTGGATCTATAGAAAAACTAAGTCCGGCACGAGGTGTAATGTGGCTGTCTTCCTGAACTTCTCCCCAAGCTGACTGGCTGATCCAGGTATATCTCGCTGCAAGAGTCAATCTCAGTTTATTTTCAAAAAAACCAACTTCATCCTGAACATAACCCGCAGCATATTCTGAACTCATAAGTCCGCCCGCTCTCTGGCTAAGAGGTGTTTCGTGATCAAAAGCTGGCAGTCCGTTTGCCGGTGTTCCATAATTTGGATTATATACATTAAAAGGTTTATCTAAAGTATCAAGATCATGAGATTGTCCCCAATCTGCCATATAATCTTTACTTCCTAAATCTACTCCTCCTAATACTTTATGAGTTATAGGACCTGTATTAAATTTTCCGTTAACAAAAATCTGCCCTAAATACATATTGCTTTCTGCATCCCAGATACCAACATTTCTAATGATATCTCCTGTTCCAATAGAAACATCCGGAACATCGTCTCCATCAGTATCTATATCAGCTGGACCAACTAAACTTGGCCAAGAGCTGTAACCTTGCTGAATGTATTTAAAATAAGAAGTCTGAGCCGTAAGTTTCCAGTTTTCATCAAATTTATGTTCGAAAGTCAGGTAACCGCTGTGATCCTGAATATTGGTATCAGGTAATCCCGGCTGTGTCATTGTAAATCCTACAGGAAGTGTTCCATATCCGCCAGAAGCCGGGCCAAATACATAATAAGAACCCACTTCGGTCATATTTGCATATTGAAAATTATATTCTGCCGAAATTTTTGTTTTATCGTCAATTTGGTATGAAATAACCGGAGCAATTGCATAACGGTTATTGTGTTCAAAAGCGCGGTGAGAACCTTTGTTTTGAGCAGCTCCGTTAAATCTGTAAAGTAATTTTCCTTTTTTATCTAATTTTCCGTCAAGATCAAGACTTACTCTGTAAAAATCATAGCTTCCGCCAATTGCAGTAACTTCACCTTTAGTAATTCCCGTTGGTTTTTTAGTAACCACATTATAAAGTCCGCTTGGGTCTCCACTTGAAAGCATGAATCCTGCAGGGCCTTTTACAAATTCGATATGGTCAACAAAGCTCATATCTTCCGTTAAAGGGCCCCAAAAAGAAGAAACCACATTAAATCCGTTACGAAAAGCCTGAATCTGCGAACCGCGCATGGTAATATTGGTATATAAATCTCCCCAGTGCTCTAAACGTACAGCACCACTCACGTTACGAATAACACCGTCGCTCATACTTGTAATCTGCTGATCTTTTAAAGTCTGAGCACTTACAATTTGTACGTTTTGCGGAATTTCTAATACCGGAGTCTGAAGACGTAATGACAATGACGGTTTGTCTTGTTTGTATTTATTTTTTGTAATAACAACTTCATCAAGATCTTCCTGGCTTTCAGAAAGCACAAAGTTTTTTGTAGTCGTCTGTTTTGCAGTTACTACGACTGTGTTTTCAACGGCATGAATTCCAACTGCACGAACACTAATCGTGTAAGAACCCGGCTTAACATTTTTAATTTCATATTGACCATTGTCATTTGTAACAGCCGAATATCTTGTTCCTTTCAGAACTATAGAAACACCCGGTACCGGTTCGTTACCGCTTAAAGAAATCTTTCCGTTTACTTTTCCTAATTCCTGACTCATTGCATTTATTGAAGTCAAAAGAACCATCAAAAAACAAACTTTTTTCATGATATTTATACTCATTTTAGTACTATTTTAAGTTTTGTTTGGCAAAAGTAAATGGTAATGCTGGGTTTTCCAAATTATTTTTAATTATTCTAAATAAATATAAAATATTATGATTGTTTAGTGATATTTTTACACTTAAAACTTTATAAACTTCTTGAGAAAGCAAATAATTGAGGAAGTATACTTATCTTTAATCCTCAAAATAGATTTCTACAACAAAAAACATAATCAATGAATACCACAAAAACAGTTAGAAAAGTTGCTATTGTAGGTTATAATCGAATTCCGTTTGCAAGGGCTAATACTGCTTATACAAATGTTGGAAATCAGGAAATGATGACCGCAGCCTTAAACGGGCTTATTGATAAATACAATTTAAAGGGACAATTATTAGGCGAAGTTGCCGGAGGTGCCGTAATAAAACATTCTTATGACATGAACCTGATCAGAGAATGTGTTATGAAAACCGCACTCGATCCCGCTACTCCTGCCTGCGATTTACAGCAAGCCTGCGACACTGGAATTGAAAGTGCTGTTTATATTGCCAATAAAATTGCACTCGGCCAGATAGAATCCGGAATTGCCGGCGGTGTCGATTCTATTAGCGATATGCCAATTGCTGTAAGTGAAAAATTGAGAAAAACGCTGCTTAAAGCCCGACTGGCAAAATCATTGGGAGAAAAAATTAAAGCCTTTTTAAAGCTTCGTCCAAAAGATTTTTCTCCGCTAGTTCCGAGAAATGAAGAATCACAAACCGGGCTTTCAATGGGCGGACATACAGAGATTACGGCAAAATATTATAAAATTTCAAGAGAAGATCAGGACAATCTCGCACTTAAAAGTCATTTGAATATGGCAAAAGCTTATGACGAAGGTTTTTTTGATGATATGATTACGCCTTTTAACGGACTTGAAAGAGATAACAATCTGAGAAAAGACAGCAGTATAGAAAAGCTTGCGAAATTAAATCCTGCTTTTGATAAAGCAAACGGGACTTTAACCGCAGGAAATTCGACTCCTTTAACTGACGGTGCGTCGTGCGTACTTTTAGCCAGCGAAGAATGGGCAAAAGAACGCGGGTTACCAATTCTTGCTTATATTACATTTGCTGAAATTGCGGCGATTGAATATGTAAAAAATCAGCAGAATCTTTTATTGGCACCTTTATTTGCCGCCAGCAGAATGCTTGAAAAAGCCGAATTAAATCTACAGGATT
This sequence comes from Flavobacterium sp. Root186, assembly GCF_001428525.1. Lineage (GTDB taxonomy): Bacteria > Bacteroidota > Bacteroidia > Flavobacteriales > Flavobacteriaceae > Flavobacterium. The sequence goes on from NZ_LMHW01000013.1 coordinate 301,733, forward strand.
TCGATTATTATGAAATTCACGAAGCTTTTGCCGCTCAGGTTTTAGCGACTTTAAAAATTTGGGAAAGCCCGGAATTGAGTGCCGAATTAGGTTTGAAGAAAACTCTTGGCGCAATCGACAGGGAAAAACTAAATGTAAAAGGAAGCAGTCTTGCAGCCGCGCATCCTTTTGCCGCAACCGGAGGAAGAATAATTGGCGTTATGGCAAAATTATTAAATGAAAAGGGTTCAGGTAGAGGATTTGTTTCTATATGCGCCGCAGGCGGACAAGGAGTAACCATGATAATTGAAAAATAATATTTTTCAATTTCATTTTATAAATCCGCTAAGTCTGCGTGAGTAATTTTTGCACGCAGATTTAACAGATTCAGCGGATTTTTTAATTTCTCTCCATTTTTTAAAAAGCAAATTCCTCAACAGAAGATAAAGCTTTTGGCAAAGCGTTTTCGGCAAAATCAGGAATTGCAGTTCCCTCAACTCGGAAAGTTGTCACATCTGTCATCCCTAAAAAGGCTAATACAGTTCTAAGATACGACTCAGAGAAATCGTAGCTTTTGTATGGGCCTTCAGAAAATATGGCTCCGGAAGCGATTGATAAATACACTTTTTTATCCGTCACTAATCCTTTTGGGCCTTCTGCTCCATAACTAAAGGTCTTCCCTGCTCTGGCAACCTGATCGATCCATCCTTTTAAAACTGCAGGAATTCCAAAGTTATACAAAGGCACACCAATCACAATTACATCAGATTCTAATAAAGTTTTTATAGCTGCATCAGAATGTTTAAGAGCATTCGACTGGTCTTCTGTATGTGTTTCTGCAGGTGCGTAAACAGCACTAATATGCGAATTGGTTAAATAAGGTAAAGGTGTTTTAGTAAGGTCAAGTGTCTGTACTTCGGTTTCTGTTTGTATTGCTAATTTTTCGATAATAGCATTTGATAATTGATTACTAAACGAAGTATCTCCGTTTGTACTGGTAATTATGCGTAGAATTTTTTGGCTCATGATTTAAATTATTTGTTTTACGATACAAACTTATCTACATTTGCTATCTCTTTTATAGTACTATCCTCAAGGATAGCGCTATCCTTGAGGATAGTAATGTGATAAATATGGAAACAGAAGTAAAAGCACCGGCAAAAACACACAAAAAAGACGACAAAGACTGCAGACCACAAGAGTGCATGGCAGCATTATTGCCTGTAAGAGATGCATTAGAAGTTTTAAGCGGAAGATGGAAACTGCCCATTTTAATTGCTTTGTCTGACAGGCCAAAACGTTTCAAAGAAATCTCTAAAGACATCAACGGAATTACAGATAAAATGCTTTCCAAAGAACTAAAAGATCTTGAAATAAATAAACTTGTTACCAGAACTGTGTATGATACTTTTCCGCCAACGGTCGAATATTCACGAACAGAACATAGTCAATCGCTTACAGATGTTATTATGGCCTTAAAAGACTGGGGAGCCTTGCACAGAAAAGAAATTATCGGCAAATAAGAAAATCTATTACCAAAAGTATTTTAGCCACAGACGAAAAGATTAAAATGATTTAAAATCTGCAAAATCTACGTAAAAAAAAACTTAGCGACTACGCGCCTTTGCGAGATTAAAACTTCAAGTTACTTTTTATTAAATACTTTATCTACAGCATTTATCACTAAATCGATATCGTAAAGAAATTTTAGTAAACAAAATAATTATACAGAAAAAGTTTAAATTTGGTTACCCAAATCACTAAAAATTCTGAATAATTATGAGAAAAAATCTACAATTTAACATTAAAAATAAATTGCTTAGTCATCTAATAATAGCTTTTGCTTTATTGATTTCATCGCAATCCTATTCGCAGTACATCACCCAAAACGTTGCTCCCACTGCAGTTATCAAAGAAGGACTTTCGCTGGAGCAATCTTCTGACGGAAGAATTTTTATAGCAGAACGAGGCGGTATTGTAAAAGTGTTTCAAAACAATGCTGTTACAAACGTATTTACCGTCCCTACTATAACAGATAACGAACAAGGATTACTGGGATTGACACTGCACCCTGACTTTGCGACAAACGGTTATATTTATGTTTTTTATTCTATAAAACCAGTAGGAGAACCTGTCAGACATCGAATTGAAAGAATTAAAATTGACAATGCTAACCAAGTAGTAAGCAGGCAGGAAGTTTTACTTTTAGAGCCTATTGGCAACGGATTTCATAATGGCGGGGATTTAAAATTCTTTAACGGGTTTCTTTATGTAACCGTTGGTGATAGTCAGGAAAATACTAATTCGCAGAATTTAGACACTTATAAAGGAAAAATTCTTCGTATTACAGAAGACGGACTGCCAGCTCCTGGAAATCCATTTTACGGAAGCGGTTCTGTACAAAGACAAAGTATTTGGGTTTACGGGTTTAGAAATCCGTGGAGATTGGTTCCCAATGCAAAAGTCAATAAATTATTTGTGCTGGACGTTGGAACTTCATGGGAAGAAATTAATGAAATAAGCAATCCAACTATTCGCAATTATGCCTGGGGACATCCGCAGGGAGGCGACGGAATGCAAACTGAAACTGATTTATTTACTAATCCAATATTTACCTACGCAACCGGAAGTATCGGAAATGCTCTAACTAACGGTGTTTTGTATAATCCAACAATTTCACGTTATCCTAATTTAGATGGAAAATTTATTATTAAAGATTTTGTCCGAAATGCAATTCGCTGGTTTGATCCCAATGTTGCCAATCCCGTTTCGACTGAATTTTATTCAGCACCAGAGTTTCAGGTATTGGGTATGATGTTAGGAAATGATGGCTTCATTTATTACTGTGAATACGGAAATAATGGTTCTTTAATTAAATTAGACTATATAGCAACCGCTGCACCAACAATTGTAAATCATCCGGTTTCTCAAAGTATAATGGAAACGGATCCGGTAACTTTTACAGTTTCAGCAAGCGGAATAGGTTTAACGTATCAATGGCAGTTTAACAATGCCGATATTAACGGAGCAACCGGAGCAAGTTATACAATTCCAAATGTAACAAATGCAAATGCAGGTGCTTACAGAGTTATTGTAACCAATACTGCCGGAGATGTAACCAGTAATCCGGCAACATTAACCGTAAAACCATTCAGTAATAAACCAACCGTAACAATTATATCTCCTCTTCCATCATTAAAATGGAATGCTGATGATGTAGTTCATTTTGAAGCCACAGCAACCGATGTTGAAGACGGAACTTTACCTGCAAGTGCCTTTTCATGGAGTATTGATCTTTTTCACGAAGATATTCCGGGAGCCGGACATTCGCATCCGGGAGGAAGTCCGCAAGGCGTAAAAGAAGGAAACTTTACAGCATCAAATCAAGGTGAAAAAACACCAAATGTCTGGTACAGATTTACTGTAAAAGTAACCGACAGCGATGGTTTAACCGCTACCACTTTTGTTGATATTAAACCTAATTTGGTTGATGTTACTGCAACAAGTTCACCAGTACCCCTTAATTTAGAATTCAATCAAAAACCTGTTACGGCGCCTTCTACAAAACAAGTTGTGGCAAATGCAGCGGTACAAACTTTAAATGCACCAACACCGCAGTACATTGAAAATATTCGTTACGATTTTGATCATTGGAGTCAGGGCGGAGCAGCAAATCAAACTTTTAAAGCACCGGCAACAGGAACGATTACTTATACGGCATTTTACACCGCAACTACGCTTCAAAATGCACCATATCAGGGATTAGTTGCTCAGATTCCGGGAATTATTGAAGCAGAAAATTATGACGTTGGACCAGGTGCTTTTCTGGACAAAAACGGCGGCGGTGATAATGTGTACAGAGCTGGCGACGGCGTAGGAACTGAAGCTTGTAACGAAGGCGGATTTAACCTTGCCTATGTAGCAAAAGACGAATGGCTGAAATATTCTGCAAGAGTAAGTACCAGCGGAAATTATGCTATCAATTTAAGAGTATCTACACCTTATATTAACCGAAAATTACATCTTGAAGTAGACGGTGTAAACGTTACCGGAATTATTAATATCCCAAATACGGGAGGTTTTCAGGCATGGCAGACAGTTGTAGTTCCTAATATTGCTTTAACACAGGGTAATCATGTCATTACTTTATATTTTGATGAAAATGACATTAACGTAAACAAAATGGAATTTATATTGTCTGGAATTACCAGCCCAGTAGCTGATTTTGAATTTACACCACAAATGGGATGCGAAAATGAACCTGTTACCTTCACTTCTGTTTCTATTGGTACAATTGATACCTATTCGTGGAATTTTGGAGCCGGCGCACAGCCTGCAACAGCAACCGGAATTGGACCGCACACGGTAACTTATTCTACAGAAGGAGATAAAGAAGTTTCACTTACCGTAAATAATTCAGAAGGAAGTAATACAAAAGATGTGACTTATATGGTTCACGACTGCCACCTTGGAGTTGAAAACCCAAATGCAGAACCAAATGCAATTGTAGTTTATCCAAATCCATCAAAAGGAATATTTCATTTGTCAAAAGAGTTGGAATGGACTGTGTTTTCTGCTACGGGAAGTAAAATTAAACAAGGTAAAGGAAATGTAATTTCGATCTCTGAACAAGCAACGGGAATTTATTTTATAAAAACTAATGCAGCCAGTAAGGCAATCCCAATAAGCAAACAATAATTTTCTTTTATAATAAAATCAATATTTAGAAAACAATCTACATAATAAATCCGACAGGTTTTAAAAGCCTGTCGGATTTTACTTTTCAGGAAATAACAATTTTGCATTTATTTTCAACAAAAGAGTTTTCCCAAGAAGAATACTTTTCATTTTTGCGGGTTATATTTGTAGTAACTATCCCAATACCACACAAATTATGAGAAAAAGTCTAATGCTGCTTTTATTAGTAATTCTTTTCATCAGCAGTAAAATAACTGCCCAAAGCAAAAATCAAAATTCAAAACCCAATATCGTTATTATCAATATGGATGATATGGGTTATGGAGATACTGAACCTTATGGAATGACCGGAATCCCTACTCCGCACTTTAATCAGGTAGCGAAGGAAGGAATGCGTTTGACTAATTTTAACGCTGGTCAGGCTATTTGTACAGCATCAAGAGCAGCGTTATTAACGGGATGTTATCCAAACCGAATTGGAATGTCGGGCGTATTGCTTCCGGGAGCAAAACATGCCCTTAATCCAAAAGAAGAAACGATAGCTTCGCTTTTGAAAAAATCAGGCTATAAAACGGCTAATTACGGAAAATGGCATTTAGGAAATAATTTACCGTACTGGCCTACAAATTATGGATTTGACGAGTTTTTCGGAATTCCGTATTCGCATGATGTCTGGCCTATTGATTACGACGGTTATTCATTGGTAACAGACTCTAAAGATCTGCGTTCCAGCTTTCCTCCTCTTCCATTAATCAGCAATACAACTGTTGTAGATACTATTAGAAATATTAAAGAAGCATCTAAATTAACTATACTTTTTACCGAAAAAGCAGTGGGTTTTATCAAAAAAAATAAAAAACAGCCGTTCTTTTTATATCTCACACATCCTTTGCCGCATGCACCTTTGGCCGTTTCAGACAAATTTAAAGGCAAAAGCGAACTGGGGCTTTTTGGAGATGTTATTATGGAAATTGACTGGTCTATTGGCGAAATATTAAAAACATTAGACAATGAAGGGCTTACTAAAAATACGGTCGTAATTGTAACCAGTGATAATGGTCCGTGGCTCTTTTTTGGTGACAATGCAGGATCATCAGGAGGTTTTAGAGAAGGAAAAGCAACTACTTGGGAAGGCGGAACCAGAGTTCCGTTTTTGATTCGCTGGCCCGGTAAAATAGAAGGCGGCACTGTAAATGGATCGCTTTTGACCAACATGGATTTGCTGCCAACTATTGCCGACATAACTGGATCTGCTTTACCTGAGAATAAAATTGACGGCCTGGATTTTCTTTCTTTACTGACAGGAAAAACAAATAAAGGTCCAAGAGATACTTTCTATTATTATTTTGGCGTAGGAAGCAATAATCTTGAAGCCATACGATATAAACACTGGAAACTGGTTTTCCCGCACAAAAGCACATCATACAACAAAAACCTGCAGGGAAAAGGCGGTTTACGGGGCAAAGGCGCTGTAGTTGAAGTTCCGCTCGCTTTGTATGATCTGGCGCATGATCCGGGTGAAATTCGCGATGTTCAGGAATTATATCCTGAAATTGTAGCCCAAATTCAAAAAATAGCCGAAACTGCCAGAGAAGATCTTGGTGATGATTTGACTAATAAAACCGGAAAGAATGTTAGAAAACCTGCGATTGTTGAATGAGGTTTTTGTGAAATGTAAGATGGAAAATCTCTCGCAAAGTCGCAGAGTCGCAAAGTTTTTGTTTAGAAAAAAGGTTCAATAGCGTCCAGCTTTAGCCGGATGGAGAAATATAAGCAAAAAAAGGCTTTAGCCGAACTAGTAAAGTTTGGATAAAGCCTTTTTGTTATCTAAATAAAAACCTCCAGTTAAAGCTGGAGGTAATTAATCCTTAAATTAAAACTTTGCGACTCTGCGACTTTGCGAGATTAAAAACTTTGCACCTTTGTACCTCTGCTCCTTTGCAACTCTGCACCTTAAAAAGATCTAAACAGCAAAATAAGGCGATAAAATATCTTCAAAATTGTACAACCCTTTTTTCTTGTCTTTTAAATTCTCGGCAACAAAAACAACACCATTCCCAAAAGCTTCCCTCGAAATCGATTCATGAATTAAACGAACGGTTTGATACGGAAATCCAAAGATAACTTCATGTTTCCCAACTATTCCACCTGCCCTAACCGAATTAATATTATCTTTTTCAACATCAAGTGCTTCGGCAATTTTTATGGCAGTTCCAGATGTTCCTTCTTTTTTCTTAAAATGTTCTTCGTTTACTTCGATATCAACCCAAGGCGCAATTTTCTTTAAAAACTTGGCAGCAAACAATAAATAATTCACACCCAAAGTAATATTTGGAGACCAAAAAACAGTTGTTTTATCAGCAAGTTTTTTAAGCAGTTTCAGCTCTTTATCTTTATAATGTGATATGGCAGAAATAATCTTTACGTTTTTCTTCGCTGCCGATTCCCCATAAATATAAATTCCTTCATTTGAAGAAAAATCAATAATAGCGTCTACAGGATGTTTCTCCAATAAATCGTCAATACTTGTATTTGAACTTGAATAAATTAAACCAGGTTCTTTAGACTCAATTCCAAAAAATTCAGGAACAGACCTGTGTTCTAAAACCTTGCTTTGTCTTAAAACCCATTCCAGCGAGAATTTTTTATTTTCCAGTAATATTGATGCTACTGATTTTCCAGTCTTTCCGAATCCGATTAATCCTATTTTCATATTTTATTTTTTAATTTGAGTATGAAACTCGTTAGCAGAAATTGGGTATTCCAGGAAGAAAATACAATTGAAGAAATTGCTTAAAATTAATCCTGGCAAATAACCCTGTTTCATAAAAATAGAAAAATTATAACAAGGCATCTAGTAAAAATTGCTATTTATAACATTTAGAATGTTTGTTAACAGGAAATATTTTGTTATTTGATTTTTGTTCATATGAAATTTGAATGAACTTTTTGGATTGTCATTTATCTTTTTGCAGCTAAATTTTTACGGCATTTTTTTCAACAATTTTTGTTCGTAATATTCGAAAAAAATAGCAGTAAAAAAAGGATTTAGTAATGTACAAGTAAACATATTTTCTGTAGTTTTATGATCTGATACCCCCAAATCAATAAAGTAAATAATGGCTTACAACAATAAAGAATTACTTCGGTTTTTAGATGCTCAAAACAAATTGTATCTAACTGCTCTTGATGAAATTAAGAAAGGTAAAAAAGAATCTCCGTGGATGTGGTTTATTTTTCCACAGATAAAAGGTATGGGTTCCAGCGATACTTCAAAATTCTACGAAATTAAAAATGCAGATGAAGCAATTGCTTTTCTCGAGCATCCAATTCTAGGAAAACATCTTATTGAAATAACAGCCGAATTGGTCAAAAAAGACGAACTGGATGCTGAAGATATATTTGGCACGCCCGATGTTGAAAAATTACAATCCTGTATGACGCTTTTTGCAAGCATTCAAAATACAGAACCTGTTTTTCAGGAAGTTCTGCATAAATACTTTGATGGATCTTCTGATTTTCACACGCTGCAACTATTGTACAGTAATTTGTAAAATCAATAAATACAGTCACTTTACAATATTATCATCAAAAATATAAAGCTGAAATTAGTGCATTTCTAAATTAAGTATTTATATTTGCAACACTGTTGCGTTTGTTTACTTCATAATTAAAAGGTTAAATGGCGCAGCAGAAATACCACCGAATGAAAAAGAAAATCGTAGTTGTAAATTTACTGATGTCTTTTGCAGTATTGTTCGCCATGCTGTTTCAGACTGTTCATTCCTACGAACATATTTTAAGGCAGACCTCAGAAAAACACTGTGAGCATAAATATACCGCCGGGCAAAAGCAAATAACGCACAGTCATTCTGTGGATGCTAATTGTCATATTTGCCATTTTGCCTTTAGCACGTTTATTCCAAACTCTTTTCAGCCCTTATTATTTCAGAAAATAACAGTCGAAACTTCTTATAGATTTTTTTATTCGAAGGTTTATTCGGCATTTTTTAAAGGCAGTCTCTTTGCACTGCGCGCACCTCCGGCATTTATTTAATTTACTACATTTTACTTATTTAAAATAAAAACAGCTTTTTACCTATTCAATAAATTGGTAAAAAGAAATACTGCTTTACAGTTGTTTGATTCATGTATTTGAATTCAAATCAGCCTTTAAATTCTTGTAGTAAATTATCACTTCTCAAAATAGAAAAATCATAATCAAGCCTTTACAAATCAAGTAAAAGCATGAGTTTTCTATATCTGTTTAAAAAATCAATTTACCAAATTCATAAAAACTATGCTTACAGCAAAAAATCTCACCAAAAAGTATGGTGACTATACCGCTTTGAATTCCTTAAACTTAACCATAAACGAAGGCGAAATTTTTGCACTTTTAGGACAAAACGGCGCCGGCAAAACAACTACAATCAATCTTTTTTTAGGCTTTATTGAACCAACATCGGGAGAATTAGAAATTAATAACATTTCGGTTACTCAAAATAATCAGGAAACAAAAAAACACATCGCTTACATTCCTGAAACCGTAATGCTCTATCCAAATTTAACTGGTTTGGAAAACTTAAAATTCTTTTCGTCACTGGCCGGATTCAAATATTCTGCAGGAGAATTAACTTATTTCCTGAATAAAGCCGGTTTGCAGGCCGCAGCGCACGAGCAAAACTTAGGTGGATATTCTAAAGGAATGCGCCAAAAAGTGGGAATTGCCATTGCGATTGCCAAAAAAGCAAAAGTGCTTTTGTTAGATGAGCCTACAAGCGGTTTAGATCCAAAAGCTTCTAATGAATTTTCGCAGATTTTAAAAGAGCTTTCTGCCGACGGAACAGCAATTTTAATGGCAACGCATGACATTTTCAGAGCCAGAGAAGTAGCTTCTCACATTGGCATCATGAAGCAGGGAAATTTAGTCACGGTAATCGAAGCTGCTAAAATCTCAGCAAACGAACTTGAAGATTTGTATTTACAAACCGTTTAAAGGAAAAAATATTTCCAATCAAAACCTAAAATGAAACATTTAATTCTCTTTTTATTTTTAATAACTGCCACGCATTCCATACAATCTCAGACTGTTAACAAAAGAAATACAGACAGTATTGTTCAAGATTCTGTTAAAATGACCAAAAACGAATTGCAAACCGTTGAAATCGTGGGACGTTCAACCAAAAAGTATACCAGCGACTATTCGTTTGCCGCCACAAAAACTGCAGCCTTAAACAAAGATATTCCGCAGTCAATTTCAACTATAACCAAAGAACTCATTACGGATAAAGGTGCTTTTTACCTTGCCGATGCTGTAAAAATGGCAAGCGGCGTAATTCCGGCAAGTTATTACAATCAATACACCATTCGTGGTATCAGCCAAAATGAAGAAGGACAGATTATCAACGGAATGCGAACGCGTCAATATTATTTTTTACAGCCTTTAACGAGCAATATTGAACGTGTTGAAGTAATAAAAGGCCCGTCGAGTGCGACATTTTCTTCTGTAGATCCTGGCGGAAGTATCAATATGGTGACCAAAAAGCCTTTGGCAATTGAGCGAAAGGAAATCAGCATGAGCGTAGGCAGTTTCAGCACTTTACGCGGGACTCTTGATTTTACAGGCCCTTTAAACGAATCAAAAACACTTTTGTATCGTGTAAACGGTGCCTATCAACAGGCAAAATCCTTTCGTGATTTAGTCAATAATAAATCGTTTTTGATCTCGCCTTCCTTCAGTTATATTCCAAATGAAAAAACAGCGATAAATACCGAATTGATTTTGAGCGATATGAATGGGAATCTTGACAGAGGCCAGCCTATTTTTGGTGCCGTTGCCGGAAAAACAAGTTTAAATAAAACCCCCATCAGTTTAAATCTGGGATCGCCAAGTGATTTCTTTAAATCAAAAGAAATGATTTTGATGACCAATTTTACACATAAATTCAATTCTAAAATTGGTTTTAATGCTTCGTATATGAAACAAACCTGGACAGAGGATCTTCAGGAGCATAGAACTACAAATGCATTTGCAGTCGATATAAACAACCAGTCTGTTACGAGTATGGCGATGATGCAGTTTGTGCAGCGCAAGCAAAACTGGGATATCGACAATTTGAATGCCTATTTAAACTTTGATTTCAAAACGGGAAAACTCTATCATAAATTATTAACGGGTTACGATTTAAGCAGCTGGAACAAAAACAAAGGCGGAGGGCAAAATGCGGCGAGAGGTTATTTATTAAAAGACGGTACGGTTGCCAGTTCTTTTGTTTTGGCGAATGCCTCAAATTATCAAACCATTACGGTTGACGGCGTTGTAATGCCAAAACCAAATGTGGAATATTTTAATTTGAATAATCCTATTTACAAAATTACAAGCCCCGAAGATTATACGCTGAATGTTAGAACAGCATTACCATCGGCTTTAACGAGAACGAATGCTATTTATATCCAGGATCAGATTCAATGGGAAAAATTTACTTTTTTATTGGGACTGCGAAACGAATGGTTTGAGGATATTACGAACTATGAAACCAGCAACGAATTAAAAGTCAAAAAATCGGCCTTGCTGCCTAGAGTTGGGATTACTTATGCCGTAAACAGTGCAATAAATGTATACACAACTTATCTCGAAGGGTATCAGCCACAATCGAATACGGTTACTTTGATGCCTCAAACCGGTTCATTGCCAGCCGGAAGTTTATTTGATCCGCTGGAAAGCGACTTGAAAGAAGTGGGAATAAAAACTACTTTTTTAAACAACTCAATGAGTTTCAACGCCGCGGTTTATGAAATTAGACAGCGCAATATTTTGATGAATGCCAATGATCCTGCAAATCCGGATTTATTGGTTACCAGAGGTGCAGAACGAAGCCGTGGTTTTGAATGCGACTTAGCAGGTTATATTACACCTGACTGGCAGATAAATGCTTCTTACAGTTATATTGATGCTGAAATTACAAACGACCGAGACGCATCTTTAATTGGTGCAAGAAAACAAAACACGCCAAAAAATAGTGCCAATTTATGGACACGTTACAATTTTAAAGCCGATTCTGCTTTGCAGGATTTAGGAATTGGTTTTGGAATGCAGTACCAAAGCAGTAAAGTGCCTTGGTTTACCAGAGATTTTACACTTCCTGATTTTACCATTTTTGATGCCGCTTTGTTCTACAAACCAAGCAAAAGTAATGTACAGATTGCTGTAAATGCCGGCAATTTATTAAACAAAACGTATTGGCTTGGCGCGCAGAATTATTTACGCTTATTTCCCGGAAGTCCACGAAATGTAAGCCTTACTGTAACTTATAAATTTTAATTTATATGAAATTATTACATACTGAAATCCTTATAGCCAGGCATTTTAAAAATTCTGTTTTTAAAAACTCGGCCATTTATATTATTGCACTTTTTATTGGCGCACTGCTTTTATTTGCTGCGTTTTCGGGTTGGGATAATTACAAAAGCCAGAACGAAACCAGCGAAAAATATCAGCATGAATCTCGCGAAGACTGGTTGAAAAATCCAGATAAAAATCCGCATAGAATGGCACATTATGGGAATTTTGCTTTTAGAAAAAGTACTTCTTTAAGCGTTTTTGAATTCGGAATGGAGCCGTTTTTCGGAAATGCGATTTTTCTGGAAGCGCACAAACAAAATACAGCCAATTTCTCTGAAGCCGGATTTTCAAACAGTATGCTCCGTTTTGGCGAAATCAGCATTGCCATGGTTTTGCAGGTTTTACTGCCTTTGTTGATCTTTTTTATTGGATTTAATTCTGTGGCATACGAAAGAGAAAACGGAACTTTAAAAATACTTTTAAGTCAGGGAATCAATTGGAAACAGCTTTTGTTTGGCAAAATACTTGGAATTGCAAGTGTGGTTATGCTGCTTTTTGTTCCAACCATTATTGTTTTGGTTTTGATTTGGTTAATACTTCAAAACTTCTCTATTTCAGCAGATGAAATGATCAAAATGCTGTTGTTTATTGGGTTTCATTTTATTTATCTGATGTTCTTTTGTGTTCTTGCGGTTTTAGTTTCGGCATCAAGCAAAACCTCAAAAAAAGCATTGGTTTCTTTAATTGGAATCTGGCTGATTTTGACCATTATTCTGCCAAGAACAACTCAGGCAATTGGAGGCTATTTGTATCAAGCGCCTTCGAAAATCCGCTTTAACAGTGATATTGAAAAAGATATACTGAAACAAGGCGACAGTCATAATCCAAATGATTTGCATTATAAAGCCATAAAAGATTCTTTATTAAGCGTTTACAAAGTTGATTCGGTTCAAAAACTTCCTTTTAATTATTCAGGATTTATTATGACCGAAGGCGAAAGAATCAGCTCCAATATTTATAATAAACATTTAGAAGATCTTCTAAAAATTTACGACAGACAAAACAGTTTTTCTGAAGCCGTATCGTTCGTAAATCCGTACATCGCAATGAAAAATCTATCGATGGGATTATCCAATACGGATTATGATTCGTACATCGATTTTCAGCAGCAAGCCGAAAAATACCGCTACAATATGGCGCAGAAAATGAATGCGTTACAGATCAAATACATCAGCAATAAAAAACCCGGACCAAACGATAAACCTTTAACAATCGACAAAAAACATTGGACCATTATTGAAGAATTTCATTATGAACCAAAACCAGTTTGGGAAGTCTTAAAGACCGAAATCATTGCTGTCATATCCATATTACTATGGATAATTCTGCTGTTTGTTTTGATCAAAATTGCTGCTAAAAACCTAAAAGCCATTTAATATGTTAGTTCTCTTATTTAAAAATTTCATACGCTCAAAAGGTACCAAAATTGGCTTACTTTTTTTATTAATCATTGGCTTTATAAGTCTTTTAATTGGTCGTCAGTTTCAGGAAAAGCAACAAAGTAATATTGCAGAAGCAGCTGTTTATCAAAAAGAACATATTGCCAGAAATACTGCTTTCCATAAAGATGAAATCGGCCTCCTGCTCTATTATATAAAGTTTTCATTGGTTAATAACACTTTACCAATTAGCAGTTTGGCAATTGGACAGCGTGACGTAAATCCATCGATTCAAAGTGTTACGATTCGCGGATTGGAAGCTCAGAAATACGATTCTGAACTCAATAATCCGAGTAATCTTTTATCGGGAAATATCGACTTTAGCTTTGTGCTTTTGTATCTGTTTCCGCTTTTGATTATCGCTTTTTCGTATAATATTATTTCCGAAGAAAAAGAATCAGGAACCTGGAAAATCGTGGCAACCCAAAGTCCGAATACCTTTTTATATATTTTAAAATTGTTTTATGTTCGTATTTTAAGTTTAATTGGCCTTTTGTCTTTACTACTTTTAATTGCGGTTTTACTTCTGCAAATTCCAATTGACAAGGCGTTTATTCTATTTTACGGAATCGCAGTTTTGTACATTTTGTTTTGGTTTTCGGTTTGTTTTTTTATTGTTTCTCTTAATAAAAATTCAAACTTCAATGCTGTTATTTTATTAACGATCTGGCTGTTTCTGATTATTATTCTTCCGGCTGGAATCAATACCTATATCATCAACAAATACAAAGTTCCCGAAGCTTTAGAATTAACGCTTACACAGCGAAATGCCTACCACGAAAAATGGGATATGGATAAGCAGGAAACGCTGGATAAATTCTACAAACATTATCCGCAGTTTAAACATTATCCATTGCCGGAAACCGAATTCAGCTGGCTTTGGTATTATGCGATGCAGCAAATGGGCGATGATGAATCTGCCATACAATCTAAAGAGTTAGAATCAAAATTAGAACAGCGAAATAATGCCAGCGAATGGATTGCACAATTTATTCCAACGCTTCATACTCAGATTCAATTGAATGAAATTGCAAAATCAGACTTACGAAACCAGCTTTTATTTCTAAAAGAAACCAAACAATTTCACGAAAAACTAAGGCTGCATTTTTATCCTAAAATATTTGATAATGCTCTTGTAGATCAGCAAAAATGGAAAAATTTTAAAGTAGAAATGTTTACTGATAAATCAGAAACAAGTTATGTAAAAGCATTTTTACCCTTACTGCTTTTTAACCTGTTACTGATTGGTTTTGGATGGAGAAATTTTAAACGCTAATTTTATAAAACTGTTTTTTTACCGCAAAGGGCGCAACGTTTTTTTCGCAAAGTTCGCAAAGCTATATTTATACACATAGCTTTGTGAACTTTGAGTTTTTAAAACGTTCTAGTACAAAATCTTTGCACTCTTTGCGGTAAATAAAATATTCATTAAAAGTTTTGTTCTTTAAAAAACTTTATCGTAATATTGCTATATTGAAATTTAAAATAAAATGGGAGCTACTAAAACAGAACATTTTACAGAAAAACAAAATCAGATCGCTACAATAGCAAAAGCCTTGGGGCATCCTGCAAGAATTGCTATTATTGAATATCTTTTGAAGGTAAATGAATGTATTTGCGGTGATATTGTAAATGAACTTCCACTTGCCCAGCCAACCGTTTCGCAGCATTTAAAAGAATTAAAAAATGCGGGACTTATAAAAGGAAATATTGAAGGAAATGCTATTTGTTACTGCATTGACGAAACTACTTTTGATATTTTAAAAGCTTATTTTTCAAATGTTATTACTGTTACAAAAGAACAGAAATGCTGTTAAACCTTTTTTTGAATAACTATATCGTAATATTGCATTATAACTATAAAAACAAAAACGAATGAAACTATCAGACATTAAAAACATTCTTCCAAATCTGGAAAATGTGACATTTCAATTAGAAAACGGGGCTTTCGTTCCTGAACACTTTCATGTAACTGAAATTGGAACTACAAGTAAAAATTTCATTGACTGCGGGGGTGTGATTCGTCATGAAAGTGCCGTTAATTTTCAATTGTGGAATGCAAATGATTTTGAACACAGATTGAAACCAGGCAAACTTCTGCATATCATCAAATTATCAGAAGAAAAATTAAATATTGAAGATTTTGAAATTGAAGTTGAATATCAAAATGAAACAATTGGAAGATATGATTTAGAATTTAACGGAACTCATTTTATTCTAAAAAACAAAACTACAGCTTGTCTGGCACAAGAAGCATGCGGCGTTCCTGCATCAAAAGAAAAATTAGCTTTAACGGAACTCTACAAAAGCGAAGCCAATAGCTGCTCGCCAAATTCAGGCTGTTGTTAAAATGAAACAGAAAATACTAAAGTACAAGAAACCAATTATTATCACAACATCTGTAATTGTGCTGCAGCTTATTTTTGGTTTTGAGCCAAAATTCTGTATCATCAATATCATTTGGTTACTAGTTTAAATTATGACAAAAAACATTTTAGTACTCTGTACAGGAAATAGCTGCAGAAGTCAGATTGCCGAAGGTTATTTAAAACACTTTTTAGGCGATAAAGCTCAGGTTTACAGTGCCGGAATAGAAACTCACGGAGTTAATCCAAGGGCTGTTATAACCATGAAAGAAGATGGAATTGACATTTCTAACCATACTTCAAATCATGTTGATGAATACCAAAATATAGATTTTGATTTTGTAATTACGGTTTGTGATAATGCAAAAGAACGCTGCCCGTTCTTTCCTTCAAAAGCTCAAAAATTACATCAAAACTTTAATGATCCTGCCAAAGCAACAGGAACTGAAGAAGAAATTTTACAGGAGTTTAGAACAGTAAGACAAACGATAAGAGCATTTTGCGAACAGTTTTCGAGAGATAATTTTTAATTCAAAAAAGCAGTGAATAAATCTTTAATCACTGCTTTTTTATGTTAGAACTTCATCTTCTGAATTCTAACGGCATTTAATATCGCTAATAAAGCCACTCCAACATCTGCAAAAACAGCTTCCCACATTGTGGCCAGTCCACCGGCACCGAGAATCAGTACAAAAGCCTTTACGACGAAAGCTAAACCAATATTCTGCCATACAATTTTTTTGGTTTGTTTTCCAATATTGATTGCCATTGCAATTTTACTGGGTTTATCATCCTGAATTACAACATCGGCGGTTTCTATTGCAGCGTCACTTCCTAAACCTCCCATTGCAATTCCTACGGTACTTAATGCAATTACAGGCGCATCATTTACACCATCACCAACAAATGCTACAGTTTCGTTTTTAGCTTTGATTTCGTTTACTTTATTGACTTTATCTTCTGGAAGTAAGTCTCCGAAAGCTTTTGTAATTCCTAGTTTATCGGCTACAAATTGAACCACATTCGTTTTGTCTCCGCTTAACATTGTAACTTTTACGCCTAATGCTTTTAGCTTAGAAACTGCTTCGGGAGCATCTGCTTTGATTTCATCGGCAATAGTTAAATAACCTGCAAATTTCTGATCGTAAGCAATAGCAATTGTGGTATAAACTACAGAACCTGGGTCTATATCATAAGGAATATTAAATTTATCCAGCAGTTTGAAATTCCCAACATGCAATTCTTTTCCGTTTACTTCTGCTTTTAATCCGTGTCCGGATATCTCTTCGACGTTTTTTAATTCTATTGCCGAATCAATTGATCCGACGTAATCGTGAATTGCCGTCGCCACCGGATGTGTGCTATGCCTTTCCAGAACATTAACCAGTTTCAGGATTTCCTCTTTATCAAAATCAGATTTTATGATAACTTCCTGCACTTTAAAAACGCCTTCCGTCATTGTTCCGGTTTTGTCCATAACCACATTCTGAATCTTCGAAATACTATCCAGATAATTACTTCCTTTAAATAGAATTCCGTTTTTACTTGCAGCTCCAATTCCTCCAAAATAACCTAGCGGAATACTGATAACCAAAGCACACGGACAAGAAATAACCAGAAACACCAAAGCTCTGTACAACCAGTCGCTAAAAACGTAATTATCGACAAAAAGTATTGGCAGTAAACATATTGCAATTGCAAGATACACTACTATTGGTGTATAAATTTTGGCAAACTTGCGAATAAACAATTCGGCAGGAGCTTTTTTTGCCGTCGCATTCTGAACCATTTCCAGGATTTTAGACAATTTACTATCGTTGTAAGCCGTTGTCACTTTTATTTGTGCAATAGTATTTCCGTTTATCATTCCAGCTAAGACCGTATCGCCTTTCTTTTTGGTATCGGGTTTACTTTCTCCCGTTAAAGCTGCGGTATTAAACGAAGCCAAATCTGATAATAATTCGCCGTCTAAACCTAGTTTTTCTCCCGCTTTAAGCTGAATGATATCGCCTATTTTAGCATCTTTGGCCTTTATTTTTACTGCAATATTATTTTCTAAAATAGTAACCTCATCCGGGCGCTGGTCCAGTAAACTTTTAATATTAGATTTTGCTTTGCTGACCGCCATTCCCTGAAATGTTTCTCCAATGGTATAAAAAAGCATAACAGCAACCCCTTCAGGATATTCCCCTATCGCAAAAGCTCCAATAGTAGCAATACACATCAGAAAAAATTCTGAAAAGACATCACCTTTTATAATGCTTTCATAAGCTTCTCGTAAAACCGGAAGTCCAACCGGAAGATAAGCTACTATATACCACGCAATTCTAACATATCCTGAAAACCAGGTTTGAGGGAAATAGTTATCAAATCCAATTCCGATAAGTAATAAGATAAAAGATAAGATCGATGGTATGAATAATTTAAGTAAACTGCCTTCGGCTTCATGTTCGTGACTGTGGCCGTGATCATGTCCATCATCTTCAGAGTGTACGGGTTCGTCATGCGAACAGCAGCAGGATGGTTTTGTTTTATTTTTAGTATTTTTTACTTCTAAATCTTGATGTATCATGGAGGAAAAGTTTCTTGTTTAAACTTTGTCTAAATATGCTCTAAATTTAATCATTTTGTGGTAATTACTCTTAAGTAAAAATGTTTTTAATCTCGTTTTTGCTACGACACTAAGGCACAAAGGTTTTTTAGCTGGGGTGAAATAATCTCGCAAAGTCGCAGAGCCGCAAAGTTTTTTTCAATTGCCTCCGGCTTTAGCTGGAGGTACTAAGATAAGAAACAGAAAAGGCTTTAGTACCTCCAGCTAAAGCTGGAGGCAATTAATACAGCCTAAAGATTAAAAAACTTTGCGGCTCTGCGACTTTGCGAGATTATTTCCCTTCAGCTTAAAAAAAACTTAGCGTCTTAGTGCCTTTGTGGCAAATAACCTAGTGCTCATGCTCTCCTCCACCCTTCATTGCAGACAGTAAATAAAAAGCACCTTTTGTAACAATTTTTGCATCCGTAGCAATTCTATCAACAAACTTAATTTCTGTAAAGCCTAAATCTGTTGTGCCGGGAATTACTTCAATCGCTTTAAAATGAATTTCTGTTTCTTTTGTTTTCTCATTTTTATGTTCTTCTTCCTGTACAAAAACAAAATACTTATCGGCATTTCGAACAACGGCGTCTTTTGGTAAAGCCGGAACGGTGGCATTTACAATATTGATGTTTGCCGAAACATACATTCCCGAAATCAAATCTTTAGCATCAGCGGGATCAATTTTGGCATGAACCGCAACGGTTTTACTTTCGTTAGAAAAGGATTTATTGATTCCGAAAATCTTTCCTTTAATAGATTTATTCGATTGATTGGTCAGCACAAAATCAATTACCTGACCAATAGAAATCGAGCCCAGATCTTTTTCATAAACATTCAAATCCAAATGCATCTGACTATTATCTACAACCTCAAACAAAGAAACTCCTGTTTGTGCAAAAGCGCCTTTGGCAATGCTGATTTTTCCAACATAACCGCTTATAGGCGCAACAATTGGCACTAAAGATGAACTTCCTTTTGTACCAACATGCAAAGCTTCCAACTTATTTTTTGCTGCCTGTGCTCTTGCTCTTTCGGCAGCTAATTTGGCTTTTACTTCCTGAAATGTTTTCCTCGGATTTACATTTTCATCACTCAATGTTTTCTGTCGGTTGTATTCTAATTGCAAATATTCAACATTGGCTGCAGCCGAATGATAATCTTCCTGGATTTCAATCACTTCCAGATTTTGAATTGTTGCTAAAACTTTTCCTTTATTGACAAACGTTCCTTCTAAAACATAAATATCTTTCACCGTTCCGCCGATTAAAGTCGAAACCTCAGCCGAATTTTGAGGCGGAACTGTGGTGTAACCATTGGCTTTAATGATTTTATTAAGGTTTCTTTCTTCAACAAATCCTGTTTCAATGCCTACGGTTTTATATTGAGATTCCGTTAATGCAGCTTCTGTCTGTGATTTTTCTTCTTCATGCGTTTCTTCGGTCTTTTTTTCGCTGCATGCGATTAAGGTAACCGCAAGGCACGCAAGAGCAAAGCGCAAGGCACGCAAGGAAATGAAACTTTGCGAACTTTGCGTTAAAATCTTTACGCTCTTTGCGGTTAAATAATTCAGTATATCTTTCATTTTTAATTGTTTTTGATAGTTGGAAATTGGAGTTCGATAGCACTTTGATTAAAACTGTGCGTGGCTTCTGCAAGTTGTTTTTTAATATCGATGGCCTGATTTAAAAAACTGATATACGACCAATAACTCATATCGCCGTTGGCATAACTTTTTTGAGCAGTATCAATAATCTGGTTGGCGTATTGCAAGCCTTCATTTTGATAATAATCCAGGTTTTTCTGCTGTTTTTGAAAGTTATTCTGCAATTCTTCTTTTTGCAGATTCAGGATAATTTTGTTTTTGTCTAATGCCAATTGTGACTGCGAAATACTAATTTCCGAAGCTTTTGCTTTTGCTGTATTTACACCTCCAAAAATCGGAATCTGAAGTCCGGCTGTGAAGCCCTGAAACAATGATTCCGTATTGATCGTTTGGGCAAAATAGCCTAAACCTAATTTAGGTATTCGGTTTGCTTTAAACGTTCCGGCTTCTTTTTGATAAACCGAAATCTGCTGTTGGTAAAAATCCGATAATAGTATTTCGGCTTTAGAATCTTTGTTTTCTATGAAGGGATATTGCAGCGAAGTCGTTTCATCTGGAATTATATTTTCATTCGTCTGCACAAAAAACTGCAGCTGTTTTTGGTAAATAGCCAAATCGTAATTTAATTGTTCCTTTTGGGTTTCGATTTCTTTTACTTTGGCTTTGGCACTTATTACTTCAATATTCCCGCTTTCTCCGGTTTTAAATCGGAGTTCGGCATTCTTTAGGAATTTAGTGTAAATTTCATTCAATTCTGAGTTTAATTTTTGAATTGAAATTCCGTATAAATATTGATAATAGGCCAAAGTCACAGCTTTTTCGAGTTCGTAAGAAGATAACGCTTTTCGTTTTTCGGCCAATTTCGCAAGTTCTTCCTGCAATTGTCTGTTTGCTTTTGTAACATTTCCTAACGGGAAGAATTGCTGTACCGAAACATTATGATCAAAATCAACGCTGTTGAACTGCCCGCCTTGATATTGAACCTGAAGCGGATCTGGTTGAAAAGCTGTTTTCTTCAAAACAGTTTGTTTTTCTATTTCTTTATCGGCGATTTTTAAATCGATGTTGTTTGATTTAGCAAGTTCCAGGGCTTTTTCTAAAGTAATCTTTTGTTGGGCCTGCGAAACGAATGTAACGAATAGGAATGCACTTAACCGCAAAGTTCGCAAGGGATGCGCGAAGTTCGCAAAGTTTATTGTTCTTAAATTATATAGTAACTTTTTCATTATTTTATTTTTTTGTTTCACGCAGATTTAAAAGGATTTAAGCAGATATGCGCAGATTATTATTTATCATTTTAAAATTAAATCTGCGTGAAAAATCATTTTACCTCGAATAATAATCCTCTAATTATCCCATTTTCTAATTATCTAATTATCTCTTTACGGTTAAACTTCTCTAACATTAAATACAGGATCGGTAAAACGATTAAGGTTAATAAGGTTGCCGAGATTAAGCCGCCAATCACTACCGTTGCTAAAGGTTTTTGTACTTCTGCCCCGCCGCTTGTAGATAATGCCATTGGTAAAAATCCTAAGGACGCTACAGCCGCTGTCATTAAAACAGGGCGCAATCTGGTTTTGGTTCCGATTAAAACTCTTTGAAGCGGATCAAAAATTCCTTCTGATTTTAATTGATTGAAATACGAAATCAGGACAATTCCGTTAAGAACCGCAATTCCGAATAAGGCAATAAATCCAATTCCGGCCGAAATACTAAACGGCATTCCTCTCAGCGAAAGTGCAAATACACCTCCAATGGCAGATAACGGAATCGCTGTAAAAATTAAAAGTGCCTGTTTATAACTCTTGAATGTAAAATAAAGCAAGATTAAAATCAAACCTAAAGCAATAGGTAATGCTATCGAAAGTCGTTTTGTGGCTTCGATTAAATTTTCAAATTGTCCGCCATATGTTATATAATATCCCGCAGGGAGTTTGAAATTTTTGTCGAGTTTCTGCTGAATCTCTTCTACAACGGTTTTAATATCTCTTCCACGAACGTTTAAACCAACGGTTATTCTTCGTTTTCCATCTTCACGAACAACCTGAACCGGTCCTTGCTCGTAATCTACAGTTGCAACTTGCGAAAGCGGTACCTGCTGACCGTTTGGCAGAGGAATAAACAAGTTGCTGACATCAGTAATATCGGCTCGATTATCCTGATCCATTCTTACCACGACATCAAATCGTTTGCTTTCTTCGTAGATTTTTCCGGCACTTTCTCCCGCAAACGATGAACGAATAATTTGATTAATATCTGAAATGTTCAATCCATACAAAGCAATTTTATTGTAATCGTATTTTATTGTAATTTGAGGCAAACCAGTTACTTTATCTGCTTTTAAGTCGCCAATTCCTTCAATGCCTTTTATTTTCGAAATCAATCCTGATGCTTTTGAATCTAAGATTTCCAGATCATCTCCAAAGATTTTGATGGCAATATCGCTTCGGCTTCCGGTCATTAATTCGTTAAAACGCATTTGAATTGGCTGTGAAATTTCGATGTTAGCACCCGGAATTACTTCCATTTCTTCTTTCATGGCATTTGCCAGTTCTTCCCAATTATGGTATTTGCCTTTCCATTCTTTTTTGTCTTTTAAAACAATAATCAAATCGCCGCTTTCAATGGGCATTGGATCGGTTGGGATTTCACCGCTGCCTATTTTGGTTACGATGGTTTTTATTTCAGGAAATTTAGCTTTTAGAATCTGTTCGTATTTGGTTGTAGTTTCCACCATCTGCGTAAGCGAACTTCCGGTCATAATTGAAGCGTTAATGGCTAAATCACCTTCTTCGATGGTTGGGATAAATTCACCACCCATATTCTGGAAAACAATTAATCCTAAAGCAAATAATCCGAGAGAAATTCCTAAAACAACTTTTTTAAACTGCAACGCTTTATTTAAAAATGGAGTGTATAAACTTTCAAACCAAAGCATCATTTTGTCGCTAAAATTTTCTTTATGTTCTGTTTTCTTCGAAAGAAACAATGCGCTCATCATTGGCACATAGGTCAACGAAAGTATAAACGCACCAATTACGGCAAACCCAACAGTCATGGCCATTGGTTTAAACATTTTACCCTCTGTTCCTATTAAAGCCAGAATGGGCAGGTAAACAATCAGAATAATGATTTCTCCAAAAGCCGCACTATTCCTGATTTTTGAAGCCGAATTGTAAATTTCAGCATCCATTTCTTCCTGCGAAAGTTCCTTTTTACGTTTGAGTTTTTGCAGATGATGCATTGAAGCTTCTACAATAATAACGGCACCATCGACAATAATTCCGAAATCTATGGCACCCAAGCTCATTAAATTTCCGCTTACCCCAAAAGCATTCATCAAAATAATAGCAAATAGCATCGCCAGCGGAATTACCGAAGCAACTATCAATCCGGCACGAAGATTTCCTAAAAATAGAATCAGAACAAAAATGACGATTAAAGCTCCTTCAAGTAAGTTTTTGGTAACAGTTCCAATCGCATTATCAACGAGTTTTCCTCGGTCAATAAAGGCTTCGGCTGTAACTCCTTCAGGCAGGCTTTTATTTATCTGAATCATTCTTTCTTTGATCCTGTTAACAACAGCGCTGGAGTTTTCGCCTTTCAGCATTAAAACTAAACCCGAAACTATTTCTCCTTTTCCATCTTTTGTTGATGCACCATAACGCAATGCAACGCCTTCGCGAACCTGCGCTACATCGCGAACCAAAACAGGAGAACCGTTTCGGTTTTTAACTACTACATTTCCAAGGTCTTTTACGCCTTTAGCAATTCCGACACCACGAATAAAATAAGCATATTGATCTTTTTCTATATAAGCGCCTCCGGTATTTTGGTTGTTTTTTTCTAAGGCATCGAAAATTTCGGTAATGGTAACACCCAGGCTATTTAGCGTATTGGGGTTTACGGCAATTTCATATTGTTTTAGTTTTCCGCCCCATGTACTTACATCGGCAACACCCCGTATTCCCTGTAATTGCGGAATAATAATCCAATCCTGAATAGTTCTTAGTTTTACTGCGTCGTATTTGTTTTCGTAGCCTTTTTTGGCATACACATCATATTGGTAAATTTCGCCTAGACCTGTAGTTATTGGCGCTAATTCTGGCGAACCTGCATAAGCAGGAATGTTTTCTTCGGCTTGTTTTAAGCGTTGAAATATTTGTTCACGGGCCCAGTAAATATCAACATTGTCTTCAAAAACAACGGTTACCACAGATAAACCAAAACGGGAAATACTGCGGAGTTCTATGATATCCGGAACTGTTTTTACGGCTTGTTCTAACGGATATGTAATTAACTGCTCGACTTCCTGACTTGCCAAAGTGGGCGCTGTGGTAATAATCTGAACCTGATTGTTAGTCACGTCCGGCAGCGCATCAAGCGGTAATTGTTTAAGCGAATAGCTTCCCCAAGCTATTAAAACGAGGGTAAATAATAGTATAACGAATTTGTTTCGTATACTAAACTGAATGATTTTATCTAGCATTTGATATATATAATGAAATGAGAAATTAGACAAAAGTTTGTCTGATACATTTGTGGAAAATCCACAGTTCTCAATCCCGATTTATCGGGACATCATTATACTATTTGAGGGGGCTGCCAAATACTTCCGTAGAAATTAGAAGTAAATACAGAATTGTAACTCGGTAAAGGAATTGAAATTTTTGTGTAAGCCGAAGGAAATTCAAAGCTTGCCGCTATCTGGTAACTTAGCACTTGTGCGCCGCAGCAATTACAGGCACAAAATGGAGAACATAAATCGTTGTCTTTGTCGTGCGAATGATTTTCTTCTGAAGAAAACTGGGCTGTTTTATGCATCGCACTGTTCACTTCCATATCTGCGCAGGGCATATTTGAAAGTGCCATCAAATAAATTGACATTACAATTGCTATCCATTTCATGAATGTAAAAATAATATATTATTCTGTTCGCTATTCTATCTGTCCTCAAAAAACTTATAATAGATTGATTTTTAAGCATATTTATTAAAAAATAATACTCTTTAAAGGAAATTTTAGTTAACTTTAACACTAATTAACCCATATAATACCCCTTAACACTTTTATTTTATACACCATTAAAAACAAAAGATAAGCCGAAATTCCCTCAGAATACATTAGTACATATTTATTACAAGCAGTTTTATTTTAATCAATTAACACTCTAATCAATGAAATGTAAAAAACTAATATCAGCCCTTTTTTTATTATTTAGTGTACCTTTTTTCGGTCAGGTTTATACCGATAAAATCGTAGGTGAAAAAA
The DNA here is from genome assembly GCF_001428525.1 of Flavobacterium sp. Root186. Lineage (GTDB taxonomy): Bacteria > Bacteroidota > Bacteroidia > Flavobacteriales > Flavobacteriaceae > Flavobacterium. The sequence continues at coordinate 327,087 of NZ_LMHW01000013.1, forward strand.
ACCAGGAATTAAAAGACAGTCTTAAAGTAGAAAAATATCCTTACGCTCTGCCTATTTGGGGTGAAAAAGTAGCCCAAAAGGGATATAATTTACCCTATTCTGCAGGATTATCTGTAAACTACTTTTGGCAGGATTCTGAGATTGTTATAAGCAATTTGGAAGTTGGTTTTAACAATGGCCCGCTTTACAATCTTGATGAAATAGTACGCTTCGAAAAATCTTCTGTCGAGGCAGGTGCATTAACCATACGACCGGACATTTGGTTACTTCCTTTTTTAAATATTTATGGTCTTATTGGTAAAGCCAATACAACAACAAAAATTAATGCCGGAATCTGGGTTCCTGATGCCGACAATAATTGGTCTGAAGTTGCATCGTTTGGAACATCCGCCAATTTTGATGCTACTACTTTTGGTTTTGGTATGACACCTACAATTGGTATTGGCGGCGGTTGGCTGGCATTAGACATGAATATGGCCTGGACCGATATAAGTGCACTTGATAAACCTGCGTTTTCTTATGTTTTTGGTCCTCGGCTAGGTAAAACTTTTAAGTTTCATAAACCGGAACAAAATATTGCGGTTTGGGTTGGCGGTTTTAGGGTTCACATTAATGGAGGTACTAATGGGAATATTGCCTTATCAGATATTTTTGATTTGAGTACTGCACAGGGTAAAGTGGATACTGGTTTGGCTAAAGTATCTGAAAACCAAACAAAAGTCGATACGTGGTGGGATGGTTTAACTCCTGCACAGCAGGCTAATCCTGGTAACATTGCCAAACATAATACTGCCAATCGTGCTTTAGAAAGAGCCAGCACGTTTTTAACAACTTTAGACGGAGCTTTGAGTACTGCTGATCAGTCTACTATTCAGTATTCGCTGCAAAAAAGACCAAAAGATATGTGGAATTTTATTGTTGGAACGCAATTTCAATATAATAAACATATAATGCTTAGGCTGGAAACAGGTTTCTTAGCCAGTCGTACACAGGTTTTATTTGGACTTCAGTATCGTTTTGGATTATAAACCAATCTGTATGAAAAAAGGTTTTGTATTACTCGTCGCTTTTTTTTGTATGAATCAGATGAAATCTCAGGTTTTAATTTCTTTGATTTTTGGTGATAAACTGAATTCTCCTTTTTTAGAATTTGGTTTAGAAGGCGGTATCAATCTTTCTGATATCTCTAACCTTGATAGTACCGGATTAAATCCCGGGTTTAATCTTGGTTTTTATTTTGATATAAAATCAAAGCAAAATCCGGCCTGGATGATTAATACGGGGGTAATTGTAAAATCTCCCATGGGCGCGCGGCAAATTCCTGTTTATTCTTTAGAAGATGAAAATCTGGATAACACTTTTGCAGGTGGAACTGTTGATCGTGAAATTCGATATTTTAATGTTCCTATTTTGATTAAGTATCAGTTTAAAAATCGAATTTATCTTAAAGCAGGACCCCAGTTGGGTCTTTTGGCTTCTGCTTTTGATCAATTTAAAAATGAGATTAATGATAATGATGTTGTTTACAAGAAAAAGATTCGGGATCAAATCAGGGTTATTGATGCCGGAATTGCTTTTGGAACGGGATATCATATGAATGTGGGCAACGGATTAAACATCACTATTCAATATTATTACGGATTGGTTCCTGTTATGAAAGGTGACGGACCTAATGTATATAACAGATCTTTATATCTAACTGCCGGAATACCTATCGGAAAAGGAAAAGCAGCGCAAAGACGTGCTGAAAAAGAAGCTGAACTCAACAAAGTTATTCTTCCGGAAGATGAAATGCCTAAACCTAAAAACTAATCAGTATTTATTGAATTTAGTAATTCCAGTATTTCTTCGTTGTTTAGAACAAGATCAGGTTTTGTATAAACTATAGCATTATTAGGCATAAAAGGCATGTCTGCAGAAAGGGGATTTTGTACTACAATTTTCCCTCCAGAGTCTTGAATTGCCTGTAATCCTAAGGTTCCGTCTGTATTGGAACCCGAAAATAGAATTCCAACTAAAGAACTTCCGTAGATTTCTGCTGCCGATTCAAAAGAAACATCTATGCTTGGACGGCTGTAATTGATTTTTTCTGAGGTATCCAATGCCAATGTATCGTCTTTTTCGAATAATAAATGATAATTTGACGGCGCAATGTATACAAAACCGGGTTTAAGAATAGTTTTATCTTCTATTGGTTTTACAGGAATGCTTGATTTCAAGGCTATTAATTCTTCCAGAGTCTGGTCATCTGTACTTTTGCGATGTACAACAATTACGATCGCATAATGATGGAGTGTTGTTAATTCGGGTAAAATTTGCATTAAGGCATTTAAACTCCCTGCCGATCCTCCTATTATTACTAATCTGCAGTTTGATATTATCTTATTTTCCTCCATATTTTCTCTTTTTCAAACTGTTTGTATTTGCCGGGAGAAATAGAATATTTTATAGTTTCTTTTGTGCCTAAGGCCAGAAAACCTAAAACAGCTAAACTTTCATCAAATAAATTAATGACTCTTTTTTGAAGTTCGTTATCAAAATAAATTAAAACATTACGGCACAAAATAATATCAAACTCATTGAATGAAGTATCTGAAACTAAATTGTGCTGTGAATATACCATTTTTTGAGACAACTCTTCATTAAACTTTGCAATGCCATAATTGGCGGTATAATAACTCGAAAAGTCTTCCTGTCCTCCCGCATCACGATAGTTTTGTGAATACTCTTTCATCATTCTGAGCGGGAAAATTCCTTTTTTGGCTGTTTCTAAAACCGTTGCATTAATATCTGTAGCATAAATAAGGGATTTATGCAGTAAACCAGCTTCTTTAAGCATTATGGCCATAGAATAAACTTCTTCGCCGGTAGAACAGCCGGCGTGCCATAATCTGATAAAAGGTTTTGTTCCTAGGAGTGGTAAAATTTCATTTCTTAAAATGCTGTAAAATGCCGGGTCACGAAACATTTCTGTTACATTAACCGTGATTTCATCGACCATTTTTTTGTAATACTCAGGATCATAACGAACTCTTGAAAGAAATTCATGAAAATGCTCAAAGCCGCCTAATTGATATACTCTGTATACGCGTCTTTTTAATGATGCTCTGGAATAACTTCCAAAATCAAAACCATAATATTCATAAACCTCATTGATAAGTGTTTCCAGTTCAATATCCTCGATCATAATTCATTCAAATTTTGCTTAAAACAAGCAGTAACTTATCAACATCTACCGGTTTAGAAATGTAATCATCTGCTCCGGCCTCTAAGCATTTTTCTTTGTCGCCCGTCATAGCCTGAGCTGTAACTGCAACAACAAAAGTCGATTTTCTTGACGGAATAGCTTTTATTAACGGAATGGCATCATATCCATCCATTTCGGGCATCATCATATCGATTAAAACACCATCAATATTTTCATCAGATTCTAATAATTTCAATGCTTCTTCTGCACTTGTACAAGACAAACAATCGTATGACTTGACACGCAAAGTATGCTCTAATGCAAAAATATTTCTTGGATCGTCATCTACAATTAAAAGTCGTTTTTTACTCATATTCTTTTATATTTTTTCTGTCGCAGATTTCAAAGATTAGCACAGATAAAAATCCTTTTAATCTGTGAAATCTGCGGCATACACTTTATCTTAATTTTTAAACTTTATCATAAAGCCATACTCGCAATAACGACAATAGCTGGTCAACATCTACCGGTTTTGTAATATAATCTGATGCTCCTGCTTTTATACATTTTTCTCTGTCTCCTGTCATTGCTTTTGCTGTTACGGCAATTACAGGTAAAGTTAAAAACTTCGGATTGGCACGTATTTTTTCGGCTGTTTCGTAACCGTCCATATGCGGCATCATCATGTCTAATAAAACAACATCGGTATCTGGATTTTCGCTTAAAACTTTAATGGCGTCATTTCCATCAAAAGCCGTAATGATTGTCATTTTAAATACTTCTAAAGCTTTTGTAAGCGAATAAATATTACGAACATCATCATCAACAATCAGCACTTTTTTATCGTGCAGAATATTGTTAAGTAAATTTAGCTTTTTATGTCCGTCTTTTTTGTCTTTTCCGTCTTTTTTATCTTCAACTAAATGCAGGAACAGCGACACTTCATCTAACATTCTTTGGTAGGAATGTGCCGTTTTAACAATAATAGAATCAGCATATTTCTTAATTTTTACTTCTTCTTTTAGTGATAAACTTTTTCCTGTAAAGACAATTACCGGAAGTTTTCCCAGTCCCGGATTTTTCTTCACGCCATCCAGAATTTGATACGCTTGTTTATCCGGAATTCCCATATCAAGAATTACGCAGTCTACTTCTGTTTTGCTTAAAGCCTGAATCCCGTCTGAAACTTCACTTTTTATCTCAGAATTGATATTATACGTTTCTAAGAAATAAGACAATGCTTTGGCATGTTTCGGGTTATCTTCAATAATTAAAACCTTTTGCGCTTCTTTATTAATGATATGTTCGATTCTTAAAAACACATCCGGAATTTTGTCAAATGCTACCGGTTTATCTAAGAAATCTACTGCGCCTTTTAATAAACTTTCCTGTTTCAGTTTATGCGATGACATAATATGAACGGGAATATGTTTGGTTTCGGCATGATTTTTTAATTCTTCCAGAACTTCCCAGCCGCTTTTTACCGGAAGTTCAATATCTAACAAGACACCAACGGGTTTGTACAGCAACGTAAAGTTTAGGGCATGATCGCCTCTTACGGCTACAATTGCTTTATAACCTTTGTTTCGTGAAAAGGCCAAAAGTGATTTTGCAAAATTGATATCGTCTTCAACAATTAAAATTACTTTATCCCCTTCTCTTATTTCATTTCTATCATCATCTATTTCATCGGGAATAGTTGAACTAATGTATTTTTTTGCAGGTGTACTTTCTTCTTTTTCAGGTTCTAATTCTACAAATGCTGTTGGCGGTATTTTCTCCACATTAGTTTTGTAAGGAGAAGAACCATAAACCGGAAGACATAAGGTAAAAGTACTTCCTTCGTTAACTTTACTGTGCAGGATAATTTCTCCTTTAAGTAATTTTGCAAGTTCTCTGCTGATCGATAATCCTAAACCTGTTCCGCCGTATTTACGTTTTGTTGAACCATCGGCCTGCTGGAATGCTTCGAAAATAAGCGGTTGTTTTTCCAGCGGAATTCCTATTCCGGTATCTTTTACAATAAAACAGATAATTTTATCATCATCTGTATTGATCTTGATTTCAAGCGTTACTTTTCCTTTTTCTGTAAATTTAATAGCGTTTGAAATCAGGTTTTTTAGAATTTGTTCCAAACGCATTTTGTCTGTTTTAATGACAATTGGCGCTTCTTTAGAAATAATTTCAAATTCAATTCCTTTTTCTTTGGCTACCAGATTAAAGAGATTCCAAAGTGCGTCTGTGATTTCTTTGGTCGAAATATCTAAAAACTCTAATTCCATTTTACCGGCTTCGATTTTAGATAAATCCAGAATTTCATCAATTAAACCCAATAAACTGTTTCCTGAACTCTGAATAACTTTGGCAAACTCAATTTCTTCATTGTTCATGCTTTTGTTATTGTTCTCTGATAATAAACGGCTTAATAGCAGAATTGAATTAAGAGGCGTTCTTAATTCGTGTGACATATTGGCCAAAAATTCTGATTTATAACGCGTTGTTAATTCTAAGGCTTCTGATTTCTTTTGAATTTCATTATTTTTTTCTTCCAGTAAAACACTTCTTTCAGAAAGTTCTTCATTGGTTTGTTCCAATTCTTCCTGCTGTACTCGTAATTCTTCTTCAGAAGCCTGCAGTTTTTCTGTCTGCGCTTCTAATTCGGCATTAATAGCTTCCAGTTCGCTGTGTTGTGTCTGAAGCTCTTCAGACTGCGATTTTGTTTCTTCCAGCAGCTCTAATACTCTTTTTCTGTTTTGAGTTGATTTTAAAGCAATTCCAATGTTATTGGCAACGCTTCGTAAAAATTCTAAATGCAGTTCAGAAAAACCGTAAATACTCGCTAATTCAACCGCACCCTCAACTTTGTTATCTTGAAGCGGAACTGCTACAATATGTGTAGGTTTAACTTGTCCTAAAGCATAATTAATTTGAATATCGTTTGGAGATAGTGTTTTTAATTCTAATATTTTTCCAGATGAAATCGCCTGACCAATTAAACCTTCGCCTTTTTGAATACGCTCACGGTTTTTACTTGGTATATAACTATATCCTCCAGAAGATACTAATTCATTTTCTTCAATAACATATAAAACCCCGGCACTGCTGTTAGTATACTGACATAAAAACTCAATAATATCTTTTGAAAGTTTCTGTAATGATTTTTCGCCCAGCATGGTGTTATTTAACTCAGCAATTCCCGTTTGAAGCCATTCTTTTTGAGAAAGCAGATCAAATGAATTTTTAAGAGAAACTCCCATTGTGTTCAAAGATTCTCCTACACTTCCAAGTGCATCTGCCTTTGTATCGTCTACACGAATATCGTAGTTTCCTTTTGAAATATTTGTTGCAATCGTACTAATTGCTTCAATTCTCTGCGCCGTTTCAATATCTTTTCTCTCCAGTTCTTTTTGCAGTGCAGAACGTTCGTTGTAATCTTTGAGAATTCTGATAAGGAAAACAATTGAAATTAAAAAGGCAATAAAAAAGGCGACTATAATTAAAATTAAACTGTAATAGCCATAACGTTCTGAGCTAGCATTTCGCTCTTCCAGAAGTTTTTGTTCTGTACCTTCTATTTTTTTGATAACCGCTCGCATATCGCTCATCATTACCCTGCCTTCGTTTAAGTCGAAGATCAGTGTTTCTTTGTTTAAACGCTTTTTTACGATTTGATTGTTCAGGTATTTAAAAAACCCGGAACGCTTGTTTGTTAAATCGGTTAACAGTTTTTGCTGTGTAGGATTATCAATTGTAAGATCTTCCAGTTTTTCAAAGTACGTATTTGATTTGGCCTCAGATTCATTAAATCGGTCTACAAACTGCTCATCGCCGGTTAATAAATAACCGCGCATACTTGTTTGCGCTTCTGTAATTATCGCCGAACCCTCGTTTAAGTTGTAAATAACATCCTGAGTATGATTTACCCAGAAATTACTGTTTAACAAGCTTTTGATGCTGATAAACGAAGCAACAGAACTGATTGTAAGCACTAATAATGAAACTAACGAACTAATTAGGAGATTTCTTTTAAAGTTACCATTCATGGTTTTAAATTGTATTTATTCGTATTTTAAGGGAAGAACAATAATAAAGCTGGCACCTTTGCCCACTTCACTTTTCGCCGTTATTAATCCGTTATGTTTTTCTATTATTTTTTTTGCGATTGCCAGACCAATTCCGGTTCCTTCATAAGTCTGTCTGTCATTTAAACTCTGAAAAATAATAAAAATTCGATCCAGATAAATTTCATCAAAACCAATTCCGTTATCTTTTACCATAATTCTGCAATACTTTCCTTCCGGTGCGGTTGGGCTGTCAAAAGATTTATCGGCAATTAATTCTGCTGTAATTTCAATTAATGGAGGTTCATCACCGCCCGAGAATTTAAGGGCATTTCCAATCAAATTCTGAAATACTTGTCGAAGCTGACTCGGAATACTGTCTATTGTGGGGAGTTCTGTAGCTTTTACTGTGGCATTTTTTCTTTCAATCAAATAATCAAAATCCGAAAGAACTTCCTGTAAAACTACATTAAGATCTGTAATTTCTGGTTTAACCTGCGCTGATAATCTGGAATATGCGAGAAGATCAGTAATAAGAGTCTGCATTCTTTCGGCAGATTTTATGGTTCTGTCTACATAATCAATTCCCTTTTCATCTTCTTTTAAATAAAGCTCTTTGATTATTTTAATGAAGATCTGGATTTTCCTTATAGGTTCATTCAAATCATGCGATACCACCCAGGCAAACTGCTGTAATTCGTGGTTTTTCATCTCTAGTTCTTCGTTTTTCAAAACCAATTCTTTGGTTCTTTCTGCGATTTTGATTTCGAGATTGTCCTGTGCTTCTTTTCTAATTTTGATTTCTTTCGAAAGAAGGTCTTTTATGCCTTTTAGCTCATTTTGCTGCTCATAGATTTTGATAAAAGTTTTTACCTTCAGCATCAGTAAATCAGTATCAACAGGTTTTGTAATGTATTCTACTGCACCGCTTTCATAACCTTTAAAGATGTATTTCTTTTCGATGTTTAATGCCGAAAGAAAAATTACGGGAATGTCTTTGGTTCGTTTGTTTCCGGAAAGGATTTTTACCACTTCGAAGCCGTCAAGTCCGGGCATCTGAACATCCATAATGATAAGACAGTAGTTTGTTTTTAAAATTTTCTTTAAGGCTTCTTCACCAGATTCGGCGGTATCTACGTCGATGTTGTGAAGTTCTAATGTTTTCTTTAAGGCAATAATATTTGCCTTGATATCATCAACAATTAATACCATGCTGTTATGGGGAATAAAGCGTTACGAGTTAAAAAAAATTGAATCATTGGTTTGAAAAGGTTCTTATTTAAAATATCTGATCCTATTTTAAATATAGTTGGTCAAACTTTCAAATTTAGAAAAAAAAGATACATTCACTTTTACATCCGTATCTAATTCGTTACATAATTCCCATGTCTTGTTACATAATCTAATTGAATTTATGAAAGTCAGCTTATTAAAGATTACATTTTTAAATAAAATGCAAAACAATCATAGCTTTTTTCTTTCATTTTAATTTATTGAGGCAATCAAAAATTTGTTACAGTCTCTTTTTCATTCTTCATTCAGCTAACTTTAATACTAAATCAGTTGTTTAAAATTCCTGTATTATGAAAAAGCCTAAAAACTTTCCGGAACAAAAACAAGAGCTTCCGGGAAACGAACATAAAATGAATCCCGAACCGGAAATTATAAGAGAGAATTACGCCGGAAGTGGAAAACTTCTTGGTAAAACTGCTTTTATAACCGGCGGTGACAGCGGAATTGGCCGAAGCGCTGCCGTACATTTTGCGCGTGAAGGTGCCAATATTGCCATTGTATACTTAAAAGAAGACAAAGATGCAAAGGAAACCAAAGAAATGATCGAAAAAGAAGGTCAGCAATGTCTGCTTATAAGCGGAGATTTGAAAGATGAGAAATTCTGCAAAACGGCTATTAAAAAGTGTATTACAACTTTTAAAACCATAAATGTTTTGGTGAATAATGCTGCCATTCAATTTCCGCAAAACGAACTGGAAAAAATTACCGCAGCACAATTGCATAAAACATTTGAAACCAATATTTATCCGTATTTCTATATTACTAAGGCGGCACTTCCGTACTTGAAAGAAGGCGATACAATTATTAACACAAGTTCTGTAACTGCGTATCGCGGCAGCGAACATTTAGTTGATTATTCGAGTACAAAAGGTGCTATTGTAAGTTTCACGAGATCATTGTCGACAATGCTTGCGAAAAGAAAAATCAGGGTAAACGGCGTTGCGCCAGGTCCAATCTGGACACCGTTGATTGTGGCAAGCTTTGACAAGCTTTCAGATTTTGGAAAAGATAATCCGATGGAAAGAGCCGGACAACCTTCTGAAGTTGGACCTGCCTACGTATTTCTGGCCTGTGAAGACAGTAGTTATATTACCGGCCAGTTTATTCATATTAACGGCGGAGAATTAGTTGGTGGATGATTTTTTAACGCAAAGAGCACAAAGTTTTTTTCCTTACTGTGCTTATTTAATCTCGCAAAGTCGCAGAGTCGCAAAGGCTTTTATTTAATTGTAAAACTTATTTAAGAATAAAACTTTGCGACTCTGCGACTTTGCGAGATTCAAAAACAAAACCTCAGAACCTTAAAAAAATGAACTACATAGATAGCATAGGATTATTTGCGGGAGCTTGCATTACACTATCTACAATTCCGCAGATTTTAAAGGTTTGGAAAACCAAAAAAGTAAAGGATATATCGCTTAAAACTTTCGGAATCCTGACTTTTGGAATAGCAGTCTGGATAATTTACGGAATTTTAAAAGAAGATCTTCCCATAATAATTACAAACAGTGTTTCTTTATGCCTCAATCTCGTTATGGTTTATTTTATTATTTATTATGAGAAAGAGTAACCTAAGGAACGGAGATGCTAAGGTTCTAAGTTTCTAAGTTTCTAAGTTTTTTTTGCGAGATTAAAGCTCAACACAAATCAAATTAAACCTGCGTAAAAAAACAAAACCAGCGCAAACCTGCTTAAATCAGTAAAACTCGTGAGCAAAAACTTAGAACCTTAGAACAGCCTCTTAGCAGCTTAAAAAAAAACAGCCTTTTTAGGAAAAGCTGTTTTTTTTCGTAATAGTAGTTAATATATATAATGCTTGTTAGCTAGCTAATTTTTGATTGTATGGTTTAAATGAAAAATGGTATTTTGCTCTAAAATGTCTTGCTGCGGCGAGTATTTCAGAAAAATTCATGGTTGAAATTCGTTTGATTTCATTAATCGGTTTCATTGCCAGATTAACAACGGGATCAAATGTTCTTAGATAATTAAAACTGTGCTGCTCCACCTCTATTTCAACAATATTTTTTAGAATACTTTTTTTAAGCAGTGTTCCCACAATTCCTTTTTGCGGCACTGTTTTGTATTCTTTTATTCTTTCTGAGATTCTTGAATTCTCTTTTCCTATGTAAATATAATTTCCTGAATCGTTTGTAAAACGTTGTTTAACCTGAGTCGTTAATTCTATATTTTTATTTTCAATTGTTGGCATTCCCAGTAATGTAAACTGGATACGCTTGTGGCTTTCAAAATACAAAACACTATTTATAACTGATGAATTGCTTAAAACAGCCGATTGTTTTTTGCTTAAAACCTTCTTTTCTCCATTTGCACCAAAACTATGGCTTACATTTCCGTTTTCACAGTAAACAAAAAAGACGGGAGCTGTTTTAAAAGATTCGATACTTAAACTAACTTCCTCATTAAATTCAAGGTCAAAATGCATGAACAGCACTTTATCGTCAAATCGGTTTCCTTTTATGGAGCCTTTTGTCCACTTTGATTTAATATCTAAATTGTATTCATTGTTATTAGCCGTTAGTTCACCATTAAGACTATCTTTTAAATCGTTAAAAACGGCATCAAATCCTCCGGTATTTATGTAAAGTTTTTTCATTTGCTTTGGTTTTAAGAAAGTGGTTTGTATTTTTATTTTCCATACAAAAACAACTTTTGGTTTTTTTCTCATTTTCTATAATCCAAATTTCGTACTTATTGCAAATCAAATCCTTATACAATTTCAATCAGAAATTTCATAATTTTATGGAAAGGTTCTAAGGTGCTGAGATACTAAGATTCTAAGGTTTATGCTGCAAGATTAAAAAACTTAGCATCTCAGCACCTTAGAACCTTAGTATCTTAAAAGAAAAAACAGCTGCTCCAGAATAAATCTGGAACAACTGCTCCTCAGCAAAATAAAAATACTTATCTATTTTATTTTATGTAAGTTCACTAATGTCTGCGTTTTTTGAATAATTTTTCTTCGGAATATCTTTAAAAAATTCAGCTTCTTCTAAATCTGCCATTGGACCGTATCCTAACAAATGTGTTCCTTTTTCCTGATCTTTTGTTTCAATAATATATAAAATGGACATATCATCCGGATCGCTCATTCCTTCATAACGGTGATGCGCTACAATATAAATTTCATCTGGCTTATAAGCGTATTTAGTTTCTGAATCGATTAAACAGCCATTTTCAAATAAGTAATTCTTTGTATAGCCTTCATCCTGGTATTTCTTTATATAGTCGGTTTCGTGTTTTTGTTCTCTTTTCATGATTTCACTGATTTTGTTAATTCAAATTTCATCATTAAAATCAATGAAAATTAACTCTATTAATTTTAATGTTAGCTCATTCAAAAAACCAAAAAAAAATCAAAATTTATTTTTATAATTTTAGATTTTAATCGAAATAGCTTTATAAAACTCTATATTTATTACATAAAATTTATTGTTTCAATCAAAACAAAAACAAATTTTTAATGAACAATACAAATCAAGATTTCCTGGCAAAAGGAGGCGAAATGGGCGCATTAACCCGTGCCAAAGACTGGAGCAAAACTCCTGTTGGTGCTGTCGATACATGGCCGCAGAGTCTTCGTACTACTTTAGGAATTCTTTTAAACTCAAAATTCCCCATGTTTTTATTTTGGGGACCGGAACATATCTGTTTTTATAATGATGCCTATCGCCCAAGTCTTGGAAACGATGGCAAGCATCCCGCTATATTAGGCCAGAAAGGCGCTGAATACTGGCTTGAAATCTGGGATTTTATCGGTCCGTTAATTGATCAGGTTTTGACTGAAGGCGAAGCAACATGGCACGAAGATTTATTACTGCCTATTTACCGAAATGGAAAAATGGAGGATGTTTACTGGACTTTCAGTTACAGTCCGGTTACAAATGATGATGGCAAAATTGACGGAGTTTTGGTGATCTGTAACGAAACCACCGACAAAGTTAACATTCATAAAAATTTAGAAGAAAGCAACAAACGTTACAGAGATAATATCCTGCAGACTCCAAATGCGATGTGTATTTTTAGAGGAAAGGATTTTGTTGTAGAAATTGCGAATGAGCTTATGCTTGAAATTTGGGAACGCAAAGAGCATGAAGTACTCAATAAACCTATTTTTAAGTCTTTGCCGGAAGCCACGGGTCAGGGTTTAGAAGAGATTTTGTTGAATGTTTATGAAACAGGTAAAAGATTTACGGCAAATGAACTTCCTGTAAAACTTACCAGAAATGGCAAAGTCGTAAACACTTTTATTAATGTTGTTTATGAAGCGCTAAAAGAACCCGACGGAACGATTTCAGGAATTGTTGCCATTGCAAACGATGTTACGCTTCAGGTTACGGCGCGTAATGCCATAGAAGAAAGCGAAAAACGTTTTAAGAATATTGTCAGACAAGTTCCGCTTGGAATCGCCATTCTCAAAGGAGCAGATTTATTAGTAGAAATGGCAAATGAAACTTATTTGCAAATTGTAGATAAAACGGAAGAACAAACGCTTAATAAATCGGTTTTTGAATATCTGCCCGAAGCCAAAGAAACGGTTCACCCACTGCTTTTACAGGTTTATGAAAACGGGATACCTTATTTTTCAAACGAACTGCTGGTTACTTTAAACCGATATGGGAAACAGGAAGATTGTTATTTCAATTTGGTTTTTCATCCTTTAAGAGAAGAAAATGATGCTGTAACGGGCGTAATTGTTGTAGGTTATGAAGTTACAGAATCTGTAAAAGCCCGATATTATCTGGCCGAAAGTGAAAAAGCATTTCGAAATCTTGTAATGCAGTCTCCTATTGCCATGACTATTTTTAAGGGAAAAGATCATATTATTGAATTGGCTAACACAGCAATGCATAATGACATCTGGCAAAAAGATCCTGATGAAACTATTGGCAAACCTGCTTTAGAGGTGTTTCCTGAGCTCTTAGATCAAAAATATCCCCAATTACTTAATGAAGTACTGCACAACGGAAAAACGATTCGTGAAAACGAATCTGTTGCGTTTATTGATATTAAAGGAAAATTAGAAAAGTTTTATCTGGATTATCAATACACGCCTTTGTACGAAAAAAATGGAGATATATCATCGATTATGATTAATGTAAACGATGTTACAGAGAAAGTTGAAGCAAGGAAAAAAGTGGAGGATGCCGAAGAAAGAGCCCGTTTAGCATCTGAAATTGCCGAAATTGTAACCTGGGATTTAAATATTCCAACTCAGGAATTGATTTATTCTGATAATCTGCCCAAATTGTTTGGTCTTCCAAAAGACATCAAAATATCACGTCCACAGGTTTTGTCACGCATTGTTCCTGAAGATTTGGATGCAATTCAAAAAGCTTATGAAATTGCTTTAAAAACTAATATTTACAAATATGAAGCACGAGTTTTAAAACCAGATGACAGCATTGCATGGATTCGTGTTCATGGAAAAATATTTTTTGACGAATTAAAAAATCCTGTCAAAATGCTGGGAACTGTAATAGACATTACAGAGGAAAAGAACAGACAGGAAACTTTAATGAAAAGTGAAAAAAAATTCCGGGTTCTTGCTGATTCAATGCCTCAGTTTGTATGGACTAGCGATGCAATGGGAAATCTGGATTATTTTAATCAATCACTTTATGATTTTTGCGGTATCACAAAAGCCGACGTTGATCAAAATGGCTGGCTGCAAGTCATACATCCTGATGATCGCGAAGAAAACATCAACATTTGGATGCAGGCTATAAAAACGGGAGAAGAATTTTTATTTGAGCATCGTTTTCGTCGTCATGATGGTATTTACCGCTGGCAGTTTAGCCGGGCTATTCCGCAAAGAAATGCTGAAGGAAAGATTCAAATGTGGGTAGGTACGAGTTCTGATATTCAGGATCAAAAGGATTTTACAAATCAGCTTGAAAAGCAGGTTCATGATCGAACTGAAGAGCTTGAACTTAAAAACCGTGATTTGATTAATATGAACATTGAACTGCAGTCTTTTGCTTATATTTCTAGTCACGATTTACAGGAACCGCTTCGAAAAATCCAAACTTTTGCGAGCCGTTTAGCAGAGTTAGACGATCAGAATATTTCGGCGAAAGCCAAAACTTATTTAGAGCGAATTGAAGTTTCTGCCAAAAGAATGCAGATACTTATTCAGGATCTACTCACTTATTCCAGAACAAATTCTGCCGAAAGGATTTTTGTAAAAACCAATTTAGATGAAATTGTAGAAGAGGTTTTAATGGATTTTTCTGAACGTATTGAAGAAAAAAATGCTGTTATTGATCTTTATCCTTTAGGAGAAGGAACGGTCATGCCTTTTCAATTTAGGCAGTTATTGCATAATTTAATTGGAAATGCTTTGAAGTTTTCCCGTAAAGATATTCCGCCTCGTATTGAAATTAAAGCCCGCCGAGTTCTTGGAAATAAACTGAATTTTAAAGTTGATTATCCTGAAAAAAATTACTTCTGTTTAAGAATTACAGATAACGGAATTGGTTTTGATGACGAATATAAAGAACGAATTTTTGAAGTTTTCCAAAGATTAAATACCGAAAGTGAATTCTCCGGAACCGGAATTGGCCTGGCAATCGTAAAAAAAATTGTTGAAAACCATAAGGGTATCATAAAAGCAAAAAGTGAAAAAGGACAAGGTGCAGCTTTTGAGGTTTTCCTGCCTGAGCTATAAAAAAACACCAAACTAATTTTAGCAAATAAGTTTGGTGTTTTAATTTTCTGCATGTTATTATTACAATTTATACACAAAAGTCTTTTTATCAGGAACAAACTCTTTCCAATTTATAGTAAGCGAATGCTCTATAGACTTTATAATATCTTTCATTAAAACCGGTTTTGTGATGAAATAATTTGCACCCAGATTAAGACATTTCTCTATAATACTTGGTTCATTTGATGTTGAAAAAATAATTACCGGAATATCACTTTTTTCTTTAGAACCTTTCAGCTCGTTTAAGACATCAAAACCATTTTTTCCAGGCATATTCAAATCTAAAAAAATTACACTAGGAGTTGGCGGCGGATTATAAACAGCATTTAAGAGCTTTTCTCCACCTGAGTAGGTCTGAAGGTTAATATCTTGTGATAATGACTCCACAGCGTCTGTAAATATACTTAAATCGTCTTCATCATCATCTGTGTAGAATATTGTCCATTCTTTCATATGTTTTCTGGGTAAATCTGTTTCTTCAAAGATAGCTAAAAATTAGCAAAACAAAACAATTTGTTTAGAAATTCGCACAAAATTAGTTAATTGAAATATAATAATTTAAAAATATAATTCTGTAACCCACTCGGCAGCAAAAACCTCAATTTTGTTATATCATGTTTTAAATACTTTTAAATCAAAATATAAATATAAAATCATAAAGCTATGGGAGATCATAAAGACCTTACAGAAAATTTAGCTGCTGATAAAATCAAAGAATTAGCAGAAAACATAAAAACTTGCATGTTTTGCACTTACAACAGCGACAGACTGCAGTCAAGACCAATGTCTGTTCAAAAAGTAGATGATTTGGGACGCCTTTGGTTTTTATCTGACCGAAACAGCAGTCACAATGCTGAGATTACAATGAATCCGCAAGTTGAATTATTCTTCTCTGAACCACACGATAAATTCCTGACTTTACACGGAACTGCAACAATTTCGTACGACAGAGAAACAATCAAAGAATTATACGACCCGATTGTAAAAGTCTGGATGCCGGGCGGCGAAGACGATCCGAATTTAAGTGTAATTACTGTAACACCAGAAGACGGCTATTACTGGAACAATAAAAACGGTAAAATTGTCGCTATTGCAAAAATGACCGCAGCTTTTGTAACTGGTAAAGTCATGGATGACGGAATTGAAGGAAATTTGAAATTGTAGTTTTTTAAACCACAAATATTTTTAACCGCAAAGTCCGCAAAGGTTTTACGCAAGGTTCGCGAAGATTAATTTATTTGCGTGCTTTGCGTAAAACCTTTGCGGACTTTGCGGTTAAATCATAATCTTCTTCATCTCCAAAGCATTCAAAATCCCTGCTTCACTTGCCGTATTATTAAAATATATAAATCCTGATTTTAAGATAGTTTCATTTTTTATATAAAGTAATTCTTCAAGTGAATAACTTGAATAAAACATATTAGGAATCCCGTGTAAACGAATGTAAATAAGCGGAAAATTTTTGAAGATTGTTTGTGGCAGTTGCGGATGACTTACACTGCAAAACGTAATATTATTTTCTAAAAAAGCATCCCAAACCTCTTGATTCCACCAGGATTTATGGCGAAATTCAATTACGTTTTTAAATTTTAAATCTAAATTGCTAATAATTTGCTGTAATCTTTCTGAAGTAAAATAATAACTGGGCGGAAACTGAAATAACACGCAGGAGAGCTTTTCTTTTAAACCATTTTCACAGACATTATAAAATTCTGAAAGCAGATTTTCGCAATCTAAAAATTGTTTGATATGTGTAATTTCTTTGGGCGCTTTTACCGAAAAAAGAAAATTTTCGGGTGCTTTATCGTACCAGTTATTAAAGATTCTAAGCGTCGGAAACTTATAAAAGCTTCCGTTGAACTCATACGTGCTAAAGTACTGGCAATAAAACTCAAACCACTTCGAGTATGTCAGATTGTCAGGATAGAAAATTCCCTTCCAATAGCGATTATTGTAGCTTGAACATCCTATTAAAATTTCATTTTTCATATATGGAGTTGTTGGCAGTTACTACAAAAAAAACTTCGACGGTTTTTCTTCCCTGTCGTTTTTTTTATGAATGGCAAATTGCATCTTTTGCATTCTTTTTGAGAATACGCAAGCCAATGTTTTTTGAGTTCAAATTTCTTTTTCCAATACAAAAATTCAAAACTATAAATTGAACATTCGGCTATAAGTTCGTCGATTTTTTCAGAAGGAATTTTTCCAACCAAAGATTCCGGATGAATAAAACATCTATACAAAACTTCATTTTTGATAATATTCCCTACTCCCGAAAATATATTTTGGTCTAAAATTGCATCGCAGATCCTTTCATTCGGAATTTTATCCAGACTTCGTTTAGCCTTTTTTGGATCCCAGTTTTCATTTAAAACATCTTCGCTCCAATCGTAATATTGATTTATTGAACCTTCTAAAACCTTTACAGAACAGGTATAAAAGTTGATTTCGCCACTTGAAAACCTTAAATGCAACCTTGGTGCAGTATCCTTTTTTTCATTAATTCGGTAGGTTCCAAACATCATTAAGTGAATTTTGATTGTGAAATCATCAAAACAAATCAAGAAATGCTTTCCCCAGGTTTTAAAAGATAAAATTATTTTATCCCTCAAACACTCTAAATCTATACTGGAGTTTCCGGAAACTTCTATTATTTTTTTTCCTGCAAATTGCTGTGCTTCTTCTTTTAAAATCAATATTGACGGACCTTCGGGCATATACTTTAATTTTAAATTTTTAATGAAAAAAAAGTGCAGTTTTCTAAGACTGCACTTTTAATCTGATATTTTCAATCTTACTCTGCTTCTGCGGCTTCAAGATTTACGGCATTTACAGCAACTTCAGTCAATAATTTATCGGCTCCTTTTTCTTCATCAAGGGTTTGCTCTAATAAAACTGCAGCTTCTTCATAACCCAGCGTTTCGGCAAACTGTCTTAAAGTTCCATAGGTTGCAATTTCATAATGTTCGATTTTTTGACTTGCGGCAATAATTCCCGCATCACGAACAACACCAATCTCCGTTTCTTCAAGAATTCCTTTCCCTTCTTCGATTAAACCTTCCATTGCATCGCATTTTTTAGCAGTTGCTTTTTTTCCAATAAGATCAAAAACCTTTTCTAAACGTGTTACGTGTTCTTCTGTTTCGGTTAAATGATTATTGATGGCATCGATCAATTCTGCTGAAGTAGCATTTTTAGCCATTGTTGGAAGCGCTTTTGTTAAAGCCTTTTCTGCCCAGTAAATATCTTTAAGACTGTCTTCAAATAATTCTGCTAAACCCGCCGCTGCGTTTGATTTTGGTTTTGTAACTCCTTTTTTAACGGTTTCTTTTGTTGTAGTTTCTTTCTTCTGATCTGTAGTTTTCATGGTAATTTTTTTTATGATTAATATTTGATAAAATTACCTTCTTGATTATCAGCAGGGTTATAACATTTTTGAATTAACTTTCATTCTAAACATCTGTTAATTATACAATTACATTTAGTAATTCTATAAGAAAATCTTTCGGTTTCAGAATTAGATTTGTATATGTAAAATATTAAAAATAAGACATCATGAATACTACAGATAAAAGAAACGATACTTTTCCAAGAGATCCCGGAAGCCCGGCTTCAGATAGAAATACGGTTATGAATGAGGAACTTTATGATTTAAATACAAGAGAAACTCAAAACAGCCGTGCAGAAGACGCAGAACGTGGTTATACAGTTCGAAATGGTCATAACCCTAACAAGCCTAATCCCGATGAGATATCGGGCGTATACGACGACGATTTGGATGATTTAGATGATGATTTCCATAAAGACAGAGATCTTGAAGATAATAACGACGATATTTATGAAGTTGTTTTAGAAGAAGATGATGCTCGTGATGAAGATTACGATGAGGACGAAGACGAATACATTGAAGAAGATTTAGACGAGGATCTGGATGAAGACCTTGAAAATGACGAATTCGATAATCCTTCCGACACTTTCGAAAATGACTTTAGCGAAACTGAAGATGATCTTGAAGACATTGACGATGAAGATGACGAAGAAGAAAACAACGATTATGTTGAAGATGACGTTCAGGAAGACGATGATTATACAGAAGAAGATAAAAGAAGATTGTAATTTTTCAGGAAACTGAAATATAAAGCCGTTAAGATTGAAACTTAGCGGCTTTTTTATGCTATTTGAATTTTAATCGCCAATTTTTTCCAAAACAGGAATATCATCCATTTTTTGTAAACGTTCTACTAATCCTGATCTGGCTTCGGTCAATTCTTTTTCGGCTTTGCCCAATTCTTTATACCAGTCTTCTTTTCCGGTTTCCGAATTCTCAATTTTGCGCATTATTTCATAGATTTCCCCTTCGGCTTCCATTACTTTTAAGCGTTTATAATACGTTAAACTCTCGGTCATGTGAGCAAGCGCAATCATCGCCGTTAAAAACGGATGATTGTTGGTTACGTTTACATCCCTTATTTTTCCGTGTTCGAGTTCGACTTTTAAGGCAAAGGCAAATTCCTCCATATTAAAATCGGCATGTTTGCTTTCTGGATTCAAATAGGCCTTAATTGCTTCGACATTATCCATTGTCGAAAGATCGACATCAGTTTGTTTTCCGTCTAATAAATCGTTGTAAACTACATTTCCTATTGCTCTGGCTTCGGCAATTGTTGGATCGTTTTCAGGATTTTCGAAATCACGTGTCGACCAATCCCAGTTTTCTGGATGTACAGGTTTGATGTATTTTTCGCAAAAATCTGTTACATCATTTTTTAAACTTACCATTTCGTCTTGTCTTTTAATATAAACGTCTTGATAAGCACCGCTTTTAGTTCCCATAATTTGATATTTTTAAAAGATAAACGACACATTTACCGAGATATATGTGCCGTTTTTAATTTCGTTCTTATTTTACTGAATTCTTGTATTAAACACTTCTTCTTCCGCTGATTAGCGAAATAATAAATAACACTAAGAAAATAAAAAATAAAATTTTTGCTATACTAGCGGCTCCAGCGGCAATTCCGCCAAAACCAAATATTCCTGCAATGATTGCCAGAATAATAAATAAGACTGTCCAACGTAACATAATAATTGATTTTTAGTTAATATTGATTTTGTTTGCTTTTCAAACTTTATGCTTTTGAAAGAGATGCATTAACTCTTAGATTATTACAGTAAATTGACCTGATAATTCTCGATCAGTTCTGCAAAGACACTTTCACTTCTTGAAAAGTATTTTTTCGTACTGCGGCTCTTTTTTACTTTATCAAAATACTGCTGAATCGAACCGTCTTCATAAGTTGTAACCAACAGTGGATGAACGTAATAATTCTTGCAGACATTTCTGGTATTTCCGAGTGCTTCTGCTGTGGCATCATAAGCCAAAACAATATTTTTTTTGATTTCTTTTTCATCAGATGTAATTCCTAATTCCATCAAACTTTCAAAGAATATGATGGAGGCGGCCCATGTTCTAAAGTCTTTGGCACTAAAATATTCGCCCGAAATATTGTGCAGATATTCATTGACCATGTGACTGTCTAAAACCTTTCTTTCGCCGTTTTTATCGTAATATTTAAAAACTTCCCAACCCGGAATTTCTTCGCAGCGACTCACCAGTTTGATCAATTGTTTGTTTCTTGTGGTAATTGTGTGTTGTTTTCCTTTTTTTCCGATGAATTCAAACCGGAGGGAATTTTTATTGATGTTGATATGTCTTTTTCGCAAAGTCGAAAGTCCGTATGATTTATTGTCTTTGGCGTATTTTTCATTTCCAATTCGGATATGGGTTTCTTCCATTAACCGAATCACCAAGGCAATTACTTTATCTTTCGACCATTCTTTTTGTTCCAAATCGATATCCACTTGTTTTCGTATAGAGGGAAGCTTTTGTCCGAATTCTGCGATTTTATAAAACTTGGTTTGATTGCGGATTAAATTCCATTTTGGATGATACCGATATTGTTTTCTGTTTTTAACATCTAAACCCACTGCTTGTAAATGCCCGTTTGATAAGTCCGTGATTTTTACATTTACCCAGGCCGGCGGCAAAACCAAGCTGTTAAAACGCTTTATTTCGCTTTTCTGCTTAATACATCGTCCGTTTTTTTTATAAATAAAACCATCATCTCCCTGACATCTTTCAATTGGTAAATTTTGATTGTTTACATAAACTAATTCTAATTTTTCTAACACCAAATGTGGTGTTTTAATTAGTTGTGTCATTAGTTTTTGGGTTCTGG
This sequence comes from Flavobacterium sp. Root186, assembly GCF_001428525.1. Lineage (GTDB taxonomy): Bacteria > Bacteroidota > Bacteroidia > Flavobacteriales > Flavobacteriaceae > Flavobacterium. The sequence continues at coordinate 348,594 of NZ_LMHW01000013.1, forward strand.
CGGTATTCATGGTCGTATCTTTTTTGCCACAGATTTCACAGATTCAAAAGATTTTTTTTCATTTTCATTTCTTTTCTTTTCACATAATCTGAGAGAATCTGCGAAATCTGCGGCATTTTATTTTAATTTGTTCTGAGTGATTTGATTAAACTTTTTTTATTCATGTAAGAACGTCCTGAAACACCCACTTTTCTTGCTTGTTGATAGAGTTCATCTTTTGTCCATTCTTCATAAGGCCTTGCTCTTCCGCCTTTTTCTCCCGCATCTGGCGTATTGGCTATACGCGCCGATTTCTCTTTACTATACCCCTTGCTTACAAGAGCTTCGTATTGTGCTTCGTTTTTAATTCTTGGATCTGGCATGACGTAAAAATTTAGATTAGTAATAGTTGTATGGTTAAGTCAAAGTTCCCAAAAAGAAAGATTTTTCTGTTATACAATTTTGATTATTACTTTCATAATTAAGATTGTAGATTGATAGATATTTTAGATTACAGATTTTAGATTTTAGATTAGCCTCAATCTTGTCATTTCGACGAAGGAGAAATCTCCGTAAGTAACTCCGCAAAGAAAAGCGCCAATCTTTGTCGATATGCGAGTGCGATTTCTCCTTCGTCGAAATGACAAATTCATTGAGGATTTAAACAAAAAAATCCCATTCATTATATGAATGGGATTTTTTTGTTTTGATATACTTCTTGACTATATATCTTTCTCAACTATATATTTTTTCTTATTGCTTTTTGGATCCATGTAAGAAATACCAAAACCTTCTTTATCTGCGTTTAAAGTTAATTTTGAGAGAATTTCTTTTTTAATTTTCTTTCCTTTAATATTAATATCAGTAGTAAAATTACCTTTAAAGACAATTTCTAAGTTTGCCTTATCAATTTTGTATTCAATACCTGAAATTAAAAACTCTGCTTTGAGGTCTTTTAGAGAGGTCTTTTTTTGAAAATCAAATACTTTTACATCCGTTTCACTAAACAATATAGAAAGTCCTGTATTGTATAAATCGATTCTTCCGTTACCGCTTTCTTTATCTTCATTTACAAATTCATTAAAAATAACATCAAATGATGGATATTTTTCTTTAGCATTTACATTGAATTTTAAAAATACTCCACTATTTAAAAAATCATACTGCAAATCAGATCTCGGAATAACTTGAAAACTATAAAATGCGGCAGATCTATTGGAATCAGTTTGCAAATCTTTAATAAACAACAATTTACTTGTTACTTTTAATCCATCTCTAAAATAATTAAGTTCTGGGCTAAAAAGTGATTCATCTGTATTATTACCCAAAAACAAATTATCAAAACCTGGGAAATATGCTTGCGCGGAAACTGTAAGATTTACAAGTAATAATAAGGATATGTATAATTTTTTCATTTTGCGATTATTTTGAATTACGAAAATTGTTAAAAACAACATTTAATCACACTTAACCTTTTTCAAACCATTCAATTTCTGGTCATACTTAAAACAAGTCTTTTTTATTAAAACCATCTTATTATTGACCACTTTATATTCTGCTTCCATAACACTCGTACCGGCGCAGCATTGGTTATGTTCATGAATTCGTTTGGTTTTGCTGTCAAATTCTAAAGACGTTCCGCTAAAATCACTTTCAAAATATTTTCCTGTTTTGGGATTATACAGAAAATACAAACTCGTACTATCCGGACCTGCAGTACCTCCTTCATAAACAGAAAAATCTTCTATTCCATCAAAATTGTAATCATCAATATCTATGTTATTTAAGCCAAGGAGTTGACATTCTAAATCAAATTTCTGAAGTACTTTATCTGTCTTTTTTTCGATGATTTTAATACCGGTTACTTTTGCTTCATAATCATCTTTTCCTTTAGACAACACTAATTTAAAGTATTTGTCCTTAAAAGAAACCGGCTGTAAAATTTCCTTATTACTCCATTCAGTTATTTTCTTAGAATCGATATCAAATGTTTTATTAAGCTGAATTTGAAGTTCTTTGCCTGAATTTAAGTCTTTCCAGCTTCCATTTAATTGAGTGCTTTTTGAATTGTAATTCTGAAAAGTTAATTGGGCACTTTCTTTATCATTTTTGTCTTTTTCGGTAAATATTAATGTACTACCTTTAAGCTTAGCGCTTAAAGAAATAGGAGTATCAAAATTAGAATAAGCATAAATTGCCGTTCCTTCTCCATCCGAAATATAGGTTACAAATTCAATTGGATATTTATCAATAAATCCTGTGTAGGTTATTTGGGCTGATAGAAAAGTTGTTATTAACAGAAATAATAAGGTGATTTTTTGTTTCATATGATTATTCTAATACTTCCCCATAAGAAATTTGAATAGAATCATCCTTTTTTGCGGCGTCCCAATAAACAAATGGCTCTGCTTTTTTAATTCCTGCAAGATCTTTTTCAAAATTATTTTGATAAATAACCATGGTTTTAGCATCTTTAGCAGATTGTTTAAAAGCATTTTCATTAAATCGTATATTTCCAACATACAAAATCTCTCCTTTGTTTACTTTAAAAGGAATTGAAAAACCATTTACATTATCATTTCTTTGAAGAAATGCAATACCACTATTTGTAAAGAGTCTAATATTTGTGATTTCATACTCACTTTCTGGCTTTTCAACCGCAAAAAGATAGGTCAAACCATTATCCAAATCTCCTTTGTGCCTCATTCTTGTAATCTGTGCAGGAATAAAACGTACTTCTTTTGAATTCTTTCTGGCTGTTTTAGGGTCAGTTGATTTATAACTAATCAGCATAAAATACCCATTAAACTTTGCTTTTTCTTCCGGAAAAGTAATTGATCCGAAAATTAATCCATTGTCTGTTTTCTTTGGATTAAAAGTCATTTTCTGAGCCGTTAATGTAGATACAGAACAACACAAAATAAAAGCAGATAAAAATAAAATACGGGTTAAAGATTTGAATGACTTATTTTTCATTTAGGGATTATTTAAAAATGATTTGTTTTGATGGTGCCAAATATTGGGCGAAAATACAATAGTTCAAACTTAATTTAATTTAAAAATTCGTTTTTTATTCTGTTTTCACCTTTATATATGCATAAGAAATTTTGCCTGACCCATCATTAAAAATATTAATTTCATTTATGCCATCTATATCTTTCCATCTTATTAGATCTTGTGGATTACTAAATTCTGGTGTAGTAACTGGAAGTCCGAATATCTCAATATTATCTTCGTTCAAATCATATTCTGATAAATTATTAATTGTTATCCAATCTGCTTTTTCGTTAATAAATATAATTTCATATTTATCTTTTTGATAATAAGCCTTCTCACATGGAATATTTTTACAAGGTGTACTTCTTTCAGAAAATGGTTCCACCCTATCAGGTTTTCCAAGAACCTTGTCTACTTCTGTTTTCTTTTTTCCAGCGATTTGTTTAAGATTAACTACAATTTGTTTTTCTACAACAGTGTTTTTTTCAACTATAGTCACATTATCATTTTTTGTGTTATTGCAAGAAATGAAAATTATGATAATTAGAGGGAATAAAATTTTCTTCATGTTACCGTTTTTTAAAGTTTATAATAATTTAAAAGACAAATATTCAACTTTATAATTAACCTTCTTTATGGAAATCCATAATAACAAAATTAATGCAGCAAGTATACCAATAAATTAAAATCAAATAATACGTATAAATACTGGTTTATTATTCAGCATCCAAATCATATAACAATCTCTAAAAATCCTGTAAGTCATTCTTACAAGTTCTGAATAATTTTACATCATAACATTTAAACTATAAAATCATGAAAAAGATATTATTAGCCAGTAAAGCAATTTTAGGAGCGGGACTTATTATTATATTCCTGAATTCGTGTAAAAATGAAACCAAACAAGAAGATCCAAAAGAAGTTGCAGAAGATGCTAATGAAGCCAAATTTGACTCAATTGACAGTAAAGAAGACGATTCGGAGTTTTTAGTAGATCAGGCTGAAATTAACCTGGCCGAAATCGAAATAGGAAAATTGGCACAGCAAAAAAGCACAAATTCCGAAGTGAAAAAATTTGGAAAAATGCTTGTTGATGAGCATACTAAATCGGCATCTGAAGTAAGTGCTTTGGCAAAAGCTAAAAACTTTACACTGCCAAATTCCCTTACTGAAGAAGGACAGGAAGAATACAACAAACTAAATGAAAAATCAGGTCTTGATTTTGATAAAAAATTCGCCGATATGATGATCGACGGTCACGAAAAAGCAATTGACAAACTTCAAAAAGCATCAAAAGATGCACACGATGAAGATGTTAAACTTTGGGCCTCAAATAATATTGCGGGTTTAACAGCACACTTAGAACATGCTAAAATGCTGAAACAAAATCTGGACAAAAAGTAAAATAAATTTAATTGGTTATTTATTTTTAAGAGGCTAAGGTTCTGAGTTTCTAAGATTCTAAGTAATTATGCTTTTGAGCATCTTAAAATCTAAGAACCCCAAATCTTTGCTAAAAACCCCTTCAAGAGTTGAATTGCTTGAAGGGGTTTGTTTTTTTAAAAGATTCTAAGATGCTAAGGTTCTAAGGTTCTAAGATGCTAAGAAAAAACTTAGAATCTTAGAACCTTAGCAACTTATTGTAAAGAAGCCATATCAATTACAAAACGATATTTGATATCTCCTTTTAATAATCTTTCGTAAGCGTTGTTTACATCATTTACACCAATTACTTCAATATCGGCAGTAATGTTGTGTTCTGCACAGAAGTCCAGCATTTCCTGAGTTTCAGCGATTCCGCCAATTGCAGAACCTGCGAAACTTCTTCTTCCTAATATAAGACTGAATGACGTTACCGGAAGCGGATCCATTGGCGCACCAACTAAAGTTAAGGTTCCGTCTACTTTTAGTAAATTTAAGTAGGAATCGATATTATGTTCTGCAGAAACGCAGTCTAAGATAAAATTTAAACTTTTAGCATGCAGTGCCATTTGATCGGGATCTGTAGATAAAACTACCTCATCTGCACCTAAACGTTTTGCATCTTCTGTTTTAGATAAATTAGTGGTAAACACTACAACATGAGCGCCCATAGCTTTTGCTAATTTGATTCCCATGTGACCTAAACCGCCAATACCAACGATTCCAACTTTTTGACCAGGACCAACTTTCCAGTGTTTTAAAGGAGAATAAGTTGTGATTCCTGCACATAATAAAGGTGCGACTCCCGCAAGATCTAATTTATCTGAAATGTGGAGCACAAAACTTTCATCAACCACAATACTTTCAGAATAACCTCCAAAAGTCTGTATTCCATCTAAATGTTTGTCTGGAGAATTGAAGGTCAAAATGCTTCCTTCATCACAATATTGCTCTAAATCATTTTTGCAATTCTCACATTCTCTGCATGAATCAACCATACATCCTACTCCGGCAAGTTCTCCAACTTTGAAATTTTTAACGTGGTCACCTACTTTTACAATTCGGCCTACGATTTCATGTCCGGGAACAATTGGATAAATAGTTCCGTGCCATTCGTTTCTTGCAGAATGCAAATCAGAATGGCAAATTCCGCAGTACAAAATTTCAATTTCAACATCATGTGCCAGTACAGCGCGGCGCTGAATGTCTAATGTTTGCAAAGGAGCTTCGGCAGCTTCTGTACCAAAAGCTTTTATGTTTTTTGTTTCCATATAGTTTGTTTTTTGTTTCAGGTTTTGGTTGTTTCAGGTTTCAAGTTTCAGGTTTCAAAAAACTTAGAACCTTAGAATCTTAGCAACTTAGAACTAGTGACTACTTAAAAGTAAATACTCTCGATCGGTTACTTTTTCTAACCAGGTTCCATGGCCTTTATCAATTTCTGTGATAATGGCAACATACGAGAACTTGTCAAATGGAGTTGCTCCATACCAATGTTCTACTCCAGGCAAAATCGTAACTACTTCATCTTTAAGAAGTATACGAGCTGCTTTTCCTCTTTCCTGATAGTAACCTATTCCATCTTTTGCAATAAGCATGTGCAGACTTGCATTGATATGCCAGTTGCTTCTTGCGCAAGGTTCAAAAGTAACTTCCTTAATAACAGTATTTTCAGGATGAATATCACTGCTTTGCTTCTTATAGGAAACGTCGCCCGTCATATATGCACTAGGGACTTTTCCTTCTTCGATAACGGCTGAATAATTTGTTGACATAAATTTAGTTATTTTTTTGAGATTGACTTTATTTAAAACTACTTATATTATTCATTATCAGAATTATAAACTAAATTTAAAAAGCTAGAATCCGCTTTATGAAGTATTTATTTAGTCTGTTAAAAACTGATAAATTATTTTAGTGTTGTAATTTCAAGGCAAAATTAGGAAGGCAATGCTTCTCGTAAATAACAATATTCAAACAAAAAATTATGAAATTGAAACAATTTCACATTCTTAACGATTTTGGAATCGTTCCTGTAAGTCTTTTAAAATAATTATTGAAATAACTCGGATATTCAAAACCAAGCGAATAACCAATGTCTGAGATACTCCAGTCAGTATGCTGCAATAAAGCTTTTGCTTCGCTGATAATTCTCTCGGTAATATGCGCCGTTGTTGGTTTTCCTGTAATTTCTTTTACAGAACGATTTAAATGATTGACGTGTACGGCAAGACTCTGCGCATAATCCTGAGGCGTTTTTAAAGCCAGAGGTTCATTTTTAGTTTCTACCGGAAATTGTCTTTCTAATAATTCTAAAAATAAAGATGTAATTCTGGCAGAAGCATTTTTATGTTTAAAGAAGTTTTCTGACGGCTGCATTTTCATCGATTCGTGAATAATTAAATTGACATAACTGCGCATTAAATCATCTTTAAAAACATAATCGGTTTCATATTCTTTGATCATTTTCTGAAACAAAGAATCTATAAAGATCTTTTGTTCAGCATTTAAAGAAAAAATAGGAGTTCCTCCTATTTTAAACAAAGGCGATTCATGAAGTGTTTCTGAACGGTCTTTTACTTTCAAGAATTCTTCTGTAAAAACACAAGCATAACCTTCGTATCCTTCAGAAATAGTTTCCCATGAATATGGAATAATCGGATTACCGAAAAACAGAATAGTACCGTCGGTTTCTATTCCGCGGTCAGCATATTGTATAATACTTTTACTGGTATTAATGCAGATTTTATAAAAATCCCTGCGGCTATACACAGGAATTTTACTTTGATCTCCGTTTATCTGATATACTTTAAAACCTTTCAGCTTTAAATCTGAAGTAAAATCGCAATTCTGAGTTTCTATCTGATTATTCATTTTGCAAAGTTATGAAAATCAAATATTATTTTTTGTTTTTTTGTTTCAGGTTTCAAGTTTCAGGTTTTTACCGCAAAGTTCACTAAGTTTTTTTTAAGCTGGAATCAAAGAATCTCGCAAAGTCGCAAGGTCGCAAAGTTTATTTTTCTCTGCACACAGCTTTTACGATTAGATTAACTTGAAACAAAGAAAACCTGAAACATCAAACCTGAAACAAAACTTTTATCTTTGTTTACATGAAGGATTTACTACCCGTTATAGATTATATTTCAAGATATGTTGAGTTGACAGATGATGAAAAAAAGCATCTGGCTTCTTTTTTGAAAATTACCAAAGTCAAAAAAAGACAGTTTATTGTACAGCCTGGTTTTGTTTGTAAACACAAAAGTTATGTTGTAAAAGGCGCTTTTAGAGGTTATTTAGTCGATAACGAAGGAAAAGAGCATACATTATCCTTTGCTATTGAAGATTGGTGGATTTCAGACTATAGCAGTTTAATTTATCAGGAACCTGCTACACTGTTTGTTGAAGCATTGGAAGATTCGATTTTGATTCAAATTGAATATGAAGACGAGCAAAAATTTCTACGCGAAATCCCAAAACTTGAAAAATTCGAACGTATTATAACGCAGCGTTCGCTTGCTTTTCAGCAAAAAAGACTTTTATCTAATTTCACCAAAACTGCCGAAGAACGTTACGATGAATTTATAAGTAAATATGCCGAAATCGCTAAACGTGTTCCTCAATATGCATTAGCCTCTTACCTTGGTTTTAGCACGGAGTATTTGAGTAAAATACGCAATCGAAAAACTTTAAAAAGTTAAACTAGTTCAACCAAATTTCCTAAACCAGTTCATTTTTATTTTTCTTGTTCTGTCCCAGATTTGCAATGTCAATAAGGACAAATAATTTCAATTAAATAAAAATGAAAAATTCTATTTTAATTACAGCTTTTTCAATTCTTTTCATCGCTTGTGACAGCGAAAAAAAACCTGCAGCAATTCCTGTTTCCCTTCAAAGTAAATATACCGTAACAGATATTGGTCTTTATCCTGAAGGAATTGATTACGATTCTAAAAACGAAAAATTCTTATTCAGTTCATTGTACAAAGGCGCCGTTTATTCGATGAACTCAAAAGGAGAAACTACTGTTTTTGCCACAAGCAATAAATTAGTTTTACCAACAGGAATCTATACAGATGAAAGCCGAAACCGATTAATTGTCGCGAACGCCGATTTGGGAATCTCTCAAAAAAGTGCTGCCACAAGTGCTGGAACGATTGCAACAGTAAGTATTTTTAATCTTACTTCGGGTGCATTAATTAAGGAAATTGATTTGAAAAATTTTACGCCAAATGCCGGATCCTGCCTAAATGATATTGCAGTAGATACCGACGGAACTATTTATATTACTGATTCATTTTCTCCCAATATCTATAAAATTGACACCAGTTTTACTGCATCCTTATTTGTTACGAATAAATTATTCCAACCTGCTCCCAATCAGTTTGGTTTAAATGGAATTGTCTTTCATCCCGATGGTTATTTACTGGCGGTAAAAACAGATGATTCTAAATTATTTAAAATTTCTATTTCTGATCCTTCAAGTATTACCGAAGTTCAAGGTGCAGTATTCAGTGCTCCTGACGGAATAGAATTAGACAAAAACAATAATCTGGTTATTGTTGAAAATGGATTGGCGTTAGGCAAAACCTATACTTTTTCGAGCAATAATAACTGGAAAAGTGCTTCAAAAATTAGTGAAACCAATGTTGGTAAAGAAGATTTTCCAACAACTGCAGCTTTGGCTTCAGATGGAAATGTTTATGTGATAAGTTCTAAATTGGGTAAACTATTGGGCGGAGATAAAACGCAGTCTTCTTATGATATTCAGAGAATAAAATAAAAAGATACGTTAAGTTTTTTTCACGCAGATTTTGCAGATTTAAGCAGATTATTTTTTTATTTGGATTATTATGAAAAGTAAAAATCTTTATAAATCTGCTTAAATCTGCAAAATCTGCGTGAAACTTATTTCAAATTCAAATTTCCTGCTCTTAATTCTTTCGCGGAAGCAGATAAAATAACTTCTTTCGCATTTTCATCCTTTTGGATTATGATTTGTGCATAGCCATTAAAAAGTTTTCTTTTCCAAGGTTCAGTTGGCGTTACAACCTGAATAATTCCCGGATCTGTATTCATTACGTCCCAGTCTTTTATTTTTTGTAATGGAGTCACTGCGATATAAATTGTATTTTTACCTTCTTTTAAAATGGCCGAATCTAAAATATACTTTTGAGAATCCTCCGTACTTGCATTCACTTTCTTTCCATTAATAAAAACTACTGTTTCTATTCCTATTTTCTTGTAAAAGAAACTCACAACATTTGAAGCCAAATTGTTTTTGAGATCAAATTCACCTCTATAAATGTAAGATGGTGCTTGGTTTTTATAATCCCGATCTTTAAAAGCTGTTTTCCAATCGTTTTCGGGATAATTTGGCAATTCATGAGGCAAAGTTGCTGTAGTTGTTTTTTGCTCCTGAAAATTAGTTATTTGAACTAATGAAGTATCATCCAAAAATTGCTCTTTTTCTAAAGAAGTCGGATCACCATTTCCTACTCCCAAAATCTTTCCTCCTTTTATCGAAAAAGTAATTTCATTATTTGCCGTTGGAACATGCAGCCCATTTTTATCTGTAACCTCAACCGTAACAACCGTAGTTTTTGAATTTGGGACATTTTCTTTATCTACAGAAAGTTTAATATTTTCAGCTTTTCCGGTCGTTTTCTGAGTTTCTGTTAATACTTTTTTTCCATTTTTGTATCCAATCGCTTCCAGAGTTCCGGGTATGTAATTCACTTTCCATTCTAAATGGCTGTTTTGTTCCATTTTCTTTTTGCCGAGACTTTTTTTGTTTAAGAAAAGTTCTACTTCATCACAATTAGAATGCACCCATACATCAATTTCTTGGCCTTCCATTCCACTCCAGTTCCAATGTGGCATAATATGCAAAACCGGCTGCGTTCCCCACCACGATTTTAAATAAAACACATTATCTTTCGGAAAACCGCAAACATCCATCATTCCAAAATACGAAGTTACTGATGGCCAGCCATAAGGCGTTGGCTCTCCGCGATAATCAAAACCTGTCCAAATGAATATTCCGGCCAAGTAAGGCCTTTCAGCATAAAACTTCCAGCCTTCTTCAATACTGTAAAAACTTGGGCCTGGTTTTCTGTCGTAGGCACTTTGATAATGTTTGGCATCATCTGTAAAATAAATTCCTCGCGTTGCAAAAGTCGAACCTTCCTCCGTTCCCATTCCGGGTTGGTTTTTAAACTGATTTCTATGTGCATCGATATCGCCGTTTCCAAGATAATTATAACCCATAATTTCTACTACAGACGAAATTCCGCTTTTAAATCCGCTGCTGATTCCGACTGTTACAGGTCTTGTTGGGTCGATGCTTTTTGCAAAATTCTGCATGATATTCGTAATACGTTCACCCACAATATTACCTTCAATATTCCATTCTTCATTTCCAACCGACCAGCAAAAAATGCTCGGATGATTTCGGTCGCGCTCCATCATTCGTTTTAAATCATTCAAATGATAATCGTTGATTCCCATTAAACGTGTTTCATCAATTACGAGCATTCCCAATTCATCGCAGGCTTTCAGTAATTCAGGCGTTGGCGGATGATGTGAACAGCGATAGGCATTCGCCCCCATTTCTTTCAGTTTTTTAATTCGGTAATACTGAATTTCATCTGGCAATGCCGTTCCTATTCCCGCATGATCCTGATGATTGTTTGTTCCTTTTAATTTTAAAGATTTTCCGTTAAGAAAAAAACCATTTTCAGGATCAAACTCCATAGTTCGAATTCCAAAATTGGTTTCATAATAATCAATTATTTTTCCGTTTTGTTTAATCTGGGTAACCAAACGATATAAATTTGGCGAATCAATACTCCACAAAAGCGGATTTTCAACATATAATTTGGAACTATGCGTAATTGTTTTGTAAAATTCAGGAGCTAATATATTTTCAGAAAAATTTGCAATTTGTTTATTTTCAGCATTAAAAATAGTCTGAACAATTTCAATCGATCCTTTATAATTTCCTTTATTTTCAATCGAAACATCGGCAATAACATCAGCTCCGTCATTTTTAAGTTCAGAAATTATATAAGTTCCGTTTTCTGTAATATGAACCGGATTTGTTTTCTGTAAATAGACATGCCTGTAAATCCCCGCGCCTTCATAAAACCAGCCTTCTTCCATTGATGCATCGGCACGAACAACAATTGTGTTTTCTCCGCCATAATTAACATAAGCCGTTACATCATATTCAAATCCGTTATAACCGCTTTGTTCTGTTCCCAGATAATAGCCGTTAAAAAATACTTTTGAATTTCTAAAAACGCCGTCAAATTTCAGGCTGATAATTTTTCCATTATCGGTTTCCGGAATATTGATTTTCTTTCGGTACCAGCCAATACTTTTTTCAGGAAACCCTTTTCCTGCCGTTTTAAATCCGTGGCTGAAACTTCCTTTTTTACTAAACTCCTGTTCGACAGCCCAATCGTGTGGTAAATCTAATTTTCTCCACGCACGGTCATCAAAATCTTTTGCTGCCGGGCCATCGCCGAAACCCGTTTTTGTTAAGTATGAAAAATATCCTGCTGCATGCCCAAAATCCTTTTCTGTATCGTATAAATGACCAAACAAAAAACGCCAGTCTTTATCAATTAAAATCGATTCTCTTTCTGGTTTATTTTGGGCGAATGCCAAACAGGAAAGTAAAAAACTGACAGACAGAAAAATTCTTTTAAGGGAAATAATTTTCATAAAACGTGGTTTGGTAAAGTTAGAACGATAAAATTATGGCATAAAAATGACTTAATTTAATAGTATTTTATCAAAAGATATACAATAAGTTCTGATAACCTGCCTGAAAATGGTGATTAAAAAATTTAGAATCATTCTATTGGCGATACTTTCTAAAATAATTTTGATTTGATGTAATTTTATATAAAATTTAAAAAAAAACAGAGATAATTATGAGTGTTATTAAAGATGAAAAAAAGCTTCTTAGCACCATTAAACGTATCGATGAAAAAATCGATAAGAATAATGATCAAAAGATATTGGCCTTTTTTGAATCTCTTGGATTAACAGAAAGAGATGATGTTCCCAAAAATTTTCTGGATTGGGATACGATTCTTATTGTCGTACCCGACCGCCACATTTCGCATGAATTGAAATATTATAAATATTCAATATCAAGACTTTTCTTTGTAACAAATCCGCATGCCGATCAAATTCATATTTATGATTTCGACGAATGGAAAAGTGTAACCCGAAATAAAACGCAATTTCAGATTAGAGAATTGATGAAAACGAGTTTTGGCGGTGTAAAGAAAACTGCTTCAGAAAATGATTAATTTTTAGCTTTACTAAATGAAATGGATCACGCGCGAAAGGCCTAAAATTGACAGAATCGCCTGCCCATGGTTAATAAAGAATTTTGTTGATGCGGATGCCGAATTTATTTATGTTCCGTTTAGTGAAGTTTTAGAGAAAGCGAAAGAATTAAATGCGATTCCGTTTGATATCCCGGAAGTAGAATTTACGCATTATAATGAAGAATGTACTTTTGATTACATTATAAAAAAATATCAAATTGCCGATCCTGCGGTTTTAATTATGGCAAAAATTGTTCGTGGCGCCGATACCGACCGCCACGATCTTGCAAAAGAAGCCGCCGGACTCTGGGCAATTTCTGCCGGGCTCTCGCACAATATTACAAACGATGCCGAATTATTAGAAACCGGATTAAAACTCTACGATGCATTATACAGCTGGGCAAAGCACTTGCATAAGCAAAATCATCTGCAAAATAGTCCGTTCGAAAATTTACTTCACGAAGTTTACAATAAGTTTTTAATTGAGAAAAAAAGCAGTCAAAAAACGCCTTTATGGGTTAAAGAATTAAAAAATATAATTCAGGATCAAATAGATACGCAGTTTACTTTTGATTTAAAGAAAATATCCAATGATTTAGAACTAAATCCGTCCTATTTATCAAGAGAGTTTTCTAAATATTTTGAAGATTTAAATTTTGGCGAATATGTTCGAAAACTGCGCATTGAAAAAGCCATAAATCTAATTCAAAATTCGACTTATACCTTAACTGAAATTGCCTACATGACAGGATTCTCAGATCAAAGTCATTTTACAAGGATATTTAAACTTCAAACAGGTAAAAATCCTTCTTCTTATAGAAAAAACACCTTAAAAAGTAATTCAGATACAAAAGGTAAATAGCATTCTATTTCTAGATTTACATTGCAGTTAGTTTTGTTTAATTAACAAAACTATCATGATTTCATTCAGGCACATTTTCGTAATCGCTTTATTCTCTTTAAGTTTTAATGCATTTTCCCAAACTACCTATCCAAAAATTACGGGTTATTTTGGAATTATGCACCCTATTACAACTTTTAGCAATGAACAAACAAGTGTGAATTTTAGAGATTACTATGCAGTAGGTTTTCCTACCGGAATCAATATTTGGAAGAGTCAAAAAATAGGTTTTTCTTTTGAAGTTGTTCCCAATATCAGAGTGCAGGGAGACAGCGATAAAGTGACTAATTTATTATTTCATCCCGGCGTTTTAGTCGCCCTTGGAAACGGATACACTTTCGCCGGAAGAGCCGCTTTTGAAAGCAGCGGCAGATATGGTATAACTCCTGTGATTAATAAAACGGTTATCAAAAGCGATAATTGCAGTTATTTTGTGGCTGTTCCGCTGCCTGTTCGTTTTGGTAATGATCATCCAGCCTCTTTTACAGTTGGTTTTCAATTTGGAATTGCTTTTTAAATATCACGAATTCAACTTTTTAAATAACGAAATACAGCAAATTATTTTTCAGAATACTTTTAAATCATTAAATTTCAACAACTTAAACAAAGGCATATGGATTGCTTATTGGTTAAAGTCTAAAATGTTCTTTTAATTATTTAAAAAATTCATTTATGGAAACAAAATTTGATATCGTTGTTATTGGTTCTGGTCCTGGCGGTTATGCATCGGCAATTCGCTGTTCGCAATTAGGCTACAAAACTGCTCTTGTAGAAAAATATAAAGCTTTAGGAGGAACCTGTACGAATGTTGGCTGCATCCCCACAAAAGCATTACTTGACAGTACAGAACATTATCATACTGCCGAAACCAAATTTGCAACACACGGAATTCTAACCGGAAAATTAAGCTTAGATTTCAAACAGTTAATTAAAAGAAAAGGCGAAGTCGTGGAGCAGAATATTGCCGGGCTTAATTTTTTAATGAAGAAAAACAAAATCGAGGTTTTTGAAGGAATTGGCTCTTTTTTAAATAATTCTGAAATAAGCGTGAAACATAACGATGGCAATTCAACTAAAATTACTTCAACTTATTTTATTATTGCAACAGGCTCAAAACCAGCAACGATTCCGGGAGTTGAAATCGATAAAAACCGAATTATAACTTCAACAGAAGCACTTTCATTACCAGAAAAACCAAAAAGCATCGTGATTATTGGCGGAGGCGTAATTGGCGTAGAAATGGCTTCTATTTATGCCAGAATTGGTGTTGAGATCACAATAATAGAATATTTTGACAGCCTGATCCCAACAATGGACAAAGATCTCGGAAAAGAACTCAAAAAGATTTTCACCAAACAAAATATCAAGATTTTATTAAGCCATAAAGTACAATCGGCCAAAAATAATGGGAAGAATGCAACGGTCAGCTTTTTGGATGCTTCCAATAATCCGCAAGAAATTACTGCCGATTATTGTTTAGTTGCCGTTGGAAGAAAACCCTATACTGAAGGTTTAGGTTTAGAAAATACCAATATCGAAGTCGACTCAAAAGGCCGAATTGTTACAAATGAAAAACTGCAGACTAAAGCCGAAAACATTTACGCTATTGGCGATGTTGTCGCCGGAGCAATGCTGGCGCACAAAGCAGAAGAGGAAGGAATTTTTGTTGCCGAAACCATAAACGGACAAAAACCGCATATTAATTACAAATTAATTCCGGGCGTTGTTTATACCTGGCCAGAAGTAGCTTCCGTTGGTTATACCGAAGAAGAATTAAAAGAAAAAGGTATTGAATATCGTGTTGGAAAATTTCCGTTCTCAGCCAGCGCAAGAGCAAGAGCTGCCATGGAAAAAGATGGTTTTTCTAAAATTCTGTCTGATCCAAAATACGGTGAACTTTTAGGAATGCATGTCATCGGCCCGCGAGCCGCAGATTTGATCGCTCAAGGTGTCATCGGAATGGAATATGAAGTTACCGATGAAGATATGTTCAGAATTTCATATGCTCATCCAACCTATTCTGAAACTTTAAAAGAAGCGTATATGATTGCTTCCGGTCAGGGAGCTATTAATATTTAGTGGGTTGATTTGTTTCAGGTTTTCTTTGTTTCAGGTTTCAAGTTCTTTTCGAAGATTAATCTTTGTCAGATTTTGAAACTTTGACAAAGATCTGCCAGCTTGAAACAAAGAAAACTTGAAACCTGAAACAAAAAAATAAACCCTATGAAAACATCAAACAACACCATTCTTATTACTGGCGGAGGATCAGGAATTGGATACGAAATGGCCAAATTATTTTCAGAAGATAACAAGGTAATTATTACGGGAAGAAATCCTGAAAAACTCCGTAAAGCAGCTTCAAGCTTAAAAAACGTAAGTGCTATTGTCTCTGATATTAATAACGAAGAAGATGTAGCCAAACTAACAGAACAGCTCAACAAAGATTTTCCAACATTGAACATTGTGATCAATAATGCCGGTCTGGCCAATTATTACAAACTTACAGATGACAATGCAAATGCATTTGAAAAAGCCAGCGCAGAAATTTTAACCAATTATCTTTCTATTGTAAGATTAACTGAAAAACTTTTGCCTTTACTTCAAAAACAAACCGAAGCAGCTTTTGTAAATGTGTCTTCAATCACTGCTTTTTCACCAGGAATTGGCCTTCCGGGTTATGCGGTTAGTAAAGCAGCGCTGCATTCGTATTCGCAAGTATTAAGAATTTCACTTGAAAAACACGAAAAACGACCAATTGTAAAGGTTTTTGAATTGATGCCGCCTTTAGTTAATACCGAATTCTCTAAAGAAATTGGCGGAGAAAGCGGAATAAGCCCGACTGATGTGGCTTTAGACCTCAAAAAAGCTTTTGAAACTGAAACATACGAAATTCACGTTGGAGGAACTTCCGATTTTTATAAACTATATTTATCTTCTCCAGAAAATGCTTTGCAGGCAATAAATTCGAGACATTAAGTTTTGTTTCAGGTTTTCTTTGTTCAGGTTTCAAGTTTTTTTTAGCGATTAATCTTTGTCTAAGTTTGGAACTTTAACAAAGATCGAGATTACAATATTCTTATTCGATTTCAAAAATTCTGATAAATTTTTGCTCTAATTTTTTCCTCTTTCTTTCTTCTTTCCATCTTGAATAGAAAATGACAATAAGAAGAAACAAACTCACAATTGTAGTGGCTCGCCTAAGGCCTCTTCCAAAGAAAAGAAAAAATATATTAATGAATATTAGAAAAAACACTGGAGAGAATTTTGTCCAAAGCAACTGAAACTTGCTATTTTCTTCAACAACGTAATTCACATTAACCCTATTGTCAATATTCTTGTAATTTCCTCTCACAATAAAAATTGTGGGAGATGTCGCTGAATTTATAGTTAACCGAAAACTTTTATCATCAAAAAGTCCATAAAAAGGTTTTAGGCCGCCAAATATTGGAAATAGTCTAAAGTGACTTAAGTTCACTTTTAAAGAACCAATTTCGATATTATTTTGCAATCTTATACGGAAGTCTGATAAAGAAAGATTTGATTCCTTTTTATTAGGCATCACGGCGTCAACAAACTATTAACCATATCTTCTAAAGCTTTTCCGTGAATATTCTTTGCCAGAATAATTCCATTTTTATCTATTAAAAAATTCAAGGGAACAGACTGAAGCATATAATCTCCAATAACCGGAGATTTCCAATATTTTAAATCGCTTACTTGTATCCAAGGCAGTTTTCCTTTTGCAATTGCTCCTAGCCATAATGGCTTTTTAGTATCCATAGAAACGCTGTAAATTGAAAACTTATCAGGATAAGCATTGTATAATTTTAATAAAGTCGGCTGTTCTTTAATGCATGGTCCACACCAAGATGCCCAAAAGTCAACTAAAGTTAATGAACCTCTTAAAGAAGAAAGTACTACATTGTTTCCTTTTGTATCAGGAAGATCGATTTCTGGTGCTATATCTCCAATATCTGTACCTACAACCTGCGCTTTTGAACTGGTTATTACACAACATAAGAATCCTAAAATAAGTAGAGTTTTTTTCATAGTTTATTAAGTTTATTGTTTTGGGGAATGTTTTTTAATCTCGCAAAGTCACAGAGTCGCAAAGTTTTTTTTAGTTTTTTTTAGTCTTTTCTATGAATTGCCTCCAGCTTTAGCTGGAGGTTTATAAAAATTAGCTTGAAAGGCTTTAGCCAAAAAAATAAAGTTTGGCTAAAGCCCTTATCTCACCTTTCTTAATATCTCCAGCTAAAGCTGGAGGCAATTAAAAAAAACTTTGCGACTTCGCGTCTTTGCGAGATTAATGCATCAGCAAATATAATTTTTCTTTCCTAAATTCTTCATCATTTTACCTACTCCATCATAAAATTTTCATAAAAATATTTCTTTAAATTGATATATCGGGAAAAGTCGATATATTTGCTGCATGGAAAATATAGAAATTTTTAAGGCACTCTCTAATAAATCCAGACTGCAAATGCTGGAATGGCTTAAGGAACCCGAAATTAACTTTCCCAGCCAGCTGGAACATGGCGGATTTGAACACGGAGTCTGCGTGGGACAAATTCAGGCCAAAGCCGGTTTGACACAATCAACAGTATCTGAATATCTGTCTATTTTACAACGCGCCGGATTCATCGAAGCCACACGTGTTGGACAATGGACTTACTATAAACGCAACGAAGGTGCCTTTGAAGCACTCAGTAAATTAATTCAATCTAATTTGTAAATTACTTATGAGTACAAACAACCTGTTTTCGCCGTTTAACTTAAAAACGTTAAACCTTAAAAACCGAATCGTAATGGCGCCAATGACGCGCTCTTTTTCTCCAAACGGAGTTCCAACTGATGATGTAGCTGCTTACTACCAAAAAAGAGCTGAAGGCGAAGTTGGTTTAATATTATCTGAAGGAACTGTAATTAACAGACCTTCATCATCAAATGATGCTAATGTACCGCATTTTCACGGTGAAGCTTCTTTAAACGGATGGAAAAAAGTTATTGATGAAGTTCATGCTGCAGGCGGAAAAATGGGCCCGCAGATCTGGCATATGGGAATTATGGATAATCACCATTTAGGATGGGTCCCGCCAGTTCCTTTTGAAGGCCCTTCCGGATTAAACAGACCTGATTTTAGAAATGGTATTACCATGACTGAAAAAGATATTGAAGATACCATAATTGCTTTTGGTCAAGCCGCAGCTGATGCTAAAAGATTAGGTTTTGATACTGTTGAAATTCACGGCGCACACGGTTATTTAATTGACCAGTTTTTTAGAGCCGAAACGAATTTACGTACTGATATTTACGGTGGAAAAACTTTACCGGAACGTAATCGTTTTGCTATCGAAGTGATAAAAGAAGTTAGAAAACAAGTAGGTAATGATTTTGCCGTTATTATGCGTTTTTCTCAATTTAAACCTTCTGATTACAATTATAAACTGGCTAAAAATCCGCAGGAATTAGAAGCTTGGCTTACTCCTCTTGTTGATGCCGGAGTTGATATTATACACGCTTCGCAACGCAGATTCTGGGAACCAGAGTTTGAAGATTCTGATTTGAATTTTGCAGGATGGGCTAAAAAAGTTACCGGAGCTCCAACTATTACAGTTGGTTCTGTTGGTCTTTCGGGAGATTTCTTTGGTGCTTTTGCCGGTGAAAGTTCTCAGCCAACTTCTTTAGAAGAATTAAACAGACGTTTCGACAGAGGCGATTTTGATTTGGTTGCCGTTGGAAGACCTTTGTTATCTGACCCAAATTGGACTGCTAAAATTAAAGCCGGAAAAACGGATCAATTAAAAGGTTTCAGCAAAGAAGCTTTAGGAGCATTAGTTTTAGAATAAGTTTTTTTAAGGTTCATAGTTACAAAAGTTCAAAGGGACATAGCTTTTCCTTTGGATTAAATATACAAAAAGGATGAAACTATAAAGTTTCATCCTTTTTTATTTTCTTTTACCTCAACAATTATCCGTTATCAATATCCGTAGAAACGCACAGCAGTGCGTATACGCAAGGTTATGTAATCAAATATAATTTACAAAATAGAAAGGGATGAAACTTATAGTTTCATCCCTTTTTTTGAATATCTATAACTAACAAAATTAGAAATTCAATATTTTCTAGGTTCAGAGAAACAAAGGTTCAAATGGACAAAGTTTTTCCTTTGAGCCTCTGTACCTTTGAACCTAACTTAAAACTTTTCTTTTTTGAAACTTATTCTGAAGCCAGTTACGAACTGGTTCATCGTATAATTTTAAACAAACGAAAGCCAAAACAATACTTGCTGCCAGAAGTGCAATTCCTGGAAGGAATCCGTCTTCTAGAGAAACTTTATTGTTTACAACCCAAGCTGTATACCAATAAATTAGTGGATAATGTGTAATGTAAATTGGATATGAGATATCGCCTAAAAGCTTGCATATTTTTGCCGAGAAAGCGCTTTTAATTTGTCCGCCCGCTCCTATTGCAACGATAAGCGGGAAGATTAAAATGATAACGAAAGATTCGTATAAACCATTCATCCATAAAGTATTTTCGTCTCCAAATCTTGGCAATGCCAAAACAGTTGTGATTAAAATACTGCAAACCCAAAATGCACCTTTTATATGGATTAATTTTCCTAAACGAGAAAGTAAAACTCCGGCAAAAAACGGATACAATAATCGGGTAAAACCAACATTCATTTGTTCCAGATTTAATGACCAGCCGCCTATTACATCTCCCTTTGGTCCAAAAACAGTATAGTTAATTAGCAGTCCGGCAAATATCAGCACAAAAACTGACAGCACTTTATTCGAAAATCTGCGAAAAATTAGGGCGTACAAGATGTTTGCGATATATTCGAAAAAAAGTGACCATGCCGGACCATCTAAAGGATGCATTTCACCCCAGCCTCTAATTTCCATAGAAGGCGGAATTGGCAGTAAGGTGAAACCAATAAACATTGTTAGAATTAATTTCCACACTGGCATTCCTGCAATTTGTGGAAACAATATATCTGAGGCCTGAAAATAATAAAATATAGCACCAATAATCATTCCCATAATCACCATGGGCTGTAAGCGAATTAATCGGCGTTTGTAGAATTCCCATTGCGTCATTTTCCCCCAACGGTCGTCATAAGCATAAGCCACAACAAATCCTGATAGAAGAAAAAAGAAATCAACAGCTAAATATCCGTGATTGATAATCTGTATAAAACGATTTCCTCCACTAAAGGTTTCAAAAATGTGAAAAATAACAACTAAAATAGCCGCAACTCCTCGCAAACCATCTAAGATTTCGTAATGTTTTTTTGGTGTAATATCATTCATAATAATGGTTAATTTATAATTGTGGAATGGTGAATGGTTAATTATTGGTGGTTATCGGTGAATTAATTTATAATTCACCATCAACAATTATTACTGATGATTTTTCAGCCACTCTAATCTTCTCTGATCCGGTAAATGTTTTACTGAGAAGTTTTCGAATTTAGCTTCAAAACCTTTTCCGTCCGGCGAAGCGGCCATTAGTCCAACCATTACAGGTGTATTGTCTTGTAAAGGAGCATTTCTCGTCATTATATAATTTTTATCATCAAAAGAATAAAATACCTCAACAGCATCTAATCTTCTAACGGCTTTAATCCAGATAAACGGCGGCGCTTTTTCAAGAGTGGTTACGCTCCAATCGCTTTTATCGTGCGTTACAACGGTGCTGATATTAAATTTTCCATCAACAAATTCTACTCCGGTTTTGATATAATTTTTTTCATCAACACGAATCATTAATCCCATTTGATCAAAACGGGCGATATAATTTCCGGTGATTTTAACTTTCACTTCAAATTCTCCGCCGTAAGTTGCGTAATAAAAAGGAGCGTCATCAACCGTGAATCCGTAGTGAGAAATTCTCCAGTAATCGCTGTTTGCCGTTACATTCATGATTAATGCATTGTTTTTAATTTCCCATTTTTCAGGTTCATTAAACCACTGCATTTTATCCAGGCTTTGCGCCGAAAGGTTTTGGAACAAAGTAAAAACTGCTGTAAATAGTAATATTCGTTTCATTTTATAATTTTATGAGATTAAAATACTTAAACTTCTAACATTTTACATTTCACATTTCACTTATAACTAAAATATAAAGCAAAGCTGCAACTTTTTACACCTGCAGCTTTACAACCAACCAATTTAGAAATAATGAAATTATTGAAGTGAGAAGACCACTTTAGATTTTATATCAGTTGAAGACGCACCAACGATTGCTTCAAAAGCTCCCGGTTCAGCAACCCAGTCGTGTTTTTTATCATCAAAGAAACTTAAAGCCGTTTTGTCGATTGTAAACGTAACTGTTTTCTCTTCTCCCGCTTTTAGCGAAACTTTCTCAAATCCTTTTAATTCTTTAATCGGACGAGGTAAGGACGATTTTAAATCACTGATATAAAGCTGTACTACTTCAGAACCTTCTCTGCTTCCTGTATTTTTTACAGTAACAGAAAACGTGATTTTATCGCTGCTTGAAATTTGTTTTTTATCAGCTGTTACTTTTCCGTATGCAAAAGTCGTGTAGCTTAATCCATGACCGAAAGAGAACAATGGTTTTATTTTTTGTTTGTCTGCCCAGCGGTATCCAACAAAAATTCCTTCGTTGTATTTTACTTCATCTTTACCCGGAAATTCTCCTAAAGCGTGTGCGCCGTTATCAGATAATTTTACAGGGAAAGTAAAAGATAATTTTCCAGAAGGGTTTACATCTCCAACTAAAACCGAGGCCAAAGCATTTCCTGCTTCTGTACCTAAAAACCATCCCTGAACAATTCCCGGAACTTCTTTTACCCACGGCATTGCAATCGCATTTCCAGAAATATTTACGTAAACAATATTCTTATTTACTTTCGCTAATTCGCTGATTAACTTATCCTGACCATAAGAAAGTTCCAATCCGTTACGATCGTGTCCTTCGTCATCCTGATTTGCACTTTTGTTCAAACCTCCAATAAAAAGAACAATATCAGCATCTTTGGCAACTTTTAAAGCCTCTGCAGTTAATTCAGCAGGAGAACGTTTTTCTTCTAAACTTACTTTTGCTACAACTCCGTTATAGTTACTTGTAGGATCTCCAACGTAACCGCGAGCATAAACGATTTCAGCCTGATTACCAATTCTTTTCTTTAAACCTTCAAGAGGTGTAATTTCGTAACGTGCTTTTAGAGAAGAACTTCCTCCTCCTACAGTCATCATTTTAATAGCATTTTCACCAATTACAGCAATCTTTTTAGTTTTAGAAAGATCGATTGGTAAAATGTTGTTATTATTTTGTAATAAAACAATTCCTTCCTGAGCAATTTTCAAACCTGCTTTAGCGTGTTCATCTGTTCCAAAAGATCCAAAAGGGCGATTTCTATCCATTGTAGTCAGGAAAGCCAAACGTAAAACACGACGTACTTTTTCGTCTAATTCTTTCGTTCCGATTTCACCTTTTCTAATCATTTCAGAATAGGGTTTTGCTAAGTAATAGTTATCATAAGCATTACTTGTTCCCCAAGAAAGTCCGTTTGTCCAAGAACCAAATTCCATATCCAAACCATTGTGAATAGCTTGTTTAGTATCGTTTACACCTCCCCAGTCAGAAACTACAACGCCTTTGAAACCCCATTCTCCGCGAAGAATATCGTTTAATAAATATTCGTTGTGGCAGCATTGCTGTCCTTTATATTTGTTATAAGAACCCATAATTGCCCATACTTCACCATCTTGCACAGCCGCTTTAAAAGCCGGAAGATAAATTTCGTACAATGCACGGTCATCAACCACTACGTTTACAGAGTTACGGTTTGTTTCCTGATTGTTTAAAGCAAAGTGTTTAACGCAGGCAGCAACTCCATTAGACTGAACTCCTTTAATATAAGGAACCACCATTTTTGAAGCTAAAAACGGATCTTCTCCCATATATTCGAAGTTACGGCCGTTTAACGGGCTTCTGTAAATATTAACTCCAGGTCCTAATAGTACGTTTTTGTTTCGGTAACGAGCTTCTTCACCAATTGATTTTCCATATAAAGAAGCTAATTCTTTATTCCATGTTGAAGAAAGTGCGGTTAAAGCCGGAAAAGCAATACAAGAATCATTTGTCCATCCTGCCTGATCCCATTCGTCCCATTTTACTTCGGTACGAATTCCGTGTGGTCCGTCTGTCATCCAGTTTTCAGGAATTCCAAGGCGTTTTACACCAGGTGAACTAAATTTAGACTGCGCATGAATTATGGCAATTTTCTCTTCGGTTGTCATTCTTGAAAGCGCATCTTCTACGCGCTCGCTAATTGGCTTTTTATCATCAAGATAAACCGGAACCTTATTTTGTGCATTCAATCCGAATGAACTCAATAAAACTAAAACAACGATTGTTTTAACGTTTTTAAACATAACTATTAATTTATTTAAGCATTCAATTTAATTAAAGATACTAGTGGTCATCCGTACCTTTTAATAATATTGTAAAGCTAAAACGTTATAGTACGTTTTGAATTTTTAAACGAAAAAAAGTAGTGAATTAAAAAATTAAAAGATTGATTATCAAATTTTTAATAAAAAATAAGACTCAAAAAAAGTAGTGATTTTAAAATAAATCTTTAGATTTTCAACGTAATTAAACCAATTTTCATGACCATTTCTTCAAAATCATTTCTCGAAACTGCCGCTTTATTTCGAGCCCGTGTTCGATAATTGTAAATTGTACTTAAAGAGTAACGAAGAAAGGCCGCAATTTTTACGCTGTCGTTAATTCCTAAACGAATCAAAGCAAAAATTCGAAGCTCTGTATTTAGCAATTCACCCTGCTTTAAAACAATTTGTTCTTCTTTAATTAAAAGGGCATTAAAGTCTTTTACGAAAGTGGGATATAGATTCAGGAAAATGATATCGAAGTTTTTATATAATTCTTCCAATTCTGTATCAACCAAAGTGGTTGACTTTAGCATTTTATAGATTTCGTCAAATTGTTTTGCCGTTGCCTTTTTATTTAAAATGATTCGGTAATTTTCCAGTTTATTGATGTAAGTCGAGCAAAGACTGAAAAAATGTGCAATATATTCTTCTTTGATATGATTCGATTCAGATAATTGTGCGTTACGTTCCTGCAGCTGATTATTGGTTTCGGTAATATCCTGATTTAATTCGGCTAACTTTTGACTGGTTTCGTAGAGTTCTCCACGAATTCTCGAAACCTTTTTCATTTGTTTATAAACGTAAACGACTGCAATGATTAAAAATACAGAAAGCAGGCTGATGCAAAGCAAGTAAAGCTGTAATTCTGTTTTT
The DNA here is from genome assembly GCF_001428525.1 of Flavobacterium sp. Root186. Classification (GTDB taxonomy): domain Bacteria; phylum Bacteroidota; class Bacteroidia; order Flavobacteriales; family Flavobacteriaceae; genus Flavobacterium. Next base: position 373,541 of record NZ_LMHW01000013.1, read on the forward strand.
CGCTTGGCTTCTTTTTCTAAATAAACAGTATTGATAATCGAATATACTTCTGACATTAAAAGCGTTCTAAACTGCACATTGCAATAAAGCGCATCTTCAATTGCCGATTGTGTGAGTTTATACGCCATATCAACATCTTCAATTTCGTAAAAAACTAAAGCTAGTTCTTGTAGCGAAGCATTGTCTTTATTAGCATTTTTAATATCAGCCGTGGCAGAAAGTGCATAATATTTTTTTCGTAACTCCAACTGATGTGTATGCTCGTAAATATTACCTAGCAAATACGTAATCATGGCATATTGCGGATCATCTTCGCTGGCATTTTTCAGCAGATTCATTAATTGCTTTTGGGCACTTACGAGTTTTTTATGATATACATCGTGCTGAATTTTATTGATTTGGTAATTAATAGATTTTGGATCTAAAATCATTAATAATGAATCACGGTATTTTTGAATTTGCTGTAAATATTGTTTGCTGTAACTATTTGCCGCATAATGTTCAAAAAATTCACGATACGAAACATAGTAATTGGGAAGCAGTGATTTTGATAATTTGCTTTTGTCGATACTTTTTAAAATTGCTTCAGATTCACGGTATTTTCCTGAAGATGAATAAAGCGTAACTAATTGCAGATTGGCTAAATCTGCCAAATCTTTATCCTGAAGTTCATCGGCAATTTTTAGATTCTTTTTTACGTATAAAATAGCCGAATCTGAATTGAATTTCTGGTATTCTGTATATAAAGTTTTATTGTAATTGTACTCCTGCTCTTTTGTTAAATCATCCGACTTAATTTTTTTGAAGTTGAGGATTCGTTCTTCTTTTAACCGAACGTAATGTTCTTTATTTTTTAGCGCCAGATTTAATTTTGCAATAATGTCATCTGTACTTTCCGAAGCAAAAACCGGAAAGCTGATCAAGATGGTAAAAAGAAACAAAAATAGATTTTTCAAACTGAGTTAAAAATAAATGAAACGTACAAATATAATAAAGTGTAAACAGAAAAATGAATTATTTATATATCCTGCAAAATAAACGAAAACTGATAATGTTTTTATAATTTTGATCAAAGCAAGTTTCTAACCTAAACTAATATCAAATGCCAAATTTTATTATCGACTGCTCTGAAAATGTATTAAGATTAAAATCTCCTGATGAAATCATGCAGGAAGTTTTTAATTCCGCTTTATCGACAGATCTTTTTACTGCGCCAGAAATTAAAGTTCGCATTAATCCTTTCCCACATTATAATAATGGTAATTCCCTGACTGATTTCATTCATGTTTTTGGTTATATAATGGAAGGTCGAAATGAAGAACAAAAAAACAATTTATCAAAAGCAATTGTAACACAACTAAAAAATATTCTTCCTGAGGTGAAATCGATTTCTATGAATATAGACGATTTTCAAAAGGCTGGTTATTTCAATAGTAAAATGTTTTAACTTGTTTATTGGTATAAAAAAAATTATTACATTATTCAAATGCTATAACAAAACTCAAACACAATCTTGTCATTCCGAGGAACTAGGAATCTTCGTTAGTGGCTCGACAAAGATTGGCGATTTTGTTTGTGAAATTTCTTGCAATGATTCTTTGTTACTCACAATGACAAACATTGCGTTAAAAAAATCAACTTTGTCAAAGTTTAAAACTTTGACAAAGTCGAAAAACTTAAAAACCTTATATGGTTTAAAAAAATTATACCGCAATTGGTGCCGCCAGACAGCTCTCCGGAATATCAAAAGCATTTACCAAAGCAACGGCATCCGGGCGAATATCCCAGCAAAGCTGATTAACCAGTTTGCGGACTGCTTTTGTTTTCACCGCTTCCATATAACCATCTTCAAGATACCAGCCTTTGTTTTTTTCTATCTGCGAAAGCGCATATAATTGATATAATTTTCTCAATATATTTTTTGAATTTTCATCTTTGATTTCTTTGACAGCTTCCTGAAACTGCTCTAAAACAATACGTTCCAAATAAGCCTGCGCAACATCTATCATTTGGTGCTGTACAACATTAAAAGCATCATAAGCTTCTAAACCGCCATCTACTAATTTTTTGATACGTCTTGCTGCCGAAGCCAGAATTGTTTTCTCTCTGTGCACAAAAGCCTGCAGATGAAATTCGCCGTCAAGCAAATGTTCGTCATCTGATCTTCGGGTTGCAATTGGATTTTTTTCTGTAATGGCCGTTTTGGCGTTTTCATATACATAATTGATGATTCCCAAAGAGCCCATTTCTCCAAAAGATTTTCTGAATTCCGATAAACGGTTTTTAGCCACCAATTGCATTAAAACAGTATTATCTCCTTCAAACGTGGTGTAAATTTCGGTATCATTTTTTAAGGCGTCAATTCGGTTTTCAGATAAATAACCTTTCCCGCCGCAAGCTTCCCGGCATTCCTGCAAAATATCACGTGTACTCCAGGTTGAGTAGGATTTCATTCCGGCTGCAAGAGCTTCGATTTCCTGCATTTCGTTTTCTGTTCTGTTTAAAAATCTCTTTGTGAGATATTGAAGCGCAAAATGAACCGCATAAGTTTTTGCCAAATGCGGCAATAATCTTCGCTGGTGCATTCTGTAATTTAAAATCGGAACTTCTGATCCACCTTCAGGGCCAAATTGTCGACGCTGGTCACTGTAGCGAATGGCAATGGTTAATCCAGATTTGGCTGCAGCCAATGCCGAACGCGGAATCCCGATTCTTCCTCCTACCAAAGTTCCTAACATCGTAAAAAATCTTCTGTTGTCACTCGGAATTGGACTTTCGAATTCTCCTTTATCATTTACAGAAGCAAAACGATCCAGCATATTTTCTTTCGGAATCACAACATTATCAAAACTAATTGTTCCGTTGTCGACTCCATTTAATCCCATTTTATGGCCGCAGTCACCAATTGTAACACCATTTACCGTATTTCCGTTTGTATCACGCAGCGGCACCACAAAAGCATTTACACCATAATCGTGATCGTCTATTATTAATTTCGCAAAAACAGTTGCCATTTGCCCATGAACGGCTGCATTCCCAATATATTCTTTTTGGGCATTTTTATCTGGCGTATGAATCGTAAAAGTCTGATCGTTATGATTGTATGTTGCTGTAGTTTCTAAACCTTTTACATTTGATCCATGATGTGTTTCGGTCATGGCGAAACAACCCGGAAGTTTTAAAGAACCAATATCCTTTAAATATTTAGCATAATGCTTTTCGGTTCCAAGAGACTGAACACTCATTCCCCAAAGCCCGAACTGAACGCCAAATTTTATTACCAGACTTAAATCGTGATAACTCAGCGTTTCCATAATCGCAAAATAATCCTCTACATTTCCTCCTCCGCCGTATTCCTTCGGATAGGCCATATTTCCTAAGTTTTCATCGGCTAAAATTTTACACCAATTATAAACCGTTTGACGGAAAACATTAATATCTGTTGAAGTTTCGTAAGCAAATTCAGGTCTTGAAATAATTGATTTTACTTTTTTTATGATGTGAGCTTCTTTTCCGTCCAGAAATTCTGTTATTTTTTGGATATCAAAATTGCTTGTCGTTTGAGAATTTGCGGTAAAAGAATCCGCTTTTGTTTTAAAGTTTTGGAGTGCTTCTTCACCTAAAATTCCAAGATCATTTTCGAGTTTTGTAAAATCTGATTCTAATGATGAAATATCCAAATCTTTATCAGAAAGTGCAACGGCAATATCAAAAATTGACTTTATAGAGGATTTATCCTGAATACTTTTTTCAATATCCAGTTTCCATTGCGCCAATTCATTTCGCGAAGGCGGATTCGAAATATCAACTTTAGACAGAAGATATTCCTGTTCTTCGACTGAAAGTGCCTTTTGGGATTTTATAAATTCTTTTAATGTAGCAAATTCTTTCTGAGTTAAAAGATCATCAGACCACACTAAATAAAACAACGGAGTAAAAGCTTGAAGTTTTGCTGGTTTCATATAATAGAGATTCGGTTTTTATTTTTTGCCACAGATTATACAGATTAAAAGGATTACTTTCTTTGTGTTGAAAATTTGCCACAAATTTATTTTTATTCATACTAATTCCTTAAATTAATTTGAATTTGTGAAAATTCGTGTAATTCGGGGCAAAAAAAAATCTTTTTAATCTGTATAATCGTGGCCTATATTTAATTTTACTGCATAAAAAAACAGGAATGAAAAATACTCATTCCTGTTTTAAAATCCTGTTAAGATTCTCGTAATTTTACATTTTAAACCAATAAAAATAGAAGAGTTACTTTACTGAGAATCTTTAGACGACAGGATATATTTCTGTTTTATGACAAAAATATGATGTGAATTAAAAACTAACACTGCAATAAAAATAATGCCGTATGCTATAATTTGTACAATACCAAATGGTTCTTTATAAAAAAACATTGCCAAAAGAAAAGCAATCATTGGGTTGATATTTAAAAGCATTCCAACGGTTGAAGAATTTATTCCTGAAAGCGCATATAAATTGAGAAACAACGGAAAAATTGTAAACAAAATGGCAATAGTTTCGATACAGAAATAAAACTTAAATTCTGTTGGAACCGGTCCGCTGTAAGCTGGAAAAAAAGGCATTAAAAATAAAGCTGCCAAAGTAATATGAAACGTTAGGACAATAAATTTATCGAACCCATTGTTAACACGTTGACTTACTAAATAAGAAGCATAGGTAAAGCCTATTATGATACTAAAAAACATATCCATTATGTTTGCATAGGACAAAAGCAAACATCCGGAAATACTTAATCCAACAGCAATCCATTGTGTTTTACTTAATTTTTCATGCAAAATAAAATAGGCCAGCAATGTGGTTAAAATTGGACAGACCAAATAAGCTAAAGATGTGGCTTTTACGCTGACATGATTCATAACATAAATGAAGGTGAACCAATTGGCCATTAAAAAAACGCTTCCTCCAATATTTAACAAAGCCGATTTTCTCTTTTCTGCTTTTGGCAACGCCTTAAAAACTGCTATGGCTTCTTTTACTTTTTTTCGTCTAAATGTAAAAGCAATCAGGAGCATTAAAATACTACAGCTGAAAACACGATAGAATAAAATATCTAAAGAAGCATAGTCATGTATTGGTTTTAAAACCAAACTGAAAAATCCCCAGATTACAAAACAGGTAATGGCGGCAATATAGTATTTTGTTGTTTTCACGACAGTTTCTTTTTTCGTTTTTTTGATTAAACAAATTTCTAAAAAATAAAATAGCAATACAGATACAGTTTTTGTAAATTGCAGCATAACAGTTTATTTTTATGAAAAGTTCAAATTACTTGTATTTGCAGTTTGCCGATGTTATTGAGAAACAAATAAAAACCGGCCTTTTAAATGTTGGAGACAAACTGCCTTCGATTAGAGAAGTCTGTTCTGAAACGGGATACAGCATGAGCACGGTAAGCAAAGCTTATTATGAAGTCGAAAGCAGATCGCTCATCGAATCCCGCCCGCAATCTGGTTATTATGTAACCAATATTTCGACCAGAACTATTCCTGCGCCTTCGCCAAGCAGCCCTATATTAAAATGTCAAAACATTGACAGAGAGGATTTAATTGATCAGGTTTATGGTAATATGACAGATAAAAATATTACGATGCTATCTTTGGGTTTTCCATCTAATGAGCTTCTTCCTATTGCAAAATTAAATAAGGGAATGGTTCAGGCAATGCGACAACTGCCTAATAGCGGAACCAGTTATGAAGAAGTACAAGGCAATCTTAACTTAAGAAAAGAAATTGCAAGATGGTCTTTTAGCTGGGGCGGTTCTTTAACAGAAAGGGATATTATTACAACTCCCGGATGTACAAGTGCCATATCGCATTGTTTGATGACTTTGACTAAGCCGGGAGATACTATTATTACAGAAAGTCCTGCTTATTTTGGAATTTTGCAATTGGCTAAATCTTTAGGTTTATATATCATGGAATTACCAACAAATATGACAACCGGAATAGAATTAGAGGCTTTGAAAAAAGCGCTTTCTTCTAAAAAAGTGAAGCTTTGTTTACTGATGAGTAATTTTAGTAATCCGTCGGGAAGTATGATGCCTGTTGAGCATAAAAAAGAGGTGGTAAAATTGATGGAATTTTACAATATCCCGCTTATTGAAGATGATATTCATGGTGATTTATACTTTGGCTCAAGCCGGCCAACCAATTGTAAAACTTATGACGAAAGCGGTATTGTACTTTGCTGCAGTTCGGTATCTAAAACGCTGGCACCAGGTTATCGTGCAGGCTGGGTTTCTCCCGGAAAATTTAAAAAAGAAATACTTAGAAATAAAATTTATCACACACTCTCCTCTCCTACTATTACACATGAAGTTGTGGGTGATTTTTTGAAAAACGGACGTTATGAAAATCATCTTCGTAAAATTCGTCAGATCTTAAACCATAATTGTAATCATTATATCAATACGGTTTTAGAATCTTTTCCGCCGGGAACAAAAGTGAGTCAGCCTCAGGGTGGTTTTTTTCTTTGGATTGAATTGGATCAAAAAATTGATACGGCTGCTTTATATCAGGAAGCTATGAAACACAATATTAGCTTTGCTCCCGGAAGAATTTTTTCTTTTCAGGATCAATTTTCGAATTGTATGCGTTTGAGTTTTGGGCTTCCGTGGAGTAATGAATTGCGGGAATCTATTCGAACTTTGGGAAGATTGGCAGCAAAAAGTCTTTAAGAAATTAAAAAAAAGCTGGACAGTGCTAACCAATACACTGTCCAGCCAACAATTAAAGAAGACCAAAATTAAAGTCTTATAACACGAAATAAGCGTCTTTTTCGACTTTCTTAGGTTCGTCGTCTAAATGAAATTCTTTCAGAATATCAAATTCGCTTTGATATTCGTTCAGCATTTGTTTAATATTTTTTTCGATTGTGTTGGCAATCGTCGTAACCGGCGTATCTGTTGGTCTGTTTTCAAATGGATCCTGCAAATGAATCGCCATTCTTTCGATCAAAAAGAAAGCAGCTGCAATGGCAGTAATCAACGGAATAGCAAACCAGCTCAATACACTAGTTAATCCAAAAGGCAGTAACAAAATAAACAAACACAAGGTTAATCTAATGTACATGCTGTATGTTGTTGGGAAAATTGTGTTTTTGATTCTCTCGCATTTACCCATTTCATCGCATAATCGCGATAATGTATTATCAATTTCAACTTGTTGATACATGTTGATTCTTTTCTCGTTTTTAGCATTTTTAAGATCACGTGCATGAAGCATTAAAATAGCATTAGGAACATTTTGATGGTTCTTGATGTATCTAATTTCGTCTTCGCTCATTAAACCTTTTAAGGGTTTTATAGCATCTTTATTTCGAAGTGCCTGACCTAAGCTATAACACCATGCAATTTGCCTTTTGGCAAAGTTTTCTTTGAATTCACTTGCTTCTACAGAAAAATCAGGATCTTTATAAAATGTCAAAACCTGACGTATTAAGGTTCTGGAATCGTTTACAACTGCTCCCCAAACAATTCTTGCTTCCCACCAGCGATCGTAAGCCTGATTGGACTTAAAGGCTAATAATAAGGAAATAATCGTTCCAATCATGGTTGGAATCGCAATTGGAATATCTACGGGAAGCGTTACAAAATAGTGATGAAAAATTTCGAATAAAACGGTATAAGCAATCACTAAAGCCATTTCTACTTTAATTTTCCCGAGAACGTACTTCATTGGTATTCTTTTCTTTAATAACATATTTTCGGTTTTAAATTGTTTTTTTAGTTCTTAGTAATTAGTCCTTAGTGATTAGTTTTAGATTCAAAAAAATAATCTTTAAAGTATATTTATCTAATCTTACATTTATAAATAAAGTCATTAGACAAATTAATGTGGACTAAAAAGCAGGAATAATTACTATTTACTAAGAGTAAGGACTAATTACTTAGTCACTAAGCAAGTTCTTCATACAATGAAAGTACCGGAAGTCCCAGTTTTTCATTAATGTTTTGTTTTTTTACTTTTTTAAATTTGATTTTTTCTCCTTTGCGGGTTTCTACCAATAAATCAATTTCATATTTCGAAATGGCTTCGGTCAAGTAAGGTGCTGCTGTTTCGTAATTGTCATCAATTTTTGAAGTCTGGCTTACAATTTCATAAGAGAAATTTTCATTTAAAAACTGCTGTATATCTTTTACATGAACATTTGCAGCGCTGTTTTCTATATAAAGGGCTTTTGTGAAATCTTCTTTAAAATCATTTCCTAAATGCAGAATCGGGCATTTTTGATTGGCGGCCAATTGTACCAAATATTGATGGATGCGTTTTGTTTCTTGTTTATAAGAATGCGTTAAAACGACTAATTTTACAGCAAAATGTTCAATTATTCCTCTAAAAATGGGAGACGAAAGTCCGTATTGATTGTGGATTTTAATTTTGCAGTTTTTAGTATGATCAATCATATATCTGCAGGTTTCCAGAACTTCTTCCTGGCTTTTGGTAAGTCCGGTTCTCATTTCACGTAAAAAATTAGAGGATGAAAAAGCATCCGGAGTTTCAGAAACCATCATTAAAACAATTTCGCAGTCTGATTCTTTTGCCTGACTAATTGCTGATTTTACAGCAGAAATTGTATCATCTTTTAAAGTAGTAGGTATTAGGAAATTTTTCATATGTATAATCTTTTAGTTTATACATACAAAATAAGGGGCTGTAAATTAGAAGGGTCTTAATCTTAAATTAGAATTTTCTAAGATTCAACATTAGATTTTTTAATGTTGGCCTTTTTAGGATTTGATTTTTTAAAGATGATGGTCACGATCGTTCCTTTGTTTTGTTCAGACTGTACTTGTATTTCACCATCGTGCATACGAATAATTTTTGAAGCCAGCGGCAGTCCTAAACCGTAACCAATATATTTGGCTGCAATTTTTCCACGAAAGAAAGGTTCGTATAAATGCGGAATATCTTCTGGCGGAATTCCAATTCCGATATCGTTAATCGAAATTCTAATCGCATCCTGATTGGCAGAAAGGGTTACAAACACTTCATTATTATCTGAATACTTTACACCATTGGTAATAATGTTGTTAATCGCCAGTTCTAAAAGCGGTTTATTACACGGAATTAAAAGCAGATTAGAATCTTTCGGTGCAAAATTCATTTTAATACTGACACGATTATCCGGAAAAATTTTATCTAAATCTGATTTTACCTCTAATAACAATTCATCAATTCTGGCAATATCCAAAACCTGTTTATTTCCGTCATAACCAGTTTGAGTAAGTTTTAATAAGCTTTCGGTCAGGTTTCCTAATCTTGATGCCTGACTGTAAATATTTTGTAATGATTCGACGTATTCTGCTACCTCACGTTCTTTCAGCAGCATAATTTCTGACTCAGCAATTATGGTTGTAATTGGTGTTTTTAATTCGTGTGAAGCATTATTAATGAAATTAGCCTGAATTTCAAATGAAGTTTCGAGTCGGTCTAACATATCATTAAACGTTTCTGTCAAATCTGAAATTTCATCCGAGTTTTTAATAGATGGTAATCTATTATGCAGATTTGACGCACTAATTCTGTTTACTTCTTTGGTAATTCTTGCTACCGGATTTATAACTCTTTTTGCCAGAAAACGACCTAAAAAGAAAGCCAGAAGTATAAAACCAATGCCTCCAAAAACTAATATTTTTATAATATATATAGATGTTGTTTTTCCGCGTCGATCCCGAGCACCTACAATTACAATATATTTTTGATTGCTTTCTGTAAAAACCTGCCCCAGATAATATTTGCTATTAACTTCAAAGTAATCTTTTCCTGTTGACAGAATATTAGAATAAAACTTATTTGGGAGATTTAGCTTTGTGTTGTAATCAAAACTATTGGCACTGTTTATTTTAAGAACATATTCTTCTTCTTCAATAAGTTCTTCCAGTCCGTTTTTCTTTAAATTACTATAGTATTTGCTCTTTTCAGGATCGTGCTGAAAGTGAATTGATGCTACAATTTTCGCACGGTCTTCTAACCTTTTTAAGAAATGGTAACGGTTATTCTCTCTAAATAAAACGAATACTATTATACTCAATAGCAGCGTACTAAAGGTAGAAAGTGCTACATAGGTAAAAGTAATTTTTTTTCTAATATCCATTCTATAGCTTTATAACATAACCTAAACCTTTCATCGTATGAATAAGTTTGGTTTTAAAAGGTTTATCAACTTTTTTTCTTAAATAGGTAATATATACATCGACAACATTGGTGTTCATGTCAAAATTAATATCCCAAACATTATCTAAAATCTGATCGCGGGAAACAATTCTTCCGGCATTTTTTCCCAGATAATACAGTAATTTAAACTCTTTTGCGGTTAAAATTATCGATTCTCCTTCTCTTTTTACCGTTTTCGCACGCCCGTTTATTTCTAAATCGCCAATTGTAATGACGTCGATTTTATCCGTTTCCTGATGCGCTCTTCTGTGTAAAGCATTTACCCTTGCGTCGAGTTCTCCAAATTTAAATGGTTTTACCAAATAATCATCGGCACCGGAATTAAGACCGGTAACAATGTTTTCTGAAGTTCCCAAAGCAGTCAAAAGCAAAATGGGAACAAAGTTTTTGCTGGCACGAAGCCTTCGGCAAATCTCGATTCCGTTAATATCTGGTAACATAACGTCTAAAACGACAACATCAAAGTTATAATTATGAATCATTTCAAGGGCAGTTTTGCCATCAAGAGCCACACTTACTTCGTTGTTGTTTTCGGCAAATCCTTTCCGTAAAATCGATAAAAGATTAGGTTCGTCTTCGACTATCAGTAACTTCATATTAATTTGTATATACAACAAAAATAAGGATTGAGTTGAAAAATATTATTCGGAATAGTTATAAATTATGATTTAATTATGAACAACTACTTTAAAAAGCATAAAAAAAGCACCCGCTTTTACGAATGCTTCCTTATACTTTGAAATAAATTTCGATAACTTTTCTAATTTTTAAAATTAAAGCTTAATACTGCTCCTAGTCCAAATTGAAAAGTCGAAATATAATCATCAACCGCAACTGGTCCAATATAAGTCCAGTAATAACTCTCTCCAACTGCTGCTGACATCGATTGTAAATAAGCATTAATATTTACAGAGACAGTCGAGGCAGTTTTAATCTTTACCCCGCCCTTTACATCCCATGCAAAATAAGTACCGCTTCCGCCCTGAGGTGTTTCTACAATACCAACTCCAGCTCCAGCTCCCAAATAAGGTAATAAATTTGATCCAGTATCAAAATAATGTGTGAAATCTGCCAAAATAAAATTGAAGGCACCTTTATCATCGCCAGCATTTAATTGATTTCCTGCCAAACCATAAAAAGGTATTTTTACATCTGATCTTAAATACTTTAACTCAACAGAATTGTTTGTTGAAAAGAAATATTCAAATCCTGCTCCGTATTGAAAACCATCTTCAATCGTTGCAGAATAACCGTCGTAATCCAGCTCATCTGAAAAATTATAACCACCATACAAATTAAGCGAAAAAGACCTTGCATCCTGAGCCTGCATTCCTATCGCCGACAGGAATACAGCTAATAATAAACCGTACTGTTTCATAAATTATGTGTTTGAAAGTTAAATGGTACAACAAATTTAAGTTTTTTCTTGTAAATTCTTACATTTTTAAAACATAAAATTCAACATATCAGACACTTAACAAAACAAACATCAAAAAGTTTCTCCTGCATTTAGGTAAAATCCTTTAGAATTATTTCCCCATGAATAGTCGACAATAAGATTGGTACGTGTTTTTTTATCGATTAATATTCGAAGACCAAGACCAGCTGCGGGTTGAATGGCATGAAAAAGTGATACATTATTATCGTTATTACTTGCGGTTACAAAATTGGTAAAAACAGTACCGCTAAACATTTGATTGCAGGTTATGGGAAACCTGAATTCTGTTGAAAGATATACAAGTCCATCTCCTCTAAACAATCCCTGTGTGTAGCCTTCTCCGCTCCTGCTTCGCTGATCCCAGCCAATTGCAGGCAGATTTAAATACGGAACATCTCCTCTTGTTACAAACTGGCCGTAAGCCCAAATTCCGAGAATGTAACGAGGATTTTTCTGCGAAAGCGGAATAAAATTCCGATATTCTGCATACAAAACGTTGCTGTATTTTTGATTATCAAAAAATACCGGATTAAAACGATAATTGATATTTGCAAACCAGCCTCGGGAAGAATTTACCTGATTGTCTCTCGAATCGTAAACCATATTAAAACTTACTCCGGTTAGAAAATATTCTAAATTATCAAAACCGTGTTCCTCATTATAATTGTAGTGATACGTTAAATTTCCGTTTTCAACATCTAATTCTTTGTCTTTTATATTGGTGTACCAGTCAATATTGATTCCTGCGCCTACATAAAAATTCTTTCTTACTTCAAAAGAAGCTGTTTGATGAAATTTGAAATAATTATAATCCATATCCTGTGCCAAAGAATCGATGCTGAAATCAGATTCCTGATCACGTCTGGGTGGAATTATATCCGTTCCGAGTCCGTAGTTTGGTTGTGAAAATATATAAAACCTATAATCGCCGCTTAAAAATATTTGGTTGTTTTTTAGCAGGATATTGTTTTTGACATTAATCAACCATTGCTTTTTTACGGTATATGTTATACCAAGATTTGCAACTGAATATTTATCTGATTCTTGTTTTCCTTTGAAAGTATATTGCGCAACGGCACCAAAAAAAAGCCCCGTTGCGGGTTGTGAACCAATTGCAGGAATTACAAGAAAAAAATTATTTTTTGTGGGTTTAACAACTAAGGCAGAGTCGCTTTTTTTAAAGATTTCTAAAATAGTTTTAGGAGGGCATATTTCTTTTTTTTGAAAATTTGTTTCGGTTTGAGCCGTTATAAATAATGGAAATAGAAAAAGCAGAACTGCCATTTTAATTTTATGCTGAAAACTTATTTTTTTTAAGAATTTCATTCGGCAAAAATTTTAATTTCTATTTAAAAAATCAAACCTCTTGTAAATATAATTCATTTTCAAGACTTTACATAACTTCATTTTAATTAAAAACAAAAAAAGCCGTCAGTAAATTGACGGCTTGTTATTATATTTTTTATAGCACTTTTACTTTGTGATAAATTTTGGATGAATTAAATTTTCTAAAGAATAGATTTCATCCCATTTTTCCTGCGTAATCAGCTTTCTTTCTAAAACAGCAATTTGATGTACGCTTTTGTTTGTTTTTAAAGCCTCGCCCGCAATACTCGCACTTTCTTCGTAACCAATAATTGGATTTAACTGGGTTACGATTCCTATACTGTTCATTACCATATTGTAACAGTGATCAACATTTGCAGTGATTCCATTAATACATTTATCAATTAAAGTTTGAATGGCATTTGAGAGATAATCTAAAGACGTAAACATTGCAAAAGCAATTACAGGCTCCATTACATTCAACTGTAATTGTCCTGCTTCTGCCGCCATCGTAACGGTTAAATCCTGGCCTATTACATAAAAGCAAGTCTGGTTTACCACTTCCGGAATTACCGGATTTACTTTACCCGGCATAATCGATGAACCTGGCTGGCGTGCCGGTAAATTGATTTCGTTTAAACCTGTTCTTGGTCCTGAACTCAATAAACGTAAATCGTTACAGATTTTAGAAATTTTAACTGCCGAACGTTTTAAAGTTCCCATAATCTGTACATAAGCTCCTGTATCGACCGTTGCTTCAATTAAGTCTGGTGAAAGTGTCAACGGAATTCCAACTTCTTTGGCCAAATAAGCAACACAAATTTCAGGATAACCTTCCGGAGCATTTACTTTTGTTCCAATGGCGGTTGCGCCCATATTGATTTCTAACAATAATTCCTGAGCATTTTTTAAGCGTTGAATGTCTTCGCCAATTGTTGTAGCGTAAGCTTTAAATTCTTGTCCTAAAGTCATGGGAACAGCATCTTGCAATTGCGTTCTTCCCATTTTTAGAACTTCTTTAAACTCCTCTCCTTTTTTAGCAAAAGCAATTTCTAAACCTGAAAGCGTTTTAATAAAGCTATCCATCTTTAAGTACAACGCAATTCTAAATGCCGATGGATAGGCATCGTTTGTAGACTGCGAACAGTTTACGTGATTGTTGGGGTGCAAAAAACTGTATTCACCTTTTTTGTGTCCCAGATATTCAAGCCCGATATTGGCAATTACTTCATTGGCATTCATGTTTACTGAAGTTCCTGCACCACCCTGAATTAAATCGCTTACAAATTCATCATTGAATTTTCCGGCAATAACCTGATCACTTCCGTAACAAATAGCTTCGGCAATTTTTAAATCGATTGCATTACAATCTTTATTTGCAAGAGCTGCCGCTTTTTTTACATAACCTAAAGCTTTGATGAACAAAGGCTCTTTTGAAATTGGAATTCCGGTAATATTGAAGTTTTCTACCGCTCTAAAAGTCTGGATTCCGTAGTACAGATGATTCGGAATTTCTAATTCTCCTAAAAAATCATGCTCCTTTCTTGTTGATTCCATATAATTAAAATTGATGTTTTTTAACTTAAAAAATAAGCGTAAAGCTACATCAATTTCTAAATTTTGTTCACAACTTTTACATAATATTTTGGCTTAAATTACTACCTTTTCGGTCTTAAAAAATTTAAAAATAAACTTGAAAAAAGAGAGCGAATATTTTCTTGATAAAGAATATAATACGGTTATGTATGCCAAAGATGATCTTAATTTTAAAGATTTCGAATGCTGCGTTTTTACTAATTGTAACTTTTCTGCCTGCACTTTTTTAGCCGTTACTTTTATCGATTGTGTTTTTAACGACTGCATTTTTAACGGAGCCAAAATTAATTATGTTGCTTTTAGAACCGTTACTTTTAATCGATGCGAAATTAAAGAAGTAAATTTCGCCATGTGTGATAAACTGATTTTTGAAGTTCGTTTTAATGACTGCGTTCTTGATTTTTCAAAGTTTTATACTTTAAAAATAAAAGGAACTCCATTTACCAATTGCAGCCTGATAGCGGTAGATTTTATGGCTGCAGATTTGACTGGTGTTTTATTTGACAACTGCGATTTATACCGTGCAGAATTCGACAAAGTCATCGCCAATAAAACCGATTTTAAAACGAGTTATAATTATACGATCGATCCTTCTAAAACTAAACTTAAAAAAGCTGTTTTTGCTTTGAAGGAATTGAAAGGTTTATTGTTTAAGCATGATGTGATTGTGACATAAATAAAAACATTAGAAAACTGGCTTTTAAGTATTTTGTATAAAATAGCAAACCGTCTTTGCTTTAGGCTCAATAAAAACATATAAATTTCCATCACTCCAAAAGTTCATCTTTGAAAATAAATTTTGTTCATAATCATCCTCTGCAACAACATTGGTGTATTTTGTCGGCACATCGTTCCAACTCGTTAATTGGCAGACAAATTTCATTTTATTATTTGTTTTAGGACAAATCGGAATATCATGTTTTTGATCCCAATGCGGTTTTCCTGCGATTCCTTTAATGTAAAATTCATTATCTTCTGTCACGCCGTCAAATTCTCTTAAAGAAAATTTTTGAGCTTCGTAAATCACTTTTGAATTTAAGTCTAACGTTTTATATGCACTTCCAATTTCTGATGTGTTTTTTGGATAAAGTAATTTTGGTTGATTTGGGTTTTCATAATCGAGAAAAACTTGATCAATATCTAAATATATTGGACATATTAAATTTAGTTTAAATGGAAGCCAATTGAAAACTTCATCATCATTATTTATAAAACCTAAGTATTGAAAATTTGACTTAAATTCATTATTTGGAATTATAAAATCTGTTGGCATATCACCTCCTAGTTGGTGTTTTCCATTTTCATCAAATACAAATTCGTATTTTTTTGTCTTACCTAAAATGCTTTTAATAAAATTCATTTAGTGATGATTTATATTTAAAAAATTTTAATTATAATGATTTCTCCATCACATAATCTTCCATTAAATAGCCATTTCCAATTTCTATATCAACTGTTTCCTTAATTTCAAAACCTAGTTTTTTATAGAAATTTAATGCTGTATTAAAGCGGTTTACGTTTAATAAAAGAGCTTTTGAATTATTTTCTAGAGCTAATTTTTCAATCGATTCAAAAACTATTTTTCCGTAACCTTTTCCTTGTGTTTCAGGCAATAGATAAATTTTATGGATTTTGGTTATAGCTTCATTTTTATAGTTATGCTCAATTCCGATAAAGCCAATTGTAGATTCTGAATCTGAAATTAGATAAAATAATTGTTCTTTATTTTCGATTTGCTTTGATAAAGCTTCATCAGAATAAAATAAACCTAACATATAATCTAATTGTGTTTGAGATAAAATTTCGCCATAAGTAATCGGCCAAGTGATATTCGTGATTTCCTGAATTATTTTAATATCATTCAAACCTGCTTCTGAAATGGTAATCATATTATATTTTGAAATTTTTTAATTTGTAAAAATCTGATTTTCTTGTTCGCTTACGCGGATGAAAGTTGTACGCTTTGTAAGTTCTTTTAATTTTGATGCTCCGACATACGTACAAGTGCTTCGTAATCCGCCTAAAATGTCTAAAACTGTAGCGATAACATTTCCTTTAAACGGAACTTTTACTGTTTTTCCTTCGCTGGCTCTGTATTCTGCAACGCCTCCAACATGTTTTTCCATTGCAGTTGCCGAACTCATTCCGTAAAACTGCTTGTATTTTTCGCCATTTATTTCGATTAGTTCTCCTCCGCTTTCGGTATGTCCGGCCAGCATTCCGCCCAACATTACAAAATCAGAACCTGCACCAAAAGCTTTTGCAACATCACCCGGAGTTGAACAGCCGCCATCACTTATAATATGACCGCCTAAACCGTGAGCTGCATCGGCACATTCTATAATGGCAGAAAGCTGTGGATAACCAACGCCTGTTTTGACACGTGTTGTGCATACAGAACCCGGCCCGATTCCCACTTTTACGATATCGGCTCCAGCCAAAAGTAATTCTTCGACCATTTCACCCGTCACTACATTTCCTGCAATAATTACCTTATCGGGATATTGTTTTCGGGTTTGTTTTAAAAACTGAACAAAGTGTTCTGAATAGCCGTTTGCCACATCAATACAAATAAACCGCAACAACGGATTTACTGTAATAACTTTACCTATTTTATCAAAATCTTCTTTTCCGGTTCCGGTGCTTATGGCTATATAGTTGTAGAAATCCGGCGTTACATTTTTCAAAAAACTATTCCATTCTTCTAAAGTATAATGTTTATGAATGGCGGTAAAAAGTTTTTCTTTTGCCAAAACCTGAGCCATTTCAAAAGTACCGACTGTATCCATATTGGCGGCCATTATGGGAATTCCTGTCCAATCTGAGGTGCTGTGTAAAAACTTAAAATTTCGTTCTAATGAAACTTCAGATCTGCTTTTGAGCGTTGATCTTTTTGGGCGAATCATTACGTCTTTGAATCCTAATTTCAGATCAGTTTCTATTCTCATGGCTTTGAATTTTGGTTACTTCCAAAGATAGAAATTTTAGAGTTTAGATTGCAGATTTTAGATTTAAAGTGGTGTTAATTTTGGCACACGGATGACACAGATTCGCTAAAGCGAAAACGCGGATTTGACACCGATTTTTATTTTTGAAATTTCACAGAGGCACACTGAGTTTCACAGAGACTCACAAAAGTTTACACGCTGTTATTTTGGAATTTGGATTTCTTAGAATTGGAATTTTAATTTAACTACCCGTGTATCGTCTCGTTTTTTCCGTAATTTTTAATAATCGATTCTTCAAATTCTAACCATTCTCTCCAGCGTTTTTCAACGTCAATTCCAGTTCCGTATTTTCTTGCGTAAGTGATAAATGTGGTGTAGTGTCCAGCTTCGCTTTCCATTAATTCTCGGTAGAAAACGGCTAATTCTTCGTCCTGAATATTTTCAGATAAAACTTTGAAACGTTCGCAGCTTCTGGCTTCAATCATTGCTGAGAATAATAATCTTTCTACAAGACCGGAAACACGGCTTCCGTCACCGCTTTTTTTCATGTATTGGTATAGTTCGTTTACGTATTCATCTTTACGTTCGCGTCCTAATTTTAATCCTCTTTTGATGATGATATTATGAACCTGCTCGAAATGATCGATTTCTTCTTTGGCTAAAGCCAATAAATCTTTCACCAAATCCTGATGTTCAGAATTATTGGTAATGATTGTAATTGCGTTTGTTGCCGCTTTTTGCTCGCACCAAGCGTGATCTGTTAAGATTTCTTCTATGTTTTTCTCAACGATATTTACCCATCTTGGGTCGGTTGGCAATTGTAATCTTAATACGCCCATTTTTTTTAAGTCTTAAAGTTTGAAAGTCAAAAGTTGTAAAGTCTTAAAAATAAAAGTCGAAGATCAAAACCAAGATAGAAATATATTCTATTCTAAGACTTTCGACCTTCGACTTTAAAACTTTACGACTAATTTTTAGTATGCAAAAATCGGTCTTTCGCTCATTAATTCGTTTACTTGTTCAGCAACTTCTTCGATAACGTCTTCATTGGTATGATCAGTAAGAACTTTATCGATTAAAGCAACGATAGTTTCCATATCTTTTTCAACTAAACCACGAGTTGTGATTGCAGCTGTTCCAACACGAATTCCAGAAGTGATAAATGGTGATTTATCGTCAAAAGGAACCATGTTTTTATTTACAGTAATTTCAGCTTTTACTAATGCGTTTTCAGCTTCTTTTCCAGAAATGTTTTTATTTCTTAAGTCAATAAGCATCATATGGTTATCCGTTCCGCCAGAAATAATATTGTAACCTCTTTTTACGAAAGCATCAGCCATTGCATTTGCATTTTTTTGTAATTGCATTGCATAAGAAAAGAATTCGTCTTTTAATGCTTCACCAAAAGCAACTGCTTTAGCAGCGATAATGTGCATTAAAGGCCCACCTTGATTTCCTGGGAAAACAGCTAAATCCAATAATGAAGACATCATTCTGATTTCTCCTTTTGGAGTTTTTAATCCTTGTGGATTTTCGAAATCTTTCCCCATTAAGATCAAACCTCCACGAGGTCCGCGTAATGTTTTGTGAGTCGTTGTAGAAACGATATGACAATGTGGAATTGGGTCATTTAATAATCCTTTTGCAATAAGACCTGCAGGGTGAGAAATATCAGCAAATAAAATTGCTCCTACGCTGTCTGCAATTTTTCTGAAACGCTCAAAATCCATATCGCGAGAATAAGCCGAAGCTCCGGCAATGATTAATTTTGGCTGTTCTTTAGTTGCAATTTCCTGAATTTTATCATAATCTAAACGACCAGTTTCAGCATCTACACCGTAAAAAACCGGACGGTATAAACGTCCTGAAAAGTTTACAGGAGAACCGTGCGTTAAGTGACCACCGTGAGATAAATCGAAACCTAAAATAGTATCTCCAGGATTTAAACATGCGTGATAAACAGCAGTATTTGCCTGAGAACCAGAGTGAGGCTGTACGTTTGCGTATTCAGCACCAAATAATTCTTTAGCTCTGTCAATAGCAATTTGCTCGATAACGTCAACTACTTCGCAACCGCCGTAGTATCTTTTGCCAGGATACCCCTCAGCATATTTGTTAGTTAAAACAGACCCGGCTGCTTCCATTACCTGATCACTTACAAAATTTTCTGAAGCAATTAGTTCTAATCCGTGAATTTGTCTATCTTTTTCTTCTAGAATAAGATCAAAAATTTGTTCGTCGCGTTGCATTTCTTCGTTTTTCGTTAATTTCCTGCAAAAATACAAAAAAACGTTTGTGATACTGTTAGATTATGATATATTTGACATGTAATTTTTCAACAAATAATTAACATCTCACATGCCAATAACCGCCAACGATACTAAAAGAAAATCATGGTTAGAAGTACCAGAAAATAGCGACTTCCCTATTCAAAATATCCCTTTCGGTGTATTTCTTACCAAAGAAAATGTCGTTACAGTAGGAACTAGAATTGGCGATTACGCTATAGATTTAGGGGCTTTACAACAATTAAACTATTTTGAAGGAATAGATTTAACCGATGATATGTTTATGCAGGACACGCTTAATGATTTTATTTCTGATGGAAAAAAAACATGGCGTCTGGTGCGAAATCGTATCGCTGATATTTTCGACGAAACCAATCCTCAGCTTAGAGATTCAACAAAAGACCGCGATATTGTTATTTTTAATATCGACGATGTCGAAATGCAACTGCCCGTTTTAATTGGTGATTATACTGATTTTTATTCAAGCAAAGAACACGCTACAAATGTTGGTAAAATGTTCCGTGATCCAGAAAATGCGCTTCTGCCAAACTGGTTACATATCCCGGTTGGATATCACGGAAGAAGTTCTACAATTGTTCCGTCTGGAATTCCGGTTCACAGACCAATGGGACAAACGATGCCTGCTGGCGGAGATTATCCTGTTTTTGGTCCGTCTCGTTTAGTAGATTTTGAACTTGAAACTGCTTTTATTACTACTGATGTGAATATTATGGGAGAAAATATCCCAACGTATGAAGCAGAAGATTATATTTTCGGGATGGTTTTATTGAATGACTGGAGTGCGCGCGATATTCAAAAATGGGAATATGTACCTCTTGGACCATTCTTAGCTAAAAACTTTGCAACATCAATTTCTCCTTGGATTGTAACTATGGATGCTTTGGAGCCTTTTAGAACAAAAGGCCCTAAACAAGATCCATCACCGCTTCCGTATTTACAAACAAAAGGAAAAAAAGCTTTTGATATTCATTTAGAGGTTTCAATCAAACCTGAAGAGGCTGAAGAAACTGTGGTTTCAAAATCTAATTTCAAATATTTATACTGGTCAATGAGTCAGCAATTAGCGCATCATACTTCAAACGGATGCCGTGTAAATTCTGGTGATATGATGGGATCAGGAACGATTTCAGGGCCAACTCCTGATAGTTTTGGTTCGATGTTAGAATTGACTTGGGGCGGGAAAAATCCGCTTACCTTAAAAGATGGTAGTGAACGTAAATTTATAGAAGATAATGATACTGTAATTATTAGAGGTTTCTGTGAAAATGCAGAAGTTAGAATTGGTTTTGGAGAAGTTGCGAGTCAGCTGTTACCTCCATTCATCAGACAATGAAGAGCAGATAAAGTATCTTAAGAGATATAGAAAAATTAAAAACCTTGGTGAGAGCCAAGGTTTTTTTTTATGTTTTTTTTGCCACAGATTAAAAGATTAAAAATATTTTTTTCATCTGAATGTTTTGAATCTCGCAAAGTCGCAGAGCCGCAAAGTTTTTATAATTTATCAATAGCCTCCAGTTTTAACTGGAGGGAAAATAAAGTCTAATTAAGGGCTTTAGCCAAAAAAATAGTTTGGCTAAAGCCTTTTTTTTTTTTAAAATATAAATACCTCCAGTTAAAACTGGAAGCAACTAAAAAAAACTTTGCACCTTCGCGACTTTGCGAGATTAAATCTGTATAGAATACTTTGACAAAAATCTTTGCGGAACTTGGACTTAGCTTTAGCCTTACAAAACAGTTCAAAAAACTTTGTGTCTTCGTGGCAAAAAAATTATGCCGGAATCTGCTGGCTTAAACAATGTAATGTTCCGAATCCCCAGATGAAATCTATACAGCTTATTCCGATAACTTCTCTGTCAGGAAAACATTCTGAAAGTATATTTAAAGCTACACGGTCATAACTGTCATTAAATGTCGGAACCAGAACACAATTATTTAAAATTAAGAAATTAGCATAACTTGCTGGTAATCTTAAATCTTCAAAATCAACACGTTTTGGCATTGGTAACGCTACAATAACCGGAGATTTTCCGTTTTCTAGTTTTGCGTTTTGCAAGCGTTTCAAATTATCCTGCAAAGGTTTGTAATTTGAATCGTTTTTATCTGTTTCTACAATAGTTACGATTGTATCTTCATTTACGAATCGGCATAAATCATCAATGTGCCCGTGTGTATCATCACCTTCTATTCCGTCACCAAGCCAAATAACATTGGTAACTCCTAGATATTCTTTAAAAACCGCTTCGTAATCTTCTTTTGTAAAACCTTGATTTCGAACCTGAATTGTTGGGTGCATTAAACATTCTTCAGAAGTCAATAAAGTTCCTTTTCCATTTACATCAATTGCACCGCCTTCAACGATTACTGGTTTTCCTTTATAAGTAACCTGAGTTAAAGGCACATCAATAAAATCGGCCACTTTACCCGGAACAAATTTATCTAATTGATAGTTTTTATATTTCGCCCATCCATTAAAATTGAAATTTAATGCTTCTCTTTTTGAACCATTTTTTACAATAATCGGCCCGGAATCACGCATCCAGCTTCTGTTTGTTTTATGGATTATATAAGAGATGTTTTTAAGGTTAGCACGAGCTCTTTCAAGCATTTCGGCTACTTTTTCTTTTAGCTTTTCATCGGCTACAACCAAAAAAACAGTTTCAAACGTCGCTACTTTTTTAATAAATTCTACAAAAGCCCATTGAACTGCTTCATATTTTCCCGGCCAGTCGTTACCGTTATGCGGAAAACATAATACAATTCCTTGTTGTTTTTCCCACTCTGCTGGAAATCTTCTATTATTTGCTGCCATAAAAGGTTCTAATTTTTAAAAGTGTACAAAGATAAGCATTCGTTAGGATTTTAAAACATCTGAATAAAAATGATGTGTTATTTCACAAAGAATATCTTCCAAAAATTAAGTTAAAGATTAAATAATGAAGGCTTAATATTTGACCGAGATTGGCTAATTACTTTTGGCGAAACTAAAAAACTAACAAATGAAAAAAATTAGTATCACATTATTAGCTGCTTTATTTTTAATGACAAGCTGTAATAACGATGAAAACTCTAACAACGAAGAACCGGAAGTTGTTGTAAATGAAAATCCTGCCACTTTTAAAGAAATTGGTTCGATTAAAATTGGAGAAGCTGCTGCTGCTGAAATCTCTGCTTACTGCGAAAAAACAAAAAGACTTTTTACTGTAAATAACAGCGGAACTAATCAAATTGATGTTATTGATTTAGCCGACCCAACAAAACCGGTTAAAATTGGTAAAATTGATTTAGCTGCTTATGAAGGTGCATCAAACAGTGTTTCTGTTTATGATGGAAAACTTGCTGTAGCTTTAGAATCAACGGTTAACAAACAAGGAAACGGAAAGGTTGTTATTTTTAATACAAGCGATTACAGCTTAATAAAACAAGTTACAGTGGGTGCTTTGCCAGATATGATCACATTTTCTGCTGATGGAAAATATATTATGACAGCAAATGAAGGTGAGCCAAGTACAGATTATTTGCAAGACCCAAACGGAACTATCTCTATTATCGAAACTAGCAATTATAGTGTTACAACTCTTGATTTTGCTTCTTTCAGTAACCAGGCAGCGGCATTGGCTAAAGACGGATTCAGAATTTCTAAGTATGCTAAAAGCTTTGCTCAGGATATTGAGCCAGAATACATTACAATTTCTGATGATTCAAAAACAGCTTGGGTAACTTTACAAGAAAACAATGGTGTTGCAAAAGTGGATTTGACTTCAAAAACTATTACTGCAATTTATCCTCTGGGATTAAAAGATTACAATACGGCAGAAAATGCTATTGATGTAAGTGATAGTGATGATAAAATTGCATTTAGCCCATGGAAAGTAAAGGGATTGTATATGCCGGATGCTATTAGTCATTTTTCTTCTAATAATGTTCCTTACTTTGTTACTGCTAATGAAGGTGACGCAAGAGAATATGATGCTTATACAGACATTAAACGTATGAAAAGCCTGAAGCTTGATGCAACTGTTTTTCCTGATGCCGCGACTTTAAAACTAGATGCTAATTTAGGAAGATTGAATCTTATTACTGATATGGGAGATACTGATGGTGATGGCGATTTAGATGAAATGGTAAGTTTTGGTGCAAGATCATTTTCTATTTGGAATGGAAACACTGGAAAAATTGTTTATGACAGTAAAAATGATGTTGATAAAAAAACAAATGAATTAGGCACTTATGATGACAAACGAAGCGATGATAAAGGTTCTGAACCAGAAGCAGTAGTTGTTACAAAAATGGGAAATCAGAATATTTTATTTGTGGGTCTTGAAAGATCTGATGCTTTTATGACTTATGATGTTACGAATCCTGCCTCGCCTCAATATTTACAAACGGTAAAAACGGGTGATGCACCAGAAGGAATTCTTTTTATTCCGGCTTCAAAAAGTCCGACTAAAAGAAGTTTAGTTGTTGTAAGCAGCGAAGGCGACGGAACTATAAAAATATATCAGCCAGACTTAAAATAACCAGTATTTTAAAATTCTTAAAAGGGTAAAATTTAGATTTTATCCTTTTTTTTTTCTAAAAATAAAAATTTAATTACCGCATTTTCAGATTCATAGACAAAACAATGGGAATTATGTAAGACGGGATACAACACATTCCTAAAATGCCAGCCCTACTTTTGCTAAGAGTTTAAATAAAAGCCGAATTAAATTTTTTGATATTATGAAAAAGAAATTAGCATCTGTATCTCTTTTACTATTAGCCTTCGCTGCAAATGCACAAATGACTACCATGTCTACAACACCAAGTATTGAAAAGCCTGAATATAATAAATGGTCTATCGAATTAAATGGTGGTGTTAATAAACCAACAAGAGCCATGACTCCGGGATATGCTACTGAAAGCCTGAATTTGTTTCATGGTGATTTAGGTGTACGATATATGTTTAATCCAAAATTTGGTGTAAAGTTAGATGTTGGATACGATCAATTTACTGAAAAAGACAATACTCCCGATTTCGAAAGCCGATATGTTCGTGCTAGTTTACAAGGGGTTATTAATGTTGGACGTGCCTTAAATTTTGAAACATGGACAAATACTATTGGGATTTTGGCACATGGAGGTTTTGGAGTGTCGCAAATTAGTACTGAAACCGGTTTTGGCGGTCAGGATTATATGGCCCACGGAATCGCTGGTTTGACAGGACAAATTAAATTAAGTAACCGAGTTGCTTTGACTGGTGATCTTACCGGAATTATTAACGGAAGACAAAACTGGAATTTTGACGGAATGGGAAATACTACAACAGGCTCATTTGACGGTATATTACTAAATGCATCTGTTGGTTTGACTTTCTATCTTGGTAAAAATGAAAAGCATGCTGACTGGTATTCTGAAGAAAATGAAAGACTAAACAAATTAGAAGACAGGGTTACAACTATTGAAACTGGCCTTATTGACAGTGATAAAGATGGTGTTGCTGACTTATATGATTTAGAGCCAAATACAATTGCAGGAGTTGCTGTAAATACAAAAGGACAATCTATTGATAACAATCAAAATGGTGTACCGGATGAGCTGGAAAGTTATTTAGAGAAAACATACGGACAAAACGGTAAAGGCGCAACAAACAGTACCGTTGAAGAATTAATTAATGGAGGATATGTAAATGTTTATTTTGATTTTAATTCGTCTAAACCAACAAATGCTTCTTTATCAGGTGTTGATTTCTTAGTGAAATATCTAAAAAATAATCCTGGAAAATCTGCAGATATTATTGGTTATGCTGACGAAATTGGAAAAACAAGTTACAATACTGAATTATCAAGAAAAAGAGCTGAAGCTGTGAAGAAAGTGGCTGTTAATGCGGGAATAGATGCTTCAAGATTGAATGTAATTGCTAATGGAGAAGATACTTCCGTTAACAAAAATTCAAAAGAGGCACGTCAAATCGTGAGAAGAGTTACTTTTCAGGTAAAGTAAATTATATATTACATTAAAAAAGGCCGTTTCAATAATTTGAAACGGCCTTTTTTGTTTGATAAAGGATAGATAAGATTATTTATCAATTGCTCTTTTTGTAATATCACCAAAAGCATCAATTCTTCTATCTCTGAAGAATGGCCAGTTTTGACGTACATTTTCCTGTAAATCCAAGTCAACCTCAGCAATTAAGATTTCTTCTTTATCGTGAGAAGCCTGAGCTAAAATTTCACCTTGCGGACCAGCAATAAATGACGCTCCCCAAAATTGAATTCCTTCTGTTCCTTCAAGATATTTTTCAAGACCAATTCGGTTTGCTGCTGCAACGAAAACACCATTTGCAACGGCGTGTCCTTTCATTACATTCATCCAGGCTCCGTATTGATTTTCTCCGTATTGTTCTTTTTCTTTTGGATGCCATCCAATTGCTGTTGGATAAAATAAAACCTCAGCACCTTTTAAAGCTGTAATACGAGCTGCTTCAGGATACCATTGATCCCAGCAGATTAATGTTCCAACAGTTCCTTTTTTAGTTTCTATTGCCTGAAAACCTAAATCACCTGGCGTGAAGTAGAATTTTTCGTAGAAATGCGGATCGTCCGGAATGTGCATTTTACGGTATAAACCAGCTTCTGTACCATCTGTATCGATGATATAAGCGCTGTTATGGTAAATTCCTGCCATTCTTTTTTCGAAGAAAGGAACAATAATTACTACTCCAAGTTCTTTTGCCAACTCGCTGAACGCAATAAATGAAGTGCTGTAAAGTGGTTCTGCTAATGCAAAATTGTCTACATCTTCGCTTTGGCAAAAATAATGACTGCTATATAATTCCGGAAGTAAGATAACTTCTGCGCCTTGACTTGCCGCGTCTCTTACCCAGCTGATACATTTTTTTAGATTATTTTCGGCTACATCATTCAGGTTTAACTGAATTACCGATATTTTATATTTTCTTTTCGACATGACATAAAATTTAGAGTGCAAAAATAGTAAATTTTGGAGGAATGGCAAAAACTCAGTGTTTTATGATATAATTAAATCGAAGTATATCCCTAAATAAAAAACCATCTTACATCAACTTAAAAATTAAATTGCTGTAAGATGGTTTTTTCAACCTAAAAATCAGTTCAATTAATCGATAACTACTGTCTTAGTTATAAATTCAGTTTCAGATTTTTTGAATTTGATATTATAAGTTCCTTTTGATGGTGCCAAAAATGTATATGTTGTGTGCAAAGCAGTTGGTGTTTGGTTTGCACAAGTTGTTAAAGGATATTTTGCTTCTACTTGAAATCCTTCGTCTTTACCAAGTGATATATCAGCGATTCTGTCAAATTGACCGCATGCGTTATCTACAATAAAAGATATTTCATAATTAATTTCGACGTTGACTTTACCTGTCGCCGGCCCGCTGATTGCTGTAACATTTGCTGCTCTAGAAGTAGTTTGAGGTGTTTCTTTCCCATTATCGTCACTGCTGCATGAAACCAAAGAAACAGTTAAAAAAAACACTGCTAAAACCGATTGTAATTTAAAAATCTTCATATAAATTTTATTAATTGTTTATTGTTATAAGATGAGGCTAAAGTACAAAGGTTGCTTTAAAAAATGCTAAATATTTTATAATATTCTTAAAATAAAAACCATTTTACATCGGTTTAAAAATTTAAACTTTTGCAAAATGGTTTTACCACCTAAAGTAATCTACTAAGAAATGCTTAGTCTATAACAACTGTCTTAGTTAAAAATTCTGTTTCTGATTTTTTGAATTTGATATCAAAAGTTCCTTTTGCAGTTGCCTTAAATTTATAAACTGTCTTTTTAGGATCCGGAACTTGCTGCGTGCAAACTCCAGTTGGGTATTTCGCTATAACCTGTAATCCATTTATGGTTCCAATTTTTACTTCAGAAATTTTATCGAATTCTCCACAAGCATTATCAACAATGTAAGTTATCTCATAGCTTAACTCGTCATTAACTTTTCCAGTCGCCGGTCCAGTAATTCCAGTGACTAACGCTGCTTTTAAAACTGGATTGTCTGCCGGTTTCTCGTCATCATCATTATTGCATGAAAAAGATACAATTGACAAGAATAAAACTACTAAAACTGATTTTAATTTAAAACTTTTCATATAAAATAATAATTTAATGTTATAATATGAAGATGCAGGATAAATAAAATGGTTGCTTTGGTTAAATGTTAATTTGAATAATAAAAAGATTAAACACTTGTTATTAAGAAACTTATTCGACAAAAATAATTTTAAAAAGAAGCATAATTTCTTATGAAAACAAAAATTTTCTCGTTTAGCCCCGATAGAAACGGTATCCTTTTATGGTCTCGTTTATTTAACGAGACCATAAAAGATATAGTGGATAGCGGGAATATTGGTCTCATTTGAAAACGATAGGTTTGCTTCAAAAAAAAACACCAGCCTTACGACTAGTGTTTCATAAATTATTTAATATTATTTTAAACTATTGTTTTTTCTTTTTGAATATCATTTTGAAGACATTCACAAGTCCTAAAACTACAAGTCCTAAAACCAATCCAATTACAAATTCTTTTATAATTGAAGGGATATTAATTTCTGCAGCTAAATGATGGAAATATGGAATATAATGCACGAAGATACCACCGGCAACTAATATTAAAGCTATTGTACCAATTACAGTTAAACTTTTAATAACCAATGGAAGCGCTTTAACTAAAATATTTCCGATGAATTTTGATATACTTTTTTCTCTTTTACTAAATTTGATAAGCTTATAACCCGCTTCATCCATTCTAACAATAAGAGCTACGATACCATACACTCCAATAGTTGCTATTAAAGCAATTATTGAAGTTACAACAATTTGCTGCACAATAGGTTTACCAATAACAGTTCCCAGAGCTATAATTACGATTTCTACAGATAATATAAAATCGGTTACAATTGCTGATTTTATTTTGCCTTTTTCGGCTTCTAAAATTTGTTCTTCTGTTAGAATTTCTTCGGTAATTCCTTCTGATTCTTCGTGTGCATGAGGGAAAATAAATTCGTAAATTTTTTCGGCTCCTTCATATGCAAGGAAAAGTCCGCCAAGAACCAAAATTACAATGATAGCAACAGGAAAAAAAGCACTTAATAAAAAAGCGATAGGTAAGATAATAATTTTGTTAAGAAGAGATCCTTTACTTATTGCCCACAATACCGGAAGTTCTCTCGATGATGCAAATCCTGAGGCTTTTTCAGCATTTACAGCTAAATCATCGCCTAAGATTCCTGCTGTTTTTTTTGCTGCAACTTTACTCATTACTGCAACATCGTCCATAATTGCTGCGATATCATCTAATAGTACGAAAAAACCTGATGCCATTATATTTAATTTTTAATTCTTAAACCTAATTAATTTTGGTTGTGCGAATCTACCACTTTTGATTTAATTTTTCCTCAAAAATTAACTGCATTGACCTAATAACAGCCAGATAATTACAAATACCAGTATCGTACCAAAGCATCCGCCGCCTAATTTTTTCGCTCCATATCCCGCGATTAATCCTCTAAATATATTGTTCATGATAATTAGTTTTATGTTATAGTAAATTTGAGAATTAAATCAGAATTTCTGTTTATATGACTTTTGAAAAAAGTTTCATTATTCACGGATATAAAAAAACACCAGCCTTTCGACTGGTGTTTCCTCCTCAAAAAATAATTAACCAAACAAATTATAGTGCGGGTTGTGTTTGATTTCTAAAAACCAATTTCCCGTCGAAAGCATCTATTAAGATTATGCTGTCTGTTGTTATATTTCCTGCCAGAATTTCTTTTGACAATTGATTCAGTACTTCTCTCTGAACCACACGTTTTACTGGTCTTGCACCAAAATGCGGATCATATCCTTTGTCTGACAAATAAGCGATTGCTTCTGGTGTCGCATCCATCGTAATACCTTGCAGCGCCAGCATTTTTGTAACACTTTTCAATTGCAGGCTTACAATTTTAGAAATATTCTCAACTGTAAGCGGTGTAAACATTACAATTTCATCGATACGGTTTATAAATTCAGGGCGAACGGTTTGTTTCAATAATCCTAAAACTTCATTTTTAGCGGCTTCTGTCGCTGCTTCAACGCTTCCTTTTAGGTTTTCAAACTTTTCCTGAATAATATGACTTCCCATATTTGAGGTCATAATAATAATCGTGTTTTTGAAATCAGCAAGACGGCCTTTATTATCTGTCAATCTACCTTCATCTAAAACCTGCAATAAAATATTGAACGTATCCGGATGCGCTTTTTCGATCTCGTCTAACAAAATTACAGAATACGGTTTTCTACGAACAGCTTCAGTCAATTGACCTCCTTCATCATAACCTACATATCCCGGAGGCGCACCAACCAAACGGCTCACACTGTGTCGTTCCTGATACTCACTCATATCAATACGTGTCATGGCATTTTCGTCATCAAAAAGATATTCGGCCAAGGCTTTTGCAAGCTCCGTTTTACCAACTCCGGTCGTTCCTAAAAACAAGAATGTTCCAACAGGTTTTTTCATATCCTGCAAACCGGCACGGCTTCTGCGAACAGCATCACTCACGGCTTCAATTGCTTCTTCCTGACCCACTACACGTTTGTGCAATTCGTCTTCAAGATGCAGTAGTTTTTCTCTTTCTGTCTGAAGCATTTTCATAACCGGAATTCCAGTCCATTTTGCTACAACTTCTGCAATATCTTCTCTGGTAACTTCTTCTTTAATTAAAGAATTACCCGATTGAAATTCTAATAATTGTTTTTGCAGTGCTTCCTGACGTTCTTGTGCTTCTTTTATTTTTCCATAACGAATTTCGGCTACTTTTCCGTAATCACCATCACGTTCTGCACGTTCTGCTTCGTATTTAAAATCTTCTATTTCTAATTTTACAGCCTGAATTCCGTCTACAATATCTTTTTCAGATTTCCATCTGGCGTAGATTTCATTGCGTTCTTCTTTTAGGTTTGCCAAATCCATACGAAGGATTTTTAGCTTACTTTCTTCTTTCTCACGTTTGATCGCTTCGATTTCAATTTCCAACTGCATAATTTTACGATCCAAAACATCTAATTCCTCAGGTTTTGAATTGATTTCCATACGCAGTTTCGAAGCCGCTTCATCCATTAAGTCGATCGCTTTATCTGGTAAAAAACGGTTTGTAATATAACGCTGCGAAAGTTCAACAGCAGCAATAATCGCCTCGTCTTTAATCTGCACTTTATGGTGCGTTTCGTATTTTTCTTTAATTCCACGTAAAATTGAAATAGCACTTTCTGTATCCGGTTCATCGATTAAAATTTTTTGAAAACGTCTTTCAAGTGCTTTATCTTTTTCGAAATATTTTTGATATTCATCTAAAGTTGTCGCTCCAATTGCTCTTAACTCACCACGAGCCAAAGCCGGTTTTAAGATGTTAGCCGCATCCATAGCGCCTTCACCTCCACCAGCGCCTACAAGTGTATGAATTTCATCAATAAACAAAACGATGTCTCCTTCGGCAGCGGTAACTTCTTTTACAACCGATTTTAAACGCTCTTCAAATTCTCCTTTGAATTTCGCTCCTGCGATCAAAGCTCCCATATCTAATGAGAAAACGATTTTATCTTTTAAATTTTCAGGAACGTCTCCATCAACAATTCTATGTGCTAAACCCTCTGCAATTGCAGTTTTACCAACTCCCGGTTCACCAATAAGCATTGGATTATTTTTTGTTCTGCGGGTCAAAATCTGCAATACACGACGAATTTCTTCATCACGTCCAATAACCGGATCTAATTTTCCGGTACGGGCTAATTCATTTAAATTTTTAGCGTACTTATTCAATGAATTATAGGTTTCTTCGGCAGAAGCAGAAGTCACTCTTTCACCTTTACGTAATTCCTCGATTGCGGCTTTAAGACCTTTTCCTGTAACGCCCTGATCTTTTAAAATTTGAGAAACTTTGCTTTTTGAATCGAAAATTGCCAAGATTAAATGCTCGATCGAAACGTATTCGTCGTTCATTTTCTGCGCAATGATTTCAGCTTCATTCAAAGCTTTATTTGCATCTCTTGAAAGCAGAATGTCACCTCCTGAAACTTTTGGAAAACTCTGAATTGTACTGTCCAGAATTTGCAAAAACAAGGGTACATTTACATTTAATTTCTTTAAAATAAATGGCGCGACGTTTTCATCAACTTCAAAAATTGCTTTGAAAATGTGCTCATTTTCAATTTGCTGCTGACCATTTCGCTGCGCTAATTGCTGCGACAACTGAATGGCTTCCTGCGATTTAATAGTAAATTTATTTATGTTCATATTTTTAAGATTTGATTGATTTTTGTTTTAAAATATTCGATTACATTAAAGTTAAGACTTATTGAGATATTTTTTTAGCTCAAAAGATTTAACTTTGCTTTCGAATATTCAAATTACATTCCACAGTAAAAACAAAGACAAAATGACGCAAAAACGATAATTTCAATCCGTTTTAAATGTCAAAAAGTCACAAAACAAGCCAAATATGAGTTTTTTTAATTCAATCTTCGGAAGTTCAGAGAACTCAGATTCTCCAAAAAGTAAAGTTAATTGGACTGAATTGACCGATATTCATCAATTAATGGAAATCGAAGCAATATCTAATGAAAAACCTGTTGTAATTTTTAAACACAGTACAAGGTGCAGCATCAGCCGTATGGCGCTAAAACAATTTGAAAGAGAGTTTGATCTTGAAGAAGTTGTCGATGCCTATTTTCTTGACCTAATTGCACATAGGGATGTTTCTAATGAAATTGCGGACAAATTTGGTGTTTATCATGAATCCCCGCAGTTAATTTTAATCAAAAACGGAAAAGCTGTTTATAATGTTTCGCATAGCGATATTGATGCTGAAGCACTAAAAAGTAAAGTTTAATAATTCTAAAGTTGATTAAATGGATGTACAGACAGCTTATCAAAAAACGATAATTTTTGCAACAATAAAGCATTTAGAAAATAATCAGACTATTACTGATTCTAATCTTCCCTATGTTATTCATTTGAGCAATGTTACGATGGAAATTTTAATTGCATCAAATAATACAGACCATTTTGATCTAAATTTTGCAACACAAGTTGCTTTATTACATGATACGCTAGAAGATACAAATACAACATTTGAAGAATTGGAACTTGAATTTGGACTGGAAATTGCCAAAGGGGTTTCTGCTCTTACAAAGGACAGCAATTTGCCTAAAGAAGAAAAGATGCTGGATAGTTTAAACAGAATTTCAAAACTTAGAAAAGAAATCTGGGCAGTAAAATTGGCTGATAGAATTACCAATTTGCAAAAACCACCAAAAAGCTGGGACAATCTTAAAAGAAGAAATTATAAGAATGAAGCGGAGATTATTTTGGAAAAATTAAAAGGCGGTAATCCGTATTTAGAAAATCGTTTACGCTCTAAAATAGAAGAATACGAACAATATCTTGATTAAGATTCTTTATTAAAACAAACAAAAAACGCTGAATAAAATTCAGCGTTTTTTGTTTTATAAGTTTTCACTTTTTAAATTTTCACTGTAATAATTAACCATTCACAATTTACAATTAATTAAAAACTTTCTCCAGATCCGCCGCCGCTAAATCCTCCTCCTCCAAAATCCATTGGCGACTCTGTTTTAACTTCCGGTTTCATACCAAAAGTTGAAGCTACGATTAAAGTCTGAGCATTTAAAATTGCAGTTGAATGATTGATCCTGTCCGGTTTAAAAGTTAATCCGGATTCTTTATTTTTTAATTTTTGGATAGAGACAAATGCAATGGCAAACATCACTAATCCTCCAATAGTTAATGCGGCTTCAATTGGTAAAACCGAATAATAAAATCGGATGGTAAAAACAGTAAAAGCTATTGCTCCAAAACTAATCCAAAGCATGATTCTGTCTTTGGTTTTTAAAGCCTGAACCAAATACACAACGGGAACTACAAACGTAAATACGTAAAAGAAATAAGCAAACGGAATATCCTGTCCCGGCTGAACTTCAATTCCTAAAAGTTCTGCAGAAAGTTCTCTTACTACTAAATAGTTGCAGGAAAGATAAAATAGAATCAAACAGAAACTATTGGCTAACAATAATCCGTTGTAATAGTAAACTTCTTTTAAATTCTTGATTCTTTGTTTCGTAAAAAAATAAAACCCTGCCGAAACTAACATTGCCACAAAAGGTAAAATTGTTTTACCAATATCTCCAATTTCAAACATTCCGAAAAATAAAACTGCTGAACTTGCCAAACAAAAAACAAGCATAGAAAGCAGATGTAAGTATCTTTTATAAGTTAAAAAAGAAGCAATGGCAACAAAAATAGCGGGAGTTAATCCTGTTTCAAAATCTTCTGTAAGTATGACAACAGCACCGCCAACATTTAAAAGTATTCCTAAAATAAAAGCATCATCTAAGCCGTGTCTGTAATATTTATTAGTCGATAAAAATTCAGCACCTGCAATACCAACACCTGCAAAAAGAAAACAGCAAATTTTAAAAAAAGATTCTGCGCCTGATAATGCAATTAAAGAAATAAAGCTGCAAATAGAGGAATATAGAAATGATCCCAGCAGAAAAAATCCTAAACGCACTAGAATGTTATTTTGAATTTTGAAAGATGATAATTTATTTCTAATTATTTTCTTTTGTTCTTTGCTGATAAACCCTCCTTTTTCAAGAGAATCTGCTTCTTCAGTTAAAAATAAATTATTTAGTAAATTTTTATCGTGTACTATCATTCGGCTATTTCTTTATTGAAGTTTTTAATCAGTTTTATAAACAATACTATTGAACCAATGAAATAAGCTGGCAATATCATGATAAATAATACCCATATATCACCAAAATCAATGTTTTCGAAAATTCTAAATATGAAAATATTAATGCCAATATAGGCGTAAACAATCATGAAAACGTACAATGAAATTGCTTTGAGCTGATGACTTATTTTATAAAAGTAAACAGATGAGCCTGCTAAAATTAAAGAGAAAAGAAGCCAGATAATTTCTTCACTAACCATATTGCTTATTGAGGCAATACTTATAATATGCAAAGCAAATGTGAGATAGATAAGCGCAAAATGTGTTTTTAAATTAATTCTGAAACTATAAACTGTCCATAGAATAAGTAAAAGACCAAGCATAATAGCTGAATAACTTAAACTTTGACTGGCATAAAAATTATTATTGCCATTAAAAATATCCTGTGGTGTTACCGAAAGTCCAACGTACGCTGCCAAACCTGTAACAGCAATGGTTAAAACGCTTTTGTTATCAAAATAATAGGCACAAAAGAAACTGACAATTGTTGGGACTAAAGTCGCCAAACCATAATGTGTTCCAAATAACTCATATTGAACCTGAAGATATCCTATAAAAATGCAGGTGAGAACATTGGCTGTTAAAACCACATATTCCAAAAAATGACTTTCTGTTGTGGTTTCTGTTTTTTGGAAACCTTTAGAATTTTTAAAACAATAATAAAAGCAGCCACAAATAAGAACAAACAAAATAGCCAGAAGTGCAATGTGTCCAACACTATCAATATTGTCATAGATAAGAATTCCTATTCCTGACGTAAACATTAAAACTGAAATGGAGAGCAACAGTTTTAATTCTACATTGAGTGAAAAAATATTGAGACTTCGATATTCTTTTATTTCCTGGAACTGATTTTCGGTAATTAGATTTTTCTCAAAAAGACCTTGAGATGCCTGTTCGTCAAATTGCGTCATATTTTTGATTTAAAAATAATAGATTCTCAAATTTAGATAATTAGGTCGAAGTTTCTTATGTTTCAAAAATATATTTAAAGAAATAAAAAAAACCGATTTGTATTATCTACAAATCGGTTTCATATTATTTAGGAAATAAGCTTTTAGAAAGCAGCTTTCATTTTGTCTTTAATCGAATCAAGACATAAGTTGTTAATACTTCCTTCATGCGTGTGTTTTGTTTGTTTTGGAGATTTGTATGTTCCTGCTTCCAATTGTTCTGCAACGGCTTTATAAGCATCTCTAAACGGCATTCCTTCAACAACCATTTCATTTAAAGTATCCACAGTAAATAAGTAATCGTATTTTTTATCTTCTAAAATATGATCTTTAACCGTAATATCTTTAATAGAAAATATGGCAATATCCAAACAAGCTTTAAGGTTTTGAATTGCCGGAAACAGACCTTCTTTTAAAAGCTGTAAATCTCTGTGATAACCGCTCGGTAAATTATTTGTGATTAAAGTGATTTCGTATGGTAATGCCTGAATCTTATTGCATTTTCCTCTTATTAATTCGAAAACATCAGGGTTTTTCTTGTGAGGCATAATACTTGAACCTGTTGTAAGATGCGCCGGAAGACCAATAAAATCAAAGTTCTGGCTCATATACAAACAAACGTCCATGGCAAATTTTGACAACGTTCCTGCAACGCTTGTCATGGCAAAAGCAACCGTTTTCTCTGCTTTTCCTCGACTCATTTGTGCAGCAACTGCGTTGTATTTTAAAGTTTCGAAACCTAATTCCTTAGTTGTAAATGTTCTGTTGATTGGGAATGAACTTCCATAACCCGCTGCAGATCCTAACGGATTCTGATCTACAATTTTTGAAGCTGCGTTCAACATCGTAACATCATCAATTAAACTTTCAGCGTAAGCAGAAAACCACATTCCGAATGACGATGGCATTGCGATTTGTAAATGCGTATAACCTGGCAATAAAACATTTTGATGCTTTTCTGCCGATTCCATTAACAAATCAAACAATGTTTTTACCTGTTCTTTTATGGCTTTTAATTCGTCTTTTAAATACAAATGAACATCTACCAAAACCTGATCGTTACGAGAACGGGCGGTATGGATTTTCTTTCCTGCATCACCTAGTTTTGCGGTTAGCAGATATTCGATTTTAGAATGTACGTCTTCGAAACTGTCTTCGATTTCGAAATTTCCAACTACAATATCGGCAATGATTTCGTTTAATGCATCAACTAAAGAAGTGGTTTCTTCAGCGGTTAATAAACCAATTTGCCCAAGCATTTTGGCATGAGCAATTGAACCCAAAGCATCGTATTTTGCTAAAACTAAATCTAATTCACGATCGTTTCCAACGGTGAATTGTTCAATTTGTTTGTCTGTTGGTATTCCTTTTTCCCAAAGTTTCATAAGATGTATGTTTTTTTGTTTCACAGAGCTTCACTAAGAAACTCAGAGATTCACAAAGTTCTATTTTATTACTATGTTTCTTTATTTCCTGAATGTACTAGCCCCGATAGTAGTGGAAATCCTTTTATTTTTTTCCTTTAAAAAAATAAAAGATTGGAACGGATAGCGGGAAATAGCTTCTAAAAAATATTATAATTTAAAGAAATCGGTTAGTATCTTGATATACAAATCGACTCCTTCTTCTATTTCATTTATAAAAATAAATTCATCTGCTGAATGTGAACGCAATGTTTCTCCTGGTCCTAATTTTAAAGACTGACAGCTTAAAACAGATTGGTCTGAAAGCGTCGGAGATCCATAAGTTGTTCTTCCTAAAGCAATTCCAGCCTGAACTAAACCGTGTGCAACCGGAATAGACGATGCGTTTAAATGCATTGATCTTGGCGTTACTTCGGCGTTTACGTTGGCTTTAACAACCTCTAAAATTTCAGTATTGGTATAACGATCTGTTACACGGATATCAACTACCAAATCACATTCTGAAGGAACAACATTATGTTGTTTTCCAGCGCTGATCTGCGTTACGGTCATTTTTACTGGACCTAAAACATCAGAGATTTTGTCGAATTTATAATTTTTAAACCATTCCATTACGGGAATTGATTTGTATAATGAATTATCATCGTTTTGATGTGCGGCGTGGCTTGCGGTTCCTTTTACTTTTACGTCTAGAACTAACAAACCTTTTTCAGCCACAGCCAATTGCATCAAAGTTGGTTCGCCAACAATTGCACAATCTAACTCTGGTAAATGTTTTAAAACGCTGTTTAAACCGTTTTTTCCGCTGCTTTCTTCTTCGGCGGAAGCCACAATTACAATATTGTGCGAAAGATTTTGATTTTCGTAAAAATGAACAAAGGTTGCTAATAATGAAACCAAACATCCTCCAGCGTCATTACTTCCTAATCCGAATAATTTGCCGTCTTTTTCAATCGCTTTAAAAGGATCGTTGGTGTAAGCTTGATTTGGTTTTACGGTATCGTGATGTGAGTTTAGTAAAAGTGTTGGTTTGTTTTCGTCGAAATATTTATTGAAAGCCCACACATTATTGTTTTCTCTTTGAAAAGGAATCTCGTTTTGATTGAACCAATTTTCGATTAACAGAGCCGTTTGATCTTCTTCACTTGAAAATGAAGGGGTTTCGATTAAGCTTTTTAATAAACTAATTGCTTCCTGGGTAAGCGTATCTATATTTTTCATTTTGTTGTGCTCTTGCCACAAAGGCGCTAAGTCGCTAAGTTTTTTTTAAGCTTTTACTTTCTTAACTAAATAATATGCGACATTTTTAATTTGCGCAAATTTCTTAAATTAATATTTAAAAGCACTGCGCAGTTCCGTTTTTTTGCCACTGATTACACGTATTTTCATAAATTATTTTTTTATCTCAGATTTAAAATCAAAATAAACTTTTTAATGTATGTCTAAAATTATTTTCTCTTTTAACAGAGAAAATTAGCGTCAATTCATGGCAACATTTTTTATAATGTAATAGTTGTATGCAGAACATCTGGATTTTGAAGCATTTTGTGATGCCCGATTTTGATTTTCTGTACACCTCTTGATAAACTATTGAAACAGTTATCCAGTTTTGGAATCATTCCGGAATGGATTACTTTTTCTTCTTTTAGCTTATTGTATAATGCTTCGTTGATTTCTGTTATTACAGATGAATCGTCTTCTGAATCTTGTAAAACACCTTGTTTTTCAAAACAATATGTCAGCGTAACATCAAAAACTTCAGATAGTGCAATTGATAATTCGCTTGCAATCGTATCCGCATTGGTGTTTAGTAATTGTCCGTTTTTATCGTGTGTAATCGCGCAGAAAACGGGAACGATTCCAGCTTCTAATAAAGTAGCCAGTAATTTGGTATTGACTTGCTTTACATCGCCTACAAAGCCGTAATCGATTGTGGGGTGATTTCTTTTTACTGACTGAATTAAATTGCCATCAGCTCCGGAAAATCCCATTGCATTATTATTTTTTGACTGCAATTGTGCCACAACATTTTTATTGATTTCTCCTGCATAAATCATCACTACAACATCAAGCATTGGAGCATCTGTAATGCGGCGTCCGTCAATCATTTGAGGAACCAAACCAATACTCTGTGCCATCTTTGTAGCCGATTTTCCACCGCCGTGAACCAAAACTTTATATCCTTCAATTTTAGAAAAATCGGTTAAGAATTGTTCTAATTCTGCTGGATTATCGATGATGTTTCCACCAATTTTTATTACTTTA
Source organism: Flavobacterium sp. Root186 (assembly GCF_001428525.1). GTDB lineage: Bacteria > Bacteroidota > Bacteroidia > Flavobacteriales > Flavobacteriaceae > Flavobacterium. The sequence continues at coordinate 412,833 of NZ_LMHW01000013.1, forward strand.
ACTTTCTTCATGAGGTTCTAAGGGACTAAGGTACTGAGGGACTAAGGTTTTTGTTCTAAAGTTTCTTAGCATCTTAGAAACTTAGAACCTTAGCACCTCAAAAAATTACAATTTTTTAAGAATCTTCTGTAAAACCAATTGTGCTGAATACGTTCTGTTATTCGCTTGCTCAATTACAATTGAATTCTCGCTGTCTAAAACTTCATCGCTTACAATTACATTTCGACGAACTGGAAGACAGTGCATGAATTTTCCGTTGTTGGTTAATGCCATTTTATCGGCAGTAACGGTCCAGCTTGGATCGATGTTGGTAACTTTTCCGTAATCGTTGAAGTTACTCCAGTTCTTTACGTAAACGAAATCGGCGTTTTCGAAAGCTTTGTTTTGATCGTATTCGATTTTGCAGTCTTTTGTAATTTCAGGGCTTAATTCATAACCTTCGGGATGTGTGATAACAAAATCCATATCTTTTTGCATTTGCATCATTTCTACAAATGAATTCGCAACTGCCTGAGGCAAAGCTTTTGGATGTGGCGCCCACGAAAGAACAACTTTTGGTTTATGTTTCGTTTTGTGTTCTTCCATTGTAATGGCATCTGCCAAAGACTGCATTGGGTGACGTACTGCGCTTTCCATATTTACGATTGGCACTGTTGCATGTTTCAGGAATCCTGAAATCACAGTTTCCTGATAATCTTTTTCTTTATCAACCAAACCAGCAAAAGCACGAATTGCGATAATATCACAATATTGTGAAACTACTTCTGCCGCTTCTTTAATATGCTCAGAAGCTCCTGAATTCATAACAGCTCCGTCTTCGAACTCTAGTGTCCAGCCTTCGTTGGTAAAATTCATTACCATTACATTCATTCCTAAGTTTAGTGCCGCTTTTTGAGTACTCAAACGTGTTCTTAAACTTGGGTTGAAGAATAACATTCCAAGAGTTTTATTCTTTCCTAAACTTTGATTTTTAAGCGGGTTCTTTTTGATTTTTATCGCTTGTTTTACCCATTTTGATAATGAGTTGATGTCTTTTATTGAGATGTAGTTCATTTGTTTTCCTTGTTTTTTTTTATTTTTTTATGCTGAATAAATTTATCCGCGGATGACACGGATTCACTTCGTGAAAACGCGGATTTACACAGATTTTTCAATTCTATTTTTTTTGCTATTGTCAAATATTTTTCTTCTAAATTCTGGTATAGTTCCAAAATTTAAAAGTAAACCTACTTCACAATTTGTTCCTTTTAGATAATTTAAAATTTGATTTTCAAAGGCCTCAACAATACAATCTGCAGCTTTTAATTCTAGTATGATCAAATCCTCTACAATCAAATCTGCATAATACTGCCCTACCGTTATTCCCTTATAAAAAACTTCAATTTTCTTTTGCGCTTCAACTTTAAGACCTTTATTCTTTAATTCTAAATACATAGAATTTTGATAAACCCTTTCCAAAAAGCCATGTCCTAATTCATTATAAACTTCATAAAAAGTTTTAATAATTACATCAGTTAGTTCTTCATGCAATAAATTCATATTTCAACATTTAAAAATCCGTAAAAATCCGCGTTTTCACGAAGTGAATCCGTGTCATCCGCGTATAAATCTACACAATTTTTGTGAAAGAAATTTCTTCCTTTAGTGCTTTCAATATAAAATTATCATTTAATCCGTTTACAATCCAGGTTTCAATGTTGGCTGCTTTTGCGATTCCGGCTGCTTCGATTTTGGACTGCATTCCACCAGTTCCGTGTGATGATTTTGATTCTCCGATTTCTTTTTCTAATACTTTTAGATCGTTTACCAATTTAATCGTTTCCGGATTTTCATCGTGAATGGAATCTTTCGTATAAATGCCGTTCGTATTAGTGGCAATTATCAGAATATCAACATTTAGCAGTACTGCCGTTAAAGCCGCTAATTTATCATTATCTCCAAACCGAATCTCATCTGTGGCAACGGTATCATTTTCATTGATAATCGGAATGTAATTGTTTTTAACCAATACATTAATGGTGTTTACAATGTTCTTTTTGGTCTGTTCTTTTTCGAAATCAGAATAAGAAAGCAAACACTGCGAAGTATTTAATCCTAAATCCTTAAAATTTTCATTGTAAATCCGCATTAAATGAGGCTGTCCGATAGAAGCTAAAGCTTGTTTTACAAAAACATCTTTATCTTGATTGTCCAGCTTTACAAATTGCTTTGCTGCTGCAATTGCTCCGGAGCTGACTATGATAAATTCATATTCATCGTTTAGAGCAGCGATTTGTATTCCAAGGTCTTCAATCTTTCCCCGCGAAATATGATTGGTTTCTTTGGTTAAAGTATTACTTCCTATTTTTAATAAAATCCTTTTTTTACCCATTGTTGTTGTTTTGCTGCGATTTTTTTAACCGCAAAGTGCGCAAGGTTCTTATATTGTTTGTGCTTGCAAACGATAAGTTCGCAAAGCTTTATCTATAATTAAATTCCAATCCAGAAGCCTCGGTATAAAATTCCAAATTCCAATAAGTCTAAAATTCTAAGAAGTCTAATTATCTAATTTGCCCTTCTCCGTATACGTACCACTTATTGGTAACCAAATGCTGTAAACCAATTGGTCCTCTTTGATGCAATTTATCTGTGCTTATCGCTAATTCTCCGCCTAAACCAAATTGTCCGCCGTCTGTAAAACGGGTTGAGGCATTGTGATAAACTGCGGCAGCATCAACAGCTTCCATGAATTTTTTGGCTGCTTTTTCCTCTTTTGTAATAATGGCCGCCGAATGCCCTCCACAATATTTGTTGATTTTTTCGATAGCATGCTCTTCAGAATCAATGGTTCCGATGACGATTTTATAGTCTAAAAACTCTTCGTACCAGATATCTTCGTTTTGAAGCGTTTCCGTATTTTCGAAATTTTCTAATGATTTATCAACGATAATTTCCACTTTTGATTCGGTTAAAACTTCAATTAACATAGCCGTAAAACCTTCAAAATTAGGCAATCTTGAATCTATCAAAACTTTATCCAAAGCATTACAAGCCGAGATTTTAGAGGTTTTGGCATTCAAAATTACTTTTAAAGCCAAATCAGTATCTGCATTTTCATGAACGTAAACAAAATTGTTTCCGCGGCCGCTTACAATTACTGGGCAGGTTGCGTGTGCTTTTACAAACTCAATTAGTTTTTCTCCGCCTCTTGGAACAATTAAATCGACTTTTTGAGTTGGTTTTTCTAAGAATGCCTGAGTTTCCGTTCTGTTGTAATTCAGATATTCCACCCAATCTTTTGAAATTCCGTTTTCTTCTAAAGCTTTATGCCAAAGACTTACGATTTTCAAATTTGATTGTAGAGATTCTTTTCCTCCTTTTAATAAAATCTTATTTCCAGATTTAAAAGCAATTCCGCCCGCTTCAATCGTAACATCGGGACGAGATTCGTAAATAATTAAAATTGTACCAAAAGCGGCTGTTTTATTCACCACTTTTATTCCATTATCATGTGTAAAATGAAAACGCTCAACGCCAACAGGATCTTCCTGAGAAGCTAATTGGTTCAATGATAAAATCATCTCATCGACTTTTTTATCATCTACTTTCAAGCGTTCTTCCATCGCTAAATCTGAGCCGTCATAAGCCAATAAATCTTCCTGATTCGTTAGAATAATCTGACTCCGCTCCTGCTCGACCAGCTTTGCCATAGAATGCAAAACGAGATTGCGTTTTTCAATTGATAATGGGTTCATTTTTTTGGTTTAATTGGTCAATTCGTGTAATCGTTTAATCGTGTAATCGTTAATTCGTTTAATCGTGTAATCGTTAATTCGTATAATCGATTAAACGATTAAACAAATAAACATTATAGCTCTTCTAAACTTTCTTTTAAAGCTTTTACAAACGTATCAATATCAGCTTTTTTCACTGTAAGCGGCGGTAAAATTCTCAATAGATTTTTATTGTTAGCGCTTCCTGTAAAAATGTGTTTTTCGATAATTAGCTTTTTTCTCAAAGCTGCAACATCAAAATCAAACTCAACTCCTAGCATTAAACCTTTTCCTTTTACTTGTTTGATGCCTTCCACTTCTTTGATTTTTTCTAAGAAATATTCGTAAACTTCGTTTACATTTTTTTGTAAATCAAGTTTTTCAATTACATCCAAAACCGCAATTCCTGCCGCACAAGATAAGTGGCTTCCGCCGAAAGTAGTTCCTAACAATCCGAAACTTGCTTCAAATTTTGGTGAAATCAAAATGGCTCCAACCGGAAAACCATTCCCCATTCCTTTTGCAACTGAAATAATATCAGCGTTGATTCCGTGGTGTTGGAAAGCGAAGAATTTCCCGCTTCTTCCGTATCCTGATTGTACTTCATCTAAAATCAAAACAACATCATGTTTTTTACATGCTTTTTCTAAAGCCTGAAAAAATTCTGTTGTTCCCTGATCTAAACCTCCAACTCCCTGAATTCCTTCAATAATTACTGCTGTTACATCTCCTTTAGCCAATTCAGCTTCTACTAATTCGATTTGATTTAACGGTAAAAAGGTAACTACTTGCTGTGCGTTAATTGGCGCAACGATCTTTTTGTTATCAGTAACGGCAACGGCTGCAGAAGTTCTTCCGTGAAAAGAATTATCAAAAGCTACAACTCTAGATTTTCCGTTGTGGAAAGAAGCTAGTTTTAAAGCATTTTCATTGGCTTCAGCTCCAGAACTGCATAAAAATAATTCGTAATTTTCTAAACCGGAAAGTTTTCCTAATTTCTGCGCCAATTCTACCTGCAAAGGATTCTGAATCGCATTCGAATAAAATCCTAAATGGTCTAATTGATTTTTTAATTTTTCTACGTAATCTGGTTGTGTGTGTCCAATAGAAATCACACCATGTCCGCTGTATAAATCTAAGTATTCTACTCCTTTGTCGTCGTAAATTGTACAATCTACTGCTTTTACCGGAGTTATGTCATATAATGGGTAAACGTTAAATAAATTCATGTTTTTTTGTTTAACGTTTCAAGTTTCAAGTTTCAAGTTACGCATAGAACTTGAAACTTGAAACCTGAAACAAATTTTTCCTAAAATCCGCTTGGTCTCAAATTTAAACCTGTGGTTTCTTCTAAACCGAACATTAAATTCATGTTTTGAATTGCTTGTCCTGAAGCACCTTTGGTTAAGTTATCTATAATTGATGTTATGAGCACCCGGTTTCCTTTTTTCAATAAACTAATGATACATTTATTCGTTTGCACCACTTGTTTCAGGTTAATATTTGTTGTGGTAACGGTTACAAAAGGTTCGTTTTTATAGAAATCTTCATATTTCTCTACTAATTGTTCCAAACTATCATCACATAATGTATATAAAGTTGCAAAAATTCCTCTTGGAAAATCTCCTCTATTCGGAATAAAAAGCAATTCACTTTCGAAATCATCTTGCAGCTGCACCAAACTTTCTGAAATTTCACCTAAATGCTGATGCTCAAAAGCTTTATAATGCGACATATTGTTGTTTCTCCAACTAAAATGAGAAGTTTCTGAAAGTCCAACTCCTGCCCCTGTGCTTCCGGTTGTAGCATTAATATGAACATCATTATTTAGCATATTATATTCTGCTAAAGGCAATAAAGCCAATTGTATAGCCGTTGCAAAACAACCTGGATTTGCAATATAATTTGCTTTTTTAATTTCTGCTTTGTTCAATTCAGGCAATCCGTAAACAAAATCTTTGCCTTGGAAATGAGCATCTTTATTCAACCTGAAATCATTTCCTAAATCAATGATTTTAGTATGGCTTGCAAATGCATTTTCCTGCAAAAACGAAATTGATTTTCCGTGACCTAAACATAAAAAAACCACATTTACGTCAGGATTTATTATATCCGTAAAATTCATTTCAATGTCGCCCATCAAATCGTGGTGTGCCACAGAAAGTGGTTTTCCTGCATTTGTAGTGCTGTAAACAAAATCGATGTTTACTTTGGGGTGATACATTAAAATTCTGATGAGTTCTCCAGCCGTGTAGCCTGAACCACCAATTATTCCGACATTAATCATGATCTAATTGATTTACAGATGAAAATATGTTTTGTGCATTTCCAAGAATTTTGATAAATCCTTTTGCATCATCAGATGTCCAAGCATTGTTCATTTCTCCGTACTGACCAAACCCTGTGTTCATCAAATCATTTTTAGATTCGATTCCGTCAAGTGAGAAATGGTATGGTTTTAATGAAACCGTTACGGTTCCGTTTACTGTTTTTTGAGTGTCTTGTAAGAAAGTTTCAATGTTTCTCATAACCGGATCTAAGAACTGACCTTCGTGGAATAACATTCCGTACCAGTTTCCTAACTGCTCTTTCCAGTATTGCTGCCATTTTCCAAGCGTATGTTTCTCTAATAAATGGTGCGCTTTGATAATGATTAATGGCGCAGCAGCTTCAAAACCAACTCTACCTTTAATTCCGATAATGGTATCCCCAACGTGAATATCTCTACCAATTGCGTAAGCATTTGCCAATTTTTCAAGAGCAACGATGTTGTTTGATGGTTTATCTGTTTTACCGTTTATTCCAACTAATTCCCCTTGCTCAAAATGAAGCGTTACTTTTTCTTCACCTTCTTTTTTCAATTGAGAAGGATAAGCTTCACTTGGCAATGGCTGGCCTGAAGTCAAGGTTTCTTTTCCTCCAACACTGGTTCCCCAAAGTCCTTTATTGATCGAATATTGTGCTTTTTCCCAAGAATAATGAACTCCGTTTTGAGCCAAATAATCTACTTCTTCTTGTCTTGAAAGTTTTAAATCTCTAATTGGTGTAATAATTTCAATTTCCGGAGCAATCGTTTGGAAAATCAAGTCAAAACGTATTTGGTCGTTTCCTGCACCTGTACTTCCGTGTGCGATGGCGCTTGCTCCTACTTTTTTAGCATATTTTATAGCTTCAATTGCCTGAAAAACACGTTCTGCACTTACTGATAATGGATAAGTATTGTTTTTTAATACATTTCCGAAAATCAAATATTTTATAGCTTTATCATAATATTTGTCTACGATTGTAAGATTTGCGTGTTGTGCACTTCCTAATTCGTAAGCTCTTTTTTCAATGGCTGATAATTCTTCTGCGTCAAATCCTCCTGTATCTACCAATACAGTGTGAACTTCGTATCCTTTTTCATTTTTTAAATATTTCAAACAATACGAGGTATCTAATCCTCCGCTATAAGCTAATACTACTTTTTTCATTTTTTATAATTTTGGCCAATACTTTCGTATTTAGCAGTTTGAGATTTCTTTTTTGATTAAATTTTAAATAAAAAAATAAATGACAATAATTTATTCAAGAATAAAGCCTGTTTAATTTTTTTAAGTCTGCTTAAAACAGCCTCGTTAAAAGGATGTCTTGGTGGTGTTTTTTGTTTTTCTTTTGGGTCATATAACATTCCGGTGCAAAGACACATTTTGTTTTCTTTGCTTTGCAGAATCTCATAATTGGTACAAGTTTTACAGCCTGACCAAAAACTAGGATCAGTTGTAAGTTCTGAGAACGGAACTGGTTTATAGCCTAATTCAGAGTTGATTTTCATAACCGCCAAACCAGTTGTAATTCCGAATATTTTCGCGTCTGGATACCTTTTCAAAGAGTAATCAAAAACTTTAGATTTTATCTTTTTTGCCAAACCTAAACTTCTGTAGTCAGGATGCACAATTAATCCGGAATGTGCCACGAATTTTCCGTGCTGCCAGCTTTCGATGTAACAAAAACCTGCAAATTTCCCGTCTGCCAGAGCAATCATCGCATCACCATTCGACATTTTTTTCTGAATGTACTCAGGAGTTCTTTTAGCAATCCCCGTACCTCTTAACAAGGCAGATGATTCTATCGTATCGCAGATTTCTTGTGCGAATTTGAAGTGTTCTTCCTGGGTAACAACAATAGAGATCTTCATTTCAATAATTGAAGTTAGAGTTAAAAATTAAAGCATATTGTTTAGTTTGAAATCCAGAATTGAATCCAATAAAATTAAGCAAAATAGAAGTAACATATTCAAAATCAAAAAGTTGATCAAGAAAATTTACAAAATAATAAATACTTTTAGGATATGTTTGTCCAGTGGACAAATTATGTGATTTCAAAATGAAAAATGGATATGAATAAATATACGGCTATAAAACTCAGTGAATACTATAGAGATAGTATCCGTACTTCGGGAGAAGTACCAGGTGAGTTTGTCCGTGACAAAGAAGTTGTATGTAAACTTATTTTATTCATCGGTGCAAAAGTACATTATTTTTTTATTCACAAAACAAAAAATCAAAATTCTAACATTTTTTTAATGAAAAGTTATTTTTAAAGATACTAAGACTCTAAGGTGCTGAGGCTCTAAGTTTTTTTAATTTAAAACTTGAAACCAAAATAAAACCCGATAGTTATATAACTATCGGGTTTTTAAATATTTTTATTTTTGAATTATTACTTTTTCGTAAATGGAATTACTTGTCCATTTCCTGTAAGTATCATGTCAAAACCAGTTTTAGCTTCGTTAAATTTAAATTTTAATCCTGCTCTTTTTGATTCAAATGTATCTTTTTCATTTGCTACAGGAGTTAAAGTAAATTTTGGATAGTTTGGAAGTTCAGCATTTAAAACGCTGTTTTTCTCTGATAATTCAATTGTTAAAGGTGACTTTGTAGTTACATAATTCCCTACAAAACCATCTAAAATAATATCCTTTTCAACTTTTCCCTTTCCCATTGTCCAAACGTTATTACTGTCGTTATAATCTGGAAAAGCGTGATCTGGATCTAGTGTAATACTTTCAATTTCTTCTGTTGAATTGTGTTTGAAAGACCAATCGTTATTGCGCTGCCAAATTTCTACAGGAAGTTTAACTCTTGTTACTTTTCCGCTTTTTGTTTTTACATCTAAAACAATTGGCATTGGCATTTTATCGAAGTTTTCAACATTGATTATTACACCTTTTGCCGGATCATTTTTCACATATTTAATCCAATTGATTCCCTGATCAAATCTCCAGTTGTTTACAAACCAACTTCTCCAGAACCAGCTTAAATCTTCACCGGCAACATTTTCTATTGTTCTAAAGAAATCATCCGGAGTTGGATGTTTGTAAGCCCAACGCTCTACATAAGTTCGCAGCGCTTTATCAAAACGCTCTTGGCCTAAAACCTGCTCTCTTAAAATAACTAATCCTGCACTTGGTTTTGAATAACATAAAACCCCAATATTAGCTTCCTTCATATTATCAGGAGAACTCATAATGGTTTCTAATTTTGGGTCTGTGTAATATTCTGCTTCTTCATGTAAATTAGATGCTGGCTGTTTGTACTCGCCATTATTAAAATCATAAGAACTTACAGAATTAATAAAAGTATTAAAACCTTCATCCATCCAGGCAAAATAACGCTCGTTTGAACCAACGATCATTGGGAACCAAATATGCCCGAATTCATGATCTGTAACTCCCCATAAATCATCTCCTTTAGATTTCCATCCACAGAAAACAATTCCAGGATATTCCATTCCACCCTCATTTCCTGCTACGTTTGTAGCCGCAGGATAAGGATATTCAAACCATCTTTTAGAATAATTTTCGATAGATGCTTTAGTATATTCCGTAGAACGTCCCCAAGCATCATTTCCTGAACTTTCTACAGGATATGCTGATAATGCTAAAGATTTTTTCCCGCTTGGTAAGTTTATTTTTGCTCCATCTAAAATAAAGGCCGGAGATGATGCCCAAGAAAAATCACGTGCATTTTTAATTTTATAATGCCATGTTTTTTCTGCCGAAGCATTGCTGTTTGCTGTTGCCGCAACTTCATCTGCAGAGCGAATTATAACGGTTTTATCACTTTGAGAAGCCTCTTTATATCTTTTCAATTGTTCTGCAGAAAAAACTTCTGCTCCGTTTATTAATTCTCCAGAACCTACAACGTAGTGGTTTGCAGGAACAGTAAGTTTTACATCAAAATCTCCATATTCTAAATAAAACTCAGAAGCTCCTAGATATGGTGCCGTATTCCAGCCTCTTACGTCATCGTAAACACACATACGCGGGTACCATTGAGCGATTGTAAATATTTTTCCGTTTTTAGTTTCTAAAACTCCCATTCTGTCTGAACCTTCAAATGGTGCAATGAATGAGAATTCGATTTTAATTTTTACAGAAGCTCCTTTTGCTGCTAATTCCTGTGGAAGAAAAATCTGCATTCTGGTATCTGTAACGATATATTTTGCTTCAATTTCTGTTTTGGCTTTCCCAACCGAAATTACTTTTACTGATTTAATTTTATTTCCTCCTTCAAAAACCTGGCCTTGAGCTCCGTTACGGCTTCCGGTTAAAGGCACAACAGCATTTCCTCTGGAATCTTCTTTGAATAAATTTTGATCTAAATTCAACCAAAGAAATCCAAGTTTGTCAGGACTATTATTTGTATATGTAATTTCATCTGTACCTACGATTTCATTTGTAGTTCCGTTTAGCTTTGCCGTTATTTGATAATCTGCTCTGTTCTGCCAATATTCAACGCCCGGCTGACCGCTTGCTGTACGTGTAGAAGTACCGTTTTTAGTATAAAAATGTGGTGCAAATGCATCATGATAATTATAATTATTTACTGGATTTGCTGTCGTCGCCGGCGGAGTCTGCTGCGCCCAAACTGAAGAAATCCCAACAAATAAAGCCATGGTTAAAAAGGCTTTTGAAGATTGTTTTTTCATATTTTTTAGCTGTTTATGTAGCAAATTAATGAAAAAAAAAGCTATTTATAGAGAAAAGCAAAAGGATAAATTTAATTTTAGCAAAATTTTATTAAAAAAATAAATCTAAGCATTTTCCTAAAAAAATAAAATTTATAAAATATATTTACATCAAGATTTAAGACTAATTCTTTTCAATTATAACATTTTGAGCACAACTATATCAAATTCAACACTTAAAGCTTCGATTAAAAATGCCGGGGCAGAATTGTTCTCTTTAAAAGACAATCAAAATAAAGAATATATCTGGGAAGGAAATCCCGATTTTTGGGGTAAACACTCTCCTATCCTTTTTCCAATTGTTGGTACCTTAAAAAACAATACTTACACCATTGAGAAAAAAGAATATCAATTGTCAAGACATGGTTTTGCAAGAGATATGCAATTTCAACTGATTGAAAAAACGGGCAATAGTGCTGTTTTTTCGTTAGAATCAAATGCCGAAACTTTAAAAAAATATCCATTTGAATTTGAATTGCAGCTTATTTATACGTTAGAAAATACTACGTTAAATATAGAATATGTAGTTATAAATAAAAGTGAATCAAAAATGCCTTTTTCTATTGGTGCACATCCGGCAATTGCACTTCCTGAAAAGTTTGAAAATTATGCCTTTAAGTTTGAAAAAACGGAATCTTTGAAGTATAATCTTCTTGAAAATGATTTGATTTCGAATAAAACCGAAACTTTAAAAACTATCGAAAATGTAGTGCCTTTAAATTATAAACTTTTCGAAAATGATGCTTTGGTTTTTAAAACATTAGAGTCTAATTCACTTACCATTCTCGAAAATTCAAAGCCATATATACAGGTTGAATTTGAAGATTTCCCGAGTTTAGGAATCTGGACAAAAGATCAGGCTCCTTTTGTTTGTATTGAACCTTGGTTTGGATATTCAGATACAGCGGATAATTCAGGCGATTTGTTTAAAAAAGAAGGGGTTTTGATTTTAGAAGCCGATCAGTCATTTCATTCAAAATTTAGTATTAAAATTTTATAATTTAAGATGTTAGAATTCAACTTTCACCCATTTCCGACAATTGAAACGGAGCGTTTACTTTTAAGAAGAATTACGAATGATGATGCAAATGAAATTTTTGAATTGCGTTCGAATCCTGAAACCATGAAATATATTCCGAGACCATTAGTTAAAAATAATGAAGATGCTTTGGAACATATCGCTATGATTGAGGAAAAAATCGAAACCAATGTTGGAATTAATTGGGGAATAACACTAAAAGATAATTCTAAACTTTTAGGAATTATTGGTTATTACAGAATGCAGCCTGAAAATCATCGTGCAGAAATTGGTTATATGTTATCTCCTGATTTTCACGGAAAAGGAATTATTCCTGAAGCTGTAAACCGATTAATACAATATGGTTTTGAAGATTTAAAACTACATTCGATCGAAGCGGTAATTGATCCGGAAAACTATGCATCTGAAAAGGTATTACAAAAATGCGGATTTGTTAAGGAGGCACATTTAAAAGAAGCTGAACTTTATGAAGGCAAATTTCTTGATAAAGTAATTTATTCTTTGCTAAACAATTAAAGGTTTTTAGTCGTTTCTGACAAAAAACAATTCTTGTTAAAAACAGTTATTCCTGCAATAGTAAATATCATATTGCGTTATATTTGTGGCCGAAAACAAATTACGTCCGCGATCACAAAAAAATACCATGAAAAAATTATTCGCCATTATTGTTCTTTTTTTATCTATACAATTACAAAGTCAAACCTTTATAAAATTTAACGGAGCTACAGCTTTAGTGGGGATTCCAAATGTTGGTATCGAGACAAGTATTGGAGAAAAAACCACTTTTAGTTTTGATGTAATGGCTTCTTTCTGGAAATCGTTTAATGGGCATAATCCAATGGAATTTTACACTTTTACTCCAGAAGTTCGTTACCATTTTAAAGAAAAATATAACGGATTTTATGTTGGTGCTCATGCTGGTCCAGATTTTTATCAATTACAAAAATGGAATTATTGGGACACTAATAAATACGAACACGGTTTTGGCTACCGTTTAGGAGTTACAGTAGGTTATAATATTAAATTAAACGATAAATTTTTACTGGATATTTTTGCAGGAGGCGGATGGCATCAGGGTTTTTACCACGGATATTATAATGACGGAACGCCAGGAAGATATGAAAAAGCCCAACACTGGAATAAAAGCGGCGAATGGCTTCCGTATCGTGGTGGTATAATGCTTTCGTATAAACTGAACTAAAATCAGCTGAATTTAGAAAGCGATTTTACATATAAATCTTCCACTTTTTTCCGCGCCCAATCGGTTTTTCTTAAAAAAGAAAGACTTGATTTCACACTCGGGTTTGACGTAAAACATTTTATAGGAATTAATTCTCCTAAAGTGTCAAAACCATAATGGTCAACTAAGGTTTCTACAATTTTTTGAAGTGTGATTCCGTGCAGCGGATCTTTAGATTTACTTTCCATTTTATATAATTTAAAATAATACAAAAGACCGTTCTCAAAAAGAACGGTCTTTTTTGCAAAATTAACGAATTCACCTAATACAATTCGCTAAAATTTAGAATATGAATTTAAATCCAAAAGAAAGCGGTGAAGTTAAATTTGGATTACTTCCTGCCAAAGCCGTGTTATAAAATGGATCTACATTTGCAACATGTGCCAATCCAAAATTTGTAACCGTCGTTTTTTCTCCATTTTTAGGCTCAATAGTCGTAGAAGTAAAATTAGCCAAATCGTAAGAGAACTCAACAGAGAAGTTTTTCGTTACAAAATAATCAAAACCTCCTGATACTGATACTCCTACCTGATTAACTTTCAACTCACTTTCTTTTTCTTTTCCGGTAATAACTGGCAGAGCTGCTTGTCCGAAGAAGTATAAAGAGCCCGCTACATTCCAATATTTTCTTGCTAAAGGTTGAATTACAAATAAATCTGTTTTTGCAGCTGTTCCAGCATTAGAATCTGCTTTTATATTAATAAATCCAATTCCTGCTCCAACGGCAACAGAAGGAGTAACAAATGTACCAACGACTGGAAGTACGGATAAACTCGTATTTTTCAAATCTGCCGTTTTTGTCTGCTGATAACCAAATTGCGAAGTTGCAAACCATGCTCCTTTTAATCCTTGAGCCGAATCCTGAGCTTTTACAGATAAGCCAATTAATGCAATACCAACTAATGTAAAAATCTTTTTCATTTTAAGTTTATTTTAAATTACAGAACAAACTTATGAGTAAGCTTTTACGTCGAAGCTGATTAAAATCATAGATTAAAAGAAATCTTTAATTATATTTGACAGTATGAATGTCTTTCAATTTTCTTACTTTTGCCACCATGTTAAAATCAGTCAATATACTTAATAAGAGAGCTCGCTTTGATTACGAGATAATCGACACTTATACTGCCGGAATTGTTTTGGCGGGAACAGAAATCAAATCAATACGATTAGGAAAAGCTAATATTACAGAAAGCTTTTGCGAATTTAGCGGTTTGGAGCTTTTTGCTATCAATACTTATATAGAAGAATATTCTTTTGGAAATCAATTCAATCATAAATCACGTAGTGAGAGAAAATTACTTTTGAATAAAAAGGAATTAAAAACGCTTCATAAAAACGTTCAGGCAAAAGGTCTTACTATAGTTCCGCTTAAATTATTTACAAATGAAAAAGGTCTTGCTAAACTGCAGATTGGTCTTTGTAAAGGAAAGAAAAACTACGACAAACGTGAATCTCTAAAAGAACAAGATACAAAACGCGACTTAGACAGAATTAAAAAAGCGTATAACTAAAGCCTAATTTATTTAGCTAAACCTGTGTTTATCAAAATTTTATAGTTATTTTTACTACAAACAATATAACTGTAAAATATGAAAAAGTACTTAATTCTACTCATTGTAATTCTGTCACTTTCAGGTTGTGGCAGTAATACAACTATTGTAAATAGCTGGAGAGATCCAAAAATAACGGTTGCTCAGGAACACTTTAAAAAAGTCTTGGTTGTCGCTTTAGTTAAAGATGAAGCTTCAAGGAGAGTTGCAGAAAATCGAATTGCAGCAAGTAACCCGATTTTTAAAACTTCTTATCAATACTTAAACGAAACCACCAAAGAGCTTACAAAGGAACAAAAACTAAAAATTCTTCAGGACGAAAATTTTGACGGTGTTGTAACAATGCGCTTAGTAAGTACCGAAAAAGAAACTACTTACGTGCCCGGAACTTATACCGGAATGTATTATGGCGGTTTTGACGGTTTATATTCTGGAGTTTACGGTTATGGTTTCGGAAATTGGTACGGAATGTATTCTCCTGCTTACTATGATCCTGGATATTATCAGGAAACAACATATTATATGGTCGAGACTAATATTTTTTCATTAAAAGAAAATAAATTAATCTGGACCGGAACAACAAAATCAGATTATGTTACAGACTTAGGCCAAACTGTAGATGCTATTATGCAGGCTGTGGTTAAAGAAATGAGAAAAGACGGTTCTTTACCTCCAAAATAAACTCAAAAAAAAAGCAATACCTAAAATGTTGCTTTTTTTACAATTAAAAAAATGACTAAATTTGTCAAGACTTTAATTTTCATCAATAATGAAATCACTTTTAAAAAATGCCAGAGAACAAAAGGGATTAAAAACCCGTGAAGTCGCACAACTTTCAGGAATCGATCAGGCATTAATAAGTAAATTCGAATCTGGAACAAGAAAACCAACCAAAGATCAGATTTCAAAATTGGCGCAGCTTTTAGAAATTGATTATGAAACTTTAATGATTGCCTGGCTTAAAGAAAAAATTCTTTATGAAATTGGTGATGAAGAATTTGCTTTGAAAGCACTTCTTTTGGCTGAACAAGAAATTCAAAACAATAAAAAAGAAATCAATTCCATAATAATATCATCTGTTCAATCTATTTTAGATGAAATTGAAATATTAAAAAACAAAATACAATCCTTTAATCATTTTGAATTACGTCAAATTTCAAAAACTTTAGAATTAGAATTTATCTTTAAAAGCATTCGTTTAAACGGAAATTTTTTAACATTAGAAGAAACTAAATCGATTATAAATGATGGGTTGACCATTCAAGACAAAAGCGTGCAAAATCATCTCGAAGCTATTAATTTTCAGGAAGCAGCATTATATATTAAAGATTTATGTCAAAAGAAAACATTTTTAAATGAAAAAGATTTTCTGTCTATTCATAATTTAATCTTTAGAGGAATTGAATCTGAAAATTTAGGAAAGTATAAAAATAATTCTTTGATTTTACGTGAAATGAATTTATTTTTTAATTGGTATGAATCACAAAAAAACAATCTTCATCCCATAATTCTTGCATCTGAAGCTCATCTAAAAATACTTGAAATCAATCCTTTTGCAAGTGGAAATCTTCAAATGGCAAATTTGCTATTAAATTGGATTTTACTTCAGCATAATTACGTGTATGCTGCGATTGAAGAAAATGAAAATAATCAAAATGAATATTCATCTATTTTGGAAGAAAGCCAAATCAAAAATGACAAATCGATTTTTATCAATTATATTTTGAAGATTGAAAAGAAAAATTTAAATCGAGCTATTCAATTAATTACTTAATAATAAAGCCCAGCTAAAACTGGGCTTTATTTTTTATTAATTTTTATCTTCTAACAAAGGAACAAATCTAAATTCTCCAAATTCGTGTTTTTCAAATTGAGTTTCATTCTTTCTGATTAATAAGGTCATAATCTGAACGTCTTCTCCAAGCGGAATAACCAGCCTTCCTCCTATTTTTAATTGTGCCATTAATGGCTGCGGAATAAATGGCGCACCAGCCGTGACTATAATACTGTCAAACGGAGCATAATGCGGTAACCCTTTATAACCATCACCAAAAGAAACATGCTTAGGGCGAATGTTTAGCTTGGGAAATAAAATTGAAGTCTGTTTAAACAACTCGTTTTGTCTTTCAATAGTATACACTTTTGCGCCCAAAGCAAATAAAACTGCTGTTTGGTAACCTGAACCGGTTCCAATTTCCAAAATTTTGTGATCTCTTTTTACTTCTAACAACTGCGATTGAAACGCCACAGTGTATGGCTGCGAAATAGTCTGCCCTGCACCAATAGGAAATGCTTTGTCCTGATAGGCGAAATCCTCAAAACTTGAATTCAAAAAAAGATGTCTTGGGATTTTTTTTATCGCATCCAGAACTGCTCTGTCAGTAATCCCTTTTTGTTCTAAAGCGCTTACTAATTGATTACGAAGTCCTTGATGTTTGGCAGTGTCTTTCAAAATTGGTAGGTTTTATTTTCGCAAAAGTAAAGAATCTAAAAAGGAAATCAAATATTGATTTTTAATTATTAAATCGCTAAATCTTTATTGCATTCATTTTTACATTCAACAAATAAATTATATTTTTGTTTAAAATACATTCTCATGTTAAAAGTAGGAGTTTTAGGTGCTGGTCATCTTGGTAAAATACATTTACGTTTATTACAACAATCTGACAAATACGAATTAGTTGGATTTTACGACGAAAATCAAGAAAATGCCGAAAGAATCTCAAAAGAATTTGGCTATAAAAATTTCAGCACAATTGCAAAACTTATTCACGCTGTCGATGTAATCGACATTGTAACTCCAACACTTTCTCACTATAAATGTGCAAAAGTGGCAATTAAATCAGGAAAACACATCTTTATTGAAAAACCAATTTCCAATACCGTTGAAGAAGCTGAAGAAATTATCGCTTTAGCAAAAGAACACAATGTAAAAGGGCAAGTTGGTCATGTTGAGCGTTTTAATCCCGCTTTTATCGCTACAAAAAACATGATCGAAAATCCGATGTTTATAGAAACGCATCGTTTGGCCGAATTTAATCCGCGTGGTACAGACGTTCCTGTAGTTCTGGATTTAATGATTCATGACATTGATGCTATTTTAAGTGTTGTAAAATCAAAAGTAAAAAATATTAATGCAAGCGGCGTTTCGGTTATCAGCGACACTCCTGATATTGCCAATGCCCGAATCGAATTCGAAAATGGCTGTGTTGCTAATTTAACTGCCAGTAGAATTTCGTTGAAAAACATGCGTAAATCACGTTTCTTTCAAAAAGACGCTTACATTTCAGTTGACTTTTTAGAGAAAAAATGCGAAGTAGTTCGTATGAAAGATGCACCGGAAGTTCCGGGAGATTTTGATATGATCCTGCAAAATGCAGAAGGTGTAAAAAAACAAATCTATTTTACAAATCCAGATGTTGAGCAAAACAACGCAATTCTGGACGAATTAGAATCTTTTGCAAATGCAATCAATACAGATACAACTCCGGTAGTAACTCTTGAGCAGGCAACTGATGCATTGCGTGTAGCTTATCAAATTATTGATTGTTTCAATAAATAATAAAAAATATAACTCATTATTTTTAAGGTTTAAAGCTGGCAGAAAAGTCGCTTTAAACCTTAACTTTTAAAATTTAAATACCAAATTCAAATGAAAACTATAGCTGTAATTGGTGCAGGAACAATGGGTAACGGAATTGCCCATACATTTGCACAAAGCGGATTTACTGTAAAACTAATCGATGTCTCTGAAAAATCATTAGATAAAGGAATGGCAACTATCGCGGCCAATTTAGACCGTATGCTTGCAAAAGGAACAATTACACAAGAAGATGTTGCTAAAACAATCACCAATATTATTACCTATACTGATATTAAAGATGGAGTTGTTGGTGCTGATTTAGTTGTAGAAGCTGCAACAGAAAATGTAGAATTAAAACTGAATATTTTCAAACAGTTAAACGAAGCTTGCTCTCATAATACAATTTTAGCAACTAATACATCTTCTATTTCAATCACACAAATTGGTTCTGTAGTTGCACATCCTGAGCGTGTTATCGGAATGCATTTTATGAATCCGGTTCCAATTATGAAATTGGTTGAAATCATTCGTGGTTACAATACCAGCGATGAAGTCACAAAAATTATCATGGATTTATCTGAGAAATTAGGTAAAGTTCCTGTTGAAGTAAACGATTATCCGGGATTTGTTGCCAACAGAATCTTGATGCCAATGCTAAACGAAGCAATCGAAACGTTATACAATAAAGTTGCCGGCGTTTATGAAATTGATACTGTAATGAAATTAGGAATGGGACACCCAATGGGGCCGCTTCAATTGGCTGATTTTATTGGCCTTGATGTTTGTCTTGCTATTTTGAATGTAATGTATGAAGGCTTTAAAAATCCAAAATACGCTCCTTGCCCATTATTAGTAAATATGGTAAGAGCCGGAAAACTTGGTGTTAAATCCGGTGAAGGTTTTTACGATTACAGCGAAAGCAAAAAAGCGGAGAAAATTTCTAAACAGTTTATTTAGAAAATAATTATACCGTAAACTATGAAAAATCTATTTCTAATTTTTGCCCATTTTGTAACAACAATTTGTATTTGTCAAAACATAAAAATAGATTCTAATAAACAATTTACCATTAATGAAATTGACAGCATTTGTGCAAAAAATGGGCATGGGTTCATTTCAGATGGAGTAATAAAACTTGAAACTGAAACTGAAGTCGATAAAATTAAAACAAAATTTCTCAGCGGAAGCGGCGGATATTCATATAGTTTTTATCTAAACCATTTTAATGAAGAGAATTATAATTTACTTTCAAATATTGAAAAACGAAAATATGATTTTGATATATACACCAATTTAATAAAAGGGGAATATCGTGAAAGTATTCATTATCTAAATTCTTATTCAGAAGTTGTTACAGGAGAATTTTACTATTTTGAAACAACCCTTTTCTATGTAAAAATTAAAATTATCCGAACTGAAGATAATAAAAAAGATATTTTAGAAACATACAGCTATAGTATTTCTGAATTAAACAATTCCAAAGAAATACAAACTATTTCATTTGAACTTAAAAGTTGGGTGAATAAAAAAAATGAGCAAATAATTAAGTATTATAATCCAAAATGAATGTAATAAAGCAAAACCTGCTTCAAATTAAAGATAATTTACCTGAAAATGTAATTCTCGTTGCCGTTTCTAAGACAAAACCTGTGTCTGATTTAGAACAGGCTTACGAAGCCGGCCAGCGTATTTTTGGAGAAAACAAAATTCAGGAAATGACTGAGAAATGGGAGCAAATGCCAAAAGACATTCAATGGCATATGATTGGTCATGTTCAGTCTAATAAAGTTAAATTTATGGCACCATTTGTGAGCTTAATTCACGGTGTTGACAGCTTAAAATTATTGCAGGAAATCAATAAACAAGCTTTAAAAAATAACAGAAAAATAGATTGTCTTCTTCAAATTTATATTGCCGAAGAAGAATCTAAATTTGGTTTAGACGAAAACGAACTAAATGAACTTTTAACTTCTGTGGAGTTTAAAGAGTTAAAAAATATTCGTATCTTAGGTTTAATGGGAATGGCAACCTTTACAGAAGATCAAAATCAAATAAAAAAAGAATTTACCCATTTAAAATCGATTTTTGATTCATTAAAAAATATTGACGGATATGGTAAAGACGCACTGCAGTCTGTCTCTACAATTTCAATGGGAATGTCCGGAGATTATCAACTCGCAATAGAATGCGGCAGCACAATGGTTCGCATTGGGAGCAGCATTTTTGGAGGCCGTTAATTTTCAAAAACACATATCATAAGACGTGCTGCGGCACCTCTACAGAAAACTGAATACTAAAAACTGAGACTGAACACTTAATTTGTACGCAATACTTGACATAGAAACCACTGGAGGACAGTTTAATGAAGAAGGGATTACTGAAATTGCTATCTATAAATTTGATGGACATGAAGTAATTGACCAGTTCATAAGCCTTGTTAATCCCGAAATTCCAATTCAGCCTTTCGTTGTAAAGCTGACAGGAATAAACAATGCTATGCTGCGCTCTGCTCCAAAGTTTTATGAAGTTGCCAAACGCATTATTGAAATGACTACCGATTGCGTTATTGTTGCTCACAATGCATCTTTTGATTATCGAATTTTACGAACTGAGTTCAGACGTTTAGGCTACGATTTTGAAGCCAGAACACTTTGTACAGTAGAATTAGCAAAAAAACTAATTCCAGAACAACCATCGTACAGTTTAGGAAAATTAGTGCGTGCCCTCGGAATTCCAATGGCCGACAGGCATCGTGCCAGCGGAGACGCCATGGCAACCACAAAGCTTTTCAAAATGCTTCTTGAAAAAGACGTTGAAAAAACTATCGTAAAAGATTTTATTAAACTTGAAATCGAAAAAGGAATTGCACCAAAATTCCTTGACCTTTTAAGTCAAATGCCAACTAAAACCGGCGTTTATTATATTTATAACGAAAGTGGTACTTTAATTTATATTGGCAAAAGCCAAAATATCAAAAAAAGAATTAATCAGCATTTTACCGGAATCACAACAAAAAGTAAAAAAATTCAAACTGAAGTTTTTACCATAACATACGACGAAACCGGAAGCGAATTAATTGCACTTTTAAAAGAAAGCCAGGAAGTAAAAATAAACCGTCCGAGATATAACCGCTCCCAGAAAAAATCTTTTTTTCCGTTTGCACTTTATTCAGAAAAAGATGCTAACGGTTATTTGAATCTAAAACTTGAAAAAGCTGACGGGCGCAAAAAAGAAATTACATCTTATGCTTCTTTACAGGAAGGTAAAAATGCACTTTTTAAATTTGCTGCAAAATATCATTTGTGTCAAAAGTTAACCGGATTATACCAAACCAAAAAAGAGTGTTTTCAATATAAAATAAAAGAATGCGACGGTGCCTGTATTGGCGAAATAACTCCTGAAATTTATAATTTGAGAGTTCAGCAGTTCATTTCTGAAAACAGCTTCGAAAACAAAAGTATGATTTTGATAGACAGAGGTCGAAATGTAAACGAACGAAGCGCTGTTTTAATCGAAAACGGAACTTATAAAGGGTATGCTTATTATGATCTTAATTATCAGATTAACAATATTGATATCCTAAAAAATATACTGATTCCCATGCAGCACAATCGCGATGTAAAAAACATTATTCAAAACTATATCCGTAAAAGCAAGTCTCTTAAGATTCTTAATTTTTAACAAAACAAAACTTTCATTATCTTCGTAGATATGAAAAAACAAAAATCAAAATACGAAATCTTTCGAGAAAAGATTAAAATAATCCTTTATGGTACCAACACCATTTTAGGACGAATGTTTGATTTGGTTCTTTTAGGTTTGATTTTATTAAGTGTTCTTCTGATTATGCTGGATACAGTTGAAGGAATCAGTCAAAAATACCATCAGCAGCTTATTATTTGTGAGTGGATCATAACTATCTTTTTCACAATTGAATATGCCTTAAGAATCATTTCCATCCAAAAACCAATTAAATACATTTTCAGCTTTTATGGAATAATTGATTTACTGGCAGTACTGCCCATGTATTTATCAATATTCTTTCCAGGTGCAAGTGTATTGTCAGTTGTAAGAGCGTTACGTTTTTTCAGATTATTCAAGATATTACATATTCCGCAAATTTCTCATCAATCGGCACAGCTTCGGGATGCAATTGAAGCCAGTAAAGAGAAAATTCTGGTTTTCATTTATTTTGTACTCATCAGTACCGTAATCATTGGTACAATTATGTACTTAGTTGAGGGGAAAGAATCAGGATTTACCAGTATTCCAATGGGAATTTACTGGACGATAGTTACCTTAACAACAGTGGGTTACGGTGACATTTCACCTCAATCACCTTTAGGACAGTTTATCGCAGCATTAGTAATGATTTTAGGTTACGGAATCATTGCCGTTCCTACCGGAATCGTAACGGCAGAATTTGCAAAAAGCAGTTTAAGAAATAATACCGTAAATAGTAAAAAAACATGCAGAAAATGTCAATCACAAGTACATTTTGACAACGCCAAATACTGCTACGAATGCGGAACCCAATTGCCAATTAATTAATTTTATGGAGCTAATCCAGCTGTACATTGCAACTCCTCCTTATCTTTGTTGTTTTTTTAAGGCATAAAAGGAGCTTCCGCTGGTCGCTCTTTTACACCAAAAAAAACGAACAAATATAAGTCCGGGGTTTCCATTTCCATCTGGGCTAAAAAATATGAAATACCTAATCACCATTGTCGGACCAACAGCTATAGGCAAAACAGCCTTGAGTATCGCTTTGGCACAACAGTTTAAATGCGAAATCGTTTCTTGCGACAGCCGTCAGTTTTTTAAAGAAATGACCATTGGAACCGCAGTTCCGAATCAAGACGAACTAAATTCAGCCAAACACAATTTCATTCAAAATAAATCCATCTTCGAAAATTACACCGTTGGTGATTACGAAAAAGAAGCTCTAGCCAAAATTGAAGAACTATTTCAAACTAATAATTTTGTAATTCTTATTGGCGGATCTGGTCTATATGTTGATGCAATTTTAAAAGGTTTCGACGAATTTCCAGAAATTGATTCCGAAATCCGTTCTCAAGTAAACTTAAATTATGAAAAACTCGGAATAGAATATCTTCAGGAACAATTAAAAAAATTAGATCCAGAATATTATCAAAAAATAACTTTAGAAAACCCACAAACACTGCAAAATCCACAACGAATGATGCGTTTTGTAGAAGTTTGTATTGGTTCTCAAAAACCCTATTCTTCCTTTTTAAATCAAAAGAAAAACAACAGACACTTCACTCCTATTTTAATAGGTTTAGATGCTGACAGAGAAATCATTTACAGCCGAATCAACCAGCGAGTTGACATTATGATGAACGAAGGTTTACTGGAAGAAGCCAAAACATTGTATCCTAATAAAGCGTTAAATGCACTTCAAACCGTGGGTTATAGAGAATTATTTAGTTATTTTGATGAAGAATTCACTTTGTCATTTGCCATTGAAGAAATCAAGAAAAATACCCGAAGATTCTCCAAAAGGCAATTAACGTGGTTCAAACGAAATGAAAACACAAAATGGTTTGATTATGCGACAGATAGAAAAAATATAATCAATTATATAGAAAATCTTATAAAGTAAAATCAAAAGTCATTTTTCTTTACTCTTTATTCTATTTTCTAAAATAAATCTAAAATTACAAAATGCCAATATCTCCAAATTTCACATCAGTTTTAAGTAAAGACTGGGAAATCAATTTCACACAATGTACGCCAGCAGGTTTCTTAAAATATACTGATTTGTGTAATATTTTACAATTAACCGCAGCTGCACATTCAGAAATTGGAGGAATTAGTTTTTATGATATGCAGGAATTTCACCAAGCCTGGGTTTTAAGCCGAATGCGCGTTGAAGTTCATGCCTTACCAAAATGGCAAGATGTTGTTACGGTAAAAACATGGATTAACAGTTTAGAGAATTCACGTTCAGTTCGTGCGTTGGAAATGTATGTAAACGGAAAAAAAATCGTAGGCTGTGAAACGTATTGGGCAGTTTTCAATACACAAGCACGTCGTCCCGAAGCTTTAGCACTTCCATACGAACATTTTGAATTATTCCCTGAAAAAAGAGCAACAGAAGAAGGCTTTTCTAAAATAAATATCAATCACGAAAAAGAAGCAGTTTTTGAAAAAACAGTTTATTTATCAGATTTAGACATTGTAAATCACGTAAATAATGTAAAATATCTGGAATGGTGCCTTGATCACGTTGACGCAAAAAGAATCCTGAAACAAGAAGTGAAAAGCTTCGAAATGAATTTCATGAAAGAGCTTTCATTAAAAGATAATGTTATAATTCACGAAAGCGAAGATAATGATCATACAACAGCAACATTTAGCATTACAAAAGGAGAAAAAACTTGCTTTGCATTGGAGCTGCATTGGAAATAAAATTGCCCACAGATTTAACAGATTAAACTGATTGTCACAGATTATAAAATAAAATTTGTGGAAATTCGTGAAATTCGGACAAACAAAAAAACGATGCAATATTGCATCGTTTTTTCTTTCACTCAAAATCACTTTGATTTCTTTTTAGAATCTTTTTTAGATTTCTTTTTCTTCTTTAGCAAATCAATTTTACCTTCAATTCTTTTCTCTACATCGCTAATATTGCATTCGTATGCGAATTGTAAAGAATAAAGCTTTGCATTTTTAATCTCTTTTAAAGCTTTCTTAAACTCATGCTGTGCTTCAAAAAGAATCGCTTTTTTAACGTAAATATCAGATTTATTAATTCCTTTTATCGTTAAAGCAAAATCAATTAATTTTTGTGCTTCCTCAAAATCCTCATTTAAAATTAAAGTCTGCAAATAATACGGATAGACTTCAAGTGCATGAATATTAATCGCTAAAGCTTCCTGAAAATAGGGTTTTGCCTCTTCATAATTCATTAATTGTTCAGCCTGAATTCTTCCGTATAAACACAAAACCATTGTATTTTTTGCGTCATAAGAAAACGCATAATCCAAAGATTCAATCGTTTCTTCAAGCGAATACGGATAGTTATCCAAAGCCTGAAAAAGGTATTTATCAATTGTTTTCATTTCGTAAATCGTTTTTTAATTTTTGACGAGTTCCTTTATAGCTTTTCTCAACTTTGTTCTTTTTAAAATCACTTCCGGTAAAAACCCTCACAGGATTTCCACGCTCAATATTGAGCTGATTTTCCCATTGTTTGCCTACATGATTTTTAAGCTGAACCAGTTTCTCGTCTTCTAGTTTTTTTAATAATCTCTCTGTTGCCAGTTTTTTGTTTTGGTGCTGCGAACGGCTGTCCATAGAAACAACTGCAATTCCTGTTGGAAGATGTGTTGCCCGAATTGCAGAACTCACTTTGTTTACATGCTGACCTCCCGCTCCAGAACTTCTCATAGCCTGATATTGAATATCATTTTCTAAAACTAACGAATCTTTCTGCTGTTCAATTTCAAAAATTCCAATAAACCAATTTTTGCGTTTGTGCATTTTCCTAAACTGACTCTGACCAATCCATTGAATAGTTCCAATCCAGGATTTTACAAATTGGTCAGCATTTTTTCCTTTTACAGAAATGGATGCTGTTTCAACCGTTCCATTTTCCTGACCCGCTTCTCTTTGCAGTAAAACAGCATCTAAATTTTGATCTTGAGCCTCTTCCAAAACTTTTTTAAGCACTTGGGCGACAACCCAAGTGCATTCTGCAGGTCCGCGCCCCGCTGTTATTTGAATTATTCTTTCCATTTTTCTAATATTTTAAGAAGCTTTGCCCTATTTTTCGCCTCTTTTATAAACTTTGGAAGTCTTGAAATCATCGTTCCATTACCACTTCCATTATTATTTCTTTCTCTTAAACCAGCTTTAATGTATCTTTCTAAATACACTATATGTTCCTGATTATAAGCCCAAAAAACCTTTCCTTTGATTTCCTTTTGAAACCAAAGAGGTAAATGATGCCAGCACTCTCTAATTAAACCATCACTTTTAGGTTCATCTCTAACTTCATAAACGGTCGGCTTTATTTCTTCATGAAAACTGCAATGCGGGCATTTAACCTGATGCGTTTCTGGTCTTTCTTTAAAAATCTGAGATTCATATTCAAATTTTTCAAAACAATAACCACAATAGTGTTTCCCAAATGCTCTGAACTGATAAACAGGTTCATCAATCTTATAAAAACAAACTTTACATTCAAAAGTCATTGTGGTACAATTTCCACATTTACAATCTCTAGCCACTTCTTTCAAGGCAGCTTTAGATTCGCATTTTGGACATTTAACTATAATCTCGTTATAAAAACTACCTAACCATTTATTTTCATCTTGAAATCTTTCCATAATTTCACTTTTTTAGCGATCCATTCTAACAATCTTCGGTGTAAAAGTTCCTAAAACTTCGACTAGATCGGTTTGGTTTGCCATCACTTTCGTAATGTCTTTGTAGGCCATTGGTGCTTCATCAATATTTCCTCCAATCAAGGTTACATCATTGACTTTCAATACCTTTTTGATTTCACTTTGCGTAAAAGTGCTTTTGCATTTTGCTCTCGAAAATAAACGTCCGGCGCCATGCGAAGCAGAATTTAAACTCTCTGCATTTCCTTTCCCTTTCACAATGTAACCTGGAGCAGTCATTGAACCGGGAATAATTCCCAATTGACCTTCTCCAGCAGGAGTTGCTCCTTTTCTGTGCACAATACATTCCTGACCATTTACCATTTCTTTCCATGCAAAATTGTGATGGTTTTCAATTGTAACCATTACTCTTTTTCCAATTGCTTTAGCAATTCGTCTATGAATATCATCGTGACAGGCTTTTGCATATTCGCCGGCTAAATTCATTGCCAAC
Source organism: Flavobacterium sp. Root186 (assembly GCF_001428525.1). Taxonomy (GTDB): domain Bacteria; phylum Bacteroidota; class Bacteroidia; order Flavobacteriales; family Flavobacteriaceae; genus Flavobacterium. The sequence goes on from NZ_LMHW01000013.1 coordinate 439,882, forward strand.
CAATATTCCTGACCATCATGTGTATTCAAATCCAGCCAGGCTAAATGCTGTACATTTTTTGGTAACGGACATTGTTTTGTTGCCAAGTAGGTATAATGCTTCGCAATATTTGCACCTAAACCACGTGAACCACTATGTGAAAGAACTGCGAAATATTCGCCTTTTTCAAGCTTCCATTCATTCTCCGGATTATCAATTTTAGCAATTCCAAATTCTACAAAATGGTTTCCTCCGCCTGAACTTCCTAATTGTTTATAGGCCTTTGGCAAAAGATTCTTTAACAACGGAATATCCTGAAATTCACTTTTGTGAAAAACTTCATGATCTACTCTTGAAGCGTGTGTTTCATTCATTCCGAATTTTGTATGGTCTTTTAAAATTGCTTCTAACTGATGTTCTTTTCCCTTGAAATGCGACGCTGGCAAATCAAAAATTGAAAGGCTCATTCGGCATCCAATGTCAACTCCAACTCCGTATGGAATCACAGCATTATCTGTTGCTAAAACTCCTCCAATTGGCAATCCATATCCCGAATGTGCATCCGGCATTAAAGCTCCGGCTACTGAAATTGGCAGTTTCAACGAATCATACAATTGAAATTTTGCCTGTTGGTCAATTTCATTTTCACCAAAAATGGTAAAAGGAGCTCTTGTTGCTTTAAGCTGATGCATTCTTACCTGAACCGGTTTAATCAAACCTTCAGCAACTTTTCCCCAGGTTCCGTGGCCTTCAAATTTTTCAGGATTCAGCAGAACGTCTTTTGCCTCTGTTAGAATAGATTCCTTTTTTTCTCTTTTTCTATATCTGTTTATTTGCCCTAAAGCAATATTTATTGAATTGTTCTTTGGAAATCCCAATTTAATCAGGTCTTTTCCAGTTAATTTATTTCCCATGATTTATATCATTTCGTCTACATATTGTTGATACAATAAATGCCGACTTTTATTTTTAATTGGGTTTAACTCTCTTGGGTTTTCAGTTTCATAATAACTCCAACGATGAGAAAAACCATCTACTAACTTGTTTATTTTATTTCTTAAATTAAGATTAACAATATAATTATCAAGAAGCTGGATTTCACTTTCTAAATCTGAATCGACCATTATAGTATGCGTTATCATATAAGGGCTAACACGAAGTACATATCTCCAAGACTCATTAAACATATAATGAATTCTATGCCGCTTGAAATTGCTGCACCAGCGTTCTCGCTTATAAAAATGTACTTTTTCTTTTTCTGTCAATTCTAATTTTGAGCTCCTCCACTCCCATTCTGAAAATTCCTTTACCGTCTGGATCTTTTCAAGATAAACATTTCTCCTTTTTCTCTTTTTCTTTCTTTTAAAAGATTTTTCAGAGGAAAACTGCCATGTATTTATTTTTTCCAATAGTGATCTGTAAAATGAAGATTCATTTGATCTTGCAACATCTTCTCTCAGTACAAAACTGCGCTGCCATCCCTTTTGATAAGGATTTTCAAGCGGAACCAATGGTAAATTATTTTGTTTTTTCCAAAGCTCCTTTTGTTGCTTTCTTAACTGAATTAAATGTTTTTCAAAATCTTCTTTTGCTAATCTTTTTTTCCTTCTTTTACTTTTAAAACGAGTACACAAAGCATACTCATCTACCGTATAATTTTCCATTAAAAAATTATAGTGTATTAAATTAACAGCCTAATAGGCTTAAACATTTTATCCTTGACGGACAAATAAATAAAATCGGTTTTTCGGGAAAATTTTGAAGTGTCTAGAATAAAAAAAGCCCGAAACTAAATGTCTTCGGGCTTTTTTATATATCTAAAAATGTATTTCTAAGATTGAAATAAGCCACGAAGAAGTGCTGCACCAAATCCGTTTGGTGTGAAGCTTTGTGATGTCAATGTAAGTACAAACATTTTTCTTCGTTTTTAAAGGGTTATTATTTTTTTCGTCTGCAAATATTCAGAATTGTTTTTTGATTTTCCAAATTTATTTTTCAGAAAAGTCATGTGAAAATATTTTTCACTTAAAATTTTTCAACAAATAAGAAGTTATCGTTTTAAAAATGAGAACAATAGACTCAATAGAAATGAAATTAAAAATTCTAATATTTTATGTAATATTTATTATTTAGACGAAGGAGAGCGATAGCAAACAGACGAAAGAAATCACACAATAGTAATTCGAAAAAGATTGGTGATTCTCTTTGCCTAGACGCACTGCAGTGCGTCTCTGCGATTTACGTTATCTATAAATCAATCACAATTTTAATGTAGAGATGTACTTCAGTGCATCTAACCAAAGATTGGAGACATTAGGTGCTAAATTTCTTTTTAAACATAAAAAAAAGCCCTGATTTCTCAGGGCTTTTATATTGTTTTTAGGTGAATTCATTATTCAGAAACTTTGCTTTTTACAACTAATCTGAAGCCTTCTCCGTGAATGTTAAGAATCTCAACATCTTCATCAGATTTTAGGTATTTTCTAAGTTTAGCGATGTAAACGTCCATACTTCTTGAAGTAAAGTAGTTATCATCTCTCCAGATTTTAGTCAAAGCTAATTCTCTTGGCATTAAGTCATTTTCATGAAGAATTAACATTTTAAGCAATTCATTTTCTTTTGGAGATAATTTAATTGGCTCTTCATCCTGGAAAGTCAAGAATCTAAGTTTTGAGTTTAAGTGGAATTTACCAATATTAAATTCAAATTGTACTTGCTCAGCTTTTGTATCAGCTGATTTTCTTTGAATAATCGCTTTGATTTTCATCAATAATACTTCTGAATCAAAAGGCTTATTTAAATAATCGTCAGCACCAGCTTTATATCCTTTTAACACATCCTCTTTCATAGATTTTGCTGTTAAAAAAATAATTGGCACTTCGCTGTTCTTTTCTCTAATTTCTTTGGCTAAAGTATACCCATCTTTATAAGGCATCATTACATCAAGAATACATAAATCGTAAACATCTTTCTTGAATTTTTCGAAACCTTCCATACCGTTTTTAGCTAAAGTAACTTCAAAGTCATTTAACATTAGATAATCTTTAAGAACCGCCCCAAAATTTAGGTCATCTTCTACTAAAAGTATTCTTTTGTTATTATTTTCCATATTTTAATTTATTAATGGTATTTTTATTATAAAGGTGCTACCTTTTCCTTTTTCGCTTTCAACATATACTTGACCATTGTGGTCCTCTACTATTCTTTTTACGTACGCCAGACCTAAACCGTGCCCTTTTACATTATGAAGGTCTCCCGTGTGTTCTCTATAAAACTTTTCGAACACCCTTTTTTGAGCTATCTTACTCATTCCCAATCCATGATCTCTTACTTTTATTAAAATCATGTCTTTTACATTCTCTGTAAAAATTTCAATTTCAGGTACATCAGGTGAATATTTTATAGCATTCTCTAAAATATTTACAAGAACATTTGTAAAATGCACTTCATTGATTAAACTTGTTGTTCTGGCTGCATTATAATGTTTTACAACTGTTCCTTTTCTGTCTTCTAAAATCAGATTAACATGCTCAATTGCATCATCGATAATATCATGTATAACAGTAGGTTCTTTTGTAATATCGAGTTCCCTTTTTTCCAGTTTTGAAATTCGTAATACATTCTCAACCTGCGCATGCATTCTTTTATTTTCATCCCTTATCATTTGAAGATACCTAAAAACTTTGTCTTTATCTTCAATAATTTTAGGGTTTCTAATCGCATCAAGTGCTAAATTTATTGTTGCAATTGGAGTTTTAAACTCATGCGTCATATTATTTATAAAATCTGTTTTGATTTCAGAAATATGTTTCTGACGCAATAATTGATTTAAAGCACTTGTATATGCCACTATTATAATTAGCGTAAAAACTATTGATAAAATAGTAATACTTAATAATTCTGATAATAAAAATTTCTTTTTATGAGGAAATGTAACGGACAATTCATATCTACTATTTCCTTCGTTATCAGTATATATAGGAATATTATAAGTTGCTTCTTTATCGTAGTGAAATCCATCCGATTTAATTTTGGTTGGAACACCGCTGCTATAAATTCCAAATTCAAATTTGGTTTTAACTCCGTACTCTTGTAATTCTTTCTTTAAAAGCTTAGAAAGTTTATCTTTAGTAATTCTTCCTTCAATTGGAGTTAAGGACGCAATATCTTTATACTGAATTTGCTGCTGAACTTTATTTAAAATATCTAAACTTCCTGATTTTTCAATTGTAAGGTCCGGTATTATACTTTGCCCTAAATTATTATTATCAATTCCGTTATTGTTATTATAAACTTCGGTTACTCTTTTAGAGCTGAAATTCTTAAATCTCTCACTGCTGAATTTTTTATTAAAAAATGATCCGTTTATATCGTAATCTTCAGAAGTCAGTGTATTAGAATAAACAATTGTTTTATTTGTTTTTGCATTTCTCTGCACATAAAATACTTGTAGTAAATCCTCTTTTTTAGGAATTTTACCGGTACTGTCTTTTATGCGGTTGTATTTATCGTAAAAACTGTATTCTTCTTGCTGTTCAAGCTTGTCTGCAACATTTCCGATAACTTGGGTAACGTGGTATTTAAACTGCTCTTCGTTATTCTTAAATGAAGAGTTAAACCAAAATACCTGCACTAGAATTATCCCTATTAAGGACAAACTCATCAGTAAAACAAGTATTCTAAAAAATAATTTATTCATCGAAACAAAATTAATATTTTAACAATATACTAAATAATACATTAACCAAATATTAACATTTAAGACTGTTTTTGTTTTATTTTCAAAATTTTAAGAATTTCAACTACTTCTTCTTTAGCAATTTTAAGATTACTGTTATTAATAACAAAATTGCTCAAAGAAAATCGTTTTTTATCATCCCACTGCATTTTCATTCTGCTTAGAACATGTTCGCGCGTTGTATTATCACGTTTCATCACTCTTTCAATTCTTAGTTCTTCAGGAGCAGTAACCGTAACTATATAATCCAATTCTTTATACTTTCCGCTTTCAAATAAAATAGCAGCCTCGTAAACTACAAATGCTTCATTTTTATTTTGCGACAGCCAGGATTGAAAATCATTTTTTACTGCAGGATGTACAATCGAATTTAAAACTGCTAATTTATCCGCATCATTAAAAACAATATCAGCTAATTTTGCCCGGTTTAAAACATTATTTTCAAAGAGCGATTCTCCAAAAGCATTTTTTATCTCAGCAATGATTTCTGCTGACTGCATTATCTTTTTAGCTTCATCATCAGCGATGTAAACAGGAATTCCCATTTCCTTAAAAAAAGCAGTAATTGTTGTTTTACCGCTTCCTATTCCGCCGGTCAAGCCGATAATTTTTGTCATATTATATCTTAAAAAACATACGAGGAAAAGCTTCTTGCGGTTTCTTCTTTAATAAAATAACTTTTACAAAAGATTCCAAAAATCCCGTTCCATAACCATAAAATTGTTTCCAAACAGCAATAACCGATAAATACCCAATTTTGATACTTTTATTTTGGATACTTGCTGTAAGAAAAATAATAACGAAATATACAAAATATAATTGTAATAAAATATCAATATTAAAAATTAATAGTAAAAAAGCTATCAATAAACCTATGATAAATGCGGTTGGAAAGAAAAAAGTAAGCTTATTATGTTCTGGGTACCAACTGTTTAATATTGGTCTTGCTATACCGAATTTTTTTACCTGAATAGAGAATTTTTCCCAGTCGATTCTACGTTTGTGATACACAAAAGCCTCAGAAAACAATCTGGTTTCAAATCCTAAGTTCCATAAACGGATGGATAAGTCAGGATCTTCACCAGGATGAATGTTACCAAAACCTTTTGAAGCTTCAAATGCTTTCTTTGAAATTCCCATATTAAAACTTCTTGGCTGGAATTTATTAATTTTTTCTGAACCACCACGAATTCCACCAGTTGTAAGGAAAGATGTCATAGCAAAATTGATTGCTTTTTGAATGCTCGAAAAGCTTTTTAATGCTTTATCAGGACCTCCAAAACAATCGACATATTTTTCATTTAAAGCCTTACTAACTTCAGTTAAATAATTTGAAGGGATAATACAATCTGAATCAAAAATGATAAAATAATCACCTCTCGCCTTCTGCATTCCAAAATTTCTGGAATCGCCGGGACCAGAATTTGGTTTAAAATAATATGAGATATTCAATTTCCCCTGATAGTTCATCACAACATCTTTACAAGGAATCGATGATCCGTCTTCAACCAGAACAATTTCAAAAGGTTCATTGTAATCAGATTTTGTAAGACTTTCTAAAAGTTCATCAACTTCATCTGGACGATTATACACGGGTATAATTAAAGAAAAAATCATAGCGGGAATGCGGTTTTAAGTGGAATATTTTAAACTTTGAAAATTTGAGCAAAGATAGGTTATATTCATAAAAAAACCACCAACTTTTGGTTGATGGTTTTATTGTAAGATTTATGTTTTTATTTGATACTGTCAATATTAACTACTTCATTAGCTTCTGCTTTGTAGTCTACTCCGGCAAATTCAAATCCAAATAAGTTTAAGAAGTCATTTCTGTAACCTGCTAAGTCTCCAATAGCCGGTAATGTTTCAGTTGTAGCTTCTTTCCAAAGTTCAGCCACTTTTGCCTGAACATCGTCACGCATTTCCCAGTCATCAATTCTAATTCTTCCTTTTTCATCAACAGGAACTTCAGAACCGTTGTATAATCTATCCTGGAATAAACGCTGAATCTGCTCGATACATCCTTCGTGAATACCTTCTTCTTTCATGATTTTATATAAAAGAGAAATATATAACGGAATAACCGGAATTGCAGAACTTGCTTGTGTAACTAATGCTTTATTTACAGAAACATAAGCTTTCCCTCCAATAGATTTTAAATTGTCTGTGATAGTAAATGCAGTAGCCTCTAAATGATCCTTTGCACGACCAATTGTTCCTTTGCGGTAAACTGCTTCTGTTAATGCAGGCCCAATATAAGAATAAGCTACTGTTGCAGCACCTTCTGCCAATAAATTTTCATTTTTTAAAGCATCGATCCACATTGCCCAGTCTTCACCTCCCATTACGGCCACTGTGTTTTCAATATCTTCCTCATTTGCCGGAGCGATTGAAACCTCCGTTACATTTCCTGTATGAAAATCAACTGTTTTATTTGTAAACGTTTGCCCAATTGGTTTTAAAACTGAACGGTGCAAAACTCCTGTATTAGGGTTTGTACGCACTGGAGAAGCTAAACTGTAAATTACAAGATCTACTTGTCCTAAATCAGCTTTTATTAAATCTAAAGTTTCTCTTTTTATTTCATTTGAAAAAGCATCTCCGTTGATACTTTTTGCATATAAACCTGCTTTATGAGCTTCTGATTCAAAAGCTGCAGAATTGTACCACCCTGGCGAAGCTGTTTTTCCTTCAACTGGCGGTTTTTCGAAAAATACTCCAATTGTAGCAGCATCAGATCCGAAAGCACTTGTGATTCTTGAAGCTAATCCGAAACCTGTTGAAGCACCAATAACTAATACTTTTTTTGCTCCGGCAATTGCACCTTTTGATTTGATATATTCAATTTGATTTTTAACATTTTGCTCAGCTCCCTTTGGGTGGGCAGTCAAACAAATAAATCCTCTCATTCTAGGTTCTATAATCATACTCTTTTTATTTACTCATAAATTAATCATTATCAAGATAAATGACAACTTATGCCTGTTTTGTTTAATTATTTTTCGATGACAAATATAAAGTATTTCTTTAGTTCAACAAGGCTTTAGCGTGATTTAAAGCCGAATCTGAAACGACTGCTCCTGATAACATTTGAGCAATTTCTATAACTCTTTCGTCCTGAGACAGTAACTTTAATTCTGACTGTGTATGATCGCCTACCGTAGCTTTAGAAACTTTGAAATGCGAATCACCTTTTGCTGCAATCTGCGGTAAATGTGTAATTGCAAAAATCTGCATTTTGGCACTCATTTCTTTCATAATCTCTCCCATTCTAATGGCTATTTCTCCAGAAACCCCAGTATCTATTTCATCAAAAATTAAGGTTGGTAATTTTGAATATTGCGCTAAAATTGCTTTAACAGCCAGCATAATTCTAGACATTTCACCACCTGAAGCTACTTTTTTCAATAAACCGAAATCAGTTCCTTTATTGGCTGAAAATAAAAACTGTAATTCGTCTTTTCCGTTCTGAAAATAGGTTTCTGATGGTAAAAGTTCCATGTTAAAACGAACATTTGGCATCCCTAATGTTTCTAAAATCGATATTAACTGATTTGATAAAACCGGAATTGCATTTATTCTGTTTTGATGAATTGTTCCTGCAAAAGCATCTAATTCATTTGCTTTTTGTTCTATTGATTTAGATAAAGTTTCGATTTCTTCTTCAATATTATCTAATTCCAAAAGTGTATTCCCTAAATCTGCCTGAATTTGAAGCAATTCATCTACAGAATTAACATGGTGTTTCTTTTGCAGAGTAAAAATCAACTGCAGTTTTTGACTTACTAATTCTAATTGTTCGGGATCGTTTAATAATTTTTCAGAAGCATTTTGCAATTCTTTTGAAACATCATCAAATTCAATAGAAATACTGGTAATTCGTTCAAAAAAGTTTTGGTATTCAGTCGAAAACGGTGCGATCTTCTGCAGTCCATTTTTAATTTCATTAAGATTATGAAATACTCCAAATTGTTCTTCGTTTGCAATTACAAGCGATTTATCTATTGATTCTTTTATAATTTCAACGTTATTCAGTTTTTCAAAATCAGCTTCTAATTCTGCCTGCTCTCCAGATTTTAATTTAGCTGAAACCAATTCATTCAATAAAAAAGTATTGTACTCCTGCTCTTTTCCTGAATCGCTTTGTTTTTTCAGTAAAGCATTTAATTTTGATTTCTCTGATTTATAAACTTTTAATAGATTTTGATACGTTAGAATTGTATCAAAATTATTTGCAATAGCATCAATTATTTTGAATTGAACCGTTTCATCAGACAACTCCTGAGTTTGCTGCTGCGAATGTATATCTATTAAAAAAAGACTCAAATCCTGCAATTCCTGAAGATTTACCGGACTGTCGTTTATAAAAGCTCTTGATTTTCCTGAAGGTAAAATTTCACGTCTAATTATGGTTTCATCTTCATAATCGAGATCATTTTCTGCAAAAAAATCTTTTAAGTTGTATTTAGAAATTTCAAAATGTGCTTCAATAACACATTTTTCTTCTTTGTTTTTTAATGAAGTTAAATCTGCCCTTTTCCCTAAAACAAGTCCAATCGCTCCTAAAATAATCGATTTTCCTGCACCTGTTTCTCCAGTAATTATAGAAAAACCTTTTGAAAAATCAATAGAGAGCTTTTCAATCAGAGCATAATTTTTAATCGACAGTGAAGTTATCATAAAGGGGAATTATAAAAATAAAGTGCTACGAAGAAAGGAAAAAAAATTAAGTTTTTAAAACTTAATTTGCGACCATTTTGAATTATTTAAAGGCGAAACCCTATTCAAAATATCTGTTAAGTCTGTAACCGGAATACTTGGGCCTCCGGAAAAAATAGAAACTATCTCATCTGATTTTGCATCAAAAAATACGCGGGTCAAAAATGCATTTGGCCTAACTGAGTTTACTTTTCCTATAAGCAATAAAGAAGATTTTATTTTTTCTTTTGCTGCTTTTAAATCATTGCTCATGGCATCTAAACCCGTATGATACAAAAACGTTGTCTGACGTAAATCAGTATACATTGAAGAAAGCATATCTGTTATTAAATAATAGCGGTTTTGAAGCCCGTCTGTCTGGCTCCATCCTCTAAATCCGCCTTGCTGCGCAACGCTTGCAATGTTTTGAGCTGTTTCAAAATATTGATTTCCGGCGCCGCTTTGAAACGTATCAGCATCCATACCCAAAATTATGTAACTGTAAAAAGATACTACAGATACTAAATTTGATTCGAAAACAGTTGGATTAAACAATAATGGTTCGTACTCTGTATATCTAAAATTAAAGTCTTTGTCGTTAAAATTCAGAACAGGCGAAGAATAAGTCGAATTGTAAATTAATCTTGAAGACTGTACCTGAATAGTTCCTGTAAACTGGTCAGAACTATAGGATGACAATGTAATATACATTGAGCAATTAATTCTTTCATGCTGTTTTAAAGCAGATCCAATTCCTGTCCAGTCTGTTTTGTTTACAAACTCAGATAAAGAAGTCTGCAGCGTTTTAAAAACCTGCTGATTTGGCGTAGGAAGCCTTTCAGTATTGATAGTTACTGTACAATTTAGCTGCTGCGCCTGAGTAAAGCCAAAAATAAAAAATACGAAAAGTGTAACTATTTTGTTCATACAAATAAAATTTTATTATCAGCAAAAATAGAACAACTATTCTTACTTTTTATAAAATATTTTAAATCTTTATGATTTTGAAAAATGTGAAATCACTTTGTTTAAAATATCGACTGCTACAAATTCTTTCGATTTTAATTCCATTGGCTCGATATTAAAGTTTTTATCAATAAATGTTACTTTATTGGTTTCTTTTTTAAAACCGGCACCTTCATCCTGCAAAGAATTTAGAACTATCAAATCTAAGTTTTTTTTCTGGATTTTAAGCTTAGCATTTTCAATTTCATTTTCTGTTTCAAGGGCAAAGCCTATTAAAAACTGATTCTTTTTAATAGCTCCTAAAGAAGATAAGATATCTTTTGTTTTCTCTAATTCAATCGAAAACTCACTTGCATTTTTCTTAATCTTTTGTAACGCAACCTCTTTTGGTTTGTAATCTGCTACGGCTGCTGCTGCAATTGCTGCATCAGAATCATCAAAATGTTTGTGACAGGCATCATACATTTCCTGCGCCGACATTATATTTATAACTTCAATCGAAGGATTTTTAGCTTTATAATGTGTTGGCCCAGAAACTAAAACAACCTGTGCTCCAAGATTTGCGGCTGCATTTGCAATATCAAATCCCATTTTTCCAGAAGAATGATTTCCTATAAAACGTACAGGATCTATTGCTTCGTATGTTGGGCCTGCAGTTATTAGTATTTTTTTTCCTTTAAGGGGTAATTTGCTTTCTAAATCTGCTTCAAGGAAAGCAATAATGTTTTCCGGTTCAGCCATTCGGCCTTCTCCGGATAAACCACTTGCTAATTCTCCTTTTTCAGCGGGAATAATTATATTACCGAATTGCTTTAAGGCATTAAAACTAGAAATTGTAGAGGGATGTTTGTACATATCCAAGTCCATTGCCGGAGCAAAATAAACTGGACATTTAGCCGATAAGTATGTAGCGATTAAAAGATTATCGCAATTTCCCGTTGCCATTTTTGACAATGTATTTGCAGTTGCAGGAGCTATCAGCATTAAATCTGCCCAAAGGCCTAATTCAACGTGATTATTCCATACAGCATCTTCATTGTCATCGTTAAAGAAACTGGAATGTACAGGATTTTTTGATAACGTAGACAATGTAAGCGGAGTTACAAAATCCTTAGAAGCAGGTGTCATTATCACTTGGACATGTGCACCTGCTTTTATAAAAAGTCGTACTAATGAGGCTGTTTTATACGCTGCAATTCCACCGGAAACTCCCAGTAAAATTTTTTTTCCGTTTAAAACTGACATTATACTATATTATTTGTTTGAACCTCTGTGGTAAGTTTTTCCGTCTAACCATTCCTGAACAGCTAAAGCGTGTGGTTTTGGTAATTTTTCGTAAAATTTAGAAACTTCGATTTGTTCTTTATTTTCAAAAACTTCTTCAAGACTGTCATTGTAAGTAGCAAACTCTTCTAATTTCTCAGTTAATTCTTTTTTGATTTCAGAATTAATTTGGTTTGCTCTTTTAGCCATAATGGTAATTGCTTCATACACATTTCCTGTTGGCTCTTCAATAACTGTTTTATTGTAAGTTATTGTGTTAACAGGAGCATTCGTCTTTTTTAAATCCATGACTTATTTTTATTTAGTATATTTTTGTAAATCCGTTTCAACTCTGGCATTCATTTCGTCTGCCTCTTTTTTATATTTTGTATCGCTTTTAAACTTAATTAAGTTTGCGTAAGCTGTTTTTGCAATATTTAAACGTTCTTCCATTTTTGCTGGAACACTGTTTATTGCTAACTTATATGCTGAATCATATTTGTAGAACAAAGCATCTTCTTTAAAAGGGGTTCCAGGAAAATCAGCTATAAAATTATCAAAAGCAACTAAAGCTGATTTGTAATCTGAAATTTCATTATAACCTTTAGCATTTTCGTATGCTTTTTTCTCTAATTTCCCGTTCAAAACCTGTACTGTTGCATTTGCCTGAGCGATATATTCTGAATTTGGATAGTTATCAATAAATGCCTGTAATTTTTCTAAGGCTTTTACTGTATCTGTCTGGTCCAAACTGTAAACCGGAGCTAATTTTGAATAGCTGTAAGCACCTAAAAAGGCTGCTTCCTGTACTTTTTCACTTCGTGGATATCCAGAAACAAAACTTTCAAACTGATATCCTGCCAGATAATATTGTTTTGTTTTGTAATAAGACTGTGAAAACATGTAAAAAAGTTTTTCAGCCTGAGGTTTACCTCTATATGTTGGCGCTAATTGTTCAAAAAGACGAATGGCTTTATTATACTTGCCCGCTTCGTACATTTTTGTCGCCACTTCGAACTTTGCTGCAACATCTTCATTTTTTAATGCCTTTTGGTAATCACTACAAGAACAAAAAAGGGCTACAACAATTAATAGAGATACTATTTTTTTCATTTATTTACTTTTATTATGATTTTCTTAGACATTATGCCAAAGTAAAAATCACACCGAAGCTTTCGGGTGCAAATTTAGTCATTAATTTAGCGACTGCAAAATAATTTTTTAGTATCTTATAATACTAACACTTTAACAATTATTTAATGCTATTTTTTACAAACTCATTTAATCTAGCTGCTAAAGCGTCATCTACAGAAACCAGTGGTAAACGCACCACATTCTCAGCAATACCAAGGGCTTGAAAGACTTGTTTTATTCCTGCAGGATTTCCCTGTTCGAAAATCATATCAATACAATCTGCTAAAAAGTATTGTGTTTTAAACGCTTCAACGGCTTTTTTATTGAGCCCTAAACGAATCATTTCTGAAAATTCTTTTGGAAAACCTTGTCCCATTACTGAAATTACGCCTGCTCCGCCCGCTAAAACGATAGGTAAAGCAATCATATCATCTCCGGAAATTACCAGAAAATCTTTTGGTGTATCTTTTATAAGTTTTAATGCCTGAGCCATATCTCCTGCCGCTTCTTTTATAGCTACGATATTTTTAAAATCATTTGCTAAACGAACCACGGTTGCCGGAAGCATATTGCTTGATGTTCTTGCCGGAACGTTGTATAATATTACAGGAATTGGAGATGCCTCTGCAATTGCTTTAAAGTGCTGGTAAATTCCTTCCTGCGTAGGTTTATTATAATATGGTGAAACTGAAAGTATGGCTTCAAAAGCAGAAAAATCTCTTGTTTTTAATTCTTCAACAATCTGCATGGTGTTATTTCCTCCAACTCCAAGAACTAATGGCAGTCTTCCTTTATTAACATCAATTACGGTGTTGATAACTAACTCTTTCTCTTCTTGTGTCAAGGTAGCATTTTCTGCTGTTGTTCCCATAACGACAAGATATTCAACTCCTCCATCAATCGAAAAGTTAACGACACGCTGCAACGCTTCGATATCTACTGAAAAGTCTTTTTTAAATGGGGTTACAAGCGCAACACCAGTTCCTATTAATGATTGCATATTTTGATTTATAATTTTATTTTATACTTTTTAAATACTTAAACAATTCTGTAATGAAAAGTTTATACTCTGCCATTGTAGTGTTAATCATCCATCGATTTAATTTTTCATCGACTGAAGAAAACCCTACTTTAAATTTTGCTTTTGACTTGCTTGTGATCATCATTAAAATGGAGATTTCTTCTTCATAATAACTAATCAAAAGATCAAATTCTGTATCTATAAATTCATTTAAAAAAACCTCTGTAACCTGCCCTCTCCAATCGATATGTTTTTTACCGAAAGTAGGCCTTGTGTACTCTTTTTTCTTGTCGAACTTATGTCTGTACGCTGCAATTTTTATGTTTTCGGGAGCAATTCCATTCGATTCAAGTTCTTTTATTAACTCTTTCGAATAGCGAAATTTACTCTCATCAACCAGCAAACCAATGGTTTGTATATTGCTTGTAAAAACTTCGTTTTTGATAGTATTCAAGTTATTTTTTAATGATTTTTTTACAAAAAATTCTCTTATATAATCTAAAAACATAGTACTTTTACGAATTACAAAATTAATTATTTAAGCCGCATTTAAAATGGTAAAACTAAAAAAGTATAACCGATTTTTAAAACTTTTTGTTATATTCTTAACACTATTTTCAATATTTTCTTGCAGTCCTAAGAATTATAATTTAACGAAGATAGAAGGAAAACAGATTCCGATTGCAGAAAATAGTGCACAAACTCCAGAAATTGAGAATTTTATTAAACCTTATCGCGATCATATTAATAAGGATTTAGACAGCGTTTTGGCGTATTGTCCCGAAACTCTAGATAAAAGTACAGGAAAATGGCAGACTTCTATTGGAAATTTATTGGCCGATGTCTGCTTAGAAAGAGGTAATAAAGTTTTTAAAATGCGTGAAAATAAAAGTATCGATATCTGCTTTTTAAATCATGGCGGTATCAGGGCAATTTTACCTAAAGGAAATGTTACAACGAGATCTGCTTTTGAAATTATGCCTTTTGAAAATAATATGGTTGTTCTGGCTTTAAAAGGGGAACAAATTTTAGAAATTACATCTTATATTATAAGAGAGAAAAAACCGCATCCTTTGTCTGGTATGACTTTTACGATTTCAAAAGACAATACCGCTAAAAACATTATGATTCAGGGAAAACCTTTAGATGTTACTAAAACATATTATGTTGCTACAAATGATTATCTGGCAAATGGTGGTGATAATATGAGTTTCTTCGCAAAAAATATTCAGAAATATGATTTGAATTATAAGCTTCGAAATGTTTTAATTGACTATTTTAAAGAAGTTGATACGATTCCGGTTCCTAGAGATATTCGTATTACAGAAGAGTAAAAAAATACGCCACGAATTTCACAAATTAATACGAATTATTTTTTTTGACAATTTTAAATTTGTGAAAATTCGTGAAATTCGTGGCAAAAAAAATACCAAAATATAAAGTTCCCCTCAAAAAATATACAAAATGAAAAGAAGAGAATTTATCGAAAAAACAGCTGCAAGCACTGCCTTATTAAGTTTAGGATTGTCTTTGAGCAGTTTTGGAAATGACGATATAAAACACTTAACTATTCTGCATACAAACGATGTTCACAGTCATATAGATCCGTTTCCGGCTGATGATCCGCGTAACCCAAATAAAGGTGGCGTGTCTCGTCGTGCAGCACTTATCGAAACGATTCGCAGGGAAAATCCAAATGTACTTTTGTTAGATGCGGGTGATATTTTTCAGGGAACTCCATATTTTAATTATTATGGCGGTGAATTGGAATTCAAACTGATGAGTATGATGAAATATGATGCATCGACTATTGGTAATCATGATTTCGACAACGGTCTTGATGGTTTATATGCTCAAATGCCTCATGCGACTTTTGAATTTATAAATTCTAATTACGACTTTAAAAATACCATAATGAACGGTTTGGTGAAACCTTATAAAATCTTCAATAAAAACGGAATCAAGGTTGGTGTTTTTGGTGTAGGAATTGAGCTTCAGGGTTTAGTTGATAAGCAATTATATAAAGAAACTGTTTATAATAATCCGGTTGAAATTGCTCAGGATATGACACGTTTATTGAAACAGGAAGAAAAATGCGATTTGGTAATTTGTCTTTCACATCTTGGATATAAATATAAAGACGAGCCTTCGAAAATTTCTGATTTAAAATTTGCGGAACTTACACAGGATATCGATTTAATTATTGGCGGACATACGCACACTTTTCTTGACAAACCTACTATTGTAAAAAATAAAGCAGGAAAAGAAGTATTGGTTAATCAGGTTGGTTGTTACGGAATCAATTTAGGCCGTATCGATTTTTATTTTGATAAAGATAAAGCACACAGCAATCAGGCGAGATCAATTATTGTATAAGGCTCTTTTATGCATTTTTGTTTTTTCGAGAAAATATTCGACCATAAAGTAGTAGGCTAAAATTTGTGTAATATCACGAATTAGAACTAAAACTACGGAGTGCGAAAAGTATTCGTTGAAGATGTAGAATATATCTGAAAATATATAACTTACTGCCATTAATGACATTAAAAGGGTTATAAATGTGCCTTTTGTAATATAACTTACAAAAGAGAAATAGCTTATATAACTGAGAATTATTCCGTAGATAATATATACGTAATCAAAGCTTTTAGTGTTGTCAAATTTCATGCTGAGTACTGAAATAAGCAAATAAACAATAAAAATTATTACTAGAGATATTGGTAAAATATCCTTTTTCTGTAGTTTAATTTTTTCGTGTTCTACTATAAAAAGTTTCATGATTAAGGCGTACACGGCCAGAAAACTTATTACGGCACCAATTTCAGAAACCTCAACATCCATAAGGTCAAAAACCTGACCTATAAAGCAAAATAGAAAAATAAAGCTTTCCGTTTTCTTGATTTTGAACTCAATACTGATTAAAAAATAAATAAAAATGGCAGGCAGCACTATTGCCTTAGCATAAATTGCAAGGAAATCTTGTTCTGTCCAATCAAAAATAATTGTAAACAGTAACGCCAGGAAGAATAAAATTAACGATGGTTTATTAGCCTTCATTTAGTTTAGTTATAAAATCATCTTCAGATAGTATAGGGATATTCAATTTATTTGCTTTTTCTAATTTAGCCGGTCCCATGTTATCTCCCGCCACGACAAAGTCGGTTTTTGCAGAAATCGAACTTCCTACTTTTCCCCCGTTATCTTCAATTGTCTTTTTTAAATCGTCTCTCGAAAATTGGCTGAAAACTCCTGAAACAACAAAAGTTTTTCCAATAAATTTCTCGGTAGCATTTGGGTTTATTCTTTCTACGGTTTCAAATTGAACTCCATAACTTTTAAGGCGTTCAATTATGATTTTATTTTCTTCGTTTTCAAAAAACTCTATCACGCTTTTGGCTATTCTTTCTCCGATTTCATCCACCAGAATTAGATCCATTAAAGAAGCCTGGCTTAAAGCGTCAATATTTTTATAATGTTTCGCCAGTTTTTTGGCTACGGTTTCTCCAACAAAACGAATTCCAAGTGCAAACAGAACACTTTCAAATGGAATTTCTTTTGATTTCTCTACTCCTTTTACCAAATTTTCAGCTGATTTTTGCGCCATTCTTTCCAGATGCAAAATATCTTCAACTTTTAATTCGTATAAATCGGCATAATTGTGAACTAAATTATTTTTAAAAAGCAGCGCCACTGTTTCTCCGCCAAGTCCTTCGATATCCATTGCTTTTCTCGAAATGTAATGCTGCACTCTTCCGATTATCTGCGGAGGACAACCATAAAAATTCGGACAGTAATGATTTGCTTCTCCGGCATTTCGAACCAGTTCGGTCTGACATTCCGGACAATGCGTTATGTAATGTGTTATTTCTGAATTTTCTGGACGTTTGTCTAAATCTACAGCAATAATTTTAGGGATAATTTCTCCTCCTTTTTCAACAAAAACGGTATCATTTATTCTAATATCCAGTTTTTCAATTTGGTCTGCATTATGAAGAGAAGCCCTTTTTACAATAGTCCCTGCCAATTGAACTGGTTCCAGATTAGCTACCGGAGTAATGGCTCCTGTTCGCCCAACCTGATAAGATATTGATTTTAATTTGGTTGAAACCTGCTCTGATTTGAATTTGTATGCGATTGCCCAGCGCGGTGATTTTGCCGTATATCCTAATTCTTCCTGAGAATGTATGCTGTTTACTTTGATTACAACACCATCTGTTTCATAAGGTAATTGATGACGATGTATGTCCCAATAGTCAATAAAATCAAAAACTTCCTGCATGTTATTGACTAACTTGGCTTCGTTTGGCACTTTGAATCCCCATTTTCTGGCCGATTCTAATCCTTCGTATTGAGTTTTAAACGGAAGGTTGTTTCCTGTTACAAAATACAATAAACATTCCAGAGGACGTTTTGCAACTTCTGCGCTGTCTTGCAATTTTAAACTTCCCGAAGCTGTGTTTCTTGGATTTGAATAAGGAGTTTCTCCTATCTCGATCAATTCCTGATTCATTTTTTCGAATCCTGCATGCGGAAGAATAATTTCTCCTCGAATGTCAAATTTTTCAGGATAATCTCCTTTTAATTTGATTGGAATTGATTTGATTGTTTTAATGTTATTGGTCACCTCATCTCCCTGAAAACCATCACCGCGCGTTAACGCCTGAACCAATTTTCCGTTTTCATAAGAGATACTGATTGAAGCCCCGTCGTATTTTAATTCGCAGGTATATTGCAGGTTTACATTTCCCAGAACGCGCTGAATTCTGTTTTCCCAATCAATTAAATCTTCTTTCGAATACGAATTATCAAGAGAATACATTCTGTATTGGTGCGCAATGGTTTTGAAGTTTTTTGTTACGGCTCCGCCTACTCTTTGGGTTGGTGAATCTTCATCAAAAAACTCAGGATGTTTATTTTCTAAATCCTGAAGTTCTTTTAGTTTAATATCAAAATCGTAATCAGAAATTGTGGCGTTATCCAACACATAATAGTTGTAATTGTGTTGATTAAGTTCGTCTCTTAATGTTTGAATGGTTTCCTGAATACTCATAAACTGGTAAAATAATGCTGATTTTGACTTAAAAATAAAATGAATATCAAAATTAGGATTATTTTTGTTTAAATAACATTAAACACAAAAGTTTTATAAAATCAAAAATCAGGCAGCAAAAACTTGCGGCCTGATTTTCTCCTTGTCCATTATTCTTAAAAAAGAATTTTAAAAAACCAACTTCCAAATGGTTTCTATGTCTATACTTTAAAATTTAATTATCAATAAATTAGATCTAAAATATAGTACTATTTTTGAATAATGATGAAATCGGAGCGTCTGTTTAACAAATGTTCTTCTTCAGTACATTTCACTCCATTTTTGCATTTATTGATTAATCGGCTTTCACCATAACCAATGGCACTTTCGATTCTTGAAGCATCAATTCCCTGTGAGATGATATAATCTCTTGTTGATTTTGCTCTATTATCTGAAAGTTTTAAGTTATAAGCATCTTTTCCTCTTGAATCTGTATGTGATTCAATTTTGATTCTGATGTTTGGAAATTTTTGCATGATGAAAACTACTTTCGTCAATTCTTCAACTGCCAAAGGTGTAATGTCGTATTTGTCATAGTCAAAATAAATTGGTTTAACATCTACTTTTTCAACACCTTTCTTTTTTACAACTAAATCGTCATAATTGCTAAGTTCAAAATTGATATTTGGAATTTCAGCTTCGTTTTCCTTTGTTGTTTCTACGGTTTTTTCATCGCTGCTGTAATTTGGTTTGGCAGCAATCATATTAACCACTTTATTACATGGAACGACAATGGCGTATTTTCCTTCGTAGTTTGTTTTTGTTTCGCCTAAAACTTCTTTAAAAGAATTGTAAGCCATAACGGTAACATCTGATAATGGAAGTTTCGATTTTCTGTCAACAGCAATTCCTGAAATGCTTTGGTTACAGACCGGTTTTCCTTTTACAAAAGAATAAATATCATCGTCGCCTTTTCCTCCTGCTCTGTTTGATGAAATGTAACCGTAATTATCTGATTTATCAACGATATAAGCAAAATCATCTTTGTTACTGTTTATTGGAGCGCCAAGATTTCTGGGTGTTGTAAAAGTTCCGTCTGACAAAAATTTGCTTTCGTAAACATCTAAATCTCCTAAACCATAATGTCCATCTGAAGAAAAATAAAGCATACCGTTTCTGTAATAAGGAAAAAGGTCATTACCAATTGTATTGATTTTTGGACCAAGATTGAGCGGTGTACTCATTGTTCCGTCATCAGAAATTTTTACCACATACAAATCGGTTTCACCAAACCCGCCCGGCATATCTGATGCGAAGAAAAGCCACTTTCCGTCATCGCTTAAAGAAGGATGCCCAACAGAATAATCATCGCTGCTAAAAAATACGTTTTGCGGATTTTCTAATTTATTATCTACAACATCACCTTTAACAATTTGAAAATTATTGACTTTATCACCATCAACAACTAATTTGTTTTTCTTTAAAATGTTAGTCGTATAATAAATTGTTTTTCCTGCTGCATCAAATGTGGCTGTTGCTTCGTGATATTTGCTCATTACATTTGGTATAAACAAACTTTCATTGAAAAGGCTTCCATCTGCTGGATTTCTTTCGGAAACATATAAATTCAGGAATGGCTGATTGTTCCAAGTGTATAGTTTTTCGCTAAACTTGGTTGTATCTCTTGCCGAAGTAAAGACAATTTTTTCCTGAAAAAAAGTGGTTCCAAAATCAGATTTACTGGTATTGATATCGAGATTTTTTATTTGATACAGAGGTTTTGCTTTCGCCAGACTATCCAATTGCTTTTTCTGAGCAACATAGCGGTCTATTTCCTTTTGATCTCCTTTTTTATCCAGATATTCTTTGGTTACTCTATCTGCTTCATCATAATCCATGACTGCTTTCATGGTTTGAATGTATCTTAGATAGTAAATATCAGTTAGGTTATTGCCCTGCGCTTCGTATAGTTTTCTATACCATTTAAGGGCATTTCGTGCATCAGAAATAAAATAATACGAGTCTGCGGCATTTTTTAATGTTTGTGTCGACGGACTTTTAATATTCTGTAAAATTTCTTCGTAAGCCTTTGATGCATCTGTATATGAATAATTTTTAAACAAAGCATCAGCTTTCTTTAAATTAGTCTTTTGAGCAAAACTAAACGTAATGCTCAAGACTAAACTTAGGATATATAATTTTTTCATATGTTTTGTTTTTAGAAGAATCGAGGAGATTTAATTTTGCTTTGTCCTTTATTGAATGAATAACGCAGGATGAATTCATGTGTTCCATCATTGTATTTATTCAATTGACTTGTAGTGTAATCAAAAGCATAACCTAGATAAAAACTAGGAGATATTTGAAAACCTGCCAGAATACTTACAGAATCATCTGTTCGATATGATCCTCCAATAACAAATTTCTCAGCAATCATAAAATTCGCCGATATATCAGCAGTAATTGGTGCTCCGCTTACTGCTTTTACTAAAAATGCTGGTTTGAACTTTAAATTTGGGTTCAAATCAAAAACATACCCTCCCATTAAATAATAATGCAAACGATCGTAATCTATTGATTCCTGTACATCATCATAATAATTGTTTTCAATAAAACTTGGAATAGAGAATCCTAAATACCATTTTTCTGTGTAATAGTAAATTCCGGCTCCTACTGCCAATTTCATTTGATTGTCTATATTTTGGTTTAGAAGAACATCATTGTCATTATAGTATCTTCCTTTAGACCAATCTATATTTAGCATTCTCATACCTGCTTTGATACCAAATGCTAATCTTTTTTCGTACCCCAGAGGTAATGAATAAGAAAAGTTTCCGTCAAGGTATAATTCACTTGAAGGGCCAATTTTGTCGTTAACTACACTCAATCCCAAACCGATTTTTTCATTTGAAAGCGGTCCGTGAATGGAAAACGACTGTGTTTCTGGTGCCCCTGAAATTCCTACCCATTGTGAACGATGTAAAAGCGTGGCTTCGAGAGTGCCGGTAGATCCGGCATAAGCCGGATTTACCGCCATTGTATTATACATATACTGCGTATATTGAGGATCTTGTTGTGCACTGACACAAACTGTAATAAGAGAACATATTAAAATTAAATACGTTTCTAATGGTTTTATATATAGTTTCATAACGATACTTATTTAGTTTAATTAATTAGATGATTAATAGAATGTTATCTCATTATTGATAACCATCCTTTTTTAACCGTTCCATCTCCAATGGTAATCACATAAAAATAAGTACCTGTTGGCAGCATATCTCCTCTATTAACTACTCCGGATACATTTGCAGTTCCGTCCCAATCGTTTTCATAGTGCGCTTTGCTGTACACTAATGCACCATATCTATTAAAAACTTTTAACTCATTGTTAGGATGTGTTTCGATACAATCAATTCTAAACAAATCGTTTGCTCCATCATTATTTGGTGTAAACTCATTGTAAACTGTTAAACAAATTGGCTCAACCGAGGCTGAAGCTGAATTGTTTGTTGCATCGACATCTAAAGGAGTTGAGTTTTCGATAGTAGCAACATTTAAGTAGTTTCCGCTTGAAAGTACTTCTGCAACTATTGTTAACGTTACACTTTGTCCTGCAGGCAGTGTTGGAATTATCCAAAGTCCTGTCGCCGGATTAAATGTTCCTGTTGATGCATTAGAGCTAACTAAATTATATCCTGTTGGTAATAAATCACTAACAAGTGTATTGATGAAACCTCCTTCGCCAACATTGTTTACTGTTATTGTAAATGTTACATTGTCACCAAAATTTGGCGTTGGATTATCGACCACATTCGTAATTGTTATATCAGAACATGTTGCCACTGTTACGTTTAGGAATTTAGTTGTAGTTTCATCACAATTATTTGTGTAAGTAACCTCAACTCTTCCTGGTCCAATGTCTGACCACGAGATTGTTGCAGATCCATCTGCAGTTCCTCCGCCAGAAGTGATTGTTCCGTTTGTAACTGACCAAACATAATTTGATTTTCCATTTGCAATTGAATAGGTTACTCCTTGGAAAACACACGGTGTGTCATCTGTAGTTGTAAGCTGTACTAAAGCATCATTTTCAAAGGCAATTGTAATACCCAATCTTGCAGCGCTTTCACATCCGTTTGTTGTATTGCTAAGAGCGGCGGCATAATAGGTGCCCGCTGTTAGCAATGTACCTGCTGGCAGTGGTGTTCCGCCTGTAGCTGCAGCATAGAAAACAACGTTTGGTTCATTAACCAAGATATTTGCTAACGTTGGCAGTTTAGATAAACAGAACGTTTGTGTTGTATTTGGCGTTGTAATTATACCCGGAGTATTTACATTTACTGCAACTGCCAATCTCGCTGGATTTTCACAATTTATAGCACTTGCTACAACTCCATAATAATTTCCTGTTGCTAAAGCTGTTGTGGCTGGAAGTACTGTTCCGCCTGTAGCAGAAGTATACCAAATCACATTTGCTTCATTTACCTGAATATTGGCAACTGTTGGTGCATTTATTGAACAGAAATCCTGTGTAGCATCTGTTGTAGTTGGCGTTGGACTCGGATCTGTTACTGTTACTGTAACTTGTAAACGAGTTGAGCTTTCACAACCTGTTGCCGGATCTACAATATTACCATAGTAGATACCTGATGTCAATGCTGTAGTTGCCGGAATTGCTGTTCCACCTGTTGCTGTGCTAAACCAAGTTACATTGCTTTCATTTACCTGAATGCTTGCAATTGTTGGAGAAGCTGTTGAACAGAAGCTCTGAGTTGCATTTGTTGTTGTTGGATTAATTGTATTTCCAACTGTAACTGCAACTAATAATCTCACGCTGCTTTCACATCCTGTTATCGGATCCTGAATTGCTCCATAATAATTACCTGTTGCCAAAGCTGTAGTCGCTGGAACTACTGTTCCGCCTGTAGCAGTTGTATACCAAACTACATTTGTTTCATTTACCTGAATGTTAGCAACTGTTGGTGTATTTCCAGAACAGAAAGTCTGTGTAGCATCTGTAGTAGTTGGTGTAACAGGATCTGTTACAGTAACTGCAATTGCTAATCTTACAGCACTTTGACAATTTGTTGCCGGATCTAAAATAGCAGCATAATAAGTTCCATTTGTCAAAGCAGTTGTGGCTGGAATCGCTGCTCCACCTGTTGCTGTACTGTACCAAATAATGTTTGATTCATTTACCTGAATACTTGCAAAAGTTGGTATATTAACTAAACAGAAGTCTTGTGTAGTATCTGTAGTGGTTGGTGTTCCCGGATCAGTCACGCTTACTGCAATTGCTAATCTAACATTGCTTTCGCAGTTGGTTGTTGGATTTAGAATTGAAGCGTAGTAGTTTCCTGTTACTAAAGCTGTTGTTGAAGGAATTGCTGTTCCGCCTGTAGCAGCTGTGTACCAAACAATTGTTCCTGCTGCTGGTGTATTTACCTGAATGTCAGCAACTGTCGGTGCATCAACTAAACAAAAATCTTGTGCTGCATCTGTAGTTGTTGGTGTTCCAGGATCGGTTACACTTACTGCAACTGCTAATCTAACATTACTTTCGCAGTTTGTTGTAGCATTTAAAATTGAAGCGTAGTATGTTCCTGTTACTAATACTGTTGTAGATGGAACTGCTGTTCCGCCTGTAGCAGCTGTATACCAAACTAGGGTTCCTACCGCTGGTGTGTTCACCTGAATGTCGGCAACGGTTGGCGCATCAACTAAACAGAAATCTTGCGTAGCATCTGTAGTTGTTGGTGTTCCAGGATCAGTCACGCTTACCGCAACAGCTAATCTAACATTGCTTTCACAATTTGTTGTTGGATTTAGAATTGAAGCGTAATATGTTCCTGTTATTAAAGCTGTTGTAGTTGGAATCACTGTTCCGCCAGTCGCAGCTGTGTACCAAACTATGGTGCCCACCGCTGGTGTGTTTACCTGAATGTCGGCAACGGTTGGTGCATCAATTAAACAGAAATCTTGCGTAGTATCTGTAGTGGTTGGTGTTCCCGGATCAGTCACGCTTACTGCAACAGCTAATCTTACCGCACTTTCACAATTTGTTGTTCCGTTAAAAATTGATGCATAATAAGTACCTGTCGTCAAAGCTGTCGTAGAAGCGATTGCTATTCCGCCTGTAGCAGCTGTATACCAAACTATTGTTCCTATCGCTGGTGTATTTACCTGAATGTCGGCAACAGTTGGCGCATTAACTAAACAGAAGTCTTGTGTGGCATCTGTAGTTGTTGGTGTTCCCGGATCTGTTACACTTACTGCAACTGCTAATCTAACGTTGCTTTCACAATTAGTTGTTGGATTTAGAATCGAAGCGTAATATGTTCCTGTTGCTAAAGCTGTTGTTGCTGGAACTGCTGTTCCGCCTGTCGCAGCTGTATACCAAACTATAGTTCCTACCGCTGGTGTGTTTATCTGAATGTCGGCCACTGTCGGCGCATCAACTAAACAGAAATCTTGTGTTGCATCTGTAGTGGTTGGTGTTCCAGGATCGGTTACGCTTACTGCAATGGCTAATCTAACGTTGCTTTCGCAATTTGTAGTTGGATTTAGAATTGAAGCGTAGTATGTTCCTGTTACTAAAGCTGTTGTTGCTGGAACCGCTGTTCCGCCTGTCGCAGCTGTATACCAAACTATTGTGCCTACAGCTGGTGTGTTTACCTGAATGTTGGCAACGGTTGGCGCATCAACTAAACAAAAATCTTGTGTTGCATCTGTAGTTGTTGGTGTTCCCGGATCGGTTACGCTTACTGCAACAGCTAATCTTACCGCACTCTCACAATTTGTTGTTCCGTTAAAAATTGATGCATAATAAGTACCTGTAGTCAAAGCTGTCGTAGAAGCGATTGGGGTTCCACCTGTCGCAGCTGCATACCAAACTATGGTTCCTACGGCTGGCGTGTTTACCTGAATATTAGCAACAGTTGGTGCATCAACCAAACAGAAATCTTGTGTTGCATCTGTTGTAGTTGGTGTTCCCGGATCTGTTACACTTACTGCAATTGCTAATCTAACGTTGCTTTCGCAGTTGGTTGTTGGATTTAAAATTGAAGCATAATATGTTCCTGTTGCTAAAGCTGTTGTAGCTGGAATTGCTGTTCCGCCTGTAGCAGCTGTGTACCAAACTATTGTTCCAACAGCTGGTGTGTTTACCTGAATGTTAGCAACGGTTGGCGCATCAACTAAACAGAAGTCTTGTGTTGCATCTGTAGTAGTTGGTGTTCCCGGATCTGTTACGCTTACTGCAACTGCCAATCTAACATTGCTTTCGCAATTAGTTGTTGGATTTAGAATTGAAGCGTAGTAGTTTCCTGTTGCTAAAGCTGTTGTAGCTGGAATTGCTGTTCCGCCTGTCGCAGCTGTATACCAAACTATTGTGCCTACAGCTGGTGTGTTTACCTGAATGTTGGCAACGGTTGGCGCATCAACTAAACAGAAGTCTTGTGTAGCATCTGTTGTCGTTGGCGTTCCAGGATCGGTTACGCTTACGGCAATCGCTAATCTAACATTGCTTTCGCAGTTTGTTGTTGGATTTAGAATTGAAGCATAATAATTTCCTGTTACTAAAGCTGTTGTAGTTGGAATCGCTGTTCCGCCTGTCGCAGCTGTGTACCAAACTATTGTGCCTACAGCTGGTGTATTTACCTGAATGTCGGCAACTGTTGGTGCATCAATTAAACAGAAATCCTGAGTGGCATCTGTAGTAGTTGGTGTTCCCGGATCGGTTACACTTACTGCAATTGCTAATCTAACATTGCTTTCGCAATTAGTTGTTGGATTTAGAATTGAAGCGTAGTATGTTCCAGTCACTAAAGCTGTTGTAGCTGGAATCGCTGTTCCGCCTGTCGCAGCTGTGTACCAAACTATTGTGCCTACTGCTGGTGTATTTACCTGAATGTCGGCAACTGTTGGTGCATCAATTAAACAAAAATCCTGAGTGGCATCTGTAGTAGTTGGCGTTCCCGGATCTGTTACGCTTACTGCAACTGCCAATCTAACATTGCTTTCGCAATTTGTTGTTGAATTTAGAATTGAAGCGTAGTACGTTCCTGTTACCAATGCTGTTGTAGTTGGAATCGCTGTTCCGCCTGTCGCAGCTGTGTACCAAACTATTGTGCCTACTGCTGGTGTATTTACCTGAATGTNTCCTGTTACCAATGCTGTTGTAGTTGGAATCGCTGTTCCGCCTGTCGCAGCTGTGTACCAAACTATTGTGCCTACTGCTGGTGTATTTACCTGAATGTCGGCAACGGTTGGTGCATCAATTAAACAGAAATCCTGAGTGGCATCTGTAGTAGTTGGCGATCCCGGATCTGTTACGCTTACTGCAACTGCCAATCTAACATTGCTTTCGCAATTTGTTGTTGAATTTAGAATTGAAGCGTAGTACGTTCCTGTTACCAANCGGATAACTATTTGGTGACAAGGAAGTCAATTGCTTTCGCAATTTGTTGTTGAATTTAGAATTGAAGCGTAGTACGTTCCTGTTACCAATGCTGTTGTAGTTGGAATCGCTGTTCCGCCTGTCGCAGCTGTGTACCAAACTATTGTGCCTACTGCTGGTGTATTTACCTGAATGTTAGCAACGGTTGGCGCATCAACTAAACAGAAATCTTGCGTGGCATCTGTTGTGGTTGGTGTTCCCGGATCTGTTACACTTACTGCAATTGCTAATCTAACGTTGCTTTCGCAGTTTGTTGTAGCACTTAAAATTGAAGCGTAATATGTTCCTGTTACTAAAGCTGTTGTTGTTGGAATTGCTGTTCCGCCTGTAGCTGTACTGTACCAAACTATTGTTCCCACCGCTGGCGTGTTTATCTGTATGTCGGCAACAGTTGGTGCATCAACTAAACAGAAATCTTGTGTTGCATCTGTAGTTGTTGGAGTTCCCGGATCTGTAACACTTACTGCAATTGCTAATCTAACATTGCTTTCGCAGTTTGTTGTTGGATTTAAAATTGAAGCGTAGTAGTTTCCTGTTACCAATGCTGTTGTAGTAGGAATCGCTGTTCCGCCTGTCGCAGCTGTGTACCAAACTATGGTGCCTACAGCTGGCGTGTTCACCTGAATGTCGGCAACGGTTGGCGCATCAACTAAACAGAAATCTTGTGTGGCATCTGTAGTTGTTGGAGTTCCCGGATCTGTTACGCTAACTGCAACTGCTAATCTTACGCTGCTTTCACAACCTGTAATAGCGTCTGTTGCTGCTCCATAATAAGTTCCTGTTGTTAATGCTATTGTAGATGGAATCGCTGTTCCGCCTGTTGAAACATTATACCAAACTACATTTGATTCATTTACCTGAATACTTGCAATTGTTGGTGCATCAACTAAACAGAAATCTTGTGTTGCATCTGTAGTTGTTGGTGTATTTGGATCACTTATGATAATTACGGCATCTTGTAATGTTCCTGCAAGATTTTCACAAGTATTATCGCTGGCAACAGCCACGTGATAAGTAATTGGGCTCATTGCTTTTGTTAATCCTACAGCTGTTAAAACACCAGTTGCATTAATTGTATAAGTAACTCCTGCTATAACAGAACCATTTGTTATTGGCTGTGTTCTGGCTGCATCTAAATACCAGGTAAATACCGGGTTTGTTAATGTTGGTGCAGTTGGAGTTAATGATGCTGGCACGCTGTGACAAACTGTTAAATCATCAACTAAAATATCATTTACAGTTGAAGGAGGCAGAATTGTAAATGTAATTTGTTTTCTGTCTGCAACTGCAGTTTCACAAAATTGATCTCCGCTAACTCCTACATAATAGGTATATGTTCCCGGAGCTAATCCGTTAACGATTAACTGTGCAGTTGTTTCTCCAGAAATCAACTGAGCTGTAGTTCCGTTAAAGCTATACCAGTAATAAATAGGATTTGTTACAACTGGTGTTCCGCTTAAACTTGTTGCTAAAGTTACAGTTCCTGATGGAGAACAAATTGAAGTTGTTGTTCCGCCATTTAAAGTAATATTTGTTAAAGCATTTACAGGAGTTGAAGCTTTAATTTCAACTGTTACTTCTCCTCTTGCAAAAGTTTCACAGCCATAACGTACTGGCTGAACATAGTATTTATAGATTCCCGCTGGTAAACTTGCTGGTACTGTATAAGTAATTCCTGTTGCAATTGCAGTTCCACCTGTTGGTGCATCATACCAGATATAAGTTGAACAGGCTTCTTCGGGTATTTGAAGCGTTATATCTGTTCCAGGGCAGACCGTTATTTTATTTTCCGGATCGGCTCCTATTATGGTTGTGTTTGCAACTCTTTCGACTGTATGAACTCTTAAGAAATCTAATACTCCTGCAACTCCTCCTAAACGAATTCTTACTCTATCATAAACTTCTGTTGGAGAAGAAGCTAAAACCATTGCCATTGAATTTCCTGGTAATAATCTTAAGCTCAATAGCGTACTCGTATTTTGAATTGGCGCTCCCACGGCAACACTTCCCAGATAACGCTGAATACTAAATCCAGTCAATAAATTAACATCTAGAAGGGCTCCCGGTTTTGAGATGACAATTCTTAGCGAATCACTTACAACAGATGGTGTTTTAAATTCAACTGTTAAATCGGCAGCAGCCAAAACTCCTAATCCGCTATACATTGTTGCAAAAGTTGTAATGTCATTGTCTGCAATGTTCCATGCATCATTCACTCCTACTGCAGTTGTAACAGCTCCAACTCCTAAATCAGTTGCGCCATAAAAAATATCGCGGATATCTCCAGGTGTACAAGCTGCGCTTGCAACTGATCTGTTATAATGTGCATCGAATACTTTTGTATTTTGAGCCACACTTAATAATGAAGCTGACTGAATACGGATTCCGTCATAATCCTGCGGACCCGAAGCGTCTGATGGAACAAAAGTAAACTCATACGTATTATCTCCGGAAATTAAATTCAATAAAGAACCTGATACAGACTGCATTGTTCCAATATCAACTCCTCCAATTGTTCCAATTACTGATAAATTTTGACCAACTGCTAATAAACTTAATTCAGAACCCAGTTTAATAGTTACTGGTGTTCCTTTTACAATTGGCGACGGCCATGTTAAATTTTGCCAGGTTGTGCCAACTCCTAAAAGGCCTAAACCTGTTGTAATTGTAGAGAATGTCTGTGGATCAGCATCAACTGCATTTGCTCCGTCAGTAACAGTACCTGTAATTATTGATCCTGATGTTTGTGCAGTAGCATAAACTCTTTCTGTTAAAGATTGACAGCTGCTAAGATCAATTACATTAATAACTTTTGTTGCTGTTGCAGAACAAATTCCGTCGCTGGCTACAACTGTATAAGTGTAAACTCCCGGTGTATTTAAAACTCCGGTAGTGAATGTTGGCCCTGTTAAAGCATTTCCTTGCGGATCAAACCATGAAATTGTTCCTGTCGATGTCGCAGTTAAGGTAACATTTGAACCTATATTTACTGACTCTGAAGGGTTTGTTACAACCAAACTTGGCAATGCATTTATGGTCACTGTTACAGATTGCTGTACTGAAGGACAAGTAACTCCATTTTCCTGAGCCAAAATTGAATAAACACCACTTAGTGTAATATTAGCTGCAGCATCTGCAGTAATTACATTATTTGATGGATCATAGAAAGTATAAGTTGTATTTCCTGTTGAATCAAAATTAGTTATCGCATTTCTTAAATTAGCACTTCCACAGCCTGTCAATGTTGAGTTTACAGTTAAAACAGTAGTTGAAGGGAAGTTAACAGTTACTTGTTTTAATGTTCCGTTTACATTTTCACAAGTTCCGCCATTTAAAATTGAAACAAAATAATTATAAGGTGTTCCTGCAGCATTTAAGCCTGCTATAGTCAGTTCTCCTGTTATAGCATCTTTCGTAAATGTTACTCCGGGCTGACTTGCAACTACAGTTCCTGTTATAATTTCCTGAGTTTTATTTTGATCTGTATAATATTTAAACTCAGCTCCTGTAATTGTTGATGATGTTGGAGTTAATACTGCACCTCCGGCGCAAGTAGTCTCAACTGGAGTTGCAACTGTAACATCTGCATCTGTAGGAATTGGTAAAACTGTAACTGTAACAGCCTGACGTAAACTATTAATACAAGCTCCTCCACGAGTTCCTTCTAAATAATATGTTGTAGTAGAAGTTAACGGAAGAGTTGGATTAACCGCTGCAATATTTCCACCTGTTGGAGCGTCATACCATGTAAAGGTTTCCGTACCTGTCGAAGAAGCTGTTAAAGAAGCCGTCTGTCCTGAACAAATTGGCGCTGAGGCTCCTGTTATTACAGCATTTGGAAATCTGTAAGAAGCTCCATAAATATATAAGTTAGTTAATAGTGAAACTCCTCCTCCAAATCGAACTTCAACTTGGTCAAAAGGTGCAGTTGCAGTAAAACTAGCTTTAAATCTATTTCCTGATAATAATTGAACGTTCAATAAATTATTATTTATTGCTACTCTGTCATTATTATCTGTGGCTCCATTAAAAGTTCCAAGAGTAATATAAGATAAAGCACTTATGTCAAGAAGCCCACCAGGAACTTCTAATTCTACATCAATAATATCACCCGCTTGACCTGGTGTAGCAAAAGTCAGATGCTGTTGGATATAACTTCCTAATACGCCAGCAGTTATGGTAAGCTGAGCATAGGTATCTATATCGCCATCTACAGAATTATTCGGATTTGTTGCATTACAAAGAACACATAATAACCCCGGATCTGTGCTTGTTACCTGAGTTCCTGCTTGTAAACATGTACTCACATTATTTATTACAATTACATTTACAACTCCTCTTGTAGGGTTTATACAATTAGTTGTTGCATCAACGGCTTCAACATAATATGTTTTGTTAGCTGTTAAAACAGGACTTGGAGTATATGATGTTGTATTAGAAGCTATCGGTAAACCACCTGTTGGAGCATCGTACCAATTATAAGAAACGCCTGCAACAGGATTAGAAACTGATAATGCTATCGTTTGACCTGATTGTATAATAACATCTGTTGATGCAAAAGTTGGCACTGCTGGCAGCGGATTAATTATAAGATTTACAGCCGTACGCGTAGGCGTTGAACAATTTCCAATAACCGCTTCAACATAATAATTTGTATTTGCTGTTAAAGCCGGTGTAGTAAATGAAGTTCCTGTAAATACCAAATTCCCTCCTGATGCAGCATCATACCAGTTATAAGTAGTACCTGCCACCGGAGTCTGAACTGTCAATGTTGTTGATTGTCCGCTGCATATTGTTGATGGAGAAGCATTAACTACAGGCAATACAGGATTATCTACTAAAACCTGAACCGGATTTCTTTCACTGTTAACACAGCCATTTCTTGTTATTTCAACATAATAAGTTGTTGCTGTTGTTAAAGCCGGAGTTGTAAATGCGGCTGTAGAAGCTAGTGAAGCTCCCCCAGTCGCTGCGCTATACCAATTAACAGTTTCGCCAACTGCAAGAGCAGCGGTTAATGTTGTCGTTTGTCCATTACAAACAGTTGTATTTCCTGATATAACTGGAGCTTTATATCTATAAGTTGCCTGATAAATATCTAAACTTGTTAGCACTGTTGCCAGCCCTCCTAGTCGAATTTCTACACGATCAAAATTTGCTCCGGCAACTACGCTGGCTCTAAAACGATCGCCGCTTAATAATTGTAGAGTAATTAACGGATTGGTAATTGAAACTCTGTCATTATTATAAGTTGCTCCATTATACGTTGCCAGACTAACTGCTCCTAGTAATGAAAGATCAGCTAATCCGCCTGGTAATTCTAATTCAACATCAACGATGTCACCCGTTTTACCCGGATTAGTAAATTGTAATGTCTGTTGAACCCATCCATTAATTAAACCAATTGGAACGGTAAGTCTCGCTGCTGTTGCAGGATTTCCATCTACCGAATTATTTGGATTTGTGGAACTACATAATAAACATAAACCATTTTGAGTAGTCTGCTGGCTGCTCGCTTCAAGACAACCGCCTAAAGCTGCAGGCTGAACAGTAACCGTTATTGGAACTCTTACTGCACTAACACAACTTCCGTTTGGACTTTGGGCTTCAACATAATATGTTTTTGTTGCAGTTAAAATAGGCGTTGTAAAAGTTGGTGTATTTG
This sequence comes from Flavobacterium sp. Root186, assembly GCF_001428525.1. Lineage (GTDB taxonomy): Bacteria > Bacteroidota > Bacteroidia > Flavobacteriales > Flavobacteriaceae > Flavobacterium. The sequence goes on from NZ_LMHW01000013.1 coordinate 472,836, forward strand.
TTGCAACTGGTGTTCCGCCTGTAGGCACATCATACCAATTTAATTGCGCCCCAACTTCAGAAGTTGTTGCGTTTAAGGTTGCATTTTGACCTGACTGAATCGTAACACTTTGTGTTAAAACAGTTGGCGTCGCCGGAACTGCTGTAGAAACTACATTCACTGCAGTTCGTGTAGGACTTATACAACTTCCTATTGCACCTTCTACATAAAAAGTTGTAGTACCCAAAGGTACTGTAGGTGAATATGTTGTTCCGGTTGCCAATGCTACTCCTCCGTTTGCAACAGAATACCAGGAGTATGTTGTTCCCGGAATTGGGTTTAAAAGTGTTAAAGTAGTCTGCTGTGTTGGTCCCGTTGAACAAATAGCAGTTCCAGCGTTATTAACCGCTGGTGCGACTGGATTAGAAACATTAAGAACAACTGGTACTCGAACATTGCCTTCGCATCCAGCTGCACGGGAAATACCAATATAATAAGTCGTATTAGCATTTAATGCAGGAGTTGTAAAACTGTTTCCTGTTATTAATGGCGTTGTCGACGCTGCTGAACTATACCATGCAAGTGTAGTTCCTGCAGCTGGAGTTGCTGTAAGCGTTGGTGTAGCTCCGGCACAAACCGTTTGCGTTAAACCGCCAGCAACTGTAGGCTGTGCAAATTCCAATCGAACATCATAAATTCGTAAGCTGACTAAAAGACTTAAAAGTCCTCCAACCTGAATTTGGACTTGATTTGCATCACCTGTTAAGGTGTACTTTGCAACTGCTATGGTGTTTCCATTAAGCAAATTTAAGTTCAGCAGCGGACTATTTAAAGCCACACTTGAACCTACATTTACGCCAGATAGTTTGGTTTGAAGAGATGCATTAGATAATAATCCAACATCCAGCAAACCATTTCCTGTACCAAAATAAATTGCAATTTGATCTCCTGCTCTTGCCGTCTGGTTCAAGGTCAATGTTTCTTCGACGAAACAGCCTACTCCAACAGCATTGGTCAGGGTTGCAAAAGTCGTTAAGCCAGCGCTGTCATAAGCGTTGGCCGGACTATCAACATTTAATCCCACGCACAATAATCCGCCCTGACTATTTGTTTGAGACGTTGGTCTGCAAATAGTCTGCGCAAATGAAGTCGTGCATAATAAGAATAAAAATAATAGTCCGAATAATCTCTTCTGAAAGTTGAGACTACAAAAAGTAAATTTTTTTTTCATAATTTGGAAGATTAGAAAATGGACAATAAAATACCTGCTGCCATAAGCACGTATGCTTAGGCAATTAAAAAAAATATTAAAAATCAATTAGTTAAACTCTAAAACAAATCCTTAGCACATAAAGACTATAGTTTAAATTTTCAATAAAAAAATTACGTTGTGTCTAGTATACCGAAGTATACAATTGAGTCCTTTTTATTTTCTTCAAATAAAAAAAATCTCGAAACTTTTGGGAAATATTGATCTACATCAATCTTCCAAATGAAGTGATTTGTTTTAAAATTAATTTTCATAAAAGAAAATTTAAAGTGTAGGGGGGAGAATTTTAATTCAATAATATTTAACTAATTTCAAATAGAAAGTTGATTACTCTTTCTATGATTTTGACCTATCTCAAATCAAAATCTAAATTGAATCAATTAGACATTAAAGGTTTGTCCATTAAAATAAAATTTAACGGACAACGTGATCGTCTACACAATGCAGACAACACTTTAAATATTTAGAATTGAATATTAAAAACTTTTGAAAAAAGCCTGTAACAAAAGAAAGATAATCAAAAGCAGGAAGAAGTTTATTTTTCTTCAGAATAATAAAATGTAAAGCTAAAATGATAGGAAGACCTAATGCAAACTCAATAATAAAGAAAGTAAATGTCAGTTCCATAAGCAGGGCGGTTAGAAGTTATTATTACAAAGCCGATTCGATTATAATTATTACATAATATATTCTTTGATCTTAAAAGTCCAACAGATAAATTTTCTCTTGATTTTTATTGAAAAAACCTCAAAAATATTTTGTTTAACTTTTGTATTCTAAAATTAAAAAAAACAAAACAAAAAAACAAGTATAAAATTCCTATTTTTTTAATGCGTAGTGAAAATTAAAAATCAGCCAATCTTTCTTAATATAAGAAAATACGGCATTTTTAATATAAAAACGTCCCATTTTTCAAGGGTTAAAAATATTTTTGTTTTTGTGTTAAAATTAATATTTGTAAGTTTAAAATTACAAAATAAATTACGAAATCGATTGATATTTAACAATTTTAAGTATATCATAATCAAAATCTTACTGAAATTAAATAAAATCTTAAAATTTTAATTATTGTTACAAAACCGAGTAAAAATACGGGTATCCAAAAACACAAAACTTTAAACAATAGTTAAAAAATTAAAAAAAGGATAAACAATTAACACAATCGCTTATCCTTTTATAATATTTTAAAAATGAACTTATTACAACCTAAGATTCTAAAATTGTATTAATTTGAGTAAATAATTGTCCTTCACTTAAAAAAGCGCCCTGTTTGATCAATTCAAAAACAGAAGAATTTCTATCCTCAGTAAAGACCTTTTTTCCAACTTTCATTTCGATATTCTCAGTAAACATATTATCACTAAGCCACTGCAGCCCTTCTTTAGTTAAAAAATCAGTTTCCGAAACTAAAGACTTCAAAACTATAGATTGAACATAAGTATCAAAACATTGAAATAAAAAGATATGATTCTTTGAAAAATGCTCTAAAAATTCCGCCCTGCCTAAAACACCTTCCCAGATTAAATCCGAAAAAACATCCAGTTCCTGTTCTGCAACTTCTGGTTTATTTATTTTAAGAGAATCCCACTCTGCTTTATCTATTGCCTGAGTTGCTAAAAAACTTGCAAATTCTGCATGTAATTCATCAAACTGCTCTTTTGTTAATCTTGTGTACTTCATCTATTTTTTTATTGTTTAAACGCTTTAAAAAGAACTTTTAATAACAAAAAAAAGCCCTCGCAAATGCGAGGGCAAATTTATAACTTTTTTGTCATTACTAAAAAATATACCTAACACCAAATTGAGCTTGCCATCTCGATGTTAAACTAGCATCATAACTAAACGTTTTTGTCTGGGTATTATTAAACGTATAAGTTGGTGTATTCCCCACAACAGTCACCCCAATAGGCTGAACACTGGTTGGCACCTGAACAACACCCCAATCAGAATTTAATAAATTTCCGAAATTTAAGATATCAATACTAAATTGAATAGTGTTTGTTTTTTCAGATGCTGATGAATATTTAAAATTATAATCCTGCAATAATTTAATATCACATCGTCCTCTCCAAGGCGATATAGCACCATAACGCTCAGCATACTGCCCTCTACGATCTTTCATATATTTATCCTGCGAAATAAATTTATCAAAAGCCTCCCCCTGACCAGCACCACTAAAAGTCATTTGGCCAATTTCTGCAGTTGTTGGAATATAAATCAAATCATTTACCGTAGAACCGTCTCCGTTAATATCTCCTCCATATGTATAATTAAAACGTCCGCCCTGAGCATATTCAAAAAATGCAGAAACTGTAGTCGCCCATTTATCCTTTCCGTATTTCCATTTTTTTGAAGCTACACCAATAAAACGGTTATTATCACCATATTTAGAATTCGAAAGCACATCATTATTTACATTTCCTAAAGCAGGATTAAAAGAAAAAGCATCTCCGGTAATTTCTGCTTCAATAGAGTTAACATCCTTTGATTTCATATAATTATAAGCAATACTTGCATACAATCCGTTTACAAATGTTTTCTGCACTTTCACAGAAGCATTAAAAGCACTTCCTTTATTAGAATTCGTCATTACATAGGCATTATTTGCACCATGATCTGCAGCAACATAAATAGCCCTGTTATCTACACCTGCCAATACTCCTGTTGGAGGTTTTAATCCCCAGTTTTGTACATGTACCGCATTAATATCTCTATTAAGCGACAAATCAAGCGTTACGATATAATTACTTTCAAATCTATGATCGTATCCTAAACTCGTTCTCCATACTTGCGGCCATTTATAATCCGGATCCATAATTTGTAAAAAGCTGTCATCTGCACCACTTACCTGATTCCCTAACCAAACAAACGGAATTCTTCCTGTAAAAATTCCAGATCCTCCTCTAAGCTGTGAAGTTGCATTCCCTTTTACATCCCAGTTAAAACCTATACGAGGCGACCATAAAATCCTGTCACTAGGTAAATCTGTCGAAATCAACTTTACTGCCTCTCCTGTTTGAGGATTATAATAATCAATATTGTTATCCCTTCCTGCTCCTCCATTATCAGTATCGATATATTTTTGAATCAAATCAGCAGTATTAAAATACAACGGTTTATCAATTCTTAAACCAAAAGACAATTTAAAATCATTGCTTATACTAATATCATCCTGAGCATAAAGCGCCCACTGCCCAACATTTAGTTCTGCCAGTTTCCAGCCACCGTCGCTGCCTACAGCAAATTGGCTTTTAGCATTATATGTATCTTGTGCATACTGAAGATTTTGCGCAATAATACTTGTTGCATAGGGCTGCGCAGCATCATTTAAGAAATCTTGTACTGTAAAATAGGGCGTAAAGAATGTTCCAGCGTATCCATTTGGATTTCCAAAATTATCATAACCCGCTAAATTGAAAGAATTTTTAAATTCAAATTTTTCAAAAGAAGTTCCAAAAGTAAAAGCATGATTACTAACAGCATACGTTAGATTATCAGTAATTTGAATTACTTTTTGATCTAAAGTATTATTTATTGAAAATGGTTCATGACCAGCAATAATATAATTTGATCCTGCTCCATCCTGAATATTTATTACAGGTGCCGGAACAGAAAACGGCTCTCTGTAATCATCAAAATGAGTATAACCTGCCTGCAGCTTGTTCGATACAGATTCGCTAAATTTAGAATTCAGCTCCACTAAAAAGGAACTCAATTTATTATTAATTTGATATCCTGAATTTTGGAATTGCAGTATGGAAGCATTTGGCCCTCTAAAACCTAATGCTGTTGGATGAGCCGGCTTATCTTTTGAAGCATCAAGAAAATTATAAATTACAGCTAATTTATGATCATCTGTAATATTCCAATCTAATTTTATAATTCCTTTGCTTGAATTTGATTCATGCTTAAATCCCTGATAAGCACCCGTATTATAACCTAACTTCCCCAAGGCATCGGAAACTGCGATTAAATCAGATTCCAAAACCCTTGATTCATTAATTCCGGTAACACCATCATTATTATTAGCCACAAAATTAGAACCAAGATCACTTCGTTTATCGATTTCAAAATTCCCAAAAATGAATAATTTATCTTTAATGATTGGCGCACCCAAACTAAATCCTGCCTGAGTCTGCTCTAATGAAGGCACAAATATTTTTTCTCCTTTAATTTTACTTCCCGTTAAATCCTGATTTCTGTAAAAAGCATAAGCAGTTCCATGAATTTCATTCGTTCCCGATTTCGTAACTGCATTTACAGAAGCTCCTGTAAAACCGGATAAAGTTACATCATAAGGAGCTGTAGCAACCTGAATCTGTTCAATTGCATCTAACGAAATGGGCTGAGCACCCGTTTGTCCTCCGGGAGTTGCAGCATCAAGCCCGAAAGGATTATTAAAAACTGCTCCGTTTAAGGAGTAATTGTTATATTGATCATTTCTACCACCAAAAGATCCTCCGCTCGCGGTTGGCTCAAGACGGGTAAAATCCTCTGCTGATCTTGAAATTGTTGGAAGCGCTGTTAGCTCTCTTCTTCCAATTGTTGTCTCGGCACCAGTTTTTCCACTTTTAAAAACTTTATCTTTCGAGGTAACTTTAACTTCTTCAAGAGTCTGACTTTCATCAGCAAGAAGTACATCTATATTAAATGGTTTTCCTAAATCCAGATATATGTCATTATATTCCTGAGTTTGATACCCAACAAACGTTACTAAAATCTTGTAAGGCCCGCCAATTCTCATATTCAAAATATTAAATCTTCCATTTTCATTGGAAACAGCAGAATATTTAGTTCCAGTTGGAGTATGAACTGCTAAGATACCAGCTCCAGGCAATAGTTCATTTCCTGAACTTTTTACAATACCCTTAATACTCGACGTTGTGGTCTGTCCTGTGGTTACGGTGAGTCCCAACACACATAACATTAATGCAAATAGTTTTTTCATTTTCCTGGTTTTGAGTGAGTTAATTCACTCAAAATTAGGCAAAAAAAAATCACTCCTAAGAGTGATTTTTATATTTTATTAACAAGAAGTTAACAAAATGTTATTTTTCAGCGATAATCTCGTATGGTAATTCAACGATAACATCTCTATGTAAACGGATGCTAGCTGTATATTTTCCTGTACGTTTTACGATACCACTAGTGATGAATTTTCTATCAATAGCGTTACCAGATTTCTCTAAAGCTTCAGCAATGTCGATGTTTGTGATAGAACCAAAAAGTTTCTCTCCACCAGCTTTTGCAGTAAGTTTAATTTCAAGAGCTTTTAAAGTTTCAGCTAATGCTTTAGCATCAGCAACAACTTTAGCTTCTTTATGTGCTCTTTGTTTTAGATTTTCAGCTAAAACTTTTTTAGCAGAAGGAGTTGCTAATGAAGCAAAACCTTGAGGAATTAAAAAGTTACGACCGTAACCAGGTTTTACAGATACTACATCATCTTTAAATCCTAGGTTTTGTACGTCTTGTTTTAAAATAAGTTCCATGTTGTTGTCCTTATATTTTAGAAGTTAGGTTCTGTTTAAACAGAAACCAGCGACTAGAGTTTTTAATTATTTTAATAAATCGGCCACGTATGGCATTAAAGCTAAGTGACGAGCTCTTTTTACAGCTACAGAAACTTTTCTTTGGTATTTTAATGAAGTTCCAGTTAAACGACGAGGAAGAATTTTCCCTTGCTCATTTACGAATTTCAACAAGAAATCAGCATCTTTATAATCGATGTATTTGATTCCTGATTTTTTGAAACGGCAATACTTTTTAGTTTTGTTAGTTTCAATGTTTAAAGGCGTTAAATATCTGATATCTCCGTCTTTTTTTCCTTTTGCAGATTGCTCTATTGTAGACATAATGATTAAGCTTTAGTAGATTTTAATTTTGCTCTTCTTCTCTCCGCCCATGAAATAGCATGCTTGTCTAAACTTACAGTTAAGAAACGCATAACTCTTTCGTCACGTCTAAATTCAGTTTCAAAAGCAATTAGAACTTCTCCAGCTACTTTGAACTCAAATAAGTGATAAAAACCACTTTTTTTGTTTTGGATTTCGTAAGCCATTTTTTTAAGACCCCAATCCTCTTTTGATACCATTTCAGCTCCTCTACTAGTAAGAAATTCTTCAAATTTCGTTACTGTTTCCTTCACCTGAACCTCAGATAAAACGGGATTTAAAATGAAAACAGTTTCATAATGATTCATAAATAAAAAATTTATTTGTTAAAATTGGGTGCAAAAGTAACCATTATTTTTAAATATACAACACATTTTTTCTATTATTCGTCATACTGCAAAAAATATACGTCTATTTTAGTTTTTTTTCCAAAAAAACTATACATTTACTACTGCTATCCTGAATTTATTCTAAATTTAAATGTTATGAAACTAAACTGTGTTGTTGTGGATGATAGTTCTATACAAAGGACAATTATTGCAAAATTAGTTAATAATCACCCAGGTTTGCACTTAATCGGGGATTTTTCTAATGCAATAGAAGCAAAAAGTTGTATCTCATTAAATAATATCGACTTAATTTTTCTTGATATAGAAATGCCTGTCATTAATGGCTTTGATTTTCTTGATGGTTTAAAATCTAAACCACAAATTATATTTATCACTTCTAAAGCTGAATATGCTTTAAAAGCTTTTGATTATGATGCCACTGATTATCTGCAAAAACCAATCGCTGTAGATCGTTTTAACGCTTCTGTAAAAAGGGCAATTGATATGCATTTGCTTAAAAAAGAAGTCAAAGAAGAAGAAGGCGAACATATTTTCATTAAAAGCAACCTTAAAAAGCTTAAAATATTTACAGCTAAAATCAAATGGATTGAAGCCTTTGGAGATTATGTAAGAGTGGTAACCGAAGATGACAGCAATCTGGTACTTTCTACAATGAAATCTTTTGAAAACGATTTATCAAAAGACAAATTCATTCGTGTACACAAATCGTATATCATTAATATTGATAAGGTAGAACGCTTTAATAGTAAATTTGCTGAAATTGGGATTACCAAAATTCCGCTTAGCCGAAACAAGAAAGAAGATTTAGTAAAAGCACTATCAACTTCTAATTAATAGAAATCGACATTTACAGTAACTTTTATCGCTCTATATTGCGCAACCGCTTCAAAACTATTCAACATTTTCTGAATAGTTTTTTTTGTGTTTCCTAAATGCAGGTTTTGCGGAATTTTAATTAATATCGTCCTTATATATTCATTTCGTATTCTGCTTATTACCGGTTCTTCAGGACCTAAAACAGGCATGTTCAAGTTTTGACTTAAAACCTGATACAGCCACATTGATCCTTCTTTCAATTTATCAAAATCACGATGCTTTATCGTTAGTTTAATAATCCTGAAATACGGCGGATATCTATAAATCTGTCTGTCATACAATTGCTCCTTATACATACCTATATAATTATGGTTTGTAACCTGCTGAATTGTATTGTGACTCGGATTATAAGTCTGAATAACTACTTTACCTTGTTTTTCTGATCTTCCGGCTCTTCCTGCCACTTGTGTCATCATTTGAAAACTACGCTCAAAAGCTCTAAAATCAGGATGATGCAGCATATTATCTGCATTCATTATTCCAACCAGACTCACATTATCAAAATCCAAACCTTTGGCCAGCATTTGTGTCCCTACCAAAATATCAATTTCTCTATTTTTAAAGGTATCGATAATCTTTTCAAAACCGAATTTTCCACGAGTTGTATCCTGATCCATTCTTGCTGTTTTGGCTTTCGGAAAAAGCGACAACAACTCCTGCTCTATTTGTTCTGTTCCAAAACCTTTGGTCGTTAAATCAATACTGGAACAACTATGACAATGCGTTGGTTTAGCAATTGCATATCCACAATAATGGCAGCGCAATTGGTTTTTAAATTTATGAAAAGTCAAACTCACATCGCATTGCTGACAATGCGGTACGTGCCCACAGGTGATACATTCTATTATAGGAGAATATCCTCTTCTATTTTGAAACAAAATTACTTGTTCGCCCAAAGACAAAGCTTCAGCAATTTCTTCTATTAAAACATCGCTAAAATGCCCCGTCATTCTTTTTCTGAAATGCTTGTCTTTTAAATCTACCAAAACAACTTCAGGCATTCGAACATTTTTATAACGTTCTGTAAGCGTAACTAAACTGTATTTTTCACTCTGTGTATTAAAATAGGTTTCAATACTTGGCGTTGCAGAACCTAAAAGCACTTTGGCATTATGAAAATTAGCCAAAACAATTGCCGCATCTCTGGCGTGATATCTCGGCGCAGGGTCTGTCTGTTTAAAAGTCTGTTCATGTTCTTCATCAACTATTAACAAACCAAGATCATTAAAAGGTAAAAACAAGGCAGACCTCGCTCCTATTACAATTTGTGCTTTCTCTGAATTTTCGAGTGTTTGTTTCCAAACCTCAACTCTTTCATTATTACTGTATTTAGAATGAAAAACAGCTACTTTATCTCCAAAATGTAATCGTAAACGAGAAACTAACTGCGTTGTAAGTGCAATTTCCGGAAGAAGATACAAAACCTGTCTTCCCGTCTGCAGATATTCTTCGATTAATTTAATATAAATTTCTGTTTTTCCGCTTGAAGTAACGCCGTGAAGCAAACAAACTTCTTTTTCAGAAAAACTATCTTTTATTGCTAAAAAAGCATTTTCCTGTGCTTCACTTAATTGTAATTCTTTATCTGTTTTTTCTCCGTTAAATAGAACACGGTCTTGCTGTAAATAATATTCTTCGAAGATTTCATTCTTAACCAAAGTTTTTACAACTGCTGAACTTGAGCCGGAAACTTCAACCAGTTTTTTTTCCGTTATTGGTTTCTTTTCCGAAGCACTTATTTGAAAATAAGCCAGAACAATTTCTTTTTGTTTATCACTTCTCAAAATATCCAGCAAATCACTCAAACCTTGATCTGTTTCATATTTTGAATGTAATTTTACATAGCGAACCAGTTTTGGTTTGTAGCTTTCTTTTATTTCTTCTTCTAAAACTATAATATCCCTTGCTATTAATTTTTGAAGAATTGGCAGGATATTTTTTTTATTTAAGATCGAAGCAATTTCCTGAACTTTTAGCGAACTTTGATGCTGTAGTGCTTCGTAAACCAAAAATTCATCATCAGAAAGTTCAGAATCATTGACAACGACTTCTGGTTTATGCGAGACAATAGTTTCACTTTCTAATAATAATCCGGTTGGGAATGCTCCGCGATACACATCGCCAATACCGCACATATAATAATTGGCAACCCAAAGCCAGTGTTTAATCTGCGTTTCGGTTGCAATTGGTTTTTCATCTAAAATTTGATGAATTTCTTTCGCATCATATAATGTGGGCGCATTTTCATGTATATCTGATACAAGCGCTGTATATATTTTACTTTTACCAAAAGGCACCGCCACACGCATTCCTTTTTTTATAAAATGGAATTCGGCCTCAGAAACACGATATGTAAAGGTTTTTGCTAAGGAAAGCGGTAAAATAACTTCGATAAAAAACATGTACTAAATATATGAGTGCAAAGTTACTTTTTTCCAGAAGATTTTTGAGCCAAATACTCATTAACCAATTTCAAAGTATGATTTAAAGATTCTGTATTAGTCCAGTCTTCATGTCCCGGAATAATATATATCGGATTTTTAAATTTTGCCTTCACTTTACCTATCGATTTTTTCCATTCTTTTACGTCAGAATCTGCTAAATAACCAAGATCTGCAGCATCGGCACTTTTTATAAAACAAGCTCCGTAAAGCACTTTTTCTTTATCAAACCAAACTACAATATTATCAGATGCATGACCTTTTCCCGGATAATAAACCTCAAAAGTATGCTGTCCAACTGTAAAAGTTTTATCATTTGGAATTATAAATTCTGCTCTGGGTTTCTTTTCTTTTTTAAGAATATCATCCGTTAACTTAATTGAATACGTTTTGATTCCTTTTTTTCTATAGAAATCAAATCCTCCTGCACGATCATCGTGAGAATGTGTTGCAAAAAGCATAATAACTTCTTTATTATGTTTTGCTTTTATACTATCTAATAAAGGTTGAAACTGAGTTTCATCCCAAGGTGCATCAAATAAAACAACCCCTTTATCTGTAACCAAATACATGGCATTGGCAGAAATCAATGTTCCATTGTAATCATGAAATGTTTTATAAACATAAAAGTCACCTGTAAGATGACTTATTGGTAATGGCGAATTTTTCTTTTGTCCAAAACTACTTAAGGTTATGACCAAGAATAAAACTATCGAAGCTAATTTTTGCATTTAATTTTAGTTTTTTACGCGTGTCCAGTATTGTGTTCTTCCCATAATAGAAATTCCTACATAGCCGCGAAGTTTTAATTTATCTGCAGATTCTAATGAGATATAACATTTGTATTTTTTACCGCTTGTTGGATCTAAAATTGTTCCTCCGTTATATTCTGAACCGTCTTTTTTAAGACCGTTAATAATGATCATTCCTAAAATTGGTTTGTTTTTTTCTGCACCTTCACACTTCACACAAACGTCTTTTTTATGATTCTCGCGAAGTATTTCTGTAATCTTCCCGTAAATTTTTCCTGATTTTTCGTAAATCTCAACTACAGATTTAGCTTCTCCCGTTTCATCATCAATGGTCTTCCATTTTCCTACAACACTTTGAGCCTGAATACTCAATGCAAAGAAAAACACACCAATCGTTAACATCCAATTTTTCATATTATTTATTTTTTTTTTGTTTTAATTTTCTGATAGAAGCGTTCAATTCGAACCCTAAAAGCAGAATCATACAGTTTATCCAAATATAAAACATTAGAATTAATAATGTTCCAATAGAACCATAAAGTTCGTTATATTTTGAAAATTTTATAACCCAAATCCCAAAAAAGAACGAAGATATAACAATTAGTATCGTTGTAAAAACAGAACCGATGCTTATAAAAGGCACTTTATTGTACTGTTTTGTACCATAACGCAATAATATTGAAGATGTTATCAAAATCATCAAAACAACGAATAAATATCGTCCTAAAATAATCAGCGGAATACGATCACTCAATACATCCTGGAGGATTGTTTTTTGAATAAAAACCTCAAAAACCACAATTGTCGCCACTGTTACAAACAATATAATTGTCATTACAAGTGAAATTGCCAATGCTACAAGATACTGACTAAAAAACCCGCGTTTGTCAAATACATGCTTAGACGATTCAAAACCGCTTAGAATTCCGTTAATACCATTGGCCATCAAAAAAATAGAAAGCAAAAACCCTGAAGATAATAAGCCCGAATGACTATTGTTTAAAATATCGCTGATAATTTTACTAATGGCATCATAGGTATTTGGAGGAACGCCTTGCTGCACAAATTGAAGAAAATCATTTTGAAAATTATCTATAGGAATAAACGGAATTAAGTTTAAAATAAATAAGGCAAAAGGAAATAAAGCCATAAAAAAGCTAAAAGAAACCGCACTTGCATGATACGAAAAAGCACCTTCAAGAATTCCTAAAGTGTACATTTCGAGTAAATCATACAAAGAAAATCCCTCTAACCAAGGGAGTTTTATTCTTTTAAAAAGTCGGGCCACATTGCGTATTACGGGCAATTTCTCAATCCGATCTTCTATCTCTTTTGACATATATTTTGGTTTTAGATTTTAGAGTTCAGATTTTAGATTACAAACTCATAATTCATAACTTACAACTTCTAACTCAATTAAAAAGCTTTTAAACTCAAATCCATGTTATAAACAGAATGCGTTAAAGCACCTGATGAAATATAATTTACTCCGCATAAAGCATATTCACGAACTGTTTTTTCGCTAATATTCCCCGAAGATTCTGTCTGGCATTTTGTACCAATCAAATTTACTGCCGTTTTTGTATCTTCATAATTAAAGTTATCAATCAGGATTCTGTGAACGCCGTCACTCAACAAAATTTCTCTAATTTCATCTAAATTGCGAGCCTCTACAATGATTTTCAAATCCAGATTATTCTCTTTTAGATATTCTTTAGTTTTTGAAATAGCGCGTGTAATCCCGCCCGCAAAATCAATATGATTGTCTTTTAGCATAATCATATCATAAAGCGCAAAACGGTGATTTTCGCCTCCGCCTATTTTTACAGCCCATTTTTCAGCAACTCTAAAATTTGGCGTTGTTTTGCGTGTATCTAATATTTTAGCGTTTGTTCCTTCTAAAAGTTTCATTAAATGGCTTGTTTTTGTCGCAATGGCAGACATACGCTGCATGGTATTCAAAACCACTCTTTCGGCCTTTAAAATAGACTGAGAACTTCCTGAAACTTCAAAGACAACTTCGCCGTATTCTACATGCGTTCCGTCTTCAATAAAAATTTTTACTTTTAGTTTTGGATCAACATGTTCAAATATCATTTTGGCAGCTTCAACACCGGCAATTATTCCCTGATCTTTTACCAATAATTTTGCCTGACCATGTGCAGTATCCGGAATACAGGCAAGTGAACTGTAATCGCCCGGACCAACATCTTCTCTAATGGCATTACTTATCAAAAGTTGCAATTCTGCTTGAAATTGAGCTTCGCTTATCATTTTTCTATTTTTATAATATGCTAAATTAGAACTTATTTTATGGATTTAAAAGTTTCCTTTCTGCTAAAAGTTTCTTATTAACTATTTTTTATGAGCCACAGATTATTAAGATTAAAATGATTTCAAAAAATCTGTGCTAATCTTTTAATCTGTGGCATAAATCTTTATCAAGAATATCTAAAGTCCATGTCTTTTCAATCAACATCCCCCTCAACAATTCAAAAACATTAAATATCTTTGAGGTTCAATCAAGCAAAATTTATGGGATTAATTAAAGATATTTATTCGCTTTCTTTTTACGAAAAATTTAGTCAGGCTGTTGCCGAAGTGCATCCGGAATTCAACAAACAAAAATTTATTGAGGCAATTTACGAAGGAGATTTTGCTCAAAAAGAATGGAAAGAAAGAATGAAACATACCACAGTTGTGTTTCACCAATTTATGCCTCAAAATTTTCCTGAAGCCGTTTCTCTAATTGATAAAATCATTGAAAATCTAAAGAAAAATAATTTTACAGATGGCAATCTGGCTTTCATATTCTTTGCCGATTATATCGAGATTTACGGTTTAGACGACTTTAAAACTTCGGCGAATGCCTTTGTTTCTATAACGCAGTTTATAAGCTGCGAATTTGCTGTTCGTCCTTTCATTTTAAAATATAAAGAGCAAATGATTGACGAGATGACAAAATGGTCTTTGCATGAAAATCATCACGTTAGAAGATTAGCCAGCGAAGGTTCCCGCCCGAGATTACCGTGGGCAATGGCAATTCCGTTTTTGAAAAAAGATCCCTCTTCTATCCTTCCAATTTTAGAAAATCTAAAAAACGACCCTTCTGAATATGTCCGCAGAAGTGTTGCTAATAATTTAAATGATATTGCAAAAGATAATCCGCAGATTGTATTAGAAATCGCCAATAAATGGAAAGGACACAGCAAAGAAACCGATGGAATTATAAAACACGGCTGCAGAACTTTATTGAAACAAGGTCATCCGGAAATTTTAGGTCATTATGGTTTAGAAAGCACCAATATTGAACTTTCTTCATTTGAAATTAAAACGCCTGTTGTAAAAATTGGTGATTATTTACAATTTCAGTTTCACTTAAATAATAAAAACGAAGAACCAAAAATAATTCGTTTAGAATATGCAGTTCATTACAAAAAAGCAAAAGGGCATTTGGCAAAAAAAGTCTTTAAAATCAGTGAAAAGATTTATCAGCCTAATCAATTAACCAAAATTGAAAGAAATCAATCTTTTAAATTGATTACAACGAGAGTTTTTCATACGGGAGCACATCAATTGTCAATTATCATTAATGGAACTGAAAGTGAAGTTTTAGATTTTGAATTGATCGATTAGATTTTAAAACACGAATTTCACAAATTAGCACAAATTAATTCGTGTTAATCTGTGAAATTCGTGTTCAATTTTTATTCCTTACATTTATAATTCAAAAAAAACAAAAACAAGTTTTCTTAATCTAAATTAAGTTACAGACAAGCACGACTGCTGTAATTTTGTTTTCAAATCAAATATAACCATGTCAAATATCAGTTTAATTATCGAAGAACGTGCTGCCAATATTGGCAACTTTATGGTAGGCCGTTTATTGCCTTTCCGTGAAAAAAGGGCTGTTGGACCATTTGTATTTATCGATCATATGGGGCCTGCACATTTAAGTGATCATGAAAATATGGATGTCCCGCCGCATCCGCATATCGGACTTTCAACTTTAACTTTTTTGTTTGAAGGGAGCATCATGCACCGCGATAGTTTAGGAACAGAATTAGAAATAAAACCAGGCGCCGTAAACTGGATGACAGCCGGAAAAGGAATTGTACATTCTGAAAGAACGCCCGAATATTTAAGACATTCAGACAAAATGCTTCACGGATTGCAGATTTGGGTCGCACTTCCTAAAGAATTAGAGCAGATGGATCCGAATTTTGCTCATGTCGAAGCAGATGATATTCCAGCTTGGGAAGAAGACGGCGTTTCATACAAATTAATTGCCGGTGAAGCTTTTGGTAAAAAATCTCCAGTTCCTGTTTACAGTCCGCTTTATTTTATTGAAATCAAAAGTACCGAAGCTAAAAAAATCAATATTGGAAAGGATTTATTCGGCGAAAGCGGCTTGTATATTTTAGAAGGAAGTATTAAAAGCGGAGAACACGTTTACGATCCGAAACAAATTTTAATTACAACCGACAGTACGCTTTGTGAGTTTGAAATTGCCGAAAATTCTACGGTTTATATCTTTGGAGGGCAACCGTTTCCTGAAGAACATTTTATCTTTTGGAATTTCGTTTCTTCGGATAAAAACCTTATCGAAAAAGCAAAAAAAGACTGGACAAATCAAACTTTCCCAAAAGTTCCGGGCGAAACAGAATTTGTTCCATTACCAGAACCAAGAATCAAATAAATATGGATACTATAGCAGCACAAATTGATACACGTTTGTATCGAACGGAAATAAAATCGGCCAGCGGAAACATTCTAATTTCTGACGAACCACAGGAATTAGGCGGAAAAAATTTAGGATTAAATCCGACTGAACTTTTGGCAGCATCATTGGCTTCCTGCACCGTAATTACTTTGCGAATGTATATCAATCGTAAACAATGGGACGTTTCAGAAATTAATGTCAAAATTGATTTTGAAAGAGATTCTGAGCGAAGTGTATCAGTATTCACAAGAAAAATCGAAGTAATTGGCGAAGTCGACGATACACAAAGACAACGATTAGAAACTATTGCTAACAGCTGCCCAATTCACAAAACACTTACACACTCAATAGAAATCAAAACCACATTAATATAATCATGGAAATTCAACAAATTAACGATACAAGAAGAGGATATTTTGAAGCTGTAGAAGATGGTAAAGAAGCCGGAAAAATGACTTACACATGGGCTGGAGACAGCAAATTTATAATCGACCATACCGAAGTAAGTCCAGACTTTAACGGAAAAGGTGTCGGCAAAAAATTAGTGATGGCTGCTGTAGAATATGCAAGAGCTAATAATCTAAAAATTATTCCGCTTTGTCCTTTTGCAAAAAGCGTTTTTGATAAGGTTGAGGAAATTCGTGATGTGCTTTTTTCATAAGGTTCTAAGTTTCTGAGCTAAGCTGCTAAGTTTTTTTTTTACCGCAAAGCACACAAAGAATTACGCAAAGTTCGCAAGGTTTTTTTAGGTAAGGCTTTGCGAACTTTGCGCTTGTATTAAGTCTGGCAGATAAAAACCTTGCGTTCTTTGCGGTTAAATCCCACATCGAAAAATTGAATTTTAAAATCTCCGCAGAAACTTGTATATTTGCATGTAATTTAAACTTAGAGTATGACAAGGATAATTACGCTTTTCTGTATTTTTATAGCACAAATCGGCTTTTCTCAAACAGCTGAAAGTTATTTAGAAAAAATCAGAAATAATGAAGCTCTCTTAACAGCTTTCTTTCAACAAATGCCAAAAGGAGGCGATTTACACCACCATTTTTCAGGATCAGTTTATGCAGAACCGCTTTTAGAAAGAGCTATTGCAGAAGATTTTTATTTGAATTTAGAAACGATGGAAGTTTCGAAAACCAAACCTGCAAAAGGAAACTGGCAGACTTTCTCTTCTCTTCGAAACGAAGGAAAACTGGCGCAATACGAGCAGCAAATAATGCAAACCTGGTCGGTTAAAGATTATAACGGTTCTGTCCCTTCTGACGATCAGTTTTTTGACTCTTTTCAAAAATTTGAAACAACTATTCAAGGGCATTATGGAGAAGGAATGCTCGAATTAAAAAAACGTGCCATTGCAGAAAATGTTTCTTATATCGAAACACAATTATCAACGATACGCTGCAATATGAATGTTTCAGATTTAGCTGATTTCAATACAAAGCTTCGTCAGACCGCAAATCAAAAAGACGAAAAAGCGGTTACAAAACTTTTAGATGAATTGTATAAATCGATTCAGAAAAAAGACGCAAAAAAATATGCTGATGATTTCAACAATAATTTCATAGCAAAACTTCACAAAGACTTGAAAATGGATGATGAACGTTTTACAATGCGTTATCAAAACTTTGTGCTGCGTTTTATGGAGCCTGTAGATTTATTCAAAAACCTGATTATCGCTTTTATTTCTTCAAGTGAAAGTAAACTTACTGCAGGTGTAAACATCGTTTCTCCAGAGCATGGCGAAAATTCCATGAAAGATTATTGGTTACATATGGAAATGTTCAAATACTGCCATTCTAAATTTCCAGATGTAAAATATACGCTTCATGCGGGCGAATTGACTTTAGGTTTAGTGCAGCCGGAAGATTTAACTTGGCATATTAATGATGCTATTTATATTGCCGGTGCAAATAGAATTGGTCACGGAGTTGATATCGCTTACGAAGCAAACTCTTATGATTTATTGAAATATATGTCTAAAAACAATATTCCAATTGAGATCAATTTAGTGAGCAATGAATTCATTTTAAAAGTAAAAGAAAACAGACATCCGTTTACACTTTACAAAGAATTTAATGTACCAATTGTAATTAGTACAGACGATGCAGGAATTTTAAGAAGCAATATGACAGAACAATATGTTTTATTGGCAAAAAGATATCCTGATGTTAATTACGAAACAATAAAGAAATACGTTTACAACAGCATCAATTATAGTTTTATTCAGGATGAATCGGTTAAAAAACAATTGATTAAAGATCTTGATAATCGATTTAAAGCTTTTGAAGCGAAATTTTCTAAAAACTAAAGTTGTTCTATCTTTGCGAAATTGCACGCAGATTTTAAACAGATTTAAGCTGATGAACGCAGATTTTTTATTTTAAAATATCAAAAATAAATCTGCTTAAATCTGCTCCCGATAACTATCGGGACTGCGTGAAAAAATATTTATAACTATGATTCTAGAAGCCGTATTTCTTTTTGTAAAACCAGAATTAGCATCTCAATTTGAAGCTGATTTTGCAAAAGCAAGCCAATATATTTCGTCAATTGAAGGTTATTTAGGACATCGTTTAGAGAAATGTTTAGAAGTTGAAAATAAATATCTTTTATTAGTCGATTGGAATACACTTGAAGATCACACAATAGGCTTTAGAACTTCTGAAGCTTATCTGGAATGGAAAAAGATTCTGCATCATTATTACGAACCGTTTCCTGTTGTAGAACATTTCGAAACCGTTTTTGAGAATAAAAAATAGAGCCCGCAGATTTTACAGATTCAACGGATTTACACTGAAATAATTTTAAAAAATTCGTGACAATTCGTGTAATTCGTGGCAAAAAAACTTTACCCAATGAATATCAAACTTATCGCCATTGGCAAAACAGATAACAAATCTCTTCAGACTTTGATTGACGATTATACCAAACGTTTATCATTTTACATCAAATTTGATTTGGAGATTATTCCCGATATCAAAAACGTAAAAAACTTATCTGAAAGCCAGCAAAAGGAAAAAGAAGGCGAATTGATTTTGTCAAAACTTTCGTCAACAGATCAACTGATTTTATTGGATGAAAACGGAAAAAACTTCTCAAGTGTTGATTTTTCTGAAGAATTGCAAAAGAAAATGAATTCCGGAATCAAAACTTTGGTTTTCGTAATTGGCGGCCCTTATGGATTCTCTGATACCGTTTACAGCAAAGCGCAGGGAAAAGTTTCGCTTTCGCTGATGACGTTTTCGCATCAAATGGTTCGTTTATTTTTTATCGAACAATTGTATCGCGGATTTACGATTTTAAGGAATGAACCTTATCATCATCAATAGAGTTTTGTTTCTTTTGTTTCGGGTTTTAATTGTTTCAAGTTTTAGTTAATGAATTCTACTGGAAGTTTATCTAGATTGTAAGTTACATTTTTTTGCAGCAGAATTTTATATTGTATGTATTCTTCATAACTCATGTTCTTATCGAAGAAAAACACCAAATCTGGCACTCTTTCAAATTTTATAGTATAGAAACGTTGTAGTATTTCTGAAATTTTTATTTCCTTATTTGCCATGAAAACCTGTTTTTTTCCTTTTCTAAAGTAAACAACAAGATTTTCTTTACTTGGTTTTTCCGTTTTATAATACACTTTTGTAAAAGGCACAAAAGCTAAATTCTTTCCAATTGAATCTGCATAAGAATAATAATTTTCGGCATTTTCATTTTTATGTGCGCTGTCATCTCTCTTTTTTTTCTGTAATTTCATTACTTCCGGAATTACTACTTTTAGAGGCAGACGTTTGTCGATATTGAAAATCCAGTTGGTTGAAATTATCGCGCTTTTACGGTTTACATCTGCAATTGTATCTTTTCCTTCGGTTTCAAAAAAGATATAAATTGGCGAAAGATCTTGTACGTCTTTTACAATTGTTATGTTTGATTTGGGAAGTAAAACATCTTGTTTTTTTCCGCAGGAGAAAAGTAGAAGAGCAATAATTAGTGTATAGTATTTCATATTATATTAAATCTGATAAATTGAATTCATTTTTTAGGATAGTTAGCGAGGAAATAATTTAATGATCCTATATTTTTAGGAAACTTCATTCCTTCCTCGTAAAACCAAACATATGGATCTTCTTCTCCATTAGCATTAAAATACCAGAACATATAACCTTGATGCATCATGAAAACAAAATCTGTATCAGTTAAGAAATTATCTGTTTCATCTTCATTAATTAATTCCAGTGCCCAAATATTTAATTCCTTATATTCATTAAATAAATCAGTTCCCACAAACCCTTTAGGAGTTGAAATTTCACATTTCTTATAGAAATTTTTATAAATTAAAGGAAAAATAAAATTACTTTCTTTTTCAATTTTATCAAGTTTTTCCATTATAAACTAAAAATAAATATTAAAAACTCATTTTATTAAATAGCGTAACACATTCCATCGCCTCTCTTACATCATGAACACGAAGAATTTTAGCTCCTTTTGTCAACGCAATTGTATTTAAAAAAGTTGTTCCGTTTAAAGCTTCCTGCGGAGTAATATTAAGCGTTTTATAAATCATCGATTTTCTTGAAACTCCAGCTAAAACAGGTAATTCTAAAAGATTAAAAAATTCCATTTTTTGCATGACTTCATAATTCTGATCGGTTGTTTTGGCGAAACCGAAACCTGGATCGAGAATCAAATCGTTGATTCCTAAAGCCCTTGCCCGTTTCATTTTTTCAGAAAAATAAAAAAGTATCTCTTTTACAATATCTTCATATTCTGTCATACTCTGCATGGTCTGCGGATTACCGCGCATGTGCATCATAATGTACGGGACGTTGTATTTTGCAATAACATCAAACATTTTATCGTCTAGCTCTCCCGCTGCAATATCATTTATAATCGCTGCGCCACTTTCTATGCTCGCTTTTGCAACTTCTGCTCTAAAAGTATCAATTGACAATAAAGCTTTCGGAAAATGCTTTAAAATCAATTCTATGGCAGGAACAATTCGGTCGATTTCCTCTTGTTCCGAAACAAATTCGGCGCTTGGTTTACTTGAATATGCACCAATATCAATAAATGAAGCACCTTCAGACAGCATTTTTGCTACCTGAGAAATGATTTCGTCTTCGTTTTTATATCTTCCTCCGTCAAAGAAAGAATTGGGCGTAACATTCAAAATTCCCATAACTTTAGGAATCGATAAATCTATAAGCTCGCCTTTGCAGTTAATCAACATTTGGTTTCAAGTTTTATTGGTTTCAAGTTTCAAGTTGATGCAGATTGCGTCAGTTCGAGAACTTGAAACCTGAAACCTGAAACTTTTTATTATTTCTTAGTTTCAAGTTATCCCGTTAACACTTTGTTTAGAAAAAACTTGAAACAAAGAAAACCTTAAACTTGAAACTCTTAAAAAATTATCCTTATTTTTGGAGAAATTTTAGCAAATATACAGCAATAAATGAAGAATACTTCCCTTGAATTTGATAATGTAATTACGGTTTGCCGCACCTTATTTATCAATAAAATGAAAGATTACGGCAGTGCGTGGAGAATTTTAAGACTTCCATCGCTGACTGATCAAATTTTCATAAAAGCACAACGAATCAGAAGTTTACAGGAAAACGATGTACGTAAAGTTGATGAAGATGAAAAAGGAGAATTTATCGGAATCATCAATTATTCTATCATGGCTTTAATTCAGTTAGAATTAGGCGTTGTTGATCAGCCTGATTTGGATGTTGAAAAAGCAACTGAATTATATGATGCTAAAGTAAAGTTAACCAAAGAATTAATGGAGGCTAAGAATCATGATTACGGCGAAGCGTGGCGTGATATGCGTGTAAGCTCTTTGACTGATTTAATTCTGCAAAAATTATTACGCGTAAAGCAAATCGAAGATAATAAAGGTCTGACTTTGGTTTCTGAAGGTATTGACGCTAATTATCAGGATATGATTAATTATTCTGTTTTTGCTTTAATCCTAAATCCTATAAACAAATAAAATTCCAATTTTTAAATTCCAAAATCCAAGTATAAAATTGGAATTTGGAATTTCTTTATTGAGATTTAATTTTAATACTTTCCCCATGAAAAACATCATTACTCAATTTTCCCGAATATTTGTCGGTGTCTTATTTATCATTTCCGGATTGATTAAATTAAACGATCCCGTTGGTTTCTCTTATAAATTAGCCGAATATTTTAGCGAGCCTGTTTTTAATATGCCTTTTTTAGAGCCTTTCGCTTTAGGTTTAGCCATTTTTCTGGTAATTTTAGAAGTAGTTTTAGGTGTTATGTTATTAGTTGGTTACAGGGCCACAATGACAATTTGGGCCTTATTGCTTTTAATTGTTTTCTTTACTTTCCTTACCTTCTACTCTGCTTATTTTGATGTGGTAAAAGATTGTGGGTGTTTTGGCGATGCATTACACTTAACGCCTTGGCAGTCATTCACAAAAGATGTTGTTTTATTATTCTTTATCCTGATTTTATTCTTCAATCAAAAATTAATAAAACCATTATTTTCTACTCCACAAACTAATTTTGCTGTTTATGTAAGCGTTGTTTTGTGTGCATTTATGGCAGTTTGGGTTTTAAATCATAATCCGATAAAAGATTTCCGTCCTTACAAAGTTGGAACTAACATCGAAAAAGGAATGGAAATTCCTGAAGGTGCTCCAAAATCAGTAGTTGAAATGGTATTTATTTATAAAGTAAAGGGCGTTGATAAAGAGTTTACAGAGAAAGATTTAATGAATATTCCGGAGGGAGCCACTTTTGTGGACAGAAAAGATAAAGTGATTACAGAAGGTTATGTACCGCCAATTCACGATTTTACGATGACAAAAGACGATTCTGATTACAAAGCAGAATTATTAAAAGAACCTAAACTCTTAATTTTTGTAACGTATGATCTGGCTTTATCAAATCCTGACGGAATGAAAAAACTAGCAAAAGTTGCTGCAGATGCTAAAGCAAAAGGCTATAAAGTAATTGGAATGACAGCTTCTGGAGCTGAGGAAATTGCAAAAGCAAAAAAACAATACAATTTAGATATTGATTTTTATTTCTGTGATGCAACTGCTTTAAAAACAGTAGAAAGAGCAAATCCAAGTATCGTGGTTTTACATAACGGAACTGTAGTTCAAAAAGTACATTACAACGATGTTGATGATTTAAAATTATCTGATGTTGCTTATGGTATTTAACAACATTTGACAACTCTTAAAGGCGCCAATATTCTATTTTTTTTTAGATATATTGGCGTTTTTTTTAGCAGCAAAACAAACAAACCAAATCTTAAATAAAACCTATTTATAACTATGATTTCAAAATTATTAAGGCTGTTTTTTTCAAACCCTTTTCTTTTCTTATTTGTATTGGGGCTCCTTATTTACGTTATTTATGATACATATTATACAGCAAATTCTGGCAGTCATTTAATCCCAATAAATGGAGTTGCATTGATTGCGGGAGTAATTTTTGAAAGTAAAAGAATTACAAACAGGTGGCTTATTGTAGTGATTATAGGGATCGTATCCTTTATTTTTGCTTTTGCATTTTTAACTTTAATAGACGATCCAAGTTTAAACGGCGGACATGGTCTTGTTTTCAAGCTTAATACCAGTATTCGTATTTGGCCTCCCATTTTCCTTGTATTGTATTTTATTTTTTCGCTCGTATTTTACAAGTATAGAATAATTCCTAAATTAACCGAAGGTATAACTTTACTTCAATCTATAGCTGTTATTTATTGGGTTATCGATTACGGATTTATTACCACCAATAGTTTCTTCATGCAGACATTTCTTGTAATTGGTTTATTATTTTCTTTATATTCTATTTTCCATGCCTTTACCAATACTCATTTATCTAACACGCATAAACTTATCCTGAGTGTTTGGAGTTCTATAATTATGCTGCTTTTTGCTTTAGATAATCTTCATATAATTGATCAGCCTGCACCAGTTGAAAATACAGCCAACTTATTACAAATACTTTATCTCGGTGTGCAATATTTCCTTTTAGGTATTTCAAGCATTTATATCATTCAAAACTTTATTATGTTGTTTCGTTTCTTGCCGCGCCCCGGAAAATTTTTCAATTCAAAGTATTTCAGCAGTATAAGAAAACTCAAGGATGATCATATTTATAGATATTCAGATGAGCAGGTTCCGGCGATTCATTCCTTAATTTGCATCCTTTTTATAGGCTCAATTTTCTTTTTAAACTATTATTATCAAATTGTTCCTAAACAATTTATAATCTGGATGGCATTTGTAACCTTTCCTTTTATTGTAATGCTGTACAATCATCTTATAGGAAGGAAAAATTACGCTTATCTCCTATTGCTTTTTCTATTTATTTCCTGCCAAAATAAAGCAGAAAAAATTGGAAAAATCAATCCTGACAATATTAAATTGAGTCAAGTTGTTTCGGATTTAACTTCGGAACAACTTGAAAAAATAAAAGATATTCATGAGGCTTTTGCTGAAGTTGACAAAAGCAGTTTAGAACAGACTATAACTGATTTTAAAAGAGATTTACATCCAGAAAATGAAATCGAAATTTGGATGCAGATGGCTGAAGCTTACAAAGGTTACCTCAGCAAAAACAAAAAGAATCTGGATGAAAAGAATGAAGTTTTTAAACTGATTTTATCCCGATCCATGATGAATTCTGAAGAAGCTATTGAAAATTCCAATTTAAAATACCTTTCTAAAAAAGAGGCGCAGGAAGTTTTAAGTTTTTATAATGATGCTCCGCAGCCGTTAATTGTAGAATAATGAATTAAACAAAACAATAACTCAGAATATTTCTTGTTTACATTTATTAAAAACTATTTCTAAAAAACAACCTGATTCTATGAAACAATTTCAAAAATTATCCTTTGCATTTTTATTAGCTTTTCTATTATATAACACCGGATTTAGTCAGGGAAAAACAATAAACAAAGACCAGCGATATATCTTTTTTTTCCACAATAAATTTGTCGAAGAAAACGATTTGAATACCGCACATCCTGAATATGGCAAAGCCGAATACAATGAAATTTTAGAATCATTTAGAAAAGATAATTTTATTGTTTTTAGTGAAAAAAGAAAGAAAAACACAAATGCTTCTGATTACGCAGAAAAAGTTGTAAAACAA
The DNA here is from genome assembly GCF_001428525.1 of Flavobacterium sp. Root186. Lineage (GTDB taxonomy): Bacteria > Bacteroidota > Bacteroidia > Flavobacteriales > Flavobacteriaceae > Flavobacterium. The sequence continues at coordinate 498,259 of NZ_LMHW01000013.1, forward strand.
ATCAAAACACTTCTGAAAAAAGGAGTTTCGCCAAACAAAATAACCGTAATTGGAACTTCAAAAGGCGGTTATATTGCACAATATGTTTCAACCTATTTAGCGAATCCTGATGTGAATTTTGTTTTTATTGGATGTTTTAGAGATGTAGATATTGAAGAAATTCCGGATATTAATTTCTGTGGAAACATTTTAACTATTTATGAAAAATCAGATATTTACGGCGTTTCAGCAATCAGAAGAAAAGAAACTTCAAAACTCAAAATAAATCATTTCAAACAAATTGAATTGAACACTAATTTAAAACATGGCTTTTTATACAAAGCATTAGAGGAATGGATTGTTCCATCGAAAAAATGGGCGAATGGAAATTATGAGCTAAATTAAAATCCGAAAGAAAACATACAAAAACCTTTAATAATTAAATTTTATTGAAGGCTTTTTTATTGAAATCTGACGTTTTTTTGTCTTGAAAACTATTTACAAAATCAAAAAAACATTTATTTTTTCTACTTCAAAAAAAAATATCTAAAAAAACACACGATTTTACCCTTAACTATTACGATTTCATTCCTGTTTTTCTAACCTAAAATTAACTTTTTGTTACAAAATAAACGACTCTTCAAATTTTGTTAATCTGTATTTGGCTTTCCAATTGTTTGTTTAACTTTGTTAAAAATCATTTATCACATGAAACAAACGGCACTACTCATTATCGCATTTATAACTTTCTCATGTACACAAGCTCAGAAAACAAGTTTTTCTAAAGAAGCTTTGTCTGAAAAATTATTAACTCTTGAAGGAGGTCAGACTTCTTTCAAAAACATTTTAAAAAAATACAAAGGAAAAACTTTAGTCATTGAAGTTTGGGCTTCATGGTGCGGCGACTGCGTAAAAGCTATGCCAAAAGTTAAAGAACTACAAGCTAATAATCCTGATGTTTCTTATTTATTCCTTTCTGCGGATAAAACAGCTGAAAAATGGAAAATCGGAATTGAAAAACACGAATTAAAAGGCGATCATTTTATGATGAACGACGGAATGAAAGGTGTTTTTGGAAAAGCGATCGATTTAGACTGGATCCCGAGATACATCATTGTAGATAAAACTGGGAAAATAGTGCTTTACCGCGCTATTGAAACTGATTTTGACAAGATCAATGAAGCTTTAAAAAATTTAAAACAAGCTTAAATAGCACACAAATTACAACAATAAACAAAAAATTAAAAAAATAACAAAAACTACCAAAATGAGAAAAAAGATTGTTGCAGGAAACTGGAAAATGCATAAAAACGCAGCACAGACTGAAGAATTGTTAAGCGAATTAATCACTAAAATACCAGCACAAACTACTGCACAAGTAATCGTTGCTCCAACATTTGTAAATTTACAAGCTGCTGTTGCAAAAGTAAAAAACACAACTATTGGTGTTTCTGCTCAAAACGTTCACCAAGCTGAAGGTGGTGCTTTTACAGGAGAAATTTCTGCTGATATGTTAACAAGTATTGGTGTAAACACAGTAATTCTTGGTCACTCTGAGCGTCGTGCTATTTTCCATGAAACAGATGCATTAATCGCAAACAAAGTAGATACAGCTTTGAAACATGACTTAACTGTAATTTTCTGTTTTGGGGAAGAATTAAAAGACCGTCAATCAGGAAATCATTTCAATATTGTTGAAAATCAATTGCGTGACGGAATCTTCCATATTGCAAAAGAATCTTGGGCAAAAGTTGTTTTAGCTTATGAGCCGGTTTGGGCAATTGGAACTGGAGAAACTGCTTCACCAGAACAAGCACAGGAAATGCATGAATTTATCAGAGAAACTATCCGTAAAGCTTTTGGAGCCGAAATTGCAGATGAAGTTTCTATTTTATATGGTGGTTCTGTAAAACCAGACAACGCTAAAGAAATTTTCTCTAAACCAGACGTAGACGGTGGTTTAATTGGAGGTGCTGCTTTAAAAGCAGATGACTTTTTAGCAATTGTAACTGCTATCTAATTTTAGATTTTAGATTTTGAAATCTGACTATATAAAAAGCGTTTGCATCAGCAAACGCTTTTTTCATTTTAAATAATTCTTAAATTAATAATGTTCACTTAGATTTTTAGATAACTTCTGCTTTGGATTCTTACCTTTGCAAAAAAATTATTTATGTCGAATATTTATTTAGGATATCATTTTACAATTGAGCCAAAAGAACTTGGATCAGAAATTTTAGTTGCTGAATTGGGCGAAAAGGCGTTTGAAAGTTTTACAGAAACAGAAAACGGAATTTCGGCTTTTGTGAAGAAAGATTTATGGGATGAGAATATTCTGGATGATATTTATATTTTACAATCAGAAGAGTTTAAAATTGAATATACAATTGAAGAAATCGATCAGGTAAACTGGAATGAAGAATGGGAAAAGAATTTTGAGCCGATTGATGTTGACGGAAAATGCCATGTTCGTGCTCCTTTTCACCCAAAAACTGATGCTGAATTTGATATCGTAATCGAACCAAAAATGAGTTTTGGAACCGGACATCATGAAACAACTCACATGATGATTCAACATTTATTAGAAATCGATGTTAAAGGCCTTAAAACTTTAGATATGGGCTGCGGAACTGCAATTTTAGCTATTTTGGCAGAAATGAAAGGCGCAGAACCAATCGATGCAATTGATATTGACAATTGGTGTTATTTAAATTCTATCGAAAATGCCGAACGCAATAATTGCAAACAGATTAGCGTTTACGAAGGCGATGCTGCTTTATTGGCCGGTAAAAGTTACGATTTGATTATCGCCAATATCAACAGAAATATTTTATTAAACGATATGCAGAGTTATGTAGATTGCTTAAACAAAAACGGAATTATATTATTTAGCGGTTTTTATGAAGAAGACATTCCGTTTATCGATGCTTCCTGCACTGAAAAAGGATTGACCTATGTTAAAAAATTTCAAAGAAACAACTGGTTTTCATTAAAATACGTAAATTAGTTAGTAATTACAGCAGTACAAAAAACTAAAAAGAAATGAGTACTAAAGAAAAAGTAAGAGAGAGAGTTCGCGAAAAAGAAGCGACCGGATTCAATAACGAAATCATCGTGTACAACGACGACGTAAACACTTTTGACCACGTAATTGATACCTTAATGCGCGTGTGTAACCACACACCGGAACAAGCAGAACAATGTTCCTTAATTGTACATTACAACGGAAAATGCACTGTAAAAACAGGGCCAATGGATAAATTAAAACCTCAATGTACACAACTTTTGGAAGCTGGACTTAGCGCCGAAATTGTTTAATTTACCAATAATTTAAAAAACATTCTATTTTATTCTATATTTGGGATAAAATAGAATGTTTTTTTATGGAAGAATATGGAAAAATATTAATTATCGCAATGCCGATTTTTCTAGTTTTAATTGTAATTGAAAAAATATACGGCATTTACAAAAAGAACGATACTGCTCCATTAATTGACAGCGTTTCCAGTATTAGCTCTGGAATTACTAATTCTGTAAAAGATGTTTTAGGACTTAGTATCACTTTTCTTTCCTATGAATGGATGGTTTCTAAAATTGCTTTTTTTCATCTGGAAGCCAACGTCCTCTCCTATTTTATTGCCTTTTTTGTTATCGATTTTTATGGTTATTGGAGCCATCGACTGGCACATCAAATTAATTTTCTTTGGAACAAACATGCAATTCATCACAGCAGTGAAGAGTTTAATCTCGCCTGTGCGCTTCGCCAGCCCATTGCAAGTTTAGTAAATTTGTTCACTTTTCTGTTAATTCCCGCAGCGTTATTAGGAGTTCCTGCTTCTGTAATTGCTATTACACTTCCACTTCATTTGTTTTTACAATTTTGGTATCATACCAAACACATTAAAAAAATGGGATTTGTAGAGCATATTTTAGTAACGCCTTCACATCATCGTGTTCATCATGCTATTAATCCGGAATATTTAGATAAAAACCATTCGCAGATATTTATTTTCTGGGATAAATTTTTTGGTACTTTTCAGGAAGAATTAGATGATGTTCCGCCAGTTTTCGGAATTACAAGACCAGCCAATACCTGGAACCCTATAAAAATAAATTTTCAGCATTTGATGTTATTGATTAAAGATGCATGGCGTGCCGAAAGCTGGAAAGACAAACTTACCATCTGGTTTAAACCAACTGGATGGAGGCCTGAAAATTTCGAAGAAAAATATCCTGTAAATAAAATTGAAGATGTTTTTAATTTTGATAAATACGGAACGCAGAATTCGCAAAAACTGATTTATTGGTCGGTTATGCAAATTCTAATTACGCTTTTGTTTGTGAGTTTTCTGTTTGATAATATTGCCAAAATTGGTCTGCCAAATATTTTTGTCTACGGATTTTTTATTCTCGTAACCATTTACAGCAATTCTGAATTAATGGACAAAAGCAGGTTTGCCATTTTTTGGGAAGGTTTCCGATTGTCAATTGCGATTATGATTATAGGATTTTATGGCGATTGGTTTGGTTTAAATTCAGTTTTCTCTCTAAGCAATTATATAATTCTAGGGTATTTAAGTTTATCATTTTTAGTCACGATTTACTTTGTAACCATCGATTTTAGAATCAACCAAAACCAAACCATAAAATCACAAACCGCATAATGAAAAACGCTGTATTTTTTAAAATTTATATTGCTTTCAGCTTTATATATTTACTGCTTTTATATCTGGGATATGAAAGTTTAGACTGTTATTTAAAACCGGCTCTAATTCCGTTATTAATTGTTGGAGTGTATTTTTCTAAAAAATTTCAAACCCAAAATATCCTTTTAACGGCATTGGTAGTTTCCTGGATTGGCGATGTAATTTTACTCTTTTCAGATATCGCCGAAATCTATTTTATTCTGGGATTGATCTCTTTTCTAATCTCTCACATAATTTATTGCGCACTTTTTAACAGACAGATTAAAGAAAAAACGAAAAAAAATACTGTAATTTTTATTTTTGGAAGCCTTATTATTGCCTGTTATTTAATTGGAATGTTATCTATTTTAGTACCTGCTTTAGGTGATTTAAAAATTCCGGTAATTGTCTACGCCAGCGTAATTTCTATTATGCTTTTACTTGCTTACAAGGGGCTTTTAATCTGGAAAAAACCTGCAAATCAATATGTTTTTTTTGGTGCATTATTCTTTGTTGTTTCAGATAGTATTTTGGCAATCAACAAGTTTTATTTTCCAATCCAGAAAAGTTCGTTTATTATTATGCTGACTTATCTTGTGGCACAATATCTGATTGTAAAAGGTATATTAAAACTGAATTCAAAGAAGGAAGCATAACAGCACACTGCTAATACAGATTAAACGAATTATCACGGACAGTTTTTTTATTTTCTTTTGAATAATCTATAATAAACCTTTTACATTTGTGTGACCAAAATAAACCTCAACCATGAAAAAAATTAGTCTTTTTATTGTTCTATTAATTTCAGTAACTTCTTGTATCAGTACAAAATCTACTTTGAAAAATGTAGATGATAATGCTCCTGATTTAATTTTAAATAAGAATAATACGTTTGTTATTACACAATTCAGCAAAGACAAAAAATACGGTTATGATCCTGATTATCCTGTAAATATATTTTTTAGAAATACACAGGATGAAGCGACAAATGAAGTTCGTTTTTTAAATGCTTTAGCCGGACCAAACGGTGAAAAAATCACTTATAAACGTTTAGAAACCTGCTGCCCTTTTCCAACTAAAAGAAGCAGTATGGGAGCCGGATTTTTAAATGTTTACGAATTGACTTGGGAAGGGCAAAAAAAGCCTATAATGTTGTATTTGAATATTTATGAAAAAGGGATTTTGATGGTTCCGATGGGATTGAGTTTGAAGAAGGAGTAAATTTAATTACCATAATTATTTATTTATTAGTAAAATAGATAGAAAAGCTAATTTAAATTTATGATCTTCATTCATAAATTTAAATTAGCTTTTTATTTTCAAACTTATCAATTGTATTATTTCTTATTCAAAAATACATTTGCAATTAGATTTTAATTATAGAATTCTAAAAGAAAATAGAATTGAAATAAAACCACAAGGTAGAATCGGGATAATAGATTTCAAAGAATTCGCTCATGCTATTCACAAGAAAAAAATCAAAAAAGCAAATTCAAAACCTACTGAATTTGTAACTTTACAAGTAAGCATTTCTATATGCTTCTAACGCTCTTGTTTCTTATCGAAACAAATAAATTTTAATCAAATGGAACAATCAAAAAATCATAAAATTGAAGCTTCAAGTTTCGATTTACAGCAATATTTAAACAGAATCAATTTTTCAGAAGAAATCAAACTAGATTTAGCGGGCATAAAAAAATTGATGCAAAACCAGATATTTAGTGTACCATTTGAAAATATTGATGTACAGGCCGGTAAAACGATCTCACTTATTGGCGATGATATAGTAAACCAAATCGTAACTAAAAATCGCGGCGGATACTGCTATCAAGTTAACGGAATCTTTTCTTTATTACTTCAGGAAATTGGTCTTCCTCATTATTATATTGCGGTGCGTCCATTGGTTAATCCTATTCCAAATGCTAAAACCCATCTGGCAATAATTGCTGCAATTGAAAATGAAGAATATCTGATTGATTTAGGGTTTGGGGGTAATAGTATTAGAGAGCCTTTGAAACTAAATCAAATTGGAACTGAAATTCAGCAGGATTTTGACACTTTTACTTTGGTAAAAACGGAAGATGATGAATATTTACTGCAAATGCTGATTGGAAAAGAATGGTCTAATTTATATTCGTTTGATCTGGCTCCTCAAAGATGGATCGATTTTAAACCTGCCAATCATTATAATTACTCGCATCCGGATTCTTTTTTTACACAAAATTTAATTGTTGTTTTACAGAATCCTTTGGGTAAAAAAATACTATTTAAAAATGCTATAAAATTAGTAACAAACGGGGTTACGGAAATTATTCCTTTTGAAGATGATCAATTGGATACTATTTTGAAAACAGAATTTAATTTGACTGTGTAACAAGTCTTGTGTAGAAACTCTTACTAAAAACAAAGAAACCGATTGCATACAGAAAAGTATTACATATTTAACAATTATTGCTCTTAAAATAATCTTAAATCTTCATCTGCTATTGATAAATCATAACTACCTTTGCATTGCAAAAAAATAATTTTATGAACTTACAACATATTCCACAAATTAAGCATACTGATAGCGGGAATTTCTTTTTATTGGCGGGACCTTGCGCTATTGAAGGAGAGGAAATGGCTCTTAGAATTGCTGAAAAATTAGTTGGTATTACCGACAATCTTAAGATTCCTTATGTTTTTAAAGGATCATTTAAAAAAGCAAACCGTTCCAGAATTGACAGTTTTTCTGGGATTGGGGACGAAAAAGCTTTAAAAATTTTAAGAAAAGTTTCTGAAACTTTTCACATTCCAACAGTTACAGATATTCATACTAACGAAGATGCTGACATGGCAGCACAATACGTTGATGTTTTACAAATTCCTGCATTTTTAGTTCGCCAAACTGATTTAGTTGTGGCGGCTGCAAATACGGGAAAAGTGGTAAACTTGAAAAAAGGACAATTTATGAGTCCTGAAAGTATGAAACATGCTGTACAAAAAGTATTAGACTGTAATAACGAAAATGTTGTTGTTACAGATCGTGGTACTATGTTTGGCTATCAGGACATGATTGTTGACTTTAGAGGAATTCCTACTATGCAGCAATATGCTACAACGGTATTGGATGTTACGCATTCTTTACAACAGCCAAACCAAACTGCCGGAGTTACGGGCGGAAGACCTGATATGATCGAAACTGTTGCTAAAGCTGGTATTGCAGTTGGTGTTGACGGAATTTTTATCGAAACACATTTTGACCCTGCAAACGCAAAAAGTGATGGTGCTAACATGCTTCATTTAGACTATTTTGAAGGTTTAATGAATAAGCTTGTTGCTATCAGAAAAACAGTTAACTCATTTTAAATTTATAATACTTAAGTTCTTTGAAAACAAATATTTTATTTTTCCTATTGGCTTGTGTTTCACTAAACACATTTGCTCAAGAAGAAATACCTGTACAAAAATATACTGCTCACAACAAAGGAAAATTCTTTGTGATGTGGGGTGGTAACAGAGAAAGTTACTCAAAATCTGATGTAACTTTTACTGGAAAAGATTATAAGTTTAGAGTAGAAGATATGTCTGCTCATGATAAACCAAAAGGATGGCACGTTGATTATATCAACCCTGCTAATATGACAATTCCTCAAACGAATTTGAGATTGGGTTATTTCTTTAGTGATCACTATAGTGTTACAATTGGTGTTGATCATATGAAATATGTAATGACTCAGAATCAAACGGCTAAAGTTAATGGCGATATTAATTTACCTGCAAATGATCCTGCTTCTATCTACAATGGTCATTATGAAAATACACCTGTAGATATGTCTTTAAATGGTGCTATAGAAGGTGGTTATGACATGGGGGTTACTAATCCAAATGGACCTGCTTTTTTAATGTACGAACATACAGATGGTTTAAATTACATTAATACAGAGGTTTCAAGATTTGATGATATTTCGAAATTGTTCAGTCTTCCAAATATTGATAAAGTACAGATTAACTTGACTGAGGGATTAGGAGCTGGTGTTTTATATCCTAAAACCAATACTACTCTTTTAGGAAAAGAACGTCATGATGATTTTCATGTTTCTGGTTACGGTATTTCTGCAAAAGCGGGTCTAAATATTACTTTCTTCAAACATTTCTACCTTCAGGGAGAACTAAAAGGAGGTTATATCGATATGCACGATATTAAAACTACTGTAAGTAACGATGATAAGGCCTCACAGCACTTTTATTACTTTCAAAGAATTATTGCTGTTGGAGGAATCTTTAGAATTTAATACTTATTCGAAAATATATTTTAAAAATAGTTATCATTTATTTGGTAACTATTTTTTTTATTATTTACTTTGTATCTCAAAGTACTTTATTTGCTATTTGAACACATCATGAAAAAACAAAAATATATTTTCTTTATCATCACATTCGCACTAAGTTTTGGCTTGGCGTTATTTGTGGCTATGAAAGTTTTCCCAAATAATCCGTTTTCAAAAACAAAGACGGAAACGAAAACTGAATTGAGTAAAATTCAGGATGGTGATATTATATTTCAAACTTCACAATCTCCTCAATGCGAAGCAGTGCGAATTGCAACCAATTCTAAATTTTCACACTGTGGAATTATTTATGATATAAACGGAAATTGGTTTGTTTTTGAGGCTGTTCAGCCAGTTAAACTTACGCCTTTTGATGAATGGATCCAGCACGGAAAAGGCAATAAATATGTGGTAAAGCGATTAAAAAATGCTGATAAAGTTTTGACACCGACTGTTCTTCAAAAAATGAAAGATTACAGCCAACAGTTTGATGGAAAAGAATATGACGCGTATTTTGAATGGACGGATACAAGGATTTATTGTTCTGAATTGGTTTGGAAGATTTATAAAAATGCTGCCGGAATCGAACTTTCAAAACTAAGAGAATTGAAGAGTTTTAATTTAGAAGATCCAAGAGTTCAAAAGATATTAAAAGAGCGATATGGGAATGAAATTCCGTTAGAAGAAAAAGTCGTTGCTCCTTCTGATCTGGATGATTCTAATTTGCTTAAAACTATAATTGATAATTATTAAAATTCTATAAAAGCTAATTCTAAAAACAATTAGCTTTTTTATTTAATCATTTACTTTGAAATTCAAAGAACTTTTAACTAAACAAAACATGAGAGATTATTTAATTGAAAGATTATATGAATGTACAAAAAAACCTTATCAAAAGTATTTTAAGAAGAGTGAACCATGGGCAATCAATAAAACCGAATTAATGAATTTCCCTAAAGATAGTTTGGGTTATGGCTTAGGAAATTTTCTCTACAAACATCATTTTGATATTCAGGAAAAACTGGAAGATCATGATATTATTCATGTTTTAACGAATACCGGAATTTCTGTTTATGAAGAAATCGGAATGCAGTATTATCTTCTTGGCAATGGAAAAAGAAGCTTGTATTTGTTTATGGTTATTTTATCAGGTACATTATTTTATCCCAAGAAAATAAAATACTTCACCCAACAATTTCTAAGAGGAAAACAAGCACATTCATTCTATTATCTGGATTTTTCAAAAATGCTTTTGATGCCTCTAGCATCTATTCAACAAACATTTAAAATTTAAAACTTATGAAAACAATCAACCATAAATCATTTGAAGAAAAACAATCTACTGAATTAGCAATTGGATCTTTCATTATCATTACAATACTATTTATACTTTATATTGTCTCCAATCAAAGCCCAAATATTCTTGTGATAGCTTGGCCATTTGCTTTTTCAGCAATAATCGTAAATGCGATAATGTTCTTTCACTTAACAGACCGATTTATTCATCTTCCCGAACAAAGAAGAGATATTGCAGTTAAAATTTTAATTCTGCTTTCTAATATTCCAATCACATTTTTTTACTATTTATTAGTAATGAAAAACTAAATTTTAGAATTTCATCAAATAAAAAAGCTGCGAGTATAAACTCGCAGCTTTTAAATATTTTTGATTTTAAAAATCTTAATTTGCAGATGGAAGAACAATTCCTGTTTGGTCTATCAAATAGATTAATGAAGTCATTGTTGCAGCACCAAGTTCTAATTCTCTTTTATTGATTGCATCAAATTTATCGTTTGCTGCGTGGTGATAATCAAAATAGCGCTGTGAATCTGGCATTAAACCTGCTTTTACAATTGTTGCTTTTGATGTTAAATGCTCAATATCTGAACCTGCATGTCCTTTAACGAAACTGTTAACGAAATAAGGCTCAAAGAAATCTTTAAATCCTTGAATCTTTTTAAAATTTGCATCATCAGCTTCGATAGAAAAACCTCTTGGTGTAAATCCGCCTGAATCACTTTCTAAAGCAAAAATATGATTCTCGTTCTTTTGTTTTGCAACTTCTTCATATTTAGCGCCGCCTTTTCCTCCGTTTTCTTCATTCATAAACAGAACAACACGAATTGTATTTTTTGGCTTATAATTTAAGTTTTTCAAAATACGAACAACTTCCATACTTTGTACTACTCCTGCTCCATCGTCGTGAGAACCATCGGCTAAATCCCAAGAATCTAAGTGTCCCCCAACAACAATAATGTTCTCCGGAGTTACAGTTCCTTTTAATTCTCCAATAACATTATAGGATAATGCATCTGGCAATGTTTCGCAAGATTGTTTGAAATAAAATTTTATGGCTGGATTTGCTTTTAGTAATTTACTCAACAATTCAGCTCCATTTGTACTAATTGCAGCTGCAGGGATATATTGTTCTTTTGGTAAATCGCCATAGCTTTGAGCTCCTGCATGAGGAAAATCATCTAAACGTAAATTTAAAGACCTTACAATTGCACCTACTGCACCAAGTTTAGCAGCTTCTTTTGCACCACTTCTTCTTTGGTCTCCAGCACCTGAATAAGATTCAAATGTTCCAATATTTTCAGGATTCATTGGTCTGTTAAAAAATACAATTTTACCTTTTACTTTATCTCCAAGTCCTTTCAATTCATCAAGGCTTTGCACTTCTATTACCTCAGCTGTAATTCCTGTTTTTGGAGTTGCAACTGAACCTCCAAGAGCACAGATTGGAACAGCAGTTTTTACTTTTCCGTCTAAAATAAAAGCAGTTTCTTTTTCACCGCGAACCCAGTGAGGAACCGTAACTTCCTGCAGATAAACTTTATCAAGACCCAGACCTTCTAATTGTCTTTTTGTATAGTCTACAGCTTCTGCAGCACCTTTTGATCCAGATAAACGGCTTCCGATATCATTTGAAAGATATTCTAACCAAGAATAACATTTAGCTTCGGTTAAAGCTTTTTTGTAAAATAATTTAATGTTTTTTTCATCATTTGACTGAGCAAAAGATGTGGTCAATCCATTTAAAACTAGAGCAGTTAAAAGAATCGTTTTTTTCATAATTTTAATAACATTTTGGGGTTATGTTGCTTTTTTGGCTTCTCTTCTTACAAAGAAACGAAAAATCTACAGAACAGTCAGTGTTTTTTTATAGTCTTCTCTCAAAAAAAAACTCTAATTACAAACCTTTTTTGTTCATAATTAGAGTTTTTCTTATTTTCTTTAAAATAATGTTATTTTACTTCAATGATCTTATTTTTTATACCAATTCCATTTTCATTAAAAGCTTCAATTGTAAAATAATACTTTATTCCTTTGTCTAAACCTCTAAAATCATACGAGTTATCTCCATAAACCATAATGCTATTGTATAATTTATCCGGAGCAATTCCGTAATAAATATTGTAGCCAACGGCATCATTTTGTTTTTTCCAAGAAATCATAGCGTTTCTTGAATCCAGTTTATTTCTGTCAATTTTAAATGATGCAACGGCTTTTGGTTTTTCTGATAATCCATTTCCAAAAACCCTGAAATCTGAAATGGCAAACAATCCAGATGCATTGTGAATATTAACCATTTTAATATAACGCGCTTTGATTGATTTTGTTAATTCAACATAATCATGTGGTGCATCTTTATCATTCTTAGATTTATCAACAACCAAAGTCCAGTTTTGTGCATCATCTGACATGAATATTTTATATTGATAATAAATATCCATTGCTTTATTATACTGCGTTGCTTTATGATCTGCGTAATTGATCTGCAATGCCTTAATTTCCATTTGACGGCCTAAATCCATTTGAAGCCATTCTTCTGGATCGCTGGTTTTGGCAGACCAATACGTTTGAATATTTTCATCGGTTAAATTTTCCGGGCCATAACAAAATTTCTCATAGACTTTTTTCCCGCCGTTATCCATCCTGTGCGTTTCAACTTCCAGACATTCTTCAGAAGAAGAAACCGTTACAGGTTTTTTATACGAAAGCAGCATCCATCCTGATGAAGCTCCTTTTGTCTGATCACGATTACCTGTTGGAAGAACGATCGGAAAATCTCCATAAGAGGTTATTGAATACATTACATCATCTTTATCAAAACCTGCCGGAAACATATCGATACGGCGCTCAAAGCGGTCTTTAATTGAGATTTTACACGTTCCAGTATTCCAATAATTTCCGTAGTTATCTGCAAAGGTATTTCCGTGTCCAGCACCAATTACAAATCCGCCCGGTTTATAAGACATTGGATTGTGTTTTTGATACGTAAATGGTCCTAACGGATTATCTCCAACATGAACACCGTTTGCATAACCTTTAAATTCGGTTGCCGGAGCACCATACTGCATATAATATTTTCCATTGTGTTTTGTCATCCAGGCTCCTTCAATAAAATTTCCCCAAGGAGCTGGTTCCATATCATTATTTGGACCAAAACGTTCCCAACCGTGCGATGCAGGATCTAAAATAGCAACTTCTTTTATTTGACCATACGGACGCTGAATATCTTCTACTTCCGTCGCTTTGTATAATTGTGCATAATCTGTCTGATTTCCTTTTGGAAGCCATGTTTTATAGTCAACTTCTGTACCCACAAGCGGTAATTTTCCGCTTGAACCGTAATACATATATACTTTTTTATCATCATCCTGAAAAATGGCCGGATCCCAGGTTGGCAGCATAGCTTTGTCTACGTGACGTGTCCATCTCCCTGATTTTGGGTCAGCTGTTTTCCATATTGGATGATCTCTTTTCCATGTTGAACCAACATAAAATAATGTATCGTTTACAACCCACGCAGCTGGCGCGCATTGGTCATCATCGCCAGGCTTTCTTTGAAAACTTCCATAAACGAAATTCCAGTCTGACATATCTTTGCTCCAAAAGAAACCTGCCTGATTTGTCGCAAATAAATAGTATTCACCCTTATATGTAATAATTACCGGATCGGCACTTGATCGGCGCGATTCAGGAATTCCGTTATGATTGTGAGTTGTAAAATTGTATCCAATATTGATTGGGTTACAATAAGTTGTAGCTGGTTTATTTGGGTCAAACCAATCTGTTTTTCCGGGAATATTAGCTTTTTGTGGCCAGATACTTGTTGTACAGGCAGCTAAAAGCAATATTAATATCTTTTTCATTTGTATTCTTTTTAAGTTTATAGAATTCAATCTCTTAGTAAAATGATGATGAAAATCTATTTTTTCTCCTTTAATCTTTCGCTTAAAAGTTCAGGCTCGTTTGTAGTAATGTAATTGAATTTATTTGCTATTATCCAATCCATATCAGCAGCTTCATTAACTGTCCAGGCATTTAAATTTATTTTATTGTCTTTTGCTTCTTTAATCCATTCAGGATGTTTTTTAAAGACTGAATAATGATAATCAACACCAGAAATATTATCTGCTTTTATTTCTTTTGGAGATTTATTTCCTTCTAAATACTGCAAAATAGTTTTCTGGTCAACTTGCCTGATTTGTTTTAGAACTTCATAATCAAAGCTTATGTAACAGGTAATTTTATCTGCTTTTAGTTTTTTTATCGTTTCAACAGACATTAACGCCGTTTTTTGTCCTCTTTCTTTACTTATTTCCGAAGGTTTTATTTCACAAACCAAAAGAGTGTGCTTGTTGTTCTTCTTTCCCTCTGAAATGTATTCGTACAAGGTTGGAAGTTTTTCTCCATTAGAAAGCTTAAACTTTACTAAATCAGCATAATTGGTTTCTTCGATAAGTAATTTGTTATAATGTGCATCGTGATTGATTACAAGCGAATCATCAGCAGTTCTCCACACATCAAATTCTGAACCCGGTAATTTTAAGTCAATTGCATGTCTTAAAGACGCAATAGAATTTTCCGGCAGATTGTTTTTTTTTCATGCACCACGATGTGCTACTATTGCATTATCTTTTACGCAGCACGATTGAAAGATAATTGCTACTGCTAAAAAAAAAGATATTCTGAGTGCTTTAATAGTCTTCATTATTTTAAAATTATAATTTATAAAAAATGTTCTTTTATAAAAAAGCCCTCCGTCAACCAAACGAAGGGCCCTTACTAATCAATAAACCAACTATTTAGTTAACTCAAAACTAACTTTCTTGTCGGCAGTTGAATTTCCTCCAACGAAAATATCAAACTGTCCAGATTCTGCTGCGAATTGTAAATCAGAATTATAAAATTTTAAATCTTCAACAGTAATGTCAAAACTTACTGTTTGTTTTTCACCTTTTTTAAGTGCTATTTTTTGAAAACCTTTCAATTCTCTAACTGGTCTTGTTACTGAACCAACTAAATCTCTAATATATAATTGAACTGTTTCTTTTCCGTCAAAATTTCCAGTATTGGCTACATCAACTGTTACTTTTAATTTTCCGCTGAAGTTCATTTTATCAGAAGAAATTTTCAAGTTTGAATAATCAAAAGTGGTGTAGCTTAAACCAAATCCGAATGGGAATAATGGTTCGTTTCTTTCGTCAATATAATTTGATCTGAATTTTTCGAATTTACCTTCTGTATTAGAAAGTGGTCTTCCTGTATTTTTGTGTGCATAGTAAATAGGTAACTGCCCTACGCTTCTTGGGAAAGTTGTTGTCAATTTTCCAGAAGGGTTTACATCTCCAAATAAAACATCAGCAATTGCGTAACCCGCTTCTGTACCTGCAAACCAAGCATTTAAAATTGCCGGGACTGTTTTTTCTTCGTCAGTAATTACTAGCGGACGTCCGTCAAACAAAACTACAACTACTGGTTTTCCAGTTTTTAATAAAGCATTTAATAAATCTTTTTGCGCTTGTGGAATTTCTAAATTAGTACGACTGCTTGATTCTCCGCTCATTTCTGCAGATTCTCCAATTGCAGCAATGATTACATCAGATTGTTCAGCAACTTTTAAAGCTTCTTCTAATAATTCTTCTTTTGAACGTGCATCACGGTGTAATGTTTTTCCAAACATTGTAGCTTTAGTTTCAAATTCTTCGTCGTAATCTAAATTACTTCCTTTAGCATATAAAACTTTTGTTGATGGTCCCGCAACTTCTTTAATTCCTGCCAATAATGAAACGGCATTTTCCATTCTTGTAGCTACACTCCATGTCCCCGGCATATTTTCTTTAGCATCTGCCAAAGGCCCGATTAAAGCAATAGTTCCTGATTTTTTAAGCGGTAGTAATTGATTTTGGTTTTTTAATAAAACCAATGATTGTGAAGCAATTTGACGCGCCTCTTTTCTGCTGTCTGTTGTGAAAATTTCAGTTTTAGCTCTTTTTTCGTCACAATATTTATATGGATCCTGAAATAATCCTAAATCATATTTTGCTTCTAAAATAAGTCTAACGGCATTATCAATTGTTTCAATAGAAACTCTTTTCTCGTCTAATGATTTTTTCAAAGTTCCTAAGAAACCTTCTCCAACCATATCCATTTCTACACCAGCGTTTAATGCTAAAGCCGAAACGTCTTGAAGATTCCCCATTCCGTGTTCGATCATTTCAGGAATTCCTGTAAAATCTGTCACCACAAAACCTTTAAAACCCCATTGTTTTCTTAAAACATCTGTCATTAACCATTTGTTTCCTGTTGCAGGAATTCCGTCAATTTCATTGAAAGATGCCATAACCGAACCTACACCAGCGTCAACTGCTGCTTTGTAAGGTGGAAAATAGTCATTGAACATTCTGATGTGGCTCATATCAACTGTGTTGTAATCACGGCCTGCTTCTGGCGCACCATATAATGCAAAGTGTTTTACACAAGCTAAAATTGAGTTGTTTTTTGAAAGATCGTGCTGCTGATATCCGTTAACCATTGCTTTTGCAATTTGGCTTCCTAAGTACGGATCTTCTCCTGAACCTTCAGAAACTCTTCCCCAGCGTGGGTCGCGTGAAATATCTACCATTGGAGAAAATGTCCAGTTGATTCCGTCTGCACTTGCTTCTTTTGCAGCAATCTGCGCACTTCTTTCAATTAAAGCCATATCCCAAGTACAAGATAATCCTAACGGAATTGGGAATGTTGTTTCGTAACCGTGAATAACATCCATACCAAAAAGTAACGGAATTTTTAAACGGCTTTGTTCGACAGCTATTTTTTGAACTTCTTTAATTTTTTGAACTGATTTTATATTGAACAAACCGCCCACTTTTCCTTCTGCAATATTTTTTGCAACATTTGAGCTGTTTGCCTGTCCTGTTGTAATATCTCCAGATGTTGGTAAATTTAACTGTCCTAATTTCTCTTCTAATGTCATTTTTGACATTAATTCTGCTACAAACTCTGACTTAGGTTTAATTTTCACTGTGCTTTTTGTGCTCTTTTTTTGAGCGTAACCCAAAACAGCACATCCTAAAAAAAGTAAGACTAATTTGTTTTTCATTCTATAATATTTATTTGTTCGTATTCGATTTTTTCTGTTTCAACATCCAGTCATAAATTTCGGGATTGTCGTAAACTCTTGTCCAGCTGTCATGTCCAGCATCATCAAAAATAGTTAACTGAACGTCTTTTGCATTACATTTTTTTAATTCTTTGTAAACGCTGACTGCATAATCTACCTTTACCACATCATCTAATAATCCATGAAAAATTCTGGTTGGAATATTGGCTATTTTACAAACGCTTTCAAGTTCTATTAGATCCACAAAACCGGATATTGGTACAACTGCTGCGAATTTATCCGGATATGAAAGTGCCAAATTCCATGCTGCCCAGCCTCCGGAACTTAGCCCTGTAACATATATTCTGTCAGCATCAATTTTGTTCTCTTTTTGAACTTTTAAAATCAGCTCGTAAATAGATTCAATGCTCCATTTTTCATCTTCTTTACATTGTGGTGCTAAAACATAAGCATCTAACTGATGTGTTTTTAGATATTTAAAAGGACCGTGATTTTTTACTTTTTCAATATCTGTCCCTTTTTCTCCATCACCTGAAATAAAAACTATTAATGGCTTTTTTTCTTTTATATTGGCTGGTTTGTGTAATATGTAGCCTAATTCATTATTCGTTACAATAACTGTTTTTATTTTTCCTTTGGTTTCATTTTGTGCAAAACTCAATGCATTGATAAACAACAGTAATAAACCTAGTTTATATTTCATAATAGATTATATCTTAAATACCGTATTTTCCTGATGTAAATCCAAGTTTTTTTAATCCTTGTTTTGTATCAGATGCATTCATAAATAATTTCCACAATAAGCCACTTCTATAGTTTTCAATCATAGGAGCAATAGTTCCCTGATCGATTGCTAAATAACGGGCAGTTACCCAATTATATTGAGGTGAAAAAGCATCGTATGGGCCTGCAATTCCAACATATTTTGCTTTATTTTCATCATATAAATAGTGTAAAAACTTCATGGATTCTATTGGTGTATATGGGAAAGAAGATAATGCAGCTGTTGGCGAAATAACACTATTATCGTTGTTAGGCTGATGTGCTGTGTAACCCGTTGTTCCATCTGGATTTCGAGTGTAGCTTGCTGTAAGTCCCCAACATTTATCTGAATAATCTTTAAATCCTTTTGGATTAGCAATGCTATATTGAACCATGATTTTAGCATGATTTTGTGTCAATTGCCAATAATCAGCATATTTATCTTTTAAGTTATTTGGATCTAAACCTAAATAAGAATAATGTGACCAGAACATTGGTCCAACATTTCCTGAAGCTCCATTGTAGCTTAAAACTACCGGAATACCATATTGAGATCTGCCATCTATTATAGCACCATTTCTTGCCCAGGCTTTATGATAAGCTTCAGCAGAAATTGGATGTGTTGGTGAAGAAGCCGCCATTACATAAGTAATCAAACATTCATTATATCCTTCTAACTTAAAGTTCATATCCCAACCATAATTTGGTGACCAATGCCAGTATAAGGCATCTTGTCCCTGGGTATACCAATCCCATTCAACACCTTTCCAAAGCTCATCGGCTTTTGATGCCAATGCTTTTTCCGTCGTACTTCCGTTTTTAAAATATTCTCTGATGGTAATTAAAGCCTGACAAACGAAAGAAGTTTCTACTAAATCTCCTCCGTTATCTTTTGTTCCAAACGGAATTACTTTCCCTGAATTATTATCCATCCAGTGTGGCCATGCACCGTGAAAACGGTCTGCTTTTTCAAGAAAGGTTAGTGCGGTCGTAAGTCTAGAAACAGCTTCGGCTCTTGGCAAAAAACCTCTTTCTACGCCTACAACAATAGTCATTAACCCAAAACCTGAACCACCTGTTGTTATAATATTTGACTCAAAATTTGGATCTTCCGTAAGATATCTTTCTCTTGCTAATTTTGAATTCGGATCAGCATAATCCCAAAAATATTTGATTGCGTCTTTTTGAACCTGATCCATAGCCTCTGTATCCGTCAAAGGTTTAGTTGGCGTTGTCGGGTTTGTTGGTAATGGGGTTCCTCCACTTTTACCTTCATCTGGTGAGGAAGAAGAACAAGAGCTAAAAGCGCTCAGAAACAAAATAATATATAAACCGATTTTCATTTTATAAAATTGTAATATTAATAACTAAAAAAATACACCTGAATTTACTTCAGGTGTATCTTGAAGAAAATTTATCTTTTATCTTTTTCTAATTTATAAAGAGCCACGACTTCATTGTCAGTAAGAGCTGCATCATAAATTCTGAATTCGTCCATTAAACCAGTATAGTGAAGCATCCAACTATCAGCACCTCCCCATGGAGCACCCAAATGCTGTTGATAACCACCAATAATAAATTTAGAAACTTCAGAATTAGCTAATTCTCCGTAAGGACCTCCTCCTGTTGTAGGATCGCTTGCATATCTTTTTGAGATAGAAGCTGGTATATCTAACTTTTGTCCATCGATATAAATACTATATGTAGAACTTGTTCCATTGTAAGTCCAAACTACATGTTTCCATGCCCCAAACATATTGGCTAAAACATTAGTTCCTCCATGCTCAATAAATTGTCCCGACCAAGGAATACTTGGTGTAACATCTTTTTGAATGTGATTTTTCAAAAGCATTGTTGTTGCTGGTCCTGTTCCTTCAATAAGGGTAAAAATATTTCCCCAAAAATCTGTTTTTTTAGGAAGCATGAACAATGACTGTGCACCACCTGTGTGTGGATCTGTTTTAATCCACATTGAAACTGTTACACTTTTTAAATTTACTACTGAATTTGCAACTGTATTGTAAGAAATAAAAGAACTTGGAGATCCTTTATAAGCCTCTCCTTTTATACCTGTTTCATAAGTTACATTTGTAGCTGATCCGTCTGTTATGCTATTTTTTGAATCGGATATATTGCCATCAAAACTAAATTTAGATACTAAGTGAGCAGCTGCAACATCATCTGAATTCTCATATCCTCCAATTGACTCATACGGAATTGGACTATTTACTTTATCAATACTATCCTCGCAGCCAGCAAACAATGCTGAAGCTAAAACAAAAGAAAGCATGAAAATAGATTTATTTTTTTTCATTTTTAATATCTTTAAGAATTAATAACCAGGATTTTGAGCTGATAAACCATCTGCTTGTCTGATGAATGAGGCCGGAATAGGAAATAATTCGTTTTTACCTTCCGTAAAAGTTTTTCCATCTACTGCAAAAGCAGCTTTAGCCTGACCTGTACGCACTAAATCAAAAAATCTGTCGTGCTCAAAAGCCATTTCTACTCTTCTTTCTTTCCAAATTGCAGTTCTAACATCTGCTTGAGAAACTGCTGGGGTATTTCCTAAACCTGCTCTGTTTCTAATTTGGTTTAATAATGGAATAGCGTCCGAAGTTTGTCCTAGTTCATTTAATGCTTCTGCTTTCATTAATAAAACCTCAGCGTATCTTAAGTATTTAATATCGACATCTGTTTCCCAAGCACTAGTATATAATGATGAGTAAGCTTTGTAGTTATATCTTTCGTTTTCAACTGTTGTTGGAATTAGTCTTCCATCATATAAAGTTTGTCCTCTAAAAATGATAGTTGCAGCTTTTCTAACGTCGCCTGGTTCATAAGCATTTACTAAACTTTGAGATGGTGTATTAAAACCCCAGCCCCAACCACCAGTACCACGAGCTCCTTGTGTGTTAGAATAACCTTCTATTCCTTTAGCCGGAACAGCTCCTTGTGCATAAATTTCAAAAATTGATTCTGAATCAAATTTTCCTGACGCTCTGTACATTGATGCATAATCGCTAACAATAGAATAACCTGTAACTTTATTAGCATTATCGATTACTTGCTGCCATTTCTTTTGGTACAAACTCACTTTTGCTAAAAGTGCATATGCCGCACCCTTTGAAGCTCTTGATTTTTCATTAGCCCCATAAGCTGTTTTTTCAGGTAATGCTGCAATAGCATCATTTAAATCAGCTTCAATAAAAGCATATACTTCAGCACTTGTTTTACGTGTTAACTGCATAATTCTGTCTGAGTCTGAACCCGGAACTGGTAAATGATCTACAATTGGCACTCCACCATAACATTTTACCAAAGTAAAATACATGAAAGCTCTTAAAAACTTAGCCTCACCAGCTAATCTGTTTCTTAAGGTAACATTTACTTTATCTAATTTTGGAAGTATATTTAAGGCCTGGTTACATCTGTTTATTCCATCATAATTAGCAATAAAAGTACTTTCGGCAGAAGGATTAGAAGCATTATAAGTCAACGCATCCAATACATCTTTATCTGTTCCTGTATCTCCGGCAGAAGATCCTTTATCAGCATCATCAGATGTGATACTTGATAACCCGATCCAGCCGAATGAAGTCATATCCCAATTTAAAAACTTGTTATAAATTGCTGTCACGAACTGAGCTGCTCCTGCATCATTATTAAATAACTCTACATCGCTTGTCAAAATAGATTCTGTTTGATCTACATCTAAATAATCGTCTGCACATGCTGTAAAAAAGAACGCTGATAATACAAACGTTGTTATATATATCTTTTTCATAATATTAAAATTTTAAATTAGCACCAAGTACAAATGATCTTAAAGTTGGGTAAGCATCCAGCTCAACACCTTGATTTCCATAAGGATTTCCATCTCCGTTTAATTCTGGAGAGAATCCTGAGAATTTTTGCGTAATAAATGGATTAATTGCATTTACATAAATTCTACATGCACTTATGAAACTACCTTCTTGCAATGGTAATTTGTATCCTAGGGTAATGTTATTGATTCTAAAAAAGTCACCTGATTCTAAGTAATAAGTAGAAGCCACCGGTACCTGATTAAAAGGTGCAGGATTTGAAGCTGTTACATTATTTGGTGTCCAAAAATCAGTAGCGATTGAGTTTTCTATGTTTTCTCCAAAAAAACGCTGTGCTTTTTTCCCGTTGTATACTTTTGCACCAGCAGTACCATAACCATCAACCGAAAAATCAAAGTTTTTGTAGTTGAATCCTAAAGAAACTCCATAATTAGATTTTGGTAAACTAGAACCAACATATTTTTTATCAGTTTCAGCCAAAGCATCTTGCGCTACTGCATTTCCTGCAGCATTGTAGTAAAGCATTTTTCCGTTTGCAGGATCAAAACCAGCGTACTCATAGACATAAAAGCTTCCTAATGGCTGACCAATAGTACTATTATCAAGTAATTTAGTATTTTGACCGTTTCCTAATCCTCCTCCAATCGTTTGAGATAAGATGACACTCTTTAAGCTTGTAAGCTCATTTTTATTGTTAGAAAAGTTACCTCCAATATAATAGCTGAAATTTTCACCAACCTTATCATCCCAGCGTAAAGAGATTTCATAACCTTTGTTAGACACTTCTCCAACGTGTGCTGGTGATTGGTCTGTAAGACCTGAGGTAATATAAGGTTTTGTATATAAAATTACATTTGACGTATTTTTGTCATACACATCAAAAGTTCCTTTTAATCTGCTGTCTAAAAATTCAAAATCTAAACCGGCAGAAGATTCCTCTGTAACCTCCCAAGATAAGCTAGGGTCAATCTGAGAACTAATTGTAGTACCTTCATTTAGAATAGAGCCTCCTAAATAAGCAGTTTTTCCAGAAACGTAAGACTGATTGTTAAGAGGAACATTTTGATTACCTAATTTACCCCAGCTTCCTCTTAATTTTAATAAATTAAGTCCTTTAACATCAGCCATAAAACTTTCTTTGGTAATGATCCACCCTGCCCCAAAGGCTGGGAAAGTTCCCCAACGATTGTCTTGTCCAAAGTTTGAAGATCCATCACGTCTAACTGTTCCTGTCAGTAAATATCTATCTAATAATTTATATTGAAAACGACCTAGATAAGATGCTAATTTAGTTTCGTTAAAAACTTCATCTTTATAACTTGTTACGTTTGTTGCATATTCAACATCTTTTAATGACCAATAGTTCGAATCTGGATTTACATTTTTTCTTACTATAGTTAATTTCTCTCTAGCTCCTTTAACATAGGTTTCAATACCTGCAGTTACTTCTATATCATGTATTTCATTAAATACTTTATTATAAGTTAAGTAGTTAGACAAACTCCAGTTATAGTATTGTTCTCTTCCTTTTGTTAATGCATTTATATTAGATGTTGGAAACTCTTTTTCATAATCACTTGATACTTTATTAGGGTTTGCAGCTAACCAAATATTTTTTGTATCATCATAATTATATTGTTTCCAAGTATAATATTCACCATTAAATTGTGAGGTAAATTTTAATGATTTAAAGATTTCATAATCTAATTTCAATCCACCTTGTAAAGTAATACTACGTTGTTGTTCATCATAAAAATTTAATTGCGCGACTGGATTTCCAACATTATTAATTGAGTTCCCAGTTTCACTTGCAAAACCATCTTCTCCATAACGAGCAACTCCATATTTGCCATCAGCAAAATATACAGGTACAATAGGTGATTGTTTGTAAGCAGCTGTAAAAGCTGATAATGGTTTTGGAGTAGATTTAGTAGAGGTTAAACTAAAGTTTTGAGTTAAAGTCAGTTTCTTAGAAATTTTATATTCATTGTTATTTCTAAAAGTAGTACGACCATAATCTAAACCGTTCAATATTGCTTTTTCTTCATAATTTCCTAAACTGAAAAAGTACTTAATATTTTCAGTAGCCCCTGAAACAGATATGTTGTTTTGAGTATAACTTCCTGTTCTTGTAATTTCATCAAACCAATCTGTATTAACAGGCTGATCCTGAGAATAGTTAGTAGATTGCAAAGCCGAATTAGTATAGTGCGCGTATTTATTACTACCCGCCATTTTTACTTTTTTAAGTGGAGTTCTTACACCTCCAAAACTTTCAATTTCAACAGAAACTTTATCACCTTTACCTTTTTTAGTAGTAATAATGATAACTCCATTTGCGGCTCTTGTACCATAAATAGCTAGTGCAGAAGCATCTTTTAAAATGTCATACGAAGTAATATCATTTGTATTGATATTGTTGATGTTTTCTGTTGCCATACCATCTACAATATACAAAGGTGATCTCCCACCTATTGCCGTACCCAAACCTCTAATTACTACAGAAGGTGTACTTCCTGGTAAATCAGAAGAAGTCACTTGTACACCAGCCGCTTTACCCTGAATAGCCTGAGATGCGTTTAGAACCTTTGTTTTTGCTACTTCTTCTCCTTTTAATGAAGAAATCGCTGTAGTATTATCAATCTTTTTTCTAGTACCGTATCCAATTACAACAACTTCCTTTAAAGCAGTATCAGCTGCTTCTTTTAAAGTAATTGTCATTGGTGCGGCAGTTGCCGGTACAGAAACTGGATCAAAACCTAACATAGAGATTTTTAAAATGTCTCCTGGCTTTGCATTGATTGTAAAGTTTCCGTCGAAATCTGCATCAGCAGTTGCTCTGGCATCAGATGAAGCAATAACTGCTCCGGGAATTCCCATTCCGCTGCTGTCAACTACTTTCCCTTTAATTGCTTGTGCTTGTCCAGACATATAAGCTGGCAACAATAAGAGCACAAATAAGCTAAAAATAAAATTTTTCATACAGTTTGTAATCGTTTAAGTTAGTAGAGCCAAATTAAGCAATTACAACGTTGTAGTACATCAAATACCACTACAGCATAGCTACATCATTATGTTAAAAATTAAGCATATACTAATGATTATCAATATTATAAATGTTAAATTAATTTCATTAACATTCCCTTATGATGTAGTAATGATGTATTGCAATTATGTAAATTTTGATGTATAAAAATATAAATTCCGTAAAAAACAAACTCAATTCTTACACAGTTAATAAAAACTTTGACAGGTTTTCGTCCTGAGTTAGATTTAATTTCTTTCTAAGACGATATCTGTGCAGTTCTACACCTCTAAAAGAGATGTTCATCATAGGTGCAATTTCCTTTGAAGAAAGGTTCATTTTAAGGTAAACACAGAGTTTTATATCCTTTGGAGTTAAGTGTGGATATTTTTTAGAAAGATTTATAATAAACTCATTATGGATTTGATTTAAATTGGTCTCAAATATTTCCCATTCGTGTTTATTAACTTCATTTATTTTGATTGCTTTTTTAATTTCACTTTTAAGTTTATTGAAATCTTTTTCAGAATCTAAAATACTTTGGATATTATCAATCATTTCGCTCTGTTTGGCAATAGAAAGCGATTTTCCGGCAACCTCAGAAGATTTTGTCTGCAATTCCAATTCTAAAATATGTTTCTCATATTCCTGAATATTTAATTCATTTTCCTTTTTTAATTCCATTTCAAGAATTTCACGCTGGTGTTTTAATTCTTCAGCCTGCAATTTTAATTTTTGTGTATAACGAAGTTTATTCCATTTATAATAGAAAAACAATACTGCTCCTATTAATAACAGATAAAGAAGAATCATCCAAAAGGAGAAATACCAAGGCTGTGCAACTTTAAAATCAAAACTGGCAACTTTATCATAATTGGCTCCGTCATGTTTAAAAATCACTATTGAATGTGAACCACTACTTAAATTATTTAAAACTATAGCTCCGTTTGAAACTGGAATATAATTTCTGCCTTTATTGATCTGATAAAATAAATTTGGTTTGCTTGCACCGTAAATTCCAGAAATGACATTTATCCTAAGTTCTGTGTTGTGTTTTATTTTTCCATCGTTCTCCAGCAGTTCATTATCATTGTAAGCTTCAACTTTAACGCCTTTATTTTGTTCATTTTGATATCCCAACTGAAGTGAAATAAAACCGTCATCAAGATTTAGCAAATAATGGTTTTGACTTCTGAAAATTCTCAGATTTTCGTTAATGAGCTTTCCTTTATAATATTTCTCCTGAATAATATTCCAGATAAACTTATTGCCGTGCGAATAGATATGATATAAAATTCCGTCCTGAAGCACCATAAAGTGATCCTTGTCGATTGCTACAACGTCAGAGATATTTTTGAAATTGGTATTGAACAATTCATTTTCTTCTAATTTATTGGAAATAGAATTAAACGTATACCAAACATTATTAATCAGAAAAAGGATTTCATTTCTAAATTCAAAAATCTTAACACCAAAATCGTTTTTGATTTTACTTTGCTGCGTGATATTTTCAACTTTTATCGTTTTAAAATTATCATCCAGAAAAACCCGATATAATCCGCGGTAATTATCAGCTGCCCAAATTTCATTTTTTTTATTTTGGGCTACATATTTAATGGGTTTCGAAAGATCATTTATTCTTATATTCTGCGATAGTTTTAATGCATCATCGTAAACTAAAACCCCGCTGTAGGTTGACTGAAAATAAGTGTCATTAATAGTACTTTTTGATAAGTTCCAGCCTCCGCTTACATTATTTATTTTTGCCAAAGCTCCATTTTCATAGCAAAAAGTTCCATCATTAT
This sequence comes from Flavobacterium sp. Root186, assembly GCF_001428525.1. Taxonomy (GTDB): domain Bacteria; phylum Bacteroidota; class Bacteroidia; order Flavobacteriales; family Flavobacteriaceae; genus Flavobacterium. The sequence continues at coordinate 525,065 of NZ_LMHW01000013.1, forward strand.
GACCTATAACATATTTACTGCCAATTTTAGTAATATTCCAGCCCTGCCCTTGTGTGTTTGGCAGCATTTTAAAATTACCCGAATCAAATTCAAAAATTCCGTGATTTGAAGCAATCAAATAACCTTTATCAATAGTAGCAACAGAATATACAGATCCCAGAATTCCAGAATTATCGTAAAAGAATGAAATAGGAGAATTAACCTCAACATGAGCTAGTCCGTTATCGAGACCCAACCACAAATCTTCTTCTTTATCAAAACCAATACTTAAAACCGAATTGTTCATTAGAACATTATTCCGGTCAATATTTTTAAAAGTATTATTATTGAAATCGTAAATAAAAACACCTTTGTTTCCGGTACCGATAACCAGTTTATTATTTTTAATAAACTTAGCAACATTAATTCCGTTTGATTTTAAAGTTTCATTTAATGGATTATTCCAGGGTTTTAAGCCTCCGTTTTCAACTATAAAAATGCCTTTCTTTTGTGTAAAAATATAGGTTTTGTTTTTGTCCTTTTCTATCGCATGAACAACCGTATTTTTTAAAACATCCCAGCCTTTTGGACTTGCAATTTTGAAACCTTTCATTTTAAAAAGTCCTTTATTGACCGAAGCCACATAAAGATCATTATCGACTACAAAACAATAGGATATTAAAAAGGGAAATTTAATTTTTTGGATGTGTTTTCCATCGTAAATGAAAACATCATTGAAAGACTGAAAATATAACGAACCATTAAACCTGAAAATTTTCCAGATTTCTTCATTGTCTTTTTCAGCAAATAAGCGAAGATTTTTGGTAATTGAAACATAACGCATTTTACCATTTTCCCTGTGCCAATATCCAAACTCTTTATAGGAACCCGAGTAAATTCGATCTCCTTCTATTAAAATAGAACGAATAATAGTTTTGTTTGGCAGAGCATATTTTTCCCAAATAACGCCATCATAACGCAATAAATAATGGTTATTAGCAAAATACATGGCTTTATCCTTACCCTGAGCAACATTCCATATTTGATTGTCGCCCTGATAATCTGATTTATTATAATTTTCTACGAAAGGAAGTAATTCTTGTGCTTGGATTTGAAAAGCAGCGAAAAACAAGAAAATTGATTTTAAAAGTATCGATTTCAAGATATTCGGTTTTAAATTCAAAGATACTGACAAATATTGATTTTTTGGCGCAAAAAAGCCTCTCAATCGAGAGGCTTTTTTTATAACAAAATTTATTTTTCTAATTTTCTAATAATAAATAAACCTGGTTTGCGATTTCATATTCTTCATCAGTTGGTACAACCAAAACTTTAGTTTTTGAATTTGGTGTGTTGATTTCTCTTATTTCTTTAGAGCGAATCTGATTCTTTTCATTGTCAATTTCAATTCCAAAATAATCCATATCGGTACAAATCAGTTTACGCATGTATGAAGAATTTTCGCCAATTCCTGCAGTAAAAATAATAGCGTCTAATCCGTTTAAAGCTGCTGTATAGGAACCTATAGTTTTCCTGATTCTGTAGGCATTCATTAATAAAGCCAATTGACAGTCTTTATTTCCTTCTTCGGCTTTAGATTCAATATCACGAAGGTCGCTATAACCCGTTAGACCAAGCATACCGCTTTGTTTCAGCAAAATAGAATTTACTTCATCTGGTGTATATCCTAAATTTTTAACCATATAAAAAATAACAGATTGATCTATGTCACCCGCACGAGTTCCCATAACCAAACCATTTGCCGGAGAAAATCCCATTGTCGTATCGATGCTTTTTCCATCTTTTACAGCGGTCATACTGCAGCCGTTTCCTAAATGGATTGTAATTATTCTTGAACCTTTTTCTAAATAACCTGTGGCTTTTTCTGAAACATATTTATGACTTGTTCCGTGAAAACCATATACACGAACTTTATGTTCTGTTAAAAGGAAATTTGGAATGGCATATTTATAAGCTTCAACCGGAATTGTCTGATGAAAAGCAGTATCAAAAACGGCTACTTGTTTAGCGCCGGAAAAAATTTCTTCGGCTACATTTATCCCTACTAAATGAGCAGGATTATGAAGCGGGGCCAGCTCTGAAAGCTCTTTTATTTTCTCCTTAACTTCTTCGGTAATTATAGTTGTATTTGAGAAATAACTCCCGCCATGCACTACTCTATGACCAACTGCGGTAATTTCTGAAGTCGTTTTTATAACCCCTTTTTCAGTATCTAAAAGCATATCCGCAACCTTTTGCAAACCAATTTTATGCGTTTGAATAGGCAATATTTCTTCATAGGAAGTTGCAGCTGTTTTAAAAGTAATATTTGACGTTTCTAAACCAATTCTATCGATCATTCCGGTACAAATTACTTCGTTTGCCGGCATAACCATTAATTGATATTTTATTGATGAACTTCCTGAGTTTATAATTAATATTTTCATTTTTTTAAAGGTGCTAAGATGCTAAGTCGCTAAAGGTGCTGAGTTATTTTTATTTTAAACTATATTGTAATCCTGAGCGAAATCGAGGGGCTCGTCAAACAAAAAAGGGCTTCGACTTCGCTCAGCCTGACATATTTTTTTTAATTTATTTTATACAGTATGCTTGTAAATTTATAATTAATTATAATCCCTGTGCCTGAATTGCCGTAATTACAACTGTATTGATGATATCATCAACTGTACAGCCGCGGCTTAAATCATTTACAGGTTTATTTAGACCTTGTAACATTGGCCCTATTGCCAAAGCTCCTGTTTCTCTTTGTACGGCTTTATATGTGTTATTTCCGGTATTTAAATCAGGGAAAATAAGTACGCTCGCTTGTCCTGCTACTTCAGAATCCGGCATTTTGCTTTTTCCTACTTCACGGTCAACCGCAGCATCGTATTGAATTGGGCCTTCAATTTTTAAATCAGGACGTTTTTGTTTTACAATTTCGGTTGCGGTTCTCACTTTATCAACTTCATCTCCTTTTCCTGAAGCACCGGAAGAATAAGAAAGCATGGCAATTTTGGGTTCAATCCCGAAAGCTGAGCTAGATTCTGCCGATGAAATGGCAATTTCCGCTAATTGTTCAGCAGTTGGGTTTGGATTAATGGCACAATCTCCAAAAACAGAAACCCTGTCTTCTAAACACATAAAAAATACGGATGAAACTACAGATGAATTTGGTTTTGTTTTGATGAATTGAAGTGCCGGTAAAATAGTATGCTGCGTTGTATGTGCTGCGCCCGAAACCATTCCGTCTGCGTGGCCTTTATATACCATCATCGTTCCGAAATACGAAACATCTTCCATTAAATCCCTTGCCATTGTAATACTTACGTTTTTAGCTTTTCTAAGCTCGTAATAGGTATTAGCGTAATCTTCGTAAAGTTCAGATTCTGTTGGATTAATGATTTTTACTTTCGAAAAATCAAGTGAAATTCCTAATTCAGTAACTTTGCTTTCAATTTGTTTTTTATCACCAATAATTGAAATATCAACTACATCCATAGCTAAAAGCCTTGAAGCCGCGATAATAATCCTGTCATCATTTCCTTCCGGAAGAACAATATGTTTTCGATGCTGTCTGGCTCTTTTAACCATGTTGTATTGAAACATTTTTGGTGTCATACCTTCTGCTTCAAAAGTGATTAATCTTTCAGATAAAGCGTCGTTATCTACATATTTTTCAAATGTAGTAATTGAAGTTTCAATCTTGTGCGTATTGTTAGCGTAGATTTCAGATTTAATAGATCCTATTTTGTTTGTAATATGGTAAGTACCGCCATCAACAGCAATAATTGGAACAATGGCCGAAAGTCCTTCAATCAGCTTTAAAATACTTTCCTCCGGAACTATATTTCCTGTTAGAATTATTCCTGAAATAGTTGGATAATTTGCTGATTCATTTGCCTGTAAAGCTCCCAAAATAATATCTGAACGATCTCCTGGTGTAATCACAAGTGCATTGTTGTGTAAATGAACTAAATAGTTATGCAATTGCATAGCTCCAACACTAAAATGCCCAATTTCATTATTTAGGTAATTTTCTCCAAACAAAACTTTTGCATCAAGCTCATTTACAATTTCCTGCATTGTAGGGTTATTTAAACTTGAAACCAGCGGAATTGTATTTACCAAAACATTTGGAGGAAGGCTTTTTTGAAGGCTTTTTGTAACTAATTCAATATTTTCGGGCTGTACTTTATTGGCAAAAACAGATAAAACTTCAACCTCTTTTACTTTGAAAGAATCGTAAACCAAATATAAACTATCCACTAGTTCTTCTAAAGTTTTTCCTATTCCTGAGCCAATAATTATGGTTGGAATTCCGAGATTTTTTGCAATTAAAACGTTCAAATCTAATTCGATAGAAGTTCCTTCGCCTGTAAAACTCGTTCCTTCAACTAAAACAAAATCAAATCGTTCTTCCAGTTTTTTATATTTCTCAATAATTAAATCCAGAACCTCTCCTATCTTTCCTTTGTTTTTCTTTTTAATCAGTTTGCTTTTTGTAATGGCATACGCATCTTCAAAATCAATATCAAGGTTAAAATAAGACAAAACTGTTTCGATATGATTATCTACTTCACCATCAACAAAATCTTCGATTATAGGCCTGAAATAACCCACTTTAGCCGTTTTACCAATCAAAATACTCATTAAGCCGAGTGTAATTATCGACTTTCCGCTGTTTTGATCGCTTGTGGCTATATATATCGCTTTACTCATAATTATTTATATTTTATTCTAAATAGTAATTTAAACAAAATCAAATTTTCTTAGTAGAAATAAACGTTAAAACCAACGTCTTTTCTTGAAATAAATGATTAATCCCAATACCAGCATAAACATGATGCCCATCACTACAAAATAGCCATTTTCTGTTTTAAGTTCCGGCATGTTTTCGAAGTTCATTCCGTACACTCCAACTATAAATGTCAGCGGAATAAATATGGCTGAAATGATAGTCAAAGTTTTCATGATTTCATTCATTTTTCGACTTTGTTCCGAAAAATAAAAATTAGAGGCACTTTCGAGCGCACTCATATCTGATTCAATCTGTTCTAAAAGTTCTAGACTCTTTTGATGAAGTCTGATAAAGAAATTAAATGTGTCTTTTTTAATCAGGCCGTTATTTTCATCATCATCTTTAATCGTTTTTAGATAATATAACGAATCCCGAAGCGGAACAATTGAGCGTTTTAAAAAATTAAAATTATCCCTATGATTCTCAATTTTCTCTAAAATAACAGGATCAGCACCCTTTTTAGTTAAATTGATTAATTCTTCGATCTTATCTTCTTCATCTTCAATGGTAATATAGAAGTTTTCCATTACGGCATCTAAAAGTAAATACAAAAGATAATCTACTTTTTTGGTTCTAACAATTCCCGCATGCGTGCGAAGACGTTCGCGAATATGGGTAAAAAAATCACTTCGTTTTTCCTGAAATGAAATTAAAATTCCGTCTTTTAAAATAAAGCTAATTTGTTCTACGCTAATATTATCTGAATATTCAGAAGGCAAAAGTGATTTTATATTAAAGAATAAAACATTTTGCTGTTGTTCTAACTTGGTTCTTTTGGTTGTGTTTAAAATATCGGCAAGTAAAAAATCATCCAGTTTAAAATGTGCACCAATTGTTTTAATAAGATTGATGTCATTTAAACCGTGAATATTCAGCCAGTTATTTTTAGAATAATCAAAACAAGAATTCAAGGCCAGAACTGTAAATTTATCATATTCAACGACATCGGCATCATCATAAACAAAAAGCTGCATTTCGGTTTCATGTTCTTTATGTGAGCCTGTATATTCTAAAGTAATGTGTTGGAGCTTGCGTCCCTTTTTGTATTTAATCTTTCTCATTCAAAAAAATTTACAATAGTAATATTACGAAAAAGAATCCGAACAGGAAATGACAATTGTCATTTTTGATAGGAATTGTGGGGTAATTCAAAATAATAATTACATTTATTTAAAATTAAATTGTCTCTAATATTTTATTATGATGATGAGCTAAAAATTATTAAAAAATAATAATCTCAATTCCTGAATCAGAAAAAAAGAATCCTATACAAATAATTACTACTTTCTTAATAATTGCTTTTTTTGGGTTAGGAATTCAATCTACAAAAGCACAAGTCAAACAAACGATTACACAACAACACCAAGACAGTATAAAAACAAAATTGAGCAATGATATCATAGAATACAAAGGAATTGTTATTGACAAGGATACTGACGAACCAATACCAGGTGTTCAAATAATTATAAAAGGAACTATAATTATAACTATAACTGATATTAATGGCGAATTCACGATTAAAGCAAAAAAAAGTAATATTTTAATATTCAAGTTCATAAGTTATGAAATCGAAGAATTTAAGCTTAAAAAAAAACCTAAAATCATGCTCAAAATGGAGCGAATACCAACTCCGGGAGTTGTAATCATTACAAAAATAGATGATGATCAATAAAACAAAAAAACCGAGTCATTTCTGAATCGGTTTGATATAAACTTTCGATATTATTTATTGTGCGTAAACCGTATATGACAAGTTCGTAAATACTCCGTTTTTTACTTCAAAAACTTCTGGAGTTACAATTTTAGTTTGTAATGCATCTCCTTTTACAGCTTTAAAACTAAATGTGCCAGAAACTGTCTTTTTATTTGGATCCATAGCGGTAATTGTTATTTTTCCAGAAACAGGAATGTGTTCTGTATAAGTATTTCCCTCAATTAGATACGAATTTATGAATAACGCATCGCTAGTCTGTAATTGTTTATCTTCTTCGTCTATCTCTTCATAAAAATTATATTCTTTTAATGGCATTGCGTCTTCAGTAGTAATAGCACTTTCGCATGCTAGCATAAGCATTTTTGAATCGTCTTGAATGTTAATATCAAAACGCTGACCCATTCCTGGTATTTTAATTAAAGTCACACTATTGATTTTTGTAGGTTTCCAGTCTGCTCCATTTATAACAGCAGAAACTGAGTTTTCATTATCAACAGCATTATCATCGTTGTCACTGCTGCATCCCGTAAATAGAACAGTCAAGAAGATAAGCCCAAGGCTTAAGATTTTTTTCATGGCATTTTTTGTTTTAGGTTATTTTTCCCAAAACTAAGCTAAAATCCAATAATTAAATTGCGGGAAACCTCATTTTGCGAAGTTTTTTTTTATTAAATCGGCCTTAATTTACTTAACACTGAAACACAGCGATTTAACACATATAGATAAAAAAAACCGAGTCATTTCTGACTCGGTTTCTTAATACTTAGTACTAATTACTTAATACTTATTTTACTTCTTCGAATTCAACGTCTTCAACATTGTCTCCAGATTGCTCTTGTTGTGGAGCAGCTTGTTGACCTTCACCACCTTGAGCGTACATTGCTTCTGTAGCTGTTTTCCAAGCTGCATTTACATTGTCTAATCCTTTTTGGATTGCCTCAAGATCTTGAGATTGGTGAGCAAATCTTAATTCAGTTAAAGCAAATTCGATAGCTGTTTTTTGATCATCTGTTAATTTATCTCCCAATTCTTTCAATTGACTTTCAGTTTGGAAAATAGTACTATCAGCTTCGTTCAATTTCTCAGCTCTTTCTTTTGCAATTCTGTCAGCATCAGCATTAGCTTCAGCATCTTTTTTCATTTTTTCGATTTCTTCAGCTGTTAATCCAGAAGAAGCTTCGATACGGATATCGTGAGATTTTCCAGTTCCTTTATCAGTTGCAGAAACTTTGATGATACCATTAGCATCGATATCGAAAGTTACTTCGATTTGAGGAACTCCTCTTGGTGCTGGTGGAATACCATCTAAGTGGAAACGACCGATAGTTTTGTTATCAACTGCCATAGCTCTTTCTCCTTGTAATACGTGGATTTCAACAGATGGTTGAGAATCAGCAGCAGTAGAGAATACTTGAGATTTTTTAGTTGGAATAGTTGTGTTAGACTCGATTAATTTAGTCAATACACCACCCATAGTTTCGATACCTAAAGAAAGAGGTGTTACGTCAAGTAACAATACATCTTTTACATCTCCAGATAAAACTCCACCTTGAATAGCAGCTCCAATAGCAACAACCTCATCAGGGTTAACACCTTTAGAAGCTTTTTTACCGAAGAATTTTTCAACTTCGTCAGCGATTCTTGGCATACGAGTAGAACCTCCTACAAGGATAACTTCGTCGATATCAGATGTAGATAAACCTGCATCTTTTAATGCTTTAGCAACTGGCTCCATAGAACGTTTTACTAAAGTATCAGATAATTGCTCAAATTTAGCTCTTGATAATTTTTTCACTAAGTGTTTTGGTCCAGAAGCAGTAGCCGTTACGTATGGTAAGTTGATTTCTGTTTCAGCAGAAGATGATAATTCAATCTTAGCTTTCTCTGCAGCCTCTTTCAAACGCTGTAATGACATTGGATCTAAACGTAAGTCAATACCTTCTTCAGATTTGAATTCGTCAGCTAACCAGTCAATAATAACCTGGTCAAAATCATCTCCACCTAAGTGAGTATCACCATTTGTAGACAATACTTCAAATACACCGTCTCCTAATTCAAGAACAGAGATATCAAAAGTACCTCCACCTAAATCGTAAACAGCAATTTTTTGATCAGTTCCTTTTTTATCTAATCCGTAAGCAAGTGCAGCAGCAGTTGGCTCATTGATGATACGCATAACTTTAAGACCAGCGATTTCACCAGCTTCTTTAGTAGCCTGACGTTGTGCATCGTTAAAGTAAGCAGGAACAGTAATAACCGCTTCAGTTACAGTTTGACCTAAATAGTCTTCAGCAGTTTTTTTCATTTTTTGAAGTGTCATTGCAGACAATTCTTGAGCAGTGTATAAACGACCGTCAATATCCACACGTGGCGTATTGTTGTCACCTTTTACAACACTGTAAGGAACTCTTTTTGCCTCTTCTTGAGTTTCAGCAAAAGTATGTCCCATAAAACGTTTAATAGAAGCAATCGTTTTTGTAGGATTCGTTACTGCTTGTCTTTTTGCAGGATCACCTACTTTAATCTCTCCACCTTCAACAAAAGCGATGATAGATGGTGTAGTTCTTTTTCCTTCTGCGTTAGGGATAACAACTGCTTCGTTACCTTCCATTACAGAAACACAAGAGTTCGTCGTACCTAAGTCAATTCCGATTATTTTACCCATTTTTTATATATTTAATTTTGATTTATTTTTTATAACTCAGGTGGCATAAGTCAATCTTTGTGCCAAGATAAAAAACCAAAGTAAATTGTCAGTTTTAATATTGGCACGACAATAATCATCTGACAACATGACATTTTTAAAGACTGACAACTGTGGCATAAGGATATAAATATGTCATAATTAAGGAGCTTATTCCCGCTATCCGCTATATCTTTTATGGCCTCGTTAAAGAAACGAGACCATAAAAGGATGTCGCTTCTATCGGGGCTAGGACACTCATTTTTATTAGAACTTTTCATTATTATCAAATCAGAATAATTTTTAATTAAATACTGAATTAAGTACATTAGCATTTTTCTAAATCCAAAAAATGGAAAATTACAGCATCATTATATTTATACTCGCCATTGTTATAGGTTTATCTGCCTTTGCTGATAAAGCAAAACTTCCCTACCCTATTCTTCTGGTAATTGTGGGAATTGCGATTGGTTTTATTCCAACCATGACCGAAATTCAGATCAATCCCGAAATTATCTTTTTGATATTTTTGCCGCCTTTATTATATGATGCTTCGTTTAATATATCACCAAAGGATTTCAAAACCAATCTCAATACAATCAGTACGCTGGCGATAACTTTAGTTTTCCTAACTACCTTTTGGATTGCCGTGGTAGCTCATTATATGATTCCAAATATAACCTGGCCGCTGGCATTTGTACTTGGCGCCATACTTTCTGCAACCGATGCCGTCGCCGCTGTAAGCATTACAAAAGGACTTGGAATATCTCATAAAACCATTACGATTCTTGAAGGCGAAAGTCTTATAAACGATGCTTCGGCACTTGTTGCCTATCGTTTTGCCGTTGCAGCCGTAATGGGATCTGCTTTTGTAATTTGGAAAGCAACCCTTCAGTTTGTTTTTTTATTAGGAGGAGGTTTTCTTGTTGGGATGGTTATTGCAAAAATTTTAGCTTTTATATTAAGTAAAGTACATAAAAACACCAATGTTACCATTAGTTTCATGTTATTGATGCCTTTTATAGCCTACTTAGTAGCAGAACAATTTCACGTTTCAGGAGTAATTGCGGTAGTAGTTTCTGGGCTGGCAATTGCCCGTTTCAGCAAAAAAATATTTCCCGAAAACTTAAAAAATAGTTCCAGAAGTCTTTGGGACATTATCATCTTTTTATTAAACGGATTAATCTTTATTTTAATTGGTCTTAATTTTAGATACATATTAAAAGATATTGATAACCACATGATTCTCCCTTATATAGGATACGCTTTTATTATTACAATTGTAGCTTTATTAATTAGAATGGTTAGAGTATTTCTTCAAAAAATAAATCTTCAAAAAGCCTTTAAAAAAAATCGCGGCGGAAAAAGAAAAGTTAGTGAAGATGCTCTTTTAGACTTTAACAATAGTATTATTCTAGGCTGGTCTGGAATGCGCGGTATCGTATCTCTTGCCATTGCTATTGGACTTCCAAAATTCCTTGAAGACAGCACTCCGTTTCCCGAAAGAAATACAATCATTTTTATTTCTGTTGCAGTCGTGCTTTTTACGCTTATCGGGCAGGGACTTACGCTTCCGTGGATCGTTAAACGATTAAATGCTAAAAGTGAAAAAGAACAAAAAATAGAATAAATTTTAAAATACCGCCTCAAAATACAATACTATTTTACCTACATTAGCTTCATTAACTTTAACCTAAAACTTCTAATGAAAAAAGTAGTATTATTGGCCATTGCCTTTATTTTCTTTTCAAATTCTTACGCTCAAAAAACCGAATTAAGAGTTTCTTTAGATTCTGGTCTTTCTGCTTTTAGCGGACAAAGTGCAGAATCATCCTCATATATGTCCTTTTCAAATTTTACTGGTTCTGGATATACCAATAATCCGTATGGATCAAAAAATGCGCTTTCTTATGGAGTTTCGTTAAATCTAAAAAGAGTAACCAAAGTTAATTTTATATATGGCATAGGAGTTGGTTACGAAGATCTGCGAAGTAAAACTTCTTTAACAAATGTATTTAATGATGGATCCGAAGCCATACCTGTTTCTGGCGAAACCTTTATGAATGTTAATACCATCAACGTAAACCCATTTGCAGGATACCGTTTTAATGCAGACAAATTTCCTATTGACTTAGCCGCCGGTTTTGATATTGCAAATATCTTAAGTACCAAAGAAAAGGGAGACGCTACTGATGCTTCTGGAAATAAATATACTACGTCTAGAGACAGAAAAACAATCAGTACAGATTTTCGCCCACGAATTCAAATCTCAACAGATTATCAAAAATTTGGTGTTTATCTGGGATACTCTTTCGGATTAAGAAATTATCTGGACGGATATGTTGGCGGGACAAACGAAGCTTATTCAAAAATATTCAGGTTTGGAATTACTTATCAAGTACTATAAAAATTAAATTATTAAACAAAAAAATGAATCAGGAATTACAAAGCCAGTTTGAAGAATTTGAAAAACCATCCATCATTAGAAGAAAACTTTTACCATGGTGGATTAAAACTTTTTGCTGGATTTTTATGCTTATGGGGGCTTTGGGTTTAGCATCATTAATTGGAAATGTCTTTACAGAGAATATTAATTTATCACTTTATGGTTTCTCAAGCAATACAGCCTATTCAGGAGTCGGAGTTTTTATCATTGCAACTATGGCATTTAAAGGTTTTGCCGCTTATTCATTATGGTTTGAAAAAGCAAATGCCATAACAATTGCTAAAATTGATGCTATTGTTGGAATTGCAATTTGTATAGTATCAATGTTTATCATTCCATTTACGACTGGAGATGGGCATATTTCTCTTAGATTAGAAATTCTTCTGCTTATTCCTTATTACATTAAAATAAATAAAATTGAATATGAATGGGATAATTTAGAAACTATTTAAAGTTTCTTTAAAACTTACACTATGAAAAAAAGTATTGCAATTTATGGCGCTTACGGACACACCGGAAAATTTATTATAGCTGAACTTTCAAGAAAAGGATACAAATTAATTCTTTCCGGAAGAGATGAAGATAAACTGCAGCAATTGAAAAAACAATATCCGAATTCGACAATAAAAGCCGCAGATATTAGTGACGCCGGAAGTTTAGACAATGCTTTTTCTGAATCTGAAATTATTATAAACTGCGCAGGTCCATTTTTAGATACTGCAGAACCAATAATTGAATCTGCTTTGAGATTAGGAATTCATTATATTGATTTGAGTGCCGAACAAAAAGCAGTTTTAGATGTATTTGAAAATTATTCTGAAAAAGCCAAAGGCAAAATTTTAATAATTCCTGCTGTTGCATTCTATGGTGGTTTAGGCGATTTATTGAGTACGGCATTAACGCACGATTGGGACAAAATTGATAAAATAAACATTTATATTGGCCTCGATTCATGGTATCCCACAAAAGGAACCAGATTAACGGGCGACAGAAATCATTATACCAGATTAACATTAAAGAACAACCGCTTACAAGAACTGGAACCTGGTACTCCAATAAACTGGAATTTTCAAAACCCAATTGGAATTAAACAAGTTGTAAGTTTACCTCTTTCTGAAATTATTACTATTTCACGTCATTTAAATGTAAATACAATCAATACATATTTGAGTCAAAATTCTTTAGACGATCTTAGAAATAAAGATACTCCGGAACCCGAGCCTATTGACGAAAAGAACAGATCATCACAGCATTTTTCTGTAGAAGTTGTCGCGATAAAAGATAATCTCAAAAGAGCAATTACAGCGCAAGGTCAGGATATTTATGCTGTAACTTCTCCTTTAGTTGTAGAAACTGTAAACAGAATAGTATCTGGCAAAACAGCAAAAACTGGCGTTACTGTTATTGGTGAAATTTTCGACGCCGCTGATTTTTTAAAGTCTTTAAATGAGGATGACATCACAATTTCGGCTATAGAAGAATCTCATTTATAATTTCTCATTAAAAAAAAGTTCAAAAAACCCTGTAAATACAAGGGCTTTGAATTATATTGAATTTTATTTAAAATAAAATAATTTGTCCAATTCCAGAAGTTCGATTGTTATTAGAGTATAACATTAAAACTTTATACAAAATGGAAACAAGAATTAACATTCACGAAAAAGGACAAGACGCTTTAAAAACACTTTACGGAATTGGCGGCTATTTAAAAAAATCAACTATAGAATTAGCTCTTTTAGAATTAGTTTTATTTAGAGTTTCACAAATCAACAGCTGTGCCTATTGCTTAGATATGCATTATAAAGATGCACGTGCCAAAGGCGAAACCGAACAACGTTTATACGGATTAAGTGCATGGAGAGAAACCTCATATTACACAAATCGTGAAAGAGCTGCTTTTGCCTGGGCCGAAGCTGTTACAAAATGTAACGTACCAGATTCAGTTTATAAAGAAGCTGCAAGCGAATTTAACGAACAGGAATTAATCGATTTGACTTTGGCTGTTACAAATATTAACACCTGGAACCGTATTAATCTTGCATTTCCTAACGAGCCTGGAACTTACAAAGTTGGACAATTCGGTTAATCAAAATAATTATCACATAAAAATATTGACATTAAAAAAATAATATCATGAACGAATTTGTATTAATATTCAGAAGAGATTATATTACTAAAGAAACACAGCCTTCTCCGCAGGAATTACAGGATTCACTTAAGCTTTGGCAGGATTGGCTGGGCGGAATCGCTGCTCAGGACAAGCTAGCAAAACCATTACAGCGATGGGATGGTGAAGGTAAAATTGTAAAATCAAACAAAAGTGTAATCAACGGGCCGTATGCCGAAATTAAAGAAGCAATTGGCGGTTTGATTATGATAAAAGCAGCAGATTATGATGAAGCCGTAAGCATTGCAAACGGATGTCCGATTTTAGAATTGGGCGGAAATGTTGAGATTAGAATGGCCGTGGCCGGAGTTTAATAATCTTTTAAAAAACTTCATATTCTCTTAAAAAGAAATTTTATAAAATGGAAGAAAGCCAGCTTTTACCCAATTTATTTAGAACAGAGTACCGAAAAATAGTTTCGGTACTCTGTTATTTATTCGGAATTGAAAATATCGAAATCGCCGAAGATATTACCAGCGATACATTTCTTGCTGCAACAGAATTATGGAGCGTAAAAGGAATTCCTGAAAATCCAACGGCATGGCTTTATACCGTTGCAAAAAACAAAACAAAAAATTACTTAAAACGCGATACGCTCTTCGAACAAAAAATTGCTGTTGAAGTAAAACACAATGCCAATAAATGGGAGGAAATTGAAATTGATTTATCAAATAAAAATATTTTCGACAGTCAGTTAGCCATGATTTTTACAGTTTGCAACCCTGTAAATTCTGCCGAAGCGCAAATTGCATTAGCACTAAATCTATTATGCGGTTTTGGAATTCAGGAAATTGCAGACGGTTTTTTAACCAATAAAGAAGTTATTTATAAACGAATTAACCGCGCTAAAGAAAAACTGAAAGAAGCCAATGTAAAAATTGAACAGCCCAACAATTCTGAAATTAACAGCAGACTAGAAAATGTCTTAACAACCCTGTATTTATTATTTTCAGAAGGTTATTATTCGACTTCTCAAAACACTATTTTGCGAAAAGATGTTTGTGCCGAAGCGATGCGTTTAACTTTTTTATTAATCGAAAATCCAGCTACAAATCTGCCGCCAGTAAATGCATTGCTTTCATTAATGTGTTTTCATTCTTCAAGATTTGACGCAAGAACAAACAGTGACGGAGAAACGATCTTATATCAAAATCAGGATGAAACACTCTGGAACCGGGAACTTATTGAAAAAGGCACTTATTTTCTTGGCAAAGCATCAACCGGAAACACTCTTACGAAATACCATCTCGAAGCCGGAATTGCTTATTGGCACACACAAAAAGAAGATTCTACCCAGAAATGGGAAAATATATTACAGCTTTACAACCAATTATTAATTCTTGAATATTCCCCAATTGCAGCGCTCAACCGCACATTTGCTTTAGCCAAAACAAACGGAAAACAAACTGCCATTATTGAAGCAGAGAAATTAAACCTAAACGAAAATCATTTTTATTATTCCTTATTAGGAAACTTATATACTGATATTGACAATAAAAAAGCACTCGAACATTTCGAAAAAGCTCTACAGCTGGCTAGTTCCATTTCTGACAAAAACATCATAAAACAAAACATCGATATACTGAAAATATAGTTCAATCTCCAATTTACTTTGTCAGTTCCATTCAGTTTTTATTTGTAATTTAGATTTCTTAAAATGTATGTTCAAAAAACAATCTTAGAGCAGCATTTAAAAAATTATTAAAATACAAATACAAAAATGGCTTCATTTATTAAAGAAATCTCTTTTCGCTGGTCCGATCTTGACCCAAATTTTCACGTTCGTCATAGTGCTTATTACGATTTTGGTGCACAGCATCGTATCGAAATTCTCGAAGAACTCGGTTTAACATTAAGAGTAATGCAGACACAGGGTTTTGGTCCCGTTTTATTTAGGGAAGAATGTGTTTTTAGAAAAGAATTAAAACTTTCAGACAAAATATTTATTCATACCAAAACATCAAAAATGAAAGCCGATGCTTCGCGCTGGTCCATCATTCACGAATTTAGACGAGAAGATGATACACTTTGCGCTACCATTACAGTCGACGGCGCATGGATGGATACCAAACTTAGAAAACTGGCTTCTCCAACTCCCGAAATTGCAATTCAGGCACTAAGTATTTTCCCAAAAAGTGATGATTTTGTTGGATTGTAAAACACAAAACAAATGAAGTATTCTATAGCGTTTTTAATTTTTCTGGTAGTTTTTACAAACTGTGAATCGCCTAAATCTAAAAAGGAAAACACGAACGAATCGCCTAAAACTCCAAAAGAAATTGTTACAGCTTATTTAGCTGCAACGAATCATTTTGATTTTGAAACGGCAAAAGAATTCGTGATTCTTAATAAGGGTAATTTAATAAATTTAGAAACCCTTAAAAAGATGGAAAAAAGCATGCCGGATGATCAAAAAGCCAGATTTCTGGATATGGAAAAAAACGTTAACTATTTCGAAAAAGAAATTACAGATTCGACTGCCCAGATAATTGTTTCGCCAAATCAGGATATTGCTATGCCTATAGAATTCAACCTGAAAAAATTAAACAAAAAATGGTTAATCGAATCTGTAATTTTACATTAATGCAAAAATTCTCAAAACTATGATCGATTTTGTAAAAGACTTTAGAATAGGAATTTTCATTGCTATTATAGCCGTTACAACAATAGTTTTAGGCTCGATAACAGAAAAAGTGCTTCGCTATTTTTTATATCGAAAATTAAGTGATAAAGAATATGATGCAACCGGATTTAAGTTTCTAAAACATTTAATTATAACGGTAATTTATATTCTGGGATTAGCTTTTGCATTAATCCAAATTCCGGAATTTAAAATAATCGGACATTCCTTTTTAGCAGGTGCGGGTGTTATTTCGCTGGTTGCAGGTTTAGCTTCACAGCAGGCTTTGAGCAATATTGTCAGCGGAATATTTCTAGTGATTTTTAAACCATTCAGAATCAATGACAAAATCACAATCAATAATTTTGTGGGTACAGTTGAAGACATCAATCTAAGGCAGGTAGTTTTAAAAGATGCCGAAAACAACAGAATTATAATTCCAAACTCTGTTATCAGCAATCAGATTATTGTCAATACCAATATGCACGATACCAAATGCTGTAAAATAATCGAAATAGGAATTGGCTACGAATCAAATATCGAAAAAGCATTAGAAATAATGCAGGATGAAATCGCCAAACATCCGCTTTTTATTGATACCAGAACTGCCGAAAATAAAAAACAAAAAACGCCTTTGGTCGTGGCAAGAGTTGTGGCTCTAGCCGATTCGAGCGTAACATTAAAAGCGTGGGCGTGGGCAAAAAACTCTACAGACGGTTTTGTAATGTATTGCGATTTACTGCAAAGCATCAAGAAACGTTTTGATGAAGCTGAAATTGATATTCCGTATCCGCAAAGAGTTATTACGTTTAAAAATAGCACTAATGAAACCTTCGGAAAGTAAACCAATCGAAACCCTGCACCTCTTTCCTATTCTCGATCGTTTATTAATTGATCTTTTAAAATCATTAAGCGAAGAAGAATGGAATGCAAAAACGGTTGCTAAAAAATGGACAGTAAAAGATATTGCTTCTCATTTATTAGATGGAAATTTAAGAGGTTTATCGATATCCAGAGACCAATATTTTGGAGAAAAACCAGAAAACATTAATTCATACAGCGATTTGGTTAATTTTCTAAATCAGCTTAATATGACGTGGACAAATGCTACGAAAAGGCTGAGTCCAAATGTCATTATCAATTTATTAGAAACTACAGGAAAAGAATATCACGAGCATTTGCAAACATTAAATCCTTTTGAAAATGCCATATTTTCGGTTGCGTGGGCGGGCGAAGAAACGTCGCTGAACTGGTTTCATATTGCGAGAGAATATACAGAAAAATTTCTGCATCAACAGCAGATAAGAGAAGCCGTGGGAAAACCGGGACTTTTAACCAAAGAATTATTTTATCCGTTCATTCATATTTTTATGCAGGCTTTGCCAAATGCATATAAAAATACAAATGCAAAAAACGGCACAATTGTAAGCCTGATCATTACTACAGAAATTGGCGGGCAATGGAATATTATGAAAGAAGATGAAATTTGGAAATTTATTGATGATCCAGATCAGCCTGATGCAATCATCAAAATAGACCCAAACGATGCATGGCTTTTATTTTCTAAAGGAATGACTCCGGCAGATGCAAAGGAAAAAATAGAAATTATTGGTGATAAACTACTTGCCGAAACAGCTTTAAATATTGTAGCCGTAATGGCATAATTATATCTTAATCGCTTTTTTCTGATAATTTTAAGAGTTTAACTTTTGGTTTTCAAAATGCATAGCGGTAAATTTATAATCCTTAAAAAACTGCATCACAATGAAAATTATAAAACTCATCCTATTAGTATTACCCTTATTTTGTTTTTCGCAGGAAGAAAAAATAAGGCAGCTAGATATTAATTTAAGTAATTATGAATATCCATTTCCAGTTCAGTTTTTAGAATTGAATAATCAGCGCCAAAATTTAAAAATGGCCTATATGGATATTAAACCAGACAATTACAATAATAAAAATATTGTTTTACTTCACGGAAAAAATTTCAACGGAGCCTATTGGGAAACTACAATAAAAGCTTTAACAAAAGAAGGATTTCGTGTAATTGTTCCGGATCAAATTGGTTTTGGAAAATCATCAAAACCAGATAATTTTCAGTATTCATTTCAGCAATTTGCTGAGAATACTAAAAAATTACTCGATCATCTAGGCATTACAAAAACAACGATTCTAGGACATTCTATGGGCGGAATGTTAGCCACGAGATTTACTTTGATGTATCCTGAAACTGCCGAAAAATTAGTTCTGGAAAACCCAATTGGTTTAGAAGACTGGAAACTTGTAGTTCCCTATAAACCTGTCGATTGGTGGTTTGAATCTGAGTTAAAACAAAATTATCAGGCCATCAAAAAATACCAAATGGAAAATTATTACGATGGAAAATGGAATGCAGATTACCAAAAATGGGCTGAACTTGCCGCTGGCTGGACATCTGCTCCGGATTATAACAAAGTTGCCTGGAATTCTGCTCTAATGTATGATATGATTTTTACACAGCCTGTTTTATACGAATTCAAAAACATCAAAAGTCAAACGCTTTTAATCATCGGAACAAGAGATAAAACCGCAATTGGAAAACCTTTAGTTTCTGAAGAAATTCGGAAAACAATGGGTAATTATGCTGAATTAGGCAAAAAAACTCAAAAAGCGATTCCCAATTCTAAATTGGTAGAAGTCCCAAATACAGGACATTTACCTCATATCGAATCTTTCGATCAATTTATAAAACCATTAATCGTATTTTTGAAATAATAATTTTTTGTTCGCCACGAATTACACTAATTTTTTATTTAAATAAAGCTGAAAAATTAATTCGTGAAAATTCTTGAAATTCGTGGCAGACTTTAACTATAACTAATCTAAAAATTAAAATAATATGTTTACAATCGATCAAATCAAAGAAGCACATGCTAAAGTAAAAAGCGGAGCTGATTTTCCAAATTATATACAAGACTTAATCATTCTGGGCGTAAAAGGTTATGACACTTTCGTGAATGACGGACACGTTGAATATTATGGTGTAAATGGTTATTCTGTTACATCTGATGAAAAATATAATCCAATTTCGATTGCCGTAAGCGTCAATAAAGAACTTTTTATCGAATTTTTGGTAAAACACCAGCAAGGAGAAACAGATTATCTTACTTTTTGCAGCCATGCCGGACAATGCGGAATTGCAAAATGGAGAGTTGACATTATTGAAATGACCTGCACTTATTTTGACAGCGCAGAAAACGAAATATTAATTGAAAAAATTCCAGGTTAATCTAAAAAATCGATGGCAAATTTTAATCCAATTTATTCGCTGACTAAAAAAGCTGTTTTAGTTCTGTTTTTTTTAGCAAGTTTTTCAGGTTTTTCTCAGCACAAAAAAGAAAAATCAAAGTTTAAAGTAATTGCTTTTTATACAGCAAAAAATGATCAGGCGCACATAAGTTTTGTGCATGAAGCCAACAAATGGTTTCCAAAAATAGCCGAAGAGAATCATTTTGTCTACGACTCTACAGATAATTGGAATAATCTAAACGCAAAATTTTTAGCCAATTATCAAGTTGTTCTATTTTTAGACACAAGACCGGAAACTCCTGAACAGCGCGAAGCTTTTCAAAAATATATGGAAAACGGCGGCGGTTTCATGGGCTTTCATTTTTCGGCCTTTGCTTTAAACGATTCAAGTTATCCTCAAAACTGGGATTGGTATCATAATACCTTTTTAGGTTCTGGTGAATACGGAAGCAATACCTGGAGGCCGACATCAGCAGTTTTAAGAGTCGAAAATCAGCATCCGGCAGTCAAAAATCTGCCTAAAACTTTTACTTCTGCACCAAACGAATGGTACAGATGGAGCAACGATCTTAGAAAAAATCCGGATATAAAAATTCTTCTGGCAATTGACGAAAGCAGTTTTCCTCTAGGAACCGGGCCAAAAGCACATGAAATTTGGCATGAAGGATATTATCCTGTAGTTTGGACAAACAAAAACTACAAAATGCTTTATGTTAACATGGGGCATAATGATATTGATTATGAAGGCGGAACCAACAAAACGCTTTCGTATACTTTTGAAAATAAAACAGAAAGCAAATTCATTCTTGATGCGTTGCTTTGGTTAGGAACATCTAAAAAATAAATTCATTAAAAATGGCTTCCAAACTTTCACCCATTATAAACACTGAAGAATTATTAAACCTTAATTCCTCAGAAATCATTTTAATCGACGCCAGAGCAGGAATGAATGCCGAGGAAAATTTCAAAACTGAACATTTAAGAGGTGCTCGTTATGTTGATTTAAACAAAGATCTAGCAACGGTAGAAAATGATCCTGCAAATGGCGGAAGACATCCTTTGCCTTCTTTTTCAAAATTTTCTGAAGTGCTCTCGAAACTCGGAATTACTCCTTCTTATCATGTTGTAATTTATGATGATAAAAATGGCTCAAATGCCGCCGCAAGATTTTGGTGGATGCTAAAAGCCGCAAAACATGAAAAAGTTCAGGTTTTAAATGGAGGTTTGCAAGAAGCTGTAAAAGCCGGTTTTCCTCTAAGTTCAGAAATAGAAAATTTTGAAACAACTGAAAACTATCCAATTTCAGAATGGAATTTAAAAACCGCAGCTATTGAAGAAGTTGAAAAAGCCCGAAATAACAGCGAAAATATTGTAATTGACGTAAGAGACAAAAATCGTTTTGACGGACTTACAGAACCTTTAGATTTAATTGCCGGACATATTCCGGGTGCTGTAAATGTTCCGTTTAGTGAAAATCTGGACGATAATGGTCTTTTCAAATCTCCTGAAGTTTTATCCAAAAAATATGCTGAAGTTTTAAATAATAAAACTTCAGCAAATGTAATCGTACATTGCGGTTCCGGCGTTACGGCTTGTCATACTTTATTGGCTTTGGATTATGCAGGAATAGAAATTCCAAAACTTTATGTAGGCTCCTGGAGCGAATGGTCAAGAAATGACCGAGAAATGGCAGCTAAAAAATCAGAATAAACTTTTTTTTTGCCACTCCCAATAGCTATCGGGATCACAGATTAAAGAGATTAATCCTTCAATCTTTAGCAAAAAAATATATAGCTATTAATACACAATATAAAAATAATGCAGCATTGGGATATACTTTTATCGAATCAGGTAAATAAAAAAGCATTTATAGACAGTTTACTTAACGGAGAAGCAAAAGGAGAATTAGCCGTTTTTAATACTCAAAAAGGAATTTTATTCTCAGACATTGCAATCGAAAAATTTATAGAAAAAGAATACCAATACGACAGCGTAGAAGCATCTCCTGAATCACACAGGCAATTACGAACGTTTTCATCTGGCGAACGTAAAAAAGAATTTTTAAAATACTGTATTAATCAAAAACCGGATTTTATCATTTTCGATAATCCGTTTGATCATTTAGATCAGGCTTCAAGAGTAATTTTAGCCGATTCATTAAAAGATTTAACGAATGAAATTGCTATAATCCAGCTGCTAAATCGTGTTGTTGATGTTCTTGAATTTGTTCCCAACAAGGCACAGATAAACGATAATACATTTGAATTACATCCAATTTCAAAAACCGAGAGTCATTTTAAAACCTTAAATACAGCTACAATTCCAAAAGCAATTGAGCCGCATTCCTTCCACGAAATTGTATTAATAAAACTGGAAAATGTTTCGGTTAGTTATGACGAAAGAAAAATTCTCGACAACATTTCGTGGACAATTAAACAAGGTGAATTCTGGCAGTTAATTGGACCAAACGGCTCGGGAAAAAGCACCATTTTATCTTTAATTACAGGCGATAATCCGAAAGGATTTGGTCAGGATTTATTTTTATTCGGAAGAAAAAAAGGAAGTGGAGAAAGTGTTTGGGATATCAAAAAACAAATCGGAATTTTTGCAACTTCAATGACCGATTTATTTCAAAAAGGACATACTTTAGAAGAAATGATTCTTTCCGGATTTTTCGATTCTATCGGACTTTATATTGAACCGACAACGCATCAAAAGCAAATCGTATCGCAATGGCTCGAAGTAATCGAAATGACGCATTTAAGAAAAAAACGTTTCATTGATCTTTCCATCGGTCAGCAAAGAGTGGCGTTAATTGTCCGTGCTGTTTTAAAACATCCTCCCTTATTAATTTTAGATGAACCGGTAGAAGGTCTGGACGACGAAAATGTAGATTTAGTAATTCAGCTAATCAACACAATTAAACAGGAAACAAATGTTACGATTTTGTATGTTTCACACCGCATAGAATCCGGCCTCGCTCCTACTTCTATTTTCGAACTTCTGCCAAATCCAACAGGATCACTCGGTAAAATAAAATAGCATTCAGAATTAAATTAAAACACGAATTCCACTAATTTACACGAAAATTAATGTGTGTAAATTAGTGGAATTGGTGTTCTATAAAAAATTATCTAATTTTCTAATTGACAAATTATCTAATTAATTCTCGTCATCTTCCGTATTATGTGATTTCACATAAGTACGCCATTTTTCAATACAATCCTGAAAATCCTGCGGTAACTCTGTATCAAAACGCATCATTTCTCCCGTATTAGGATGAACGAATCCAAGCGTTTTAGCATGCAGCGCCTGACGTGGCAAAGCTTTAAAACAATTCTCTATAAACTGTTTGTATTTTGTAAACGTAGTTCCTTTCAAAATCAAGTGCCCGCCGTAACGTTCGTCATTAAACAACGGATGCCCGATATGCTTCATGTGCGCACGAATTTGGTGTGTTCTTCCGGTTTCCAATTTGCAGGAAATCAAAGTTACGTAACCAAAACGCTCTAAAACTTTATAATGTGTTATTGCCGGTTTACCAATTTCAGGATCAGCAAAAACAGCCATTTGCATGCGGTCTTTTAAATGTCTGGCAAGGTTTCCTTCAATCGTTCCTTCTTCATTTACAACATTTCCCCAAACAAGGGCAATATATTCACGTTCAGTTGTTTTAGCTTCAAATTGTTTTGCCAAATGTGTCATTGCCGCTTCTGTTTTGGCAACAACTAAAAGTCCGGAAGTATCTTTATCAATTCTGTGAACCAAACCAGGGCGCTCGCTGCTGTTCATTGGCAGATTATCAAAATGATGTGCCAAAGCATTTACCAAAGTTCCCGTATAATTTCCGTGACCCGGATGCACAACCATTCCCGGCTCTTTATTGATTAATAAAAAGGCATCATCTTCATACACAATATTAATCGGAAGGTCTTCCGGCAAAATATGGTTTTCAAATGGCGGATGCGATAACATAACTGTAATCACATCAAGAGGTTTTACTTTATAGTTTGATTTTACCGGAATATCATTTACAAAAATATTTCCGTCAGTTGCTGCGTTTTGAATTTTGTTACGCGTAGCATTCTGAATCAAATTCAGTAAATATTTGTCAATACGTAAAAACGCCTGACCTTTTGGGACTTCAAATCTGTAATGCTCGAATAATTCGTCTTCCAGATCTAAATTTTCAATATTATTGTTCATCTTTTGGGGTTTCTGCCGGTACAGCTGTACTATCTGCTGCCTGACTGTCATCTACATAACTCGCTTTTCCGTCACCTAAAACCAAATCAATTTTAGACGCTTTCAAAACACGGTCTCCTACTTTTAAATTTCTGCCTTTTAAACGCATTTCCAAAACCATATCTTTTCCAAGATTCGGAATATAAGTAATCGTTCCCGGCTCAAGTCCTAAAGCCTTTAAAGTTGGAACCGCTTCACGATACGTTTTTTCAATTAAATCAGGAATTTTCACAGACGAAAATCCCGAAGAATTAATTTTGATATATATTTTTCTTCCTACTTTCACTTTAGTTCCCGGCAGCGGATCCTGCTCTACAACACTATATTTCGGAAATTCACTTCGGTAATCAACACTATCCAAAAGTACATAATCTAAGTCCAGTTCATCCAGTTTTTCTTCAACTTGTTCTTCAGTCAGTCTTGCTAAATTAGGAACAGCAATTTCGTGTCCGTGATCAGTTGTAAAAGTCAACCAATGCATAAACAAATAAACCAAAACCGCAACAATAGCAGCCGCACTTAATACTTGCAAAAAAAACACTCGGCTAGTTAAATACTTACGTAAACTCATAAATTTATTTTTAGTTGTCGCAAAGATAAAGTATTTCATTTCAAAAAAAATGATAATTTTGTTTAAAACAAGAAAGTCCTAAATTGGGTACACAAGCCTAGTGAATACTGGATGTAAATGGCACACAGATTTTACAGATTCAAACAGATTTCAAAAAAAAATTCGTGACAATTTGTGCAATTCGTGGCAAAAACCTGAAACAAAGAATACCTTAAACCTGAAAAAAAATATAAAACAAATCATATAAATGAAAAACATTGCCATCATCATGGGCGGATATTCAAGCGAATATAAAATTTCGCTAATCAGCGGAAACGTTGTGTTCCAATATCTTGACAAAACAAAATACAACGGATTTCGAATTCATATTTTTAAAGAAAAATGGGTTTATGTAGACGCAAACGACGCCGAATTCCCAATTGACAGAAACGATTTTTCTGTAACGGTAAATGGCGAAAAAATCACTTTCGACTGCGTTTTCAATGCCATTCACGGAACTCCGGGCGAAGACGGACTAATGCAGGCTTATTTTGAATTATTAGGCATTCCGCAATCTTCTTGTGATTATTACCAATCAGCATTGACTTTCAATAAAAGAGATTTATTATCTGTTTTAAAACCATACGGAATCAAAACCGCTATTTCTTATTACTTAAACAAAGGTGACGAAATCAATACGCAGGAAATCGTTAAAAAAGTAGGTTTGCCATGTTTCGTAAAACCAAACAAAGCGGGTTCAAGTTTTGGAATTTCAAAAGTAAAAACCGAAGCTGAACTTCCAATCGCGATTGAAGTGGCTTATAAAGAAGACAATGAAATTATTATTGAAAGTTTCCTTGACGGAACTGAAGTTTCTGTCGGCGTGATTAATTACAAAGGAGAAGTTATCGTTTTACCAATTACCGAAATTGTATCTGACAATGATTTCTTTGATTATGAAGCCAAATACGAAGGAAAATCACAAGAAATCACCCCAGCCAGAATCTCTGACGAACTGACAAAAAAAGTAGGCGAAACAGCAAAACGTGCTTACGAAGTCTTAAAAATGAAAGGATTCTCCAGAAGTGAATTCATCATTGTAGACAACGAGCCATATATGCTTGAAATGAACACCATTCCAGGTTTAACAACCGAAAGTTTGATTCCACAGCAAGCAAAAGCAGCCGGAATTTCTCTGGAAGAATTATTTACAAATGCGATTGAATTAGCTTTGGCATAGTTCCTAAGATACTAAGGTTCTGAGATTCTAAGATTTCAGAACCTTATTTTTTTATAATAAAATCAAAAAAATAACAAAATTTAAACACACTAAAAGGAATATGCTATTTCTGATTGGAACGAAAGATTCAAATGTAAAAAATGGAATCCTGTTAAATGAAAAATGTCCAAAATGTGAAACGGTAGATTCATTGCATTTTAGCATTTACAAAAGGTACACTCATGTGACTTTAATTCCTTTATTTCCTGTTGGAAAATCTGTTTTTATAAACTGTATACATTGTGGTGAAAATTTTGATTATGAAGATTTACCAGAAAGTGCTCAGTTTAAATTAAAAAATGAGAAAGTAAAGAATTCACTTTGGATGTTTACTGGATCTATTATTTTAGTATTCTTCCTTATTTTTACAATTAATAATTATTTTAATGATAATGAAACAGACAGATTAATAAAAAATCCAATTGAAGGAGACATATACAATTTAAAATTTTCAAACGGTTATTATTCAAATATGCGAATTGACAAAGTGAACAATGATAGTATATATACAACTCATAATAACTTTGATGCCTACATGCCATACGAAATTGATGATTTAGATAAATCTCAAAACTATACGAACAAAAAAGTAAATTATTCGAGAAAAGATATTCTAAAGCTTTATGATGAAGGAGATATTATCAAAGTTCGTCGAAAATTAAATAACTTAAATTTAAGCAACTAAAAACAAAAACTTTACCTTCTAATTATTATTTAATTAAGCTCATAAAACAGAACCTTAGCACCTAAAAAAATGAAAGAAATCTTCGAATGGAATAGACTATTTTTTAATGAACTGCCACAAGTTTTCCTTTTGGAAGTAATATTTCGTTCAACAGTAATGTTTACTATTTTACTGCTAACGTTAAAACTGGCAGGCAAAAGAGGTGTAAAACAATTATCGATTTTCGAAACCGTAATCATCATTGCATTAGGTTCTGCTGCCGGCGACCCAATGTTTTATGAAGATGTTGGAATTGCTCCTGCAGCCATTGTTTTTTTAGTTATTATCATTTTGTATCGTTCTGTAACATGGCTTACCGGAAAAAGCAAAAAATTTGAAGAGTTTATAGAAGGCAAAACCGAATGTTTAATTAACGACGGGAAATTTTCTATAACGAGTTTTAAAAAAGAAACTTTGGCACAAGACGAATTTTTCTCAGAACTTCGCGTAAAATCAATCGAACATTTAGGACAGGTAAAACATGCCTTTATTGAACCAAGCGGCGAAATAAGTGTATTTTTCTATGAAGAAAAAGATGTAAAATACGGCTTACCTATTTTACCAGCTTTGTTCAATAAAAAAAGTAAAATAATTTCAACAGACGGAATTTACGCCTGTACTTTCTGCGGTCATACACAAGAAGTTAAAAAAGAAACCACAAACTGCGAAATCTGTAAAAAAGACGAATGGGTTTCGGCAATAAAAACACTTAGAATAACATAAAATAAATTACAATCCCGAAGTTTCGGGATAAATTCCAAATTCCAAAGCAAAGCTTCAACACAATTATTAAAAACTTTGAACCTTTGCAACTTTGAACCTCTGAACCTCAAAAAAAAATGAGAAAAGCAATATTTCCGGGCTCTTTTGACCCTATTACACTTGGACACGAAGATATCATCAAAAGAGGGATTTCTTTATTTGATGAAATCGTAATTGCCATTGGTGTCAACGCCGAAAAAAAATACATGTTTTCACTAGAAGAAAGAAAACGCTTTATTGAAGAAACCTTTAAAGATGAACCAAAAATTTCGGTTATTACTTACGAAGGATTAACCATAGATTTAGCCAAAAAACTAAAAGCAAATTTCATTTTAAGAGGCTTACGCAACCCTGCCGATTTCGAATTTGAAAAAGCTATTGCACACACCAACAGACGTCTTTCTAAAATCGAAACAGTATTTTTATTAACTGCAGCAAAAACATCTTATATCAGTTCAAGTATTGTTCGTGATGTATTACGAAATGGCGGTGAATATGAATTATTGGTTCCGGATGCGGTTAGAATCAAGAAATAAAACACATGCAAAGTCATTGAGAGAAACGAAGCAAACGCACACTATGTTTTTGCTCAGCTAAAATTAAGCAAGTGAGATTGCTTCGTTCCTCGCAATGACCAAAAACGATAAACTTGCAAGCCAAGCAAATTATAAGTAATTTCGCATTTTTAAAACAAACAATAAATAATGAGCATCGAAAGAGAATTAAGCAAACGAAGCGGATCTAAATGTGAACTTTGCGGCGCCGAAGAAAACCTAAAAGTATACCAAGTATTACCAACTCAAAAAGGTGGGATTGACGAAGCTATATTAGCTTGTAATACCTGTATTGACCAGATTGAAAATCCTGATAATGTCGATTTAAATCACTGGAGATGCCTTAACGACAGTATGTGGAATGAAAATATTCCGGTTCAGGTAGTTGCCTGGAGAATGTTAAGCCGTTTACGTTCTGCCGGCTGGCCTCAGGAATTATTAGATATGATGTATTTAGACGAAGATACACTGGCGTGGGCACAAGCAACTGGCGAAGGCGAAGATGACGAAAATAAACTGGTTCACCGCGATAGTAATGGCGTTGTTTTACAACACGGAGATTCTGTTGTTTTAATTAAAGATCTTAAAGTTAAAGGATCAAGTATGGTGGCTAAACAAGGAACTGCCGTAAGAAACATTCGTCTGGATCACGAAAACGCTGAATACATCGAAGGAAAAGTTGATGGACAGCAGATTGTTATTATTACACAATACGTGAAAAAGATATAGTTTTTTTTAAAGGTGCTGAGGTTCTAAGATTCTAAGTTTTTTTTATAATACTGAATGTCTAACCGCAAAGCACGAAAAAGTTAACGCAAAGTTCGCAAAGTTTTATTCACAAAGCTTTGCAGACTTTGCTCTTTTATAAAAGCTTTAAATTAAAAAAAACTTAGCGTGCTTTGCGTTAAAATCAAAGCAACGGTAAGCAACCTGAAACCTGAAACAAAGAAAACCTAAAACAAAAAAAGGCCGTTCAAAAACTGAACGGCCTTTTCAATATATTGTTTTTGACAACAAATTACTTTTGGAATAATTTGCTGATTTGATCTTTTACAAATGGTTCAGATACACTGTTTGTAGCGGCATCTCTGTCTTTACTAGAAACCATAAACTGAACTGTAGCTTTGTCTGGAACAACATTTCCTGTATAGTGTAACCAAATGTAGTTGTTTGGTAATTCTAATTTAATATCATACAAAGGAGAAGCCGTAAAACCTCCTATAATAATGTTGTAAAGATTTGTGTAATCATTATCAACATTTTTAAATGTAAATTTTCTCAAACTTGAAGCGTCATCTTCGTTTTGAATACTTGTGTAATAAACTGTGTATTCGTCTCCAATTTTCTGAATGTAGTTGTTATTTACTTTTCCTAATTTCTCAACAGGAACTGTCTCAAGAACTTTGATTTGTGCAAATGATACAAAACTAAAGAACAAAATGGCAATGGTAATAATCTTTTTCATAGTGGATTTGGGGTTTACAATTTTACTGCAACAAAAAAACACAGAAATATTGAAAAAACACCTATCAATTCATTATTTTTTTAACACAAAATTGTTAATCTTGTTCAATAAACGATAAAAAACTGATATACAGCAACATAAAATAACAAAAACTCTGCTATATCGGCTTAAAAACACTAAAATTTCTTATTTTTCTCTTCTTCTTTCTTTATGACATTTCGGGCAACTTCAATTTTAAACTTTTTACCCTTCATTTTTTCGTCTTTTATATTTTTCAGAAGCTCTTTTACTTTTCCAAATTTTACTGCCGCAAACGAAACAAAATCTTTTACTTCAATAAGTCCTAAATCATCTTTTTCCATTTTTCCTTTTTGGGAAAAGAAACCTACAATATCAAACTTATTCAGCTTCGTCTTTTTTCCGCCGCTGATGTAAATAGTTTGAAATTCTGGTGGTTTTGGCAGAGAAGTCACGTTTTTCACATTCAGAACCTGCATATCATAATCGATATAGTCTAGTTTTTTCTCACTCTCGTGAACGATAATATACGCTGTTCCCGTTGCCTGCATACGCGCTGTACGCCCGTTACGGTGTGTAAATTCGTCTTCTTTTAAAGGTAAATGATAATGAATTACGTGTTTCATTTCCGGAATATCTAATCCACGCGCAGCAAGATCTGTCGTGATAAGGTAGCTAATACTTCCGTTTCTAAACTGAATCAAAGCACGCTCACGTTCGTCCTGATCCATTCCGCCATGATAATAAGTAGCATAAATTCCTTTTTCGTTTAAAGTGTCGCTGATACGTTCTGCAGCATCACGATGGTTACAAAAAATAATAGCCGATTGTGATTTTAAAGAACAAATTAAATTGAACAAACTTTCTAATTTATCTTTAGAAGGAGAAACAATCATTTTCATAGAAAGATTTGCTTTTTCCTCTTCTTCTACAATAAAATCTAAAACCGTAGGATTTACAACTCGTGTATATTTCGGAATCTCAATGTCAGACGTTGCAGACACCAAAACTCTTTTGTTCACTTTCGGTAATCTTGCAATAATAAAAGACATTTGCTCGTGAAACCCAAGTTGAAGTGATTTATCAAACTCATCTAAAATCAACGTTTGAATTTTATCTGTTCTAAAAGTTTCTCTGTCAATATGATCAGCAATTCTTCCAGGCGTTCCAATTAAAACTGCCGGAGGATTACTTAAATTCTTTATTTCAGTATCGATTGAATGTCCGCCGTAGCAAATATTCACTTTGTACTGCGTTCCCATTTTTTTCCAAACCTGCTCAATCTGCAGTCCAAGTTCGCGGGACGGAACTAAAATTAAACATTGAACAGAAAGAATTTCAGGCTGCAATAATTCTAAAACCGGAAGCAAAAACGCCAATGTTTTTCCAGATCCCGTTGGAGAAAGAAGTAAAACATTATTATCATTCAGGATTGTATCCTGTGCAGTTTCCTGCATTTCGTTCAGACTCTCAATGCCTAAATTCAAAAGTATATTGTTGGAATGGTGATTTTTATTCATTTTGCAAAAGTAATTAAAAGGTTTCAAGTTTCAGGTTTTCTTTTGTTTCAAGTTTTTTATCGCAAAGTGTACAAAGATTTTATTTTACGCAGATTTTGCAGATTTAAGCAGATTTTATTTTAAAAATCTTTTTTGATCTGCCTAAATCTGCAAAATCTGCGTGAAACCAAAACTGCAAAGTTGATCAACCTGAAACTTGAAACCTGAAACAAAAAACTATATATTTGATTTCGATTAAAACCAAAACCATGAAACTTTTTACCCTTATCATTTCTCTTTTCACAATCACTCTTTTCGCTCAAAACAATAAAAAATACGATACTTTTTTTGAAAAAGGAAACGGAAATCAATCCGCTTCTTATCCCGAAACTATTGCTTATTTTAAGCTTTTAGCCAATAATTTTCCAACGATTCAAATTAAAGAAATGGGTTTAACAGATTCTGGTGAACCTTTGCACATGGTAACTTTTAATCCAGACAAGGAATTTGATTTTGATAAAATCCAAAAAACAAAAACGGTTCTTTTTGTCAATAATGGAATCCATGCCGGAGAACCGGACGGAATCGACGCAACAATGCAATTCTACAGAGATTTAGCGATTGGAAAGCTGAAAGCTCCAAAAAATACCGTTTTAGTCTGCATTCCGGTTTATAATATTGGCGGCGCTCTAAATCGTAATTCGACAACGCGCGCCAATCAGGACGGGCCTGAAATTTATGGTTTTAGAGGAAATGCCAGAAACTACGATTTGAATCGTGATTTAATGAAATCCGATACCCGAAATACAAAAAGTTTTGTTGAGATTTTCCAGAAAATAAATGCCGATGTTTTTATCGATAATCACGTAAGCAACGGATCTGATTACCAATACAAACTGACTTATATTATGACACAGCATAATAAACTCGGAACTGTTTTGGGCGATTTTATGAACAACGAAATGATGCCCGCCTTGGTAAAAGATTTACAGAAAAAGAAAATCGAAACAACGCCTTATGTCGATTCTTTTAAAGATACCCCAGACAAAGGTTTCGGGCAGTTTGTCGATAGTCCGCGATATACAACGGGTTACACTTCCCTATTTAATACGATTGGTTTTGTGGTCGAAACACACATGCTGAAAAAATATGCCGAACGTGTAAAAATGACATACGAATACATGAAATCGACTTTGGATTTTACCGATGCGAATTATCAGAAAATCAAAGAGCTTCGAGTAAAAAACTTAGAGCAATATCTGCCTAAAAAATCGTATACTTTAAAATGGGAATTAGACAGCACAAAAGCGACAACTTTTTCATTTTTAGGATATGAAGCAGACTACAAAAAAAGTGACGCCACAACAGGAAATCGTTTGTATTACGACCGAAGCAAACCGTATAAAAAAGACGTTCCATATATCAAAGAATTTAAATCGGTTAAGGAAGTTGTGATTCCTACGGCTTATATTATTCCGAGAGGATATTGGAATATTATCGATCTTTTGAAAAACAATAATATCAAGCTTACTCAGCTTAAAAACGATACGATTATTGAAGTTGAAAGTTACAGAATTGCCAATTTTAAAACCGTTCCCTCTGCTTACGAAGGACATTATGCACATCGAAATACAACCGTAACTTCTAAAATCGTTAAAATGGCTTTCGCCAAAGGTGATTACATTGTTCCAACCAACCAAAAAGGTGTAAAATATCTTGTAGAAGCTTTTGAACCAGAAGGTGTTGATTCTTTCTTTAACTGGAATTTCTTTGATCCTATTTTACAGCAAAAAGAACATTATTCTGAATATATTTTTGAAGATACTGCGGCAAATCTTTTAAAAGAAAATCCTGCTCTAAAAGCGGAACTAGAATCTAAAAAACAAACGAATGCTGAATTTGCTAAAAATCCTGAAGCACAGTTAGATTGGATTTATAAGCATTCTGTTTATTATGAAAAGGCTCATATGCAGTATCCTGTTTATCGTGTTTTATAAGTGGTTAATTTCTATGATTTTAAAACCCTTTACTTTAAAAATGACAAATTTCGATTAGCAAATCTGAATTATGGCTTTTACGTAAAATAAATTTATTATCACTTTTTATATTTGGAAATTACAAATCAAATTTAAAGTCATAATCACAATCAATTAAAATATTAAAAATGAAAATAACAAAAGTAATTAGTTATCAAAATTCATGGATTAATCTACAACAAAATCACAAAGAAGAACTTAATGATATACTCCAGACGATACCTGATTTTTTCAACATATATAATAATCGAGACAAAAATAAATTTACTCCTCCTAGACAAATCTGGAATGATAAATTATCTGATAAAGGTTGGTCCATAAATAACGAACCTTTTTACAGTGATTATGGACAGAGAATATTTTTTGGAAATTTAGGCCCTATTAAAAACCATATAAGCGCTTATATTACATTCGGACACAGTGATTTTTTAAATCGTTGGCTTTTTCAACAAACAGTATTTGCTGCAAAATATCAAATATCAGAAATACCTATTTTAATAGTGCCTGTAGAAGAATTCTCAAGAAGAATGGACGATCGTTCTGCACTACGTTTAACACTTGAAATGTGCTTTCGCCAAATTCAAGTTATAACTCCTCTAACGCACCCATACCCTTTTTTAATATTAGGATTCAATGATCAAGAAGACTTATTTGAACCTGAAATTATAGAATTAGAAATAGATCCATCAATAGATGATAAAAATATTGTAATCGATCGTAGTATAGAATTCCCAAGTGAATACTATCAAGCCGGTCTTAACATATTGAATTACTTTGGAACATATTTAAGAGAACAATATCCAGATGAGGATGCTAAAGTAAAAATCGAACAAAACGGAAAAATAGTTCGTTTAATTATAGAAACAATTGATGGTGAAAAAGAAATCATAGAAAAGGCACTTGAAGAATATCAACTTGTTGTCTCTGGTCAAAAGCTTCCCGCCGAAATAACCTCAAATCAGAAGTTAATATTAGAGTTAAATAGTGAACTTCGAATTGCAAAATATCGTATCGAAACACAACAAGATATTATTCAAGTACAAAAAGGTCAAATTGAAAATTTATTTAGCATTATTTCAAATGGATTAACTGCTAAACCTACAATAAATATTGAAGTCAGTCCCATCATTAATCTTAGCCAGACAAATATTAATCATGATATTTCTAGTGCTCTTTCATCACTGAATGAATTTAAAGAATTATTACCTAATATAAGCCCTGAATATACTGAAATTCAAGAACTAGAAACATCACTTTTTGAGATTGAAAAAGAGCAAAATCCAGAAGTTGTTAAAAAATCATCTGCAATGCAAAAATTTAAAAAAATTTTTGAATCATTTGAAGAAGGCAAATCAGAAATATCCAAAGCTGTCAAATCTGTTGAAGGTGGAATTGATTTAATCAGAAGCTTAGCAGGTAAATATAATAAAATTGCTGAATGGTGCGGTTTACCACAAGTTCCTTCAATTTTTACTAAATAAATCTTACATTTCTATTTTAAAAAAAATAGACAATTCCTCTCGTGAACGCAATCTAAATTATGATAATGCATGTCTTGTGCTAAAATAGGTTTACACAAAAGTGTAAAAATATGGAAAGATATTCAAAAACATCACCTTCAAAATGGCAGTCTCAGTATAGCGAAGAATTTAAACGATTTGTCTGCAATGACTTTTTAACCGGAACTTTGACAAAAAGAGAAATTGAGAATAAATATAATATTGGACATTCAAGATTAACTTACTGGCTGAAAGAAATAGGTTTTGATTATTCAAAACCCAGTATTGTATCTTTACCCAAGATGAAAGACTACACGAACAAATTATCTGATAAAGAAGAGGAAATGTGGCTTTCCGTAAAAATGGTTGATTATAATATTTTATATTTGAAATAAATCTAACCAAACCCCAATCAAAATTCCTGCTGATGAAACACAAATTAATTTCGTTATTCGTGTTGGTTTTCATTATTTTTTCTTGTAAAAATGAAACTAAAAAAAGTAATTCAATTGCAGAACCTCAAAAATCGAACGCAAATGCGACTGAATCTGACAGCATAAAAAGTGATTCGGCTGCGGTGAATTCTTCAAGCAATAATTTGGCAGAAAACAAAAAATTATTGTTGGATTTTTATCTTAAAAATGACAAAAAAACACAATATTTTTTAATTAACAACAATAAAGATACTACGATTGTCTGCGCCGAAAAAACCAAAATAACGATTACAGCCAATAGCTTTATTGTTTCAAAAACGCAAAAAGAGGTTTCGGGACAAATTAAAATATCGGTAAAAGAATACTATAGTATTTCGGATATTCTTTTAGGAAGACTTTCTACAACCTCAAACGGAAAGTTACTGGAAACTGGCGGAATGCTGGATATTAA
This sequence comes from Flavobacterium sp. Root186, assembly GCF_001428525.1. Lineage (GTDB taxonomy): Bacteria > Bacteroidota > Bacteroidia > Flavobacteriales > Flavobacteriaceae > Flavobacterium. The sequence continues at coordinate 560,279 of NZ_LMHW01000013.1, forward strand.
TGCTGTTTCGGGTCAGGAAAAATGTGATTTAAAAAAAGGAAAAAGTATTGAAATCGAAATGCTTAAAAAGGGCGAAAAAGAAGGAATGCAACTTTTTAACGGAAAGAGAACAAATGATCAGGTTAATTGGCAGCTGGCTGAAGTTTCAATCAATTTAAATAAGGTTTATAATAAAGTAGATGAAATGCCTGTTTACCCTGGTGGCAATCAAGTGTTATATAAAACTCTTGGCAACAATATAGTTTTGCCGGAAGAAATTATCTCAGGCAAAGTTACAAGTACTTTTGTTGTAGATAAAGAAGGAAATGTAACGAATATTAAAATAATAAAAGGCTTAAGCAAAGAGGTTGATGAAGCTGTGGTTAAGGCTTTTAAAAAACTTTCAAAGTTTATTCCGGGCAAAGTAAATGGCATTCCTGTAAATGTTCAATATTCTCTTCCCGTTAATATTCACTCCGATGAAGAAGATGGTACTAATGGCTATTTAAGTTCTACTTCTAGCAACAGCAGATCTACTAATTATGAAGCAAAAAAAACAAAAGCAGAGGAATTTAGTTCTTACTTATTTAAAAGTGCGAAACTAGGTTTTATAAACTGTGACAGATTTTTGGATTATGACGAATCGTCTAAAATCGATTATGTGATTAATTTCAAAAATGACAGTAATACTTCTGTAAGCATCATATTTCATAGTATAAAATCTGTAATGACAGGATATTCAAATGCTGATAATGTCTCGTTTAACAATATTCCATCAGGAGAAAAGATTACTATTTTCGCAATTAAATATGTTGACGACAAGCCTTATTTAGCAACTCAGGAAACTGAAACATCACGACAAAAATTGAATAATTTGGCTTTTGAAGAAGTTACTCCTGAAAAATTAAAACAGGAAATAAAAAAATTAGACCGGCTAAATTAATTCTCTCTTTTCAATAATTGTTATTACAGAATCTATATGAAAAACTTTTTGTTATTTTTTTTATTTATATCACTATCAAATATAGTGTCTGCACAAAAATTAGTTTCGGGGGAATATGATTTTGGGCTAAACCTTTCTTATGATGAATCGTCTAAGATGCTGACTGGTTATTTTGAAAATTATACAGGATTAGATGAACAGACTCAAAATTCAAAATTTTCATGCATTTTTTATATTGAAGGAAAAGTTACGGGGGAAAAATTTAGCATAAAGACCTATTACCCGGAAGATAAAGAAGATGATATAATTTTAGGAACAATTGAGATAACTAATAACAAAACAATTAAAATAAAACTTCCCGAAGAGCATGGCGGGTGCTGGAATGTACAGCATTTTGCAGATAAGCCGGAACAATTTGAGCTGGAAAAGAAAAGCAATTGGATACAGGTTAGATATTTGGATAAAAACAAATCTTTCTTTTTTAAAGAAAACTCTAATCTTAGTAAAACAAAAATGTATCTAATTAAAAATGATATCGTGTATGTCGAAAAAATTGAAAACGGAAAAGCATTTTGTAGTTACAAAGGAAAAAAGATAATCAAAGGATGGATTAATATTGATGATCTGAATAAATTATAAAAAAAAGTCCAAAACATCTATTGAGGCTTTTTTATAATTTATTTTAATCTGCCTTGACTTTTATTTCCTCTGCAAATAATAATTTAATGTTCTCGTAAGAGTTTTTAAGTGCTTCTTTGATTTGTTCCGGGTTTAACCACGCCACTTTTTCAATTCCTTCTTCAATTTGCCCTTGTGGAGTTCCTTCAAAATCAGAATGCATTTCGAACCAATGCGTGATTTTGAGTTTATATTTTCCGTTGCGTTTGAAGATATGATAGGTTTTTTGAAGTTTTTGAACGATACGGAGTTGGTTTACACCGGTTTCTTCCTCAACTTCACGCATGGCTGTGGCTTCAATGTCCTCGCCTTTCTCGATTCCACCCTTTGGTAAATCCCATTTTCCATTTCTAAAAATGAATAAAACCTCACCTTTTTTATTGTACACAAAACCTCCGCCGGCTTTATTTACAGGAATTTTGGCTTTAAGGGTTTTCATTATCTCACTTTCGTCAGGATGATATAAAATGGCTTTTTGAATTTTATTTTGAAAAATTTTTATGATAAGCTGTTCGATATCAATACTTTCTAACAAGAACAATTGAAAATCTGTCTCGCGGGAGATTTCATTTGTCAAAAAAAGTGGTTTGTCGTTCACAAAAACTTTATACATTTGTACTATGATTTTTAATAAAGATACTGCCGAAAAAACAGCCGAATTGCTTTTGCAAATAAATGCAATTAAATTGAATCCCGAAAATCCTTTTACATGGGCTTCTGGTTGGAAATCTCCTATTTATTGTGATAATAGGTTAATTCTTTCATTTCCGAGCATCAGAAACTATGTTCGTGATGAGTTTGCCAAGAACATCGAAAAACAATTTGGAAAACCTGATGTGATTGCCGGAGTGGCCACTGGAGCCATTGGAATTGGAATTTTAGTTGCCGAAAGCCTTGGACTTCCGTTTGTATATGTTCGTCCTGAACCTAAAAAACACGGCAGACAAAACCAGGTTGAAGGTTTTTTTCAAAAAGGTCAAAATGTTGTAGTTGTTGAAGATTTAATCAGCACAGGAAACAGCAGTTTGCTTGCTGTAGAGGCTTTACGTAACGAAGGTGCTAATATTAAAGGAATGGCAGCTATTTTTACCTACGGTTTTAATGTTGCCGAAGATAATTTCAAAAGTGCTAATGTTGATTTATTCACATTAAGCAATTACGAAAATCTTTTAGATTTAGCAGTTCAAAAACAATATATAACAGAAGACCAGCAATCTACGTTACAAGAATGGAGCGTGAGCCCATCGACTTGGGGACAGGAAGAGTAATTTTAGATTTTAGATTTTAGATTTTAGATTTTAGATTTTAGATTTTAGATTTTAAAAATCGCTTCGCTCTTTTTTGGAATTTGGAATTTAAAAATTGGAATTTATTTTGATTGCTACATACAAATAAAAAAAAATATTATATGAACTTAGAAAGTCCAAAAGTTACTGTTCAGAAATCAGCTCAGGATTTATTCGACCAACTGACTGATGTTAAGAATTTTGAAAAACTAATGCCGGATAACATCGCTAAATTTGAAGTAATTGGCGAAGATGCTTTTATTTTTGGATTGAAAGGTATGCCGGAAATCAAATTAAAAATGAAAGATAAATCAGCGCCAAACAAAATTGTTCTAGGTGCTGCAAGTGATAAACTTCCGTTTACTTTAACTTCAAATATTGACTCTATTTCTGATTCAGAAAGTGCTGTTCAATTATTTTTTGAAGGCGAATTCAACGCTATGATGGCGATGATGGTTAAAGGACCAATCAGTAAGTTTATTGAAACTTTAGCAAACAATATGAACAAACTTTAATAATGGTAAATTATTAATTGTGAATTATAAATGAAAGCCTGATCTGATAGATTGGGCTTTTTTTTTGCCACAGATTAAAAAGATTAAAATGATTTTTTTCTCTAGCAGATCTTGCAGATTCCGCAGATTTATTTTAAACAAAAAACCTTTAGACCTTTGCCTCTCTGCACCTTTAAACCTCCTAATAAAGCATCTGAATCTCTTTTATCTCAAATTCTGAAACAGAATCATCTTCCAATAAAACCTGCAATTTTCCAATAGGAGAAACGCCTTGGATAATTCCCATAAAATTTTTATCCTGAAGATTTTTAAAAGGCATTGGAACTCCTTTTTTGAACAGCGAATTAAAATAATCTATCCAAAAAAGAGATGATGAGGTAATCCATAATTCAATTTTCTCTTGTATTTTTTCAGTAATTAAAATTGCCAGATTCTCTTTGTCAAAAGTTTTTCCGAAGATGACTGCCAAAGAAGAACCACGAGGCAGATCTTCATAATTGGTTTGATTGACATTTATTCCGATTCCGACAACTGACACGATCCTGCCATCGCTTTTTAGAGTATTTTCTATCAAAATGCCACCAATTTTTTTATTGTATGACATTATGTCGTTTGGCCATTTTATACATAAATCAGGAATATTTAACGATTTCAACGTATCTAAAACAGCTAAGGAAACTACAATACTCAAATTGAAAACCTGCTCATTATCAAACAGAAAATCTTTCACCAAGACGCTCATAATTAAGTTTTTACCCGTCTCAGAGCTCCACTTTGCCCCCATTTGCCCCTTGCCTTTTGTCTGATTTTCAGCCGTTACCACCGTAAAATTCTCCAGTTCATCCTGACTTGACAATGATTTTAAGAAATCATTTGTGGAATCTATGGCATCGAGTTTGATTAGTTTCATTAAATAATTTAAATATCTTAATTTAATATTTTGTTAAGGTTCAAAAATAATCACAAAATTTGGTAACTTTACAAATTCATATAAAATAATTCATGGCGAAAAAGACTATTAATAATGATGTTCTATTGGCGAACATAATCAAAGGGATTGAGGAAGTAAAAGGAAATGATATCGACATTCTTGACTTAAGAGATATAGACACAGCAGTTTGTGACTATTTTGTCATTTGCAACGGTAGCTCAAATACCCAAGTTAACGCCATTGTAAACTCAATTCAAAAAACAGTTTCAAAAGACTTAAAAGACAAACCCTGGCACGTAGAAGGAACCGATAATGCAGAATGGGTTCTTATGGATTATGTGCATATCGTGGTACATGTTTTCCAAAAACACATTCGTGAATACTATAATATCGAAAGCCTTTGGGGTGACGCCAAAATAACTACAATCGAAAACAAATACTAAAAGAAAAATTTTTCTAAATGGCTAAAGATAATAATCCAAATCCGAGTAAATTTAAAATAAGTCCCTGGTTAATATATACCGCAATACTTCTAGTTTTTTTATTTATAAGTTTTGCAACCGGTGGATCTAACTTAAGCGAACCTGCACAATTGACCTCTTCTAAATTCAATACTTTATTAGAAAAAGGCCAAATTGAAAAAGTTATCGTTTATAATAAAGCTGAAGCTGAAGTATACCTAACTGCTGCTGCTCTTAAAGACCCAGCTAATGAAAAGGTTTCTAAAGATATTTTTAAAAACCCTAACAAAGGGCCGCACTATACCTTAGAAATTGGTAACGATCAAATATTTCAAACAAAACTTGAAAAAGCAGTTGGCGAAGGCAAACTAAAAGATTTTAATTTCCTTCAAAAAAATAACTGGAGCGATATTTTAATCAGCTTACTTCCTATCATCATTATTATTGGTGTATGGATTTTCATTATGCGTAAAATGTCTGGCGGAGGCGCTGGCGGAGGTGGACAGATTTTCAATATTGGAAAATCTAAAGCTAAACTTTTTGATGAAAAAACAGATATCAAAACTACATTTAAAGATGTTGCAGGTTTAGAAGGTGCAAAAGAAGAAATACAAGAAATTGTAGAGTTCCTTAAAAACCCTGAAAAATATACTAATCTTGGAGGTAAAATTCCTAAAGGAGCTTTACTTGTAGGACCTCCGGGAACTGGTAAAACCTTATTAGCAAAAGCCGTTGCCGGTGAAGCACAAGTTCCGTTTTTCTCTTTATCAGGTTCTGATTTCGTTGAAATGTTTGTGGGAGTTGGTGCATCTCGTGTACGTGATTTGTTTAAGCAGGCCAAAGAAAAATCTCCGGCAATTATCTTCATAGATGAGATTGATGCCGTAGGTAGAGCCCGTGGAAAAAGCAATATGTCTGGCGGAAACGACGAAAGAGAAAACACTTTAAACCAGTTATTGACAGAAATGGATGGTTTTGGTACAAACTCTAACGTAATTGTTTTGGCTGCAACAAACAGAGCTGACGTTCTTGATAAAGCTTTAATGCGTGCAGGACGTTTTGACAGACAAATATTTGTTGACTTACCGGACATTCGCGAAAGAGCTGAAATTTTTAAAGTTCACTTAGCTCCTATCAAAAAAGTTGAAGGTCTTGATCTTGATTTCTTAGCAAAACAAACTCCGGGTTTCTCTGGTGCTGATATTGCAAACGTTTGTAACGAAGCTGCCTTAATTGCTGCCCGTAATAACAAAACTGCGGTTGACAGACAAGATTTCTTAGATGCTGTTGACAGAATTATTGGCGGTCTTGAAAAGAAAAATAAAATTATTACTCCAGAAGAGAAAAGAGCAATTGCAATTCACGAAGCTGGTCACGCTACAGTAAGCTGGATGCTGGAACATGCTGCTCCGCTTATTAAAGTAACTATTGTTCCTCGCGGACAAAGTTTAGGTGCTGCATGGTACTTACCAGAAGAGAGACAAATCGTAAGAACAGATCAAATGTTAGACGAAATGTGTGCTACCATGGGCGGAAGAGCTGCTGAAAAAGTAACTTTTGACAGAATTTCAACCGGTGCATTAAGCGATTTAGAAAAAGTAACACGTCAGGCTCGTGCAATGGTAACGATTTATGGTTTGAATGATAAAATTGGAAATGTTACTTATTACGATTCATCTGGACAAAGTGAATACAACTTCTCAAAACCATATTCTGATGAAACAGCAAAAATTATTGATGCTGAAATTTCAGAATTAATTGAAGGTCAATACCAGAGAGCTATTGAAATACTTAAAGAAAATAAAGACAAGTTAAATCAGCTTGCTGATATATTAATTGAAAAAGAAGTTATTTTTAAAGATGACTTAGAAGCAATTTTCGGAAAACGTACTTTTGACAAAAATTTAGAAGAAGTCGTTTCGTAAATTATTCATTAAATACACAATATTTTTTAAAATCTTAATTCAAAATACCCTTTTGAATTAAGATTTTTTTATCTTTGAACGTTTTCAATTAACATGTAAAGTATTTCATATAAAAAATGAATTTTTTCAAAAAAATATTTGGTTCCGGCGAATCTGCTTCTGACGAAGAACACGAAAGTGAATACGCAGGAACTCCTGCCCCAAATAGTCATTTGTCTATAGACGAACAATTCATATTCAACTTTAAGAAAAATGGCGGAAAATTTTTGTATTGTGAAAACAGTCAGGAAGTGGCAGAACAATTCGAAAATATTTTAGAAGAAAATGACTGGTTTGAAAGTGAAGTATTATGTTATGAACCGGCTCTTTTTAATTTGCTGGATGAAAATAAATTATTCTATATTGCCCCAGCAAAACCAAAATTTCTATTAGCAAGCTGCGAAAATCTAATTGCAGATGAAGGTTCTATCCTTTTCTCTTCAAAGCAAATTAGACAAAACAAACCGAACGATTTACCAGCAAATATTGTAATTCTTGCAACAACAAGTCAAATTCTCCCAATGAAAAGTGATGGTTTAAGCGCCATTAAACGTAAATATGAAAGAGACATTCCGACTAATATCACCACAATAAAATATTTCGAAAAAGCAAAAGAAGAAGATTTTACCCAATACGGAAGTGTTGCCAAAAATCTTTATTTATTGCTCTTAGAAGATCTTTAAGATGAACGAAACGCTTAAAAGAACCATTTCTGGTGCTGTTTATATTGCTCTGTTGTTAGCTTCAATCTTGTTTTCTACCGAAAGCTTTATCATTCTCTTTGGTATTTTTCTAATTATTACCATTTATGAATTTTCAAATATTGTAAACCTTAATAAAGTCTTTTCGATTTTATTCGGAACTTTACTGTATACAATCGTAATATTAATTAGCCATTACAATAAACAAACGTCTGCTTATTTAAATAATACTTTTAAATCAAATCTCGATTTAGAAACCAATATCCAGCAATTAGATCTTGTTCTTCTGGCTATTACACTGGTTGTATCTATTAAATGTATTATCTTTTTATTTTATGACTCTGTTCAAAAAGTAAGCACTTCTTCAAAATATTTATATCTTTTAGGATACATTGCATTACCCTTTATTTTTATCGTGAAAATTTCCTTTGGAACAAATGATTACAATCCAAAGATTATCATAGGTTTGTTTGTATTAATCTGGACAAATGACACTTTTGCGTATTTGGTTGGAAAATCAATAGGAAAACATAAATTATTTGAACGTGTTTCTCCTAAAAAAACAATTGAAGGTTTTCTGGGCGGAATGGTTTTTGCGGCTTTTGCAGGGTTCTTAATTTCAAAATTATACATACAGCCTAATCCGGCTTTTAGCGGTAAATCGATCCTTATATGGACAATTATTGCTTTAATCGTGAGTATTTTTGGAACGATCGGTGATTTGATCGAATCGAAATTTAAAAGAATTGCCGGTATTAAAGACAGCGGTTCCATAATGCCAGGACACGGAGGCATCTTAGATCGATTAGATAGTGTTATATTTGTAGCACCAATTATATTTTTATTTTATCAAATTTTATATTATGTTTCATAAAGAAGGAGCCCCATCTATTTTATTAGGAACAGTTTTTACTGTTGCCGTACTTGTAATTGCTGATAGATTTATTGATATCAATTGGCTTAGAATGCTAGTTCAAATAGCAGCGTTATTGATTTTGATTATTATTTTACAATTTTTTAGAAATCCTAAAAGAATTGCTGTTAGAAACAGTGATCACATCCTTGCTCCTGTTGATGGAAAAGTTGTGGTTATTGAAGAAGTTTACGAAGGCGAATATTTTAAAGATAAACGTTTACAGGTTTCTATTTTTATGTCACCTATCAATGTTCACGTTACTCGCTATGCGATGGACGGAATTATAAAATTTAGTAAATACCACCCTGGAAAATTTTTGGTTGCATGGCATCCAAAAGCTAGCGAGGAAAATGAAAGAACAACTGTAGTAATCGAAAATGATACTTTTGGTGCGATTCTTTACAGACAAATTGCTGGTGCTTTGGCACGTAGAATTGTAAACTACGCTCAGGAAGGAATGCAGGTTATTCAGGGAACTGATGCCGGGTTTATTAAATTTGGATCGAGAGTAGATTTATTTTTACCTTTAGGTACACCAATCAATGTGGTTTTAGACCAAAAAGCAATTGGAGGAAAAACTATTATTGCTACAAAAGCGTAAATGGCAGAAAAAGATTTAGATACACGCTTCAATGAGGCTGTAGAAATTGCATTGAAAATGACTCAGGCCTCACTGCCGCAAGATGTGCAGTTAAGACTTTATGCATTTTACAAACAGGCTACTTTTGGAACCGCTGTTTACAATCAGTCTGAGAATTTTGATTTACGAAATGCTTTTAAAACAAATGCCTGGATGCAGATTAGTCATTTATCGATTGATGAAGCTAAGGAATGTTACATCGAAATCATTAATTCACTAACATCAAAATAAATTAATATTATGAAGAATAACATTGTTCGTTTCAGCATTTTAGCTTCATTTTTTCTATTATTTTCTTGTAATGATAACAATAAGCTTACCGAAGTTGTAGAAGTTCCGCTGCCAACTAAAGAAGAAAAAATAACGATTGGTTCTCCAAATGATGTAAAAGCAGATCCAGGTTCATTTGAACTTACAAAACTGCCTTTTGCTTATGACGGATTAAGTCCTGCGTTACGTTCTTTAACTTTAGAAACGCATTATTCTAAGCACTATTTATCGTATACAAACAATTTTAATAAAGAAATTGTTTCGACTGAGTATGAAAATATGCCAATTGAGGATATTTTAAAAAAGATGGATCTTAACAATGCAAAACTTCGTCAAAATGCTGGCGGATATTACAATCACACACTTTATTTTAATATTTTAACTCCAAAAGAACAGACTCCAAAAGATACTCTTGCGGGTTCAATTAATAAAGAATTTGGATCTTTTAATAATCTTACAAATCAGTTTAAAGGTCAGGCTGAGAAACAATTTGGTTCTGGCTGGGTTTGGCTGGTTGTTGATAGATACGGAAAGTTACAAATTACTACTACAGAGGATCAGGATAATCCGTTAATGAAAAATGCATTAATTCCCGGAACGCCAATTTTAGGTATTGATTTATGGGAACATGCTTATTATCTGGATTACCAAAACAGAAAAGGAAGTTATATCGATGCTTTTTACGAACATATAAACTGGGAAAAAGTAAACGAATATTATGTCGAGGCCCTCAAAAAGGTCAAGAAAGTATAAAAACACAAAAGCTGATAGTATATCAGCTTTTTTTTTTGCTTAATTTTAAATTTAAAGAAGTACACCTTATAATAAAAAGTAAAAAAATACGATAAAGCATATTCATCTGTCTATATTTATATATCTTAAACACTGTGAAATCTCTTGCAGTATAACTAAAAATGTGTAGACATTTTTAGTCAAACAATATTTTAAGAATTATGTCCAGCCGACCTATTAGAAAAAATAACATGAAGATTAAAACTATTCTCTTGTATTTTGCCCTCATGATTATATTTTCATGCGTTGATGGAGAAAAAAGCGATTTTGTGAATAAACATGGAAATCTGCTTTTAAAAACTTCTGTTTTAAATTTCCATGATCAAAACTCTAAATCAAAAGATTCAACTAAAACAATTAATATAGAGTATTCGTCTGAGCAATTAGATAATAACAAAGGACTTTCGAATAGTTCTATTAATGCTATTTTTCAGGATTCTGACAATTTACTCTGGATAGGAACCTGGGATGGTTTAAACCGATATGATGGCAGCAATTTTAAAATTTACAGACCTGAACCTAATAATGAAAACAGTCTAAGCAATCAGGTTATTTTAAAAATAGATGAAGACAGCAATGGAAATATTTGGATTGTTACCATACACGGGATAAATCGATTCAATAAAAAAACGGGCACTTTTCAACGGTATTATTTTTCGAGAAAAGATATCTCGCCATTATCTGAATCTGAGTTTAACATGGCTCTTGACTCTTCTAAAAGAGTGTTTTGTGCTGCAAAAAATTGGGGAATTGGCTATTTTGAAGGCGATAGTTTTCAATTATTAAATTCAAAAAATCTCCCTAAAAAAGCAGTAAAAAAAATGCAGTTTACACAAAATGGTGAATTGCTGGTTTTATTTGAGAATAGTGATCTCTACAAAATATCAATTGAAACTGACAAAAGCGGTAAAAAAACAATTTCAGCAATAAAACTAATTTCAAAAAATATTCAATCATTTGATGAAATTTCGAACCAAAAAATCGTTACTGTATCGCTAACCGGAAACAGCAATTTATATTCTTTAAACAATGAAATTACTTCTTTCCATAAAAATCATATTGAAAAAATTATAGGAAAAACTGCTGACGGCATTATCGTTCTGGACAAGTCAGGATATTCTGTATTAGATCAAAATGGTGTTGAGGTAAAGAAGGATTGGCTAAAACATTTAAAAAACAAAACCACCGTTCTAATTCAAGGAAACGAAAACATATTTTGGGCAGGAACAGATGGCGACGGAATTTTTAAAATAAGTCCGCTTAAAAAACCTTTCAATCTGATTTCTAAAATACAGCTTCCAGAACTGGATGGCGCAATTGTGAGGTCATTTTTGGAGCTAGAAAACAATTCATTTCTGGTTGGTACAAAAGGAAAGGGTTTGTTTAAATTTTCTCCAGATTTTTATTTAAATCCTGAAAAACCATTAGAATACAAAAATTATAATGAGAGTAACAGTGCCATAAATAATGCTGTGTTTTCTTTATACAAAGGACAAAATGATCTGATTTTTATTGGTACAGATGGCGATGGTATTACAGTTTATGATTCAAAAAAATCAAAATTGGTTACTTGGAAAGAAATAATAGGCAGCAATGACTGTTCATACTTTAAATCTGTTTATTCTATTTATCAGGATGATAATGGATTTATCTGGGCTGGAACAAACGGATATGGGATGTTTCGTTTTAAGATTGAGCATTTAGGAAATAATCTAAAAGTTTCTGATTTTAAAAATTATGCTGCCAATAATAATCAAAGCAATGCATTGAGCAGTAATATCGTCTTCTCGATAATTCCAAAAAATAAAAATCAGCTCTGGATTGGAACTCGTTTAGGCGGATTAAATTTATTTGATGTCAAATCAGAGCGGTTTTATACTTACAGAAATCATAAAAATGATCCTGAAAGTTTATCTAATAATGATATTTTATGTTTAGTAACCGATGCTAAAAACAGGCTCTGGATTGGAACCAGTCTTGGTTTAAACTTACTGGAATCAAAAAATGGCAAGCCTGTATTTAAAAATTTTACGGTAAAAAATGGTCTTCCTAATAATACTATTCATGGAATTGTTTGTGATAAAAAAAATAATCTCTGGTTAAGCACCAATTTTGGCCTTTCTAATTTTAATGTCAAGAAATTAAACTTTACTAATTATACTAAAAATGAAGGACTTCAAAACAATGAATTTGCTGATGGGGCCTATTATCAAAATTTAAAATCTGATTTTATTTTTATGGGCGGTATAAAAGGGTTTAATTATTTTTTGCCCCAAAACATAAAAGAGTCAAATGTAATTCCAGATCTTTTTATTGATAAAATAAGCGGGCAGAATCAGCCGCTGCCTTATTATCAAGCATTGGTTATTGCTCCCAATTCTACTTCTCATCCTTCTATTGTTTTAAATCATAATCAAAATTTCTTCGACATTGAATTGACGGCCCTGACTTTTATCAATACCGAAAAATGTCAATATGCTTATCAGTTAAAGAATTTTGATAAGGATTGGAATGTTATTGATAATCGACGAATTATTTCTTTTACAAATGTTCCTAAAGGAAATTATTCTTTATGGATAAAATGGTCAAATAGTGATGGTATCTGGACTAAACCGGTTCATGCTGTTGATATACGCGTTAAACCGGTATACTGGCAGTCGAACATTGCTTTTTTAATCTATGTCCTGCTCCTACTGGCTTTTGTATTTTTTATTCATAGTTATTACAAAAAACGTCAATCCTTAAACCAAAATATATTATTTAGGAAAAGGGAAATGGAAATACATGAAAACAGGCTTACTTTTTTTACAGAAATAGCCCATGAATTTCAAACGCCGCTTACTTTAATTGTTGGCCCAATTCAAAAACTTTCTGAAGTAACAAACCTCAGCGAAAGAAACACAAAATTTATACATATGATTCAGCGAAATTCTTCGCGTTTGTTGTTTCTAACACAGCAATTATTAGAATTTAGAAAAGCTGAATTTGATCACATAGAAGTAAATGTGAAAAATTTTGATTTGGTAAATTTGATCGAACAAATTGCCGAATTATTTGATGAATGGGCAATCGAAAAAAACATTAGTTATTCACTAGATATTCCGCCTGTGTTATTGGGCTGGTTCGACAAAGATAAAATCGAAAAAATAGTTTTTAATTTAATGTCGAATGCTTTTAAATATACGCCTGAAAACGGAAAAATAACCTTGAAATTTAGTATTCAGGACATTGGTGCAGAAAAATTAAATATTACGATAACCAATACAGGAAAAGGAATTTCGAAAGAAGAATCAGATTCTCTGTTTGATCAGTTTTTCTTAGCTAAATTAAATACAGAAACTGATAATACGATGTTCAGAACCGGTATTGGTCTGGCATATGTAAAAAAATTAATTACCGCATTAAGAGGCGAAATCTCTGTTTCAAGTCAGGAAAATATCGAAACAACATTTACTGTTTTGCTGCCTTGCAATAAAGGCTCATTTGACGAAAAAGAACTGGATAGTACCGTAAGTGCTGTTTTAATTTCAAATCATTTAAAAAACATACTTGAAGAAACTCCGGTTAAAGATGAAGGTACTCCAGACAAAATTTCATCTTTAAGCCATATTACAGATGATCGAAAAACCATATTAATTGTTGAAGATGAAAAAGAAATTCATCTGCTTCTTAATGATTTATTAGACCAAAAATATAAGCTTATTATAGCTTACAATGGTTTAGAAGCTTTAAAGATTATCGAAAATGAAATTCCTGATCTCATTATCAGCGATGTTATGATGCCTTTTCTGGATGGAATTGAATTTTGCAAAATAGTCAAGAATGATCTTAAAACCTGTCATATTCCGGTTATTATGCTCACTGCAAAAGATTCTGTTCTGCATCGAATTGAAGGAATAGAAAGCGGTGCCAATTCCTATATCGCAAAACCATTTTATCCAGATCATTTACTGATAAGAGTTCAAAAACTTCTTGAAGAAAAAGAGTTGATATCAAAGCATTTTATGCAAGATACACCTATCGAAAATTTGGCATCTCTACCCATAAATAATGACGAAAAAGATTTTATCAAAAAAGTAATAGAACTAATTCGCCGCAATATTGATAATGAAAATCTTCAAAGTTTATATATCGAAAAAGAATTAGGCATCAGCAATTCGCAATTGTATAGAAAAATTAAACAAATATTTGGTTTTACACCAGGCGACTTGATTCGGACTATCAGATTAAAATATGCTGCAGAATTATTGCGAAAGAATATTTTAACAGTATCTGAAGTTTGCTACAGTTCTGGCTTTAATAATCGTTCTTATTTTTATCGAGAGTTTAAAAAACTATATAATACTACGCCCAAAAATTACCAGCTCAAATACAAAACCAAGGGCTAAAAAAATCACAACGCTTTAAATATCAATATAATAAATACTAGTGTACACTTTTGAAGAAATAGTGTACACTGTTTCTTGTATACACCAGCTAATTTTATAAACGATAATTAATTCAATCGTTATCGTAAGACTTTAAAACATATCTAACCCTTTTAAACCATGAAAAAAAACAATCAAACCACTAACCCAATTAACACTTCCTTATCATGATGAAAAAATATATTTACAAGTTATTCCTATTTGGAGTAATTATGGTGGGAAGCATTATGAATGCTCAGACCATAAAAGGTGTAGTTTCAGATGTTGATGGCCCGATGCCGCAAGCCAATGTCAATATAAAAGGAACTTCTAACTACGCTGTCACAGATCTTGATGGTAACTATATCATTACAAATGCAGACCCTAATGCTGTCCTTATTTTTAGTTATGTAGGATATCAAACCCAAGAAGTAGCTGTATCTGGCAGAAAAGAGATAAATGTTACGCTAACAGCAGATTCTAATGCCTTGAATGAGGTTGTTATTGTGGGGTATACAAGTGAAAAAAAATCCGCCATAACAGGTGCCGTCGCAACTGTAGATATGAGCGAATTGTCTAAAACAAAAGTAGCCGATGTTGGACAGGCTTTACAAGGGCAAGTTGCCGGTGTTTCGGTTTCGGCTAATACTGGTGCTCCCGGTGATGGACTCAAAATACGTATTAGAGGTGAAGGCACACTTGGCAATAACGAAGTACTTTATGTTGTAGATGGGGTGGCAACCCGCGACATTTCATTCCTGAACATGTCTGATGTAAAATCGATGACAGTATTAAAAGATGCTGCTGCAACTGCCATATATGGATCCAGATCTTCTGGAGGCGTTGTTATTCTTACTACCAAAAGCGGTGCAAAAGGAAAAGCAAATATTGATGTAGAATATTTTGGCGGAACAAGTTATGCCACTAATCTTCCGAAAATGCTAAACGCAGATCAGTATTTGACTGTAATGGACCAGGCTTGGCATAATTCTAACAATAATCCTGCTAATGCTATAAGCCCTTATCAAACCGATAGAACTAACGGACAGGTTAACGGTATTCCTTTATCAAACACAAACTGGTTAAACGAATTATTTGGTGCAGGAAGAACAGACAATTTCCAGATTTCGGCTAGTGGAGGTACTGATAAAACACAATATTTAATATCCGGTGGTTATTTTGGACAGAATGGTATTGTCGTGGGTGACAAGGATACTTATAGACGTATCAATTTTAGAGCAAATATCAATACGGAAATTACAGAACGCCTTAAAGTGGGTACAAACTTTCAAATTACTAGCAGTAAACAGGATAAAATGTCTTCTAGCGGAGATGCACCGGGAGTAATTAGACATGCTTTATTACGCCCTTCTGTTTTAGGAGTTTATAAAGATGCAAACGATCCAACGTATAAAGCAAATGATCCTTATACTGATTTGCCCTTCTATTTAAATAACAATCCTAATGGCGGATGGAGCCGTAATTATGAGCTGACATCTAATCCTATTGCGATAGTGAATTATACCGATGATGTACGATCTGCATTTAAAACCTTTGGAAATGTATATGCAGAATATGCTTTTCTGGCTGATAAATCATTAAAATTCAGAAGTAATTTTGGTGCCGAAATCACTTTTGATCATAATAAAGCTTTTGGAGAAAATTTTGGAGATGACAATGACAATGATCCAAATGAATTATATCCGGGACAAGGCAGACAAAACAGACCTTCAAACTTAAACGAAAACAGAGGAGAAGCCACAACTTTTACCTTTACAAATACTTTAAACTATACTAAAACCCTTGCAGAGAAACATAGTATCAATGCATTATTAGGCGAAGAAACGATTGGTTACGACCAATCTGCTGTAGGCGGAAGCAGAACGAATTATAATAATACAACTGATCCTTTCCGTTATCTTGACTATGGAAGCGATGTTAATAAAAACAGTTCCGGTTCTGCACAAATCTGGAACCTTATCTCCTTTTTTGCCTCTGCAAATTATGGATACGACAATAAATATTTTGCTTCAGGTACTATAAGAGCAGACGGTTCTTCTCGTTTTGGACCAAATAACAAATGGGGTTATTTTCCTTCGGTTTCCGGAGGCTGGGTAATGTCTAAAGAAAAATTCATGGAAAACGCAAAATGGATCTCTAACCTAAAATGGAGAGCCAGCTGGGGACAATCTGGTAATCAGGAAATCCCTAATAATGCCTATGAAACTCTTGTTACAGAAACTGGCGGAATCATAAATGTGGTTCGTTACGGTAATCCTGACCTAAAATGGGAAACGACTACGCAAACCAACTTTGGTCTTGATTTAAGTGTATTAGAAAATAAACTGACTTTCTCTGTCGACTATTTTGATAAAACAACCGATGATATTTTATTAGCCGTAGGGCTTCCGTCTGCGACGGTCGGCCAGATCAACAAAACCTATGTTAATGCCGGTGTTGTAACCAATAAAGGTTTTGAATTTGGAGCTAACTTTCAAAACAACGACCACGAATTTAAATATGGCATCAACGGAAACATTGCGACGTTAAAAAATAATGTTGAGCAACTTCAGCAATATGTTTCAGAAATTAATGATGATAAAACGCATACCAAAACTGTAGTTGGACAGCCAATTAGTTCTTATTACGGATTAAAATTTGATGGTATTTATCAAAATCAGGCAGAAATAAATACTGTTTTATATTCTAATTCAAACGGTGCAAAACCTGGAGATATTAAGTTTAAAGACTTAAACGGAGACGGACAAATTAATGCCAATGACAGAACATTTATAGGAAGTTCAATTCCAAAAATAACGTACGGATTTTCATTTAATGCCGAATATAAAAGATTTGACATGTCATTTCTTTTCCAAGGCGTTTCGGGTGTAGATCGATACAATGATTTAAAACAGATTTTAGATTACGACAGCCGCCCTTTTAATTCTACCACTTCGGTATTAAATGCATGGAATGGCGAAGGCACAAGCAATACAATTCCTCGTAACACACTTAATGACAATGGTGGAAGTCAGGTTTCAAGTGTTTTTGTAGAAGATGCTTCTTATCTGCGATTAAAAAACCTTGAAATTGGATATACGTTCAATCCTAAAATAATTGGCGATACGTATTTAAGAATGTATGTCTCTGGACAAAACTTATTGACTTTTACGAAATATACTGGTTTAGATCCAGAATCGACTTCTTTTATAGATCAGGGTACTTATCCTCAATCTAGTACAATACTAATAGGTCTAAAATTTAAAATTTAATAATCGAGCCATGAAATATAAATATATAACAGTAATACTAATTGCGCTGGCCTTAACAAGCTGCGAAGATGAACTTACTACAGATCCTATCGGAGCGCAAACTCTGGAACAGGCAAATTCTAAACCAACCTTAGCTTCAGTAGAAAGTTCTGTCACTTCTTCTTACGATATGTTATCCAACAGATTAAATCAGCTTGCTGAATGGGACTGGAACGGAGGTTTAGTATTTCAAAATGATATTATTATAGATGATATCGCATCTGATGATATGGAAAAAAAATGGTCTCCGGACGGCGATCAATCCTGGATGGATGAAATCAATAATTTTACTTTTACTTCAACAAATGGCGGTCCAAACGGATTGTGGAAATACAATTATGAAGGTATCAAAAGAACCAACATTGCATTGAATTTTCTATTAAATCCGGAGATTGAATCCCTTACTGGAATTTCGACCCAAAGAAAAAACCAATTACTGGGCGAAGCTTATTTTTTACGCTCGTACTATTATTTTTCATTGGTAACCAATTTTGGCGATGTGCCTTTGATTCTGGCTCCAATAAAAACATATCAAGAAGCTTTTGATAAAGCCGTAAGAGCTCCAAAAGAAACAGTATGGAGTCAGATTAAAACCGATTTAGAAACAGCAAAATCACTTTTACCAAATTCGAAATATTCTTCAAGTACAGAAAAATGGAGAGTTTCAAAAGGGGCCGTTATTGCACTTTTGGCCAAAACCGCGCTATACAATAAAGATTGGGCGGCTGTAAACACTTTAGTATCAGAATTAGAAACAACAGGTTTTTATAGCCTTGATGCAAATTATTTTGATAACTTTAATATGAACAAGGAATATGCAGACAATGAAGTGATTTTCTCTTATAACCATGTTAAACAAGCTGATCCGAGAAAAGGAAACGGAATTTGTGCACCTCTTGGGTGGGGATTTTTTGCTCCAAGCACTGATTTTTTAGCTTCATTTGAACCTAATGATCCTAGAAAATTATATACTGTAAATGCTCCTGAACAATGGGTTAATAAACTTTTAGGAACTACAGACGGCGGAAACAAAGGCGATGATGACGCTCCAAACAATAAAGTTTTCATTCGTTATGCTGATGTTTTACTTTGGAAAGCAGAAGCACTTAATGAAACAGGTAATTATTCAGGCGCGATTGACATTATAAACCAAATTAGAGCAAGAGCCAGAAATACAGTTACAACTGTAACGGTTAGAGTACAGGATCCGGCTTTTCCAGCTGACCCAAGTAAAACTATTCCGGTAACTTCTGTTGGCCCTCCTCCACCCGCAGGAACATTGCCAGACAGACCAAATTCTGGAGATAAAGCTGTTGTAAAAACTTGGCTGATTTCTGAAAGAAGAGCTGAACTTGGTTTTGAAAATCAAAGAATGCCCGATTTAAAAAGATGGGGAATTGCTAAGGATGTAATGACAGCGCACGGAAAAGTTTTCTTAGACAAACATATGCTGTATCCAATTCCTCAGGCAGAAGTAGATGCCTCAGCAGGACTTTTAACACAAAATCCTGGATATTAAGATAAATCTATTTCCAACTTTTAAATTGCCTCCAGCTTTAGCTGGGGATCAAAAAGGGAATGAGAACTAGGCTTTAGCCAAAACACTTAATTATTTTGGCTAAAGCCGAATTTATTATCAATTCTTCAACCTCCAGCTAAAGCTGGAGGTAATTAAAAACGATAAAAAATAAAACTAAAAATCATGAAAGATATAGCGAAACGTTTTGCAGACAACCCATTATTATCGCCTGTAGACATTCCTGCAAGCAGAGAAGGATTAGAAATTACATGCTTATTAAATCCGGGTGTATTTCAATATGATAATAAAACATGGCTGATAGTGCGTGTTGCCGAAAGACCAAAACAAAAGGATACTGTTATTTCGTTTCCCATACTGACTCAAACAGGTGAAATTCACATTATTGAAATAGAAAAAAACGATCCGGAACTTATTGCAACAGATGCACGCGTTATCAATTATAAAGGAGTTGATTATTTAACCACGCTTTCCCATCTTAGACTATTATGCAGTGAAGATGGACATAATTTTTATGAACCCGAAAACTATCCGCATTTGGTTGGCGAAGGTATGCTCGAAACTTTTGGAATAGAAGACTGCCGCGTCGCCCAGATTGAAGGAACATATTACCTAACCTTCACTTCTGTATCAGACAATGGTGTTGGTGTTGGTTTGCGTACTACAACCGATTGGAAAAACTTTACCAAACACGGTATGATATTACCCGCACATAATAAGGACTGTGCCATTTTTGAAGAAAAAATAAACGGATTATTTTATGCTTTGCATCGTCCGAGCAGCGTAGATATTGGCGGTAATTACATCTGGATTGCTTCATCTCCTGATGGTATACATTGGGGAAATCATCACTGTATCATAAAAACAAGAAAAGGACTCTGGGACAGTAAAAGGGTTGGTGCCGGAGCAGCTCCCATAAAAACAGATAAAGGATGGCTCGAAATTTATCATGGTGCCAATGAAAATCATATGTATTGCTTAGGCGCTTTTTTAATGGATCTTGAAGATCCCACAAAAGTAATTGCAAGAACAATAGATCCTATTATGGTCCCTGTTGAAGAATATGAATTAAGTGGATTTTTCGGAAACGTAGTATTCACCAATGGCCACATTGTAGAGCCTGATGGAGATACACTTACTATGTATTATGGTGCATCTGATGAATTTGTGTGTGGTGCTCAATTTTCGATTAAAGAAATCCTTTTACTTTTAAAAAATAACTAATGTTTAAAAAACTTATATCAGAAATTGATCATTTTAAAAGTCAGACCCATAATTTTCGTATTCTTATTTTCACCAACTTAGTCTACGCATTAGTACTGCCGGTTATCGATATATTTGTTGCCGCTTATATTATGCGAAACTCAAATGATACCTCAAAAGTAGTTATATACCAATTGGCAATTTATACCGGGATTCCGCTTACTTTTTTATTAAATGGCTTCCTGCTGAAACATATCAATATCAAAAAATTATATTCAATTGGAATGATGCTCAGCGGTGTTTCGATGATTATAATGATGTCCTTAAAAACACTTGATTTAATCGGAATTGGTGTTGCCGGGATTACTATGGGGCTTTCTTTTGGGTTGTACTGGTCAAATCGCGATTATCTGGCTTTGTCTATAACAAATGACAACAATCGAAATTATTATTATGGATTAGAAACCTTTATTTATACCATAATTGCCATTGCAATACCTGCGGCTATTGGCTTGTTTATTCAGTCAAAAATAGGCGAAGACGAAAAACATCGAGCTTATGAAATCATTACCGCAGTTGTTTTTTTAATTACTATTATAGCTTCAATAGTTTGTTATAGAGGTAAATTTATAAATCCTGTACAAAAGCAATATATATTTTTCAAATTTCATCCGCTTTGGTATAAACTGCTGTCATTGGCAGCCTTCAAAGGTTTGGCACAAGGATTTTTGGTTACCGCTCCTGCCATGCTTATTTTTAAAATATTGGGAGAAGAAGGCGCATTAGGAAAAGCACAATCGATTGGGGCAGTTTTAGCCGCAATTATTATTTATTTCATAGGTCGTTTTTCTAAACCATCAGACAGGATTAAAACTTTTTCTGTAGGGTTAATTTTATTTGCTTTAGGCGCTTGTTTAAATGGTTTTCTTTTTAACAAAATGGGAGTAATAATCTTTTTATTATTGCTGCTTATAGCAAAGCCTTTGATGGATTTAGCCTACTTCCCTATTCAGTTAAAGGTAATTGACATTGTTTCCAGAATCGAAAAAAGAGGCGAGTTTGCCTATATTTTAAATCATGAAGCCGGCTTGTACATTGGAAGACTTTTGGGTGCCGGAACTTTCTTAACCTTATATTTTGTTGTATCTGAAGATTTTGCTTTAAGATATGCCATTGGTATTATCGCACTATTGCAGTTATGCTCCATTTATATCAGCAAAAAAATTATCAAACAAGGTCTTGAACTTTCACCAGATGAAGAAATAGAAGCTAAAGTATTAGAAGAAACAGCCGCAGGACTTCTTTAAATTAAAAAGAACAAAATGAATACATTTATAAAAATAAGCACTTCGTGTCTGTTAGTTTTAAGTTTAACAGCAGCCGCACAAGTAAAACAACAAAATATACCCCGTGTAGCACAAATGCCGGATTTACCACAGCCATTAAAAATTATTGACTATAAAAAACTGGCTTTAGATTTTGATAAAACAGTTTATGATTTTAACGCAAAAGGTAAATTTTGGCCAATGGTCTGGATGGATGACAGCAAAAAAAATTACCCGCAGACAGTTGTTGGATTATATACTGCTGTAGCAGATGTAAGACAAGGTCCGAATCACAATAAAGGAATGTTTCATGAAGCCTTGGCAACAATGGGTGCAACATTAGGAGCTACATTAGTAGGCATAGACAAAAACAACCAGCAAAACCTGAACTATGTTGCGATGTTGAAAAACTATTTCAACAAAGAAACCAACTGGAATATTATGATGAATAATACCTGCCCGGAAGTTGCTTTACTGGGCGGAGGTTATGGCCGCGATTGGTGGTATGATGTATATCCAAATCTTCTGTTTTATGCCATTTATGATAAATACCCGAATGAACCCGGTTTTACAGAAATAGCCAGAAGTATTGCAGACAAATTTTATGAGGCCGATGTGGTTTTAAATGGAAACTACGAATACTCCTATTTTGATTACAATAAAATGACGCCCATGACAAACCATATTTGTGCCCAGCCCGATGCCGCAGCAGGACATGCATGGGTATTATATATGGCTTATAAAAAATTTGGCGATGCCAAGTACTTAAAAGGAGCCCGAAGCGCATTAGCAGCATTAGAATCGCAGTCTAAAAACCCTACTTATGAAGTATTAATGCCTTTTGGAGCTTATTTAGCAGCAAGAATTAATGCAGAACAAGGCACAAAATACGATACAAACAAAATGCTGGACTGGACTTTTGACGGAACACCTATTTGTCGTGAAGGCTGGGGCTCTTTGGTAGGAAACTGGAACGGTATCGATATTTCGGGTGTTTTTGGAAGTACGGTAGATCATGGCGGCTATGGTTTTTTAATGAATACTTATGATGCTGCCTGGCCGCTTATACCAATGGTAAGATACGATCAATCGTATGCAGCAGCAATAGGAAAATGGATGCTGAATGCCGCCAATGCTTCTCGTTTTTTTTATCCGCAGTATATGCCTGATGAACATGAAACAATACCGGAACTTGCTCAAGTTTCAAAAGGCGTTATTGGTTACGAAGGCATCATACGTCAATCAAGTTATAAAGAATATGAAAATCTAAAAGGCCCTGTAGCACAAGGTGATGGTCCGCTTTGGGTACTTGGAAAAAATCCTAAAGAATCTCAATTTAGTGTTTACGGCAGCGGCCACGTTGGTATTTTTGGAAGTATTATCCATGAAACCAATGTTACCGGAATATTACAATTAAATTTATTAGCAACCGATTTTTATAGTGATAAAGCCTATCCTTCTTATCTATATTATAATCCATATTCAGGAAGTAAAACAGTAACTATAAAAGTTAAAAAAGGCAAGAAAGTAGATTTATACAATACTGTTTCAGGAAGCTTTATAGCCAAGAATGTTTCTTCATCTGCCAAAATAAAAATGGATCCATTAAGTGCCGCTGTGATTGTTCAAGTTCCTTCTGGTGGAAAAGTAAGCTATGAAGGCTCAAAAATGCTAGTTGATGGGATAGTTGTAGATTATAAATGGCAAGACAAAAAATAAAAACTGTTTTCGATCTACTTTGATACACAATCTTGTCATCCCGAGGAACGAGGGATCTTTGTTTGTAGCTCGACAACGATTGTCTAAATTTCTTTATGGAATTTCTTGCGAACATCCCTCGTTCCTCGGGATGACAAAAATGGGAATAATTTAATGGGACAATAATACTATGAAATCTAATACCTTGAATTATATATTCACTTTTCTGATAATTCTAAATATAAATCCAGCGATCGCTCAAAAAACAGCAATTGACAAAAAATGGTGGAAAGAAACTGTTTTTTATCAAATCTATATGCCCAGTTATGCCGATAGTAATGGAGATGGATATGGTGATTTTAAGGGAATGACCCAAAAATTAGATTATCTAAAAGAATTAGGTATAAAAGGCATTTGGCTTACGCCTTTTCTTACTTCACCAAAAGTTGATAATGGTTATGATATTGCCAATTATTACGAAGTAGATCCTACGTATGGTACTAAAGCCGATTTTGATACTTTTTTGAATGAAGCTCATAAAAGAGGAATAAAAGTAATCATCGATATGGTTTTAAATCATACGTCTACAGATTGTAAATGGTTTCAGGAATCGAGAAAATCAAAAGACAATCGGTATCGGGATTATTATATATGGGAAGATGAACCAAATAATTGGGAATCTTTTTTTGGAGGTACTGCATGGGAAAAAGATGCGGCGACCAGTCAATACTACTATCATAAGTTTGACAAAAAAATGGCCGATCTTAACTGGTCAAATCCAAAAGTAGTCGATGAGGTTCAAAATATACTTCGTTTTTGGCTTGATGCCGGTGTAGATGGTTTCAGGTTAGATGTAATAAACTTCTTGACTACTAATGGTATCACGAAAGATAATCCGATAAAAAACGGACAGCAGGAACACCTAAACGATATAAATCAGGAAGGTGTAAAAAATGCCATGAAAATTATAAAATCTACAGTAAATGAATACAATAACCGCTTTATTGTGGGAGAAATTGGGAGCGATAAAATCGAGGTTTTAAAGCAATATCAATCGCAGGAATTATTGGATGTTGTTTTTAATTTCAATTTTGGAAGCATAAAAGAATTTTCGACTCAGCGTATTTTTGACGAATTGCAAAGCATGGAGAAGAACATGAGCAATTATCCCACTTTGTTTTTTGGAAGCCATGATATGCCCAGAATGATCGACAGACTGGCAGGCGGAAATACGGACAGAGCGACAGCTCTTGCTGCTTTAATACTTACAGCAAAAGGAGTTCCGTTTATCTACTATGGCGAGGAGATTGGCATGCATAACATTATCGCCCAAAACATAAACGAAATGGTCGATATACAAGGTAAAACCCATTATCAAACAGCAATAGCAAAAGATAAAAACGACAAAGAAGCACTTATTGAAGGAAACGAACACAATCGTGATAAATCACGAAGTCCGATGCAATGGAACGAAGAAGCGTTTGCAGGATTTTCAACAGAAAAAAGTTGGATTAAAATCAATCCTGATTATAAAGAAATAAATGTTGATGCTTTAAAAATGCAAAAAAAATCTATTCTTAACAGCTATAAAAAATTGACCGCTTTAAGAAATAAAGAAAAAGTTTTGCAATATGGCACTTATGACAATCTGGAACTTCAGGGAGATCAAGTTTCATTTACACGATCTTTTGAAAATGAAAAAATTACCGTTGTCATTAATTTTGGTATTAAAAAAATAATAACATTACCCGGCAATGCAAAAATATTATTAGGTCAAAAAGAACTAAAACCAAATAGTTTTATTATTTACAAAAATTAGTTTTTCAAGTAAACCCGACAAGTTTTTAAAACCTGTCGGTTTAATCTATGCGCACACTATTTCAATTCATAAATAAATGATTCTGAAGGCGCTATTTCTACTATAACAGTTCCTTCTCCATTCTTTACAACTAAAATATTTTTGTTACTCGAATATAATTGATCTGTAAGTACGTATTCACCATCTTTTAAATCCCATTTCAAAATAACATCAGATGGGATTTTCAAATTAAACGTACTTGTTTTTTCAGAAGAGAAGTTTGCCAAAATAATCAATTTTTGAGTTTCAGACCAGCGAACAAACGAATAAATCAATTCATCATAATTAGATGTATTTTGGCGGTTTACCGATTGTATGTCCTGAAAACTTCCCATCAATGCCGGGCTTTTTATGGAGAAATTTAATAATCGTTTGTAAAAATCTCGTAATTGCTTTTCAGAATCAGACAATTGTCCGCCATCAAATTTTCCTTCATTCATCCATTTTTGATGATTCGGAACCCCTATATAATCGAAAATAGAAGTTCGAGAACGTTTTCCAAAACCAGCATCTTCATTGCCTGCCTCTCCTACTTCCTGTCCAAAATAAACCATAGTTGGCGAAGTACTTAAAGTAGTTGAAACTACCATTAAAGGTTTTCCTCTTTCCGGAGTTCCGGCAAATTCCGGAGAAGCTAAACGCTGTTCGTCATGATTGTCTAAAAAGTGAAGCATATGATGTTCGATATCTGTCATTCCTTTTTGAATATCAGATAATCCATCCGGAGATGATTTTCCTCGAATAACATCTTTCAGTTTATCATACGTTTCTACTTTATCATACAAATAATCCATTTTTCCTAAACGAATATAATTTCTGTATTCATTTGGGTTATAAACTTCTGCCAATAAAAAAGCATTTGGATTTTTCATTTTGATTGCAGAGTTCATATAACTCCAAAATTCATAAGGAACCATTTCGGCCATATCATAACGGAAACCGTCAACACCTTTTGCTGTCCAGTATAAAGCTATTGATTTAAATTTTTTCCATGAATCCGGCACCTCTTTATCCTGCCAAAAAGCAAAATGTTCGGGATACGATTTGTGATCAAAACCAGCAGGAAGTTCAGGAAAATCTTTTGAACCGTCAGGTCGAACGCCATAATTTACTTTTACCGTTTCGTACCAATCATTTTGATCTGGTTTTACTTTACGCGAACCATTTCCTGTCCATTTTGCAGGATTTTCATCAAAGACACCATCAATAAGAGCATTTTTTTCTCCATTTAACGGAATATCTCCATCGGGAATTTCGAAGTGTATATTTGGAATATAGTAGAAATTATTGTTTCGTTTATATTCGGCAGTTACATCATCATCAGCACCAAAATCTCTTACTCCTTCAGGATTATTTTTTCCTTCGTATTTTCTAGCAATATGATTCGGAACTATATCAATAATTAATTTTAACCCTGCTTTATGAGTCCGTGCAATTAAATCTTCAAATTCTTGTAATCTGTTTGCCGGATTTACAGCTAAGTCAGGATTTACATTATAATAATCTTTTACGGCATACGGTGAGCCTGCACGGCCTTTTACCACTTCAGGATCGTCATTTGAGATTCCGTAAGCGGTGTAATCATTTACTAAAGCGTGATGCGGAACTCCGGTATACCAAATATAAGTTACACCTAAATCCTTTATTTCGTGAAGCGCTTTATCTGTAAAATCATTAAACTTTCCAACTCCGTTTTCTTCAATAGTTCCCCACGGCTTATTAGTTTTGTTTTTATTCCCGAATAAACGGGTAAAAACCTGGTATACAACAATTTTATGATCTTTTGAATTTTCTTGTTTTTCTTCACTCATTTTTAAATCTTTTGTTTTACAACCCGAAAACAACATTGCTGCGGCCATTCCCACAACAATAAATTTACTTTTTATCATAGTTTTTTAAATCTAAACGTATCTGTTTTTTTTTGAAATAGAAATCTAAATCCAATTTCTAAATTTAGTTTATTTTTTAAAGCTCAAAAGAAACCAAGTCCGATTTGTTTTTTCACAACAATAAAATCATCAACTACAACGTAAGAGTTCTTTATTTTGTTAATAAATTAGAGGTACAAAGGTTCAGAGGTATATAAGGTACAAAGGTTCTGAAATGTCATTAAAAATTTCAAATTCAAACTTTGAACCTTTGCCTCTTTGAACCTCTGAACCTAAAAAGATAAATTAATGCTAATAACAATCTAAGGTTGTATCCTTTTTTATAAATTTGACAAAAATTTAATCACTTGAAGAAATTACTCTTTTTTATATCTTGTCTGCTTTTATTAAGTGTTCAAATCATTTCTGCGCAAGCACCAAAAAAAGCGCAGGCACCAAAAAAAATCAACATAGAACATTCTGATTATTTAGATGTGGATCAAGCTACAGCACCTGATGCAGTCTTGCTTACAGGAAATGTAAAAGTAAACCATGACGGAGTAGTTCTTACTTGTAATAAAGCGTATTACTTTCAGAAAGAAAATTATCTTAAAGCCTTTGGAAATGTACAATTAGTACAAGGTGATACTTTGTTTTTAAATAGTAAATATGCCGAATATAACGGAAATATGAAAAAAGCTTTTGCAACTGGAGATGCTGTAATGACTTCACCAGATGCAACCCTGCAAACGGACACTATTAATTTTGACCGAAATACCCAAGAAGTTTTTTATAATACAAAGGGAACGATTATCAACAAAGACAATACTTTGATTAGTAAATCAGGTAGATATTTTGTAGCCCAGAAAAAATTTCAGTTTTTGACAGAAGTCACTATTACGAACCCTAAGTATGTTATAAAATCAAATCATTTAGATTATTACAGTAATTCAGGACATACGTATTTACTTGGTCCGTCGACAATTACCAGTAAAGCCAATTATATTTATACCGAAAAAGGGTTTTACGACACCAAGAAAAACCTCGCTCACTTTTTACGGAAATCATACATAAAATACGACGACCGACTCATTGAAGGAGACAGTTTATTTTATAATCGAAATACCGAATTTGCATCGGCAACGCGGAATGTAAAAATCACGGATTCAATTAATAAAGGACTTGTAAAAGGGCATTATGCCGAGATTTACAAACTAAAAGATTCGATGTTTGTAACCAAAAGAGCTGTTGCTATCAATTTAGTCGAAAACGATTCGGTTTATATTCACGGACAAAAACTAATGGTTACCGGAAAAGAAGGCGAACGAATTTTGAGAGCGTTTAAAAATGTTCGTTTTTACAAAACCGACATGAGCGGAAAATGTGATTCGATTCATTCAAATTCTAAAACAGCTTTAACAAAATTAATCGGAAGTCCGATTTTATGGAACGGCGACAGCCAGATAACTGGTGATTTAATGCATTTAATTGGCGATAACAATACCAAAAAGTTAGATTCATTAAAAGTTATTAATAACACTTTCCTCATCTCCAAGGACACTTTAGGAACGGGATATAATCAGGTCAAGGGACTCAATTTATTTGGAAAGTTTAAAGAGGGAAAACTCCACGATGTTGATGTCGTCAAAAATACCGAAGTCGTCTATTTTATGCGGAATGACGCCAATGAGTTAATCGGAATTAATAAAAATGTCAGCAGTAAAATAAACCTGATTCTTGAGAATAATGCCGTAGAAACGATTACATTTTTTAATCGTGTTGACGGGGATATTTTCCCCGAAGAAGATTTGCCTGAAAATGCACGTAAATTGCGTGGTTTTGTCTGGCGAGGAGACGAAAGAATAAAATCAAAAGATGATATCTTTACCGCCGAAGAAAATGAAATGAACGACAAATTAGTCAAGGAAGGAAAAGAACAGGAAGAAAAAGATAAAAATGTTCCAATGAAAGTCAGGAAAGAGACTTTAAATTACGATAAGAAAAAACCAGCCGTAAAAGCGGAAACGAAACCTAAAGTTAAATAGTTTTCAGTCGCAGTTTTCAGTTTACAGGTTTTTCAGTGAAGTTTGTCGCAGTATTCGATCTCAGTTTTTCAAAACTTTGAGATCTTTACATTAAAATGTAATCTTAATTTTAAGCTTACAAACTTTGCGTAAATCTTTGCGATCTTTGCGCTAAAAATTAGTCGCAGTTTTCAGTGTCAGTTTTCAGCAAATGAAACAAAAACCTAAGAACCTTAGCATCTCAGCAACTTAGACCCTTAAAAAGAAATGAACCCAGATTTTATAAAATACCAGGCACAAACTTCTCCTTATCCTTTAGGAATGGAAGTTTCGCACGCCATTGGCTCATACATATACGATACAAACGATAAAAAATATTTAGACTTTGTTGCCGGAGTTTCGGCTTGTACACTTGGGCATCAGCATCCGAGAGTAAATCAGGCAATAAAAGATCAACTGGACAAATATTCGCACGTAATGGTTTATGGAGAATATTCACAGAGTCCTGCAGTTCAGTATTGCAAATTGATGGCCTCACTCCTGCCAGAATCTCTAAATAAAACCTATTTAGTAAATTCAGGTACAGAAGCAATTGAAGGTGCACTAAAATTAGCCAAAAGAACAACAGGCCGCAGTCAGCTTATTTCTTGTCATAATGCCTATCACGGAAACACAATGGGTTCTATGAGTGTTATGGGATTTGAAGAACGCAAACGGGCTTTTCGTCCACTGCTTCCTGATGTTGATTTTATAACGTTTAATAACGAAGCCGATTTAGAAAAAATAACAACCAGAACCGCAGCAATTCTTCTGGAAACGATACAAGGCGGTGCCGGATTTATTCAGCCCGAAAATAACTTTCTGCAAAAAGTCCGTAAGCGATGTGATGAAGTTGGTGCCATGATGATTGTAGATGAAATTCAGCCGGGTTTTGGAAGAACCGGGAAGCTTTTTGGGTTTCAAAACTACGATGTCGTTCCGGATATTGTTGTTATGGGAAAAGGTATGGGAGGCGGAATGCCTGTAGGTGCTTTTACCGCTTCGGCTGAAAAAATGGATCTTTTAACCGAAAATCCTAAACTGGGACATATCACAACATTTGGAGGCCATCCTGTCATTGCGTCAGCTTGTTTAGCTACTTTGCAGGAATTAACTGAAACAAATTTAATACAGGAAGCGTTAGAAAAGGAAAAACTGTTCAGATCGCTTTTGGTACATCCTTTGATAAAGGAAGTTAGAGGAAAGGGATTAATGCTTGCAGCAATGACTGAAACGGCAGATATAACGAATCAGGTCATTTTAAACTGTCAGGACAAAGGATTAATACTGTTCTGGCTTTTGTTTGAAGGATGTGCTATCCGAATAACACCGCCGCTTACCATTTCTGAAGAAGAAATAAGAGAAGGCTGTTCCATAATTTTAAGCGTTATGGATGAAATATTAAAAGCGGGCAACAACTAAATAATCTTTTAAAAATCAGAAGATTATAATTAAATTTGGAACATAAGTTCTAAATTCATTGTTAATTAAATTGTTCAAAACAATTAATTTTCCTTCCCCACATCAATTATATGGTTGCCTAAATTTATAACAGGCTAATTTCAAATAAAACAAAGTATGCAATTAAGCAACGAAGAAGAAGATTATAACCTATCCTTATCAAAATTTGAGTCGATGTTAAAAACTAACAAAGTACTCTTTTTTGATTCTGAAGAATTTGAAGAAATTATTCTTCATTATTTAGATATAGGCAAGGCTAATTTAGCAAAAAAGGCCTTAAAACTTGCATTAGACCAACATCCAAAATCTACAGGCTTAAAATTAGTACAAGTAGAAATGCTGGTTTACGAAGACAAACTGGAAATCGCTGAGAAGCTTTTAAACGAGTTGTATGCAATCGAACCAAACAATGAGGAAATCTATATCCAAAAAGCAAATATTTGTTCTAAAAGAGATCAACACGAAAAAGCGGTAGAATTACTTAAAATTGCCCTGCAATATACTGATGATTATGCCGATGTGTACAACTTGATTGGAATGGAATATCTTTTTATGGATAATCTTGAACTGGCAAAAGAAAGCTTCATTAAATGTCTTGAAGAAGATTTAGAAGATCAATCTGCCTTATATAACGTGGTTTACTGTTTTGAATTTTTAGATCAAAATCAGGAAGCTATTGTGTATTTGAACGACTACATTAACAAAAATCCATACAGCGAAATTGCATGGCACCAGCTTGGAAGACTGCATTATGGTGTAAAAGAATACGAAAATGCAATTCGTGCTTTTGATTATGCAACCCTAATTGACGATGAGTTTTTAGGTGCATTTATGGAAAAAGCAAAAGCTTACGAACGTCTTAAAAAGTACAATGAAGCGATTGAAAGCTATAATCGTACAATTGAATTAGACGACGCAACATCGTATGCTTTATTACGTATTGGTAAATGTTATGAAAAATTAGGAAATGCTGTAAAAGCACTTCAATATTACAACCAAACTGTGCACGAAGATCCTCTTTTAGATAAAGGCTGGATAGCGATTACAGATTTTCATGTTCGTCAGAAGAATTTTCAAAAAGCATTGTTTTTTGTCAATAAAGCGTTAGCAATTGACAATCAAAATCGTTTGTACTGGAAACGTTACGCAACGATAAACAAACAAATGAACTTTTTTGAAGAAGCTGAATTTGGATACAGAAAAGCGGTAGAATTTGGAGATTATGCTCTTGATACCTGGTTATATTGGGTTGATATTCTTCAATTTCTAGGAGAATTTGAAAGTGCAATTCAAACCTTGCTTCAGGCATCAGAATATTTTCCGGAAGAAAACGAAATCGAATATCGTCTGGCTGGATTATACTTTATGATTCAGGACAATACGAAGGCAAAATTCCACTTAAGCAATGGACTTCGTTTAAACTTTGATAATTATATTCTTATCGAAGATTTATTTCCGGTAGTCTGGACAAAGAAAACAGTTAGAAATTATATCGAAAAACACAGAAAATAATAATGATTGATATTTTAAAAAGGCGTTTTGGCTTATTGGGCCGTAATATTAGTTACTCATTTTCAAAAGGTTATTTTACAGAAAAATTTAACGACGAAATTTTCGCAGGCAACAGCTACGAAAACTTCGACATTGCTGAAATTAACCATTTTACAGGATTATTGAAAAACAATCCGGATTTGAAAGGTTTAAACGTTACGATTCCTTATAAAGAACAGGTAATTCCTTTTTTAGATAAACTATCAAAAAAAGCAGCTTTAATTGGTGCTGTAAATACTATTAAGTTTACCAAAAATGGTAAATTAAAAGGCTACAACACCGATTATTACGGCTTTAAAAAATCATTAAAACCTTTATTAGAACCACATCATAAAAAGGCATTGATTCTTGGTACCGGCGGCGCTTCAAAAGGTGTGGCTTTTGCTCTAGATGAACTTGGCATCCTTTACACTTTTGTTTCAAGAGAAGCAAAAGAAAACATCATTGATTACAACTTGATTAATGCCACTACTTTTGATAATTACCAAATCATAATCAATTGTACACCAGTTGGAACAAGTCCTAACATAGAGGCTTGCCCTGATCTTCCTTATGAGTTTTTTACAGAAAAACATATCGCATACGATTTGATTTACAATCCTGCAGAAACTCAATTTCTTAAAAATGCTAAAGAAAGAGGTGCAGTAATTAAAAACGGATATGATATGCTTATTTTTCAGGCAGAGAAAGCCTGGAAAATCTGGAACAAATAAAAACCTTAGAATGTAGGAAATAAAAGTAAATTTCGTAAATTAGTCTACTCATTTGTAGATAGTTATGAAAAAATCAATACTTTACATCTGTATTTTATTTTTTATTTCACTTGCTTCCACAGCGCAGCAGGATTCTCAAAATGCAAATGAGACTTCGAAGAATCCATATACAGAAGCCCGATATCATTATTACCTAAAAACTATTTTACTTTTTAATGAATATTTAGATACTGATTCTGGCTCCTTTAATACAACACAGCTTAGATTTTTACATCCCATTGCTAATAAGGCTTGGAATTTAAGAGTTGATCTGCCATTAATTTCTACTAATACCTCTTCTATAAATAAAACCGGAATTGGAGATATTGGTATTGGAATCAGCTATATACCCTATTTAGAACATAAAAACGGAGGAGTCGCTTTTCGCGCTCGAATCATATCAAATTCAGCCGTTGATCCTGCTTTGGGATCAGGAAAATGGGTCTTTGCTCCTGCAGTTTTCTATGGAAAATATTTGGTCATGAATAAATTTTTATGGATAAGTTCGCTGGAAAATCAAGTTAGTTTTGCCGGATCAAGTAACAGAAGCGACATCAATACAACATCTTTTGAAAATTACTTTATGTATATTTTTGGGAAAAACTGGGTTGCTGCCGACGCTGCTTTTAGATATAATGCTACAAATAAAGGTTTCCCAAATAATGCTTTTGTAGAATTTGGACGTAAAATAACAGCAAATGATATGGCATACATACATCCAAGTGTTGCTTTTGGAAATCATAAGTCTTATAATTGGGGGCTTGAAGTTGGAATGCTGATATTATTTTAATCAGAAATCGACAAAAATTTCTATTTAAAATCATTAGTTTAATTTCATTTTTTCAAAAATAATAAGAAATCGAAATTTTTATTTCCTTTAAGTAATTTATAAAAATTAACATATCAGAGGCGTAAAAGAGTATAAAGAATAAGAATTTCATCGTAAAATACAGCATAAACAAACGATTTATTTTGTAGTTAGGAACACCTTTACTATCTTTCGCTCTGTTTAAAGTAAAAACCTTATACATTTAAAATGTTAGAAGAAAAGAATGATAACCTGCAAGAAGCAGACGGAAAGTTAGGAATCGATATTAGCGATTCTACACCTGATGATACAGTAGAAACTGCAGAAACTGAAACGGTAACTGAAAGTACTGTTTCAAGTCCTGAAAATGAAGTTGAAGAAACGGTTGAAATTGAAGAAACTGATCATCAAAGTGCATTAGATGCAATAACAAATTCAAACGCCGAAGAAAGTGAAGATGAAACGCTAAAAGAGCGTCATGACATTCCTATGAAGGATTATGAGACTTTTTCTTTGGATGCACTGGTAGACGAACTTAAAAAATTGGTTAATACAGATAAAACAATGTCTGTAAAAGATCACATTGAGGAAATTAAAAAATCATTTTTACTACAATATAACCATCTTTTAGAAGAGAAAAGAGAAGAATTTAATGCTTCAAAAGAAGATCCAAATGAAGAATTTGAATATCATTCTCCTCTAAAATCTAAGTTTGATGAATATTATAATATTTTTAGAGAGAAAAGAAATGCTCACTTTAAACATTTGCAGACTAATCTAAAATCTAATTTAGAAAACCGACTTGCAATAGTTGAGGAATTAAAAGAACTTATAAATCCGCAGGCAAATATAAAAGACACTCTTAAGCATTTTAATGATTTAAGAGAAAGATGGAAAAATGCCGGAGCAATTCCAAAAGACAAATACAATCACGTTTGGAACAACTACCATTTTCATGTAGAAAATTTTTATGATTATCTGCATTTAGATCGTGAAGCACGCGATTTAGATTTTAAACATAATCTTGAGCAAAAGCAAAAAATTATAGCAAGAGTTGAAGAGCTTGTAAATGAAAGCGATATAAGTAAAGCATTTCGTGAATTACAGGATTTACACCGCCTTTGGAAAGAAGATATCGGCCCCGTTTCTAAAGAACACCGTGATACTATCTGGAATAAATTTAGTGAACTGACTAAAAAAATTCACGATAAAAGAGAAGTTTTATTCGAAAGCCAAAGAGCAAATGAACATCAAAATCTTGAAGCTAAAAAAGAAATTATTTCTAAAATTGAAGTTTTAGGAACTGAAAAAGTAAACTCGCACTCGCAATGGCTTGTTCAGATTCAAAAAGTAGAGGCTTTAAGAAATGAGTTTTTTGCTGCCGGAAAAGTTCCTTCTGAAATAAATGAAGAAACCTGGGCTTCGTTTAAAACAGCTGTTAGAAATTTCAATGCCTTTAAAAATTCGTTTTACAAAGACATCAAGAAAGATCAAAACGATAATTTAAATAAAAAAATGGCTCTTGTAGCCAAAGCCAAAGAATTACAGGAAAGTACCGATTTTGGTGCTACTACTCCAATCATGAAGCAAATTCAGGAAGAATGGAAACAGATTGGTCATGTTCCTAAAAAATACTCAGATAAGATTTGGAAAGAATTTAAAGATGCATGCAATCATTATTTTGATAAATTAAAAGAACACAAATCAGAAGAAAATGCTGATGAGGTTGCTGCATTTGATAATAAAAAAGCGTATCTGGATATTTTGAGAGCTTATCAGCTAACAGGAGATCACAAAACAGACCTTGACGCTATAAAACAGCATATTGAAATTTGGAAAAGTTACGGAAAAGTGCCTTTTTCAAGACGTCATATTGAAGGTAAATTCAATAAAATTTTAGATGCCCTTTTTGAAAAACTAAGTTTAAGCAAAAAAGAATCTGAAATGATGCGTTTTTCTAATAGAATCGATTCGTTATCAGACAGTAACGACACAAGAAAGTTAGACAATGAAAAGATTTTCATTATGCGTAAAATTGAAGAAGTTCAGAATGAAATTTTCCAATTAGAAAATAACATCCAGTTCTTTGCCAATACTAAAAATGCTAAAAAAGAGAATTCAATAGTTACGGAAGTGCGCAAAAACATTGCAATTCACAAAGAAAGCCTTGATGTATGGAAAGACAAATTGAAACAATTAAGAAACTTAAATCAGCCGGAATAATCTCAGGTTGAGCGAAGTCAAAACCATTTAATACAAAAGGTGTAATGAAATTCATTGCATCTTTTTTTTGTACTTATTTTTTTACCGCAAAGCACGCAAAGATTTTATTTATAGAGGATTTATAAAAGCGTAAAGTTCGCAAAGCTTTACTTAAAAACTTTGCGAACTTTACATAAACCTTTGCGTGCTTTGCGGTAAAATCATCATAACGAACCCAAAACTTAACATTCTCATTAAATTTCGTAAAACTATTCTGCAAAATATTGATTATATTTGAGTTACCACTATAATTAACAATCAAACAAATAACATTTAATACTAATTTTTAAATAAGAAGAACATGAAATTTACAAGAAAAGCAAATGCCAACTGGAAAGGAACCGGCATGGAAGGAAAAGGAACTATAAGTACACAAAGTACAACATTAGATAACGCACAATTGTCTTTTAAAACAAGATTTGCAGATGGAGTTGGAACAAACCCTGAAGAATTAGTCGCAGCGGCCCATTCTGGCTGTTTTACAATGCAGTTAAGTTTTTTACTTAACGAAGGTGGTTTTACCGCAGATGATTTATCTACAGAAGCTACCGTAACTTTTGAGGATGGTTCTATAACTTTAATTCATTTAGATTTAAAAGGAAAAGTACCATCTATATCCGCAGAAGAATTTGAAAAAACGGCTGCAAAAGCAAAAGAAATCTGCCCGATTTCAAAACTTTTAAATACAACTATAACTTTATCAGCATCATTAGTAAGTTAATATTTTTTTTAAGCATAAAAAAGCCATCAGTTCAAAACTGATGGCTTTTTTATTATATAATGAAATGACTAATATTAGTTCATTGTCGCTTTTAAAGCTTTTGCTTCAGCAGTCATTTCTAATGCTTTATAAACTCCTAATAATGTTTTAGCAACATCTTCGTTTTTAGGATCTAATTCATTTGCTTTTTTAAGGTAAGGAATTACACCTTTAAAAACACCTTCTCTCTGTGCTTTTAAAATATCGTAACGTTTCATATCTTTTGCAGAAGTACCCAATTTATTCATTTCGTCAATAATTGGTTTTTCAGCATCTAATTTTAATGCAGCAAGGTTAAGATATGCATTAGTGTAGTTTGGATTAATTTCAATAGCTTTTAAATAGTATTTCTCAGCATCAGCAGCATTTTTTGAATTTGCACTTAATACTCCTAAGTTAAATACTAAATCAGCATTGTTTGGATCTTTTTGTAATGCTTCTCCAACTAATTTTTTGTACTGATCGTAATCTTTTGTTTCAAGGTATAAGTTAGCTTCTGTAAGAATTAAAGAGCTATCATCCGGATTTGTTTTTCTAGCATCTGCAATTGCTTTCTTAGCATCTTCAATTTTTCCTTTTTGAACTAATATCAATGCTAAGTTTTTGTAGATTTCTCCTCTTTTTGAAGGAATAGCTTCTGTTTTAGGTTTTTCGTGAGTTCCTAATTTTACAGCTAAATCTCTTTCTTTTGCATTAGCAAAGTTATCTTCATTATTATTCGCTTTGTTTGTAGCTAAATATAAAGTCCCTTTTCCAGAAAAGTTTAATTTTTTTAACTCTTCGTACATTGGAAGTGCCGTATCAAAATCCTGAGCATTTACTGCTGTAGATGCTGCATAGTAAAGATTAATAGTATCTTTTTTATCTAACTGATAAGCATCATATAGTTTTTTAGCACCGTCAGCATGTTTATTTGCCTGAGTATCTGCGATCGCTGAGTTAATTAACAAACCTTTGATATTTGTAATTGAAGCTGCTGCCTGAGTTGAATATTTCTGTTTTCCAGATGCATTTTCAACATCAATTAATTTTTTGTAACTATCAGCAGCTGCAGTTAGGTTTTTACTTTCTTCAACTTTTTTAGTTGCAAGGTCTAAGTAAGCATTTCCTTGTACAAAATAATATTGAGCCTGCTCAGTATCTTTTGCATTCACGATTAAATTCTCTGCATCTTTTAGTTGAGTAAGTGCTCCTTGTGCATCACCGCTTTTTAATGCTTTTTCAGCATTTTTAATCTGATCTTTTTGAGCAAATGTAGCTACAGAAATCAGTAATGCTGACGCTAGTATAACATATTTACTTTTCATAATGTTCAATTTGTATATTTATTAATTTTCTTGTGGTTTTATTTTTATTCTTCAGATTCTTCCTCTTCAGAGTCGTCTTCATCTTCCACTACATCATCAGCGTCATCGTCGTCATCTTCAGCAGTTCCGTCATCTTCAAGAACTTCTAAATCCGGCTTAACTCTTTCAATAACAGATTCTATAACGTTACCATCTTCATCTACAACAACTTCTTCTACATCGTCTTTCATAACTTTTGTAACAGCAGCGATAGAATCTTTTCCTTTTAGGTTAATCAATCTAACTCCTTGAGTAGCACGTCCCATAACACGTAAATCCTCAATTGCCATTCTAATTGTCAATCCAGATTTGTTGATGATCATTAAATCATCAGAATCTGTTACGGCATTAATCGAAATTAATTTCCCTGTTTTCTCCGTGATATTAAGAGTTTTAACTCCTTTTCCTCCACGGTTTGTAATTCTGTATACATCTTCTCCATCGTCATCCACTAATTTGGTACGTTTTCCGTATCCATTTTCAGTCACAACTAATATCTGAGAATCTGCAACATCATTTTTACCAACAGTAACCATACCAATTACTTCATCAGTATCATCTTTTAAAGAAATTCCACGAACTCCAGAAGCTGTTCTTCCCATCGGACGTGTTTTGGTTTCTTCAAAACGAACTAATTTACCAGACTTAACTGCCAGAATAATTTGGCTTTCTCCGTCAGTTAATTTAGCTTCAAGTAATTCATCACCTTCTTTAATTGTAATAGCAGCAACTCCATTTACACGAGGTTTAGAATATTTCTCCAATGAAGTTTTCTTAACCTGTCCTTGTTTCGTAACCATTACAAGATTATGTGTATTGATATAATCTTTGTCTTTTAAATCTTGTGTACAAATGAAAGCTTTTACTTTATCGTCACTTTCAATGTTTACCAAGTTTTGAATTGCTCTACCTTTAGCCGTTTTACTTCCTTCCGGAATTTCGTAAACACGCATCCAGAAACATTTTCCTTTTTGCGTAAAGAACATCATATATTGGTGGTTGGTCGCAACGAACATATGTTCAAGGAAATCCTGATCTCTTGTTCCGGCGCTTTTTTGTCCAACTCCTCCTCTATTTTGAGTTTTATATTCTGTTAAGTTTGTACGTTTGATATAACCTGCGTGCGAAATTGTAATAACCACATTTTCATCAGCAATTAAATCTTCGATACTCACATCTCCTCCAGAATATTCAATTTGAGAACGGCGGGCATCTCCGTATTTTTCACGAATTTCTTCCAGTTCTTCTTTTATTAAAGCAGTTCTTAAATTAACATCTGCTAATAAAGCTTTTAAGTGCTCTATTAATTTCATCAATTCGTCAAACTCAGCTCTTAGTTTATCCTGCTCCAGACCTGTTAACTGACGCAGACGCATCTCAACAATGGCACGAGCCTGAATATCTGATAATTTGAATCTTTCGATTAATTTCTCACGAGCTTCTTCTGTATTTTTAGAGCCTCTGATGATAGCAATAACTTCATCAATATTATCAGAAGCAATAATTAATCCTTCTAAGATATGCGCTCTTTCTTCAGCTTTACGTAATTCAAATTGTGTTCTACGAACTACAACATCATGACGGTGCTCAATAAAGTAGTGAATCATATCTTTTAGATTCAACATTTGAGGACGTCCTTTTACAAGTGCAATATTGTTTACACTAAAAGAGGATTGTAATGATGTGAATTTATATAAGGTATTCAAAACTACATTTGGCGTAGCATCACGTTTTAAGATATAAACGATACGCATACCGTTTCTATCAGACTCGTCACGAATATTGGCAATACCTTCAATTTTTTTATCGTTAACCAAATCAGCCGTACGTTTGATCATTTCGGCTTTGTTAACCTGATATGGAATCTCGGTAACAATAATACATTCTCTTCCGTCAACTTCTTCAAAACCAACTTTAGCACGCATAACAATACGTCCTCTACCCGTTTTAAAAGCTTCGCGAACGCCTTCATAACCATATATTACCCCACCGGTTGGAAAATCCGGAGCTTTAATGTGTGTCATTAATTCGTCAACTTCGATATCGTTATTATCAAGATACGCTAATGTTCCGTTGATAACTTCTGTTAAATTGTGCGGCGGCATATTAGTTGCCATACCTACTGCAATACCAGTTGCTCCATTAACTAATAAGGTAGGAACTCTCGTAGGCATTACTTTTGGCTCATATAAAGTATCGTCAAAGTTTAATTGAAAATCAACTGTTTCTTTTTCGATGTCTGCCATAATATCTTCAGATATCTTGCGCATTCTCGCCTCAGTATAACGCATTGCTGCCGGACTGTCACCATCAACAGAACCAAAGTTACCCTGACCATCAACTAATAAATAACGCATACTCCACTCCTGAGCCATACGCACCATTGCATCATAAACTGAAGTATCTCCGTGTGGGTGATACTTACCCAGAACCTCTCCTACGATTCTCGCAGATTTTTTGTGGGCAGATCTTGAAGTTACACCTAAATCATACATTCCGTAAAGAACTCTTCGATGTACTGGTTTCAAGCCATCTCTAACATCAGGAAGCGCTCTCGATACAATTACTGACATCGAATAATCGATGTAAGCTGATTTCATTTCATCTTCAATGTTAATAGGAATTAACTTTTCTCCTTCAGACATAAGTTGTTATGTTTAAATAATTATTTAGTTTCAAAGCGTGCCAAGATACGTTTTTTTAAAATTTTTTCAGCTATTTCCTTACACTTATTTAAATGATTTATTAACAACTTTATTTTAGTTTTTAGTTAATAAATTAAGCGTTTTTTAACGCTTTTATTGTTATTTTTTTTGTCAATTAGCTGACAGTAGTTCTCGATGGGTATGGTTTTTGTTTTTCAAACTGTAATTCATTAAATTTACAATACCAATTATATATTATGGATGATAATTTTTCACCAAGAGTAAAAGATGTTATTACATACAGTAAGGAAGAAGCCCTTCGTTTAGGACACGACTTTATTGGTACTGAGCATCTAATGCTGGGCATTTTAA
Source organism: Flavobacterium sp. Root186 (assembly GCF_001428525.1). GTDB lineage: Bacteria > Bacteroidota > Bacteroidia > Flavobacteriales > Flavobacteriaceae > Flavobacterium. The sequence continues at coordinate 601,581 of NZ_LMHW01000013.1, forward strand.
GAGATGGTAACGGAAAAGCTATTCATATACTTAATAACCTAGCAGTCGATTTAGATCATTTACGCAGGAAGGTAGAAATACTGAGTCCAGCCAACCAGAGCGTTGAAGTAAATGCCGAAAAGAAAAACCTTCATCTGACCCGACAGGCCGAAAGGGCGCTGAAGACCACTTTTCTTGAAGCTAAAGTATTTCAAAGTTCGTCGATTAGCACAGCTCACTTGCTTTTATGTATCTTACGAAACGAAAACGATCCAACAACCAAGCTGTTGAATAAGCTAAAAATAGATTATGACATAGCTAAAGAACAATATTTAAACATGACGCCAAACGAAGAAGAATTCTTAGAAAACTTGCCAAGAAACGAATCGTACAATGACGATTCAGGACAAGATGACAGTCTAAAGGAAAGTAGTTTCAATAATCCAGCCAATAAGTCAAACAAAAAATCTAAAACGCCGGTTTTAGATAATTTTGGGAGAGATTTAACAGAAATGGCAGAAGAAGGAAAACTAGATCCTGTAGTAGGACGCGAAAAAGAAATTGAACGTGTTTCTCAAATTTTAAGCCGAAGAAAAAAGAACAACCCGCTTCTTATTGGAGAGCCTGGAGTTGGTAAATCTGCTATTGCAGAAGGACTTGCCCTACGCATTATCCAGAAGAAAGTGTCACGTATTCTTTTTCACAAACGTGTTGTAACATTGGATTTGGCAAGTTTAGTTGCCGGAACAAAATACAGAGGCCAGTTTGAAGAAAGAATGAAAGCCGTAATGAACGAGCTTGAAAAAAACGATGACATTATTCTTTTTATTGATGAAATCCATACTATTGTAGGAGCTGGAGGAGCAACAGGTTCACTTGATGCTTCAAACATGTTCAAACCTGCATTAGCAAGAGGAGAAATCCAATGTATTGGTGCTACAACTCTTGACGAATACAGACAATATATTGAAAAAGATGGTGCTTTAGAAAGACGTTTTCAAAAAGTAATTGTTGAACCAACTTCTGTTGAGGAAACAATCGCAATTTTAAACAACGTAAAAGACAAGTATGAAGACCACCACAACGTTACTTATACACAGGAAGCAATTGAAGCTTGTGTTAAATTAACAAACAGATATATGTCTGAGCGTTTCTTACCAGACAAAGCTATTGACGCTATGGATGAGGCCGGATCTCGCGTTCACATTACTAATATTGATGTTCCGAAACAAATTTTGGATTTAGAGCGTCAGTTAGAAGAAGTTCGCGAAATGAAAAACATGGTAGTTAAAAAACAAAAATATGAAGAAGCTGCCAAACTTCGCGACGATGAAAAACGCATCGAAAAAGATCTAGCTGTAGCACAAGAACAATGGGAAGAAGATTCTAAAAACAACCGAATTGAAGTTACAGAAGATAATGTAGCCGATGTTGTTTCAATGATGACCGGAATTCCTGTTAACAGGATTGCACAGACGGAAAGCAATAAACTGGCAAAATTACCTGAATTGATTCAGAATAAAGTAATTGGTCAAAATGAAGCCGTTCTTAAAATTGCCCGTTCTATTCAACGTAACAGAGCCGGACTTAAAGATCCGAATAAACCAATTGGTTCATTCATTTTCTTAGGTCAGACTGGAGTTGGTAAAACACAATTAGCAAAAGTTTTAGCAAAAGAATTATTCGATTCTGAAGATGCATTAGTTCGTATCGATATGAGCGAATACATGGAAAAATTTGCTATTTCTCGTTTAGTTGGAGCGCCTCCGGGATACGTAGGTTACGAAGAAGGTGGTCAATTGACTGAAAAAGTTCGTAGAAAACCATATTGCGTTGTACTTTTAGATGAGATCGAAAAAGCGCATCCAGATGTATTTAATATGATGCTGCAAGTTTTAGATGACGGATACTTAACAGATAGTTTAGGTCGCAAAATTGACTTTAAAAACACTATTATTATCATGACATCTAACGTTGGAGCGCGTCAGTTAAAAGACTTCGGACAAGGTGTAGGATTTGGAACTGCTGCTAAAGTGGCTCAGGCCGATGAAAACTCAAAAAGCATTATCGAAAATGCATTGAAAAAAACTTTTGCTCCTGAGTTCTTAAACAGAATTGACGACGTAATTGTATTCAACAGTTTAGAAAAAGCTGATATTGATTTGATTATCGAAATCGAATTGAAAAAACTTTATTCTCGCATTGCTGAGTTAGGTTACAAATTAAGCTTAACAGACAAAGCAAAAGCATTTATTGCAGAAAAAGGCTTTGACAGACAATTTGGTGCAAGACCTCTAAAAAGAGCAATTCAGAAATATGTTGAAGATTTGTTAGCCGAAGAAATCATTACTTCGAAAATACATTCGGGCGATGAAATCATGATGGATTTAAAAGATGATTCACAAGAACTTTCGGTAGAAATTCACAAAGCCGAAGAGCCGACAAATCAATAAATTAGTCAAAATTTATAACAAAAATAATCTACCCGTTACGTTTTCATAACTTAACGGGTATTTTTTTTGGATAATTTACTATCTTTAGTAAAAGCAAATAGCTATTTTTGAATTTAAATTTTATAACAAAAAAATAAAGTATGCTTCAAAACAAAGTCATTTTAGGCAGCGAAGAATGGTGCTCATTTCCAGAACTTGGGATCCCGACAATTAAGGCTCGTGTCGATTCTGGTGCCAAAACTTCGGCAATGCACGCTATCAACATAGCTCCTTTTATAAAAAATGATGCTAATTGGGTTAAGTTTGATATTAATCCAATTCAGAATAACATTAAAACCATTATTCATTGTGAAGCTCCACTGGTTGATAAACGAATTGTAAAAAGTTCGAGCGGTTACAGAGAACATCGTTATGTTATTCAGACACATTTAAAAATTGGCGATGCAAAATGGCCAATCGAAATGACTTTAACCAATCGTGATTCAATGGGTTTTCGTATGCTTTTAGGACGTGAAGCCATGAGCGGGCGTGTATTGGTTGATCCTGAAGAAAAATACTTACTTGGACAGCCTACAAGTGAAGCTTTAAAAGAATTATACCAAAACTCAGAAAAAGCAAGTTCTGGTTTACGAATTGGTCTTTTAGCCAGTAATCCGGAATTATACAGTAATAAAAGAATCATGGAAGCCGGCGAAATGCGAGGCCATGAAATGCATTTTTTGAACATCAAAGAATGTTACATGAAACTCGATGCCAAAACTCCCGAGATTCATTACAGAGGCGGGAAAATCTTAAATCAGTTTGACGCCATTATTCCCCGAATTCGACCAAGCATTACTTTTTACGGATGTGCGTTAACGCGTCAGTTTGAAGCATTAAAAGTTTTCGTTTTAAACTCGGCTACAGCTATAACACAATCAAGAGATAAACTATACTCACTTCAATTGCTTTTAAACAGCGGCATTGATATTCCAACAACTGGCTTTGCCAATTCTCCGCTGGATACAGACAATTTAATTAAGATGGTTGGAGGTTCTCCTTTAATTGTCAAGTTATTAGAAGGAACGCAAGGAAAAGGGGTTGTTTTAGCCGAAACCAAAAAAGCTGCAGAAAGTGTTATCAATGCTTTTAAAAGTTTAAATGCCAATATATTAGTTCAGGAATTTATTAAAGAAGCAAATGGAAAAGATATCCGTTGTTTTGTAATTGACGGAAAAGTGGTTGCCGCTATTCAGCGTGAAGCTATGCCTGGCGAATTTAGAGCTAATATTCACCTTGGCGGAACAGCATCTGTAATAAAAGTAACTTCCGAAGAAAAAAAGATTGCTATTAAGGCCGCAAAAGCAATGGATTTGAAAGTTGCCGGTGTTGATATTATTCGTTCTTCAAAAGGCCCTTTATTACTTGAAGTGAACTCTTCTCCTGGACTTGAAGGAATTGAAGGAGCAACAAATAAAGATGTTGCCGGAGAAATGATAAAAGCAATTGAAAAGAATTTTAAGCTTAGTTAAGTTCATTTAAACTTAATACTGAATAAATAATTTAGCAGCTTTGTCAAAGTTTAAAACTTTGTCAAAGCTTTTTTTTAACTTTAAAAATAAAAAACATGCTTTTCCCTTATTTAGATATTATTTTAAGAAGTGTTGCTGTCTATTTTTTTATGACAATTGCTCTTAGAATTTTTGGTAAAAAAGAACTTTCGCAATTAAATACTGCTGACATAATTTTAATCTTATTGATTAGTAACTCCGTTCAAAATGCAATGGTAGGACCAGATACAAGTCTTGTTGGAGGTTTAGTTGCTGCATTAGTTTTATTTGTAATCAATTTTATTATTAAAAAATTGACCCATAAATATAAAATTTTCGGTGATCTGTTATTAGATAAACCCGAAGTCTTAATTCACGATGGAAAACTCGATTTTAAAGCTTTAAGCAAATTAGATATTTCAGATGAAGAACTAAAAGAAGCCATGAGAGAGCACGGAATCGAATTCTTTAAGAATGTAAAATTAGCAATGCTGGAAATTGACGGTACAATCAGTATAATTTCTGAAGATCAGGAAAAACTAAAACAAACGCATTATAAACGAAAACACAATCATAAAAGTCTTCAAAATTTTAATTAAAGAAAAACAAAAAAAAAGCCGATTTCAAATTGAAATCGGCTTTTTTGCTTATTTCCAAAATTGGAACCATTTTCTTCTACTTAATACAGTCGTTTTCAATTTATTTATATCGATAGTTTTTATTTGTGTAGAAGACAATCCGAAAACTTCAAGATTGCGGTTTAAATTTGATAAGATGTAATCCTCTTCTTTTGGATATCGCTCCGCAATCATTTTATAATATTGCAAAAGTTTTTCTTCTTTAATTCCATTTAAAGCCTGTAATGCAGCATGCACAACCCAATTAGATTTATCTTTTAACCCTAATATAAACGTATCAAGATAATCTCTTTTATTTTCTAATTGTCCAAGCGAATAATAAAGCTGTCTTCTTATTTCTTTATTTTCATTTAATGCAAATGGAACAATCAAAACTCCATAATCCAACTTCATTTCTTTTAGCAGATAAGTACAGAATTGAAATGTTTCTTCATCATTTATTCTTTCAATATTTTCTTGTATAAATTCAAGCCAGTCGGTACTTCTATCTTTTGCATACCAAAATACAAATTGAAACACAGACAGAATATCCTCTTTAGCAAAAGCCATTAAATAGGGATACGCCCTACTATAATCAAATTTTGTAAGTATTTGAAGCAGCTTTTTCTGGATTTTATCTTTACTTGATTTATACTCTTTTTCTAAAATATCTAATGTTTGCGAAGCTATCTTTTTCTTTTTTAAAATTGCAAACAAACATTCTAATTTAATTTCCTCATCATCCGCAGATTTGTACACCTCTAAAATATGAGTTACAACGCCACCCAATGTATGATTAAATAGATCATTATCATCATTTGCATTTTCTGCTGTAATTTCATCAAGCCAGCGTTCATACCATTCTAAAAAATCAGATTCAAAAGCAAAGTATGGTTTACGTCGATCGACATCAATATTAACAACCCTCCCCTTAAATTCCCCATTTAAAATAAAACCATAATAGTAAGTACAACCTTCTGTTCCAATAGGCAAAATCCCTGCGAAAATTTTACCTAATTCGTCTTCAAAATTCTCATCAGAAATATCTCCATCAATTTTCTTATTTAGTTCCTTCCAAAAATCATCACTCATTTCAGGATGAATTTTGCAATCTTGTTTTAAAAAATTTTCAGGATTACTATAAACAAATTCTGCAGTATTTTTCCAAAAAGGAAATATTCCATACCCAGGCCCTGCAGCAGATTTTTCATAAGATATTCCACTGTTGCCAATATACTGTAAAAACGCTTTATAAGATTCCGGAAGAGAAATAGCGTAACTGTTTTCAAATTTTAAAATTTCTTCGTTGCTAATCGTCTCTCCTATCGCATACTCATGACTATCTGCAGCAAATACTTCAAAATCTTTATCTATTTCTTTTGCTAAAATCAGTTTTACCTTTATTCTTTCTATTTGATTTAAAGTTTTTTGATCTGTCATAAATACCTACTAAATTAGCTTCAAATATATCACTTTCTTATTCTTGCAAAGGAAATTCAAAACAAAAAAAAGCCGATTTCAAATTTGAAATCGGCTTTTTTTTATTATGTTGACAAAATGCATTTACATCTCACATTTCCACATCAATCATTTTATTTAATAAATACACTTAGTATAAAATAAACCAAACCTGCTAATATTGCTGAAATTGGAATAGTTAGAATCCAAGCCCAAACTAAACTTACCGTAACTCCCCAGCGAACTGCAGAAACACGTTTTGTTAATCCAACACCAATAATAGATCCTGTAATAGTATGCGTTGTACTTACCGGAATTTTTAAATGCTCTGTAAAATAAAGCGTTAAAGCTCCGGCAGTTTCAGCAGCAACTCCTTCAAATGAACTTACTTTTGTGATTTTAGAACCCATTGTTTTTACAATTTTCCATCCACCACTTAATGTTCCCGCTGCAATTGCAGAATAACAAGCTAACGGAATCCATCCCGGCATTACTCCTTTTACTCCCAAATCATCATTTGGCAGAACAACATCTAACCAAGAAGCCATGTGAACCCCAGGGTTTGTATTGATATATACCGCTACCGCAGCAGCGATGATACCCATTACTTTTTGAGAATCATTCCCTCCATGACCTAAACTGAAAGCCGCAGAAGATAATAACTGCATTTTTTTCAAAGCAGCATCAGCCTGATGAAGATTTAAACTGCTAAATATCAAACAAAATGCACTTACAGTTAAAATAATAAAGGCTACTAAAAACCATTTAATATTATGAGGATCAAAAGCTATACTCCAAAAATGAGAATCGAAACGAGGTTTTCCATGCTCTAAAATTTCTTCATAAGAAACCATTTGAGCATATACAAACCAAATAGTTCCAAGCATTAAAGCTACAGTAAATACTTTAGGCCAAATACTTTTACGAGAAGCATTTAATAACCAAATAGAAATTAAATACGATGCTAAGGCTCCTAATAAAGGCGCTAAAACAATAAACGCAATAATGATAAGAACCCCCGAAGGCATTCCGCCATCTTTTCCGGCCTTATACCAGCTTACAATTTGATACCAATAGTGTGTCGTTCCATCCTCTCCAACATAACCAGAAAAACCATGAACTGCAATAGCATGCGCAACCGCTGCTCCGGCAAAACCTCCAATTAATGTATGAGAAGAACTTGACGGAATTCCTAACCACCAAGTCAACAAATTCCAGCAAATTGCCGCAATAACCCCTGCAAGAATTACAACAAGATTAATTTCCATTGTGTGCGCTGTTTTTGCAACAGTATCTGCAACACCAAATCCGAAAACCCAATAAGCTAAAAAGTTAAAAAATGCTGCCCAAAGAACGGCCTGAAAAGGCGTTAAAACCTTTGTGGCAACAACAGTCGCTATAGCATTTGCCGCATCATGAAAACCATTGATGTAATCAAAAATTAAAGCTAATACTATAATTAATAAAAGTAGCGTCATAAAATTATAACTTCAGAATGAAAGATTGAATTAAGAATGTTTTACAGAAATAGATTCTAGTATATTAGCAACACTCTTACATTTGTCTGTTGCTGATTCTAAAACAGATAACACTTCTTTATATTTAATAATATTTTTAGCGTCTGTTTCGTTTTCAAAAATTTCAAAAACTGCTTTATTATAAACGTTATCAGATTTGTTTTCCAGTTTATTAATTCTGGCACAAGCATCTTTAATGACTTTAAAATTCTTTAAATTTCTTAATTCTTTTACAGCACTGTCGATATTTTGACAAGCCTCAAGATTAATTTCTGTCATCTTTCTGATAGATTTTGTAATCTTATCAACCTGATACAATCTCATACGGCTTGCTGCACCATGAAGGTAATCAGCAACGTTGTCGATAGAAGTAATTAATGTATGAATATCCTCTCTGTCAAATGGAGTGATAAAGTTTCTGCTTAATTCCAAATTGGTTTGACGTGTAATGTCCTCCCCTTTTTGTTCTAATTCGTCAATTTTTTGAAAAAGAACTTCTCTTTCTTTTAATGGAAGGTTTACCGCTTCGTGTAAGTTAGAAGCTAATTCAATTAAATTGCTTGAAGCTTCTTCAAAAAGTGGAAAGAATTTTTTGTCTTTCGGCACTAAAAATTGGAAAATACTGTTTATTGACATTTTTATATTTTTGATAGTGCAAAATTACTTCAATAATATTTTACAATGTTAAGCCATTGTTAACAAATCGTTTTCTATTTGGAAACTCTCCAGAAACGAAACTGTGTTTTCAATATCATAATGTAAGATTCTGTCTTCCTTAACCAACGGTACAACTTCTCTATAACTGCTTAAGAACATTTCGATGAAATCGCTTGATTTTAAAGGCTCTCTATAAGCAATTGCCTGAGATGCATTCAACAATTCAATCGCCAAAATACGCCCTAAATTATCTAAAACACGTAAGGCTTTTGTCGCTCCGTTTGCTCCCATGCTCACATGATCCTCTTGCCCATTGCTTGAAACAATGCTGTCAACACTAGACGGAGTCGCCAATTGTTTGTTTTGACTGGCAATACTTGCCGCAGTATATTGTGGAATCATGAAACCTGAATTTAATCCCGGATTATCAACCAAAAATGCCGGAAGATTACGTAAACCAGAAATTAACTGATATGTTCTTCTCTCAGAAATACTTCCTAATTCTGCCAAAGCAATTGCCATAAAATCTAAAGCCAAAGCTAAAGGCTGTCCGTGGAAATTTCCTCCCGAAATAATCTGATCCGCTTCTATAAATATATTTGGATTATCTGTAACCGAATTTATTTCGGTTTTAAATACTTTTCGAACATAATCAATTGCATCTTTTGAAGCACCATGAACTTGTGGCATACAACGGAAAGAATACGGATCCTGAACATGTTTCTTTTCCTGAGCAATAATTTCGCTTCCATCTAAAAATTCAGTAATACGCTGCGCCGTTACGATTTGTCCTTTATGCGGACGTATATAATGTATCAATTCATTGAATGGCTCAATTCTTCCATCAAAACCTTCTAAAGAAATAGTTCCGATTAAATCTGCCAAATAAGAATATTTATAAGCTTTAATTAAAATATGAGCTCCATAAGCACTCATAAACTGAGTTCCGTTTAATAAAGCCAAACCTTCTTTTGACTGTAAAACAATTGGCTCCCAGTTAAAATGTTTTAAAACTTCGGCAGAAGCCATTTTTTTACCTTCAAAATAAACTTCTCCTTCTCCTAATAAAGGCAAAGATAAATGCGCCAAAGGAGCTAAATCTCCAGAAGCCCCAAGTGAACCCTGTGTATAAATTACAGGTAAAATATCATTGTTGTAAAAATCAACCAAACGGCTTAAAGTAATCAATTGTATTCCAGAATGTCCGTAGCTTAAAGATTGGATTTTAAGCAAAAGCATCATTTTTACAATTTCAGCAGGAACTTCTTCACCAGTTCCGCAAGCGTGAGATTTCACTAAATTTTCCTGAAGTTTGGATAAGTTTTCATTCGAGATTTTCACACTATAAAGCGAGCCAAAACCTGTGTTGATTCCGTAAATTGGTGCAGTATGTGATGCCATTTTTTTATCTAAATAATCACGGCATTTTTGAACATTTACCTTAGCTTCCTCAGATAACTCAAGTGCTTTATCATTTATTAAAATTTCTTGTAAAGTTTCCAGCGTTATCGTTTCAGTACTTATATAATGGATCTCTCTCATGATGTTTTTCAATTTAAGATGTCAAAATTCAACAAATCAATATTAAAAAGCAACATTTTATCACAATAATTAAAATTTCAATAAGACGAATTCTTTACTTTTATTTATTTGATAATAGTAAAATGTAGATTATCATGGTCTTTTACTCGTTTTTTAGTAAAAATCTCATCGGGAAAGGATCTGTATTTCTGTTTCATATTATCAGAAATATATTAAAACGCTAACTTAACATCTTTAATTTTAACAAAAGCTCAATATTGAATTCTAAGGGTTTAAATTATTAAAATATTCGTAAAAAGACCTTCAAAATTTTTAACTCGTATAAAAATCTGTACTTTTGAAAAATCAAAAATGAAAAGTAACAGCACAAAATATCAATCTACAATGACAACTCAAACAGGAGTTGCAATTGCTGCTACAATTATTTCTACTACAACAACTACTACCCCTTAGGGGTATACATTTTTACATATAATCCAGATTATCTATACTTTTTTCGCAAAAGAAGAAAGGTAATGGGTACATAAAAACTATTGCATTCAAAGAAAAAAAATATCACAATGAAAGTATTAAAATTTGGCGGAACTTCGGTTGCCAATGCTCAAAATATAAAACTCGTTCTCGAAATTGTCAATCAAAAAGCGAAGCAGGATAAATTAGTAGTTGTAGTTTCTGCACTTAGTAAAGTAACTGATTTATTGCAATTAGCAGCGGCAAAAGCGGCAGCAAACGATGAAGGCTTTAGAGATATCGTTGCAGAAATCGAGAAAAAACACCTTGACACACTTAAAGAACTTATTCCGGTTAGTGAACAAAGCAGTTTGTTAAGTCATGTAAAAAGAATCATTAATCATTTAGAAACTTTATTAGACGGTTGTTTCCTTTTGGGTGAATTATCTCCAAGAACTGCCGATACTATTTTAAGTTTTGGAGAATTGCTTTCGTCCTATATCATCGCGCAGGCGTTTCAGCAAACAGAAAAAAATGCCGTTTATAAAGATAGTCGCGAATTGATTAAAACTAATGCTGATTTCGGAAAAGCAGCTGTTAACTTCGAAATCTCCAACCAATTAATTCAGGAATATTTTGCTTCGAATGAATCAAAAATCAATATTCTTCCAGGTTTTATCGCACAGACTTTAGACGGAATCACTTCGACTTTAGGTCGCGGCGGATCTGATTATACTGCGGCCATTATTGCCGGAGCACTTGACGCATCGCAATTAGAAATTTGGACAGACGTAAACGGAATGTTTACTGCTAACCCAAAAATCGTAAAACAAGCGCAGCCAATTGCAAACATTTCGTATCAGGAAGCGATGGAATTGTCGCATTTTGGTGCCAAAGTTTTGTATCCGCCAACAATTCAGCCCGTTTTAAGAAAAAACATTCCAATTTTAATCAAAAATACTTTTGAACCGGAAGCCGAAGGAACTTTGATTTCTGATACTGTTTTAACAAAAGATACTGTTGTAAAAGGAATCAGTCATATTGATCATATTTCGCTTCTTACACTTGAAGGTCCGGGAATGATTGGAGTTGCAGGTTCTTCAAGACGTTTGTTTGAAGTTTTGTCTCAGGAAAAAATCAACGTAATTTTCATTACTCAGGCTTCTTCTGAACATTCAATTTGCATCGGAATTCTAAATTCGGATGCTGATAATGCCGAAGCTGCGATCAACAGAGCTTTTGAAATCGAAATTGCACAAAACAAAATCGATCCTTGTTATGTAGAAAAAGACCTTTGCATTATTGCTTTGGTTGGTGAAAACATGAAAAATCACCAAGGCTTAAGCGGAAGAATGTTCAGTACTTTGGGAAAAAACAACGTAAACATTCGTGCCATTGCGCAAGGTGCGTCTGAAAGAAATATCTCGACTGTAATTAACGAAAGAGACGTTAAAAAAGCGTTGAATACTTTACACGAAAATTTCTTTGAAGAAAACACAAAACAGCTGAATTTATTTGTGATGGGAGTTGGGAATGTGGGAGAAAAATTCATCGAACAAATTCACAGCCAAAAGAAGTTCTTAAAAGATAATTTAAAGATTAACGTTCGCGTAATTGCGTTGTCAAACTCAAGAAAAATGCTTTTTGATGAAGACGGAATTTCTTTAAAAGACTGGCAGTCGACTTTAGACAAAGGCGAAGCAGCAATTCCAACAGAATTCATCGCTCGTGCGAGAGAATTAAATTTACGCAACAGCATTTTTGTAGATATTACAGCAAATGCAAGCGTTTCTGATATGTATGAGAAATTCTTAAAAGAAAGTATTGCCGTTGTAACTTGTAATAAAATTGCGTGTTCATCTGCTTACGACAATTATAAAAAACTAAAAAGTTTATCTCGTCAATACAACGCTCCGTTTTTGTTTGAAACGAATGTTGGCGCGGGATTACCAATTATCGATACAGTAAAAAACCTTATTGCTTCTGGTGATAAAGTACATAAAATCCAGGCGGTTTTATCGGGAAGTTTGAATTTCATTTTCAACAATTTCGATAAAAACAATTCTTTTCACGATGTGGTGAAAGAAGCCGGAGTTCAGGGATTTACAGAACCAGATCCAAAAATCGACTTAAGCGGAATCGATGTGGCTCGTAAAATCCTGATTTTGATTCGCGAAAGCGGTTACGAAATGGATATTGACGCCATTGCAAACGAATCGTTTTTACCTGCAGAATGTTTAGCAACAACAAACAACGAAGACTTTTTTGCATCGTTAATCAAACACGCTTCTCATTTTGAAGGTATTTACAACGAAGCTTTAGCCAAAGATTCAAGATTGAAATACGTAGCACAATTCGAAAACGGAAAAGCAAGCGTAGGCCTGCAATTCATCCCAAAAGATCATCCTTTTTATAATTTAGAAGGAAAAGACAATATCGTACTTTTCTACACAGATCGTTACATAGATCAGCCTTTATTGATAAAAGGCGCCGGGGCCGGAGCTGCTGTTACGGCTTCAGGAATTTTTGCCGACGTTATTAGAATAGGGAATATATAAAGGTTCTAAGGTTCTAAGATGCTAAGGTTCTGAGTTTTTTTTAAACCTAATCTTGGCATCTTAGAATCTCAAAACCTTAGAACTAAAAATAAAAAGCTGCAAAAGAAGCCTTAGAATCTTAGCACCTTAAAACCTCAGAACCTTAAAAATGGAAATAAAACTATTTTGCCCGGCAACTATCGCAAACCTCTCCTGCGGATTTGACGTATTGGGACTTTGCTTAGACAATGCGGGCGATGAAATGATTGTTCGAAAAGTCGATCAAAAAGGAGTTCGAATCACTAAAATTGTGGGTGCCGATTTACCTTTAGAAACGGAGAAAAACGTTTCTGGAGTTGCTGCTTTGGCAATGCTTGAAACTTTAGACGAATTGGATTTTGGATTCGAAATCGAAATTTACAAAAACATCAAAGCCGGAAGCGGGATCGGAAGCAGCGCCGCAAGTTCTGCCGGAGCTGTTTTCGGAATTAATGAATTATTAGGAAGACCGTATTCTCGTAAAGATTTGGTACAGTTTGCGATGCAGGGCGAAAAATTAGCCAGTGGCAACGCGCATGCTGACAACGTTGCTCCTGCCCTTTTAGGCGGATTTACTTTGGTAAGAAGTTATGCGCCGCTTGATATTATCCGAATTGATAGTCCGGAAGAATTGTTTGCAACGGTGGTTCACCCACAAATTGAATTAAAAACTTCTGATGCACGTTCGGTATTAAAACAAACCGTTTCCCTAAAAAGCGCGATTATGCAATGGGGAAATGTGGGCGGACTTATAGCGGGTCTTTACACAAAAGATTACGATTTGATTGGACGTTCGCTTCATGATGAAATCGTAGAACCTTTAAGAAGTGTTTTAATTCCTGGATTCGATCAAATCAAACAAACCGCTCTTGAAAACGGTGCATTAGGTTCTGGAATTTCAGGTTCTGGCCCATCGATTTTCGCTTTAAGCAAAGGAAAAAACACAGCAGACCAAATCGCAAAAGCCATGAGCGACGTTTACGAAAAAATGAATTTGCCGTATGAAATTCACGTTTCGAAAATTAATCCAGATGGTGTCCGCATCCTTTAGGATGGGACGCTGTAAGCAATAGGCTTTAGGCAATAAGCTTAAAACTTTGCGCATAATATAAAATCAAGAAAAAAAATGAAAGCTAAAAGCTAAACGCATTCAGAAAAAGCCTAATGCCTAAAGCCTAAAGCTTAAAGCCACAAAAAAATGAAATACTACAGTTTAAACCACAATGCCCCAAAAGTTTCTTTTCAAGAAGCTGTTATACAAGGATTAGCAACTGACAAAGGATTATATTTCCCAGAAAGCATAACACAGCTTGATTCTTCTTTTTTTGATAAAATCGAAAGTTTAAGTAATGAAGAAATTGCTTTTGAAGCAATAAAACAATTTGTTGGCGATGAAATTCCGGCAGAAAAACTAAAAGAAATCATCGCTGATACTTTAGTTTTTGATTTTCCTGTTGTGAAAGTTGAAAACGGAATTTATTCATTAGAATTATTTCACGGCCCAACAATGGCATTTAAAGACGTTGGAGCACGTTTTATGTCACGTTGTCTGGGCTATTTCAATAAAGATAAAAAAGACGCTAAAAACACCGTTTTAGTAGCAACTTCCGGAGATACAGGCGGAGCCGTTGCAAGCGGATTTTTAGGCGCTGACGGCGTTGATGTTGTGATTTTATATCCATCAGGAAAAGTGAGTGATATTCAGGAAAGACAATTGACTACTTTAGGTCAAAACATTAAAGCGCTTGAAGTTGACGGTGTTTTTGATGATTGTCAGGATATGGTGAAAAAAGCGTTTTTAGATGAAACTTTAGCACATAAAAACCTGACTTCGGCGAATTCTATTAATATTGCGCGCTGGTTACCGCAAATGTTTTATTTCTTCTTTGCTTACAAAGCATTGAAAAGCCAAAACAAACCTTTAGTTTTCTCTTGCCCAAGCGGAAACTTCGGAAATATCTGTGCCGGAATTATGGCAAAGAAATTAGGTTTGCCAATTGAGCATTTTGTAGCGTCTACAAACGTAAACGACACCGTGCCAAGATTCTTAGAAAACGGAAAATACGATCCAAAACCTTCTAAAGCAACAATCTCTAACGCAATGGATGTTGGAAACCCAAGTAACTTTATTAGAATTCAGGAATTATACAATAATGACTTAAAAGCTTTCGAAAAAGACTTTTCTTCTTATAGTTATACCGACGAAGAAACGCTTGAAGCGCTAAAGAAAATTTACAAAACCGACGGATACATTGCAGAACCTCACGGCGCTGTGGGTTATTTAGGTTTGAAAAAAGAATTGGAAAAACATAGTAATGCAATTGGTATTTTCTTAGAAACGGCACACCCAATTAAGTTTTTAGATGTTGTTGAACCTGCTTTAGGAATTACGCTTCCTATTCCTACTCAAATTGAGAGTGTTATTAATGAGGAGAAAGTTAGTGTTAGGATTTCTAGTTATGAGGAGTTGAAGGATTTCTTGAATTAAGAGTTTCACTGTTTCTTTCAAAAGATATAACGGCACTTATTATTTTAAGTGCCGTTATATCTTTTTTAGTATATTTAAATATTAATAAACTTCATCATTTTAAACTTGTATAGTATGAGAGCTGTAAGAACATTTAATGACGAAAGATTAGATAAAATGTGTACATATTGTGGAGACAAACACGGAACACGGGATCATGTGCCTTCTAAAATTCTCTTAAACGAACCTTTTCCCGAAAATCTACCAATTGTTTATTGTTGTGATAATTGTAATCAAAGTTTTTCATTAGATGAACAATATTTTGCTTGTTCCCTAGAATGCATAATTCATGGAACTACAGATATTGATAAATTGAACCGTAAAAAAATTAAAGAAACTCTTTTAAAAAATAAAAAATTACAACAACGGATTGAAAATTCTTTTATATATGGAGACAATATAAAAGTTTTTAAATATGAGGAAGATAGATTTAAAAATGTAATAACTAAACTTGCTAAAGGTCATATTAAATTTGAAACTAGTGAGCCGAAATTTGATAATCCTTCACATATTGGTATAACAACAATTGGATCAATGTCAGAGCAAGAAATAAACTCTTTCTTTAAAACTAAAGAATTAGAAATAGCTCCTGAAGTAGGAAGTAGAGGAACAATGATTTTAAATTTCTATGATGATGTCCCTTATGCTACTTGGGAAGATGTTCAAAGTGAAGTTTATCAATATTGTATAATTCAAAATAAAAAGTCAACACATGTAAAAATATTTATCCAAAATTATTTTGTTATCCAAGTAGTATGGGAATAGTTTACAGTTATATATCTAATAACATTTGTTCAAATAAAATTCCTTTCCCTTCGCACGTATGAGCGAAACACTCGTGCTAGTACGAAATGCCAAATACACACTTTGTATTGTTATTATTGAATGTTTTATGAAAATTTTATAAGAAATTAAAATTAACATTTCCTAACTTCGAACACATGTGTTCACTTGTCTTGCAGAGTATTTGTTCTTCAATCTATAGTTTATAAAATTGTAAAATCTTTTTAACATTAAATCGACGTTTAAAAAATATTTTTTACGCTACAATTATTATATTCATTAATAGGGTTATTTGTAAATAAGATTTAATATTTATATTTACTGAAAATTTGATATGTAAAGTCAAATTTTCAGTTATTAAGATATCCATAATTTTAATGAAAGAAATAATTGAAATTTATTCTAAAATAGTTGTTGCAACTTTTGGGTTTATTGGACCTTCATTTACGTTGCTAATATCCATTTTTATTGATGCAATTGAAAAAGCTAGAATCAAAAATGACCAACAACTAGAAACAATTAAATCATTATATGACGATGCGTATGTAAAAAATAAAGATAACATCGAGGAAGAAATGACAAAAATTATAAAAGAAAATAAAAAACATAAAAAACAAATTATTAAGGAATCAAATCTATTAAATCCAAAAAGACAAATAAAGAGAGTTTTTATACCACTGATTTTATCATTATTCTTTATAAGCTTATATTACTTTGCACGTACCAATTATTGTTTACTAGACTTACCTTTCATTATTGTTTTAAAATGTGTAGCGATAATTATAAGTGGTATTTGTTTTAGTTATTGTTTGTTTGCTCTTTGGCAAATATTAAACATGGTAATAGAAGCGAAACAAATTCTTATTAAGGATAAAAATGATAAGGTTGTTAAACAAGAAAAAGAAGAAGAAATTGGAGAAGCATTGCCTCCAGAGAATAAAATATAAACATCATGGCAGCATTTAAAATTTTACAAATAGTAGACGGTGAAACTATTAAGGTTGCACCAAAATGGTCATTAACTACTCAGGATGGAACAAAATTAATAGGTGAAACACTTAAGATAAGAGGATATAATTTATCAAATTCTTCTAATAAAAATTATGCGGTAGATAAATTAAATAAATTATTAACAAACAAAGAATTGATTCTGAAAAATCCTCAGGTAATAGATCGTTCTAATATAACAGATGCCAAAATTATCTGCAATGTTTTTGTAGACGATGTTGACATTTCAAATTATTTTCCAGAATACAAACTGTAAAATAAAAATCCCGCTCAATGTGAGCGGGATTTTTATTTTTAACCTTTTAACTCTTAACGTCGTACTTTTTTTACTATTACAAGCGTCCCTCATATGAATGCAAAGAAATAAAAAACAATTGGAATGCATAAGCGAGACACTCATACTAGCTGACTAATACAAACAAAAAGAGACCCATCAAAGGTCTCTTTTCAATTAATATATCTTCAAAAAACGTTTACTTCCCGTTCAATAATTTCTCCGCTAGCGCGAGCGTCTCGCCATAAGTGTTCGAAACCTTATTCAGTATTTAAAATTTGATTTATTTTATTAGGGTCTCCTCCGCATTTTTTTACAATATCTTTAATAATTAAAACTTCTAGCTCTTGGGCAAATTTTAATTTTGGAATTTTATACCCTTTGAGATCATTAAGTTTTTTATATACAATCAATAAAATAGCTGTGATCAAGGTCATGTACATAATAACCTTTACTCCGTTAATGTTTCTACTTATCAAATGACTAAAATTCAAGTTCTGTTTAATGAATTTAAAAAACACTTCGATCTCCCAACGCTGCTTGTAAATATCAGCTACCTCTTTTGCTGTCAGGGTTTTGCTGTTTGTTAAAAAGTAAAACACTTCTGCATTTTCTTTTTCTTTAGCAATAATTAGCCGTAAAAATCTTTGAGTCTTTTTATTTCGTCTATCGTATAATATTACTTCCAGATCCTTTTCTAAAAACAATCTTTCTGTTTGATTTTTATCAATTTCAAATTCTCGGACTTTTTCGAAACGAGTATAATTATTAAGTCGTGTCACAAAGGTTAAATTATCTTTGTTGAACTCTTCAAATGTTGCTCTGGATTGAATTCCTCTATCAAAAACTAAAATATTGTCAATACTTAAAGGGCATTCTTTTATTAATTCTTTTAGAGCAAAATCCTCTGAGACAAATGCCTGTTCTGTGAAAATTTTTGAGTGAATCGGGATATTTGAAAATGCTATACTGAATTTTACTGATTTCTTAGTGCTGTTCTGATTAATGATCATTCCTTCTTTTAATAATTTTGAAGAAATACTAACTAGAGTTGAATCAAAAGAAATAATATTATGCTTTTTCTTTAAATATTTATTTTGATACTTTTTTAGGCAGCTATTAAAAATTGCTTCAAAATAATCTGAATTAATTGTAACCAATCGATCTCTTATTGAATTATATTTCACCCCGTCAAAACTTGTATTTGCAATACTTTTGAATGCCAGTGAATGATAAAACTCTTCCATTACCCTCAAACTATTCTGCTTGATATTTAACATTGAGAAAAGTAATAATTGAAACATCGTTTGCCCATGAAGCTTTTTTACCTGATGATCAACATTATAATTAAGGGATAGTTTTTCTAATTCTTCTTTTGGAATGTAGTCTAAAACTTCTTCTAATTTCATAAGTTTGTTTTATACTCAAATATAATAATTTCAAGGTTTCGAACACTTATGGCGAGACGCTCGCGCCAGCAATTGAAATAAATAAAAAAAGAGATCTAATCAAGACCTCTTTCTAGAATTAAATATATCTTTAAAACGGTTATTTCCCGTTCAATAATTTCTCTAAATATTCAACTTTATCTTTTTCAGCTTGCACCAAACGTTCGTAAAGTTCAACAACTTTATCTAAAGGATTAAAAGTACAATTGCAATTGTAATCACCTGAAGCAATTGCACTATGATCTTGAAAAGTATTTCCAATAATATTAAAAACCGCTTCTTCCGAAAAGTTTTTAATTGCTTCCACAGAAACACCAAGAACTTTTGCTATTTCAATTAGTTTTTCTTCATCTACAGTTTCGCTGTTTTCAATAGCCTAAATAGTCTGCTGACTTGTACCTAAAGCCTGTGCCAGTGCTTCCTGTTTCATATCTTTAAGCTCTCTGATACGGCTTATATTTCTGCCGATATGTTTTGGTTTTATTGCTGTACTCATAATTCAAAGATATTTAAAGTTCTTAAACGAAAATAAATTTAGGTAAAAAACAAAAGTATTTTTGTAAGATACGCTTTTCAATTTTATATTTGAACGCAGATTTAACGGATTCGTTATCACGAAGACGCGGATTAATACAGATTTTTTTTGAGTTTTAAATAAGTTTATTATGTTTCATTAAAAAAACAATAAAATTCAATATGGGCACAAACATTGTTCTGGTATTTTTAGCATTAATTATTATTTCTCTTCTCTGTTACCCAAAAATTCAATCTTGGGTTGATTATTATAAAGAACAAAGAGCAATAGAATTTAAAAAAAGAACAGGTCTTGATTTGTGGTCTCTTTATAGATTATCAGAACTTGCGCCCTTTTTCTGGGGTTTAGAAAAATTCATCTTTAACAGTACTATTTTTTACTTCGATGAAAATAATTTATACCTAATAAATTCAAATGAGCCTTTAATTAAATATCCTCTCTCCACAATTATTGAAGTTAGAAGAACTGCGGTTACCATTAACAAAAGAAGAGTCTGGAAAATAATTATAGACAATGCAGGGCAGCAATTAATTTTTAAGCTAAGAACTTATACCAACTTTAGTCATTTCTTAGAAAAAGTAAGTGAAAATCCAAATGCAATTGTAGACGATAGGTATATTTGGGGAATATTTGAATGATCTGTCCCACCAAAAAATTAAACCATGAAAAAACTATTACCATTATTTTTATTCTTCCTTCTAATTTCTTGCCAAAAAAGTGAAAGTAACAATGAAAACAAGGAAGAACCAAAAGCACTACAAGAGAAAAGCATTGACATAGGCAGATTTAAAGGCAGAGAAGATTTAGTTGATGATTTGTATCAGGAACTTGTAAATAAATCTCCCGAACTAAAAACCTTAGAAGATGAATTGAACGAAGTAAATGCCAAAGACACGGTTTCTATTTTTCATCATTACGACAATAAATCCATCAATTATTACATTTCTGCCAAAAGTAATACTGCAGGCATTAGAGATAGTATACTGAAAAACAAAATTCTAAATTTAATCATCAAAAGTTCCGATAAATACGATTCTAAAAAAGCTGACATAGAAAGTCTGGTAACAACTATTAATAAAAAAAGAACCGAAATAACCAACTATCATACAGCTTTGAAAATTGTTTTGACCCTTCCACTTATTGAACAATATCAAAATGATCATTTACCAAAAAAATCTCCTTTTGAAAAGGTGATTGAAAAAGAAAATCAATTGCTTGAAAAAGTCAAACAAAATACTCCAAGTTATTAATTAAAAATAAACGACCTCTCCGCCAACATTGACAATAATCTATTTACGAAATAAACCAAAAAACATGGAAAGATTTTTTCTGATAATACTTATTATACAAATGTTGTCTTACGGAATAGTTGATTATTATAAAATAAAATATGGCCGTTTTATTATTCTGTCAATCTTTTTATTGCTTTTTTTAATTGTCTTTCCAGTTTATTTTCAAGTAAATGAAAACAAAGATTCTGTTTTGTGCTTATATAATGCATTTGATTATTTTGAGGTTTATTGGAATATTGGTATTGGACTCGTTTTATCAACCCACTTCATTTATTGTTATCTGATTAATAAAAAATCTAAAACTGTACAATAAATTATTTAAGCTAAACTAAAGACAGCATATATAAAAATTTCAATTGCCTCCAGCTTTAGCTGGAGGTTTTGATTTTGCAGACTAAATTGGCTTTAGCCAAAAAACTTAAAAGATTAGGCTAAAGCCATTTTCTAATATAACTTTGCCCTTCAGCTAAAGCTGTAGGCAATTTATTTTTATATTAAATAACATGATTACAAAAGCATTACTCGAAGACATTCCAGCATTAACAGTCTTAATAAACTCCGCATACAGAGGAGAATCTTCTAAAAAAGGCTGGACAACCGAAGCACATTTACTAGAAGGAAAAAGAACCGATGAACAGGAAATGACCCAAATTTTCCTTGATCCTAAAAATACGATTCTGAAATTTACAGAGAATAATAAAATTATTGGTTCGGTTTTATTGGTTGAAAAAGGGCATCAATTGTATTTAGGAATGTTAACCGTTTCACCTGAACTTCAAAATAGCGGAATCGGGAAAAAGCTTTTGGCTGAAGCCGAAATTCATGCTAAATCTCTTGGTTTGTCTGGTATTATTATGACGGTTATTTCGGTTCGTGAGGAACTTATTGCATGGTACAAACGTCATGGTTATGTGGATACGGGTGAAAGAGAAGCTTTCCCTCAAAGCGAAATTCATATTACAGTTTCTGATGCGCCTTTGGAGTTTATTTATTTGGAGAAAAGGATTTAAGAGGGTTCTACCACAGAGATACACGAAGATTTTGCGCAAAGATTCGCCAAGGTTTTTTTAATCTCGCAAAGTCGCAAAGAAATATAAAAAAGAAACTTTGCGACTTTGCGCCTTTGCGAGATTATTTTTTGAACCTTTGTTGCTTTGTCCCTTTGTCCCTTTGAACCTTTTTTTAAAAATAAAAAATGAACATACATCTTTTACCTAAAAAAGACAGTAAAGCCTCTATTTGGAGTGGCGGATTGACCTATGAATATATGATATATCCGAAAACAGCAAACTATACTGATAGAGATTTTGTATTCAGAATAAGCAGTGCTACAATAGAGGAAGTGCCTTCAGTGTTTACCAAATTTAAAGGCTATTACCGATACTTGGTTATGCTTGATAACGGCTTAGAAATTGAGGTAAACAAAGAAAAAAAAGTATATGAGAAGCATGAAATCATGGAATTTAATTCGGATGATGAAGTAACTTCTTATACAAATGGTATGGATTTTAATTGGATGATTTCTGAAAAAATTTCCCGTCATAAACTGGAAATAACAAATAGCAATCAGAATTGTAATGCTCAAATAATAATTTTATTTTCTTTAAATACTACATCTATTAAAATTAATGAGAAGTCCTATTATCTGGAACCTTATGATTTATTAGTCATTGAAAATCAAGAAAAGGAAAATATATTGCTTCATTTTTCTAATGAATGCCTTTTTGGGGTACTGGATTTTTAAAAGAAGTTTTGCCACGAAGGCACTAAGTTTTTTTTAATCTCGCAATCCCGATAGCCATCGGGAGCAGAGTCCAAAAGGTTTTAGACAAAGTTTACATACAGTTTGTCATTTCGACGAAGGAGAAATCTTCGCTAGAAGCTCTACAAAGATTGGAATCTCATTGCGGAGTTACTTACGAAGATTTCTCCTTCGTCGAAATGACAAGATTGCGAATTAATCTGCGTGAAACAAAAATCATTTTAATCCTTTTAAATCTGTGGCTAAAAATTTTATGTTAGGCGCACTGCAGTGCGTCTCTACAGAAAACCTTTGAACCTTTGTCCCCTGCACCTTTGAACCTTTGCCTCTTTAAACCTAAGAAACTATCCTCTTAATCTTTGACAAAAACTCGTGTGAAACTCCCAAATAAGATGAAAGATTTTTGTTGTTTATGGTCTGAACTTTTTGCGGATAACGATCTTTAAAATCTAAATAACGTTGTTTTGATGTTTTATTTAGAACATCTAAAAGTCTTTGCTGGATTGCCACATTTGCACGTTCAATCATTAAAACATGAAACTGAATAATTTTGGGAACTTCTGCAAATAACTGCGTTTTTTGAGCTTTATTTATTACCAGAATTTCGCTGTCTTCTATGGCTTTAATATTATAAGTCGTTGGCTTTTGGTGATAAAAACTTTCCAAATCACACATCCATTCGTTTTCGAAAGAAAAGAAAATAACACTTTCGGTTCCGTTTTCGTTTAAGATATAAGTTTTAAATGAACCTTTTAAAATAAACCCCTCATAACTGTTATTCGAATCCTGGATTTGAAGAAACTGATTTTTTTTGAGTTTAATAAGTTCAGCTTTTGAAAC
Source organism: Flavobacterium sp. Root186 (assembly GCF_001428525.1). Taxonomy (GTDB): domain Bacteria; phylum Bacteroidota; class Bacteroidia; order Flavobacteriales; family Flavobacteriaceae; genus Flavobacterium. The sequence goes on from NZ_LMHW01000013.1 coordinate 624,828, forward strand.
AATAATATTCCATTCTTCATCAGTGAGCGGAATCTTTCGCTCAATGTTTTTTCTTAGTAGGTTGTACATGTTTGTGGTTTTTGTTGGAAATAAATTTGTTTTTTCAATTCATTATCTATTAGGGGTTTAGAAAATGTAATCGATTACGTAAAAGTACACTATTTATACATTTTTGTAAATTAACAACTGTTAAAAAAACGAATTTGATAGAAATTTTTACAAAAGTTTGAACTTGTTCAACTTTTTTCCTGCAAATTATAATCAGATTTGTGCTGTTAAACTTTTATAAATAACCAAACTTAAATTATGAAATTACAATCAACACTCTCAATGTTTTTACTAACATTGACTCTCGGTTTTACGGCATGTAATACTGAAGAAATTGCTTCACCAAATACAGAAGCAAGTATTGAAACAACAGTTCAGCCGGCTGCGACGAATGTAACAGCAAAAATTGGAAACTGTTCTGAAGTTCCGGGCTGGGCTTCTCAAAACGGAAGCACAACAGGCGGCGGTTCTTCGGCTGAAACTACTGTTACAACTTACGCTCAATTAAAATCGGCTATTGAAAACACCTCTGTAAAAGTGATCAAAGTTTCCGGCACTATTACAGTTACAACACGATTATCATTTCAGGATCAGACTGGTAAAACCATTTATGGGACAAGCGGTGCAAAACTAGTTTCGACTAATCAGACTAAAGATGCTTCCGGTATTATCAACATTAAAAGATGTAAAAATTTAATCATCCGAAATCTAATTTTCGAAGGCCCCGGAGCTTACGATACTGATGGCTGGGACAATGCAATTTTGGACGAATGTACCAATGTTTGGGTGGATCACTGCGAATTTAGAGATGGTGTTGACGGAAACTTCGACATCAAAAACAAATCCGATTACATTTCGGTTACGTATTCTAAATTCCATTACCTAAAACCACCAAAAGCTGGAGGTTCCGGAGGATCTGACGATCACAGGTATTCAAACTTAATTGGTTCAAGCGATGGTGCTACCGCAGATCGCGGCAAATTGAGAATCACTTTTGCAAGATGCTGGTGGGCGCCTGGATGTAAAGAAAGAATGCCGAGAGTTCGTTTTGGAAAAGTTCATTTGGTAAACAGCTTCTTTAATAGTACGGTAAGCAATAAATGTATTGCAGCAGGTTTTGAAGCTGATCTTCGTGTAGAAAGCAACGTTTTTGAAGGTGTAAAAACGCCTATCGATTTAATGAGTGGTTATACGGCTGTTACGGCAACTGATAACGTTTTTACTAATACAACCGGAAATCAAGTCGGAAGCGGTACTGCTTTTACTCCGCCATATTCTATTGCAAAACTTAATAAAACTGCTGTTAAAGCTGATATTTCGGCTAATGCCGGAGCAACTTTAGGCGGTAATATCTGCGGATCGTTTTAAAAATATGAGTTAGTTTAGTTTTTATTTTTTAAACCATATAAGTGATATAAGGTATTTAAGTTTTAGTCTTAAATTATATTATATTGTTTATATGGTTTTGCTTTTTTTGTTTGCCATGAAGGCACGAAGACGCTAAGTTTTTTTAATCTCGCAAAGTCGCAGAGGCACAAAGTTTTTCTTATATTTCTTTGCGTCTTCGCGACTTTGCGAGATTTTTTAAGCCAAACCTTAAATTATCTTATATAACTTATATGGTTCAAAATAGTTACAACACGAGCTCTTCAAACAAACGATTAATTGTTTTCTCCAAATCCTGACATAAACCCGGATGAGGTCTTGAAGTTTGGATTGCAGAACTTCTAATTGCCGTTAACCAGCGAAAACGCTCCGGAATATCAAATCCAGCAATTGGACCGCCGTCTTTATCTCCATCGGCTATTTTTTGAAATGAAATTAAATTTTTATACAATTGTTCCGTGTCAAAATCTGGAGAGAAAGAATGAACTTTATGATTTGTAAAATAAAATTTCATTTTTATAAATTTGGCTTTTTTGCAAAACAAAATGATTCCGATATTCAGGAATTCTTCGCGTTCTACCCTTGGCACAACACGAATCACAGCATATTCGTATAAGTGATTATCTTGCATTTTGAGCCTGATTTACAAAGATTTCAGAATTATTTAATCTGGTTTGCAAAAACTGTAAATATACATTTCGTAAACCTTCCGGCGTTTCATCTGCATCTTCCCATTGCAGCCAGTCTAACGGAATTGTATTTACAATTTCTTCTAAAATTTCCGGCATTAAAATCGCTTTAAATTCGGCATCGACTTCTTTTAAAAGTGAAGCTTGCGGCAGTAAAACGTGATCCTTAATCAACGCAAACGGACTTTTGGCATGCTGTTCCCAATTATTCCAGGAATGATGAAAATATAAACACGCTCCATGATCAATCAGCCATAATTCTTTATGCCAGATCAGCATATTTGTATTTTTGAAAGTTCTGTCAACATTTGTAATATAAGCATCCAGCCAAACAATCTGCGAAGCTAATTTTGCATCGACAGTAGTTACAACGGGATCAAAAGTTATGGCACCAGATAAAAAATGAAGTGCCAGATTCAATCCCTGACTTCCCTGCAGTAAATCCTGAATTTCTTCATCGGCTTCGGTTCTTCCAAAGGCTTCGTCGAGATTCGCGAAAACTAATTCTGGTAATTGCAGTTTTAAAGCTTTTGCTATTTGTCCGCCAACTAATTCGGCTATAAGGGCTTTTACGCCGTGTCCGGCACCTCTAAATTTTAATACGTATTTAAAATCGTCATCGGCTTCTGCCAAAGCGGGTAAAGAACCGCCTTCGCGCAGCGGCGTTATATAACGCATGACGTTTACCGTTCTGAGATCGAAGTTGTTTTTCATAGATACAAACTTAGTAATTTAACCGCAAAGAGCGCAAAGGTTTACGCAAGGTTCGCAGAGTTTTTTAATCTCGCAAAGGCGCAGAGTCGCAAATATAAAACTTTGCGACTCTGCGCCTTTGCGAGCAAATTCTGTATTAACATAAAAAATCCTTGCGCCCTTTACGTAAACCTTTGCGCTCTTTGCGGTTAAGCCAAACTCAAAAACGCTTTCCCTAAATTCTTAATTATATCTGAGGCTATAAAAGATTCGTAACCAGTTTTTCGCAAAGCAATATCTGCAGTTAATCCGTGGAGATAGACTCCGAATTTTGAAGCATATTTTGGTTCATAGCCTTGTGCTAGAAGACTTATGAGGATTCCTGTTAAGGTATCGCCGCTTCCTGCTGTTGCTAAAGCTGCGTTTCCGGTTGTATTTTCATAGATCGAATTTCTGTTTATAATGAATGTTGGTGCGCCTTTCATGACCACAATAACTTTATATTTTTCTGAAAAGGCAATTGTTTTTTGAAACTTTTCAGATTCTGAACTCCATTTTCCGATCAAGCGTTCTAATTCTTTTGGATGAGGTGTCAAAATAGTATCTTCAGGAACCATTTCCAGCCAGGATAAATTTTCGGAAATAATGTTTAGAGCATCAGCATCAATAACCAAAGGTGCTTTATTTACTCTTAAAAACTCAAATAAAGCTTTTTGTGTTCCAAGTTCCTTTCCTATTCCGGGTCCAATTCCAACTGCCTGCGGAATCAATGGCAAATGAATATTAGTAATGAAATTGGTGTTTTCATCGGTAACGGTCATCACTTCGGGAATTGAGATTTGAAGGATCTGATAACCACATTTTGGTATAAAAGTCGTTACGAGTCCGCAGCCGGATTTTAAACATGATTTTGAAGCTAGAACAGCTGCACCAATTTTGCCATAACTTCCGGCGATAATCACAGCGTGCCCCTGAATTCCTTTATGTGTATGAGGATTTACGGGTTTGTATATTTTTAAGATTTCTTCTTTTGTGATTAAATATGGAGATTTCATCTGGCATTTTTTATATATTAAAGTTACATAAAAAATCGAAAGCCTAAATGTTTATTGTTTACCTTAAGTCTTAGCCCTGATAGAAGCGGCATCCTTTTGCTTTTTTCTTTAAAAAGCAAAAGATATAGCGGATAGCAGGAAATAGCTCCTAATCATTGCGAAATTTATAATTTAGACTACTAAAATTTGATATTTTTTGAATAAATTTGCGACTCAATTTTATAAAACAACACAATGAAAAATACTGCGCTTACGCACATACATGAGAGTTTGGGAGCGAAAATGCTGCCTTTTGCGGGTTACAACATGCCTATTACATATGAAGGTGTAAATGCTGAACATGAAACAGTTCGTAATAGTGTGGGCGTTTTTGACGTTTCGCATATGGGAGAATTTTTGCTAACGGGGCCAAATGCTTTGTCTTTGATTCAAAAAGTGACTTCAAATGATGCTTCGGCTTTGACTATTGGAAGAGCGCAATATTCTTGTCTTCCAAATAATGAAGGCGGAATTGTAGACGATTTGATTGTTTATAAAATGAAAGAAGAAGAGTATTTACTTGTTGTAAATGCTTCGAATATTGAAAAAGACTGGAGCTGGATTTCATCGTACAATGATTTGGGAGTTGAGATGAAAAACCTTTCTGATGATTATTCATTATTGGCAATTCAGGGACCAAAAGCGGTTGAGGCTATGCAGGCTTTATCTTCTATAGATTTATCTGCAATTGCCTATTACCATTTTGAAGTAGCAGATTTTGCTGGTTTTAATGATGTAATTATTTCTGCAACGGGTTATACTGGTTCGGGAGGATTCGAAATTTACTGCAAAAATGCTGATGCTGAAGCTATTTGGAACAAAGTTTTTGAAGCTGGTGCAGCTTTCGGAATTAAACCAATTGGTCTTGCAGCGCGCGATACTTTACGTCTTGAAATGGGATTCTGCCTTTACGGAAATGATATTAATGACACGACCTCTCCACTTGAAGCCGGTTTAGGATGGATTACTAAATTCACAAAGGATTTTACCAATTCTGAAGCTCTTAAAAAACAAAAAGAAGCGGGTGTTACCAAAAAATTAGTTGCTTTTGAAATGCAGGAGCGCGCAGTACCAAGACACGATTATGAAATTGTTGATGCTTCGGGCGAAGTAATTGGAATCGTAACTTCTGGAACTATGTCTCCTTCTATGAATAAGGGAATTGGTTTAGGATACGTAACTGTAGCAAATAGTGCTGTTGACAGTGATGTTTTTATTAGAATTAGAAAAAATGATGTTCTTGCTAAAGTGGTAAAATTGCCTTTTTACAAGAAATAATTAAAGTTATAAATATTGTAAGATGCATTACTGTAGTGGTAATGCATTTTTTTTGCCGCAGATTAAATAATTGTAGGGAGTAATCCTTTAAAATCATTTAATCTGCGGTATTTATTTATTATTTATATGTAAGATTTTTTAGAAAAAATGTAAACTGTTTTAGAAAAATTAGCGTAACTTTAATATAGAATGTTGAGATTTCACCTATGAACAAATTTTTGCCGTTATTTTTACTGATTACCTCTTTCCTATTTAGTCAAAATAGCGCCGAGACATGCCAAATTCTCAACAAAATAAATACCGTTGTTCAAACGGAACATTTACATCCAAAACCTGTTGATGACAGCTTATCTGTTTTTGTTTTTGATAACCTTATAAATGAATTAGATCCTTCCCGTAATATCTTCTTTAAGAGTGAATACGATCAATTGGCGGCAGAATATCGTTTAAATTTAGACGATTTAATTTTAAGTAACGATTGTACTTTTTTAACTGATATTACCGCAAAATATATTAACGGATTGATAAGAACTAAAGAAGTTCTTGAAAAAATTCAGGCAACTGCATTTGATTATACAAAGAAAGATACCATTAGATTCTACAAAAAATCATTTCCTTTTTATTTAAAGAAAGAAGATTTAGAGAAAGTATGGCGCAAAAAACTGCGTTATCAAATTCTGGATGATATTGCTGAAACCAGTGACAATCTGGATTCTATTAAAGCTAATTTTGCTTCTATCGAAGCTAAATCCAGAAAATTGATTCTTTCAAATGAAATTTGTCGCATCAGTACGCTTTTAGAAACTAAAACAAAACAGGACGAGAATCTTTATAATTTCTTTTGTACTTATTTTGATCCGCATACTGCTTATTTTAGCGACGATTCTAAATCGAGTTTTGTTGCTTCATTATCAAAAGAACATTTATCACTGGGAATGACAGTGAATCTTAATGAAAAAAATGAAATTATTGTTCACGAAATAGATCCAAATGGTCCGGCGTTTCAAACAGGACAGATTAAAAAAGGCGATCAGATAATTTCTGTTTCAAACCATAAAGAAACACTTCAGGTTTCCTGCGCTTCGTTAGAGTCTATATCCACAATGATTTTATCTGAAGCCAATAGAAGTCTCACGCTTACGCTGAAAAGAAACTCTGGCAAAAATTTTGACGTTTACATCGAAAAACAAGTAATGAAAGACGAAGAAAATTCGGTTTTCAGTTTCATTATTGGGAAGGAAAGTAAAATTGGCTATATAAAAATTCCTAGTTTCTATGCTGATTTAGATGGAAACAGTCGAAAAGGATGTGCCGATGATGTGGCCAGAGAAGTTATTAAACTTGAAAGAGATAATATCAAAGGCTTAGTGATTGACTTGATTGACAATGGCGGCGGTTCGATGGAAGAAGCGATAAAACTGGCTGGAATGTTTGTTGATTATGGCCCAATTTCGGTTGTTATTGATCATACAAAAGAGAAATCTGTTATTAATGATCCTTATAAAGGCATGATTTACAGAGGCCCAATTGTAGTTTTAGTGAATAGCAATACAGCTTCTGCAAGTGAATTTTTCTCTTCGATTATGCAGGATTACAATCGCGCGCTTTTATTAGGAAGCAATACGCTTGGAAAAGCTACTATGCAGACTATTCTTTCGCTTGACGAAAATAAAAATACTGATTTCCTTAAAATTACAATCAATAAATTCTACAGAGTTACAGGAAAAAGCCATCAATATATAGGTGTGACACCAGATGTTGTTCTTCCTGAATTTTATGAAGATGTTTATCAAAAAGAAAGTGATTTTCCTACTGCTATGAAAAATGACAGTATTGAACCTTTCTTAAAATTCAGGCCGTATGTAAAACGCGCTTTAATTGATAAATTGGCCAAAAACAGTTCTTTGAGATTGGCTGATAATTTTTATTTTAATGATATTAAAAAGATCAATCTAAAAATATATCAATTGGTCAATACGCCAAAAGCAGAAATTCCGATGACTTTGGATGCGATTTTTAAACAAAAGAAAATCGTAAATTCTCTTTGGACAGAAATTAATACTTTTAATGACGAAAATAATCCGCTGGATGTTTACAACTCTTCTGTAAATCAGTTTTTATTAGGTGCTTATCCTAATGATAAAACGATTAATCAATACCAAATGGATAATTTAAAAACAAATCCATACCTGAACGAAGCGGTCAACATTATCAATGACTTCAATTTTTCGAAATAGATTTTTGTTTCATGTTTCAAGTTGACTCAGCTTTGCGAACTCTGCGTAAAACTTTGCGCACTTTGCGGTTAACTTGAAACATGAAATTTAAAACTTGAAACAAAATAAAAAAAAACTTAAATTTTGATTTTGGATAAATAAGGAATAACCTTTATTTTTGCATCACAAAACTAAAAATTAGAAATGGGAAGAGCGTTCGAATTTAGAAAAGGAAGAAAAATGAAACGTTGGTCTGCAATGGCCAAAACTTTTACCAGAATTGGTAAAGACATCGTTATGGCTGTTAAAGAAGGCGGTCCTAACCCTGACGCCAATTCTAGATTAAGAGCTGTTATACAAAACGCAAAAGCGGCCAACATGCCAAAAGATAATGTTGAGCGCGCGATTAAAAATGCTAGTAATAAGGATACTGCCAACTATAAAGAAATTTTATTTGAAGGATATGCTCCTCACGGAATTGCGATTTTGATTGAAACTGCATCAGATAATAACAATAGAACGGTAGCAAACATTCGCAGTTATTTCAATAAATGTAACGGCACAATGGGAACTCAGGGTTCTGTTGAATTTATGTTTGATCATACTTGTAATTTCAGAATTGCAAATAATGGCCTTGACGCTGAGGAATTAGAACTGGAATTAATTGATTTTGGTGCTGAGGAAGTTTTTGAAGACGAAGACGGAATCTTGATCTATGCTCCTTTTGGAAGTTTTGGTGCTTTACAAAAAGAATTAGAAAACAGAGGTTTAGAAATTTTATCTTCTGGTTTTGAGCGTATTCCTCAAATTACAAAAGAATTAACCGAAGCTCAAATCGCTGATGTTGAAAAGCTAATCGAAAAAATTGAAGAAGATGATGACGTAATGAACGTTTATCATACTATGAAAGAGGAATAATATTCTTCTCTTTATAAAATTTAAAAGCTCTGAATTTTTCAGGGCTTTTTTGTTTTGTTAAAATTCATACAGAAGAAAGTAAAATATTATAAAAAGCAAAATAAACTATTATATTTGTCGCAATCAGATCATAATTCCTTTAAACAAAAACAAATATGCAAACATCAAAATACACAAGATTTGCCGTAATTATTCTGGTAATCTTATTTGTAGTGCTTAGTGTAATAAGCTGATAAAAAACGAAAAGCCTTCTGAAATTCAGAAGGCTTTCTTTTTATGAGAAAATATAAAAAATTATTTTTTTGGCGTGTTTGTTACTTTGATTAAATACGTTCCTTCGGGCAAATCACCAATATTAGAAGCATTTGCCCCTATTATTTTTTGCCCCTGAGAGAAAACCTCAACATTTTTACCACTTTTAGCAGCTTCTGCAGAAGATGCAGGTACTGGTAATTTTACAGGCGCAGGCGCAGCTTTTTTTTCTGTACTTGAAATTGGCACAGGCGGAGCTGCTACTGTTTTAGCCGGTTTTGAACTGTTATAAGATTCCATAACCTGCTCGTCTGTCATGGCAACAGTATACAATTTAATGTCGTCAATATCGGCATTGATACTTGTAGCTGTATTTACTTTTCCGATACTCAAAATATAACCTTTCGTTAAACGTGAAATTCCCTCAACAGATTTTAGCAATTCACCATTACGATAAATTTTTGAAGTACTGCCATCGTAAGTAATGCTGTACATGTACCAGATATCTTTTGTAAGCGGTGCAGAAACAGCCACATCATTCCCAGATCCCCATCCTTCAAGACTTATCTCAGAATTGCCTCCGGCTGATGCTTGCTGCACTAATCCAAAATATTGGGCATTTGCAGCGGTACCATACCCCAATACATTGTTCGCAGTAGCTACAGCATTGAATTTAATCCAAACAGATATTGTTCTTGGTTTATTGCCTTGAGGAAGATCGCCTACCACAGCCTGAAAAGCTTTATTAGAAAGTCGCAAAGCTCCTTTAGCGGTACCCATTCTGTCATTTACAAAAACAGGAGTACCTAAAAAGGAAATTGTATTATCTGCACTACTTAAGTTTCCGTTGAAATTAAATTCCTGAACCGGATTTTGCGAATTAGCATTTAAAAAACTTACAAACATTAAAGTGAGTAATATTTTCTTCATATGTATATAGATTTTTTACTGGATGATACCTTTTTATAATAACTTATTTGACAGCAATTTGATCATTCAAATTTTTATAATTACAAATTTTTAAATATTTTATTTGCAAATTTTGTTAAAACTATAATTTTAATTCAGCATAAACAAACAAATCCTACATACAAATACAGAATTCTCACAAAATACAAATAAATATAGATATGACAGGTTAAAAAAAAGCCTTCTGAATACAAAAGGCTGTTTCCTAATTCCAAAAAATCTAATTGCTACTAAACAATATTTAAAAACTAACTATTTAAAAAAATTAATTGATGGCCTTATTTTGATGTTATTTTTTTTGCCGGAGCATTCGAAATCTTTAGTAAATATGTTCCCTCAGGAAGATCATTTATAGTCATTAAATTATCCCCTACTACTTTTTGTCCTTGCGAATACACCTCAATATTTTTACCTCCCACGTTTACATCTTTACTCACAATTATATTGCTTGATGGCGTTTTTGCTGTTTTAGATTTTGCAGCTGTACCTTTTGCTTTAGGAGCTGCTGCAGCTTCTGCGACTACTATTAGAGGTTTAGAGCTATTATAAGACTCCACAACCTGTTCATCTGTCAAAGCCACATCATAAATCTTTAAATCGTCTACATCTGCGTTTATGCCAACCGATGTGTTTATTTCGCCTAATCTAAAAATAGTGCCTTTTGTAGAGCGTTTTAAACCATTTATGTATTTTAACAACTCTCCGTTTCGGTATATTTTAGAAACTGTACCGTCAAACGTTACCGTATATTGATACCAGACACCTTTTGCCAATGAAGTCGAGACAATAACATCATTTGCAGCACCCCAGCCCGCTAAACTTAAATCTGAATTAGAAGAAACTGTCGATTGCTGCAGTAAACCAAAATACTGGGCATTGTAAGCTGAACCATAACCCCAGATATAATTTGCAGAAGCTATGTCATTAAATTTAACCCAAATACTAACAGTTCTCGCTTTATTACCTTGCGGCAGATTATCTACCACGGCTTCCAGCGCTTTATTGTTTAATCTTTGAGCATTTCCGGCAATTCCTGATCTATCGGGTACAAATTCATTTGATCCCATAAAAGAAATTGTGTTCGATTCATTATTTAAAGTCCCATTGAAATTAAACTCCTGAATTGGATTTTGAGCAGTCGCATTCAAATAACTTACAAACATTACTGAGAGTAGAAATTTTTTCATAATAGCAGAATTTAGGGTTATAAATAAAGTGTGTCATTTATACACAGCTAAACTATACTATTATGCTTTTCGTCGAAAATTTTTTCGTTAACCTACCTAAATAATCGTTAAAATAACCAAAACTAATGATTTTATCGATAAAATTAGTTTTAATTATACTAATGAATTAATTCTTAAAATTATAAATTAACCTCAATTTCAATTAAAATATCTTACGTATAAATACGGTTTTCTCAATCAAAATAAAATAATTAACATTTATATAATTTAAACTTTTAAAATAATAGTACCTCTTTTTAGTGAATCTCTTAATCATTTAAAAGTCAACATAAAAAAAACTCCATTCGCAAAACGAATGGAGTTTTAAATTTTAGAAAAATAGTGACCTATTTTACGAATTCAATTTTTTGGGTTTCTTCTTCATTAACGCTGTCAAAGAATCCTTGTTCGTTCATCCATTCATCACTGAATACTTTACTCATATAACGTGAACCATGATCAGGAAAAATAGCGATAATATTACTTTCTTTTGTAAATTCACCTTCTTCCGCATATTGCTTAATTGCCTGCATTACTGCTCCAGAGGTGTATCCAACAAATAAACCTTCTTTACGAGTGATTTCTCTTGCTGAGTGAGCACTTTCCTCATCGGTAACTTTTATGAATTTATCGATGATATCAAAATCTGTTGCCGAAGGAATTAAGTTTTTACCTAAACCTTCAATACGATATGGGTAAATTTCTTTATTATCAAATTCTCTTGTTTCATGGTATTTTTTCAATACTGATCCAAAAGCATCTACTCCTAAGATTCTAATATTTGGATTTTGCTCTTTTAAGAATTTTGCAGTTCCGGAAATTGTTCCTCCAGTTCCGCTGCAAGCAATAAGATGTGTGATTTGTCCTTTTGTTTGTTCCCAGATTTCGGGACCTGTAGTGTTGTAATGGGCATCAATATTTAGCTGATTGAAATATTGATTAATATAAACTGAACCCTTTGTTTCTTCGTGTAATCGTTTTGCTACATTGTAGTATGACCTTTCATCATCTGCAGATACGTGAGCCGGACAGACATAAACTTTTGCGCCTAAACTTCTCAGCATGTCAATTTTGTCTTTGGATGATTTCGAACTCACGGCCAAAATACAATTATAACCTTTTATAATACTTACCATGGCTAAACTAAAACCTGTATTACCTGATGTAGTTTCTATAATGGTATCGCCTGGTGATAATATTCCTTTTCTTTCGGCTTCTTCAATAATATATAACGCTATTCTATCTTTTGAGGAATGACCTGGATTAAAAGCTTCTACCTTTGCGTAGAAATTTCCTTCTAAGTCTTCGGTGATTTTATTTAGTTTAATAAGCGGGGTATTACCTATTAACTCTAAAACATTATTATAAGCGTTTATTTCTTCTTTCATAAAAAAATAGTTAATCGAAGGTGTTTTTTACACGCCTTGATAGGTTGCAAATTTAACAAAAATTTTCTAATTAGCTTTTAATTTTTTCTAAATCTAATAAAAAACTAAATTCTTTTGCTAAGTCTTTTAAAGCCTCAAAACGTCCTGAAGCCCCGCCATGTCCAGCGTCCATATTAGTATCTAAAAACAATTGATTATCATTTGTTTTTAAATCTCTTAATTTAGCCACCCATTTTGCTGGCTCCCAATATTGTACCTGAGAATCATGCAATCCTGTTGATACATACATATTAGGATATTTTTGTGCTTTTACATTGTCATAAGGTGAATACGACAACATATAATCGTAATACTTTTTATTGTTTGGGTTTCCCCATTCGTCATATTCTCCGGTTGTCAGCGGAATGCTGTCGTCCAGCATTGTTGTAATAACATCAACAAAAGGTACCTGCGCTATAACTCCATTATATAACTCTGGTGCTTCATTTACAATGACACCCATTAAAAGTCCTCCTGCAGATCCACCTTCAGCATAAAGATGTTCTGATGACGTGTATTTCTCGTCTATTACAAATTTAGAGCAATCGATGAAATCTGTAAAGGTATTTTTCTTTTTTAACAGTTTTCCATCCTCATACCATTGTCTTCCTAAATCTTCTCCTCCTCTAATGTGCGCAATTGCATACACAAAACCACGATCTAATAATGAAAGTCTTGTTGAAGAAAAATAAGTATCCATCGTAATTCCGTATGAACCATATGCATAGAGCAATAACGGATTTTTACCATTTTTCTGTAAACCTTTTTTATAAATTATCGAAATTGGCACTTTTACGCCATCTCTTGCTGTTGCCCAAACTCGTTCTTCGACATAATTTTCTTTGTCAAATTTTCCGCCTAAAACCTGCTGTTCTTTTAGAATTTCTTTGGTTTTAGTTTTCATATTAAAATCGATCACAGATGATGGCGTAGCAAGCGATTGGTAGCTGTAACGCAGAATATCGGTATCAAAATCAATATTTGTTGTTGTAAAAGCATTGTAGGTTTCGCTTCCAAAAGGCAGATAATAATCCGGTTCGTCATTCCATGGCATAATTCGGATATGATTTAAACCATTCGAGCGTTCTTCTACAACTAGATAGTTTTTAAAGATCTCGATATCTTCTAACAAAACATCTTCTCTGTGCGGAATTACATCAACCCAGTTTTTTTTGCCTGTTTTATTTTCAGGCGTTTTCATTAGCTTGAAATTGGTTGCTTTGTCTTTATTTGTTAAGATATAAAATGAATCTTCATAATGAGAAATACTATATTCTAAACCACGAACACGAGGCTGAAACACTTCAAATTCTCCATCCGGATTATCTGAATTCAATATTCTGTATTCTGTAGTTAAAGTACTCGATGAACCAATTACAATATATTTTCTTGATTTTTCTTTGCTTACAGAAACATTAAAAGTATCATCAATTTCATCGTAAACTAAAACATCATTTTTAGAATCTGTGTTTAATTTATGTCTGAAAATCTTGTCAGATCTTAAAGTTACCTCATCCTGCTTGGTATAAAAAATGGTTTTATTATCATTTGCCCAAACAGATCCTCCTGTTGCATTTTCAATTTTATCTGATAGAATTTCTCCTGTTTCAAGATTTTTGATCTGGATGGTGTAAATCCTTCTTCCAACAATATCAGTTCCAAAACTGGCAAATTTATTATCAGGGCTTATACTTAAACCTCCTAATTTAAAATAAGCGTGACCTATTGCCAATTCATTACAATTGAACAGAATTTCTTCTTCTGCCGAAAGGCTTCCTTTTTTTCTTGAAAAAATTGGATAATCCTTTCCTGTTTCAAAACGTGTAATATAATAATATCCGTTGTAGAAATAAGGAACTGATGAATCATCTTCTTTAATTCTTCCTTTCATTTCTTCATATAAAGATTCCTGAAAACCTTTAGTATGAATGGTCATTTGCTGGTAATATTCGTTTTCTTTATTCAGATAATCAATAACTTCCGGATTTTCTCTGTCATTCAGCCAAAAATAATTATCGATTCGGGTTTCTTTGTGTTTTTTTAATGTTTTTGGAATTTCCTTGGCTTTTGGAGCCTGTATATTTTCTTGCATTGATTGAGCATTTGTTTTTAAATACGAAGGAGCAAAAATAGTACAAACGCAACAGAACAAAATTAATTTTTTCATAAAATATTCTATTGATTTAATACAGCAATATACTAATTTTGTATGAAATAATTTAAAAATCAACAAAAAATGGATTTAATGGGAATGATGGGAAAACTTAAAGAAACCCAGCAAAAAATTGAAGATACAAAGAAACGCCTTGATACTGTTTTAATTGACGAACAAAGCGCTGACGGATTATTAAAAATTACGATTACTGCAAATAGAAAAATAAAATCAATCTCTGTTGACGATTCTCTTTTAGAAGATAAAGAACAGTTGGAAGATTATTTAATTGTAACGCTAAATAAAGCTATCGAAAGAGCAACAAGTGTAAACGAAAGTGAACTTGACGCTGTCGCAAAAATGGATATGCCGATGATTCCGGGAATGGACAATCTTTTTAAATAAAGGGGCAAAGGTTCAGAGTTGCAAAGGTTCAAAGGTTTTCTTTTGTTGTACCTCAAAAAAAAGACGCACTAATTGTGCGTCTTTTTTTTAACCTTTGTCCCTTTGAACCTTTGCAACTCTGAACCTTTTTTCCTAAATCTTCGAAAACATTTCTAAAACATAGGTATGCATTACTTCTTTATAATCTAAATGCGTAACGATTCTGAGTTTGTTGTGTCCTAAGGAACTTATTAAAATATTTTTTTGTTTTAATTTTTCAATCAAAAGCTGGTCGCTGTAACCTTCGGCTAATGAAAAAATCAAAATATTTGTTTCTACAGGTTCTACGGCAGAAATCCAGGATTTTGTACTTAAAATTGCTCCGATTTCTTTAGCTCTGCGATGATCTTCTGCAAGACGTTCAATATTATTAGCTAAAGCATATAATCCTGCTGCAGCTAAATAACCAACCTGACGCATTCCGCCTCCCAATATTTTTCTGATTCTTAGTGCTCGGTGAATATCTGCTTTACTTCCTAATAAAACTGAACCAATTGGTGCACCTAAACCTTTTGATAAACAAACCGAAATAGTATCGAAAATGGCTCCAAATTCCTTTGGATTTTGTCTTTTAGCAACCAATGCATTCCAAATTCTGGCTCCGTCTAAATGGAACTTTAAATTATTAGCATCGCAGACTTTTTTTATATCTCTTAAATCTTCTAATTCATAACAAGCTCCGCCGCCTTTATTGGTTGTGTTTTCAACACAAACTAAACTTGTTAGAGGGCTATGATAAAATTCGGGATCATTAATTGCAGCCGCTACCTGTGCAGCATTTATCATTCCGCGGTCTCCATCTAACAAACAGCACGAAACTCCGCTGTTAAACGAAACTCCGCCGCCTTCATAATGAAAAACGTGAGCATATTTATCGGCAATTAATTGTTCTCCGGGTTGTGTATGCAGTTTAATTGCAGTTTGGTTCGCCATAGTTCCTGACGGAAAAAAAAGTCCAGCTTCCATACCAAAAAATTCGGCTATTCTTGTCTCTAATTCAATAACCGTAGGATCTTGTTTGTATACGTCGTCTCCAACCTGAGCGTTAAACATATACTGCAGCATTTCATATGAAGGCTTGGTAATGGTATCGCTAATTAAATTTATTTCCATATAAAAACTATATCTATTTTGGACAGCAAAATTACGTATTACTGTTTGTTATTAATCCCAAGTTTTAATAAATTTTAACTTGTGAATTACTTAGAACCAAATTAACGTAATATTTATAAAAAACATATAAAACTAGCATTAATAATTCAAAATTTGATTTCTTGTTTTTTAAAACAATTGTATTTACTAAAAAAGTCTTTTTAGACTTTATCTTTTTTGTACAATAATTTAATGCTGTATTCTAAAAACTAAATCTTATTTTTGTATAACGAAATTACGCATTAGTTTTTTGAAATAAACTAACGTAATATCTACAAAAAACAAATAAAACTACTTATTAATTTATGACAACAGCCGAACAAGTAAAAGGTATTGTGGAACGCCTTGGTGCGTTGAGGAGGTATCTTTGACGTTGATGCCAAGCTAATCGAAATTGCAAACGAAGAAGAAAAAACTTTTGCGCCTGATTTTTGGAATAATGCCAAAGAAGCAGAAAACATTGTAAAAAATCTTCGAAACAAGAAAAAATGGATTGAAGATTATGACAAAGCTGTAACGCTTACAGATGAATTACAACTGGCTTATGATTTTTATAAGGAAGGCGAGCTTTCTACAGATGAATTAGACGAACAATATGAGGCTGCACAAAGTCATATAGAAAACATCGAATTCAAAAACATGCTTTCTGACGAAGGCGACAGTTTAAGCGCTGTTGTTCAAATCACTGCCGGAGCCGGCGGAACTGAAAGCTGCGACTGGGCAGGAATGCTGATGCGTATGTACATGATGTGGGGCGAAAGTTATGGCTATAAAATAAAAGAACTTAACTTTCAGGAAGGTGATGTTGCCGGAATAAAAACGGTAACTTTAGAATTTGAAGGAGATTATTCTTTTGGATACTTAAAAGGAGAAAATGGTGTTCACCGTTTGGTTAGAATCTCTCCTTTTGACAGTAATGCTAAACGACATACTTCATTTGTATCTGTTTATGTTTATCCGCTTGTTGATGATAGTATCGAAATCGACATTAATCCTGCCGATATCGAAATTACAACGTCGCGCTCAAGTGGTGCGGGAGGACAAAATGTGAATAAAGTAGAAACTAAAGTACAATTAGTTCACAAACCAACCGGAATCCAGATTCAATGTTCCGAAACAAGATCTCAGCAAGATAACAGACAGCGTGCTATGCAAATGCTTCGTTCTCAATTATATGAAATTGAGTTAAAGAAACAACAAGCGCAGCGTGCCGACATTGAGGCCGGAAAAATGAAAATCGAATGGGGTTCACAGATTCGTAATTATGTAATGCAGCCTTATAAATTAGTTAAAGACGTTCGAACAGGTTACGAAACTAGTGATGTCGACGGCGTAATGAACGGTAATATTGATCCTTTCCTAAAAGCATTTTTAATGATGATGGGGCAGAAAGAGGAAGAATAGTCACAGTGTTCAGTCTCAGTTTACAGTAAACATGAAACCTTAAAACTAAAAAGTTATGATAAAATGGGCAGATGTAATTCATTTTACAAATAAGGGAAATCCGGCTCCGGAAAAAAGAGTGGAGAAAACGGAACAAGAATGGAAACAGCTTTTAACTCCCGAAGAATATCAGGTAACACGTTTAAAAGGAACTGAAAGATCTTTCAGCTCTGAATTATGCAGTTTATTTGATCCTGGAATTTACGAGTGCAAATGCTGCGGAACGGTTCTTTTTGATGCAAGTGAAAAATTTGAATCAGGAACGGGCTGGCCGTCTTTTACACAGCCAATTAAAGAAAATGCAATTGGTTATAATGCCGACAAATCATACGGAATGATTCGTGTGGAAGTGGTCTGTAATGTATGTGATGCGCATTTAGGACATGTTTTCCCTGACGGACCAGAACCAAGTGGTTTGCGATACTGCATTAATGCAATATCTCTATCAAAAATTAAAGAATAAATTCAACAAGCGATTCCTTTTAAAAGTGGATCGCTTTTTTTTTTAATACCCACAAAGAGAAACAATTAACAAAACAAATGTAGGCTGCTACTTACCAAATAATTAATTTATTTTTTATACAAAAAACTTAAGATTATTCACCCAAAAATGCAGCAACCACAAATCAATTTATTAAAAAACTTGCAGAAATTTAATAGTTAAAATGTTAATTTTGTAATATTTAGACTTCTATTTTAAATATTTATTAAGAAACTTAAAAATTTTATTAGGTAATTAAAATCTATTTTATTTTATTTGACAAAAATTAACCCTAAGTCGAATAAAATTTATCAATGAGATCCTATTCAATTCAAGAAATTAATGAAGTAATTAATGGTGTAATTTACGGCACTACTTCACAGAGCGTTACCGCAACAGAGCAATTAGAAAAAGCTACTACTTCAGAAATTTCTTTTATAGGAAATAAAAAATATGAAAAGTACTGGTCAACCTCAAATGCCTCTATTGCTGTCGTAAACGAAGACATTTCTATTGAACCTGGAGAAAATCGCGCTTTTATTAAAGTAAAAAATGCTGATTTGGCCATGTCGCAGATTCTTGCCCTTTTTGCTCCGCCTACTCCAATTTTTCATAATAATATCCATAGAACAGCTACAATAGACGAAACAGCAATTATTGGCGAAGGTGCCAAAATTGGTGCAGGCTGTTATATTGGACCAAAAGTTGAAATTGGTGCCAATGCAGTAATTTACCCAAATGTTACTATTCTGGACGAATGTACCATTGGAAAAAATACCATTATCTGGTCTGGAAGTGTTGTTCGTGAGCGTTGCCATATTGGAAGTGATTGTATTATTCACCCGAATGCTACAATTGGTGCTGACGGTTTTGGATTTCGTCCTTGTTCTGAAAAAGGCTTAGTAAAGATTCCACAAATTGGAAATGTCATTATCGGAAACGGAGTTGAAATTGGAGCAAATTCTTGCGTTGACCGCGGAAAATTCAGTTCGACAATTCTTGGGGACGGCTGTAAAATTGATAATTTGGTTCAAATTGGACATAACAGTAAATTAGGCAGATTCTGTATTATGGCTGGAAACAGTGGTTTAGCAGGTTCTGTAACTTTAGGAAACGGTGTTATTATTGGCGGAAGCGCTTCAATAAAAGACCATACTACTATTGGCGACGGAGCTGTAATTGGAGCCGGATCTGGTGTTACCGGAGATGTTCCTGCAGGAAAAACAATGCTGGGTTATCCGGCGGTTGAAGCTCGTGATGCTTTAAAACAATGGGCCATGCTAAAACAAATGGTTTGCGCTCCTAAAAAATAATTCAATTACAAAATGATATAGAAAAAACCAGAAGTTAATCTTCTGGTTTTTTGTTTTTATAAAGCTTCACATTCAAAGCCAATTACTTTCATTAAAAAAATTACCCTTTCGATAATATCATCTTTACATTCAAATCTTAGAATATTATCACAGTCCTCGAGATCAAAATTCCACTTTGAATTAGGAAATAACTGATTCAGCTTTGGTGCAACCTTCTTAACTTTCGAAATATTATCAACATTTGTTTTAAATACAAAAATCATAACTTTTACTGGTTTTGAATTTTACTTAAAATTTTAGAATCAATGTAAAAAGTGCCAAACGGAATTACACAAGCCAAAAGCACTTTCCAGGTTGTAGTTGCAAATTTCCAGTTCTGCTCTACTCCAACGCTTAAAGTATTGAAAATAAAAAGTAAAAATAATGCGCCATGAACTGTACCAACCGGTCTTGTTAAAAATGGCATTTCAAAAATATATTTCATGGGCATTGCTATAAAAAGCAAAATTAAAAGTGAAGTTCCTTCAAGGAATCCAATAATTCGTAATCTTCCGGTATTTATCTGAAGTAAGTTTTTCATAATTATCTAAAATAAGGTCGGTTTGCAAGAGGTGAAAATGGCCACGGAATGGCAATAAAAATGATTAATAAGGCGACAGAAAACCATACAAGCATCGTTCTGAATTTTTGCTCATCAGAAAATTTTCTTTTGGCTAAAGCCGAACCTATTGTGATGAAAACTATTGCGATTAACATTAAGGCAATGTGAATAATTCCGAAGAATGAAGCATCTAAATTTTGCACAGCTTCTTTAAAATTCTTCCAGAAATATTTTACAATCGGACTTTGCACATAAACTAATATTCCAAAAATAAGCTGAATATGGGCAATTGTAGCCGTCCAATGCCGGATGAGGTTATCTTTCTTGGTAAAAGGAAGTTTTTGAAAATAACCTTTGTAAGCGATATAAATAGAATATAACAAGCTTACCAATACGAACCATCTTATGAAAGAGTGGCATACTAAAAGAGTTTGATACATTGTTTTTTGATTAAGACAATGCAAATATATTTAAAAACATACTACTTAGTATGTTTTTGAAAAATAATTTTATTTCAAACCATTCAAATAACTTCTAAGTTCTTTTAAATAAACAAGATAAGAAGAATTATCATTTTGAAGTTTTCCGAAATTTCGTATTCCCCAATAACCGGATAAGATAAAAAAGGCAACTTGTTCACCCATTACATCTTTGCGAATTATACCAGATTTTTTTCCTTTTTCGATTGAATTTATGATTGTCTTTTTCCATAAATCTACTAATTCAGCTAATGCTTCACTAAACCTGTTATTCCATGGCGTCATTTCTTGTGTAAGATTTCCAACCGGGCAGCCGTATTTTACCTGCAAAAAAGGATCTTCGAGTAATAAATATGAAATCATATTATAAAAATCTTCAATTGGATTTTGCGAAGATTCTGTTGGTTTTATAAAATGTTCCTGCATGGTTGGTTTCAAAATCTCCTCAATAATGGCGATTCCCATTTCATCTTTTGTTTTAAAATGATAATAAAAAGCGCCTTTTGTTACTTGAGTTGTGGCAATAATTTCATCAATACTTGTGGTTTGATATCCTTTGGTATAGATCAATTCAAATGCTTTATGAAGAATCGTAAGTCGGGTATTAGCAGCTTTAGACATAAAAAAATACTAATTAGTATGAAAAAGCAAATTAAAGGAAAATAATTGGTTTATGATTCTTTCCATCCATTTTGAAAAAACTCAGAAGAAAATATTTATAAACTTTTTCTTAATTCACAAAGCAATCGGTTTATTTCAATTGATTTTGTAAATTAGCCAACACTATTTTGTAAAATCAATATTATATCATGGATTTAAACTTCAATAAAAACGAAGATCACAATAAACTATTACTTTCAGAACTAAAACAAAAATTTGCCAAAGTAAAATTGGGCGGCGGCGAAAAACGAATTGAAAAACTACATGCCGAAGGAAAAATGACGGCTCGTGAGCGCATTGCTTATTTATTAGATGAAAATTCAGAAAATATTGAAATTGGAGGTTTTGCCGGAGAAGGAATGTACGCTGAACATGGCGGATGCCCTTCTGGCGGAGTTGTTATTAAAATAGGATATATAAAAGGGAAACAATGTATTGTAGTGGCCAATGATGCCACTGTAAAAGCTGGTGCATGGTTCCCAATTACAGGTAAAAAAAATCTGCGAGCACAGGAAATTGCAATGGAAAACAGACTCCCAATTATTTACTTAGTAGACAGTGCCGGAGTATATCTGCCAATGCAGGATGAAATTTTTCCTGACAAAGAACATTTCGGACGCATCTTTAGAAATAATGCTCAAATGAGCAGTATGGGAATAACGCAAATCGCTGCCGTTATGGGAAGCTGCGTTGCCGGAGGTGCTTATCTTCCAATTATGAGCGATGAAGCTTTAATCGTGGACAAAACAGGCAGTATTTTCCTTGCTGGAAGTTATTTGGTTAAAGCTGCAATTGGCGAAACTATTGATAATGAAACTTTAGGCGGAGCAACAACACACTGCGAAATATCAGGAGTTACCGATTATAAAGCTAAAGATGATAAAGATGCTTTAGATAAAATCAAAAGTATAGTCGATAAAATTGGTGATTTTGATAAAGCCGGTTACAGCAGAATCAAAGCTGAAAAACCTGCTCTAGACCAAAAAGATATTTATGGTATTTTACCAAAAGCCCGAAATGAGCAATATGACATGATGGAAATCATCAATCGTTTGGTTGATAATTCAGAATTTGAGACTTACAAAGACGGTTACGGTCAATCCTTAATTACCGGTTATGCCAGAATTGACGGTTGGGCAGTTGGTATTGTGGCCAATCAGCGTAAAGTGGTTAAAACCAAAAAAGGCGAAATGCAGTTTGGCGGTGTAATTTATTCTGACAGTGCCGATAAAGCAACCCGTTTTATTGCCAATTGTAACCAAAAGAAAATTCCGTTGGTATTCTTACAAGATGTTACCGGATTTATGGTTGGCTCAAAATCTGAGCATGGCGGTATTATTAAAGATGGTGCCAAAATGGTAAATGCCGTAAGTAATTCGGTTGTACCAAAATTTACTGTTATTGTAGGGAATTCGTATGGTGCAGGAAATTACGCTATGTGCGGAAAAGCCTATGACCCAAGATTAATATTTGCCTGGCCAAGTGCAGAACTTGCTGTTATGGGTGGAACGCAGGCCGCAAAAGTTTTAGCACAAATTGAAGCTTCTTCGCTTAAAGCGAAAGGAGAAATTATAGATGAAGCCAAGGAAGCTGAACTTTTTAATAAAATAAAAGCACGTTACGACGAGCAGACTTCACCATATTATGCAGCCTCTAGATTATGGACAGATGCAATTATTGATCCGCTTGATACCCGCAAATGGATTTCAATGGGAATCGAAGCTGCCAACCATGCTCCTATTCAAAAACCATTTAATCTGGGCGTAATTCAGGTTTAATATTTCATAAATACAGATAACGCGTTAAATAAATAGTAAAAAACTTATTTCCAGATACTTAAATTAAATATATCATTAAAAATTAGTAACTTTATATATATAATTTTAATTACGTAGTATCATGGAAAATGTCAAAAGCTTAAATAAGTGGGCAAATGCCCACACTTATTTACCAGTAGATTTAGTACGTATAATATTGGGTGTTTTTTTATTTATGAAAGGAGTTTCTTTTGTAACAAACGTTCAGTATTTACATGATTTAATATCTCCAATTGATCGGTTCGGAGGCGGAATGTTTCTTCTGCATTATATTGCACCCGCTCACATGATTGGAGGTATAATGATTGTTTTTGGGCTACTTACCCGCTGGGCAATTGCAGCTCAATTACCAATACTATTTGGCGCTGTTCTCGTAAACTTTATGGGACACATGCGTTCTGAAAGCTTAGCTTTAGCTATAGTAGTTCTTTTACTTTGCATGTTCTTTTTATTCTACGGAGGAGGAAAACACTCAGCCGACTATTATTTTAAAATGCAGCAATAAAAATATTTATCCTCAACTATTAAAGGTTGAGGATAAAATATTAAAGCTATTTTTAAGAAGTAATTAGCACTTAAAATTTCATTTATTGTGTTTTATGAACTAAATTCGCCACCATGAATTGGATTCGTAAAACCATACTTTTCGTATCACTTTTGATCATAGGTCTTTTTGCCGCTCAGGCAAACGAGTTTCCTGTGCAAAAAACGGAAAGTCAAAAAACGGATACCAATTTCTCAAAAGGAACTGCAGATTCTTCAGCATTCATTCAGCCTCAGGGAAGTTATCACTTTGCGGCGAATATCAAAACAGATCATCCCGCATCAATTAAATGGTTTGATTCTTTACTAATTGTTGTTCCGCAGCATAAAGTAATTAAATCTGCATTTAACTTTACAAACCAATTTTCTACACAGAGCAAAAAAATCACATTAATGCTCTATGCCTTCCATTTTTTCTGGTAATTAAAACTTTGAAATTCTAATCTGGAGAAGCAATTCTTCACAAGCAATTAAACTGTTTCTATCCCGAAACTGTTTACAATTTCATACTATTTACCAAATTTAAAAAAAGAAAAATGGAAACAAGTGTAACCATAATTGGTATTGTGATTGCGGTCATAGTAGCCATCCCAATATATTTTTCAGCACGATCGAGCGCAGCAAACAAAACTAAAATTTTAAATATCAAAAAGAAATTCAACCCAAACAATCCTCAGGAATTTGATTTGACTGAATCTCAGAACAATAAAACTTTAACGATTGATCAAAAAAACAGAAAATTTATTTTGATGAATTTCAATCCAAATCAACAAGAATCAACCTATGTCGATTTGAGAACTGTTTCATCTTGCAAATTAGTTTTAACTACAGAAGGGAACTCAGACACAATCGTAAAAATTGATTATGATTTTCAGGATAGAGAAACTTCTAAAAAAATTACAATTCCATTCTATGATTTTGATGATGACCGCATTAAACAAATAAGTGCTTATCAAGATCATATGTTTGCCAAAAAATGGCTTAAAATCATTCAGGATTCTATTTAGTGTTAGTTATTTAATTCAGTAGGAAAGAGGCTCTTTATGAGTCTCTTTTTTTTTGTCTCATACATGATATTTGTCATTTTATGTCTGTGGTTCAAATAGTAATTTTGATGTAAACTAAATCCGTCTTTATGAAAATTTCATTAACCCAGAAATACAATGTACCTGGCCCAAGATACACTAGTTATCCTA
This sequence comes from Flavobacterium sp. Root186, assembly GCF_001428525.1. Lineage (GTDB taxonomy): Bacteria > Bacteroidota > Bacteroidia > Flavobacteriales > Flavobacteriaceae > Flavobacterium. The sequence continues at coordinate 649,305 of NZ_LMHW01000013.1, forward strand.
CGGTTCCTTATTGGAATGAAACCGCTTTCACAGTTGAAGAATGGAAAACATCTTTTCAAAAAGCATTTTCAGAAAGCAATTCAAAAAACGGAATTAGTCTTTATATTCATCTTCCTTTTTGCGAAAGTATGTGTACTTTTTGCGGATGCAATAAACGAATTACAAAAAATCATTCTGTTGAAGAAAAATACATTCAGGCACTTTTAAAAGAATGGAGTTTGTACTGCAGATTACTACCAGAAAAACCTCTTATAAAAGAAATACATTTAGGCGGAGGAACACCTACTTTTTTTTCAACCAATAACTTAGAACATCTTATTAATGGCATTTTTAGTTTTGCTAATAAAGCTGAAAATCATGAATTTAGTTTTGAAGGACATCCTAACAATACGACTTACGAACAACTTAAAAAGTTATATGATTTAGGCTTTCGCCGAGTGAGTTTTGGTGTTCAGGATTATTCAGAAAAAGTGCAGAAAGCGATCAATCGTATTCAGCCTTTTCATAATGTTGCGAAGGTTACTTTTTGGGCAAAAGAAATTGGCTATAAATCTATCGGACACGATATTATATTTGGACTGCCTTTTCAAACATTAGAAGATGTTGTTGATACGGTTGAGAAAACAAATTCCTTAAAACCAGACCGACTGGCTTTTTACAGCTACGCTCACGTACCGTGGATCAAAGGAAATGGACAACGCGGATTCAATGATGAAAATCTTCCAAAAGATGCTGAAAAGAGACAGCTTTATGAAATAGGCAAACAGTTACTTTCTGTTAATGGTTATCATGAAATTGGTATGGACCACTTTGCTTTATCTTCAGACAGCCTATTTCATGCTGCACACAATAAAAAAATGCATCGAAATTTTATGGGTTACAGTGCTTCAAAAACACAGCTTATGATTGGTTTAGGAGTTTCTTCGATTAGTGACAGCTGGTATGGCTTTGCTCAAAACACTAAAAATCTGGAAGATTATTATCAAATTTTAGAATGGAATCAACTTCCGGTTGTAAAAGGTCATATTTTAATTGAGGAAGATCTTATCATAAGAAAACACATTTTGAATTTAACCTGCGAACTTGAAACTTCCTGGAGTAAAGATTCTTTATATTTTAAAGAATTACCTCAAGTTTTAATAGCTTTAAAAGAAATAGAAAACGATCAATTAATTGTAATTGAAGAAAATAGAATCAAAATTACTAAAGCTGGCAGACCATTTGTCCGTAATATTTGTATGGCTTTTGATTTACATTTAAAAAGAAAATCACCGGAAACTAACTTGTTTTCGATGACGGTTTAATGACAATTCGGAGTTCCCTGAACAAATAAACTCATATTTGAAGGAGATAAATAGGGAATTCCTAAACCTAAACCTCTTAGAATAAATAACACCCCAATTATAATCGCTACATAGGGAATTGCTTTTTGAATTTTATTTCGAAACGGTAATTTTAATAATGAATTGACGTAAACTACAACTGTCATTAGAGGAATCGTTCCTAATCCATACAATAACATATACAAAACTCCTAAGCTCGCACTCTGCATAGCGATTGCCCCAAATAAGGCAACATAAACCATTCCGCATGGCAGGAATCCGTTTAATAGACCAATTGTAAAAAGAGATTTGTAGCTTTTCTTTTTAAACTGACTTCCTAAACTTGATTTTATATTGGAAATAACTTTGTAAACAGGTTTTGAGAAATTGTATTTAACGAATACTTTTTCAGGTATTAAAACAATTAAAATCATGGTAATACCAATAAGTATAGACATTTTTTGCTGCATTCCTGCTAAGAAAAAACCTCTCCCCAACAATCCGAAGATTAAACCAATTGTCGAATAAGCAGTTAATCTTCCAAAATGATAGGTAATAATCTGCGTTACTTTTTTAGCTTCATTTTTATGATCAACAGGAAGCATCATAGCAATTGGCCCGCACATGCCAACGCAATGCAGACTGCTGATAAGACCTAATATGAATGCTGAAAATAACATTTCTATTAATTTACGTAGATTACTTCTTTTGTTAGGTATTTTTTACCCTCATACTGCCATTCCATATTTACATCCCAACGGCCTTTTATTAATTTTTTTTGCGGTATTAGTATTGAAGAATTGGTCAAAGCGATTTCAGTATTAAAATCAAATTTTTTGTTTGAAGGTCTGTACAATAAAATATTTCCTTTTATTTTATTACTTTCAAAAGTGGCAGGAAAAGTAACTTTTACACCTTCTTCTTCAAACTTTACTATAGGTTTATGCTGCAAATCATGTGCATTTTGAATTCTGGCCATTTCCTCCTGAAAATGAGTGTCGTGTTTGTAATATTCTTCTACTACCAAATCATTATCATATTTACTATTTGATTGTACTTCAAAAACAAAGTATAAAATAAAGGTCATAAACAAAGCAAATGCAATGACAATTCCGGTTCCCCAATTAATTTTCATGATACTATATATTTTAATTAAAACTTCGTGGTCCTAAGAAATTTGTAGTTGTGGTTTCGAGCAGTTCTTTACCGTTGTAAACGCCAATTTTTACATTAGTTTTGTCACTTTCCAGTAAAACTTCATCTATTTCTATAAATAAAGTTCCTTGTGAAATAGCTTCTTTTGCCACTTTAAAATGCTCTTTCCCTACATTATTAATTTCACCTTTCTGATCGATTAATTCAAAATGAATATCATTATAATCTTTCATGGTTTTGTTGACAATTTTATAGGTATAAACATTACTTATCTTATCTCCTTTATGCTGAAAAAGCTGTCCAGGTAAGCGCAGAATAACGGCCTGAACATCCGTTCTTAAAAACAACATACCGACAAAAACACCCAATAGAATAAAAAGTACTGCACTGTAACCTTTCATTCTCGTAGTAAACTTAAAAGGTTCTTTCTTAACAATCTCATCTTCTGATGCGTAACGAATAAGACCTTCTGGCAATCCTACACTTTCCATTATGTGATCGCATTCGTCAATACAAGCGGTGCAATTTGTACATTCTAATTGAGTTCCATTTCGAATATCAATTCCCATTGGACAGACATGAACACATTGAAGACAATCAATACAATCTCCTTTTCCGGTTAAAACTCTGTCTTCCTTTTTATTGAATTTTGCTCTTCCGGTTTCTTTTTCTCCTCTTACAAAATCATATGCGACATTTATAGATTTGTTATCTAAAAGAACGCCTTGCAGTCTTCCGTACGGGCAGGCAATAATACAAACCTGTTCACGAAACCAAACAAAAACAAAATAGAAAACTCCGGTAAAAATAAGTAGTGCAATAAAATTACTTGACTGTTGAACTGGTCCTTGCTCTACCATTAATAGTAAAGCATCACTCCCAACTAAATAAGCCAGAAAAATATTGGCAATACCAAAAGAAATCAAAAAGAAAATAGTCCATTTAGTCAATCTTTTTTTGATTTTCTCACCATTCCATTCCTGTCTTGCTAAACGTGATTGTGAACCGCGGTCTCCGTCAATCCAATATTCGATTCGGCGAAAAACCATTTCAAGAAAAATGGTCTGTGGACAAATCCATCCACAAAATATTCGACCAAAAACAACAGTAAATAAAAGTATAAAGACAACGCCAATAAGCATTGAAATTACAAAGAGGTAAAAATCCTGCGGCCAAAAAGGAAAGCCGAAGATATTAAAACGACGTTCAATAATATTGAACATCATAAACTGGTTTCCGTTTACTTTTATAAACGGATTTATTATCAAAATTGCCAATAAAATATAGCTGACAATTTTTCGATAATCATAAAATTTACCAGACGGTTTCTTCGGGAAAATAAATTTCCTTTTACCACCTTCATCTATTGTTCCAATGGTATCTCTAAAAGCTTCGTCTGGTAAATTTGACATGATATTCTAATTATTTTTTAACTTCTGTGGTATCTTTTTTTGTATTGGCTGCTGCATCTGTTTTAGGAGCACTTTCATCTACCCAAACATCACCTTCTGGTGCTTTTGGTTCTTTTGGATTTGATCCTTGCAATGATAAAATGTAACTCGCTACTTTTTGAATTTCTTTTGGTTTCATACCGTTTGTTTTCCAGGAAACCATTCCTTTTCCATCACGTCCACCATTGGTTATGGTATGAAATACATTTTTAATTCCTCCACCTAAAATCCAATGGTCATCTGTTAAGTTAGGTCCAATTTGTCCTCCTGCATCTGCTCTGTGACAAGCCGCACAATTCATTGCGAAAATTTCTTTTCCTGCAGCCAGACTTGCATCATCAGTCAGTAAAACAACCGTCTTTTCATCCATTAAATCCGGAGCAGTTTTTAAGTATTCTTCGACGTCAATTTTAGCTTGTGCCATTTCTTTTTTAAGCTCCATTTCCTGATCATCAGCTCCTAATACATCATAACGAACTACATAGATTACTCCAAAAATGATACAGATATAAAATAAATAAACCCACCATGGCGGTAAATTATTATCAAGCTCTTTGATTCCGTCATAATCATGATCCATCAATAAATCAGCCTCTTTAGACATAGGTTCTGTCTTAGTAAGCTTGTGCATTAGTTCTTTAAACCAAGTGCTTTCCTGAAGACTTAAACTATTCTCATAATCTAATTTTGCTTTTTCTTCTGGCGATAGTAATTGATACATTACTCGATTTACAGCACTTAGCGTAACTTCGATAGCAATTAAAATAAACAGAAAGACAAATAAAAAGACTGATACCATTGGGTATTTTATAAAAGCAGGTCTGTCACCTGAATCTATACAATATTCCATCAAAGCAAATACGATGAAGAAAATCAGCGGTACTCTAACATATACTGGGAAAAACTTTTTCATTTTTATCTATCTTTTGAGATTATAACTTGCCCTTCTTCTAAAGGTATATTACTCATTTCCTGAATTTTATCTTTTTTATAAGAGAACACCCAAATGCCCAGTCCTACGAAAAAGAAAAAGAAAATCAAGAGGGAAAGTATCGGGTAAATTTCTACACCCGATATTGTTTCCATATTGTGTTTTATTTGTTCAAACATAATGCTGTTATTTAGAAGTTTCTTTTACTTTAATATCAGTACCAAGTCTTTGTATATAAGCAATCAAAGCAACAATTTCTCTTTCATTCATCGGAATGAATTTTTCACCTTTTGCAGCCGCTTTTTTACGACTGTCTTCATAACTTTTTACAAAGTCAGGATCATTTTCTAAGCTTTTCTCTATTTTAACCGCCTGATCTCTTAATGTTTTTTGTGCATTTGCAACTTCTTCTGGCGAGTAAGGAACTCCAAGTGAAATCATCACATTCATTTTCTTTTGAGTCAATGAAATGTCTAAAGGTTTATTATCAAATAACCATTTATATCCTGGCATAATTGAACCTGCAGATGTACTTTGCGGATTCCACATGTGGTTAAAATGCCAGTTGTCATTGTACTTACCCCCTACTCTTAACAAGTCTGGACCTGTACGTTTTGACCCCCATAAGAATGGATGATCGTAAACAAATTCCCCTGCTTTTGACTGAACTCCGTAACGCTCAACTTCACTTCTAAACGGACGGACTGATTGTGAGTGACAACCTACGCATCCTTCTCTAATATATAAGTCACGTCCTTCAAGTTCTAAAGGTGTATATGGTTTTACGCTTGAAATAGTTGGAATATTTGATTTTACCATAATCGTTGGTACGATTTGAATAACTCCTCCAATTAAAATGGCGATTGTAGCCAAAATGGTTAACTGAATTGGTTTTCTTTCTAACCAAGAATGGAATTTTTCTCCACTTAATCTGTTACTGCTTATTTTTTGTAATGCCGGAGCCTGTGCTAATTCATCTTCAATTGTTTCACCAGCTCTAACTGTCATGATAATGTTGTAAACCAATGTCAGCATTCCTATTAAGTACAAACTACCTCCAATTGCTCTCATCCAATACATTGGCATAATTGCAGTTACTGTTTCAAGGAAGTTTCCGTAAGTTAAAGTACCATCTGGGTTAAATTGTTTCCACATAGATGCTTGTTGGAAACCTGCAACGTATAATGGAATTGTATAAACTATAATACCTAAAGTACCAATCCAGAAATGGAAATTTGCTAATTTCTTAGAGAACAATGCTGTTTTTGTCATTCGTGGAATCAACCAATAAATAATAGCAAATGACATAAATCCGTTCCAGGCTAAAGCACCAACGTGTACGTGAGCAACGATCCAGTCGGTATAGTGCGCAATAGCATTTACGTTTTTAAGAGATAACATTGGGCCTTCAAAAGTTGCCATTCCGTAACCCGTAATGGCTACTACGAAGAATTTTAAAACTGGTTCTTCACGAACTTTATCCCATGCACCTCTTAATGTTAAAAGTCCATTAATCATACCTCCCCAAGACGGAGCGATAAGCATTATTGAAAATGCAACACCTAAATTTTGAGCCCAGTTTGGTAAAGCAGAATATAACAAGTGGTGTGGCCCTGCCCAGATATAGATAAAAATTAAAGACCAAAAGTGGATAATTGACAATCTATAAGAGTAAATAGGACGATTAGCAATTTTTGGAACGAAGTAATACATCAATCCTAAAAACGGTGTTGTTAAGAAAAATGCAACCGCATTATGTCCGTACCACCATTGTACCAATGCATCCTGAACACCAGCGTATACGGAGTAACTTTTTAATCCTGAAACAGGAATTTCAATGTTATTGAAAATATGCAATACCGCAACGGTTACAAATGTTGCCAGATAAAACCAAATTGCAACATATAAATGACGTTCCCTACGACGCAGCATGGTTCCTATCATATTAATTCCCATTACAACCCAAATTAACGCTATTGCAATATCAATAGGCCATTCAAGTTCTGCATATTCCTTTGAAGAAGTATATCCTAATGGTAATGTAATGGCTGCGGCAACAATAATTAACTGCCAGCCCCAAAAATGCAGATTACTTAAAAAATCACTAAACATTCTGGCTTTCAGCAATCTTTGCATTGAATAATACATCCCTGCAAAAAAGGCATTCCCAACAAAGGCAAAAATAACAGCATTAGTGTGTAAAGGCCTCAAACGACCATAACTAAGCCATGAAATCCCATCTGTAATATTGGGAAAAAGGTACATAACCGCTAAGGTCAGTCCCACTAACATACCCACAACTCCAAAAAGAATGGTGGCGTAAATGAATTTTTTTACAATTTTGTTGTCGTAATAAAACTGTTCCATTTCCATAATTTATACTTGTTTTTCTTCGATTGATGAATTATTATTTTGGGAAATAATTTTGGTCTCGTCATCAAAAAGAATTCTGACCGAGGGCGTATAATCGTCATCATATTGTCCAGATTTGACAGCAGCGATAAAGGCAATAAAGAAGCAAATTGCCACGAAAATACTTACTGAAATTAAAAGATAAATAACACTCATACCGTAAATTTATGTTAACAAAATTACTAGGTCAGAGGCGTTTAAAATATGATAATTATCATGCTTATAGAAGAATGTTAAAATTAAAAAAAATAATCTTACAATTATTCAAAATTAACATAAATTCCTACAGCTTAAATAGTTAGACATAAAAGTTACGAAACTTACAATCGTAATTGTACTTAAAGGCATGATGATTGCAGCCACTAAAGGAAGCAGGTTTCCGGTAACAGCAAAAGTAAGTCCGACTATATTATAAAGAAGTGATAAGCCAAAACTCATTTTGATAATCAGGATCGATTTATAAGAGAGTTTTAAGAAGTAATTTAATCGAGAAAATTCACCCGCATCAAGAATTGCATCACAAGCCGGAGAGAATACATTTACGTTTTCAGAAACTGAAACACCAAGATTACTTTGCGCCAAGGCTCCCGCATCATTTAGACCATCTCCTACCATCATAACATTCTTTCCGGTTTCTTGCAGTTTCTTAATAAATTCTAATTTCTGCTCTGGTTTTTGGTTAAAAATTAATTCTGTATTTTTAGGTAAAATAGCTTCCAGATTTTCTTTTTCACCGTCATTATCTCCAGAAAGGACTTTAATATTATATTCTTTGTTAAGTGTTGCAAACAATTTTTCAAGACCTTCACGATATTGATTTTGGAAGATGAATTTTCCGTAATATGTATTGTTGATTTTAATATGCAGCGAGGTTCGTTCTATTTCTGAAGAGTCCAAAATCGGGCTTTCAACAAACGATGAAGAACCTATTTTCACTTCTTTTTCTTCGGCAAAAGCCAAAATTCCTTTTCCGGTAATCTCTTGAAAATCATCAATTTTAATTCTGTCATATTCCGGCAAAAAATCATATAGCATCCTGCTTAGAGGATGATTTGATCCTCGAAGAACATTTTTTATTAATTGTAAATTTTCACCTGAAAAATCAATTCCTTCATATAAAATATTTGACTTTATGTTCGTCGTAATAGTTCCGGTTTTATCAAAAACAATTGTATCGACTTTAGCCAATTGTTCGATTACTAATGCGTTTTTAAGATACATTTTTTGTTTTCCCATTATTCTGAGAATATTTCCAAAAGTAAACGGAGCCGTAAGGGCAAGTGCACAAGGACAAGCTACAATTAGTACTGCTGTAAAAACATTAAAAGCAATATTGACATCGATAAATATCCAATAACCGAATCCCGCAAAGGCAATAAGCAGTAAAATTGGAGTGAAATAACGGCTTAAAGCGTCCGTAATTGTTTTGTGTTTTTGCTCTACTTTTTTCTGAAAAATTTCGTTGCTCCATAATTGAGTCAGATAACTTTGCGAAACAGAATGCAGTACTTCCATTTCGATTACTTTTCCAATTTGTTTTCCGCCGGCAAATATTTTGTCTCCTGATTTTTTTGTAATTGGGACAGCTTCTCCGGTAACAAAACTATAATCAATTTCGGCCTTTTCGCTCATTAAAATTCCATCTACCGGAATTAATTCCTGATTACGAATCAATAGTCTGTTTCCTTTTAAAACATCATAAATTGGAACGCTATCTTCTGAAAAATCAGCATTGATTCTGGTTACCGCGATTGGAAAATAAGATTTAAAATCTCTTTCGAAACTTAAAAAACTATAAGTTTTTGTTTGAAACATTTTTCCTAGCAGCATAAAGAACACCAAACTGGCTAAACTGTCAAAAAATCCCGGACCGTGATCCATTAGCATATCATAAGTACTACGGATAAACATTACAATAATTCCCAAAGCAATTGGGATATCAATGTTTAACATTCTGGTTCGTATACTATGATAAGCTGAAACGTAATAACCGCTTGCAGAATATAAAAAACTTGGCAATGCTAAAAGAAAAATTAAAATTCTGAAAAAAGGTTTATAACTATCTAACCAGAATTCTTTGATTTCAAAATATTCAGGAAAAGAAAGCAGCATTATATTTCCGAAACAGAAAAAGGCAACGCCTACTTTATAAGTTAGACTTCTGTCGACTTTATTTTTGCCTGTTTCGTAATTTTCTAAACTGATATAAGGTTCATAACCTATTGAATTTAATAAATATACAATTGATTTTAGAGAAACGGTTTCTGAATTGAAGGTGATCCGAACCTTTTTTTCGGGGAAATTAACTTGTGAAGTGCTGATTCCGAATTGTAAACGGTTGAGGTTTTCAAGAATCCAAATGCATGAACTACAGTGAATATGCGGAATATTTAATGAAACTATTGAAGTATTTCCTTCCTGAAATTCGAGAACTTTAGCTAAGATTGCTTCGTTGTCTAAAAAATCATATTTGCCCTGAATGTCTTGGGGGGTAGCACCCGGCGATTTTTCAAAATCATAATAGCAGGTTAAATCATTTTGACTGAAAATTTCGTAAACCGTTTTACAACCCGTACAACAAAATTTTTTGTCATCAAAATTGATTTCTTCATTTTTAGGAATGGTTAACCCGCAATGAAAGCAACTCTGCTCGCTCATAATTTGTTTTTTTAATTAGCAAAATTCCAAATAAGCGGTGATTATAACTATGACATTTATCATGTTCTAAAGAAATCTAACCCTAAATTAATGAAATAATTTGTCAAATCGAAATAATACCTTTTTCTACGTATTTTTAGCCGTAAAAGCACTTTTATACCGCAAGAATTGGTTAATTTTGTACCAAATTACTCCTGCTATGAATAAATGTGATCAATGTATTGTTCGTCAGCTTTCATCTTTAAAAGCCCTAAATAAAGATGAAGTTGTAAAATTAGCTAATAGCAAAACTACCTACACAATTAAAAAAGGCGAAGCTATTTTTGAAGAGGGCGAAGTTACTAATGGTGTTTTCTGCGTTAAGGACGGAGTTGGAAAACTCTCAAAATTGAGCGCCAACGGAAAGGATCAAATCGTTAAACTTGTAAAATCCGGAGAACTTTTAGGACAGCGTTCGATGATTAGTAATGAGCCTGCAAATTTATCTGCAAAGGCTATTGCTGACATGGAAGTTTGTTTTATTCCGAAATCTGAAATCTTACATTTCTTTAATAACAATAATCAGTTTTCTTTGAATTTGATGCAATCTGTATGCGAAGATTTGAAAGAATCAGAAAATGATAAAATTGCCTTGGTTCAAAAAACGGTAAAACAACGTTTGGCAGAAACTTTATTGCATTTACATGATGAGTTTGGAGAAAATGAAGATAAAACTCTAAAAGTACAACTTACAAGAGAGGAACTTGCGGGAATAATTGGAACGGCAACAGAAAGCTGCATCCGCTTATTATCTGATTTTAATAAACTGGAGTTAATTGAATTAGTGGGTAAAAAAATTATGCTTAAAAATGTAAAGGCATTAAAAAGAATGGCTGAATAAATTACTGCTTTTTGGCTTCGTTCCAAAAAACATCCATTTCTGCCAAAGTCATATCCATTAAAGGTTTTCCTAATTCGCCGGCTTTACTTTCTAAATATTGAAAACGCTTGATGAATTTTTTATTTGTGCGTTCCAGAGCATCTTCCGGGTTAACATTTAAAAACCTTGCATAGTTAATCATAGAGAATAAAACATCTCCAAATTCGGCTTCAATTTTATCCTGATCGCCAGCCTTAACTTCAACTTGAAGCTCTTCTAGCTCTTCCTGAACTTTATCCCAAACCTGATGAGGTTCTTCCCAATCAAAACCAACACCTTTAACTTTATCCTGAATTCGACTTGCTTTTACTAATGCCGGCAAACTTCTTGGAACACCTTCTAAAACAGATTTTTTACCCTCTTTAAGTTTTAGTTTCTCCCAGTTTTGTTTTACTTCTTCTTCATCTTTTACAACCGTATCAGAATAAATATGAGGATGGCGGTGAATTAATTTATCACAGATCTCGTTACAGACATCTGCAATATCAAAATCATTCGTTTCTGAGCCTATTTTAGCATAAAAAACAATATGCAGCAGTAAATCTCCAAGTTCTTTTTTTACTTCGTTTAAATCATTGTCTAAAATGGCATCACCTAACTCATAGGTTTCTTCAATCGTTAAATGTCTCAATGTTTGTAATGTCTGTTTTCTATCCCAAGGACATTGCTCACGAAGTTCATCCATGATAATTAATAATCTTTCGAAAGCTTTGAGTTGAAGTTCTTTGCTCATTTTTTGAATTTTTTATGAATTGACCAGATACTGTAAAAGTAAAAAATCCCGTTAAAAAATATCTTAACGGGATCAATATATTTGAATTCAGAAAATTATTTTTCTTCTTTTTTAGCTTTTGGCTTTTTTGCAGCTGGTGCTTTTTTTGGTTTTTCTTCAACAGCTGGAGTTTCTTCCGGAGCTTCAGCAGCAGCCGGAGCTAAATCAGTAACTAAACCTTTAGCCTGAAGTGTGTTGTACCAGTTTAATACTTTTTTAATATCTGAAGGATAAACTCTTTCTTCATCATAATCCGGTAAAATTTCTTTGAAGTAAGCGGCTAAAGTTGCATTATCTTCTTTGTGAGAAATCGCCTGACCTTTGTTTTCTTTAGCAGCAATTTTTTGCATTACTTCAGTCAATGGTTTTTCTCCTTCGTGTGTATAAATTGAAATTTCTGATAGTAAGCTTACATTACTTTTTAAGTTTACTGTGATTTTTTTTCCGTCTAATAATGATTCTGCCACAAAACCTGTACGAGTCTGCACTTTCAATACATATAAACCTGGTTTCCCAGAAATGGCTAAAATTTTGTCTAAATTCATGTTTATTAAAATTAGTATTAAGAATTTTTGTCTTTTATTAATGCTCTAATTATTTAGAACTTTTATCTCCCTTTTTTTGCAGCAGCAAATTTCATTCTGTACTCTTGAAAAGTCTTGCCTTCGGTAATGTTTTTTAATTTCTTTTGAATCAAACGCTTTTTCAAAGAAGATATTTTATCCGTAAATAAAATGCCTTCGATATGATCGTATTCGTGCTGAATAACTCTTGCTATTAAACCATCAAAAACTTCTGTTTTCACTACGAAATCTTCTTCGCAATATTCAATAGTAACAGTTGGTTTTCTGTAAACGTCTTCGCGAACGTCCGGAATACTTAAACATCCTTCATTAAAACTCCACTCCTCACCTTCTTCTTTAACAATTTTAGCATTTATAAAAGTTTTTTTGAAACCTTTTAAATCTTTCTGCTCATTTTCTGGTAAATCCTCATCGTCGCTAAAAGGAGTTGTGTCAATAACAAATATACGAATAGGAAGACCAACCTGCGGTGCCGCAAGTCCAACTCCTAAAGCATTATACATGGTTTCATACATGTTTGCTATTGTCTCTTTTAAGTTTGGATAATCTGGCGTAACTGCCGTTCCCACTTTTCTTAAAACAGGATCACCATATCCTACAATTGGTAAAATCATTTGTAATTATTTAATGTTTTATCTAATGAAAACCTTATATTAGGGTTAACATATTTCAGCTGGCAAAAATAGTAAAAAATAGTCAACGATTAGCTGTAAAGCCACATTATAACAAATTTTTATATGCTTTGGAAAACTCCACCATAATTATGCCAAAATATTTCGTACAATTCTTAACTTTGCTAGTAAACCTCATGATATGCTCGATCGAATCTCGAAATTTACAAACAGTACTTCTTTTTTAAATGCATCAAAAGTTACTATTGCATCGGTTGTACCTGTTATAATTTTGAATTTTTTAGGGCATTTTGAAATAGGTTTTACTATTGCGCTTGGTGCTTTTTATACGTATCCAAGTGATATCCCGAGTTCATTAAGCCACAAAATCAAAGGATTGATTGTTGCTTCTTTAATTGTTTCGGGTGTAAATTTATTAGTAAATCTTGCCTACCCTTTTCCTCTTTTATTTTATCCCTTTTTAGGATTTTTATTGTTTTTATGCTCTATGATTTCGGTTTACGGACAGCGTGCCACTTTGGTTTCGTTTTCTGCTTTATTGTCGATTTCATTATCATTTGGGCATTTACATACTGGCTGGGAAGCTTTTCAATATTCAGGGTTTATTTTTACGGGAGGGATTTTATACCTTATAGTATCGCTGGTTTTTCATTTTGTACAACCTTATAAATATGTAGAATTACAAATTGCCGAGGGGATAAAACTGACTGCAAAATATTTAAAATTAAGAGGCGACTTATGGAGCCCGGCTGCTGATCGTCAAAAAATCATAGAAAAACAATTAGCAATACAAGTTGATCTCAATTTAATTCATGAGGATTTAAGAAAAATGCTGATTGGAAATCAAAATACATCAGCAACTACAACCCAAAATCGAAAAATGCTTTTGGTCTTTATTACTTTGGTTGAAATTCAGGAATTGGCGCTTTATACGTCGTTTGATCACAGTAAACTTCACGAAAAATTTGCAAAACATCCCGAAGTTCTTCGAACTTATCAAAATGTTGCTTACAAACTGGCCTCTACACTTAAAAAGCTTTCGAAAAATGTGCATCATATCGCTGTTTATGTAGATAAAAATGATCTGAAAAACGAATTAGATGCGCTTGAGTTTGCCATTTTTGATTACGAAAAAACTTTAGGTAAAGAAGAAGCTGCAGAAGGTGTTTTGATGCTGACCAATATGCTGAAATATGCTAAAAATCAGGTTGGAAAAATTAAAATTATCCAACGTGCTTTGTCGCTCGCAATGCAGTCTTATAAATTAAAAGATAAGGACAAAGAATTAGAAAAATTCTTAACACCGCAATATTATCCTATAAGAACTCTTATTGAAAATTTAAGTTATTCTTCGTCAATATTCAGGCATTCGCTTCGATTAACAATTACCATTTTAATTGGTTTTATAATCGGAAAATTTCTGCCGTTTCAAAATGTGTATTGGATTTTATTAACGATTGTAGTAATCATGCGTCCGGGTTATGGTTTAACCAAAGAGCGTTCTTATAATAGAATCTTCGGAACCATTTTAGGAGGCCTTCTCGCATTTGGAATTGTTTCTGTAATTCAAAATCATGTTGCTTTAAGTATTTTCTCGATTGTATGTATGCTTTTAGGAATTTCCTTTACCCAGATCAATTACAAAATAAGTGCCACATTTGTAACAATGTATGTGGTGTTTATTTACGGGATTTTAACACCAAACGTGGTCGAGGTAATTCAGTTTAGAATATTAGATTCGCTTGCCGGAGCAACTCTGGCTTTTCTTGCCAATCAGTTTTTATGGCCGGCGTGGGAATTTATCAATACGCCAATTCATATTGAAAATTCGATCAGGGCAAATCGTAATTACCTTAAAGAAATTGCTGATTTTTATAATAAAAAAGGTGAAATTCCAACGTCTTACAGATTATCCCGAAAGAATGCTTTTGTTGAAATAGGAAATTTAATGACTTCTTTTCAACGAATGATGCAGGAACCAAAATCGAAACAGAAAACAATGCCGCTGGTTAATAAATTGGTGGTTTTAAATCATTCTCTTTTATCTGCTTTAGCATCTTTATCGACTTATATTCAATCACATCAAACAACATCGGCATCAGAATCTTTCAATTATATTATAAAAACTATTTTATTAAACTTAGAACACTCGATTTCTATTTTAAGAAACGAAACTATTATAACGGATACTTTTTTTGACAAAGAAGATGTGACTTTGCAATTTGAAGAACTTAAACGTAAAAATTTCACACGTCTTGCTACTGACGATGAATTAGATAAAGAAACGCGTCAGGCCAAAATGCAGGAAGCTTCGATGGTTATTGAACAATTAATCTGGATGAGTAATCTTGCAGAGAAAATTTTAAAAATAACAAAAGAATTAAAAGCAGTAAAAAATGATTAACATAGTTTTTACCAATAAAAAAAGGACTTAGATAACTAAGTCCTTTTTTTATTAAACTGAAGTTTTATTTTATTTTTAAAACTTCTGCAGTATGTTTTCTCATTTCTGCTAAAAGCTCTGGCTTATCATTTAGCGTTTTTCCATAAGATGGAATCATTGTTTTCATTTTAGCCTCCCATTCTGGTGTTTTGATTTGGTTTGTAAAACATCTGCTGATTAAATCAACCATAATGGCAACTGCAGTTGATGCTCCCGGAGAAGCTCCTAATAATACTGCTAAAGTCCCGTCATGTGTAGTAATAACTTCTGTACCAAATTCAAGAACTCCGCCGCCATTTTCACCTTTTTTAATTACCTGTACACGCTGACCGGCTTTTTCTAATTTCCAATCTTTAGAACGTGCACTTGGCAAATATTCACGAAGTGCTTTCATTCTGTCTTTTGGGGACTGACGCACCTGCTCAATTAAATATTTTGTTAGTGGAATATTGTGAAATCCGGCAGAAAGCATCGGAATTAAATTGTTTGCTTTTATTGATAATGGCAAATCTAAATAAGATCCATTTTTAAGGAAACGTGTTGAAAATCCAGCAAATGGTCCAAAAAGAAGCGCTTTCTCACCATCAATTACACGTGTATCAATATGCGGAACAGACATTGGAGGCGCACCTACACTTGCCTTTCCGTAAACTTTTGCCTGATGTTTTGCAATAACTTCCGGATTTGTACATTTTAACCATTGACCGCTTACCGGGAAACCGCCATAACCATCTCCTTCCGGAACATTTGCTTTTTCTAATAATGGCAATGAACCGCCGCCGGCTCCAATAAATACAAATTGGGTATATGCTTTTCTTTTTTGACCTGTAGCTAAATCGGTGATTTTAATTCTCCATGATTTATCCTCACGCTGTCTTAATTTCTGAACTTCGTGATTAAAATATAAAGTTACTCCGTCTAATTTTTCAAGATAATTAAACATGCTTCTGGTTAAGGCTCCAAAATTTACATCGGTACCAATTTCCATGTGTGTTGCCGCTAATTTTTCTCCTTCTTCTCTACCTTCCATTACAAGAGGCATCCATTCTTTCAGCTGATTAAAATCTGTACTGAATGTCATTTCAGAAAAAATTGGATTACTTTGAAGTGCTTCGAATCTCTTTTTAAGATATTCGACGTTTTTATCTCCCCAAACGAAACTCATGTGAGGAACACTTTTAATAAAATTTTCTGGAGAAGGAACTTTATTCTGCTGTACTAAATACGACCAGAACTGGCGTGAAATTTCAAAAGATTCTGCTATGCTGATGGCTTTTTTTGGATCAATACTTCCATCTGCTTTTTCTGGAGTATAATTTAATTCACAAAAGGCAGAGTGTCCGGTTCCTGCATTATTCCAGGCATCCGAGCTTTCAGCCGCTGCCACATCTAATCTTTCGTAAATTTCAATTTTTATATCGGGCTGCAGCTCTTTCAAAATTAATCCAAGAGTTGCACTCATAATTCCAGCTCCAATAAGCACTACTTCACTATTGGAACGTATTGTATTGTCAGGCATAACAGTAATTTGTTTTAAAATGCAAAGGTACTTTTTTCAATCGCAAAAAAAAACTAATTTTTACATGATAAAAGTTAGAAAATTATAAATTTTTCTAAAAATGAAGATTTAATCTAAAATAAACTTAAAAACGCTTAGACGAAAGATAATCCTGAAGCATAATGGTTGCCGAAATTTCATCGATAAGTCCTTTGTTCTGGCGTTGTTTTTTACTAAGTCCGCTGTCAATTATAGTTTGGAATGCCATTTTTGAAGTAAAACGCTCGTCAACACGAATTACTTTCATTTCCGGAAAAATATTCGAGAAATGAGTTACAAAACCGTTAATCACAGATGCACTTTCTGATGGCTGACCGTTCATTTGTTTTGGCTCGCCAATTAAAACTGCTTCTACTTTTTCTTTAGCAAAATAATCTTTGAGAAAATCAATTAAAGTATGAGTAGGAATTGTGGTTAAACCCGATGCAATAATCTGCATTTCGTCAGTAACAGCGATTCCAGTTCGTTTTTGTCCGTAGTCTATGGAGAGGATTCTTGGCATTTTATTTTAATTTAACAATACAAATATAAACTTATTTAAATTGCTGCTTTTAAATTAAAACCAAAAGGCCCGCTCTGAATAAATCAAAACGGACCCGAACCTAAATATTTAAAACTAAAAATTATTCTTATTTATCGATTAAATAATCTGCTGAAAAAACCTCTATGCTCTTCTTCTTCTCCATCTTGTTCTTCTTCATAATGAGCAAACTTTGCCTGATTTTTTTCATGATCGTAAATTAACTCCTTTATATATTCAATATATGATTTCTTTTTTTCTTCTAAGAAACCAATCAAATATTTCTCGCTAAACTCTACACCGCTTGCCGCTTCTATTTGAAGCAACTTTTTATACAATGGTTCAATATGCATTGCAACCACTTCTTGAGGAACAGCTTGTCTTCTTCCAAAATAATTTACAATTACGCCGTTTTCATCTCTTGCAATATCAAAATCTGTAATTACCCAATAGTATCTTCCTGATTTTGCCAGATTTTTTACAATTGCATGAAAGTTTTTTCCATTTTTAAGATTTTCCCAAAGCACTTTAAAAATAACTTTTGGCATATCGGGATGACGTATAATATTATGCGGCTGCCCCATTAATTCATAATCCTCGTAACCACAAACGTCGACAAAAACTTCATTGGCATATTCAATAATACCAAAGGCATTTGTTTTGCTCATAATTACCTGCGTTTTATCCCACGTAACTTCTTTATCGATAACGGTAACTGGGGTTCGAAGTTGATTTTCCTGATTCATGTTTAGTAGATTTTATATGTTTTGGATTGGTATTTTTAATGCTGATTTCTCAGAATTAATCCGACAAAAGTAGATTGAAGAAAAAGCAAAGAATCTGATATTTGTCATATTTTGATATAAAAAAAACTTTTAGTGACAGAAGATTAAAATCAAAATTGTATTCTAAAAATTTAATTTATCAAATTAAAAACAAAAAGTTATACTTATAACACTTTCAATTCCGTTTACTTTTTTGCTTTTCAGCAAATACGTTATCTTTGCCAAAAATTTAAACTATGAATTCTTTACAGACTATAATTGAGCAAGCTTGGGAAAACAGAGCTTTATTACAAGAAAAAACTACAACTGACGCTATTAGAGAAGTTATCGAATTAGTTGATGCAGGAAAATTACGTGTTGCTGAACCAGTTGGTGATGCTTGGCAGGTAAACGAATGGGTTAAGAAAGCAGTTGTAATGTATTTCCCAATCCAAAAAATGGAAACATGGGAATCTGGTATTTTCGAATATCACGATAAAATGCTGCTAAAAAGAGGTTATGCTGAAAAAGGAATTCGTGTTGTACCAAATGCTGTGGCGCGTTACGGAGCTTATATTTCAAGCGGCGTTATTTTGATGCCGAGTTATGTAAATATTGGTGCTTATGTTGACGAAGGAACTATGGTTGACACTTGGGCAACTGTAGGTAGCTGTGCACAAATTGGTAAAAACGTTCACTTAAGCGGTGGTGTTGGTATTGGTGGTGTTTTAGAGCCATTACAAGCTGCTCCGGTAATTATTGAAGACGGTGCTTTTATTGGTTCTCGTTGTATTGTTGTAGAAGGTGTTCACGTTGGTAAAGAAGCTGTTCTTGGTGCTAATGTTTGTTTGACTGCTTCAACAAAAATTATTGATGTTACGGGCGACGAACCAGTTGAAATGAAAGGTTTTGTTCCTGCACGTTCTGTTGTAATTCCTGGAAGTTATACTAAAAAGTTTGCTGCTGGCGAATTTCAGGTTCCATGTGCTTTAATTATTGGTACTCGTAAACCATCTACAGATTTGAAAACTTCATTAAATAATGCACTTCGCGAATACGACGTTGCAGTATAATTTATAAAGAACAAATAAATTAAAAAATCCAAATTCCAATTGATTATGATTGGAATTTGGATTTTTTTTGCTTCAATTTGTAACCAATTAAAAGATTCCCTTTTTAGATGAAGATACTTGTTATTCAACAAAAAATGATTGGAGACGTTTTAGTCAGCAGTATTATTTGCAATAATCTGCGTACTGCTTATCCAGATGCTCAAATAGATTATTTGGTTTATGCTTCGACAACTCCGGTTTTAGAAGGTAATTCAAGTATTGACAACATCATTTTATTTGAAGAAAAACATCGAAAAAGTAAAAAAGAATTATTGAAACTTGGTTTTCAAATTCGAAATGAAAAATACGATTTAGTTATTGATGCTTATTCAAAATTAGAAAGCTGGATATTAATATTTTTAAGCAACGCCAAAAGAAAAATTTCCTATAAAAAACCCGGAAGAAATTTTCTTTATACAGATAATGTTCCTTTTGCACCTTTTCCTAAAACCAATTTAGGATTGGCAATCGAAAGAAGGCTTTCATTAATAGAACCTTTAGATTTAAAAGTTGAAATAGATCCAATTCCAAAATTATTTGTTTCTGAAAAAGAAAATCAGGAAGCTTTAGCGGTTTTTGAAAAACATAATGTTCGCAAAGACAGAAAAACGGTAATGATCAGCCTTTTGGGAAGCGAGAAATTAAAAACATATCCGCTGGAATTTATGTCGAAAGTGGTTGATTATATTGCAGATAATGCTGATGTAAATATTCTTTTTAATTATTTCCCAAAGCAGATTGAAGACGCAAAAACCGTTTTTAACGCCTGTAAACCTTCAACTCAGGAAAAAATATATTTTGATTTATTAGGAGGCGATTTACGTTCGTTTATTGCGATTATGAATCAATGTGATTTAATTATAGGAAATGACGGCGGCGCAATAAATATGGCTAAAGCCTTAGGGAAACCCTCTTTTATAATTTTTTCTCCTTGGATTGAAAAGAAAATCTGGGCTACATTTGAAGACGAAATCCACCATTTATCTGTGCATTTAAAAGATTATCGTTCTGATTTATTTGGACAGAAATCTGAAAAAATGCTTAAAAAAGAAGCTTTGTCTTTATATGAGGAATTCAAACCTGAATTTTTCAAAGACAAAATTGAATCGTTTCTAGAAAAAAACATCAGCTAAAAATGATTTCGCCTCCAAAACAACTTTTATCGGCTTTACTGATAACTTATAATGAAGAATCTAACATACGTCAGGTTCTTGATAATTTGGCTTTTGCCGATGAAATCATCATTGTAGATTCTTTTAGTACCGACAAAACTTTCGAAATTGCGTCAACATATCAAAATGTGAAGATTGTACAGCGTGCTTTTGATAATTTTGCCCTTCAGCGTAATTATACAATAGATTTAGCTTCAAATTCATGGATTCTTTTTATCGACGCCGATGAACGATTAAGCCCTGAATTGCAGCAAGAAATTATTACCGAAATAAATCAGCCAAAAAGTGCTTCTGCTTATTTTTTCAGTAGAGATTTTATCTTCGAAAACAAGAAACTGTATTTCAGCGGCTGGCAGAATGATAAAATTATTCGCCTATTTAGAAAAGAAAATGCACGCTATAATAACAATAAAATTGTGCACGAAAAACTAATTGTAAAAGGAGAAATTAGAAAATTAAAACACAAATTAACACACCATTCTTATTCTAATTACGAGGATTATAAGCAAAAAATGATTTTTTACGGGCATCTAAAAGCGCAGGAAGAGTTAACAAAAAATACTAACCCTAACTTTTTTCATTTCTATATTCGGCCTGTTTATCAGTTTTTAAACCAATATTTATTGAGACTCGGCTTTTTAGATGGAAGAAAGGGAATTATTATCTGTTACTTGAATGCTTTAAGTGTATCGGTTCGTTTTCAGGAACTTAAAAAAATACAGAAACAAATTAAGATTTCTTCCAGAACTTAAGCTTCTTTTTCAATCTTTTCTTTCTTGCAAATTCTTCCTGAAAATTAGAAGTGGCCTGCCACATTTTTTCGAAAATTTCTGTTTCAGATTTAGCAGTATAGAATTTAGAATATTCATTACTCATAACAGCGATCATTTCTTTTTTAGGCGTTAAACGGCTAAAATTATTCATGCGCTGCTCAAAACTCATATTATCATGAAAATTCATTCGGTTTAAATCGACCAAAAAGAAACTATACATATTGTTTTCGTTCTTTTTAATTAATGTATTTCCGGGCGAATGATCTAAAAACTCTACTCCTTTTTCATGAAGATCAAAAGTAAATTTTGTAAACTGTCTTAAAATGTTATCGTTATCAGGATACTCAGGAATTTCTACCAATTCTCTATAAGTCAGTTCTGTAATTAAATGCTCGCTGGCATAATAACTGTCTTTTAAACCGACTAAATTAAAGTTTTCAAGGAATGCGATTGGCTCTGGGGTACCAATTCCTTTTTCTAATAAAATAGTAGCATATTCAAATGAACGTCTTGCTTTTGACTTTCTAAAATATCTGTATGCTATTTTGTTAACTATGTTCGGAATTTTAAATGATTTAATATTTATTGTCTTTCCGTCTAAATCAAACAATTTAATCTTATTACGATCTCCATTTCCAAAAAGTTCACCAGACGAGCCAAACGTTTTGATTGTGTCAAGAATTGACGGAGCACTATTTTCGAAAGAAGGATTTACTTTAAAATTCATCAGTAGTTTTTTATAAGGGGACAAAAATACGGATACGATTTAAGACTTCAAATTATTATTGTACTTTCGTAAAAAAAGAAAAGAATGTCCCCAAAAAGTATTTTTCTAGAGACGCATAATATCAATAACAGAGCATCAGGTTTAGGAACTTTTAATTATGAATTAATTAAAGGCTTATCTACGTTAGATTTTAATAATTACGAATTAATACTAAACAGTGCAAAACCAGAGCTTCTAAAAGACGAATTTAAGGATAAATTTAAATACCATAAATACAGCAGTCTTTCAAGGCATCCGTTGTTTAGAATTCGAAAAAAATATGATTTATGGCATTCTGTTAATCAAAACATTAAAGTTGAACCTTTTCACAAAATTAATTATCTGCTTACTGTTCATGATATTCATTTTGTAGAAGAAGTTTCAAACGATAAAAGCCCTAAATTAAAGAAGCTTTTTGCAGAAAAATTAGAAAGATCAACTGCCATTACCTATATCTCAGAATTTGCAAAAAAACATACGCACGAGCATTTTGATGTACCAAATGTTCCTGAATATGTTATTTATAATGGAAACCCAATTTCGACTCTTTTAGACACTTCTGCTTTTATTTCAGATGTTCCTGTCGACAAACCTTTCTTTTATTCGATTGGAGATTTTATTGAGCGAAAAAATTACAGTTCAATCATTAACATGATGAAATTAATTAAAGATTTTAATTTAATTATTTCCGGAAACAACAATAAAAAATACGGTGAGGAAATCAAAAAATTGATTACTGACAATGGCTTAAGCAATCAGGTTTTTTTAACCGGAAAAGTGTCTGATGAAGGAAAACAGTTTTATATGAAAAACTGTACGGCATTTCTTTTTCCGTCAATTCGCGAAGGTTTCGGACTTCCGCCAATTGAAGCGATGAGTTTTGGTAAACCGGTATTTTTATCTGATAAAACTTCACTGCCTGAAATTGGAGGCGATGTCTCCAACTATTGGAATAATTTTGATGCTGAATATATGAAAGATATTCTTTTTAACGGATTAACCCATTTTGACAATAATAAAACCGAAATTGAAAGTCTCCTAAAAAAAAGAGCTGCAAGTTTCGATTGGAAAATTGCAGCTGCTGAATATTTTAATGTGTATAAAGAGATCTTAAAATAAATCCTTATTTATTTAAATGTTTAAACCACTGCCCGACATTTTTTTTCCAAATGAAAAAATCTGAGGGCAGGACTTTAAAAAAGTCAAGGTTGTTTTTGATTTCATTAAAAGTTGAACCTTTTACAAACGCTAGTTTTTTCCATTTTTCCGGTTCCATATAAAAGAAGTTTCGCATACTTTTATAGTTGCACTCATTTACTGTTTCCCATTTGTTTAGAAACTCTTCTTTATTGATATCGGTATCATGTCCCCAATTGTTAAACTTCATTTCCAGTTCTTCTTTTGTTCTGGATATGCATTCATGTAAAATTGGACCTTTAAAATAAATGATTCTCTTGCGTGTCTGTCTTCCAATTTTATAACTAGGAAAGTTTGTAGCAACCATAATTTTGGTTGGTTTTTTAACATACAACACTCCCTTATCTAATCTTTTATAGAGATTTATAAGACATGGAGAAATCTGAACCTGATTTTTTTCTGGATTGTCCAGAAAGTGATTTTTAGATTTTAAGAATTTTACAAATCCTTTAAAATCCAAAAAATATTCATCTGCATCTAATTGAATGAGCCAGTTTCCGATGCCCATTTTTTCGGCAAGAATTTTTCGCTCCAAAACCTCACACTGCATGCTGGTTAGTTCCGGATGATAAAAATTATCTTCTAATATTTCTATTTTAGAATCGACATCAATCGACCTTAACCATTGAAAAAAATCGTCTTCTATAACAAAAGATTCTCCTTTCCAGGTCTTTCTTTCCTTATCAATTGCTAAAAAAATTGAGTCAGATTCTTTATATACTTGTGGAATAGCAATTTTAAGCAATTCATAATCATACGACACTAAAAATCCGACCTGAATTTTTTTCATTTATTTATATTTGTTAGGGGCAAAGATAAAAACATTCCGAAATTATCTATGAAATTTGCTTTCGAATTTTTAAGATAATTTTAACTTAAACCTTATCTTTGCCTTTTAAAACAAAAACCATGCAAATTCTTCAATTTCCTGAAATTTCTGTGATAATTCCAGTGTTTAATGCTGCTTCATTTTTGCAAGAAAGCATTGAAAGTATCTTAAATCAAACATTCTCAGACTTTGAACTCATTATATTAAACGATAAATCTACAGATGAAAGTTTAGAAATAATTAAAAAATTTCAAGCTAAAGATAATCGAATAATTATTATAGACAAAGAACAAAATATTGGACCCGCAAACCTTAGGAATGAAGGTATTAACGCAGCAAAAGGCACTTATATTGCATTGATGGATGCTGATGATATTGCTTTACCAACCCGTTTTGAAAAACAAATTGCAGTTTTAAAAAACAATCCAGAAATTGGGGTCTGTGGTACATGGTTTACTTTTTTTGGGTTAAAAAAAAATAAAATCATAAAACATAATACAAATTCTGACGCCATAAAAGTATCTTTTTTACACAGTTGTAACATCGGGAATCCAACTGTAATGTTTAAAAAAGAAGTATTAGGCGATTTAAAATTCGATAATGAGTATGTTCCTGTTGAGGATTATGATTTATGGAGCAGATTATTGGCTAAAACTAACTTTTATAATATTCCTGAATCTTTATTAAATTACAGACAACACAATAACAATATCAGTAAGACAAAAATTGATAATGTAAACCGATCTGTAAAAAAAGTAAAAATAAATCAATTGTCGGCACTTGAAATAAATCCTGCAGATCGAAAAATCGATTTTTACCTGAATGCTGTTTCGTTTAAAAAAGGTCTTTTTCCAGAAGAAATTATAGAAACTATTAATGCATCTAAATTTCTGCTTTCGCAAAATGAAAAGTTAGGATACTTTAATCATGAAATTTTTCAAAAACATATCACTAAAAATTTAATCCGCATTATCCGAAATTCGGGTTCTTATAAACTTTCATTTTATAAACATTTGAAAAATAACGAAAGTACATTATTTCAAAAAATAAACTTCATTGATAAAATACTTCTCTATTTTAAATCGTTAACTGGTAAGTAATAATTAAATGTTTGATTTAATATAACGCCACAGGTATTTCATTTTTAATGACAAGCCAGCTTTATCTAAAAATTCATTTATAGCATTTTGATGATCTCTGCTGTTTTTGAACTCTTTGTTTTTACGTAATTTCAAAGCTTCAAAAGCGGAAGCTTTTAGCAATGTTTCCAAAACTCTTTTAATGTTTTGTGTTCTGGACTGTGGAATTTTATCAAATATTTCTTTTAAATTCAGATAAGATGAATAACGCTGCAGGAAAGGCGTTTGTAAAGAATAAATCCCGCCAGAATGCCACCTGTAAACTGCGCCTTGGAAATTTAAAAATGCTCCTTTTCCATTGCAAAGAGCTAATGCATATAGTGTATTATCTTTACTGTATTCAAACTTTTTATAATCAAATGGATCAACTGCATCTTTTTTGAAAACACTCGTTAAGGTATATGTACAATACGGCTTAAAAAGAGTATTGAAATCAATTGTATAAACGGCTGGCAAAGTACTATTAAAATCATTTGATATTAACTCAGCATCTTTTTTAGTATAAAAATCGGTCCAGGTAATTACATACTCCGTATTGTTTTCTAAAAAATCAACTTGTTTTTGCAGTTTTAATTCGTCAATCCAATAATCATCTCCTTCGCACAATGCAATATATTTCCCTTTTGCCTTTGGAAAAGTAAAATCGCTCCATATATTAACCTCTTTTTTAGAATACTGATTTTCTTTCTGTAAAATTGGTTTAATAATTAAAGGATATTTTGCAGCAAAATCATTAATTACAGATGCAGTATTATCTGTAGAAGCATCATCGTGCACAATTATCTCAAATGGAAATGTAGTTTTTTGAATTAAAAAACCATTTAAAGTTTCACTTATAAAATTTTCATGATTAAATGTGGTACAAATAATACTTACTAAAGGCTGTGTATCATCAATTTTCCAACTTGAAATGATGTCGTTTTGATCTCTCATATTTGAATTTATTCACTAAACAAAAGCTAGTATTATTGTCATCATTATTTTATGATTTACAAAAATCTAAATCTTTAGTAAGGATTTTTAAAAGTCCATTTTTTTTGCAGGAACTCCAAAAACAGTAGTATTTTCTTTTACGTTTTTAATAACAAGGCTGGCAGCACCAACTGTTGCACCTTTTCTAACGATAATATTAGGTAAAACTGTAGATCGTGTATTTAAGCATACTTCTTCTTCCAAAATGGCATAGCCTCCGGTAAAACTATATGCGTTTATATGACACCATTTCCCAATTTTAGAATCATGGCCGATTGCTACAAATCCCTGGATTGTTACAAAATCATCAAGTATACAGTCGTTACTAATATTAGAATACATGAATACAATTATACCGTTACCCAATTTTACGTTTGATGTAAAAACTACTGTTGGGTGAATTAAATTAATAAATTGACCTCCTTTTGATAGAATTATTTGGACATAATGTTTTTTCCATTGCACACTTCCAAGTGCACAAACAAAGACATCGTTATCCTGAATTTCATAATTCTCTACCGATGAAATGATAGAAGGATAATTTTCAAAACCATCTAAAGCATCTAATTTATCATCTAAGAAACCTTTTATAGCATATTCAGTATTATAACCAGAACATTGTCTTGCAAGCCCACATACCTCACGGCCATATCCTCTTGCTCCTATTATGATTAAATTTTTCATCTTTAAATTATTAAGTTACAAGCTGCCCAGGAATATCCTACGCCAAATCCTGCCAATATCAAATTTTTGGATTCTATTAATTTTCCTTGTTTTTGAGCTTCATATAAAGCAATCGGAATTGTTGATGAAACTGTATTTCCACACTCTTCCATAGCAATAAAAAACTTTTCTTCAGGAATTTTTATTTTCTTTCTCAGGTGATTAAGCATATATTTATTTGCCTGATGAAAGATATATAAATCGATATCTTCTTTGGTTAAGTTTGATTTCTCTAAAATAGCCTCTGTAAGTTTCGGAACAAATTCTCCTGTAAAATTGAAAATTTCTGCACCGTTCATGTACAAATTTTTATCATTTCGAACGTTTCCAAATTCATCCGAAATATCTTCATTCTCATTAGAAACCGGAAAACGCATTCCTCCTTGTTTTACAATTAAGTTTTCTGCTCCTTTTCCATCTGTTCCAAAAATGAATTTATCGAGAGAACAAAATCCTTTTTCGCTTGATATTAATGTTGCAGCGGCGGCGTCTCCAAAAATAGTCTTGTTACTTTTATCCTTATGATGAATGAATTTAGAATAGGTTTCTGAGGTAATTAACAAAACATTTTTTGCCATTTCACCCGCTATTAAACCTTTAGCCAGACTTAAACCATAAACAAATCCTGAGCATCCAAGGTTAAAATCTAAAGCTCCTATTGAAGTATTTAGGCCTAATTTATCCTGAATAATACAAGCAGTTGTAGGCAAAAAATAATCTGGACTTTGGGTACAAAACAATAAGTAATCAATCGTAGATTTATCAATATTATGTTCTGCAAATAATCGCTCTGCAGCTTTTACTGCCATATCTGATGAAAATTCATCTTTTGCACTTATATGTCTTGAATTGATTCCGGTTTTAGAACTGATTTTCTCAATATCCCATTCCGGAAATTCTTTATTTATTAAATCATTTGACAGAACTTCCTCTGGAAGATAATAAGATATGGCTTTTATATTAGCTTTCATTTTCTAAGAATTTTAAATATTGTTTTTGAAAATGATGTACTCGCTCTTCTTCATCAGAAAGTTTTCCTGATAAATTTGTATGTCTTACTCCTTGTTGAACAAGCTGACAAACCGTTTTATCTTCATCAAAAACTTGTCTGTTAAAACCAATTAAAGATTCTTCAAAAGCTTTAATTACAATTGGTGTGGTTTCAGAATCTATAACAGTAGTAAAAACGTAGCTTGTAAATTTTGTACTATCTGGTGTAATTGGTTCAATTAAAGAATAATTAAAAGAAATACCATGCGTACTTGATATCAACAAATTAGGAAAAATCAGTATGTGTTTATAACCTTCAATATCGTAACCTCTTGGTGAATAATACGTATTGATTTTTTTATATCCTCCTTTATCTTTTACTATATTCAAATCACTTGTCCAGCTTGAATTATTTTTATCAAAAGCAAAATCTAATCCCGAAGGTTCTAATTTAGCAAGAGTTTCAGCATGAACTAAACCTACATGATAACTTTCAAGCGTATTTTCAACAATAACTTTCCAGTTTGCATTTATTTCCATAGAATTAACATCAATTCTATTTCCTAAGCTTAATGACATCGTCTTTAATTCATCATAAAATACGCCTATAAAATTTTCTAAAGGTTCAATGTCTTCATGTAAGGAAACGAAACATAAATCTCCACAAAATGAAATTTTAAATTCCTTTAATTTCATTTCACAAAGCTCTTCTTTAGAGAATTTTTTAAACAAAGGTTTTTTCGGGATTCCGCTTGGAATTCCGTTTTTATCATACGCCCATCCATGATAAGGACAAACCAAAGGTCTGTTTCCAGATGCTTCTTGCTGAATTATGGAAAAACGGTGTGAACAAACATTTAAAAATGATTTAATCTCACCTCTCACATTTTGAACCACAACTGGTGTGCCTGCAATTTTTAAAGCAATGAAGTCATTATCATTTAAAAAATCTGATCTGAATCCAACAAAATGCCAAACTTTTTTAAAAAGCATATCGTTTTCTTGCTCAAAAACAGCGTCATCATAATAATGAAAAGCAGGTATGTTTGAATTCATAATTTTTATTTTAATGTGAATCCGCCATCAATAACTAAGTCAGAACCAGTCATCCATTTACTCATATCACTTAATAAATACATAACTAGTCCGGCAACATCTGACGGTTCTCCATATCCCAGCGGATATTCTAATTCGGCTTTTTTTAATTCTTCTTCAGAAGCTGCATCACTTGCCTGTTCTGTCATTGCTGTTTTAACAATTCCGGGGCAAATACTATTTGATCTAATTCCCTGTGGAGCAAGCTCTGTAGCCAATACTTTAGAAAAAGATATTAATGCCGCTTTTGACGCTGCGTACATAGCAGTTCCGCCTACGCCTAGTTTTGAGGAAATTGATGATATAAAAACAAGAGATGCTTTTTTATTTAGCAATTTCTTTTTGATTAGTTTTTGAGTTAAAACAACATTACTATCAAAGTTTACAGAAAAAACAGCATCTATTTTGCTTTCGTTTAAAAACTTAACCGGCAGGTATTCTACAATACCAGCATTAAAAATAACACCATCATAAGGTAAACTTTGCGAGATTAATTCATCAATATCTGCAGCATTAGAAAGGTCAACAGCATACATTTTGTGACCGTTTCCGCTTAATAATGAAATTGTTTCCTGCAGTTTTTCTACATTTCTTCCTAT
Organism: Flavobacterium sp. Root186; assembly: GCF_001428525.1. Taxonomy (GTDB): domain Bacteria; phylum Bacteroidota; class Bacteroidia; order Flavobacteriales; family Flavobacteriaceae; genus Flavobacterium. Next base: position 678,793 of record NZ_LMHW01000013.1, read on the forward strand.
TATAGTAACAACTGCTCCTAGTTTTGAAGCCGAGATTGCTATTTCTCTACCAATTCCCTGAGATGCGCCCGTAACTAATATATTTTTATCTTGTAATGTAATCATTCTATAATTCGATTAAATCCAAAACCTCTATTTGACAATCTTCAACAAACACAGTTCCCCATGATAATCCTACACCAAAACCGCACATTAGCAAATTAGAAGATTTATTTTCTATTTTATCTTTTAATTCTGACACTATGGTTAACGGAATTGTAGCAGATGAAGTGTTTCCAAAATGCTGTAAGGAATACGGAACTTTTTCAACTGGCAGTTTTAATTTTTTGGCAATCATTTTATTCATCATCAAATTTGCCTGATGAAAAATAAAGTAATCTATTTTTTCTTTATCAATTGCATATTTTTCTAACAGCTTATTTACTGTTTTAGGTCCCTGCGATATTCCAAAGCCAAAAACATCCATACCATCAAGAACCAAATCACAGGAATTACGGCTAATTCCTTCTTCAATAATTTTTATTTCTAAAGAATCAGCGTTTATTCTGTTTCTTGATCCTCCATCGGGTACAATAATAGTTTTATAACCTGATCCGTCTGTTCCTAAATCAAAAAGCATGTTTCCCGTATTTTCGTTAAGTTCAAATGCGGTTGCGCTTCCGGCATCTCCAAAAAGCGGTAATGTACTTTTATCTTTATTTGAAACAATTTTACTAATTGTATCTCCTGCCAAAAGCAAACCTTTTTTTAAGCCTGTTGCTTTCATCATTCCTGCAATAATAGACATTCCATATACATATCCTGAACATCCCAGAGGAACATCAAAAGCAATACAATTGGTAGATAAACCTAATCTGTCTTGAAGAATGGCCGCAGAAATTGGCAAAATATAATCGCCGGTTTGTGAAACAAAAACCAAAATTTCGATTTCGTCTTTCTGCCAATTTAAATCTTTAATTAATTTTTCAGCAGATTCGCAGCATAAATCAGACGTACAAATTTCTTTTGCAGCAATACGTCGTTCTTCAACTCCTGTTACATCTATAAATTTTTGAATTTCTTCCTTTGTCAATATATCCAAGTCAATATTGCGTTCCTTATTTTTAGGAACACAGCAAGAAATACCTTTTATTGCAATATCATTTATTGAAAAAACGGCCATTTAATTATCCTTTATTTTTAATTATTTCGAAGATGTCATTTAATGAATCTGAAGATTTAATATCATCTCCTGTTAACTTCACAGAATATTCTTCATCAGCCATTGCAATTAATGATAAAGCCGTTAATGAATTCCACTCATCTAAATCTCTAAAAACAGTTTCCTGTGTAATTAAAGCCGCATCTGTATCATCTAAAATATCTGCAAAATTTTTCAAAAAAGCGTTGATTTCCATAGTAATCCTATAATTTATTTTTGTTTATTCTTTTAATATTGATTTTCGAAAACATCAAAAAAGCATTCCTTTAATTTCATTAAAACCTCTTAAAACCTTGTCTGTCAAGCACGTTAACAACGAGTTTAACTTCCTGCAATGTTATAATAGCTATTAATACCAAAAATTAAGGTTTCTTTTCCTAATTTTACCCCGCAAATATAACAATAGTTTATCCGTAATGATAAATTAAACTCATTAAATCCATAATTAAATGATTCCTGTAACCAAAACTTTTTTGCCCCCGCAAGAAGAATATAATTCTTATGTAAAACGTGCATGGGATAAAGTTTGGCTAACAAATAGAGGCGAACTTACTTTAGAATTAGAAGATAAACTTAAAAATCTTCTTAACGTTTCTAATTTGATAATTACTAATAACGGTACAATCCCTATTCAAATTGCATTAAAACTCTTTGGAGAAGGCGGTGAAATCATCACTACGCCATTTTCATATGTTGCTACGTCTGCAGCAATTGTATGGGAAAACTGCAAACCTGTTTTTGTAGATATCAATCCGAATTATTTAACAATTGACGAGACTAAAATAGAAGCTGCAATAACGCCAAAAACAACTGCCATATTAGCAACCCATGTTTTTGGAAATCCTTGTGATGTTATTGCCATTGAAAATATTGCAAAAAAACATAATTTAAAAGTTATTTATGATGCCGCACATTGTTTTGGAGTTAAATTCAATAACCAGTCTCTATTTAATTTTGGCGATGTAAGCACCTGTAGTTTTCACGCCACTAAATTATTCCATACGGGAGAAGGCGGCGCTATGTTTTGTAACGATGCTGCTGTTTTTCATCAACTTTACTACAGCCATAATTTTGGGCATAATGGTCCTTTAGCTTTTCATGGCTTAGGAATAAATGCAAAAATTTCTGAACTGCAGTCGGCAATGGGGCTGGCGGTACTTCCTTATATGGATCACATTATTTCTGAAAGAAAAAAAGTGGTTGACTACTATAATAACAACTTAAATTTCAATGCTGTAAAATCTTTAAAAATAAGAGAAAACACAGAATGGAATTATAGTTATTACCCTGTAATTTTAGATTCTGAAGAGACTTTATTGCAGGTTTCAGAAGCTTTAGCAAAAGAAAATATAATTCCCCGACGTTATTTTTATCCTTCTTTGAATACTATAGAATATACAAAAGGAGAAAAAATGCCTGTTTCTGAATCTATTGCATCGCGGATTTTATGTTTACCGCTTTATGTAGGAATTCCTGAAGCGGATTTAGAAAATATAACTCAAATTATAAATACACAAACATCATAATAAACAGCATTTGCTATTATTATTAAAAATATTTAGGTCATGAATCAAGATATCAATACTGAAGTTCACAATGCTTACGAGGTAATTAAAGAAGGCGGCATTATTCTTTACCCAACAGATACTGTTTGGGGAATAGGTTGTGACGCCACTAATCCTGAAGCTGTCGCCAAAATTTACAAACTAAAACAACGCGCCGAAACGCAAAGCATGATTGTTTTAATGAATGGAGAAAAAATGATTTATAACGTTTTTAAAAACGTTCCTGAGGTGGCTTGGCAGATTATGGATTTATCTGAAAAACCGACAACTTTAATTTTAGACGAAGCCAGAAACGTTGCGCATAATATTATTGCAGCTGATAAATCACTTGGAATAAGATTGGTAAAAGAACCTTTTTGTTTCAAATTAATGGAAAGAATGAAAAAACCATTGGTTTCAACTTCTGCGAATATTTCAGGACAGCCTACTCCAATATCTTTCAAAGATATTAATCCCGAAATTATCAAAGGTGTTGATTATGTCGTAAAACTAAATCAGGACAAAATTGCCGGAAAACCATCAACAATCATCAAATTAACAAACGATTCGCAGGTTAAAGTTATTCGTAAATAGTTTTTTTGTTTCAGGTTTCAAGTTCTGTTCGAAACCTGAAACCTGAAACTTTAAACAACTTTAAGGCTCTCAATCAACCAATCAATATCTTCTTTTGTGTTGTAATGACTAAATGAAATTCGGAGATTTGGTAATTTTAAATCATTCTCCGAAAGCATTTCTTTTAAAACGTGTGAGGGTTTTATACTTCCGGATTGGCAGGCACTTCCTCTGGAAACTGCAATTCCTTTCATATCTAAACTAAATAAAAGCATTGAAGTTTTATCCGAAGAAAAAGGAAGCGTTATATTAATGATATTATAGAAATCATCTTTTTTTCCGTTAATTCTAAAACCAGGAAAATTAAGTTCCAATTGTTCAATAAGATATTTTTTCAGGTCAGTAATATGATTTCTTTCTGTATCTAAATTTTCATACGAAAGAGACAAAGCCTTTGCCATTCCGGCAATTTGATGCACGGCTTCTGTTCCGGCACGGAGTCCTTTTTCTTGTTCTCCGCCAAAAATTAAGGGCTGTAAACCAGAATTTTTTCGAATAAAAGCAAAACCAACGCCTTTTGGTCCATGAAATTTATGTGCACTTGCCAAAATAAAATCTACAGGGATTTTTTGAAGATCGATTTCCGTTTTCCCAACCGATTGAACAGTATCTGAATGAAATAAAGCATTGTATTGTTTGCAAATAACTCCCACTCTTTCCAGATCTAAAACAGTTCCCGTTTCGTTGTTTACATGCATTAAACTAACAATCGTTTTCTTTTCGTCAGAAAGTAAATTAGAAAAATGCGTTAAATCAATACTTCCGTCTTGATTAACATTTACGTAATCAACTTGAATATTATAATCTGACTGCAGCGCCAAAACACTGTACAAAACAGCGTGATGTTCAATTTTAGTAGTTATAATACGCTCTACCTTTAAATCTTCAACAGCCGATCTCAAAATCCAGTTATTTGCTTCTGTTCCGCCAGAAGTAAAAATAATTTCCTGTGCAGAGCAGTTTAAATGCTTGGCAATACTTTTTCTTGAAAGTTCTAAAACTGTTTTAGCATTTCGTCCAAAACTATGCGTAGAAGACGGGTTACCAAAATCGTCTGCCATAATTTTAGTCATTTCCTGAATTACTTCAGGTCGCATAGCAGTTGTTGAGGCGTTATCGAGGTATACTTTTTTCATTGATGCAAAGTTATGAAATATCAATTGTCTAATCTAAAAGATCATTTGCCAAATTTTTCACTATTTTTGACCCAAATAAAATTACGATGAAAAAATATGCAAGCCTTTTAATATTGGCTCTTTTGTTAAACGGCTGCGACGATGGCGATTTAACAGTAGATACAATCAATTTTGAAGATATTCAAACTTCGGCCAGTTGTCCTAATTCAAGCACTGACGAGACTGCTCCAACTCTAATTTACAAATTAAAAACTCAGGAATCATTAGTAATTCAGCTGCCTGCAAACAGTATCAAAAATGATGCTACTCCAATTGGAGCCCCACTTACTTATGACATTAATAATTCAACTTATCGTGTGCTTTACAGAGCTTACGATGGTACCGTTGCGGTTAATAATATTTGCGGTACAATACCGCCAAGAACACCAAATGTAACGGAAGAATGGCAGGCTACAGCGGGTATAATTGAAATTACATCAACGCAGGTTACAGGTGATAAAAGCACAACTGACGGAAGTACAAGAATTACAGGTTATAATCATCAAATTGTTTTTAGAAACATTACTTTCTTAAAACCTGCAGGTCCTCAAACAGAAGAAGAATTTGTTTTCGGAAATTACACTACTGGACCAGATCCGCTATATTTAACTTTTACAACTGCACCAACACAATGTACAGATAAGAAACAAGTTTTTAATTTTAACCCAACTTCTTATATGCAGGTTAATAACCTTGATCAAACACTTATTCAACAAGTAGTAGGTACAAGATCTGCAGCAATAACAGCAACAGCAAACAATATAACGTATACTACTTTTAAATCTAATACAGGAACTTTAACCAGCTCGTATTTTTGTATAAGCCCAGCACCATCAGCTCCGGCTGTAAGTACAGTATGGAACAGTGTAGTAGATAACAATGGTATCGTTGAAGTTACAACAACAGCAACAGGAACAACAAGTATTGTTTACAAGCACACTATTACCATAAAAAATGTTACTCTTAAAAAAGGAAACAGCAGTTTTTATTTAGCTGATGATTTTGTTCTTGGTACAATAACTGATGCACCTGTAACTGCACCTACGGCTAAAAAATAACAAAAATTATTCTTACAAAAAAAGTCTGTTTTTTGATCCGGTTTTTTAATAAATCAGATTCAAAAACAGACTTTTTTTTATGTTTAAAAATAAACGATTTTAAGATTTTAAAATCATTTTATTTAGTATTTTGACGAATATAAACTTCCGTCGCGCCTAAGCCATATTTTTGATAATTGGCATCTTGAAAATCAATTCCGTCATAACGACCCAATAAAAAATCAAGCTCGGCTTTTAAAATCCCTTCACCGACGCCGTGAATAAAAACGATTTTTGGAATGCGGTTTCTAATCGCAAATTCAATATGTCTTTTTGCCGTTTCTGTCTGCAGCGTTAAGATATCGTAATTTGACATTCCGCGTTTATTTGGGACCAGTTTTTCAATATGCAAATCAAATTCCGGAGCTGCAATTTCACGTTTATCTTTCTTTTCCTTAACAAAACTTCTTGGTTTTGGCTCTGTTTTTTCTTTTGAAACTTCTTCTAAATCAATTCTTTTAATAGAATTCATTAAATTACTGGAATCCTGAACCTTAAGTAGTTCATTGACAAAAAATGTCATCATAAATCCATCCTCAGTTTCAATCAAAACTTCTTTATTTTTAACCGAAACTACTGTTCCGTTTATCGCTTCGTCTAACACCGAAACTTTATCTCCTTTACTCAACATCCTGCTCCTCTTTTTCTTGATTTTTACTTGGCGTTTTTGCGCTTAACTGCATCATTCCATACATAAAAACTGCAATTGCAATTACCATAATATAGATATTTTTATCATCAGAAACCTGCTCATATAATGCAACTGAAATGGCAAGAATCATAATTAAAATTTTAAAAGCTTTCATTTTCTAAAGTTTAAGAATCCAAAAGTATAAAACTTTAAAATAGAAGTTTCTTTCTTCTGAAATGTTATCAAATATTTTTTTGTAAAATTGTAAAAAATTAACCTGTGAATTTAGAGAAATATATGATCCCCTGCCTCTTCAAAAAACTCTTTGGTTTTGAGTGTCTCGGCTGTGGCTTTCAACGTTCTTTATTCTTACTTTTTCAAGGTGAGTTTTCGGCCGCTTTTAAAATGTATCCGGCCATCTACACTACCCTCTTATTTTTAATTTTACTGGCTTTATATTTTTTAGATAAATCCAGAAATTATCAAAAAATTATCTGGAAAGCTGCGGGTATAAATATCTTTTTTATGTGTGTAGGTTATTACTACAAACACTTTTATCTTTGATATTTTCAGGTTCGTTTTACTTCTTAATCTGATTCAAAATATCATTCATCATCTCAATTTGAACTTTCTGAATTTCGATTAATTCCTGCTGCTGATGCATAATCAAATGGTCAATTTTATCGTGAATCATTCTTATTTCCAATTCAGATTTCAGGTTAATCATATAATCTTTTTTGGCACGGTTTCGGTCTTTTTCTTCCTGACGATTTTGACTCATCATAATTACGGGTGCCTGAAGTGCAGCAATACAGGATAAAATTAAATTCAATAAAATAAACGGATACGGATCAAAACCTTTATCCAGCAAAAAATAAACATTTGAGCCAATCCAAACAATAATAAAAGATACAAACGAAATAATAAAAGTCCAGCTTCCGCCAAAATCTGCCACTTTATCGGCTATTCTTTGTCCGAAACTTCTTTTTTCATCCTCATCTTCAACAATGCTTACGATTGATTTATCTTCTTTTAAAGATGAAATAACACTTTTTTCAAGATCTGAAAGCGTTCCAATTTCAGTCGACAGATAATTAGAAATATATTTTTGACGGTATTCATTCAATTCCTGAACCGAAATACAGTCATCGTCGCAAAACGAAGGATGATCTTTTATAATAAGGCCTAAAATGGGATCGTGAATAGAAATACCGCAAATTTTCTCACTTTCGGGGAAAGAAATATCAGAAATCGAACTTTTAAAAGTTGAATTATTTTTCATTTTTGTAGATTTTATCCGCTAATTTAAACAATTAACTTCTTAAGAATCATATAAAATATAACCATTTATCAATCTTTCATTTATCACAAATACAATTCTGAAGCCAAAATTTCTTTAGTTAAATCGTGTCCTTATTTACAAAAAACGCCTTACTTTTAACGTTTTAAAATATCCACTCAATTTTACTATTGTGACTAAAGACAATATCATACAAAATATTAAGGCTTTAAAAAGCCATTCAAATATAAACTACGGTATCAAAACCAAAACAGAAGATTTTACCGAGAAGCTTTTCTACACTCTTTTTGATTCGAATGCGGCTCTTGACGAAAGCATTGATGAACTTGAAATCCGCTTTAAAGAAATAGCTGTTTTAGCCTGCAAAAAACCAGAAAATTTATGCGAATCGATTTGGGACAGATTTGTGGCAAAACTTCCAGGCGTTTTAGAAAAATTAAATCAGGATGCCGAATATATTTTAGAAAATGATCCGGCATCAAACAGTATCGATGAAGTTTATTTAGCATATCCGGGCTTTTATGCCATTGCTATTTACAGATTAAGCCACGAATTGTATCATTTAGATTTATTGCTGTTTTCAAGATTAATGAGCGAATATGCACATAGAATCACAGGAACTGATATTCATGCAGGCGCTGATATTGCTTCTCCATTTTTTATAGATCACGCCACAGGAATTGTTATTGGTCAAACCAGCGTTATTAAAAAACACGTTAAGATTTATCAGGGTGTTACACTGGGAGCTTTGAGCGTTAGTAAAGAAATGAAAAATGCGAAAAGACATCCAACCGTTGAAGCAAATGTCTGCATTTATGCCAATGCTACAATTTTAGGAGGCGAAACCATCATTGGAAAAAATAGTATTATTGGCGGTAATTCATGGGTTACTAAATCAATTCCCGAAGATTCGATTGTACTTAATACCACCACAACAGAAGTTAAAATAAAAGAAAAAAAATAAAATGGGTCCACAGAAGTTACTAAACCTAATTGGAAATACTCCATTGATGGAAACAGTCAATTTGGTTAAGAATAAAAACGTTAAGCTTTTACTGAAACTGGAAGGAAATAATCCCGGAGGAAGTGTAAAAGACAGAGCGGCATACAATATGATTGCCGCTGCTCTTGAAAGAGGAGAAATAAAAAAAGGAGATAAATTAATCGAGGCAACAAGCGGCAATACCGGAATTGCCCTTGCTATGATTGCACAATTATTTCAAATAGAAATAGAATTAATTTTACCGGAAGACTCTACAAAAGAAAGAACACAAACTATGCGTGCGTATGGCGCTACAGTTATTTTAACACCTGCAGAAGAAGGAATCATTGGTTCAAGGGACTATGCCGACAAAAAAGTGGCTGAAGGCGGTTATATCATGTTAAATCAGTTTGCGAATGATGACAACTGGAAAGCGCATTATAAAACTACAGGCCCTGAAATTTGGAATGATACTGAAGGAACTGTAACGCATTTTGTCTCTGCTATGGGAACTACAGGGACTATCATTGGAACTTCTACTTATTTAAAAGAAAAAAATCCTGCTGTTCAAATTATTGGCGCACAGCCAAGCGACGGTTCTCAAATTCCCGGAATTCGTAAATGGCCTCAGGAATATTTACCAAGAATTTTTGATGCTTCAAAAGTAGATACTGTTGTGGATGTAAGCGAGGAAGAAGCACGAGAAATGACTAAAAGATTAGCACTCGAAGAAGGCGTTTTCGCCGGAATGAGCAGCGGTGGCTCTGTTGCCGTAGCCCTTAAAATAGCCGAAAAATTAGAATCTGGAGTTATAGTTGCCGTTATCTGCGATCGCGGTGATAGATATTTGTCTTCGGATTTATTTGACTAAAAAGGTTCTAAGGTTCTGAGATACTGAGGTTCTAAGTTTTTTTAAAAAAGAATTATGAATATAAAATCTTACTATCTCAGAACCTTTCAAAACCCTTAGCCCCTCAGAACCTTAATAACTTAGTACCTTAAAAAAATGCTCTACAGAAAACTAGGAAAAACAAACTTTAATATATCTGAAATCTCACTTGGAACCTGGCAGGTTGGAGGTAAATGGGGTTCGGGATTTAACGATAAAACCGCTGATGAACTTATCAATACAGCAATTGACAACGGTGTGAATTTTATTGATACTGCCGATGTTTATGAAAACGGATTAAGCGAAACTGCTGTCGGACGCGTGGTTCGTTCACGATCTGAACGCATTTATGTGGCAACAAAATGTGGCCGACATATAAATCCACATGTGAATGAAGGATATCAGCCAAAAGTACTTCAAAAATTTGTTGAAGACAGCCTTAAAAGAACCGGATTAGAAACTTTAGATTTGATTCAGCTGCATTGTCCGCCAACTGAAGTGTATTACCGGCCTGAAATTTTCGAAATGTTTGATCGTTTAAAGGATCAGGGTAAAATTTTGAATTTGGGCGTGAGTGTTGAAAAAGTCGAAGAAGCTTTGAAAGCAATCGAATATTCGAATGTAACGACGGTTCAGATTATTTTCAATTTATTTCGTCAGCGTCCGTCGCAATTATTTTTCTCTGAAGCTAAAAAGAAGGACATCGGGATTATTGCGAGAGTTCCTCTTGCAAGTGGGCTTTTAACTGGTAAATTTGATGCGAAAACCACTTTTGACGTACAAGATCATAGGAATTTCAACAGAAACGGAGATGCGTTTGATAAAGGCGAAACTTTTTCAGGAATTGATTATGATTTAGGTCTAAAAGCTGTTGATGAATTAAAAGCTTTGTTTCCTGAAAATGAAAACCTCGCTCCTATTGCTTTGCAATGGATTTTGAGTTTTAACGAAATTAGCTGTATTATTCCCGGAGCTTCAAAAGAAAGTCATGTTCTTTCTAATTTATCAGCGTATGATTTACCAAAATTAAGTTCGGAGAAAATTTCAGAAATGGATAAAATTTACGAAAAGTATATAAAACCAGCTGTGCATCATCTTTGGTAAAACGTAATCGATAATCTCAAAAAAAGCAGGGAAGTTTCAAATAAAACTTCCCTGCTTTTTTTATAAATCTACCCTATTTTATTGCTTAAATATCTTTAAACAGCTTTTGTATAAGCTTAAAGTTTTCTTCTTTGCATAAAAATATAAATAACTAGGATATTTTTTTCGTTTATACGCAACCTTTTAAAAAAACAAACATCTTCATAATAAAACTACCCAAACTCACAACCATGAAAAATATAAGTTTTTATGTAAAAATTGTATGCCTGTTAATTCTTTCCCGCGAAAGAGATGATGAAGAATTAATGGACGAACAAGTAAAAATTAAGATTTAAAAAGAAAAAAACTCAGAATCTTAGCATCTTAGATCCTTAAATCTCAAACTCAATCTTAAATTCAGCACCTTTATTTTTGCCTTCACTTATGGCATTTAATCGGCCTTTATTTTTTTCGATAATCTTTTTGCATAAATAAAGTCCGATTCCGGTTGAGGATTCATTAGCAGTTCCTAAACGGCTCATTTTGGTGAATTTTTTAAATAATTCTTCCATCTGATTTTTATCAAAACCGATTCCTCTATCTGCAACAGTAATAACAAGATTTGAGCCTTCTTTATAAATTCTGGCTTTAATATCGCTGTCAAAATAAGAAAACTTGATCGCGTTACTAATTAAATTTACTAAAACCTGAATCAGCAGACCTTCATCAATCCAAAGTTTAGCTTCGTCGACTTCAACGCTTAAGTTCAAGATTATATTTTTATCTATTAATCGCTGTTCAACCTGTTCGTTGATAAAAGGAAGCATATTTTCAAAATAAATCGTTCTGGTTTCCTGATTTACTTTTAAAACCTGATCTTGTTCTTTTAATAGTTTAATGAAGTTTTCAATATATCGGAATTGCAAATTAGTCGACTCGCAAATTAAATCAGCCAAGTGTTTAACAGATTCTGAAGGGTTTTCGCTTAAGATTAGTTTCGCCAAACCCTGCGGATTTCCGGCAAAGTTTTTTAAATCATGTGAAAGCATGTAAATTAAATCCTGTTTTTCATTAATAAAACTTTCAGACTCATAAATAGATTCCTGAATATTACACATTAACAGTCCGGCTTCATCCGTATATTCTGTTGGAAGAATTGATAATTTTCTTTTATTTCTATAATCATCTAATGATCTTGAGGCGATCGAAATAGGTCTTATCAGCTGTTTTAAGACTAAAAGAGTTACAGCGGTTGCCAATAATGTCATTATTAATGAAAAAATCAAAATCGATGCTGGTGATATCGTATGTTCGAAAAAAAGAACAAAAAATAAGATTCCAATTAATGGAATATGGATTCCTATAAAAGCGACAAATAAAAATTTTAACGCATAACTTTTTTTAAGAAAGCTAATTTGTGAAAGATTATGATACAACTTCATAAAAACATAACAAAACTATTGATAATATATTGTAGCTTGGGGCTGAATATCAGGAACAAAGTTAACTTTTAAAGTTTATTAAACTAGTAAATTACACAATTTGATAAAATATTATGAAAATAAAATTTGTAAAAGTTTACAAACCCTTATTTTTGCGCTATGGGAAGAAAAAATACAGACAAAGTTGTCTTTCATCAAATTCAGGTTCTTGATGCCGGAGCAAAGGGAGTCTCAGTAGCAAAAGCTCCTGACGGAAAAGTAATCTTTATTCCGAATGTCGTTCCTGGCGATGTTGTTGATGTACAAACATTTAAAAAAAGAAAAGCATACTACGAAGGAAAAGCTGTGAAATTTCACGAATTTTCTGAGCATCGTATTGAACCAATCTGTGATCATTTTGGTGTTTGCGGCGGATGTAAATGGCAAAACATGAAATACAGCCAGCAGCTGTATTACAAACAAAACGAGGTAAAAAACCATTTGCAGCGTATTGGAAAGGTTGAACTTCCGGAATTCGAAACTATTTTGGGTTCTGAAAAACAGTTTTTCTATAGAAACAAAATGGAATTTTCGTTTTCAAACAGTCGTTGGTTAACCGAAAAAGAAATTGGAAGTACAGAAGATTTAGGAAATCGAAATGCTTTAGGTTTTCATATTCCGAAAATGTGGGATAAAATCCTTGACATTGAGAAATGTCATTTGCAAGAAGATCCTTCAAACGCAATCAGAAACGAAATTAGAGCATTTGCAAACGAGCATAATTTAGCCTTTTTTAATCCGAGAGAACATTCTGGATTATTAAGAACTTTAATGATTCGTACTGCTTCAACTGGCGAAATCATGGTTTTGATTCAGTTTTTTGAAGATGATAAAGCAAGCCGCGAATTGGTTTTAGATCATTTATACGAAAAATTCCCGCAGATTACCTCTTTACAATATGTGGTAAATGCAAAACAAAACGATACGATTTACGATCAGGATATTAAACTTTATAAAGGAAGGGATTATATCCTGGAAGAAATGGAAGGATTAAAATTCAGCATCAATGCTAAATCTTTCTATCAAACCAATTCAGATCAGGCTTACGAATTATATAAAATAACGCGTGATTATGCCGGGTTAACAGGAGAAGAAACCGTTTACGATTTATATACAGGAACGGGAACTATTGCTCAATTCGTTTCTAAAAAAGCAAAAAAAGTAATTGGTGTAGAGAGTGTTCCAGAAGCAATTTTAGATGCTAAGGCAAATGCTGAACGCAATAATATTACGAATTGTGAGTTTTTTGTTGGAGACATGAAAGTAGTATTCAACGAAGCTTTTATTGCACAGCACGGAAAACCTGATGTTATTATTACAGACCCGCCGAGAGATGGAATGCATGCTGCTGTAATTGATCAGATTTTAAAAATTGCTCCAAAAAAAGTAGTTTATGTAAGTTGTAACTCTGCAACACAAGCGCGTGATTTAGCATTAATGGACGAAAAATACAAAGTAACCCGCGTACGTCCGGTTGATATGTTTCCGCAGACACATCATGTTGAAAATGTTGTACTTTTAGAACTTCGATAATTATAAAACGCTAGATGAAAAAAATAATCTCTCTTTTATTAGTCTTTACATTTGGTTTATCCAGCTGTGAGAAAGATGATATTTGCGACGCAAACACACCTACTACTCCAAGATTAGTAATTAATTTTTTTAGCAGTGCAGATCCATCTGCACCAAGAAGTGTAACCAATTTAAGAGTTATTGGTATTGGCCCGGGCGCTGATCCTAACGGAATTATTTTTAACGAAAATGGTACATCTACAACAAAATATCTGGCAAACGGAAATACTATTTCGATACCGCTAAAAATAGATGAAGATATTACAAGTTATAAATTTATATTAGACTCTGATGATCCAAATCCGGATGTAACAAACAGCGATATAATAACTTTTAACTACACACGTCAAACTTCATATGTATCCAGAGCCTGCGGTTTTAAGACTATTTTTATGCTTAACGAACAAACTACTGCAAATCCTAATACTTCTGGCTATATACGTACAGATGATCCTGATACAGGAGATGGTGTTTGGATGAAGACTTTAAATTTAAAAACCCGTAACATTGAACTGGAAGATGAAACACACCTTGAAATATTATTTTAGTCTTTGTTTCGTTTTTTCAATGCTTTTGGGACATGCTCAAGAAATAAAAGATTCAACGGCAACAAAACCAATAGTTACAGAAAAACCAAAAGCCAAAGCTTCAAAACCAGCTGTTCAGGAAGTTAAGCCAGACACTATTGTTCCTCCCAAAACAGACCGTTACGGTTTGCGTGTGGGTGTCGATTTATACAAATTAACCAGAGGTTTTTATGATAAGGATTATAAAGGCGTGGAATTTACCGGAGACTGGCGTTTAACAAAAAGATACTACTTAGCTGCCGAATTGGGTTTTGAAGACAAAACTACAGATGATGACAAAATAAATTCTACAGCAACGGGAACATATATTAAAGGAGGTTTTGACTACAATTTGTATGACAACTGGCTTGATATGGAAAACCTTATAACAATTGGTTTAAGAGGTGGATTTAGTTCTTTTAGCCAAGATTTAAACAGCTATAAAATTTACAATGCAAATCCCTATTGGGGCGAACAGCCATCAATAGAAGCAAATCAAAAAAACAGTGGTTTAAGTGCTGCCTGGATTGAAGTTGCGGGAGGAATTAAAGCCGAAGTTTTCGATAATTTATTCGTTGGTTTCGGCGTTCAGCTTAAGCTTTTAGTAATGAACAATAAACCATCGGGCTTTGATAACCTTTATATTCCGGGCTTTAATAGAACTTATGACGGAAGTTTTGGTGTAGGTTTTAATTATACCGTTTCTTATTTCATTCCTATTTATAAGAAAAAGGTAATCGTACCTGAAATTCAAAAACAAGCTCCTAAAAAGAAGTAGTTTTTACAAAAAAATAAAAGCCACGAATTCAAGAATTTAAAATATTAGATTCGTGAATTCGTGGCTTAAAATTTTATCTTTTTTAAGACAACTGAAATTCTACAGCCGCTTTTGCGTGTATTAAAGTCGTATTAAAAATAGGAACTGACAAATCTCCCTCTTTTATTACTAAAGGAATTTCGGTACATCCTAAAATAATTCCTTCTGCACCGTTTTTAATCAATTCATTAGCAATTTCTATATAACGTTTTTTCATTTCATCGGTTACAATTCCTCTTCCTAACTCATCGAAAATAGTATAATGAATAAAATCTTTATCATTTTCGTTGGTTGGAATTATTGCCTCAATACCTTTCGCAGCCAGTTTATCTTTAAAAAAGTCAAGTTCCATTGTAAACTTAGTTCCCAATAAACCTACTTTTTTAAGTTGTTGTTTTTGAATTTCAACTGCTGTTTCGGCCGCAATGTGAATGACAGGCAAATCGATCGCTTCCTGAAGTTTATCTGCAATTAAATGCATTGTATTAGCACATAAAATAATCGCTTCTGCCCCGCCCGATTTTAAAAATTCACAACCTTTAAAAAGCATTTTAAAAGTAGAATCCCAATCGTTATTCTCATTATTCTTTTTAATATCAGCATAATTAAAAGAATAAACCAAACATTCAGAGAAGTTTAAACCTCCCAGCTTTTCGTTTATTCCAAGATTTATAAGTTTGTAATAATCTGTGGTCGAAACCCAGCTTATACCGCCAATAAGTCCAATTTTCTTCATATTGCTGATTTTAAAAATTTATCCAATTACTCTAATACCTTTTATAAAAATCCATTTCATAAACAGTTTTTCGCCGTCTTTTGTTTTCACGGCCTGAAATTTAGGTGCAATAATAGTCGCCGCAACAAACGACGTCATCGGAATCCAGATTCCGGTTAATCCTGTATATTCTGCAATTATAAATCTTCCTAAAATAAATAGAATTGCGAAACTTCCTAATTGATATAGAAATGCTCTTACTTGTAGTTTTGTCATTTTTTTTTAAAGTTGCTAAGGTTCTGAGATGCTAAGGTTCTAAGGTTTTTCTTTTAGAACTTAAGTTTTGAACCAAAATTATCTTATTATTAAATTCACAAGCTAAATCTCTTAGAATCTTAGAAACTTAGCATCTTAGAACCTTTGTTATTCAGTAACCTGAAATTTCGTTCTCTTACTTCCTTCGTACATTTCGTATTTAACCAAACGCGCTTCAAGGCTTCCGTTGAAGAGTTTGATTTTTCTTGAAGGTTTTAATCCAACAAATTTCAAGGCTTCAAGATTTGCGGTAATAAACCAGGCGTTTGTTCCCGGGTAATTTTTCTTTAAAGTATCGCCTATGTTTTTGTAAAATTCTTCCATATGAATATCTAAACGTTCATCATACGGCGGATTAAATACAATATGAAGCTTTCCTTCTACATCTTTTTCAGAATCAAAAAAGTTATTGTCCTCAATGGTTACGTAATCTTCAAGATTCGCATTTCGAATATTATCTTTGGCTTTGCTTACTGCACTTGGCGCTTTATCAAAACCTTTTATGGTATAATGAAACTCTTTTGTTTTCTTCATCAAACTGTTTACAATCTGATCAAATAAATCATTGTCCCAGTCTTTCCATTTTTCAAATGCAAACTCTTTACGGTTAATGTTTGCCGGAATATTGCAGGCAATCATCGCTGCTTCGGCAAGGAAAGTTCCAGAACCGCACATTGGATCTAAAAAGTGACTTTGTCCTTCCCAACCCGATAATAATAAAATTCCAGCTGCCAAAACCTCGTTTATAGGTGCAATATTCGTTGCTGTTCTATAACCACGCTGATGCAGAGAATTTCCAGAAGTATCTAATGCAACCGAAACCTGATCCTTGTCAATATGAACATTGATTCTCAAATCAGGATATTGTTTATCAATGCTTGGTCTTTGTCCTGTTCTTTCTCTAAACTGATCGACAATCGCATCTTTACATTTTTGAGAAACAAATTCAGAATGGTTAAAATAGGTCGAATGCACCGTAGCATCAATCACAAAAGTTTGATTGGCATTTAATAACTTAGACCAGTTTATTCCTGAAATTCCTTTATATAGTGCCTGCTCATTATTAGCTCTAAATGAATAAATAGGTTTTAGAACTTTTAGTGCCGTTCTAAGCGATAAATTAGCTTTATACATAAAACCTTTATCCCCTTTAAAACTCACCATTCTTACTCCTTTTTCAACATCCTGAGCCCCAAGCGTACGCAATTCCTGTTCTAATATCTCTTCAAAGCCAAAAAAACATTTGGCTATCATTCTAAAATTTTCTTCCATCTTTATTTTTGTATTAAAAAACAACTCCAATCGCAGACGCACTACCGTTTATTTAGGTATCGTCGCGAAATAGTTATTTTTCGGCAAAAATACACTAAATTTGCGGGACTTTATATTAATTGAAATAGAATAAATGTCTGACGCACCCAACTCATCAACACCAAATCAGGATAGAAATACCGAAAACTGGTTTACATCATGGTTTGATACTCCATATTATCACATTCTGTACAAGGATAGAAACTATAGAGAAGCTCAGATTTTCATGGATAATCTAACGCATTATCTCAATCTTCCGGAAAAAGCAAAAGTACTGGATTTAGCCTGCGGAAAAGGACGTCATTCTATTTACCTAAATCAATTAGGTTTTAATGTTTTAGGCGCTGATTTATCTGAAAACAGCATTGCCGAAGCCAGCAAAAACAGTAACGAGCATCTTCATTTTAAAGTTCACGATATGCGTGAACCTTTTGAAGAAAAATTCGATGCTATTTTTAACCTTTTTACAAGTTTTGGTTACTTCGAAAATGACGATGATAACCTGACAACTCTTAAAGCAATCAGAGAAAGTTTATCTGAATATGGATTCGCCGTTATTGATTTTATGAATGTAAATCAGGTAATTGAAACTTTAGTTCCCGAAGAGGTTAAAACGGTTGACGGAATTGATTTTAACATAAAACGATATGTTGAAGACGGTCATATTTTTAAAGAAATTGATTTTGAAGACCAAGGCAGAAAATTTCATTTTACCGAAAAAGTAAAAGCTTTAACTTTAAAAGATTTTCAGGATTTAATGGATGAAGCAGGAATTTTTCTTTTAGATATTTTTGGAGATTACAAACTCAAAAAATTCCATAAAACCGAAAGCGAAAGATTAATCATGATTTTTAAATAGCTTTAATCGTTTAACTGTTAATTTGTTTATTCACTTGAGCAAATTGACCCAAAACCGATTAGACGATTAAACAAAAAACCGATTAAACAAAAAATGAATTATCTACTACCCTTATTTTCTGTACTTTTAGGATATAGTGTGGCTTTGTTTTTAAAACCAACCAACAAAACCAATTTAAAATTACTGCTCGCATTTAGCGGTTCATTTTTGTTATCGTTAACTGTAATGCATCTGCTGCCAGAAGTTTACAGCTCTCACAATCATAAAATTGGTTTGTTTATAATGGTCGGGATTTTGTTTCAGATCATTTTAGAGTTTTTCTCTAAAGGCGCTGAACACGGGCATGTTCACGGTCATGCAAAAATGTCTCAGATTCCGTGGCTGCTTTTCATCAGTTTATGCATTCATGCCTTTTTAGAAGGTTTTCCGGTAAGTCATCATCATGATTTGGCCGTTGGAATTGCTATTCATCATTTGCCAATTGCCGTGATTTTAACGACATTTTTCATCAATGCCGATTTAAACAAAAAAGCCATTTTTGCTTTCATGCTGACTTTTGCCATCATGACGCCACTTGGAACTGTTGCTTCTGAATATCTTCCTATTTTAAACGATTATTATACTGAAATAACAGCAATCGTAATTGGTATTTTATTCCATATTTCGTCAACAATTATTTTTGAAAGCAGCGAAGGACATAAATTTAATGTTGCCAAAGTCTCGATGATCGTTCTCGGAATTTTATTAGCATTCTTTTTATAATATATTAATTAGACAATGTGTCGATTAGATAATGAGATAATTTTCTAATTGACACATTAACTAATTATCCGATTTAATTACCAACTCTCTTTTTCTCATCCTGATTTCCAAAAGCACGTTCTTTTACATTTATCTTTTTGTTTCCAAAATTATAAACCACAGACAAACGAACGAATCTATTACTCTCATTTTGGCTGTAAACTTGTTTTACACCATTTACAACCGATGTAAAATCTTTTAAATAAGACGTATTAAAAATATCATTTGCCAAAAATGCAATCTGCATCGTTTTATTAAACAAATCTTGTTTAAAACCAATATCAAAACTCGACGCATAACCTATTTCATACAAACCACTTTTAAAAGGCGAACTATAACTAAAATCAATTTGCAGTTTTGTTGTTTTGCCTAACATAAAAGTATTATTTGTCGAAAAATCAATTTGCAAACTATTTGACGGAGTGGCATTAATATCTTTAATAAATTCTGTTTTTGCACCTAAAAAGTACAATGAATTTTCACTTGACCACCATTCTGCAAAATTCGCCGAATAACTTTCACCAATACCATAATTTAAGTTTTTAAAATAATTCTCACGCGTAACAATTTGTGTATTCGTTTCAGGATTTGAGGTAAACAAAACTCCGTAACCGTTTGCAATTAGATTTACAAAAACACTTGTTCTTAAAACTTCTTTATACGAATGAGCAAATTCAAAATTATCACTAAATGAAGGTCTCAAAAACGGATTCCCTTCAGAATAACTATTACTATTAATATAAACCTTAAACGGATTTAATAAGTCAAAACGTGGCCTGTTGATTCTTTTTCCATAATTTAAACTAAAAGTATTGTTTTCATTTTTCTTATAAGAAGCGTAAACTGTTGGAAAGAATTTCAAATAATTATTTTCTGTTTCCTGGTTCATGGTTTCAGAAAATCCGTTTGTCTGGGTATTTTCTAATCTTAATCCCATTTGAAAATTCCATTTTGCTCCAATTTTTTTATCTCCATTAATATAAACCGCCTGATTATTTTCGGTGTATTTAAATCGGTTTGACTGTGCCGGATCTAATTCTGGAGTTCCTGTAATTGTATTATAATAAAGTACATCACTTATACTATTTGTAAAACTCATTTTGGCACCGTAAGATAAATTTAAAGCTTGAAGCGGATGTTCCATATCAGCTTTAAAACTCCAATTGTTAATATCCTGATTGGAGATATTTCTTCCAGACTGATTTACATCAACAAAAGTCATATCTGGTGTATAATTATTGGCAATAAAATTTCTATCAAACTTTGAATTGTAATTAAAATAATCTACATCAAAAGATAATTTTCTATTTAAAGAATCAAGTTTAGTGATCAAATGCACATTATAAGTTTGATTTCCTGAACCTTTGTCTGTATAACTGTCATTTAGCGTAACATTCTCTAATTGATTTTGAGTATTATATTTCTCGATTCTTATATCCGATCCAAAATCTGGATTATTTCTATCATTCAAAAACTGAAAACCAACAGTTGTACGTTCAGAAAAATCATAATCTAAAGCCAGTTTTCCGGAAAGATTTTCATTTTTTACTTTCGTTTCACTTTTCATAACCGAAAGTCCGTCAGGAAAATACATTTTTAAAGATTCATCCGCATTTTTGTAACCCGTTTTTCCATTTACGCTTGCAGAAAATCTGAATTTATTTTTATTATAATAGAAATTATCTCTCAAAGTATAAATTCCGTATTTATTCTGATCGTAAGAAACTGTCGTTGTATTTTTCCAGGAATCACGTACTCCTTTTTTCATAATAATATTGATTAATCCACCAGTTCCTTCCGCTTCATATTTTGCCGGCGGATTACTTATAATTTCAATATTTTTAATATCACTTGCCGAAATAGATTTCAAAAAGTTATTCAATTCTTCGCCCGCCAATTCAATCATTCTTCCGTCAATCATAACTCTGGAAGTTCCTTTTCCTAATATTGTAATCATGTCATTTTTTACCACAACTCCAGGCGCTGTATTAATAGCACTTAAAGCATCTCCGCCAACCGTTGTAACATTATTTTCAAGATTGTAAACCAAACGATCTGTTTTCTGCTCAACTGTTTTCTTTTTTGATTGAATAACAACTTCTACTAAATTAGTTGTACTTTCTTCCAAAATAATTATCCCTAAATCAGTATCCATTTCAATTGCAATTTCTTTTTCATAATCTGTAAATCCCAAAAGATTGATTCCTATTTTATAAGATCCTTTTTTAAGATTAAATTCAAAATAGCCGTCTTGTTTAGTTGTCATTCCGTCAATAATTTTTCCTTCTGAATTTAAGATGGAAACATCTGCCCATTCTAATGAAGTTGTTTCGCTGGTTATGTTTCCTTTCAATTTAAATGATGCTTGTGCTAAACAAAATAAAGGCAATAGTAAAAAGATAAGGAGGTTTGTTTTTTTCATGATTTCTAATTTTTAAACTTGTTTCGATTAATTTGAAGCAAAGTTGCCTTAGAAAATCTCCATACGCGACCGACAAAAAAAAGTCGAACCAATTTCTATTCAGGAAATTGGTTCGACTTTATTCGGCTCAAAGTACGACTTTTTACAAACTACTTATTATGAAGCGTTTCGATATGCTGTAGGCGTTAAATTTGTATATTTTTTGAAAGAAGTATTAAACGAAGATTTAGAGTTAAAACCAACTTCATATAAAATTTCTAAAACAGTAAGCTGGTTTTTAGACTGATCTTTTAGAATATGCATGGCTTTTTGAATACGATATTCATTCACAAAATCAAAAAAATGCTGATCGATATGGTGATTAATCAAAATAGATAAATCCCGAACCGGAATATCAATTTGGTTTGCCAATTCCTGAATGGTAAGCGACGGATCAAGAAAAGGTTCTTTCTCGTTCATATATTGTTTTAAAGTCGTTATTTGAGTGTTTATCAAATCTTTTTGACCATTTACTAATTCTGGTTTTTCTTCAACTTCAGGCAGAATGTCTTTTGTTAGTTTCAGTTTTGAATTCACTCCTCTAAAAAGTTCAGGATGATTTAAAGCTTTCATTATAAACCAACAAGTGATAAATAAAGCTATAGTCCCTACAAGAACATTTGCCCACAAAAATATTTCACTGAAACCACTATAACGCAATAAATTTTTTAATGCTACAATAATGTGTGCCGTTAAAAATACGCATGTAATCTGAAAAAGCCATTTATAAGTCGCTGTGCTTGCATTTGCATAATTTTCCAAGTAGATTTCTCTGTACTTTTTCACAATCAAAAACACAGCTACAATATAAAATGCATATTGAAATTCTACTAAAATCTGGATAAAGTAAATCTCCGGCATTAAATTAAGCCCCGAAGCGAAAGTATCTTTATCTACATCTAGGCTTAGATAAATTCTCGGAATAAAAACTAAATTAACAATTACAAAAGGGAATAAATGAACTAAATGTTTCCATCTTAACCTAAAATCAGAATAACAGACGGCCAGTACAAAAAGATAAAACAAAGGCATTTCAAACAAACACGTTGTAGATCTAAAAATTTCAAAATTTAGCTCTCTACGAGTACTCGCCTCAATGAAAAAGCCACTAAGATCAATCGCAGAAAAAATAAAAAACCAAGCAAATAAACGGTTAGCCAATTTATTCTCGGTTTTGACCGTAAATAAAAAAAAGGCGAGCAGCAAAGACACAAAAACCGAGATTCTGCCAATCCCCTGCAACAAATCTAATTTATCCATTTATCTTTTAATATTTAACAAATATAATATTTTAGTTCAATCACCAAGGTTTTGAAATAGTTTCAGAAGAAATAAAATCAGTAAAAAAGTTTAAAATGTTAACTAGTTTGCTTCTTAATTTTTACCGATTTGCGATAAAAAAGTTTAATTTTGGAGGATAACTATTTCGACAAAAAATGACCTTTACAAAAACAACCGAACAATCTTCAAAATACGAACATTTAGAGAAAATGTCAGTTCACGAACTGCTGACTAATATTAATCAGGAAGACAAAACTGTTCCTGATGCTGTAGA
Source organism: Flavobacterium sp. Root186 (assembly GCF_001428525.1). Lineage (GTDB taxonomy): Bacteria > Bacteroidota > Bacteroidia > Flavobacteriales > Flavobacteriaceae > Flavobacterium. The sequence goes on from NZ_LMHW01000013.1 coordinate 701,781, forward strand.
AAAAGCAATACCACAAATCGAAGCTTTAGTCGCTCAAGTTGTTGCTAATTTAAAATTAGGCGGCCGTATTTTTTATATTGGAGCCGGAACATCTGGACGTTTAGGTGTTGTTGATGCTTCTGAGTGCCCTCCTACTTTTGGAGTTCCTTTTGATTTAGTAAACGGAATTATTGCCGGCGGAGACACTGCTATTCGTCGTGCGGTAGAAAATGCCGAAGACAATGCAACGCAAGCCTGGATAGATTTACAGACACATAATATTGGTGCAAATGATGTCGTAATAGGAATTGCAGCTTCTGGAACTACTCCGTACGTTATTGGTGGTTTAGAAACTTGCAATGAAAATAATATCGTTACGGGATGTATTACAAATAATGCAGGAAGTCCGTTAGCTCTGACAGCAAAATTCCCTATTGAAGTTGTAGTTGGGCCAGAATTTGTTACCGGAAGTTCGAGAATGAAAGCCGGAACTGCTCAAAAATTAGTTTTAAATATGATTTCGACCGCATCAATGATTCAGCTTGGAAAAGTAAAAGGAAACAAAATGGTCGATATGCAGTTGAGTAACATTAAACTGGTTGATCGCGGCGTTAAAATGATTATGGGAGAAATTCCGGTTTCGTATGAAGAAGCATCAGAATTATTAAAAAAATACGGCAGCGTGAGAAATGCTGTTGATAATTATAATAAGTAAAAGTTTTCTGTAAAATGTGAGATGTGTGTTTTTTAACACAAAGATCACAAAGGTATTTTCGCAAAGTTCACAAAGTTTAAATAAATATAAAAGAAGGCAGAGTTCGCAAAGGTTTTCAAACTTGAAACAAAGAAAACTTGAAACTTGAAACAAATTTTAAAATGAGTACAAATAAACAGCTATTAGGAAAAGGAATTAAATATTTAACTGGCGCTCTGCCTTTGATGTTTCTTGGGCCCTCATTGATTTATAATGCATTTATGAATCAGCATACCAATTGGCATTATTTGGTTCTCGGAATTGGAATTGTGGCTTGTTTGAGTTCTATGCTTTTGATTTTTTTAGGGCTGAGAATTATTATGAAAAGTTTGTTTAATGACTAAAAAATCTTCTAAATAAACCTGTCAAGTTTGATCATCTCCGCAATTTTAATCTTTATCCAAACAAAAAATGGAAGAAATAATTCACATTCAAAAAACATTCGAGAAAGTTATTTATATCGATAAAAAAATAAACAATCGGGAGTTTGAAGATTGTGTTTTTAAAAACTGTGATTTTTCGAACAGTAATTTTAACCAAAATAGTTTTTTAGACAGTGAGTTTATTGATTGCAATCTATCGATGACAAGTTTGGCGGGAACGAGCTTAAAGAATGTAGCTTTCAAAAACTGTAAACTTCTTGGAATTGCTTTTCACGAATGTGATGATTTTTTATTTCAGGTTCATTTTGAAGAATGTACGCTGGATTATGCCATATTTTCAAACAAAAAAATGCCAAAAACTAAGTTTATAAATTCCTCTCTTCGCGAAGTAACTTTTGTTGGAACAAATCTAACAAGTTCTGTTTTTGATGACTGTAATTTAGATGGCGCCATTTTTAATGAAACACAATTAGCAGCAGTTGATTTTAGAACCGCTTACAATTATAAAATCGATCCTGAATTTAATGCTATGCGAAAAGCGCAGTTTTCGACTCAGGGAATTGTGGGGCTTTTAGATAAATATGATATTAAAATTGTATAGTTATGAGTGTTGATACGGCATATTTAGAAAGCGTTAAAAAGCAATTTTTGTACTATAAAATACTGGGCGAAAAAGCAATTGAGCAATTAGAGCCCGATCAGCTTTTTGTTTCTGTTAATGAAGATACCAACAGCATAGCAACAATTGTAAAACACATTTCCGGTAATATGCTTTCGCGCTGGACAGATTTTTTAACGTCTGATGGTGAAAAAGAATGGAGAAATCGCGACTCTGAATTTGAAAATGATTTACAGTCTAAACAAGAAGTTCTGGAAGTTTGGAACAAAGGCTGGAATTGTTTAGAAAATGCTTTGAATAGTTTAAAACCTGAGCAGCTTTCAGACATTATTTATATTCGAAATGAAGGTCACACCGTTATTGAAGCCATAAATCGACAATTGGCACATTATCCTTATCATGTTGGTCAGATTGTTTTTTATGCTAAACAATTAAAAAAGAGTTCTTGGGAAAGTTTATCAATTCCGAAGAATAAATCAGGTAATTATAATTCCGAAAAGTTTGCCAAAGAAAAAGAAATCAAGAACTTTACTGATGATGAATTAAAAAGATTGAAATAAAAACGTTTGTCAATCTGAGCGAGTCGAAGACCTAATGAAACAAAAATCCCCTCGACTTCGCTCAGAGTGTCATGAAAACGACAGCTCTAGCCCTGATGGAAGCGGCATCCTTTTGTGGCGGGGTTCGCCGCAAAAGATATAGCGGACAGCAGGATTAGCTCCTAAAAAAACAACTTATTTAAAATGAAAAAAATACTATTCTTATTCCCGGTACTGGCTTTGGTATCATGTTATAACGCTGAACACAATTGTAAAGATTTCAAAAACGGTAAATTCAAATTTGAGTTTGAAGTAAATGGCGTTAAAAAAACGACCTTTTTTGAACGAAAAGACGATATAGAAATCGAAACTTTTGACGGAAAAACAGATACCTCTACAATACGTTGGGTAAGTGACTGTGAATACATTTTACAGAAAAAGCATCCAAAAAATATGGCCGAGGAAAAAGCAATCAGCATGAAAATTTTAACGACTGCAAAAGATTCTTATACCTTTGAATTTGGAATGGTAGGCTCTGAAGAAAAACAACGCGGTAAGGTTTTTAAAGTTGAATAATAAAGTTAAAGTCCCACAATTGGGGCTTTTTTTATGCCGCGAAGGCACTAAGACTCAAAGTTTTTATTTTATTATGCAAAAAACTTTGTCCTCTTTGCATCTTTGTCTCTTTGTAACTCAAAAATTAAAGGTGTTTCTTTTACATTTCTATTTTAAATAGTATTTTAGGACTCTAATCTAACCAAATGAAAAATACCATTTCGCAAAGAGTTGCTGACTTTCTAAAAAACTATCCGCCGTTTAATTTCCTACATCCTAAAGATCTTGAGAAACTTTCGGAGCAGATTTCTATTGTTTATAAAGATAGAGACGCCGTTATTTTTGCAGAAAACGATCAAACACATGATTCTTTTTATGTGGTTCACAAAGGTGCCGTTGCCCTAAAGAAAAGCACAAAAAATACCGTTTTGGATATGTGTGATGAAGGTGATATTTTTGGATTGCGTCCACTTTTGGCACAGGAAAATTATATTATGGAAGCTGTTGCCCATGAAGAAAGTATTCTATATGCAATTCCAATCGCGGTTTTCAAACCTTATGCGTTAGAAAATAGAAATGTTGGTAATTTCCTGATCGAAAGTTATGCTTCAAACACCCGAAATCCGTATTCAGATATTCACAAAGATAAATTATATGGCGATGACGATTTATTGAATGAAAACCGTCATTCGAGCAATGATTCATTTGACTTAGCACCAATTAAGTATTCTAAAAAAATTGTAACCTGCAGTCCGTCAACAACAGTTAAGGAAATTGCCAGGATAATGAATAAGAAAAAAGTAGGAGCAATTTTAATTGTAGATGAAATGCTTCCTATTGGTATTTTGACTGATAAAGATCTTCGCAATAAAATTGTTACCGGAGATTTTCCTATAACCACTACGGCCGAAACCATAATGACGAAACCTGTTATTACATATCCAAAAAAAATGACAGTTACTGAGGCGCAGATGGCGATGATGAAAAGTAGTATCAGTCATTTATGCCTTACTAAAGATGGCACTGTTAATACCAAAGCAGTTGGAATTTTATCGAAACATGACGTAATGGTTGCTTTAGGAAATAATCCTGCTGTTTTAATTAAAGCTTTAAAAAGGGCTAAAAAAACAAAGGAGATCAAACCTATCAGAAACCGAATTATGCAATTGCTTCAAGGATATTTAGACCAAAATATTCCGATGACCTTGATTGCTAAAATCATAACGGAACTGAATGAAGCCTGTACCACACGTGTTATCGAAATTTGCTTAGAAAAAATGAGCAGTCCGCCACCGGTTAAATTTGCATGGCTGGCACTGGGAAGTCAGGGCCGCGGTGAACAAATGCTGCATACAGATCAGGATAATGCTATTGTATATGAAAATGTATCGGAAGTTTTTAGGGATGAAACACGAATATATTTTTTAAAATTTGCTGCACTAGTCAATAAAGGTCTTTTTGATATTGGTTACGATTACTGCCCTGCTGAAATGATGGCCTCAAACCCAAAATGGTGTATGAGTTTGGATGAATGGAAAAATCAGGTGCATCATTGGATTACGAATCCTGGAAAAAATGAAGTTTTACTTTCCTTTATTTTCTTTGATTACAGTAGGACTTATGGAGATACTGAAATAGTGAATCAATTATCAGATTCAATTTTTGAAAATGTAAAAGCAAACCCTATTTTTTATATGCATTTGGTGAGTGGTGCTTTGCAAAGTCCTTCTCCTACCGGCTTTTTTAGACAATTTTTAGTTGAACAAGACGGAGCGAATAAAGACAATTTTGATATTAAAAGAAGAGCTTTAATGCCTTTAACAGATGCTGCGCGTGTTTTAATTTTATCACATTCGGTTAAATCGATCAGTAATACTGCAGAACGTTTTGAAAAACTAGCAGAACTAGAACCAAATAATAGAGAATTGTATTTATCGTGTTCTTATTCGTTTAAAGCTTTATTGAAATTCAGAACAAAACAAGGACTTTTACATCACGATTCGGGACAGTTTATAGCTTTGGAAAGTTTAACAAAAATGGAAAAAATTAAACTGAAACGTACTTTTAAAACGATTAAAGAACTTCAGGAACTTATTTCGGTGCGTTTCAATATTTCAAATTTAGTATAGCGATGGGTTTATTTAGTTTTTGGAAAAAAGAAGAAAATCTCTTTGATGAAAATATTACTATCGAAGAAACCCGGTTTGTTGTTCTGGATACTGAAACGACAGGATTCGATTATGAAAATGATCGCATTTTATGCATTGGAGCTCTGATCCTTCAAAATGGGATAATTTCAGTTCAGGATAGTTTTGAGATTTATCTACAGCAAGATCATTACGATAAATCTACAGCCCAAATTCATGGAATTTTAAGAGATTTTATTATTAAACGTCCTTCTGAATTAGAAGCTTTAGAACAATTTTTATCTTTTCTTGGAGATTCAATTATTATTGCCCATCATACTATTTTTGATGTTACAATGGTTAACAAAGCATTAGAAAGAAACAATTTACCTCAACTTACCAACAAAACTTTAGACACAGCTTATTTATATAAAAAAACTTTAATTAAATCACATTTATTTGAACGAAAAGATCATTATACACTAGACGATCTTGCTGATAAGTTTAATATTTCAAAAAAAGACCGCCATACTGCTTTGGGTGATGCTTATATAACTGCTATTGCTTTTCTTAAAATTGTAAAAAAACTGCGGGAAAAAAAAGCGGTTAATTTGAATCAGCTTTTTAAATAATTTAAGATTTTTTTATGAGTCTTAAATTTACATTCAAATGAATTTTTTTACCATTTAATAATATAAGACTTATAAATATTAGCAATAAGAAAAAATAGGCTTAACCTGTATTTTGTTTTTGAGAGATAGCTTTGTTCTAATCAAAAAAAACAAAAAACAATTATGAAAGCTAACTTTTTAAAATCTATTACCTTGCTTGGAATTGCGGGACTTTCTGCAATTAGCTGTCAAAATGATGACAAAGATTCTTCGAATAGTGTAAACGCTAGTATCGATTTTACTTCTCATTCAAAAGTTCCTGCATTTGTATATGCAATGACTGGCTTTGAAAATCTAAAAATAAGTACTTTAATTGCAAGTTCAGATGTGCTTCCAGATTCTCCTTCCTTCGTGTACGGAGCCCAGCCAGATGGTGCTGGATTAATGAAAGATCCAAATGGAGATGGATATATCATGATTACTAATCATGAAATTCTTCAATCTGTTTCTAGAGTTTATTTAGACAAAACTTTCAAACCTGTAAAAGGAGATTATTTAGTTGATGGTGTTGGAGGTTTAACTCGTTTATGTTCAGCGACTTTGGTTACGCCAGAAATTCACGGGTTTGGTCCAATCTTTTTAACTGCTGGGGAAAGCGGTCAGGAAAGTATGGTTCACGGAATTAATCCATTAGGATTATCTTCTGACAAAGCAAGAACCGACAGGGTTTTACCAGCTTTAGGAAAAGCAAGTATGGAAAACGCTGTTCCGCTTCCAAAAGAAGCTTTTCCAGGAAAAACAGTTATTTTGATTGGTGAAGATCAATCATATGCTACCTCTCATGCAAGTGCTGGTCAGCTAATTATGTATGTTAGTACAGTTGGCGATTTATCTAATGGAAAATTATATGCTTTAAAAAGAACTGACGGAAATCAGGTTGAAACGACTATAACTTTAAACAATTCATATCCAGTTGAATTTGTTGAAATTTCAAATGCAAAAAATTTAACTGGCGCGGTAATCAATACAACGGTTAATGATCTAAAAGTGATTCGTTTCTCAAGAGTTGAAGACGTAGATTATAGAAAAGGAAGCGCAACAAACAATAGAGAAGTTTATTTTACTGCAACTGGTCAGGCAACTAACAATGCCCCTGTTGAAGGATATACCATGTGGGGAAGAGTTTACAAATTAAAATTAGACGCTTCAAACCCATTAAAAGGAACTTTGGAATTGGCTGTTGAAGGTGACAGTACTCCTGGAACTGGAATCATTAATCCTGATAACTTATGTGTAACTGAAAACTATGTATACATTCAGGAAGACGGTGATAGTTATTATGCAGATGCAAAACACGATTCATATATCTGGCAGTACAATATTGCTACAAAACAAAACAAAGCGTGGTTAAACATGAACCACAAAAGAACAGATACAGCTTGGAACACACTTTATAACCAAACTGGCGAAATGAGATTTGGAAGCTGGGAATTTGGAGCTATGCAAGACATTTCAGATATCATTGGTGTTCCTAATACATTCACAGTAAATGTTCACCCTCATACTTGGCAGAGTGATGCATTTAAAAATGCTGATGGGTCAGGAACTCAAACTAACAAAGAGGGAGGACAAACTGTAATTATTAGAAACGTACAACGCTAATAATTTCAACCAAAATCTATTTGCAACCCTTATTTTACGATAAGGGTTATTTCTATTACAACTCCGCTATGAAATTAAAATATTTTACTTTTCTATTTATACTGCTTTCTTTTTTCTTTTCATGCAAAGAAAGAGAAACATCAAAGCCTACAGTTAAACAGGAATTACTTGTTGATTTAAGTAAACTTAGTAATGAAATTACACAATTTCAAAAACTTGTAAACAGCAATTCTTCGCAGAACAAAATTGTAGAACAATTTAAAAAGTCTCGTCTGGTTTACAAAAAAGTCGAATGGGCAATTGAGTATTTTATTCCCGAAACCGCTAGATTTATGAACGGTCCGGCTTTGGACGAAATGGAATTAGAAGAAAATAGATCTTTTGAACCGCATGGTTTTCAGGTTATGGAAGAAATGATTTATCCTGAATACAATACTGAAAGCAAAGAAAATTTAACTAGAGAATTAAATATTTTTCAATCTAATATTAAACAGTTAAAAAACACTTTTGAAGTCATTACAATTAGTGATGATTACGTTCTAGATGCTATACAGCAGAATGTTTTTAGAGTTATTACGTTAGGAATCACAGGTTTCGACAGTCCAATTTTGCAGTCTTCAATTCCAGAAGCTGGACAGAGTTTAATCTCAATTCCAGAAACGCTTGAAAAGATTAATATTGATAGCAAATTAGTATCTGAATTAAGAGAAATGATTAAAAATGCACAAAAGTATTGCACCAAAAATAGTAATTTCAATGCCTTTAACCGAGCTATTTTTATAACTGAATATTTAAATCCGATTTCGAAAAAACTGAAAGCTTTTCAGAAAGTAGAAAACATTAAGAACGTCAAGAAAAATAGTCCGTTAAAACCAACTATTATGACTTTATTTGACAAAGATGCTTTTGATGTAAATGCTTTTGTACTTTCAGAAGAGTACGATTACACAAAAGAAAAAGCGATTTTAGGCGAAAAATTATTTTATGACAAAAGTCTTTCTAAAAATAATGATCGTAGTTGTGCCACCTGTCATAATCCAGAAAAAGCATTTACAGACGGCTTGAAAACAAACGTTTCACTTACAGGTTCTAATTTAGCCCGAAATACTCCTACTCTAACCTACGCTTCATTACAAAATGCCCAATTTTGGGATATGCGCCAGTTAGATTTAGAAAAACAAAGTGTAGATGTAATCCAGAATAAAGATGAAATGCATGGTTCTATGGAGAATATTCACGCAAAAATTCAGCTGGACAACGAGTACATAAAATTTTTCAAAAAAGCATATCTAAAAACCTCAAAACCTGAAGTTTGGCAGATTCAAAATGCTATTGCAAGTTATGTTAGATCTTTAAATTCATTCGATTCTCGATTTGATGAATACATGCGAGGAAACAAAAACAGTCTTAATAATGAAGAAATTGAAGGAATGAATCTTTTTATGGGAAAAGCAAAATGTGCTACTTGTCATTTTACGCCTTTATTTAACGGAACGGTTCCGCCTAATTATTCTAAAACCGAACACGAAGTTATTGGAACTCCAAATGAGGCTTCAGGAAAAACATTAAGTCCAGATAAAGGCCGTTATTTATACAATAAAATGTCGCAATTAATTGGTGCTTTTAAAACCCCGACAGTTCGTAATGCGGTAATCACAGCTCCATATATGCACAACGGTATTTTTAAAACTCTAGAAGAAGTCGTTTCCTTCTACAACAAAGGAGGAGGACAAGGCTTAGGATATGAAGTAAAAAATCAAACTTTACCTTTCGGCAAATTGAATTTAACCATTAAAGAAGAAAAAGCCCTAGTAGCTTTTATGAAAACACTTACAGATCAAAAATACCAATAAAGATCAGTAATAACTTCCAATTATTAAACGCCAGAAATTAAATTTTCTGGCGTTTATTTTAATATTTAGTCTACAAATAAACGATACGGAAATACATTTGATGATCTGTTTTTAAGATTTTTCATAAAGCTATCACACAAATATTCCCACTCTGAATTTGATAAATACTGTTTTTCTTCTGGATCTGTTTTTATGAATATATCTACAGTACGGCTAAAACCAGCTTTTACTGAAATTTCTTTGCGAGTTCCCTTTTCAATTTTAATATCTACTATCGAATTTTTAAAATGATTAAAACCAAAAGCTTTAATGTCGGCAAAAGTAACGATTCTGCCACGAGTTAATAAGGCATTACGATACGCAAGAATTCTGTCTTTATTGCTTTGTTTGTTTTTTCCGCCAACTGTATTTGTCATTAGGGTTACATTTTTACTTATAAAGAATAAATCTTTGCATTCTAAAACAGTTCCAGCTTTAATATCATTTCCTTCCTCTGCACAGGTTGACCAGTAATTTATTGAAAACTCTTTTCCAACACTCTCATCACTTTTAGGTTTAATCATTAAATAAGGATCATTATTTTGTAAAAAACGGCTTTCTTTAGCCTGTTGCTCTACAGAAGCCAGCAACTGATTGATTTCGATAGCATCTTTCTTTTTTTTAGGCCCAACCGGAACTGGAAAGACAGAATTAGCAAAATCATTAGCCGAATTTCTATTTCAGGATGAAAGTGCTATTATTCGTTTTGATATGTCTGAATTTAAAGAAGAACATTCGGCTGCATTGCTGTATGGAGCGCCTCCAGGCTATGTTGGATACGAAGAAGGCGGTTTATTAGTAAATAAAATTCGTCAAAAGCCATATTCAATAGTTTTATTTGATGAAATCGAAAAAGCACATCCTTCTGTTTATGACGTTTTTCTTCAAATTATGGACGAAGGAAAACTGCACGACCGATTAGGAAAAGAGGGCGATTTCTCGAATGCAATTATTCTTTTTACTTCGAATATTGGAGCAGATCACATTGTAAACACTTTTAATGAAGGCAAAATTCCAAACTCTACTTCGTTAATGGAGATTATGGGAAATTATTTCAGACCAGAATTTTTAGGAAGGTTAACTGAGATTGTACCTTTTGCACCTATCAGCAAAGAAAATGCATTGAAAATATTTGAGATTCATCTTAAAAAAGAATTTACAGACCTGCTCAAAAACATTAATATCGAAGTTGAAATTCCGAGGGAAGTGAGACTTTATCTCGCTGAAAATGGCTATAATGCTAAATATGGGGCAAGACCAATAAAAAGTATTATCAGAAGTCATTTAAGAAGACCCCTCGCTAAGAAAATCATTTCTGGCGAAGTCAAAGACGGCGATAAAATAATCGTTACAATAGAAAATGATATGATAAAATGGGTAAAAGAAGAAATTTTTGTAGGGCAATAAAATCAAAAAAAACGCTAAGAAATTCTCTTAGCGTTTTTTAGTTATTTATTCTAAAACGAGTCCTATTTGACCATCATCATCTAATTCCGTTTCAACCGAATCATCGTCTGAAATTTCAGGTGCCTCAGGAACCTCTTCAACAGGCTCTTCATAAGGCAGCGGATCCAGCAAATTAACTTGTTTTAATTTATCTGTCGTTAATTGATTTCCTAAGGCTTTAAAACCTTTTACAGCTATAAAATCCTCAATATCAATATGCAAATCTTCTTTTTGAACTCCTTTTACTTTGGCAAAAACCAATTGCGCCACCGGACGATAATCTGTAGAGACAATCTCTAATTGCGAATTTGGATGGTCTGTAATAAAGCTTTCTTCTTTACCTTCATTTTCAACAAGAAAACGTTTCAGGAAATAACGCTCTTTTTCTCCATCATAATAAATAGCAGAAATTGGTTTCTTAGGTTTCCATTTCTCCAAAACAATCATATCTTCCTCAAAATGAGTCGACAATTCAGGAATAATCACTTTTAATTTACCTGTCTGACTTATAACTAAGATTTTATCACTTGGTTTAAATTCACCTAACAATTCACCTCTGGCATCAACATTTAAACGTTTTACGGTGTCATCAAACCAAACTTTTCTTGGCAGTAAAGTAGAAATTCCTTTTTCTTTTAATTCGATTTTCTTAATTGGATATTTCGTTACCAAATTTCCTTTTGAAGCACGTCCTTTTATAGCGAGTTTAGCAAAATCAATATCGAATTTTAGCTTTTTGATTGTTCCTACCTGACGTAATAATATGGTAACAACCTCAGCTTCTCCGTTTGGATTATGTGAAAAATATACAACTTGCGAGCCATTTGTTCCGTTTGTTAAATCGTAAGCTTTGTCACGTGTTACTCCGGTAACATTAAAACGTTTTATATATGAAGGGCCTGATTTACCATCACGGTACATCATATTATAAATAGTACGTTTGTCACTCTTATCAAAAACAGCAACATGTATAATATCTTTGCCTATAAAAGTTTTGGTATCTACTTTTGTAATCATCATTTTACCGTCGCGTAAAAACACAATTACATCATCAATATCAGAACAATCAGCAACGTATTCGTCTTTCTTTAGACTAGTTCCTACGAAACCTTCTTCTCGGTTTACAAACAGTTTTGTATTACGTAAAACTACTTTTGTAGCCTCAACATTATCAAAAACACGAAGTTCTGTCTGGCGCTCGCGTCCTTTTCCGTATTTCTCCTTTAATTTGGTGAAGTAGGCAATAGCAAAATCTGTCAAATGTTCCAGATTATGCTCTACTTCTTTCATTTCGTCTTCTAACTTCGCGATAAAATCATCAGCTTTATCAGAGTCAAAACGAGTAATACGAATCATCGGAATCTGAGTCAAACGCTGTAAATCATCATCATTAATTTCTCTGACAAATGATTTTTTGAAAGGCTCAAAACGATCGTATAAATATGAATAAAGTGATTCTCTATCAGAATATAATTTGAAATCAATATACATTTCTTCACGAATGAAGATTTTCTCCAAAGTAGAGAAATGCCATTTATTTTTTAATTCTTCTAAATGAATTTCTAATTCTTGTTTAAGCAAATCTACCGTTCTGTGCGTTGAAATTTTCAACATTTCAGAAACTCCGATAAACAACGGCTTATTATCTTCAATAACACAACCTAAAGGCGCTACAGAAGTTTCGCAAGCCGTGAAAGCAAACAAAGCATCAATCGTTTTATCTGGAGAAACTCCTGGAAATAAATGAATTAAAATCTCCACATCGGCTGCAGTATTGTCTTCAATTTTCTTGATTTTGATTTTACCTTTATCATTGGCTTTCAAAATACTGTCAATTAAAGTCGATGTATTGGTAGAAAACGGAATCTGCGTAATCACCAATGTATTTTTGTCTAATTGCGAAATTTTAGCACGAACACGCACACGCCCGCCACGAAGTCCATCATTATAATTTGACACATCGGCAATACCTTGTGTCATGAAATCAGGATATAATGTAAAAGGTTTTCCTTTTAAAATTTTGATTGAAGCGTCAATTAGCTCATTAAAGTTATGAGGTAGCACTTTTGTAGAAAGTCCAACCGCAATACCTTCTGCTCCTTGTGCCAAAAGCAATGGGAATTTTACCGGAAGATTGTTTGGTTCTGCACGACGACCATCGTACGAAACGCCCCAATCTGTAATTTTAGGAGAATATAAAACCTCTAAAGCAAATTTAGATAAACGTGCCTCAATATAACGCGAAGCTGCCGCTCCGTCACCCGTTAAAATATTACCCCAGTTTCCCTGGCAGTCAATCAATAAATCCTTTTGACCTATTTGCACCATTGCGTCACCAATACTGGCATCTCCGTGTGGGTGATACTGCATGGTGTGACCAACAACATTGGCAACTTTATTATAACGACCATCATCCAGCTCTTTTAAAGAGTGCATAATACGACGCTGAACAGGTTTAAAACCGTCTTCAATTGCCGGAACTGCACGTTCCAGAATTACATAAGAAGCATAATCCAAAAACCAGTCTTTATACATTCCCGTTACTTTGGTAATAACGTCCTCGCCTTCTTCTTCCTGATTTTCGTAAAAATGCTGTCCTTCAAAATGCTTCGCATCTACGTTGATAATCTCATCATCATCTCCTTCCTGATTGTCATCTGTCAGGTTTTCATCTGAATTATTCTCGTCGTCGTTTGGAATTATGTTATCGTCTTCTTCGTCTTTCATTTTTATGCTGAATTATTTCAGTATTTTATTTTAAAACTTTATTGTTAACTATTTTAGTTGTTTTCAAACTATCCAAAAACAATCTTTCTTTTTCTTCCTTTTCTTTTGAATCAACAAAATATTTGATACCTGATTTTTTGAAAAAGTCTTTTACATCATCTTTACAATAATCCCAATTTTCTCTCAGATTATTAGAAGATTCAGAAGTTCCACATTCAAAACAAAGCTCAATATGTCCTATAATTCTATTTTTATCATTGTAAAAAAGAATTAAATTTCTTGGTATATAACAGTTTGAATAAGGAGCAACATCGCCTTCAACTTTACAATGAATTTTAATCAACTCAAATAATTCTTTTATTTGAGTTTCTTTCAATAATGTAACTTTTTCATTAATCATTGAAGTATCGAAATCAATCTTATTATTTCGAATAATTTCTTTTCTATGCCTTAGTGTATCCCAAGCTAATCGGTCTGGATAAGAAAATATTTCGATCTTTTTAATGGCTTTGAATTTAAATTCAAAAGCATCTGAATAATCTAATTCTTTTTCGCCTTTAATTTCATCTTCAAAACCTTTATTTCTATTGCATGAAATTAGGACTGAAATGATTATTAAAATTAAAAGCTTCTTCGTTAAATTAAAATTTTGAAAAATCTTAAACCTCCTCAAGCTCATCAATCTCAACCTTCAAATTCTTGATAATAAACTCCTGTCTGTCTGGCGTATTTTTTCCCATATAGAAAGACAATAATTGCTCAATCGAAGTATGTTTATCCATCATAACCGGATCAAGTCTGATGGTGTCTCCAATAAAGTTCTTGAACTCATCTGGCGAGATCTCTCCCAAACCTTTAAATCGTGTGATTTCTGGTTTTGGCTTTAGTTTTTCGATTGCGTCTTTTCTTTCTTCTTCAGAATAACAATAAATCGTTTCTTTTTTATTTCGAACCCTGAAAAGTGGTGTCTGCAAAATATACAAATGTCCCTCTTTGATTAACTCTGGGAAAAACTGCAAAAAGAAAGTAATTAAAAGTAAACGAATGTGCATTCCGTCGACATCGGCATCGGTTGCGATTACGATGTTGTTGTAACGTAGTTTTTCTAATCCGTCTTCGATATCAAGTGCAGCTTGCAATAAATTGAATTCTTCATTTTCATACACAATTTTTTTAGTCATTCCGTATGAATTTAAAGGCTTACCACGTAAACTGAAAACCGCTTGTGTATTTACGTCACGCGACTTTGTAATCGATCCGGAAGCCGAATCTCCCTCCGTAATAAAAAGCGTGCTTTCTAAGTTTCTTGGGTTTTTTGTATCTGGAAGATGCGCTCTGCAGTCTCTTAATTTTTTATTGTGAAGATTGGCTTTTTTAGCACGATCTGTTGCCAGTTTTCTAATTCCTGATAATTCTTTTCTTTCGCGTTCTGCCTGAAGAATTTTGCGTAACAAAGCTTCTGCAGTCGGCGGATTTTTATGCAGGTAATTATCTAATTTGTTTTTGACAAAATCGTTTACAAAAGTACGTACAGAAACTGCTGGCGTTCCATCATCAGAACCCATATCTGTAGAACCTAATTTTGTTTTAGTCTGAGACTCAAAAACCGGTTCCATAACTTTAATACTAATCGCACTCACAATCGATTTTCGAACATCTGATGCTTCGAAATTCTTATTATAAAACTCACGAATCGTTTTTACAACTGCTTCACGATATGCAGCTAAGTGCGTTCCTCCTTGTGTGGTATTCTGACCGTTAACAAAAGAGTGGTATTCTTCGCTGTATTGTGTTTTACTATGCGTTAAGGCAATCTCAATGTCGTGGTCTTTTAAATGGATAATTGGATATTCTAAATCATCTTCGCTGATTGTTTCTTCTAATAAATCACGAAGACCATTCTCAGAAATATATTTTTCTCCATTAAAAATAATCGTCAAACCATTGTTTAGGTAACAATAGTTTTTGACCATTTTAATGACATATTCCATACGGAATTTGTAATTTTTAAAGATCGTTTCGTCTGGCGTAAAAGTTACTTTTGTTCCTTTTCGTTTTGTAGTTTCGATTATATCTTCTTCTAAAACCAGATTTCCACCTGAAAACTCAGCCGCTTTTTGTTTCTCATCACGAACTGATTCTACACGAAAATAATTGGACAAAGCATTTACCGCTTTTGTTCCGACACCATTTAAACCAACCGATTTCTGGAAAGCTTTAGAATCGTACTTTCCACCTGTGTTCATTTTCGAAACTACATCGACTACTTTTCCTAACGGAATTCCACGTCCGTAATCACGAACAGAAACCGTTTTGTCCTTGATAGTCACTTCAATAGTTTTTCCCGAACCCATTACGAACTCATCGATACAGTTGTCTAAAACTTCTTTTAAAAGAATATAAATACCGTCATCCGGCGAAGATCCATCCCCCAGTTTCCCGATGTACATTCCGGGACGCATACGAATATGTTCCTTCCAATCGAGTGATCGGATATTATCTTCGTTATATTGATTTTGCTCTAGCATAAATGAATTGGATTTTTGGCTAATGTACCATTTCTACACAAAAAATAAAAGCGTATTTTTTTTTTGTTATGAATAATAACAGCTTTGAATTCTATTTAAATTGATTTTAAAAAAATACAAACTTTAAAAATAGAAAAAAACAGCCTTGAAACAAAAAAATACTATTTGATTCCCAACACTTCTTTTGCCAAAGCAATCATTTCAGGCGTTCCCGTATTTTTGTTTTTTTCATCAGAAAGTTTGACTACACCTTGCCAATGTGAATTATCAGGTTTTGTATCGGTTAATTTTATCACCATATTCATGGCTGGAAGCCCTACATCATTGGTAAAATTTGTTCCAATTCCGAATGACATTTTTATTTTGTCCTGACAGAAACCGGCTATTGCTTTTACTTTATCAAAATTTAAGGAATCAGAAAAAACAATTGCTTTTGATTTTGGGTCAATTCCCATTTTGGTATAATGCGTAATTACTTTTTTTGCAAACTCAATTGGATCGCCGCTGTCATGTCGAACACCGTCAAAAAGCTTCGAATATTTTTTATCAAATTGATTGAAAAATATCTCTGTCGTGTAAGTGTCTGTTAAGGCGATTCCGAGATCACCGCCGTAAACTTGTGTCCAATGTTCCAAGCTTATAGAATTTGCCATTTTAAAACCGTACTGCGCAGCATGAAACATAAACCATTCGTGTGCATGGGTACCTAACGGACGTTTATTATTGACCATTGCAAAATGCACATTGCTGGTCCCTATGAAACTTTGTCCTCCAAAAGTTCTTAAAGTTTCGTTTACCAAATTATGAACATCATAAGAATGACGGCGTCTTGTGCCGAATTCTAAAATAGAAACTCCTAATTTATTGTAATTATCGATTTTATCTTTCGTGAGGTTTTTAATAGCTTCATCATTTAAACGGATTAAATGATTTGATTTATAAAAAAGCTCCGAAATTAAGGCCATTAACGGAACTTCCCATAGAATAGTCCGATACCAAAACCCTTCAACGATAACTTTAATTTCTGAACCTTCCTGACTAATCTGCACTTCTGACGGATCGAAACTATATCCCTGCAAAAAATCTAAATAAGTCGGATCAAGATATGGGCAGTAATGTGACAGATAATTTTTTTCTTCTTTAGTTAAACGAAGATCAGCCAATGCGCCTACAGAACGACGAAGTAAATCTGCAAAACCAGCCGGAAATTTATGTTTTCCTCGATTGATAAATCCGTATCGAACCTTTGCCTTTGGAAAAAGCCTTATTACAGCATGCTGCATTGTAAATTTATAGAAATCATTGTCTAAGATCGATTTCAAAAAAGTAGTCTCCATATCTCATTAATTCAATTCCTGAATTGCTAAGATACGGCAATTCAATAAAAGAAGAAAATCTGCCAATAAACAATGTTGACTTTATTTCTGAACCACTTTAAAAGAAACAATACTATTTGTGTTTACAAAAATTGTAATGTATTCACCAATATTATTGTCATAGAGAATTTGAAATTCTAAACCGTCTCTTTTTTCTTTTGAGTTTTTAATCAGAACGGGCTGATTCCTTTTATTTAAATAAAAAACCTGATCGGACTTTCTCAAATTTTTAATTTCAACATCTATTTTATCTCCATATTTAGCTTCGATTATTCCGTAATTTGGAGATTTAATTTTAAAATCGTTCTCGATTGTTTTGTTATAAATTAAAGGCCCATTAAGAAAAGCATCTTTATCTAATTTATCTCCCAAATAAGAACCTGAATCAGGAAAATGTTTAGCGAAGAAATAATCCGGATCTGTATCAAAGTAAACCGATGAAAAATCATTTACCATTCTGCCTTTACTATTATCAAAATAACCCTGTCCCCAAGTCACATCAATCAAACGCCATTTTTTATCAATTAAAACAATATTCCATGCATGGTTTGAAGAAGTCGTTTTTCTGCCAATATCTCTTAATGAAATTTTAGAATCTCCTCTGATTATTTCAGATTTTAATCCTGTTAGTTCGGCTAAATGCTGGTACAAAGCTGTAAAACCTTCGCAGACTGCTTTTTTCGAGCTAAAGGCTTTTTGCCATAATCTGTCATTCAGTTCTTTAATTTTGCGTTGTTTTTCGGCTTCAGTAGAATAACTAAATCCCTGCGTTCTCTGCGGATTCAAAAAAGCATTATAATCGTACTTTATATTAAAAGCAATCCAGCTGTAAATAGCGCGTGCTTTATCATAATCTGATTTAAAATCCTCATCGATTTTTTCTGCCAGTTTTTCTGTCGTGTTGAAATTTTTGGGATATTTTAAAACGATTTTATCAACTTCATTATATTTCTGTGCAAATGTTGAATAGGCAAAAATGATATTCAACAAAAGGAATATAAAACCAATCTTTCTTGTATTCATGTATTAAAAACTTGACTTTATGATATTTTTCAATTCCTGATCTAGCTCTGGATTTGAAATTTTATTTTCTTCTAAATCGAAATTGGCATTGAAAGAAGGTAAAGAAAATGATCCTTTAATTTCCCCGCCATAACGTGGAAAAAGGGTTTGAGCAATTCCTAAAACAGATGCTCCTCCTCTACCACCCGGAGATGTTGCCAATAATAACATGGGAATATGCTGAAAAACATCTTTCTCAATTCTGGAACTCCAGTCAAAAACATTTTTGAAAGCAGCAGAATAGTTTCCATTATTTTCTGCCATTGAAACAACCAAAATATCAGCTTCTTTCAATTTATTTAGAAAAGCTTTTGCAATTTCATGCTGACCAATTTCTTTTTCCAGATCAACACTAAAAAGAGGCATGGCATAATCGTTTAAATCTAAAACCTCAACTTCGGCATTTTCAAACAAATTTGCTGCATAAGCCGCTAAACGTTTGTTGATTGATTGACGGCTGTTGCTTCCTCCAAAGGCTATTATTTTCATATTGTGGTATTTATAATTTGATGTTTTCAAAAATTAAGCCATAAAAGTCATATCGTTTTATTTTAATAAAAACTTAATAGTATGTCTTTTATGACTAAAATAAATTTTATACGTTTTCAATCTCAAAAATCTCTTTTTTTATTTCTACCGAATAATCATTTGG
Source organism: Flavobacterium sp. Root186 (assembly GCF_001428525.1). Lineage (GTDB taxonomy): Bacteria > Bacteroidota > Bacteroidia > Flavobacteriales > Flavobacteriaceae > Flavobacterium. Next base: position 720,692 of record NZ_LMHW01000013.1, read on the forward strand.
AGAAATCTGCCCGCCAAAGGATTTTGCATAAACCTTGGTAAATTCTGCACCAAAATACAATATAATCGCCGAATAATAAACCCAGACCAATATAATAACTACGGAACCTGCAGCCCCGTAAACACTGGCAATAGTAGAATTACCTAAATAAAGCCCAATAGCAAATTTACCAATCATGAATAAAATTGAAGTACACGAAGCGCCAATAAAAGCATCTTTCCATTTAATAATTCCATCAGGTAAAGTTCGAAATATAATAGCAAACAATAATGTGATGCTGGCAAAAACGATAACCAGATTTAAGAAATAAAAAAAATAAACGGTGCTGTCTGGAAAATACAATTTTAAACGTGCATTTAAAACATCAAGAGTGGCATTGAGCATTAAACTGACCAGCATTAAAAATCCAACCGAAGCAATCATTGAAAATGACATTATCCTGTTTTGAATGAACTTTTTTAAACCCTTATTAGGTTTTGCACGCAGTCCCCAGATATAATTGATAGAGCTCTGAATTTCTGCAAAAACTCCCGAAGCCCCAATTAAGAGCATTACAACACCAAAAATGGTTACAAAAACATTACTGTCGGACAATTGAACATTCTTTATAGCTTCCTGAATCTGCACGGCTGCATTATTTCCAACCAATCTGTTTATTTGCCCGTACAATTGTCCGGTTACTGCTTCTTCTCCAAAAAAGAATCCGCAGATTGTGATAATAATGATTAATAGAGGCGGCAATGCAAATATGGTATAATAGGATAATGCAGCGCTTAATTTAATGGCATTATCATCGTTAAATTCTGTAAATGTATTTTTTAGCAAATACCATGATTTCGAAAAAATATTTTGATTTTTCATTTGCTGATTTTTTGATATTCTCTCAAATTTACGCAATAATGAAAAATTTTGGATTCTTGCTTTTTAATGGAATTTTACATTTTTTCCATCTACCAATCATATATTCCTAGCAGAATATTTTATATGTGTATAAAAAACATTGGCTGCCGATATTTAATTCCTAACGGAATTTCCTGTAATGCATAAATACCTATTCATTACTAACAGAATAATCTCGTAGAGATTTAATATCGGTAACCAAAAAAAACTGACGTATACCGATTGTCCCGTAGCGACTATACATTATTTATAATGACAAAAAATCCCTTTATCATAAACTGTCCACAAACTTGCTTTTTGATTTGCCGCTTTTAAAGCATTATTTGCCCAGGTATTGCAAGTATAAAAAAGGCTGTAACTTCCTTTTGCTTCATAAAAAGCATCTTTCTTTCCGTAACTATGACCTTCTATCCATTCTGGATGAATTGGATCGTTGAAACTATCTGAAATATAATTAACCAGACTTTGATAATTTTCTTTTGAAATCAGAATGCGTTTGCAGTCCTCACCTTCTCTTAATTGTTTAAAAAATGTAGTATGCATTGCCGATGAACTGATTCCGAATGCGGCTTTGCAGGCAGTACTTGCTTTTAAATCTGACCATTCCGGTGTATCTAAATAAAAACCTTTATCACCCCAGCCAAAAGCGATGTAATTCATTAATGAATCTTTTGATTGCGTTTGGTTAAACTGAATTTCGTTTCGCCAATCTTTAATTTCGTTTTTTACGGGAACTACAATATCAGTATGAACACCGTTTGAAAGAATGTAAATTGGAATGGCATTTTGCTCTTCAACCTGAGCAACATCTGAATTAACGGTAATTTTAGAAATCAGATAAACTGATACTACATAAAGGACAAGAAAACTAAAGATTCCGAAAAGTGTCCAGCTTAGAATTTTGAAAGTTTTTTTTAGCATTTTGATTGGTTTATTTTAAATTAGTAATTGGTAATTTTTCTTTAACCAATTTTTGAGCCAAAAATTTTGTTTCCTGAAAATGGCACACGGATTTCACGGGTTCGCTTTCGCGAAAGCGCGGATTCACACAGATTTTTTATTCTCATTTTTGTCATCCTGAGCGAAGTCGAAGGATACGCAAGAGGCTCCATAAAGAGAGAAACTAATCTTTGCGAGGCTTCGACTTCGCTCAGCCTGACAATAGAAACCTTAAATAATAAAAACAAAAAAACTGCTGAATTACTCCAGCAGTTTTTCTATTTTCTTGATTCTTTCTTCTATTCTCTAAAACTATACGTTAAAACGGAAATGCATTACATCACCATCTTTTACAACATATTCTTTTCCTTCAACTTTAAATTTTCCAGCTTCTTTTGCTTTTGCTTCAGAACCGTATTGAACGTAATCTTCGTATGAAATAACTTCGGCACGGATGAAACCTTTTTCAAAATCAGTGTGGATAACTCCTGCTGCTTGTGGTGCTGTAGCTCCAATATTGATAGTCCATGCACGAACTTCTTTTACACCTGCTGTAAAATAAGTCTGCTGTTTTAATAATTTGTAAGCTGCACGAATTAAAACTGACGCTCCCGGCTCTGTTAATCCCATATCTTCAAGGAAAACCTGACGCTCTTCGTAGCTTTCTAATTCTGTAATATCAGCTTCTGCTCCTACTGAAAGTATGATAACTTCAGCATCTTCGTCTTTTACTAATTCACGAACCTGGTCAACATATTTGTTTCCGTTTACAGCTGAGTTTTCGTCAACATTACAAACGTACAATACTGGTTTTGCAGTAATTAACTGAAAAGATTCCATTAAAACTTCTTCGTCATTACCCTGAGGTGTAATAGTACGAGCTGATTTGGCTTGTAATAATGCCTCTCTGATTCTGTCTAAAAGTGCTTTTTCAGTTTGTGCTTCTTTATTTCCGGTTTTTGCGGCACGATTTACTTTTTCTAAACGTTTCTCAACTGTTTCTAAATCTTTTAACTGTAATTCGATATCAATCGTTTCTTTATCACGAATTGGGTTTACGTTTCCGTCAACGTGAACAATATTATCATTATCAAAACAACGTAAAACGTGAATGATAGCATTACATTCTCTAATGTTTCCTAAAAACTGGTTTCCAAGACCTTCACCTTTACTTGCCCCTTTTACCAAACCTGCAATATCTACGATATCAACAGTAGCCATTTGTACACGCTCTGGTTTTACCAATTCTTCTAATTTGTTGATTCTCGGATCCGGAACGTTTACAACACCAATATTAGGTTCGATTGTACAAAACGGAAAGTTTGCACTCTGCGCTTTTGCATTAGATAAACAATTAAATAATGTTGATTTTCCAACATTTGGTAATCCTACAATTCCTGCTTTCATCTGTTGTTTCTATTTATTTTATTGGACTCTGAGTTTATCAAAGTCTCACCATTAACTCTCTATTTTAATGGATTATGATTTACGTGTGTTTTTTTGTTTCTGCCAAAATGATATTTTTTGGCTTTAAAATTTTGCAAATATAAGATTTAATACCTCGTGAGCGAAGTAAAAATGTGCATTAATATAATTTTAGGGTAATTCTTAAAAAATTTTAAACTTATTATTAAGTTTTTGTTAAAAAATATTACTTTTATAAAAGTAATCAACAAAAAACCAAACAAAAAACCAACAACCATGAAAAAGATTGCATTATTTTTACTTCTGCTGAATTCAGCGTTTCTTTTTGCTCAAAAAGAAGTCTCGGGCGTCGTTAAGGACAAAACCGGAACACCGCTTCCTGGTGTTAATATTGTAGAAAAAGGAACTTCGAATGGTGTTTCTACCGATTTTGAAGGTGGTTATAAAATCAAAGTTAAAGAAGGTGCTACTCTTGTTTTTACCTATGTAGGCTTTGCAACAGTTGAAAAATCAGCTTCGGGCGATAAAGTAGATGTTACTTTAGACGAAAGCGGCGGACAGGTTTTGAGCGATGTAGTCGTTACAGGTTCCAGAAGTAGTAAAAGAACCGTTGTAAATTCTGCTGTTCCTATTGATGTTATTAATGTAAAAGATGTTACAACTCAAAGTGGTAAAATTGAAATCAATCAGTTATTACAATATGTTGCCCCATCTTTTAATGCCAATAAACAATCTGGATCTGATGGCGCTGACCACGTCGATCCCGCTTCTTTAAGAGGTATGGGACCTGACCAGACTTTGGTTTTGATTAATGGAAAAAGAAGACATCAATCGTCTTTAATCAATTTATTTGGAACCCGCGGCCGTGGAAATACGGGAACAGATTTAAATGCGATTCCGGCGGCTTCTATTAAAAGAATCGAGATTTTACGTGATGGTGCTGCTGCACAATACGGCTCTGACGCTATTGCGGGGGTTATCAATATTATAACAAACGACAATGTGAACGAACTTACAGGATCTATTACTTATGGTGTTTTCAATACACACGCAAAAGGTGATTTCCTTCCTGGAACTCCAAACACAAAAGGTTATAGATTAGACAAAAATGGAAATGGAAATTCATACGGAAAAGATCAGGATTTTGATGGTGGATCTGTAAAAATTGCTGCTAATTATGGAGTAGCATTAGGTACAAAAGGCGGATATGCCAATTTCACGGGAGAATTTTTAAACAAAAATAAAACATTAAGACCAGCATACGATTTCAGAAAAGGTTTTGGTGATGCAGAAATGCAGGGCGTAAATTTATTTGCCAATTTTGCGATCCCAATTGCTGATAAAACGGAGTTTTATGCTTTTGGAGGAAGTAACTTTAGAGATACAGATGCGTATGCTTTTACCAGAAATGATGGAGAAAGAGTTGTCGAATCTGTTTATCCGGGAGGTTATACCCCAAGAATTACATCAAAAATTAATGATAATTCGATCGCAGCGGGAATTAAAACTGAATCTGGCGGAGGATGGAAATTTGATTTGAGTAATACTTTTGGTAACAATAAATTTCAATACGATATTAAAGGAACTATAAATGCTTCCCTTGAAGAAAAATCTCCACACGAGTTTGACGCCGGAGGGCATAGTTTACTTCAAAACACAACCAATTTTGATATTTCTAAAAACTATGACAGCGTTCTTAGCGGTTTCAATATTGCTTTTGGAACTGAATTTAGAGTCGAAAAATTTGAAATTTTTGCAGGAGAAGAAGGTTCTTATACTACTTACGATACTAATGGCGTGCCAATTACAGACCCAACTACACAAAGCGCACCAATTGATCCAGTGACAGGAGAACCAAGACCGGGAAGTTCTCAGGGTTTTCCAGGTTACAGCCCTGCAAACGAAGTAAATGAAAGCCGTACCAACTTCTCTTTATACGCTGATGGTGAGTTAGATGTAACCGATGCTTTTATGGTAAGCGGTGCTGTTCGTTTTGAAAATTACAGCGATTTTGGAAGTACTGTAAACGGAAAATTAGCTTCGAGATTAAAACTTGGTGATCACTTTAATTTAAGAGGGTCTTTAAGTACAGGTTTCCGTGCACCATCTTTAGCTCAAATTTATTATAATTTACGTTTCACTAACTTTAATGCAAGTGGTGCAACTGAGGTTTTACTGGCTCCAAATGACAGTGAGGTTACAAGAGCTTTTGGAATTGGTAAATTAAATGAAGAAAAAGCTGTAAATGCTTCTTTAGGTTTCACATCTACTTTTGGGGACTTTACCGCAACAGTTGACGGATATTATATTAAGGTAAAAGATCGTATCGTTCTTACCGGATATTTCGATGCAAGTGCATTAAATCTTGGTGTATCTGAAGCTCAGTTTTTTGCTAACGGAGTTGATACAAGCACTCATGGTCTGGATTTAGTTTTCTCTTGGAAAAAAACATTTGATTTTGGACATTTTGGAGCAACATTAGTTGGAAACATCAACGATATGAAAATTGATAAAGTAAAAAATGGCGGTTTAGATGAAACTACTTTCTTCGGAAAGCGTGAAAAAGCATTCTTATTAGCTTCAGCTCCAGATAGTAAATTCGGTTTAAACTTAACGTATTCAAAAAGTAAGTTTGACGCCGGCGTAGCTTTTACACGTTTCAGTAAAGTTGTTTTAGTTGATTATGCTGACGAAGATGATGTATACAACCCAAGATTAGTTACCGATTTAACTGTAGGCTATCAGGTTACAAAAAGTTTAAAATTAAGTCTTGGAAGCAACAACTTATTTAATGTTTATCCAACAAAACAAGACGAACAAGGAAACACAGAAGCCGGTGGATATTGGGATGCTGTGCAAATGGGTTTCAGCGGAGCTTATTACTACGCAAGACTTGGATTTAATTTTTAAAAGAAAAGGGCTTCGACTTCGCTCAGCCTGACAATACTAAAAACAAAAAATCCTGAACTAATCGTTCAGGATTTTTTTATGTTAATAAAAGCAAACTACAATACAGCTCACTCTTTACTCTTTACTCTCTCACAACTTAAAATCTAAAGATGCAATAATTGCTTTTTCTTCATCTGTGGCCACAAATCCCGAAATATCCCAATAATTGGTCAGGATTTTATTTCTTTTATTAAAAAGCGATTTTTCTTTAAAAACATCACTTTCTTTATAAGTAAAATTTTGTCTGTTGAAATTTGTCGTAATAAAACTATTGCGAACCTGAATTTTCTTTACCTGATCTTTCAAAATAAGATTATAAGCTATTTCTTCATTCGAGCCCAATAAATAATAATTCTCCCCGTCTACCCTATAATCAACATTAATGAATGATCTTGTAATATTTTTAGAATTCATCTCGGTCTTTTCTTCAAGTTTATCCAGATTCTGCGGTGTAATATCGATTTTAAACTCAATAATCAGTTTCTTTTCAGGATCATAAATAATCTCAAAATTATCAATAGCCTCTTTTGCTTTATCAAGAGGCGTAATATACATTACATAATAATCCTTGTTTTTAGCATGACCGCGGATAATAAAATCATATTCTTTTTTCGCTTTCGGATCTAAAAGCGGATCAAAATATTTAAAATCATTATAATTTTTCATGATATTATTCAAATCATAACCTCTTAAATCTGCGCTTACATCTGTTTCCAGCAAACCATATGATCTGTTTTGTTCCACCAAAAGTGTTGTCGAAGGACTTCCTGAAAATTGAAAATTAACCAATCCGTCATTAAAATAAGAATATTTATTATCCAGCATAAAAAACTCCCTTACATAAACTTTTAGTCTGTAAGAGGATGCCAGTTTTTTTGATGAATTATCGACAAGTTTTTGAAGTACTTTTTGTGGAGACTGCTTAGAAAGAACAATTTCATCTAGTTTGTTGTTATTACTTTTTAGATAAACAATAAATTTTTGATCTCCGTTTAAAGATGTCCAGCGTACCGTCAGAGTTTCATAATTGGTTTCTGAAACCTGTACATTAGAACCGCCGGTAAGCATAAAAGTTACTTTACCTTCTTTATTGCTGGATAATATTTGTTTTGTTTTTAGAATAACAACTGTGGCATTTTCAATAGGAAGCTGTGTTTCTATATCTTTTACTACAATAGAATATTGTTCTTCCTGCGAAAAAACTGTCAAACTAAATAAAACAAAAAATAAAAGTATGAATTTCCTCATATGCTTATTAAATTTTCATCTAAAGTATTAAATTTTTATTAAAAAAATAAGCACTAAAATATAAAATATTACAAACCAACACAATAAGTTTTTAAGATTCCGAATTAAGCAAAAAAAATCCCGAGTTTGGGCTCGGGATTTTTATATTAATATCAAAAAGATTATTCATCTCCATGCAAAAACGCTTGTCTGTTCAACAAGGTTTCTTCATCTTCTACATGATTATCATCTGGTACACAACAATCAACAGGACAAACAGCAGCACATTGAGGTTCATCATGAAAACCTTTACACTCTGTACATTTTCCAGGAACGATATAATAAATTTCATCAGAAATTGGAGTCTGTGCATCATCAGCATCAACTTCAGTTCCGTCAGGTAAAATTACAGTTCCTTTTAGGCTTGTTCCATCTTTATATCTCCAATCATCTGCTCCTTCATATATTGCTGTATTTGGGCACTCTGGTTCGCAAGCCCCACAGTTTATGCATTCGTCAGTTATAATTATTGCCATTGTCTTTTTATTCTTAAAGTTAAAAGTCTTAAAGTTCTAAAGTCAAAGAAATCAAAAAAAGACATTCACAGCACTTTGACCTGATGACTTTTGACTTTCGACTTATTTATCCTTATTTTTGTGCAAAATTACAATCAAAACAATTCATAAACAAACATTATGACATTAGAAACAAAAAAAAGTGTTTTTGTTGAATTAGGAAAATTTCTAAGTCAGTTTTCTGAAGAGCAGTCTGTACAGAAATCTGACGTTTTATATAACGATATCTTTTTTGATGATTTTGAAAAACTAATACATCTATCACAATCTCATAATGGCTGGTATACACCGGAACAAGTATATTTTGCAATAAAATCCTGGGCTGATGCTTTGACAGAAGAAAACATAAGCAAATGGATTTCAAACTATTCCTTCGACTTCGCTCAGGATGACAAAAAGGAAAGAACAGTTGCTTTGATTTTGGCTGGAAATATTCCGCTAGTTGGTTTTCATGATTTTCTTTCTGTTTTAATAACCGGAAATAAAGCTTTGGTAAAAACATCCTCAAACGACCAGCATTTACTGCCTTTTTTAGCGAAGTATTTAATTGCCGTGGATGAAAATTTAAAAGATAAAATCACTTTCGTGGATGGAAAACTGGAAAATTTTGATACTGTAATTGCAACCGGAAGTAACAATACGGCTCGTTATTTTGAATATTATTTTAAAGATAAACCTTCCATTATTCGAAAAAACAGAAATTCGGCAGCAGTTCTTAACGGAAAAGAAACGCACGAAGAATTAGAAGCTCTTGGCGAAGATATTTTTAGATATTTTGGTTTAGGATGCCGCAATATCTCTAAACTTTTTGTTCCAAGCGGCTATTCATTTGATGCTTTTTTTCAGGCTATTTTTAAATATCAGGATGTTATTCATTATGAAAAATATGCTAACAATTATGATTATAACAAAGCTGTTTTCTTAATGAGTAATTTCAAATTATTAGATAACGGATTTTTGACTTTAAAAGAAGATTCAAGCTACGCCTCGCCTATTTCGAGTATTTTCTTTGAATATTATGAAAATCTCGAAGATTTAAAATCGCGTCTTGAAACTGATGCAGAGCAAATTCAATGCATTGTAAGCAGCAATTTAACCGAAAATAGTGTTGCATTCGGTCAAACCCAAAATCCTCGATTGTGGGATTATGCAGATAACGTTGATACTATAACGTTTTTGTTAACAACAAAGTAAAAAAATGTTTAATTATTTCGAATTATTTATCGCTTTTTCAGCTCCTATTGCCGAAATTTGCGTTTTTAAAATTTCGACTATTAACAACAACCATGAAAAAACACAACTACAGCGCAGGACCTAGTATTTTACCTCAGGAAGTTTTTGAGAAGGCATCAAAAGCAATTTTAAATTTTAATGATTCAGGATTATCTATTCTTGAAATTTCGCACCGAAGCAAAGATTTTGTTGCTGTTATGGATGAAGCTCGTTCGCTGGCTTTAGAATTATTAGGACTTCAGGGAAAAGGATATCAGGCTTTGTTTTTACAAGGTGGTGCAAGTACTGCATTCTTGATGGCTCCTTATAACTTATTGAAAGAAAACGGAAAAGCAGCATATTTAGATTCAGGAACGTGGGCAACTGCGGCTATTAAAGAAGCAAAACTTTTTGGAGAAACTATTGTTGTAGCTTCTTCAAAAGATGATAATTATACACATATTCCAAAAGGTTACGAAATACCAAGTGATGCTGATTATTTTCACTGTACAAGTAACAATACCATCTTTGGAACTCAAATGCAGGAATTCCCGTCGACTAACGTTCCGGTAGTATGCGACATGAGTTCTGATATTTTTTCTCGTCAATTAGATTTCTCTAAGTTTGATTTAATCTATGCTGGAGCTCAAAAAAATATGGGACCTGCAGGAACTACTCTTGTTGTAATTAAAGAAGAAATTTTAGGTAAAAACGGAAGAACTATTCCTAGTATGTTAGATTACGCTAAACATATCAAAGGAGAAAGTATGTACAATACGCCTCCTGTTTTTGCTGTTTATGTTTCGTTATTAACATTGCAATGGATTAAAGAAAAAGGCGGAGTTGCTGCTGTTGAAAAATTAAACAACGCAAAAGCAGATTTACTTTATGCTGAAATCGACAGAAACCCATTATTTAAAGGCGCTGCTGCGGTAGAAGATCGTTCTAAAATGAACGTTACTTTCTTATTAAACAACCCGGATCATACCGAAACTTTTGATGCTTTATGGAAAGCTGCAAATATTTCTGGATTACCAGGACACCGTTCTGTGGGTGGTTACAGAGCTTCTATTTACAACGCTATGCCTATTGAAAGTGTACAGGTTTTAGTTGATGTAATGAAAGCTTTGGAGTCTAAAGTTTAGTTCTCAGTCTCAGTCTCAGTCTCAGTCTCAGTCTCAGTTTAAAATACCAAAAAGAAAACTCAATACTTGATTCATCAATTAAATAATTAAACGATGAACCAAATAAACAAAATATCACAAAAAATGAAAGTATTAGCAAATGACGGAATTTCTAAAAGTGGAATTCTAGCCTTAGAAAAAGGCGGATTTGAAGTTATAACTACAAAAGTAGCTCAGGAACAAGTAGCTAACTTTATCAATGAAAATAATGTAAGCGTAATTTTAGTGCGCAGCGCAACTAAAGTTCGTAAAGATATTATCGATGCTTGTCCTGGAATCAAAATCATCGGTCGTGGTGGTGTTGGTATGGATAATATCGATGTTGATTATGCCAAAAGCAAAGGAATTCATGTAATTAATACTCCGGCTTCATCTTCAGAATCTGTTGCTGAGTTGGTATTTGGACACTTATTTTCTGGTGTTCGTTTCTTGCATGACTCAAACAGAAATATGCCTCTTGAAGGAGATTCAAACTTTGACGGCTTGAAAAAAGCATACGCAAACGGAGTTGAATTAAGAGGAAAAACGCTTGGAATTGTTGGTATTGGTCGTATCGGACAAGCTACAGCAAAAATGGCTCTTGGTTTAGGAATGAAAGTTATTGCTGCTGATAGTTTTATCCCGCAGGTAGATGTAAAAGTTGAATTTTTCGACGGACAATCTATTACAACAACAATCGTTTCTCAATCTTTAGAATCATTGTTTAAAGAGTCTGATTTCATCACATTACACGTTCCGGCACAAGATGGTTACATCATTGGCGAAAAAGAATTTGAAATTTTGAAAGACGGAGTTGGAATTGTAAACTGTGCACGTGGAGGTGTTATTGATGAAGTAGCTTTAGTAAAAGCTTTAGACTCAGGAAAAGTTGCTTTTGCAGGTTTAGACGTTTTCGAAAGCGAGCCAAAACCAGAAATGGCAATCTTAATGCACTCTAAGATCTCATTGACGCCGCACATTGGAGCTGCAACTGGAGAAGCACAAGACAGAATTGGTACAGAATTAGCTTCACAAATTATTACTTTGTTAAGCTAGTAATTAAAAAATACATTATCTTTAAAGGGATTTATTACACATTTGTAGTAAATCCCTTTCTTTTTAATTAATTTTGGTGTATAATTTAAACTCTTAAAATATTATGTTTGAACAATTAACCCAATTAGTACAGCAATACGGAGGCGATGCTGTTGTAAACAACAATGCTGTCCCAAATGAGCATAACGAAGCCGTAATAAGCGAAACAAGCAATTCTATTTTTGAAGGCTTAAAAAAAATTGCTTCTGAAGGCGGAGGCGAACAACTTGCTGGTTTATTCAATGGAAATTCCCCTATCGACAATTCAAATCCTGTCGTACAGCAAATCTCGCAGCAATTATCTGGAAGTTTGGGCGAAAAATTTGGCTTAAGCAGCGCTGATTCTTCTGGTGTAGCTTCAAACTTAATTCCGCAGATTTTAGGTTCATTAGTAAATAAAGCAAAAGATCCAAATGACAGCAGTTTTCAGATTTCTGATATCATCAATTCGATTTCAGGAAACAGCGGGCAAGCATCTGGGATCATGGATACCATTTCAAAATACGGAACTCAATTTGGCCTTGACCAAAACAACGACGGAAAACTTGACGTAGCCGATGTACTTGTAGTTACCAAAAGCAAAGGCGGTATCGCCGGGTTTATTGGGAAATTGTTTGGAAGTAAATAATAAGGTACAAAGTTGCAAAGGTTCAAAGTGACAAAGGTTTTTTTTAAAAAATTCTAAAAACTGATTACAAAATTGTAATCAGTTTTTATTTTATAAATAGTTAAGTTAACCTCTGCCACTTTGAACCTCTGCCACTTTGAACCTTTGCCACTTTGAACCTTTTTAAAAAAAATTTCGTAACTTTAAGGTTATGAAAAAGTGTATTTCCATATTAATTTTAATACTAACAATAATTGCTTGTTCAACAACTTCGCAAAACATTGCGAGTACGGATGCTGCTTCAAATTCAAACAAAAAAATAAATGATACTGTTAGAATTGCAAATGACTCTTTAGAATATGAAGTAATAATTATTGATAACGGTTTTAGCAGCTGGCTGGCATCAAGAGCTTACCCTAGAAATTACCACTCATTAGAATATCTTGAAAACAAAAATAATCTATACATAACCGAGTGGAATAGTCGCGTATTACAGCCACAGCGTTATAGTCCGGATTTGTACGAAATGTCGATTAACTATCGTCCTGACATTCATTACGGATACGAGGTAAACTACTTAATTTACAATTACATGATTTATTTTCAAAATACTTACAAACAAAAACTTTGGGGTTATGTTCCTTCAAGATAATTACTATATTTGTAATCATTACAAATAGCAATGAATAAACTAAAAGAACGCTGGGGAATCACCTCAAATTTACAAGCCATTATAATACTTACCGTTTTTGCCATCACAGGATCGGCTTCTGCCTGGCTGTCTAAACCATTTTGTGTTTGGCTGGGAATTACCAAAGAAGATTTTGGAGGCTGGTTTACCTTAATTCGACTGCTTATAATTTTCCCAATTTATCAGGTTCTGTTAGTCGCAATAGGAACTGTGTTTGGGCAATTCAAATTCTTTTGGAACTTCGAAAAGAAAATGCTCAAAAACATGGGATTAGGGTTTTTATTCAAAAACTAAACTTTCATTCTCTCACTTGAAAAGAAATAAGTATAAATCCAGGTAAGTGTAAAAGAAGGAATGATATCAGTAAACGGAATTGCTTCTTCAATAAAAGTTAAAACACTGGCAACTTTCCCAACTCTGCCTTTATACATTCTCGTCATAATTATAGCCGCGATTGGCGCCCAAATTACATCTGAAAATTCGCCAAGAATCGGAATCGAAAAAGAAATCATACCAATTCCGTCCAAAATTAATCCAATAATTAATTTTGACATTCTATTGTCATCTACAACTTTTAAGTCTTGCATTTTAAGTTTGATTTGAGTTTGTTCCGAAATTAAAAATAATTTGTTATAAACATTTTATTTCAATATTAAATTTAATTTCAAAATTTCCACTTTTAATTGTTTCTGGTTACTGCAAATAACGCACCAAAATCTCCATCTGTTTGAATCCAGTTTTGTGATGGAAGATACGCACGAGACACAAATCCGTCTAGATAAAGTGCATTTTTGCAACCTAAACTTTTAAAATAACTCGCAAAATCATAGAAATTAACCTCTTTCTTAGACAATACAAAAACTGCATTTCCATTAGGCAAAATACCTATTCCGTTCCTAATATTTACATTTTTTGACCCTTCTTTAAAAGCTGGATGAATTTGACCGCCTATAACCAGCATTGGTCCAGATTGGGTTGCAAATTCTATTTCTTTATTACTCCTGAACATTTCCGTCGTACAAATTACCGCAGCTTTTTTAGTCGTGATAAAAAATACGCCATTTGGTTTTAAATAAAAATTTCCATCTGCTTTTGTAGTATCCAAAGGAGATAACACTTTTTGTTTTTCAATATAAAGTCCCTGAGGACAATGATCTGCCTTGTACATTCCTGCATTCATGACAAAATCTAATTTAAGATTCTTTGTGGCTGCCCAAAGTTTAAGGTTCTCTATACTTTCAAATCGTTTTCCTCTTTCGTCTTTCCAAAACAATCTTAAATGCTGCTTTTTAATATCAACTTTATAAGTTAAAAATAAATCATCAGAATATTGTTCAGCACTAACAAAAACAGCAGCAAGACCTATTATAAATGCAAATAGAAATATTTTTAATTTCATTTTTTCAAATATTGAATTACTAAAAGTAAACGTAAAATTACTTCATAAAATTCTGTTACAACACATTTTTATATCCATAGATTCTTCGTTTCTTTGTAAAAACAGTTTCACTAAATGATACACGCAAAAAACATACACAAATTCTATGATAAACTTGAAGTTTTAAAGGGAGTTGATTTACATATTAAGAAAGGCGAAATTGTTTCGATTGTTGGAGCTTCCGGTGCCGGAAAAACGACTTTACTTCAAATCCTGGGAACTTTAGATATCCCCGAAAGAAACTCAGAGTCATCATTAACCATTAATGGTGAAAACATTTTAAAACTGCAGGATATTGAAAATGATAATTCAAAGGAAGAAAAAACATTTAAAATTATAACTTGGTCAGGCTCAATTTATATTATAATTTTGGCCGTTTTTTTATTGTTTTTCAGAACTAAAATCTTAGATGAAACTTTAAGATTAACAACAATTGGAGCCTTATTTTTACCAATAGTTTCAATGTTCATTTACTACAACAGATATTTCAAAAAGAAAAGTAAACAAGACAAAATACTATCAGAATTTAGAAATTTAAATCTGGGATTTATTTTCCAGTTTCACCAATTATTACCAGAATTCACAGCTTTAGAAAACGTTTGTATTCCCGCTTTTATGGCTAATAAACCAAAAGCCGAAACCGAAAAAGAAGCTAAAAAAATCCTCGAATATCTAGGTTTATCACACAGAATTCATCACAAACCAAATGAGCTTTCAGGCGGAGAGCAGCAGCGTGTTGCCGTAGCAAGAGCCCTAATCAATAAACCCGATGTTATTTTTGCCGATGAACCGTCTGGAAATCTCGACACACATTCTGCCGAAAATTTACATCAATTGTTCTTCCAGCTTCGTGACGAATTTGGACAGACTTTTGTAATCGTAACCCACAACGAAGAATTAGCCAATATGGCCGACCGAAAATTAGTTATGGTCGATGGCCAGATTAGTAATTAGGATCCCGATAGCTATCGGGACTGCTGTCTGCTATATTCCCGATAAACAAAAATTACGGCTAAAAAGCCTTGTTTTTCTAAATCGGGAGATGCCGCTCCCATCAGGGCTAGGAAATTCGAATAAATTAAGAACATTTCATTTCAAATGAATCAAAAAGAACTCAAAGAATTTCTCGACGAGAAAGTCATTCAATATAACAATCAGGATTTTATCGAAAGTGATCCCGTGCAGATTCCGCATTTATTTTCCCAAAAAGAAGATATCGAAATTGCCGGTTTCTTAAGCGCTTCAATCGCTTGGGGAAATCGTAAAATGATTATCAAAAATTCGCATAAAATGATGGAGTTAATGGGCAATACGCCTTACGATTTCGTAATGTCACATTCTGAAGATGATTTAGCACAATTAGAAAACTTCGTTCACCGCACCTTCAACGGAAAAGATTTTGGCGGATTCATTAAAGGTTTACAACACATTTACAAAAACCACAACGGACTGGAAGCTGTTTTTGCTAAAAATCAGGAAAAAGACAGCATGCAGAAAAGTATAAGCGAATTCAAAAAGATCTTTTTCGAAATCGATCATTTACCACGAACTCAAAAGCATATTTCAGATCCGCTAAATAATTCTGCCGCAAAACGAATCAATATGTATTTACGCTGGATGGTTCGACAAGATACAAAAGGCGTCGATTTAGGAATCTGGAAAACTATTTCTCCATCTGTATTATCTTGTCCGCTTGATGTACACTCCGGAAATGTTGCTCGCAAACTAGGAATTCTTTCTCGAAAGCAAAATGATGCAAAAGCTTTAGCAGAATTAGATACAAAACTTCGCAAAATGGATGCTATAGATCCTGTAAAGTATGATTTTGCTTTGTTTGGCCTAGGTGTTTTTGAAGGCTTTTAAGCTGCTTAAAATCCAAAACACACTAATTGTCAGGCTGAGCAAAGTCGAAGCCCACACCCCAATTGGCATGTCCCTTCGACTTTGCTCAGGGTGACACTTCATTATCAAAAAACAAAATCAACGAAAAAACCATGAATTTAACGTACATTTGCACAAAATTTAATGCAAATGAGCACTTTCGAAAAATTCAATCTCCCAAAATCATTACAAAAAGCTGTTGACGAATTAGGCTTTGTTACGCCTACTCCTATTCAGGAAAAATCTTTCTCTGTAATCATGTCAGGACGCGATATGATGGGAATTGCACAAACCGGAACCGGTAAAACATTTGCCTATTTACTGCCTCTTTTAAAACTTTACAAATTTACTAATACCAATACACCTAAGATCGTAATTCTGGTTCCAACCCGCGAATTAGTAGTTCAGGTTGTAGAAGAAGTAGAAAAATTAACCACATACATGTCGGTTAAAACACTCGGAATTTATGGAGGTGTAAACATCAATACACAAAAAAAAGCCGTTTACGAAGGTATCGATATTTTAGTTGGAACTCCGGGCCGTACAATGGATTTAGCTCTAGACGCAGTTGTTCGTTTTGATGAAACTCAAAAATTAGTAATCGACGAATTTGACGAAATGCTGAATCTTGGTTTCAGACCACAGCTGACTTCACTTTTGGCGATGATGAAAACAAAACGTCAAAATATATTATTCTCTGCAACAATGACGGATGAAGTTGATGATATATTAAACGATTATTTTGATTTTCCAGAAGAAGTTACGCTTGCAGCATCTGGAACTCCACTTGAAAAAATTACTCAAATTACCTATAACGTACCCAATTTCAATACGAAAGTAAATCTGTTAAAACATTTATTACAGAACGACGAAAGCATGAGTCGTATTTTGGTTTTTGTAAATAATAAAAAGATCTCAGATATGCTTCACACACGCATTGAAGAAGATTTTGAAGGTCAATTTGGTGTAATTCACTCCAATAAATCTCAAAATTATCGTTTGAGTACAATGGCAGAATTTCAGGAAGGAAATCTGCGTGGTTTAATTACAACCGATATTATGGCGAGAGGTTTGGATATTTCTGATATCTCGCACGTAATTAACTTCGAACTTCCGGAATTACCAGAATTATATATGCATAGAATTGGTCGTACAGGCCGTGCAGATGCAACTGGAACAGCGATTAGCTTTGTAACGCCAAGAGAAGAGGAATTTAAAATTGAAGTCGAAGTTTTAATGAACCAGGAACTTGATATTACTGATTTTCCTGAAGAAGTTGAAGTTTCATCAAAATTAATCGAACCTGAAAAAGACAAACAGCCTATTAAGTTTTTAATGAAAAAAGTAAAACTCGAAGGAGACGGAGCTTTTCATGAAAAATCTAAAAAGAATAAAAAAGTCAATTTAGGAGGGCCTTCAAAAACAAAAAAGAAAACCCACGGTTCTGTCAATCGAAATATGTTAAAAACGAGAGATAAGAAGAGAAAAGATAAGGATAAATAGTTTTTTTTTAAGGGACAAAGGTTCAGAGGAACAAAGATTTGAACTAGAGAAAAAAATGCTCAAAAGAAAAATTTAAATTTTCTTTTGAGCATTTTTTTCTTTGTCCCTTTGTTCCTCTGAACCTTTTTTAAAAAACTATATCTTCGTAAAAACCAAACCAACAGGCGAACACAATTGAATTCTTTTTCCTGTATCTGTAATTTTTCCTGTTGTTATATCTCTTTTAAAAATAACTATGTCATTAGTATATTGATGTCCAACTAAAAGGTAATTTCCTGTTGGATCAATAGAAAAATCTCTTGGGCCTTTTCCTAAAGTACTTTGCTGCTCTACTAGTTCTATGCTTCCATTTTTAAGGATTTTATAAACTGAAATAGCATTAGCGTCTACACGGTCTGAAACATATAAAAAGTTTCCGTCAGGTGATATTTTTATAGCTGCTGCGCCCGTTCCGCCTTTAAAACCATTTGGTAAAATACTGGTTTCGGCAATTACTTTTAAACTTCCGGTTTTATCATAGCTAAAAGTTGTCAGCGTACCATCTAATTCCTGAACTAAATAAACAAATTTTCCGTCTTTGCTAAAAGTTAAATGTCTTGGGCCGCTTCCCGGTTTTACATCAACACTGCCTTTTAAAGTCAGAATTTCATTTTTTGAAGCCGGATTGTATTTATAAATAAAGACTTTATCTAAACCTAAATCATTAGAAAGAACAAACTTTTTATCTGGAGAAAAAACAACCATGTGCACGTGTGCTTTTTCCTGACGTGCTTCATTTGGTCCTTTTCCTTCGTGCTGAATCAATTGCTGTACTTCAGAAATACTTCCGTCAGCATTCTTTTTGTAAACAACGATATTACCACCGGAATAATTGGCAACAATCACATTTTTATCATCATTTATTAAATGGCAAGGATCTGCTCCTAAAGCATCATTTTTATTCAAAAAATTAATTTTTCCTGATGAAGAATCATATCCAAATGCACTTACAGTACTTTGTGCTCCGTTTTCGTTTACTGCATAGATAAATTTATTATCTGCTGAAACCGATAAATAACTCGGACTCACTACATTTTCTGAAGAATTTTTAAGTTTAAATTCACCCGAATTTGCATCAAATTCATAAACATAAATTCCGTTACTCTGGCATGTATTGGTATAAGTTCCAACCAAAAGGTTAAATTTATTTTGAGCTTTTGCAGTGTTGAATGCCAAAGCTGAAAATAATACTAAATATATTTTTTTCATAGTTTGTTTTTTTGAATACGCTAAAATAAGCAATAATATCTTTTAGATCATTACAAATAAAAACAGAAAAGTTACATTTTTCGAAAAGGATTTTCACCCTATAAGTTATATAAGTTCATTTTAGAACACTTAAATATTTTTTACTTATAATCTCTTACAGGAACTTATATGGTTCAACTAAAAAATTTGTATTTTTGACCAGTATCTTCGTGAAAAATAAAAGTAGCGAAGTAAATCGAAGCCAGAATGCACTTTAAACATCCCGAAATTCTATACTTTCTTTTTTTATTGATTGTTCCAATTTTGGTTCATTTATTTCAATTACGAAGATTTAAAACCTCTTATTTTACCAATGTTCGTTTTCTAAAAGAACTTGCTATTCAGACTCGTAAAAGTTCTAAAATCAAAAAACGATTATTGCTTGCCACTCGTCTTTTGTTGCTTACGTGTGCTATTATTGCATTTGCGCAGCCTTTTTTTGAAGCAAAAGACAGCAAGAATGCCTCAAACGAAATGTACATTATTTTAGACAATTCGTTTAGTATGCAGGCAAAAGGTAAAAAAGGAGAGTTACTAAAACGTGCTGTACAGGAATTACTGGAAAATACACCAGAGACTGCTCAGTTTTCGTTGCTGACAAACACAGAAAATTATTGGAATACCGATATTAAATCATCTAAAAGTGCTTTACAGAATCTAAAATACAGTGCAGCGCCATTTGAACTTTCATCGATTATGGCAAAAGTAAAAGCACATAAATCGGCACATAAAAAAGATATTATAATTATTTCTGATGCTGTAGGTTTAACCGAGAATGATACTAAAAACATTGATTCGGAAGAAAAACCGTATTTTATAATTCCGGAAGCTGAACAAAAAAATAATGTTTCCATTGACAGCGTTTACATCAATCAGACTTTAGAGAATTTCTACGATATAAGTGTAAATTTATCCGGTTACGGAGAAGATTTCAAACCAATTTCAACCGCTTTATACAATCAAAATAAATTGATAGCCAAAACGATTATCAATTTTAATTCGAAGAAAAAGAAAATCAACTTCACTATTCCAAAAGAAGCTTTTCATGGTTACGTTTCTATTGAAGATAACGGTTTAACTTACGATAATAAATTGTTCTTCAGCATTTCTAAAAACAAAAAAACAAACGTAATCAGTATTGGTGAACCTGAAAAAAGTAATTTCCTTTCGAGGATTTACACTTCTTCTGAATTCAATTATAGTAATTACTCTATTAGTTCTTTAGACTACAATAGTTTAGAAAAACAAAATACGATAATCTTAAATGAATTAGTTGAAATTCCTCAAGCTTTACAGACAACTTTAAAGGCATTTGTTTCTAAAGGCGGAAACTTGGTTATTATTCCTTCTGAAAAAAGTTCGGTTTCAAACCTGAATTCTTTTTTAGGAAATTTTGGAAAAGTTCAGTTTAACAATCTTAAAACAGAAAATAAACTAATTACCAAAATTAATTTTGATCATCCATTATTTTCTGGCGTTTTCGAAAATAAAATCACGAATTTTCAATATCCAAAAACAAACAATTCATTTGATATTTCAAGTCCATATCCAGCTGTTTTATCTTATGACGATCAAAGTACATTTGTAACGGCAATTCAAAACCCGACGGCCGGAATTACAGTATTTTCGGCACCCATAAATGCAGCAAATTCAAACTTTCAGCAATCACCGTTAATTGTTCCGTTGTTCTATAAAATAGCCCAAAACAATCAAAAAACTGGAGTGAATGCTTTAGTAATTGGAAATAATCAACCGTATTTTGTTGATATTTTATTGACAAAAGATGCTATTCTAGAAGTAAAAGGAACGGAAGATTCGTTTATTCCGATTCAGCAGATTTTAAATAATAAAGTCAAATTAACGTTTAATGATTTCCCGGAAACAGCGGGGAATTACAGCATTTTTGATAAAAAAGAATGGATTGAAAATTTGAGCTTCAATTATAAAAGAACCGAAAGCGATTTAAGTCAGGTAAATACAAATGTAGTTGCTGATTTTAAAACCGCTGATACGATTTCGACCATTTTTAACACCTTACAAACTGAGCGAACTGACAGCCAAATTTGGAAATGGTTTGTTATCTTTGCACTGTTATTTTTAGCATTAGAAATGGCAATCATCAAATTTGTAAAATAGATTTCACGATTATTTCTAAAGCGTTTTACTTTTTACAAAAATCATTTTACGACAAAAAAATATCTATATATGAAACTAATCATCAAAAGCGCCAAAATTATCGACTCAAAAAGTCCGTTTCATAACCAGACCGTTGATCTTTTAATTGCAGATGGTTTAATAGAAAAAATAGGAGTTTCTCTTCCAAACGATGAGGCAGAAGTAGTAAGATTCGACGATCTTCATATTTCTCAAGGCTGGTTTGACAGCAGTGTTTCTCTTGGTGAACCAGGTTACGAAGACAGAGAAACCATTGCAAACGGACTAAATGTAGCTGCAAAAAGCGGTTTTACAGCAATTGCTTTACAGCCCAACTCCTTCCCGATTATTGACAATCAGTCTCAGGTAAATTTTGTAAAAAATAAGGCAAATGGTTTTGCTACGGAAATTTTCCCAATTGGTGCTTTAACAAAAGCCAGCGAAGGAAAAGATATGGCAGAACTTTATGATATGAAAAAAGCCGGAGCGATTGCTTTTGGAGATTATAACAGAAGTATTGATAATGCCAATTTGTTAAAAATTGCATTGCAATATGTTCAGGACTTTGATGGTTTAGTAATTACTTACTCACAAGATCCAAATATAAAAGGAAACGGGGTTGCAAATGAAGGAATAGTTTCGACAAGATTAGGTTTAAAAGGGATTCCAAATCTAGCCGAAGAACTACAAATATCGAGAAACTTATTTTTACTGGAATACACAGGCGGAAAACTTCATATTCCGACGATTTCTACAGCAAAATCGGTTCAGTTAATTAGAGAGGCTAAAATAAAAGGTTTAAACGTAACCACAAGTGTTTCTGTACATCATTTGGTATTAACCGATGAAAAGTTAGACGGTTTTGACACACGTTTTAAAGTGACTCCGCCATTACGAACTGAAGTTGACAGACAAGCTTTACTAAATGGAATTGCAGACGGAACTATCGATATGATTACATCAGATCATAATCCAATTGATATTGAATTCAAAAAAATGGAATTTGATACTGCTAAAAACGGAACTATTGGTTTAGAAAGCACTTTTGGAGCATTGTTGAGTGTTTTACCATTAGAAACTGTAGTTGCAAAACTAACTTCGGGAAGGGAAATTTTTGGTCTTGAAAATAATACAATCGAAGAAGGTGCAAAAGCCAATTTCACATTCTTTACTCCAGAAGGAAAATCAACTTTTGAAAAAGAAAACATTCTTTCAAAATCTAAAAATTCTGCTTTTTTAGGAACTGAAATTAAAGGTTCTGTTTACGGAATTTTAAATCAAAATCAACTTGTTACAAAATAATACAATGAACAATACAATCGAAGAAGGAAAATCAATCGCCATTACCAGTTATATATTAATTATTGGCGTTTTGATTGCAATGTCTATGAACTCTGAAAATAAAAACAGTTTTGCTTCTTTTCATATTCGCCAGGCTTTAGGTTTATCGCTGACTTTTATTTCTTTTGGAGCTATAATCAGTAATTTTGACAGCTTTTTAATCACTTTCCCTATGTGGATTTGTATTTCAATTCTGTGGACATACGGAATCTTCACTGCTATTCAAGGCCAAATGAAACCAATTCCATTAGTTGGTGAATTGTTTCAAAAATGGTTTAAATCTATAGGTTAGGTAAATTCCAAATTTTTAAAGTCCCAAATTCCAATAACTTTTTCAAAGTTTGAAACTTTAAAAAAGCTGAAAATTCACTATTCACAACTTACAATTCACAATTAAAAAAATGAATCTATCTTTAGAATATAAAGTACAAGAGCCAAAAGTTATTTTAGATAAAAATCCGGTATTACTTTTATTACACGGATACGGCAGTAACGAAGCCGATTTATTTTCTTTTGCCTCTGAACTTCCAGATAATTACTATATCATTTCTGCAAGAGCACCTTATGATTTACAATATGGAGCTTATGCCTGGTACGCAATCAATTTTGATGCAGACCAAAATAAATTTTCAGACAATGAGCAAGCAAAAAACTCAAGAGATGTAATTGCTTCTTTTATTGATGAATTACTGGCAAATTATCCTATTGACGCCAACAATGTTACTTTAATCGGATTTAGTCAAGGCTCTATTTTAAGTTATGCAACAGCACTTTCTTATCCTGAAAAAATTCAGAGAGTTGTAGCAATGAGTGGTTATTTTAATGAAGAAATCATTAAAGAAGGTTTTGAGAAAAACGACTTTCAAAATCTTAAAATATTCGCTTCACACGGAACTGTAGATCAAGTTATTCCGATTGAGTGGGCTAGAAAAACTCCGGCAATTTTAGAAAAATTAAATATTCCGGTTACTTATAAAGAATATCCTGTTGGTCACGGTGTTGCTCCACAGAATTTCTTTGATTTTAAGAATTGGCTGATTAGTTAGTTTTCAGTGTTCAGTTTTTTAGTGTTCAGTTGCAGTTTACAGCTAGAACTTTGTCAAAGTTCGAAACTTTGACAAAGTTTTTTTGATTACGCAAATCACTGAACACTAAAAAACTGAACACTGAATTCTAAAATTATTCTCCTGTATAAATAATCTTTCCAGCTTTTTTCAAAACATAACCTTTCCAAGGAATTAATTCTAAATCGTCTTTTTTCCAAGCTTCTCCTTCTGATTTTCTCTCTAAAATGATAGATTCTTTTTGGGTGTCGAGGAAAAGTTCTGCTTTGTTTCCATCGAAAATTACATAGGAAGCTGTCGTATAGGTTTTACCTGTTTCTTCTGTATGTGATAGTTTTGTTCCTTCAAAAATTCGGATACATTCTTTTTTAAGCGTAGACCAAGAATAACCAGCCGAACCTTTGCATCCGTGTGAATCAGAGTCTCCTCCAACTAAAACTTCTTTCTGTGTCTCTTTAACTGTTGTATTTTCTTGTGAAACTTTTTTTGCACAAGAAAATGTCGCAGCCGCAATAATCGTAAACAAAAACATCTTTTTCATAATCCTATTTATTTAGTAATTGGTCAAAAAAAATAGGATTATAAAATCCTATTTTTGATATAACCAAGTTTGATTTACTTCAAAAGTAATGTTATCATCGTTATCAACAAAATATTTTAACAAGACTTCTCCCCATAATTCACCATTACTGTAATCCGCAATGATCCATCTGTGGTTTAAAATTTTTACTTTATTAATGATAAATTTATTTGGACCAATTTGATCTTGTCCTGTATATGGGTTTCCTTTTGGATTTGCATTGAAATCTAAAAGTTTTTCGGTTACAACCGGAATTAGTTTTTCAAATAAAATTACTTTTCCTCCAGAAGCACTGTTATCAAAATAATTTTGTGCATTTTCATTGTGTTCTAAAGAAAAATAATCTGCATCGGCTAATTTAGCAGACACTAAATTAATGCTGTCTCTTAGCTTTTTAGTTGTTTTCTCATATCTTTCTTCACCAAATTTTACTTCTCGGCTGTAAAACATATAAGTAAAAACATTCATTAATATCGCAAGGATAAAAAGGTAAAGCATTAAGGATTTTTTCATTTTATGGTATAATTAAATTGTAATTTCTAAATTATCGTAAGCCAGAAAAACATTTTCAGGAAGTTGTTTCTGCACTTCCTCGTGAAAACCTAAAACATGGCTGATGTGTGTTAAATAAGCTTTTTCAGGTTTTACCAGATTGATAAAATCAAGTGCTTCCTGTAAGTTAAAATGAGTATCATGCGGTTCAACACGCAAAGCATTTACAACCAAAACTTTCAAACCTTTAAGTTTCTCAACTTCAGTTGAATCGATTGTCTTTACATCGGTTAGATAAGCAAAATTGTCGATTCTATATCCAAAAACCTGTAAATCACCGTGCATGACGTTTATTGGAATGGCTGTTTTATCTCCAGCTGCAAAAGGTTCGTTGTTTTTGACTTCAATCGTTTTTACACTTGGAGCACCCGGATATTTATTTACAGTTTCAAAAACGTAATCAAAACGTCGTCTTAAATTATCGAGAACGCGCTTATGCCCGTAAATCGGGATTTCGCCTTGTCTGAAATTATACGGACGAATATCATCTAAACCAGCAGTATGATCTGCATGTTCGTGCGTAAATAAAATGGCGTCGAGTTTACGACATCCGCAGGAAAGCATCTGCTGTCTAAAATCGGGGCCGCAATCGATTACAAATGAATGCTCGTCCCATGTAATCCAGATAGATACGCGGAGCCTTTTGTCCTTAGCATCAGTGCTTTTACAAACGGGGTGATCGATTCCGATAATCGGAATGCCTTGAGAAGTACCAGTACCTAAAAAATAGACCTTCAATTGAACTTAATTTTTTTACAAAAATAGGATTATTTCTCTTTCATTAGAACCCTAATTTACTAACTTTGTAACAAATCTATTTAAAATAAAATGGGTACAGAAATAAAACTCAAAGGTGACAAGGTCATCGAACAGATTCCTTCTATAAAAGACAAAGCTTTACGCATTAATTTAAACGAGAATATTTACGGGACATTTGCTGAAATTGGAGCTGGACAAGAGACAGTTAGACATTTTTTCAGATCCGGAGGTTCTTCAGGAACTATTGCAAAAGCGATGTCGGCTTATGACAAAGATTTTAGTGATGCTGTTTACGGGATTGAAAGTGACGGAAGATACGTTACCGAAAACAGACTTAAAAAAATGCTTACGTTTGAAGGAGAACTGATCGAAGAACGTCTAAGCAGAGAAAAACACCCAAATAAACTTTTCTTCAGCTACGCTAATACGGTAGCAACAATAGATTTTGCCAAACAGTTTAAAGGACACGGCTGGGTTGGAATAAGATACCAGATTGAACCAGACGAGGCATATAACGAAATTATTCTTCACATTCGTTTTAAAGAAACTGATGCCAGATTACAACAAGAAACACTCGGAATTTTAGGTGTAAATTTAATTTACGGCGCTTTCTATAAATATAATGACCCAAAACGTTTACTGCGTTATTTATACGATCACTTAGATAAGGATCAATTAGAGATAGATACTATCAATTTTTCGGGACCTCGTTTTGCTGATGTTGACAATCGTTTAATGAGTTTACAGCTGGTTAAAAACGGTATGACGGATGCCGTAATGTTCAATCCGGATGGAAAAAATGTTTTACCGGCAGCTGTTTTATACAAAAAGAATCTTCTTGCTTTTAGAGGAAGCTTCCGCCCGGTTACAAATGTGAATCTTGACATGTATGAGAAATCGTTAAAAATGTTTCTCGAAGAAAATAAAGTAGAAAAAGACAATACATTAGTGGTTTTTGAAATTACGCTTTCGAATTTACGTTCGGATGGTGAGATTGATGAACGTGACTTTATGGACAGAGCTGAGTTACTTTGTTCACTTGGTCAAACGGTTATGATTTCTAATTTCCAGGAATATTATAAAGTTGTGGAGTATTTTTCTAATTATACGAAAGCCCGTATGGGATTAGCAATGGGTGTAAACAACCTTGTTGATATTTTTGATGAGAAATACTACCGACATTTAAGTGGTGGAATTCTGGAAGCTTTCGGAAAATTATTCTACCGTGACATGAAAGTATTCTTATATCCAATGTTAGGTGATAATGGCGAAGTTATTACTTCTGACAACCTGAAAGTTCATCCTAGAATGAAAGAATTGTACAAATTCTTTAAATTCAACGGTAAAGTTGTAGACATTAAAGACTATAATCCAAACATATTAAATGTATTCTCTCGTGAAGTACTAAAAATGATTGGACAAGGAAAAACCGGCTGGGAACCAATGCTTCCGTCTGGAGTTGCCGAAATTATAAAAGAACATCATCTTTTTGGATATCATCCGCAAAAAGAACTAGAGCAAAAAGCTTAAATATAAAAAGTCCCTTATTTGGGACTTTTTTTTTGTTTCAGGTTTTTTTGTTTCAAGTTTCAGGTTGTGTTTTGCGTATAATTTTAACGCAAAGGACGCTAAGGTTTTTTTTATAGGTGGCATTTACAATGTATAAAGTTCGCAAAGCTTTGTGTCGATTAAGCTTTGTGAACTTTACTTTTTTTATAAAAAGCTTACATATAAAACCTTAGCGTACTTTGCGTAAAATCTTAGCGTGCTTTGCGTTTAAAAAAAATGAGCTCAAAAGAACGAAACTTGAAACCTGAAACAAAACAAACTTGAAACAAAAAATCTATTTCAAAATCTGCGCAGCGTGTTCTTTTGTTTTTACTTTTTCGATTACTTCTTCTATAATTCCCTTTTCGTTGATTACAAAAGTTGTTCTGTGGATTCCGTCATATTCTCTTCCCATGAACTTTTTTGGTCCCCAAACACCAAATGCATTGATAACAGATTTATCTTCATCGGCTAATAATGGGAAAGGAAATTCATATTTATCTTTAAATTTTGACTGTGCTTTTTGACTGTCGGCACTTACTCCAAGAAGTTCATAATTATTTGCCTGAAAACGGTGAAAATTATCTCTTAAATCACAGGCTTCAGCCGTACAGCCTGGCGTACTTGCTTTTGGATAAAAGAAAACTACTAATTTTTTTCCGGCATAATCTGCCAATTTATGTGTTTTTCCGTCCTGATCTGTTCCTGAAAAGTTTGGTGCTTTATCGCCGGCTTTTAATGTTGTCATATCTATTATTTTAGATTGTTAATTTTAGAGTTTAGATTTAAAAACAAAGATAGCTTATAACTTATAATTCGCTATTTTTACACTTTAAAATTACGGAAATGAATAAAGAAGCTCGCGTACAATTTGTTATAAATACGTTAAAAGAACTCTACCCCACTATACCTGTCCCACTAGATCACAAAGACCCATATACCTTATTAATTGCTGTTTTACTCTCAGCACAATGTACAGATGTTCGTGTAAACCAAATTACGCCTCTTTTGTTTGCAAAGGCAGATAATCCGTATGATATGGTGAAGATGTCTGTTGAAGAAATTAAGGAAATTATTCGTCCGTGTGGTTTATCTCCAATGAAGTCTAAGGGAATTCATGGTTTATCTGAAATTTTAATTGAAAAATATAACGGTGAAGTCCCGCAGAGTTTTGAAGCACTAGAATCTTTGCCGGCGGTCGGACATAAAACAGCAAGTGTTGTTATGTCTCAGGCTTTTGGAGTTCCGGCTTTTCCGGTTGATACACATATTCACAGACTGATGTACAGATGGAATCTTTCGAATGGAAAAAATGTTGTTCAGACTGAAAAGGATGCTAAAAGATTATTTCCACGAGATACATGGAACGATCTGCATTTACAGATTATTTGGTACGGACGTGAATATTCGCCTGCAAGAGGCTGGAGTTTAGAGAAAGATATTATTACAAGAACAATTGGTAAAAAATCTATAATAGAAGAAGCTGCTAAAAAGAAAGTTTAGCAGCTTCTTTTTTATTCTACATACTGCTTTTTAGAGCATTGTATTCATTTGTCATATCAAGTGATCGATATACTCCCAAAAGTGTTTTTGTTGCTTCTGGATTTTTTGGTTCGATAATAAGTGCTTGTTTTAGATACGGAATCGCACTACGGGCAATATCATCTTTTTTAGCGTTTAGTTTGTCATATTTTTGCATTTCGGAAGGTGAAGTTCCTAAAGAAGCTATTTCATCAGCTAAATCTTTTTTGACTTGTAGTTTCAAATACGCCATATTTATATAGGCATCCAGGTAATTAGGGTTAAGCTCTAAAACATAATTATAAATTACTTCGGCTTTAGGATAATCTTTTTTCTCTAAATACGCATAAGCTAAATTATTATTAACCTCTATTTTTTTTGAAGGAACTAACTCGTTTCTTGGTTTTTCATAAAACCCTTGTTCTATAGCTGATTCTCTGGCTTTTATAGAAACAAAAAAATCTTCTTCTTTTGTTTTCTTGTTGGTAGCATAATACATCATTCTCTTTCCGGAAAAATTAATTTTCTTTAAGATTTCATAATATTTTACTGCTGATTCATAATCCTTACCATTTATAGAAGATGCGGCTGCGTTATATAAATTCAATGTGTCTTTTTTATCAAACAAATAAACTTTATAACTTTTCTCAGCACTTTCTTTGAATTTTCCGGCATTAAAATCAGTCATTGCACCATTAACAAGAGTAGATTTCATAGCTTTTAAAGCTGCATTTGCCTTAACTGTAAATTTAAACTTTCCTGATTCGTTTTCGTACAAAAACACATCCTGATACGCCTGTGAGGCAAACGTAAAATTATTAGCTGCATCTATATTTTTTCCAGCTAAATCCTTATACACATTTCCTTTTAAAAAATAATAATCAGATTTAGCTTCATCTGATGCGTTAAGGATAAGATATTCTGTTTTGTTTAAAATCGCCAATGCTTCCTCGCTTTTTCCTTTATCGTATAAAGACTGCGCTTCTTTTATTTGATCATTTTGAGCAAATGCGGCGACATTTATCAATAGCAGCATTGATAACATCTTTAGGTTCGTTTTCATATTTCGGTTGGGTTTTGGTTGTTAAAATAGATTTAGGTTTTTGAATGAATTTTGCTGCAAATCTGATAGTTTAGCACTTCAGCCTGCGTTTAAATGAAAAAATAAGGTTTAGAGATCGAAATTGCCATAAGTCTCTAAATTTAATTTTTCAAAAAATCAAACTTCTTAGTAAATGACTAAGGGGTATAACAAACAAAACGAAATAAGGTAGAGTAGTTTTTCTTCATAGGTTTTTGGTTATTGGTTGGACATAATTAGGTAATTCAAAATGTTTTAATACGAAAAATTCTTATGTTTTTATAAAATAATGATTATTTTTTAACTAAAATAAAATTAATTATTGAATAAAGAAATATTTTGACTGAAAATATTAAATTTTAACAAAAATATAATCCTAAGTAAAAAATTAAATTTCAGGTTAACTTAGTTAAAGTGAAGAGATACAGTAGTAATTACAAAAATTAGTATTGAAAAAAAACTTACTAGAATGTATTTCAACTGAATAAAATTCATGAATATAAAACCATAAAAAAACTCACTACCTGTATTTGCATACAAATAGTGAGCTTTCAACCAAAACGACCATTTGGTTTTTCTTTCGAAATAAACATCCGACTAAAGCAGCGGGCTGTTTTAATTAGCTATAATCTCAAAATTTTTATCTTCAATTTTCACAACTGTTAAAGCTTGTGAATAACTTAGTAAAAAAGAAATTACTTCTTTTTTAGGTTTCAAATCTTTAGAAGCTAACGCTTTTTTTGAGTAAATTTTCGCCATACTATGTAAATGTTTTATAATAGTATAACGGGCTAATATTCAAAATAGTATTAGTTGGTTAAAATAATTTGATGTTTGTCTATTATTTTTCTCAAATTCATAAGTGCATAACGCATTCTTCCCAATGCAGTATTGATGCTTACGTCTGTTAATTCTGATATTTCCTTGAAACTCATATCCTGATACATTCTCATAACCAATACTTCCTTCTGATCTTCAGGAAGTTCTTCAATTAACCTTTTCAAGTCAACCTCAACCTGATCTACAATCATTCTGCTTTCAACATTTAATGAATCATCAGACATGATAGAGAAGATTGAAAACTCTTCGGTTTCTCTGTACATTGGCATTTTTTTGGTTTTGCGAAAGTGATCCACAATTAAGTTATGTGAAATACGCATTACCCATGGAAGAAATTTACCTTCCTCGTTATAGGAATTACTTTTTAAGGTTTTGATTACTTTAATAAAAGTATCTTGAAAAATATCATTTGAAATATCTCTATCAGCAATCTTAGAATATATAAATCCATATATTTTAGATTCGTGCCTTTTTATTAATGTTGCAAGAGCAGCTTCACTGCCTTCAACATAATTTTTTACTAATAGAGCGTCTGGAATTTGCAGATCAGCCATAATACTACTTTTTTAGTTTTAATAATTTGGAGTAATTTTTCTAAAAAGTAATTTTATTTTATAGGCGCGATCTTTTTTGAGTTATGTTAATTATTGTGACCAAATTTAACAAATATTTATTTTAAAAAGCAAACAAAAACAATAATAATTAACATTATATCGTTAAGTTTTTTACATCAGAGTCCATTTTTGATAAAAATAGTTAAAAAAACGCTGTTCAAAAACGATTTAAAAACAAATGTAAACAACTTACAACTAAACATTTAAGCTATTTACATCTGCTTTTAAGCTAAAATTTTATTCTATATTTTTTTATTCGTAAACACGTACGTAATCGACGTAATATTTTTGAGGAAGAACAGAATCATCTACTTCTGGACCTCCAAAATTACCTCCAATGGCTAAATTTACAATAATATAAAATGGTTTATCAAATGGCCATGTATCTTCATTTTTAACTTCGGGATTGAATGTATAGACTAAAGTTGAATCCACAAAAAAGGCTATTTTATCTTTATCCCATTCAATTGCATATACATGATAACCTTCTTCAATATTTGGGAATTCTGTTCTTTTTGTATTGATAGTATTTCCGTGGCTGTCCTGCGTATGAAGTGTTGTATAAACCATATGCGGATCTCTTCCTATATATTCTAAAATATCAATTTCTCCTGTTTTTGGCCATTTAACCTCATCAATATTGGCACCTAACATCCAGAAAGCCGGCCATAAACCGTGTCCGATAGGTAGTTTTGCCCTTGCTTCGATTCGGCCATATTGAAATTGTTTTTTTCCTTTGGTTGTGATTTTTGTCGAGGTATATTTTTCCCCTTCTTTTCTGGCTTCAATAACTAAATTTCCATCTTTAAATTCGTGATTGGTTTTAGTATAGATTTGTCTTTCGTTGTTTCCATAACCGCACAAATTTGGGCAGCCGTCGCCGAGTTCAAAATTCCAGACTTTTTCATTTAATTTTTTAGTATTGAAATTTTCTTCCCAGACCAATTTCCTCTTTGTTTCCTGCGCATATGAAAAGCTGCAGATTAACAATAGTAAAATTATTTTATTCATAGTATAATTTTAAAATTAAGAAGGCCAGCCGAAACTGACCTTCTAGAATTACTAATTAATTAACTTATATTCTATTGATAAATTCTCACATAATCAATCTCCATAGAAGACTGAGTGAAAGCTCCATCAATATTACCACCTAGATTACCTCCCATTGCTACATTTAAAATCAAGAAAAAGTCGCTGTTAAAAGGTAAAGAACCATCGTTTGGAACTGAATGAAGTAAATCATCGTCTACATAAGTGTTTACTGATGCAGGGCTCCAGATTACTTTATAAACATGAAATTCTGTTGAAACGTTAGCATATGTTTTAGAACTTGTGACACCATTACCGCCTGAGTGCCCAGGATAATGAAGTGTACTAAGAATTACATTTTGATTGTTACCAACATGTTCCATAATATCTATTTCTCCACAGGCAGGCCAAGGTTTAGAAGCATAGTTTTGTCCAAGCATCCAGATTGCAGGCCATGTTCCTGCGCCGCTTGGAAGTTTAGCCTTAACCTCAACTTTTCCGTAAGTAAAAGCAAATTTAGCATCGGTTTTTAATCTTGCCGATGAATAATCTGCACCGCCAGAAGCTTCTTTTTTAGCTGTTATAACTAAATTACCTCCTTGTACTTTTACGTTTGTTGCTGCGTTGGTATAATTTTGTTTTTCATTATTTCCCCAGCCGTTATCTCCTCTTCCTAAATCATAGTTCCATTTTGCTGCATCTGGAGCTCCATCTGTATTAAACTCATCAGACCAAACAAGATTTGTATAATCTGTTGTTGGGTTTTGATTTGGAGGTGTAGTTGTAAAGATATGGTACCAAGCTAATGCAGGGTTTCCTCCCATTACGGCTCTTACCACCATTCTGTTTGCTGTAATTGACAGGATTTCATAAGAACTTTGACCAATATAATACCCCATAAATCCACCGTCAGAGAAGTTCATTGTTGTTCCTCTGGTTTGTTCAGCATGTTTAGGGTTTGCCATAACTACTGATTCTGATGGGCTTAATGATACTGTTTTAACTGCAGTAGTATTATAACTTAAACACATATCTTCTGTTAATGTTGCTCCGCCTACGCTTCCGAAATCTTTATTGAAGAAAGTTGCGCCGCCATTATCCAACAGATATTTAATCTGATCTCCAACAAGTGAGAATGTTAATACGTTTTCGTATAAACAGCTGCTGTTTGGAGATGCTGCTTTTTCAAATGGTCCAGCCATATAGTAATTTGCATAGTAGTTTTTCTCTGCATCTCCATCATTTTGTCCTACTCCAAGGTGACCTGGTTCTGATGCAGACCAATACCATTTTTTAGATGTTCCGCCTGTTAATAGTTGTACAGCTTCTTCATCACTAAAATCACTTTGAACTTCAACATCAATAGTTGTAGTTGTTGCTATTCCTCCTTTTCCTGTAGCAATTACAGTTACTGTATAAACGTTTACACCGGTTTTAGTAAATCTTTTGGTGAATTTTCCAGTTGGTGCACTGTCAGATCCCCCATCAGGATAAACATATTTAAATGAAATAGCTTTGTCTGCTGTTGCTGTGAATTTTACAATTCCAGATCCGTCCCCATAAGGGGTAGCGTCTGTTTTTCCAACAATTTCTGCAGTTACCTGCAGATTTGTTGGCGTATCTATTGATCCAAATGTGTAATCGTCTTTTTGACAACCCATCATCAAGAGAATCGTAAATAACGATACTATTTTTATAATTATTTTTTTGTTCATGATTTCTTGTATTAATTGGATTGTTTTATATCATCAAAATAATAAGTTTCTCCTGTTCCTGTTTTTCCAAAATCCGGGAACAAAATCACTCTGTCATACTTAACAGTACTGTTGAAAGAAGCTGAACTGGTAAGATCGAATGTTAAAACCTCCCATCCATTAGCAACAGTTGTTACTGCTTGAACTTCTGTATTAACACTTGGGTTTCCATTTCCGTCTGGCGGCGAAGTCGAAAGTTCCATTTTGTATAATATTGTTGCTCCGGCTTTTGGCGACCATACAGTTACTTTTACTTTAGTTCCTTTGGTTGCATCAAATGGGTTTTCAAAATTTAAACTAGCTCCTCCCCAAGTTTCTGCTCCGTTCTTTTTATCTAACTTAACTACTTTATTAGAAACATTTAGTCCGGTTTTATTAGGATTTGTAACTACAGACGCATCTACATTTCCAAATCCGCCCCAAGTATACGTTAAGTTTGCCGATTCAAAATCGATAGGTAATGATATTGATTCTCCAGCAGCTTTATAGAAATAAATATTATCGATATAAACGCTCTTACCTGGTACTGGAGCTGTGTCTAATTTTAACTGGAAGATATCAGCTACTGTGAAACCACCCTGACTAGTAAATGCTGAAATTGGAATATCAATACTTGTCCATTGATTTAAAGTAAGATCTTTTTCTACTTTTCTTTCTCCATTCGATTTACTGATAGGGAATATAGCCAGTTTCTCTAAATCTGCTGTCCAAACATCCATGTGCAAGTATTCCATACCCGAAACATCAATTGTTACACCATCTGCCAATGCAATTCCCTGATAGTTTAACTTGATATAGTTAAGCATTTTATCGCCATTAAGGTCAAATTCAGAGAAAGTTCCTGCTTGTCCCCAATTCGGGTAAAAGTTAGTTCCTGGAATATTTGCGTATTTAGATCCGTAAATAGAAATTACATCTCCGGCTTGTCTGCTAGGAGGCGTTGGCGCCGATGTTGTTGGATTTAATACCAATTTTGCTTCAACTTCTGCAGTATATTCAGTAGTTTGTTTAGCAGCACTTTTAGAAACTACTCTAATAGTATAAGTTCCTGCTGCTTGGTAAGTGTAAGACACTGGCTCACCATTATTAGCAGACAACGGGTCTGGTTTTCCAGCTTCTCCAAAATAAACATCATAGAAAAGAGCAAAATCAGCAGTTGCGGTAACTGTTATTTTTTTAGAAACCGATAAATCATTTGTCACTACTACTACTAAATTTTCAGGAGCTCTAAATGAAACTACTACTTCTTTTTCAACTTCTGTAGTTTTTCCGTTTAGTCCAACTGCTATAATTTTAGATTTGTAAACTCCTTCTTGATAGATATGAGATACAGTTCCTCCAGTATTGAATAAATCGGAAACAGGGCTTCCGTCACCAAAATCAACTTTGTACTGTGTTGCTCCTTCACTCTTTGGTAAAAAAGTAACTTTTCCCGTATTATCCTGTGTAACTGTTGCTAAAGCCGAAACATTTGCCGGAGCAGCTATTCCGTCTAAATCAATATCCAGGTCATCGCTTGCGCACCCTATAAGAGCCGCTAAAACGAAAAGATGTATAATAAAATGTATTTTTTTCATAATTGCTATTTTTTAGTATCCAGGATTTTGTGCCCAGTTTCCGTTTGCAAATTGAATTTCTTCAATAGGAAGTGGAAATAATTCGTTTTTATCAGCTTTAAAACCTGCTATTTTTCCAGCAGCTTCTCCAGTTCTTACTAAGTCAAAGAAACGATGTCCTTCACCAAAAAGTTCTAGTCTTCTTTCTGATAAGATATTATCCGTTAAAGCAGCTCCAGAAGTTGTAACATCATGATTGGTATCACCAAAAGCGCGTCTTCTAACTAAATTAAGATATGTTCTTGCTTTTCCATCATCAATTCCTCCTTTGTTATACGCTTCTGCAGCCATCAAAAGTACATCTGCATAACGTATTGCTCTGTAGTTGTTAGGATTTGTTAAATTCAAATCTCCTGCAGCATCTTTACTTCTTTTTCTTGGTAAATATTTTCTGTTAAAGAAACCTGTATCTTCATTTCCTTTTCCAAAGCTTACACCTTTTCCATTATCATAAGATGCATTAGCTTCTGCCCATGCAGCGATATCAAGAATAGCAACATCTTTACGTTTATCTCCCGCTTGAAATGCATTTGCTGATTCCTGTGTTGGAACATTGAAACTAAAACCTGAAGAGAATAATGGTCCTGAATAATTACGAACACCACTAAAACCAACTGCTACGTTTCCTTCACTACATTGTAAACATGGGAATCCTGCTCCTTCAACATCTGTGTACTGAATTTCAAAAACAGATTCTGCACCATTTTCTCCATCAGCTTCAAACATTTTGTTATAATCTGTTACTAAAGAATATTTCTGTGAAGTAATAACTGCTTCAAGTGCCTGAGCTGCCTGAGCATATTTCTTTTCATACAGATAAGCTTTTCCTAATAATGCCTGTGCTGCGCCTTTTGTTGCACGGCCTTTTTGAGATGCATCTGGAGATAAATTTGCAGCCGCAAAAATCAAATCAGCCTCTATTGAAGCATATACTTCCTGAATTGATGAACGCGGTATTATTTTTTCATCTCCAATTTTAAATCTTGCATCTCCTTTCATCGGGATTCCACCAAACCATTTAACTAACTCAAACTGATAATACGCTCTTAAAAAACGTGCTTCTGCTATAACTTGGTTTTTTCCTTCAAAATCTGTTTTATCCTTAAATTCAAGAATATAATTTGCTCTTTGTACACCGGCAAACATCCAGTTCCAGATATCTCTTAAATTGCTGTTTACTGGTGTATGAATCATGTCGTCTATCTGTTGAAAACCAATAACGTCTGTTGGGCTTTCTCCGCCGCAAAGTGTATTATCTGAAGCAATTTCTCCTAATAAAACATTTACATAAGAAGACTGAAGCAAATCGTAAGCTCCAATTAAGGCGTTATCATATTCTTCTTTCGAATTAAAATAATTTTCAGAATCTATAGAATATTCCGGTTTTGGGTCTACAAACTCATCCGAACAAGAAGTCGTTACGGTCGAAAACAGAGCCAGTGTTATAATAGGTATAAATAAATACTTTTTC
This sequence comes from Flavobacterium sp. Root186, assembly GCF_001428525.1. Taxonomy (GTDB): domain Bacteria; phylum Bacteroidota; class Bacteroidia; order Flavobacteriales; family Flavobacteriaceae; genus Flavobacterium. The sequence goes on from NZ_LMHW01000013.1 coordinate 757,508, forward strand.
ATTTTAATTTAAATTAAAAATTAATGTTTAAGCCCAATAAATAAGTTCTTGGGATTGGATAGAAACCATAATCAATTCCTCCTCCAATTGGAGCTCCGTTTGAAGCACCCGGATCAAAACCTTTATATTTTGTAAAGGTGTAAAGGTTATTTACTCCTGCATAAAGTCTTAATTTTGAAATTGCAGCTTTTTGAGATATTGCAGGATTTAATGTATAACCAATTTGTACATTTTGAATTCTTAAGTAAGAAGCATCTTCAACAAAATAGTTTGAAAAAACATTATTTGCCGTTGCTCCTGTTGTTACTCTTGGAGTAGAATTACTTGTTCCCGGTCCTGTCCATCTGTCTAAAACATAATTTAAACGATTAGCATCAGAAAGTGTTCTTTCATAATTACGTACCATATCATTTCCTACAGATGCAAATGTAAACACAGCAAAATCAAGTGCTTTATAGTTCAATTGTAAATTGAAACCCATTGTTGCATCTGGAATTGGATCACCAATATTTGTTTTATCTTTTGTATCAATTACTCCATCGCCATTTACATCAACATAACGTAAATCTCCAGGTGCAGCATTTGCTCCTAAAGCTAATTGTGAAGGATGTGCATCGATTTCTGCCTGATTTTGGAAAATTCCATCTGTTTTATATCCGTAGAAATAACCCATTGGTTTACCAATTTCCATTCTCGAAGGAGCTGGCTGTCCTACACCAAAAGCACCGCCTTCAAGAAATCCGGTTCCGTTGTTTACTTCTGTTACTTTATTATTTAGGAAAGTTACGTTGTAAGCTACGCTGAAAGAAAACGCATCAGATAATTTTTCTTTATAATCAATTGAGAATTCAAATCCAGAGTTTCTAACTGTACCTGCATTTAAAGTAGGAGAACTTGCCCCTGGTGCACCTGTACCATTAATTCCTGAAACCGGAATATTTGGTATCAACAAATCTTTTCTGGTATCAATAAAATAATCGGCAACAATAAATACTTTATCATTTAATATTTTTAAGTCTAAACCAACGTCAAACTTTTGAGCTTCTTCCCATTTTAAATCTGGGTTTGGCGTTTGTCCATTTGCTGTTCCGTTTACTAAAGTCTTATTAAATACATAGGTTGCTTCACCAGTTAATAATCCTAAATAGCCGTAGTTAGGAATCTGGTCATTTCCTAATGTTCCGTAACTTGCTCTTAATTTTAAGAAATTTAAGAATTTAGGTTCTCCAAAAAAGTTTTCGTCAGATACTACCCAACCTGCCGTGAAAGAAGGAAAGTAACCTACTTTATTTCCTGGACCAAATCTTGTAGAAGCATCACGTCTAATCATTGCAGAAAGTAGATATTTACCTTTATAATCATACTGAAGTCTTCCAAAATAAGAAAGTCTTCTTTGATCATATGTGTATGAACTATTTGTAAGTGTTTCTGAAGTTCCTTTTGTTAAAGAAATATCTGCATTTTCCCAAGTGTTATTTGGCACATCAAAACCAGTAGCATAAAGACCATTCCCCCATTGTTTATAGATCGTCGTTCCTAAAGTTCCGGTAATGTTATGAGAATCTGCAATCTTTGCATTATATGTACCAAAAAGGTCAAATGAATAATCATTGTCGTTTACAGCTCCTTGAGTAACTGAACTTCTTTGTACATCAAATACTTTTCCGCCATAGCTGATTTGTTTACCAAAAACTTTCGATTCACTATTTGAAGTATTAAAACCTATTGAACTTGATAATGTAAAGCCTTTGAAAAGTTTAAAGTCAAGACCAAAGTTACCGTTTAACTTTTTATAATTATAATCGTTATAAGTATTAGCAATTTGCGCTAACGGATTAATAATTTCAGTTCCTAAACCTGTTGTACTTGGTACTAAAGAAAAACTTCCGTCAGCATTATATGGTTTTAAAGTTGCAGGAACGTTTAATGCATTGAAAAGAACTGATCCTAAACCATTTTCGTTTAATGTTTTTCTCGTAAAATAAGTATAGATAACATTAGATTTTAATTTGATTTTATCGCTTAAATCCGCACCTAAAGCAATTCTTGCAGTATTTCTTAAGAAACCTGATTTGTCTCCGCCAACAATACCTTCCTGATCTAAATGAGAACCACTAATAGAATAAGTGATTTTTTCAGATCCTCCAGAAATAGTCAAATCATTATTTATGATTGGAGCATGTTGAAAAACTTCATCCTGCCAGTCTGTTCCTTTACCAAGCGCACTAACATTTGGATAAGGTAAGTCTTTACCTCCATTTGCATAGCTTTCATTTAAAAGCAATGCATATTCTGTTGCGTTTAAAGTTGGAAGTTTTCTTGACGTTTCCTGAAATCCTGTATAGCTGTTAAAAGAAACTTTAGTTTTAGTATTCTTTTTACCCATTTTAGTAGTAATCAAGATAATTCCGTTTGCTCCAATAGTTCCGTAAATTGCAGCCTGAGCATCTTTTAAAACGGTGATGGTTTCAATATCATTTGGATTCAACAAACCAAAATCTCCTACATAGCCATCAATAATAGCTGTTGGTGCATTTTGTCCGTTTGTAGCAATACCACGAATACGAATATCTAGCGGTGCTCCCGGCGCTCCTGACTGCGTCGTAACGTTTACACCAGATATTGTTCCCTGTAAAGCCTGCTCAACACGAATAGGTTTTAAAACATCAAGTGTTTTACTGTCTATTACAGAAACGGCTCCGGTAACCTCTCTTTTCTTCTGAGTACCGTAACCAATAACCACGACTTCTTCTAATGACTTAGCGTCGTCGGCCATTTTTACAGTTACCTTAGTTCCAGAAACCACAACTTCTTGTGTTCTGTAACCTATATAACTGAAAACAATTGTAGTTCCTTTTGGAACATCGGTTAGTTTAAAAGATCCGTCGAAGTCCGTGGTTGTACTCTTAGACGAATTTTTAACTTTTACATTTACCCCTGGCAATGATAAGCCAGACGCATCTAATACTGTACCTGAAACGTCCAAGTTCTGCGAAAAAGCAAAAGATGTACATAGCAGCAGTACTGTTAGTAATAATTTAGATTTCATAATTAGTTAGTTTTTATTGAAAGTTAAATTTATCTGTTCCCTTTATGAAAACGATAAAATTAACCTCAACAAAAAACATACATCATAAAAAAATCTAGTCTTAATTCAGGATATCACAAAATAAACCGCTCTGTAGCTATAATTTGTGAATGTTAATTTCTTTAACATTTCCGCTACAATTTCCCAACAAAAGCATAATGTTGTGGTAATGTATAGTTTTTTTAAGCCAATTTTGGAATTCCTATACAGCAAGAATATATTCAACTAAACCGATTTCGTGCTGCAAATCCATTTTCTTGCGCAAACGATACCTTTTTATTTCAACACTTCGAACTGAAATATTAAACATTGGAGCTATTTCTTTTGAGGAAAGATTCAATCGAAGATAAGCACATAAACGAAGATCATTTGGAGTTAAGGCCGGATGCATTTGTTTGATCCTTTTTAGGAAATCTTTATCGGCGCTGTCAAAGGCTTCTTTAAAAATCTTCCAGGAATCTTCCTCGGTAATATTTTTGTTAATGGTACTAATTACAGATTTGATATTGGAACTGTCATTTTGAGACGTTTTCTTTAAATCTTCCTTAATAAAAGCCAGCAATTCGTTTTTACTGTTTAAACTCATCGTCGAAACCGCCAGTTCACGGTTTTTATTATCAACGTCCTGCGAAAGCTGTTCGTTTCGAAGTTTCATCAATTGCTGTTCGTTTTCAAGCTCCTGAATCTCCAGTAAAAGATTATTTTCTTCAATAAGTTTTTCTTTCTGCTTTTGATAATAATTTCGGTATGCTTTATTAATAAAATAAGCCATTGCCAAAATCAAAAGAAAGTAAACAAAACAAGCTAAATTGGTCAAATACCAAGGTTTTAAAACTACAAATGTATATACAGCAGTATTCTGCAGAATTGTATTGGCATATTTTGCCCTCACTCTAAAGGTGTATTTTCCCGGCGAAAGGTTTTTAAAATTCACCGTAGCTTTTGTACTCCACTCGCTCCAGTCGTCCTGAAAACCTTCTAATAGATATTGATATTCAGAATTGATGTATTTATTGTATTCCGGAACGGTATAATTAAGCGTAATGTTATTTTCATCAGAATCAAAACTACCTTCACTTTGAATACCAACATTTTTAAACGTTTCGTTTTGTTTATTTATCAATATATCGGTAATAAAAACATCGTAATTTTTAAAACTTAAATCGTCGATATTTAAAGTATAATAACCGTCTGTTGTGCCTATTAAATACGTTGATTTTGAAATTTGTGTAATATTTTCATAGCCCAGCATCGAATTGGTTAATGAGGACGGAATAGGAATTATATTCTGTTTTAATTGATTGCTCAATTTACTGGCAGAGAAATAATGAATGTAGTTTTTAGAAAACAACCAAATTTTATTGGAATGATCTACAATTAATTTACCCGATGTATATTCGTCTTTTTCAAAAATCGAACTTAAAACAGTATCTTTTTCGAATTGTCTTGTTTTAGGATTTAATTTAAAAATCCCGCCTTTATAAGCATAATAAATTGAATTGTTAAAAGTGGTCAAACTAGCACTAATTCCTTTTTCCGGAGATTTGTAGGTATAAAAATCATGTGTTTTTAAAAGCGCTTTATCGAGTTTTAATCTAAAAATCCCTTTGTATTCGTGGCTTATATAAACATCCAGATTTTTTGTAATTTCAAAATATCGAGATGAATAATCAAAACCCTGAATTTTATTTTTAAAAATCCATTGATTATTTACTTTCTCTAAAACTGAAAGTCCGTAATAATTCCCTTGAATTAACTGAATTTTATTTGTTGGAGAAGGTTCAAACTTCCATGTTCCAGAACCCGAAAATATACTTCTTGCCGAATCATTTGTAATTATAAAAGTTCCCGAATCGTGTCCGCAAAAAAGTGTATTATCATACGTAAACAGTGACCAAACCTGACCTTTTGTTCCATTTATAAATTTAAATTCAGCGTTACTTTGGGTTGGTTTACAAAACAATCCCTGATTTGTGCCAATGTAAAGCATTCCGTTAAAAACCGCCGATGCGTATACCGTTCCTAAAACGCCCGTATCGTCTGTAAAACTGTGTACTGGTGATTGAATATTGATACAGTTAATTCCGTTGTCCAGTCCAACCCATAAATTTTGGTCTTTATCTTCAAAAAGAGACAAAGCTGTATTATTGCTCAAACCTTTACTCTGTGTGAGGTGATATTTTAGTTTTCCGCTATCAGATAAAATAAAAACTCCGTTTGAAACCGTTCCTAAAGCAAAACTTCCATCCTGAAGACGCTGACTGCTGTAAACGAAACTTGATTTTAATTCTGCATCAACATCTGTAGCAACTCTGGTTAGGGAATTTCCAGCCAGTTTGTAAATTCCGTCCAACTGCGTTTGAACCAGCAACCCATCATCAGTCGTAAAAACATTCGCAATTGTAAATTTCTTTAAAATTGGATTATCTGAAACTAATTTTGCCCTTCCGCTTTCAATTTCAAAAAGCCCTTCTTTAATCGTTTGAAAATAAATAGCATTTTTTGCCGAAAATGACTTTATAACACCATTTTTTGGTGCGATGATATTGAATTTTCTGGTTTTAGTATCATAAATATAAATTCGGTTTAAAGATTGAAACAAAATCCATTGATCGTATTTTAAGATATTCCAAAACTGTTCATCGTCTAAAATTTTACTTTTAATTTTATCGCTTAGTGATGTATATTTTAATTTACCGTTTTCATTTCTGGTCCAATAACCAAAATTCATATAACTTCCTGTATATACTTTATTTCCAATGACTTTTACAGACCGGATAATAGTTTCATTGGGTCCCGGATACAATTGCCAGCTGGTTCCGTTATATTCTAAAAGTCCATCGTTATTTGCAAAATACAAATAATTTTCATCGTCCTGAGAAATCATCCAGCTCTGATTTCCGGCTCCGTAAACAGATGAAGAATATTTTACAATTGGTGGAAGTTCCTGCGAAAAAAGCAAGAAATTCATCAAAAACAATAAGGTAGATAGTTTAGTTTTCAAATTTGGTCAGGATATTAAATATTACTAAAACAGTTCTAAAATAGCATATTTTAAAGTGAAACAATAATTTTTAGTAAAATAAAAGATTTTATAGCATAGCACAGGTTTCAACCACCTGAAACAGATTGTGATGATATGCCTTGCGTCCAACGGTTGAAACCGCTGACTATGTTTTCAAACAATTTCTCAAACATATTCAAATATAGCCCGTGGTTTCAACCACGGGAAACGGATTACAGCAATATCCCTCACACTTGATAGAAATCAATGACTAAACTATCTGATTTAACCAAAACCAAACATGGTAATTCTGTTAAGATTTGGAACAATATCCTTAACAAAACTCTATTCAAAATTGATTACTTTTGTAAAAATTGACTTTTTTTATGCAAATTGATCTTTCTACACTCGACCCAAAGCAAAATATTATAATAAAAGGTGCACAGGTACATAATTTAAAAAATGTAGATGTTGCTATTCCGAGAAACAAACTTGTAGTGATTACAGGGCTTTCGGGATCAGGGAAATCAAGTTTAGCTTTTGATACTTTATATGCCGAAGGACAGCGTCGTTATGTTGAGAGTTTATCATCATACGCACGTCAGTTTTTGGGACGTTTAGACAAACCAAAAGTAGAATACATAAAAGGAATTGCACCTGCAATTGCAATTGAGCAAAAAGTAAATACAACCAATGCTCGTTCTACCGTTGGAACTTCTACAGAAATCTACGACTATATTAAACTTTTATTCGCCAGAATTGGGAGAACATATTCGCCCGTTTCAGGTCTGGAAGTCAAAAAAAATACCGTAACAGATGTTGTTTCTGATGTAAAAACACTCGAAATCGACAGCCGCTGGCTATTGCTTTCCCCTATTCATTTAGAAGAAGGCCGTTTGCTTGAAGACAAACTTAAGGTGCTTTTACAGCAAGGTTTTGCTCGTATTTTAGTCGATAACGAAATGGTTCGTTTAGATGAATTTACTCCAACAGAGTTACATAAACTGGATAATAAAGACATTTTATTAATCATTGACCGTATTGTGGTTAAAGAAGAAGAAGAGTTTTATAATCGTCTTTCTGATGCCGTCCAAACTGCCTTTTTTGAAGGAAAAGGAATTTGCTTCCTTCAGGAAGTAGGTTCAGAAAAAAGATTTTCCTATTCTAACAATTTCGAATTAGACGGAATTACTTTTCTGGAACCAAACGTACATTTGTTCAGTTTTAATAATCCGTACGGAGCTTGTCCTGTTTGCGAAGGTTACGGAAATATTATTGGAATTGATACCGATTTGGTTGTACCAAATACTTCTTTATCCGTTTTTCAAAGTGCAATTTATCCTTGGCGCGGCGAAAGTATGAGCTGGTATAAAGATGAACTGGTAAAACATGCTTATAAATTTGATTTCCCAATTCACAAACCTTATTTTGAACTTTCAGAAGATCAAAAAGAGTTAATCTGGAAAGGAAATCAATATTTTCAGGGTCTGAATGATTTCTTTAAAGAACTTGAAGAAAAAAATTATAAAATACAAAATCGTGTTATGCTTTCGCGTTACCGCGGAAAAACGAAATGTCACGCCTGCCGTGGAAAACGTTTACGCGAAGAAGCTTCCTATGTAAAAATCAACGGAAAAACGGTTTCAGATTTAGTCGATCTTCCAATTAGACATTTGGTTACTTTCTTTAAAAACATCGAATTGAATGTTTACGAACAGCAAATCGCCAAACGCTTGATGGTTGAGATCAATAATCGTTTATCATTTTTGACAGAAGTTGGTTTAGATTACCTTACATTAAACCGAAATTCGGCTACACTTTCCGGAGGAGAATCGCAGCGTATTAATCTTGCTACTTCATTAGGAAGCAGTTTGGTTGGTTCGATGTATATACTGGACGAGCCAAGTATTGGCCTTCACCCAAAAGATTCTGAGCGATTAATTAAGGTTTTACTTTCTCTTCGCGATTTAGGAAATACTGTTATTGTAGTAGAACACGATGAGGATATCATGAAAGCTGCCGATATGATTATTGATATTGGTCCCGAAGCCGGGACTTTTGGAGGAAATTTGGTTGCACAGGGAACTTATGAGGAAATTTTAAAATCAGACTCTCTTACTTCAAAATACTTAAATGGTGATTTAGAAATTTCTGTTCCAAAGAAAAGACGAAAATTCAAAAATCATATTGATATTATTGGTGCCAGAGAAAATAATCTTAAAAATATTAATGTTACTTTTCCTTTGGATGTTTTAACGGTTATAACGGGAGTTTCCGGAAGCGGAAAAAGTACGCTGATTAAGAAAATTTTATTTCCTGCTATGCAGAAAAAACTGGAGAATGCTGCAGAAAAAGCGGGACAGTTCAGTGATATTTCAGGCTCTTTTTCCCAAATAAAACATATTGAGTATGTTGACCAGAATCCAATTGGAAGAAGTTCAAGATCAAATCCTGTCACGTACATAAAAGCGTATGATGATATTCGTGATTTATATGCAAAAGAAAAATTATCAAAAATAAGAGGATATCAGGCCAAACATTTCTCTTTTAATGTTGACGGAGGCCGCTGCGAAACTTGTAAGGGAGAAGGCTCTATAAATGTCGAAATGGTATTCATGGCCGATGTTTCGCTGCCTTGTGAAACGTGCGGTGGAAAACGATTTAAAAAAGAGATTCTCGAAGTTACTTTTGATAATCAAAACATCAACGATATTCTAACCATGACAATTGATGATGCAATTGCTTTCTTCGAAAGAAACAAGCAGTCTAAAATTACACAAAAATTACAGCCTCTGCAAGATGTTGGTTTAGGATATGTTCAGTTAGGGCAATCTTCTTCTACTCTTTCCGGTGGTGAAGCACAGCGTATTAAATTAGCTTCATTTTTAGTAAAAGGTGCAACAAAAGATAAAGCACTATTTGTTTTTGATGAACCTACAACAGGACTTCATTTTCATGATATTAAAAAATTATTGGCTTCATTTGATGCCTTAATTGAAAAAGGGCATTCGATAATTGTAATTGAGCATAATTTAGATCTCATAAAATGTGCCGACTGGATTATTGATTTAGGCCCTGAAGGCGGCGAAAATGGAGGACATTTATTAGCAACTGGAACGCCAGAAGATGTTGTTAAAATAAAAGAATCTGTTACAGGAATTTATTTAAAAGATAAATTATAAACTAGAACCGATATTATTATAAAAAAAGTTAGCCATAAATTACATTCATCTAGATTGTAATTTATGGCTAAACTATTTTACCGAAAATATTTATGCTACTAAGCATTTTTCTTCAAAAGGAAAACCATCTTCGTCAATGGCAACTAATACCTTTTTTTGTTTGGAAGCCTCTAATGTTAGATATAGCCAGGCAAATGACCATAATCCGAGGGTTAAACAAAAAATCATGAAATTTAAACTGTGGTTAACTACTTTTCCTCCTTTAGAAAGAACTGCAAAAAGTAATTCATCATTTCTCTCTTCTAATGTAAATCCGTTATGAACTTTGTTCGATATCATATTGGAAAACACCTGTACACTTTGTTCCTGACTTAGCTTATTGCTTTTCATAATCATTTGTTGGGTTTGTCTGCATGTGATACTTAAATTTAACAATTTTGGATAGCTATTTAATTTAAAAAAACATTAAGACACCACTTTTATTGCCCTTATGCAAATATTTTTCATACTGTCAATGAAAGAGATGTAATAAAAATCTACATAAAATTAATTGTAATAAATTGAATTACAAAATAAATTGAGCGAATTTTTTAAGAATTCCTTCACATTTTCAATATGTTATATAAAAAAGCAGCTTTTATTTTCAATAATGAAAAAATTGCACCCTTAAATAATCAAGTTAGGAATTGAAAGTCATATGAATAGTAAAAGTTCCTAAATCTTTATTCCGATCTTTCTAAAAATATTATCAATAACCTTATTAATATCTGGAGAGATATTGAATTTATAGTTTAGATAAACATATAGAATGGTTACCAAAATTGATTTTAAGGCAATACTAATAAGCTGATAAAATGGAAATTCCCAAAAATAGAAAACAAGAAACAATACAAACGTTAGCAGCATTGAAGAAAGTGTTTCTTTTGTAAAAGGATATAAATGAAGTTTCTTGACAACAAAAAGTAATTTAGCTAAACTATATAATGTAATAGACAATAAAGTTGCGAAAGCTGAACCAAAAATCCCGAAAATTGGAATAAAAATCATGTTTAAAACTACAGTCAATACAACCAGCATTAATCCTAAATACAATACCATTCGGTAATATTTAGTATTAAAAATAATCGCATTATTGTTTCCTAAAATCAAATCGAAATATTTAGATAAACCAATCATAAATACAACTGCGATACCTCCACTGTATTCTTTTGGAACCAATTCGTACAATTGATTAATATTTACAAATATGCAAAGCATTACAAAACCTCCAACCATCTGCAGGTTTATTGAGGTCTTTTTATAAAGCAAATTCAATTCATCATGTTTGTTCTCGTGCATTAATTTTGCCGTAATTGGATATACAATTTGATGCATTGCACGACTTGGAACAGAAATTACCAGAGCAATATACGTAGCCACAGAATAGAAGGCGATATTCTCAATCTGCATATATTGATTTAATATCATTTTATCACCATCCAAAAGCAAATTAGCAACACTTCCGGATAAAATAATATAAAAAGTATAGACTAATATATCTTTTGTATTTGTTGGTATGGTAAACTGAAAAGTTGGTTTCTGAATACTAAATGCATATAACATGGTTATCAGGAATGCCAAAAAATATAGAATTGCTGTTGCGTACACAAAACCTTCTACACTAAGCCAATTGTAGTAAACCCCTATCAATAGAAACAATGAAAATAATCGTAAGCCTACTTCCTTAACAAAATTTCCAAAAACGGAATGCATATTTACTCGCAGCCAGGCATAAAAAATTTCAAAATACGCCATACACAATCCTATAAATGGTATCAACCATATATAACTTTTTACAATCGCATTCTTTTTTGAAACAAAGAATAAAATCTCATCATAAAAAACAAGACCAATTAGTAAAAGCGGAATTATTAATAGTAAAGGGAATAGAACAGTAAACGATAAAAAACGGGATTTCTCTTCTTCAGTTTGATATTGTGAATAAAATTTAACCAAAGTATTTTGCATTCCAATTGCAAACAAGGGCATAATCACATTGGCACAAGATGTCACGTAATTAGTTAAACCATAAAAAGTTGCGCCTAAAAAAACTGGATATAGGTAAAGTGTGTTAATGGCCCCAATTCCAAAGCCAATGTATGTTATTATAGTGTTTTTAAAAGACTGGTTTAAGACAATACCCATTTTTTGATTGCAGAGTTTAGATTGTAGAGTTTAGATTTTTGATTTTCTGCTCTCTTTTTATTTTTGAAATTCTTGTTTTAATGAATCAACTGTACTAACTGCTTAGTAAGATTTTTTCGGGAATATTGCTGTAAACCAACACCGTTAGCTTGTAATTTTCCTTCCAAAAATTGATTATAAAAGTCCAAAATTACACTTTTTAACTTCGCTTTTTCTGAATAATCAAAAAATACGCCTGTATTGGTTTCTTTTATAATATCGGCAAAATCAGAACCTTGTGGTCCAATTGCAATAATTGGACGATTGGAGACCATATATTCAAATAATTTTCCAGGAATAATACTTTTGGTATCTTCAGAGTTTATTTCGATTAAAAGTAAAACCTGAGACTTTTTTTGGTGGGCAATAGCTTCTTTATGCGAAACATATCCTAATAAATTTAAATAATCGTTCAGTTTAAATTCTTCGATAGAATCTAAAACTTCCTGACTTACGGCGCCAATTAATTTAATTTCGAAATGCGTTTTAAAATCTGGAATTTCCTGAAGTAATTCAACCAGACATTCCCATAAAAATTTAGGATTTCTGTCGGATAAAAACGAACCTATATGAGCAAGTGTAAACTTATCATCTAAGGTTTGTTTATCAACGTTCTCAATATCGTAACCGTTTGTAATTACTGAAATTGGTTTATTGGTGATAGCCTGAAATTCGGCTTTAGTAGTTTTACTTGTTACAATTATGGTGTCAGCAGAGTTAAGTACTTTATACTCTAAGTTTTTATGTTTTTTAGTGGCATAATTGGATAAACGCAAGGCCTTATGATAACCAATCGTTGTCCATGGATCGCGGAAATCTGCAAACCATTTTACATTTAATTTTTCTTTTAGTTCTAAACCAATTAAGTGCAAACTGTGCGGCGGGCCCGACGTTACAATTGTATCAATATTGTTTTCTTTAATATATTTTTCAAGATAGGAAACAGAAGGTTTTACCCAAAAAACTCTCGCATCAGGAATAAAAAGATTTCCACGTACCCAAAGAAAAGCTTTGTCTAAAAAGGTCTGTTTTTTTTTATGTGGAAAAATTCCAGAACTGATTTTTTTGGTCTTATTTTTTGAAAAAACAGAAGCTAACTGGTAAGGCTCCCAAATTTTATTTTTAAGAACAATTACTTTATCAGATATTTCGCTCACTAAGCCTTCATCAACAATTGGATAAGTTGGATTTTCCGGAACATAAACAATAGGCTGAACGCCAAAGTCTGGCAGATATTTTACAAATTTCAGCCAGCGCTGTACTCCCGGCCCACCAGCTGGAGGAAAGTAATAGGTTATAATTAAGAGCTTTTTTTGTTCCAAGGAAAATCGTTTATTATTTTAAAGTGCGAAGTTAAAGTTTATTTTAAAGCTAATTTCTTATATACTTTATATATAATGTAAATTAAAAGTAAGCAGTTTAAGAAAATCCAAAAATTATAAAAACCCCAGACAATTTTATATTCAGTTTTCATACTTGAAAAACTAAAATATTCTCCTTGGCTTTCATTGTAAAAGTCATCATATCCCATCATATAAATTCCGCAAAAAACAAATACGAATAAATCAAAAATGACAAAGACAACTATTTTTAAAATTTTTGAAATTAGCATCTAAAAATTAGACTTTAAATTCACTCTTATTTGGTTTCTGTTTTTTTCGCTCAAAATAAATACCTCCAATTAAAAGTACAAACATTCCAATTGAACTTACAAGATTAATTGTTCCACCTGTTTTAATAACCTGCGGTTCAAACTTAAATTCGATTTTATGTTTTCCTTCCGGAATTTCCATTGCTCTTAAAACATAATCAACTGGAAAATGATCTGTCAATTTTCCGTCTATATAAGCATTCCAGCCATTTTTATAATAGATTTCAGAAAAAACAGCTAAACCATCTTTTGCATTATCTGATTGATATTTGATATAGTTTGGCTTGTACTGAACTACTTTAATTGTTCCGGTTGTGTCCCATTGCTTCTTCATTCGGGCATTTTGAAATTTACTTTCATGCTCATGCACGTTAAAAACAGCCACTTTTTTAGTATCAATATGATCTAAAGCTTTCATTACATCATCTGGTTTATTTACAAGTTTAACTGCACTTACAAACCAAGCATTTCCATTTGCATCAGGATTAACTGCTGGTATTGGTGCACCTGTAGAATCAGCCTGAATTACATACTTAACATTTAACATGTTAAGCACTTCAAGATTCATATTTTTTGATCTATTACCAATTTGGTAATCAAACAATTGCTGCATTCTTCTTGGTTTTGCAGCATGATATCCTCCAATAGAATGGTGGAAATAAGAAGCTGTCGCACTCGACATGTTTCCATCTATATCAAAAACTCTGTAATGAGTTGTATCTTCTAAAATTTTAGCATCAGCAGGTGTTTCCTGAAAAGGAGCTGCAATTTGAACAGGGCTGACAAAATCTTTCGCAGAAACATATTTTTTATCTACAAAAAACAAATCAAAAATCATTAAAAGAGCAACGATAACTAAAGTTGTTGTCTGCGAAAATTTGTTTTTAATAAACAGCCATAAAGTTCCAAATGTTACTAAGATAAAGAATCCTGAACGCAGCAAATCTGCAGAATATAAAGACTTTCTATCTTCTATTAAAACATCAACAAATTCTTGTCCGTACATCTGAAGAAAATAGTTGTCACTGCTTCCTGAAAAATGGAAGAAACCTTTGGCAATTACTAAAATTAAAATAACTCCCAATCCAAAAACTCCAGTTTGTACAAGCGCTTTTTGTTGTAATTTAGGTTCGTCTTTTGCTTTAAAAAACGACTGAATTCCCATTACTGCTAAAACTGGTAAACATAATTCTAAGATTACCTGAATAGATGATACAGCTCTAAACTTATCATACATTGGCACATAATCAATAAAGAAATCTGTTAACAGTGAGAAATTTTTTCCCCAGGAAAGTATTAACGAGAATAATGCTCCTGAAAGAAAAACATATTTAATTTTTCGGTCATCAATAAATAAAGCTAAGACTGCCAAAAAGAATACTACAATTCCAATGTACGCCGGAGCAGCAACAATTGGCTGATCTCCCCAATAAGCAGGCATTGCTGAAACAAAATTTTCTGCCTTAGAAGGTTCTACATTATGATCAGTCATAAATGTATACATACTACTGTCTTTACCTATATTTTCATGATTGGAACCTCCAAAAAGTCTTGGAGCAATTAGATTGAAACTTTCGGCAATTCCGTAACTGTATTCCGTAATATACTCACGGCTTAAAGCGTTTTCATTTTCTTTTTTACCTCCGTCAGGATTGAAAGTTAATTCGCTGTTGCTTCGTGTACTAAACTTAGCATATTCACTTGTTGCCAATAAATTTCCTGCATTAGCACCAATTGCAAAAATTCCGGCTACAGCCAAAGTTCCAATTGCAATTAAAAGCGGTTTGTATTCTTTATCTTTTATAAAAGTAAAAGCAAAATAACCTGAAAGTATCAATAAAAAAATCAATAAATAATAGGTCATTTGAAAGTGGTTTGCATTAACTTCTAACGCTACCGCAAACATGGTGAGCAAACCTCCCCAAATATATTTTTTTTGAAAAACAAGTATAAATCCGGCAATAACCAATGGCATATAAGCAATTGCATGCGCTTTTGCATTATGTCCAACACCCAGAATAATAATTAAATAGGTAGAAAAACCAAACGCAATCGCGCCGATAAAAGCTTTTAAAGGATCTGTTTTTAAAACTAACAACAAACCATAAAACCCTAAGAAATACAGAAACAAATAATCAGCCGGACGAGGTAAAAAACGCAAAACATCATCTATTTTACCCACAAAATCGTTTGGATAATTTGCTCCTAACTGATATGTAGGCATTCCGCCAAAAGCAGAATTTGTCCAATAAGGCTCTGCATGTTCTGCTGCTCTAAAGTCATTTTGCTCTTTGGCCATTCCAGTGTATTGAGCAATATCTGACTGGTAAATTTGTTTTCCCTGCAGAACAGGATAAAAGTAAATTAATGAAACGAGAATGAAGCCCAGGATTACAAGGGCGTGCGGATAGAATTTATTTACTATTTTCAATTTTGGCTGGTTTGGTTAAATGATGAATCCTAATACTACAAGGATGCAAACTTAATCTATTTCTTCGTAATCAACATAATCGCCCACCTTTTTGGTTTCACGCGGCTTTTTGGCATTAGCAGTATTAATGATTATTTCATCATTATTGTTATTACGTGTTTGCTGCCAAGAATTATCCTGACCGTATTGTTGTTGTCTTTGAAAATTTTCTCCTGCTTTTTCAACCGCCTTTTTAACTAATACCGGCAAAAAGATTCGGGCTAAAAATTTAAAAATATAATAAAACGCAATAATCCACATTATCGTTTTAAACAAATTTGTAAAAGATGCTTCTTGCATGATCATATAATTTTTTTCCAAAATTAGTAAATCCGTTGTTTAAAATTAAAATATCAATCTTAAATAAATAATAAAATATAGTACATTTGAAATGCGTTATAGCTTTTAATCAAAAAATACATTTATGTTGAAAATTAAAAACTTACTCTTTGCGTTTCTTTTTTTAATACCACAATTTTTCTTCGCACAATATACAGATGTGATTAATTCGAATCGTCCGGGAGAAACTATGTCGGCTTATGCGGTTGGAAAATCAGTTATTCAGGGCGAAATTGGTGTTTATGGCATTAAAGAAAAACACGATTTATTAGATTATGACGCTACCGGTTTTGGTACAGATTTAACCGTTAGGTATGGTGCTTTTTTTGAGCAGCTGGAATTTATTTTAGATGTTCAGTATCAAATGGAAAACTTTGATACTCCATATACCAGCTACAAAAAAAATAATTTCAGACAGACCGTTTTAGGAGCAAAATACCTAATTTATGATCCTTATAAAAACTACAAAAAAGAAGCTAATATCTATAGCTACAAAGCAAACCACAGTTTTCAATGGCGCGAACTAATTCCGGCTGTTTCTATTTTTGCCGGTGCAAATTTTGTTGGCGCAGATAATCCATATTATTTTTCTCCAAATGGAGATATTTCCCCAAAAGTTGCCTTAGTTACTCAAAACTTATTTGGCGGCGGAAGATGGGTTTTTGTAACCAATATTATTGCAGATTATATTGGTACTGATTACCCAAGTTATGGTTATATTTTAACTTTAACACACGGATTTAATGACAAATGGTCTGGTTTTGTTGAAAATCAAGGATACAAAAGCGATTTTTACAGTGATGCCATTGTTCGCGGCGGTGCGGCCTATCTCTTGTCTCCAAATATGCAGGTTGACGCTTCTATAAGTACTAATTTCAAAAACACACCTTCTATTTTATATGGAGGAGTTGGATTTTCGTGGAGATATGACGGATGGTACAAGGAAAAACAAATCGCTAATAAAAACAAAGACAAAGCGAAGAAAAATTCAGATAATAAAGAAGAACAAATAGATTATCAGGAAAAAGAAAGAAAACGTAAAGCTAAATACGAATAAATTTAATAATCAAACCTTTTAAAGAGGAGCTAATACCACCTTAATGATTACAATAAAAGAAGCCAAAACTAAAAAAGAACTAACCGAATATATAAAATTTCCGTTCTCACTTTATAAAGACAATCCGTATTGGGTTCCTCCTATTATTGCTGATGAATTAGAATCTTTTGATAAAACTAAAAATCCTGCTTTTGATAATGCAGAAGCTTATTTTTATCTAGCTTACAAAGACAATAAAATTGTTGGACGAATTACGGCTATTATAAACTGGGCAGAAGTAAATAATCAGCATAAGAGGAAAGTTCGTTTTGGATGGTTTGATGTTATTGATGATATCGAGGTTACTAAAGCACTTCTTGAAAAAGTTTACGAATTAGGAAGAAAACATAATCTAGAACATACCGAAGGCCCAATGGGGTTTTCTAACTTAGATAAAGTTGGAGTTCTGACGGAAGGCTACGACCAGATGGGAACCATGATTACCTGGTATAACAATCCTTATTATGTTACTCATTTTGAACAATTAGGATTTCAAATTGAGAAAGAATATATCGAAAGTATTTTCCCTTTCTCTAATGTAAAACCAGAATTTTTCCTGAAAGCTCAGGAACTAATTAAAAAACGTTACGGACTTCGATCGTTAACTTTCACCAAAACAAAAGACATAATGCCGCATGTGGACAAGATGTTTGATTTGTTTAATGAATCTTATGCTAAACTAGCTTCTTTTGTGGCGATTTCAGATGTTCAAAAAGAATATTTTAAAAAGAAATACATCAGCTTTATCAATCCTGAATATATAAAGTTTGTAGTGGATAAAGATGATAATTTAGTTGCTTTTAGTATTGTGATGCCAAGCTTTTCAGATGCCCTACAAAAAGCTAAAGGAAAACTTTTTCCGTTTGGCTTTCTTCATCTTTTAAAGGCAAGAAAGAAAAGTAAAGATGTTGTTTTTTACCTTATTGGAGTTCATCCTGATTACCAAAATAAAGGTGTTACAGCTATTATTTTTGATGAATATTTCAAAACTTTTTCTGAAAAAGGAATTCAAAATTGCATTAGAACTCCAGAATTAGCTGAAAACACCGCAATTCATTTACTTTGGAAAAACTTTGACCCAAAAATTCACTGCCAGAGAAAGACTTATTTGAAGTACTTATAAAAGTTTTCAGTCGCAGTTTTCAGTGTTCAGTTTTCTGTAAACATAAAAAATCCATTCGCCCCCAAAACGAATGGATTTTTCACTTTAATAACAATTCATTAATCCACTTTGCAATCTACTTTGGTCAGCGTATTTTTCTGATCAAATTTTAGTTTTGTTTTGTCCTTAAATGATACTTTATCATTGGCTTGTACAACATCTCCGTATCCTTCAATAAGAGTTCCGTCTTTTTGTAAAAAAACAACTTCTCTAATTGATGAAACACCTTCAGAATTAAAAGTATAATCGGCAACTATGGTGTCGCCTTTCATATTTCCGATCAGTGTTCCTTCATTTTTATCTTTTCCTACCAAATTATAGCTTAATTTTCCGTTTACTTCTTGGTGAGAATTTACATTAAAACTCATCTCAATTACGCTTCCATTTGCTCTCCAGGCGTAACATTGATCTCCAGCCGGTTCGGCAATTTCAGCCTCTTTTGGAGGGCTTGGTGTAATTTGTACGGGCTCTGTAGTAGTTGTTTCTTTTTTACAGGAAATAAGAACCGTTAAAATAAGGGTCGTTAGTGTTAATACTTTTTTCATAATGCTGAGTTTTTTATTTTGTGATTTATGAATTAAAGTTACTTTAAATAAAAAAAATCCATTCGTATAACAAATGGATTTTTTTACATAATTTCCACTTAAGGAAATCTATTATTTAAATTAATTACGAAACGTCTACTGTTGTACGTTCTGCAATTTCCTTATAAATTCCGTTAACTAATTTCTCACGAATAGCTTCAAAAGCAGTTAATGTTTCTTTGATGTCTGCTAAAGTATGAGAAGCCGTTGGAATCATTCTTAACAAAATAATTCCTTTTGGTATAACCGGATAAACAACAATAGAAAGGAAAATACCATAGTTTTCTCTTAAATCGTTTACCATTACCATTGCTTCAGGAATACTTCCTTCTAAATAAACCGGAGTAATACAAGTATTTGTGTCTCCAATATTGAATCCTTTTTCTTTAAGACCGCTTTGTAATGCATTTACATTTTCCCAAAGTTTATCTTTAATTGAAGATGAATTACGCAATAACTCTAAACGTTTCAAAGAACCAATTGTTTGAATCATTGGCAATGCTTTTGCAAACATCTGCGAACGTAAATTGTATTTTAAGTAATCGATAACTGTTTTATCTGCAGCAACAAAAGCTCCAATATTTGCCATTGATTTTGCAAAAGTCGAGAAGTAAACATCGATATCATCCTGAACTCCCTGCTCCTCACCTGCTCCGGCACCTGTTTTACCAAGTGTCCCAAAACCATGCGCATCATCAACTAATAAACGGAAATTGTATTTTTGCTTCATTGCAACAATTTCTTTCAGTTTTCCTTGCTGTCCGCGCATTCCAAAAACACCTTCGGTAATAAATAAAATACCTCCGCCTGTTTCTTCGGCCATTTTAGTAGCACGCTGCAGGTTTTTCTCCATACTTTCAAGATCATTGTGCTTGTATGTAAAACGTTTACCCATATGCAAACGAACACCATCAATAATACAAGCATGTGAATCTACATCATAAACAATAATATCATTTTTTGTAACCAGGGCATCAATAATAGATACCATTCCCTGATAACCAAAATTCAACAAATAGGCTGACTCTTTCATTACAAAATCAGCTAATTCATTTTCTAATTGTTCATGATAAGTTGTGTGTCCAGACATCATACGAGCTCCCATAGGATAAGCCGCACCATATTGAATTGCTGCTTCTGTATCTGCTTTACGAACTTCTGGATGATTAGCTAAACCTAAATAATCATTTAAACTCCAGTTTAAAATATTTTTTCCATGAAACGTCATTCTCGGACCCAACTCTCCTTCTAACTTTGGGAAAACGTAATAACCTTCTGCCTGAGAAGCCCATTTTCCTAAAGGTCCTTTATTGTCCTGAATTCTTTCGAATAAATCTTTTACCATAAATATATTTTGAAGTAATAATTTTATTTATACAGGTCGCAAAAATAATGATTATTATTCTAAAATAGAGTTGGGCATTTGTTTTTATTAAAAAAATATCAAAATATTAATTTACAAAAAATTTACATCTGCTTAAAGAATTGAATTTAAAACAATTAAGTGTAATAAAAGTGTACGCATTAATTTAATATAAAGGTTTTATTAGTAAGTATTTCATGACTTTTATCATAATAAAAGATAAAATAGTCCTTTATTTTTACTCCTGATTTAAAACTAAATAAAACCAAAACCTTATGAAAAAGAAAAATGACATTTCGATTAAAATGAACATGTTGTTATGCTTACTTTTTACTATTCTTTTAGGAAGCTGTAAAAAAGAAGAATCAGTAAATTATACTGATATAATGACCGAAGGAGAAATGAATGCTGAACTTACGGCTCCGCCAATGGTGCCAAAACCCGTGGGAAACAGAACTGCCATGAAACTAAAATTAAACATGGAAATCAAAGAGCAGGAAGGTACAATGACCGATGGAGTAAAATATACGTATTGGACATTTGGAGGCTCTGTACCGGGGAGTTTTATCAGAACACGTGTTGGCGATGAAGTAGAGTTTCATTTAAAAAACCATCCCGACAATAAACTGCCGCATAATATTGATTTACATGCTGTAACCGGACCTGGCGGGGGAGCGACTTCTTCTCTTGTTGCCCCGGGACATGAAAAAGTTTTCAGCTTTAAAGTTATCAATCCGGGATTGTATGTATATCATTGTGCAACAGCACCTGTGGGAATGCATATTGCAAATGGTATGTATGGTTTAATTTTGGTTGAACCAGAAGGCGGGCTTCCTCCTGTTGACAAGGAATATTATGTTATGCAGGGCGATTTCTATACGCAGGGCGAATATGGCGTAAAAGGTCTGCAGCCATTCGATATGAATAAAGCCGTAAAAGAAACTCCTGATTATGTTGTATTTAACGGAAAAGTAGGTTCGCTCACAAACGGAAACGAGCTAACGGCCAAAGTTGGAGAAACAGTACGTTTATATGTAGGGAACGGCGGTCCAAACTTAGTATCTTCTTTTCATGTTATTGGAGAAATATTCGACCACGTTCATCTTGAGGGCGGAAACGTAATTAATAAAAACGTTCAAACCACTTTAATTCCGGCCGGCGGTGCTGCAATTGTAGACTTTAAAGTAGAAACTCCGGGAACTTTTATTCTGGTTGACCATTCTATTTTTAGAGCCTTTAATAAAGGAGCGCTAGGAATGCTGAAAGTGGAAGGAAAAGAAAATAAAAACATTTATTCCGGAACGATTCAGGAAGGAATTTATCTGCCAGAAGGCGGAACGATTCAAAAAATGCCTGAAAGTACTACTGCAAAAGCTGCAACACCTAAACGAACTACCGAAGAGAGAATAAAAATTGGAAAAGAAATTTTTGGTACAACTTGTTTCGCCTGTCACCAATCTGAAGGACAGGGAATTCCGAACACTTTTCCTCCTCTTGCAAAATCAGATTATTTAAATGCCGACTCAAAACGTGCTATTAAAACAATTTTGCATGGCTTAACGGGAGAAGTAAGCGTTAACGGAAAAAAATACAATAATGTAATGCCTGCCCAAAATTTATCTGACGATGAAATAGCAAACGTTCTTACTTATATCTATAACAGCTGGGGTAATAACAAAACAGAAATTACTCCGGAAATGGTAAAAGCACTGCGCTAATAATCAAAAATAAAGCATGAAAAAACATATTTTCATTCTTGCCTTTTTCCTGATGCTTACAGGCATAACAAAAGCTCAGGAAATTGGGATGGTTCTGATTAAAGAGGGACGTTTTGTTCCTCTTTACGGAGCCTCTTCAAAAAAACCGGTATCTGTAGCATCTTTTTATTTAGACATTTATCCTGTTACCAATGCCGACTTTTTGAGCTTCATTAAAAAAAATCCAGGGTATAGTAAATCAAAAATTAAAGGAATTTTTGCCGATAAAACTTATTTGTCTTACTGGGAAAATGATTTTGATTTTGGCAGTTCAAAATCAAATTCTCCGATAACAGCTGTTTCCTGGTTTGCTGCAAAAAAATACTGCGAATGTCAGGGAAAACGTTTACCAACAATAGATGAATGGGAATATGCCGCGATGTCCGATGCAAAAACAATTGATGCCAGAACCAAAAAAGAATTCAATAATTACATTTTATCCTGGTATGAAAAGTCGAAAACTTATGAAAATGAGGTGGGAAAAACGTTTAAAAATTATTGGGGAGTTTACGATATGCATGGTTTGGTTTGGGAATGGACATCCGATTTTAACAGCATCTTTTTATCCGGAGAATCGAGAAAAGACAAAAGCAGCGATACCAATTTATTCTGCGGAAGCGCTTCTGTAAATGCATCAGATTTAACGGATTATGCTGCATTTATGCGTTACGCTTTTAGAGGAAGCCTTAAAGCGCAATATTCAACCCGAAATCTTGGTTTTAGGTGTGCCAGTTCAACAAAACGAAAAGTTAATCTTTAAATTAATTTCAATGAAAAAAACAATAATTGCGGTTTTTATTCTTCTGTTTGCTGCACAAAGCTGTAAAGAAAATAAAAAAGAGACTGCGGTAACAAAAAAGGAAATAAGTGATTTATCCATCTATAATCTTCCATCAAAATGGACGACTCAAAACGGAAATGATATTGAACTTAAAAGCCTTAGAGGAAATGTACTTGTTATGGTAATGATTTACACAAGCTGCAAAGCCGCCTGCCCAAGATTAGTTGCAGATATGCGGGATATTGAAGCAAAACTTAACAATAACACCAAAAAGAATGTAAAACTTATTTTAGTAAGTATTGATCCTAAAACAGATACGCCGGAAAAATTAAAAGCTTTTGCCATTTTAAATAAAATGAATCAGGATCCGTGGCTTTTTCTTCGTTCATCTGAAGAAGATACTCGCGAATTTGCGGCTGTTTTGGCCGTTAATTACAAACAAATATCTCCTGTAGATTTTTCGCATTCTAATATTATAAGCGTTTTTAATCCAGATGGAGAATTAGTTTTTCAGCAGGAAGGTTTAGGTGTAAACAATGAAAAAACAATTGAAACTATAAATAAAGAAGCAGAAAAGATTTAAAATTTTGAATAGGTTGATTAGTGAAAAAGCATATCCATATTTTTTGGTATGCTTTTTTTTTAGCACATAGAAACATAGATTTTGTAAACTTAAAAAAGACATTTCATTTGCATTAACAAAAATAGCTATGTGTAAAAATCTAGATTTTTTTAAATTCTCTTTTTATAAATATTCTAAAACCTATGTTTCTATGTGTTTAAGTAAATCTCAATTCATTGAAAATAACAAATTCACTATATAAAAAACACCGATAAATAGTATTATTATCGGTGTTTTTCTTCTGTAGTTAAAATTATAGTTAAGCAAATTCTTCTTCCAGAGCAACCGCCTTTGGAAACAAAATATTATTCTCTAAATGAATATGTTTATGTAAATCTTGTTCAAATTCATTTAGCATTGCATAAGTCACTTTATAGGTCGTGCATGCATCAGCCGGAGGCGTATAATTGTTAGTCAAATCTGCAATTTCTCTAAAACGGTCTCCTTCATTTTCATGTTCGTGCATCATCATGGCAATTGGGTTTGAAACCGTTCCGAAAGAAGGCTGTGATAAAATTCCGTCGGCAACTTTCGTTTTTACCATTCTTTTTACAAAAGGAAATAAAACCAGTTCTTCCTTTTTCATGTGCTGAGCCAATTCTCCTGCGCATCCAGTAAATAATTCATTTATTCTAAATAATTCAGGGTGATTTGAACCGTGAACTTTGCATAATTTATCTAGAAAAGTCAACAGAACCTGTGTTTTTTCTTCCACATAACGATGATGCGTTTTTTCTATATAATCTACTAATAAATCTAAAGGCCATGAATTAAAATCAATTCCGCTGTTATTTTCTGATTGCAAAACATCATAAATACTTTGAAGCAGTGCATCAGAATTAATTTCTTCCTTCTCACATACTTCAGAAACCGTTCTGTTTCCTTTACAGCAAAAATCTATTTTATATTTAGAAAATACAGCAGCAGTTCTATAATCCTGAGCCACAAATGATCCGATGGTTTTGTTTTTTAAATTTTCCATTTTTCGTAAAAATTAATATTGATATTTCTTTTTGCTTTAAATAAAAGACAAAATTATCTTTTATTGGTTTTAAAAAAAACTCCATACCAAAATAAGGCTTGGAGTTTATAATTTATTCGACAATTAATACTCCTTTCATCATAGCCACGTGACCAGGAAAAGTACATAAAAAGTTGTATGTTCCTTTTTTATCAATTGTAAATTCGATAGTATCTTCTTCACCTCCGCCCAATAATTTTGTATGAGCAACAATAGAAGCTTTTTCAGAAGCAGGAATATAATCTGTAGCTTTTGCTTCTATCGCTTTTGCAGCAAAAGCAGCTTCATCTGTTCCTTCCTGCAAAATTACTAAATTATGTCCCATAGCTTCTTTTGGAATTGTACCTACATGTTTTAAAGTAAGTTTAATAGGTTTTCCGGCAACAGCTTTTAGTTCGTTTTTATTAAATTGCATTTGATCATTTCCTTCAATAACCAAAACGTTTTCAATTCCAGCTTCGGGCTTTACACCTTCATCTGATGTTGTTTCATTTATTTCTGTTGATTCAGCAGGAGCTGCTTCTTTCTTTCCGCAAGAAGTTACTGCTAAAAATCCCATTAGCATTACCATCGAAATTGTGACTCTTTTATTCATTATTATGTATTTAAATTATAAGATTTATTCGGGTTTATTAAAGATCTTTAAATAAAAATCTCCAGAATTTACGCCAAGCGCCAGCTCTTCTAAAGTGGTATTAGTGAGCATAGCCAAAAGCAGTTCGCGTATTTTTTTAAATTGATTGTGTACGGGACAAGGATGAATTTCAGAACATTCTTTCAGGCCAATTCCACAGCCTTTATAAATAGCATTTCCATCAATGGCATCGACAATCTGAATTAATTTTATCGATTTTAATGCTTCGTTCGAAACTTCAAAACCGCCTCCTACTCCTTTTGCCGAATAAATGATTCCGTTTTTAGTTAAAATCTGCATAATCTTGGCAGTAAAAGGTTCAGGCGAATCAATTTCTTTAGCAACATCTTTTATTCCAACCCTAATTCCTTCCGAAGATTTGGTTGCTATAAAAATAGAAGCCCTAATTCCGTACTCACACGCTTTTGAAAACATATACTGATTAATTAATTCCTTACAAATGTATTCAAATTTGTTATAAAAGACAAATTTATCTTTAATTAATTTTTATAACAGAAACCTTATTTATAACCAAAATAATTAACACGGTCAAAAACACTTATTCACCAACAAATTCACCTAAAAACGAATTTTAATTTTAACTTTGATTGTACTTAATTTCTAATACCTAAAAAATGCCTGTAAGCAATTCAAAAGAATTAAAATTAGCTGTTCTTATTGACGCGGATAATGTGCCCTACAGCAATGTAAAGGGGATGATGGAAGAAATTGCAAAGTTTGGAACTCCAACAACAAAACGAATTTATGCAGACTGGACCAAGCCAAATGCAAACGGATGGAAAGCGGTTTTACTGGAGCATGCTATTACTCCTATTCAGCAATATAGTTATACGGTTGGAAAAAATTCTTCGGATTCGGCATTGATTATCGATGCGATGGATTTGCTTTATTCTGGAAAATTAGATGGTTTTTGTATTGTTTCCAGCGACAGCGATTTTACCCGTCTGGCGATTAGGCTTCGAGAATCTGGTATGAAAGTAATTGGTATTGGCGAAAAGAAAACCCCAAGTTCTTTTATTGTTGCCTGTGACAGATTTATTTATATTGAGGTTTTAGACGGCGCCATTCAAAAGAAAAAACCAAAAGCAGCCACAACAGACACCAAAAAACCTGTAGAAAAACCTGCCGAAAAAGCACTTCACAAAGTAGACAAACAAACCATTGACCTTATCGAAGCTACAATTGAAGATATTGAAGATGATGACGGATGGGCATTTCTTGGCGATGTCGGCAATTTGATAGTAAAGAAAAAACCAGAATTTGACCCAAGGAATTATGGTTATTCTAAGCTTACGCCAATGCTCAAATCATTAACCGATATTCTTGAAATCGACGAAAGAGAATCTGATAAAAAAGGCATTAAACATGTCTATGTCAGATTACGGTTCAACTAATTAAATTATTACCTTATTACTATTATTATCTAAACATGAGAAAAAAATTCTTTATTTACGGATTCTTATTGTTTCTAATTGTTCTTGCAATTTATCATTACACGGGTCGAGGTTATCTACTCGTTTTTATTATCCCAATTTTATTGATTATTGGAGCTTATAATGCTTCTCAAAAAAAACATGCTATTTTAAGGAACTTTCCGGTTTTGGGTTATTTCAGATATTTATTTGAAATGATTGCTCCGGAAATTCAGCAGTATTTTATCGAAAGATCTACAGACGGAAAACCTTTTTCACGAAACCAGCGCTCACTTGTTTATCAAAGAGCCAAAAATATTGATTCGAGTACGCCTTTTGGAACACAGCAAAACTTAAATACTGAAACTTATGAAGGTATAAAGCATTCTATTTTTCCGGCAAAAGTAAATGAAGAATTACCGCGTGTTTTAGTTGGCGGAAAAGATTGTAAACAACCTTATTTAGCTTCTTTATTTAATGTTTCGGCCATGAGTTTTGGTTCACTGAGCGAAAATGCGGTTCGTGCCATAAATATTGGTGCTAAAAAAGGAAACTTTTATCAAAATACAGGAGAAGGAGGTTTAACTGAATTTCATCTTGCCGGAGGCGGAGATATTACCTGGCAGATAGGAACCGGATATTTCGGATGCCGTGATGCCGAAGGAAATTTCAGCCCTGAAAAGTTTTCAGAAAAAGCCAATCTTCCGAATGTTAAAATGATTGAAATTAAGCTTTCGCAAGGTGCAAAACCAGGACATGGCGGTGTACTTCCGGCCGCTAAGAATACGGAACAAATTGCTAAAATAAGAGGTGTTGAGCCACACACAATGATCCTTTCTCCTCCCGGACATCATGCTTTTTCTGATGTTAAAGGACTTCTGCATTTTGTGAAACAATTACGTGATTTATCAAATGGAAAACCTATTGGATTTAAATTATGTATTGGAAACACAGCTGAATTTGAGGCAATCTGTCACGAAATGATCGCCGAAGATATTTACCCTGATTTTATTACGGTTGATGGTGCCGAAGGTGGAACCGGAGCTGCACCCTTAGAAT
Organism: Flavobacterium sp. Root186; assembly: GCF_001428525.1. GTDB lineage: Bacteria > Bacteroidota > Bacteroidia > Flavobacteriales > Flavobacteriaceae > Flavobacterium. The sequence goes on from NZ_LMHW01000013.1 coordinate 784,977, forward strand.
TTGCAGATGGCGTAGGGATGCCTTTTGAACCGGCTTTGATTTTCGTAAACAAAACATTAATTGGTTTAAATATTCGTGACAAAATACGCATTATAGGAAGCGGAAAAATTATTTCGGGATATTCAATCCTGCACGCCGTTGCTTTAGGAGCAGATATGTGTAATAGTGCTAGAGGTTTCATGTTCTCTTTGGGCTGTATTCAGGCTTTGCGCTGTCATAATAATGAGTGTCCAACCGGAGTTGCCACTCAAAACAAAATGCTGATGAAAGGTTTGGTTGTAACCGATAAATCAGATCGTGTTTATCATTTTCATAAAAATACACTTCATTCTGCAAACGAACTTTTGGCCGCGGCCGGAAAAACATCTTTTGCAGATGTAGACATTAATATCTTTATGCGTGGTGATGAATTTACAAATCTATCAGAATTGTACTTCCCTGATAATTTGACAAACGTTACCAAACGTAATTAAAACAAAAAGCCTCTTTGCATTTACAAAGAGGCTTTTTTAATTTTAAGAAATCTATTTTTTCTTCTCTTTCAAATTTTGAGAAAAGAATTCAATTGCACGCCCTTTTAATTTATCAAGAGGAAGTTTATTACTTTCGAATTCGTAGAAATTAAGATATCCGTCGTTTTTAAAGCATAAAGCATAACCATTATATCTTTTACTTTCTTTGGTTATTTTGTATGATATCGCCTTAACATCTCCAATAGTATTTTCTACTTTAAACTTTTGCAGATTAGCACTGTTTTTTAAGCTTTTAAAACTTGGTTCTATTTCTCCTTTAGATTCAAAATCGTGAATAAAAACATTTAGATTATCCGGCGATTTAAACGCCATTCGCAAGGAATCATCGTGCCTGTTTTGAAGATAAAAATCCTTTGGTATTTTTATCTGAGTATCTAATGCAATGTATATTAGTGAATCTTTTGCTAGCTTTTGAATACCGTAATTATCTTTTTGCAAAGCCGATAAACTATCTAAACTTTCATAATTAGAATACAATATAGCATTAGACATTTTCCTTTGCATTTCTTGATGCTGTCTAAAATTCTCTTTCATGGCTTCCTGAGAATTTCGAAAACTTTCCATTACAGGATCATTTTCATAACGGGGCTTATTCATATTGGAACAAGTATACAAGAGTCTGCCACCTAAAATTATAACAGATAAAACACTTAATACGGTTCTCCAGGTTGATCTTTCGTCCATGATTATTTCAAGTCTTTTCCTGTCAAAACAATATCATTTACCAATTTACCCTTTGTATCCTGGTATACATATTTTATTGTTGTAATGTTATAACGCTGTATAGACCCCAGAATAGTTTTTAAATCACTGCTTCTCAAAATACTTTCTTTCATTAAAACTTTTGCTCCTTCTCCTTTAAGCAATTCAGAATATTGTTTTGGCACTTCAATTTTATAAACCAATTCATTTTTATCGCTAATTTCAATTTTCAGGATTTTTGTTCCGTCTTCATTTACAATTGGCATATTTTGGTTCATTATAGCCAGCATTTGCTGCATCTCAGGATTCATACCAGAACTTGAAAGTTCTTTTCTATCTATAGAAGTTGTAGCATTTTTGCTTAATATTCGATTTAACTCTTTTTCATCTACTTTCAATTCAGCAAGTATTGTACTATTATTGGCTAAAAAAAACATTTCGAATGTAACTCCTTCTTTAATTAGTTCCATTGAGGCTTCATCGCTTTTCAACATTTCACTAAGTAAAGCCGGAAACATTTGATTATAAATAGATTTACTGGATTCGTTTTGTTCTAAATTAGTATCAATTCTTATTTCAACTTTATTTTCATTTAAAAAAGCTTTTGCACTTGCGCTGCTGATAATATCATTATGAAAAAGCGCACTCGAATTATTAAACGTATTAACGTATTCCTGAATTTTTTGCTTGGTATTTTTGCAGCTTACTAAAAACAAAGCAATAGCAATCGTGCATGTGATTTGGGTAATTTTTTTGATCATAGTTTTAAAATTTTATTAAGTAGACTTTTACACAAACATAACTTAATGTTAGAATTAATCCAAAAGAATTATTTTTCTTAACCAAAAGAAAATAGCCTCTCTGATTTACAAAGAGGCTATTTTCAATACTTTAATTTTAACTTAAAGTTTGGCTGTTTCCTTATTTCCTGCTGCAGTTCCTTCTAAAACTGCTAATTCTTCTTTATCAACTGTTCTTTTAGCTAAAATAATATTATTGTAGGCCAAAAAGTAAACATCAAACTTTACACCTTCGCCAATTAATTCTGTAGAGATCTGATCATTCTTAATCATTTCTTTTAGCAAATCAGGAAATGAATTAGCAGCGGCCTGCTTATTAGCTTCATCACCTTCTAAGTTTGTCTCAATTCTAATTTCAATTTTATTATCATTTAAAAATGCTTTCGCAGAAGTACTGGTAATCCCGTTACCTTTTATGGAAGATGAGTTATTGTAGGTACTTACATGTTCCTGAATTTTTTGCTTGGTATTTTTACAACTTACCAGCAATAATGCAATAGCAAAAGCAAATGCGATTTGGGTAATTTTTTTCATAATTTTTTAGGTTTTTGGTTTATTTTTAACTCAAACATAACAAAATTATAACACAAAAGCAAAGTGAAGCCGTAAAAGTTTAAAATGTAACTATTTAACTACAAATCAATTGTCTTAATGAAAGAATGAAAAGAATTAACTTAATAACTAAAAAAATCCTCTTTAAAATTGTTTGAAGAGGATTTAATAAATATAAGCTGAATATTATTTTAGCAATTCAGCCAGAGATTCTTTGTTGATTATTTGTTTTACAAAAACGGTATTATCATCGGCTAAAAAATAGGTATCAAACTGAACACCTTCTTCAACCAGTTGTTTAGGAATTTGATCTTTGTTAATCATTTCTTTTAATAGTTTCGGAAACGACGACTCCGCTTTTGCTTTATTAGCTGCATTTTGTCCTAAATTAGTTTCAAATCGCAATTCGATTTTATCATCATTAATATATCCTCTTGCAGTTGTAAGCGTAACATCTTCAGCTTTAAAATTTGCAGCTGTACTGTTATAAGTTATTACATATTCCTGAAGTTTTTGTTTTGCGTTTTTACAGCTTACAAGCATCAAAACCATAATAACGGTACATATAATCTGACTTACTTTCCTATTCATAATTTAAAATTTTATTTTAATTTTTGAAGTCTTAAAAGAGCCTCAAGATAATAATAATCTGCATAGTTTATAGAGCAGTCAATTTCGCTTCCGGCAGGTTTATGACCAGTTGAATGCAATAAAAATGCTGAATTCACATCGTGACTTTGGTAATTATTTGAAAGCGAAACAATCATTTTTTTAGATTTTGTCAAATATTCGTTTTTCAGTGTTTTATCCTTCGTATAAGAACTTAATTCTAAAAGTGCAGAAGAAACAATTGCTGACGCAGAAGCATCTCTTGGAGCATTTGGAATATCTGGTGCATTAAAATCCCAATACGGAACTAAATCTTCTGTTGTCAATTTATCCAGATAAACACGAGTCAGTTTATGTGCAAAATCAAGGAATTTAGGATCTTTTGTTTCTCTGTAAACCATTGTAAATCCGTAAATTGCCCACGCCTGCCCGCGCGCCCACATACTATCATCGCTATAACCCTGCGCGGTTCTTCCTTTTATTTTTTTACCGGTTTCATAATCATAAATTATAACGTGATATGAAGTATTATCTGGTCTAAAATGATTTGCCATTGTCGTTTCGGCATGTTTTACAGCAATATCATACAGTTTTTTATTTCCGCCATTTTTAGATGCCCAAAACAACAATTCTAAATTCATCATATTATCGATGATTGTGTTGTGGCCTCCCATTTTATTGTGAGGCCAAGATTGAATTGTTCCCACTTTTGGATTAAAAAGTGTTGCCAGAGTATCGGCTGTTTTTAAAATGATTTCTTTGTATGCTGCATTTTTTGTCAATCTGTATCCGTTTCCGAAGCTATTAAAAACCTGAAAACCCAAATCGTGATCGGCAGCTTTACTAACAGACAAAGGCGTTAAGAAACGAGTAAATTTATCTGCTTCTTTTTCCCATTTTTTATCTTTTGTAGCTTCATACAAAAACCACAATTCTCCAGGCCAGAATCCGCTTGTCCAGTCTTTGTAATTTACAAATTTCCAGTCTTTGCTTCCATTCGGAACCGTTCTTGGCGAAGTTCCGTCATCCGGAATTACTTTTAATGTTTTTGAAGCCTGCTCTGCGCAATAATCCAATTGTCTTTTAACATTAAACGAATTGTCTTTTTGAGAATAACCCTGATTTCCAAGAAGAAATAAAGCTGTAATCAGAGTAAAAAATTTTGCATTCATGTGGTTATTTTTAGATAGATAGTTTTTCGAAACGATAAATTTATGAAATAAAGTAAACTTATTTTAGTCTTTGTATTTTTCGTTCCCTAAAAATGTATTTTATTTTACTTTTTTTCTTGTCATTGCGAGGAACGGAAGCAACCGCACTAACAAAAGTTGAAAAGCTGGACCGTAATGGCACGCAGATTTAAACAGATTTAATATACATTTGCTCCTAACCAAACCTACCTAGAACTTTGAAAAAATCCAGAATCCAGTATTTCGTTTTATTTCTCTGCACCATTCTTCTTGGAATCCTTTCAAGGAAAATCTCCTTTATTCCTTTATGGATTGGCGACTTTCTTTATGCCGTTATGATTTATTTTTTGGTTAGAATATTTCTTCCAAATAAAAAAGCCCTTATAGTTGCTTTATTTTCTCTTTTACTATGTTACTGCATCGAGTTTTTGCAGCTTTATCAGGCAGAATGGATTATTGAACTTCGAAAAACACTTTTTGGAAGATATGTATTGGGGCAAGGTTTTCTCTGGTCAGATATTTTAGCTTATACTTTTGGAATTATTATCGCTTTTCTTATTGAAAAAAAGGCTTTGAATTACCTCAATCAAAAGTCTGCGTAATTTTCTCAATATTTAAGCTGTTCGCCATTGCCATGAATATTTGATAATATGCTCCTTTATTATCATACAATTCATCATGCGTTCCTTTTTCGACACATCTTCCTTTTTCTAAAACAATAATATTGGAGGCATCGATAATTTGAGAAATGCTATGCGATATAATAATCACAGTTCTGTCTTTTTTAATTGCGTCTAAAGATTTTTTAATTTGTTCAGTAGCAATTGCATCTAAACTTGCGGTTGGTTCGTCCAGAAAAATTATAGGCGGATTTTTCAGAAAAAGTCTCGCAATAGCAATCCGCTGCTGCTGTCCTCCAGAAAGTAAATGCGCATCAGAATCATAGCCTTTTGGCAATTGAATAATTTGTTCGTGAATGTAGGCTTGTTTTGCAGCTTCAATAACTTCCGGTTGTGACGCTTCCGGATTTCCGTATAAAATATTCTCCCCAATTGTGCCTTTAAAAATGTGATTTTTCTGAAGTACTAATCCAATATTTTTACGGAGAAAATTAGTGTCATAATCCACTAAATCAATTCCATCTAAAAAGATTTGTCCGGATGAAGGCTGATAAAATTTATCCAGTAAATTAATAATCGTACTTTTTCCGGCTCCGCTTAATCCAACCAAAGCAGTCGTTTCGTTAGGTTTTACTGTAAAATTAATATCATAAAGTGCCTGAGTTCCGTTTGGATAAACAAAATCAACATTTTTTACCTCAATTAATCCGGTAATTTTTTCCGGAATATAATCGCCGCTGGTTTCTATTTCCTGTTCAGATTCTAAAATATCAAAAAAACCTTCTGAGTAAATTAAAGCATCGTTTACTTCATCATAAATTCGGTGCAATTGTCTAATTGGCGACGAAACATTATTAAACAACATAATATGAAACATTATGGCACCAATTGTCATTTGATTATTTAAAACAAAATAAGCAGTCAAAATTATGATAATCACCACTCCTATCTGCTCGACAAAACTTTTAATACTTTCAAAAATAAAACTGGTTTTTCTGGTTGCCAGTTGATTTTCGGTCATTTCGTATTGAATTTTTTCATGGCGGTCTGCTTCAGTCGATTCGCGCACAAAAGATTTAATTACTGTTATCGATTCTATTAAACTTATGATTCCGTTATTTTTGGTTTCGCGATAATTACGCATTCTTCGTCTGAAACCGCTCAGTTTTGCAGCTTGTAATTGACTTATGTAAAAGTAAATCGGAATAATACACAAACTTACCAAACCCACATAAACATTGGCATAAAACATAATAACCAAAGCCACAAAAGCATTGGCAAATAAGGGCAGAATATCAATAAAAAAGTTTTGAACTAATCGTGTTAAACTGCTAATCCCAAGATCTATTCTGGTTTGGAGTTTTCCGCTTTCATTTTCATCAGAAGTATAAAACTCCATTCTGTAACTTAGAATTTTTTCTACAATTGTCTGCGAGATATCACGGGTTATAAAAATACGGAGTTTTTCTCCGTAGAATTTTTGCCCGAATTGTACAATTGAGTTTACCAACTCTTTAGTAAGCAATACGATACTAATTATACCCAATAAATGAAATCCTTTTGATAAAGGTTCATGCGCGACCATTAAATTATTGATTGTGTCAACTGTATATTTTAATATTAAGGCATTTACCTGCGCTGCAAATGAACCTAAAAATGTGAGCAGTAAAGTTGCAATTACCATTTTTTTGTACGGTTTTACAAATGGCATTATTTTTTTATACAGTACTGATAATTGCATTTATTTTAATTTTAGGTAATATATCAAATATAAGAATTCTAAATTTGTGTTTAAATAGTCTTACACCTAAATATACAAAATATGAAACTGGTTTTCGCTTCAAATAATTTAAATAAAATCAAGGAAATTCAAAGCATTCTAAACGGATCTATTCAATTATTAAGCTTAGAAGATATTGGCTGTCACGAAGAAATTCCTGAAACTGCTGATACAATCGAGGGCAATGCGATTTTAAAAGCCAATTATGTAACCGAAAAATATGGTTATGATTGTTTTGCTGATGATACCGGTTTGGAAGTGAAAGCTTTAAACGGAGAACCCGGAGTTTATTCCGCACGATATGCCGGAGAACAAAAAAATGCCGACGATAATATGAACAAGCTTTTGGAGGCTTTAAAAAATGAAGAAAACCGCAGCGCACAGTTCAAGACCGTTATTGCTTTAAATTTAGAAGGAAAGCAGCATCTTTTTACCAGTTTGGCAAAAGGAAATATTACTTTAAATAAAACCGGAAATCATGGTTTTGGGTATGATCCGATATTTCAGCCTGAAAATTACAGTGAAACTTTTGCCGAATTATCTTCAGAAATCAAAAATAAAATCAGTCATCGTGCAAAAGCAACTCAGCAACTAATTGATTTCCTGAACTCCACAAAATAATTGTTTAAAATACAACATTTTAAAGGGTAAATTTTATATTACTAGACGTAAAATTATTCATTTTCTTATCAAATTGATTTTGCGATAAACATAACTTTTTGATAATCAAATCATAACAAATGTATAATTCTTAAAAATGCATTAGTTTATGTGGAATATTAACAGTAATTTTGCACCCTATTTTAAATACACATATGAATAAATTTGAACAATTAGGATTGAATGAATCGTTACTGAAGGCGATTTTAGATCTAGGATTTGAGAATCCGTCAGAAGTACAGGAGAAAGCGATTCCCCTATTATTGGAAAAAGACACAGATATGGTTGCGTTGGCTCAGACAGGGACAGGGAAAACGGCAGCTTTCGGTTTTCCGCTAATTCAAAAAATTGATGCTGACAACAGAAATACACAAGCATTAGTTTTATCGCCAACACGAGAACTTTGTTTACAGATTACCAACGAACTTAAAAACTACTCAAAATACGAGAAAGGTATTAATGTGGTAGCAGTTTACGGCGGGGCTAGTATTACAGAGCAAGCTAGAGACATTAAAAGAGGAGCACAAATTATTGTGGCAACTCCAGGAAGAATGCAAGACATGATTAACAGAGGTTTAGTAAACATTAAAAATATAGATTACTGTATTTTGGATGAGGCTGACGAAATGTTGAACATGGGATTTTATGAGGATATCGTATCTATTTTATCAGATACTCCAGATCAAAAAAGCACATGGTTGTTCTCTGCAACTATGCCGCAAGAGGTTGCCAGAATTGCAAAACAATTCATGAGCGAACCGGTAGAAATTACTGTTGGTGCTAAGAACTCAGGTTCTGCAACAGTTTCTCACGAATTTTACTTAGTAAATGCCCGTGATCGTTACGAAGCTTTAAAACGTTTAGCCGATGCAAATCCAGATATTTTTTCTGTGGTTTTCTGTCGTACTAAAAGAGATACACAGGCTGTAGCCGAAAAATTAATTGAAGATGGATATAGCGCTGCTGCATTGCACGGAGATTTATCTCAGGCGCAACGTGATGGTGTAATGAAATCTTTCCGTGGAAGACAAATTCAGATGCTTGTTGCTACTGACGTTGCTGCACGTGGTATTGACGTTGATAATATTACTCACGTAGTAAATTACCAGCTTCCTGACGAGATTGAAACTTACAATCACCGTTCTGGACGTACTGGTAGAGCTGGAAAATTAGGAACTTCTATTGTAATTGTTACAAAAAGTGAGTTGCGTAAAATTTCTTCTATCGAAAGAATCATCAAACAAAAATTCGAAGAAAAATCTATTCCATCTGGAATTGAAATCTGCGAAATTCAATTATTGCACTTAGCAAACAAAATTAAGGATACTGAGGTTGATCACGAAATTGACAACTATTTACCAGCAATTAACAATGTTCTTGAAGGTTTATCTAAAGAAGAATTGATTAAGAAAATGGTTTCAGTAGAATTTAACCGTTTTATTGCTTACTACAAAAAGAACAGAGATATTTCAACTCAATCTGGAGAAAGACGCGAAAGAAGCGATTCTGAGCCAAGAGAATTCAATAATAACGGAGCAGTTCGTTACTTTGTAAACATTGGTTCAAGAGACAACTTCGATTGGATGACTCTTAAAGATTACCTGAAAGAAACGTTAGACTTAGGTCGTGATGACGTTTTCAAAGTAGATGTAAAAGAAGGTTTCTCTTTCTTTAACACTGATCCTGAGCATACTGATAAAGTTATGGAAGTATTAAACAACGTACAATTAGAAGGACGTCGTATTAATGTTGAAATTTCTAAAAATGACGGCGGCGGAAGACGTGACCATAACGGACGTTCTGGTGGCGGAAGAAGCTCTGGAGGCCCAAGAAGAGAAGGAAATTTTGCTCCAAGACGTGAAGGTTCTGGAGGAGGTTTTAGAAGCGACAGAAATTCAGCTCCTAGAGAAGGTGGTTTCAGAAGCGATAGAAATTCATCTGCTCCTAAAAGAGAAGGTGGTTTTAGAAGCTCAGCTCCAAGAAACGAAGGAAGTTCTGATAGAGCTCCAAGACGTTCTGAAAGCTTTGGTGATTCACCAAGACCAAGAAGACCAAGAAGAGATTAATTTTAATTATCTTAAATACAAAATCCCAAATTCCAGACATAATTGGAATTTGGGATTTTTTTTATGCAGAAGCCCTTTATTTGAATTGATGAGTTTTGCAATTCTAATAACTTAATTTAAATCTTTCTCATCCTTTTTACTTAATACTAAAAGCGAGACCGCCTGCTTTGTTAATTTTCTGATAATTATATTCAAAGACTGCGAAATAATTAATCTCGATTTACTACTTTTAGTGCTTTAAATCAGGATATGAAATATTTCGCAGTTTTCTTTTTTTTACTATTCTCTGCCATAAGTTTTGCACAAGATGCTGAATCTACAACTCCGCAAAGGGTTTCAGGTTATATTATAAATGATGATAGCAAACAGCCTCTTTCAAATGTAAATATCATTAACACCAATAAAGTACGCGGCGCAAAATCTGATGCAAAAGGGTATTTTGAAATTGATGTACAGCCTAATGATACAATTCATTTCTCTCTTTTAGGATTTCAATCTCTTAGAATCAGAGTAACAAATGACTGGATAAAAAATAAAGTAACTCGAATTCAGCTTACTGAAAAAGCAATTGCTCTTGAAGAAGTTGTTATTGCTCCTTTTAATTTGACCGGTTATCTTGAAATTGATTCGAAGTTAATCCCAACGAAAGAAAATTACCGTTACAGTATTTCAGGCCTTACACAAGGTTATGAAGCTGGTGAATATTCTCCAAATGCTTTTGGAAAAGTATTGGGTTCTATTTTTAATCCTGCTGATATGCTTTATAATTTCTTTGGAAAAAACAGCCGGGAACTTAAAAAACTTAAGGACATGAAAAAAGACGATACAATTAGAAATCTTTTAGAAACTAAATACGATCGTGAAACCATAGCAGTTCTTTTGGGAATTAGCAAAGATGAAATTCCTGAAATCATGCATCGCTGCAACTATTCTGATGCCTTTATTCAATCTGCAAATGACTTACAGATTTTAGATGCCATAAGTGGCTGCTATGAACAATATAAAGTATTAAAAAGGAATTAAAATTTTACTTTTATAATAAACGCACAAATCCTCAATTTAAAAATTGAGGATTTTTTTTCGTCAAAAAACAATTTTATTTTTTTCTACTGTCTTATAGATTTAAATGGATAAACGCAGTATTTAATCTTTTTTTCATTAAATTAGACATACTTACTTTTATCGAAAATTGGAATTTCGATTGTAATTCTAATAAATACCATGACAGATCTAACTCAAAAAATCTTAAATTTTATTGATCTTCATAAAGGAGAAGAAAACAAAAAATCTGTAATAGAAAACATATCAGGTTCTGTATCTTTTAGGGGTTCTAACATTTGGATTCTGGCCTGTGCTATCATTATTGCTTCTGTTGGCTTAAATGTAAATTCAACTGCTGTAATTATTGGAGCAATGCTAATTTCACCCTTAATGGGACCAATTGTTGGTGCGGGCTTTGGTTTAGGAATGTATGATTTTGAACTTTTAAAAAAATCAATTAAAAACCTTATAATCGCAACCGCAGTAAGTTTAGCCACTTCAGCAATTTACTTTTATGTTAGTCCGTTTAAAGAAGCTCAATCCGAATTATTAGCTCGAACATCCCCAAATATTTACGATATTTTAATTGCTTTTTTTGGAGGTTTAGTAGGCGTAATAGCCGTAACAAGAGTAGAAAAAGGAAACCCAATTCCCGGAGTGGCTATTGCAACTGCTTTAATGCCTCCTCTTTGCACAGCCGGCTATGGCCTGGCAATTGGAAATTATATGTATTTCCTGGGTGCAATGTACCTTTATGCTATCAATTGTGTTTTTATATGTATTGCAACTTTTATGATCGTCAAATACTTAAATTATCCAATTGCAAAACAACTTGATTTGAAACATGAAAAACGAGTTAAATACGGCGTGTCAGTTTTAATTTTACTCTTAATTATGCCAAGTATTTATTTTGCCTATCAATTGTATGATCAAAAAAGCTATACTTCTAAAACTGAAGTTTTTATTCAGAATGAATTCCTAAACAATGATTACCCTATTATTTATAAAAAAATAAGATATAATGTCAGCCCTAGAAGAATTGAATTGGCGTTTTTAACTAAAAAATTCAACGATATTGAAATTTCCGATCTCAATAAAAAACTGGCAGATTATAACATAACCAATACAAAACTGATTATTAGACAAGATACAGTGAATTTAAGAAAAGATATACTGAATCAAATAAACAACAATCAAAATGTCGTAGACCAAAAAGATGTTATTATTAACAATCTTCGAAATCAATTATCTAAATATCAGTTCAACACCAATCAAATTAACAATGAAGCAAAGATTCTGTTTCCTGAATTAAGTTCTCTTGCAATTGGAAATTATACTTTTGAAACTGAAACAGATAACTTGAAAGTAATTCCAATTATTCTTTACCAAAGCAAAAAAGATATCAATTTAGAAACGCAAAAAAAATTAAAAGCATGGCTAAAAGAAAGACTCGCAAAAGATTCAATTGAAGTATATCAACAAAATAAATAATATAAAATCAAAAATAGGACTTATATTTACTTTAAAATAAGTTAATTATCTAAATCAAAATATTATGGCAAAGAGTCAGGATGCTAAAAAAACGACAAAAAAAGAACCGTTAAAAACGGCTAAAGAAAAGAAAGAAGAAAAAAGAGAGAAGAAAAATTCTCCTAAAAGAGATTAATTAGTTTACAGTCGCAGTTTTCAGTCTCTAGTGAAACTGAAAACTGCAACTGTAAACTTAAAACTTTATTTAACTGGAATATTCGAAAGGATTTCTAATACAAATTTCCAATATTTTTGCGCAGATGAAATACTAGCTCTTTCGTCTGGAGAATGTGCTCCGTGAATGGTTGGCCCAAAAGAAATCATATCCATATCCGGATAATTTGTTCCTAAAATTCCGCATTCTAAACCAGCATGACAAGCCACAACTTTTGGCTGCTCGCCATTTTGCTTTTCGTAAATTTCTTTTAAAACTTCTAATATTTCTGAATTTACGTTTGGAGTCCATCCTGGATAAGAACCAGCAAGTTCAACTTCGCATCCAACTAATTCAAAAGCAGAACGCAACGAATTAGCCAAATCAAATTTTGAAGATTCTACAGAAGAACGTGTTAAACATCCCACCAAAATTTCTCCGTCTTTTACAATAACGCGAGCAATATTATTTGAAGTTTCAACCAAATCAGCCATATCGGCGCTCATTTTATAAACTCCATTTTGCGCAGCATAAATCGCTCTGATAATTCCTTCCTGAACACCTAAATCCATTATTTTTTCAGGTAAATCAGTTTTTACGATCTCTATAGATAAATTTGGTTCGGTTGTTTTATATTCTGCTTTGATATCAGAAATAATTTCCTGCATATCATAAATATACGCTTCATCAAACATTTGAGAGATAATAATTTTAGCAACGCTTTCTCTAGGAATTGCGTTTCTAAGACTTCCTCCGTTAATTTCAGAAACCTGTAATCCAAAATTTTCAAAACCATCAAATAATAAACGGTTCATGATTTTATTAGCGTTTCCTAAACCTTTATGAATATCCATTCCAGAATGACCTCCATTTAAGCCTTTTACGGTAATAGTATAACCAACTGAGCTTTCCGGAACTTCTTCTTCATTATAACCTCTTGTAGCCGTTACATCGATTCCACCAGCACATCCTATATCAATTTCATCATCTTCCTCAGTATCCAGATTCAATAAAATCTGACCTTGAAGAATTCCTCCTTTTAAATTTAAAGCACCAGTCATTCCAGTTTCTTCATCAATTGTAAACAGAGCTTCAATTGCAGGATGCGGAATGTCTTTGCTTTCTAAAATTGCCATAATTGTTGCCACTCCTAATCCATTGTCAGCACCAAGCGTTGTACCGCGAGCACGAACCCAGTCACCATCCACATACATATCAATTCCTTGCGTATCAAAATCAAAAACGGTATCAGCATTTTTTTGGTGAACCATATCTAAGTGACCTTGCATTACAATGGCTTTACGGTTTTCCATTCCCGGAGTTGCCGGTTTTCTAATGATTACATTTCGAATTTCGTCTTCAAAAGTTTCTAAACCTAAGCTGTTTCCAAAGTTTTTCATAAACTCGATTACACGCTCTTCTTTCTTTGACGGACGCGGAACGGCGTTTAAATCTGCAAATTTGTTCCAAAGTGTTTTTGGTTCCAGATTTCTTATTTCCTGACTCATTATATTTTGTTTGAAGTTTAACAATTAAGAATGTCAAAGTTACAAAGTTTATATTTTTTTTCGCCACAAATTTCACGAATTACCACTAATTATCATCTTTAAAACCAAATTCCACAAATACAATTCTTTTTTAGTTATAATAATTGTATTTATATTTACGTATCCAAAAATTGTACTGTGAAATCAAAATATATTTTACCCTTATTTCTTTTAGTTCAGATTATCTTTTTAAAAATCCTGCCATTTTTTCCTGATTTTGTAGAAGGCCTTTACAGCAATAATTTATACATTAGAATTTCGCATTTCTCAAGAATGCTTTTAGGCAAAATTTCATTTTCTGTTGGCGATTGTATTTACGCAGTTTTAATCTTATCTATGATAAGCTGGTTTTGGAGAATTCGAAAAACATGGAAGACAGATTGGAAAGATCATCTTTTAAAAATTATAGGCAAGATTTCTGTTTTTTACTTTTTCTTTCATGTGCTTTGGGCTTTCAATTATTATCGCAAACCTCTTTTCGAAAAAATGGAAATTAAAAGAGAATATACCGATGCTGATTTATTGGCCTTTACAAAAAGACTGATTGTCAAAACGAATGAAATTCAGTTTAAAATTACAAAAAACAAAAGCGAAAAAATTAGTTTTCCATATACTCAGGAAGAAGTTTTTAAGATAAATTTAAATGGATATGACAATTTAGCTCAAGAACATCCTTATTTTAAATATGAGACTTTAAGCGTAAAAAAATCGCTGTTCAGTGTACCATTAACTTATATGGGATTTGGCGGTTATTTGAACCCTTTTACAAATGAGGCACAGGTGAATAATTTGTTACCAATGTATTCTTTTCCGCTTACAGCATCTCACGAAATGGCACATCAGATAGGTTTTGCCAGTGAGAACGAATGTAATTTTATAGGCGTTTTGGCGTCTGTAAAAAATGACAATTTATATTTTCAATATTCAGGATATAGTTTTGCTTTGCGTTATTGCCTGGGAATTTGGAAGTTTAAAAACGAGAAAATCTTCGAGATTTTAAAAAAACAGGTTAATCCGGGTATTTTAAAAAATTATCAGGAAAGTCAGGATTTTTGGAAACAATATGATACTTTTATTGATGAAGGTTTTCATTTTGTATATGATAGTTTCTTAAAATCAAACAATCAGAAAGATGGAATGGAAAGTTACAGTAAGTTTATAGATTTGATGATTAATTACTACAAAACGCGACAACTGTAGCAAGCTGCCACGAATTGCACGAATTATCACAAATTTATAAAAACTAAAACTCAACTTTATCTTTACTATTTTGAGAAGCAATTTGAGAAATTTGTGAAATTCGTGGCGAAAAAAAGTCAAGCCCTGTAACAAAAATGATTTCAACACTACTAATACTTTTATGAGCGAAAATCTAGAACAGTCATTTGTTGCGCAATTGCAGGCAAATCAGAATATAATCCACAAAATTTGTAGATTATATACTGCCGGCGAAGATGCTCATAAAGATTTGTTTCAGGAAATCACTATTCAGCTCTGGAAAGCTTATCCAAAATTTAGAGGCGACAGTAAATTTTCGACCTGGACCTATCGTGTCGCTTTAAATACTGCCATTACCTTATATCGCAAAACCAAAAGAACCATATCTACCGTAGATTATGAGAGTCATCAGCATTTTGTAAAAGATGTTGATTACAACTATGAAGAGGAAGAACAGATTAAATTGATGTACAAAGCTGTTTATCAGCTTAACGACATCGAAAAAGCATTAGTTTTTATGTATTTAGAAGACAAAGATTATCAAGAAATAGCCGAAACCTTAGGAATCAGCGAAGTGAATGCGCGCGTGAAAATGAACAGAATTAAAGGGAAACTTAAAAAAATACTAAATCCTTAAAAATTATTATGAAAGAACTGGATTTACTAAAAAAAGACTGGAAAAAGAACTCTGATTCTTTTGAACAAATTTCTGAAAAAGAAATCTATAAAATGATTCACAAAAAATCATCTTCAATTGTGAAATGGATTTTGATTATCAGTATTTTGGAGATTTCGTTTTGGACTTTTTCAAACTTATTTATCAATACTGATGATGTTTTGCGAAAAATAAATCATCCTGAAATTGTGGTTACGCTTGAATATTTAACTTATTTAAATTATTTAGTCGGGTTGATATTTGTATTTATCTTTTATAAAAACTACACTACAATTTCTACAACTGTTGCCACCAAATCTTTAATGAGTGCCATTTTAAGAACCAGAAAAACAGTTCAGTATTATGTTTGGTACAATTTAGGAATGATTGTAATTACATCGATCTTAAGTTTCTTCATTGCTTTTGTTTACAATCCTGATATGGCTTTTTTAAGAGAAAAACTTGCTATGAACGGAAAAGCAATGTTTACCACAATTGGAATTTTAACCTTAGTAATATTAGGTTTCTTTGGATTGTTCTGGTGTTTTTACAGATTGTTGTACGGGACTTTATTACGCAGATTATACGTGAATTATAAGGAGTTGAAGAAAATAGATTTTTAATTTAGGTACAAAGGTTCAGAGGCACAAAGGTTCAAAGATTTCCTTTTTTAAGGCTCTAAGGTTCTGAGATACTAAGGTTCTAAGTTTTATTTAGGCAACTTGAAACTTGAAACTTGAAACCTGAAACTTGAAACAAAAAAAACAATCTAAAATCAGAAATCTAAAATTCCTAATACTCCCACTGTCTAAATTTATTTAGTTCTTCCTGCGCTTTGATTTCTTCGGCTGGAATTACTTTTAAAAATGATGGGTGCTGTTCGATAGCGTATTCTACTTTTTCTACGATTTCTTCGATTGTGTCGTTTTCATAATCAATTTCAAGAGGTTCTTTGATAATGAAAGACTGCAGGATATTTTTCTTTTTCATACGAAGTCCTTTTTTATCAAAAGAACGACGGAAACCATCTATAACAATAGGAATTACGATAGGTTTATGCTGTTTGATTATATGCGCTGTTCCTTTACGAACCGGCTTAAAAGATTTTGTTGTTCCCTGCGGAAAGGTAATAACCCAGCCGTCTTCAAGGGCAATACGGATATTTTCGGTATCATTTGGGTTTACGTCACGTTTTTCAGTAACATCAACACCTTTTGCGCGCCATGTTCTTTCTACGGTAATTGCTCCCACATAAGCTAAAATTCTTGGCAGTAATCCGGCCTGCATTGTTTCTTTTGCTGCTACGTAGTAAATATTCATTTTGGGCTGCCACAAATAACCAATATTCTTAATAGTATCTTGACGTCCGCTTAAACTTGCGTTAAACACGTGAAACATCGCCACAACATCTGCAAAATAAGTTTGGTGATTGGATATAAACAAAACGTTTCTTTCCGGAAGTGTTTTAATAATTTCAGATCCTTCAATCTGTAATTCATTAAAACCTCTATATCTTCTATGAGTCATGGCTCCCAAAATACGGATTAACCATTTCTTGATGAATAATATATGCCCAAAAGGATTTCGTTTAAACAATCCCATAACGTTGTTTTGTATTTTTTAGGTTAAGTCGCAAACATACAAAAATTATTCTTTTAGCAATACTAATACACAATTTACGAAATAAATCCATATCTCAATGATTATCAAAATGTTAAATTAAGGTTATTGTGATTTTTCTGAAAAAGTAAATTTTAGAACATCTCTCAATTCGCTTAAAATCATTGCGGTTGCCCCCCAAACAATATGGTTTTGAATATTAAATGCAGGAACTAAAATATCATTTCCATAAGAAGTTGATAATTTGGTTTCGATTATAATTTCATCATCTAAAAAAACAGATAATGGCAATTCGAGAACATCGGCTACTTCTCGGACATCGGGATAAAATGCAAGTTCTTCTTTAGCAATTCCTAAATAAGGATGCACCAGAAAGTTACTTGGCGGAATATACATAGGTGTAAAATGCTTTATGATTTCAATTTTCTCAGGAAGAACACCAACTTCTTCGCTAGTTTCTCTTAAAGCTGTTTCCTGATAATCACGATCTGTGAGTTCATATTTACCGCCCGGAAATGCAATTTGCGAAGAATGAACACCATTGTATGCATTTCGAACAATTAGAATTAAATGTGTTTTTTCTTTTTTGGGATAAAACAACATCATAACGGCAGCAATTCTTGGATTTTTTGCGTCAATATCTAAATTTTTCAACGCCTGAATGCGTTCCAGAGGCGCCATTTTTGCGTGTGAGGATTCTGCCGGGAGTTCAACTGGAATTAAATTAGGAACATATTGCAAAAAATCTTGAAAATCCATATTCAAAGTTTATTTTTGTACTTTCAAATTAAAAATATAAATATACTCTAGAAAATGCGGTTCTACAAGTTTTCTAAAACAAAGCCTTAAAAATGTACAGCAGAGAAGAATCACAAAGAATAAAAAGGGAATTTTGGGTTGCTTTTGCAGAAAAGTATCCAAGAAAATGGGTTCTTTATGATACCAAAATCAAAGATTTCTCTTTTAAATTTTATGTAGACAATAAAAAAGCGCAGGTTTTAATTGACATCGAACACCGAAGCGATGAAAAACGAAATGCTTATTTTGAAAAAATAGAAGCTTTAAAAAATATTCTCGAAGAGGAATTTATTAAAGATTTAGTTTTCGAGAAAAACTACACTTTAGAAAGTGGTAAAACTATCAGCAGAATTTGGGTTGAAAAACTGGGAGTGGGTTTTAGCAATCGCAATAACTGGGATGCTATTTTTGATTTCTTCAGCGAAAACATGCATGCTCTTGAAATGTTTTATCTGGAATATGATGAATTTATTAAGGATATTGAATCTTAGAAAAAGGTCCTGAGGTTCTCAGGTGCTAAGGTTCTAAGTTTTTATTATATAGCGAACCCGGTGGATTTTTAAATTTGCCGGGGTATTTTTTTTACTTCTATTAAGCCATATAACATAGCCGTACAAAGTTTTTTTTTCGGTTGTAAAAATAATTTATAAAGAAGTATTTATACTAGGTGCATATTAGGTCAAAATTTTTATATTTGGAAAAACCTAAACCTATACAATGAGAAAATTTTTACTGTTCCTTTTTTTAATTTTATTTTCAAAAAACTATTCCCAAACTGATTATGCTTTTGTGTACAACACCGATTCCATTATTAATAAAGGTGTCAATTTACACAATGAAAAAAAATATGATGAAGCATTAAAGGAATACAAAAAAATTAGTAAAACTGATCCTAAATACTTAACTGCTCAGTATGAAATTGCATTAACACTTAGTGCACAGGAGAAAAAAAGTGAACTAAAAGCTTTTCTCGAAGATTTGCATAAAAAAGGAAAAATGGACGAAAATCCTGAACTCTTTCAGATTTATGCTATTTTTTTAAGTAATGAAAAAGAATATGAAGCTTCTGAAAAAATATTCAACGAAGGAAAAAAATATTTAGGCAATTCATCTGTATTTCTGTACAATCTCGCTGTTCTATATATACGAAAAGACGAATCTCAAAAAGCTGTAGATGTTTTAAAGGACATCCTTACAAAAAACCCAAACCATGCATCTTCTCATTATTTATTAGGAGTTACAGCTTTTGATAACGGGAAAATTACCGAAGGTACATTAGCACTTATGACTTATCTGGTTCTTTCTCCAATGGGTCCTTATGCTAATCAGGCTATCACAAATTTAAATGCAAACTATGGTCAGAATTATATCGCTGATAATAAAGTTGTTTTCTCTAAATCTGGTGATAATTTTGAAGAAATAGAAACTATTTTAAGAAATCAATTACCCTTAAAAAAAGTATATAAAATTAAATCAAGCATAGATGATAATCTAACCAGACAAGTTCAGGCTGTTGCTGAATATGCTGCCGGGCATAAAATGGAAGATGGTTTTTTTGAAACAACCTACATTCCATGGATCAAACAAATGGTTGAAAAAAATCAGTTAGAAGGTTATTCTTATTATAGTCTGCTTTCTATAGAAGACAGAGTTGGCAAGGAATTAAATAAGCAAAAGAAAAAAATTAACTCTTTTAACGATGATTATATTCAAAAAGACTTCTGGTCCGTTTTTGGAAAAAGAAATCTGGATATGTTTGGAAATACCGAAGAGGTAATCGTTTCTATTGACAAGCACAGACCATATATAGTTGGAAAACAAGTAGACGGATTATTTGATGGTAAATGTAAATATCTAAATGAATATGAAAATTTAGGAAGCGAACTTAATTTTAAAAGCGGCGTTCTCGATGGTTTACAAAAATTCTTTAATACTAAAGGAAACCTTATTGAAGAAAAATCGTTTACAGCCGGAAAACTAAACGGAAAAAGAACTACTTATTATGAAAATGGAAATATTTCTTTAACTGAGAATTATAAGGATGATGTTTTAAATGGACTCAGCACATCATATTATCCTAACGGAGGTAAAAATTGTGAAGTAAATTTCATTAATGGAGAAAAAGACGGGACCTTTATTTGTTTGTATGAAAACGGAACCAAGAAAAGTGAAATGGAATATTCTAAAAACAAACTGAATGGTAAATATGTTCATTACAATGAATCAGGAGATATTTTAGAAACATATAGTTGTATTAATGATAGTATTGAAGGTAATTATGTTCAATACTATGATGGTAAAACAATTCAATCTGAAGCTTTATATAAAAACGGAGTGATCGAAGGAACATTTAAAAGCTATTATCCAAACAAAACTTTAAAAAGAGAAAACAGTTATACTGCCGGTAAAATTACCAAGTCTGTTGAATACGGCGAAAATGGCAACAAGTCATCTGAAACTTTATACAACAATAAAGAAGAAATGGAAAGCTATGCCTACTTTGATAATCAGGGAAATAAATTTTTTGAAGAAAAATACAAAGCTGGTGAATTAAAATCGGGGCTTCAATTTACTGCAAAATCTCCTGCGGGGACAGAAGTTAGTTTAAGTAAAAAGAATTTCGAAGTAAAAAACTATAATGGGTCACCACGTATAGTTGGGAATTTTGAAAAAGGAAAAAAGAGCGGCGAATGGAAGTATTTATATGGTTCAGAAATAGTACGCTTAAAAGAGTCATACAGCAATGGAAAAAACAATGGTATTGCTACAAATTATACTCGTAACGGAGATGTTTCTTCTATAAATAACTTTGTTAACGACACAATTAGCGGGATTTATGAGGTTTATAGTGCTAATAAATTAAGCCAGATTTATCATTATGATAAAGGAGAGCAAAATGGTCCTTTTACAACTTTTTACTCAAATGGTAAAACCCTTTCAGAAGGTTTTATAATTAACAACGAATTTAATTCTGATAAAATTATATACTCTCAAAACGGAAAAATATCAAGTATTGATACTTATTTATTCGGTTATTTAACTCACACGAATACATTTGATGGCAATGACAAGATTGAAAATAGTATTGACTTTAAAAATAAAACAGGAAATTTTAGCACGACTTTCAATAATGGAATTTATACAAAAAACTGCAATTACATTAATGGCGTATTAAACGGAAAATTTACTGCAGAAGACAAACTTAAAACTAAAATTGTAGAGAGCGAGTACAAAAATGGTGTTCTTCAAAACGCTTACAAAGCGTATAGTCCGCTGGGGTCAATTCTGGTAGAGAACAATTACTACAATGGTAAATTAAATGGCTTAAACAAGTATTACGATTATGTGGGTAATTTAAGGCTGACTTTAGAATATACTCTTGGTCTTGAAAACGGAAAAACCACAAGATATTACAGTAACAAATCTAAGTTATCTGAAAGTAATCACCTGAACGATATTGATGAAGGAAATGTGACTTATTTCAATCAGAAAGGCGAACCAGTGTTAATTGTAGGATATGAAAACAATATTCCAAAATTCTTTATCAAAAAAAATAAGACTGGCGAATTAAACGAAAAAGTTTTAATTGAAAATCAAACGGCACAAGTCTCATCATTATATCCTAATGGAAAAACTGCTATTCAGTTTAATATTGTCAAAGGAAATATTGATGGCAAGTTTATCATTAACAATATCGATGGAAAAGCAGATTATGAATGTAACTATCGTAACAGCGTGCTTGATGGTGATCGTATTGAATATTATGCAAATGGAAAAATCTATAAAAAAGAGCATTTTGTTAATAATGACTACGACGGTCAGCAGCAATACTTTAAAGAAGATGGACAGCTATGGGCAGACATTTCGCTAAAAAATGACGAATTACACGGAAACACATTAATTTATAACGCTGGAAAACTAGTACAAACTAAAAAATATGATTCAGATGAATTGGTCGATATTATCAAATAAATCTTTTTTCCTGACCATTTTTATTGTTGCATATTCTACTATAATTACAGCACAAAAGTCTTTTCAGGATACTAAAATTTTATATCCGGATTATAATGAAGTTGTCATTGATAACTCTGAACTGTATGATATTTCAATTGAAAACAATGGATTGAAAATTTTACAAGACACACATTATGAGTCAATGATTTTGAATCAAAATGGTATCATTAATAACAAGGAATCTTTTTCCTATTCTGGATTAATTCCCTTAAAAAGTTATGATGCTTATACGGTCTTAAGTGATAACGGAAAAGAAAAAAAACTAAAAGTAACTCAGACTATTGAAAAACAATCTGAGCAAAGCTCTATATTCTACAATGACGTTAAAGAACGTCAGCTTACATTTCCAAGCATAGAACCCGGAGCTAAAAAAGTTTATCATTACCAGACTCAGTTTTTAGACCCGCATTTGCTTCATAAATATATATTTGGAGGAGGTCTGCCTATTCAAAATTCTGTTTTAGAAGTGAGAACAGACAAAAATGTTGTTATAGATTATAAAATTTTTAATGATCCGGATAAAACGATTACCTATTCTAAAACTGAAAAAAAAGGGAAGTTGATACACAAATGGGCTTCTTCAAACATAAAACCAGCTAAATTTGAAGATAGTGCTCCCGGATATTTATATATAGTACCTCATGTTGATTTCTACATTAAGGAGTATACAATAAATAATAAAACGACTCCGGTTTTAGGCGAGATAAATGAATTATACAACTATTACAAATCATTTGTAAAAGATCTAAACAAAAAAGAAGATCCTGATTTAAAAGCCCTTACACTTGACATTACAAAAGAGAAAAATACAGAAGAAGAAAAAGTTAAAAGTATTTTCTATTGGGTAAAAGAAAACATCAAATATATTGCTTTTGAGGATGGTTATGAAGGTTTTATTCCTCGTGAAGCCAGCTTAGTTTTTGAAAGAAAATTTGGTGACTGCAAGGATATGGCAAACCTAATATCTACTATGTCTCAATATGCGGGTCTAAAAAATGTAACTATTGCCTGGATTGGAACCCGAAGTATTCCTTATTCTTACAATGATTTGGCCACTCCGTCTGTAGACAATCATATGATCGCAATTTTTAAAAAAGATAATGATTATATTTTTCTTGATGGTACAGATAAAGAAACCCGTTACGGAATTCCTACTGCTTTTATTCAGGGAAAAGAAGTTCTTTTTACAGAAAATGATCAATACAAGATTTATCCGGTTCCAGTCATTTCAGGCGATTTAAATGAAATTAAGGAAGTTGTAAACCTAAAAATTGAAAACAGTAAATTAATCGGAAACGCAAAAATTGATCGTTATGGCTACAACCGAAGTCATGTTTTAATGCAAATTGGCGATGCATCAAACAAAACACGCCAGGATATGATTAAATCTTTAGTTTTAAAAGGCAATAATAAATTTAACCTGAAGGATTTTAAAGAAGAAAACCTTTCTAATAAAGATTTACCATACACCATAAGTTACAATTTTGATCTCGATAATTATATTGTAAAAGTAGATAAGGAAACATATGTCAATTTATTCCTTGATAAATTTTTAGAAAAAGTAATCATTTCAAAAGATCGCGTTTCACCATACGAATTTGAATATTTAACAAAATTCTCAACGCAGTATACATTAGAAATTCCAAAAAATAATACTATAAAATATCTGCCAAAAAACTTTGATTTAGATAATGATTATGTAAAAGCAAATTTCATTTATGAATTGAAAAACAATATTTTATATCTCAATGTAAGTCTTACGGTAAAGAAATTATTACTGAACAAACCTGATTTTGAGCCTTGGAATGCTACAATCAAAAAATTAAAAACTAATTATAACGAAACTATAATTTTACTCGAAAAATAATGAAAAAACAATTATTAAAAACCATTTTTTTCTTTGCGGCATTGCTCAACACTACGTTTTTCTTTGCTCAGGATTACACTTTTAAGGACTATAACTGGAACGAAAAAGATACAAAGATTGAAATTCCTAAAAATTATGAAAACGAAAAGGAAGTAATTCTAAGCCGTAATTTAAAAATAGAAGTTGTAGTAGACAAAAACACTGCAAAACAATACCGTTTGATACATGAAAAAAAGTATATAAACTCAGACGATGCCATCGAACGAAATAACAAAATTTATATTCCCTTTGGTGATAACGAAAATGTTTTGGTTACAAAAGTGCGTGTAATTTTAAAGAATGGAAAAATAAGCGTTCTGGATAAAAAAGACATTAAAGAAGAAGTTGATCAGGAAAAAGGAATGAAATACAATTACTTTGCGATTAACGGACTTGAAAAAGGTTCTGTTATTGAAAAATTGTATATTATAGAAGAAGCACCAGATTTAAAAGGAAACACGGTTAAAATGCAGGATGAATATCCAATCAGCGAATTTAACTTCGAATTAATCACTCCGGCTCATCTTGTTTTCAAAACCAAATCTTATAACGGTTTAAGTGAACCTGTTTTAGATGAAAAAAAGTTTGAACATAAAAAAGTTCTAACTATTTCTGAAAAAGATATTATAGGCTTAAATGATGACGAAGCATATTCTAATAGAGATGTAAAACTAAAACTCTTTAGATACAAATTAGATGCAAATCTTTATTCAGGTCAAAAAAACCTAAGCAATTTTAAAGAATATGCCACAACAACCTTTGAATTAATTAATCCTGTACTGGATAAAAAACAAGAAAAGGCTATCACATCTTTCTGCGGAAATATTCCTGTGTCTAAAGATCCTCAGGAACAAATCTGGAACATTGAAAATAAGATTAAAAAAACAATTATTTATGATAAATACGCAGACTCTAAAGCTGGTCTAAGCGATATTATCAGCTCAAAACAAGCAAACAGTTTAGATATTATTAAATTATATGCTGCGGTTTTTAAATATTTTAAAATCGAACAGAATCTTGTTTTTACCTCAAATCGATATAAAATTCCTTTTGATAAAGATTTTGAGAGTTACGAAAATTTAGATGAGTTTTTGTTTTACTTTCCAAATATCAAAAAATACCTAACACCTACTGAAGTAGAATACAGACTACCACTCTTCCCTAGTTATTTAGGAAACAATAATGGTTTATTTATTAAAGAGAAAATTTTTGCCGGTCTCTCTATGGGAATTGGAGAAATAAATTTTATTGAAATTCCGGGAACAGAAATTACACATGATTACATGGATATTACAGCCGATTTTACAAAAGATATCGAAAATCCATTAATTACAAGTAATATGACTTATGGAGGATATTCTGGTTTAAATTTTCAGCCAATAAAAGATTTTGTTTCTAACGATCAATATCAAACCATGCTAAAAACCATTTCTGAAAATTATACGCTGCAAACTGAATATAAAACACTTACTACAGAGAATGATGGTACTGAATTTATTGGTAAAAAACCATATAAATTAAATCTAACATTTGATGGAAAAGAAATGATGCAAAAAGCTGGAGGAAATTATTTATTTTCTGTAGGGCAGACAATTGGGAGACAAATGGAATTTTATCAGGAAAACAAAAGAGCGCTTCCTGTAGAAATCGATTATCCGCATTATTACACCCGAAAAATTAAAATTATTTTACCCGAAGGTGCAACCATTAAAAACCTGGATAAATTTGTAATGAATTTCAAAACAGATCTTAATGGTAAAACTGAAGCTGCTTTTACAAGTAATTATTCTCAAGACAAAAACGTGGTAACAATTGAAAACACAGAGTTTTACAATATTATCAATTACCCGTTAACCAGCTTCGACCAGTACAAAGCAGTTATAAATGCAGCTGCAGATTTTAATAAAATTGTGGTTATCGTAACACAATAAAGTTTTTCAGTAATTATAATGTTGCTTTAAATAACAAAACCCGACAGTTTTTAAATTGTCGGGTTTTGTATTTTAATTATTTCTTTATACCGTAAAAATATTATAAACAATAATATGATCGTCGTAGTTGATATAAAGCTGTTTGCGGTTATCTTGTTTTTTACGTGTAATAATTGAAAGTTTGCATTCTCGTCCGTCATTGTCTTTACACATAAAAGAATACACAATATCTGTATCGTTTTCTTCTCGTTCGATATAATCCAGAATACTAAAAAGCTGTATTTCCTGAGAATATACTACAATCCTGTGTTTGTCAGTATCAAGAATTACAGAAAGATTAACCAAATCAAGATTAGACCACTGCCCCCACTTTCCTTTTTCATTTTTTTCTAAAACACTAAATCCTGAAGTTTTAAAATGATAGGATTGACTCTGAACCTGTTGTAATCCAAAAGCCAAAAACAATACTAGTATATAAGTGCGAATAGAATTCATAAAATATTTCTTGCAGGTAATTAAAACTCAAATGTAGCTTTTTCTTGGCATGCAGCTTTAAAATCCGCTATCATTTGTTGAACAATTTGTTCTACAGGTAAAATTTCATGAATCAGTCCGGCAATTTGTCCTATTTCAAGTTCACCTTCTTCAAGATCACCTTCAAACATTCCTTTTTTGGCTCTTGCTCTTCCTAAAAGTGCTGCTAATTCTTCTTTAGAAGGGCATTTTTCATACAAAGCCTGAACATCATTATAAAATTTATTCTTTACCAATCGAACCGGAGCTAATTCTTTTAAAGTCAATTGAGTATCTCCTTCTTTTATACTAACTATAGTTTCTTTAAAATTATTGTGAGCCGAAGATTCTATGGATGCCGCAAAACGACTTCCAACCTGAACTCCATCAGCACCTAAAATCATTGTCGCAAGCATTCCTCTTCCTGTTGCGATTCCGCCTGCGGCAATAATTGGAATTTGTATTTTTTCCTTAACCATCGGAATTAGAGTTAAAGTAGTAGTTTCGTCACGACCGTTGTGTCCGCCAGCTTCAAAGCCTTCGGCAACAATGGCATCAACACCTGCTTCTTGTGCTTTTAGTGCAAAAACACTGCTGCTCACAACATGAACTACCGTTATCCCCTTTTCTTTTAAAAATGAAGTCCAGGTTTTAGGATTTCCTGCCGATGTAAAAACGATTTTTACACCTTCTTCAACCACGATATTCATGATCTCTTCAATATTGGGATATAACATCGGAATATTAACGCCAAACGGTTTGTCAGTTGCTTTTTTGCATTTCTGAATATGTTCTCTTAAAACATCAGGATACATTGATCCTGCTCCAATTAAACCTAAACCTCCCGCATTACTTACTGCAGATGCTAATTTATAACCACTATTCCAAATCATTCCTCCTTGAATGATTGGATATTTTATATTGAAAAGCTGTGTAATTCTGTTCATTAAAACTATTATTGTTTTATTATTTTTCCTGCTTTCTGCAAAGCTCCAGATTTAAAAGTATAAAAGTACAGTCCGCTGGTTAAGCTTTCAACAGAAAGAACCGGATTTTGATTTGTTATTTCTTTTTCAATCAGCTTTTGTCCCAAAATAGAATAAATGGACACAGAAGCAGTCTCATCAGTAAACAAAAAAGAAATATTGGATTTCGCCGGATTTGGATAAACTGAAAAATCCGATGAAGACTGAAAAGTATCAACGCTTAAAGTCGATCCAAAATTGGGAATTCCGTAACCATAATTATTATCCGGAACAGTATATTTATCTGCAGATTGAATAATCATTTGTCTAATTTCCTGATTTGTTTTCGTTGGAAAAGCCTGCCATAAACAAGCGACCATTCCTGCCAT
The DNA here is from genome assembly GCF_001428525.1 of Flavobacterium sp. Root186. GTDB lineage: Bacteria > Bacteroidota > Bacteroidia > Flavobacteriales > Flavobacteriaceae > Flavobacterium. The sequence continues at coordinate 812,770 of NZ_LMHW01000013.1, forward strand.
AATTGGGCATGAAAAAGAAGTTCCGTTAGCCGTACCAATAGTTCCCGTAGTACTTGAAACTACTGCGGCCACTCCTTGTGCCATTATATCTGGTTTTATTCGATTGTCAAAACTTGGACCAATAGAACTAGTAGGAGCTTTAACTTTTACAGAATTTACTGAACCAATTGTAAGAACAGATACGCCATCTGCAGGTGAGCCAATATGCTTTTCAGCAGTATTCCCTTCATTTCCGGCAGAAGCCAAAACAATAATTCCTTTGCTAAAAGCCAGTTCAGCACCTTTTGTACTAAAATTTGTTATGCCGTTCATGTCACTATAAGTATGACTATAATTTGCATTATCAAAGCCAAAATAACCCAATGAAGTTGTAATTATATCCACTCCAAAAGCATCTGCCTGTTCTGCAGCTTCAACCCAGTACGATTCTTCAACAGGATTTTCTGATGCACCATCTTCAGTAATAAATAAATAATAAGATGCATCTGGAGCGGTTCCTACCAAAGAGTTTTCTATGTAACCACCCATTGTTGATAAAACTAAAGTTCCGTGATCGCTTCCAGAATAGAAATTTGTGTTTCGGTTGACATAATCATAGCCACCTAAAATTAAATTATTGTCACGAAGTCGCTTAAAAGGTTCTGCTGTATTTACGCCTGGAAACCCTCCGTCTAAAACTGCAATTACTTTTCCGGAACCTGTATAATTCTGTTGATGCAAAACTTGTCCGTTAAGCATTTGAATTTGATTTGCAGAACTTCCGTATGCATAATCAATTGTAGTTTCCAGCTTATTTTTTACCGCTGCAATATTGTTTTCTGAAACTTTTTTTGAAGTTACATTCAAATTCTTATTTGCAAAAGTTACTTTACTAACAAATGAAAGCAGTTTTAATGCATCAATATTAGTCTGAGTTCCTCTAACATGAAGAGCATTCAACCATTTAGACTGAGCCTTTACAGTTATACCTGTACTTGCTTTTATCTGATCTACATAAGTAGTTTCCAGAGGTGCATCCGTAATATTTAATGCAATATTTTGTGCCGTACGGCGATCTAATGATCTCTGCGAAAGAGTCAGCGAGGGATTATTGAAAAAATCCTGCGAATTTGGTTTTCCTGTAAAATATACCCAGGCATCTTCTTCCTGAGAAAACATTACAATCGAAAACAATAATAAAAGAAAAGTAAAGCTATGTTTCATATATACTCTTTTAAAAGGAAATCCTTCGTAAAAAAGTATAAAGCTAAGAAATTACTCCCGAACCAACTAATTCATTCTCTAAATACCAGGCAACAAACTGCCCTTCTGTTATTGCAGATTGTGGTTCCTCAAAATGAACATACATTCCGTCTTCAAATTGATGAAGTATCGCTTTTTGCAATGGCTGACGGTAACGAATTCTCGCCATAACTTCCATTTTTTCGCCTGCTTTTAAATTCAAATCTTCACGAACCCAGTGTACTTCGGATTCTCCAACAAACAAAGCTTTTTTAAACAATCCAGGATGATTGCTAGTTAAACCAGTATAAATTGTATTAGTTTCAACATCGGTAGCAATTACAAATAACGGATCTGTAGTTCCGCCAACGTTCAATCCTTTTCTTTGGCCAACAGTAAAATAATGTGCACCTTGGTGTTTGCCCATAATTTTTCCCATTGTTGGAAGATAATGCAGCTTTTGAGCTTCTATTTTTAAATCTTCTTCTAAAGATAATTCAGCTGATTTTTCAACATTATAAATCGGATCGTTTTTATCGATCTGAACAATTGTACCTTCTTTCGGCTGTAATTTTTGCTGTAAAAACTCCGGTAAACGAACTTTTCCAATAAAACAAAGTCCTTGCGAATCTTTCTTTTCGGCAGTTACCAATTCCATTTCTGCCGCAATTTCACGAACTTCTGGTTTTGTCAACGCACCAATTGGAAATAATGCTTTAGACAATTGATCCTGCGACAACTGGCATAAAAAATAAGATTGATCTTTGTTTACATCATTTCCGGCAATCAATTGATAAACCGTTTTTCCGTCAACCTCAATTTCACTTTTTTGGCAGTAATGTCCAGTAGCAACATAATCGGCACCAAGACTTAATGCGATTTTCATAAAAACATCAAATTTGATTTCGCGGTTACAAAGCACATCAGGATTTGGAGTTCTTCCTTTTTCGTATTCGTTGAACATATAATCAACGATTTTTTCTTTGTACTCTTCGCTTAGATCGACAGTTTGAAACGGTATTCCAAGTTTTTCAGCCACCAATAAAGCATCGTTACTATCTTCTAACCAAGGACATTCGTTAGAAATAGTAACCGAATCATCGTGCCAATTTTTCATAAAAAGCCCAATAACTTCGTATCCTTGCTGCTGCAATAAATATGCGGCAACACTAGAATCTACTCCACCAGAAAGACCAACAACTACACGTTTCATTTTAAAATCTTTATAATTTTACAAGGGTGCAAAGATACGCCATATTTTAGAAAATCTAATCGGTTTCAATTAGTTTATATAATCCCGTGGTAGATAAAACTTATTGTTTAAATACTTACTTTTAATATTCAATACATTTGTCATGAAAAAATACATTTACGGCCTATTATTCTTTTTCATTTTCATGTCTTTAAGTGCACAAAGATATTCATCATCCTTAGCTGATTATGAAGCGTATAAAGCATTTAGAGGAAAACCTTTATCTGATAAATTCTCCAATATCGAATCGGTAAAAGTTGTTTATGATTTAAGGAAACAAAAAATGTATTATTTCAACAGCACTTTGATTCCGCTGCATTATGATTTTGTAACCAATTATCTGCGATACAATTACGACTTGCAAATTTTTAATAATGAGAATTACAGCAATACTTTAAAAGACAGGGATTTTTTACTGGGAAATCTCAATCATATTAAAGGAACTGATAAATGGATTTTTGAACTTGCCGCTTCAGATCACATGCCAATTCCATTAATTGAACGTTTTTTCAACTTAGTAATTCAATCCACATTTATTGGTCAAAATTTAAAATTTTATTTAAATAATCCTGAGCAGATGGAATGGTTTCGTCTGGAACAATTTAAAATTCCGTGTGTAAAATCAGATTACATTTTTAATGAAATAAAATATCAGGAAGTCGTTTCTGGAAGTAATGTCGGCATTTTAAAACAATATAAAATCAAAGATCTCGATAAAGTAAAACCAAATCCTGACGAAATTATAGTTTTAGACGGTACGCCGGATATTTTACCCAATGTAAGAGGAATTATTGTTAACGAATTGCAGACGCCGCTTAGTCATTTAGTGCTGCTGGGCAAGAACAGAAAAATTCCAATTATGGCTTATACATTGGCCTTAAAAGATGAAAACATTAAAAAATTACTTTCTAAAAAAGTAGAATTAAAAATTCAGGTTGATACTTTTTTTATAAAAGAAACTGATAAAAAGATTGTTATTAAAACGAATTCCAAAAAGAAAAAATTGACAATTGACAACACGATTACAGATTTAGTTGATTTATCTAAAATTCCTAAAAAAGGCGTTAATTATATTGGATCAAAAGCCCAAAACATGTCCTATTTGATTGCTATTTCAAAAGAAATTCCTTTTAAAACGCCCGAAGATGCGCACGCTATTCCGTTCTATTTTTATACAAAACATATTCAGAAAGAATCGATTTCACCTTTAATAAAAGAACTCTTGAATTCTACCAAAAAAGATTCAACGGTTTGGGTAAATCAGCAATTGAAAAAGATTCGTGATGCTATTAAAAAAGAACCGGCTGATCCTGAATTAATTTCAAAATTGAATGTAACGTTTAAAAATGCCAAATTCAAAAATTTCAGGTTTCGTTCCTCAACAAATGCAGAAGATTTGGACGATTTTAACGGCGCCGGATTATATGATTCTAAAACCGGAATTCTTGGAGACAGCATTAAAACATTCGAAAAAGCAATTAAACAAGTTTGGGCAAGCGTATGGAATGAAGCTTCGTATAATGAAAGAGAACTTTTTGGAATCGATCAGCAAAATATTGCCATGGGAGTTTTGGTTCATCGTTCTTTTCCAGATGAATTAGCAAATGGCGTTGTAATCACGAAAAATATTTTCAGAGAAAATTTTCCCGGAATTACAGTAAATATTCAAAAAGGAGAAAACTCTGTTGTAAAACCAGAAAAAGGCGAAATCTGCGAGCAGTTTGTAGCGTATCATTTAAACTCCGGAACTGACGATGAGGATTTTGATGTCGATTATACTTCAAACTCAAATATCAATAATAATGAGCCTTTATTAAGCAGAAAAGAAATGAGCAGGCTTTTTCTTGTGAGCCGTAAAATTGAAGAGAAAATGTACCGCTATTGGCGAAAAAACCTCTTTCATCCTGTAGATATAGAATTTAAAATTGTTGGCGAAAATCGGGATTTATATATCAAACAGGTTCGTCCATTTAATAATTAATAGAATACTAAAAGATCTATTTCGTTCGTCACTGTATTGACCAAAACAATTTTAAAATCAAAATCCTGAATATTGATTTTTTCCTGAACTGCTTTGCGGATATTTCCATTTTCTAAAGAGAAATCGTTGATGAGCGGAATTTTCACATCGACAGTATTGAGATATTTTGAAGCTTTTCTGTTTACGATAATAGACGCTGCTACATAAAAGCCAATGATGATAATTTGAAAAAATAAGAGTATTTCTATTTTTTCAAAAGGATACATAATGTCTAAAATAGAAAGCGTAATTGTGGCAAAAAGAAAGATAATCGCATTTACAGTAAATGATTGCGTTCGAAATCTTAAAATTGAAAAAATAGCAAATAAACCAAAGCCAATCCCAACTCCAATTTCAATTTTTGTGAATAAATAGCAAAGCGAAAAAGTACAGAGACCAACAATAACCATCAACGGATTTATAGTTTCGTTATCTTTTCTGTTTGAGAAAAAGTACAAAACCAAAATCGAAAAAAACAATAAAAAAAATCTTCCTGCAAGTTCGTTTAAATCCATTGAATCAAAATATTAGCACAATCAAATTTAAACAATTAGATAAAAAATCAGTCACGAATTCACGAATTTTTGTTTTATAATAAATTCGTGAATTCGTGGCTTAAAAATTTAAATATATAAATAGCTTAATTACCCATTTTAGGTTTTGAATCGGCTTTATAACTAGCTTTTGGATCGCTCATGTTAACTTCTTTAGTTAATTTCCCATTCGTATAAAACTGCCACATTCCGGCTTTTTTTCCTTTTACAAATTTTCCTTTAGAAGCTACAGCACCATCTGCATCATAAAAAACAGCATCACCTTCATACTCGTTATTTTTAAAAACAGATTGTTCCTGAATAGTCCCGTTTTGTCCTAGTTTTTTATAATTTCCTTCTTTTAAACCATTTACATACGTCATTTCTTCAGCAACTTTAGCGTTCGGATAATAAACCGTTCTTAAACCTTGTAATTTCCCTTTTTTATAGGTTTCTGAAGTCATCAAAACCTTAGAAGCTTTGTGATAATATTTCCACTCGCCTTCTCTTTCCTTTCCAACTTCTTTTCCTTCACTTACTATATTTTTATTCTGATCATAAAAAATAGTATATGAGCTTCCATCATTAGCTGTAAAATCGCGCGTTGCAATTACATCTCCTTTTTTAGTATCATCAAAAAATTTAAAAATTCCAGTTTCTTTTCCGTGACTGAAAGTTCCTTCATATCTCGGGCGTTTTGATTCGTAAACACCTTTCCAAACACCGTCTTTCTTTCCGTTAACATCTAATTTATTAAACTCCGTTTGGGCATTTACAAAGAAAACATTTAGTAATAGCAGCCCAATTATTATTTTTTTAGAAATCATCTTGTATTCAATTTTTAACTTAAACGAAAATTAGTTTCATAAAGTATGTTTTGTCATTTTCAAAGTTAAAATTTTCATTTGTTATTTGAAAAGGAAACACACTTCTTAAAATAAAAAAATCCCGATCTAATCGGGATTTTTAAAATTTATTTCTTTTTATTCTGAGTCTTTTTAGCTGCTTCCTGCTGCTCCATCACATCCTGAAGACGTTGTTGAAACTTGCTTGGTTTTTTAGGCTCTTTTAATTTATTCTCCTGAATTTGAGCGTGAATTTTCTCGCTGTCTACGATGTAATTTTTAATTACAAACATAATTCCGATAGTAATTAAGTTCGAGATAAAGTTGTACAAACTTAAACCTGCACCATAACTATTAAAGAAAATTAACATCATTAATGGCGAAACATAAATCATGATTTTCATCATTTTTGCCATATCCGGCATACCTTCCTGCTGAGGCGCAGCCATTTGCTGATCTCCAGAAGTCATTTTCATATAAAAGAAAATTGCAATTGCCGCCAAAATTGGGAACAAACTAATATGGTCTCCATACAATGGAATATTGAAAGGTAATTTTACAACCGAGTCAAAAGATGATAAATCGTCTGCCCAAAGGAAGCCTTTTTGTCTTAATTCAAAAGCTGATGGGAAAAACTGGAAAGATGCATACATAAACGGAAGCTGAATCAATGCCGGAATACATCCTGCCATTGGGTTTACTCCTGCTTTGTTGTACAGTTTCATTGTTTCCTGTTGTTTTTTCATTGGGTCTTTTTTGTATTTTTCTCCCAATTCAGTAATATCCGGACGTAAAACTTTCATTTTAGCCTGTGATAAAAACGACTTATATGTAATTGGCGACATAGCCAATTTGATAATAATAGTAAAGATAATAATTGCAATACCTAATGACAATCCAATTGTTGAACTCAGGAATCCAAACAACGGAATAAAAATTAATCTGTTAATCCAACCAAAAATTCCCCATCCTAATGGAATAATTTTTTGGAAATTTTTATCGTAAGATTTTAAAACTTTATAATCTGCTGGTCCAAAATACCATTGCATTTTATAATCAATTTCACCATTTGAAAATGCTAAAGGAACGTTTGCTTTGAACTGTTTAGTAAATACCGTATCTATTTTTTCATCATTCACTAAATTAGTTGATTCTAATTTAGATGTTGCAAATGGTTTGTCTGTTACTAAAATAGAAGTAAAGAAATGTTGTTTATAAGCTATAAAACTTACTTTTTCAACTGTCTCTTCTTCATGTTTACCTAAACCTGCATAATTTATTTTCCCATCTTCATGTTCGTAATAAATTTCGGCATAACGGTTTTCATAAGAAATACTTTTCTCATTTCTGTATGTTTTTAAATTCCACTCTAAATCTAACGGCTTAGAAGAATTTAAAACTTTATTTAATCCTTGAGAACGTATGTCAAAACCAACTAAATAATCGTTTGGTTTTAATATATATTTATATTCTAAAAACTCGTTAGCTCCTGCTTTTAAACGCATTGTTAAAATCTGGTCTGCACCATTTTTAGTCAACGTTGGTTCAAAAAATAAATCTTTAGAATTTAAAGTTCTATTATCAATCGTTTGTAATTGAATGTTTAAATTAGCATTGTTGTCTTTGATCAACTCTACTAATTGTCCCGAATTTTTCTCAAATTTTTTGAATTCTTTTAGAACAGCTTCAACTATATAACCACCTTTATTAGCGATTTTAAGTTTAATCTTCTCGTTTTCGATAGTTGTAAAAGAGTCTTTTGCAGAAGGAAGCGTAGCAGAATATGCAAATCCGCCTAAAGTTTTTTGTAATTGTGCTAATTGAACTGTATCGCCTGGTGTTGCAGCTACAACTGGTGCAGCAACAGTTTTAGCTTTATCAGCTTTTGCCTGAGCTTCTTGTTTAGCTACTAATTCTTTCTTGGCTTTTTCAGCAGCAATTTCTTTATCAGAAGGCTGATTTTGGTACATAATCCAAATCAGAATTCCGAATATCAATACAAAACCAATGATTGAATTAAGGTCAAATTTTTTTTCTTCCATTATTTATTTAAAAAAGTTATCCGTCAGAAGTTATTAGTTATGATTATAGCTTAAAAGTTACAACCTCTGAGAATATTAATTATTATTTTTTATGCGCATTTACCGCAGCAGCTACGAAATTCACAAAAATCGGGTGCGGATTTGCTACCGTACTTTTGTATTCGGGGTGATATTGTACACCAATAAAAAACGGGTGGTTATCAAGCTCTACAATTTCTACTAATCCAGTATCAGGATTAACTCCAGAAGCTTTTAGACCAGCTTTTTGCAATTCATCTGCGTATTTATTATTGTATTCATAACGGTGGCGGTGACGCTCTGAAATGGTTGTTTCACCATAAATCCTGTGTGCCAGCGTATTTGGTTTAATATCACATTTCCAAGCTCCCAAACGCATTGTTCCGCCTTTGTCTGTAACATTTTTTTGCTCTTCCATTAAACTCACAACCGGATGAGGCGTTTTATCGTTCATCTCAGTAGAATTGGCTTCAGCATAACCTAAAATATTTCTTGAATATTCGATAACAGACATCTGCATTCCTAAACAAATTCCGAAAAACGGAATGTTATTTTCACGTGCATAACGTACTGCTTCAATTTTTCCTTCAATCCCTCTTTCACCAAATCCAGGAGCAACTAAAACCCCGTCAAGAACACTTAATTTCTCAGCAACATTATCAATATTGATATGTTCTGAGTGAATAGAAATTACATTTACTTTAGTTTCATTTGCAGCACCTGCATGAATAAAGGCCTCTAAAATAGATTTGTAACAATCCTGCATTTCTACATATTTTCCAATCAAACCAATATTTACAGTTTGTTTAGGATTTTTTAATCTGCGTAAAAAAGTATTCCATGTTTTTAAATCCGGAGATGCTTTTTTAGGTAAATCTAATTTCTTCAAAGCTACAACATCTAATCCTTCTTCAAGCATTAAATTTGGAACTTCATATATCGTCGAAGCGTCAATTGACTGAATAACTGCTTCTTTTTTAACGTTACAAAACAAAGCTAGTTTTTGACGTAATTCCTGAGACAATTCGTGCTCAGTTCTACAAACCAGAATATCTGCTTTGATTCCGCTTTCCATCAAAGTTTTTACGGAGTGCTGTGTTGGTTTTGTTTTCAACTCTCCAGCAGCGGCTAAATAAGGAACTAATGTTAAATGAATAACAATTCCGTTATTTTCTCCTAATTCCCAAACTAACTGACGAACAGACTCAATATAAGGTAAAGACTCAATATCACCTACAGTTCCTCCAATTTCAGTAATTACAATATCATAATCGCCAGATTTACCCAGCAATTGCATTCTGTCTTTAATTTCGTTTGTAATATGAGGGACAACCTGAACTGTTTTTCCTAAAAATTCTCCTCTTCTTTCTTTTTCAATAACCGAAAGATAAACTCTTCCTGTTGTAACGTTATTTGCCTGAGAAGTAGGAACGTTAAGAAAACGCTCGTAATGACCTAAATCTAAATCTGTTTCCGCACCATCATCTGTTACATAACATTCTCCGTGCTCATAAGGGTTCAATGTTCCCGGATCCACATTAATATACGGATCAAATTTTTGAATAGTTGTACGGTATCCTCTTCCTTGTAACAATTTTGCTAAAGATGCTGCAATGATTCCTTTTCCTAATGAAGAAGTCACACCGCCTGTAACAAAAATATATTTTGTTTGATTCATTCTGTTGTTGTTTGTAAGTAGTTGTGTAAAAAACTTGGCAAAAGTACAAATTTAATTAGATAATTTATCAATTAGAGAATGAGATAATTTGCAAATTTTTAAACAGATTGATTACTTGGTTTTGTAATCGATAATTTTAAGCTTTTATTAGCAGTATTTTTAAGAAATATCTTTAAAATGGATTTATATATTACCAATATATAATGTCCAAAACCAATTATTTTAAGTTTTTAACCTGAGCAGTATCCTTACTTATTTTTTCAGACTTGATTACAGAATCACGATGGCGTTTTATATCTTCTCTAATAGCTTCTACCTGACTTTGAGATACTTTATTTTTCACATAATCAGATTTAACAGCAAAAAAGATAGAAAAATATACTATTAAAGGAATAAAAATCAATCCAATTCCTAACCCTAATCCTATTTTTGCAAGTTTGGCTGAAACGTTTGCTTTTTTTGCTTGTGATAAACCAATTGCTCCGAAAATTATTGCGAGAATAGCCAGCACTATATAAATTATCGTAAAAACTAAATGTGGTATAAAGACAAAAATAATTGCTAATACGGCCACTATTATTGCCAATTTACTTTCGCTTTCTCCTGTTTTTGAGGACTGAAAATTATTTTTCATTATTAGGTCTTTAATATTTACTTGTAAAAATATAAAAACACTAAAAAGAAGTTAATACACTGAAACAAAGTTACTAACAATTAAAACAGTCTTTTTTTTAGATTACTGCCCTTTTGGATATTGCTTTTTGATATTTCGAATTAACTCTTCCAAACCATTTAATTTCAACTCATAAATAAGCTGTAACTGCTGCCCCAATTCTCCTTTTGGAAAACCTTTATTGTGATACCAAACGACATAATATTCTGGTAAATCGATTAAAAAACGACCTTCGTATTTACCGAAAGGCATTTTGGTATGCGCTAATTTTATGAGAAGTTTTTTGTCTTGTTCCATTTTTTAAAGAAAAAAGAAGCAAGAAGAAAGAAAATACAAACTCATTCTTTCTTCTTGCTTCTATTACGTACAAAGTTATTCTAATTTTTCTTTTTAGATAGTGTTTCGCCACGAATTCATGAATTATACTCAAATCAATTCGTGAATTTGTAGCGAATATAAAAACTTAGAACCTTAGCTTCTTAGTAGTGCCATCTCACGAAAGCTTCCATTGCTGCATAAGTGGCTAAACCTAGCTGCTGATACAAAGCTGCTGTTTCGCTGTTTCGGTCTTCAGCTCTCTGCCAAAATTCTCTGGCGTCTGTTCCCTGAAAAACAACTCCATCTTTTTGAGACTGGTGTTTGAAGATTCCGTGACGTTTTGCCAAAACCTGATCAGGGCTCATCGG
>NZ_LMHW01000014.1:0-514405 GCF_001428525.1 Flavobacterium sp. Root186
TGTTCTCATTATGATACAATAATCTTTGAGCAACATCTTCACTAAACCCTTTGTAATAAAGATCAAAAGTTTTAGAATAAATTATATAAACGTAAAACATAAATCAAAATTTAATGGTAAAAAAAATGCCTCTCGTAATGAGAGGCATTTTACAAACTTAAGCGGTCTGGACGGGACTCGAACCCGCGACCCCATGCGTGACAGGCATGTATTCTAACCAACTGAACTACCAAACCCACTGCTTTATTGTGACTGCAAAAATACAACAGAACTTGGATTCTGCAAGGGTTTTTAGGAATAAAAATTGAGAAATTTTTAATTGGTTAAATTCCAATATCTTAAAATTCCAAATTCCAATTGAATATGCAGACCTTTGTCAAAGTTTGAAACTTTGACAAAGGTTTTTCGTACAGAAATAGGCGTGATTATTTTAAACATAGCCCGTGGTTTCAACCACGGGCTATGTTTTTATATAGTGATTAGAAAATCTTTATAGAGTTACTTGCGAAGATTCCTCGTTCCTCGGAATGACAAACTATACGTTAAAAATTGGAATTTGGAATTTTTCTTGAGCTTCCAAGGTTGGAATTTACCTTTTGACAAAAAGGTCTTAAATCAAAAAAGCCATCCACAAAAGTGGAAAGCTTTTCATTGGTCTAACTACTAAACCAGCTACGAGTTACAAAGTCGTAGCAAAACAACACAACTAATCTTAGATACCGTTTTTGGGCAAAAAAGCCTTTCTGTTAAGAAAGGCTTCTCCCAATATTGCGGTCTGGACGGGACTCGAACCCGCGACCCCATGCGTGACAGGCATGTATTCTAACCAACTGAACTACCAAACCTCTGCGTTATTGCGGTTGCAAAGATAGTACAGAATTTCATTTCTGCAAGTGTTTTGATAAAAAAAATGAAATAAATTTTCAAATTCTTAGCCAAAGTTTTGTTTTTCAACTAAATATGTAGTCAATATTTTTTCAAAATTGTCGCCTACATTTACCGGAACATACTTAATTTGGTTTTTTGCACAGGTTAAAGCCAGGTTTTTAAAGTACGCTTCTACCCTTTTTTCATATTCTGATTTTACATTATCTGCAAATATTGAAACTTCTTCTCCAGATTCTAAGTCGATAAATTTTCTTGGTGCATTATCAAAATCAAATTTCAATTCCGTTTCATTATCAACCACATGAAACAAAACCACTTTATGTTTATTGTGTTTTAAATGCTGTAAAGCGCTAAAAAGCTTTTCATCATCTTCGGCCTGAAACATATCGGTAAACAAAATAATCATCGAACGACGATGCATTTTCTCAGCTATTTGATGCAGATATGTAATCGTATCGGTCGTTTTTTTGACTTTTGGCTGCTGTAATAATTCTTCCAGTTTATTCAACAGCATTCTATGATGGCGATCGCTTCCTTTTTCTGGAGCGTAATATTCGTATTTATCTGAGAAAACACTTAAACCAACAGCATCGCGCTGTTTTTTTAAAATGTTCATTAAAACTGCCGAAGCCAAGACCGCAAAACCAATCTTTTTTTCATAAAAAGGCTGATTCGATTTTAGTTCAGGATAATGCATTGAAGACGAATTATCTACAATTAAATGACAACGTAAATTAGTTTCTTCCTCAAAACGTTTTGTGTACAAACGGTCGGTTTTGGCAAATAATTTCCAATCGATATGTTTGGTGCTTTCGCCTGCATTATAGACTTTATGCTCGGCAAATTCGGCCGAAAATCCATGAAACGGGCTTTTATGCATTCCGGATATAAAACCTTCAACAACCTGATTTGCCAGCATTTCGAGATGCTGAAAACTGGAGACTTTCTCTATTTCCGATTCAATTTTCATTCGGTTTCTTTTTTAATATTTTGTGCTTTATAAAGCAAATCTGTCGCTTGAAATAATTTCCTCTTCAGAATCGGACTAAAATTAGGGTTTTCTTTTAAGAATCGCTGTACTTCATCAAAAGCAAATTTAGACGAATATTTTCCAACTGTATCTTCAAGCCAGTCTTTCGGGAAGAAAATATCTCCGGTACGCTGGATTTCATCAACCAAATCTAATGAAAATCTGATATATTTTTTAGCACTTTCCTGACGAAGCGGATGATGAATATTACTCAAACCAACCTCAACCCATGATTCTTTTTCACGGTTTTTTTCGTCTTTTAAAGATTCCATAAAAGCATTTCGAACCGATTCATCTTTTGATAAGGATGGAAGCAGGAATTCAAAACGTTTTTGTTTATCAGGATTTGTAATAGTTGTTCTGGTTTTTTCAAGAATCTCATCTGCTTTTTCATGTTTAAAAATTGCCAGATTCATTGCCATATTGGTAAAATCATCTTCGTTTAATTTTAAACCCGGAATTACGATTTCTTTATTCCAAATTTGATATAATTTGGCTTTCGCCGAAGAGGAATACGCAGTCGAACTAAACAAACCAAATAATGTCTTTTTTACATTAGCAGATAAATTAGTCTGCAGGCGTGAGTATAAAGTGTAACTCAATAAAGTCTGCACTCTATCTTGTTGTTTTTGGGTTAAAAATCTCCAGTAAATTGTATTCAGATTACTAGATACAATTCGCAAAACCAATTCATTTTCTTCAAATTGAATTCCTTTGAAAAAACAATTAAAAGCTTCTTCCGCAGAAACATTTCCAATCAGCATGTTTTCATAAAGGTTACTGTAAGCCGAAGCTCGTGCAACCTCATCTTTCAACGTTGAAATATAATCTAAATTATTCCCGTCAAGCGGAAATACCCCGTATCCAAAACCATTGTAATTGTAAATAATTGTGTTTGGTTTTTCAAGTCCTGCAGCTTCTTTTAAAACAATGTTTTTGTCTTTGATGTTTACGTTTAAAACTTTCACATTATCATCGTAAACTAAACCTATTTGAAAAACCTGAGGCCAGATATTATTGGATTTATCTTCGGCGATTTGCTGAATTTCAAACTTTTTGATTTGGTTTTTAGAATCGTATTCTATTTTATCTGTAAAAATGGCTCTTCCTGATTTATTGACCCAGACTTCACTCCATTTTTTCATATCGAGCGGCGTTTCGGCATCCAGAATTTCTACAAGATTATTCCAATCGGCGTTGTTGTTGGCGTATTTTTTAATGTATTTTTCGATTCCTTTTTGAAAGGCTGATGCCCCCATCGAAGCTTCTAACTGGCGCATCATAATTGGCGCTTTATTGTAAATAATGGCTCCGTAAAGCGATCCGGCATCTTTTAAATTTGCCAAATGCTGTTTTATCGGATGTGTGCCCAAAGATCGGTCTTCCGCGAAAGCGCTGCCATAATGCGCCGTAAAAAACTGTAGATTATGATTGACTTTAGGGAAAATTGGATTCATGATTTTATCGGCCATAAAATTGGCAAATACTTCTTTCATCCAAACGTCATCAAACCATTTCATGGTTACCAAATCCCCAAACCACATGTGCGAAGTTTCATGTGCAATTAATTTTGCACGATTTAATTTCTCGCTGTCGGTTGCACTGTTGTCCAAAAACAAAGTCGATTCCTGGTATTGAATGGCTCCCACATGTTCCATTCCGCCATATTGAAAAACAGGAATTGCAGCAAAATCCAATTTTTGAAACGGGAATTTATAACTGGTATATTTTTCTAAAAAATCTAAAGATTGCTGATGCAGATTGAAAATCGTATCGGTACTGGTTTTTATCTTTTCAGGATTATTTTCACGATAGAGCATCGTCATTTCTAAACCTGCTTTTTGTGTTGCGCTTTTGAATTTTCCGGCAACGAAAGAAAACAAATACGTACTCATTTTATCTGATTCTCCAAAATGGTACGTTATGAAATCACCTTTTTCGATTTTCTCTTTTACATCGGCTCCAGCCAAAACCGACCAATCTTTTGGAACGGAAAGACTCAGTTTATAAGTCGCTTTAATATCCGGCTGATCAAAACACGGAAACAATGTACTCGCACGATCGGGAACTAAAAGCGTATAAAGAAAATCGTCGTTTCGGTTTAAAGATAAATTGCCGGCGATGAAGGAAACAGAAACTGTATTTTTTCCTAAAACTAAAGCTGAAGGAGAAATTACAATATGGCCTTTTTCATGAATAATTGCGATCCTTTTTCCGTTTACTTCAACTGTTTTTATATTTGAAGTTTTCTCTTTAAAATCTAAAAGTAAAGGCTGGCTTAAATCAGATAAATTCAAATTTACATTCAAATGAGAATTAATATTCTCCTCTTTCTGATTCGGAATTTCAAAAGACAATTCGTATTGAATACCTGAAATCTGTTTTTTACGAAATTGAGCCAATTGTTCTGAAACTCCATTTTCTAAAAACGCACTTTCTTTTTCTTTAGATTGAGAAAAACCAATTGGAATCAACAGAACAAAACAAAGAAAACTGTACAGATTTTTCATTTTTAAAGGAATATAAGATTCGTTAAAAATAAAAAAAGTTTACCATGAATTGCACGAATTTTCACAAATTATGGTATTTGATTAAAATTGACTTTCCAACTTTAATCTCTCTTATGAGCCGAAACAATTAAAAAGCTGCAGCACAACACCAAAAAAAAGAATGTGTCCATTTTTATTAGTTTAAATTCATTATTTAGTACCAAATGTGAAATGGAATAAGCAGATTTTCTTTTATATTGCTTTCCATTTTATTTTCCCTCCACAATCTCAAAATATTGTGTTCATTTTCTAACTCCGGTTTAAAGGAAAAAAAGGTTTGACGATTGCCAAACCTTTCCAAACTTACTAATTCAAGCTATCCAAAAATAAAATTATTCAGTTTGTTGAAATTCAAAACTTAAATCTCCTGCATTGTAATTTGCAGAAACATTGGTTGGGAAAGTTTGTCCTGTTCCACTTATCCATCTGTACTCGTTAAATGTGATATTTCCGGCAGTAATTGGATAAGTAACATTGGTTAAATCTGCTTTATTCTTTTTGTACCAGTCGTTTGAATTCATTGTGATCAAATATTTTTTGTCTTTTTCAAGACCTAAAACACTGATTTCTTTTGTAACCTGAACATCAGCTGTCGCAACATTTAAGGTTTCAGAACGCAAAACAGCTTTTGATGCATAATCCCAAATTGTTACACGCAATGTTGGATTTGCTTCCGGTAATTTTAATGTAATTGCTTTAATGTTTCCTTTTACAGTTGGCGTAAAAACTAATCCGAATTCATAATCTCCAGCGTTTATAAAATTGGTTACGGTTGAAAATCCGGTTTGAGTGTAATAAACTGCCAATGGGTTTTCTGTTTCAAATGCTGGTGTATTGTCTTTATCGTCGTCACTGCTGCATGAAGTAATAGAAATTGCAACGAATAAAATAGTAAAAAGTGCTTTTAAAGTTTTCATAATATCTTTATTGATTAGTTCTTATTTGGTTTATTAAATTGATTTTTTCAGAGCTTACGGCTGAATGTTAAAACGTGCACAAACTTCTTCGTAGCTCATTTTAGAGTAATCTGGTTTTGCAGTTTTTGCTGTTGCAGCAACTCCTCCGGGAATTAAAATATATCTCCAGCTAAGTGACACCGGAAGACCTACCGTTCCTCCCTGATCATGTCTAAATCTGAATAGTTTAATTTTTTGTAAGCTGGAAATAGCTGTAATTGTATTAGCATTTCCGCCTGCCGTAGATGTATAAGGAACTGTGTAAGTTCCTACTCCAAAAGACACATAAACCAATATGGTTCCTTTTGAAAGAATATCTGCTGATAGTTCTGGTGCATTAATAGATGTAGACATTCCTGAAGTACCATCTATTATTTCTGCAACTGCTATTGGAGCATTTACCCAGGCACTGTAAATTACATTTGCTGCTCCCGCTGCTCCATCAACACCATCAGTGCCATCATCGCCGCTGCATGAAATTGTAAAAATGGCTAGTAAAAAAAGTGTAAAAATGGTTTTAGAAAATTTCATAATAATTTTAGTTTTAAATTGGTCAAATCGTTCTTATTTAATTCAATAACATTATTTTTGTAAAACTCAGAAGACTGTCAGGGATAGTTATTTTCAGCTTTCGAATTAATTACAAGGCAAATTTGCACGATTAAAACCGCGGTAAAAACAGTCAATAGACAAACAACATTTTAAATAGACAGACGACATAAAATAGGTTTGAATGATGAAAAAATACTCTTGTATTATTGTTGATGACGACGAAATTGACAGGCTGACTGTATTGTCTTTTGCTAAAAAATTCCCGATTCTGGATATTTTAGGTGTTTTTGATTCTGCCGAAGATGCGCTTCCTTTTATTGAAGAAAAAAAAGTTGATATTCTATTTCTGGATATTGATATGCCGGATTTAAGCGGGATTGAATTCAGAAAACAAGCTTTAGAAATTCCGGTTTGTGTTTTTATTACCGCACATCCTGAACACGCTGTTGAAAGTTTTCAAATAGAAACGCTGGACTTTATCGTAAAACCTTTAAAACTGGATCGCTTTACTCAAACCTTAAGCCGGATTGAAGAGTTTATGGAAATCAAACTAAAAGCTTCTCTTTTTGAAGCCAGCATTGGCGGTGATACTATTTATATAAAAGAAGGCCACGATCAGACTAAGGTAAAACTTCACGAAATTTTATATCTCGAAGCATTAAAAGATTACACTTTGATTATTACAGATAAGAAAAGGCATTGTGTTTTATCGAGTATTGGAAATTTATTGAAAGAAGATCATTTTCAATCTTTTATTAGAATTCACAGAAGTTATGCCGTTCAGAAACAGTTTATTCAGAAGATGAATTCGACGGAAATTATTTTAAACAATAATGTCGCGATTCCGGTTGGGAGAAGCTACAAAGAAAACTTAAACCTGATATAGATGAAAAAAGTCGGTGTTTTGTTTTTGTTCTTTATCAGTATTTCTGTTTTTGCGCAACAGGAGCCGAATTTGTCCCGATATAAAACTACAAACGAAAAACTAAAAATCTGGCTGAAATATTCTACAGAACTTTTAGACAAAGAAGATTATTCAAAAGTAATAACGGCTTCACAAAAAGGAATCGAGCTTTCTAAAAATCATCCTGCTTACACAAGCCGGTTTTATCTTCAAAAAGGAACTGCGTATGAATTTAGTAATAATCAATACCAAAAAGCATTGGTTAATTATGAGCAATCTTTGAAGTATGCCAAAAAAGTTAAACATCTAAAAAATGAAACTTCGGCTTTAATGCGGCTCAATTATATTTATTATTCGCTGAATGATACTTTAAAAAGGAAAGCCTTAATTGTTTATATCAAACAAGTTCTCGACACTACAAAAAATACTTATACACAGGCTGTTCTTAACGGAAGTTTAGGCGAATATTATCTCGATTATGCTCAATATGAAAACTTCATTAAATATCAGCTAAAAGCAATAACGTATAAAAAACTGCTTAAAAAAAGCATCCCAAATATTGAAAATATTGGAGTTTCGTACAGCCAGATTGCAAGTGCCTACATCAAAATGAAACAATTTGATAAAGCAGTTGAATATTTAAATGAAGCCAAACCTTATATAAAAACATCTCCCTATATAAGCGCATTTTCATGCAATTATTATATGCAGTGTTTTGCAGCGCAGAAAAAACCAGACAGCGTTTTGAAGTATTATAAGTTAATTTATACCTACCCAACTGTAAAAGATTCTTTGTTTCTTAATTTGAGTTTTGCGAACCAAAGTATGTCTAAGTTTTATGCCGATAAAGGCCAGATAAATACGGCTTACAATTATGCTAAAAAAGCGGTTTTGTTTGGGCAAAAATCTACAGATGAAGAAATCCTAATGGAAGCCAACACCATTATGGGAAGGGTTTTATATGAAAAAAGAGAGTATAAAAGTGCGATTGAAACTTTAAAAAAAGCATCGGTAAATGCCTTAAATT
Organism: Flavobacterium sp. Root186; assembly: GCF_001428525.1. GTDB lineage: Bacteria > Bacteroidota > Bacteroidia > Flavobacteriales > Flavobacteriaceae > Flavobacterium. The sequence goes on from NZ_LMHW01000014.1 coordinate 7,907, forward strand.
ATGACAAAGAATTCTTTGTTACTATAAATAAAAAACTCTCTCAAAGTTATGCTGCACTTGGACTTTGGGAAGAAGCATTTCATTATAACGAAATCTACAGCAAATACAACGACGAAATGATGCACGAATCGGCGAAACAAAGTATTGCAAACGCCGAAGCCCGTTATCAAAATAAGACCAAACAACAGAAAATCAATAACCTTTCGACTGAAAATACAATTAAAAATATCCAGATTGATGAAGCTAAAAAGCAGCGATTCTATTTAATTTCAGGATTAGTATTGGTTGGAATTATCGGATTATTGTTATTCAATCAAAACCAAAACCGAAAGAAAACAAATCAGAAATTACAGGTTTTAAACCAGGAATTGGATGAAGCCAATAAAATAAAAGCGCGATTCTTTAGTATTTTAAACCATGATTTAAGAAGTCCGGTTTCAAATTTGATTCACTTTTTACATCTTCAAAAAGAAAATCCAGAATTGATTGATGAAGAAACCGCTGCCCGAATGCAGACCAAAGTAATTTCGGGAGCAGAAAATTTATTAACCTCAATGGAAGATATTTTGCTTTGGAGTAAAGGCCAAATGGAAAACTTCAAACCTCATTTTAAAGAAATTGCTGTTGAAGTTGTTTTTAAAGAAATGCAGCAGCATTTTTCGAGCAATGAGAACATTTCAATTTCATTTGAGAATCCTGAAAATGTTATTCTTACTACAGATGAAAATTACCTAAAAACTATTATCCGAAACTTAACCGGAAACGCCATAAAAGCGCTTGACAAAAGAGAAAACCAAAAAATAATTTGGAAAGCGTGGCAGGAAAACAATCAGGCTTTTCTCTCTATAACCGATAACGGCGCAGGCGGAAATCAGGAAAAATTCAAAGCCCTTTACGATGATTCAGAAGTTATTGGGATCAAATCCGGATTAGGATTGCATTTAATTCGCGATCTCGCAACAGCAATCAATTGCAAAATAGAAGTTTCTTCAAAACCAGATTTCGGAACTACTTTTACGATTACATTCTAAACAGTTTGCCACGAATTTCACGAATTTTTTTCATTTTATGTTCAAAAAACTATCCGTGTAAGTTTGTTATTAAATTATAATTCGTGCAATTTGTGGCGAAAAAACTCTCTCAAAATTTTCCAATAAAAAAGGCCTGAAAAAATCAGGCCTTTTTTATATAAATCATAATCTTACGATTACAACAAAGCGTCTAAGCTGTCAGCGTAGGTTTGTTTCGGAGCAACTCCTACTTGTTTTCCTACTACTTCACCGTTATGAAACACCAAAACGGTTGGTATGTTACGCACACCATATTTAGCAGCAAATTCCTGATTAGCATCTACATCTACTTTACCAACCACAACTTTACCTGCATATTCATCGCTTAATTGGTCAATGATTGGACCAACCATTCTACATGGGCCGCACCATGCTGCCCAGAAATCTACCATTACTGGTTTATCTGATTTTAAAACTACTTCGTCAAAAGTAGCATCTGTTATTGCTAATGCCATAATTATTTTTCTTTAAAGTTATTCTCAGCTTTTGTCTCGGGAGACTTTTTAAATACTTTCAAAACTGAGGTACAAAGTTAAAAATTAAAAACAAATCATACACCATTCCCAAATTAGTTTTGATTATAAATGTATCGTCAATTATTATAACATTCACATGTGCTTTATTTACAAGCTATAACTATCATAAAGAAAGTCATTTTTTATACTTATCTTTATTTGTCCGTAAAATCCACATAAAATGAAGGAAGCTTTACACAAAATAAAAACATTTTTTCAGTCAGTTCATTTTAAAAAATACGCCAAACGTTTTGGTATTTTTATTTTGATACTAATTGGATTGCTTTTATTGGCCTGTGGAGGATTATCTCTTTATTTCAATCAGAATAAAACCGAAATTATTGCTAAGATTAATACCAAGATTAATGAGAACATAAACGGGAAGTTTCATATTGGCGATTTTCAATATAAGTTTTTAACCGGTTTTCCGAATTTCACGCTGGCCTTAAAAGATGTCGAACTCAAAGACAACAAATGGAATACACATCATCATACTTTACTGAAAGCACAGGAAATCGAAGCACATTTAAACGTTTGGAGTTTACTGCAAAAAGAAATCAATATTCATAAAATACTGATTAACGACGCCGATATTTATATTTACAAAACCAAAGACGGCTACACAAACTCCGATATTTTTAAACCGAAAAAGAAAAAAACACCCGAAAATAAATCAAAACCCGAAACCACAATTGACGAAATCGACCTCAACGATGTTCATATTATTATCGATAATCAATTGGGGAATAAATTGTTTGATTTTGATGTTCACAGTTTAAAATCAAAAGTTGATTATGACGGAGACGACTGGAATACTGATTTGTTTTTAGACACTCAAATAAACAGTTTAGCTTTTAATACCGTTCACGGAAGTTTTGCCAAACAAAAAGAACTCAAAGGAACTTTGTCTGTTTCTTATCAAGCTGATAAACATAAAATTGATGTTTCGACCAAAAACCTAAAAATTGGTTCTGATTCATTTGATATTGTGGCTTATTTCAACGTGGGCAAAACCAATTCCCTTTTCGGAATCAACATTAATACTCGTATTTTATGGAGCAATGCTTCTCATTTATTATCCGGAAATATTAGTTCAAAATTGAATCGGTTTGATTTGAAGAAACCAATCGATGTAAACTGCGACTTAAAAGGTGATTTGAATGTTCATGACGATCCAAAAATTGTGGTTCAGGCTGTAGCCAAAAATAACGAACTCACCATTCCCGACGGACGAATTGATAAATGTAATTTCAGAGGAATTTTTACCAATAATTTTAAACCAAAAAACGGATTTAACGATCCAAATTCGGCTGTAATTTTAACCCGATTTTCGGGAGAGTATGAAAATATTCCGCTTACAATTCCGCAAGTTGTAATTAACAATCTCGAAAAACCAATCGCAACCGGAATCGTAAGTTCTGATTTTGATATCGAAAGACTCAATCAGGTAAGCAACGAAAAATGGATTCATTTTGAAGAAGGCCACGCCAAAGCCAATTTGAAATTTCAGTTTGATATTGTCGATTTATACATTAATAAACCAAGATTTATTGGAAATGTCGATGTCGATAATGCTTCATTTCATTATATCCCAAAAGATATTCATGCGGTAAAAACCAACATTCATCTTGATTTTACCGAGAAAGCTTTAGTCATTAAACAAATCGCTTACAAACATAAAAAGAACACAATTTTCATAGACGGAAAAATCGATAATTTCCTAAACCTGTATTACGATGCGCCCGAAAAAATGGTCGTAAACTGGAACATTTACTTTCCAAATATCGATCTTAAACAATTTCTTGGCGTTTTGGCTTCTTCTCAAAAAAAGAAAGCCATACTTAAAAACAATAAAAGAACAACGATTTCAAATCATCTGCGAACTGTAATCGAAAAGTGTGTTGTTGTTATTGACATTAAAGCAGATAAAATCAATTACAATAAATTGACCGCAACCAATACAACGGCAACAATCTCAATGCTCAATTCTAAATTGGTTATAAAAAACGGTTCGCTTCAAACTTCCGGCGGAAACATTACTTTTAACAGCGAACTTTTGCCAAACGGAAAAAATTATGCTTTCAGCTCAAACGCTCAGGTAAACAGAGTTGATATTGCGAGTTTTTTGAGATCGTTCAACAACTTCGGAATCAAATCTTTTAATCCAAATAACATTAAAGGAAGATTGACCAGCACGGCAAACGTAAGCGGATTTATCAACAGCCAAGGAGAATTAATTACCAACTCGATGCACGGAAAACTCGATTTTACTGTTACTCAAGGTGCATTGCTCAACTTTGAGCCTATTGTAAAAGTGGGCAAATTTGCTTTTCCGTTTCGTGATGTCAAGAATATAACTTTCAGCGATTTATCCGGTCATCTTAATATGCGCGGAGAGCAAATCGACGTAAATAATTTAACTATAAGTTCAAGCGTCCTAAACATCGATGTTGACGGAATTTATTCTTTCGGCCGAGGTACCAATCTCGCCCTGACAATTCCACTAAGAAATTCTAAAAACGACGCCAAACTTGCCAGCAAAGCCGAACGTGATGCTGTCCGTGAACGTGGTATTGTTCTTCATTTACTTGCTGTTGATGATGGTGGGAAAATGAAGATTAAGTGGGGGAAGAAGGGGGATAAATAAGCTTTTTCTTGTTATCAAAATAAACTTAAACTTTTTTTTAAAAGTTAGTATCTTAAACTATCTTTACATCTCTAAAAATAAATTATTATATTACATTGACACATATTGAGTTGTTTGCAGGATGCGGAGGAATGAGTCTAGGATTAGAAGCCGCTGGATTCGAATTGTTTTTTGCTAATGAATTGTCTCCTATGGCAGGAGAAACTTTTGCTTATAATATATTAAATGAAGATTTACATTCTCTTTCAAAACAAAAAAAAACTGCAAGTAGGTCACTTTGGATTAAAAGTAATTACATTTCAGAAGATTTAGAAAATAGATTACGTGAAAATCCCTTTTCAACTTCAAAAGGAAAATTTTCGGATTTAAATAAAAATACAAGTTTAGAAGAAAAATTATTAATTGGAAATATTGATCATTTGTTAGATTTTTTTTCTCAAAATCCAAAAATTGTAAAAGAGCTTAAAGCAAAAAATATCGATCTAATTTCTGGTGGGCCACCCTGTCAAAGTTTTAGTTTAGCAGGTAGAAGAGAAAAAAACAATGATAAAAACCTTCTTCCTCTTTCTTTTGCAAAATTTGCAGGAATGGTACAACCTAAAACTGTTTTATTAGAAAATGTAAAAGGAATCACTTCTCCATTTACAGAAAATAGAAAAAAATATTATGCATGGTTAGAAGTTTCCAAAGCATTTGTTTTAGAGGGATTCATTCCTGTTTGTATGATGTTAAACTCTAAATATTTTGGAGTTCCTCAAAATAGACCTCGATTTATTTTACAGGCATACAGGAAAGACATATTTAATAAACTAATAAAATTTTACCCAAATAATGAAATTCTTTTAACATCTAAAAAATTCTACGATTTAGTAATTGAAAATAAGGAAAATTTAGAAAGCATTTCTGAAAAAGAATTTAAGTATTACGATATTGAAAATCATCCCAATTTATTTGATGGTGTAATTCTCCCAAAGATCTCTCATTCTAATAATAACTTTATTAACACAAGCGATGCGATCGAAGATTTGAAAAACACGTTCATCAAATATAAATTTAACAACACTGAAAGTCAATATGCTAACTTCATTAATAATGCATTTTACAAAGACGTAGACAACCCAATTTACATCAAAAATCACGAAGTTAGAAAACATAATTTTATGGTAAAATCAAGATTTAGATTCTATCAAGTTATTGAACAATTTCAAAACGGGTTAAGAAAAGGAGCTACTGATTTATTGACAGGTAAAGACATTCCAAAAGAATTATTAAATAAACTGACGACTGAATTTTCAAAGCATAAATTATTATTTCTTGAAAATGGAAAAGAAATATCAAAAGTTCCTGCCAACATTGAAACAATTGAAACATTAATTAAATCTATTCCAACTCGTAAACATTCACAAAGGGCATTAAGAAGATCAGAACCAGCACCAGCACAATTAACGATCCCTGATGACTTATGCCATTATGATCAAAGCGAACCTCGTACATTAACCGTTCGTGAAATGGCCAGATTTCAATCATTTCCGGATTGGTATGAATTTAGATCTAAAACGACAACAGGGGGAGATATGAGAAAATTTGAAGTGCCTCAATATACACAAGTAGGAAATGCGGTCCCTCCATTATTAGCAAAAGTTATTGGAGAAACCATTCAAAAACATTTAAAAGAAATTTTATAATGGCAAAATATGAAAGAATTCCTGGCGGAGAAAAGAATGACCTAACTGGGCAGCCTTTTAATAAAAAAGAGCTTGAAAAAATATGTGAGTTATATATTGAAATAGATGGAAAAGGAATTCATGAAAATAATCCAAAAATTCATATTCTAGCAAATGAACTAAACAGAACTGTTCGTTCAGTTGAAAATCAACTATTAGGTTTTAGAGCATATGTAACAAATAAATCTGGTCGAAAAAATTACAATTCCTTAATTCCAGAAATTTGGGAAGAAAAAAACTCTGAAATAAAACTTTCTCCAGAAAAAAATAGAATAATTAAAGAAAGGGAACTTTTTGATGAATTTAAATTTAGAATAAGTTCTCAGTTAAAAACCATATTAGGAAAAAACTTAATAACAGATGACTTTGTTGCTGTTTTTGAACTAGTAAAAAATTCGTTTGATGCACATGCAAAAAAAGTAAAAATCATTTTCGATCAAGATAAAATTACGATCTGGGATGATGGGAAAGGAATGAACAGGAGAGATATTATCGACAAATGGCTTTTTATTGCGTATTCTGCAAAAAATGAAGGTATTGAAGATGTAGAATTTGAAGAAGACAAAAACAAATCCTATAGAGATAGAATAAATCCAAACAGAAGCTATGCTGGTCAAAAGGGCATCGGTAGAATGGGTAGCGATCGACTAGGTTCAACACTAGAGATGACAACAAAAAAGATAAATGATTCAATTTATTGGAACTTAAAGTTTGACTGGGATGAATATGAAAATGATGCTTTAGATGAATTTGGAGATATCGAAATTAAATACAGTAATGCCAATTCCACAAAATTTAAAAATTTTGAAAATGGATTAATATTAGAAATTTCAAATCTTCGAAATGTATGGCCTAGAAAAAAAATTCTTGATCTCAAAAGATCCTTGGCCAAATTAATTAACCCATTTACTCTTCAGAATGAATTTTCTATTGATTTTATTAGTCAAAGAGAATTAAAAAAAGATCTTGAATCTGCTAATTCAATTGATATTGTGAACGGAGAAGTAAAAAACTTTGTTTTCGAAGCATTAAATATCGCTACAACTCAAATCAAAGTTTCTATTACGGAAGATGAAGATTTTATCGAAACAACCTTGATAGATAGAGGAAGTCTAATATATAAGATAAAAGAATCTAATAAATATAAGCACATTCCTTCCAAATCAAATATTTTACTTTTTTATTTAAATACACATGCCAAATCAAGTTTCACAAAAACAATGGGCATAACTTCCGCAGAATTTGGTTCGATATTCCTTTTTAATAACGGATTCAGAGTATTACCTTTTGGTGAACCGAACAATGATCCCTTTAATATAAATGAAAGAAAAGCTCAAGGTTATGCGAGGTTTCTAGGAACCCGAGAGTTAATTGGGCAAGTTTCAATTTCAGAAAACACCGAACAATTTCAAGAAACTTCAAGTCGCGATGGTGGCCTGCTTAATAGCCCTGGAACAGAAGAACTACGTGATTTTTTTATTGAATCATTAAAAAAATTAGAGAGCTTTGTAGCCCCAATTTTATGGAAAATAAGTAAAAGGGTTGGTGACAATCAAGAAACACTAGATCTTACTGCTAAAAATCAAGTGTTAGATTTTGTTAAAAATATAGCGGGCAAAAAAAACATTCAACTAATAGAATATTCTGATGAACTAATAAATTATATTACAGAGAATGTCGAAGAACAAAATTTGCCCCAATTTGATACCCTTAGAGAAATTGCAATTCGCGCAAATGATAAAAAAGGATTATTAATTATTGACAATCAAGAAAATGATTATAAAAAAGAAATCAAGAGAAGGAAAGAAGCTGAAAAAAAAGCCATAGATGAAGAAAACAGAAGGAAAGAAGCTGAAAAAAAAGCCATAGATGAGGAAAATAAACGTAAAGAAGCAGAAAGTTCTTTAAAAGAAAAAGAATCTCAAAACCTGTTTTTAAAATCTGTGAAGTCACAAGAACTTGACGAAATAGTAAGTTTCATGCATAGTATTGGTATTTCAGCCGACATTTTAAATAATTACATTTCTGGTTTACACAAAAGGATTAATAGAAGAGAAAAAATTCCTAATGAAGTTATTGGAAATAAATTAAGGCAAATGAGTTTAGAAAACAGAAAAATCTTAGCTATTTCTCAATTTGCAACAAAGGCTAATTTTAAACTTTATGCAGAAGAAGTTGAAGGAGATGTACTTGAATTTATTCATGAATACCTTAAAAATATTGTTATACCTATAAGATCGGAAGACATTGAGATTATCTCGAATAATCTGAACTCTAATCAAAATTCATTTATTTGTACTTTTAAACCAATTGAAATTACCATAATAATTGACAATCTTGTCAGTAATTCAATAAGAGCTAAATCAACAAGAATGACCGTCGATTATGAAATTATAAAAGAAAATTTAAATGTTAATTTCAGAGATGACGGAATTGGCATACCCGAAGAATCTGTAAAAAATATATTTGACTTGGGCTTTACAACTACATCAGGTTCCGGCTTAGGCCTTTTCCATGTTAATAGTATTATTGAATCTTCGGAAAACATGAATATAACTGTGAATAATAAAATAAAAAAAGGAGTAGAATTAATTTTAACATTTAAAAAATAAAGTAACGTATGATTAGAGTAATTGATATTATTTGGGTTGAAGACAAAATCGAATATCTTCCTTCAGTAGAAGATGAGATTAACGAATTGGAAAAGGAATTTAAAGTAAAATTAAGTATTACAGAAAAGAACGATTCTAACGAATTTTCGAATATAGCATCTAATATACCTAGTGAATTATTATTTTGTGTAGATTATAATCTAAAAAATGAAGGCCATGGAATAGATGGAGACCAAGTTATTCAAAACATCCGATCTGTGAATCCAAACTGCAAAATTGTTTTTTATAGTGCTAAATTAAACCAAACTGAACTAAGAGAATTATTAGCAAATGAAGATAACTTTACTTACTGCGTATATAGACCAAATCTTATGTCTAAATTGAGAGAATTGCTTGAAGAGGGAATCATCTAAATGTCAAATTCACACCAAAATAAGAAAATAAAATTTAAAACATAACTTGCGTTTATATTTCATTAATAATGAGTAAATTGTAATTGAAATTTACTCATTATGGACTTCCTAACTCCCGAACAACGATCCAAACTAATGAGTGCTATTCGAAGCACCAATACCAAAGACGAAGTTCGTTTAGCAAAAGCTTTATGGGCATTAGGATATCGATATCGTCGAAATAATAAAACTGTATTTGGAAAGCCAGATTTCACATTCAAAAAAATCAAATTAGCGATCTTTGTAGATGGAGAGTTTTTCCATGGAAAAAACTGGGATATTGACAAAAATCGTATTAAAACAAACAATGAATTCTGGATCAAAAAAATCGAAAGAAATATACAAAGAGATATCGAAGTAAACACCTATTTAGAATCTCAAAACTGGAAGATTTTACGTTTCTGGAGCAACGATATCAAAAAGAATTTAGATGCTTGTATTCTCGAAATTCAAAACGCAATAAACGAAAGACAAACCACAAAATAAGAATTCAAAATCTCGTCCGATTCCTCCTTCCTCGGAATAAAAAATTAACACTAAAAATATCATAATGTTTTATTAACCCCCTTGTCTTTTCAGTCTAAAAAAAATAGCTTTGAGAAACAAACATTAAATATAAACCGTTATGAAGATTCAAATCAATACCGACAAAAACATCGAAGGACACCAAAGATTGGAAAAATATTTCTCTGAAGAATTAGAAAAAGGTTTAGCGCGTTTTGAAGATAAAATCACACGCATTGAAGTACATTTTGGAGATGAAAATGGCGAGAAATTCAGCCTAAATGATAAAAAATGTGTTCTCGAAGTTCGTACAGCAAAATTACAGCCAATAACTGTAACTGAACATGCCGAAACTCTTGAAAAAGCTTTTAACGGTGCTTTGAGTAAAGCCAAAAAAACACTTACTACTACTTTCGAAAAATTGAAAGCACATTAAATTTCAAAATACATAAAAAAAAGACGTTTCAGATTGAAACGTCTTTTTTTTATGTATTTTGAAAAGGGACAAAGATACAAAGACACAAAGTAAAACAAACGTGAAGAAAAACTTTGAACCTTTGTCACTTTGCGTCTTTGGACCTTTTCTTTATGATTTTGGCAGAGGCGCTCCAACGGCAATATCGCAGCGATGTCCCGGTTGTCCGTGTGCTGGGTTCATTCCTTCTGCAACTGTTTTATTTGCGTCGGTGCTTAATAAAGCAGGAACTGGATTTCCTGCAGGAACGGTTACATTTTGTGTCATTGTTCCGCCTTGCGGTGTCGAAGCTGCCGGAGTAGTTTTAGCCGCTACTGGAGAATTTAAAGGTGCTCCAACCGGAATATCACATCTATGCCCAGGCTGTCCGTGCGACGGATTCATTCCTTTTCCAACTTTTACTGGTGCAGCCACTGTAGTAGTAACCACATTTTTTTGATTCGGATTTACTTGTACTGTCTGCCCTGCTTGCGCTGGAACCTGCTGCACTTGTTGTACTTGCTGCGTCGGTGCAGAATTTAAAGGTGCTCCAACGGCAATGTCACAACGGTGGCCCGGTTGTCCGTGAGCCGGATTTAATCCTTTTGTATCGCCTAAAACAGTATTTGGGTATGATGGTGAAGCTTGATTCTGCTGTACTACTGAAGGTGTTTTCGTTGTATCTTTTGCAAGTCCAAGTCTTACCAATTCAGATGTTGAAGTACTTTCTTGTGGTTCTAATTCCTTTTTGCAGGAAACAAAAAGTAATGAGGTTATAGCGAGTGAACTTATAAAGATTTTCGGATTCATATTTGGGATATTTTAAAGCACTCAAATATAATTGTTTTTTGAGATTAAACCATAGAAAAATAACCATATAAGTTATATAAGATAATTTAAGTTTTGGGGGACTTTCTTTATCATTTAATCTCGCATCCCATAGTTATCAGAAGCAGAGTTGCGAAATTTTTTGCACGCAGATTTTGCAGATTTTGGCAGATAAAAATTCATATAAAATCTGCTTAAGTCTGCGGAATCTGCTTGAAACCTTTCATGATTTAAAAATTCCTTACCTTTAAACTAAAATACTATATCCAATGAAAAAAACACTTTTACTACTTTTATTCGCTGCTTCTTTTGCAAATGCTCAAACCGACAAAGACAAAATCAACCAAACCCTTGATGCCTGGCACAAAGCTGCTGGCGAAGTAAAATTTGATGCTTATTTTAATGCTTTGGCCGATGATGCGATTTACATAGGAACTGACGCAACCGAAAACTGGACGAAAAAAGAATTTCAAATCTGGGCAAAACCATTTTTCGACAAAGGAACAACCTGGAATTTTAAAGCGCTTGAACGTCATATCTTTTTTGACAAATCTGGAAAACTGGCTTGGTTTGATGAATTACTGGATACACAAATGAAAATCTGCCGCGGTTCTGGAGTTTTGGTAAAAGTGGGCAAAGAATGGAAAATTCAACATTATGTATTATCAATGACAATTCCGAATGATGAGGTTGATGCGGTAACCAAAATAAAAGCACCAATTGAAGACGCTTTGATTGCGAAGCTTCAAAAAAAATAAACAATTTTATGCTTTATTCTTATAAACATAACTTTTATAGGACTTTATAAGTATGGCTATCAAATTAATTATAGTATAATTGACAATATTGGGTGCGTTTTGGAATAGTAAAATGAAAAACTATTAAAAAAGCGATCAGTATTTTACAAAATCAACTAAAATCAAAACACAACCACTATTTTAACAGCCCTTAAAATCTAAATATTTAATTTTTTTTAACTTTGACCCCAAAAAAAATAGGGTTAAATAAAGTATTTGAAAAAATGAAAATAGAGAAACGCTGGATCATTTCCTTTATCATTATCAGCATCGTTTGTATTATTGGCGCTTTTTGGCCAACTGTTACTGAAAATAGTTATGTATTGTCTGAATTTGGCACAACTGATCATATCGTCCCTGCGGATGTTGCCTGGATGCTGACTTCTTGTTGTCTGGTTTTAATCATGACACCGGGATTGTCTTTTTTTTATGGCGGAATGGTAGGCCGCAAAAATGTGATTTCTACAATGCTGCAAAGTTTTATCTGTTTGGGTGTTGTAACACTTTTATGGGTTGTTGTAGGTTTTAGTCTTGCATTTGGAGAACCTGTAGGTTTTGGTTCTGGAGATCATTTTTATAGTTTCTTCGGAAATCCAACCACTTTTGCTTTTATGGATTATGTAAACATACTACCTCATAAACAATTAGCAAATACGATTCCGTTTATGTTGTTTGCTTTATTCCAAATGAAATTTGCCATTATCGCTCCGGCAATTATTACGGGTTCGTTTGCAGAACGTGTTCGTTTTATATCGTATTTACTTTTCATCAGTTTGTTTACCATATTTATTTATGCGCCTTTGTGCCATTCGGTTTGGTATCCAACAGGTGTTTTAGGAAGTTATTTTGGAGTAAAAGATTTCGCCGGAGGAACCGTAGTTCATATGAGTTCTGGTTTTGCAGCTTTGGCGGGAGTTTTAGTTTTAGGAAAAAGAAAAAACAGTCAGCATATACCAACCAATATTCCGTTTGTGTTATTAGGAACCGGAATGTTATGGTTTGGCTGGTTCGGGTTCAACGCTGGTTCTGCGCTTGCAGCCAACGGAACTGCTGCTATGGCCTTTGCAACTACTACAACATCATCGGCGGCAGCCATGTTAACCTGGGTTTTCTTCGATAGAATGAACGGAAGAAAGGTTTCTGCTCTTGGAGCTTGTATAGGAGCTGTTGTAGGTTTGGTAGCAATTACTCCAGCCGCAGGATTTGTTTCTGTTCCTGAAAGTATGTTCTTCGGATTCATTACGGCTTTGGTTTCAAACTCTGTTGTAAATTGCCGTTTATCAAAAAGATTTGATGATACTCTTGATGTTTTTGCCTGTCACGGTGTTGGAGGAATTATGGGAATGATTCTAACAGCTGTTTTTGCGCATGGTGAAAATGCAAGTTTACTACATGGAGGCTGGAATGTATTTGCACATCATATGATGGCATTGGTTCTGGTTTCAATCTTTACTTTCTTCGGAGCTTATTTCTTGTTTAAAGTGACTAATTTCATCATTCCGCTTCGTGTTTCTGAAGAAAACGAACATATCGGATTGGATTTATCGCAGCACGACGAAACATTGGATCCAAAATCAAAACCAATTACTGAACCGCATTACGGTTAAAAAATATTTTTTTTAGCCACGAATTCACGAATTTTTTCTAATACTATTGTTTCTAATAAGTAAATTAAAATTCGTGAATTCGTGGCTAAAAACTTTTAAAACCTAATTCAGCTATTTTCATTCGTTTATATTCCTTAATTTTGCTGAAAATTTTTGTAAAAAGTGGGAAGTAAAAATAAACTAAAAAGATTCAGAGAAAACGAAACATTTCAAAACGTTTTTCAACCAACAAGAGAAGAAGTTGTAGGCAATTTAATGCCTTTGAGAGGAAAATGGAATTCGGATTTCTTTAAAAATGATAATCCTCTGGTTTTAGAATTAGGATGTGGGAAAGGTGAATACTCAGTTGGATTAGCAGAAAAATATCCCAACAAAAATTTTATCGGAATTGATATTAAAGGTGCACGTTTTTGGCGTGGTGCTAAAACTGCCGTTGAAAACGGACTTCATAATGTTGCTTTTGTTCGTACTCAAATCGAACTTATCAATCATATTTTTGCCGAAAATGAAGTGGATGAAATCTGGATTACTTTTCCGGATCCGCAGATCAAATACAAGAGGACAAAACACAGAATGACAAATTCTGAGTTCTTGAAATTGTATAAAAAAATCCTTAAAAAAGACGGTGTCGTAAACCTTAAAACCGACAGCGAATTTATGCACGGTTACACGCTTGGACTGCTTCACGGAGAAGGCCACGAAGTTTTGTATGCCAACCATAATGTATACAGAAATGAAGGAAGCCCGGAAGAAGTTACTGCTTTTCAAACATTTTATGAAAAACAATATTTAGAAATTAACAAGGCAATTACGTATATTCGTTTCAAAATTAAAGACTAATTTAATTTTTGAAAAACATCTTTTAATCGCTTAAACAACTGAATGGTATATCTTACTCCATTACTTTCAGGCTTTATTGCCGCCGCAATTGGGATTATTCCACCGGGATTAATCAATATGACGGCAGCCAAAATAAATCTGAAAGAAGGAAAAAAGAATGCTTTGTGGTTTGTTATTGGTGCTGTTTTAGTGATTTTTTTTCAGGTTTACGTTGCGGTATTATTTGCACAGGTAATCGACAATCGCCCGGATGTTGTTACCTTATTACGTGAAATAGGTTTTGTTATTTTTTCGATCTTAACCATATACTTTTTGTTTATTGCCAAAGAGCCAAAAACCAAAAAGAAATCGAAAATTAAAAAGAGCAGTAAAAAAAGTCGTTTCTTTCTTGGAATGCTGCTTTCTGCACTAAACTTTTTCCCTATTCCGTATTATGTTGTAGTAAGTGTAACTTTGGCTTCGTACAATCTTTTTGTGTTTGAAAACAGCATTATTTTCACTTTTGTTTTAGGATCTGTTTTGGGTTCGTTTGCTGTTTTGTACAGTTATATTGGTTTCTTTGAAAAAATTGAAAAGAAAACAGATTACTTAATGCGAAACATGAATACTATTATTGGAAGTATTACAGGTTTAGTTGCCATTGTAACGCTTTTTAATATTTTGAATTACTATTTCGGATAAAATAATGACCACAGATTTCACGGATTAATATGATTTCTTTACTTTGTCTATAAAATTTAAGTTTCACGCAGATTTTGCAGATTTAAGCAGATAACATTTAAATCAAAAAATCTTTTTCGATCTGCCTAAATCTGCAAAATCTGCGTGAAAATTTCATTAGTAAAATCATTTTAATCCATTAATCTGTGGCAAAAAAATAAATTATGGCTGAGGAAAATTTTTTCGAAAGAGTTTATGCTGTTGCCAGACAAATTCCGTTTGGAAAGGTAACTTCTTATGGTGCAATTGCAAAGGCTTTAGGAACGGCACGTTCGGCAAGAATGGTAGGCTGGGCCATGAATGCATGTCATAATATGGATGATGTTCCGGCGCACAGAGTGGTAAACCAAAAAGGGCTTTTGACGGGGAAACATCATTTTGACGGAACTAATTTAATGCAGCAGCTTTTAGAAAACGAAGGTATTAAAGTGGTAAACAATCAAATTGTCGATTTCGAAAAACACTTTTGGAAACCTGAAATTTCCACCATATAAGTTATATAAGTTCATATTAAGCATTGCGCATAGATATCTCGCAAAGTCGCAAAGAAAATTAAAAAAGCTTTGCGACTTCGCGACTTTGCGAGACTAAATCATAAAATATATCAAAACAAAACTTTAAATGAACTTATATAACTTATATGGTTAAAAAAAGCTAAATCAGGCAGATTACAAAGCTTGTTTTATCTTCATCGGTTTGGTAGCTTAGGTAACCGCCGTGTGCTTCGACAATGTTTTTAGAAAGCGTTAAGCCAATTCCCGCACCGTCTTTTCTGGTGGTGAAAAAAGGAAGAAATATTTTGTCCTGAATTTCCGGATCGATTCCTTTTCCGTTATCCGAAATTGCAATGAAAAAACGATTATTCTCGTTATAACTCGACAAATACATTTTCTTTTCGATTTTCTCTTTTAAAGCATAAACACTATTGGTAATCAAATTAATAATTACCTGTTCCATTTGATTTTTATCAATCATAATCGAACGTGAACTGTGAATGTCATTTATCAATTCAATATTTTCTGCCTTCAGAATCGGACTCATAATCCGCAGGCAGTCTTCGAATAAAGAATTGATTGGCGTCATTTGTTTCGCTGGCGTTGGCAGCATGGCGAGTTTACGATAATTCTCTACAAAAACCTGCAAATGATCACTTCTGTTTATAATAGTCGAAATACTGCTTTTAATGTCGTCAAAATCATCTTCTCCTAAGTTCTCCTGATCTACAATATGTAGTAAATTCTGCGAAAGCGCACGAATTGGCGTCAAGGAATTCATTAATTCGTGCGAGATAATTTTCATCAAATTAATCCACGCTTCTTTTTCTTTTTTCTCAATAACACGCTGAATACTGTCTAATAAAATAATATAATATTCTTTATTATACGTTTGCGTTTTTGAAGTCTGCAGCATAAATGTCTGCAAATCCTGTTCTTCTATTTTAATAGAAATTGCCGATTTTAATTCGCTGAAATCCGTTTTTTCAATTTCGACACAAAGTGAAGGCAGATAGTTTTTAAGATATTTCCAATGACTTACTTTTGGAACTTTAAATAAATGGGAGAAGCAGTCATTCATCAAAAATATATCCCAGTCTTCGCTGCCTTTTTCCAGGATTAAAGCTGCGGTGTCGATATTATTTAAAAGCGAACGGTAAATCATTTCTTTTGATGTCTGTTCTTGCTGCTGCACTTTTAAATTTTCATATAAAAGATACAGGCTTTTAAAATTGTCCTTTTTATTCTCTTCGGGAAAATTGGTAGAAAAATCATTCTGAAGAATCGAAAGCAAGGTTCTGTCGTAAAACTGGAGTTCGTTTTTTATATAAAAATACATTTCGGCTAAGAATATAAAAGCAAAAAAACCAACCAAAAGCGCATTGTAATAGAACATTTTATAGATTAGAAAAACGCAGACGAAAAAGAGAATCATAACAAACAAAACTCTTACGAACAAGGCATTATAAAATTTCCAGTTTTTCATTTAAATATTTTTTTTTGCCACAGATTTCACGGATTAAAATGATTTTTGCTTTGTCTTAAAATTTTAGTTTCTCGCAGATTTAGCAGATAAAAGAAATCTTTACTCTTTACTCTTTACTCTTTACTCTTAATTAATTCTTCAAATCGTATTTTTCAATTCTTCTGTATAAAGCGGCTCTTGATAAACCAAGTTCTTCAGCGGTTTTTGAGATATTTCCGTGATGTTTAAAAAGTGCTTTTTCGATTGCCGTTTTTTCCATTTCAGATAATGGGTTATCATCGTTTTCCTGAATTTCTTCAAAATCTAAAATATCTAAATCGGTTACAGAAATGGTATTGTTTTCGGCTAAAATAAGAGCGCGTTCAATTTTGTTTTCCATTTCACGGACATTTCCTTTCCATGGATATTTTTCTAGATACGGCGCGACATTTTCTTCAAAAAGCCAATTTTCCTGATTGTATTTTTCGGCAATATTTTCTAAAATAAAATTTGCCATCGGAACAATATCATCTTTTCGTTCACGAAGCGAAGGCAGATTTATTTCCATTGTATTAATTCTGTACAATAAATCTTCTCGAAAAGTTTTACTTTTTACCTCAGCTTTGATATCATTATTGGTTGCCGAAATTATTCTGACATTTAAAGGTCTTGGTTTGCTTTCGCCTAAACGTGTAACCGTTTTAGTCTGCAAGACATGTAATAATTTTGATTGCAGATGAAGCGGAATATTACCAATTTCATCCAGAAAAATGGTTCCGTTCTGCGCCATTTCAAATCTTCCGGGCGTGTCGGATTTCGCATCTGTAAAAGCTCCTTTTGCGTATCCAAAAAGTTCACTTTCGAATAAATTATCACTTAGAGATCCTAAATCGACATGAATAAAAGGTTCTTTTTTTCTGGCCGAATTTTGATGAATGAACTCCGAAAAAACATATTTTCCGGTTCCGTTTTCACCTAAAATCAAAACGTTGGCATCCGTTCTGGCGACTTTCTCGGCAATAGAATACGCTTGTTTTATTTTTTGAGAAGTTCCAACAAAATAACGTTTTTCTGTTTTTTCAACAACTTGTTTTTTACTGTTTTTTCGGCTTTCGGCTACAGCCTTATCAATAGTTTCCAGCAGTTTTTCGTTATGCCAGGGTTTTAACACATAATCAAAAGCACCAATTTTTATTCCTTCAACTGCTGTATCAATTTTTCCGAAAGCGGTCATCAAAATAACGATTGTATTTGGCGAAAGTGTTTTTATTTCCTTCAGCCAATGAATTCCTTCTCGCCCATCTTCAAAACCAATTCGGTAATTCATGTCCAGCAAAACGACATTTATTTCATTTTCATTCAAAATTGAAATGATTTTTTTTGGATTGTTGGTCGTAAAAATCGTTTCAAAATGCTTTTTGAGAATCATTTTTGCCGAAAAAAGAATTTCTTCCTGATCGTCAACAACTAATATTTGGGCTTGCTTTTTTCTCATTTTATATTTTTTTGTCCGATTTTGAACGGTCAACTGTTCATTATCGAACACTCCGTTTTTGAATGTTTTTTAAAGCTTCTTTAAAATCAGGGCTTTGCAAAAAATAAATTTTATGGCACAGTATTTACCTATTGATTATCAGTAAATTATTTAAAAAATGGACACGATAATTCCTCGTAAAAATAGAAAATTTAGATATCTCACAATAGCAATTGGAGTTTTTTTAGTTTTGGCAGCAATTCTCTTTTTTTCTTTTAATTCAAAAAGAAGTTTAAATGTAAAAGCTGAAGAACTTTCAATCCATAAAGTTGAAAAAGCTTTTTTTGAAGATTTTGTTGTTTTTCAGGCAAAAGTTGAACCATTAAACGTAATGCTTGTAAACGTTACAGAAGGAGGTTCTGTAAAAGAAATTTTTGTAGAAAATGGCGCAATGGTTACAAAAGGACAATCGCTGGCACGTTTATACAACCCAAATACAGAACTCAATTATTTGACTCAGGAAACAGCCATTATCGAGCAGATCAATAATTTGAATACAGGAAAACTGAACATTAGAAATCAAGAACTGAATCTAACTAAAGATTATGTTTTAATTGAACACGATTATAATGACGCCAAAAGATTATACGATTTAAATGCAAAATTGTTTGCTAAAGATGTGATCTCAAAAAATGACTGGAATACTTTTAAGGAAAGTCTTCGTTTTCAGGAAGAACGTAAAAAAACGATTCAGCAAAGTATTCAAAAAGAAAAGCAATCAAACCAATTGCAGATTTCTCAAATTAACCGTTCGATTCAAACAATGGAAATGAGTCTTGATATTTTAAGAAATAACAAAAAGAACTTTTTGATTACAGCTCCAGAATCTGGCCGATTGACTTCTTTTGAACCTGTTTTAGGAAAGACATTTCAGGCTGGGGAAAGCATTGGAAAAATTGATTCTAAACGAGGTTACAAATTAGCTGCAGATGTTGACGAGTTTTACTTGGAGAAAATTCGCGAAGGTTTAAAAGGCCAGGTTGAATTTAAAGGAAAAACGCTGGAAGTTATTGTTACTAAAGTAATTCCAGAGGTTAAAAACGGGCATTTTATTGTAGAATTAGCTTTTGTTTCTAAAGAAGAGATTGCTTTACAAGACGGTTTAAGTTTTGGAGTGAAGCTGATTTTATCTGAGAAAAACAAAATATTGGTTGTACAAAAAGGAAGTTTTAATCAGGAAACTGCAGGAAAATGGATTTTTGTAGTAAAAGGAAATAAAGCCGAAAGAAGAAATATAAAATTAGGAAGAGAAAATCCTTCGTATTTTGAAGTTTTGGAAGGCTTGAAAGAAGGCCAATCTGTAATAATTTCTTCGTATTCCGATTATAAGGATATTGAGGAACTTTCGATTCAGTCGCAGTAAATTAAGTGGTCAGTGTTCAGGTTTTTAGTGTTCAGTCGCAGTTTAGTAAAAAAAGTCTGCCACGAATTTCACTAATTTGCACTAATTATTATATGCATTACGAAAAATATTCATTCGTGAAATTCGTGGCGAAACAAAAAATATAAAAACATCAATCATCAATCATCAATCAAAAAACGTAATTAATAACTAATCTTTTAAAATATGATAACGATACAAAATTTAACCAAAGTATTTAGAACCGAAGAAGTTGAAACTGCTGCTTTAAGCGGTATTAATGTAGAAATTAAAAAAGGTGATTTTTTAACGATTATGGGGCCTTCTGGCTGCGGAAAATCGACTTTGTTAAATATCATCGGACTTTTAGACAGTGCCACTGACGGAAGTTACAAATTATTAGATCAGGAAATGATTAATTTAAAAGAGAAAGGAAGAGCTGCTGTTCGTAAAGAGAACATTGGCTTCATTTTTCAGAATTTCAACTTAATCGATGAGCTTTCGGTTTATGATAATATCGAATTGCCTTTGCTTTACAATAATGTAAAAGCATCGGATAGAAAACAAAAAATAGAAGCTATTGCTGAGAAACTAAATATTTCACATCGATTGAAACATTTTCCACAGCAGCTTTCCGGAGGTCAGCAGCAAAGAGTTGCGGTTGCTAGAGCTTTGGTTAATGACCCAAAAATTATCCTGGCCGATGAGCCAACAGGAAATCTGGACAGTAAAAATGGTAATGAGGTAATGGAACTTTTAACTGATTTACATGCTAAAGGTGCTACAATTTTGATGGTTACCCACTCTGATTATGATGCTTCTTTTTCACAAAGAACAATTCATATGAAAGACGGAGTTATATTCTCTGAAAAACTAAATCAGAGAAATGTTGATGTTTTTATGGACGCTAAATAATCGAAAAAATGATAAAATTTGTTATTACTGCAATCTTAGTTCTGGTGGGATTTGTTTGCAAAATTTTTACTCTTCTTTAAAAGGCCAACCAGCCTTTGGACCAAAAAATAACTAACGTAATTATAAAACTTATACCATGATTTTTAACTGGTTTAAAATATTTGTTTATCATTTAAGGCAAAGCAAATTGTTTTCGTTTTTAAATGTTTTAGGATTAAGTATTGGTGTTGCCGGTGTGATTTTTGCCATTTTATATTGGAATAATGAGCACTCTTACAATCAATGGAATCCGGAAAAAGAAAATGTCTATCAGGTTCTAAACAAAATAGGAAAAACCGGAGACACCTGGGCTACGAGTTCAATCCCGTTTGGACAAACCTGCAAGGCATCGATCCCAGAAATTGAGCAGATTTCCTTTATGCACAATTGGTATAGCGAAGCAGCGATAAAATATCAGAATAAAAAAGTAATCGATAAAAAGATAACAGTATCTGATAATAACTTTTTTGATTTTTTCCCTTTCCCGATCATAAAAGGTGCTAAAAAAGATATTTTAAAAGAGAAAAACAGTGTCGCCATTTCTGAGCAACAGGCTGCACTGCTTTTTAATAATGAAGATCCTATCGGAAAATCTATTACCTACAATGATAAGTCCTATATCGTAAAATCTGTTTATCGCATTGTGAAACCTTCTTCTGTTGAACCTAACTATGTTTTTGGTGACATTGTACGTGAAAGCGATATTAACAGCTGGGGGAATTTTAATTATGGTTTGCTGATTAAAATTAAAAAAAATGCTGATCCTGCTTTGGTTTTAAAGAAAATGCATAACGTAAATTATGTAAACAGAACTTTAAAAGATGCTAAAGAAAGCGGCCAGACGGTTGAACAGTACGTTAAGGAAAATGGAGAAATAGAAGTTATACTTGATCAGCTGAAAACGCTGCATTTACATGGCACCAAAACTTCGGGATCTGCTACTCCTGAATTAAAAGGAAACTTACAGCTTATTTATATTATGGCTGGTTTATCGATTTTAATTTTGGTTTTATCATTGGTAAATTATATTAATCTCGCCACAGCTTCTGCCATAAAACGTGCTAAAGAAGTTGGTGTCCGTAAAATTGTTGGTGCTTCAAAAAACCAAATTATTACGCAGTTTATATTTGAAACGGCAATAATTGTAATGCTGTCAATTTTGTTTGCTTTAGCAATTGTTGAACTTTCTCTTCCGTATTATAATTCTTTTTTAAGAAAGACTTTGACTATGAATGGCGGTGAATTTTACCTGCAGCTCATTTTGATTTTTGGATTAGTAATCATTTTTGCGGGTATATTCCCTGCCATTTATATCTCAAATTTCGAAACTTTAAAAGTTTTAAAAGGTAATTTCTCCAGAAGCAAAAGTGGTATCTGGATTCGGAATTCGATGCTTATTTTTCAATTCGGAATTGCAACATTTTTTATCATTGGTGCTTTGATTGTAAATTCTCAGGTGGGTTATATGATGAATAAAGATCTTGGTTTTAATGGTAATCAGGTAATCAGAGTTCCGTTTAATTATAACGATTACAAAAAAAAGGGTGAAAAATATCAAGTAACAAAACAAGAAATTCTAAAAATATCCGGCGTTCAGGAGGTTTCTACTTTTGCCGGCACATTTGGAAACAGCACTAATTCGAGTTCGGGTTTTACGCACAACGGTGTTTTTGTTCAGCCTCGAAATGTTGAAATGGACTTTGGCTTTCTTGATATGATGAAAATTAAAGTGGTTGAAGGTCGTGATTTATCTCCAAAATTTGCCTCAGATACTATTGATAACTGGCTTATAAATGAAACTCTGGCTAAATCATTAGGACTTAAAAATCCTATAAATACAGTTATAACTTCGGGCTGGGGGAATGAAAAAGGAAATTTAAAGTTTAAGGTTGTAGGGATTGTAAAGGATTTTCATATTACAGGATTGCAAAATAAAGTTCCTCCAATGGTTTTTATCAATCTTAAAACCTTGAAATGGAATAATTTTGATAATGTATATATAAAAGTTTCTCCAAATAATCTGAGCGAAACATTAGATAAATTAAAAACATATTGGGAGACAAACGTAAATCCTGATTATCCTTTTGATTATGAATTTGTAAACAAAGGATTTGCTAAAACTTATCAGGAGCAGGTAAAACAAAAAGATTTGTTTTTTATCCTGAATCTGGTTGTAATCACAATTGCAATTTTTGGATTGTTTGCTTTGGCATCATTTTCGATGGAAAGAAGATTGAAAGAAATAGCGATTAGAAAAACACTTGGCGCAGAAACAGATGTTTTACTGAAAGAGTTATCAAAACAATACATCATTTTCTGTTTAACAGGATTTGCAATTGGTATTGTTCCGGCTTATATTTTATTGCAAAAATGGCTTGAAGATTTTGCTTTCAGAATTAATGTTTCAGCCGCTCCTTTTAGTATTGCACTTGTTTCGCTGTTAGTTCTTACTTTGCTGATTGTTTTGGCAAAAGCGTATCAGGTAACCAAAATAGACGTTTTAAAATATTTAAAATACGAATAAGCTTGTAGACCATTTTTTTAAGAGAATCCCCGTCAGATATGAGAATCTTGACGGGGATTTGTTTTTTATTTTAAAGCAACAGGGTCAGAATACAGCAGTTTATCTAAACGCTGATCCCGATCATAAACATCCGGATAAAATCCAATTTCTCCATCATCGTTTACCCAGGCAGTAAAATATCCTATATAAATTGGGATTTTATTTTTGAGCATGCAGGTAGTTTCTTTTTCACCGCTCATGGCCTGATTAATTTTATCAACCGGCCACTCAGGATTGTCTTTTAGGATTTCCAGAGCGAGTTGTTTAGCTTCTTTTACATTAATACATCCGTGACTGAAAATTCGTTTTTCAAATTCAAATAAGCTTTTTGCCGGAGTATCATGCAGGTAAATATCATTTGGATTTGGAAACATAAATTTGACTAATCCCAGAGAATTGTCCGGGCCGGGTTTTTGTCTTACATGGCCTCCATTCCATTCCATATTATGATCGGCGAGATAGTTTTTATCTTCGGCAATTTTAAGTTTTAATTCATTTTGAATAATACTTGTTGGAACATACCAGTACGGACTAAAAACAATTCGGTCGATATTACCGCTAAAAATTACCGTTTCTGTCATTCGTGTTCCCACAAAAACATCCGAAACCAAATCATATTTCCCATTCTTTACATATACTAATCGAAACGACGGAATATTTACCATTACATATTCATCTGCTTTTGCGAGTTTGGTCGGAATCCATCTGCAGCGTTCCATATTCAGCATAATAGTCCGAATTCGATTTCCAATTGGTTCGTTCATCTGGTCAATTTGTTCTTTTGTAAAAGTGTAATTCAACTTAAGTCCGTATCGTTTTTTATACTTTAAAGCGGCGTCCATCATTTCCTGATCATAATACTGGCTTTTAGAGTCTTCTTTTAAATCACCAACCACAAACAAACGTTCTCTAATTTGCTGGATAACTTTTCCGCTGTCTAAAGGTTTTAAATCTTTGAAATTTGCTTCATCAATCTCAATTTTTTTCCAAAGACCTTTTTTTTCAATATTTCGATACCGTTGTAAAACATCCTGAAGTTTATAATATTGGCTGAAAAGAAGATTTTCATCCTTGTTCAATCGACCCGGATCGCCCATTAAAGAATCTAAAATTCGATCATATGAAATTGTTTTGGTTGGAAGATACCAGCCAATTTTTTTCAAAGTCTCGGCATCGACTCCAGAATATACATTACTTGCATAAAATACATACATATTAGAAAGCAGAAGCTCTGTGTCTATTTGTGGAAGTTTATTTGAAACATTTTCATTAAAAACATCGTCAACCAAATCCATATAAGGCATTTCTGCATTTATACCCTGCTCTTCTAAAAGACCTACCTTATGATATAATAAAGCACCAAACTCGCTGACATTTTTATCATCATACCAAATCGTATTGTAAGCTTTCTTTTTATAAAGATCTTCTACGTCTTTTTGATATTTCTTCAGTTTAGGATACTTCGCATAAAAGCTGTTTATTGAAGCGGCATCAATTGTTCCTAAAACAAACTTGTTTTTGAATTCAAAAACGTTTTCAAACTCAGAATTTTCATTTTTAATTTTCGATGTATAGCTTGCTGCATTTATAGAAAACATTAAAAAACTACAAGCAATAATTACAGAAAGAGAAGTAAAATTTCGCATATTTTTAAGGTTTAAATTTTTAAAATAAAAATCATTTCAAAAAATATCGAAAACTCATAAAGAAGCGCCAAAAATAAGTTTTCATACTTTTTTGTACTATTGGGAAATCTTAGATTTAAGGCACTCAAATTTAATCAAGATAATTGACAATTCTTACATTTACTGCTGTAAATTTCATACATTTTTATGCAGATTATAATTAAAAGAAATCTTTACAGAATAAGGTTTTAGAACATCTTTTCGAATTTTAATGATTTTAAAAAATCTGCATTCATCATTTTGACTAATCTCAATATCAATAAATACAATTTAAAAGAGTTTAAATCCAAACTTAATCTGTTATCTTTGCAGTCTGAAATCAGTTTAAATTAATATAGAATTTTAAATCGATTTCTTTCCATACATAATAGCACAATAAAATGAAATTAGATAGAAAAGAAATTCTTAAAGCTTTAGAAACAATCACTATAGCGGGAGAAGGAAAAAATATGGTCGAAAGTGGTGCGGTTGCTAACGTACTTACTTTTGGCGACGAAGTTGTAGTCGATTTAGTATTGCACACGCCAGCTATGCATATCAAAAAAAGAGCTGAAGATGATATTAAAAAAACGATTCACGAATTAATATCTGCCGATGCTAAAATTAAAGTAAACATTAAAGTAGAAACTCCTGAGAAAGCCGAAATTAAAGGTCGTGCTATTCCGGGAATTAAAAATATTATTGCAGTTGCTTCTGGAAAAGGAGGAGTTGGAAAATCGACTGTTACTGCAAATATTGCCGTTACGCTTGCAAAAATGGGTTTCAAAGTTGGAGTTTTAGATGCCGATATTTACGGACCTTCAATGCCAATTATGTTTGATGTTGAAAATGAAAAACCGGTTTCGATTACTGTTGACGGAAAATCAAAAATGAAACCAATTGAAAGTTATGAAATTAAAATGCTTTCTATTGGATTTTTTACAGCACCCAGCCAGGCAGTAATCTGGAGAGGACCAATGGCTGCAAAAGCATTGAACCAAATGATTTTTGATGCAGATTGGGGAGAATTAGATTTTATGCTTCTTGATTTACCTCCGGGAACTGGAGATATTCACCTTTCTATTATGCAGTCTTTACCAATTACGGGAGCTGTTGTAGTAAGTACACCACAGGCTGTGGCTCTTGCCGATGCTAAAAAAGGAGTTTCGATGTTTATGCAGGATAACATTAATGTTCCTGTTTTGGGAATCATTGAAAACATGGCTTATTTTACACCAGAGGAATTGCCAAATAATAAATATTATATCTTTGGACAGGAAGGAGCAAAAAACCTTGCAGCAGATTTAAATGTTCCGTTTTTAGGAGAAGTTCCAATTGTACAGTCTATTCGTGAAGCAGGAGATTACGGCCGTCCGGCGGCTTTACAAACGGCATCGCCTATTGAAGCTGTTTTTGAAGAAATCACCAGAAACGTAGTTCAGGAAGTAGTAAGCAGAAACGAAAGTCTTCCTGCTACCGAAGCCATTAAAATTACAACTATGGCAGGCTGCTCTGCAGTTAAGAAAAATTAGGATAATTGAGATAATGAGATAATGAGATTTTTTTTTAAAATTTCTAATTGACACATTTTCTAATTGACACATTAAATATTATGACAACAGAAGAATTAACAAATAATGTTTTATTGGCCTTAGACGAAATCAGGCCATTCTTAAAGTCTGATGGCGGAGATATTTCGCTAATCTCTATAGATGACGATAAACATGTAAAAGTTCGTCTAGAGGGTGCATGCATAAGCTGCAGCGTAAACCAGATGACCCTAAAAGCCGGTGTAGAAACCACTATAAAAAAATATGCACCACAAATTGAAACTGTGGTAAATATTATGTAATAAAACGATATTTATTGTCTTGTTTTTGCTTTATTGAATTAACAAGAATAATAGGCCTTTAAGTGCAAAGATTTGTAAAACTTCAATAAACTAACTCGATTGTTGCGGTTTTTTGAGGATTTCATAAAAAACAATATAAAGATTTAAGAGTTTTAGTTAACTATTTGTTACATTTTTAACTTAAATTTGTGACATAACCCTTAATCTTATATTTTATGAAGAAATTTTACACTCTATTTTTGTTAGTGTTTTTTGCGTCAGGCATTTATGCGCAAAATAAAACAGTTGTTGTTGACAAAGCTTGGATAAGCGAAGCTGAAGAATGGTCAGATTTTACGTACTCAGGAAAAATTGTGTTTTCAATTAACCCTGCTGATGCACCTGGAACTTTAAGTATTGGAAATTATGATTTCTTATACGATTTTGTTGATGGAAAAGGAAAATTTTCAAACAGAGCGACATATAGTTCAGCGCAGTTTTTGAACCCGAGAAAGGTTTCTGCAACAACAGACAAACAAGGAGTTTTAAACTCTACTTACGAAGGCACATTAATTTTTCAATCTGATAGAGATTATTATTCAGTAGTTGCAGTTATTACAATTCTTGAGAAAAGCGATAGTATTTTAGGCGTAAAAATGCGTCTTAAAGAAAGCAACGGAAAAGAATACGCTTTTAGTACAAAACCTACGAGTTAGTATAAATACAAGGATTTTTTCACGTTATAAAATCCTGTCAATAAAATTCCCATAATAAATGGATGTATTAATAAAGATTAAAGATCGAGAAGGAGTTATACACGAATTACAGGCTCCGACTGATATGGCAATGAATATAATGGAGTTATGCAAGGCATACGAACTTCCTGTTGAAGGAACCTGCGGAGGAATGGCAATGTGCGCTTCCTGCCAGTGTTATGTTCTTAATGATGTTGCGTTACCAGAAATGGGAGATGAAGAAGAGGCTATGCTTTCGGAAGCGTTTTATGTTAAATCCAATAGCCGCTTAGGCTGTCAGATCCCAATTACTGAAGGATTAGAAGGACTGGAATTAGAACTGGCTCCTGAATATTAAAAAATAAAAAAGCGAGAATCAATTGGTTCTCGCTTTTTTTATTTCCAAATTTTTAATCGTAATCTTTAATCAAATTATCTAACGAAAACTCCCTTAGCAGCTTATCTAAATATTTACCCCGACTGCTCGATTCTCGCTGATAAGGCGCAAACAAACTGGTTGATTTATTAAATTCTGCATTGAGTTCTTGCAGCTCTATTTTTTCATCGTTTGTTAATGAAGTTGACTTCTTTTCGATGAAATTCAAGATTCTTTTTATTGTGACCTCTTTATTTATAATAGCATTTTCATTGTTTTGTAAGGTGCAGATTCCGTACACCCCTTTGCAAAAGTAATTCCACTCTTCCTCTAATGCATTTTCGGTTTTTACATTATCAACATTTTGATTTTCATCAAAAACATTTCCGTACGCAAATGTATTGTAAGCATGATTTTTTAAGTTTGACAGCAAGTTTTCTTTAAACTCAGATTTGAATTTTTCAGGATTCGAATTATCAGCATTCATTTTTATAAGGTCTAAAACCTTTGGGTGAAAATACTTTTTATCTGTCATTATCAGGTGGCTGTCATTTAGCGAAGAACTAATTGTAATTTCTGACTTTACAATATAAGAAGGCTCAGGAACAAGTTTAACCTCGATTAACCAATATAGTTTATCTGCTGCAATATTCGCCGTTTTAATTACATCGTTGAACTCAATATAATGGTTTTCGATGTATTTTAAATTAATGTCTTTCATAGTTTAAATAAAAGTCAAATATAACATTAAAATAAATCGAAAAAGCCGTAATTACATTGCTGCAATTACGGCTTTTTCTTTATAACAATTTTCTTTAATCTCTAATTATACCAAACCTGCTGCAATTAAATATTCAGCAATTTGGATCGTGTTTGTTGCAGCACCTTTTCTTAAGTTGTCAGCAACAATCCACATATTTAATGTATTTGGCTGGCTTTCGTCACGACGAATTCTTCCAACAAATACATCATTTTTACCTTCTGCATATAATGGCATTGGGTAAGTAAATGTATCTAAATTATCCTGCACCACTACTCCATCAGTATTGTGCAGAATTTCGCGAACTTCATTTACTT
This sequence comes from Flavobacterium sp. Root186, assembly GCF_001428525.1. Lineage (GTDB taxonomy): Bacteria > Bacteroidota > Bacteroidia > Flavobacteriales > Flavobacteriaceae > Flavobacterium. Next base: position 36,729 of record NZ_LMHW01000014.1, read on the forward strand.
CAAAATCATTTGTAAACTCAACATTTACCGCTTCACTGTGTCCGCCTACAACCGGTACACGAACTGCAGTAGCCGTAACTCTGATTGTGTTATCACCAAGAATTTTTTGAGTTTCACGCACTAATTTCATTTCTTCTTTAGTGTATCCGTTTTCTTCAAAACTATCACAGTGTGGAATTGCATTTCTATGGATAGGATATTTGTAAGCCATATCACCTTGAATTCCCGCGTATTCGTTTTCTAATTGTTTCACTGCTTTTACACCAGTTCCAGTGATAGACTGGTAAGTAGAAACGATGATTCTTTTAATGTTGTATTTTTTATGCAAAGGAGCCAAAGCCAATACCATTTGAATAGTAGAACAGTTTGGGTTTGCAATAATTTTATCTTCTTTTGTTAATACAGATGCATTGATTTCCGGAACTACTAATTTCTTAGTTGGGTCCATTCTCCATGCCGATGAGTTATCAATAACAGTTGTTCCCGCTGCAGCAAATTTTGGAGCCCATTCTAAAGATGTATCTCCACCTGCAGAGAAAACTGCGATATCCGCTTTCATATCTACAGCAGTCTGTAAACCAACAACTTTATATTTCGTTCCTTTATATTCAATTTCTTTTCCTACTGATCTTTCAGATGCAACAGGAATTAATTCTGTAACAGGAAAATTTCTTTCTGCTAAAACTTTAAGCATTACTTCGCCAACCATTCCGGTAGCACCTACAACTGCAATTCTCATTATTTATATTTTTAAATATCTATTAATCTAATTTTACACTGCAAAAATAGTTATAATAAAAACGAAAACAACACGCTTCACAAAAAATAACAAAATGTTATAAATTAAACAATATGTAAAAAACCGCTTCGTTGTGAAGCGGTTAAGTTAGACTTAGTGTAGCGGTATATATATCTTTATTTATTTTTTAATAAATCTCTAATTTGCGTAAGTAATTCTTCCTGCGTTGGTCCGGCTGGCGGCGGTGGCGGAACATCTTTCTTTTTAAGATTGTTTATTCCTTTTATGATTAAGAATAAAACAAAAGCAACGATTATAAAGTTAATTACTGCCGAAAGAAACAAACCGTATTTGACACCTCCAAAAGCCGTCAGTTCTTCAATAGTTGATAAATGTGCCGCATCTAATGCCGGTTTCAATATCAATGGCGTTATTACATTTTCAATTAATGAGCTTACAATTTTACCAAAAGCTGCTCCAATAATTACACCGACAGCCAAATCGACTACGTTGCCTTTCATTGCAAATTCCTTAAATTCTGAAAATACACCCATAATTATTTCTTTTAGTTTATAAATTAATTATATCGAAAATACGTAATTTTCTTTAGAGTTTCCAAAATCTATCTAAAAAATACTCGTTTCACGCGCTGCGAAATACTCGTCATAATCTCATACGGAATGGTTTTTAAAGCATCGGCCATTTCGATAACCGTTGGGCTTTCGCCGAAAATAATTACCGAATTCCCTTCTTTACAATCAATATGACTTACATCAACCATTAACATATCCATACAGACGCTTCCTACGATATAGGCTTTTTGATTTTTAATGGTTACAAAACCAACCTGATTGCCCCATAATCTCGAAATTCCATCTGCATATCCAATTGGGATTGTGGCAATTTTGGTTTCTTTTTCGGCCATAAAACGACGTCCGTAACCTACACTGTCACCCGTTGGAATAGTACGAACCTGCGAAATAATCGATTTTAATGTACCGACATTTTCCAGATATTTTTGTTCTAACGGATCGTTAGAAACACCGTATAAACCAATTCCTAAACGAACCATATTATATTGTGCATCTGGAAAATTGCTAATTCCCGATGTATTTAAAATATGACGAATTGGATTTATATTTAATTCCGTCATTAATTTTGAAGATAATTTTTCGAATAAATTAATCTGTTTAATGACAAAATCGTAATGATTTAAATCGTCGCTTGTTGCCAAATGTGATAAAATACTTTGAACACGAACGGTTGAATTTCCTTTTAAAGTTGCAATTAACTCATCGATCGTATTGTCTTCAAAACCCAAACGATGCATTCCTGTATCAAGTTTAATATGAATAGGAAAATCTTTTAAATTCTTTTCTCTGGCAATTTTCAAGAAGGCATTTAAACCTTTTATGCTGTAAATTTCAGGTTCTAATTTATATTGAATGATGGAAGGAAAACTGGTCGACTCAGGATTCAAAACCATAATTGGCAGTTTGATTCCGCCATTTTTCAGCGAGATTCCTTCATCAGCGAAAGCAACACCTAAATAATTTACTTTATTATGTTCGAGTAATTTTGCAATTTCAAGTCCGCCATTTCCATAACCAAAAGCTTTAACCATAACCATAATTTTTACATCATCGGCAAGTTTTGATTTGAAATAATTTAAATTATGATTTATAGCGTCAAGGTTGATTTCGAGAACCGTTTCATGCGTTTTTTCTTCCAGCAGTGAAACGATTTCTTCAAACTGAAATGATCTTGCTCCTTTTATTAAAATTGTTTCATTATTAAAATTCAGGCTTTCAATTGCATCAATAAATTCGGCCGTATTTTGAAACATTGTACTGTTTGGAAATTTAGCTGCAAAAGATGAAATCGTAGCTCCAATTCCTATCACTCGGTTGATTTTATTGTCTGAAATTAACTGAGCAACTTTTGAATAGAGCTCTTCATTCGAAAAACCACTTTGAAAAATATCTGATAATATAACGGCTTTTGAAGCATTTTTTTTCTGGCTTTCTAAAAAGTCTAAAGCAATTTTTAGCGATTGAAAATCGGAGCTGTAACTATCGTCAATTAAACTGCAATTGTGAATTCCGTTTTTAACTTCAAGACGCATTTCGACCGGATAAAGCAGTTTCACACGATTTTGAATAACCTCAAAGTCATAGTTAAAACGCAGTAAAACCAATAAACAGGAAATGGTATTTTCAATAGAAGCCGAATCACTAAACGGAATTTCTAAATTGAAAATTTCTTCTTTATATTGATATTTGATAATTGTTGAATCGTTTTTAGTTTCTTTCATCAGAATAAAAACATCCGCAGAAGCATTTGTAAAACTCCATGAAAATAACGTTCTGTTTTGAAGTGGAAATTCGGTAGAAAAATCCAAAAGACATACATCTGTCAATTCATTTTTTTGATAGATTATTACGGCTGACTTTTTGAAAAGCAGTAATTTTTCTTTGATTTTTTGTCTCAGATTTTCAAAACCTTCATCGTGTGCAGAACCTATACTGGTTAAAACGCCAATATTGGGTTTGATGATTTTTTCGAGATTAACCATTTCGTTAACCGTCGAAATTCCGGCTTCGAAAATCCCTAGATTATGTTTCTCATTTATGGCAATAACAGAAAGCGGAACACCAACCTGTGAGTTATAACTTTTTGGGCTTCGGATAATATTATAGTCTGGGCTTAAAAGGAAATTAAGCCATTCTTTTACAATAGTTTTTCCGTTACTTCCGGTTAAACCAATTATTGGAAAATCGAATAAATCACGATAATAACCTGCGAGCTCCTGAAGTGCTTTGAGCGTGTTTTTTACAATAAAAAAATTAGCTTTTCCTTTTACATTTTCAGGAATGTATTGAACAACAAAATTCTGAACGCCTTTTTCTATCAATTCTGAAATATACAAATGAGCATCATTATTGACCCCGGAAAGAGCAATAAACAAGGTTTGAGATCCGTTTTGTAAAGAACGGCTGTCGATCGAAATATGATCTACAAAAATATCAGATTCTGAACCTATCCATTCGGCGTTAAAAACCGGAATAAGGCTTTTTAAATTTATGCTCATTTAGAAATTTCTTTTTGTCAAATTTAAAAAAAGGTTTGCCACAAATTACACTAATATTTCTTAATTTATTTTGAAATGTAAAAAAAGCGGATGCCACGAATTGCAAGAATTTCCACGAATTGTTTTTTAATTTTTTGCCACAGATTAAAGGATTAAAAGGATTTCTAATCTGTGAAAATCTTTTAATCTGTGGCAAATATTTTAAGCATCCAGCAATAAAATAATTCGTGCAATTCGTGGCAAAAAAATATGCTAATAATTTGTGAAAATTTCCACAGTTAATTGCAAAAAACATTAATTCCTTATATTTGTTCAATACCACAAAATAATACGTTTTGAAAAAAATACTTCCATTATTCTCCTATATACTCCATCCGATTTTTATATCGATGTACGCCACACTATTATATCTTTACTGTAAGGATGATATTTTTACGACACAGGAAAAATATTTTGTTCTGTTTCAGATTTTAGTAATTACGATTATAGTTCCTATATTATTTTTCATGCTTTTGCGTTCAACCGGACACGTAAAATCGATGATGCTTCCGGAAAACTCTCAACGTCGCATTCCGCTTATTTTACAATGCTTTTTATATATTTTATTGGTAAAAAGAAGTATTGTTATTACACGTTATCCTGAATTGCATTTCTTTTTTTTGGGTGCGTTGTTTAGTACAATCCTGGCGTTAGTCTGCTCGCTTTTTAAAATTAAGGCCAGTCTGCACATGACCGCCATTACAGGATTTACGATCTTTGCTATCGGATTAAATATTCATTTACAAATGCACAATCCATATTGGGGCGCATTGTTAATTTTATTATCCGGAATTGTAGCTTCATCCCGATTAGAAATGGATGCCCATACGCCAAAAGAAATATCGATTGGGCTTTCAATTGGCGTTTTACCGCAGCTATTATTTTTGTATTTATGGTTATAAAATGTAGAATATTAATCCTGCATTGAGCGTTTTCATGGTAACTTTTTCTCCGCTTAATGTGGTAACACCATCTTTAAACAACGGACTCAAACCATAATACAAATAAACATTCCAGGTATTGTAACCCGCAGAAATATACGGCCCATATTGGAATTTATTAATAGCATCATTATTATTTATTCGATACGTGTTTTCGCCATCGTCTAAAATTGAAGTATTAGAGAATATGTAACTCAATTTTACTCCGCCATAAATTCTCCAGAATTTTGTGCTTTCATAAGTAGAATTACGCCATCTAAATTCTATTGGAAGTTCTACAGAATATTGTCTGTATCGGTTTGAAACAATTTCTCCTGCATCTACAACATTATAAACTACGGCCCCGGCTCCATCTTTTGAAATACCAAAATTCTGATAGTAATTTTGATAACTCAGTCCTAAACCTGCCGCAATTGAAACTGTTCTGGATTTATTGATTGGCATGTCACGTAAAAACCCGCCCGAAAGTCCAAGGGAAAATTTGTTCTGCTTGAATTTTTGAGGAATATCTGTAAACATATTATAGGTTACAGAAAAATAAAACTGATCTTCTCTATACAAAGAATCTATTTTAACTATAGGTTTTATTTCTGCTTTGACATCTTCTTGTGAAAAAGCATTAAAAAATGAAACTAAAAACAAACAGCTAAAAAGAAATCGCATATAATTTTTTGAGTTTAAAAGAGGTTCTATAAAATAAACGCTTAATAGAATCGATTTATTTCACTTACAAATATAATATAATGATAGTTCAGGAAGCGATTAGAAAGTAATTATTCTGTTTTTGATTAAGAATATTTGTGTTTGCTGAACTTTTTTCAAATAATCTGCATTAGAATTCAAAAAATGAATTTGTATTTGTTCGATCTTTTATACCTTTGTCCTGTATGAAGAAAAAACAGCTCATATTAAGTTTCTCTTTTGCTGTAACAATATTGTTCTCGATATTGTTTCAGTCCATACACAGTTATGAGCATATTGTAAAACAGCTTTCAGAAAAACAATGTCACCACGATTATAATGATCCAAGTGGCGAAATAACGCATCAGCATCATAATTACGATCTTTGTTATGTTTGTAATTTTGCTTTTGGAAGTTATATTGTTCCGGAAACTTTCTCTTTTCAGTTTCATTCTTTCAGCAGCGAAATCCCTTATTTTTTCCCGCTGTCAGAAAAGATTTTCTTTGTTTCAAAAAGTTCGTATTTATTACGAGGCCCTCCCGCTGCTATAGTTTCTTAAAATTCAACATCTCTTTTTTTTAAATCTAAATTCAAAACAACTTTGAGTTTCCTAATCCTGTTTATTAAATTGGGATTGCTGTACTGTTCGTTTAATTTTCATTTAAAAGAAGAAAATCCATTTAACTATAGCAAAATTTTCAAATGAAAAAATTAATAATTGCCCTTATTTTAGGGTTTTCGGGCTTGCTTTCTGCCCAAAATTCGGTTTCAGGAACAGTAACTGACAATCAAAACCAACCTTTGCCGGGCGTTTCTGTTTATGCTTCAGAATTGCATAAAGGAACAACGACTGATGCAAACGGAAAATACGAATTAAACAATCTTCCAAACGGAAATCTGCGTTTGTCTTTTTCTTATGTTGGATATGCTACTCAAAATAAAAATATCATAAAATTAGTAAAGCAAAATACCGTTGATGTATCGCTCGAAGAGTCGATTTTAGAAATGGATGAAGTTGTGGTTTCTACACCTTTCAACAAATTGCAATCGCAAAACGTAATGAAAATCGAGCATGAAAGCATTAAAACTTTACAGCAAAAAGGAACTTCAACTTTAATTGAAGGTTTGGCGACTATTCCCGGAGTTTCGCAAATTTCTACCGGAACTTCTATTGGTAAACCGGTTATTCGTGGATTAAGCGGAAACCGTGTTTTAGTATACTCTCAAGGTGTTCGTATCGAAAACCAGCAGTTTGGAGACGAACATGGTTTAGGTTTAAACGATGCCGGAATTGAAAGTGTTGAAGTTATTAAAGGCCCGGCATCGCTATTATACGGTTCTGATGCTTTAGGAGGAGTTTTATACTTTAATCCTGAAAAATTTGCTGATGCCGGTACTTTTAAAGCTAATTTCAGTCAAAAATATTTTACGAATACAGAAGGAAGCAATTCTTCTATTGGATTAAAAACGTCTACGGATAATTGGAAATTTCTGGCACGTGGAAGTTATAACACGCATTCTGATTATAAAATTGCCGATGGCGACCGTGTTACAAATTCTCGCTATAATGAAACCGATTTTAAAACCGGAATTGGTTACAGCAACTCAAGTTTCTCAAGTGTTTTAAGATACAATTACAATAAGCTGGATATTGGAATGCCCGAAGATGGAATTGCAGAACAATCTTCAAGCAAAGACACTCAATTTCCGAGACAGGGGATTTTTAATCATTTATTGAGTTTAAACAATGTGATCTTTTTTGAAAACTCAAAACTTGATGTTGATTTAGGTTATATTTCAAATGACAGAAGCGAGTTTGAAGACAGCAATGACGCTTCGCTTCACATGAGATTGAATACTTTGAATTACAACTTAAAATATCACTTTCCTAAATTCGGAAAAATCGAAACTATCTTAGGTGTTCAGGGAATGCATCAAACGAATAAAAATTCGGGTGAAGAATATTTAATTCCAGATGCAACAACTAATGATTTTGGTGTTTTTGGAACCGCAAATTACGAATGGAACAATAATGTTCTTCAGGCAGGATTACGTTTTGACAACAGAAATGTTACTTCTGATCCACACGGAATTGAAGGCGAAGAAGGTTATTTTCAGGCTTTAGACAAATCTTTTGATAGCTTTAATGCTTCTTTAGGATATAAAACAAAACTGGCTGAACCGCTTACGCTTCGTTTAAATGTAGCAACCGGATTTAGAGCACCAAACTTAGCGGAGTTAACTTCAAACGGGGTTCACGAAGGAACAAACCGCTATGAAATTGGAAATGCTGATTTGAAAACAGAACAAAACGTTCAGACTGATTTGAATTTAGAATACAAAAACACACATTTTGAGTTTTTCGTTAATGGATTTTACAATCACATAAACAATTATATCTACACTTCTCCAACTGGAGAAACTCGTGACGATAATGATGTTTTTGCTTATATTCAGGATAATGCACAATTGTACGGAGGTGAAGTTGGTTTACACTTTCACCCACATCCTTTAGACTGGTTGCATTTTGAAACTAGTTTTGAAACCGTAACCGGTAAAAAAGACAATAATGATTACTTGCCGTTGATTCCTGCCAACAACTGGAATAATACGCTTAGAACTGAATTTAATATCAAAAACTGGTTAAGCGAAGGTTTTGCTTCGTTAAACGTTTCTTCAACTTTTAGCCAGGATAATGTGAGTGGTTTTGAAACTGCTTCTAAAGGTTATACTTTGGTAAATTTAGGCTTTGGAGGAACTGTAAAATTGGGTAAAACTGCTTTTGACATCAACCTGAACGGAAACAATTTATTCGACAAAAAATACATTGCGCACCTTTCAAGATTAAAAACAGACGGAATCCCAAATATTGGAAGAAACATCGTTCTGGGCGTTAATTTCAATCTGTAACATTTTTTTTAAACCATATAAGTTATATAAGTAAATAAAAGCTAAGCCTTAAATTAAATAAGCTCATATAACTTACATGGTTTAATTCTTTATTCTTTAAATGAGTTATCCTACTAAATATAAGCTTGACCTTAAATTAAATGAACTTATATAACTTATATGGTTTAAATTATTTTCACAACAAAAAGTGCTATTTTTGTTACAACTGTTAATCAAAAACTATGAAAAAAACCTTTCTTATAATGGCAATTACAACTGCAGGAATTTCATTTGGACAAAATAAAATTCAGTACCCGGAAACAAAAAAAGGAGAAACTGTCGACGTGTATTTTGATACAAAAGTAAGCGATCCTTATCGTTGGCTTGAAGATGATAAATCTGCAGAAACTGGTGCTTGGGTTAAAGCTGAAAATGAAGTAACTTATGGATATTTAGATAAAATTCCATTTCGCGAAGAACTTAAGAAGCGAATGGAAAAACTTTGGAACTACGAAAAAATAGGTGCTCCATCTAAAGAAGGAAAGTTTACTTATTATTCTAAAAATAACGGCCTTCAAAATCAATCTGTTATTTACAGAAAAGATCAAAGTGGTAAAGAAGAAGTTTTTCTGGATCCGAATACTTTCTCGAAAGACGGAACCACTTCGCTTGGCGGTTTAGATTTTTCTAAAGATGGAAATAAAGCGGCATATTCCATTTCTGAAGGCGGAAGCGACTGGAGAAAAGTGATTATTATTGATGCTGTTTCTAAAAAAGTTTTGGAAGATACTTTGGTCGATGTAAAATTCAGCGGCGTTTCATGGCTTGGAAATGAAGGTTTTTATTATTCTAGTTACGATAAACCAAAAGGAAGCGAGCTTTCTGCAAAAACAGATCAGCACAAATTGTATTTTCATAAGTTAGGAACTTCTCAAAAAGAAGATAAAGTAATTTTTGGTGCAGATCAAAAAAGGAGATATGTTGGCGGTTCTGTGACCGAAGACAATCATTATTTAGTAATTACGGCTGCTAATTCGACTTACGGAAATGAACTTTATATTAAAGATTTAAAAACTCCAAACAGCCCTATTGTTACCATTGTAGACAACTTCAACAGTGATAATAATATTATCGAAAACGAAGGAAGTAAATTATTCATACAAACGGATTATAACGCTCCTAACGGCCGCGTGGTTTCTGTAGATTTCAGCAATCCAAAACAGGAAAACTGGAAAGATTTTATAAAAGAAACTGAGAATGTTTTATCTCCATCTACGGGTGGCGGCTATTTCTTTGCCAATTATACAAAAGATGCTGTTTCGTTAGTTTTACAATATGATTACAGCGGAAAACTAGTTCGCGAAATCAAACTTCCTGCAGTTGGAACTGCTGGCGGATTTGGTGCAAAAAAAGAAGAAAAGATTTTATACTACAGTTTTACAAACTATACAACACCAGGAACCATTTTTTCTTTTGAACCAAAATCTGGTAAATCAGAAGTGTATCAAAAACCAAAAGTTGATTTCAAAAGTGAAGATTACGAGTCTAAACAAGTTTTCTATACTTCAAAAGACGGCACAAAAGTTCCTATGATTATTACCTATAAAAAAGGAACTAAATTAGATGGTAAAAATCCAACGATTCTTTACGGTTACGGCGGATTTAATATTAGTTTGACGCCTGCATTTAGTATTTCGAATGCGGTTTGGATGGAAAACGGAGGTGTTTATGCGGTTGCCAATTTAAGAGGCGGCGGTGAATATGGAAAAAAATGGCACGATGCAGGAACAAAGCTTCAAAAACAAAATGTATTTGATGATTTTATCGCTGCTGCAGAGTATCTAATCGCACAAAAATATACTTCATCTGATTATTTAGCTATTCGCGGAGGATCTAACGGAGGTTTATTAGTTGGCGCAGCAATGACACAGCGTCCTGATTTGATGAAAGTAGCTTTGCCTGCGGTTGGTGTAATGGACATGCTTCGTTACCATACCTTTACAGCTGGTGCGGGCTGGGCGTATGATTACGGAACAGCTCAGGATAATAAAGAAATGTTTGAATATTTAAAAGGATATTCTCCTGTTCAAAACGTTAAAAATGGCACTAAATATCCGGCAACAATGGTAACAACTGGAGATCATGATGACCGTGTAGTTCCGGCTCACAGTTTTAAATTTGCTGCAGAATTGCAAGACAAACAAGCGGGAGAAAACCCGGTTTTAATTAGAATTGATGTAAAAGCTGGTCACGGTGCAGGAAAATCTGTAGCGGCTACAATTCAGGAGAATGTAGACATTCAGGCTTTCACTCTTTATAATATGGGATTTAAAGCTTTGCCTAAAAAGTAAAACTTTTAAAACTTAATTTTTTCAGCCGCGAATTCACTAATTATTTTTTGTGAATTCGTGGCTTTGTTTATTTTGTTTCACGCAGATTTAAAATGATTTAAACGGATACACACAGATTTTTATTAATTAAATCAGCTTAGATCTGCCTAAATCTGTAGAATCTACGTGAAATAATTCGTGAATTCGTGGCTAACTTTTTTAAATAAAGCATTTACACTAAATTTGAAAAACTTAAAACTTAAACCATGAAAATTATAAAGTGGGGAATTATAGGCTGCGGGAATGTAACAGAAGTAAAAAGCGGGCCGGCTTTTCAGAGAGCTCCTAATTCTGCTTTGGTTGCTGTTATGCGAAGAGACGCAAAGCTTGCAGAAGATTATGCAAAACGTCATAATGTTCAGAAATGGTATTCGAATGCCGCCGATTTAATTAACGATCCTGAAGTTGACGCGGTTTATATTGCTACTCCGCCATCTTCCCATAAAGAATATACTCTTTTGTGTGCCAAAGCCGGAAAACCTGTATATGTTGAAAAACCAATGGCATTGACTTTTGAAGAATGTAATGAAATGATCAGTGCCTGCAAAGAACATAATGTTCCTTTGTTTGTTGCTTATTACAGAAGGGGCTTACCTCGCTTTTTAAAAATAAAAGAAATAATTGACAAAGGAAAATTAGGAAACATAAGACATGTAAATACTGTTTTATATCATCCTTTTGAAGCACGTTACGACGACGAAATCAATCTTCCGTGGACAGTTTTGCCACATATTTCAGGAGGTGGAATTTTTGTTGATCTGGCCTGCCATACTTTAGATTTTCTGGATTTTGTTTTGGGTCCGATAAAATCTGTTCGCGGACATGCGACTTCTCAACTTAAAGCATATCCTGCTGAAGATTCAGTTTCTATGTCATTTTTATTTGAAAATGGAGTTCACGGAACTGGTTTATGGAATTTCGCCAGTTTTGAGCGTTACGATAACACTGAAATTGTGGGTGATAAAGGTAAAATCTCATTTTCAACTTTCGGAAATGATCCAATACATGTTCAATATACAAATGGAAAAAAAGAAAGTATTACAATTGAGAATCCGCTTCATATTCAGCAGCCCTTTATAGAAACTGTAATGACAGAGCTTTTAGGTAAAGAAGGGGCTTCTCCGTCTAAAGGAATTTCAGGAGCAAGAACGACTTGGGTTATTGATGAAGTTTTGAAGGAGTTTAGGAATTCGAAATAACTTTATATTACATAAGTTCAATTGCATTCAGCTTTAGCTAGAGGATAAAAATTAAAACATATTCAAGGCTTTCGCCAAAAACGTTTGTTTGCCTAAATCCTTTTTAAATTCAATTCTATCAACCTCGGCAAAAGCTGTAGGCAATTGAATAAATCTTGTCATTTCTACGAAAGGAGAAATAAAAACAAAGCAAAAAAGGATATTCTCACGAATATCCTTTTCTTCAAAAAACTATAAAACTTCTATAAAAAATTATAGGCTGTATTTTAAACCTAAAGTTAATCCTAAACCAGAAATTCCAACATAAGAACTTAATTCGTCCATTTTGTCATCTGGTCTTGTTGTGTCTGCTGTATCAGTAGTTGTAGCAGTGTTCGGATTAAATAACGGATTATTAGAATTTACATCTAATCTATCGTGATATACAGTGTATCTCTGTGATGTATTTCTTGTTGCTAAAGCATCCTGTCCGTTTACTGTATATTCTGTAGTTTCTTTAGTTTTACCATGAACAGTAAAGTTACGGTATTCTAATTCTGCAAAAGCAGAAATGTGTTTTCCTAATTTATAAGATGTTCCTAAAGTCGCCATAAATCCAAGAGTTGGATTTGGTTTTACTACATCTTTAGAATAAATATTTGTTGTACTTACAACATTATTTCCTACATAAGATGTAAGTTCTCTATCCGTTTTAATATCTAATGTACCATGAATTGGAACAATAACCCCAACTTTAGTATATGGTTCAAAACCATGAGCTTCACCTAAAAACATTACAACTGCTGGTGCTATATCAAAAGCTTTGATTTGTCCATTAGCCTGAAAACTAATGTAAGTTGCAACATTGTTAGCTGGTGTATATGAATAAAGTCTATCAGTAGTCTGAGCCATAGTTTTGCTATTACTAATGTAGTAGTTAGCCCCTAACTCAACTCCTAAACGTGTAGAAAAACGGTATCCTGCAGTAATTCCACTTCTAAAACCTTGTCCAAAAGATCCTGTAATACTTTCTCTTGAAACTAATTTATTATTTGCTAAAGTCCCAGCATATACGTCTCTGTTTGGTGCCTGACCTCCCACTTCTGGAAACTCAGTTGAAGCAGTTTGGTTGAAATAAGATCCACCTAATTTAAAGTACCAGCTTTCCGGTTTGTCTGCTTTTTCTGTTTGCGCCATTGTAGCGATAGAGCAAACTAATAATCCTAATAAAAATAGGTTCTTTTTCATAATTCTGATTTAATTAATTTATACAAACTTAGAATTTTTTAACATATTCTTATAATTTGCATTGTTAGACTTGGAACGAAATCGTTGTAATTTTGGGCAATATTACTAAAAAAGTATTATGCATGCATATTTTTAACACTAAAAATTTACATTCAATTAAATTTTAACTGTTAAAATTTAGTTCAGCTTAAAATTTACCTGCATTTTCTCTAATTCCTGAAGAAGCTCTGCCGAAATCCTAATTTTTAATCTTCTGCTTGGCATCGTTAATTTAGTTACTACTTTCACCTCTTCGACTTCTTTTACTTCCTGCATTTTAGCTTCTCCGGCGATGGTTTCGCTGTCTTCATTTTCATCTTCAAAAACGGCATCTTCACTGTCTTCAAATTCACTTGTGGTTTCAACCTCAACTAAACGCTTCACATTTTCGATTTCCATAATGTCAAAACTCACTGTATTATCGCCTTTATTTTCATTGAATAAATTACTTAATTTATGAATAAACTCAGGTTGAAGATCTTTGATGTTTAATAAAAGAATCAGTTTTTTAGCAAAAGCCTCTAAAATATCCTGAAGCTGTCTAATCTCAACAAACTGCATTCTGGGTTCTGATTTTTTTCCTGTATCATGGTTTACCCAGCCGTCTTTTATCAAAATTTTCAAGTAAGCAAAATTATTCTGAATCAGGAAGTGGCGGAACCTCAGGTATTCTTCACCAAAAATCTTAAACTCAAAACTTTCATCATATCCTTCCAGATTAAATACAGCCCAGCCTTTTCCATTTTTGGCAACACGGTGCTGTACGTTATTGATGATTCCGGCAAAATTTAGATTTTTCCCTACATATTCATTCATGCTTTTCAAGGCTTCTAATCGGGCGTTGCAGAAGTATTTCATTTCAAACCTGAAATCATCAAGCGGATGTCCGGAAATATAAATCCCTACAACCTCTTTTTCTTTGGCCAGTTTTTCCATTGTACTCCAGTCTTCACATGGCGGTACAACAGGTTCTGCAATTTGAACTTCACTTGCTTCTCCAAATAAACTTACCTGCGACGAGTTTTCATTTTCCTGAAATTTCGATCCGTAACGCATCGCTTTTTCATAAAACGTAATTCCGTCACCATCATCATGGAAATATTGCGCTCTGGTTGTTCCTTCAAAAGAATCAAAACCACCAGCCAATGCTAAGTTTTCAATTGCTTTTTTGTTGGCTGCACGCAAATCAATTCGCTTCGCCAAATCAAAAATTGATTTATATCTTCCGTCTTTTCTGTTTTCTACAATGGTTTCTACAGCTCCGGAACCAACACCTTTAATAGCGCCCATTCCAAAACGAACAGCATAATTATCGTTTACCGTAAATTTATAGTATGATTCGTTTACGTCTGGGCCTAAAACTTCTAAGCCCATACGTTTACATTCTTCCATAAAAAACGAAACCTGTTTGATATCGTTCATATTATTCGAAAGAACTGCAGCCATATATTCTGCAGGATAATGTGCTTTTAAATATGCCGTTTGGTACGCAATCCAGGCATAACAAGTCGAGTGTGATTTGTTGAAGGCGTAACTCGCAAAGGCTTCCCAGTCTTTCCATATTTTTTCCAGAATCTTGGCATCGTGCCCTTTTGCTGCAGCCTGCTCCACAAACTTCGGCTTCATTTTATCCAGTACATCCTTTTGTTTTTTACCCATCGCTTTACGCAAAACGTCGGCCTCACCCTTTGTAAATCCTGCCAAAGACTGAGACAAAAGCATTACCTGCTCTTGATAAACTGTAATTCCGTAGGTTTCAGATAAATATTCCGCGCAGGCATCTAAATCGTATTTGATTTCTTCGTCGCCATTTTTTCTTCGAACGAAAGACGGAATATACTCCAAAGGTCCAGGACGATATAATGCATTCATGGCAATTAAATCTCCAAAAACCGTTGGCTTTAGATCTTTCATGTATTTCTGCATTCCAGGTGACTCGTATTGGAAGATTCCAACGGTTTCACCTCTTTGGAAAAGTGCATACGTTTCTTCATCATCAATCGGGAAAGTATCAGGATCCAGATCAATTCCTGTTCTGTATTTTACCAGTTTTACGGTATCTTTTATCAACGTAAGGGTCTTCAGACCCAAGAAGTCCATTTTAAGCAATCCGGCACTTTCTGCAACCGAGTTATCAAACTGCGTTACATATAAATCCGAATCTTTTGCTGTGGTTACAGGAACATAATTCGTAATATCCGATGGTGTAATAATTACCCCGCAGGCGTGAATTCCGGTATTACGCATCGACCCTTCAAGGATTTTTGCCTGCTGAATAGTTTCTCCTGCCAAATCACCTTCATTGGCAATCGCAATCAATTCTTTTACATTATCAAATTCGTCTGAACGAAGTGCTTTTTTGACTTCCTCTTCGCTTTCAGAAATAAAACGCGCCAAATTCCATTTTGACGGCATCATTCCCGGAATTAGTTTGGCAATTCTATCGGCTTCAAACAATGGTAAATCCAGTACACGAGCCGTATCACGAATAGCCGATTTGGTTGCCATTTTACCGTAAGTGATAATCTGTGCCACCTGCTTTTGGCCGTATTTGTTGATTACGTAATCCATTACACGTCCACGACCCTCATCATCAAAGTCGATATCAATATCGGGCATCGATACACGGTCAGGATTTAAAAAACGCTCAAAAAGTAAGTCATATTTAATTGGATCGATATTGGTAATTCCGAGGCAATATGCAACGGCAGAACCCGCCGCAGATCCACGACCCGGTCCAACCGATACATCCATTTTTCTGGCTTCGGCGATGAAATCCTGTACAATTAAGAAATACCCCGGATATCCGGAATTTGAAATCGTTAATAATTCAAAATCCAGACGTTCTTGGATAGATTCAGTTATTTCTCCATATCTTCTTTTCGCACCTTCCATTGTAAGGTGTCTCAAATATTTATTTTCTCCACGAACACCACCGTCAGCTTCATCTTCTGCAACAAAAAATTCTTCGGGAATATCAAATTTTGGAAGCAATACATCACGGTAAAGTGAATATCCTTCAACCTTATCTATAATTTCCTGAATGTTGATAATCGCTTCGGGTAAATCGGCGAAGAGTTTTTTCATTTCTTCTTCCGACTTGAAATAATATTCCTGATTTGGAAGTCCGTAACGATAACCACGCCCGCGACCGATAGGCGTTGCCTGCTTTTCACCGTCTTTTACACAAAGTAAAATATCGTGCGCATTGGCATCTTCTTTATTTAAATAGTAGGTATTATTGGTCGCAATTAATTTGACATTGTGTTTTTGTGCAAATTCAATCAGGGTTTTGTTAACACGATTTTCATCTTCCTGATTGTGGCGCATGACTTCCAGATAAAAGTCTTCACCAAATTGTTCTTTCCACCAAACTAAAGCATCTTCCGCTTGGTTTTCCCCAATATTCAGGATTTTACTCGGAATTTCTCCGTATAAATTCCCAGACAAAACCATGATGTCTTCTTTGTATTTTTCGACTATGTTTCGATCAATCCTCGGCACATAATAAAATCCTTCTGTATAAGCAATCGAAGCCATTTTAGCCAGATTATGATAACCAGCTTTATTTTTAGCCAGTAACACAACTTGGTAACCGTTGTCTTTTTTACTTTTATCTAAATGGTTTTCACAAATATTAAATTCGCAGCCTACGATTGGTTTTACCTCCGTTTCAGTTGGTTCCTCTCCGGCTTCAACTAAAACTTTATTTTTTCCTGATGCAGCTTTATTGTGGTTCATAACGGCGCTCACAAAGTGAAAAGCACCCATCATGTTTCCGGTATCTGTCATGGCAACAGCCGGCATTCCATTTTTGGCCGCAGCTGCAACAATATTACCAATTCCTATTGTAGATTGCAGAACCGAAAACTGCGTATGATTGTGTAAATGTGCAAATTTTGCCGCTTTAAAATCTGCTCTGTCAGATTCTGAAACGGTAATTTGTTTGTCATCAGATTGTAAAGCCTTGATTTGCTCCCTGATTTTATCAGAAGCTGCTTTTAAATTGATGTGTTTTAATCCGATTAACGGAAATTCCTGTGGATTTCGATCTTGAAATTCTTTGAAATAATCCTTTGGAACATCTAATTCTTCTTTGGTAAAAACCTCTCTTCTGATTAACTCCAAGAAACAACGCGTAGTTGCCTCAACGTCGGCAGTTGCGTTGTGCGCTTCTGCAAAAGGTTTATCGAAAAGATAGCTGTGTAACTCAGTAAGAGTTGGAAGTTTGAATTTTCCTCCACGACCTCCCGGAAGCTGTAATAAGGAAGCAGTAACTTCGGTACAGGTATCCAAAACCGGCATGGTACTCATTGGAGAGTCCACACCCATTCTATGGAATTCGGCCCCCATAATATTAACATCGAAACCTAAATTTTGACCAACAATAAATTTGGTTTTACTTAAAGCAATGTTGAATTTCTCCAAAACTTCAGCCAGCGTAATTCCATCGGCTTCAGCCAATTCAGTCGAAATACCGTGAATACGCTCAGCATCATACGGAATATTAAATCCTTCTGGTTTTACCAAATAATCCTGATGCTCAATAAGCTGTCCCATTTCATCATGCAGCTGCCACGCGATCTGAATACAGCGAGGCCAGTTATCAGAATCGGTTATTGGGGCGTCCCAGCGTTTTGGTAATCCGGTTGTTTCGGTATCGAATATTAAATACATAGAGTGAAAATACAAAAATTAAACTCCAAATCCCAAGCTTATCCAATATAAATATCTGATTATATGGAGTATAAAAAACTGCTTTATAGAAAATGGAAGAAGTTCAAATTTACGCTTTTTTTTAAGCTAATGAAAAACGAAGTTATCAACAAAAGCACAATTAACATCTTCGTTTTCTAAACCCAAAAACACCTGAATTTCATTCTTTTTTTCTTAAAAAAGTTCGATTATTCATTTTGGATACTCATTAGACCAAAATGAACACTTTTAAACTATGCTGTATCCTGAACTTTGCTTCATCAAATTATAACAATTAAAAAAATAATAATCATGAAAACAATTTTTATCACAGGCGCATCATCAGGTTTAGGAAAAGCAACAGCAAAATTATTTCAAGCAAAAGGATGGAACGTAATCGCAACTATGAGAACTCCTGAAAAAGAAACAGAACTTTCTCAATTAAAAAATGTAACACTTCTACCTTTGGATGTTACCAACTACGACCAAATACAAAGCACGGTTGAAAAAGCTATTGCATTAAGCAATATTGATATCGTTTTTAATAACGCTGGTTATGGCTTGATTGGCCCTTTAGAGAGTCTTACTGACGATCAGATCACAAAACAATTAAACACTAACTTGTTAGGGGTAATTCGTGTTACAAATGCTTTTATTCCGTATTTCAGAGAAAAAAGAAACGGATTGTTTATTTCAACTACTTCTATTGGAGGATTAATTTCTTTTCCTTTAGGTTCTGTATATCACGCGACAAAATGGGGATTGGAAGGCTGGAGCGAAAGTTTGGCTTACGAATTAAATCCGTTTGGAATAAATATTAAAACGGTTTCTCCGGGCGGTATCAAAACAGAATTTCTACACGGTTCGCTTGATACTGGTGTTAAACCTGAATATCAAGCAATGGCAGACAAAATGTTTGAAAATGTAGATGCAATGTTTGAAATGGCATCCACCCCAGAGCAAATTGCCGACGTTGTTTACGAAGCTGCAACAGATGGAAAAACCAAACTTAGATATGTGGCTGGTGAAGATGCTAAAGCTCTTTACCAACAAAGATTGGAACAAGGCGACGAAGTTTTTCGCGCTTCATTTGGCAAACAATTTTTGGGAGCATAATTTATTACTGATACCGCTCAGGTTTTGATAATCTGTGCGGTATTAATTTTCATTTTTTATACCTTTATATCATGGAAAAGAAAAACCACAATCCGTCGAGACTTTCTTCTATATCACAATTTCATAGTTTATTTCGGTTACCAAAACCGCTGCATCCTATGATTAGTCTGGTTGATAATACCACACTGGTTATAAATGCCGAATTGACAAATAATGCTTTTCTTCTCGATTTCTATAAAATATCCTATAAATATTCTACTAACGGAAAAATGGGTTACGGTCAGGGTTATTATGATTTTAATGAAGGCGGATTAATGTTTACTTCACCCAATCAATTGATTTTTACTGATAATGAAGAAGGAATCGAATATCACGGGTTTACTCTGTTTTTTCATCCTGACTTTATTAGAAATTATCCTTTAGGGAAAAATATCAAAAAATATGGTTTCTTCTCCTACGATACCAATGAAGCACTGCATCTTTCTGACAGCGAAAAAACAACTATTTTAGGATTATTAAATAGTATTGACAATGAACTTCATACGGCTATTGACGAAATGAGTCAGGATGTTATCGTTTCTTATATGGACGTTTTACTTAATTATAGCAACCGTTTTTACAAACGTCAGTTCATTACCAGAAAAACAATCAGTAATGATTTATTACTTAAAGTAGAAGACATTTTAAATAATTATTTTAATAATGCCGAAACCTTAAAAAGAGGTTTGCCTTCGGTTGATTTTCTTGCCTCACAAGTTAATGTCTCCAGTCATTATTTAAGCGATATGCTTCGCAATTTAACTGGACAAAATGCCCAGCAGCATATTCACTCTAAACTAATTGAAAAATCAAAAGATTTCCTGATGACTACAAATCTTTCGGTAGCCGAAATAGCTTATCAATTAGGCTTCGAATATCCTCAATCGTTTAGTAAACTTTTTAAAAAGAAAACAAGCCAGACACCATTAGAGTTTAAAAACTCGTTAAATTAATCTTCAAAATATTCTTGTCAAAAAAAGCAGTTTTTGTCTTAAAAAAGCATAAAATTTCATAAAATTACACTTCTTGGATGTCGTAGTATTTAGATGGTTTATTGAATCTAAATAACGTCTTAAAAACTCATTTAAAAGCTTTCAAAAACCCAAAAAGCATCTTCTTTGCAAAGAAATTAAAACTAACAATTATTACTATTTTTATTCATTTTGTTAGATTTTTTCAATTAAATCCTTATATTTTATAGTGATTTTGAAATAAATTTGCAAACTATTAAAACAAAAAACAATCAAAGAAAAACAAAGCCGAAAAAGAAAAACAAAGTCATTTTCTAAATCATTTTTCTGCCAAAATTGAAACTGCAAAAGCGGTTTAGCAATTTGTATTTTAGTTTGGGTATCGTATATAATGAAATATTGAAATTGACGCCTTTATATCTTTTTTTACTTTTGTTTTGCTATTATAATGAACAGGAAATGCTGTGGTTATAGAAATTACAATTAAAAAAAATAAAAAATGAGTAAGACATTATTTGACAAAGTATGGGATTCACATGTAGTGCGTAAAATTGAAGATGGACCAGATGTGTTTTTTATTGACCGCCATTTCATTCATGAAGTTACGAGTCCTGTTGCTTTTTTAGGATTAAAATCAAGAGATGTTTCGGTATTATACCCAGAGCGTACTTTTGCAACTGCAGATCACAATACACCAACCATAAACCAACATTTACCAGTTCAGGATCCTTTATCGGCAAATCAGCTTCAAGCTCTTGAAGACAATGCTAATGAATACGGAATTTCACACTGGGGATTAGGTCACATTAAAAATGGAATTGTACACGTAGTTGGTCCTGAAAACGGAATTACTTTGCCAGGTGCCACTATTGTATGTGGTGATTCGCATACTTCTACTCACGGTGCTTTTGGAGCAATTGCTTTTGGTATCGGAACTTCTGAGGTTGAGATGGTTTTGTCTACTCAATGTATTATGCAGCCTAAACCAAAGAAAATGCGTATTAACGTAAACGGTAAATTAAGCAAAGGTGTTGGTCCAAAAGACGTTGCACTTTATATTATTGCTCAATTAACTACTTCTGGAGGAACAGGTTATTTTGTTGAATATGCTGGTGATGTTTTCGAAAACATGACTATGGAAGGCCGTATGACGGTTTGTAACCTAAGTATCGAAATGGGTGCTCGTGGAGGAATGATTGCTCCTGACCAAACTACTTTTGATTTCCTTGAAGGAAGATTATATGCTCCAAAAGGTGAAGCCTGGACAAAAGCTGTTGAATACTGGAAAACGTTAAAAACTGATGCTGATGCTGTATTTGATGCTGAATTAAATATTAAAGCTGAAGATATCGAACCAATGATTACTTATGGTACAAACCCTGGAATGGGAATTGGTATCACAAAACATATCCCAAATGCAAAAGAAGTTGAAGGCGGTGAGGAAACTTACAAAAAATCTTTAGCTTATATGGGCTTTCACGAAGATGACGTGATGATTGGAAAACAAATTGATTATGTTTTCTTAGGAAGCTGTACAAACGGACGTATTGAAGATTTTAGAGCTTTTGCTGAAATTGTAAAAGGAAGAAAAAAAGCAGATAATGTTACCGCTTGGTTAGTTCCGGGTTCTCACGTTGTTGAAGCACAGATTAAAGAAGAAGGTATTTTAGATATTTTAACCGAAGCTGGTTTCGTATTACGTCAACCGGGCTGTTCTGCTTGTTTAGCCATGAACGATGATAAAGTTCCTGCTGGAAAATATGCAGTAAGTACTTCAAACAGAAACTTCGAAGGTCGTCAGGGTCCTGGTTCAAGAACATTATTAGCAAGCCCAATTATGGCTGCTGCTGCTGCTGTTACAGGAAAACTAACAGATCCGAGAGAATTATTTTAATTCCCGCTGTAAGCTTTAAGCAATAGGCTTTAAGCTTCTAACAAATTTAAAAAAGGCTTACAGCTTATAGCTTACCCTCTAAAACAAAAATATAAAACGCTGTGCAAAAAGCTTAAAGCATACAGCTTATAGCCTAAAGCAAAAAAACAGCCTAAAGCAAAAAAAAACAATGGCATACGATAAATTTACTATACTTACCAGCAGTGCAGTGCCACTGCCAATTGAGAACGTCGATACAGATCAAATTATTCCGGCTCGTTTCTTAAAAGCTACAAAACGTGAAGGTTTTGGAGATAATCTTTTTAGAGACTGGAGATATAACGGAGACGATACTCCAAAAGCTGATTTCGTTTTAAACGATTCGACTTACAGTGGAAAAATATTGGTTGGAGGAAAAAACTTCGGTTCAGGATCTTCTAGAGAGCACGCTGCTTGGGCAGTTTACGATTACGGTTTTAGAGCTGTAGTTTCTAGTTTCTTTGCAGATATCTTCAAAGGAAACTGCTTAAACATTGGTGTTTTACCAGTACAAATCAGCCCTGAGTTTTCTGAAACTATTTTCAAAGCAATCGAAGCTGATCCTAAAACAGAATTAGAAATCAACTTGCCAAACCAAACGATTACTTTATTGGCAACTGGGCAATCAGAGTCTTTTGCGATTAATGGTTACAAAAAGAACAACATGATCAATGGCTTTGATGACATTGATTATTTGCAAAATATTAAAGAAGACATTAAAGCTTTCGCCGATAAGCTTCCTTACTAACAAACAACCTAAAAAATGCAGTTACTCAAGCTCAGCTTTACAGGTTGATCTTGGTAACTGCTTTATAATTTATAAAACTGCCTGACTCAAAATTCGAACAGTTTTTACAGTCATATCATATTTGAAATGGAAAAAAGAAAAATTGAAATAATGGATACGACGCTTCGTGATGGTGAACAAACTTCAGGAGTATCATTTTCTGCTGCAGAAAAACTAACCATTGCGCAATTATTACTGGAGGAATTAAATATTGATAGAATCGAAATTGCTTCGGCGCGCGTAAGCGAAGGAGAATTTCAGGCCGTAAAAGGCATTACTTCATGGGCCGAAGAACGCGGCTATATTAACAGAATCGAAGTCCTTTCGTTTGTTGACGGCGGAGTTTCGATTGAATGGATGAAAAAAGCCGGCGCCAAGGTACAGAATTTGTTGACCAAAGGCTCAATGAACCACTTAACGCATCAGTTAAAAAAAACACCGGAACAGCATTTTTCTGAAATCGCCAAAATCATTGCTTTAGCAAAAGAAAATGATATTGAAACGAATGTTTACTTAGAAGACTGGAGCAATGGAATGCGAAATTCTCCTGAATATGTGTTTCAATTTCTGGATTTCTTATCTACACAACCCATAAAAAGAATTTTACTGCCGGATACTTTAGGCGTTTTAATTCCGTCTTTGGCTTTTGAATTTATTTCTAAAATCAGAACAAAATATCCGCAGATTCATTTTGACTTTCACGCTCATAACGATTATGATTTAAGTGTTGCCAATGTTATGGAAGCTATAAAGGCCGGTATAAACGGACTTCACGTAACGGTAAACGGAATGGGAGAACGCGCCGGAAATGCACCTCTTGAAAGTACGGTTGCCGTAATAAATGATTATCTGCCAGAAGTAAGCATTAACATCAAAGAAACTTCTTTATACACCGTAAGCAAATTAGTCGAAACGTTTACCGGATATAGAATTCCTGCCAACAAACCTATTGTGGGCGACAATGTTTTTACACAAACCGCAGGAATCCACGCTGACGGAGACAATAAAAATAATTTATATTTTAATGACTTGCTTCCGGAACGTTTTGGAAGAAAAAGAAAATACGCTTTAGGAAAAACTTCCGGAAAAGCTAATATCGAGAAAAATCTTCAGGAATTAGGTTTGAAATTAAATCAGGAAGATTTGAAATTGGTTACCCAAAGAATTATCGAACTGGGCGATAAAAAAGAAACTGTTACTAAGGAAGATCTTCCATACATTATTTCAGATGTTTTGGACAGTCATACTTACGAAGAAAAAATTACTATTGAATCCTATATGCTGGTTCATTCTAAAGGAATGCGACCATCCACTACTCTATCTTTAAATCTTAATGGAGAAATAATAGAAGAAAATGCACAAGGCGATGGTCAGTTTGATGCTTTTATGAATGCTTTATCCAAGATTTACAAAAGCAAAAAACTAACGCTTCCAAAATTGATCGATTATGCAGTGAGAATCCCACCAGGAAGTAGTTCTGACGCCTTATGCGAAACTATTATAACCTGGACAAACAACGGAAAAGAATTTAAAACAAGAGGATTAGATTCCGATCAAACAGTTGCGGCGATTATTGCAACTCAAAAGATGTTGAATGTGATTGCCTAAGGTGCTAAGTTGCTAAGACTCTAAGATGCTAAGATTTTTTCTTTGAACTTAGAGTCCTAAAAATTAAAACCTTAAGAAAAAAATTAGAACATTTAGAACCTTAAAAAAAATTATAAATTAGAATTCTGACTTACTAAGAAAAAAAACTTAGAACCTTAGCAACTCAGAACCTTAGAACCTTAAAAAAAATGAAATTTAACATAGCCCTTTTAGCAGGAGACGGAATTGGTCCTGAGGTAATAAATGAAGCTGTAAAAGTATCTGATGCTATTGCAAAAAAATTCAATCACGAAATAACATGGACACCAGCTCTTACTGGAGCTTGCGCTATTGACGCAGTTGGAGTTCCTTATCCAGACGAAACACACGAAGTTTGTATGAAAGCTGATGCAGTTTTGTTTGGAGCAATTGGTCACCCAAAATATGATAACGATCCAAGTGCACCAGTTCGTCCGGAGCAAGGTTTATTATTAATGCGTAAAAAATTAGGATTGTTTGCTAACGTTCGTCCAACGTTTACTTTTCCTTCTTTAATTGATAATTCTCCATTAAAAAGAGAAAGAATCGAAGGAACTGATTTAGTTTTCTTAAGAGAATTAACTGGCGGAATTTACTTTGGAGAAAAAGGAAGAAAAGACAATGGAGATACTGCTTTTGACAACTGTGTTTACACAAGAGCCGAAGTACAGCGTTTAGCTAAAAAAGGTTTCGAATTAGCGATGACACGTTCTAAAAAACTATGCTGCGTTGATAAAGCAAACGTTTTGGAAACTTCACGTTTATGGAGAGAAACCGTTCAGGCTATGGAAAAAGATTATCCGGAAGTTACAGTTTCTTACGAATTTGTTGACGCTGTTGCCATGCGTTTGGTTCAATGGCCAAACTCTTATGATGTATTGATCACAGAAAATTTATTTGGAGATATCTTAACTGACGAAGCTTCTGTAATTTCTGGTTCAATGGGATTAATGCCTTCTGCTTCTGTTGGAGAACATACTTCATTATACGAACCAATCCACGGATCTTATCCACAAGCAACTGGATTAAATATTGCTAATCCATTAGCTACAATTTTATCTGCAGCAATGATGTTCGAAGATGCTTTCGGACTAAAAGATGAAGCTGAAGCAATTAGAGCAGTTGTAAATAAATCATTAGAACAAGGAGTTGTTACCGAAGATTTAGCTGTAAAAGGATCAAAAGCTTACAAAACAAGCGAAGTTGGAGACTGGCTTGTAGAGAATCTATAGTTTTATTTGTTTCAGGTTTCAGGTTTCAGGTTTCAAGTTATTATTGGAACGTGAAACCTGAAACTTGAAACAATTTAAACAAAAAAAGGGATCAACTTTCGTTGATCCCTTTTATATATTTAGAAAAAAATATTAATATCCTCCTCTGTTACCACCACGGTCATTTCCACCACGGCTGTTTCCTCCACCATAACCTCCGCGTGAATCTCCACCACGGCTGTTATTGTTGAAGCTTCTTCTTTCACCTTCAGGTTTCGGTTCAGATTTATTAACTACAATTGAACGACCTTGAACAGTTGCTCCGTTCAATTCATCAATTGCTTTTTGAGCTTCAGCATCGTTTGGCATCTCAACAAAACCAAAACCTTTGCTTCTTCCAGTAAATTTATCAGTGATAATTTTAACTGAATCTACTGCTCCGTAAGCCTCGAAAGACTCTCTTAAATCTGCTTCCTCAATACTGAATGGAAGGCTTCCAACAAAAATGTTCATATGTACTTATTTATAATAATGTAGCAAATGTAGTCTTATTTTTCTGTAATCTACTATATATTAGTTTATTTATGTTTTTATTTTGATTTTAAAAATCGGCCAATACGCCCTGAATTCACGAAAAAAATTACATATGATGAACAATATCACTTATTTCAAGCGGAACTTTATAAAAAACACCTTCTGTAAAATTAATTTTTGGATTCTCAGTATCGCTTCCATCTTCATTTACCGCAGTAAATTTAAATGTTCCAGAAATCGTATTATTACCCGCGTCGTAATCTGTAATAACAATTTGTCCGTTACCAGTATTTGTTCCTGTAGAAAATGAAGACAATTCGGCAGGCAGCGTATTTTCGTAAGACGCTTTTGAAGTTTCATTAACTCCTAAAATAAAAGTTTCTTCTGCAGAAGAAGCAGTTTGCAAAATAACTTTTTCGTACCCTAAAGATCCTTCAACAAATACAGTCCCGTTTGCACCTAAATAAGCTTTATACGTTTGAGCTCTCCAGAAAACATTATTTTTCAGGGTTTGAAAAGCCGGATTGTTAAATTTCACATCTTCTGTACAAGAGGTAAGCATTAACAAAAAGGATAAGAAGTAAAAATATTTTTTCATATATAAGATGAATTTAATGCAAAAGTATCGCATTATGAGATAAATATTTAAAATTAAAAGTCAAAAAAAAGCTAAAAATCTGTCTTAAATATATTTAATACTTTTTGAAACGGATAATTGATAAAAAAATTATATCTTTGCGCCCTTAATTAACAGAGGTCGAGTACCTCAAAATTTAATCATAAGATTATGTCAGTAAAAATTAGATTACAAAGACACGGTAAAAAAGGAAAACCTTTTTACTGGGTTGTAGCTGCAGATGCACGCTCAAAAAGAGATGGTAAATACTTAGAGAAAATCGGTACTTACAATCCAAACACAAACCCAGCAACTGTTGAGTTAAACCTTGACAGCGCAGTTAAATGGTTACACAATGGTGCACAACCAACTGATACTGCCAGAGCAATTCTTTCTTACAAAGGTGCTTTATTGAAACACCATCTTGATGGAGGTATCCGTAAAGGAGCTTTAACTCAAGAACAAGCTGATGCTAAATTAGCTGCTTGGTTAGAGGCAAAATCTGGAAAAGTTGATGCTAAAAAAGATGGTTTATCAAAAGCGCAAGCTGATGTTAAAGCTAAAGCTTTAAAAGCTGAAAAAGAAGTTAATGCTAAACGTTTAGCTGCTGCAGCTCAGGCTGAAGCTGATGCTATCGCTGCTGCAACTCCTGCAGTTGAAGAAGAAGTTGCTGAAGTAGAAGCAGAAGCTGCTACTGAAGAAGCTCCTGCTGCTGAAGAGAATAACGAAACAACTGAAGCATAATTTTACTTAGCGATAATGCGTAAAGAAGAATGTTTTTATTTAGGTAAAATCGCTAAAAAATTTAGTTTCAAAGGTGAAGTTCTGATCTATTTAGACACAGACGAGCCTGAGTTATACGAAAATCTGGAATCAGTGTTTGTTGAACACAACAAACACTTGGTTCCTTTTTTTATTGAAACAAGTTCTTTACATAAAAACGACTTCCTTAGAGTTCGTTTTGAAGATGTAAATAATGAGGAAGAGGCTGATGCACTTGTTGGCAATGCTGTTTATCTTCCTCTATCAATGCTGCCAAAACTTTCTGGCAACAAATTTTATTTCCATGAAGTTATTGGTTTTGAAATCGAAGATCAGCGTTTAGGTATTTTTGGAAAAATAGTTGCTGTTAACGATACTACAGCACAACCTCTTTTTGAAGTTTTAAATGGCGAAGTAGAAATCTTAGTTCCAATGATCGACCATTTTCTGGTAAAAATTGACCGGGAAAACAAAAAAGTAATCATGAATCTGCCTGAGGGTCTGGTTGAAATGTACCTTTAAAAAAGTATTCAGTTTACAGTTTTTAGTATTCAGTCACTGCCTTTCGCAATTTATTTTTAATTTTTTAGAAATGTCTCTATTTAGTTTCAAACAATTTTCTATCAAGCAAGATAAAACTGCAATGAAAGTAGGCACAGATGGCGTTTTACTTGGCGCTTGGGCTCCAATTCACCATAATCCCTTCAGTATATTAGACATTGGTGCAGGAACAGGAATCATTGCCTTAATGCTTGCTCAGAGAACTCATGCTGAACAAATTGACGCCTTAGAAATTGATGAAGATGCTTATGAACAAGCAGTAGATAATTTTGAAAATTCTCCTTGGGCAGATCGGTTATTTTGTTTTCATGCCGGATTGGATGAATTTATTGAAGAACCTGAAGACGAATATGATTTGATTGTTTCAAATCCTCCTTTTTATGCTGAGGATTATAAGACTGAAAATGAACAACGCGATTTAGCTCGTTTTCAGGATGCAATGCCTTTTGAAGAACTTGTAGAAGCTGCCGATTTGTTACTTTCTGAAAACGGAATATTCGCTTTAATTATTCCATTCAAAGAAGAAGAAAAATTCATCGCTTTAGCGAAAGAATCTGAATTGTATCCCATAAAAATAACCCGCGTTAAAGGAACCCCAAAATCTGAAATCAAGCGCAGTTTGTTGGCTTTTAGCCGAAACGAAAGCCCAAAAATTGAGATCGATGAATTGACTATCGAAATTGACAGACATGTTTATACTCCTGAATATATTGAATTGACAAATGAATTTTATTTAAAGATGTAAAACATCTTTGTAAAAGTTTGAATCTTTGACAAAGATTATATGATTTTTATTTCTCATTTTTAGCAAAAAGAATTGCTCTTTCTAAAACTTCATCCTTACCTTGTTGGATACCTAAAATTGTTGGCTTTATTTCAATATCAGGAACTATACCAATGCGTTGGGTTTCCTTTTTATCGGGATAAAAAACACCATAAGTTGTAAAGGAAGTCCAAATGCCTTTTATAATTTCGAATCGGTAACTTCGTCCATCCGAACCCGCTGTCTGACTACCAATTACAGTTGCTTTTGGAGCCACTTTGAGTGTCATAGCGGTAAATTCAGAATGACTTATCGATTTTTCGTTCACTAAAAGAATAACATTTCCTTTATAATAATCTGGATTAATTTTTCCACAAGTTTCGTCGTTTTTTCTCCAAATATACCGTCCCTGGAGAATTTAAATCAGCATCAATAGATTTCACAAAATCTTTTGGTTGTGGATTTAAATATTCTGCGATTGCAAAATTAGTCCCTTGTGGGTAATTTCGAATGTCAAAAATAATGGCTTTGGAATTTTTAAACTGCTCCATCATAGCAGGAACATCATCTGGAGTTAAAACCGCCATATTAGCATAACCAATATTGTCAGCTAAAGATTTGTATTTCTCGCTATTATTCTCATAATTAATTTTTAGATCATTATAGAGGTATTTATGTATTGTTTTTGTCTCCGTTTTGTTATTTCTTGTCAATTCAATTGTAGAGGTATCTGTATTTCCGAAAAAAATTGGATAATCTATCTTATTTAAAACTGCATCATAATTAGATCCTTCAATGTATTTTTGATTTTCTTTTATGAGATCCACAATTGATTTTCCTTCTATCTCAGTAATAACATCTCCTATTCTTATATCATCTATTTTGGATAAAGATTCATTTTTAAACCCCACAACAACTGCTTTATTATCAATAATTTTAAAATCAAAAGGAATTCCATGTCGTCCAAAATAATCGAATAGTTTATTTGCTCCAAACAAGGCATGAGAATCATTTAGTTTAGCACTAAATTCTTTTAATGAAAGATAATAATCCGTTTCAGAAACAGGATTAATTGTTCTGGGCAAGAAT
The DNA here is from genome assembly GCF_001428525.1 of Flavobacterium sp. Root186. Classification (GTDB taxonomy): domain Bacteria; phylum Bacteroidota; class Bacteroidia; order Flavobacteriales; family Flavobacteriaceae; genus Flavobacterium. The sequence continues at coordinate 66,647 of NZ_LMHW01000014.1, forward strand.
TCGATCAAAGTCAAATCCCAGTTCTGATCCATTTGATATTTGTATGGAAAGAAATATTCAACATAATTCCAGAAACGAAACAAAAGCAAAAGACGGAAGTTTTTATCTTCATCATCGAATTTTGTATATTCTACTTCATTTCTAAATTCAGTTCCCTGCTCAACATAATATTGCTTTCCCTGAATTTTATTTTGTTCAATAAATTTAAGTTTTTGAGAAAGACTCTTAGAAAAGAACTCTGTATTTTGTGTCCACGAAAGATCAAAATTCTTGTCGAAATAATCAATTTTTTCTGCTGGGACTTCAGCTTTATAAGCTTTAACTTTTCCTAACGAAGTAATCCATTTTTCTATAATATTGGAGAATTCTATATCTGTTTTCGCTTCTTCTATTTTTGGTAATATTTTGAAAAGCTGTTCGTCCCAATTAAAATTTCCATTTGCAACATTCGGATGATAATATTTTAAAAATCCCCAAACTTTGCAAGTCGCAGCAAGTTTTTGAGTTTCGTTAATGGGTTTTGAAAATGCATTTTGAAATAATAATACAAGTACAAGAAGCAGTGTTTTCTTCATTAGAAAAAAGTGGTTAGGTTAGTTAGTTTTGGTTTAATTTAAACTTGCTCAAAAATACTTTTGAATTGATATAATATTCTTTCAATCAATCGTAAATCTTCGGTTACAATTTCAGCACTGCCTTTCATTTCCTGCTGAAATAGGATTTTCTTTTTATATGAAGTTTCCAGTCCGTCTGGGAGCGCAACATCCAATAGTAAATTTCCATCTTTATCGGGAACAAGAGATATATTCTGAATCTTTCCCCTTAAAACTCCAAACTCTCTGTCGGGAAAATTTGCCAGACGTATATTCACTTTTTGTCCCACTTTTATTTTTCCAGAATTTAAGGCCGGAGCTTTTACTTTCCCAATAAAACCATTTTTCTCATCAGGAATAATCGAGAAAACATTATCTCCCGAATTGATCGTTTGGTTTTCTGTCCAAACCTGCAAAAAAGTAACTTTTCCACTGATAGAAGATTTTAAGGCATAAGCCAGTTCCCAGTCTTTTATCACTTTTTTAAGCTGATAAAATGACTGCGCCATGTTTCTGCCCAGGTTAACTTCTTCTTTAGTGCTGTTTGCCTGCGAGCTCTGGCTCGATTTTGTATTATCGATAAGAGAAGATCTTAACTGAGAAATCGATGATAATAAGCCTCTATAACTCTTTTGTGCCTGAAGAAAATTCAGTTTTTTAGCTTCCATTTCCTGAGCCGAAATAATGCCTTTATTGAATAAAACTTCAAAACGGGCAACTTCATTCTTTTGAAGCTGGAGTTCGCTTTCATTGATTACTTTTTGCTGCTGCAGAATCTCCAGTCTTTCCTTTATTTGAATTTTTTCAGAAATCTGTGCTCTGTTTTCAATTGCAAAAGGCTGCAGATCGTGATTTAATTCCTGTGCCTGATAATCTTTTTGAAAAACAGCATAAGCACTTTCTATTTCTCCCAACTGTGTGTTTTTTAGTTTTGAGAACGGAAATTCTTTTTTTGGATCATTGATATTATAATTATCAACAATGCTTTTCAACAGAAAAACATCATTATAATTCGCCGTATTTTCTATAATGGCAAGTGTACTGTTTTTAGATACAATCGATTTGTTTTTAACCAAAATAGCTTCAATGCGTCCAGATGATTTGGCCACAATTTTCTCTGGAGGAATATTGGTCGTAATAACAATCTCTGTATTGACAACATCCGGATATTTTATAAACCAGGAAACAAAAAAGAGCATCAGTATGATTACAAAAATCAAAACCGTTCCCCAGCGGATCATCCAGTGCGGTACTTTGGTGAGAATGTCCTGAACTTCCTCGCTTCTTAATTCGAATGTGCTGTTATCTTCTTCCATGATTAATTTCCTAACTGCAATTGATTTTTAACCAATTCAAAATAATTCCCTTTTTGTTCAACCAAAGACGAATGTGAACCTATTTCGATAATTTTTCCTTTTTCTAAAACCACGATCTGATCTGCATTCATAACAGTGCTTAAACGATGCGCAATTACAATTACAGTTTTATTTTTAAAAAAAATATCTAATTTCTGCATAATTACTTTTTCGTTATTCGCATCCAAAGCTGATGTCGCTTCATCAAAAAACAATATTTCCGGGTTTTTATAAACCGCTCTTGCAATTAATAAACGTTGTTTCTGTCCAGTACTCATTCCGGTTCCTTCGGCGCCAATTTTTGTATTATAACCCAAAGGAAGCTCGCTGATATATTCTTTTATATTGGCAACCTCTGCGGCATAAACCAATCGTTCTTTATCTACTTTATCTACTCCAAAAGCAATATTATTAGCTATTGTATCACTGAAAATATAACCTTCCTGCATGACTGCTCCGATATTTGAACGCCAGGCTTTCTGCGAAATGTTTTTTAACTGTGAGCTGCCAATATTGATTTCGCCTTTTTCAGGTTCATAAAACTTAAGAAGCAGTTTCATTAAAGTGGTTTTTCCGCTTCCACTCACACCTACTATTGCAGTTACTTTATTGGCAGGAATTACAAGGCTTAAATTATCCAAAACCGGAATATCTGATCCTAAATAGCGATAGGAAAGATTTTTAATTTCAATATCTGCATCATACGGAACATCATTGGTCTGATGAATTTCCTGCTCGGTTTCATCTTCCTTTTCATGAATTTCAGATAATCTTGCCAAAGATATTTTAGCATCCTGAAGTTCTCTCACAAATTCGATAAGCTGGGTTATGGGTCCATTTAAACTCCCCACAATTGAACTTATAGCCAGCATTACTCCGAGGGTAATCGAACCATCAATTACCAACTTAGCGGAAAGAAATATGATAAAAATATTTTTTAACTGATTAATTATTGATGAACCTATTGCTTGAGTCTGTTCTAAAACCAAGCCTTTTATTGAAACCCTAAATAATCTTGCCTGTATATACTCCCAGCCCCAGCGTTTTTGTTTTTCGGCATTGTGGAGTTTAATTTCCTGCATACCGTTAATAAGTTCCATTACTTTACTTTGTTCCTGAGAAACCTCTGCAAAACGCTTATAATCCAGAACTTCCCTTCTTTTCAGAAATAAGGTAATCCATCCAAAATAAAAAATACTTCCTACAAAAAACACTAAAAATATCTGGAGATTAAAATAAGCTAAAACTCCCCCCATGACAAACATATTAATTACAGAAAACAATACATTTAGAGAGGACGTGGTCAGTATTTTTTCGATTCTTCTATGATCATTAATACGCTGCATAATATCTCCTGTCATTCTCACATCAAAAAAGGAAATAGGCAGATTCATTAGTTTAATAAAGAAGTCTGAAATTAAGGAGATATTTATTCTGGTTGAAAGGTGCAGCAAAATCCAGCTTCTGATAAGTTCTAAACCAGTTATTCCTGCAAAAACAAATAACATTGCAAACAGGATAAGATATATAAAATGAATGTTTTGGTTTTGAATACCAATATCAACTATACTTTGGGTTAAAAAAGGAAAAATCATCTGCAGTAAACTGCTGGCCAAAAGTCCAATAATTAATTGAACTAAAAATGATTTATATCGCCAGACATATTGAGACAACATTCCAAAGCCTAAACCTTTATTGTCTTCCTTATCAAATTCTGACTGAAAGAATTTTGGCGTGGCTTCTATAAGTAAAGCAATACCTTCTTTAGTAGAATCATCGGCATTATTTCCGATCCAGAATTTTAGAAAATCCTTTTTGTTATATTCAATTAATCCAAAACCGGGATCTGAAATATAGTAAGTTCCTTTTTTTATTTTATAGAGTACAACGTAATGATTTTTGTTCCAATGCAAGATACATGGCAGAGGTGCTTCTTCGAGTCTTTCTGCATTTAATTTTACTCCTAGAGTCCTGAATCCAATTTTCTCTGCAGCATCGCTTAAAAAAAGCAAATTGCTTCCCTCACGAGTTGTCTCGCTGCTGTCGCGCAACTCCTGAATGTTGATTGTTTTACCGTAATGTTTGGCAATGATCTTTAAACATGTAGGTCCGCAATCTTTAAAATCTGCCTGTTTGTAATGGGTGAATTTTTTCAATTCTGATATTTGGGTTTATTCATAGCAATATTATACAAAAATTCTTAAAAATATAAATCAAAGTTTTAATTAAATAGACAAATTTTGATTTTTTATAATTGAGCTTTAACTAATTTTAGAAAACAAGAAAGCTTTGTTAAAAATAACAAAGCTTCTTTAGTTTATATTTATTTTAAATCCTAGTCTCAAGGGGACAATTGTAATCAATCAATCCACTACATCTTTACCATAGTCGGCAATGTCAAACTATTGCCCTCCGCTTCCGCTTCAAATAATGCTTTTCTTTTCATAATTACTTAAAGCTTCAGCTCCGGATAAACTTTTCTTGATAATTAGTTTTTGTTTGTTACTACTTCAATAATTTTAAAATACCTGAAGTTTTGTTTTTTCACTTCAAAACATCATGTATAGTAATTTTATTACTCATTCTATTAATAACAAAAAAAAGAGAGAACATAATTCTCTCTTAAATATTCAATATATTTTAGTAATACCAATTTCTCTAGGAGATGGCACTTGATCAGCCCTAACCAAATAAAACCGACCCAAGTGACCAATTATCCTGAGAATCCCGACACCAATCATCAATGTTGGGATAAATTGCTCAATGTTCCACGATCGAGCGCCTACAAATTAAAAAAAACATGACTAAATTTTAAAAAGGCTTTATTGTATATTACTTTAAATAATTTAAAAAATTAGTAGCAAAGGATGATTTGAAAATTCTCTGCCGGCTTCTACTCTAACAATAACCGTACAATTTTTTAGTTTCCTCCAGAATAATTTAATTCTGAAAAATAATCTGTACAATCATCATAAGCTATTATCGAATTTGCATCACATTTAGATGATACTTCTTTACTAAAGATATCAATGATAGTTTTTTGTTCACTAGCACTTATTTCTTGCGTTCCTTCCAGGTTTAATATATTTTTTAACATAACTGTAAATTTTTAATTGTTAGAGAATTTATCAAATGTCAAACTAGGCTATTCTTTCTAGTACTGTTGTCTCTTTTTCTTCGACAAAATCGTTTAAAAAATATTTCAATTCGCTTAATTCGTATTCATTAGGAAACAATCTTTCATTAACAATTTTTACCGGAGTGTAATTAAAGTTGTTTTTAGAACACCACTCGTATTGTTTATTTATTTCCTGATTTATCATCATGCTGACATTGTCAACATTCCATTTTTTTAACCATTTTTTCAAACTCATTTTTTTAATATGCCAGTCTGAGATGGCTTCAACTGTTTTTCCCGGTGTTGACCTGTTTATTGTTAAAAGTCTTTCTACAACTGCCTTATACGGATTGTCTATGTTTTCAGGATTGATATTGAATAAAACACTTAGATAGATTTTGTCGGGAAATTTTAAAACTAAGTCAAAAGCTTCCTGAAATGTTTTATGACAATGAACACAACTTGGACTTATAATTACGGCCAGTTTTACAACGGCACTTCTGTTTCCAAAATTTAGCCCTCTTAAATCTTCAAATCCATTTTGATGAGAAACTTTTTTAGATAAAAAGTTTAGCAATGAATAGTTTCTTTTAAATTTTTTAAGCTCCTTTAAAGAGTTTTCATTATTAAGAACATCTTTTGCAATTGATTTTACAACAAATGCAATTGGTATTAGAAGAATTAAAGAAAATAAAAACGGGAAAATTGTACCAAAACTAAAGCTTAACGTAAATAAGTCTGATGAAAACCAAATTATACTTTGTGTAAATATTAAAAAGGAAACCATTAAACACATCACACACCATCTTTGAAGTTCAAATTTTTGAATCCAGATTGAAGACACAATAATTGGAATCGCCAATAAACTTAAAAATCCAACAAAAATTGACGAGCTAAGAGGCTGTACTAATATTGAAATAAAGCTTGCACCAAAAAACAAAAGTGGTAAGTCTGAAAAACTAATCCATCTGTTCTCATAATTCTCGCTAAAACTCAAAACAGAGTTACAAGAAGAATTTGTACTTAGATTACAAAAGTTCGTAATAAGATTGTTCTTAAAGCCAAGCTTTTCCTGAACGATTAAAATACTTACAATTAATCCTAAAGCTGATGTTAACAAAAACACAGTACTAAAAAAACTGTATGAGCTATAAAAAAATGATAATCCAGCTACAAGTATAAAAGGTATAAGATATTTTAACCAGTTTAATTCAACTTTTAAATTTTCTCTTGCTACTACATTATTCGGTTCGATTGCAACAATTACTCCATTCCAGTCTAAAAGGAATTTTTCGTATGAAATTTTTTGGACACCTTTTTTAATAGTGTTAATACGAACGAAATCTTTTGCTTTTTCAACTAAGATTAATTCTTCTTTAAAATAAGCTAAAAAGTTTGACGGTAAATCAACTATTTGTTCCTTTGGAACTCTTATAGCAGCATTCTCTATCGACAACAAATCAAACGAATCTGTTATCGCAAATAAACTTGGATAATTAGGGTGTGAAAGAAACAAGTCTTTAAACTCATTCTTTACATCCGAATATCTGTTTATTTGAAGAAATTTTTGGATAAGTTTTAGCATCTTTGAAACCTGTTTTAAATCGAATTACAGTACAAAGATTGTTGTTTTTATTCAAAAAATATTGCCGAAAGCACACATTTTATATATTATACTACATACAATTTATAAATTATAGTAGTTATAATTTAATGATAAATCACTGATTTACAAATAATTAACCTTTTATTAATTTTAAAAAAGAGTTCAAAACCCAATTCTCGATCAAGAGGTTTGCATTTTCTTTAGTTTTGATAAATCAGTAACCGTAACATGTAAAAAGATGGCAAATATTAAATTAAATTTCGAAGATTTTGAGACAGAAAAGTTATCAAAAAACCAACAAAAAATGGTAGTAGGAGGAGATCCAGTACCTGGTCCAGTTGATCCTGGAAAAGGAGGAGGAAGTGGGACAACATAAAATTTGATCCTTAATTATTCAGTGTAAGTCACTAATAAATAAATTCTAAATGTTATTCGCAAATTGAGCTGGAGATACTCCAGTTCTTTTGCGAAATGATTTAGCAAAAGATACTGCATTTTTAAAGCCTACACTTTCGGCGATAGCCTGCGTTGAATATTTTCTATACATATGATTGGTGATCATCTCATTAATCACATAATTGATTTTTAATTCATTTGAATATTCACCAAATGATTTACCAAATCTCTTATTTACAACATAGGATAAATATGTGGTATTTGTTTTTATCTTTTTTGCAACGTACGACAGCGTAAAATCAGCATTTAAATACTCTAATTTATTTTCAAGGGCTAATAGTTTTTCTACTATTTTATTCTCTTTTGCCTCATCAATACTTAGAGTTACAATCTCTTTTTTGAGATGGATTTCTTCCAATTCGAACATTTCCTGTTCCACAATTTCTTCCGGCACAATTTCAGCATTATTTTTCTTCTCTATATTTGCTTTAAACTCTTCTATTAAAGCATTCATTTTTTTGTGTGCCTTATTTTTATCTCTTATATTTTTGATTAACAAAAATACAATTGCCACAAATAACAAGACATAAAAAACTTTTAAACCTCTATTTAGAAAAACTTCATTTTTATATTTTTCCTCGATATTAACCATTTCATCCGTCAAATCATCTACTCCTTGCTTATAGTTAACTTCAAGTGCTTCTGTATTTAGCTTAGCTTCAAATTTTTCATAATTATCCAAATAGATTCGCGAGTGCTTATATGCGAGTTCCGGTTTTTTCTGGATGTTATAAATTTTTGCCTGATAAAAATTAGATTTAAGATAATCTATTTCATTAACTTTTGTTATTTCTGAAAGCGAATCGCATTTTTTAAAGAAAACAAGTGCTTTATCGTACTTTTTTGTAGTAAAATAAATATCTCCCAGATTATAATTTGCAACACATAAAATGTCTTTTTGATTGTTTTGGCTCGACAAAAACACTACATCGTAGTATGTTTTTTCTGCATTTTTGTAATCCCCTTTCCAATTGTAGATATTACCCAGACTTAATTTTGCCTTTATTTTATTCTCAGCAAAGTTTTGGGAGTAATTTATAGATTTTTTATAATAATATTCTGCAGAATCCATCAAATGTTTTTTACTTACATTTTTCATGTAGTAACTTTCATAAGAGCTTCCTAAACCAGTATTGACATTACTTTTATAATTCAGCAGCTGTTCTTTAGTAAAAACACTTTCATTTTGATCAATAAAATCATTAAGCTGCTTTAAATTCTTGATGGCCAGTTGATAATTTCCAACTCCTTCATTAATTAATGCAATATTGGCTTTGAATTTAAATATCTGCTTGACATCATTAATCTGCATAGAAAGCTTAATTCCCTGCTGATAAATTTCAAGAGCTTTGCTAAAATTCCCTCTTTTCCATTCAGACAAGCCTCCATAATTGTAGATATAGGACTTTAATTGTATTTTGTCTCGGGATTCAGGCATTTTTTCTAAGTAAAAAAATGCTTTTTTATATTTTTCTTGAGATTGTTTTACATCTCCTTTCATTTGCAGCAAGCTTGATATCGCTGCATTTGCAAAAGCTAAATGTTTATTATTATTAGATCGCGCTAATTGATTAGCATATACAAGGGCACTATCGACATTCGCATTAAAGTTTAGTCGAATTTTATCCTGCAATATGAGATACTCCTCTTCAGTCAGTGCACTTATCTGTTGGGCAAATGCAGTATTAAGAACAAAAAAAAGTACAAAAGAGATGATCAGCCTCATTCAATTTATGTTTTTTTGGAATCTCAAAATTAGGTTATAAATTATCAATAAACTAAAATTAATTCACCTTATTTGTGATTATTTTTTAACTAATGTATAAAAATATAACAATTTAACTTTGTTTTGTTATATTTTTATTGCGTAAATTTGTTTTGTAAAATTACTCAAAAATGAAACCAGACTTATTTCAAGCTCCAGATTATTACAACCTTGACGATTTGTTAACAGACGAACATAAATTAGTTCGAGAATCTGCACGTGCGTGGGTTAAAAGAGAAGTTTCTCCTATTATTGAAGAATATGCTCAAAAAGCAGAATTTCCTAAACAAATTATAAAAGGGCTTGGAGAAATTGGCGGATTCGGACCTTATATTCCTGTTGAATATGGAGGTGCCGGTTTAGATCAAATTTCTTATGGCTTAATTATGCAGGAAATTGAAAGAGGAGATTCTGGTGTAAGATCAACTTCATCAGTACAATCTTCTTTAGTAATGTATCCTATTTGGAAATACGGTAACGAAGAACAGCGTATGAAGTATTTACCAAAACTGGCAACCGGTGAATATATAGGATGTTTTGGTTTGACAGAACCAGATCACGGTTCTGATCCGGGAAGCATGATTACCAATTTTAAAGATATGGGAGACCATTACCTTTTAAATGGTGCCAAAATGTGGATCTCGAATGCTCCTTTTGCAGATATTGCTGTTGTTTGGGCAAAAAACGAAGAAGGAAGAATTCACGGTTTAATTGTTGAACGCGGTATGGAAGGGTTTACAACTCCTGAAACTCATAATAAATGGTCGCTTCGTGCCTCTTCAACCGGAGAATTAATTTTTGATAATGTAAAAGTTCCAAAAGAAAATTTATTACCAAATAAATCTGGTTTAGGAGCTCCGCTTGGCTGTTTAGATTCAGCACGATACGGAATTGCGTGGGGAGCAATTGGAGCTGCAATGGATTGTTACGATACTGCTTTACGCTATTCTAAAGAAAGAATTCAATTTGGAAAACCAATTGGAGGAACTCAATTACAGCAAAAAAAATTGGCCGAAATGATTACCGAAATCACAAAAGCACAATTATTAACATGGCGTTTAGGCGTTTTGAGAAACGAAGGAAAAGCTACAACTGCTCAAATCTCGATGGCAAAACGTAATAATGTCAATATGGCGATCCAGATTGCCCGTGAAGCAAGACAAATGTTAGGCGGAATGGGAATTACAGGTGAATATTCAATTATGCGTCACATGATGAATCTGGAAAGTGTTATAACTTACGAAGGAACTCACGATATTCATTTATTGATTACCGGAATGGATGTAACTGGAATTCCAGCATTTAAATCATAAACATCTATTAAAATATATATAAAAACAATATAAAAAAGCTTCTTCTAACCGAGAAGCTTTTTATATTTGCCCCAAAATTTACATAAATGAATATTGAAACTATAAACAATAGCATTCAACCTCAAAAAGAACAGCTTTTAAAACATTCATTGTACAATAAAATCCAAACAATTGATGACTTGCATAGTTTTGTAGAAAATCACGTTTTTGCTGTTTGGGATTTTATGTCTTTATTAAAAGCACTTCAAGCCAAACTTACCTGCACAACAACACCTTGGTTCGCCACTAAAAATCCTGAAACAAGATATTTAATCAATGAAATTGTTCTTGCCGAAGAGACCGATTTAAGCATCGACGGAAGAAGACAAAGTCATTACGAAATGTATCTTGAAGCAATGGAAGACTGCGGTGCAGATACTACAGAAATCAACAAATTTTTAGCCGAAGTAAATTCGCTTCACAATATTTTTGTTGCTATTAAACAAAGTTCGCTTCATCCGGAAATAAAAGCTTTCCTTGATTTTACTTTTAGAGTTATCGAAGAAGGAAAGCCGCATCAAATTGCCGCAGCATTTACTTTTGGAAGAGAAGATTTGATTCCGAGTATGTTTACCGAAATCCTGAAAAACTTTCAAAAAAACCTTCCGGATACCAATTTAAGCAAATTGCTTTATTATTTCGAAAGACATATTGAACTGGATGCAGATGAACATGGACCAATGGCAATGCAGATGATTACCGATTTATGTGAAGACGACGCACAAAAGTGGAAAGAAGTTGAAGAAGTTTCAATTCTGGCTCTAGAGAAACGAATTGGACTTTGGAATGCCATTGAAGAAGAAATTCTAATGAAAACAGAAATGGTCTAAAAACCAGAACAAGATATTTAACGTAACTATTTGTTTAAACAAGCCAAATTAATTTAAACAAATTATGAAACCGCAATTCAAACAAATAGTTACCGTTATTCTTTCAGCATTTTTATTAAGCTGCAGTCCCGAAGAATCTTCTTCAGAAACTCCTGTTTCGCCAGGACCTGTAACTCCTTCTCCCACAACACAAATTCCGACGACTCCAATTTCTAAATCCATAAATTATCTGGCTTTAGGAGACAGTTATACAATTGGGCAAAGCGTTTGCGAAACCTGCAGATATCCGGAACAGCTCAAAACAAGTTTAAAAGCACTTTATCCCGAAACGAGTTTTTCATTAAAAGTAATTGCAACAACAGGCTGGACAACTACAAATTTACTCACAGCAATAAAAGAACAAAATCCAGAATCAAATTATGATTTGGTAACTTTATTAATTGGCGTAAACAATCAATATCAACACAGGGATTTTTCTATTTATGAAAAAGAATTCCCAGAATTAGTTACAAAAGCAATTGCATTGGCCAAGGGCAATAAAAAAAATGTAATCGTACTCTCGATTCCAGATTATGCTTATACTTCTTTCGGAATGATGTTTGGAACTGAGGGAAGAATGAAAATCACCGAAGAAATCAACAAGTACAATACTTTTGCCGAAAACTACTGCATGATGAATGACGTAACATTTGTTTCCATTACTGATATTACCAGAAACGGATTATACAATACAAGTTTAGTCGCCTCAGATGGTTTACATCCTTCGGAATCTGCTTATACAATGTTTGTTGAGCGTATGATGCCAAAAGTAAAAATGACCTTACAAGATTAATTTTTTATTTTAAAGAAGCAGAGATTTAATTTTCAAAAGACCATTTGTCCCGCTATACACTTTATCTTTTGTGGTCTCGTTAAAGAAACGAGACCACAAAAGGATACCGTTTCTATCGGGGCTAGTAAAGGAAAATTTCGTTTTTTCAAGAAAAATATACTTAATTTTACCAAAAGCAAAGTGATAATCGATTATAACCATGCAAGTTTCACCATCAAAAGAGTTGTCACCATATATTAAGCATTATCTGTTTTTAGATAATACAGAAACTGCTGTACAAAAATTTCGCTTATTTTCTGATGGGAATACTGGTCTTGTGTTTTCGGTAAAAAGCAAACTCATTTCTGAAATTAATAAATACGAAGTAAAAGAGTATCTCCCCGCTTCGTTTTTATACGGTCAGCTCAACGGCTTTAAAGATCTTTATTCTGAGAATGAAATAACGCTGATAATTGTCGTTTTTCAACCCAGAGGAATCCATCAATTATTAGGAATTCCTGCCAGTGAATTTCACGATTCTATTATTCCTGTTGAAGATGTATTTGACCAAAAAATTACTGCTCTTCAGGAAAAATTATCCCAACCAAACAATCAAACACGAGTTGAACTTTTAAATCATTTTTTTAGATCATTGATTGCCGAAAAATCGATTTCAAATCAGTTAATAATAGACCTTTCTTTAAATTTTATTATTGCCAGTAAAGGTCATTTTTCTATAAAACAATTAGTTGAATATACTGGTTACACCGAAAGGCATCTTGAAAGAAAATTCAAAGAATGCATCGGATTAAATCCAAAGAAATTTGGCAGCGTTATAAGACTGCATCATTTCTTAAAATTATTAAAAGACAAGCCTGGCAACACCAATCTAACAGCAATCTGTTACGATGCCGGATTTTCAGATCAATCACATTTAATAAAAGAGTTTAGAAAACATACAGGAATAACCCCAAAGGAATATTTATGCAATACCGGAAAATTAACCAATAATCTTATAAAAAGATTTCCTGCCTCGTCATTCTAAAATGTCGGTTTTATACAATTTATAAAATATTACTAACGCTATTTTTGGCTAAAATTAATAGCGTTTAATATGAAAAACCTAAAAATAGCCACAGCTCAGTTTGAAAACAAAAGCGGCGATAAAAATTATAATTTATCTGTAATTGAAAAACTCTCCCAAAAGGCATCTGACGAAGACTGCGATGTGATTTCGTTTCATGAATGTTCTATAACCGGATATACATTTGCAAGAAATTTATCAAAAGAACAAATGTTAGACTTGGCAGAATTAATTCCGAGTGGGGAAAGTATTTTAAAATTGACCGAAATTGCCAAAAACAACAACATTGTAATATTAGCCGGACTCTTCGAAAAGGATGAAAATGACAATTTGTTCAAAGCTTATGTTTGTGTAGATAAAAATGGTTTAGTGGCCAAATATCGAAAATTGCATCCGTTTATAAATCCGTATTTAACACCTGGAGATCATTATTGTATTTTTGAAATTGAAGGCTGGAAATGCGGCATTTTAATTTGTTACGACAATAATATTATCGAAAATGTCCGCGCTACAAAACTCTTAGGCGCCGATATTATATTTATGCCTCACGTAACGATGTGTACTCCTTCTACCCGGCCTGGAGCTGGTTTTGTTTCGCCACAGCTGTGGGAAAACCGCGAAGCTGATCCAACTTCTTTACGATTAGAATTTGACGGAATGAAAGGCCGGGACTGGTTAATGAAATGGCTGCCGGCGAGAGCTTACGATAATGCAATCTATACGATATTTTCAAATCCAATTGGTATGGACGATGACCAATTAAAAAACGGCTGTTCTATGATTATTGATCCTTTTGGAGATATTTTAGCAGAATGCCGAACTTTTGACGATTCTTTTGTAACCGCCATCCTTACTCCTGAAAAATGTATTCAGGCTGGAGGAAATCGTTACATAAAGGCTAGAAGACCAGAATTGTACAAAGATATTATTGGTCAAAATCACAAGTCAGAACAAAATGTAGTCTGGTTGAACTCTGATAAAAAAAGCATAAATTAATCGTTTTCCCCCCTTAAAGCTGATGAAAGATTTATCTTTGAAAACATCATTAATCTACAGAATAAAGCCCAATAATGGAATTTTTTAAAACTACAGCCGAAGATATCGATGCTGTTTTCGATATCTATAATAAAGCTACATCTTATCAAAAAACAGTAAACAATAAAAGCTGGAGAGGTTTTGAGAGAACATTAATAGAAAAAGAAATTGCCGAAAATCGTCATTTTATAATCAAAGAAGGAAATGAAGTCGCTTGTACATTTGTACTTACTTTTAACGATTTAATTATTTGGAAAGAAGCCAGCAGAGATTCAGCAGTTTATCTTCATCGTATTGCTACGAATCCAAAATTCAGAGGTCGATCGTATGTCAGGAAAATTATTGCATGGGCAAAAACATACGCCAAAGAAAATGGAAAAGAATACATTAGACTTGACACACACAGCGGGAATGAAAGAATAAATAAATATTATACCAGCTGTGGTTTTGATTACAAAGGAATTAGCACTATTGAATGGACAAACGAATTACCAGAGCATTATAAAGAAGGTTCTTTTAGTTTATTTGAGATTAAGATTTAAAATCATTTTTTATTTAAAAAAAATTCCCTGATAAACCTCATTAAAAAAAAGAAAAAACTTACAATAATTGAAATAAAAATATGAGTGATCGCTTTATTTCCAGATTAAAATTGTACTAATTAATATTTAAAACAAAGACATTAAATCCAGTTAGGTTATATTTGAGATAAATGCGCGGGAAAAATGAGTAAAAAAAAGATTGTTTCGTCTAAGGCTGTTACTTTTTCAGAAAAGATTAAAGCAAATCATAATGATGAATTGCTGCTTGTTAATAAAAGACTTGCACAGCAAATCGAAGAACGAAAAAAACGCGCGGCCGAATTAATTATTGCTAATGCTGAATTGGCTTTTCAAAATGAAGAAAAAGAAAAACGTGCTGCAGAATTGGTTATAGCAAACACCGAACTTGCTTATCAGAATAAAGAAAAGGAAAAACGCGCTGCTGAACTTGTAATTGCCAATATTGAACTTGCTTATCAAAATAAAGAAAAAGAAAAACGGGCAGACGAATTAAGTATTGCTAATTCTGAACTGATCTTCCAAAATAAAGAAAAAGAAAAACGAGCAGCAGAATTGGTAATCGCCAATAAAGAACTTGCTTATCAAAACAAGGAAAAAGAAAAACGAGCTGCTGAACTTGCTGTTGCAAACAAAGAATTAACCTTTCAAAATAAAGAGAAAGAAAAACGTGCTGCAGAATTGGTAATCGCCAATAAAGAATTAGCTTATCAAAATAAAGAAAAAGAAAAAAGAGCGGCAGAACTTCTTATTGCTAATGAAAAACTTACTTTTCAGAACAATGAAAAAGAAAAACGTGCTGCCGAATTAAGTCTGGCTAATAAAGAACTTGAGGCATTTACTTATATATCAACCCATCATCTTCAGGAGCCTTTGCGAAAAATTCAGGTTTTTTCGAACCGAATTACCACAGATGAGAATCAAAATTTAACAGAAAAAGGGAAGTACTATTTTGAACGTATAGAAGTTTCGGCCTCCCACATGCAGGCACTTATAAATGATTTATTGACTTATTCGCGTACAAATGTCACCGAAAAAACATTTGAAACCGTCTCTCTTAATGATGTTATAAACAAAGTGCTCGAAAATTTAGAAGAAGAAATAACAGCAAAAAAAGCTATCATCAAATTATCCGGTAATTGTAAAGCCAATATAATTCCATCACAGTTTGACCAATTAATATGCAATCTAATAAGTAATTCACTTAAATTTTCGAAACCCGAAAAGGCTCCTCATATAATTATTGAAACCCTTTATACCAAGCCAAAAACTAAGGCAAATAAAAAATCCCCGACTGATTACTGCCACATTACAATCAGCGATAATGGCATTGGATTTGACCCGCAGTTTGAAACACGTATTTTTGAAATGTTTCAGCAGCTGAACAGCAAAACTGATTATAAAGGAACTGGTATTGGTCTTGCCATTGTGAGAAAAATTGTTGAAAACCACAATGGAATTATTACAGCAACCGGAAAATTAAACCAAGGAGCTAAATTTGATATTTATATTCCAGTAGCGTAATAAAAAAGTCTTTTGCGAAGTGAAATCGTAACTGTTTGAAATTAAACCTATTCAATCAATTGATCAGATGTTTTTTTCATGCTCCATGTTCCTTTTCCCGGGCGAAAAAGTATCGGAACAACACCAAACAAGAAAACAATCTTTCTTTTAAAAAACCATTCTCCACTAATTTCTGTTTTATCCTCAGAAAAAGTGCCTCTGTAATAAAGTGTTGGATGTTTTTTATCTACAGTTTCTCTATAACCGTTTTCATGTATTATAACATTCTTAGGCATTAACTTTTTAAACTGAATTGTATTTTTATTTACTTTCCCAATAACAATTCCTGTCTCCTGCATTCCTCCTGTAGAGACATCATCATTTACTTTTCCCTGAAAATTAATTCCTTCGGAACTTTCAATTACTATTGTAAAAAATGTCTTTTCAAAACCCATAGCGTTTTGAATTTTCTCATTATCAAACTTATAATAACCTTTCCAGTTTTCTATCATGTTTTTGCATTATTTAATATTCATCTTAAAAAGCAAGAAACCCTCATAATTTCGGTAAAATTATGAGGGTTTTATTTCGCAGAGAGAAAGGGATTCGAACCCTCGATACAGTTACCCATATACTAGCTTTCCAGGCTAGCTCCTTCAACCACTCGGACACCTCTCTATTTTGGTCTGCAAAGAACACAAAAAAAATCGAGTTTCAAAAGTAAAATCGAAGATTACTTTTAAATGCTTTTTTTAAATTCTTCCATAAATATTTTTACTGCTTTTTTTTGATAACCCCCAATCGTTAGCATAAAAGATTCTCTTTTGGTTGCAACGCCTGTAATTTGTATTGCCTTAAGCTGATCCCATCCTTTTAAAGCCTTTTCAGCAACGATTGTTGCCCAATCACTGTTCTCTACCATTTGCAGTAATGCGTGTATAGAATGCAGCTCTATTGAGATTTTGGGTTTCATATTAAACTTCTGAAATAACTCTTCTACAAATTCTCTCGAATTCGATCCTTTTCCTGGTAATACTAACGGAATTTCTTCTATTTTCTTAAAAGCTATTTTATCCAAATCTGCTAAAGCGTGGTTTTTGGAAACCGCCAAAACCATGTAAGAAGTAAACAAAGGCACCTTTTGAATTGGCAATTCAATTTCGTGCGATGAAACAACTAAAACAACATCTAATTGATTATCAATAAGTTTTTGTTCTAAAGCTTCGGTAGTTCCATATTCAACAACAATTTTCAGATGCTGGTATTTTTTAGCAAATGTATTGACGATAGGAAGAATTAATAAACCAAAAACATAAGTTACACCAATCCGTAATTCACCGCCAATCATTTCGTTTAAATCTTCAATCGCCTGTTTTCCATTTTCTACATTTTCTACCACTTTTTTGGCGTGAATTAAAAAAACAGAACCAGCTTCTGTAAGCTGTACTTTTTTTCCAATCCGCTTAAACAAAGGCAGACCGAGTTCTTCTTCCAGTTTTTTTATTTGCTGTGAAAGCCCGGATTGTGTTACAAAACACAATTCTGCAGCCTTTGTAAAATGAAGAATCTCAGCTGTTTTAATAAAATATTCGAGTTGATAAATTTCCATATTGATAAGTTTTAATACTTATTATCAGTAAAATTATTAATTTTTCTAATGAAATCATAATCCCGACCTTTGTATTAAATAATTAAGATCATGTTTAAAGCGTTAAAATCTAAAAACTTCAAGTTATTCTTCTACGGACAATCCGTTTCAGTTATTGGAACGTGGATGCAGAAAACTGCCATAAGCTGGATGGTTTACAGCATAACCGGATCTGTATTTTTATTAGGATTGACTACTTTTTTAAGCATGATTCCGTCTTTGTTTTTGGCTCCATTAGCCGGAAGTATTATTGGGCGATACGACAGACACAAATCCATGCTTTTATTGCAGTCTATGGCCATGATACAGGCTGGGACTCTGGCAATTCTTATCTATTTTAAAATTTACAATATCAACTTTATTCTGGCTTTGAGTCTTATACAGGGAATTATAAATGCTTTTGATATGACCTGCAGGCAAACGATGATGATTGATATTGTTGATGACAAAGAAGATCTCCCAAACGCCGTTGCGTTAAATTCAACTTTAAATAATTTTGCCAGAATTGCGGGTCCTGCACTGGCCGGAATTATTCTGCACAATTATGGTGAAGACATTTGTTTTATTGGAAATTTCCTTAGCTATATTCCGGTTTTAATTTCACTTTTAATGATGAAAATTACGCCGCACATCAAAGCTGTGGATAAATTTAAAATGCTCGAAGATTTTATTGAAGGTTTTGATTATGTAAAGAAAGAAGCCGAAATGGCCAAGATGCTTTTAATGTTAATGTGCAGCAGTTTATTTGTGATTTCTTTTAATACGCTGATGCCGGTTTTTGCCAAAGATATTTTTAGCGGAAACGCACAAACTTTCAGCTGGTTTGAAAGTGCTGCAGGAATAGGTTCTATTTTATCTGCAATTTACCTGGCAAACCTAAAAAAATCAGATCAGATGAGTAAAATAATGATTGCTGCGAGCTTATTATTAGGTTTCAGCATCATTATACTGGCTTACTCAAATAATTTGACTGTAGCGCTTATTTGCATGGCTATCAGTGGTATAGGAATGATGGCACAAACCTCATCTATCAATATTTATGTACAGACACAAAGTGCGGTAAATATGCGATCAAGAAGTATAAGTTATTACTTAATGGCTTATCAGGGAATGATTCCTGTGGGAAGTTTAATTATCGGATATGTTTCGCACATTATCGGAACCCGACATACAGTTGCCATTCAGGGAATAATTTGTATCCTTTCTGTGATTGTTTATGTCTATTACAAAAAACATAAATCTTCTGAAGAATTAGAAACTTGTCCGGTTCCTTATGAAAATTCGAAATTCTAAAGAGGAAATTCCAATTAAAAAATTCCAAATTCCAATTGTACGCAATCTTGTCATTTCGAGGAACGAGAAATCTCCGCAAGTAACTCCGCTTCAAAAAGTACCAAACTTTGTCGAGCTTCTAACGAAGATTTCTCGTTCCTCGAAATGACAAACTATATTTGTTATGCGTTTTGGAATTTGGAATTTAAAATATTGGGATTTTATTTATAAAGAGATTTCCCCGCGCAAAGCGGTTTCAAAAATGTCTTTAAATTCGTTCTGAGGAATATTATGTCCTAGCAAATACATCAATTTTGTAATTGCCGCTTCTGTAGTAATGTCTTTTCCTGAAATAACGCCAAGCGATTTTAAGGCTGTACTAGTTTCGTATTGCCCCATGTTTACGCTTCCGCCGGAACATTGCGTTACGTTTACAATGTGCATTCCGGATTTGATTGCTTTTTCAATTAAATTCAAAAACCAATCTTCGGTTGGAGCGTTTCCTGAACCATAAGTTTCTAAAACAATACCGCGCAAACCCGGAGTTGACAGGATCGAAGCCAAAACTACTTCGCTCATTCCCGGAAACATTTTTATGATTGCAACATGATTGTCTAAGTTTTTATGAACAATCAGTTCAGCATCTTTTTTTATCGGAAGAAATAAATGCGAGTTTAATTTTAAATGCACGCCAGATTCTACCAATTCAGGATAATTTGGTGCTGTAAAAGCTCTGAAATGTTCTGCATTTACTTTTGAGGTTCTGTTTCCTCGGTATAATTTATATTCGAAATACAAAGAAACTTCATTAATTACAGGTTTACCATTTTCTTGTAATGAAGCGATTTGAATTGCTGTAATAAGGTTTTCTTTAGCATCGGTACGCAAATCTCCAATTGGCAATTGCGATCCTGTAAACACGACTGGTTTAGCTAAATTCTCCAGCATAAAACTCAATGCCGAAGCCGAATATGACATGGTATCTGAACCGTGAAGAACCACAAATCCGTCATACGAAGCGTAATTTTCTTCGATAATTGTGGCAATCTTAGTCCACATTTTCGGATTCATGTTGGATGAATCAATCGGATTTTCAAATGAAACAGATTCTATCTCACAATCTAATTGTTTAATTTCTGGAATCTTCTGTATTAATTTACTAAAGTTGAATGCTTTTAGTGCTCCGGTTTCAAAGTCTTTGCTCATACCGATAGTTCCTCCGGTATAAATCAAAAGTATTTTAGCTTTAGATGACATCTTGGTATTTTAATTTATTGACAACCGGATTGGCATACATTGCCAGAAATCCTTGTCTTGTAACAGGATTATCGCTTCCGATACGCATTTCTAAACGACGCTCAAAAAGTGATTTTTCACTTTCTTTATACAAATGAGAGAATCTTGTTGTTTCGTTTAAAATATCGTAAGCAATAAAATTTGTCGGCCATAATTCATAGTTTGTCAAAATGGTATCATCAATAACTTGTGCCAAGGCCTGAACTTGTTTATTAACGTTATCATTTTCTGCTACAATCTGGTCAATTTCAGTGTCTAAAACATCGCCAACAGAAATATGTATTCTTTTTTTAGTTCCCATGATACCACTTAAAATGGTCATGAAATCTTCGTTTTTATCTTTAACGTAAACTTCGTTTTTTGATTCTGCCATTAATTGCGGCATTTTCAAAACATCTGTAGGATCATACTCATAAGAGATAGAAACCGGAACGATTCTTAACTTCTTAAAATAATCCATTAAGTTTTCTTCGTCAGAACCCATTCCAATCATTTTTAAAACACCCGGATTGGTTTCATCATTTCCGTCTTTTGTCCTTCCTTCTCTTTGTGCAATCCAAACCGAACGATTTTCACGAAGCAATAATTGTCCCATATATTCGGCAAGCAGTTTTGAACTTTGCAGCATTTCGCGAGGTGTTAATCCTCTTAAAACCAAAAAGTTTCTGTTTAATTTTGCTAAAGTTGACAAAAAGGCTTTTTTAACCAAATTGTCTCCAATTGCAGATGCTGTCATGACCAAACCATGTTCGAACAAACAAACATTCAGCAAAGTTGTATCTAAAAGAATATCTCTGTGATTCGAGATAAATAAGTACGAAGTATTTTTTTCTAGTTTCTCAAAACCCGAAGTGGTAAGCCCTTCCGAACTTTTCTCCAAAACCTTTTGTATGGTATTATAAATAAAATTGCACTGAAAATCACGTATCGAATGCGTTTTCTTTAATTGATCCTTCCAAACCTCATCTTCTACTTCCGGAAAAGTAAAGTTCATCATGGTTTTCATCATTGGGTGATTTACAACATCATGAAGTGCTTCATTTATTTCAGAATCATAAAACGGTCGAATGGCATCAAATTTCTGCATTATTTATATTGGTTTTAAGTGGGCAAAAGAACAAAAAAAAAATTAAAGTTTTGTAAGGCATAGGTTAAATCCCAAAAACGTCTTTTGAATTTTGAGTTGTTATTGCTGCAATCTCTTCTTCAGACACATCATATAGGTCTGCCAGCTTCGAAATTACATTGATTAAATAACTGCTCTCATTTCTTTTCCCTCTGTACGGAATTGGCGCCAAATAAGGCGAATCTGTTTCCAATACAATATGTTTTAAATCTATTTGATTTAAAAACTGATCAATTTTTCCGTTTTTAAAAGTTACTACGCCGCCAATTCCTAATTTCATCTTGTAAGAAATCGCCTGCTGTGCTTGTACTAAAGTTCCGGAAAAACAATGAAAAATCCCAAATAAATCTTCAGATTTTTCTTCTTCTAAAATTTCAAAGATTTCATCGAAGGCTTCGCGGCAATGAATTACGATGGGTAATTTGTATTGTTTTGCCAGCTGAATTTGTCTTTTAAAAGCAATTTGCTGTTCTTTTAAATGTGTTTTATCCCAATACAAATCGATTCCTATTTCACCAACCGCATAGAATTTTCGCTTTGATAATTCGGTTTCTACATGCGCTAATTCTTCCAGGTAATTATCTTTTACATAGGTTGGATGCAAACCCATCATCAGGAAAATATTATCTGGATAATTTTTCTCTAAATCGTACATTGACTGTGTTGCCGCGGCATCGATGGCAGGAATAAAAAAACGTGTAATTCCGGCATCAATAGCTCTTTGAATCATTTCGTCACGATCCTGATCAAATTCTTCAGAATATAAATGTGTGTGTGTATCGGTAATAATAAGTGTTGAATTCAATGGTCTAATTTTAAAGTTGTCAAAATTACGACAATATTAAAAGAATAGCAATTGCAGGTTTATTGGCACACAGATTTTACAGGTTCACTTGTGAAAGCGCGGATGAGAACGGATTTTTATATTCGCATTTTTTGTCAGACTGAGCGTTCTCGAAGCTTTGGGATCGCTCAGGACGACAAACAAAACGCAAAATGTTATTTCCCTGTTTCTACAAACAATAAAGCTCTATCTAAAACTTCATCTTTTCCTTCCTGAATTCCTTTAATAGTTGGTTTTACTTCGATGTCTGGAACGATTCCTATTCTTTGGGTTTCTCTGTGATCTGGGTAATAAACTCCTATTCCTGAGTACATCGTATGAAATCCATTAACATCAAGTTCAAAAACGTTTCCGTCTGCTCCAGCGGTCTGGCTTCCAATAATTATAGTATTTCCTGCTGTTTGAAAACACATTGCAGTCCATTCTGACTGGCTTATCGACTCTTCGTTAAGCAATACAATAACTTTCCCTTTATAATTATCTTTGTTTTCAAATCCGCATTTTCTTCCTTCTGTCCATACAAATCGTCCGGGATAATTTAGATAAGGCATTGTATAATCACAAAATTTCTTTTCCTGAGCATTTAAAAAATCCGAAATTTCTTTCCAGGTACCGTTTGGATAATTTCTCATATCAAAAACAATTGCTTTTGTTGATTTTAAGGCTTCAATCATACCAGGAATGTGTCTGGGTTTTATAACTCCCATATTTACATAACCGATATTATTATCCAGAAGCTTAAATTTCTCCTTTATTTTCAGGGCTCCTTTTTTAAATTCATTTCGGTGAGAATCATGATAATCAAACCAAGTCATTGATTTTGTTTCGTACTTTCCGTCTTTTAAAAATTCTACTTTAACTGTTTCAGAGTGACTTTTGAAAAGCACTTTAGGAAGTTTAGCTAAATAACTTGATTCGTTTGAAGCACTTATTAAATCTCTATTTTCTAAAATTAATGCTGCAATAGTTTTATCGTCTATTTTAGTTATAACGTCGCCAATCTTAATATTATCTGCTTCTGCCAGACTATCTCCTAATATCTCTGTGATAACTATTTTCTCATCTATTATTTTTCCATTTGCCGGAAAATAATTTGATTTTCTTCCAATGCCCAAAGGCCCGTATATGGCAAATTGAACATGGCTGTCATTAAGCTTAGCTGTCATTTTTTTTATTAAAATGAAAAAATCATTTTCCTCTTTAACATCGATTATTTTAGGTAATGCCTGCTCCAAAGTAAAATCCCATTTCTGATCCATTACATATTTATAAGGAAAATAATATTCCATTAAATTCCAATAGGCAAACAACATTAAAATTCTGGAATTCTTATCCTTATAATCTAAATTGGAGTATTCTCCGTTTTTAAAACCCTCAAAGTCAGGTCCAAATTCTTCATTACTTTGAAATCTATTATCTTCTATATATTTTAATTTCTTCGAAAGTTTTTTAGAAAACAACTTATTATTAAACCAGCTTAAATCGAAGTTTTTATCAAAAAACTCAACCTCTTTTGGAATTACAATTGGTGCAATTTCTTTTATTGGACCAAGATCATCGATCCAGTTTTCGAGAATTAACGAAAACTCTTCCTTCGTTTCTGCTTTTTCTATTTTAGGCAGTTTTTCTAAAAGCTGCATGTCCCAATTCGCTTCTCCACCGGCCACTTTTGGGTGATAATATTTTAAGAAACCCCAAACTTTACAGGTTGCAGCGAGTTTTTCAGTTTGGGTAATTTTGGCAGCGCTAAGAATGGTTTGAGAAAATACAATAAAAAGTAATAAAGTAATTTTTTTCATTAAGTTGGTTAGGTTTTAGATCGTTTTTGGGCAGATTCTTATAAAAATAAAAATCGAATTTAGAACTAAAATTCCAAATTCGATTGAGGTTTCCCGTAAAGGAGTTATATTTTTTTTCTAAGAATAAATTTAATCCAATTGATGCAAAAGTTCTTCAACCTGATCATAACCTTCGTAATCTTCAGAAATGGTTTCCAGGATTTTTTTACAGCCTTCGTAATCTTTTTGTTTTAGTTTAGATAAAGCCAGATACCAAACTGCTTTTTCTTTGTATGCAGAACTTCCTGCTTTCAATTCATTAAAAATGGCTTCAGCTTTTATATAATGGCTTTCTTCTAAAAGAGAAACTCCATAAAAGAATTGAATTTCTGCTGTTTTATTTTTTTGTAAAATCGTTTCAAAAAGCGGAATTGCTTTATTATATGTTTTATGATTATATGCTTTTTCGGCCTGTTTTAAAGTTTCATCTGAAGTAGATCTTTCGGTAAAAGAAGCGTGTTCCGGATTATTGTAATCTCCATAAACAGGATTTTGGTTGTAATTGAAAAAGAACAATCCAAACAAAACGGCAACCGAAGCCGCAACCGCCAAATACCAAGGTTTTAAACCAATAACTTTTGGTTTATTATCAAAATGTTTCTCTGCAATCTGACTTAGGTTTTCTTTAAACGCTTGTCTTTCCTGTTCAAATCCAAATTTATTGTCCAATTGAAATTGTATGTTTTTGAAAGTTTCAAATTCCAAAGCAAATTCGGGATCTTCGACTAATTGTTTTTCAAAATCATTTTTGGCTTCAATTGTTAATTCGCCTTGAAGATATTCATCAAATAATATGTAACGTTCTTCGTTCATGACTAATCGTTTTTTAAAGAATTAAAGTTTTTTGCTTCCTGAATCCATTGCGTTAACTGGCCAACACACAGTGACTTTTTTTTACGAACGTAACCGTACGTTACGTTTAGTTTTTCGGCCACTTCTTCCATCGATTTAATTTCAAAACTCAACTTTAATAACTCTTTGCATTTGTCTCCTAATTTCTGAAACATGGTATCAAAAAGCTGTTGTTTTTCATCAAATTCTTCGGTTTGTCCAATCAGCTCAAGTGCAGATTCATTAATAGATACTGCATCTTCAATAATTGTTACCCCTTTGTTGGATGTTTTTTTCAATTCGTTGAGCCATTTTCTTTTACACAAAAGAAAAAAGTACGCATCAAACGGACAGGTTAATTGCAGCGAATTGGCCTTAGCCTGGTTAAAAAGCAAAATCAATACTTCCTGAACAACGTCCTGAGCATGATCTCTATCACCAGAATTGTTCATAATAAACATGACGACTTTAGGAACATACTTTTTATATATGGATTGAATTACCGCCGAATCATTTGCAGCAAGTCCGTCAATATACTTTTGGTCAGGATGCACTTTAGTTTTACTCATAAAAAAACTTTTAATCAGATAAAGTTAAAAAGAATCTCAAATAAATTTCAAATAAAAGGGTAACAATTAACAATTGCAGTTGATATAAGGAAACAAAAATCTTTTAAAAGAGTTAAAAATTAAGAGAAAATGGAAACTTATCAATTTACAAACGACAAGACTTTAGATCAATTCTACAAAATGATTTCTGCCAAGACCCGAAACGGTTTTGTAATCGTAGAACATAACGAGAAACTACCCTATGTTGTTTTATGCAGAGAAAAAAAAGTCATTAAACATTTTCTGCACTTATTTCTTACCTGCCTCACTTTTGGGCTTTGGTCGATTGTCTGGATTTATTTAATTATTACGCTTTCGCGGAAGCAAAACATTCTGGTGGCTGTTGATGAAGACGGAAATCTCTTTGAAGATAAGTGCCTTTCAGCATAATCAAAAAAAATATAAAACGAAGGGTAACAAATAAAACCACAAGTTGATATAAGCATATAAGCACACTAAAAATAATTTTTGAAAACAAGGGTAACAATATCAAACCTTAATTGATATAAGATTGTAATTAATAACCAGAATCTGAAAACCACTTGACGATCAAGACAGATTTATAAAAACTAGAAATTATGAACACAAATTTTAAAACTATCGGACTTTTATTTCTATTATTAATTTCTTTTGTAAGCTGCGACACCAGTGATGGCGATAACAGCAGCAATGTTATTCTGCCACCAACATCGGCAGCATTTAGAAGCATAAGTGAGAAAGGAGTTAAAAGAAATACACAAAACTTTACGATTACTGCCGGAGATGGTATGGTAACGCTTACCTCTGCAAAAGGTGTAAAATTACATATTAACGGAAACTGCCTTACTAAAAACGGAAATGCTGTAACGGGAGAAGTTAATATCGAATATATCGAACTTTTTGACAAAGGAAATATGCTGGTAACCAACAAACCAACAATGGGAATTACGCCAGACGGAAAGAAAAACCTTTTAATTTCGGGCGGAGAATTCTTTATTAAAGCTACACAAGGCGGTGTTGAACTACAAACTTCTTGTTATTTGAGTTTGGTGGTTCCAACTGCGCTGACTGACGGTTATGACAATGCAATGACATTATGGACTGGTGTAATTGAGGAAGATGGTGATTTGGCCTGGAGAGATGCAAAAGGTGCTGACGGAAAAGGCGGCGTTCAAGGTGAAGGAAACAGTTACTATGTAACTTTTGGAAACTTTGGATGGACAAATGTTGACCGTTTTTACAGCGATCCAAGACCTAAAACAACTATTTTAGTTGATGTTCCAGACGGATACAACAACACAAATAGTGCTGTATATCTTTCTTATGATGGAGAAGGTACAAATGCGCTTGCAAAATTGGATACATATACTGCCGAAGGATTGTTCAGCGAACACTACGGACAAATTCCAATTGGTCTTGCCTGCCACATTATTTTCGCTACCGAAGACAATGGTAACTGGAGATATGCCATAAAAGGAGTGACAACAACTGCAAATGCCGTTTACACCTTTACACTAGCCGAAACAACAGTCGGTACCGAAGCTCAACTTGTTGCTGCAATTAATGCCATTCAGTAACTTATAAATGCTTTTTTAAGAGAAAGTGATGATTTGCTCATCACTTTTTTTTACATTTAATCCTGTTTTAAAATTGATTCTGATGATTTTAAGACTAAAAACTGTCTAGTTATGAAACCACAACTGTCTATTTTCTTTATTCTATTTTCAATTTTATCAATAGGACAAACCAAAGTAAAAGACACCATAACCCGAAGAGCCAATATTGGATTTATCCAAAACGGAAATGCCGTTTCTTTTAAACCCGAAACGCCGCCGTTGATTCCAATTGCAGGTGCTCCAAAGCCAAGTTATTCTTATTTATGGGAACTCGGCGACGGACATTACAGTAAAGAAGCAGAGCCAAAACATGTGTATAAAAACAAAGGAACATACACCACAAGGCTCGCCGTAACCAACAATTACGACAACGGAAAACCTCCGGCAACACGCCCTAAAAAAGTAGCCGTAAATGATATTACAGATACTAATTATAAAGACATTGCATCTATTGCAGATCAAAATGGTTTTGCGATCCTGAAAAACTGCGATCCTATTCCAGAGCAGGAAATGGTAGTCGTAGTAAGTTATCAAAATCTCGAAAATTATGTTTCAAGCGGCAAGCTTTATCTTTTTTATAATGAGAAACAATTCAAACATAATAACTTCGAATTAAGTGATTTTAGAACGTATGCAAACGAACGTGAAGTAAAAGAAAACTTAGTTGCATCGGTCGATGATCTTGATGATTCGAATAATTTTGTGGCTTCCGCCGAAAACAGTTTCAAACTTAAAAAATACCGAAATACAACTACCGAAGAAGATCTCGATGCTTCACTTTTAGATGCTAATAAAACCTATCATAATGTTTCGGTTTTAGAATTTGATGATGCCAATCCGGGAGAAACCCGCAATGTTTTTTATACGTTTAAGACAACTCCGGAAATGATAAAAGATACAAGCGCAACGGTTACAATGCGCGGTATTTTTGTTCCGAATCGAAGTTATAAAAATCATAAGATCAAAAATCTTGAAATGGAAATCGTTACATCTCACGACCCAAATAAAATGGGTTCTAACGGACGTTTTATGAATTACAGATTAGTGCGTTTTAAGAGAGTAAATTTTAAAACCCGTTTTCAAAATAATGGTGAAGGTCCGGCGAGAAAAATTCGTTTAGAAACTGATATTCCGGATATGTTTGACAAGAAAACTTTCCAGATTGAAAGTATGTATCCCGAATGTCCCATTTGTCCAAAAGGCGAAGAACCAACCGTGAGCTGTCTCGATACGATTATTAAACAAAAGCAAATTATATTTACGTTTAAGAATATTTATCTTCCGGGAACGGAACAAAAAAATGTTCAAGAAAAAGACAGTACAAAAGGTTTTGTAAAATACTCGATGAAGTTTGGAGAAGATTTTCATAAAGTAAAAACCAAAAGCCGAACTTCGATTATTTTCGATAAAAATGAACCTATTATTACCAATTATGCCACTACCCGATTTTTACCGGGAATTTCGATTGGCGTAAAAGCCGGTTACAACTTTTATCCTGATCTGGACAAATCAACGAGTTACTTTGTTGGAGCAACGCTTTCGCCTTTTAAATCGTATCGTTTTTACTGGCAGGTAGAATGGGTAAATGCTTTAAATCAATATAATAATGCGGTTACTGTTGTAGATCAAATAAATACGAATGCAAACGGAGTAAGACAATTAATACGCACCACTACAGCAACTGAAAATAAAAACATTAATTGGGAAGTTCCTGTTTTGATTCGGTATAACATTAATAATTATATCGGAATTGGCGCCGGAATTCAGGCTAACATAAATGTCTCGCAAGAACAAAATCAGAACTTAACCATTGATACTTATGAAGGCGATAAAGAAAACTTTTTGATTGGTACAAAAACAGAAACCAACAATGTGAAAACTTCTTTTACTGATATCAAAACGGGGCTTTTGTTTGATTTAACGGCTGGTTTCGCCAGAATTGGCCCAAGTTTGGGTGCACGCTACGTAATTAATTTTGAACAAAATTTTAATTACTTTCAGGTTTATGGAATATGGAAATTTTAAGGTTATTCCACAAAGACACACAAAAGATGCACAGAGATACACGAAGATTTTTTATACTTTGTGAATCTTTACGAATCTCCGTGAAATAAAATTTAGCATGAAATTATATCACTTATATGGTTTAATCTTCCTTTTTATAAATCTGAATGTTTTTGGACAGAATCAGGAAGATAAAATATATAATGCTGTTGATAGTTTTGTTGCTCATCCTTCCGCGAAAGCGTTACAAAATTTAAACGCTGCAGAAACTGATTTTTGGAGAAATCCAAAACCTAAAACCAACGATGAATTGTTAGCCATTGTGGTTTTAAACTGCAATAAAGCGTATTATGAAAATCAGTTTGGGCAGACACAAAATGCGATTTCGAGTTATGAAAAAGCCTGGCAGATTTACCAAAAATACAAACTCAGCAATTACGATATTATTGAATTCTGCTTAAAACCTTTGGGAAATTTATATACGGTTTTGGGTGATTATGATAGTGCTGAAAACACTATTAAACAATACTTTTTTATTATAAATACTTCGAAAAATTATCCTGATGCGCAAAAGCAAAAATTTGCTGCCATTTTGAATTTATCTAATGTTTATCAGAATTCAGGGAAAGTTTCTTTAGCAATTGAACTTTTAGAGAACACTTTAAAAACGGAGAAATTATCGAATTTGCAAAAGGGAATTTTATGGAATAATTTGGGGAATAATTATTTACTAAGTTCTGGAGGAAATTTATTGATTCCTGAAACATATAAAAAAACTGAAAACGCATTTAAGTCAGCCGTAAAATACCTTGAAAATGAAAAAGGGCAATCAGAAACTTTATCAAATTCTTATAGAAGTCTTGCCACATTTAATCGTCAAGGATATAATTTAAAAGAAGCAAAACCTTATTTAGACAAAGCCGAAAAACTTCTTCTGCAAACAAAAAATCAGCAACCTAGAAAATTGGCAAAATTGTATTATGAAAAAGCGTTGCTGCTTTTTGATGAAAGAAAATATGATGAAAGCACAAAGCAGATTTCTGATGTTTTTAAAATCCTGATTCGAAATTTCAATTCTAAAGATATTCTTCCAAATCAAAACCAATTGTATGCCGAAACAGTTTTAATCGACGCAATTGATTTGCAAGCAGAAATTCTGCAGTTGAAGCAGCCTAAAAAAGCTTTAAAGGCTTTTGACCTTTCTTTTTATATTGAAGATTTATTGATGAATTCACTGGTTTATGAAAACTCAAAAATTATATCTCAATTACGATCTCGTAATCGAACTGAAAAATGTATTTCGATTTACAGTAATTTATATGAAACGGAAAGAAAAGTTCAATATTTGGAAGAAGCTTTTCAATTATCTGAAAGAACAAAATCGGGAATTTTGCAACGTTATCGTTCGAATATTAAAAACGCTTCCGCAAAAGAAAAACAGCTTTTGCAAGAACTTCAAAATCTAAATAATGCGATTTTAAAAGAACAGCAAAAAGGAGATTTAGCGGATATTTCAGAAATAAATAATCTTATAAAAAACCAAAATGAATTGATGCTTTCGCTGAAAAAAATTCAGTCTGAAAATCAAAATTATCTTCCTGAAAATTGCGACCTAAAGACCTTATTTTCAAAATTAGAAAATGATAAAGCTACGATGGTTTATTATTTTATGGGTTCTGAAAAATTGTATTATTTTACTTTACAACACAATCGAATTTCATTAAATCAAGTTCCTATTGGAGATGGAAAAATAGTGAATATTCTTTTTTTTATAAATTATTTTAATGACGCCAATTCAATTACAAACGATATTACAGGATATAATCGTTCTGGAAAAGCGGCTTACGATTTATTAAACCTACCAACTAATTCGGTTTATCAAAATCTAATAATTGTTCCTGACGGAATTTTAAATTTCCTTCCTTTTGAAGCATTAATTACTCAGGAATCAAAAACAACGAATTTTGCTAAAATGCATTATTTATTGAACGATTTCAGGATTGCTTATAATACCTCAGCCAATATTTATCTGAATTCAAGACCTGTTTCAAAATCAGAGAAAACGGTTTTAGGAGTTTTTCCGGTTTTCGAAAAGACGGCTTTTGAATTGAGTTATTCTAAGAAAGAATTAGAATCGATTCGGAGTAATTTTAAGGGGAAATATTTAGAAAATTCGAATGCCAGTTTTTCTAATTTTAAAAATAATGCTTCCAATTATTCTATCGTCCATTTGAGTACACACGCTTCATCTGGCGATATTGAAACTCCGGCAAGTATTAAATTTTATGATCAGGAAATCTTATATTCTGAATTGTATAATCTCCATATAAATCCTGATTTAGTGGTTTTAAGTGCCTGCGAAACCGGAATTGGAAAATTGTATAAAGCCGAAGGCGCCATGAGTATTGCAAGAGGTTTTCAGTTTGCGGGCGCGCAGAATCTGCTGTTTTCTTTATGGAAAGTAAATGATTTTACAACTTCGGTTTTTATGACTGATTTTTATAAAAATGTCAAAAATGATGTTTCTTATTTTGAAGCAAATTCGAATGCAAAATTGGAATATTTAAACAACAAATCGATTCCTAATGCGAAGAAATCACCTTATTACTGGAGTTCATTTGTATATTACGGATCAATTTCGGCAGAAGAAAAATCCGGAAATTATATCTATTATGCGATTAGTTTATTGATTGTAATTGGCTTATTTTTGATTTTCAATCATTATCAAAAATGGAAAATCTTCACGAGGTTCTCAAAAAAGAGAATTATAAAAAAATAAAATTCAAAGTTACTAAAACACAGCATCTTTCTATAAAAGCAAAAATTAATGGCGTTTCGGGAAGTTTCATTTTAGATACGGGCGCATCAAATACCTGCATTGGTTTTGAAAGCATCGAACGTTTTGAATTATCTGCAAAAAAATCCAAAACAAAAGCTTCCGGAGCGGGCGGAACCGGAATGGCAACGCAGATTTCTTCTCAAAATTCATTACAATTAGGAAACTGGAAAAACAAAGGTTTCACTATAGTAATTTTTGATCTTTCGCATGTAAATGAAGCTTTACAATCGTATAAAGCAAAACCTGTTCACGGTATTATTGGTGCAGATGTTTTGCTTGAAGGTAAAGCGATTATTGATTATTATAATCATTATTTGTATTTAAAATAGTAAAATTCCAAATTCCAAATTCCAAATTCCAAATTCCAAATTCCAAATTCCAATCAGAATAAAAAATCTAAAATCTAAACTCATAAATCTAAAATTAAAAAATCCCAAACTCCTTTCGGAATCTGGGATTTTTTCGTCTAAAATTAAATCAATTAATGGGTATGTTTAGGGTTAAAACCGTCTTCGCTTAATTCTGTGTGCTCATAATCGGCAACCATTTCAGCTTCGTAATCGATTTTTTCTCCTTTAGATAATCTGCGTATGATTCCTTCCATTATTTGGTAGATAACAGGAACCACAATCAAGGTCAGGAATAAAGAAGAAATTAATCCTCCGATAATTACCCAAGCCAAACCGTTTTTCCATTCAGCTCCAGCTCCAGATGCTAATGCAATTGGGAACATACCAAATACCATCGCAATTGTTGTCATCAAAATTGGACGTAAACGAGCGTGATTTGCCTGAATTAATGCATTTCTGATTGATTCTCCAGCTGCTCTTCTTTGGTTGGTATAATCGACAAGCATGATCGCATTCTTACACACCAGACCAATCAACATGATGATACCTAAAATAGTAAAGATATTTAATGAATTATTCGTTAAAGCTAATGCTAATAAAGCTCCAATAAATGATAATGGAATAGCAAACAGTACGACAAACGGGTGAACGAAACTGTCATATAAACTCACCATTACAAGGTAAACCAAAATAATAGCGGCTAATAATGCAATTCCTAAAGTACCAAATCCTTCAGATTGATTCTCCTGGTCACCACCCCAAATGTAGTTTACTCCAGCTGGTTTGTTTAGTTTGTCTAATTTTGCCTGCCATTGTGTAACAATTGTTCCTGACGGAACCCCCACGTTCTGTCCTTTTACAGTTACAGATGCAGATTTATCTCTACGCTCTAACTGGCTAGGTCCAGAACCTTCTGTAATATCTGCAAACTGAGACAGTTTAATTTGCTGTCCTGCTGAATTTACGAAAATTAAGTTACTTACGTCAGTAATACTTTTTCTGTCAAAAGCATTGTATCTAATATTGATATCGTACTCATATTCACCAGCTCTGTATTTACCGTCTGTATTTCCACTAAAAGCAGTCTGCATAGTTAAACCAACTGTTTGAAGTGTTAATCCTAAAGCTGCCATTTTATCACGGTCAACTTTTACGTTAATCTCCGGATTTCCGTCTTCAACCGTTAATTTAATCTCTGTTGTTCCGGGAATTGTGCGTAATTGTGCTTCGGCTTGTTTAGCAAAAGCCATCGCTGCTTCTGTTGAAGGTCCCGTTACGATTAATCCTAATGTAGCATCTTCTGCTGTACCTAAAATACCAACCGGAACTGTTTTTACTTTTGCTCCAACCAATACTTTTTCAAGTTTACGTTTGATTTTTGCTGCGTAAACATTCGCATCATCTGTACGATCTTTTTGTTCGATCATTTTTACATCAATCTCTGCTTTGTAAGCAGTTGCCTGCGATGCTCCAAAACCTTCACTGGTTTGTCCTACCGTTGTAATTTGACTGTGAACGTATTCCTGAGATTTTAAGAAAGCTTCTGCTTTTTGCGTCATAAAGTTCGTTTGTTCTAACGAAGCATCTTTTGGCATCTCTATTTGAACTAAGAACTCTCCACTATCAGAAGATGCGAAAAACTCTCCTCCAATAAAACCTCCAAGTCCAAAAATTGATCCGAAGAATAATAGCAATACCAGAATCACTGTTTTACCGTAATTATCCAAACACCAGGTTAACAATACAGAAATCCAGTTGGTGAAACGAGTTAAATAATCTTCAAAACCAAGAATAACTCTTCCAAAGAAATTCTTTCCTTCAATATGTTCTAATTTCCCGAAACGAGATGACAACCAAGGAATAATGGTGAAAGAAGCTAAAAGCGATAACATCGTTGAAATAATTACCGTAACACAGAATTGTGTAATAATATCAGATACTAAACCAGAACTCATCGCAATTGGAAGGAATACTACAACAATTACTAAAGTAATCGAAGTTACGGTTCCACCAATTTCAGCCGTTCCATCATACGATGCACGAATTCGGCTTTTACCCATTTCCATGTGCCTGTAAATGTTCTCCAGTACCACAATCGCATCATCGACCAGAATACCTACAACGAGAGATAATCCTAATAAACTCATTAAGTTTAGTGTATATCCCATTAAATAAATTCCGATGAAAGTTGCAATTAAGGATGCCGGAATAGAAACCATTACAATCAATGAGTTTCTAATACTGTGCAGGAAGAACAACATTACAAGTGCTACCAGAATTACCGCAATCAATAAATCGTGCACTACAGAGTCTGCAGCTTCAAGAGTAAAGATGGTACTATCTTTTGCAACTTCAAGTTTTAAATGATTTTTTTCATAATCTTTTTCAAGAGTTGCAATTGTTTTTAATAACTGCTCACTTACGGCAACGGCATTCGCATCAGATTGCTTTACGATTTGTAAAACGATCGCACTTTTTTGATCTACACGAGAAATTTTCTCGGCGATTTTTTGCGTATCCTGAACGTCGGCGATTTCACCTAAACGTATTTGGATTCCGTTTTGAGAAGAAACTACAAGGTTTCTTAATTCTTCAACACTTTTATATTTACCCGCTAAACGAATTAATATTTTTTGATTACGAGTCTGGATGTTTCCTGTTGGGAAATCTAAGTTCGAAGTCAAAATATTTTGCTGTACCTGCGGAACAGATAATCCGTAACCCTGCATTTTTACAGCATCAAGGTTTACCTGAATTTCACGTTCAGAACCACCAATAATATTTACCTGAGCAACACCTTGCACACGAGATAAAATAGGCGCAATTTTTTTGTCAATTAAGTCATAAAATGCTGCTTCGTCCATTTTTCCGTTGGCACCAAGCGTCATAATTGGTAAATCACTCAGCGAGAATTTAGTTAATGCCGGTGTTTTAACATCTTCTGGCAAATCACTAATAATCGCGTTGATTTTACGCTGTGCATCATTTAAAGAGAAATCGACTTTTGCATTTGATGTCAGTGTAATCGAAACAATAGATAAACTTTCGTATGATTTCGAATCAATTTTCTTGACATTTTCTAAAGACGCAATCGCATCTTCAATTTTCTTTGTCACTGTATTTTCTACCTCACTTGGAGAAGCTCCCGGATAAATAGTAGAAATTGTAATAACGTTCTGTTCAAATTTTGGGATCAGCTCATAACCTAACTGGCTGTAGCTGAACAATCCACCAAGTGTTAGAATTGTAAACAATACAATTACCAACGACGGACGTTTTATGGATATTTCGGCTAATTTCATATTTTTTTAATGCTATAGGCTTTAGGCTGTAGGCTTTAAGCTTTAAGGTTTAATTCATTATTTTATTTAAGGCTTTAGGCTGTAAGTTTTAGGCTTTTTAAAAAGCTTATTGCCTACAGCTTAAAGCTTACTTAATAATTTCTACTGTATTTCCGTCTTGTAAGTTAATCTGACCTGTAACAATTACTTTTTCTCCATCAGATAATCCTTTGATAACTTCTACTTTATCACCCAAAATTCTTCCAGCAACAACTTTTCTTAATTTTGCAACACCGTTTTCAGCAACAAAAATTTCGTTACTATTAACACTTCCTACGAATGCATTTCTAGGTACAACCATCAGGTTTTGTTTTTGTTGGTTTGATGCAAAGTTTGCAGTTCCGTACATACCTGCTTTTAAGTCGTTGTTTGCATTGTTTGTGATTTCAATTTCAACTGGGAAATTTAAAGATTCATCTGCTTTTGAAGCGATGAAAGTGATTTTTCCAGAGAAATTTTTATCAGGATAAACACTAGCCGTTACATTAATATGGTTTCCTACTCTTAAGCTTGCAACCTGATTTTCGTTTACTGTAACTACTAATTTTAATTTAGAAACGTTTACGATATCAAACAATGCTGTAGCTGGCATTCCTGCTAAGATAGATCCCGGCTCAATGTATTTTTTATTAATAAAACCGTTGATTGGCGCTTTTACTTTAGTATCTCCAACATTGATGTTAGCTTGTTTTAAATTAGACTCTGCATTTGTCAAAGCTAATTTTGCCTGATCTAATTGTTGTTTTGTTACACCACCTGTTTTAAATGCATTTTCGTATCTGCTGTAATCAGATTTTGCATTTTGAAAAGCTGCCTGAGCTTGTTGTGCACTTACATTAATAACATCTCCTCTTACAGTTAATAATGTTTGTCCTACTCTTACGTAGTCACCTTCTTTAGCTAAAACGCTGATTACTTTTCCAGATTTTTCAGCAGAGAAAGTCAATTCCTGAATTGGCTGAAAGTTTCCGTTTGCAACGAAATCTAATGAAACTTCTTCTGTTTTTACCGGAGATATTTTTACTGAAACTGCTGCATTTTTCTCAGCTACGATATCAGTTTTTGCCTTGTTCTTTTTCTTATTATTATTTAAGACATATCCAATTACACCCAGGGCTGCAATTATGATTACGATTGTTGTAATAGTTTTCTTCATTGTAATTAGTTATTTAATAAGAGATTTTAGTTCGCCTTTTGATTTGATTAGAGATATTTCGGCAATTTTATAATTTAAAACTGCTCTTGTGTAATTATTTTGTGCTTCAAGTGATGCGTTTTCAGCATCTAACAAATCGGTTAAAGATGCCAAACCCTGAAGGTAATTGTTTTTTGTATTGCTTAAAATTTCAGTTGCCAAACGCATGTTTTCTTTTTGATTCTCGATCGTTACAAGATTGTTTTCGATTTGCGCAATTGCATTTCTGTAATCTAAATCAAGTGAAAGTTTAGTGTCTTTAATATCTTCCTGAAGTGATCTGATTTGAACATCAGCTTGTCTTACTTTTGCACGAGTTCCAAAACCTGTAAAGATTGGTACATGTAAGTTTAATCCAATTGAAGAGTAATCTGACCAGTAAACGCCGTCTTTTGGTTTTGCAAACCAAGGCAGTTCAGGACCCTGACCAATGTAATTGTATCCTGCTGTTAATGAAAGTGTAGGGTAATAGCCCGCTTCGACAGCTTTCTTATTGTATACTAAAAGCTCTTCTTGTTTTTTCAAAAGCAGATATTCTGTTCTGTTTTCAACATTTGGAAGTTCTGTTAATGCTGCAGGAACCACTTCAAATTCTTCTTTTGGCATATCAATTTGAGTTTCAATAGGCATTCCCATATAAAACTTCAATGCATTTTCCTGTAAAGTAATTTGATTTTTAATTTGCTGACGTTCAGTATCGATATTTGACATTTTTACGATAATACGATCTAAGTCAATTTTTTTGGCTAAACCGTTATCAAATTGTCCTTTTACGATATCACGAACTTTTGTTGTGTTTACGAAATTGCTGTCTAGTAAAACCAATCTCTCTTTTTGAACATATACAGAATAGTAGTTATTTGCAACTCTTTCAATAACCTGTTCTTCTGTCAGTTGATCGTTTATTTGATAAAATTCACGAGTCGATTTTGCAGCTCTTAAACCTGTAAAAACAGATTGATCAAAGATTGCCTGAGTTAAAGAAAGTCCTGCATTTGAGGTCCATTTTTGACCAAATGCTGCCTGAATTGTAGTTCCCGGCTGGCCAAATCCTGCTCCGTCAATTACTGTTGTTTGAATAACCGGATTGTATGTTAAGTTTCCGTTTGCAGAAATTTGTGGCAATGCTCTTGAACGCACTTCCTGAATTTTGTATTCACTGTTTTCAACCTCCAGTTTTGCTTTTTTAGCATCGGCTTTATTTTGAAGCGCATAGTTAACTGCGTCTTTTAAGGTTAAAGTTGTTACTTGCGCGTTGGCCGACAGACCAATTGTGCACAAAAATATAAGAACTATTCGTTTCATATGAAGTTAAATATTATTTATAGATTGATGATTAAACTCTAATTTTTTTAAGCTGTTTTTCTAATTCAGCTATACCTTTTGCGGTTGCCATTGCTCTGGTATGATATTCTAATGCTTCTAATTCTATTTCTTGTGCTTCTCTTTCAGAAACAGTATTTTCATTGATGTGAAAAATTAAAGTGTAATAAAATCTCACGTAGATATCTATATTTAAATCCGGGCGGTATAATCCGTCTCTGATTCCTTTTTCGATATTTTCTTTAAAATATTGTGTACATTGATCGATTTCGTATGACAATATATTTTGATAGATTTCAGGATAATGTTTTTTTAACTGATAAATTGGAGATGTGTCAGTATTGTTTTTAAACATATCACGAAACATTTCTCTAATTTCAAAATTCTCATGAATCGAGTTGAAGTTCTTAGCCACAATACCATCAATTATTTCGTGAACTTGTCTGTGAACTGTCGAAGTACTTTCTTCGATTAAAACTTCTTTATTGCAGAAATACTTGTAGATCGTTTTTTTTGAAATACACATTTCACCCGCAATATCATCCATTGTAACACTCTTAAAACCAAGCTTTAAAAATAGTTCGCTTGCTTTTGATATTATTTTCTCTTTCATTTTGATTTTTCCAATTGTATCACAAATATAAGTAGGAAACTAAAATCTAAAAAATAGTTTCCATGATATTTGTAATAATTTTACATTAAATTATTCATCATGTAAGATTTATATACTAAATTCCAGATTGGCAATTAGTTTAATATCTTTTCCAAGAGCTAAACCGCCGTTATGATTGTATGAGTTGTAATCTAAACCAAAATCCTGACGTTTAATATCTCCTTTAATTTCAAAAGCTACTTTTCTTTCTCCGTTATAGGTATTAACTCCAATAAATTCTGCATCAAGTTCTACAACCCTTGTAACATCTTTTATAGTTAAATCCCCTTTGAAGAAATTTATATTGTTGTTTACTTTTTGAAAAGAAGTCGATTTAAAGCTGATAATAGGATGCTCATCTACATCAAAAAAGTCCTGAAGCTGCAGATAAGTATCTATTTGCTGAAAACTTTCGTTTTTGTTATTAATATCTAATGAGAATTCAACCGACGCATCTTCAATTTCATTGTCATCAATATTCACATAACCGCCAAATTTATTTGTTGTTCCTCCTAAATAAGCGATTATCGAATGTCTCATTTTAATTAAAACATCTGATTGTGTTGAATCTAAGGTCCATGTTGTTTTCATAAGTATCTGGTTTTATTGAGTTTATAAATCACCCAAATTGCTTATGGAAACTTTTACAGTGTTTTGAGTTTCCATTTCACGGTGCAAATATATACAGGAAACTCTAAACACCAAAAAAGTTTCCACGTTTTTTTTAAATATTTTTTAATTCCTTGAAAATACGGCACTTTAAGCTCCTTTTTAAATGGAAACTTTCATTTAAATTTTAAGAAACTAAATTCATATTTGAATTGTATCTTTGAGCCACAATAATCAGAATTTCATTTTATGCACGATATTAGTCAGTACCAGGATTTTTTTATTGAATATTTAAATAAACAAGACATACATAAAGAACCTACAAATCTTTACGAACCTATTGAATACATTTTACAACTTGGCGGAAAACGCATGCGTCCTGTACTTACTTTAATGGCCGCAGAAGTTTTTAATACTGATTATAAAGTGGCACTTCCGGCGGCAATGGCGGTTGAAGTTTTTCATAATTTTTCGCTTGTTCATGATGATATTATGGATGATGCGCCTTTGCGAAGAGGACAAGTTACGGTTCATGAAAAATGGAATTTAAACACGGGAATTCTTTCTGGCGACGCAATGCTGATCTTGGCGTATCAATATTTTGAACAATACGAACCGGCAGTTTTTAGAGATTTAGCAAAGCTTTTTAGCAAAACGGCTCTTGAAGTTTGCGAAGGACAGCAATGGGATGTTGATTTTGAAAAAAGAAATAACGTAACCATTCCAGAATATTTAAAAATGATTGAATATAAAACTGCTGTTCTTGTTGCTGCTGCCATGAAAATGGGTGCAATTGTGGCCAAAACTTCAGAAAAAGAAGCTGATGCAATTTATGATTTTGGATTGAATTTAGGTTTGGCTTTTCAATTACAAGATGATTTTTTAGATGCTTTTGGAGATCCGGAAACTTTTGGAAAACAGGTTGGCGGCGATATTATCGAAAACAAAAAAACCTATTTATATATAAAAGCTTTAGAGTTTTCTTCTCCTGAAAAAGCTTCAGAATTACAGAAATTATTCAGCTTACAATTAGATGATAATTCAGAAAAAATAGAAACCGCAAAAGCTATTTTTAACGAATCAGGAGCTTCAAAAGCAACTCAGGAAGCGATTGAAATGTATACTTTTAAGGCTTTTGAAACTTTAGAAAAAATGGACATTAACGCTGAAAAGAAAGATATTCTGAGAACTTTCGGTGAAAATTTAATGGGAAGAAAAGTATAGAAAAGGGCTTCGACTTCGCTCAGCCTGACAAACGTTATTATAGAACTGAGTGTCATCCTGAGCGAAGTCGAAGGCTGTTTAATTAGAAAAGTTCATCAGGATCAACTAAATCTGATAATTTTTCTTTCAAATCATCTTCTAAAATTGTTAAACCGTATTGAAAAGAAGCGTTCATCCAACCAAAACCTTCTTCTGTTATATAATTAAATTCGGTTCCTACGTTTCCGTATTCGGCGAAAATTTTATGTGAACTTATTGATAAATCAAATTTCTCCGGAATTGTTCCGTTGTAATCAACTGCATTTCTGGTAATAAGCCAAAGCCAGCGATAAACCATTTCCTGTGCTTCTTCATTAAAATTATAATTCAGCAGGCCTTCCCACAAAAGCATTTGATGCGGTGCCCAGCCAAAGGGATAATCCCATTGTCTTGTTGGCGAATTATCATCAAATCCTGCAATTGATTCTTTGGTACTCCCGGCAATTCCGCCTTTCATTTTAAACTTTGGAAGTGTTTTTTTAACCAAAATATCGGCTTGTTCTTGGGTGCTTATTTTTGCCCAAAGCGGATAAAAAGTTGTTGCTGCATCAAAAACATGCTGTTTTTCGTTTACAAAATCATAATCAAAATAAATTCCATTTTCAGAATTCCATAACAATTTGTTTATTTTTTCTTTTCTGGAAGAAGCTTTTAAAAGCCAATAATCACTTGAAAAAGATTTATCTTCAAAATATTGAAATTCATTTTTAAAGTATTTCTTAATCAAAAAAGCAATGTCAGTTTCGTATTTATAGAGTAAGCTGTTAATTGCAACCGTATTTAAATTAGCGCAGACTCCAACCAATCGATGTGTGGTGTCGTGGCCGCTTTCTCGCATGCTTCGATCGTGTGTAAAATATTTATCGAGTTCAGGATCAACAATTTCTCTTTCGAGATATTTCTTTTCGAATTCACGTGTCGATAAATTATATTTTGGTGCATATTGTTCCAGAATATCATCAAAATGCCCTTCTTCAACCTCAAACGGAAGCCCGATTCCTTCTGCTTTATAGCGATTTAAACCATTTGCCGTAAGCCTTTTTCCTTCTTCC
Source organism: Flavobacterium sp. Root186 (assembly GCF_001428525.1). Classification (GTDB taxonomy): domain Bacteria; phylum Bacteroidota; class Bacteroidia; order Flavobacteriales; family Flavobacteriaceae; genus Flavobacterium. The sequence continues at coordinate 108,401 of NZ_LMHW01000014.1, forward strand.
ATCCAAACCGTTAGATATTCTTTTATAGCGGTTTTTAAATGTCTTTCTATCCAAAAAATATCTGGACTTGAGTTTTCTAAAACATCTATAATCAGCGATGTATATAACGGAGGCTGTGTGCGGGTTAAATAATAACTCCGATTGGCGTTTAGAATTTTTCCGTAGTGATCAATTTGATATTTAAAGTTCTCGGCAATGCCCAAAGCAAGTTCAATTTTGTCATCGATCAAGAGCCCTTTGGCTATAAAATAACTATCCCAGCCGTACATTTCATTGAATCTTCCGCCAGGAACCACAAACGGAACGCCCGAAATTTCATTGTTTTTTATTTGAAGTGCCAAGGCCAGAATTCCCGGTTTTTGATTCAGCGATAAAACATATTCCGGTGTAATGTTTTTTGGCAGTTGCACCACTTTCAACTTTGGAATTGTGGTTTCTAATTTCTTGAAATAATCAAAAACAATTTCGTCGCCAAAAGGCACATATAAATAGGCAAACTCATTTTCGATTTTATCGTCTTCCAGAATTTTCTTTACGCCTGTTGCATCAATTGTTCGGGTAAGACCATTCCAGTATAAGTCTTTTATTTTTCTTGAAATACGTTTTACAGGATCTTCGGTGATTTCATTTAAATCGATTATTGCAAATTCAGTATTGTTTTTTTTAGCTAAAGCCAATTCCTGCAATAAATTCGAAAGCTGATAAGTTCCTTTAATAACTGCCGGATTTCCATCTTGGTCGTACAGTAAAAATTTCTTTGGACCGTTATCATCAATCGTTATTTTTTTATCGCCGTCAGTATCTTCCTGAGCCAATAATTTTTCGATGGTTTGGGTTATATGTAATTTAAATTTCATCTTTTGCAGTTATTTTTTTAAGAATAAAAAATGAGATCAGTAATAAAGTCATTGGGATTAACGTAAAATAAAAAGCTTTTTCCGGTCCTTCATTTTTAAAAAGCCAGCCTGTTATTCTGGACCCTAAAGTGCCGCCAAGAGCAGAAAAAATTACGATCAATCCAGTCATGGAACTTTGTAAATTCTTTGGTAAAGCACTTAATACAATTGAATTTAATAACGGATAAATAGGTGCAATAAACAATCCGATTAATGGAAAAGCAAATCCAATTAATGGAATATCTGAAAGTGTATTGATGTTTTTTACTTCTAATCCAACTGTTTTTGGAAGTACAAAAACGACAATTAACATGGCTGAGATAATACAGACACTTAAAACCCAAATCCAGTTTACTTTTTTAGTTACGATTCCTGCAATAAGTCTTCCAATTGCTAATGAAATAGCCAAAATGCTGGCCATCATAATACTTATATTTTCCGGTAAATGAAGCACTTTTGTATTGAATGTGGGTAACCACGAAAGTATTCCCTGTTCGATCATTACAAATAAAAAGACGCTGATAACAAAAATAACAGTCAGCAGTTTTGCCATTAATTTGAACATCTGCAAAAAATCATCTTTGAGGTTTGCTCCTGCTGCGACTTCGGCTTCTTCGAATTTTATAAAGAGTAAAAACAGAAAGGATAAAAAAGATAATCCTGCTAATAACCAATATACATTTAACCATGAATTTGGATCGTTTTCGTTATTAAAAGCCGGAAATAAAAAATATGCCAAAGCAATTCCCACCATAAAAAACCCTTCGATACTGCTCATTAAAGCGTTGTGTTCTTTCTTGGTTTCGGTTACGGTTCCTATTAACGAGTAAACGGAAACTTTTATCAGGGCAAATGAAACGCCAACGGTTGCAAAAAGGATTTTAGCGTTATCAAACGAGTTTCCAAAATACATAGAAATACAGGCCAAAGTCACTAAACCCAATCCTATTAACATCGCTTTTCTATAGCCAATTCTTGGTAAAAAAGAAGCTATAAAAAAGGATACAATAGCAATTGGCATGTCTTTAAAAGCCTCTAAAATACTCGCCTGAACTTCGTCAACTCCGTAATTTTTTTGCGATTTTAAAATCACGATTCCTACGCTGTTTAATAAAATAGCGAAGACAAAATAATTGAGGTAAAGTGAGATTTTAATTCCTATGTTTTTCATTTTCTATTTGTTTTGTCTATGCTTTGTGGTTACTGTGCGGAGACGCACTGCTGTGCGCCTCTACAGTAACTATATACGTATATTTAGAATTTATTGATTTAGAAATTAACCGCTACAGAAAATCTAAACGCACGTCCTAAAATTGGTCTAGCCATAAACACATCGCTTGCTGCAGATGTTGTTTGTCTTGGATCTCCTTCGGTTAAACCAATTTCGTTGAATAAATTCGAAGCATCGACTGCAAAACGAAGATTATTATACGTGTAATTTAAACCCGCCCCAACTTCTTTATAAGCCGGCAAAACTTGTCTGTTATCCTGATTCGTGAATTTTTTATCGTAATAAGAAAACTGAACGTAAGCTGTAAAATCTTTTGTGATATCAACTTCTGGTCTTAGGTTGCAGAAAAATTTAGGGATTCTTCGTGCCGTATTTCCGTTGAAATCAAAAGTCGAACCATCTGCATTTGTTCCAGTAAAATTATCGTATTCCGGTTTTTGAACGGTGAAGGTAAAGTTCAGTTTTACGAATTCATATCTCGCATTAGTTTCTACTTCAAGACCAATGTTGTTTACATCGGCAAATTTATTTTCTGAAGATCCATCAGATAAAATATCGGTGAAAGCAACATTTTTTAAATTCATGTGAAACAAATTCGCATTGACAGAGAAGAAAGAATTTGAATATTTATAACCCAATTCAAACTGATTTACTTCTGTATTTTCAAGTTTGCTTAAATCTGCTGCATTATCATAAAACGACTCTTCAATTGGAGATCTAAATCCGTGGCTGTAACGAACATACGAAGCCATATTGTCATTAAATTTATAATTTCCAGCTGCTGTATACGACCATTCGCTTACATCATATCTCCAGTATGTATACGGATTTCCTTTTACAGTTGTTACCGCATCATCAGCTGTATTGTTGTCTAAAATTCCTAAATCTTCCGCAAAAAATCTTGCGTTGTCTCTATATCCAGAATATTTGTCTTTATTGTATCTTAAACCTGCGTTAAAAGTCAAATTATCTGTCGCTTTAATTTCTGCATCAGCATAAACATCATTCAAAAGTCCTTTAGTTTGTGCATCTCTTTCTAACCAAGTAATTCTTTCTACACCATTCCAGGTATGCTCAACTCCAGTTGTATTATCCGTTACGTTTAATAATCTTGGATTGTCTGAAACACTTACTAAATACGAATTCCAGTTCCAATATTGGTTTGATTTCCAGTTAGAATAGTAGTAACCCGCTGTTAATTTCACTGGATCTAAATCAAAAGAAAAAGAGAAATTATTCGCAAAGTTGTTCATCTTTTTCTGGATGTGCCAAAGATCTGCTCTCATTATTAAAGCATTAGGATCAAGTGCTGCGCCATTATCTACATACGTATAATCAAGATTTCCGGCTGTTGTGTTTTGAACTCCCGTTGCATAAGCATCTTGTGTCCAAGGGCCTCCATTTGGGAAAATAGCATTGTAATTTAAATCGATGCTCGTTTGTTTGAAAGCATTTTTGAAAGTAACTTTATCTGATATTTTCTTTTTGAATTCAGCTCCAATTGAGTTGATTACAGGGTGAGAACCATCTTCTAAATCTGCGCTGAAAGTTCCGCCTCCATATTGAGGAACATTTAAATGACTGAAATTAACTGAAGTCAATGTTCCGTAATTTGGATTAAATCCGTCGATACCTTCAATTTTTCCGTTGTTACTTTTTAAAGGAATTGGTAAATAGAATGTGTTTCTGTCGTCAAGATGTTTGAAGTTAACTCTTAAATAATCGTTGTCGTCAAATTTATAAGTAATATTTCCTTTGATTTGTCCTCCTTTATTAGCTGTAAAACCAGTATTTCTAACACCATTATCAGCTCTGTAAAATCCACCGACATTAAAAAACAATTTATCCTGAATTAAAGCACCCGATAAATTAAGATCTGTTCTGAACATTCCGTAATCTGAAGTCGTGAATTTTGCTCTTCCCTGAAAATCATTTTGACCTGTTTTCGAAATAAAGTTGATGATTCCACCCGGAGCATTGTTGGCAAAAATTGAGGCAGAACCTCCACGAACAGCTTCCATTTTGCTTACGGTTTCGTCAAGTCTGTAAAATGTATCGGCGTTGGCAAATTGTAATGCACCATCTTCAAAAACAGGCAATCCGTCTTCCTGAATCTGCACATATTCATAAGCTCCCGCAGAAGGAATTCCTCTTGCAAAAAGGTTGTTTCCAATTTCTCCTCCAGATGCTTCAACCACAAATCCCGGAATTGTCTGCAATAAAGCCGCCGTACTTGATGGCGCTCTGTCTTCGATTGCTTTAGCTCCCATTGTAGTAATGGCAACACTCGATTCTAATTTTGATCTCGGAGAAGATGAACCTGTTACTACAACTTCTTTCAAACTTTGTGATTCGGTTTCTAAAAGTAAATCTGCCACTACAGATTCTCCTTCTTTTACCGAAATTTCCTTACTGTATGTTTTGTAACCCACATTTGTTGCTTCTACAACATAATTTCCGGCAATAACATCAGTAAAAACATAACGTCCGTTTTCATCTGTTATGGTATTTTTTCCTGTGTCTTTTAAAGACACATTTGCTCCCGGAATTGATTGTCCGGTTTCATCTAATACTTTTCCAGACACCGTGTTTTTTGCCTGGGCAAATAAATTATTTGGAACAGTAATTAGGCACATTATCAAAAATAATATACCTAAATAAGAATGTTTCTGTTTCATGATTTTTTTGGTTTAGTTAGTAAATTTTTCATTTATACTGTAAACTTAAAACACTAATTAAACACAATTTAGCAATTCTAAACCGAAAACGTTTTCGAAATCACCTAAAACGTTTTCGGAAACATATTTTTTATCAATGAAGTTTATTTTTTAGTACATTTATTTCATGAATGATACAAAATTAATAGATATAGCCTCAGCCTTAGGAATATCGGTTACAACGGTTTCAAAGGCCTTAAAAGGATATACAGACATTAGCAAATCGACGCGCGCCAAAGTTATTGAAATGGCCGAAACGATGAACTACATGCCTAATTCTGTAGCGGTTAATTTAAGAACTAACGAAACCAAAACCATTGGTGTCATTATCCCTGCAACGGTTCATCACTTTTTTTCGAGCGTATTAAATGGCATTTTAGAAGAAGCTGAAAAAAGAGGGTATTTGGTCATCATTCTGCAATCAAACGAAAAATATGAAATGGAGAAAAAACAGCTTGCTTTATTGATTCAAAAGCGGGTTGACGGCGTTTTAATGTCGCTTTCGAACGAAACGGATGATTTCTCTCATATTAATGAAGCCATCCGAAAAAATACGCCGGTTGTTTTGTTTGATAAAATTGCCAAAAGGGTTGATTGTTCTAAAGTGGTTATTAATGATGCAAAAGCTGCTTATGACGCCGTTACGTATCTTATTAATAAAGGCTATAAAAGAATTGCACATTTTAGAGGTTCGTATGTCCCGCAAAATTCTATTGATCGTTTTTTAGGTTATAAACGCGCGCTTGAAGCCCACGGAATTGAATACGATTCGAAGTTAGTTTACGTTTGCGACAATAATACTGATTTTGAAGACGGTTACGAGAATGCTCAAAAAATCATGAATGAACATCCTGATATTGATGCTATTTTTGCCATTACGGATTTAGTCGCTATCGGGATTATTAAATATTTTAATGAAGCAGGAATAAAAACGCCGGATCAGGTTGCGGTTTTTGGTTTTAGTAATTGGTTTATGAGTACAGTTATTTCACCTAAATTAACGACAATTGATCAGCCCGGATTTGAAATGGGACACACAGCGGTTTCTATTTTAATTGATGAAATTGCCGACATAAAAGAACACAAACCTGTTACGCATCAAATTATAGAACTTCCAACGAGAATCATTGAAAGAGAATCAACGGTTAAATGATTTTTTAGTTTTAACTTTGCCTCAATTCTTAAAGAGCATCAATGTTTCCAATTCCTGAAAATACCGATTTTTTATTGGCTGATGCCGAAAGAGAAAATTTATATTTAAGTTTGATTGAGCAAATCAATAAAGATTTTAATCTGGCCAATGAAGGAATTGATTTTCCGCTTAGTATTTCTCCCGAAGAACTAAAAATCCAGCTTCACGAAAAAATCTACCGAATGATTCAGTACAAGTTTGCTGAATATCTGAACCTGCTTTATATTATTGATGTTTCTGAAATCGAAATCAAAAAACTCGATGGTTCTGATTTGGTGATTTTAGCTGAACAAGTTTCTTTTTTGATTTTAAAAAGAGAATGGCAGAAGGTATGGTTTAGAAACCATTACAAGTGAAAAAGATGCTGAGATTCTAAGATTTTTCAATACTTGTTTCCCAACCATCATAATCTCCATTATATTCAATTGCCTTTTCCCATAAATAGATTGCATATTCATTTACACTATTTTCATCTACTTTATCAATTCTTTTAATTTGTAATTGGTATGGAAATTTATCTTTAATTGTATTCGAGCTTACAAGAACAAAGCCTTTTTTAATAACTTCTTTAAGATAATTGTTTTTGTCATTCTCATTTTTAAAATAAATCCAATGAAAAACCTCTCTTGGTACAATAAGTTTATCCCCTCCATCAATTAAAGCTTTTATTACTTTTTTATTTGCTTCTTTTTCTGCTTGCTTTCTATCTTCAAAATTATTTACTTCTTTTTTTTGACATGAGGAAATTCCAAATAAAACCCCTAAAAGTATAGTCAAGTATTTTTTCATATAATCTATTTTCCCTAATTAAAAATCTTAGAATCTCAGCATCTAAGAACCTTAGAAACTTCTAAAAATATACCCTAACAAAAGGCATAAATCCAGAACCATAAAGACTTTTATCTGGATCATACAAAACATCGTAACGAGCGCCAATTGTCACATTTCCGGTTCTGTAACCAGCTCCAAGATATAAAGCGGTATTCCAATAACTATCAGAAAAAGCGGGTCTGTTGATGTTGGCTTCATATCTTGTATCTACTCTTACTTGCTCTAATTCGGCAGATAATTGAACTTCCGGAATTGGGTTTACAAGCGTAATTAAACTTCCGCCATAAACATACGATTCATAATAGTTTTTTGAAGATAAGTAACCAAATTGTAAACCAACACCAAAGGAAACAATTTCGTTAACATTGTAAATCGCGCTTGGCATTACTGAGATATCCGTATATCCGGAACCAATTCCTAAACCGAGTCCGCCTCCAAACTGCACTTTATCCCAGAAATGGTTTTTGTTATCAATAACATACGTTTGCTGCGCATTTGCGTAACCTGAGAATAAGACTGTCAAAATCACAAAAAAAGATCTGCAATCGATTGAAAAATGTTTTTTCTTCATAGTTAACGTTTATTTTAACAAATTTTTACGTAAAAGTACGTAAAAAAAAGGTTTAAATAAAGTCGATTGTTGTACTTTTGCCATTCTATTTAACAAAAAGTATATTCACTAATATTATGGATAGGTTTTCATTTTTAAATGCAGCGCATACCGAGTTTTTTGCACAATTATACGATCAATATTTAGTTAACCCAGACAGCGTTGAGCCTAGCTGGAGAAGTTTCTTTCAAGGTTTTGACTTTGGACAAACGACTTATAATGACGAAAATCCAGTGCAGACGATTGTTGAGTATGTGACTAGCCCAAATACAGATTACAGTCAGGTTTCAGACAAACTGCAAAAAGAATTTAATGTTTTAAAATTAATTGATGGATATCGTACGCGCGGACATTTGTTTACAAAAACAAACCCAGTTCGTGACCGTAGAACTTCTTCTCCTACTTTAGATATTGAGAATTTCGGATTATCAGCAGCCGACCTTTCAACTGTTTTTGATGCTGCACAGACAATCGGAATTCCGCCTTCTTCATTAGAAACTATCGTAAATCGTCTTAAAGCTATTTACTGCCAGCATATTGGTATTGAATATATGTACATCAGGAATCCTGGCGTTGTAAAATGGATTCAGGAAAAACTGGCTGTTAATGTAAACCAGCCTAATTTCTCTACAGAAGAAAAGAAAACAATCTTAAATAAATTAAATGAAGCTGTTTCTTTCGAGAACTTCCTTCACACTAAATATGTTGGACAAAAACGTTTTTCACTAGAAGGTGGAGAATCTATTATCCCGGCTTTGGATGCTTTAATCGAGCAGGCTGCAGAAAAAGGTGTTGAACAATTCGTAATGGGAATGGCTCACCGTGGTCGTTTGAACGTTTTAGCAAACATCTTCGGAAAATCAACTCAGGATATTTTTGGTGAGTTTGACGGTAAAGATTACGATCAGGAATATTTTGATGGTGACGTAAAATATCACTTAGGTCTTACGGCTGACAAAAAAACAAGATCAGGAAAAAGTATCAACATCAATTTAGCACCAAACCCTTCTCACTTAGAAACTGTTGGAGCTGTAATTGAAGGTATTACAAGAGCAAAACAAGATAAATATTATGCTGACGATTTCTCTAAAGTATTACCTATCGCCGTTCACGGAGATGCTGCAATTGCAGGACAGGGTATCTTGTATGAAATCATTCAGATGGCACAGCTTGACGGTTACAAAACTGGAGGAACAATCCATATTGTAATTAATAACCAGGTTGGGTTTACAACTAACTATTTAGACGCTCGTTCATCTACTTATTGTACAGACGTTGCTAAAGTAACTTTATCTCCAGTTTTACACGTTAATGCTGATGATGCTGAAGCAGTTGTACACGCTGTATCTTTTGCATTAGATTACAGAATGCAGTTTGGACGTGATGTATTTATTGATTTATTAGGATACAGAAAATACGGTCATAACGAAGGTGACGAACCTCGTTTCACACAGCCGGTTTTATATAAAATCATCGCAAAACATAAAAATCCAAGAGATATTTATGCAGAAAAATTATTGTCTGATGGCGTAATTGATGCATCTTATGTAAATGCTTTAGAAAAAGAATACAAATCTGCTTTAGAAGAAAATTTAGAAGCTTCCCGTAAAAAAGATTTGACGATTATAACTCCATTCATGAAAAACGAATGGGACGGATTTGTTCAGGTAACTGATACACAAATGCTTCAAAAAGTAGATACTACTTTTGACAAAAAAGGATTGGATTCTATCATCAATACAATCTCAACTTTACCAGCAGACAAAAAATTCATCAGTAAGATATCTAAAATTGTTACGGACAGAAAAACCGGATACGACAATAACACTCTTGACTGGGGAACTGCAGAAGCACTAGCTTACGGTTCACTTTTAACGGAAGGATTTGATGTTCGTATTTCTGGTCAGGATGTTGAGCGTGGAACTTTCTCTCACCGTCATGCGGTAGTTAAAGTAGAAGATTCTGAAGAAGAAGTAATTCTATTAGACGGAATCGAAAACAAAAAAGGAAAATTCGGCGTATTCAATTCACTTTTATCTGAATACGGTGTTCTTGGTTTTGATTACGGATATGCATTGGCTAATCCAAATGCACTAACGATTTGGGAAGCACAATTTGGAGATTTCTCAAATGGAGCTCAAATTATGATTGACCAATATATTTCATGTGGTGAAGATAAATGGAATAACCAAAATGGTATCGTTTTATTATTACCTCATGGATATGAAGGACAAGGTGCAGAACACTCTTCTGCAAGAATGGAGCGTTATTTACAACTTTGTGCAAGACAAAACATGTATGTTGCTGATTGTACAACTCCGGCAAACTTCTTCCACTTGTTAAGAAGACAAATGAAAACAAATTTCCGTAAACCTTTAGTGGTTTTCTCTCCAAAAAGTTTATTGCGTGATCCAAGATGCGTATCTACAGTTGAAGAGTTAGCAAACGGAAGTTTCCAGGAAACAATTGATGATAATGCAGTAGATAAAAAGAAAGTAAAAACGTTAGTTTTTGTTACTGGTAAATTCTACTATGACATCGTTGCAGAAAGAGAAAATAACGGAAGAAATGATGTTGCTGTTGTTCGTATCGAGCAATTATTCCCTTTACCTGTTGAGCAGTTAAAAGCTATTATCGCACAATATCCAAATGCTGATGATTATGTTTGGGCTCAGGAAGAACCTAAAAACATGGGAGCTTACAGCTTTATGTTAATGAACTTTGATCTTGTAAAATGGAGATTGGCTTCATTAAAAGCATACGCTGCTCCGGCATCTGGAAGTTACACACGTGCAAAACGTCGTCACGCAGATGCAATTAGAATGGTATTCGATAAAAATTTATTCAGATAAAAAAAATGTTTCAAGTTTCAGGTTTCAAGTTTAATAACAAGAGACCTGAAACCATAAAAACCTTAAACAAAAACAAAGATGATTTTAGAAATGAAAGTCCCATCACCAGGGGAATCAATAAAAGAAGTTGAAATTGCAACTTGGTTAGTAAAAGACGGAGATTATGTAGAAAAAGATCAGGCTATTGCTGAAGTTGATTCAGATAAAGCTACGCTTGAATTACCTGCTGAAATGAGCGGTGTTATTACACTAAAAGCTGAAGAAGGTGATACAGTAGCAGTAGGCGCTGTAGTTTGTTTAATTGATACTGATGCAGCAAAACCTGCAGGTGATGCACCAGCAGCCGAAGCTCCAAAAGCAGAGGCTCCGAAAGCTGAAGCTCCAAAGGCAGAAGTAAAAACTGAGGCTCCAAAAGCAGCTCCGGCAGCAGCAAGTTATGCAGCAGGAACTCCATCTCCGGCAGCAAGAAAAATATTAGACGAAAAAAATATAGCTCCAGCAACAGTTTCAGGAACTGGTAAAGGTGGCAGAATTACTAAAGATGATGCTGTAAATGCAGTACCTTCAATGGGAACTCCAACTGGTGGAAGCCGTGGAACTGAGCGTACAAAATTATCTATGTTACGTCGTAAAGTAGCAGAAAGACTAGTTTCAGCTAAAAACGAAACAGCTATGCTTACTACTTTCAACGAAGTAAACATGACGCCAATCAACCAAATTCGTAATGAATACAAAGATGCTTTTAAAGCGAAGCATGGTGGTTTAGGTTTAGGTTTCATGTCATTCTTTACAAAAGCAGTTACAAGAGCTTTAGAATTATATCCAGATGTTAACTCAATGATGGATGGTGATTACAAAATCGCTTACGATTTTGCTGATATCTCAATCGCAGTTTCTGGACCAAAAGGTTTAATGGTTCCTGTTGTTCGTAATGCTGAACTTTTAACTTTCCGCGGCATCGAAGCTGAAATCAAAAGATTAGCTTTAAGAGCTCGTGATGGTCAAATTACAGTTGACGATATGACTGGTGGAACTTTTACAATCACTAACGGTGGAGTTTTTGGTTCTATGTTATCAACTCCAATCATCAACCCTCCTCAATCAGGAATTTTAGGAATGCACAATATTATTGAGCGTCCAATTGCTGTAAACGGAAAAGTTGAAATTCACCCAATGATGTACGTTGCTCTTTCTTATGACCACAGAATTATCGACGGACGTGAGTCTGTTGGTTTCTTAGTTGCTGTAAAAGAAGCTTTAGAAAACCCATTAGAATTATTAATGAATGGCGATGCTAAACGTGCTTTAGAATTGTAATCAGAATAATTTTTCAATTATATACAGAACCTGTTCATTCATTTGAGCAGGTTTTTTTATTTATAGTACCGAATTAAATCATTTAATTTTTAAAATTTAATTTAGAATAAATAAAAATAGCTTGGATTGTTGGCATTCATGACTTAGATTTGCAGAATCAAAAACAATTTTAAAATCATCATCTTAAAAATAGAAGATAATTTAATTCAATCTGTAAAATCATGATAACAATAGCAAGTCTTATCGTTTTTTTAGCTTTTTATACCCTTTACTACACTTCAAAAAGAGCCGCATTATCGTATGATCTGGGTTTTGAAAAATGGATGCAGAAAAATCCAAAACAAACTAAAATCACAGGTTTAGCACTTCTTCTAACTGCTTATGCAATCTGGCTTTTTACGCAGTCTTTAGGAAGCGGAACTTTAATGTTTTTTATTCAGCTAATGACCATTGGGAGTTTAATTATCATTCTTAGACCATTAAAAAAAGTAAATAGTAAAGCACTTTTTACAATCCTGATTCTTGTTGCTTTATTAGAACTTTATTACAATTAAACTTTTTTGACCAATGCCAGCAAATTCAAAATATTTAACTCCTGCATTTTGGCCTCGTTTTGCCAAAATTACCGCAGCCATTTTAGGTGGTTACTTTGTTTCTGTTACTTTTCATTTAGCTTTAGCTTCCTGGTTTAATCGTGCAGATGTTTTGATGACAATGGCTTTTAGCGGATTTATACTTTGGGTTGCTTTGATGGTTTTAGCTTTCTTAGCAAAAAGCGGGTGGAAAATTTGGGGAATTTACATTCTCCTTTCTTTAATTTTTTCTCTTATTATTTATCTTGGTCAAACTTATAATCCTGTTGCATAATCCTTATGAATAACCGTCATTATAATATCTATTTTCATACACATACCGTTAGCGGAATTGTTATAAGCGTTGTACTTTTTGTGATCTTTTTTGCAGGATCTTTTTCTTTTTTTAGAGATGAAATCATCAATTGGGAAAGAAGTGAATCTACCGCCATTACACGAGAAATTCAATTAGATTACAACAAAGCTTTAGAAAATCTTGACAAAGAATACGTTTTACACGGAAGAAATATTACTATATCTAAACCGTCTACAGAAAACAGGGTTGCGGTTTATATGGAAGGCACCAAAGATACTTTGGCTCCTGCCAAACAAAAAGAAGGATCTTTCTTTTATCTGGACAACAAAAAATTCAAATCCTATACTTACGAAGAATCTTATTCTTTAGGTGAGTTTTTATATCGTTTGCATTTCCTGGCGCAGATTCCGTATCCGATTGGATATTATCTTTCAGGATTTACAGCTTTATTCTTCTTATTTGCTATTGTAACCGGACTTCTATTGCATTGGAAAAAAATTGTTTCTAACTTTTATGTTTTCCGCCCAAAGGAAAAATTAAAAACATTATGGACAGATGCGCATACAGCATTAGGAATGATTGGACTTCCGTTTCAATTTGTTTATGCTGTAACCGGAGCATTTTTCATGATTAAACTTTTAATCGTTGCACCTGCCGTAATGGCTTTGTATAAAGGCGATGAAAACAAATTATATAAAGAATTAGAATATAACGATCCTGATTATAAATTTGACAATAAAAAATTAGCCTCACCTTTTAACATTAATGAGCTTGTTTCTAAAGCAAAAAGCAATTGGTCTGATTTTGAAATTACACGAGTTTTTATTCAAAATTATGGCGACGCCAATATGCACGTTTTGGTTGAAGGTGAATTATTGAGTGATAAAAAGTTTACCGGAATTGGAAAAGTAGTGTATCGTATTGCTGACGGAAAAGAAGTTGCCCGCAAAAATCCTGTTACTCAAAATAGTTATATTGATGTTGTAAAAAATGTTTTGTACCGAATTCACTTTGGCGATTATGGAGGATATGCACTAAAAATCGTAAGTTTCATTTTGGGAATAATAACTTGTTTTGTCATCATTTCTGGAGTAATGATTTGGTTAGTAGCAAGACAAAAGAATAATTTACCTGAAAAGAAAAGACGCTTCAACGCTGCGGTTGTACGTATTTATCTGGCGATTTGTTTAAGCATGTACCCAATTACAGCTTTGGCTTTTATCGGTTCAAAAATATTTTATCCATTAAACCAGTCCAACTTATTCAGTTTGTATTTTGGCGGATGGCTGTTATTGACAATATTCTTTATCATCAAAAAGAACGATGATTTTACGAATAAATTCTGTTTAATTTCAGGAAGTATTTTAGGTTTTTTAATCCCAATTACAAACGGAATTGTTTCTGGAGATTGGTTTTGGACTTCGTTTATGGAGCACAAAATTCAGATCTTCTTTATTGATGTTTTCTGGATCGCTTTGGCTTCCATAACACTTTATACAGCGTATCACTTAAAGCCTAAAAAAGCAGTCGCTTAAAAATTAGCATAAATAATTTGCCCTCTATTGATTTTGCGTATACTTTTACGCTTTTAATCAAAAAAATGGGATTTAAAACGCAAATACGTTTTCTACATAAATGGCTCGGATTAATTTCCGGGCTTATTGTTTTTATAGTCTGTATTACGGGCTGCATTTTCTGTTTTCATGATGAAATAAAAGACATTACACGAAAAGAGTGGCGTTTGGTTGAACCTCAAAACAAACCTTTTTTAATGCCTTCTGTTTTGCAGGAAAAAGCAAAGGAAATTCTTCCAAAGAATAAACAATCAATGGTTTCGTATTATGGAAAAAACCGTTCGGCTATTGTTTTTACTTATTCTGATACCGAAAATTTATATCTCTACTTTAATCCTTATACAGGAGAATATTTAAAAACCGAAAATCCCGAAACCGATTTTTTCATTATTGTAGAATACATTCATTTGTACTTGCTTCTGCCGGATTATATCGGAAAACATATTATTGGCGGCTCAACCATTATTTTTATTCTTTTATTAATTTCCGGAATTATACAATGGTGGCCAAAACGAAAAAGTGACATCAAAAGAAGTTTTACTGTAAAATGGTCGGCAAGATGGCGTCGTGTAAATTATGACTGGCACAATACTTCTGGTTTTTACATTTTTCTCATTGTATTTATTCTTGCCATAACTGGTTTAACTTTTACATACGAGTGGGTTGGCGACGGAATTTATAAAGCTTTCAATTTTGGCGGGGATAAAGCCGTAGAAACAAAAGCACCAATAATCGACACAACAAAATTCGATTCAAACTCGATAACAGCCGTCGATCGCGCTTTTATTGAAACCCTGAAATTACAGCCAAAAGCCGAAATGCTTTTTGTTTTATATCCACAGCAAAAAGGTGACATCATCAGCACAGGAGCATATCCTCATACCTTAAGATACGATCATCAAAGCAATTATTATTTTCATCCGCAAGACGGAAAATTAATTCAAAGTGACCCGTATCATTCAAAAAGTTTAGGTCTGCAGGTTGTGGAAATGAATTACGGAATTCACACCGGACAAATTTTGGATTTACCCGGAAAAATTATTGCTTTTACAGTAAGCTTAATAGCGTCGGCTTTACCTGTAACCGGTTTTATAATTTGGTTTGGAAGAAGAAAAAAATCTAAAAAACAGGCATAAAAAAACCGTCTCGTTAAAAAACGAGATGGTTTTTTTATAAATCGTCGAAACTTAATTAGTTTCTGTTTGCTAAAGCATTTTTCTGCAAGCTTTTAACTGAACTCACTTTGTTGTCAACATAAGCAACTTCGCTTAATGTGTTTTCATTAAAATAAATCCATTTGCCAGTTTTAACTCCGTCTGTGTATTCTCCAACTGCTTTTTTATTTCCTTTTTCGTCATAAGATACCCAAACACCATCTAATTTACCGTCTTTAAAGAAGCCTTCTTGCTGTACTTTACCATTGTCATAATAATAAGTAGCTTTTACTGTGTTACCAACAGCTTCTAATTCTGGATTTACTTCTTGTGCTGCTAATATTCCAGAGAACAAAACTGCAGCTAAAATTATACTCTTTTTCATATCTTTAGGTATTAATGTTAAGAAATCATTACCAAATATAATCAAATGTTTACATTAAAAAAACTTTTACTTAACAATTTGGTAACATTGAATAAAAACTTAACATTGGAAATTTCCCAAAAACAAAAAAACCAACGCTAAAGCATTGGTTTTACTGGTGTTTTAGCAAAAAACTAAAATCACTATAACGTTATAAATTTAATCCATAAATTAGTTCAATAATGAATCTAACTGCTTTTCAAGGTCTGGAGAAGAGGGTCTGGACGCATTTGCATCAACAACATTCCCTTTTGGATCAATCAAAATAAATCTCGGAATTCCGGTTACATTATAACTTGTTACAAACTCCGATTTCCATTCATTATCAGAAAATAACTGAATACCTCCAAGTTGTTTATCGGTTACAAACTTTTGCCATTTATCATGATCTTTTGGAGTATCTATCGAAATACTTACAAACTCAATATTTTTTCCATGATATTTTTCCTCCACTTTTTGCAAATAAGGAATTTCTCCTCTACAAGGTCCGCACCACGTTGCCCAAAGATCAATATAAACATATTTACCTTTTAAATCAGAAAGTTTGGTTTTACCTCCTTTATGGTTTTCATAGTCAAACTCAGGAGATGGCTTATTATTCATTTTTGCAATATCCTGAGCTTCTTTACGATATTGAGATATTTCTGCAATTGCGTTAGCTCCATTTTCTGTTTCAATTTTTACAAATTCTGGATCTAGATTTTTATCTTTTAAACGAGCAGCATCGCCGGCTTTTTTTGCATCGACCAACTTATTAAAAGCAGCATCGTCCAGAGAAGCAACACTATTGTCATAAAGTTTTTCATCGGCTAAAATACGCTGCGCTAAAATGTTGTTTTCTGCACTTCCTTTACCAGTGTAAACAATAGATTCATCAAATTGTTTGGCATCCATTTTCAGTTTTATATCGTAACCATTTTTTAGAAACAATTCTGTCGATTCTACACCATCATATAATCGGCTTCTGCCTCCATCAACAACCAGAGTATCTTTAAAAATACCATTCTTATCGACATAGATGGTTTTGATTACTCTGCCTTCATTAATAATCTTTATAATGTCAGTATTTCTGTTGGCTATATTTGCTTCAAAAGTCACATATTTTTTAGATTGTGCGCTGATATTCAAAGCACTGAAAAGCACTAAACCTGCAATAAGAAGTTTCTTCATAGTATTTAAGTTTGTTTTTAGTACATCAAATCTAAAGAAATTACAAGTTCAAAATTTAAGAATTAACAAAATATTTCAAATTAATAATCATCTAGTTGCACACTTTGTTATATTAATTTGAATTTTGTGTTTACTTTTGCAGTCTAAAATTGAGATTATGTATAGAAGTCATAATTGCGGCGAATTAAACGCTTCAAATATTAATACCGAAGTTACACTTGCGGGCTGGGTTCAAAAATCACGTGATAAAGGATTTATGAATTGGGTCGATTTACGCGACCGTTATGGAATTACACAGCTTATTTTCGACGAAAGTCGTACTGATAAAACCGTTTTTGAATTGGCCAAAACTCTTGCTCGTGAGTTTGTAATTCAGGTAAAAGGAACTGTTATTGAGCGTGAAGCAAAAAACAAAAACATTCCGACTGGTGAAATCGAAATTTTAGTTTCTGAATTAACGATTTTAAATGCTGCTTTAACGCCTCCTTTCACAATTGAAGATGAAACTGACGGTGGTGAAGATATCAGAATGAAATACCGTTATTTAGATATTCGTAGAAATCCGGTAAAAAACAGCTTATTGTTCCGTCATAAAGTAGCAATGGAAGTTCGTAAATATCTATCTGATTTAGATTTCTGCGAAGTTGAAACTCCTTATTTAATCAAATCGACTCCGGAAGGAGCAAGAGATTT
This sequence comes from Flavobacterium sp. Root186, assembly GCF_001428525.1. Lineage (GTDB taxonomy): Bacteria > Bacteroidota > Bacteroidia > Flavobacteriales > Flavobacteriaceae > Flavobacterium. The sequence continues at coordinate 125,950 of NZ_LMHW01000014.1, forward strand.
CGTTGTACCAAGCCGTATGAACGAAGGACAATTTTATGCATTGCCGCAATCTCCGCAAACTTTCAAGCAATTATTGATGGTGGGTGGAATGGATAAATATTTTCAAATTGTGAAATGTTTCCGTGATGAGGATTTACGTGCAGACCGTCAGCCTGAGTTTACACAAATTGACTGCGAAATGGCATTTGTAGAACAAGAAGACATTTTGAATGTTTTCGAAGGTTTGACAAGACATTTATTGAAAGAAATTAAAGGTATAGAAGTAGATAAATTTCCGAGAATTACCTACGATTATGCTATGAAAACATACGGAAATGACAAACCGGACATTCGTTTTGGGATGAAGTTTGGTGAGTTAAACGAATTTGCACAGCATAAAGAATTCCCAGTTTTCAATTCAGCTGAATTAGTGGTGGGAATTGCAGTTCCGGGAGCAGGAAATTATACCCGTAAAGAAATTGACGGATTAATTGACTGGGTAAAACGTCCGCAAGTTGGAGCGTCTGGAATGGTTTATGTAAAATGCAATGAAGACGGAACATACAAATCATCCGTAGATAAATTCTACGATAATGATGATTTAGCAAACTGGGCAAAAGCTACAGAAGCAAATTCCGGAGACATGATTTTTGTACTTTCTGGTCCGGCAAATAAAACACGTGCGCAGCTTTCAGCACTTCGTATGGAATTAGCAACTCGTTTAGGATTGCGTAATCCTGAAGAGTTTGCACCGTTATGGGTTGTTGATTTCCCATTATTGGAACTTGACGAAGAAAGCGGTCGTTATCATGCGATGCATCACCCATTTACTTCACCAAAACCAGAAGATATGGCTTTGTTGGAAACAGAACCGGGAAAAGTTCGTGCAAATGCTTACGATATGGTTTTAAACGGAAACGAAATTGGCGGTGGATCTATTCGTATTCACGATAAAGCGACACAGCAGTTAATGTTTAAATATTTAGGATTTACTGAAGAAGAAGCAAAAGCTCAATTTGGTTTCTTAATGGATGCTTTTCAATTTGGAGCGCCTCCTCACGGCGGTTTAGCTTTTGGTTTGGATAGATTGGTTGCCATTTTAGGCGGTCAGGAAACTATTAGAGATTTTATCGCTTTCCCTAAAAACAATTCAGGACGCGATGTTATGATTGATGCTCCATCAACAATTGATGAATCTCAATTGAAAGAATTACATATTAAAATTGATTCTATATATTAATAGAAATTTAAATATTAAAAACAGCTGAGTTTCAGCTGTTTTTTTATGTCTTAAAGGCACAAAAAATAATGGGCAGATTTACACTTATTAAAATATTAAATTCCTACAAGTTCATCTTTTTGATATTCTTACAATTAATGATTCTCAAATTATGGTATTTCATATATAATTTGATGCAATAAACTACGTAAAAACACTGGAAATCAATAATTTTTACAAAAAATTAACAGGTAGATGTCTTTTGTATGAATTTATATATTACATTTGCTTTATTATAAATTATTATTACAATTACAATGCGTACAGGTACAGTAAAATTTTTCAATGAATCTAAAGGTTATGGATTCATTACAGACGAAGAAACAGGAAAGGACATCTTCGTTCACGCTTCAGGAATTAACGCGGAAGAATTACGCGAAGGAGACCGTGTAAGCTATGAAGAAGAAGAAGGAAGAAAAGGGAAAGTTGCTGCTAAAGTAGCAGTAATCTAAGAAAAATATAGCAATTTATTTTTTTTGCCTCTGAATGGTTTTAAAAACGTTTCGATTAATTTCGAAACGTTTTTTTTTGTCCATTTCTTAAAAAAATATTAAAAAAAGCATGTGTTATTTATAATCAATAAAAATTACATGTAAACGCGCTTTGATGGGGTACTTATATCTCCCTTTAGTTTGTGATTTACATAGTTGAAAGTTATCTTTGTGGCTTATTCTTTAAGTAAAAAAGCTAAGCTTATGCAATCTGATCAATACAGTTACATTCCTATCTTAATGCAGTTCATTCTGGCTGTTGGTTTTGTGGTAGGAACAATCATTATTTCTGGAAAATTAGGCCCAAAAAGAACCTCTGAAGTTAAAGATAAAAACTTCGAGTGTGGTATCGAATCTGTTGGTAATGCCCGTATTCCTTTTTCTGTAAAATATTTCCTGGTAGCAATTTTGTTTGTATTGTTTGACGTAGAGGTAATTTTCCTTTATCCTTGGGCAGTAAACTTTAAAGATCTTGGCATAGAAGGAATGCTTAAAATGATCGTTTTTATGTCTTTACTTTTGGTTGGGTTTTTCTACATCATCAAAAAGAAAGCATTAGAGTGGGAATAAAGAAATTTTAGATTTCAGATTATAGATTTTAGATTGAAAGAGATTTAGAATTTAGATTTGAAAAACAAAAATTCTCAAAATACAATATTGATTTTTAAAATATTGATTTCGGTTCAGGATTGACAAAATCAAAAATCAGAAATCTACAATCTAAAATTAAAATGAGCGATTCAAATGTAAATATGGTTGCGCCACCGGAAGGAGTTGTAGGAGAAGGTTTCTTCGCTACAAAACTAAATGATGTTGTGGGTTTGGCACGCGCGAATTCTCTTTGGCCTTTACCATTCGCAACATCTTGCTGCGGAATTGAGTTTATGGCAACAATGGCTTCACATTACGATTTAGCACGATTTGGATCTGAACGTGTGAGTTTCTCTCCTCGTCAGGCAGATATGTTATTAGTAATGGGAACAATTTCTAAAAAAATGGCTCCAATTTTAAGACAAGTTTACGAACAAATGTCTGAGCCTCGCTGGGTAATTGCTGTTGGAGCTTGCGCTTCATCAGGAGGTATTTTCGACACTTACTCAGTTTTACAAGGAATTGATAAAGTAATCCCGGTTGACGTGTATGTTCCTGGATGCCCGCCAAGACCAGAGCAAATTGTTGATGGTGTAATGAGATTACAAGAATTGGTAAAAAGCGAATCTGTTAGACGCAGAAGTTCACCAGAATACCAAGAATTATTAGCTTCATATAATATCTCATAAGATGGCTTTAGAAAATACCCTGATTCAAGATAAACTTACAGAAACATTTAATAACGATGTTTTTAACTTTCAGCAAGAAAGAGATATTTTTTCTTTAGAAGCTTCAGCTGATAAAATTACAGCGTTGATTTTATTCCTTAAAAACGATTCTGAACTGCGTTTTCACTTTTTAACAGATTTATGCGGGGTTCATTACCCGGACAACGATTCAGAACGTCAGTTTGCTATCGTATATCATTTACACAACTGGTACGAAAACAAACGTCTTAGAATTAAAGTTTATCTGAATGGCGAAAAACCAGAGATCAAAACTGTTTCTAATATCTTCTTAAGTTCAAACTGGATGGAAAGAGAAACATACGATTTCTACGGAATCAATTTTATTGGCCACCCGCAATTGAAACGTATTTTGAATATGGATGAAATGGTGTCTTTCCCAATGAGAAAAGAATTCCCAATGGAAGACAGCGGAAGAACTGATAAAGACGACAGATTCTTTGGAAGAACAACAACAAATTGCTAAAAAATAAATAATTCAACATTATAAAATGTCAGAACTATTATTACCACCAGAGCATCGTTATGCTAAAATAATTAAGGAGAAACTAAACGAAGACGGAAGCGAGCTTTCAGTTCTAAATTTAGGTCCTACCCACCCTGCGACTCACGGTATTTTTCAAAATATCCTATTAATGGATGGTGAAAGAATTCTAGAAGCTGAACCAACTATTGGTTACATCCACAGAGCTTTCGAAAAAATTGCCGAAAATCGTCCTTTTTACCAAATTACACCTCTTACAGACCGTATGAACTATTGTTCCTCTCCTATTAATAATATGGGATGGTGGATGACATTAGAGAAACTGTTAGGTGTTGAAGTTCCAAAAAGAGCGCAGTATTTAAGAGTTATCATAATGGAACTTGCCCGTATTACAGACCATCTTATCTGTAACTCGATTTTAGGTGTAGATACTGGTGCGTATACTGGTTTCTTGTACGTTTTTCAATTTAGAGAAAAAATCTACGAAATCTACGAAGAAATTTGCGGAGCTCGTTTGACTACAAATATGGGAAGAATTGGTGGTTTTGAAAGAGACTGGTCTCCAGAAGCTTTCAAAAAACTAGATACTTTCCTTGAAGAATTTCCAATTGCTTGGAAAGAATTCGAAAACTTATTCGAAAGAAATAGAATTTTCCTTGACAGAACTGTAAACGTTGGTGCAATTACTGCAGAGCAGGCAATGGCATACGGATTTACAGGTCCAAACTTACGTGCTGCAGGAGTTGATTACGATGTTCGTGTTGCACAACCTTACTCTTCCTACGAAGATTTTGATTTTATTGTTCCGGTTGGAAAATCAGGTGACACTTATGATCGTTTCTGTGTTCGTAACGCTGAAGTTTGGGAAAGTTTAAGCATTATTCGCCAGGCTTTGGAAAAAATGCCAGAAGGAAACGAATATCATGCTCAGGTTCCTGATTATTATCTTCCTCCAAAAGAAGACGTATATAATTCGATGGAATCTTTAATCTATCACTTTAAAATTGTAATGGGAGAAGTTCCTGTTCCTGTTGCCGAAATTTACCATCCTGTTGAAGGAGGTAATGGAGAATTAGGGTTTTATTTGGTTACAGACGGAAGCAGAACTCCATATAGATTACATTTCAGAAGACCTTGCTTTATTTATTATCAAGCATATCCTGAAATGATTAAAGGTGCTTTACTTTCTGATGCAATTGTTATATTATCAAGTTTAAATGTAATTGCAGGAGAATTAGACGCGTAAAAAAATTTTAGATTGAATATTTTAGATTTTAGATCGCAGATGCATATCCAAAATTTAGATTGAAAATCTAACTTATATAGAATTGAAGAATTCAGATCAAGGATCTAAAAACTAATACAAGATTGCAGAATATGGATTACGGACAAAGATTGAAAAAATCTAAAATCTAAAATCTAAAATCTAAAATAAAAATGGAACGTAAACATTACAAACAAGAAATAAATATGACTGAGGCATTGATCACTCGTATCAATGAATTGATTAGTCATTATCCGGAAGGCAAACAAAAATCGGCTTTACTGCCTGTTTTGCATGAGGTTCAAGATGCACATAACAACTGGCTTAGTACTGAACTACAAGATAAAGTTGCCGAAATTCTTCAGATAAAACCAATTGAGGTTTATGAAGTGGTTACTTTCTATACCATGTTCAACCAAAAGCCAATTGGTAAATACATGTTTGAGTTTTGCCAGACTTCTTGTTGTTGTTTAAACGGTGCCGAAAATTTAATGGATTATACTTCTGAAAAATTAGGCATTAAAATGGGTGAAACAACTGCAGATGGAATGTTTACCATTGCTGGTGTAGAATGTTTAGGTGCTTGCGGATACGCTCCGATGATGCAGTTAGGCGATTTCTACAAAGAAAAATTGACAGAAGAAAAAATCGATCAGTTAATCGCTGATTGTAAAGATGATAAAATAATATTACACGATAAATAAGATGTCACAAAAAATATTATTAGATAAAATCAATATTCCTGGAATTAAAACCTACGAAGTATATCGTCAAAATGGCGGTTATGCTTCTGTAGAAAAAGCTTTAAAAACACTTACACCAGATGAAGTTACTGAAGAAGTAAAAAAATCAGGTCTTCGTGGTCGTGGCGGTGCGGGTTTCCCTGCCGGAATGAAATGGAGCTTTATTGATAAAAAATCAGGAAAACCAAGACACTTAGTTTGTAACGCCGATGAATCAGAACCGGGAACTTTCAAAGATCGTTATTTGATGGAATTTATTCCTCACTTATTGATCGAAGGAATGATTACTTCTAGTTACGCTTTAGGCGCTAACCTTTCGTATATCTACATTCGTGGAGAATATATGTGGGTTTACAAAATTTTAGAAAGAGCAATCGCCGAGGCTAAAGCTGCAGGCTGGTTAGGAAAAAATATATTAGGTTCAGGTTACGATCTTGAACTGCATGTTCACTGTGGAGCCGGAGCTTATATCTGCGGAGAAGAAACTGCACTTATCGAGTCTTTGGAAGGTAAAAGAGGAAATCCTCGTATTAAGCCGCCATTCCCTGCGGTTTCGGGACTTTGGGCAAATCCAACAGTAGTAAACAATGTTGAAACTATCGCAACTGTGCCGTGGATTGTAAACAATTCAGGTGACGATTATGCAAAAATTGGAATTGGACGTTCTACAGGAACTAAATTAATTTCTGCTTCCGGACACATCAAAAATCCTGGAGTTTATGAAATTGAATTAGGTTTAAGTGTTGACGAATTCATGAATTCTGATGAATATTTAGGAGGAATGTCTTCTAGCCGTCCATTAAAAGCATTTGTACCGGGAGGTTCATCAGTGCCAATTTTACCAGCAGAATTGATTTTCAAAACAGCAAACGGTGAAGATCGTTTAATGACTTACGAATCATTAAGTGATGGTGGTTTTGCTACCGGATCTATGTTAGGTTCAGGCGGGTTTATTGTTTACAATGATACTGCTTGTGTCGTAAGAAACACTTGGAACTTTGCTCGTTTTTACCACCACGAATCTTGCGGACAATGCACACCTTGCCGTGAAGGAACTGGATGGTTAGAAAAAATCTTGTGGAGAATCGAAAACGGTCAAGGCCGTGAAGAGGATATCGAATTGCTTTGGAGTATTCAGAGTAAAATTGAAGGAAACACAATTTGTCCGCTTGGTGACGCAGCTTCTTGGCCAGTAGCAGCAGCGATTCGTCACTTTAGAGATGAGTTCGAATATCACGTTCGTTTCCCAGAAAAAATCAAAAATAGAGATCACTTTGTTGCTGAACCTTTTTCGCAAGTAAAGCATTTAGTAGGCGGTAAAGTAATCGTATAAAAATAAAAAGCAGAAAGTTATAAAGTTCATAATATTAAAAAGGACAGCAATTCTTTAAAATATTCCGACTTTCAACAAAAAAGTTTAAAATAGTTTCAAGTTTCAAGTTATTATAGTTTCACGTTTAGCAACCTGAAACTTTAAACCTGAAACTAAAAAAACAAATAAGAGATGAAAGTAACCATAGACGGTCAAAGTATAGACGTAGAGCCAGGAACAACGATCCTGCAGGCTGCACGTATGATTGGTGGAGATTTGGTACCGCCAGCCATGTGCTATTACTCAAAATTAAAAGGCAGTGGCGGAAAATGCCGTTGTTGTTTAGTTGAAGTTTCTAAAGGTAGCGAAGCTGACCCAAGACCAATGCCAAAATTAATGGCATCTTGTGTAACAGGATGTATGGACGGAATGGAAGTAAACAGTAAATCTTCTGACAGAGTTACCGAAGCACGTAAATCTGTAACCGAATTTTTATTGATCAACCACCCATTAGACTGCCCTATTTGTGATCAGGCGGGTGAATGTGATCTTCAAAACTTAAGTTTTGAGCACGGAAACCCAAAATCACGTTTTATAGAAGAAAAAAGAACATTTGAACCAGAAGATATTGGTCCAAATATTCAACTGCATATGAACCGTTGTATTTTATGCCAAAGATGTGTACAAGTTGCAGATCAATTGACAGACAACAGAGTTCACGGAGTGTTAGATCGTGGTGACCACGCTAATATTTCAACTGGAATTTCTAAAGCAATCGACAATGAGTTTTCTGGAAACATGATTGACGTTTGTCCGGTTGGAGCTTTAACTGATAAAACTTTCCGTTTTAAATCAAGAGTTTGGTTTAATAAACCTTATAACGCGCACAGAGAGTGTACTACTCCTGGATGCTGCGGAAAAACTACAGTTTGGATGTTTGGTGGAGAAATTCAACGTGTAACGGGCCGTAAAGACGAGTACCATGAAGTGGAAGAATTCATTTGCAACAGCTGTCGTTTTGATCACAAAAATGTAAATGACTGGGTAATTGAAGGACCAAGAGAATTTGAAAAAGATTCTGTTATCAACCAAAACAATTACGTACAAAAATTAGAAAAAGTACAAATCGATACTGAAAAGAATATTCTTATGGGTAGAGATATTGACCGTAAAAAAATTAGTATGGCTGAAATTCCATTAAACACTAACAACCAAAATTCTTAACAATGGTAGATGGTGCATTTATTATAGAAAAAAGTGTTGTTATTGTTGTCGTTTTTGCGGTAACAATGATTATGGCAATGTATTCTACTTGGGCTGAACGTAAAGTTGCGGCTTTCTTACAAGACCGTGTTGGACCAAACCGTGCGGGATGGGGAGGTCTATTACAGCCGCTTGCCGATGGTATGAAATTATTCTCTAAAGAAGAATTTTTCCCAAACACACCAAATAGATTCTTATTTGTTGTAGGTCCGGCAATTGCCATGAGTACAGCTTTGATGACAAGTGCTGTAATTCCTTGGGGAGACAGACTTCATCTTTTTGGAAGAGACATTATTCTTCAGGCAACTGATGTAAACATCGCTTTATTATACATTTTTGGAGTTCTTTCTGTTGGAGTTTATGGTATCATGATTGGTGGATGGGCTTCTAACAATAAATTCTCATTAATGGGAGCAGTTCGCGCAGCTTCGCAAATGGTTTCTTATGAAGTTGCCATGGGATTATCAATGATCGCATTATTGATGATGACAGGGACAATGAGTTTAAAAGAAATGTCATTACAGCAACAAGGAATGAACTGGAATGTTTTTTATCAGCCTTTGTCATTTTTAATTTTCTTAATTTGTTCATTTGCAGAAACTAACAGAACTCCTTTTGATTTGGCTGAATGTGAATCTGAATTAATTGGAGGTTACCATACTGAATATTCTTCCATGAAAATGGGATTCTATTTATTTGCTGAATATGCGAGTATGTTTACTTCTGCAACTATTATTTCTGTATTGTTCTTTGGAGGTTACAACTATCCTGGAATGCAATGGATGGTAGAAAATGTTGGTGTAAACACAGCTAATCTTTTAGGGATTGCGGTATTATTTGTAAAAATATGTTTCTTCATATTCTTTTACATGTGGGTACGTTGGACAATTCCAAGATTTAGATATGATCAATTAATGAACTTGGGCTGGAGAATTTTAATTCCGCTTTCGATTATTAATATTATGATTACGGGTGCTGTTATTTTAAGACACGATATCGCAGCAGCTCTAGGATTCTAAGAACCGTAATTGGTTTCAAATAAAAAACAAAATAGATTTGAATTTGATTAATCAAATTTTGAATCATAAATTATAATAGTAAAATGTCAATAGAAACTATATCATTATCGGGTAGAAAAAAGGTGGTGTCAAATAAAGACATGACTTTTATTGAGCGATTGTATCTTGTGGCGATTGTAAAGGGTCTGGCTATCACGCTTAAACACCTTTTTAGAAAAAAAGTTACGATTCATTATCCTGAACAGGTTAGACAAATGAGTCCGGTTTATCGTGGTCAGCACATGTTGAAACGTGATGAGCAAGGTCGTGAAAACTGTACTGCCTGTGGATTATGTGCTTTATCATGTCCTGCTGAAGCTATTACAATGAAAGCTGCTGAACGTAAGCCAGACGAGAAACATTTATACAGAGAAGAAAAATATGCTTCGATTTATGAAATAAATATGCTTCGTTGTATTTTCTGTGGTTTATGTGAAGAGGCTTGCCCAAAAGACGCGATTTACTTGACAACTTCTAAGGTTTTAGTTCCTGCAAGTTATGAAAGAGAAGATTTCATCTTTGGAAAAGACAAATTAGTGATGCCTTTAGAAATGGCTATTAAAAATTCGCAACTTAATAACGCTAACTAATGATACATATTCCTGATTTCGCAAACGCAACTCCTGTAGGTGTTATATTTTGTATTTTAGCGTTTATTACGGTAATAACTGCATTTTTAACCATTTTTAGCCGAAACCCAATTCACTCTGCTATCTATTTAGTGATTTGCTTCTTCTCTATTGCTGGCCATTATTTATTATTGAACTCTCAATTTTTAGCTGTTGTACATATAATAGTATACGCCGGAGCGATTATGATTTTGTTCCTGTTTACGATTATGTTGATGAATCTTAACGAACAAAAAGATGTTCACCGACCAAGGATTACGCGTTTGGGAGCTATTGTTTCTTTCTGTTTGATTGTTATTGTTTTAATTGCAATCTTCATCAATTCTAAACCAATTGTTGGTGATTACGATTCAACTGGAGAAGATTTCCAATCAATTAAAGTTTTGGGTAAAATATTATTAAACGAATATATGGTGCCTTTTGAATTTGCTTCTGTTTTACTTTTGGTAGCGATGATTGGAACTGTATTATTGTCTAAAAAAGAAAAATTAAATAAATAATGGGTAATATATTAAATCAAATAGGTATTGAAAATTACATCTTTTTAAGTGTTGTACTTTTTTGTATTGGTGTTTTTGGTGTATTGTACAGACGAAATTCAATTATCGTTTTCATGTCTATCGAGATCATGCTAAATGCAGTAAACCTTTTATTTGTGGCTTTTTCAACTTACCATCAGGATGCACAAGGACAAGTTTTTGTATTCTTTTCGATGGCGGTTGCTGCTGCTGAAGTTGCGGTAGGATTGGCGATTTTAGTTTCTATTTTCAGAAACATCGGTTCAATTAGTATCGATAATTTAAAAAATTTAAAAGGATAAAATAGAAATGGATACCAATTTAGCTTTAGTTTTAGTTTTAGCTCCTTTTTTAGGATTTTTAATCAATGTTTTCTTTGGAAAAAGCTTAGGGAAAACAGTTTCCGGAATTATCGGAACTGCTGCCGTGGCTGTTTCTTTTATAGTTACTCTTGTTCTTTTTAATCAAATAACTTCAACTGGAAAAGGAATTGAAGTTACTTTATTTGACTGGATTCAAATTAGTAATCTAAAAATCAATCTTGGATTTTTATTAGATCAATTATCTGTTCTTTGGTTATTGTTTGTAACCGGAATTGGATCTTTGATTCACTTATACTCTATCAGTTACATGCATGACGATGAGAATATGCACAAGTTTTTTGCTTATTTAAATCTGTTCGTATTCTTTATGATTACGCTTGTAATTGGAAGCAACTTATTAGTTCTATTTATTGGTTGGGAAGGTGTTGGACTTTGCTCTTATTTACTAATCGGATTCTGGCATAAAAACCAGGATTATAATGATGCTGCAAAAAAGGCTTTCATCATGAACAGAATTGGAGATTTAGGTCTTTTAATTGGTATGTTCATTATTGGTTCAATGTTCTCAACATTAGATTATACAACTTTAAAAACTGCAATCGCGGGAACAGCAAACTTAAATTTACCATTGCTTTCTTTAGCTGCTTTATGTTTGTTTATTGGAGCTTGTGGTAAATCAGCTCAAATTCCGTTGTACACTTGGTTGCCAGATGCGATGGCGGGACCAACTCCTGTTTCTGCGTTGATTCACGCTGCTACGATGGTAACAGCTGGTATTTTCATGGTGACGAGATTGAACTTTGTTTTTGATCTTGCAACAGATGTGCAGACTGTAATTGCAATTGTGGGAGCCATAACTTCATTAGTTGCGGCTACAATTGGTCTAGTACAGACTGACATTAAAAAAGTATTGGCTTACTCTACAGTTTCTCAATTGGGATTAATGTTTTTGGCATTAGGATTTGGAGCTTATGAAGTAGCTGTTTTTCACGTAATCACACATGCTTTCTTTAAAGCTTGTTTATTCTTAGGATCTGGTTCTGTAATTCACGGTTTACACGGTGAGCAGGATATGCGTAAAATGGGTGGATTGCGTAAAGCAATGCCAATCACTTTCTGGACAATGTTGATTTCTTCATTAGCCATTTCAGGAGTTCCGTTTTTCTCAGGTTTCTTCTCAAAAGATGAAATTTTATTAACTGCTTTCCACCATAGTATTCCATTATATGTTATTGGATCTATTGCTTCAATTATGACAGCTTTTTATATGTTCAGATTGATGTTCTTAACTTTCTTTAAAGATTTTAGAGGAACTGAAGAGCAAAAACATCATTTACACGAAAGTGACGGTTTAATTACTTTCCCTTTAATGATTTTAGCTCTTTTAGCTACTTTTGGAGGATTAATAAGTTTACCTGGAAACAGCTGGTTAAATGAATATTTAGCTCCTCTTTTCACGAAAGCGGCTGGCGAAGAACATCATTTAGGAGCAACAGAATATATTTTAATGGGAGTTGCTGTTTTAGGCGGATTATTAGGAATTTTAATTGCTTATATCAAATATTTCAAACAAGATAATGTTCCTGAATCAGATGATAATATTATAGGTTTGAACAGACTTTTATATGACAAATATTATGTAGACGAAATTTATGATTTCATAATTGTTCGCCCCGTAAACATATTATCAAGATTCTTTAGAGACAAAGTTGAAACAGGCTTATCTACACTTGTTTTTGGATTAGGAAAAATAACAAATGAATTAGCTTTTCAAGGTAAAAAACTACAGACTGGGAGTATCGGATTATACCTTTTTGCTTTCGTTTTAGGTCTTTGCGCGATTGTTTCTTATATATTTTTAGCTCAATAATTTTATAACTATGAACGTTTCTCTTATATTAATTATTCTTTTAGTTGGTGCATTTATCACCTATTTTGCTGGTGACAAACTCGCTTCAAAAGTAGCTTTGTTCTTTAGTTTGGCAGCTTTAGGCTGTTCGGTTGTATTGTTAAGCCATTTTAATGCTGGAGAAAACATCAGCCTTATTAATGCGTGGATCACACAGCCTAAAATTTCTTTTGCGCTAAATGCAGACGGATTAGGTCTTGCAATGCTTTTATTGACAACAGCTTTAACCCCAATTATTATATTCTCTTCTTTTGGGAATGAATATAAAAATGCTAAAGCTTTTTATGCTCTAATTTTATTTATGGCATTTGCAATGACAGGAACTTTCCTTGCTGCAGATGGTCTGTTATATTATATTTTCTGGGAGTTAGCTCTTATTCCTATTTATTTTATTGCTCTTATTTGGGGTAACGGAGATGCTGAAGAACGCAGAAAAGCAGTGGTTAAATTCTTTATTTACACACTTGCCGGTTCATTGTTTATGTTGACTGCTTTTATCTATTTATACCAAAAAGCGGGTTCTTTCTTAATTCAAGATTTATATAAAGTAGAATTATCTGCTTGCGAGCAGCTTTGGATTTTCCTTGCTTTCTTCCTTGCTTATGCTATTAAGATTCCAATTATTCCTTTCCATACATGGCAGGCAAACGTATACCAAAAAGCACCAACTGTTGGAACAATGCTTTTATCTGGTATCATGTTAAAAATGGGATTATATAGTGTTATTCGCTGGCAGTTGCCAATTGCTCCTCTTGCTGCAAAAGAATACATGAATATTTTTATTGCTTTGGGAATTGCCGGAGTTATCTACGGCTCAATCGTAGCGCTGAGACAAAAAGACTTAAAGAAATTATTAGCTTATTCCTCTCTTGCTCACGTTGGATTAATTGCTGCAGGATCTTATACTTTAACTCTTGATGGTTTCCGCGGAGCTGTTTTACAAATGATCGCTCACGGTTTTGTAGTAGTTGGATTATTCTACGCTGCAGAAATTATCTACAGAAGATTTGAAACTAGAAATATTAGCGAATTAGGCGGCATCCGTACACAGTCTCCAAAATTCACTTCAATGTTTTTAATTTTGGTATTGGCATCTGTTGCTTTACCAACTACATTTAACTTTATTGGAGAGTTTACAGTATTATACAGTCTTTCTCAAATTAATATCTGGTTTGCTGTTTTAGGTGGAACAACTATTATTTTAGGAGCCTACTATATGCTGAAAATGTTCCAAAATGTAATGTTGGGAGAAACTAATTCAAAAACTTTTGCTGATGTTTCTATAAACGAAGGAATTTCTATGGTAGCAATTATTGCTGTTTTAATATTCTTTGGATTTTATCCAAAACCAATTACAGATTTGATTACTCCAAGTTTAGAAACGATTTTAAACGTTATCAATAAAAATTAAGATTTTAGATTGAAGGTTAACGATTTGTGATTTCAGATTTACCTGACTCTTAAAAAGTTAAAATTATTATCGAAGGAAAAATTAAAAATATATTTTAAATAAAAATAAATTAGGGCATCATTAGTTTTAGATTTCCTAAATCAAAAAAACAAAAATGAATACATTAATAGCTATAACAGGATTGGGTATTTTCTGCCTATTGTTTGAAATTCTAAATTTTAGAAAAGGCATTGTTCCGTTTACCATTTTAGGTTTATTGGGTGTCTTGGCGCTTAATTTTTACGAATTTGGAACAACAGCAAGTTATTACAATAATATGATTACGGTGAGCAAATTCTCTACTGCATTTTCATCATTGTTTATTATTTTGACTATTTTCCTTGTAGCATTAAGTCATAATTTTTACGAAAATCATCAGACAAAAATCTCTGATTATATTGCTATAAAAGTATTTTTATTAGCCGGATCAGTTGCTATGGTTTCTTTTGGAAACTTAGCTATGTTTTTCCTTGGAATCGAAATTTTATCTATCGCATTATATGTTCTTGCAGCGAGCGATCGTTTGAATATTAAAAGTAATGAGGCCGGTATGAAATATTTCTTAATGGGATCTTTCGCATCTGGAATTATCTTGTTCGGAATTTGTTTGATTTACGGGGCTATGGGAACTTTTGATATTGCAGAAATTCACGAAAGTTCATTATCTGCCGAGCTGCCAATCTGGTTTCCTATCGGAATGATTTTAATGACAATTGGAATGTTCTTTAAAGTTGCCGCTGTACCATTTCACTTCTGGGCGCCAGACGTTTACGAAGGCTCTCCGGCTTTAACAACTGCTTTAATGAGTACTTTGGCAAAAGTAGTAGCGATTGCAACATTATTTAAATTAGTTTCAGGATTGAATTTAATTCCATCTTTAGAAAACCAAGATCTTTTAGGAACTTTTGAAAATATCATTCTTGTAATTTCAATCGCTTCTATGACCGTTGGAAATATCATGGCTTTGCGTCAGGTAAATGTAAAACGTATGCTGGCTTTTTCTGGAATCTCACATGCAGGTTTCATGTTAATAACATTCTTAACTATTGCCACTTCTGCAGGAGTTCTATTGTATTATACTGCTGCCTACGCTTTAGCTGGTATTGCTGCATTTAGTGTTATTTTATACGTTTGTAAAAATCAGGATAACGAAGATATTACAAATTTTCACGGTTTAGGAAAAACAAATCCGTTATTGGCTGCAATCTTGACTGGCTCATTATTATCTATGGCCGGTATTCCGATTTTCTCAGGATTTTTTGCAAAATTATTCTTATTTGATCAGGCACTTCATGCGGGTTATATTGCCATCGTAATTGTTGCAGTAATCAACTCTATCATAAGTGTTGGATATTATTTCAAATTAATTTTGGCAATGTATTCTAAAGAACCAAATGAAGAGCGTACAGGAAAACCATTTCTTATTTATGCCGTTGCTATTATTTCAATTGGTTTAAATATTGCTTTAGGCTTGTTCCCTTCATTAGTTTTAGATTTATTGAATTAAAAATTCAGATAAAAAATATACAAATCCATCAAGAGTTTCTTTTGATGGATTTTTTGTTTTACAGCCGTTTTCAAAAGAAAATTTCATGTTAAAAATTCAAAGGTAAATTACAGACTTCGAAAAAACTCCATATATTTGGGTTCACTAAAAGCATAAAAACTATGGCCTTCAATTCAAAAAATCCTTTTTTAAGTAACAAGCGTTTTTCATCAAATGCTGTTTCAAGAGCTGAAGAAGTACACGAAGCAAAGATTATTGATTACAATCAGGAAATGACTTTGTCTGGTACGATTAATAAAACAGCTATTTTATTTTTAATATTATGCGGCGCTGCTATGGTAACATGGTGGATGGCTTTTAACGGAATGAATATTATGCTTCCTGCTATTGGTGGTGCAATTGTTGGATTTGTTCTTGTTCTAATTTCTGCATTTAAACCACAATTATCACCGTATCTTGCTCCGGGTTACGCCTTATTTGAAGGATTATTCATTGGAGGAATCTCAGCTATTTTTGAAGCTATGTACCCTGGAATCGTAATAAACGCAGTTGGGGCCACATTGGTTACCTTCTTAGTTTGTTTAGGTTTATATAAATTTAAAATCGTAAAAGTTACAGAACAATTCAAATCAGTTGTAATTGCTGCTACTTTGGCAATCGCTACTTACTATCTAATTTCATGGATTGCTTCTTTAATTTTTAATTTTACTCCGGTACATTACGGAAATGGAATGATGAGTATTGGTATCAGTGTTTTTGTAATTATAATTGCGGCTCTGAATTTATTCTTAGATTTCGACCTTATTGAAAAAGGTGTCCAAGAAAAAATGCCGAAATTCATGGAATGGTATGGTGCAATGGGATTAATGATTACATTAGTTTGGTTGTATATCGAATTTTTAAGATTATTATCTAAATTGTCAAGTAAGAATTAATTTCGCTCTTTCTAAATACAAAAGCCTTTTTGAAATTCAAAAAGGCTTTTTTTGTGCTATATATTCTAATAATTACTTCGCAGGTTAAAATACAAACAATTTAAAAAAATATTCTTTTTCCTACAAAAAATAATGTTTAACAAAAATAACTTAAAAAGTTATAAAAATGTAACCTCTAAAAATACATTCACTTTTATTTCTTTAAAACATCAATAAAATTAGGCATTTAATTAAAATATTTTAACATGTAATAAATTACAATTTATGCAATAAATTACATTTTAACTAAAATATTGTTGATTAATTTTTCATATATGTTTTTTTAAGACAAAATAAATAAGAATATCAAAATTTTGTATAATTTCGTGTAATCGATTACAATTTTATTTTAATCGAGAATCACAAAAACCACAAAAACTTTTATTAATGTCTAACTTAAACAATTATGAAAAAAAACCTACTTTTCTTAGCTATGTTTTTTATTGCTGTCCAAACTTGGTCCCAGCAAATTAATGAAGCCAGCGGATGGCTTGAATCCGTTTTTGTAAAATGGCAGCCAGTAAGCAATGCCCAAACTTACAATGTCTATTATTCTGGAGAAGGAATTGTTGACAGAAAAATTGACAATCAGCTTATTAGAAGCTATGGAACTTATTTTCGTGCCGATATTCCGGGTTTAAAAGCTGGGTCTTATAATGTAAAAATCAAACCGGTTATTTCCGGTGTGGAAGGAACTGGCACAACAACTGGTTCTTTAACTGTTAAAGCACATGACCGATCTGGATTTGCTTTTGCCAATTCTCGTGTTCCTGGCGGGTACAATGCTGATGGAACACCAAAAAGTAATGCTGTGATTATTTACGTGACGGAGCAGACTAAAAATACCGTTTCTCTTGATGTAACCGGTGCGACAGCAAATCCTTGTGTTGGATTACAAACCATTCTTGACGGATACAAAAAAGGTAAAGAGTTAAGACCTATAATCATTCGTTTGGTTGGGCAAATTACTGATTTATCCTATATGATGAGCGGTGATATTGTTATTGAAAACAGCAAAAATGCTTCGGCTTATCTAACTCTGGAAGGAATAGGAAATGATGCTGTTGCAGATGGCTGGGGAATAAGAGTTAAAAATGCGTCAAACATCGAAATTAGAAATATTGGAACAATGAACTGCGACAGCGGTGAAGGCGATAATATTGGTCTGCAGCAAGATAATGATTACGTTTGGGTACATAATTGTGATTTCTTTTATGGAAATGCAGGAAGTGATGCCGACCAGGTTAAAGGCGATGGAGCATTAGACTGTAAAAAATCTACATATATTACCTTTTCATACAATCACTTTTGGGATTCAGGAAAAAGTAATCTTTTAGGTTTAAGCGAAGGAACTACTGCTGGTTTATATATTACATACCATCACAACTGGTACGATCATTCCGATTCTCGTCATCCTCGTGTGCGCTACTATTCTGCTCACGTTTATAATAACTATTATGATGGAAATTCAAAATACGGTGTTGGATCAACTTTAGGCTCATCCGTTTTTGTAGAAGCTAATTATTTTAGAAATTGTAAATATCCAATGTTGACTTCAATGCAGGGAACTGATGTTTATAATGGTGCCGAGGGAACTTTTTCGAGCGAAGACGGCGGAACCATAAAAGCTTTTAATAATACAATGAGCGGACAAACTCGTTTTGTAGGTTACAATTCTTCAACTTATCCTGTTGAATTTGATGCTTATGTAGCATCGACCAGAAATGAAACTATCAGCAGCAGTATTACATCAAAAAAAGGTGCTAAAACGTATAATAATTTTGATACTAATTCAAGTGTAATGTATTCTTATACACCTGACAGTCCAGAAACTGCAAGAACAAATGTTATGCAATATGCCGGTCGTGTGTCTGGCGGTGATTTGCAATGGACTTTTAATAATGCTGTTGATGATACTGCCGATGCGGTAAATACAGGATTAAAATCTGCTTTGACAAATTATCAAACTAATTTAGTTTATGTTCAGGACGGAACAAATCCTCCTGCTGGAAATCAAACTTTAACTTCAACTTCTAATAACAATCAAACCGTTACCAACGGAACTGCTATTGGTGCAATTGTTTTTACTTGGGGAGGAACTGCAACCGATGCAACTGTAACTGGTTTGCCAAGTTCTGGGATTAGTTTTGTGAAAAACACTTCAGCCAAAACAATTACAATTTCAGGAACTCCAACTGCAACCGTAAATTATTCAATCGCTACAACAGGAACGGCAGGAACTCCTGCAACTGGCTCAGGAACTATTACCGTAAATGCAGCGGGAACTCAAACCTTAACATCAACAAATAATAACAGCCAAACTGTAACCAGCGGAACTGCCATTAACTCAATCGTATTTACTTGGGGAGGAACCGCAACTGATGCTACTTTAACTGGTTTACCAGCATCTGGATTAACTTTTGTAAAAAATACATCGGCCAAAACAATAACTATTGCAGGAACTCCAACTGCAACAGTTTCGTATTCAATTACGACGACAGGAACAGGGACTGCAGCAACAGGATCTGGAACAATTACGGTAAATACAGGTACATCTGGAAGCGAAATTCACAATTTTACAACTTCTGGAAAAACAAGCACATTCTATGCAATTACAGGAAATCTTTCCACTAGTAAAGGCACTGTTACCTATAACGGTTTGACTTTGACACAATGTTTAAAAATCGAGTCTTCTACCAATATTTCATTTACTACAAGTCAGGCGAGTACTTTGACACTTGTTTTTGTGGAAGCTTCGGCAACAATAAAAGTTGACAATGTTGATAAAACAGCTTCTAACGGAATCGTAACAGTATCATTGGCTGCGGGAAGTCATACTATTACGAAAAAAGACACTTCAAATTTATTTTACATGAGTACAGTTTACAGCGGCGGAACGCTTCGTATGGCAAAAATAGAAGCTCCTGTTGATACAGAAGTTGAAAAAGTATTTGTTTATCCTAATCCGGCATCAAACATTATATATGTATCAGATCCAAATCAAAAAATAGAAAAGGTTCTGATCTATAATATCTCAGGCGTACTAGTAAAAACTATTCAAAAAGGAAACGAAAGTATTGATATCAGTCAGCTTTCAACGGGAACTTACTTAGCAAAAATTTATACTGCTGAGGATTCGTTTAACCAAACTATTATTAAAAAATAAAACTGATAATAATTTATAAAAACTAAAAGGCTTCCAAAATTTGGAAGCCTTTTGCTTATCTTTTAAAAAATATTTAATTACAAATCAAATTTAATTCCTTGTGCCAGAGGAAGATTGGTTGTATAATTAATCGTGTTCGTTTGACGTCTCATGTAGATTTTCCAGGCATCAGAACCAGATTCACGTCCGCCGCCGGTTTCTTTCTCACCACCAAAAGCGCCTCCAATTTCAGCACCCGAAGTTCCGATATTCACATTCGCAATTCCACAGTCAGAACCTGTTACAGATAAAAATCTTTCAGCTTCACGTAAATTATTTGTCATAATTGCAGAAGATAATCCTTGTGCAACTCCATTTTGAAGTTCGATAGCATTATCGACATCACCAGAATATTTAATCAAATATAAAACCGGAGCAAAAGTCTCATGTTGTACAATTGCAAAAGAATTTTCAGCTTCAGCAATTGCAGGTTTTACGTAACAGCCGCTTTCGTAACCTTCGCCCGAAAGAACTCCTCCTTCAACCAAAATTTTTCCACCATCAGCAACAACTTTATTCAAAGCCACAGCGTACATTTCGACAGCATGTGTATCGATAAGCGGTCCAACATGGTTGTTTTCGTCAAGCGGATTTCCGATGCGTAATTGTTTATAAGCTGCTACTAAAGCATCTTTAACTTTATCATAAATACTTTCGTGAATAATCAATCTTCGAGTTGATGTACAACGCTGTCCCGCAGTTCCTACGGCTCCAAAAACTGCTCCAATAACAGTCATCTTAATATCAGCATCCGGAGTCACAATAATTGAATTATTTCCTCCCAATTCTAATAAAGATTTTCCTAATCTTGCGGCAACGGTTTGTGCAACAATTTTTCCCATTCTGGTAGAACCTGTAGCAGAAATTAGTGGGATACGAGTATCTTTTGTCAACAACTCGCCTATTTTATAATCGCCGTTTATTAAGCAAGAAATTCCTTCCGGAAGATTATTTTCTTTGATAACCTGAGCAATAATATTTTGACAGGCGATTCCGCAAAGAGGTGTTTTTTCAGAAGGTTTCCAAACGCAAACATCTCCAGAAATCCATGCTAAAGCAGTGTTCCAAGACCAAACGGCAACCGGAAAATTAAACGCCGAAATAATTCCGACAACTCCTAATGAGTGATATTGTTCATACATTCTGTGTCCCGGTCTTTCTGAATGCATTGTCAATCCGTGTAACTGACGAGATAGTCCAACGGCAAAATCACAGATATCGATCATTTCCTGAACTTCTCCGTAACCTTCCTGCAATGATTTTCCCATTTCATAAGAAACCAATTTACCAAGAGCTTCTTTATTTTGACGTAATTTTTCTCCAAACTGACGCACGATTTCTCCACGCTGCGGCGCAGGAATTAATCTAAAAGTTTTGAATGCCTCAGTTGCAGAACGCATTACTTTTTCGTAATCTTCAAGTGTTGAAGTTTTTACAGATGCAATTAATTTTCCGTCTACAGGCGAAAAACTATCTAAAATTTCACCCGATGAAAAGTTCTCTACTCCAGTTGAAGTTCCTTCGTTAACTAGTTTAATTCCTAGTTTTTCCAAAGCTTCATTCATGCCAAATTGTGATGCTATTGTTGTCATTGTAACTTTTTTAGTTAAAATTGTTATATTTTTATGTAAAGATATTATTTTAGAATTAATTTCAAATTGAATTGAACTATTAAAGACAAAGTAAATTTAGCGTTATTTTACAAGTATTAACGCAAAGTCATCCTGATTTATTCGGTAAAATTGATGAAATTTGCATTCTTAAAAATTATAAATATGAACTTTCTCAGTCGGCTTTTGCTTTGTTTTGTCTTAATTTCATTTAATGCTTTTTCTCAAAAAGAACAGAAATCTTCTTTCCAAATAGTGCCATTAGGAATAAAAGGCGGAATCGACGAGAAAAATCTTTCGGCTTATTTAATAGCGCCATCAAATACAAAAGATTTTGTCTGTCTGGATGCCGGAACTGTAAATGCCGGAATTGAAAAAGCAATTGAAAACAAAGTCTTCAAAGTGTCGACCAGCGAAGTTTTAAGAAAATATATAAAAGGGTATTTGATTTCGCATGCACATTTAGACCATGTTTCTGGTTTAATTATCAACTCTCCTGCCGATTCTTCTAAAACAGTTTATGCAACAGAAAAATGTATGGAAATGATGGAAAATCATTATTTCAACGATCAAACCTGGGCTAATTTTGGAGATAAAGGCGTGGGATTTCCGTTGAAAAAATATCATTTTCAAACTTTAAATATAAATGAAGAAACGCCGCTTTCGAATACAACAATGACAGTTAAAGCTTTTCCTTTAAGTCATGTAAATCCTTTTGAAAGCACTGCTTTTTTAATTAAAAATGAAGATAATTACGTTCTTTATTTAGGAGATACAGGCCCTGATTCTGTAGAAAAAAGCGATAAGTTAAAAGCTCTGTGGACAACAATTGCCCCTTTGGTTCAAAACAAACAATTGAAAGGTATTTTAATCGAAGTTTCTTTCCCGAATGAACAGCCGGACAAATTTTTATTTGGACACTTAACGCCAAACCACTTAATGACTGAACTTCATGTTTTGGAAGAATTAGCTGGAAAAGGTTCTTTGAATAATTTCAAAATCATTATTACGCATTTAAAACCGCCGGCTAAAAATATTGCTAAAATTAAAGAGCAATTAAAAGCTCAAAATGATTTAGGATTGAAGATTAAGTATCCCGAACAAGGGAAAAAAATTGAGTTGTAGTTTAAATAATTTTTTTTCTTTTCAACTCCAATAACATCTCTTCATGAGTAATAAACTCACCATTCCTAAGTTCTACTTTTGCTTTTTCAATGCCTTTAAGTGTGACAAGAAATCCTCTTCTAAGCTATTATTTATATTTGCATTTGAGTCCTCTAGCTTTTTTGAATCCTTCATTTTTATATTATTCTTTGTATTTAATAATACCTAACAAATTTTCAGAAATTGTTAGATTAACTTACTTAATCTAAACCCGACAGGTTTTTAAAACCTGTCGGGTTTAATACTCGTACTCTAGATCAATAAGTTATTTCTTAGCCGTAAATCTTGGATCAGTTTCCATTACGGTTCCGCATTTATCACAGGTTCTTAATTCTTCTGAATTGTAGAAATGTTCGAAATGAGGAAGAAAGTCTTTTTCGATATTATGCAGTTCAAAATACACTTCGTAAAGTTTGTGATTGCAATTATCACAATGCCAAAGTAAACCGTCAGTATATCCTTTTCCGACACGTTTACGCTCAATTACTAGCCCTATTGAACCTTCTGAACGAACTGGAGAATGCGGAATTTTAGCGGGGTGTAAATACATATCTCCGGCATTTAATTCCATTTCTTTACGTTCGTCATCTTCCTGAATCACTACTTTTATACTTCCTTCAAGCTGATAAAAAAGTTCTTCGGTTTCATTATAATGATAATCTTTTCGTGCATTTGGTCCGGCAACAATCATGACGATATAATCGCCTGAATCAACATATAGATTTTTATTCCCAACTGGTGGTTTTAGTAAGTGTCGGTTATCTTCAATCCATTTTGTTAGATTGAATGGTTTTGCTATAGCCATTTTTTTCAGAATTTATGAAAAGCTAAGGTAGTGAAAAGTATTCAGTAAACAGTCGCAGTCTCAGTATTCAGACTGCAAACTGTGACTGCAAACTGTGATCTATTTTATCTCTCGTATTAAATAAACATAAACCGGAAAGTGATCGCTAAAACCAGCTTCAGTTAAAGTATTCCGTAACGGATATCCTTTATATCTTCCCGAAGTTTGGATAAGATAAGGTTTATTGAAAATCCCGGCTTTCCAGAATTTGAAACTTGAAAAATCAGGTTCAGTAAAAGATTTGGTCATTATAATTTGGTCAAAAATATTCCAGGAATCTCTAAACGCTAAAGTTCCCATTCCTCTTTCTGCCATTTCTTCGAATGGATTATAAACCCCAAATTCAGGAACGTCTGTTTTTTTTGATTTTGCTCCTAATTCGATTTTCACACTTTTATTAAAAGGTCCGTCGTTTAGATCTCCCATTGTAATTACTTTTGCCATTGGATTTATCTGCTGAAGCGAATCGATAATTTTTCGATTTAATTTTCCTGCCGCTTCACGAAACGGACTGCTGGCTTTTTCTCCGCCAGATCTTGATGGCCAGTGATTGACAATTATATGGATTTCTTCATTTTCTAAAAAACCTGTTACCAAAAGCTGATCTCTGGTAAAAACCCGGTTTTTAGTATCTATTTTAATTTCAACATCTCCTAAATCTTCATTTTTATCTTCCTTAATAATCGGTTTGTTTTTGTAAATCAATAACGGAATATTAGCATAAGAAGTTGGCCTGAAATATTTCTTTTGGTACAAAAGCGCAACGTCAATTCCACGTTGGTCGGGAGAATCAAAATGGATAATTCCGTAATCGTAGCCTGATATTTTTTCTTGTTTAATTAAATCTTCAAGAACACCACGATTTTCAACTTCTGAACATCCAATCAAAGTGGGTGCATTAGAATTTTCAGGAGTCCCTATTTCAGAAATTACTCTTGAAAGATTTTTTAGTTTTTGTTCGTATTTTTCTTTTGTCCAATGCTGAGCTCCAGCTGGTGTCCATTCGTCGTCATTTTTGCCTGCATCATCATAAATATCGAAGAGATTTTCTAAATTGTAAAAGGCTGCGGTATGAATAACATATTTTTTAGATTGTGCATTTGAAAGAGAAATTATAAAAAAGGCGAGTAAACAAAAGTGAAATTTAATAATTTGCATAACTTTAAAAGTTTAAGAGCTCAATTTAAATATTTTGTAAGAATTCTCAATATTTTAATTGAGTAAATAATTTATATTTGTTAATCTCAACATTCAAATAAGCAAAAGAAACTATGAAAAGCTTCCTTACTATCACGAAATATTTTAATGGTGTTAAACTGGCATTTCTTATTTTTGCTTTACAATCATTTACCTGTCAATCCCAACAAATCATGATAACACCACCTTATTTACAAAAAGGAGATACTGTAGCACTTTTAGCAACTGCCAGAAAAAATATCGACGACAATTTAAAACCAACTATTGATTTGCTTAAAAGCTGGGGATTAGAAGCTGTTGTTGGAAGTTCAATTGGATTAGATTACCATCAGTTAGCCGGAACTGATGAACAGCGTGCCGCCGATTTTCAAAAGCAACTAGATAATCCGAATATTAAAGCTATTTGGTGCGTTCGAGGCGGTTACGGAACTGTAAGAATGTTAGATCTGCTGGATTTTACAAAATTCAAACAACATCCAAAATGGGTTATTGGTTTTAGTGATGTTACCGTTTTACACAATCACTTAAACACGATGGGGTATAAATCTATTCATGGTGTTATGCCGGTTACGATTCCGCGTGCTACTCCGGCTGCGATTAGTTCAATGAAATCCAGCTTATTTGGTGAGCCTCTTTCCTATTCTGTCGAACCAAACAGCATGAACCGTTTTGGTAAAGCATCAGGCGAATTAGTCGGTGGAAATCTTTCCATATTATACAGTTTATTAGGTTCTCCTTCTGCAATTGATTGCAAAGACAAGATTTTGTTTATTGAAGATTTAGATGAATATTTATATCATATCGATCGTATGATGATGAATTTAAGACGCAACGGCTGTATCGAAAACCTTAAAGGAATTATCATTGGAGGAATGACCAAAATGAAAGACAATGAAGTTCCGTGGGGGAAAAATGCATTAGAAATCATTGATGATGTAACCAAAAAATACAATATTCCTGTAATCTTTAATTTCCCGGCCGGACATATTCAGGATAATCGAGCGTTAGTTATGGGAAGTACTATTTCTATTGATGTAAATGCATCCGGAAGCACGGTTACTTTTCAGAAATAACAGCATATAATAATTCGATTTAAGAAAGTCTCTTAAATACCACACATAAAATCTCGCAGAGACGCAAAGCCGCAAAGTTTGGATACTTTGTGACTTTGCGTTTTTTATTTTTAAATAATCCCAAATCCATCAGAAGAAACTGAAAACTGAGACTGAAAACCAAAAAACATGGCAGAACACAATGAACTTGGCAAAAAAGGAGAAGAACTTGCTGTAGAATATCTACAACAAAATGGTTATGAAATTTTAGATCGAAACTGGGTTTTTCAAAAAGCCGAAATAGATATTATCGCTCAAAAAGATGATGTTTTAGCAATTGTCGAAGTGAAGACAAGATCGAGTTTAGATTTTGGTTCTCCGCAGGATTTTGTGAAGCCAAAAAAAATTCAACTCTTAATAAAAGCAGTAAATGCCTACATAAACTATAGGGAAAAGGATTTTAATGATGATTTAAATATCCGTTTTGACATCGTTGCGATCCATAAAGACGGGGAATCATTTGCAATTGAACATCTTACTGATGCTTTTTATCATTTTTAACATAATTTTTTCTTGTTATAATTGTAACAAATTGTTTTTTTATTTATATTTGCATAGATTTATAACATCAAATTAACTAAACCACACCTATTAAGTTACAAAAAAAAAGAAAAAAAAATTATGAAAACCGTTTCTTCCATCGTCGAAAATTACATCAAAACGAAACCATTTCTGTTAAACGCTTTATCTCTTGGGATTATAAACCTGACTTCTCTTTCTCGGAACATTATGACCGAGTTAGAAAATGAATTTGGCAAAGAAGTAAAACAAGGGGCTGTTGTAATGTCACTGAAGCGATTGACAGAAGAATTAGATTTTAAATTAAACCATAAAATCAATAAGGTAATCAAGAATATTGGTGAAATTACAGTTAGATCTGAGTTGACAGATTACACCTTCGCAGCTTCTGAAACTGTATTAAACAAACAAGCCGATTTAATTTCTGACATCAACGCTTTATCTGATATTTTCTATACCTCATCTCGTGGTGTAAACGAAACTAATATTGTAGTAAGCAGCAGTGTAAATCATTTAGTGGAGAAACACTTTATGAGAGAAAAACTAATTCAGAAATTAGATAATCTGGCTTCGATTACTGTAAAATTACCAAAAGAAAATATTGTTGTTCCTGGTATTTATTATTTTATTTTCCAGCGTTTAGCTTGGGAAGG
Source organism: Flavobacterium sp. Root186 (assembly GCF_001428525.1). Lineage (GTDB taxonomy): Bacteria > Bacteroidota > Bacteroidia > Flavobacteriales > Flavobacteriaceae > Flavobacterium. Next base: position 152,774 of record NZ_LMHW01000014.1, read on the forward strand.
AATTATTATAAATGAGGTAATTTCAACTTCAAATGAATTTACAATTCTTGTTGGAGAAGATCAGGTTGATGTTGCTTTTAAAGTAATTAAAGATTTGAAAAACTAATCGCCAAAAATTTAATTTTAGATCTTAAATAAATTCAATTTTCAATAATCCTTTTGTCTTTCTCAAAAAAGATAAAAGGATTTTCTTTACAAATTCACAATTCATGCTTTTCAATCAAACCATTATCAAATAAGAATATTCTCAAAAAATAGGGTTCAATATAGTTAATTTTTAAAATTTTAGCAAAAAAGCCATCAACTTGATAAAAAGCATTTTACTGCCGTGTTTACTGAGATTTCATATAAAATAAATCACAAAAAACCGAAATAAGTTTATTTTACCATTATTTGCTGCGAATAATATTTTTATATATTTGCTAACCACTCAACGCATTAGAGTATCGATTTTGATAGTATCGTAATATAATTAGATTTAAATACAAACTAATTAATTTAATGTTGAAAGCCAAAGACTATAGCGACAAATTATTGGTAAGCGAATTAAAAAATGGCAGCGAAAAAGCATTTCGTTCTCTTTTTGATTTGTATTACCAGGATATTTATGGTTACAGTATAAGTCTTTTAAAATCGAAAGAAGCCGCCGAAGAAAATGTACAGGATGTTTTTATGAAAGTCTGGCAGCATCGAAAGAACTTAAACATAGAACAATCTTTTAAAGCTTATATTTTTACCATTGCCCGAAATCAGGCTTTTAATACATTGAATAAGGCAGCAAATGATTTGGTTTTGAAGGAAGCTGTTTTTTATGAAAGTCAAAAATCGCATGAATACGGAGATTATTCCATTCGGGAAGAAGACTGCAAGAAACTGCGAAAAGAGGCAATGAAACAATTACCGCCAAAGCGGAAACAAATTTTTAAAATGTCACGAAAGAAAGGCATGAGTTACGAAGAAATTAGTCAGGAACTCGGCATCTCTATAAATACTGTCAGGAATCAAATGAGTAAAGCATTAGAATCAATGCGGGTCTTTTTTCAGGTTCACGACGAGATTATCTAACCAAAACCAATTTTTAACCAATTAAATCACTCTTTCCGGGTGATTTTTTTTTGCCTTTACTGTAATAGATTGCCCACGGATTTTACGGGTGAAATGGATTTTCGCAGGTTTTTTGTTTTTTTTTCATTCAACTCAATATTCTTTTATAACACTGAATTTCAAATATAGCCCGCGGTTTCAACCGTGGGGACGCAATATATAAGCAATGTATAATCACGATGCGTGTCCCGTGGTTGAAACCACGGGCTATATTTTAAATAAAAAACCTGTGTAAACCTGTTTCATCCGCTAAATCTGTGGGCAAAAACTGCATTCCATTTAATTTTTACAAAAAAACTTCATTTTAAAATCACTTACAAATCAACAACTTACGATAAATTTTATCTTTTTAAATGTTAAAATTTAAAAATTTACAACGTTTGAGTAGTACTGAAATCGTTTTCGGCTGTATTATATTCAGAACCCGACCTAAAAACAATTCGTAATGAATTCAAATTCTGAAATAAAAAGTCTTTTACAAAAGTTTGTTTTAAACCAATGTACGCCCGAGGAAACAAACGAGGTAATTGCTTATTATAAAAAAAACCAGCTTACTGAGGATTTTCCAACGGTAGAAGACATTCAAAATCTTCTTGTCGAAATGCCGAAAATGGATAAACAAACTGCTGATGATATTTTCATGAATATTTTATCAGCTTCAAAAGAAGAAGAAACCGTAATTGAAATGCCTGAGAGAAAATCAAATTTCAGAAAATATATTTCGATCGCTGCTTCTGTAATTGTTTTACTGGGAATTGGCTTTTTCTATAAACAAAATCTTTCAGACAAAGTTGTTGAACCAAAATTCGATTTTAAAAGCTCTGACATTGTATTACAGTTAGAAAATGGAGAGACTCAAATTTTATCAGAGCATAATTCGGCTCAGGTAAAAGATGCAAAAGGAAATATTATTGGAAATCAAAATGGAGATAAAATTGTTTATGAAAACAGTTTAGATCCGGAAAAATTAGTTTATAACACGATTAAAATTCCATACGGAAAAAAATTCCGCCTCCAGTTATCCGATGGAACTATGGTTCACTTAAATGCAGGAACAACTTTAAAATATCCTGTAAAGTTTATTTCCGGCGAAAATAGACAAGTATTTCTTGATGGAGAAGCCTTTTTTGATGTTGCAAAAGATAAAAAACATCCCTTTATCGTAAATGCCGATGAATTGAACGTTCGAGTTTTAGGAACCCATTTCAACGTTTCAAATTATCCTGAAGATGCTGCGACAGATGTTGTTTTAGTTGAAGGTTCTGTTGGAATGTATCAGTCAAACGAAGAATTTGATGCTTTAAAAAATACTATTCTAAAACCAGGATTTAAAGGAAGTTTCAACAAAGAAAATGCCAAAATTTCGACTAAACCGGTTATTACTGATATTTATACTTCATGGATAAACGGCGGATTGACATTTAGAAACATGACTTTCAAAAATATTATTACAAAACTGGAAAGACGCTACAATGTTACTATTGTAAATAAAAATGAAAAACTGGCAAACGAAAAATTCAATGCAAGTTTCAGCGACGAATCAATTGATAAAGTGATGAGTTATTTCAACGACATCCACGGTATTAATTACACCATAAAAAACGATCAAATACTAATTAAATAACCACTAAAACCAATGAAAAAATATGAAAAACTAAGATTACAGGAATAAAAAAATCGGAAAGAGCTGCGAACAATTTCCGATTAACTAAGTGATTGAATATAACGAATTAACTACAATCAATTAACAAAATTATGAAAAAAAAATCTAAGAATAATGGGTTCCTATACTCATTGTTCCAAAATGACCTAAAATTGAAACTAACTACACTACTTATTTTGGTCGCCATGTTTAATATTAGAGGGAATACTTATGCCCAAAAAACAAAAGTAACCCTTGAATTAAACAATTCAACAATCGAGAAGGTTATTGAGACCATTGAACAAAAAACAGATTTCAGATTTATTTATAAACTGAACGATATCGACTTAGATCGAACAGTTTCCATTTCTGTAAAAGATCAATCGATATATGTGGTTTTAGATAAAATTTTTAAAGGAACTCCAACTGAATTTAAAATCAGAGATACGCAGATTATCCTTAAAAAACCAGAACTTAGAACACAGGTAATCGAATTTCAAAAACAAACTGTTTCAGGTGTAATTACCGATGAAAATGGTCTGCCTTTACCCGGAGCTTCTGTTCTTGAAGAAGGAACTAAAAACGGAATGGTAACTGATTTTGACGGAAAATATAAAATTACTGTTGAAAGCAGCCAGTCTGTAATTATTGTATCATTTGTAGGATATAAAGAGAAAAAAGTAACGGCAAACCAAAATGTAATAAACATTCAGCTTTTTCCGGATGCAACTGACTTACAGGAAATTGTTGTAGTTGGTTACGGAACTGCAATAAAAAAAGATGTAACTGGGGCAGTTTCTTCAATTGCTGCAAAAGATATGAATCAGGGTGCAATTGTAAATCCTTTACAGTTAATTGCAGGTAAAGCTGCCGGTGTAAATATCACTCAGATAGGAAGCGAGCCCGGTTCAGGACCAAGTGTTCGTATTCGTGGAATTTCTTCTTTAATTGGAGGAAATGATCCTTTGGTTGTTGTGGATGGAATTCAGGGAAACATGGATTTGTTAAATCAGGTTCCTCCAAGTGAAATCGAAAGTATCGATGTTTTAAAAGATGCTTCTGCTACGGCTGTTTATGGCTCTAGAGGAGCGCCTGGAGTTATCATTGTAACAACTAAGAAAAACAAAGCCGGAAAAACTACGATCGAATACATCGGATCAACATCTGTTGATTTTATTCCAAAAAAATTAGACATGCTTGATGCTAACCAATGGTGGGAAACTGCTCAAAGTGTTGGTGTTCCGGCATCTTCAAATCACGGATCAAATACAAATTGGTACGGCCTTTTGACTGAAACGGGAATTACCCAGACCCACACATTATCATTTGGCGGCGGAACGGATAAATTCAACTACAGAGCTTCTATAACAGCTATTATGCAAGACGGAGTTGTAATTAATTCTAGTAATCAAAAATATATTGGGCGTATTCAGGCAACACAATTGGCACTTGATGATAAATTAAAATTGACTTTTAACTTAAACTCAGGAATAAATAATACAACAAGCAGTATTGGAAGCATTGGTACAGTAGCTTACACATCAAACCTAATTACAAATGCATTATTGGCAAGACCAACAGATCCTGTTTATAATACTGATGGAACTTATTTTACAGATGGAACCGTATTTCATTATTTAAACCCTTATGCAGCTGCACAAACGGTTACAAATGAAAGACAAGATGATAATTTATTTGGAAGTTTAAAAGCAGATTTAGAATTAGGCAAAGGTTTTACAGCAAACTGGTTTGGAAGCTGGAGAAAAACCAATAGAACTATAGGTTATTACATGCCGGCAGAATCTACAGAAGCGTATGCAGTTGAACAGCAAGGTTTTGCAAATATTGACAATGCCAGACAAAATGAAAAATTAACCAATGTTAGTCTTAGCTATAAAAAAACTTTAGGAATCCATACTTTTAATGCATTAGCTTTATACGAATGGCAAAGCCAGACTTATCAGGGTAATTACACTCAGGCAAGAGGTTTTATTAGTGATGAAGCTACTTACAATGCACTTCAGTTTGGTGATTTATCTAAAGTAAGAGCCGGAGACATCAGATCTTATAAAAATGACAGATCGTTAGTTTCTTATTTAGGAAGGTTAAACTACTCTTTATTAGATCGTTATTTACTTACAGCAAGTATCAGACGAGATGGTTCATCTGTATTTGGTGCCAACAACAAATGGGGAAATTTCCCATCAGCATCTGTTGCTTGGCAAATTAACAAAGAGTCGTTTATGTTGAATCAAAATCTATTTAGTGAATTAAAATTACGTGTAGGTTATGGTGAAACGGGTAATCAGCAAGGTCTTTATCCACAAACTTCGTTACCATTAGTGGACAGCGCAGGAAATATTTATTTTGGAGGATCTATCATTACCAATTTTGGTATTGCTCAAAATGCAAATGCTGACTTAAAATGGGAAACTAAAAGACAAACTAATATTGGACTTGATTTCGCTCTTTTAGATAATAGATTAAGAGGCAGCATAGATGTTTACGATTCTACAACAGATAATCTTTTATTTGATTATACTGTACCTCAGCCTCCATATCCTTATAATAGAATCAAAGCAAACGTAGGAAGCATTTCTAACAAAGGTTTAGAAGCTGCACTTGCATACGATGTTATCAGAACTAATAACAGTACACTGACATTAGCAGGAAACGTTTCTTTTATGAAAAACGAAGTACTTAATTTAAGCGGCAGTATTAACGGTATTCCTTTAAATACTGACTATGTAAATTGGGGAGCACCGAACTCTTTATTGGTAAAAGGAAAGCCAATTGGATCATTTTATATTTTAGAAAGTACCGGTACAAATTCAAATGGTGTTGAAACCGTAAAGGATCAAAATGGAGATGGTAAAATTGATCAGGGCGTTACAAGTCCGGATCGTTACTATGCAGGTTCAGCATTGCCAACTTACACTTTTGCATTTAACCCGTCTTACAGATACAAAAACTTTGACGCTTCTATGTTGTGGAGAGGTTCTGGAGGAAACAAAATTTACAACAACCTTAATCAAAGGTTGAGTATGCTGGAGAACACTGGTAGTTCGAATGTTTTGGAAAGCGCTCCTGATAAAGGAATTTTTTCTTCTCCATACGGATCTGATGCATGGTTAGAAGATGGTTCATTTGTTCGTTTAGAGAACGTTACAGCAGGATATACTTTCCGTTTTACTGATAAATATGTAGACTCTGTTCGACTTTCTCTTACAGGAAGCAATTTACTGCTAATTACAGATTACACAGGTGTTGATCCTGAATTGAATGTAAGCGGAAGTGGTGACCCTAATGATAATTTTGGAGGCGATAAAGGAATTTATCCTCGTACCAGAAGTGTTGCATTTGGTTTGACTGTAAAATTTAAATAGTAAAAAGAGATGAAAATTAAAAATATAGTAGCAGCAGGAAGCGTATGTTTTCTAACACTTTTTAGCTGTACAGATATCAACGAAAATATATACGACAAATATCAACCCGACAGCTTTTATGGAACTCCGGAAGGAGCTAATATTGCCCTTGCCAGTGTTTATGCAGAAATTCCTGGAGACTTTGAACGTAAAGGTGTACCTGGCGTAGGTTATGCAGGAGCTGATAACGGCTGGTACGACATGAACTGTATGTCATCAGATGAGCAGGTAATTCCACATAGAACAGATGGTAACTGGCAGCAGGATTTTGCCCGTTTGCACAAACACGAATGGCTTCCTTCTGAATTCATTATCAACAATACTTGGAACTGGTTATACAAATCTATTTTCAATGCAAATTTGGCCGTTGAGTTATTAGAAAAATCAGGTGCAGATCCTTCAAAAATTGCTGAAGCAAAAGTATTACGTGCTTTCTTTTATTATTTATTAATTGATGATTTTGGTGATGTTCCTTTTTATACAAACAACAATATTACCGTTGATAAAATTCCTCAGTCAAGCCGTAAGGAAGTCTTTGATTTTATCGTTAAAGAATTAACAGAAAACGTAGAACAACTTTCGGTAGCAAAAGGCGGCAATTATTATGGAAGATTCAACAAATGGGCTGGTTACACATTGCTTGCAAAAGTGTATCTAAACGCTCAGGTTTACACAGGAACTCCAAAATGGACAGAATGTTTAGCCGCTTGTAACAAAGTTTCTGAAGGCGGATTTACACTTCATTCTGGTACGGCCGATGCTGCAAATCCTTTAGGAAATAAGTATTTTGAATTATTTGGAGATGTACTTCCTGATGATGAAACTATTTTACCTATTTATGCAACTCTTGATGTTGTTTCTCGTAATGTTTATGCTGTTCGTAGTGTATATGGTCCACAGGGTGTAAATTTATTTGGATTAAGCGGTTGGAACGGAACTATTGTTCCTAAAGATTTCTTCCTGAAATACGATGTAAATGATATTCGTAGAAAACAGTTTTTAGTAGGTGAACAGCCTGGCGGATTCAATTACACTCTTGAAGTTGGTTCTTTAGACAATCCCGGAGCACTTCCTCAGGCAGGAGTTCGTAATGTTAAATTTTATCCTGCAGGAGTAAAATCAGGAGGAGGAGCTTCGAATGACTTTCCAATTTTCAGATATGCTGACGTAATCTTGATGATGGCAGAATGTAACGCTCGTTTAGGAAATTTTGCCGATGCAAAACCTTTTGTAGATCAAATCAGACAACGTGCAGGATTAGATCCATTAGCTGCTAATCCTACTCTTGATGATATTTATAATGAAAGAGGGTTCGAATTAAGCTGGGAAGGCCACAGAAGACAAGACATGATTCGTTTTGACAAATTTTTATTGGCAAACGAATTTAGACCTGCATCACCTGCTTATAGAAAATTGTTCCCAATTCCAACATCTGCTTTAGATGCCAATCGTGGGCTTAAACAAAACCCAGGTTACTAAAAACAAAACTATCATGAAAAAATATATCAATAAATTATTCTTACTTGGAAGTTTGGTTTTTCTAGCCGCTTCCTGTGAAACTGAAGGAACAGTAACGACACTAAAATCAGTAAATTTTCCTTCTGGAATTGAGGTATCATCTAATACAATAGTACTTAAAGAAGAGACTTCAGACCAGGCTGCTTTACTAGTTTCCTATCCAAAAGTAACCTACCCAATTGCAGCGCCTGTGAGCTATGCCGTACAATTAGATTTGCCTACTGACATCAAAGGAAGTGAGGCTTGGTCAAAAGCAAAACGAGTTGAAGCCGGAGAAGATGTTTTAAGCAAATCATTTACCGGATTAGAATTAAATAAAATCGCCTTAGACTTAGGATTAAAACCTAATGTTCCGGGAGAATTAGTAATTCGTGTAGAAGCTTCAATGGATCATAGAACTTACTCAAATCCTGTTACAATAACGGTTACACCATACTTGAAGACCGTTGTTTTTGGAGAAATTTATATGCCGGGAAGCTATCAGGGATGGGCTGTAGAAACAGCAGCTGCGTTAACCGAAATTCAATTAGGAGTGTATCAGGGTTACATGACTGTCGCAGAAGGTGCAGGTCCTGGATTTAAATTAAATAAAGGAAGAAACTGGGCACAATTCTATGGTGCAGGAGCAACAAATAATGATTTGAAAAACATGAGCGATACTGATTTTGTGCTTCCGGGTGCAGGTTCATATCAAATCAAAGTAAATACAAATACATTAAAATGGACGCAGACTCCTTATGCCTGGGGAATTGTTGGGCCAGCATCTGCAACAGCAGAACAAACAGCTGGAGATCCAAATTATGGATGGAATCATTCCGTACCAATGTCTTATGACCATGTAACAAAAACATGGAAAATAACAGCAAATTTATTAGCGGGTGCTTTAAAATTCAGATTGAATGATGCATGGACAGTGAATTACGGACCTGCAGATGCTTCAACAAACATCGTTAATCTTGATAATAGCGGCGCTTACACCATTGGTGAAGCAGGAACTTATGAAGTAACTTTTAAAATTGTTGAAACAGATCCGGCAAGTACAGGTTATCCGGCAACTGCAATAACTTCCATCGTTAAAAAATAACAAAAATTAAGTTTAGTTTGGTTTGAGTTTACCTGTCTTTTTACTTCGAAAGGCAGGTTACTCCTCAACCATTTAAAATATAAAAATTATGAAATTTAATATAAAATTTGTTTACGCATTACTGTTGGCTGTAGCGTTTGTTTCGTGCAGTTCTTCTGATGATGATTCAGAAAAAACTCCCGAATCTCCATATACACAATATGGCACTCCTTTTGAAAAAATGCCAAAAAAAGAAGATGCGATAATTTATCAGGTAAACATTCGTGCCTTTAGTCAGGCCGGAACATTAAAAGGAGTTCAGGACAGACTTTCTCAAATTCAGGAATTGGGAGTAAATGTTATTTATTTAATGCCTGTTTTTCCTGTTGGAAAAGAAAGAGCTTCCGGCGAATTAGGTTCTCCTTACGCTGTAAAAGACTATAAAGCCGTAAATCCTGATTTTGGAACATTACAAGATCTTCAAACATTAGTTGAAGAAGCACACAAGAAAAACATGGCCGTTGTTTTAGACTGGGTTGCCAATCATACAGCTTGGGACAATGCCTGGATTACACAGCATAAAAGCTGGTATCAGCAAGATGCTGCCGGAAACATTATAATTCCGTCGGGAACAAATTATAATGATGTAGCGCAGTTAAATTTCGATAATACAGAAATGAAAGATGCTATGATTGATGCTATGTCATATTGGGTTTACAATGCTAATATTGACGGTTTCAGATGCGATTATGCTGATTTTGTACCTAATAATTTCTGGGCAGATGCCATAACAAAATTGAGAAAAATCAAAAAAAACCAATCTATTTTAATGCTGGCTGAAGGTTCAAAATATAACCACTTTGCTTCTGGTTTTGATTATACATTTGGTTTTAATTTCTTCAGTACTTTAGAAAAGCTTTTTAAAGAAAATAAACCTGCAACTACAATTCAGGATTCTAATGCAACAGAATATGCTAATAATTACAATCCGGAAAACAGAGTAGTTAGGTATACAAGCAATCACGACGTTAACCTTTCAGATGGGACGCCTTTAGAACTTTTTGGAGGTAAAAAAGGATCTGTTGCCACTTTTGTTGTTGCTGCTTATTTAAAATCTGTTCCAATGATTTATAACGGACAAGAAATTGGATATGCGCAAAGACTAAATTATTTCTCAAGAACCCCAATCGACTGGTCGACCGCAGATAATGAAATGCTTGCCGAATACAAAAAAATCATTGCATTTAGAAATACAAGCAAAGCTATTAAAACAGGAACTTTTACAGGATACAGCACCAACGCTGTAAGTGCATTTACGATGATAAAAGATGCCGAAAAAGTTTTTGTCCTTTCTAATTTAACAGATGCAACAGTAAAACATCTTGTTCCGTCGACTTTAAAAGGAAACTGGAAAGACGCTTTTACCGGAGCAGCAGTTACTGTTGGTGCAGAAATAACATTGCAGCCTTTTCAATATATAGTATTGAAAAATTAATTCGAATGCAGTTTTAAATAAAATTAGATTTGCAAAAAACAAAATAACATGAATTTTCAATCCCAAAAATTATTGCTTCAAATTCGTTTGAGCAAAAAAACAGCGCTTTTATTTTTTGTATTCATAAGCACAATTTGGCTTCAGGCACAAGAAATAACTTCGCCAGACAAAAATCTTACTCTAAAATTTGAATTAAAAGAAGGCGGCATTCCTTCTTACCAATTATCATATAAACAAAAAGCCGTAATAAAACCAAGTTCTTTGGGTTTAGAACTGCAAAACCTGCCTTCGTTTTTGGATGGTTTTTCCATTACAAATACAGCACAATCTTCTGTTGATGAAAATTGGAATCCGGTTTTAGGCGAAGAAAAAACAATTCGTAATCATTACAACGAATTGGTTGTCACTTTAGCTCAAGCAAAAAACAACAATAGATTTATTCGTATTCGTTTCCGTTTATTCAATGACGGACTGGGATTTAGATATGAATTTCCAAAACAAAATGATCTAAACTATTTTGTAATAAAAGAAGAACGTTCGCAGTTTAATTTGGCTGGAAATCATAAAATTTTCTGGATTCCGGGAGATTATGATACAAACGAATATGCGTATACAACATCAAAAATTTCAGAGATTCCTTCGCTGATGAAAAAAGCTACTATCGAAATCAATTCGCAGTGGCCAATAAAAGAATTATCAGTACAAACGCCGTCAATGATGAAATCTGATGATGGTTTATACATCAACATTCACGAAGCGGGATTAATCAATTATCCGGCAATGTATCTTGAAGTTGATGCTGTAAACAACAAAATGATTAGTCATTTAGCACCAGATGCTGTGGGGGCAAAAGGCTATATACAGACCGATGCTCAATCGCCTTGGAGAACCATTGTAGTAAGCGATAAAGCAACAGATATTTTAGCTTCAAAATTAATTCTGAACCTCAACGAACCAACAAGTTATAAAGATGTTTCGTGGATTAAACCTGTAAAATTCATCGGGATTTGGTGGGAATATTTTGTAGCAGGAAGAAGTACCTGGGCTTTTGGAAAAGAAAATAATGTAAAATTAACTGACGATTTTACAAAACTTACTCCAAACGGAAAACACGGAGCCACAACAGAACGTGCAAAAGAATATATTGATTTTGCTTCTAAAAATGGTTTCGATGCCATCCTTATCGAAGGTTGGAACATTGGCTGGGAAGACTGGATCAACAACTGGAAAGAAGAAGTTTTTGATTACGTAACAGCGTATCCTGATTTTAATGTAAAAGCAGTTCATGAATATGCCGCTTCAAAAGGTGTCAAAATTATCATGCACCATGAAACTTCAGGATCTGCAACCAATTACGAACGTCGTTTAGATCGTGCTTTTCAATTTATGAACGACAATGGTTATGATGCTGTAAAAACAGGTTATGTGGGAAAAATTATTCCACGTGGCGAACATCATGACGGACAATGGATGGTAAACCATTACATTAACGTAGCGAAACGTGCTGCCGATTATAAAATTATGATTGACAGCCACGAAGCAGTTCGCCCAACTGGTTTGAACAGAACCTTTCCAAACTGGATCGCTCAGGAGTCAGCGCGCGGCACCGAGTTTGAATCTATGGGAGGATTAGCTCCAGATCATACTACGATTTTACCATTTACACGTTTAATGGGGGGTCCGATGGATTATACACCGGGAATTTTCCAAACCGATCTTTCGTATTATGGAACCGGAAGCTCACAGCGTGTCAATACTACTTTGGTAAAACAATTGGCGTATTATGTAACGATGTATAGCCCATTGCAAATGGCCGCTGATATTCCGGGGAATTATGAGCGTTTTCCAGATGCATTTCAGTTCATTAAAGATGTTGCTGTAGATTGGGATAACAGTTACATTTTAGAAGCTGAACCTGGAGATTATATTACAATTGCACGTAAAGCAAAAGGCAAAAATGAGTGGTTTATTGGCGGAATTACAGATGAAAATGCAAGAACAACAAACATTTCATTTGATTATTTACCTGCCGGAAAAAATTTCATAGCTACAATTTATGCCGATGCCAAAGAAGCCAATTGGAATAAAAATCCACAGAAATATACCGTTACCAAAGTTATTGTAAACTCCAAAAGCAAATTAAAGCAGTATTTAGCTCCGGGAGGAGGAGTTGCAATCAGCATCAAAGAAGCAAATGCTGAAGAATTAAAGGGATTGAAAAAGTTATAGATTACTGAGTTTTTTTGCCACGAATTTCACGAATTTTTCAAATTAAGATTTACTAAGATGAATGCTTAATTTGTGAATTCGTGGCAGAAACTTATGCTCTTTTTTGGGCAAAAATTAAAATTTTACTACTTGAAAACTATTAACCACAAAATGTTTGTCAAATTTAAAAACAATGCGAGTGAGAATGAATTTTAGTTAGAGATGCTGACAAGCATGCAAAAAAACTATTGTTATGAAAATCAAAATTACCACAAGATTATTTCATATTACGAAAGCACTAGTCTGTTTTCTATTATTATTTGCAAGTTCAGTTTATGCACAAGATCCGCCTCAATATGGAACTCCATTTGCCGGCGTACCAGATACACGAGATGTAAATATGTATCAGGTTCATATTCGTCCGTTTAGTGCCAATGGAAATTTAGCCGGAGTAACCGCCCGATTAGACAATATAAAAGCACTCGGCACTAATGTTATTTATTTAATGCCAATTTATCCGCATGGTACAGATTCCAGAAGTTCGGCTTCACCTTATTGTATTAAAGATTTTAAAGCCGTAGGATCAGAATATGGTTCTCTTGCGGATTTAAGAGCTTTAGTTGATGGAGCTCACAGTCGTGGAATGGCCGTTATTTTGGATATAGCCATCAACGGAACTTCATGGGATAATGTCTGGACCGTTTCGCATCCAGAATATTATAAGCGAACCGGAACAACGATTCAGCAATTAGGAAACTTCTCTGATATTGCAGCCCTTGATCTTAATAGTTCAGCTACACGAGCGGCTATAAAAGATGCAATGCGTTACTGGATTTTCGCAGCAAATATTGACGGATACCGTTGCGATTATGCCAATAATCCGCCTTTGGATTTTTGGTCTGAAGTGAATTCAAACCTTCGAGGTATTTCTTCTCATAATTTATTAATGTTAGCCGAAGGAGATAGACAAGAGAACTTTCAGGTTGGTTTCGACATGAATTATGGTGACAGATGGTTTCATAGCGGCTTATATGATATTGCTAATGGAGGGCCTGTTTCTCAAAGGCTTCAGGACCAGTCCACTTATGAATATGCTAAAGCAACCGGAAACCAGCAAATAGTTAGATATACTGGAAATCATGATACTTACACAAATGATGATGGCGTAAGAAGACCAATTATTCCATTCAAAAGTCACAACGGAATCGTTGCTAACTTCTTAGTTTCAGCTTATATGAAAGGGGTTCCTTTTTTAATGAGCGGACAGGAAATCGACTACGAACCAAAAACAGACTGGCCTTGGACGAACTTTAAATTCAACTGGTCACAAAATCCAACTGCGGCTGCAGATTTCGCGAAAATCTTAAATTTCAGAACAACAAGCGCAGCCATCAGACGCGGTGATTTAACCACGTATGCCAATGATGACATCAGCATTTTCACTAAAATATTAGGTACAGAAAAAGTAATCGTAATGTCGAATTTGAGAAATGCCTCAAAATCGTATGTAATTCCGGCAGCTTTGGCGGGAACTTACGTAAATCCATATAACAATAACGCTTCAGTAACTTTAACAACAGGCGCGACAAGAACATTTGCTGCTTATGAATATTTAGTTTTAACTAATACAAATGCTCCGGTTGTAGCCGTTACAGGAGTTTCTGTGAGCCCAACAACAGTAACTGTTGGTTTAGGATCAACACAACAATTAAATGCAACAATTGCTCCGGCAAATGCAACAAACCAAAACTTAACATGGACATCAAGCAATACAGCTGTTGCAACTGTAAATGCATCTGGTTTAGTTACAGCTGTTGCAGCAGGAACAACAACAATTACAGTAAAAACAGTTGACGGAAACAAAACGGCAACTTCGGCTGTAACAGTCGCTGCAATTCCTGTTTCTTCTGTAGCGGTTTCGCCAACTACGGCAAGTTTGTATGCAGGAAATACACAACAGCTTTCAGCGACAATTTCGCCAGCAAATGCAACTAATAAAAATGTAACTTGGAGTTCAAGTAATACCGCAATTGCAACTGTAAATTCAAGCGGACTTGTAACAGCGGTTTCTGCCGGAACAGCAACTATTACAGCCACTACACAAGATGGCAATAAAATAGCTTCGGCTACAATTACCGTAAATCCAAATACTAATTTTACGGTGTATTTCTATAAACCATCAAATTGGGGAACAGGAATTAAAATTTATTATTGGAATGCATTGCCAACAGGAGTTTTAGTAGCTGTAAACTGGCCTGGCGTAAACATGACCGATGCAGGAAACGGATGGTACAGTTATACATTTACAAATGTAACGTCGACGAATTTAATTTTTAACGACGGAACAAACCAAACTGCCGATTTAAGCCGAAACAAAACAGGATGGTACATGAATACGACTTGGTACGATTCAAATCCGGGAACTGTTGTTGCGGTTACAAGCGTAACTTTATCACCAACAACTTCAACTTTATTAGTTGGCGCAACACAGCAATTAACTCCAACAGTTAATCCTTCAAATGCAACAAATAAAACGGTAACTTATAGTTCAAGTAATACAGCTGTTGCAACTGTAAACAGTTCAGGTTTGGTTACTGCTGTTGCTGCAGGTTCTGCAACAATTACCGTTACAACGCAGGATGGCGCAAAAACTGCGACTTGTGCAGTTACGGTAAATGCATCAAATGTTGCCGTTACAAGTGTGAGTTTAAGTCCGGTTTCAGCCTCATTATCAGTTGGAGGAACACAGCAATTAACACCAACTGTCCTTCCTGCAAATGCTACAAACAAATCTGTGAATTATAGTTCAAGCAACACAACTGTTGCAACTGTAAACAGTTCAGGTTTGGTTACTGCTATTGCAAATGGAACTGCAACTATTACGGTTACAACTGTTGATGGAAGCAAAACAAGTACAGCTTCAATAACCGTTTCGACGGCAACAGGAACTTATTACACGATCAAAAACAGATGGACTGGTGCTTATTTATCTGATGCCGGAGCAAATGTTGGATACGGAACTACGGTTTCTGGCAACAGTTACAAATGGCAAAAAATTGCTATTGATGCGACTTATTTTGTTTTGAAAAATGTAGCAACAGGTGAATTAATCAATATTGAAAACCAAACAGGAACTGTTCAATCTAATATAACAGATACTACTTTCTGGAGTGCACAATGGTCTAGCGATTATATTGATGGAACATGGACAAGATTAAGAAACAGATGGCAGTCTGGAAATATTATTCATGTTGAAAACCAAACAGGTTCTGCACAATACGGCAATTCGCAAGATGGCTGGTACAGTGCTCAATGGCAATTAGAGCCAACAACAGTTGGAACAGGGAAATCTGCAATAACAATTAATGGAGTTTCAGAAACTGAAAAGGTAATTGGTATTTATCCGAATCCGGCAACGAATAATGAATTTCATGTTTTATTGCCAGAATTAGAAAATGGAGATTCTGCTGCAATTTCAGTTTCAGACATGAACGGAAGAACAGTTTTATCTCAAAGACTTTCAACTTCAGGAAAAATCGATCATCGTTTAGCTTCGGGAATTTATATTGTAAATATTGTGTCTAAAGATTTTAAAGTAACTAAAAAACTGATCGTTAAATAATTCTGTTTAGATTAAACTAAATGGCGTATGAGATTTTCATACGCCATTTTTTATTCTTGTACAGAAATTTTATATTTTAGAGGAATTGATATTTAACAATTTAATCAATTCTTCATCCTCATTAGCTTTAGATGCCATAGGTCGTACTTGACAAGTATATTTTCTATGAACTTTAAAATATTCAGAATCATTTTTAATTTTCACAAATCGAGCCTGTATAAAACGAGCTCCTGCTAAAATTTTAATCGGTGTGTTTCCTGAGTTAACAACTTCAACAGAAGCACAACCACAATAACCTGGCTGAATAATCGTAGAAATCGTGAGTCCAAGCCTACTAAATGAACTTCTAAGGGTTAAAATAGCATAAACATCGGAAGGCAATTTCAAATACTCTAATGTTGAAAATAAAATTGGTTGTGAAGGATGTAGTAAAAAACTTTCCCCAATATTTCTCCTAGTTTCTGTAAAATGACTTTTAATTGGTCTTTTTTCAAAATTGTCTTGAGTTGTATCAATATAGGCTTGTCTACCTTGGTTTAAAGCAAGAAAATCAGTTCCAATTCGTAAATCTATACTTACCTCTCCTATTTGATTTTTTTCTAAAAGAGGTTCAATAATTAACTTCTTCTTTTTTAATAAATCTTCAATTTGAATTTTAGATAAAGTTCCCCTATCATCTAATCCAAGAACTCTCTTGATGATATTTCTTGCCATTTCTTCTTTATAGTATAATTTGAAATAGATTTTTCAATAAGATTATTAATAATATGATATTTCTGCCTTGAATTAAATTTTTTCAAAAAATTAGTTTCTGATGTGTTCCAACATTCCCACCCTAATTTAAATAGATAATGTAATTCTGAATTATTATTTATTTTCTGAGGAATTAAATTTAAAAAATCAGATTTTTTTAAAGGAATTATTTCATGTTTAATTTTAAATCTTTCATTTCCTGAATTAATTAGAGCTGTATTAATCTCTATTATTTCAGTATCATCTATCTCTTTTAAAAAATTATCAACAACTTCAATTCTTTTTTTTGTTGATGGATGAGTATGGGAATCTAAATTATTATATGCAATATAATTTAAAAATAAGTTAGATGCATCGTTAATATACTGTGCAGCGAATAAATCAGCAAAAAATTCTTTGTAATGGTTATATTCTTTTATTTGTATTTCAGTATAATATGGTAGAACTCCATATTTATTTATAATAATCTTATCACTAATATGCAATTCCGTATCAACAAAGTGACCCAATTCATGATATAATACGACTATAGATAAATAATCTCTAGATAATGATTTTGGAAGAACTATTTTAATTAATCTGTTGGTAATATGTAGTCCATACAAATTATAAATATAGCCATTCAAATTATTGAAAAATTCCAAGTCATCTGATTCAAAATAAAACTCTAAATTTCTATTCGACAAAGATGTTACTATAATAAAATCATCTTCTTTAATCCACTCATCAAGAGCTATTTGCAGGCATGAAATTATTTCATAGGGAATAACATTTAAAGTACTATTATCCAAAAACTCTAAACCTTTAAAAATATAAGTTAAGATTTGGAAATGAGAATTAATTTCATCGTCTGTAAATGATGAATAATTACCTGATTTAATACAATTAAATAATTTAAATAACTCTGAGAAATGTGTTTCCTTTTTCTTATCTGAATAGATGTTGCTCCTACTTTTTGAAAAAGATTCTTCTAGTTGAAGTAACTGAAGTTCAATTGTTTTATAATTCATCTAACAACTATTTCAATGTATCTAATATTTTAGAATATATTTGATTTGAATAGTTATTATTTTCTATCTGCAATAATTCTTCCTTAAACTTAGATAGCAAGGTTGTTATAAAGAAATAATGATTATTGTTAATTGAAAAAACATTTTTTTGTTCTTTTGCAACTTCTATGGCTTCTGAAATAGCAGAATCAATGTTGTTTTTATTTTCAACATTACTTTTACCTGATATAATATTTTCGATTATATTGATATAAAAAGGAGCCTGGGTTTGAAGAGTACTTAATTGCGCTAGATACATAAGGAATTATTTAGTTTAATCAATAGTTTTGAACTCTAAACATAAAATTCATTATAAATAATGATACAAATATATCAACTTTTGTTAATAACAAATGTTAATAACTAAAAAAAGATGTTTTTTTAGTTATTTTTTTTAGTTAAAAACGCACTTCATCGACAAAATCTGCTTCTTGTCTATATTTTTGTTCAAGAAGTTGATCTAATAATAGCTTTAAAACCAATTTATTTATTTGTTTAAATTTAAGACATCTTTTATTAAAATTACAAAACTAACGGTGAAATACTTTATTTGTGAAGTTATTTTTTTAATAATGCAAAAATGTGATTAAAAAAAAACTTTAAATAATTTATGTTTAGCAATTTAACACATATGTTCTATGACTTTTCAAGTTTCAATTTGATTGCAAAAAAGCGAAAACCTTTTTTATTTTTACTTCAATCTACTCCTCAAACAACTCCATCAATTCCAAAGCTCGTTTGATTGATTTTACATTATCAAAAGTCAATAACAAACGTAATCCGTTTACAGTTTGTTTTTCTTTCATTTTGCAAAGTGAACTATGTTTTTGTACAAATGTTAAAACGTTTCTGAACTTCGAAGATTGATAATAATCGGACTGTTGATCTGAGACGAAATAACCAATCATTTTGCCTTGTTTCAAGACTAATTTTTCGATTCCGACTTTTGTCGCGATCCATTTTATGCGGATGCTATTTAATAAAGCTGTTGCTTGTTTTGGCAGTGGTCCGAAACGGTCGATCAGTTTTCTTTCATATTCTTGTAAACCTGCTTCGTCTTTTATTGCGCCCAATTCGTTGTATAAAACTAAACGTTCTGAGACATTATTGATGTATTCATCTGGGAACAACAACTCAAAATCAGCATCGATTTGAATGTCTTTTACGTATTCTTTGGTATCAATATTATTTTCTTCCGGATATAAATCTTTGAATTCGTTTTCTTTCAATTCTTCGATGGCTTCGTTCATGATTTTTTGGTAAGTATCAAAACCAATTTCGTTAATGAAACCACTTTGTTCGCCACCTAATAAATCTCCGGCACCACGAATTTCAAGATCTTTCATGGCAATGTTGAAACCGCTTCCGAGTTCGCTGAATTGTTCCAAAGCCTGAATACGTTTTCTGGCATCTTCAGTCATAGAAGAATACGGCGGACAGATGAAATAGCAGAATGCTTTTTTGTTGCTTCGCCCTACTCGCCCACGCATTTGATGCAAATCTGACAATCCAAAATTATTCGCGTTGTTGATAAAAATCGTGTTGGCATTTGGTACGTCCAAACCGCTTTCGATAATTGTGGTGGCTACCAAAACATCAAAATCTCCGTTCATGAAACCTAACATTAATTCCTCAAGTTTCGCGCCTTCCATTTGTCCGTGACCAATTCCAACTCTCGCATTTGGAACCAAACGCTGAATCATTCCTGCCACTTCTTTTATATTTTCGATTCGGTTATTGATGAAGAAAACCTGTCCGTTTCTTTGAATTTCATACGAAATCGCATCACGGATTATTTCTTCATTAAATCCAACAACATTTGTTTCTATCGGATAACGATTTGGAGGAGGTGTTGTAATTACAGACAAATCACGCGCTGCCATCAACGAAAACTGAAGTGTTCTCGGAATTGGCGTTGCTGTTAAGGTCAATGTATCAACATTTGCGGCAATCGTTTTTAATTTATCTTTTACGTTTACGCCAAACTTTTGTTCCTCATCAACAATCAATAAACCAAGGTCTTTAAAAACTACATTTTTATTTACTAATTGATGTGTTCCAATTACAATATCCAGTTTTCCTTCAGCTAAATCTTTTAAAGTCTGCGTTTTTTGCTTTGCGGTTCTAAATCGGTTCAAATAACCAACAGAAACTGGCATATCTTTCAAACGTTCTGTAAAAGTTCTATAATGCTGATAAGCCAAAATAGTTGTCGGAACTAAAACGGCCACTTGCTTGCTATTGTCTACAGCTTTAAAAGCAGCACGAATCGCAACTTCGGTTTTACCGAAACCAACGTCACCACAGACCAAACGATCCATCGGGCGATCGCTTTCCATATCGGCTTTTACTTCTTGTGTTGATTTGGTTTGATCCGGCGTATCTTCATAAATAAACGAACTTTCTAATTCGTTTTGTAAATAGCTGTCCGGCGCAAACTGAAAACCTTTTTCTAAACGACGTTTTGCATACAACTGAATCAAGTTGAAGGCAATATGCTTAACACGCGCTTTGGTTTTTTGTTTTAAAACTTTCCAGGCGTTCGATCCTAATTTATAGATTTTCGGAGGCGTTCCGTCTTTTCCGTTATATTTTGAAATTTTATGAAGCGAGTGAATGCTTACATACACAATATCATTATCAGCATAAACCAATTTTATGGCTTCCTGCGTTTTGCCTTCGACCTGAATTTTCTGCAAGCCTCCAAATTTTCCAATTCCGTGATCAATGTGCGTTACATAGTCACCAACCGAAAGTGCCGTTAATTCTTTCAGAGTAATATTTTGCTTTTTAGAATAACCGTTTTTGATATTGAATTTATGATAACGCTCAAAAATCTGATGATCTGTATAAGCCGTAATCTGATTTTCTTCATCAATAAAACCTTGGTACAAAGGCAATACAATCGTATTATACTGCTTTCTGATATTTTCTGAATTAGCTTCATCCAATGATTCAAAAATATCATGAAAACGTTTTGCCTGCGTTTCATTCGAACAAAACAAATAATTTTTATATCCGTTAAAATGATTTTCGCTCAAATTATTCAGCAATAAATCAAATTGTTTATTGAAGGATGGCTGAGGCTGAAAATGAAATTCAAACTTCTTGGTTATTTTGAAAATTGGTTTTGAAGCCAATTCTACTATCGAAAAATCTAAAGCACGCTTGATAAACGAACTCTGATTTAAGAATAATTGTTCCGGAGTTGCATGTTTTATTTCGCCTGAAAGCTTATTAAAAGCTTCTTCGGCTCTTGCAAATTGTTTGTCTAACTGACTAAAAAGTCCGTCCGTATTTTGAATAAAAATGACTGTTTTCTCGGCAATATAATCTAAGAAACTTTCGCGGTTTTCCTGAAATACCTTGTTTTCGACATTCGGGATAATCGTAATTTTTTTATGGGTTTCTACAGATAATTGCGTTTCGACATCAAAACTTCTGATACTGTCTACTTCATTTCCAAAAAACTCTATTCTATACGGATGATCGTTTGAAAAAGAAAATACATCGACGATTCCTCCACGAACTGAGAATTCTCCCGGTTCAGTAATAAAATCTACTCTTTTGAATTCGTATTCAAATAAAACTTCGTTGATAAAATCGATCGAAATTTTATCGTTTAAAGCTACTTTTAAAGTGTTTTTGTCTAATTGCTGACGCGTAACTACTTTCTCAAAAAGTGCTTCGGGATACGTAACAATGATAGCTGGTTTCTTTCTTGAATTTATTCGGTTTAAAACCTCAGCGCGAAGCAAAACATTCGCATTATCTGTTTCATCAACTTGATAAGGACGACGAAATGAAGCGGGATAAAACAGAACATCCTGTTCGCCAATCATCTGCTCCAGATCGTTTAGGTAATACGCAGCTTCTTCTTTATTGTCTAAAACAATCAAAAAAGGTAGTTCTGTTTTCTTAAAAACAGAGCGTATTACAAAGGAAACAGCAGATCCCAGCAATCCGTTAAGATGCATTTTTATCTGGTTTCCTTCCAGTAAATTGGTCGCAATTTGCTGTGTTTTTGGCAAATTGTCGTATATCGTATATAAGGCGTTTTTACTCAACTCTTGGTAAATTTTGATCTAGTGGAGGCGCAGAACTTGGGATTGCGCGTGTTGTGTCTAACATTTTAAGGAAATCAGCTTCTCCTTGTTCTTTTGGAATTTTGGCTTTCTCAACAATTTTATCCATTTGTCTTTCTAACGAAACCAATTCTTTATTGATTTCGCCAATTAAAAAAGCAACTTTATCATCTGGAATTTGATTTAAATGAATAAATAAATCCATCATTTTGACTTTAGTAATCAAAATGGAAATTCTTGCTTTTATTTGCGGCTGATTAAATTGTGACGGAATATTATTGTTTAAAGCAATTGCTTTTTTTGAAATCGCTGTTGATTTTTTTTGAAAAGCACCAATAGTTTTTCTCGGCTTGTCTCCTATTTCTTTTAAGAAATCACGCCACTCTGTCCAGCCTTTTACATTTTGTTCAGAAACCTCATTTATTGGTTCATCTATAAAAATCCAGGCTTTATTAATATTGTTAAATATTTTTTCATTCTTTTTAGCTTCTTTCGCATTTTCGGCAAGACGCTTTTCATTCTCATTTTGACATGATTGAAGTACAAAAATCAAGAGTAAAAACAGCGCTATTTTATATTTCATTTGATAAAATGTTAGGGTGCAAAGTTACGAAGTAAATTTACAATTACGAATTGTGATTTTCACTGCTTAAACTTCAATTTAACAGATAATTTTGACAGCCACAAATTCACGAATTTTTTATTTATCTGAATCCGACTTTTAAATACAAAATTCGTGAATTCGTGGCTATTAACAACTATACACATAAAATATGACTTAGTGAATAATCTAAAAAACAATCTTTATCATTGTTAATTTTATAATTTAATGTTTGAAAAAACGTTGATATTTGCGAAAACGTTATATTTGCAACATTAAATCTAAACAAATGAATCCAAAAATATTAATCATTGGCGCCTGTGGTCAGATTGGAACTGAACTGACGCAAAAACTGCGTAAATTATACGGAACGGAAAATGTGATCGCTTCTGATATTCGAAAATTAAATACTGATGTCGTCAATTCGGGACCTTTTGAAGTGGTGAATGCTTTAGATTTTAATCAAATTGAACATCTTGTTGAAATTCATCAAATTACGGATGTTTATTTAATGGCTGCGCTTTTGTCTGCAACTGCAGAAAAGAATCCGGCTTTTGCATGGGATTTGAATATGAATTCGCTTTTTCACGTTTTAAATTTGGCGAAAGCTAAAAAAATTAAAAAGATTTTCTGGCCTTCAAGTATTGCTGTTTTTGGACCGACAACTCCAAAAGAAAACACCCCGCAATATACCATTATGGAGCCTTCAACGGTTTACGGAATTAGTAAACAAGCCGGTGAAAGATGGTGCGAATATTATCATAATATATATGGCGTTGATGTTCGAAGTATTCGTTATCCGGGTTTAATAAGCTGGTCTACGCCTCCGGGCGGCGGAACTACAGATTATGCAGTTGATATTTTTTATAAGGCTATTGCCGATAAAAAATACGAATGCTTTTTATCATCTGAAACCAAAATGCCGATGATGTATATGGATGATGCCATTGAAGCAACCATTAATATAATGAAAGCTCCGGCTGAAGAAATTAAAATACATTCTTCATACAATTTAGCTGCAATGAGTTTTACCCCAACTGAAATTGCAGCCGAAATCAAAAAACATATTCCGGAATTTGAAATTACCTATAATCCTGATTTCCGTCAGAAAATTGCAGACAGCTGGCCGGCAAGTATTGATGATACTTCTGCAAGAGAAGACTGGAACTGGAACCATAAATTTGATTTGGAATCTATGACTAAAGATATGATTGAGCATTTGAGTTAATCTAAATATACTCAATACTAAGCGTGCTATTTTAAAGATATACTTTTAGAATAGCACGCTTTTTTTATGATAGGATTTTGTTACCTGCATAATTTTCTTACTTTTGATTGTGTTAGAATAATTTTGAAATTATCTGAAATCCCCAATCAAATAACAACAAAAACGTTAATCAAATGACAAATTCTTATCAACCTATTGAACAAAGCAAAAGAACTGCTATTTTGGATATTCTTCGCGGTTGGGCTTTGTTTGGTGTTGCCATTGGAAATTATTCCGGTTTTATGCGCATTGGTATTCCGCACGAAACCAAGAATAATCTTTTATCTGATATACTATCCTATTTTGATGAGTATTTTTTAGCTGGAAAATCCTGGACTTTACTAACTGTTTTATTTGGTTATGGCTTTGCCATTTTAATTCATAATGTTGCTGCAAAAGGCAAAAACCCCTTTACCTTTTTTACATGGCGAATGCTATTACTATTTGGTTTGGCTTTTATTGATTCTAGTTTTTGGTTTGGCGACATCCTAAAAGATTACGCTTTTTTAGGACTTATTTTATTGTTTTTTTATAAAAGTTCAGCAAAAACATTAGGTTTTATTTCTGCTTTTCTTATTCTTGCTGTCCCATTTTTAATGGCCTACATCAAAGGCTTAAACATTGAAAGAATATCAATTATTACAAATCCGGAATATTTAAAACTATACCATTCCGGAAACTGGCTGGACTTCTTTAAATTTAATCTTTTGGCTAATTTTTACCAGCAAATCATTGCTCCCGGTTATGCCATTGTAGCACATACTGTAATGCTGTCTTGTATGCTTTTTGGGGTTATGCTGCAAAAATTAGATTTTTTTAATCGTTTAAAAGAAATGAAAAAACTTTTAATCTATGTGCTCATAAGCAGTTTGTTTATGGCTGTTATATTGGGTGTTGTTTTTTACTTTGCCACCGAAAATAAAGCTGCATTTCTTAAATTCTTCCATCCTTATTTCTGGTTTATTTTAAGTACAATGATTTTTATTGCATCGGGAATTATTTTGCTTTACAATGCTAAGAGACTAAAAACGGTCTTCAGTTATTTTAGTGCCGGCGGAAAAATGACATTAACCAATTATATAACTCAAAATATTTTAGGTGCATTTATCTTTTCCGGAATTGGTTTAGGAATTGCTGATTCTATGCCTTATTGGTTTTACTTTTCGTTAGCGGTTTTTATTTTTATTGTTCAATTATTTATAAGCAAATGGTGGCTTTCAAAATACAATTATGGCCCAATCGAATGGCTATGGAGATCGGCCAGTTATCGAAAATTATTCCCGCTTAAGAAGAAAATTCAATCGGATATTATTTCGGAAGTAAGAACAGTCTAAAACAAGAAATGCTGAATTTATTTCTAGATTTTTTATCTCTTGTTTTGATTTCACATAATGTTATAAAAATTGGTTTTCTGATTAATTTCTTACATTTGAATACATTAAACCAAAAACATTTTATACCAAAAAACCATTTTTATTTATGACAAATTCATTTCAGCCCATTCAGGAAGATAAAAGAACCGCTATTGTTGATATTTTAAGAGGCTGGGCTTTATTGGGAGTTGCAATAGGAAATTATGTTGATTTCCGCTACATCGGATTAGAGCGTTTTATCATGAAAAAAGGTATTTTTTCCGAGATTATCAGTTATGTCAATCTGTATTTTTTTTCTGCTAAATCCTGGACTTTGTTAAGTATTTTATTTGGCTACGGATTTGCTGTTCTTATTAATAATGTGGCTGAAAAAGGCAAAAACCCAGTTTCCTTTTTTTGCTGGAGAATGTTTATTCTATTTCTTTTTGCTTTTATAAATTCTGCCTTTTGGCTGGGCGATATCTTAAAAGATTATGCTTTTTTAGGGTTGTTACTTTTGTTCTTTTACAGAAGTTCTCCAAAAACAATTTTAATAACTTGCGGAATACTTCTTTTATCTGTTCCGTTTCTTAGCGCTTATATTAATTCGATAAAACAAACATTACCCGATGTACAGTCTACGGCTAAATATTTAAAACTATTTTATTCTGATAATTGGCTGGATGTATTTCAATTTAATTTATTGGGAACTTATTATCAGGAAATGATTAGTCTTGGTTATGCTGTTACAGTTCATGTTGTGATGTTTGCTCTAATGCTTTTAGGTTTTTATGCTCAAAAAATTAACTTTTTTAATCGTTTACCAGAATTTAAAAAACTATTAAAAAGAACTTTTTTAATTACGTTAATTCTGGCCATAATCGCAGGTGTTCTTTTTGAAATTGCAATTAAGCAGAAAATAATTTTCACGGTTTTTCATCCCGTTTTTTGGATCATAATAAATACGATGCTTTGTATTTCTTCTGGAATTTGTTTGTTGTATACTAGCGGAAAACTGAAAACAATTTTTAGTTATTTTAGAGTGAGCGGTAAAATGACACTGACCAATTATCTGATGCAAAATATTATTGCGTGTTTTCTTTTCTCAGGAATTGGCTTCAAAATTTACAATACACTGCCTTATTGGTTTTACTTTTTCTTGGCTGTTTTTGTTTTTACAATTCAGTTGTTCATAAGCAAATGGTGGCTTTCAAAATTCAATTATGGCCCGGTTGAATGGTTGTGGAGAGTATTAAGTTACAGAAAAATGTTTCCTTTTAAAAAGACTGTACAAAACGATATTGTTACGGATATAAAACCTGTTTCTTAGATTTATTATTAAATAGAAAAGCCCTTAAAAAATTAATTTTAAGGGCTTTTATTATTTTATCAAGTAAATTATTTCACTTCAAAAATATTATTTGCAGGTTTTACATCTGCCATTAATCCGCTTGGATCAATTGTGATTTTTTTGATTGCTGTTTTGTTCTTGTCAATTGTAAAACTGTAGTTTGACATTGCCCAGGCCCAATCTTCTACAACTGTTCTTTTTTCGTTTGGATTTGGATTCGGTTTAATGAAATTCATCATTCTTAACGGAATGTAGAAGTTTTCAGAAGTTCCGTCTGTGTAATCTACTTTTAAATCAATCGGCATTGGCATTCTTCCAATTCTTTCTAAAGTAATTGTTGTTTTTCCTGAATTATCAGCAACGTCTTTAATTCCGTAATCAATTGTATTAGCAGTTTGTGCCCAATCAATTAAATACCAATCTAATTCTGCTCCAGAAACTCTTTCTGCAGTTCTTTTAATATCGTTTGGAGTTGGATGTTTGAATTTAAAATCGTTGAAATATCTTTTTAAAGTTGCATCCAGGCTTTCTTTTCCAATTACATATTCTAATTGTGCTAAAAAGATACATCCTTTTACATAAGATGAAATACTGTAAGGACGATTTTCATCGTAACGATCTCCGTGTGTTGTCTGCGGCTGTTCTTTACCAGAATTAACTAAACTATAATAAGCAGCATAAGTTCCTTTAAACGGATTTGCTTCTTTCTTATCGCCTTTTAATTCATTCAAAGCACTGTCTTCGATGTAAGTTGTAAATCCTTCGTCCATCCAAGGGTGTTTTGATTCGTTTGAAGCTAAAATATGCTGGAACCAAGAGTGTCCTAATTCGTGAGTTGCAGTTCCCAGAATTCCTTCAAGAGTTCCGTTTCCTAACATCAAAGTACACATTGCATATTCCATTCCGCCGTCGCCGCCCTGAATAAAGGAGTATTGTTTGTACGGATATCCTCCAACTCTATGGTTGTAATAATCCATTACTTTTACCATTAATGGTTCTAACTGTTTCCAGTTTGCAGTCGTTTTTTCATTGTTTTTGTAGAAGAAATGCAAATCAACATCATTTGGTCCTTTTACAATATCATGCGTGTATTCTTTATCTGCTGCCCAGGTAAAATCGTGAACGTTTGGCGCAATAAAATGCCAAGTCAATGTTTTCGCTTTTTTAGGATAAACAACTGTTACACCAGCATCTTCATAACCGTGGCCAATTGTGTTTTTGTCTTGTAAATATCCAGAACCTCCAATTGTGTATTCTTTATCAATTGTAATTTTTACATCAAAATTCCCCCAAACACCGTGAAATTCTCTTGCTATGTATGGATCTGCGTGCCATCCTTCAAAATCAAATTCGGCTAATTTTGGGTACCACTGTGACATTGAAAGTTCAACGCCTTCAGAATTGTTTCTTCCAGAACGACGAATTTGTACCGGAACTTGTCCATCAAAACCTAAAGTAAAAGTAGTCTTTGAATTTGGAAGAATTGGTTTAGGCAAAATCACTTCTAAAACAGTTCCTGAAGCTCTTGTCTGCGCTGAAATTCCGTCTTGTTTGAAATCAGAAATTTTTAAATATCCTGTTTCATTCGGTTTTAGCGTTTCAATTCGGCTTTTTTTTACATCTTTTCCATCGGCACCTTTTACTTTATTTACCATTCTTCCGTCAGGATCTTTGATAAAATGCAGACGAGCGTCCATTTCACTTCCCGGCTGAAAAGCATTTGGGAATAAATGATAAAACACTTTTCTTAATGTATCAGGAGAATTATTGGTATAAACCAATTCTTGTTTTCCTTTATACTGATAGTTTTTTACATCCATTGAAACCTCCATTTTATAGTCGGCATGCTGTTGCCAATATGGGGCACTTTGGGCAAAAGAAGCGTTTAAACCTAAGCTCAAAAAAGAAAGTAAAATAATTTTTCGCATGTTAATTTTAATAATGAAAATGGAAGAGCTGCGGCTCTTCCATTGGATTAATATTCTATATATAGTTTATTTTTTCGACATTTTTTCAGCCATTAATAAAGCATTATAAGCATTTACCATTTTTGCTGTTTTTGATGATTCTGCAGAAGAAACTGCAACTGGTTTTTCATCTGGATTTTTGCTTTCGCCAAGAACAACTGCTGCTGGAAGTGCAACACCAGAATCCATTAAAATTTTCTTAACCTGAGAAGCTTTTAATTTTGGATAATAAGAACGAATCAACGCTGCAACACCTGCCGCATTTGGAGACGCCATTGAAGTTCCCTGCAAGTATTTGTATTTGTTGTTTGGAACTGTTGCATAAATTTCTTCACCCGGAGCAAAAACGTCAACATTTATTTTTCCAAAGTTTGAAAATCCTGCCACAACAGTTTCTCCATATTGTTTGTTAATTGCACCAATTGTAATAACATTATCCGCAAATTCTTTGATGTTGTCCTGAGAATCGTTTGGATAATTGATGTTTTTAGTTTCATCAATATTATAACCATCATTACCAGCTGCATGAACGATTAAAACATCTTTTTTTGCTGCATATTTAATGGCATCGTAAACCCATTGTTTGTGTGGAGAAAAGCTTTTTCCAAAACTTCCGTTGATTACTTTTGCTCCATTATCAACTGCATAACGAATTGCCAAAGCGATATCTTTATCGTATTCATCTCCATCAGGAACGGCTCTTACCGTTAAGATTTCTACATTATTTGCTACTCCGTCGCCACCTAAATTATTGCCTCGAACTTGCGCAATGATTCCGGCAACGTGAGTTCCGTGAAGTGCTTTTTCTTTATCCGGACCAAAAACAATATTATTTCCATAGCGTTTGTCCTTAATATCTTCCGGATTATCGCCTACTACTTTTCTACCGTCAAATTCTTTGTTTAAGTTGTAGTTTAACTGATCGTAAACTTGTTCTCTGTATTCTTCAAAATCAGCTTCAGGATCAAAAGTTGAACCTGCATTTGTAAAAATTTGAGTCATGATCATTTTACTTCTCGCTACTTTTGGATCTGTAGAAGTAATTACTGCTAAATCTTCAACTTTGTATGTTGTTTTATTAAGCTCTTTTTTGATTGTAGCATGAACATCAAGTAAAAAATCTACTTGCTCTTTGTCTTTTAAAGCTTCTTCATATTTTTTTGTATATTGTTCTAAAGCTTGTTTGTATTCTGCAGAACCGTCATCTTTCTTTTTAATGATACGGGTCATTTCAAGATTTTCGGCAACAGCATTTCCAAGGAAATTCCATCCGTGAACATCATCGATAAATCCGTTTTTATCATCGTCGATTCCGTTTCCTGGAATTTCTTTAGGATTAGTCCAAATCATTCCTTTAAGATCTTCGTGCTCAATATCAACACCAGAATCTACAATTCCTACAATAACTTTTTTTCCTGTTTTTCCCTGAAGTAATTCGGCGTAAGCCTTATCAACACTCATTCCCGGAATAGAATCTTTTATTAAATCAAGATGACTCCATCTTTTTAATTCATTTTCACTGACCGGAGCTTTTTTTACAACTGCTAAAGGCGCTGTAATAAATTCTTTAGAAGTTGAAACTTGCGCTTGTAAAGTAGCGCTGCAACCTGCTAAAACAAGTAATGCAAAAGCAGATAATTTGAGGGGTTTTATATGGCTCATGTATCTAGAATTATAATTGTAATGTTAAAAGTGGGGTCTAAATTATGCTTTTTTGTTACAAAAAGCTAACTGTTAACACTGTGTTATGAAATTAGGGTTAATTTTTTTGAAAATTAATTTCCTTCTGATAAGACATTTATTACTTACCAATATTTTATTTAAATAAAAGGTCCTTAATTAAAGCTTCTATTGGAATCGTAGAATTTATTTTTTTAATACGACTTTCAGTAATAAAATCTAAAATGATTATTGTAATGAGATATCGACTTTAGACATAAGTAATAGTAAATCTTTGATTTCTCTTATGTGTCGAGCGAATAAATTAACGGCTTTGGATGTATCAGCAAACAAGGATTTAACGAAGCTTACTTGTGATTCAAATAAAATACCCCCTCTAAATGTTAGGTTCAAATACTAAATTGGAATATTTTAATTGCTCTTATTAATGATATTACAAATTTAGATGTAAGCTCAAATATTAATTTAAAAGCTTTAGTTTGTAAAGCCACTAAGATTAGTTCACTTGATTTAACTAACAATACATTATTGTTTGGTTTAAACTGCCAGTCAAACCCTTTACTAAATAAACTAAATTTAAAAAACGGTCAAAACACTAACCTGTTATCTTCATTTAGTTATAGTTACAATTCAAATGGCTGTCCCGAAAATTCAAATTTTACACTTAATCCAAGTTTATCATGTATAATGGTAGACGATCCTCAATATTCGACATCAAGCTGGGATGCACTTAAAGATAAAAACAACTTCTTTTTCAATAACTTGTACATTAGGACTTGAAGATTCTGTTTTCAAGCAATTTATCCAAATCCAACAAAAGGGGAAGTGAGTATTAAAAATATAAACTTAGAAAAAGCAAATGTTTACAATTCACTAGGTCAATTAGTAAAATCATTTAGCTTAAATTCTACCGATTCAAATCATTCAATCAATTTAAGCGGTTTACCAAAAGGGGTTTATTACGTATATTTAATCAATCAGGATGCTGCTTCGGCTAAAAAAGTAATCGTCGAATAATATTTCACTTTAGTTAAACTAAAAATCCCATTTTCATTAAGTTGAAAATGGGATTTTTTTATGATAAAAATTTGATCTTAGAGAATATCCTCACAAGTAAAAACGTCTTTTAATCTCACTCCTTTTTCAGTATGCTCAACTGTTATAATTTGATTGTGGGCATCGTGCTCCAAAAACAAATAATAATTATTATCTGCTGCAGCATTCAAAAATTTAGCTTTTTCCGGCATTGTAAGTAAAGGTCTTGTATCGTAACCCATTACATATGGAAGCGGAATATGTCCGGCTGTTGCTAATAAATCTGCACAAAAAACGATTGTTTTATCGTTATACTGAATATGCGGAATCATTTGTTTTTCGGTATGGCCGTCAACATAATAAATTCCAAAATTCATTTCTTCAGAAAAGCCAAAATCAGCTTCAGGACGTTTAATAAAATTCAATTGTCCGCTTTCCTGCATTGGCAAAATATTTTCGGACAAAAATGAAGCTTTTTCGCGTGCGTTGGGTTTCGTTGCCCATTCCCAATGATTTTCGTTTGTCCAGAATTTTGCGTTTTTAAAGGCTGGTTCGTATCCGGTTTTATCTTTATTCCATTGCACACTTCCACCGCAATGATCAAAATGCAAATGCGTCATAAAAACATCAGTAATGTCATCCCTGCTAAACCCATATTTTGCCAATGATTTATCAATAGAATGTGATCCCCAAAGTGAATAATAACCAAAGAATTTCTCCGATTGTTTATCTCCCATTCCGGTATCGATCAAAATCAGGCGGTTTCCATCTTCAATAAGTAAACAGCGCGCTGCAATATCAATTAAATTATTTTCATCGGCGGGATTGGTTTTATTCCAAATCGTTTTAGGTACAACACCAAACATAGCGCCGCCATCTAACTTAAAATTTCCGGATTCTATTGGGTAAAGTTTCATGAGTTTAAATTTCTAATAAGAAAACAAAGCTAGGAAATCCAATCTCCTTTTGCTAATAATGTTTCTCCAACTAGATGCAAATTGACCTCGGATTTGACTGACGTAACTGATTTTCGCTGTGTTTTTATTCCTGACAAGAAGTAAACTTGTCGAGTTTTAATCAATAAAAAATCTGTGTAAACCTGTTAAATCAGTAAAATTCTTGGGATAAAAATACTTTTATTCCAAAGTAATTGAAGCGGTTCCCATAATTTCTTGTTTGTCGAAGAAGTTGACAAAGTATGTTCCTTTTTTAAACGGATTTTCGTCAGAATTTAAAATTCCGTACAAGTTTAAAGATTTGCCCTGAAAATCTGCTGCCACAATAAAGCTGTAAACCAAAGCTTTATCGTTGCCAAATTCTATTAATTTATTTTCACCAAGAACAGTATTTTTTTGGTCTAAAACCTGAATATAAAACACTCTTTTTCCTGTTTTAGCAACGGCATTTCCGTTAACCGAAAAACTTACTTTTAGTTTATTAGTGCTTTTTGCCCTATCTGTTTCCTGCTCTTTTCCCGATTTTTTTTCACGAAGAGCAATTACTTTAAAATTATTCAGAACTAGTTTAGAAGCATCTTTTATTGTCGATTCTAACTTTTTTTGCTTTAAAATTAAAGTATCATTTTCTGCTTTTTGTTTGTACATTACAACATTTTGAGATTCAATTTCCGTAAGCAAATTTTTATTTTGAGATTTAAGACTTTTTATTTCTGCAACTTTAGAGGCTAATGCAGTCTGCATATCTGAAAGCTGTTTCCGGTAAATTTGAATTTGAGTAACAGAAGGATTTTCTGATGCTTTTATAATTTCCATTAAATTTTCGACATTTTTCTTTTCAAATGCCAATTGCTGTGAAAGAGCCGTTTTTTCTAAGATTGCAACATCATATTCTAATTTCAAAACATTCAAAGAGTCAAGAATACTTTTTTGAGCAATGTACTCTTTATTATTATTGACAAGTTTAATATTTTTATTGCTTGCTTCTTCCTTATCTGCCTCGTCTTTTAGTTCTTTACTAAATATATAGAAAGTAGCACCTATTCCAAAAATAAAGAATATTGCCAAAAGTGCCCTGATCCATTCGTTTGTGTAATTTTTCTTCATCATTCCTCACAATTTATTGCAAAAATACCATTAAATTATTCGATAGAACAAGTAGAAATACGGTTTTTTTGCTTATTTACAATAACTTAAAACACAGTAAACCAGTATTTTACAGAATCATCTGACTTTTCGTTCAAAAACAAAATCCATTGTAAAATAAAAGTCACTCAATAAATAGCTTTTAAGCAAAAATAACTTCTGTCTATTTTAACATTTGTTATAATAATGTGAACCGTTATGGAAAAAGGTTTTTAAGTCGTATCTTTGCAGACAATTTCATTTGAACGTAGAAATTGGTGTTTAAATTTTATGTAATAATTTGATTACTATTTAAATGCAGATTAAAATGATCATTTAAAAACAAATACCATAAACAATGATAAAAGTTTCTGATACAGCCAAAAAGAAAATCATCGACTTGATGAGTGATGATGGTTTTGATGCCGCACATGACTACGTACGTGTAGGTGTGAAAAGCGGTGGATGCTCTGGTTTGTCTTATGATTTAAAATTTGATAAAACCAAAGGCGACGACGATAAAATATTTGTAGACAACGACATAACAATTGCAGTTGAAAAAAAATCATTCCTATATTTAGCTGGAACAATTCTGGAATTTTCAGGAGGGCTAAACGGAAAAGGATTTGTATTCAATAATCCAAATGCAAGCAGAACTTGTGGTTGCGGAGAATCATTTTCTCTTTAGTCAAAAGCCGAAAGTCAGAAAGTCTTAAAGACTGCTATTGACTTTCAAACTTTGGACTTTAAAACTTTAAGACAATAAAAAAACAATGAGCAAATACACAGAAGACGATTTAAAAATCGAACTCGAAACTAAAGAATACGAATACGGGTTTTATACTGATATAGAATCGGAGACGTTTCCTATTGGCTTAAACGAAGACATCGTAAGAGCTATTTCTCTTAAAAAAGAAGAACCTGAATGGATGACCGATTGGCGCATAGAAGCTTTTCGCGCCTGGAAAGAAATGATCGAGCCAGAATGGGCAAACGTACATTACGAAAAACCAGATTTTCAGGCAATTTCATATTACTCAGCTCCAAAACAAGTAGATCCTACTAAAACTCTGGATGATGTTGATCCGGAACTTTTAGAAATGTATAAAAAACTTGGAATTTCTGTTGACGAACAAAAAATGATGAACAATGTCGCTATGGATATTGTGGTCGATTCAGTTTCTGTTGCAACTACTTTCAAGAAAACATTAGGAGAAAAAGGAATTATTTTCTGCCCGATTTCTGAAGCTATTAAAGAACATCCTGAATTGGTAAAAAAATATTTAGGAACTGTTGTACCTCAAAAAGACAACTTCTACGCAGCATTAAACTCAGCAGTTTTCTCTGACGGAAGTTTCTGTTATATTCCAAAAGGCGTTCGTTGCCCAATGGAACTTTCAACATATTTCAGAATCAATCAGGCAGGAACAGGACAATTCGAAAGAACTCTTGTTATTGCAGATGCCGGAAGTTATGTTTCATACCTTGAAGGTTGTACAGCACCAAGTCGTGACGAAAATCAATTGCACGCTGCTGTGGTTGAATTAATCGCTTTGGATGATGCTGAAATTAAATATTCTACTGTTCAAAACTGGTTCCCAGGAAACAAAGAAGGAAAAGGTGGCGTTTACAACTTCGTTACGAAAAGAGGTTTATGCGAAACAAATGCTAAAATTTCTTGGACACAGGTTGAAACAGGTTCTGCTGTAACCTGGAAATATCCTTCTTGTGTACTTAAAGGAGACAATTCGGTAGGAGAATTTTATTCGATCGCCGTTACTAATAATTACCAACAAGCTGATACGGGAACTAAAATGATCCATTTAGGTAAAAACACTAAATCGACTATTATTTCTAAAGGTATTTCGGCTGGTAAATCGCAAAACAGTTACCGTGGATTAGTGCAGATTAGCCCAAGAGCTGAGAATGCAAGAAACTTTTCGCAATGTGATTCTCTTTTAATGGGAAACAATTGTGGAGCGCATACTTTCCCTTATATCGAAAGTAAAAATCCATCGGCAAAAATAGAGCACGAAGCCACTACAAGTAAAATTGGAGAAGATCAGGTTTTTTATTGCAACCAAAGAGGTATCCCAACTGAAAAAGCGATTGCCTTAATTGTAAACGGTTTCAGTAAAGATGTCTTGAACAAATTACCAATGGAATTTGCTGTTGAAGCTCAAAAATTATTAGAGATTTCTTTAGAAGGATCTGTTGGATAATTGAAAGATGGAAAGTAAAAAAATCATCATTTTAGGTTCAGCCAGAAAAAACGGAAACACAACAAAAATTGTCGATGAAATTGCAAAAGAATCGGGAATTGATGTGATTGACTTAAGCGATTATAATATTTCTCATTATGATTACGAAAGCAAAAACAAAGAAGATGATTTTCTGCCCTTAATAAGAAGAATACTCGAAGAGTACGACACTTTAATTTTTGCAACGCCCGTATATTGGTATAATATGAGTGGAATCATGAAGGTTTTCTTTGATCGATTTTCGGATTTGCTTCGAATTGAGAAAGAAACCGGACGAAAACTTAGAGGAAAGAAAATTGGGGTGATATCAAATTCACACGACAACGAAATCGAAGAGAGTTTTTACATTCCGTTCAAAAAAACAGCCGATTATTTAGGCATGGAATATTTAGGACACGCGCATTTTAATGCCAACATCCTAAACCAAACAACAAAAATAGAATTGACATTTATATAAAAATAAAAAAACAATGTTATCAATAAAAAACCTTCACGCCGGAATTGGTGATAAAGAAATCCTTAAGGGAATTAATATAGAAGTTAAAGCTGGCGAAGTACACGCGATCATGGGACCAAACGGTTCTGGAAAAAGTACACTTTCTGCAGTTATTGCAGGAAACGAAAACTACGAAGTTACTGACGGAGAAGTTTTCCTTGACGGAGAAGATCTTGCTGATCTTGCTCCTGAAGAAAGAGCACATAAAGGAGTTTTCCTTTCGTTTCAATATCCTGTAGAAATTCCTGGAGTTAGCGTTACTAACTTTATGAAAACTGCCATCAACGAAACTCGTAAAGCAAACGGTCAGGAAGAAATGCCGGCTAACGAAATGCTAAAAGTTATCCGTGAGAAATCAGAGTTATTAGAAATCGATCGTAAATTTTTATCTCGTTCTTTAAACGAAGGTTTTTCCGGAGGAGAGAAAAAAAGAAACGAGATTTTTCAAATGGCAATGTTAGAGCCAAAATTAGCCATCCTTGATGAAACCGATTCTGGTCTTGACATCGATGCTTTAAGAATTGTAGCTAACGGAGTTAACAAATTAAAAAGCGAGAAAAACGCCATTATCGTGATCACGCACTACCAACGTTTACTAGATTATATCGTTCCGGATTTCGTTCACGTTCTTTACAACGGAAGAATCGTAAAATCAGGTGGAAAAGAATTGGCTTACGAACTGGAAGAAAAAGGATACGACTGGATTAAGGCGGAGAATTAAATTTTTGTTTCAGGTTTCATGTTTTTTTAGTTTCAAGTTAAACTGTATTTTGTAAGTTTAAACTTAAAATTATAAAGCAGAAATTATGGCGACAATTACTCGATTTGAAGATTTAGAAATTTGGAAAGAGGCTCGAAGATTAGCAAAAGAAATTCATCTTATTGCAATTCATACAGAGTTAAGATCAGATCTCAGATTTAAAAATCAAATAAAAGATTCTTCCGGTTCAGTAATGGATAATATCGCTGAAGGTTTTGAAAGAGATGGAAATTTAGAATTTCGACAATTTTTATCAATAGCAAAAGGTTCGGCCGGAGAAACAAGATCGCAATTATATCGTGTTTTTGATTTTGAATATATTTCAGAACAAAAATTCGAAGCGTTAAAAACAGATTATGAAAATTTAAGCGGTAAAATAAAAAACTTTATCACTTATCTCAATAAAAAAGATTTCAAAGGAAATAAGTTTCAGTAAAAAACATGAAACATTAAACCTGAAACAATACGGATTCAAAGGATTAAGTCCCCAGAGGCAACCTGAAACTTGAAACCTGAAACACCGAAGGAAACAACTACAGAAATGGATTTAAAAGAAAAATTAGTATCGTCTTTTATGGCTTTTGAAGAGCGTGTCGATGTACATTCAGATTTACACGACATTCGCACAAATGCCTTAAAAAACTTCGAAAATAAAGGTTTCCCAACCAAAAAAGAAGAAGCCTGGAAATATACATCGCTAAACGCCATCTTAAAAAATGACTTTACGGTTTTTCCTAAGCAGGAAAATGCAATTGAATTTAACCAAGTAAAAAAATACTTTTTACACGAAATCGACACGTATAAATTAGTGTTTATCGACGGTGTTTTCAGTTCGCATTTATCTTCTACTACGCATGACGGAATCGATGTTTGTTTGATGTCTTCGGCATTGACCAAACCAAAATATAAAATGGTTATTGATACGTACTTTAATCAAATTGCAAGTAAAGATGACAGTTTAACTTCATTGAATACTGCTTTTGCAATTGAAGGTGCTTTTATCAATATTCCGAAGAAAAAAGTTGCTGATAAACCAATTGAGATTATGTATTTCTCGACAGGAAATGAATCGGCTTTAATGGTTCAGCCAAGAAATTTGGTTATTGTGGGCGAAAACTCGCATGTTCAAATTATCGAGCGTCACCAAAGTTTAAACGAAAATCCTGTTTTAACCAATTCGGTTACAGAAATTTTTGCTCAAAAACGTGCAATTGTTGACTATTATAAAATTCAAAACGATAATAGCGAAGCGAATTTAATTGACAACACTTACGTTTCGCAACAACAGGAAAGTCATGCTTATGTACATACTTTTTCATTTGGTGGAAATTTGACTCGTAACAACTTAAACTTCTACCACTTTGGTGAAAGATTGACAAGTACATTAAATGGAATTTCTATCCTGAATGATAAACAACACGTTGATCATTATACTTTGGTAAACCACGCAACGCCAAATTGCGAAAGTTTCCAGGATTACAAAGGAATCTTCTCTGATCGTTCAACTGGAGTTTTCAACGGAAAAGTATTGGTAGAAAAAGAAGCTCAAAAAACAAACGCTTTCCAAAAAAGCAATAATATTTTATTGAGTGACAAAGCAACTATCAACGCAAAACCACAATTGGAAATTTTTGCTGATGACGTAAAATGTTCTCACGGTTGTACTGTTGGTCAGCTTGATGAAACAGCTATGTTCTACATGCAATCACGTGGTATTCCTAAAAAAGAAGCTAAAGCTTTATTGATGTACGCATTCTCAAATGCCGTTATCGAAAGCATTAAAATACCGGAATTAAAACAAAGAATTACTAAAATCATTGCCATGAAATTGGGCGTGAATTTAGGATTTGATTTGTAGAATTTGATAAGTACAAAAAAACCACTCAAAAGAGTGGTTTTTTTTATTTTGTAAAAGAGCTTCCCAGTTTTTTGTCCTATCTAGTAGACTTCCCAGAGTATTATCCTGCTCTTCGTACAAAGATAATATGTTGCCATTTTTTAATGATAAATTACCATAAAAATTTCTTCATTTGGGAACTAATCTTGATATGATTTTAATTTTCCGTTCTCAAAATAAAGATACAATCCATTATTATACACCCATTGTTCGTGAACTCCCCAAGAACCAACACTTCTATTGTTATCATTTGGACTTCCTAAAGAAATCAATGCCATTTCGTCTGTCATTCCAATCCAGTAAAATCCTTTTTTTAATTTTTCATAAACTACTTTGCCGTATTTTTTAAGATATGTTTTCTCAATTTTTGCGTACTCAGCTTCTTCTTGTTTTAATCGTCGTTCTTTTTTAAGCCTTTCTAATTCTTCCTCTTGTTGTCGTTTTATCTTAACAAATTCTGTTATTTTTTCATTTCTTATTATCCAATTGTCATTCATATAACCACAAATTGAACCAACACAAACTCCAAAAAATTCATTATGATAATCTAACACAACCACTTTTTTATCTTCTTCTAATGTTAGAATTATTTCAGCCATTACATCTGGAGCCTTTTTAATTTTAGCATTCTTTATAGCTACAGCTATTAATGAAGAATCGGAGATGATTTTTTGAAAATCTTTAGATTTTAATGAATTAATTTTTAACTCTATCATTTTAATAGAATCATTTAATAAAATAATTTTCTCTGAAATTTGTTTTTTTGAATTTTCAAGTTTTCTTATTTGCTCGGTATAGTCTTGGGCTCTTGCAAATGAAGATACTAGCAATAAAATAATAAATATTTTTTTCATTTTGGAAAGATTTAATTATTCTTCAGCTTTGAAATAAGCGAAAGATTTTGGCGGAGCCATAGATACCAACAAAATATGTTATTGAAATATCCACTATTTTTTGCAAGTCACAAAAAGAAAAGAAATGTATTACATTTTATTTCTTCACACTATCAATTATCCCCTTCAAAAACCCATTAAAATCAAACCCTGGCTCTTCTTCCTTCACTCCCATTCTCACAATTACCATATCTAACGACGGAATAATCGCCACCATTTGTCCTTGGTAACCACTGCAGTAAAACATATCACGAGGAACATCCGGGAATTTACCTCCAGCGTTTAGCCAGAACTGCGCGCCATATTTTCCTTCAGAAGTATTTGTTGGTGTTGCTGTATATTTTACCCAGCTTTCATCCAGAATCTGTTCTCCGTTCCAATTTCCTTTATGAAGGTATAACAATCCAAATTTTGACCAGTCTCTTGGTGTTGCCCATCCGTAAGACGATCCTACGAAAGTGCCTGACATATCTTGCTCAACAATCATCGAATTCATTCCGATTTTATCGATTACAGCACCGTACCAAAAATCAAGATATTCTTGCTGAGTTTTAAACTGACTTCTTAAAATTCGGGATAATAAATTCGTTGTTCCGGATGAATAATTCCAGTGTGTATTTGGTTTAAACTGAGCTGGTTTATCCATTTGTACTTTACCCATATCTTCGGCCTGAAAAAGCATTTTTGTCGCATCACAAATGGTGCTGTAATTCTCTTCCCATTCTAAACCGGAATTCATGTAAAGCAAATCATTTATCGTGATAATTTTACGATCGTCATTTTGCCATTCTGCAATTGGAGCCGGTTTATAAATATCAATTTTTCCTTGCTTGGCTAAAACTCCAAAAGCCGAACTTGTAATACTTTTTGTCATCGACCAGCCTAAAATTTTACTGTCTTTATTGAATCCGGTATCGTATTTTTCGGCGATTAATTTGTCTTTATATAAAACCACAACGGCTCGAGTTCTTTTTGCTCTTCCGCCGTTTTTATCAAAAGCATTTTCAACTGCATTTTTTAATTTTGAATAATCAACATTCGAAAACAAAGTGTCTTTTGGTTCATTATTTCCATATGGAAAAGGAAGATTATTTACCAGCTTTGTTCTATTTGGAAGTAAATATGGTTTTGAAATATCAAAATCATCGTTTATCAAAGTGGCTCCTAAACCTTCGCGGTAAATTGCTTTCCGTTCCTTTAAACCATAAACTGTAGCAGTGGCAAATTTTCCAGTTTCGTCAATTGAGTTTTTAGCCAAATCAATCATGTCGATATCATTGTCTGTTTTCTGAATTAAATCCAAAGAACGGTTATCTATAAAATGCCCAGAAGCAACACTTTTAGCCGAGAACCCGGAAATCAAATCGAGTTTTGGATAAGTTGTAAATCCGAAATACAAAAAAGCAAGAACTACTACAAGCAAAAGTACTTTGAGAAATTTTTTCATGATGATGACAGTATTTTTATTGCAATATAAATAATTTATGTTCACGATTTTAGAACTCAAATTATAAATCTGATTCGGATAATTCATAAAACTGAATCGATTTTTACGGAATCAGCATTTACGCCTAGTGACAATAATGCCATAAAAGGAAATTATCGAATTGCTGTATAAACAAATTTAGTTTTAGTACTTTTGTAAATAGATTTTTTCTAAATAAGACATGCTAGATATTCAAAAAATAAGATCTGATTTTCCGATTCTTTCTCAAACTGTAAACGGAAAACCTTTAGTATATTTCGACAACGGAGCTACTTCGCAAAAACCACAAATTGTGATCGATGCCGAAGTAAAATATTATCAGGAAATAAACGCCAACATTCACAGAGGTGTTCACACATTAAGTCAATTAGCTACTGATGCTTACGAAATTTCTCGTGGCAAAGTAAAAGAACATATAAATGCGAAACATGCTCACGAAGTACTTTTTACTTCGGGAACAACGCACGGAATCAATTTAGTAACGAATGGTTTTGCATCTATTTTAAAACCGGGCGACGAAGTAATTGTTTCTTCTTTGGAACACCACAGTAATATTGTGCCTTGGCAAATGTTATGCGAAAAAACAGGAGCCACTTTAAAAGTAATTCCCATGAACGAAGACGGCGAATTGATTCTTGAAGAATTTGATGCGCTGCTTTCAGAAAAAACAAAAGTGGTTACGGTTAATCATATTTCAAATGCACTGGGAATCATTAATCCAATAAAATATATTATTGACAAAGCGCACGCTGTTGGTGCTGCCGTTTTGATTGATGGCGCGCAGGCAGTTCCGCATTTAAAACCAAATGTTCAGGAATTAGATTGCGATTTTTATGCTTTTTCAGGTCATAAAATGTGTGGTCCAACGGGAACTGGAATTTTGTATGGAAAAGAAGAATGGTTAAATAAACTTCCTCCTTATCAAGGCGGTGGTGAGATGATCAAAGAAGTTACTTTTGAGAAAACAACTTACGCAGATCTTCCACATAAATTTGAAGCCGGAACTCCAAATATTGCCGGCGGAATTGTTTTAGGAACTGCAATTGATTATTTAAACAGTGTTGGTTTTGAGAATATTCACGAATATGAAACTGAGCTTTTAGATTACGCTACAAAACGTTTATCTGAAATTGAAGGTTTAAGAATCTACGGAACAGGAAAAAATAAAGCTTCTGTAATCTCGTTTAATATTGATGGTATTCATCCATATGATGTTGGTTCAATTATTGACAAATTAGGAATTGCAGTAAGAACCGGACATCATTGCGCGCAGCCAATTATGAATTTCTTCTGTATTCCGGGAACGATTCGTGCTTCATTCTCATTCTATAATACAAAAGAAGAAATTGACCAAATGATCGACGCCGTTAAAAAGGCACAAATAATGCTAAGCTAACATCTATTTTTATGAGAATACTATCTTTATTGCTTTTAACCCTTTTTATTGCAACCGGCTGCTGCAGTCAAAAAAAGACAAACATGGCTACAACTCAAATTGAATATTCTGCCCTTTCAAGAGGATATT
This sequence comes from Flavobacterium sp. Root186, assembly GCF_001428525.1. Lineage (GTDB taxonomy): Bacteria > Bacteroidota > Bacteroidia > Flavobacteriales > Flavobacteriaceae > Flavobacterium. The sequence goes on from NZ_LMHW01000014.1 coordinate 195,390, forward strand.
ATAAAAAGATTGTAGTTCAAAATCAGACTGTTTATGTTACAAACGGCAGAGATCAACAGCCGATTGAAACTAAAATTGACGATGCGAAATGGAACAAAATTGTTGCTGAATTTTCAAAAGTAGATTTAAACAAACTTTCGGCATTAAAAGCACCAACTGAAAAACGTTTTTATGACGGTGCTGCGATTGGAAATTTAAAAATAACTCAAGATCAAAAAACATACGAAACAGCAGGTTTCGACAATGGTTTTCCTCCAAAGGAAATTGAAAAACTGGTAAATTTACTGGTTGATTTTGCTAAAGAATAATTATGACAATTAAAGAAATACAAAACGAAATAATAGACGAATTTTCGATGTTCGACGACTGGATGCAGCGTTATGAATATATCATCGAACTGGGAAAAAGTCTTCCTTTAATTAAAGAAGAATACAAAACCGATGAGAATTTAATTAAAGGCTGCCAGTCAAAAGTCTGGTTACAAGGTGAACAAAACGACGATAAAATTGTTTTCACAGCAGACAGCGATGCTATTTTAACTAAAGGGATAATCGCAATTTTAATTCGTGCTTTCTCTAATCAAAAAGCAGAAGACATTATAAGTGCTGACACTGAATTTATAGACGAAATTGGTTTAAAAGAACATTTATCAGCAACACGTGCAAACGGATTGGTTTCGATGATAAAAAACATCAAAATGTACGCTTTGGCTTTTGATGCAAAAAACAAAAATTAAATTTTTTCCACCATATAAGTTATATAAGAAAATTTAAGTTTTGTGCTTAAATTATTCGCAATCCATTTGAACCTTATACAACTTATATGGTGAAAAAACCCATAAAGTAAGTTTTATCTTTCTTTTATTTCTTGTTATTGTGAAAAAAACAGATGATAACAAAGAAATATTTGACTGAATTAATTTATCATGTTAATGGAGCGGCGATTGAAGTTCATAAAAATATTGGAGCAGGACTTATAGAAAGTATTTATCATCAGTGCATGATGAAGGAATTATCTATTAGAGGAATTAATTTTAAATCTGAATTAGTAATTCCAGTTGAATATAAAGGTTTGGAATTAGCGTCTGATCTAAGATGTGATTTGTTATTGAGAATTGTTTAGTTCTTGAATTAAAAGCAGTTGATCAAATTATACCAATTCATATTGCAAAACTTATGTCTTATATGAAACTTTTAAAGTCGCCAATAGGATTAATGATAAATTTTAATGTTACAAATATTTACTACGAAGGACAAAAAACATACGTCAACGAATTATACCGCTGGCAAGAAGATTAAATATAAAAATAAAGCATCATATTTTTATTTAAGCAACTCATTTTAAATGAACTTATATAACTTATATGGTGAAAAAACAAAAACAATGGAACAAGAAATAAACACAAACGAATTAGGAGAATCAATCGTAAAAGTTTTAAAAGGAATTTACGACCCTGAGATTCCTGTTGATATTTATGAATTAGGATTAATTTACGACGTAATGGTAAATACAGATTATGAAGTAAAAATCCTGATGACATTAACATCTCCAAACTGCCCGGTTGCAGAAAGTTTACCAAGAGAAGTGGAAGAAAAAGTAAAAACAATCGAATACATCAAAGATGTTGACGTAGAAATCACTTTCGATCCGCCTTGGAGCAAAGATTTAATGAGCGAAGAAGCAAAATTAGAATTAGGAATGCTTTAAAATATTTGTTTCAGGTTCAAAGTTTCAAGTTTCAGGTTACGCAACTTGAGACTTGAAACCTCAAACTTGAAACTAACTTTTCACATGGAAGAAATTATCAATAAAGTTGCCAATAGTGCTTTAGAAGTTTTTGATTTAGAGGATTATTATCCAAAAGGAATGCGTGTGCAGATTGACATTTCGCAATGGCTTTTGGAAGGATTTTTATTGAAAGAAAAAGACTTTAGAGAACATCTAAAAAATCAGGATTGGTCTCAATACCAAGATCAATATGTGGCTGTACATTGCAGTACAGACGCTATAATTCCCGCTTGGGCATTAATTTTGGTTAGTGTGCATTTGGCACCTTTTGCAAAAAAAGTAGTAAACGGAACCATTGAGGATCTGGATTCTAGTTTATATGAAGAAATTTTAAGTAAAATCGATTATTCAGCATACAAAAACAAACCGGTTATTGTAAAAGGCTGCTCAAAAAAACCGGTTCCTATGCGTGCTTATATTTTAGCAGCAACTTATTTACAGCCCTTTGCCCGCAGTATTATGTATGGCGAAGCGTGTTCTGCAGTGCCTTTATACAAAGAATCTAAGAAATAACCTTCATTTTCAGGTAATATTCCCTTAACCTTCAGTTGGATTTTAGTATATTTGTTAATATACACTTAAACTAAACAACCATGAGAAAGCTGGCGTTATTACTTTTTATATTAGCGAACTTTACTTTTGTTCAGGCACAAAATTCAGAAAAAGAACTAATTCAGAATACCGAAAAAGCGGTAAAAAAAATAAACGATACAATTGAGGACGAAGGATGGAAAGCAAAAGGAACCGTATCTCTTTTGTTAAACCAATCCAGCTTCAATAACTGGATTGCAGGTGGTGAGGATAGTTTCTCTGGTACTTTAGGAATAAACTATGACTTCAATTACAAAAAAGACGATGTAACCTGGGATAATAAAATCCTTGCTTCTTACGGGCTTTTACAAACTAAAAACACCGATTTCGGAAAAAAGACTGATGACCGTTTAGAGTTTAATTCAATCGTTGGTAAAAGAGCTTTTGGAGAATGGTATTACTCCTACTTTCTAAACTTTAGAACTCAATTTACAACGGGTTATATTTATGGTCAGGATGTCAACGGAAAAGAGATCCGAACAGAAAATACTAAATTCATGTCTCCGGGTTACCTAACTACAGGTCCCGGTATTTATTGGTCTAAAGATGAAAATCTAAAAATAAACTTTGCGCCGTTAACTTCAAAATTCACTTTTGTAGATGGAGCTTACACTTCTGGTATTGATCAGGGAACCGGGTTACCTTATGTTGATGGAGCTTATTTTGGTGTAGATGCTAATAAAACGATGCGTTACGAGTTAGGTTTTTATGCTTCTGTTTATTACAAATTGGCCATTATGACTAATGTTACAGCAGAAAACACACTGAATCTTTATTCTAATTATCTGGAAGACCCTCAAAACGTAGACATCAATTACTCTTTAAATATCATTATGAAAGTAAACAAGTTCTTGTCGGCAAATTTAGCCTTCCAGGCCATTTATGATGATAATGCTTTTCAAGGCCTTCAAACCAGAGAAGTATTTGGTTTAGGAGTTAATTTTGGATTTTAATAATCCGCAACACAGCGAAAAGATTCTTATAAAATGTAATACAATAAAAAACGGCTTTTGATTTATTTCAAAAGCCGTTTCTATTTTTATTTACTTGTTAAATGATTTTGGTTTTATTCGAACGATTTTATCGTCTTTCATAATTACCAATTCAGTATTTGATTTCTTTTTGAACTCAATTAATTTATCATAAACCAAATCCATCGCATCTAAAATTTTAGTTTGAGTTGCCGATCTTTTATATGTTTTCATTATAAATTCCTTTTAGTTTATCGTACTTAATTTCATTGATTATATCAATCTCACTTTCAAGCATTTTTTCTGCCAATAATTCAGGTTTCCCAAATGAATTATCAAAGATCATAACTTCATCAGCTATGGGCAAATATATATTAAATAAGTTTAATATTCCATTAATGTATCTTCGTTTAATAACAGCTGTTTCTATATTATGTCCACCTTCTGTAACTCTAGTTTTTACTCTTTCAATCGCAAGCTCAACATCCTGTAACCAGAAAAATAAAAGAATCACTTTATAACCTTTTTTTTGTGCTAACGCAACTTTAGATTTATAACTTTTAGTCGCTAGTGTGGTTTCAAAAGCAAATATTGTATTAGTATCTAATAATTCATTTATTCTATGAAGCATTATTCTACCAGCCTCAAAAGCTACTTTTTCAGGTTGAAATGGAGAGAGACCTTTAGCAATTTCATCTGCATTTACAAATTCTTTACAGTTTAAAATTTCAGGAAGTATTGTAAAAGAAGCCGTAGTTTTACCAGCTCCATTGCATCCTGAAATTATGTATAAATTCTTACTCATTTAAACAAAGATATGAAATATCAATTTTTACTAAATCTTATTTTAGAGATATTTAATAAAGTTTTATAACATTCCTGTTTATTCATTATATAAAAAAAACGGCTTTTGATTTATTTCAAAAGCCGTTTCTATTTTTATTCTTCTTCCTTTTCAACTGCGTCCTTATAATCAGGATATAAAAACTTATTATATGGAAATCTTGTTATGTGAATCTGACGAACAGCTTCATAAACAGTTTCTCTAAATTCTTCAAAATTTTCTTTTTGAGTTGCCGAAATAAACAAAGCGTTATCTTCTCCTACATTACTCATCCAAGTCTGTTTCCATTCTTCAAGAGTCCAGTGTTTTCTGGTTCTTTCAGTAATCAAATCATCTTCGTCAATAGTTAGATGTTTATAAGCATCGATTTTATTGAAAACCATAATGGTTGGTTTATCGTTACTCTTAATTTCCTGCAAAGTCTGATTTACAGATTCAATATGATCCTCAAAATCCGGATGCGAAATATCGACAACATGCAAAAGTAAATCGGCTTCGCGAACCTCATCAAGTGTACTTTTGAAAGAATCTACCAATTGTGTTGGCAGTTTTCGAATAAATCCAACCGTATCAGAAAGTAAAAATGGTAAGTTTTTAATCACCACTTTTCGAACCGTTGTATCTAATGTTGCGAATAATTTATTCTCAACAAAAACATCACTTTTCCCAATAGCATTCATCAAAGTCGATTTTCCAACGTTTGTATACCCAACAAGAGCCACACGAACCATTGCGCCGCGATTGCTTCGTTGAATACTCATTTGTTTGTCGATTGTCTTGATTTTATCTTTCAATAACGAAATTCGGTCACGTACAATACGTCTGTCTGTTTCGATCTCTGTTTCACCGGGACCACGCATACCAATTCCCCCTTTTTGACGCTCAAGGTGTGTCCATAAACCAGAAAGTCTTGGCAATAAATATATACACTGCGCCAATTCTACCTGCGTTCTCGCATAAGAAGTTTCAGCTCTCTGCGCAAAAATATCCAGAATCAAATTCGTTCTGTCAAGGATTTTACAATCTATAATTCTTGAAATATTTTTTTGCTGTGATGGTGATAATTCATCATCAAAAATTAAAGTCGATATATTATTCTCTTTTACAAAAAGATTGATTTCATCTATTTTACCCGTTCCCACAAAAGTCTTCGGATTCGGGCGTTCCATTTTTTGCGAAAAGCGTTTAATAACTTCACCGCCAGCAGTAAAAGTTAAAAACTCTAATTCGTCTAAATATTCATTAAGTTTTTCCTCACTTTGATTTTGAGTTATGATACCAACAATGGCTGTTTTCTCAAAATTTATAACTTCTTTCTCTAACATATCTTAAAATAAGCTACAAATTTAATCATTTGTATACTACTACAATTATAGAATTACGTTTTTAAATATTATTTAAAACAATAAACCATCTAAAAATCATGTTTTACAAAGTGTTTCTTTAATAAAACTTGATTTTTAAATGGCTTGAAAAGGATTCAAAAACTATTTATTCGTAGATAAAAGTTTTCTCTGTTTTTACAATTCCATTTTCTTCAATTTGAGAGCATGAAATTGGAAAGTTTAATTTGTTGTATTTGTATTTTCGGCTTACTGCAACCAAAGCTGTAGACGAAGGACTAAAATTCATTTCGTTGTTATATGAAATCGACTCAAAAGGAAATTCGTCTTCATGATATGAAATCATGGGTACAATTACTTTATAATTATCCCCAAAAAGATTTTGAACAATTAACTGATCTACAGATTTTTTATCATCATAAGTATACGTTTTAGAGATTTTATCTCCAACTAATCCTTTATGTTTTGATACATTATCGTTTACATAAACATATTCGATTTTACCAATAATTGCTTTGTTTCTATCACGTGATGTACGTCTAACGATAGTACCATTTTCAATGATATATTCAATATCTTCAACTAAATTTTGGTGATTTGTACTTTTTTTGGTCGTTACTTTTACTCTTGCGCCTTCATAAACAAACGATACAACTTTTGTAATATAATCAGGTCCTTCCTGATATTTTTTTACAAATTTTGTAATGTTGTTATCAGCATCATACGTGTAATTGATAACTTCTTTCCAGTCGCTACCCACTTTATCTTTAACAGACATATCAAGTAAACCCTTTTTGTTATAAAAAAAGTTCTGAATAACGTCTGAAGTTGTAATGGTTTGAAGCTTACCATCTTTAAAAACCATTGTTTTATTTACAATTTCTCCGTCTTTAGAATTTTGGTAATTCGTTTTTACAATGTTGATTTGCTTTAATTTAACATTGTCCTGACTGTGCATCAAGAATGGAAACACCATCATTAAGATGGCAATAAAGTAGGTTTTCATTTTGTTTTTGTATTGATTTGGGATGACCAAAATACAAAATTCTGTCAAATTCTAATAGTTTAGATCTCGAAAATTGTAACCATTAAATTTATAAGCAAAAAACTACTCATTTGACTGAATATTTACAAAATAAAATCTCCTACTTTTCGCCAAATATATTTATCATAAAAAAATTAGGCAAGTATGCCCATTTATTGACATACAAAATGTAAGCATCTGTTTATGTAATATAAAAATATAGTTTTAGAAATTTTAAAAATTTCTTTATACAGTTTAAAAATATCAGAATAGGACAAAAGATACCAACTTAAAAGTCTTATATATTGAAGTTGTTTTGATGTAATAAAATCAGGTATTTTTATCTATTTGCTTGTTGAATGTTTTTGATATATTTGAAAACACAATACTCATTCTGACAAAAAATTAAAAGAGTTGTATAAAAGTATTAACTTAAAAATTCAGAAGATGGAAAAGATTAAATAAGAAAAATTATCACTTTAATTTCAATATCAAACTTAGGTTATTTAGTTTTTGTAACATAAATAAACATATCTTTAATACTTACTTTTTTTAAAAATTGGTTTAAGTTTAATTTTTAGTGATTTTACTATACAAACCTAATTCTCTCATGTATCTCCCTGTCGTTGCACTTGATATTTTATGTCCTCGATTTAGAAGTATTTTTGCAATTCTTTGTGCACCATATCGTTGCTTAAACTCGAAAAAAATTTCTATTATTTTTTTTTTAATAAAAAGCCTTTTCTGTTGCGTTTCCGACAAATTCTGACTTTTCCAAGTATTATATGTACGTGTACTAACATTTAGAACCTTACACATTTTTCTGATCGAATATATTTTTTCGTTATCGTGTATAAATTGAAAAACTACAAATTTACCTTGACAGAGAAGACTGCTTCCTTTTTTTAGAATTTCAAATTTCAAATCAGCTTCTTTAATTCTCTTTTCAAGTTCATATACTTTCTTTTCTGTAGAATTTAATTTTAAATAACCAGTTCCTGGAAAACTTTCAGTTCCATATTTCTCGTAGTCCTGTTGCCATCTAGTAAGTAAAGAAGAATCGATATTAAGCTCTTTTCCAATTTCAGCCTTATTTCCTCTTTCATAACTCAACATTACTGCTCTCACTTTGAAATCACGGTCATATATTTTACTCATTTTTGAAGTTATATTTCACTTTTAACTTTAACAAATTCGGTTGTTTATCGAATTAAAAGTTATTTTTAACCATTTATATTTCTACAAATTGTTTTCACTTTTTAATTTTATACAATAAAACAACATCTCTTAACTTAATTACTGTTATTAAATTCTTCTATTGTTTTTAAGTTCAAAGAAGAATGTATTCTTTGTCTGTTATACCAATTTTCTATAAAATCGAATATTTCTGCTTTCATTTTCTTTTTAGACAGAAGTTTTGTCTTCCTATGTAATAGTTCTCTTTTAAAAGTATAGAAAAAACTTTCTGCCATTGCATTATCATAATGATTTGCTTTACGACTCATACTTCTTATTATACATTGATACGAATCTAATTTATCTGTAAAAGCTTTATTTGCATACTGCGATCCCCTATCAGAGTGAAAGATTAACTGATCTTTAATTTCACGCCTAGCAATAGCCATTTCCCAAGCTGGTAATGTGGTGTTTTTAGTTGATAAGTCGTCGCTCAAAGCCCAGCCAATTATTTTTCTATCATACACATCCATAATAATAGTCAAATAGATAAATCCTACTCTCGTATTTATGTATGTGATATCCGAAACCCAGAGTTTAGAAGGGGCATCTTTATAAAATTTTCTATTTACTACATTAGGAGAAATGTAGAAATCGTGCTTTGAATCTGTAGTTAATTTAAACTTTTGTTTAGGTTTTCTGTATAAATTCATTTCCTTCATGTAAAATGCTACACGACTACCCGATATTTTATATCCTCTTTTTACAAGTTCTCTGGTGATTTTCAAGGATCCATATTGTTTATTAAACAAATAATACAATGAGGTTATTTCGTTTTTTAACTTATGTATCTTTTCTTTTTTTTCTGAAACAATCCCATTTTTCCAGTTACGGTAAACACGTCTGTGTATTCCAAAAACCGAACACATTCTTATTATTGAGTATGACTTTTCATTTTCTTTAATAAATTGATAAATTGACGTATTACCCATTTTTAAAAGATATTTGGTACCTTTCTCAAAGATTTCGAAGTTTTGTTCTGATTTTTTTAATTTCTTTTCAAGTTCGAAAATTTTTTGATCTTCAGATCTCATTCTTATACCACCACATCCAGGAAAACCTCCTATCCCAAATTTTTCATACGTTTGACGCCATTCTGCCAATCTCGGTGGAGATATACCAAGTTCTCTAGCAAATTCAGAAAGATTGCTTTTTTTATAACTTAAATGCACTGCATTCTCTTTAAAAAGATCAGAATATTTTCTTTGTTTCCCCTTCACAACTCAAAAATATATAATTTAACAATCTAAAAATCAATTAAATATTATTTTTTTTTTGTAGAGTATATTTGTTTATCTAAGATTCTTTTACGGAGCTATTATTTTTTAAAATCTTAGTCTAATAATTTTATATGTGATTACTTCTTAAAGTATCAATATCAAAAAATAATAAAAGAAGACAGCTCATTTTCACCATCAAAATTCCAATTTACTTTGAAAATTGTTTTCGGATATTAATCCTATTCAAAAGATAAAATTGGTTTTTGGAAAAGAGAATTGTTCGTAAGACAAACAACCCTTATATTCAAATGTAGAAAAAAATAACGCCAAAAAAGAAATAAATTCTTACAAAAATAATTTATTATGCACCAGAGTTTAAAAAATACTATGCAAATCAGTGTAATCCATTAAATCTTGAGCAATAAAAATTAAGCAGAAGTTCTAATTTTTGAAACCATAAAAGCAATTAAAACACCAAAAATTCCAATAAAAGCAAAAGAGAACTGAAGTCCGAAATTTTGGGCAATGTGACCAATTACCGGCGGTCCCATTAAAAAGCCTAAGAAACTTACGCTCGAAACTATTGTTAAGGCTTCTCCGGGCGGAACGGTTGGGTTTTTTCCGGCCATACTATAAACAGTTGGAACAATAGTCGCAACTCCTAAACCAACTGCCATAAAAGCAATCGTACACGGAATAATATACGGAAGAAAAACAGCCGTAAAAAGTCCGGCAGAAATCATAACACCGCTAATTTGCATGACGCGTTCACGGCCAAATTTATTGATTAATCCGTCACCTAAAAATCTTCCGCCGGCCATCATAATCATAAAAGAGGTATATCCTAAAATTACTAACGGTCCTGGTGCCTTTACTACATCTTTAAAATAAACTCCGCTCCAGTCAAACATTACGCCTTCGCTCGCCATGCTGCAAAAACCAATTACACCAAGCCAGATTAAAGCACTGTCTGGTTTTACAAAGATTTTTCTTTTCTCTGTATTGTGTTTGATTTTTTCTTTGGCACGAATTAAAAATTTAAAATTAAAAGCTACCATTAATAGTACAACGATTCCAACAATCAGGAAATGATGTAATGGGGTTAAATCTAGGGCCAGCATTCCTAAACCAACTAATGCGCCTGTAAATCCGGCGAAACTCCACATTCCGTGAAAAGAAGACATGATTGTTTTTTTGAAAAGTACTTCGGTATAAACGCCTTGTGTATTTACGGCTATATTGGCTAAATTTCCAAATAAGCCAAATAAAAATAAGCCTACAGATAACTGTAAACCCGTTGTGGCCAAGCCTAAATTGGCCAAACATAAAACATACATGATTAAGGAGAAAACCAAAATGCGATGGCTTCCAAACTTGGTTACCATTTTCCCCGAAAAAGGCATGATGATTAATTGTCCCATTGGCAGGGCAAAAAGTATAGAACCCAAATCGCCTTCGGTTAAATGAAGGGCCGTTTTGATATCCGGAATTCTACTTGCCCAGGTTGCAAAACTTAATCCCATTCCGAAATAAAACATTCCAACGGCAAAACGAATTCTGTTTAGATAAGACGCTTTTGCTTCTCTAAAAACTTTCTTTATTTTTCCTTTAGTCTGAAAAAGTTGTAAGGGATTAAAATTTATCAAAATCGATGCGTTTTGGGATTATATTATAAAAGTACAAAAAAGCTGTGTATTTACTTAAAGATACAAATTGTTCGATTATTTACAACGTTATTGTTTATAAATAGCGAGGTTTTGCCCACAGATTTTTACTTTTTTCCCCCGCAGATTTTACAGATTAAACAGGTTTACGCTGATTTATTTTATTTCAGACGTAAAAAAAGACGCACTGCTGTGCGTCTCTACGATCGTTCGTTATATATTTCAGCACAAATTATAAAATCAAACCAGTGTAAACCTGTTTAATTTGTAAAATCTGCGGGTTATAAATTTATTACCGTACGCTGCGCGTTACTTGCAATGGCTGCTTCAATAATCTGCATTACTTTTACACCGTCTTGAGCGGTAACCGGTTCTGCAACATCATTTGTTATAGAATTAAAAACGCCGTCAAAAAACGAGAAATAGTTTCCTTGAAGTGTTGGTACTTTTTCGTGAATTACTTTTCCGTCAATTTCTGTGTGCAGAATTCCTTGTAAATCATCCGATTCTTTTCCCCAGGATTCCAGATTTGGTTTTTTACCAATTTTTAATTCGTCTTCCTGAATATCTCCGCGATGTTTTAAGAAAGAGCCTTTTTTTCCGTGAATGGTATATGCAGGATTTGCTTCTCTAACAAAAAAACCAGCTTTTAAACGGACTCTGAAATCGTCATAAATCAATAATAAATCGAACCAGTCATCGACTAAAGAGTTTTCTCTTGTAATTCTGACATCTCCAAAAACCGATTTTGGCGAACCAAACAAACAAACAGCCTGATCTATAATATGCGGACCTAAATCTTTTAAAACTCCGGCTCCGTCATTGGCCGTTTCTTTATGTGCTTTTGGGCTTAATAACGGATTGTATCTGTCGAAGTGAAATTCGGCTTCTACTAAATCTCCCAAGACGCCGTCATTGATTATTTTTTGAATGGTTTTAAAATCGCTGTCCCATCTTCTGTTTTGAAAAACGGCTAATTTTAATCCTTTTTCGTGAGCAATTTTAGCTAGTTCTTCGGCTTCGGCTACAGTTGTCGTGAAAGCTTTTTCAACCACGGCATGTTTTCCTGCCAGAAGTACTTTTTTAGCATATTCATAATGTGTTCCTACCGGCGTGTTTACAATTACCAGGTCAACATCATCGGCTAATAAATCATCGATTGAAGGGTAACTTTTAACCTCGGGATAATCTTCCTGAATTAGCTTTTTGCTTCTTTCCCAAGATCCTAATAATTCAAAACCCGGATGAATATCTAAAAAAGGTGCGTGAAAAACCTTTCCCGACATTCCGTATGATAATAGTGCTGTTTTTATTTTTTTCATTTTGCGATTTTTTTTCCGCCACGAATTCACGAATTTTATTTTGCTGAATCTTTAATTCGTGAATTCGTGGCTAATAATTATTTAATCTTAGCTCGTTCGTATTGTTTTGGCCATTGAATATCGTCGTTTAATTCTTTGGCGAAATCTAAAGGTAAATTTGGATTTCGCAACGATGCTCTGGCAAACAAAATTAAATCGGCCTGATTGTTTTTCAAAATATCCTCGGCTTGGCTGGCTTCGGTAATTAAACCTACGGCACCTGTCAAAATATTAGCTTCCTTTTTAACTTTTTCTGCGAAAGAAACCTGATAACCCGGACCAATGGCAATTTTTTGATACGAAACTAATCCGCCTGACGAAACATCGATTAAATCTACTCCTTTTTCTTTTAATATTTTTGAAAGCTGTACAGATTCTTCAGGATTCCATCCGTTTTCTGCCCAATCTGTAGCTGAAATTCTAACGATTAAAGGCAAATCTGAAGGCCATTCGGTTTGAACAGCTTCTACAATTTCGAGTGTAAAACGGATTCGGTTTTCAAAACTTCCTCCGTATTCATCGGTTCTGATATTAGTTAAAGGCGATAAAAACTGGTGTAGCAAATAACCGTGTGCACCATGAATTTCTACAACCTTATATCCGGCTTTAACTGCTCTTTTTGCCGCTGCTTTAAAATCTGAAATAACTTTTTGGATTCCGTTTTTATCTAAAGCTTCCGGAAGAAATGGTTCTCCGTCATGATACGGAATCGCACTTGCCGAAACTGTCTGCCATCCGCCTTGAGCGATATCTAATTTTTTATTTCCGTTCCAAGGCTCAGAAACACTTGCTTTTCTTCCGGCATGCGCCAGTTGAATTCCGGGAACAGCATTTTGAGAAACAATAAATTCGTTGATTTGTTTTAGTTTTTCGATATGCTCATCTTTCCAGATTCCTAAATCGGCAGGAGAAATTCTGGCTTCGGGAGAAACCGCTGTGGCTTCCTGAATAATTAATCCGGCGCCTCCGCCTGCACGGCTTCCTAAATGAACCAGATGCCAGTCGTTTGCAAATCCGTCAACGGCAGAATATTGGCACATTGGCGAAATAACGATTCTATTTTTTAAGGTGATGTTTTTTAAAGTTAAGGGAGAAAATAATTGTGAAGCCATGTTTGTAACTTTTAATGGTTTTGAACTACCAATAGATATTGACAGCCGTTTAAAAAGTAAAGTTACTGTATCTTGTTAAAACGAGAAATTGAAATGTTTATTAATTAACAAACATTTAAAACCTTATGTATTATATTGCGCTTTCAAATTAAAATAGAAACGCTACTTTTGTGCGTTAAATACGAACTAAAAATACAAAATGGATATAGTTATCAAACTCTCTCAATTTCTATTGAGTTTATCTTTACTTATTATTCTTCACGAATTAGGGCACTTTATTCCTGCCAAATTGTTTAAAACGAGAGTTGAAAAATTTTACTTATTTTTTGATGTTAAATATTCGCTGTTAAAAAAGAAAATTGGCGAAACAGAATACGGAATTGGATGGTTACCGCTTGGAGGTTATGTAAAAATCTCGGGAATGATCGACGAGAGCATGGACAAGGAACAAATGGCGCTTCCGCCGAAACCATGGGAATTTCGTTCTAAACCGGCTTGGCAGCGTTTAATTATTATGCTTGGCGGTGTTACGGTAAATTTTATCCTGGCGTTTATTATATATATAGGAATGGCTTATGCTTATGGCGATACTTATATTGCAAACAAAGACTTAAAAGATGGTCTTTGGATAGATAGTAAAGCGATGGTACATGCAGGATTTAAAACTGGCGATAAGATTATTTCTATTGATGGAGAATCATTAGAAAAAATCGACAATGATTTCCCTCTAAACCTTATTACAGCAAAAAAAGTAATGATATCAAGAGATGGTGTACAAAAAGATATAACCATGCCTGTTGATTTTGCTGATCAAAGAAAAGAAGAAAAAGTACCACCTGCTTTAATGAGGATACCTTTTTACATTGATGCAGTTGATGGTAAGTCTACAAATAAAAATTTAAAATCAGGAGATATTCTTGTTTCACTTAACAATCAGGAAACTAAATATTACGATCAGGCAAAAGTTATACTTGAGGCTAATAAAGGGAAAACTGTTCCGGCTCTCATAATCAGAAACAAAAAAGAACAGCCAATCAATCTTAATATTTCAAAAGAAGGAAAATTAGGAATTGTTTTAGGGCAACTTGACGATGAAATGCTAGCTGAATTAGGATATTATAAAATTACTGAAAAAGAATACACCTTCTTAGAATCGATTCCTGCAGGACTGCAAAGAGGAAAAGACAGATTAGTAGGATATGGAAAACAATTAAAAATGATTTTCAATCCTCAAACAAAAGCTTACAAACAAGTTGGTGGTTTTGCGGCAATTTACAAGATTTTTCCTCCTCATTGGAGCTGGGAAGCTTTCTGGAATATCACCGCTATTTTGTCAATTATGCTTGGAGTTATGAATTTATTGCCAATTCCGGCACTTGACGGCGGACATGTGATGTTTTTATTGTATGAAATTATCAGCGGTAAAAAACCGAGCGATAAATTCTTAGAAAACGCCCAAATGGTTGGTTTCGTATTACTTATCACACTGCTTTTGTTTGCTAACGGAAACGATATTTACAAGGCAATTGTAGGCAAATAAAAATATTTTTTAAAAAGAGTTAAAATATTTTTGAGAAACTAAAAAATCGATTATATTTGCACTCGCTAAAAAGAGCAACAACTTCCTCCTTAGCTCAGTTGGTTAGAGCATCTGACTGTTAATCAGAGGGTCCTTGGTTCGAGCCCAAGAGGGGGAGCAACTTTTTTTAGCAAACATATTTACCTTTAAGGTGATTCCTCCTTAGCTCAGTTGGTTAGAGCATCTGACTGTTAATCAGAGGGTCCTTGGTTCGAGCCCAAGAGGGGGAGCTTAAAAAAAGACGATCAAATGATCGTCTTTTTTTGTTTATACCAGTTTCTTCTCAAAGTTTGTCATTTCATTTCAAACATAGCCCGTGGTCTCAACCACGGGAAACGCGATACAAATTATAAAAAATGTATTACCCAAAAATTGCATCTCCGCGGTTGAAATCGTGGGCTCTGTTTATAAATCCTATTAAATTATTATGGTTTAATTCCGTGCCTATTTTAGGCTTTAGGCACTTATTGGTTCCCGTTTTTGCTTTCAAATAATTTCATCATTTCTTCTCCCTTTTCTTTTTCGTTTGCTGCTTTTAAACATTGTGCATATCTAAAATAATAAATGGTGTCTAAATTTCCATCGAGAGTAAATAACTCTGTGTAATATTTAACGGCGTCTTCAAAATTACTTTCAAAATAGAACTTGTCAGCCACTTTTTTAAGCATGTCTATAGATTCGTACCCTTTGTCTAAAACATTAGCGTAGGTGTTGAGAATATCTATTTTTACAAACTTCTCTGAGTAGGCCGGAGCAGTAACCTCAACTTCGACTGGTTTAATGGTTTCTGCTGCTGCATCGGCCATTGCTTTTGAAGGTAAAATTGTGCTTGCTGTTCTTACTTTTGGTTTTTTATAGATTGGAGTTACCGTTCTCGTATTATTTGGACCGAGATCATTTGTATACACCATATCCAGCTTGGAAACTTCATATTTGGTGGTTCTTTTTCCGAAAGGCATATTGATTACTTCTACAACCAAATACGATTCTATAACACGATCATCTGTTGGTTTGCTGTCAAATTTATAAGGCGCTCTTCGAGTGTCTGCATTTGCTACCATATAATTGGTTTGCTGAGCAAAACCACTTATAGAAAACAAACCGGCAAGAGCCGCAAAATGTAGTAAATATGTTTTCATAAGTAATTAAATTAAAGTTGATTTTCCTTAAAACTCTATATAAAGCTACTGATTTTGTGACGCTTATACATTACTTTGACCGTGAAGTGCTTATAAAAACGATAAAGTGTGCGTTTTGCTTTGTCTGACTGAAAATAGTTTATAACAATAATATTGTTATAAATGGAAATGCATACAACTGTAATTTTAATTCTCTTGATAAAGTTGTGGAACTTTATGGGTGTTTGGTTCAGGCTGAAAAAGATAAGGTTGAGTATTTAGAGAAATTGTTGAAAGGGAAGTAAAATTTCTTTTGAAAAATATATTATTTTATAATAAAAAGAGGCTCTTGTGGAAAGAGCCTCTTTTTTGTTTATTAAGATGCTAATTATTACAAACAACAATAAAAACTTAACATACCTTATTTCACAAACTATATATAATCGCCCAAACTGTCAATTACTCAAACGCCCGCTTTTTAACAAAAAAAATAATTTAATTATAAAAAATTAACTTCTTTACGGGAATCCGTAAAAAAAACACCTTTTTTTATCATATATTTCCTTCGACAAAATTAGATATGAAAATTATTCTATAACATTTTAAGATTTTACAATATGGTGCATATTAAGGATTTGACTTTAGACAATCAAAAAGTAACTGATCTATTTGAAGAAATACGAAATGGCAATACAATACTTTTCCTTGGTGCTGGGGCCTCTGTAACTGATGAGAAAATATATTTAAGCTCTCAATTAATAAAATATTATAGAGATATTCAGAACATATCATACGATACTAATGATATTGTTGATTTTGTTGATAAGATATTTTCTTCTCCAAAATATCAAAGATCCGATTTTGATTCAAAAGTTTCAACTTTTCTAAGAAAATTAAATGTTCAAGATTATCACAAAATACTCACCGATATACCTTGGAATTCTGTCCTTACCACAAATGTCGATTTATTAATTGAAAATGCTTTTGAAAAAGAAGGCAAATTGGAAACATTAAATGTTATTAGAAATAAACAGGAGCTATTAACTCCCAAATTAAGCAATGATTTAAAATACATCAAATTACATGGCTGCATTTCAGATTTAGGTAAATATCCTATTGCATTTTCT
Organism: Flavobacterium sp. Root186; assembly: GCF_001428525.1. Classification (GTDB taxonomy): domain Bacteria; phylum Bacteroidota; class Bacteroidia; order Flavobacteriales; family Flavobacteriaceae; genus Flavobacterium. The sequence continues at coordinate 212,368 of NZ_LMHW01000014.1, forward strand.
AGTAGAGATTTTGAAGAATGCAAAAAATATCATAAACATATCTTTAAAACTATAATTCAAGCTTCTTATAGGGTTAAAATAATATTTATTGGATACTCTTTTAAAGATGAGTTTGGAAAAAGGTTTTTAGATTATGCAACGCAAGAATTAGGAAATAGAGAAATATTTTTAATTGATCCATTCTTAACTGATGAATTTGATGTGAATTTTTATTGGAGTAAGAACATTAATGTTGTTAACGCATTCACAAAAAATTTCTTTGAACTTTATTCTTCTTGGTTTTTAACTAATAATAAACTGATTGTAGATAGAAAACACAATATTTTTAATCTACATGATTCTTTTAAAATTAATTCATATTTGCAACATCAACTTTCTCCATTTTTACTGCCATTAAATGAAAGCTATTTTCAAAAGGAAATTTCGTCTAAAGAATATTATTTAGGAATTGAACCTGATTATGGCATAGTCAATAAAAATTATGATATAATTAAAGAAAAAAAGTTAAAAGATACCATTGAGTTTATCGAACAAAAATTCGAAAGTCAGGGAGATTTATATCCTCTCATTTTTTTAAAAGGAAGCTATGGAACAGGAAAAACTACTTTTACATATAGAGTTATAAAAGAATTAACTGGAAATGATTCAAACATACTTGCTTTCCATTTAACTGATTTAAAAAAATATTCGGAAGCATTTATTAATCAATTAATTATTAGCTTAACTGGTCTTAAAAAATTAATTTTTTTTTCTGATCATTCTGAAATAGATTCAAACTTTAAGGCTATAAGGAATATCAGAGGAAGTTTAAGTTCTAATCAATATCCTGATAAAAAAATAATCTTTCTACAAGCCATAAGAGAAAATACACTTGAAAAATTTAAAAAATTCCATAATCCAGATCTTATTGAGTACAATATCGATAATGAATTAAATCGTGAAGAACTATCTAAACTTGTTGACAAATATTATAACGATGGTCTTATAAAATATAAGGACGCTAAAGAAAAAAATGAAATTCTTTTGCAAATTAAGTCCTTATTTGGCTCTAATGACCAATATCTCTTTTTATTAAAATTCATTGATAATGGCAATCACAAAAAATCATTATTAAAAACTTATAATGATTTATCAGAGGACATGCAAAAAGCCTTTCTATATACCTCTTTATCATATAGATACGGAATTCCTATGCCATCAGGATTACTTCAAAAAATGTTGTCTTTAGATTGGAACAATTTTATTACTGATGTTGTAAAAACTGAAGGATTTGGAATATTGATACAAGAAAAATTAAAACCTGATCATTATTTACTACCTGATTTATATTTTAAAATCAAACATCCGATAATTGCTGATATATTATTAAATGAAAAAACAAAAGACTCTAAACAATTATTCTTATTATACAGAAAATTAATTAACAGTCTTGAAACTAATGAAATATCATGTTATGTAGCAAATAATTTATTGAGATCATTAGGCTTAGAAAAAACATTTGACAAGTCTAATATAAATTTATTATACGATGAAGCTTATAAAATTCTTTCTGATTTCTCACATTTTTGCTTGAGCTATTCTGTTAATCTTCAACACAGAAATACAGAGAAAGAATTATTATTTGCATTAAAAATAGTAAATGATTTAGATGAATATAAAGATAATTCATTTTCAAGAAATTCAAGAATAGTTCATAGAAAAGCTGTATTAAATAGAGAACTTTCTAAATATTACCATAAAGATTCTGAAGTTGAAAAATCAAAAGATTATTTCGATGAAGCACTTGATTTATTTGAAGTTAAATTATCGCTTGATCCAACTACAATTCATAGTTATAAAGATTTAATTGGGATGTTAATTAGTACCTTGAAAAATTGGGAAGACAAACTGTCTGATACTGAAAAAGTTAAAATAGAAATAAGAATAAAAGAACTTTTTACAAAGGCTAAAACTAATCTTCAAGAAGGTTTAAATAACATTTCTAGATTAGAAACACAATTTGTCAAATTGATTGGGGACGTATCAGTAATTAAAGAGCGTATGGACAATCTTATGGAGAATGTAGATACAAAACCATACGCTTTGCTTTTGAAATATGAATTGTTCAAAATAAAACCTATTCTTTTAATTCCTATGCCGGAAGAAAGCGAAATTATTGATGAATTATCTAATTACGATTATTGCTTTGAAGTAGCAAAATTTTTATTCTCCTATTATGGTGAAAGATTAAACATCTATAACTATCGAATTAAATTTTTTAAATTAGTTAAAGACAATAAATCTTTAATTGATTACGAAAAACTAGATTATTACTTCTACACTTTCATTGCAAATGCCCTAAGTCATATGATGCAAGATGCTTGGGATTCTATTAATTCAATAAGAAAAGAATTTCCATATTCTGTTTACAAAAAACAATATTATTGGTTAGAACAGGATTCAAATTTGACTAGAGAATTTACTGGAAAGATAGTGAAGAATGGAAATGATTATTTAATGCTAAAGATTAATGAAATGGGTGGTAATTTAAAAACAAAAATTAATATGAAAAAGTATCAAAATCTTGAATTCACTAAAACATATAAAGCAAATCTATATTTTACATTCACAGGTATCTGGGCAGAAATTCTTGAGTAATTTTATTTTAATAAGTCATAAATCTACATTCATATAACTAAACAAAAAAAGCGCTGCAATCCAAAGATCACAGCGCTTTTCTATTTTCATTAAATACCTTAAACTTCTTAAACCCCTAATTTCTTAGCAATTTCAGCAGGAATTCCTCCTTTGTTTACCATTAAGGCAGTTGTTTTATATTTTACGAAATTTTTGGTTACGAATAAGAAACCTTTGTAGTCGTTTGTTTCTCCCCAAGAATTTTTTACGATATAATATTCTTTTCCGGTTTGATCTTTTGCAAGACCAATAATGTGCATTCCGTGGTCGTCTGTTGTACCATAGTTGTCAAACGCAGCCTGACGCATTTCTGGAGTAATTTCCGGTTCTGCTTTTGGTCCGTTAAACATATCTGCTTTTTCTTCGGCAGTCATGTCGTCAAATTTCTTTGTTGGAACATACGCTACACCGTTTTTCCAGCTAAAGCTTTTCTCGCTTACGTCTGTCGCCCAAGCTACAGTATATCCTTTTTTCAATGCATTGTCGATAACATCTGTCATGTCGTTTACTTTTACGTTGTAAACCTGATCTAAAGACCAGTTGTCCGGCACGGCAAGAACTGTTTTTTGGTAATATGGAGCCGTTGTAAACGAAGACATTTCTACATATTCATCAGGATTAATTCCTACCACTTCTTTAGCAAAAGACTGAGGCGTATAGTTTTTTCCTTTGTAATTGAAGTTATCCGGCACTTTTCCTAAATAAGAATCGATAACAGCAGCATACGCTTTTTGCCAGTTTGGCGTTAATTCTCCGTTTGGATTTTTAACCACTGCAGCCAAAACACCTTCGATAAGCGCAGACATTTCGGCAAATTTATTTTTATCCGTTCCGTAGTTCAAACCTGTGTAAACTTCTCTTGGTACGGTTCCGTATTTTTTGTACATATTAATTACGTCGTGCAGCGAACCTCCATCGCCCAAAGTGATCGCACCGTGCATACGAACATAATTTACTCCTTTGTCAACATACACATTTCTTGCAGAAAAAACCTGAGAAAGCTCAACAGGCTGTTTTCCTAAACGAATCATTTCTGACTCTAAAAATGAGTTTGATGCATAACTCCAGCAAGTTCCTGATGAACCCTGGTTTTTAATCGACGTTGTTCCTAAGTTAACGACCTCAGTGAATTTAAAAGCTTCTTTACTTTTATCACTCGCATTTAGCTTTAAGGAATTTACCAAAATGTCCTGTGCAAAACAGCCGCTTACACCAACTAAAAAAGCAGATGCCGCGAAAACTGATTTCATCGTATTTTTATACATAATCAAAAGATTTAAATAGTTGCCTTATTAGTAGCTTGTATTATATTTTTGTTACAAAACAATTAAATATTCGGTAAATAAACTATTATTTAACAGTTAATGTTTATACAATGTTTTTATTAAACAATTAAATCTTACAAATTATATAAAAACATAATCTGTTTAGAATCAAATCTTTTTCGGTTTTATATTTAAATAAATGGTATTTTGGCTGCTGAAATGCCACGCAATAAACCCCGAAATGTACGAACTCGAAAAAGAGAAATACTTAGGCAATACGAAAAAGAGCTTCAATACCCAGCAGGGAATTGCGGTTGTCGAAACCGAGTATCAAAATAAGGTTTATGAAGGCTGGCACTCGCACAATAACGCGCATATAACGCTTTTCCTGAAAGGCGGAACAACTGAAAAACGAAAAAATTTCAGCGAAACTGTCGGCCCCGGTTCTTTATTGTTTTACCACAGCGACGAACTGCATTTGAATCAGGATACTCTTTTTCCTTCCCGAAACATCAATATCGAAATTGAAGAAAACCTGCTGAAAGAACTTCAAATATCGGAAGCCGTGATTGAAAAATCGGTTCAAAATTCGGCATTTACTAAATTTCTTATTCTAAAGATTTTTAAAGAAACGCTTACTTCTGATACTTTTTCTGCCGATACAATTACAATGCTTTTTTCGCAGATTTCGAATGCTCAAAATCATTTGGAACGATTTGAAAAAAGTCCGTTTTGGGTGAAGAGTTTAGAGGAATTACTGAATGACTGCTGGAACGAAAATCCGAATCTGCATGATTTGGGAGTAGTTTTAAATTTAAATCCGATTACGATTTCCAAACATTTTCCGAAGTATTTTGGCTGTACTTTAGGCGAATACATGCGCCGAATTAAAATAAACCGTTCGCTTTCGCTGATACAATCGCACGAAAGTAATTTAACCGAAATCGCCCTCGAATGCGGATTTGCGGATCAAAGTCATTTTATTAGAACTTTTAAAAGCCAGACGGGATTTCTGCCCAAACAATTCCAAAAATTATAAAGAGGCAAATTTCATTCTATTTTTTGTTTTCAATGCGATTTACCTTTGCTTCAAATTAATAAACCAAACTGAATGGAAACTTTAACTACAAAACAAAAAATATTCAATTTCCCGTTAACCAAAATTATTTTAGGATTAATTGCCTGTCTTTTACTAATTAATGTCGGGCAGGCCATTGCAGGGAAATTATTACTGCAAACTTCTCTTGACAAAGATTATAGAAATCTTATAAAAGGAATTATTGTCTGCGGTTTGGCTTTAACGAGCTATATTGTTTTTTTTAAATATTATGAAAAAAGAGCCATAACAGAATTGGCTTTAAAAGGTCTTGCCAAAAATTTAATCATCGGAATTTTAATTGGTGCGGTTTTACAATCGCTGACTATTTTAGTGATTTACTTTAATGGAGGTTATGAGGTTGTTTCTGTAAACCCTTTTTCGTTTATCATTATTCCGCTTACGATTGCTTTTACCGCTGCTGTTATCGAAGAGATTTTGGTCCGCGGAATCCTTTTTAGAATTATGGAAGAAAAACTGGGAAGTTATGCGGCGCTTATCATTTCGGCTCTAATTTTTGGTGCACTGCATTTGGCAAACGAACACAGTACTTTGCTTTCTGCTTTGTGTATTGCCATTGAAGCCGGATTACTTTTGGGTGCAGCTTTTATTTATACCAGAAATTTATGGTTTCCAATTGCGATTCATTTTGCGTGGAATTTTATGCAGTCGGGAATTTTTGGAGCGATAACATCTGGAAATTCTAAAACCAATAGTTTACTGGTTTCGAAAATTCAGGGTTCTGAATTTATTACCGGAGGAGAATTTGGTCCTGAGGGATCGGTTCAGGCTGTTATTTTTTGCTCTTTGGCTGCCTTTATATTATTGGCCTTGAGCCAAAAAGAGAATAAAATTATTAAGCCTTATTGGGCGAAATAGAAAGTTTTTTTGCCACGAATTTCACTAATTGACACGAATTATATTTGAATTCCCGATAGTTTATCGGGAATTGACTTTTCACAATTCACAACTCACAATTCACAATTATCTCAGCCAATTGCTTCCAAAAACAATATAATACGCCCACTCTTCTGGGCCTTTTGCAACGTCGACACCCATTCTGAGTTTGAATTTTCGGGCTAACAAATACCTGAATCCTGTTCCGTAGCTGTACACAACTGGTTTGGCAAAGGCTTTATCCCAATCGTTAAAAGCACTTGCGAGGCCGCCGTAACCCATTAAACTCCATCTTCGGTACAAATCCCATCTCAATTCGGCTTCGGTAACGATGCTCGTTTTTCCCTGATATCGGGCAGCGGGAATTCCGCGTAAATTAATTCCGGGCAATAGATAAAAAGGCGGACTCCCAAACGCCTGCTCTCCTTCTACCCTAAGCCCGCCAATTAATTTTTTTGTTAAGGGATAATAGCCTATCGCCGATAAATTGACGCGCCATGCATCATAATCGCTCCCTATTGCATCATCTGACCAAAAGAAATCTGACTGTAGCCGGATTCCTTTATCTGGTGTAAATATATTGTCGCGTCCGTCAAACTGAAGTGCCCCTCCCAGCTGACTTATCGTACTTTTAATATCTTTTGGCTGTACAAATGGCGGTGGAAGGTCTACATCTGGCAGATTTATTTTTGAATTTAAAAAAAGATATTGCGGCCCGGCGCTCCATTTGGCATTTCTAAATTGTTTGAGCCATTGTGTATAAAAAATAGTAGACCTGAAATTGAGTTTAAATTCCTGATCTTTTGCATTTGGAATATTATTAGCATAAAATGATAAATTCATATCGCCATAACCTGCCATAACGCGATATAAAATTCTGGAATTGACTAAAGTAGCAGAACGAAAAGCACCAGCCATCCAGCTTTTGTTTTCGGTATACATACCAATTCCTCCCGTTATATCCGGATTTATAAAACGTTTTTTACCATTTTCGTCTACAACCGGCGCACGTTTTTTAAGAAAAACCGGAACGATTGCACCTCCAATTCCACCCAAAGCCGGTTCTGTAATAACGGTTGGAACTACAATAAAACCGTGTGCGTAAATGATATAATTGCTTAAGTCAAAAGCTCCGTCGAGAGAATCTTTTGTTGTAATATGCGGTTTATGGTCCGTTTGTGCGGTTATGTTTTGAAGAGAAAAAAAACACAACGCCAAAATGAAAACTATTTTTTGAAAAAGTTTTCTGTTTTTTATGGAAGTTCCTGAATATGTATTTCTCATTTAAATCAATTTAAAATTTATCGTATTCATTTAAAAAACATCAACTTAGATCATTTTTAGGACTATTCTTTTTTCTCTTTTGCCAGACTGAATACATGGGCAAGTGTTAGGAAAAAAGTATTTCCCTGAAAACGGCTTTCGGCTCCAAATTCTGAAACCCAGCGAAGTCCCGCAGAAGTTTTGCAGCCTATATGAAAATAATTTACCTCGGCACCCAGTCCTCCAATTTTGTCTTTGTCCGGTTCAAGCACCAAATTGCCCGCCGGAATTTTATCGTTTGAAACTTTATATTGCAGGTAATAAATCAAACCTGCGTTTAGTATTCCTGTTGGAGCAGTTTTCTCCGCATTGAGCATATAAAAGGTTTTTCCTAAACCGCCTTCAACACTTAAAATATCTCCGGTTTTTATCTCTGTATCTTTCTTTTTTCCGTTTATTTCGTAAGAGGCTAAAGCAGAAAAATGAAATGTTTTTTTGTCATTAAAAAATACGGTTGTTCCGGCTGAAAATTCATTCATCAACATTCCCAAACCGGCATTATCTGAAGCTCCGGCGGTAAATTTTCCGGTTGGAAGATAAAGCTGATAACTAAAAACAAAATCGGCCCTTTTGTTGTGCCAGCCTAATTGAATGGGCTGTACATACATATCTGTAAAAGCAAGTGAATTTGTTGCATCAAGTGTGTTTCCCTGAATGGTATTTGAAGCAAAGGCTAACAAAATAGTAGCTCCGTAATTAGCCCCTAAAATTTTGAAATCGCTTACATAATTAGCTCCAACTCCGGTTATAAACATGGTAATATCTGGATTTGCAATAGATTCGTCACCGTCTGCATTTCGCAGGGAACCCGCATCATATAAATAACCCGGCACGTAAACGCTTAAAGTATTGGCCGGAGTCTGAGTTCCGGATTGTAATCCCATTGCTCCAAGAATATGACCTCCTTTTAACTGTGCATTTCCTAAGAAACAAACGAACAGAAATAATAAGGAGAATAGTGTTTTTATTGTATGTCTTTGTTTTAATTTCGTTTTCATGGTTTCTTCTTTAAATTAATGAGACTTTACAATCCTTCTTTACAAACTATTTCAATTTGTAGACTGCTTAAAAAAATAAGAACTGCTTTTTTCAGGGTTAATCCTGATTACTCTAAAATATTCTGAAGGAGATTTTCCGGTATGTTTTATAAAAGCCCTAAAACAGGTTGTTCTGGATTTAAAACCAGATGCCCAGGCCATTCCTTCGAGTGAAAGATCTTTCCAGTCTGAATCGTTTATTTTTTCTTTGAAATATTCGATTCGTTTTAAATTTATATAATCCTGAAAATGCAGATTGAATTCAGAATTAATTAAGTTAGAAAGGTTATTTACGGTAATTCCGGTTTCTTCAGAAATATCCCGTATTACTAAGTCTTTCTTTAAAAAGAGTTTTTTAGAGTCGAAAATATTTTCTAGTTTCACCAGATACAGCTGTCGTTTTTCGGGCGTTAACTCTTTTATTATGGGCAGCGAATTTTTAGTTTCCTTTGAAGTATAGGTTCTCAAGTTTTCATTAACAAAATCTAATGTTTCGGTTTCATTTGAATCATAAAAAATCTGGGGTTTAAAATACAGCCAGCCAACCGTAAATATTAAAACAGATGAAATAAGGATGTAGCAAGAGAAATCTACGTTGTCGAAATTATTAATTAAAAAGAAATGCACGAAAAGCGTTGAAAACAAAAACAGTATTGCCAGGTTATAAACCCTGATCCAGTTTAAAATTTTTATTCGCTGCAGATGATTTTCCTTAAATTTTTTAATATCATAATTTAAAATCATCAGAGTCTGACAAAATGCATACATAAGCCAAACGCTGAGACTTAACATTGAAAAAGGATTTTTTGTTTTTACTGAAATATATTCTATCAAATAAATATTGGTGTAATTTCCAATCCAGACTACAATTGTGAGTGAGAAATAAATGAGAAATGGCAAGAAATGAAACCAGTCGTATTTTTTATAAGATGAATTTGGAAATAAAATATTTCGAACGTATAAAAATGCACAGGGAGCTGCTAAAAAAATAAACGATTTTGTAATCATAAACAGATCCGGAAACTCTTTAAAAACATTTGCCGATAAGTAAAAATTATAGACGCTTACAATGGCCAGACTAAACAAAAACAGTCCTAAGAAAAAACTTTTAGAATAATTTTTCTTTGAAAACAGAACCATAAATGAAGTCGCAAAACCTACAATTGTAGCTATAAAAAAGAAAAGCGAAAGTACTATATCGGTCATACGTTTTAAGCTTTAATTAGTTTATTCCTTTTTCTTTGAGAAGTATTTTCAAAGAAAATAAAGTGTGCGATTATAAGCTGTACTTACTAAAATTGAAAGTACAGCCTATTTAAAACAAGTAGTTTTATGCTATTTTTTTACTGCGCCGGGAGGAAATCCTTCTAAGATTTTTTTGATAGAACTATTTATAAATTCCTCAGGATTATCTGGTTTATTGTCAATTTGAGCATTTCCAATCCCCTGCCAAAGTAATTTTTGTGTTTTCGTAGAAACTATATCTATGACCAGCGAACCGTCAACATAATCATAACTATTAAATGTCGTGGTACCGCCGCCCATCATAGCTCCACCTCCCCAATATCCGTAAGGGCGATACATTCCACCGTAACCGTAGAAATTAGAATCGGCTGTAACTTGTGTTTTATTTTTTAAGATAGAAACTGCGTTTACTTTTAAATCAGGATTTGAACTTTCTGTAAATCCTTTTGCAATCATTTCAGCACGAATTGCTTTTGATACCCGATCTACATTTAATTGATTTACCTGGCCTTCCTGTGCTTTTAAATCATAAACTGCAAAGGTTTTGTATTCACTAAAATTTGCAGAGTGATCATAATCTGTTGTAACCTTAACTGTTGGGGAACAGCCGTAAATTAAACCCAAAAACAAAATTGGGATGATGCTAAGATTTGTTCTTTTAATATTCATTTTGTAGAATTTAAATTATTGATTAATTACTTAACTGAAAATTATTAATTCTGAAAAATCTTGAATGAACGATTAAGGGGGATGATATTGCGTAAGCTAAACTCAATTATCTACATAACAGCATTTTAACAAACATTCAAAGATAATCATTTTATTTAATTGATTATAGTATTTAGCAAAAAATTCTTACTTATTGGTAATTGCTTTATTTATCTTGCAGAAAATCATATTTCTGCAGAAACAGGCAGTTTCCCATCTTTTATGGCTTTAATCATTTTGTTGTAATCTAACTCATTTTGATCTGCATATAAAATGGAAAATTTCGAAACTGCATGGGCAAATTCATTACTATTACCAATATATCCGGATAATAGCGAAGGATCTCCAGAACGTGCATGAGCTCTTGCAAGTGCCCATCCGCAGGCTTTGGCATAATCTATCAGGTTTTGTTCTTTCATTATTTCAAGAATGGGTTTGACTTTTGCATCACGAAGCTGGCGGATGTAAAAAAATCTTCCTTTATCATCATTTGTCCATCCTAAAAACATATCTGAAGCCGATTGCATCAATTTTTGTCCCATTACTATTCTTTCACCCTGGTGACTGTATCTGTTTTTTGTTTTTATATGCTGTTCTAATACGCTTTGTCGCGCTTCTTTAAACTGTAAAAAAATAGGTTCGCCTGTAGCCGACATTAACAAACTGATTCCGCAGAGTGTTCCCACACTTCCTACACCTACAACCTTTATCGCAATGTCATGTAATGAATATCTGCTCAGTAAAATTTGCTTATCGTGTGTTAGGGATTTCATGTATCTTTTATGAATGACCTCAGCTTCCTTTAAAATTTGCTTTTCTTCATTTCCTGTCGGATGATAAATCAAAGGCGGTTCATCTTTTATTTTGGCCCGAACTCCATCCTGATATGTCATTTTTGCAAATTCTTTTTCATGCGCGGTATATTCTGCTGCTTTTTTTATTCGTTTTTGATGAAATTCTTTTATTTCTTCATCTTTTCCAAGTTCGATAAGATCTGCCAGATCAATATCGGCATACCAAATTTGAAGTGCCGATAATTTGCTGTATTCCAACATATGCCTTTTATAACTATCGGCCACATGCCAGGCAAATTCTTTATTGCTTTTATTAGAAAATTTCAGCCATCTTCCTGCAATGGCAAAACTTGCGGCTAAACGCTTTACATCCCATTCCCACGGGCCTTGAAAAGTTTCATCAAAATCATTAATATCAAAAACCAATTTACGTTCCGGCGTAGCAAAACCTCCAAAATTCATTAAATGACAATCACCGCAAAGCTGTAAATCGATTCCTGTATTTGAAGTTTGTACCAAATCTGCAGCCATAATTGCGGCGGCTCCGCGAAAGAATGCAAAAGGCGATTCCATCATTCTCCTGTATCGAATGGGCAATAAATTTTCCATTCTCCCAATACTGGTTTTTATCAGAATATCAATAGGATCTTCCCGATTTTCAGATGGATTCCATTCGGCATGACTGGAACGGGGCACTAATTTTCTAATCGCAGCACCTTTATCAAAGCGCGCTGCTTTTGATGCTGCCGGATTAAATAAATTTTCGCCCTTATCTTCGAATATCCCGGTCATAAAAAAGTTTTTATTTCACTTCTTTAATATCATCCATTTTCCAGCTTTTATCAAAATAAGCCTTAGTTGGTCCATAAAAACGCATATAGGTAAACCAGTGTTTGCCTGGTAAAGTCTGTACCCAGTTTTTCTCTTTTCCGGCTGGTGCTTTTGGCCCAAAATACAAATCAACAGAACCATCGGCGTTTTTAATTAAATCCTTACGGGAAGATAAATCGGCATTTTTTTGAGGATTATCAATCAGACATCGGGTTGCCACATCATACACAGTAATCGACCAGAAATTTACAGCCGGCGGATTTGCGGGAACATTTAAAGTGTAATTTTTCCCTCCGTCTAACCAGTTTCCATTATTATCAAAATAAGAACCTAAATACGCCTGACCCACATTTGGAATTTTAGTAATCATTGCTTTCGAATACGTCACCGCTTCATAGAAATAAGAAGTTCTTTCGAAAAATTCATCATAATTATCAGCGTGCTGTGAAGGATCTTTTATAATCATCACATAATCCCATTTTTTATCCGGCCAGTGTTTTACGTCTTTAAAACGTTTTTCGAATGAATTTGCCATTGCCATTTGCTGTCCTTTTTCGGCAGCAGCAATTAAAATTTTCTTCTGGCGTTCATCCGGATTAAAAGGTTTTCCTTTTTCTATACCTAAATTTCTAAGCCACGCCATAAAAAAACGATCACGCTCTTCTACAGGTTCATTTTGTAAAATAGCATGAAGACGTTCCCAATATGCAATTCCGGTTGGCTGAATTCCGTACCATTTTTTTCCTGCCGGCGGACTAACTACCTTTGTTGGCGTTGGATTAGCGCGCTTATCATAAGGGTAAATTTTTACCTGTTTAACCAATGTTTCTGTCACTTTTGGATCTGGATCTAAAGCTCTAAAACCAAAAAACATATTCACCGTACTACACGGAACTATAAAATATCCGGCTGGTTTAAAATCTTTCATAGTTGGAGGAACCAAAATGTATTTTCCTCCTTTTCCTTTATCAGGTCCCATTTCTCCGATAACAGCTTGTTCTCTTTGCCAAAAATCTCCTAAACCACCGGCAGTATGTCCGGCAGGCATTTCGATAACCGTTGGGCCATTTGCTGCAAGGTCTATAAATGACATGATATAAGGTGTTGTTGCATTACCCGTTAAAATTCCCAAACGATCATTATAGGTGTTATAAAAAACCAGATCATTACTGGATGCATTAAATGTTTTATAATGAATTTGCTGCCATTCGGCGAAAGCCACAATCGGTAATCCCCACAAATAACATTGCGTTGCCTGTTGAAAATCCATTTCGTCAAATAATTTCGGAATGGATTCTTTTGATGGCAATTCTCCATCCATTTTTATTTCAGATCCAGAAGTTGAAACTGATGTTAAAGCACCGTTTTCTGTTTCTGCTTTTTTACATCCAAAAATTAAAATGAGAGATGAAAATGCGATAATAAAGAGCGTTTTGTTTTTCATATATGCTGTCATTTTTAAATTTATTTAACTTCCTCAACATCATCCATTTTCCAATTTTTATCAAAAAACCCTTTTTCAGGCCCATAAAAACGAGCTAACAATTCAAATTTCTTTTTTGGATCTGTCGGCACCCAATTTGCTTCTTTTCCTTCCGGAGCTTTTGCGCCAAAATAAAGATCTACAGAACCGTCAGCATTTTTTTGAAGTCCCGGCGTTGTCGAAGCACGACTAGAATATTTCATACCGGGAATCAAAGCGTGCGTTTCACGATCATAGGCCGTGATGGACCAATATAATTTTACTGGAACTTTGGCCGGTAAATGAAGTTTATACAATTTTGAACCATCAAACTGCTGTCCGCTATTATCTTTAATTGTCATTAAATAAAATTGCCCTGTACCGAGTTTTTTAGCGCTAAAATAGGCCATAGAGTAACTTATCGCTCTTTCATCAACAGGATAAAGACCAGGAACGGTATAATTTGCCATAATAGCTTTCACTACATCTGGCGAGGCAGGTAATGCCCAGTTTGTTCCTTCGTAAAAAGGCGGTGTAAATATTTTTTCATACTTGCTGTCAATCCAGCTGTGTGCCACTTTAATTGCGGCATTTAGGATTTCTTGTTTTCTGGCATCGGCCTGGAACGTTTTTCCTTTTTCTATTCCGATGGATTTTAATTGATCGACCATTACGAGATCTCGTTCCAGCCAAGGTTCTCTCTGCACGAACTGATTCAGTACTTCGAAAAAATGAAAATTATACGGAATGGTGTTGCTAAAATCAAGATTTATCAAATCAACGAAAGTCGTCGCCGGCGGATTATCGGCTTGAGAAAGCGGATATATTTTTACTTTTTTTCCGTATTCGACAGCTCTTTTCACATCATTTGGACTTCCATCTGTTAAATTGGAGCGAAGTATGGCAAATCCTGTATACGTTGCTGATGGCATTGGAATATATCCTAACGGTACAGCGTCTTTATAATTTGGTGGTAAAATAAGATATTTACCTCCTTTTCCCTTGTCTACACCTGCGGGGCCAACATCTTCAATTGCGGTTTGCCACCCATCATCTAAACTACCTGTTAAAGAAGAAACTCCTTCGACTGGCGGAATTTCTAAAACAACTGGTCCCTGTCTGGTATCATACAGTGGATTTACATAAATCACATCTGGATTTGGCGTCAAGGTTTGGTTTTTTGAACTTATAAGCCCCGACCAAAAAACAATTTGATTGTATTCTCCTTTTGCTTTTATAAGACCTTCGTGCAGCAACTCTGAATTAACTGCAGGCATTCCCCAAATTACAGCTTCGATTGCACGATTGTAAATGAGTTGTTCCTCAAAATTTGCAGGTTTAAATGCATTTGTTTGAGTCGTATCAGTGACAATTGTTGTTTCATTTTTTTTTGTAGAATTAGTACAAGACCACAACGTGCAAATGACTGCAATTAATAACATTTTTGATTTCATAAATCTTATTTTTAAGGATGAAAAAAAGAAGTAATGTTTGTTCTTAAGAGCCCGGAAATACAAAAGCCACAACCGCTCTTAATCCCCAATCTGGTCTTATATCTGAATGACCTACAATTGGTATTAAGGGCATAACAGCAAATTGCATGGTCTGGCCTCCTAATTTTGTAATGGCTCCAACATTTGGACTAAGCGTAATGAGTGTTGTATTTCCTTCCCAGTTTTGTGTAATCTCTGAAGTAATGCCTAAACTTGCACCACTTTTGTAACTATGAGTTAAAAATATCTGGGTGTAAAACTGATTGAAATCGGCACGATCTTCATTTCCTGCGACTGACCATATCTGATTCGCAATGAACCCTATAGAAAGTCCTTTTCCCTGATGCATAACCAAAACACTTGGCCCTACTCCAAATTTTTCTGTTCCCAGAAACTTTTCTGTAGCTGTTGGCACTAAAAAAGCAGGACCAACTCCCAAAATAATTCCCTTTGTTTTAGGGGCAAAAAATGCTGTTACGGTTGCATCGCTTAAACCAAATTCATGGGTGTTTTCTCCAATAACATCCTGCTGATCTACAACCGGAAGAATATATCGTGTAATTAAATTTAGATTATCACTCAATTTAAAAGGAATGACAGGCTGAATATTTATTTGGTATTTTGATCCATTGTACGGACCAATTCCATAAGTTAAATTATTCTGTAAAGGAACGCTGATCAAGCTCGCAACCGGATTGGCTAATTTGTCTGCCAGTTCCTGAGCACTAGCTCCGGCTTTTGGCTCTTCTTGTGCGAAAGCTGAAAGACCAATAAGAAAATAAACTACGCTCAAAAAGAATTTGACTTTTGTAAAGGAGTGGCTCTGTTCCATAATAGATTTTGATTTAAAATATTTGTTTTGAAAAATCAAAATGAAACAATCTTTAATAGTAAAAATTGTTTCATCTCAATCCTAACTAATTCAAATTATTTATTTTGGAAATATAGTTTTCCAATCATCTTTCATACTGATTACATGGTATTTATATTTAGCAGCAGTGCTTAATGATAAATTATCTTTTTCCTGATAATTGAATTCTCTGATAGAATCGTTATGGTTTACTATCATTTGAAAAGAAGGATATTTGCTTCCCGAAGAATATCGTAACATGGCAAGATCTCCAGCTCCGCCTTCATTTCCACAGGCAAAAACAGGTCTTTGACCAATGTGCAATTGTATGCCAACAGGCTTACCAACTTTATCATCAAAAAGATCTAAAGCAGGTTCTCTTTTAATAGAATTTGTTGCATCGTCAAAAGTATATTTGAAAGAAGTTCCCACAACTTGTTCTTTTGGAATTCCGTAGAAATCAGCTGATATTGCTCGTACTAATTCGATCGTTCCACCGGTTACTATGAAAGTTTTGAAACCATTTGCGCGCAAATAATTCAAAAGCTCCAATTGTGGCTGGTATCTGATTTGTTTTAGGGGAACATTTTTACCAGGATATTGGGCACCAGCAAAAAACTCTTTTGCAGAAGCTTCAAACTCATCTTCGGTCATGCCTGTGTGCGTTACGGCAACCAATTCTATTAAAGCTTTATCTCCTCCTTTTTCAAAAAAAGTTTTGTCTTTTTCGACTACTGCTTTAAAAGGCTGTTTTTGTGCTAGAGCAGGATTTTTTTCGATCATTTTTTTTACTCTGTAAAAAGCAAATAATTCCTGAACATAAGGTTTTTCAGCCCAGAGTGTTCCATCGTTGTCAAAGGTTGCGATTCTGTTTTCAACCGGAATAAAATCAGGGCTGCCTTCTTTTGTTACTTTGGTAACATAAGCTATAATATCGCTTTTGAGTGCTCCATCGTTCCAGCTTGGTAATGGATCTCCGCTGGCTGCAACTGTTGCTGTACTATCCTGAGAATTAGTATTTGTAACAGTATCCGTTTTTTTACAAGAAACAAGAAACAATAAAAACAGCGGCATTATATATATTTTTCTATACATGATAATACTATTTAATTGAAAAGAAACAGGACTATTTAAAATCCTGTTTCTTCAGTGTTATTTATTTTTTCTTTTTTGAATCTGTTTCTTCCTCTTTTAACTTAGGAAGCACATTTTTCTCTATATATTTTTGTGCTTTAATATCTTTCATCGCTTCTTCCATGATAGTGTATGCAGAGAAACTTGGAGGAATTGATCTTGGAGGATATTCTTTGAATGTTTCAGCAAATACAACTACATCTTGTATTACTCCATATACTGACCCGACATGATTCATAATCCAATCCCAATAGGTATTAGATGTAAAATCAGCTCTTTCAAAAGGGTCCTGATACAAATTGAACATCTTTTGTAAACGTAATTTCGTAAAAGGTTCTGCCCAGACTCCCATAGTTCCCGCCAAGCGTTGTTCTGCAAAAACATATTTATAATCGCCTTCTCTCAAACCAACCAATAAGCCATCGTCATCTGTATAGAAGAACTTATCTCTGGCACTTTTTTGTGTTTTGCCACGTAAAAAATCACTTTGATCAAAACCATCTAAATGTACTTTGTACGTTTTTCCGTTTGCACTATAACCTTTTAAAAGTTTGTTCGTTAAATCAGGTTCTCCTGCAATTGATGCTAAAGTCGGCATCCAGTCATTGTGAGACATTAATTCAGTTGTAATTTGTCCTGGTTTAATTACTCCTGGCCAACGTACTATACATGGAACACGGAACGCACCTTCCCAATTGGTATTTTTTTCTGAGCGGAAAGGTGTCATTGCACCGTCAGGCCATGTATTCATGTGAGGGCCGTTATCAGTAGAATAAATTACAATAGTATTGTCTGCAATTCCAAGTTCATCTAATGCTTTTAAAATACTTCCGATAGTTTCGTCATGTTCAATCATACCATCGATATATTCACTGTCTCCATGCGTATATCTTCCTCTATGTTCTGCTCTTACGTGCGTACGAAGGTGCATACGAGTAGCATTGAACCAACAGAAAAAAGGTTTTCCTGCCGCATTTTGTCTTTTGATAAAATCAATAGCCGCTGCTGATGTTTCATCGTCTACAGTTTCCATTCTTTTTTTAGTAAGAGGTCCTGTATCTTCTATTCTTTGTTTTCCAACTCTCCCAAATCGAGGATCTGTAGTTGCATCATCCGAATTTGTTGCAGTACATTTTAATACTCCTCTAGGTCCAAATTTTTTCAAATATTCGGGATCTTTAGGATAATCAGGCAATTCTGGTTCTTCTTCAGCATTTAAATGGTACAGGTTTCCAAAAAATTCATCAAAACCATTTACTGTTGGTAAGCTTTCGTTGCGATCACCAACGTGATTTTTACCAAATTGTCCTGTTACATAGCCGAGACTTTTCATAATTCCTCCTATAGAAGGATCTAACTGACTCATACCCATAGGTGCTCCTGGGAAACCTACTTTTGTAAGTCCGGTTCTAAGACCGTGCTGCCCAGTTAAAAAAGCAGCACGCCCGGCAGTACAGCTTTGTTCTCCATAATAGTGCAGAAACCGTAAGCCTTCATTGGCTAAACGGTCAATATTGGGCGTCGTATATCCCATAATGCCGTCACTATAAGCACTAATATTGGTAGTTCCAATATCATCACCCCATAATACTAAAATGTTGACTTTTTTATTCTGAGCTTTCACCTGAACAATTGTGAAGCATACTAATGCAAAAAACATTATGGCATTTCTAAATTTACTTTGTTTCATGGTAATAAGATTTGTTAATAATTCGTTTGTATAATAGTTTTATGTAAAATCGAACTACAATTTCCTGCTTAAATAGTGCAGGGAAGCAACCTGTATTGAAAGCAATTTTCTTAGAACATATTTGCTGTGTACATTGGAGGAATTTGCAACAGCAATTTTTTAACGTTTTGTTAAGTATCTCAAAATTAAGTAATAAAAAGGCGAATTATCCTATTTTTAAGGCTTTACGTTGTTGCAAATTATAACTTGCAACATAAAAAAGGTTTTATTTTGCTCCATGACGTTGCAAATTATAATTTGAAACAGCTGGATTTATAAAATTAAAGAATGTATAAAACAAAAAAATCCACCCGAATGGGTGGATTTGATTTTAAAATATCGTGATCTTAAAAAGAAAACTATTCTATTTCAGAAACTCTCATAGTATTAACCATTCCTTTTTCTTTAATTGGCATTGCAGCAAGATTAATTAAATAATCGCCTTTTGATGCATATCCTTTCTCAACGGCAATTTTATTTACATCGGTTACAGTATCATCTGTACTCTCTTCATTATCATAGAAGAATGATTTAACTCCCCATAATAAATTCAATTGTGTTAAGATTCTTTTGTTTGAAGTAAAGACTAAAATATGTGCCGAAGATGGTCTCCAAGCCGAAATTTGGAAAGCTGTATAACCACTGTTTGTTAAAGTACAAATTGCTTTAGCTTTGATTTCATTTGCTAATAGAGCTGCCTGGTGACAAACTGTTTTAGTAACAAAACGTTTTGTTTTAATTTGTGGTGTATTTTGCGGAACGTGAATTAGCGGAGAATCCTCAACAGCCTCACAAATTTGTGTCATTCTTTGAATAACTTGTACAGGATAATTTCCTGTTGCAGTTTCTCCAGACAACATTACAGCATCTGCACCGTCCATTACTGAGTTAGCAACGTCATTTACTTCTGCTCTTGTCGGCGTTAAACTTGTAATCATTGTTTCCATCATCTGCGTAGCAACGATAACAGGAATTCTAGCCGTTTTTGCTCTGCGAATCAAATCTTTTTGCACCAATGGAACTTCATGAGCAGGAAGTTCAACTCCAAGGTCTCCACGAGCAACCATTAAACCATCGCAATACGCTACAATTTTATCCATGTTCTCAAGAGCTTCCGGCATTTCAATTTTAGCAATAATTGGAATTTTATATTCTGAATGTTTAGCAATTAATTCTTGCAAATCTTGTAAATCGCGAGGAGTTTTCACAAATGAAAGTGCAATCCAGTCTACTTTTTGCTCAATTGCAAAAATGGCATCTGCAATATCTTTTTCAGTTAAAGCCGGTAAAGAAATTTTTGTGTTTGGAAGATTAACTCCTTTTTTAGATTTTAATTCTCCACCCTGAATTACCTTAGCAACAACTTCTGTTTTTTTATCAGTAGAAATAATTTCGAAAATAAGTTTTCCGTCATCTAGCAAAATACGCTCACCAGGATTAACATCATTTGGGAAATTTTGATACTTCATGAATACTTTAGAAGCAGTTCCTAAAATATCTTCTGCGGTTGTAAATGTAATTAGATCACCATCCTGAACTACAGTTCCCTCTTCCATTACACCAACTCTAAGTTTTGGTCCCTGCAAATCTCCAAGGATTGCAGTTGTATAACCAAACTCTTCGTTCAGGCCTCTAATAATGCTAATTTTTTCTTTTACTCCTTCGTAGTCTGCATGCGAAAAATTGATTCTAAACACGTTCACCCCTGCGTCGATCATATCCTTGATAATCTCTCTCGTACCACATGCAGGGCCTAGTGTAGCTACAATTTTGGTTTTCTTGTTTGTTAACATTTTTTTTAAAAAATTAGATTGTTTTTTGATTTTATTTTATTGGTATCTACAGCATAAATTGCTGCAATACTTTCTATTGAATTTAGTTGTTGCTGAATTTCTGAAAAATCGACAGCCTCCTCACTGTTATCGATTTTCAGGAAAAAATCTACTTTTTTGAATTCAGGAAGTAAATGAATTGTTGTAGAAACCTCACTTGTTTCATTAGAAAACAAATTCTGGAAATCATTCGTACTCACAGAAATGATCTCATTTTTATTCTGAATCAAATTCCACGAAACAGCCTTCTCAGAATCATAATAATAAAATCTCGAAAAATTTGCCTCACCTTCTTTAGTCTGAGCATGGATCTCGTTTTTGCTCTTACTTAAGTTAATCGGAAGGTTCTTATTGATAAAATAGGCTAATCTATAATCTTCTAATGAAGTATGAATTGCCATTAAATAATAATCAATTTCGTCAAATTCGTCTAAATCCAATCTATGAATAGCCATGTCATGAAAAATCAAGTTGTAAATATACTATTTCTTGCGGAGCATCAATAGTTATAAGCAGCTTGTTTTTGTTAATTTATAAACGAAAACGATTTAGCATTAAGAAAATTACATCAAAATTGTAATTATTTCTTATCTATTTTTTCCTGAAATGCAAAATACGCTCTTTGTGAAGCTTTCTCTTCTGCTTTCTTTTTTGAGGTAGCCCGCGCTCGTGCGATTACCTTATCGTCTATACTTAATTTGACACCAAACAAGCGTTGTCCGTCAATACCGTTATCTTCGAAAATATCATAATGAAAGATCCTCTTTTCTTTCTGACACCATTCGATAACTAAACTTTTATAACTAATTACTTTTCCTTCTAGTCTTGCAATATCGACATAAGGGGTAATTACTCTTTTTTGAATAAACCTTTCACAATATGAATAACCTTTATCCAAATAAATAGCACCAATCAGCGATTCGAAAATATTACCATGAATGTTTTCTCCAAAATGCTGAACGGGTACTTTACTTTCTACAAAACGTACTAAATTCAAATCTTTGCCCAGTTCATTTAAATGTTCGCGGCTTACAATTTTTGAACGCATTTTTGTTAAATATCCTTCGTCTCCATTTGGTGCCTTATTAAACAAATGTGCAGCAATTACAGCGCTTAGCATTGCATCTCCTAAAAATTCTAAACGTTCGTAATTTATAGGATGCCCTGCTTCATCTAATTTATTTGATGATCTATGGGTAAAAGCTTTTTTGTAAAATTCAATATTTACAGGCTGAAAACCAAGAATTTTCTGAATAGTGTCAAAAAAAATCCCGTCTTCTAGAGAACGGGATTTAGAAAATATTTTTTTGATAATATTCATATACGAAATTAGTCAGCGATTTTTTTAAACAATACACATGCATTGTGCCCGCCAAAACCAAACGTGTTACTCATAGCAACATTCACTTCTCTTTTTTGAGGTTGGTTTAAGGTAAGGTTTAATGCTGGATCAATATTCTCATCAACTACTGTATGGTTAATCGTAGGAGGAACAATACCGTGTTTCATTGCTAAGATAGAAGCAATAGCTTCGATAGCTCCGGCAGCACCAAGTAAATGTCCTGTCATTGATTTTGTCGAATTAATATTGATGTTTTTTGCATGATCACCAAAAACGGCACTAATAGCTTTCAATTCAGCAACATCTCCTAATGGAGTAGAAGTTCCGTGAGTATTGATATGATCAACATCTTCTGGCTTCATTCCAGCGTCTCTCAGCGTATTTTTCATTACTGCAATAACTCCAATTCCTTCCGGATGTGGTGCTGTTAAATGGTAAGCATCAGATGACATTCCGCCTCCGCCAATTTCACAGTAAATTTTTGCGCCTCTTGCTTTTGCGTGTTCGTAATCTTCAAGAACTAAAGCTCCTGCTCCTTCTCCTAAAACAAAACCATCTCTGGTTGCATCAAAAGGTCTTGAAGCTGTTTCCGGACTTTCGTTTCTTGTTGATAAAGCGTGCATAGAGTTAAAACCTCCCATACCAGCAATGGTAATTGCAGCTTCAGAACCACCAGATACAATAATATCACACATTCCTAAACGAATGTAGTTGAAAGCATCAATTAATGCATTTGCAGAAGATGCACATGCAGAAACTGTAGTATAATTTGGTCCCATATACCCATTACGCATAGAAATATGCGCTGGAGCGATATCGGCAATCATTTTTGGAATAAAAAACGGATTGAACTTTGGAGTTCCATCACCTTTTGCATAATAAATTACTTCTTCCTGGAATGTTTCTAAACCTCCAATTCCTGCTCCCCAGATAACACCAACTCTTGTTTTGTCGACATTATCATTTGTAAGTCCAGCATCTTTAATAGCTTCATCACTGGCAGCAATTGCATATTGAGCAAATTTATCTAGTCTTCGAGATTCTTTGCGATCCATGTAATCTTCAATATTGAAGTTTTTCACTTCGCAGGCAAATTTCGTTTTATGCTTCTCTGTATCATAATATGTGATAGGAGCGGCTCCGCTTACCCCATTCACAAGTGCATTCCAATAATCCTGGATATTATTCCCGATAGGAGTAAGTGCACCTAATCCTGTTACCACAACTCGCCTTAATGTCATAAATTATGTATTTTGTGTCTTTAAACAAATAAAACCCACGCTTTCTTAACAGTTTTGTTACTTAAGAGCCATGGGTATTACAATATAAATATATCTTTTTGATTGAAAATCAATCGAAATTTAAATTTAAAAAAATAATAACACCCGACTCTTAAAAATTTCAAATTTCAAAAATCAAATTCCAATTGGAATTTGGAATTTCAAAAATTGGGATTTTTAGAAATCGGGTGTGGTATTATTATTTTTTAGCTTCCTCGATATAAGAAATAGCTTGACCTACAGTAGCAATGTTTTCTGCTTGATCGTCTGGAATTTGAATATCAAATTCTTTTTCGAATTCCATAATAAGCTCAACAGTGTCTAATGAGTCAGCTCCCAAATCATTAGTGAAGCTTGCTTCTGTTACAACTTCGTTTTCGTCAACACCTAATTTGTCTACGATAATCGCTTTTACTCTTGATGCAATGTCTGACATAATCTTTAATTTTAGAATTTAATTTGTTGGCAAAAATAAAAAACTTTATTTTAAAACAACTATTTAGTTTATAAATGTGACACTAATTTATAAAATTAATTTCAAGAAAGGTCTTTTAAAGCTATTTATTTTCGTTTTTTATTCCGTTTTTTGCATTCTCAAAATAAATTCTATTATGAAAAAAATTATCGTTTTTGCCTCAGGATCAGGAACTAACGCAGAGAACATTATAAAATATTTTTCGGGCATCGAAATTGCAAAGGTCGTTTCGGTTTTTACAAATAATGCTTCGGCAAAAGTTATTGAAAGAGCAAAAAATCATCAAATTCCGGTTGAAATCTTCGAAAAAAACGAACTTTTAGAAAGAAACGTATTACAAAAAATACAAAAAATCGATCCGGATTTGATAGTTCTTGCCGGTTTTTTATTGAAATTTCCTGAAAACATAATTGAGCAGTATCCAAACAAAATAATTAACATTCATCCCGCACTTTTACCTAAATATGGAGGCAAAGGAATGTACGGAATGCACATACACAGAGCAATAGTCAATAATAAGGAAAAAGAAACCGGAATCTCGATTCATTATGTAAACGAAAACTATGATGAAGGTGGAATTATTTTTCAGGCAAATGTAACTTTGAGCGATGAGGATACTCCGGAAATAGTGGCTGAAAAGATTCATGAATTAGAACAAAAACATTTTCCTGAGATTATTCATAAAATCCTGGAAGATTCAAATTCTAAAATTTAAACCGTATGAGCTTTATAAGATAATTTAAGGCTGACGTTTGAAAACTAGATAAAAAATATTAAAAATTTAGAATGAATTTTAATAACCTAAGAAATATACGACAATACTTTAAATGAGCTTATATAACTTATATGGTTAACAAAAAAATAAAATGACCCAACACGAAGTACATATATATACAGATGGCGCTGCAAAAGGAAATCCGGGGAATGGCGGCTATGGCGTGGTTATGGAATTAGTTGGAACTCCGCATAAAAAAGAATTCTACGAAGGTTTTCGCTTGACTACTAATAATAGGATGGAACTTTTGGCTGTAATTGTGGGTTTAGAAAAACTGAAAAAGCCAAATATGAAAGTTCTTGTAATTTCTGATTCTAAATATGTAGTAGATTCTGTTGAAAAAAAATGGGTTTTAGGCTGGGAGAAAAAGAAATTTGCCGGCAGAAAGAATCCCGATTTATGGAAACGCTTTTTAATTATTTATCGTAAACATCAAGTAGATTTTAAATGGATAAAAGGTCACAATAACCATCCACAAAACGAACGCTGCGACGAACTTGCCGTTATGGCATCAGCACAGTCCAAGCTTTCTGTAGATGTTTATTACGAAACTATTGGATCTAAAGAATAACAAAAACGCGTTTAAAACAATTGCTTTAAACGCGTTTTTCTAATTACTAACTTAAAATCTTTACATACTCTACTACTCTTTGTCTAAATCTTTTGCTGTTTTAAATCCTACCAAAAGCCCAATACCAGCCATTATAAAAATAATTGAAGGATAAACTGCACCATCGTTAAGAGAAGTGTAAGTTGTAATAAGCAAAGCAAGAAAAATTCCAAGTCCACTTCCTATTAATAAGAAAGCCAGATTTACAACAAAGATTTTCCATGCCGAACCTCCATTTATTTTTCCTTTTAAAAATATACTGGCATCAACACCTTTTTCAATAAGAGCCATACGCTCTCTATTTCTTGTTGAGTAAATAAGATAGACAATCCCGAAGATCATCAAAAAAAGACTAAGCGGTATTAAAACTTGTGGTCCCATAATTTTATGTTTTTTATTAATTGATTGATACTCCATATGACGAGGCTTTTTTTATTTAGGTTACAACATTTATAGAAAAATTTTAAATTTTAAATTCCAAATTCCAAAAGCTACTGATTATCAATTAATTTTGAATTGATATTTTAGACAATACCAAGTTTTAAGTCGTTAAAGTTCTATACTTATATAAGTATAACAAAACTGGAATTTGTGGTTTTAATATTTGAATTTATTTTAGAATTTGTGCTTTCAAAAAAAATGGAATTTATTTTAAATTTCTTGTAACCTAAATAAAGAAGGTGTCGTCCTATATAATATGAGTACATTAAATGATCAACATTATATCGATAAAATTCTACAAGGCGAGACAAATGCATTTGCCATTCTTGTTGATCGTTATAAAGATATGATCTTTACTCTGGCACTCAAAATGGTCAAAAACAGAGAGGAAGCAGAAGAAGTTTCGCAAGACACTTTTATCAAAATTTATAATTCGCTCAATAAATTTAAAGGCGATTCTAAGTTTTCGACCTGGATTTATAAAATCGCTTATAATACTTGTCTGGACAGATTAAAGAAAAGCAAAAAAGAGGATTTAAATATTTCGATAGATGATTTTTCATCTCATTTAATCAAAACAATGAATACTGCTTTGAGCGCTTTAGAAGATAAAGAACGAAAGCAGACTATTCAAAATTGTTTAAATTTGTTACCGAGTGAAGAGAATTTCCTGCTGACTTTGTTTTATTTTGAAGATCAAAACTTAGAAGAAATTAGCAAAATCATGAGCATCAATGCTAATAATGTCAAGGTAAAATTATTCAGGAGCCGACAAAAATTAGCCGTAATTTTAAAAAAGCAGTTAGAACCAGAAATAGTAGAGTATTATGAAAGAGGAAGATAAAAATATAGAAAATCTTATTGAAAAAATGATGGCTGAAAACTCTCTTCAATCGCCATCTGCCGACTTTACTTCAAATATAATGTCGAAAATTCTTGCTGCCGAAGAAGTAAAAATTAAACCCTACAAACCTTTAATTTCCATCTCAACGTGGATTTTTATTGGAATTGCTTTGGCTTTTTTGGTGATTTATAATGTTTATTTTACCGGAGCAGAAAATAATTTAGAAATAGGAAAATCGTATACCGATAAAATTTCGGCAGTTGTTTCCGGTATTCATATTTCTAAAACCACATTGTATGCTATTTTAATAGTCCCTTTTATGATTCTAATTCAGATTGGGGTTTTGAAGAATTATTTTGATAAGAAGTATCAGTTGTGAATTCAGATAAATTCTGAACAAAAAGCACCTTGATTTTTTTTCAAAATATAACTTGCAATTTAAATCCGGAAAACATATTTTAAGCACTCCTAAAAACTAAATATAATTCATTCATTTACAATAGAATTAGGCTCGAAATCGTTATTGTTTTTTTAAGAAAATTTTGAGAACCTAAACCGTTGCAAGATTGTAACTTATAGAGTATCTTTGCACCCTAATTCGAAATTCATAAAATGAATAAATTATTGATTGTTGGAACGGTTGCTTTCGACGCGATTGAAACTCCTTTCGGAAAAACAGATAAAATTTTAGGTGGTGCTGCAACGTATATTGGTTTATCAGCTTCATTTTTTAACTTGCAATCGGCCATAGTTTCTGTAGTTGGCGACGATTTTCCTCAAGAACATTTAGACCTATTAACTTCAAGAAATATTGATATCTCTGGTATCGAAATTGTAAAAGGCGGTAAAACCTTTTTTTGGAGCGGTTTATATCACAATGATTTAAATTCTAGAGATACACTAGTAACAGAGTTGAACGTTTTAGCTGACTTTCAGCCAAAAGTTCCTCAAAACTATAAAGATGCTGATGTTGTAATGTTAGGAAATTTACATCCGTTAGTACAAAGCAGCGTTTTAGATCAATTAGAGAAAAAACCAAAATTAGTAGTTTTAGACACTATGAACTTTTGGATGGACTGCGCCCTTCCTGAATTATTAGACGTTATTAAACGTGTAGATGTTATTACAATCAATGACGAAGAAGCAAGACAACTTTCTGGTGAATATTCATTAGTAAAAGCGGCGGCTAAAATCCAGGACATGGGACCAAAATATGTGGTGATCAAAAAAGGAGAACACGGCGCACTTTTATTCCACAACAGAGAAGTATTTTTTGCACCTGCTTTACCGCTTGAAGATGTTTTTGATCCAACAGGAGCCGGAGACACTTTTGCCGGTGGATTTTCAGGATTCATTGCGCAAAGCGAAAACATCTCGTTTAACAATTTGAAAAATGCAATAATTTACGGTTCTAATTTAGCTTCGTTCTGCGTAGAGAAATTTGGAACAGAAAGGATGGAAACATTAAGCAAAGCAGAAGTAGCGATTCGATTACAGCAATTTAAGTCGTTAACTCAGTTTGACATAGAAATATAATGCCCAAAAGCCTCGATAACACGGGGCTTTTTTATTACGTTAATACACACAACTTACAACAACACAAAATACAAAAAACAATGAGCGACGCTTTAAAACACGAATGTGGTATAGCCTTAGTTAGACTTCTTAAACCGCTTGAATATTATAAAGAGAAATACGGAACTGCTTTTTATGGAATACAAAAAATGTATTTAATGATGGAAAAGCAGCACAACCGTGGCCAGGATGGTGCAGGATTTGCCAGCATAAAACTAGATGTTGAGCCTGGACAACGCTACATAAGCAGAGTTCGTTCAAACCATTCTCAGCCAATACAAGATGTTTTTAAACAAATCAATGAGCGAATCAGTGAAGAATTAAAAGCACAGCCTGAAATTGGTGACGATGTTCAAAAAATAAAATCAGAAATTCCATATGTTGGCGAATTGTTTTTAGGACACGTTCGTTACGGAACTTTCGGAAAAAACAGCATCGAAAGTGTACATCCATTTTTACGTCAAAGTAACTGGATGCACCGTAACCTTATATTGGCCGGAAACTTCAATATGACCAATGTTAAAGAGCTTTTCGAAAACTTAGTTGAATTGGGACAGCATCCAAAAGAAATGGCTGATACCGTTACTGTAATGGAAAAAATTGGTCACTTCTTAGACAAAGAAGTTATGCAATTGTACCAAGACTGTAAAGCTGAAGGTTATTCTAAAAGAGAAGCTTCTCCTGTAATTGCTGAACGTCTGGATATTGCAAAAATACTAGGCCGTTCTGCTAAAAACTTAGATGGTGGTTATGCAATGGCTGGTTTATTAGGTCATGGTGACGCTTTTGTTTTTAGAGATCCAGCCGGAATTCGTCCAGCCTATTTTTACCAAGATGATGAAGTAGTTGTTGTAGCTTCTGAAAGACCTGTTATTCAAACGGTATTTAATGTTCCTTTTGAAAGCGTTCAGGAAATCGATCCGGGAAATGCTTTAATTATCAAAAAAAGCGGAAAGGTTTCGATGCAGCAAATCTTAGAACCAACTGTAAAAAAAGCTTGTTCATTTGAAAGAATTTATTTCTCAAGAGGAAGTGATGCCGAAATTTATCAGGAACGCAAAAATTTAGGTAAATTAATTTTACCTGCTGTTCTTAAGGCAATTGACAGCGATACAGACAATACTGTTTTTTCTTATATTCCAAATACAGCCGAAACTTCATTTTATGGTTTAGTCGAAGCTGCTCAGGATTTCTTAAATCAGAGAAAAAATAATTACATTTTAGAAAACAGAAATACACTTACTGCCGAGACACTTCAGGAACTTCTAGCTGTAAAGATACGTACAGAAAAAGTGGCTATTAAAGATGCTAAACTCAGAACCTTTATTACTGAAGACAGCAGCCGTGATGATTTAGTGGCTCATGTTTATGATGTTACGTATGGTGTAATTAAACCAGAAGACAATTTGGTTATTATTGACGATAGTATTGTTCGTGGTACTACATTAAAAATGAGTATCATTAAAATGATGGATCGTTTGAAACCAAAACGTATTGTGATTGTTTCATCGGCACCACAAATTCGTTATCCTGACTGTTACGGAATCGACATGGCAAAACTTGAAGGACTTGTTGCCTTTAGAGCTGCTTTAACATTATTGAAAGAAAGAAACTTATATCATATTGTTGACGAGGTGTATGCTAAATGTAAAGCACAGGAAAATTTCGCAGACACGGATGTTGTGAATTATGTAACTGCTATTTACGATCAATTTACACCAGAAGAAATTTCAGATAAAATAGCCGAGATGTTAAGTTCTCCGGAAATTAATGCCGAAGTAAAAATTATTTTCCAAAAAGTAGAAGATTTGCATATTGCGTGTCCTAAAAACTTAGGAGACTGGTACTTTACAGGTGATTATCCTACCCCAGGAGGAAACCGTGTTGTAAACCGTGCGTTTATGAATTTCTACGAAGGAAAAGACGCCAGAGCGTATTAAAAAAGTATTAACAAAAGGTTAATTTGTGCATTTCATCGGTTTTTTTTGCCGTTTATCTTGTTTGTTTGGTAAAAATGAAAAGCTACAATACTTTTGGGAAACCATAACATTAGTAGGTTAAGTTTATGGTAGATTTGGGGCAAAAAGGGTGGAAGCGATTCCACCTTTTTTATTGGAATAAACTCAAGTATTTCTCCTTTAAGATATTGCATTCATTTCATCGGATATATTTACCTTTCATCCGAAAAATTTTCTTAATAAAAATAACTGTCATACATTTATAAAACCATAACATTAGTAGGTTAAGTTTATGGTAGATTTGGGGCAAAAAAGGTGGAAGAGATTCCGCCTTTTTTATTTTTTTTTAAAGAACAAAGAATATAGAGCAAAGAATAAAGATTGCTGACCATAGTTTTAATATTAAATAACAATAAAAAAAGACGGATAGCTCAGGCCATCCGTCTTTTTTCTTTACTCTTTATTCTATTCTCTTTCTTAGACTATTTATCTAAAGCATATCTTCTAGCAACTTCTGTCCAGTTAATTACACTGAAGAAAGCCTCAATATAATCTGGTCTTCTGTTTTGGTAATTTAAGTAGTAAGCATGCTCCCAAACATCCATTCCTAAGATTGGAGTTCCACCGTTACCAGCAACTTCCGGCATTAATGGATTATCTTGATTTGGTGTTCCTACAACTTCTAATTTTCCACCTTTAAGTACTGTTAACCAAGCCCATCCTGATCCAAATTGTGTTGCACCAGCTTTAGCAAATTTTGCTTTAAACTCTTCGAAAGTTCCGAAAGAATCTTCGATAGCAGCTAATAAATCTCCTGTTGGCAATCCTCCTCCATTTGGAGACATTACAGTCCAGAACAAGTTGTGGTTATAAAAACCTCCACCGTTATTACGAACTGCTGCGTTAGATTTATCTAAGTTAATTAAGATGTTTTCAATTGTTTTTCCCTCTAAATCTGTTCCTGCAATAGCAGCGTTAAGATTTGTCGTGTATGCATTGTGGTGCTTTGTATGGTGGATTTCCATTGTACGTGCATCAATATGTGGTTCTAATGCATCATATGCATAAGGTAATTGTGGTAATTCAAAAGCCATGATATAAGGATTTTTATGGTTTATAATAATTTATCCCAAATTTAGACATTTAACTTTGGAATTGAAAATACTATTTCGTTATAATTCAATTTAATTAATGATAAATCAGTTTTTTAAAATATAAATAACTGAAAATCTTTATTTTCCATTAAAAGTGGTCATGGTGTTTTCTAAGCCGGCTGTTCCAAAAGATTTTATAATTTCAGCCGAAGTTTCTAAACGTTCCGGTAATTTTGAATTTTCGTCTTCACTCCATTCCCCCAAAACATAATCTATCTGCTGCCCTTTTTTAAATTGATCACTGATTCCAAATCTGAATCGGGTATATTGCTGAGTATTTAAAACCAGATTAATATTTTTCAATCCGTTATGGCCGCCATCACTTCCTTTTGGTTTGATTCTGATAGTTCCGAATGACAGGTTTAGATCGTCTGTAATGACCAAAACATTTTCCAGTGGAATATTTTCTTTGTCCATCCAGTATTTTACTGCTTTTCCGCTAAGGTTCATGTAGGTATTTGGTTTAAGCAGAAGAAAGGTTCTTCCTTTAAACTTATATTCGGCCAGAGATCCTAGTTTTACGGTTTCGAATGAAAGACTTTCTTTTCTGGCTAAAAAGTCTAATACTTTAAATCCTATATTGTGTCTTGTGTTTACGTATTCGGCACCAATATTTCCTAAACCAACGATTAAATATTTCTTCATATTATCTATGTTCTCTTCTTTTTGTGTTGATGAAAACAGTTTTGTTATCCATTTTATCATGATGCAAAAATAGGGTTTAATGTTGGTAATTAGAAAATGTGACAATTAGATAATTTGATCTTAACCGCAAGGCACGTTAAGAATTTGCACGCTGATGAAGCGGATTTAAATTGATTAACGCTGATTTTGTTTTTCACTTTCTTTTCTGAATGCTAGTAACAAGAATACTTTAAGCCTTTTGAAACTCTGGCTCTTTGACCTTTCTTAGAGCCTTAGTACCTCAGCATCTCAGAACCTTTCAAAAAAAAAGCACCAATCTTTCGATTGATGCTTTTTGTATTGATTTGAAAAAAATTATTTTTTCTTTCCTTTTGCAGGAGCTTTTGCAGCTTTTGCAGCTTCTTGAGCAGCTTTCATAGCAGCACGAGAAATTCTTACCTGAGCAACAACTGTGTTGTCTGGGTGCATTACTTTGTATTCTGGTTGACCAACTTTAGTAACGTATAATTTGTTACCCATTTCAAGTGGAGTAATGTCAGCTTCAACAAAATCAGGAAGATTTTTAGGTAAAGCTTTTACTTTTAATTTACGAGTGTTTAAACGTAAAACACCACCTGCAAGAACACCTTTAGATGTACCAACAATTTTCACAGGAACTTCCATTGTGATTTCTTTATCATCAAATAATTGGAAGAAGTCAATGTGTAAGATTTTGTCAGATACAGGGTGAACCTGAATGTCTTGTAAAATTGCATTGAATGATTTTCCTTTTCCAAGTTCGATCACAACTGTGTGAGCGTTTGGAGTGTAAACCAAGTTTTTGAATGCCGCAGCGTCCGCTGAGAAATGTACTGCCTGATTTCCTCCGTATAACACGCAAGGAACCGCTCCAGCATTACGTAAGGCTTTAGTTGACACTTTGCCCACGCTTTCTCTTTCTGATCCTTTAATTGTAATCGATTTCATTGTAAAAAAATATAGTTATTAATAAATATTCTTGTTTGCTGTAAGCTTTAAGCAATAAGCTTTAGGCTTTTTTAATGAATTTTGGAAAATGCTTAAAGCTTACTGCCTAAAGCCTATTGCCAAAAATTACATTATAAATTTTCCACTAATGGAATTGTTGTGGTGCACCATGTGCATAACTTCGGCAAAAAGAGGTGCACAACTCACTACTCTAATTTTATTTGATTCTTTCTTTAACGGAATTGAATCTGTTACGATCAATTCTGTTAATTTAGAATTTTCAATTTTCTCATACGCACTGCCGGATAATATAGCGTGTGTACAAATTGCTCTTACACTTAGTGCTCCTTTTTCGATCATTAAATCGGC
Organism: Flavobacterium sp. Root186; assembly: GCF_001428525.1. Lineage (GTDB taxonomy): Bacteria > Bacteroidota > Bacteroidia > Flavobacteriales > Flavobacteriaceae > Flavobacterium. Next base: position 245,174 of record NZ_LMHW01000014.1, read on the forward strand.
TGCTTTTGCTAAAGTTCCTCCTGTATCGATCATGTCGTCTACTAAGATTACGTTACGACCTTTTACTTCACCAATTAATTCCATAGTGTCGATAACGTTAGCTGCTTTTCTTTGTTTATAACAGATTACTACATCTGATTCTAAAAACTTAGAATAAGCATAAGCTCTTTTTGAACCTCCCATATCTGGAGATGCAATAGTCAAATTTTCTAAATTTAAACTTTGCACGTAAGGCAAAAAGATTGTAGATGCAAATAAATGATCTACTGGCTTTTCAAAGAATCCCTGAATTTGATCTGCATGCAAATCCATTGTCATGATTCTTGTTGCTCCTGCAGCGGTTAGTAAATTAGCTACTAACTTCGCTCCAATCGGAACTCTTGGCTTGTCTTTTCTATCCTGTCTTGCCCAACCAAAATACGGCATAACAGCTGTAATATGTCTTGCTGATGCACGCTTTGCAGCATCAATCATTAATAACAATTCCATCAAATTATCTGCAGATGGGAAAGTTGAACACACAATAAAAACACGTAATCCTCTGATTGACTCTTCATAAGACGGTTGAAATTCTCCGTCACTATACGTTGACATCGTTACTTTTCCTAACGGAATTCCGTATTGTTCTGCAATTTTTTCTGCAAGATAAACACTTTGTGAACAAGCAAAAATTTTAGCTTCTGGTTCTAGGTGCGACATTATAATTTGTTGTTTTTGCTCCGCTGCGCTCTGCACAATTCGGCTTTAGGATTTACGTAAAGCCAGACTTGTATAAATGCCTCGGGTGTAGTTAGTTGTGTGTGCGTCGTTTTAACGAGGTGCAAATTTATAAAATTTATTGGACACTGAAAGGAAATATTTAAGTATTTTTAGTAGATGATTTAATTTTATTTTTTACATTTGCACCGTGTTAAAGGAATGGGCACATTTTTGAACTCATTCTATTGCGTTAAAATAATTGATTTATCATTATTTTTTCGTCTGCTAAGCCCGGATGGCGGAATTGGTAGACGCGCTGGTCTCAAACACCTGTGGGAAACCGTGCCGGTTCGACTCCGGCTCCGGGTACAAAAAAGTCCGTAAAAACGTTGTAAATCAACTTATTACGGGCTTTTTTTTGTTTTACTCACCCGCTATTTGTCCGATAAAATCAAAAACTTTAAATTTGTAATGGTTTTACGATGCCAATCATAAACCAACGTTTGAACATATAAAACGAGAGCTTGAACAACTCTCGTTTTTTTATTTTCATTTTTTTTGTAATTGTTTACCAGAATATAAAAATATATGAACATTGCACCTCATCAACTAAATTCTAGGCAATCAGCTTATTTAATTTAATTAATAAGCATCTTTTTCGGATTCGATTTATAAAGCTAAAAAGTTTTAAAAACAAGAACGGAATAAACTTCTATTATATGCTTAATATTCTGCAAAACAGCCTAAATTATGAAGAGTAATTCATCATTCAAAAAAAAGTCAAAAATTTTGAGAATAAAAACCTAATGAAAACACCCCCTCCTCTTATATAAAAAAATTTTCCCACAAAAACTTGTCCCGCATATAGGGGTATGATCTTGTGCTTAAATATTTCTTTCTTAAATAAAGTGCGTTATAGCCTTCTTTAAACAAAAGAATATTCCATAAATTCATCTGAAAAAACAGGAAGCCACCAAAATTGGTGGCCTCCTGTTTATTATTAAATCAATTAATTTGACAACTTTTGTCATTTAAAATTGACCTATCATTGCTTAAACATGCATTTTATTCTAAATCTAATATTCGTTTAACAACAAGCCGACCAAGAAAGATCAAATTACTTCTTTTTACGAGTTTCAAATTCAGCGAGTAAAGTATTTAATAATATAACCTCATCTTGATTTATAAGTCCTTCCTGCTCATATGGAACGATAACATCTACAACAAAATCATATTCTCTGATGTTATTAATTTTTTTCCTTTTTAAAATTTTTACCATCTTATTCTCTCGTTTATATGGTAAGTTCTGATTTTTTATTTCCTTCCAAAATTCTTCTACAAATATTCCATGTCCTTCATGAAACATAGTCAATACACGTTGCATAACAAATTTTAAACTTGTTAAGTTAGCGAATTGAGGTTGAGGATTTTCTGCATCATTCTTCCATTCAATATAACAATTTACAACGTGATTTAATGTCTTAGTATCCCAATTTGCTGGAGGATATTGTTTAATGACCCTTACAGCAATATCAGCTGCTTTTAATAAGTTAGTAGACTCTAATCGATATTTATCCATTAATGGGAATAACTAATTTTTATAATAATCCAATTACTTCTTTTTACGTGTTTCGAATTCAGCGAGTAAAGTATTTAATAATACAACTTCATCTTGATTTATAAGTCCTTCCTGCTCATATGGAACGATAACATCTACAACAAAATCGAATTCTTGGATATTATTAATTTTTTTTCTTTTTAAGATTTTCATCATTTTATTTTCTCGCTTATAAGGCAAATTTTGAGCTTTGATTTGTTTCCAAAACTCCTCTACACACTGACCATGACTTTCTTGAAAGTATGTAAATACATCATCTATCATATATTTTAAACTTTGCATATTAGCAAATTTTGGCTCCGGATTTAAACTATTTTCTTTAAATTCCCTATATAGTTCAACAAAATGATCAATTTGGTTTTTATCTTTACTCAAATAATGCTCTTTCCAACCCTTTGGAGGAAACTCTTGAAATACAGTTATTGCAATATCTACAACTTTAGCGAGATTTTCAGATGCTATTTTATATTTTTCCGTCATAATGTTTTATTTACAATTTTACTTTTATATATTTAAGAAATTAAAACAAAAGTCTAAGTCCGTGTTCTATATATCTTATTAAGTTTCGGTTAGTTGGACTAATACCATTTACACGATTTCCTGACATTCCTTTTTTTCTCCAATCTTCTATTTGTATCTGTTCACTACCACGAATTGCCCAATAGGCTGGATCTCCTATTCTTGATGCGTAGCCTCCCGGCATTGTTGCTGGTAAAGAACTCGAAAGACTTGCAGGTCCATATCCTTTAATATGATGAGTCGCATCTCGTCTTTTTACAATGTCTTCCGGCGTTCCTTTTCCACTAGATCTTCCAACATACACTAATCTACCGTCTAAACTAGTTTTTGTATAGGTAACATAATGAAAGTCACTTGGATCTAATGACCTATGTATCGCATCTACAATTTCCCTTGCATCATCTCTTATAACTTCCCTGTTGTCCCAAGTCCATACTGTTGCTGCAGTACCCCAGGCAACCGGAATCAAAACATCATCTGCAACACCTATAACCGTTACATCATCTGCGGCTAATCCGACGGTCGCTGCTGTAGCATAAGCAAAAGCTTCATGATTATATCTTGATGCATTCTCATTGTTCTCTTTAGCATTATATAATTGAATATATTCATCTCCAGAGCTAGTAGCACTAGCACCTAAAGCCGCCTTATTATTATAATTATCTATATAGCTATTAGAACTACCTGTTACATAAGATGAAGCCAAACTAGAACCAGTTGCAGAGAAAGCACTCATCCAAGTATTAAGATTCCATTTTACAGGATTAAGCTCGCCACTGGCAGCTCCTCCATGAACATAAATAGAAAATAGAAATCCTGCCACAAAATTCCAAACTTCTCCACTCTGGTCAGTATATTTTAGAGGATTATTTAATACATAACCATAACGGTTATAGTTCTGCATATTAAATAAATCCTGAACATTGTTATCAGGCTGTAAAAACCTATGCAGTTTAGGATCATACAAGCGTCCGTTCATGTTTATAATCCCCACGCTTTGTAGGTGCTCATGACCAGTATATCCCCTATCTAAAACTGTTAGTCCATTAAGAGGATTACCAGCCCCATCCTGAACTTTAATAATACTTCCCCATGCATCAAACAAACGCTTTTCTACTACTGCTCCGTTTGCATCGGTAATGGCTAAAATACTTCCTTGATAATCGCGCTGTAAATATAAATAATTTTGTGTGTTTCCGTCACTTTTAACTACAGCTGGAGCAGAATAGCCATCACCACCTATATAAGTAACAAAATCAAAAGTATTAGTTGTCCTGTTTTCTTTAATTTCCATTGTGCCATCAGAGGAATAGTGTTTGCGCAATGGTCTTATCAGTTTATCATCAAAGCTGCCATAAAACATAGTACTTCGTTGATTATCATCATTATAAACAAAATTTATTCGCTCAATTCCAAGTTCTTTAATTTCTTCAGGACTTTTAAATACATTGTAAAAAATCTCAAGTTCTTTGGCTGTTGCAAGAGGAATACTTGTTTTACGAATTTGTACATCATCGTACCATATATTTCCTTGAGAATTATTATCTAATCGTAGGCGGATTTTCTTCACATTTGCAGGAACTAAAAATGTTTTGGTTACCTTAGTCCATGTACCAGTAATATTTGAAACTACATTGTCATATGAGAGAGCTCCCACTGCATCTTTCATCACTAAGAAAATCTGAGCCTGCGGATTGTCACTATACACCCATGCAGAATAAGTATATTCGGTTGGTCCAATGTTATTGATATCAATCCACTTATCTGAATATACATATTGTTCGGTCGTTAATGTATTTGCCAGTTTTAAAGTGTTTTTCCCTACTGCATGTCCGATTTTTACAGCATCATAACTATAGAAATTTGTATTAGGAAATTTTTCAATACCCCAGCCGATTTTATCCTCCATACTGTCATTAAAGATACCTTCTCTATTAGCATAATATCCTAAAGTTTCTTGAGTAGGTTCTATAGAACTATTCTGATATGGTCTGTTCGAATAATTATAATTATAAGTCCCTAAATTATTCTGTGTGATTCTTCCTTTATCATCATAGGACTGTGTTTCCTGAGTTCCTAGAAAATTATTGAATTTTGTCAGACGGTCTTTAGCATCATAATCAAAGCTTTCGCTCCAGCCAAATAAATTATTAGATCTGCTGGTAAAGTTAGTCTTAGCGGTGTCAAATAGCTGATCTAAGGTTAATATATTTGTTACAGGAGTTGTTTTATCGAATTTAAACTGCTTCACATAACCATTAGTATCATAATTTTTCGTAATTGTTGTTGGTCCGCTTTGTGCGGTCAATAGCTGTCCTCTGCTGTCAACTGAATTGGTCTGCCATATTACATTATTAGTAATACTGTCTAAGATTTGATAGGGAACCCCATTTTTATAAGTATTTTGCACAGTTCTGCTGCTTATTTTAGCTCCTATTTTTGCGGTCGAATTTTCGAAATCAAGCCTCCCTAAATCATCATAAGTAAATCTTTTTATAAATACGGCATAAGGGGTTGTTTCTGTTTTTTTTATAATTCTTTTTGAGGCATCATATTTATAGTCAATAGTGATTGTATTAGTTCCATTTGCCAAATCATCAAATTTACTCTTGACCAATAGCTTAGAAGCTGAATCATAAGTGTATGTGGTCTTAGAGTTTGTTTTATTTCCTGATATCGTTTTGGTGTCTAACTTACCTAAGCTGCTAAGATTATAAGTTGTTGTTCCATTTCCATTAACCTCACTTTTTAATTCTCCAAAATCATTATATGAGTATGTAACAGTACCTGCCGAAGGATCAATAAGCTGTTTTTTTCGTCCCCATCCATCTTGGGTAACTGTCGTAATAATACCTCCGTAATTTGTCTCTCTTAAATTGCCATTGGGAAAATAAGAATAAGTAATTGTATTTGACGGAATGTCGTACATTGAAGTTACTTTACCTAGTGCATTTTTAATATAATATTCAGTCTTCGTTCCATCTGACACAGTTGTTTTTAGTCCCGTATAGGCAAGAGCTGTTGTTTTTCCTGTAAATGAAATACTTTGAGACAACCTTCCATATGCGTCGTATTTCGTTTCGTTCCATTGAGAAGGAGTCGTTCCTATATAAGGTTCACTGACTTTAGACGTACGATCATAAATGTCATATAAATACGAAATATAAGAGAAAGATCCCATTATATTTTTGACTCCGGTTTTTGTTTTTCTACCCAAGTCATCAAAGGTGTCTTCTTCAACACTTCCGTCACTTCCAGTTTTTGTATGAACAGTAGTTCCAGAATTGTTTACATAAGTAAAAGTCGTAACAAAGTTTAGGTAATCTGTTTCTTTTGTTTTTTTGAACCATGAATCGTATTCGTATAAAGTTTTTTGTAGAAAAGGATTTGTATTTGATGCCAAAGTTCCATTTGTATTATATTCAAATGTCGTAGCAAGACCTTCAATATCAGTGCTTTTTATTAAGAACCTACCTGTTGTTTCATATTCAAAGTTCATTTCTCTAATATCAGAACCTGCTGTGAATGTCTTTTTTATAATGTTTCCAAAATTGTCGTAAGCGATATCTTCTGTCACTAAGTTCGTTGTTGCATCACCTTTTCTTTGTACTTTTGAAAGAAGATCGTCATTATTGTAAAAGTAGTATTCCTCACTTTTCATCGATTGAGTCCCTAATGTAGAATTGACTATTTTACTTAGCGGACGTCCGACCATATAGCGAGCTGCAGGAATACCTTGATATACAACATCCACTACATTTTTCTGTATATCAGTAGTTCCTTCTTTGAAAGTTGTTGTAATTTTTAAAGGGTTATTGTTAGAATCATAAACAGTGTTCACTTCTTTACTGGTTGAAGTTTGTCCATCATATTCTGTAACAGGACTACTTTTTAATTTGTATACCTTATTACTTTGAAGGGCATCTGTCGGCAGATTATACTCGATTACTGATCTTGAAATTAAATCGGATGGAATGGCACTATTAGGGTTATAGAGACCAAGTGCAGAGTAATTTTCGTTATTTGCTCCTCTTCTTGTAATATCAAATCTTGAAACATTTGAGACTAAGGAAGAAACAGATGCATCATCAAACCAATTGGTCTGCATTGTTCCCCTAAAACCTAGAAAGCCCAAGCCTTCAACATTAGAGACTGCTCCATAATATTGAAAAATCTTCTTTTTAGAACTCGTTGCACTCTTTTTTTCCAACATAGTAACAACTAAAAAATTAGGATCATTAAGAATATCAATATTAGGATAATTGTCAACATTGCTGCTGTTAAAATAAACAGAGTATGGTCCTTGCTGAGATCTTGTATCCAACGGCTGATAAGAAATCGTTTCAGTTACACCGTTTCCAGTAGTTATCTTGTTTAATAAAACATCATATTTATTTACTCTGGTAGAATACAAGCCATAAATTGAATTTCCTGTTATTAAAAAATAATTAGCACTTTTACTTGCATCGTTCAAATTTGCAAATATTGGTATAGGAAATCTATTTATATTATTTTCGGCGAAATAAAAGGGTAATGTAGAAATGTAACTCATGACAGTTCCAGTAAATGACTTGGCAAATGAGATTATAAATTTTGTCATCTGAGGGCTTTTGTAAGGTCTGGTAACCTGATTGCCACTGTCGTCTTTCTCAACAGTAAAATTCTGCTGATTTAAAATATCGGTTTTTCCATCACCATTCATATCAATGGCCATAAAAGTATTTTCATTTAAACTAGTCGTCCATTCATTATTATTAATAATTTCATTGTAGTACTTTTTTACTTCTGATTGCTTGTATGCTTGACCTATTGCGCAGTTTACTTTATTAAAATTTGTTCCTGTTGACATAAAGAAATTCCAACTGTCTTGGTCTACTGCATTTGGAATTACAAAGTCTGCCTTTCCATCTCCATTATAGTCTCCCAGCAATATTTCTTTATCAGTAACTATTGCACTATCAAGCTTTTCGAACACCTTTACGAAAACATTATTAGCGTTCAACGAGTGAACTCTCACAATGCCACTTCTAATAACTATAACGTCCGATTTTCCATCACCATTCACATCTGCAATGTACAGTTTGCAGTTACCATCTACAGACAGACTTCCAGCATCAAAAACATAATTTCCCGTAAGACGCTTATCCATGTTGATAAAATAAACCGTTCCATCATACAACTCATTTACTTCTTCAGGTACATTATCATCATCACAAGGTCCTAAGAATGTATATTGAATTTCTTTTTCAACGGCAATAATATCTGTAAGACCATCTCCGTTGAAATCTCCGTTTAGATACATTTTAGAAATATTTTGAACTTTTCGTGAACTGACACATGTTCTTGGATGTGAAGTATAATAAATAAGCTGTGGGAAAGTATATGTTTTTTCATACTGTAAACCTATTGGAGCTAATGTAGAAGATGCATAAGCCGAAAATTTTGCAACATTCGTAGCTGCATCATGCTTTACTACCGTCCAGCCCTGCTTTGTTGATAATTTTAATCCTGTTGTTATATTCCCTTCTAGTAAAGAAGTTGGAAATATTTCTTCAAATGCTCCAATAGTATTATCTACAAAACCTATATTTAAAGAAGAACCCCCAATATTTTTATATAACCAGTATTTCTTTTTAGCATTCGCTGTTGTTTTAGGATATAGGATAATATCCGTCTTTCCATCTCCATCGAAATCTCCAGAAACGTTTCCCATAGTCTGAAAGTCAATACCAGCCAGATCTAAAGTAGACGGAGCAGTATTTATTACATTACTATTAACTAAATCACCATACTTAAAAACAGTTGGATTATAGCTTTTAGAATTATCTCCACTCTTTTCCGTTATATTAATTAATCTCTGATAATCTTTATAAGTTTCATCATAACCAAGAGAATAGTTCCTAAAACCAATACCATTTGTAAAAACTTTAATACCGCTTAAAATATTAGTTTGCAAAATGCTTTGACCTCCAACATAACTTTGTTCTGGACGTTTTCTGTTTACATATGAAAATTGGATTTCGTTGAGAGGGGTTCCAGTTGAGAGGGCACCATATTTTATTGATGCAATATTTAAGTCATTGTTTGCTAATGTATATTCATAATTGATCCTAACACCTTTTGAGTTTTCCCAAGTAGTTATTGACCAGGTAGTCAAAGATCTTGAATGTACAGTACTTCCATAATATGCTACTGATCCGTCTGGATATTCAACTTTAAAAGAATCAGGACCAAAACCGAGTCCATTAGGATGAACTCCTAAAGAAGTAACCCTAATATTGGAATAATTTTCCGTTTCATATACAGTATTGTGCGCGCCATACACATCTGTTCCATTTTTTACGATCAATCGCTGGCCATCCAAGGCAAACCTGTCTAAGGTATCAAAATCAACGGGATCAATTGTACCGTCGTGGTGTTTTGTAGATGCAATACGGGTAATTCCCGAAACTCCGGCAATACCCCAGCCATAACCCGCAATCCCGTTGCCTCCCTGACTATTGTAATGCAGGCTAATTATTGGCGCAACTCCATTTATTCCTTGAGGTACAAGAATTGGAACGTCATAATTAGCAGCACCAGATAAAGAAACAGATAATTGACCATCGGTAATACCAACTTCCGTTGAAGTTTGGGAATTAACAAATAAAGTCAATGAAAAAAGAATAACTGTAAGGTAAAATTGTTTCATATACTATTGTTTAATAATTTTAATTGTTTTTTGGTCTCCTTGGGAATAGTTTAATTGCACTAAATAGACACCATTACTGTAATCCTGAAAAGAGATATTGATATTGCCTTTATTGTCATTTCCGGTATAGGTTTTCAATACCTGTCCTGTAATATTATAAATCTGAATGGATGAAATAATGTTTTGATCTATAACTTCCCATTTCAAATAAAGTTCCTCTCTGACAGGATTTGGATAATAGGAGATGGCATCATCAGGGGAAAATTTCTGAAGATCTTCCTCTGTTAATGATTCGATCTCTTTAATGTCTTGTGAGGATTTTGCAGTTCCTGTGCAACCAAAACATAATGCACGTTTTATCTGGTTACCAGTTAAAGGATCATAAGTAAACACAAGTTTATCTTGCGCCTTTGCAAAAAGAAGCATTAAAAATAAAAGTAGTGTAAAGAATTTTTTCATAAATGCTTGATGATTTTTAAATTTGATTTTGACAATATTTTAAAAAATCGGCAAATATGATCTTAATATGATTATATTTTTTACTGGGAATCCGTAAACTGTCTGTATAGGACAAAAACACGTATAAATACCCAGTAATTCAGGGCATTTCCCTTTAGGAAAATTCCTAGTTACTGCTTTTTGAATGAGTAATGTATGTATTTAGAAATACCTTTGATTGATTTAATAATCAGACGGACTTGACTTCCTAAATTTTATTTCTTTTTTTGTATTCATTGTTCAAAGACCAATAGCTTGCATATATAAAAAGAATAAAAAACCAAAATATACTTAATGCCGTATCTGGAAAAGTTTTAAGCAAAAAAGAGGGAATATAGCCCGGAAAATAATCATTTATAAGATATGGAAATGCTAAAATCCAAACTACCAAAACGACAACGAATAAGGCCAAAAAACAAAATAATAAATGTCGAATAAAATTTATCAAATATTTCATAATCATTAATTTCAACTTTAGAATAAAAATTTAAATTTGAACAACTACACACAACTAATTTTTTAAAAAATAACACATTGTAACCTATAATTACAATGTGTTAATTATAAAAACTTTATCTATTGTCAATTTGTATTCTACGATCGACTTTTCTTTCTCCTTCATCCACACTTGTTAATTTTCCTTCATAAAAATAAAAGAATCTGACATCTGCTCCGCTACCATCTGAATCATACCAAACTTGACGTTTAACTTTATAAACAGTAACTCCATCCTTCATCGCAACTAAAGTTTTTCTTTTTACAACCTTATTAAAGTCCTCTAAAGACATTCCTATATAAACTTTACTGGTTATTTCTTCTATTTGTCTTTTCCCTGACATGCATCCAACAAGCATTAAAACACAAAAACTAACAATACTAAAAATTTTAATTTTTCTCATTTAACAGATTTAAGTTCTTTCACTTAAACCCAAAGCGAAGTTATAGATACGAAAAAGCGTGGGTTCATAGCCTTTTGTTAATCAGAGGCTTCCGACGGCCCACACACAAACAAGTACTACAAAGCCCACGCCAAAGCGTGAGCATCAGTCTTACTTTTCGATGTGTGTTGAAATTGTCGGAATTCCTGACACGAAAAATAGCTAACGCTAATATTTTATTTTTACGAGAACAAATATATAATCTATTCTTGTATTATTTAGACCCACCTCAATTTAAAGCTAAGGCAAGTTTTTAGTTGCATCAAAACACCTTTGATATCAGATGTAATTACTTCCCAATAACATAAATCGATTTCCAGTTTTTAGGAAACTTTTGCTCATCCCATATAATTCGAAAGCGTTGTTCTGTACATATTCCCGGCGTTACATAAAAGACAGCATAGAAAATTTTATAAATTGAATGATTTGAATAACCTGCAACATCTATTAAAATCTCTTCAATAGTTTTTATAAGTCTATTTTCATCGGTTGCATATTTATATTCTATCGCAGTATTCAGAGATGGAATTAATATATCTGGCCTATAGCATTTTGAATGCTTAACAAATGGCTCGGATGGCTCCATATAGTTGGGAAATGTAGCTTTTATGACGTGTTTAACAGAATTGTATATAATGGTTTCGCTTGATGGTTTTCTGTCAAGTTCTTCAATAATACAAGAAGTATTACTAAGAATATTTTCTAAATAGATTAAACCAATATTTTTATTTACTTTTTCATCAAAAGCTTCGTACGGAAGCAAAAACTTTTTAATTTTATTTAAATCTTCACTTACATAAAATATACTTCCATAATCTGGATCTTCCAAAGTTAAAATACTATTATAAGCAGGATCTAGAATATGGCATAAATCTGTTTTAAAAATCGTTAAAAGCTCTCTACTATTTTGCGTTTCAAAATAATTAATTAAGATCAAATAAAGTTCATTTATCGAACTATTAAATAGACCGTATGCTTGCTCAATTTGCTTATCAATATAATAATCTTCTCCTTCCCCACAGAAGTCTAATTTTACATTTAGGTTTTCAACTTGAGCCAAATGATAAGTCAAATCATTCAGTTTTTCATTAATTATTTTTTCTTGATAAATTAGATTTCTCATTTATAATATTTTAGGTTATAACGCAACAACTTTCGTGTATGCAACTTTTAATTACAAAAGAGTCAAAAAAGTTATTTTACATTTCTCTTTTCAAAAATAATTAAAAAAGATTACAAATAATGGAATGGTTTTCAACTTGTATAAGCTATGTAAATCAAATCCTTTCTTTAATTATTGGTATGATATTTCATTTTCAAATTAAATTTAGAGAATATATTTAATCTGTGATATTTATTTCATTTACTGTCCAAATTGACCCTTTAACTATATTGTCAATTCGGCTAGTTTTAGTGTTTAATAAATCAATCTTTTTGCCCATTGTAATAGCAATTACTTCTTGAGTTTTTTTAGAGTTTTCGCTTGTTAAATCCTTTAACTGATTTTTGTGATATTTGAAATTTCTAATTTGTCCATTTTCTAACAATTCAATCCAAAAATTTGGATTTGAATATTTTAGTAATGTATTTTTAATTTTAGTACTTAAAGTGTCAATTCGGACAGTGTTATCATAATACAACACATTTTGCCACTCCTTTAACAGTTCTTTTTTGAAGTTATGAAGTCCATAATCCATTAAATCTTGAAGTGTATAAATACCGATTTTATTCAACTTCTCCATTTTCGTATATTTAATTTCGAATCGCATTATTTCCGTGATTATTTTAAATCCTTTTGAAACGTAATGTAAAGCTTTATTATATATTTTTATAATGTATTGAGAATGCATGACTTGCTTATATTTACCTCTCCACGAATTGAATTGATATTCAAAAGGTTTTGTTTTATGTAGGAAACAATTATCCAAAATTTCATTTGTTGGAATTGGCGGTGTTATATTAATACCGATCTCTAAGCACTTTAAAACACATTGATGAGGCTTTATCCCAAATTTTATTTCTAATTCTTTCAAAACCAATAAAACCGCAATATTACCAAAGTCATTATAGTTATGTTCTCCATTGTTCCAATACTTATGCAAACTCCCTGTAATAGTTATTGTACCTGAATCATAAATCTTGAATTCTAAACCATTGTAAAATGCTTTTTTTGATGGTGTTACTCTGTTCCCGTTGCGGCTCACAGCCTTTAGTTCTCCCGTAGTTAGGTTTATTGTATCGAAAAAATTCAATAAAGAATTGCACTCTAATTTGGAGCGATCAAAATCTTTAAGTACTATTTTTATGAAGTCAATCAATTGCCTGTAATTTTTTTTGCATTTGTGTTAGAAACAAACTACTTAACAAGGAATAAACAAGAACCGGAAGAGCTCTCGTTTATTCCTTGTTTTTTATACAAAAAATTAGTTAGAATAAATATCTAGTCGTTGTAGTAATCTAATGAGTAATGCATCCTACTTTAGGATTACATTGTCTTAATTCGTTGAGTAACTGTTGGATTGCTATTTTGGATTTTTTTTTCCTTGTCTTAACCATTAAGAGGTGTAAGACTTGCCTCAACTTCAGAACGTAAGAAGTAAACACGTGAGCCAATACCTAATGGATTTAAACGTTTTGATTTACACCAATTATGTACGGTACTAATATCTACTCCAAACATTTCCGCTACATTTTTACGAGAAAGATATTCTTTTGGCTGTTGAGGCTGGTAGTTTTGAAGAAACTCCTCTAACTGTGTTTTTACAGATGCGGCAATTTCGCTCTGTAGTTGTTTTGGCGAATAATTTAAGAATTGAATTGTTTCCATTGTTGAAATGATTTTTAAATTTATTTCAACAATATTAATTGGGGTAGATTTTGTTTTATCCCCCCAATCGTTCCCCCATCAAAGTTATTTAAGCTTATCCAAGTAGTCTTTTACATCTTCCGAATGATTGTTCGCAGTGTATTTCGTGCGATCTTCATTGCTTTCAGGATTAAGAACTAATATATTTCCTTTTACAGATCGTAGTGTCCCTCCTATTAGCTGTTGAACTATTTTATATTTATTTTCGTTAGATAGTTTTTTAATTACTGATAAATTAAAAAAACCTATCTCCGCAAGTAAGGCAATTTTATAAGGTGTCTTTACTTCCGGTTCTTGCTCATTTATTGGTAATTTACTTGCTAGACTTTTAAGTTTAGTCTTGTAAAATTTTAGTAATAAACTATCTTCTTTTTTTTCTTTAAGAGTATATTTTTTTCGAAATTCCAAAAAATCACTTTCTAAAGATTCATCAAAATCTTTTTTATGTGTTTTATCAAATCCTTTATTAATGTAATTTCTAACTTTTGTGGTCTGTTTAATTTCCTGATAAACTTCTTCATCCGATAAATTACATTTCCTTTTATATTCTAATTCCTTTTGATTGAGTTCTTCAATTTTATTTTCTATAAAGTTTGCTACTGTTTTAGATGGATTTTCAATTAAGAAAAGCATTTTTTGAGTATTATATTCTTCTTCATAATGTTTAATAAACATACTCATACTAAAAGTATTATTGTTTTCCATATTGCTTATTTTATTTTTGTTTTAAATATTAAAAAGCTATTACTTTTTTTTATAATTTAATTTCTGTTTTTTTATAAAAAATCAATATGTTAAACTTGAGCGGTGTTCTTTATAATTTTCATTTCGGGCACTTTATCTTTATGTATTTCGTTATAAAATTTCATAAACAAATCAGCATTTTCATCTGTATCCTCCGGTGCATTGATATAAGCTCTAAAAATAGATTCTTTTGAATGTCCAGATATACCCATCAAGACTGGGGTTGGAATCTTTTTATAATAGTTGGTACAAAAGGAACGGCGAAAACTGTGTGTCGTTATAAGTTTATATTTTTCATATGATTTAAACTCTTTTCGTCCAGTTTTTGCATTAAATATTTTGCCTTCAGTCATTGCATTTATTTTAGCCGTTTCACAAACCTTTTTAATATGGTCATTAAGTTTTTGCGTTGTAATTTTATAAGGAAAACTATTTTCGAGTATATCAATAACGTGTGGTGCAATTACCCCAATAGTTACAGCTTTTTTTGTCTTTTGCTGTATCAGATCTAAATACATCTTTCCGCCTTTGTAACGAATATTATCTTTTGTAATATTGAGCAAATCTCCACCTCTTTGCCCTATTTCACATCCTATCAATAGCCATTTTCGGGCATTTTTGTGTGCTTCGCTTATAATGTCAGCGGTGCGTATTTTTTCCAATTCTTCAAAGGACAATGTTTGAATATAGCGGTCTTCGTCGCTTTCTGATACTATTGTGATTTGCTTAGCATATGAATTCACTTGTATACCTCTATTTTCAGCTTCAATACAAACCGTTTTTATATTGGCAATATGCTTTGATGCTGTATTTACAGCATATCCTTTGGTTTTGAGTAACCAATATTCAAACTTATCAATTAACGCTTGGTTAATATCAATAAAGTGGATAATCTTCTTCGTTTTTGTTTCGTATTCTGAAAGGACATTTTTTGTTGCAACAAAGCTGTTTTTTCTGCTAAGTGAAATCCCGTGTTTGTAACCGCCTTTTATTTTTACTTTTCGAACATCTGCTGCATCAATTATGTTTTGAATATAGTTCGTAATTAAACCGTTGTCAGTTTTTTCTATACGATTGAAGCATTCACTAATCTTTGATTCTAACCAAAATTTATCAATAATGATACTTTCCCCCATATCGGTATTAAGGGATTTAAAAAGAAATGATTCCAACTTTTTGAGATTGTTGAAAATGATTTTGTTTTCGGAGTTATTTTGTTTGGGTCGGTCGGTTGAATCGCTCCAATCTTTCGGATTAATTGAAAATCCCGTATTTAATTCTAAATCCTGTTTTTTAAAACCTAAAATTAACCGGACTTTAATGGAGACGTTTTTGTTTGCACTACTGCGCAATCTAAATTTAATTGATGCCATATTTGAACATTGAACGTTTGAACAATACAAATATAATTAAATATCGGGCAACTTTAAAAAAACGCCCGATATTTGCCCGATAAATTTACATTTACATTCTACTTTATTAATTTTATTTCCACTTCTAATACTATTACAAAACATTGTTAATAATTGAAAATAAGAGCAATTAGGGTCATTTATCTATTGTTTTCAGAATATCCTAAAAACATAGCATTTGAAACGGTTCGACTCCGGCTCCGGGTACAAAAAACCTCTTCTTAACGGAAGAGGTTTTTTTAGTTTTATAGCGTTATTTTTCTACCATATAAGTTATATAAGTCCATTTAATAGCTGAAACTGATATTTTACAACACAATTATATATTTATATAACTTATATGGTGGAAAATTCGCAACTCGCCTCATGCAAAACAGGAAAATTACAGGAATTAGCAATAAAGCACAACTGGTTTGCTTTAAAATGTAAGTCTAAAGCTAATTCGATTTGATCTGAATTTGAAATTTTTACTTTCGGATATAATCTAACCTCAACAAAACGACCGCTCCCATCTGGAGAAACTTCAAGTGTGGCTTCGGCGTTATCTGAATATTCCAGAACTTCTATTCCGTTTTGCGAGCAGACATATAAATATGACATCATGTGGCAGGAAACCAAACTGCTTAACAATAAATCTTCAGGATTGTATAATTCCGGATTGCCTTTGAAAGCTTTTGCTGCTGAAATGTCTAAAACTGGTTTTCCTTCGATTAGAATTTGATGACTTTTGCTGTAAAACCTCTTCGTTGAATCTTCTATAATTTGATTTGAAGTCCATTTTGCCTCTGCTTTAAAAAGATGTTTCATTTTGCTTTTGTTTACTTTACAAAATTACGTTTTTTACAGAGTTGCAAATGAATTAATCGCAAAGTCGCAGAGGCGCAAAGTTTACGAACAATCTTAAAAAACTTTGCGGCTTTGCGACTTTGCGAGCAATTTCTCTCCTGTTTTCTCATAAAAAAACCTCGTAAGCTAAATACTTACGAGGTTTCTTAGAGAATTACTAAATTAATAAACAAATTCCAAAACTACTATTTCACAGAAAATTTAAATGTAGTTTTAGTTTTATATTGTTCTCCTGGGTTTAAAACCGTTGTTGGGAAATTTTTCTGGTTTGGAGAATCCGGATAATGTTCTGTTTCTAAACAAAGTCCGGTTCTGTGTGCGTATGTTCCGCCGTTTGGCATTGGCAAAGTTCCGTCAAGGAAATTTCCAGAGTAAAACTGAATTCCAGGTTCGTCTGTTGTCATTTCCATAACTCTTCCGCTGGCTGCGTGGTATACTTTTGCAATGATTGTTTTTCCTTTTTCAGGATTGTTCAATACCCAGCAGTGATCGTAACCTTTTCCTCTTTCTAATTGTTCGTTCTTCACTTCGATGTCTTTTCCAATTAATTTTGGTTTTCTAAAATCGAAAGGCGTATTCGCAACATCGTCTATTTTTCCTGTCGGAATTAAAGTTGCATCAACTGGAACTAATTTATCTGCATTTAATGTCAATTCGTGATCTAAGATTGTTTTTGTAAAATCTCCGGATAAATTGAAATAAGAATGCTGCGTTAAATTCACAACCGTTTTCTTATCTGTTTTTGCTTCGTACAATACTTCTAACTGATTGTCATTTGTCAACGTATAAGTCACAAAAACCTGTAAGTTTCCTGGATAACCTTCTTCCATATCTTTACTTAAATACGATAATTTCAAAGTTGCGGTATCTCCGGATTTTGCTTCATCAGCTTTCCAAACCACATTAAAAAATCCTTGTGGTCCACCGTGCAAAGCATTTGGCGCATTATTGATTGCCAATTGATATTCTTTTTCGTCTAAAGTGAATTTTCCTTTAGCAATTCGGTTTCCGTATCTTCCAATCAAGGCTCCAAAAAATGGATTTTCTTTTTCGTATTGTGCCAAAGAATTAAATCCGATTACAACATTTTCAGAAACACCATCTTTGTTAGGTACCTTCAAATCTGTAATTCTTCCACCAAAAGTGATGATGTCAACTTCCATCCCATTTTGGTTTTTCAATTTATAGCTGTCGACTTGTTCTCCTTTTGCCGTTTTTCCGTAAGATGATTTTTCGATAGTAACCGTAGCTTTTTTGTCTGAAGAAACTGTAGTGTCATCCATTTTTTTATCGTTTTTGCATTGAACTGAAATTGCAGCCAAACTCATTAGGCCGATTCCAAAAATACAACGTTTTAATACATTCATAAATGATAATTTTTTGGTTTGTAAAAAGTTAAATGTTAGATGTTAAAAGCTAAAAGTAATAAAAAACTTAGAATCTTAGCAACTTAGAACCTTAGTATCTTAGATTAAAGTCCATGCTGAAACAAATGAAAATAAGCTTCATTTGCATTGATCTTATCTTTAAAGTCTCTTACCGTAGTTTTTTCATCGATAACCAATAATTCGATTCCGGCGATATCCGCAAAATCTTCCATGTATTCAGTTGTGATGGACTGGCTGTAAACTGTATGATGCGCTCCTCCTGCCAAAATCCAAGCTGTTGCAGCAATATCAAGGTTGGGTTTACAATCCCATAAAACTCTGGCAACTGGTAATTTTGGTAATTCAGCCATTGGTTTGATTGCTTCAACTTCGTTTACAATTAAACGGAAACGAGTTCCCATATCAACCAAAGAAACGTTGATTGCATCTCCCGCAGGCGAATTAAACACCAAACGAGCTGGATCTTCTTTTCCGCCAATTCCTAAAGGATGTACTTCGCAAGAAGGTTTTCCGTCGGCAATTGATGGACAAATTTCCAACATATGCGATCCTAAAACGTATGATTTTTGAGGTGTAAAATGATACGTATAATCTTCCATGAAAGAAGTTCCGCCTTCTAAACCAACACACATTACTTTTAAAGCTCTTACCATTGCAGCTGTTTTCCAGTCTCCTTCTCCACCAAAACCATAACCGTCGGCCATTAATCTTTGTGTTGCGATTCCAGGTAATTGTTTCCAAACACCCAAATTTTCAAAGGTATCTGTAAAAGCTCCAAAACCTCCTTCTTCTAGGAAAGCTCTTAAACCCAATTCAATTTTTGCCGCTTCCGCTAATGAGCTTCTTTGTGCTCCGCCTTCTTTTAAAGCATCTGTCAAAGTATATGATTGCTCGTAAACTGCTAATAAATCATTTAATGCTGCGTCTGTAACTTTCTCAATATATTTGGTAACATCAGATGAATCAAATCCGTTAACTGACATTCCAAAACGAATCTGAGCTTCTACTTTGTCACCTTCTGTAACCGCAACTTCACGCATATTGTCTCCAATACGGGCTACTTTTAAGTTTTGAAGTTCATCCCAGCCTAAAGCAACTCTTGTCCAGATGCCTAATTTTTTCTGAACTCTTTCGTCTTCCCAATGTCCCACAACCACTTTGCGCTTTTTGCGCATTCTTGACATGATGAAACCAAATTCACGATCCCCGTGAGCAGATTGATTCAGGTTCATGAAATCCATGTCGATAGTTCCCCACGGAATTTCAGCATTGTATTGTGTGTGTAAATGGCATAATGGTTTTTTCAGAATACTCAATCCGCCAATCCACATTTTTGCTGGTGAAAAAGTGTGCATCCAGGCGATAATTCCGATACAGTTTTTCTCTGAATTTGCCGCTAAACAAACATCTAAAATCTGCGAAGGCGATTTTACCACATCTTTGTAAACCACTTTTACCGGAATACTAGAGGTTGCATCTAATCCTTTTGCAATTATCTGAGAATGCTCCGCTACTTTTCTTAAAGTTTCTTCACCGTATAATTCCTGGCTTCCTACTACAAACCATACTTCTTTTTGAGATATATCTATCATTTTGTTTATTTTGTTTCAAGTTTCAGGTTTCAAGTTTGTTGGAATCTGAAAATCTTGAATTGTTAATTTTTGTTTCAGGTTTTCTTTGTTTCAGGTTTCAAGTTTTGAAATGCGGAAAACTTATTGTTATCTTATTATTTTTGTTTTATTTGTTTCACGTTTCAAGTTTTACGTTCCAACAACTTGAAACAAAAAAAACCTGAAACCTGAAACAAACTTTTTACTGTCCGTAATACGAATCTTTTCCGTGTTTGCGGTTGTAATGTTTCTTTATTAATGAATCCTTTAATCTTGGTGCGTTTGGATTTATTTGTAAAGTCAGGTACGCCATTTCGGCTACGACTTCTAAAACCTTGCTGTTGTACACTGCTTTTGCGGCATTTTTTCCCCAGGCAAATGGACCGTGATTTCCTATCAAAATCATTTCTACTTCTTCGTAAGAAAGATTTTTTTCTTTGAAACAATCCAAAATCTGAATTCCGGTATTGTGTTCATAGTTTCCTTCAATCAGCGAATCTGCCATTGGCGGTGCACACGGAATATCAGCAGTCAAATGATCGGCATGCGTAGTTCCAAAAATTGGAATGTCTTGTTGCGACTGTGCCCACGCTACAGAATAGGTCGCGTGTGTATGCGCAACGCCTCCAATATTTGGCCAGTTTTTATATAAGTATGCGTGTGTTTTCGTGTCTGATGACGGACGCATGGTTCCTTCAATAATGTTGTTGTCAAAATCTACAATAACAATATCTTCAGGTTTTAAATCTTCGTAAGGAACACCGCTTGGTTTAATGGCAAAAACACCATTTTTTCTGTCCACGGCACTTACATTTCCAAAAGTGTAGACCACCAAATTCAATGCATTTAACTGCATATTGGCTTCGTAACATTCTTGTTTTAAATCTTTATACTGAGAACTCATTTTGAGAAATTTTAATGGTTGGATCTGCAAAAACACTTAATTGATCATAAGCTATAAGCAGTTTGTTATAAGCGGCAACTTTATCTAATTGAGGGAAATATTCTCCGTCAAAATCACTTCCAATTTTTTGGCTCGCTTCGATTACATTTGGATAAATTCCGGCTGCAACGGCTGCATAAATTGCTGCGCCTAAAGCCGGAGTTTGGTCTGAAGCTGCTATTTTAATTGGCTTGTTTAAAACGTTTGCCAAAGTCTGCATGATAAAAGGAGATTTACGGGCAACGCCGCCGATTCCGATTACGCTGTCAATTTTCACACCTTCTTCTTCAAAACGATCCACGATTTTCTTCGCTCCAAAACAGATTGCATTTACTAAAGCTTTAAAAATATGAGGCGCTTTTGTTCCTAAAGAAAGATTCGAAATCGCACTTTTTACTTCCTGATTGGCATCCGGAGTTCTTCTTCCGTTGATCCAGTCCAATGCAATTGGAAGACTTTCTGAAACCGGAATTTTCTCTGCTTCTTTCGTTAATTCTACAATTAATTTATCGCTGAATTCTTCTCTTAATTGTTCTTTTTGAGCATCATTTAAAATTGATGAAGAACCTAATAAATGTTCTGTCGGCCACATTAATAATTCTTTGTACCAGGCCAATAAATCGCCAAAAGCAGATTGCCCTGCTTCAAGACCAATAAATCCCGGAATCACAGATCCATCAACTTGTCCGCAAATGCCGCGAACGGTTTTTGTTCCTACTTCATCATAAGAACCAACCAGAATATCACAAGTTGAAGTTCCCATAACGCGAACTAAAGTATTTTCTCCAATTTTAGCGCCAACCGCTCCAGAGTGCGCGTCGAAAGTTCCAACAGCAACAACAGTTTCTGTAGAAAGCCCTAAACGATCCGCCCATTCTTTGCTTAAATTTCCGGCAACTAAATCAGATGTATAGGTTTCATCGTATAAATTACCGCGAAGCTGTGCTAGATACGGATGTAATTTTTCTAAGAATTCAACCGGAGGCAATCCATTCCAGTCTTCGTGCCACATTGCTTTGTGACCCGCTGCGCAACGGCTTCTTTTGAATGTTTTTAAATCTTTGTCTTCAATTAATAAATACGTCATTAAATCGCAGTGTTCCATCCAGGTGTGCGCTGCATTTCGAACGGCTTCATCTTCTCTGGCAATGTGCAGGATTTTTGCCCAAAACCATTCTGAAGAATAAATTCCGCCTACATATTTAGTGACGTCTTCTCCGCCCCAGCTTACCGCCAGTTCGTTGATTTCGTTTGCTTCGTTGATTGAAGTGTGATCTTTCCACAACACCATCATCGCGTTTGGATTTTCCTCAAAACCTTTTGTCAGGGCTAATGGCGTTCCGTCTTTTGTAACCGGCACTGGAGAAGATCCTGTGGTATCAATACAAATTCCTTTTACCAAAGAAGGATCTACTTTACTTTCTTTTATAACTGTCTGAATCGTACTTTCCAGTCCTTCGATATGATCTAATGGATGCTGACGAAACTGATTTATAGATGCATCACAATATTGTTTGTTTTTCCATCTTTTGTAATGAGAAACATTCGATGCCAATTCCTGCCCATTTTCTGTATCAATAAGCACCGCTCGAACAGAATCTGTTCCGTAGTCCAATCCTATAACGTAATTTTTCATTCGAAATTCATTTTTAATAATGACAAATATAATTATAATTCACTTATAAGTGTACAATAAACACTTAATAAAAATAAGCACTTGAATTTTTACAAATAATGCATCAAAACAAGGGTTTAGAACAAAAACAGAAAATAAACGTTAGTTTTACATTTATTCTGTTGCGATTATTTCATCTTAATTTTCAAAACAGTAACCGAGTATGCCGGGAAATCGTATTGAACTTTGCTTCCGCTTAACTTAAATTCGCTTTCTTTCGGGCTAATTTTAGTTGGTGCATCAAAAGAATTTTCATCATTTATTCCATCTCCTTTTAAAATTATTGCCGTCCCTTTTGAGTCTAATTTTGCACCTTTCAAATCAATTGAGACATTTTGTGAAGAAGAAGCTGCGTTAACAATTTTTAAAATCACTTCTTTAGAATTCACGTCTTTTACTGCCGATGCAAACAAATCATTCTGACCTGTAACTGCTTTTCCGTCTTTTGTAATATTGATTAAATCGGTTCCTTTATTGTTAGAAAATAATTTTTGAACATAATAATTTGGCGTTCCGTACGATTGTAAATTGTTGAACCAAATCATGTCCGGTGTCCATTGCCAGCCTTCAACATGAGCCAATAAAGGCGCGTAAGAAGTCAACTGCACCACCTCAGCATTACGTTCCATTCCCGTCATAAAAGCCGCTTCAGAGAAAGCACATTCCCAGTTGTTTTTATTATCCGGACTTGCGATTGCTACACTTTGAGCTGCATATTCTCCGGCAAAAATCTTTGGTCCTTTACGGTCGTAATTATCATAACGTGTTACATTTTTTCTAAACCATTCCGGGTTTTTATAATAATGTTCATCAACGACTTCTGCGTTCAGTTTTTTAAGTGCTGCCATGCCGTAATCGTAAAAATCTCCGTCAGGGAAAGGTCCTGTTCCAGATACGATTGTGATGTTTGGATATTTGGCTTTAATTGCTTTTTGAAAAACTTTGAAACGCTCGATATAATCTGGTCCCCATTGCTCATTTCCAACCCCAATGAATTTTAAATTGAATGGTTTTGGATGTCCCATATCAGCTCTTACTTTTCCCCAGGCGGTTGTTTGGTCGCCATTGGCAAATTCAATTAAGTCTAATGCGTCTTGTACATAAGGATCGATTTGATCCATCGGAACTAATTCTCCGGTGTTGAATTGACAAGCCATTCCACAACTTAAAATTGGTAATGGAGAAGCACCGATATCTTCTGAAAGCTGAAAATATTCAAAGAATCCTAAACCAAAACTCTGGAAATAATCTGGTGCCGGACGATGTGAAAATTCCATGTTCCAACGGTTTACCGCGGTTTCTCTATCTTCTACATTTCCAACCGATTTTTTCCATTGGTAACGTTCTGCCAAAGTTCTTCCTTCAACGATACAGCCTCCTGGGAAACGTAAAAATCCTGGTTTTAAATCGTATAATAATTGTACTAAATCTTTACGAAGTCCGTTTTTTCTTCCTGCCCAGGTATCTTCTGGGAATAGTGAAATATTATCCAGATCAATTACGCCATTTCCTTCAAAAGTAATTTTCAGTTTTGCTTTGGCTTCTGTTGCCGAAGATGTTAATTGAGCCGTATAATTTGACCAGTCGTTTGATGTTGGCACAACGGAAGTTTCGCCTAAAACTTTATTGTTTTTGTCAATAAATTGGAATTTAATTTTAGAGATATTCCCCGAAATTTTTGAAGCTTTTAAAGTCAGATTGTATTTCAAATCTTTCTTGATTCCCATCCCTCTGAAGCCTTCATTAATCAGCTCATAACCTGATGCATCATTAATGGTAACCCTGCAGTAATTATGATTGGTTCCTTTTTGCGAATACTGAATTACATTGGCAATTCCGGATTGCTGATTTAATTTATGGCGATCGCTGTTGGGTTCACTCCATCCCATCATTGGAAACAGAAATTCAAACGATCTGTTTTTGATCATTTCGGCATATAATCCGCCATCTGCAGCAAAATTGATATCTTCAAAAAACACTCCGTACATGGTAGGCTGAATTTTAGTTACTGTTTTTGCAACATCAACTTGAAGATTATTTTTTTGTGCCGATGCATAAACGCCGCTCAGCAATAAACCGCAAAGGGTAATTTTTGTAATTAATTTGGACTTCATTTTTATTTATTTAATGTGTTTTATGGCACGCGGATGACACTGATTCACTAAAGTGAAACCGCGGATAAAAACGGATTTTTATTTTTTTGTTTCACGCAGATTTTGCAGATTTAAGCAGATTTTTTTTAAATCTTTTTAATCTTTAAATCTGTGGCTATATCTTTCTTCTTGGTTCTTTGTTTAATAGCACGCGGATGACGCGGGTTTAAAACGGATTTTACTTTTTTACTCTCCTGCAAGGTTTTAGAAACCTTGCAGGAATAAAATCCTAATCCTTTATTCTGTCTTATTTATAATCTAACCAAACTTTCATTTTTCCAACGCCTCGGTTTGACCAGCTGTAATATGGAATTGCTTTTAATTTTTCATTCTCAATCACGTTTACGCCATTCAATAAATTCGCTTCTTTTTTAACTTTGAAAGTATCTCCGGAAGTCACATTTATTTGATCGAAATTACTTTTGTTATCGATTTCTTCAACTGCGTAAACTATCGGCCCATATTCTAATGAAACTTTATTTTTGTTACTTTCCACTTTTGAATTGGTTTCAACTTCCTGAACTTCCATTGGAAAATTAAGGGCAATTTTATCTCCTTTTTTCCAAGTTCTTGTCACATTGAAATAACCATTTTCTGGCTGTATTGCAATGGTCTCTCCATTTACAGTAATAGTAGTTTTTTGAGTCGAAGCTTTTTTATAGGTGTATAAATCTCCCGGCAGAACCTCATTTCTGGCCCAGCCCGGAACACGAAGTTTAATAGTAAATTGGCTTTCTTTTTTTGGATTTACAGAAATGTCGACTTTTCCGTTCCAAGGATAAGAAGTCTGTTGCGAAATCTGCAAATCGGTTTTTCCTAATTTGAAGGAAGCACTGTTTGAGGCATATAAATTTACAAATAATACATCATTTGTTTTGGAATAAATCAATCCGGGAATCGACGGAATAAAACGAATCAAATTCGTAGGACAGCAAGAACAGTCAAACCAAGCCTGACGCGTGCAAGAACCTCTGTTCGATTTATAAACGCCATCGGCTTCTAAGGCATTTGGATAGAAAAATTCTTTTCCTGTCAATGAAATTCCAGAAATTAATCCGTTGTACATGGTTCTTTCGATCACATCAAAATATTCTGATTTTCCGTATAAACTGTGCAGTCTGTGGTTCCAATACACATCGCCAATTGCGGCGCAGGTTTCGTTGTAAGCCGTTAGATTTGGCAACTCATAATTAGCTCCAAAAGCTTCGCCGTCATGTCTTGAACCAATTCCGCCCGTGATGTACATTTTTTTGTTCACCATATTATTCCATAAATTATTTACGGCATTTTCATAGGATTTATCTTTTGTCATGGCAGCGATATCGGTCATTCCTGCGTACATATATACAGCACGAACAGCGTGACCTACGACTTCATTTTGCTGAATTACCGGAATATGATCCTGTGCATATTCGCCATACAATTTATGATTGTTTGGATTTCCGCGATTGTCTAAAAAGTATTTTGCCAGTTTTAGATAATCCTCTTTTCCGGTAATTTGATATAATTTGATCAAACCCGTTTCAATAATCTGATGTCCCGGAACTCCTTTTACCTGACCCGGACCATCGCCAAAAGTTTTCACAAACAAATCGGCATTTTTGATGGCTATGTCTAAGAAATTTCTTTTTCCAGTCGCTTCATAATGCACAACTGCAGCTTCAATCAAATGTCCGGCGTTATAACATTCGTGACTGATTTGCAAAGATTCCCAACGTTTTCCTTCTATAACCGGAACCCAGGTTGCAGGCGGTTTTGCAGGATTTATGGTTCTCCAGGTTGTTAAATAACCGTCTTTTTCCTGACCTATTTTTACAATGGCAATCAGTGAATCTAACACACGCTCTAATTTTGGATTTGGAGCAGAAATTAAAGTATTCGATGCACCTTCGATAATCTTGTAAACATCTGTATCATCAAAAGGCATTTCTCCTCTAACTGTTCCGGTTTTTTGTTTTCCTGCGATTAAGAAATTCTCAAAACGGCCTTCTTCATTGCATTTTTGAATGGCATAAGCAATCGTAACTTCCTGCACTCTTTTAATAATAGGCAACCAAAAAGAATCTGTTAATTTTACATTTTGAATGTTTACCGGTTCGATCTGATAACCTGCTTTTAAAACAGAAGTTTTATCATTTTTTTGCACCACATTGTTTTTGGTTTCTTTACAGGAAATCAAAATCAGCAATGACATGAAAATTGTTAGTATCGGAAAATTGTATTTTTTCATTTTTGTTTATTCTTATTTTAAAATCGGCCATAAATCGGCGTCCCAAAGCATTTCTCTCACTACTAATCTTGGCGTTCCGTTGGTTTTCTTTTCGTAGGCATGGTAAAAAATATAATCTTTTCCATCAAATGTATAAGCGCTGTTATGGCCTACGCCAAAGTAATTCTCATCGCCCTGAACGACTATACTTCCTCCGCCTTCAGTCAATAATTTTCCATCTTTATCTATATAAGGTCCGGTCACAGTTTTAGATCTTCCAACAACCACTTTATAAGTGCTTTTTTCTCCGCGACAGCATAAATCCCAAGAAAGAAATTGATAATAATAACCGTTTTTCTTGAAGATAAAAGGAGCTTCAAGCGCACCATCGCCAGGATCAGAATCGGCTAGTTCAAAAGTTCTTTTTCTTTTTGAAATCGTGTGCCATTCCTGTGGCTGTGCAATCGATTTTAAATCGGGATTTAGTTTTACCAATTTCAATCCTTCCCAAAAAGAACCAAATGAAAGCCATGGCGTATTGTTTTCATCAAAAATCAAATTCGGATCAATGGCATTCCACATATCGCGATTGGGTTGTGACTGAATCACGATTCCCTGATCTACCCATTTGTAATTTTTGTCTTTTGGATCTAAAGTCGTATTGGTCGCAACGCCTATCGCCGAAGTATTTTTGGCGAAAGCCGAAACTGAATAATACAGATAATACACATTGTTGTGAAAGGAAATATCCGGTGCCCAAATATGATTTTTAAAATCGGCTGCAACGCCATCTGCCCAAACGGGTTTATCTGCAAAAACCTGAGGCTGTTTGTCCCATTTTTTTAAATCTTTTGAACTAAAAACACTGATTCCGTGTCCCGTACAATATAAATAATAAGTATCTTTTTGTTTGATAACAACCGGATCGTGCACTACAATTTCCTGCGCAAATGAAACTGAAACTATCAGCATCATTAAAACAGAAAGTACATATTTTATGTTTTTGTAAACCATATAAGTTATATAAGAAATTTAAGTTTGACTCTGACTGTAATACTTTAATAGTTCATATAAGCAGTTTTTGTAATAAAGCTCAGAACTGAACACTAAAAAACTGAATACTGAACACTAACTATTGAATTCCTTCAGAAGTCATTACAACTCGTTTCATTGTTCCGTCTTTATTATAAAATAATTTATCTACACAAACTGATCTTCTGAAACTTCCTCCGTGCGGAATTGACGCTCCGTTATGATAAATAAAATACGATTGTCCTTTAAAATCAATTATCGATTGATGATTCGTATTACTGTTCCCGGCCAATTCATTCAAAATTCCTTTAAATTCCCACGGGCCTGTAATGGACTTGCTCATAGCATAGGCGATTTTCTCCGGAAACTCATACGCATAAGACAAATAATACCAGTTTTTATGTTTGTGAATCCACGGTGCTTCTGTATAATTTGGAAGTTTTATATGATGAATTTCTCCATCTATTTCCGTCATATTCTCTTTTAATTTTGCATAATGGCAGGCTGTGTTTCCCCAAAACAAATAAGCTTGCCCATCTGTATCGATATAAACTGTGGGGTCGATATCATCCCAGCTTATGTCGCTAAATTTGGTCATGTCATTTGTAATCAAAGCTTTGCCTAAAGCATCTTTAAAAGGCCCAATTGGGTTGTCTGAAACCGCAATTCCAATAGCTTTTCCGTGTACAGTGCCATGTTCTACCGTTACATACCAATAAAATTTTCCGTTTTTTTCAATTACCTGTGAAGCCCATGCATCACTTTTTGCCCATTTGAAATCAGTCACTTTTAACGGAACCGGATGCGATTCCCATTTTTTCATATCAGACGACGAATACACTACCCATTCATTCATCTTATAAAAATTAAAATCATTTGGCGCTTCATCATGACCTGCGTATAAATACACTTTATCTTTATAGACCAATGCCGCAGGATCGCCAGTATATTGATCTTTAATAATTGGATTATTGAATTTTGCGGGGTCAATTTGGCTTTGAACTGTTTGACAGAAGGCAAGCAAAACTAAAAGTGATACTATATTTTTCATTATGATTGTTTTACACATTATATTTTCTCGCAGATTTTGCAGATCAGGCAGATTTTTTATCCTTTTAATCCTTTAATCTGTGGCTTTTATTTTAACACATAGAGACATAGAATTCTTTGTGTTGAAAAAGGCGTTTCACTTAGTTTTAATACATATAGCTATGCGATTTATTTGAAGTGAAACATCTTATACGATTTGTTAAGCTATGTTTCTATGTGTTTGAAAAAATTTAAGTTTGGAATTTGGAATTTAAAAAAATTGGGGTTTAATTAATTTTCTTGCCCCAAACCGGTAATCCTGTTGACGTTAAACCTGAGTAACTCAAGGTTACTTTTCTGGTTGCTGATTCCCAATCCCAGGCATCGGTTACATTACATTTTACTCCGTTTACGGTTAAGATTTTTTTTGCGCTGTCGTAAGACCATGTTCCGTTTGCATCGCCACTCACTTTTTTATCTGCCGTTAAATTTATTGTAACCGATTTTTGAATGGTTTTGTATTGATAATTCATGGTGATCTGTTCCCAGGTTCCCACAAAACTTCCTTCAGAAATTGTCGTTGTCGGCACTCCCGCATAACGTTCTGCTTCGACTACCGGCCAGCCATCTTCTGTCCATTCGATGCCGCGAACATGCCCCATCATAACAGCATTAGAAACTGCGATTCCGGCAACACCCTCAGGTAAACGTGCCTGAGAAGCATAATACCATTTTTTAGTATCTGGATTTTGAAAAACTGCACAATGCGCAAATCCAACCCAGCCCGTGTGATTTTTAAATTGATATGGATGCGTCAACATCGGATAACATTCTGCACCGTTTGTAATGCTGATTCCAGTATTGGTCACATAAGGCCCTAAGATATTTTTGGAACGAGCAACACGCGTATTGTAAGCAACTGATAATTCATCATAAGCCAAAAACAAATAGTAATATTGCG
Organism: Flavobacterium sp. Root186; assembly: GCF_001428525.1. Classification (GTDB taxonomy): domain Bacteria; phylum Bacteroidota; class Bacteroidia; order Flavobacteriales; family Flavobacteriaceae; genus Flavobacterium. The sequence goes on from NZ_LMHW01000014.1 coordinate 275,005, forward strand.
TTTCTGGATTATAGATAATTTCCGGACCTTCGAGTGCCTGCCAACGGTTTGTATTTACATTTCCGCGTCCTGCAATTCGTACTCCGTAATCGTCAATTGTTTTTAATTTATCCGGTTTTCCTGTGGTTGGATTTAGTTTTAAAGCTGCAATTCCGGAATGCCAGGAACCGTAAATTAAGTACTGGTCGCCTTCAGGAGTCTGGATAAAACTTGGATCAATGGCGTTGAATTTAAAATAAGCATCCCAATCGTTGCCGCCGTTTCGAACGTAACTTTTTACGCCGTCTGGTTCAGAGCAAACTACCATTCCTTTGTCGACCCAATTGTTAGATGCCAAATCATTTGTTTCGGCTAAGCCAATGAAAGCGCGTTCTGTCCAGGAAGTGTTCGTGTCTGTTCCTACAATAGGATTCGTCACTACAATGCTGTAATACATTCTGTAAATATTACCCACTCTTCGAACGCAAGGTGCCCAATAGCCGTAATTCGGATTTTCTATTGGAGGTAAGGCCGGACTCATTCTTGCTCTTTTATTGTTTAAAGAATCTTTTACCCAAGCCGGAGCCTGATTCATTGAAGATCCCATAAATTCCCAATTGATTAAATCCTTAGATCTTCTGTAGAAAAAATGTCCGTTGCCTTCGTGGGCATTTCCGTACGAAGCATCTGTTTGATACATATAATAATAATCACCACATTTTTCTACCGATGGATCGTGCACGTTAGCTAAATTCCATTGTGCTCTGCTTCCCCAACTTGAAATTGAAGTATAATTATCAGCATAGGTTGGTCCGGGAAAAGCAGGTGTAACTACCGGCGGTTCGACCACTACCGGCGGAACCGGAGTTTCATTTGTTGCAGGATCATCCTTTGAACAACTTACTACCGCAAGAGCAATTAAAAAGACTCCTATATAAGAAGCTATTTTTAAAATGGAATTAGATTTTTTCATCTTTTTTTATCTTTTATTTTCCTTCTAAAACCACAACTGAGAAAGGAGGAATAGTAATTTCAAGTTTTCCTTTTTTGTTTTCGAAACCTTTAAAAACTGTCGGAACAATTTTGTTAGGGGTGTCGAATGAATTGTAATCTTGCAATTTAGCCGATGTGATAATACTTCCTGTAAACGTTTTTACGCCAAGATCATTTACATCAATTTCTATTTTGTTTTTGTTTTTAGCATCCACATTTACTAAAGAAATATGAACTGCACCGTTTTTATCTTTTGAAGCTGATGCCGAAACTGCAGGAAGTGTTTCTCCGTTAAAAGTATAATTTGGAGAAGTAAAACTTACCGGCAATAATTTTGCATCCTGATGCACGCTATACATTTTCATGACATGATACGTTGGTGTTGTAATCATTTTTGCTTTATCCGTAAGGATTACGGCTTGTAAAACGTTTACACATTGAGCAAGGTTTGCCATACGAACTCTATCAGCATGATTGTTGAAGATGTTTAGTGTTGCTCCGGCCAGAACAGCATCTCTCATTGTATTTTGCTGATATAAAAACCCAGGATTTGATCCTTTTTCAACTTCATACCAACCTCCCCATTCGTCAACGATCATGGCTACTTTTTTCTCAGGATCGTATTTGTCCATAATAGCCGAATGTTTTGTAACCAATTCTTCCATTTTTAAAGCGGACTGCATGGTTTTGAAATACCCTTCTTCAGTAAAATTTCTATCGTCTCCTTTTTTGCCCCAGTCGATTACAGCATAATGATGCACTCCAACACCGCCCAACATATTGATCGGAATGTTTTTCATTAAAACTTCGGTCCAGTTATAATCGGCGCTGTTTGATCCTGATGCAATACGAGTGATTCCACCTGTGTTTTCCCAATCCGACATAAAAGTTGCGAATTTTCTATACTCTCCAGCATAATATTCTGCCGTCATATTTCCTCCGCATCCCCAGGCTTCATTTCCAATTCCCCAGAATTTTACTTTCCATGGTTCTGTTCTTCCGTTTTTTTTACGCAAATCACTCATCGGACTTTTACCGCTGAAATTGGTGTATTGAACCCAGTCCGATAATTCCTGAACTGTTCCGCTTCCTACATTTCCTGACAAATACGGTTCTGCTCCAAGAAGCTCGCACATATTTAGGAAATCATGCGTTCCAAAACTGTTATCTTCTGTAACGCCGCCCCACCATTTGTTTACAATAGTTGGTCTTTGTTCTTGAGGGCCAATTCCATCTTTCCAATGGTACGTATCAGCAAAACAGCCTCCCGGCCATCTTAAATTTGGAATTTTCAAATCTTTTAAAGCTGCTATAATATCATTTCTAACTCCTTTTGTATTTGGAATTTTCGACGTGTCTCCCACAAAAAATCCACCGTAAATACAACGGCCTAAATGCTCTGCAAAATGACCATAAATGTTTTTGTCAATTGTTGGGGCATCCGTAGTGTTTTTAATGGTTATTGAGGTCTGCGCAAAATTCTGCTGACTGCAAAACGAAATAAGAAATGTGATTAAAAGTGCTTTTTTCATAGTGGTTTTTATTGTAGAGGAAAGCCCGAAAACTTTCCTCTGAATTTTAATTTTTTAATAAGAAAGTGTCGGCCATCCTGATGACCAAGTAAAGTATACAATTTCGAGTTTTGGATTTCCATTATCAGCTCCATCGTAATAATGGACGGCTCCTTTTTGAGTTCCTGTGATTCTGGACAAATGTCCTGGACCTATATAATTTCCTTGTGAAGCCAGAACTGTTGTTCCGCCGCCACTTTTTAAAGAAACTCCATTTTTATCAACAAAAGGTCCAAACGGACTTGTCGAACGTCCAACTACAATATAATAGGTACTGTTTACACCATTGCAGCAAGTACCGCGATTCACAAACATATAATAATAACTTCCTTCCTTGATTAAACAAGGAGCTTCCCAGGATGCACTATTTCCACCCGCAACAATGGTTTTGCTTCCTGTTGTTTTTCCTGTTGAAGGATTAATTTGAATTACGCCAATACCTGCGTGCCAAGAGCCATAAGCCATATAAACATTACTTCCATCTACCAAAATAGAAGGATCAATTGCATTAACATCTGATGCCGATGAAGAAGAAACAACAACGCCTCTATCTGTCCAAGTTGTTCCGGCGCTCTGCGAAATAGCCGGCGTTGTCACCAATCCTATTGCAGATGTGGCTGAGCCAAAAGTAGAACAGGAATAATACATATTCCATCTGTTGTTAAACCAGGCAACATCCGGAGCCCAGAAAGTCTTAACGAATCCTGGAACATAACCTGTAATCCAGCTTGGTGTTGATGAGAAAACCGATGTTCCCCATGTCCAGCTTGTTAAATTTGTTGAATAAGTTACTGGAATATTATCTCCAGTAGTAAAAACATAATAATTAACGCCGCTTTTTACAATCGTACTCGGATCGTGCGAAGGCACATTTCCGCTGACAGTTTTAGCTGTTAGATTTTTTGTTTGAGAATTTTGAGTTGCTGCTGCATCCTCACTTAAAGGGACTATGACATCTTCATTTTGACAACTTACTAATAATACTGCTAATAAAACCAAACTTGTAATTGTTTTCATTTGATATAATTTTAGTTCATGTGTTAATAATTATCTCTACAATCTCATTCTGTTTTTTTTTAAGATAAATATCATGTGAAGATTTTGAGGTCTCCACATGATATTAAGTATTCTAACTAACTCAAAATTTATTTTTAGTCGCAGTTTACAGTTTACAGTCCCAGTCTCACTGTAAACTGTGACTGAATACTGAGACTGTGAACTGAAAACTCAATAACTGTCGTTTTGAACGGTTCCGGGATTATTATCCATTTCTAACTGTGGAATTGGAAAATATTCACGTCCTGCCGTATACGAATTAAACTCGGCGTCTCGTGCTTTCAGCCATGCTAATTTTGTAGGGTTTTGAAGCCATCCCCAACGGCGTATATCGTCGAAACGGTGGCCTTCCAGAGGAAATTCTAAAAACCTTTCGTGCCCAATTTGTTCTCTCATCTGGTCTTGATTCATTCCAGGTTTTGTAACTGATAAATCTGGCAGATTAACTCTGTTTCTAACCATTTGAATATACGTATACGCTCCCGATGTATCTCCTGTTTCATTTAAAGTTTCGGCATACATTAAAAGTATATCGGCATATCTTAACAAACGTTCGTTAATACCAGAACGCCAGTCGTATTCGTCTGCAAATTCACCATCAGAATTTTGATATTTTCTGCAGAACAAATCGTTTAAATCTCCGGGGCTTGCAGCATAAAAAGCAGCAAAATCCCTTCCGTACAATTTTGTTCCCGGTTTATTGTAAAATATTGTGGCATCTAAACGCGGATCAACATCTCCAGTTTTTGTTTTTTCTTCCTGAAATTCGTTAAATAGTGCCCATGTTGGCTGCACATCTGTCCATCCGAAAGCTCTTGGTGCATAAGTGATTGCACGTGCAGATGTTTTACCCCAGCCAGATGCTGGAGCACCTCCCCAGCCTAAATCGACACCGCCGGCATCTCTGCTAAATTGTACTTCAAACAGCGATTCTAAATTGTTTTCGTTTGCTGTAGTAAAATTATCGCGATAGTTTGAAACCAAAGAATAAACTCCTAAATCAATAACTTGTTTAAAAGTAGTTCTGGCATTTGTAAAATCTTTAGTAAACAAATATGCTTTTCCTAAATATCCTAAAGCCGCTCCTTTTGTAGCACGTCCTTTTTGGCCAGCATCCAGACCTGTAATGCCAACGTAAGAATTAGGCAGTAATTCGGATGCTGTTTTAAAATCAGCAATAACCTGAGCCCAGCCTTCTTCATTTGACTTTTGCGGATGATAGACCTCAACATCTAATGGAATTGGTACATTTTTAAACATATTTACCGCATGAAACAAATACAGTCCTCTTAAAAAATAGGCTTGTCCTAAAATTCTGTTTTTGAGTGCTGCGTCTTCAAATTCAATATCAGGAACATTTGTTAGAACCTGATTGGCACGATAAATACCTTGATAATAAGTTTCAAAAGCCCATCCGTAAATAGCTGCATCAGCCACATTGGAGTTAAAATGTCCAACGTTATACATCGATGGCCACGGGCTGTTTGTACGAGAATCATCGGCTTTTGCATCTAGCAATAATGGTGTACTTCTCATGTACGTGCCATCTGTTAATAAGCTTCCGTATACGGCGTTAATTCCTTCAAGTGCATCCTGATCTGTTTTCCAAAAAGAATCTACTGCATCATTATTTGGGTCGAGTTGGGTCAAATCTTCATCATCAACACAGCTTGTTGCTACAACAGCCAGTGAAAAGAAAACAGCTATATAGTTAAATATTTTATATTTCATTTTAATACGTTTTTAGTTGGTTAGGCTAGTTTAAAAATTTACTTCAACACCCAAAGAAATTGTTCTTGGATTTGGAAAAGATCCTGCATCATATCCTCTTGAAAGTAGTCCGTCACTATTAAAATCAGGATCATAACCCTTGTATTTTGTGATCGTCAATAAGTTCTGCCCATTTATGTAAACCTTAGCGCTTTGAATAAATTTATCTTTTAACGGAATGTTATACCCTAATTCCATTGTTTGCAGTCTTACATAATCACCGCTTTCAATAAATCTGTTTGAGTCTCTTGAATTTCCGTTTGGATCGCCAATAACCGGAGCCGGAACGTTCGTATTAGTATTTGTAGGCGTCCAGTAATTTAACTCGTCTGTGTGATGATTTGTATATTGTCCAATCATCAAATTGCGGTACATAGCATTGAAAATTTTATTTCCGCCGCTGCCCTGCCAGAACATTGAGAAATCAAAATTGGCATAAGAAGCGCTAAAATTCACTCCAAAACCATATTTAGGAATTGTTACCCCTTGAAAAGTTCTATCGGCATCTGTAATCGCACCGTCGCCGTTTACATCTTTAAATTTAATATCGCCGGGAGCCGCTCCAGTTTGTGTTGGAGAAGCGGCAACCTCAGCAGCGTTTTGGAAAATACCAATTGCTTCCCAGGCAAAAAGTTCACCCACAGATCTTCCTACTTCTGTTTTTGAAACTGCTCCGTAAAGTGGATTTGAGTTCACTCCAATTTTGGTAACTTCATTTTTCAGCGTTCCAAAATTTGCTGAGATATCATATTTAAATTTATGGTGATGATTACTGTATGATGCTGTAAATTCTAAACCATGATTTTTCATGTCTCCTGCATTAGTAAAAATACTTGCCGGAAAAGCTCCTGTAGAAAACGGCAGGGGTACCGTAACTAAAATATCTGTAACTTTTTTAGAAAAATACTCTGCTGTAAATTGTAAGTCATTATTAAAAAAACCAAGTTCTAATGCAATATTACTGCTGCTTGTTTTTTCCCATTTTACATTTGGATCAAGAGAACTTACTACGGTTGTGCCCGGTGCCAGTTCGTTGTTAAAATCATATCCTGCGAAACTGTTTACTGTTGAAGCAAAAAAGTATTGCGGAATTGTATTATTACCCAATGTACCGTAACCCCCTCTAAGTTTAATATTGCTGATCCATTTTGGTAAGCTTATAAACTTTTCGTTGCTGATTTTCCATCCTCCAGAAAAAGAATAGAAATTTGCCGAATTATTGATCTCACTAAAAAGAGAGGTTTTGTCTTGTCTAAAATTTGCCTGTAGCAAATACCTGTCATCATAAGAATAATTTAATCTGCTGATATAAGATATTCCGGTTATTGTAAACTTATATTCACCTGCATCTCTTGAATCTGCGTATTGCATCATACTGATTTCACCAGGTTTAAAACCTACACCTCTTGACCAGTGATTGTAATTATCTCTTTTTTCCTGAATCCATCCGGCAAGAGCGTCTAGTTTATGTTTTCCAAGTGTAACTTCATAAGTCAATAAATTATTCAGGAACGTTCTTAGTTCATTCCCATTAGAAATATCTAAAGAAGCTTCATCATTTGTGGTAATATAATACCATCCTAAATCACTTGGCGGAATAAATTTTCTGTTTTGCCAGTCTGTTCTGTCATAACTTACATCGAGTTTATATTTTAACCCTTTTACGATTTCAATTTCGCCCCAGACATCGCCAATGAAACGATTTCTTTTTCCATTATTTTCAATTAGGTTATTGTACCCAATTGGGTTCATCGAAATAGCTCTTTGAGTCAAATTGTCCGTACCGCCGTATCCGCCCAATCTGTTAGAATCATAAACAGGCATTGTTGGAACTGCTCCCAAAATATCGCTGATTGCGGTTTGTCCCACATTGTATTCATTGAAAATTTCTTTATCAGATTGTGTGTAGCCCATTTTTACACCATATTTGAATTTTCCTTTTTTACCATTCAAATTCAAATTAGTTGATAATCTTTCATAGTCCTGAGGCGTTTTAATATAACTGGTGTTTTTAAAATAATCGACATTAAAACTATAGGCTATGCTTTCTGCACCTCCGTTAAGTGTAAGCGCCTGATTTTGTATAACTCCCGTTTGTAAAGCTTCTTTCTGCCAGTCTGTGTTTACATTTGTAATATAAGAAGGGCTGTTAGGATCATTTCCCGGTGCAATACTTACCGGAACACCCGCTCTGATATCTCTGTTTCTTTCAGCTTCGCTGGTAATTTTTTGATAGCCTGCACGATCCGTAACATCCCATTTTTTAGTTACATTCTGAAGTCCTACGATCGATTTGAATTTAACATCCATTCGGCCCGCTTTGCCTTTTTTTGTTGTAATAATTACAACTCCATTTGCACCGCGAACACCATAAATTGCTGCAGAAGAAGCATCTTTTAAAACCTGCATCGATTCTATTTCTCCCGGAGCAAAATCATAAGGAGCGTCTACCATAATTCCGTCAATTACAAAAAGCGGATTGTTATTGGTAAATGAAGTTATCCCTCTGATTTTGATATTTACAAAACCTCCCGGCTCTCCTGATGATTGTACGGTTACACCCGGAACTTGTCCTTGCAGCATTTTTGCCGCATCATAAGTAACTGTTTTTTTTGCCGACTCTAAGTTTACAACACTTACAGAACCGGTTAGGTCTGATTTCTTTTGAGTTCCGTAACCGATAACAACAACTTCATTTAATTTGTTGGTGTCTTCGTTTAAGGCTACGTCTATTTTTAATTGATTTGCTACTGGGATTTCACGATTTTGAAATCCTATAAATGAATAAACTAAAACATCTGTCGAAGATGCTTTAATCGTATACTCTCCGTCAAATCCAGTTGTGACAACTGTTTTGGTTCCTTTTATCATAATGTTCACCCCCGGCAAAGGCAGATTGTCTTGTGCCGAAGTAACAACTCCATTAATCGTTTTGCCTTGAGCCGACATTTGATTAACAGAAAATAGTAGCATGCAAATTGCTAAAATCCAGTCTTTTTTTGGCAATAAAAAATTGCAGTAAAAAATTAATTGTTGGTTTGTTATCATACTGGTTTGTTTAAGGTTGGTTTTGTGGTTAGTTAATAAGTGTTAATCTTACATTTGTAAATTTAACTAAAAAAAAACCGCAAAAACAAATTAATATGACAAAAAAAGAACTGAAAAAAAACATATATCGTAAATTAAGTGTATTAGTAACATTTAAAAAATTGATGTTTTTTTCAAAAAAGAAACGTTTTTTACGAGTTAATTGTGTAAAAACTACACTTTTAATCAAAAAGCCACTTTTTAATCAAAAAAACAGCCTATGGAGAAAAAATATAAATCAGTTGTTTTTTAATCACTTAAATACGGTCAACTTGTTGTTTTTGTAAATAAAAACCTAATTAAATAATTTATTTTTTTAACTTTTTTTCAAAAAACTGTCCTGTATTGTCCTGTTTTTGACTTAAAAAAATCTTAAAAAAGAAAAATGAATGTTATTTTTGTGCAAAAAGTGATTTTTTTAACTCTATTTTTGAAGTGTTATTTGTGTAAGTGTGAAATCTACATTAATAAATTATGAAACAATTGAGGAAGTTTATATCTTTACCAATAAAATATTGAATATGCTAAACAATTATAGCTCTGCCGATAAGGTTTTACTAGCGGTAGATTGTATTATTTTTGGATTCGACAATGACGGTTTAAAAATACTTTTAATTCAAAGAGATTTTGAACCCGAAAAGGGAAAATGGTCTCTAATTGGGGGGTTTTTAAAACGTGATGAAGTTCTAGACGATGCGGCTATCCGAATTTTAAATACATATACAGGTCTGAACGATATCTATATGGAGCAGTTATATGCTTACAGTGAAATTGATCGTGACCCGGTCGAAAGAACAATTTCGGTTTCGTATTTTGCCTTGATTAATATCGAAAACCATAATGAAGAACTAATTAAAAATTATCACGCAGAGTGGTTTCCAATAAACGATGCACCGCACTTAATTTTTGACCATAACGAAATGGTTCAAAATGCGATAAAAAGACTTCGTTATAAAACTTCGATAAAACCAATTGGATTTGAATTGCTGCCGGAAAAGTTTACTATGCGCCAGCTGTTAGAATTATATGAAGCGATTTTAAGCAAAGAATTAGATAAAAGAAACTTTATCAGTAAAATAAATTCTCTTGAAATCCTGAATAAACTGGATGAAAAAGATATGCAGTCGTCCAGAAAAGGATCTTATTTGTACACCTTTAATAAAGAAAAGTACGAAGAGAAATTACTTAACGATTTTATACTGAATTTATAAAGAAAAGTTTAGCCACAGATTAAAGGATTAAAATGATTTTTAAAATCCGTGTGAATTTCTTTTAATCTATAGCTATATACTAAAAAAACAAAACCCTGAAATCCACAATTTTCAGGGTTTTTTCTTCAATAAAACTACTATTAAAAAAATAAACAAAATTATTTATTATCTTCTTAACCCTGCTTTAAGCGATTATTATGAACACTAACCGCTAAAACAAATTAATAAGTGTAAAATTTACATTTGCAAATGTAAGCAAAATATATCTTCAAAAACAAGAAATTGTTTTTTTATTTTTTTTATTAATTTATCGCTATATTTTTCAAACAAAAAGCAGTTTTACTGTGATATAAACAATACCTATGCTAAAATTCATTGTCTACTTATTACAAAGAATTGCGCATAATTAAGGATGATTTGTTTTCGATTTGTTCCTTTTTTCCTTTAAGAACCATTTCCGCTAATATTTTTCCCATGGCTTCAAAATGTGTCGAAATGGTAGTAATTCCATTGGCGGCAATTTTTTTCAGCGGCGTCTCATTATAAGATATAATTCCAAAATCAGAGCCGAGTTTTAAGTTTTTATCCCGGGCATTTTCGATTACACGAACCAAATCACGATCATTCGGAATTATATATAAATCTCCTGCGGTAATTTCTCTATTTGTAAATTCAGCAATAACTTCCGATTCAAAATTATATTCTATACAAAAATCTTCAAAACCCAATTTCATTCCCAGCGGTTCTCTAAAACCTGGAAAAATCAAAATCAGTTTTTTGTATTTACGCAATCGCTCTTTTCCTCTTTGCAGTCCTTCAAAAATATCCTTTTGGTGATTTTGATAAATGGCCGGATATATTTTCAAATCAGGATTAGTCTGATCCAGTATAATTACGTCACCTACTGGTAGGGTTTTTATTGAAGCAACGATATCTTTTAAATTTGTTGGCATCAAAATGTATTTGGTATAATTGCCATTGCTGTCGTTTATCAGTTTTTGAAAAACCTGACTGTTGAAATGATGAAAGAAAATATCGACCTGAACATTTTTTCCTATGCTGCTTAAAAAGGAGTTATAAATATCTTCCTTAAAAATATTCAGCTCATCAAAAAGCAAAAAAATCTTTTGTTTTATAGTGATTTCAACGCTTTTAACGTAATATCCTTTTCCGGGAATGGCATAAATAATTCCTCTTTTTTTGAGTTCATCATAACCCAGCAAAACGGTATCTCGCGATAACGAAAATGCGAGACAGACTTTATTTACTGACGGAAGCCTGTCGCCTTTTACTAATTTTTCTTCTTCAATTGCTTTTTCTATTGAAAGAATTATCTGCTTATATTTTGGCAGACCAATGTTGTTTTGAATCGAAATTATATTCATAGGAAAAGAGAAATTTTGTGCAATATACAAAAACTGGTAGGTACTGGTATGTAAAAATAAAGAAATATTTCTATTTTTGAATTTCATTATTGGTAAAATTTATATGGAAATAAAACATAAATCGCATTTAAAGGAAACTTATAATTCTAAATCTTTTGGTTTCACGTCAGATAACAACGAAATTCTTTCTTTTGAATTATCGAATAAAAAAGGCATGAAAGTTCAGATTACAAATTATGGAGCAACCGTAACGTCTTTACAAGTTCCCCTTTCTAACGGAAATCTTGTTGATGTTGTTTTGGGTTTTGATTCTGTTTCTTCTTACTTAGAGTCTTATTTACTGCCAAGTGCTCCTTATTTTGGAACAACCGTTGGGCGTTATGCTGGAAGAATTAATAAAGGAACTTTTTCATTAAATGGGAAAACGTACGAGTTGGCCAAAAACAATAATGGAAATTCCCTGCATGGCGGAAATAATGGTTTTGGAAGAAAAGTTTGGAATGTTACCAATCAAACCGTGGGCGAAAATCCTTCAATAACATTTAGTCTTATCAGTGAAGACTTAGATGAAAATTATCCGGGAGAATTACATGTCGATTTAACCTATACTTTGACAGAAGACAATGAACTGGAATTAGATTATAAAGCGGCTTCAACAGAAGATACCATTATAAATTTAACGCATCACAGTTATTTTAATCTGGATGGACACGATGGCAGCGTTTTGAATCAGACGGTTTTTATTGATGCTGAAAAATTAGTAGAGACGAACCACGAGAATATCCCAACCGGTAAATTTATCGATCTTACAAATCATGATTTTGATTTTAGAACAGCGAAAAGTTGTCCGGTTTCAATAGATAATTCTTTTGTAATTGAGCCAACAAATAATGCTGCTGCGGTTTTAGCGAGCTCAAAAAATAATCTAAAAATGAGCGTTTACACCAATCAGCCAAGTGTACATATATATGTGGGCGGAAACTGTTTTGATGTTTTAAAAGGAAAAAACGATGTTGTTTATCATAAAACAAGCGGTATTTGTTTTGAAACCCAAAATTTTCCAGATGCTCCAAATCAGGCACATTTTCCAAATTCTGTTTTGAAAAAAGGCGAAGAATATAATCAGAAAACCGTTTATAAATTTGAAAATATAAACTAAGAACAACAAACCAATTACACTATAATGAATGATATTTTAATACAAAATACTACTGCTTTTTTTGAGAAATCATTTGGCTCTAAGCCTGAAAAAGTGGTGCTTTCTCCTGGAAGAATTAATATTATTGGAGAACATATTGATTACAATGACGGTTATGTTCTGCCGGCTGCAATTGATAAAGTGATTTGTTTTGCATTTGAAAAAAACAATTCAAGAAAATCAAAAGTAATCGCAATTGATTTAAATGAAGAATTTGAAATTGATTTAACTGAAGAAGTAAAGCTGAGTGATGTTGTCTGGACCAATTACATTCGCGGTGTTATAAAACAATTGCAGGATAACGGATATTCGTTTGAAGGTTTCAACTGTGTTTTTAGCAGTAATATTCCGGTTGGGTCTGGATTGTCTTCTTCTGCAGCTTTAGAATGCGGAACGTTATTCGGAATTAAACAGCTTTTTGATTTAAAAATTGAAAAAGTTGATATAGCACTATTAGGACAAAAAGCGGAACACTGGGTTGGTATTAACTGCGGAATTATGGATCAGTTTTCGAGTGTTCACGGTCTTGAAAATAAGGTAATAAAACTAGATTGCAATACGCTTGATTTTGAATATCACAATGCTGATTTTAAAGATTATTCATTGATTTTAATGGATAGTAATGTAAAACATTCTCTTTTTACATCTGAATACAACACACGCAGAATTGAGTGTGAGCAAGGGTTAGCGATTATTAAAAGTAATTTCCCTGAAGTAAAAAGTTTCAGAGATTGTTCTGAAGAGCAACTTTTAAGTATTCAGGATAAAATGAGCGAAACGGTTTTTAAAAGAGTTCATTTTGTTGTAAAAGAAATCAACCGAGTTATAAAAGCCTGCGAAGCGCTGGATAAAGGAGATATTGAACTTTTAGGACAATTGCTTTTTGAAACGCATTATGGTTTATCGCAGGAATATGAAGTAAGCTGCGCAGAGTTAGACATGCTTGTAGACACTGCAAAAGCAGATGACGCCATTATTGGTTCTCGTGTTATGGGAGGCGGTTTTGGTGGCTGTACCATAAATTTAATTAAAAAAGGACATGAAAATCAGGTTAAAAGTAAGTTTTCAAATCTTTATTTAGATACATTTGGGATTGAATTAAAATTTTATGACGTAAAAATCTCAAACGGAACAACATTACTTTAATACCACACACAACACAATGAAAAATTTTGACATTAACGAAGATCCTCACAGACGTTTTAATCCCTTAATTAATGAATGGGTTTTGGTTTCACCTCATCGTGCAAAACGTCCGTGGCAGGGACAAAATGAAACCATTTCAACAGAATCACTTCCTAAACACGACCCCGAATGTTATTTATGTCCGGGAAATGTTCGTGCAAACGGAGTTAGTAATCCGGCATACAAAAGCAGCTTTGTTTTCGACAATGATTTTGCTGCTTTAAAACAGGATGAAATTATTTTTGAAGAAGATATTAAACATACATTTTTTAAGGCAAAACCAGAACAGGGAATTTCGAGAGTGGTTTGTTTTTCTCCAAGACACGACCTTACGCTTCCGGAAATGGAAGTTTCGGATATTGAAAACATTGTAAAAACCTGGCAGAAAGAATATACTGATTTAGGGAATATAAAATACATTAACCACGTTCAGATTTTTGAAAATAAAGGAAGTGTTATGGGTTGCAGCAACCCGCACCCGCATGGGCAGATCTGGGCACAGTCTTCATTGCCAACTCAGGTTGAAAAAACACATAACAGCTTAAAATCGTATTTTGATAAAAATCATAGAACTCTATTAGAAGATTACGTTCAGGCCGAATTAAAAGTGGGAAGCCGTATCGTTATCGAAAACGAACATTTTGTGGCATTAGTTCCGTTTTGGGCAATCTGGCCTTACGAAACTATGATTGTAAGCAAAAGAGCCATCAGCAAAATCACTGATTTTACTGCTGAAGAAGTTTCGGCTTATGCCAAAATTTTAAAGCAGTTAACAATCAAATATGATAATTTATTCAACACTTCATTTCCGTATTCGTCAGGAATTCATCAGGCACCAACAGACGGTTTTGATCATCCGGAATGGCATTTTCACATGCATTTTTATCCGCCGCTGCTTCGTTCTGCAACCGTAAAAAAATTCATGGTGGGTTACGAAATGATGGGAGAATCTCAAAGAGATATTACTCCTGAAAAAAGTGCCGAAATTTTAAGACAACAGGCAGATGTACATTATAAAATTGCAGTAAAAATTGACTAAAATTTTACGCTAATAGCCTGTAATTTGAAAATTTAACAGAATTACTTACTTATAAATGTAAATAACACATTTAAAGTAGTTGTTTTTAAAGTTTTTATTTTAAATTTGGCTTTCATTCTTGTTTTGATAAAAAAATAACAGAATAAAAACACATATTTCATTTTTAAACACATAAAACCACATAAATATTAATTTCAATTTTAACTTAAACAATCACCTATACTAATTATCTAAAATACTATTAACAATGAACCAGAACCTTGCTTTCGCAGATTATGCGGTTTTTATTATTTATTTCATCGTAGTTTCCGTCTACGGTTACACAGTTTACAGTAAGCGTAAAAAAGATGAACACGATGCAAAAGCTTACTTTTTGGCTGAAGGAAATTTAACATGGTGGGCTATTGGAGCTTCGTTAATTGCCTCAAACATTTCAGCTGAACAATTTATCGGAATGAGCGGTGAAGGTTTCTTTTTAGGAATTGCCGTTGCAGCTTATGAATGGCTTGCAGCTGTTGCACTTATTATTGTAGCAGTTTGGTTTATTCCTGTATATCTTAAAAACAAGATTTACACCATGCCTCAATTCTTAAAAACACGTTATAACGAATCTACAGCCTTGATTATGGCCGTTTTCTGGTTGTTTTTATATGTTTTTGTAAACTTAACTTCTATCCTGTATTTAGGTGCTGTTGCTATTAATGGTCTTGCTGGTGGAGAATATCTTCACGTAATCATGGTAGGGTTAGCCGTTTTTGCTTTAATTATCTCTTTAGGAGGTATGAAAGTTGTTGCTTATACCGACGTTATTCAGGTTGCTGTTTTAATTATTGGCGGACTTGTAACTTCGTATATTGCTTTGACAACTGTAGGTCAGTATTTTGGAGTTGGTGAAAATGCAATTGCAGGTTTTAAAGTTTTAATGAAAGAAGCTCCGGAGCATTTCAAAATGATTATTCCAAAACCAACTGCAACTTCATCTCAACTTGATATTGACAAATATTTGACTTTTCCTGGTTTAATGTCTTACGTTGCAGGTATATGGATCATCAACCTGAACTATTGGGGATGTAATCAATACATTACACAAAGAGCATTAGGTGCCGACTTGCAAACTGCTCGTACAGGTATTTTATTTGCTGGTATGTTAAAATTATTAATGCCTTTAATCGTAATGCTGCCAGGTATTGCTGCTTATGTTTTATACCAAAACGGGCATTTACCACAATTAGTTGGAGGAAAAGACGGAGCTTATTCTGCTGTATTAACATTCTTGCCAACTGGTTTAAAAGGACTTTCTGTAGCGGCTTTGACTGCGGCAATTGTAGCTTCATTGGCTGGAAAAGTAAATAGTATTTCGACTATTTATACTTTAGATATCCATAAAAAATACATTCAAAAAGAAGCTGGCGAAAAGCAACAGGTAAACATTGGTAGAATTGCCGTTTTTGCTGCTATGCTTTTAGCTGTATTATTTACATGGAATGACATTCTTGGAATTGGCGGTGTTGGTGGTTTCACTTACATTCAAAAATATACGGGATTTATCAGCCCTGGAGTTTTTGCTATGTTCTTCCTTGGTATGTTCTGGAAAAGAACGACAGGAACAGCTGCTATTGTTGGGGTAATTTTAGGATTTGTATTGTCTGTTTTATTCAACGAATATGCTCCAATGTTATTCGGAAACGACACATTATTGTATACTGCTTATCCTAACGGAAAAGGAGCTTACGAAATTCCTTTCCACATTTGTATGGGATTATCATTCTTCTTTACGATGTTAGCTATGATCGGAATCAGTTTTGCTGGCCCTAAAGTAAATCCAAAAGCGTTTGAAATAGACTCTGAAATGTTTAAAGTAAAACCACAAACAACAGTTTTAATTGTAATTACATTACTGATTATCGTAGCATTGTACGTTAAATTCTGGTAATTTTTTAATAAGTAATTTTGAAGTGAAAAGGGATCCTGAATGGGATCCCTTTTTGTTTTAAATCATTAAAGTTTTGTTTTTTTATTTTAACAAGAAAAAACATTTATACAAACATTTTAATTACTTTTAGACCAGTAATTAACCAAAATAAATAAAAAATGAAAAAACTAATTTTTGCTTTATTTATTATTTCCGGAACTGCTTTTGCTCAGGACATGGAAGTAGTAAAAGGAAACTTTGATTTCTTAAAAGATCAAAAAGAAATCAATACAATATTTGATTATAGCAGCTTCACTATGATGAAAGAAAAAAAATCTGAAGCACAATACATTAAAGAACACAAAGCCGATTTAGACGAAAAAGCAAAAGGAAACGGAAACCTTTGGGAAAAAAGATGGGTTGTTGCAAAAGATCAAATCTGGACACCAAAATTTTTAGAAATAGGAAATGTTGTATTATCTAAAGCTGGTAAAGATGTAAATTTTCAGGAAGGATTAAATACTCCTTATACTTTAATTGTACAAACGGTATGGATTTACCCAGGATGGGATGCTGGAATCATGAAACAGCCGGCAAAAGTTACTACAAATTTAAAATTTGTTGAAACGGCAAACAAATCAAATGTTTTACTGGAAATTACAAGCGAAGATGCTCCCGGAGATCAATGGGGAAGTAATTTTAGTAATGAAACAAGAATTGGGGAAGGATTTGCCAAAACTGCAAAATCGTTATCTAAGCTTTTGTTGAAAAAAGCATTCAAATAAAACCAAAACAAAGCCCTGATTATTCAGGGCTTTGTTCTTTTTGCATATTGAGTAAATACGCCATATTTGCTATAACGTGATCATGTTTCTTGACAAAAGAATTCTCTTCGTTCCAAACATATCCTGCTAAAACAGCACAAATTTTTTCTTTTACTTCAGGATTTTCCGGCTGATGGAAAAACAAAGTCTGCAGATTTCCGGTATACCATTCCTGCACATAAGTTGTAAATACCGAAATACCGCGTTTCATATATTGTGTAAATTCAGCTTCCCAGTCAACAGGAATTCCCTGCGATTCTTTTAAGTATAATTTTGCCGCCAGCATTCCAGACTCCGTTGCAAAAGCTACTCCGGACGAAAAAACCGGATCAAGAAATTCAGAACTGTTTCCTGTCAAAGCAAAACCGTCTCCATACATTCTTTTTACTGCTCTCGAATAATTCTCCAGTTTTACTGGTTCAAACAAAAACTCAGTTCCTTTAAATCTTTGAATATAATAATCTGATAGCTGAATAGCGTTTTTCAAAGCCTCGGCATTATCTTTATTTTCCGAAAGCGAATTAATAAAATCTGTTGGTCCAACAACACCTAAACTTGTGTTTCCGTTAGAAAACGGAATTACCCAAAGCCAGACTTCCGTTTCTAAAATATCAAACGAAATCTGCGTTCCTTCCTCACCTTCGGGTCTGTTAATATCTTTTACGTGTGTAAAAATCGAAGAATGCGGATCTAATTTCGACGGAGTATCCAAATCTAAAAGTCTTGGCAAAACACGTCCGTATCCGCTCGAATCAACAATAAATTTAGCGTGGATTTCTTTTAAATTTCCTGCTGCATCTTTTACAATTGTTTTTGAATTTTTTCCTTCAAAAGAAACTTCCAGAACCTCTGTTTCAAATTCCAGATCAACACCTTTTCGCACTACTTCCTGCGCCATTGTGTTATCAAAATCAGCTCTCGGAATCTGCCAGGTCCAATCCCAGCCTTCTCCAAATTTTTTACTGAAATCAAAAACACAGATCTCTTCGCCTCTAATAAAACGGGCTCCCAATTTCTTTTCAAAGTTCATTGAATTAAGAGCATCAAACAATTCTGCTTCCGCAAAATGATCCATTACTCTCGGAATTAAGCTTTCGCCAACAACCAGTCTCGGAAACTTCTGTTTCTCAACAACTTTTACCTTAACATTGTTTTTATGAAGATACGATGCCGACACGCATCCGGACGGTCCGGCGCCTATTACTAAAACATCTACAAACTCCTTTGTCATAATAAAAATATTATCAATTATTAACCTACATTTGCCATCATCAAAATAACTACATTTATTTTGATAAATAAAATTAAATTAGCACAACCAAAAACGATTTAATGAATACAATTAATGAATATTTAAGTTTAGCAGAGTTTGAAGCCATAATCTTTGGAAATCAAAAAGTTACAATCAGTGATGTAGTTCTAAACCGAGTAAACGAAAGCTTCAATTTCTTAAAAGAATTCTCTGGGAATAAAGTAATTTACGGGGTAAACACAGGCTTTGGCCCAATGGCACAATACAGAATTAAAGAGTCTGATCAAATTCAGCTTCAATATAATTTAATTCGCAGTCACTCTTCAGGAACCGGAAAACCATTAAATGCAGCTTGTGCAAAAGCAGCTATTTTGGCTCGATTAAATACACTTTCATTAGGAAATTCTGGTGTTCATCCGTCAGTAATTCATTTAATGTCTGAACTTATCAACAGAGATATTACTCCTTTAATATTTGAGCACGGCGGTGTTGGTGCCAGCGGCGACTTAGTACAATTATCTCATTTAGCATTAGTTTTAATAGGCGAAGGTGAAGTTTTTTATAAAGGAGACAGAAGACCAACTCAGGAAGTTTTCGAAATTGAAGGCTTAAAGCCAATTCAGGTAGAAATTAGAGAAGGTCTGGCATTAATCAACGGAACTTCTGTAATGACAGGAATTGGCGTTGTAAATGTATATCACGCTAAAAAATTATTAGACTGGTCATTAAAATCTTCTTGCGCCATAAACGAATTGGTTCAGGCTTATGACGATCATTTCTCTGCAGAATTAAACCAAACAAAACGTCATAAAGGACAGCAGGAAATTGCTGCAAAAATGCGTCAGAATCTTTCAGACAGTACATTAATCCGTAAAAGAGAAGATCATTTATATTCTGGAGAAAACACCGAAGAAATCTTCAAAGAAAAAGTTCAGGAATATTATTCATTAAGATGCGTTCCTCAAATTTTGGGGCCGGTTTTAGAAACAATTAATAACGTAGCTTCTATTCTCGAAGACGAATTTAACTCGGCAAACGACAACCCAATTATCGACGTAAAAAATCAGCACGTTTATCACGGAGGAAATTTCCACGGAGATTATATTTCGCTGGAAATGGATAAACTGAAAATTGTTATTACAAAATTAACGATGTTGGCAGAACGTCAATTGAATTATTTATTGAATTCAAAAATCAACGAATTACTGCCTCCATTTGTAAATTTAGGAACCTTAGGATTTAATTTCGGGATGCAAGGTGTTCAGTTTACAGCAACTTCAACAACTGCCGAAAGTCAAATGCTTTCAAACCCAATGTATGTTCACAGTATTCCAAACAACAATGACAATCAGGACATTGTAAGTATGGGAACAAACGCTGCGGTAATTACCTCAAAAGTAATCGAAAATGCTTTTGAAGTATTAGCAATCGAAATGATTACTATTGTTCAGGCGATTGATTATTTAGAACAAAAAGATAAAATTTCATCGGTAACCAAAAAATGGTATGATGATGTTCGCAATATAATTCCAACATTTAAGGAAGATCAGGTAATGTATCCGTTTGTTCAAAATGTAAAAGATTATTTGATTAACAATTAATTGAACTGGAATCATATTTTAAAAACATGAAAAAAATATTTTTTTTATTTCTAATAACGGTTCAATTAATTAATGCTCAGGAACTGGCTTTGGTTAAAAAATCCGGTAAGTTTGGTCATATTACAAAAGAGGGAACTTTTGCCGTTGAACCAAAATTTGACAGCGCAAGAGATTTTTCTGATGGCTTAGCAGCTGTTAAACAGAATGGGAAATGGGGATATGTAGACCGTAAAGGGGCTTTTGTAATTCCTCCAACATTTGACAATGCCAGGGATTTCAACAGCGGAATAGCAGCTATTGAAAAAAAAGCTGTTTGGTATTACATCAATAAACAAGGTGAAATTCTAAAAGGTAATCCGGAATCTGATAAATTATTTGATTTTCATTACGGAGCAGCTTTTTTTAGACAAGCCGATAAAGTGGGACTTATCAATAATAAATTTGAAATTATTTTAGCTCCAAAATATGATGTGATTAGAGCTTTTTATAACGGTTATGCAAAAGCTGCAGTAAATGGAAAATGGGGAATTGTTGATCCTGCAGGAAAAGAAGTTGTTGAAGCTGTTTATGATGAAGTTGGGGATTATTACAACAACACAACCTGGGCAAAAAAGGGAAAAGATTTTGGACTGGTGCATAACGGACAGTTTATTAAAATAGACGATGTAAGTGAATTTGGCTCTTTTGGAACGCAAGATTTAATTGCTGCAAAAAAAGGCGCAAAATGGGGGTTTGTAAATTTTGAAGGACAATGGGTTCTTAAACCTCTATTTGATAAAGCAAAACCATTTTCTAATAATTTAGCACCCGTTTGCATTCGAGAAAAATGGGGTTATACCAATTTAGAGGGAATATGTGTAGTACAACCTATGTTTTATGATGCAGAGCCTTTTAGCGAAAACAAACTTGCTGCTGTAAACAAAGGATACGGCTGGGGATTTATTGATGAAACCGGCAAAGTAGTTATTCCGGCAGATTATGACATCTCTGCAGCTTTTGGAAGCTATATGCGCGAAGAAAAAGGATTCATCGGCGGATTAGCAAGAGTAAAACGCAGCGGTAAATGGGGGTTTCTTAAACCAAATGGAGACCTTTTGATCGAATGGTTTCAGAATGCTGAACTTTTTCAGGAATAAAAATAATTTTTACGTTATTAATATTGAATCTTAAAAATCATGAAAAAAACACTTATTTTTTTGTTGCTAGGTTTCATTCAATTTGTTAATAGTCAAGAACTGGCATTAGTTAAAAAGAATTCAAAAATTGGATATATTTCCAAAGACGGATCTTTTAAAATTGAACCTCAATATAAATCTGCCAAAAGTTTTTCTGAAGGTTTAGCCGCTGTAGAAGACAACGGAAAATGGGGTTTTATTGATACAAAAGGAAGCTGGGTAATTCCGGCATCTTTTAACAATGCTAAAGATTTTAACAGCGGAATTGCAGTTGTACAAAAAGATAAGGACTGGGTTTATATTAATACAAAAGGAGAAATTTTAAAAGCTCCGGCTACAGAAAAAATATTCGATTTTAATAACGGCGTTGCTTTTATAAGACAAGGAAACAAAGTTGGATTAATCAATTCAAAACTGGCCGTGGTTTTAGAACCCAAATACGATCAGATCAAACCTTTTGAAAATGGTTTTGCAAGAGTTGAACTAAATAAGAACTGGGGAATTATAAATACCGAAGGAAAAGAATTAGTTGAACCGGCTTACGCAGAAATTGGAAACTATTTTAAAGGTACAACCTGGGCGAGAAAAGATAAAACTTTTGGACTTGTAAACGGAGGGAAATTTATTCCGGTTGATGGTGCTGAAAAAATATGGGATTTTGAAACACAAGATTTAACTTATGCTAAAAAGAACGGGAAAATTGGTTTTATCGATCTAAAAGGAAACTGGATAATTCTTCCTATTTATGATAAAGGAAAAGCGTTCTCAAAAAATTTAGCGCCCGTTTTGGTTGGAAAAAAATGGGGTTACATTAATTTAAAAGGAACATTTGTAATTGAACCAACTTATAGTGACGCAGAAGTTTTCAGCTCAAACGGTTTGGCTCCTGTAAAAGAAAGTAATTGGGGGTTTATCAATGAAACCGGAAAACTGGTAATTCCAACACAATACGGAATCACTTCAAACGGATTCGTTATTGCGCTTTTTGTACAACAGGACAAAGGATTTATTGATGGCCTTGCAAGAGTAAAAAATGAAGGAAAATGGGGTTTTCTGAGACCAGACGGAACTGTATTAGGAAACCAATGGTTTGAAAACGCCGAACTATTTTCACAAACAGCAGAAAGAGAAAAAAAGGAAATAAATATAGCTGCTGAGAGTCCAAAAGCTGAAACAAAAGCAACAGCTAAACCAGCAAGCAAACCAGTAACTAAGAAAAAGAAATAAAATTTATATAATGAAATGTGTATTAGTAACAGGCGGTTCAAGAGGAATTGGAAGTGCTATTTGTAAAAAATTAGCCGTTGAATCTAATTATCATATTTTGATCAATTATCATTCAAACAAAACCGCTGCCGAAGAAACACTTCAGGAAATACAAAAATTAGGCGCAACCGGAGAAATTTTAGGTTTTGATGTTGCCAATTTTGAACAAGTACAAACTGTTTTAACACAATGGCAGGAATCAAACCCTGAAGCTATTGTTGAAGCTATTGTAAACAATGCCGGAATTACAAAAGATGGTCTTTTTATGTGGATGACTCCCGAAGACTGGAATGGCGTTGTAAATACAAGTTTAAACGGATTTTTTAATGTGACGCAGTTTTTTATTCAAAAAATGCTTCGCAATAAATACGGCCGAATTGTAAATATGGTTTCGGTTTCCGGAGTAAAAGGAACAGCGGGACAAACCAATTATTCGGCAGCAAAAGGAGCAATTGTTGCGGCGACAAAAGCATTGGCACAAGAAGTTGCAAAACGTAATATAACGGTAAACGCTGTTGCGCCGGGTTTTATCAGAACAGATATGACAAGCGGGCTTGACGAAAAAGAATTATTAAAGCTGATTCCGGTAAATCGTTTTGGCGAAGCCGAAGAAGTAGCAGATTTGGTAAGCTTTTTGATTTCAAAAAAATCGAGCTATATTACCGGTGAAATTATCAATATAAACGGAGGAATATATTCTTAATAATCCTATGTTTGCGAGATTTTTTAAAACATCGAAAATTGCTCTGTGTCTTTGCGAGATTAAAAAATAAAGAATAGATTAAAAAAATTGTGCCTTTGTTTAAAAATTACACTTTAAGGATAAAAATTACTTTGAAAGACGATGAATAAGAGAGTTGTAATTACTGGAATGGGAATTTATTCTTGTATCGGAACTTCTTTAGATGAAGTAAAGGAATCATTGTATAACGGAAAATCGGGTATTCAGTTTGATTCTGAGCGAAAAGAATTTGGTTTTCAATCAGCCCTGACCGGAATGGTTCCTAAAGCTGATTTAAAAAATTTATTGACCCGAAGACAACGTATGAGCATTGGTGAAGAAACCGAATATGCTTATATGGCCACTATCGAAGCATTGAAAAATGCGAATATTGACGATGCCTTTTTTGAAACTCGCGAAGTTGGAATTATGTACGGAAACGACAGCGTTTCTAAAGCAATTATCGATGCTACAGATATCGTACGCGAGAAAAAAGATACTGCCTTAATTGGTTCCGGAGCGATTTTTAAATCGATGAATTCTACGGTTACGATGAATCTTTCAACGATTTTTAAACTTCGCGGCATTAATTTAACCGTAAGTGCTGCTTGTGCGAGCGGTTCACATTCTATTGGATTAGCTTATTTTTTAATAAAAAGTGGTTTTCAGGATATCATCATAACTGGAGGAGCGCAGGAAATTAACAAATATGCCATGAGCAGTTTTGATGGATTAGGTGTGTTTTCTAACAGAGAAAGTGATCCGGAAAAAGCTTCAAGACCTTTTGATGCCGACCGTGACGGATTAATTCCGAGTGGCGGAGGTGCAACTTTAATTCTGGAAAGTTACGAATCTGCAATAGCAAGAGGCGCAACAATCATTGCCGAAGTTTCAGGTTACGGATTTTCATCAAATGGCGGGCACATTTCGACTCCAAATGTCGAAGGTCCGGCGACAGCAATGCAAAGAGCGCTTGACGATGCTAAACTAAAAGCATCAGATATTGAATACATAAATGCACATGCAACCTCAACTCCGGTTGGTGATGCAAACGAAGCCAAAGCTATTTTTGAAGTCTTTGGTGAGAAAAATCCTCATGTAAGTTCTACAAAATCAATGACAGGCCACGAATGCTGGATGGCGGGAGCAAGTGAAATTATCTACTCTATCCTCATGATGCTGAACGATTTCATTGCGCCAAACATCAATTTAGACAACCCAGATGAAGATGCTTCAAAATTAAATTTAGTTAAAACTACGTTAAACAAAAAATTTGACATATTTTTGTCCAATTCTTTCGGTTTCGGAGGAACCAACTCGGCGTTGGTGGTTAAAAAGTTTAAATTGAACGATGAATAAAGAAGATATTATAGCAAAAATTAATGGTTTTTTAGTTGATGAATTTGAAGTAGATAATGACGACATTGAACCAAATGCTAATTTAAAAGATACGCTTGGCTTAGATAGTTTAGATTATGTTGATTTAGTAGTTTCAATAGAATCAAACTTTGGCGTAAAACTAGTTGAGGCAGATTTTGTTGGAATTTCTGATTTCCAAAGTTTCTATGACCTTATCGAAACCAAATTAAAAGCCAAAACAGCTTAATGAGTGAATGGGATGGCAAATCAAAAGGAACTGTTTTAGGTTATAGAATATTCGTTTTTTTGATTCAAAAAGCGGGTGTCAAATCTGCTTATGTTTTACTTTATTTTGTTGCTTCTTATTACTTTTTATTTTTAAAGAAAAGCAATCGCGCTATTTTTTATTACTTTAAAGAAAGGCTTCAGTATTCCTATTTTAAATCAAAAAAAATGGTTTTCAAAAGTTACTACACTTTTGGGCAGACCATTATTGATAAGGTTTCCATTTCGGCAGGAATGCGAAACAAATTCACCTATGAATTTGATGGAATTGAGATTTTAAAAAAACTGCTGGCCGAAAAAAAAGGCGGTGTTTTAATTAGTGCACATGTTGGAAATTTTGAAATTGCAGAACATTTCTTAGGGGATATAGATCTTAATTTTCAAATCAATTTAGTCACTACAGATTTAGAACATTCCGCGATTAAAAATTATCTGGAAAGTATTACCCAAAAACCAACCGTAAAATTCATTATTATCAAAGACGATTTGTCTCATATCTTTGAGATCAATGCTGCTTTGGCCAATAACGAATTGGTTTGTTTTACAGGCGACCGTTATTTTGAAGGTACAAAATCACTTTCTGAAAACATTTTAGGCAAAGAAGCAAACTTCCCTGCCGGGCCATTTTTAATTGCATCAAGATTAAAAGTTCCGGTTGTGTTTGTTTACGTTATGAAAGAGCCAAATTTACATTATCATTTATACGCAAGAGAAGCGGCAGTAAAACATCGTGACGAAAAAGCATTGCTGAAAGAATACGTAACAAGCGTAGAAAGCATCCTGAAAAAATACCCTTTGCAATGGTTTAATTATTTCGATTTTTGGAGTGATTTGAAATCTTAAAGTTTTGTTTTGCCACGAATTACACAATTTTCACTAATTTAATATTTTTAAAAATTTTGTAAATCTCAACTTGTGGCATAAAACACTCTTTTTTACGCAATACATTCGTGAAAATTTGTGTAATTCGTGGCAAACCCTCAATCCGTTAAACAAGAAAAATCCGTTTAAATAAATTTACTTATTTTTGTTCGCAACCAAAGCAAAGAAACCTCAATGAAAAATGTTCTTGTTATTTATTATTCTCAATCCGGACAGTTAGAAACCATTGCGCAAAACATCGCAAAACCATTTCTAAATTCAGAGAATATAAAAGTGACTTTTCACGAAATACAATTAGAAAAACCTTTCCCGTTTCCGTGGAGTAAAGATGCTTTTTTTGATGCCTTTCCAGAATCGTTTTTACAAATCCCAACAGCTTTAAAACCAGTTCCTGAAGAAATTTTAAATACAAAATTTGATTTGGTACTTTTCCATTATCAGGTTTGGTATTTGTCGCCTTCAATTCCAATTAACTCGTTTTTAAAAAGCGACGAAGCCAAAAAAATCCTGAACGGCACGCCGGTTGTAACCATCAGCGGTTCAAGAAACATGTGGATTATGGCACAGGAAAAAATTAAAACTTTACTAAAAGAAGCCAACGCACAATTAGTAGGCAATGTGGCTCTGGTAGACCGCGTTGGAAATTTAATAAGCGTTATAACAATTGTAGAATGGATGTTCTCTGGCGTTAAGAAAAAATATTTAGGTATTTTTCCATTACCGGGCGTTTCAGAAAAAGACATTAACGAATCTCCAAAGTTTGGAGAAGTAATACTTTCAGCCTTTAATGAGAATAATTTAGACCATTTACAGCCAAAATTGGTACAAATTGATGCTGTAAAAATTAGTCCGTACTTAGTAACTGTAGACAAAACAGCGAATAAAATTTTCAATAAATGGTCAAACCTGATTTTTAAAAATCAAAAAAACCGAAAAAAGCTTCTAAAAGTATTTAATGTTTATTTATTCTTGGCAATTTGGTTAATCTCACCAATAGTGTATATATTGCACTTGATTTCCTACCCTTTTAAGTTAAAAACCATAAAAAGACAAACTCAATATTATCAAGGAGTTTAGAAGCGAATATAGATTATGTTTGAAGTATATATAACAAAAGCTGCAAAATATTTGCCTAACGAAGCTGTTTCAAATGATGAAATGGAAGCTTATTTAGGACTTATCAACGATACTGCCTCAAAAGCAAGACGTATTATTTTGCGCAACAACAAAATTACAAGCCGATATTACGCTGTTGATAAAACAGGAAAAAGCACACACAGTAATGCCGAATTAACTAGAAATGCTATTTTGCCGTTATTCGACGAAAATTTTACACCTCAGGATTTAGAAGTACTTTCATGCGGAACCTCAACTCCGGATATTTTTCTGCCTTCGCACGCTGCGATGGTTCATGGTTTGCTAAAAAATAAATCGGTAGAACTAAACTCTTCAACAGGAGTTTGCTGTGCCGGAATGAACTCCCTTAAATTTGGTTTTCTTTCCGTACGCTCTGGAAATTCAAAAAATGCAATCTGTACAGGATCAGAAAAAGTTTCGACCTGGCTGAATGCTCAAAAATACAATCACGAAGCCGACAATTTAAAAAGTCTGGAAGAACAGCCAATTATTGCTTTCAAAAAAGATTTTTTACGCTGGATGTTATCTGACGGTGCCGGTGCATTTTTATTAGAAAATAAACCAAGAGGAACTGTTTCTCTTAAAATAGAATGGATGGAAGCTTTTTCGTATGCTTACGAATTAGAAACCTGCATGTACGCCGGAGGTGATAAATTAGAAAACGGAGAAATAAAATCATGGAGCGATTACGCACCGGAACAATGGTTAAACGAATCTGTTTTCTCAATTAAACAAGACGTTAAACTTTTAGATGAATTTATTCTTTCTAAAGGTGCAGAAAGTATGAAAGATGCGATGAGTAAAAATAACATCAAATCTGATGATATTACTTATTTCATTCCTCACGTTTCATCAAACTTTTTTGTTGAAGGATTAAAAAAAGGATTGACAGAAAAAGGAATAGGAATGAGTGATGATAAATGGTTCATGAACCTTTCGAGAGTTGGTAATGTTGGTTCTGCCTCTATTTACCTGGCTTTAGAAGAATTAATGAATTCAGGGAATTTGAAAAAAGGAGACAAAATCCTTTTATCAGTTCCGGAAAGCGGAAGATTTTCTTTCGCGTATGCGTATTTAACGGTTTGCTAATGGAAACAATGGCACTTTTAGAAAAAGAAACTGTAGAAAATTTATTACCTCAAAAGTTCCCTTTTGTAATGGTCGATGCGATGCATTCTTACACGGAAACTTCTTTGGTTTCGGGTTTAAAAATTCAGCCCGATAATATTTTTGTACAAAACAATACTTTTCTTGAAGCTGGTTTAATCGAGCATATGGCGCAGTCAGTTGCTCTTCATACGGGGTATCAGTTTTTTCTAAAAAATGAAATTGCACCAACTGGATACATTGGTTCAATTAAAGAAATTGAAATTAAAAAACTGCCGAAATTAGACGACAACATTCAATCTGAAGTAACAATTCTGCAGGAATTTGCCGGAATAACTTTGGTGAATATCGTGACTACATTAAATAACGAAGAAATTGCAAACGGGCAAATGAAAACCGTTTTAGCCAAATAATATATGATTTTGAACACCGGAGTTGACATACAAAATTATTTACCGCACCGAGCACCTATGCTTATGGTAGATTTAATTTTGGATATTGATTCCAACTTCGTAGAAACCACTTTTTTAATAAAAGAAGACAATATTTTTGTTCAGAATAATGTTTTTATTGAAGCAGGTTTAATTGAAAATACAGCCCAGACTTGTTCGTCTATTGTTGGAAAAAAATACTTTTTTGACGAAGACGGAACAGAAAATGAAAACGTAAATGTAATTGGATTTATCAGTGCCTTAAAAAATGTAAAAATTCATTCCCTTCCAAAAGTTGGCGATACTATAATTACCAAAGCAGATTTAGTTTCAAAATTTGCTGGCGACGATTACACTTTATGCACGATGAGCTGTCAAAGTTCAGTAGAAGATCAGATACTCTTAGAATGCGAAATTAATTTGTTCATTCAAAAAACAGTTTCGGTTTCGCAATAATTCCACTTGAAAATATAACTAGGTAATGGAAAAAGATAAAGTACCTCAGGATAAAAGCAACTTAACTAAAAACAACGTAAAAGAGCTTTTATACGCAACTGATGAAAACGGCAATTATACCACAACTCTAAGTACCGGTTGGGAACCCAAAACAATCGCACTTTCTAATTCTATAGATGAAATAAACGAGCGCATTGCCGAATCCAGACAGCAGGTTTTAAATGGCGAAGTAAGCCCGATTGTTTATTTTATGGAAGTCAATAAAATGGACCTTACTATTTTATCCAGTTATGTCGGGCTTTGGAAATGGCGTGTAAAAAGACATTTTAAACCTGAAGTTTTTGACAAACTAAACGACAAAATCCTGAAAAAATATGCCGATACTTTTGAAGTATCTGTTGAAGAATTAAAAAACAGCATCACCAAATAATGGAATTAACTTTCACACATCATCAGTCTGCTCACTGTGAGAATGGAGTAGCGTCGAATTTGCTAAAAAACAGCGGATTAAACATCAGCGAACCGATGGTTTTTGGTATTGGCTCTGGATTATTTTTTGTATATCTGCCTTTTATAAAAGTCAATTATGCACCTGCAATCAGCTATAGAACATTGCCTGGACAGATTTTTAATAAAGTGGCAACTCGTTTAAATTTAAAAATAAAAAGACAAAAATTTTCATCTGTATCAAATGCCAATAAAGCATTGGATGAAAATTTAAAAAATAATATTCCAACCGGATTACAAGTCGGTGTTTACAACTTAAGTTATTTTCCCGATGAATATCGTTTCCATTTCAACGCACACAATTTAGTTGTTTACGGAAAAACCGAAACCGATTATTTAGTAAGTGATCCTGTAATGGAAACCGTTACCACTTTAACACACGAAGAATTAGACAAAGTTCGTTTTGCTAAAGGTGCTTTTGCGCCGCGAGGTCAAATGTATTATCCAATTCAAATTCCAAATGAAGTTGATTTAAAAAGTGCGATCATCAAAGGAATAAAAAATACGTGTCGTGACATGCTTGCGCCAATGCCAATTGTAGGCGTTCGCGGTATCAAATTTGTTTCTAAGCAAATTAGAAAATGGCCTGTAAAACACGGAACTAAAAAAGCCAATCATTATTTGGCACAAATGGTTCGTATGCAGGAAGAAATTGGAACCGGAGGCGGTGGTTTCCGTTTTATTTATGCGGCATTTTTGCAGGAAGCTTCGGTTATTTTAGGTAATGAAGAATTGAAAGAGCTTTCGAAAGAAATGACAAAAATTGGCGATTCATGGCGTGATTTTGCCGTTGAAGCTTCGCGTATTTATAAAAATAGAAGTGCCAAAGAAGATGCTTACAACACCATTGCCGATGAACTTTTGGACATTGCCAACAGAGAAGAACTCTTTTTCAAAAAACTAAAAAAAGCCATTAGCTAAGATATTTTGCAATCCATAATTAAAATAGAATCCCTTTCGAAAAAGTACAAAGATGCCGACCAGTTTTCTTTGAACGATGTTTCGCTAAATATAAATGAAGGAGAAATTTTTGGTTTACTCGGTCCAAACGGTGCCGGAAAAACAACCTTAATTTCAATGCTCTGCGGATTGGTAAAACCAACTTCAGGACATTTTTCAATTGATGATTTAGACTATCAGCATCATTCTTCAAAAATAAAAAAAATCATAGGCGTTGTACCTCAGGAATATGCCCTCTATCCTACTCTTACGGCAAGAGAAAATTTGCAGTATTTTGGAAGTATGTACGGACTGAAAGGTTCTGATTTAAAAGATAAAGTAATCGAAACTTTAGATCTTTTGGGTTTATTAAAATTTGCCGACAAACCTGTTGAAACTTTCTCTGGCGGAATGAAACGCCGTGTGAATTTAATTGCCGGAATTCTGCACAAACCAAAAGTTTTATTTTTAGACGAACCAACCGTTGGCGTTGATGTTCAGTCTAAAAATGCCATTATAGATTATTTAAAACTGCTAAACCAAAACGGAACATCGATTATTTATACTTCGCATCATTTGGCTGAAGCCGAAGATTTCTGCACGAATATTGCCATTTTAGACCGAGGCCGAATTTATGCTAAAGGAACGCCTTCAAGTTTAATTGATTCTGTTGAAAATGCCCGAAATCTCGAAGACGTTTTTATTTCATTAACCGGTAAAGACTTGAGAGATGCTATATAAAATTTGGATGTCGATCGTAAAAGAATTTTTACTGCTTAAACGCGATTTAGGCGGATTGATTATTCTGTTTATAATGCCATTGGTTTTGGTTATTACCGTTACGTTAATTCAGGACAGCACTTTTAAAACCGTAAGCGATTCTAAAATTCCGATTTTATTGGTTGATAACGATAAAGGTTCTGTTTCAAAAACCGTTTTTGAGAATTTAGAAAAAAGCAATTTGTTTAGCGTTGTAACACAAATCGACAATAAAACAATTACCGAAGATGTTGCCCGAGAAAATGTTTACAAAGGAAAATTTCAATTGGCCATTGTAATCCCAAAAAATTTAAGTTCTGATTTACAGGCAAAAGTTGATCAAAATGTCGAAAAAATTGTCAGCAGTTTAGGCATGACTGATAGTACCGCAGCAAGCGAACCTCAGCGAATTATCAAAGAAAAAGAAGTAAGACTGTATTTTGATCCCGCGGTACAAATGAGTTTCAAAAATGCGGTCATGAGTTCAATCGACAAAATGATTTCGCAGATTGAAACGAAATCAATTTATACCACTTTTCAAAATCAGTTAGGAGAAGGAACTACCAATTTTGAGCAGAAAAGTTTCATTTCTTTCAAAGAGATAATTCCGAAGATTAATAACAAAGAAGTTCGCCCAAACTCCGTTCAGCACAATGTTCCGGCCTGGACACTTTTTGCGATATTTTTTATCGTAATTCCGTTATCTATTAATATTGTAAAAGAAAAATCACAAGGAACTTTCGTTCGATTAAGAACAAATCCTGTTTCTAGTTTAGTCGTGATTATTGGAAAAACCATTACTTATTCTGTAATCTGTATGATTCAGTTTTATATGATGGTTGCCGTTGCTGTATTTTTATTTCCATCTATCGGATTGCCGTCTTTAAATATCGAAGGACATTTAGTATTGATGAGTGTCGTTGCCTTATTTTCAGGTTTTGCAGCAATCGGATTCGGAATTTTATTGGGAACCATTGCAAGTACACAAGAACAATCGGCTCCATTTGGCGCTACGAGCGTGATCATTTTAGCAGCAATTGGCGGAATATGGGTTCCGGTTTTTGCCATGCCGAAAATCATGCAGATCATTGCTAAATCGTCTCCAATGAACTGGGGATTAGATGCTTTTTACGATGTTCTTTTACGCAACGTTACTTTCCTGGAAATCATCCCAAAAATAAGTTTACTATTTTTGTTTTTCATTCTTACAACAGCCATCGCATTATTTTATGACAAAAAGAAAAGAGCAGTTTAACGAAGCCGCAGATTTAACCGTTTCACACGAAATCAGAATTCGTTTTAACGAAACTGATCCGCTTGGAATTGTTTGGCACGGCAACTATATTACGTATTTTGAAGATGGACGCGAAGCGTTTGGCCGTCAGCACGGACTTACGTATTTAGATATTGCCAAAACCGGATATACAACACCAATTGTAAAATCAAAATGCGAACATAAATTGTCGTTACGCTACGGCGATGTAGTAACAATTGAAACAACCGTTGTCGATACGCCCGCTGCAAAAATGATTTACCGTTTTAAAATTATTGACGATAAAGGCGAAATTGCCTGCACAGGAGAAACCGTTCAGGTATTTTTAGATAAAGAAGGAAATTTAATGCTGACAAATCCGCCTTTTTATGAAGAATGGAAACGAAAAGTTGGATTGTTATTGTAAAACACGAATTTCACGAATTTTCACAAATTAACAAACAAAATAATCCGTGTAAATCCGCTTAATCTGCAAAATCTGCGTGCCATAAAAAACACACTGGAATAAAATCATAAAATGTCAAAAGAAATATACATTACGCAAACCAACTGTATCACACCTTTAGGTTTTGATGTCGAATCAAATGTTGAAGCGATTCTTCGCAGTGATTCCGGCATTCAGCTTCATAATGATATTTCTTTGATGCCGAACTCTTTTTATGCTTCTATTATTTCTGATGAAAAAATAAATAGTGCTTTTGCAAAAATCAGTACTGAAACAAAATATTCCCGTTTAGAGAAAATGATGATTTTGGCTTTAAAGCCTATTATCAAAAACTCAGAAGTTGAATTAAATTCAAAAACGGCTTTTATACTTTCTACCACAAAAGGAAATGTTACGGCTTTAGCAAATGATTCTGAAGAAAACTTTCACAACGCACATTTAGATGTTTTAGCTGCAACTATTTCGGATTTCTTCGGATTTCAAACACAGCCAATTGTGATTTCAAATGCTTGCGTTTCTGGGATTTTAGCTGTTTCAATTGCCAAAAGAATGATTCAGTCTGAATTGTACGACAATGTTTTTGTTGTCGCTGGCGATGAAGTTTCAGAATTTGTTTTATCCGGTTTTAATGCATTTCAAGCCATGAGCGAACTGCCTTGCAAACCGTATTCTAAAAACAGAACCGGAGTAAGTTTAGGCGAAGCAACGGCTGCCGTTTTAATCTCGGCGGAAGCCAAAAATGCCAAAATAAAAGTGATCGGCGACAGTTCGATAAACGATGCCAATCATATCTCGGGTCCGTCAAGAACTGGTGAAGGTTTGTTCAGAAGTATTCAAAATGCTTTAAAAGAAGCTCAAATTGACGTTGATAAATTAGATTATATTTCAGCACACGGAACAGCAACTCCGTTTAACGACGAAATGGAAGCTATTGCATTCAGCCGTTTAGGTTTGCAAAATGTTCCTATAAATAGTTTAAAAGGTTTTTACGGTCATACTTTAGGCGCTTCTGGATTATTGGAAACCGTAATTGCGATTGAATCTACCAATCAAAATATGCTTTTTGAATCAAAAGGTTTTGATGAAATTGGAGTTAGTGAGTCTATAAATGTTATTGAGAAAAATGAAGATGTGACGATTGAATATTTTTTGAAAACGGCTTCTGGATTTGGAGGTTGTAATACGGCGGTTGTTTTTGAAAAAGTGAATTAATATTACCTAAGAGAATCTAATCAATAAACCTAAAAAGTATGAGCAATATAACTCCTATAAATATTGTAACTAGTCCTACAGAATATTTTGAATCTCAAAAAAAAAATTTAGAAACTAGACTTCAAGAAATAGAACTAACCGAAGAAGAAAAGGAAAAGATAATCTCTGAAAAAACGATTAAAACGATTAGAGATAAAACATTGGGTATGTTCAAGATTGGAGAGGCGATCAATACTTTC
The DNA here is from genome assembly GCF_001428525.1 of Flavobacterium sp. Root186. Taxonomy (GTDB): domain Bacteria; phylum Bacteroidota; class Bacteroidia; order Flavobacteriales; family Flavobacteriaceae; genus Flavobacterium. Next base: position 309,261 of record NZ_LMHW01000014.1, read on the forward strand.
TTAAATTGGAATGAAGAAATAGATAGTGAATTAAAAAACGCAAAAAAAGAATATTTATTAAATTCTTATTTTGACAAAACTGAACAATCAGAAAATTCAATTAAGCAAATTCAGCAATTTTTAACCAGCCCACAAGGAAATACGCTATTTAATAAAATTATTAGAATTTTAGATAATACACCGCCAGATATTGAATTAACCGACCATCTGGCGAATGTGCTGAAAAATATCACAAATTCCGATTTTATTAAATTATTTGACGATCATAAATTTGCATTAAACCAAATAGAATTGCTAACACCTCAAGCACTAACGCTTTTATCTGATCATAAAAGTTGGCCAGCTTGGAATCTTGAAAGTTATGGCTCCCAAGGAGGCAGAATTACTTCAAATTGGATGCCTGATTTTATTTCTGGTTATTCCTCAACTAAAAATATAACTGATCCTAATCTCATACTAAAAATTACCCATTCAATGAATGATTTAGTAAAAAATAATTATGCATACGCAAATTTAACAAATCAAAGTTTAGTTGCTGCTGTTTTTATAACCGATATAGCAAAAATTATATTAAAATATATACAATAAATTAAATCCTTTTGCGAAAAATTAGTGGTTAAAACAAATGACTCAAAACAAAACCAATATACAATCCTGCATCACCATTCAAAACAACGAAATTGTTTTGAACGGAACTTCTATATTCAAAATTGAACCAACAGATTTTGCTGATTTCTCTAAACAAGCGTATCGTAATTTTGAAATGCAATATCCAAAATTTTTCAAAATGGATGCTTTGAGTAAACTGGCTTTTTTAGGGTCAGAGTTACTTTTAAGTCCGATAACTTCGACAAAAGAAGAAAATAATATCGCTTTGGTTTTGGCCAATAAATCATCAAGTTTAGATACCGATGTAAAATATCAGGAATCAATTTCTGATAAAGAAAACTATTTTCCGAGTCCGGCGGTTTTTGTTTATACGCTGCCAAATATTTGTTTAGGCGAAATAAGTATCCGTCATCAGCTGAAAAGTGAAAATTCTTTCTTTATATTTGATGCCTTTAACACCGAATTCATGTCGAATTATTCAGATATTCTTTTGAATACGAATAAAGCAGATATGGTTTTGTGCGGCTGGGTAGAATATTTTAATGATAATTATAAGGCTTTTCTGTGCACAATCAGCGCAACAGAAAACACAAAATATACAAACGAAACTATCAATACATTATATAATAAATAATCATGGAAGCATTAAAAGAAGAATTAAAAAATAAAATCATTACGACTTTAAACCTTGAAGATATCACAATCGAAGACATTGCTGATAACGATCCTTTGTTTGGAGATGGTTTAGGTTTAGACTCGATTGATGCGCTTGAATTGATCGTGATTTTAGATAAAGATTACGGAATTAAATTAGTAGATCCGAAAGAAGGAAAAACAATTTTCCAATCTATCGAAACTATGGCGGCTTATATTAGCGCTAACAGAACGAAATAAGACTTCTTAGATTGGCTTAGATTTTTAGACTACTTAGACAATGCTTTCCAAAAATCTAAGAAGTCTAATATCAAAAATTTTAAGAAAGTCTAATAAAAAAATCCAAGAAGTCTAAAATTCTAACAATCTAAGAAGTCTAAAATGAAAGGTGTTGCAATAACGGGAATGGGAATTATCTCTTCAATCGGAAATTCGGTTGAGGAAAACTACCATTCGTTAATCGAAAATAAAATCGGGATTTCCCGTATCTCTAATATTTCTACAGTTCATGCAGATGTTATTAAAGTGGGTGAAATTAAAAAAACCAACGATGAACTTATCGCTGAACTGGAATTAAACAGTGATAATAATTTTTCGAGAACCGCTATGATTGGTACTTTGGCAGCAAAACAAGCTGTTGAAAATGCGGGCATAACCTCAATCAACGAATTTAGAACCGGACTTATTTCGGCTACAAGTGTGGGCGGAATGGACATGACAGAGAAACATTATTACGATTATTTCGAAAAACCCGAACTGGTTAAATATATTACCTGTCATGACGGCGGCGATGTTGCAGATAAAATTGCAGAAGAACTGGGTTTAAAAGGAATGGTTTCGACCATCAGCACAGCTTGTTCCTCTGCTGCCAATTCGATTATGCTGGGTGCAAGATTGATTAAAACCGGAAAACTTGATCGTGTTATTGTGGGCGGAGCTGATGCTTTATCTAAATTTACCATCAACGGATTTAAGACTTTGATGATTTTATCTGACGATTACAACAAACCTTTCGACAATAACCGAAAAGGATTAAATCTGGGAGAAGCTGCGGCTTTTTTGGTTTTAGAATCGGATGAAATTGTTGCCAAACAAAATAAAAAAGTACTGGCAAGAGTTTCTGGTTACGGAAATGCAAATGATGCTTTTCACCAAACGGCTTCTTCAGAAAATGGAGACGGCGCTTTTCTGGCCATGAAAAAAGCTTTTGAAGTTTCAGGTTTAAAACCTTCTCAAATTGACTATATCAACGTTCACGGAACTGCAACCCCAAATAACGATTTATCTGAAGGAAGAGCAATAAAGAGAATTTATGAGGACAAGAATGTTCCGGATTTTAGTTCTACAAAACCTTTTACGGGCCACACTCTAGCGGCAGCAGCGGCAATTGAAGCTGTTTACAGTGTTTTGGCTATTCAGAATAATGTCGTTTATCCGAATTTGAATTTTGAAACTCAAATGGAAGAGTTTGATTTGACTCCGCAGACTTCATTAATAACTAAAAATATCGAACACGTTTTGTCTAATTCTTTTGGATTTGGAGGAAATTGTTCAACCCTTATATTTTCAAAAAGCTAATGAAAAAAACATATATAAATGGAGTAGGCTGTATTTCGACTCAAAAAACATTTGATACTGTTTTTTTAGAAGAAGCCAATGTAAATCACGATGAAAATGTACTGGCAATCGTTCCGCCGGCGTACAAAGAATATATCTCTCCGGCTGCAAGCCGCAGAATGGCAAAAGGTGTAAAAAACGGAATCATAGCTTCGGCTTTAGCCATGAAAGATGCCAATGTCGAAAAGGTTGATGCGATTATTACCGGAACTGGTTTAGGATGCATCGAAGATTCTGAAAAATTTCTAAAAAGTATTTTAGACAATAAAGAAGAATTTCTAACACCGACTTCTTTTATTCAATCTACACATAATACCGTTGGTGCGCAGATTGCACTTTTACAACAATGTAAAGGTTATAATTTTACGTATGTAAACGGCGCGGTTTCTTTTGAATCGGCACTTTTGGATGCTAAAATGCAGATTGAAGAAGACGAAGCTAATTCAATTTTAGTTGGAGGTGTTGATGAAAACGGTGAGTATACAACTTCACTTTTTAAATTAAACGGCCGCATTAAAGCAGATAATGCTGCTCCTTATGATGTTTTAAATTCCACAACGAGCGGTGCTGTTTATGGAGAAGGCGCCAGTTTTTTTGTTTTAGAAAATGAAAGAAAAGAAAATACATACGCTGAACTTCTAGATATTGCAATCGTAAATACGCTGGAAGAAAACGAAATTGAAACAGAGATTAAATCTTTTTTGAAATCTAATAATTTAGAAATTTCAGATATTGATGCTTTGGTCTTAGGTTTTGACGGAAATGCAGCTTTCGAAAATTATTATAAAAATCTGGCTGAAAATGCTTTCGCACAAACTCCTGTTTTGTACTACAAACATTTAAGCGGCGAATACGATACGGCTTCAGCTTTTGCTTTTTGGATGGCTTCGAAGATTTTAAAAACACAGGAAATTCCAGAAATTATAAAAGTAAATTCGGCTGTAAAACCAGCTTATAAAACCATTTTATTGTACAATCAATTAAATGGAAAAAATCATAGTTTTACGTTACTTTCAAAATGATAACGCATAAAAACATCTCGATCTTTTTTATCTTTTTATTGCTTTTAGTTTTTCTTCTGAATCTTTTTATGGCAATAAATTTGTGGTTCTTTTTTGCTATAATTTTTGTCTGGATCGGAATAAATGCTGTTGGTTCTTCAAGAATTTCTTCCAATTATCATGTAAAAGCTTTCTGCAATAATCCGCTGGAGACAGAGAAAAAAATTGCCATAACTTTTGATGACGGCCCAAGTGAATTTACTTTAGAAGTTTTAGCGCTTCTAAAAAAATACAATGCCAAAGCGACTTTTTTCTGTATCGGAAAGAATATCGAAACGCATCCCGAAATTGTAAAACAAATTATCGCCGAAGGTCATTTGGTCGGAAATCATTCTTATTCTCATTCTAAATTTTTCGATTTTTATAATGAAGATAAAATAATTGATGAACTTCGGAAAACAGATAAATTGCTGGAAAAATTCACTTCAAAAAAAATAAACTTCTTTCGTCCGCCTTACGGAGTTACGACGCCATCAATTCGAAGAGCTTTAAAAATTACCGGACATAAAACAATTGGCTGGAATATTCGTTCTCTTGATGGAGGCACAAAAAATCAGCAATTAATTTTCAATCGAATTATAAAACGGGTTTCTCCCGGCGGAATCGTACTTTTGCACGACACGGGATCACACTCTGTTTTAGTATTGGAACAGTTTTTGCAATTTTTAAAGCAAAACAATTATGAAGTGATTTCGATTGAAGAACTTTTGAATCTAAAAGCGTATGCAGACTAAAATATATCTATTCTTATTTTTAATTATCGGTTTCAATGTATCGGCACAAGAACAAAAAATGACGGATGCCGAAATTGCGGCTTTCAAGCAAGACGTAAATGTGGTATCTAAAAAAATCAAAACTTTGAGTACAGATTTTGTTCAATACAAACATTTGGATTTTTTATCGAAAGATATTGAAACTTCGGGAAAAATGGTTTTTAAAGAGCCTGCACTTTTGCAATGGCAATATAAAAAACCATACAATTACAGCATTGTTTTTAAGAACGGAAAAATCCTGATTAACGACGAGGGAAAGAAAAGTGCGGTCGATATTGGCAATAGCAAAATCTTTGCGCGAATCAATAAATTAATTATTGGAAGCGTAAGCGGAAATATGTTTGACGATAAAGAATTTACGATTTCGTATTTTAAATTGAAAGGGCAAAACCTTGCGAAATTTATTCCGAAAGATGCGACGCTGAAAAAATACATCAAACAAATTGAACTGACTTTTGACAAAGAGGAAGCAACTGTCGTTCAGGTAAAATTATTAGAATCATCAGAAGATTATACCAGAATTGTACTTAAAAATAAAGTGATCAATGCAAAAATCGACGATTCAGTTTTTACTAATTAATTGCTTTCTGGCAATTGTTTTGGTTTCTTGCGGCTCGGTCACAAAAAACTATACGCCAAAAAAATTAGACAAAACGTCTTATGAGGTTCCGTATTTTTCAGATTCAAAAACCGATTATGTTTATAAAACTAACATATCTGTTTACGGAAATGAATTGTCGGGAATTTTCATTGCCAAAAAAATAAACGACACTACACATCGAATTGTTTTTACAACGGAATTCGGAAATAAATTAATGGATTTTGAAATTTCTGAAACTGATTTTAAAGTCAACTCGATTGTTTCAGAATTAGATCGAAAAATTTTAATTAATACTTTAAAAGAAGATTTTCGACTGCTTTTAAAAAAACAATATTTGATTCAGCAACAATTTGAAAACGAATCAAATGACATTTATAAATCGGCAGATGGAAAACGGGACAATTATATTTTTATCTCTAAAAAAGATCAAAAATTAGAAAAGATCATTCACGCATCTAAAACAAAAGAAAAATTTACGCTGTTTTTCAATTCAGAAAACAATATTTTTGCTGAGAAAATCCAGATAATTCATCAAAATATTAAGCTTAAAATTGAGCTAAATTATTTTAAATCAGAATAGAAACTTAAACTAACCATAAAATTAAACTAATCAAAAGATGAAAAAAATAACCTTAATTGCATTCGTTTTATTTATCGGTCTTGTAAAATTACAAGCACAGGTAAAAGTTAGTCCCGGCCTTAGAGGCGGTTTGAATATTTCAACATTAACCAATATTGACGATAATAGATCTAAAACAGATTTTTATATTGGTGGATTAGTGGACATTAAATTTAATAAATATTTTTCGCTGCAGCCTGAGATAACATATTCAAGACAAGGTGATGAAGGAAGATATTTCGAAAACGGCCGTTATTATTCTGAAAAGTATGAATTAAACTATCTTACACTTGGTGCCGTTGCCAAATATCATTTTGGAGGTAAAGGTTTTCATGTTTTAGCCGGTCCATCTTTAGATATAAAAGTTGGTGATAATTATATCAACAGCAATCCTGAAGGTTTTGACCTTGCAATTGTGGGAGGTGTTGGTTATACGCTGCCAAACGGATTAACTTTTGAAGCCAGAATCAAACAAGGAATGATAGATATTTATGGTTATGATGGAATTGATAATGATAACGATTATTATTATGATGATGTTATCTTGAATCAGGTTTTCCAAATAGGAATCAGCTATACTTTTAAAGTAAAATAATGAGGAAAATAATCGTATTTACTTTTGTTTTATTTATCGGAATGTTTGCCTCAAAAGCTCAGGTAACTTTTACTCCTGGTTTAAGAGCTGGTTTGAGCCTTTCTACAATTTCAGAAACACATGCCGATTACAGACCGGATTTTTATATTGGCGGTTTTGGAGAAATAAACTTATCGAAACGTTATGCGCTTCAGCCCGAAATAAATTATATCAGGCAAGGTTCTAATAATGTTGCCCGAAATTTTATTGACCCAAATACACAGACAGAAAGAGTCGTTTATCAGGATTTGCAAATAAGTTATTTGTCGATTGCTTTGATTAACAAATTAAAATTTGGACAAGGTTTTCAGGTACAGTTCGGGCCGGCTTTAGATGTTCTTTTAGACGATAATTTAGCTTTTAGAAAAACATACAATGATCTTTCGTTTGTTACTGGCCTTGCTTATAAAATGCCTTCCGGACTTGGATTTGAAATTCGATTTAAAAAAGGTCTTTATGATGTTTTAGACAGCGATTATTATTATAATAATTTTAATAATGATTATTTTTTTGGTGATTATAATACTAATGTCAATTTTCAAATAGGCGTTACCTACTCTTTTAACGTAAAATAAAATATGAATATTAAAAATTTAACCATTATTGCATTGGTGTTTTTTGCATTTGTAAGCACACAAGCTCAAGTAACTTTTAGACCGGGAATTCAAGCGGGAGTTAATATTTCTAAAATAACAGGCTCTGACTTGGATCTAAATAGTAAAACAGATTTTTACATTGGTGCTTTTGGAGCTTTAAAACTTGGAAAAATTTATACTTTACAGCCAGAAATAACGTATTCAAGACAAGGAGCAAAAGGTTCTGTTGAAGGATTTTATCCTGTTTATTACCCAGACGGTCAATCCGGACTAACTTATGAAAACAGAGATTTAGATATTTCACTTCAGTATTTATCTTTTGTAACGATGAACAAATTTAACATTACTGAAAACATATATTTTTTAGCTGGTCCTTTTGCTGATATTATTGTTGGAAAAGAAATTAAATACAATAAATCAAATAATTTTTTTGCAAATGTTTCCAATGCTGAAGATATCGATTTTGGAATTATTGGCGGCTTAGGATTTAGTCTGCCAAAAGGAATTGCATTTGAAGCAAGAATCAAAAAAGGAGTAATGGATGCATTTGATGATGCAAACGGGGCTGCCACTACAAATTCTAACTTAGTGTTTCAATTTGGTGCCGCATATACATTCGGAAAATAATAAAAAATTATGGTTTTAAAAGATTTTTACAAAGTACTTTCGGAGGAGAAAACAGGCGATGCTAAATATAATTTTCGTATATTAGTTAATGCCAATCATGAGGTTTTTAAAGGTCATTTTCCTGGAAACCCAATAATGCCGGGCGTTTGCATGATTCAAATTATTAAAGAACTTGTGGAGTCAATCACAAAAAGTTCGTTGATAATACAAACACTTTCGAATGTAAAATTCATGGCATTAATTAATCCGGAGACGAATCCGGAACTGCGTTTAGAACTTGACATTACAACCACAGAAGATGATTTGGTAAAGGTGAAAAACACCACCTATTTTAACGATACCACCGCTTTAAAATTAAGCAATGTGTATAAAAAATTATAATTATGAAATTACTATTGTCATTACTTCTATGGATAAATTTTGCAGGAACTCCAGATTTGGCTTCCATCCGCAAAATGTATACTGATGTTACAAAATCAGAAACCAATTCTAAAGAATTTATCGAAAAACTTTCCGGAGTTTCAAATACCGATGATAAAATTTTAGTGGCTTACAAAGCCGCTTCGATTTTATTAGATTCTAAGTTTGAAAGTGTTTTAGGAAGCAAAATTTCTCGTTTTAAAGAAGGCGCGAAACTTCTTGAATCGACTATAAAAAGCGAGCCTAATAATATCGAAATCAGAATGATTCGACTGAGTATTCAGGAAAATGTTCCGGGAATTACGGGCTACAGAAAAAATATTAAAGAAGATAAAAAATTCATCACGGCACATTATGCAGAGCAAAATGGTGCTTTGAAAGATTATCTAAAAGACTTTGTTTTACAATCGAAAAGTTTCTCTGACAAAGAGAAACAGTTTGTAAAATAAGCTCATGAAAAATTCTCAATGAAACCTATTTTATCAAAGCAGGAATTGCTCGATTCAACTTCTTTTTGTGTTATTGTACCAACTTACAATAACCAGAAAACATTGAAAAAAGTGTTGGATTCTATTTTAGATTTCACTCCAAATATCATTATTGTCAACGATGGCTCAACAGATGAAACCAGCGAAATTTTAAAACAATATTCTCAGTTTACTCAAATTCATCATCCTAAAAATTTAGGAAAAGGAAGAGCACTGCGAAATGGATTTAGAAAAGCAATTGAAATGAATTTTGAATATGCCATCACTATAGATTCTGACGGCCAGCATTTCGCATCTGATATTCCAAATTTTATTGAAGAAATTCAAAAAGAACCCAATTCACTTTTAATTGGAAGCCGAAACATGACGCAGGAAAATGTTCCTAAGAAAAGCAGTTTTGGCAACAAATTCTCTAATTTCTGGTTCAAGTTTGAAACCGGAATTGAACTTCAGGATACACAATCTGGTTTTAGATTATATCCTTTAAAATTAATTCCGAAACCATTCTATACTAATAAATTTGAGTTTGAAATTGAGGTAATTGTTCGTTCATCGTGGAAAGGAATTATCGTTAAAAATATTCCCATTCAGGTTTTGTATGATCCGGCAGAACGTGTTTCGCATTTTCGCCCTTTCAGGGATTTTACCCGAATCAGTATTTTAAATACCGTTTTGGTAATCAATGCTTTGTTGTATATTAAACCTCGTGATTTCTTTCGACGAGCAAAAAAAAAAGGTTTTAAAAAATTCTTTCTGGAAGATATTTTAGAAAGCAACGATTCTAATTTTACGAAATCTGCCTCAATTGCTTTGGGAATTTTTATCGGAATTTCTCCTTTTTGGGGATTTCAAACCATACTTCTTTTTACTTTTTCCGCTTTATTCAGGCTCAATAAAGTAATCGCTTTTTTGTCTTCAAATGTGAGTTTTCCTCCTTTTATTCCGCTGGTAATCTATGGTTCATTAAAAACGGGAAGTCTTTTTATTTCTAGTGATGCGCCATTAATTTTAGATAGTTCGGCCACACTCGACGATATTCAAAAAAACGCTGCACAATATATCGTCGGAAGTCTTATTTTAGCATCCGTTTTAGCACTATCAGCTGGCCTAATAAGTTATTTGCTTTTAACCGCTTTTAGTTCTAAAAACAAAACGAATATTTAGGTACGGTTTTGCCACAGATTAAAAGATTTACAAAGATTTTTTTTCGCCACAAATTTCACGAATTACCACAAATTAATTCGTGCTAATTCGTGAAATTCGTGGCAAACAGACACAGATTGGAAAATCATTTTAATCCTATAATCTGTGGCAAAAAAAATAATAAATAATTATGCATCAATACTTTTACGCCATTCATTTATTTGTAAACCGAAGAAAATCTCTCTCGGTTCACTTGGCTGTTTTGATGCTTTTGGTATTTGGATTTTTTGCTTCTCAAATTAAATTTGAAGAAGACATTACCAAGCTTATTCCAACAAACGATAAAGCCGATGCAACTGCAAAAGTTTTAAAACAACTAAACTTTGCCGATAAAACTACCGTTATTTTCAAACTCGAAAAAAATGGTTCTGCCGAAGATTTAAAAGAAATAGCAACCGCTTTTTCAGATAGCGTTGCTAATTCCTGCAAACCTTATATAACCGGAATTCAGGGAAAAGTTGATGAAGAAAACATTCAGGAAACTATTGATTTTGTTTATAATAATCTGCCGCTTTTTCTTGAAGATAAAGATTATGCTGTCATTCAAACCAAACTGCAAAAAGATAGTATTGCGGCAACCGTTCAGGGAAATTACAAATCGATTATTTCACCTTCGGGATTTATCACGAAAGATTTTATTCTGCAGGATCCGCTTGGGATTTCTTTTATCGCTTTAAAAAAATTACAACAATTAAATATTGGCGACGATTTTACGCTCGACAATGGTTTTGTAATGACAAAAGATAAAAAGAAATTATTGCTTTTTATCACCTCAGATATTTCTTCAAGCGAAACAGAAAAAAACAGCATTTTTGCCGAAAAACTAAAATCGATTCAGGAAAATTTAAATACGCAGTTTAAAGGAAAAACTTCTGTGAGTTATTTTGGGTCAGCATTAATTGCGGCCGCAAACGCCAAACAAATTAAAAGCGATATTGTTTTAACTACAACAATCGCAATGATTACGCTAATGCTGATTTTGATTTTGTTTTACAGAAAAATATTGATTCCGTTAATTATTTTTCTGCCAACCGTTTTTGGAGCTTTATTCGCCGTTGCCTTTTTATATTTTGTAAAAGAACAAATCTCAGCCATTTCACTCGGAATTGGTTCTATTTTATTGGGAATCACGATCGATTATTCGCTTCACATTCTTACACATTACAAACATAACAGCGACATCAAAACACTGTATAAAGACATTACGATGCCGGTAATTATGAGCAGCTCTACAACTGCTGTTGCCTTTTTATGTCTGCTTTTTGTAAAATCTGATGCTTTAAATGATCTCGGAATTTTTGCTGCCGTTATTGTTATGGCAGCCGGAGTTTTTTCTCTCTTGATTGTTCCGCATTTATATAAACCAAAAGAAAACAATTTTGAACACAAGAAAAATGCGATCGATAAACTGGCCCATTTTTCATTTCACAATAACAAATTCTTAATTGGATTTTGTGTTATCATTACCATTATTTGCTGCTTTACTTATAACAATGTTGGTTTCAATAACGATTTGTCGCAGTTAAATTTTGTTCCGAAAGATATTAAAGCCGCCGAAAAACAATTGGAAGAAAGTACCAGTTTAACTTCAAAAACCATTTATGTTGCGGCTTACGGAAAAAGCATGGAAGAAGTTTTGCAAAACAACAGCAAACTTTTTACCGACTTGACTAAAGAAAAACAACAAAACAAAATATTGAATTTTAGTTCGGTTGGCGGAATTGTACTTTCTCAAAAAGAACAAATTCAGAAAATTGCAAAATGGAATTCGTTTTGGAATTCAGAAAAAAAACAAAATTTAAAATCCCAATTAATTACCGAAGGCTCAAAATTCGGCTTTAAGCCAACTACTTATTCTCTGTTTTTTGATCATTTAGATTTTCATTTTAAACCAATTTCTACCCTAGATTATTTAAAAATTCAAGCGTTGCAGCTGAAAGAATTTGTAACCGAAAAAAATGGTTTTTACACGATTTCGACTTTAGTAAAAGTGACACCTAAACAGCGTGATAAATTTGTAAAATCGACTTCTGCAAAAGAAAATTTAATTGCAATTGATCGTCAGCAAATGAACGAGACTTTTTTCAGCACTTTAAAAACTGATTTTAATTCGCTTGTCAATTATTCTTTTGTTGCTGTAATTTTAATTTTGTTTTTCTTTTTCCGAAGAATCGAATTGGTCATTGTAAGCTCTATTCCAATCGCTCTAACGGGAATTGTAACCGCAGGAATTATGGGTCTTTTTGGCATTCAGATGAATATTTTCAGCATGATTGTATGCACTTTGATTTTTGGTCATGGTGTCGATTTTAGTATTTTCATGACGAGTGCTTTACAAAAAGAATATACAAACGGAAAAAACGAAATTGCCATTTACAGAACGTCAATTATTCTGGCGGTAATTACAACCATTTTAGGAATTGGCGCCATGATTTTTGCCAAACATCCAGCATTGCGTTCTATTTCTTCGGTTTCATTAATTGGAGTTTTTGCAGCATTAATTATTACATTTATATTTTATCCAATTCTGTTTAAATTATTTCTCTCAAACAGACCTAAAAACGGAAACCCGCCTTTTCAATTACGCACTTTTACTTACGGTGTAATGTCATTTTTCTATTACGGACTTGGCGGTATTTTAATGTCATTTTTCAGCTTTACAATAATGCCTATTTTGCCGCTCAGCAAAAAAACAAAAATGAAAGGTTTTAGATATGTGGTTTCAAAATACATGAAATCGGTTTTATATTCCAACCCTTTTATACACAAAAAAGTCGTTAATAATTTTAATGAAACGTTTGAAAAACCAGCGGTTATTATTGCCAATCATTCTTCATTTTTAGATATTTTATCGATTGGAATGCTGAGTCCAAAAATTATTTTTCTCGTAAGCGACTGGGTTTACAATTCTCCTATTTTTGGGGGCGTTGTTAGAAAAGCCGGTTTTTATCCGGTTTCTGAAGGTTTGGAAGGCGGCGTTGAACATTTACGAAAAAAAGTAAACGAGGGCTATTCCTTAATGGTATTTCCGGAAGGAACACGTTCAGAAAACAATGTTATTAAACGATTCCATAAAGGTGCTTTTTTCCTTGCCGAAGAATTTAAATTAGACATCGTTCCGGTTGTAATTCATGGTGCTTCAGAGTTAATTCCGAAAGGCGATTTTGTCATTCATGACGGAAATTTGACCGTTACCATTTTAGAAAGAATTACCCCTGAAAATACTTCTTTTGGAAATAATTATGCCGAAAGAACAAAACAAATAAGTGCCTTTTTTAAAGAGGAGCATCGTAAAATTCGCCAGCAGTTAGAAGGCCCGGATTATTTCAAAAAAATGCTGGTTAACAGTTATGATTATAAAGAAATTGAAGTTGAAAATGCTGTAAAAAAAGATTTAAAGCAGCATTTAGAAACGTATTTTAATTTAAATAAATACATTAATTCTAAAGCTAAAATTTTACATCTTGCTAATGATTATGGGCAATTAGATGTTTTATTGGCGTTGCAGGAACCACAGCGAAAAATAGTTTCTTTTATAAATGATGAAGAAAAATTATTGGTTGCCAAAACAAATTATTTTCTAAAAAAGAGAAAAATATCTTATCTGGATCAATTAGATTCAGCAGTTGAAGATCAATATGACGTTGTTTTAATTTCTGATGAAAATTATGCGGCGGATTTTGAAAAAGTGATTGCAGCTTCTTCTATAATTTTAGTTAACTCTTCTAATTTAAAAACGAAATTGTTTGGTTATGGTTTCGAAATTGTTTCAGAAGAAAACGCGATAATTGTATTAAATAAAAAATAAATGAAAGAGCAGTACGATGTAGTAATTGTTGGCAGTGGTTTAGGCGGATTGGTTTCGTCTATAATTTTAGCTAAAGAAGGCTACAGCGTTTGTGTACTCGAAAAGAACAATCAATATGGAGGAAATCTGCAGACTTTTGTTCGCGATAAAACTATTTTTGATACTGGAATTCATTATATCGGAGGTTTAGCTGAAGGTCAAAATTTGTATAAATATTTTAAATATATTGGAATTATTGATCATCTCAATCTAAAAAAATTAGATGAAAATTGCTACGATATGATTTCGTTTGAAGACGATCAAAACGAATATCCGCATGCGCAGGGTTACGAAAATTTTGCTGATCAACTGGCAGTTTTTTTTCCTGAAGAAAAAGCAAATATTGGAAAATACTGTGAAAAGCTGCAAACAATCTGCGATGCTTTTCCGCTCTATAATTTAAACTGGGAAGGGAAATACGACAACGAAATTCTGGCACTCAATGCAAAAGAAATTATTGATGAGTGTACACAGAATGAAAAACTAAAAGCAGTTCTTGCCGGTTCTAATTTTCTGTATGCCGGAATTCCGGATAAATCGCCTTTTTATGTTCATGCACTTTCAGTAAACTCTTATATTCAAAGTTCGTGGCGATGCATTAATGGCGGAAGCCAGATTACAAAACAGCTTTTAAAACAACTTAAAAAATACGGCGGCGAATTTTATAAATACAAAGAAGTTACACGTTTTAATGTTGAAGATAATAAAGTCGATTTCGTTGAGTTAAAAGATGGAACAAAAGTTTTTGGCTCGAAGTTTATTTCGAATATTGAACCGAAAACAACTTTAAAAATGGCGGGTGAAGAAAACTTCAGAAAAGCTTTTGTTAATCGTGTACAAAGTCTTGAAGGCGTCATTTCTGCCTTTAGTTTATACATTGTTTTTAAGCCTCACACTTTTAAATATATCAATCACAATTTCTATCATTTTAAGAAAACCAGCGAAGTCTGGACGGCACATGAATATGATGAAGATTCGTGGCCAAAAGGTTTTATGGCTTCGATGAATGCTTCAAAAAAAGAGGAAATCTGGGCAGAAGGAATGACGTTTATAACCTACATGAAATATGAAGATGTCGAGCCTTGGATTGACACTTTTAATACAACAGCCGAAGAAAGCGATCGCGGCGAAAGTTATGAGGAATTTAAGTCGAGAAAAACGGCTAAATTTTTAAACGAAATTGAAATTAAGTTTCCGGGAATCAGGGATTGTATAAAATCAATTCATACTTCTACTCCGCTTTCTTATCGCGATTATATTGGCGGTTTTAACGGAAATATGTACGGTTATGTTAAAGATTCTAACAATCCGATGAAAACGCTAATTCCGGCAAAAACAAAATTGGATAATTTATATCTTACAGGTCAAAGTATCAATATGCACGGCGTTTTGGGTGTAACAATTGGTGCCGTTTCAACCTGTTCTGAAATTGTGGGCAAAGAATATTTGGTTACGAAAATTAATTCCGAATCTGAATAAAAAATCATGAAAAACCGAATCTTACTTTTCTTCTTTATCGGTTTTCTACTATTGTTTGTTTCTTGCGGAACATCAAAATCAATGCACCATAAACCGGATCTTTCTCACTATAATTCGGCAAAACCAATCGTTGTAAAAAAATCTGATTCTGTATTTATCTCCGGAAAAAATTCTCTTTTAAAAAATAAACAAGGCATCTGGGAACTGTATGCCGAAGGCGATCCGCTGGAAATTGGTTTAAACACCGGAGCTTTAACCGATTCTCTTTTAAAAAACCAGCAGCGCATTTTTTTCTCCAAAGTAAAAGATTTTATTCCGTCTGGTTTTCAGCAGAAAATACTCCGTCAATTTCTAAAATGGTACAATCGAAAATTATATTTGAATGTTCCTGAAGAATATCAAACAGAAATTTATGGCGTTTCTGAATACACTTCGGATGAATTAAATAACATTGCGCCCAAATATCAGCGTGGTTTATACCTTCATGCGGCGCACGATATTGGCCATGCTTTACAAGATTTGGCTTTGGTTGGCTGCTCGTCTTTTGCGGCCTGGAATGAAAAATCGGAAGATGGAAATTTAATTCTCGGACGCAATTTTGATTTTTATGTAAATGACGCTTTCGCGGAAAATAAAATTGTGGCGTTTATAAATCCGAAAGCAGGTTACAAATTTATGATGGTCACCTGGCCGGGAATGGTTGGTGCTGTCTCTGGAATGAATCAGGAAGGTTTAACGGTGACGATTAATGCTTCGAAATCTAAAATTCCGCTTAGTGCAAAAACACCAATTTCGATTTTGACACGCGAAATTTTACAGCATGCCAAAAACATAGACGAAGCCATTTCGATTGCAAAAAAAAGAAAAGTATTTGTTTCTGAATCGATAATGGTGGGAAGCGCCAATGATAACAAAGCGATTTTAATTGAAGTTTCTCCTGAAAAAATGGACGTTTACGATGCTCCAAACAGCGATCAGTTAATTTGTTCGAATCATTTTCAGGGAGAAGCTTTTGCAGCTGATAAACGGAATCAGGAACAAATTGTAAACAGTCATTCTGAATATCGCTTTGAAAGAATGCAAGAACTTCTGGCAGAAAACCCAAAAGTAAATCCAGAAATTGCTTCGGAAATTCTTCGAAATAAAAATGGCTTGAAAGATATTCCGCTTGGTTACGGTTCTGAAAAAGCGTTAAACCAATTAATGGCGCATCACGGAATTATTTTTAAACCGAAAGAAAAATTAGTTTGGGTTTCGGCAAATCCGTATCAATTGGGCGAATTTGTTTGTTATGATTTGAATTCCGTTTTTGGCGAAAGAAAAAATGATTCGATAAATTCTTTTCAAAAAGAAAATTTAAATATTGCCAAAGATCCGTTTTTAGAGACAGCCGCTTTTCGCAATTATAAAAAATTCAAAATTGAAGATCATAAAATAGATTCGTTTCTTGAAAATAAAGAATCGATTTCTCCAGAATTCATTCAAAACTATCAATCATTAAACCCTGATTATTGGGTTGTATATTATAAAGCAGGATTGTACTTTTACCAAATAAAAGATTTTCAGCAGGCAAAACTTAATTTTGAAAAAGCTTTGACCAAAGAAATTACGACGCTGCCTGAAAAAGAAAAAATTGAAAAATATTTAAAAAAAATCAAAAGAAAATTAAAATGATTCCAGCAATAGAAAAAAATTCTTTAGAAGAAATTAAAATTTTTCAAGAAAAAAAACTATCAGAACTTTTAGAATATATTAGTCAAAATTCTCCTTTTTATAAAAGACTTTTTGCCGGACAAAATATTGATATCTCGAAAATTAAAACCCTTAAAGATTTACAATTTCTGCCTGTTACTACAAAAGAAGATTTGCAGCAATATAATGATGATTTTGTGTGTGTTCCGCAAAATAAAATTATTGACTATGCCTCTACTTCAGGAACTTTAGGCGATCCTGTAACTTTTGGTTTAACCGATTCTGATTTGGATCGATTAGCTTACAACGAAGCAATATCATTTGCCTGCGCCGGAATTGCAGAAGGTGATGTTGTACAGTTAATGACCACAATCGACAGAAAATTTATGGCTGGTTTGGCTTATTTTCTTGGGCTTCGAAAATTGAAAGTTGGCGTGATTCGAGTTGGTGCCGGAATTCCGGAAATGCAATGGGATTCGATTTTAAAATACAACCCGAGTTATTTAATTACCGTTCCGTCCTTTTTATTAAAGTTGATTGAATACGCCGAAATTCACGGAATCGATTATAATAATTCGAGCATAAAAGGCGCAATTTGCATTGGAGAATCTTTGCGAGACCAGGATTTTTCAATGAATATTTTATCGAAAAAAATCACCGATAAATGGAATATTAAATTGTTTTCGACTTATGCATCTACCGAAATGAGCACAGCTTTTACAGAATGTGAACATGAAAATGGTGGACATCACCATCCGGAATTAATCATTGTTGAAGTTTTAGATGAAAATAATTTACCTGTTAAAGACGGAGAAACGGGCGAACTTACTTTTACAACTTTAGGTATTGAAGCGATGCCTTTACTCCGTTTTAAAACCGGAGATATTGTTCAGCTTCATAATGAACCTTGCAAGTGCGGAAGAAATACTTTTCGTGTCGGCCCGGTTATTGGCCGTAAAAAGCAAATGATAAAATACAAAGGAACAACGCTTTATCCGCCTGCGATGAACGATGTTTTAAGCGGATTTGACAATATCGAAAATCATATTATTGAAATCTCTACAAACGATTTAGGCACTGATGAAATCGTGATAAAAATTGCTGTTAAAAATCAAACTCCAGAATTTTTACAGGAAATTAAGGATCACTTTAGAGCAAAATTAAGAGTAACTCCAAAAATAGAATTTGCCTCAAAAGAAACTTTAAATCCTTTAGTTTTTAATCCGATGAGCCGCAAACCAATTCGTTTTTTTGATTATAGAACTTAATATAAGGTACTAAGTTGCAAAGATTCAAAGGGACAAAGGTTTTTAAAAGGCTGATATAAAACCTTTGAACCTTTGTCGCTCTGAACCTTTGAACCTCAATTTGGTACAAATTGAACTAAATGTTGTAATTTTGCAAAAAATTATGAAGATGGTCAAGATTGGCAACATAGAATTACCCGAATTTCCTTTATTACTCGCACCGATGGAAGATGTTAGTGATCCGCCGTTTCGCAGATTATGCAAAACGCATGGTGCTGACATGATGTATTCTGAATTTATTTCGTCGGAAGGATTAATTCGTGATGCTATAAAAAGCCGCATGAAACTGGATATTTTTGATTATGAACGTCCAGTTGGAATTCAGATTTTTGGTGGTGATGAAGAAGCTATGGCGCTTTCGTCTAAAATTGTTTCTACCGTAAAACCAGATTTAGTAGATATTAATTTTGGATGTCCGGTAAAAAAGGTAGTTTGTAAAGGTGCCGGTGCCGGAGTTTTGAAAGATGTCGATTTGATGGTACGCTTAACAAAAGCAGTTATTCGAAGTACCGATTTGCCTGTAACAGTAAAAACGCGTTTAGGCTGGGATGAAAGCTCTATTAATATTGATGAAGTTGCAGAAAGACTTCAGGATATCGGAGTTCAGGCTTTGACAATTCACGCCAGAACCCGTGCTCAAATGTACAAAGGTCATTCTGACTGGTCGCACATTGCACGTGTAAAAAACAACCCAAGAATTACTATGCCTATTTTCGGAAACGGTGATATCGACAGCCCTGAAAAAGCATTAAAATATAAAAATGAATACGGAATCGATGGTATTATGATTGGCCGTGCGGCAATTGGTTATCCGTGGATTTTTAACGAAATCAAGCATTATTTTAAAACAGGCGAACACTTACCTGCTCCAACGGTTATCGATCGTGTTGAAGCTGCGAGAAATCATTTGCAATGGTCAATGGATTGGAAAGGCGAACGTTTGGGAATTGTAGAAATGCGCCGCCATTATACCAACTATTTTAAAGGGATTCATTCTTTTAAAGAATTCAAACAGAAATTAGTTACGACTGATGCTCCAGAAGATTTATTCGAAATTATGAAAGAAATCGAACAGGTTTATGCTGGATATGAGTTTGTTTAAAATATATAAAAAAGACCTTCAATATTGAAGGTCTTTTTTATATATTTTTACTCTAAAACATTTCTTGCAGAATTTCTTTTAGCCAGATCAATAGCTGATTTTAACTCAGAAAAAAATAATTCAGCTTCTTTTTTATTTCGAATTGATTTAGTCAAATTATCACTATAATTTGATTCTGCAACATCTATGTCATCAGCAATGTTTTTCTCAGAAGCAGAAGCTAAAGCAATTTCCTGAATTTTATTAATCTTATTTTGAATAGAATCTTTCATAAGCAAATTTAAACATTATTGATTTAAATTAAACATATAGTATCTATAAAGATCATTAGTTTTTCTTTGAAAATCAAAAGATTCTGGTTTTGGTTTAAAAAACGCCGATCCATTATTATCTAATTCAATTGTACCATTTCGAAGTAATCTCACATACCAATCTACTCCGATAATCACTAAAAAATCTTTTAAATCTTTGTAATTATATCTAAACATTCGATGATATAGATTTGCTCGTAAATCATCTGAGCCATCAATACCAATCGAAGTATGAGGGTTGTTTTTTAAAAAAGTTATAGAAAACAAGATAATTGTAGAGAAAACTTTATTACTATCATTATGTTTAAGATTTATAGAATCATTAATTTTTCCATTTACATCAAATGGACCAAAAGCTAAATTGTAAACATTGGGCAATAAGGATTCGGCAATGTTGGTAAACTTAACTTTAAGCTGAATTATTGTTCTATCTTTTAATAGAGATTCAAAAATATATTGATCAAAACTGGGACTTACATATTTAGCTTCAAAGGTATTTTCTAAATTAATTTTAATCATAAAAATATTAAATTCAATCAAAAACAAAAAAAACAAATTTAATATAAATTTCTTACAAATAAAAAAAGCCTTCAAATTGAAGGCTTTTTATTTTTATTACACTTGAACTCTTTTCCACTTTCCTTTTTTATAGAAAAAGATTCCAGCTAAAGTAATAGCGGTTTCGGCAACGGGAATTGCAATGAAAACCCCAGTTGGTCCCATATTAAAATGTTTCGCTAATACATATGCAAGCGGGATTTGGAATAGCCAAAACCCAAAGAAATTTATTCCGGTTGGTGTCCAGGTATCTCCTGCTCCGTTGAAAGTATTGATCAAAACCATCCCAATTCCATAAAAGATAAATCCGATGCTCATAATTTGCAGCGCTTCGACCGCAATGGTTTTAACCATTTCATCATTAGTAAAAAATGAAATAATATATTGGCTAAAGCCTAAAGTAATAACCATAATCGAAGCCATGAAAATTACGTTATATCTTGCCGTCGTATAAACAGATTTTTCTGCACGTTCAATTTGTTTTGCTCCTAAATTCTGCCCAACCAAAGTCGCTGCGGCATTACTCAATCCCCAAGCGGGAAGAATAAAAAACATCATAATTCTCAATGCCGTTTGGTATCCTGCTGAACCATGATCGCCACCGGTTGTTGCTACTAATTGTGCTAGGAAAATCCAGCTGCATGATGCAATTACAAACTGCAAAATTCCCGGTGCGGCAATCTTAACCAAAGCTTTTATTTGTTTAAAGTCTGGAGCGAAATAGGCTATTTTAATTTTTAAAATTCCGTTTCCAAAAAACAAGTGATAAACCTGATATAAAACTCCTATGCTTCTTCCTAAACTTGTTGCAATTGCAGCACCAACTAATCCAAAAGCAGGAATTGGCCCAAGACCGTTAATTAAAATCGGACATAAAATAATATTACAAATGTTGGCTATCCAAAGACTTTTCATTGCAATTGCGGCATTTCCGGCACCGCGGAAAATTCCGTTAATCAAGAATAAGAGCATAATGCATAAACTTGAGCCAATCATTATCTGCGTGAATCTGAAACCATGTTCGGCAGCATCCACAGAAGCGCCCATCAAAAGCAGAATATCTTTTGCATAAATAATTCCGAAAACACTTAGGACAGCGTTAACTGCAAATGCTACAATTATAGCCTGCATTCCGGCTTTTGCAGCGGCGACCGGATCTTTTTCTCCAATACGTCTTGCGACAACTGCTGTTGCTGCCATGCTCATTCCAATTGCAAGAGAATATATTATAGTCAAAACAGATTCTGTCAAGCCAACAGTTTGAATAGCAAAACTGCTATGCTCCAAATGTCCGACAAAATACAAATCGACTAATGCAAAAACCGATTCCATCATCATTTCTAAAACCATCGGAATAGCTAATAGAATTACGGCTTTCTTTATACTTCCAGCTGTATAATCAAATGATTCGTCGCCTTTTAAGGCTTGTTTTAAAGTGGTAAAAAATTTAGAAAAGAAGCTTTTCTGTATAGTTGTTTCTGTCATGATATGTTAGGATAAATAATAAAAATGGTCCAGATGTTTTATCTGAACTGAAAAAGTAAAAATGTAAGTATCCTAATTATTTTTTAAAATAAAATAGGATTAGGCAGAAACAATCATATGCTGTAGATTTTCAAGTCGGTAAATATAAGTAATATTTTGAAAGAAAAAATTAATCTAATAACTTTTTACTTACACGACTGCTGGCAATTAAGGAAGCGATAAATCCCAAAGAGATAATTGTTGCCATTACGATAAGCACATTTTCTAATGTAAAAACGACCGGATAAGCCAAAGTTGGCGTGATCATAATTAGTCCGTATTTTTGCTGTAATGTGACTAATATCGTTCCATAATAAAGCCCTATTAATCCTCCAAAAACACTAAGTAAAGTTCCTTGTAATATGAAAATTTTTCTTAGACTGCTTATTTCTGTTCCAAGATTAAAAAGCGTTTTCAAATTTGCTCTCTTGTCTAAAATCATCATAATTAAAGCTCCAATCAAATTGAAAAGTGCAACAATAATTACAAGTGTAAAAATTAAATAAACCGCGATATTTTCGGTATTGAGCATTTTATATAAGGACTCATTCAATTGTTCCCTATTCTTTAAAGTAACTTTATTATTAAAAATCTTTTTAAGCTGCGCATTAACCACATTTTCATCTGCGTTTTGTTTTAACTTAAATTCGATTCCCGAAATTTGATTTGGCTTATACATCAATAATTCCTGTGTTAAACCTAAATCTGCAAAAACATATTTTGAATCTAAATCTTCGCTGATTGAATAAATTCCGACGGGTAAAACATCTGTTTTATTAAATGCTTCCTCGGCATTGTCGATTGCTCCTTTTCCGGGTTTTGGGGCAAATATCTGTAATGGATTTTCGAAATCAAGAATTCCCAGCGAAAAATCCTGTGCGATTCCGTAACCAATAACAACTTGATAAGAATCTGGTTTTAACCATTGTCCATTAAAAAGTTTTACTTTAATGTCGTTTACAACCGGGTAGATACTGTCAACTCCTTTTAAATAAGTAACGTGTTGTTTGTCTTTAAACAAGAACAAAACTCGTTCTTCAATAATTTTAGTATAATAGGCAACATCTTTCATTTCTTTAAGCTGCTTTTCCTGCTGGGGTGAAATTAAAAATGATTTTCCGTACGTACTTGTCATTTTTAAATCTGGATCAATCTCATTTGTAAACGAAAGACTGAAAACTTTTAATCCGCTAAAAACAGATAAAACCACAAACAAAGCCATTGTACCAACAATAATTCCCATACTGGCAATTAAATTGATGATATTAATAGCGTTATTTTTACTAAGGCTGAAAAGATAACGTTTGGCTATGTAAAATGGGAAATTCAATTTATGATTTTCTTCTTTTTTCTAAAAGATCACGGTTTTCAATTGGGTTTTCTCTGTTTGCTAATGCATTGTCAATTTTTTCGATATAATCTAATGAGTCATCGATAAAGAAAACCAAATTTGGCACACGACGCAATTGAAGACGAACACGTTGCGACAAATCATGTTTTATTAAAGTTGTATTTGATTTTATTCCTTCTAAAGTTTCCTTTGCTTTTTCTTGAGGAAAAATGCTTAAATATACCGTTGCCACAGATAAATCTGAGGTTACACTAACTTTGGATACTGAAATTACCAAATTGCTAACTCCATTTTTTCGCACTTCACCTTGCAGAATATCAACCAAATCTTTTTGGATGACGCTGCCTATTTTTTTCTGTCTATTTGTTTCCATAGTGCAAAAATACTATTTTAAATTCATTCGATGCAATTTCAAATTAAGTAAAGAATTAATATTGAGATTTCGTACTGCTTTTTAGTATTTGGCTCTGAAAAAAACATCTATTTATCAAGTTTTTAATTCTTTAAAAGCTGATAAAGGTCATGCTATTTATCAGAATTATTCTACATATTTGATGTAAATATAAAACTGATCTATTATGAAAAAAAGAGAACCAATTAGTCACATCATGACTAAAACAGTGGTGACTGTAAATCAAAATGACGATTTAAGAAAAGTAGTAGAAAAACTAAAATCGAATTCTATTCGACATATTCCTGTTGTAAACGGCAAAGAGGTTGTTGGTATTATCAGCCGTACCGATGTTAACCGTCTTACTTTTAGTGCTTTGTTTGATGGGCAAGATGGTGTTGATGAAGCTATTTTGGATATGCTTACCATTCCTCAGGTTATGACATCAAAGCCTAAAACTCTTTCTTCGGACACTATTATTAAAGATTTGGCATCGACATTTGTAAAAGAAGAATTTCACGCTCTTCCGGTTGTAGACAACGGAGAACTGAAAGGGATTGTAACCACAACTGATGTTATTAAATATTTTTTAGAACAATATGATTAATGAAAAAAGGGAGCTTATAGCTCCCTTTTTATTATCTGTTTTGTAACCAATTTTCAGGATCGGAATTTGTTGTGTTTTGAAGAATCAAAAACTTGATGACCGTTTTTCCCGAATCACCGCTGGTTCTTACTTTTCCAATATTTTGTTTGATAGAAACTTTTTCTCCTTTGCTTACAAACACTTTGCTCAGGTTTTGGTAAACGCTAAAGTAATCTCCGTGCTGTATCATAACTACCGTATTTACAGGAGATAAAACCATTACACTAAAAACTTCACCGGCAAATACAGATCTTGCATTTGCACCATCTTCTGTCGTAATTTCAATTCCTGAATTGTGAACTTTTATATCTGGATAAAGCGGATGCTGCTGATCTCCATAACCTAACGAAATAAATCCTTTTTCTACCGGCCAAGGCAGTCTTCCTTTATTTGCTTTAAAATCAGCTGCTAAAACTTTATCTTCCGGAGTCATTGCGATTTTAGAAGATGAAACTGGCTTTACAGTTGTAGACCCAGGATTTTCTTTAGCTTTTTCTAGTGCCGCTTTTCTGTTTGCTTCGGCAATTGCTTCACGAATCAAACGATCAATTTGTCTGTCAATTCTTTTTGATTCGCTTTGTTTTGCTCTAATATCAGAAGCGATTCTGTTTTTATCTTTTTTAATCGCATTAACAAGTTTTTGCTGTTCTTTTTTCTCTACTTCTAAACTTTGTTTTTCTTTTTGGTTTTCAACAATAATTTTTTTCTTAACCTTTCTCTGCCCGTCTAGTTTTGAATTAAAATCAACTAATTGTGCCGTTTTAGACTGAATTTCTAAACCTTGGTTTTTTCTGAAATTCGTATATTGTTTTAAATATTGTGCTCTTTTATAAGCTTGTAAAAAACTTTCTGAAGATAAAATAAACATCGCCCTGCTTTGCTCAGAACGGCTTTTGTACGATTTCAAGATCATTTTTGCGTAATCTTCTTTTAAAACCGCCAATTCTTTTTTCAGCTTATTAACCTGAACCTGGTTAATATACATGTCGTTGCTTAAAATTCTTTCCTGCTTTGCTGTTGTATTGATCAGTTTTTCTTTAAGCTTAATTTTATTTGCCTGAATTAAATATTCATTTACTGCTGATTTTTCTTTTTTCCTTACAGACTGCAGCATTTTTTCGTTGTCTTTTATTTCCTGAAGAATCTGCGCTTTGCGCTGTTCAAGTTTTTCTTGCTGCGAATCTTGTGCCCAGACAAAAGTCGTGGCGCAAACAAAAATTAGGCTTAGGAGAAATTTTGGCATCTTTCTATTTTTCTTTTTACAAATTTACTTAATTAAAACTTTTTTATAACCGCTTGGCACACTATACGGAAAAGAAAGTTCTTCGTTAAATGATATATTGTTATAATTCAAATTAATATTGGTTGTTCCTTTTGGCTGCAATGCATTAATTATCAATGTTGTTGGGACAGTTCCCTGACTGAATGTTTTAGTATCAGAATAATTAATTTCTAGTTTTATATTTTCAGATGGCTGAGAAATCTCTTCTTTTTGTACTAAATATTTTTCAGGATCTAAATAAAATACTTTTTGAATCTTTTGATTTTTTTGATCTTCTAAACGGAAAAGGTTTTCTACAATTGTCTGTGTATAATTTCCTTTTCGTAAATCATCAAAAGCTTCTCCAATCAATAAATTCTGAACTTTATTATAATCCAATTCAGTACCAAGCCATTCGCTTAAACTGCTAAAATCTCCTTCGTAATAAGTTCCTTTTATTTTTTCGTAATAACTTACTGATGTTGGAGTTATCAAGGCTTTCGCCATTGTAATTCCCAGAAATCTAACACTTATTAAAATCTGTTTGTCTTTCTCTATTTTTATATCGGCTGTAACATTCTGACTTTGCTTTTCGTCTTCATATCTTGCGCTGGCTTTTATACTTAAAGTCGAAAAGTCTAATTTGTTTTCGTAATGTTTTTCGATTGCTTTATTGTCTTTTTTCGCAACAACTTCGGTAGTATTATTGTTTTGAACAGCAACAGCTTTTGATTTACACGAAATCATAAAAACCGACATTAATACTATTATAATATATTTTTTCATCTTAATTTCTCCTTACTTCTTTTTTAATAATTCATTTGCCTTCAAAAAGTATTCCTCTTTTTTCTTAGCATCTCCTAATCCATTATATGCCTCTCCCAATTGAATATTAAAATTTGCCTCTAGTTTTTTATCATCAACAACATAATCAAGTCCCATTTCTAAAACGGTTTTTGCATTTTTAAATTGCTGTAACTGATTGCTTCCTAAACCTGCATAATAATAAAATTGAGGCTGGCTTGGATAAACTTCGATCATCGTCATAGCTCTTTTTGTCATTGGTGCAAATTGTTTTGCCTGAGCATAAGCGTCAAGCAAAAGCAAATTAGTTTCACGATCTGTGTCTGAATTGGTGATTAAATCTTTTTCGTAATATTTAATAGCGTTTTCAAACTGGTTTTTGCTATGATAAAATTTTCCAATTTCTTTAGCAACGTCAACCTCTTTATCATTGTCAAAATAAGAAATAGCTTTTTCTAAATCCGGAGCATATTGCGGATTTTTATTTACATAAATCAAAAACTCATTTAAAGTTCGATGCTTAATTTTTAAATCAATTTTTGAACTTGACAAAATTACATTCATCGACTTAATGGCTTTGTCTGCCTGATTTGCATCTAAATAACTTTTGAACAAACTTACCTGCCCCCATTCAGAATCTGGAATTTCTTTTGCCAGTTGTTTTGCAACATCCAAAGCCTTATCTGTCTCTTCTGATTTTGAATATAAAAAAATCAGATTAACATAGTTTGATTCTTCTTTGGGATTCTTTTTAATCTGTTCAATTAAATTTGAAATCTCTGCATTTTGATATTTCCCCTGCGATAAAATCTGCGTTTTATAACGATCACGATCTTCTGATTTTCCGAATTTATCATTCATTTCGTTAATCGTTACAAGTGCTTTATCATATTGATTTGTAAGCATATATAACGAGATCAAATCGTCTTTATATTCTTCATCAAAAACAATAATTTTCTGAATCGTTTCTATCGCCAGCGGATAGTTTTTGGTTTCGTAACTTACGTCGTAAATTCCCAGCCAATACCATTTATTTTTTGGATTTAACTGCGTGGCTTTTTCAAATGCATTTTGAGCATTTTGATATTCTTTAAGTGCCAGGTAATTTTTTCCAACTTCAAAATAAGCGACAGCATCAGAAGGTTTTATTTTGATGCATTTTTCTAAAGATGCTATAGCTTTATCGTAATTTTCAATTCCTTTTTGTTTCAAAGATTCGTAAAAAGCGTCTTGATATTCATCTGGTGCCAAAGCAATATCTTCCGGTTCCGTCTGCGCGAAAACCGAAGCTGAATTGCCTAGTAAAGCAAAAAATAAAATTATCAAAACCCTTTTTTTCATCTTTTTACAATTTCATTTTTAATTAAAACGAATCTGTTTTTTATTCTAAAACCGAATAATCTCCAATGCTGATACTTGTAAATTTTCCATCATAACTAACATGATTTCCAATCATTGCATTATCTAAGTTAGCATTTTTTATTTGAGAATTAGTCTGTATTAAGCTATTTTTAATAGAGCTGTCGGTTACATGGCAGCCTTTTCCTATTGATACATTTGGCCCAACTGTTGTGTTTTTCAATACTACATTTTCGCCAATATAACATGGTGGAATAATTGTTGAATTTTCCAGCGTTACATTATAATCAACTAAATGCTCTCCGTCATTATGTAAAAATCCTAACATTCTGCTGTTAGTTTCAACCGTAACATCTTTGTTTCCACAGTCCATCCATTCGTCAACACTTCCGGTCTTAAAAACTTTTCCGTTTGCCATCATGGCTTTGATACCGTCGTTAATTTGGTATTCTCCTCCATTTTGGATGTTATTGTCTAAAACTCCCTGAAGCTCTTTTTTTAGATCTCCAACTTCTTTAAAATAATAAATCCCGATCACGGCCAAATCACTAACAAACTCTTTTGGTTTTTCAACCAATTCTATAATTTCATTGTTTTGATTTAATTTTACAACTCCAAAAGCTTCTGGCTGATCAACTTGTTTTACCCAAATTACAGCATCGGCAGATGGATCTAATTCAAAATCGGCTCTAATTAAAGTATCGGCGTAAGCAATAACTGTTGGTCCAGACAGTGATTCTTTTGCACACATAATAGCATGCCCGGTTCCTAAAGGTAAATCCTGACGATATATTGAAGCTTTTGCTCCTAAACCTTGTGCCAAATCCTGCAGACTTGTAACAACATCATCTCCAAAAAATGCTTCGTCTCCAAGAATAAAGGCAACTTCTTCTATTGGCTGCTTTAATATTTTAGCAATATCTTCAACTAAACGGTGAACAATAGATTTTCCTGCAACCGGAATTAATGGTTTTGGCACTGTTAAAGTATGTGGGCGAAGTCTTGATCCACGACCTGCCATTGGTACGATTATTTTCATCTAATTTTATTTTATATGGGAAGATTTAAAAAACCTTCAGTTTGGTTAGTTCAAGTTTTAATTTTTAAAAATTTGCAGAAGTTCTACAGCCTTAGAATATGTACAACAAAAACTGTATGAGACTGAGACTGAAAACTTATTTCACTCCAGTACTTCCAAATCCGCCTGCTCCTCTTGAAGTTTCAGTAAGCTCTTCAACTTCAATCCATTCTGCTCTTTCGTGTTTGGCAATAATTAATTGTGCAATTCTTTCTCCGTTTTCGATTACAAATTCTTCATTTGATAAATTTACCAAAATCACGCCTATTTCACCTCTGTAATCAGCATCAACAGTTCCTGGAGAATTTAAAACCGTAACTCCTTTTTTTGCCGCCAATCCGCTTCTTGGTCTAACTTGTGCTTCGTAACCAATTGGCAATTCAATAAAAAGTCCTGTTTTTACAATTGTTCTTTCTAAAGGTTTTAACGTAATTGGTTCTGTAATATTGGCACGCAAGTCCATTCCTGCAGAAGCAATCGTTTCGTAATTTGGTAAATCGTGTTGTGATTTATTGATAATTTGTATTTTCATTTTTATTATAAAAGATTAAAAAAGCACTTTTACTTTCTATTCATTATTCCTTTGATTGTGTCTTTTTCGTTGTGATAAACAAAGTACATAAAGGCTAATAATAACGGAATTCCAACAAAATAATTTTCTCTAAATCCATAAAAAGAAATAGCCGAAAATAAAATTGAAATTCCTAAATAAGCCGAAATTTTATTCATGTCGTAAGGAATAGGATAATATTTGTTTCCTAAAACATACGATATTAACATCATACTTCCATAAGCAGAAATCGTTGCGATTGCAGATCCGTAATAACTGTATTTTGGAATTAAAAAGTAATTTAAAACCAAGGTTACAATTGCTCCAACAATTGAGATATAAGCACCAATTTTTGTTTGATCTGTAAGTTTATACCAAACCGATAAGTTGTTGTAAATTCCTAAAAAGAAGTTTGCCAAAATAATTAAGGGCACCACTTTCATGGCTTCCCAATAGGATTTATTGTCTAATAAAAGATATTTAAGAATGTCTGCAAAAACAATAACTCCTAATAAAATCAACGAACCCAAAATCACAAAATATTTTGTAATTACAGCATAAGTCTGAGGTGCATTTTCGTTTTTTGCATGGCTGAAAAAGAAAGGTTCGATTCCTAATCTAAAAGCAGTTGCAAACAAAACCATAAATAAACCTAATTTATAACAGGCAGAATAGGCTCCAACTTCAGATTTTGCAAGATTTTCAGGAAGTAAATATCCTAATAAGATTTTATCGAAATGTTCATTAACAGCAAATGCAAGTCCGGCAACTAAAATTGGCAGACCATATTTCATCATTTTTTTCCAAAGTACCGGATCGAATTTTCGTCCAAGCGAAAGATAATTTGGAGAAAGTACAATGAAAGTTGCTAAACTAGCCAGCAGATTAGCAATGAAAATGTAAGCAATCTGGAAATTTTCTACATATAAATTATCCCAAACTGAATTAGGATTTGAAGCCGCAAGTTTTGGCAGATACATTAAAAAGAAAATATTAAGCAGTAAATTAATTACCACATTTCCAATTTTAATAGCAGCATAAACCATTGGCCGCTGATTTGCTCTTAATTTTGAAAACGGCACTAAAACCAATGCATCTAAAACTAAAATCCAAACCGAATAGGTAATATACTGCGCATCTACCTCGGCCCAGTTTGCCAATGTATTTCTAAAAATTAATGCCGCAAACAAGAATCCTATTGATGACCAGAATATTGATATTGTAGAAGTTGCGATTACATTTTTTTTGTCTTCCTCGGCACTGTAAAATCTAAAAAAAGCAGTTTCCATTCCGTAAGAAAGAACTACGTTAAAGAAAACCATCCAAGACAAAACAATCGAAACTTCGCCATATTCGGCAGTCGGTAAAATACCTGTATATAATCTGACCAATAAAAAACTGAGCATTCGCGGTAAAACGGTTGCCAGTCCATAAATTGCAGTTTGTTTGAATAGATTTTTATATAATCCCAAAATAATTTAGTAATAAAGTTCGAAAAACAAAAATAACCAATTCTTTGGTTTTATTGGTCCTTTTACGATTCAATAAAAAAACTTAGCGACAATTTTAATGTGTTAATTTATTTTCGTCTAAAACTTTCACAAAATGAAAACCTTTTGGACCGTATCCCTGATTATAATAAAATCGGTGCGCACCAAAATTTCCTGAGAAAGCATCCAAAACAATACTGCTGCAACCTAAGTCAAGTGCTTTTTGTTCAATATAATCTGTAAGCATTTTTCCGATTCCTTTAGAACGATATTCTGGATTTACTACAAAATTGTCAATTTCGAGATATTTTCCCGTCCATAATTTTGTTGCTGACCAACATCCTGTAATACCCAAACAAACTTCATTTTCAAAAACTCCAATCTGGATGTAATTATGTGGAACCATTTCAGAAAGAAATGATTGGTATTTTTCTAAAGTTATATTGGGATATAAAAATCTGATGGTTTCAATTTGAGCCACCATTTCGTCAATCGTAGTAAATTCGCGTATTTGTAAAGCCATAGTGATAGAATATAACTCAAAATTAATTGTTTTTTTTAAGCAAGTTATATAATTAACAACACACTAACATGTGAAATATATAAATTAAGGCTGAAAATTATGTAACTTTTTTTAGACAGTCTTTTCTTAAATTTGTTTCACAGGGATTGAGAAAGCTAAATACAACCCTTATAAAAAAGGAAGCACTGGGACTGATAAAGCTTGTTTGTTCCCATAAAAGACAAAGCACAAGGGATTGATTCTGCTGAAATGTAACCCTAAAAAAACAGAGCACTGGGATTGATAAAGCTAGTTTGTTCCCATAAAAGACAAAGCACAGGGATTGATTCTGCTGAAATGTAACCCTTAAAAAAACAGAGCATTGGGATTGATAAAGCTAGTTTGTTCCCATGAAAGACAAAGCAACAGAGTGATAAAATCTGTGTCAATAATTTTATAAAATGGTATTTGATTCTCAATTTTTGGGTAAATTGAGAATCACCATTTTATAAATTTTCTTGTTTACAGCTACTCTTAAAAAAGAAAAACTTCCAAAAAAAATAGCCGACAAATATTTGTCGGCTATTTTTTTATATGTGAATGAATTAATTATCCGTTCAAAGCCTCAGCTCCACCAACGATCTCTAAGATTTCGTTTGTAATAGCTGCTTGACGAGCTTTGTTGTAAGTTAATTTCAATTGGTTTCTTAATTCAGTTGCGTTGTCAGTTGCTTTGTGCATAGCCGTCATACGTGCACCGTGCTCAGAAGCAAATGAATCACGAATACCTTTGTATAATTGTGTTTTTAAAGACTTTGGAATTAAAGTCAAAACAATTTCTTCTTTTGAAGGTTCGAAAATATAATCTCCAGCAGAAACTGCAACATCAGATTTAATAGGTGCTAATGGCAAAAACTGTTCTGTTTGAACAATTTGAGTTGCAGCATTTTTAAATTGATTGTAGATTAATTCGATTCTGTCATATTCTCCAGACAAGAATTTTTCAGTCAAATTATCTGCAATTCCAGCAACATTTTCGAAAGTTAAATGATCAAAAATCGCATTATGATGTCCGTGAACTTTATGCGTTTTACTTAAAGCATCATTTCCTTTTTTACCAATAGCAAAAACATCAACTTGTTTCCCAGCATAAAAATCTGTACGATTCTTAATCTCTTTAATAACATTTGAATTGAATGCACCACATAAACCTCTGTTAGAAGTTATAGCAACAAGCAATACTTTTTTTACTTCACGTTGTGTAGTGTAATCTCCTCCTACTTCACCTTCAAGTGTAGCAGAAAGATTTTGCAGTAACTCCGTTAATTTCTCGGCATAAGGGCGCATTGCAGTGATTGCATCTTGTGCTTTCTTAAGCTTTGCAGCAGAAACCATTTTCATAGCCGATGTAATCTGCATCGTCGATGAAACGGAAGTAATTCTATTACGGATTTCCTTTAAATTTGCCATCTATTAATTAGAAAATGTGACAATTTGAAAATTAGATAATTAGAACAATGATAAGTCATTTTCTAATTATCTAATTTACCAATTATCTAATTAGTTATATTTTGCTGAAATTTCTTTTGCTGCTTTTTCGATAACATCAGTAATGTTGTCATCTAATTTACCAGCTTTCAACGCATTAAGCGTATCTTTATGTTTACTATTTAAGTAAGCTAAGAAATCAGCTTCAAATTCTTTTACTTTATTTACAGGAACGTTTCTTAACAAGTTTTTAGAACCAGCATAAATAATAGCTACTTGGTTTTCAACAGGATAAGGATCATTCAAACCTTGTTTCAAGATTTCAACGTTTCTTTTTCCTTTTTCAATTACGTTTAAAGTAACAGAATCCAAGTCAGAACCAAATTTAGCGAAAGCCTCTAATTCACGGAATTGAGCCTGGTCTAATTTTAAAGTTCCAGAAACTTTTTTCATTGATTTAATTTGAGCATTACCTCCAACACGAGATACAGAGATACCTACGTTAATAGCAGGACGAACACCAGAGTTGAACAAATCTCCATCAAGGAAAATCTGACCATCTGTAATCGAAATTACGTTTGTTGGGATATATGCAGAAACGTCACCAGCCTGAGTTTCAATAATTGGTAAAGCAGTTAATGAACCACCACCTTTTACGATAGACTTGATAGAATCTGGTAAATCGTTCATGTTTTTAGCAATTCCATCATCAGCAATTACTTTACAAGCACGCTCTAATAAACGAGAGTGTAAGTAAAAAACGTCTCCAGGATATGCCTCACGTCCCGGTGGTCTTCTTAATAAAAGAGAAACCTCACGGTAAGCAACAGCTTGTTTAGATAAATCATCATACACAATAAGTGCAGGACGACCTGAATCTCTAAAATATTCACCAATTGCAGCACCTGCGAAAGGAGCATAAACTTGCATTGGAGCTGGATCAGAAGCATTTGCCGCAACAATAACTGTATAAGCCATTGCACCTTTTTCTTCTAACATTTTAGCGATTCCTGCTACAGTTGAAGCTTTTTGCCCAATTGCAACATATATACAGAATACAGGTTTTCCTGCATCATAAAATTCTTTTTGATTTAAGATTGTATCGATACAAACAGTTGATTTACCTGTTTGACGGTCACCAATAACAAGCTCACGTTGTCCACGACCAACCGGGATCATAGCATCTACTGCTTTTACTCCTGTTTGTAATGGCTCAGTAACTGGCTGACGGAAGATAACTCCAGGAGCTTTTCTTTCTAAAGGCATTTCGTATAAGTCTCCACCAATTGGCCCTTTTCCATCAATTGGAAAACCAAGAGTGTTTACTACACGTCCTACCATTTGCTCACCTACTTTAAGAGAAGCAATACGTTGTGTTCTTTTTGCTGTTGATCCTTCTTTGATTCCTGTTGATGGTCCTAAAAGTACCACACCAACATTGTCTTCTTCAAGGTTCAATACAATAGCTTCAAGTCCGTTATCAAATTCAACTAACTCACCATATTGTACATTCGATAACCCGTAAATACGAGCAATACCGTCTCCAACTTGAAGTACTGTTCCTACTTCCTCTAGCGTAGCACCAGATTCAAAACCTTCTACTTGCTTTCTTAATATTGCTGAAATTTCAGCAGGTTTGATTTCCGCCATCTTAATTTATAATTTAGACACTTTTTATGTGTAATAAAACTAATTACTTAACTCTCTTTTTAATACTTGTAATCTGTTTGCTACAGATGCATTGTATTGATTATCACCTATTCTTAAAATAAATCCACCAATGATTGAAGGATCTACTATATTTTCAATTGTAATTTTTTTATCTGACAAAGTTGCAATTTTAGCTAAAACTTTAGCTTCTAATGCAGCATCCATAGGAATTGCAGTTGTAACTTTTGCTACTTCAATACCATTACTTTGATCAAATAGTTTGCTGTATTCTACTGCAATTGCATCTAGAATTTCAAATCTTTTGTTTTCAAATAATAAATGAAATAAACCTTTGGTTACGCCATTTACATTTGCAAAAACTTCTAAAAGAGCACTTTCCTTAACTTCAACTTTTGTAGTTGGGTTTTGAATAAAGGTACTCAATTCTGCATTTGTCTCAATTGCCAAAGCAATTGACTTCATATCGTTATTGACAGCTTCGGCAACACCTTTAGAGTTTGCTAAGTCTAGAATTGCTTTTGCATAACGAATTGCTGCTCTTGTACTTGCCATAATCTTAGTTTAACTTTACGTCACCTAACATTTTCTCTACTAATTTAGCTTGAGATTCTTTGTTAGATAATTCTTCTTTCAATAATTTTTCAGCAATACTCAATGATAAAGTTGAAACTTGAGATTTCAATTCTGCCATTGCAGCATTTTTTTCGCTTTCGATAGCCGCTTTAGCCTGCTCGATTATTTTTTGACCTTGTGCTTGTGCTTCGTTTTTAGAATCAGCAATCATTTTCTCTTTCATTTCGCGAGCTTCTTTTAACATAGCATCACGTTCTGCACGAGCTTCGTTTAAAATTCTTTGATTGTCAGCTTGTAAATTTTGCATTTCTTGTCTAGCATTCTCAGCAGAAAGTAAAGCATCTTTAATACCTTGCTCTCTATCATTTACTGCATCAAGAATTGGTTTCCAAGCAAATTTTTTCAATAAAAATATTAATCCAACAAATATTAGAATCTGCCAAAAGAACAAACCGAACTCAAACTGATTTATTAACTTTTCCATTATATATGATTATAAATTTTAAATTATGTCTTTTTAACTGCCAAAGGCAATTTTAATGTTTTATTTTTAAAACAATAGTTACAACCAACCGTTGCAACTATTGTTTTTTGTGTTTTAATTAAGCAGCGAATAACGCAGCGAAACCAATTCCTTCAATAAGTGCAGCAGCGATAAGCATAGCTGTTTGGATTTTTCCTGAAGCTTCTGGTTGACGAGCAATTGCGTCCATTGCTGAACCACCAATTCTACCAATACCTAAAGCAGCTCCGATTACG
The DNA here is from genome assembly GCF_001428525.1 of Flavobacterium sp. Root186. Classification (GTDB taxonomy): domain Bacteria; phylum Bacteroidota; class Bacteroidia; order Flavobacteriales; family Flavobacteriaceae; genus Flavobacterium. Next base: position 344,906 of record NZ_LMHW01000014.1, read on the forward strand.
ATTAATCCTGCTCCAATGAAATTTAAACCGTTCATATATGTATATATTAAAAATTAAACATTCAATTTGATTTTAGATTTTTGAATGTAGATTTTAGATTAAAAATAATCTGAAATCTAAACTCTGAAATCTAATTTTAATGATGCCCCTCCTCTTCGTGGTGGTGCTCTTCTACTGCTGAACCAAAATAAAGTGCAGACAGCATTGTAAAAATATAGGCTTGTAAAAATGCTACTAAAATCTCTAGTATAGAAAGTGCAAATGATAATCCGAAAGATAGACTGCTTCCAATCCAGCTCTTAAAGATAAACATTAATCCGATGATACTCATTAATACAATGTGACCTGCGAAGATATTTGCATACAAACGAATCATTAATGAAAATGGTTTGATGAAAACTCCTAACAATTCAATCGGAGCCAAAATAATTCTCATTGGTTTTGGCACTCCCGGCATCCAGAAAATGTGACCCCAGTAATTTTTATTTGCAGTAAGGTTTGTAATTAAGAAAGTAAGGATTGCTAACGAGAATGTAATTGTTAAATTACCTGTAGCATTAATTCCTAATGGAGTTAATCCAAAAATATTTAAGAACAATACAAAGAAAAATATTGTCAATAAATAACTCATGTATTTTTTATGATGCTTTTCTCCAATATTAGGAATAGCAACTTCGTCACGAATGAAAACTACAAGCGGTTCAAAAAATCTTCCTGCACCAGAAGCTATTCCTCCGTTTTTAGCATAAGATTTTGCTAAACTTGTAAACAACCAAAACATTAATAAAGCTGCAACAAAAATAGAAAGTACTGTTTTTGTAATTGAAAAGTCTAACGGACGAACATTTGTTGGATGACCTGTTTTTTCGTCTTCTGTAATTGTTCCGGCAGCATCTGTTTTGTAGATTTTACCATCATGATGATTAATCACATAATAATTTCCATTTGATTCTGCTACTGAATGACCGTGGTTAAATTTTGAAGAAGAAAAAATTTGAAGACCATTATCCAAAATAATTATCGGTAATGGAAAACCATAATATTTACCAGTTTCATCATCTTGTGTAAAAGTAAAATCATGAGAGTCCAAAACGTGGTGGCCAACGAAAGCCTTAATTTTAGATTTTACATCAGTTGGTTCTGCATGGTGCCCTTCAGAAGCTGCTTCGTGAGCTGTTTCAGTTTGAACATGCGCCGAGTCTTTTTCTGAATTAGAAAAGCTCATTAGTGGAAGACAAGCTACAAAAGCTGCAAGAATAAATCTGAGTGGTTTGTTTGAAATCACCATATCTGTGGAAATTCTTATTTTTTATGTTTCTAAAATTTGGTGCAAAGGTACATTTTTTATTAATATTCAAAAGGATATGAAAAATTATTTTTGAACCTTGTTTTAAAGAATCCGCATTTTAACGCTTTTCATTTAATAATCGGACAGTTAAAATCGTTTGAAATAACAAAAACAGAATAAATGTTACAAAAAAATTGATTTTTTCAACACGGATGTTGTGAATCTTGTCGGATAAAATCGGTCGCAAAACAAAATAATACACAAACATTTGAATAAAAGTTCCAAGCATAAAAAACATTCCGATGCTGTCGAACTTATCTTTTTTGAATTTTACTGTGAGTGTTAATAGTAAGGCAGAAAAAAATAAAAAGATCAAATACAATACTTCTATACTGTAATGAAAGTTTTGATCATTAATTTTAAAAATATAAAAAACTCCCTTATGTATTATATAGGAAGCAAATGCAAGAATATGCAGATGAAGAATAAGTTTGTAGTTTTTTAAAAACATTCCGAACAATTTTTTGCAAAGATGCAATATTTATTCAAGCCGTTTTTAAAACTTATTTTACTTTATTTTGTTGATTTCGTTTACCTGACGAATTACATTATATAATGCAAGGACAACTCCAACCATAACCAATACCTTATTATAGTATATCTTTTCACTTGGATGATTTTCGTCTAGCCATGTTCCTAAATAAGAAAACAAAAAAATAATAACCCCCATTTGAATAGGAATATTTATGAGGGCTATCCATTTATTATTTTGTTTTTTATTCGGGTCCTTTTCCATCTTTTATGGTTACTTCTTTATTATGTGTAAGCATTGTACAAGTTGCTGTAAACTCTGCTCCCGGCTCTATAGAAAGTTTTCCAACGGCAACCTCACCATGAATTTTTGCTGCTGCTTTGATATTAAGGATTTCAAGAACTTTAATTTTTCCGTGAAATTCTCCTTCAATATCAGCATTATTACAAATGATTTCTCCTTTTACTGCGCCTGTTGCGCCTATTACTAATTTTCCCTGCGAGGTGAAATTTCCAATCAATTCGCCGTCTAATCTAAAATCGGCTTTTGAAACAATGTCTCCTACAATAGAAGTTCCTTCAACAATTCGGTTTGTTTTTCCTAAAAGTTCTGTTCCGTTTTTTTTTACTTTGTCAAACATTATATTATGGGTTTTTTGGGGCAAGGTAGGCGTCGAGGTTCTTTTTAATTTGAACCACTTTGTAATTATCGGTCGATATAATAATTGACGGATGTGCAATTTTATATTTGGCGTCATCTCTCAAAACTCCTGCAACATCTCTGGCATAAGCTTCGGATTTTAAACCATGAATAGCTACAAAACTTTCTGTTCTGTTGTATTTATCAATAGAAGTCGTTAATCTTTCAAAGTTTTCAACTAATAAAAATACTCTAATTGCTTCTTCAATTTTTTTAACTGTTTTAGTATCGGTATTAGAAACCAGGTATACAATTTTCCAGTTTTTATTATCTACCGTTGTAAAATTAAGTCTTTCTAAAGTTGGAACATCTTTCTCCAAAATTTCTCTGGCATTTTTTCCTTCTTCACTATTTGGATAATTATCTGCTACGTTTTCTAAACCTTTTTTATAGGCTTCTAATCCGTTGACTTTTCCTAAAGTGTTTGCTTTTAGTAATTCAAATTTCGAAACAATATCTTCTCCGGAATATTGATTAATCAAATTATCAATATTATCTAACACAACATCAAATTTTTCTTCCTGAAATAGTTTATACCATTTTTGGTATTCTTTTTCCGGCGAAGCTATATCATCAGCATTTGTATTATTTAAAATCTGAGCATATCTCGAAGTGGGATAATTTGTCGTTATGTCTGATTTTATTTTTGCTGCTTTTTCCGGATCTGTAATTTGATATATTTTATACAAATTATACATCGATGGCAGCACCAGTTTTTCTTCTGGATTATTTTTAAGTAATTGCTCCAGTTTATCACTTGCCAATTTATATTCCTTAAATTTTTCCTTATATATAAGACCTAATTGATAATACGCAAAATTGCGTTCTTTACCAATGCTGTCCATTGCTGTTTGTGTTTTCGGAAGTTGTTTTTCATAAAAAGCAGTTGTATACTTTTCAATAACAACCGTATCTTTCAATTTAGCTGCTTCCACTTCATTTATACTGTCATTAAGCATTGCTGCATCATTTGCAGATTTTATTGTAGCCAGTCTCCAGTTTCCGCCAAGCGTTCGGTTACCCCACATTTTTTTAAATTGCAATTTTCCGTATGCAACGGTTGTTGGGTTATAAAAATAAAAAGTACTTGCTGCGGCATCATTTCCAGATGGAGGTCTTATTCCGTCGTCAAGATCTGCAGGTTTTCCCAGAGAATTCGGATTTACTGCTGTTGGTGCATTTGAAGCATTTGTATTTCGGTCAATATTAGCTAACTTCTCTTTTTCTTTCTCTTCTAAAATTCGTTTTGCTTCGTCTTTCTTTTTAAGTTCTGCGATGTAATTTTCAAAATAAATTTTTCTGTCAGCATCAGGTAATCCGTAGACTTTTATAATACTGTCGTTTCGTTTTGCAATTCCTTCGTATTTAATTACGTTGTCAAGATTTTTTCTGTTTTTTTCGATAAAAGTAAACTCCCTTGTTTTTGGGTCTAACTTTGTCAATGTACTGTCATAATATTTAGCAGCCATTGTATAATCTGTGTTTTTAAAATACATGTTTCCAATATTTCGATAAGCCGATGCCATTAAATAAGGATCTGTAGATTTTCTGCCTAAAGATTTATTGTAGAATTTTAATGCATTTACTTTGTCTTTCTTTTTATCATAGAAAACTCCCATTTCATAAAAAAGAACATCATAATAAGGTCGGTTTTCACGATCTGCAACTAACTTATTATAGATTTTTAAAAATATGGTATCGTTGCCTTTTTCATAATCGTACATCTGCGCTTTTTTTGCGTAAGCATGCATCATGTATTTTCTATTGGCTTTACGATTCATGTCGATTACCCCATCGTAATAATAGGTCGCACTGTCTTTATTTCCAACTTCCTGATACATTTGTCCCAAGATGAATTTATAACGGGCACGATCTTCGTTTATTCTTGAAAATTCCTCTGCAATTCTAAGTTTTGCAACGGCACTGTCTCTTTCTTCCAAATTCAGGAAAGCTTCCGCCAATAAAGCATTGGCATCCGAAAATGTCTGTTTGTTTAAATCTGTTTTCTTTAATAAAAGATTGATATTTTTAACCACAATCGCATCATTTCCTAAACGCATATTGGTTTTTTCGCGCCAGATTTTTGCTGTATAAATATTGCTGCTGTTTGGATATTTGTAGAGAATATAATTGAAAGCATCTAAGGCTGGAATAAAACGCTGATCATAATATCTTGCTTTTCCAAGCATTAAGTATGCTTCATCAATTTGATAATTTCTTTCTCTTCCCCCAATATTCATGGAGTGTTTTTGAATTGCTTTTGTTGCCTTTGTTTCTGCTTTTTCGAAGTCAGCATTTTTTGTTTTTGATCCTTCAGAAAAATTTTCATCAAACTGCATTTTTTCAACAGGAAGTCGTTTCCAGAAATTATCCTGATTGTTGGCCTGAATAGACTGCAGTCCTTTTTCAAGACCAATTCCTCCATTATACAAAATGTTATATTTTGTACTTAACGCGTGGGAATTTCTGTTCACAAAAGTATTATTCTTGGTAGAACACGCTATCAAAAGGAGAAAAAAAGTGAGAAAAAAACTATATTTAAGCGTATTCTTTTTCAATAGAACTGATTTTAAAGCATTAACTTCTAAAAAGCATTTTTAGTATAATGACTTGTAAAAATACACTTCTTTTTTGAAACTTTAGGGACTTACACTGCAAAAAACAATTCCAATTCTTGTAAGGTTTCTTCTGAGGTTTGAATATCCTTTACAATTTCACCTTTATTGAGTGCAACTATTCTATCGCAAACCTCAACTGTGTGTTGTAAATCATGGCTTGAAACCAAAACAGTAACATTTGGATTTTCAGCTAATTCTTTAATAATTTTCTTTAATCTGCTGACTGTTGTCGGATCTAAATTTGCAAAAGGTTCATCTAAAATTACAACTTCCGGGTTTCCAATAAGTGTTGCAATAATTCCGACTTTCTTTTGATTTCCTTTTGATAAATCACGAAGGTATTTTTTGTTGTTTAAAATTTCTCCATTAAAAAATTCTTCATGTTTGGCTAATAGCGCATCAATATCTGCTTTATTTTGATGACGTAAATCTCCAATAAAATAAAAATATTCTTCGGGAGTCAGATAGCCAATCAGGAAACTTTCATCTAAAAAAGAACCTGTAAAAGATTTCCAGTTTTCGCTTGTATTTACCTGAATATCATTGCTTGTTATATTTCCTGTTGAAGGCTGGATTAAATCTAAAAGCAAACTAAAAAAAGTAGTTTTTCCAGCTCCGTTATTGCCCACTAAACCAAAACTCTGTCCTTTTGGAATTTCAAGATTATGAATGTTTAAAACTGTAGTGTCGTTATATTTTTTTGAAAGTTGATTTACTTGTATCATCGTAATTTTTAGATTTTAGATTCTTGATTTTAGATTAATTATCAAATTTGACATATTCTCTAATTAACTCTTTTGTTTATAAGCATTTATTGTGCTGTACTTTTCGATTTTATATCTTTTTTCGATTAAGGAAAAAACCTTGTCTTTAAAAATAAAACCTAAAACTCCCGCACCGGCAACTAATGCTAATCCGAGGTTTTTGTTATTTAAATAAAGTCCGATAGCATAAAGCCCCAAAGGCAGTAAAATTTTAGGAAGCGTTAACAACATTGCACTTACATTAAACGCTTTTTTATCTCCAAAAGCACCACCGGCATTACTTAGATCGATTGGTGTTTTGGTAAATGCTCCGCCTAAAAGAACCAAGTGTGAATTAACTCCAATATTATAAATTGCTCCAACTACAATTGTTAAATAAATTTCCCATCCAAAAAACAAATAAAATGAAGCAATTATTGTCGAGAAAAAGGTAGCAATAACAATCAGCCACCATTTTGAAGTTATGTAACCGCGATACGGAATATTCTGGGTCATCATTAATTGGTAATACGAACTATCCCAGCTTGGTACAAACTGTCCGAAGACAAATAGAAACCCGCCGGAAACAAATATTCCCGCAAAAATGTGCATTACAGGAGGTTGATGAGAATTTCCAAAAAACAAGAATCCATAAAATAAAAAGAGAACGCTCATGAAAATAGTGGTCTTTGATCTTTTGTTTCTCTTGATAAGTTTGATGTCGTTTTTAAGAAATGTTCCCAAAGTCCCAAATTGATTCAGCCACGAAAGATTTTCTGTAACTGCAACATCTTCTTTTACAGAAAGTCCGGCATCGAGATATAGATTTTTTTTGAGGAATTTAAAACTAAAAATATATAAACCTGTCAATACTAAAATGGGAATTAAAAACAATCCTTTTATAGTATAAAGACCTTGAAAAAAAGGAGTTGTAAAAGTTGTAACATCAAACAATTTATAATATTGCGCTCCGCCCAAAACAAGAATTAATCCAACAAAAACAATAAATAATTTATCAATATTGCTTAAAATTATATTTGAAAAATTGTTAATATAGATAAAAGAAAGCATTGCCAAGTTCCAAAAAAAAATGGCTGTTATATCATACCCTTCTATTGCCAAAACAACCGAAAACGGAACAAAAAATAAGGCATGAACCCAATTAAAAAATGACAAAACAGTTTTGCCCAATGAAAAATGAACAATTACAGGTTTCTTAAAAGGCAAAACCAATAATGGTTTTATGTTCAAAACCGGAATCGATTGCAGCAACAAACGAATTACTAAATCTGAAAGAAAGTAATAAATCAAAAACCGGTTTATGGTAACGAATGGTTCCAGATGCATTTCTTTAAGAATATAAAATGCGCCAACTCCCATTGCTATAAAAATTAATGAAAAATAAATCATTAAAAAACCAAGTATAATTTTCATTGCCAGGTTTTTACCAAATGATGCCGATCTGATAAAGGCTTTCCATTCGAGATAAATAAACTTTTTAATCATGGTTAATTGGTTTTGATTTTTGTAGTAAGAGATCAAATGTAGGAAAACGTTACAAAAAAAGTTAAAAAAAATATTTTAGTAAGTGTCAATTACTTATGGTTTGCTACTTTTGCAAAAAAATTAAATCATGCCTTCATTCTTAAAACTTATAATTAAAGAGGTAAAACGTGAAACTGCCGATGCGGTTTCTGTACTTTTTAATGTTCCAGAAGAACTTAAACAAGACTATAAATTTATAGCCGGACAATACATAAATTTAAAATTAACTCTTGATAATCAAGAAATTCGTCGTGCTTACTCTATTTGCTCTGCACCAGAAAGCGGTGAATTGCGAATTGCGGTTAAGGCTGTAAAAAGCGGTTTGTTTTCTCAATTTGCGAATACAAAATTAAAAGCAGGAGATGTTCTCGAAGTGGGTCAGCCGGAAGGAAAATTTACTTTTGAGCCTGATGCTGAGAGACAAAAAAATTATGTTGCGTTTGCTGCCGGAAGCGGAATCACGCCGGTACTTTCTATTTTAAAATCAGTTTTAAAGAATGAGCCGAAAAGTTCATTTGTATTGGTTTATGGAAACAGAACTCCTGAAGCAACTATTTTTCATCAGGAATTACACGATTTGCAATTGCAGTATGTAGGCCGTTTTTTCGTGCATTATGTTTACAGCCAGGCAAAAGTTGAAAATGCATTGTTTGGAAGAATCGAAAAATCGACCGTGAATTTTGTACTGAACAACAAACACAAAGAATTAGAATTTGATAAGTTTTATTTGTGCGGACCTGAAGAAATGATCAATACGGTTTCTAATGTTTTGAAAGAGAAAAACGTAAAAGAATCTGCTATTAAATTTGAACTTTTTACTACTTCTTCTGAAGAACACGTAATTCAAGGTTCTCAGGAAGGACATACTAAAATTACTGTTTTAGTTGATGATGAAGAGGTTACTTTTGAAATGTCTAAAAAACAAACCATTCTTGATGCTGCTTTAAAACATGGCGTTGACGCACCTTATTCTTGTCAGGGCGGAATTTGCAGCAGCTGTTTAGGAAGGGTTACTGCCGGAACTGCTGAAATGACAAAAAATTCTATTTTAACAGATGGTGAAATTGCAGAAGGTTTAATTTTAACTTGCCAGGCGCATCCAACATCAGATACTATCTATGTTGATTACGACGACGTTTAGTCTATTAAATTCTAAAATATAAAATTCCAAATTCCGATTTTACAATTGGGATTTGGAATTTTTTTTGTGAGATTTTTTCTTTTATCAAAGCTAAATTTTGGAAAGTTTACTTTTCAAAATTAATAAATACTCAAAAAAAGGTTTAAATAATTGGGTTATTTTTAAAAAACATGCCGGGAATTTAGTATATTAGTAGTGCGCTTAAGACTTGTCAACACGTTTTTAAAACATTCAATATTATGGCAATGCATCACTATCTTCGTCTAACTTTTATATTACTTTTTGTAATAACTTCTCTTTTTTGTATTTACTTCGTAATCAAAAAAAGAAAAAACAGAAAAGCTCCTAAACTACTTTCAAAAGAAAAGTATGATTGCTCAAAGAATGAGGGAATGACAGAAATATCAATCTCAAATGATAGTTTTTTTAATATTTGGCCTTATGTAAGTGAATTAAAAGCAGCTAAAATTTTATCGAAGAAAATTAAAGAATCTGAATTGATACATAAAGTTTATAGAAATTCAACCAATGATTTTGAACACATTTTATTAGCTACAGAAAAAGAAAATCATTTTGTTAAGGTTGTAGTTGATAAAAACAAAAAGAAAGCATTAGGGTATCTTCTTCTGGATTTATAAAAATTCCAATAAAAAAATTCCAAATTCCAATTGTAACGTTGGGATTTGGAATTTTTTTATTGCTTTTTGTCACCCCAGAGCGAAGTCGAAGGGCTTATATGTTCAGAGGCTTCCACTTTGATCAGTCTGAAAATACTATTATAATTGGTTCTTAATTTTAGAAACAACTTCATCTGGAGAAATTGTTCTCATCGCATCTTCATAACCTTCTACAATTTTATTTCCGTAAACAGAAGTTGGTAATTTTGGATATTGATTTCTGTCTGATGTTAAAGCGTTTTCTAAACTTTGGTTGAAAGGTAAAAATCCGGAATAAGGATGTGTTGCACCCCAAAGTGTAATTACTTTTACACCAAGCATTGCGGCAATATGCGCATTTCCAGAATCCATAGAAAGCATTACATCGAGATTGCTTATCAATTTTAATTCCTGTTGAAACTTAATTTTTCCAGCAACATTTATTACATTTTTAAAAGGTTCTGAAAGTGAATTCAAAATTTCAATTTCTTTATTTCCGCCTCCAAAAAGTAAAATCGTATACTCTTTATTTTCTGCCAGTTTTGTTATTACTTCCTTCATCAAATCTAAAGGATAAACTTTAGAATCATATTGCGCAAAAGGAGCAATTCCAATCAGTTTTTCATATTTTTCTTCAACTAAATCTGTGATTTCTGCACCAAAAACTGCCTTTTTAGGAAAGTCAGGATTTGATAAATCTACAGGAAAACCAAGTTCTTCAAACACTTTTGAGTGTCTTTCGAACATAGTTGGTAACTGCTTGAAAATTTTGTTTTCTGCTCTTGTTAATTCTTTTTTTCCTTCTCGGCCTTTATCTACAGTTGCTCTTTTTTTTCCGCTTAAAGCGAAAAGCAAACTCACCACTTTAGATCTTAAAACATTATGAAGATCTGCAAAAGCATCAATTTTGAGTTTTTTTACGTCTTTATATAAGCGTAAAAGTCCCGGAAAACCTTTGTGCCTTTCTTTTTCATCAAAAGCAAAAAACTCAAGATTCGGGATTCCGTCAAAAAAAGGTTTAAAAAAAGGACGTGAAATAACGGTTAGTTTTACAGTTGGATATTGCTTTACAAAAGCGCGTAAAACAGGAACCGTCATGGCGACATCTCCCATTGCGGATAGTCTCATGACGGCTATATGTTTGATCTGGCTGTTAGACAACTCTGCCAAATTATTTTTTATTTTGATATAAAACCGGGTTCAAATCATCGTCATTGTACATTTTCATTTGCTTGTACACTTTCATGAATTTTTCTCCGCTTTCAATATCTGTCAATAATTCTTCAATTGCTGTAGATAAATCTGTTCTTTGCTCTAAAAGAATATTTAATTTTTCCTGACATTTATCTCTGTGTTCCTGAGTAGCTTCTGCACGAGTCGCTTCTTCGTTCATGTGATAAATTTTCAACGCCAGAATAGACAATCTGTCAAATGCCCAAGCCGGACTTTCAGAATTGATTTTTGCTCCGTCTTTTGCTTTTACGCTGCTGTATTTTTGCAAAAAGTAACTATCAATATATTCAACCATATCAGTACGCTCCTGATTTGAAGCGTCGATTCGTCTTTTTAAAGTCAAAGCTGCTACAGGATCAATTTGCGGATCACGAATGATATCTTCAAAATGCCATTGAACAGTATCAATCCAGTTTTTTAAATATAATAAATGTTCAAATTTATCTTTTGGGTACGGATTGTTTATAGGCTGGTCAACATTATCAAATTGATGATAATCTTTAATGCTTTGTTCGAAAACAGAATATGCTAATTTTGAAAACATGTCTTTATTTTTTAGAGATACAAAGATACTTTTTATACTTTTATGCTGCGAAAAAAAGAAATTATTTTTTGTTTTTATATAATAGTTCGTTAATAAATTAAAAAATCATCATGAAAATTCATTATATATCTGAAAACAATAGTGTTCTAAATCATTTTCTGGGACAAATTAGAAATGTAAATGTGCAGAACGACAGTATGCGTTTTAGAAGAAATATTGAACGCATTGGCGAAATTATGGCTTATGAATTAAGCAAAACTTTACCATATAAAAGTGTTGAAATTCAAACACCGCTTGGAATTAAAAAAACGACTGAAATTGAAACCGATTTGGTTTTATGCCCAATTTTAAGAGCCGGTTTACCGCTTCATAATGGCTTTTTAAATTATTTTGACCATGCCGAAAACAGCTTTGTTTCTGCTTGCAGATTTCATCCAAATGGCGATGACGATTTTGAAATTTTAGTTGAATATCAGGCGATTTCAAACTTAAACAACAAAACGGTTTTACTTCTTGACCCTATTCTGGCAACGGGACAATCTATTGTAGCAGTTCACAAAAAACTGATTGAAAATGCTTCGCCGACAGAATTTCATATTGTTGTAGTTATCGCTGCGCCGGAAGGAATTGCTCATCTTGAAAAAAATCTTCCCGAAAATTGTCATTTATGGGTTGCTTCTTTAGACGAAAAACTGAATGAGAAAAATTATATTGTTCCAGGCCTTGGTGATGCCGGCGATCTTGCGTACGGAAGTAAATTATAACTGAGAGAAAAAAGTAAATAAGCTGCACAAAATCAAAATATAAAATACAATTTCGTTGTTGAGTTTTTGCTGCATATATTCTACATGACTTGCCGCCATCATTGATAAAGGTGCGATACTGAAGAATAATAAATCATTGCTTTTGTCTGGCGAAATGATGAAAACAAGAACCGCAATAAAAAAACAGGCTACCACTTTTTTATAAGATGTATGCACAATCTGCGGTCTGTTTGACAAGGTTGTTAACATTGAAAACACAAAAAATACGACAACCGCTGCATATATCGAAAGTGCTCCATTTTCGTAATTATTTTTAAAATAATCTATTCTGAAATCAACTACGGCACGCTCCTGAACAAACTTTACAGCATCAATATGGAACATTAATGAAACCATATAAAAGACGATTGACACGGCCAAAAGTGCAATAAATGGTAAAACCCAGTTTCTATAATCTCTCGAAACGTGAAAAATTATCGATATAAAAACTAAAATTATAAAAAGGACACTCCAAAATTGAAATAAACAAGCTACAAAAATCCAAAAGGAAGCGTCAAATATTTTTTCTTTTGATGCTTTTAAAGACTGAAGGGAAATCAATCTACGAAGTGCCAATAGTATAAAGAAATTGGCATAAACAACATTTGGATGATTAAATATTGTTGGAAAAAAGAGGATGAATAATAAGTAGAAAAATATCGCGTAACCGTTGTCTTTACTGAGCCCGTTTTTCTTGACAATAAAATTGATCATGAAAAATGAGGCAAAAATAAAGCATAGCAAACTTACTTTTTGAAATATCGTAAAATAAGAATTTATCCAAGATGTTTCTCGAATTTGAAACATAAAGAAGAAAACCAGTATCAAAATTACAACCAAGGAATAATTTAATGGTGTAGATTTTTTAAAAACACTTGTTATCATAAGGATATTTTATACTTTTGTGACTGTAAATATAATACTTGTTTAAAAAGGAAAACCAACAAGTTGAAAAAAGATTCTCAGTTTGAATTTTGCTTCAATGCGTTAAAACAATAATAACATATAATTTTATAAAATTATGAAAGCTTTTTTTGAAGGAATACAATACTTATTCGTTAACATTTTATTTGCTCCACTTGACTTTTTACGTCATTTAGAATTAAAAACATGGTTTGGTGCAAACACTATCAACTGGATTTTTATGATTATCTGTTCTGCAGCAATCGTATATTGGATTAAACAATTACGTGTTTTTGATGCTGCAGGAACTGAAAACCAAGATACAACGGCTCACTCTTTCTTAAAGTAAGTCGAAGCCGATATCCTTTCTAAAATACATCTTATCAAAATTTAGTTTATCTATGTTTTGGTAAGATTTTTTTATGGCCTGTTGAAAATCACCTCCGTATGATGTCACAGTCAAAACACGTCCTCCATTACTAACGACATTTTCGCCATCTAATTTTGTTCCGGCGTGAAAAACTATCGAATCTGTAATATTTTCTAAACCTGTAATTACTTTTCCTTTTTCGAAATCTTCAGGATATCCGCCAGAAACTACCATAATTGTTGTGGCACTTCTTGGATCAACTTTCAATTCGAATTCATCTAACTTTTGATTAGCAACCGAAAGGAATAATTCAACCAAATCAGATTCTAGTCTAGGAACTACAACTTCCGTTTCAGGATCTCCCATTCTTACGTTGTATTCAATAACAATTGGTTCGTTTTTTACATTGATCAAACCAATAAATACAAATCCTTTATATTCGATTCCATCTTTTTGAAAACCTGCGATTGTTGGTTTTACGATACGTGTTTCAATTTTTTCCATCAAAACAGCATCAACATAAGGAACTGGAGAAACTGCTCCCATTCCGCCTGTATTTAAGCCTGTATCACCTTCGCCAATTCTTTTATAATCTTTTGCTGTTGGAAGAATTTTATAGCTTTTCCCGTCTGTTAAAACGAAACAGCTTAATTCGATTCCATCCAAAAATTCTTCGATAACAACTTTAGAACTTGCTGCTCCAAATTTCTCATGAACCAACATGTTTCTTAATTCTGTTTTTGCCTCTTCAAGATCCTGAATAATCAAAACTCCTTTTCCTGCCGCTAAACCATCTGCTTTTAAAACGAATGGCGGCTGTAATGTTTCTAAGAATTTACATCCTTCTTCAACCGTTTCTGCAGTAAAACTGTCGTAAGCTGCAGTCGGGATATTATGTTTCATCAAGAATTCTTTTGCAAATTCTTTACTTCCTTCTAATTGAGCCCCTAATTTTGATGGCCCGATTACTGGGATATTTTTTAAACTTTCGTCATTTTTAAAATAATCATAAATACCTTTTACCAACGGGTCTTCTGGCCCTACGACTACTAAACTTATATTTTCTTTAAGCACTAATGTTTTTATTGCTTCAAAATCGGTAGGAGCTATTGCTACATTTTCTGCAATTGCAGCTGTTCCTGCATTTCCCGGTGCAACAAAAAGTTTTTCGCAAAGCGGACTCTGAATCATTTTCCACGCAAAAGCATGCTCTCTTCCGCCTGATCCCAATAATAAAATTGTCATGGTATAGTTGTATTTAGTTGTGGTGCAAAAATAATTGCTTTTGAACGTAAAAAATAATTAAATCTTAAAAACTTGTTGATTCTTCGCTGTTAGTAATTGGTAAATATTATTTTTGACGAAAATTATCCTGAAAAATGATTCGTCTTTTTGATCTTTCCCTTCAATTAAATGGTTTTCCTATAAAGAAAGCCAAAGCTGAATTGGATAAAATTGTTCATTTTTCTGAAGAAGAATATGCTTCTTTTCTCGAGAATAAAAAGAAAGAAATTGTTGATTTTCACTTAAAGAATAACTCTTTTTATAGAGAATTAGTTGGAAATATAACTGTTGAAAACTGGGAAGATTTACCCATTTTGAACAAGCAAAATCTGCAAAAAAGGCTCGAAGAAAGACTTTCAAACGGCTATTCAAAAAACAATATTTACCTCAACAAAACCTCCGGATCAAGCGGAACGCCTTTTGTTTTTGCTAAAGATAAATATTCGCACGCTTTAACCTGGGCATCAAATATTATGCGTTTTGGATGGTTTGGCATTGATTTTAATCATTCGTATCAAGCACGTTTTTATGGTATTCCGATGGATTTTATTGGCTATCAAAAAGAACGTTTCAAAGATTTTCTGACACATCGTTTTCGTTTTCCCGTTTTTGATTTATCTGATGAAATTCTCGAAAAATTTCTGCAGAAATTCAGATCGAAAAAATTCGATTATATCAATGGTTATACCAGTTCAATTGTTTTATTTGCCAAATTTTTAGAACAGAAAAACATTATCCTAAATGAAATCTGTCCCACTTTAAAAGCGTGTTTTGTTACTTCGGAAATGCTTTTTGAAACAGATAAAAAACTGCTGGAAAAACAATTCGGCATTCCCATTATCAGTGAATACGGCGCTTCGGAACTTGATTTAATTGCTTTTGAAAATCCTCAAGGCGAATGGCAGGTAAATGCTGAAACACTTTTTATAGAGATTTTAGATGAAAATAATAATGTTGTTCCCCATGGAACGAAAGGAAAAGTTGTGATTACGTCGTTATTCAACAAAGCAAATCCGTTTATCAGATATGAAATTGGCGATATCGGAATTCTCGATGAAAAAAGTACACCTCAAAAACCAATCTTAAAAAAATTAATTGGCAGAACAAATGACGTTGCCATTTTACCAAGCGGTAAAAAATCTCCCGGTTTGACGTTCTATTATGTAACCAAAAGCATTATAGAAGATGATGGAAATGTAAAAGAATTTATCATTAAACAAATGCAACTAGATACTTTTGAAATTGAATATGTTGCTGAAAAAGAATTAGTTTCAGAACAAATTCAAAAAATAAAAGAAGCCATCGATTTATATTTAGAGCCAAATTTGAACTTCACTTTTACAAGAAAATCTGTTTTAGAAAGATCCAATCGCGGGAAATTAAAACAGTTTAAATCGTATTTATAAATATAAATAAAATCTTACATTTGTTTTTTAATAAAAACTTATGGATGGTCAATCTCTGCTTTCTGAAGAAAGCATTTCTAATAAAATATATTTTATCCGTGGTCAAAAAGTTATGCTTGATCGTGACTTGGCAATACTTTATGGAATAGAAACAAAAAGATTAAAAGAACAAGTAAAAAGAAATCGAATCCGTTTTCCTGAAGATTTTATGTTTGAACTTACAAAAATAGAATTTGAAAATTGGAGGTCGCAATTTGCGACCTCCAATTCTGAAAAGATGGGATTACGTTATGTACCAATGGCATTTACAGAGCATGGCGTTTTAATGTTGTCAAGTATTTTAAATAGTGATAAAGCAATTCAAACCAATATTCAAATCATGCGTATTTTTACGAAAGTGAGGCAAATGCTTTTGGACACAACAGAAATTAAAGTTGATATTCTGCAGATTCAAAAGAAGTTAGAGAATCATGACAAGAATATTGAATTAGTTTTTTCTTATTTAGATGAATTGACTGAGAAAAAAGAAAATGAAGCTGAAAGAATCAAGATTGGTTATAAAAAATAATTCTTTAAGATCACAAATTGTCGTTTTTAAACTTTCTTTATATATTTTGGTTTGATTATCAATTGAGTAAATAAAAACCTCATCATTAACAAAACAGAAAAAAAGAGATTATAACCGTGAAAATCGCGATAAACACCAAAATTGTGTTTAATCAGTTTAAATTTTGAAGATGAAATAGAATCTTTTCTAATTCTATAAAAAGCTAAAGGTTCAGGAACTGGTTTTGTTTCTTTTATTTGTTTTAAAATCGTAAGCCACAAACGCCAGTCTTGTCTTTTTTGTGTAGCTTCAATTACAATTTTTCCAAAATATTCAGCATCATAAATAGCCGTTAAATTGCCTACATAATTGCAGAAGAACAATTGGTTGTAAGTTAAGTTTAATGGTGCTTCTACTCTTCTGTTTAAATTATTACCTTCTTCATCGATACAATCATAAAAACTAAACGTAAACGGCAGATTGTTTGTTTTTAAAAACTGAAGCTGCTTTTTCAGTTTATTTGGAAACCATAAATCATCGGCATCCAAAAAAGCAATATATTTCCCAGATGCTTTTTCTAAAGCAACATTTCTTGCAAAGCCATTTCCGGAATTTTTGGGTAATTTGAAGAGTTTTATTCGGCTGTCTTTTTCTGCAAAATCAGAAATAATTTTAACCGTTTCATCAGTCGATGCGTCATCAACCAAAATCATTTCCCAGTTTTGATACGTCTGGTTTTGAACTGATTCAATGGTGGCTCTAATGAACTTCTCAGTATTATATGTCGGTGTTAAAATAGATACTAAAT
This sequence comes from Flavobacterium sp. Root186, assembly GCF_001428525.1. Classification (GTDB taxonomy): domain Bacteria; phylum Bacteroidota; class Bacteroidia; order Flavobacteriales; family Flavobacteriaceae; genus Flavobacterium. The sequence continues at coordinate 362,026 of NZ_LMHW01000014.1, forward strand.
CGTTCATTAATATGCTTTTTTATCGCCTTTAAAAATGTTTATTATCGTTTGCGAAATTATTTTTAAATCCAGAATTAAAGACCAGTTTTCGATATAAAAAACATCAAATTTTATTCTGTTTACCATATCTCGTTCTGCAGTTATTTCTCCTCTAAAACCGCTTACTTGTGCTAATCCGGTAATTCCGGGTTTAACACAATGACGAATCATGTATTTTTTTACTCTATTACCATATTCTTTGTTTTGGGACCATAAATGCGGTCTTGGCCCTACTACGGACATATCTCCCAACAAAACATTTATAAATTGCGGAAGCTCATCGATGCTCGTTTTTCTCATAAATCGTCCCATTTTTGTAACACGTGGGTCGTCTTTTGAAGCTTCTTTTTCTGTTGTTTTGTTAATGTACATCGAACGGAATTTGTAACATACAAATTCATTTTCTTCCATTCCAGGTCTTCCCTGCTTAAAAAATACCGGCCCTTTTGATTCTAATTTTATTAAAATTGCCAGTAACGGAATTAACCATGACAACAAAAAAACAATCACTAGAATTGAGAATGAAATATCAAAAAAGCGTTTTATAAATTTTATTGTTGGCTCATTAAGCATCGTTTGTTTTAACGAAAGCACCGGAAAAAAATCGTAATAATCTATCTTTAAGTTTTTCGAAAAAATCTCTTTTGTATCGGGAATAAACTTTATGGTTTTGTTATTTTCATCTGCAAAATCAATCAGGTCTTTCAAACTTTTATTCGAAACTTCATTTAAAGAACAATAAATCTCGTCGACCTCATTCTCTATCACAAATGGTTTTAAATCAGCTAATTTACCTGTAATTTTTTGGTTTACTTTTTTATCTGAAAAATATCCCAGAAATCGATATCCATAATCTCTTCTTGTTTCAAAAAGATCTTTTAATCGAATGGCTTCTGGTGTAAACCCAATAATAACAGCGTTTCTATAATTGCTGCCGGTTATGATTCTATATTCTTTTAAATAGAAAAATAAAGCAAATTTAAAAACCGTTACCAAGGTCAAAATCAAAGATATGAATACTACAATTTTTGATTCGCTAAAAATCGCTTGTCTCGAAAACGGAAAAAATGCGATAATTGTTAAGAGAAACAAAGTCCCTTGTTTTATTATTTTTGATGCAATAGCTATTGGCGTCGTAAAACGATATACTTCGTAAAATTTAATTGAAAATGCAACTATTCCCCACGCTGCATTTTGATATAAAATAAGGATCCAAATATTTGAAACCAGATTATTAAAAACAAAAAAACTTACTATCGAGATCACAAATAGGTCGATTAAAATACTTATTGGCCGAATATATTTTGAATATCTTCCTGTGTGAAATGAGGTCATATATAGTTACTGTACTATTGGATACAAATTTATATCGTTCGAAAACAATTCGAATTGATATTATTTAATATAGCTTGAAAAATCTTTGTGTTCTTCTTTAGAAAGTTCTTCTTTAGAAAGTGATCTAAAATAATCGTACGTGATTTTCATGCCTTCAGAACGGCTTACTTTTGCTTCCCAACCCAATAATTCTTTTGCTTTTGTCGTATCCGGCTGACGCTGCAACGGATCATTTATTGGTAAAGGATGATATACTACTTTTTGATTAGTCCCTGTTAATTTTATAATTTCCTCAGCAAAATCTTTAATTGTAATTTCGTCAGGATTTCCAATATTTACCGGATAAACATAATCAGAATGTAATAGTCTGAAAATACCTTCAACCTGATCGTCTACATAACAAAATGAACGAGTCTGCATACCGTCTCCAAAAATAGTTAAATCTTCTCCGCGAAGTGCCTGCCCAATAAATGCAGGAATTACACGCCCGTCATTTAGTCTCATTCTTGGACCGTATGTATTAAAAATACGCACGATTCTCGTTTCAACCCCATGAAAAGTATGATAGGCCATTGTTATTGATTCCTGAAAACGTTTAGCTTCATCATAAACACCTCTTGGTCCAATTGTATTTACATTTCCGTAGTATTCTTCGGTTTGAGGATGTACCAAAGGATCTCCATACACTTCAGAAGTTGAAGCGATAAGGATTCTTGCCTTTTTAACTCTTGCCAATCCTAACAAATTGTGTGTTCCTAACGAACCAACTTTTAAAGTCTGGATTGGAATTTTTAAATAGTCAATAGGACTTGCTGGCGAAGCAAAATGTAAAATATAATCTAAATCACCCGGTATGTGGACAAATTTTGTAATATCGTGATGGTAAAATTCAAAATGCTCTAATTTGAATAGATGCTCAATGTTTTTAAGATCTCCGGTAATCAAATTATCCATTCCGATAACAAAATAACCTTCCTTGATAAATCGATCGCACAAATGTGATCCTAAAAAACCCGCTGCTCCGGTAATAAGTATTCTTTTCATAATGATTTTGTTGAACCTTTTGTTTTGGTAATCTCTGTAAATTTGCACAAATGTAATAAAATATCTCGCCTTTTAAATTGACTAAAATCTTAATCAATAGGAGAATTCTATTTTTTAATTCATTATTAAATTGGTTTATTCTATTTTTACGAAACTAAATTTTGAATGTTTTGAAAGTTGTACACATTGTGGAAGCACTAGAAGGTGGTGTTTATGCTTATTTTAAAGATTTGTCAGCTTTCTTTGGTGATGAAAAAAATTGCAAAACCATAGAAACCACCATTATTTATAGCAGTAACAGAAATGGTGTTAGTATAGAAAAAGTTAACTCTGAATTTTCAAAAGGTGTTAACTTAATAAATATCAATATGGTGAGGGAGATTTCTCTCCTTCAGGATTATAGCGCCATTATTAAACTTACCGGAGAACTTAAAAAAATCAATCCAGACATAATTCATCTTCATTCTTCAAAAGCGGGTGTTTTAGGACGAATCGCAGCCTTTTTCTTATTCAAAAAAGTAAAGATTTTTTATACTCCACACGGCTATGCTTTTTTAAGAACCGATATTTCAAAAACTGCAAAAAAATTCTATTCTGTTATAGAAAAGGGTTTTCAATGGTTTTTTGGAGGAACAATTATTGCCTGCGGCGATACCGAATTTGAAATTGCAAAAAATATCGGTCCTGCTAAACTAATTCGAAATGGAGTTGATATTATAGATATCCGTCAGCATTTTTTACCTCAGCAGAATGCAAAATTGACAATTGGAATTTTGGGCAGAATCACGCCAGCAAGAAATCCACAATTGTTTAACGATATTGCTTTACGTTTCCCTGATTTTAATTTTATCTGGATTGGAGATGGAGAACTAAATCATTTAATTACAGCACCAAACATTAAAATTACAGGGTGGCTTTTAGATAAAAAAAACGTTTTTGAAAAATTAAATTCTATAGATGTTTACCTTCAAACTTCTTTGTGGGAAGGTCTTCCTATTGCTGTTTTAGAAGCTATGGCATTAGAAAAACCTGTAATTGCAACTAACATTATTGGGAATAAAGACATTGTTGTTCCAGATCAAACCGGGTTTGTTTTTGATAAAATCGATGAATTAGAAAACTATTTCGAGATTTTAAAAGCCCACAAAACGAGAGCTCTATTTGGAGAAAATGCACTAAAAAGATGCTATGAGCTTTTTGATAAAGATGAAAATTTTAAACAGCTTCAGGCTCTTTACCAAGAGTAAATTTTTGCTGAAGCCAATAACTTGAAAAAACAGAAAACCAAAGTCCGCTAAAAGCAATTCCATCAAATCGAAGCAAAAAATCATCTATTAAGTTTGAAGTAAAAAAGATGATAAAAAAAGAAATTATTAAAGGATTTTTTAAATCGTAACCTAAATATCCGATAGTAAAAATATACAGCATTACTACCAGAGGGCCGAGGATTCCAAACTTCAATAAAAAATCTAAAAACTGATTGTGCGTTGGGAATTCAAATTTTGCTAAAAAATGCTGATTTGTTTCTTTGTAATATTTATTTAGTTCCGGTTTTCCATCTGATGCACCAACTCCAAAAGGAAGATTTTTAATCGATAATTCCCATGCTGATTTCCAGATTGAAAGCCGTGTTGCCAAAGTATTAAAAGCATAAATTTCCGGATGATCTATTTCATCTAGTTTCCCCACTTTATCCATGTAAGCAAAAGTAACCGTAGAATATTTCTGTTTCATATATGGATTCTTCTGTACGAAAAAAAACAAGATACCGCCTATTACAAGTAAAAGAGCTATTAACGTTAATGCCATTCTATTTAAGCTGAATTTTGATTTTATTTCAACAATAAAAACGATTGCGTAACCAATTAAAACATTCACTAATGCCATTCTTGTATTGACCAAAAGCACAAAGGAAAACGATAATAAAAAGACCGCAAATCGAAGAATCTTAAGGGCTCTTTTTTCATTATTATGAAAACTGTAAAAAACAAAATAAAATGCACAAACGGAAACAAATGCCAAGTGCATATTTAGGGCTGGTGCATGAATACCAATACTATCTGCAAATTTATAACCTATTTCAAACAGGTCAATTCTGTTTAAATATTTGCTCAACAAATCGGGATATAGAATATAAAACCTTATTACAAATCCCAACATTACCATTGTTGTTGCAATACTATAAGTTTCTATTAATTTTAAAAATTTTACCCGTTGATAATTTCCAATAATAAAGATTGGAAATAGTAGTAATGAAATACTCTTTTCAATGGCTTTTAATCCTTTAGAAAAAGAATCATTGTTCCAAAAAAGTAATAATTCTAACAAAACTGGTGAAGCAATACAAAGAATTAAAATCCATGCCGTTTTGGTGAATTTTAATTTTCGGATAAAAATCAAATTAAAAACACCAAACAAAATAATAAGTAATGAACACGGTTTTCTGAAAATCATTGCAATAGCAATCAGACACAAAAAAACATGGAATAATTTATTGAAGTTCTTTTCTGAAAGATTCATAGTATAATGCAAAATAAATTAACGGAAAAACACCCATTTTATGGCGTACTGCTGTACCCAAATCGGGTTCGAAAACCCCTTGTACAATAAAAAAAGCAAAAATAATAAGCAGTACTAAAAGTTCTTTAGAATATTTTTTTCTATCTGCCAGACATTTGGCAAAACGAACTAATAAAATATAAAACAAAAGCAGCTGCCAGATTATAAAAATAACAATTTGAGGAGACAGTATATGTTTTAAACCGTTTAGAGGAATATTAACGGTGAAAAATCCATAAAAAATACCAATTGTTTCTCCATACCATGTATCTGTCTTTACGGGAGAAATAATTATAGAATTGGCATCTGAAGAACCAACACGGTCGCTGTTTACCAGCTCACGGCTAATTTCAGAAAGGTATTTTCCTTTTATAATACCATGACTAAAAGATAGAAAAACAGCAATCAATAAACCATAAAATATAGTGGTTATGGTTTTACTTTTGAAACTTATCAAACTGACTAAATACATTCCGACACCAATAACAGGAATCAAAAGATAATAGGGGCGAAAAAATACCCCAAAAATTAATAATAAAAGTATGGAGCATATAATTGTTTTTTTTAAAGAAACCTGTTGATTCAGACACATAAAAACAATTGGTGAGACATATAGAAAGGTTATAAACTCTTTTGATGGCATTGACATAAAAATGGCAATCATTAAAATCCCCATGTATACCAGCATATTCTTAACCGTTAGTTTTTCAAATTCATCCGGAATCCCAATTTTATATAGAATATACATTAAAAGAGGAAACTGAATTAAGGCAATAACAGGAAATGGCAAATAGCGCAGTCCGGAAATTTTATATAATAAAATAGAAACCGGATAACTGCCTATATAACCTATTTCATTGATTTTATCATAGGCAATAATAGCTGCATCATAAAAAAACTTGGGTGGTAAAACAAAAAAAGCTATTACCGCAACAAATAAGTTTGCAGCCGCAATCAGTAAAAATGCTGCCTTACTTTTTTCAATTTTAGTTTTCATGTTCGAAGTTATTTAATGCAAAAAAATCAAAATTTTATCTTTTCTATAGATAATTATAGCCGCAATACAATTCCAAAAAAGGGCACTCGAAACGTATGCGATTGCAGCACCGGCCATACCATATTCCGGAATTAAAAATCGGTTTAAAATAAAATTAATTACAACAGCCACAATTAGAATAATCTGAAAAATATGCTGTCTTCCGGTCATATTTAAATAAACTGGAGCCGAACCAAATGCTGAACAAATTCCCTGACCAATTATTAAAATTAAAAAAGCTTCCTGTGCTGCAATATATTGATGCCCGAAAAATGACAAAACATACTCTGAAAAAATACTTATTAATAAAATTACAGGAAAGGTAATTCCAAATATTAAACGAGAACTGTTTCTTAGAATCTTTCTTAATTCTGTTATGTTATGACTTGAAAATAACTCTGCGATTTTGGCTGAAACGGTAATATTTACTGTTAATATAATTACCGAAACTATCGTCATTATTTTTACACCTACTGAATAAAATGCAACCGTTTCATCGTTTTTATATTTTTTTAAAAACATAATATCAAAGCACATTAATAAAAACATAGACATTCCACTTATTGCAATTGGATACGACTTTTTGAAAATTTCTTTTTTAGAAAAAATTTCGGGGATACTTGTTTCTACTGTTTTATTAAAATAAATGAAAACAAAAATTGAACTTAAAATCGCTAAAACAATAAATCCTATTAAAAAAATATCTACTAAATAAGTTTCTTTATGGTAATAAAATAAGACTATTGAACCAATTATCAACGGAATATATTTTAAAATATTTCTAAATAACTCAGCAATGTATAATTTATCTAAAGCTCTAAAAACCTCGGTGTTAAAAAGTGACAATCCGTAGAAAAATAATGTTCCTGCTCCTTTTAAAAGTATGGTATAAACCTCATCATCTAAAAAGTAATTATTTATTCTTTTTTCATCAATACATAAAATGATAATTAAAGCCAATAACGAAGCCGCAAAAAGCATCATTATCATTTTAATATATACTTTTTTGAGCTGTTCAACCGCATTTTGACTTACCAAAAAGCCTTTGAAATATAAAATAGACTGGTCAAAACCAAGCATACAAATACATCCGGCAGCTAATAAAAAGGATCGGATAAAATCGTATTGACCAACTAGTTTTGGAGTATAGTTTTTGGTTAAAAAAATCGTAAACCCAAACAATAAAAGAACTCCAAATATCCGCAAAAACAAAGTACTTAAACTTTGCTTTATAAATGGATTTTTTGAAATTCTTTCAAAGATTTTATTCGTTTTCAAATGAATGCTATTTTACCTGAGCTTTTAAAAGCTGTTTACGATAAAACTTTTTGAATAAATGAACTAAAACCAAAATAAAAAGGAAGACAACTGGAAACATAAGTTTAAAATTTCCATTTGTAATTTTAGTATTGTTTATGTTTAAAGTCGCATTAATTTCTTTAATTGTCTTATCATAATTCACCAGCTTTAATCTGTTTTTTCCCTGATCTGTAATTAAATACTGTTTTGTTTTAATCATGTCATTTAACTGGGTATTTTCATTGTAATAAACCAGTTTATCATTTTTAGGCCCGTTTTTTACAGTATTTGAAAAGCCGTTTAAAACCTGGTCAATTTGCGATATAATAGTATCGTTTTGAACTATTTGCTGTTCAAGGTTTTTATATCCTATTTTTTGAAGTGCATCAAAATAGGCTGAATTGTTTAAGTATTTCAATAACGGTTCAACATTATCTTTTTCGTTTGTTACGGCGTTTGATACAAACGAAATAGTATGAAAAGTATAGTTTTTACTCGTGACATTATCTTCTAAAACTTTACTGACTTCGCCAACTTCAGCCATTAATTTTATAAGCTCAAAATTCTGCTCTTTGTCTTCAATAAATTTATAAACATCGGCGATTGGCTTTATTTCAATTTTTTTGATTGTTTTTGGATGTTGAATCCCAACAACATTTTTTAAGAAAACTGTATCACCCGAAATAATTTTCGATTCTATTAAATCTATTTTAGTATACAGATAATCAACGCTGCCAAAATTTGGTGTTACAATAACCTGATTTTGAAATGATTTTTTACTTGAATCTAAATACCATCCTAATCCAAATCCGAGAATTACTAAAATGGCAACGATAATCCAGTTTCTAATAAAAAACTGGATCGATCGAAAAATTAATGCATTTATCCGATCAAAAAAACTGCCGATACTTTTAGTAAGCTGAAAAATATCAATCTCTTTATCTGTATTATTTTGTGGTACTTGTGTACTCATTTTTAATTTTTATTTGATGTTGAAAATCTGCTCTAAAATCTTAATTGTGATCAAATAAGTTGGTTTTACACCTGTTGTTCCCAATCCGCCTGAGGCTAATGTACTTCCAGTTTCTAAAGGATTATCTGAAGCATAATACGCATAGCGAACTTTTATATCGTGCGGCACGCTTTTTCTAATTTTTGATGCCGACTGAATAGCTTTTTGATAATATGAACCTTCCATTTCAAGACCAATCACACCCCAAGTCGATTCGTGGAAAAATTTCAGCAAATCTCTGTTTTGCAATGAAGTTCCTAAAACGGTAACCATTGCACCTTCGTAAACGTCAATATCGTTTCCTTCGAACATCGCGCCTGTTAATTCATTTTCGAAGAAATAATTATCCGCCGTTCCCTCATTTATATGAGCTGACGGAATCATGATATCACCTTTTCCTCCTTCCAAAATTCCGGCTTTACCCATAATAGAAACTGATTTTACGTTTAGTAACGTTTCTTTTTTGAATGGTTTTAAAAGCTCGTCGATTGTTTCATAAGCCTGTTCTCCAAAAGCATAATCCATTACGATAATTACCGGTTTATCTTCGTCTATATTAGCGTATGAAAATGCCGTTTTTGACCAGTCAATTTTGGCTGTATCAAAAATTTGAACGTCGATATTTGTTCCTGAAGTGTCTGGCAAAGAAATCATTCCGTTTTTCAACGCTAATTCTTCAACCTGAGTTCTTATTTCTTTTGAGCCAGATCCGCTCAATTCTTCATAAATAAAGAAATCTGTTTTGCCTTTGTATTTTGATGTTAACAACGGTGTTGCAAAAATCGAGTTCATCACGCTGTGCATGTTGGCACTTATTACGTGAATTGGACGTTTTAAAAGATCGTTTGCTTTTAGAACTTCTTTGATATTTGTTGCCCAGATTTCTCCGTGAATATGATGTCCAAGGCGTTCACGTAAAACCGGACTAAAAGTTATAGTTCGTTTATTATTTTCTACAATTTCTTCGATCGCTAGTTTTCCTAACCAATAAATAACATGCAGGAAACGATCTGGTGCATTTTCTGAACCAAATGCATCGTAAATATCTAAAACTTCCTCAAAAGTTCGGGCTAAAATATTGGCAACGTGCGAAATTGCTTTTTCTTTTTCAATCTGCGAAAGCTTTTTTGTCTGCGTAACGGCTTGTTCTAATTTTAGCCAATCGCGAGAAACTTCTCCGCCGTCGTCAATTAAAACTCTGTTTTTAATTTTGTGAGATTCTATGAAAATAAAAGTTAAATGCGTCAGGATATCATAAATGTCTGAGCGTCCACGCGTGATTTCAACATTCATTTGTTCTTCGTCTATTCTGTAGCAGTTTCTTCTTCTTTTTGGAGGAACAATTGGCTGAAAATGCGATTTAGAATATCCTTCATCTGAAGTTAAATTGATGAATCGACATTGTTCAATTCCTATCGGAAGACGTTCTATAACGTACAAAAGTCCGTTTAATTCTACTTTATCTTCGGCAATATTTCCGTAGATTTCCGGACGTAAAGCCAATAATGATTCTCTTAAACTGTCGCCAGAAACTCCCATTGGTTTGTAAAAACCACGGTTGAATAAATGGCGCATTGTAATGTACATTTTTTCTATCGCTGCAGATGATTCCTGAGCTCTTGATCTTGATATATGTTTGGTTTCTTTCATTCTATTTTTATTTAAAAATCTTCGAAATAGTGAAGATCATTCTAACTTTTGACAAGCGAAAGTAGGAATTATATATGTAATTTCAGTAAAATGGTATTTAACAAATTGTTAGAAGAGATTAATAAAATCGACGATCTTATTTCAAATTATCCGCAATCTTTCTGTCATTCGATAATCTCGGAATTTTATTTTGTCCGCCTAATTTGCCTTGCGATTTCATGTATTCCTGAAATCCGTTTTTTGAAACTTTGCTGATAACGACTTTTCTTAAAACATTTCCGGTAATTAAATCGTCGTAATAAATGTTTTGCTTTCGCATCGAATCATCGATTGCTTCCGCAAAAGTTTCAATATTTTCAGGTTCTTTTTCAAATTCTATTAACCATTCGTGGTACGGTAATCCGTTTGCAGGCGTGATCTGCGGCGCAACGGTAAATTCGTTTATTACAATATTAGTTCCAGCCGTTGCTTCTTTCATTGCGTTTTCCACTTCGTTTGCAATTACGTGTTCACCAAAAGCAGAAATATAATGTTTGATACGTCCTGAAACTATGACACGATACGGAGCCAAAGATGTAAACTGAATCGTATCGCCAATATTATAACCCCAAAGTCCTGCATTCGTAGAAACTATTAAAGCATAATTTACGCCCAATTCTACTTCACCAATTGTGTATCTTTTTGGGTTTTCAGTAAAAAATTCATCAGCTTTAATGAACTCGTAAAAAATTCCGGAATTCAATAATAAAAGCATTCCTTTTTCTTTTTGAGAATCCTGATAGGCAAAAAATCCTTCAGAAGCTGGAAACAGCTCAATGCTGTCTACTTTTTTGCCAATCATTTGCTCAAACTTGGCGCGATAAGGTTCGTAATTAACGCCTCCATAAATGAACAAATTAAAGTTTTTAAAGATTTCGCTTATCTTTTTTCCGCCACTTCTTTCCTGTAAACGCTCAAAGTACATTTGTACCCAGGACGGAATTCCGGAAATCACAGACATATTTTCATTAATCGTTTCGCCTACAATTGTATTTACTTTCGTTTCCCAGTCATCAATACAATTGGTTTCCCAAGATGGCATTCTGTTTTTTTGCAAATATTTCGGAACAAAATGCGCTACAATACCAGAAAGTCTTCCGAATTTAATTCCGTGTTTTTCAGTCAAAATTGGGCTTCCCTGCAAAAAGATCATTTTACCATCAACAAAATCTGCATTTCCAGTCTCATTTATATAATGCAGGATTGCATTTCGAGCGGCATTGACATGCGTAGGCATTGATTCTTTTGTAAGCGGAATATATTTGGCACCAGAAGTTGTTCCAGACGTTTTGGCAAAATAAATGGGTTTTCCTTTCCAAAGAATGTTTTCTTCACCAACCTTAACCTTTTCGATATAATTTTTTAAATCTTCATAATCGCGAATGGGAACGTTTTTTTGAAAATCTTCAAATGTTTTTATCTTTTCAAAATGGTGGTCTTTTCCAAATTCGGTTTCTTTTGCACTTTCGATCAGACTCTTAAAAACTTCAAATTGTGTTTCAAGGGGTTTATTGGCCCAGGAAAGAGTCTGGCTGTATATTTTGCGGGCAAATATTTTTGCTGCTATCGATTTAATTGACATTTTTTGTGGTATTATTTTTTGTCACTTTTATTTTTCCTGCTCTTTTGCTGGCTTGTCTCCTGCTCTATTTTCGACACTTCTTCCCTCAGTTTAATTTCTTCTTCAGAGGCTTTCATATTTAAATCTGACGGTTCATCAGCTTCTCCTATAATAGAGTCTTTATTAAATTTTGCATACTCAAGCTGACCATTCAATACTTTTTGAACTCCTTTTATATAAGCCTCATTTTTTCTGAGAGCTGTTTCTAATGAATCCGATTTTATGGCCAATTCCGTTGCATTCTTTTTTAATTGAGAAGAAGAATAACCCGGAATAAACTCGCGCAAAGGAGTAAATGCGATAATGAAAGTAGTAACCAGAATAAGAAAAATTCCGCCTAAAGTAAACATTACAAACACATTCATCAGCGTTAGTCTGAAGGAAAAAATTTCTTCAAAAGTATCTTCATTCAAAATTACCAGTCGGTTTTTGATGAATAATTTTTTCCTAAAGTTCCTTTTTTTCTTAGCCATTTTGGTTATTTATACGAGCAAATATAGTAATTAATCGCATTGTTGATGCTTGCGAAAAATGAGCATTTGCAGTAATATAATGATTTTATAAAATATTTAACGCACTTAAAAACAAATTTTTTAATCCAAAAACCATTCTTGTTCGTATATTCTATATACCTTTGCGGTGAAAATAAAAAATCAATTTGCTTCGGCATTAAATATAATAGTCATGGGAAGATTAGGTCTTACAGAAATCCTTGTTATCGTAGGTATTGTGATATTACTTTTTGGAGGTAAAAAAATTCCAGAATTAATGAAAGGTTTAGGAAGTGGAATTAAGGAATTTAAAAACGCTGCTAAAGACGATCAACCTGCTCCTGCTAAAAAACAAGAGGAAGAAACAAAATAGTAACCTTCAACTTAATAAAAATCCCAGATTACAAATTGTAGTCTGGGATTTTTTTGTTTTATCTCCAATTGGAATTTGGAATTTTTTAAAGTACCATCGTCAACTGAATTCTCTTTCTATCCTCATCAACCTCCGTAACCTTAACATCAACATGCTGATGTAATTTTACCACTTCGTTTACGTCGCTTACAAAGCCGGCTTTCAATTGTGAAATGTGAACCAATCCGCTTTCTTTGATTCCGATATCAACAAAACAGCCAAAGTTGGTGATGTTATTAACAATTCCCGGAAGAATCATTCCTGTTCTCAAATCTTTAATTGATTTTACATTCGCATCAAATTCAAAAACCTTAGCCGACTTTCTTGGATCTAATCCTGGCTTTTCAAGCTCTTTTATGATGTCTTTCAGCGTAAGTAAACCAATTTCAGGTGTTACATACTTTTCGGGCTTAATAAGCGCCGTTTTTTCTTTATTCGCAATTAAATCATTTAACGAAAGATTCAAATCCTTCGCCATCTTTTCCACAACCGGATAAGCCTCCGGATGCACCGCCGAATTATCCAGCGGATTTTTAGCATTTGTAATTCGAATAAATGCAGCTCCCTGCTGATACGCTTTATCTCCTAAACGGGGCACTTTTTTCAACTGTTTTCTGTCTTCAAAAGGCCCATTTTCAGAACGATATTGTACAATATTTTCGGCCAGTTTCTCTCCTATTCCACTCACATAACTAAGTAAATGTTTACTTGCTGTATTAATATTAATTCCAACCGAGTTTACGCAGCGAATTACCGTACTGTCTAATTCTTCTTTTAATTTGGTTTGGTCAACATCGTGTTGATATTGCCCTACTCCAATTGCTTTTGGGTCAATTTTTACCAATTCAGCTAATGGATCTGAAAGTCTCCTTCCGATTGAAACCGATCCACGAACCGTTACATCATAATTTGGAAATTCTTCTCTCGCAATTTTTGATGCCGAATAAACCGAAGCCCCAGCCTCAGAAACAATAAAAACCTGCACGGGTTTATCAAACGCGATTTTTTTTATGAAAAATTCGGTTTCTCTTGAAGCCGTTCCGTTCCCGATAGAAATCGCATCTATTTGATATGCGTTTACCATCGAACGGATTTTTTTTATCGCCATTGATTCCTCATTTTGAGGCGCATGCGGATAAATCGTTTCATTGTATAACAAATCACCTTTTTCGTCCAGACATACTACTTTACATCCGCTTCTAAATCCTGGATCGATCGCCAAAATTCGTTTTTCTCCCAAAGGCGGAGCCAATAATAACTGTCCTAAATTGTTAGCAAAAACCTGAATTGAATTTGCATCGGCTTTTGCTTTTGCTTCCTGCAAGGTTTCATTTCCAATTGCCGGATTCAATAAACGTTTATAACTATCCTCAATTGCTAATTGCAAATGAGCTGTCGTATTATTTTGTTTTTTAATGATGATTTCGTCAATAACATCGTAAGCATCATCGATATCAACATCGATTTTCATTTTAACATATCCTTCATTTTCAGCACGAAGCATTGCTAATAATCGGTGTGATGGCGCTTTTGTTAAAGGCTCTTCCCAATCAAAATATTGATTGAATTTTTGTGCTCCTTCTTCTTCTGCTTTCTTTTTTACAACTTTAGTTCCAATAATTGCTTTTCGCTGAAACAATCTACGAAGCTGTTTACGAACATAAATATTTTCGTTAATCCATTCGGCTACAATATCTCTTGCGCCTTGCATTGCTGCTTCTTCATTAATAACATTTTCATTTATGTATTGCGTTGAAATAAAATCAACGTCAACATCACTTTCTGACATTATGATTTTGGCCAAAGGTTCTAAACCAAATTCACGCGCAACATCGGCTTTTGTTTTTTTCTTCTTTTTGTACGGAAGGTAAAAATCTTCAATTTCCTGCAAGTCAAAACTCTGTTCTATTTTTTGTTTCAATTCTGGCGTAAGTGCTTTTTGTTCTTCAATAGATTTAAGAACTGCTTCTTTTCGCTTTACAATCGTCTCATAATCTTTTTGCAATTTTGCAATCTGCTCAATTACAACTTCGTCAAGATTTCCGGTTGTATCTTTTCGGTAACGCGAAATAAACGGAATTGTACAATCCTCTTCTAGTAATTTTACAGTGTTTTGAATGTTAATTGCTGCAGTTTGAACAGACTTGGCAATGAATTGAATATTAGTCATACTTTAATGAAATAAATTCTTAATTATAAATTGATATAATTTACTTGTTAAAATTAATCAGCAAATTCTTCAACGATTCGGCTAAAATAATATCTTTGTTTTTAATATTATGCTAATGGAAAAATTTTTACTCTATTTTTTATTTATAAATATCATTATTTTTATACTTGCCGGTTATGATAAATATCTGGCCCGAAAAAATAAACGAAGAATCCCTGAGAATACTTTGTTTTTTATTGAAGCAATAGGAGGAACACCAGGTTTATTAACAGCAATGTTTTTCTTTAGACATAAAACGAGTAAAACCTCATTTATTGTCAAATTCTCACTGATTTTTTTAATTCAGGCTGTTTTAGTTTATGTCTACTTAACGAACAAAAGATAGATATTAACAATGTTGATAACCTTAAAATATGTTATTTGAATTAAATTCAATTATCTGTATATTAGGTTATTAAATAAAAAACCGGATGAATTTTAAAAATCCGCCCGGTATGTTTTTATTTATTTGGTGCGAAGCACCCGTTTTTTTCTGACTCTTATTAACAAGCTATTTTATTAACTCTATTTTGGTGTCTTCCGCCTTCAAATGCAGTCGTTAAAAAAGCCTCAACGATTTCAACCGCTTGCGGAATAGAAGTAAAACGCGCCGGGATACTCACAATATTAGCATCGTTATGTAAACGAGTTAAATAAGCAATTTCTTTAGTCCAGCATAAACCAGCTCTTACTTTCGGGTGTTTATTAACCGTCATTGCAATTCCGTTTCCGCTTCCGCAGATAACGATTCCAAAATCAGCTTTCCCTTCAGAAACATCATTCGCAACCGGATGTCCAAAATCAGGATAATCAACAGAAGCATCAGTATCTGTTCCATAATTTGTTACTTCATATCCTTTTGCTTCAAGCATTGCCACAATTGCTTTTTTATATTCTGGTCCTGCGTGGTCGTTTCCTATCGAAATTTTCATTTTTCTATACTATTAAGTTGTGTAGTACAAATTTACTCAATTAATAAATGTTTGCCACGAATTATACCAATTTTCACAAATTTCTTTTCTTCTTTTAGTTTTAAACTATTTTTAAAAGATCGAATAGAATTACTGTACATTCGTAAAATTCGTGGCAAAAAAACTAAAATCATAACTAACATAATATCAAAAACTTATCACTTATCAACATTTTTGATAAGTATATAAGTATCTCATAATCAATAAAGAATAAACAGAATATTTGTTAAATTTTTAGAATGTTAATAGCTGTTCGTAATTCGTTGATATTCAATTAACTTTAAGTTAACATTATTTGTTAATAAGTCCGCAAAGAAAATTAGAAGTTTTTTTTGGTTGTGTCGAAAAAAAACCTAATCCAAAACCGTAATTAAAAATCCTAATAAAGTTTCAGTAATTTTTAGAAAAGTTATCAATATCAAAAATGCCATTTTCAACAAATAGCAGCATATGAACTTATCTACAAAATGAATCTATTTTTGGTTGTCAACCGTTGTTAATTAAAATATAAAAAGTCTTATAAATTAATCTTTTAGCTAAATATAAGTATGTTGATAACTCCCAATAACTAAGAGAAACTTCATTTCAATACTTTTAAAAATAAATTTATTCGACATATTAACAAGCTATAATAACCATCAAAAATTAATTAAATTTAAAATTTCTTTTTTGTTGTATTTAATATATGTTGAAAACTATTTAAGTTGAAAAAGGAAAAAAAAATTTGAGTTTAAAAAAAAGAATGATTTTAAACGATTTTAAGAGGATTGTTCAGATTGTCCAGAATTTGCTGAACTTCTTCGAAATCGTTTAGATAGATCATAGTTTGTTACTATTAAATTTAAAAATAAATTTCTTATTTAATTTCTTGTTAATAGATTATATATTTACTGAAATTATAAAATAGATTATGAAAAAAACTTTACTCTTAATTTTATTTCCTTTATTAAGTTTTAGCCAAACTAAAATTGGTGAAGATATTTTAGGAAAATATGCAGCAAGTACAAATATGACCCCAATTTTTGGTTGTAATGTTGCAATTTCAGGCGATGGAAACGTTGTATCAATTGGAGATGATAATTATGCTAATTGGGCTGGAACTGCTTGGATTTATAAAAATACAGCAGGAAATTGGAACTTGTTGGGTCAAAAATTTTCTACAGGAGACACAGGTGATGGAAAAGGCAGCAGTGTTTCTCTATCTGATGATGGAAATACTGTAGCTGTTGGTTCTTCTCAAGACGCACGAAATTATGGCACTGTTGGATATACTCAAGTTTTTCAAAACATCAATGGAACTTGGACTCAAATTGGACTTGATATAAAAGGAAAGCTTGCTCGTGAATATAGTGGTTCTAGTGTTTCCCTTTCTGGAGATGGATCGACTGTTGCCATAGGTTCTCCAGGAAATAGTGATAAAATTTTTAATCAAGGCTGCGTTCGCGTTTATAAAAATGTAGGAGGTATATGGACCCAAGTAGGAGCTGATCTTTATGGTAATGTATCTGGCGGTTCATTTGGATTGAAAGTTTCATTATCAAGTGATGGACAAACAATGGCTATTGGTAGTTCTAAAGATTCTTTTTATGTATATAAAAATATAGCAGGTACATGGACTTTAGTAGGAGAATTTGAAGGTGTATATTATAATTTCTGTCTATCTTCTGATGGGTCTACAATCGCTGCTGTTTCTTATTTTATGACTACTGATAAAGAAACAGGATCTGATATAAGATTAAGATATGTTAAAATGATGCGCTTTATAAATGGTTCCTGGACTCAAGTAGGAACTAATAAAGTTCAAAAATATAGATTAGATGGAGCCGGAGACAGTATTTCATTATCCGGAGATGGTTCAATTCTTGCAATAGGGGCTGCGGGTGCTACTAAATGGTTAGGTGATGAGTTTGGAACTGTTAGTGTTTATCAGGAAAATGCTGGTGATTGGACACAAATTGGTGTAGATATTTTAGGAAAAAAAAATTATGATTTAAAAGGAGGTCAAATTATGCTTTCAAAAAATGGAAATAAACTACTAATTGGTTATCCATACGATGATAATTCTGTAGGTGTAGATGCCGGAGCGATCAGAGTTTATGATTTGTCTCCCGTTTTAAATACGAATAGTTTTGTAATGTCAAATTCTGTAATTTACCCTAATCCAGCTTCAGAGACGGTGAATATTAGTTTAGCAGAAGGTTTAGCCTTAGAAAAAGTAAATATTTATAATACTTTAGGACAATTATTAAAAACTGAAAAAAGTACTAGTATTAATATAAATTATTTATCCAAAGGAGTTTACTATTTTGAAATAATTACAGATAAAGGAAAAGCTTCTAAGACAATTGTTGTAAAATAAATTTATAATTTAAAGGCTATCAATTCGATAGCCTTTTTTTATTTTAAGAGTTTAAACGATTTTAAGAGGATTGTTCAGATTGTCCAGAATTTGCTGAACTTCTTCGAAATCGTTTGGATGAACTTTAAGTTTGATTCCTCCCACGGCATTTGAGTAAAGCGGCATAACAGAAAGTGTCATTTCATTTTCGAAAAAATATGGGATTTCTTGTTGCTCCAGTAAGTGTTTGAGAACCACTGTTTCGTGAAGATAATTGAATACGGCGATTGTCTTAAAGCTTTTCATATGAGGTCTTTTTGTAAATGTACGAAAAGTTATATTTTTAATAATTCTATTTGTTAAAAAGAATTATCTGATTTCTTATTTGTAATTTTAAACCTTATAAGAAAAGATATATGAGTAAGAAAATTAGAAAGCCGATAAAAAAAGAGAAAGATTTCTCTGGGAAGATCCTTAAGATTTTATCGCAAAATGCCAATAAGCCATTTAATTATAAACAGATAGGAGCAAAGTTAGAACTTGACGATACAAATAGCAGAAACCAGATTATAAAAGATTTAAAAATTCTGGCAGCTCAAAAGAAGATTGTAGAAACAGAACCTGGAAAATATTTAGTAAAAGCGATTAGTCAGGATTATTATGAAGGAACGATAGATATGACGAGTAGAAAAACGGCATATTTTATTTGTGACGAATTTGAAGAAGATGTTTTTATTCCGACCAATAATTTGAATCGTGCCTTAGATAAAGACAAAGTAAAAGTTTACGTTTATAACCGTAGAAAAGGAAAAAGGCCTGAAGGTGAAGTAATTGAAGTCGTAGAAAGGGATAAAACAGAATTTGTTGGAGTAATTGATATTCAGGCAAATTTTGCTTTTGTTTCGACTGCAAATCCTAAAATGTATACCGATATTTTTATTCCAAAAGATAAAATTGGTGAAGCAGAAAATGGAGATGTAGTTTTAGTAAAGATTGATGACTGGCCAAAAAGAGCTGATAGTCCGTTTGGATCTGTAATTAGAGTTTTAGGAAAGCCGGGAGAACATAATACAGAGATTCATGCAATTTTAGCAGAATACGGACTGCCTGCAGATTTTCCGGTAGAAGTAGAGGTTTTTGCACAAAAAATAGATACTTCAATTCAGGAATCTGAGATTGCAAAACGTCGTGATATGCGTGATACGCTTACCTTTACGATAGATCCAAAAGATGCAAAAGATTTTGATGATGCCTTGTCTTTCAAAAAGTTAGAGAACGGAAATTTCGAAATAGGAATTCATATTGCCGATGTTTCGTATTATTTAGAAGAAGGAACGATCCTAGATGATGAAGCGTATCAAAGAGCAACTTCGGTTTATTTGGTAGATAGAGTAGTGCCAATGCTTCCTGAGGTTTTGTCTAATTTTGCGTGTTCATTGCGTCCGAATGAAGAGAAATATACATTCTCTGCAGTATTTGAAGTTTCTCCAACTTCGCAGGTTGTTAACCAATGGTTTGGAAGAACAGTAATTTATTCTGACCAGCGTTTTGCTTATGAAGAAGCACAATATATCATTGAAACAAAAGATAATACAATTCCGGTTGATATTTCTATTACCGGAGAATCTTATGTAGTTTCAGATGAAATTGTCGAGGCAACTTTAAAATTAGATGAGTTAGCGAAGATTTTAAGAAAGAAAAGAATGCAGAATGGTGCTATTTCTTTTGATAAAGTTGAAGTAAAGTTTAATTTGAATGAAGAAGGAGAACCAGAAGGAGTTTACTTTAAGATATCAAAAGATGCCAATCATTTGATTGAAGAATTCATGCTTTTGGCTAATAGAAAAGTGGCTGAATACATTGGAAAACAAAAGAAAACATTTGTTTACAGGATTCACGACGAACCAAACGAAGATAAATTAATTGCGATGCAAACCGTAATTGCTAAATTTGGTTATAAAATTGATTTTAGAAATAAAGGCGATATCGCAAAATCATTAAATTCTTTAATGGAAGAAGTTAATGGTAAAAAAGAGCAAAACTTAATTGATACTCTTGCTATTAGAAGTATGAGTAAAGCCAAATATTCGACAGATAATATTGGCCATTATGGTTTAGCTTTTGATTATTACAGCCATTTTACATCGCCAATTCGTCGTTATCCAGATGTTATGGTACACCGTTTGCTGCAATATTATCTGGATGGTGGAGCTTCTGTAGATGAAGAAACATATGAAACAAAAAGTTTACATTGTTCTAATATGGAAAGTTTAGCGACTAATGCTGAGCGTGACAGTATTAAATACATGCAGGTTAAATACATGCAGGATCATCAGGACGAAGAATTCCTGGGCGTTATTTCTGGGGTTACAGAATGGGGAATTTATGTTGAAATCGTTTCTAATAAATGCGAAGGAATGGTAAGAATCAGAGAAATAAAAGATGATTATTATACTTTCGATGAAAAACAATATGCATTGGTTGGAGCTACTTCAAACAGCATTTTGCAATTAGGAGACGAAATTTATGTTAAGGTAAAAAATGCCGATTTAGTGAAGAAACAACTGGATTTTCATTTTTTACGAAGAGCAGAATAAGTATTAATTAAAAAAATAAAAGTATGAAAAAGCTAATTATTGGAGCAGCAATTTTATTTGTACAAATGTCTTTTGGTCAGGTTACCAAAGAGTTAGGTGATTTTGATACCGTAAAAGTTTACGACAAATTAAGTATAAAATTAGTTCCGTCATCTGAAAATAAAGTTGTTATAAAAGGAGCAAGAGAAGCAGAGCTGGAAGCTGTAAATAAAAATGGTGTATTAAAATTAAGAATGCCTTTTCCTAAACTTCTATCAGGAAATGATCTTGAAGTTACTTTGTATTATAAACATATTGAACTGATTGATGTTAATGAAGGTGCAGAAGTTATCAGTAAAGAAGCTATAAAAGCAACCTCGTTTAAAGTAAGTGCACAGGAAGGTGGAAAAATTAATGTAGATTTGGATGTTGATAAGCTGAAAGTAAGTTCGGTTTCAGGCGGAGAAATCACTGCAACCGGTAAAGCAGATAACCTTGATGCAAGTTTAGGAGCGGGCGGATACTTCTTAGGAAGTAAATTAGAGACGTCTCAAACTAAAGTAAGCGTTTCTGCGGGCGGAAAAGCCGATGTGAATGCATCAACCCTTGTTGACGCAAAAGTAAGCGCAGGAGGCTCTATTTACATTTATGGTAAACCAAAGCAAATAAATCAAAAAACAGTATTTGGAGGTAAAATTGAAGAAGTAAAATAACAACTAGTAATTTGATGATAAATGATATTCTGGCTGGACTGCCATGGGGACTTTTTCTAAGCTTTATGGTGGGTCCGGTATTTTTTATACTATTAGAAACCAGTATTACAAAAGGATTCAGAGCAGCAATTGTCTTTGATCTTGGTGTAGTTCTAGGTGATATTTTTTTTATAGCAATTGCCTATTTAGGAAGTTACAGATTAATTCAGAGTTTAAAAGATAAACCTGCCCTGTTCATTTTTGGTGGCATAATTATGCTGGCTTACGGCATAATTTCTTTTGTAAGATTAAGAAATGAAGAAAAAATTGATGATGAAGAAATTGACCGTGATATTATAAAAAGAAATTACGGAAGTTTATTTATTAAAGGCTTTTTACTTAACGTTATCAACATTGGAGTTTTAGGTTTTTGGTTAGCTGTTATCATTTCAGTTGGACCAAAATTGGAAATGCAAAACTCAAGAATGATTACTTTTTTTACTTCTGTAATTATAACATATTTGTTAGTTGACTGTCTTAAAATATTATTAGCCAAACAATTAAAATCTAAAATGACCCCAACTAATATCCTAAAAATCAAAAAAGGAATTAGTATAGTTTTAATGGTTTTTGGAGTAGTGTTAATAACTCAAGGCTGGTTTCCAAAAGAAAAAGAAATGGTTAAAAATGCTTTCGAAAAGATTGAAAATAAGTAGTTGTTAATAACTCAAAAATATAAAATTAAACCTCTGAATTTCAGAGGTTTTTTTGTGTTTATAAGTCATTGCGAGGAACGAAGCAATCTCACTAAGTTATTCACACAAAGTTTGTCACTTCGAAAAAATTAAGCATAAAAAAAGAGACACATTTCTGTATCTCTTTTAGAGGCATCGTCCGGATTCGAACCGGAGTAGGAGCTTTTGCAGAGCCCAGCCTAGCCGCTCGGCCACGACGCCATTGCTTGAACGGATGGCAAAAGTAACTAAAATCTTTAAAATTCAAAAGTTTCATATGAACTATTTTGAAAAAATACGATTTTAGATAAAATAATTACTTTCTAATTTCCGTCATTTTTATGGTAACTGATTCAACATCACCGCCAATAGGAGGATTTATTTTAGAAACCCAAACTGTTGTTTTTTCTACAGTTTCTATCTCTGCAAGTACACGATTGTTGATTCTTTTAGCCACATGTTCTAATAAATGCGAACGAATTGCCATTTCTTCGGCAACAATTTTATTCAAATGAACATAATCAACAGTATCTAAAAGATGATCTGTATCGGCTGATTTTTGAAGATTAGTTTTCACTTTTAGATCTACAGTATAATCAGATCCTATTTTTCCTTCTTCAATTAAACATCCGTGGTAAGAAAAAGTACGGATATTTTTAAGTTTTATAATTCCCATTTTTATAATTTTATTCTTGTAGTATTTGGATCTTGATAATTAGAAGTTACAGCTTAAATAGAAACTAATTTATTATCTTCATCAACTGTAAAATGAATAATGTAAGGGAATTTTCTCAAAGGTAAAGTTCGAACGATATTGTATTTCTCTTCAAAAAAAGGAATACTTTTTAGTGTATTGCTATAACTTTTAAATTCTAAATAGAATAATTTTCCTAATCCTTTACTTTTATTTTCGTAATAATATGCTGCTTCATCAACTTCAAGTTTAGCTCGTGAAAGTATTTGAAGCTTAAAATTTTCTAGAGCCATTTTTTATCCATCTCTTTTTCAAAATCCTCCCAACTTATATAATCTTCTGGCTTAGCATTCTTTATCCTTTCTAAAACTATTTCTTGCTGCCATAATGGAATTTTATTTGTGGTGTTTTCATCAATAGAAACATCAGGAACATGCTTAAAAAAACTAATAAAAGTTTCGTAAAAATCGTCTGGAATTGTAACAGTTAATTGTCTCATAATTCTCAATATTTATACAAAAATACTAAATAATTTGTTTCAGGTTTCACGTTTAAAGTTTCAGGTTATGCGCCACTTAAATAACTTTAAACCTGAAACCTGAAACCTTTTTTTTATCTTTGCTAAAATTACTATAAAATAATGGCATCAGAAGAGAAAACACTCAATTTTATTGAACAAATCATAGAGGAAGATTTAAAATCAGGTCTTTCGCAAACTAAACTTCATTTTCGTTTTCCACCAGAACCAAATGGCTATTTACACATTGGACATGCAAGTTCTATTGCATTAAATTTTGGTTTAGGTATTGATTATCAGTCACCTGTAAATTTACGTTTTGATGATACAAACCCAGAAAAAGAAGAGCAGGAATTTGTTGATGCGATTAAAAAAGATGTAGAATGGCTGGGTTACAAATGGGCCGAAGAGCGTTATGCATCAGATTATTTTCAACAATTGTATGATTGGGCAGTTTTATTAATTAAAAAAGATAAAGCCTATGTTGATAGTCAGTCTTCTGAAGATATGGCCATTCAAAAAGGAACTCCTTCTACAACTGGAACCGATAGTCCGTATAGAAATCGTTCTGTTGAAGAAAATTTAGATTTATTCGAAAGAATGAAAAATGGTGAATTTGAGGCTGGCACACATATACTTCGTGCAAAAATTGACATGAAATCAACAAACATGTTAATGCGAGATCCTATCATGTACAGAATTTTACACAAGCATCACCATAGAACTGGAGATGATTGGAAAATTTATCCAATGTACGATTGGGCACATGGCCAAAGTGATTATTTAGAAGCGATTTCACATTCATTTTGTACACTTGAATTTTTGCCTCACCGTGAATTATATGATTGGTTTTTAGATCAGATTTTAGATGAAAATAAACTACGTCCTAAGCAAAGAGAATTTGCAAGACGTAACTTATCACATACCGTTGTTAGTAAAAGAAAATTACAGCAATTAGTTAAGGAAAAGCATGTAAACGGTTGGGATGATCCTAGAATGTCAACTATTTCCGGGTTAAGAAGAAGAGGTTATACAGCTGCATCTTTACGTAATTTTGCTAATACCATTGGTATTGCAAAACGTGATAATTTGATCAATGTATCGGTTTTGGAATTTTGTATTCGTGAAGATTTGAACAAAATTGCACCTCGTGTAATGGCCGTTTTAGATCCGGTAAAATTGGTAATTATAAATTATCCTGAAGGAAAAGAAGAGTGGTTGGAAGCTGAAAATAATCAGGAAGATGAAAATGCCGGTTTCAGAAAAGTACCTTTTTCTCGTGAATTATACATTGAAAGAGAAGATTTTTTAGAAGAAGCCCCGGCTAAATTTTTCCGTTTGACTTTAGGAAAAGAAGTTCGTCTTAAAAATGCTTATATTATTAAAGGTGAATCTGTTATAAAAGATGCTGAAGGTAATATTACAGAAATTCATGTAACGTATGATACTGATTCTTTAAGCGGAAGCGGGACAGAAGCAAGCCAAAGAAAAGTCTCTGGAACATTGCATTGGGTTTCAATTCAACATGCTCTTGAAGCAGAAGTTCGTTTGTATGATCGTTTGTTTACAGATGAAGCTCCGGACAGTTATAAAGACAAAAATTTCTTAGATTTTGTAAATCCAAATTCATTAGAAATTGTAACCGGATATGTTGAACCAAGTTTGTCAACAGCTCAAAATGAAGACAAATTTCAGTTTCAACGTTTAGGTTATTTTACTGTTGATAAAGACTCAACTGCTTCAAAATTAGTATTTAACAAAACTGTTGGACTAAAAGATGCCTGGGAAGAAAAAGGTAAAAAAGAAGAAAACAGCATCAATAATTCTTTAAAAGAAATTAATAAATATTTTAAAGTTGAGACTAAACCGGAACGTATTGCAATTGAAAGTGCAATAGGGGAGAACATTAAAAATGTTTCTAGTTTCTCACTTTTACAGAATTCGTTAAAGAAAAACATCAACAATAATAAAGCTTCGTTATTGTTTGCTCAGTTTATTTTGAAATATTCAACTTGGAAATCTACTGATTTTGAAGAAGAAGATGTTAAAAAATTATATTCAATGTCTTTAAAGAGTGAATCAACTTATGTTAGATCAAAAGCACTTTTAAATTTAAGAGATATTGAAAATGAAAATTTTAAAAATCAGTTTGATGATGAAATTTTAAAATTATATTCAAATCCTCCAAAAAATGCATCGGAGAGAGAAATTGAAATTTTATCTGAAATGGTAAAAAAATAAAAATAATTAGAATCTATTGTAAGCGCTTTTTATAAGCGCTTTTTTTATTATTTATATTTTCTATTAGAATTAAAACTTTTATAAATAATTTAAATTAAAAGTGACTTTCATAAATTAATTTTAAGACAATTTTTAATTTTCTCCATCTCTTGAATCCTTTTTTTTGAAATCCTTTTTTAAAACTCTTTATTTTAAGTTTCGTCTTTTTTTGTCAATTTTTGGTTTTTCACTTCATAAAAATGGAAAATGAACCAATTTTTATTTATTAAAATAATTTATTAAATTTTTAATATTATTAATTTTAATTATTATTTATAAAATCTATTTATATATTAAAAATAATAGTTTTTATAGATTAATTTCAACCTTCATAAATTGATTTTAAGGTAATATTTAATTTAAGTCGACACATAACTCGTTTTTTGAATTATTGTTTATTTATGGCTTTAATTTAAAGTTTCACCGTTATTTTTGTCAGTTTAACGGGTTATTAACATACAATTGTTTATAAAGTTGCTATTTTTATCTCAATACCAAAAGTCAGAAATGATTTTATAAAATTGATATTTCCAATTAGATTCTAAGTTGAATTTTTTGAAAACAAAAGACAATGCTTTTTGTTTTTAAGATTATTTCTAATTTGAATTCTTGAAACGACAAATTTTATGTTCTAATTTTATTATGAAGTTGTTTTGATAATATTTCGCGTAAAAGGTATTTTTCAAATTTCTTCATAATTATAAAATTTCCATAGCATTAGTTTTAGGTTATTATTGTTTTATAATTCCATCTGACAAATTTTAATTATAAAAACTTAAATCCAATTATCATGAAAATTTTATATTTTACGCTAATGATGTTATTTGCAAATATTGCAATTTCTCAAACTCATCAAATTACAAAACACAACGGTGAACAACTTGATGTCAATTTTATTAAAAACGAAAATGGTTTAATTTATTATTCATTGAACGGAAGTTCTGAAGAAATTAAAATTAGCAAATATGCTGTTTCATCAATTACAAATAAGCAGACAAAACAAACTCAAAAAATTTCGGATAAAATAATAGTTGATTCAAAAGACGATTACAAAATGGTAACTGTTCTTCCTCAGGAAAAGACAATAGGACTGAAGCAGGCCGCTAGTTTTACCGGAGTCTCGACAAGGACAAAAGGAGAACCGCCAATTGCAAATCAAAAGCAGACTGCCATGAGAATCAAAACTAAGTCAGCTTCAAATGGTTATCCTTTTGTAAGTATTATTGAAAAAGCTGATGGAAAATATGAAGCAGTTGCTTACGTGTATTAATTTTATTGTTAAATTTTAGATTAAAAAGTTTAGCGTTTTAAAAAAGAAGTATCTTTATTAATCACTTTAAATATAAATATCATGTCAAATAATTCAAATACAATTGCAGCAATTATAGCTGGGGCTGCAGTAGGAGCAGCGATCGGAATTTTATTTGCTCCAGATAAAGGATCAAAAACGAGAGCTAAAATTAAAGAAGGAATTGATGATGCAAAACACAATTTGCAGGATTCTTTTCAGGCAAGTTCTGAAGTGCTTCGTGAAAAATTCACAGGTGCAACACAAAATCTTGATGGAACTTTAAATGATTTACTTTCAAATGTAAGCCATAAAACAGAAGAAGTAATTACTTTTTTAGAATCTAAATTGGCTGATTTAAAAGCACAAAACGCTAAACTTCAAAAATAATAATTATTAAAGAAGCACATAATTGTCTTATTTTTATAAGACAGTTTTGTGCTTTTTCATTTTAAAAAACTTATTATGGCTTTTGAAGAGTTAAAAGAAAATACCGAAAAAATTCAGGATCAGACTAAAATTTACATAGACAGTCATTTAGCTTACTACAAACTTTGGGGGTTTAAAGTAGCGATGAAATCCACAACTTTAATTTTCAAATTTACTTTGATATTATTGTGTTTTAGTATGGTGTTGCTTTTTGGATCTTTTGCAGCAGCTTATGCTTTTGGAGATTTATTCGGAAGCAATGCTTTGGGATTTTTAGCGGTAGGTGGGATCTATCTTTTATTTACCATTTTACTTTTCTTTATAAAAGATAAGATTGTAGAAGGTCCTATTTTAGAGAAGTTTTCAGAAATATTTTTTAATGATTAAGATTTATGGAAAAGAAAAAATACTCCTCTTATGCTGAAATCGACAGAGATTTAGAAATTCTAAAACTGGAAAAAGATATTAATTATCAAAAATTAGTTTTGAGTTTTCAGAGAACTAAAGAAAACATAACACCACAAAATATTGTAAACGGATTCGTTTCATCTTATACAGATTACTTTAAAAATTCGTATCCGCAAATTTTGCAATCTATTTTACCTTATGTAATTGGTTGGTTTATAAATAAAAAAAGAGGCAGTTAAGCCTCTTTTTTATTTTCAAATTATGATTGAACTTCTGGTTGAATGTCATCTTCATACCCAGATTGTGGCTGAATTGGTTTTGGTTTTTCCACTTTTTTATTGTGTTTTTTCATCATTTCACCAACCTGGTTTGATGCTGAAAATGAAGCAACCATGTTATTCAACATGTCACTTCCAGCTTGAGGAGAATTCGGTAACAAAATTAAATTAGAATTGGCATCCGCTCCAATTGCTTGTAAAGTATCATAATGTTGTGTAACGACAATTAGGGCAGAAGCTTCCTGAGAATTAATTCCAACATTGTTTAAAACTTCAACACTTTCTACAAGACCTCTTGCAATTTCACGACGCTGATCTGCAATACCCTGACCTTGTAAACGTTTACTTTCAGCTTCAGCTTTTGCTTTTGCAACGATTCTGATTCTTGAACTTTCCGCTTCAAATTCTGCAGCCGTTTTTTCTCTATCGGCAGCGTTGATTCTGTTCATTGCATTTTTAACCTGAATGTCCGGATCAATATCGGTTACCAAAGTATTAATAATATCATAACCGTAAGTAGTCATTGCTTCATTCAATTCTCTTTTTACTGCAATGGCGATATCATCTTTTCTTTCAAAAACATCATCCAATTTTAATTTTGGAACTTCAGCACGAACCACATCAAATACATAAGCCGTAATCTGATCGTGTGGATATTCTAGTTTATAAAAAGCATCATATACTTTTTCCTGAATAACTTTAAACTGAACCGAAACTTTCATTTTGATAAAAACGTTGTCTTTCGTTTTGGTTTCAATGATAACATCCAACTGTTGAATTTTAAGATTTACACGTCCGGCAATTCTGTCAACAATAGGAATTTTAAGTTGTAAACCTGAATTTCTAACGCTTAAAAATTTACCAAATCTTTCGATTACAACAGACGATTGTTGTTTCACAGTAAAAAATGAAGACATGAAAATGAAAAATCCGAAGACTAAAAGGATAATTAATGCTGTGTTCATGGTGATATAGTTTAGTTTTTATGATTGGGTAAATTACGAATATTCTTCCAATTTCAATTTTTTAAACATTAAAAAAACGCTAAGAACATTTTATAGATGTTTCTTAGCGTTTAATATTTTTTAAAAAAATATCCTATAATGTATTTATCGCTTTCTGAATTCTCGAAATAGTTTCTTCTTTTCCAATGATTTCAACAATGTCAAATAGGTGAGGACCTTTCAAGGCTCCAACCAAACTTAGACGGAAAGGTTGCATAACTTTTCCCATTCCAATTTCATTTTTAGTTAACCAATCTTTTACGATTGCTTCGATATTTGCTGAATCAAAACCATCAATATATTCCAGAGTTGAAATCAATTCCTGCATTAAAGCTGGAGTTTCTTCCTTCCAGTTTTTACTTGCTTTTTCATCATATGATGTTGGAGCTTGGAAAAAGAAATCAGTCAAATCCCAAAATTCAGAAACGAAATGTGCTCTTTCTTTAATCAAAGAAACGATTCTTGTAACGTCGTATTTAGAAATATCAACACCTTTTTCAACTAAAATAGGAGAGAAGCTCTTCGCTAAATCTGCATCATTTTGTTTGATTAAATATTGATGATTGAACCATTTGTTCTTTTCAGGATCAAATTTTGCTCCCGCTTTATGTACTCGGTTTAAGTCAAAAGCTTTAACTAATTCTTCTAAAGAATATAATTCTTTCTCTGTTCCGTCATTCCAACCTAAAAGAGCAAGGAAGTTCACAACCGCTTCCGGGAAAAATCCTTTCTCTCTGTAACCAGATGAAATCCCTTCTTCCGTTTTCCACTCAAGTGGAAACACAGGAAATCCTAATTTGTCGCCATCTCTTTTTGATAATTTTCCGTTTCCAACCGGTTTTAAAATCAAAGGTAAATGTGCAAACTCTGGAGCATCCCAACCAAAAGCTCTGTATAATAAAACGTGAATAGGCATCGATGGCAGCCATTCTTCTCCACGAATTACATGTGAAGTTTCCATTAAATGATCATCAACAATGTTGGCCAAATGATAAGTTGGCATACCATCACTTTTGAATAAAACTTTATCGTCAAGTAGATTGGTTTCAAATTTTACGTCACCACGAATGATGTCTTTCAAATGTAAAGTTTCATCAACCGGAGTTTTAAAACGGATCACATAATGCTCTCCATTTGCAATTCTTTTAGCAGTTTCTTCGGCAGAAATTACTAACGAAGTATCTAATTTTTCACGATTATGATGGTTGTAAATAAATGTTTTTCCTTCAGCTTCGTGTTGTTTTCTATGTGCATCAAGAGCTTCCGGAGTATCAAAAGCATAATATGCCCAACCCGAATTGATCAATTGATCTGCATATGATTGATATAAATCTTTGCGATCACTTTGTCTGTACGGACCAAATTTTTCATTTTTACCAACGGTTTCTTCAGGAGCAATTCCCAACCATTCCAGTGCTTCCATAATATAAGCTTCCGCACCAGGAACAAAACGAGTCTGATCTGTATCTTCAATTCTTAAGTAGAAAACACCGTTATTTTTTTTGGCAAATAAATAATTAAATAGGGCAGTACGAACTCCGCCAATATGTAATGGTCCAGTCGGACTTGGTGCAAAACGCACGCGAACTTGCTTTGACATTTGTTTAAATTTTGATGCAAAGATACAACATTAGTCAAAAGTCAAAAGTCGAAAGTCTGAAAGGTTTTTTCGGTTACGTAAAGAACTTTTGACTTTCGACTTTTGACTTTCAGACTTATCGTTATAATTACTACTTTTATAGGTTATAATTAAAAGAGATTTTATTTTGAAAACATCATCTGCAATATATCAGAAGTTAGAAGGATTTATAAAGAAATATTATATGAATGAATTGATAAAAGGAGCACTTCTTTTTATTGGATTTGGACTTTTGTATTTCTTGTTTACGCTTTTTATAGAGTATTTTCTTTGGCTTAAACCAGCAGGAAGAACACTTTTATTCTGGATATTTATTGCAGTAGAAGTTTTTCTATTATTTCGTTTTATCTTATTTCCAATTTTCAAGCTGTTCAAACTTCAAAAAGGAATTGATTATAATCAGGCTTCGGCTATTATTGGAAATCATTTTACAGAAGTAAGTGATAAACTAACGAACTTTTTACAGCTTTCTTCAAACGAGAATTCAGCAGTAAGTTCAGAATTAATGCTGGCTTCGATCGAGCAAAAAGCAAATTCATTGCAGCCAATTCCGTTTGGAAATGCCATCAATTATAAATCAAATAAAAAGTATTTGCCTTTAGCTTTGATTCCTATTTTGTTTTTTGCAGTCTTTTTTGTTTCTGGAAACAGTAATATAATTTCGCAGAGTTTTAATAGAGTAGTACATTTTAATGCTTCGTTTTTACCGCCGGCTCCTTTCAAATTTGTGGTTTTAAATGATAAACTTCAAACAGAACAGAACAAAGATTTTATTGTAAAAGTAGAAACAGAAGGAAACGTTGTACCGGAAAATGTGATGATCCATATTGGTAACGAAAGCTATTTTATGGAATCTTCGCAAACCGGAAAGTTTGAATTTAAGATTGAAAAACCAACAACAGATATTCAGTTTTCTTTTGAAGGAAATTCAGTTTCATCAAACGAATATGAATTAAAAGTTATTACAGTTCCATCAATTGCCAACTTCGAAATGGTTTTGAATTTTCCATCTTACCTAAAAAAGAAATCAGAAACCATTCAGGGAACAGGAAATGCAATCGTACCAGAAGGAACAGTTGTAACCTGGAAAATGAAAACGCAGTCAACTCAAGAGGTAGTTTGGAAAGATGAAAACTCAATTTTGAAGTTTAATAAGGCCGAAAACGAGTTTAAATTAGCTAAAAATATTAATCAAAATACAGAATATCAAATTCTTACTTCGAATAATAAGGTTAAAAACTACGAGAAATTAGACTATCAGCTGTCAGTTATCAAAGATCAGCATCCAACCATTACTGTTTTACCAGCTCCGGATAGTTTAAAATTAGATAAGAATTATGTTTTAGGAAGACTGGGTGATGACTATGGTTTATCAAAATTACAAGTAGTTTATTACGAACATGGCAAACCACAAACTGCTAAACGCGGAACCATTCCTGTAAAGCAAGCAGTATTCGATCAGTTCGTTTTTAACTTTCCAAGTAATCTTGCAGTTGAAGAAGGAGTATCATATGAATACTATTTTGAGGTTTTTGATAACGATGCATTGCACGGATTTAAGAGTACAAAATCTTCTACATTTTCAGATCGTGTTTCTACTACAGATGAAATTCATGATGCAGAATTGCAACAGCAAAATGCCAACATTAATAGTTTATCGAAATCATTAAAGAATCAGGAAAAACAATTTTCTGAAATGGATAAACTAAAAAATACCGGAAAAGAAAAAGATAATTTAGAGTTTAAAGATCAGCAAAAAGTTAATGATTTTATCAAACGTCAAAAGCAGCAAGACGAAATGATGAAGCAGTTTGCTGAAAAAATGAACAAGAATTTAGATAAATTTAATACAGATAAGAAAGATAAAACGGCTGAAGATTTACAAAAGCGTTTAGATAATGCAGAGAAAGATTTAGAGAAGAATCAGAAATTGATGGATGAACTAAAGAACTTAAATGATAAATTAAACAGCGAAGAGTTGTTTGATAAGATGGAAAAGTTCAAACAAATCAGTAAAAACCAATCTCGTAATTTAGAACAATTAGTTGAATTAACGAAACGTTTTTATGTAGAAAAGAAAGCAGAGCAAGTTGCAGAAAAGCTAAATAAGTTAGCAGAAAAACAAGAACAGCTTTCTAATAAAGATGCTGAAAACACAAAAGAGAAACAAGACGATATCAATAAATCATTTGATAAAATCCAGGAAGATCTTAAAGATTTGAAAGATGAAAACAATAGTTTAAAATCTCCTTTGGATATCCCTAAAGATGCTTCAAAAGAAAAAGATGTAGAGAATGATTTGAACAAAGCTTCAGAAGAATTAAATAAAAAGAATACTTCTTCGGCTAAGCCAAAACAAAAAAGTGCTTCTAAGAAAATGAAGTCTATGGCTGAGCAAATGAGTTCAAGTATGGAAGGTGGAGAACAAGAACAATTAGAAGAAGACGTTGCGATGCTTCGTCAGATTCTGGATAACCTTTTGGCATTTTCATTGTCTCAGGAAGATGTGATGAAACAATTTAAATCGATGAAATTAGGTTCTTCTGCATACACCAAGAACATAAAAATTCAGCAAAATTTAAAACAACAGTTCCGTCATGTCGATGATAGTTTGTTTGCAATGTCTCTTAGAAATCCAAAAATTGCAGAAGACGTAACCAAAGAAATTGGCAACGTACAATATAATATGGATAAAGCGATTGAAGTTTTGACCGATGTACAAATCCCAAAAGGAGTTTCACATCAGCAATATGCCGTTTCATCTGCAAATAAATTGGCCGATTTTTTAAGTGATCTTTTAAATAATATGCAGATGCAAATGTCTAAACCGGGAATGGGAAAACCAAAACAAGGAGATGGACAAGGAATGCAACTTCCAGATATTATTCAAAAGCAAAAAGGCTTGGCTGATAAAATGAAAGAAGGAATGAAGTCTGGAGACAAACCAGGAAGTGGTCAGCAAGGAAAAAGCGGTGAAGGAAAACAAGGGCAAGGTCAGGGTAAAGAAAGCGGACAAGGAAAAGATGGCCAAGGAAAAGACGGAAAGAATGGTCAGGGTAAAAATGGACAAGGTGGAAAAGAAGGTGGAAAAGGCAACGAGGGAAATGATGGTGAAGATGGAGAAGGTGACGCTGAAAAGATAATGGAGATTTACAAAGAGCAGGTTAAACTTCGTGAAGCGTTGCAAAAAGAGTTAGCCAAAAAAGGATTAGACGCTCAAGGCAGATCTGCAATCGAACAAATGAAAGCTTCAGAAAAACAGATTTTAAATAAAGGATTCAAGAATGAGAACCTTCAGAGAATATTAAATATTCAGCAAGAATTATTAAAATTAAACAATGCAGTTCAGGAACAAGGCCAAGATACGAAGCGTCAATCTGAAACAAACAAGGCTGAATTTTCTAATCGTTCAAATGCGTTACCAAGCTCATTAACTGATTATTTAAATAGTGTAGAAATTTTAAATAGACAATCGCTACCTTTGCGCTCGAATTTTAATCAAAAGGTTCAAGAATATTTTAATACAAAATGATAAACTTTAATTACGAAACCGAATTTTCTTTAGACAACGAACAAGCTTTTACAGATTGGTTAAGTGCTGTTATTGTTTCTGAAAAGAAAAATGAAGGAGAAATAAATTATATTTTTTGTGATGATGAATACTTGCATAAAATAAATGTAGAGTATTTAAACCACGATACACTAACTGATATTATAAGTTTTGATTATACAGTTGGTAATGAATTAAACGGAGATATTTTTGTTTCTGTTGAAAGAGTAGCGGACAACGCAAAAGATTTTAATGTTTCTTTTGATGAAGAATTGAAACGTGTTCTTGCTCATGGTATATTACATTACTGTGGATACAAAGATAAATCAGATAAAGACACTGAATTAATGCGTTCGAAAGAAGACGAAAAGATTGCGATGTTTCACGTGGAACAGTAGAGGGTTTTGTTTTATGTTTCAAGTTTATAAAATAAGCGAGTTGTTCCACGTGAAACATGTTTGGTTTTTGATAATAAAAGAATCTGAATGTTCCACGTGGAACTTATTTCATTTTGATAACGAAAACTTCAACGTTCCATGTGGAACGTTTGAAAGTGAAGTTTTAATTTGAAGTTTTAATTTGAAGTTTTTAATTTGAAGTTTTTAATTTGAAGTTTTTAATTTGAAGTTTTTAATTTGAAGTTTTTAATTTGAAGTTTTTAATTTGGATTTGAAGTTTTTGATTTGAAGTTTTTGATTTGAAGTTTTGATTTGAAGTTTTGATTTGAAGTTTTGATTTGAAGTTTTGATTTGAAGTTGTAGAAAGAATTTACAGATGTTCCACGTGGAACTTTTTGTAAAATGAGAGAGTGAAACTTGAAACCTTAAACTTGAAACCTGAAACCTTTACCGCCGTTCCACGTGGAACAAAAGAAAAATAAAGTTAATTCTGAGAACCGCCTTAAACGGTTTGCAGAGAATAATAAAACAAAATGTTTTTAGAAGAATACGATGTTATTGTAGTTGGTGCTGGACATGCAGGATCTGAAGCCGCGGCAGCGGCCGCAAATTTAGGATCCAAAACTTTGTTGGTTACAATGAGTTTGCAGAACATAGCCCAGATGTCTTGCAATCCTGCAATGGGAGGAATTGCAAAAGGACAAATTGTTCGTGAGATCGATGCGCTTGGAGGTTACTCCGGAATTGTTTCAGATCGAACTGCAATTCAGTTTAAGATGTTGAATAAATCAAAAGGACCTGCAATGTGGTCGCCGAGAGTTCAAAGTGATCGAATGCGTTTTGCAGAAGAATGGAGAATGATGTTGGAGGGAACTCCAAATTTAGATTTTTACCAAGAGATGGTAAAAGGTCTGATTATCGAGAACGGAAAAATAAAAGGTATTAGAACTTCGCTTGGAGTTGAGATTCGATCCAAATCGGTTGTGTTGACAAACGGAACTTTTTTGAACGGATTGATTCATATTGGAGAAAAACAATTTGGTGGAGGAAGAGCAGGTGAAAGTGCTGCAACTGGAATTACCGAAGATTTGATCAAAGTAGGATTTGAAGCTGGAAGAATGAAAACAGGAACACCGCCACGAGTTGATGGACGTTCTTTAGATTATTCTAAAATGAATGAAGAAAAAGGTGATGCAGTTCCGGATAAGTTTTCTTATTCGGATTTAACCGTTCCTTTAACGCATCAAAGATCTTGTCACATGACATACACTTCGCTTGAAGTTCATGATATCTTGAGAGAAGGTTTTGATCGTTCGCCAATGTTCAACGGAAGAATAAAAAGTTTAGGTCCGAGATATTGCCCTTCGATTGAAGATAAGATTAATCGTTTTGCAGATAAAGAGCGTCACCAGCTTTTTGTTGAACCGGAAGGATGGAATACTTGTGAAGTTTACGTCAACGGATTTTCAACTTCGCTTCCGGAGGATATTCAATTTAAAGCTTTGAGTTCTGTTGCCGGTTTTGAAAAAGTGAAATTCTTCCGTCCGGGTTATGCAATCGAATATGATTATTTCCCGCCGACACAATTGAAACATACTTTGGAAACGAAGTTAGTTGAAGGATTGTATTTTGCCGGACAAATTAATGGAACGACAGGATATGAAGAAGCAGCTTCGCAAGGTTTGATGGCCGGAATAAATGCGCATTTAAAAGTGCACGAAAAAGCGCCGTTAATTTTAAAACGTGATGAAGCGTATATTGGAGTTTTGATCGATGACTTAATTACGAAAGGAACAGAAGAACCTTATCGTATGTTTACGTCAAGAGCAGAATATAGAACATTGTTGCGACAAGATAATGCCGATTTTAGATTAACACCAATGTCACATGAAATTGGTTTGGCTTCTGAAGCTCGTTTGCGTAGAATGGAAAAGAAATTAAACGAGTCTGAAAAGATGGTAGCTTTTTTTAAAGAAACAAGTGTTTCGGTAGCAGAAACAAATCCAATTTTAGAAGCAAAAGAAACGGCTCCAATTACGCAAGGGGATAAAATGTTTAAAGTATTCTCACGTCCGCAAATTGATTTGGAGGATATGATGAAATTTGAAAAAGTAAAAGAATACATAGAGGCAAATGATGTTGATCAGGAAATTTTGGAACAAGCCGAAATCCAGGTCAAATATTCTGGTTATATCGAAAAGGAAAGAAACAACGCCGATAAACTAACTCGTTTAGAAGAAGTAAAAATTCCGGAGAATTTCGATTACCAAAAGATAAAATCAATGTCGATTGAAGCAAAACAAAAGTTAAGCAAGATTCGTCCTGTTACAATTTCTCAAGCATCAAGAATAAGCGGAGTATCACCAAGTGATATTTCCGTATTGTTGATTTATATGGGAAGATAAGTTTTGTTTCAGGTTTTCTTTGTTTCAGGTTGTGTTCTGCGATAAAAATGTGAATAAAGATAAAATTGTTCCACGTGAAACGTATTTAAGTTTTGATCTAAATTTTGAAATCTAAAAATAATATTTGTTCCACGTGAAACGAATACAATGAGTTTGTCATTCCGAGGAACGAGGAATCTCCGTTGTAAGATCGACAAAGATTGGTTTTTGATTGTGGAGTTTCTTGCGAAGATTCCTCGTTCCTGGGAATGACAAAAAAGATGAAATCTAAAATTTTTATTTTATGAAGATCGTTGAAAAAGAAGTTTTATCAGATGAAGAAAAAGAAGTTTTAAGAGAACTTTGGAACAATGAATATCCGGCCAGATTACATTTGAAAACTTCTGAAGATTTTGATTTGTATTTAAACGGACTTTCAAACACAAAACATTATTTACTGTTTGATGATTCTGATAAAATTATTGGATGGACATTTGCTTTTTTAAGAGAAGGTGAAGATTGGTTTGCGATAATCCTGAATAGTAAAATTCAGGGAAAAGGAAACGGTTCACTTTTGATTAATGAAATTAAAAAGAAAAACAAAAGTTTAAATGGTTGGGTAATTGATCAGGAAAATGAAGTAAAACAAAATAATGAAATATATAAATCTCCAATGCCATTTTATATTAAAAATGGTTTTACAATTTTGACAGAAACAAGAATTGAAAATGAAAAAATGTCGGCTGTAAAAATAAATTGGAGAAGCTAAAAGAAAAATATAAAAACTAAAATATTAAACCCTAAAAGTGAAATTTGGCTTTTAGGGTTTTGCTATAACATTAAACCAAAATACCGATAATTAAAAAATGGACGTTTTAAACAAAAAACATTTTCTTACTGTAAAAGACCATTCTGTTTCTAAGGAAATTTTCGAACTGTATCACGACGAAACTTTAGACATGTTGATTACATCTCCGCAACCAGATTTAGAAAATCTTGGAAAATATTATGAAAGCGAAGATTATATTTCGCACACAGATAACAAACGTTCGCTGTTTGAAAAAGCATATCACTTTGTGAAAAATATTGCTTTAAAAAACAAACTCAATTTGATTAATGCGGAACAATCTCAAAAAGGAAAAATTTTGGACATTGGTGCCGGAACCGGAGATTTTTTATTAACGGCAAAAAATGACGGCTGGAATGTAATTGGAGTTGAACCGAGTGATCGGGCAAAAAATATTGCAAAGCAAAAAGGAATTTCATTTGTTGAAGAAATCAGCGAACTCGAAAATAATTCTTTTGATGTAATTACAATGTGGCACGTTTTAGAACACGTTCCAAATTTGGAACTTCAAATTCAGGAATTGAAGCGATTATTAAAACCAACTGGAACATTAATTGTTGCGGTTCCAAATTTCAAATCGTTCGACGCAAAACATTACGGAGAATTTTGGGCAGCTTTTGATGTGCCAATTCATTTTTGGCATTTTTCAAAAAAAGCCATCAAAACGCTTTTTGAAAAAGTGGACATGAAATTAGAAAAAGTACTTCCAATGAAATTTGATTCCTTTTATGTGAGTCTTCTTTCTGAAAAATACAAAACAGGAAAAATGAATTTTATCAAAGCATTTTTTATCGGTTTAAAATCAAATTTAAAAGCGTCGAGTACAAAAGAGTATTCATCTCACATTTACGTGCTAAAAAACAGCTAAAACGCAAAATAAACGCATTTAAGGCGCTTTCTTTGGTAAAACGAGGGTTTGTGTCGTCTTTTCTGAGAAAATAGCTCTAATAAAAGCTATGAAAGTCACTTTTGATAGTGATATTTTATAGCTTTTTTTTCATCCATAAAGAAAACTAATACCTTGAAATTGCTGCTATTTTTGGAATTTTTTCTTGTTTTTTCCGATTTTAAATTTTGAATTTGATCAAAAATATAATTGCAAGATTTTTGCTTCCGGTTTTTTGTTTCAAGAAAATGAAAATTAAAAAAGCTTCAAAAAAAATCATTTCAAATTTTCAACAAAAGAGAAATTTTTAAAATGAACTTTTTTTCACTCCATTTTTCATCAAATTTAAAAACAGAAAAATCAAAAAAAGTTTTAGACGCAAATTATGGACTAAAAAAGGATCAAAACATAAAATAAGGACATTTAAGACATTTTCTGAGGCAAATTGAGGGTTTGTGTCGCCTTTTTTGAGAAAACAGCTATAACAAAAGATATGAAAGCAGCTTTTAATAGTGATATTTTATAGTAGTATTTTAATTCATAAATAAAACCAATATCATAAAATTATAGCATTTTTTAAACTTTATGTTGATGCTATTTATTTTTTTATATTTTTGTCTTCAATACAAT
Source organism: Flavobacterium sp. Root186 (assembly GCF_001428525.1). Classification (GTDB taxonomy): domain Bacteria; phylum Bacteroidota; class Bacteroidia; order Flavobacteriales; family Flavobacteriaceae; genus Flavobacterium. The sequence goes on from NZ_LMHW01000014.1 coordinate 401,315, forward strand.
AAAAAAATTAGAAATTTAAAAAATGAAAAAAGCATTAGTAATTACCGCACTTTCAATTTTGGTTGTTTCGTGTAATAAAGCGACAGAAGCTAAAGAAGTAAAAACAGCTTACGTGGATACTTCAGTTTTGATGAAAGAGTACACTGAGGCAAAAGACCTTGAAGCTAAATACAAAGCTCAGGCGGAAGAAAAAGGAAGACAACTGCAAGCTGAGATTACTCGTTTTAAACAAGACGCTGCTAATTTTCAAAGTCAGGCACAAGCAAATGGTCAAGCTTGGGCGCAACAAAGAGGGGCTGAATTGCAAAAAAGAGAACAGCAATTGGGTTATGCTCAACAAGCTTTATCACAGCAATTACAGCAAGAAAGTGGTGTTGAAATGGATTCTCTTGTAAGCGGAGTTAAAAAATTCATCAAAGATTACGGAAAGAAAAACGGATATTCTTATATCTACGGGACAGGTGATGCGGCTACAGTTTTATACGCTGAAGACAAGTACGATATCACTAAAGTTATTATTAAAGAGTTGAATGATAAGTACAAAGCATCTCCAAAAGCAGAAGATAAACCAGCTGCAAAAGAAGAGGCTAAAAAATAATAAACTGCCAAACTAACTAAATTAAATTAAATGAAAAACCTAAATCCAGATCGGATTTAGGTTTTTTTCTTTTATAAAAATGCGATATTTTTGACGTTTAATACCTGCCTAATGCAAAACGTTTCCGAAGCCGCCGCTTACACCTTACAATTCATAAATCAAACACAAAAATCAATATTCCTTACAGGCAAAGCCGGTACAGGAAAAACGACTTTATTGCGTGAAATCATCGCCACAACTCACAAGAATACAGTAGTAGTGGCGCCAACAGGTATTGCGGCACTAAATGCAGGCGGTGTAACGATTCATTCGATGTTTCAACTGCCATTTTCGGCATTTTTACCTACTTATGAAGAGAGTTCTCAGTTTACAGAAACAGTAAAATTTGAGAATAAAGAATCACTTCGCAGACATTTCAAAATGAACAATGTGAAGCGAAATGTGATTCGCAATATGGAACTGCTGATTATTGATGAAGTCAGTATGCTTCGCGCTGATTTACTTGACGCTATAGATTTTATGATGCAGACAGTTCGAAGAAATACCAAAGCTTTTGGCGGTGTTCAGGTACTTTTTATTGGCGATTTATTGCAGCTTCCGCCCGTAATTCGGGATGAAGAATGGCGCACGCTGCGCAATTACTACAAAGGAAAATTCTTTTTCCACTCTCATGTAATGCAGCATAATCCACCGTTGTATATTGAATTATCTAAGATTTACCGTCAGAGCGATGACACTTTTATTTCTGTTTTAAATAATCTTCGAAACAATCAAATTACAAAAGAAGATGTTCAGGTTTTAAATCAATATGTAAAACCTGATTTTGACTTAAAAATGAACCCTGGTTTTATAACCTTAACCACGCATAACGCTAAAGCAGATACAATCAATGAACAGGCTATCAATGATTTATCAGGAAATGAATTTGCCTATCAGCCATTTGTAGTGGGAGATTTTCCAGAAAAGATTTTTCCGGTTGAAGAAAACCTAAAGCTGAAAGTTGGTGCTCAGGTTATGTTTGTCAAAAACGATTTGTCTTTTGATAAGAGATATTTCAACGGAAAAATGGGCGTTATCAAATCGCTTTCGCCAGAAGAAATCTTCGTTCATTTTCCGGAAGAAAACAAAACAATTGAAGTCGAAAAATATGAATGGAAAAACATTCGCTACAAAGTAAACGAACTTACAAAAGAGATAGAAGAAGAGGTTTTAGGCACATTTGCACATTATCCAATCAAATTGGCTTGGGCCATTACGGTGCATAAAAGTCAGGGCTTAACTTTTGAAAAAGCTGCGTTGGATGTATCGCAAGTTTTTCTGCCTGGGCAGGCCTATGTCGCACTTTCTCGTTTAACATCCTTAAATGGGCTTATTTTGCTTTCTCCAATACAAATGAACGGACTTTCGAACGATCAGGATGTTATGGATTACGCTTTAAACAAAGCCACGGAAGATGATTTGAAAAATTCGCTTCACTTTGAAACCAAAAATTTTATTCATAACTATTTGATTAACAGTTTTAACTGGGCAGATTTAGCGCAGGAATGGCGAAATCACCGTTTTAGTTATAACGAAAATGCCGTGGCATCAGAAAAATCAAAACATGCTGCGTGGGCGCATAAACGGTTAGAAATTATTGATGGACTTACAGATCCTTCGCAAAAATTCGTTCAGCAGCTTAATAAAATTTTCAATAAAGAAACCGTTGATTTGTTATTTGTGAAGGAAAGAGTAGAGGCGGCTTACGATTACTTTTTTAAACCAATGGATAGATTGGTTACGGATCTTTTGAGTAAAATGGCTGAAATTCAGAAATTTAAAAAAGTAAAAGAGTTTTATGAAGAATTGGTTTTTCTGGATGATTTGCAGACAAAAGCTGTTTTACGTTTGATGAAAGCGAAACTGCTTGTTGAAATTGTGGTTTCCCGTGAAACAATCAGCAAAGAAAGCCTGACTTCTCCAGCAATAAAAAATTATAAAACCGAAAAGATTTCGAGAACGAAAGAAGAGTATAAAATGACGAATACAGACATGTTTCAGGTTGACGAGCCTGTTATTCGTTATTCTTCTAAAAAAGTGGATAAAACGGCAGAAAAAGCAGAAAAAAAGACAACTGTCGAAGAGACTTACGAACTTTGGCTGGCAAAAAACTCTGTTGAAGACATTGCCCGCATGAGAAAGCTGACAGTTCATACGGTCGAATCGCATTTAATAAAATTGATTCAGGCCAAGAAAGTTGATATCACGGATGTGCTGCCGTACGATAAAATTCTTGCTCTTCGTGAAGCATTTGAATTTTATGCAGAAGAATCTTTAAGTCCTCTAAAGGAAAAATACGGAGATGAATTTACTTGGGATGAACTTAAGATGTTCAAAGCTAGTATAAATTGATTTTAGATTTTGTAACTTGTGGTTAGAATTCTAAATTTTAGAATTTATTATAAAAACATTATGTAAAATAGAAAGTCATGAAAAAGCTTATATACATCACATTAGTTATTTTTTCTGTCAAGAGTATGAGCGGACAGGAACTAAAAAAAGAATATCAAAAATTCATTCAGGCCTTTATTGATAATGTAAAAGGGGATAAGAAAGAAGCAATTGCAAACATCATTTCTTATCCATTAAAAAGAGAAAATCCGATTCCTTCAATCAAAAATAAAACGGAATTTATAAAGCGATATTCAGAGATTTTTGATGCTGATTTAAAGAAAGAAATAACATCGTCAAAAGCCGATAAAGATTGGTCGGAAGTGGGCTGGCGCGGAATTATGCTCAATAATGGAACTATTTGGATGGATACTGATGGAAAATTGACGTCAATTAATTATCAGTCAAAAATGGAGAAAGATCTAAAAGCAAAACTGATTTCATCCCAGAAAAAAGGCATTCATTCCAGTATAGCAAAGTTTAAAAATCCGGAGTATGTTTTAGAAACGTCTAAATTCAGGATTAGAATTGATGATATGGGAAATGATACTTACAGATATGCTTCTTGGTCTGTAAAACAGAAAATGAGTGAGAAACCGGATTTAATTATCAATAACGGAAAATGGTTTGCCGATGGTAGTGGTGGCAATCATAATTTTAAGTTCAAAAAAGGCAATTATATCTACACTTGTTATATCATTGTTTTGGGAGAAAAAGGTTCTCCGCCGGCACAACTGGTTATTACTCAAAGTGGAAAAGAAATTCTTTCGCAGGACGCCAAAATTGTTTCACGATAAACAAAAAGCCCGATTCATTTTGAATCGGGCTTTTTGTTTTTGCTTATAGAGACGAAATGGCTTTTTCAAGCTCTTTTTGCTGCGTTATTTGCGTTAATTTGAGTTTTTGAACACTAACCTCGTTTTCTTTAGTTTTCAGCCTCTGTTTTTGAATTTCTTCGTCAGATATCGAAGATGTTGTTATTTTATTTTCAATTTTTTGATTGGCAAGCTCTAGTTTACTGATCTTTTCTTTTGTCGATTTTAAATTATTTTCAGATTTAATCAATGTTTTTTTCTTTGATTCCACCTCTTTCATTTGCTTTTCAATATCCTTTTGCTGCTTTTTTAATTCAGAAATTTTATCGTCAAGTTTTTTATGATTTTCAACAGAGGTTTTTCTGGCATCGTTTTCAGCTCTTTGCCATTCGATTTCATAAGCTTTTTGACCCTGAATTGTTTGTTGCGCCATAAAGTATTGTGAGTTCATTATAAACAGCACAACTGCAAATGTTTTAAATATCTTATTCATCATTTTTTAATTTATCGGGCACGAAATTAAATGATGAAAAGATTAAAAACTGCCGTTTAAATTTTTTAAAACGACAGAATAAGACAAAAAAAATCCTATTCGATAAGAATAGGATTTTGAGGATTTTATAAGTTTTCGACTAGAATCCAGGCATCCGGATTTTCGCCTTTTTGAATTTCTTTCTGTGCTTTTTCAGCTTCTCCCATAGTGGCATAACTTCCGTATAAAACCGGAAATAAACCATGTTTGTTTTCGCCAAGCATTCGGGCATTATAACCATCTTTAATTAATTGATTATAAGCTTTCTTTGCATTTGCCTCGCTTCTAAAAGCACCAGCCATGATATGATAAGGCATAACTTTCACTTCTGCAGTTTCTACTTTTGCAGAATCAACGGCTAATGTTACGGCTGGCAGCGGATTTTGAATTACGAATGTTGCTTCCTGAATTTTGTTTTGCACTTTTTTCTGAACATTACCTTCTACAACAAGTGTTTGTGCTGCAATTTGATTTTGGTATAAAGGATAACCTATGCTTCCGGTAACTCCTAAACCAAGAACAAAAATGGCAGCATATCTCAAATAAGATCTTGACTGCCTTACTTCTTCATCTTCATATAATGCAGCAGTTTCTCTTTCTGCGATTTGTTCGATTTTCTTTTCGAAAATTTCTCTTTTCACCATTGGAGAAACAAACGGACTTAATCCAAATGAAGTTGATAAATAGTTTATTTGATCATTTGGTGAGAAAATGATATTATTTTCGGAATTAAGACGAAGATCTCCAATATTTTTCAGGCTTATAACGCCATTTTCTTCAAGGGTCTGTCTCCAGTTTTGTACCTCAAAAGCAATAGCATTTACAGCAGTTCCGTAAGATGTATTTTCTGCTTGAGCAACATGATTTGCGAGCAGTCCGTCGTTATTTTTTAAACGGCTGTTGAAAAAGACTGTTTTCTTGGGTGGAAAAAACGAATTAGTACTTTCATTCAGCTGAGCCGATTGTATTTCGGTTAAAAATGCCCCAAATCCGGGAACCGTTACACACTGATAACGATATAATAATTGCGCGATATAAGTTTCGATTTTCATAGCAACAAAGTTATGTAATGAATATAGTTATCAAAATTTTATTCACAATTTTTATTAACAATTGCAAGATTTTTATATACAATTAATTTTCAGTATTTTAAAATCAATTTTATCAGCATCAATATTTCAACCATACTATAAAATTTATTTTTTATTAAGAATTTACTTTGTTTTTAGCATATTTGCAGATTATTTGAGTGCAGTTTTTATTTCTATTTTACATAATATTTTGCAAAATGTCAGATCAGGATTTGTTTTATTTATTAGCTTTAATGAAAGTGGATGGAGTTGGAGATATTATAGCAAAAAAGCTATTGAATCATTGCGGTAACGCAGAAGCAGTTTTTAAATTGAAAACTAATCAAATTGCTGCAATTGACGGAATTGGTTCAGCATTGCTGAAAAACATAAAAGACAAAACTATTTTTGAAAAAGCAAATCAGGAACTTGAATTTGTTAAAAAAAACAATATCAATGTTGCTTTCTTTCAGGATGAAACATATCCAGATCGCTTAAAACATTGCATAGATTCACCTGTTTTAATTTTTACTGGTGGAAATATAAACCTGAAAAACAAAAAGGTTATTAGTATTGTTGGCACCCGGCAAATCACGTGTTACGGAACCGAATTTTGTCGAAAATTTATTGAAGACGTGGCACCGCTTGATCCGGTAATTATAAGTGGTTTTGCATATGGAGTTGACATAGTGGCGCATCAATTTGCAATAGATTGTAAATTACAGACTATAGGTGTTTTAGCTCATGGACTAAATCAGGTTTATCCCCGAACGCATAAAAAGTACATGGCAAAAATGGAAGAAAACGGAGGTTTCATTACCGAATTTTGGAGTACTTCAAATCCGGATAAAGAGAATTTTGTTCGCCGAAATCGTATTGTTGCCGGAATCAGCGAGGCCACAATTGTCATTGAATCTGCAGATAAAGGAGGATCACTTATCACCGCCAATTTAGCCAATGATTATAATCGGGATGTTTTTGCTGTACCGGGCAGAGTAACAGATCGATATAGTCAGGGTTGTAATGATTTAATTAAAACACAAAAAGCAAATGTTCTTACCAGCGCAGCAGATTTAATTTATGTTTTGAATTGGGATATTGAAAAGAAACCCAAAGTAATTCAAAAACAGTTGTTTATTGACCTGGAACCTGATGAACAAAAGATTTATGATTTTCTCTTAAAAAACGGAAAAGAGTTGCTTGATATTATTGCACTCGAATGTGATTTTCCAGTTTTTAAAATTTCCGGTATCCTTTTAAACATGGAACTTAAAGGATTTATAAGACCTTTGCCGGGCAAATTATTTGAGGCGATTTAGTAAGTATTATTTATTTTGAAATTCAAAAAACAAACATTACTTGTAAATTATATTCAGCCATTTAACATTTTTATCAAAATAAATTAGGGAAAACATAATAAAACTATACTTTTGTTTTAACCCAAAAATCTTAAAAATGAACATAATTGAACTATTTGAAAACGCGGGAATTTATAGAGAAAACCTAAGCGGATTCAGCATTGAAGACTCAGAAAAAGTCAAGAAGCAATTTGAAATTGAGCGATCACAAAACCTAAATTTAGATCAAAATGTAGCAGATAATTTAATTTCTGCCATTAACCAATTTCCAAAAGAGCTTTTGTTTATTTCGAATAATCGAATCCTTTACAACTTCTTTTCGAAAAAAAATTACTCCCGAAACAGATTTATTACGGATTACTCCATTTCTGTTAGTGAAGAAAATGTTAAATCATTTATAGACAGTTTTTTATCTAGGGATTTAGATGCCTTTTTCGATCAAAGCATAGCACAAAATAAGTTTGATATTATTGATGATCTTCTGAATGTTAAAGAATATCTGCCTCAAAATTCATTAGACAGCTTAGACCAAAAACTGAGTGCAAAACTTGATTTTATTGTAAATAAATTTGATGAAAACCCTTCTTTATCATCGGGTACTGAAACAATTGAATTTATTAAATACAGAAGTTTTTATAGCTTGCTTTCTCATTTTAGATCTGCAGAAAACGATAAGAAAGTCAGGGCAATTTACAGCAAAATGTCGGGTTCAATTGTTAATGCAGGTGTACGAAATGAGTTTTTAAATCCAATGGTATCTTCAATGGTTAATTATAAACCACTAGATTATGAATTAAGCAATTCAATAAGATCTCACAAAGACCGAATTGATGCTGAGAATGATAAAGAATATAGCAGCAGTTCATCATCTGGAGGTATGTCAACCTGGTCTATAATTGCTATTGTTATAGTTGTTATCAGATTAATTATGCTAATGGCAAGACTTGGAAGAGCTTAAGAGCATTTTTAGAATAATAATAAAAGCCTGCTAAAAATCTATTAGCAGGCTTTTATTTTTAAATTTTAATCTACTCTTTGTTTTCTTCATTATAATTCCAAAAAGCTTCTTCTACAGCACCTTCAAGAAGGCAGGAAGCTGCATATGAAGTATCAATTAACCACTCATCAATTTGTGATACTTGTTCCTTGGTAATCAAATTATTGCTTTGTAACATTCCTTCTGGATAAAGTGACCACATTCTTCCATAATGACAAATTCCCCAAACACAAGAGATTATTCTTTTATCTACAAAATCCTTTTCTAATTCTGGCGCAAGGGCTTTTAAAGCCTGCATAATTAGATGGTAATTTTCTTCATGTAAAACTCTTCTAAAAGGGCGTAATTGACCAAGAAAACCATTTTTCCAACGATCACTTTCTATGTTTTCATGGTGGGCGCTTTGGTACATTAATTCTTCTATTGCTTCTTCCTTCGTCATAAATTAAATGTCAAATAAGAAAAATTTAATTCCCAAATCCAAGAACTTCCCGAACTTTTGCTAAAACGCCATCCGCAACGATGGAAGCTTTTGCAGCACCTTTTTTCAAAAGAGCATCCACTTCGTCAAGGTTGTTCATGTAGTAATTATATTTTTCTCTTTCGGTTTTGAATTTTTCTGTAATCAATTCAAAAAGAGCTTGTTTTGCATGACCATAACCGTAATTTCCACCAAGATAATTCGCTCTCATTTCAGCAATTTGAGTTTCATTTGCTAACAAAGAATATATGGCAAAAGCGTTGCAGGTATCAGGATTTTTTGGTTCTTCCAAGGGCGTGCTGTCTGTTTCGATACTCATAACCTGCTTGCGCAATATTTTATCATCAAGAAAAATATTGATAATATTATTCGCAGATTTACTCATTTTTCCACCGTTTGTTCCCGGAATCAGCATACTGTCTTCCTGAATTTTAGCTTCTGGAATTACAAAAGTTTCTCCCATTTGATGATTAAATCTTGAAGCCACATCGCGTGTTATCTCTAAATGCTGCAATTGGTCTTTTCCAACAGGAACAAACTCTGCGTCATAAAGTAAAATATCGGCAGCCATTAACATCGGATAAGTAAAAAGTCCGGCGTTAACATCGTCTAAACGATCTGCTTTATCTTTGAAAGAATGCGCTAAAGTTAAACGCTGAAACGGAAAAAAACAGCTTAAATACCAGGTCAATTCAGCAGTTTGAACCACATCAGATTGTCTGTAGAAGGTAACTTTATCAGGATTTAAACCACAAGCAAGCCAAGCCGCAGCCGTGCTATACGTGTTTTCTCTTAATGTTTTACCATCTTTAATTTGTGTAATCGAATGTAAATCAGCAATAAACAAAAAAGATTCATTGGCCGGATTATTCGATAATTCAATTGCAGGGATAATAGCTCCCAATAGATTGCCTAAGTGTGGCGTTCCAGTACTCTGAACACCAGTAAGTATTTTTGCCATTCTAGTTTTTTCTTATTCTTTAACCACAAAGGTCGTGATGTTTTTTTTAACCGCAAAGCACGCAAAGGATTTACGCAAAGTTCGCAAAGGTTTTATTAAAAAATTAAAAGAAATAACCACAAATTAAAAGATTTTAAAATCCATTTAATCATTTTAATTTGTGGCTTTAAACTTTGCGTAAATCCTTCGTGCTTTGCGGTAAAATTATCTGTAAAATAAAATCTTTATAAAAATTCATTTCGGTTTTCTTACATTTGAAACCATGAAAGGATTAAAGATTGTTTTTTGGATTATTTGGCGCATTTGGTTTTACGTTTTAATGGCGATTCCAATATTGATTATGCTGCCGTTTTTACTGATTTCTATTATCTCAGAGAGCGGATACCCTTATTTTTTTAAAATGGCCCGCATTTGGGCTAAATTCATCCTTTTCGGGATGGGTTTTTACTACAAAGTAAAACGTGAACAAAAGCTTATCAGGAATAAAAGTTATATGATTGTAGCAAATCATACTTCAATGACAGATATTATGCTTATGCTTGCCATTATAAGAAACCCGTTTGTTTTTGTTGGAAAGAAAGAACTCGTAAAGATTCCGCTATTTGGATTTTTCTATAAAAGAACTTGTATTTTGGTAGACCGAAATTCTTCAAAAAGCAAAAATGAAGTTTTCAAGCGTGCACAAGATCGTTTAAGCCAGGGTTTAAGTATTTGTATTTTTCCTGAGGGCGGAGTTCCTGATGATGAATCTATTTTACTGGACGAGTTTAAAGACGGCGCTTTCAGATTAGCAATTGAACATCAAATTCCTATAGTGCCAATTGTTTTTGCAGACAATAAAGAACGCTTCTCGTATACTTTTTTAAGCGGAAGTCCCGGAAAAATGCGAGGTAAAATCCTTCCTTTTGTAGAAACAAGCGGCTTAACACTTGATCACAGAAAAGAACTGAGAGAAAATGTGAGACAAGTGATTTATAAAAGCTTACTCGAACTCAAGAAGAAAGATTTAAAAGAATAGTCAAAATAAACAAACCCGGCAAGATTTTACACTTGCCGGGTTTTCTTTCGAAATAAAAACCCCCGTTTATATTCAAAAAGCTTATCGATGAATTATTTTCTCTGAGATAAAACGCAATACTTTTTTAATTTTTAATTTGGTTTTTTTTCGTCTTCTACTCTTCAGTATTTCCCTTTTTTCTTTCATGGTTAAATATATTTATGGCTTGGTAATAAGGAGTTTAGCTAAAACTCAAGTTAACGGCATAATATATTAGATCGAAAAAAAGTAAAAAGGTTGTATGAGCTGCTAATTTTTTTTCAAAAACAGTAAAAACCCGTTAGAACCATGAGCGAAACTAACGGACTTTTAGTGAATCAACCAACCAAATTTATTATAAAAAAATGTTGAACTGTGTATTTATGGCAATACCAATTAAACATTATGTCTATTTTTATAGATGAAATAGTTTTAAAAAGGTTGCGTCTTTTTTTATTTTTTTTTAAATAAAAAACCCGGAATGCTTAAAAGCTTCCGGGTTTAGAGTGTAAAGTGTTGATTTTTAAATACTTTTAAAAGTTTTAAGCATTTGCTAATTCTTTTATATGAGCTTTAATTTTAGCTTCTAATTCATCGGCCAATTCTGGATTGTCTTTAATTAATGCTTTTACAGCATCACGACCCTGACCTAATTTAGTATCTCCGTAGCTAAACCAAGATCCTGCTTTTTTAACGATTTCAAATTCAACTGCTAAGTCAAGAATTTCACCTGTTTTAGAAACTCCTTCTCCGTACATAATGTCGAATTCGGCAGTTTTAAAGGGCGGTGCAACTTTGTTTTTTACAATTTTAACTTTAGTTCTGTTTCCAATCACGTTTTCACCATCTTTAATTTGAGATGAACGACGAATATCTAAACGTACAGAAGCGTAGAATTTTAATGCGTTACCACCGGTTGTTGTTTCAGGATTCCCGAACATAACACCAATTTTTTCACGCAGCTGGTTAATAAAGAAAACAGTACAATTTGTTTTGCTGATCGTTCCGGTTAATTTTCTTAAAGCCTGAGACATCAAACGTGCATGAAGACCCATTTTAGAATCTCCCATTTCACCTTCAATCTCACTTTTTGGAGTTAAGGCCGCAACAGAGTCAATTACAACAATGTCTATAGCTCCAGAACGAATTAAGTTTTCGGCAATTTCCAATGCCTGTTCACCATTGTCTGGCTGAGAGATAATTAGGTTTTCGATATCAACACCCAATTTTTCAGCATAATTTCTATCAAAAGCATGTTCCGCATCAATAAAAGCAGCAATTCCGCCGGCTTTTTGAGCTTCTGCAATTGCGTGCAGCGTTAATGTGGTTTTACCAGACGATTCTGGCCCGTATATTTCAATAATTCTTCCTTTTGGATATCCATTTACCCCAAGAGCTAAATCAACGCCAAGCGAACCCGAAGAAATCGTTTCTACCTCTACAATGGCTTTGTCGCCCATTTTCATTACGGTTCCTTTTCCGTAGGTTTTGTCAAGTTTATCAAGCGTAAGCTGTAACGCTTTTAATTTGGCTTCTTTGTCTGAACTCATCTTTCTTAAATTATCTAAATTGTTATTTTTAGTTTTCAAAACAAAAATCAAAAGGAGGAAATAACTTCCTGCATTTTTATTTCACTGACTAGAATGTGTAAAAATACTTCTTTTTTTGAAGTTTCATCGCTTCAAATTGTTTCAAATTGTAACAAATTGTATTACAAAAACAAAGCCTTTAATTCTGTGGCTTCAGAAGGTTTTATTTTCCCTGCCAATAATAAACTTAATTGTTTACGGCGTAATGCAGCTTCAAAACGCTGTATTTCTAATTCTGTTTCAGGAACAATTGCCGGTACTTCAACAGGTCTTCCGGTATCGTCAACAGCTACAAATGTATAAATAGCTTCGTTTGCCTTGGTTCTGTTTCCGGATTCGCGGTCTTCTACCCAAACGTCTATGAAAACTTCCATAGAACTTTTGAATGATCTTGAAACTTTTGCCTCTACGGTAACAACGCTTCCAAGAGAAATTGCTCTGTTAAAAGCAACGTGATTTACAGATGCCGTAACTACAATTCGGCGTGAATGTCTGCGGGCGGCAATACTTGCTGCACGATCCATTCGGGCTAATAATTCGCCGCCAAAAAGATTGTTTAAAGGATTTGTTTCGCTTGGCAAAACTAAATCGGTTAATATTGTTAGGGATTCTGAAGGGTGTTTTGGGTTCATTTTTTTGATAATAAAATTCATTTTTTTGCCATTGATTTCACTAATTAAAAGGATTAAAGAATCTTTGAGAATTTGTGAATCCCGATAGCTATCAGGAGTGGCTTACGTTTTTAAAAATTCAGGCTGATTAATTCAACCAGTAAACTGCCATTACAGCAGGAATAAAATAAATAACAATGGTTCTTGCTCCATCGTAATCTTTGGCTAATCGTTGTCCGAAAAGCATCATTAACAAAGATATACACGAAAAAACAGCACCGTAAAAACCGTATTCGCGTCCGCTGTTTGTTAGTAATTGAATTGCTCCGACAACACTTAAAATTCCAGAAATTAATTCTAAAATTAACAAATGTAAAAGAGCAAGCGGGACTTGATTTTTTAATGGCGTTTTGGCAAAATGTTCTTTAAGCCAGATGACATTATCTTTCCAGTAAAAAAATTTTTCATAGCCTGACTGTAAAAAAGTTAAGGCTAAAAATGCTAATATTAAAATAGAGGCAACATTGTTCATTTGAGGACTATTTTTTATGAATTAAACGAGTCAGTTTTATAGATAAATCGGTTAAGATTATTTTTGCATTTCCGTTTCTTTCAATGTGATACATGGCATCTGAAAGTTCTTTGAAAATTTCGTGAATATTATTTCCGTTTACAAAAGGTGCAAAATTCTCGAGTTTAAATTTGTCAACTTTTGGCTCAATGTAAACTAAACTTGGCGTTTGATAATTCAGTAAAAGCGCCTGTCTAAACATTTCGATACAAAACTGAATAAACTTTTTCTGGCTTTCGCGGCCAAGTCCGGCGATTTCTTCACTCCAGGAAATTAAATCCTGAATCGCAGCGGCATTTCCTTTTGCCCTAAAAGCAGCACGAACCCAATTGACGAACCATTGTTCAAATGGATATTCAGCATCATCTTCTTTCAATAAATGCAATGCTTTATTAAAATTTCCTTGTGCCTGATGCGCAATTTTTTTGGCTAAATTAGAATCTATATTTTCTTTAGAAACCAGTGCTTCGGCAATTACATTTTCCGGAAGTCCGTTAAAGTGAATTACCTGACAGCGAGAACGTATGGTTTGAATTATATCTTCTTCGTTTTCAGAAATAAGAATAAAAATTGTTTTATCTGAAGGTTCTTCCAGCAGTTTTAAAAGTTTATTCGAAGCCGCAATATTCATCTTGTCGGCCATCCAGATAATCATGATTTTGTAGCCGCCTTCGTATGATTTCAGTGCAAGCGATTTTAAAACTTCCTGTGCATCTTCGACCCTGATTTCGCCCTGTTTATTTTGAACGCCTAAAGTTTTATACCAGTCAAATAATCCACCATAAGGCATTTCCTGAATAAAGTTTCGCCAATCCTGAATAAAGTCTAAACTTTTTGGTTTGGTTTTGACATCTTCTGTAGTAACGGTTGGGTAAATAAAATGCAGATCCGGATGCGAAATATTTTGAAATTTCAGATTACAGGAATCATTTCCATTTTCGTTTTCATTTCCCGTATTACTGCACAAAATGTACTGTGCATAAGCAATTGCTGCAGATAAAGTACCGCTTCCTTCAGGCCCAATGAATAATTGCGCATGAGGAATTCGCCCGGAAGATGCACTTTTTATCAAGTGACTTTTGATGTAATCCTGACCTAAAATTTGAGAAAATTGCATGAAGCAAAGATAGAAGAAAATGATGTAGTCAAAAATTTTCGATTAAAGATTATTGAGCTGGATTTCATTTATGAGAATATGATTGTTTTTTGCTAAAAATTTTGTTCCCTCGCCGCTAACTTTTGTTAATAAATTACTTCACACGAGCAGATATCAAGACTTTTTTGTTAATATTTTTTTGTTCAAAACGATAAACGTATAGTTTTTTTGGCTATTTAAAGTAAAAATTTACAGCGTTTTTATAGATAATATCTTACGTTTTTTGTTTTAACAATTTTAACAAAAAGCCCGTTAAAACGCACATTTTCTCGACATACAGCGGGTTTTTAAGCTTTTTTTAAGCTTTTTTTTTGAAAAAAGAATTCAATAAAGTTGCAATTTAAGTTAATTTCTATATTTTTGTTTTCATCAACAACCAATATAAATAAGAATTTATGAAAGGGAAAATTATTTTATTTAGTGCATTTTTTATCATGACAACTGCTGCAGTTTCTGCGCAGGCAAAAAACGCTCCAAGAAGTATTATCAGTACAACGGCTCTTATTCGTAAATACCATGATCAAAAAGAATTGAGTGGTATGCAAAAAGGGGAACTTTTGGAATTGTATATTGAGCGAATTAAAGTATTAGTAAAAACTCTCCCTTACATTGCGTTGGTTACAAAACCGGGTGTTACTATGGCAGACTTAGGTATTCCAGACGATAGTGAACACAAAAAAGTTTTGGATGCTCAGGCAATTGGTACAACTACTTTCTTAGATACTACAGTTGAGTTTCAAAGAAAAATGATGCCTTACTCAGATAAAGGAAATCTTATCGCGGCAATTTTATTTTACGAAAACACATTAAAATCTTTACATGAGTTCAATGAATTGAATGAAATGTAAAATTTAAAAAATATTTTAAAACCTTTTTTGAAGTGTTTACGTAGATGGATTAGATTTCTGCGTCACTTTGAAAAAGTAAACAAAACAACTCGTTCTCGATTTATTCTGAAACATATTAGAAAAACCGAGAACAGTTTTTTTCATTTACGCATACCCAAATTATTTAAAGCATACCCAAATTTATTATTAACCTAATACACACCTTTATCATGAAAAAAATTACTCAAATTATCTGCGTTCTTTTGACAGTTACGAGTATGAGTGCTCAACAAGAGAAAGGAATTATGGGCTACACTAACTGGTTAAATAACTGGACAGAATTTAAGCCTAACAAAGTAGAGTATGGAGAAGCAAATCAAATTTTAGCAGGAAACATTTCTGTTAATACTAAATTGCTTAAAAGGAATATCTATGTTTTACAAGGTAACGTTTATGTTACAAACAATGCGGTTTTAACAATCGAACCTGGAACTTTAATTATTGGTGATTTCGAAACAAAAGGAACATTGGTAGTTACAAAAGGTGCACAACTTGTTGCAGATGGTTTAGAAACTGACCCAATCGTATTTACATCTAACCGCAGCCAGAAAAAAGCTGGAGACTGGGGTGGAGTTGTAATTCTTGGTGATGCTCCAATTAACAAATTCGGTAACGTAGGATCTTATAATATGGATCTTGATCCAACTTTAACTACTTATGGTGGTGATAATGTTGCTTCAAACTCTGGAATTTTAAGATATGTTAGAATCGAATTTGCTGGTAAAAAAGTGAAAGGAGTTGATACTTTCAACGGTTTAACTATTGCAGGTGTTGGTAACAAAACAATTCTTGAAAACGTTATGGTTAGCTACTCTGGAGGAGATTCATTTGCTTTCTTCGGTGGAGATGTTAACGCTACAAAATTTGTTTCTTATAAATCAATCAACGACGATTACAAATTTACACAAGGTGTACAATGTCGTTTATATAACTCTTTAGCAGTTAGATCTTCTTATTTATCTAGTAACAAAGACGGATCTCGTTGTATGGAGGTAAAATCATTCGAAAAGAAAAGCGAAACAGATTTTACTAAAAAAACTACTTTAGTTGTTGCGACTAACATTACAATGCTTAATGACAGTGAAAACATCAATGCTGACATTCAATCAGGTTTAGTAAAAGAGGCTGTTTACGTAGCTGAAACTGCTTCTCTTGAAATGAAAAGAAGTGTGATATCTGGATTTAACCCTGCAGTGTTATTAGACAGCAAAACAGAAATCAATGATGCCAACCTTAAAAAAATCAAATTTGAGGAAATGTATTTCAACTTATGTAAAGGAAACATCTTTACTGAATACAACTCAAACAACGAAGATTTAGAGAGCTGGTATGGAAACAGTGTGTTCTTTAATGTTTACTCTCAAAGTGACAACAAAGAAACATTCATTGATATTTTCAACCCTAAAAAGCCAGACTTTAGATTACAATTAGGAAAAATTACAGCTTCAAGCGGCAATAGATAAATAGATTTCGATTTTTATTTCAAAGCGTAAATTTTATTAATAAAGTCCCCAGACACAATTTATGTATCCGTCTTAAAAGGACCAAATAAAGATCAAAACATAATGGCTCTATCTACAAAAAAGTATTTATATATATTCTTTTTGGTTTCTCCTATTTCGTTAAGTCTGTATGCACAAAGTGCAGCAATAGAAAAGCCTACGGTTTCTGCTGTTTCTGACTGCAAATTAGCTTCAATTGAGATAAATCAAAATAACGAATCAGCTGATCAATGCATCAGCAAATTAGATAATTCTAATCAGTTAATAGTAGGGCTGTCCACCCCCAAGGACAGCCTTACTATGCCGGCTGATACGAAAGATCAATCTTCAGATTGTGAAGAAAACTCATTGATTGGTTCTACTTCAATTCTTGCAAAAGATATTATAGAGAACTACAAATATGATTTTTCTGAAACATTCATTGATATCTTGTTTTTTGAGCGTATAGACTTAGCAAGAACACGTACTATATGATTCAAAAAACTACTTTATCTTTTTTTAAAGTTTTCATTTTATTTAGTATAATTCTGTTTACTAAATCGAATACCTATGCCCAAACACCAGCAATAGTTGGACAACAGCTTCCTTTTGAAAGAATTTGTGCTGGTTTAGATGTAAATGGAACACCATTTAATGAATACTTCGCAACATTCAGCTATTTAAATTTTCCGGCAGGAACTACTTTTGAAGTAGAACTTTCAGACGATTTGGGAAGCTTCACAACTCCTACTGCTACAACAAAAATTTCATTTGTAGATGATCCTGTGGCGCAGCAGCAAACAATTAAGTTTGCTATTCCTACGAATTTAAAAGGATCAAATACATACAGTCTTCGTATTAAAAGTAATACGGCGACGCCTACTTACAGCCAGAGGGTTAAGAATTTTCAAGACCAGACTTCGTTTCCGGCTTATTACAGAATCTATGCAGAGAAATTTTTTATCAATAATAATGAATCCTCGGCTACTATTTGTTCAGGCGGAAGTTTAAGTCTTTCTGTTGATAATCCAACTCCTGCAGACACCCCATCTTCTCCTGCCAATTATCCAAATCTAACCTATAAATGGTACAAAGATGATGTATTAATTGCAGGACAAAGCGGTACAACGTTAGTAGCAAATGCTCCGGGTGTTTATTATGCCCAAATCAATTATGGCGGTTGTGATGATGATAACTTTAGTTCTAATCGTGTTACGGTAGTATCTTCTGGCGGAGGATCTGCAGTAACGGTTGATTCCAGCTTAGGAAATCCTTTCTGTTTAAACGGTGCAGGAACTATTTTAACAGCAACATCAGGTAACAGTTATGTTTGGAAAAAAGATGGTGTAGTGATCGCTCCAAATACTCGCAGTATTACTGTAAGTGAATCTGGTCTTTATTCTGTTGAGGTTGATTTTGGCGGTTGTAAAGCTACAGGAAGTATCGATTTAAAAATTAATGGTTTCACGGCGAGTATAGATGTTCCGGAAACGTATCAGCTTAAAGAAGGAGAAACATTAAACGTATCAATAACGACTGATGCTACAACTCCAAAATACGAATGGTTTTTAAATAATATTGCAATAAACGGCGCTAGCAGTTCAAGCTATCTGGTAGCCGTAAGAGGTTTATATAGAGTTAAAATATCACAGGAATCAGGTTGTATAGCTTCAAGAGAATTTACATTTAGAGTTACTTCAGAAACAGATGCTGTTACTACTGTAATTCCAAATATTGTTAAACTGAGCGGCGCTTATCCGTACTGGAATATCCCAGATGCTTATAAAACGCCATCGACGAAGCTAATAATTTTAAGTTCAAACGGAGAAGTAATGTATGATGATGTCGGCAGCAATTACGATCCGGAACTTAACTCTTTTATAAAAGATTTTAAAAATGTAAATCCAGTTTATTACTATGTCATTCAATCAGACACAGGTGAAAAAAAGGGATCAATAACTGTGATTAAATAATGAAGAAAATTTTACTATTCATAACTTTATTTTACGGTTTTTCTAATGTACTCTATTCTCAGGACAAAGTTGAGAATGGAGTTGTTTCGTTTTCATTACCTATCAGAAATTCATTAAAGTTTAATAGATATTTAATAAACCCTGCATTTAGCTTTGTTCGCGAAACAAATGCTTATGCAAGCTTTTATAACAAAAGACAATGGGTGCAGTTTGACAATGCACCACAGACTTATTTAGCTAATTATTCCGGCCGATTTAGAGAAAATGAAGCTTTTGCAATTGGTTTGTTTCAACAAAATTATGGTTTAATGACCGTGTTTGGCGGAGTTGTCAATTTCGCTCACAATATCGTTTTGCAGGAAGACAGTAACCTTACTTTTGGTTTAAACGTAGGTGCTTATCAAAGTGGTTTAGACAAAGGAAAAATTATATCTGATGATCCGGATATTTTAAACGGTGACTATCCTTCAAACACAATGCTTACTGTAAATCCGGGGATTAATTACGGAACCGCTTTTCTTGATTTCGGATTATCGGTAAACAACTTAATTCTTTACAATTTTGGTTCAGGCGTTGTAAAAGAAGATCCGGAAAGAGCGATTGAATTGCATGCAATGTACACCGGATACATTGACAGTTATGGTTTTTTTGAGCAAAGTAAATTCTCAGGAATCGTAAAAACAGAAATTAAAAAAGATAAAACAGTTCTTTCAGGACTTGCCATGCTTTCGCTGAAACAAGGAGTTTGGGCACAGGCAGGTTACAATACATTATACGGAGTTTCTGCAGGTTTAGGTGTTAACATTTCACCTAGCATTGCAATCGAATATAACTACGAAAGAGGAATGGGCAATTTTACAAACATGGGAGGTTCTCATGAATTTGCAATTGCTTATAAATTCAAAAACAGAAATTACTATTACGGAGATGACGAAGAAGGATCATTAATAGACCCTTCGAGAACGACATCTAAACCAGTAATTGCTAAACCAAAAACAAATGCAGCTCCTGTAACAAGAGTAGATGGAGCCGAGAAAGCAAGATTAGCTGCTGAAGCAAAAGCAAAAGCTGATGCCGAAGCAAAACAAGCAAGACTTGCTGCTGCAGAAAAAGTTAAGGCTGATGCCGATGCTGCGGCAAAAGCAAAATTAGACGCAGACAATAAAGCTAAAGCAGATGCAGAAGCTCTTAAGATAAAATTAGCCGCCGATGCTAAAGCTAAGGCAGATGCCGCAGCTGCAGCAAGAGCGCAGACAGCAACAGCAAACAGAGCCGTTGCAGCAGAACAAAAAACAGCCGCACAATTAGCTGCAGATAAAGCAAGAGCTGATGCTGAGGCAAGAAGAATAAAATTAGCTGCAGATAATAAAGCCAGAGTAGATGCCGCTGCTGCTGCGAGAGCACAAGCACAAGCAAGCAAACCATCTGCAACAGCTGCACAGAAAACAGTCGCACAATTAGCAGCAGACAAATCAAAAGCGGATGCTGAAGCATTAAAAATAAAACTTGCTGCTGATGCAAAAGCTAAGGCAGATGCAGAAGCTAAAGCGAAACAAACAGCTGCTGCAACGCCGCCAGCTCCAGCACAGGCTCCGCAAAAAACACAAGCACAATTAACTGCTGAAAAAGCAAAAGCGGATGCAGAAGCACTTAAAATAAAACTTGCTGCAGACGCGAAAGCTAAAGCAGATGCCGCAGAAGCAAAACGTAAAGCAGATGCAAAAGCAAAAGCTGAAGAAGCAGATTTACAATCCATTCTAGCTGCAGATGCAAAAGCAAAAGCTGACTCTGATGCACTTCAGGCTAGATTAGCTGCAGAAGCTAAAGCAAAAGCCGCTTCTGAAGCAAAAACAAAAGCTTCGATTGATGCTGCAAACAGAGCAAAAGCCGCCGCTGCCGCAAAAGCAAAAGCAGCTGAAGAAGCAGCTCTAAAAGAAAAATTAGCAGCTGATGCAAAAGCAAAAGCAGATGCAGAAGCCAGACAAGCAATTATAGCTGCAGAAGCAAAAGCAAAAGCAGATGCAGAAGCATTAAAAATAAAATTAGCAGCAGATGCAAAAGCGAAAGCCGATGCTGAGGCTCAGGCAAAATTAGATGCGGAAGCAAAAGCGAAAGCTGATGCAGAAGCACTTCAGGCAAAATTAGCAGCAGATGCAAAAGCAAAAGCCGATGCTGAAGCTCAGGCAAAACTTGATGCAGAAGCAAAAGCGAAAGCAGATGCGGAAGCATTACAAGCAAAATTAGTAGCCGATGCTAAAGCAAAAGCAGATGCAGAAGCATTAAAAGCGAAACTTGCAGCAGATGCAAAAGCTAAGGCTGATGCAGAAGCTCTACAAGCAAAACAAGCTGCCGATGCAAAAGCAAAAGCCGATGAAGAAGCACGTCAGGCCAAATTAGCAACGGATGCAAAGGCGAAAGCAGATGCTGAAGCAGAAAAAACAAGATTAGCTGCAGAAGCGAAAGCAAAAGCAGATATGGAAGCTTTACAAGCTAAATTAATTGCTGATGCACGAGTTAAGGCTGATGCAGAAGCAACCGCAAAAGCTAAAGCGGAAGCAGAAGAAAAACAATTAAAAGAAGCTGAAGAAGCACGTCAGGCAAAATTAGCTGCCGATGCAAAAGCAAAAGCGGATGCAGAAGCACTACAAGCTAAGTTGGCAGCAGATGCAAAAGCTAAGGCTGATGCAGAAGCATTACAAGCTAAACTTGCAGCGGATGCAAAAGCAAAAGCGGATGCAGAAGCATTACAAGCTAAACTTGCAGCGGATGCAAAAGCTAAGGCTGATGCAGAAGCATTACAGGCTAAATTAGCAGCGGATGCAAAAGCTAAGGCTGATGCAGAAGCATTACAGGCTAAATTAGCAGCAGACGCAAAAGCTAAGGCTGATGCAGAAGCATTACAGGCTAAATTAGCAGCAGACGCAAAAGCTAAGGCTGATGCAGAAGCACTACAGGCTAAATTAGCAGCGGATGCAAAAGCAAAAGCTGATGCAGAAGCATTACAGGCTAAATTAGCAGCAGACGCAAAAGCTAAGGCTGATGCAGAAGCACTACAGGCTAAATTAGCAGCGGATGCAAAAGCTAAGGCTGATGCAGAAGCACTACGAGTGAAATTAGCAGCAGACGCAAAAGCTAAGGCTGATGCAGAAGCACTACAAGTGAAATTAGCAGCAGACGCAAAAGCTAAGGCTGATGCAGAAGCATTACAAGCTAAGTTAGCAGCTGATGCAAAAGCAAAAGCTGATGCAGAAGCACTACAAGTGAAATTAGCAGCAGACGCAAAAGCTAAGGCAGATGCAGAAGCATTACAAGCTAAGTTAGCAGCAGATGCAAAAGCAAAAGCTGACGCAGAAGCATTACAAGCGAAATTAGCTGCAGACGCAAAAGCAAAAGCTGATGCAGAAGCACTTAAAGCAAAATTAGCAGCAGACGCAAAAGCAAAAGCCGACGCAGAAGCCTTACAAGCTAAGTTAGCAGCAGACGCAAAAGCTAAGGCTGATGCAGAAGCATTACAAGCTAAGTTAGCAGCAGATGCAAAAGCTAAGGCAGATGCAGAAGCTTTAGAAAAACAAAAAGCTGACGAAGAAACAAGAAAATTAAAAGAAGAAGAAGAGCGTCAGGCAAGATTAGCTGCGGAGAAAGCAAAAGCTGATGCAGAAGCGGCAGCGGCCAGAGCAGCAGCGGCAGCAAAAGATGAAACAGCAAAAGCTATTGAAAGCTTAACTCAAACTATTGAAAGTTCAGGTAAAACACAAAATGATTTATTAGATCAGTTTAAATCAACAGTAGCTAATAAACAAAAAGACCTTAATGATTTAAAAGAAGAGAATGATTTAAGTGAAAAAGGTATTTACAAAGAACCAAAACCTTTCAAAAGTGTAGCGGCAGAAAACAGTCAGATAGAAGCTTTAAAATCACAGCTTGCTGATGCAAGTAGAGTTCAAAAAGATGAGATTGCGAAGCTGACGAATTTATATAACGAAAGACTTAAAAAAGTTCCTAATAAAAATGATGCTTTAAACAAAGCTTATCTTGAGAAGATAAACGAATTGAAAGCAGCACAGTTAAAAATGGAACTTGAAGGAGCAGCATTATTAGCCGATTTAGAGCGTATTAAAGCTGAAACTGAAATTGAGAAAAAACGTAGAATTAAGCGTGCGGCATACGAAAATGATCAAGGAAGATATGCTCAGGATGTAGCTGCTCTTAAACGTATTAAGGAAACAACGAAAGTAAGCAGTACACCGTTCACAGCAGCTGATTTTGATTTTGGTGAAGATCAGTCAAACATGCAGATTATTAAGAATATTAAAAATTCTGAAAGTGGTTATTATATGATTCTTGCAGTACACAGCAGTATTGAAAAACGAGATGAGTTCTTAACTAAAGCTGTAGCATCAGGGCTTTCAAATATTAATTTCTTTTACAATATAACAACAAGTAAATATTATATCTATTACGAGAAATTCGATGGTCTGCAAGAAGCAACTAAGGCATTAGAAGCTAAAGGTAAATCACCATACAACGGGAAAATGGCTATCGTAAAAGTCGAGAATTAATAATAGGATATAGACGGCGGCTTCTTTGAAAAAAGAAGGAAAGTAAAAACATAAATTTAAATTAAGATTGAATGTTGTTCTTTGAATGCCCCTTCAAAGAACAACAGTTAAACTGAAACCATAGTAACATGAAGAAACCTACTACTTTAAAATTAGTTTTAACTGTATTATTTTTTATACAGAGTTTTATTATGTTCTCTCAAAAGGATTTCACCCCTCGCTTTGACCAAAGTTTGAAAGGTGATATGCTCTTGATAGGTAATAATATTTTGAATAGAGATAACAACAAGAATGGTGAGCGGCCAAATAATGCGTTCAACTCAACGAGCCAGAACAACAACGACCTTACTATGCAATATATCGATATTGATAGTGACAATACTACGTTTAGTTCTAGTTCGGCTAATTTAACTGTTCCGCAATCTAGTAGAGAATGTTATAAAATAGTATATGCAGGTCTTTATTGGGCTGGTATTTACAGTAAAGGTACTGTTGACAATGGTACAGTTACGCGTGCCAATCTAGGGTCAATTAAGATTAAACTTCCAAATCAAACAGCTTATACTAATATTTCAGGATCATTAATTTATGATTACTATCCAACGACGTCAAATGGTGATCAGATGCCTTATGCATACTATTATGATCTAACAACGATGGTACAAGGATTAGCAAATCCTGAAGGAACGTATACAGTTGCTAATATTATTTCTGGAAGAGGTGGAATCAATGGAGGTTTTTCTGCAGGGTGGAATTTATTTGTTGTTTATGAAGATCCAAAATCATCTGCAAAGTATATTACTTCTTTCGACGGTCTTCGTTGGATACAAGCATCTAGTGGACCAGTAACTTATGACTTAACAGGTTTTAAAACAATTCCAACAGGAGTTGTAAAAGCAAAACTAGCTTTTGCTGCTTTAGAGGGAGACGTTAACCTTACAGGGGATAAATACTCTATCAATAATACTGATATTTTTACTACTGAACGTAATGTAAATAACTTCTTTAATAGTACGTTTAATGATGTTAATGGTCCTTATACAGACCGAACACCAAGCAGTGGTAATACGCTGGGGTTTGAAGCCGGGATTATAAATCTTAATAATGCCGCAAATGCAATTATAAAAAACAACGATACTTCGGCACAATTAAAGCTTAGTACGGGAGGAGATGGTTATGGACTCTTCTTTAATGCTTTTAACGTCGAGATTATTGAGCCCAAAATTGTTTTAACTAAAATTGTAAAAAATAACGCCGGAGCAAATATTGGTGGACAAAACGTTACTTTAGGACAGCAGTTAAACTACGAAATTGGTTTTAAAAATACGGGTAATGATAATGCTACCTCATTTACGATTCGAGATCAGCTGCCTATTAATATTATTTTTAATTATCCTGCAGATATCGTTTCGTTACCAACAGGTGTAACGATACAAAGTTATAACGCAGCCACAAGAAATATTGTTTTTGCAATAAACAGTAATATTGTAAAAGTTGATGACCCTGAAAAAATCATCAGTTTTAAAGTTAGAGTTGTTCCTGATTGTCAAAGTTTGAGTGAAGCTTGTTCTAACAGTATCGACAACTCGGCTTATGCTACATACAAAGGACAACAAAACACATCGTTTACAATTTCTGATGACCCGAGTGTTAACACCAATACGGGATGTATTTTAGTTCCAAAAGCGACAAACTTTTTAGTTGGAGTTGATGGTTGTAAATACACCACGAATGTTACGCTTTGTGGAGCAAATATTAATTTAACAGCTGCTAACGGTTATACAGATTATACTTGGTATAGCGATGAAGCAAGAACTATTGAAATAGGAAAAGGACAAGTATTTAATGTAAAAGATCCTGGAACTTATTATGTTTACAATCTTGCTGCTGCACCTTGTAGATCAATCTATCAGTCATTTGTTGTAACAAGATTTGGAACAACAGTAGAAAATCCGGTAATACCATTTGCAGATCAGGTAGTAACTTGTGCTAATGATGGAAAAAAATTACCAAATATTTTCTTGTGTGGTTCAAATGCTGTCAGACAAATTACTACAAGTATTTCTGATGCAACAAGTATTGTTTGGGAAAAGTTAGATACAGCAAGCTGTCCAGCAGTTACAAACCAGAATTGTGCAAACCAAAATGAGGCCTGTGCTTGGACTAGTGTAGGATCTGGACCAAATTATACAGCAAATCAGGCAGGACAATTTCGAGTAACATTAAATTATGCGGGAGGATGTTTCAACCGTTTCTACTTTAATGTTTATACAAATTTGTTAACTCCAACAGAAACTCACAAAGATATTATTTGTGGTGTTCCTGGAAGTATTACAATTGGTGGAGTACCAGCAGGATACGAATATGCTATCAGAACGGACCCTAGTGGTGCAGTTGGAGCATATCAAACAAGTAATACATTCAATATTACAACTCCAAACTCTTATACTGTTTATATCAGACAAATTGGTGTTGCTACTAATCCATGTATTTTTACTGTTCCAGGTATACTTATCAGAAGCAGAGATTTACAGATTACTACAGCAGTAACTCAACCAACTTGTTACGGAGATAAAGGAAGTATAAAAGTAGGTGCTTTAAATATAGACCCGCAATATTATTATTACTTATATAATAATGCTACAAATGCACTTGTAAACAGTGTTGGTCCTATTGCAGCTTCAGATTATACTTTTGCTAATTTAAATCCTGGAACTACTTATAGAGTAAGAGTTACAAATGCGCCAATTGGTGGTACACCAGCGCCAACTTGTAATGTGTCTAGCGTTATTGCTATAAATAACATTGCAGCTCCTTTAGTGGCTACTGCAGCTTTGACAACTCCTCTTACGGCTTGTAGCGATGGTAAAATTACATTATCGGGTTCTGGAGGTACAGCACCGTATTTCTTCTTTGTAAATGGATCGACTACTTTCCTTACTTCAAACGAAATTACTTTTACAACAGCTGGAACATACAATATTCGTTTAGTTGATTCTAATAACTGTGAGGCAACAACATCAATTACAGTTACAGGAAATCCTAAGCCTGTTTACAATATAACAAATACTGAAATCAATTGTAACGGCGGTACAGCTCAAATCAATATTAATGTTACAAACGCAAACGGATATACTTTACAATATAGTATTGACAATGGTGCGACATTTAGCAGTACTCCTGTTTTCTCTAACTTAACAGGCGGAACTTACAATGTTGTAGTTAGATATACTTTATCTGGAACTACATGTACTGATCCAGCAAGCACTATAACAATTACAGCTCCTGCAAATGCATTAAGTGCTTCTGCGGGTGTTTCTGAATTAGCAGGTTGTGATCCATCAGGAAATGGTTTTGGTAAAGTACGTATTACAAACCCTCAAGGTGGAACTCCTCCTTATACATATAGCTTTAACGGAGGTACAACTTACGGTACTTCAAATGAAGCTTACGTAGCACCGGGAACTTATACACTTTATGTTAGAGATTCAAAAGGCTGTACGTATGCAATGCCTGGCGTGATCTTAGATCCAAAACCAGCAGACCCTACAATTTCAGTTGGAGCTCCGGTATTTAACTGTAACGGAACTGCAACAAGTACTGTAACGGTAACAAATGGTGGTGGAGCAAATTATAGTTATGAATATTATTTAGATAATGTACTAAACACAAATACTCCTTCGAACGTTTTTGTAAACGTTCCATCTGGATCTCACACGGTAAGTGTAAAATATAACTTGGTTTCTGTACCAACTTATAGTAATTTATTACAAGAAGATTTTGGTTCTGGAGGAACTACAACAACTCCTGGTATTGCATCAGCTTACTGTTTCAATGATCAAAGAGTTAACCCTCCATATACTTGTTCTTTAAACGGAACTCCAACTCGTTCGGTTGAAGATAACCAATATTCAGTTACAAGTTTCTTCTGGAGAGGCGACACAGCTTGGTATCACTTTACTGACCATACTACAAATGGATCAGATGCAAACGGAAGATATTTATTAGTAAATATTGGTGGTGCAGCTGGACCTTATGGAGTTTTATACAGCAAACCAATTATTGATGTTATCCCAAATCAACCTGTAATGGTTTCTTTATATGTGGGTAACTTATTAAATACAGGTGTAACCGGAGCAGCTCCAATTGTAAGATTTGAATTAGTTGATGGTTCTGGTAACGTTGTTGCAACAGAAGATACGGGTAAAATTGCTGAAGCAGCAAACGATGCTAACAGAACAAAATGGGTTCCGATAAACATCTCGTTAAACCCTGGAAATAATACAAACCTTACTTTCAGAATTCGTTCAGGAAGTACTGAATATGGCGGTAATGACTTAGTAATTGATGATATCTGGGTACGTCAGATTCCAAAATCATGTATCACTCAAAAAGATTTCCCTATTGTAATCGACAGTAATAAAGCATTTACTGCTTCTATAACAGGAGTTAAAAATGTTACTTGTAATGGAGGAAATAATGGAGAAATTACATTAGCAGCAGAAAACTTTAATCTTCCATACGGATTCGATTATTCTATGAATAATGGAACTACTTGGGTAAACTCTAAAGTATCTCCTGTAACTGTAACAGGTTTAACAAGCCAAACTTATTCAATTCGAGTTCGTTTCAATAATAGTGCATCGACTTGTACTTTCCCATTCTCTCAACCTATTACTGCACCAGCAGCATTAGCAGTTACAGCTCAGGTTACGGCTCAGCCTACTTGTACAACTGGCGCATCTATTACTGCAACAGTAACAGGAGGGACACCGGCTTACCAATATGAGTTAAGACAATCTAATGGAACTACAGTTGTAGTACCATTCCAAACTTCGAATATATTTACAAACGTTGCTTCAGGAACATATAGAATAGTTGTTAGAGATGCAAATTCTTGTACTTCTCCAGCTTCAGCTACTGTAAATATTAATAATCCAACAGCTCCAACAGCTTCATTAGCTGCGAGTTCAGATTTATGTTATGATTCTACTAATCAGGCAACACTTGTAGTAACAGCTACAGGAACAGGAACTTTAACGTATAGTTTAGACGGTGGAGCTGCACAAACTTCAAATACATTTACGAATGTAGGTCCTGGTACACATAATGTTGTTGTAACTGACAGTAATAACTGTATAGCTACAGTTAGCAACATTGTAATTGCACCAGAATTAGAAGGAACTGCAACAATCTCTAAAACTTTAGATTGTACTACATCTCCAAATGCTACTATCACAGTTTCGATTAACGGAGGAACAAGTGCATTTACATACAGAGTCAGAATAGGCTCTGGAACTTTGAGTGGTAGTAATAATGTAACAGGTAATTCATTTGTATACACGGCTACAACCGCTAATACCTATACTTTCCAAATCACAGACTCAAAAGGTTGTGTTACTACAACTAGTGCAGTTGTAAATCCAATTTCAAATCCAACAGTTACAGCTACGAAAGTAAATGCAACATGTAACGGAGCTTCTACAGGCTCTATTCAATTAGTTGGAGCAGGCGGATCTGGAGGTTATACTTACAGTTTCAACGGAAGTGCAACATTTATTGCTCAATCAGATTATACAGGATTAGCTGCAGGAACTTATACATTCCAGGTAATGGATAGTAAAGGTTGTAAATCTGCAGTAGGAAATATTACTATTACACAACCAACAACATTAACAGCTACTGCAAGTGCAACTGCATTTTCATGTGATGCTTCAAATGTAAAACAAGCAGCTATTGTAACAATTGCAGTTCCAACAACTGGGACAGCTCCTTATCAATATAGTTTTGATGGAGGAACAACTTTTACAAGTACACGTACATTATCTGTTACAGATAATGGAACAAACCAAACTATTTCTTATGTAGTTAGTGATGCTCAGGGTTGTAAAACTCCAGTTCAAACGGTTACAATTAACAGATTAAACCCTCCAACAGATCTAGCATTTAGTAATGCTGCAGTTACTTGTACAGCAACTACAACAACAGTTACTGCTACTGCTACAAATGGGGTAGGTACTTTAACTTATGCAATTACATCACCAGCAGCATCTGTAGCTACAAATACTACAGGAGTATTTGCCGGATTAGCAGCGGGAACTTATAACTTTAAAGTTACTGATGCTAACGGATGTTATTATGAAGAGCCATATATTATCAATGCTGTAAGTCCAATTTCAGTTGCTGGTAACAAAACAAATGATGCTCTTTGTAAAGGTGGAGCAACAGGTGCGGGAACGTTTACAGTTTCTGGTAATGCAACAGTGGGTGCTTATACTTATACAGTAACACCTGCAGCTGCAGCAGGCTCTATAACAAAATCAGGAAATACATTAACATTATCAAACGTTGCTGCAGGAACATATTCTGTACAGGTTAGAGATAACGCAACAGGTTGTACAAATACAGCAAGTATTATTATTGCTGAACCTGCAAATGCATTAACATTTACAGCAACATCTACTAATGTAAATTGTAACAATGATAATTCACAAATTACGGTTACTGCTGCAGGCGGTACACCAAATTATACTTACGCTTTCGCGAAAAGCCCGTCAACAGTACCATCATCGACTTACGGGAATAGTGCTGTTTTAACAGTAGATACTAATTCTGGAGCTGATTTAGTTTGGGATGTTTACGTGAAAGATGCAAATGGCTGTACAACAAAAAATACAGTTACTATTGCTACAGATAATTTACCAAGCGTAACTGCAGCAATCAACAACCAATGTACAGGTTCAGGTAATTCGTTTACTATTACTGCAACAGGAACAGGTTTAGCTCCGTTGACATATAGTATAGATGGAACTTCTTACCAAACTTCAAATATTTTTAACGTAGCTGCAGGAACTTATACTGTAAGTGTAAAAGATAAAAACGGCTGTATTGCTTCAGCTCCTGCTGCCACAGTAGTTTATCCACAGTTAACAGCTGTAGGTTCTGTTACAAAAGAATTAGATTGTACAGTTACTCCAAACGCAACAATTACAGTTACAATTGGCGGTGGAAGATCTCCATTTACATATACATCTAGAAAAGGTTCAGGTACTCCAAGTGCACCAAGTGCTTCTATTGCCGGAACAACATTTACTTTCTCAGTTACTCCTGGAAATGCAGACACTTATACATTTGTAATTACAGATGCTAATGGATGTCAGGCTACGGCAGTAACTACAGTAGACCCAATTTCAAACCCAACAGTTACAGCTGCTCAGACAAATTCAAGCTGTAATGGAGCTGCAGATGGTTCAGTTACTTTAACAGGTGCCGGAGGATCAGGTAGTTTCACATACAGTAATAATGCAACAACAGGATTTACAACTAATCCAGTTTTTAATGGATTAGCTGCAGGTTCTTATACTTTCTATGTAAAAGACAGTAAAGGATGTACAGGATCAGTAGCAGTTACAATTACACAGCCAAGTACTTTAGCAGTAACAGTTGCCGTAGTTCCCTTTACATGTAACACTTCAAATGCTAAAGTAGCAGGAACAGTTACTATCAATGTTACTGCAGGAACAGGAACTGCTCCTTATGAATATAGTTTCAACGGAAGCGGATACAGCTCAAATAATGTATTAACATTAAATGATAATGGAGCTAATCAAGCTTATACTTACTCAGTAAGAGATGCAAAAGGCTGTCCGGTAACAGGTAATGGAACTTTATTAAGACTAAACCCTCCAACAGATTTAACTTTTGCTTCGCCAGCGGTTACTTGTACAGCTACAAGTACGACTGTTACTTTAACAGCAGTAAATGGAGTAGGAACTTTACAATACGAAACAATTGCTCCATCGACAGTAATTAGAGCAAAACAAACATCAAATGCATTCACAAACCTTGCACCTGGATCTTATACTTTCAGAGTTACAGATGCAAACGGATGTTATTATACAGAACCTTACATTGTAAATCCGGTTACTCCAATTGCAATCACTGGAAATAAAACAAGTGATGTTTTATGTAGAGGAGGAAGCACAGGATCTGGTACTTATACCGTTTCTGGTAATGCTGTAGTAGGTGCATATACATTTACTTTAACAGCAGGAACTTTAGGATCAGGAACATTAACACAATCAGGAAATACATTAACATTATCAAATGTTGCAGCAGGTACTTATACAGTTCAGGTAACAGATACTGCAACAGGATGTACTAATTCTGCAAGTATTGTTATTGGCCAGCCAGCGGCTGCTTTAGTAATTACTACAGCAGTAGGAACTAATGTTAATTGTAATAACGATAATTCACAAATTACGGTTACTGCTGCAGGCGGTACACCAAATTATACTTACGCTTTCGCGAAAAGCCCGTCAACAGTACCATCATCTACTTATGGCGCTAGTAATGTTTTAACAGTAGATACTAATTCTGGAGCTGATTTAGTTTGGGATGTTTACGTGAAAGATGCAAATGGCTGTATTGCTAAATCAACAGCTACAGTTATTTTGGATGGAATGCCAGCCATCACTAACGTAACGGTTAACAATCAATGTACAGCTTCTGGAAGCGGATTTACAATTACAGCGACTGCTACAGGTTTAGCACCATTAACTTATGGAATTAATGGTCCAACNTTCGAATAGTAACGGTTAACAATCAATGTACAGCTTCTGGAAGCGGATTTACAATTACAGCGACTGCTACAGGTTTAGCACCATTAACTTATGGAATTAATGGTCCAACCGGAGCATTCCAAACAAGTAATATTTTTACAATAGCTGCAGGAACTTATACAGTTTATGTAAAAGATAAAAACGGCTGTATTGCTTCAGCTCCGGCTGCAACAGTGGTTTACCCGCAATTAACAGCTGCTGGTACAGTTACAAAAGAATTAGATTGTACAGCTACTCCAAACGCAACAATTACAGTTACAATTGGCGGTGGTAGATCTACATATACTTACACAGTACAAAAAGGGGCCGGTGCTCCAAGTGCAGCAAGCGCACCTATTACCGGGCCAACATTTACTTATACAGTAACACCAGCAAATGCAGACACTTATACATTTGTAATTACAGATTCTAACAGCTGTACAAGAACTGCAGTTGTTACAGTTGCTCCAATTTCAAACCCAACAGTTACAGCTGTTCAGACAAATGCGAGCTGTAATGGTGCTGCTGATGGTTCAGTTACTTTAACAGGTGCTGGAGGATCAGGTAGTTTCACATACAGTAATAATCCAACAACAGGATTTACAACTAATCCGGTATTTACAGGATTAGCAGCTGGTACTTATACTTTCTATGTAAAAGACAGTAAAAACTGTTCTGGATCTGTAGCAGTTACAATTACCCAGCCTATAACATTAGCAGCAACTGTTGCAGTAGTTCCATTTACATGTAACACTTCAAATGCTAAAGTAGCAGGAACAGTTACAATCAATGTTACAGCAGGAACAGGAACTGCTCCTTATGAATATAGCTTTAACGGAAGCGGGTACAGCTCAAATAATGTATTAACATTAAATGATAATGGAGCTAATCAAGCTTATACTTACTCAGTAAGAGATGCAAAAGGTTGTCCGGTAACAGGTAATGGAACTTTATTAAGACTAAATCCTCCAACAGATTTAACTTTTGCTTCGCCAGCGGTTACTTGTACAGCTACGACAACTACTGTTACTTTAACAGCAGTAAATGGAGTTGGAGCTTTACAATATGAAACTATTGCTCCATCAACAGTAATCATTGCTAAACAAACATCTAATGCATTCGCAAGTCTTGCACCTGGATCTTATACTTTCAGGGTTACAGATGCAAACGGATGTTATTATACAGAACCTTACATTGTAAATCCGGTTACTCCAATTGCAATTACAGGAAATAAAACAAGTGATGTTTTATGTAGAGGAGGTTCAACAGGATCTGGAACTTATACAGTTTCTGGTAATGCTGTAGTAGGTGCTTATACATTTACTTTAACAGCAGGAACTTTAGGATCAGGAACATTAACACAATCAGGAAATACACTAACATTATCAAATGTTGCAGCAGGTACTTATACAGTTCAGGTAACAGATACTGCAACAGGATGTACTAATTCTACAAGTATTGTTATTGGTCAGCCGGCGGCTGCTTTGGCAATTACTACAGCAGTAGGAACTAATGTTAATTGTAATAACGATAATTCACAAATTACAGTTACTGCAACAGGCGGTACTCCAAATTATACATACGCTTTCGCGAAAAGCCCATCAACAGTTCCAACATCAACTTACGGAAATAGCGCTGTTTTAACAGTAGATACTAATTCTGGAGCTGATTTAGTTTGGGATGTTTACGTGAAAGATGCAAATGGGTGTATTGCTAAATCAACAGTTACAGTTATTCTGGATGCAATGCCAGCCATCACTAATGTAACGGTTAACAATCAATGTACAGCTTCTGGAAGCGGATTTACAATTACAGCGACTGCTACAGGTTTAGCACCATTAACTTATGGAATTAATGGTCCAACAGGAGCTTTCCAAACAAGTATACTTTTACAGTAGCTGCAGGAAGTTATACGGTTTATGTAAAAGATNGTAACGGTTAACAATCAATGTACAGCTTCTGGAAGCGGATTTACAATTACAGCGACTGCTACAGGTTTAGCACCATTAACTTATGGAATTAATGGTCCAACAGGAGCTTTCCAAACAAGTAATACTTTTACAGTAGCTGCAGGAAGTTATACGGTTTATGTAAAAGATAAAAACGGCTGTATTGCTTCAGCTCCGGCTGCAACAGTGATTTACCCGCAATTAACAGCTGCTGGTACAGTTACAAAAGAACTAGATTGTACAGCTACTCCAAACGCAACAATTACAGTTACAATTGGCGGCGGTAGATCTACATATACTTACACAGTACAAAAAGGGGCCGGTGCTCCAAGTGCAGCAAGTGCACCTATTACCGGGCCAACATTTACTTATACAGTAACGCCTGCAAACGCAGACACTTATACATTTGTAATTACAGATTCTAACAGCTGTACAAGAACTGCAGTTGTTACAGTTGCTCCAATTACAAACCCAACAGTTACAGCTGTTCAGGTAAATGCAAGCTGTAATGGAAGTTCAAATGGTTCAGTTACTTTAACAGGTGCGGGAGGATCAGGCGGATTTACATACAGCAACAATGTTGCAGGACCATTTGCTGCAAATCCGGTATTTACAGGATTAGCTGCAGGTTCATATACTTTCTACGTAAAAGACAGTAAAAACTGTTCTGGATCAGTAGCAGTTACAATTACTCAGCCTTTAACATTAGTGGCATCAGTAGTTGAAGTTCCATTCTCTTGTAATGCTTCAAATGCTAAAGTAGCAGGAACAGTTACAATCAATGTTACTGCAGGAACAGGAACGGCTCCTTACGAATACAGTTTCAACGGAAGCGGATACAGTTCAAATAATGTTTTAACATTAAATGACAACGGCGCAAATCAGCCTTATACATATGCTGTAAGAGATGCAAAAGGCTGTCCGGTTACAGGTTCAGGAACTTTATTGAGATTAAACTCTCCAACAGATTTAACATTTGCTGCTCCGGCAGTTACTTGTACGTCTACAACAACTACTGTTACATTAACAGCAGTAAATGGTGTTGGAACTTTACAATACGAAACAATTGCTCCATCTCCGGTTATTATTGCTAAACAAACATCTAATGCTTTTGCAAATCTTGCACCGGGTACTTATATGTTTAAAGTTACAGATGCAAACGGATGTTATTATACAGAATCATATACAGTTAATCCGGTAACTCCAATTACTGTTTTAGCTAGTAAATTAAGTGATGTATTATGTAATGCAGGAAATACAGGATCTATAAGATTAACTGTTGCTGGTTTCGGTTCTACATATTCTTATACAGTTAATGGAGGTACAGCGGTAACAGGAGTTAATACTGGAACTGTAACTTTACCAAATTTAACTGCAAATACTTACGCTATTATTGTTACTGATGAAGCAACAGGTTGTACAGCAAATGCTTCGATTACTATTAATCAGCCGGCAGCTGCTTTATCTGCAGCTTATGCAGCAGTAAATGCTAACTGTTTTGTTAGTACTTCTGCAGTAACAGTAACAGCAACTGGAGGAACTCCATTATACAGATATTCATTTGTTCAGGATGGTGCTGCGGTAGGAGCTTATTCTAACAATAACAAAGCAAACTTAGATCCAGCGGTTAACTTAAACTGGGATGCCTATGTAATTGATGCTAATGGATGTACAACTAAAGTAGATATTACTATAGCTAAAGATGTTGTTCCAACTGTTACAGCTTCTGCTGCGGGTCAATGTTTTGGTGTAGGAAGTTATACTATTACTGCAACTCCGGGAGCTGGTTTAGTAGCACCATTGAGCTACAGTATTAATGGAGGAGCTTCATATCAGGCAGGTAACACATTTGTTGTTACTACACCAGGAAGCTATACGGTTAAAATTAAAGACGGTAACGGATGTACAGCAGATAGCAATGTTGTTTTAGTAAATAACGCATTAACATTAAATGCGACATTAGACAAAGATATTACATGTTCAGTTCCAACTGATGCTCAGATTACTTTGACACCAGCGGGAGGAAGCGGACCATTCACTTACACAGCTTCTCCTAACACAGGAACATTTGCCGGAAATGTATTTACAACTAACACAGCAGGATCGTATACTTTTACAGTAACTGATTCTAGAGGATGTACAGCTACATCTGCTGCGGTTATCGTTACTACGCCAGTGTTACCTGATATTACTTTAGTTGCACAAACTCAAAGTATTAACTGTAATGGTGATGCTACTGCAGCAATTGCTATTACAATTGATAATACAAAAGGACAAGCACCATTTGTATATACTGTTTTAAATACAACGACAGGAGTTAATTACGGTTCACAAACATCTGGCTTAGCTGCTGGTAATTATGTGATTACTGTAACTGACGCAAAAGGTTGTACAGATACATTTAATATTAACATTGCACAGCCAACACCAATTGTTGTAAACAGAACAATTACTCCAATTACTTGTGGTGCATTGGGTGTTTCTTTAGGAGCTATTACAATTACTTCTGTTACAGGAGGTACTCCAAATTACATCTATCATGTAACAGGAGTAAATGGTTATAATAAACAAATTACAAATCAAACAGGAGCTTTGGTTGTTTTCGAAGTAGTTGATTTTGGTTTATACCAAATTATAGTTACAGATGCAAATGGTTGTACTAATATCGAGCAAAATATATTTGTTGCTTCACCGCCAAATGATCTTGATATTACAGTAACACCGCCGCCGGCTGATTGTTCTTCATTAGGTTCAGCAGTTGTGGCTATTGGTGCAACATCTACTAATATTACAGGTAACGGTCCATTCCACTTCGCTGTTTATACAGGTCCGGGAATGACTTATACTTCTCCAACTACTTTACCATGGTATGATGAAGATGTTTTAGGAGTTCCTGCAGGAGTAAACCCAGGAAGTAAAAAAACAACTATACCAAACTTATTACCAGGTGTTAAATATACTTTCATCGTACATGATGCATTTACAGGTTGTTATTACTATGAAACAGCTCAATTCCCTATTCCAACTAATTCTACTTTAACAGTAAGCGGCTTAACAGCTAACAATGTTACTTGTAAAGGAAGCAATAATGGAAATGTTACATTAACTGTTAATAGTACATATCCAACACCAACACCAATTAGTTATGAGATATTTAATTCTTTAACTATGGTTACAACAGGAGTTACCGGAACAGGTACAGTTCCTGCTAATAGTTCACTTATACTTAGTAACATAGGTGCATTAGGTTTTGGAAATTATGTTGTAGTAATTAAAGAAACTGCAGGTGGAACTAATGCGGGATGTAGTGTTGCTAGTAATACATTTAACATTACTGAATCTGCTATTGATTTATCAGTTACAGCTTCAGTTACTAAAAATGCAAATTGTAATCCAAACTCTGGTATAATTACAGCTGTTGCAAAAGACGGAACAGGTCCATATACATATCAATTATTATTGTCTACAGATCCTGCTCCAACAGCAGCGACTGCGGGATGGACTGCTGCAAATACATTTAATAGAAATGCAGGAAGCTATATTGCGTACGCAAAAGATGCTTATGGCTGTATTAAATTCGCAGCTGTTACATTAAATAAAGATGCTGATCCAACAATTACAGCACCAGCTGGAATTTGTTATGACGGTAATCCATTCACATTTGCAATTTCTGGAACAGTTGATCCGGCAGTTGGAGGAGCTACTTATAGCGTAAACGGAAGTACTTTCCAAACAAGCCCAAGCTTTACGTTTAATGCTTCAGGTACTTATACTTTAGTAATTAAAGATGGTAACGGTTGTACAGCGACTACAACTTATGAAGTTAAACCACAGTTACACTTAAGTGCTGCATTAACAAAAGAACTAGATTGTACAGGAACTCCGGATGCTCAAATTACATTAACAGCCACAGGAGGTTACAATACTGCCTACACTTATTATTATTCTACTGATGGAGGTCTTAACTATACCTTGATGCCATCAAATGTTTTAACAACTAGTGTTTTAGCAAACTATATGTTCAAAGTAAATGATGCTAAATTGCCAACAGCATGTGAGGCTACAACTACTTTAACATTAGATCCTATCCAGCCTACATTATTTGCTACTGTTGAAACACATGTAAGTTGTAATGGAGGTACAGATGGAACTATTACTGTAAATGTTACTTCAGGAGTTGGTCCTTATCAATATCAATTAGATGGTGGAGCTTTCCAAACATCAAATGTATTTACAGGATTAGCGGCAGGTACTGCATATACTATTACGGTAAGAGATGCTAAATCTTGTCTTTACCCAGGTACACCAATCACAATTACACAACCAGCAGCCTTAACAGCTACGTCTGTTTTAACAACAGGATTAACATGTGCTGCAGGAAATGTACCAACAAAAGCAGTAGTTACTGTAACTGCTGCAGATGGAACTGCTCCATATTTATACAGTTTTGATAACGGTGTAACTTATACAAGTACGAATACATACGAAGCTTTTGCAGGAACAACATTCAATGTTTTAGTTAAAGATGCTAAAGGATGTATATTCACTTTAACAAATGGAGTTAATATTCCAGCGTTAAATCCGCCAACAATTACAAATATTGCGGGAACACCAATTTATTGTGCTCCAGCTGCAAGTACTACAAGTACAGTTACGATTACCACTACAAATGGTGTTGGTACTTTAGCTTACGCAATTTTATCACCAGCTAGTGCAACTTCAAATGTTTCAGGTGCAGCTAACGGAATATTCACATTATTAGCTCCGGATACTTACTTGTTTGAAGTAACTGACGCTAACGGATGTAAAGATCAAAAATCATATACAGTTGCTCCGGTAACTAATATTACAGTTGCAGGTCAATTAGTAAGTAATGTAATTTGTAACGGACAATTAAACGGTGCCGTTAAATTTACAGTTGCAAACTATGGAGGTACTTATACAGCAGTATTAACAGCAGGAACAGGTACAGTAGCACAGACAGGTAATACAGTTGACGTTACAGGATTAGTTCCTGGAACATACACCCTTGAAGTTACAGACGATGTTACACAATGTACAGCAACTGCTTCAGTAGTTGTGACTCAGCCAACAGTGCTGAACATTAACTTAGTTAGTAATGTAAATGCAAATTGTAATTCTGGTGCTAAAGTTGAAGTTATTGCTTCAGGTGCAACACCAAACTATACTTATGCATTCGTTCAGGATGGTGTTACTCCACTAGCTGCAGATTACACAAATAGTGCAAGCGCTGTATTAGCTCCAGCTACAAACACACTATGGGATGTTTATGCTAAAGATGCAAACGGATGTACAGTTAAATTAGATGTTACAATTGCTACAGATGCAATGCCAACAATTGACTTAACTGCTTCAGTTTACTGTTATACAGGAGGTCCAGTACCAATTACAATAACTGGAACTTTTGTAGGTGCTACAGCTGAATACAGTATTGGTAACGGATACCAATCTAGCCCTAACTTTGTATTGAATGCGCCAGGAAACTACACATTCTATATTAAAGATGTTAACGGATGTATTGTTTCAGCCCCTTATACATTGCGTCAACAATTATTATTAGATGCTACTTTAACACAAGATTTAACTTGTGCAGGATCAGCTAGTATCACATTATTGGCAACTCAGGGAACTACGACTTACACAGGATTTGAAGTTGACTTTAATGGAGGTGGATATGTTGCTGCAACATCGCCTTACACGGCTACTGCTGCTGGAACTTATACTTTCAGAGTTACAGACAGCCAGGGATGTCAGGCAGTTTCTATTCCGGTAGTAGTTACACCAACAACAACTCCAACAGCAACATTAGCACAAACAAACGTAAGCTGTATAGGAGGAAATGATGGAAATATTACTGTTACTGCTGCAAATGGAATTACTCCATATCAGTACAGTATTAATGGAGGAACTTTCCAGGCTTCAAATATATTCACAGGATTAATTGCAGGAACTTACAACATCGTTGTTCGTGATGCTAAACAATGTTCTTCAGTAAGCGTACAAGCTACAATTACTGAGCCGACAGCTCTTGCAGCAACAGCTGTGTTAACGCAAGGATTAACTTGTGGAACAGGTAATGCTACTCAACCGGCAGTTGTTACAATCAATGTAACTGCGGGAACAGGAACAGCTCCTTATCAATATAGTTTCAACGGAGGAACAAATTATAGTCCAACAAATACGTTGACTACTTATAATGCAGGATTAGTTACAGCTTACGTAAAAGACGCAAATAACTGTATCATTGCAGTGCCGGTTACTATCACTATTCCAGCGTTAAATGCGCCGACAAATATGGATATTAACGGAACACCAATTTATTGTGCTCCAGCAGCTAACACAACAAGTACAGTTACAATTAGTAACGTAATTAACGGAGTAGGAACGCTTCAATATGAGATTCTTTCTCCAATCGCTGTAGCGAAACAAACTTCTGCGGTATTTGCAGGATTAACTCCTGATACTTATTTATTCCAAATCATATACTGTTTTACCGGTAACTAACATTACAGTTGCAGGTCAATTAATAAGTAACGTTACTTGTAACGGAAACACAAATGGTGCAGTTAGATTTACAGTTGCTAATTATGGAACTTCTTATACTGCAACATTAACAGCAGGAACAGGTACATTAGTTCAGACAGGAAATACTGTAAACGTTACAGGATTAGTTCCTGGAACATACACTGTTCAGGTTGTTGATGGAACGACAGGATGTACAGCAACTGCTTCTGTAGTTGTGGCTCAGCCAACAGTTCTAGGACTTAACTTAGTAAGCAACATAAATGCAAATTGTAATTTCGGTGCAAAAGTGACTGTTTTAGCAAATGGAGGAACGCCAAATTATACATATGCATTCGTTCAGGATGGTGTTACTCCAGTAGTTGGAGATTACACAAATAGTGCAAATGCAGTATTAGCACCAACAGTAAACACTCAATGGGATGTTTATGCTAAGGATGCAAACGGATGTACAGTAAAACTTGATGTAACAATTGGTACAGATGCATTACCAACAATCAATTCATCAGCTGGATTATATTGCTACACAGGTGGTCCAGTGCCAATTACGATAACAGGAACAGGTGTTGCACCTTTAACATACAGCATTGGTAATGGATACCAATCTAGTCCTAACTTTGTATTGAATGCGCCAGGAAACTACGTATTCTATATTAAAGATGCTAATGGCTGTATCGTTTCAAGCCCTTATACATTACGTCAGGAATTGTTGTTAAAAGCTACTTTAACACAAGATTTAACTTGTGCAGGATCAGCTAGTATCACATTATTGGCAACTCAGGGTACTCTTACTTACACAACATTCGAAGTATCGTTTAACGCAGGTGCATATGCTGCTGTAACATCACCTTACACGGCTACTGCTGCTGGAACTTATACTTTCAGAGTAACAGACAGCCAAGGATGTCAGGCAATATCTATTCCGGTAGTAGTAACACCTACAACAACTCCAACAGCAACATTTACACAAACAAACGTAAGTTGTATAGGAGGAAATAACGGAAGTATCATTGTTACTGCTGCAAATGGTGTTGTACCATACGAGTACAGTATCAACGGAGGAGCTTTCCAGGCTTCAAATATATTCACAGGATTAGTTGCGGGAACTTACAATATTGTAGTGCGTGATGCTAAACAATGTTCTTCAGTGAGCGTACAAGCTACAATTACTGAGCCGACAGCTCTTGCTGCTACAGCTGTGTTAACGCAAGGATTAACTTGTGGTACAGGTAATTCAACGCAGCCAGCAGTTGTTACAATCAATGTAACTGCAGGAACAGGAACAGCGCCTTACCAATACAGTTTCAACGGAGGAGTAAATTATAGTACAACAAATACGTTGACTACTTATAACGCAGGAACAGTTACAGCTTATGTAAAAGATGCTAACAACTGTATCATTGCAACGCCGGTTACTATCACTATCCCAGCGTTAAATGCGCCGACAAATATGGATATTACAGGAACACCTATTTATTGTGCTCCAGCGGCTAGTACGACAAGTACAGTTACAATTAGTAATGTAATTAATGGTGTAGGAACGCTTCAATATGAGATTCTTTCTCCAATCGCTGTAGCGAAACAAACTTCTGCGGTATTTGCAGGATTAACTCCTGATACTTATTTATTCCAAGAATCATATACTATTAACCCGGTAACAAACATTACAGTTTCTGGCCAGTTGATTAGTGATGTTACTTGTAATGGAAATGCTGATGGAGCGGTTAGATTCACAGTTGCGAACTATGCAGGTACATATACAGCAGTATTAACTGCAGGTACAGGTACATTAGCTATAACAGGAAATACAGTAAACGTTACAGGATTAGTTCCAGGAACTTACACGGTTCTTATTACTGACGGAACAACAGGGTGTACAGCAACTGCTTCAGTAATTGTGGCTCAGCCAACAGTTCTAAACCTTAACTTAGTAAGCAACATAAATGCAAATTGTAATTTCGGTGCAAAAGTTGAAGTTATTGCTTCTGGTGGTACTCCAGTTTATAAATATGTATTTGTTCAGGATGGAGTTGCTCCAAACGTTTTAGATTATGACACTGTTGCAAATGCAGTATTAGATCCAACAGTAAACACTCAATGGGATGTTTATGCAATGGATGCAAACGGATGTACAACTAAAATAGATGTAACAATTGCTACAGATGCATTACCAACAATCAATTCATCAGCTGGATTGTATTGTTACACAGGAGGACCAGTGCCAATTACAATCACAGGAACTTATGTTGGTACACCAACATACAGTATTGGTAACGGATACCAATCTAGCCCTAACTTTGTATTGAATGCGCCAGGAAACTACACATTCTATATTAAAGATGGAAATGGTTGTATCGTTTCAAGTCCTTACAAATTAAATCAGGAATTATTATTACAAGCTTCTTTAACACAAGATTTAACTTGTGCAGGATCAGCTGTTATTACATTATTGGCAACTCAGGGTACTCTTACTTACACAGGATTCGAAGTTGACTTTAATGCAGGAGGATACTTCCCTGCAACATCACCTTACACGGCTACAGCTGCTGGAACTTATACTTTCAGAGTAACAGACAGTCAGGGATGTCAGGCAGTTTCTATTCCGGTAATAGTAACACCAACAACAACTCCATCAGCAACATTTACACAAACAAACGTAAGCTGTGTAGGAGGAAATAACGGAAGTATCATTGTTACTGCTGCTAATGGAGTTGTTCCATATGAGTACAGTATCAATGGAGGAGCTTTCCAGGCTTCAAATGTTTTCACAGGATTAATTGCGGGAACTTACAATATTGTAGTTCGTGATGCTAAACAATGTTCTTCAGTAAGCGTACAAGTTATAATTACTGAACCAGCTGCTCTTGCTGCAACTGCAGTATTGACTCAAAGTTTAACTTGTGGTACAGGTAATGCTACTCAGCCTGCAGTGGTTACAATCAATGTAACTGCAGGAACTGGAACTGCACCTTACCAATACAGTTTCAATGGCGGAACAAATTATAGTGCAACGAACACATTTACTACTTATAATGCAGGAACAGTTACAGCTTATGTAAAAGATGCTAACAACTGTATAATTGCAGTACCGGTAAGTGTTACAATTCCAGCACTAGATGCTCCAACAATCGATTCTGTAACAGGAACAGATATTTGGTGTACACCAGCTGCTAATACAACAAGTACAGTTACTGTAACTGTTTCACATGGTGTTGGTGCATTACACTACGAGATTCTTTCACCAGCAAGTGCTGTTACAAATGTTTCAGGTGCAGCAAACGGAATCTTTACAGGTCTAACAGCAGATACTTACTTATTCCAGGTAACTGATGCAAACGGATGTAAAGATGATATCTATTACACTGTTGATCCGTTAGTAAATATTACAGCTGCAGGTCAGTTAGTAAATGATGTGAGCTGTAATGGAGGTTCAAACGGATCAGTTAAATTTGATGTTGACAATTTTGGCGGAGCTTACACAGCTGCTTTAATTGGAGGACCAACTACAGGAACTCTAACCCAAGTTGGAAAAGTAGTAACTTTAACAAACTTACCAATCGGTACGTATACTGTAGAAGTTACAGACACAACAACAGGATGTACAGCTTCGGCTTCAGTAACTGTTGTTGAACCATCAGTATTAACATTGACTGTGGCTTCAAATGTAAATGCTAATTGTAATTCAGGTGCTCAGGTTAGTGTAACAGCTGCAGGAGGAACTCCAAATTATCAATATGCTTTCATTGCAGGTGCAGGAACTCCAGCAGCAGCAGATTATACAAATAGTAATAATGCTGTTTTAGATCCGGCTGTAAGCTTAAACTGGAGAGCATACGTTTTAGATTCTAAAGGTTGTGAAACATTTATCCCAATAACAATTGCGGTAGATCCATTACCAAGTGCAATAACAGCTAATGTTACAAGCCAATGTCCTACGGCAGCAGGTGAATATACATTTACAGTTACTGTTGGTTCTGGTGTTGCACCTTACGAATACAGTATTGGAGCTGGTTTCCAAACAAGCCCTACATTTACTGTAAACGCTGCAGGAACATACGATG
Organism: Flavobacterium sp. Root186; assembly: GCF_001428525.1. GTDB lineage: Bacteria > Bacteroidota > Bacteroidia > Flavobacteriales > Flavobacteriaceae > Flavobacterium. The sequence continues at coordinate 445,573 of NZ_LMHW01000014.1, forward strand.
TAACAGTAAGAGATGCAAACGGATGTACAGCAACAGCAACTGCTGCGGTAACGATCACTCCGGGATTACAGTTAGAGACTATAGTTACAACATTACCAAGTTGTACATTTAATAATGGTGTAATTACTGCTACTGCAACAGGAGGTTCAGGAACAGCTAATTATAGATATACTTTAGACGGAGGTGTAAGCATAAATACTACACCAGCTGTATTTAACAACGTTGCTCCTGGTACACACGTTATCAGAGTGAGAGATGTATTAACGACTTGTGACTTTAATGTTACGATTGTAATTGCTCCTGCAACTGTTATTACAGGATTTACTTTAAACGGAACAAATGTTTCTTGTAGAGGTAATTCAGATGGTTCAATCACGGCTAATTTAGCTCCAAGTGCACCAGGCGTAAACGATAACCCGGTTTATACGTATACATTAACAGGAACTACAGCTTTAGGAGTAGCGGTTAACAGACCAGCTCAGACTCAAAATATTTTTGATAACCTTCAGGCTGGAGATTATACGGTAACAGTAACTTCTGGAAGAGGTTGTGTGGATTCTGAAGATATTAGAATCAGCGAACCAAACGTAATTACTGTTAACGCACCAGTTATCACACAATACAATTGTACAGCTGGAACAAACGTTTCAAACTATGCAGTTATTACAGTAAATAATGTTGTTGGTGGTTCTGGAGTTTACACAATCTATGAGTTCATTAAAGGTGGAGTTGTAGTTCAAAGAGGTCCTGCAAATGCTTACAGCGAGTCAGACTTCACAGGTGGGGACTATACTGTAAATGTTTATGATGATAAAGGATGTATGGGATCTAGTACAGGAATAATCAGAGTAAATCCTTTCATTCGTTTAGATCAAATAAATGTTGCTGTAAATACTGCTGTAACTTGTATTTCTAATGAAGATATTACTGTAACTGTAACATCTATTGGAGGAACACCAGCGATATTGAATTACAATGTTGCCGGAACTGATGGAAATACATACAATCAGTCAAATACAAGTGGAGTATTCACAGGATTAACTATCGGAAATTATTTAATTACCGTTACAAACCCTGCAACAGGATGTTCAATTGTACAAGTACATTATGTTAATGATCCGAATACTTTCGATATTAATGTAACACCAGTTAACGGACAAATCTGTTATGGTACTGCAACCGGAAGCGTTGATTTAACTTTTGTTGATAATCAGTTAAACCCAACAAATGATGCAGGTGCATTCAACTATGTAATTACAGGACCAGTTCCTAGCAACGGAACAACAACAAATGCAGGTCCGGTTAGAATTTCTAACTTAACTGCTGGTCAATATACAGTTGTTGCAACACTAGTAAACAACCCATTCTGTACAGTTTCTACATTGTTCACAATAGAACAGCCAACAGCTGCTCTTACAGTAACAACAGCGAAATCTGATATTACTTGTGTAACAGGAAATAATGATGGAGAAATCACTGCTTCAGCAGCTGGTGGATGGGATAATAAATACGAGTACCAATTGGTATTGAACGGTACAACATTAGTTGACTACTCAGATCAATTTGTATGGTCAGGATTATCAGCAGGTAACTATACAATTAACGTTAGAGATAATGTTGGATGTATCGCTGCAGCAACAGAAGTATTAGTTGTTCCTGCACCAATCGTGGTTACAGCATCTGCAAGTGCTACAACATTAACATGTTTTGGAGATAAAACGGCAGTAATTACAGTAGACCCTCCAACAGGTGGTCAAGGAAGTAACTATCAGTATACTTTAAATATTCTTTCAGCAACTCCAGTTATTAGTTCTGGACCACAGCTTAGCCCAATATTCACAGGTTTAGGTGCTGGAACTTACAGTATTACTGTTACTGACGGATTTAGTTGTTCTGCAACTTCAGCAAACATTGTGATCAATGAGCCAACAGAAGTTATTCCAACTTTAGTTGAAGCTAGTTCACAAACATGTTTAACTCAGGCAACACTTACTTTAAGCGCAGTGGGCGGAACAGCTCCTTACACTTATAGTACTGATGCTAATTTTGCAACAACTATTGGTTCATTCAATGCATCAGTTACCTTCCCGGTTGCTGTTGGTAAATACAGTTACTATGTAAAAGATGCTTTAGGATGTGTTGGTTATGTTTCTAACGAAATCTTAATTGATCCTCTTGAACCGCTAGAAATTGATGTTGATGTTACAAATGCAGTTGTAAAATGTACAGGTGAAGCTACAGGAGTTATCGTAGCAGAAGCTAAAGGAGGTTTAGGAAACTATATCTATACATTAGAAAATACTGCAGGAACTATTATCCAAGGTCCTCAGGCTACTGGAATCTTCGAAGACTTAGTAATTGGAGATTACATTGTGAAAGTTGTAAGTGGAGATTGTGATGATGCATCTGCTGTAATTACAATCAATGAGCCGCCAGTTGCTTTACAAGCTGTGTTTACGCCAACTAATGTTACATGTTTCGGTGAAAACAATGGTAAAATTGTAGTAACAGCAACAGGAGGAACAGGAGTTATTAAATACGCAATCTCACCAGATTTAAATCAGTTTGATACAATCAGTGTGTTTGAGAAACTTGCTCCAGGATTGTATACTGTAATCGCGCAAGATGAAAACGGATGTTATGTAATGACAGATATAACAATCACGCAGCCAACCGCACCACTTATAGTTACAATTACACCGGATTCAATATTTGGTGAGCAATGTAAAGGAGAGTTAAACGGTCAATTTACGATAGATATCACTGGAGGTACTCCTGGATATACAGTAAGTCTTGATAAACCAAATGGTCCTTTTGATCCAGTTACTGGAACTCAGCATACATTTGCGAATCTTGCAGGAGGTAACCATATCGCTTACGTAAGAGATGCAAACAACTGTAATTTTGAAATTCCAGTTCTTGTACCAATGCCAGTCGATATTAATCCAGAAGCAGAAGTTGTTTATGGTTGCGAAACTAATACAGTGACAGTAACTATAGATCCATCTGTAGATCCTGCCGATGTTGATTACTCTTTAGATGTTAAAGCTGGTCCATATCAATTAGCAAATGAATTTGTAAATGTTGCACCTGGTCCACACATAATTTATGCTAGACATACTAATGGATGTATTCAGGAAACGACAAGTTTCACAATCCAGTCATTTGCTAAATTACAAATTCAATTAGCTGCAGGACAACAAGAAATGAACGTAATTTCAGTTGTTGGTATTGGTGGAAGACCTGCTTATGAATACAGTATCAATGGAGGTCCATTTACATCTGAAAGTAAATTCAAAATCTACCAATCTGGTGATTACCTGATTACTGTAAGAGATCAAAATGGATGTACAGATCAGATTATTGTACCAATGACATACATTGATGTTTGTCTTGACAATTACTTTACACCAAACGGAACTCACGATGGTTGGGGACCTGGTTGTACAAATATTTACACTAATCTTGAGTTTGCGATCTTTGATAGATACGGACGTCAGATTGCTAAATATCATTATGGTCAAAAATGGGATGGTAGATACAATGGCGAGGAATTACCAACAGGTGATTACTGGTATGTTCTTAAACTTAATGACGTGAATGATGCAAGAGAGTTTGTTGGACATTTCACTTTATACAGATAACAAAATATAGCCCCTTATGATGTTATCTAAAAAAATTATTACAATGAAAAAGTTTATTTTATCCTTAGTACTCATGGCTGTAACAACAAGTTACAGCCAAGAGTTAAACCTACCAGTTTTTACTCAGTATCTGGCTGATAACCCTTTTGTGCTTTCTCCTGCTTATGCAGGTATTGGTGACAACCTTAGAATTAGAGCCAATGGTTTAACACAATGGGTTGGAATTAAAGATGCACCGCAAAACCAGTCGCTTTATGCCGATTTTAGAATTTTAGATCGCTCTGGTGTGGGAATATCGCTTTATAACGATAAAAACGGATATACAAGACAAACCGGTGCTAAAGTATCTTTTGCGCACCATATTATCTTAGACTATTATTCTAAACAGTACTTGTCTTTTGGTATTTCATATAACTTCAATACGTTTAGAATTGATACTGATGAATTCAATACAACCATAGAACATCCTGTTATAGATCCAACAGTTACAGACAATCGCTATAATGCAAACAATAACTTTGACATTAGTGCATTGTACCGTAATAAAGATTTTTATGTAAGCTTTAATGCAAACAACGTTTTAAAGAAAAATACCGATAAATATCGTGGAGTAGAACCAAACCTGCTTTCAAACTATCAGGTTTATACTGGTTATGTTTTTCGTGATGCTGAAAACAGCCGTATAGAATACGAACCATCAGTTTTCTATCAGTACTTTGCAAGTGATAAACGTTCAACAACCGATATTAACTTTAAATACAGAAGATACAATCGTTATGAAGATTATTATTGGGTTGGAGTTTCATATCGTTTCTTAAACGACCAGTTTCCTAAACCATTATCAGTTGGGCCAATGGCAGGTTTTATGAAATCTAAATTTTACTTTGGATATTCATATCAGGTTATGTTCAACGATTTAGGAAACTACAATACAGGAACCCATGTTGTAACAATCGGATTCGATTTCTTACAAGCCATCAGTAACTGTCCTTGTACACAAAGTCCGGTACACGATTAATCGCCAAAAGACGATTATTTTAATATAGGCTGAAAAGCCCAAAATTATAAAGCGAGTCGCAACATTATGTGTTTTTACCGCAATAATTTGAAATAAAGATGCAATAACATTAAATTTGAATATATCATTTTGGTTGTCAAAACGGTATAAATCAAATTTGATTCATGAAAGCAAAATTTTCACTTTATGCGAAACATATAATTCTGTGCCTCGCTTTTTTATTTATCCCGTATGCGTTCACGTCTACAAATACCGTTTTCTCATTACCGCATTTGTACACAAACCCGCACGACCGTATTTATTTGTTTATCTATTTTACACTTCTTTGTTTTTTTTACTTTAATTATTATTATCTAATTCCCAGATTATATTTTTCAGATAAAAAGCTTCTGTATTATTTCATAATAGTCATTTTCCTTTTATTCTTTCTTTGGATATCTACTGTTTTAGATCATCCAAGCCGAAACTTTTTGGATTTTGAGTACCATTCCGGAAAATTTCCGGTTCATCCAAAACCATTCGAAGGAAGATTTCCGCCCCCGCCACATAGAAATGAACCAATGTCTTTTGGATTCACTGGAGGTCCGCCAACACAATACGGACATACAACACTTGTTTATTTAATTGGTGTAGTTTCAAGTTTGCTTTTTGCCATTTCAGGAAGATTGCAAAATGTCGAAAAAGAAAAAGTAAAATCGGAACTGGCATTTTTAAAAGCCCAGATAAATCCGCATTTTTTATTTAATACCCTAAACAGCATTTATGCATTGGCCTTAAAAAAAGACGATAAAACGGCAGACGCTGTAGTTCAGCTGTCTGAGTTAATGCGTTATATAATGACCAATTCAAACGATGAGGTTATTGAATTAAGCAAGGAAATCAATTACATTAATAATTTCATTTCACTTCAAAAAACACGTTTAGGAAACACAGTAAACGTAGATTATAATGTAACCGGAAACACTTTTGGAAAAGTAATTACGCCGCTCATTTTAATTTCATTTATCGAAAATGCATTCAAACACGGAGTAAATCCAGATCAGACTTCCGAAATTTGTATCAAAATTGATATCGAAGATGAAATGCTGACTTTATACGTTTCTAATAAAAAGACATTTTCTATACAATCAGATTCTGGAATTGGACTTCACAATACAATCGAAAGATTGAAGTTAGTATATCCTAATAAGCACCATTTGAAAATCGAAGATTCAGCAGAGAAATACATTGTAAACTTGAGCGTTAAAATACGATGATAAAAGCAATAGCATTAGATGACGAGCCATTGGCATTAGAAATTCTTCAGAGTTTATGTGATACTATTGAGTACATAGAACTGAATAAAACCTTTACGAAGTCTGATGAAGCATTCAAATACTTAAAAAAATATCCTGTCGATTTATTATTTCTCGATATCAATATGCCGTCGATTTCCGGTTTAGACTTTTACAAAAAGCTGTCCCATAAAACAATGGTAATCTTTACAACAGCTTATTCTGAATTTGCCGTTGAAGGCTTTACACTTAGCGCAACCGATTATCTGTTAAAACCAATTTCGCTTTCAAGATTTCAGCAAGCAGCCGAAAAAGCTTTTTCACAATGGAAACTGCAAAACCAAAACATCGAACAGCAGTATCTCTTTATTCGTGCCGATTATAGTTTGATTAAAATCTTGTTTTCAGATATTTTATATATCGAAGGTTTAGACGATTATTTAAAAATTCACATCCAAAACCAAAAAACAGTTGTAGCCCGAATGACCTTAAAAGCAATTCTTCAAAAATTGCCTGAAACAGAATTTATAAGAGTCCATCGTTCTTTTATTATTCCTATTTCTAAAATTTCTAAAATAAGAAATAAAATAATTTTTATCGGTCAAGCCGAAATTCCACTCAGTGTCAGTTACGAAGAATCCTTTTTGAAACTTTTTGACCAAAAATAACACCCTTTTTGGTTTAGAGATTTTTACTACAAAAAATAAATATTCATCCGTTTACCTCATAAATAATCACCTTTACCTCAAACTTTTTACAACGCTTTAATTTCGAATAATTTTACTTGAAAACAGCTGTTATTCATTCAATTAAAATAACATTTAAACATAAAGGCAATGAAAAGAAAAGAGTTTTTAAGAGGTTTGGGTTTAATAGGAATTGGTTCATTAGCAATTCCAATCATAAACTCATGTAGTCAGGATAATGATGATGGTTCATCAGATTCTTCATCCAACACAGATTCATCTTCCGGTTCAGGATCATCTTCAGGCGATTGTTCAGTTACACCATCAGAAACTGCAGGGCCATTTCCAACCATTACACCATCTTCTTTAGTAAAATCAGACATTACTATGGACAGAACAGGCGTAGCTTTCACCATAAAAATTACCATAAAAAATACAAATGCAAGCTGCGCCGTATTAAAAGATGCCATTGTAGATATTTGGCATTGTGACAAAGACGGCTATTATTCTGAATACGGAGGAACTTCAATGCAGTCTGTAAATTATACTACAGTGCACTTTTTAAGAGGAAGACAAACCACCGACGCAAACGGTCTGGTTAACTTTACCTCCATTTTCCCGGGCTGGTATTCTGGAAGAGCAACTCATATTCACGTTCATATTTATAACGCCAGCGGAACTTCATTGCTTGTAACACAAATTGCTTTTCCCGAAGGAACAAATAGTGCAGTTGCTTTAGTAAACGCTTCTAGTGCCAGCGGTTATACAAAAGGAATGTCCGGTTACACTTATAATTCTTCAGATAATGTTTTTTCAGATTCTGTGGCAAATGAATTAGCAGCAATAACAGGTAGCGTAAGCGAAGGTTTTGTTTTGACTCACGCCATAAACGTTGCAGGTTAATTTTAAATAATTCATTATGATAGCTCAAATTCCGGCACAAATTTATAAGTCAGATTCAAGAGGGTTTTTCAATTCAGAAAAGCACAACTGCTTCTCAACTTTTAATTTTGAACATTACCAAGATTTATTCCGAAATGCATTTGGATCCTTAAAAGTTTTAAATGAAGTAATTCTGGCTCCCCAACAAAGTATTACTCGATTTATAAATTCAAACACAAATGTTATCATCCTGCCTTTATTTGGCGGAATAGAATATAAGGATAATATTGGTAATGAGGAATTTTTGCATGTAGAGCAAATTGGGATTCTGGCTGCAGTTGAGGAGTTAACCATTGAAATTTTTAATCCATACGAAAAAGAAAATGTGAGTTATTTGGAATTTGAATTTCAAATGGAAAGACAGCATTTTAAAAACGATTTTCAACAATATAAATTCGACTTAAGTTCACATAATAAGCTGCATTCCTTATTTGAATTTGAAAATACTTTTGGATTTATTGGTATTTATGACGGAAGAAAAGAAGGAACCTTTACTTTAAAGAATGCAAATAATGGCGTTTTTGTCTTCGTAATTAACGGTGCTTTTGAAATCGAAAACCGACTTCTGGAAGCAAAAGATGGTTTAGCAATCCAAAAAACCGGAACTATAGAATGGGAATCGTTATCGCAAAATGCGATGCTGCTCGTAATAGAAGTTTCTCTAAATTCAAATTAAATGAAAATAACGAAGATAAAACTCGCCTATCGTATAGTGATAGACAGCTCGTCTGCTTTACTTTGGGATAAATATGTTTTTGAAGACACTTTCAAAGAATACCAAATGCAGTCTCAACAGTTTGATTCAGAATCGAATCCTAAAAATACATTTAGAGAATTATTAAGCGAAAATGAAAAAGCAAATCAATTGCATTTTCTAACCGGAATTGCTGCCAGCGGTTATGTTGAACAGTTAAAAGGTAATTTCCATCGTGTAACAGATGTTTTAGGAAACAACTATTTTCCTTTTATCAATTATCAGTTAGATATTTTCAATACAGACATTACAGATGCATCCAAACACAGAATCGGCATTACTTTTTATTCGCCTTTATTAAATTACTTCGGAATTATTGAGGGGAATTATCTCATTTCAAAAAATATCGATAACACTAATGAATATGAAACTATTATGTTTCCAGTTCAAAACAATTTGTCTATTTGTTACATTCAAACACAAGACTAATTCAAGATCCAAAAACAAAAAATAATCTAATTCATTTTTTGCCTTTTCTGTTTTTCTGTTGACAGAAAAGGTTTTTTTATTTATGGATGATAGCTTTTTCATTTGAACATTTCGGAGGGAGTGAGGGTACAAATCCACTTCAGAATTTCATATAACTTATCTAAAAACAACTGGAATTTTATTAGAAACAATTATTCCATCAAAAATTTCTGTTTGATTTTCTTCCAATTCATTCTTTTTATATTTAGGTAATTTATTATTTACTGTTTTAGAATCAGATATATATTCTAGTTTAAAACTATAATTCTTCCTTGAATCAAACTTATAATAGGATAGAAATCCATATGATTGAAGCTGATTATCATAAATAGGTAAATTTAAAATTACTTTAAAATACTTAGTTTCGTCAGGATGTAGTACAAATGAATTATTTCTTATGGAGTTAGAAAATTCAAAATCAACAATATCAGGAAAATCTAATTCTTTCAATTTAGATTTTATATCCGTTATTCTATTAATTTCAGAATCAAAATTTACACAATCTTTATTAACTCGTTTAAAACTATCACCATTTATAGTGTAATTTTCAATTTTTGAATTATCAGAACTTTCAATGACAAAACACATTCTTGCTTTTCTAAAAAAAGAAGTTGAATTCAAGGTTTCAATAGAAAAGGTTTCTAGTTGGTCTTCATTTACAACTAATAAATAATCTTTTTGAGAATTGTTAGTCATTTTGAACAAAATTACATTTTTACCCTTTTCATTATTAGTAAACGATTTTTTATTTTTATTCAAATCATCTAAAGAGCAAAAAACTTTCTGATTTAACAATTCCAACTTTATATTTTCAGATGTTTGCTTCTGATTATTACAAGAGATCAGTGTAAACAAAACGAATATTAAAATTTGATTTTTCATAATTTTTTTTTCAAATATGGCACTTCACTATAAGGTATTCCTTGAATAAATGCTGCGCAGTCCCGAAAGCTTTCGGGACCGACTTTGCGCTAATCCAAATATATCTAAAAAGCAAATAAGTCAAAGACATTTTCGAGGTTTCATAATCTAATTCATTTTTTGTCTTTTCTGTTTTTCTCTTAACAGAAAAAGTTTTTTTCATTTCATCAGGTATCAAATTACTATCGATAATTGTTTTTAATCCTTAATAAACCAATTTATTTGTGAATTTATAACGTTTTCGTTCTTTTTGTTGTCTCTTTTTTAGTTTATCCGAATTTATTAGTACTTTAAAAGTCCTATATTTGTTTTTCTTTCTAAAAAAACTAAAAAAATATCAAATGAAAACTTTAAACGATTTCGACTTTAAAAATAAAAAAGCAATCATCCGTGTAGACTTTAATGTGCCGTTGGATGAGAATTTTAATGTAACTGATACGACACGTATTGAAGCTGCAAAACCAACTATCGATACTATTTTAGCTCAAGGCGGAAGTGTAATCTTAATGTCGCATTTAGGAAGACCAAAAGGAGCTGAAGAAAAATATTCTTTAAAACATATTTTAAAAACAGCTTCAGAAATTTTAGGAGTACAAGTTAAGTTTGCTGAAAACTGCGTTGGGGAACCAGCTCAAACAGCTGCTAAAAACCTACAGCCTGGAGAAGTTTTATTACTTGAAAATTTACGTTTTCATGCAGAAGAAGAAGCTGGAGATGTTGCTTTTGCAAAAGAATTAGCTTCACTTGGTGATATTTATGTAAATGATGCTTTTGGAACAGCACACAGAGCGCACGCTTCAACAACAATTATTGCACAATTTTTTCCAAACGATAAAACCTTCGGAACTTTATTGGCAAAAGAAATAGAAAGCTTAAATAAAGTATTAAAAAACAGCGAAAAGCCAGTAACAGCAGTTTTAGGAGGTTCTAAAGTTTCTTCTAAAATTACAGTTATCGAAAATATATTAGACAAAGTTGATCACATGATTATTGGTGGAGGTATGACTTTTACATTTGTTAAAGCTCAAGGCGGAAAAGTGGGAGATTCAATCTGTGAAGATGATAAATTGGATTTAGCACTTGAAATCTTAAGATTAGCAAAAGAAAAGAATGTTCAGATTCATATTCCTGTTGATGTAATTGCTGCAGATGATTTCTCAAATTCAGCAAAAACACAAGTTGTAGATGTAAATGCAATTCCTGATGGATGGCAGGGTCTTGACGCAGGTCCAAAATCATTAGAGAATTTCAAAAAAGTGATTCTAGAATCAAAAACTATTTTATGGAATGGTCCATTAGGTGTTTTTGAAATGGAAACATTCTCTAAAGGAACAATTGCTTTAGGCGATTTTATTGCAGAAGCAACAGAAAAAGGTGCATTTTCTCTAGTTGGAGGTGGTGATTCTGTTGCGGCTGTAAAACAATTCGGTTTTGAAGACAAAATGAGCTATGTTTCTACTGGGGGTGGTGCAATGCTTGAAATGTTAGAAGGAAGAGTTTTACCTGGAATTGCTGCAATTTTAGACTAAAAAATCACAATTAACATTTTTTTGCGTATATTTAAGCCTTAAACTTTTTAAGTTTGCAAAAATAATGATTCTATAAATGGTTGATTTATAGAATTTTAAAAAAATGTTATATGATTGTAAAGAAAATTTCATTAGCGGTAACCGCTTTGTTCTCTCTTTCGATGTTTGCGCAGGAAACTGCCGAAGTCTCGAGGGAATTAAAGCCCGAAGTAAAGTTGTCTTACTTAGATTCTATTAAAAGCACATTCAAAAAAGATGACCTCGCAGCAAAAGTTGACAGTCTTTGGATGAATGAGTTAGTAAGTTTAGATATCTACGATGATTTGACAAAAGATATTCAAACCATTAACAAGGACGTTACTGTTGATGAAGAATTACCAACCGAATTGCTTAAGCAGCGTTTGGCGGCAATGAATGCCAAATCGCCTTTTGAAATTGAATACAATCAAGGATTAGAAAACATAATAAAGTCATTTCTTAAGAATCGTAAAAAATCGTTTTCTCGATTAATGGCTTTATCAGAATACTACTTTCCAATATTCGAGGAAACTTTCGCTAAGGAAAAAGTTCCATTGGAAATAAAATATTTAGCCGTTGTAGAATCTGCTTTAAACCCTAAAGCAGTTTCTAAAATGGGCGCTACGGGACTTTGGCAGTTTATGTACGGAACCGGAAAACAATACTCTTTAAAAATCGATTCTTATATTGATGAAAGAAGCGATCCTCTTAAAGCTACAGCCGCATGTTCCGATTATCTTAGCAGGATGTTCAACATTTTTAATGACTGGGAACTTGTTTTAGCATCTTATAATTCAGGACCGGGAAATGTAACAAAAGCAATTCGTCGTTCTGGCGGAAAAACAGGGTACTGGGATATTCGTAATTACCTTCCAAAAGAAACTCAAGGTTATGTTCCGGCATTTTATGCTACAATGTATCTTTTTGAATATCACAAAGAACACGGAATCAATCCGGAAAGAGCAGTCGTTAAAAACTTTGAGACAGATACAGTGGCGATCAAAAATCAAATGTCATTTAAACAAATTGCCGATTTATTAGACATGCCGCAATCGCAGCTGCAGCTTTTAAATCCATCTTATAAATTAAATGTTGTGCCGGCTTACCATGGCGAACAGAATTTCCTTAGGTTACCAAAAGACAAAATCGCTGCCTTTGTTTCAAATGAAGACAAGATTTATGCTTACGTAAAACACGAATCAGAATTTAAAACAATCCCTTCTCGTTTAGCAATGAAAATTGCTCCAAAAGGAAGACCGGTTAGAAACACTCAATCTCTGGAAGTATCTAAAGATAAAGAGATTCAGTTCTACAAAGTTCAAAAAGGCGATAATTTAGGAGCTATTGCAGACAAGTACAATGTGAATATTTCCGATTTAAAAAAATGGAATAATCTTAAATCAAATGCAATTGCGTTGGGAAGATCTTTAAAAATTAAATCAGATGTTGATACTTCTGCCAAAGTTGTTAAAGAGCCGAAAGCAATACCAGCGATAGAGAAAAACACAGAGGAAGCAGTTGCTTCTGCAGATGATAATGATAAAGTTTCAATACAAACAGTAGAGTACGTTGTATTGGCCGGAGACAATTTAGGAAGTATTGCAAAAAAATTCGGTACGACTATTGCGGACTTAAAAGAGTTAAATGATCTTAGCTCTAATAATATTGGTTTAGGAAAAACATTAGTAGTTTCTAAAATAGTTACAGAGATACGTGAGCCGGTTTCTACTGCTATTGCATCTAACTCTGTTGATTCTTTCAAAAAGAAAGCACCTTCAGCAAAAAATGCAGGGGAAGATTATTACGTTAAAAAAGGTGATTCTTTATACAGTATTTCTAAAAAATATCCTGGAGTAACGATTTCAGATATTAAAAAATGGAATGGTATTAAAGATGAAGATATTAAACCCGGAATGAAACTTAAAATAAACGGATAATAAAAAATCTTATTTAAATTTGGGTTTTATTTCATAAATTAAGAAAATGAATAAAACCCATTTTTTGTTTATAATACTTCCGTTTCTACTAATTTCTTGTTTAAAAACAGATAAACAAGAACAGCCTGTTTCCGGAAAAACAAATACAATCTCCATAATCATTGACGATCAGTTATGGTATGGAGAAGTTGGCGACAGTATCCGAAACAAATTTGCATCGCCAGTTCTGGGCTTAACTCAGGAAGAACCTCTTTTTACAATCAATCAATATCCTGCTAAACTTCTCGAAGGATTTGTAACCGACAGCCGAAGTATTATTGTTGTTAAAAAATCAGCTGTAGATAAGTTTGAAATAACACACAATAAATCATTGCCGCACAACACTTTTCGTATTTATGGAAAGTCGGTTGATGACATTATCTGCAGTATCGAATTGAATTCGGCACAAATCATCAAAATGATTCGTGATGCAGAAATCGAGAAAATTCAGGAAGATAACAGTAAGTCACTTTTAAACCCGGCTGTTATAAAAAACAAATTCCATATAGATATCCAGATTCCAACAGGATATGAATATATGCTTCACAAAAAGAATTTTATCTGGCTCAAAAAAGATATTATAAGTGGAAACACCAGTTTATTAATATATCAAATTCCGCTTCACAACTTCAAGACCCGCGCAAATGTAGTTGGCAATATCATTAAAATGAGGGATTCAATTGGATATTACATCAAGGGAAGAGAGCCAAAAACCCGAATGATTACCGGAGAAGCTTATGCGCCTTATTTTTCGAATACATCATTAGACGGAAAAGAAGCTTTTGAAACCAAAGGAACCTGGGAACTAAAAAACGACTTCATGGCCGGACCTTTCATTAACTACGCAATTGTAGATCCCGTTTATAACCGAATCTTGGTTATCGAAGGATTTTGCTATTCACCTTCAAATCAGGAGCGAGATTTAATGTTCGATCTTGAAGCCATCATAAAATCTGTGAAAATAGATAAGCGTTAATTTGTTTTAAGTTTCAGGTTTCAAGTTTTCTTAATCGCAAAGTTCGCTAAGGTTTACGCAAAGAAACGCAAAGTTATTTTTTAAAGTTAACTGAAATTATCTTATATAACTTATATGGCTTCAATAGCGTGCCTTGCGTAAAACCTTTAGCGAACTTTGCGGTTAAATACATCCAGTATAAACCTTAAACTTGAGACCAGAAACAACTCTAGTTATTATTTTTCTTACTTTTGTTTTGTAACAAACATAAAAACAAAGACTTATGAAAAAGGTAACCACAACATTAGTAATTATTGCATTATGTTTTATCTCTTGTAAAAAAGATGTAAAAACCGAAGTTGTCACGGCAAAAGATTCGGACAGTATTAAAACTGAAGAACCAGCAGCTGAAACACCAGTAGATTCTGCAGCAGAAATGAAAGCCTGGCAAGCTTATGCAACTCCTGGCGCACCACACAAATTGATGACAGACGAAGTAGGAACATGGAATTGTGAGATGACGTTTTGGTATGAACCAAATGGAAAACCAGAAAAATCAACTTCAGTGGCCACTATCAAAATGATTCTGGGCGGACGTTATCAAGAAGGTAATTATGTCGGAAAAATTATGGGAGCACCATTTGAAGGAAAAAGCACATTAGCCTATAACAATGCGAGTAAAGAATATACCACAACTTTTATTGATAATATGGGAACCGGAATGATGGTTGCCACAGGAAAATATGATGAAGGGAAAAAAAGTATGGAATTTAAAGGTGAAGTAGTAAATCCGGTAACTGGGAAGAAAGCACCTTACAGAGAAATTTATACTATTGTAGATGCCACAACCCGTAAAATGGAAATGTTCGATGTCAAAGAAGGCTCTGAATATAAAAGCATGGAAATTGTCATGAAGAAAAAATGATACAATATTTGATCTGTAAGGTTTTTAAAATTTTGCAGAAAGAATGACTAACTTTAGTAAATCCCGATTATAGTTTTATAGTCGGGATTTCTATTTGATAATATTTGATGTAATTTTGCTTTTCTGATTATTAAATTTAAAAGAGAAATACAAAATGGAATTAAAATGGAAAATAAAGCCATTTGAGGCATTAACTGTAAACGAACTATATGATATGCTTAAACTAAGAAGTGAAATCTTTGTAGTAGAGCAAAACTGCGTTTATTTGGATATTGACGGTAAAGACAAGAAAGCTTTACACCTAATTGGAGAATATGACGGGAAAGTTGTAGCCTATTCTCGTTTATTTGATGCCGGAATTAGTTTCGACAATGCCTCAATTGGAAGAGTAATCGTAGATGCCAATTATCGTGATAAAAAGTGGGGACACGATCTAATGCGTGAAGCAATTACAGCAATAAAATCTAATTTTGGAAAAGATAAAATTACAATTGGAGCACAATTATACTTAAAGAAATTTTACGAAAGTCATGGTTTTGTCCAATCAAGTGAAATGTACCTTGAAGATGACATTGAGCATATCGAAATGATTCGAGGATAAGCATAAAAATAATAACGCTACAATGTTGCAATATTAAATATCGCTATTTTATTAAGGTTGTAATTTGCTTTAAAAGAAATAATTAACAACATTGTTTAGAGTAAAACTTTAAGTAAAAAAGCTTTGTGCCTTAGCGCCTTCGTGGCAAAAAAACTTAAATTTTAGTAATCAAAAACTCAACGCGTCGATCATAAGTATCACCTCTTTTTAAAGGAAATTTGTTTCCGCAGCCTTGATAACGCATTCTGTTTTTAGAAACTTTCTTTGAACTTAAATAGTAAAAAACTGTTTTGGCCCTGTTCCAGGAAAGTTTCCTTTCTTTAGTGTCTTTGTCAATTGCGTCGCTGTAAATTTGTGGTGTACAGCAAACGTGGCCTCTAATTTCGAACTGTATATTTTTTTGTTTTTGAAGTATAACAGAAATCTTATCCAATTCCTTTTTAGAATTATTAGTTAGTCTGGCACTTCCCATATCAAACAATATGTTTTCAAGATATATTTTATCGCCAACCTTTAATTTGTCTTTAAAAGAGGAATAACCTTTTTTATCAAAACTGTTTCGTTTTACCACAATCAAATCAACCCGCCGATTGCGTAAACGTGTTTCATATAAATTTTCAACAGTATCAGGCCGGACTACAACTCGGCCTTTTCCTTCAAGAATAACAATTTTACTTTCTTTAAAACCAAAGGAAAGCAATAAGTTTTGAATAGTGTTAACCCTGTCGTGAGACAATTTAAAATTATAATCGTCAGTGCCGCGGTCGTCGCAGTAACCGTAGATTTGTATCGATTCGACTTTCGCGGTATCTATTGATTTGATAAAATTATTTACAACTCTGCTTTGCGGTTCAGTAAGATCATACTTGTCGAAATCAAAATAAACTGTTTCGATTGGTTTTTGCTGCGCCGATATATTGTAAATAATAAACAAAAACAGGACCCGGGAAAGTTTCATTTTTCTACATTTTTAAAATCGTTTTATATTCAGTCTGATTATTTAATACGTTTACTGCTCTTTTAATCTCTGAATTGTTCTTAATATAAAACTGATACAAACCTTCTTGGTATTGGTATCTCTTGATAAGTTCTTCCTGAATTAAACCTCTGATTTCTTTTTGGTTTTTGTCCAGCAAAGTGTTTTCACTTCTTTCTAATGCGGCTAATAATTGTTGATATTCCGGAGCAATCGTTTCGTCAATTTTTTCATTTTTGGCAGCAGCCAAAGTATTTTTCAAGGCAACTTCTGTTTCAGTATCAAAACTAATTTTGTTTGTTTTTAAATATTGTTTGAAACCAGCATAATCAGTATCTGTAACTACTGGGATTTTATCGCCTAAATTTTGATTTTTATAATAGTAAGTAGTAGCGTAATCAAATATTCCGTCATTTTTCAAAAGAGCGCTCGTAATAGGGCTCATTTTAGCTTCATCTAATTCAATATCCGGTAAAACACCGCCGCCGTCATAAACTGTTCTTCCTTTTCTGGTTTTAAAAGCATTAAAGTTTTTAGAATCTGTTTTTTGGGCAACGCCGTTTTTATCTTTATGTGCATAATCAAGCGCTTGTATACAGCGTCCGGATGGTGTGTAGTAACGTGAAATGGTAACTTTCAACTGCGTCCCGTAAGTCAGGTCAACAGAACGCTGCACCAAACCTTTTCCAAAACTACGGCTTCCTAAAATCACAGCACGATCTAAATCCTGTAAAGCTCCAGAAACAATTTCAGATGCCGATGCACTTCTTCCGTTAACTAAAATAGCGAGCGGAATCTCTGTATCGATTGGTTCTTTGGTTGTTTTATACGTATTATTATGTTTTTCGATTCTTGATTTAGTCGTTACTATAACTTCATTCTTTGGAACAAATAAATTACAGATATCAATTGCCTCATTCAAAAGTCCGCCCGGATTTCCTCTTAAATCTAAAACAATCTGTTTTGCACCGTCAGCTTTCAGTTTTTCCAAAGCATCTTTAACTTCAGCCGAAGCTTTTCTGCTAAAATGCGCCAAAACAATATAACCTGTTTTCTCGTCGATCTTTCCATAAAATGGAACCGATTTAATATCCACTTCATCCAAAACCAATTCAGTTGTAAAAGTTTTTCCCTGACGAAGATATTTTATAGCAATTTTAGTGTTTTTAGTTCCTTTAAGCAATTGCGAAGCATCGTCTTTAAAATCTGCAATCAAAACATCACCAATTTGAATAATTTCATCGCCCGCTTTTAGTCCGGCTTTATCTGCAGGATAATTTTTGTACGGTTCACGAACAATCAAACGGTCTTTTTTACGAGCAATCATTGCGCCAATTCCGGTATATTCTCCCGTATTATTGATTTTAAAATTTACGACATCCTGTTCGTTAAAGTAAACGGTGTAAGGATCTAAACTTCCCAACATGCTTTTAATGGCCTTATCCATTAAATCACCCGGATTTGTTTCATCTACATAATTCGTGTTTACGGCTTTAAACAATGTGGTGAAGATTTCGATTTGTTTTGCAATCTCAAAAAAGTCTTCTTTGAAACTGGTTCCAATAAATAAAAATCCTGCCGCAACAGTTGGTATGATAAATTTCTTTTTGAAATAAGGATACATGATTATGGTTTTTTTCTTTTAATTCTCTTTCTAATAAAATAGGCTAATACACAAAATATAATTATAAACGGCCAAATGCTGATAATTGATATAAAGAAACTTGACAAACTAAAAAATCCTGATTTAATAGCGGTCCAGACTTTCGATCCGTACGATAATTGCACTGATTCCTGTTCCGGCAGGTTTTTATAAAACTCAATCGTAACCGTACTTTCAGAAACTCTGCTTTCTAAATATTTTAACTGGCCTTCTTTGGCTTCTATTTCTTCGCGGATAATCGAAATCTGTTTTTCGATTTCTAAGATTTCACTAATTTTAGTGGCTTTCTGTAATATTTGAAAATAACGTTCTTCAAGTTTTCTTTTGTTTTTTAATCTTGTCGTTAAGTCAATATATTGTTCGGTAACATCTTCTGCTGTAATTTCTTTTCTCTCAAAATAAGAAACACCTTTTGAAATTGTATTGATAAAATTATCAAAATTCTGACTCGGGACTCTAATCGTAATATTTCGATAAAGAGTGCCATAGTCTTTTCCTTCAGAATCACTTTGAATTTTTCCCTGGCTTTGTTTAACCGCCGTTTGAATCTGTTTGTATGTTTCTTCTAAATCATTGGTTTCAAATCGAAGCGATGCTTGTTTGATTATTTTTTGTTCAATTTGAGTTGAAGAATCATCTAGATTTTTATCTGCACCGCCTGATTCATATTTTTTTGGAGCTAATTTTATAGCACTAATTGAAGCTACTTGTTCTTCATTAACAACTTCACTTTTACTACATCCCGAAAGAACACAAAAAATTACAGATAAAAAGAAAATGTATCGCATAAAATTTCAATTTAGTGCTAAAACTACAATTTTTTTATAATTTTTTATCTGATTTAGAGTACAAAGTTGACTTTGAAGTCTTATAAATCTTTTTTGATTTCAGATTCCGGAGTTTTGTTTAGCTGCTGTAAAAATTTCTCAAACAACTGAATCGTTTTGGTATTGATTTCTTCGTACGATAATCGGTCTTTTGTCTGGTAAAAAAGCATGAAAGAATATGGCTGATTTAAATGATCCAGAAGTAAATGTTTATTAAGTCTATACGTTTCTCTTAGTACTCTTTTGAAATAATTTCTGTCGACTGCTTTTTTAAAGTATTTCTTAGAAACAGAAACACCCACTTTTGTATTACCCTGATATGCTTCTTCCGCCTGACGGTAAACCAAACGAAGCGGATATTTTGAAACCGATTTCCCTTCAGAAAAAAGTAATCCAATTGTGGTTTTGCTCTTTAAGCGTTCATTTTTAGGGTATGTGAAGTTCATTTAATTCAGAAAAAATTTGCAATTTTAAGGGCAAAGGTACAATTAAACCATAAAAACGGTTATTGTTTTCAATTTTTCTACCGCTAAAAATATATTTACTACTTTTGACCTCAAATTTTTTCAAGCATGCAAAAGATAATCTCATATCCAATCTCCGTAATTTTTTATTTATGTTTTGGATTGTGTTTGGCTGTTTTTCACCCAATACAATGGATTTGCCTTAATCTTTTTGGTTATCAGGCTCACAAAAAAAGTGTTGATTATTTAAATCTCTGTCTTTTAAGATGTACGCATTTGGTTGGTACAACTTATAAAGTTACAGGTGTTGATACTATTCCTACCGGAGTTCCCATCATTTTTGTGGCCAATCACCAAAGTATGTACGATATCGTGACAATGATTTGGTACTTTAGACGTTTTCATTGTAAATTTGTAAGTAAGAAGGAGTTAGGAAGCGGAATTCCGAGCGTATCATATAATTTACGCCACGGAGGTTCTGTTTTAATTGACCGTAAAGACCCTAAACAAGCGATTCCAGTAATCAAAGGCTTATCTGAATATATAGAAAAAAACACCAGATCAGCTGTAATCTTCCCGGAAGGAACCCGCAGTAAAACGGGAAAACCTAAAGAATTTGCTCAAAGCGGTTTAAAAATTCTATGTAAATATGCACCATCTGCATACGTTGTGCCGGTAAGTATTAATAATTCATGGAAAATGGTTCGTTACGGTATGTTTCCGGTTGGTTTAGGAAACCGTCTAACTTTTACGGCGCACAAAGCAATGGCAGTAAAAGATTATGATTTTGCCGAATTAATGGCATTAACAGAAAAGGCGGTTGTAGAAGGAGTAAACGAGTATAAACAGGTTTAAGTTTTAGTCCGAGCTAAAATATAAATCCCAAATTTAAAATAAGTAATGTCTATAAAAAACATTAGATTAGAAGTGATGCAGTTTTTGGAAAAAAACGTTGACAGCTTCGTTGAACAGTATTTAATTCCGGTGGAAAAAATTTGGCAGCCGTCAGATTTCCTGCCTAATTCTGAAGGAGAAAACTTCTTTGAGGAGGTAAAGGAACTGCGTGAAATTGCTAAAGAATTGCCATACGATTTTTGGGTAACGCTTGTAGGTGATACAATTACCGAAGAAGCGCTTCCAACATATGAGTCCTGGTTGATGGATGTAGAAGGAATAGATCAGATTGAAAATGGCGGTAATGGCTGGTCGAAATGGATCAGACAATGGACTGGTGAAGAAAACCGTCACGGAGATCTTTTAAATAAATACTTGTATTTGTCTGGTCGTGTTAATATGCGTGAAATTGAAATGACAACACAGCATTTAATCAACGACGGTTTTGATATTGGAACTGGAACTGATCCGTACAAAAACTTTGTATACACTAGTTTTCAGGAATTAGCAACTTATGTTTCACACAATAGAGTAGCGCAGATTGCGAAAAAATTTGGTGATAATAAATTGTCTAAAATGTGTAAAATGATTGCAGGTGACGAAATGCGTCATCACCATGCATACAGCGAATTTGTTACACGTATTTTTGCAGTTGATCCAAGTGAAATGATGTTGGCTTTTCAATACATGATGAAACAAAAAATCGTTATGCCGGCTCATTTTCTAAGAGAATCTGGTCAAAAAATAAGCACTGCTTTCGAACAGTTTTCTGATTCTGCACAACGTATCGGGGTTTACACAGCAAATGATTATGTTGATATTATGCAGAAGTTAATCAACAAATGGGAAATTGATAAAATTACTAATTTAACTGACGAGGCAGAAAAAGCACGTGATTACTTAATGAAATTACCAGCTCGTATGGCTAGAATCTCAGAAAGAATTGTAATTCCACAAGAATCACATATCTTTAAATGGGTTGAACCAGCGAGATTATAGATTTTAGATTGCAGATTTCTGATTTTAGATTTTTTGCAATTGATATTGATATTGAAAACATTGTTGATTGTTGAGGTTTTAGAACTTTAGCAATCAACATTTTTTTTAAAATACTAAAAAGCCCAGCGTAAATCCGTTTAATCAGTCAAATCTGTGCTCCATTTCACACAAACCATAATACACTTATGAATAATTCCGAACTTATAAACAAAACCATCACTTTTGTAAAAGAAAAACTTAACGATGCAGAGGGAGGCCACGACTGGTTTCATATCGAAAGAGTTTATAAAAATGCACTTTTAATTGCAAAAGATACGGATTGCGATAAAACAGTTGTAGAATTAGGAGCGCTGCTTCATGATATTGCCGACAGTAAATTTCACGACGGAGATGAAACAATTGGACCCAAAACTGCCCGTTTGTTTTTAGAATCGCAAAATGTTACGGAGGATATTATACAGCATGTGGTAAATATCATTGAAAACATCTCTTATAAAGGCGGAAATTTCGAAAAGAAATTTTCTTCAATAGAATTAGATATTGTGCAGGATGCGGATCGTTTAGATGCTATTGGTGCAATTGGAGTAGCCAGAGCATTCAATTATGGAGGGTTTAAAAACAGAGCCTTATATGATCCTGAAATTGCTCCGATAACCAATATGACAAAAGAGGAATATAAAAAGAACAATGCGCCAACGATAAATCACTTTTACGAAAAGCTTTTACTCTTAAAAGATAAAATGAATACCGAAAAAGGAAAACAAATTGCTGCCGAGAGACATCGTTTTATGGAATTTTTCCTGGCACAGTTTTATGCAGAGTGGGAGGGGCTTAAGTAAGTTTTCAGTCATCATATAAACTGAAAACTATGACTGAGCCTGAAAACCTTTTATGCTGTTTAGAATTTAGATTTTAAAAGGCACATTATTCCGAAAGCACACAAAAACCCAAAAGAAAACCATAATAATCTGGTAACTCTATTGTCTCTTGCAATTTCATTTTTTTCGAACTTTGTCATTTTTTTGATTTTTTTGCAAAATTAATTTGCGCTGTATCAGGAACTAAGCCGTAAAAGTTTTTTAAACATTAAAATAAGGCATTTTCTTTATGAGGGATTTGTAGAGCATAAAAAAAGCTTCACAAAGAATTTTAAAATCTCTGTGAAGCTTTGTGTTTATTTTAGTGAAACTCTGAGAAATGAGGAAACCTTAGCAACTCAGAATCTCAGCAGCTTAGTACCTTAAAAAAACTAAGAACATCCGCAATTGCCATCACCACAGTCTTTTTTCTTTTTAGATTTCCAAAAGAATTTTCTAATTAAAAAGCCAACGGCGATAAATAATATGACAAAAGCTATAATTTCTTGTATCATGATATTTTATTTTAAAAATTGATACGCTAAAAGCGCTGTAACATAAGCAAGTCCGGTCATAAAGAAAAGCTGCATTACGGGCCATTTCCATGAATTTGTTTCTTTCTTTGTAATGGCTAAAGTACTGGCGCACTGCATCGCAAAGGCATAAAACAATAACAATGAAATTCCAGAAGCAAAATTAAAGATTTTTTCTCCCGTTTCCGGATTTACCTCTTTCTGCATTTTGCTCTTAATTGTTGATTCGTTGTCGCTGTCTCCAACACTGTAAATAGTGGCTAATGTTCCAACTAAAACTTCACGGGCAGCAAAAGAACTAATAATCGCAATCCCAATTTTCCAGTCGTAACCAAGCGGAGAAATTACAGGTTCAATAGCTTTCCCCATAATTCCGATATAGGAGTTCTCTATTTTTTGAGAAGCAACTTCATTTTCAAACTGAACTTCGTTTAAAGTTGTATTGGCAAATCTTTCTTTTACGATAGTTTCTGCATCGTTAAATTCTTTTCCGGGTCCAAAAGAAGCTAAAAACCACAAAATAACAGATATTGCCAAGATGATTTTACCTGCGCCCAAAACAAAAGCTTTGGTTTTCTCGACAACATTGATTCCGACATTTTTGAAAAGCGGCAATTTATAACTTGGCATTTCTACAACGAAATACGTTTTCGAATCCAGTTTCAGAATTTTATTTAAAATATAAGCAGAGATTATTGCCGTTACAAATCCTAGTAGGTACAATAACATCAACGACAATCCTTGCAGATTTAAAAATCCCAGAACACGTTTATTCGGAATCACTAATGAAATCATAATCGCATAAACCGGTAATCTTGCAGAACAAGTAGTGAATGGCGTTACTAAGATCGTAATAAGGCGTTCTTTCCAGTTCTCAATATTTCGTGTCGCCATAATGGCCGGAATCGCACAAGCAGTTCCTGAAATTAAAGGCACAACACTTTTTCCCGAAAGTCCAAATTTGCGCATGATTTTATCCATTAAAAATACCACACGGCTCATGTAGCCGCTTTCTTCCAAAATAGAAATAAACAAAAACAAGAAAGCAATCTGCGGAATAAAAATAATAACACCGCCAATTCCCGGAATAATTCCCTGCGAAAGCAAATCGGTCAAAATACCGCTTGGTAATTCTTTTGCAACCCAGCTGCTTAACGAAGCAAAAGTAGCGTCAATAAAATCCATCGGAATTGTTGACCAGCTGAAAATAGATTGGAAAATAATAAATAATATTCCAAGGAAAATAGCATAACCCCAAAACTTGTGTGTTAAAACACGATCCAGTCTGGCTCTAAAATCTGTCGCAGCTTCAGTGTCAATTTTTAAACCTTCTTTTAAAACATCATTTATAAACTGATACCTTTTTATGGTTTCTTTTTGCTGCAAACGCTTTAACTCTGAATGTGATTTGGTAAAAGTGTTTCGAATTTCATTTCGGTCTAAATTTGAAAAATTGACATCCTGCGTAATTACCAGCCACAATTTATACATTAATTGATTTGGAAATGCATGCTGCAGTTTTTCAAAATATTCAGGATCAATTACTGATGCATTTAAGCAAGGTTCGTGTGGAACAGTTTTATAAGAAACAATTAATTCTTTTAATTCCTCAATTCCTAAACCTTTACGTGAACTTACTAAAGCAATTTTAGTTTTTAGTTTTTCTTCTAAAAGCGGAATATCCAAAGAAATTCCCTTGCTTGCCATACGGTCAGACATATTGATAACCAAGATCGTCGGGATTTCAAGATCTTTTATCTGCGTGAAAATCAGTAAGTTTCTTTTCAGATTTTCAACATCGGTTACTACAATAGCAACATCAGGATATAATTTGTCGTTTTTGTTTAGTAAAAGCTCAATTACCACGCTCTCATCCATCGAACTAGCGTTCAAACTGTATGTCCCTGGTAAATCCAGAATGTTAGCTTTTACGTTGTGAGGCAATTTACAAAACCCGATTTTTTTCTCAACCGTGATTCCTGGATAATTTCCAACCTGCTGATTTAAACCCGTAAGCTGATTAAAAACAGAAGTTTTCCCTACGTTAGGATTTCCGATAAGGGCAACATTGATATTCTGAACGCTCATTATGAATTGTTTTGGATAAGTTCAACTTCAATTTCACGAGCGGTTTCAATACGAATAGCAACATGCGAACCGTTAATGTCTAAATATAAAGGATCTCCAAAAGGAGCAATTTGTAAAAGTTCGACTAAGCTGCCTGGTAAACAACCCATCTCTAATAATTTTAAAGGAATCAAATCGATATCAAAATCTTTGATAATGGCTTTATCGCCTTTTTTCAGGGTGTGAATAGTATTTTGCAAGCTTATTTAGATTGAATTTAGATTACAAAAGTAGGTAATAAATCTTTATCCCAAGATAATAATCAGGTTTGAAAATGCTAAATCTTTCTAAAAATAAGGGATTTTACTCTTTTGATAAGAAATCTATGTCTTCAAGCAGACGTGTAATATCTTCTTTTTTTGTTCCGTCATAAAATCCGCGAACGCGTCTTTTTTGATCAACTAAAACAAAATTCTCTGTGTGAACCATATCATACAACTGATCTGGGCGTCCCAATTTTACAGCCAGGTAAGATTTTCTGGCCATCGTGTAAATCTCTTTTTTATCTCCGGTAACCAAATTCCATTTGCTGTCTACAACTCCATATTTTACCGCATAAGCCTTTAAAACCGAAACGCTGTCAACTTCAGGAAAAACAGTATGTGAAAGCAGCATTACTTTTGGATTGTTGAGAACTGCTTTTTGAACATCGGCCAGATTGGTTGACATTTTTGGACAGATAGATCCGCAGGTTGTAAAGAAGAAATCGGCAACATAAATTTTTCCTTCGTAATTTTTCTGGGTAATGGTATCTCCGTTTTGGTTTATAAACGAAAAATCAGCAATCGTGTGGTATTTACTTTTGTATTGAATGGTGCTGTCAACCAATTCCGGATTTACATCGGCAGGATTATAAATCGGAAGTGTTTTTTGTGGTTTTAAAGCTGAATAAAATAAAGATATAGTGACTACAGAAAATACAATTAATACAATGAAGAATTTGCGGTATTTATAAAGAAGCGATTTCATAAAAATAATTTGGCGCAAAAATACGAAAAGAGCATTTTAAAAGGGATAATTATGACGCTTTTTAACAGGTTTTTTTAATCTCGCAAAGTCGCAGAGGCGCAGAGTTAAATTTTTTAAGCTTTGCGTTTTAAGTTTGCTAAGCGTATTAAAGATCAACGATCTTTAAACTTAAATAAAAACTTTGCGTTTCTGCGACTTTGCGAGATTAAATTTTAGGCTTTCGAATAGATTTATTCACCATATACAATCCGGTTAAAGTTACAGCCGAACCAATGGCAATAGCCTGAGTAAGCGTTTCGCCAAAAATGATCGAACCCAAAATCATCGCAACAATTGGATTGATGTAAACGTAAATACTGCTGATTTCTGTTGGAAGATGCTGCAGCGTGTAGATAAAAGCAATGAAGGTTAAAACAGAACCAATAATTACCAAATACCCAATTGCCCACCAGGATTCTGAAGGGATTTCGCTTAGCGGAATATTAACTCCGGCTGCTTCTGTAATTCCAAAAAGAAATATACTTGAAATCAGCATTTGCAGCCCCAAACTAAAATACGGATTAAAACTCGCTGCTTTTTTCTTGGTTTGCAAAATTCCAAAAGCCCATGTAATCGTTGATGCCGTCATTAAAAGAATTCCGAATTGAAAATCCGGTCTTAAGAAGTCGGCAATATAATCGATGAAAATAATACAAATTCCCCCAAAACTGATTAGAATTCCAAACAAGGCCATTTTTGCAATTCGTTCCCCATTAAAAAAATTAATAATAATAATCCAAATTGGAAAAAGAGCACTGATGATGGCGCCCAATCCGCTTGTCATATATTTTACGCCCCAAGTACTCAAACCGTTGCTGCAAACAAAATTCAAAATACTCAAAACAATAATGGTACGCCATTGTTTTCCTTTTGGCCAAGGCTGTTTCTTCAGCAAAAAATAGCCCACATAAATTAGTCCGCCCAAAAATTGGCGAATTGTTGCCAGCTGCAATGCCGGCATATGCTTAACACCTTCTTTTGAAGCCAGCCACGTTGTTCCCCAAAAAAAACTTACCCAGCATAAAGCCATAATAGGTAAACCAATAGCTTCAATTTTTCCTGAAACGGCATTCTGAATTTTTTCTCTCATTTTAACTTTAAATCTTTAAACAAATATTCCAAAAACAATTTCAATAATCATTGAAAAGCAAGCTTTTAATTCATGAAAATAATCGATGGTTTCTATTAAAATGTTATAGAAGAATACTTACACATTATTATTGCATAAATTTTAACATAGAGTTACAAATTTTAACGATATGTTTGTGTATACACTCGAAACACATTTATAAATGAAAAAACAACTTACTAAACCTTTGTTTTGTGCTTTTTCTGCAATGCTTTCTTTTACAGCAATCGAAGCGCAAACCACTGCGGCAAAAGAACCTGGTATCAATGTATCTTACATGAATACCAAAATTAGTCCGAGCCAGGATTTTTTCCAATATGTAAACGGAACATGGCTGAACCAGACAGAAATTCCAAGTGATCGTACAACTTGGGGAAGTTTTAATGAATTGATTAAAAAGACAGACAAAGATGTAATGTCTATTTTAAAAGATGCATCAAAAAATCCAAAGTATAAATCAGATACTGATCAGGGAAAAGCTGTTAACTTATTCCTGACCGTTTTGGATACTGTTGGCCGCAACAAAGCAGGAATTACTCCTTTGAAAACGTATTTGAAAAAGATTGATGCCATTAAAAATGTTGCAGATCTTCAAAAGTTTTTGGTTGAAATGGAACCTGAAGGAGGTTCTGGATTCTTCGGGATTTATATTGGAGCCGATGAAAAAAACAGTTCTAAAAATTCAGTAAGTCTTGCCGTAAGTCAACTAGGACTTCCTGATAAAGATTATTATACTTCAGAAGATAAAGATTCTAAAGAAAAACGTGCTAAATACGAACTTCACGTAGCGAGAATGCTGCAGTTTATTGGAGAATCTCCAGAAAAAGCAAAACAAAGCGCTGCGGAAATTCTGGCTTTTGAAACCGAATTATCAAAACCAAGATTAGACCGCGTTGAAAGCAGAGACAGCCGTTTGCAGTATAACCCAATGACGGTTGCGGAACTTCAAAAATTAACTCCGGCTATAAAATGGGATGCTTATTTTGCGGGAATTGGTCTGGCAAAATTAGATACTGTAGTGGTTATAGAACCTAAATACATGAAAGCTTTGCAAACTGTATTTACTGAAAATAAAGTAGCGCAGTGGAAAGAGTATCTAAAGTGGGATTTATTAAATTCTTCATCTACAAAATTATCAACGGATATTGAAACTGCTAATTTTGATTTTTACAGTAAAACTTTAAGGGGAGCAGTAAAACAATTACCACGCGAAGAGAAAGCTTTGCAAGTTGTAAACCGTGGTATTGGTGAAGCACTTGGTAAATTGTATGTAGAAAAAGTATTTCCTGCTGAAGCAAAAACCAAAGCACTTGATATGATTCATAATGTTATAACGGCTTACCAAAACCGTATTAACAATTTAAGCTGGATGTCTAAAGACACAAAGGCAAAAGCTATCGAAAAACTAAACAAAATAACTATAAAGGTTGGTTATCCTGATAAATGGAAAGATTATTCGGCACTTCAAATTAAAAACGTTACCGATGGCGGAAGTTATTTTGAGAATTCAAAAAGCTTAGCCATATGGAATTTTAAGAAAGGTATCGCAAAATTGAGCAAACCGGTTGATAAAACAGAGTGGGGAATGTCTCCGCAAACGGTAAACGCTTATTACAATCCATCGTATAATGAAATTGTATTTCCAGCTGCCATCTTACAGCCGCCATTTTATAATTACCAAGCTGATGAAGCTGTAAATTATGGAGGAATTGGAGCGGTTATTGGCCACGAAATTTCACATGGTTTTGATGATTCCGGAGCACGTTATAATGCAGAAGGAAATCTTGTTGACTGGTGGACGCCTCAGGATTTAGAACAATTTACAAAATTAGGTTCTGAATTGGCAGATCAATACAGCGCTTTAGAGCCATTACCGGGAATTCATGTGGATGGTAAATTTACTTTAGGTGAAAATATTGGAGACTTAGGCGGAATCAATGCGGCTTATGATGGTTTACAATTGTATTTGAAAGCACATGGAAATCCGGGATTAATCGACGGATTTACTCCGGAGCAGCGTTTCTTTATTTCATGGGCAACCGTTTGGAGAACTAAATCCAGAGACGAAGCTATTAAAAACCAAGTAAAAACAGATCCGCATTCACCGGGAATGTACAGAGCTTATGTTCCAATTCAAAATGTTGATGCTTTTTATGAAGCTTTCAGTATTAAAAACGGAGACAAAATGTTTGTAAGTCCAGAAAAACGAGTAAAAATCTGGTAACATCAATAAATAGAAACGGCGCTGATTCAGCGCCGTTTTTTGTTTTAATACAAAGTCAATTATTGTAAATGACTGTATATGTAAGTTTCAATTGCTTTTAATTCTTCGTCAGACATTGCTTTTGTCACAGGAAAATTAGTCTGCATTACCGAAAACTGGCTCGGATCAACAATTGGATCTGCGTTTCCTTTTAAGAATGTCGAAATATCTCCTTTTTTGTCTTTGTAGATTTTGGCAATTTCCTTAATGCTCGGCCCGATGATTTTTTGATCCGGCTGATGACATGAAGTGCAATTTCCTCTTCCTTCAAAAATTTCTTTTCCTAAAACTTCAGGTGTTTTGGTTTTCGCCGATTCTCCTTCAGAATATGCTTCTGTGGTTTGATCTGTACTTTCTGAAACTTCTTTTTTACACGATGCAAATGCTAAAACGGCAGATAAGAATAATACTTTTTTCATTTTATTTATTTAAAAGTATTGAAGCTTCTTTTGCAAAATAAGTGGAGATAATACTCGCACCTGCACGCTTAATGCAATAAAGTTGCTCTATCATAATTTTATCGTGATCTAACCATCCTCTTTCAGCTGCGGCCTTTACCATTGCGTACTCACCAGATACTTGGTAAACTGCAACTGGAACATGAACGGCATTTTTTACCTCACGAACAATGTCTAAATACGCAATTCCCGGTTTTACCATAACGATATCTGCACCTTCTTCAATATCTAATAAAGCTTCACGAATTCCTTCAATTCGGTTAGCATAATCCATTTGATACGTCTTTTTATCTTTTGGAATATTTTGCGAATCTACCGGAGCAGAATCTAATGCATCACGAAATGGTCCGTAAAATGCCGAAGCATATTTTGCACTGTAACTCATAATTCCCACGTTATGGTGACCATTTTCTTCTAACGCTTTTCTGATTGCCAAAACTCTTCCGTCCATCATGTCGCTTGGCGCTACGAAATCTGCACCGGCTTCTGCATGGCTTAAACTCATTCTGGTTAAAGCATCAACAGTTGCATCGTTGATTAATTGACCGTTTTCGATGATTCCGTCATGGCCATAAATGGAATATGGGTCTAAAGCCACATCCGGCATTACAATCATTTCCGGAACAGCATCTTTTATCGCTCGAATGGTTTGCTGCATTAAGCCATCTTTATTCCACGCTTCTGTTCCTTTATTGTCTTTTAAGTTTTCGCTTACTTTTACATAAATGTTTACGGCTTTAATTCCTAAATCCCAAGCTTCTTTTACTTCTTTGATTGTATTGTCTAATGAATGGCGATAAATTCCAGGCATTGATGGAATAGCAGATTTGATATCTTTTCCTTCTGCAACAAACATTGGAAGCATAAAATCTTGTGGACTTAAGCTTGTTTCACGAACTAAAGAACGAATTGATTCGTTGGTTCTTAAACGACGGTTTCTTTGTAATGGGAACATGTTTTTTTGTTTAAAGTTTCAAGTTTCAGGTTAATTTGAAATTGAATATTGTTATTATAATTGTTTTTTATTTTTTTGACTTTCAAACTTTCGACTTACTTATGTTATTGAAGCTTCATAAATTTCTTTAATGGTCTTCTCTAATTTGGTATTAAATACAGCATCTGATTGATTAGCAAAAAGTCCTTCAGATAAAGCTCTTGAAAAACTAGCAATCAATCCGTGGTTTTGCGAAAGCTTTTCATTGGCTTCTTCCTGACCATATCCGCCGGACAAAGCGACAACTCGCACAACATGCGGATCAGATATTAGTTCGCTGTAAAAATCATTCACAGTTGGAATAGATAATTTCAGCATTACTTTTACATCTTTGTCTAATGCATTAAGCTGTTTTTGTATTTCTTCTTTTAGAATTTCTTCTGACTTTTTCTTGTCTGCGCTGTAAATATCGACTTCGGGTTCGATAATAGGTATAAGTCCTTTTGCAAAGATTTGTTTACCTACTTTAAATTGCTGTTCCACGATTTCACGAATTCCAACGGCATTGGCTTCTTTAATAACAGAACGCATTTTAGTACCAAAAACATTTCGATCTACAGCACGTGTCAGCAATTCATCAAGATTTGAAATTGGCTTCATTAACTGAACTCCGTTTGATAAATCGGCAAGACCTTTATCAACTTTTAAAAACGGAACTATTTTCTTTTTCTCCCACAAATAATCGGCAGTCCATTCTCCGTCAATTTTGCGGTCCATAGTGTTTTCAAACAAAATAGCACCCAAAATATATTGGCTGTCAAAAGCCGGACTTTTAATAATTCTGGTCCTCATTTCATGTACAAGAGTGTACATTTCTTCATCATTTGTGTAACTGCTTTCCTCAACGCCATATTGCGATAATGCCTTTGGCGTGCTGCCGCCGCTTTGATCTAATGCTGCAATAAATCCTTTTCCGGAATTCATGCGGTTTAATTGTTCTACGTTCACCTTTTCCATAATTTCTTATTTTAGATTAAACATTACAAACCTATTTTATCATTTACTTTATCATAAACCTTTTTCACTTCTTTTGGAGGATCAAATCGATAACCTACAGAAAGTTTTAAAGTGGCAATATTATCGTTCAGTCGCGGATCGACTTTATCATCCTGAGAAAAACTTACCGAATTAAGGCTTGCAAAACCAAAGAAACGGTCATTATTATAAGCCAGTTTTAAATTTAAGTCTGCCTGATATAAAGCAGATGTATCTCCGTCAATATCATTAATTCCGGCACCCAAAGCAATTCCTGCTCCAATTAAAACCCTGTCACTAATTACAAAATTATAGAAATAAGATGGTGCTAAAGTAAATACATACATATCTCCGGGAGATGTATCGGGAGTATTCAAGTCTAAATTGGTATAATAAAATGAGAAAGTCGGAATAAAACTTCCGGAGCTTTTGGTCTGCCATTCGTTTTGGCTTACCAATGTTTTAAAAGAGAATTTATCATTAAAAATATAAGATGTCGATCCGCCAATTTTTGTAGTTCGCATTTTCGGCAGTTCTGCAGTTATATTATCATCACTGATATAAAATCCCTTTTGATTGATGAAAGTGAACGACTGCATCCATTTTTTATAGTAAAAACGGGTATTAAAATTAAAATGCTTAGAATCAGAATCGCCTTTATTACCAGAAAGAAATTTAGGTGCGAAACCGACCGAAATATCAATGATTTTATAATTCAGATTAAAACCAATCTGTTCTCTTCGATTCGGAATAAGATTAAGATATGTTTTGGGCTCCTGAGCATCCGAAGCAATTTGAAAACTATTTGAAGTGTCTAAATAATAAATACTGGCGGTAATTTTATCATTATATGATTTAAAATACGGATTTTGCAACGAATCTTTTTGGGCAAAACACCCAAAAACGCTGACAAAAAACGCTATATAAATCATTTTTAGATCCATTCTCGCTGATTTTCTAAGACATTTACCAACTTTTCTTCTTCACTTCCAGCTTCTGCATGATGATCGTATACCCATTGCACATGTGGAGGAAGACTCATCAGGATACTTTCAATTCTTCCGTTTGTTTTTAAGCCGAATAAAGTTCCTTTATCATGAACCAAATTGAACTCGACATAACGGCCTCGGCGAATTTCCTGCCAGGTTTTGTTTTCTGGAGTGTATTCTAAATTTTTTCTTCTTTCGACAATCGGTACATAAGCCTCAAGGAAACTATTTCCGACTTCTGTTACAAAATTGTACCAGTTTTCCATCGACATTTGTTCATTTGCTTTGCAATAATCAAAAAATAAACCGCCAATTCCACGCGCTTCATTTCGGTGTGCGTTCCAGAAATACGAATCGCATTGTTTTTTATATTTTGGATAAAACTCCGGATTATGTTTGTCGCAAGCCGTTTTACAAGTTTGATGAAAGTGTTTTGCATCTTCTTCAAACAAATAATAGGGCGTTAAATCCTGTCCGCCGCCAAACCATTGTTCAATTACATTTCCAGACTCATCATACATTTCAAAATAACGCCAATTAGCATGTACAGTTGGTGTCATCGGGTTTTGTGGATGAATAACCAGACTTAATCCGCAGGCAAAAAAATCTGCCTCGCCAACGCCAAACATCTTTTGCATCGTTTCAGGAAGTTTTCCGTGAACAGCAGAAATGTTTACGCCGCCTTTTTCAAAAACAGCACCGTTTTCAATAACGCGCGTTCTTCCGCCGCCGCCTTCCGGACGTTTCCAAAGATCTTCACGGAATTTTGCAGTTCCGTCAACAGCCTCTAATCCGGCACAGATTTGGTCTTGTAATTGTTGTATGTATGCGTAAAATTTATCTTTCATTGTATTTGTATTCTGATTTAAGCAAGCCGAAATAAACAGTGTTTTGCAATTCGCCATCGCCATTTCTAAATTCGTCCCGTAAAATTCCTTCTTGTATAAAATTGTGTTTCAATGCAATTCGCTGACTTGCAAAATTAATTTCTGATGTACAGATAAAAACCTTGTTCATCTTCAATTCATTGAAACAAAATTCAAGTGCATCCGAAACCATTTTTGATGTAATCCCTTTTCCCTGAAAATCTTCATCTGTAAAATAACCTAATTCACATTTCGAAATGCGATAATCTATAGTTTTTACGCATAAATAACCAATTAGATTATTTGTTTTAATATCTCGGGCGAAGAAATAATATCCTTCGCTATTTTTTTCCTTGTCTTTATTAACTGAAATAAAATTTTCTGCTTTTTCTGGTGAGTCAGAATTAGCAAGCGTTACGGGGAAAGTTTTTCCAATGTGATTTTTATTCTTATCGATGAGTTTATAAAACTCATTGGGAAGAATATGTTCAATTCGGTCTATTTTCCAATCTGTAA
The DNA here is from genome assembly GCF_001428525.1 of Flavobacterium sp. Root186. Classification (GTDB taxonomy): domain Bacteria; phylum Bacteroidota; class Bacteroidia; order Flavobacteriales; family Flavobacteriaceae; genus Flavobacterium. Next base: position 479,822 of record NZ_LMHW01000014.1, read on the forward strand.
AACTCATCTTTATCTGTTTTTTAGAGAAGCAATTTTAGTATTGATTCCAAAGGAAAAAACGTTGCTTTCTCGCTGAATATATTGGTAAATAGCTAAAGCGTTATCCTCAAAATCATAGTTTTGAACTTTTGAAAAATCCATTAAAAAATCAGCAAATTGCTCTAATTGATTAAAATCTAAATGCCGGCGAACTAATAAAGTTATTAATTCTTCATCTTGATAATCAACTAAAGTTTCAATATTTAACCCAAATTCTTTTAAGTGATTTTCAATATCAAATTTTTCCTCATCGGTTAAAGGCTGAGGTACAAAATAAAGAGAGCGCAATGTTTTCAGGACATTGTCAATTCTAATTGCTTCGTCGTCTCTTAGGCCTTTGTTGAGCATATTCGCACGTTTTAAACTTGCAGGTTTTGGGGTTATCTGCAAACCCCGGATTAAAATCCGGGGCTACAAAATCAATCGTTCCTTCGGAACTTTATATAGTTTATTTAATATTAAAACTGATTACTAAATACCGTATTCTTTAACTGCGTCAATAAACGCTTTTGCGTGATCTACAGGTATATTTGGTAAAATTCCGTGACCTAAATTTACAATATATTTATCTTTTCCGAACTCATCGATCATTTCGTGAACCATTTTTTTGATGGTTGGAATTGGAGAAAGTAATCTTGACGGATCAAAATTTCCTTGTAAAGTGATATTTCCGCCAGACAAATAACGTGCATTTCTAGCCGAACAAGTCCAGTCTACACCAAGAGCAGAAGCACGGCTTTTACCCATTTCGCCAAGAGCAAACCAGCATCCTTTTCCGAAAACAATAACGGGTGCAACATCCGCTAAAGCCTCAACAATTTGATTAATATATTTCCATGAAAATTCCTGATAATCAACTGGAGAAAGCATTCCTCCCCAAGAATCAAAAATCTGAACGGCATCAACTCCTGCTTTTACTTTTTCTTTTAAGTATAAAATAGTGGTATCAGTAATTTTTTGTAATAAAGTATGTGCTGCAGCCGGATTTGAAAAACAGAATCCTTTTGCCATATCAAAACTTTTAGAACCTCTTCCTTCAACAGCGTAGCATAAAATTGTCCAAGGTGAACCAGCGAAACCAATTAAAGGCACTTCGTCATTCAGCATTTCTTTAGTCAATTTAATGGCATCCATTACATAACCAAGACTTTCCTGAATATCCGGAACATAAACTCTATGAACATCGGCCATAGAACGAATCGGATTTGGAACAAACGGACCAATATTTTCTTTCATTAAAACTTCGATTCCCATTGCCTGTGGCACAACTAAAATATCCGAGAATAAAATAGCAGCATCCGGAGCAATTCTGCGAATGGGCTGAACTGTGATTTCGGCAGCTAATTCCGGAGTCTGACAACGTGTGAAGAAATCATATTTATCACGCAAAGCGATAAATTCCGGTAAATATCTTCCGGCTTGACGCATCATCCATACCGGCGGACGCTGAACAGTTTCTCCTTTTAATGCTTTTAAAAATAGGTCGTTTTTTAACATTTTTTTCTTTGCTTTAGGCTTTAAGCTTTAGGCTTTAAGCGGTGTTTGTCTATAATTTTTGCTTAAAGCCTAAAGCTTAAAGCGTATAGCTTATTGCTATTTATATTCGTGAATTACATCCTCAATTACATCTTCAACCGTTGGCTGGTCTGCGATAATGATGTTTTTGGTGATTTTATGTAAAGCGTCTGCAGTGGTTTCTCCAATGCAAAAGCAGGTTTCTTTTTTGATGGTATTGTCTTTCAAATAACTTTCAACGCCAGACGGACTGAAAAACAAAATCGCATCAACAGCAGTTTTTATTTTTTGAGGTGTTAATGAGGTGTCGTAAACCTGAATTTCATTGAGTTTTATTCCCGCTTCTTTTAAAGCATTTGGCAAGGTATCTCTTCTAAGGTTTCCACTAAAAAAAGTATAACTTTCATTGCTATAAATCAAAGTGATAATTTCGGCTAAATCTGAAGCGTAACCGGTATAAGCCACGACATTAAATCCACTTTCAGATAAAAGAATCTTCGTTTTTAAGCCAACGCAAAAAACGTTTTTGCTTTTTAATTCTTCCGCTTTTGGATGTGACAAAACACTATGAACGGCATTTTGACTGGTAAAAATCAGATTTTCGTTGAGGTCTTTTAATTCGAAAGATTTATTTTGAGTTTGGATGAAATCGGTGTCAATAACTTCTAGATTAGCATCAGTTAATGCTTGTTTTTGTTCGCCCGATAGCTTTTTTGTGGATAATATCTGAATTGATTTTGCCATTATTTTTTAAGAGATTCTTTAATAGATTGCATCAATTCGGTTCCGCCGTTGTTCAAAATTTCCTGCGCAGAGTGAAAACCTAACTTTTTCCATTCTGAAATATCGACCGTTTTATTGATTTCCAATTTTTGTTTTCCATCAACAGAAAGCAAAACGCCTTGAAAATGCAAAGTATCTTCGTCTTCATTATAGGTTACCAAAGCTCCGATTGGGGCAGTACAACCGCCTTCCAGCGTTCTTAAAAACTGACGTTCGATATACGTACAAATCTCCGTTTCAATATGATTTAACTGCGAAAGTGCGTCTAAAGTATAATTGTCATTTTCCATCGCCACAACAAGCATTGCTCCTTGTGCCGGCGCGGGAATCATCCAATCTAAATTGATATAATTTTCTGGTTTAAGGTTGATGCGCTCCAAACCTGCAGCAGCAAAAACGGCTCCATCCCAGTTATTGTCTTTTAGTTTTTGCATACGTGTATTCACATTTCCGCGTAAATCGACTACAGTATGATTTGGGTATTTGTTAAACCATAATGCCTGACGACGCAAACTTCCGGTTGCAATGGTACTTGGTTTGTCAAAATCAGGATTCCCTTTATGAACTAAAATATCCAGAACATTCGCTCTTTCCAAAACTGCCGCCTGAACAATTCCTTTTGGTAATGCCGTTGGAACATCTTTCATTGAATGAACCGCAATATCACAATCGCCATTAATCATGGCAACATCCAGCGTTTTTGTAAAAATTCCGGTAATTCCGAGTTCGTAAAGCGGTTTGTCCAGAATAATATCACCTTGAGATTTAACCGCCACGATTGAGGTTTTATAACCTAAATCATTTAGTTTTTTCTCGACAGTATGTGCTTGCCAAAGTGCCAATTCGCTATCGCGAGTTCCAATTCTGATTGTTTTTTCAGCCATTTTGTTGAATTTCACCATATAAGTTATATAAGATAATCTAAGCAGCTTGAATTTAAAAACAACAATTAACGTTTGCTATTAAATGAACTTATATAACTTATATGGTTTAAAATTTATTTAAGATGCTTTTATTTTGAAGACTTTTTCGATCCATTCGATACTTTCATCAACCATGGTGTCGTCGTCTTTTAAGTGGTTTGCGAAATGTGTAGTGATTTTTTGAATGATTCTGTTGCTGATGATTTCAGCCTGAGCTTCATTAAAATCAGTGATTTTTTTGCTTTGGAAGTTCAATTCTGAATCTTTAATCGCGTTCAGTTTTTCTTTTAAAGCATTGATAGTTGGAGCAAATTTTCTGCCTTTCATCCAAACTACAAATTCCTCTTTAATTTCTTCGATAATTGCTTCAGCCGCCGGAATGTGTAATTTTCTGTTTTCCAATGTTTCATCTGTCAATTGAGACAAATAATCCATGTGAATTAAAGTTACACCTTCTAATTCCTCAACATTTTCATGAACGTTTTTCGGAATGGACAAATCCAAAATCAACAAAGGCTTTTTAAGATTTAAAATCGCTTTGTCAACCGTTGGGTTTTGTGCGCCGGTTGCTACAACCACAACATCGGCTTTTTGAAGTTCTAAGTGTAATTCAGAATAATCTTTAACAATCAGATTTAATTTTCCAGCCAATTTCTCGGCTTTGTCTTTCGTTCTGTTAATTAAAGTAATGTGTTCGTTTTTAGTATGTTTTACTAAATTTTCACAAGTATTTCTACCGATTTTTCCAGTACCAAAAAGTAAAATGTTTTTGTTACTGATATCTTCAACATTTTTAAGAATGTATTGTACCGATGCAAAAGAAACCGAAGTAGCACCAGAGCTGATTTCAGTTTCATTTTTAATTCTTTTGCTTGCCTGAATTACTGCATTCACCAATCTTTCCATAAAAGTATTGGCTAATCCCATTGATTTTGAATGAGCAAAACTGGTTTTAATTTGAGATATAATTTCAAAATCGCCCAGGATCTGACTATCTAAACCAGTTCCTACACGAAACAAATGATTAATTGCTTCTTGATTTTTGTAAACGAAACCTACTCTTTGAAATGCATCAACAGAACCATTGCTGTTGTCGCAGATAAGTTTGATTAATTGAAATGGATGTTCTGCAAAACCGTAAATTTCGGTTCTGTTGCAAGTTGAAGTAACTAGTAAACTTTCTATTCCATCGTTTTTAGCTTGTTCCAATAGGCGAGTTTTCGCAACTGCATCCAAACTAAATTGACCTCTGACCTCTGCATCAGCTTTTTTATAACTCAGACCTACTGAATAAAAATAAAGGTGTTTCGGTACATTATTGTTTTCCATAAATTCACTTTCATAAAGTGCAACAAAATTATTACTATACTGTTTATAAAAGTAACGCTAAAAGTGCTTTTTGTATCGCTACATGATTTTTTGATTCTAAACGTCTGGTTTTATACAAAAAGAAGTACTTTTGTAGCAAAATCAACTTGTTAGAAACGATTTGTTTAGAGTCATTCTAAATAACATTTTGCTTTCCTTTTGATTTTTGTTTCAAAAAAATATCGCTATGAGTTCTCAAGAAGTTATAAAAATTGAAGACGACTTTACGCTGATCCGTTTTCAAAACGATGGTCCTGAGCCTTTTTATGCACAGCACGAAATAGGTACAGGCCTGATACAGTTTCACTTCGGTATAAAAGGCAACGCTAAATTTTTGTTCAATCAGGGCAATTATGCTTTAGAATTGAAAGAAGAAAAATCGCTGCTTTTGTACAATCCGCAGAAAGAATTGCCATTGAATTTAGAACTCGCTCCAAATTCGTGGGTGATCTCGGTAATTGTTTCCATCAAGAAATTTCACGCGTTGTTTTCTGCCGAAGCCGATTATATTACTTTTTTAAGTCCTGATAATAAGGATAAAAAGTATTATAACGAAGGAAATATAAGTCCGTCGATGGCGATTGTCTTAAGTCAATTGTTTCATTACAACCTTCATCCATCCATAAAAAACCTTTATTATAAAGGAAAAGGATACGAATTATTGAGTTTGTATTTCAACAGAACCGAAGATCCAAACGCAGAACAATGTCCGTTTTTGATTGATGAAGATAACGTTCTAAAAATTCGTAGAGCCAAAGAAATTATCATCGCTAATATGGCCGAACCGCCAGGATTACAAGAGTTGGCAGATGAAATTGGTTTGAATTTGAAGAAATTAAAAATGGGTTTCAAACAAATTTACGGTGACACCGTTTACGGTTTCCTTTTTGATTACAAAATGGATTTCGCCCGAAAACTTTTGGACAGCGGTTCTTATAATGTAAATGAAGTTGGACTTAAAATTGGCTACAGCACCGGAAGTCACTTTATAGCAGCATTCAAGAAAAAATTTGCGACAACTCCAAAAAAATATTTAATGTCGATTAATGCGAATGTTTAATTAATGAAAAAAGCAATTTTACTTTTATTCTTTCTTCTGTTGGGATTTCAAAATATAAAAGCTCAGAAGATTTCGAAAATGGATTACGATAAGTTGTCGAAATTAGAAGGAATAGAATATCTAGGTGGAATAACTTTTTACATTGAAAAGAAGAGTGAAATCTTGATTGCGGTTCAAAATGACTCTATTAAATGGAAAGCAGATATTGTTAAAAATTGCGGAAAAAGAAAAGTTGATATTAATTCAGTTTTCATAAGAAATGGAAAATTAAAAGTTTCTTTTGGAAAAAACAGTATTGCCTTTGTAGATATAGAAAATGGAGAAATTGAATGTTTGACAGAAGAGACACAAAAAATAAAAGATCAGGAGCTAATCAATTTTACAAATCAGAGTATAAATAAAAAATAATATTTATCATATTTCTAAAAAGTAACAAACAATACTTTTGACGAAATTTTTAAAAACAAATAAAAAGCTTAAAGCCTAGAGCTTAAAGCCTAAAGCAAAAAACATAATGAAAGGCGTATTATTAGTAAATCTTGGATCTCCAGAAAGTCCAACAACAAAAGATGTAAAACCCTATTTAGACGAATTTTTAATGGATAAATACGTGATCGACGTTCCGTATTTATTGAGAGCATTATTGGTTCGTGGAATCATTTTAAGAAAAAGACCAGAGGAATCAGCGCACGCTTACGCAAAAATTTGGTGGGACGAAGGTTCTCCGTTAGTGGTTCTTTCTGAAAGAATGCAGAAAAAAGTACAGCCTTTGGTAAATGTGCCGGTTGCATTAGCAATGCGTTACGGAAGTATGACCATCGAAAAAGGTCTTCAGGAATTACACGATAAAGGAGTTACAGATGTAATGCTTTTTCCTTTATATCCGCAATATGCAATGGCTTCAACTTTGACTATTTTGGTTAAAGCCGAAGAAATTCGTAAAAAGAAATTTCCACAAATGACTTTTACTGATGTTCCTGCGTTTTACAACAAACCGGATTACATCAAGAATTTAGCCGATTCTATTCAGAAACATTTAGTTGGTTTTGATTATGATCATTTATTATTCTCGTACCACGGAATCCCGGAACGTCACATTCGCAAGACAGATGTAACCAAATCACATTGTAAAATCGATGGTTCATGTTGTAACACGCCTTCGCCGGCACACGATTTCTGTTACCGTCACCAATGTTATGAAACCACAAAACAAGTCGTGAAATTATTAGGACTTCCTGAAGATAAATACAGCCTGACTTTTCAATCGCGTTTAGCGGGAGACAAATGGTTAGAACCTTATACCGATGTTGAAATCGATAAAATGCCAGGAAAAGGAATCAGAAATCTTGCAGTTGTAACACCTGCTTTCGTTTCAGATTGTTTAGAAACTCTGGAAGAAATCGCCATGCGTGCCAAAGAAGATTTTGAGGCAAATGGTGGAAAAGAGTTTTTGGCAATTCCGTGTTTGAATGATGATGATGAATGGTGCCAAACTGTTGGAAATTGGATTAACGATTGGGCTAAATAGAAAGAAAATAGAGTAAAGAGTAAAGAACAAAGATCGTTGCGTGAAAATCAACTTTAAAAAACCTGAAACCTTAAACTTGAAACAAAAAGCATGGAATATTATAACTACTTAAAATCACTGCATCTTATATTTGTAATAACTTGGTTTGCAGGTTTGTTTTATATTGTGCGTTTGTTTGTGTACCAAATTGAAGCCAACGAAAAGCCATCTCCTGAAAAGGAAATTCTGCAGGCGCAGTACAAAATAATGACCTATCGTTTGTGGTATATTATTACATGGCCATCGGCAGTTTTGGCCAGTATTTTTGCTTTTTGGATGCTGTTCTTTACAGACGCAGGTCATATATGGATGAAAATGCCATGGATGCACGTAAAATTATGTTTCGTTTTTCTTTTATATTTATATCACGGAAAATGTCATCAGATTTTCAAACAACTTCAAAACGATGAGGTAAAATATACCAACAATTTTATGCGTTTATGGAATGAAGGCGCGACAATTATTTTATTCGCCGTTGTCTTTTTAGTAGTTTTAAAAAGTGCCATCAACTGGATTTTCGGCGTAATCGGAATCATTTTATTCTCTGTTTTAATAATGTTGGGGTTTCGTTTCTACAAACGAATCCGAGAAAAGAAATAAGGTTTTTTTAGTTTCAGGTTTCAAGTTTCAGGTTGCCAATCGCAACGGAACTTGAAACCTGAAACCTGAAACAAACAAAACAAAAATATGCTAAACTTCAAAATGACAATGCTTTCACTTCGTACCAGGATTTTCCTGTCGATGATTGTATTGATTGTTGTGGCATCTTTTTTATTGGCTTCGATTTCGATTATTCAGTTTAAAACCGAGGCCAAAGAGTATCATCAGGAACGTTTAGAACGAAAAGAAAATGCTGTAAAAGAACATATCAATTATGTTCTTTCTACAACAACTTATCCGCTTAAAACTCAAAACTTAGATTTAATTTTTAAAGATAAAATCCACGAGTTAGCGCAGATTCACAAAATTGAAATCAACATTTACAGCCTTGACGGAAAGCTTTTAAAGTCTTCCAAAGAATCTTTTGCCGTTGATAAAATTGCACCGCCAATTCCCGAATACATTTTAAAGCTGGTTCGTTCTTCCATCGAAAAGCGTTTTGTAGACATTAAAACCATCGACGGAGTTAAGAACAGATCATCATACAGTTTAATAAAAGACGAAAAATTCAAACCACTCGGAATTCTAAATCTTCCCTATTTAGAAGACGACGGGTATTACGACAATGAGTTGAATACTTTCTTAATTCGCTTGAGCCAAGTATATTCTTTTATGCTGATTGTGGCTTTTGCCTTGGCGTATTTCCTTTCGACATATATCACAAAATCCCTAAAAACAATTTCTGACAGATTGGAAGAAACCAATTTAGATCAGAAAAACGAGAAAATTGTTTTAGAGGCCAACAGCAAAGAAGTCAATTTCCTTATAAAAGCTTATAACGGAATGGTGGACAAACTCGAAACAAGTGCCATAAAATTAGCACAAAGTGAACGTGAAGAAGCCTGGCGCGAAATGGCAAAACAGGTTGCGCATGAAATTAAAAATCCGCTTACGCCGATGCGATTAACGGTACAGAGTTTCCAGCGAAAATTCGATCCGAATGATCCTGATGTGAAGCAGAAAATGAATGATTACTCTGAAACTTTAATTCAGCAGATTGATACGATGACGGCGGTGGCTTCGGCATTTTCAAATTTTGCTTCTATGCCGGCACAGCAAAATGAGACCCTGAATGTGGTTGAGGTTGTAGAATTGGCTTTGGATATTTTCAACGAAGAATATATTTCTTTTGAAAGTGATGAAGAAGAAATCATTTCGAAAATGGACCGTACACAATTGATTCGTGTTATTACCAATTTAGTTAAAAATGCAACACAGGCAATTCCTGAAAGTCAGTTTCAAAAATCAATAGTCGTTACCGTAAAAAGACGAAATAACAATGTTGAAATTGCTGTAAAAGACAACGGAATCGGAATTCAAAAACAAGATATCGGTCGAATCTTCGAACCAAAATTCACCACCAAAACCAGTGGAATGGGGCTTGGACTCGGAATTATAAAAAACATTATAGAAAATTACAAAGGAACAATTACCTTTGAATCAACTTACGGAAAAGGAACCACTTTTAGAGTTTCTTTACCTATTACAAACTCTTAAATTCAGCGTCATGAACTACGAAAATATCTTAATTTCTATTGAGGAAAAAGTTGCTACAATCACAATTAACAGACCTACGAAACTGAATGCTTTAAACAAAGCGACAATTAGCGATTTAAGCAGTGCAATTAAATTATTAGGGAAAAGTGACGATGTCCGTGTTATTATTTTAACCGGAAGCGGCGAAAAAGCTTTTGTAGCCGGGGCAGATATTTCGGAATTTGCTAATTATACTGTTGTTGAAGGCGCACAATTAGCAGCCGAAGGTCAGGAACTATTATTCGATTATATCGAAAATCTTAAAAAGCCAGTTATTGCAGCCGTTAATGGTTTTGCTTTAGGCGGAGGATTAGAGTTAGCAATGGCATGTCATTTTAGAGTAGCCTCAGACAATGCAAAAATGGGATTACCGGAAGTGACTTTAGGATTGATTCCGGGTTACGGAGGAACACAGCGTTTACCGCAATTAGTTGGGAAAGGCCGTGCAATGGAAATGATTATGACTGCAGCGATGATTTCTGCTGAAGAAGCGAAACGATACGGTTTAGTAAATCATGTAGTGCCGCAAGAAGAACTTTTGTCGTTTACAAACGTAATTGCTCAAAAAATCATTAAAAATGCTCCGTTTGCTATTGCTAAAGCGATAAAAGCAATCAATGCTAATTTTGAAGACGGTAAAAACGGATTCGACACCGAAATAAAATCATTTGGAAAATGTTTCGGAACGGAAGATTTTAAAGAAGGAACTACAGCGTTTTTAGAAAAACGTAAAGCTGAATTTACAGGGAAATAATTTTCTTAACCGCAAAGTTCGCTAAGATTTACGCAAGGTTCGCAAAGTTTTAAATTTCCTTGTGTCCTTTGCGAAAAACTTTGCGAACTTTGCGGTTAAATAACAATACAGAGATTCGCAAGGTAAAAACTTAGAACCTTAGTATCTCAAAACCTTAGAACTTTAAAAAAATGTACGAACCAATATTTGCCCTTTTTTGTGAACGAGTTAAAGAAAGCATCCAAAACGGAACTTTCGCAAAATTGACTTTGGCCAAAACAATGGGCGATACCGAGCTTAAGAATATTTATTTCCGTTTGGTTTTAAATGAAGATAATACATATTCTATTTCATTGACTTCACGCTACAAAACAGAAGAAATCGAAAGTATTCATACTTTAGACGAAGCGTTATTGGTTTTAGGTTCTTATATCAAAAAACCGTTTTTGACTGCACTTTTATTTACAACAGATAATGATGTTACTTTCAAAGTAAATAAAAAGAATGCCGGGAGTATTATCGAACAGCCGCCGACATTTAAAAATGCTTCTCCGGTGATGTTGGAAATGATTGAAAAGGGGATTGTTTAAATACTATTTTAAGTTAACCCTATCTATCTGATTTGTCAGGCTGAGCGAAGTCGAAGCCCCATTTGCTGAATCACTTAGAGGAGCTTCGACTTCGCTCAGCCTGACAAAAGAATATAATTTTAGTATATCTCTGCGAAATAAAGCTCTAAACCAGCTTCACAAACAAATTAGAAGCAATTTTATTCGAAATGGATAATTCTCTGCCATCAACTTTAATTTTTACCGATAAATCAAAAGATTCCTTAGAAAGAAATTCAATTTTAGAATTCAAAGCAATTCCTTGTTTATCCAAGTATTTCAGAAACTCAGAAGAAGTATCTTTTACACCAACACAAACTCCGGTTTGATTTTCTGATAATTCAGAAAGCAATTGTTTTTCAATCTTAATAATTCGGCCGTTAGCATCCGGAATCGGGTCACCATGCGGATCTTCAGTCGGATTTCCAAGAAAATCATCCAGGCGGTTAATCAATTGTTCTGATTTGATATGTTCTAACTGCTCTGCAATATCGTGAACTTCATCCCAGCTGAAATTTAATTTCTCCACTAGAAAAACTTCCCATAAACGATGTTTCCTAACAATCATTTTGGCAGCCAGTTTTCCATTTTCGGTTAAAGAAACACCTTGGTATTTTTTATAATTAACCAAATCTTTATCAGCCAGTTTTTTAAGCATATCCGTTACCGAAGAAGCCTTGGTCTCCATTATTTCTGCAATGGCGTTCGTGCTCACTTCAGTTTCTAAAGCCGCCGTTAAGTGATATATAGATTTTAGATAATTTTCTTCTGAGAAAGTCATTTTTTTGAGGTTCTAAGGTTCTAAGATGCTGAGGTTCTAAGTTATCTTTTGAGGCTTTTATTAAAAAAACCTTAGAATCTTAGAACCTCAGCATCTCAGAACCTTTATTTAACAATCAACAAAGGTATTGAAATTTTATGTCTCAATTTATCTACCGTTGTGCCAAAAAGAATATCTTTTAATCCAGTGTGGCCGTGGGTTCCCATAACGAGAATATCAAAATTCCCTTCGTTTATAATCTTCGGAATTACTTTGTTTGGTTTTCCAAAACCAAGCTCCGTTTTGATCTTGAAGCCTTTCTGCGAAAGCATATCCTGATATTCTAATAATAATTTTTCGTCGATTGTAGTTTCATGATCGTGAACTTGAACGCCGTACATTAAAGCGCCGACGGTTTCGACAATATGAATTAAAGTATATTGTGTATCTATGCCGCCTAATTCAAAAGCCCGGTTCAGCGCTGCTTCATCAGCATGTGAAAAGTCTACTGAAATTGCAATATTTTTTAAGCTTTGATGTTCTTTTGGAGAAAACTGTAATTTTAAATTATGCGGCGAATGATTCACAAACTTCGATTTGGCCTTTGCTATAAAAGGTTTAAATACGATAAAAAGGAGCAAAGCTGAAAAAGCAAAAGCAAGCGGCACAACTGTGAGCCATAAAACTATTGGATGATTTGAACTTGCAAGCCACGATGTAATTTCATCATAAACCAACTTTGCATTTAGTGAAACGATAATTAAAGCAATGATCCAGGAAATAACCTGAGTAGTTCTGGAAATATGAAAACCATTCATTTTTGATTTGTCACTCACAAAATGAATCAGCGGGATAATTGCAAAACCTAATTGTAAACTCAAAATAACCTGACTTAGAATTAAAAGTTTTCCGGTTACACTTTCCCCATAAATCCAAATAACGATTAAAGCAGGAACAATAGCGATTAAACGCGTTATGATTCGGCGAACCCAAGGCTGAATACGCAAGTGTAAGTAACCTTCCATAACAATTTGCCCTGCAAGTGTTCCTGTTACGGTAGAGCTTTGTCCCGCAGCGATCAGGGCAACAGCAAATAAAATGGGTGCCCATTTGGTTCCTAGCAAAGGTTCCAGAAATTTATGCGCGTCCTGAATCTCGGCTACTTCAAACATTCCGTTTTTGTGAAAAGTTGCAGCGGCCAAAATTAAAATGGCAGCATTTACGAAGAAAGCCAAATTTAAAGCAATGGTCGAATCTATAAAATTGTATTTTAAAGCTTGTTTGATTCCTGCTGGACTTCTATCGAATTTTCTGGTTTGCACCAAAGAAGAGTGTAAGTAAAGGTTGTGAGGCATTACAGTTGCCCCAATAATTCCTATCGCAATATATAAAGCAGCCGAATTTGGAATAGAAGGAATAAGTCCCGCAAGGATTTTTGGAACTTCAGGTTCTGCAAAGATCATTTCGAAAATGAAAGAAAATCCAATAATAGCCACTAAAACAATAATAAAAGCTTCCATTTTACGGATTCCTTTATTAATTAAGAATAGTAAAAGGAAAGTATCTAAAACGGTAATCAAAACGCCTTCAAAAAGTGGAATTCCGAATAAAAGATTAATTCCAATTGCCATTCCAAGAACTTCTGCTAAATCACAGGCCGCAATCGCAATTTCGGCGAGAAAGTATAAAATGTAGTTGATGTATTTTGAATAGGTTTCTCTCGAAGCCTGTGCTAAATCGCGCTGCGTTACAATTCCAAGTCTTGCACTTAAGCTCTGCAAAAGCAAAGCCATCAAATTACTCATTAATAAAACCCAGACTAAAGTGTAGCCAAACTGGCTTCCGCCGGCAATATCTGTGGCCCAGTTTCCGGGATCCATATAACCAACGCTAACTAAATATGCTGGGCCTAAAAAGGCTAATATTTTCCTGAAACCTGTTTTTTTATGTTCTGTAGCAACCGATTGGTTAACTTCTTCTAATGATTTGGTCATTTCTAATATATTGATTTACCAAATATATAGAAAAATTATATTCGCTCAACAATATTTTTAGACTTGTCTAAAACTTAAATGTTAGAATTCAAACATTTTGGACATAATCCCGAAAGAGTAAAGTTTATTTCGTTTACTTTATAATTATGAGGCATAATATAACTTGGCTTTACAGTTTCGAGACAAGTAATTTCATGACAGTTCTCACAGCTAAAATGAGCATGATTATGAATGTGAACACGTTGATGTGAATGATTGCATTTTGCATATTTAACTGTACCATCAAGATTCGAAATTTTATGAATGATATCGTCGTTAACCAAACGATCTAAAATTCTATAAATAGTAACGCGATCGCAGACATCGTTCAATTGTTTTTGAATTTCGGTGTGAGACAACGCTGTTTTCGATTTCTCAAAAACCTCTAAAACGGCTGTCTTTGCTGTAGTGTTACGTGTAGCTTTCATTTTATTTTTAAATTAAAAAATTTAACGCAACAATGTTGCAATTGATTTTAATGTGTATATTTGCAACAAAATTGCATTAAGTAAATGTACAAGAAATGAAGAAAACAACCTCATCCTTTTACGATATTTTAGGAATTTCAAGCGCAACGATCTGCCTGGTTCATTGTTTGATTTTTCCACTTTTAACGATCCTTCCTTTGGGCATAAGTCACAATCCAATTATCGATTTACTATTTGCTTCGATAGGCTTATTTGCAATTCTCAAAATTACGAAAAAATCAAGTCTCTTGGTTTCGTCAATTCTGATTGTTTCATTGAGTTTAATCTGGATCAGTATTTTGACTGAAATCTTCTTAGATATTCATTTGGATTTGATTTATTTTGGCGGAATCGGGATGATTACCGGGCATTTGATTAATTACAAATTACACAGAAAACAAAATCATTAAAAGTATTAGTTATGGAACAAAAGAATTTTGATGTGATTATCATTGGCGGTAGCTACAGTGGATTATCTGCCGCCATGAGTTTAGGACGTTCTCTGCGTCAGGTTTTGGTTATCGATAGTGGTTTGCCTTGCAACAGACAAACCCCGCATTCTCATAATTTTATTACACAGGACGGTGAAAAGCCTGCTGTTATTTCGGCGAAAGCCAAATTACAAGTCGATCTTTATACTACTGTCCATTTTTATAACGGACTTGCCGTAAAAGCGATCAAGAAAGAAAAAGGGTTTGAAGTTTCAACAGAATCTGGCGACGTTTTCAGCTCAAGAAAAATTCTGTTTGCAACGGGGGTTAAAGACCTGCTTCCGGAGATAAAAGGTTTTGCAGACTGCTGGGGAATTTCGGTTTTGCATTGCCCGTATTGTCACGGTTATGAAGTTAAAAATGAAAAAACAGCCATCATTGCTAACGGCGAAATAGGGTTTGATTTTGCCAAACTAATTTCGAACTGGACAAAAGATTTGAGATTATGCACAAATGGAAAATCAACTTTGACTTTGGAACAAACAGAAACGCTTAAGAAACACGGTGTTCAAATTTTCGAAGAGGAAATAGATTCCTTTGAGCACAAAGAGGGATACATTAAAAACATTATCTTCAAAAATCAGGAAAAAGTTGCCGTAAAAGCCATTTATGCAAGACCGCCATTTGAGCAGCATTGTGCGTTGCCGGTGGATTTGGGCTGTGATATAAACGAACAAGGTTTGCTAAAGGTTGATTTTATGCAGAAAACAAATATCACCGGAATTTATGCGAGTGGAGATTGTACCACTCAAATGCGATCTGTGGCAATTGCGGTTTCTACAGGATCTTTCGCCGGGGCCGTAATCAATAAAGAACTTATTGATGAGGATTTTTGAAGTCTATAAAGTTTAATAGCCCCTAGCTTCAGCTAGGGGAATAAAATTTGAATCGGAAAAAGGGCTTTAGCCAAATCTATTAAATTTGGCTAAAGCCCTTTTTATTTTCGTTTATATCCTCATCCAGCTAAAGCAGGACGCTATTCAGTTTTTTTGTTTATGACATAAAAAAATAGAAATATAACATATTGACATAATTAAAGTTATAAATTTCTAAATTTAAAATCATTATTTATCAAATTTAATTTTTAGTTTTGTCTAAAATTAATTTTACCACGATGAAAAATTCAATTTGGATATTGATATTATTTAACTTACACTTTTCTTTTGCCCAGGAAACCACAACAATCTCTGGCTTTATAACCGGCAACGGACAAAAAATACAAGCCGCGAATGTTCAGTTATTAGGAACAAAACAAAAAACAGTTTCAGATAGTTTAGGCTATTATGTTTTTGAAAATGTTGGTATCGAAGATGGAAAAATTCAAGCGACTTCGACTGGATTCAAACCAGTGACCCAAAGATTTTCAATTGTAAAAGGACAAAATCTCAATCTTGATATTGACTTAGAAGACAACGAAAACCAGCTTAATGAAGTGGTAGTTTCAGGAACTTTAAAACCAGTGAAACGTTTAGAAAGTGCCGTTCCAGTTGAGGTTTATTCTCCGGTTTTCTTCAAAAAAAATCCAACACCTAGTATTTATGATGCTTTGCAAAACGTAAACGGCGTTCGGCCGCAGCTTAATTGCGGAGTTTGTAACACAGGCGATATTCATATAAATGGTTTAGAAGGGCCCTATACTTTGGTTTTGATTGATGGAATGCCCATTGTAAGCAGCCTTTCGACAGTTTATGGTTTATCCGGAATTCCCAATTCTTTGGTGGAACGAATAGAAATAGTAAAAGGCCCTGCTTCGTCTCTTTACGGAAGTGAGGCTGTTGGAGGTTTAATCAATATTATTACCAAAAACCCAACAAATGCCCCAATGTTTTCTGCGGATTATTTTACAACGACTTATTTTGAAAACAATCTCGATTTGGGAATGAAGTTTAATGTCGGAAAAAAAACGACTTCTCTTTTAGGCGTTAATTATTTCAGTTATAATCAGGTTATTGATAAAGACCATGATAATTTTACTGATGTAACGCTTTCTGACCGTATTTCTGTTTTTAATAAATGGAACTTTCAGCGAAATAATAACCGTCTTTTTACGATTGCGGCACGCGGAATGTATGAAGATCGCTGGGGCGGTGATGTTCGTTGGGAGAAAAAATACCGAGGAGGAGACGAAATCTACGGCGAAAGTATTTATACCAAAAGAGCCGAATTAATTGGAAGTTATCAATTGCCGTTTGAAGAAAAACTGATGCTTTCGTTTTCCGGAAATGTGCATTATCAGGACAGTCGATATGGAACGACTTCGTATATCGCCAATCAAAAAATTGGGTTTTTGCAATTGACCTGGGATAAAAAGATTGGCCGTAATGATTTACTTGCCGGAATTGCGAATCGATATTCGTATTATGACGACAATACTCCAGCTACAAAAGATGCAGAAAGTACTTGGCTGCCGGGAATTTTTGTTCAGGATGAAATTACGTTTTCACCAAAAAGCCAGTTTTTATTGGGAGCGCGCTACGATTATAACTCGATTCACGGTTCTATTTTTACACCAAGATTTGCGTATCGTTTCAAGGCAAATGATAATACGATTTTTAGATTAAACGCCGGAACCGGATTTCGGGTTGTGAATTTATTTACCGAAGATCACGCCGCGCTTACTGGTTCACGAGAAGTTGTAATTAAAAATGATTTGAAACCTGAACAATCTGTAAATGTAAATTTGAACTATATTCAGAAAATAAACCTTAATAACGGAACTTTTATCGGAATTGAAACGACGGCTTTTTATACCCGTTTCAGTAATAAAATCATTTCAGATTATGAGACAGATCCCAACAAAATAATTTACGATAACATTGATGGTTATGCTATCAGTCAGGGAATCAGCACAAATGTTGATGTTAATTTCACCAATGGTTTAAAGTTTATTCTGGGAGCAACGGTTTTAGACAATAAAAATGTTCAGGATGGAATTTCAGAAAGACCTTTTCTAACCGAAAAATTTACAGGAACATGGAGTGTATCTTATAAAATTGAGCCTTGGAATTTATTGCTGGATTATACCGGAAATGTTTACAGTCCGATGAAACTGCCTTTGCTTAATGAATATGATCCGAGAAATCCAAATTCGCCTTGGTACAGTATTCAGAATATTCAGTTTACATATACGGGCTGGAAGAATTTCGAACTTTACGGCGGTATCAAAAATTTGCTGAACTTTACTCCAAAGCAGAATAATCCGTTTTTGATTTCGAGAACGAATGATCCTTTTGATAAAAATGTGCAATACGATGCGGCAGGAAAAGTACTGAGAACTCCAGATAATCCATATGGACTGACTTTTGACACGACTTATGTTTATGGACAAAACCAGACTATTCGTGGTTTTTTTGGGTTGCGATATACTTTGAGGTAAATTTATGGGCTACAGATTTCATAACAATACAAATTGAAATAATGCCAATTCATAATTAAACTGGACTGAAGTCCAGCTCTACAATATGAATCGAGCCTATGGCTCTTTAAGTTCCATCAGAACGAACTATTTTGTAGAGCTGGACTTCAGTCCAGTTTAATAATAAGAAAAGATATATAATCATTTTAATCCGAGTCATCTGTGGGATAAAAAAACATCAACATGAAAAAGCTATTTCTCTTAATCGTCTTCTTCGGAATAACTTCAACAGGATTCTGCCAGTTAAAAAGCAGAACTTTTGAGGAAGTAGATAGCTTGCAGCAAATTGAGAAGCGAAAAATCATCGTTTTCATCCATACCAATTGGTGTCAGTTCTGCCAGCGGATGAAAACTACAACTTTTAAAAATCAGGAAACTATCGAAAAACTAAACACCAATTTCTATTTCATTGATTTCAATACTGAAGAAAAACGAGATATTACATTTAATAATCAGATATTTAAATATAAACCTTTGGGAAATAATGTCGGCGTTCATGAACTGGCTTTACAGCTCGGAACAATTAGTAATCAAATTATATATCCGGTTTTATGCGTCTTAAATGAGAAAAATGAGATTATACTCCAGTACAGCAATTATTTGAGTCCAAAGGATTTTAACCTTCTTTTAGAAAAACTGAAAGAATAAATTTTCTTATTTTTGAGAATGAATTCTTCGCAAATTAAACACTTTGATTACATTTTTACTGGAACCGGACTGGCATCTTTAATGACAGTTTATAAAATGATTTTATCTAAGAATTTCTCTGATAAATCAATTTTGCTCTTAGATCAGGATTCGAAGAAAACAAATGACAGAACCTGGTGTTTTTGGGAAAAAGAAGATTCAATTTGGAATCCAATTATCTCTAAAAAATGGGATATGGCGTTGTTTGCCAATGAAAACTTTAAACGAGATCTTGAATTAAAACCCTACACATATAATAAAATCAACGGATTAGATTTTTATAATTTCGTTTTTGATACTATTTCAAATCAGCAGAATATTACTTTTCTAAATGAAAAAGTAACCGACATCAACGAACTCGAAACTCATGTTTTTGTTGGTACAGAAGAAAACAGATATACTTGTAATTATTTGTTTAACAGTATTTATACTAAGACTTTCGCCGAGAGTCAAACGAAATATCCCGTTTTACAGCAGCACTTTGTGGGCTGGTTTGTGAAATCAGAAGAAGAAGTGTTCAATCCTGAAGAAGTTACTTTCATGGATTTCTCAGTAGAACAAAAAGGGAATACAAGGTTTATGTATGTTTTGCCAGCTTCTAAAACCGAAGCATTGGTTGAATATACTTTGTTTTCAGAAAAAATGCTTCCGAAAGAAGAATACGAAAATGAAATCCAAATCTATCTGCAAAAACTCGGAATTCAAAGCTATGAAATTATAGAAAAGGAGCAGGGAAGCATCCCAATGACTTCTTATCCTTTTTGGAAGAAAAACACCAAACGAGTTTTAAATATTGGAACTGCCGGCGGCTGGACAAAAGCGAGTACGGGCTATACTTTTAAAAATTCGGATAAAAAATCTTCAGAATTAGTAAAATTTCTTGGTGATAACATTTCAACTTCCCTCAGTATGAAAATGTTTCATAAAAAGAATCGTTTTTGGTTTTATGACTTACTGCTTTTAGATATTCTTTATCGCGATAATGAATTAGGCAGCTCTATTTTTTCTTCATTATTTAAAAAGGGAACCCCAAGCTTGATTTTCAAATTTTTAGATGAAGAAACGAATTTAGTTGAAGATTTTCAAGTGATTTTAAAATGCCCAAAAGTACCTTTTATAAAAGCATTGTTTCGAGTTTTATTCAGATAAAATGTTTGACGCAGATCTGTCTAAATCTGTAAAATCAGTGTGCTATTTCTTATTAAATTTTTTATCGTAAAAAATCGCGGATACTTTGAAAGTCGTAATATGAATTACGATTTGATTACATAAAAATACCTTATTTTTTTATTTTAATGACTTTTGAAGCGATTCAAAAGATAGCCCGACAATTAATTTTGCATTTTGAAAATAAAACAACATTGATATAATCGTTTTATGATATAAAAAGAAGGGAGAGTAGATGTATGGGAATTACGAAACGTTTAAAATTTGATATAGAAACAGAGGCAATAGGGAAGATCTGTAAGGCACTTGGACATCCTGCAAGAATTCAAATTATGACACTTCTATGGAGAAAAGACAATAGAACTTGCGGTGAAATTGTTGATTTAATTCCGCTGGCACAATCAACAATATCAAAACATTTGCTGGAATTAAAAAAAGCTAATCTGGTAAGTATAAAAAATGAAGGAAAAAAAACAATATATTCTATACAAGTTGATAGTATAGAAATTCTTAAGAAATATGTTAGCAGTTATCTTTCGACTATTGAAATTTCTGAATTAGATAAGACAACTGTTTTAACAACAAAACATAAAATGAAAGGTAGAAATAGACATTTAAAACAATACAATTATCAATTTCCTGATAAAAAAATAAAACAGATAGCCGTTTAATCTTTATTACGGCTGAAATTCTAACGTTTTGTTCACTTTAATTTTTAATATCGAACTATAACAAAACTTTATACTTCAAATTAAGTAGTTGCGAGTAAACTTTGTAACTTTGCAGTTCAAAAGTAAAATTTAAAAGAATAAAAATATGTATCCAGAAGAAATGGTAAAACCAATGCAGGCTGAACTTACAGCTGCTGGGTTTCAAGATTTACATAGTGCCGAAGCTGTTGAAAATGCGATCAAAGCAGAAGGTACCACTTTAGTTGTTGTAAACTCTGTTTGTGGTTGTGCTGCAAGAAATGCACGTCCGGGAGCAAAAATGAGTTTAGAAGGAGCTAAAAAACCTGATCACCTTATTACAGTTTTTGCTGGTGTTGACAAAGAAGCTGTCGATGCTGCAAGACAACATATGTTTCCTTTTCCTCCATCATCGCCATCTATGGCTTTGTTCAAAAACGGAGAATTGGTTCACATGTTAGAGCGTCACCACATCGAAGGTCGTCCAGCTGAATTAATCGCTGAGAACCTGCAAGATGCGTTCAATGAATTCTGTTAATTAGGTTCAAAGAAAAAAGGTTTAAAATAAAAAGCACTATAGAAATATAGTGCTTTTTTATTTAATTTAAATATGCGAAGAAACCTTTGAACCTCAAAAGTTCCATCCTCCGCCCAGCGCTTTATACAGCTGAACCATAGAGGTTAATTGTTTTTGAGTTAATTGGGAAAGACTTAATTGTGCTTCAAACAAGGATCTTTGCGCGTCGAGAACTTCCAGATACGAAACATAACCGTTATAATATCTTGCATTTGAAAGATCATAGTTTTTTTGTGCGGCAACAACCTGTCTGTTTCTGGCGGCCCATTCTTCTTTGAACATGGCCACATTTTGAAGAGAATTTTCTACCTCAGAAATGGCGGTTAAATACGTTTTCTGGAAATTGAATTTTATTTCTTCCGCAATTTGTCGGTTAACATCAACACGGCGTTTGTTTTTTCCGAAGTTAAAAATTGGGCCGGTAACTCCTGCGCCAACATTCTGCATATAAGAACCATCATTAAATAAATCACCTACCATAACACTGGTGAAACCTGCAACAGCAGCAATATTAAATGACGGATAACGCAATGCTTGCGCAACACCAATTCTCTCGTAAGCCGCTTTGTATAAATATTCCTGACGTTTGACATCGGGTCTGTTTTCTAATAAAGCTGATGGAACTGAAGTTGGAAAATCCGTTAAAATCAATAATTCGCTATTGGTTTTTCCGCGTTGAATAGGCTGCGGAATTTGTCCAACTAAAATAGAAATTGAATTCTCCAGAGCTGTAATCTGTCTTTTGATTAATGGAATATTCGCTTCGGCAATAGCAACCTGCTGTTCGATTTGTACTTTATCTAATTCGGCAACGTAACCGCTTATAAAACGTTCATTAATAATGTTATATGCTTTTTGTCTGGTTTCTAAAGTATGAATCGTAATTTCTAATTGATTATCAAAATCCCGCAATTCAAAATAAGAAATGGCAATAGTGCTTACAATATTCGACAGAATCACTTTTCGGGCTTCATCGGTCGCTAAAAGTTCATTTTGTAATGCTTTATTTTGATGACGGTATTTTCCCCAGAAGTCCAATTCCCAAGACATATTAGCCAATGCTGACGAAGGCTGCATAATCGTTTCGGCACTATTTACTTGTCCGGAATATTGAAACGAAGGATATAAATCGGCTTTTGCAATTCCGAGATTGGCTCTTGCCTGTTCTAAACGTGCTAAAGCAATTTTGAGATCATAATTGTTTTGAATACCCTTTTCAATCAAACCAATCAGGACATCATCGTTAAATATCGTTGACCATTTTATGGCTGTAACTGATTTTGTTGTATCTCTGGATTGATCGCCAAAACGGAAAGTATCTGCCTGAGGTTGTTCGGGTTTGACATATTTTGGTCCAACCATGCATCCATAAGGAAAAACAGCCATCAAAAATAACACTGAAAGTATTTTTAGATTTTTCATTTTTCTTCCTCTTTAGGTTCATCGATTTCCTCAGACTTTTTCTTTCCGAATGTTTCAATAAATACAAATAACACCGGAATCAGACAAACACCCAAAATAGTGGCGACAAGCATTCCGCTAAAAACTGTCATTCCCATTACTTTTCTGGCCTGAGCTCCAGCTCCGCTTGCAGTTAATAGCGGAACAACTCCCAAGATAAACGCAAAGGCCGTCATTAGAATTGGCCGGAAACGTAATTTGGCAGCGTACAATGCGGCTTCTTTTACCGGCTTTCCTTTTTCATATTCTTCTTTGGCAAATTCTACAATCAAAATCGCATTTTTGGCAGCCAGACCAATCAGCATTACGAGACCAATTTGGGCAAAAACGTTATTGACATAATCGGGACTTAATAATCGGCAAATATATAAACCTAGAAAAGCGCCAAAAACGGCAAAAGGTGTTCCGAGTAAAACGCTGAAAGGCAATTTCCAGCTTTCATATTGTGCGGCCAGAATTAAAAACACGAAAAGCAAGGCCATGATAAAAACCGTATTTCCTTTTCCTTCGGCTTGTTTTTCCTGATAACTCATATTTGCCCATTCGTAACCCATTGCTGCCGGAAGAACTTTTGCAGCGGTTTCTTGTAATGCAGTCATGGCTTCCGCCGAAGTAAATCCGGGTGCGGGTGTTCCTCCAATTTCGGCTGCACGATACAAGTTAAAACGGGTTGTAAATTCGGGACCGCTTTCTTTTCGAATAGTTGCAATACTTGTAATGGGAATCATTTTATTATCCCGACTTCGAACAAATATTTTATTGATGTCTTCGGGATTTACTGTATAACTTGGATCTGCCTGAAGCAAAACGATATACTGTCGTCCGAATTTATTGAACTCGTTTATGTATTGCCCTCCCAAACTGGCGCCAATGGCAAGATTGACATCGGATAACGAAAGATTAAGTTCTGATACTTTTTCCCGATCAATATCAAGACTAATCTGCGGTACGTTTGGATTAAAGGTCGTTCGAATCGTTCCAATTTCAGGCCTTTTTTTAGCTTCAGCCATAAACCTTTGTGCGTTTTGGAAAAGATACTGCGGCGTATTTCCTTCTTTATCCTGAAGCATCATCGAGAATCCGGCGGCGTTTCCAATTCCGGTAATCGGTGGGGGGCCAAAAGCAAAAACTGTTGCTTCGGGTATTCCGAAAACAACTTTTCCGTTAACTTCTTTTAAAATCTGAAAAACATCCTGTTCGCGTTCTTTCCATTCTTTTAGGGCCACAAAGAAAAATCCGTTATTGGTTGCCACCGAGTTTTTGATCAAACTGAAGCCGGCAACAGAAGTATAATATTCAACTCCTTGGTTTTTAGATAAAATATGTTCTACTTTTTGAATGACTTTACCGGTTCTTTCTAAAGAAGAAGCGCCGGGAAGTTCAATATTAACAAACATATAACCCTGATCTTCTTCGGGAACAAATCCACCTGGAATTTTTCCCCCCAAAAGAATAATGGCTCCAACTACAATTCCGATAAAAATTAAACTTCGCGCTGTTTTCTTAATTAGAAATCCTGAAAAGCCAGTGTATTTATTGGTGAAAGCTCCAAACTTAATATTAAACCATTTAAAGAATTTTCCGAGCCAGCCTTTTGCTTCCTGATTGGGTTTTAGTAAAAGTGAACATAAAGCCGGACTTAAAGTTAAAGCACTTAAAGCGGAGAAAATCACAGAAATAGCAATTGTAATTGCAAATTGCTGATAAAGTCTTCCCGTAATTCCCGGGGTCAAAGCAACCGGAATAAATACGGCAGTTAAAACAATGGCAATGGCGATTACTGGTCCCGAAACTTCACGCATGGCTTGGTTTGTAGCTTCTCGTGGAGACATTCCCTGTTCTATGTGATGCATTACGGCTTCAACTACTACAATGGCATCGTCGACGACAATCCCAATAGCGAGTACTAATCCTAAAAGTGAAAGTACATTTATCGAAAATCCGAGTAACGGAAACAGCATAAATACACCAATTAACGAAACGGGAACGGTTAAAAGCGGGATTAAGGTCGCGCGCCAGTTTTGAAGAAATATGAAAACTACCAGAATTACCAAGATAATGGCTTCGACCAAAGTGTGCATGATTTCGTTGATTCCTTCAGAAATGGCTAAAGTCGTGTCCAGAGAAACCGCATATTTTAAATCCTGAGGAAATCTTTTGCTAAGTTGTTCAATGGTGTTTTTTACATTTTCGGCAACTTCCAGAGCATTGGAACCCGGCATTTGTTTGATTCCGATAGTTCCTGCGGGATTTCCGTTGAGTTTAGCAACTGATGCATAACTTTCTGTTCCGAGTGTTACTCTTCCAACATCTTTCAACCGAACCTGCTGATTGCTTATGTTTGATTTTAAAATGATGTTTTCGAAATCCTCTGGATTTACCAAACGATCTTTCAGCATTACATTATACGTGAATTCATTATTTTCTGTTGCTGGTGGAGCGCCAAATTTTCCTCCTGGGGCAATAGCGTTTTGTTCCTGAATGGATCGTATAATATCTGGAACTGTTAAGTTGTATTTGGCCATTATATCGGGCTTGACCCAAATTCGCATGGCATAATTACTTCCTCCGTAAAGGGTAACTTCTCCAACACCTTTAATACGGGCGAGTGCATCTACAATGTTGATACTCGCATAATTGGTTAAAAAGTTGTTGTCGAAAGTTTTGTTTGGAGAATACAAAGACAAAATCAACATCGGCATTGATAATGATTTTTTGGTTGTAACTCCGGTTGTTTTTACATCGTTTGGAAGTTTGTTGGTAGCTTCGGCAACTCTGTTTTGAGTTAACATTGTAGCGTTGTCCAAATCTGTTCCCATATCAAAAGTGATCGAAAGCGTCATACTTCCGTCACCAGTATTAGTCGACTGCATGTAAAGCATATTTTCTACACCATTTACTTTTTGTTCTATTGGTGTGGCAACAGCTTGTTCTACATTTAAGGCGTTGGCTCCGCGGTAACTTGTAGAAACCTGAACAAGAGGCGGTGCAATTTCAGGATATTGCGCAATGGGCGTTGACAGGATCGAAAGCCCTCCAATAAGAACAATGAAAATGGAAAGTACGATTGCAACGATTGGTCGTCTTACAAAGAAATTATCCATAGTCTAGTTGTTTAGGGATGATGCAATTTGCTTTTTATCTTTCTCGGCTACGTAGGGAACTGGAACGACTGTTGATCCAGGCTGGATAAATTGATTGCCAATAATGGCGACTTTTTCGTTGGGTTTTAAACCTTTGGTAATAATCCAATCGACACCAATTTTCTGCCCAACTTCAACCATTCGGGTTTGAATAGTATTTTTATCATCAATAATAGAAACTTGGAATAATCCCTGAATTTCGGTTACGGCTTTTTGAGGAACTACAATGGCATCCTTTTGAGTTCGGAGTAAAACGCGAACTTTAGCAAATTGTCCGGATCGTAAAGTTCCGTCTGGATTTGGAAATTGTGCTTCTATAGTTACAGTTCCGGTTGTTGGATCTATTTTGGTGTCGGAGAAATTGAGACTTCCTTTGTATGGATGTGTGCTTCCGTCTGAAAGTATAAGTTGAAGATCCGTAATTCGTTCTCCATCTTTGACTTGTTTTTGATATTGCAGATAATTAGATTCGCTGACAGTAAATTGAACTCTGACTTTTTCTAGTTTTGAAACGGTGTTTAATTTAGAGTCGTTTCCAATTTTGGTAATATAATCTCCTAGTCGGGCATTCGAAAGACCAATAACACCGTCGATGGGTGATTTTATATTCGCATAACTTCTTTCTATTTGCTGATTTTTTAAACTTGCCTGAACACTGGTGTAATTTGATCGTGCTGCTTTTTCTCTGGCGACAGCCGCATCTAATTCCCTTTTACTAACAGCGTTCATATTTGCCAGCGGACGAATTCGTTTTAATTCTTCTTCTGCATTGACCAGACCACTCTGTGCAACTGCAACTTGTCCGCGGGCTTGTTCTACTTTGGTATCATATTCAAGCGGATCGATTGTATAAAGTAATTGTCCTTTTTTAACTCGTTGACCTTCTTTAAAATGAATTCCAGTCAAAATTCCGTCAACTCTGGCGATTAACTCAATGTCTAAATCTCCAAAAGTCTGTCCGGCAAAATCTTTATAAATGGGGACATCTTCACTCTTGACGGTTACAAAAGGAGCCTGCATGGGAGGAGGGGCTTTCGGTTTTTCTTTTTTACAAGAGATGAAAATTGTTAAAAGTAAAAGAATTGGGAAGAGTGGTTTGGGTAGTTTTAAAGCATTCATAATCATAAATGTTAAAATTGTACCTTATAAATTTAATGAAAATTTCATAACGCATTGATAAACAGTGTATGTTTTTTGTAAATGCAATAAAGTTGCAAAACAAAACACCCTAAGATTACGTACGGAAACAAAAAATAAAATGAACTAATAACACTTTTTTGGCTCAAAACAGGGTTCGTTAATTGTTTTGATATTCAAAAGAAAAACCTACCTTTGCGCCCGAATTCATTCAGAAAAATAGAATTCAATTATATATTCTTAACTTAAAACTGTTTATAGCATGCAACTGTACAACACTTTGAGCGCAGAAGAAAGAGCTATCATGATCGATGATGCAGGTAAACAACGTCTTACGTTGTCTTTCTATGCGTATGCCAAAATTCAAGATCCCAAAAAATTTCGCGATGATTTATTTTTAGCCTGGAATAAGCTTGATGCTTTAGGCCGAATTTATGTTGCCACTGAAGGAATAAATGCTCAAATGAGTATTCCCGAAGAAAATTTGGAAGCTTTTAGACAAACACTTGAAGTTTATGATTTCATGAAAGGCATACGATTGAATGAAGCTGTAGAACATGACGATCATTCCTTTTTAAAATTGACAATAAAAGTTCGTGATAAAATCGTTGCCGACGGTTTGAACGATGAAACTTTTGATGTAACCGATATTGGTGTTCACTTGAAAGCCAAGGAATTTAACGAGATTTTAGATGATCCAAATACGATTGTAGTTGATTTTAGAAATCACTACGAAAGTGAAGTCGGACATTTTAAAAACGCTATTACTCCAGATGTTGAAACTTTCAGAGAGAGTTTGCCAATCATCAATGAGCAGCTTCAAAACCATAAAGAAGATAAAAACCTGGTAATGTATTGTACTGGTGGAATTCGTTGTGAAAAAGCGAGTGCTTATTTTAAACACCAGGGCTTTAAAAATGTTTTTCAATTAGAGGGCGGCATTATCAATTACGCCAAACAACTTAAAGAAGAGGGTTTAGAAAGTAAATTCATCGGAAAAAACTTTGTATTCGATAATCGTCTAGGCGAAAGAATTACAGAAGATATTATTTCGCAATGCCACCAATGCGGAAAACCTTGCGACAATCACACCAACTGTGAAAATGACGGATGCCATTTGCTGTTTATTCAATGTGACGAATGTAAAGCAGCGATGGAAAATTGCTGTTCTACAGAATGTTTAGAGATTATTCACATGCCTTTAGTGGATCAAGTTCGTTTAAGAACGGGAAAACAAGTTGGAAATAAAGTTTTTAGAAAAGGAAAATCCGAAAATCTAAAATTCAAACATTCAGGAGAACTACCAGAAACGGCTTTGGCTACAGCACAAAAAACAGCTGATATTCGTCAGAAAATAAAAGTAAAAAAAGTACTTCTTGGGAAAGCAGAACATTATTATGTGAAAGCTCAAGTAGGACAATTTACTATTGAAAACCAAGAATTAAACATCGGCGATAGAATTTTAATTTCTGGGCCAACTACTGGTAATCAGGAAATGATTTTAGACAAAATGGTTGTTGATGGTGCAGAAACTCAATCTGCTAAAATTGGCGATAAAGTTACTTTTAAGGTTCCATTCAGAATTAGATTGTCAGATAAATTGTATAAAATTGTAAATTAGCCGAAAATTTGAGCTAATTTATTTATGTCACAATCCTTTACTAAATTATGGATTCATGCAATTTGGTCAACCAAAAATCGTCAGGAATTATTTGATTTTTCAATTGAGAAAAGACTGTATGATTTCATTCATGAAGAGTTAATTCATCTCGGTTGTCCTACTAGAATCATAAATGGAATGCCTGATCATGTGCATGTTTTATTTTTACAAAATCCACAAAAAACAATCTCAGACATTATCAAGCAAATAAAAGGAAGTTCTTCTCATTTTATAAATAGAGAAGAACTAATCCTTGAAAAATTTGCCTGGCAAACTGGCTTTGCGGCATTCTCTGTCAGTGAATCTCAGCTAGATGCTGCCTATAATTACATTAAAAATCAAAAGCAACATCACCTTAAGAAAAACGGACAAGATGAATTTGATGAGTTTGTAAAATTGCATGGGTTAGGGAAATAAATCGTCTCCCGTGGTTGAAAGCACTGGCTATATTTCAAATATTGTGATAGGAAAAGATAGCCTGCGGTTTCAACCGCAGGGAGGCAATGGATATCGACAACGATAACATATCTGGAAACTGATTTTACATAAATACGTTCCCCGTGGTTGAAACCACGGGCTATATTTTCAAACATTGCGAAAGGAAAACAAAGCCTGCGGTTTCAACCGCAGGGACGCAATGGATATCGACAACGATATTTATCTTGGAAAGCTTTGACATAAATACGTTCCCCGTGGTTGAAACCACGGGCTATATTTCAAATATTTCGAAAGGAAAACATAGCCTGCGGTTTCAACCGCAGGGATGCAACGGATATCGACAATGATATCTATCTTGGAAAGCTTTGACATAAATACGTTCCCCGTGGTTGAAACCACGGGCTATATTTCAAATATTGGGATAGGAAAACATAGCCTGCGGTTTCAACCGCAGGGCAGCAACGGATATCGACAATGATATCTATCTTGGAAAGCTTTGACATATATACGTTCCCCGTGGTTGAAACCACGGGCTATATTTCAAATATTTCGAAAGAAAAACATAGCCTGCGGTTTCAACCGCAGGAACGCAACGGATATCGATAATGATATCTATCTTGGAAATGCTGATTTGACATAGATACGTTCCACGTGATTGAAACCACGGGCTATATTTCAAGCATTGCGACAGAAAAAAACATAGCCTGCGGTTTCAACCGCAGGGACGCAACGGATATCGACAATGATATCTATCTTGGAATGTTGATTTGACATAGATACGTTCCCCGTGGTTGAAACCACGGGCTATATTTCAAATATTTCGAAAGAAAAACATAGCCTGCGGCTTCAACCGCAGGAACGCAACGGAAATTCACAAGATAATACGCCATAAAGTTAAATCTTAGGCTATTTAGAAAACGATAAAAAATACCACGCCATAATCATTGCGGATGGTTTCAACCATTAGCAAAAACACACACATAAAATGAAACTTAACAAAATTGAACTCATGGCTCCCGCCGGGAGCTTTGATTCACTTCAGGCTGCCCTGGATAATGGTGCAGATTCTATTTACTTTGGGGTAGAACAACTCAACATGCGTGCGCGTTCAACGGTAAATTTCACAGTTGAAGATTTAAAAGAAATTGCGAATCGCTGTGAAGCAAAAAACGTTCGAAGTTATCTGACTTTAAACACTATTATTTACGACCACGATTTATCAGTCGTAAAAACACTTTTGAACAAAGCAAAAGAGGCTAACATTACTGCAGTTATTGCTTCAGACCAAGCGGTAATTGCAATGGCAAGAAGCATTTCGATGGAAGTTCATATTTCAACTCAATTGAATGTGACCAATATTGAAACTATAAAATTCTATAGTTTATTTGCCGATACAATGGTTTTAAGCAGGGAATTAAGCTTGCGCCAAGTAAAGAAAATCACAGATCAAATTGAGAAAGAACAGATTAAAGGCCCAAACGGGAATTTAGTCGAAATCGAAATTTTTGGGCATGGTGCTTTGTGTATGGCGGTTTCTGGGAAATGTTATTTGAGTTTGCATTCTCATAATTCTTCTGCAAATCGTGGAGCATGCAAACAAAACTGCCGAAAAAAATATACCGTTATCGATCAGGAAACTGGTTTTGAAATCGAATTGGATAACGAATATATGATGTCGCCAAAAGATTTATGTACGCTAGATTTTCTGGATCAGGTAATTGATTCCGGAATTAAGGTTTTAAAAATCGAAGGACGCGGACGTGCTCCGGAATATGTAGCAACGGTTATCAAAATCTATCGTGAAGCCATTGATGCTTATTACGAAGATACTTTTTCTAAAGAAAAAATTGAAGTTTGGATGGAAGCTTTGAATACCGTTTACAATCGTGGCTTTTGGTCAGGCTATTATCTAGGTCAGGAATTGGGCGAGTGGAGTGATATTCCGGGTTCTGCAGCAACTCAAAAGAAAGTGTATGTGGGGAAAGGAACGCATTACTTTCCGAAAGCAGGAGTGGGCCAATTCAAAATTGAAGCTTATGATATTAAAATTGGAGATAAAATTCTGGTTACTGGACCAAGCACCGGCGCTCAGGAAATGATTATCGATGAAATGTTTGTTGGAGATATTTCGGCTGAAAAAGCATCGAAAGGTGATGATTGTACTTTTAAATTGCCTTTCCGAATTAGAAATTCTGATAAATTATATAAAGTTGTTGAGGCGTAATGGTGATTATAACTTTACAAAGAGATAAATGCATTGGCTGTAATTACTGCGTCGAAATGGATCCGGTTCATTTTCAAATGTCTAAAAAAGACGGAAAATCGGTTTTGATTCATTCTGTAAATGCAAAAGGTTTTTATACTTTGAAGTCTGCCAATCATACTATTGTTGAAAGTTGTGAATTGGCAGCTAAGGCTTGTCCGGTAAAGATTATTACCGTTAAGGAAACTTGAAATTTTCAATCTAAAATAATAAAAACCCTATTCTGTCTGTTGCAGAATAGGGTTTTTTAGTGATATGTTTTTAATAATGAACAGGACTTTGGGTACAAGGGCAGTTACTAATTCCCTGAAAGAAATCCAGACCAATAGTGACTACGTGTGTTCCTGAATTGTAAGCTCCAATTTTGGTTAAAGAGGCCTGATAAGAATATCCAAAATAGAAATTTGATTTTTTGAATCCAGCCATTGGGCCAATCATTAACGGTTTTAAAAGCTGGTCATTCAGAAAACGATAAGAAGCACCCACCCAGAAATAATCATCATAATTATTAAATTGCCTATACTTTAAGTTTATATCAGTACTGGAACGTTTATCACTTTCAAATAATTGATAGTAAACCGAAGGTTCAAACTCAAACCTTTCTTTACCGTTTCCTCTAATGATATAACCTGTATAAATCTGGTAATTTCGTAGTAAAGCCGGTTCTTCACGATAGAATTTATCAATATTTTTGTCCAAAATGTTGCCAGCATTTAAACTAAAGTAAAAATCTTTGTTTCTATACAAAGCTCCTATATCAAAATTCATATTTGAAAGTTGGCGATTGTCAGTTATTGCAGGATCTAACCCCGCTGGAATTCCGGTTCCCGAATTGAATTTATCGATATCAATTTTAAAAGTATTGATATTATAGGAAATACCAAATGACAGATATTGTTTAGAATAATAATCCAGCGTTAAATGGTGCGCAAATGAGATTTTTGCTCCTGTTTGTCTGGTGTTTCCGTTTTTATCGTTGTATAATGAAATTCCGACTCCCGAACGATCCAGAATTCTCATATCGGCATAAAGTGATTGATTGTCCGGCGCATCTTTAATTCCTACCCACTGTGTTAATCCGTTGACTCTTATTCTGAGATTATCTCCAATACCGGCATATGTTGGCGAAATAGAAAATGGGTTGTCTGCTAAATATTGGGTAAATACTGGCAGATTTAATTCTTGGCTGTAACCTGATGTTACAGCCATTAAAAAATATATGAAGATAAATTTTTTCATTTTGTTTAGGTTGAGATAACGAATACTATTTGTTTTTTATCTGTATAGTGTAAAATGTCCAACAAATTCTCTGTTATCGTTAGGATCATTGAGTTTTATAACATACCAGTAATCTCCAGATGTTAGTTCTTGCCCTTTATATTTTCCATCCCATTTTTGACCATAATGATAATTTGCCAATTCACGGCCGTGTCGGTCAAAAATGGTGTAGGTGAGTTTTTTGTAAATTGATTCACAATCTGGTCCCCAATAATCACTAATTCCATCACCGTTTGGAGTAAAGTAATTTGGAATACACAGATCGATATAATCAAAATATTTTGATGTAGTAAAAGTGCATCCGCTTTGATCTCTAACTGTGACGTTATAGGTTCCGGATTTGTAAATAATAAATTTATTGTTTGTGCTAAAAGGACTGCCTTCAAAAGAATATTGATAGTTTCCACTGCCGTTTTCACCAGTCGCAGTAATTTCGTTTAATTCTGCGTTAGTGAGTGACAGACTTAGTGGCTGAATAAAATCAATAACAAAAGATTCCGTATTCTCAACACAGCCATTTAAATGTCTGGCTGTAATGGTGTGCGAT
Source organism: Flavobacterium sp. Root186 (assembly GCF_001428525.1). Classification (GTDB taxonomy): domain Bacteria; phylum Bacteroidota; class Bacteroidia; order Flavobacteriales; family Flavobacteriaceae; genus Flavobacterium. The sequence goes on from NZ_LMHW01000014.1 coordinate 512,827, forward strand.
CCGGCAGATAAATTCTTGAAAATAGGATCAGGTTGAAAGGCACCTCCATCCAAAGCGTAATCTATTTCATTAAGATTATTGCTTTGATCAATCGTTATTGTAACAGAATTTGCAGGACTGTTATTTTCACAAGCATAATTTATATGTGCAACAGGTTTTAATGAAACTCCATCTTCTACAGTTACCTCTTGTTCTATAATGCAGTCTAATGCGTCTTTGATATAAACAATATATTTTCCGCCTGCAAGATTACTAAAGATGTAATCAGAGTCAATTACCGATTGGTAAACGCCATTTATATTATTCAGAGTTATTGTATAAGGAGGCATTCCTCCTGTAATTTGAATACCAAATGTTCCGTCTTGTTCACCATGACAGGTTTCTCCTAACAATGTATTTGGTATTAATTCAGAAGTTAAAGGTGAGCTAACAATCAGGTTAAGAACCTCGTCAGCCGTACAACCATCATTCTCTACTTTTATATTTGCTGAATCAGTATAGCTAATACCGTTAACAGGCCAGTAATAAGTTTCGCCATAACATATTGTTTTAGAGGTAACAATATCTGTTGGTTTATCTTTAATAGTCAGGTTTAAAATTTGGTCTGCCGTACATCCATTGTTGTTTTTAATATATGTTCCAGATGTATTGTAAGTCATTCCGGTAACATTCCAATTAAAGACAGCTCCAAAGCAAATGGTTTCATTAGTTACAATAGCTGTCGGTTTAGGAGTAACTGTAAGATTCAAGACCTGATCCGCCGTACATCCGTTATTTTCTACTTTGTAAGTTCCTGATGCGCTGTAAGTATTTCCATCTACAAGCCACGTGAAAGTTTGCCCCGAACAGATTGATTCCGTTGTTACCATATCGTCAGGTTTAGGAGTAACCGTCAGATTCAAGATCTGATCCGCCGTACATCCGTCATTAGTTACTTTGTAAGTTCCAGATGCATTGTAAGTATTTCCATCTACAAGCCATGTGAAAGTTTGCCCCGAACAGATTGATTCCGTTGTTACCATATCGTCAGGTTTAGATCCTACAGCCAAATTCAAGACCTGATCCGCCGTACATCCGTTATTTTCTACTTTGTAAGTTCCWGATGCGCTGTAAGTATTTCCATCTACAAGCCATGTGAAAGTTTGCCCCGAACAGATTGATTCCGTTGTTACCATATCGTCAGGTTTAGGAGTAACCGTCAGATTCAATACCTGATCCGCCGTACATCCGTTATTTTCTACTTTGTAAGTTCCGTAAGTATTTCCATCTACAAGCCAYGTGAAAGTTTGCCCCGAACAGATTGATTCCGTTGTTACCATATCGTCAGGTTTAGGAGTAACCGTCAGATTCAAGACCTGATCCGCCGTACATCCGTCATTAGTTACTTTGTAAGTTCCTGATGCGCTGTAAGTATTTCCATCTGCAAGCCACGTGAAAGTTTGCCCCGAACAGATTGATTCCGTTGTTACCATATCGTCAGGTTTAGRAGTAACCGTCAGATTCAATACCTGATCCGCCGTACATCCGTTATTTTCTACTTTGTAAGTTCCTGATGCGCTGTAAGTATTTCCATCTACAA
>NZ_LMHW01000014.1:514416-515722 GCF_001428525.1 Flavobacterium sp. Root186
CCATATCGTCAGGTTTAGGAGTAACCGTCAGATTCAATACCTGATCCGCCGTACATCCGTTATTTTCTACTTTGTAAGTTCCTGATGCGCTGTAAGTATTTCCATCTRCAAGCCACGTGAAAGTTTGCCCCGAACAGATTGATTCTGTTGTTACCACATCGGCAGGTTTGTCTCCAACAGTCAAATTCAAGACCTGATCCGCTGTACATCCGTTATTTTCTACTTTGTAAGTTCCTGATGCGTTGTAAGTATTTCCATCTACAAGCCAAGTATAAGTTTGTCCAGAACATACTGATTCTGTTGTTACCACATCGGCAGGTTTGTCTCCAACAGTCAAATTCAATACCTGATCTGCCGTACATCCGTCATTAGTTACTTTGTAGGTTCCTGATGCATTATAAGTATTTCCATCTACAAGCCATGTGAAAGTTTGCCCCGAACAGATTGATTCTGTTGTTACCATATCGTCAGGTTTAGGAGTAACCGTCAGATTCAATACCTTATCCGCCGTACATCCGTTATTTTCTACTTTGTAAGTTCCTGATGCGCTGTAAGTATTTCCATCTACAAGCCACGTGAAAGTTTGCCCCGAACAGATTGACATCCGTTATTTTCTACTTTGTAAGTTCCTGATGCGCTGTAAGTATTTCCATCTACAAGCCACGTGAAAGTTTGCCCCGAACAGATTGATTCCGTTGTTACCATATCGTCAGGTTTAGATCCTACAGTCAAATTCAATACCTGATCCGCTGTACATCCGTCATTGGTTACTTTGTAAGTTCCTGATGTGTTATAAGTATTTCCATCTACAAGCCAAGTATAAGTTTGTCCAGAACATACTGATTCTGTCGTAACAATATCATCAGGTTTAGGAGTAACCGTAAGATTCAAAACCTGATCCGCTGTACATCCGTTATTTTCTACTTTGTAAGTTCCTGATGTATGGTAAGTATTACCATCTACAAGCCATGTATAAGTTTGCCCCGAACAGATTGATTCTGTTGATACCAAATCGGCAGGTTTAGGAGTAACCATAAGATTCAAAACCTGATCGGCTATACATACGTCATTGCTTATTCTGAGTCCTGTCTGAGATGTTGTGTAAGTAATATTATCAATCCATTTATAAGATTCTCCTGCACATATTGATTTTGTTGTTATAATATCATCTGGTTTTGATGTTACGGTTATTAATCCACTTATTAATCCATCAGGACATACTCCTAAATTTTTCCATTTATAAGTTATTGTGGCTGAACCAGCTTTTACTCCTGTTACAAAACCTGATGATATTGTAGCGATAGTG
>NZ_LMHW01000015.1:0-365016 GCF_001428525.1 Flavobacterium sp. Root186
AATCAATAGAAGCTTTAATTAAAGAGTATAAATAAAAAAGTTAAATCGGGTTAGAATACATGCCTGTCATCTCGTCTAGGGACGAGACGGGTTCGAGTCCCGTCCAGACCGCCTAAGTTTGTAAAATGCCTCTCATTACGAGAGGCATTTTTTTTTACCATTAAATTTTGATTTATGTTTTACGTTTATATAATTTATTCTAAAACTTTTGATCTTTATTACAAAGGGTTTAGTGAAGATGTTGCTATTTGAAACTAAAAAAGAAGCTTTAATTGAAGAATTGAGATTGAAAAAGTTAAATCGGAAATCAATAGAAGCTTTAATTAAAGAGTATAAATAAAAAAGKYAAAKCGGGTTAGAATACATGCCTGTCATCTCGTCTAGGGACGAGACGGGTTCGAGTCCTCTCGTTTTAAGAACGAGACAATATTGTAAAATGCCTCTCATTACGAGAGGCATTTTTTTTACCATTAAATTTTGATTTATGTTTACGTTTATATAATTTATTCTAAAACTTTTGATCTTTATTACAAAGGGTTTAGTGAAGATGTTGCTCAAAGATTATTGTATCATAATGAGAACAGAAGTAGAATCAATAGAAGCTTTAATTAAAGAGTATAAATAAAAAAGTTAAATCGGGTTAGAATACATGCCTGTCATCTCGTCTAGGGACGAGACGGGTTCGAGTCCCGTCCAGACCGCTTAAATTTAAAAATGCCTTTCTTAGCGGAAAGGCATTTTTGTTTTTTGGGTTTTACCGCAAAGGCGCTAAGATTTACGCAAAGTTCGCAAAGGTTTTTTTAAGCTTTGCGAACTTTGCGCTTTTATCTTGCGTGTTTTGCGGTTAAATTTCTTTCTTATCTTTATAATAAGAAATCATAATAATGGAACAATCAACTTTTAAAGTAGACAAGTATTACATCAAAAAAGTAGATGCCGATAAAAAAAGTATTTATTGTCATCATGATATAATGGGAGAATTGTTTGTTCCAATTCACAAGCACGAAAAAGCGCAAATGCTATATGCGGAAGGAGATGTAGTTTTTGTGACAACCGAAACGAAATCTTACTTTTTGCCTGCAAGACATTTTATTTGGATTCCTGCTGGTTTAGAGCACAGTATAGAGCCAAAGTCAGAACATGTGATGATGCGAAATCTATATTTTCCAGTCGAAAAAGACGAAGATGACTTTTATAAAATAGAAGGGATTTATCCGGTCAATAATTTGCTGTTGCAAATGATGCTTTTTACCAATCGATGGAACGGTGATCTTAAAAAAGGAACTCCGAACTTCGCTATTGCCAAAGCCATAAAAGCGATTCTGCCTCAAATTTGCACTAATAATTTACCATTAGAATTACCACAGCCAAAAGACAAACGACTTAGTAAAATTCTACGCCATATTGAAAAAAATTTAGGAGAAACAATTCTCTTTGCCGATGTTGCCCATGAATTTGGTTACAGCGAGCGCTCTTTGTATCGCCTGTTTCAAAAAGATCTCAAAATGTCTTTCATTCAATATTATACCATTCGCCGAATCTTAAAAGCAATCGAACTTTTATTAGAAAGAAAGCTTTCGGTAAAAGAGGTAGCGCTAGAAGTTGGTTATAATAGTGTTCCGACTTTCAGCAACACTTTTTTCAAGATTTTAGGACAAAGACCTTCTGATTACTTAAATGGAGAAGAGATTTTAGAGCGAAAGTAAATCGTTTTATTTCACGCAGATCTAGACAGATTTTAGCAAATTTAGGGGATTTTTCTAATGTCTTATTAATCTGTTCAATCTGCCAAATCTGCGAGAGAATTTTAGAAAAAATAAAAATCTGTGCGCATCTGCTAAAATCTGTCTAAATCTGCGTGAAAATCTCACAGTTCAAATATGTTTTTATAATAAATTGTTTTTCGATGTTTAATAAAATTTTTTCGAGGAATAGAATTTTAACATTTGTCCGAAATGAATATGTTATTGACTTTTTAGAATTATCAGTCAACAGAAAAATGCAAGAACTTTGCAGTATAAATTATTATCATGTTCCTTAAAACAACAAATTCTACAGACGATTGTTTTTCCAGAATCCTGCTGTTACTCTTAATTTTATTAACATTCAATGGCTTACAAGCTCAGGAAGTTCATTCGGTTTCATTAAAAGAGGCAATAAAACTGGCAAAGGAAAACAACAAAAAAATCCTTAGATCTCAATTAGAGACTACGCTTTCAGAGCAAAACATAAAAGAAACAAAAGAACTCCGTTTGCCAGATATCGAATTAAACGGCGAGTATTCCAGAATTACGAATATTACCGAATTCAAAGGAAGCGGTTTCTTAAATGGCAAAGAAGTTACGAAGGCAATTCCTGAAATCTATCAGGTAAATTCAACTTTTAAAATGCCAATTTATGCGGGAAATAAAATCAATAACGCTATCAAAATTGCCAATCAGGAAAGTGAAATTGCTAAAATAAAAACAGAGAAAACCGAAAATGATATTGAACTCGAAGTCGTAGCCAATTATCTTTCGATTTATAAAATGATGGAACTTCAAAAGATCTTTGAAGAAAACATCAAAGAAGAAAAAAGCCGATTGAAAGAAGTTCAATCATTGCAGAAACATGGAACGGTAACTAAAAACGAGGTTATTCGTGCCGAATTACAGCTTTCGGATCGTGAATTAAATGCGCTTACAAACTCCAAAAACATTAAAATTGCGCTTCATGATTTGAAAACGCTGATTCAGATTCCAGAAAACGAAGAAATTGCGATTGATACAACTGCAAGTTTGGAAGAAATGAACGGTTTGGATCCCTATGATTTTTATATGACCAAAGCTTTGGAAAATGAAGAAATGCGAATGGCTAGCCAGGAATTAGATATCAGCAAAACGGAACTGAAATTGGTAAAAGGAAATTACCTTCCAAAGGTAAACTTCTTTGGAAACTATGGTTTTTATTATCCGAATTACAAATTTTTTCCACCAAATCCGTATTTGTACACTTTAGGACAGGTGGGTATCGAAGCGAGTTTTGACCTTTCTTCTTTGTATAAAAACAAAACCAAAGTAGAACAGGCAAACAAGAAAATCGAATGGCAGCAAATGCAGTCGGAAATTGTAAAAGATGAAATTCAGGATAAGCTGTACAAAGAGCACACACAATATCAGGAAATTCTTGAAAAGTTTGTGGTCGTTAACAAAGCTTTGGATTTAGCCGAAGAAAACTACCGAATCGTAAAACTCAAATATTTAAACCAACTGGTTTTAATAACCGAAATGGTCGATGCCGACAATGCTTTGCTTCAGGCGAAATACAACAAAATTTCTATAAGATTAGATGCGGTTTTAAAACATTATGAGTTGCTTCATACGGCTGGAATTATGCCTCAGAGTTAGGAGATAGAAGATAGAGGCAAGAAACAAGAGAATATAGATGGATTTTCAGTTCCGAAGGAACGATTCATATTGTAGCCCCGGATTTTAATCCGGTGGAGAATAAGAAAGAACAGATAAAGAATATTAAAGTTTATGGTTAAGATAAAAAATGAAACTAGCAGAAACAAAACGTTTCATATCATTATAACAATTATTGCGTGTACGCTGGTAATAAGCGGTGTTATTTTAGGAATTTGGTTTTATGTATTCAACAGAAATCATGAGGAAACAAATGATGCGCAGGTCGAGCAATATGTAACGCCTATTATGTCGCGTATTACGGGTTATGTACAGGAAGTTCGTTTTAACGAAAATCAGTTTGTGCATAAAGGCGATACTTTGGTTGTGATTGATAACAGAGAATACCAATCGAAATTGAATGTGGCTCTTGCCGATGTTCAAAACGCACAGCAAAATAGTGTTGTGGCGAAAAAAAATGCGGTTACAACAGCCAGTGCAACGGCTATTAATGAATCACAGTTAGAAGGTGCAAAATCGAATCTTTGGAAAACAAAACTGGAATACGAAAGATATAAAGCGTTGGTAAAAGACGAAGCGGCAACTTCGCAGCAATTAGAAAAAGTAAAGGCAGATTATGAATCGGCGCAGGCACATTTTGAGGAAATGAAAAACAGAATTCATTCGGCGACTTTGAGTACCTCTGCGGCTGAAGCCAATGTGCCAACAACAGAAACAAATATTGCTTCGAAACAAGCTGTGGCGGATAATGCGGCATTGTTTCTTTCGTACACGATAATCACTGCACCTTATGACGGCTGGGTTGGAAAACGAACGTTACAGCCAGGGCAATTGGTAAAAGAAGGTCAATCCCTGCTTTCAATCGTAAGTAAAGAAAAATGGATTACGGCCAATTTTAAAGAAACGCAATTACAGTATTTAACCGTGGGTCAGGATGTTGAAATAAAAGCCGACGCTTTGAACGACAAAACTTTCATTGGTACAATTGCCTCTTTATCGCCTGCGAGCGGCGCAAGGTTTTCATTGCTTCCTCCAGATAATGCAACCGGAAACTTTGTTAAAATTGAACAAAGAATTCCGGTTAGAATTCAGCTAAAAAACAACGACAAACAAACCGATTTTTTAAGAGCGGGAATGAATATCACTGTGATCGCAGCACACTAAAATGGAAGATAAAAGTATTTTTAAATCGTGGGTTCCAAAATGGGCAATCATTATTATTTTGTTTGTCTGTTTGTTGCATTCCATGATTTTATTGGGAGTTTATACTTCAAACGTAACCTACGCAGCAAGTTTTCTGGACATCGAGCCCGAAGATTTGCAGTTTGCGATGTGCGTTACGTACGGAACTCTGCTGGCCACGATTTTGATAGAAAGTCGATTTTCGAGTTTCTTCCCTGCAAAAAATTACCTGATGGCGGTATATTCCTTAATCGGGATTACGATTGTTTCATCGGCATATATTACGAATTTCTATCTTTTTTTAATATTGAGAATTGCCGAGGGAATTTTAATGGCGCTTCCAGTAATTACAATCCGACAGTTATTAATCGAGCAGTTTAATTCTAAAAATGCTATTATAATTGGTTTCTCCTTTTATTATGGTTCGCTGTTATTGTCAACGCCTTTTATTATGAATATTGCGGTTTGGTTTCTGGATCATTACGATTGGAAATACATGTTGTATGTTTCGGGCGGACTTCAGGTTTTGAATGTCTTTTTAATCTTGGTTACTTTTCGTGGGCACCGAATCACAAAGAAAATTCCGTTGTATCAAATCGACTGGATGAGTTATTTTTTGGTTTTAACTGCTATTCTTTGTGGTGCCTACTTTTTTGTTTATGCTGAGAAAAAATACTGGTTTGAATCTTCTCAAATGGTTTTAATGTTGATGATTGCCTTGATTTCGGGCGGATTGTTCATTTTTAAAGAACTTTTGGTAAAAAGACCGACTTTTGATTTTGAAGTTTTTAAATATGCCAATCTGCGAATTGGATTTTTATTGTTTTTTCTTTTTTACATAAGCAGGGCAACGCTGAGTCTTTGTCATTCGGCGATGTTTTCAATTTGGAATTGGGATCCGTCGCGAGTTGCTGGCGTACAATACATTAACGGATTAGGAAATGTAATTGGGTTAATTTTGGCTGCTTATTTTCTGATGAAATCGGTTTCGACCAAAGTTATTTTTATCATAGGTTTTTCGTTGATTGCATTGTTTCATTTTTGGTTTACGTTTCTTTTTGTGCCAGACGTGGCTTTATCTGATATTATTATTCCGTATGTTTTACAAGGCATTGGAGTTGGGTTTTTATTTGTTCCGTTAATTTTGTTTACCACATCTTCGGTTCCGGCAAAAATGGCAGTTTCTTCTGGAATTGTTGGCGTTTCGGGGCGTTTTTGGGGAAGTACAATTGGTTTTTGCGTCATGCAGAATGCAACAGTATTTTTAAATAAAAAACACTTTTTAAAACTAAGCCAATTCGTAACTGGCGAAAATCCCGAAGCACAGCAAACTATCGCTTCGACGGCACAGAGTTTTATGGCAAAAGGATATTCTACTGATAATGCGAATACTTTAGCCTTGAAAAAAGTATTCGGAACAGTTGCCAAACAAGCGACTTTATTAGCTGATATGGAAATTTATACGATTGTTGGATATGGTTTGATTGTTTTGATTATTCTTATCGCATGCAATCAGCATTTAAGACAAACAATAACCTTGGTTAAAAGTAAGATTTGGATTGGCTAGAACGCAAATTTCAATTTTTAAATTCCAAATTCCAAAATGGAGCAGTTGAAGGATTTTTTTTTCACGCAGATTCTGCAGATTTTAGCAGATTTAATTTTAATTATTATCTGCGTTTATCTGCTTAAATCTTTTTAAAATCTGCGTGAAACAAAAACTTTGCGCCTTTGTGCGATTAAAAAAAACTTTGCGAATCTCCGCGAAAAACCTCCACGAATCTCTGTGGAATGCCACGATATTAGCCTATCTTGCAACCGTTAAAAAACAAAAAATATACAATGAAACAGCAATGTGTAATTTTTGATATGGACGGTGTGATTTCGCATACCAATCCGCATCATGTGAAGGCTTTTGAGGCATTTTTTGATAAATATCAGGTTCCTTATACCAACGAAGAATTTGAAGAACATATGTACGGAAAACATAACAGTTATATCATGACGCATTTCTTCAAACGCCCAATTGCGGGAGAAGAATTGCTGAAACTAGAAGACGAAAAAGAAGGAATGTTTCGTGAAATTTATAAAGACAAAGTCGATACGATTCCGCATTATATGGATTTTTTAAACGAATTAAAATCTCGCGGATTTAAAACCGCTGTTGCCACATCGGCACCGCGTGCGAATCTGGATTTGATTGCAAACGCCTTAAAAATCACCGACAAAATGGATTCGATGATGTCAAGCGAAGACGTTACACTTCATAAACCAAATCCCGAAGTATATCTAAAATCGGCAGAACGTGTTGGTGTTTCTCCGTGTGATTGTGTGGTTTTCGAAGATTCTTTTTCGGGAATTACGGCGGGATTAAATGCTGGAATGAAAGTTGTTGGCGTTTTGAGTACGCATACAAAAGAACAGCTTCCTGTGTGTGATTTTTATATTAATGATTACAGTGAGATTAATGTGGAGAAGATAATTGAATTGTTAAATACCAATTCTTAAAATTCCAAATTCCACACTTTGCGACTTTGCGAGAGATTCGTAAGTATAAGAATCACATACTTTAAAATTAATCTCGCAAAGTCGCAGAGTTTTTAATACTTCTCGTTCAAAAAAGCAATCCAGCCTTTTTCAAATTCTTTAGTTGATATATTTAATGTTTTCTCAATGTTCCCAAAAGAAGCAATCAGTTTTGACAGCATATCATTTCCCCATTTTTGGGTAAGATATTCGATTATCGTGTAGCCAATATTGTAAATCTGGTTACTGTGATTAAGTTCTGCTAAAGTCAAATTTTTACTTTTGGCATATTTTACGCTTAAGGAATTTACTTCTCCAGCTTCAAAAATACTGATCGATTCCCAAAGCCAGCGCGGATATTCGGATGCAAATTTTTTATCAAATTGCTTATCAAACTCGGTGCGGTTTTGTGTTGTAATCGTTTCTTTTGCCTTGTCGATTAATATATTTAACTGAATGCAGTGTGTAAATTCATGCAGAGCCGTTTTTAGCGGATCGTCTGGAAAAATCGAATTGAACCAGTTTGTCCAGACAAAATGAAATTCATTCGGGCCGCGGCTTGTGCCGTTTGCATTTTTTTTTAGGCCAGTAGCGACATTAAATTTGTATTGCGAACTGTAAACAAAAACCTTTATCTGGCCGTGTTTTACATCTTTTAGATTCGTTCTTATTTCATCATAATTGCTTTCCAGATGTTCGCTTAGTTTTTTAGCTTCACTTTTATAAATTCCGTCATAGGAGATAATAAAATGTTCCGATTCCAAAGTTTGGGCTTTGTGTTTAACAGTAAAAGTTCGAATTGTTCTCGCAACGTAAAAAACGGCAATAATCCCTAAAAGAATAACTAATAATTTGTATTTTCTCATGTGTTCTAAATGTTTTTTGAGATTTAAAAACAAGCAAAATATTGAGAATTAGGTTTTTGGTGTTTTAAAAATAAGAATATTTTAAATAATTAAGCAGAATATTTTTGAATGTTTTTTTATGTTTTTAAATTATTCTAAGACCTTGTTTGTTTTGTAATTTATTATATTGTTTATTTTTAAGGATAGTTTTTTAGCTCCTATTTCGTTTAAATGATCGGCGTCATAAAAATCTTTGTCGATGAAGGACTTATCTTCTAATAAATTATAATACATGACATTTCGATTGTCTTTAGACGTTTTATTCATAAAACCGATGGTGCCCTTAAGTTGGTTTGGTTCAAGATTAGCTGTATAAGTTTTGTAAGCAGGAGAAGTGATAAAAATTACCTTAACGTTGATTTCTTCGGCAAGTTGAATAATAGACTTAATCGTCTTAATATTTTCTTTGTAATAAATATTGTCCTGTATGTTTATGGTGTGCCTTTTCGCTGCCGCTTTACCTGTTTCGGTTAAGTTTATACTGTTTTCAGATTTATAAATTGTTCCCCACCCAGATCCATTACAGGTAATATTATCATTTTTATGTTCTTTATAATGTAAATTAACCCGCATTATATTATCGCTGACTTTTCCATTTAGTAATTCAAAATGATTTGATAATTTAAAAGGACCGCTGCTATTTACATTATAGTATACATTGTAGTTTTTTATTCTCCATTTTTCTGTTCCTTCTTCAAGTCTGGAATAAAGCGAAAAATAATCAATAGGAATAACAATATATTTTAATTGCTTAAAACGAGTTTTGTATTTCTTTAAAATTTCAAAATCATAATCAACAGATTGCGAGATGTAAGCGGAATTAAAAGTTTTTGCTGTTATATATTTCGGATCGATTCCAAAATAAGTATGCGAACTTCCCAGAATTAAAACTTCAATTTTAGCCGAATTTTTATCCAGATATTCTTTTTTAATAGAATAGTCATTAGGAACGCTTCTTATCAAATTTTCTAAAAATATTGTAAAAAGAAGCACCGGAATTAAAAAAAGAATTGATTTTATAATAAACTTTTTCATGGCTAAAACTGGAAATAAATAAATTGCTGTTCTGAACCTGAAAAATAGAATATAGCTAATATAATAGCATAATAAAATCCCCAGCGAATTAAACGAGGGTACGATGTTCCTAATTTAGCTATGGCAAATTGTTGTTCTCTGCCAATCCATTCAATCAGCATAAAAATGAGTAGTAAAAAGAGAAACTTTTTTGGAATTATTTCTGGTTTTGTAAACAAGGTGTGCGAGAATATTTGGGATATAATATTCAAGGCATGTTCAAGATTCTCAGATCTGAAAAAAATCCAGGCAAAAACGGTAAGGCCAAAAGTGAGGCTCATTGCAAAAAATTCTTTTAAGCTTGGCAAGTATTTACCATGTGCAACAGTATCAAGATTGTTTCGGTTGTTTTTTAAAATAATAGATGGGATAATGTACAATGCATTTAAAAATCCCCAAATAATGAAAGTCCAGTTTGCGCCATGCCAAAATCCACTGACAATAAAAATAATAAAAGTGTTCCTTATTTGCTGATAGATTCCACCTTTACTTCCTCCTAACGGAATGTACAAATAATCCCTAAACCATGTCGAAAGTGAAATATGCCAACGTCGCCAAAATTCAGCAATGTTTCTTGAAAAATAGGGAAAAGCAAAATTTCGTAATAACTCTATTCCAAAAAGTCTGGCTACCCCTAGTGCAATATCCGAATATCCCGAAAAATCCCCATAAATTTGAAAAGCAAAAAACACAGCGCCAACAGCTAGTGTACTTCCGGAATAATCATTAGAATTATTGAAGATTTGATTTGCATATTCAGCACATTGGTCTGCAATGACTATTTTTTTAAATAATCCCCATAAAATCTGCCTTAATCCATCGATGGCTTTTTCGTAATCAAAAGTTCTTTTCTGTTTAATTTGAGGCAAAAGATGCGTGGCCCGCTCAATAGGTCCGGCAACTAAAAGCGGAAAAAAACAGACAAAAACAGAATAATCGATGAAGTTTTTTTCTGCGGAAATTCGGTTTTTATAAATGTCAATTACATACGATAAACCATGAAAGGTATAGAAAGAAATTCCAATAGGAAGAATAACTTTTAAAGTCCATGGATTTACCTGTAATCCAAAATTTGACATGGCTGCAGCAAAAGATTCAGCAAAGAAGTTATAATATTTAAAAATTCCCAAGAAACCTAAATTGATCGAAATACTAAGCCAAAACCAGATTTTTTTTGTCTGAATGTTTTTAGCATTATGCATTTGTAATCCTGTAAAATAATCTAAGAGAGTAGAAAAAACTAAAAGAAATAAAAAACGCCAATCCCAGCAAGCGTAAAAAAAGTAACTCGAAACTAAAAGAAGAATATTTTGATACTGAAAGGGTTTTTTATTGATAAGCCAATAAAGAACAAATACTACAGGTAAAAATATTGCAAAATTGATTGAATTAAAAAGCATTATTATTGTTTTGGATAGAGGCTGGTTTATTGCACTATTAGCTATTACAAATCTTTGGCAAATAACGACTTTTCGATTATATCATACAATATTTTTTCAAGACCAATTTTTGTAACCATATAAGTAATATAAGTTCATTTAAATAAATGAGTATAATTTGAATTGCCTCCTACTTTAGCTGGAGGTCTTTTTATGATTGAAAAGGAAAAGGCTTTAGCCGAAAATTAAGTTTTAAATTGAAAAAATAAGTCCAATTGACAAGTATAAAAATGGTAATGCACTTAATAAAAACCACAAAAGTTTTTGAATAAGTTTTATTTTTAAATCTCGAAGAATTAAAATAGAATTGACTAAAGAAAAGAGGACAAGAAATAAGCTCAAAAATAATGTAATAGTACTGCCATATGCATATATCAAAGTGCCCCTAAAATTTTCAAGATAATGTTTTGTCAAACAGCTTAAAAAGAATAAAGCAGGAATTACAATAGCAAATTTTTGTGTTTCGTGAAGATTTCTAAATTTTTTCAATGTAGTTTTTGATATATTTTGTTTTGAAAGAAAAAAGGCTTTCGCCGAAATTTACCTGTTTTTAATCTTCAAAAAAACTTCATTTTTAAACCAATTTTCATCTTCTGGAGTTTCAAAAATTCGTTTTGGAAAGTATAAACATTGACCTTTTGAAACGTATAAAAGATAAAGATCTTTTAATTCGAAAACTTTTATGAAATTCTGCATGTCAATTGTGCCTTCAGAGATTTCTCCCATGCGGGAAATGATTTTATCCGAGAAAACTTCATGTTGTCTTTCTTTAAAAATAATCTTGTTTTCTTTTGAATTTGTAAACAGCCAATATTGAAAAAATGTAATTGACGGAAAGAGAAAACCAAAGGCAATCATAAAAATATCAGAAGAATCTTTATTATCCTTAAATAGAATTGCCATAGAAAGAAACAACATAAAAGCATAAAGCCACCATCTTCTTTTTAATAAAATCCTAATAATAAAAGAGAAGTATTCTTTTTTAGTTAGTTGAATTTTTTTGGTTTTAATCATTAGTAGCTTTTTGGATTTGCGGTAAAATTAAAAATAGATTTTGTATATGAAAAAAATAATTAGGGTTGAAGGCATATTTGCTCATATAAAATAAATGTTCTTGATGATTTTTGTAATATTTAAATTCTAAAATTATGAGCACAAATAAACTTTCAGAAGAAGTTGAAAACATAATAAAAGATTTTTTTGTTAATAGATTTGACCCAAAAGATTTGGCAAAAACTATACGAGAAGTGAATTATGCACTTTCGTTATGCTCAATGCGAGGTTGCGAAACTCTTGAATCTGAATTAAATAATATCGATGATAATTTTTATTGGCTAAATAAATTGGCAGAAGTACTTGATCCTTATTTGGATGTTGAATGAAGAAAGGTTTTAGGTTTAGTTTGTCATTCCGAGGAACGAAGGAATCACATCAGAAATTACGAAACGTAAAACAATCTTTGTCGATTTGCGAGTGTGATTTCTTCGTTCCTCGGAATGACAATCTTTGTGGTTACTTTTTCTTCAAGGGATTGAAATCCCTTGCTACAAAATAAATCATTCCTTCGGAATTTTATATAGCGTTCCGTAGGAACAAATTATATTGTAGGGATGGATTTTAATCCATCTTCGCAATCATAATCGACAATCTTTGTAGAGCTACTCGTGGAGATTCCTCGTCCTCGGAATGACAAATATTGGGGTTACCTTGTGCTTTTAGTGAAAGTCGAATTAATTATTCTAAAGATATTCGTAACTCCATATCATTTTCTTTTACGAGCTTTAAGAAGATTATTAAATCTGTTATGCATTTAAAATCCCAAACTAGATCTGTTGAGTTTTCAAATACTTTTTCATTAACTAATACGGTTTTCTCAATTAACCAATCTATTTCATTTTCGGAAATTATATCTGGAACGTTTTCCCAACTCCAGCCAATACTTTTAATCCAGTTTGTAATAAAATCGGGTAAATCGGAAGAAATTGGAATAACATTTAATTCAGATATTAAAGAATAAAAATATACTTCCCATAAACTAAAAAAGTAAATTCCATTTTCTCCTTGTTTTAGTAGATATTCAGTTGAAGTTCCATCTGGGTTTTTTTGAATATTTCTTCGAAAAGAAATGTTTTTTGGATTAGTATAAAATCTGATTTCAGGTTCTCCTAAAAAATCCGAATAATGATCTAATTTTAAGTCGTTGATTTTCATTGTAATTATGTGATTAGGATACATCGATCAAATATATACCAAAAACAAAAAAGCTCCTGAATATCTTCAGAAGCTTTTTTAGTGCGGATAATAGGACTCGAACCTACACGCCTTGCGGCACCAGATCCTAAGTCTGGCATGTCTACCAATTTCACCATATCCGCGTAATTGTGGGTGCAAAGATAAGCATACTTTCGAATATTCAAAGAAAAATTTCAAAAAAAATATTAATTCTCTTTTTTGTACTTTTGGGTTTCTATAAAAATTATTTAAATGGAAAATATTAAGTCCTACGTTCAACAACATAAAGATCGATTTATCAATGAATTGATCGAATTATTAAAGATTCCGTCGGTAAGTGCCGACACTGCATATTCACAAGATGTTATTGATACAGCAGAGGCTGTAAAAGAAAGTTTATCAAAAGCAGGCTGCGATTTAGTTGAAGTTTGCGATACTCCGGGTTATCCAATTATTTATGGAGAAAAAATAATCGACCCAAATCTTCCAACAGTTTTAGTTTACGGACACTACGATGTTCAGCCGCCAGATCCATTAGAATTATGGACTTCACCACCATTTGAACCGGTTATAAAAACTACAGATATTCACCCAGAAGGCGCAATCTTCGCACGTGGAGCATGTGACGACAAAGGTCAGATGTACATGCACGTAAAAGCGCTTGAATATATGGTACAAACTAATAATTTGCCTTGTAACGTAAAATTCATGATCGAAGGTGAAGAAGAAGTTGGTTCGGCAAGTTTGGCCTGGTTCGTAGAACGCAATCAGGAAAAACTGAAAAATGACGTTATCCTGATTTCTGATACGGGAATGATCTCTAATCAACAACCATCGATCACGACAGGTTTAAGAGGTTTGAGTTATGTTGAGGTTGAAGTTACAGGTCCGAACCGCGATTTGCATTCTGGTTTATACGGTGGAGCTGTTGCGAACCCAATTAATATTTTGGCAAAAATGATTGCTTCTCTTCACGATGAAGACAATCATATTACGATTCCGGGATTCTACGATAAAGTTCAGGAATTATCTGCAGAAGAAAGAGCTGAAATGGCAAAAGCGCCTTTTAGTTTAGAAAAATATAAGAATGCTTTAAACATCGCAGATGTTTACGGCGAAAAAGGTTATGTAACAAACGAGCGCAACTCAATCCGTCCAACTTTAGACGTAAACGGAATCTGGGGCGGTTATACTGGCGAAGGTGCAAAAACGGTTATTGCGAGTAAAGCTTTTGCTAAAATCTCGATGCGTTTGGTTCCAAATCAGGATTGGGTTGAGATTACAGAACTTTTCACAAAACATTTTACAAATATTGCTCCGGCTGGAGTTACGGTAAAAGTGACGCCTCACCACGGTGGACAAGGTTACGTTACGCCAATTGACAGCATTGGGTATCAGGCGGCAAATAAAGCATATACAGAAACATTTGGAGTTCCTGCAATTCCGGTTCGTTCTGGAGGAAGTATTCCAATTGTGGCTTTGTTTGAAAAGGAATTAAAAAGCAAAACGATTTTAATGGGATTTGGTTTGGACAGCGATGCTATTCACTCGCCAAATGAACATTTTGGAATCTTTAATTACTTGAAGGGAATTGAAACTATTCCATTGTTTTATAAGTATTTTGTGGAATTGAGTAAATAAGGTGTTTTTGCCGCGATGGCGCTAAGACACTAAGATTTTTTTAGATATAGAATCCGTTCAGAAATGAGCGGATTTTTTTTGTGCAAAGAAATATTTTTTCAATTGCCTCCAGTTTTAGCTGGGGGTTTTAAAAGAGATTAGCATTGGCTTTAGCCGAACTATTAGGGATTTTGTTTTAATTAAATACAATACAAATTTGGCTAAAGCCTTTTCTCTTGAGTTCCTTCTACACCTCCAGCTAAAGCTAGAGGTAATTAAAAAAAATATCCTTAAAGCTTTGTTTTTGTGTGACTTAAAATAAATTTATTCTAAATAAATTTGCATATTAAAATTTTAACTCTACATTTGTAGAATAAAATCTATAAATGTAGAACAGTAAAGGATTGTTTAAACCCTAAGAGAAAAAAAACTTAGAACCTTAGCAACTCAGAATCTTAGAACCTTAAAAATATGCAGCTATCAAACTCAGAAGAACAATTAATGGAACATCTTTGGAAGCTTGAAAAGGCTTTTATGAAAGATTTACTTGAAGCGTATCCAAAACCAAAACCGGCAACAACAACCGTAGCAACGCTTTTAAAACGAATGATCGATAAAAAATTTGTTGCTTATAATGAATTTGGAAATTCGAGAGAATATTATCCTTTGGTTAAAAAAACGGATTATTTCTCAAAACATGTAAAAGGACTTATTAGCAATTTCTTTAATAATTCAGCTTCGCAGTTTGCTTCTTTTTTTACGACCGAAACCAATTTGTCGGCTTCAGAATTAGAAGATCTTAGAAAAATAATCGATTCAGAAATTCAAAAAAAGAAAAAATGACAGACTTTCTAATAAAATCGACAGTTAGTTTAAGCGTTCTTTTGGCTGTATATCTTTTGCTCTTGCAAAAAGAAAAAATGTTTCGCTTCAACAGGTATTTTTTATTAGTCAGTTTATTGTTTTCAATAGTGGTTCCTTTCATGTCTTTTGAAATTCAACAAGATATTCCTATTGTATACAATAATGCAATTCCGTTTTCGACTAATACAGGCCATCTTCCAATTCAAACAGAATTGATAGATATAAACAAAGATGAACAAACCAATTACTGGCTTTCTCTATTATGGATAATTTATGGCTTAATTACTTTAATACTAAGTTATCGGTTTGTTCAAAATATTTATAAAATCACATCTAAGGCTAAAGTATCTAAAATCATTGTGTATCAAAATATAAGAATGGTTTTACTCTTAGAGAAAACATTGCCTTATTCGTTTTGGAATTCCATTTACATGAATCAAAATGATTTTGAAAATGGACTAATAGAACAAGAATTGTTTACGCATGAAATTGCCCATGTAAAGCAAAAACATACTCTTGATGTGATTTTTATAGAAGTTTTGAAAACGTTATTTTGGTTCAATCCAATCTTTATTTTTTATAAAAAAGCCATTCAGCTTAATCATGAGTTTTTGGCAGATGAAAATGTAATAGCAGCGCATCATGATGTTTATTTATATCAGAACCTTTTGCTCAACAAATTCAACATTTCCAAACCCATTTATTTGACTAGTAATTTAAATTTTTTATCAACAAAAAAACGACTTATTATGATGACAAAAATCACTTCAAAAACAAAATCCCTAATGATGCAGTCTTTAGCTGTTTTTGGCCTTTTAACAATCTTTTTGATATTAGCTTTTAAGCCATTGCCATTAAGTGGCAAAAAAACTATAGTAATTGATGCCGGACATGGAGGAGAAGATATTGGAGCGCAGATTGGTGCCGGGCAAGAAAAGAAAATTGTAGAAAATATTGCCAATAAAATAAAGGTATTGAATGGTAAAGATGAAATTGAAATTATTTTGCTTAGAAAAGATGACAGTTTTATTCAATTAAGTGAAAGAGTATCGAAAATAAACAAAATAAACCCAAGTTTGGTCATTTCTTTACATGTAAATAGCTCAGAAAATTTGAATGAAAACGGGGTAAATGCGTATGTTTCAAAACAAAATGGTTTTTATGAAGAATCAAAGGAAAAGGCTGAAAATTTAGTTGATAAAATCTCAAATGAAAAGCTTGCCAAAGGTGAGGTTAAAGATGCAAATTACTTTGTGCTTAAAAACTCAAAATGTCCTGCATTATTAGTAGAAATTGGCTATTTGACAAATGAAAATGATAGAAATTATCTGATTAGCGAAAATGGACAAAATGAAATTGCAAATAAAATCATAGAATTCATAAAAATATAAACGTTTGTCAAGAAGCCTACAGCGCTGTCCCTTTAAGACTAAAAATAAAAAAATCCGCTTTCAGAAAATCTGGAAGCGGAAAAATAAACTAAAAAAAATTCTAAAAATAAAAAGTGAGATCCGGATTAAAATAAATCCGGATTGTATCCAAAATAAGGCACAGCCAGTTCGTTAAAAATAACGCCGTACTCTTCTAATTCCTTTAATATTGGTTCGTAAACTTCTTTTTTTATTGGAAGCTGAACGCCTGGAGTTGTGATTTTTCCGTTTAAAATAAGCAAAGTTGCCATTGCAACCGGAAGGCCGACTGTTTTTGCCATCGCCGTATAAGTTTGATCGTCGCCAATACAAACCATTTTTGAATCGATTTGTTTTTTCTCGCCGTTTAGTTCATAACCAAATTTATGATACATCACGATCATATCTTTATCATCTGGTTCAAGAGCCCAGCTGTCAGTTAAGATTTTTTCTAAAATTTGAGCGGGAGTGGCATTTGGCAAATTTACTTTTTTGCTTGGGTTGAATAAATCCAATTCTAAAAGTTTATCCCACATAATATCATCCTGATCGATTTTAAGAATAAAACGGGTTTTAATTTCGACAGAATCTGTTGGATGATAAGGTAGAAATGAGTTCATGAATTGGCGATAACTCATGTTTTCAGAATCTTCGATAGCATAACTGTCATCCGTCATTCCTAATTGTACGAACATATTCCATGCTTTAGAAAATCCAACTCTTCTAATTGTTCCTCTATATAAGGTCAGGACATCATCAAGTCCGTAAATGGATCTGTATTTAAGCGAATCACGGTTAGAATACGCTTCAAATTTTCCGTAACCTTCGACTTCGAGAAACTCTGTCCGGCGAAATAACGCGCTGTACGGAATATATTTATAAGTACCTTCCTGTATAAATTTTGCAGCTCCGCCTTGTCCGGCCAAAACTACATTTCTTGGTGCCCAGGTAAATTTATAATTCCATAAATTATTATCACATTCGGGAGCAACTAAACCACCGCAAAACGATTCGAACAATAACATATTACCGCCTTTTGATCTGATTTCGTCAATAACTTTCATGGCACTCATATGGTCGATTCCGGGATCAAGACCAATTTCGTTCATGAAAATCAGGTTGTTTTTTTTGGCTTCATCATCAAGAGCCTGCATAGCATCACTTATATAAGATGCCGTTACAAGATGTTTTTTGAACTGCAGACAATCTTTTGCAATTTCAATATGTAAATGTGCCGGAAGCATCGAAATAACAATCGAAGCTTTTTCTATGGCAGCACGTCTTTCTTGGGTATTAAAAATATCTAAAGCAATTGGAGTTGCATTTGGATGTTTTTGTGTTTTTTTCTCGGCTAAAGCCAAAGACAAATCGGCAACAACAAGATGCAGGTTTTCTGTTTCTGATTTTGAAAGTAAGTAACGAATCAGCGAAGATGCTGATCTGCCGGCTCCAATTATTAAAACGCTTCTCATAACTCTAATATTTAACACAAACATATTAAAATGTTATAAATATAACAAATTTAATTTAAAAAATGATAATTATTTAATTCGTAAATCGAACAAAAAAATCTTTTTTGGAGCTTAAATATTTTAAAAACTAAAAAGAAAATTGAATAGGATGAAGTATTTTTGTTTCAAATTAAAAGTCTGGAAAATATGAAAAGAAGAATAGTTTTAACTGGAACCTTTATAGGAATGTTAGCCATTATTTTTGGTGCTTTTGGAGCCCATTTACTAAAGAAATACCTGGCTGTCGAGGAGTTAAACACTTTTGAAGTTGGTGTTCGTTACCAAATGTACCACGCTCTTTTTTTACTTTTTCTTTCAACCCGAAAAGACATCGCTGAAAAAACCGTAAAAACAATCTATAATTTAGTTGTTGCTGGTGTTGTTCTCTTTAGCGGATCTATTTATTTATTAGCTACTAAAAGTCTTACAGTTTTTGATTCTAAGATTATCGTATTCGCAACACCTTTGGGCGGATTCTTATTAATTATTGGCTGGGCGGTATTATTTCTTACTATTTTGAGGAAAAAATCATAAAATCCAGAAAAAAAAATTCTGTGTAAAAATTAATCTTTAATTTTGTCTCATAATTAACATATAACGTTACTTATGTGAATTTTTATTGTTTTTTATCTGCTTTGATAAAAAATATAACAATTTGCAAACTTGGGCTTTACGCTTAAGAATTAGTAAAATTATATTTTGTTGCACCAAAAAATAACACACACAACATTAAATTTATGGACAATAACACACTTTTCGCGCAATCGATTTCGTTAAAAGAATTAGGAATAGAAAATGCAACGGTTCGTTACCAGTTATCAGCAGATGAACTGCATGCAATAACTGTGCAGTCAGGACAAGGTGTTGAGGCCTCTACAGGTGCTTTGGCAATTAATACAGGTGAATTTACAGGACGTTCTCCACAAGACCGTTTTATTGTAAAAGACAGCATTACAGAAGATAAAGTATGGTGGGGAAATGTAAATATTCCGTTTTCACCAGAAGCTTTTGAGAAATTATACAATAAGGTAACAAAGTTTTTATCAGACAAAGAGGTTTTTGTTCGTGATGCTTACGTTTGTTCAGATCCAAATTATAGACTAAACGTTCGTGTTGTAACCGAAACAGCCTGGTCAAATTTGTTCTGTTACAATATGTTTTTACGTCCGGAAGAGTCTGAACTTGCAAACTTTACTCCAGAATGGACTGTTGTTTGTGCTCCAAGTTTTATGGCAGATCCTGCTGTAGATGGAACACGTCAGTCTAACTTTGCTATTTTAGATTTTACTAAAAAAGTAGCTTTAATTGGCGGAACTGGTTATACAGGAGAAATGAAAAAAGGAATTTTCTCTGCTTTAAACTTCATTTTACCGGTTTTTGAAAATACATTACCAATGCATTGCAGTGCCAATGTTGGTAAAAATGGTGATACAGCAATTTTCTTCGGATTATCCGGAACAGGAAAAACAACTTTATCTGCAGATCCGGAACGTAAATTAATCGGAGACGATGAACACGGATGGACAGGCGAAAATACTGTTTTCAATTTTGAAGGCGGGTGCTACGCTAAAGTTATCAACTTAACAGAAGAAAACGAACCGGATATTTACAGAGCGATCAAAAAAGGTGCGCTTTTAGAAAATGTGGTTTTCAAACCGGGAACTAAAGAGGTTGATTTTGACGATGTTTCAATCACTCAAAATACACGTGTAAGTTACCCAATAACGCATATTGATAATATTCAGCCGGATTCTATTGGTCATAACCCAAAAAATATATTTTTCCTTACAGCAGATTCTTTCGGAATTCTGCCTCCAATTTCAAGATTAACTCCTGGGCAGGCTGCTTACCATTTTATTTCCGGATATACAGCAAAAGTTGCCGGAACAGAAGCTGGAGTTACAGAACCACAGCCAAATTTCTCTGCTTGTTTTGGAGCGCCTTTCATGCCTTTGCATCCAACAAAATATGCTGAAATGTTAAGCAAAAAAATGAAAGATGCTGATGTAAAAGTTTGGTTAATCAATACAGGATGGACTGGCGGTGCATACGGAACAGGAAGCCGTATGAAACTAAAATATACTCGTGCCATGATTACAGCTGCATTAAACGGAGAACTGGATAATGTAGAATACAAAAACCACGCAGTATTTGGAATTGCAAAACCACAATCTTGCCCTAATGTTCCAGAGGAAATTTTAAATCCTAGAAATACGTGGGAAGACAAAGATTTATACGATAAAAAAGCGTTGGAATTAGCTCAGAAATTCAAAGCTAATTTTGCCAAGTTTGAAGAATTTGCGAATGCTGAAATCTTAGCAGGCGCACCGATTACAGAATAAAAGGAATTATTTGATTCAAAGTAAAAAAGCTGTTCAGTGATGAACAGCTTTTTTTTTAGTATTCAGTGTTCAGATTTTTTAGTGTTCAGTCACGGTACGGTTGCAATGTCACTCTGAGCGAAGTCGAAGAGCTTTTAAGTTGCAGGGCTTCGACTTCGCTCAGCCTGACAAAATTTAGCGTCATTTTAAAAACTGATCACTAAAAAACTGACCACTGACCACTTTATTTCTTCCCTTCATCAATACGTTTCTGGATCAAATCCCAGGCATAATAATGAAACGTCATTCCGTTGCTCATGGCTGCGAAAAGTCCGTTTTTGTATTTTGGCCCTAAGTTTACACTTGTTACATCAGCACCATCACATTCAATTGTTGACGTTGGAACTTCAGCTAATAAAGTATGTTGGTTTGGATTTCCTTTTGCGCCTTCTCTCGGATAAACCATAAAAGAATTTGCCTGTTGGTTTGAAACTAAAATATATCCTGTAGAATCTGTTTTTTTGTAAATCGCGATTCCTTCGTGGTCTGCTTTGAAATCTTTTTGACCAAAGAAAGCCAGTTCTTTATTATCGTTTAAGGCAGGATCAGCTTTGTATTTTCTAATGCCAACTTGTTCGTCGCAATAGTAAACAAAACCTAATTCGTTATCAACAGCAATTGCTTCAATTTCTTTTTTACCACTGTAAGTTCCAAATTTTCGAACCACTTTTGCAACAGCAAATTTTCCGTTTCCAGAAAGTTCATACTGCCATAAATAACTGCCTGTTGGACCCGTTTTTCTTCCCACAATGGCAAAAATCTTCTGATCGCTTGGACGAGTGTATAAAGAAACTCCCATCGGATCGCTTTCTGTATCACCTTCAAAAACAGGAATTCCGCCATTATCAATCGGTTCTAAATCAGGTAAACTGAAAATTCTTATTTTGTTGGTTTCACGTTCTGTTGTAACCGCTATATCTACTTTTTTTCCGTCAATAATTAATCCGTAAGCGATATCAACATTATTTGGACGTTGTAAAACAATTGACTTTTTAAGGATTTTTCCATTCAAATCAAAAGCATACAAACCGCCGTCTGTATCTTTATCCGTTCCCACAATAATACTTTTTGTAGCATCAGCAGGATTAATCCATATTGAAGGATCATCTGTATCGTGAGGTAAAGCTTCGGTAACCGCTGTTGGTTTTACCGCATTTGGTTGAATTGGCGCTAATTTATCGTCTTTACAAGCTGTAAATGAAAGGCTTAAAAATATAAAAGCAAGTATAGATTTGTTTTTCATTAGGTATTTTATTTTAAATGAAATTAGACAGAACGGTAAAGTCCTGTCTAATTTAAGAAATTTATAAATGGGTTATTACAAGTCTAATTTCAATCCGAAATTGTAACGGGCTTGGTAATATTCTACTTGTTTCGTATGCGTTTCGATTCCTTGATAGTAACGCAACGGCTGATTAGTTAAGTTATTGGCTTCGGCAAAAAGACGAAGTTTTGGCGTAATCTTGAAAGCTGCGTTTGCATCTAAGAAAAACTGTTTGTCGTAATAACTGTCTTTATAAGATTCTGAACCTAATTCATCTAAATAATCAGATGTAAAGTTGGTCGAAATTCTCGCAGAAAAGCGTTTGTTTTCCCAAGACAAAGATCCGTTAAACATATGTGGTGTTGTTCCCGGAAGGCTAATATCGTTTCTTTCGTTTCCATCCTCATCGGCAATTCCTTTTGCTTTAGATTTTGTGTACGTATAGTTTAAATAAACAGCAAAACCTTTTAAGAATTTACCCGGAAGAAAATCTAACTGGCGTTGAAAAGCAACTTCAAATCCATAAACATCTACTGTATCCCCATTTCTTGATTGTAAAAATGACCAGTTTTCGCCAACCGGAATTGGATTTGTCTGATTAGGGAAATCATTTGCAAATTTCACACTGTCGTATTCATTGTCACTGTAATTATAAATGAAATCATTTAATCTTTTGTAGAAAACGCCTCCAGAAATCAAACCAACAGATTTGAAATAATTCTCGGCCATGAAATCATAATTGTATGAATAGGTCACATCAAGATCTGGATTTCCGGCTGTAATTTCTTTATCTGAAGCGATATTATTTACATAAGGAGCTAATGCATAATAGTTTGGTCTTGCTAAAGCTGTAGTTGCAGCAGCTCTTAAAACTAAATCTTTTGTAGCATTATATTGAAAAGAGATACTTGGCAATACATTAGTGTAAGAGTTTGTAGTGTTGATTTTGCTTTCTAATTCTTCCTCGTCCAAAACTCGGTTTCCTGTATAATCGATGTGAGTGTTCTCTAAACGGAAACCTAAAACCATAGAAAGTTTATCGTTAAAATCCTGATCCCATCTTACATACGCAGCATAAATACTTTCTTTTGCATTATAGTTCACCGCTAAAAATTCTGATGGATCTGATTCTTTATCAAACAAGGCCGCATTGTTTAAATCAAGATTTCCTAAGAAATTTGCCGAAGCAAATGTTCCCGGTATATATTTAGTTCCCGGATTAAAGTTTTTACCATCAAAAGAAGTTGTTGAAATTTCAGATAATAAACCCATTCCGTCATTAATTGGCTCGTAAGTAAAGAAAGTATTATTTCTTTCTTTTTCTTTCAAACGAAGTCTAAGACCAGTTCTCAATCTTCCTTTTTGAGCTGGAATAATTGTAAATGGAAAACGGATATTAACTTTTGCTCCAAATTCGCTTTCGCTTGTTTCGTCTGTATTTTCAGAAACCGAATCAAATTCAAATTGATCTAAAGCCTCACCAGTTGTTGTAACTAATGGGAATTTTAAATCAGAAAAATTTTGAGTCATATCTAAACCTGTCTGGCGATATTCAATATAACGCTCTCCCGGACGGTATTCTCTTGCTTTTGCATAATTTGCAGACCAGTCTAAATCTAATTTTGAGTTGATCAAATGTTCTCCGCGAATAGAATAATTTTGAACTCTTTGATCTTCTAATCTTCTACTTTTATTACGATTATTGTCAAGTCCGCCTTTAGTTTCACGTTTTACACGACCTTCAAATCCTGTAATTTGTTCACCATTATAAATAGGTTCGATATCATCATAAGTCGTTCTAAAACGGTTTTCTCTATCGTCTCTCCAGTTGTAAATTGCATTGGCAAAAATGGTGTTATTCTCATCAAATTTATAATCTAAAGCAATAGAACCGCTGCGGCGAATACGCTGTACATTGTATTTTCTGATTTCTGAAGCCTGTAAATATTCATTTCCAAAATCATCTTTTACCCATTCGTTTTCTACATTATCAGATCCGTAATCAACATTATTATAAGAACCGCTAAAAACTGCTCCTAATTTATTATCGAAAAAACGATTTCCGTATACAAAACCTGCGGTGTAAGATGCGTGTTCGCGTATTGGTAAATAACCTCCCGCAAGTGTTGCAGAAATTCTTTCACCGTTCGGGGTGGCTCTTGTAATTAAGTTTACAGAACCTCCAATTGCATCAGCATCCATATCAGAAGTCAGCGTTTTGTTTACTTCAATAGTCGAAATCATATCAGATGGAATTAAATCCATTTGTACGTTTCTGTTATCTCCTTCTGCAGATGGAATACGATCTCCATTTAAAGTTACCGAGTTTAAAGACGGAGCCAAACCTCTAATAATAATATTACGAGCTTCACCCTGGTCATTTTGCATTGTGATACCCGGAACACGTTTTAAAGCGTCTCCAACGTTAGCATCTGGAAAACGACCCATTTGATCAGACGAAATTACGTTTCCGATGTTTTTATTGTTTTTTTGTTGATTCAGCGCTTTTGCCTGACCTTTTAAAATGTCTCCAACTACAACTTCATTCAGCTCAGTTCCAGAAGTTTTAAGAGCAAAATCTAAAACATTGTTTTTACCTTGTTCTACGGTAATTTCATGGGTTATAGAAGTATATCCAATATATTTTACTTCTACAGTATAAGTTCCTACATTAATATTTAATAATTCAAAACGGCCATTATAATCAGAAATCGTGTATTTGTTTTCTCCAACAATCTGGACCATCGCTCCCGGAAGCGGAAGTTTGTCGTCTGCATCAAGCACTTTTCCGGAAATTATCGCTTTTTGTGCATAACCCGAAATGGCTAAAAATAAGAACATTAATAATAAATAGATTTTTTTCATTGTGTGTTTAGTTTGATTTGTTGCGAAACTATAATCTTTATATTACTAAAACCCTTGAAAAAAATTAACATAGTGTTATGATTAATCAATTTTGTCTCAATTTCATTAATCTTTAACTAACATTAAAGCTTCAAATAATTGATTCACAAGCAAAAACAAATGAATATTTTGATCGTAATTAAAAATTTGGCGTTAAATTTGCCATATCAATCACAATCAAAAATCATCAATCATGTTAAAACAATTTTTTATCCTTTGTTCCGGTGCCGACCGAGATTTATTAGAAGGATGTTCAGAAGGCGAACAAACCAAATATGTGGGTATTGGTGCCACCGTATTTTTTACTGCTGTAATGGCATTCCTGGCTAGTGCTTATGCACTTTTCACCGTTTTTGACTCTATTTATCCGGCTTTAATTTTTGGATTTGTATGGAGTTTACTAATTTTTAACCTGGACCGATTTATCGTTTCTACAATTAAAAAGAGGGATCGTTTTATGGATGAATTCCTGCAGGCGACTCCCAGAATTATGCTTGCTATTATTATTGCTATTGTAATTTCGAAACCTTTGGAAATTAAAATTTTCGAAAAAGAAATCAATACCGTTTTATTGAAAGAGAAAAACGAAATGGAATTGGCGAATAAAAAGCAAATTGGTACCTATTTCAAAACAGATTTAGATAAAAATAAAGCAGAAATCGCAGCTCTAAAAGCAGATATTCTAAAGAAAGAGAAAGAAGTAAATGCTTTGTATTCAACTTATATTACAGAAGCTGAAGGAACCGCAGGAACTAAGAAACTTGGAAAAGGCCCTGTTTATAAAGAAAAACGCGAAAAGCACGATGCGTCTTTAAAAGAATTTGCAGCTTTAAAAACAACAAACGAAGCAAAAATTGCGGAGAAAGAAAAAGCAGGTAAACAACTTCAAGCCGATTTAGATAAAAAAGTTTCGCAGACACAGCCTATCATCGAAGGTTTCGACGGATTAATGGCTCGTATAAATGCGTTAAACAAACTGCCGTGGCTTCCGTCGTTTTTCATAATGTTATTGTTCCTGGCGATCGAAACGTCTCCAATTATTGCTAAATTATTAGCGCCAAAAGGTGAATTTGACTTTAAACAAGAAGAAGCCGAAACAGCAATGAAAGCAACATTGGCACAAAATAAATACCAACGTGAATTATTGGTTAAAACCAGCGCCGAAATGCATGATAAAGTTTATGCAGATATTGCAGAAGACAAAAGTCTTTATGATCTGCAGCGAAAAAATGCAAAGGAGCTATTAGAATTGCAGTCACATAACTTTTTAGACAAACAGAAAGCGACTTTATAAGTCGAAAGTTGGAAAGCCGAAAGTCTTAAAGTCATATAAAAAAGTAAAAGCCAGAAATAGAATTTTCTATTTCTGGCTTTTTATTTTAGACAAAGTCAAAACCTTTAAGACTTTCGACTTTTGACTTTAAGACTTACATATAGCTTAAAATTTCTTTTTTATAAGTATCGTATTCTCCCTGCATAATCAAACCATTGTCAAGAAGTTTTTTGTAATTCTGTAATTTATCAAAAAGTTCCTCTTTCGATAATTCGCTTAATTTACGATCGCCGGTTGAAGGCTGTACTGGCTGAATTGGTTCAAAAGTCTCAGTATATACTGGAGCTGCTGGTAAAATTTCAGCAAAATTTGTTACTTCTTCTGTTTCAACTTCTTCAACTTCTTCTGTTTCCTCTTCAAAAACAGGTTCAACAACTTCCTGAACAGGTGCTCCTGTTGAAACTGGATTTTTCAATAAATCCAATTGTTCTTTAGCGTAAGTGTAAATTTTTCTGGCCTGAATTTTCGGAATATAATCAATAGAAACAGCTAAATCTGTTTTTGTGCCAAATGAAAATTCAGAACCTAAGATATTTTCTTTTACAAAAGTACTCGCAATATCATCCCAGGTATAATCTGTAAAATCCATAGAAAGACCTAAATTTTTAGGTTTACAGATAATGATACGTTTGTTTGTTAATACAATACTATCAGGAAAAACAGTAATTGCAGGCTTTTTTTGCACTGCGATGTATCCAACTTCTTCACCTTTCATTAATAAATCGGTAAGTTTCGAAGTGATTTTTTCAATCGCTTTTGGATCTTGTTCTTCGTTTAGAAATTTTTTAAATTGTTCTTTCATGGTTGTATAAGTTGCTAAGTTATATAGTAACTAAGTTGCTAAGTTTTTTTTCTTACCGTGCAAATGTAATGCCTAATTTTCTAATTCGATAATTTCATTCTGAATTTTCTTTGTCAAACTTTTGAAAACCAATTCATACGAATGATCTATCAATTCTTTGACAAATTTATCCGGAAGATTTCCATTTAATGCAACCGTATTCCAATGCACTTTACTCATATGAAATCCCGGTTTTATCTCGTCATATTCGGCTCTGAGTTCCTGTGCGCGGTCTGGATCACATTTTAAATTGACCGAAGCCTCATTTTTTTCCCATTGAGATAAAGAGGATAATGCAAACATTTTGCCGCCAACTTTAAAAACTAAAGTATCTTCATCAAAAGGAAAATGTTCACTCACGCCTTTTTTTGAAAGACAATATTCGTAAAACGTATCTAAATTCATATCATTTATTATTTACCAATTTCACCTAAATGTGTGTATTTAAAGCCCTTTTCATATTTTAATCCGTAACCAAAAATTCGATCCATTGCCGAATGTGAAAATAAAATAATTCCGGCTAATTGAATGCTTTCAATACTTAAATAATATCCTAAAGCATAAATTAAAAGTGCAATTCCTTTATGGTGAAAGAGGTTATAGAGAAATGCGCCCATTTTATTTCCAAACACATAGCCAATCATAGCCAAATCCGGAGCCAATATTAAAACTAAAAACCACCACCAATCGTAATTTAAACGGTTGAAAAGAAATATTCCTAGAATAAATAAAGCCGTTTCTTCGAGTTTAATAATTGTGTTCATCATACTATTTTTTCCATCATTTTTTCTGGATGATTCAGTTTTGTAAATCCAAATTTCTCGTATAAAAAGTGAGCATCACTTGTCGCCAGTCTCCAAATTTTGACATCTTTAAGTTGAGGTTCATTCATCATCGTTTCAATTAAAATCGACGAATATCCTTTTCCGCGATGTTCTTCGGTTATAAAAACATCCATTAAATAAGCAAAAACAACATAATCGGTAATCACGCGCGCAAAGCCAATTTGTTTGTCATTTAAATAAATTCCAAAACAAATCGAAGCATCAATTGTGGTTTGTACTTCCTCAATAGTTCGTCCCGCTGCCCAATAAATGTCTTTTAAAAAGTTTTGTATAAACGGAACGTCAAGTTTGGTTTTATCTGTAGAAACGGTTATCATTTTAATTTTAGATTTTAGAGTTCAGATTTTTTTGCCACGAATTACACGAATTTTCACGAATTAATTTTTCACTTCAAGCATATAAAAATTAGTGTAAATTAGTGAAATTGGTGGCAAACTTTTAAATCTTATATAAAATAGGTTTTGATGGGCTTGCATCGTTTTCAAACGAAGCGATTTGCAGGTTTAGTATGTAATTTCCATCTTCAATTTCGTCTGGAACATAAATCATTTCGGTAATTGTCGCATTCAATCTTGCATCATTATTTAGATTATGCGTGTCTTTTACATTCCAAAACGCTTTATGAGCCAATAATTTTCCTTCGTCATGTTCTTTATCAACACTTGGTAAATCGATCAGTAAATGCTGAATTTCGCTTTCGCGGATGAAAATCGCAGCTTCTTCAGACAAATAAGGCGGATTTGTATTCGAATATTTCCTTGATTTTTTTTCCTTTTGATTTGGAAGCGTTCGAATGATAATTGCTTCCGATTTTGTCACACTGAGCGAAGTCGAAGTGCTCATTGCTTTTTGAACTTGATTTTTAGTTATCACAAAATCATCTCCAATTTTTTCAGGCTCAACCGTAATCAATTTAGCAAAAAAGAAAAACTGCTTAAGCGATTGATTAATGCTATAAAAATCATTTGTAATATGCCCTAAACACTCCGTATGTGTTCCATGCCCATGCGGATTGAAGAAGATATTATTAAAATTCGTAGATGATTTTCCTTCCGAAACTTTCCCAATCCAATCGCCAAAAACTACGGGTTCAATTACCGGTTTTTCAATGTACCAGGCAATAGGGTTTTCGTCTGTATTTGTTAATGGAATAGAGATATCAATAGGTTTTGATAAGTCGATTTCGAAGTTGTTGATTTTGGCTAACACAAGTTTAGGTTTTATGCCGCAAAGACGCTAAGTCACAAAGTTTGATTGATTTGCGCCTTTGTGCCTTCGTGGCTAATTTTAGTCTTCCAAATTTAGATAAAATAAATCTGAAGCAATTCCATCCGTTAAAAATTTTCCTTTTGGAGTTGGTTTTAGAATGTTATTTTCGATTGAAAGCAAATCGTCGTTTAAAAATTTCTGAGCTTGTTTTTTCAGATAATTTAAATATTCCAAACCAAATTCCTTTTCAATTCTTTCTAGAGAAACGCCCCAAATCGTTCGTAAACCCGTCATGATATATTCATTATAACGATCTGAAACGGTTAAAACTTCAGTTTCTATTGGAAGTTCATTGTTTTGAATTGCTTTTAAATACAATGAATTATTTGCAATATTCCAGCCTCTTTTTTCGCCGTCATAACTATGTGCAGAAGGCCCGATTCCGATATATTTTTTGCCTAGCCAATAAGCCGAATTGTTTTTGGAGAAATAATTCTCTTTCCCAAAATTGGATAACTCATAATGAATAAAACCATTTTTCTGAAGCGTTTCAACCAAAATCATAAAATGATTCGAAGTTGCTTCGTCTTGCGGTTCCGCAATTTTTCCGGTTTGAATTAATTTGCTTAAAGCTGTTTTTGGTTCAACCGTCAAAGCATAACTCGAAATATGCGGAATACCAAAACTCAAAGCTGTTTCGATATTTTGTTTCCACATTTCATCGCTCATTCCCGGAATCCCGTAAATCAAATCAAGCGAAATATTATCAAAATACTTTGTCGCTTCTTCTAAACATTTTTTGGCTTCCGCCGAATTATGAGCGCGGTTCATCAGCTGCAAATCTTCTTCATAAAAAGACTGAATTCCAATACTTAATCTATTTATAGGGCTTTTTGATAATTCCAGAATTCGCTCGGCAGACAAATCATCAGGATTTGCTTCGAGCGTAATTTCAGAATTTTCTGAAACGGTATAGTTTTTATAAACTTCTGAAATCAAAAAGTTTATTTCTTCATTGGTCAGTACTGACGGTGTTCCGCCTCCAAAATATATCGTTTCTACATTCTCATTTGTGAATTCATTTTTGCGCATGGCAATTTCTTTGGCTAAAGCCAAAACCATTTCGTCTTTCTTTTTCATCGAAGTCGAAAAATGAAAGTCGCAATAATGGCAAGCCTGCTTGCAGAATGGAATATGGATGTAGATGCCGCTCATTTTTAGTGTTCAGATTTTAGTATTTAGTGTTCAGTTTTTTAGTGTTCAGATTTTAGTATTTAGTGTTCAGTTTTTTAGTGATCAGCTTTTTTAGAGACTGACCACTAAAAAACTGACCACTGATTACTCTTTCCTGACTCCAAACTTCTCTGGGTTTAAAAGCATATAATTTAATAATTTACCTATTTCAATACTTTCGGATAAAAGCTCATTATAGGATTCGTTTGAGATATATTTACAGGCGAGGGCAAATTCCAGCCAAGTTTGTGTTTCAGAATTTTCACCATCAGAATCGGTTAATTTGCTATAAAAATGTTTCGGATAAATTCGTTTTCTGTAAGCTTCAGCAATCGTAACTGTAACACTTCTAGACGAACGTCTAATTTGATCGGTTAATGAATAAGTTTCCTCTTTTGGAAACTGTTTTGTAATATTAAATATCTTCATCGCTAAGGAAAAAGATTTTTTGTAAGCTAATAAATCTTGAAATCTCATTATGTTTTTTATCCAAAACGAAATTTTTGTAAGAAGATTACAAAAGTATTTTACTTAACAACTGATCACCGATCACTTCATATTAACTGATCACTAAAAATCTGACCACTGACCACTATTTGCGAATCTTGTCTTCATTTTGCTTCACAAAAGCATCCCAACCAGTATAACTTTTCCCTGCAACGATTTTCCCTGAATTAAAAAAATGACAAACTGCAGCGGCCAAACCATCGGTTGAGTCCAAATTTTTAGGTAATTCTTTTAAACCTAAAAGCTGTTGCAGCATTTTAGCAACCTGTTCTTTGCTGGCATTTCCATTACCGGTAATGGCCATTTTTATCTTTTTGGGTTCGTATTCCGTAATCGGAATATCTCTTGAAAGTCCTGCTGCCATTGCAACGCCTTGCGCGCGACCTAATTTTAACATCGACTGGACGTTTTTACCAAAGAAAGGTGCTTCGATCGCAATTTCATCTGGATGATGCGTTTCGATTAATTCGATGGTTCTTTCAAAAATGATTTTTAGTTTTTGGTAATGGTTGTCGTATTTGGATAATTGCAATTCGTTTAACTGCAAAAACTCCATTTTTTTGTTGATGACTTTTATCAATCCAAAACCCATAATTGTAGTTCCGGGGTCAATACCTAATATGATGCGTTCTTTTATCAAGTGTGTTTTTTAAATTCTAAAGGGAAATTGTTTTCAACTTCTTCTCTGGAAACATTAGTTTTAATTATTTCTTTTTTACTGTTTAGGACTGAATATTTACCATTCTTTAGTACATAAAATTCAGTTTCTTTCTTTTGAGGATCAAATTTACCTTTATGATTTACGATTGCATTATCATTGCTTCCAAAATCTTGAAATTCATCATAAATAACCGGAATTATTAGTTTTCCTTTTGTGTCAATCGCTCCGTATTTTCCATTCAAATCCTGAATATGATAGATTTTTTCAATTTTATTATTTATACGGCAATAATCAAATGAAAAGTCTTTTATCTTGTCGTAAATTTTCTTTCCATTTTCATCAAGTAAAACCAAATAGTTAGTGCGTTTTGCAACAAAAATTTCAGATTCATGATAAGATTCTTCTGGATGTTCTATTGTGTCATATTCAGGTTTAACTATTTCTTTTCCGAGTTCATCGATTATTCCATATTTATGGTTTTTAGAAACAATCGCAATTCTGTTTTTATTAAACGTTTCGCCAGTTTCATATTTGCCAAAAGGAATTATCTCTTTTAAATTTTTATCTAAATAAGCAATATGGTCATTTTTTCGAACTAAAATTAAGCCATTTTTCCAGAAAGTATCTTTAGAATTGAGATCTGTTGTGGCGATTTCATCATAAACAAAATCTGTTTTTTGTTTTCCGAAAGAATCAAAAAAAGCCCATTTTCCGTGTTTATTTAAAATCAGTAAACTATCAAGAATAGCATATTTTGCATTGTGATATGTTATTGGAATTATTTCTTTTCCTTTTTTATCAATAAAACCATAAAGTTTATTTTTCTTCACTTGAGCTAATCCGGTTTTACGAAAAAATGTTTCATTGTCATATTGAAACGGAATTACAAGCTTTCCTCTTCGATTAATAAAACCAAACTTGTTATTCTTTTTTGCGCAGGCCAATTCTTCAGAAAAAACAGTTAAGCCATCATAATCAAAAGGGACCAATATATTTTCACGAATATCAATATAACCGTATTTAGCTCCTTTTTGGGCATAAATCATTCCTTTTTCATCCATCGGATTTAGAAATTTATATTTTCCTAGCGGAATAAGAACGTTCCCTTTTTCATCATTAACCCCCCAAGAACCTTTGTCCATAATTCTAACATATAGTTTTGGGGTGCTTTTGTCAATTTTATTGCATGCCAATATTAGCAATAATGAAAAAAATAATATGATGCGTTTTTTTGTCATTTTTTTTGGGTTACACAAAGTCTCGCCAAATTATCACAGGGATTCATAAAGTTTTTATTATCTCTGTGTGTCTTTGTGATTTCTTTGTGAATCTTTGTGAAATAGCTTTTTAGCAATACTTTTGCTTACTTTTGCGGCATGATTTCAATTCCTCACAAAGCTAAGCAATTCCTTGTTCTTCTAGTCAAACTTTTGATTGTGGGAGGCGCATTTTATTTTATTTACGATCAGCTGGCCAATAACGACAAACTTGACTGGCAAAAATTCATTGTTTTGTTTAGAAAAAATCAATCCATTGCTGGCATTTCGTTTATCTTCCTTTTGAGTGTTTTGAATCGTTATTTTGAGATTTTAAAATGGCAGAATCTTGCCAAAGTAATTCACGAAATCTCAGGTTATGAAGCCACAAAACAGGTTTTAGCCGCATTAACTGCCGGAATTTTTACACCAAATGGAGTAGGAGAGTACGCCGGAAAAGCTTTGTATTACCCAAAATCGGAAGCCAAAAAAGTAGTTTTCCTGAACTTAATCTGCAACGGAATCCAAATGATTCTAACCGTTATTTTTGGGATATTTGGATTAATGTATTTCAATGCAAAATACAATGTTATTACCTCAAAAACCGTAGCCATTTTATTTGGAGGTTTTATTGTGATTTTGATTGTTTTATTTTCTCTGAAAAAAATCAAAATCAAAGGCTATTCCATTGAAAAACTCCTTCATAAAATCAATGAAATTCCGAAATCTGTTCATCAAAAAAACATTCTTTTAGGAGTTTTACGATATTTAGTTTTCTCGCATCAATATTATTTTTTGTTTTTAGGTTTTGATGTTGATTTGCCTTATTTAACTTTAATGGCGGCAGTTACATCTGTTTATTTTTTAGCTTCCTCACTGCCAACTTTTCAATTTTTGGATTTTGCGGTAAAAGGAAGTGTGGCCATTTATTTCTTCGGAATCCTGGGCGTAAACGAATGGATTGTAGTTTTTATCAGCACATTAATGTGGTTTCTAAATGTGGTTTTGCCAGTAGTTTTAGGAAGTTATTTTGTACTGAATTTTAAAACTAAAAGAGCAGAATGATTTTTGGTTTATTTGAAATATTAACCATTTATTTAATAAGCATCGGTTCGCTTATTCAGGGTTTTTTTAAAGTCAAAAACTATCAAAATAAAGGTTTAAGTCCAACGACAAGTTTTACAATTATAGTTCCGTTTCGAAATGAAAAAGAAAATCTGCCAAAACTTTTGGAAAGCTTTTCAAAACTAAATTATCCAATAAATTTATTCGAAGTGATTCTTGTTGATGATTCTTCAAATGAGAGATTTCAAGTTTCAGGTTTCAGGTTTCAACTTTCAGTAATTGACAACGTTCGGATATCAAATTCCCCAAAAAAAGATGCTATTACAACTGCAATGCAACAGGTAAAAACCAATTGGGTAATAACGACAGATGCCGATTGTATAGTTCCTGAAAACTGGCTTTTAAGTTTCGATAATTATATTCAGGAAAATAAAGTTTCGATGTTGGCTGGAGCCGTTTCTTATAAATGTGAGAATTCATTTTTGCATCATTTTCAGCAATTAGATTTAACAAGCCTGCAAGGTGCAACTATTGGAAGTTTTGGTTTAGGCAAAGGATTTATGTGCAACGGAGCAAATTTTGCTTACACAAAATCATTGTTTAAAAGCTTAAATGGTTTTGATGGAAATGATAAAATTGCCAGCGGGGATGATGTTTTTTTACTGCAAAAAGCCATTGAAAAATTCCCAAATGAAGTTCATTATTTAAAAGCAGAAGAAGCAATTGTAATTACAAAACCAACCGAAAATTGGAAATCTTTATTCTATCAAAGAGTTCGCTGGGCGGCAAAAACAAGTTCATACAAAAGTGCGTTTGGAAAGTTTTTAGGATTGATTGTTTTCTTTGGAAACTTGAGTTTTGTGATTGCGTTTTTCTTATTTCTTTTAAGAATCTGGTATTATCCGTTTTTTGTTTTATTTGTCTTTTTAAAGTTCACAATCGATTTTATTCTTATTTATAAAACCAATCAATTTTTGACCAAAACCAGAATTAAAAGTCTTTTGTTGAGTAGTTTATTATATCCTTTTTTCAGCTCAACAGTTGCCTTGTATAGCTTATTTGGTTCTTACGAATGGAAGGATCGACGCTTTGTAAAATAGTTTAAACCATATAAGTTATAAGAGATTCAAGTTAAAATCAAATCGGAAGTTTTTTTGCTTTGAATGAACTTACATCACTTATATGGTGAAAAAAGCTATTCTTTTGCTTTAATAATTACGGGCAGAATAAACTGTGTTTTTACCGGAAGACCGCGTTTTATAGCCGGATTTACCTTAGGAAAATCAACTAAACGCGCATGAAGAATACTATCAATCCTGATAGTGTCGTAAGCAACAGAATCTTTTTGAAATTCAGGTTCGAATTTCATCTTTGAGTTAGGAAAAACAGTCACTTTTACTTGTATAGTGTCAAGATCAGGATACAGAATAGATAAACTATCAACGTTTAGTTTTTCCTGAATAAGCTGTGACATCACATCAAAAAAACACTTTTGACGCTGCTTTTTATCATTGATTGTTTCGCACTCAGTAACTGTTGGATATTCATCAACTTCTTTCCAATTAATAGATTTTAATTCCTTTTGCAGTAATTCTTTTTCAGACGGAACCTTCTTCTCAAAATATTGACAAGAATTGAAAAATAGTAAAATAATAAAAAGAGAAAACTGCTTCAAGGCTTTGATGTTGAATTGGATAAATTAAACTGAAGTATAAAAATACAATTATTTTTTTTGAGAACCTTTGTATTCTAAATAATCTTCATACCTTTCTGAAAGCCATTGTTCTTTGTTTTGTCTTGCAACTTCCTTTTGATCAGG
Source organism: Flavobacterium sp. Root186 (assembly GCF_001428525.1). GTDB lineage: Bacteria > Bacteroidota > Bacteroidia > Flavobacteriales > Flavobacteriaceae > Flavobacterium. The sequence goes on from NZ_LMHW01000015.1 coordinate 35,485, forward strand.
ATATAATTTTGCAAGACGATCAGAAAAGGTTGCAATTTGAACCGTATAATTGTAAAACTGGGTTTTTGTTAAAAGAACATCCGGGTCATTTTTACGAGTAAAAAATTCAAAAAAAAGAGTGTCAAATTCTTTCATAGAAAAGTTTAAGATCTTCTTCTTGTTGCTTTTATAAATACTGTCTTGCAGTAATTGATCGTCGACGGAGAGTTTTTTAGTTTGCGCACATGCTGTATTGATCGAAAAAATCAATGACAAAAAAAGAATAAATTGCAAATAAGGGCGCATTTTTAATTTTTACAAAAGTTTGTAAGGGCAAAATTACAAAAATATATGGATTTAGTATTGTTTACATTAGGTTTTATATGCATGATTGTAGGTATTTTAGGCAGTTTTTTACCTGTTTTACCTGGACTTTCCAGTTGTTGGGTTGGCTTACTGCTGTTGCATCTAACAAAAGCAGTAGAAAATAATTACTGGCTTTTAGGAATTACACTTTTACTCACTATAATCATTACAGTTTTAGATTATGTAATTCCGGCAAAAGGCACCAAAAAGTTTGGCGGAAGTTCCTATGGAGTTTGGGGTACAAACATTGGATTAATAGTTGGAATTCTGGCTCCAATACCCTTTGGAGTCATAATTGGGCCATTTATTGGAGCATTAGCCGGCGAGTTAATATACGATTCAAAAAATCATAAACGTGCATTTAAAGCCGCAACAGGTTCTCTTCTTGGTTTTCTCGCTTCGAGTTTTATTAACTTCTTATTCTGCATCATATATTTCGGAATTTTTCTACACACAACATGGGAATATCGAAACATATTGTTTTAATTATGTAACAAATAGTTAGCCTTTTTCTTATTTTTTATTTTTTTTAAGAAAAATTTTAAATTTTTTAAGAAAATATTTCAATTTGCTTTGATAACTAAAGGGTTATATTTACTGGTATTCAGCGTTTTTTCTGTTAAAGTCCTAACAATCTAACGTGTAAATTCTTCACTTATTTTTTGGATATGTTAAAATATTTTATATTTTTATCCTGATAAACGATAAAAAGCCCCACTTTATCGATTATTTTGAATGAGTATAAATTATTATCTAATAAGTTATGAGTATGACCCCAAACCTACAAATTGAGCTTAGACGTTTTATTTCTTCTAACGTTGTTTCAAAACTAAACAAATTTTATTTTGAAAATGATGCACTCCTGATAAAGGGAATTGATGTTTCAATCGGTACAGTTTTAATGGGTCTCTATAATAAGGCTGAGGAATCAGGATTTTATAAAGAAATTATTTCACTAATTGAAGATAATTCCGGGTTTTATCAGGAAGTCGATTTTACTTCAGGCAGAATTTTATCAGTCGACGACTGTTATCGTTTAGAAGGAAATACACTGCTAAAAGAAATCTTCAACAATAAAAAAGGCAGAATTTCTGAAATGATTTCAAACGAAGTGGGAATAAAAAGCGAAACTGCCCGCGAAATACTTAACTTCTCTGCACTACTTGTAGTCTCTTATCTTAAAAATAATATCCAATTACTTGACAGTTTAAAATTACTGTTAGAAGAACAAAAAAGAGACATCTTAAACAGCATTCAGCCAGGAATCAAAATCATCTTAGGATTTTCATGTTACGAATCTGTTGAAGAGAAAAATCAAAATATCGGAAGATCAATCTTTACACTTTTCGGACATAACTTTTTCAGTTTCTGAATAAAAAAAATCCCATTTTACAAAGTAAAACAGGATTCAAATGTATTTGATGTTTAATTTGAAAGTTTAGTCTTTACGAATTTTTCAAATTAATAACTTCTTGATCTGTCAAAAAGCGCCAGTTTCCTCTAGGAAGATTCTTCTTAGTTAAGCCAGCAAAAGCAACGCGGTCGATACGTAAAACATCATAATTAAAGTGTTCGAAAATAGCACGAACCACTTTTACATTAGATGATTTTAGTTTAAGGCCAACTTCACTTTTCGCTTCTTTTTCAATATAGCTAACTTCTTCAACAAACACACGGTGTCCGTCAAGAACCAAGCCTTTGCTGATTTTTTCTAAATCCTCAAATTTCAAATTTTTATCTAAAGAAACCTGATAAATTTTAGACGATTTCTGATTCGGTAAAGTAAACTTACGAATCATGTCGGTATCGTTAGTAAACAATAACAATCCAGTAGTATTTTTGTCCATTCTTCCCACTGCAGCAATTTTTGCATTGGTAGAACCACGTACTAGTTCCAGAACGTTACGATATTCCTGCCCTTCGTCAAGCGCAGTTGTAAAGTTTTTGGGTTTGTTTAGTAAAATATATTCTTTCTTTTCAGGAGTTAAAACTACACCATCAAAGTTTACAACATCATTCAATTTAACTAAATAACCCATTTCAGTAACCGGAACACCATTTACTTTCACGTTTCCAGACTGAATATATATATCGGCATCACGACGAGAACAAACCCCAGAATTTGAGATATATTTATTCAAACGAATTTCGTCAGAAGCCTTTTGTCTCTTCGCCGGCTGATTTTGTTTTCTAATTTTTTCAGCTGCTGCTTCCTGAGCCGCTTTAACCTCAGGTTTCACTTTTTTAGGCCCTTGCGCACGCTTAGCCATAGGAGGTTTTGGCTTGCTTGAGTTTGATCTTGAGCTATTTGGTCTCGATCCGCCTCTTTTATTATTGCCTTCCTTATTGTTCATAAATTCTGTAATTTGTGCAAAGATAGTTTTTTCCTGCTAATAAATCTTAAGTTCAATGTTCTTAGATTGATAGCTTTCAATTTTAAGGTGATTTGAAGCATCACAATAGGCTTTTTTTAAACATGGTTTCCCGCTTTCCGTTCCAATCTTTTATTTTTTAAAGGAAAAAATAAAAGGATTTCCACTTCAATCGGGGCTAAAATTCAAACAATAGGCTTCTTTTAAACATTTAGTTATTACACAAAGCTTCTCAAAGTCAATCACAGAGTTTCACAAAGAGAAAATTCACATAAATAAAATAACCAGCGAAAACCCGGTCAACCCTTAAAATCAGCGGGCCAATCTAAAACGTAGAAATCAATTGACGTCCGTGCCACAAAACACTAGGATTAATCAAAACGATGCAGAAAACTCCAGAAACAATGAGAAATTTTAATACATTATGAAGTAATAAAAATTGCCCTTTAGAATTGGATCTCCATAAATAAAGCAGGAAAAAAAGCAAAACTAGAAAACATACATAAAAGTAAATATCCATATAACCAACATCGTAAATATTTACCAAAATATAGACGGGAATTATCGTTAAAAATGTCAAAACCGTAATAATTTGCTTTGAAACCCTTTCGTTATACGTAATCGGAATGGTGTGATAATCGTTGGCTAAATCACCTTTCAGGTTCTCTAAATCCTTTATCATTTCCCGAATCAAAAGCAATAAAAACAAAAACATGGCGTGTGCCGAAATTACCGCAAAGTGGCTTCTGTGATTTTCAATTTCTTCAAAAGAAATCGAATTGTAGAAATATAATAAAATCGCAAAAAACGGAATTACAGCCATAAATGCTGCTGTTAAATTACCGACAATTGGATATTTCTTTATTTTATGAGAGTAAAACCAAATCAGAAAAATATAAGCAGAAAAGAATAAAAAAGCGCGCCAGGAAACAATCGACGCCATTAAAACTGCAAGGAAATTCAAACTGAAATAAACCGTCAGTTTAGTTTTTTGACTCACCAATCGATCCAGCATTGATTTGTTTGGACGATTAATTAAATCTTTCTGACTGTCGTAAAAATTATTAATAATATAACCCGAAGCAATCGTAACTGCCGAAGCAAAGACGATCAGAAATAAATAAAAATCGAGCAATATATCCAACGCTCTTTTTTCTGGAGCCAAAATAAAAATTGCCGATAAATATTGAGCTAAAACAATAATAGGAATGTTGTAACCGCGTACTACAGAAAACAAACTAACAATTTTCATTACTAAAAGTTTGTGCTGTCTGCTTAACATAAATTATTATGGTGTTGGATTAGATTAAGGGAAGTTAAAGGATATTTTTGAAACCTGAAATTTAGAGTTTGTTTTTTAACAATTCTTTAGAGCCAAAACCTAATTTTCGAATGCAGGCCAAAGCTTCTTTTTGTGTCATATTAATTTCTTTAATGTCTTTCTTTTCTACAAAACAAACAGAACCACTCCACGGATTTGGTGCATCCGGAATAAAAACGGTAAAGTTGTTTTCATTTATTTGTTCTATCAAAAAGGCAAATTGCCAGCCGGCATCTGTAGGAACTAAAATGACTTTTAAATCCTGTTTCGATTCAAGCCCCATAATATTTTCATTCATGTTTTTCATAAATGAATATCCGGGAACAAAACTTAAAATTCCATTTTCTAATTTATGAATCAGTTTTTTTGCACCGGCAGTTCTGGCCAATAAACCTGCTGTAAAACAAATAAGAATTAAGATTATGGTTCCAACAAGTTCCTGAATTGCAATTCCTAAAACGTGTACTCTCGGCAGGAAATTTACAAGGGGAAGCGTGATTTTTTGAATTATGCCGTATCCTTTTTCAAGAATAATAAGCAGTACAACCAAAGGCGCTAAAAACAGAATTCCTCCTAAAAAAGTTGCTTTGATTATTTTTAAAATGCTTTTCATAATAAATAACTTTTTAGGATGAAAACTTATGAAAATATGCTCAAATAACTTCGGCTTTTAAGAGTTAAAACTGGTAAACAACTTCTAACTTATAGTCTTTTAAAGAAGCTTTTGCACGTTCCAGATCTTCAGTGAAGCCAAGAATATAACCGCCTCCGCCAGAACCGCAAAGTTTTAAGTAATAATCGTTTGTGTCAATTCCATTTTGCCAGATTCCGTGAAATTGTTCAGGAATCATTGGTTTGAAATTGTTTAAAACAACTTTTGAAAGCTTTTTAGTGTTGCTAAACAAAGACTTCATGTCGCCATGCAAAAAGTTTTCTACGCAGGCGTCAGTATATTTTACGAATTGATTTTTAAGCATAGTACGGAAACCTTTATCTTTTAGGTTTTCCATAAAAATATTAACCATTGGAGCCGTTTCACCAACAATTCCAGAGTCTAATAAAAATACAGCCCCTTTTCCGTCAAAACTTTGAGTTGGAATTCCGGTTGCTTCAATGTTATCTTTAGAATTAATTAAAATCGGGATACTCAAATAGCTGTTTAACGGATCTAAACCAGAACTTTTTCCGTGGAAAAAACTCTCCATTTGAGAAAATATATTTTTTAACTGTAATAGTTTTTCGCGTGTTAAATTCTCTAAAACCGTGATTTTGTTTGTGGCATATTTATCGTAAATCGCCGCTACAAGTGCACCACTGCTTCCAACGCCATATCCCTGTGGAATACTAGAATCAAAATACATTCCGGTTTCTACATCATTTTTAAGAGCTGCTAAATCGAAAGTAACCAATTCCGGTTGTTGGGTCTGTAAAACTTCAAGATAAGCTGCAAAACTTTGTAAACTTTTATTTGATGCAATTGCTTCTGCTGAAGGTTCTTCAGATTTCTTCAACGCACCATTGTAAAAATTATAAGGAATAGAAAGTCCTTTAGAGTCGCGGATGATACCGTATTCTCCAAAGAGTAATATTTTTGAGTAAAATAAAGGTCCTTTCATGATTTATTTTATGTCTTTTTTTATTTTATTTGGGTCTTGTCTGGTGTCGAAAAATGTAATTATTTCAACTCTTTTTGTATTGAATTTATAATAGATCGTTGTTTGTTTTGATAAGATACATTTACGATATTTGTTATTTAATTCCGATTTAGGAAAAATCTCAGGTTCTATTTGTATTAGATAAATTACCTTGTCCAGATTTGATATAAATTTATCTTTTACTTTTTTTGACCATTTAATTTCTAGGTATTCAAATAATTCAAATAAACTTTTTTCAGCATTTTTTGAAAAGATTATCGTTCTTTTCATTAACGAAATTTTTTCATCATTTCATCATATTCAACAAATTCACCACGTTCAATCTGTCTTTCTCCTTCTTTAATTTCTTCTTTTTGTTCATCAGTTAAATCATCCCACCAATCTTTTTTCTTTTGGGTTAACATTTTTTTGACCGCCAAAATGATTGAAAGGTCATTTGTACCTTTCAGAATATCCATCACTTCACGTTTTTCTAATTGAATGCCCATAACCTAAAATTTAACTAAAGATACGGAAAATTATAATGCAATTGATCCGTCTCCAATTTTGTCGCAAATATACTGACGATTCTGACAAAACACAACTAATTTGTCCTGAATAAATTGTAATACTTTTTCGCTAACGTTTTCGGGATAAAGAACATGCACATTTGCACCGGCATCAAGCGTAAAACAAACCGGAATCTGGGTTTCTTGTCTAAATTTCCAGATTGCATTTATGATTTCCAATGTGTTTGGTTTCATCAAAATAAAATACGGCATTGATGTCATCATCATGGCATGTAAAGTCAATGCTTCACTTTCGACAACTTTAATAAATTCGTCTAAATTTCCGTTTTCAAAAATGGCAATTAATTTATCCAGATTTTCGTGTGCCTGAGCAAAACGTCTTTCGGCATAAGGATGATTGTGCATTAAATCATGTCCAACAGTGCTTGAAACTTGTTTTTCGCCTTTATCAACCAATAAAATAGTATCCTGATAATTCTTGAAATTCTCATGAATTGTGTACGGAAATTCAACTCCAAATAAATCATTGCTTCCTTCAATATTTCCCTGATTTCCCCAAACAACAACATTCCCTTTCACACTTCGGCAGGCACTTCCTGAACCTAAACGAGCTAAAAACGAAGCTTTTTGGTAAAAGTATTCATCGCTCATTTCAGGATTTAACAATTTCTCCAAACTCATAAAATTTATTGCCAAAGCCGCCATTCCCGATGCCGAAGATGCAATTCCGGAACTATGAGGAAATGTATTCTGCGTATCAATCGTAAAATGATAGTCTTTTAAAAATGGAAGATAAATTTCAACTCGCTCTAAAAACTTTTGAATTTTTGGTTTGAAATCTTCTTTCGGTTTTCCTTCAAAAAGCAAATCAAAAGAAAATCCATCTGTCACGCTGAGCGAAGTCGAAGCGCTTTTCTTCGAAAACCCTAATTTCGTAATCGTTTTACAATTGTTAAGCGTAAAACTAACCGAAGGATTTGCTGGAATCTGATTGTCTTTTTTCCCCCAATATTTAACTAATGCAATATTGCTGGGAGCGCTCCACTCAAAGTTTCCGTTTTCGATTGTTGAAGTATATGGATTTGGAATAAAATCAGCAGCTGTAAACATGAAATATAAATTTTGGCAAAGATAGTTTTTTCACCATAATAGATAATTTTTTCACCATATAAGTTATATAAGTTCATTTTAGTAAAGCCCGCTTATAATATCTTACATAACTTATATGGTGAAAAAATTATCTATTATGGTTTAAATTTTCTTTTGACTATTTTTGGATACAAAATTTGATAAAATGAACAAGATCGTCAAAATCGCAATAGCTTTAATTATTTGTTTAGCAGTGGGATATTCTGCAAGTGTGGTAACAAGACCGAGTGTAGAAAGCTGGTATCCAACAATTGTTAAACCTGTTTTTAATCCGCCGAATTGGATTTTTATGCCGGTTTGGACTATACTTTATATTTTTATGGCAATTGCAGCAGCACTTGTTTGGGATAAAATAAAAGAACAAACCGAAAAGGTAAAAACGGCACTTCTTTTCTTTTTAATTCAATTAACGCTCAATGCGATTTGGTCATATCTCTTTTTCGGATTAAAAAATCCGCTTTTGGCATTAATTGAGATTTTTATTTTATGGCTGATGATTTACGAAACGTATTTAAAATTTATCAGAATCAATAAAATTTCGGGTTACTTATTAGTTCCGTATTTAGTGTGGGTTGGATTTGCAACGATTTTGAATGCTAGTATTTGGTGGTTGAATAAGTAAAATCAAGGTTTCAATTTCTTAAATTCTTCATTTTTGGAATACAAAAAATCCATTGTAGCCAAAACATTAGGATGTTCTAAAAGGGTTTTAGATCTTGGATCGGCATCGCAAAATTCAAGAAAAAGTTCTTTTTGTTCCGGATTTAGTTTTAAATCTTTGCTGAAAAAATCAGGAGTACAATATGCACTGGCATGTTTTTTAAAACGATCGTCAATTTCATATTTTTCTTTTGGATGTGATTTTCCTAAAGGTATATTGATGTTTGCAGCATATCTTATTCTGCCATCATTTACGCCGGTGTAACGAGTAAGATCGTTGGCAGTTTTACGATTGTATTTCATTTACCGCTTCGGCATCAAACTTGACTTTTTCAAATTTTATTGATGTAATTACAACTTCATTAAGCTCTTCGGCTTTAATAACCATATTAACCACAAGATTATTATTCTTTAAATTTTCGGATGTAAGTTTCAACCGTGTAAAGAAATAATCTTTAGAGAAGAAAAGTAAACTATCTCGTTCTTTTACCAGAATTGAGAACTCTCCCAGTTCATTTGTTCTTGTACTGGTTTTAGCTGTTTTGTTTATAACTTCAACTTTATTAAGAGGAGCTTTGTTGGAGAGAACTTTTCCGTGAAGTAATTTTTCTGTTTGAGAAATAGAAAGCTGGTAAGTGAAAAAAGAAATCGTGGTAAGTAATTTTACTTTCATTTAATGGTATTTAGTTGAAAGTAAAATTATTAGAATTGTCTTAATGAAAACTTGTGAAATCTGTAAATTCTTGTTAATTATATTTTTTAGGATTTTATATTTTATACGATCTCAATTAATTCTAAGGGGCTGTTGATTACCAATTTTGCACCGCTTGTTTTCAATTCTTTCTCTGTTCTATAACCCCAGGTAACGCCAACGGGAAACATATTAGCATTTATTGCCGTTTGCATGTCGATATCTGAATCGCCTACGAAAAGAATTTCTTCTGGTTTTAAATTCCACTTTTTGCTGATTTCTATTGCTTCAAACGGATTTGGTTTTTTAAGTGCTTCCGTGCTCAAACCAACTGCTTTATCAAAGTTATTTGGAAATATTTCAGAGGCAATTTTTTTCGTCAATTCATCAGCTTTGTTGGAGAAAACTGCCATTTTGATGTTTTGCGAAGTCAGGTTTTCTAATAACTCTACAATTCCGTCATAAGGTTTTGTTTTCAAGGTACACATTTCACGATATTCGTTAATCATGCATTCAAAACAAATTTCGATTTGTTGGTCTGAATTATTCGATGCGGGAAGCGCTTTGCTTACCAAATTTCGAAGTCCGCTACCTATAAAATATTGATAAGTTTCGTAAGTATGAGTTGGGAAATTTAGACCTGTAAGTACGGCATTCATCGCATCTGAAATATCGTGCAGTGAATCAACCAGTGTTCCATCTAAATCAAAAATAATTCCTTTAAATTTCATTCTATTAAATATTATTAGCTAAAACAAACCCGCTGGTCCAGGCATTTTGGAAATTAAAACCTCCGGTAATCGCATCGATATTTACAATTTCACCTGCAAAATAAAGGTTTTCGTGAATTTTGCTTTCCATGGTTTTGAAATTGATTTCTTTTAAATCAATTCCGCCTGCGGTTACAAATTCTTCTTTGAAAGTGCTTTTACCGTTCACCTGAAATTTGGCTTTTGTAAGCTGTTCAGCTAAATTTTGTAATTGAATTTTAGATAAATCTGCCCATTTCGTTTCAACTTCAATTCCCGAAGCCAAAACCAAATTTTCCCATAAACGATTCGGAAAGTCAAAAGGAGATTTTTTAGAAACGGCTTTTTTAGCGTGTTCCTGTTTTAAGTCTTTTAGGATTTTTTCTGCATCTTCAAAATCAACGTCATTTAACCAATTCACAAAAATGGTAAACTGATAATTTTTGTCATGCAAAATGCGCGCTCCCCAAGCCGAAAGTTTCAAAATCGCTGGACCGCTCATTCCCCAATGCGTAATTAACAAAGGACCTGTTGATTCTAGTTTGGTATCTTTTACGTTTACGGTAACTTGTGCCGCTACACCGGGTAATTCTTTAATTCTGGAATCTTTGATATTGAAGGTAAATAGGGAAGGAACGGGGCTTACAACCGCATGTCCATGTTCTTGAAGCATTTCCCATATTTTTGGATTACTTCCTGTTGCCATTACTAATTTTTCGGCAGCATAATTGTCGCTTTGTGTATCAATTTTCCAGTGATTTTCTTTTTTGAAAATAGATTGTACGCTTTGACCTGTAAGCACTTTTATGCCTAATTTTTCGGTTGCTTTTAAGAAACAATCAATAATGGTTTGCGATGAATTAGAAACGGGAAACATTCTTCCGTCTTCTTCAATTTTTAATTCTACGCCGTGTTTTTCAAACCATTCAATTGTATCTCCGGAACAAAATTGATGAAAAGGACCACGAAGTTCTTTTTCGCCTCGCGGATAAAATTTAACCAATTCGTTTGGTTCAAAACAAGCGTGTGTTACGTTGCATCTTCCGCCGCCGGAAACACGTACTTTAGAAAGAACTTCTTTTCCTCTTTCTAAAATGGCAATTTTAAGTTTCGGATTTTTCTCGGCAATATTAATTGCGGAAAAAAAACCGGCTGCGCCTCCGCCAACAATGATTATGTCGAAATTTTTGATCATATTTTTTTGGTAGCCCCGAATTCACGAATTTTATTCTCAAAGATTATCAAAAAAATAATTCGTGAATTCGTAGCTATTTTACTTTTATATTTTGTCTGGATTATCAGAGATAATTCCGTTTACTTTATAATTTTTTATTTTTAGAATGTCTTCTTCGGAGTTTACTGTCCAGGGTAAAACAAGAAATCCTTTATCTTGTATTTGTTTTACGTTTTCAGCATCCAATAACTGATAATCGGGATGAATGGCTTCTGCTTTTACAACTTCGGCGAAAGCTAAAGCTGTATCGAGATTTTCTTCTGTTAAAACACCAATTGGAATATTCGGATTTAGGTTTGATGTTTCCTGCAGCATATTCCAATCGAAACTTGAAATGATAAAATGATTGTAATTCCAGTTTTTTTCTGAAATATATTGCTCAATTAACTGAACAACTTTACCAGGAGCTCCTAAACCTTTTAATTCAATATTGATCAGACATTTTTTGTCAACCAGATCGAAAACCTCATTTAAAGTTGGGATTTGGTATTTCCCTTCAATCAAAAATGATTTTAACTCAGTTAAAGAAAAAGTATTTACTAAACCTTTTCCGTTAGTAGTTCTGTCGATGGTTTCGTCATGAATTACTATAATATGTTCGTCAGCGCTCAGATGAACGTCGAGTTCAATTCCGTCTGAATTTAAGTCTAAGGCTTTTTGGAAAGCTTGTAAAGTATTTTCAGGTTCGTAGGCTTTGGCGCCTCGATGTGCAATTTTGAGCATTTTGCAGTGTTTTTTTCTAACCGCAAAGGTCGCAAAGTTTTACGCAAAGTACGCTAAGGATTTATTAAAAAAGTTTGCCACAGAAAACAATAATAATCCAGATTTGTTTGCCACGAATTTCACAAATCTCCACGAATTATTTATCATATTTAAATTTGTGAAAATTTGTGAAATTCGTGGCGAAAGAAAAAACTTTGCGCTCCTTGCCGTTAAGTACGTTCCAGTAAAACAATATCAAATTCACTGTCAACAATTACTTTACCGTCAATTACTTCAACATTTTGATTAGAGTAAGTATCTTTTAATTTCGTTCCGTTTGGGAAAACATCACCAACAGGAAGTTCTTTTGTTCCTTTTGGCAAATCTACTCCCATAATTACTTTATCTGTAAAAACACCTTTTATAAAAGTTCTGGAGAAAGTATAAGGCCACGGATTAATGAGTTTGTGAACGCCCGCTCCAACTGCAGGATGATTTTTTCTAAACTGACCTAACTTCTGCCAATGCAAAAGTGTTTTCTGAATTTCAGGATTATTCTGAATATCGTCCCAATTCATATTAGAACGTAGCGTTGCATCGCCCTGAGTTCCTTCAACAACTAAAGATCGTGCTGATTCATCTCCGTAATAAACCTGAGACATTCCTGGAGAAAGCAATAACTTCGTTCCGGCTTCAATCGTTTTGGTTCTGTTGGCATCAAAAGGCTGTCCGTCGTCATGCGATGACATATAATTAAGTACAGAATATCCTTTTAAGTCATTTTGTAAAGCATTTGAATATTTCGAAAATAAACCTTCGTAATCGTTTTGGGCAGCATTCCATTTAAATTCAAAATTGATCATGCTGTTAAAGCCATTTTGAAAATAATTTACTTTTCGATCTCCAAAATCATAATCTTGTCCACCGCTTATTCCGTAACCGTAAACTTCTGCAATCGTATAGAATGGGTTTTGATCTAAAACCTGCAGAGGATGATGTTTTTTCCAGGTTTCAAAAGCGTAGTCACATTCTTTTTTAAAATCGGCCCAAACACCTTCTTCGGTATGTTTTACCGTATCGGCACGATAACCGTCAATTCCAAATTCTGTGATATAATCAGTAAGCCATTTTATGATGTAATATTTCGGACTTCTTGGATACCCTGTTCTTTTGAAAAATTCATCAAGTGAAGCGATTTCTTTTTCATAACGGCCTTCTTTTTTCCATTTTTCGATTAAAAAGGGAGGTAATTCTACATTTTGAGTACTTTCAGTTTTTACGTCTGGAAGATTTTCCACCAGCGTACACATCGTTGTATTTTCGAATGATTTGTAATCGCAGACCACACCGGTTCTTACCCAGTCTGAAGGCCAAACGGGATCTTCTGGAGTCACTGGCCCTGTATGATTGATAACGCCATCGAGAACTATTCTAATGCCTTTTTCGTGTGCTTTTTTGACCAGTTTTGCTAAATCTTCTTTGGTGCCGAAATTTGGATCGAGAGCCGTCCAGTCTTTTGCCCAATAGCCGTGAAATCCGTAACTAAGACCTGTTCCTTCGTCAACGCCGTCGTGAATTTGTTCCACAATCGGCGTAAGCCAAATAGCATTTATTCCTAATTTTTCAAAATAGCCTGATTCGATTTTTTTGGTAATTCCGATGATGTCACCGCCTTCAAATCCACGTAATTTTCCAGACGTTTTGGTTCGGTTAAAATTAACGTCGTTCGAAGTATCTCCATTGTAAAAACGATCGGTAAGTAAAAAATAAACATTTGCCCCTTCCCAAATGAAAGGTGTTTTCGAAGTATTTTCGTTATTCATTGTAACTGATTTTGAGCCAGAACAACTCATTGTTAAGTATACTAAAGATAAAAAAAGGAAAGAGTATTTTTTCATTTATTTCAAATTTAACGAACATTTATAATAAAAGGTTCCGCCACGAATTCACGAATTATTTTTGACAATCTTTGAGAATAAAAATTCGTGAATTCGTGGCGGAAAACTTTGCGTAGACGCACTGCTGTGCGTCTCTACGTTTATGCTGTGTGTTTAAAATTATTCCAATTCTAAAACCAAAGCTGATTTTGGTTCCAATGTAATTTCAGTAGCTAAATCAAATGTTTTTCCAGTTAAAACATCTTTTCCTAATTTAAAGTTTTTGATGTTTTCTTTGAAACGGTTTGTTTTTACAACCTGCTCTTTTGCATTATTATTGAAAATGACCATAACCGTCTTAGAATCTGTATATCTAAAATAGACATACGTGTTATTCTCCGGAATATAATGCGTCATTTTTCCGAAGTGAACTGCTTCATTCGTTCTTCTCCAGTTGAATAATTTTGAAGTAAAATCGAAATATTTTGTCTGTTCAGCTGTTCTTCCTTCTTTTGTAAAAGCATTGTTTTTGTCGCCAGCCCATCCGCCAGGGAAATCCTGACGAATGTCTGCATCACCTTTACTTTTGTCTCCGCCCATTCCAATTTCTGAGCCGTAATAAACTTGCGGAATTCCACGAATGGTAGCCAATAAAGTCATCGCCAGTTTGTATTTTGGAAAATCGTTTTTAAACTTTTCATTCATACGATCTGTGTCATGATTTTCGGCAAAAACCAAAATATTATTGGTATTTGGATACAAATAATCCATTGCAAAATTGTTGTAGAATTTAATCAAACCATTATCCCAGCTTGGTTCGTCTTCGTTGAAAGCCGAAGTAACCTGACTTTGAAGTGTAAAATCCATTACACTTGGTAAATTCGAATTGTAGTTTTCTATAGCGCCAATTTTACTGTCTTTTTGCCAATAAGCCAAATTCGCCTGATTGTGCATCCAGATTTCTCCAACAATATTAAAATTAGGATATTCATTAGTAATTGCTTTTGCCCAATTGGCCATTCCCGTTTTGTCAGAGTAATTATAAGTATCCACTCTAAAACCGTCAAGATTAGCATATTCAATCCACCAGATGGCATTTTGAGTTAAGTATTTTGCAACAAGAGGATTTCTCAAATTCAAATCTGGCATCGAAGGCACAAACCATCCATCAACACAAACCTCCTGATCTATTTTTGAAGCGTGAATATCTGTAATTACCTCACGTCTGTGGTGCGTTTGAGTGAAGTTTTCGAATTGATTGAACCAGGTTTTAGTTGGCATGTCTTTCATCATCCAGTGGGTAATTCCCCAGTGATTCGTAACATAATCCATAACCAGTTTCATGTTCTTTTTGTGCATTTCTGATGATAAACGAACATAATCTTCATTCGTTCCATAACGCGGATCTATTTTATAAACGTCAGATTGTGCATATCCGTGATACGAATGCTGTTTGTCATTGTCTTCGCATAAAGGTGTGTTCCAGATTGTAGTCGCGCCTAAAGACGAAATGTAATCTAAGTTTTTGATGATTCCTTCAATATCTCCACCGTGACGCCCACCTGGTTCCTGACGATTTCCTTTTTCGGTTAAAGAAGCATTGGTGTCATTTTTCGGATTTCCGTTAGCAAAACGATCTGGCATGATTAGGTAAATCAGGTCTGAAGAATCGTAGCTTTTTCGGTCAGCCGAATTGGCTCTTCTTTCTTTAAGAGTATATTTTTGAGTAAAAGCAACTTTATTATTGGCTTTAAAAGAGAAAACCAATTCAGAAGCTTTGATGTTTTGTGTGTCAATTGTAACAAAAAGATAGTTTGGATTTTCTGTTTTTTCGACGTTTTTAATCGCCACATTATTAGAAACCGAAGCTTCATATTGTGCAATGTTTTTTCCGTAGAACATAATCTGCAACTCCGGATTTTTCATTCCTGCATACCAAAATGGCGGTTCTACTTTTTGGATTTGCGCTTTCGCGGAAGCAGAAAACAACAAAACAAAAAGAAGTATTTTATAGAATGTGTGGTTGGTTTGGATTCTCATAATTTAACGTTTTTAGTTTTCCTGCAAGGTTTTCCAAAACCTTGTAGGTATGTTTGAGAAAGACTTAAACCTGCAAGGTTTCCAAAACCTTGCAGGAAGTTAGAATTTAAACTATAAAAGAAAATGTAAGAACATTTAAGATAAAAGCTGGGGAGATTTCTATTTAAATGGACTTACATTTCTTATATGAATTAATTAAAATTATTTTGTTTCAATAATGCTTATCGCATATCCTCCGCCGGGAGCAGATAACTGAGATAATTTTGATTTGTTTGTTACAGCAATTTTCCTGATCGTATAAGCTTGCGGATTTGTTTTGTAATGCGCATCTTTTGCATCAGCATAAATTGTTGCAGTGTATTTTTTGCCTTTTTCAAGGAAACTGAAGTCAATGTTTGAGGTACGGGCAGTTTCTCCGTTTACATTTCCAACAAACCAGTTGTTTGTTCCTTTTGCTTTACGGGCAACGGTAATAAAATCGCCTGGTTCAGCTTCAATATATTTGCTTTCAGACCAATCTACAGCAACATCTTTAATGAATTGGAAAGCATCAGGAAAACGGTTGTAGTTCTCCGGAGTATCTGCCGCCATTTGCAATGGGCTGTACATGGTAACGTATAATGCCAATTGGTTACAGATTGTACTGTTTACATGCGATTTGTTATCCGGATTCATTTTGCTGATATCCATTTCGAAGATTCCTGGAGTATAATCCATTGGTCCACCAATTAAACGTGTAAATGGTAAAACGGTAACGTGATTTGGTTTAGAGCCACCAAAAGCTTGGTATTCTGTTCCTCTTGCAGCTTCATTTCCAATTAAATTTGGATAAGTTCTGCAAATTCCGGTTGGGCGAACGGCTTCGTGAGCGTTTACCATAATTTTATAATCTGCAGCTTTTTCAATTGCATATTGGTAATGGTTTACAATCCATTGATCGTAATGATTTTCACCGCGAGGCAAAATATCTCCAACATAACCGCTTTTTACAGCATCGTATCCATTGTCTTTCATGAATTTATAAGCAGCATCCATATGACGCTCGTAGTTACGAACCGAACCAGAAGTCTCGTGGTGCATGATCATTTTGATTCCTTTAGATTTTGCATATTCGTGCAAACCTTTTACATCAAAATCAGGGTAAGGCGTCAAGAAATCAAAAACATAATCTTTTGAATGTCCAAACCAGTCTTCCCAACCTTCGTTCCAACCTTCAACTAAAACAGCGTCGAAACCATTTGCAGCCGCAAAATCAATGTATTTTTTTACGTTCGCATTGTTTGCACCGTGTGTGCCGCTTGGTTTTGCTTTTGAAAAATCAGAAACACCCAATTGTACCGTTGGGAAATCGTTTGTGTATGACCAAGAGCTTTTTCCTGTAATCATTTCCCACCAAACACCAACATATTTTACAGGTTTAATCCAGGAAGTATCATCAATTTTTGATGGATCGTTTAAGTTTAATGTCATTTTTGAAGCCAAGATTTCTCTGGCATCATCGCTAACCATAATCGTTCTCCAAGGCGAGTGGCTTGGCGCCTGAATATATCCTTTATCTCCTTTTGCATCTGGTGTTAACCAAGATTCGAAGATCATGTTTTTATCATCTAAATTTAAGTGCATGCAAGAATAGTTAATCAAAGCTGCTTCGTGCAGGTTGATGTAGATTCCGTCATTTGTTTTTAACATCAAAGAAGTCTGAACTCCTGTTGGTGAAAAAGATTTTTGAGAAACGTTTGCTGTGTATGCTTTTTGAGATAAACCTCTAATTTCAGATAATTTCGATTTGGTATAATCGTATTCCTGAGTGTCATAATCTCCCGGAATCCAGAAAGCAGTGTGATCTCCGGTCATAGCAAATTGAGATCTTTCTTCTTTAATTACAAAATAAGTAAGATTCTTTTGCGCCGGGAATTCATATCTAAATCCTAAACCGTCATCAAATAAACGGAAACGGATTACGATTTGTCTGTCTGTTCCTTTTTGGTTTAAAGTGACAGCCAATTCATTATAGTGATTTCTAATGTTGTCAACTTCTCCCCAAACTGGTTTCCAAGTTTCATCAAAAGTCGAAGTTTTAGTATCAACAACAGTAAAATCATTCAATAAAGATTTTTTATCATCTTTAAGTTCAAGACCTAGTTTACTGGTTTTTACAACTTCTTTGTTTTTGTATTTTAAATTGTATGTTGGAGTTCCGTCGTTTTGAAGAGAAAATTCCATTACGAACTTGCCTTCGGGTGATTTTAACTGCTGCGCTTTTGCAACTGTGCTAAACGCAAACAAAATTAAACTTGCGAAAAATAAGTTTTTCATGTTTTTTAGTTTTTAAGTGTATTGTAATTTAATTTATTTGTACAAATTTACTTGCAATCACAGGATTTCCGTTAACTACAATTGTTAAATCTTGATCGCCGTCAACAGTAAATGTTGTTTCGTTATGATTTACAGCTACTTTTAAAATTTGATTTCTGAAATTAATTTTAAAAGAATACCCTTTCCATTCTTTTGGAATTTTTGGAGAAAAATGCAATTGGTCATTTTTTACTCTCATTCCGCCAAAACCTTCTACAATACTCATCCAGGTTCCAGCCATTGACGTGATATGACAGCCTTCTTCCACTTCTTTATTATAATCGTCCAAATCCAGACGGGAAGTTCTTAAATAGAAAGTATAAGCCATATCCATTTTGTCTAAAACAGCAGCTTGAATCGAGTGTACGCAAGGCGAAAGTGAACTTTCATGAACGGTAAATGATTCGTAAAAATCGAAATTACGTTCTAATTCTTCTTTAGAAAAATGATCTTCGAAGAAATAAAAACATTGTAAAACATCGGCTTGTTTAATATAAGGTGAACGTAAAACGCGATCCCAAGACCATTTTTGGTTTATCGGGCGCTGCGAACGATCTAAATCTTTTACAGGAACTAAATCTTTGTCTAAGAAACCGTCTTGCTGCAGATAAATTCCTAACTCTTGAGAAGTTGGGAAATACATATCATTGGCTACTTTTTTCCATTCATGAATTTCATTCGAAGAAAGATTTACTTTTTCTAAAACACGTTTGTGGTCTGCAGGATATTCCAGCGCCACTTTATTTATTTGATCTGCTGCAAAATCAATACACCATTTTGCAATATAATTGGTGTAGAAATTATTGTTGATGTTGTTTTCATACTCGTTTGGACCTGTAACTCCCAGAATCACATATTGATTTTTCTCTTTTGAGAAAGATGCTCTTTGGTGCCAAAAACGTGCAATACCAATTAAAACTTCTAAACCTTTTTCAGGAATATAAGAGTAATCGCCAGTGTAACGGTAATAGTTGTAAATCGCAAAAGCAATCGCACCATTTCTGTGGATTTCTTCGTGTGTGATTTCCCATTCGTTGTGACATTCTTCACCATTCATGGTCACCATTGGATACAAAGCTGCGCCGTTTTTGAAACCTAAATTATCTTTAGCGTTTTCAATTGCTTTATCCAATTGATTGAAACGGTATGTCAATAAATTTCTAGCAACCTGCTGATCTTTTGTCGCCATATAAAACGGAATACAATACGCTTCAGTATCCCAATATGTAGATCCACCGTATTTTTCTCCGGTAAAACCTTTTGGTCCGATGTTTAATCGGCTGTCTTTTCCTGAATAGGTTTGGTTTAATTGGAAGATGTTGAAACGAATTCCTTGCTGCGCTTTTACATCGCCATCGATTGTAATGTCTGACATTTCCCAGATTTTTGCCCAAGCTTCAATTTGATTTTGAAGCAAAGCATCATATCCTGAATTAACAGCAGATTTAATTACTTTTTCGGCTGCTGACAAAGTGTTTTCGTGGTTTAAAGAAACCGTGTATCCGCCAACTTTTTGAATAGATGAGGTTTGTCCTTTCGCAATAATGGTTCCGTAAGTATACTGAACCTTATCTGTAGTTGAATCGATTGTAGATGGTGAAACATGAATGTTTTCACCATTTGCTAAAATCGTATTATGCATGAAAGTAGTAACTTTAAAATGCGTTTTAAACGTTTGAGCGGTTACAAAAGCTTCATTTGTACCTTTTTTAACTTCAAGCGGTTCCCAGAATTTTTCTTCCCAGTTCGCATCTTCATTGGTTACACCTGCATCAACATAAGGTTTATAAACGATTTTTGCATCTTTATTTAAAGGTATAATATCGTATTTAATGATTCCTGCTTCGTCTAAATCTAAGGAAAGAAAACGACGAACGTTAACTGCGATTTCGGTTCCGTTTTTTAGAATTGCTTCAAAAGAACGATTGTACCATCCTTCTTTCATATTCAACTCTCTGCGGAAGTTTCTAACTTCGGAACAGTTATTTAAATCAAGGTTTTCTTCGTTGATTTCGATGTCAATTCCTATCCAGTTTGGGGCGTTTAGTACTTTGGCAAAATATTTCGGATAACCGTTTTTCCACCAGCCCACTTTTGTTTTGTCCGGATAATAAATTCCGGCGATGTAACTTCCCTGAAAAGTTTCTGCGGAATATGTTTCTTCAAAATTGGCGCGTTGTCCCATAGCACCGTTCCCGATACTAAAAAGACTTTCAGACGATTTTACTCTTTCGGCATCAAATCCTTCTTCTATGATGGACCAATTGTCTGGTTTTATATAATCTTGGTTCATTTGTTTTTACAGTGTTTTTCGTGATTGATTGATTTATGATTGATTTTACTTTGTGATTAATGATTCGATAAAGTTTTCATCTATTAGAGTGAAATCTTTAAAAATGAAATCAGCCTCATGTAAAATTGTTTCCTCACCAATTCCAACACTTACCATTTCTGCAATATTTGCTGCCTGAATTCCGGCAACAGAATCTTCAAATACAATTGAATTTTTTGGATCAATATTTAATAATTGAGCCGCTTTTAAGAAAACTTCCGGATCTGGTTTTGCATTGGTAACGTCATTTCCGTCAACAATAAAATCGAAATACGAAAGAATTCCAGTTTTTTCAAGAATTGGTCGGGCATTTTTACTCGCAGAACCCAACGCAATTCCTTGGTTTTTATCTTTTAATAGTTGCAGAATTTTAAAAACTCCAGGAAGAATCTCGCTTTCGTCCATGTCAACTAAATAAGATAGGTAATCTTCATTTTTTTGAATCAGCCATTTGTCTTTTTCTTCTTGCGAAGCCTGAACATTTCCTAATCCAAGTATAATATCTAACGAGCGAACTCGGCTTACGCCTTTTAAAAGCTCGTTGTCCTCATGCGTAAAATTTATGTTTAGAGATTGTGCGATTTTTTGCCAGGCTAAAAAGTGGTATTTAGCGGTATCGACAATTACGCCGTCAAGATCGAATATGAAAGCTTTTTTGTTCATTTTAAAGGAAATTCTTCTTTATAATTTTTGAATAGTATCATCTACATCTTTTACTTTGTAGACTAAAAGAGCGGCAATTAAAAAGCTTACTCCGCTGGTAATTAAGGCATAAATTGCATCGCCATTGTAAAGGTATTTTACAATTGGACCGCCAATTAATGCGTTTACAATTTGAGGAATAACAACAAAGAAATTGAAGATTCCCATGTAAACTCCCATCTTTTTTGGAGCGATAGATCCCGCAAGAATCGCATACGGCATGGCCAGAATACTTGCCCAGGCAACCCCAATTAAAATCATTGGTAATACAACCCAGTCTTCATTTGGCATAAAATAAATGGAGATTAAACCAATTCCTCCAATGATTAATGAAACTGCGTGCGTTGATTTTCGGCCAATTTTTTTTGCGATATACGGTAAGAAAAATAAAGCGACAATAGCAGAAACTAAGTTGTAAACTCCAAACAGAATTCCGACCCAGTCACCAGCGTCTTGATATTGCTGGCTAGAAGTATCTTCTAGTGGTAAACCGTAAATGTGATGTGCGATTGCCGGAGTTGTAAAAACCCACATTCCGAATAATCCGAACCAAGAGAAAAACTGCACCCAGCTAAGCTGACGCATGGTAGTTGGCATCTTTGCAAAATCAGTAAAAATGTCTGTGATTTTTGATTTTTCCTCAGAATCAGAAATCGCATCATTTTGCGGATCTTCAAATTTTGCCAATTCTTCTGGCGAATATTCTTTGGTTGTAAATAAGGTTACTAAAATAGAACCAATTAAAACCGCTGCGCCAATTATAAATGACAAAGTCAGATTTAAAGGCACACTTCCAGGAACCGTACTGTTTGAAATGTGAAAGTACTTTGTTAAAACATAAGGCAATGCTGAACCAATTACGGCTCCAAAACCAATTAATGAAGTTTGAATACTAAAACCTGCAGTACGCTGATCTGTTCTTAAATTATCACCAACAAGCGCGCGAAACGGCTCCATGGCAATGTTGAAAGAAGCATCCATAATCATTAACATTCCTGCTCCAACCCATAAAGCTGGGAGAATTGAAATGAAAATATTAGCCTGAGGCATTAAAATTAATCCTACCGAAGCTAAAATAGCTCCCACTAAAAAGAAAGGTTTTCGTCTGCCAAATCTTCCCCATGTTTTATCGCTGTAATGACCAATTATTGGCTGCACTATTAATCCCATAAGGGGAGCAATAATCCAAAACCATGAAAGTTCATGTACGTCGGCACCAAAAATTTGAAGAATTCTGCTGGCATTTGCATTTTGAAGTGCAAACCCCATTTGTATTCCCAAGAAACCGAAACTCATATTCCAGATTTCCCAGAAACTTAATTTACGCTTTTCCATTATCGTAATTTGTGAAAAATTATACGATAAGCGCTTTGCTTATCAAAACTTACTGTTTTTTCGAAGTAAAAGTAAAAGCTTTGACGGCCGTAAAAGTATAAATTATTTTTAGATATATGCTAACAAAAAAGCCATAAATATTTTTTATGGCTTTAGAATGTGTTGATTTTAAGAATTTTAGTCAGTAGATTCTCTTTTTATGAGATGTGTTTCTATAACTTCTGTTGTATAGTTTTCGTTTTCTTCTTCGTCATCATCGTGTTCGGCTTCGAGTCTTTCAATAAGCATTTTAGCTGCTTTATTTCCCATTTTTTCTCCACTTTGACTTACGGTTGTGATACTTGGAGTGGAGTATTTTGAGATAATTCCGTCAGTAAAAGCAATTACGGCTAAATCTTCTGGAACTTTTAATCCCATTTTTGATGCAGTTTTGATAATCGTTACTGCAAAAAGCTCATTTACAGCAAAAACAGCATCAAAAGCTCTTGCGTGTAAAAGCTCAGATATGGTTATTTCGCAAGTATCAACATCCTCAATTTTTATGATTAAATCTTCGTTGAAGGGAATTCCGTTGTCTAAAAGTGCTTTTTCGTAACCGTCTGTTCTCAGTTTTCCAACACTTACATAATCAACTGTAGTTACTAAAGCGATCTTTTTTCTACCGTTATCAATCAAACTTTGAACAGCTTCATAAGCGGCAGCTTTATCATCAATAATCACTTTGTCGCATAAAATATCATTGGTCACGCGATCGAACATTACAACTGGCATTCCTTGATTGATAACTTCTGTAATGTGGTGAAAATCACCTTTAAACTGGGTTTCTTTAGAAAGAGACATGATAAAACCATCAATACTTCCGTTGGCTAACATTTCCATATTCAGGACTTCTTTATCAAAAGAATCATCAGATAAACAAATCACAACGCTGTATCCATTTTCGTTAGCAACCTGCTCAATTCCGTTGATTACGGTAGAGAAAAAATAATGTACAATTTCCGGAATGATAATACCAATACTTTTGGTTTTTCGGTTTTTTAAACTAAGGGCAATATTGTTGGGCTTGTAGTTGTAAAACTTTGCAAAAGCCTGCACTTTTAAACGTGTTTCTTCTCCAATTTCAAGGCTGTTTCTGAGTGATTTTGAGACAGTTGAAATAGAGACGTCGAGTTCCTTTGCAATCTGTTTTAAGGTTATTTTGCGTTTCATGGCGTGAATTGAAAAAAATCTAATTAATAATAAAGGTATCTGAAATTTTTATAATTGGCAATTTTTGACTTAAAAGATTACAAAAAATAGAAAGTTTTCAACACTACCACGTTTTCGTAAACCAATTAAAAATGCCTCTCGTCGACGGTGTTAATAAATTCATAATTTTGAAATTCGAAGTAAAATTAAAAACTTAACTAACAATCACAAACTCAAACTAATTTAAACAAAAAGTATGAAAACAATTTACAAAAAGTTGTTATTTTTATTCCTATTGTTGCCGTTTACAGTGTTAGCTCAAAACACTCTAAGCGGGACTGTTGTCGATAAAGCAACAGGCCAGCCAATACCAGGGGTAAATGTAAATGTACAAGGTGCTCCAAGCGGTGCATCAACAGGATTTGATGGTAATTACCAGCTGTCGAATGTTAAAAGCGGAAACAAAATTGTAGTTTCTTTTATTGGTTACAAAACGCAAACGATTGATTATGCCGGACAAAAAACTCTAAATGTTTCTTTAGAAGAAGATACGAACCAACTTAAAGAAGTTGTAGTACAAGTAGGTTATGGAACTGTTAAGAAAAAAGACGCAACAGGTTCAGTATCTCAAATTTCTGCTAAAGAATTTAACAAAGGTATTAACGTAACTCCAGAAAGTTTAATCAGCGGTCGTATCTCTGGTGTAAACGTAGTGGGGGGCGGAGCTCCTGGAGCGAAAGCTGATATCAGAATTCGTGGAGGATCTTCTTTAAGTGCTTCAAATGAGCCTTTAATTGTTTTAGACGGACTTCCTTTAAGTAATGATGTGCCAAGTGGAGCTACAAGTATTTTATCTACTATTGATCCTAATGATATTGAATCATTTACAGTATTAAAAGATGCATCTGCTGCGGCTATTTATGGATCTCGTGCAGCAAGTGGTGTAATCGTTATTACAACTAAAAAAGGAGCAAAAGGTGGTGTAAAAGTTAATTTTAGTTCTCAGGTTGGTATTAATACAGTTGCAAATCAAGTTGATGTCTTAGATGCTGATCAATTTCGTGCGTTAGTTAACGAAAAAGGTTCTGCTGCTCAAAAATCTTTACTTGGAACAGCAAATACAAATTGGCAGGACGAAATTTTTCATACTGCTTTAACAACAAACAACAATATCTCTGTAAGTGGTGCTTTGTTTAATAAACTGCCTGTTAGATTATCTGTTGGTAATGTTGATAATCCTGGAATCCTAAGAAACACTTCTTTTGAAAGAACTACGACATCGATATCGTTAAATCCTGTTTTATTTGATAATCACTTAAAAATTGACGTTAACGGAAACTTATCTTTTGGTAAAAATCAATTTCAAGATGAAGGAGCTGTAATTGGAAGTGCAATAGGATATGATCCAACACAACCAGTTTATGAAGCAGGTTCTCGTTATGGAGGTTACTTTGAATGGTTAGAGCCTACTGGAAATGTACCGTTATTACCAGCAAGAAATCCTGTGGCAAGATTAAATCAAGATCAAAGAAGAGCTACTTCAACAAGAAAATGGGGTAATGTTAGATTAGACTACAAATTCCATTTCTTCGAAGATTTAAGAGCAGTTGTTGAAGCTGGTATCGACAGATTTGATAGTAACGGAAATACTACAGTAAGTACAGAAAGTATTTTAGGATATCAGCCAAAACCATTTAATGGTCCTGATTATGTAAATTTTGGAAACTATTCTAAATATACAGATATGCTTCAAAATAAAAACTTAAATGCTTACTTTAATTATACTAAGGATTTAGGAAAATTTAAAATTGATGCTACTGGTGGTTATAACTATCAATTATTTCAAAGAGAAAGATATCAATCTGGAGAGTTGAGACAACCAAATCCTAATACAGATGTTAATACAAGTCCTGATATTAATTTACAGTCTTATTTTGGTCGTGTGAATTTAGGATATGATAGTAGATATTTAGTAACTGTAAATTATAGAAGAGACGGTAGTTCTCGTTTTTCTGAGAAATACAGATGGGGCGATTTTGGTGGTGTTG
This sequence comes from Flavobacterium sp. Root186, assembly GCF_001428525.1. Classification (GTDB taxonomy): domain Bacteria; phylum Bacteroidota; class Bacteroidia; order Flavobacteriales; family Flavobacteriaceae; genus Flavobacterium. The sequence continues at coordinate 60,749 of NZ_LMHW01000015.1, forward strand.
CTTTAGCATGGAATGTTGCAGAAGAATCTTTCTTAAGAGATAACCAAACATTATCAAGTCTTAAATTAAGATTTGGTTATGGAACAACTGGACAGCAAGATATTACTGCTGCATACGATTACTTAAAAAGAGTAACGCTGGGAACAATTAATACACAGTATATTTTTGGTGGTCAGGTTTATTCTACTGCAAGACCGGAAGGTTATAACGAAAATATTAAATGGGAAGAATTGGCAGAGATGAACGTAGGTGTTGATTTCGGATTCCTTAATGACAGAATTACAGGAACAGTAAACTATTTTGATAAAAAATCTAGTGATTTATTAGCTGATGTAGTAGTGCCTGACGGAGCAAATATTAGAAACTCTGGAACATATAATATTGGTAGTGTAAGAACTAAAGGTATTGAGTTTAATATTCAGTCTGACATTATTAAAAGTGATAACCTGACTTGGAATCTTGCTTTTAATACTACTTATATTGACCAAAAAATTGATAACTTAGGTACAACGGTTCCTGGTTTTCAAGGTTATTTAACAGGAGATAATATCGCAGGAGGATCAGGAAATCAAATACAAGTTAACTCTGTAGGTTACGCTCCAAGATCATTCTTAGTATACGAACAATTATATGATGCAAACAAAAAACCAATCGCAGGTGCTTATGTAGATAGAAATGGTGATGGAAAGATTGATAGTGCAGATCGTTATAGATTCCATAAACCAGCACCGGATTATACTTTTGGTTTGTTCTCTACTTTAAACTACAAAAAGTTTGATTTTACAATGAACTGGAGAGCAAGTTTAGGAAATTATATTTTTGATAACGTAAGTTCTAACTTAGGATATTCTGATGCAGCTTTAAGAAGAGATTCAGATTTATCTAATGTTAGTGCTGATTACCTAAACACAGGTTTTAGATATGAAGATAATGGTACACAACGTTATTTGTCTAACTACTACATAAAAGATGCCTCTTTTATCAAATTAGATAATATTACGCTTGGGTATACTTTCGACAAATCATTAATTAAAACGGCTTCTTTAAGATTTACAGCCGGAGTTCAAAATGTTTTTGTACTTACAAAATATAATGGTTTAGATCCTGAAAGATTTAACGGAATTGACAATAATGTGTATCCAAGAGCTAGAACTTTCTTATTTGGAGTAAATGCAAGTTTCTAGTAGAATATTGAAAAACAAATTTTAAAAACACACAAAATGAAAATATCATTTAAATATATATCTTATTTTTTCCTACTTGTTTTAGGATTGAATATGACGCTTACTTCATGTACGAGCGACTTGGATGTTACTCCGGGAGATGATGATGAATTTTTATCAGAACAATTCTTTCAGGATCCGGCATCATATAAACAAGTTTTAGCAAAATTATATGCAGGCTTGTATGTTGGAGGTAATGATGGTGATGGTCAGCCAGATATTTCTGGAATTGGAGGAGACTTTAGCAGTTACTTGCGTTTGCTTTTCGTAACACAGGAGTTTACAACAGATGAAGCAATTATTGCCTGGGCTGATGGAACTTTACCTACATTGAATTCTCAGACTTGGTCTCCGGCAAATGAATTTTTAGCAGGAACTTACTCAAGAGCATTCTATGAAATTAGTGTTGCTAACGAATTTTTAAGACAAACAACGGAAGAAAAATTAACAGCAAGAGGTGTTGATGCAAATCTAAAAACGCAAATCGCAACATTCAGAGCAGAGGCTCGTTTTTTAAGAGCTTTTTCTTATGTTAATTTAATGGATTTGTTTGGTAATGTGCCAATTACAACAGAGGCTGATCCAGTTGGATTCTTTTACCCAGTACAAAAATCAAGAGCAGAAGTTTTTGCTTTTGTTGAGGCAGAATTAAAAGATTTAGATAATAGTCTTGCTGCTTCTAAAGCAAATGAATACGGAAGAATTGATAAAACAGCGGCTAAATTTTTATTGGCTCAAATTTATTTAAATTCAAAAGTTTATACTGGAGTTGATAAGTTTAATGAAGCAGGTACATTATGTGCTGATATCATCAATAATTCAGGATATACATTTGCAAATGTTCCTTATAGTTATTTGTTTTCTGCAGATAATGATGTAAATGGTGCTCAGTCTGAGGTTATTTTCCCAGTAATCAGTGATGGTAATGCTATTAGAGCAACTGGTGGAGGAATGAGTTTTATTCTTCATGCTTCTATCGGAGGTAGTATGGATGCTTCTTCTAGAGGTATGGATGGTGGATGGCAGGGAATCAGAACCCGTAGAGAGTTTGTAAATCTTTTCCCTGATGAAACTGCGACTGGAGATAAAAGAGGAACGTTTTATACAAACGGACAATCAAAAGATATTAAAAATGTTGGAACTTTTACAGATGGTTATGCTGTAACAAAATACATTAATAAAAAATCTGATGGTTCTGCAGCTCAAAGAAATGACATTCCTGATACAGATTTTCCAATGTTCAGATTGTCTGATGTGTATTTAATGTATGCTGAGGTTGCTGTGAGAGGAGCTGCATCTGCAAATACAGGAACTGCAGTTGGTTACATTAATCAACTTCGTACAAGAGCGAATGCTGCAAATATTAATGCATCTCAATTAACTCTTGATTTTATTTTGGATGAAAGAGGAAGAGAATTGTTTTGGGAATGTCACAGAAGAACCGATTTAATTCGTTTTGGAAAATTCACAGGCGGATCTAAAATCTGGCAATGGAAAGGCGGTTCTGTTAATGGAATTGCTACCGAGTCTTATAGAGATTTAATGCCAATTCCTTCTAGAGTTATACAAGCTAACCCAACTTTAAAACAAAATCCAGGATACTAACTAACCTTATAAAAATATTAAAAATGAAAAATATACATAAAATTTTAATCGCTTTCATCAGTGTTTTGGCAGTTTCTTGTAACGCAGATGATGTTGAAGACAGACCAGTAATTGAAGCAGCAACAGCGCCAGTTTTATTGACTCCTAAATCTGATTTTACTATTGTGCTTTCTAAAGAAACAGAAAATGAAGTTGCTACAACAGTTGTGTGGAATGATGCAGCATACAGCGGATCATCAACAGTTGTGAACTATACAGTAGAAGTTGCAAAAGCAGGAACAAGCTTTGCAGCACCTGTAACAGTTACAAATACTACTGAAAGATTTGTAGCTTTAACGGTATCTGAATTAAATTCAGCATTAGTTAACGGAGGATTTGTTGAAAAAGAAGCAAACAAAGTTGATATTCGTATTAAAGCTGTTGTAGGAGCTTCTGGACTTCCTCAATATTCTAATGTTTATACTATTACTGCTACTCCATATCACGTACCATTAGCTAGTTCTCACTGGTTAGTTGGAGCTGCAACTCCAGGAGGATGGACATGGGCTGGTGATGCTGAAACTGAATTCCCATTAGTAGTTGGTACAACAAATGTTTATAAAGTAACTATCGTTCTTAAAAGCGGAGAAGCATTTAGAGAATTCTTAGGAAATAACTTTACAAGCGATGGAAACTGGGATCAAAGCCATAACTACACTTACTATTCAGGCCAAGGATTTACTATCGATCCAGAATTAGTAAATGCAAACGACGGAGACAGTAACTTTAAATATACTGGACCAACAGGATCAAGAGTTCTAACAATTGATAATGGTGCAAAAACTATAACATTAGACTAATTCCTAATGTAGATAAATAAAAGGGCTATCTTCAGATAGCCCTTTTTTAATCATTTACCTAACCGAATTATTATGAAAAAAACTTTACTCTTATTTTTCCTTTTGTTTTCTGTGTTTTCATTTGCACAGATACAACAGGTTACCTATTCCGTTAGCCCCGCAGCTTTTGAAGAAACAACTTCTATCACTATTACAGTTAATGGAGACAATCTTGATGAAACTGCATGGGGAGTTACAGATCATTCGCTTTATATGTGGGCATGGGCTTTTGATACAAACGACACGACACAAAAAGGTACTCCAAATAATGGTTCTTGGGAAGCTTCAAGCGATGCAAGCAAGTTTACCTATAACGCAGGCACAGATACTTATACAAAAACAATTGTTCCAACAACATATTACAGCACTACAGGAATTGGAAAAATTGGTTTTTTGATTAAAGCTAAAAATGGAACTGGCGATAAAAAATCACAAGATATTTTAGTTGAAGTAGGATCTTTTCAGGTAAATCTGACTGCGCCAATTGAAAATAGCTCTACAATTATTGCATCAGGTTCTAACTTTAATATCATAGCGACAAACACAAACGGAAACGCAAGCTATTCTTTAAAAGCAAACGGAACTGTTATCAATACCAATACAAGTACAGCAAGTTATTCGTATTCTCATACTAATATTACTGGCAATCAAAGCTATGAATTAAGTGCAACTCAGGGAGCAGTTACAATAGTAAAAAAGTTCTCTGTTATAGTAAATCCTAATACCGTTTCAGCGGCTATGCCGGCAGGATTGGTTGACGGAATTAATTATAATAATACAGATGCTTCAAAAGCAACTTTGGTTTTAGATGCACCTTTAAAAGATTTTGTTTACGTAGCGGGAAGTTTCAATAACTGGCAGCCAACTTCGGCGTATGCCATGAAAAAAGATCCAACTTCTGGTAAATTTTGGTTAGAGTTAACGGGTTTAGTTTCAGGTGTAAATAATACGTACCAATATTGGGTTGTAGATGCTACGCCGCTTGCGAATTCACCTGCAATGGTAAAGACTGCCGATCCGTATTCTACTTTGGTTTTATCTCCTTATGATGATTCGGGAATTCCTGCAGCTTCTTACCCAAATATGCCTGCTTATCCTGCAGGACAGCAATTTGAAGTTACGGTTCTTAAAACAGGACAAACTCCTTATAATTGGCAAGTAACAAACTTTACAAAACCAGCAAAAGAAAAATTAGTAGTTTATGAAGTTTTGGTTCGTGATTTTGATGCAGCCAGAAATTATCAAAGTTTAATAGATAGGATAGATTATTTTAAAAACCTTAAAATAAATGCTATCGAATTAATGCCGGTAATGGAATTTGAAGGCAATGAAAGCTGGGGTTATAATACTTCATTTCACATGGCTTTGGATAAATTTTACGGATCATCTGATAAATTAAAAGAATTGATCGATGTATTCCACCAAAACGGAATTGCGGTTATTCTTGACGTAGCGCTAAATCACGCTTTTGGAAGAAATCCAATGGTGAGAATGTGGATGAACGATCCTGATGGAGACGGTTTTGGATCTCCAACGGCTGAAAATCCTTACTTTAATATGGTTGCAAAACATACTTATAGCGTTGGAGAAGATTTTAATCATCAATCGCTTAAAACACAGTATTATGTTAACCGAGTTATCAAGCAATGGATTGAAGAATATAAAATTGACGGTTTCCGTTGGGATTTAACAAAAGGATTTACGCAGGCTTGTACAGCTTCAGATGAATCTTGTACTAATAGTTATCAGCAAGATAGAGTTGATATTCTTAAAAAATATGCTGATTATTCATGGAGTTTAGATCCAACACATTATACCATTTTTGAGCATTTAGGAACTGATACAGAGGAGCAGCAATGGGCAAATTATAGAATTGCAGAAACTCCGAGTAAAGGTATTATGATGTGGGGAAAAATGACAGATCAGTACAATGAATTGTCAATGGGATACACAAGTAATATCACAAGAATGTCAAGTGCAAGTCGTGGTTTTACAGCAAATCGTTTAATGGGTTATGCCGAAAGTCATGATGAAGAAAGACTGATGTATAAGAATATACAATACGGAGCTTCAAATGGCGCATACAATGTAAAAACATTAAATACAGCTTTGTCTAGAATGTCTGCAATTGGGGCGGTTTCATTACTGGTTCCGGGACCAAAAATGATTTGGCATTTTGGAGAATTAGGATGGGAAAAATCTATTTTTACTTGTAATGATGGAACTGTAAACGATGCTTCAGGAACAATAGCTGGAGATTGTAAATTAGATACAAAACCACAGCCGCAATGGGTAAACAATTGGTTAGGAGATACTAATCGTAATAAAATTTACAACGATTGGGCAAAAATGATTACTTTAAAAACTGTAGAGCCGGTATTTTTAGGAACTTCTACAATAACAAATGCTAATTCATCAACAGTAAATATCAAAATTACAAATGCAAGTTTAGCTTCAACACAATTAAAAGATGTTGTGATTTTAGCCAATTTTGCTACTTCTGCGCAAAATGTTGCAACAGGTTTTCCATACACAGGAACGTGGTACAATTTAATGGACAATACTACAATAAATGTTACAGATGTAAATGCTGCAATAAACTTACCAGCAGGAGAATACAGAATTTATGGTAATAAAACGGCAAATCTTGCTATTGAAGATTTTGAAAAAGGAAATGCAGTGAGTTTATATCCAAATCCGGTTTCAAATTACTTTACCTTAAATACTGCTTTTACAAAAGTTCAGGTTTATTCAATTTCGGGACAATTAGTAAAAAGTTTTGCTTCAAATGGAAATGCTGATTTTCAATTTGGCGTAAGTGAATTGCAAACAGGATTATATGTCGTAAAAGCTTCAGATGAAAATAATAAAGTTCAGGTAATGAAGTTTATCAAAAAATAAACACTGAAAATATATCTCTAACAGATTAAAAATTTGGTTTGGTTAGTAATGAGAAAGGGCTGTTCTATTGAAAAATAGACAGCCCTTTTCTGGTTTAGTTGTTTATTGTTTTCGTTTATTTCTTTTTATCGTTGTATTCCCCAATTACTGCAAAATAACCAAAAGTCCCTAAGCCCAAAACAATAAGAGGCGTTAGAATAAAAAGAATAATGATTCCAAAAACTAAATCATCTTGCTGGTCTGATAATAATTTAGGTAAGCCAAATTCAAACACGCAAAAGTAAGCGGCTGCAACTGCCAAAATAACCCATAAAACGCCTAAAGTTTGTTTGATTTTGTTCATGTTCTTAAAAATGTTAAAGATGATTAATTTTGTTTTTGTTGTCTATGTAAATCATTCCAATCACAAAGCAGATTGAAGCTATAATAATAGGATACCAAAGTCCGTCAAGATAAAAATCACTTTTTCCGGCCGCTTTTGCATGCGTTACAAAATAAGTCGAGATTGCGGGCAGCAAACCTCCAAAAATTCCATTCCCTACATGATAAGGAAGTGACATTGAAGTATACCTGATTTTAGTTGGAAACATTTCAACCAAAAACGCAGCAATTGGCCCATAAACCATTGTAACAAATATAACCTGAATGAAAACTAAAAAAATTAAAGTCCATTCATCGCCAGAATTGATATTAATAATAACATTGCTTTGAGATTTCTTCTTATTAGCAAAATCTGTCTTCTTTTCCATATACGTAGTTTCGTCAGTATAGGTTTTTGAAACTTTGGTAATTACATCATTATTTTTTGCGGTTTCAATACTTTGAGTTGTTTTTTCTACGATTTCGGTTTTGTAATTAACATCAGTCGTGTTGTACATCATCTTATATATAGGTCTGTAGAATAAAATAGCAAGCAGCATCCCAGACATCATAATATATTTTCGTCCCACTTTATCACTCAGCCATCCAAAAACAATAAAAAACGGAGTACCTAATAATAATGCAATTCCCAGTAAACTGTCAACCTGTGAAGATTCTACATTCATAACCGTTTTCATGAAACTCATAGCGTAGAATTGCCCAGTGTACCAAACAACACCTTGTCCCATTGTGGCTCCAAACAAAGCCAGCAAAACGAATTTTAGATTATATCTATTGCCGAAACTTTCCTTTAACGGATTTGTACTTGTGGTTCCTTCCTTTTTTGCTTTTGCAAAAACAGGCGATTCATCCATATTTTTTCGAATCAAATAAGAAACGCCTACCATAACAATAGAAACCCAAAAAGGAACACGCCATCCCCAGGAATCAAAAGCTTCGCTTGAAAGTATATTTTTAGTAGCCAGAATTACCATTAGAGAAATAAATAGTCCAACGGTTGCTGTGGTTTGAATCCATGAAGTCCAATATCCTTTTTGCCCAACCGGAGCATGCTCTGCAACATAAGTAGCGGCACCGCCATATTCTCCTCCAAGAGCTAAACCTTGTAATAAACGTAAAATCAAAACTAATAAAGGTGCAAGAAAACCAATCGTTTCATAACTCGGAATACATCCTATTAAAAAGGTAGAGCCACCCATTAATAATAAAGTAGCCATGAAAGTATATTTTCGACCAATAATATCGCCTAATCTTCCAAAGAACAAAGCTCCAAAAGGTCTGACAACAAATCCGGCAGCAAAAGTGGCTAAAGTAGATAAAAACGCAGCGGTGGGATTATCACTCGGGAAAAATTTGGTTGAAATTACAACGGCCAAACTTCCAAAAATATAGAAATCATACCATTCAATCATTGTTCCCATAGAAGAGGCAGAAATTACTTTCCAAATGCCTTTAGTAGAAGTTTTACCCATAAAAAACGCTCTGTGTTTTTAATAATAAATAAAAAGCTAAAATACGATTTCACGAATATAATGGATATTTTTTTATTTAGTTAATACTTTTTTAACAAAAACAACTTAAAATTTGACTTATAAGATTTAACTGTTTAATTTATATTTGGAATTAATTAAATGAGAGTAAAAGTTTAAAAATTATTATGAAAAAGGAAATAGGGCTGTTAATCGGTTTTTTAATTTTAAGTGCATGTACAACTCGCAAAGAGATAGTTTCTACTAAAAGTGAATGCAGTGTTTCAATTGTTCCTCCAGAAGATTTGGCCTCAAATTATAAAGCATTTTATTCTTCTTCGTATTTCAATATCAATCAGTTTGCAGATTTTGATAAAATAAAAAATGGAATCCTTATGTGTCGTTGGAATGAAGGTTTTAAGGATTCTACTTTTTTGATAGTTGATTTTGATAAAGAATTTAATACTGTCAAAAAAACAAAAAATTCAACGGAGGCAGTAATTCTTTCTTTAGAAGAAAAAAAGAGCCTAAAAAATATCTTAGAAATTTTGAAAAAAGAGAGTTACTATCAAAATTGTGTCCGTGATCATGGACACGCATCATTATATATATTAGAAATAAGACACAATAATGAAAAGATAGTTCAGTATTATTCTCCTATGAGTCATCCCTATGAAGTAGTAACATCAAATGCTAATATTAAATTAGTTCAAGACATACTTGGTATAATGGATCGTGGATATTATAGAAAATGATTGATATTTTTCAAAGCACACGAAGAAAAAAAACGCAAAGGTTCGCGTAAATCTTAGCGTACTTTGCGGTTAAATTTCAGGAAAATATTAAAAACAAAAAACCCGAATATTGCTATTCGGGTTTTGGTGGTACCTCCAGGGATCGAACCAGGGACACATGGATTTTCAGTCCATTGCTCTACCATCTGAGCTAAGGTACCGTGTGGTGCTTATTGCGGGTGCAAAGATAGAATCATTTTTCGTTTATCCAAAACATTTTTTTAAAAAAATCAATTCGTATCTTCGCAAGGGTAAAAAAATAAATATGACTTTAGCGGTTGACGTTGGAAACACTCGAATTAAAGCAGCTGTCTTTGAGGGAAGTACTGTTCTTGAGAATTTTGTTTTTGAGAAAAACGAACTCGAAAAAAAAATTACAAAAATTTTAGAAAAATTTCAAAACTGCTCAGATTTGGTTGTTGCTTCAGTTGGAAATATCGAAAAACAATCATTTTTAACTTTCGAAAATCAACTCAATATTCATTTTTTTACTCATGAAGATATTTTTCCTTTTACAAATAAATATGCAACGCCAAAAACCTTAGGAATAGACAGAATGATTTTGGCTGCCGGAGCAACTTTACAATTTCCCAGACAAAATAGATTAGTAATCGATGCCGGAACTTGCATAACCTACGATTTTATCGACGAAAAGGATAATTATCTGGGCGGTGCGATTTCTCCGGGACTTCGTTTACGCTACGAATCATTACACAATTTCACGGCCAGACTGCCTTTGCTGACTTTAGAAGTGCCTGATTCCTATATAGGAAACTCGACTGCACAGGCTATTCATTCAGGAGTTGTCAATGGGTTCGTCTATGAGATTGACGGTTTTATCGATGAATATCGGTCGAACTTTTCAAATTTTATAATAATTTTAACGGGAGGTGATGCAGAATTTTTGGCTAAACGATTAAAAAATACCATATTTGCCAATTCAAATTTCCTTCTGGAAAGTTTGAACCAAACATTTCAATATAAAATCGACAATGATTAAAAAAATTATAATAAGCGCTTGTCTGCTTATCTCGTTCGTTTCATTTGCTCAGCAAGGTACTTCGTCGCCATATTCTTTCTACGGAATTGGAGATACAAGATTTAAAGGAACTCTTGAAAACAGAAGTATGGCAGGAGTTGCGGTTGAACAGGATAGTATTCACCTGAATATTGAAAATCCGGCAAGTTATGCCAATCTGGGTCAAACTACTTTTTCAGTTGGAGGAACTTTTGGAACTAATACTATAAAAAGCAGCACAGAATCTTCAAAAGCACAAAGATCAACTTTTGATTATTTGGCACTAGGAATTCCTATGGGTAAATTTGGAGCTGGTTTCGGTTTGATTCCATTATCATCAGTTGGTTATAAAATTACAGATTTTAATACCGGAGCAAATGCAGTTAACAGCCAGCTTGAAGGAAAAGGCGGTGTTAATAGAGTGTTTTTTGGTTTAGGCTATAAAATTACACCAAAGTGGAATATTGGGGCAGATTTGCAGTACAATTTCGGTAAAATTACAACGACTACAATTGAAGCTGTAAATGATGTGCAAAATGCAACCAGAGAAACAAATTCATCTGAATTATCGGGTGTGAATTTTAATATTGGTACAATGTATCAAACTAAAATTACAAAAAAGTTAAACGTTTACACTAGTTTAAGCTATACTTTCGGAAGTACATTAAATTCAGTTAGTACAAGAGTAATTGAGGTTGATGGAGATCCGGATGCGATAACTGCAGACCCTGTAGACACAAAATTAAAACTTCCAAATAAATTAACTTTCGGAGCAGGTATAGGAGAGGCAAGAAAATGGTTAGTAGGAACTACACTTGCGTTTCAGGGAACAGGACAGCTTGCCAATTATTACAACGCAAGTCCAAATGTTAGATATGAAAAGTATACTAAATATGCAGTTGGGGGTTACTATGTTCCAAACTATAGTTCATTTGCTAGTTACTTTAACAGAATTACCTATAGAGCTGGTTTAAAATATGAAAAGCTTGGTTTAATAGTTAACAATGAATCAATCAATGATGTCGGAATGTCATTAGGGGCAGGATTTCCAATAACAGGAACTTTTTCAAATGTAAATGTTGGAATCGAATTTGGTAAAAGAGGAACAACTTCTGCAGGATTGGTTCAGGAAAATTATATGAACTTCAGCGTAGGCTTCTCGTTTAACGACAGATGGTTTGTTAAGAGTAAATTCAATTAAACCTAAATTTACATGGTTTTTTAACCTCGTCACAATTTATTACATTTGGCAGATGAATTTACCAAAGAGATATATTATAAACGTTGTCACAGTTTTTGCTGTGACACTGTTTTTTGGATGCGAAAGTAATTTTAAGGATGTTCAAAAAATTAACTTCTCAGAGTTCGTTCCAGGAAGTGATGCAGATACCGTAAACATTAAATACACAGATTCAGGAAGAATAACAGGTGTTTTGATAAGTCCAAAAATGCTAGATTATTCTAATCTTGACTTTCCTTTTACAGAATTTCCTAAAGGACTCGATGTTACTTTATACGATAAAAAACAAAAGCGTACTTTTATAAGATCAAATTATGCCGTTTCATACAAAACTACCGGTATAATTGATTTGCAGGGAAAAGTTAAAATTACATCAGAAGCAGGTCAGGTTCTGGAAACAGAACAATTGTATTTTGACCAGAAAAATGAATGGTTTTATACTGAAAGAAAATTTAAGCTTACAGATGCAAAAGGAGTTTCTTACGGACAAGGAATTGATTTTAGCAAAGATTTTAAAGTGATCAATTCACAGCGTATAAGCGGTGAAATTGAATCAAATGATGATAAAATATAGATTATGGGTTACTTAAAATATACACAATACGTTTACATAGCATTTGCAGTTTTTTTTATTTACGATGGAGTAATAAAATTAAATGAAGGAAATGAAAATTATCAGCTAAGCTTTCTAATTGCCGGAATGGCGATTTTTATGTTTTTCTTTAGAAGAAGATTTACCAAGAGATTTGACGATCGTAATAAAAAACAGTAAAAATGGAGATTAGTATTATAATATTATGTTTAATACTATCAGCTTTTTTTTCAGGAATGGAAATAGCTTTTATTTCCTCAAACAAAATTTATCTTCAAATTGAAAAAAAACAAGATAATTTTCTATCTCAAATTTTAACTAAACTTACCGAAAATCCCTCAAAATTTATTGCGTCAATGCTTATTGGGAACAATGTAGCATTGGTAATTTATGGATTTTATATGGGAGATGTTGTGCTTCATTGGATAATTGGTTTTGGATTTCAATTCTCTTATTTAACAACAATTTTGGTTCAGACTCTAATTTCAACTTTTATAGTTTTAATAACAGCTGAATTTTTTCCAAAAGTATTTTTTCAAATTTATGCCAATTCATTAATTAAGGTTTTTGCAGTTCCGGCCTATCTTTTCTATCGACTCTTTTATTATATCTCAACATTTTTTATCTGGATTTCAGATTTTGTTTTGAAGAAATTTTTCAAAACAGAAGGTGATCAGGTGCAATTGTATTTCAGTAAAATAGAACTTGGAAATTATATAACAGAACAAATGAATTCTGTTGAAGATGATGACGAAGTCGATTCTGAAATACAGATTTTTCAGAATGCATTAGAGTTTTCCGGCGTAAAAGCGCGCGATATTATGACACCGCGTACAGAAATTGTTTCGATAGATTTATTCGACACAGTTTCTGATCTAAAAGAACTTTTTATTGAAACAGGATATTCTAAGATCGTTGTAAGTCAAAATTCTCTCGATGATATTGTGGGATATGTGCATTCATTCGATTTGTTTAAAAAACCAAAAACTATAAAATCGGTTTTAATGACAGTTGAATTTGTACCGCAAACCATTTTAATTAAAGATGCTTTGGATCTTTTAATTAAAAAACGAAAAAATGTTGCTGTAGTTTTGGATGAATACGGAGGAACTTCGGGAATTATAACCATTGAAGATATAGTTGAAGAACTTTTTGGAGAAATCGAAGACGAACACGATTTAGACGAAGAATTGATTGAACAAGAATTAGGGGAAGGTAAGTATTTGTTTTCGACACGATTAGATGTTGAGTATTTAAACGAAACCTATAAATTGATGATTCCGGAGGAAGATTCTTACGGGACATTAGGAGGTTTTATTGTAAATTCGACCAAAGAAATTCCGCAAAAGGGCGAAAAGATTGTTATTGACAAGTATCATTTTGTGATAGAACAGGCGTCAAACAACAAAATTGAATTGGTCAGATTGACAATAAAAGAGTGAATTTTTAAATAATTAAAAAAAATTGTGTAAAATAAAACGCTAGTTGTATTGTTATTAACTAGATAATTGTATTTTCGCAAACTGAATATAAAATTAACGATAATTAAAATGGCAGTTTTAGCAAAAATTAGACAGCGTTCAGCTCTATTGATAGGTGTTATTGCACTTGCATTATTTGCATTTATAATACAAGATTTATTTACTAGAGGAACATTTGGTCAAAGTTCAAAAGATGTAGGAAGCATCGATGGAAAAGATATTTCATTTGAAGACTTTAGAGTTAAAGTTAGTAATCTTGAAAAAAGTGGTCAAGGAATTACTTCCACTGAAGCTGCAAACAGAGTTTGGGATCAAGAAGTTTCAATCGCATTATTATCAACTCAGTTTGATAAATTAGGATTGAGAGTTGGCGAAAAACACTTAATTGAAGTTTTAAAAGCAGATCCTAGTATTGGAAAAGAGCCTATGTTTTTAAACGCAGCAGGAATGTTCGATGTTGTAAAATTTAAAGACTATATCAAAGTAAATCCTCAGGCAGCCCAATTTATTTCTGCAAAAGAAAAAGATGCTGAATTAAACGCAAAATTTCAAATTTACAATACTTTAATAAAATCTGGACTTTACACAACTGCTAGTGAAGGAAAGCTGAAGTATGAAATGGAAGCTAACAAAGTAAACTTTGCTTATGCCGGAGCTTTATATTCTTCTATTAAAGATAGTGAAGTAAAAATTTCTGATTCAGATATCGTAGATTATATGAAGAAAAACGAGAAAAAATTCAAAGCTGAAGATACTCGTGAAATTCAATACGTTTTAGTTGAAGATAAACCTTCAAAAGAAGATGAAGCTGAAATTAAAGCTAAAATCACTTCTTTATTAAACGGTAGAGTAGAATACAACGCAAAAACAGGTAAAAACGATACATTACCAGGTTTTAAAAGCGCAACAAACATTGCTGAATTTGTAAACGCAAATTCTGATGTTCCTTACGATTCTACCTATGTTGCTAAAAACGCTTTGCCTGCAGTAGATGCTGACAAATTATTCAGCTTACCTGCCGGAGCAATTTATGGTCCTTATGTATACGGAAAATATTATGCAATTTCTAAATCTTTAGGGTTTAAAGCTGGAGTTAATGCGAAAGCAAGTCAAATTGTAATTGGTTACGAAGGTTCTCAAACCCAAAATCCAAAAGAAAAAAGAACTAAAGAAGAAGCAAAAGCTAAAGCGGAAGAAATTTTAGCTCAAGCTCAAGCTAATCCGGATAGTTTCATGATGCTTGCTTTTACAAGCTCTGATGATGCATCTGCACAACAAGGAGGTGATGTTGGTTACTTTAGTCAAAATCAATTACCGCCTGCATTAAAACCATTTAGTGATTTTGTATTCAGTAATGGAATTGGAAAAGTTGGTTTAGTAGAAACTCCACTAGGTTTCCACATTATCAAAATTACTGACAAACAAGACGGAATTCGTTTAGCTACAATTGCTCAAAAAATTGAGCCTTCTGAAGCTACTTCTGATAAAGTATTTACATTGGCTACTAAATTCGAAATGGAAGCTGCAGACAAAGATTTTGCTGCTACTGCTAAAGAATTAGGTTTAAAAGTTGCTGCTCCAATATCTGCAAGAGCTATGGATGAGCAATTTGGACCATTAGGAAACCAAAGAAACATTGTAAGATGGGCATTTGATAAAGAAACTAATACAGGAGATGTAAAACGTTTTGAAATCGCTAACATTGGGCACGTAATTGCGCAATACAAAAGCGAAAACAAATCAGGTTTAGTTTCTGTTACAATGGCAAGACCTTACGTTGAGCCAATCTTGAAAAACAAGAAAAAAGCTGAAATCTTAAAAGGTAAATTGACAGGTTCAACTATCGAAGCTATTGCAAAAAGCGCTGGTGTAGCAGTACAACAAGCAGCAAACGTAACTCTTGATAATCCGGTTTTACCTGGTGGAGTTGGACAAGAGCCAAAAGTTGTTGGTAATGCATTTGCTTTAGCTGCAAACAAAATCTCTGCTCCAATTGAAGGAAACACTGGAGTTTATGTAGTGAAAAACATTAGCACTGTAAAAGCTCCTGCAATTGCAAATCATGCAGAATATGTTGCTAAAGTAAAAGCTCAAAGCGCATCAGATGCAAGCAGAATTTTACCGGCGTTGAAAAACAATGCTAAAATTGAAGACAACAGATTACAATTCAATTACTAGTTTCTAGTAAAATAAATCATACAAAAAAACCCGAAACATTTAATCGAATGTTTCGGGTTTTCTTTTTTTAATATTTTTCGTAATTGTTTTGTAGTAAATGCTTTATATATTTTTCTTAACTATATGGGAATAATCGAAATATAATTCAAAAAATTTGTGATATTCAAAATATTACAGTTAATTTGTCGGAATTTTTGTTGTAACGAGGTATATTTTATTTGCCGAATTGTAAATAAAAACTGAAAAAGAATGATAAACAAATACTTTAAAAATTGGGGCGTTTAATGTTTATGTTTAATCTACTGAGAAGAAAACCTAAAGTGTATTCCAAAATTGAAAATCATATTTTTGGAATAATTACGGAACTTCTAAAAGTGAGCAGTACTGACATCAATGTTGATGAATTAGGAGGTAAGTATTATTTAAGCAATGAAGAACAGCATTTTAAAGTTACGATATTAAGTAACGATTATGTGATCAGGCTTACTAATACTCGCGATTCTGTGGCTGAAAAGTACGATAAGGTTTTTGTTGAAGATGTTTTAAAAGCTGTAAAAGAAGAAAAACATCGCAGAATGGAATTGGTTTATGATTCTATTACAAATAGTATAGAAAAAATGGCAGAACGTCTGCACAACACACTTATCGAATCTAACGAACAGGAAAATGAAAAAGTTCGACGTCTTGAAGCGGAACACGTTAGTGATCAAAAAGTAAATTTTTAATTTAGTTCTTTGATCAAACAATTACTCCTGTAAAATCATTTCATCATAGGTTAGTATTGTATCATAGCCTTTTGATGCAAAATAATCTCTTGGATTTTCTTTAGAAATCACCATTACAAAATCGCCGCCCCACGCACCAAGACTTTTAATTGTACCATTAAAATCAGGAAAAGCGATTTCTTTGATCGTTTTTATTTCCATGATATTGCTTAAATGAATTTCATGCTTTTCGACTGCATGTGCAAACTCTTTTAAGGATTTAGCATTTAAAATAGTATGTGTTATTTTATTGTTTTCAATAACGTTTTTTGCTAAATTTTGCTGTTTGTGCTTGTTGTAAGCGTGTATTGCTGCTTTACTGTTTTGTTTTTCATTCAGATAAACAAAGAAAATGTTTGTTGTAAAGTCTGGATTGAAAGTAACTGGTTTAACAAAATTGTTTTCTACCCTGTATAAAATAGGAGTGTTGTTTTGCGCACAGGCTATATCATAACCGCTTCCCCCAAAACTGTTTCTAAGAAGTGTAAAGGCATTAATTTTTGTCCACTGTGCAATATTGTTAATTAGAGTAGATGATGTTCCTAATCCCCAATTTCTTGGGAAAGTAAGGTTTGTTGTTATCTTATATCCTTTTGATTGCTGAATAAATTCGGGATTTAAAATGTATGCTTCGTGAAGTATATTAATTAAGGTTGTTTTTACTGTTTCAATTTCAGAATCAACATTGTTGATGACTTCTTCAAATGAAATAGTAGTTTCAAACCAAAGCTTGTTATCGTAGTCGTAACTTTTCCATTCTATTATTTGGTTTTCGCCATTTTCTACAACTAAATTTTGACCAAATTTTGTTGGTAAAGCAAAGGCATCTGCGCCATCTAAAACTAAATATTCTCCGGAAATAAATAATTTTCCGTTACTGTAAAAGGTTGTTTTCATGCTTAGATTTTAAAACAAATTCCAATATTTTAAACTCCAAATTCCAAAGATAATTGGAATTTGGAATTTTACTTAAAGACTATAATTTTCGGAATTTTTATTTATTTTGTTTTCTTAAACTTTCAATAAATTCAACTACAGCGCTGTGCGAAACTGTGTTTTTCTTAAAATGTACTTTAATTAAATGACGTTCTTCGTCTGTAGCTTCAAATTGATTGATGATATTATTTAGGTGCATTTTCATGTGTCCTTCCTGAATTCCGGTTGTAGTAAGAGAGCGTAAAGCAGCAAAATTTTGTGCTAAACCGGCAACTGCAGTTATTTCCATTAATTCTCTTGCAGAAGGTTTTTCAAGTATTTCTAAACATAATTTTACCAAAGGGTGCAATGAAGTTAATCCGCCAACTGTTCCCAAAGCCAGAGGAATTTCAAGCCAGAAAGTAAAAATTCCGTTTTCGATTTTAGCATGAGATAAACTTGCGTATTGTCCGTTTTTTGAAGCATAAGCATGAACTCCGGCCTCAACCGCTCTAAAATCATTTCCTGTTGCTAAAACCACCGCATCCACACCATTCATGATTCCTTTATTGTGTGTTACGGCTCTAAAAGGTTCAACTTCGGCAATTTGAACAGCCTGAACAAAACGCTCTGCAAATTCCTGCGGATTTGTAATGTGTTTTTCGACTAGATCTTCAATTGGGCAGGAAACTTCGGCTCTTACAAGACAATTCGGAACATAATTAGACAAAATACTCATAATTACAGTCAGTGTATCTTCTTCAGAAAATAAATCAGAATGGTGAAATTCTTCTTTTAAAGTCGTTGCAAATTGCTCTAAACATGAATTAATAAAATTCGCACCCATACTGTCTTTGGTTTCAAAAGAGGCATGAAGCTGAAAGTAATTTTCGAGTAAATTTCGTTTGTCTTTTAAATGAATATCTAAAATTCCGCCGCCGCGTTCCTGCATGTTTTTGGTAATGCTTTGAGTGTCAGAAAAGAATTTGGATTTTATTTGTTCAAAAAAAGATTGAAGTTTTTCGGCATCACCATTAAAAGTAAAATGAACCTGACCAATTTTTTCAGTATCAATTATGGTTGCTTTAAATCCTCCGCGTGTAGCCCAAAATTTTGCAGCTTTTGATGCTGCGGCGACAACAGAGCTTTCTTCAATTGCCATTGGGATCGTTTTATACTTTCCGTTAATTAAGAAATTGGGAGCAACTCCAAGCGGAATATATAAATTGGTGATTGTATTCTCAATAAATTCATCATGAAGCTGTTGGAGCTTTTCGTCTGAATTCCAGTAATTTCTTATAATACTTAAGGCTTCCTCAGGAGCCGAAAAATATTCGTTGGCAATCCAGTTAATTTTTTCTTTTTTGGATAATTTAGAAAATCCTGCAACAGCGTTGTTCATTCTCAATATATTAAATAATAATGTTGCTGCAAAGATACTATTTTAAGAGTTTTGATTGTAATCTATTTCAAACATGGAAGTACGCAATCGTTATTTTTTTTAACATTTAACACTTAAAATGTGTATTATGTTTATTTTTTTTACTAAAATTGGGCTCTTTTTATATTTAAAATAATTCTAATGAATACAAGTAAAATTACTGTAGTACTTTTATTTATAGTTGCATCGGTTTTTGGGCAGCAAAAAATAACGGTCGAAAACATTTATGGTGGCGCATTTCGGGCAAAAGGAATGGACGAATTGCAATCTTTAAAAAACACAAATCAATATACGGTCTTAAATGTTGATCAGACCAGCAGAACAATGCAGATCGATTTATATGATTTTGCAACCTTAAAAAAAGTATCGAACCTTGTTGATACTAAAAACCACAAAGAACTTCAAGACGGAATTGACAGCTATACCTTCGATGCTTCAGAAAAAAAGATTTTAATTGCTTGTAATTCTAATCAAATCTTCCGCCACTCTTTTACAGCAGATTATTTTTTATACGATATCGCTTCAAAATCACTAACTAAACTTTTCGATTTTCAAATTCAAGAGCCAACTTTTTCTCCAGATGGAACTAAGATTGCTTATGCTAGAGAAAACAATTTATATGTTTACGATGTAGCTTCAAAAAAATCAACAGCGGTTACTACTGATGGAAAGAAAAATGCAGTCATTAATGGTATTACGGACTGGGTTTACGAGGAAGAATTTGCTTTTGTTCGCGCATTCGACTGGAGTAAAGACAGTAAAAAATTAGCTTATATTCGTTTTGACGAGAGCCAGGTTCCTGAGTTTTCAATGTCGATCTTCAAAAAAGATTTATATCCAACTATCGAAACGTTTAAATATCCTAAAGCCGGAGAAAAAAACTCTTTAGTTTCACTACATATATATGATGCGGCAGGAAATACTTCTAAAAAAGTTGATTTAGGCAATTATAATGATTTCTACATTGCAAGAATGCAATGGACAAATGATAACAATACATTATCTGCTCAGGTTTTAAACCGTCACCAGGATAATCTTGATTTGTTATTTGTTGACGGAACAACGGCTGCTGCAAAAGTAGTTTTGAATGAAAAAGACAAAGCTTATGTAGATGTTACAGATAATTTGACTTTCTTAAAAGATAACAGCTTTATCTGGACAAGCGAAAAAGACGGTTTCAATCATATTTATGTTTATGATAAAACCGGAAAACTTAAAAATCAGGTTACAAAAGGAAACTGGGAAGTTGTTTCTTACTACGGTTTCGACGAAAAAACAAAAACTATTTTCTACCAGTCTACAGAAAATGGTTCTATCAACAGAGATATTTACAGAATTGGTTTAGACGGAAAAAATAAAACCCGTTTAACTACAAAAGTGGGAACAAGCGCGGCAACTTTCAGCCCGAATTTTCAATATTTTATTACCACTTTTTCAAGTAATTTAGTGCCGACAACGTATACTTTAAACGAGGCTAAAACAGGAAAAGAAATTCAGGTTATCGAAAACAATCAGGCTCTTGCTGATAAGTTAAAAGCGTATAACCTTCCTGCAAAAGAATTCTTCGTTTTAAAAACTGCGAAAGGAAACGAATTGAATGCATGGATTTTAAAACCAAAAGATTTTGATCCTTCAAAAAAATATCCTGTTTTCATGTACCAATATTCTGGTCCGGGATCACAGCAGGTAAACAACGATTGGAACAACAATGATGACTATTGGTTTTTATCTCTTACACAGCAAGGTTACATCGTAGCTTGTGTTGACGGAAGAGGAACTGGTTTTAAAGGTGCTGATTTCAAAAAAGTAACGCAAAAAGAGTTAGGGAAATACGAAGTTGAAGATCAAATTGATGCTGCAAAAGTAATTGGAGCATACCCATATGTTGATGCTTCAAGAATTGGAATTTTCGGATGGAGTTATGGAGGTTTTATGTCTTCGAATTGTATCTTCCAGGGGAATGATGTATTTAAAATGGCAATTGCTGTTGCTCCGGTTACAAACTGGAGATTTTATGACAGCGTTTATACAGAAAGATACATGCAGACGCCTGAGGAAAATGCAAGCGGATACGATAAAAACTCTCCTATAAATCATGTTGATAAATTAAAAGGTAAATTTTTATTGATTCACGGTTCTGGTGATGATAACGTTCATGTGCAAAATTCAATGCAAATGATGGAAGCATTAATTCAGGCTAATAAGCAATTTGAATCTCAAATATATCCAGATAAAAACCACGGTATTTATGGCGGAAAAACAAGAATTCAGTTGTATAACAAAATGACTAATTTTATCAAAGAAAACTTATAATAGAACTTTATCAATTTAAATAAATAGTGAATAGTATGAAAGAAACTCAAGTAAAAACTGCGCATCCAAAAGGACTTTGGGTATTGTTTGGAACGGAGATGTGGGAGAGATTCAATTTTTATGGAATGCGAGCTTTATTAACTTTATTTCTTGTGAATTCATTATTAATGAAGGAAGAAGAAGCGTCTTTAATTTATGGAGGTTTCCTTGGACTTTGTTACTTAACTCCAATGTTAGGAGGTTTTATTGCCGACCGTTTTTTAGGAAACAGAAATTGTATTCTTTTAGGAGGATTATTAATGGCAATTGGTCAAATGTTATTATTTACCAGCGGAAGTGTTTTTGAATCTAATTTAGAAATGGCAAAAGCTATTATGTACTGCGGATTAGGTGTAATTGTTTTTGGTAACGGATTCTTTAAACCAAACATTTCTAGTATGGTGGGAAGTTTATATCCAAAACAGGAAAAAACTAAACTGGATACAGCTTTTACAATTTTCTACATGGGAATTAATATTGGTGCTTTCTTAGGTCAGTCTATTTGCCCTTTATTAGGAGACGTAAAGGATGCAGGAGGAATTAGAGATATTCATGCTTTTAGATGGGGATTCATGGCGGCTTCTGGCGCAATGCTTATCGGAACTATTCTTTTTTACTTTTTGAAAAATAAATATGTGGTTTCTCCGGAAGGAAGACCATTAGGAGGTTTGCCTTCTAAAAATGTTGCAGAAGATTTTGAAGAAGGAGAAGCTCAAAAAGCTAATTTTTCTAACAAAGCCTTGGTTTTTGCAGGGCTTGCATTTATTGCCTTAGGGTTCTTTTTTCATTATGTTGTAGGTCAAAATTTAATTTACACTTTGATTTATTCAAGTGGATTGGCTTTAGCCGGATTAATTATTTCGGATACTTCTTTAACTAAAATTGAAAGAGACAGAATTATTGTAATTTACATTGTTTCGTTCTTTATTATTTTCTTCTGGGCGGCGTTTGAGCAAGCAGGTTCTTCATTAACTTTTATTGCAGATAATCAAACCGACAGACATTTCTTTGGCTACCTAATGCCGCCATCAATGGTTCAAATTTTTAATGGACTTTTTGTTGTTGTAATGGCAGTTCCTTTTAGTATTCTGTGGGATACTTTAAGAGCAAAAGACAAAGAACCAATTTCACCAGTAAAATTAGCAGCCGGATTAGTAATTATTTCAATTAGTTTCTTCATGATTGCGACTCAGGTTTCATTCATTGGAACTTCAGGATTGTTGCTTGTAAAATGGTTAATCTTATTATATTTCTTAAATACATGTGCAGAGTTATGTTTATCTCCAATTGGTTTGTCATTGGTTGGTAAATTATCTCCAAAACGTTTTGCGTCACTATTATACGGAGTGTTTTTCTTATCAAACGCATCAGGTTACGCATTAGGAGGAACTTTAGGTTCAATCCTTCCTGCAACTGGTGATAAATTTGCAAAAGCAAAAGAATTAGGAATTGATCTTCAGGCTGTCCTGGATAAAAAAATTACGCCAACTGCAGAACAATTAGCATTATTAGATAAACATCAAATTAGTGATCACAATCCTATTTTCGTCGGATTTGAAATTCATAATTTATATGAGTTTTTTATGGTATTTGTTGTTCTTACGGGTATCGCTGCAATTATATTATTTGCTTTGACTCCATTGTTGAAAAAAATGATGCACGGTGTTAGATAAGATGGAAAAAGAAATTACTTTAGAACAGATTCAAAATTTTAAAGGCAAGTACCCAAAACAATTATGGTACTTGTTTTTAGTTGAAATGTGGGAACGTTTTTGTTTCTACGGAATGAGAGGGGTTTTAGCTTTTTTTATGGTAGACCAGTTAGGTTTATTGGAAGGGAAAGCAAATTTACAATACGGAGCAATTCAGGCTTTTGTTTATGCATTTACTTTTATTGGAGGTATTTTTGCAGATAAAATTCTAGGATTTAAAAAATCACTTCTTTTTGGAGGAATCGTAATGATTTTGGGGAATTTGCTGATTGCAGCTTCTCCGCATGATTTCTTTTATTACGGAATAACACTTTCTATTATTGGAACAGGTTTTTTTAAGCCAAACGTATCTTCAATGGTAGGGGAATTATATCATGAAAATGACGGACGCCGTGACGCAGGTTACGGGTTATTTTACGCGGGAATTAATATTGGAGGAATGCTTGGTGGTGCAATTCCTATTTACTTAGGAAAGAACTATTCATGGAGCCTTTGTTTTCTTTCAGCAGCAATCGTTATGATTATTGGCGTTGTGACTTTTCTTTTAACTAAAAAACATTTAGCGCCAATTGGAAATTCTCCGTTAGAAAATCACACACCTAAAAAACGTAATCTATATGAAATAGCGGTTTATGTAGGTTCTTTTATTGTAATTCCATTGGTGTATATAATGGTTATCAATTCTGATTTTACAGAGTATTTCATGTATACAATTGGAGCTGCGGCGATAGGATATTTTTTGTTTGAGTTAATACAAATAAAAGACTCAAAACAACAGCGTAAACTTTTGGCAGCATTTGTGTTTATTTTTGGATACTTCATGTTTATGGCTATTTCAGAGCAATCTGGAGGATCTTTGTCGTTATTTGCAAAAGATAATTTATCGAACAAATTGTTGTTTTTTAATATTGATCCAAATGTGGTAAACAATAGTATAAATTCACTTTATGTTATTATTTTCAGTCCTTTGGTTGGGTTGTTATGGATATTTATGTTCAAGCGAAAAATTGAGCCTAATACAGTTATTAAATTTGGGTTGTCATTTATTTTGCTGGCTGCAGGATTCTTTATTTTTTACAGCGCCAGATTTTTTGTAGCTGCAGACGGATTAAGTTCTCTGGATGTATTTGCTTTAGGATATCTTTTGTATACTCTTGGAGAATTATGTATTGGACCGATCGGAATGTCGGTAATTACGAAATTATCACCTAAAAGACTATTTGGAATGATGATGGGACTATGGTTCCTTTCAAGTGCATTTGGACAATTTGCTGCCGGAAAATTAGGAGCTGAAATGTCTGATGCAAATACGGGTACAACCTTAATGTCTAAACTTATTGCTTATACAGATGGATATTATCAATTAGCAGTATATTCGCTTATTGCGGGTATTGCACTAATTGTTTTAACTCCATTAATTAGAAAACTAATGCAAGAAGTAAAATAAATAGATGTTTTTTAATTCATTTTTTGTTTAAATTTGCGAAAAATAATACGTTATGAAAAGAATATTATTAACAGCCTTTTTTATAGTTGGAGCATTTGCTAGTCAGGCTCAGGAACTAAAATGGTATACTGATGTTAAAGAAGCAATCACGGTAAGTAATAAGGAACAAAAACCTATGTTGATGTTCTTTACAGGGAGTGATTGGTGCGGATGGTGTATTCGTTTACAAAACGAAGTTTTAAAAACTGCAGAATTTAAAAAATGGGCCGCTGATAATGTTGTTTTAGTTGAATTGGATTATCCAAGAAGCGTTCCTCAGACTCCGGAGATTAAAAGTCAAAATAATGAATTGCAGCAGGCTTTTGGAATTCAGGGATTTCCAACAGTATATTTTACAAGTGCACAAACAAAAGATGGGAAAGTTAATTTTACAGGTCTTGGTAAAACAGGATATGTTGCCGGAGGACCATCGGCTTGGTTAACGGTTGCAGAAGGAATTGTTCATCCTAAAAAGTCTTAGAGAATTTAATTTTATATCAAGATTATATATAAAACTCCTTACATTAATGTAAGGAGTTTTTTTGTTTAGTAGGAAAAAATTTTCATTTGTTAAGCTTAAATTATTATTTCAATATTTATTTATAAATAAAAAAACATATAATGTAATTTTTGATCTAATTAAATTTGGATAATTAAAATATTGTGTTAATTTCGTCATGCTATACTAACCAAAACCAATATAATTATGACTAAAAAATTACTTATCCTACTGTTTTTTTTAGGTTCATTTTTCTTGCATGCACAAACTCTTGCCTGGCGAACAAATATGACTGATGCGATTGCAATTAGTAATGAAGAAAGAAAACCAATGTTAATTTTATTCACTGCCTCAGGTGTACCAGAAAATCTTCAGAACGAAGTATTTAAAACCCCAGACTTTGCAGTTTGGTCGCGTGATAATGTAATTCTAGTAAAATTAGATTTATCAGACGCTACAGCTTCAGATGGAGATAAAGAACAAAACATTAAATTAAAAAATGCTTTTGGAGTTGATGATTTACCGCAGGTATGTTATGCAATGGCTTCAATAAGAAAAAATAAAACAACTTTTAGTGCTCTTGGTAAAATTGCATACAAACCGGGAGGCGCAAAAGCATGGATTGCAGAATCAAATAATATTCTGCATCCGAGTGAGTAATAATTTAAATTAAGTTTCTTAGTTTAATTTGTAGAATCCCTTTTCAATTATGTTGAAAAGGGATATTTTTTTTAAAACAAGCTAAAATGTAAATTGTACATTTAATATTTTAAGACTATAAATTTTTCGTTTTTTTCAAATAAATAATCTTAAATAATTAAATTCATTTTAATGCACTTTTTTTGTAACTATTTGTTTTAATGGAGATTGTTGGCAACAGGTTTTGTGTTAATTTAGTTTTATTAACCAGCCAAAAACCAATAAACTATGACCCGAAAACTACTTATCCTGCTATTTTTTTTAGTAACATGTTTAGCTGAATCGCAAAATTTAGAATGGAAAACTAATGTGGTTGATGCCATTACCTTAAGTAATGAAGAAAGAAAACCATTATTGATTTTTTTTACTGCTGCTAATGCTCCAGAGGATTTACAAAATGAAGTTTTTAAAACACTGGAATTTGAAAAATGGTCCCGAAGGAACGTTATTTTATTAAAGTTGGACTTGTCTGATGCAGCAGTGTCAAGTGAAGTAAAAGACCAGAACATTAAACTAAAAAATGCCTTTGGAGTTGCTAACCTGCCAGAGGTTTGTTATACGACCGGTTCCATTAGAAATGGTAAAACTGCTTTTAATTTATTAGGGAGGCTTCCGTATAGTTCAAATGGGGTGAAAGCTTTTATTTCAGACTCAAATTTGATTTTAAATCCAGAATAAAAAGATTAGTTTAATCTATAAAATCCCTTTTCGGCAGTGGCATGAAAAGGGATGTTTTTTTTCTCGCAGCTCAATTTCCATATTTTTTGAATTGCATATGCATTTGTACCATCTGCAATAATAATTTCGGGATGTAATTCGATTAAAACCCTATCTATATTTATTTTAGGAGACTGTGTCAAAATCACAATATCAGGCTGAATTTTATTTTCATAAACTCCAGTACTGTCAATTATCGAGATTTTCTTTCCGTTAAAAAATAAGACATTCCTGATTTGCTGCGATTCATTTAAAAAACTAAAATTGCCAACTAAATAAGAATTCACAGCATTGTTTTTTGAGCTTTTGTCTCCAGTTGTATCGCTTGTAAAAAGTGTGATATTGCTGCCGAATCTTTTCGAAATTAACGTATTCTTCTTGATATTATAAACAATTAACTCTTTTTGATCTGCAGTTTCTTTTTTAGTGTAAATGAAAGAAAGCTGTAATAGAATTACAGACATAAATACAACATTAAGTTTTATATAACTAGGTTTCTTTGACCAAATTATCGCACTGATTATTACTAGATAAAGTGTAATTAAATAATAAAAATTGAAACTGATATCCTGAATAACAAAAGATTCAAAAGATGCTACGTAATGGATCATTTGATTTAAAATGAAAATGCTTTTTTCAAAAAGATAAACAAGTATTTCTGGCGGATTTTTAAAGATTGCAAAAATCATGACGATTATTCCGGCAATCATGGTAAAAGATAAAACGGGAAGAATTATAATATTGGTAACAAAAAATAACCCCGGAAATTGATGAAAATAATAAAGGCACAAAGGTAAAGTGCCAATTTGTGCTGCAAATGAAACCGTTAAAGCATCCCAGATATAAACTGAGATTTTGTTTTTTGGAGACCAGATTTTTTTTAATATCGGCTGAAGCCAAACTAGAAAAAACAATGCTAAATAACTTAGCTGAAAACCAACATCAAACAAGAAATAAGGTTCAAAAAGTAAGATCAATAAAATAGAAACTAATAAAGTATGGTATATGTTTCCGCTTCTGCGAAGATGATTGCCAATGGCTACAAAAGAAAACATTACAACCGAACGCAAAACAGAAGGAGATAAACCTGATATAACAGCAAAGCCTGCCAGCGAAATTAAAATAGAAACCAATTTAATTGCTGAGCCTTTTCGTGTATTAGGAATTGGTTTTAAAATAAACATTATAAAGAGCATTATAAAGCCAACATGCAGTCCTGAAACCGAAAGAACATGCGTCGCTCCGGAATATTGATAATCCTTTATAATATCTGATGAAATTTCCTGCTGCTGTCCTAAAATAAGAGCCAGTGCTACATTCATTTCATCTTTACTAAAATTAGCACTTTCAAGATTTTTTAGAATAGTGGCATGAAGTCGGCCTGAATAATACCAAATATCTTTTTTGAGTGTTTGGCTAATCTTAATTTCTGATTTTTTGCAATAAACTTGTGCATAAATTTGTTTGTCTGCCAAGTATTTAGCGTAGTCAAATTGATTGGGGTTTTTACTCGAAGATGTTCTTTGTAAAATGGTTTTTACTCTAATTATATTTCCAATTATCAATGCATTTGGAGTACTGTCTTTTTGAACATTGACAATAATTCTGCCTGAATAAACCTTACTGTCTATAGTATTTACAACTCCAATATAACGATCGTTATAATCATTGCTTTTAAGTTTTTCCCGTAATGTAAAAGTTATAAAATGAGGCTTCTCAAAAGCTGTTTCTGAATGCGTATAATTTGATTTATCAAAAGTATCAGTATGGAAAAGTAAAACACAGATTCCAGTTGAAAATGAAATAAAATAACTGCAAATTCCAAAGAAAAGGTTTGTCTTTTTGTTTTTCTTCGAAAGAAAAAAACTAATGCAAAATAGGAGAGAACAAATTTCAAGAGAAATAAATGAAATTTGAATCGAAGGCTGGCAATTATAAGAAACTAAAATTCCAAAAAGAAAACAGATCGTAATTTTAATTAAAGGAAAATCTAATACTTTCATGGTTTAAAAGTATTAAAATTTTGTAAGAAAATAAATATATTTTTATAGAATTGTATTTATTCGATTACCCGGTTTACTTGTTCGAAAGAATTTTTATAATAAGCTTCTTTTGTAGAAGAAATGATAACACCTTTTGAAGTAGAAGAATGTATAAATTTAATTTCATTTGAATTTACTTCGGTAATAAGCCCAACATGATTGATCTGCTTACTTTTATTTGTTTTAAAGAAAATTAAATCACCTTTTTTTGCATCATTAAGCGGAATTATTTTTCCAATTTTTGCTTGTTCAAAAGAACTTCTCGGTAGTTTTATATTTTCAGATTCAAAAGTCGTATATACTAAACCAGAACAGTCGAAACCACTTTTTGTAGTTCCACCCGCTTTGTATTTAACACCAATATTATCTGTCGCAGTTTCAATTAAATTCTTTACAATAGATCTGTTTTCTTTTTTCGATTCACTTTTGTTCACAACAGTCGAAGTCGATTTACAAGAAACCAATATGATTGATAAAAGAAGGAAAACGAATATTTTTTTCAAAACAGAAATGTTTAAGATTTTAAATCGGCAACAATAAGTTTAGCTGTTTTTTTGCTTGCACCAACGCCGCCTAGTTTTTGCTCTAAAATATCATAGTTTTTTAACAGTTTTTCGCGGTGAGAAGGTTCGAGTAATTTGTTCAATTCTTCTTTGATTCGTTTTGTGTTACATTCACTTTGAATCAATTCAGTTACAACTTCCTGATCCATAATTAAATTGACAAGCGAAATATATTTTAAAGTAATAATTCGTTTTGCAATTTGATAAGAAATGGCGCTTCCTTTATAACAAACCACTTCGGGAACTTTAAAAAGAGCTGTTTCTAAAGTTGCTGTTCCGGATGTAACCAATGCCGCAGTCGAAGAACGCAATAAATCATAGGTTTTGTTGGAAACAAACGCAATGTTTTTGTTTTTAATAAACTGCTGGTAAAATTCATAATCCTGACTTGGTGCACCGGCAATAACGAATTCATAATCCTGAAAATCATCTACAACACTCAGCATTACACTTAGCATTTTAGTAATTTCCTGTTTACGGCTTCCCGGTAAAACAGCAATAATTGGTTTTTCGCCTAACTTGTTTTCTTCTCTAAAAACAGTTTCATCAAAAGCAGGCTGATTCTGAATAGCATCAATCAAAGGATGCCCAACAAAATCTACAGGAAAATGATGTTTGTCTTCATAAAAACTTTTTTCAAAAGGCAAAATCACGAACATTTTATCAACATCTTGTTTTATAGCATTGATGCGGTTTTCTTTCCAGGCCCAAATTTGAGGAGAAATATAATAATGCGTTTTGTAATTCAATTCTTTAGCCCATTTTGCAATACGCATATTAAAGCCCGGATAATCAATAAAAATTAAAACATCGGGTTTAAATTCAGCGATATCTTTTTTGCAGAATTTTATATTGTTTAAAATCGTTTTTAAGTTAAAAACCACTTCAATAAATCCCATAAAAGCTAATTCGCGATAATGTTTTACCAATGTTCCGCCGGCTTTTTGCATTAAATCACCGCCCCAAAATCTAATGTCGGCCTGAGGATCTTCCTCGTATAATGCTTTCATTAAATTAGAACCGTGTAAATCTCCAGAAGCTTCGCCAGCTATTATGTAATATTTCATATCAACGAATTTTTATTGCAGCACAAAGATAGGATTTAAATAATTATGGTCGAA
This sequence comes from Flavobacterium sp. Root186, assembly GCF_001428525.1. Taxonomy (GTDB): domain Bacteria; phylum Bacteroidota; class Bacteroidia; order Flavobacteriales; family Flavobacteriaceae; genus Flavobacterium. The sequence goes on from NZ_LMHW01000015.1 coordinate 90,820, forward strand.
ATTGCTAAAACAATCACGGCTAAAATCACGCCTCTGGCCATCATTTCTTTGTTTCTTTTTAAGAGAATTAAAAAAACAGGAAGATCTAAAACAGCCCCAATTGTAATCACTTTTCCTAAATATCCCATTTCTCTAATAGTTTGAATTCCGGCCGGAAGATCAAATTTTGTAAAAAATTTGATAAACAAATAACTTCCAAGAAGCGAAGTAAAAATTCCAACAATAAATCCGATTACGAGTTCTTTTTTATCCATTTAATTTCCATGTATTAAGTTGCTGCATTGTATGATGTGCGGTTAAGTCGAATTGAACAGGAACTACCGAAATATATCCGTTTTCAAGTGCCCATTCGTCTGTATCTTCGCCATTGTCTTCGTTTGTAAATTTGCCCGTTAACCAGTAATAATCTTTGCCATAAGGAGTTTGTCTTTTGTCAAATTTTTGGGCATAATAGGCTTTCGCCTGACGGCAGATTTTTATTCCTTTGATTTCTTTTTCGCTCAATTTCGGAAAGTTAACATTTAAAACCACTCCAGCAGGAAGTTTATTTTTTAATGTTTCTAAAGCTATTTTTTTTACGAATGCTTTAGCAGGTTCAAAATCGGCATTCCAGTCAAAATCCAAAAGAGAAAAACCAATCGCCTGGATTCCTTCAATTCCGGCTTCGACAGCGGCGCTCATTGTTCCCGAATAAATCACATTTATAGAAGAATTTGATCCGTGATTAATTCCCGAAACACACAAGTCCGGTTTTCTTTTTAAAATCTCATTTACAGCCAGTTTTACACAGTCTACAGGTGTTCCGGAACAGCTGTATTCTGTAATTGTGTCATCATCTTTAGAAATTTTATCCAGAAATAAAGTATTATTTATGGTAATTGCGTGTCCCATTGCACTCTGAGGCTTGTCTGGAGCGACTACAATTACATCGCCAATAGTTTCCATGACGCTTATTAAAGCTCTGATTCCGGGAGCCAGAATTCCGTCGTCATTCGTAACTAATATTAAAGGTTTTTCGTCTTTCATGCTGCATTTTCCATTTTTGATTTATCAAAATAAAAGCTTGTTAGAGCAAATGTAGTAACAGATTTTGGTAGAATACTAACAAATAAATAAAAATTGTAAACTAAATTCCAGAAGACTTTTAAGCATCAAACATTTTTATATCTTTAACAAAAAATTATACTGATCTTGGCATGTTAGCATAGTTTTTGCCGTAACTTAGATTAAAAAATTTGATGAATGCTATTATTAAGTTTATGAAAAGAAATTATAAAATACTTATAGCCGTATTATGCTTGTCTTTAACCCTGTTTGCTTTTAAAATAAATGCTGACAAGAATGATGATCCGGACCCAAATAAAGACAAGACACTTTTAGAATTATTGGCTTTTGTTATTGAAAAAGGACACTACAGTCCGGCTGAAATAAATGACGAATTTTCGAAAGGTATTTTTAAAGACTATATCGAAGCATTAGACCCTTCGAAAAGATTTTTCCTGCAATCTGATATTGATGAATTTAAACAATATGAGTTAATGCTGGACGATCAGTTTTTGAATAAAGATTTGACATTTTTTAATTTGACTTATACAAGGTTGATGAAGAGAATGGAAGAAAGCAAAAAACGTTACAAAACGATTTTAGCACAGCCATTTAATTATACAACAGATGAGACTTTTAATGCAGATTATGAGAAGCTTCCGTATGCAAAAAACTTAACGGAGATCAATGAAAGATGGAGAAAACAAATTAAATTATCTACACTTTCATCTCTTGTAACAAAGCAAAAAATTGAAGAAGAGAAAAAGAAAAAAGATCCTTCTTATCAGGAAAAATCTTTTGATGCTTTAGAAAAAGATACACGCGAAAGTTCATTAAAATCTTTAGATGATAATTTTAGCGTAATTAAAGATTTGAATAAAGATTACTGGTTTTCAGTGTATTTGAATTCAATCATGGCTCGTTTTGACCCTCATACAAGTTATTTTGCCCCAGAAGAAAAAGATCGTTTTGATGTAAATATCAGCGGAAAATTAGAAGGAATCGGAGCAAGATTAACAAAGAAAAATGATTTCACTCAAATTGATGAGTTAATTTCTGGCGGACCGGCATGGAAAGGAAAACAACTTGAAGCTGGAGATTTAATCCTGAAAGTAGCTCAAGGAAACGAAGAACCTGTGGATGTTGTCGGAATGCGTCTTGATGATGTTGTGAAAAAAATCAAAGGTCATAAAGGAACCGAAGTAAAACTTACCGTTAAAAAAGTGGACGGAAGTATTAAAGTAATTTCAATTATCAGAGATGTTGTTGAAATTGAAGAAACGTATGCAAAATCAAGCATTGTTGAGAAAAACGGATTAAAATACGGCGTTATTTATCTGCCTAAATTTTATATCGATTTTGAAAATAAAGACGGTCGTGATGCCGGAAAAGACATTGCTCTTGAAGTAGAAAGACTGAAAAAAGAAAACATAAACGGTATTGTTCTTGACGTTCGTGACGACGGTGGGGGATCTCTTTCAACGGTTGTTGATATTGCAGGTTTATTTATTGAAGAAGGGCCAATTGTTCAGGTAAAATCTGCTGGTAAAAAGAAAGAAGTTTTATACGATAAAGATAAAAAAATAGAGTGGGACGGACCATTGGTAATTATGGTTAACAGTTTCTCTGCTTCGGCTTCTGAAATTTTAGCAGCTGCAATTCAGGATTACAAACGTGGTGTTATCATTGGCAGTAAACAAACTTACGGTAAAGGAACAGTACAAAATGTACTTGATTTGAACCAATTTGTTCGTAATGCAAGTTACGGAGATTTAGGAGCTTTGAAAATTACAGGTCAAAAATTCTATAGAATTAACGGAGGTTCAACTCAATTAGAAGGCGTTCATAGTGACGTGGTTATGCCAGATCGTTATGCTTACCTAAAAATGGGAGAACGCGATATTGACAATGCAATGCCATGGGATAAAATTGACCCGGCTGATTACAGCACTTGGACTTCTAACGAAAACTTTACTAAGGCTATCGAAAAAAGTAAAAACAGAATTTTACAAAATCCTCAATTTAAATTAATTGAAGACAATGCGAAATGGATCGATATTAAGAATAAAGAAAACATATACAGCTTGAACATCAATAGTTTTAAACAAACTCAGGAACAAGTTGAAAATGAAGGAAAAAAATATAAACCAATTTCTGATTATAAAAACAGTTTAGTGTTTAGATCATTGCCTTACGAAGAGGTTGAAATGAATAATGATGCTACATTAAAAGAAAAAAGAGAAGCTTGGCACCAGGCATTATCTAAGGATGTTTATGTTGAAGAAGCATTAAATGTTTTAGATGATTTACAATCTAAATCTTTAGTAAAAGCTGGCGTTTCTCCTAAAATGAAAAAAGATAAATTGGTGAAATCGTAAAGATTTTAAAATTTTAATTTGTTATAAAAAACGCTTCTTAAAGTAATTTATGAAGCGTTTTTTAGTTTAAAAATAAAGTAGTATTTATGAAAAATATTTTAGTTTTCGGGTTAATTGGTTTAGCATTACTTTCTTGTAAAAAAGAAAATGAAACTGCAGATGGAGTGGTAAAAACAGAAAATTCATTTGTTTCAGACCAAAGTAGTGCTGGTTCTTTGTATACAATTGCTTATCAGCCAACTTCGACCACAAATCAAATTGTTGAGCATAAATATTACACACTTTCTTATAATGAAAAGTTTGAGCAGGCCGAATGGGTTGCTTATGAATTGAAGAAAGAATATCTAAAAAATGGAAATTACAAACGCCCCTATTTTATTGAAGATCCAAAAGTAACAACTGGTTCTGCAGACTGGAGAAACTATAAAAAATCAGGTTATGATAAAGGGCATCTTTGTCCTGCCGGCGATATGGAATTTAGCGAAGATGCTTATAATGATACTTTTTATACTTCTAATATTTCGCCTCAAAGGCATGATTTTAATAGCGGAATCTGGAACAGAATAGAGCAGAAAACACGTTACTGGGCTGGAAAATATAATGATATTTATGTAGTTACTGGCGGAATCCTGGAGGATTCAGATAAAAAAATAGGAACAGAAAAAGTTTCTGTCCCTAAATATTTTTATAAAATTGTTTTAGCTAAATCAGGAAAAGAACATAAAGCAATCGCTTTTTTGGTTCCGAACGAAGACAGCGATAAACCAATTTATGATTTCGTGGTTCCTGTCGAAACTCTGGAAAAAATGACCGGAATTGATTTCTTCCCCAATTTAAAAAACTTAAAAAGCAGTAAGGACTTTTAAATCTGCAATTGTCTGAGTTGGATTTTCTGCTTTAAAAACAAAGCTTCCGGCAACCAAAACATTCGCTCCGGCTTCTACTAATTGTTTTGCATTTTTGCTTGTTACACCGCCATCAATCTCAATTAATGTTGAAGTATTTTTGCGTGTAATTAAAGCTTTTAGTTTTTTTACTTTATCATAAGTGTTTTTAATAAACGACTGCCCTCCAAAACCAGGATTCACACTCATAATGCAAACTAAATCAATATCATTAATAACGTCTTCTAACAAGTCAATATTAGTGTGAGGATTAATAGCAACTCCAGCTTTCATTCCTTCGGCTTTAATAGCCTGAAGTGTTCTGTGTAAATGTGTGCAGGCTTCGTAATGTACAGTTAAACCGTTAGCGCCTAAATCAGCGAATGTTTTAATATAACGATCCGGGTCGATAATCATTAAATGCACATCAATATATTTTTTTGCATGTTTAGAAATAGCTTCTAAAACAGGCATTCCAAAAGAAATATTCGGAACAAAAACTCCATCCATAATATCGATATGGAACCAATCAGCCTGGCTGTTATTAATCATTTCGATATCGCGCTGTAGATTTGCAAAATCGGCAGCAAGAACAGAAGGAGCAATAAGTGTATTTTTCATTGTGAAGTAGTGTGTTGTTTTTTACAAAGATAATTGTTTAACCGCAAAGCACGCAAAGATTTTTGGTTTGTAAGTTTCTTTTAAATAAACGCAAAGTTCGCAAAGCTTTGTGTTTCTCTGTGTTTTTAAAGAACAAAAAACTTTGTGAACTTTGCGTAAATCTTTGCGTGCTTTGCTGTTAAAAAGAAGAAATAAAAAACTCCGGTAATCAGCCGGAGTTTCAATCATCAATCAAAAAACGAACAGTCAATCAAACTGTTGTTTACTGTTTAGTCGAAAGTCAAATGTCTTAAAGTCAAAAGAGACTTTTGGACTTTATGAACTTTCTAACTTTAAGACTAAATTAGCCTAAATAAGTTTTAAGAATTTTACTTCTTGAAGTATGTTTTAATCTACGGATTGCTTTTTCTTTAATCTGACGAACACGCTCACGAGTTAAGTCGAAAGTTTCACCAATTTCTTCTAAAGTCATTGGGTGCTGATCGCCAAGACCAAAATACAAACGAACAACATCTGCCTCTCTTGGAGTTAATGTTTCTAATGAACGCTCGATTTCAGTACGTAATGATTCGTGAATTAACTCTCTGTCCGGGTTTGGAGATTCTCCAGAACGTAAAACGTCATAAAGGTTAGAATCTTCACCTTCAACAAGAGGTGCATCCATTGATAAGTGGCGGCCAGAGTTTTTCATAGACTCTTTTACGTCATTTACTGTCATGTCAAGTTCTTTTGCAATTTCTTCAGCAGAAGGCGGACGCTCATTAGACTGCTCTAATAACGCATACATTTTGTTGATTTTATTGATAGAACCAATTTTGTTTAATGGTAAACGAACAATACGTGATTGTTCTGCAAGAGCCTGAAGGATCGATTGACGAATCCACCATACGGCATAAGAAATGAATTTAAAACCACGAGTTTCATCAAAACGCTGTGCAGCTTTAATAAGACCTAAGTTTCCTTCATTAATTAAATCAGGAAGAGTTAATCCTTGATTTTGATATTGTTTAGCAACCGATACAACGAAACGTAGGTTGGCTTTTGTTAATTTTTCTAAAGCTCTTTGATCACCAGCCTTTATTCTTTGTGCTAATTCTACCTCTTCATCAGCGGTAATTAGGTCAACTTTTCCGATTTCTTGTAGATATTTATCTAACGATGCAGTTTCACGATTGGTTACCTGCTTGGTGATTTTAAGTTGTCTCATGTTATTTGTCTCCTCAATTTTTAAGTGTACAAGTGGTTATACGTATGAAGTTTCAAAAAAGTTACAAATTGTATCAAAAATAATTTGTTTTTTTTGAAAAATAAAAAACCTGTCTGGAAATAGACAGGTTTTGAGGATGTTATGATATTTCTTTTGAAATTTAAAAATTCAATTAATTTGCTGCTGCATTTTGAACTTCTATATTTTCTTTTACAGAAATAGGAATTCCGCTTTTAGTAAAGCCTTCAAGTCTTATTTCAAAAGTTCCGGAAAGATCAGAAGTATAAAATGAAGTTTCGGAATCTTTGTTTAACTGAACATCAGGATTCCAGAATAATTGATTTCTAAAATCAGGAATTCTTTGATTGTCGGCAATATTTTCATAGTTTACCTTATTGTATATTTTTTTAGGCTGCGGTCTTAAAATAGTTGGTTTGACGATTGAAGATCCTGTTTGGGTACTTTTAAAATCTCTGTCAAAAGTTGTAAAACTAATTAAACCATTAAACGATTTTGATCCAACGTAATATCGGCCTACAATGAGTTCAACTTTATATACGTTTTTCATATTGTAGTTTACAAGATCATTTTGGTTTTCTAAATATAATCCGTCAACCAGAACAAGTGCTGATTCCGGAAGCTGCGGAAAAATACTTGGGTCATTTACATGCAGATACAATTTATCGTCTTTTTGTTTAGAATAGATTTCGACAACAACTTCTGTAATGGTTTCTTTTAAGGTTTTAAAACGAGTAAAATCATCTAAAATATATTCTTTTGGAAGAGGATAATAGAAAGCGTCTTGACTTGGAGCTTTTTCAATGTTATCAACTTTTTTATGAAAATATGCATTTTCTACCTGACTTGAAATTGATCTTTCTAAAAGGCTTTCTTTAAAGGTATACGATAATTTAGCATCTTTTTCGAATGATATTTTACTGTAATCAATCTCTGGGGCATTGTTTACGGCAAGATCATAATTATTTGCTTTTTCATCAATAAGCTGGATAACTATATTAGAGGTGTAAAAAGTTTTATCTACATTAAAAATAAAGTTTCCTCTGCTGTCTGTTTTTACAACTTTAAAAGCAAAAGATTTTCCCGGAATAGATAATCCAATAGAAAGGTTTTCGATTTTATCGGTATTGTTTTTTGCTGTAATTTTCCCGGAAATCATTTCCCCTCTCAATTCAGGTAAAATGATTTTATCCTGATTTTGTAAATCTAATACAACTGGATAAGAAGTATTAGAAGCAAATTTTACAGCCGAAATTTGATTCTGAGCTGGAATATTATCTAATTTTCGAACAGAAAGAGAATAAACTCCATCTACAAAATTATTGTTTGAAGACTGAATTTTTAAGTCAACCAATTCACGATTTGTAAATGTTTTTTTGTTTAGTTTAAGTATAACATTTTCATTTTTTAAACCCTCAGAATTTGTCCCGCTTGCTAAAAGATTTTCAGCGGTTGTTTTTTCATCCGTTTTGTATGGATTAACGATGTTTATATTCAATTGAAATAATTCAGAAACTGGTTTGTTTAACATCCAGTTTGTGTAGCCAATTAATTTATAACTTCCTGTTTTTAAAGTTGTCGGAATGAAATAATCACCTTGTCCGTTTGAGTTTTCAAGAGTAACTTTTGTTTTAAATACTGATTTTTTAGTATTATCTAAAAGTTCTACGTAAGCAACTTTACTAATATCGCTTGGCGTTTTGTCTGTTGCTTTTAAACAATAGACTTTATATAACAAAGTTTCACCCGAAACAAATGTTGTTGCGTTTGCGTGAATGAAAACAGTTTCATCGACAGCAATCGTTTGCTGTGCTTTACTTAATTGTGTATTAATTAATACAAGCAATAAAATTATGTGTTTTAGTCTATCCAAAATGAAGGTTTTATGTTAGATGAAAATGATGTGCAATCTCCGCAAACTGCGTCTACTAATGTATATCGTGTACCACTATTTCCTATGTAGGTCATAAGTTCTCTATTAATATTATAGATCATGGTTTCTCCCTCGCAGTCTTCTCCGCCAAAACAGAATAAAAAAGGAATGTCGTCACACGTATTAAAATAGGGTATAGGTTTGTTTGGGAAAAAATCACTGTAATTAAAAAATATTCTTTTTTCTGAATAAGAAGCCACATCAAAAAAGCCAATGACTTTAGTGCTCGAATCATTAATACATTTTATGTTTCCTGAGATTAGACCCGGTTGTTTTGGAGATAAAATACTGGATGAACTGGCAATATCTCTTAAAGTTTTATGAAAGGTGTAAGCTTCTAAATTTTCTACATATTGTTTTACTAATATGCTGTATCTATGACCTATTATATAATTACTTCCTTCAATAAAACGTATTGGCAGGTTTACACGATCTTCTGTTTTATCATTGGTATTTACTAAAATAATATCTGTTGAATTTTTAGAAGAATAACAAATTCTGGTATTGGGATCATTATTAATTAAATCAACAGTTTGTGGGCCAGTTGCAATAATTTTTAATGATGTCCATCTTGGAGCAACGATTTTGTATGTTTCGTCATATTCATATCTGTAATATTTTGAAGTTTTTGCAGGATCAAAAGTATTTACAGTTATCTGAACTCCAGTTTCATTGTCCTTATTTGTTGCAAGCGAAGGAACAACACTTTCAATAGGATTTACTGTTGTTAAGGTTTGAGGAGTAGATTGATAAATTTTGCCATCTTTAGTTGTGATTTCCAATGTATATTTTCTATCAGGAATTGCCTGAAATGCAGACTGAGATTTATAAGTTCCGGCACCACTTTCAACAAAAAGATATTCATTATTTTGATCGTCTTTAACGGTAACTTTTGCACCGGTTTCAGCTTGAACACCCTGATCTTCGAACTTTGAAGTTTTAGTGATTTTTATTTCCTGATTTTTAAGTTCATTAGTCAAAGTAGCTTCAACAACAATTATTTCTTCGTAAGTATTTGTTAAAAGTGGATATGTTTCTGTGCACCCGTTAAAAACGATTGCAAGAAATGCCAAGAGAATTATATTTTTTATTTTATGAATTTTCATTACTTAAAATAGTTCATTTTTATTGAGATAATAGTACAATTTTGATTTACTGGAAGTGAAAAATTAATCTGTCCAGAATGTTGGTTTTATATTTGAGGCAATTGTGGTGCAGTCTCCGCACGGCGGTTCAACCCAAAAAGTAAAACTGCCGCCCATTCCTGAAAAATACCTTATTCTTTCTCCCGCTACATCTTCAGCAGGACTGCCATAATGTGTACAAGGCTCAGGAACAAAAGGTTCTACGGCATAACAAAATTCTTTACAGTCTGCAACATATGGAGGCGCTCCTTTACCAGGAAATAAATCTGCATAATTAAAATAAATTCGTTCGGTTGATACGGAACATACATCAAAATATCCCGCTATCTTATCATTGGGATTTTTGATTGATTTTAAATTACCCAATAAAAAGCCGGGTTGATTAGGAGAAACAATGCTTCCGCTACCTGATATTTTTTTTAATGTACTGTAATAATTAAATGCTTCCAGACTTTCGATATACTGTTTAACTAAAATACTGTATCTGGTAGTAATGATATAATTCTGGTCGCTAATAAATCTAACCAAAAAATCGACTTTATCTTCAGTCAGGTTATTCGTGTTAGCCAATAGTAAGTCATAATTTTTACCACCTGCATAACAGGTTTTTGTATCGGTTAAATTTGGAATATAGGCTATAAAACCAATTGGATCCCAGACAGCTTTAGTTCGTGTCCATTTTGGAGCAACAACTTTATAGGTTTCTTCATATTCATATCTATAATAATTTGAATTATGAGCAGCATCAAAACTATTTACTTTGATACTTACACCATTTATATTGTCCTTCTGTTCAACTTTTGCCTCAACAGTTTGTATAGGGTTTATGGCAGTAAGAGTTTCAACTGATGATTCAAATGCCCTGCCATCTTTTGTGTTAATATGTAATTGATATTTGGTGTTAGGTATGGCTTGAAATTCTGTGTTTGAAACATATTTTTCAGAATTTTCTACAAAATCATATTGATTTCCTGCATCATCCGTAATAAAAACTTGCGCTCCACTTTCTGTTAAATAACCTTCATCTTCAAATTTTGCCGTTTTGGTAATTTTTATTTCCTGTTTTTTAAGTTCGTTAGTAATAGTGGCTTCAACAACTATTACTTCTTCATATCTATTAGTAACCAGCGGATATGCTTCTGTACACCCGCTAAAAACGATTGCAAGAAATGCGAAGAGAACTATATTTTTTATTATATGAAATTTCATTGTTTGAATATTCTTTTAATCTGATTCTAATTTTTATTAAGGAATCATCGTTTTTTAGTTATCTACCCAAAATGTTGGTTTTATATTTGATGCAATTGTTGTGCAGTCTCCACATGGGGAGTCAACCCAGTAAGTTGCAAGACTTGAGTTTCCATCTCCTGAAAAATAGCTTATTTTTCCCAGAAGTAAATCTTCTGCATAATGACAACAGTGTGTGCACGGAACAGGGTTGAAAGGATATTCTGCATAACAAAATTGTGTACAATCAGTATAATAAGGAGGAGGAAATTTACCTGGAAATAAATCCTCATAATTAAAATAAATTCGTTCAGTCGATACGGAGCAAACATCAAAATATCCTGCTATTTTACTGTCACTATTAACCGCTTTTAAATTGCCCAATAAAAGACCGGGCTGATTAGGAGAAACAATAGTCCCTCCAGAGGAAGCAGTTTTGTTTAATGTATTGTAATAATTATATGCTGCGAGACTTTCTACATATTGTCTAACCAAAATGCTGTATCTATGTGTAATAATATAATCCTGGTCGCTAATAAATCGAATCAAATAATCTACACGATCTTCTTTTAGATTGTTTGTATTTAGTAAAAGTAATTCTAAACTTTTTTTAGATCCATAACAAGTTTTAGTAACTGGCGAATTTGGCTCGAAGGTAGGAGATCCATTATTCCATTCAAGTTTTGTAGGCAGCCATTTTGGAGCAACAACTTTGTAGGTTTCCTCATATTCAAATCTGTAATAGGTTGATGTACTGGTAGGATCAAAGCTGTTTACACGAATGCCAACACCATTTTTATCATCTTTTTGTTCAATTGCAGCCACTACACTTTGCATAGGCGTTATCGTTGTAAGGGTTTCTGGCGATGATGCAAAAGATCTGCCGTCTTTGGTATTAATATGTAATTGATATTTAGTATTGGCGACTGCCTGAAATTCTATATCTGAAACATATTTATCAGAACCTTCAGTAAAATTATATTGATGGCCAGCATCATCTGTAATAAAAACTTCTGCTCCACTTTCCGAAAGATAGTTTTCATCTTCAAACTTTGCAGATTTGGTAAGTTTTATTTCCTGCTTTTTAAGTTCGTTGGTTAAGTTGGCTTCAACTATTAGTACATCTTCAAATCTGTTGGTTATTAACGGATATGTCTCGGTGCATCCATTAAGGATGAGAGTCAGAAAAATTAAAATTACAATATTGTAAAATTTATAATTTTTCATTTCTTAAAATTTGAAATTATAAGTAATACTCGGTACAGGAATTGAGAAAATAGATGTTTTATATCCTTTTACTTTTCCATTTTGATCTGTCACAAAATAAATAGAATACGGATTGTTTCTGCCTAAAACATTATAAATCGAAATGTTCCAGAAACTATGCGCTAACTTTTTAATTTTATGATTTCCTTCGATATTAATACCAATGTCTAAACGAATATAATCTGGTATTCTGTAAGCATTTCTGTCGCTATACAATGTATATTCGGAATTTCCATATTGAAATGTTCCAATAGGGTATGTTATTGGTCTTCCTGTTTGATATAAGAAATTCGAAGATAAACTATAACGTTTTGTGAATCTATAATTTAAAATCGCACTTAAATCATGAGGCTTATCAAAATTTGCCGGGAAAAAGTTACCGTTATTTACAATTTCTGAACTAAACTGACTATCAAGCTTAATAAATGTACGTGAATAAGTGTAACCAATCCATCCGTTTAATCTTCCGGTAGTTTTCTTTAATAATAACTCAACTCCATATGCTTTTCCTTCACCTTGTAATAATTCAGTCTCAACATTTTGGTTTAGCAGAAGCTGCGCCCCAACTTTATAATCCAAAATATTTTTAGATTTTTTGTAATATCCTTCTAAACTAACTTCATATTCTTCATCTTTTAATGTTTTAAAAAGACCTAAAGAAACTTGCTGTGCAGTTTGAGGTTTTACGTTAGAATCAGATAATTTCCAGGTATCAGTTGGAGATTGTGTAACGTTACTTGATAAAAGGTGAATATATTGACGTGTAACATCATAACCCGCTTTTATAGAGAAATCTTCGGTAATAAAATAACGTGCTGCCAAACGAGGCTCAAGTCCGCCATAAGTTTTTATGACTTCGTTTTTTTTGTAATGCGTTGTTCCGGTTACAGTCTCGTCGCTTAAAGGCAGACCGGCTTGATAAGTATTTACATTTGCTTCTCCTAAAGAGGCATAAAACGAATATCTTAAACCTAAATCAATTAAAAGTTTATCACTAAATTTATAACTATCGGCTAAATAAACAGCAGATTCCAACGCTCTTTCTTTTTCAAGATCGGTAGCAATTAAAGTGGCATCAGGATTTGTTGGATGCTGATAACCTGGTGATATGTTATATAATTTGCTTGCAACACCATACGAAAAGGTATGTTTTGGATTAAACTGATAGTTGAATTTTAACTGCAATTGAGATTCGTTTACTTTATATCCAAAATCAAATGCATTAATATCATTTGAATCGTAGTCAATATTGAATTTATATTCGCTGTTTGTAAAAATTAAAGCGGCTTTATTTTTCTTATTAAAAGTATGATCCCATTTTAAAGAGGCAAGTCTGTTGCTGTATTTATAAATAGAATCTGAGCTTAAACTAAATTTATCATGGCTGTAATATACCGTTGCTTCAAGATTATTATTGCTGTTGATTGCGTTGTTGTATTTAACTATTCCGTCATAAAATCCAGCCTGACTGTTTTTTAAATTTTCATCGTCAAGAGATTTTAAAATCCAGTCCGAATAAGTGGCGCGGCCTCCAACAATAATGCTTGATTTGTTTTTTTCGATTGGCATGCTAAGCGTCAAATTTGATGTTATAGGCCCAATAGCACCTTCGCCAGAGAATTTTTCCGGATTTCCATTTTTTGTTGTAATATCAAATACAGAAGATAATCTTCCTCCAAAATCTGCCGGAATACTTCCTTTATAAATATCTGCTTTTTTTGCTGTATACGGATTTATAGCAGAGAAAAAACCTAAAAAGTGCTGCGGATTGTATAAAACAGCATTATCTAAAAGAATAAGATTTTGATCGTCTTTTCCACCTCTTACGTTAAATCCTGCAGATCCTTCTCCGGTAGTTTTAATACCAGGGAATGTTGTAGCAACTTTTAAAATATCTCTTTCTCCAAGAATTAAAGGAACATTTTTAATTCCTTCGATATCAATCGAAACTAAACCAGAAACAGTAGTTTCGGTGGTTTTTTGCCCTTTCTTTTTAATGACAACTTCGTCTAATTGATTGGACTTTTCATTGATTCCAATATCAAATTTTCCATCATCATAAACCATTAAAGTTCTCACGACTTCTTTGTGGCTTAAGGATTTTACTTCTATAACATTTATTCCTCTTGGGAGCTGTAAAGTATAATTTCCATCAAGATCAGTAGAGGTGTTGATGTTTTTTCCTCTTACTTTAATATAAATGTTTTGCTCTGCTTTTCCTGTTTCTTCATTTCTTACGGTACCAGAAACAGTATAATTTCTTTTAACGGAATCTTTGTTTTCTTTACCAATAAAAACAATCGACGCTTTTTTAGTTACACTATAGCTGTTTAAAGAATCATATTGCTGATGAAATACAGGATTATCTGATTGATCGTTTCCATTATTTTGATTCGTTTCGACTGGTGCATCAGAAAAATAATTCGAAGGCAGAGTATCGTGAATTGTACTGTTAAGCGTTAGAATTACTTTGTTTTTTAGAACAATATAATTCAGATCTGTTTTGCTTAAAATTGAATTAAGTACAGCATCAATTGTTGCATCAGTATAAACTCCGGAAATCAATTCTTTATTTGAATTAACCCATGTTGGATCAAAATAAAATTTGTATGATGTTGCAGCTTCAATGCGTTTTATTGCATTTTCAATAGTTTCATCTTTAAAAGTAATTGATAATTTCTCATTAGAATTTTGCGCAATAGACAATTGAAATGAGAATAAAATAACAAAGGCGAGTAAAATTTTTTTCATTTGTCTTATTTGGTTTGAATTGAAAGAGAATTAGAAATGTATTTCATCAAATTTTTCATAAATTGATTTAAATCAGATTTTTTTAACTCTCTGTTCAGTAAATAAAACCCGTTGATTTGTTTTTTTTGTTCTGGGAATAGTTTGATAATATCATTCTTTCCTTTTATGAGGTAAATGTTGTTTTTTAGCTCAATAAAATAAGAATTGTTTTCTTTAAAAGTATAGAACACGCCGGTTTCTAATACTGTTTTTTGAAGGTCTTTATGATGTTTGATGTAAAATGTAAAATCTGGTGCAATTTTACTCTCTTCATAATAGCCAAGTGTAAATTCTGGAACTGTTACAATTTTTCTGTCTATTTTGACAAAATTTTTATCCAGTATTGAAAAAGACTGAACTTTGTTTTGGATAAGATTTATTCCAGTGTTTTCAGATTCTCCATATGGATTTAGAACTAAAATATCTCTGTAGATGTCATATTTGAGTTTTACTTCATAATATTTTTGCCCCTCACAAGTGATTTTTCCAAGCTCATATTTGTTTATTAAATACAAATGACTGTCTCCAATTGTTCTATACGGATTAGTGTGCGGCGTTCCGTTATTAAGATCAAGATTGTCTTTTCCAACAGTTTTGTCAAACCAATTGTAAATATTTACATCGTTATTTGTTTGGCTGTGAATAACATAAATGTTTAAAAATAATCCAAATAACACAAGGAAAACGAATTTTTTCTGATAATTTTTCAAAGGATTCTATGGTTTTTAGTGATTTGTTTTGGGGGTTTCCAAATTTATTAAAAAAAGGTTATAAACAAAACGTATATCTGTTAAAATGTTATAATTTCTTATTTTATTAATAACAAAAACCCTAAATCATAATAACGATTTAGGGTTTTTAACGAATAATTTGATTGAGTTAGAATTGTGTATTTAAGTTTCAATCGTAGAAATCATCTGTGTTGTCAAGGATTTCATCGAATATTTTTTTTAATGATTTTATATAAATTGGAAATGCAATGACCAGTAAGATATATTCTAATCTTAAAACAGTAACATCATCTAAAATTTTATATAAACAAGGAATAATTATAGCCAAGGAAACAACAACCCCAACCCACGGATTGTTTTTTATTTTTTTTATAATTGGCAAAAGTTTCATTTCAGGTTGTCTCGTTAATGCTATCTTCATCTATCTCTATTTTGATTTAGGTGGGATAAAAGTAATTTTGATCTCAATCTATAAGTGTGAAAATGTCACGAAACGCTTTTTCTCTGTCATGAACGCCATGAATTGCTTGTTATGTAGGAATCTTTCTTTTAAAGAAGCATAAAAAAATCCTCTGTTTAAGAGGATTAGTTTTTGAATTTGAGATATTTACTAAGATAAAATATTCATCTTTTTTATAAAATCTTTGTAGGTGTCGCTTAAGTTTATTTTATGATTTCCTTTTAGGATAATTAAGTTATCTGCCAAAATAATTTCTTCTATTTTATCAGTATTTACGATTGTATTGCGATGGGTTTTTATGAATTTATTTTTGTCTAATAAATCGCTGATTTTTGTCAATGAGATTAGAATTACAAATTTTTCTTTCTCGGTTATAATATTACAGTAACGTTCTTCAACTTCAATATAAAGAATGTCTCCGAGCGATACTTTTTTTAATGAATTTTTCTTTTTAATAAATAGAGAATCATTACTAATCACCGTATTTTGTTCTTCACTTAAAAAGACATTTGTTTGCTCATAAAATTTTTCTACAGCCATTTCAATGGCATACAAAATTTCAAGCTCATTAAATGGTTTCATTAAAAAGCTAAAAGGCCTTGTGAGTTTTGCCCTCTCAAAAATTTGACGATCCTGAGAGCTTGTTAAAAACACAAATGGTTTAGACGCATGCGGAATTATATTGATAGATTCTGCAAAAGTTATTCCGTCTGGTTTTCCATCCAAAAAAACATCAATTATAATTATATCAACAGGCTTTTCATAAAAAAGTTTTAGTGCATCTGTATAATTTGCGGCAACTCCGGCAACATTGTAGTTGTTGTTCAGTAATACTTTTACAAGTTCATCACTCTGCTCTAAAGTATCTTCTATAATTAAAACATTAATATTGTCCATTTTATTTAGTTTTTGGGAATGTTAATATCATTTTAGTCCCTTTATTGAGTTCGCTTTCTATCTCAAACGTTCCCGAGTTTTTCTTGATCATTTGCTTACATAATTGTAAACCCAAACCAGTTCCTATAATTTCTGAATTGCCTTTTTTAGCTAATAATTCTCCTTCATAAAGCAATTCTTTAATAGTGTTTTCATTCATTCCAATTCCGGTATCCTGAATTATGACCTGACAAAAATCAGAATCTATTTCATTTGCAGAAAATGTAATTTGTCCGTTTTCATTAGAAAATTTAATAGCATTGTCCAGTAAATTTCTAAATACAATTTTCAGAGAATCAAGATCAACAAACAGAAATATATTTTTTGAAACCGAATTTTCAAACGTAATTGATTTCTCTAATAATAAGGGCTTATAATTATATTCGATTTGCTGTATTACGGAGTGTAAATGAATTGATTCTTTATGAAAATACAATTGTTTTGTCTGCAGTAATGCCCAGTGTAATAAATTATCTAATAAGCTGTAGGTACCGTTTGCAATACTGCTATTCTGAATTATTAAATGATTTAATTCATCGTAATTTTTAGTTTCCAGTGTGGCAGATAACTTAGAATTGCTGGTTTTTAACGCATTTACAGACGAGCGTAAATCATGGCTGACAATTGAAAATAATTGATCTTTTGTGGCATTAAGTTCGTCCAGTTTGTTTTTCTGACGTAATATGATTTTGCCATTTTTTACTTTTTGTGCATATAAATAAACTCCGCCTGTTAAAATTAATAAAAGACCAATAGCAGAGAAAAATAATGTATTACGTTGTGCGTTTTTTAGCTCATTTTCTATTTCGAGTACTTTAATTTGTTTTTGTTTTTGCGCTACAGCGAATTTTTTTTCGTAATCTGCTAATGCCCAGACTTTATTTTGATTGTTAAGAGAATCTTTCCATTGAGCTGATTCCTTTCTATATGCCAGTGCTTTTTTGAATTCACTTTTATTTTCTTCAACAACAGACATATTTAAAGATGCTTTTCTTTTCACATCAAAATCTGTTGTTTTTTTTGATAAATCATAGGCTTTTTCGAAATAAATAATGGCTTGTTTATCTTTATATTGAGTGTAATATAAGTTAGCAATATCATTATATATTCCAATTAAATGTATAATATCTCCATCAGTTTCTTGAATTTTCAGGCTTTTAAAAAGATATTCTTCTGCTTCTATAAATTGATTTAAGTGCAAATAACAGATACCTAGGTTCTGATAGATAATGCTAATTTTATAATCAATTATATTTTTTCTCGGAATCTTTTCAATTTCTTTGAAATGATATATTGCTTTTTCAAATTCTCTTAGTTCTAGTAAAGTCTCACCAAGATGTTTATTTACTAATGGATAAAATGCAAAACTTTTGGAAACCAGATTAAGTTCTTTTTTTGCTTCTTGAAAGAGTTTTAATTGTCTAAAAGAATTTCCTCTTAAGTAATGACAATAGTTTACTAATTCTTTATTGTTACTTGAACTTAATTGTTTCATTGAATAAACTAAAGTCGAGTCCCATTTTTTATTGATAAAAAAAAATTGAGCTTTATTAAAGTTGGTTTCTTCTTTAAACTCAATAGCCTTTTTATTTAATACTTCATTAAAAGAATATTTTGTTGATGGTGTTTGTGAATAAAGAAATATTGAAAATAAATATATAAGAATATTGAAATTTACTTTTAATTTAGACATTTTATCTTTTAATTATTTCTTTGTTAATTAAAAAAGCATACAGTTTAATAAATATAAGTTTATTAAACTGTATGCCGGAATATGTATAATTAGGTGCCTACAGTGGTTTCTGTACCTCTAGAAGTCTCAGGATCAATATTTCTTAAATAAGATTTTACAGTAGTAATGTTTTCAACACTTTCAGAAGTATAATCTATTTCAACATACCATACATCATAAGTATCCGGTGTTTCTTCATCCCAGTCATAGTCAAAATAAATTTCTACAGTATTAACATGTTCTGTTAATGTTCCAACTACAGGGTTTTGAGAATCTTTAGAGTTAATGTATACAGTTGCACAGATTTTTAATGTTTTTACGCCATTATTGTCGTAAATTTTTGCCGAAGCTAAAGGAGGAACAGGAAAGGTAATGTTCACTTTATCCGTAAAAGCAAAATCGTCTGTATTAATTCTTGTGATTTGAATGACATTAAAGTCCATAATAAGGTTTTTAGGGTTAATAATTTTATTTTTGGTGGGTTAAAGATATTTTATTTCTTTAAGAAAATATAGGCATTGTCGTGTTTTTTTTGTTAAATTATTCATTTATTGCCATTCATCTATATAAATATTATAATTTGCTTACAAAATAAAAAAACTAGCTGAAAGAAATGAATTGATTTGTTGTAGAAATGGCATATTATTTTAAAAAAATAAATCAACCTGTGAATTAATTTTTTCGAGATAATAATCTATTTTTCTAATAGCGCGATTAAAAAAAAGGTTTTGCTCTTTAATTCCAGATTGTCCTAAAGCTATTGAATTACTAATTTGCTGTTTAAAAAACTGATGCACATTTTTGCAGCTGTCTTCATTATCTGTAATAAAATAGCCTAAGAGTGTGTAAGGAACAAACATAGTTAGTTTTTCTTCCGTTTCTATGAGCATGTTATTGTTTAATAATATCAGTTCATTATAATAAAGAGCAAAGTTGTTACTAGAATCATTGCATTTTGCTTGTATTAAATTTATAATTCTCTTTAAGTCTTTACAAAGTGCATTAGCATTTTTTAAGTTTAACAAACCGGCTTCATAAAAATAGAGAATCTGCTGTAAGCTGCTGTTTATAGTTGTATCGTTCCAAATTTCATTTACAGTGGTATTTTCATATGCTTTTTTTAAGGTCTGCATATATTCGGTAAAAGATTCTTCAATCACAAAATTTTCAAAAGACACTTTTTTTTGGTTTGTATTTAAAAGATTCAGCCACACAAAAGCCTTGAATTTTGACAAAATAGTTCCGTCCATAAAATAGAACAACGGGATATCTTTGGCCGAATAATAAAGTTTTGTTTTGGGATTCTTTGTGAGTATTTCAACCTGTTGTGCTGATGCTTTAAAATATTGAAGCATATCTTTTAAGGATTCAATCTCAATTGTTTTTTCTACAATGACTTTTTCTTTTTGCGAAAATAAATTATCCAATGAAATATTAAAATGATTGGCAAGTTTGATGGTTTCGTCAATAGAAAATTTGCTCTTTTGAGAGATCCTTCTATGCGATGCATCATAACTGATTTCCAGAATAGAAGCGATTTCATCTATCAGAGAATTTGATTTAGAAATTTTATTTCTAATAGCTTTTAAAAACGATTCCTGATGTTTCATAATTTGTGATAATCACAAATATAGTAAAATGTTTTATTGTTTTACGCAAATAGATATGTGATAAATGCAATAGGTTTGTCCTGTAATTTTAAAAAAGAAACAGTATGAAAATGATAAATCAATTTAAGGGTGCCAATTCTTTTGGCCGTTTTCACAGAGCACAATTTATAGGGCTTCTTTTATTTACCGGCTTTTGTTTTGGACAAGATGGTTCATCAAAAGCGATAGATACCTTAGACAGTAATATTTCGGCAGTTCCTTCTGTAGAATTTGACGGAAAGGATATTGACCTGCATTATTTCAGATGGAAATCTAATAATAATTTAAGGAATGACAGCATAAAGATTTTTAGCCTGTCACCAATATCCAGAAGAGTCAACAGAGTAAATGGTTTTGCTCTGGGCGTAGGTCATTATGAAAATAAAAATATCAAACTTCAAACAATTAATGGATTAAATGTTGAAGCCAGCCCTTTGTCGGCGGCATTATTTACAATTTCAATTAATGTACCGTTTGAGTCTTTTTTGGTTGGAATTAATGACAATGTTATTAGTAACGTGGCTTTTTTTGATGATCGAACCAGTACTTATATTAGGATGAATGGTTTAAACATTAGTTCAGGAGGATTTATGGGCGGTGCTGAACTAAGAGGAATAAATATTTCGATAATTTCAGGAATGAATAAAATGAATGGATTTTCTGTTGGAGGGATATTGAATACAAAGAGTTTTTCTGGCGTGAGTATTTCGGGTTTAGCTAATATATCTGATTTTGGAAATGGAGTTCAAATTGGGTCATCAAATGTTTCCAGACGTCATAACGGAGTTCAGATTGGATTGTTTAATAATTCTAAAGAATTGAGGGGAATGCAATTTGGTCTTTGGAATACAAACGGAAAACGTAAGCTTCCTTTTTTTAACTGGCAGTTTAAGAAATAAAAAATAAAACAAATGAAAAATATACCAATTATGCTTATTGTTTTCAGGCTTTTATTAGGGCCAATTTTAATAATGCTTACTTATAATTTTGGAACCGAAATTAGAAAAGAACTTGTTGTTTTAATCTTTTTGGGATTATTATCTGATATTTTTGACGGCATTATTGCCCGTCGACTAGGGACCTCTTCAGAAAAACTTCGAAGAATGGACAGTCAGACAGATTTAGTTTTTTGGTTATGTGTTGCTTGGTGTTCGTGGATATTAAACCCCGAAATAGTAATAGAAAATGCATTGCCAATTGCTTTGATTTTTATAATGGAGGCATTGACTTATGTTTTCAGCTTTATGAAATTTGGTAAAGAAACTTGTACACATGCGTTTCTTTCTAAATTATGGGGAATAACTTTATTGCTTGCTTTTGTTGGAATGATTGGTTTTGGATACTCTGGAATTACTTTTTCTTTGGCAGTTATTTTTGGAATTGTTGGTCATATAGATGTTTTGCTTATTATTATAATTCTTCCAAAATGGACGTTTGATGTTCCCAGTTGTTGTCATGCCTATTTGATTCGCAATAAAATTCCTTTCAAGAAAAATAAGCTTTTTAATTAAACTTAAAAACCCCAACTCAAATAAATGAATTGGGGTTTTCTATGAATAAACCTTTAGTAAACTAAGATCTGATTACTCTTTTTTGTCCTCACGTGGAGGTCTTGGAACAAGTGCTTTTTTAGACACTTTTTCTTTTTTAGTTTTAGGGTCAACTCCTAAGTATTTCACTTCGAAAACATCTCCCATTTTAACTACATCGGCAACATTTTCAGTACGTTCCCAAGCAAGTTCAGATACGTGAAGCAATACTTCGTTTCCTGGCGCAGCAGTATATTCTACAACCGCTCCAAAATCAAGCATTTTAATTACTTTTACTTCGTATGCTTCTCCTAATTGTGGTTTGAAAGTGATAGATGCAATTTTTGCTAATACCGCTTCAATTCCAGCAGGATCTGTACCTAAGATTTCGATAACACCTTGCTCGTCAACTTCGTTGATCACAATAGTTGTTCCTGTAGCTTTTTGTAATTCCTGAATTACTTTTCCACCAGGTCCGATTAATGCTCCAATAAAGTTTCCAGGAATAGTTCTGGTAATGATTTTTGGTGCGTGTGCTTTTACATCAGCTCTTGGTGCAGCAATAGTCTCAGTTAATTTTCCTAAAATGTGTAAACGCCCTTCACGTGCTTGCCCTAAAGCCTGCTCCATAATGTCATAACGTAAACCATCAATTTTGATATCCATTTGACAAGCTGTAATACCGTCAGCAGTTCCGGTTACTTTAAAGTCCATATCTCCTAAGTGATCTTCATCTCCTAAAATGTCAGACAATACAGCAAATTTCTCACCGTCAGTAATCAATCCCATAGCAATTCCAGAAACTGGTTTTACCATTTGAACCCCAGCATCCATTAAAGCCATTGTTCCGGCACAAACTGTTGCCATAGAAGAAGAACCGTTAGATTCTAAAACTTCAGAAACAACACGAATTGTATAAGGACAATCAGCAGGAATCATATTTTTTAAAGCTCTTTGAGCTAAGTTACCGTGACCAACTTCTCTTCTTGAAGTTCCTCTTAAAGGTTTTGCTTCACCAGTTGAGAAAGGAGGGAAGTTATAGTGTAAATAGAATTTCTCTTCACCTTGTTCAGATGGAGAATCGATTTGGTTAGCTTCTCTGGAAGTTCCTAAAGTTACTGTAGCCAAAGCCTGAGTTTCTCCACGAGTAAATAAAGATGAACCGTGAACTCTTGGTAAGTAATCAACTTCACACCAGATTGGTCTGATGTCAGTTGTTTTTCTACCATCTAAACGAACACCTAATTCTAATACTACGTTACGAACAGCTTCTTTGTTTGTTTTGTAGAAATACTTAGAAACTAAATCTCCATCAACAGCCAATTCTTCTTCAGTAAATAAAGCTTTAACTTCTTCTTTTACTTCAGCAAATGCAGCACCTCTTTCGTGTTTAGCTGAACCAACTTTAGCGATATCATAAATTTTATCGTATGCAGCAGCTTTTACTTTTTTGTAGATTTCTTCGTTTTCTTTCTCACCTTCGTAAGTACGAATTTCTTTTTTACCAAAAGCAGCTTGCAAACGCAATTGTGCTTGAATTTGAACTTTAATAGCTTCGTGAGCAAATTTAATTGCTTCAACCATTTCAGCTTCTGAAATTTCTTTCATCTCACCTTCAACCATTGCAACTGAGTCTAAAGAAGCTCCAATCATCATATCGATGTCAGATTTTTCTAAGTCTGCTCTGCTTGGGTTGATAACAAATTTCCCGTCGATACGTGCAACACGTACTTCAGAAATTAAGTTATAAAAAGGAATGTCTGAAACTGCTAATGCTGCAGATGCAGCTAAACCAGCTAAAGCGTCTGGCATAACTTCTTCGTCATGAGACATTAACTGAATCATAACTTGTGTCTCAGCGTGGTAATCGTCTGGGAAAAGAGGACGTAAAACACGGTCAACTAATCTCATTGTTAATACTTCGCTGTCGCTTGGACGTGCTTCTCTTTTGAAGAAACCACCTGGAAAACGACCTGCTGCTGCAAATTTTTCGCGGTAATCTACCGTTAATGGTAAAAAATCAACCGCTGGGTTAGCGCTACGTGCAGATACTGCTGTTGCAAGTATCATCGTGTCGCCCATTCTTACTACTACAGAACCGTCAGCTTGTTTTGCTAAACGACCCGTCTCGATTGTGATGCTTCTGCCATCACCTAAATCGATTTTTTCTACAAATAATTGTGGAATCATAATTTTTCCTTATTGGTTATACAATGGGTTTTAGTTGTGTTGTAGTTGTTGTGTGTGTAGTTGTTGTTTCTAAAACCCAATGAAAAACCAAACTTTTTTTAATGTCAATATCAATTTCAAAAATCAATATTTATGCGTTTGTAAAGTTAAAAATCTAAAAATCTGATTTTTAATTTAAAATAAAAAAAGAGGCACTCTCGCACCTCTTTTCTATATTGATTATTTTCTGATATTCAATACTTTGATAATCTCACGATATCTGTTGATCTCTTTCTTTTTCAAGTAATCCAACAAAGCTCTTCTTTTACCTACTAATAGTACAAGAGAACGCTCAGTGTTGTAATCGTGACGATTTTTTTTCAAGTGTTCAGTTAAGTGTGAAATTCTGTAAGTGAACAATGCAATCTGACCTTCTGCGCTTCCAGTGTTTGTTGCAGCACCGTGTTGAGCGAAAATCTCTTCTTTCTTTTCCTTAGTTAAATACATTCCAATATTATTTAATGATTTTTATGTATGTCATACATCCTTTGTAAGACGGGTGCAAAATTACATCTTTTTTCCGAAAAAATAAATTTAAACTTTGAAAATTTTAATAATTAATCAAATTCAGGTAAAAATAATCCTTTTTTGCTGATTTTAAGGTAGTTCTATTTTAGATAGAGCTATTTTTGATTAGTTTGGAGATTAATTTCAAACTAAAACCTATTTTGATTTCAGAACTTTTTTACCCGTTTGTTTCTCATTTAAGGAGGAGTAGGAAAACTTTACATTGTTCTCGTCTACACTTGTTCCAGAAATTAAAATTCCCTGATCATAGTTATCTGTGAATGAAATTTTGCGTAAAATATCATTTCCCTGCCAGGCACCCTGTTTTAAGCCGTTTTTAATAACTCCTTTTTGGGTTACAAATTTATCTTTTTCTTCATATTCTCCATTTCCGTCAACTACGGTTTGATTTTTATTTTCATCCCAAAAATTAATAATTAAAGTTTGAGCTGTTTTGGTTTTAGGATTCCACGAATTCTGTTTCTCCCACTTTTTACTTTGATTTTCGTACCAATTAATCTCTTTGCCCACTTTATGGTCTTCAGAATAATTTACAACAGATTCTTTCGATCCATTTTTGTAATAACAAATAAACTCGCCATCTTTTTTTAAAATGTTTCTGTCTAAAGTGCAGCCTGTCATTTTTTTTCTTCCGTTTTTGTAAAAATCGGTTACAACGTAGCGCGCGCTTTTTTGAGAATAATTAGTAATTACTCTGGTGTAGACATAATTTTCGGGAGTAGTTTCATGATTTAATGAGTCAAGGAAAATTTTCTTTGAAACAATATTAATCTGCCCAAATAGATTGACTGAACTTATAAGAAGAAATATGATGAATACATTTTTTTTCATTCAGATCTATTTTTGATACATTAAAAATAGGTCTTCTAGAATAACTTAGCAACTTCTTGATTAACAAACTCCAAAAATCTTTCATCTGCTTCTGTAAATGGGTCAATTACGTGACTGTCAATATCAATTTGACCAATGTTTACTCCATTTACAAATAACGGAACAACTATTTCAGATTTTACTGTTAAACTGCAGGCAATATAATTGTCTTGTGCTTTTACATCGGACACAACAAAATTAGCATTGCTCTCGGCAACCTGGCCGCAGATGCCTTTCCCAAATGGAATAACAGTATGATCCGTTTCTGCACCTACATATGGACCTAAATGAAGTGTTTTGTTTTCGTGATTTGCAAAATAAAAACCAACCCAGTTGTAATATTCTACATTTTCGTTTAATAATTGGCAGACAGCTAATAGTTTTTTGTCTCTAACTTTATTGTTATCAGATACTATAGCACTTATTTTTGGTTGTAATTCTTGAAATGTCATGATTTGAAAATTTTATACAAAAGTATTTAAAGCTGAACTCAAAAAATACATAAATTTGAAAAAAAAATCTGTTGAAAAAATATCTAACCCAATTCAAGCCGTTTTTAATTTTTATAGGTACTTTTTTTGCAGTTTATATTGCATTAACGCTATTGTATAAATTTTATTTGAACAGTTTTAAAGCTGATGAAGTCGACGGAATTACAAATTTGGTTGGCCGTAATGTTGAGCAGCTGCTTCATGCTTTTAATTTTGATATAAAAGTTCAAAAAAGCCTTTCCAATTCCTGGTTAGAAGTTCTGTATAACAATCATTATATTGTTCGAATTATAGAAGGCTGCAATGCCATAAGTGTTATTATCTTATTTATTGCTTTTGTGCTTGCTTTTTCGGGGAAGTTTAATGTTACCTTATATTATATCCTGTTCGGAATCGTGTTTATTTATATTTTAAATATTGCCCGAATTGCTTTATTGACCATTTTGTTATTTCATTTTCCTGAAAAAAATCATCTTTTGCACGGCGTTCTTTTCCCGTTAATTATTTACGGAACTGTTTTTATTTTATGGATTATTTGGGTTAATAAATTTTCGAAGTATGCTAAATAAAATAAGAGAAGAAAAAGAGAAAGTTTTTATTTCGATACTTGTTATTTGCTGTTTTGGATTGATAAGAGCTTTTGAAAGTTCTCTGTTTTATGATCCCTTCTTAGATTATTTCGAATCTGATTTTAATAATATAAAATTACCAGAAGTCGATTCGTTAAAACTTTTTCTGAATCTTTTGCTTCGATTCATTTTAAATACCGCTTTATCTCTTATTCTAATTTATACCCTTTTTAAGGATAAAGGAATTTTAATCTTTAGTTCCTTTTTATATGCATTTTTTTCAATCGTTCTTTTTGTAATGTTTTTTATAATTGTCGAATATTTTCCAGAGAAAAGCTGGCTGTTATTTTATGTTCGAAGATTTATCATTCAGCCTATATTTGTGCTTTTGTTTATTCCTGCATTTTATTATCAGCTTCAAAATTTAAAAAAATAACATTTCATTTAATTTTTATTTGAGCCTTTTTAAATACTTTTGCAATATGAGTTTAAAAAAGTGCACAGTATTATTTTTAGCGTTCCTATTGTTGGTTTCCAACATTGGGTTTGCTTTTAATGTGCATTACTGCGGAGGAAAAATAGCTTCCGTATCTTTAAATACTTCAGCCTCTGCATCACCAGAGAAAAAATGCTGCGGTGAAAAAGAGAAAAAATCATCTTGCTGCAAGGACAAAGTTGTAAAATTTGAAAAAAAATCAAGCGATGCAACTTTTAAAATTTTCTTTTTCCAGCTTGCATTTCCGGCTGTAATTCAGGAATACAAACCAATTGCGTTTTTGTCAATTCCAAACTTCAAAAACAATCAGGTTATTTCGTATTATTCAGATGCGAATGCGCCCCCCTTATTCAAATTATACAATCAATACATTTTTTATTCCTGATTTTAATATTTAGAATCAAGCCTGTTTTTTATGGCTTACAATGAACTGTTTGAATGTTTCTTGTTTGAAGAAACTTAAAAACAGAATTTCTAAATAACATTAAAATCTTTTTTTATGCCAAAAAATATCATGCTTTTTGCGATGTTTTTGCTTTCGGTTTCTGTGTTTTCACAAGAAAATTTAGAGGAAGTAAAAGTCAAAAAAAAGCAAAAAGGAATTACAAAATCCTACACAGTTACCGCAAACACATCTTTAATTACGAGTAAAGAACTTTTAAAAGCAGCATGTTGTAATCTTGCCGAAAGTTTTGAGACAAATCCATCAATTGATGTCAATTTTTCTGATGCTTTAACAGGAACGAAACAAATCAAAATGCTGGGTTTAACAAGTCCGTATTTAATGATAACAGAAGAAAATATTCCTTCAGTTCGCGGAGCGTCACAAGCCTACGGTTTGTCTTTTACACCCGGAACCTGGATTGAAAGTGTTCAGATTACCAAAGGTGCCGGAAGCGTTATTAATGGTTACGAAAGTATTTCGGGACAAATAAATACCGAACTTTTAAAGCCGTTAAGTGATATTCCATTCTTTCTGAATGCTTATGGTTCAACTGATTCACGGTTTGAATTGAATACACATTTTAATAAAAAATTATCTGATAAATGGGCAACAAGTTTATTTGTTCATGGAAATGCTCGTGTTGCTAAAAATGACATGAACGATGACGGTTTTTTAGATAATCCGTTAGGAAAACAAATTAATGTACTGAATCGTTATCAGTATTATGATCCCGAAAGCGGTTTGGTAAGTTTTATCAATTTCAGGTATATGAATGATAAAAAGCAAACTGGGGAAGTTGATTTTGATAAAGACAGAGATCGCGGGACTACAAATTATTGGGGTTCAGAAATCAATACAGAACGTTTTGATGTGTCAACAAAAATTGGATATGTTTTTAAAGATATGCCCTATCAAAGCATCGGATTTCAGAATGCTTTCAACAGCCATAAACAAGATTCATATTTTGGTTTAAATCAATATGATATCAAGCAGAATAGTTTTTATTCGAATTTAATTTTCAATTCGATTATCAATAACACGAAGCATAAATTTACAACTGGCTTAAATTTTTCATACGATCAATATCAGGAGTTTGTTAACGTTGCAGATTACAGCCGAATCGATAATTCGGTTGGAGCATTTTTTGAATACACGTATGATAACACAGATAACTTCAGCATAATTTTAGGAGGAAGAGTTGACAATCATAATCGTTTAGGTTTTTTTGCTACACCGAGACTTCATGTTAGGTATAATCCTTGGAAAAACGGAGTAATTCGTTTTTCTGCCGGAAGAGGAAAACGTTCGGCGAATATTTTTGCTGAGAATCAGCAGCTTTTTGCAAGTTCGAGAACATTTTCAATTTTAGATAACAGCGGAAAAATTTATGGTTTGAATCCGGAAATTGCATGGAATTACGGAGTTAGTTTTTCGCAGAAATTTAAACTTTTCGGTAAAAATGCCGATGCTGGATTTGATATCTACAGAACCGATTTTCAAAATCAGGCCGTTGTCGATTTAATGCAGAGTCCGCAAGAAGTTTTGTTTTATAATTTAAAAGGAAGTTCTTTTGCTAATAGTATTCAGGTTGAATTTAATTACGAGTTAATTCACAACTTAAATTTAAGAACGGCTTATAAATATTATGACATTCAAACAGATTATTTAAGAGGAACTTTTCAGCGTCCGCTTCAGGCAAAACATCGTTTTCTTGGAAATTTAGAATATGAAACAACTTTGAATAATGATAAACAATGGAAGTTTGATTTTACCTTTAATTGGTCTGGGAAACAACAGCTTCCTTACACAGCTTCAAATCCTGCTGAAGACCAGTTTCCTGATTTTTCGCCTTCCTATGCTGTTATGAATGCTCAGGTTACAAGGGTCTTTTCGCCAGTTTTTGAGGTATATATTGGGGGAGAAAATATTGGAAATTACAAACAGCAAAAAGCAATTTTAGGAGCAAATGATCCTTTCGGACCAAATTTTGATGCTTCTGTTGCTTATGCGCCAATTTTTGGGCAGATGTATTATGCCGGATTACGATTTAAGATAAAATAATTATTTAATATCAATATCAATATCAATATCAATATCAATATCAATATCAATATCAATATCAATATCAATATCAATAATAAATTTATAACACTAAATAATAGACAATGAAAAATTTGATTTTAATTGCAATGATAACTTTTTTAGGATTTTCGGCTCAGGCTCAGGCTAAAAAAAATAAGAATTTAAAATATACTGTAGAAGTTAACGGAAACTGCGAACAATGTAAAAAACGTATTGAAAAAGCTGCATTTGGAGTTCCGGGCGTAAAAACTGCTTCCTGGGATATTAGTTCGCATCAGCTTACTGTTATTTTAAACGAAGAAAAATCTTCTCCACAGGATTTGAATGCCGCTATTGCAAAAGTGGGACATGATACAAAAGAAGTAAAGGCCGCAGATGCTGATTATGAAAATCTTCATTCTTGCTGTAAATACGAGAGAGAAAAATAACTAAAAAAGCCCGAAGATCAACTCGGGCTTTTTTAATAGTTAATTTATCTTTAAAATATGGCTTTTAATTGTGGTTAAGGTAAATTATTGTTAATTTCACAAACTTATAAGTATAACCAAATTCGTTTTATGAATAATTTTGAGTGGACCCAGTTACTAAACCCTGAATTCTATATAACTTTAAGTATCGGAGGTTTTGAGATTGGGTTATTTATTGTTCTGTTTATAGTTTTTGCTGAAACAGGACTTTTTGCAGGTTTCTTTCTTCCAGGAGACAGTTTGCTTTTTCTAGCTGGAATTTATAGCCGCGACTTAATTCAAAATGTTGTTTATATTCCGGGAGATTTTATCAATGTATTTTTGCTTTCTACAGCCGTAGCAATTATGGGAGTTTTAGGAAACATGACGGGTTACTGGTTTGGGGCAAAAAGCGGTTATTATTTATTTAAAAAAGAAGATACATTTTGGTTTAAGAAAAAATACCTTTTGCAATCCAAAGATTTCTTTGAAAAATACGGAGGGAAAGCAATCATTTATGCACGTTTCCTGCCAATCTTTAGAACTTTTGCACCAATTATTGCCGGAATAGTTTCTATGGATAAAAAGAAATTTATGTTTTATAATATCTTAAGTTCTTTCTTGTGGTCATTCATTTTAATCTTTGCCGGACATTATTTGTATGGTGTCTTTCTAAAACAAGGAATTGATTTAAAAGAGCATATTGAATATATTATCATTATAATTGTTCTGATATCTACATTCCCGGTTTTACTTAAACTTTTAAAGAAAAGACCAACTGAAAAAATATAATCTCAATAGAAAATAAAAAAAGTCCGAAGCTTAAAAACTTCGGACTTTTTTTATGTATGAATTTCTATTTAAATGAATCAGTTGAATTCTATCGTATTTCTAATATAGCCCGCGGATTCAATCGTGAATACTCTATAATATATGTTAGATCCATATTTCATTCGTGTTCCACGGTTGTAACAATTAACAATTATAGGAATTACCATTCATTCACTTTATTGGCATCCATTTTTAAGAAGATGAACAATAAAATAGTGAATCCCCAAAGTCCAGATCCTCCATAAGAAAAGAAGGGCAGAGGTACCCCAATTGTTGGGAAAACACCAATAACCATTGCAATGTTTACAAAGAAATGTATAAATAAAATTCCGGCAACACAATAACCATATACCCGGCTGAATTTAGTTTTTTGCCTTTCGGCTAAATAAATTACCCTCAGAAATAAACCTGTAAAAAGTAAAATAACAACCAAAGAACCTGTAAAACCCCATTCTTCACCAACTGTTGTAAAAATATAATCGGTATGTTGTTCAGGAACGAATCCTCCTTTAGTTTGTGTTCCTTCTAAAAAGCCTTTTCCAAACCATCCTCCAGATCCAATAGCAATTTCAGATTGATTAGTATTATAACCAATTCCTTTCATGTCTACGCTTTTTCCTAAAAGAATATTGAAACGGTCTCTGTGATGCTGTTTAAATACATTGTCAAATACATAATCAACAGAAAGAACAAATCCAGAGATAAGTACCAATAAAATACCACTTAAGATGATATTTCTATCAACAGCTCTTCCCTTAAAATGTATAATAATTAGAACACCTAGTGCAATTAAAATAACCACATAAGGCTCTAGAATAAGTGTTAATACAAACAATAGAATGGTAATAAAACCAGTCCAAACATACCAGGATGGCAATCCTTCTCTAAATAAAACCAGAATAAAAACACTATAGATTAACGCACTTCCCGGATCGGGTTGCGGTAAAATAAGTAATACCGGCAGGAATACAATTGCTAATGCCTGAAACTGCCTGTTTGTTTCTTTGAGGTTAATTTGTGTATCACTTAAATATTTGGCTAGTGCCAATGATGTAGCTGCTTTTGCAAACTCTGACGGCTGAAGCGTGAAACTTCCTATTGCATACCAGCATCGCTGGCCGGCAATTGTTTTTCCAAAGAGAAACAATCCTGCCAAAGACAATAATGCCACACCAAAAATAATACTAGCGTATTTTTCGTAAAATTTTCCATCAACAAAAAGGACAACAAAAATTAGCGGAATTGTACATCCAATAAAAATTAATTGTTTTTGGTACGTTCCATCGGTTGATAATAATGAAGAGGAATAAATATTCAGCCACCCCAATGTTACCAGCGCGATATAGATAAAGACACTTATCCAGTCAATGTTATTTTTTACACTTTGATTTTTCATCTGAAATAATCTTAATTCTTTTTAGTAGTGTCTATTGTTGTTTTTTTAACTTCTGTTTTTGGAGCAGTTACCGTTGTTTTAGGAACTACAATCTTAGCTTTTAAAACAGAATCTTTTGGTGTTGACTCGATTGCGCTTGCTTCGTTCATTCCGCCTAATTTGGCATATTCACTCGCTAAACTTTTATTTAAAACACGAACTTCCAAATCAGTTCTTGTGATTTTCTTTCTTAAATATTTTTCGATCATTAAACTGGCAATTGGTCCTGCAACAGTTGCTCCAAAACCTCCATTTTCAATCATAACTGCAATTGCAATTTTCGGATTGTCTTTTGGTGCAAAAGCCACAAAAATAGAGTGATCTTTAAGTTTTTCTCTTTTACCGTTTATTTTGGCATAATTCTCGGCTGTTCCCGTTTTTCCACAAATATCAATTCCGTTTACTCTAAGGGCATAAGCGGTACCTTTGTTGTAAACATCAAACAACCCGCTAATAACCGGAGGGAAATATTTTTGATCAATAGTTGTGGTG
Source organism: Flavobacterium sp. Root186 (assembly GCF_001428525.1). Lineage (GTDB taxonomy): Bacteria > Bacteroidota > Bacteroidia > Flavobacteriales > Flavobacteriaceae > Flavobacterium. Next base: position 123,284 of record NZ_LMHW01000015.1, read on the forward strand.
TGTTTTTCTGTAAACTTAGGATCTATTTTTTTGCCTTCAATTTTTTTAATGATATGAGGTGTATAATAATAGCCCTGATTCGCAACAGTTGCCATCATATTTGCTAATTGAATTGGGGTCATTAAAACCTCTCCTTGTCCAATAGCGTTTGATACAATAGTTGAACTTCGCCAGCCTCCGTTAGGGTAGATTTTTTTGTACGTTTTTGATGTTGGAATATTCCCTTTTTTACCAGTTGGTAAATCATATCCCATAAACTGCCCTAAACCAAAACTTTTTACGTGGCCACTCCAAACATCTACTGCTTTACCCGGATCAGAATATTTATTAATCGTTAACATATACGCCTGCCCAAAGTAAGTGTTGCAGGAATTATAAATTCCATTATGCAATTGATGAGGTCCAAAACCGTGACATTTCATAAAACGACCACCGCCATAACTAAATCCATGATGACACATAAAAGTAGTCTGCTCATTGATAACGCCTTCCTGCAGTGCCACTAAACCAGTTAAAATTTTAAATGGAGAACCCGGAGGATATTCGGCTAAAAGCCCGCGGTCATATAAAGGTTTTGCAATAGAATCATGATATAACAGCGTATAGTTTTTGGATCTCTGTCTTCCAACCAAAATACCCGGATCATAAGAAGGAGCAGTAACTAATGCTAATATTTCGCCAGATTTTGGTTCAATAGCAACAATTCCGCCTCGTTTATTAATCATTAATTCTTCACCGTACTTTTGAAGTTCAGCATCAATACTTAAATTAATATCTTCTCCGGCAACGGCAATGGTATCGTATTTTCCTTCTTTGTAGGCGCCAATTTCTCGGTTATATTTATCCTTTTGAATATATTTCACACCTTTAATGCCGCGTAAAATATCCTCGTAACTTTCTTCAACACCTTGTTTTCCAATTAAATCACCACTATTGTAATATGGATTTTTGGCAATAAGATTTTCGTTTACCTGTGTGATAAAACCAAATATATTCGCACCATAATCTACTTCGTAATCACGTAAAGAACGCTTTTGGAAATAGAAGCCCTCATATTTTCTGATTTTCTCCTGAAAAGCAGCAAATTCGGCTTTATTTAACTGAGATAAAAATACAGATGGAAGCCTAGGGCTGTAAACCCTGGCCTTTGCAATTCTTTTTTCGTAATCATCTCGTGTAATGTTTAAAAGGGCACAGAATTCAGCAACATTAAGATTTTCTTTAATATCTCTTGGAATTACCATGATATCATATGAAGCCTGATTGGCAACTAACAACTTACCATTTCTGTCATAAATATAGCCGCGCTCCGGATAGTCATAGACTTTCTTAATCGCATTATTTTCTGATTTCAATTTGAATGAATCATCAACAATTTGCAGATAAAATATCCGAATCACTAGCAAAGATGCTGCAATAATAATTAAAGAGGGCAGCAGAACTTTTCTCATCGTTTATTGGGCTTAATAATGTAAATTATTATAATTGAAGTGATTATTGTAAAAATAGAACTAAATAGTGTTCGCAGTAAAATGTCGAATATGAATTTAAACTGAAAAGCTTCTAATGTAAATAGTACAATATGATGTAATAAAACAGAAACTAGTATAAATGAAAACCGTTCAGGTGTTAAAGATTCATTAAGTTTAATGGTTTGATATTCATAGCTTAATCCGAACGAAAACTTAAAAATATACGGTCGATAGTAAGACAGTATAACGCAAGCTGTAGCATGAATTCCGCCAGAATTACAAAACATATCCATTACTAATCCCAATAAAAAACTGGAAATAATTAATCCCGCTCTGTTGCTGTTTACCGGGTATAAGATAATGTATAAGATATATGGAAAAGGACTTATGTATCCTAGAAAATTCATGTTGTTAAAAATAACAACCTGAATTGCCAGCAACATAATAAATCGAAAAATATTTACTAACAAAGCGCTACTCATTTTTTTCCTTGCTTTTGTTTTCTAGATTAATAAGTTCTTCTCTGTCCTTACTCTTAATAATGTATACATGACCTAAATTTGTCATATCGTTAAAAAGTTTAACTCTTATAACATAAAAACTTGAATTGTCTTTTTTGTATATATTTTCTACAGTACCAATATTGATTCCTTCCGGGAAAATTACAGATTGTCCTCCGGTAACGATAGTATCTCCTTTTCTTACAGAGGCTAACCTAGGAACATCTTCAAGCTGTACAAATCCGGTACTTTTTCCGTCCCAGGTTAAAGAACCAAAATGATTTGTCTTTTTTAGTTTAGCATTTATCTGTGATTTCATATTCAAAATGCTGACCACAGTTGAGTAATTTGTTGAAGTATTGTCAATAACCCCAATAATTCCTAAGCTGTTGATAACACCCATATCTTGTTTAACTCCTTCTTTATTTCCGGAATTAAGTGTAATATAGTTTTCGTGTGTGCTGTAAGAGTTGTGAATTACTTTTGAAACGATGATATCAGCAGGTTTAACCCCTTTTATACTGTCTGCCAGTGGTACTTTGGTTGTGTCTTCTTTATTAAATAAAAGACTTTTTAATCTTGCGTTTTCAAGTACAAGCTCGTCGTTTTCGGTTCTTAAATTCAAATATTCGTTTACATGATTGATTCTTTCGTAAACACCTCCGCTCAAAAAATTTGCGGAACTGATTACTCTGCTTCTGTGGTAGGAATGCGATTGAATTGTGAGAGTCAACGAAATACCTAAAAGCAGCAAAAACAGCAATCGATTACTGTTTCTTATAATGAAATTAAAAATTTGCTGCATTTCGTGTCTGGTTATTTTGTTTCAGGATATGCTTTAAGGTTTCAAATTTTATTAGGGCCAAATATTAGAAATTTGACCCTGATAAAAATATATTGATTGTTATTTTTGAATCTTATTTGATTAAGATACTTTTAAATTTTGCGATGTTTTTAAGCGCCATTCCTGTACCGCGAACAACTGCTCTTAACGGATCTTCAGCAATGTAAACTGGTAAATCTGTTTTTTGAGAAATACGTTTGTCAAGACCTCTTAACATAGATCCTCCACCGGCTAAATAAATACCAGTATTGTAAATATCAGCAGCTAACTCAGGAGGAGTTTGAGATAATGTTTCCATTACTGCATCCTCTATACGCTGAATAGATTTGTCTAATGCTTTTGCAATTTCGCGGTAAGAAACATCAACTTGTTTTGGTTTCCCTGTAAGTAAGTCTCTACCCTGAACTGACATATCTTCTGGCGGTCCGTCTAAATCTTCGATAGCCGCTCCAATTTGAATTTTAATTTTCTCAGCAGTACTTTCTCCTACGAAAAGGTTGTGCTGTGTACGCATGTAATACACGATATCATTTGTGAAAACATCCCCTGCAATTTTTACAGATTTGTCGCAAACAATTCCGCCTAATGCGATAACGGCAATTTCTGTAGTACCACCACCAATATCAACAATCATGTTTCCTTTTGGCTGCATGATATCGATACCAATACCTATTGCGGCTGCCATTGGCTCGTGAATCAAATAAACTTCTTTCCCATTTACTCTTTCACAAGATTCTTTTACCGCTCTCATCTCCACCTCGGTAATACCAGAAGGAATACAAACTACCATGCGTAATGCAGGAGTAAACATTCTTTTTTTCAATGCAGGAATACTTTTAATGAACATGTTGATCATTTTTTCCGAAGCATCAAAATCGGCAATTACACCATCTTTCAAAGGCCTTATGGTCTTGATGTTTTCATGCGTTTTACCTTGCATCATGTTGGCTTCCTTACCAACAGCAATGATTTTGCCTGATATTCTATCACGTGCAACGATTGATGGACTATCAATAACAACTTTATCATTATGAATGATTAAAGTGTTTGCGGTACCAAGGTCTATCGCAATATCCTCGGTCATGAAATCAAAAAATCCCATAAGTTTTTTAGGGGTTTAAAATGTTATAAAATTATTTATCGAACAAAGTTAAACAAATTAATGTTTAAAATGACGAGTTCCTGTAAATACCATTGCAAGATTATTTTCATTGCAATAATTTATGCTTAATTCATCTTTTATAGAACCTCCCGGCTGAATTACTGCGGTTATTCCCGCTTTTTTAGCTAATTCTACACAATCCGGAAAAGGGAAAAATGCATCACTCGCCATTGAAGCACCCGTTAAATCAAATCCAAAAGCTTTTGCTTTGTCAACTGCTTGAACTAAAGCGTCAACTCTTGAAGTCTGACCTGTACCAGATGAAATTAATGTTCCGTTTTTTGCAAACACAATCGTATTTGATTTTGTATTCTTGCAAATTTTTGAAGCAAAGATTAAATCTTCAATCTCCTGAGCGGTAGGTTCTGTAATTGTAACGGTTTTTAAATGCTCTTTATTATCTGTAATATTATTTCTGTCCTGAATTAACAAACCATTAAGACATGTTCTAACTTGTCTTGAAGGTAATTCAACTTCATTTTGAACTAAAATAATTCTGTTTTTCTTTTCTTGTAAAACAGTAATTGCATCATCATCATAACTTGGAGCAATTACAACTTCGCAGAATAATTTGTTGATTTCCTGCGCTGTAGCTAAGTCAATTTTAGTGTTTGCGATCAAAACGCCTCCAAAGGCAGATGTTGGATCACAAGCCAAAGCTGCTAAATAAGCTTCATTGATTGTTTTTCTTGAAGCTAAACCACAAGCATTGTTATGTTTTAAAATAGCAAATGTTGGTCCGTCAGTTTTAAATTCAGCAATTAAATTAACAGCAGCATCAACATCTAATAAGTTGTTGTAAGATAACTCTTTTCCGTGAACTTTTTTGAACATAGCATCAAAATCTCCAAAGAAAAATCCTTTTTGATGTGGGTTTTCTCCATATCTTAATACTTGTCCGTTATCAATACTTTCTTTGTAGATCGTTTCGTCTGTATTGAAGTAGTTAAAAATCGCACCATCATAGTGAGAAGAAACGTGGAAAGCTTTAGTAGCCAGCAATCTCCTGTTTTCAAGAGTTGTAGCACCATTTTGCTCCGTAATTAAATCTAAAAGCAAGCTGTATTCGTTAACAGAAGCAACAATTACAGTGTCTTTGAAGTTTTTTGCACCGGCACGGATTAATGAAATTCCGCCAATATCAATTTTTTCAATAATATCTTGTTCGCTTGCACCAGAAGCAACCGTTTTTTCAAAAGGATACAAATCAACAATTACTAAATCAATCTGAGGAATATCAAATTCTTTCATTTGCTGAACATCACTTTCGTTATCCTGACGATTTAAAATTCCGCCAAAAATTTTCGGATGTAAAGTTTTTACTCTTCCGCCAAGAATTTCAGGAAAAGAAGTAATATCTTCAACAGGAACTACAGGAATTCCTAGATTTTTAATGAAATCTTCTGTTCCTCCAGTTGAGTAAAGTGTTACGTTTTCCTCGTGTAATTTTCTAACGATTGGCTCTAATCCATCTTTCGAAAAAACAGATATTAACGCTGATTGTATTTTTTTAGTTGTGCTCATTGTGTAGTTATGATTTTCAGACTGCAAAAGTAGTTTTTTTATATATTATTTTAAAAGATTTAGTGTAACAATCTCTTAAAAAAATCTACTGATGAGTAAGTTAACTTTTATTAGGTTTTTGTTTTTAAATTATTGAATTTTACTTTATTGAAAAATACTACTATATGCTTCTTTATCTAAGATTGTTAAAAGAAAGTCTCAGCTTTGCAATAAGCGCTTTACGAAATAATAAACTGCGTACTTTATTATCATTGTTAGGTGTTACAATTGGTATATTTTCAATAATTGCTGTTCTGGCTGCCGTTGATTCTTTAGATAAAAAAATCTCTAAAGATTTGAGCAGCTTAGATAAAAATACGATTTATTTAATGAAATATTGCTTTGGTCCATCTGAAATTCCACAATGGAAGAGAGAACAGTTTCCAAATGTAAAATATGATGAATATGTAGGGTTGAAAAATTCTATGAATAATACAGATCAGGTGGGCTATCAGCTTTTTGTGAATCATGAAACTTTAAAGTACGATTCGAAAACGGTTGCCGATGTAAACATCGTCCCGTCTTCATTTGAAATGGTAAATATCGACGGATTGAGTTTTGATAAAGGAAGATTTTACAATGAATCTGAATCAAATTCGGGAACTGCGGTTATAGTTTTAGGATACGAGATTGCCCAAGGTCTTTTTGGAAATATGGATCCAACGGGAAAAAATATTCGCCTTTATGGGCAGCGTTTTACAGTAATTGGAGTAATCGCAAAACAAGGAGCAGGATTTTTTGGTGATAGTAACGATACGTCGGTTTATTTGCCGGCGAACTTTTTACGTCGAATGTATGGTGACAGCGACTCCATGACGCCGGTTATTGTTTTAAAACCGACAAAAGGTGTAGATATGGACGCTTACAAAGCAGAACTTGCACAAAAACTAAGAGCAATTCGCGGAATGAAGGCGGGAGAAATGGATAATTTCTTTATAAATGTACTTTCCGGGTTTACTGATTTTATCGATGGTATTTTAGGTCAGATGAATGTAGTAGGGTGGATTATCAGTGGATTTTCTCTTTTAGTCGGCGGTTTCGGAATTGCCAATATTATGTTCGTTTCGGTTAAAGAAAGAACAAATTTAATTGGAATTCAAAAGTCATTAGGAGCAAAAAATCGTTTCATATTATTTCAATTTTTATTTGAAGCCATAATTCTTTCTGTAATTGGCGGAATTATTGGTCTATTGATGGTTTGGGGAATTTCAATTATCTTAACAAAAGCGCTCGATTTTGAGTTTGTTTTAAGTTTAGGAAATATACTTTTAGGAACCGGTTTAGCGGCGCTTATTGGATTGATTTCGGGGATACTTCCGGCAATTTCTGCTGCAAATTTAGATCCTGTAGAAGCTATTCGAACAGGGATGTAGCTATTGTTTTTATTTTATATGTAATTTTTGAAGACTAGAATTGGTTAGATTTTTTTTTGTAAGTAACAATTTAAATCACTAAACAAATGAGCTTTATCTTAAAACATGTTGATACTGTTGAGTCTATTTCTAGGGAAGATTTTAAAAAGAATTATTTAGATAAAAGAAAACCTCTTATTATAAAAGAGCTTACTAAAGACTGGCCTGCAAGAGAAAAATGGTCGACGGATTATTTTAAGCAGATTGCAGGAGATATCGAAGTAAGATTAGTGGATAATTCTAAAGCAGATCCAACCAAAGTAATTAATGCCTCAATTGCTAGTATGAAATTTGGCGATTATCTCGATTTAATAAAAAGAGAGCCAACACAACTACGAATTTTTTTCTTCAATCTTTTCAAACACAGACCCGAATTAATAAATGATGTGAAAGTTCCAAAAGAATTAATGGGAGGTTTTATAGAAAGTATGCCTGCTATGTTTTTTGGAGGTTCACAAGCTATTACATTTTTACACTATGATATAGATTTGCCTCATCTTTTTCACACCCATTTTGGAGGCCGAAAACATATTATACTATTTGATAATAAATGGAAAAAACGACTTTACTGCGTTCCAAATACCACCTATGCTTTAGAAGATTACGATGTTGCCAATCCTGATTTTGAAAAATTTCCTGCACTAAAAGGTGTCGAAGGTTATGAAGTTTTTCTGGAACACGGAGATACCTTATTTATGCCAACAGGAATGTGGCACTGGATGCGCTATATTGATGGTTCTTTTTCTTTAAGTCTTCGTGCCTGGGATTCATCGATTACTCGGAAAATGGCTAGCGTTTGGAGTTTATTTATGCACGGAGCAGTTGATAGTGCAGTAAAAATAATTTTTAGAGAACGATACGCTAAATGGCGTGAGAAACTAGCTTTTAAAATTGCGGAAAAGGAATTAAGAAATGATAGGCCCAAAAAATAGTCTAATTTAGTTTTTAACTGGAAGTTTAATTTTAGTTTTGTCCCATTTGATTGAATCAGGATAATAGTAAATGTGTTTGTTGGTGTTGTTTTTATATTTTAAAACAGTATCTTCTTCTTGAGTAGTTCTTCGGATAATATAAGTGTCGATATTTTTCTTGTTTAAAAACTCAAAGAAGGAAGTGTTTTTTATAGTGTCTTTTTGAGAAGCGATAATTAAAATTTGTCTGTTTTTTTCTTTAGTCAATATGTTTTCAGAAAGAAAATCAGTTAAGTTTTTTTGAGGAATTCTAACAATGTCTTTCGGTTCTAAACCTAAAAAATGTGGAAGAGTATCATTTTCACTGCCATAACTGCAAGTGATCATGATGTATTCTTTTTGATAGAAATAAAGATTGCCCTTTTTATCAATAATCAATTGATGTTCTCCGTAAAAACCTTTTCTGGGGAATGCTACTGTTTTACTGTTGCTTTTTTTTAATGAATCAATATAATTTTGAAGTTCTTTGTCTTCATAGGAGATGATGTAAGGTTTGTTTTTATTAACAGCTTTTTCCTCTTTTTTGGCACAATTCAAAAGAAGCAAACAAATCATAAAACCAACAAAAATTCTAGTCATAAAGAATGAGATTTAAAATAAAGATATAAAAAAATCCCATCAGCCGAAGCGAATGGGATTTTTATGTTTTTAGAAGTTTTTAAAACTATCTAATATCATTATTCTGAATCAAATCAATATATAAGTTGATCTTATCTTTCAATTCTTTTCTAGGCGTGATAAAGTCTAAGAAACCGTGCTCTAAAAGAAACTCAGCAGTTTGGAAACCTTCTGGTAAATCTTTTCCCGTAGTATCACGAACAACACGCGGACCAGCAAAACCAATCAAAGCGCCCGGCTCAGAGATATTGATATCTCCTAACATTGCGTAAGATGCAGTTGTTCCACCCGTTGTAGGGTCTGTACAAAGAGAAATATAAGGTAATTTAGCTTCAGCTAATTGAGCTAGTTTTACAGAAGTTTTTGCTAATTGCATTAAAGAATAAGCCGCTTCCATCATACGAGCTCCACCAGATTTAGAAATCATAACAAAAGGTAGTTTGTTTTTGATCGCATGATCAATACCTCTTGCAATTTTTTCCCCTACAACAGCTCCCATAGATCCGCCAATAAAAGCAAAATCCATACAGCAAATTACAAGTTCTCTTCCTTTAGATTTTCCTACTCCCGTACGTACAGCGTCTTTAAGATGAGTTTTTTCCATTACATCTTTCAATCTCTCAGCATATTTTTTTGTATCCACAAAATGCAGAGGGTCTTTTGATGTCATGTTTTTATCTAACTCAACAAATTCGTTGTTGTCGAATAAAATTTCAAAATAGGTTGCGCTTCCAATTCGAACGTGAAAATCATCTTCAGGGCTAACGAATAAATTTCTCGCTAATTCGTCTGCATCAATAATTTTTCCAGTAGGAGATTTGTACCACAATCCTTTCGGAACGTCCATCTTATCTTCTGTAGCGGTCGTAATCCCTTTTTCTTGTCTTTTAAACCAAGCCATATTGAATGTTTTTTTTGTTTGAGGTTTCAAGTTTTAAGTTGCGAAACCTGAAACTTGAAACGTTAAACTTGAAACTTTTTTATTATAGTGTATTCACATTATTTAAATCTGCAAAAGCTTGTTCAAGTCTTGCGTTGAATGTCACTTCGCTTTCACGAACCCATCTTCTTGGATCGTAATATTTTTTGTTTGGAGCATCAGCACCTTCTGGGTTACCAATTTGAGATTTTAAATAGTCAAGGTTTTTAACCATATAATCACGGATTCCTTCAGTGTATGCGAACTGTAAATCAGTATCGATGTTCATTTTGATAACACCATAGCTAATTCCTTCTCTGATTTCTTCAAGTGTTGAACCTGAACCTCCGTGGAAAACGAAATCTACCGGGTTATGTCCAGTGTTGAATTTGTTTTGAACGAAATCCTGAGAATTTTTTAAGATTTTTGGAGTTAATTTTACGTTTCCTGGTTTGTAAACACCGTGAACGTTTCCAAAAGCAGCAGCAATTGTAAATTTAGGGCTTACTTTAGATAATTCTTCGTAAGCATAAGCTACTTCTTCTGGCTGCGTATATAATTTTGAGCTGTCAACATCAGAGTTGTCAACACCATCTTCTTCACCACCTGTAATACCAAGCTCGATTTCTAATGTCATGCCCATTTTGCTCATTCTAGCCAAGTATTCTTTACAGATCTCGATGTTTTCTTCGATTGGCTCCTCAGACAAATCGATCATGTGAGAACTAAATAATGGTTTTCCTGTTTCTGCAAAATGTTTTTCAGAAGCATCTAATAAACCATCAATCCAAGGCAATAATTTTTTTGCACAGTGGTCAGTATGTAAAATTACAGTTGCTCCGTATGCCTCTGCCAAAGTGTGAATATGTTTTGCTCCGGCGATACCACCAGCGATAGCTGCTTTTTCACCTGCGTTAGATAAACCTTTTCCAGCGTTAAATTGTGCTCCTCCGTTTGAAAATTGAATGATAACTGGCGCATTTAGTTTTGCTGCAGTTTCAAGAACTCCATTGATTGTGCTTGATCCAGTAACGTTAACTGCTGGTAAAGCAAAACCTTTTTCTTTTGCATAATTAAAAATCTCCTGAACCTGATCTCCTGTAGCTACTCCTGGTTTAATGTTGTGTGCCATTGTAATTTTTTTTATAGTTGTTTTTAGTTTTTAGGTTGCAAAAATAAGAATTAATTAGCATTAGAAAGGATAATTTATTCCAAAATTTAAAACCGAGTGTCCAAAATTGTATTCTTTAAACCATCTTTCTCCCTCGTCATGCGCCGGATTATAGGTCTTGAAGCCTAAATCTAAACGAATAACAAAAAAGCTTAAATCGTATCGTAAACCAAATCCTGAACCTAAAGCAATTTCATCTAAATCGTTTAAGCTGTTGAATTTTGCCTTGTCATCAATCACATTATCGAATACATTCCAGATATTTCCGGCGTCTGCAAAGAGCGCTCCCTTAACATCACCAAAAATTTTAAAACGAAATTCAGCACTTAATGCAATTTTCATATTGGCCTCGTTAAAATCGTTTAGGGCATTTGTACTTCCGGGACCCAGAGAGTAGGGCTGCCAGGCGCGATTATCATTTGATCCTCCTGAATAATAACTTCGTGAGAATGGAATGTAATTTGAATTTCCAAAAGGAACGGCGATTCCAAAGAAGCTTCTAACTGCCAATACTTTTTCTTTTCCAAAATCCCAGTGTTTGATATAGTCGAATTCGGTTTTTAAGTATTCAGAATATTCTAAATTAAAAATCGAATAATTTCCATTAGCGTTTTTATCCAGATTTGCAATGCTTGAAATGGCAGATAACAAAGTTCCTGCAGATTCTATTTTTGTTTTAAACTGATAAAAAGTATTATCAGCTAGATCTTTTTTTGTTGTTTTTGTAAACGTATAGCTAGTGGCCAAAATGAAATCATTCTCGGTCAAACGAACCCTTCTTTCTTCAATACTTTCTACATCTTTATATTCATCCATGCCCGGCGTTAAAGCTGTCTGGCCGGTTAATACCTCATTAGTGAAATTTGTAGTTCCGGTAGGGATTGTTAAGTTTCCATTTTCCATGTTTCCAGGAACATTATTATAATCACTAGCGATACCATTTAATTCATTATAAGATGAAGTATAAACATTAAAGTAATTATCCGGATTTAAATTTCGAACATATTGAGCATTCAACAATTCCAGTTTAGCAGTGTTATATCTTTTAGGTGACCAGTTGTACGAGATTCCTCCGGTAAAATTTTCTTTATCTAAACCAATGTTTTGCTGTTTAGAGAAACCTGATGTAATAGAAGTATAAGGAATCATCCTCTTCGGAATAATTTTTTCTGTTCCAAAAGGCAGTAAAATCCTTGGAAAATTAAGCTTTAAGTCAAGTCCATATTCCGAAACATTAAAAAAGTTATTGTTTGGGTTTGCCATATCTTTTGAAGAACCAATATTGGCTCTTGCCGAAATTTCTAATGTTTCAGCTCTATTGAATACATTTCGAATAGTTTCAGAAATACTGGCTCCAATACCAAAATCCTGAATGTTTGAGTGTGTCACATCCAAAGTTGCGCCAAAACTGTATTTTTTTCTCGGCGTTAAATACACATTTGCGATTAAAGACTGTGCAGTCGAATCGCGTTTGTCTACTTCATATTGTATTGAAGGATAATTGAAAATTTTAAGATTGTTCAAATATCTTGAAGAAAGCGTTGTTCTTGTGTCAGAATAAGTGCTTCCTTTATTAATAAAGATTGCATCTGTAATGGCACGAGGCTTGTACTTTAATTTCTTATAACTGTACAAATTAAAGTTGTTGTACGTTGTACTGTCGTTTATTTTGCTTTTTGAGTTGGCAGGCGAATAATCAGTATAAATATTTACATCGCTGATTTTGTACAATTTAAATGGTTCTGTTCTACTTGAGTCTCTTTCCTGAATATTGTTGTTGTTGATTATTAAAGTTACATCAGCTTTATGTTTTTTGCCAATAGTATCAATATCAAAAGTTACGTACGTTGGCTGAAAAAAGTAAGCGCCGTGATTTCTGTAATAAGTGGTAATGCGGTTTTTTTCTTCCTCAAAATCAGTAGTTTTATATTGATTTCCTGACTTTAAAAATGAAGGATCAGTATTTGTTTTGTATAATGAATCGAGTGCAGGAGTCAATATTTTGGTTTTAATCGTATCAAGAATATAACCTGGCCCTGTTGTAATATTATAGTTTATCTGCGCTTTTTTTCGGGCAATACTATCGATTGTATAATCTGTTGAGACATTAAAATATCCGTTGTTGAAATAGTAAAATTTTAAACGCTGCAAAGATTTTTTAGTTCTTACGGTATCAATAATTACGGGTGGTTCTCCGGTGTTTTTTAAAAATTCATGAATACCTTTGTACAAAAAAGACTGACCAAGCCTGTCTACTTGTTTGGCAGATAATAGTTTCGCCTGACGTTCGTATAAACCTGGATTATTTTTGAATTTAGCCTGATAAGTCGAATCCGGATTTAAGTTGGCCAGATTATATAAGTTTAAACGCAGTTTGTATCCCAGCAGTGTACCATTTGGTTTTTGGTACAATTGACTGGATGCATTTTCGTCGTTTGTATTTTTCCCGTTTACAACAATATTATTTTTTACAAGAAGATTTTTTCCATCTGGAACTCTTTTTACAGCATTACAAGCGCAAATAAGTATTGCTATTAGAATAAATGCTGTTATTTTTGTGGAATTATTTTTCAAGTGTTTTTTAATATTTAATTCAAAAGTACATTTATTTTATGGTTAGTAAAAACCAAATAAAGCTTATATCAGGCCTGCATCAAAAAAAACAGCGTTTTGCAAATGAATTGTTTTTTGCCGAAGGAGTAAAGGTAATTCAGGAATTGTTGCAATCCAATTTTGAATTAGAGCATTTATACACCACGTTAAATGATTTTGAAGAAGTTCAAACTGCAAAACGAACTCTTATTAATGAACAAGAACTGAAAAAAATAAGTGCTTTAACAACTCCAAATTCTTGTTTGGCAGTTTTTAAAATGCCTGTAGAAAATCAAATCATAAATTCGGGTTTAATTCTGGCGTTAGACGATATTCGTGATCCCGGAAATTTAGGGACCATAATGCGTCTTTGCGACTGGTTTGGAATCAAACAAATTGTCTGTTCAAAAGAAACAGTCGATATTTATAATCCAAAAGTGGTTCAGGCCACAATGGGATCAATTGCCAGAGTAAACGTAAATTATGTTGATCTAAAAACTTTTATAAGTCAGGCAAAACTTCCTGTTTTTGGAACTTTTATGGATGGCAACAACATTTATCAATCTGATTTACCACAAAACGGAATCATTATTATGGGTAATGAAGCCAATGGTATTTCGGCAGAAATTGAAAAAATAGTGACCAGCCGACTTACAATTCCAAGATTTGGAGAGCTGCAAAAAACCGAAAGTTTAAATGTAGCTACAGCAACAGCAATTATTCTAAGTGAATTTAAACGAAATAGTTAAGATTTTGTTTTAATGAAATGTAAAATTTATTAAAATTGCTCTTGATTTCATCGAATCTATATTATCTGTATACGGACTTACAGGATGTTCTGGAGTTACGTTATCACGAATCAATTCGTCAGTAATACCAAACATGCCTCTAATAGAAGGAGAGAAGATGAAATATTCTGTAAAGAAATCGATTCCAAAACCTAATTCATAAGCAGCTGTCCATTGCTTAACCCTGAATTTACCTTCAAAGTTATCATCTATAGAACTTGAGTTGCTTGATAGGTTTAAAGTAGTTGACATTCCGCCTAATAAGTACGGACGAATATTCCCGGTTCTTAAAGATGAAAATTTTAATAATAATGGAAAGTGGATGTAAGTACTGTTTACTTCTCGTAAATAATCTTTCTCTAGGTTTCCAACTCCGGGGAAATATAAATCTCTTTTTGTGTAGTATAAACCTGGTTCAAAACGCAAATTAATATATTCCTGCAGTCTTAAATCGGCAACAACACCCACATTAAAACCGGTTGTTTTTTTTACCTGAATATCTTTTTGAACTACATCTTTGTAATCAAATTTAAAATCAAAACTATTAAAGCCTAAATAATAACCGAAATAGACACGTTGTTTCTGCCAGTTTTCAAGGTTAATAATAGGATCTTTACTAAACATACTTTTAGCAAATTGAGAATATCCTTTTGTCGTTAAGACCAATAAAAATACGATTACAATTTTTTTCATACTATTTTTTAGATGCTGAATAAATGGTTGCTACACCAAAAGTTTGCGGCATTGCTACAACATCTATAAACCCAGTTTTTCTCAAAATATTGTTTAATGCTTCACCATAAGGAAAAGCTGCAGCAGATTCAGATAAATAACCATAAGCTGAATTGTCTTTTGAAAACAATTTTCCAATAAGCGGAAGTATATTTTTGCTGTAAAATTTATATCCTTGTTTGTATGGTGTTTTGTCAGGAACAGAAGTTTCCAGAATTACAAAAACACCGTTTGGTTTTAAAACGCGTAAAATTTCGGCAAAGCCTTTTTCTAAATGTTCAAAATTACGTACGCCAAAACCTACCGTAATCGCATCAAAATAATTATCCTCAAAAGGAATATTTTCAGAATCACCTAAAACTAAATCTATAACATTAGAAAGCTTTTTTTCTTCGACTTTCTTTTTTCCAACTTCAAGCATTCCGGCCGAAATATCAAGGCCAATGATTTTTTCTGCATTAGTTTTAGCCATTAAAATAGCCAGATCGCCCGTTCCGGTTGCGATATCAAGGATAACTTTTGGTTTAGAGTCAGAAACTATTTTCAATACTTTTTTTCTCCATTTAGTGTCAATACCAAATGAAATTACACGATTCAAATTATCATAGTTCCCAGAGATGTTGTCAAACATTTGGGCAACCTGCTCTTTCTTACCTAAAGAAGAGTCTTTATATGGAGTTATTTTTTCAGACATTACTATAATTTACGCAAATATAAACAATCTAGTTTAACTGTAATTGAGTTTTTTAAATTGTCAATTAAATGTTTTAGAGGATGCATCAAATCATTTTTTTGGACTTAATTAAGTATCACCAAAAGTGGGTATTTTTAAAATATCACTAAAAGTGGGTATTGTGTCCGGCTGATTTTATACCCAACTTTGTCAAAGTAAAAATGATGAAATTTTAATGATTGATAGTTTCACATTGACTTAATCAGATGATTGCTTTTTTTGCACTGGTAATCATTTGTTCAAGTAGTAGTTTTTAAAGTGTTGTTCTTGGGGGAATACTATTTTAAAAAGTGCGAAGTACGTTCTTAGGATTAAATTTGTTTTTGGAAATTTTAATTTTCTTGCCTTTAATATCTTAGTGGTATTTGTTATTAAAGGCGCTTTTGAGACTCGTTCTCAATTAACATTAAATGTTATTCATTTATTTTCAAATGTCTTTTCATTTGAGATTTTTTACAAAAACTATTTCTTGTGCGAGTCAAGACTAAAAATCAATCGTTTTTAAAAAACATCCTCCAAAAGAGGGTGTTTTTTTATTTATTTTCGAATGTAAGTTTCATAAGTATAATCATAAAGATGTTTTTCATCTTTAAAATTTTCTTCAGACTCTACTAACTGCCATTCGCTCTTGCTGATTTTAGGAAAATAAGTGTCGGCATCAAAAGTATGGTGCACTTTGGTAATTTCAATTATATCAGTAAAAGGTAAGCCCAGATTGTAGATTTCTCCACCGCCAATGATGTAGGAATCTTCGTCTTCAGGGCATAATGCAATAGCTTTTTCAATACTGTCTACAACAATACATCCTTCCGGATTATAATCTGTTTGACGGGTTATAACAATATGTGTTCTGTTTGGTAAAGGTTTAGGAAAACTTTCAAAAGTTTTTCTCCCCATAATAATATGATGATTAGTTGTAAGCGATTTAAATCTTTTAAAATCATTTGGTAAATGCCAGACTAAGTCATTGTTTTTTCCCAAAGCATTATTTTCGGCAACAGCCGCTATCATTATAATCATGTTGTGTTTTAACTAAATTTTATTCTCTGTGTCTTCGTTTATTTTTGATTCTAATTGACTAATTCTCTTTTGTTGTAAAGCAACAAGTCGGTCAATTTGTTCTCTTTCCCATTTTTTATTCATAAAACGATCTGTTATATAGACTTTTATGAAATGTAAAATGAAAATGAAAAGCCAGATCGTAATACCCCAAACACACCAGTTTTGAGTTGTTCCTTCACCAAAACCAAAAAATCTATTGGCAATAAATAAAAATAAACTCCCCAGCAGGAAAAGAACAAAATGAAAATATAAGACCTTTTTTTGTCTTAATCGTCTTCTGGCATACTCGTATTGTTCGTGCACTTCTTTTTCCATAAGATAAAAATGAGATTATAAAGTTAAAATTTATTTTCAAAACTTCATATTTTGACTGTATAATATTTCTTTCAAAATGTTCTTAGAATTTGAAAAGCGAAAAATAAAGCCTGTTAAATTATAGATCTAATTAAAATAACATACTGTTTTTGTCATAATCATAAATCGATTACAGCGCTGTCGAATGTTCAGATGAATTTATGTAATTTTATTGTAGAAATCTAAAAACTAAATAGTTATGTCTTTGAAGAAACAATTTATTAAAACGAAACCAGTTGTTAAAGTTACATTTTCAATAGATGCCAAAGATGCTGATTCGGCAGCAGTAGTTGGAGATTTTAATAATTGGAATGTAGAAGAAGGAACTTTAAGCAAGTTGAAAAACGGAACTTTTAAAGCTACTTATGATTTGGTTAAAGACGCGATTTACGAATTTAAATACGTAATCGACGGTACTTATGTTAATGATCCTGAAGCAGATTTTTACAAATGGAATGATTATGCCGGAAGTGAAAATGGTGTTTTAGTGGTATAAAAAAATCCGCTTGAAAATTTTCAGCGGATTTTTTTATATTTATACGGCAACACTTCCTTTTATTGCAGGATGCGGATCATAATCTAAAAGTGTGAAATCATTAAAATCAAAATCAAAAATGTTTTTAATCTCCGGATTTAAAATCATTTTTGGTAATGGTTTTGGTTCACGGGATAATTGCAATTCTAATTGCTCAAAATGATTATTGTAAATGTGTGCATCACCAAAAGTGTGAATAAATTCACCTGGTTCTAAATCGCAGACCTGCGCAATCATCATGGTAAATAACGTATAAGAAGCAATATTAAAAGGAACTCCCAAAAAGATATCGGCGCTACGCTGATATAATTGACAAGATAATTTTCCTTTAGTTTCTCCTTTTTCTAAATCTGGAGCTGCTACATAAAATTGAAAAAAAGCATGACAAGGAGGCAAAGCCGCTTTATTGTTGGCTACATTTTCTTCAAATGATTTTTTGGTATCTGGCAAAACCGAAGGATTCCATGCCGAAACGAGCATTCTGCGGCTGTTTGGATTTGTTTTTAATTCGGTAATTAATTCAGAAATCTGATCGATTTCTTCGCTGTTCCAGTTTCTCCATTGATGTCCGTAAACAGGTCCTAAATCACCATTAGAATCTGCCCATTCATCCCAGATTTTAACTCCGTTTTCCTGAAGGTATTTTATGTTTGTATCGCCTTTTAAGAACCAAAGCAATTCGTAAATGATCGACTTTAAATGTAATTTTTTGGTCGTAACCATCGGGAAACCTTCACTTAAATCAAAACGCATTTGGTAACCAAAAACACTTTTTGTTCCGGTTCCAGTTCGGTCTCCTTTTTGATTGCCGTTTTCTAAAACGTGCTTTACTAAATCTAAGTATTGTTTCATTGTTGCTTTATGCTTTATGCTGTAGGCTTTTTTAACTTTGCCTGCTGCTTACAGTTTAATCTTTAATCTCTTTTTGCTCAATATTCTAGGCTTATTGCTTAAAGCTTATAGCCTAATGCTTAACGTTTCGAGATTTCGTCTCTGATTTTTGCTGCTTTTTCGTAATCTTCCTGAGAAACAGCCTGGTCTAAAAGCTCGTTTAGTTCTTGTAAACTGTGTTTGGCGTAAACGTCACCAGATTGATTTGTTTCTTCTTCGTGACCAAAAGTTTCTGGATTAGAAAGAACATCATCAATTTCCTGTGAACCCTGATCAGAATCTGAAGTGTTTGATTTTAAATAAATTCCGGCTTTGTCCAAAATGTTTTTATAAGTAAAAATTGGAGCGTTGAAACGTAAAGCCAAAGCGATTGCATCAGAAGTTCTGGCATCGATAATTTCTTCGATTTTATCTCTTTCGCAGATTAAACTAGAGTAAAAAACACCATCAACTAATTTGTGAATGATAACTTGTTTTACTACAATGTCAAATCTTTCGGCAAAGTTTTTAAATAAATCGTGTGTTAACGGGCGTGGTGGTTTTATTTCTTTTTCTAAGGCAATAGCGATCGATTGGGCCTCAAAAGCACCAATAACGATAGGTAATTTTCTTTCACCGTCAACTTCATTCAAAATTAAGGCATAAGCGCCATTTTGAGTTTGACTGTATGAAATTCCTTTTATAGATAATTTAACTAGACTCATATATGTTTGTAAAAAAGGCACTTAGCGCCTCATTTTAATGATTTTTTGATTGGAAAATAAAAGTGCAATTTTAATCAAAAAATATGGAACAAAAAAGCTGCCTATAAACAAAGATACAATATCTTGTTTTTAGGCAGCTATATTTTTGAAGAGAATTTTTAATTAAGAATGTTGTGCTTTAAAAGCTTTTAATTTCTCTGTTAATTTAGGAACAATTTCAAAAGCATCGCCAACAATACCATAATCAGCAACTTTAAAGAAAGGAGCTTCAGGGTCATTATTGATTACTACTTTTACTTTTGAAGAGTTGATACCCGCAATATGCTGAATAGCTCCAGAAATACCTACTGCGATATATAAGTTTGTAGCAACTGGTTTTCCTGTTTGTCCAACGTGCTCGCTGTGAGGTCTCCATCCTAAATCTGAAACTGGTTTAGAACACGCAGTAGCAGCGCCTAAAACAGCAGCAAGATCTTCGATTAATCCCCAGTTTTCAGGACCTTTTAATCCGCGTCCGCCAGAAACTACGATATCAGCATCAGCAATAGAAACTTTTCCAGTAACTTTTTCTACAGATTCTACTTTTACTCCAAAGTCATTGTCTCCAATTGTTGGGTTAAAATCTTCTTCAGAAGCAGATCCTGCACTCTCGAAAATTCCGTAAGAATTTTTAGCTAAACCAAGAACTTTTACATCTGTAGAAATTTCTGTAATGTTGAAAGCTTTGTTTGAAAAAGCATTTCTTTTTACCTGAAAAGGTGAAGTGCTAATTGGTAATCCAACAACATTTGATGCAAAACCGGCATTTAAAGATATTGCAACTAATGATGAAAGATAAATACTGTCTGTAGTTGAAGAAAGTAAAACCACTTTTGTTCCTTCTTTTTCAGCCGCTTGTTTGATAACATCAGCATAAGCCTTAGCAGTAAAACCAGCTAATTTATCGTTGTTTACTTTTAGTACTTTATCAACTCCGTATTTTGCTAATTCGCTTACATCGCTAATGTTTACAGTCAAAGCTGTAACAGTTGTTCCTAAACTTTCGGCTACTTTTTTTGCGTAAGAAGCCAATTCGAAAGCTACTTTTTTAAATTTTCCTTCTGCAGATTCTGCATATATTAATATTGACATGATTTTTTTGTTTAGATGTTTAAAGTTTAAAGTTTCAGGTTTCAGGTTGATAAACTGTGACTGAAAACTGATTACTAGATTACTTTCGCTTCGTTGTGTAATAAATTGATTAACTCATCTAAATTATCTGCAGAAACTAATTTTACTGCTGATTTTGGAGCTGGTTTTTCAAATTTTACCGCTTTTGTATTTACAGGAGCATCAACTGGCTCAAGAATAGTTAAAGCTTTAGTTCTTGCTGTCATGATTCCTCTCATGTTCGGGATACGTAAATCTTTTTCTTCAACAAGACCTTTTTGGCCACCAATAATTAAAGGTAGAGTAGTGCTTACAGTTTCTTTTCCACCGTCGATTTCGCGAACCGCTTTTACATTGTTGCCATCAACAGTTAAAGAAGTGCAAGAATTTAAAAAGTTAGAACCTAAAATTCCAGCAATCATTCCCGGAACCATTCCTCCATTATAATCTAAAGATTCTTTTCCTGCAATTACAAGATCATAACCTCCATTTTTAATTACTTCAGCCAATTGTTTTGCAACAAAAAAACCATCGGTTGGGTTTGCATTAACACGAATTGCTTCGTTTGCACCAATGGCTAATGCTTTACGCAATGTTGGTTCGGTATCAGGGCCTCCAACATTTACAACTGTTACATTTGCACCTTGTTGTTCCTGGAACCAAATGGCACGTGTAAGTCCAAACTCATCATTAGGATTAATTACATATTGTACACCATTGGTATCAAATTCTGAATCACCATTGGAGAAGTTAATTTTTGAAGTAGTATCAGGCACATGGCTGATGCAAACTAATATTTTCATAAAGTATATATTTTGAATTTGTAATATGCTTTTACAAATTTAGAATTTAATTTGGAATAATTATACTATGCACGCATAATATTTTTCAAAACTATTACGATTTCGAAGATTATGCGTTTTGATATGGTTTTCATCGGAATCTTAAAATAAAAAAGCATTCATTTTGTCTGATTGTTAGGAATTTTGCAATTTTTGAAGATTAAACAATGGTTAAAGTTTAGGTCGATAAATACTAACTTTTGAATTTCCCCGTTCTTATGAAAGAATTTCGGAGAAACAGGAATTAAACAAATAGAATAAAGTTTGTCAAAAAATAGATTTGGCAAATTAAGTGTGGGTTACACGTCTATTATATCGATTTCGTAAATATCACAATAATTTTTAAAAAGTTAAAAGCTAAAGAGAGAAAGAACTTCATGCGATTTTAAATTCAATTTATGCTTTTAAGTTATTTAAAATATTTATTTTTGCTCTTCAGAAAATTCAACATACAATATAAAATATGAGAACAATACAATTTAGAGAGGCCATTTGTGAAGCGATGAGCGAAGAAATGCGTCACGATGAATCCATATATTTAATGGGCGAAGAAGTTGCAGAATACAACGGAGCATACAAAGCTTCAAAAGGAATGCTTGCTGAGTTTGGTGAAAAAAGAGTAATCGATACTCCAATTGCTGAGCTTGGTTTTACAGGAATTGCAGTAGGTTCAGCAATGAATGGTAACAGACCGATTGTAGAATATATGACTTTCAACTTCTGTTTAGTTGGTATTGATCAAATTATAAATAATGCTGCTAAAATGCGTCAAATGACAGGAGGACAATTTAATGTGCCTATCGTTTTCCGCGGACCAACTGCTTCTGCAGGTCAATTAGGAGCAACTCACTCACAAGCTTTAGAAAACTGGTTTGCAAACACTCCGGGTCTTAAAGTTGTTGTGCCTTCAACTCCTTACGATGCAAAAGGACTTTTAAAATCTGCAATTCGTGATAATGATCCTGTAATTTTTATGGAATCTGAGCAAATGTATGGTGATAAAGGTGAAGTGCCAGACGGAGAATATACTATTCCATTAGGAGTTGCTGATATTAAACGTGAAGGAAAAGATGTAACTATTGTTTCTTTTGGAAAAATCATTAAAGAGGCTTTCATCGCTGCTGATGAGTTAGCTAAAGAAGGAATTTCTTGTGAAATTATCGACTTAAGAACTGTTCGTCCTATGGATAAAGATGCTATTCTTAAATCTGTTAAAAAAACAAACCGTTTAGTAATTCTTGAAGAAGCCTGGCCATTTGCAAGTATTTCTTCTGAAATCACTTATATCGTTCAGGAGCAAGCATTTGATTTCCTTGATGCGCCAATTCAACGTATTACAACTGCAGATACTCCTGCACCTTACTCTCCAGTATTATTAAAAGACTGGTTACCAAATGCAGGTGATGTAGTAAAAGCAGTTAAAAAAGTGTTATACAAATAGTACACATTTAGAATACTCATAAAACTTCATCATTCACTGTTAATTGATGAAGTTTTTTTTTGTCCAGACAATGAAAAGAATAATTTTACTCAGCCTATTTTTTGTATTCGCATTTGCGTCTATTGCTACTGCACAAACGAAAGTGAGTGGAATTGTCTTGGACAAGTCTAATCAGCCGATACCTTTTGCAAATGTTGTTTTTAAAGGTTCAAACACCGGAATCGTTTCTAACGAAGATGGTCGTTTTTATCTCGAATCTCCAAATACTTATACTGCTTTATTAGTTAGTTCTGCCGGATTTTCAGATAGAGAAGTTCCTTTAGAAAAAGCAGTAAATTATGATTTTAAAATTGTTTTGAGCGAACCTCAGGCATTAAATGAAGTTGTAATTTATACCGGAAAAACATCAAAAAAGAACAATCCGGCACTTGATATTTTGAGAAAAATATGGGAAAGAAAGCGTAAAAACGGACTTTACCAATTCAATCAATATCAAATGCAGAAGTACGAAAAAGTTGAGTTTGATATGAACACGATTGATAGTGCTTTCATGAAAAATAAACTCTTTAAAGGAATGGAGTTTGTCTTTAATCATGTTGATACTTCAGATGTTACGGGAAAAACATATTTGCCAATTTTTATCAACGAATCGGTTTATGATGTTTATGGTGATAATAAATTAAAAAAAGTAAAAGAAAATATAACAGGAAATAAAATGTCTGGTTTCAACGGAAATCAGCAGATTTTATCTTTCGTAAAAGACCTTTATTCAGATTATAATATTTACGATAACCACCTTAAATTTTTTGATAAAAGTTTTACAAGTCCGCTTTCAAAAACCGGAATTGATGTTTACAATTATGTATTGAAAGACAGTGCTTACATTGACAAAAAATGGTGTTTTAATATTGTTTTTTATCCGAGGCGTAAAAACGAATTGACTTTTAAAGGAGATTTTTGGGTAAACGATACCACTTTTGCGATCAAGAAAATTAATATGGGTGTTACTAAAAGTGCCAATATTAACTGGGTAAAAGATATTTATATAGAGCAGGAATTTGAAGTAGAAAATGATTCGGTTTTTCTATTGACCCGTGATTATATGATGTCTGATTTTGCTTTGAATAAAAAAGAAAAATCAAAAGGAGTTTACGGAAAACGAACGACCTTATATCGCAACCATAAATTCAATATTCAAAAACCGGAGAAATTCTATAAAGAAGAGGTAAATTTCATAGACAATGCGGTCTACGAACGACCGCCGGAATTTTGGGAAGAAAATCGTTTTGAGAAATTAAATAAAGACGAAGCAGGGATTTATAAAATGCTCGATACTTTGCAGACCGTCAAGCGATTTAAGCAATTGTATAATCTCGTCTCCATTCTGGGAAGTGGTTATGTCGAATTTAAAAACTTCGATTATGGACCTATTTTCTCCACATTTGGATATAATGAAGTCGAAGGTTTAAGGCTAAGAGTAGGAGGACGAACTTATTTTGGACCAAATGACCCTTGGCGTATACAGGCTTATACAGCTTACGGATTTGATGACAGTAAATTCAAATATGGAGTTTCTGGAAAATGGATGGTCGATAAGAAAAAACGAGTTATTATTTCTGGAGGGAACAGGCGCGATATCGAACAGATTGGTGCGAGTTTAACAACAACAAATGATATTCTGGGACGAAGTTTTGCTTCTTCTGCCTTGTTTACAAGTGGAAGTAACGGAAAATTGACGAATATTAATTTAAGTAACATTTCGGTAGAAATGGAGCCTAAAAAGAATTTCGTAGTTCAGGCAGGTCTTTCCTATAGAACATTAGAATCGGCATCAAGTACTTTTAGCTTAGATTACTATACAACTTTACCAAATGCGGCAAATCCTGCCGGTGTGATAAAAAGTGATGTAAAACAATCAGAGGCGAATATTCAGTTTGAATATATGCCGAACCGTAAAACTATTGGTTATGGAGTAGAAAGAGATTTAGTAGACAGCCCTTTCAGTCATTTCTTTGTTAACTTTAGTTACGGTCTAAAAGGAGTTCTGGACAGTGATTTTGCTTACGAAAAAATCCAGATATTTTACAAACAGCCAATTGTTATTGGCCCTTTGGGAAGATCTAACATTATTTTAGAAACAGGAAAAACATTCGGTACAATTCCGTTAGGATTAATGAGTGTAATTCCGGGTAACCAAACCTATTTTACAATTGAAAATACGTTTAGTAACCTGAATTTCTATGAATTCGTCACAGATCAATATACAACGTTACAATGGAATCATGATTTTGGAGGAAGATTGTTCGCCAGAGTTCCATTTATGCGAAAGCTAAACTGGAGAGAATTTGTTGGAATTAAAGCTGTTCACGGAACTATTTCTAAAGCAAATCGTGAAATAAACGCTTCGGGATTGCCATACAACGCACCAGAAAATGTTTACTGGGAATACAACGCCGGAATTGGAAATATCTTCAAAGTTTTCCGTCTTGATTTTTCCTGGAGAGGAAGTTATTTAAACATGCCGGATGCTGCCAAATTTGCTATAAAAGGATCTTTCGGATTCTATTTCTAATATATTAAGGTACAAAGGATCAAAGTTACAAAGTCGCAAAGGTTTAAATTCTTTGCGGCTTTTTTTATGCTTGGATATTTTTTTTGCTCACAGATTTTACGGATTTATGCTGATAAGCGCAGATTAAACAATTGCAGAGCGAAAAAATAAATCTGCTTAAACCTGTTTAATTCGCAAAATCTGTAGGCAAAAAACTTTGCAACTCTGCGTCTTTGCGAGATTTTTATTTAATTTTGATAAAGACTTAAAAGAACTTATGCAAGAGGCCATCGACTTTCTAACCAATAAAAATCCAGTATTTCGGGAAATAATCGAAAAATATGGGCTTCCGCCAATTCCAAAACGTCCGCAGGGTTTCGAGACTTTGGTATTGCTAATTCTTGAACAGCAAGTCTCCATAGATTCGGCGAAAGCCACATTCTTAAAAATAAAAGCCTATACAACCTGCAACCCTGAAACAATGGCAATTTTGCCGGATGAAGAATATAGAAGTCTTGGTGTAAGCCGTCAAAAAACAAAATACATCAAGATTTTAGCAGAAGCAATTTTAAACAAAGAACTGGATGTAGAAAGTCTGGCTTCAAAATCAGCAAAACAAGTTCGCGAAGAACTAATCAAATTAAAAGGAATCGGAAACTGGACAATTGATATCTATTTAATGTTCTGTCTTCAGGAGCCGGATTTGATTCCGCTAGGCGATATTGCAGTCATAAATACGATCAAAGAATTGCTGAATATTCATGACAAACAAGAAATGGAAACCCAAGCAGAACAATGGAGTCCATACCGATCTTATGCGACCTATTTGCTTTGGCATTATTACTTAAATAAGCGAAATAGGAAAATTACATATTAACTGTCTGTTATATAAAAAGAAAAGTATATTAATTAATGTATAAATACATAGATTAATATACTTTTTTCATTGTAAAAAAGGATTGTTTAGTTACTTTTGCAGTCGAAATTATAGATATAATAAAAAACGAAAATGACCGCAGACAAACTAACAACTTTCGATGTATTAATCGAAATACCAAGAGGAAGCAGAAATAAATATGAGTACGATTTTGAAATCAAAAGAATGCGTTTCGACAGAATGTTATTCTCTTCAATGATGTACCCTGCAGATTACGGATTTATTCCTGAAACTTTAGCACTTGACGGTGACCCTCTTGATGTATTGGTTTTAGTAAACGAACCAACTTTTCCAGGATGTGTTATGGAAGTAAAACCAATTGGTGTTTTCCACATGGCAGATGATAAAGGACCAGACGAAAAAATTATTTGTGTACCAGTTTCAGATCCAATTTGGAATTCATTAACCGATCTTTCAGATATGAACCCGCACTTAGTAAAAGAAATCGAGCATTTCTTCCAGGTTTACAAAGATCTTGAAAACAAAAAAGTAGATGTGGAAGGATGGGGAGATGTAAACGAAGCATTTGCAATTATTGCTGAGTGTACGAAGCGTTTTGATGATATCGAAAACAAACCAGAGGGATTATTTAGTATTAAATAATTTATACCCTATTTTATTATAAAAAAAGCAATACTGCCGTCAGGAGTATTGCTTTTTTGTTTAAATTCGTTTTGTTAGATTGTTGACTATTAACCAAAACCATTACTATATTATGAATGCATTTATGATTTACCTGCCAATTGTCATGGCAGTTTTAGGATTACTTTTCATGGGAATAAAAAGGACTTGGGTTTTAAAACAAGACGCCGGAGACGGTAAAATGAAAGAGATTTCAGATTATATCTACGAAGGAGCCTTGGCCTTCTTAAAAGCCGAATATAAACTATTAACCATCTTTGTTATTATTGCAAGTTTAGCTTTGGCAGGAATTACTTTTATTCCGGGTGTAAAAACACATTTATTGATCGTAATTGCATTTATTTTTGGCGCATTATTTTCGGCTTATGCAGGTAATATAGGTATGAAAATCGCAACCAAAACAAACGTTAGAACAACACAAGCTGCACGTACAAGCTTACCACAGGCATTAAAGGTATCTTTTGGCGGCGGAACCGTAATGGGGCTGGGCGTTGCAGGTCTTGCCGTTTTGGGTTTGACTACTTTTTTTATAATTTTCTTTAATTTATTTTCTGATGGAGTTTGGAAAGACACCGAAACAATGACGGTTGTTTTAGAAACTCTAGCAGGTTTTTCTCTTGGTGCAGAATCAATCGCATTATTTGCCAGAGTGGGTGGCGGAATCTACACAAAAGCAGCAGACGTAGGGGCTGATTTAGTAGGTAAAGTAGAAGCTGGAATTCCGGAAGATGATCCAAGAAACCCTGCAACAATTGCAGATAACGTTGGAGATAATGTTGGAGATGTTGCCGGTATGGGTGCCGATTTGTTCGGATCGTATGTGGCAACAGTTTTAGCAGCAATGGTTCTGGGCAACTATGTTATAAAAGATATGGGCGGAAGTATTAATGACGTTTTTGGCGGAATTGGACCAATTTTACTTCCAATGTCAATTGCCGGTTTCGGAATTTTGTTTTCAATTATCGGAACAACATTAGTAAAAATTACAGATGACAATGCAAAAGAAGCACAAGTTCAAAAAGCTTTAAATATAGGAAACTGGGTTTCAATTGTTTTAACTGCTATAGCTTGTTTCTTTTTAGTAAAACATATGCTTCCGGAAACAATGCAGATGACTTTCTTTGGAGAAGGATCAAAAGACATTTCATCCTTGCGTGTTTTCTATGCAACATTAGTGGGATTAGTTGTTGGTGGAGCTATTTCATCCGTAACAGAATATTATACAGGATTAGGGACAAAACCAGTCTTGGCAATTGTTCAAAAATCATCTACAGGAGCAGGAACAAACGTAATTGCAGGTTTAGCAACCGGAATGATTTCAACTTTTCCAACCGTATTATTGTTTGCCGGTGCGATTTGGATTTCATATGCCTTGGCAGGATTTTACGGAGTTGCTTTAGCCGCTTCTGCAATGATGGCAACTACAGCAATGCAATTAGCAATTGATGCTTTCGGGCCAATTTCTGATAATGCCGGAGGAATTGCTGAAATGAGCGAATTACCAAAAGAAGTTCGTACAAGAACCGATATTTTAGATTCTGTTGGAAACACAACAGCAGCAACCGGAAAAGGTTTTGCTATTGCTTCTGCAGCTTTAACTTCATTAGCCTTATTTGCGGCATATGTAACGTTTACAGGAATTGACGGAATTAATATTTTCAAAGCGCCAGTTTTAGCGATGTTATTTGTGGGCGGAATGATTCCGGTAGTTTTCTCAGCTTTAGCGATGAATTCAGTTGGAAAAGCAGCGATGGATATGGTTTATGAAGTTCGTCGTCAGTTTAAGGAAATTCCTGGAATTATGGAAGGAACCGGAAAACCGGAATACGGAAAATGTGTTGAAATTTCTACAAAAGCAGCTTTACGCGAAATGATGCTTCCGGGAATTCTAACGATTGGTTTCCCAATTGCAATTGTACTTTTAGGGAAATTAGTTTACTCAGATAACAATCAGTTAATTGCTGAAATGTTAGGAGGATATATGGCTGGCGTTACGGTTTCCGGAGTTCTTTGGGCAGTTTTCCAAAACAACGCAGGAGGAGCTTGGGACAATGCTAAAAAATCTTTTGAAGCTGGAGTTATGATCAATGGCGAAATGACCTATAAAGGTTCTGATGCACACAAAGCAGCCGTGACCGGAGATACAGTTGGAGATCCTTTTAAAGATACGTCAGGGCCATCAATGAACATTTTGATTAAATTAACTTGTTTGATCGGATTAGTAGTTGCACCAATTCTAGGTGATGGGCATGCTGAATCAGATATTGCAGGAAAAGCTTCTTGTTGTGCAAAAACTGAAATGCATGCCGGAGGAATTTCTAAATGTGGAGATTTATCAGGAATGACAAAAGAAGAATGTATTAAAATGTGCAAAGAAAAAGGATGTTCAGCAGAAGAAACAGCAAAATGTTTAGCCCATTTTGATGCAAGCGGAAAATATCAAAAAACAGATTGTTTCGATACAAGTAAATACGAGAAAAAATCTGTTCGTGTTGATTTAAGAAATGACAACGGAAAAACGACCGGAACTGTAACTAAAACTGAAAATGGTAAAACAACCACAGAAGTTTACGAAGGAACAGAAGAAGAAGTTGAAGTAAAAATTACTGCAGCAACTGCTAAATAGAATGACTTTATCAAAGTTTCATAAAACGAAAATGCCTCTAAAATATTTTAGAGGCATTTTTTTATTTCGTGTAAATTCGTGCAATTAGTATTTTAAAACAACCCATTAAGTTCAGCATCAATTCTATTAATGATGTTTCCTAAATCTTCTGGATTATCAACGAAATTGATATTGTCAACATCAATAATTAATAATTTTCCTTTAGTATAAGTTTGAATCCATGCCTCATATCTTTCGTTCAAGCGGCTTAAATAATCGATAGAAATTGAGTTTTCATATTCGCGTCCTCGTTTGTGAATTTGACCCACTAAATTAGGAATAGAACTTCTTAAATAAATCAATAAATCCGGTGCTTCTACCAAAGATTCCATTAATTCAAATAAAGACGTATAATTTTCAAAATCACGGCTTGTCATCAATCCCATAGCATATAAATTGGGAGCAAAAATATAAGCATCTTCATAAATCGTTCTGTCCTGAATGATTTTTTTTCCGCTTTCACGGATTTGCTGTACCTGACGAAAACGACTATTAAGGAAATAGATTTGTAAATTAAACGACCAGCGTTCCATTTGATGGTAAAAATCGTCTAAGTACGGATTATCAACCACATCTTCATAATGAGGCTCCCATTTAAAATGTTTGGCTAATAATTTAGTTAATGTAGTTTTTCCTGCGCCTATATTTCCTGCTATTGCTATGTGCATTACGGTGTTACGATTTTATAATTTACAATTTCTTTAGTTGTAAAAATAGATAAAATTTGGTCTTTGTAATAGAATTTGTCAAACGTTTTTTCTAAAACTTCAATTTCAGAAAATGTGTTAGTATTTTCTCTCAAATACAATAAGTTAGCTTTGCTGAAAATGAATTTTTGAGAAGAAATTATTTCAATTTTATCAAATTCAGAAACATTGCCCAAACTTGAAATTTTTCCAAATATATCACATGAAAGCCAGTTGTTTTTTCTATCAATCCAATAAAAAGTATTAAAGTCGGTTTGGTAATATTTTATGCCTTCGGTTAACGGAATTGAAACCGTTTTATATTCATTTTTCAAATAATCAAAAAGTCCGATCTGCTGATTTAAAGTATTAAAAATCCAAAGCTGGTTTTGCGTCGACATTCCAATTGCACTGACAACAATAGGAATTGCATTTTGCGAAAAATTAATTTCGGTCATTTTATTCAATTGATTATCCAATAAAACAACGCTGTTGAAATCTTCGTAGAACAATACAATTTTAAGCGGATTCTGAATATCTACTTTTGTAATATTTCCTAACGAAACATTCTTGTATTCAAAGATTTCACTTCCTTTTATTTTACTAAAAACATTATTTTTTATCTGATAAGAATATCCAAAAGAATCGTAACCAATAAATTCATCAGCATCCATTTTGAATTTTGAAATTACAGAAGCATTTACTTTTTGGCTTTGCCCAAAAAAAGTCGAAAACGAACACGCAATAAACAGCAGTAATAAAATTTGACGTATCGTTTTACTCATAATAGTATAATTTCATAAGCCAAAGTACAAAAACTACGCTAAAGAATATCTTAAAATTAGAGTTTTGGCTGTTTTTGGAGTTTAAACCTTTGTAAATTAGAGTAGTCTTACAAAGAAGCTATTTTGTCGATACCATTTTGGCATTGATATATTTAACTTTCAGTATTTTAAAATTAGTAATAAATTTGAATGTAAGTTTTACCAGACTTCACAATCGTATTAAATATAACCACATGAAAAAACTATCCTATTTACTTTTAGCATTTGCTTTTACACAAGTACAAGCACAAAAAGATTTTCAGGGAATGGCCGTTTACGAGTCTAAAACCCAAGCTCCTAAATTTGAAGGAATGCGAGCAGGAAATAGAGACATTACACCAGAAATGCAGAAAAGCATGGAAGAGCGCATGAAACAAATGCTCGAGAAAACTTTTATATTGAATTTTGATAAAACAGCGTCTATTTATAAAGAAGAAGAAAAACTCGAAGCTCCGGGACAACAAGGCGGTTTTCGGGTTATGGTAAGTTCGATGATGGGCGGGGGCGGAACTTTTTACAAAGATGTAAAAACAAAATCGTATACCGTTGATAAAGAATTTATGGGAAAAGAATTTCTGGTTGTTGATTCTCTGCCAAAATTAAACTGGAAACTGGAACAGGAAACTAAACAAATTGGGGGTTACAATTGTTTTAAGGCAACGGTAGTTAAAGAAGCCAGCAAAACTGATTTTAGAAACTTTAGACCAAAAAATAACGATAATAAAAAGGATGAGGCCAAAAAGACTTCAGGAGAGACAAAAACTAATTTTGAAGACAATTTTGAAATACCGAAAGAAATTACAGTTACAGCTTGGTATACGCCAGAAATTCCGGTTAACCAAGGGCCTGAAAATTATTGGGGCTTACCGGGGTTAATTTTAGAAGTAAACGATGGAAAGACAGTCATTTTATGTTCTAAAATAGTTTTGAATGCCAAAGAAAAAGTGGAGATAAAACCATCTAAAAAAGGAAAAGTTATTTCACAGAAAGATTACGACGAAACGGTAATTAAAAAAATGGAAGAATTTAGAGAAATGAACCGCGGCCGCGTTGGCGGACCACCAATGCCAACTGGAAGATAAAATCTATAAAGTTCCAAATTCCAGATTCCAAATTCTAAATTCCAATATTCTGATAATGAATAAGACACTTTTTTTATTTGCCTTACTTTTTACTTCTATATGCTTTTCACAAAGTGTTCGTTTCGATGGATTTATTCAGGATGAACAAAAAAATCCGTTGGAGATGGCCAATATTATGGCAGTCAATAATGCAACAAAAACAATGGATTCGTACGGTATTACGAATGATAAAGGAAAATTTCAACTGACTTTAAAACCGAATGCTTCTTATACAGTTAAAGTAAGTTATCTGGGAATGAAATCGAAAGAAATTGCCATTTCGACCAAAACGGAGAATATCGTTCAAAACATTGTTATGGACGGAACCGGAATAGAACTTGAAGGTGTTGAAATTGTTCGTGAAATGCCGGTATCTATTAAAGGTGATACTATTGTTTACAATGCAGATTCTTTTAAATCAGGAACTGAGAAAAAGCTTGAAGATGTCCTGAAAAAACTTCCCGGTGTTGAGGTAAATGCCGATGGTGAAATTGAAGTTGAAGGAAAAAAAGTAAGTAAATTAATGGTTGAAGGAAAAGATTTTTTTGACGGAGATACCAAACTGGGCGTTAAAAATATTCCTGCAGATGCGATTGATAAAGTTCAGGTTTTAAGAAATTACAACGAAGTAAGTGCTTTGAAAGGTCTTGAAAACGATCAGGAAAATGTGGCGATGAATATTAAACTGAAAGAAGGTAAAAAAAACTTTTGGTTTGGAGATGTTACAGCCGGAATTGGCGTTGCAGAACTCGACAGCCGTTACATTATAAACCCAAAATTGTTTTATTACAGTCCGAAATACAGCATCAATTTAATTACCAATTTTAATAATATTGGAGAACTGCCTCTTACGGCGCAGGATTATTTTAAGTTTACGGGCGGTTTTAAAAATATGATGAAAAAAGGCGGAAGTTCTTTTAATGTCTCCTCCAATGATTTAGGAATTTCGATTTTAAGAAACAATCGTGCCAAAGAAATTGAAACCAAATTTGGAGCAACAAACTTCTCGTATTCACCAACAAAAGCATGGAATATAAGTGGTTTCGGAATTCTTTCTTCTTCAAAAACAGATTTAGAAACCAAATCGCAAACTACGATTTTAGATTCTGGAGATCAGCAGAAAAGAGACGAATTAACGCATCAAAAAAACAATTTGGGATTGTTTAAATTGAGTTCAACTTATAAGCCAAACACTAAACTTCAGTTTGATTATGATGTTTTAACCAAAATATCAAAACAGGACGAAGACACAGATTTGCTTCGAGAATCTGTTGTAAATAATATTTCGGCAGTTGAAAGTATTTTAACGGGCAAAAAACAAGATCCAACATCGGTAAATCAAAACCTGAGTTTGTATTATACACAAAGCGAAAAGAATGTTTTTGCTTTTGAAATGCAGCATTTATATCAGGACGAAAACCCATTTTATAATGCTAATTTACAATCCCAGCCGTTTGATTTTTCGGGATATGTTTCAGGACAGAATCGCAATGATTTAAATCAAGATCGTTTTGTAAAAACCAATAAACTTGATGCAAAACTGGATTACTATTATATGGTAACGCCAAAAAGTAATTTCAATGTTACATTGGGAAATACCTATTCGTATCAAAATTTTAATTCTCATATTTTTCAGATGTTAGATAATGGAGATAGAAATGATTTGAATAATCCTGAAAATAATAATGATGTCGATTACCGATTTAACGATGCCTTTGTGGGATTCCACTATAAAATTTTGACTGGGAAATTTACGTTGACGCCTGGTGTAAGTCTGCATTCATACCAAATGACAAACGGACAGGAGGGAACGGATTATTCTCAAAGTTTCACTAAAATACTGCCAGACTTTTTTGCTTTATACCAAATCAAAAAATCAGAAACGCTGACTTATAATTTCTCTTTGACAAATGATTTTACCGACATTAATCAATTGGCGGCGGGTTACGTTTTGTCAGATTACAGCAGTTTATTTCGTGGAAAGCGTACTTTAGAAAATGCAACCTCGCAAGTACATTCCCTTCGCTATTTTAAATACAATATGTTCAATTTTGAGAACATTTTTGCCAACGCAACTTATACAAGAAAAGTCGATGCTATTAAGACAGAAGCTAAGTTTGATGGAATTAACCAGTCTTCAGAACCTTATAATTCCAATTTAGCCGATGAAACTTTTTCTGGAATGGGAGCGTATGGTCGATCATTTTTAAAGAATTACAAAGCTTCGGTAAATGCAAGTTTGAACTGGTCAAAGTTCAATAACATTCAGAATGAGGAATTGAGAACGACTGAAAGTTTCGTGCAGAGTTACACCGTTAAAGCTTCTACAAATTACAAAAACCTGCCGAATATCGAGTTTGGTTATAATCTTTTGGTTAACAAATACAGTGGTTCTACATTTTATACTGACAAACCTTTTGCAAGATTGGATTATTACTTTTTGGATAGTTTTTCTTTTGTTTCAGAATATGAATTCTACCATTATTATAACGGAGATAAAACGGTCGACAACGAATATGATTTTTTAAGCGCAAGTTTAATTTATCAAAAGAAAGACAGCAAATGGGAATATAAAATCTCTGCAACAAACTTATTAAATACGAGATACCTTAACGACGACAGCTTCTCTCAGTTTTCAACACGAGTTTCTCAATACACGGTTCAACCTCGCTACATCATCTTTTCAATGAAATATAATTTATGATAGATTGACTTAATTTAAAATTTAGGAGTTTATTTTAGTAAGAATAGAATATCTTTACATGAATATTAACAGCCAAATTTTTATATTATGCGCAATTCTATTTGGAGTTTATTACTATTTACTTCGGGAATTTTTATGTCTTTTTCTCAAACGAAAAGCATCGAAAAAGGTACTTACTTATCTACCAACAAAGGTCAGAAAATCAAACTGAATTTATTAGACGATAATAAATATGAATTGGTTTTTTATACGGGAGGTTACGAAATTAAAGGCGACTCATTAGTTTTTACTAAAAATCCAAATGCAGAAAACAGATTTGATCTGTCATTTGTTAATGATAAAAAAGCAAAAAACATCAAGATTAAATTTCTAGATCCTTCGTATTATTCTTTTTATATAGGAACTCAAAGCGGTACAGAGGAAATTCAATATCAAAGACTTTCGGATATAAAAACTAAACTGGACCCTGAATGGACAAAAACAGATTTAGAATTTGAAATCGACAAAGCAGATTATTTATACTTAGTTTATGAAGAATATGACGGGAATAGCAATGTGGTAAAATATGCTTTACCAAAAGATGCTGCCGAAATAACGATTAATTACGAACTGGAAGTTTTAGGTGATTTAAAACTTGCCGGATTTTATGACAAGAAAACAAACGAGTTAAAAATCTCTGAAAAAGGAGGAAAAAATCCGTTGGTATTTCTAAATGAAAAAGAGCCGCAGCCTGTAAAAAAATCAAAAGTCACACCTCTTGAAAATCAAACCATTTCACAATGGACTTATCCGGGTAAAGTAGATTATTTAAACGAAGATTTTGGAACCGGAGTTGCAGTTGATACGGCGGTGGCTGCGGTTGATTATACGGTTGATCCTAATGTCGTAAAATTTGATTTTAAATTAAAAATAGAAAACAATCTTAAAAAAGCAATTGAATCTACTAAAGCAGCAAGTACAAATAAGTATTTGGTTGTTTTAGCCAATAGCAAAAATAAGTCAGTAAAAGAAAGTTTTGACGCTTTTGTAAAAGATCAGGAAACGCAAATAGGATATAATATGTACGAAGCATATAATCCGCAATATGATGTTTATAATTATTATCTGGCTGGAGCCGATGATAAAAAATGGCTGAAAAACAATAAAATTACAAATGATCCGAGTGTAGTTGTTTTAAACGGAAATGGAGATGTATTAGCGGTTGCAAAATCTGATTTGGCAGACAAATCATATCACTTTAATTATTATGGAGATCTTTACAGAAAACTTTTGCGTGCAGATGCTTTTGTAACGATTGATAAAATCTTTAAAAACAAAAAAGCAGCCGATGCAGATTTGATAAGAGCTTTTAATAGGGCTTCTGTTTTAGAATCTTCTTATGATTATGATTCAGATTATGTTGTAACAGAAGATAATCCAACGGAATTTACAATAACAAAAACAACTGTAGATAAAAAAGAGATTGCTCAAACCTGGAAAAAACTAATTGAAGCACATCAAAAAGACACCAAACCAAACTTGTATTTGGTTGAAACCATTGTAAAAGAAATCAAAAACCAAGGTTTTACAAAACAGCTTTTTAATGAAGACAGAATCTTAAATGATACAGATTATCTGGCTATAGATTATCTTTTAAAGCATTCTGACGCTATTGAAGAAAGTCGTGCGGCATTTAATAGTAAAGAAGGAGAAATACATACTTTAGGAAATGTAGTTTCTGAGATTTCTTCTGCATTGCAGCAAAATACTTATATTTCTCAGGAAGGTACTTCAGGAGAAGTAAATAAAGAAAAGAATATTTCGATTTATAAGAAGATCATTGCTTTAGGAAAAGGAAACTTTGAATCGTACCGAAACTATTTTGATTATTTAAGCCAAATCGAAGATAAAGACGGATCAAATACGAATTTCCTAAAAGATTTCAGCAGCTATTTTGACTCCAACTTAGCTTCAGAAAAAGGAAGTCCAATTGAAAAATTAGATGCTATATATTCTTCATTAGATCCAACTTCCAGTTATTCTTATGATGGATGGAATTCATTTAAAGATTATCATTCAAATCTTTGTAATTCTACGGCATGGAATGTCGTTTTAAAACCGCAGAATGCTTCTTTTATAAAAAGTGCAATTGTTTGGTCAGAATACAGTTTGGTTGTAACAAAAAACAATCCGTATTATTTAGACACTTTGGCGCAGTTATATTATAAAGACGGACAAAAAGAGAAAGCTATTGCCACTCAGGCTTTGGCTGTTAAATATTTAACTCCTGAAGTTGAAGAAGTAACCGCAAGTGATATAAAAGAAACACTTTCAAAAATGCAAAACGGAACGTATTAAAGTTCAAAATTTATAAAAAAGAAAACCCGACAAAATTTAAAATCTTGTCGGGTTTTCTTTTTTACTTAATCGCAATCATTATTTGTACACGATAATCGTCAATTTTCTTTTTATGTTTTTCAATGCTGCCGCCTACGCTTAAATAGGTAATTAAAACTTTGTATTTAAGAGTTTCAACAAGCTGAGTGATTTTTTCATTATTTGGACCTGCTTTAAAACCGGAGTTTTTATTTATAAAATCAATGATTTTTAGCGGAACTACATCTTCATTGATTTTCAATTCTATTCCATAATCTTTATGGTTAGATTTTAGCGAATAACTTTTATTATCAATTTTTATGCATTCTAGACATTCAAAATCTCTGTTATTTTCAATTGCATAGTAAAAATCATATCCATGAATATTTATAACAGTTCCTACACTTTCATAATAAGAATAATAGATGTCGTTATTGATATCCTCTTTTCGGTCATATCTGGATCGGTACTCATAACCTAAGGTTTCTATAATCTTATACGATCCGGGATCCTTGTCTTTTTTATATAACGCATCTAATTTCTTATCTGCATACGGAAGCATATCTTCAAGTGTATAATTTCGATCTAAAAAATCAACGATACTGCTTAATTCCTGTTCTTGTTCAAAAGTCAATTTTTTGTTTTCAGTTTTTTGCAGGTAACTTTCAAATCGGGATAACTGACTGTATTTTGAAATAGAACTGGCACTTTGCGGCCCCACAATAGAAAACAATCCGGCAAGGCACATACTTATAGGAATGAATTTTATTTTTGGATGTTTTGAAATTAGAAAATAAGCCACAACAACCGCCAGCCAAATTGACAACAGTAAAACATAATAACGTTCGTGCGTAAAACCGTAAAGATTGATTCGATATAAAATCGCCCAAAACAATAATACCAACAACGGAATTAATAAGAAATAAAACCAGCGATTAAAAGTCCGCATCCATAAATTGCCATTTTCATTCGCAATAGGATGAACCAGCAAAAAAGAAAGGATTCCAACAATAGCAAATGCTAAAACCAGATAAGAAACCCAGCCAACAGGCAGCGAAAGCGTGATAAGGATTTTGGTTTCATAACAAATCAGAATCACTAAATAAATACTTATTAAAGGTAATAACACAAACTGAGTGAAATTTTTAAGTCCTTTAGGATAGCTTAAACGAAGCGGATATTCTTTACTATTGGTTTCAGGAACGCCGCTTAAAAAGAAAATAGTATTAAAAATTCCGGCAATAGTAAAAAATAAATATCCATAGATTTTATCATCCAATTTAACTTTAAATAATTTATCTACAGCTAAAATTGCTAAAGCTAAACCCGTATAAAGAACAATACTGTACAAACCGGAAGTTAGTATGCGTAAAAAAAGCTGTTTGTTAAACTCCCAAAACTCTTCCTGATTATAAGCTCTTGGTAAAAAACCTGAAAAAGAAACCAGTAAATGCAAAGCAAGGCTGAATACAAAAAATTGCTGTGCTTCAACATCTGAGATTCTTTCTGCAAAATTAAATACAAAAGCGACTAATGGTACACTAAACAATAAACTAACCACAAACCGTATTATACCATTTTTATGTTTTGCAGCAAAAAACAAACTTGCAGAAACAAACCATACAAGGCACAATGAGCAGCTCATAATGGCTTTTATATAGAATTTGTCATCATATACACGATCTTGCCTAATAAACAAAATAGCGAAAACAGTACCTAAAATAGCGGTTATAGTTTCTAAAGGAAATCTCAAAACAGTTTTTAGCGTGGCATTTAAAACGTTTTGTAACGAAGGAAGTTTACTCATTTTTGGTCAGTTATTTTGTACTAAGAAAAGCAAATGCCATCACATAACCAAATAAAAACCCCGAACTCTAAAGGAATAGAATTCGGGGGTAATATATAAGTAAGATTAAAAAATATTAATCGTATGAATTATAGTCCAAAAGCAGTTTTTACCTGATCAACAAAATCAAGTTTCTCCCATGTAAACAATTCAACAGTTACCGTTTTTTCGTTTCCTCCAGGAGCAGAAAAAGTTTTAGTCACAGTTTCTGGTTTACGTCCCATGTGTCCGTAAGCAGCAGTTTCACTATAAATAGGGTTTCTTAATTTCAAACGCTGTTCGATAAAGTAAGGACGCATATCGAAGATAGCTTCTACTTTTTTAGCAATTTCACCGTTAGTTAAGTTTACTTTAGAAGTTCCGTAAGTTTCAATGAAAATACCCATTGGCTGAGCAACTCCAATAGCGTAAGAAACCTGAACTAAGATTTCGTCAGCAACACCCGCAGCAACTAAGTTTTTAGCGATATGACGTGTAGCATAAGCAGCACTTCTGTCAACTTTACTTGGATCTTTTCCAGAGAATGCACCACCACCGTGAGCGCCTTTTCCACCGTAAGTATCAACAATAATTTTTCTTCCAGTTAAACCAGTATCTCCGTGAGGTCCTCCAATAACGAATTTTCCTGTTGGGTTGATATGGTAGTTGATTTTATCGTTGAATAAATGAGCGTGCGTTGGGTTTTTAGCGATAATTCTTGGAATCAAAATTTCGATAATATCTTTTTTGATTTTAGCCAACATTGCAGCTTCTTCATCAAAATCATCATGCTGAGTTGAGATAACGATTGCATCAATACGAGTTGGTTTGTTATCGTCGCTGTATTCTAAAGTTACCTGAGATTTAGCATCTGGACGTAAATACGTGATTTCTTTGTTTTCACGTCTTAAAATAGCCAACTCTTGTAATAATTTATGAGATAAATCAAGAGCCAAAGGCATATAGTTTTCAGTTTCGTTTGTAGCGTAACCAAACATCATTCCCTGATCTCCTGCACCTTGCTCTTCTGGCTTAGCTCTGTCAACACCTTGGTTAATGTCTGCAGACTGCTCGTGAATTGCTGAAAGGATTCCACAAGAATTCGCTTCAAACATATATTCACTTTTAGTATATCCAATTTTACGGATTACCTCACGTGCAATTTGTTGTACATCAAGATAAGTATTCGATTTTACTTCACCTGCTAAAATAACCTGACCTGTAGTAACTAATGTTTCACAAGCTACTTTTGAGTCAGCATCAAATGCCAGAAAGTTATCAATTAAAGCATCCGAAATTTGATCTGCAACTTTGTCTGGATGCCCTTCACTAACAGATTCTGACGTAAATAAATAAGCCATAATAATTTATTAAATTAACATTAAGCGAGGAAAAGTAATTGCTGAAAGTGCTAAAGGAGAATTCCTGCTTTAGCATTTTTTACTACCGAAATCTTGGTTTCAGTATCCATAACGAATCATTTCATTATGAAGAGGTTGCAATCAGTTCAAATTTTTCCTCTGTATTCGCGTGCAAAGGTATAAAACCATTTTGATTTGCAAATTAAAGTTCAACTTTTTTTATTTTTTATAGTAGAAATTTAAAAGTAATATACTAATTTGATAGGGTAATAGAAAATATTTTTGTTTTTGTTTGGTCAGTTAAAAAATAGTTCGCACATTTGCCTTGTTAAAATAACAGAACAAAATGAAATTTACTATTTGCAATATGATGTCTTGTAAGATGCCGGAATTATCCGCAGAGACTCTATTGTAGTTTATTTTCAACAACATATATAGAACCTCTGCCAGCCGCAGAGGTTTTTTTTGTTTAAAACCGAAAATAAACTTTAAGCCAAAAACAAATTAATCAGTAAAAAGAAATGAAGAAAAATATACTAATCATCTTGGGTCTTGTAACATTTTCAGGCCTTTATGCTCAGGATAATAAAACCGAGCAGGATACTTTAAAGAATAATGAACTATCAGAAGTTACTGTAATTGGAACTCGAAATAAAAATAGAGTAAAAACAGATGTACCGGTTCCGGTTGATGTTTTTAATATTTCTGAAATAACAAAAGGAGCGCCGCAAACCAGCGTAACGCAGATTTTAAATTATGTTGCGCCATCGTTTACCAGTAACGCAACATCAACTGCCGATGCAACAGACCACGTTGATCCGGCACAATTAAGAGGATTAGGTCCAGATCAGGTTTTAATTTTAGTAAACGGAAAACGCAGGCACACCAGTGCATTAGTAAACATAAACGGATCACCGGGACGAGGATCTGTAGGAACCGATTTAAATGCGATTCCGTCTTTTGCCATTGAAAGAATCGAAGTTTTAAGAGACGGAGCAGCCGCACAATACGGTTCTGATGCCATTGCCGGAGTAATTAATATTGTACTTAAAAAGAATGCAAAATATCTTTCTGGAGGCATTCAATACGGAACTAATTTATCATCCGGCTCTAACAATTTTAAAGGTGGAGCCGATGGACAAACTGTACAGGTCGATTTAAACTACGGAACATCATTAGGTAAACCGGGAAGTTTCTTAAATATTACCGGAACTGCCGTAACAAGACAAGCAACAAGCCGTGCAGGAATTAGAAATAACGGAATTTTTAATGCCTACAATGCTGTAGAAAACAGAGCGGCTCAAAACGGAGTTCAGATCAATTCTCTTTTCAGTAATATCAATACCACCCCAAATTCGACACAAATTATAAGTTCGATACAGCAATATGCACCGCAGGTAAGTTATTTTACGCCGGCACAGCAAACAGCAATTTCATCTGCAACAACAATAACGCAATTACAAACAGCACTTAATTTTGATGTTACTAATAATGAGTTAGCCTACAGAGGACAGGAAAGAGCAGACTATAATATGAGTGTTGGTCAGTCAGAACTGGCTTCTGGGCAGGCGTATTATAATGCAAAATACCCTTTAACAGAAACAACTTCATTGTATTCTTTTGGTGGAGTATCTTACAGGGACGGTAAATCATACGCTTTTAACAGGCTTCCAAACGGTTCAGGAACTTTTACGCAAGTGTATGAAAACGGATTTTTGCCAGAAATCGAATCTGGAATTTTAGATGTTTCTGCAGCACTTGGAGTGAATACAGAATTATTTGGTTTTGATACTGATTTAAGTTCTAACCTCGGAACAAACTCTTTTAAATATGATGTAAACAATACGATCAATGCAACTTTGGGTGTAAATTCTCCTTCTAGTTTTGATGCCGGTAAAGTTTCATTTTTACAAAGTACGACCAATTTAGATTTTAGCAGAAAATTTGATTTTCTTGCTGGTTTAAATGTTGCTTTTGGTGGAGAATTCAGATATGAAAATTATCAAATCAAACAAGGAGAAGAAGCTTCATACGGATTATATGATGTAAACGGAGCTTTAGTTTCTGGAGTTTTGCCAACTACTTCACCTTTAATTGTGACTGATTTCTTCGGAAACAAACGTGGTGCAGGAGCGCAGGGATTTTCAGGATTTCAGCCTTCAGATGCTAAAGAAAGAGACAGACGAAGCGGTGCAGCTTATATTGATTTAGAGCTAAATGCAACCGAAAACTGGCTGTTAAACGGAGCAGCACGTTATGAAAACTATTCAGATTTTGGAAGTACGGTTACTTTTAAATTAGCCTCTCTTTTAAAACTAAACGATAATATCAACTGGAGAATTTCTGGGCAAACAGGTTTTAGAGCGCCATCCTTACAGCAAAAATACTTTGAAGCAAGTTCAACTCAGTTCATTAATGGATCTCCATATCAGGTTGGTTATTTTACAAATGATTCTCAGGCAGCAAAAAGTATTGGTGTAGAAAACTTAAAACCAGAGAAATCAAAAAGTATCAGCACAGGGTTTACATTTAAAATTCCGGAAGCCAATATCACAATCGCAACCGATGCTTATTTTACAAGAATTAACGACAGAATTGTTTTAACTGGTCAATATTCTAGACCAACAGATGCACAGATTGCAGCAGCAACATCTCCGGCGCAAGTAGAGGCTTTGACATTGTTTCAACAAGCTTTTGATACAAAAGGTGTAGAAAGAGCTTCGTTCTGGACAAACGGAATCGACTCTGAAACGAAAGGTGTTGACGTAGTAATTTCTCAAAAATATGATGTAATTCCCGATTTTGTGATCAGAAATGATTTTGCTTTAAGTTATAATGAAACAAAAAGAGTAGGAGATTTGCATATTCCGCAATCTATTGTTAATGCAGGAGGAGATCCTTACATATATTCATTTTTCCCAGAGTCAAGCCGGGTTTATTTAGAAGAAGCAATTCCGAAATTGAAAGCAAACTTAACAACTACTTTCAGTATTAAGAAACTGGATATTTATTTAAGAAACAGCTATTTTGGAAAAGTAACAGATCCGGGAGCAACTGATGTTAATTTAGATGGATATGCTTCTGTATATGAACATCCGGAATACAGTGCAAAATTAGTTACCGATTTATCTTTCGGATATCAAATCAACGAACATTTTAGAGCAACTGTTGGTTTTAATAATATAGGAGATGTTTATCCGGACAGAAATAACCCGTCAACTCCAGCTTTCACAAACACAACTCCAACTTTATCTCCGGCACCAAGTACAGACTTGACAAATGCAAATCAGTTTGCTTATTCAAGAGCCGTATCGCAATTTGGATTAAACGGAAGATTTGGATTTGCACGTTTAAGCTTTAAATTCTAAAAAAAAAGTCCACAGATTTTAAGGATTAAACGAATTAGCACTGATTTTTAAAATCAATGTAATCTTTTTAATCTGTGGCTAAATTTTTCAACCGATGTAAATGGTTCTTTATAATACCCATAGGTTCAGTATTTACATTAAATAAAATAGAAAACCTGCAATAATCGGTTTAATTCGTAAAATCTGTGGTCAATTTTTTAAAAGAAAGCTTGTATTTGCGCAGCCTATAAAAATTTTAATGTTAAATATCAAAATTTTATTTGGCAGTTAAATAAATAAATATTACATTTACTCTATCGAATTAGTCGAGTTTAAAAAAAGAATTAAATTTTAAATTAAAATGAAAACAATAGCAAGAAAAAATATGATGTGTTGTAGTATGATGCAAATGTGCATCCAACCTTGCTGTTGCCAAAAGTGAAAAGATACAATCTTTGTTATAGTTAAACTATAAGCCCTTTTGGTCGCCATCCGAAAGGGCTTCTTCATTTCCACACTTTTAAAATTTTAAATCATGAAAACATTAAATTCCATAGCAGTCGAATATTTATTGAGAAACGATTCTCAAAAAGACAATACCAAATCAGAAGAGATAACAAGAGAAATTAGAAGAATAAATTCAGAACAGGATAGAAAAGTTCAAAAATCATTATTGTTTCAAATGTATGATCTTGAACT
Organism: Flavobacterium sp. Root186; assembly: GCF_001428525.1. Lineage (GTDB taxonomy): Bacteria > Bacteroidota > Bacteroidia > Flavobacteriales > Flavobacteriaceae > Flavobacterium. Next base: position 167,456 of record NZ_LMHW01000015.1, read on the forward strand.
AGAAGGAGAATTTCCTTTTGCATAAATCAATTCACAATTCACATTTTACAATTCACTATATCAATATATCGTATTAACAATATTTAAAAAACTAAGAAATCATGAGTACACAAAAATTTGCAACAAACGCATTACACGCAGGACACGATGTTACTAAAAATTCAGGAACCAGAGCAGTGCCAATTTACCAGACATCATCATATGTATTTAATAACGCAGATCATGCTGCCAACTTATTTGGCCTTGCCGAAGCCGGATTTATCTACACCAGATTAAATAATCCAACAAATGATGTTCTGGAACAGCGTTTAGCGGCGCTCGAAGGCGGAATTGGAGCTGTAGTTACAGCATCTGGAGCATCGGCAATTTCTACAACTTTTTTGACTTTGCTAAGAACCGGCGATCATATCGTAGCCTCAAATAGTTTATACGGTGGAACATATAACTTATTAAGTGTAACATTACCCCGATTAGGAATTACAACCACTTTTGTAGATCCTTCAAACCCTGAAAACTTTACAAAAGCAGCAAAAGAAAACACCAGAGCATTCTTTGTAGAATCACTGGGGAATCCAAAATTAGATGTATTAGATTTAAAAGGAATTTCGGCGGAAGCCAAAGCATTCAAAGTGCCATTTATAGTAGATAATACAGTTGCGACACCTTATTTATTAAACCCAATTAAATATGGTGCCGATATTGTAATTCACTCCTTAACAAAATATATTGCCGGAAACGGAACTTCATTAGGAGGCGCGATCATCGATGCCGGAACTTTTGACTGGTCTAATGGAAAATTCCCTGAATTTACAGAACCTTCTGCAGGATATCACGGATTAGTATATCACGAGGCTTTAGGAAATGCTGCGTTTATTGCAAAAGCAAGAATCGAAGGATTACGTGATTTTGGAGCAGCTTTAAGTCCATTTAATGCTTTTCAGATTATTCAGGGATTAGAAACCTTACCAATCCGAATTAAAAAACACAGCGAGAATGCTTTGGTTCTGGCCGAATGGTTAGAGAAACAAGATGAGGTGGTTTGGGTAAATTATCCGGGTTTGAAATCAAGCAAATATTATGATTTAGCAAAACAATATCTTCCTGAAGGACAAAGCGGAGTGATCACTTTTGGACTAAAAGGAGGTTTTGACGCAGCTAAAAAAGTAGTAGACGGAACAAGATTGTTTTCGCTGCTGGCCAATATTGGCGATACAAAATCGCTGATCATTCACCCGGCAAGTACTACGCACCAGCAATTGTCTGAAGAAGAGCAATTAGCTACAGGAGTTTCGAAAGATTTAGTCCGACTTTCTGTTGGAATCGAAGATGTTGAGGATTTAATCGCCGACTTACAATCGGTTTTTGAAAGCGTAACTCAGTCGCAGTATAGTATTAATAAAAATTAGGTTTTTTTGTTTTTTGTTTGAAAAATTGCCTTTAGCAGCGTGAGTTCTGCTAGAGGTGATTTTTTATGAAAAAAGAAATCAAGATAAAAGTTTCACCATATAAGTTATATAAGTTCATTTTAGTAGAGACGCACAGCAGTGCGTCTATTATTGGAACGTCTAAAATTATAAACGTTGATAAATTAAATGAACTTATATAACTTATATGGTTTACTAAATATAGATATGTTTTAAAAAATTAAAATTATGTCAAAGCTTAAAATAAATATTATCCTTTTTGGGATTGGAAATATAGGAAGCACCTTAATCAATCAGATTATCGAAAGTCAGGAGTTCTTTCTTCAAAGTAAAAACGTCGATTTTCATTTCCCGATAATAACTAATTCTACCGTTGCTTTTTTCGAGAAAGAAGGCGTGGGATATGCATGGGAAACCAATTTTAGAGAATTGGCTGTTCCTTTTAGGGTACAAGATATTATCGAATTTGCAAAAGAAAACGAATTCGAAAATTTAATTGCCGTCGATGCAACCGCAAGTGATGAACTTATTGGTCATTATAATACGTTGATCGAAAACGGATTTAATATTGTTGCCGTCAATAAAAAGGCAAATACACTCCCAATTGATCTTTATAAACAATTAAGAGATAATCTTAAAAAAAACGACAAAGAGTTTTTGTATGAAACCTCAGTCGATACCGGTTTTCCCGTTTTGCAGACTTTAAGAGATTTATATTTCTCAGGAGAAAAAATTACAAAAATCAGAGGCGTATTTTCAGATAATCTGAGTTATGTTTTTAATCGTTTTTCTGCCGAGGAAAATTCGTTTTCCTCTATTTTAAAAGATGCGAGTCTTCTCGGATTAATGCGATCTACTTTTAAAGAAGATTTATCAGGAAATGACACTGCGAGGAAACTATTGATTTTAACTCGTGAAATTGGTAAAGAATTCGAACTCTCAGATATTAAAATCAATCCTCTTATTGGAGAAGAACATTTGGAGAAAAACGGAATCCTTAATAAAGAAGCCATTGACCGATCGTTTAAAATTGCTAAAATAACCCAGAAAGACAATCATGTTTTAAGATATATTGGAGAATTTGATGTTGAGAAAAATACATTAGAAGTCAAATTAGTATCAGAACCTGTCAGATCAGCAATTGGACAATTAAAAGGTTCCGATTCTATTTTTGAGATTTATACCCAATCTTACGCCAATACGCCAATTGTAATTCAAAGTGCTTCGCCATGCAAACAGGCTATTTCAAGAGGTTTAATAACAGATATTTTAAAAGTAGCTGAAAAGATTAAAAATAAGGAAGCAGTCTGGCTATAAGTGGTTATAATATTAGTAGTTCTTTGACAGATTGAAACTAAAAGCAAAGTTATTTTTTGTAAGATTATACCTCTTTTTATTCAAATTGTAATTTTGTAGGATGTTTTTTAACGATAAAATGCTGTTTTTTAACGTTTTTTAAGAAAAAATAGGGTTTTCTAACTTGGAATATTGAAAAAATATTCGCACATTTGTAAGACAAGTAAGATCTGTTAAAAACAGATAATTAATTGTTAAAATAAATATAGCTTTTAAGATCCTAATCATATCTAAAAAAAAGCTTTTAAAGAAAAGTAAATGCAACATTTTTTTAAAATAACAGTCAAATCGCAGATGAATAAGTCCCTACAGATGAACATGATGTTTAATGTCGCACGTATTTGTGTACACGTCTGTTGATACTAAAAGTATATATAAGTTCTATAAAACTTAAACCCTTTTGGTATTAAAATCCAAAAGGGTTTTTTTATTCCATTTGGTAAACATAACAAAGAATTAAAGAAAATATAAAGATTAAAAAATAACTAACTTAAACTTAATAATATGAGCGCAATAACTTACTTCAGAAAAAAACTTTCAGGTTATAGAAGTGCAAAAGCTGAAAGAAACAATCCGCCGCCTGTAAACGAATTAATCCACCCAAGTTTCGGTATAACTGAAACAGATAAAAAAGCGGAGAAAAAAGCACCAAATTCATTATTGTTTTTGATGTACTCAAAAGAAAATGAAACTCTTTTCATCTAACTTGAAAAGCATTCATACAATAGGTTAAAACCTGCATGATGTTACTGGGCATAATGTTTGGTAATTTTGTGCGTACAAAAGTTTCTGATTGAATTATGTTTAAGAAATTGAGTAATCAGTTTCATTAAAATTTGTTAGTTTAAGAAATTAGTAGTTAATTTGCACCGTTAAGTTCAAAAATGTATTGAAATGTTATAAAGAAAGGAGGAGGGATTAGACCCGATGAATCCTTAGCAACCCTTCGTTAATTCGAAGAAGGTGCTGCATTCTACCACGCCCAAACGTGGAAAGATAACAACAAGAATTTTTCTAGTTTCAACTCTAGACTTTCTTTCTAATATTTCCACATACAAATCAATAATAAATAGATTTGAAATTGGAAAATATACCAAGTCCCATTATAATTCAGGATTTCATCACCGAAAGTGGTGCGTTGTATTCGTCGTTACCGTTAAGTTTTACACTTTTTGGTAAACCGCTTTATACTGCCCCCATTGTTTTGGTAAATCACGCCTTAACCGGAAATGCTCAGGTTACTGGTGAAAACGGCTGGTGGAATGATTTAATAGGCGAAACAAAAACTATCGATACCAATCAATATACTGTTTTGGCGTTTAATGTTCCCGGAAACGGAAACGATTCGTTTATAATCGAAAACTATCAGGATTTTACAACCAGAGATATTGCCAGAATCTTCATTAAAGGATTAAAGGCTTTAGATATTGAGCAGGTATTTGCTATAATTGGCGGTTCTGTTGGCGGTGGAATTGCCTGGGAAATCCTGGCTTTGGAACCAAACATCACAGAACATTTAATTCCTATTGCAACTGACTGGAAATCGACCGACTGGATGATTGCGAATTGTTTTCTGCAAGAGCAGATTTTAAACAATTCCTCAAAACCAATTGAAGATGCCAGAATTCACGCCATGTTGTGTTACCGTTCGCCGGAATCATTCAAAGAAAAATTTCAGCGTACGATCAATCAGGATCTTTTGATCTTTAATATCGAAAGCTGGCTGGCACATCACGGAAAAAAATTGCAGCAGCGATATCAATTAGCATCATACAAATTGATGAACCAGTTACTTAAAACCATAGATATTACCAGAAATAGTGCCGATTTCGAAACGTTACTATCCAAATCAAACGCTGCGATTCATATCGTAGCCATTAATTCAGATTTGTTTTTTACACCAAAAGAAAATCTGGAAACTTACAATGAATTAAAGAAATTTAAAAACAATGTTTTTTACAGCGAAATTGATTCGGTTCACGGACATGACGCTTTTTTAATCGAGTACAAACAATTAGATCATTTACTTGCCGATATTTTTAAGGCAGAAACAATAGCAAAATAAAATGAAAATATTAAAATTTGGCGGTAAATCATTATCAAACGGAGAAGGACTTAACAAAGTAGTTTCAATCATTACTGATAAAGTAAATCAAGGTGAAAAAATTGCCGTGGTCGTTTCTGCACGCGGAAATGCAACAGATGAATTAGAAGATATTTTAAGAATTGCTGCTAAAAACGGAAACTACAAACCGCTTTTGGAAAGCTTTAAAGCTTATCAGACTTCAGATTATCCGAAAGTAGATTTATCTGAGGAATTTAATATTTTAGATAAATTATTCGAAGGAGTAAGCTTAATTGGTGATTACAGCAATAAAATTAAAGATCAGATTTTGTCTAAAGGTGAATTGCTTTCGGCTAAATTATTGACTTCAATTTTAGTTGAAAAAGGAATTCCTGCGAATTTTGTTGATACAAGAGAATTGCTGAAAACGGATTCTAAATTTGGTGATGCTCAGCCTTTGGAACAACTTTCAAAGAAAAACGTTATCAATTATTTCAAACTTCACAATGGTGAAACAGTAAATATTGTAACGGGTTTCATTGGTTCAAACAACAATAACGACACCACAACTTTAGGAAGAAACGGAAGTAATTATACTGCTTCGTTAATTGCTAATTATTTAGATGCCGAAGAACTTCAAAACTTTACGCACGTTGACGGGATCTACACCGCAAACCCTGATTTAGTTGCCGATGCTAAAAAAATCGAATATTTATCGTTTAATGAAGCAAACGAATTAGCCAATTTTGGAGCAACAATTCTGCATGCCAAAACGATAATTCCATTATTAGAAAAAAATATTCCGCTTCGTATTTTAAACACATTCAATCACGAAAACCACGGAACTTTAATCACTTCAAATTCTCAAAAAGAAGGAATTAAAACACTTTCTGTTTTAGAAAACGTTTCATTAGTAAATTTGGAAGGACGCGGTTTACTAGGAAAATCTGGAGTCGATGCCCGTATTTTTAAGGTAATGGGCGATCACAACATCAGCGTAAGCATTATTTCGCAAGGTTCTTCAGAAAGAGGAATCGGATTGGTTGTGGCCAAAGAAAAAGCGACATTGGCAATGGTCGAATTAGAAAAAGAATTTGAAAATGACTTTTATTCTAAAGATGTAAACCAGATCACAGTAACCGATAATGTTTCGGTAATTTCAATTATCGGGCAGGATCTAAGTACGTTCCATAAGCCGTATACCGCTTTAATTAAAAATAAAATAGTTCCGATATTATTCAACAATACCGTTACAGGTAAAAACGTGAGCTTGGTTGTTAAAAAAGAAGAATTAAACAAAGCTTTAAACGTAATTCACGGAGAGATTTTTGGAGTTTCTAAAAAAATCAATATCGCTATTTTTGGTCACGGATTAGTGGGCGGAACTTTGATTAATCAAATTTTAGAATCGGCTTCTTCAATTGAAAAACGTAAAGATATTAAGCTTAATGTTTTTGCAATTGCCAATTCTAAAAAGCTTCTTTTAAATAAAAATGGTGTAACTTCAAGCTGGAAAAACGACATTGAAACTAAAGGCGAACCATACACAATTAAAGACATTATCGCTTATGCAAATGAGTATCACCTAGAAAACTTAATTGCGATTGATAATACCGCAAGTGCATCATTTGTAGAAAATTATGTTCCGCTTGTAGAAAGCAGTTTCGATTTGATTTCTTCAAACAAAGTGGCCAATACATTGACGTATGGTTTTTATAAAGAATTAAGAAAAGCGTTAGCAGAGAATCAAAAGAATTATTTATACGAAACTAACGTTGGGGCAGGATTACCGTTAATTGATACGATTAAATTACTGCATCTTTCTGGTGAAAACATCACAAAAATAAAAGGGGTTTTCTCTGGAACATTGAGTTATTTATTCAATAATTTCTCTGCAAAAGAGGCTCCGTTCAGCGAAATTCTGAAAGAAGCAATTGATAACGGATATACAGAACCGGACCCGCGTGAGGATTTATGCGGAAATGATGTGGGAAGAAAATTATTGATTTTGGCAAGAGAATTAGATTTGCAAAATGAGTTCGAAGAAATCTCAATTCAAAACCTAATTCCGGACCATCTACGCGAAGGAAACGTTGCTGATTTCTTAACTAAATTAAAAGAATTCGATCCTATTTACGAGAAAATAAAAGCAGACCAAAAACCAAATCACGTATTAAGATACATTGGTGAATTGTCTGGTGATTTACAAAATGACAAAGGAAATCTGGAAGTAAAATTAGTTTCTGTTCCTTCAGATACTGCTTTAGGCGGTTTAAAAGGTTCTGATTCTTTCTTCGAAATTTATACTGAATCTTACGGAGATCGCCCAATTGTTATTCAGGGAGCTGGTGCAGGCTCTGCGGTAACGGCAAGAGGAGTTTTTGGAGATATTTTGAGATTATCAGATAAAGGATAATATTGATTTTAGATTGCAGATTTTAGAGTTTAGATTTATGATTTGAACTCAAACAAAAATAAAAAAAAACAAAAAAATGAAAGTAACCTTAAACAGAGTAAACGACGCGTTTCATTTCAAATTAAAAAATGAAAGAGGTCATGTAGTTGATGTTGACAGCAGAGCTGAATTTGGCGGAAGTGATTTAGGCGCAAGTCCGATGGAGCTTGTATTAATGGGTGTTGCAGGATGCAGTGCAATTGATATGATTTCGATTTTGAAAAAGCAGCGTCAGGAAATTACTTCTTTTAACGCTGAGGTTGAGGGAACACGTGTACAGATTGAAGAAGCAAAACCTTTTAAAGAAATCGATGTGGTTTTTTATTTAGAAGGCGATATCAATCCGGAAAAAGCACAGCGTGCCGCACAGCTTTCTTTCGAGAAATACTGCTCAGTTGCCAAAACTGTAGAGCCAACTGCAACCATCAATTACAAAGTTGTTTTAAACAACATTCAATTAGAAAATTAGTCAATTAGAAAATTCTTTGGGCTAGCTATTAAATAATGAAAGATATTTCGCGAAACTCTGTGATCACTTTGTGAAACTCTGCGAAATAACTCTTTTAAACACACAACACAATGAATAAAGAAGAATTTGGTTTTGAAACTCAAGCCATACGTACACATTTAGAAAAAACACAATTCCAGGAACATTCAACCCCTTTGTATTTATCATCAAGTTTTATATTTGAAGATGCAGAGGATATGAGAGCTTCTTTTACTGAAGAAAAAGTTCGCAATATTTATTCACGTTTCAGCAATCCAAATACAACAGAATTTGTAGATAAAGTTTGTGCAATGGAAGGTGCCGAAGCTGGTTATGCTTTTGCAACCGGAATGGCAGCAATATACTCTACGTTTGCTGCATTGTTAGATTCTGGAGATCATATTGTTTCTGCAGGAAGTGTTTTTGGATCAACTCATGCGTTGTTTATGACGTATTTTCCAAAATGGAAAATTGAAACTTCTTATTTTGATATCAATAAACCGGAAACAATTGAAAGTTTTATTAAACCAAATACTAAAATTCTATATGCAGAAACACCAACAAATCCTGGTGTGGATGTAGTAGACTTAGAATTGCTGGGCCAAATCGCAAAAAAGCACAATTTGATTTTAATAATAGACAACTGTTTCGCGACGCCATATATTCAACAGCCTATTAAATACGGCGCACATATAGTAATTCATTCAGCAACAAAATTAATAGACGGACAAGGTCGAGTTTTGGGAGGAGTTGCAGTTGGAGAAGCAGAGTTAATTCGCAAAATATACTTATTTTCAAGAAATACGGGGCCGGCAATGTCGCCATTTAATGCATGGGTTTTGTCAAAAAGTTTAGAGACTTTGGCTGTTCGTGTGGACAGACATTGTGAAAATGCTTTAAAAGTGGCTGAATTTTTAGAAAGCCATCCCAATGTAAACAGTGTGAAATATCCATTCTTGAAATCACATCCAAAATATGAAATAGCCAAAAAACAAATGCTTTTAGGCGGTAATATTATTGCGATCGAAATTAAAGGCGGTCTTGAGGCAGGAAGAAAATTTTTAGACAAAATTAAATTATGTTCTCTTTCGGCAAATATTGGTGATGTAAAAACGATTGTAACACATCCAGCGTCAACAACACACAGCAAATTATCTGAAGAAGATCAATTGGCAGTTGGAATAACGCAAGGTTTAGTTCGTGTTTCCGTAGGTTTAGAAACGGTAGCAGATGTAATTGCTGATTTAAAACAAGCGCTGGATTAAATGATTTTAGATTTCGGACTTTAGATATTCGATTTCTAAACTGTATAATAATGACGATTTTTGACTGTAAATTTATTACTGTTAAAAATCGTCATTCTTTTTGATGGTTATTTGAACAAAAAATATATTTTTGTTTTCGTTATAAATTTAAATCTGTAATAATCAATTTAATAAACTGACCAAACCATGAGTAACTCTACTTATATTCTTGATGAAAAATTATTGGCATCCAACGGAAGTCGATTCATAAACTATATTTTAGATATAGTTATAATCCTTGTATTAATTTTTTTTATTTCTTTAATGATTGCTTTTTTAGCAAATTTTATGGGTTGGAATGATCTTCTGTACTGGCTTGGTAATTTAAGTGATTTAGAAGGACAGCTGGTTTTTGTTGTGATCTCTATTTTTTATTATTCATTGTCAGAAGGTCTTTTTGGAAGATCAATTGGGAAATTCGTAACAGGAACTGTTGTGGTAGATGAAAATGGCGAAAAACCTTCTTTTGGAACTATCTTTAAAAGAACATTATGCCGATTAATTCCTTTTGACGGATTTTCTTTTTTGGGAAGCAGAGGCTGGCATGATTCTATTTCTGATACCTATGTAGTCAATAAAAAAGATCTGGAGAAAGAAGTAAAACTATTTCACGAATTCAATTTAATAGGAAACACTGAAGTAGCTTAATATAACAGAATTTAAAGAAACCAAAGAAATAACATTCCATGAGTGAATCTGTTTATGTTTTAGAAGAAGACCTGCTCTCTTCTGGTAAAATAAGATTTTTAAATTATTTTATAGATTACGTTTTTACATATGCCGTCTCAACGGTATTAGGCCTTATCATACCAGAACTCGTAAAAGTTTTAGATTCTGTTGGGTTAACAGGATTTGGATTTTGGGTTTTTAATGTAGGAAGTTGGATGATAATATTTTTAAGTGTTTTGATGACCACAGCTTATTATATTGTGGCGGAAGGAGTATTTGGAAGTACTGTGGGAAAATTTATTACAGGAACTGTTGTGGTTGATGAAAATGGAAATAAACCTGATTGGGGAATTATTCTGAAAAGAAGTTTATGCAGGTTGATTCCTTTCGACGTACTCTCTTTTTTCGGCAGTCCATCCAGAGGCTGGCACGATTCAATTTCTAATACGTACGTTGTCAATAAAAAAGATCTGGAGAAAGAAGTAAAACTATTTCATGAATTCAATTTAATAGGAAACACCGAACTAAATTGATAGAATAAGTAGAATATAATTTTGTTCTGTTATTTTTCTCATTTAAAAAGCCTATTTTTGTTGCAGAATAATATGAAGCTTGTTTGTTTTAGAAATAATCTAAAAATAGACAGTCTGAAATCTAAAATTTAAAGATGCTTTCAAAGAAAACAAAATACGGAATTAAAGCTTTAACCTATTTAGCCAGACGAGAAAATAATGAACCTGTACAAATAGCTGAAATTGCAAAAAGTGAACATATTTCGATAAAATTTCTGGAAAGTATTTTATTATTATTGAGAAACTCAGGCTTTCTTGGTGCAAAAAAAGGAAAAGGCGGCGGTTATTATTTGATAAAAGATCCAAAAGATATCAGTATGGCCAAAGTATACCGAATTCTTGAAGGACCAATCGCATTGCTTCCGTGTGCAAGTCATAATTTTTATGAAAAATGCGATGACTGCGATGATGAATCTACTTGTGCTGCACGGCGTTTAATGACAGAAGTAAGAGATAATACGCTTAAAATATTAGAAAGTAATTCGCTGGCAGATATTGCATTTTAAAGTAAATTTGCTGCAATAAAATATAAAAACAAAGACCATTTCATGATTTTGAAATGGTCTTTTTTATTATCTAATTTTATTTTTATCTAAAAAATCAATTTATATCCCGCCAGAAAAAGCATTACAGCGATGGCATTTCTAAGAAACAGATCGGGTACTTTTCCGCTCAAACTGCTTCCAATGTAAATTCCGGGAAGAGAACCTAATAGTAATTGTCCCAATAGCGCTAAATCTAAATTTCCCATAGAAGCGTGACCAATTCCTGCAACTAAAGTCAAAGGAACAGCATGAGCAATTTCAGTTCCTACCAAACGTGGAGTTGGTAAAAGCGGATAAAGGAAAAACAAAGTTACTGTTCCGAGAGCTCCGGCTCCAATAGAAGTTAAAGTTACGGTTGTACCCAATAAGACTCCAATTCCTATAGTCAGCATATTTTGAGTATGGCTTTCACTATGGAATTTATCTCCTGCATGTTTTTGAGAGAATTTTAAAATTTTATTTTTGAAGATAATCGCAACCGAAGTAAATAATAATGCCCATCCCAAACTGTATTTAATAACTCGGTTTATAGTTTCAATATCAGTTCTGATGCTGTTTAGAATCCATAAAGTAAGTAAAGCAGCCGGAACACTCCCTAATGTCAGCCATCCGGTAATTTTCCAGTTTATGTTTCCTTTTTTATTATGAACAAATATTCCCCCTGCTTTTGTGAAAGCAGCATAAAGTAGATCTGTTCCTACTGCGGTTGTAGGCGGAATATTAAAATACAGCAAAATTGGAGTCATTAAAGAACCACCTCCAACACCGGTTAATCCAACAATAAAACCTACTATTAAACCTGCAATTACAAGACCAATCTGAAAATCCATAGAAAAAATTTGTTGCTAAAATACAATAATTTTATAATTATCCTATAGATGTTGTAGAGATTAGATAACGTATTTAATAACCAAATATTTTGGGCATTTATATTGTTTGAATATGATGTTCTTTGGTATTATTTGTGAAATTAATTCGGTTATTTGTTTCAACGTGATCCAGAGGAAGTTAAAGGTTTAAAAAAACGATACTATTTGTTTTGATTTTTAGAAATAAATAGTATTTTTGCAAAGTAATCTATTAACCCGATAGGGTAATAGTTTTTCAAAACAAATTCAATCATTTTAATATGGAAAGAGAACTGAAAATAAATACCGCCGATTCTTTTAAAGAAAAGCTTTGGATTGGAATTCCTGTTATTTTACTAGTAGGTTTATTATCTGTATTAATTTATAATCATTACGCTGAATTTTCTTGGAATGGATTTGTGAATGGATTTAATGAAGAATTTTTGGTGTTTTTTGCCATTGGAGTTTTTGCTCAATTGGTTGACGGAACATTAGGAATGGGGTATGGAGCAACATCAACTTCATTTTTATTGGCTTATGGGATACCGCCAGTTGTAAGCAGTACCGCAGTTCACGTTTCTGAAATGTTTACAACAGGAGCATCGGCACTTTCTCATCACCGATTTGGGAACATCAATAAAAAATTGGTAAGACATTTATTAATTCCGGGTGTTTTAGGTTCGATTACAGGAGCTTATTTGTTGTCGGATGTTATTAATGGAGATATTATCAAGCCTTTTATTGCGGTTTACATGATTGTTTTGGCAGTTATTATTATAAGAAAAGCATTGAAAAAAACAATTGTTAAGAAAAAAACGAAAAGATTAGGTGCTTTGGCCGTTTTTGGAGGTTTTATGGATTCTGTCGGTGGCGGAGGCTGGGGCCCAATTGTGACTTCAACTTTATTAGGAAGAGGAAGAAATCCGAGATATACAATTGGTTCAGTAAATGCAGCCGAGTTTGCAATTTCATTTGCAAGTGGTATTACTTTTATGCTTTTTGGAGGAATTCACGGCTGGCAGGTAATCATCGGATTGATTTTAGGAGGAGTTATTGCAGCGCCATTAGCAGCTTATCTGGTAAATAAAATCAAAAGAAAACCAATGATGGTTGCGGTTGGGATTCTGATTATATTATTGAGTTTAAAAACATTATCTAAATTATTGTAAAAGATAGTTTTAGAAAGGAAGAAAGATTATGAGTGCGATTATTGTACAAGAATTATTAGATAAAACAAAAGATTTTTCGCTTGACGAAACTTTAGTTTTTTTAGCTAAAGAATATCCGGGGAAAGTGATTTTTTCCACTTCTTTTGGTCAGGAAGATCAGGTAATTACAGATTTTATTGCAAAAAGCAATACTAATATTACTGTTTTTACTTTAGACACAGGAAGATTGTTTCAGGAAACTTACGACGTTTTTCATAAAACATTGAAAAAATATAAAAGACCAATCGAAGTGTATTTTCCAGAAGCAACAGCAGTAGAAAATTTACTAAAAGCAAAAGGACCAAACAGTTTTTATGATTCGGTAGAAAACAGAAAAGAATGTTGTTTTATCCGAAAAGTAGTTCCTTTAAGGAAAGCTTTAGCAGGAAATTCAGTTTGGATCACCGGTTTAAGAGCTGAGCAATCTGAGAACAGACAAGATTTGAACTTATTTGAATACGACGGAGGTTTCGAAATCATCAAATTCAATCCATTATTAAAATGGAGTTTAGAAGAAGTTGAAACGTATTTATCAGAAAATAATGTTCCGCAAAATGCTTTACACAAACAAGGTTTCGTAAGTATCGGATGCGCACCATGTACAAGAGCAATTTTCCCTGGTGAAGATATCAGAGCCGGAAGATGGTGGTGGGAATCAAGCCATAAAGAATGTGGTTTGCATAGTGCTAAAAAAGAATAAAGCCTTTTTAGAATTAAGAGAAAAGAATTAAGTATTAAGAGAATAACAAAGTTGAAAGATTTAGGGTAACTCACAATAAAAATAAACCTGAAACTTAAAACTTGAAACAAAAAACAAAAATGAGTTCAGTATTAAAAACAAACGCTTTAGAGAGTGAAGCAATATACATTTTCAGAGAAGTAATTTCACAGTTTGACAAACCGGTTTTGCTTTTCTCTGGAGGAAAAGATTCTATAACATTAGTGCGTTTGGCGCAGAAAGCCTTTTTCCCTGCTAAGATTCCGTTTCCTCTATTGCATGTTGATACGGGGCACAATTTCCCTGAAACTATTGCTTTCAGAGATAAATTGGTAGAAGAATTAGGGTTGGAATTAATTGTTCGTAATGTTCAGGATGCTATTGATGAAGGAAAAGTGGTTGAAGAAACTGGAAAATATTCTAGTAGAAACAGCTTACAAACGATCACACTTTTAGATGCAATCGAAGAATTCAAATTTGATGCTTGTATTGGTGGAGCGCGTCGTGATGAAGAAAAAGCAAGAGCTAAAGAACGTATTTTTTCTGTTCGTGACGATTTTGGTCAATGGGATGAAAAAAATCAACGTCCGGAATTGTTTGATATTTTAAACGGAAAAATAGAAAATGGTCAAAACGTTCGTGTTTTCCCAATTTCAAACTGGACAGAATTAGATGTTTGGAGTTATATCGAAAAAGAACACATCGAAATTCCATCAATCTATTTTTCACATAAAAGAAAAGTTTTTTTGAGAGACGGTTTAATCTGGTCGCATTCTCCTTTTGTGTACCAAGAAGAAGACGAACAAATCGAAGAAAGAATTGTTCGCTTCAGAACCGTTGGAGATATGAGTTGTACAGCCGCAGTTGAATCCTACGCAGCAACAATCCAGGAAGTTGTTGGAGAAATCAGAGAATCAACTATTTCTGAAAGAGGAGCCAGAATCGACGACAAACGTTCTGAAGCCGCAATGGAAAAGAGAAAACAACAGGGTTATTTTTAATTGATAGTTAATAATTGACAATTGATAATTAAAAATTAGAATCAAGAAAACAAAAACATACAGGTTTAAATTTTAGTTCAAAGGCAAGCAACGTGAAACTTGTAACCTGAAACAAAAAAATAAACCTGAAACAAATATTAAGATGGAAGTTTTAAAAATAGCAACAGCAGGAAGTGTAGATGACGGAAAAAGTACTTTAATAGGAAGATTATTGTACGATACAAAATCATTGACTACAGATAAAATAGAAGCAATCGAAAAAAGCAGTAAACAAAAAGGTTACGATTATCTTGATTTTTCTTTGGCAACTGACGGATTAGTAGCCGAAAGAGAACAAGGAATCACCATTGACGTTGCGCATATTTATTTTTCGACGGCGAAGAAAAGTTACATTATTGCCGATACTCCGGGTCACGTAGAATATACCAGAAACATGGTTACAGGAGCTTCGACTTCTCAGGTTTCTATTATTTTAATTGATGCCAGAAAAGGGGTAATTGAGCAAACATACCGTCACTTCTTTATCAATAATTTGTTGCGAGTAAAAGAGGTAATTGTGGCAATTAATAAAATGGATTTAGTTGATTATTCTGAAGAAGTTTACAACAAAATCAAAGCTGATTTTCAGGCATTAAATGCTAAAAGTACCTTCAAAGAACAAAACGTAAGTTATATTCCGTTAAGCGCGATCAATGGCGGAAACGTAGTGGATCAATCGAAAGATATGCCTTGGTATACAGGTCAAACGGTTTTGGAACATTTAGAAGGATTACATTCTTCAGATGTTTTTGAAGCAGGAAAAGCACGTTTTCCGGTTCAAACGGTTATTCGTCCAAAAACAGAAGAATACCATGATTTTAGAGGTTACGCCGGAAAATTATATGGAAATTCAATTAAAGTTGGAGATGCCGTTACG
Source organism: Flavobacterium sp. Root186 (assembly GCF_001428525.1). GTDB lineage: Bacteria > Bacteroidota > Bacteroidia > Flavobacteriales > Flavobacteriaceae > Flavobacterium. The sequence goes on from NZ_LMHW01000015.1 coordinate 183,024, forward strand.
GTTCTTCCTTCTTTAACCGAATCAAAAGTTTCAAAAATTCACTTTTTCGATAAAACATTTGATGAAGCCGTTGCAGGTTCTTCGATCACAATCGAATTAGAAAATGATATCAATGTGACAAGAGGTGATATGATCGTAAAATCATCTGAACTTCCAAAAATTGAAAAAGAAATCACCACAACAGTTTGCTGGATGGACAGCAAAAAATTGGTTGCGGGAACAAAATATATTGTACAGCATAACACTAACTCGGTTTTGGCAAAAGTAGAAAGTATCAAAAATACAATCTCAACAGATTATTCCGGAACAAAAGAAGCATCGCAATTGGCGATTAACGAAATTGGAGAAGTAACCATCAAATTAAGCAAACCTTTATATTTTGATGCTTACAACGAAAATAAATCAAACGGAGCTTTTATCTTAATTGATACAGCAACAAACACAACAGCAGGAGTAGGATTCATTCGCTAGTTTCACTGCTGTAAGCAATAAGCTTTAGGCTGTAAGCTTTTAGCAAAAAATGTATAACACGGTACGCAAGAAAGCCTACAGCTTATTGCTTAAAGCCTAAAGCATTAAAAAGAAATGGAAAGTTTTAGAACAGAAATAGAAAATCCGATAGTTCAAAAAGAGATTATCGATTTAGAAAAAAAGATTCATTTATTCCGTGGAGGAAAAATTGATGATGAACGTTTTCGTAGTCTTCGTTTAGCACGCGGAATTTACGGGCAACGTCAAGAAGGCGTACAAATGATTCGTATTAAACTGCCTTATGGTAAAGTGACCAGCGAGCAATTGTTGCGAATCACTAAAGTTTCTGACGAATATTCTACAGGACGTTTGCACATTACAACGCGTCAGGATATTCAAATTCACTATGTGAGTTTGGACAGAACGCCGGAACTTTGGGCAAATTTGGCTAAAGACGATGTTACATTGCGTGAAGCTTGTGGAAACACTGTTCGTAATATTACAGGAAGTGAATTAGCAGGTGTAGACGTAAACGAACCATTTGATGTTTCGCCTTACGCTCATGCTTTATTTCAATATTTATTAAGAAACCCTATTTGTCAGGAAATGGGGCGTAAATTCAAAATTTCGTTCTCATCATCTGATGAAGATACCGCCTTGAGTTATTTACACGATTTAGGATTTATTCCAAAAATTGTAGACGGACAAAGAGGTTTCAAAATCATGTTTGGTGGAGGTTTAGGATCTCAGCCAGCTCATGCTGAATTACTTTCAGAATTTGTACCGGCAAACGAAATCATCCCGACAGCAGAAGGAATCATCCGTATTTTTGACCGATACGGCGAGCGTGCAAAAAGAATGAAAGCCCGTATGAAATTCTTAATCAAAGAAATGGGAAGAGATGTTTTCCTTGATTTGGTTGAAAAAGAGAAAAAAGCAATCGCTTTTGAAACCTACGAAATTGATACCACCGCTTTTGACGGACCAATTGCTGAGCCATTATTGCAAGCTCCATCAGTTACAATCGAAGATACTAAAGCTTATGAAGCCTGGAAAAATTCAAATGTAATTGCTCAAAAACAAGCAGGTTATTACGCTATTGGAATCAAAGTTTTATTAGGAGATTTTTATACAGATAAAGCCAGATTATTAGCCGATTTAATTAAAAATTACGGAGCAAATGAATTACGTTTTTCATTGCGTCAAAATATTGTAATACGTCATATAAAAGAAGAGAATCTTCCTTTCTTTTATCAGGAATTAGCCAAATTAGACTTTGTTCATTTAGGTTATAATTCTACTGTAGATATTACGGCATGTCCGGGTACTGATACTTGTAATTTGGGGATTGCAAGTAGTACCGGTATTGCAGAAGAATTAGAAAAAGTGATCAGTGCAGAATATCCGCAGTACTTAAACAACCGCGAAATCGAAATTAAAATTTCTGGTTGTATGAATGCATGTGGTCAGCACAATATGTCAGCAATTGGTTTTCAGGGAATGTCTATCAATTCGGGAAAATTAGTAGCTCCGGCTTTACAAGTATTATTGGGTGGAGGAAGATTAGGAAACGGCGAAGGACGTTTTGCTGATAAAGTAATCAAAATTCCAAGTAGAAGAGGACCAGATGCTTTGCGTACGATCTTAAATGATTTCGACAAAAATGCAAACGGAGAAAAATTTCTAAACTATTACGATCAAAAAGGAGAAAAATATTTCTATGAAATTTTGAAACCTTTCGCAGATGTAACCAATTTAACAGAAGCTGATTTTATTGACTGGGGTAACGCAGACAATTACGTAAAAGCTGTTGGAGTTGGAGAATGTGCCGGTGTTGTGATCGATTTAGTAGCAACTTTATTGTTAGAAGCTAAAGACAAATTGACTTTCGCACAAGAATCATTCGACGAAGGAAAATGGTCAGATGCGATTTACCACGCTTACGCAGGATTTGTAAATGGAGCTAAAGCTTTATTACTTTCAGAAAACGAAAAAACAAACAATCACGCAGGAATTGTTGATTTGTTTGATAACGTTTTCATCGTAACAGGTAAAATAGAATTGGCAACATCATTCAGAGAATTAGTATATCAAATCAATCAAAATGAGCCTTCAGAAGCATTCGCAAAAGAATACATTCAACAAGGAATTGCATTTTTTGATATCATTGAAAAATATAGAGCTCAAGAATTAGCAAATGCATAATATCAAACCAAAAGTAACTTTAGTCGGTGCAGGTCCCGGCGATCCGGATTTGCTTACGCTGAAAGGCGCAAAAGCATTGGCTGAAGCGAATGTGGTTTTGTACGATGCATTGGCCAATGAAGAAATACTAGCTTACGCACCCAAAAATGCAATTAGAATTTTTGTTGGGAAGAAAATTGGGAATCACGCTTATACGCAAGATCAAATCAATCAATTAATTGTTGATAATGCTTTGACTTACGGAAATGTGGTTCGTTTAAAAGGCGGTGATCCGTTTATTTTTGGGCGTGGAAGCGAAGAAATAGAATTTATTGAAAGTTTCGGAATCGAGACGATTGTCGTTCCTGGAATATCTTCAGTAGTAGCAGTTCCCGCAAGTCAGGGAATTTCAATTACAAAAAGAGGCGTTTCAGAAAGTTTCTGGGCAATTACAGGCACAACTTCTGACAGAAAATTATCTGCCGATATTGCCTTGTCTGCAAAATCATCAGCAACAGTGGTTATTTTGATGGGAATGCACAAATTGCTTCAAATTATCGATTTGTTTCAAAAAGAAAACAAAGGAGATTTGCCCGTAGCGATCATTCAAAACGGAACAACCAAAGATGAAAAATTGGGAGTTGGAACAGTAAATTCAATTTTGGAAATTGTAAAAGATAAGAAACTAAGTTCACCAGCCATTATTGTTCTTGGAGAAGTGGTAAGACAAAGCAATAAATTAAAAGGCTTTTACGAAGAGTTTCTATCGAAGGAAATCATTCGATAAAAGTTCCGGAGGAACGATTTATATTGTAGCGCTGGGTTTCAACTCAGGGAATGCGAAATTATGATTTTGGATTTCAATCTAATGACGCAAAGTATTAAATTTATTAGGTGAAAAACCTCCGAATTTAATTCGATAAAAAATAAATCATCTAATTTTGATTTAGATGAAAATAAATTAAAATGGAACAGAATGAATTATATCCAATATTCTTAAAGCTTCACAATCTAAATGTGTTGATTGTAGGTGGAGGAAATGTGGGATTAGAAAAGCTTTCTTTTTTGCTAAAGTCAAGTCCAAATGCCAATGTTGAGGTGGTAGCGCCCGATTTTCATTTAGAAATTAAAGTTTTAGCCGAAAATCATCCTTCAATTAAATTGACGGAAGCGAAGTTCAAAAAGAAAATGCTCAAAAAGCGCCATATGGTAATCGCTTGTACCGATGATTTAAAAGTCAACAAAAAGATATACGATTTATCCCGAAAGCGTTATTTGATTTGCAATATTGCCGATACGCCAGATTTATGTGATTATTATTTAGGCGGAATCGTAACAAAAGGAAATGTAAAAATCGCCATTTCGACCAACGGAAAATCCCCAACAACCGCCAAAAGGTTAAGAGAATTTTTCGAAGAAGTAATTCCGGAAGATATCAATCAAATGGTAGAAAATCTGAATGAATACCGCAAGACATTAAAAGGCGATTTTGAAGAAAAGGTTAAAAGAATGAATGAAATAACCAATTCATTAAAGAATAAAGAATAAAGAGCAAAGAATAAAGAATAACAAAAGTCCCGTAGGGACGAATTATATTGTAGCGTCGTCCCGAGGCTTCGGGATTAACCCGATGAAAAATTACACAAAGAAATCAATGACAAAAATCATTGGCAGTAGAATAATTTATTCGTTTCTTTGTATTATTAAGAATGATTATAAACAACAAACATAATGATTAAAACAGATATACTTATAATTGGAGCAGGACCAACAGGTTTATTTGCCGTTTTCGAGGCAGGATTATTGAAATTAAAATGCCACATTTTAGATGCTTTGCCACAAGCAGGAGGGCAACTTTCAGAATTGTATCCAAAAAAGCCTATTTACGATATTCCTGGTTTTCCGGAAGTTTTAGCAGGAGATTTAATTGATAACTTACAAGAACAAATTAAGCAGTTTGAACCAGGTTATACATTAGGAGAAAGAGCTGAAACCATCGAAAAACAAGAAGACGGAAGTTTTATCGTAACCTCAAATAAAGGAACTAAATTTCACGCGCCGGTTATCGCCATCGCTGGAGGTTTAGGAAGTTTTGAGCCTCGTAAACCACTTATAGAAGATATCGAGTTTTATGAAGATAAAGGAGTAAAATACTTCATCAAAAATCCGGAGAAATTCAGAGATAAAAGAGTTGTAATTGCCGGAGGAGGAGATTCAGCATTAGACTGGTCAATTTTCCTGGCCAATGTAGCTTCAGAAGTAACTTTAATTCATAGAAGAAACGAATTTAGAGGAGCTCTTGATTCTGTAGAAAAAGTACAGGAATTAAAAACTGCCGGAAAAATTAAATTAATTACACCAGCAGAAGTAATCGGAATCAACGGTGCTGAGCATGTTGAATCGTTAGATATCGAAGAAAACGGAGCACACCGTAAAATCGAAACAGATTATTTCATCCCACTTTTCGGATTGACGCCAAAATTAGGCCCAATTGCAGACTGGGGATTAGAAATCGAGAAAAATGCAATCAAAGTAAACAATGCGTTAGATTACCAGACAAACATTCCGGGAATCTTTGCCATTGGAGATGTAAACACCTACCCAGGAAAATTAAAATTGATTCTTTGTGGTTTCCACGAAGCAACTTTAATGTGCCAGGCCGCGTATCAAATCATCAATCCAGGTAAAAAATACGTATTAAAATATACAACAGTTTCTGGAGTAGACGGTTTCGACGGAACTCGTAAAGAAGCACCTAAGGCAGTTGTGAAAGCGATTGTTTAGTTTGAGGGGCTAAGGTTCTAAGGTACTGAGACGCTAAGGTTTTTATATTGAAAGCTCAAACTTATGGTTTGGGTTTTTTTTTAGCTTAGTCGCTTAGAACCTTAGCATCTCAGAACCTAAAAAAAACGTATCTTTGTGATATATAAATTTTGATTATCATGAATTTAGAAGCGAGAAAATATCAATTTATTCAAGAATTGGTTAAGGTCGAGGATGAGAGCGTTTTAGAAAAATTGGAACTAGTTTTGAAAGCAAATCAAAGTGATTGGTTTGATGAATTATCAGAATCAGAACAAACTGAAATTCAAATTGGATTAGATCAGGCTGAAAAAGGCGAATTTACAAGTCATGAAGATGTTATGAAAAGATTTTCAAAATGGCATTAAGATTTATTTGGACTTCACAAGCTGTAAAAGGTTTTAATAAGGTTATTGATTATTTAGAAGCGAAATGGACAGCAAAAGAAATTTTAAACTTAGAAAATAAAATTCAACAAGTTATCAATCAAATTAATCTTAATCCAGAACAATTTCCAAAATCTAAAAAAAGCGAATCTTTATACAAAGCAATAGTAGATAAAAACAATTATTTAGTTTATAAATTAAATAAAGAATCTAATATTGTTGAAATTATTAACTTTCGAGGAACAAAGCAGAGACCTAAACATTAGCTTTATTCAACCTTAGAACCTCAGAATCTTAGCCCCTCAGAACCTTATAAAAAAACATTTGCAAATCGCAAGGCTATTTCATACCTTTGCACCGTTCCTAAATTTATTGAAAGTTATCACGAAAGGCGGAGGGATAGACCCGATGAAACCTTAGCAACCCTTTATCATAAAGAAGGTGCTAAATTCTACTTTACACTAATTCATAGTATTAAAGATAGATAACACAAATACATAAAGTATTTCCTCAACTTTTCCTGACAACCTTACAATATTATTTTACTGAATTTACAGTTTAATGAGCGAATCATTGGCGCATTTATGCCAACATCGTTCCCGCTTTTCGTTGCAATCTTTTGTCCGCCGCGGCGGACAAAAGGATTTCCACTTCAATCGGGGCTAATTAGCCGGCAATAGTGAATTCTTGGAATCAATGTGAATCAAAACGCGTATCCTAAAAGGTTTTCATCCCGAGGCTTCGGGACTGTTAGGTATGTTTTAATAATAGAATAAAAAAGCTTAGTGTCTTAGCGTCTTCGTGGCAAAAGGCAAGCAGTCATGGCAATAACAATTCAGGAAGCAATAAAAAAAAATATCCTAATCCTTGATGGAGCAATGGGAACCATGTTGCAACGCTATAACTTCTCCGAAGAAGATTTCAGAGGAGAGCGTTTCAAAGATTTCCCACATCCGTTAAAAGGAAACAACGATTTACTATCCCTAACACAACCACAAGCAATCCGCGATGTTCATGCCGCTTATTATGAAGCTGGTGCTGACATTGTAGAAACCAATACTTTTTCAGGAACGACAATCGGTATGGCCGATTATCATATGGAAGATTTGGTTTACGAGTTAAACTACGAATCGGCAAAAATTGCAAAACAAGTAGCCGACGAGTTTACCGCTAAAAATCCAGAAAAACCACGTTTCGTAGCCGGTTCAATCGGACCAACAAACCGTACAGCAAGTATGTCTCCAGACGTAAATGATCCGGGTTACAGAGCCGTAACGTTTGATGATTTACGAATTGCCTACAAACAACAAGTCGAAGCTTTAATGGATGGCGGTTGTGACTTACTATTGGTAGAAACCATTTTCGATACATTAAATGCCAAAGCAGCACTTTTTGCAATCGAAGAAGTAAAAGACGAACGTAATCTTGATATTCCAATCATGGTTTCAGGAACGATTACAGATGCTTCAGGAAGAACACTTTCAGGGCAAACGGTTGAAGCGTTTTTGATTTCAGTATCACATATTCCATTATTAAGTGTAGGTTTCAATTGCGCTCTTGGAGCCGATTTGTTGAAACCGTATTTAAAAACATTATCACAGCATACACAGTTCAACGTTTCGGCACATCCAAATGCAGGTTTGCCAAACGCATTCGGACAATATGATGAAACGCCAGAGCAGACTCAGGCCTTAATCAAAGAATATCTAGACGATAATTTGATCAACATTATTGGTGGTTGCTGCGGAACAACTCCGGATCATATTCGATTAATTGCTGAGGTTGCGAAGGATTATAAGCCGAGAGTGGCGCCGGTTTTTGCGTAAAGGTTACATTTCCAGTAAGGTTTAATTAATTGTGCAATTCACAAGTATAAAAGAAAATAAATGGAATTAAAAGATATTTTAACTGTTACGGGATTGTCAATAACATTGGCAGGTATTATAAATGGTATTCTTTATCAATATATTTTTCTTCCAAAAGTTAATAGAACTTTCAAAAAGTTTGAATTTGATTTAAAGCAAAAAGATTTAATTAATCAAGAACAATGGAAGCACAAAAGAGATGCTTGCTTTAATGCTTTAAATATTGCGGATGCTTTATTAAGTAATTATAAATATCCAAATATCAAAGAAGGAGATATTAAACCAGGAAAAATAACTACAGAAGAAGTAAGAAAGTGTTTTAATGATTTGGCATGTTCCTGTAAAGATACTATAGTAATTGATTTGCTTAAAAAAATTATGTTTGATTCAGTTAGTCCTGATATAATCGTTGATTTAAGAAATGCTGTTCGTATGGAATTAGAGTTCGGTAATACAGAATTCGATAAAGACCGAGATAAAGCTTTTGTGGGAAAAGTGGGAGCAGATAATGAATTGAAAAAATGAAATATTATCTGATTTTTTAGATAATATGATCTAAAGTTTTATAAATCGTCTTTTGAAACCGAGTTCGCGTGAGGGATAGAAGTGGATAGCCCACAGCCTGACGAAGGAAGAGCGAGGACTAGGAACGGATAGCCCGACCCGGAGGGACACGCCCAAAATAATAAACAAGAATACCTACAAGGTTTTGAAAACCTTGCAGGAATAGAAATAGAGAATAAAAAAACTTAGAATCTAATCATCTTAGAATCTTAGTAACTTAAAAAGAAAATGGCAGAAAAAAGAAGAGACCTTGTATTAGCAGGATTAGAACCATTGATTATTACGCCCGAAAGTGTTTTTGTAAACGTTGGGGAACGTACGAATGTAACAGGTTCACGAAAATTCCTTCGCTTGATCAAGGAAGAGAAATATGACGAGGCGCTTGATATTGCAAGACAGCAGGTAGAAGGTGGAGCACAGATCATCGATATAAATATGGATGAAGGAATGCTTGATGGTGTTCAGGCAATGACAAAATTCCTGAATTTAATTGCATCAGAACCGGATATTTCGAGAGTGCCGATTATGATCGATAGTTCGAAATGGGAAATCATCGAAGCAGGTCTTAAAGTAGTACAAGGAAAAAGTGTTGTAAACTCGATTTCGTTGAAAGAAGGAGAAGAAGCTTTTATTCATCATGCTAGATTAATTAAACGTTACGGGGCGGCGGCCATTATCATGGCTTTTGACGAAGTAGGTCAGGCGGATAATTTTGACCGACGAGTAGAGATTTGCCAGCGTTCGTATGATATTTTGGTTAATAAAGTTGGTTTTCCTCCGCAGGATATTATTTTCGATTTAAATATTTTTCCCGTTGCAACGGGAATGGAAGAACATCGCTTGAATGCTTTGGACTTTTTCAGAGGTACAAAATGGGTTCGCGAAAACCTGCCTCATGCGCATATCAGCGGTGGAGTGAGTAACGTTTCGTTTTCTTTTAGAGGAAATGATACGGTTCGTGAAGCGATGCACTCGGTGTTTTTATATCACGCGATTCAGAACGGAATGACGATGGGAATTGTGAATCCGGAGATGCTTTCGATTTACGATGATATTCCGAAAGACTTATTAGAACACGTTGAAGACGTAATTTTAAATAGACGCGACGATGCGACAGAGCGACTTTTGGATTTTGCTGAAAACGTAAAAGGCGAAGTAAAAAGTGACGAAAAAGCGATTCAGGAATGGCGTTTAGGAACGGTTCAGGAGCGTATTACGCATTCGTTAGTAAAAGGAGTTGATGCTTTTATTGAAGAAGATGTTGAAGAAGCACGTTTGGCGGCAACAAAACCAATCGAAGTTATCGAAATCAATTTGATGACAGGAATGAATGTCGTTGGAGATTTATTCGGAAGCGGAAAAATGTTCCTGCCTCAGGTAGTAAAATCGGCACGTGTAATGAAAAAAGCAGTTGCTTATTTATTGCCTTATATTGAAGCCAGCAAACAAGCCGGAGACAAACAAGGAAACGGAAAAATATTGATGGCAACCGTAAAAGGCGACGTTCATGATATTGGTAAAAACATCGTTTCGGTGGTTTTGGCGTGTAACAATTACGAGATTGTAGATCTTGGTGTTATGGTGCCTCCGGAAAAAATTATTGCGGCGGCCATTGAACACAATGTAGACATTATCGGTTTAAGCGGACTGATCACACCTTCACTTGACGAAATGGTGTATTTGGCAAAAGAACTAGACAAACAAGGAATTAAAATCCCAATTATGATTGGTGGAGCAACGACTTCGCGCGCGCATACTGCCGTGAAAATTGCACCTCAATATAGAGAAACTGTTATTCACGTAAACGATGCTTCGCGCGCCGTTACCGTTGCAGGAAATCTATTAGATCATAACCGAAAAATATATGCAAGCGATATTCGTGCAGAATACGATTCGTTTAGAGAAACGTTTTTAAATCGTTCACGAGATAAAAACTTCCTGACGATTGAAGATGCCCGTAAAAACAAATTACCGTTGGATTGGTCTGAATATACTCCAACTAAACCAAAGTTTATTGGCAAACAAATCGTTGAGGTTGATTTAGATGTTTTAGTTCCGTATATCGACTGGACGCCATTTTTTCAAACCTGGGAATTGCACGGAAAATATCCTGCGATTTTAACGGATGAGGTTGTGGGTAAAGAAGCAACTTCTCTTTTTGCTGATGCTCAGGCAATGCTTAAAGTAATTTTGGCCGAGAAAAAACTAAAAGCAAAAGGTATTTATGGAATTTTCCCTGCAAATCAGGTCGATGATGACGATATCGAATTGCGTGATGAAAACGGAAAAGTTCTGGAGAAATTCTTAACACTTCGTCAGCAGTCACAAAAAACAAAAGGTGCTCCAAATATCGCTTTAGCTGATTTTATTCTTCCAAAAGAAAGTGGCGTAACGGATTATATGGGCGCATTTTGTGTAACAACTGGTTTTGGTGTAGATGAATGGGCAGCGGAATATGAAAAGAATTTAGACGATTATAATTCGATTATGGTGAAAGCGCTTGCGGATCGTTTTGCTGAGGCTTTCGCCGAATATCTTCACGAAAGAGTTCGTAAAGATTTCTGGGGTTATGATAAAGAAGAATCTTTAACCAACGAAGAATTGATTAAAGAAAATTATAAAGGAATTCGTCCGGCGCCAGGATATCCGGCATGTCCCGATCACCTGGAGAAACCAACGATTTGGAAACTTTTAAATGTTGCCGAAGAAATTGGAGTGACTTTGACAGAAAGTATGGCGATGTGGCCGGCTTCATCAGTTTCCGGTTATTATTTTGGAAACCCAAAAAGCAGGTATTTCGGACTCGGAAAAATAAAAGAAGATCAGGTAGTAGATTATGCCAAACGACGCAACGTACCAACAGATTACGCCATGAAATGGTTAAACCCTAATATAGCAGATTAAAAATTAGTCTTAAAGTTGAAAGTCATAAAGTCTCAAAGAATGTGACTTTCGACTTTTGACATTCAGACTTTAAACTAAAAGATTGATTTACGTTTTTTGATTTCAGATTTTTTACACCAAGCTAAAACTCAAAATTCATAACTCATAACCCATAACTCTAATAATGAAAGTAACAGAGCATATAGAAAACGCCAAAGGAAAAACATTATTCTCATTTGAAATTATTCCACCTCAAAAAGGGAAAAGTATTAATGAATTATACGATAATATTGATCCGCTAATGGAGTTTAAACCGCCGTTTATTGACGTAACAACTTCTCGCGAAGAGTATATTTATATTGACAAAGGCAACGGCCTTTTAGATAAAAAACTGACTCGTATGCGTCCGGGAACGCTAGGAATTTGCGCTTCTATAAAACATAAATACAATGTTGATACCGTACCGCATTTGCTTTGCGGTGGATTTACACAAGAAGAAACAGAATATATGCTGGTCGATTGTCAGTATTTAGGAATCAACAACGTTATGGCGCTGCGTGGCGATGCCATGAAAGACGAACAGTCTTTCGTGCCTAAAGCTGGCGGAAATCATTATGCTATTGATTTAGTACGACAAATTAACGACCTAAACTGTGGAAAGTATCTGCATGAAGTGATGGATATCGACAACAAGGCTGACTTTTGTATTGGTGTTGCGGGATATCCTGAAAAACATTTAGAATCACCATCTTTACAATCAGATTTAAAAAGGTTAAAAGAAAAAGTAGATGCCGGTGCAGATTATGTGGTAACACAAATGTTTTTTGACAACTCGAAATATTTTAACTTTGTAGCTAAAGCAAGAGAAATGGGTATTACAATTCCAATTATCCCTGGAATTAAACCCATTGCTGTTCAAAGACATTTACAAGTTCTGCCGCAGATTTTCAGAATAGATTTACCGGAAGATTTAATCGATGCTGTTGATAAATGCAAAAACAATGCAGAAATCAAGCAAGTCGGAATCGAATGGGCGATTCAGCAATCATTAGAATTAAAAGCTGCCGGAGTTCCGTTTTTACATTATTATTCAATGGGGAAATCTGAGAATATTCGCCAGATTGCTAGTCAGGTTTTTTAGGTCTTTGCGAGGAATGAAGCAATCTCACGGTGCTTATCTTTTGTGCTTTTGTTAGTGCGGTTGCTTCGTTCCTCGCAATGACAATAAGCTTGGAATTTGAAATTTTTTAATTGGAATTTAATTTTTGTATTATGAAAAAGGAAGAATTACAAGCAATCGCCTCTCAGCTAAAACATCCAACAGGAGAAAAAGGCATAGAAATGGCTAATATGATGCATGAAACCAACATCAATATGACACGCCATTCGATTCAAAATCTAAATATAAAAGCCGGAAATTCTATTTTAGAATTGGGTCACGGAAATGCGGGACATGTAGCGTTTTTATTTGAACAAGCAGAAAACCTAAAATATTACGGATTAGAAATGTCGGAACTGATGTTTCAGGAAGCGCGCCAGATCAACAGGAATTTTGTCTCTCAAAAACAGGCTTTCTTTTCACTTTATGATGGAAATAAATTTCCGTTTGAAGACGAATATTTTGATAAAATATTTACTGTAAATACTATTTACTTCTGGCAGGAACCAGAAAAATTACTTTTAGAAATTTACAGAGTTCTAAAACCAAATGGAAATTTCTGCTTAACATTTGCTGAGGAAGATTTCATGAAGCAACTTCCATTTACGCAATTTGAGTTTGAACTATACAGCACTGAAAAGGCGCAAAATTTAATTAAGAAAACGCCTTTTAAAATTATTTACACAGAATCGCAGACAGAAAAAGTAAAAAGCAAAACAGGCGAATTGGTCGACAGGGCTTTTACAAGTTTTATTCTGGAAAAATAATTTTTTTGCCACAGATTAAAAAATTTAAAGGTTTTTTAATCTGCGTTAATCCCAATCTGTGGCAAAAAATAATTAATTCTCGTAGTTTTTTTAGTACTTTCATTCTTTATTATTAATCTTTCTGAATTATAATCCGTTAATTATGGAAGTTAAGAAAATCAATTTTTTGCAGAGTTACAGCAGTATTTTATGGCTTCTTGGCGGTATAATAATCGGAAGTATTTTCGGATTAGTGTTTGGAGAAGATGTTTTGATCATAAAACCACTTGGTGATATTTTTCTGAACTTGCTTTTTACAGCTATTATACCACTTATATTTTTTACAATTGGTTCTTCAATTGCCAATTTGGAAAGAACAGAAAAACTAGGAAAACTCTTTATCATTATGATTCTGGTTTTCTTGGCTACGATTCTTATTTCTGCCATTGTTATGATTTTTGCCGTTTATCTTTTTCCAATTCATCAGGATATTGCTATTACAAAAATCCCGTTTGAAAATGTAGACTCAGGATCAGCCGGAGATCAAATCGCCAAACTGCTTACTGCAAATGATTTCTTCGAATTATTGTCTCGAAAAAGCATGTTGGCGTTGATTATTTTTTCTTTTTTAATAGGATTTGCAACATTACAATCTGGAGAAAAAGGAAATGCTTTCAAGAGTTTTTTAGATTCAGGAAACGAAGTAATGAAACAGCTTTTAAACATCATAATGAAATTTGCACCAATTGGTTTGGGAGCGTATTTTGCCTATCAGGTTGGTATTTTCGGACCACAGTTGTTTGGAGTTTATGCGAAACCTATGGCAGTTTATTATGCAGCCTGTGTTTTCTATTTCTTTGTGTTTTTTAGTTTATACGCACTTGTCGCTGGCGGAAAAAGAGCCTTTAAAGTTTTTTGGAGCAATAATATTACGCCGTCATTAACAGCGGTTGGAACTTGCAGCAGTATTGCAACCATTCCGGCAAATCTGGATGCCGCACAAAAAATGAGAATTCCGTCTCATGTTCGCAATTTGGTAATTCCGCTTGGAGCGCCTTTGCATAAAGATGGTTCCAGCATGTCTTCCATCTTAAAAATTACTTTTCTTTTTGCCATGTTTGGTAAAGATTTTACAGATCCTATGACCATTCTTTTGGCTTTGGGAATTACTGTTATTGTGTCAATTGTAGAAGGCGGAATCCCAAACGGAGGTTATATTGGCGAAATCTTAGCTATTACCGTTTATGGTTTTCCGATGGAACAAGCACTTCCGGTTGCCATGATTTTGGGAACTTTGGTTGATCCAATTGCAACTTTACTAAATGCAAATGGGGATGTAATTTGTTCGATGATGGTTTCGAGATTTTCAGAAAAAACGAAGTGGTAGATTCATTATAAAGTTTTCCATTCTTAAAAATAATTCTAAAATTTACTTTCATTCACCTTGTGTTAGGGCTTTGACTTCGCTCAGCCTGACAGTTGAGGTTAAATACTATATAAATATGAATTCAATATTACAACACGATCTAAACGATTTAGAAAATATCTTAGAAAAAGCAAAACGACAAGGCATTGATTTTCTTAATAATCTTGAAAATATCCCAACATCCAATAATAATAAAATTGACCCCAAACGAGATTTAAACAATTTAGGTTTAGGTTCTGAAAAAGCTTTAAAAGAATTTAAGGAAAGATTAGCGCCTTTATTAGTTTCGTCTCCGGGACCGCGTTATTGGGGATTTGTAACCGGAGGATCTACTCCGGCTTCTATTGTTGGTGACTGGCTGGCAACGGTTTACGATCAAAACACACAATCGGTAACGTCGCAGGGCGGGAATTCGGCCTTAATAGAATTTGAAACCATCAATCTATTATTGCAATTATTAGAACTTCCAGACTCTTTTTTAGGTGGATTTGTAACGGGTGCAACAATGTCAAATTTTACCTCTTTGGCAGTTGCCAGACAATGGTTTGGAAAACAATTTGGAAAAGATTTTGCTAAAAACGGAATTTCAGAAACCATAAATATTTTAACTGCAACGCCGCATTCTTCTTCCATAAAATCATTATCGATGTTAGGAATCGGGAGTCAGAATTACACAGTGGTTAAAACAATCGAAGGTAATCGTGAAGCCATTGATCTTGCTGATTTAGAATTGAAAATAAAAGAATTAAATGGAAAACCTTTTATATTGATTTCAAGTGCAGGAACCGTAAATACTGCAGATTTTGATGATTTTGAAGCGATTTCAAATCTAAAAGAAAAATACAATTTCTGGTGGCATATCGATGCTGCTTTTGGAGGTTTTGCCGCCGTTTCAGAGAAATACAAAGGTTATGTTCAAGGCTGGGAAAATGCAGACAGCATTACAATTGATTGTCATAAATGGCTCAATGTGCCTTATGAAAGTGCTTTTTATTTAATTAAAAAGGCACATGTAAACCTGCAGATCGAAACGTTTCAGAATTCGAACGCTCCATATTTAGGAGACCCACTGGAGAATTTTAATTATTTAAATGTTCTTCCTGAAAATTCACGCCGTTTAAGAGCGCTGCCGGTTTGGTTTTCTTTAGTAGCATACGGAAAAGAAGGCTTTTGTGATATTATCGAAAAAAGCACTTCATTGGCGCTTCATTTTGGGAATGCTCTTATTGAAGATGGCAGCTTTGAACTTCTGGCTCCAATTCGATTAAATAATGTTTGTTTTACTTTAAAGGGAGATGAAAATCAAGATAAAGTGGGAGAGTTTTTAACAAAACTAAATGATACAGGAACTGTTTTTATGACGCCCACTGTTTATCAAAACAAAAAAGGAATCCGGGCTTCATTTGTAAATTGGCGAACTAAAGAAGAAGATATTAATATAGTTTTAGAAGAAATGAAACTGCTTATCTAAAAAAAAATTTTTTTTTACAAAGTCCTGCTAACTATGGTAAGCAGGACTTTTTTTTATAGACTTTGTAAGGTTTTTAATGTATTTAGACATTGTTATTTTAACTTATTTTCAACTTTATTTAACAAAAAACTAATTCAATCTTAATCAAATCTTAAGAATCAATGGATTTTTTTGTTGATATTTTATTTTAATGGTTAATTTTATTTTTATTTAGAATAATTAAAAATAAATTTGTTTTGACTCGTTTTGGATGTTAATTTTGTGCCAAATTTAATTCAAACCAATTTATCTAATGCAAATAAATAGACTGTTAATTCTGATTTTAATGTTCTTCACTTCACTTCATGGTTTTTCACAAAATAGCAAAGTAAACTTAAGTGGTGTCGTTTTAGGTGATAATGGAAAACCTGCTGAAGGTGTTTCGGTAGCATTAAAAGGAACATCCTATTCAACTCTAACAAACGAAAAAGGAGAATTTGAAATTAGTGCCGCACCAGGTAATTATACTTTATCAATTACTTACGTTGGTTACAAATCAAAACAAACCAAAATAAATCTGGATCAGTCTAAAACAATTCCAACGATTACTATCGAAGAGGATATGGCGGCTTTAGAGGAAGTTCAGGTAACAGGGAAGTCTAAAGTGCAACGAGTAAAAGAACAACCTTTTAATATTTCAACGGTTGACTTGAAACAGCTATACAATACTTCGGCTGATTTAAATCAGGTATTAAATACCACTACTGGAGTACGTGTACGTGAATCTGGCGGAATGGGATCTGAGTTTAAGTTTTCTGTAAATGGTTTTGCAGGAGAGCAGATCAAATTTTTTCTTGATGGTATACCGATGGATAATTATGGTTCATCATTTACATTAAACAATATTCCAGTAACAATGGCTGAGAGAATTGATGTATATAAAGGAGTTGTGCCAATTGAGCTTGGCGGAGACGCATTAGGAGGTGCTGTTAATATTGTTTCTAATAGAAGTATTGATAGGTTCCTTGATGCATCTTACAGTTATGGTTCTTTTAATACTCATAAATTATCAATCAATACAAGGCTGACAAGTAAAAAAGGTGTAGTGGCTAATATTTTAGCTTTCGGTAATTATTCAGATAACAGTTTTAAAGTTGATGCTCGTATTCCAGATGCTTTTTCAGGAGTATACGGACCGGAACAAAAACTTAAGCATTTTCATGACGGATATAAACAAGCTGCAATTATGGCAGAAGTTGGTGTGAAAGATAAAAAATATGCAGATTATTTATTATTTGGAGCAACTGTAAGTGCTAATAAAAAAGAAATTCAGCAAGGAACGACAATGTTAAGAGTTGTTGGAGATGCTTTTACAGACAGTCAGAATTTTGTTCCCTCTTTAAAATATAAAAAGACAGGTTTATTTACTAAAGGTTTAACAGCAAGTTTAGCAGCATCTTACAATATTTCTCAAGATAGAGTTGTAGATACATCATCTGCACGATATGACTGGTCAGGGAATTACACAATAAAAAGTTATGAAAGCGGTGGAGAAATTAATACGGTTAAAACTTTAATGGTGTATGATATAAAATCGCTTCAAAGTAATGCTAATCTTAGATATGAATTAAATGAGAACAGCTCTTTGGCCTTTAACTATACTCTTTTAAACTATAAGCGTAGAGAAGATAATGAATATAGTACTAAAGACACTCCAAGCGAACCATTTATAAATAAAAATGTTTTAGGTCTTTCTTATAATTTATCTGCTTTAGAAAAGAGGCTGTCTTTTACAGCTTTCACTAAAATGTTTGATATGAAAGGTGAAATAACAGAACAAGACGGAAGTATCACAAAACCAATGTTTAATGATATAGGATATGGTACTGCAGCAGCTTATTTTATCATCCCGGAAGAATTACAAATAAAATTGTCTTACGAACATGCTTACAGACTTCCATCGGCTCTTGAATTATTAGGAGACGGAGGATATAGAGTAAATGCAAATCCCGATTTACAAAGAGAAGTGAGTGACAATATCAATCTTGGTTTTGCTTACAAAAAGACATTTGGCGTACACTCTTTAGGGTTAGAAACAAGCTTTATCTATCGTCAGGGAAATAATTTCATACAAGCAGGAATTGACCCTGCTGATGCTACAAAAAGTAAAAGCAGAAACTTTAAGAATATTCAGGTTACAGGCGTAGACGGTGTTGTTCACTACGGTTATAAAGAATGGTTCACTTTTGATGCTAATGCAACGTATCAAAAAAAGTTAAACATGGATGATACTCTTTTGCCGGGAACAAACCAGATTAATTATTTGTATAAAACACAAGTTCCAAATGAGCCAATTTTATATGGTAATGGTAATTTGGGTTTCCATTTCAAAAAGTTAAAATTTACTGACGATTTCCTAACGTTTAATTTAGGAACAACTTATTCTGCTAGTTATTATTTAAATCCTCCGTCATTAGGAAGTCAGAATAAGAAAGAAATTCCAGAACAGCTTTATTATTCGGCATCTTTAGCCTATACCCTTAAAAACGGACGTTATAATATTGCTTTAGAATGCCATGATCTTACAGACGTTAAATTATATGATTATTATAATGTACAAAAGCCGGGAAGATCATTTACAGTTAAGTTGAGATACTTCTTCATGTAATATTTTATAAATAAAAATTAGTAATAAACTCAATATTTAATTCTGTTTTAAGACAGAGAAAATTAATTAAAACTCAAATACAATGAAAACAATTAAAAATTTATTAGCTGTTACGCTAATGTCTGCTGCTCTTTTTTCTTGCAGCAGTGATGATTCATCAGATGAAAATACAACAGAAGGAAGCAAATATGTTTTAGGATATCAAACTGCAACATGGAACAGTAACTACATGTGGAGTTTTGACTCTTTAGATCAGTTAATGTCTGGAACTATTGATATGACAGGAAAAGGAATTGAGCAAGGTGGTTCTTATATTCCAATCGCAAATACTATGTTTGCTTGTGATACTGAAGTAGAAGGAGCAGCTCCTTTTTATTTAAATTCTGCAAGCCAATTAGTTGCTGGAAACCGTGTGTTTATTGAGTCGCAATTTGCTTATGGTGTAACAGATGACGATAAATTATTAATCGTTGGTGCTTCTTGGGAAGGAAGTTCTACAGATAACGAATTAATTATCTACGATCCGGTAAAACAAGCTATCACAGGCCGTAAATTTAATAGTTTTGCTACAACAACAGGACGTTTTGATTTTCCAACAGGTGTAACTGTTGTAGGAGATAAAGTATTTGTTTCTGTTTTTGACAGAGATGCAAGTGACGACTGGGATATCGATCAGAAAAAAGCCTACATAAGAATTTACGATTACCCATCATTGACTTTTGTAAAAAGAATTGCTGATCCTCGTACTACTGCAGTAGGTATGTATTATACAAATACTGGAATTATCCGTACAGATTCAGGAAATATTTATACTTTTTCATCAAACGCTTTAGCTTCTGGATATAATGTTGTAGCAGATGCACATTCAGGAATTCTACGTATCAATAAAGGACAAACTGAGTTTGATGCTAATTATTTCTTTGATATTCAAGCAAGTTCTCTTAATGGAAAAGTAGTTGCTGCTTATCCTCTTGGAGGAGAAAAAGCATATGTTGTTTATATTCCTACAACTGACGATACTGTATCTTGGGGGTTCTTAAATCATTCTTCATACAAGTTTAAATCTGCAATTATAGATTTACCATCTAAAACTATAACTCCTGTTACTGGATTACCTCTACATGCTGGTGATAGTTATTTTGGAGTTGGAAGTTTATTTGTTGAAGATGGAAATGCTTATAAAGCTTTTGTAACTAACGATGAAGTTCGTGTTTACAAAATCAACATTGCAACTGGTGCTGCAACTGCTGGAGCAAAAGTAACTGGAGGTGGAACCGACATCTCGGCTATTACAAAACTGTCTCCAAGATAATACTAAAAAACTTTTTTACTACATAGCCATATAGCCAATGCTTACAAGTATTGGTTATATGGTTTTTTTATAATAACGATTTCACAACTGTGAAATACAATAAAAATAAAAATGTCTGTTACCAATCCCAAAAAAACAAAACCGAAATCGCGCTTCAGTAAAGTAAACGCCTGGCTGCATTTGTGGCTTGGATTAGCTTCTGGAATTGTTGTTCTCATAATGGCAGTTACAGGCAGTATTTTGGTTTTTGAACATGAAATAAAAGCAATGACTTCGCCTTGGTTAAATGTCGAAGCGCAAAGTGCTGATAAGATTTTACCTCCTTCTAAGATTTATGCTTTGGTTAAAAAAACTTTACCGGAAAAAGATATTCACGGCTTATGGTATAATGGCTTAGATAAAACAGTAAAAGTTGATATTGAATCAGATTCATTGATTTATGTGAATCCGTATAACGGTCAAATTACCGGAATGGTAGATCATGAAGATTTTTTTCATATTATTGATGAAGGACATCGTCATTTGTGGTTAGATGAGGAAATTGGTACACAAATAACGGTTTGGGCGACACTAATATTTTTCTTTTTGCTAATAAGCGGACTCATTCTTTGGTTTCCAAAAAAATGGAACAAGACCACTTTAAACAACAGTTTAAAAATAAAATGGAAAGCAAAATTTAAGCGTTTAAATTATGATCTTCATAATGTTATGGGTTTTTATGCCTTAACACTCGCAGTAGTTATATCTTTTTCCGGTTTATTGATGAGTTTTCACTGGCTTCGTGAAAGTATCTATTGGATTACCGGCGGCGAAGAAAAAGATAAAAACAAAACAGAGCAAATTGTCAAAGAAAATGTTTTGTCTAAACAGCAGTTAGATAAATTGACCGCAGCAGATTTTATTTGGAAAAAAGTGCGTACCGAAATTGCTGTCGAAAATAAAGAAGCAATTATTATTAATTTTCCAGATGCGCCTAAGGATGATTTTTATGCTTGTACCGATATGCATAATGGAGTTTGGAGAGATTTGTATTTCGATTCGGCAACATTAGAATTAATTCCGAAATCGCAAAAATATATCAGTAATGAACCTTTTTCAGACTGGTTAATGCGCACCAATTATAGTCTTCATGTTGGTGCTATCGGCGGTATCTCAACAAAAATTTTCTATTTTATGGCAAGTCTAATCTGTGCTACTTTGCCCATAACAGGTTTTTATATTTGGTGGGGAAGAAAGAAAACAAAAAAACGCTAAACTTTTACATCAAAAATAAAAAGAGCCTGTCTAAAAATTAGCAGGCTCTTTTCTTTCAAAAAAAAATAAAAAACAAAAAAACAAGTTTCAAGGAATGAAATTAAATTCTATATGTAAAGGCTAATGTAGCAATGCGATTATCCAAATCGTATCGTTTATTAATTGCCGTTTGTCCAACAACTGAGTTGATGTAAAAATTATTTGTATTAAAAACATCTGTGACGTTTAATTTAAAGTTTCCTTTTCCGGCCAAAACCTGTTTTGAAATCCCAATGCTTAAATCAAAAAATCCATCTCTTTCATAAACACCTAAATTTGACTTCGATTGGTATTGTACATTCGCTTCGGCTTTTAAACTCTCTGTAATTGTAAACGAATTTTGAACGCTTAAATTCAATGTTACAATAGGGTTAATTGTAGAAGAATTAAGCACATTTCCCATAAATCTATTTTCGAAAACATTAAAAAGCGTATTTACTGACCAATATTTAGCAAGTTCGGCTGTATGTGTAATGTTTGTACCATAATTATAGGACTTCGAAACGTTGATCTGAGAAGTTACGGTCGTGTTATTATCCGGATTATAGACATATACTTCTGTAAAAACATCTTTTGTGGTGTTGAAATATAAAGAAGCCATAAAAGCATTTTTCCATGCATAACCAATTTCGGCCGCGTGTGTAATTTCTGGAACTAAGTTTGGATTTCCCTGCGAATAATTGAATGAATCATCATAAAAACGAAACGGATTCAAATCGAATTGACTCGGTCTGTTAATTCTTTTGCTGTATGAAGCATGAACAGAATGACTGCTCGTAAATTCATACTTTAAAGAAAGAGTCGGAAACCATTTTAAATAATCATCCTTATGCTCTTCATTTAATGTTTTTTGGAGAATATCAATTGCAGTATATTCAGTTCGTAAACCACCCTGGATATTCAAATTATCAATTTGGTATTTATAGTTGGCATAAGCAGCATAAATCTGTTCCTTATATTCAAAATGATTGGTAGAATTGGCATCTATTACCCATTCATCATTATTTAAATATTCATAAATAGATGGATTGTCATTATTTTTTAAACTGGCTTTAAACCCCCATTCAACAGAGTTTTTTTCTTTTAATGGATTTGTAAAATCTATCTTTCCTGTAAAAACTCTTAATTGGGATGGAATATAACCTCTTCGATCGTTTATATTAGTTGTGTTTGAAAGATCGTCTGCACTTTGAAACTGATTCGATCTAAATCTTGAAGTTTCATATTCAAAATCAAATGACATATTCTTTCCTTCTGTATTGAACTTGTGAACTCCCGAAAAAGCATATGTATAATCAAACCATTTCTCTTTACTGTCATTATAAGTCACAGCATCAAAATGAGGCTGGTTCATTGCATTAAATATTGTATTTGTACCATCTGCAATATTTTCATAGCGCCCAATTTTTGCATCAACATACGCTTCAACATTGGTTTTCGATGAAATTTCATATTGAGAACCAATTTTAAAATTGTTTGAAGTTAAAGGCTCGTCCGTAACTGAAGTTTGATGATTTGTGGTCGAAACCTGCTGGCGGTTTTGATCTGTATATTGTGTCTGGTTAAATTCTTTGCGTTCTTCCTCACCTCTAAAAGTATAACTGTAATTGCCGTAAACACCCAATTTGTTTTTGTTATAACTTAAATTAACTCCAGAATTAGTTCTGTTTTTTCGGCCTCTTCCAAAACTGGTAAAAGCGGTTCCTTTTAATCCTGAAGTACTTGGCTTTTTGAGAATGATATTGATAATTCCGGCTTTTCCTGCAGCATCATATTTAGATGAAGGATTGGTAATAACTTCTATTTGTTTGATGTTTGAAGAAGTAGTCGATTTTAAATAATTGGCCAATTCTTTTTGAGAAAGCTGAGTCAGTTTGCCATTAATCATCACCGCAACGCCCTGCTGTCCGCGAATAGATAAATCCCCATCCTGCGAAACCACAACGCCCGGTGCACGTGATAAAACATCCAATGCAGTCCCGCCTTCAGAAACAATACTATTTTCAACATTAAAAACCAATCGATCCGATTTTTGAGTATATAAAACTTTCTTTTTTGTAATTACAATTTCATCTAAAACATTAATTGATGTTTCAACTATGCTGTCATTTTCCTGCTCCGTTTGTGAATACGAGTACACTGAAAATGCCAGCATAATTGAGGTAATAATATTCTTCATGTTGTTTTGGGCATTTAATTTTTGAAGTGGCTTATATTTTTATTGTAAAACAATTTGTTCAATTTTATGAGAAAGTTTTTCCAAAAAGCTTTCGGTTTGACCTAAAATTGAAATGAAGAAACTTTTTATATAGAAGTATAAAGTTGACATTAGTGCTGATATTATAATTTTTATATTGGCAAATATAATACTATTTATAACAAGTCTAAATAAAAATAATTAAAAATTGCATAATAAAATGCCAAACGTTTGATAACGAGTAAATAATGTTTGAAAGAGAAGGAAATTATGAAGAGAAACAAAGATTCTTAGAATAGAAAAACCGATTTATTCTTAAGAATAAATCGGTTTTTTTATAATCTGCGACTGAAAACCGTGACTGTGACTGAAAACTTACTTAGTAATTTCTCTAAAAACAGCTTCCAGGTTTTTATTTTTCTGATTTAACTGTAATGTTTTTAAACCATTTTCAGTAGCAAAGTCGAAAATTGCAGGGCGCATATCTTTTTCTGTAACAAAAGTTAGTTCCCAGGTCATGTCATGCGTGTTTTTGTATGAAGAAATGTTTTCTAATCTGGCTAAAAGCTGTTCTTCGACTTTATAATCAAACTCTACCTCAATAACTTGCTCTTTATTTGCAGCAACCAAATGGTCTAATTTATTATCGGCTACAATTTGTCCTTTGTCAATAATTATGACACGATCGCAAATTGCTTCGACTTCCTGCATAATATGTGTCGATAAAAAAATGGTTTTATCCTTACCGATATTTTTGATTACATTTCTAATTTCCATTAACTGATTAGGGTCCAGACCTGTAGTTGGTTCATCCAAAATCAAAACATCAGGATTATGCAATAAAGCATTCGCAAGCCCAACGCGCTGACGGTATCCTTTAGAAAGCTGGCTTATTTTTTTATGACTTTCCGATGTCAGTCCTGTCAGTTGAATTACTTCTTCAATTCTTGACTTTGGCACTTTATAAACATCGGCATTAAAAGCCAAATACTCACGAACATACAAATCCAAATATAACGGATTATGCTCTGGTAAATATCCTATCGACTGCTGTACTGCTTTTGCGTTTGTCATGACATCGTGACTATTTACAAGGGCTGAGCCACTGTCGGCAAGTAAATAAGTGGTCAAGATTTTCATTAAAGTAGATTTTCCGGCTCCGTTGGGACCAAGAAATCCTACGATTTCTCCTTTCTCAATTTTAAACGAAATTTCATTTAAAGCTTTTTGCTCTCCGTAACTTTTTGATATACTGTTTACTTCTATCGACATGACTTTTTATTTGCTACAAAAGTAAACAGAAATAGTCTCGATTGCTAAAAATTCTCTTTTAAAGTAATTATAAAAAAAATCAATGAGCCCAGTATTCACGGCATTGTTATTGTTAAAGGAATGCTAAAATTAAAATATACCCCAAATTATGAAAAAAATTCTAGTGATGGCTGCATTGGCTATCTGCAGTTTTGCAAACGCTCAAAAAGGAACAGTTTTAGTAGGTGGAAACATTGGATATTCTTCTGAAAAAGCGGAATACAGATTTACTGAATCAAAATCAAATGAGTTCAGCTTTTCTCCTAAAGTAGGTTACCAATTTCACGACAACTGGACTGTTGGAGGTGAATTTACAGTTTCTTCTTCAAAAAATGGTTTTATTGGTGAGGAACAAAAAGTAAATGCTTTTAGAGCTGGAGCTTTCGTTCGTTACTCAGTTCCATTGAACCAGACTTTTGCTGTTTTTGCTGATATGGGAGCTGGTTTCCAAAATCAAAAAGTTAAAAATTATGAGAACGGATTACTTGATTCAAAATCTAAAGCAGATGGGATGTACGTTGGTGTAACTCCGGCCCTTTTCATTAACATGAAAAAAGGATTTGGTCTTAACTTTAGTATTGGTGGTTTAGGATACGAAACATTAAGCTACGATAATAATGGTGCTGATGTTAGCAAATTCTACTTCAACTTTGGACAAACATTTAACATTGGAGTTTCTAAAAACTTCTAATCTTAAGTTATTATATTCAATTTCAGAAAGCACTCCAATTGGGGTGCTTTTTTTGTTTATTAAGATCTTATGAAAAACTAAATTTTGTTGTTTAGCCCCGATAGAAGCGATATCCTTTTGTGGCGGAGTTCGCCATAAAAGATATAGCGGATAGCGGGACTAAAGGTCTTTTGAAAACAAAAACCTTCTGCTTCTAAAAAATAATGCCAGCAAAAGTGAAGTCAAAACTAAATCATAACTAATTCTCGACTCCACTAAGCTGACATAAAAAAACAAAAATATATCTAAAGGAAACTATTAATTCACAGGACTTTCAACAGCTGCGCGCATTTCCTGAGCTGCTGCAACCATTTCGATTAAAGCTTTTTTGGTTTCATCCCAATGACGTGTTTTTAAACCACAATCAGGATTTACCCATAATTGATCTACAGGAATTACAGCCGAAGCTTTTTCTAATAAACGAACCATTTCATTGCTCGAAGGCACACGAGGTGAGTGAATATCATAAACTCCAGGGCCAATTTCGTTTGGATATTTAAAGTTGGCAAACGCATCTAAAAGTTCCATTTGCGAACGAGAACATTCAATTGTGATTACATCGGCATCCATATCGGCAATATTTTGAATAATGTCGTTGAATTCGCTGTAACACATATGTGTATGAATTTGCGTATCATCCTGAACGCCAGATGCCGAAATACGGAAAGCTTTTACAGCCCAATCTAAATAATTCGCCCATTCTTCTTTTCGCAATGGCAAACCTTCACGAATTGCAGGTTCATCAATTTGAATAATTTTAATTCCGGCTTTTTCTAAATCCACAACTTCATCACGAATTGCCAAAGCGATTTGCGTACAAGTTTCAGAACGAGGCTGATCGTTACGTACAAACGACCATTGTAAAATTGTAACAGGCCCCGTAAGCATTCCTTTTACCCATTTTGGAGTTAGAGACTGCGCATATTTTGACCATTTTACCGTCATTGGGTTTGGTCTCGAAACGTCACCGTAAATAACCGGAGGTTTCACGCAGCGGCTTCCGTAACTTTGAACCCAGCCGTTTTTTGTAAAAGTAAATCCAGCCAATTGTTCTCCGAAATATTCCACCATATCGTTACGTTCAAATTCTCCGTGAACCAAAACATCAATTCCGGTTTCTTCCTGAAAACGAATCGTAGCTTCGGTTTCTTT
The DNA here is from genome assembly GCF_001428525.1 of Flavobacterium sp. Root186. Lineage (GTDB taxonomy): Bacteria > Bacteroidota > Bacteroidia > Flavobacteriales > Flavobacteriaceae > Flavobacterium. Next base: position 209,623 of record NZ_LMHW01000015.1, read on the forward strand.
TTCGATCAAATCATTGTATTGTTGTGTAGTTAATTCGCCTTTTTTGAATTTTGCTCTCCAGCTTCTTACTTCAGCTGTTTGAGGGAAAGATCCAATTGTTGTTGTTGGAAATAAGGGAAGATTTAAAGCTTCAATCTGGCTTTTTCTTCTTGTCGCAAAAGTACTTTTACGTTTGTCATCAGCAGCGGTAATTCCGGCAACACGAGCTTTAACTTCGTTATTATGAATTAATTTTGAAGTTTTACGATTGTCGTTTGCGATTACGTTTCTTTCATAATCAACTGAATTCTTAACATCAACTTCACCAGAAGCGAATTGTTTTAAAAGTACAATTTCGTTAATTTTCTGTTTAGCAAAAGCAAGCCATTGTTTAATTTCCGATGTAAGAGTCTGATCGTTTGTTTCTAATTCTAAATCACACGGACTGTGAATTAAAGAACAAGATGGCGCAACCAAAATTCTGTTTTCGCCTAAAGCATCAGTTGCTTTTTTGATTAATTCTAAAGATTTTTTGAAATCATTTTTCCAGATATTTCTACCGTCAACAACTCCCAATGAAAGATTTACGTTTGAAGCCAGTTTTCCTGATTGTAAAATATCATCTAATTGTAGCGGGCAGCGAACTAAATCTAAATGGAAAGTATCAACTGGTAAAGCCAAAGCCGTTTCCAAATTTTCTCCGAAACAATCAAAATAATTCGCTAAAATGATTTTAAGTTTTGGGAAACGAATATTGATTTCGTTATAAACCTGCGTAAAAGTATTTCTTTCTTTATCAGTTAAATTTAAAGCTAAGAAAGGCTCGTCAAGTTGGATGTACTCTGCGTTTTCTGCTTGTAATTTTTCGAAAATTTCGAAGTAAACAGGCAATAAAGCGTCAATAAGATCAATTCGGTTAAAACCTTCTTCTTTTTCTTTTCCTAAAAGTAAATACGAAATTGGCCCAATTAAAACAGGTTTTGTTGCAATTCCTAAAGTATTCGCTTCTTTAAATTCATTGATTATTTTTTCTGAAAACAATTCAAATTTTTGGTTCTTTGTAAATTCAGGAACGATGTAATGATAGTTGGTGTCGAACCATTTTGTCATTTCCATTGCTACAACATCCTGACCTTCTTTTTGCGCGCCTCTTGCCATGGCAAAATACAAGTCAAGAGATGAATTTGTTCTTGCCAATTCATGGTAACGCTGCGGAATTGCACCAACCGTCAAAGTCAAATCCAAAACCTGATCATAAAAAGAAAAATCGTTAGACGGAATTAAATCAACTCCGGCTTGTGATTGTAAATACCAGTTTTTGATACGAATTTCTTTTCCCGCATCGATTAGTTCATCAGCCGAAATTTTTCCTGCCCAATAAAGTTCACTGGCTTTTTTTAATTCTCTGTTACTTCCAATTCTTGGATAACCTAAATTATTTGTTTTCATTTTGATTTCAGTATTTTTTACTGAACAAATTTATTGTATTAGATTTTGTAACTTTAATTTAGGCTTTATTTCAGTAAAATGTGTTTTAAAAATGTATTTTTGTGGATTTAATTACTGTAAATTTCTTTTAAACGAACCTTTAGCCGTAAAAAAAACTATGGAAAACCTCGATAAAACCGATTTACTTATCCTGAAACACCTTCAGGAAAACTCAAATATCAACACAAAAGACCTCGCCAGTAAATTATTTCTTACTGTAACGCCTGTTTATGAGCGAATCAAAAGATTGGAAAGAGATGGATATATTACTAAATATGTGGCGCTGCTAGATAAAAATAAAATGAATCGCGGCATGACTGTTTTTTGTAATGTTCGTTTAAAAGAACACGCAAAAAATGTGGGAAGTAATTTTGTGAAAGATATTGTGGCGCTTCCTGAAATTATAGAGTGCTATAATATTGCCGGTGACTATGATTTTATGCTGAAAATTTTAGTCAAAGATATGGCTAGTTATCAGGATTTTGTAATGAATAAATTGTCGACGATAGAAAACATCGGAAATACAAACAGTATTTTTGTAATGGGAGAAATAAAGCACAGTACAGCATTGGAGTTTTAATACTGTTTTGCCACGAATTTCACCAATTTTCACGAATCATTGCACTTAAAATAATTGGTAAAAATTGGCGAAATTCGTGGCGAACAAAAAAAATAATCTTTTAAATCTGTGGCAAAATATTATTCAATATTATCCTAAAATAAAATGTATTTTTGACCTTTAGATCCTCAATCTAAAAATCAATAATCTACAATTTAAAATAGAAAAATGAACTGGGAACAACTTTTATCATTAAAACGTCAGGGCGATACAAGCAAAAGATTACGTGTAGAACAAGATGATACTCGATTAGGTTTTGAAGTCGATTATGACCGAATTATTTTTTCGGCTGCATTTCGTTCTCTGCAGGATAAAACCCAGGTAATTCCACTTTCTAAAACAGATTTTGTGCATACCAGATTAACGCACAGTTTAGAAGTTTCTGTTGTAGGAAGATCTTTAGGGCGTTTGGTAGGTAAAAAAATCATCGAAAAATATCCTTATTTAAAAGAAATTCATGGTTATCATATGAATGATTTTGGGGCAATTGTGGCCGCAGCTTCATTAGCGCATGATATTGGGAATCCGCCTTTTGGACATTCGGGAGAAAAAGCAATTGGCGAGTATTTTTCTACCGGAAAAGGATTAAAATACAAAGATAAATTAACAGCAAAACAATGGCAGGACTTAATTGATTTTGAAGGAAATGCCAATGGATTTTCGGTACTAACGGCAAGCCGCCCGGGAATTGAAGGCGGACTTAGAATTTCATACGCAACATTAGGTGCTTTTATGAAATATCCGAAAGAAAGTCTTCCTAAAAAACCAACCAATAATATTTCGGACAAAAAATACGGTTTCTTTCAAACGGATAAATTATTTTTTGAAGAAGTTGCCCAAGATATGGGAATGATCCCAAATAAAGAAGATGGAGATATTGGTTTTGAAAGACATCCTTTAGCTTATTTAGTTGAAGCTGCAGATGATATTTGTTATACGATTATCGATTTTGAAGACGGAATAAATCTTGGTTTAGTTTCTGAAGATTATGCTTTAGAATATTTGATAAAACTTGTAAAAGATAATATTGGTGTTGCCAAATATAAATTGTTGGAAACTAAAGAAGACAGAATTAGTTATTTGCGTGCTTTGGCAATTGGAGCTTTAATTAACGATGCCGTTGACGTTTTTGTAGAAAATGAAGAAGCGATTCTGGCCGGAAATTTCCCTTTTGCTTTAACGGACAAAAGTAAATACAAAGCGCAGATGAATGATATTATCAACTTAAGTGTTGAAAAAATCTATCAAAGCCGCGAAGTTATAGAAAAAGAAATTGTAGGGTATCAAATTATTCAAACCTTACTCGATAAGTTCATTACAGCATTTAATAACAAATATGAAGGAACAGCATCAAATTACGATAAATTAATCCTGAAAATGCTGCCGGAAAAACATAATTTAGACAAAGGTAATTTATATGAACGTCTGCTTCATATTTGTCATTATGTTTCTCTTTTAACAGATGGGAATGCCTTAGAATTATATGAAATGATTCAGGGACGAAAAAAGAATTAAGATCTGGTTATTATAAAAAAAGTGCCTGTAAACATAATATTTACAGGCACTTTTTTATAGAATAAATTTATTATTGAAAAGCATAAACCAGACCAACACCAAGAACTTGGCGTAACTGCGCTCTTGGTCCGTCGTTAACCTGAGAAGTGCTTCCGGTTGTGGGATCAACAACATCTTTTTTAGTTTTAATATCATCATCATAAACTAAATGAACACCAATATTTGCTTTTACATAAGCGTTTACAACAAGATCTAAACGAGTGTCGTAATCAACGTCGACATTTCCAAATCTATTTAAATAATCGGTATATAAACTTAATCTGTTTTCGTAAAAAATGTTTTTAAAGATTTCACTTTTCATGTATCCCGTAAAAAGAATACCAAACTCCGCCTTTACTTTTTGACCTTCCTCAACTAAAATTTGGCTATCAGGATCTAAAGGATCTGTCATATAAACCGCTTTTTTAACACCAAAAGAACCTTGATTTGCCAGATATTGATCTAATACCAAAGTTGTTTTTAACGTAATAGGAGAGAAGTAAAATGTTCTGTTTTTCTTTTTGTTTGAATTCTCAGCTCCCGCTCCCAGAAATATATAAGCTGGGGCAAAAGGTTTAGAGATTGCAATATCCCGGTTTGGATAATTATAACCGTTTGTAAATTGTGTATTGAAGTTAAATTTAGCAGAATAATACCAGTTCGAAACGGTATCTTTTCTAAATCCGTATGTTGAGTTTAATAAAACAGCATCATCTGTTTTTCTAAGTTCAGTTCCGTCTTGTTTATTCAAACCATATTTAACAATAAGCTCATTAACCCATTTATGATTTCCTTTTACAAAAGTTCGTCCAAATTCACCCTTAAATAAACCCGAAATTGAACTTGTTCCCCCTGCACTCCAATTCACAAAAGCAATCTCTGAAATATCAAAACCTAACTGATTTTTTTGAGTCCAGTTTGAAGGCAGTTTTGGAACTTGATTTGGATCTAAAGTCGTTTGTATAAGTTGCGCAAAGTTTTTTGAAGTACAGAGAAGCAACAGAAGCAAAAGGGTAGAACGTAATAATTTCATTAGGCTTATTTTTGTATTTTAGGTGTTGCAAAATAATTATTTTACACCGTTTGAAAAAAGATTTATTAAAGATTTAACGTCAATTTCACACAATTGTTGTAGTTGCAGCACGCTTCCGTGCTCAATAAACTCGTCAGGAATACCCAGGATTTTGATATCATTTTTAAAATTATTTGTTGCGGCAAACTCCAAAATGGCACTTCCAAAACCGCCTTTTTTTACTCCGTCTTCTATTGTAATTATGTTTTCAAAAGTTGATAAAATATTATTTAACATATTGATATCCAATGGTTTAATGAATGAAAAGTCATAATGTGCTATTTCGTCTGAATTAGAACATTCATTTAAAGCTTCAATTACATTATTTCCAATTGCTCCGGTAGATAGAACGGCTGTTTTTGTGCCGTTTTTTAAGCAGCTGCCTTCACCAATATTAATTTTTTCGTAATGTCCGAAATTTTCTACTTCCCAGTTTTGTAAGACGCCGCGTCCTCTTGGGTATCGAATGGCAATAGGATGATTTAAGCCTAATTGAGCCGTATATAAAATGTTTTGAAGCGCAATTTCATTAATTGGCGCATAAATAATTATGTTTGGGATAGAACGCAGATAAGCAATGTCGAAAACACCGTGATGCGTTGCGCCGTCTTCACCAACTAAACCGGCTCTGTCCAAACAAAAAATAACGGGTAAATCTTGCAGTGCCACATCATGAATAACCTGATCGTAAGCGCGTTGTAAAAAAGTCGAATAAATATTGCAATACACCATCATTCCCTGAGTTGCCATTCCGGCAGCAAGAGTTACGGCATGCTGTTCTGCAATTCCAACATCAAAAGCACGTTCCGGCAGTTCATCCATCATAAATTTTAAAGAACTTCCTGATGGCATTGCGGGTGTGATGCCAATTATTTTTTCGTTCTTTTTGGCTAAATCTAAAATAGTCAAACCAAAAACATCCTGATATTTTGGCGGAAGATTTTCTTCCGATTTTAAATGAATCTCTCCGGTCGAAGCATCAAATTTTCCGGGCGCATGATATTTTACCTGATTTTCCTCAGCTTGCTGCAAACCTTTTCCTTTGGTGGTTACAATATGAAGAAACTTTGGTCCTTTTATCTTTTTTAATCGGTTTAATTCTTTGATTAAAGTTGGAAAATCATGACCGTCAATTGGACCGGAATAATCAAAATTCAGCGATTTTATAATATTATTCTGTTTTGGATTTTTCCCGTTTTTAACAGCAGTCAGGTATTTTTTTAAAGCACCAACGCTTGGATCAATTCCAATCGCATTGTCGTTTAAAATTACGAGAATATTAGCATCGGTAACTCCGGCATGATTTAGACCTTCAAAAGCCATTCCACTTGCGATAGAAGCATCTCCGATAACGGCAATATGCTGTTTGTAGATATCGCCTTTTAGTTTAGAAGCAATCGCCATTCCCAATGCTGCAGAAATAGAAGTGGAAGAATGTCCAACTCCAAAAGTATCATAAATACTTTCGGTTCTTTTTGGAAAACCCGAAATCCCTTCAATTTGTCTGTTTGTATGAAAAATTTCTCTTCTTTCGGTTAAGATTTTATGCCCGTAAGCCTGATGTCCAACATCCCAAACCAATAAATCTTCGGGCGTATTAAAAACATAATGCAAAGCAATTGTCAGTTCAATTACACCTAAACTGGCACCCAAATGCCCTTCTTTTACAGAAACAACATCAATAATAAACTGGCGTAATTCCTGAGCAACCTCAGTAAGCTGCTCTTCTTTTAAAAGACGTAAATCGGCAGGATTGTATATGTTCGAAAGTAAATTGCTTTTCATTGTAAGGTAAAAAGCAAATTTACGGTTTTAAATTTAATTTTATAAGTGAGATCTACTGCAATACAATTGGTAAAGAATATTGTCTCTTCACTTTTTTGCCATTCGATTCTCCCGGCTGCCATTTAGGACATGCGCTTAAAACTCTAATAATTTCTTGTTCTATTGCGTTATCAATTGCAGGAACACATTGTAGATAAGATACAGATCCGTTTTTTTCTATTGCAAAAGAGAGATTGAGTTTGAGGTTTTTGGTATTTATATTCTCAGGTTTTTTAAATTCCTTTCCAAAATAATTATAGAATTGTTCGATTCCGCCTGGAAATTCCGCATTAGTTTCAGATATAACTTCACCGGAAGCAGTAGCTTTAATTGCTGCTTTTGTAGAGCTATTGTTTGTTTTCTCAGATTTTAGATTATCATCTCCTTTGGGTTTTACAAATTTAACCTGATCAACTTTTGGCGGAGATGAAACAACCTGGTCAGAATTATTTTTGCTAATTGACGCTTTATCAATAGTACTTTCGGTTTTAGATGTATCAGCGACAATTGTTGTGTTGTCAATTTTTTTTGCTCTTTCGTTTTTATCCTGACAGCTAAATAAAGTTGTTCCTATAACAACGAATAAAGTGAGTAAAAATATTTTATGTTTTCTTTCCATTATTTAATTGTAATTGGTAAAGTGTAAGAAGAACGAACAATGGCATTATTGAGTTTTCCGGGTATCCAATTTGGAGCTGTTTTTAAAACTCTAATAGCTTCTTCTCCAATTTCTTTCGGAGTATTATTAACCATGTTGAAATTACTCAAACTGCCATCTTCTTCAATAACAAATAAGATAGATATTTTTCCCTTAAACTTTTCTGTTTTGTTTGGGGCGACATAATTTTTGGCAAAAAAGGCATGGAATTTTTTCATCCCGTTTTCTGGAACAGGTGAAACATCTAAATCGGTCGAATTATATATACTATGATAATGAAAACTTCCTGTTTGAATAGAATTAGGAGGAATCAGATCTCCCATTATAATTCTCTCTCTGGCTTTTTTTGGTTTTGCTTTTTTAGCTTCGATTTCATGCCCATAACAGGAGGAAGAAACATCTTCACTTTCATCTTGATTTTGTGTTGCATTGTCAACAATCTCGATTTTATCAATTCTGTTTTTGTTACCATCTTTATCTGCACAACTAAACAAAGTAGTTCCCATTGCAATAAACAAAGCCAGCAAAAACATTTTATGATACTTTGTTTGTGTGTATAAAATTCGACTTGGAATTTGAATTGTAATGGTTTCTAATTGCGAATTTTTAAATCTTCCGCAAATTCTCTCATTTTGATTTTGAATGAAAAAATGCTGAATTTCATCAGGAAGCATGGAAGTAAAATCAACAACCGTTTTAGAACAACTCAAACAAAATCGACCATTTTCGTTTGGCGTCATTTTGTTCCAGTTTTCACCGCAAGGTTTTGGGATTGTTATTTTATATTTTTCTTCCATATTCAAATATCAAAAAATAAATGTAATAAAAAATAAGTTCTAAAATCCTATTTTTGCAATTATGGAAAACCCTTTCACCGACGAATATTTCATGAAAAAAGCTTTGCAGGAAGCCGAAGAAGCTTTTGCTAAAGGCGAAATTCCTGTTGGAGCAATTATTGTTGTGGCCGATAAAGTAATTGCAAGAAGCCATAATTTGACAGAATTACTTAATGACGTTACAGCTCATGCCGAAATGCAGTCGATAACCGCTGCGGCCAATTTTCTTGGTGGAAAATACTTGAAAGACTGCACGCTTTACGTAACTCTTGAACCTTGCCAAATGTGTGCAGGCGCTTTGTATTGGAGCCAGATTTCGAAAATCGTTTTTGGTGCGCGCGACGAACAACGAGGCTTCATAACTATGGGAACAAAACTGCATCCCAAAACCACTGTTGTTTCTGGTGTTATGGCTAATGAAGCGGCAGATTTAATGAAACGTTTTTTCTTGGAAAGACGTAAATAAAATCCTTTTGAATATTTTTATAAATGATAATTTATGACTGATTTTTCAATAATAAAAAGCTAGCGGACAGCAGGAAATAGCTCTTAATCAATCCTACAATAACTTGTGAACTTCAACAAAAGTTAAATAATCATTGTTAAGGAATTTTCTTCTTAAAGAAACAAAAAATACTGTACTTTTATTGTAATTTAATTTGTGTTTTGCTGTTAAGACTTTAAACAGCAGATCATATTAAATTGCTAATTTGTTAACCATTAACTCTAAATAAAAGTGAAAGCAAAAGGTTTAGTTCTCGTATTTTTTGTGTTTTTTATTTTTCAATCCTGCGGCAGAAAATCGGCTGCAGATTTCAATTCCGATTTTTCATTATTCAAAGAGTATATAACCAGCTTTACAAGCGGAATCGTTTCCTCCGATTCTGATATTCGGGTTGTTCTGGCTTTCGATAAAAACGATTGGAAACCCAATCAGGAATTAGACGACGATTTGTTTGATATTTCACCAAATGTTCACGGAAAAGTCATTGCGCTTTCTACCAATACCATTGCTTTTATTCCCGAGAAAAAATTAAATCCGGGAACAGAATATCAGGTTACTTTAAACTTAGATAAGCTGACTGCAATTCCAAAAGAGAAAGAGGCGGCACTTTCTAAATTCAACTTTACAGTTAAAACAGTTAAGCAGGATTTTACTATAAATACCGGCGATATTCAATCGTACAGTAAAGAATATCAATATTTAAACTGCGTTTTAAAAACAGCGGATAATATTGATCTTGAAACCGCTCAAAAACTGGTTGAAGCCAAACAAAAAGGAAACAATCTTAAAATTAAATTTGAAAAAACGACTGGTTCTGCTAAAGAATTTCGTTTTATAATTGATAGTATTCAACGTTTTTCAGAAGCTTCAAATTTGGAGATTTTATATGATGGAAATGATTTTGATATTGATCAAAAAGGACAAATCGATTTTCCGATTACAAGTATTAATGAATTTAAAATTATAAAAGTTGAAGTTCCAGATGGAAGCAATCAATCGGTTTTAATTAATTTTTCTGAACCTTTAGAAAAAGGACAGGATTTTAAAGGATTAGTTTCGATTCAGAATACCAATAATTTAAAATTTTCTACGCAAGGAAATTTATTAAAAGTATATTTTACAAACGAAACCGCTCCTAAAAAAGAAGAACCAGCTCCAGTTGTAGTTCAGGAAGAAACGGCCGAAGTTACGGTTGATTCTGCAGCAGTTGCTGTCGATTCTGCCGCTGCAGTTGTTGAAGCTCCGGTAGAAGATATAGTGGAAGTTGTTCCCGATGAAGAGCCTGAACAAGTGATTACAGGAGAATTGCTTTTGGAAGTTTTTCAGGGAATTGAAAGCCAGTACGGTAAAAAAATGGAAGCAAACTATTCTGAAAAAATCTCTTTTGATCAGATAAAACCAAGTGTTCGTTTTATTAAAAATGGAACAATTCTGCCAAGTTCAAATAATTTAAAACTGAATTTTGAAGCCGTAAATTTAAGTGCTGTTGATGTAAAAGTGTATAAAATTTATAAAAATAATATTTTGCAGTTTCTTCAATATAACGAATTGAACGGTGCGCAAAACCTCAAAAAAGTAGCGCAGCCTATTGCAAAAACAACGCTTAGTTTAAGGGAAAGCACACTTGTAAATCTAACGAAATGGAATACATATGCTTTAGATTTATCTAAAATTATAAAACCGGAACCGGGAGCGATTTACAGAGTTGAGTTTGAATATAAAAAGAAATACGCGCTGTATAAATGTGAAACATCAGACGGAAATCAGGATGAAACAGAGGAAGAAGAAGTTGATGAAAATGATGTAAACTACAGTGGAAACTCATATGACGATTATTACTATGATGATTATGAGTGGAGAGAAAGTCAGGATCCTTGCTCTGGATCGTATTATTATAATGCTAAAATCGCGACTAATATTCTGGCTTCAGATTTAGGTGTTATTGCTAAAAGAGGAGAAAATAAATCGTATTTATTTGCTGTAAATAATATTGTTACGACAGAACCGGTTTCGAACGCAAGAGTTGATTTGTACAATTTTCAACAGCAAAAAATCGCAACACAAGCAACAAGCAGCGAAGGAATTGCTTCTTTTCAGCTGGATAAATTTGCCTATTTTGCGATTGTTACTTTAGGCGATCAATCGACATATGTAAAGCTTGACGACGGACTTTCATTATCTTTAAGTAATTTTGATGTTGCCGGAGAGACTTTACAAAAAGGTTTAAAAGGATTTATTTACGGAGAAAGAGGCGTGTGGCGTCCGGGAGATAATTTGTATTTGTCTTTTATTTTAAATGATGCAGCAAATAAACTTCCAAAATCACATCCAATAAAATTCAGACTAAACGATCCGAATGGAAAAACAGTTTATCAAACCGTTCAAAAAACGAATGATTTAAATCATTATGCCTTTATAGTACCGACAAATCAGGATGCACCAACTGGAAATTGGGAAGCAATGGTAAGCGTTGGCGGAGCTAAATTTTATAAGAGTATTAAAATAGAAACGATCAAACCAAATCGTTTAAAAATCAAAAATACTTTTACCAGAAAAACACTTTCATCATCTTATCCAAATACAGATAATCTAGAAGTGACTTGGCTTCACGGTGCAATTGCTAAAAATTTAAATGTAGAAATGCAGGCTAAATTTTCGCAGCAAACCACAACCTTTAAAAGCTATGAAAAATATAGTTTTGATGATATGGTTCGTCAGTTTAGTACAGAAGAAATCAATGTTTTTTCAGGAAAATTAAATGAAAGCGGAAAAGCATCAGTAAATATTCAGCCAAGATTACAAGGTCAGGCACCGGGGATGCTTCGCGCTTCATTTATTACAAAAGTGTATGAAGAAGGCGGGGATTTTAGTACCGATGTTATCTCGACAACCTATTCGCCATATAAAACCTATGTTGGGGTAAAATCGCCTGAATTAAACAAGTATAACATGCTTGAAACCAGAACGAATAATCGTTTTGAAGTGGTAACGGTTGATGAAAACGGAAGACCAAAAGCAGTTCGAAATCTTGAAGTGAGAATCTACAAAGTGGACTGGAGATGGTGGTGGGATTCTTCGAGTGATAATTTATCAAATTATAATTCATCAAACTCGACAACAGCTTATAAATCTACTATAATTAACACCGATTCAAGCGGAAAAGGAAGTTTTCAATTTGCTTTAACCGATGAAGAATGGGGACGTTATTTAATTCGTGTTGAAGATCCAAACGACGGACATGCTACAGCTTTAACCGTAAATATTGACTGGCCAATTTGGTCTGGAAAAACAAGAAACAGAGATGCTTCGACAGCCAATATGTTAGTTTTTTCTACAGATAAAAAGAATTATGCAGTTGGAGAAAAAGCACAAATTTCTTTTCCTTCAAGCGAAGGCGGACGTGCTTTAATTTCAATAGAAAATGGCTCTCGAGTAGTACAGACACTTTGGGCAGAAACTAAAAACGGAGAAACAAAAGTTGAAATTCCAATTACGGGAGCAATGGCACCAAATGTGTATTTTAATATCACTTTATTACAGCCGCACGCGACAACTAAAAATGATTCGCCAATTCGTATGTACGGAATTGTTCCGATTGAAGTGGTGGATAAAAACACGATTTTGGCACCAACAATTAATATGCCTGATGTATTAAAACCTGAACAGCCATTTACGGTTAAAGTGGGTGAAAAATCAGGAAAAGAAATGACCTATACGATCGCCGTTGTTGATGAAGGATTGCTGGATTTAACTCGTTTTAAAACGCCAAATGCATGGGATAGTTTCTATGTTCGTGAAGCATTAGGTGTAAAAACATGGGATGTTTACGATGACGTAATTGGGGCTTACGGCGGAAAAATAAACCAGATTTTCAGTATTGGTGGAGATCAGGATTTAGGCGGTGGAAAAGCTAAAAAAGCAAACCGTTTTAAACCGGTTGTATTGTATTATGGACCTTTTAAATTAGAAAAAGGAGAAACAAAATCACATCAGTTAAAACTTCCAAAATATATTGGTTCTGTTAGAACAATGGTTGTAGCAGGAGATGCAGCTACAAGTGCTTACGGAAGTGTAGAAAAAGCAACTCCGGTTAGAAGTCCGTTAATGGTTTTGGCTTCGTTGCCAAGAAAAATTTCGCCTTCAGAAAAAGTTACAATTCCGGTGACCGTTTTTGCAACTGAAAACAAGATTAAAAATGTTTCAATTCAGATCAAAACAAGCAACGGATTAAAAGTAATGGGAAGTGCAGTTCAAAAACTAAGTTTTGCACAGCCAGACGAAAAAATGGCGTATTTCAATTTAGTTGTAGGCTCAGCAACCGGAATTGCAAAAGTTCAGGTTATTGCAACATCAGGAAATGAAAAATCAAGTTACGATGTTGAAATTGATATGACGAACCCAAATCCGGTTACGAGTACTTTTACAGATGTTATTTTAACACCAAATAGTACAAAAACAATTTCATGGAAAACCTTTGGCGTTGCCGGAAGTAATAAAGCAAGACTAGAAGTTTCGTCTATGCCTTCGATGAATTTGAACGGAAGAATGCAATACTTGATTCAGTATCCGCATGGCTGTGTAGAGCAGACAACATCTTCAGTTTTTCCTCAATTATTCCTAAGTGATGTTGCCGATATTGATACCAAACGCAAAGATATTATCCAAAAAAATATCGCAGCCGGAATTGCAAGATTAGGAAACTTCCAGTTATCAAACGGTGGATTGCCTTACTGGCAGGGAAATGCAATTGCAGACGATTGGGGAACTTCATACGCTGGACATTTCTTGATTGAAGCAGAGAAAAAAGGATATGTGTTGCCGATTAATTTCAAATCAAAATGGCTTTCATATCAGCAAAAAGAAGCGAAACAATGGCGTTTTGAACCAAAATACGGAAACGATCTGGCTCAGGCTTATAGATTATATACTCTGGCTTTAGCAGGAAATGCCGATTTATCGTCAATGAACAGACTTCGAGAAACAAAATCAATTTCGAACGAAAGTAAGCTTCGTTTAGCTGCTGCTTATGTTTTAGCCGGACAAAAATCAGCCGGACAGAATTTGTTCCTAAAAACAAGTATTGATGGAGATTCAGACGGTTATAATTATTACTATTATGGTTCAGACGAAAGAAACAGAGCAATGGCTTTAGAAACACTGCTTCTTTTAGATCAAAAACAAAAAGCATTTACAATGGCGGCTAAATTAGCCAAAGAAATGTCAGCAAATCAATGGATGAGTACACAGACTACGGCTTACTGTTTGTATTCGATGTCGAAATTTGCAATTAGCAACGGACCAAAAGGGATTAATATCCAGTTTAATAAAAATGGCAAAGGAGAAACAATAAACACCCAAAAAACAATTGCAGATCGTAGTTTATCTGTTGCAAGCGGAACAAATAGTATCACATTAAAGAATCTTAAAAATAATACGGTTTATGTTCGTGTACTGAATACTGGAATTTTACCAATCGGACATGAAAATGCTGTTCAAAGTGATGTTTCGGCAAGTATTGTTTTCAAAAATAGGAAAGGAAGTACTATCGATGTTTCAAGAATAAGTCAGGGAACAGAATTTATAGCTGAGGTTACGATTAAAAACGAAAGAAATGAAAGTGTTCAAAATGTAGCGTTATCACAAATCCTGCCTTCAGGGTTCGAAATTGTAAACACACGTTTCACAGATTACGGAGATGCAGTAAATAATATTGCCGATTATATAGATATTCGCGATGATAGAACTAATTTCTACTTCGGAATGAAATCCAGAGAAACTAAAGTTTTCAGAATTCTGCTAAACGCATCCTATTTAGGGAATTACTATTTACCAGGATTACAATGTGAAGCCATGTACGACAATACATTTCTGGCAAGAACAAAAGGATTCTGGGTTGAGGTTGTGAAGTAAATTTATAGCCCGCGGATTTGACGGATAAAACGGATTAATACAGATTTTTTTAAATTACTCTGCGAAAACCTGTTTTACCTGTAAAATCTGTGGGCAAAAAAAACTTTGCGAACTTTGCGATAACTTAGCGTCTTTGCGGTTAAATAAAATCAGTCTTGAAAAATAAACTTTTAGCGTTTTTCCAACGCATTCTAAACTGGATAAAAAGAAACAAAATAAAATCAGCAATTGCATTTGTGCTCTTGCTGATTTACTATTTTTCCCTTCCCCGAACTTTATTCAAAGAACCGTATTCAACCGTTATTGAAAGTAAGGAAGGAGAATTACTCGGTGCCAAAATCGCCCGAGATGGACAATGGCGTTTTCCTGAACAGGACAGTGTTCCTGATAAATTCAAAAAATGTATTGTTTATTTTGAAGATGAGTATTTCTACAAACATCCGGGATTTAATCCGGGGGCAATGGTAAATGCTTTTAAGCAAAACAGAAAAGCGGGAAAAGTGGTAAGAGGAGGAAGTACCTTAACACAGCAAGTTATCCGATTATCCCGAAAAGGAAAAAACAGAACCTATTTTGAAAAGTTTCTTGAAATTATTCTCGCAACCAGATTAGAATTAGGATATTCTAAAAATGAAATTCTCGAAATGTACGCTGCCCATGCGCCATTTGGAGGAAATGTAGTGGGGTTAGAAATGGCTTCCTGGCGTTACTTTGGCGTGCAGTCGAATCAATTATCTTGGGCAGAAAACGCTGTTTTGGCTGTTTTACCCAATGCTCCAAGTTTGATTTACCCGGGAAAAAATCAGATAAAATTACTGAACAAACGAAACAGGCTTTTACGCAAATTGCATCAGGAAGGAATAATTGATCAGCAGACGTATGAACTTTCGATAGAAGAACCTTTACCTCAAAAACCATATGATCTGCCTCAAATTGCACCGCATTTACTGCAAAGAGCAGCAAAAAGTGAAGAAGGGACCCGAGTAAAAACTACGATTGATTATGCCTTGCAAAATAGGGTAAATCAAATTGCAAGATATTATTACAATCAATATAAACAGAATGAGGTTCATAATCTCGCTATTTTGGTAATTGATGTTCAAAACAGAAATGTAATGAGTTATGTTGGAAATTCTCCAGCCGATATCGATCATCAAAAAGATGTTGATATTATTGATGCTCCAAGAAGTACCGGAAGTATTTTAAAACCGCTTTTGTACGGCGCAATGCTCGATGATGGCGAATTACTTCCCAATACTTTAGTGGCTGATGTTCCAACTCAGATTTCTGGTTATACACCGCAGAATTTTAATCTCACTTTTGATGGTGCTGTGCCGGCTCACAGAGCTTTGTCACGTTCGTTAAATATTCCTGCAGTCTTGATGCTGCAGGATTTTGGGGTAAACAAGTTTTATGAAGAACTGCAAAAGTTTAGATTAAAAAACATAAACAAAACCCCTGATCATTATGGTTTGTCGCTTATTTTAGGTGGAGCCGAAAGTAATCTGTGGGATTTATGCCGAACGTATGCAAATCTTTCTTCTACGGTTAATTATTATACTAAAAATAACGGAAAATACCGAACAAATGAATTCACGGAGCTGAATTATAAAAGCGATTTTAAGCCTGATTTTGGCTCAGAAACGAACCAGAAGAATATTTTAGGAGCCGGATCAATTTGGTTAACCTATAATGCAATGGAAGAAGTTAACAGGCCGGAAGGAGATGAAGCATGGAAATTTTATGACAGTTCTTTAAAAATTGCATGGAAAACGGGAACAAGTTTCGGAAACCGTGATGCGTGGGCAATTGGTACAAATTCAAGATATGTAGTAGGAATCTGGGTTGGAAATGCAACCGGGGAAGGAAGACCAACTTTAACCGGAGTTACAAGTGCTGCTCCAATTTTATTCGACGTTTTTAATTTACTGCCAAGACAAAGATGGTTTGATATTCCGTATAAAGATTTAGAAGAAGTTGAGGTTTGTCGCTTAAGTGGCTATTTGGCAAAAGAAAACTGTCCGAAAATTAAACAATGGGTTTCTAAAAAAGGGAAATCTACTGCAGTTTGTCCTTATCATAAAACAATTCATTTAGATAAAACAGAACAATTTCAGGTAAACAGCAGCTGTGAAAGTATCGAAAATATTGTGACTAAAAACTGGTTTATACTGCCTCCGGTTATGGCTTGGTATTATAAAAGCCAGCATATTGAATATCTGCCTTTGCCACCATTTAAAGAAGGATGCGAAGGAACGCAAAGCAAAACAATGGATTTTATTTACCCGAAAGCAAACAGTAAAATTTACCTGACTAAGGATTTCAATAGTAAAGTACAGCCCGTAATTTTAAAAGTAGCTTATTCTGAAAGAGATAAAGAATTGTTTTGGTATATCGATAATGTTTATAAA
Source organism: Flavobacterium sp. Root186 (assembly GCF_001428525.1). GTDB lineage: Bacteria > Bacteroidota > Bacteroidia > Flavobacteriales > Flavobacteriaceae > Flavobacterium. The sequence goes on from NZ_LMHW01000015.1 coordinate 226,479, forward strand.
GCAACAACAAAAACCTTTCACGAACTGCCTATTACACCAACAACAGGAATACACTATATTACGGTTGTTGATGCTTCTGGAAATGAAATTCGAAGAAAAATAGAAATTGTTAGAGAGTAAATGGTGAAAATAAATTTCAATTTTTAAAATTCCAAATCCCAATGTTTCATTATAAAGCCTGTTTGTCAGGCTGAGCGAAGTCGAAGCCCTTTTGAGCAGGGAAGCCTTCGACTTCGCTCAAGGTGACATTATGTTTGAAATGCTGTATGAAATTGCTTCGTCCCTCGCAATGACGCACAAAAAAACCGCCCCGATTCATCGGGGCGGTTTTGTTTTTTTATTCTGAAATAACATTTCCTTTTTTATCATAGAAATGGTATTCTAAGTACGTGTAAGCGTCACGAGGTATGATTTTCACCCATTTCTTATGTTCAAAAAACCATTTTGAACGTAATGATGGAAAACCTTTGCTGAGGTATGCAGCCACAAACGGATGTACATTAAGCACAACTTTATTGTGGGTTTTTAAAAGTCTGTCTAAATCGGAGGTGATTTTATCAATGATTAATATTGGCGCTTCAATTTCGCCATTTTCATTGTTTGGATCTTCTTCTCTAGTTTTTATATTAACTTCTGGTCTTACGCGCTGTCTTGTAATCTGGACTAAACCAAATTTACTCGGCGGTAATATTTTATGCTTTGCTTTATCGTCGCTCATTTCTTCTCGCAAGAAGTCGAACAAAACTTTCCTGTTTTCTGGATTAGACATATCGATAAAATCAACTACGATTATTCCGCCCATATCTCTCAGACGAAGTTGTCTGGCGATTTCTGCAGCGGCAATCATATTTACTTCCATGGCGGTGTCTTCCTGGTTGGTTGCTTTATTCGAACGATTTCCGCTGTTTACGTCTATAACGTGAAGAGCTTCAGTGTGTTCGATGATAAGGTAAGCCCCTTTACTCATAGAAACGGTTCTGCCAAAAGAAGTTTTGATTTGTCTCTCTATATTGTATTTCTCAAAAATTGGAGTGTCATTTGATTGATAAAACTTAACAATCGATTGTTTCGAAGGTGCAATTTCTTGCAGATATTCCTTCGTTTGGTGGAACAACTCTTCATCATCTATTTGAATACCGCTGAAGGTATCATTAAATACATCTCTTAATATTGAAGAAGCTCTGTTAAGCTCTCCTAATACTTTTGATGGATGATGAGCAGTTGGTAATTTTTTACACATTGCAGACCATCTGCCAAGCAGGTTCTGCAAATCTTTTTCTAATTCGGCTACGTTTTTGCCTTCGGCTACTGTGCGAACAATAACACCAAATCCTTTAGGTTTGATCGATAGAACAAGTTTTTTTAGACGATCCTTTTCTTTTTTGTCTTCTATTTTTTGAGAAATAGAAACACGATCAGAAAAAGGAACTAGAACAATAAATCGTCCGGCAAGAGAAAGCTCAGCACTTATTCTTGGGCCTTTGGTCGATATAGGTTCTTTAACTACTTGAACTAAAACAGATTGATTGGCACTTAAAATATCAGTAATGATGCCATCTTTGTCAATCTCTTTTTCAAACTGAAAGGTTTTTAGGGAGAAATCTTTTAATTTACCTGCGCTTACAAGTTTTATGAATTTCAGTTGGGAAGCTAGGTTAGGTCCTAAATCGTGATAATGTAAAAAGGCATCTTTTTCGAAGCCTACATTTACAAAAGCAGCATTAAGTCCGGCAACTGGTTTTCTGATTTTGGCAATAAAAATATCACCAACCTGAAAGTTGCTTTTCTCTTCTTCTTTGTGTAATTCAATTAGTTTTCCATCTTTTAATAAGGCAAAATCTACGGCTTCAGAACTAGATCTAATGATTAATTCTTTATTCACACTGTAAATTTTTATCTGTTTTTTCAGAAAATAGAGTAAAGAGTAAAGAATATAGACTTAGTAAAAATCTAAAGTCTTAAATCTAAAGTCTAAAATCTTATCTACAGATGGATTAAACAATATTTTAACAGGTATTGAACCCGGGGAAAAGAAGATTAGTAGAGAATAGAACAAGGAGCATAGATTCTTACGTCTATCTTCTATTTTCTTTACTCTTTCATCTTTTTTCAATTTCAATGAACGTTTAAAAAGAAAAAAGTAGTTTAAAACTACTTTTTCTTTTTATGACGGTTAGCTCTCGCTCTTTTCTTACGTTTGTGAGTAGCTACCTTATGTCTCTTTCTTTTTTTACCACTTGGCATATCGTGTCAGATTTATGTTAATTAATATTATTTTGCTTCGTTGTTAGTTTTAACTCCTTCTACAAATACTTTTGCAGGTTTAAACGCAGGGATGTTGTGTGCTGGAATTTTGATTGTAGTGTTTTTTGAGATGTTTCTACCAGTTTTTTCAGCTCTGGTTTTTACAATAAAACTACCAAAACCTCTTAGGTAAACATTGTCTCCTGTTTCTAAAGAAGTTTTTACTTCTTCCATAAAAGTTTCTACTGTTGCTTGAACATCTCCTTTTTCAAGACCTAATTTCTCTGAAATTTTCGCTACGATATCTGCTTTCGTCATTTTCTTTCCTATTTTATTTATAAATGGTGTACTATTTTTTTGAGTTTGCAAATATAGGAATTAAAAAAATAATTAATCAAGCTAATTCGTTAAATTTTAATTACATAAACATTTACTTTTGCATTTTAAGGATTTGACGATGAATTTTCATAACACGCTGATAAAATGGTACTTACAAAACAAACGTGATCTTCCATGGCGAAAAACGGCCGATCCGTACCAAATTTGGCTCTCAGAAATTATGCTGCAGCAAACAAGAGTTGCGCAAGGAATGCCTTACTTTTTTGCTTTTACAGAGGAATTTCCTACAGTTTTTGATCTTGCAAATGCATCTGAGGAACAAGTTTTAAAACTTTGGCAGGGACTCGGATATTATTCGCGTGCCCGAAATCTTCATAAAACGGCAAAATACGTCGCAGAGGATCTAAACGGAAGTTTTCCTCCTTCTTATAAAGAACTTTTAAATTTAAAAGGTGTAGGCGAATATACTGCCGCGGCAATTGCTTCTTTCTCCTATAATGAAGCCGTTCCCGTTGTAGATGGAAATGTATTTCGCGTACTTTCCCGCTATTTTGATATTGAATCGGATATTGCGATTCCTGTAACAAAAAAAGAATTTACAAAACTGGCTTATGAATTAATGCCAAAAGATAATCCTGCGATCTTCAATCAGGCAATAATGGAGTTTGGTGCGCTGCAGTGCGTTCCTAAAAGTCCTAATTGCCCTGCCTGTGTTTTTAACGACAGCTGTTTAGCGTTGCAGAAAAAGAAAGTCGATTCTTTACCTGTAAAATCTAAAAAAGTAAAAGTGACAAACCGTTTCTTTAATTATCTGGTTTTAGAAGATATTTTAGGAAACACTATTGTTCAAAAAAGAACCGCAAAAGGAATCTGGCATAATTTGTATGAGTTTCCTCTTTTTGAAAGCAGCGAAATTATAGATTTTAATAGTATTTCAGAAATAGTACAAAACGATATGTTTTCTTCCTATACTATATTAGGTATAGAAGAATGCAGCGAAGCGACCGTAATTCATAAGCTTTCGCACCAGCATCTTCATATTCAATTTTGGAAAATAAAAATTAACAAAGTACTTGAAAACGGAATTGATTTGAAAACTTTAAAAAGTTTTCCTTTTCCAATTGTATTGTATAATTTTATAGAAAAGCAGGAAATAAATTGCTAAAAAAATGTATCTTTGGTAGAAATACCACTATTAATTATGAATGGAACATTAAATAAGGTTATGCTTATTGGTCATTTAGGCGATGATGTAAAGATGCATTATTTTGATGGAGGGAACTGTATTGGACGCTTTCAGCTGGCTACAAATGAAGTTTATATTAATAAAACGACCAATGAAAAAATAACATCTACAGAATGGCATAATTTGGTTGTGCGTAATAAAGCTGCCGAAATTTGCGAAAAATACCTTTCTAAAGGTGATAAAATATATGTTGAAGGCCGTATTAAGTCAAGGCAATGGCAGGCTGAAGACGGTACGACAAAATATACAACAGAAATTCAGGTTACAGAATTTACTTTTCTGACTACCAAAAAAGAAACTGGAAATCATAGGCCGAGCCACGATCAGGAATCCGCAAAAAACACTAACTTTGATGCGCCAAACGAAGGCTTGCCAATTAATGATCTGCCTTTTTGATTGTTTAACTAATCTTATGTAATTTGGACCCGGAGCCCAGTTTATTATTTACTACAATTTTAGACACCAATTTAATAATTGGTTTTGTCGGAATATTTATTTTGCTGTTTTTATCAGCAATTATTTCAGGTGCCGAAGTTGCACTTTTTTCTTTGTCTCAAAAAGATATTGACGATACGCTCCAGGAAAACCTTTCAAAGGGAAAAATTATTTCTGATCTTTTAGATAAACCTAAAAAACTTTTAGCGACCTTGTTAGTAGCCAATAATTTTTTAAATATTGGAGTCGTTATCTTGTTCTCATTCATTGGCAGAAACATTTTTGCAGGAGTCGAATCGCCTGTTTTAAAATTTATTTTAGAAGTAATTCTGGTTACTTTTCTAATTTTATTGTTTGCCGAAGTTTTACCAAAAGTTTACGCAAGCCGAAACAATATAAAATTTGCCAAACGTTTCGCTTATTCCATTTCAATTTTAGATAAATTACTGTCGCCAATAAGCTTGCCTATGCGCAGCGTTACTTTATATTTGCATAATAAACTAGGAAAACAAAAAAACAGCTTTTCGATAAATCAGCTTTCTCAGGCTTTAGAATTAACAGATTCTGAAGGAACATCATCAGAAGAACAAAAAATATTAGAAGGAATTGTTTCTTTTGGAAATACAGATACAAAGCAGGTTATGAGCCCGAGGATTGATATATTTGCGTTAGAAATAACAGAATCATTTTCAGCTATTTGTCCTAAAATAATTGAGAAAGGATTTTCGAGAATTCCGGTTTATAGAGATAATATTGACCAGATAGAAGGCGTTTTGTTTGTGAAGGATTTATTGCCACATATTGACAAAGACAATTTTGACTGGGCATCATTAATAAGAGAAGCATTTTTTGTTCCCGAAAATAAAAAACTGGATAATTTATTAAAGGATTTTCAAAGTCTTAAAAGTCACCTGGCAATTGTAGTTGATGAATACGGGGGAACATCCGGATTAGTTTCTTTAGAAGATATAATCGAGGAAATAGTAGGGGATATCAGCGATGAATTTGATGATGAAAATTTAAATTTCTCTCAAATAGATGAAAAGAATTTTCTTTTTGAAGGAAAAATAAATCTTAAAGATTTCTATAGGATTGTCGATGTTGACGAAGATATATTTGAATCTCATAAAGGTGAAGCCGAAACCCTTGCCGGATTTATTTTAGAAATTCTGGGGAATTTCCCTAAAAAAGATCAAAAAATAGCTTTTGAGAACTGTGTTTTTACAATAGAAACGGTTGATAAAAAGCGTATAAAACAAATAAAAGTAACAATAGAATAAATGTTTAAAAGAATAATTTCGGTCGCGGTAATTTTGTTCACATTAACAGTTGTAAGCTGTAAAGATGACGTTTTGCCCAAACCGGCCAGTTTCCTTAGGTTAGATTATCCAGAAGCCAAATATGTCAATTTTGAAAACAATTGTCCGTTTGCTTTTGAAATGAATGAAGATGCCGTTATTAAAGGAGAAAAAGACTGCGGATTTGCGATTACATATCCAAAAATGAAAGCTACGATTTATTTGACCTATAAACCTGTGCACGGCGATATTGAAAAGCTTTTAAAAGATGCTCAAAAATTGACTTACGAGCACGTTATTAAAGCCGATGATATTTTAGAACAGCCGTATTTAAACGCAGAAAAGAAAGTATACGGAATGTTTTATCAGGTTGATGGAAACGCCGCTACAAACTCTCAATTTTACGTTACAGACAGTACAAAACATTTTATAACAGGATCAGTATATTTTTATGCAAAACCAAATTTTGACTCCGTAATGCCGGCTGCGAGTTATATCAAAAATGATATGCAGCGATTAATGGAAACATTAAAATGGAAATAAGAAATAAAAAAGGCGTTCAATTGAACGCCTTTTTTTATTGAGAAACTTTAAACTTAAGATTTAAAGTTTGAAACTTTATATGTTTTTCCGTCTCCGGTTTCCTGAACAACTTTAGTTAGAGATTCAGAATTTTGAACTGTTTTGTCGAATGTAACAGTTGCTGATTTTTTATCAAAATCAACAGTTGCTTTTTCTACACCTTCTAAATTAGATAATTCCTGTTCGATAGTTTTGGCACATCCAACTGCACAAGTCATTCCTTCGATATTGAAACTTGCTGTTTGTACGTTTTCTGCAGCAATTGGTTTGTGTTCTTTTGGAGTAGTTTTTTCAGCATTAATTACTGCTAAACTTTTATCTTCTTCTTTTTTACAGCTTACGAATACTAAACCAGCAATTGCTAATGAAGCTATGATCTTTGTGAATTTCATATTATGAGAATTTAATTTACTAATAATTTTCTTTGCAAAATTAATAAAAAGGAAGAGGCTAATTCGTAAAAATAGTACAAATTTGCAGTAAAATACTTTTTATGGATGCAAAACAATTAAAGTGGGCTTACTTGTTAGTATTGTCGCTAATTTGGGGAAGTTCTTTTATTTTAATAAAAAGAGGATTAGTTGGTTTAACTGCGATTCAGGTTGGATCTTTCCGAATTATTTTTGCAGCCCTTTTTTTATTGATTGTTGGTTTTAAAAGTTTAAAAAAGATTTCTCGCCGTCAATGGAAATTTGTCGCTATAACTTCTTTTTTTGGGACTTTTACTCCGGCTTTTCTTTTTGCGATTGCCGAAACCGAAGTTGACAGCTCAATTGTAGCCATTTTAAATTCGCTTACGCCTTTAAATACGTTGGTTTTGGGAATATTAATTTTCGGGATTCAATTTCAAAAACGACAGGTTTTAGGTGTTTTTGTTGGTTTAATTGGATGTTTGTTGCTGGTTTTAAGCGGCGCAGCATCACATCCGGGACAAAATTATTATTATGTAGTTTTGGTAGTTATCGCAACACTTTGTTATGCGATAAATGTCAATTTAATTAAAAAATATTTATCTGATTTAAATTCGGTGAGCATTACAACAGGAAACTTTGCTGTTTTGCTTATTCCAGCGTTACTTATTTTAAGTACGACAGATTTTCCTCAAAGAATAAATCTTGAAGCAACACAGCATTCTGTTTTCTTCGTCATGATTTTAGGAATTTTAGGAACCGGAATTGCCAATGTTTTGTTCTTTAAATTAATTCAGATTTCGTCTCCGGTTTTTGCAACATCGGTGACATATTTAATTCCAATTGTTGCTTTTTTCTGGGGATTATTAGACAATGAAATGCTTACACCAATTCAGTTTTTTGGTGCTTTTATTATTTTGATTGGGGTTTATTTATCGGCTAAGAAGTAGCTTTTAGTTTATGTTATTTGTAAAAGGTTAGATGTAAATTTGATCTAATACGAATGTCACCCTGAGCAAAGTCGAAGGGCGCAAAGAGCGTCGACTTCGCTCAGCCTGACAGAACAGAGCATAAAAAAAGCTTTGTCAAAGTTTAAAACTTTGACAAAGCCTATGAGAAAAAAAATCTTAGTCCCGATAGCTATCGGAATAGTATCTCAGTAACTCAGAACCTTTGTCCCTTTGCAACTTTGAACCTTTCTAAAGAAAATCTGCATCCGAAACCCCTTCATTAATCTTGATATCTGTCATTTTGATATCTAATTCAAAACCTACATTTTGAACTAAGTTAAAAGGAACTTTTACGCCTTTTACTTCTCTGTAATCGTTGAAGTTTGTTATTTGCGTAACCGATTTTCCGTCTTGTTCGCGAATTTTCGATTTTGCAACTTTCAATCCAGATTTTACATCATAATAATGAGTTGTGTTGCCGTCTTTAATTGCGTATGCGTCGCTTCCGTTAATTGGTTCAATGCTATCTACTTTAAGGTCTGTTCTTTTTACTAATTGTAACTCTTCAAAAGGAGCGGCATTTGCTTTCATTTCTTTAAGATCATCGCCTTCAAGATTTTTACGTTTTCCTTGCTGCTCGATATAGGCGCCTTTATCATTTACAACCTGTTTCATCAAATTCATAGTTCCCATAGAAAGAGAAACCATCATTTTTCCTTTAGAATCCAATTTTGAAGTAAAAGTCAGTGGAGCCGGAGCTTGCGGAACTTTTGTTGTTCCGTCCATATAAAGTGTTTTTACGGCAGTTACGGCTTTTTCTCCGCCAATAGCTTTGATGTAATTTTCGAAAACAGTTTTTGCTGTAATACCTGCAGGAGCTTCTTTTTTAACAGCTGGTTTTTCAATTGGATTTCCGTATTTATCAAAATAGTAAATCGGGATTTGAAGTTTTTCTAAACCAGAAATTACGTCAGAACCTTTCCCGACAACAACAATTCGCATATTGTCGAGTAAAAAGTATTTGTTTGCCACACGATAAATATCATCGGCAGTTACATTGGTAATTGTTTGGATATATTTTTCGTAAAAATCAGCCGGAAGTTTTTCTGTTTCAATATTTAAAGCATAACGTGCCACAGCCTGCGGTTTTTCTACCTGCATTACAAAACGGCCAATATATCCTGCTTTTACATTTCTCAGAACTTCTGGATCTACTCTTTCGGTACGCACCCTTTTTATTTCTTTTATAAACTGAACAACAGCGCTGTCTGTTACGGCATTACGAACCGCAGACGAAGCTTTGAATTTGGTTACATATTTTCCGCTTCCAATGCTTGAATTTGCGCCATAAGTCCACGCATGCTGTTCGCGTAAATTCATGTTTAAATAGCTGTTGAAATCACCTCCTAAAATTTGATTGGCAATTACAGCAGGGAAAAAATCAGGATCACTCATTTTTAAATTTATAGTATTTACCAACGAAATCTCTGATTGAACCGCATTTGGAACATCAACAAAATCAATTTGAAGTTTAGAGGCATTTTCCGGATTTGGATAGGTGTTTTTTGGAGCAGCTTGTTTTTTCCATCCGCCGAAAAGTTTTTCTACAGCAGTTTTAGTTTCTTTGAACTTAACATCTCCAATAATAACTAAATAAGCATTTTCCGGCACGAAATAAGTAGCATAATTTTTTTGAACATCTTCAAGTGTTACATTTTTTACGGTTTCTTCAGAAAGATATTCTCCAGAAGGATGGTTTCTTCCAAAAGCCAAAACATCAACGACACGATTTGCAATTGCCGGAACACTTTTTTCATCGGCTTTAAGCCCTTCCAATAATTTTGCTTTTTCTTTGTCAAATTCAGTCTGTGTGAAATTTGGCTGTAAAGCACCTTCGGCTAAAAGCTCTAAAACGCGTCCTGAATATTTTGATAGTGAACTTGCAAAAGCACCTTGCGATGTAAAATTGATGTTTGCGCCATAGAAATCAATTTCTTCATTAAAAGCCTCTTTCAAAGTTTTTTTAGTTCCGTTACCAATTAAGCTGCTGGTCAATTCGTCAACACCTTTTTTGTTTCCTTCTGTAAAAGGAGCGTTGTCGAGCGTTAAGTTAAAACTTACTCTTGGTAATTTATGGTTTTCGACAACCAGAACTTTCATACCATTTGCCAAAACAAAGGTTTGAGGTTTTTTAATGTTTACTACAGGCGGGTTTCCTGGTTTTGGCTGTGGACGATCTTGTGCTTGCATAATTCCAGTTAGGAATAAAATGATTAAAAATGTATGTAGATTTTTCATGATTCGATATTCTTAGTTCTGAGATTTTGGGGTAGGAATATAATCTAAAATTAAGCGCTGATTAGGGTTTAGATATTTCTTGGCTACTTCTCTAATTTCTTCTCTCGTAATAGAATGGTAAATATCAATTTCGGTATTAATTAAATTTACATCTCCGTAAAGTAAATAATACGAAGCCAGGTTTTCTGCAATTCCTTCTACGCTTGCATTTGCATTCACAAAATTGTTATCGAATTTGTTTTGTAATTTTTCGTAATCTTTCTCAGAAATCAAATCGGTTTGAAGCTTTACGATTTCTTCGTCCATTTCTTTTAAAATATCGGCTGTAGTATTTGGTGCCATTGGCAGTCCATACAATATATAAGTTCCGTAATCTTCCTGACTAAAACCAACGGCACCAATTTGAAGCGCCATTTTTTTATCGTCGACAATTTTTTTGTACAATTTAGAACTTTTTCCATCGCTTAAATAAGATGAGATCAAATCTAAAACTCTTGCGTCTCTTGTTTTCATAGACGGTGTTCTGTACGAAGCTACAACCATCGGAATCTGAATATTCGGATCTTCATAAGTTGCTTTAATGGTCTGCGTAATTGGCTCTTCGGTGTAAGTTTGTTTTTTAACTTCTTCACCTTTCGGAATTGGTCCGAAATATTTCTGAACCCATTCTTTGGCTTTCGTTTTATCAAAATCTCCTGCAATTACTAAAACTGCATTATTTGGGGTGTAGAATTTTTTATTGAATGCCTGAAATTCTTCAAGCGTTGCCGCATCCAAATCTTTCATAGAACCAATTGTGGTCCAGCGATACGGATGGTTTTTGAACATATTTTTTTTAACCTCCGGAAGAATATTTCCGTAAGGCTGATTGTCGTAACGCATTCTTTTTTCTTCTTTTACCACTTCATTTTGCGTATCAACTCCAATTTTATTGATAATTGGGTGCATTAATCTTTCAGATTCCATCCATAAACCCAATTCTAAATTGTTTGATGGAAAAACTTCATAGTAGTAGGTTCTGTCATCAGAAGTATTAGCGTTATTAACTCCGCCATTTGCGGTAACGATTTTCATCCATTCACCGCGTTTTATATTTTGAGTTCCTTCAAATAATAAATGTTCAAAGAAATGCGCAAAACCGGTTCGGTCCGGACGTTCGTCTTTTGAGCCGACATGATACATTACAGAAGTAATAACTACCGGTGCCGAAGGGTCGTTATGCAGAATAACATGCATGCCGTTATCTAAATTGTATTCTTCAAAAACCACCTTTTGAGCATGAGCTACTCCGCCAAGCATTAGTGCTGCACTTAACATCATTATTGAATTTTTCATAAAGATTAATAAAATTTATATTACCTGTAAAATAGTAGGTAGTCAAGAATTAATTATAGTTACATCAAAAATAACTTTTTTTAATTATCATTTTGAGGTTTATCTTTGTTTTGATTGCAATTTAACAATCTTTTACCTCTAATTAAAGCTGGAATTCCTTTAAAAAGCCTTGAAAAACAGGGGCTAAACTACTTGAAATATTTTTAGTATAAGAGATTGCACAGTAAATTATTAGTTGTATATTTGCAACCTTAAAAATCAATAAATCAATTTGGTATGTATGCAATCGTAGAGATAGCAGGGCAACAATTTAAAGTAAGCAAAGACTTAAAGGTTTATGTTCACCGTTTAGCTAATGAAGAAGGTTCAAAAGTTTCTTTTGACAAAGTTCTTTTATTAGATGATAATGGAAATGTAACTTTAGGCGCCCCAGCTATAGAAGGTGCTTCAGTAGAAGCTAAAGTGTTACAACACTTAAAAGGTGATAAAGTTATCGTTTTCAAAAAGAAAAGAAGAAAAGGATACAAAAAGAGAAATGGTCACAGACAATATCTTACACAAATTGTAATTGAAGGTATTACTGCAGCAGGTGGAACTAAAAAAGCAGCAGCTAAAAAAGCAGTTGTAGCAGAAGATGCAGCTACTGAAGAAGTAGAAGCTCCTAAAGTAAAAAAAGCAGCAGCTCCAAAAGCAAAAAAAGAAGCTACTAAAGAATAATAACAATATTTAAACTCATACGTCATGGCTCACAAGAAAGGTGTCGGTAGTTCGAAGAATGGTAGAGAATCAGAATCAAAACGTTTAGGCGTTAAGATTTATGGTGGTCAAGCTGCTATTGCTGGAAACATCATCGTTAGACAAAGAGGTTCAAAACACAATCCAGGTGAAAATGTTTACATCAGTAAAGATCACACACTACACGCAAGAGTAGCTGGAGTTGTTAAGTTCCAAAAGAAAAGAGATAACAAATCTTATGTTTCTATTATTCCTTTCGAGGCATAATTAACAAGATTTACTTTTTATAAAAAACCCGTTCTGAAAAGATCGGGTTTTTTGTTTTTGTTTTTTTTAAGATAAAGTAATCACAATCTTGTCATCCCGAGGAACGAGGGATCTCACAAGCAGCTCTACAAAGATTGGTCTTTGCGAGGAACGAAGCAATCTCACGTGCTAAATCAATTCTGATCATTGTTAGTGAGGTTGTTTCTTTCCTCGCAATGACAAATTGCAAAAAAAAACCTTTGTCAAAGTTTTAAATTTTGACAAAGGTCTATAAGATTTATTCTAAGCTGATAAGAATTGGAATTTGGAATTTCTAAATTTGGAATTTATCTTATTCAGTATCCTTAGTCTCCTCCAAATCCTCAGTTTTACGTCCCACTTTTACTTTAGGATTATCCTGAGTTCCGGTAACAGTTAACGGAATTCCAAATATTCCCAATGGAGGTAAACCCAAACGCATTTTTAAATTCAATTTTCCGTCTAGGCTTGTTGTTCCTTCAATTCTTGGTCTAAAGCCGGCAAACTTAAATTTAAAGCGCTCTACGGTCATGATATTATTCTTGATCGTACTTTTGATGTCTACTTTTGAAACATCTGGATTTTTCATCGATTCAGAACTTGTTTGTTTGCTTACCGCATTAAACATTTTTAATCCTCGTACTTTTACATCTTTTACAGAAAGCGTTCCCCCGCCTACAAGCGATGGATAAACCGGTTCCATATTTCCGTTTAAGCGTCCTTTCAACTGATAATCTAAAGAAACAATTCCTTGTGCTTTTTCGGCTGCGCTTGCCATTTTTCTAAAAACTTCAATTTCGTTGTATGCCCTTTTAATATCAAAGTCAGATGCTTTTATGGCGTAATCAAAATTTGCTTTTTGCGGCGTTACGGCTTGATAATTGGCATTCATAGCAACCTTACAGCCAATTAAATCAAAACCAGTATTTTGCATGGTTAATTTACCTTTGTTCATGGTTAAATGACCCGTTGCGTTTTGAAGGTTTAACTTATCGAAATTTACTTTTTGGGCATTTGCCAATAATTGTAAATTCAGGTTTGTTGGAATAATAATAACGCCGGTTTGTGCAGTTTCGGTTTTTGTTTCTGGTTTTGGAGCTGAATTTTTTGTTACAGAAGCGTCTGCAGATGTATTCGACATAAATTCGTCTACATTGATATATCTTGCCGAAACATTAAATGAACCTTTTAAAACACCTGTATTTGTTGTTACATAGTTGAAAACATTCTGCAGGTAGCCATTCATTTTAAAATCAGATTGTCCGTATGCAGCTAAGAAATTATTGAACGACATTTTATCCTGATTGATTTTGAAGATTCCTTCTTTAATAATGAATTTTTTAGGCAGATATTCTGATGCAATCCCGATATTTCTTAATTCTAGAGTTCCTTTATTGTACAATTTGCTGTAATTCCCTTTTTCGGCATCACTTTGTTTTCCTTTCAAAACCAAATCTGCTTTTACGAAACCATCCAAATCTAATCCTTTTTGAGAGAAAACTTTATAGATTCTGTTTACATCCAGTTCTCCTTTTGCTTTAATGTCGTAAGCCAAATCATTAAAATCACTTAAATCAGCTTCTACAAAAACAGGTTTTCCTTCAAAAGTAAATTGAGCAGGTTTTAGCTTTATTTTCAAATCGTCAAAAGTTCCCTTTTGATTGTCGATTTTTGATTTTATAGTAATATTGGTAATTGGATTTGGATAATATTTTGTTTTTACATATCCATTTTCTAAATCAAAAACGCCTTTTGTAACAGGGAAAAGCTTATTTTTTTGATCAAATTTTCCATTCGCCTGAATATCTCCGGCTAAAGAACCTTTTAATTCAACATCTGGAATTCCGAGTGCTTTTGTTAATTTGCTCAGATCAATTTTAGCTTTAAAATCAGCATTAATTTCTGGTGCGTTTGCGCCTTTTACAAAGAATTTAGATTTTATATAATCCTTATTAATGTTTAGGGATAAGTTTTTAGCATCAACCGTTAAAAGATCCGGATTTAAAGACGGAACTTTTGTTTTAACTTCAAAATTTAAATTAGAAACCGGAAATGCGCTTTTGTCATAATTTACAAATCCGTTGTCGATTTTAATGTCAAGGTTTAAATCTGGAGCAATATTTTGTGAAGTGATGTAATCTCCTTTTAAAGTAAAAAGTAAAGTAGTATTTCCTTTTAATTCCGTTTTAGAAAGCCATGTAATGTATTTGGGAGGAAAAGCCGTAAATACATCATATAAGTCGCTATTGTCAGATTTAATTACAAAATCCATATTGTAGCCATCTTTTAAAATGTCGAATTTTCCTTTAAAATCGACCAACAGCTGATTGATTTTTAAGTTGTTCTGCTGGAAGAAAAAGGATAATGAGTTGATGTTTACTTTGGTAATTAAATCGGCATCAATTTTTTTATTCATTAAATACGGTTCATCTTCATAGATGATATTTAATTTTTCAATTTTTGCTTTTGAAGATAAATCGAAAACGGCCTTGTTTAAATCACCTTTCCCTAAATAGTTAAAGCCAAGTGCATCAAAGTGAACTTTCGTTGATTTGTCATCATAGATGATTTTGCTGTTTAAAATTTCGATTCGTTCTAATTTTAAAGCAGTATCTGTGCTGTCTTTTGTTTCTGTGGCTTTGGCCTGCGATTTATAAATGTTGTAATTGGCTTCTCCGTTTGGATTAACTTTTACATTGATAAAGGAATCTGATAAATATATCTGGTCAATTTTTACCGATTTACTAAAAATCAAACTGGCTACATTTATTCCAAAAGAAACCTCTTTTGCTGTAATGAATTTTTCGTTTTTGTACGGTGCTGAACCATTAAGGCTTAAATTGTCTAAGGTTAAAGTCAGTGAAGGAAAATGACGAAAAAACGAAACTGAAACATCAGAATAATTCAATTCTGCGCTTAGCCTTTCGTTGGCTGTTTTTTTGATTTGTTCTTTAATTTGATCCTCAAAAACGATAGGCGTTAAAAATAATAGTGCTAAAATAACAGCGAAAGTTATCCCTAAATACTTCGCAATTTTGAATACGATTGATCTGGATTTACTTTTTTGCATAGCAATTTGTGGTGTTTAAATAAAAAAATAGAGTAAAAAAAGGAGTGTAATTTATCCGTGAACAGTTTCTGATTTACCATAATTGGTAATGATAGAACCTTCATATTCAATCCATTCTTTCCATCGTTTATCGATGTCGATATTGTCCTGATATTTTCTGGCGAACCCTAGAAAAGTAGTATAATGTCCGGCTTCAGAAATCATTAAATCACGATAGAATTTAGCTAATTCTTCGTCTTTAATATTTTCTGAAAGCACTTTAAAACGTTCACAGCTGCGGGCTTCGATCATGGCAGAAAATAATAAACGGTCGCAAAGAGCATCACGTCGGCTGCCGTCTTTTTTCATGAATTTAAAAAGCTCATTTACATAATGGTCTTTTCGTTCGCGTCCTAAAGTTAGACCGCGCTTTTTTATAACATCATGAACCATTTGTAAATGCTCCAGTTCTTCGCGGGCAATTACAAGCATTTCGGTGACTAATTCTTCTAATTCAGAGTTGTAAGTCACAATACTGATTGCGTTTGAGGCTGCTTTTTGTTCGCACCATGCATGATCAGTTAAAATTTCTTCGATATTTGACTCAACGATATTTACCCATCTCGGGTCTGTAGCTAATTTTAATCCCAACATAATTTCCCGGCATTTTAGTTCTTGCAAAATTAGTGTTTTTTATTACTAAAAATCAGGAAATGTCGTGGGATTGCGCTGAAAAAAGCATTATTTTGTAAGTTGAAATAAATTACAATGAATCAGATAAAAAAACTTCTCATAATTGGGTTTGTCTGGCCTGAGCCAAATTCTTCTGCAGCAGGCGGAAGGATGATGCAGTTAATTTCTATTTTCAAACAAAATGGATTTGAAATTACGTTTGTAAGTGCAGCACTTGACAGCGACTTTATGGTGGATTTATCTGAATTTGGAGTTATCAAAAAAAGTATTGAACTCAATTCTGCCAGTTTTGATGATTTTATAATTGAATTAAGTCCGGATGTTGTTTTATTTGATCGTTTTATGATCGAAGAACAATTTGGCTGGCGTGTGACCGAAAACTGCCCAAAAGCAATTCGAATTTTAGATACTGAAGATTTACACTGTCTGCGAACTGCAAGGCAGAAAGCTTTTAAAGAAAATCGAAATTTTGAGATCACAGATTTATTTTCTGAAGAAGTGGCTAAACGAGAAATTGCCAGTATTTTAAGATGTGATTTGTCTCTGATTATTTCTGAATTTGAGATGAATATCCTCCAAGATGTTTTCAGGATAAGTAGCGATTTACTCTTCTATCTTCCTTTTTTAGTGAATTCAATGTCTGAAGATGATCTTTCAAAATTACCGTCATTTGAAGATCGCAAGAATTTTGTTTTTATTGGAAATTTTCTTCATGAACCCAATTGGAATACGGTTCAGTATTTAAAAGAGGCGATTTGGCCTTCTATAAAAAAAGATTTTCCAGAAGCTGTTTTAGCAGTTTATGGCGCTTATCCGTCGCAAAAAGTATTGCAATTGCATCAGCCCAAAAATGGATTTTTTATTATGGGAAGGGCAGATGATGCAAATGAAGTGGTGAAAAATGCCAAAGTTGTTCTGGCACCAATTCGTTTTGGAGCTGGTTTAAAAGGTAAATTATTAGAAGCAATGCAATGTGGAACGCCAAGTGTAACAACTTCAATTGGCTCAGAAGCGATGCATGGCAATTTACCATGGAACGGTTTTGTTGAAAATGAAGCATCCAAATTTGCTATAAAAGCAATTGCACTTTATCAGGATGAAAATGTTTGGAAACAAGCTCAAAAAAACGGCGTTGCCATTATTAATGAATGTTATCAGAAAGATATATATTCAGATAAATTAGTGGCTTTAATTAATTCATTATTGATGGATTCCAAAAGTCATCGCCTTCATAATTTTATGGGAAATTTGTTGCAGCATCACGCTTATAAAAGCACAATGTATATGTCAAAATGGATTGAAGCGAAGAATAAGAATTAAGCTTCCATTTTTCCAAAACCTACAGTTTCACGATAAATTTGTGGAGAAACATCGGCATTTGTTTTAAAAAATCGACTGAAATAATGTTCATCATCGTAACCCAATTCATAAGCGATTTCTTTTACAGTTTTATTTGTCATGTACAATTCTCTTTTGGCTTCAATGATGATTCTTTCGGCAATTAAATCAGTTAAGGTTTTGTTGAAATAATTCTTGGATAATTTTGCCAATGCTTTTGGCGAAATGTTCAATAAATCAGCATAATTTCCCGCCGAATGTTTGGTTTTGAAGTTGAGTTCAATAGCATCTTTTAGATTTTGAAGAATCACAGGTTCTTTTGAATCCGGAACGGATTTCATTTCTTCTAATTGTTCTGTTTTTAATCGGGAAGCTGTTATCAAAAAGATTTTTAAATAGGAAATAAGCAATTCATATTGTGCCAATTCTGCATTTTGGATTTCAGTTTTCATTTGGTCTAAAACCATTGCAAAAGTCTGCGCTGCTTGTTCTGTGATTTTCGTGTAAGGTGGCTGGTAAACATTGTTGAATAAAACGCCGTTGCAGGAAACTTCTTTTTGATGCATATGAATGCAGTAAAAATCAGGATGGAAATGAATCGCAATTCCTTCAATTGGTTCGTTTACACAAAGCATAAAAGGCTGATAAGGAGAAAAAGCGAGGAGTGAGTTTTCTTCAAATTGATTTTCTGCAAAATCGGCTTTTACTTTGCCTTTTCCTTTGGTAACCCAAATTAGTGAGAAATAATTATTTCGCTGTAAATGATCAAAATGGCTGTTGTCATCAAATGGCAGCAGTTTAAAAGCTAAATTTCCATTTTGCGGATTAATTAAAGTGAAAACATTCTGACTCATAATTTGTTGTGGTTTTTGGAAATATAAAGATAGTCATGAATTGAATTCACAACTATCTTTATAAATT
Source organism: Flavobacterium sp. Root186 (assembly GCF_001428525.1). Lineage (GTDB taxonomy): Bacteria > Bacteroidota > Bacteroidia > Flavobacteriales > Flavobacteriaceae > Flavobacterium. The sequence goes on from NZ_LMHW01000015.1 coordinate 244,637, forward strand.
GTTTTTTGTTTGAATCTTTTGAAATTATAAGCTTGAAACTTCTGGGAAATCAATTTCTGTGTTAGCTGTATTGTTGAAATAGTTTGTTAAAACATTCAATGCTACATGTGCTACAGTTTCTGCAATTTCAGCATCAGAAACTCCTGCGTTTTTAGCTTTATTTACATCTTCATTATTTACTAATCCGTTTTTGCTGATTAAGGTTTTTGCTAATTGTAAAATAGCTTCTGTTTTAGCATCTGCAGAATTTCCTTTTCTTGCATCTTGTAAAACTTGTGCATCTGTTTTTAATAGTTTTCCGCCAATAAAAGTATGAGCTGCTACACAGTAATCACATGAATTGCTTTCTGAAACTGCCAAGGCAATTAATTCTCCTGTTTTTGCACTTAATTTCCCGTGGCTTAATGCACCGCTAAAATTTAAATATCCTTCAAGAACCGCTGGTGAATTTCCCATTGTTCTCATCATGTTTGGAACTACGCCTAATTTTGATTGTACTGCGTTGAATAAATCTTTAGTTTTTCCTGTTACTTCGTCTGGGTTTAATGCTGTTAATCGTGTCATTTTATTTAATTTTTTATGTTATTCATTAGTTGTTGTCTTTTGACATTACAAAGGTGCGACGATTGCAGATTTTAGAACATGGAGAATTTACGCTATGTGGTGGACAATTTTCCCTGAGTGGTTTTTTTGAATAAAAAATCCCCAATTACATTCGTAATTGAGGATTTAAATAATTATGATTTATCCCGAAGGGATTACATATCGGTAGAAAAAATATTATGCATTATGATCATTTGTCCCGTTAGGGACTAAACCAATTCGTTGTAATGTGTAGTCCCTGATGGGACAATAGAAACGGTGATATTTTTTTTCTACCGATATGTAATCCCTTCGGGATATAAATTTACACGGAATTCGTGGTTGTTTTTTATTTTAAAATACCTTTAACAGCCTGAATAGTTGTTGCATGATAACCAGATTTTGCTTTTTCAAAAATTTGATTTGCCCAAACTTTTCCTTCAGGTGTTTTAACCATTTCTTTATAAAGCATCATTACAGATCCTGTTCTGCTGATTCCGATTAAAAATTGTTCAATTGCCGGATAAGCTGGTTTGTATTGATGAATTAATGCCTGAACAAACCATTGGCGTTTAATGATGAAATTACCGCCTTTTGTAAAATTGAATTCATTGTCAATCGCTTCCATTTCTTTTATATTAATATCAGCTGGAAGATGATCTATAAAGTGCTGTTTTTCTGCTGTAGTTGTGATTTTTTTGCTTAAACCTGCAACACCAGTTTCCCTCCAGCTTTTTTGAATTTTATCGATAGCATCAAAATCGACTGAACTTACCGGAAGAATATTTGATGGAATTCCTGGTTTGTAAATCCAGTCTTCTAATTTGATTTTATCAGCTAATGCTTTGTCGTCTTTGATTAGGTTTTCGTTTAAATATTTCACGAAATCTTCTGTCGTAATTGATTTGAAAGCATGTGAATCAAAATAATTTTTAATGAACGGATCGAATTTGTCACGTCCAACAGCATTTTCGATTACTCTTAAAAATGAATATCCTTTTACGTAAGGAATTTGGCTGATTCCGTCATCAGGATTTCTTCCTGTCAGCGAAACTTTAAGTCTAGTATCTGGACTAGTATCTCCATATTCTGCTACATTATCAACTAATTCTTTGTTTGTGATAACATTTTGCATTTCAAATTCTTTCTTTCCGAAAATAGCTTCTCCAATGCGGTGCTCCACATAAGTTGTAAAACCTTCGTTTAACCAAATGTCATCCCAAGTTGCATTTGTAACTAGATTTCCGCTCCAGCTGTGGCCTAATTCGTGTGCTAATAAACTAGTTAACGAACGGTCGCCGGCGATGACGCCCGGAGTTAAGAAAGTAAGGTTTGGATTTTCCATTCCGCCGTAAGGGAAACTTGGAGGTAAAACCAAAACATCGTAGCGTCCCCAGCGGTATGGGCCGTACAATTTTTCGGCAGCAACAACCATTTTTCCAAGTTCTGCAAATTCCCATGCTGATTTTTTCAGCATTGATGGTTCTGCGTAAACTCCGGTTCTTTTGTCGATAGACTGAAATTCAATGTCTCCAACAGCAATTGCCATTAAATAAGACGGAATTGCTTTGTCTTGTTTGAAAGTATAAACTCCGGTATCGTTTTTCTTCTGCGGATTTACTGCGCTCATAACGGCTAATAAATCTTTAGGAACTGTAACTTTTGCATTATAAGTAAAACGAATTCCCGGTGAATCCTGACAAGGAATCCAAGTTCTTGACCATACGCTTTCTCCTTGAGAGAACAAGAACGGTTTCTTTTTATCAGCGGTCTGCTCTGGTTTTAACCATTGAAGTGCAACAGCATCTTTGGTTGTATTGTAATAGATGTTTACTTTAGTTGTATTCGGTTCAATAGTAATATGAAGAGGTTTTCCGTGAAATTCAGTGTCTTCACCAAGTTCAAATTTGGTTTCTTTTTCGTCGTCGCCTAAAGTTACTTTAGTAATGTTTAGTGTGTTTTCGTCGAAAATAATTTCATTTCCTTTACTGATGTTGTCAATTGTCCACGAAGCTTTTCCTGAAATAGTCTGCGTATCAAAATCAACTTTAATGTCAAGATCAAGGTGCTTAACTACAGCAAGTTCTGGTTTAGAATAACTGTGTTCATCTACAACGCTGGTTGGTTTTTCTGTTTGGTCTTTTTTCTGGCAGGCAATTGCTGTAAGAAACAAGATTAAAAAGGTTAGTTTTTTCATTTTATGAAGTATTGAATTTTGAGGATGAAAATTAAACAAAAAATCCCGTCCCGAAAAACTTCGGGACGGGATTTAATTATAAAATTAACAACTAATTACGCCAGCATTGTAACTGGGCTTTCGATGTATTGTTTTAATGTTTGTAAGAACTGAGCGCCAGTTGCACCGTCAATTGTTCTGTGGTCGCAAGCTAATGATAACATCATTGTGTTTCCAACTACGATTTGACCGTTTTTAACTACTGGTTTCTCAACAATTGCACCTACAGAAAGGATTGCAGAGTTTGGCTGGTTGATAATTGAATTAAATTCAGTAATACCAAACATTCCAAGGTTAGATACTGTAAAAGTACTTCCTTCCATTTCTTGTGGTCCAAGTTTTTTGTTTTTAGCTCTTCCTGCAAGATCTCTAACAGAAGCACCAATTTGAGATAAACTCATAGCGTCTGTAAATTTCAATACAGGAACTACTAATCCGTCTTCAACTGCTACAGCAACACCAATATTTACGTGGTGGTTGATGATGATAGCATCTTCTTTCCATTGAGAGTTGATTTTTGGATGTTTTTTCAATGCTAAAGCACAAGCTTTAATTACCATATCGTTGAAAGATACTTTTGTATCAGGAACAGTATTGATTGTTGCTCTTGCTCCCATCGCTTCGTCCATGCTTACTTCGATCACTAAGTTATAGTGAGGTGCAGTAAATAAAGATTCTGCAAGACGTTTTGCGATAATTTTACGCATTTGAGAGTTTTTAATCTCTTCTGTGAAAACTTCTCCGGCAGGAACAAATACTTTTGGTGCAGCAGGAGCAGAAGCAGAAGCTTCTTGCTTAACAGCAGGTGCTGAAGCAGTTTGTCCTTGTGCGGATGGAGTAAAGTTTTCGATATCACTTTTTACGATACGTCCGTTTTCTCCAGAACCTTTAACCTGAGTTAATTGGATTCCTTTGTCAGAAGCGATTTTCTTAGCTAAAGGTGAAGCTAAAATTCTTCCTCCGTTAGAGTTGTCAGCTACGGCTTCCGGTGCTTTTTCAGCAGCAGGAGCAGCTTTTGTTTCTTCTGCAGCAGGAGCACTTGCAGCGCCTCCGGCAGTATAATTGTCAGCAATTCCAGAAATATCAGTTCCGGCAGGGCCAATAATAGCTAATAAGCTGTCAACTGGCGCAGTGTTTCCTTCTTGAATTCCGATGTATAATAATGTTCCAGCATTGAAAGACTCAAACTCCATTGTAGCTTTGTCTGTTTCAATTTCTGCTAAAATATCACCTTCAGCTACAGTATCACCAACTTTTTTCAACCAGGTTGCTACTGTACCTTCCGTCATGGTATCGCTCAAACGTGGCATAGTTACTACTATAACACCTTTTGGCAATTCAGCTGCAGCTTTTGCGGGAGCAGCAGTTTCAGTTTTTGCTTCAGCAGCAGGAGCATCCGCTTTTGGAGCTTCAGCAGCAGGAGCATCACCACCGGCTAAAAGAGCAGAAATATCTTCTCCTTCGTTACCAATGATGGCTAATAATGAATCAACCGGAGCAGTTTCTCCAGCCTGAATTCCGATATGTAAAAGAGTTCCTTCGTTAAAAGATTCGAACTCCATTGTTGCTTTGTCTGTTTCAATTTCAGCAAGGATATCACCTTCGCTAATTTTGTCGCCTACTTTTTTTAACCAAGTCGCTACCGTTCCTTCCGTCATAGTATCGCTCAAACGAGGCATTGTTACTTTAATCGCCATGATGTTATAGTTTATGAGGTGTAAATGGATAGTCTTCTTGTGCGTATACTACATCGTATAATTGTTGTAAGTCTGGATATGGAGATTCTTCAGCGAATTTCTGACATTCTTCAACTAAGTCTTTAACTCTTTGGTCAATAACTTCAATTTCTTCTTCTGTAGCATATTTTTGATCCAAAATTACATCAAGAACTTGTGTAATTGGGTCAATTTTTTTGTACTCTTCAACCTCTTCTTTAGAACGGTATAATTGTGCATCAGACATAGAGTGTCCTCTGTAACGGTACGTTTTCATTTCAAGGAAAGTTGGTCCGTCTCCGCGACGCGCTCTTTCGATAGCTTCGTGCATTGCTTCGGCAACTTTTACAGGGTTCATTCCGTCAACAGGTCCGCAAGGCATTTCGTAGCCTAAACCTAATTTCCAGATATCAGTGTGGTTTGCAGTTCTTTCTACAGAAGTTCCCATTGCATAACCGTTGTTCTCAACGATAAATACAACTGGTAATTTCCATAACATAGCCATGTTAAAAGCTTCGTGAAGAGAACCTTGTCTAGCGGCACCGTCACCAAAGTAAGTCATAGTTACACCGCCAGTGTTGAAATATTTATCAGCGAAAGCTAAACCAGCTCCCACCGGAATTTGTCCACCAACGATTCCGTGACCTCCGTAAAAACGGTGTTCTTTAGAAAAAATGTGCATTGAACCTCCCATGCCTTTAGAAGTTCCTGTAACTTTTCCTAAAAGTTCTGCCATTACGTTTCTAGGATCAACTCCCATACCAATTGGCTGAACGTGATTTCTGTATGCAGTAATCATTTTGTCTTTAGTCAGGTCCATAGCGTGCAGAGCGCCCGCTAATACAGCTTCCTGACCATTATATAGGTGTAAAAAACCTCTAACTTTTTGTTGAATGTATAATGCTGCAAGTTTGTCTTCAAACTTTCTCCAAAGCAGCATGTCTTCGTACCACTTTAAATATACCTCTTTTGTAACTTCTTTCATCTGAATTCTTTCTTTTGCTAAAGTTGTTTGTGTTATCAATTGTTGCCTGTAACGCAAAATAGTTTCCTCCCACAAATTTGCGCCCGAAAGGTCGGGATGCAAAAATAAGACATTCCGTTTAAGAACTAAAATTTAAAAGGTCTTTTTTGGCTTTTTTTTACAAGAACTTTTTATCAAACATAAAAGGGAGTAGATTTTTTAGGGATGCTGATTTGTAAACTTCGCCAATTTCGCCCATAAAATAAATTTCAATAGGGGTGTCTTGTTTGATTTCATATTCTGCAATCGACTGACGGCAAGAACCGCACGGTGGAATTGGAGCCTGAGTTTGATTTGTATCTGAAGCGGCAGTAATTGCCATTTTTAAAATTTTGGCTTCGGGATATGCGCTTCCGGCATAAAAAATAGCTGTTCTTTCTGCACATAATCCTGACGGATATGCGGCGTTTTCCTGATTAGATCCTAAAATTACTTTTCCATTATCAAGAAGAAGGGCAGCTCCTACTCTAAATTGTGAATAAGGAGCATAAGCTTTTTTACGAATTTCGATGGCCTGATTCATTAAATCTTGTATGTCTTGAGAAAGCTCATTGATGTTATCGTAAATAGTGAATAACGATGTAATGCTAATTTCTTTCATTGCTTTTATGGGAAAAAAAATCCAAATTTCTAAAAATATAGAAATTTGGATTGTAATTGTTTTTTATATTGGTTGTTTAATAAACTTCGTATTTGTCGCCAAAGTTAAACGTTAAAGAAAAACGAAGTGTGTTTTCTAAAGGATTTTTAACTTTTGATGCCGAAAATAAATACGAAACATCAACTTTTATAATATTATATTTAAAACCTGCTCCTAAAGAGAAAAATTGTCTAGCGCCTTTTTCAGGGCTTTCATGATAATAACCTAATCTCATTGCAAACGAATCCTGATACATGTATTCTGCTGCTGCACTATATGTTATTTCTTTAACTTCTTCGCTGAAGCCTCCCGGAGCATCTCCAAATGATTTGAAAATTCCTTCTACCCAGCCAGTGTCTTTGTATTTGTTATAGCTAATTGCGTTTGCTTCTGATTGTGAAATGTCGTCAGGATCTGTAAAATCGCCGTCTCCGTTTGCGTCAAAAGGTGTTCCTGGTCCCGGTGGAGTCGGAACTAATAGTTTAGTAAATTCAGCACTAACACTAACTTTATTATAATCATCTAAAATAAAATCAAATCCTCCACCTAATCTTAAGTTAGCTGGTAAAAAGTTTGAGCTTAAATCATCATTATCGTAACTAATTTTTGGTCCTAAGTTTTGAACGTTGAAACCTGCTCTCCATCTTCCGTTAAAATCGCTGTATGCAATTTCTTCTGATTGATAAAAACCAGCAACATCGACAGCAAATGAGCTTGCAGCCGAAGCATCAACTTCGCCAGAAGGGATTTTTAAATTTGAGCTGATAAATCTACCGGCAACTGCCATCGAGAAAGTTTCACTTAATTTAAGAGAGTATGACCCGTCTAATGCAAACTCATTAGGACTTACTTCTCGGGTAGCTTCATTTGGATCTCCGGTTTCTCTTAGTTCAATTCCTCCAAATCCAAAATAACGAAAACTTGCTCCAAAAGCACTTTTTTCGTTGATTTTGTTGTAATACGTCAATTGGCCAAGCGAAATATCGTTGGCAAGATCTGTTAAATACGGAGTGTAACTTATTGAAAGTCCCTGTGCATCTTCTGCGAAAGCATATTTTGCAGGATTCCATTGTTGGGAAAAAACATCTGAAGAAGTGGCAACTCCCTGATCTGCTAAACCGGCTGCTCTTGCATCGGCTGCGACTAATAAAAAGGGAACTCCGGTTGTAATGGGTTCAATGTTTTGGGCTTTGGCGAAAGAAATTACTAATAAACAAATTAATAAAAGTGATATTTTTCTCATTTTTGGGAATAATGGTATTTATGTTACAAATATATATAATATTATAGAATGACAAGTTTTTCGTATTTTTCTGCTTTTTTATTTGTTAAGTTCGATTTTACAGTCAGTTTGTAAATGTAAACTCCTTTTCCGATTCGGTCGCCAAAATCATCTTTTCCGTCCCATGTTATTTCCCTTGATAAAAAGCCTTCAGTTGTAATGATTTGATTTTTTGTCCAAACCACTTTACCTGTAATTGTCATGACCTGAACCTGTACATCTAAAGGTTCATATGGTCTGTTATGTGAAAACCAAAATTGTGTGTAAGTTGAAAAAGGATTAGGATAATTGAGCACGTGTGTCAATTTTAATTCTTCATCACCAACCACAACAAATTGTATTTCGCTTGTTACGGGATTATTATAAACATCCCATGCTGTAAAACTAATTGTATGTAATCCTGCCGATAAATCTCTTAATGGAAAACGTAAATTTCCATTTGTATAATCGTCTAATTTTGTTTGATAATAATCGTTCAAAATATACGGATTACTTACGTCTCCATCCAGAACCGCTATGATGTCATGACCAATTCCGCTAGCTGTATTTATACCATTTTCATCTTCTAAAAACGCTAAAAGAAAAGGTGATGCATTTGTAATTCCGCCAGATACAAAAGTTTCGTCGTTCATATATAACTTAACTTTTGGACTTATATTGTCCTGAGGTGCATTTTCATTTATTCCTCCAATTTTTATCATATTGTTATAGCCTGATTGATTCTCAAGTGCTTGATTTCTTTTAGAATAAAAACTGATTCGGCCATTATCAACAGGAATACGAATATCTCTTGGTACAACAAAGCTAAACTCAAACTGGCCGTTGGTTACAGAGGCATTTCCTCTAAATATGGTTTCTCCAAGAGTTTTAAATGACATTGCAGGGCTATATCCATCATTATTTAAGGTCGAAGAAGTAATCATTTTGTCAAAAATAGCTGTGGCTAGTTCTCCGTTATAATTGCTTAAAAGAATATTGTTTTCATCTGTAATTTCGCCCGAAATTTTAATTTTTGATAAGGATTTAAAATCGGGGATTGGCTGCGAAATCACAATATCGTTTACTTTCGTTAAATTAATGCGTGGTTTAGGAATGGCTAACATTAAAGCCGGATCTCCTATATATACCACAACATTACTCGAAGAACTTGGGTTCTCATTCTTTGAAATTCGCAGCGATTCTGCAATACTATTGTATTGATTTGAGCCATATGAAAGCAGGTTTTTGCTTAAACTATCATTGAAATTTTCAGCATTAAACTGTCCAATAGTTCGAATTGTTGTCAGCATAGAAATTGCTCCCCCCTTTGGATTCCAAAAAGTATATTCGCCTGCAGTAGGTCGGGTAGGGTCGTCAAATCGTGAAAATTCGCAGGTAATTGTTATAAACAATGGATATTTATATTGATTGTTCAGATTTTGTCCATCTGACTTTTCCCAGATTCTTTCACCTGCTAATCCGTCTTCACCTCCGTGGCCTAAATAATTAAAGACTAAAGCGCCTTTTTCAAAAGCATTAAAAATATCAGTTCTTGCTTTTGGGTATCTTGATCCGCCGGCAGAAGCTTCTTGTGTATAAGAATCTAAAAGTATCTTGTCGATATTTAAAAATGGTTTTTCAGTTGCAATCAAATCGGCAAGACTATTTTGACGCGATTGTAATGAAGCGTCAGAACTTTGATCGGCATCATCGCTGATTAAAACAAAATTATTTCTCCAATTCCCGTATGATTTCGTGTCGTGGTATTCCAGAACTTTATTAACCATTTCCTGAGCTTGCGCATTGTCTGATACTAACATTCTGCCAACGGCAATGTCAATTCCACCAAAAGGATAAGCAACAATCCCTTCATTAGAATCCATAAGTCCAAAAAAGTCATCAGAGGCAAAAGAGGCTTCACCGGTTGTGTTGCTGCTTAAGGATTGATATATAGGTACAATATTAGTGTTGTTAGAAATACGATCTTTATAATCATAAGATGCGTCACCAAATAAGTTCAAAAATTTTATTCTTTTTTCTGGAGAAGATGCATTGTCGTAAATATATCGTACACAATTTCTAATAGCAGCAATATCTTGTTTTCCCGATGAAAATTCTTGATAGATATCTTCTAATGAAATAACTTTTACAACTAGATTTGAATTGTTTCGATGAAAATTGGCCAGTTTCTCGGCTTGCGAAGCTAAAGATTTCGGTGTCATAATGACGTAATCAATATCCTGAAAACTGTTTTGATTGTTTTTTAAAAGCGTTCCTTTTAAATTTTGATTTGCAATTTTTGACTGGCTTTCTTTTAAAGGAGTATAATAATCGGCAGGATCAATGGCGATGTAATTTCTAATTTCGCCTAAATTAGCTTTAAAACTAAAAGAGGCTTGATTTGCATTTTCAACTTTTGATACATTATATAGGTCTGTAATATCCCAAATTTGAGAAATTCCCGAAGCGCTTCCAATAGTATAATTTACAATTCCTGCGGTTGAACCAGCTAAATTGTATTGAAACTTAAATTGTTTGCCTATTCCTAAAAGTTTTCTTTTTGCAATTAGATTAATGTAATCTAAATAGCCTTTTGAGCCCGGTACACCATTATTATTATAAGTAAGTTTGATTTTTATAGTTTCGGCACCTGTAAATGTAGTATTTGTGGGAGTTTTGTTGGTTAAATACTTAATTTCTGAACTAGCGGTTAAACTTGCAAAATTTAGTGTTGCAATATTTTGTTCGTTTGCAGCAACAACAAATGAAGTTGGGGTAAATGCGGCCGAAGCTGCGTTTAATTCAATTTTTACAGGCGTAGTCGTATCAAGATTAGGGAAATTAAAAGTAAATTCCTGTTCCTGATTGATATCGAACGATTCTCCCAGCCATTGACGTCCCAGATGAACAATGTTGGTTTGGTCGATTTCGTGATATTGATAGTCATCAAACGTATTCAGCTCTAATGTGCTGTTTGCTGTTGGCTGGGTCAGGTTTGCGATTCTTTTTCCGTCATTTCCTGATGCGGTAACGTAATAATAAGCCCTATTGCTGTAAAGATTTAAATTAGTCTGACTTTCATCGTTCCAGTTTTCTACACCTTCGGCATAAAATAAGATATAATCTTCATTGTTAAAAGTACCGTCGCCTTCGCCAATAATTTGAATGGCATTTTCGGTTAAATCTTCCGGATAATATGTGTTGTTGGCTAATGGAATCATTCTTCCGCCATTTCCATAAATTTTAATTCTCCTAGGGTCAGTCTTGCTCGGATCAAAACCTAAGCTTTGCAAAAATGCCCGTGTAATTTTATAAACTCCCGACTTTTCTACATAAAATCGATACCAGTCTCCAGAAGCTAAAACAGAATTTGAAATGACTGCCGCTTTTTGAAATACCGATGAATTGCTGCTTTTTGATGAAGAATTATTTATAATGTAAGAAAATGACCTGATTCTTTTGTAGCTATTTCCTTCTTTTATAATAGGATAGAGAGATAAAAAAGCTTGTTTTGTATCTCTTGAATAAGTAATTTTTATTGTTTCAGTTATCTTATTTGGAATATTTTCTATAGCTAAATCTCCTAAATCAGTTCTCGAAATTGATTCAAAATTTATATTTGTAATTTCTACAGAACTATTGTTTGCGACGTTTGACTGATTGAGATTAAGCAGCAGTGTTATGCTTTTTTTTGTAATGTCGAAGCGAAAAGCGTTTCCGGAAAAGTAGGGGATAATAACTTTGTTATCGCCGTAATTCATCTCTTTTTTACTTTGCCAATCGAGCGTTAAGCTCCCATTTATCTGGGAAAATGATAAGATAGGTAGTAGAAAAATGTATAGGATTATGGCTTGTTTCATTAGCTTAAAAACCGAAATTTAATTAAAATAAAATTAGTAAGTAAAAATATAGTATTTCATGTTACAGTAAATAATAAAAAGTATATTTTTGCGTTCGTAACTATAGGTTATTTTCTGGTAAAAAACAGCTAAATAAAATTATTAGAACAGATGTTGCTAATTAAATGTTAATTATTATATTGCAGCACCTAAATTTATCACCTAAGAATGAGTATGAAAGTAAACAAAATTGTAGTCTTGCAATTAATGATGTCAATGGTATTGATGTTGGGCACGGCTAGTTGTAGCAAAAAATCGAGTTCGAGTCACGCTTCTAGAGCAACTGGCTGGGATGTAGATAGTCAGAATGGAACAGCTGCTAGAAATGCTGGAAAAAAACAACAAGCTGGACCTGGTTTAGTTTTTGTTGAAGGAGGTACGTTTACTATGGGTAAAGTACAGGATGATGTTATGCACGATTGGAATAACACGCCAACTCAACAACACGTTCAATCATTCTACATGGATGAAACTGAAGTTACGAATGGTATGTACTTAGAATACCTTGAGTGGTTGAAGAAAGTTTTTCCTCCAACAGAAGAAAATTACAAAAATATTTACGAAGGGGCATCGCCAGATACTTTAGTTTGGAGAAATCGTTTAGGTTACAACGAAACGATGACTAATAACTATTTAAGACATCCTTCTTATGCTAACTATCCTGTAGTTGGTGTTAACTGGATTCAGGCTGTTGAATTTAGTAAATGGAGAACAGACCGTGTAAACGAAGCTGTTTTGGAAAAAAACGGATATCTTAAAAAAGGAGCTAAAACACAAGAGGTTAGTGCAGAAAGCTTATTTAATACAGAAACTTACTTAGCTTCTCCAACTACTACTTATGGTGGAAACGAAGAGTTAGTTTTAAAGAAAAATCCAGCTGGAAAAAGACCAAAAGCTGGAAAAGATGGTGTTGTGCCTGAAGAGCATAATGTTTACGCACAACGTTCTTCTGGTGTAATTTTGCCAGAATACAGACTTCCTACTGAGGCAGAATGGGAATATGCTGCTGCTGCTGATGTTGGACAAAGAGAATATAATATCTACAAAGGACAAAAGAAATATCCTTGGTCTGGTGATTATACACGTTCGGCTAAACGTAAAAATAAAGGTGATCAATTGGCTAACTTTAAACAAGGAAACGGTGATTACGGTGGAATTGCTGGTTGGTCAGATGATGGTGCAGATATTACAAACTCTGTAAAAAGCTATGCTCCAAACGATTTCGGATTATACGACATGGCTGGAAACGTAGCAGAATGGGTTGCCGATGTTTACAGACCTATTATTGATAATGAAGCAAATGATTTTAACTACTACAGAGGAAATCAATATGCTAAAAACAAAATTGGTAAAGATGGTAAAATTGAAATCGTTTCGACTACTTCAATTAAATACGATACTTTAAGTAATGGTAAAGTTATTGCAAGAAACCTTCCTGGAGAAATTGCTCAGGTACCGGTTGATGAGCAAGAAACTTACTTAAGACAAAATTTCAGTACAAGCGATAACATCAACTATAGAGACGGAGATAAACAATCTTCAAGATTCTTTGACTTTGGAGATTCTGAGTCTGGACCTAAAGCTGATCAGGCAATGTACAATTCTCCTAAGCATAACGTTACAGTTGATAGTTTAGGTAAAATGATTAGAAAATATGATAACTCTAGTAAACGTACTACTTTAATCGATGATAAAGTAAGAGTTTACAAAGGAGGTTCTTGGAGAGATAGAGCTTATTGGTTAGATCCAGCTCAAAGAAGATATTTTCCTCAGGATATGGCAACTGACTACATTGGATTTAGATGTGCAATGTCTAGAGTAGGTGCTAAAACTGAAAGAAGAAAATCACCAAGAAACTAAAGTTAAAAAACTCAATAAAAAAATTCCAAATTCCATACTGAAATATTCAGATTTTGGAATTTGGAATTTTTTTATTTTTATAATTTTAAAGTGTTATAAATGAATATTCAGGAAATTCATAACTTGTTTTTACAATGTAAATCTCTTTCAATTGATACTCGTAAAATTGAAAAAGGTTCTATGTTTTTTGCTATAAAAGGCGAGAATTTTGATGCAAATACCTTTGCTAAAGAAGCCCTTGATTTAGGAGCTTTATATGTTGTTATTGATAACGAATCTTATTTTATTGATGAGAGAACGATCTTGGTAAATAATAGTTTAGAAACGCTTCAGGAACTTGCAAAATTCCATCGTACCTATTTGAAACTCCCTATTATTGCACTTACAGGAAGCAATGGAAAAACGACGACAAAAGAGTTAATAAATGTTGTTTTGTCTCAAAAGTTTAAAACCAAAGCTACTATTGGGAATTTAAATAATCATATTGGAGTTCCTTTAACACTGCTTTCTTTTACAAAAGAAACAGAAATTGGAATTGTCGAGATGGGAGCAAATCACAAAAAGGAAATTGAATTTTTGTGTGAAATCGCGCAGCCTGATTTTGGTTATATAACCAATTTTGGAAAAGCACATTTAGAAGGTTTTGGTGGTGTTCAGGGGGTTATTGAAGGAAAAAGCGAAATGTATCAATACCTGGCAAAAAACAATAAAACTGCTTTTGTTAATCTTGAAGATGCTATTCAAATTGAAAAATCAAATGGCATAAAATCTTTCACTTTTGGAATAAATAAGGAAAACGCAGATCTAAAAATTAAAGACATAAAGGCAAATCCTTTCGTGGTTATTGACTATAATAATTTTACGGTTGAATCGCATTTAATTGGACTTTACAATGCTAATAATATTAATGCGGCAGCGGCAATTGGAAGATATTTTAAAGTAGATGATGCTGCGATAAAACATGGCATAGAAAATTATATTCCGGAAAATAACAGATCTCAATTACTGAATAAAGGTTCTAATCAAATTATTTTGGATGCTTATAATGCAAACCCGAGCAGTATGGCAGTTGCAATCGCAAATTTTCTGCAATTGGAGAATCAAAATAAAATCATGATTCTGGGAGATATGTTTGAGTTAGGAGATGAAAGTCCGCAGGAACATAAGCTAATTGTAGATTCTTTAGTAAGTCAAAAAGAATCATTGTGTTACTTGATTGGAAAATCATTTTATGAAAATAAAATTTCGAGTGATACGATTAAATTTTTCGAAACTTTTGATGCTTTCGCTGATTATTTAAAAACTATTCAATTTAAAGACAATACTATTTTAATAAAAGGGTCGAGAGGAATGGCTCTCGAGAGAACTTTAGAATATATTTCGTAAATAAAAAAATGCCTTCTGCAACAGAAGGCATTTTTTTATATACTCATTAAAAAACCAATAAGGTTTTCCTTTTTATTTAATCCGAGTTTTTTTCTCAAACGATAGCGGGCTAATTCTACTCCTCCGGTTGAAATATTCATAATTTCGGCAATTTCTTTGGTAGACATATTCATTAATAAATAAGTAGATAAATCGAGTTCGCGAGGAGAGATTGTTGGATATTTTTCCTTTAAACGTTTTAAAAATTCAAAATGAACATTCTTAATGTGTTTTTCTAAATCTTTCCAGCTTTTATCTGTATTTACCTCTTTTACAATACTTTTGTTTAGTTTACTGACTTGAAACTTAGTGGAATCGTCCAGTGCTTCGACATCAATTTCTTTCAATTTATGAATAATTCCGTTTAGGATTTTATTCTTCTTTACGACCTGCAATGAATTATTAACGAGTTCTTTATCCTTTGCTAAAATTTTAATTTGCAGTTTGTCGTTTTTTAATTTTTCGATTTCTTTTTCAAGATCATATTGTTCTTGTCTAATTCTTGATTCCTTTTCAAGATAAAGTCTTCGCTGCTCGATCGTTTCATAATATTTATTCTTTCTAATTTTCATTTTAATTCGACTAGAAATTACATAAATAGCAATGATTAAAACTATAAAATAAAGCATAAAAGCCAGAAAGTGTCTGTACCAAGGAGGAGAAACGGTAAATGAAATTGTGGATGGTTCAGATTGAACCCCATAGCTATTTCGCACTTTTACATTCATTACATAATCACCTTCACGAAGGTTTGTGTACTCTTTAATTGAAATTGTTGACCAGTTACTCCATTTTTCGTCAAAAGGCTCTAATTGATAAGAAAACTGTACGTTTTCGAGGTTTTCATAGGTTGGAGATGAAAAAGTAAAACGAACATGATTAGACGAATAAGGAATTCGTATGTTTTCGCTTTTATTTTGATTGTTTCCAAGGATTATTGTGTCGCCAGGAAATGAAAAACTGCGAACGAATGCTTTTGGCTTTGTTACAAAATTGTTTAAAAGTTCAGAATCGTAATGTGCTAAACCATCTGTTAATCCGATAAAAATATTTTTAGAATCAATCGTATTTACCGAAAGATAATTAGTAACCAAGTTACCCGTTAGGTTAGAAAATGGTGCAACGATATTTTTATAACCATTGTTTTGTTTCATTAAAACCCCTAAAGACTCATCATAGGCATACCAAAGATTTGATTGTGAATCTTCACTTAATGCATTTATAACCGGAATATTTTTAAAAAGACTGGTTAGTTTTTTGTCTTCATAAAATATTTCCTGTTCCGAAGAATATTTATAAAAATGATTATTCGTTTGAAAATATATTTTACCGTCAATTTTTTGAAGGCTGCCTATGTTTTTAAACTGAGAAGTTAACCGGTCAATTTTTTTAATACTCGAGAACCTTGTCAGATCATTGCTTAAAGACATCTTATATATAGACTCATCTTTTTTAAGCCATAAATAAGACTGATCAAGTTCAAAACTATTTGATGATTTATCAAATCCTGCAACTTGATTTTTAAATGAAAGCCCGTTTGCTGTTTTTTGAAAAACGGCAAATCCGTCATAATTTGATCCAATGAAAAAGCCGGGGTGATTTGGAATTTTCTTAAACCCAAAATACCCTTTCGAATCTATAATATTAGTAACTCTTCCTCCTTTAATTATTAAAGCTCCTCTGTTGTTGGCACAAATTAGTTCATTGTCGACAACTTGAACGTTCCATGATTGGGCAGTTGTTCCTTCAACAAGTTTAAAAACGTCTTCCTTAAAATTGTTATTCCATGCATGATAAAACACACCCTGATTGGTTGCTACATATAAATTGCCCTGATGAACTACAGATGCATAAACAGTACTAATGTCATAACTAAATCCAAAATAAGTAAAAGGAGAACTTTCGTTAACGAAAGTGATACCGTTATCTAGTCCAAGCCAAAGGTTATTTTTATTATCAATAAACGAAGTTAAAACCGTGTTGTTTTGCAGTCCTTTTTTTCTATTAATATGCTGAATGATTTTGCCATCAAAATCACAAATAGCAATTCCGTCCAAAACAGAATTCAAAACAATAAATTTATTGTTTATGATAACGCCTCCCAGTGAATTATTTCTTTTTACAAAATTATTAGCTTCAGTATTCCATTGGGTTAAGGTGTTATTCTCGTAAATAAACAATCCTTTTTCTAATGTAATAATTAAGATTTTGTTTTTACCTATTGAATACATAGCCCAAACCTCAGTATTATTTAAGCTGGTGGTGTTTGGCAGAGCATAGAGCTTCCCATTTTTATATTCTAAAATTCCTTTTTCTTCATCTTGGAAATAAAGCTTGTTGTTTACTACAAATGAGAATTGAAAGCGTTTTGGAGCTTTTAATATTGATAATTTTCCATTTTTAAAAATATATGCCCTGGCAAAAGATTGAAAAACAGTTTGATTATCTATGGAATGAATTTTCCATATAAAATCAATGATTTTAATTTTAGTATTGTCAACCTTTTTCGAAAGTGAGGTGTATTGAAGTTTTCCTTTATTATCTGGCTGAAAATATCCAAATTCATTATAACCACCTACATATATTTTTCCTGAGTTATCAATCTTCAAGCATCGTACAGAAGTTAGATTTGGCAGTGGATATTTTTTCCATGAAGAGCCGTCAAATTGTAAAAGGCCATTATTATTGGCAAAATATAAATTTCCATTCTTATCCTGATCAATATTCCAGTTTTGGGTTCCTCCTTTATATTCATTACGCTTGTAATTTCT
Source organism: Flavobacterium sp. Root186 (assembly GCF_001428525.1). Taxonomy (GTDB): domain Bacteria; phylum Bacteroidota; class Bacteroidia; order Flavobacteriales; family Flavobacteriaceae; genus Flavobacterium. The sequence goes on from NZ_LMHW01000015.1 coordinate 262,050, forward strand.
TACATCCGGCAATCCGATGTTTTTAACCTGCCCAAAAAAGGCAATTGTGAATAATGTAAAAAAAGTAATATAAAAATATGATATCGTTAATTTCATTAATTATTCGATTTAATTTGTTTTTAAGGTGCTAAGTTGTTTGTTTTAAGGTATTTATAAATGTTTTTTCTTTACTATCACGTTGTAGAAAAGCATTTCTTTCATAAAAATAAGCAATCTTATATAATTGTAGTGTTTATTTTTTCAATTAACATTTTCATAACATCTTATTTTTTGTTTTTAAATATCACTATATTAGATATTTATAAAAAAAATGATGTGTTTTTGTAATGTATAAAATTTTAGTTTGATGTGTTTTTGTAATGAAATTTAAATGTTGATAGTAAAAAAATAACATTATTATTGCATCAAATTACTAATTAATTAACCAAAATTTTTAGAAAAATGAAATTAACAAAATTACTTATTTTTTGTGTTTCGTCTTTATTATTCTCGGTTATAGCTGTGGCTCAGGATGTCACAGTAAATGGAATGATAAACGATGAAAGTGGAATGCCGGTTCCGGGCGCAACAGTTGTCCTAAAAGGTACAACAAAGTCGACCGCATCAGATTTTGATGGGAAATTCCAAATACAAGTACCTTCAAACGGAGTTTTGACAGTTACTTTTATAGGATACACTACAGTAACTGAAGCTGTAAACGGAAGAACAAAAATTACAATTCAATTAAAACCAGAATCACAAACATTAAATGAGGTTGTGGTAGTTGGTTACGGTACTCAAAAGAAAGCAGTAGTTACAGGTGCAATTTCAAGTGTAAAAGCTGCAGATTTAGAGAAAGTACCAAATGGTAGAGTTGAACAGGCTTTACAAGGTCGTGTTGCGGGTGTAACAATCGCTTCCAGTTCAGGTCAGCCGGGTTCAGGATCTACAATCCGTGTACGTGGTATTACAACGTTTGGAGACGGTGGAAATAACCCACTTTGGGTTGTTGACGGTAACGTTGTTGATGCTGGTGGAATTGGTTACCTAAATCAATCAGACATCGAGTCTATCGAGGTGCTTAAAGATGCTGCTTCTGCTGCAATCTATGGTACACGTGCTGCAACAGGGGTTATTTTAGTTACTACTAAAAAAGGTAAGGCAGGTAAAATTACAGTAAACTATAATGGTTTTGCTGGTGTATCTTCTCCAGCAAAAAAATTAGATTTATTGAATGCTACAGAGTATGCTACAATAATGAACGAAAAATCAGTTGCTGATGGCGGAGGGATTCTTTACTCTAATCCAGCTGCATTTGGAAAAGGAACAAACTGGCAAGATGCTATTTTTAATGACAGTGCTTTCAGATACACACACGAATTAAGTATTAGTGGTGGTGGAGAATTTTCTACTTTCTATGCTTCATTTGGTATTCAGGATCAAGAAGGTATTGTTGCTACAGAAATTTCTAATTATACTAAAAAGAATTTCCGTTTAAACTCTACTCACAAGATTTCTAAATATTTCACATTTGGACAAACTTTTGGTTATACAAGACAAAAGACTGTTGGAATTGGAAATACAAACAGTGAGTTTGGGGGGCCTTTAAGCTCTGCTATCAACTTAGATCCATTAACTCCACTTGTAGTTACTGATCCAACTGTTGCAAATTCAGCTCCATATTCTACAAACCCTGTAGTTCGTGATGCTAACGGAAATCCTTATGGAATTTCAAGTGTAGTTGGTCAAGAGATGACAAACCCACTTGGATACATCCAAACAAGATTAGGAAGATATGGATGGTCTGATGATTTCGTTGGAAATGCTTATTTAGAAGCTGCTATTACTCCACATTTAAAAGTTAGATCTACACTTGGTGGTAAACTTTCTTATTGGGGAGACCAAGGATTTACTCCTGTATACTTCTTAAGTTCAAACGTGAATGTTCTTAAAAACAGTTATTATCAAAATAACAATAAATCATTCAACTGGAATATTGAAAACGTTCTTACTTACTCTAACAAATTTGGAGATCATAACTTAAGCGTTTTAGCTGGACAAGGATCTTATGTTGATAATATTGGTGGATATGTTGGAGCTACAATGTTTGGTTTACCTGTTACAAGCTATAAAGATGCATCTTTCAAATTTGATATCCCACAAGCTGACAGAAACAGTGCTACAGATGATTTTATTCAACACAAAGTAACCTCTTTATTTGGTCGTATAAACTACGATTATATGGAGAAATATCTTTTTACCGGAGTTATTCGTCGTGATGGATCTACTCGTTTTGGAGAAAATCATAAATTTGGAGTTTTCCCATCATTCTCTTTAGGATGGGTTGTTTCAAAAGAAGGTTTCTGGAAAGAAAATAATGCTGTAAATTCATTAAAACTTAGAGGAGGTTATGGAATTGTAGGTAATGACCAGGTTGCTGATTTTAGATATATTTCATTAGTATCTGGAGGTTATAACTATTCTTTTGGAAATGCTGGTTCAATCACAACAGGTTATGCTAACGTAACTCTTGATAACCCTGATTTGAAATGGGAAGAGACTTCTCAGGCAAGTATTGGTCTTGATGCAAGAGTATTTAATGATTTCACAGTAACATTAGATTTCTACAAAAAGAAAACAACAGGTATCTTAAGACCAGTTGTAATTCCTGGATATGTTGGAGTTGCTGAGCAGCCATGGGCTAACGTTGCTGATATGAACAACAGCGGTATTGAATTTGAATTAGGTTGGAAGAAAAAACTTGGTGATTTTAATTTAGGTGTTAACGGAAACGTGGCTTACTTGAAAAATGAAATTACTTACGTAGGAAAAGATAATGACTTTATTATTGGAGATGCTTCTTTCCAATCTATGGGACCTGTTACAAGAACTCAAGTTGGTCATTCATACAATGAATTCTATGGATACAAAACTGCAGGTATTTTCCAAAACCAAGCAGAGATTAACGCTTATAAAAATGGTGCGGGTGGTTTAATCCAGCCAAATGCAAAACCAGGGGATTTCCGTTGGGTTGATAACAATGGTGACGGATCTATTTCTGATGCAGATAAACAATTCTTAGGAACAAGTATTCCTAAATACACTTTCGGTTTAACATTAAACTTAGATTACAAAGGATTTGATTTTATGACATTCGTTCAAGGTGCTGCTGGAAGCAAAATCTTCCAAGGATTACGCAGATTAGATATCTTGAATGCTAACTATCAAACAGAAGCATTAGGTCGTTGGACAGGAGAAGGAACTTCAAATGATTACCCAAGACTTGCTAATAATGATGGTAATGGTAACTTCAGCAAAATGTCTGATTTTTATTTAGAAAGCGGTGATTATGCTCGTTTGAAAATAGTTCAGGTAGGATATACTCTTCCAGTTGATCTTTCTTCTAAAATTGGAGCAGACAGAATTCGTTTCTATTTAACAGGTGAGAACTTATACACTATTACAAAATATACAGGATATGATCCAGAAATTGGAGGTCAGGTATTTGGTGTAGATAGAGGTGTTTATCCACAAGCAAGAACTTTTATGCTTGGAGCGAACGTACAATTTTAATAATTAAAGAATGATGAAAAATAAATTTAAATATATATACGCTGTTGTAGCTTTGGCAGCTTTAGCAGGATCTTGTTCAGAAGATTTCGTGAGCGTTGACCCAAAGGGATCTTTCCTATCAACTAGTTACTACAAAGACGAACAGCAAGCTACTGCTGCTCTTGTTGGGGTTTACGATCCATTAAGAAAAAATACTGGAGGTTTTGAAAACTTGGTTGCTATGCTAAATGCCGGTTCAGATGATTTCTATGCTGGTGGTGGTGGAGCTTCAGATGGTCAGGGAATTCAAAATTTTTCAACTCACTCATTAACTTCATTAATTATTCCTGGAAGTTTCTGGAATGATCATTATCAAGGTGTTTACAGAGCAAACGTTTTGTTATCAAAAATGTCTGGAGTTAATATGTCAGATGCATTAAAAGTTAGATTCACAGGTGAAGCTAAAGCTTTAAGAGCATTATACTATTTCAATTTAGTTAGAATGTTTAAGAATATTCCATTAATCTTGGAACCGCTTACAACATCAACTATGTTAAATGTTGAGCAATCAGCTCCAACTGCTGTTTATGCTCAAATTGAAAAAGATTTAGTGGAAGCTATTCCAGCTTTACCTACTAGTGTAGATGCTGCTACAGGATCAGGTCGTTTAACAAGAGGAGCTGCTCAGGCATTACTTGGAAAAGTTTATTTATATGATGGGAAAAATGCAGAAGCTGCTGCAATTCTTGCTCAAGTAAATGGTACACCAGGACAAGCTAACCAATATGGAAATAAATTACTTGCTAAGTTTAGTGATTTATGGGTTGTAGCTAACAAATTTAATTCAGAATCACTTCTTGAAGTATCTCATACTAGTGCTGGAAACTCTGATTGGGGATTCTGGGGGTCTGGAAGAGACGAAGGAAACTCATTAAACGTAATGGTTGGACCTAGAGGTTATTCTAGACCAGCAAATTCTAATGCAGCAGACCTTCCTTCTGGATGGAGTTTTAGTGTTCCAACACAAAAACTATACGATGCAATGAAAACTGATCCTAGATTTGACGCAACTATTTTTGACTTAAAAGCATTAAAAGCTGCTGGTAAAGCGGATTATATTCCAGGTTACCAAGACACAGGTTATTTCTTGAACAAATTTTTACCAAGAAAAACTGACGTTCGTACGGGTGGTGGAGCTGCTGAGTTGAACTACAAACAAAACTCTTATGTTATCAGATTAGCAGATACTTATTTATTAGAAGCTGAAGCATTAGGTGCTACAGGTGCTAGAGCACAAGCTTTACTTGATGCAGTAAGAGCGAGAGTTGGCCTTGCTTCAATTCCGGTAACATTAGCTGCTATCAAAAATGAAAGAAGAATGGAGCTTGCAGGTGAAGGACACAGATTCTTCGACTTAGTAAGATGGGGTGATGCTGCTACTGCTTTATCTGACAGAGGATTCAATGCTGGGACAGATGAAATTTTCCCAATTCCTTACGTAGAATTAACAGGGACTAAATTAAAACAAAACCCTAACTACGAATAACAAAAAAACTATCTAACCAAAAACCAAAAAGAAAATGAACCTAAGTATAATTTTAAAAAGAAGTGCTTACCTAATGCTTGCGATAGCATTAGGTTCGCTTACAGGCTGTGATGATGATCCGGCTAATAACGGTTTAACAGCTACAAATGTTGATGCTGCTTTTACAATTGCTCCTGTTGCGGGAAAAGTAAATACTTATCTTTTAACTGCTCAGGAAAATGGAGTAATTTCATCAAAATGGGATATTGGATATGGACCTTATATGGGTAAAATGGAAGAAGAAGTTGTTTTACCAGATGCCGGTACTTATACTGTAACTCATACAGCTATTGCTGCTGGAGGTGCTACATCTAAAGTTTCTCATGATATTGTAGTTGCAGCTTCAGATCCTGCTAAACCTAATTTAGTTAGAGGAGGATTCTTTAATAACGCAGCTGATATAGCTCAATGGTCATCAGCAAAATTAAGCGCTACTGGTGCTGCATTTTGGTCATTTAATTCGGGAACTGCAACAATTCATTCTCCAGGAGGATGGGCGCAAGAAGGAATTTATCAAGCAATTGATGTTGTAAAAGATAAAGAATATACAATTGATATGCTTGTTTCTTGTCCAAGTGGATCTGATGAAACATGGTTTGAAGTATATGCCGGGAAATCTGTACCTAAAGATGGTGTCGAATATAAAGACAACAAAGTAATGGGTCTGAGCACTTGGGATGGCTGCGCAAAAGGAGCTTTTACAGGAAGGCTTTCTTCAGTTGGCTGTGTTAAAAATGACGGAACAGCTTCTGTTTCAAATGTTGTAAAATTTGGTACTACAGGTAAAATCTATCTACTAATTCGTTCTGGTGGTAATACTTTCACAAAAGATGGAATTACTGTGAGTAGAATCGAAATGAGAGGAAAATAAAAGTTTAAGTTAAGTTTAAGTTTGGTTGTAAATAGCCCATAATCATTATGAGTATGGGCTATTTTTAAATCCTCAGCAATCAGAGAACGAGTTTCTGAAAACTTCTTTTAGAATTAAAAAATCAAAGAAAAGAATGAAAAAAAATACTTTAAAGTTTCTGTGCTTTTTGTTTACAGTCACCGCTCTTGCACAGCAGACAAAAGCAAAGAAAGAATTTACAACCAACGGGAAAAAGATAACGGTTTACACTACTGCCGAAAATTCAAAACTGAGATTAACATCAACAGATAATTTGACTTTTTCAGCATCAAAACAGCCTCTTGAAACGGAGATCTCTGTTTTTGTAGAACCGTCTAAAAAGTTTCAAACATTTATGGGAATTGGAGGTGCCATTACTGACGCAAGTGCCGAAATTTTTGCTAAACTTTCAAAAGAGAAACAAACAGAATTCTTAAATGCCTATTACGATAAACAAAAAGGAATTGGCTATTCTTTGCTAAGAACCACGATCCAAAGTTCTGATTTTAGCAGTGGAAGCTACTCTTATATCACAGAAGGAGATAAAGATTTAAAAACGTTTACTATTGAACACGATAGACAATTTCGTATTCCTTTAATCAAACAGGCAATCCAGACTGCAGGAGGAAAATTATTGACTTATGTTGCCCCTTGGTCTCCAAACGCTTTCATGAAAAGCAACGGAAACGTATTAAAAGGAGGAACATTATTACCAGAATATTATCAAACCTGGGCAAACTTTTATGTCAAGTTTATAAAAGAATATGAAAAAGAAGGAATTCCAATTTGGGGAACTTCAACTCAAAATGAGCCAATGGCCGTTCAAACTTGGGAATCTTGCATTTACACAGCTGAAGCCGAAAGAGATTTCATTAAAAACTTCCTAGGGCCAACTTTGAAAAAAGAAAAACTTGGAGATAAAAAAATCATCGTTTGGGATCACAATCGTGACCTGATGAATTACAGAGCAAACGTAATTTACTCTGATCCTGAAGCAGCAAAATATGTTTGGGGAATGGGTTTTCACTGGTATGAAAACTGGTCAGGAGGAGACTCTATGTTTGACAATGTTGCAAAAGTAAACGAAGCTTATCCAGATAAAAAACTATTATTTACAGAAGGATGTGTAGAAAAATTCGATGCTGCAAAATATCAGTTTTGGGGTAATGGAGAACGTTACGGAATCTCTATGATTAACGATTTCAATAACGGAACCGTTGGATGGACAGACTGGAACATTCTTTTAGATCAAAACGGAGGGCCTAATCATGTTGGAAATTTCTGTTTTGCACCAATTCATGCAGACACAACAACAGGTGAGTTAATTTACACACCTTCTTATTATTACATAGGGCATTTTTCAAAATTCATTCGACTAAATGCAAAAAGAGTTAGTTCTGCAGTTAGCAGAAGCGGTTTGTTAAGTACATCATTTTTAAATACAGATGGTACAATGGCAACAATTGTAATGAACAAAACAGATAAAGAAATTACATATAATTTGATAATAGCAGCAGAAAAATCAGTAGTTAAAATTCCTGCCCACGCTATACAAACGCTTGTTTATTAATATTTTTTGAGTTAACAGAAGAGGGCTGATTTGAATCATCCAATTCAGCCCTCAATTTTTAACTTGAAATAAAATGTTTTTTGAAGTAACAATGAAAACCATCAATAGAATCTTATTAGTTTTAATAATAATTTTGCAAGTAAGTTGTTCAACATCAAAAACTGCAAACGGATCAGCTGTTTCTGCATCCAAAACAAATAAAAAAATTACGGTTTACACTACAGCCGAAAACACCAATTTGAGATTATCATTATCAGATAATTTAATTTCAAAATCTACTGCACAACAAACAAAATCAACGGTGTCAATTTCTTTAGATGCCGATAAGACAGATCAGACTTTCCTAGGAATTGGCGGTGCCATTACAGACGCAAGTGCTGAAGTCTTTGCCAAACTATCTCCAAAAAAACAACAAGAATTCCTAACCGCTTATTACGATAAAAATAAAGGAATAGGATATACTTTAGCCAGAACAAATATTCATAGCTGCGATTTTAGCAGTGACAGTTATACATATGTTGCAGAGGGTGATAAAGATTTAAAAACCTTCAACATTGATCACGATCGAAAATATAGAATTCCATTAATAAAAAGTGCAATCGAAACTGCCGGCGGGAAATTAACGTTATTTGTTAGTCCATGGAGTCCCCCAGCTTTCATGAAAGACAATAATGATATTTTGCACGGCGGCGTTTTGTTGCCAGAGTTTGCACAATCATGGGCAAATTATTATGTTAAATTTATAAGAGCTTACGAAAAAGAAGGAATTCCTGTTTGGGGATTAACCATTCAAAATGAGCCAATGGCAAAACAAAGATGGGAATCTTGTATCTATACTCCAGAAGCAGAAAGAGATTTCCTGAAAAACTTTCTGGGACCAACTTTAGAGAAAGAAGGATTAAATTCTAAAAACGTAATAATCTGGGATCACAATCGTGGAGATATGTTAACCAAAAGAGCCAATCTTGTTTTCTCAGATCCTGCAGTTTCAAAATATGCATGGGGAATTGGATTTCATTGGTACGAAACATGGAACGGCGGTACACCTAAATTTGAATCAGTAGGTGAAGTACACGAAGCTTTTCCAAATAAAAATTTACTTTTTACAGAAGGTTGTATCGAAAAATTTGACGCTTCAAGATTTCAGTTTTGGGGAAATGCAGAACGATACGGACTTAATATGATCAACGATTTTAATAATGGAACCGTTGGATGGACAGACTGGAATATTCTTCTGGATCAAAACGGAGGTCCAAATCATGTTGGGAATTTCTGTTTTGCACCAATTCATGCTGATATTACAAAAGATGAATTAATCTATACGCCGATGTATTATTACATAGGGCATCTTTCAAAATTTATTCGCCCAAATGCGAAAAGAATAATACAGACAATAAGCGATAAAAAATTAATAAGCACATCTTTTAAAAATTCTGATGATAAAATAGTAACCATTGTCATGAATCAATCAGATAATGAGATTATTTACACCCTAATAAACCACAATTCACAAAATACTATAACTATCCCGGCACACGCAATACAAACTATTGTATACTAAGCTGCTGCACTAAAAAACGATCAAAAATGAAACTAAATTTTAAAAACACTATAAAAATACTGTTCTTCTCAATGGCAGTATTTTCTCAGGTAAAATGTTCTACATCAAACGATGCAGTTGATCCTGTAGTAAATCCACCTGTTGTAAACCCGCCAGTTGTGGTAACAAACGATGTTGATTTCTGGTTAACAAAAGGAGACCAAAGCGTATTGTTAGCAAAACAAAACGGAACATTAGGATTTGGTACAGTACCAAATTCATATACAAATATTGAAGTTAACGCAGCGCAAAAATATCAAACTGTTGATGGTTTTGGTTATACATTAACTGGTGGAAGTGCTGATGTAATTAATCAGTTAACGGCAGCTAAAAAAAGCGCACTTTTACAAGAATTATTTGGTACCGGAGCTAATTCAATTGGAATTAGTTATTTAAGAATCAGTATTGGAGCATCAGATTTAAATGCTGCGCCATTTACATATGACGACCTTGCAGCAGGAGAAACTGATTTGACTTTGGCAAAATTTAGTTTAGACAAAGACAAAGCGGGAGTAATTGCACTTTTAAAAGAAATTCTGGTAATTAATCCAAAGATTTTAATTTTAGCAACACCTTGGTCAGCTCCGCTTTGGATGAAAGACAAAGACAGTTTTATTGGAGGAAAATTGCAAACACAATATTATGATGTTTATGCAAAATACTTTGTAAAATACATTCAGCAAATGAAAGCGGAAGGAATTACAATTGATGCAATAACTCCGCAAAACGAACCTTTACATGACGGAAATAATCCGAGTATGTATATGTCTGCAGTAGAACAAGGTAATTTCATAAAAAACAATTTAGGACCGGCTTTAAAAGCGGCAAACCTTAGTGTAAAAATTATTGCTTACGATCATAATTGTGATAATCCAAATTATCCAAAATCAATTTTGGCAGATGCAGATGCATTTCCTTTTGTAGACGGATCAGCATTCCATTTATATGCCGGAGATATTAGTGCATTAAGTAATGTTTACAATTCTTATCCAACAAAAAATGTGTATTTCACAGAACAATGGACATCTTCAGCAGGGGATTTTGCCGGAGATTTAAAATGGCATGTTCGAAACGTGGTTATTGGCTCGATGAGAAATTACAGTAAAAACGCATTAGAATGGAACTTAGCTAATGATGGATCTTTCCAACCTCATACAAACGGCGGCTGTTCTATGTGTAAAGGTGCGTTGACAGTAACTTCATCAGAAAGTTTTCAACGTAACGTTGCCTATTATATTATTGCTCACGCATCAAAATTTGTTCCTGCAGGATCTATCAGAATTGCAAGTAACTCAAGCGGAAGTTTACAAAACGTTGCTTTTATAACACCATCTGGATCAAAAGTTTTAGTAGTAGTAAATGATTCGTCAGTAAGTGAAATTTTCAATGTTAAGTTCAATGATAAATGGATTACAACTTCTCTTGAGGCAGGAGCTGTTGGAACATACACTTGGAAGTAAATTAAAGGCAAAGTAAAATTGGTTTTCAAATGAAAAAAACAATAATAACATTACAGCTTTTGTTTTCTATTACAGTTTTTGGACAAGGTTTTCTGCACAGAGACGGACAAAAAATTGTTGACGGAAACGGAAAGAACATCATTCTAAGAGGCTTAGGCCTTGGTGGATGGATGGTTCAGGAAGGTTATATGTTACAAACACAGCCTTTTGCAAGTCCGCAATACCAAATCAAACAAAAAATTGAAGAAGTTATTGGAGAACAGGGAACAAAGGAATTTTACGCAGCCTACAAAGCAAACGGAATCACAAAACGTGATATCGATTCGCTGGCAGCTTGGGGTTTCAATTCGATCCGTCTTCCAATGCATTATAACTTATATACGCTGCCCATTGAGCAGGAAAAAAATGGAGAAATCACCTGGATAGAAGAAGGCTTCACCATGACAGATAATTTATTGAAATGGTGCGAAGCAAACAAAATCCATTTGATTTTAGATTTACACGCGGCACCAGGCGGGCAAGGGAATGATGCTGCAATTTCTGATTACGACACCACAAAACAATCATTATGGCAAAGTGAAGCTAATCAGAAAAAAATGATTGCTTTATGGAAAAAACTGGCCTCTCGCTACAGAGACAGTCAGTGGCTTGGAGCTTATGATATTATCAACGAACCAAACTGGAATTTTACCGGATCAAATAAAAATGGCTGCGACGAGAACTCAAACGGACCTTTAAGAGATTTAATGGTTGCCGTTACAAAAGCAATTCGCGAAGTCGACACAAACCACTTAGTAATTATCGAAGGAAATTGCTGGGGGAATAATTACAACGGAGTTTTCCCTTTATGGGATGATAACATGGCGTTGAGTTTCCACAAATACTGGAACTACAATGACAAGGAATCGATCCAGAAAATGCTGGATTACAGAACCCAATATAATGTTCCTATCTGGTTAGGAGAAAGTGGTGAAAACTCAAATGTTTGGTTTAAAGACGCTTTGACATTGGTGGAAACCAATAATATTGGATGGGCTTTTTGGCCAATGAAAAAAATCGAAAACATTGCAGGAGTAACTTCGGTAACCAAAATTCCGGAATACGATGTTTTACTAAAATACTGGCGAGATGGCGGTCAAAAACCATCAGCAGAATTTTCGAAAAAAGCATTGATGAAAATGGCCGATAACTACAAAATGGAAAACGTAACGGTTAAACCAGATGTAATCGATGCAATGTTCAGACAAGTGCAGACCAATGATACAAAGCCTTATAAAAAGAATACAATTCCTGGAAAAATCATTGCAACGCAATATGATTTAGGAACAAATGGATTTGCTTATTCTGATAAAGATTTTATCAATTACAGAGTGGCAACAGGAAATTTTGATATGTGGAATAAAGGAAACACAATGCGTAACGATGGCGTTGATATTTTGCCCTGTAAAGATGCTGGATCAAACGGTTATCAGGTTTCATTTATTGAAGATGGAGAGTGGTTACAATTTACTGCACAGGTTAAAAAACAAAATAAATACAATGTTGCCATACGTTATTCAAGCGAAAATATGGAAGGACAGCTTCATTTAGAAACAGCAAATGGCGCAAAATCAAAAACCATAACATTGCCTGTAACTGGTGGAAATGAAAAATGGAAAACCATTATTTTATCTGATGTAGAATTAAACGCAGGTGAAAATAAAATAAAAGTAGTTTTTGAAAAAGGAGGATTCAATTTGAATTATCTGGATTTTTTGGACGGTAAAAAAAGTGTTTCTAAAAAATAAAAGCAAATGAAAAAATTTAAAAATATAATGGACAAAGCAGGTTTTCTAACCGCTATTTTATTGCTGATATTTCAATCTTGCAGCAGCAGTAACGATAGCTCAGACGGAGGTTCAGATAATCCAGCCCCTTCAAACTTAACTATTCAGGTTGAAGTTGTGGGTAAAAATGCAGCAAATCCTGATGGGGACGGAAGCGGTAAAGTGAACTTAAAAATTAATGCTGCAAATGCAGTTTCGTATAAAGTTTTAATAGACAATCAGCTTAAAGAAATTACAAACGGAGAACTTACATACACATTTACAGGTTCAGGGACAAAAACATATTCTATAATTGTTTCGGCTTACAATGGTTCTGGGCAATTTATCAGTTCAACTTCTTCAGTAAATGTATATGTTGCCAGAAAAATACTTTGGGCAGATGAATTTGATGTAGATGGTGCGCCAAACACTTCGAAATGGGGTTACAACACAGGAACAGGAGACGGATGGGGAAATAACGAATTAGAATATTACACAACTCGTCCAGAAAACGTAATTATTTCAAATGGAACCCTAAAAATTAAAGCCATTAAAGAAGAGTATATGGGAAGCCATTATACATCGACAAGAATGCTTACAAAAGGTAAATTTTCATTTAAATACGGAAGGGCAGAAGTTCGTGCAAAATTACCAGTGGGCGGCGGAACATGGCCGGCATTCTGGATGTTAGGAGATAATATCGATACTGCGCCTTGGCCTGCTTGTGGTGAAGTTGATATTCTGGAATCAGTTGGAAATAATCCAAACGTGAACCACTCTTCATTGCATTCGCCTGGACGTTCAGGAAACACGCCTGATACTAAAACGACAACAGTTCCAAATTCAGCGACAGAATTTCATATTTACGCTGCAGAATGGAGTGCTGAAAGCATTAAGTTTTATGTAGATGATAATTTGTTTTATACCTATGCAAATTCTGCTTCAACACCATTTAATGCTAATTTCTTCCTGATTTTAAATTTAGCAATGGGAGGAAATTTTGGAGGAACGGTTGATCCAAATTTCACTAATGCAACTTTCGAAGTTGATTATGTGAGAGTATATAATTAACATAAGTTTTAAATAAGTTTTTTTCTTTAAGGATAGAGAAACACTAGCTTTACGGATTAAAATTTTAAAAATTATGAAAAAGACAAGTAAATTTATTTTAGTAGTATTCTTACTTTTTGTAAGTGTTTCATTTTATGGTCAAAATTTAAAAATTATGACCTATAACATTCGTTTAGATGTAGCATCAGACGGAGAAAATGCATGGCCAAAACGAAAAGATTATTTTACTTCTCAAATACAATTTTATGGTCCGGAAATTTTTGGAGTTCAGGAAGCAACCCCAAATCAGGTAATAGATATCGCAGGAGCTTTTCCAAATTATAACAGATTTGGAATAGGAAGAGAAGAAAACGGAACGGGAGAAGCTTGTACTATTTATTACAAAAAAGATCGTTTTAAGGTGCAGAATTCCAACACGTTTTGGCTTTCAGAAACACCAAACGTAGTTTCAAGAGGCTGGGACGCAGCTTGTAACAGAGTTTGTACGTATGCACTTTTTACAGATTTAAAAACAAAAAAGACGTTCTGGGTTTTTAACCTGCATCTGGATCACATGGGCGAAGAAGCAAGAGTAAAAGGAGTTCAGCTTGTTTTGAAAAAAATAAGTGAGTTAAACACAAAGAAATACCCGGCATTTTTAATGGGAGATTTCAACTCAGAACCAAACACGCCGCAAATTGCAGAAATAAAAAAAGTAATGGATGATACGAAAGATGTTTCAATAGAAAAACCTTTTGGACCATCAGGAACGTTTAATGATTTCAAACATAACGAACCAGTTACATTATTGATAGACTATATTTTTATTTCAAAAAATAGCGGATTAAAAATTCAAAAACATGCAGTTTTAAGTGATTCTAAAGATTTAAAATATCCGTCAGATCATTTACCTGTTTTAATAGAAATAGATTAAAATGAAAAACATTAACAAAAAACTTCAAATCTTACTTTTACTGCCGCTTATTGCGATGCAGATAAAATGCGGATCTTCAAAAAGTGTAGTTGCCAATTCTGGAAAAGCAGAATCATGGATTACAACTACCGATGAATCTTCTAAACTTAAAAAACAGGATGATTTAGTTTTTAGTACCGAAACTAATCCAAACCAAACCATTGAAGTAAATCCTTCTGAAAAATTTCAAACTATCGAAGGTTTTGGATTTTCGTTAACCGGAGGAAGCGCTCAGACCATTTTAAAACTGGATAAAGCAAAAAGAGAAGCATTGCTTCAGGAATTGTTTTCCAGAAAAAATGATGCCATTGGTATAAGTTACCTGCGTATTAGTATTGGAGCTTCAGATTTGAATGAGAAAGTTTTTTCGTATGATGATATGCCAGAAGGACAAACAGATTTAAAACTGGAGCACTTTAATCTTGGTCCGGATTTAAATGATGTGGTACCAGTGCTAAAAGAAATTTTAGCAATAAATCCAAAAATAAAAATTATGGGTTCACCTTGGTCTCCTCCAGTTTGGATGAAAGACAACGGAAGCTCAAAAGGAGGAAGCCTTCAGCCAAAATATTATCAGGTTTATGCCCAGTATTTTGTAAAATATATTCAGGCAATGAAATCTCACGGAATTGTTATTGATGCCATTACACCGCAAAATGAGCCGCTGCATCCTGGAAATAATCCAAGTTTATTAATGCTTGCAGAACAACAGGCAGATTTTATTGGAAATCATTTAGGGCCAGCTTTCAAAGCAGCAGGAATTAAAACCAAAATTATAGTTTACGATCACAATTGTAATAAACCAGAATATCCTTTAACTATTTTAAAAGATGCAAAAGCAAACCCATTTGTTGCAGGTTCAGCATTTCACTTATATGAAGGAGATATTAGTGCTTTGACCACAGTTCATGATGCATTTCCAAACAAAGATTTATATTTTACAGAACAATATACAGGATCAAAAAGCAGTTTTGAAAATGATTTAAAATGGACTGTAAAAAATGTCGTAATTGGTTCAATGCGTAACTGGAGTAAAAATGCACTTTCGTGGGGATTAGCAAACGATGAATATTACAAACCATTTACACCAGGCGGATGTTCGACTTGTAAAGGAGCTTTAATGATTGATCAAAATCAAAACATTAAGCGTGAAGTCGGTTATTACATTATTGGACATGCTTCTAAATTTGTTCCCGAAGGTTCAGTAAGAATTGGAAGTAATATTGTTGGAAACTTATACAATGCAGCTTTCAAAACGCCATCTGGACAAACCGTTTTAATTGTAGAAAACGACGGAACTTCGGCAGAAACATTCAATATCAAATACAATCAAAAACAAATTTCAACTACTTTAAACGCTGGTGCAGTTGCAACTTACGTTTGGTAACCAAAATTAAATACATGAAAAAAATAACCACATTTGCCTTGTTGATGGTCTCGTTTTTTGCGGCGGCCCAGCAGCAGACAATAGATCAAAAAGTAAATGATCTGTTGAAGAAAATGACAATTGAAGAAAAAATTGGTCAGCTTAATCAATACACGGGAGATAATCAGGCAACAGGGCCAATTACAATAAACCCTAACAAACAAGCCGAAATCAAACAAGGTTTAATAGGTTCGATGCTAAACATCATCGGAACAAAATATACCAGACAATATCAGGAATTGGCAATGCAGTCAAGACTTAAAATTCCGTTGTTATTTGGTCAGGACGTTATTCACGGATACAAAACAACATTCCCGCTTCCGTTAGCCGAAGCAGCAAGCTGGGATTTACAAGCGATTGAATTAGCGGCTAGAGTTGCAGCTGAAGAAGCTGCTGCAAATGGAATTCACTGGACATTTGCACCAATGGTAGACATTAGCCGTGACCCGCGCTGGGGTCGTGTAATGGAAGGTGCAGGAGAAGATACTTACTTAGGATCTAAAATTGCCTATGCAAGAGTAAAAGGTTTTCAGGGAAATAAATTAGGAGATTTAAACTCTGTTATGGCTTGCGTAAAACACTTTGCAGCATATGGAGCTGGAGTTGGAGGCAGGGATTATAACTCAGTTGATATGAGCGAAAGAATGCTTCTTGAAACCTATTTACCACCTTTTAAAGCTGCTTTAGACGCTGGAGCAGCAACATTTATGAATTCTTTTAATGATTTAAATGGAATTCCTGCAACTGGAAATGCACATTTACAAAGAGATATCTTAAAAGGAAAATGGAACTTTCAGGGATTCGTAGTTTCAGACTGGGGTTCAATAGGAGAAATGGTGGCTCACGGTTATTCAAAAGACCTTAAAGAAGCCGCATATTCAGCAATTACAGCAGGAAGTGACATGGATATGGAAAGTAATGCATACAGATATAATTTAGCACAATTAGTAAAAGAAGGCAGAGTTTCTATCGATTTGGTTGACGATGCTGTAAAACGTATTCTTCGCAAAAAATTCGAATTAGGTTTATTTGATGATCCTTACAGATATTCTGATGATAAAAGAGCAGAGAAAGTTTTGGCTAATCCGGCAAATAGAAAAGCAGCACTTGAAGTAGCTGAAAAAAGTATCGTTTTATTGAAAAATGAAAACCAGACTTTGCCAATTTCTAAAAGTGTAAAAACAATTGCTTTTATTGGCCCAATGGTAAAAGAATACAAAGCCAATATGGGATTCTGGTCTGTAGAACTTCCAGATGTAAATTATGATAAATGGGTAGTTTCACAATGGGATGGGGTACAAAATAAAGTGGGCAAAAACACAAAATTACTTTATGCAAAAGGCTGTGAAGTTGACGGCGATAATAAAGATGGTTTTGCCGAAGCAGTTGAAACCGCTAAACAAGCAGATGTTGTAATCTTGAGTATTGGTGAAAGACGTGACATGAGTGGTGAAGCAAAAAGCCGAAGCGATCTTCATTTACCAGGCGTTCAGGAAGATTTGGTAAAAGCAATTCAGGCAACCGGAAAACCAGTTGTAGTTTTAATAAATGCAGGAAGACCACTTGTTTTCAATTGGACAGCAGATAACGTTCCTGCAATTGTGTACACTTGGTGGTTAGGAACTGAAGCAGGAAACGCAATTGCCAATGTTTTATTTGGAGATTACAATCCGTCAGGAAAACTGCCAATAACTTTCCCAAGAGAAGTTGGTCAAATTCCAATTTATTACAATCATTTTAGTACAGGAAGGCCAGCTAAAGACGAAAATGCTACAAACTATGTTTCAGCTTATATCGATTTAAAAAACTCTCCTAAATTTCCTTTCGGATACGGTTTGAGTTATACAAAATTTGATTATTCTGGTTTGAAACTTTCTTCGACAAAAATCAAAAGCAGCGAAACAATTAAAGTTTCATTTCAATTGTCAAATGTTGGAAAAGTTGCTGGAGAAGAAGTAGTTCAGCTATATTTAAAAGATAAATTTGGATCAGTAGTTCGTCCGGTTTTAGAACTAAGAGATTTCCAAAAAGTGAAATTGAATGCAGGAGAAACTAAAACAATCGAATTTACAATCGACAAAGAAAAACTTTCTTTCTACAATGATAAATTAGAGTGGACTGCTGAGCCGGGAGATTTTGAAGTAATGATTGGAGCTTCGTCAGCAGATATTAAACTAAAATCAGATTTTGAATTAGTACAGTAATATAGAATGTCAATTAAAATTGGCGTTATGGATTTTATAAAGTTTTGAATTATTTCAAAACAGTATGTATAAAATCCATAGCGCCAATTCCTTTATAAGATGCATACAAAGCTTTATCAAAAGCTTCGCGTTTTGCTTTTTTATCCTTTGCTTCCGTTTTAACGATCATTTCGTTAAAAATTCTTTCCTGTTCTTCACTGTATTTTAGCGAAGCTTCTAAAAGATAAGTCTTAGAAACAAATCCGAAGGAAGTCCAGATTTTCGATCTAATTTTTTTGTTTATATTTTTTAGCGGATTGACACTCATAATCTCGTTTATTAAATTTCAATTCTCTATTTATCTACAGAATACAAAGTTAATAATTTGTAATCTTTTTCTTTCTTAATATTTCTGTTTTAACAATTTGTTGTTCAAATGTGTTATTATGACGCAATGTACTTATTTTTTCAATCCATTTCGTAATTTTAACTAAAATTGTGATTTGTACACTTTTGATTTTTTCAATACTTATTTATTTTATAAAGACGTGCTTTTTATAAAAATGTAACAGTTTTGAAAAATAAAAGTAAATTGCAAGTTTAATAAGAACTCAAATGCTGAAATTTATTATAGAAAATAACGAGAATTACCAGCCGGGACTTTCCATTGATTGCGTTATTTTTGGGTTTCATGATAATCAATTAAAAGTTTTGCTGATTAAAGTTCCGCACAGTGAAAAGTGGTCTTTACCGGGTGGGTTTATTCCGGTAGATCAGGATATTGATACAGCAGCAGTTACTGTTTTAAATGAAAGGACCGGAGTAGAAGGTGTTTTTTTAAGACAGTTTGCAGCATTTGGAAAAATTAAACGAAATGATGACCATTTTGGAAAAGAGGTTCTAAAATATTTAGATATCGATCCCGAAAAAGGTAAATGGCTAACACGTCGTTTTGTAACAATTGGTTATTATGCTTTGGTCGATTTTTTGAAAATTGTCCCAAACCGAATAAATTCTAACGAAATAATTGAATGGATTGATCATAAAGAGGTTCCTGAACTCATTTTAGATCACAAAGAAATCCTTGATAAAGCTCTTGATACATTAAGAACAGAATTAAATTTAATGCCTGTTGGATATAATTTATTGCCGGAAAAATTTACAATGCCCGAACTGCAAAAATTGTATGAAACGATTCTGGACAAAAAACTAGACAGAAGAAATTTTATGCGAAAAATAACCAACATAGGAATTCTGACGAAATTGGATGAAAAGAAAAATAATGTAGCACATAAAGCGCCAAACTTATATTCTTTTGATAAAGAGAAATACGATGAAGTTTTAAAAAATGGATTGAATCAAGGCTGGTAAATAAAGGTCTAACTTTAAAATTTACAATTATGGTTTCTTTTGAAGATTTTAGAAAAGCAGCTTTATCCTTTGAAAATGCAGTTGAAGAACCACATTTTGAGAAAACCTCTTTTAGGGTAAATAAAAAGATATTTGCCACTTTTGATGAAAAAAACAATCGAGCAGTTTTGAAATTAAACGAAATTGATCAATCTGTTTTTTGTGCTTCAAGCGAAATGATTTTTTATCCAATTCCAAATAAATGGGGAAAACAAGGCTGGACCATTGTAGAACTTTCGAAAGTTCGGCCCGAAATGTTTGAAGATGCATTAAAACTTTCCTACCAAAATGTTGCTCTAAAAAAGAAGAAATAAATCTACCTTACAATAGTTCTAAAAGTCAAATTTACTCTTGGTTTTTGAGTGGTTTTGGTTGGCGGCAGACGATGTAGCCAATACGTCTGAGTTTCGTCTTTCATAACCAATAAACTGCCATGTTCTAAAATTAAAGAAACCGTTTCTTTCGTCTCTTTATGTTTGAAAGCAAATTTGCGTTCAGCTCCAAAGCTTACTGAACCAATGGCGCCATTCTTTTTCAAATCTTTTTCAGCATCGCTGTGCCAAGCCATTCCTTCGTCGCCAGAATGATATAAGTTTAATAGGCAGGAATTGAAGGTTTCTCCAGTTTCAGTTTCAATTATTTTCTTTAATTGCAATAATTCTTTCGTCCACGGAAGTGCTTTTTTGGTGGTATTCGAATACGTATATTCAAATTCCTGATTGCCGTACCAAGCCACTTTTCTTTTAGTCAAAATTAATTTTCCAAAGATTACAGCTTCATCATTTTTCCATTCAATTGTATTCAATAAAATATCTAAATAACGATTAGAATCTTCCCTCGAAAATAATTTTCCGTAATAATTTACAGTCCCATTTTTTGGAAGTAAGTTCGTTGTTTCGTTTATTTCAGGATTAAATAAGTCCATTTTTCCAATTTAAATATTCGGGTTTCATACAATGTCCGCAAGGTCTGAAACCGTTTTGTTTTGCTTCATTTTCAGAAGAAAAGAAAACCCGATTTTCACGTTTCATTCTTTTTCCGGAAGAACATTTCAGCGTTCCATAAATTTTTAACTTCTGGTTTCCACCAAAGCAAATCTCCGCATTTTTAATTTTATTTCGAAGATCTGAATCTGAAATTTCACAATGTTTTACCATTTTATTTTTAAGATTTTTTTTCTGTAGAGACGCACTGCTGTGCGTCTCTACAGATATTGCATGTCTATAAATTTTACGATAAAGCATCATGGAAAATAATTCCTAATGTATATCTTTCGCCCGAATGAACTTCGCTAACCCCATGTTTCATATTCACCCGATAATATCCTTTTGTCCCTTTTACAGGTCTAAAATTGGTTGTAAAAACCAAAATATCACCTTTTCTAGGTTTCAAAACAATAGCTTTTGACTGCGCTCTGGGCGTTAGTTGTGTCAATACAAATTCGCCTCCTGTAAAATCTTCATCAGGTTCAGAGAGAAAAAGTACAATTTGAATGGGAAAATAAATATCGCCATATAAATCCTGATGTAAAGTATTAAAGCCGCTCTTGCCGTATTTTAAAATTAAAACAGTCGCTTTAAATTGGTTGTTATCATGACATTGTTTTAATAATTCATCGTGTTTATCAGGAAAAACAGTGTTGATATTCAATGCTTTAATCCACGAATTTGCAATAGGAGCTAATTTTGGATAAATCGAAGAACGTATGTTTTGAATTAAATCGGGCAGGGGATAATTGAAATATTTATATTCGCCCAAACCAAACCGATAACGTTCCATAACGACCGTTTTTCGGTATAAATTTGGATTATCATAATCGAATTTTAAATCTTCACATTGTTCATCATTGAGTACATTCGGAATAATAGCAAAGCCATTTTCGTGCATAGATTCGGTGATGCTTTCCCAATTTTGAGAAGCAATTTTTGATTGTATATTTTGCATAAATGTTTAAATAAAGATTGATTTTTTGGCAAAGCGTATCCGGAGAGACGCACAACAGTGCGTCTACACAAAGATTGTCGACATCGTTAATTCGGGACGAAATACATAACGTTAGACACACTGCTGTGCGTCTGTACATATATATTGGGTGTATTATATTAGGTGTAAATTATAATTATGGATTTATTTGAGCGCCTTCCCAGCCAATGATTGCTGTTTTTCTAGTATTTCCCCACATATAACCGCCAAAGATTCCAGAAGATTGAATGACGCGGTGACACGGAATTAAAAACGCGACAGGATTACTGCCAATTGCAGTTCCAACAGCGCGGGAAGCATTTGGTTTTTGAATTTGATGTGCAATAGTTCCATAAGTAGAAAGCTGCCCCATCGGAATTTTTAATAAAGCTTCCCAAACTTTTAGTTGAAAATCAGTTCCTTTTAAGTGCAGTTTTATTTCAGATAATTTACTCCAGTCATTTTGAAAAATAAAAAGTGCATTTTGTTGTGCTAAATCCAGTTTTCTGGTAAAAGCTGCATTTGGAAATTTATTTTTTAAATCATTAAACCCGCTAGCTTCATCTTCGGCGAAAGCCATAAAACAAACACCTTTTTGAGTTGAAGCTACAATAATATTCCCAAACGGACTTTCGGCGAAACTGTAGTTTATTTCCAGATTTTTTCCGCCATTTTTGTATTCGGCCGGGGTCATTCCTTCAATATTTACAAATAAATCGTGAAGCCGGCTGGTGCCAGAAAGCCCCGTTTCGTAAGCTGTTTCAGAAATAGTTGCCTGATTTTCTTTGAGTAATTTTTTGGCGTGCTCTAAACTTGTATACTGCAAAAACTTCTTCGGACTTGTTCCTGCCCAATCGCTAAAAAGCCTCTGAAAGTGAAACGGACTCAAATGCACTTTCTCTGCAACCTCATCAAGATTGGGCTGTTCCTTAAAATTTGCTTTAATATAATCGATGGCATCTGCAATACGATTATAATTGATGTTTTCCTGTGTGTTCATTTTCATTCAATTTTATAAGGCAAATATCGATTGGTTTTTGCAGATATAAAATCCGAAACTTGCTTTGTTTTTTTAACCGCAAAGAGCGCTAAGGTTTTCGCAAAGGACACTAAGTTTTTTTAATCTCGCAAAGACGCAGAGTCGCAAAGATTTTCTCAAAGTATGTTATCCTGAGCGAAGTCGAAGGCCGCAAAGAAACTCTACAAAGATTGAAACTTAAAACAAAAACTTTGCGACTCTGCGTCTTTGCGAGATTGTAAAGAACGTATTAATGCACCGTAGTTTTCGAAAAAACATTAATAACTACAACGCCAACTATAATTAAACTCAATCCAATTATTGCAGGTAAGTCTGGAATTTCTTTGAAAAAAATAGCACCAATAATTGTAATTAAAACTATTCCAACTCCCGACCAAATTGCACAAGCAAAACCAACTGGAATTGTTCTGATGGCAAAACTTAAAAAATAAAACGCAGCAAAATAGCCAATAATGGTTATAATACTTGGCAAAAGTTGTGTAAACTGCTCAGACTTTTTTAATGCCGAAGTTGCAATGATTTCGAAGATAATGGCAATGAATAAAAATAAAAAATTCTTCATAGTTCCGGTTTTTTACAAAGTTAAGCTTTGTATGAAACGAGAAAGAATTATTTGAGATTATCTTTTCTTGAAGAAACACTTATCAATTTATATCCGTTTTCAGTTCGTAGGAATTCAAGGTGATCTTGTCCGTGATCAAGTTTGTTTTTTGGATTGATTACGATATTTTTAACTGGATATATCCATTTTTTTGATTCATTACAGTTATTGAAGTACATTTCGTATTCGCTTGATTCAAAAATAAACTGATTTAATCCGTCAGTAGAAACAAAGTAATCTGTTTTTGGATTTTTGAGTTCCTGAAGTTTAGATTTTAAATAGATATAATTTTGATTGATGAATTTAGTTTTTGATGAGTTTATCCAACCATCTGGTTCTTTCCAATACGAGATTTTATCAAAAGAATGTTTTTCTAAATTGTTTTTGGATAAATCAGAAAGTAATGTGTTCTGGAGCCAATATTTAAATTCCTTATCAAAATTTACAAACGAATAATATTGTCCGTCAACTCCAAGGAAATTTTCTCTTATTGGGTCTTTGCTTGGATCTTTTGATTTCTCTACAGAATAAAAGTTTAAATCATCATTGTAAGCAAAATTTTCGATTAAGATTTTATTGCTTGTATCTATTAAGAATTCTTTTCCGCCATTCCAGAAAAAATGTTCGCCATCCATTACTTTCTTAGCGTCTTTTAATCCTATGAACATTCCATTTATGGCTTTGGTTAAATTGCTATATTCCGCAGGAATTACAATTTTTCCGTTGCCATTGAACATTCCCATTTTATCAGTTTTGCGATCTGTAAATCTTATTAAACCTTCATTTTCACAATCGGGGCCATTATCAAAACTATATAAACTGTCACGACCAACTATTTTTCCTTGTTTGGTTAAATAATAACTTTCCCATTTTTGATCTTTTTCTTCACTAGCGGCAATAATACTTTCAAATTTACGGGCAGTTGTAAAACCAGTAGTAAACTTTGGTTCTATTTTGATGATGCTGTTTTTATCTTTAAATCCGATAAGTGTAGTGTCTTTGTTCCAAAATGAAACCCAGATATCGTTATTTTGAGCGAATGCTGTAAAATTTAGAACGAGAAATATATAAAGTACAATACTCTTTTTCATGAAATTTATTTATCGAAGATGAATTTCTGTTTCATTATTTTTTGCTTC
This sequence comes from Flavobacterium sp. Root186, assembly GCF_001428525.1. Taxonomy (GTDB): domain Bacteria; phylum Bacteroidota; class Bacteroidia; order Flavobacteriales; family Flavobacteriaceae; genus Flavobacterium. The sequence goes on from NZ_LMHW01000015.1 coordinate 286,273, forward strand.
ATCAAAGCAGTCAATACACAACATTTTAAAATCAGCTTTGGTTTGAAAGAAATCGGTCCATTCTTCACCATTATCTAAAAGATATTGTTCACATTCTCCACACCATGCAATTTGCGGAAGATCTTCTTCGGCTTCTGAATAGAAGAAACCAACTTTTTCTTTTGAGTCTATTGCCATTGCAATGTGAATACAGCTGAAAGTCATTTCTTTTGAACCATGTATTTCACATAAAACTTTTTCGATCATATCTTTCTTTTCCTCTCTTTTTGATGGGCTTTGAGTATCAAATTTAAACTTAAAATTTCGGATTTTGAAATTTGTGTTTTAAACAAAAACCCGAGAGGTTTTTAAAGCCTTGTCGGGTTTGAAATGTTTTTAAGAACCTTTTCTTGTAAATTTGGATTCTTCCAGCATTATTTCTAATTCCAGTACTTTTTCAGCTCTAAAATCCTGCTTACTTTTCGCATCATCTAGTTTATTTTGAGATACGGCGATTTCCTTTTTTAATTTTTCAATATTTTTTTGATAATCAGGATCATTATTATCTTTCGAAGTATTTTCAAGATTTTTTAAACTTTCCCGTTTTGCCCTTAAGTCAAGTTCTATTTGCCATGTTTTTTCTGCAAGCTTGATTAGTTTTTGCTCTTCTCTTGCTAATTTGGCTTTTGTTTTTTCTATCTCATTTCTTGAAAGAGGTTTTACGGTTTCCAGTTGTGGGAGTTTTGGATTCTGATTCGCTCCAGGAAATAATAAGTTTTGTGTTTGAGGTCCATATTTTGAAGGATCAAAATTTTGCGCGGCTGTAAAAAGAGGCAATAGTATGATTGTTAAGGCAATTAGAAGTGTTCTCATAATTTGATTTTGGTTTTCAAAAATATACTTATATTTTGAAACCACAGTATACCAAAATAAAAAACCCTCACATTCCTGCAAGGGTTTATATAATCTAAAATCTAAACTCAGAAATCTAAAATAGATTAATATCTGTAGTATTCTGGTTTGAATGGACCTTCAACTGGAACACCAATATAAGCAGCTTGATCGTCACGTAAAACTTCAAGTTCAACGCCTAATTTAGCTAAGTGTAAAGCAGCAACTTTTTCATCTAAATGTTTTGGTAACATATAAACGTCATTGTTGTAAGCAGCGCTGTTTTTCCATAATTCGATTTGTGCCAAAGTTTGGTTTGTAAATGAGTTACTCATTACAAAACTTGGGTGACCTGTAGCACAACCAAGGTTTACTAAACGACCTTCAGCAAGAATGATGATATCTTTTCCAGCGATTGTATATTTGTCAACCTGAGGTTTGATTTCGATTTTAGATGCACCGTGGTTTTTGTTTAACCAAGCCATATCAATTTCGTTATCAAAGTGTCCGATGTTACAAACAACAGTTTTGTCTTTCATTTGCTCGAAGTGCTCTCCAAGAACGATATCTTTATTTCCTGTAGTTGTAATGATGATATCAGCATTAGCAATTACAGTGTTTAATTTTTTAACTTCATAACCGTCCATTGCAGCTTGTAAAGCACAAATTGGATCGATTTCAGTAACTGTTACAATAGATCCAGCACCTCTGAAAGAAGCAGCAGTTCCTTTTCCAACATCACCGTATCCACAAACGATAACTCTTTTTCCAGCTAACATTAAGTCAGTTGCACGACGTACAGCATCTACAGCAGATTCTTTACAACCGTATTTGTTATCAAATTTAGATTTAGTAACAGAGTCATTAATGTTAATTGCAGGCATTGGTAAAGTTCCGGCTTTTACTCTTTCGTAAAGTCTGTGAACTCCAGTTGTAGTTTCTTCAGAAAGACCTTTAATTCCAGGAACCAATTCTGGGAAACGGTCAATAACCATATTAGTTAAATCTCCACCATCATCCAAAATCATGTTCAATGGTTTTCTGTCTTCACCAAAGAATAAAGTTTGCTCAATACACCAGTCAAATGATTCTTCGTCAAGACCTTTCCAGGCATAAACCTGAATTCCCGCAGCAGCAATAGCCGCAGCAGCCTGATCCTGAGTAGAGAAAATGTTACAAGAAGACCAAGTAACTTCAGCGCCAAGAGCAATTAAAGTTTCGATCAAAACAGCAGTTTGAATCGTCATGTGTAAACATCCAGCAATACGAGCACCTTTAAGAGGTTGTTCGTCTTTATATTCAGCACGAAGCGCCATTAAACCTGGCATTTCAGCTTCAGCTAATTCAATTTCTTTTCTTCCCCAAGCCGCTAGAGAAATGTCTTTTACTTTGAAAGCCACATAAGGCGTAGTTGTAGTACTCATTTATAGTGTATATTTGTATATTGTAAAATTTTTGCAAATTTACATAATACCTTTTGAATTTTACTACTTTCTGTCAGATTTGTGAAATCTTTAATTTCTTAATCTCTAGAATGTTAGTTATAAAGGTTTTTAGAAGCTAATCCTGCTGTCCGCTATATCTTTTATGGCGAACCCCGCCATAAAAGGATGCCGCTCCCATCAGGGCTAGAAAGACCAGACATTCTCAAAGAAGTTTCATTTTCAAAAGAAAAATATTTTATAATTAACCATTCATAATTTACAATTAAAAAGCAATGCCTTTATTTCAGACCATACAGTTTAACGAAACGACTAAAATCTTAATTTGGGAAATAACTGAATCCTTGGAGGAATTATTGAGCAAAGTTGTGTTAAAAGAAAAAACACAAAAGAGACTGGACGGAATGAAATCGCAGATGCACCAGCGTGCTTTTTTAAGTGTTCGCATGCTGATTCAGGAAATGGGATTTACAGATAAGGATTTACATTATGATGAATTCGGAAAACCATATTTTGATTGTCATAACTATATCTCAATTACCCATTCGTATCATTTTGCAGCCATAATTATAAGTCATGAAACCGTAGGAATTGACATGGAATTGCAACGCGAAAAAATACTTCGCATCGCCGATAAATTTGTCGATACTGAATTTGAATATTTAAATCCAAATGTTTTAGGAGAATACGTTAAAAAACTTACTGTAATCTGGGGTGCTAAAGAAGCGATCTTTAAAATCAGAAATGAAAAAGGAATTAGTTTTAAAGATCACATCAAAGTTGGAGATTTTTCTTTAAATGAATCTCAAGCCCAGGCAAGCCTCCATTTTGATGATTTAATAAAAGATTTCGGTGTGCATTACGAAGAAATCAAATCGGATAATTTTGAAGGGATTTTTACTTTGGTATATGCTTTTGAAAAATAATTTCAAAGTTTTGTAAGGAACAAAGAAGCAAAGAAGATTAAACTTCACTTTCTTTTTTTCGATGCTCAAACATACTAACATATAAAAAAGTGCTCATTTTACGGGCGCGTCTTTTTAGTGTTTCTACATTTTCGCCTTCAAAATGCTCGTCTAATGTCTGAGCCCAATGATTAAGCCAGATTCCGAATTCATTAGCTGTTATTTTACTGTCAAAATGTGCATCAACTTCATTGTGTACAGCATGTGGATTTCCTTTGTATTTTTTTACGGCAAACAAATTAGTTTCCCAAAAATCAGTTAGTTTTTCCAAATGGGCGTCCCAATCTTCTATAATCATATTAAAATAAAAGCCGATTTCTTTGTCGGCTCTTATTTTAGCATAGAACTGATGTACTAAGAAAGAAATATCGGCTCTATTTTCTATTTGCTTTTTCACAGAATAAAGGTATTTAAAAAAATAAATAACACACTTAAAAATGTACTAAGAATTAAAAGGTTAAATACAACCCTATGTTTCATTTGTGCTAAAATTGAAGTGTTTACAAAGATACAAGCCAATACAATAATGGCAAGCTGAACCATTTGAGGAATAGAAGTTCCGTTTGTTAAAACGTACATTGCTGCAGCACCGCCTAAACAGCTTTGGGCAATTACAGCCATTGCTGCAGAACCCATGTAGTTTTTATTGAAATTTTCGAATGTTGTTTGATATAGTGTCATGATATTGAGATTTTTACACTACAAAGGTACATGCACTTTACTGCTGCGTTTTATGATTAAAATCATAAAACAGGAATTATTTTATCGGTATACTTTTCGGTTAATAATCTTCAATTCGCCTTTTTTTTCCAAAGCTTTAATAGCTCGAATAACGGTCTCAACCCGTAAACCTGTTAAGTCGCCAATTTGCTGTCTGGTAAAATTAATTAAATAGCCGTTTGCATCTTTTTTAAAATTGAAATAAGCGATTCCGTGATCAATTAGCTTTAATACGCGATGTTCAGGTTCATGAGTAGAAATTTCGGCAGCCATAACCGATTTATAATACAAACGCTGCGCGAGGTTTTCAATTATTTTAATGCTTATAGAAGGATTTTCTTCGAGTAGTTTCAAAAAAATTGATTTGGGAAGAAGAAGAATTTCACTGTCTTCGACCGCAATAGCATTGGCGGGATATTTTTGGTTTAAAAATAATGGAGGCTCACCAAAAGATTGATCTTTATAAAAGATGCCCTGAATAAATTCGCGTCCGTCATCATTGTAATTACTCATTTTAATTTCACCTGAAATTATCTGATAATAATGTGTTGGCAGATTTCCTTCTTCAAAAATGATTTCACTTTTTTCAAAAGACTTTTTCAAAGCGCCATATTTTTCTAATAATTCAGTCGCGATCATATTTGTTTTCTTTGGATGTTAACAGAGACTTTACAAATATAATTCATTCAAAATAGTTCTTCTACGTTAAAAACTTTTTACTTTTACTGCCGTTATGGAGCAAAAAATACTCACGATTCACCAACAAATTTTAGATGCTAAGAAAAATGGACAAAAACTATTGGCCATCCTTCTGGATCCTGATAAAATTGTTTGGGAAAAATTAGATCATTTATTACTTAAAATAAACCAATCCCCTGCAACACATATTTTTGTGGGCGGGAGTATTGTTCAAAGTACAATTTTAGAAGATTTAATTGCGAAGTTAAAACAAAAGACAAATCTGCCTGTTATAATTTTTCCGGGCGATCCGTCGCAAATTTCCCCGCAAGCCGATGCTATTTTGTTTCTTTCTCTTCTATCTGGCCGAAATCCGGATTATTTAATAGAATATCAAGTTCAGGCTGCACCAATTTTGAAGAAAACAAAGCTTGAAGTTATTTCAACAGGATATATTTTAATTGAAAGCGGCAATGAAACAGCAGTTGCCCGCGTTAGTAAAACAGAACCGCTTAACCGCGAAAATTTTGATTTAGCTTTAGCAACAGCCCAAGCTGGTGAAATGCTCGGAAACAAATTAATTTATTTAGAAGCAGGGAGCGGTGCAAAAAAAGCGGTGCCGCTGGAAATGATTTCATTAATTGCTCAAAACATAGAAATTCCTGTAATTGTTGGAGGAGGAATTGTAGATTTGCACGGAATTAAAAAGGCATATAATGCCGGTGCAGATTTAGTGGTTATTGGAACTGCTTTTGAAAACGACAGTCATTTTTTTGATTCATAAATGAAATTTAACAGCCAGAAATACCACAATAATGATTGACTTTTTTCTTAATAGTTATAAAAATGCTCCTTTATGGCATATTGCTTTGGAGTTTTTGGTCTTTGTTTTTGGAATCTTAAGTGTGTGGTTTGCTAAAAAAGAAAACATCTGGGTTTATCCAACAGGTTTAATAGCCACCGTAATTTCAGTATATCTTTTATATGTTGCCGGTTATATTGGTGACATGATTATCAACGCCTATTTCTCGATTATGAGTATTTATGGCTGGTATGTTTGGGCAAAAGGCGGAACAGTTGAAGATAATCTTCCAATTACAAGAACAAATTTTAATGAAAAAATAATCGGGGTTTTATTGTTTTTCGTGACCATTTTCGTAGTTTTCGGAATTTATAAATATTTCGATTACGAAATACACAATGACAATTATGTTGATATGATATCGTCTGGAATCTTTTTTGCCGGAATGTGGTATATGGCAAGGAAAAAAATCGAAAACTGGACACTTTGGATTATCGGCGATATTATTGTAGTGCCTCTTTATGCTTATCGCGGCTTAGGGATGCTGTCACTTCAGTATTTAATTTTTACAATTTTGGCTATTTCAGCTTATTTAGAATGGAAAAAGATCTTAGACAGCAAAAAACAACAATAATAAAAATTGCTTTATTTGGGCCTGAAAGCACAGGTAAGACAACTTTAGCAAAACAACTTGCAGATTATTATGAAACCGAATGGGTTCCGGAATTTGCACGCGATTACCTGCAGGAAAAATGGGAAGAAAATCAGCATATTTGTACCGCTGATGACATGATGCCTATTGCTTATGGGCAAACAGCATTAGAAAACGAAAAACTTTCTTTAGCAAATAAATACTTGTTTTGCGATACCAATTTAATGGTTACCAAAGTTTTTTCTGAAGTATATTATGGTTTTTGCGATCCACTCTTAAATGAAGCGGCACTGGAACATGATTACGATTTATTCTTCTTAACGGATATTGATGTTCCTTGGGAGAAAGATGATATAAGAGATACTCCGGAAGGAAGAGAAACAGTGTTTTCTGTATTTAAGCAAACCTTAGTTGATAACAAAAAGCCATTTATAACACTATCAGGAAACAAAGAAAGCCGTTTGGTAAAAGCAACTGCTATTGTTGATGCTTTAAATGCTTTTAAGGAAAAAGGACTTTCATCTCAAGATTTTGTTGAAATTTATAATCACGGAATTCCTTTCGAAAATATCTTAAAGCAATTAAAAATATTTAAGAAAGGAATAGCAAAAAGCAACCTGATTAGTCCCGCAACTGTAAACAACGGAATCTTAAGTCTGTCAGAAGCTGATTTTGCAGAAAAAGCTTCTTTTTTTGATCATCAGAAAGAAAAATTAAAAATTAAAAAATTTGTTCCCGCATCTGGCGCAGCAACAAGAATGTTCAAATTTTTAAGTGCTTTTCTGAACGATTTTAATATTGAAAAAGAAACAATAAACGCTTATATCAACAGAAAGAAAGATAAAGAACTTGCTATTTTTATCATCGGGATGGATAAGTTTCCTTTTTTTGAAACAGTTCATCAAAAGCTAAAAGAAATTTATCCTGATTTTGAAACCTTAGAAAGAGATTATAAAAATTATTATTTTATAAAATTACTGTTGTCCCCTGATTATTATAATTCTGCGAATAAGCCAAAAGCAGTTTTACCTTTCCATTTATATAAAACACATATTGCAAACCCAATTGAAGAACATTTGAATGAATGTGTGCATTATGCTACATCAAAAAGTGTTTCAAATTTGCATTTTACAGTTTCAGAAATCCATCAGGATTTATTTGAAAAAGCAGTTGATGAGGTTAGAGAGAAAATAGAAAAACCTTCTGATATAAAAATTAATATTGGCTATTCTTATCAAAACAAAAGCACAGATTCTATTAATGTTGATGCTAAAAACAAAATTGTTAGAAACGCAGATGGCAATCTAATTTTTAGACCAGGCGGACATGGTGCTTTAATTGAAAATCTAAATAATCTTGATTCAGATATCATTTTCATTAAAAATATCGATAATGTAATTCAAAATCATATTGATCAAATAACATTATACAAAAAAGCATTAGGAGGTATTTTAATTGCTGTACAGCAAAAGGTATTTGGTTATTTGAAATCTATTGATAAACAGCAAATAAGCGAAAATGACCTTTCTGAAATTGTGGAGTTTTTAATTCAAAAACTGAATGTTAAAATGACTAAAGATTTTAATAAATTCACTTTTGAAAATAAAATTGCGAAAATTAAAGATCTATTAGACAGACCTATTAGAGTTTGCGGAATGGTTCGTAATGAAGGAGAACCAGGCGGCGGACCGTTTTGGGTAATGAATGAAAAAGGAGAAACTTCTCTGCAAATTGTAGAGACATCACAAGTTGATCTTGCGAATAAAAAACAACTTGAAATTTTAGAAGAAGCAACACATTTTAATCCAGTTGATTTAGTTTGCGGAATCAAAAACTATAAAGGCGAAAAATTTGATCTGAAACAATTTGTAGATCAAAAATCTGGTTTTATCGTAGAAAAAAGCGTTGAAGGAAAACCAGTAAAAAGTTACGAACTTCCGGGATTATGGAATGGATCAATGGCAAATTGGTTAACCGTTTTTGTAGCAGTTCCTTTAATTACTTTTAATCCGGTGAAAACCGTAAACGATTTATTAAAACCGGCACATCAACCACAATAATGGATAGCGAGAAAATCATATCAGAATTAAGTTTCAAAGCCGTTAGAAGCAGTGGAGCGGGCGGACAAAATGTAAATAAAGTTTCATCAAAAGTGGTTTTAACTTTTGATTTAAATGCATCGCAAGCTTTGTCTGAAGATGAAAAACTGCTTTTACAAACTAATATTGCAGCTCGTTTAACAACCGAAAATATACTTGTTTTAAATTGTGACGAAGACAGAAGTCAGCTTAAAAACAAAGATATTGTTACAAAACGATTTCTGGAAATAATTAAAAAAGGATTGTATGTTCCGAAGATTCGAAAAGCTACAAAAATTCCAAAATCCGTAATCAAAAAAAGGATTAAAGACAAAAAGAATATTTCTGAAATAAAACAATCAAGGAGAAAACCTAATTTGGAGTAAAATGCCAATTTTTTAAACTCCAAATTCCAAAGACACTAATTTGAAAAGTGAGTTTTGGAATTTGGAATTTGTTTTTTGGGATTTAACACATTACATTTGCACTGTCTCAAAGGGGTGCTCTAAATAACGAGCTGAGATCATACCCAAAGAACCTGAGCGAGTAATGTTGCTAAGGGAAAAAACGACAATTTCGAGTGTCAATACTTTGTTTTGTCGTGAAACACATTTATTAATTTAACCAAAGAATAATTCCCCCTTTTATTCGTAATTCTTTACGAATGAAAACTTTTTTTTTAGGTGCTAAGGCACAGAGGTACAAAGGTTCTAAGATTCAAAATGTAATCAGAACCAAATCTATTTTTTTTATTCTATTCTCTATTTTCTTTACTCTATTCTCTTACGGACAGGAACAAGACTCAACTCAGGTAAATCAGCTTGATAACGTTTTGGTTTCTGCAGTTCGTGTTACGACTAAAACTCCGGTTACGTTTAGTAATATGGATAAAAAGGAAATTAAATTTAGAAATCTCGGACAGGATATTCCCGTTTTAATGAATTATCTTCCATCTGTTGTTACAACTTCGGATGCTGGAGGAGGAATTGGTTATACCGGAATCAGAGTCCGCGGAAGCGATGCTACAAGGGTAAACGTAACCATAAACGGAATTCCATATAACGACGCCGAAAGTCAGGGAACTTTTTGGGTAAATATGCCCGATTTTGCTTCTTCTGTAGAAAGCTTACAATTACAGCGCGGAGTAGGAACTTCTACAAATGGTTCTGGAGCTTTTGGAGCAAGTTTAAATATGCTGACAGATAGTTATGCATCTAAACCAACTGGAGAGATCTCTGGCTCATTTGGAAGTTTTAATTCTCAAAAAGAGACAGTAAAATTCAGCACTGGTCTGCTAAATGATCATTTTGAATTGGCAGGACGTTTGTCCAGAATTAAATCTGATGGTTATGTTGATCGTGCTAGTTCTGATTTGAAATCTTATTTTTTGCAGGGAACTTATGTTGGAAAAACAACTTTAATTAAAGCTTTGGTTTTTGGCGGAACAGAAAAAACATACCAATCCTGGAATGGAATCGATGCTGAAACTTTAAATTCAGATCGTACATTTAACTCTGCAGGAATGTATACTGATGAAGCAGGAAATGTTCGTTTTTATGACAATGAAACTGACAATTATAAACAAGATCATTATCAGTTACACTGGAGCGAATCTTTCTCTGATAAATGGAGCACTAATTTAGCTTTACATTATACAAAAGGGCAGGGTTACTATGAAAATTATAAAGAAGACGCTGATATGGCTGATTATAATTTAAATCCTGTTGGAGCAATTACAACAACAGATCTAGTTCGTCAGAAATGGTTAGATAATGATTTTTACGGAACTACTTTTTCAGCAAAATATAAAGATGAAAAACTGGATGTTATTCTTGGCGGCGGCTGGAATAAATACGAAGGAGATCATTATGGAAAAGTAATTTGGGCAAGAAATGCTTCACAATCAGAATTGGGAGATCATTATTACGATGATTTTTCTACAAAAACAGATGGGAATATTTTTGCAAAAGCAAATTACCAGTTTACAGAAAAATTAAGCTTTTATGGCGATTTACAATATAGAAGAGTACAATATAAAGCAGATAGTCCTGAAACTGGTTTAGTTAATGATACTTTCAATTTCTTTAACCCGAAAGCTGGTTTGAACTACGAAATCAATGAAAAAAACACACTGTATTTTTCATACGCACGTGCGAATCGTGAACCAAACAGAACAGATTACGAAGGTGGCAATGTAAAACCAGAAAAACTTAATGATTTTGAATTAGGCTGGAGATTTAATTCAGAGAAATTCCAGCTGAATTCAAATTTCTACTACATGGGTTACAAAGATCAGTTGATTTTAACCGGAAGATTAGACGATGTTGGAGCACCAATTCGTGCCAATACTGAAAAAAGTTATAGATTAGGATTTGAATTGGATGCAACAATTTCGCTTTCGGACAAATTTATTCTTAGACCAAATTTTACGCTTAGCAGTAATAAAAATGTTGATCTTGCGGTCGAAGGACAATATTACGGAACAACAAAAATCGCCTATTCGCCAGAAGTTATCGCCGGAAATATAATTGTGTACAGCCCAATAAAAAGTTTGCATATTTCTTTATTGCAAAAGTATGTTGGAGAACAATACATGAATAATATCGAATTGCCAGAAGCTAAATTGGCTGATTATTTTGTAAATGATTTAAATGTTTCTTATGAAATAAAACCAAGAGCAGTCTTTAAATCAATTACAATTACAGGCTTGGTAAACAATATTTTAGATAAAAAATATGTTTCAAACGGAGCAATGTGGGATATTTATCCATACTACTATCCGCAGGCAGGAATTAATTTCTTAGCCGGATTAACACTGAAATTCTAAAAAATAAAAAAGCCTGAAAATTTAAACTTTCAGGCTTTTTTTATTTTTAATTGTAAACGTGAATCACAGTTCCGGTGACCTGAACTTTATATTGTTTTAGCGGATATTCTTTCCCTCCAAGTCCGGTAAACAAACTGTAAGAAGTTTTATCACACGAACACACGGCATTTATACCATCAATTGTCATTGCAACGCAAGAAGTTATTTCCTGATTAGGGCATGCTGCATCAAATGCATTATAACCGCTTCCTGCATTAAAAATAATAATTCCTTTTGCACCGTAATTAGGAACTATAACGCCGTTACTCACAAATTTAAGATTTGAATAAGCAGGCAGGTTCATGTCTACAGACAAATTAACGGTGTAATTAGGTATGTAAGGGTTTTTATTACTGCGATCATTGTCGCTGCATGCGAAAAGCACAGAAACGAAAAGAATTAAGAGCCAGATTTTTTTCATTATTTTAATAAGAATTAGTTAAACAAAAATAATTTATTTAGATTTGATTTTTATATGATTAACATATAATTATGTACTATTAAAAATAATAGTATATTTGTAATACAAAATCCCGTCCCGATGGGATTTTTTCTATTTATGTAAACGATGAAGTTATGAGTAAAGTATCTTATTATACCGCAGAGGGGTTAAAAAAATTGAAAGATGAATTAGAGCATTTAAAAAGTGTAATGCGTCCTAAGGCATCTCAAGATATAGCAGAGGCAAGAGACAAAGGCGATTTATCTGAAAACGCCGAATATGATGCTGCAAAAGAAGCGCAGGGTTTATTAGAAATGAGAATTGCTAAATTAGAAGAAGTATATTCTAACGCAAGATTAATCGACGAATCACAATTAGATGTTTCGAAAGTTTTGGTGCTTTCTAATGTAAAAATTAAAAACCAAGGCAACGGAATGGAAATGAAATATACACTTGTGGCAGAAAGTGAAGCCGATTTAAAGACAGGGAAAATTTCTGTAACTTCTCCTATTGGAAAAGGTTTACTAGGAAAATCTGTTGGCGAAGTAGCTGAAATTACAGTGCCAAACGGTGTTTTGAAATTTGAAATTCTGGAAATCTCAAGAGACTAAGTCATTGCGAGTAACGAAGCAATCCCATTATTAAGATTTTAAAAATAAAAAAATGAGCAGCATTTTCACTAAAATAGTAAACGGAGAAATTCCTGCATATAAAATTGCTGAAGAGGATAATTTTTTAGCTTTTTTAGATGTAAATCCAAATGCTAAAGGACACACACTTTGTATTCCGAAACAAGAAATCGATAAGATTTTTGATATGGATGAAGAATTGTATTTAGGTTTGATGAAATTTTCTAAAAAAGTTGCAGCGGCGCTTGAAAAAACGGTTCCTTGCAAAAGAATCGGAATTGCGGTTGTAGGTTTAGAAGTTCCTCATGCACACGTGCATTTGATTCCGTTAAACCATATGGACGAAATGCGTTTTCAAAATAAAGTTTCTCTTTCGAAAGAAGAATTTGAAGCTTTAGCAAAAGATATTCAGGCAAACTTGTAAAACATACGAAGGTTTCGACTTCGCGCAACCTGACATAAAAAAACACCAATTCAGTATGAGTTGGTGTTTTTTTATTTCTGTTAAAGAGGATCAACTATTTTATAACTGATTTGAAAAGTGGTTCCTTTTCCAATTTCAGAATGTAAAACCTTAATATTTCCGTTGTGATATTCTTCGACAATTCTTTTAGTCAAAGAAAGTCCCAAACCCCAGCCGCGTTTTTTTGTTGTAAAACCAGGCTCAAAAATAGTTTTGAATTGTTTTTTTAAAATTCCGCTTCCCGAATCTTTCACATTTATTTTTACATGATGAGAATCCTGTTCAATCGCCAGTTCCAAGCTTCCTTTTCCTTTCATGGCGTCAATCGCATTTTTGATCAGGTTTTCAATCGTCCAGCTGTGAAGCGTTGGATTAATTAAAGTAAAAATAAGTTTCTCAGGAGCCTGATAAGAGAATGAAACTTGTTTAGAAAAACGAGATTGTAAATATTCGTAAGTATTTAAAGTTTCGCTGACAATATCGTATGGCTCCAAAACAGGAATAGAACCAATTTTAGAAAAACGGTCTGTAATCGTTTGTAATCGATCAATATCTTTTTCTATTTCCAATGTTATAGATTGATCAATTTCTTCGGTTTTCAAAATCTCAACCCAGCCAATTAATGAGGAAAGCGGCGTCCCGATCTGATGTGCTGTTTCTTTTGCCATTCCTGCCCACAATTTATTCTGTGTTGCCATTTTGGTGCTTTTGTAAAAATTATAAATTAAAGCAACAAATAAAAAGATAATCAGCAGTAAGGCAATGGGGTAGTATTTTAGTTTATTCAGCAATTCTGAATTACCATAATACAAATGTTGATATTTTCCCGGAGCATATTCAAACGTTATGGGTTCATTTTCATTTTTTAAATTTGTCAGGAATTTTTTTAATTTTTTCTTGTCATTAAGAATATCATCAGGAACGTTTTTAGAACTCACAACGTTACCATAAAGCATTACTACAGCAGGAATTGAAGTGTTGTTACTGAAAATTTGAAGCGGAAGATCTACATCAGTATTTTCGTCCGCATTAACAATTGTAATTTGCGCATTCGCAAAAAGGTTCATTTTCAGGCGTTCTTCATTTTTAAAAATTTGAAAAAATGTATAAGTATTCCAGAGAATCAAAGTAATGATTGAAAAGGAAATAAGAATTATGACCCAGCGAGTTTTATTTCTACTTTCAGAAAAACGCATAAATTAATTTTTGAGGTATAAATATAACGAAATTAACACATTTTATATTTTGCAGGGCTTTAAAAGTTTTTTGGTTTTATCTTCTAAAACTATTTCTTTGAATTGAACGATTTCTCTACTTTTGTATGACCGAAATGAGGTTCGGTTAAACTAGAAAATTATGATTAGCATCAATCCAAAAGAAATATCAACGCCGCAGCTGCATGCTTATCTGCAAAGTTCGGTAGGGCCGAGACCAATTGCTTTTGCAAGTACAATAAGCGAGAAAGGAATTCCAAATTTGTCGCCATTTAGTTTCTTTAATGTATTTAGTGCTAATCCGCCAATTCTGGTTTTTTCGCCATCAAGACGTGTGCGCGACAATACGATAAAACATACTTTAATTAATGCTGAAGCAACAAAAGAAGTTGTTATAAATGTTGTTAATTATGATTTGGTACAGCAGACTTCGTTAGCAAGTACAGAATATGGAGAAGGTGTAAACGAATTTATCAAAGCAGGTTTAACACAAATTCCGTCAGATTTAGTAAAACCCTATCGCGTAAAAGAATCTCCAGTTCAATTTGAATGCAAGATAACGCAGATTATTCCGTTAGGAACAGAAGGAGGGGCAGGAAACTTAATTTTGTGTGAAGTAGTAAAAATTCATATTCACGAATCAATTTTAGATGAAAATGGAGCAATCGATCAGCATAAAATAGATTTGGTTTCAAGACTTGGGGGAAATTGGTATTCAAGATCGAATCAGGGACTTTTTGAAGTACCAAAACCGCTGACAACTTTAGGTGTTGGTGTTGATGTAATTCCTAATTTTATTAAAGAAAGCCCTGTTTTTAATGGGAATGACCTCGGAAAATTAGGAAATATAGAAGCCTTGCCTACAACGGAAGAAGTTAGTATATTTGTGAAAGAAAATTTTTCTGTAAAAGGAGTTTTAAGCTCAGATGATCAGGAAAAAATACACTTAGAGGCCAAAAAATATCTGAATAATGATGATATACAATCGGCGTGGAAAGTGCTTTTAGCTAAAAAATAAGAATAGAAACAATAATTAATTATAGACGAAGATGGAAGTTATAGGAAAAGTAAAAGTGGTTAATCCTGAACAGCAAGTTAGTGCTTCATTCAAAAAAAGAGAATTAGTAGTTACTACAGATGAGCAGTATCCACAACACATTTTAATCGAATTTACACAAGATAAATGCGATTTATTGAGCAGCTATAAACAAGGAGAGGCAGTAAAAGTTTCTATCAATTTAAGAGGAAGAGAATGGGTTAATCCACAAGGAGAAACTAGATATTTCAATAGTATTCAAGGTTGGAGAATCGAAAGAATGGCGCCAGAAGGTCCTGCACAAACTCCGTCAGTTCCTGCTGCAGAAGCTTTTGCACCAGCTACAAATTTAAACGAAGACGAACCAGACGATTTACCTTTCTAAGAAAGTTTAAATTTCAAAACATAAATTCCAAATTCCAATTCATTCGCATGAATTTGGGATTTGGAATTTTATTTTTGAGTTCATTTCGTCAAAATGCCAAGATTGTGAATAAATTGGAATTTAAAACATTGTAATTTAAGATGTATTTTCTATTTGATAATTTATATTTTCCACCCGTTTCAGAAGCCGATGAAGAAGGCATTCTGGCCGTTGGCGGTGATTTGAGCCCGGAACGATTAAAACTTGCTTACAGCAACGGAATCTTTCCGTGGTTTAATGAAGGTGAATCGATTCTTTGGTGGGCTCCAGATCCACGTATGGTTTTGTTTTTGGATGAATTAATTGTCTCCAAAAGTATGCGTAACATTCTGAATAGAAATGTTTTCACTGTTACTTTTAATACATCTTTTAAAGATGTAATTTTGAATTGCCAAAAAATATTGCGTGACGGTCAGGACGGAACATGGATTTCTGATGAAATGATCGAAGCTTATGGCGAACTTCATAAACAAGGAATTGCAAAATCGGTTGAGGTTTGGCAGGATGAGGTTCTAGTAGGCGGTTTGTACGGAATAGATTTGGGTCATGTATTTTGTGGCGAAAGTATGTTTTCTAAAGTATCAAATGCCTCAAAAGTTGGATTTATATATTTGGTAAATCATTTAAAAAAAGAGAATTATAAATTATTAGATTGTCAGGTTTATAATCCGCATTTAGATAGTTTAGGATGTCGCGAAATTGACCGTGACGAATTTATGTCCATTTTAAAAAGTAAATAAAAATGAGTGCAGTTCATGTTGTAAAAGAAATTTATATTTATCCGATAAAAAGCCTGGCAGGAATTAGTCTTCAATCAGCTCTGGCCGAAGAAATGGGATTTGAAAATGACCGTAGATGGATGTTAATTGATGCAGATAATCAAATGATAACGCAAAGAGAACACCGCATTATGAGTCAGTTTTATCCACAAATTTCAGATGGAAAAATCAGTATTACTTTTCAGGATCAAAAACATGAATTTTCTATAAACGAAAATTTGGAAAACTGCATGAAAGTGAATGTTTGGGATGATAAAAGTGAAGTTGTTGAGGTAAATCATGCAACTTCAAAATGGTTCAGCCAGCATTTGGGTTTTGAATGTAAATTGGTCAAAATCATAAAAAATGGAGATCGCAAACATGAAAGTTCCAGATTAAAAGAAACTTTCAATGTAAGTTTGGCCGATGGTTATCCTTATTTATTAATTGGATCAAAAAGTCTGGATTTCTTGAATGATAAACTCGATGAAAAAATTACCATAAAAAGGTTTCGCCCTAATATTGTAATTAGCAGTCAAAGCGAACATGAAGAAGATGATTTTCAGACTTTTAAGATTGGAGAAGTTCAATTTAAAAATGTAAAACCTTGCGGAAGATGCATTATGGTTAATAATGATCCGGAAAACGGACGTTTAAAAAAAGAACCTTTAAAAACCTTAAGTAAATATAGAAATGTAAATAATTCCGTTTTATTTGGAACTAATATTGTGAGTTTAAATTCTGGAAATATTAAGGTTGGAGATGCGCTTATTTTCTAGAAATTCAGTTTTGTAAAATTCCAGTTTAGCGTATTAAAAAGAACTAATTCATTTTTTAAAGTAGGTAATTCTAAAATTAATTTAAGTGTTTCGTGCGCCATCATATTTCCAATAATTCCGGGTAAAGTTCCCAAAACACCATTTAAATCACAATTCGGAACATCTTTTGGATCAGGCATTTCTGGAAATAAATCCCGCAGGTTTTTACTTCCGTTATGATTGAAAAGAGCAATTTGTCCTTCAAATTTTAAAATACTTCCGTAAACTAAAGGTTTATTAAATTCAACACAAGTGTCGTTTACCAAATAGCGCGTTGCAAAATTATCTGAACCATCCACAATAATATCATATTGCTGTATAATTTTTGATGCATTTTGAGAAGTTAGTTTTTCCTGAATTGCCTCGACTTCAATTAACGGATTTAGCGTTGAAACGACATCTTTAGCCACAATTGCTTTAAATTGTCCAATTTCATTTTCGGTGTATAAAATCTGCCTGTGCAGATTATGAATTTCGATTGTATCAAAATCCATGATTCCGATAAAGCCAACTCCGGCAGTTGCAATATATTGTAAAATTGGGCAGCCTAATCCGCCGGCACCAATTACTAAAACTTTTGCTTTTTTTAATTTTTCCTGGCCTTCATCGCCAATTTCAGGAAGAATAGTTTGTCTGTTGTAACGGAGGAATTCTTTGATAATGCTCATTATTTTAGTTTTAAAGTCGAAAGTCGAAAGTTGTAAGTGAAAGATTAAGTTAAGTTTTTGGCTTTATGATTTTAGACTTTCAAACTTTCGACCGTAAGCTTTGTCCCAATCCTTCCAAACCGTTTCATATCCGGCATCTTTTATGATTTTTGAAATTTCATCAGCCGAGCGTTCATCGCTGATTTCGAATTGTTCTAAAGATTGCGGGTCAACAACATAACCACCCGGATTCGTCTTAGATCCTGCACTCATACTGGTAACGCCAATTGGAATTATATTGTTTCTGAATTTTTCATTTTCTCGTGTAGAAATCGAAATTTCAAGATCTTCATTCCATAAACGATAAGCGCAGATTAATTGTGTCAGATCTTTATCATCCATAATAAAGTTGGGTTCAATAATTCCTTCAGCAGGACGGAGACGGGGAAAGGAAACAGAATATTTCGTCTGCCAATATTTTTTTTGAAGATAATCTAAATGCAAAGCGTTGAAAAAACTGTCTGTTCTCCAGTCTTCTAAGCCTAATAAAACGCCTAAACCAATTTTGTGAATTCCGGCAGTTCCAATTCTATCAGGAGTTTCAAGCCTATAATCAAAATTTGATTTCTTCCCTTTTGTATGATACTTTTTGTAAACTTCCTGATGATAGGTTTCCTGATAAACTAAAACTGAATATACTCCAGCATCATGTAAGCGCTCATAATCTTCGGTAGAAAGCGGCTGTACTTCAACAGAAATAATAGAAAACTCTTCCCGAATTAAAGCAATGGCATTCAAAAAATAATTGATGTTGACAGTGTAATTTGCTTCACCAGTAACCAATAAAACGTGATCAAAACCTGTTTTTTTTAAGGCTTCAACTTCCAGTTTAATTTCAGCATCTGAAAGTGTTTTTCGTTTGATTTTATTGTCTAAACTAAATCCACAATATGTACAGATATTTTGGCATTCGTTGCTCAAATATAACGGCGCGTACATTTGGATTGTTTTTCCGAAACGTTTCTTGGTTAGTTCATGACATTTCTGCGCCATTTCCTCCAAATAGTTTTGGCCAACAGGAGAAATCAAAACCAAAAAATCATCAAGATTTCGTTTTGTTTTTGACAAAGCTAGCTCAACATCTTTTGATGTAGTTTGGTATATCTTGGATTGAATAGTATCCCAATTATATTGCTCAAAAATTGATTTGAATGTACTCATTGGATTGTTTTTATTTCACGCAGATTTTGCAGATTTAAACAGATTAAAAGTGATTTTTTATTTATTGGCATACTTATTTTTTATATTTTATTGGCAACTCTTTTAATATCATTTAAAATATTAAGAGTATTAAAATTTACGAGCAAGCCTAATTTTTTATTAGAAAGTCTAAGATAGGTTGCAATTTGTTTGTAATGTATCGGGGCTAATTCTTCGACAGATTTTAATTCAATTATTACTTTGTCTTCAACTAGCAAATCGAGTCTAAAAGCGGCATCTAATATTATTTCTTCATAATTAATAATAATTTCTACTTGCTTTTTGACTTAGATCTAATTTTTCTAATTCATAAAGCAAAGCACTTTCGTAGACAGACTCAAATAATCCGGGTCTTAAATTATTATATACTTTAAAAATTGCTCCTCTTACTAGATACGACATTTCATTTTCAGTCATTAATTCTTTAATTTTAAAACTAATTCGAAATTAAAGAATTTTCTTTCTTTTTTAGAAGCCATTTCTGCGAAGATTTTACTGATAAAAAATAAATTAATCAATATTAAATCTGCTTAAATCTGCAAAATCTGCGTGAAACAAAATTTTAGTCATATAAAAACGATGTCAAAGGGCTTGAAGCCACAGCATAATTTTGTTGATTAGCAACTTTAGCTTCAAAAGCTTTTCTTCCTGCTATAACAGCTTCTCTAAAAGCCTCAGCCATTAATTTTGGATTTCCGGCAACGGCAATTGCAGTATTAACCAAAACAGCGTCGGCACCAATTTCCATCGCTTTTGCAGCGTCAGACGGAGCGCCAATCCCGGCATCGACGATAACGGGAACAGTACTTTGTTCGATTATTATCTCTAAAAAATCAATGGTTTTTAAACCTTTATTACTTCCAATTGGAGATCCCAAAGGCATTACGGCAGTTGTTCCGGCATTTTCTAAATATTTACATAAAACAGGATCAGCGTGTATGTAAGGCAGGACAAAAAAACCGAGTTTGGCTAATTCTTCAGTTGCCTTTAAAGTTTCAATTGGATCTGGCATTAAGTACTTTGGATCTGGGTGAATTTCCAGTTTTACCCAGTTTGTTTCAAGTGCTTCACGAGCCAATTGAGCAGCAAAAACAGCTTCTTTTGCATTTCTTGCTCCAGAAGTATTTGGTAATAAATTAATATTTGGATGTTGTAAATGCGAAAGAATAGCATCAGTTTCAGTTTCTAAATCGATACGTTTTAAAGCAACAGTAACCAATTCGCTTTCCGAAGCTAAAATCGCTTCTTCCATTTCTTTGTTTGAACCAAATTTTCCTGTTCCTAAAAACAAACGGGATTTGAAGCTTTTATCTCCAATATTAAACAATGACGTTTGCATATAATTTTTCGTTTAATTGTTGAATTAGTATTTTCTTTTCGGAACTTTCTGTGATAATTCCGGAAACGGCAATGCCATGAATTCCGGTTTCTATTAACGGATTTACATCTTTCAATGTAATGCCGCCAATAGCATAAACAGGAATTTCGATTTTATCTTTTTTCATTTTTTGAAGAATCTCGAAATACCCTGACAACCCTAAAATCGGACTTAGTTTTTCTTTTGTAATGGTAAATCGAAAAGGCCCTAAACCAATATAGTCACAGCCATTTTTGACATGATTTTGAATGTCTTCAAAAGTATTGGCTGTTCCTCCAATAATTTTTGTTGGCCCTAAAATAGCTCTCGCCTCATCGATTTTCATATCGGTTAATCCTAAATGAACGCCATCTGCATCAATCTGCTCAGCGAGATGCAGATCATCATTTATAATAAAATTAGCCAAATACTCTTCGCATAAAGGTTTTACCTTCTCCGCTAAAGCAAATGTTTCTTTGCTGGTTTGATTTTTAAAACGCATTTGTACCCATTTACATCCGGCATCAAGAGCCTGATGAATATTGTACAATTGCTCTTTGCCGGTTTCGCCTTGTGAAATGTATTGCAATTTGTTATACATAGTGATATCCAATTAATGTTGAACTTGAGCTAAGGTAGTTTTCGATATATGTTTTAGCATTTTTGCAGGCTTCTGTTATATTGTGATTTAAAGCTAAATTGGAAGCTATTGCAGCCGAAAGTACACAGCCTGAACCGTGTTTTTCAAAGCATTTTTTATGGGTTGGAAGTAAATCAAAAATTTCATTTTTAAAAAATAAAAGATCAGTTCCTATTGCTGATTTGTTATGTCCGCCTTTTAATAAAATATGGGTTGAAATCTCATTTTGAGGCCGAAGATTCTTTGAAATAAACCCCGGAAATAAAACTTCAATTTCATTGTAATTCGGTGTAATCAAATCAATTTTAGACAGGATTTTATGTAAATCAGAATAATCTTTAATAACCGTAAATTCAAATTTTGTTGTTGATTTTAAAACAGGGTCCCAGACGATTTTAGTTGAAGGAGACAATAGTTTTATAGTTGAAACAATTCGGCTTAAATCATGTAAAGAAGAGACAATTCCTATTTTAACTGCACTGATTTTATAATTTAAAAAGAACGTTTCAATAGAACGAATAACAAAACTCAAATCTGTCCATTGAACTTCATAAAATGTATTTTCGGTCTGAATTGTATTGGCTGTTGAAATGGCAAAACCAGAAACTTTATGCTGTTCAAATGTTTTGATATCAGCTAAAATACCAGCGCCGCCCGAAGGATCTAAACCTGCTATTGTTAGTACGAAAGGACGATTTTCTGACATAATTTAAATTGTTTTATCGGGTTTTCGTTATTCCAAATTGTTCCTAAAAGTGCGATATCATCAAATCCATTTTCAATTGTTTTTTGAATGTTTTTTGAATCGATTCCACCTAAAGCAATCGCTTTTGTTTTGTGATTTGTTCTTGATTTTAATGCTTCAAAAAGATCATTTTTTGGGAGATAATTTTCTTTTGAAATACTTTTAAAAACAGGACTCAAGAATGCATAATCAAAATTATTTCCCAGAGAATTAAACTCTTCAATAGAATGTGTTGATGTGGAAAAATTATACCTACAAGGTTTTGGAAACCTTGCCGGAAATCCAAAAGACTCTTTTCTTTCTTTTTCTGAAAAATGAATTCTGTTAATTCCAAAATCTTCTGCTAATAAATGATAACTGTGCAAAACAATTTGATCTCTAAATTCTAATTTAATTTGATGAATAAACTGCGCCATTTCCAACTCAGAAAAATCAGGTTTCCGAATATGAAACAAGGGCAGTCCTTCTTCAAATAAAGAATGAATTATCCTGATTTCATCTGCGAAAGGAAAAGGATTAGAGAATACGATCATATTTGGTAGTATTAAGGTTTTTGTATTAAGTATTAAGACAGTTGTTTTGACGATTTGAGTTCTGATTAGAAAAAATCTTAATACTTAATACAAAAACCTTGATTCTAGATTAAATATAAATCTCTTTCCCCTGCTCAATAAACTCCTCTGATTTCTCCTGCATTCCTTTTTCTGCAGCAGCGACATCTCTAATTTCCTGAGATATTTTCATAGAGCAGAATTTCGGTCCACACATAGAACAGAAATGAGCGACTTTCGCTCCATCTGCAGGAAGCGTTTCATCATGAAATTCTCTTGCAGTATCAGGGTCTAAAGCTAGATTAAACTGATCTTCCCAGCGGAATTCAAAACGAGCTTTACTCAAAGCATTATCACGATATTGCGCTCCCGGGTGACCTTTTGCTAAATCTGCGGCATGAGCCGAAATTTTATAAGTAATCACGCCATCTTTTACATCTTTTTTATTCGGCAAACCAAGATGCTCTTTTGGTGTTACATAACATAACATAGCACAGCCATACCAGCCAATCATTGCAGCCCCAATTGCAGACGTAATATGATCGTAACCCGGTGCAATATCTGTAGTTAAAGGACCTAAAGTGTAAAATGGAGCTTCATGGCAATGTTCTAATTGTTTGTCCATGTTTTCTTTAATCATGTGCATTGGTACGTGTCCCGGGCCTTCAATGAAAACTTGTACATCATGTTTCCAGGCAATTTTGGTCAATTCGCCTAAAGTTTCTAATTCTGCAAATTGTGCAGCATCGTTAGCATCAGCAATTGAACCGGGACGCAAACCATCTCCCAAAGAAAAAGCAACATCGTATTGTTTCATGATTTCGCAGATTTCTTCAAAATGGGTATATAAGAAATTTTCTTTATGGTGAAATAAACACCATTTAGCCATAATTGAACCACCACGTGAAACGATTCCCGTTACACGATTTGCAGTTAAATGAATGTATCGAAGTAAAACTCCGGCGTGAATTGTGAAATAAGAAACGCCTTGTTCTGCCTGCTCTATTAAAGTATCGCGGAAAATTTCCCAAGTTAAATCTTCAGCAATTCCTTTTACTTTTTCTAATGCTTGATAAATGGGAACGGTCCCAATTGGAACTGGGGAATTACGAATAATCCATTCTCGGGTTTCGTGAATGTTTTTTCCAGTAGATAAATCCATAATGGTGTCAGCGCCCCAGCGACAAGCCCAAACGGCTTTTTCAACTTCTTCTTCGATAGTTGAAGTCACAGCACTGTTTCCAATATTGGCATTTATTTTTACCAGGAAATTACGCCCAACAATCATAGGTTCGCTTTCTGGATGGTTGATGTTGTTTGGGATTATGGCTCTTCCGCAGGCAACTTCAGAACGAACGAATTCCGGAGTGATTTTGCTTTTTGGTGTATTTGCCCCAAAACTATGACCGCCGTGCTGGCATTGCATAGCTTTGGTTTGTTCGTTTAAAAGTTCAATACGCTGATTTTCTCGAATCGCTATATACTCCATTTCCGGCGTAATGATTCCTTGTTTGGCATAATACAATTGCGTTACGTTTGCGCCTTTTTTAGCTCTTTTTGGCTGATGCAAATATTCAAAACGAAGGTGATTCAGAGTTTCATCTTTCAGTCGGCTTTGACCGTAATCTGACGTTATTTCGCTTAAAATTTCAACATCATTTCGATCTAGAATCCAACTTTCGCGTAAGCGTGGTAATCCTTTTCTAATATCAATTTTAATATTTGGATCTGTGTATGAACCAGAAGTATCATAAACGGTTACTGGCGGATTTTTTTCAACTCCACCATTTGAAAGTTTGGTATCGCTAAGATGAATCTCGCGCATCGCAACTTTTATGGGATGAATTTCTCCATCAATGTAAACTTTTTTAGAATTAGGAAAAGGGGTTCTGGATATTTGTTCTTCTGTAGTCATAAGGAAAAGAAGTTATGAGTTATAAGTTATGGATTATGAGTTGTAGAGACGCACAGCAGTGCGTCTACGTCCAATATGAAATTGGAATTTGGAATTTTTATATTGGGATTTTAGCCTCCTTGTGTGGCAGAAATAATCAAAATTTCGTCAGTTTCTTGTACGAGGAATTCGTTCCATTTGATTTTTGGAACAACGGTGTTGTTGATAGCAACGGCGATTCCGTTTTGTTTGTGCGGAATTTCGAGATCGAGCAATGATTGAACGCTTAGCGATTCAGCATTGAAATGTTTGGTTTGTTGATTGATTTTTAGTTCCATTCCTTCTTGAATTAGTATAGAGTTATACTTTAGGAATGGCTACAATTGCGCACATAAATGCGTTCAGAAGTCATCTTACTTTTCCCTACGCTAGTATGAACTAGATCAGGTTCAGAGGGTAAAATCTCAGCCTACAAGTTGTAGACACCCCTAAAGTGTGAAGCAAATGTAATAAAATTTTGTTTGGTTGTTTGAAAAAGTTTTAAGTTTCAGGTTTCAAGTCATCTTTGGAAACTGAAAACTGAGACTGCTTACCGGTTCCTTTTCCAGCAATCTTCAGCGTGATCATTGACCATTCCAGTGGCCTGCATGTGAGCATAAATAACAGTCGAACCAACAAATTTAAAACCTCTTTTTTTTAAATCTTTACTGATTTCGTCAGAAAGTGGAGTAGTGGCAGGGGCGTCTTTTGAAGTTTTGAGATTGTTTATAATTGGTTTTCCATTAGTGAATTTCCAAATATAATCAGAGAAACTGCCAAATTCTTCCTGTATTTTCATAAAAGCATGAGCGTTGGAAACAGCCGCTTTTATTTTCAGTTTATTGCGGATGATTCCTGAATTTTGCATTAATTCTTCGATTTTATCTTCTGAATAAACGGCTATTTTTTTATAATCAAAATGATCGAAAGCATTTCTAAAATTCTCTCTTTTGTTCAAAATAGTAATCCAGCTTAAGCCAGCCTGAAAAGTTTCTAAAATTAAAAATTCGAATAAAGTAGGGTCATCATAAACCGGAACGCCCCATTCTTCATCATGATATTTTTTATATAAATCGCTGGAAGTGCACCAGCCGCATCTTATTGGTTCCATTTTTTTATTTCAAAAGTATAAAAAAACCTCATTTCAGAATGAAATGAGGTTTTTAATTGTAAGAACTTTATTTTCTCGTGTATTCAGTTAAAGCATATATAGTATTGTCATTACCATTAGTAATCTTTAATCTTAATGTTGTTTCATCTAATCGTAAAATCTCATAAATAAATTCGTTGTTTAAGACGTCTTTGTTTTTTAAGATGTTATTTGATTTTGACCATGTTCCATCATTATTATATTCTTTACATTTTGAATTAACATACTCATATTGTATTTCTTTATAATTTCCATTTTCTAAAAAATCAATCTGATCATTGCTGCATCCGCCTTCCGGTGTGATTGGTAGTAGAAGTTCAGTACCATTTAAAATGTTTCCTCTTTTTGTAAGCTCCCATTTACCGATAATTGAAACATCTTGCTTACCACCCCCGTTATCATTGTCATTATTATCATTACTGCTGCATGATGATACAAAAAGTCCAATAGACATTAATAAAACTGCTAATTTTTTCATTGTTACTTAATTTAGTTTAAAATTTATTAAGCAACAAATATAAGTTATTTCTTTAAAAACAAGTTATAGTTTTATTATTTTTCTTACAAAAAATATGTTTTACGTGTTTGTTTCTTTATATGAAGGATCTTGGTCTAAATATTTTTTAATCAAATGATGCCCTAAATAAATGGCAGGCGTTAATAAAATAGCGATTGATAATTTAAATGTATAGCCAATGAGCCCAGACGAAATAAAGGTGTCAAAATCAATTTTTCCCGGAAGCCAGAAAGCAATTCCAAGTACAATAAAGGAATCAAATAACTGAGAAATTACGGTAGAACCGGTTGCTCTTAACCATATTTTCTTTTCTCCTGTTCTGTTTTTGAAAAACCAAAAAATCCATACATCAATTAATTGCGATACCATAAAAGCAATTATGCTTCCGAAAATAATCCACATACTCTGCCCAAAAACAGCTTCAAATTGTTGATCATTCACCGGGCTTATTCCTTTTGCTGCCGGGATTACAATGGCCATAAATAAAATCAAAAAAGCATATGCAATTAGACAAGCGGTTATAAAAGAGAGTTTTTTTACTCCTTTTTCTCCAAAGTATTCATTTATTAAATCGGTAGTTAAAAAAACAATCGGCCAGGGCAAAATTCCTATACTCATTACAAAAGGGCCAATCTGAATTAATTTTCCTCCAATAAGTTCAGCCACAACGGCATTCGTTATAAATATTCCTGCAAGAATTACAAAAACAATTTCTTTTCGGGTTTTAAACATGTTATTTTGGTTATGATGATTCAAATTTAAACTATTTCTTCAAATGTTTAAAATGGATTAATAAGTTCGTTTGAAGTTTGGTTCTGATTGGTTAATTTTGAGATTCTGCGATATTTTCTTTTGGAATAGTTTAGACAGAAAATTATTAATGCATTTTATTATGAAAACACAAATTGATTTAAATAATCCCTTGCTTCAGGAGTGGTCTGGTGCTTATGGCGGAGTTCCGGATTTTACAAAATATAAAATCTCAGATTTTAAACCTGCAATTGAGTTTGCTATTCAGGAAAAATTAGATGAAATTGAAGCAATTGCAAACAGCACTGAAGAACCTACTTTTGATAATACAATAGTTGCTTTAGAGCTTTCTGGCGAAAAACTAGATAGAATTCATGCCGTTTACGGAATTTACAGATCAAATTTAAGCAGTCCTGAATTTAACGTAGTTGATACAGAAATGTCTCCAAAACTGGCAGAAATTAGTGATAAACTGTATCAAAACGATAAATTGTTCCTGAGAATTGAAAAACTGTATAATGCTGCCGAAAGTAAAAAGTTAAATGATGAACAACAACGTTTGCTATGGCTTTATTATACTGATTTTGTACGAGAAGGAGCTGAATTAAATGAAGAAGATAAAAAGGAAGTAGCCAAAATTAATCAGGAACTTGCCGGACTTTTTACTCTTTTCAGTCAAAAACTATTGACAGAAGAAAACGATCAGTTTTTAGAATTAGAATCTGAAAATGATTTGCATGGTTTGCCTGAGGAGTTTAAAAACGCCGCAATTGCTGAAGCTAAAGAAAGAAATCTGAATATTTTGGCTAGTATTGGTAATACAAGATCTTCGATAGAACCATTTCTAACTTTCTCGAATCGAAGAGATTTAAGAGAAAAAGCATTTGATATTTTTGTTAAACGTGGTGATAACAGGAATCAAAATGATACCAATGAAACGTTAGTTTCAATTTTACAGCTACGTGCGAAGAAAGCCAAAATATTAGGCTTTAAGAATTTTGCAGAGTGGAGTTTGTCTAATAAAATGGCTAAAGATCCAAAGAAAACTTTGGATTTAATGGAATCTGTCTGGAAACCAGCTGTCGAAAAAGTAAAAAATGATGTAGTGGCAATGCAGGAAATGGTAAATAACGAAGGTGGGAATTTTAAAATCCAGCCTTGGGATTATCGTTATTATGCAGAAAAAGTCCGTAAAGAAAAATATGATTTAGACCAAAACGAGATAAAGCAATATCTTCAGTTAGAAAATTTGCGTGAAGCGATGTTTTGGGTTGCAGGCGAATTATTTAATTTAGGATTTAAACAATTATTTGATGTTCCGGTTTATCATCCTGATGTTCGAGTTTGGGAAGTGAATCATAGAAATACGGGTAAATTAATCGGATTGTGGTATTTTGATCCTTACGCACGTGTTGGCAAACGTTCTGGAGCGTGGATGAATTCCCATAGAGATCAACAAAAAATAAAACAAAACGTACTGCCTATAGTATCGAATAACTGCAATTTTATAAAAGGAAATAGTGATGATCCGGTATTGATTTCGTGGGATGATGCTACAACTTTATTTCATGAATTTGGACACGCTTTGCACGGATTATGTTCAAATGTTACTTATCCGAGTTTATCGGGAACTTCGGTTGCGAGAGATTATGTTGAATTTCCTTCGCAATTACTAGAGCATTGGCTGGCAACTCCGGAAGTGTTAAATAAGTTTGCCCTTCATTATAAAACAAATCTGCCATTGTCAGAATCTCTGGTAGAAAGAATAGAAAAAGCGGCGAATTTTAATGAAGGTTTTGCAACCGTAGAAACAATTTCGAGTTCTTTTGTGGATATGAAACTACACTTAACGACTGAAACGGTTGATCCGCATCAATTTGAAAAAGATGTTTTGGAGGAAATTAATATGCCGTCAGAGATTGTGATGCGCCATAGAATTCCGCAATTTGCTCATATCTTTTCAAGTGATGGCTACGCAGCCGGATATTACAGCTATTTGTGGGCAGATGTAATAAATGCAGACGCTTATGAAGCTTTTCTGGAAGGAGAGGGACCTTATGATAAAAAAGTGGCAGAACGTCTTTACGAGATTGTTTTAAGTGTTGGGAATAGTGTAGATAATGAAAATATGTATGAGAATTTTAGAGGCCATGCTCCAAAATCTGACGCTTTGATGCGTGCGAGAAATTTTCCAATTGAAAATTAAAAACTGAAAATAAAAAAAGCCCGAATAAATTAATATTCGGGCTTTTTATATTGAAATAATATATTAACCTAAAGTAACTCTTTTGAAACCTGTAATTTCAACGTTGTATCCTTTAACATAATCACCAACTTTTTTACTGTCATCTTTGATGAAGTTTTGATCTAATAGAGCTTTCTCTTGATCTAAAGTAGTGTTGTCAGAGATGAAACGCTGCACTTTTCCTGGGATAATTTTGTCCCAAATTTGCTCTGGTTTACCTTCAGCTTTTAATTCAGCTTTAGCATCTTCTTCAGCTTGTTTTAAAACTTCTTCAGTTAATTGAGAGAAAGAAATGTATTTAGGAACATTTTTTAAAGTTTTTCCTAAACGTTTTGCTTCTTCATTATCCTTTTCGATTACAGCAATACGAGCAGCAAGTTCAGATTCAACGAAAGCAGGATCAAAATCTTTGTAAGATAATGTATCAGCTCCCATAGAAGCAACTTGCATAGAAACATCTTTAGTTAAAACGTCAGCGTTAGGAATTGCAGCAGAAATTGCAGTTAATGCAGCAATTTTGTTAACGTGAACATAAGATCCAACGAAAGCACCTTCTAAAATTTCAAAACCACCGATTTCGATTTTTTCACCGATAACACCAGTTTGCTCGATTAATTTTTCAGCAACAGTAATTCCGTTGAAATCTGAAGCTAAGAATTCTTCTTTAGAAGAGAAGTTAATAGCTCTTTCTACTAATTCTTTAGCCAAAGTTACGAAAGCCTCATTTTTACCTACGAAATCTGTTTCGCAGTTTAAAGTGATGATAGCTCCTTTAGTTTTGTCAGCATTAACAAAAGAAACAGCAGCTCCTTCAGAAGACTCACGGTCAGAACGGTTAGCAGCAACTTTTTGTCCTTTTTCTCTAAGGTTTTGTATAGCTTTATCGAAATCTCCATCAGCTTCAACTAAAGCTTTTTTACAGTCCATCATACCGGCACCTGTAGTTTGTCTTAATTTATTTACGTCTGCAGCAGTAATTGTTGCCATAATATTTTGAATTTTAATGTTAAAAGTAAAAATTCCATCTTTTAAATCCCAAACTCCAATTTTAATAAATTATCAACATAACGTTTTTAATTTTTCTGTTTGGATTTTGGAATTTAAAATTTGGAATTTAAAAGTTTATTTATTCTTCAGTTGCAGGAGCAGCAGCTTCAACAGCTGGTGCAGCCTCTGCAGCAGGAGCAGCGTCAGCAGCTTCTTCTGTAAATACTTCAGTTTCTTTCTCAGAACCTCTGTCAGAAAGACCTTCGATTACAGCAGCAGTAACTAAAGATAAAATTTTGTCAATTGATTTAGAAGCATCATCATTTGCAGGAATAACGTAATCAACCTCTCTTGGGTCAGAATTCGTATCAACCATTGCGAAAACTGGAATGTTTAATTTTTGTGCTTCTTTTATTGCGATGTGTTCAGCTTTGATATCTACTACGAACAATGCTGCAGGTAGTCTAGACATATCAGCGATTGAACCTAAGTTTTTCTCTAATTTAGCACGTAGACGATCAACTTGCAAACGCTCTTTTTTAGATAACGTCATGAAAGTACCATCTTTCTTCATTTTATCAATAGAAGACATTTTTTTAACTGCCTTTCTGATAGTTACGAAGTTAGTTAGCATTCCACCTGGCCATCTTTCAGTGATATAAGGCATGTTTGCAGCCTTTGCTTTATCAGCAACGATGTCTTTTGCTTGTTTTTTGGTAGCTACGAATAAGATTTTTCTACCTGATGCAGCGATTTTTTTCAAAGCTTCGTTAGCTTCTTCAATTTTAGCTGCAGTTTTATATAGATTGATAATGTGAATACCATTACGCTCCATATAAATGTAAGGGGCCATGTTTGGATCCCATTTTCTAGTCATGTGTCCAAAGTGAACACCTGCTTCTAGTAAGTCTTTTACTTCTATTTTGTTTGCCATTTTTGTACTAGTTTACGTTCTGTTGATTAGCAATGTGTGAATGGCGGTTTCCCTGGCTTCATACATTTAGATGCTAAACTATGTCCTACCTCGATAGGAGAGCAACAATAACTGTGTTTTTTAATTTCAATAAATAATTGATAATGTCTTGTCCCATTTGAACAAGACAGGTAATATTAACGTTTAGAGAATTGGAATCTCTTACGAGCTTTCTTCTGACCGAATTTCTTACGTTCAACCATTCTAGGGTCTCTTGTTAATAAACCTTCTGGTTTTAAGATAGCTCTGTTTTCGATGTTCACTTCACACATTACACGTGCTAATGCCATTCTTACAGCTTCTGCCTGACCAGTTGAACCACCTCCGTAAACGTTTACTTTTACATCAAAGTTACTAGCATTTTCTGTCATAGATAATGGTTGTAAAACTTTGTATTGTAAAGTTGCAGTTGGAAAGTAAGTTGCGAATTCTTTTTTGTTTACAGTGATTTTTCCTGTTCCTTCAGAAACATATACACGTGCAACAGCGGTTTTTCTTCTACCGATTTTGTGAATAACTCCCATTACTTAAGATCGTTTAGGTTAACAGTTCTAGGTTTTTGAGCTCCGTGAGTATGCTCAGCACCTACAACAACATTTAGATTTCTAAAAAGTTCAGCACCTAATTTATTTTTAGGTAACATTCCTTTTACAGCTTTTTCTACTAATAATGCAGGGTTTTTAGATTGCAATACTTTAGCAGTTAAAGTTCTTTGTCCTCCTGGGTAACCTGTATGACGCATGTAAATTTTGTCATTCATTTTTGTACCTGTAAGGTTAATTTTTTCTGAGTTGATAACAATTACGTTATCTCCACAGTCAACGTGCGGTGTGTAACTTGGCTTGTACTTACCTCTTAAGATCATCGCAACCTTTGAAGCAAGACGACCTAAGTTGTGACCTTCTGCATCAACAACAATCCACTCTTTAGTTACAGTGGCTTTGCTAGCTGAAATTGTCTTGTAGCTTAATGCGTCCATAATATTATTTTAATTAAACATTCCATCCCCAATAAAGGGGATGCAAAAGTACAATTAATTATTTTAAAACCAAATACCTGAAAAGAATATTTTATATCCTGAAAATCAGGCTTTCAGTTTTTATTTTTAAAACCATAAAAAAACCGCCTTCACAATAACGCTAGGGCGGTTCAAAATTAAGTTTATTTTTAACTTAAACAATAAAGATATTGGCAATATCGACTACTTGTTGTGTTGTTAACGGTTCATCATAAGCTTCTGATCCTGCGGCGGCACCAAACGCTGTAGCTGTATTGAATCCTGCTTGCATCGTTACTCCTTCACCATCGTAAACGGCCTGTGTTGCTGTCGGCATTCCCGCACCTCTTTCAGCATTAGAGATCCAGCCTTTTAAACCTCGCAGTCTTCTAACTTCAGAAGCATGTCGAGCTTCAACGGAGTGAATTTGTAATGCTGCTGTCAGCAAATCTGGTGTAGATATTAAGTTAGCGGCCTGACCTTTATAAGCTCTAACGCCGGTATCTTCAAAAGCTTGTGCCAATGCCAGAAAGGTAGGATAGTCATTAAAAGGATCAAATGCTCCGCCTACGGTAAAGTCAAAAGTAGGCTTTGGAACAAAATTAGCACTCATTGTTCCGCCAAGTCCGGCAATTAAAAACGAAACGTGATCTGCTTCGTGTGCAGCTATTTGTTGAAAAACTTTTAAATCGCGTCCGCCATTTTCAGAAGCGGGAATAACTCCAGAATCTAATGCCATGGCATAAAATTCGTTTTCAAGATATTCTAAAGTCAATGCAAACTGTAAAGCTCCAATTGGTGTCGCCGGAGTTGCCGTTATGTCTTGTGCAAAAGCTTTATTTGTAAAAGCAGCTAATCCAAAAGGGATTGATGCCATTGCCAGGTTTTTTCCGATATTCCCAAACTGCGTAAAACTGTCTCTTCTTGAACCAGTGCTTTTCATTAAGCTGTCATCAGTAAAGGATTCTATAAATTTTAAAATATTCATAATTTCTAATTTTTAGCTAGTTAAGATTAAGGTAAATAATTGGCCGTGAATTTCGTTGTAATAAATCCTGCTGCAACTGGTAGGATTTTTGACGGATCTTTGGCGACATCTAATCCGGTAGAAGTGCTTATAATATCGTCTCCAGCAAAATCTTTTGAATTCGGGTTGATTAAACTTCTAATGGCAGAAGCGTGTCTGGCCTCTACAGAAACAATTTTTCCGGCTAATAATAAATAATCAGGGCTTTTAATAAGTCTGCCTGCTCCATTATAAGCAGCAACACCAGTATCTTCAAGTGCTTTTGCGGTAGCTAAAACTTCGGTACGACTATTAAAATTTAAAGAACCATAACTAAAGGCTAAAGAAGGAAGTAATTGTGAACCAGGATCTGGAAGCGCTCCGGTTAAAGCGGCTTTAAAAAAATCTCTGTGCACTACTTCGTGATGGTAAAGATCGGTTAGAACCTGACGCTCTGTATCATTAAATACAGTATTAAAGTTTGAGGCGTTTACCACTTTAGTGTAAAAATCGGCTTCTAACTGCTCTAAAGCGTAAGCATAAGTCAGAACGCCAAAGTCTCCTGAACCTAAGTCAAAAACACCATTTTTGACTCCGGGTAAGGAATTATCCTCCATATTGTCATCATTGTCATTATCGCTGCAGCCAGCTAAAACCAAACCTGCGGTAACTAATGTTAGTCCACTGAGCTTCAGAAAGCTCCTTCTGCTATCCAGGGAAGGGTTGACTTCCTGAATTTTAACTTCGTTTTTCATAATCTAGGCTTTTATTAAGTTAATAACATTGTATTAAGTTTATTAACGAAATTTTTAGACATGCGGTTTCAGAAAATTCCTCTTTTTTGATATTATTTCGAAAAGATCTTATAATTTCAAATAGTGGTAGGGGTTTTTTGTTTTATTTTCGGTAATTCTACTATATTTGTATTAATTACATAAACTTTTATTAGATGAAAGCTAAAGCAACTCTAAAACAAATTGCGAAGGAACTAGGTGTTTCTGTGTCAACAGTGTCTAAGGCATTAAATGACAGCCCGGAAATAAGTGAGCAGACGAAGGTGAAGATTAAAGAGTATGCCAAACTCAAAAATTATAAACCGAATGTTATTGGTCTGAACTTGAAGAATCGAAAAACCAAAACAATTGGTGTAATTATACCTAATATATTAAACTCCTTTTTTGCTAAGGTTTTTAGCGGAATCGAAAAGGTAGCCGATAAAAAAGGATATAATGTAATTACGTGTATTTCGAACGAATCTTTAGAGAAAGAAGTTCATACGCTTGAAATGCTGAGCAACGGAACTATCGATGGATTTATTCTTTCGGTTTCTGAAGAAGCACAAAAACTACAAGATTACAATCACTTTTCGGCTATTATTAACGATGGAACACCAATTGTAATGTTTGATAGAATTGCTGATGAAGTAGAATGCGACAAAGTTGTTGTGGATGATTTTGATTCTGCTTTAAACTCAACGCAGCATTTAATTAATTTGGGTTGTAAAAATATTGCCTTAATTTCTTCTGTAGATAATTTAAGTGTTGGAAAATTAAGAGCTGATGGATATTTAAAAGCTTTAAAAGACAATAATATTCCGGTAAACGAAAAAATTATTCTTCGTACTGATTCTGAGGATGATATGAAAGCTAAAATCGATTCGATTTTTGATCACAAAATTGATGCGATTTTTGCTTTAGATGAAAATGATTCGGTTGCAGCTTTAAGAGTAAGTTTGAAAAAAGGATATAAAGTTCCTGAAGATATTTCAATAATTGGTTTTGCCGATGGAATTTTGGCTTCAAGACGTTTATCTCCAAGTTTAACAACAGTAAGCCAGCACGGAATTGAAATTGGTGAAGTTGCTGCAAAAAAACTAATTGAAAGACTGGAAGAACCAGAAGGGGAAACTTCTGATTACGAAACGATCATCATCAAAACTAAGCTGAAAGAAAGAGAATCGACAAGAAAAGCTTAAATGAAAAATATAATCAATAAAAAAAGGGCTGTTCGAATGAACAGTCCTTTTTTTATACATAATTTAAGGTCATTGCGAGGAACGAAGCAACCTCACTACAATAAGACGCAAAACTTGATCTAGCAAATGAGAGTGCTTCGTTCCTCGCAAGGACAAGATTGTGTTGATTTTTGATTCAGAAATCTAAAATTATAATTAATGCGCTTCTAACCAATCTTTACCCAAACCAAGTTCAACTTCTAAAGGAACCGCCATTTTAAAAGCATTTTCCATTTCGTGTTTAATCATTGGCTGGATTTTTTCTAATTCGTCGTTGTGCACATCAAACACAAGCTCATCATGAACCTGAAGTAACATTCTTGATTTCCAGTTTTCGTCTTGTAATTTTTTATGAATGTTAATCATCGCGATTTTAATTACATCGGCAGCACTTCCCTGAATTGGTGCATTTACGGCATTTCGTTCGGCGGCACTTCTTACAACGGCATTGGCAGAATTAATATCTTTTAAATAACGACGACGACCTAAAATAGTTTGTACATATCCATTTTCACGAGCAAAATCAACCTGATCCTGCATGTATGATTTTAATCTCGGATACGTTTTGTAATAAGCATCAATCAAAGCAGCACTTTCGCCGCGGGATAATGAAGTCTGATTACTTAATCCAAAAGCAGAAACGCCATATATAATTCCGAAGTTTACGGTTTTGGCGTTGCTTCTTTGCTCGCGCGAAACTTCTTCAAGCGCTACATCAAAAACTTTTGCTGCAGTAGCTCTGTGAATATCTTCTCCGTTTTGGAACGCTGCAATCATGTTTTCTTCACCACTCAAGGCAGCAATAATTCGTAATTCAATTTGCGAGTAATCGGCAGAAATTAAAGTGTGATTTTCATCGCGCGCTACGAAAGCTTTACGAATCTGACGGCCTCTTTCAGTACGAATCGGAATGTTTTGCAAGTTCGGATTATTAGAACTCAAACGTCCAGTTGCCGCAACGGTCTGCATATAATCGGTATGAACGCGCAACGTTGTTTTGTCAACTTGTTCCGGTAAAGCCAAAATATAGGTGCTTTGTAATTTCACCATTTGACGCCAGTCCAAAATTTGTTTTACAATAGGATTATCGTTTGCCAAATAAGTCAAAACTTCTTCTCCTGTTGCGTATTGACCGGTTTTGGTTTTCTTTTGCTTTGCTCCGCCAATTTTAAGTTTATCAAATAAGACATCTCCTAATTGTTTTGGAGAGGCAAGGTTGAATTTCTCGCCCGCTGTTTCGTAAATTTGCTCTTCTAAAGATTTGATTTCAATTTCCATCTCTCCAGACATTTGTTTTAAGAAATCAACATCCAGACGAATTCCTTCTGTTTCCATTGCAGCCAAAACGCTTACCAACGGAATCTCGATTTCATCAAACAGCTTTTTAGTCTCGGTTTTATCTAATTCTGCAGTAAAGATTTCTTTTAGTTGTAAAGTAACATCAGCATCTTCGGCAGCATATTCTTTAATATCTTCTAAAGGAACATCGCGCATCGAAAGCTGATTTTTTCCTTTTTTACCAATTAAAGTTTCAATAGATTTTGGAGAATATTTCAAATACGTTTCGGCCAAAATATCCATATTGTGACGCATATCCGGATTAATCAAATAATGCGCAATCATGGTGTCAAAAAGTTTTCCTTTTACTGTAACGCCGTAATTAGCAAGGATTTTTAAATCATATTTTAAATTCTGCCCAATTTTTTCGATGTTTTCATTTTCAAAAAAAGGAACAAACTTGTCAACTAAAACTTTTGCTTCTTCCTGACTTTCCGGAAACGGAACATAAAAAGCTTTTCCTTTTTCATATGAGAAAGACATTCCCACAAGTTCTGCATGTAAAGCATCGATTCCCGTTGTTTCCGTATCAAAACAAACCGAAGTCTGCTTTTGTAAATTCTGCAAAAGCAATTTAATTCCTAAGTCACCCTGAACGGTCTGATAAGAATGCTCAGTATTTTCTAAAGTATTATAAAATGAATTTCTTGCTGCTTCTGCACTTTCATCAAGAGTAGTGCCGCCTCCGCCAAAAAGATCAAATTGGTCTTCGTTCTTTGGCTGTGGCTTTTTGTATAATTTAGCGTCTGTAGCAGGAGCATTATTTGCTAATTCATTTCCGCCTCCAACTTTAAACAAGTTATCAAACTGTTCGGCCATTCTTCTAAATTCTAATTCCTGAAAAATAGCATCTGTTTTTTCGATATCAGGACGTGAAAGTTCGTAGTCGTCTTCATTAAAAACAACATCGCAGTCGCAGATAATCGTTGCCAGTTTTTTAGACAAAATACCTTTATCTTTATTCGCTTCGATATTTTCCTTCATTTTTCCTTTTAGTAAATGAGTATTATCTAAAAGGTTTTCCATTGTGCCAAATTCTTTCAGGAACTTTTTAGCGGTAACTTCACCAACTCCAGGCAGTCCCGGAATATTATCTACGGCGTCGCCCATCATTCCAAGAAAATCAATTACTTGTTCGGGTCTTTCGATTTCAAATTTTGCCAAAACCTCAGGGATTCCCCAAATTTCGATTCCGTTACCCATACGGGCAGGTTTGTACATGAAAATATTTTCAGAAACCAATTGAGCAAAATCCTTATCGGGCGTTACCATAAAAACCTTATAATTTTGTTTTTCGGCTTGTTTGGCAATAGTCCCAATTAAATCATCGGCTTCACAGCCTTCAATTTCAATAATCGGAATATGCATGGCTCTTAATAATTCCTGAATATACGGAACTGCAATTTTAATCGCTTCTGGCGTTGCATCACGATTGGCTTTATATTCTACAAACATTTCTGTTCTTACATGACTTCCTCCTTTGTCAAAAGCTACGGCCAAATGATCTGGTTTTTCTCTTTTAATAACATCCAAAAGTGAGTTCATAAAACCCATAATTGCAGATGTGTCCATTCCTTTTGAGTTTATTCTCGGGTTTTTTATAAAGGCATAATAGCCGCGAAAAATTAATGCATAAGCATCTAGAAGAAAAAGGCGTTTTTGAGTTGACATATAAAAAATATTAGTCTGTAAAAATAAACAATTGGGTTCTCAAAAATTAGACTAACAAGATTTTTTTTCCACCATAGATTTTTTTCCACCATATAAGTTATATAAGTTCATTTTAGTAGAGGTGCACTGCAGTGCGTCTCCGCATTTTAATATATAACGATTAGTTGCGTCCTATATATTAAATGAACTTATATAACTTATGCTTCAAAAACCGACAAAGCGTTAATGTCAAGTTAATTTTTTTTATTCAGGGATTTCTTCATTTTGTCTTCATGTTGCGAGGGTAATTTTGATCTGTAAAATATAAGGTATTTAATTTAAATCTTAGAAATCATGAGAAATTTATTTATGTTATTAGCAGCAGTTTTAGGAACAAGTGCAATGGTTCATGCGTTTCCTGCAAAAGATGGAAAAACAGTTCCTGCAAAAGAAGTAAAAGCAGCAAAACACCCAAAAAGCAAATCTGATAAAAAGGCAAAATCAGTAAAAAGTGAAGCTCCAAAAGCAGAAACAGTAAAAGCGAAAAAATAAACAAAAAAATAATTTAGAATAAAAGGTTGGTTAATTTAAAAATTAAAAGTTATGAAAAAATTAATTTTATTGGCGGTAGCAGTTTTAGGAACAACTGCAATGGTAAATGCTCAAACAACTCCAGCTCAGGCAGCGCCTGCAAAAGAGGTCAAAGCTACAAAACACCATCATAAAGGAAACAAAAAGGCAAAAGCTGAAGCTCCAAAAGACGAGGCTGCAACCGTGAAAAAATAAGAATTACTCTCGTTTTGTTTTCGAAGCATTGTAACGGAGGCAAAACAGGAATAATGATTATGATGAATGCGATTGAAGAAAGCTGATGAAGAAATTTGTCAGCTTTTTTTATTCGTTAATTTTTTAATAACACGTAACTGGACTTTTGATAATTGATTAATTTTAGTTGCGCTTAAATGCCTTTTTTATGAATGTTTTAATTGTTGAAGATAATAAAGAGCTTGCGGTAGAGGTTTATGACTTTTTGTGCAATGCGGGTTATATTTGTAAAATAGCCAATAACTGCGCCGATGCTCTTGAAGAATTTGCAAGTAATGATTATGATGCGATGCTGCTTGATCTTGGTTTGCCAGACGGAGATGGTTTTGAGGTTTTGCAGACGATTCGAAAAACAAAATCAAAAATTGCAGTAATTGTGTTAACCGCGCGCGGAGAATTAGATGACAGGATTAACGGACTTCATCTTGGTGCCGATGATTATTTGACGAAGCCTTTTGCGTTGACCGAATTGGCAGCCAGATTATTTGCTGTAATCCGACGTATTCATGGTTTTACTTTAAACAATTTAAGCATTCATGGATTTTTACTGCAGCTTCAGGATTATAAAGTGAGTTTTAATGATGTGCCTTTAAGTTTGACCAAAAAGGAATTTGATATTTTTCAATATTTGGTTTTGAATAAAAACAGGGTAATTACAAGACTGCAATTAACAGAACATATTTGGGGCGATATTCTGGAGGTAAACTCCGATTCTAACTTTATAGATGTACACGTTCGTAATCTTCGAAAAAAATTAGACAAACATACTTCGATTGATTGGTTTGAAACTGTTCGAAATGTGGGTTACCGTATTAATGAATAAATAGATTTTTGTGAAGATAAAACATCAATTGGCCATTTTTAATGCACTAACAAGATTGTTGGTGATTTTGGTTTTATGGCTTATGCTTCCTATTTTGGTCGAAAATGTGGTTTACAGACACATTAATAATGGGTTAATTGAAAAGAAAAAGAAATTCATTGATCATTTAAATCAGCAGGAAATTAATGATTTTATCGAAAATTCAGATGATTCGACCGAAACCTATTCGCAGTTTTCTACACTTCACAGCGAATTTTTAGTTCTTTCCAGAGTTCCCATAAAACCACATCAAAAAAGAACAACTTTTAGTAATGAATATCGAATTATTGAAGGTGAAGAAAATGAATATCGAATTCTGCAGCATCATTTTAGTTATCAAAAAGAAGAGTATCAACTCGAAATTGGGAGTAGTTTAAGCGAAGTAAAAGATCTTACTTTTATTATAAAGCTTTTTATAATTGTTGTTTTGGTAGTTATTCTTCTGGTGACTTTTTTGGCAGATACTTTTTATATCGAATATTTACTGAAACCTTTTTATAAAATTATTGATACTAAAATAAGGCGAGTTAATGAACCTGAGTTTTTTGATCATACGCCCATAAATGCAAAATCGAGAGATTTTAGAGAGTTAGATTTGGTTTTAAACCAAATGATGAATCGTATTGCAGAACTTTTTAAAAAAGAAAAACAGTTTATTTCTAATGTTTCTCATGAGCTTTTAACTCCAATTGCTTTATTGAAAAACAAACTGGAAAATTTATTGCAAAATGATTCTTTAGATGATAATGCGGTGGATAAAATCGCAGGTTCATTGAAAACGCTCGATATGCTGAAAAAGATCATTAATAATTTACTGCTCATTTCACGAATTGAAAACAATCAATATGAAGCCAACGAAAACATTAGTTTTCAGGAAATAATAAACGATCTGCAGGAAGATCTTCAGGATCGTATTGATGATAAAGGAATTGTCTTTGTTAATAAAATGGAACATGATTTTGCTTTTAGAGGGAACAAAACTTTAATTCATATTTTGATTTATAATTTAGTAACGAATGCCATAAAATATAATAAACCGGACGGAAGTATTATTGTTTCTGATGGCTTTTTGCAAAATCAATATTTTATTTCAATTACAGATTTGGGTATTGGTTTAAGTGAATCTCAAATCGAAAATATCTTTAACCGATTTGCCAGAGTAAGTTCTGATCAGGAAGGACAGGGGTTAGGCCTTGCAATTGCTAAGAGTATTGCTGTTTTTCATCATATAGAAATTAAAGTTAATTCTCTTATAAGCGAAGGAACAACATTTACTTTATTGTTTCCGGAGACGCAAAACACAATTAAAAGTTAATTTTTTCAGATTGGTTTAATCTTCATTTTGTCTTCATTTACTGATTCTATCTTTGAGGTATAAATAAAGAAATAGTAATCACAAAAATCAACAATCATGAAAAAATTAATTTTATTAGCGGTAGCAGTTTTAGGAACAACTGCAATGGTAAATGCTCAAACAACTCCAGTAAAAGAAACTCCGGCAAAAGAAGCAAAAGCGGCTAAAAAAGAGAAAAAAGCTGATAAAAAAGCTAAAAAAGCAGAAGCTAAGCCGGAAGCATCAAAAGCTCAAAAATAACACGATATAAGTTTATTGAATAAACTTTGTTGTAGACTAAAGGTTTTAAATAATTTGGCTGCAAAAGCTGATAGAGAAATCTATCGGCTTTTGCTATTATTTGAGTTAAATTTTTGATAATAAAAAGCGATAGAATATTCATTCTTTGTTACTTTGCTTAAAACTGTAAATAAATGATCCTTCGTTTTGTAATTCTATGTGCTCTTTTTCTATTTATTGAGTTCTATTCGTATCAAGCCTTTCGTACTTTAATTAAAATTAGATGGGTTTTGGTTAGCTATCAAGTTATAAGCTTACTTATTCTGCTATTTATTATCTATTCATTTTCTCAAGTTGATCGTTCGGTAGGGCAGACTAAACAGTTTATGTTTACTACAGGGCTGATGCTTTTGGTTTATGTACCAAAAATTGTTCTTACCTTAATAATGTTTGGAGAAGATATTATTAGAATTGGAGCGAGTATCTTAAATTATTTTATTTACAATACGCCGCGTAAAGAAATGATGCCGGATAGACGAAAGTTCATCAGTCAAATAGCTTTAGGATTAGCAGCGGTTCCATTTTTATCTTTGATTTATGGAATTTTCGAAGGAAAATATAATTTTAAAGTATTCAAGCAGACTATATTTTTTCCGGATCTTCCAGATGAATTTGATGGTTTTAAAATAACGCAGATTTCTGATGTTCACAGTGGAAGTTTTGATAATCCTGAGAAAATTAATTACGCAGTTGATTTAATTAATGAGCAGGAATCAGACATGATTTTGTTTACAGGAGATATTGTAAATACACATGCAAAAGAAATGCATCCGTGGCTGGAAACTTTTAATAGAATTAAAGATTATAAATACGGAAAATTTGCAGTTTTAGGAAACCATGATTACGGCGAATATGTAACGTGGCCTTCTGAAAAAGAAAAAGAGGAGAACTTTGCAGAAATCAAAAATCTTTATGGCAAAATAGGTTTTGATTTGATGCTGAATGAAAATAGATATATTCAAAAGGGGGCAGATAAAATTGCCTTGGTCGGCGTTGAAAACTGGGGACAGAATTTTAAGAAAGCAGGAGATTTAAATAAAGCTTCACAGGGACTTCAGCAAACTGATTTTAAAGTTTTAATGAGTCACGATCCAAGTCATTGGGAATATGAAGTAAAAAAAGATCCTAGAAACTTTCATCTAACGTTATCAGGTCATACGCACGGAATGCAGTTTGGAATTGAAATTCCCGGGTATTTTAAATGGAGTCTGGCGCAATACATTTATAAACAATGGGCCGGTCTTTATGAAGAAGCCGGAAGATATGTTTATGTGAACCGCGGATTTGGTTTTCATGCTTATCCTGGACGAGTTGGAATTATGCCTGAAATCACGGTTATTGAACTAAAAAAAGGTAAGAATGTGGCTTAATTCGTTAAAAATGCTACATTTGTATTAATTATATCTTTTTAATAGATTAAAAGAATTAAATTTTTGGTTTTATGTCAAAATTTGGAGAACTTATAAATGCTCAGGTTCCGGTGTTAATTGACTTCTACACAGATTGGAACGAATCATCAGTATTGATGCATCCGGTAATAAAGGATGTTGCGGCTGCGCTTGGAGACAAAGCGAAGGTAATTAAAATTGATGTTGATAAAAATCAGGAACTGGCCGAGGCATTACGAATTAAAGGACTTCCGACTTTAATGATTTACAAAGAAGGACAAATGATCTGGAGACAATCTGGAGAACTTGATGCAAATACACTTATCGGAATTGTTCAGGATCAATTCGACGTATAAAAAACTTCCGAAATAAGATATTGTTCAGATTTTCTAATGAATAATATCAAACTTATATCCATTCTCTTTTAAAAAATGCAGCGTTTTTGGTAAGGCAAATTTTAAATTTGGTGACGCTTTTATGCTGTCATGAAACACAATCACACTTCCTGATTTTACATTTTTAGTAACATTTTCAAGGCATTTTTCAGGAGTTATACTTTGGTCGAAATCGGCACTTAAAACATCCCACATAATTATTTTATAGCCTAGTTTTCGTAAAATCTTAGATTGCGCTTTTTTAATTTTCCCGTAAGGCGGACGAAATATTAAATTGTTAGGGTTTATTTCTTCTTCTAAAATCTTAGCACAGTTGTTTACATTTTCGATATAATCATTCGTGTGTATTTTCCACCCGTTTACGTGATTCATAGTATGGTTTCCAATGGAATGGCCATCTGTGATTAATTTTTCGAATAAGGATAAATTGGCTTTAATGTTTTTTCCAATACAGAAGAAAGTAGCTTTTGCATCAAACTTTTTTAGTTCAGATAAAACCCAGTCTGTAATCTCTGGAGTTGGGCCGTCATCAAACGTTAAGTATATTTTCTTTTCGTTGTTTGGAATATCCCAACAATATTTAGAAAACACCTTTTTAATAAATGAATTAGTTTTTACCCAA
Source organism: Flavobacterium sp. Root186 (assembly GCF_001428525.1). GTDB lineage: Bacteria > Bacteroidota > Bacteroidia > Flavobacteriales > Flavobacteriaceae > Flavobacterium. Next base: position 329,615 of record NZ_LMHW01000015.1, read on the forward strand.
TAAAAGCCCATTTTGATTTTATTTATATCTACGTAAAAATAAAAAATGCAGCGCTTTTTATCAAGAAGCACTGCATTTTTTTAATCAATATATTTTTCGTATATTATTATTCTTTTTCACGTCCAAAACGTTCAAAGACATTTACATACGTATTAAATACTGTTTTGTGCTTTTCGTAGAAAGCTTTGTCTTTATTTTCTCTCATAACATGAAGCAAACTTCTGTAGCGTTCAATGTCTGTAATAATATCCATTGCTAAATCAGTTTGGTCACCTGGAGGAAGAGTAGCGTAATAGTTTAGATTTTCTTTGTATTTATTTACCAGTTTATCTAATAAATCATGCGCTTTAGCTGTTTCTCCAACTTTATAATACCCACTGGCAAATGGCTCCACTAAAGAGTAATAACCAAATTTGTCCAATGGCATTTTAGTCATTGCTAAATTGATAATGTTTTTAGCTTTGTCTATTTTACCTTCGGCAATAAGTTCGTCTACTAAACGAGACAAATTAGTACGATATGTAATACTGTTTCTTCTGGTTTCAGGATCGTGATAGATTTTTTCGCTTTCGCTGTTGCCCCAATCCCATTTCATAACAATATCATACATTTTGTCGGCATCAATCTGTCCCATATCCATTGGCCCGCCGTCTTTAGAAGGTACGTTTCTAACAGGAACTAATTTATAAACCATGCCGTCTAACTGCAGATAGTCTTTTAGCCATAAATAATCTTCATCGTCAAAAGCGCCTCCGCTAAAATAAATTGGACGTTTCCAGTTGTTATTAGCAAGGATATCCAGCATCATTAATCTGTTTTTGTAAAGTGCACTTCCTTTAATGTCAATATCCATATAAGGAACAATTGAGTCATTATATTTAGGATTTACAACTTTATTTTTAAGAATGATGTTTTTGTCAACATTCACTCTAATTTTATTTGTTGGATAAAAGTGAATCGTTTGTCCGTTTTGTAAACCTACGGTTGATTTTGGGTTTTTGATAAAATCAAGGAAATCTTTGATGTTCCAGCGTGTTTCTATCTTAGGAATATGAGCTACATAATCTAATTTATCTCCAACATATTGATCATGTGTAAATGATATCGGTAAAGGATCAGATTCATATGATTTTGCTTTCATTTGATCAATATACCAATCCGTCATGAAAAGACTTGTATTTACGATCTTAACATCGGTTCTAAAATGTTCGATTTCCTGTGCATACCAAAGCGGGAACGTATCGTTGTCTCCAATAGTAAATAAAATAGCATCCTTATCACACGAACTCAGATAAGCTTTTGCCATTGCAACCGCAGTATATCTGTTTGATCTGTCGTGATCGTCCCAGTTTTGAGAAGCCATTAAAACCGGCGCTGCTAATAAACTTCCTGCAATAATAATTGGCCCGGCAATTTTTGGAGCAATATATTTCTGAATACTTTCATATAAAGAATAAACTCCAAAGCCAATCCAGATGGCAAAGACATAAAAAGATCCAACCAGTGCATAATCCCTTTCACGAGGTTCAAAAGGTCTTTCATTCAAATAGATTTTTAAGGCAATTCCGGTAAATAAGAATAAGGCTAAAAGAACATAAAAACTTTTAAGGTCTTTATTAGCATGATACATTATTCCAATTACCCCTAAAATGAAAGGAAGGAAATAGTAAACATTACGGCCTTTGTTGTTTAAAACATCAGATGGTAATTTATCCTGAGAACCCAAATGAACAGAATCAAGAGCCTTGATTCCACTAATCCAGTTTCCGTCTAAGTTGTCATATTTCCCTTGAACATCACTTTGGCGTCCAACAAAATTCCACATCAAATATCTCCAGTACATATATCCAAATTGGTATTCGAACATAAAACTGAAATTGTCACCAGTAGTTGGTTTTTCTATGATTAAATAATCTTTATAACTATTTAAGAATTTAACATAGCCTTCATTGTCAATTTGCTTTTGAGCGTAAGCATTTCTGAATTCAGAAATTGTTTTTTCTACTTCATTACGAAGCTGACTTGTTGCTTTGTTATATTCTTCTTCTGTTAATTGACTTGGATCAATTCCATATTTTCCTAAATCTTCCTCATAATTATATTCTGGATTGATTCTGAATTTAGGAGGATGTGTGAAACTGATATAGTTTTGAATGTGCCCGGTTTCTGTACTCCACATTCTTGGCAGAATCGTTTTTTGATTGTCATCACTGTTTTGCTCTGCGTTTTTATAATTGTTGGTAATAACATATTTACCGGTTTTATAATCTCTCTCGTAGTTAGGTTTTTTGTCTAAATATGGGACATCAGCATCAAGCCCAGAGAAAACCTCAGTATATTGAGGGCCATAAAATAATGGGTTTACACCATATTGTTCACGATTGTAATAGGCTAAAACCTCGGCAGCATCAGATGGTTTGTTTTCGTTGATTACGGTATTGGCATTTGCACGAACAGGAAGCATAATCCAGGTAGAAAAACCAATTAATATAAATAAGATACAAAGGACAATAGTATTGTAGTTTATTTTAAAGTTTGATTTATTTGCTTCAATTTTTAAAGGATCTTCCCCGTACTTATTTTTGCCGTAAGTTCCTTTTTCAAAGATTAGACTTCCAAAAATCAAATATATATTATAACCAGGGATGAATTGAGAGATTCCGCTTTTCTCAGTATCGTGTAATCTTTTGGTGGTTTGAAGTATAAAAAAGATGATTACTGGTAATCTAATTAAAAATCTCAAAAAGAAACTAGAGTCTGAAAAATTAATTTCAACAAAGAGAGTATATAATATAGATATTATTAAACTAAAAATATATTCAGTTCTAGATATTCTACCAATATAAGTAAAAGGTTTTTTGAAAATAGTTTGTAGAAATTCGTTATTAATTCTTGTGTATTTTAGTCCAAAATAAAAGAATGCAATAAGAAGTGTGGTAACAAAGATAGTACCTGAGTTAAAAGGTAACCCTAAATTGTTTACCATAAAAATTTCGGTTTTACCAAAGAAAGCCATCGTTAAAGGCAAAAGTAATTTAAAGATAAACAACAAAATTCCAATTACAACTACGTTGGCAATAAGGAAATTTTTAATCGTAACTTTTTCGTAATGCTTAAAGTAATAAAGAAATCCAATTGACGGAATCGTTAATAGCGCCATAAAGTGAACTCCAAAAGAAAGACCGACAACCAAAGAAATCATTAATAACCATTTGTCACCTTTTGGTTTTTCCATATCTTGTTCCCAGCGTAATCCCAGCCAAAAAAGCAATGCAATCAATAAAGAAGCCATTGCGTAAACTTCTGCTTCGACAGCATTAAACCAAAAACTGTCAGAGAAAGTATAGGCTAAAGCTCCAACAAAAGAACTTCCTAAAATAACAATAGAATTATTTTGATCGATTTCGGCAAAACGTGCTACGATTTTCTTTAAAATCATAGAAGAAGACCAAAACATAAATAAAATTGTAAATGCACTAGAAAAAACAGACATCATATTTACCATTACGGCTACATGCTGGGCATCTATCGCAAACATGGCAAAGAATGCTCCCATCATTTGGAATAAAGGTGCTCCCGGCGGGTGGCCAACTTCTAGTTTAGCTGCAGTGGCAATATATTCGCCACAATCCCAAAAGCTCATTGTAGGTTCGACAGTTAATGTGTAGGTAATTAAAGCGATTGCAAATGCAAACCAACCAATAATTGTATTCCATTTATTGAAATTGAATTGTGCCATATTTAGGTGTTAAAATTTTGTGTGTTTTTCTATCCTACAAAGAAAATGTTTTTTTGTGTAAAGAAACGAGCATTAACAAAAAATTCTATAATAACTATTTGTAAATATTAATGTATTGTGTATAAGGCTCTTTGGAAAAAGTGCGAGACTTTAAAATGAAAAAGAATGAAAAAAAAATATTTTTTTTGACAAAAAAGTTTGCGCAAACTAAATAAAACCTTAAATTTGCACTCGCTTAACAGCACTGCTGGTCTATGGTGTAATGGTAACACAACTGTTTTTGGTGCAGTCTTTCTAGGTTCGAGTCCTAGTAGACCAACGTAAAAAGCCTCTCAATCGAGAGGCTTTTTTTATGCAAAAAAATTGGCTTAAAAATTTGCACAATTTAAATAAAGGTTTAATTTTGCACCCGCTTAACAGCATTGCTGGTCTATGGTGTAATGGTAACACAACTGTTTTTGGTGCAGTCTTTCTAGGTTCGAGTCCTAGTAGACCAACATAAAAAGCCTCTCAATCGAGAGGCTTTTTTTATGGAATAAATTTAAAGATTATAGTATTGAAATAAATAAATGATACTGCTTCTCAAATATAATGACAAAACGTAAATATTCATCAAATTATTGCAAAGCCCTTTTTAAATTCGATGAATATTTTTTGAATAAAAATACATTTTTATTGTTTGTCAATAAAATTTTATTATTTTTGGTGTATCAACTTAAATTTGAGCAATGATGTCAAAAACAAACAACTTCGTATTTTGGGGCTTATATATTGTAGCCTGGCTTATTTTTGTCGGCTTGAGCATTGAAGCAGGAGGCTTAATAGTAAATTTCTTTTTCAGTCTGTATAATCCTGAATTTGTCCAAAATCTTTATCAAAAGTTGGACTTAACTGAAATGTATGGCAGTAGATTAGCTTTTTTTGGTACCTATAGCTTTATTCTAACCATTTCAATTTTAAAAGCTTGCCTGTTTTATATAGTTATCAGGCTAATGCACGCAATGGATTTGTCAAAACCGTTCAGCACTTTTGTTGCGAGACAAATTTTGCAAATTAGTTATTACACCTTTTCAATCGGACTATTAAGTTACATTGCCAGACAGTTCGCTAAAAATTTAATGCATCACGATTTTGTTACCGACAATCTAAACCAATTTTGGGCAGACAGTCAAGCATTTATTTTAATGGGAGCTGTAATCTATATTATTGCGACTATTTTTAAAAAAGGAGTAGATATTCAAAACGAAAATGATTTAACTGTTTAAGCTATGGCAATTGTAATAAATTTAGACGTTGTAATGGCTAAACGAAAAATGTCACTTAATGAACTTTCTGATAAAGTTGGATTGACTTTATCGAACCTTTCCATATTAAAGACAGGAAAAGCAAAGGCAATTAGATTTAGCACTTTGGAGACAATTTGTAATGTATTAGAATGCCAGCCAGGTGACATTTTGGAGTACGTTAATGATGAACAAGAAACAACGACCCGATACAAAAGTTTGGTGTAATGGAAGGTGAAGTGCGATATTTGAGCTTTAGAATTCTAATCAATATTTGCCTTGAATGCCTCAGCTTCAGGCAATCTATGAGCTGAAGCTGTTGATGTTTAAGTGCTTTATTATTCTTTGTTTTGGCTGCTTTTTCCCTCAATTAGGATGCTTTTCTCATTATCGCATTGCTCATCTTTGTGCTCTAAAATTTAAACAAAGATAATGGAGTGCGTTTGATAAATTATTTGAGCCATTATTTCTTCATTAGGATTTTGGTTTAAATTTTTAAGGTAATAACGGGTTTTATCGCGTGATTTACTAAGCCTTCGCTTATGCTTCCGTTAAAAAAGTGTGCAAAGCCGGTTCTTCCATGAGTACACATTCCAATAATATCGGCATTTATGCTGTTAGAGAAATTGATAATTCCTTTTTCAATATTGGTGTCGTTGTAAATATGTGTGTCGTAATTTGTAAGATTGAAATGATTGGTAAAATCATTAATTGCTTTTTCGATTACATGTGTGGGTTTAAAGCTGTTGGGTGTGCAAATTGTAACTAGATGTAGTTTTGCGTCAAATGATTTATTAAAGTTTAAAAGTTTTTCAAAGGGTTTTTTTGTTTCTTCTGTGAAATCAGAAGCAAAAACAATATTTTGAACATTAAAATCTGAAATATCTTTTTTGATGACTAAAATAGGAATTTCTGAATTTCTTACGACTTTTTCAGTATTTGAGCCAATTAATAATCCTTCAAACCCAGAAGAGCCATGTGAGCCCATAATGATTAAATCAATATTGTAATCTTTGCTTACTTGAGTAATGCCGTGAATTGGTTTATCCATTTTTACAACTTCTGTGACCTGAATTCCGTCAAGAAAAGAACTTTGTGAGATTATGTCAAGAGTTTCGTTTGCTTTTTGCATAAAAAGCATAGTTTCGGGAATGCTTACACCTCCAAATATTGCATCGTTTGTTTGATGCGGGAATTCGAGCATATGTAAAATAATGATTTCAGAATCGTTTTTTTTGGCGATTTGAGCTGCGATTTTTAAGGCGTGTTCTGCATGTTCTGAAAAATCAGTAGGTACTAAAATTCGTTTCATAATTTTCGGGTTAAATTATTAGAATAATATGTTTTGAACGCTACTATAAAGATAAGAAATATTTTTAGAGCAATCTATTTATTTGATTTATAAAAAAATCACTATATTTGCACCGTTATTTATTAAAATCTAAATAATGAGGGGACTAATTGTCCCCTCTTTTTATAAAATTATGACATTTAAGGAAAAAGTAAACGAATTAATTACAGAAGCTCTTCTGGAAAAGCCATCGATCTTTTTGATTGATCTTGCAGTTTCGGATTCTTTTAAAATTAGTGTTGGTTTAGACGGAGATAATGGAGTGGCGCTTCAGGATTGTATTGACATTAGTCGTGCAATCGAGAATAATTTGGATCGTGAAGAGCAGGATTTTTCACTTGAAGTGGCATCAGTTGGAGTAGGTTCTCCCTTGAAATTGATAAGACAATACAAGAAAAATATTGGTAGAGCGTTGATTGTTACTACAAATAATGAAAAAATTGAAGCAGAATTAGTAGAAGCTAACGATGTTTTTATAATTTTGTCTTGGGAGGCGAGAGAACCGAAAAAAGTAGGAAAAGGAAAAGAAACAGTTCAAAAAGAACAACAAATACCTTATACAGAAATTAAAGAGGCAGTTGTTACAGTAACATTTTAATTAAAGAATTCGCATGGAAAATTTAGCATTAATCGATTCATTCTCGGAGTTTAAAGATAATAAACTTATTGATCGTGTAACGCTTATGGCAATTTTAGAGGACGTGTTTAGAAATGCATTGAAGAAAAAATACGGTTCTGATGATAATTTCGACATCATTATAAATCCTGACAAAGGAGATATGGAGATTTGGAGAAGAAGAGTTATCGTTGCTGACGAAGATCTTGATTTTGAAAATGAAGAAATTACTTTGACTGAAGCAAGAATGATCGAAGCGGATTTTGAAATTGGTGAAGAGGTTTCTGAAGAGGTAAAATTAATTGATTTAGGAAGAAGAGCTATTTTGGCTTTGCGTCAAAACTTAATATCTAAAATTCACGAACACGATAATACAAATCTTTACAAGCAATTTAAAGATATTATCGGTGATATTTATACTGCCGAAGTGCACCACGTTCGTCCTAGAGTGGTTATCTTAGTTGATGATGAAGGAAACGAAATTGTGCTTCCAAAAGAAAAACAAATTCCATCTGATTTTTTCCGTAAAGGAGATAACGTTCGTGGAATTATTGAAAGCGTTGAATTAAAAGGAAATAAACCTCAAATTATTATGTCAAGAACTTCTGAAAAGTTCTTAGAGAAATTATTTGAACAAGAAATTCCTGAAGTATTCGACGGATTGATTACAGTTAAAAATGTAGTGCGTATTCCTGGTGAAAAAGCAAAAGTAGCGGTAGATTCTTATGATGACAGAATTGATCCTGTTGGAGCTTGTGTTGGTATGAAAGGGTCTCGTATTCACGGAATTGTTCGTGAATTAGGAAATGAAAATATTGACGTAATCAACTATACAAATAATATTCAATTGTTTATTACAAGAGCATTAAGCCCTGCTAAGGTTTCTTCTATCAAAATTGATGAAGAGAACAAAAGAGCTGAAGTTTTCTTGAAATTAGAAGAAGTTTCGAAAGCAATTGGTAGAGGGGGTCACAATATTAAATTAGCAGGTCAGCTAACAGGTTACGAATTAGATGTTATTCGTGAGGGAGATGTTGCAGGGGCAACTGCTGATGAAGACGATGTTGAATTAACAGAGTTCTCAGATGAAATCGAAGACTGGGTAATTGAAGAATTTGCTAAAATAGGTTTAGATACTGCGAAAAGTATCTTAAAACAAGAAGTAGAAGATTTAGTAAGAAGAACGGATTTAGAAGAGGAAACTATTCTTGACGTTATGAAAATACTAAAAGAAGAGTTTGATAACTAATTATCTGCTCTAACAACACAACGAAAAAGGTAATAATAAAAAGGTTATATGTCTGAAGAGAGAGTAATAAGAATAAACAAGGTTTTAAGGGAATTAAATATCTCGTTAGAAAGAGCTGTTGATTATCTAAAAGATAAGGGAATTGCTATTGATGCAAATCCAAATGCTAAAATTTCTGACAGCGAATTTAATATCCTGCAAAGCCAATTTGCGGGCGATAAGGGGAATAAGGAAGCTTCTAAAGAAGTTGGAGAAGAGAAAAGAAAAGAAAAAGAAGCATTGCGTGTTGAGCGCGAGAAAGAAATTGAGGACAAACGCAGACAAGACGAAGAGCGTCAGAAACAACAAGAAATCATTAAAGCGAGAGCTGTTGTTACTGGACCTGTTCAGGTTGGTAAAATTGATTTAAATCCCAAAAAACCTGCAGTTTCTCCAGAAGAACCAGTTAAGGCTGAAGAGCCTAAAACTGTTACTCCATCTCAAACAGAAAAACCTGTTCAAAAAGAAACTACACAGTCAGAGCCTGTTGCTCCTGTAGTATCTGAAGAGAAAAAGGTGGAAAAACCAATTATTACAGAGAAAAAAGAAGTAAAAGCTGAAGTTGTTTCTAAAACAGCACAAGAACCAGTTGTTTCAACTGATCCTGCAACTGCTGAAGAAACGATCACTACTCAATATCAAAAATTATCAGGAACTACTCTTACTGGGCAGACAATTGACTTATCTCAATTTAACAAGCCTAAGAAAAAGAAGGAAGAGCCGAAAATTACTCCAAATAAACCTGGAGCTCCGGGAGCCGGAAATAATAATAATAATAATAACGCTAATAAAAATAAGCGTAAAAGAATCGCTCCTAAACCTGGTGCGGCGGGTGCGCCAAAGCCTGCGACAGGAAATGCGCCGGGAACACCAAATCCTAATAAAATTACTCCAAATACTGGAGGTGGAGGCTTTAATGCTAACAGAAGTGCAAGACCTGGTTTTGTAAAAGGAAACCGTCCTGCAATTGTGGCAAAAGTAGAGCCTACTGAAGAAGAAGTAAAAAACCAAATTAGAGAAACTCTTGAAAAACTTCAAGGTAAAGGAGGTAAATCTAAAGCTGCTAAATACAGAAGAGATAAAAGAGAAACGCACCGTCAGAAATCTGATGATGAGCAAAGAGCTCTTGACGAAGGAAGTAAAACTATTAAAGTTACAGAATTCGTTACAGTTGGTGAAATCGCAATAATGATGGATGTGCCGATTACTAAAGTAATTGGAACTTGTATGTCTCTTGGAATCATGGTGACAATGAATCAGCGTTTAGATGCTGAAACATTAACTATTGTTGCGGATGAATTTGGTTATGAAGTTGAATTTATTACTGTCGATATCGAAGAAGCTATTGAGGTAGTTGAAGATAAAGAAGAAGATTTAGTTACAAGAGCGCCTATTGTTACTGTAATGGGTCACGTCGATCACGGTAAGACCTCTTTACTGGATTATATTCGTAAAGAAAATGTTATCGCTGGTGAGTCTGGAGGTATTACACAGCACATTGGAGCTTACGGAGTAACTCTTGATAATGGTCAAAAAATCGCATTCTTAGATACACCGGGTCACGAGGCGTTTACCGCAATGCGTGCACGTGGAGCTCAGGTTACCGATATTGCTATTATCGTAGTAGCTGCGGATGATGATATCATGCCACAAACAAAAGAAGCAATTTCTCACGCACAAGCTGCGGGAGTGCCAATTATATTTGCAATCAATAAAATTGATAAACCAAATGCTAATGTTGAGAAAATCAAAGAGCGTCTGGCTAGTATGAATTTACTTGTTGAAGATTGGGGTGGAAAAATTCAGTCACATGATATTTCTGCAAAAGTTGGAACGGGTGTAAAAGAATTATTAGAGAAAGTTTTATTAGAAGCTGAAATCTTAGATTTAAAATCCAATCCAAATAAAGCGGCTCAAGGAACTGTTGTTGAGGCTTTCTTGGATAAAGGAAAAGGATATGTGTCAACAATTTTAGTTCAGCATGGAACCCTTAAGGTTGGAGATTATATGCTGGCTGGGAAACACCATGGTAAAGTTAAGGCGATGCATGATGAAAGAGGGCATATTGTTTTAGAAGCTGGCCCTTCGACTCCGGTATCTGTTTTAGGTTTAGATGGAGCTGCTACAGCAGGTGATAAGTTTAATGTATTTGAAGACGAAAAAGAAGCAAAACAAATTGCATCTAAACGTTCTCAATTAATGCGTGAACAATCTGTACGTACTCAACGTCATATTACACTTGATGAAATTGGACGTCGTATCGCTCTTGGTCAGTTTAAAGAATTGAACGTAATCCTTAAAGGAGACGTTGACGGATCTGTTGAAGCATTATCAGATTCGTTCTCTAAACTTTCTACGGAAGAAATTCAAATTAATATCATACATAAAGGAGTTGGTGCAATTACAGAAACTGACGTTATGCTGGCTTCTGCATCAGATGCGATTATTATCGGATTTAACGTTCGTCCTGCTGGAAATGCAAGACAACTTGCTGATAAGGAAGAAATCGATATCCGTTACTATTCTATCATTTACGCGGCAATCGATGACTTGAAAGATGCGATGGAAGGAATGTTAGCTCCTGAAATGAAAGAAGAAGTTTTAGGAACTGCAGAAATCCGTGAGATTTTCAAAATTTCTAAAGTAGGTTCAATCGCTGGTTGTATGGTAACAGATGGTAAAATCTTAAGAACTTCTAAAATTAGAGTTATTAGAGATGGGGTTGTAGTTCATACAGGTGACCTTGTTGCTTTAAAACGATTCAAAGATGATGTTAAAGAAGTAAGTAAAGGTTATGATTGTGGTATTCAAATTAAAGGATTTAATGATATCGAAATAAGCGATGTTATTGAAGCTTACCATGAAGTAGCAATTAAAAAGAAATTGAAATAATATTCAAATTTATATGTAAAGTCCCAATGAAAATTGGGACTTTTTTTATGCGCTCTTGGTGTAGATTTTTCTGTTTGATGTGGTTTATAAATATATGTAACTAACTCAAAATTTAGTATTATTTTTGGGAGAATCAATTTAATAGTATACAATATGAAACTAATAATATATTCATTCGTTTTGTTTTTATGTTTTTCTACTTTGTCTTTTTGTCAGGAAGCCGTAGAAAAACCTGCTCCGCCAGCGGGTAATGCACTAATTGGGGATTTCTATGGTGCGGATATTTCTAATGTTTCAATTGATAAAGCAGTTTCTGTTGAAAAGCTGGAAAGCAAATTGAAGGATGTGAAAAAAGCAGAAGGAATTGCTGTAAAAGGTGAGGTAACGAACGTTTGTGAAAAAAGAGGATGCTGGATAACTCTTAAGACAGAGGGCGGCTCGTCTTTCTTCGTAAAAATGAAAGATTATGCATTTTTTGTTCCAACAGCATTGAAAGGAAAAATAGTGGTTTTAGAAGGTAATGCTGAGCGAAAAGTGACATCTGTTGATGAGCTTAGGCATTATGCAAAAGATGCTAAAAAGACAAAAGCTGAAATAGATGCTATTACTACGCCAAAAGAAGAAATTAGATTTTTGGCTGATGGAATAAAAGTGGTAAACTAAAACAAAATTCACAAAGTTGAATTTGATATTACTGATGAATCTAAGAAAGTTAAAGAGCTTAGATGTTAAAAAGAAGCAGAATTAGATTTGTAAAAAGAAAAAGCGAGATAACTATCTCGCTTTTTCTTTTTATTTAGTTTTTAATTATTTGCCCGGCTTCATTAAAAAGACACTTTTGTATTTTTTTCTGATGTCAGCTAAATTTCTTTCAGCTTCGATTCTTGATTTAAAATTCCCAACAATAACCTTGTAATTTGGGGTGTTGAAAATTATGGTGCCGTCAATATTTGTATATTCTCTTTTGAAGTCAGACAACGTCTTTTTTGCGTCTTCGCTTTTGCCACTAAAAATTTGGATTCGATAAGAATCGTTTGTACTTATTGATGTGTTAAATTTACGTTTGTCGTTCAATAATTGCTCAAATTTAGGGTCTTGATTTAGTGTTAAATTTTGGCTTTGAGCATGAATATTATATGCTAATGTCAACATTGTGAATGTTAAGAAAACGTTTTTTGAAGAGGTTAAAATTCTCATAATGTGATGGTTTTTATGCAAAAATACTATTTAAAGTTTGTATGTAAAATTTTAATATTATTTAGAATTGATATAAATTGATATTTAAGACTATTTTAAGGTTTTGAGAATAGTTCATAAGTCGTATTTTTGTGCAAGTTTTAAAAGAAGGTATTCGTTTTTGTCTGACTTATTACAGAAAAAATCATACCAAAAATTAGTAGATAATTATTATACTATATGAAAAAGGTGGGTAACCATAATTCGATCTCAAGAAAATTATTACTTAGTTTATCGCTAACGTTAATTTTCTCCCTAACTTCATTTGCTCAAGATCCGGCTGCAGCTCCTGCGGCGACTGAAGCTGCTGCGGCTCCTGCTGCTGCATCTGGTGGTGATCCGGTAAAAGGGAAAGAACTTTTTAATGCAAATTGCGCTGCATGTCACAAATTAGATGCTAAATCAACTGGTCCTGCTTTAAGAGGTGTTGCCTCTAAGCACGATATGGCATGGATTTACAAATGGGTACACAACAGTTCTGATATGATTAAATCAGGAGACGCTGTTGCAGTTAAACTTTTTGAAGAAAATAATAAGTCAGTAATGACTTCGTTTCCTCAATTATCTGAAGGTGATATTGATAATATTATCGCTTATACTTCTGAAGTGAAAGCCGAGCCAGCTATAGTTCCTGGAACTGTTCCTCCTGGAGAAAAAGTTGATGGCGGTGGGATTTCTAATAATATTATTTTAGGAGCTCTTGCTTTAGTAATGGCTATTTTAGTTGTTATGTTGTTCATGGTGAACAAAGTATTAACTAAAGTTGCAAGTAATAATGGAATTGTAGTTGGGCCTAAAGAAGCTAGAACTCCAATTTGGAAAGCATTTGCTAAAAATCAATTTTTGGTATTAGTTACTTCTATATTCTTGCTTTTAGCTAGTGGTTACTTTGTTTACGGATACTTGATGCAGGTTGGTGTTGATCAGAATTATGAGCCAATTCAGCCAATTCACTATTCTCACAAAATTCACGCTGGAGATAACGAGATCAATTGTAAATATTGTCACTCTGCTGCTCGTGTGAGTAAAACTGCTGGTATTCCTTCTTTAAATGTTTGTATGAACTGTCATAAAAATATTTCTGAAGTTGCAGAAACTACTGCTACTGCTGAGTACAGCAAAGCATTTTACGATGCTCAAATTCAAAAATTATATGATGCTGTTGGATGGGATAAGACTAAACAGGTTTATACTGGAAAAACACAGCCTGTAAAATGGGTTCGTATTCATAATCTTCCTGATTTTGTTTATTTCAATCACTCACAACACGTTTCTGTTGCAGGAGTTGAATGTCAAACTTGTCACGGTCCAGTGCAGGAATTTGAAATCATGAAGCAATACTCTAAATTAACAATGGGATGGTGTATTGACTGCCATAGAAAAACTGATGTTAAGATGGAAGGAAATGCATATTATGATAAAATTCATGCTGAACTTTCTAAAAAATACGGTGTAGAGAAATTAACTGCAGCGCAAATGGGAGGTTTAGAATGCGGTAAATGCCACTATTAATCGAATTATTAAGATTTTAATATTTATATACAATGTCATCAAACAAAAAATACTGGAAAAGTGTTGAAGAACTAGAAAATAGTTCTATTGTTGAGGCGCTTAGAAATAACGAATTTGTTGAAGAAATTCCTACGGATGAATTCTTAGGAAATGCAGATGCTTTAGCTTCATCTGGAACTTCACGTCGTGACTTTTTAAAGTACGTAGGATTTAGTACTGCAGCGGTTACACTTGCTGCTTGTGAAGGTCCTGTGCACAAGTCTATCCCTTATGTATTACAACCAGAGCAAATCATTCCTGGTGTTGCAGATTACTATGCAACTACTGTTTTTGATGGTTTTGATTTTGCTAACCTTTTGGTAAAAACTCGTGAGGGTCGTCCAATTAAAATTGAAAACAATACTGTCTCTGGAGCTAAGTTTTCAGCTAATGCTAGAATTCATGCGTCTATATTATCTTTATATGATAGCGGACGTTTGAAAGAACCAAAAAAAGATGGTAAAAATATTAGCTGGTCTACTGTTGATTTAGAAATTAAATCAGCTTTGGCAAAAGCAAAAACTAAAGGCGGACAGGTTGTATTGTTAACAAATACATTAGCAAGTCCGTCAACTGAAAAGTTGATTGGAGAGTTTATTGCTAAAAATCCAAATGCTAAACATGTTGTTTATGATGCAGTTTCTTCTTCTGATGCATTAGATGCATTCGAAACTGTATATGGTGAAAGAGCTTTGGTTGATTATGATTTTTCAAAAGCTTCATTAATTGTATCTGTTGGTGCTGATTTCTTAGGAGACTGGCAAGGTGGTGGATATGATGCTGGATATGCAAAAGGACGTATTCCTCAAAACGGAAAAATGTCTCGTCATTTTCAGTTTGAATCAAATATGACTTTATCTGGAGCTGCTGCTGATAAGCGTGTGCCAATGAGTACGGCTGATCAAAAACAAGCTCTGGTTCAAATTTATAATATTGTTGTTGGTGCTTCTGTTCCTGTTACTTTAGATGCTAAATTTAAAGCAGAAGTTGTAAAAGCAGCGCAGCAATTAAAAGCATCTGGTACAAAAGGAATTTTAGTATCAGGAATTGAAGATAAAAATGCACAATTATTAGTTTTAGCTATTAATCATGTATTGGCTAGTGAAGCTTTTAATACTGCAGGAACAAGACAAATTAGAAAAGGATCTAATGCTGTTATTGCTCAATTAATAAAAGATATGAATGCTGGAAGTGTTCATACTTTAATTATGAGTGGTGTTAATCCGGTTTACACTTTAGCTGATTCAGCTTCTTTTGTTTCTGGATTGAAAAAAGTAGATACATCAGTTGCTTTTTCTTTAAGAGATGATGAAACTACTTCTATTGTTAAAGTTGCAGCTCCGGCTCCTCATTACTTAGAATCTTGGGGTGATGTTGTTATTACAAAAGGAACTTATAGTTTGACACAACCAACTATTCGCCCAATTTTCAATACAAAACAATTTCAAGACGTTTTATTATCTTTAAATGGAACTGGTGGAACTTTCTATGATTATTTGAAAGTTAATTCAGCTGCAATTATTGCAGGTTCTTCTTGGAATAAAGTTTTACATGATGGTGTTTTTGTTGTTGGTTCTACTGCTTTAGCTGTTGGTTCTTATGATTTCGCAGGTGCTGCAAGTGCACTTTCAAAATCAAAATCAACAGGAGACTTTGAATTAGTATTGTATACTAAAACAGGTATGGGTGATGGACAGCATGCAAACAACCCTTGGTTGCAAGAGTTTCCAGATCCAATTACAAGAGTTGCTTGGGATAACTATGTTACAGTTTCAAATGCAGATGCTAAGAAATTAGGATTATCAAATGAAATTGTTGCAAATGGAGGTTTGAATGGTAGTTATGCTACTATTACTATAGCTGATGGTTCTAAGTTAGAAAACGTTCCGGTAATTGTTCAACCAGGACAAGCTGTTGGAACAGTTGGTTTAGCTATTGGTTATGGTCGTAAAGCTTCTTTAAAAGAAGAAATGCAAGTAGGTTTAAACGCTTACGCTTTATATAAAAATTTCAATAGTGTTCAATCTGTTTCTATTGCTAAGGCAAATGGAGAGCATGAGTTTGCTTGTGTTCAAGGACAGAAAACATTAATGGGTAGAGGAGATATCATTAAAGAAACTACTTTAGAGATTTTCAATACTCAAGATGCTAAACATTGGAACGAACAGCCAATGGTATCTTTAGATCACCAAGAAGTAGAAGCTACTACTGTTGATTTATGGGAATCATTTGATCGTTCTACAGGACATCACTTCAATCTTTCGATCGACTTGAATGCTTGTACAGGATGTGGAGCATGTGTTATCGCTTGTCACGCTGAAAATAACGTACCAGTTGTTGGTAAAGCAGAGGTAAGAAGAAGCCGTGATATGCACTGGCTGCGTATTGACAGGTATTATTCTTCTGAAAGTACTTTTGAAGGTGATAACGAAAGAAAAGAAAGTATTGCTGGTTTATCTAGTTCATTATCTACATTTAATGAAATGGAAAAACCTGGAGATAACCCACAAGTAGCATTCCAGCCTGTAATGTGTCAACATTGTAATCACGCACCATGTGAAACAGTTTGTCCGGTTGCTGCAACTTCTCACGGTCGTCAAGGCCAAAACCACATGGCATATAACAGATGTGTTGGTACTCGTTACTGTGCTAATAACTGTCCATATAAAGTTCGTCGTTTCAACTGGTTCTTGTATAACAAAAATAGTGAATTCGATTATCACATGAATGATGATTTAGGTCGTATGGTATTAAACCCAGACGTAAACGTTCGTTCTCGTGGAGTTATGGAAAAATGTTCATTCTGTATCCAAAGCACTCAAGCTGTTATTCTTGAAGCTAAGCGTCAAGGTAGAGTAGTAGCTAAAGACGAGTTCAACAATGCTTGTGCATGTTCTGCAGCTTGTTCTTCTGGTGCGATGGTATTTGGAGACGTAAATGATAAAGAAAGCGAAGTTGCTAAATTAGCAGAAAGCGAAAGAATGTATCATTTATTAGAACATGTTGGTACAAAGCCAAATGTTTTCTACCACGTAAAAGTTAGAAACACTTAGTAAAATTATTAATTAAGAAACATATAAAGGATTATGTCGTCTCACTACGAAGCACCCATTAGAAAACCTTTAGTTATAGGTGATAAATCATATCACGATGTAACTGTAGATGTGGCAGCGCCTGTTGAAGGACCTGCAAATAAACAATGGTGGATTGTATTTTCAATCGCATTAATAGCCTTCCTTTGGGGATTAGGCTGTATTATTTACACCGTATCTACCGGAATTGGAACATGGGGATTAAATAAAACAGTTGGTTGGGCTTGGGATATTACTAACTTCGTTTGGTGGGTTGGTATTGGTCACGCTGGAACTTTGATTTCTGCAGTACTATTACTTTTCCGTCAGCGTTGGAGAATGGCTATTAACCGTTCTGCGGAAGCAATGACTATCTTCTCAGTAGTTCAAGCAGGTTTATTTCCAATTATTCACATGGGACGTCCATGGTTAGCATACTGGGTTTTACCTATTCCAAATCAATTTGGATCTTTATGGGTAAACTTTAACTCACCATTGCTTTGGGACGTATTCGCAATCTCAACTTATCTTTCAGTATCATTAGTTTTCTGGTGGACTGGTTTATTACCTGACTTTGCAATGCTTCGTGACAGAGCTATAACTCCATTTAATAAAAGAGTTTATTCTATCCTAAGTTTTGGATGGAGTGGAAGAGCTAAAGACTGGCAGCGTTTTGAAGAAGTATCTTTAGTATTAGCTGGTTTAGCTACACCTCTTGTACTTTCTGTACACACGATTGTATCTATGGACTTTGCTACTTCTGTTATTCCAGGATGGCATACAACAATTTTCCCTCCATACTTCGTTGCTGGAGCGGTATTCTCAGGATTTGCGATGGTAAACACATTGTTGATCGTTATGAGAAAAGTTTCTAACCTTGAAGCATACATCACATTACAGCATATAGAGTTAATGAATATCATTATCATGATTACTGGTTCTATCGTAGGTGTAGCTTACATCACTGAGTTATTCGTAGCTTGGTATTCAGGTGTAGAGTATGAGCAATATGCGTTCTTAAACAGAGCTACCGGACCTTACTGGTGGGCATATTGGTCAATGATGACTTGTAACGTTTTCTCTCCACAATTTATGTGGTTCAAAAAATTAAGAACAAGTATCATGTTTTCATTTATTATTTCGATCGTTGTTAACATCGGAATGTGGTTTGAGAGATTTGTAATTATTGTTACTTCTTTGCATAGAGATTACCTTCCATCTTCTTGGACAATGTTCTCACCAACATTTGTTGATATTGGAATTTTCATCGGAACAATTGGTTTCTTCTTCGTATTGTTTTTATTATACTCTAGAACATTCCCTGTAATTGCTCAGGCAGAGGTAAAAACAATTTTGAAAGGAACAGGAGATAATTACATTAGAGAAAGAGCAAATAAAGATTCACATCATGAGTAATAAAGTAATATACGCCATTTATAATGACGATGATATTTTGATGGATGCAGTAAAGAAAACCAGAGCTGCTCATCATCATATTGAAGAGGTTTTTACTCCATTCCCAGTTCACGGATTGGATAAGGCCATGGGCTTAGCACCAACAAGATTAGCAATTTGTGCTTTCCTATATGGATGTGTTGGTATTTCTGTTGCAACATTCATGATGAGTTATATTATGATTCATGACTGGCCGCAGGATATTGGTGGAAAACCAAGTTTTAGTTTCATTCAGAATATGCCTTCTTTTGTGCCAATTATGTTTGAGATGACTGTATTTTTCGCTGCGCATTTAATGGTAATCACTTTTTATATGAGAAGTAGATTATGGCCATTTAAGCAAGCTGAGAATCCTGATGTAAGAACAACAGATGACCATTTTTTAATGGAAGTTGCTGTAAACGATAACGAAGCAGAACTTGTTTCTTTTTTCGAAGGTACAGGAGCTGTTGAAGTTAAAGTAATTGAAAAGAATTAATTGTAGCTATGAAAAGGATATATAAAATAACACTTTTAGTTGGTATAACTATTTTAGTTTCATCTTGCCACAATAATTCGGCACCAAACTATCAGTATTTCCCGAATATGTATGAGTCTGTAGCTTATGAGCCATATACAGAGGCAAAAATATTTAAAGGAGATAAAGAAGGACAGCTTCCTGTAGAAGGAACTATTAATAGAGGTTTTGAACCTTATGAATATGAAAATTCAACGGCAGGTTATGAATTGGCAAAAGCTAATTTAAAATCTCCTTTGACTGAAGAAGAAAAAAATTCAGGAAAAGGTAAAGAACTTTTCGAAATTTATTGTATTAGCTGCCATGGTGCTGCTGGTAACGGTAAAGGTAAATTGGTTGAAAGAGAAAAATTTCTTGGAGTACCTAGCTATAAAGACAGAGATATTACTGAAGGAAGTATATTTCACGTTGAAACTTATGGTTTAAATGCAATGGGTTCACACGCAAATCAATTAAGTGCCCACGAACGTTGGTTAGTTGCTGACTATGTTCTAAAACTAAAAAGCCAATTATAATTGTTGAACAAACTGATCGTAATAGATATGTATACATTTTCAAGTAAATTAAAAACTTTTTCTATCATCTTAATGGTTCTAGGACTATTAGGAATTGGGTATGGTTTTTTAAGTGCACCTAAAGATATTCAAGAAGTTGAAAAAATACTAGCTGCTGAGGCTCATGGAGAACATGGCGCTGCTCATGCAGAATCTGCAGAAGTTTCTCATAAAGAAGCGGTACATCATGAAGCGGCTGCTGAAGCTTCTCACGAAGAACACAAAGGTGGGGAGCATGCAAAAGTTGGAGCTGCTGATGAACACACAGAACATTTAAATCACGTATTGCACCAATTGCAAAACAAGCCTTGGTCTGCATTATATGTTGCTTGTATTTTCTTTTTGCTGCTTTCTATGGGGGTTTTAGCTTTTTACGCTATTCAACAAGTTGCTCAGGCAGGTTGGTCTCCGGTTCTATTTAGAGTTATGCAAGGTATTACAGCATATTTGCCTGCTGGTTCTATCATCTTTTTTATAATTTTAGTTTTATGCGGATTACATTTCAATCATATTTTTGTATGGTTAGGAGAAGGAGTTACTGATCCAAAAAGCCCTAACTATGATGAAATTATTGCTGGTAAAGCTGGTTACTTAAACTTTCCTTTCTGGATCGTTAGAGCTGGTATCTTTTTACTAGGATGGAACTTATACCGTCATTTTTCAAGAAAAAACTGTTTAGCTCAAGATGAAGCTAATGATGATCTTTACTACAAAAAGAACTTTAAGTTATCTGCTGGATTCTTAGTTTTCTTTATTGTTTCTGAGTCAATTATGTCTTGGGACTGGATTATGTCATTTGATCCTCATTGGTTCAGTACTTTGTTTGGATGGTATGTTTTTGCTTCTTTCTTTGTAAGTGGAATTACTTCGATAGCTTTAGTTACAATATATTTAAAATCTAAAGGATATTTAGAATATGTAAATACCAGCCACATTCACGATTTAGCTAAATTCATGTTTGGTATTAGTGTTTTCTGGACTTATTTATGGTTTTCTCAATTCATGTTGATCTGGTATGCTAATATTCCAGAAGAGGTAACTTATTTTGTAACAAGAATTCAATTATATAACCTGCCTTTCTTTGGTGCGGTTGTTATGAACTTTGTTTTTCCATTATTAATATTAATCAATACTGATTTTAAACGTCTTAGCTGGGTTATTGTTATGGCGGGTGTTGTAATATTATTAGGTCACTATGTTGATTTCTTTAATATGATTATGCCTGGTACAGTTGGAGACAAATGGTTTATTGGTGTTCCTGAAATTTCGTCTATTCTTTTCTTCTTAGGTTTATTTATTTTCGTTGTATTTACAGCATTAACTAAATCTCCTCTGTTAGCAAAAAGAAATCCTTTCATCGAAGAAAGTAAACATTTTCATTATTAATATTTAAAGTAGTAAACAGATGACAAGTTTGTTGGTAATTATAGTTTTAGTTTTATTAGCAGTTGCATTATGGCAATTGACCAAGATATTTGATCTTACTCAGGTAGGATCTTCTTCGGACGATTCTCAAGTTGCATCAGATAATGATAATAATATTCAGGGATATATTATGTTTGGCTTTTTGGCTTTCATCTATATATTTACTATTTACGGTTTACTAAAATGGGGTGGTTTAGCACTTCATACTCCTGCTTCAGAGCATGGACTTTTAGTAGATAATTTAATGAATATTACTTGGGTTTTAATTTTTGTAGTTCAATTTATTACACAAGGTTTATTATACTGGTTTTCTTTTAAAAATAGAGGACATAAAGATAAAAAAGCATTATTCTTTGCTGATAGCAATAAATTAGAAGCTATCTGGAGTATTATTCCATCTGTAGTTTTGGCTTGTTTAATTCTTTATGGATTGTATGCTTGGAATAACATTATGTTTGTTGACAAAGATGAAGATGTAGTTGAAATTGAACTATATGCGCAGCAATTTAAATGGACAGCTAGATACGCAGGAAATGATAATGTTTTAGGAAAAGCTAACGTACGTTTAATTGAAGGCATAAACACATTAGGAGTTGATATGTCGGATCCTAATTCTCAAGATGATATTGTAGTTACTGAATTACATATTCCTAAAGGAAAAAAAGTACATTTTAAAATGCGTTCTCAAGACGTTTTACACTCAGCTTACATGCCTCACTTTAGAGCGCAAATGAACTGTGTACCTGGAATGGTTACTGAATTTGCTTTCATTCCAACTTACACTACTGCAGAGTACAGAGAGTTGCCATTCATGATTGAAAAAGTGGCAAATATCAATAAACTTAGAGCTGAAAAAAGTGTTGAGTTAGTTGGAAAAGGAGGAACAGCTTTAGATCCTTATACTTTTGATTATTTATTATTATGTAATAAAATCTGTGGAGCTTCACACTATAACATGCAAATGAAAGTTGTTGTTGATACTCCGGAAGATTATAAAAAATGGTTAAGTGAAAAAACAACTTTAGCTCAGGATATTAAAGCGGCAGCAGCTGCTGAAAAACCAGCTGAAGGAGTTGAAGGAACTGCTGTAGATACTGCTGCTAAAGTAAAAGATACTGTAAAAGCGGTTATAGATACTGTAAAAGCTGCAGTAGCTAAAGTAGCTATGAAATAATATTATTAAGAAAATTTAAAGTACACATATATGTCAGCAGAAGCGCACGGTCACGATCACGGACACGATCACGAGCACGAACATCATCATAAAGACACGTTCATTACTAAATATATTTTTAGTATTGATCACAAAATGATTGCTAAGCAATACTTGATTACAGGTATTGTTATGGGAGTAATTGGTATTGCAATGTCCTTGCTTTTCAGAATGCAATTAGCGTGGCCAGAAGAGTCTTTTAAAATATTCAATGTTTTATTAGGAGATAAATTTGCACCAGATGGTGTAATGGCAAATGATATTTATTTAGCTTTAGTTACAATTCACGGTACCATCATGGTATTCTTTGTACTGACAGCTGGTTTGAGTGGAACTTTTAGTAATTTACTTATTCCACTTCAAATTGGAGCGCGAGATATGGCTTCTGGATTTATGAATATGATTTCATACTGGTTGTTTTTTATATCTGCTGTAGTAATGTTATGTTCTTTATTTGTTGAAGCTGGACCAGCTTCTGCAGGTTGGACAATTTATCCTCCATTAAGTGCTTTACCACAAGCGATCCCAGGATCAGGAGCAGGTATGACTTTATGGTTAGTTTCAATGGCTATCTTTATTGCATCTTCATTAATGGGATCATTAAATTACATTGTAACTGTTATTAACTTGAGAACTAAAGGAATGTCTATGACTAGACTTCCACTTACAATCTGGACATTTTTTGTAACAGCTATTATTGGTGTTATTTCATTCCCCGTATTGTTATCAGCTGCTTTATTATTAATTTTTGATAGAAGTTTTGGTACTTCATTCTTCTTATCTGATATCTATATTGCAGGAGAGGTTTTACACTACCAAGGAGGTTCTCCAGTATTGTTTGAGCACTTATTTTGGTTCTTAGGTCACCCTGAGGTTTATATTGTAATCTTACCAGCAATGGGTCTTGTTTCTGAAATTATGGCTACGAATTCTCGTAAACCAATCTTCGGATATAGAGCGATGATTATGTCAGTTCTTGCAATTGCATTCTTATCAACTATTGTATGGGGTCACCATATGTTTATCTCTGGTATGAATCCTTTCTTAGGATCTGTATTTACTTTTACAACTTTATTGATTGCAATCCCATCTGCTGTAAAAGCTTTTAACTGGATAACAACTTTATGGAAAGGTAATTTACAGTTTAACCCTGCAATGTTATTCTCTATTGGAATGGTTTCTACTTTTATCACTGGAGGTTTAACTGGAATCATTTTAGGAGATAGTACTTTAGATATTAACGTTCACGATACGTACTTTGTAATTGCTCACTTTCACTTAGTAATGGGTATCTCTGCACTTTACGGAATGTTTGCTGGTATTTACCACTGGTTCCCTAAAATGTACGGAAGAATGCTAAACAAAAACTTAGGTTATATCCACTTTTGGGTTACAGCAGTTTGTGCTTATGGAGTTTTCTTCCCAATGCACTTTATCGGATTAGCTGGTTTACCTAGACGTTATTATACAAATACAAACTTCCCATTATTTGACGATTTGCAAAATGTGAATGTTTTAATTACAACATTTGCTCTTGTTGGAGGTGCATTCCAATTGGTATTTTTATACAACTTCTTTAGCAGTATTTTCTACGGTAAAAAAGCGGTTCAGAATCCATGGAAATCTACAACTTTAGAGTGGACAACTCCGGTTGAACATATTCACGGAAACTGGCCAGGAGAAATTCCTCATGTATACCGTTGGCCGTATGACTATAGTAACCCAAATCACGATGTAGATTTTGTTCCTCAAAATGTACCAATGAAAGAAGGTGAAGAAGTTTTACACCACTAAAAATTTCAAAAGACCGTCAGAAATGACGGTCTTTTTTGTTTAGTTAAAGTTTTAATCGTTCATGTTTACTGTTTTACAAACTGATTAGTTTCTATATCTTTGTAGAATGAATGAAAACCTAGATCCTACTGCAAAAGGATATAACCCAGAAGAATTAGATCTTGAAAAAAGATTGCGTCCACTGTCATTTGATGATTTTGCCGGTCAGGACCAAGTTTTAGAGAACTTAAAAGTTTTTGTCGCAGCTGCAAACCAGCGTGGTGAGGCGCTTGATCATGCTTTGTTTCATGGACCTCCTGGGCTTGGTAAAACAACTTTGGCTAATATTCTGGCCAATGAGCTGGAAGTTGGAATCAAAATTACTTCGGGGCCTGTTCTGGATAAACCAGGAGATTTAGCCGGTTTATTGACTAATCTTGATGAGAGAGATGTTTTGTTTATAGATGAAATTCATCGTTTGAGTCCTATTGTGGAAGAATATTTATATTCTGCAATGGAAGATTTCAAAATTGATATCATGATTGAATCTGGTCCAAATGCAAGAACAGTCCAAATCAATTTAAATCCCTTCACTTTAATTGGGGCGACTACCCGTTCCGGATTATTAACAGCTCCAATGAGAGCTCGTTTTGGAATTTCATCTCGTTTACAATATTATTCTACAGAACTTTTAACCACTATTGTGGAGAGAAGTGCCGGTATATTAAAAATGCCAATTGATCTCGAAGCTGCTATTGAAATAGCTGGACGCAGCCGCGGTACACCTCGTATTGCAAATGCATTATTACGAAGAGTTCGTGATTTCGCACAGATAAAAGGTAATGGAACTATTGATATTGAAATTGCCAGATATGCACTAAAGGCATTGAATGTAGATGCTCATGGACTTGACGAAATGGATAATAAGATATTATTAACCATTATCAATAAATTCAAGGGAGGCCCTGTTGGACTTTCTACTTTGGCTACAGCCGTATCTGAAAGCAGTGAAACTATTGAAGAAGTTTATGAACCTTTTTTAATTCAGGAAGGATTTATTATGAGAACTCCGAGAGGTAGAGAAGTTACCGATAAAGCTTATAAGCATTTGGGAAAAATAAATATAAATATCCAAGGCGGATTATTTTAAATATATACTATGAAACATTTCGTTTTATTTTTACTATTTGCATATTCTATTTCTTTTGGACAAAGTAAGCATATTACCAATCTTGCTTATGGAAAATCTCCCCAACAGATTTTAGATCTTTATATTCCTAATGAAAATTTAAAAGATTTGCCTGTTGTTATACTTCTTCATGGAGGAGCCTGGTCAATGGGAGGACTTGAATATACAAGTAAGCATGCTCAAGATATTGCTGATAAAGGATTTGTTGTTGCCAATGTCGATTATCGTTATGTAAGTGACAATATTTCTGCTAAAGATTTATTAGCAGATATCGATGCAGCTGTTGGTTACGTTTCAGAAGCTTCTAATAAATATGGCTATGCAAAAGAAAAGTATCATATTGTTGGAATTAGTGCAGGCGCGCATTTGGCATTATTATATGGTTACACCAAAAAAAATATGATATCTATAACAGCACTTTGTGCACCTTCAAGATTAGATTCTTCTGAAGCGGTAGAATTTATGAGAAAAAATGGACATCTGGATATCATCGAAAAATTGGCTGGAGCCAAAATAGATGTAAATGGAACCAATGATGCATTAATTAAAATAAGTCCGTTTAATAATATTTCGAATATTCCAACATTACTGATTCATGGTGATGCAGATAATTTGGTTAATGTCAGTCAATCGCAAAACCTCTATAATGAATTAAAAAGAAAAGATGTAGAGACAAAATTGATAATAAGGAAAGGCAAAGGACATGATGTGGGGATGAATACACTTGAAACTGAGATTCAGAATATAGATGATATTACTGCATGGATTATGCTGCACAATAAGTAATTTAATTATCAAGAAAGAATAAACATAAATATTCAAGATGAACTGTTTTAATTCTATTCAAAATGTCCGAAAATATAAAATATACTTACCCTAATAAATTATCGATAATCAGATTTTTTAAAGATGCCGAAGGTGTTCGTAGAAATCCGATTCCTTTTCATAAAAGATATTTTGAGAGATTCGGTGATTCTTTTTCTATTAGAATTGGTTTTTCAAAGTATATAATCTTGTCCAGAGATAATGAAATTGCTCAGTATATTTTAGTTAAAAACCAGAAGAATTATCATAAGTCTAAATTTCAATCCGTATACCTTTCTAAATATTTAGGAAAAGGACTTTTAACCAGTGACGGTGATTTTTGGCTGAAACAAAGACGCCTTATTCAACCGGCTTTTCATAAGCAAAAGATGAATCAGCTGGTAGATAATATGAACAAAACCATTAGTGCAGAATTACATAATTTAATTGAAGATAAAGCTATTGATCTTTTTCCTGTAATGAGTAATCTGGCATTTAATGTCGTAGCCAAATCCTTATTTCAGCTTTCAACCGCCGAAAATAAATTTCATCGAATCAAATTTATCATTGAAGAGGTTCAGAATTTTTTAATTAAAGAAATTAGACTTCCGCATAAAGCATGGTGGTTTTCATTAAGTGGTCAGGTAAAGAAACATCTTAGTCTGGCTGAAGAAAATAATAGAATTATTCAGGAAATCATTGAGGAAAGAAAAGCTTCAAAAGAAGAAATAAATGATTTATTGAACATGCTTTTGGAAACCAGATATGAAGATACTGGTGAAAGTATGTCTGTTGAACAATTGATTGATGAAATTAAAGTTCTGTTTATTGCAGGACATGAAACAACTGCAAATGCTTTAACTTTTACACTTCATCTTTTAGGCAGAAACCCAGATGTACAGCAAAAAGTATTTGATGAAATCACCGAGATTGAGTCGCAAACAGAGAACATTATTGAACAGCTTCAAAAAATGACATATACTAATGCCGTTTTGAATGAATCTATGCGATTATACCCGCCAGCCTGGATTACTGACAGGCAGAATATAGAGGATGATTCCCTGGCTCAATTCAAAATTAAAAAGGGTACATTAATTGGAATTTCTTTTTATGAATTGCATCGAAATCCTAAATATTGGAATAATCCGGATGAATTTATTCCGGAAAGATTTCTTGGTGAGCAAAAAAAGGAATCAATGCAATATTTTTATCCCTTTGGTGCTGGGCCAAGAATGTGTATTGGAACCGGCTTTGCTATTTACGAAATGTGTTTAACGATATCTCAAATTGTAAAAAAATATGTCATTCAATCAAATAATGATGTCATTCAATTTAATCCGCTAATTACTTTAAAACCTGTTAATGTTCAAGTTTCATTTTTTAAACGATGAGTATCAATTCAAAAGAAACATATTCAAAATTTATAAAAGAGGAGGCCAAAAGGTTAGGGTTTATTTCTTGTGGTATATCTAAAGCTGGTTTTCTGGAACAAGAAGCCCCCCGACTTGAGAAATGGCTGAATAACAATCATAATGGGCAAATGGCTTACATGGAGAACCATTTTGATAAGCGTTTAAATCCAACTTTATTGGTTGAAGATGGCAAAAGTGTGGTTTCTCTTTTGCTGAATTATTTTCCATCAGAATCTCAAAATGATCAAAGTTTTAAGATTTCTAAATATGCCTATGGTCAGGATTATCACTTCGTTATAAAAGAAAAATTAAAAGAACTTCTTCATTCAATTCAAGAAAATATAGGTGAGGTTTCCGGTCGTGCGTTTGTTGATTCTGCTCCGGTTTTAGATAAAGCCTGGGCCGCAAAAAGCGGTTTAGGATGGATTGGAAAAAACAGCAACTTAATAACTCAAAAAGTAGGTTCTTTTTACTTCATAGCAGAACTAATTCTTGATCTTGATTTAGAATATGACCATGCAGTTACAGATCATTGTGGTTCTTGTACTGCGTGTATAGATGCTTGTCCAACACAGGCGATTCTTGCACCATATATTGTAGATGGAAGTAAGTGCATTTCTTATTACACCATAGAACTAAAAGAAAATATACCAAATGAAATGCAGGGCAAATTTGATGATTGGATGTTTGGCTGTGATACCTGTCAGGATGTTTGTCCATGGAATCGATTTTCAAAGCCGCATTCTGAACCTCTTTTTAATCCAAATCCGGATTTAATTTCCTTCTCAAAAAAAGATTGGACAGAAATTACGGAAGAAACTTTCCAAAAAGTTTTTAAAAATTCACCTATTAAAAGAACAAAATTTGATGGACTTAAACGAAATATTAAATTTCTTGAGTAAAGTCTAAATGGGAATATTTTAATACATTTTTTCAATTTTCAATTTTTTTTATATAAATAATTAACTAATTGTTAATGAGTTGTTTATGTTGTTTATAGTCGATTTAATTTTTTTATATTTGTAGGATAATGTTGCGTATTTTTCGATTAAATTATAAAATATTGATTTTTCATTAAAAAATTAAGAAATTTCTGTTGTTTAATTGTTAAATTACCATGTTTATTGACTTGTTAAAGTTAATCTATCACGACGAAATGTGTATTTCAACGTTTTTCTAGGTAGTTTGTCGAGTAATGTAGCTAGTATTGAGGTGTTTATATACTTTCGCAGCACCAAATCTACTAATTTAATCCAAAGACGACTATGTGTCTTGAACCTAAAATAATTATGGTCCAAACGCTTTCCAATTATTTTTTTGATTTTGAAAAAACTTTTTTCAAAAATCAAAAAACCAACCCTTTCAATTTTTCGTATCTGCTAAATAATCTGAAAATCAATTTTTGGTATTCAGGTTCTATACTATCTATTACTCAAATTAATACCGAGTTTGTCTATGCGTAACTTTACTTTTAACTGGTTTAAGTTCTCCAAACCAAATTTTCTTATTTTATTTTTTTTATTAATTGGCTATAGTGCTTCAGCTCAGTTTTATACGAAACATTATATCGCGCCGGCTCCCTGGCAATATTTTAGTAAAGCAAATGAAATTGTTATAGCAACAAATTCAACAAGTACTGTAAATATTACGCTAACCAAGAGTGATGGTACTTTAGAAACAACTTTAACCGCTATAAAAGGAGCTCCAGCGGTCTATAGATTTAAACTTCTTGCGAAAGATCTTCCAATGAATGCCCTAAATACGGTAATCTCAGGGGCAGGATTAATAGTGACAAGTGATGGACCAACCTCTGTAAACATGCGAAATGTTGCTTCTGATGACTATACTGGTGGGGAAAATGTTGATGCAAACCTGAAGGGGAATGCAGCATTGACCAGTTTTGGTGATGCTGGTGTAGGGGTACGTTTTAGAGTAGGATATTATAGAGATGGCACTTTAGGAAATTTTAGTGGCTTAGGAGATCAACGTCCGATTTATAGTATTATGGCAACCGCTAATAATACAACAGTAAAAATTAACAACGCTATTGCAGCTACATTAAATGCAGGGCAAAGTTATTTGTTTAAAGCGGCTATAGGAACATTGGTAGAGTCTTCAAATCCTTCTGTAATGAATACTTCAGCGGCGATAGATATGCCTGATGGCTGTGGAGATGGAGCTTTTAATCAGGTTCCGCCTGAATCAGTTTTAGGAACGGAGTACTTTATTGAAAGAGGAAAAGGAAATGATACTGCAGAACAAACAACTGTAGTTGCAACAAAAGACAATACGGTTATAACAATAGATACTTACTCAACAACTGGTGCATTAACAGCTACGAACAGTGTGACTTTAGCAACAGCTGGAAGTTTTTATACTTTTCGTAATGGTGTGTCGAATACAAGCTTTTCGGCATCACGTGTTTCTGCAGACAAGAAAATTGTTGTTTATTCTGGTACAGCACAATCTTGTGAGGTAGATATTTCTACAATTGCCCCAGTATCAGAATGTGGAGGATCTAATTTTATAGAGACAGCAAAGTTTAGAAATTATGGTACGGGAACGTTACCATATTTTGGGTATATACTTTTAAGAAGTGCTACAGATGTAGTAACTGTAAATGGAACTAATATTGAGACTATAAGTGGTATTACAGCCCGTCATCAATTAGGCACTACAGGCTGGTATTTGATAAACTTTGAAGACACTCAAATAGGTAGTCCAAATGTTCTTTCTATTTCGAGTGCTGCTAAACTAACGGTTTCAATTGTACAGCAAGGAGGGGGATTCTCAATGGCAGGATTTTTCTCTAATTTTGCGGTTCAGCCAGAAGATCCAACCATGACTTATATTTCTGGTGGCGGATGTACTAATAATAAAGCAGAATTAACAACACCAGCTGGTTTTGCGCCTTATCAATGGTATTATAACGGGACAGCAATAACAGGAGCTAATTCGTCAACTTATACTGCTACAAAAACTGGTGCATATTCAGTAGCATCAACTTTAACTTGTGGAGCTCAAACACAGTCAAAACCTGTTAGTGTTACTTTATGTACTGATTTAGGAATTACAAAAACAGTTGATAATGCAGCACCATGTTTAGGATCTACTGTAGAATTTACTGTTAAAGTAAGCAATTTAGGAGGGAATAATGTTTCAGGAGTTTCTGTAAATGATTTGCTTCCATCAGGCTACACTTATGTAAGTTCAACACCATCAGTAGGTGTTTATGATTCGGCGACCGGTATTTGGAGTATTGGTGATGTAGAGGCTCAAACATCTATGACATTAAAAATAACTGCAACAATAAATGCAACAGGTAATTATACAAATACAGCTTCATTACCAGCATCAATAGATACTAATACTGCAAACAATTCAGCTAGTGCTGCGGTAACACCAAAGACATCAACTCTTGTTGTTACTAACCCTGCAGCAATTTGCGCACCAGCTACGGTTGATTTAACAGCTCCGGCAGTTACAGCAGGAAGTACTCCAAATATGACACTTTCATATTGGACAGATTCAAATGCATCAACTGCTTATACGACACCAAGTGCTGTTATTGCTTCAGGAACTTATTATATAAAAGCGGTTTCTGTCGACGGATGTCAGTTTATAAAGCCGGTTGTGGTAACAATTAATGGGCAGGCAAATACACCTACAATTTCAGCAAGTGGTGGAACTACTTGTATAACAGGAAGTGTTGTGTTAACATCATCTGGTAATTCGGGTACTTTTTTATGGTCAACAGGAGAAACCACAAAAAGCATTACAGTTACTTCAAATGGAAGTTATACTGTTAAAAGAATAAATGCTGCTGGTTGTCCTGGTAATAGTTCTGCGGCAACAGTAGTAACTTTTACACCAGTTGCTCCTACAGCTTCTGCTCAAACATTTTGTTCATCTGAAAATAAAAAAGTTAGTGATTTAGTTGCCTCGGGAACTAATTTAAAATGGTATAGTGGGGCAAATGGAGGAACAGCTCTTTCATCGACTTTAACTTTGGCAACAGGGAATTATTATGGAAGCCAGACTGTAAATGGATGTGAAAGTTCAAGAACTCAAATAGCTGTAACTATTAATACTGTTTCTTCGGCTCCGGTTGCTTCCTCTCAGACTTTTTGTGCTTCTGATAATAAAAAGGTGAGTAATTTAGTAGCAACAGGATCAAATTTAAAATGGTATAGCGCAAGCAGCGGAGGTACACTTTATAATGGAACAGAAACATTAACGTCAGGAAATTATTATGTAAGCCAAACTGCCAATACTTGTGGAGAAAGTGCAAGAACATTAGTAGTGATAACAATAGATACTGCGCCTTCTGCACCAACAGCATCTTCACAAACATTTTGTGCAACTGATGCTAAAAAAGTTAGTGATTTAGTGGCAACAGGAACAAATTTAAAATGGTATAGCGCAAGCAGCGGAGGTACACTTTATAATGGAACAGAAACATTAACGACAGGGAATTATTATGTAAGTCAGACTACTAATAGTTGTGGAGAGAGTGCAAGAAGGTTAGTGGCTGTTACAGTAAATAATACAGCTGCGCCAACATCATCTTCACAAACATTTTGTGCAATTGATGCTAAAAAAGTAAGTGATCTGGCAGCGACCGGAACTAGCTTAAAATGGTATAGTGCTTCAACAGGTGGAACATCATACACAGGTACAGAAACATTAACATCAGGTAATTATTATGTAAGTCAGACTCTAAACAGTTGTGAGAGTACAAGAACTTTAGTAGTGGTTACAGTAAATAATACAGCTGCACCAACAGCATCGTCACAAACATTTTGTGAAATTGATGCTAAAAAAGTAAGTGATTTAGTGGCAACAGGTACCAATTTGAAATGGTATAATGCAAACACAGGAGGGATACTTTATGCGGGAACAGAAACATTAACATCAGGTAACTATTATGTAAGCCAGACTATAAGCGGTTGTGAAAGTGCGAGAACATTGGTGTCAGTTATAGTAAATCCAACACCCGCTGCACCAAGTATTACAGCAGACGGCCCAACGACATTTTGTTTTGGTGGAAGTGTAACTTTGACTTCTACTGGAGGAAACAGTTATTTATGGTCAACTGGAGCTACTACTCAGTCGATTACTGTATCTGCTTCTGGAACTTATAGCGTAAGAATAGCGAATGCTTCAGGATGTCAAAGTCCTTCTTCAACTGCTACGATAGTAACAGTAAATGCTATACCTTCAGCCCCGACAGCTTCATTACAGAATTTCTGTTCAGCTGACGCTAAAAAGGTAAGCGATCTTACAGCGACAGGAACAAATTTAAAATGGTACAACGCTTCAACAGCAGGAACATTATATACGGGAACAGAAACTTTAGCAACAGGAACTTACTATGTAAGTCAGACTGTAACTGGATGTGAAAGCACAAGAACTTCTGTAAGTGTAACAATAAATACAACACCTGCAGTTCCGACATTAAGTGCTGTAACCCAGCCGACCTGTTCAACAGCAACAGGAAGTTTTACAATATCAAACTACAGTGCTTCTAACACTTATGCGGTAAGTCCTTCAACAGGTGTTACCCAGTCNGCTGTAACCCAGCCGACCTGTTCAACAGCAACAGGAAGTTTTACAATATCAAACTACAGTGCTTCTAACACTTATGCGGTAAGTCCTTCAACAGGTGTTACCCAGTCMGGAAACACGATTACAGCTCTGGCAGGAAGCTATACTGTAACAGCTTCGGCAAACGGATGTACTTCGGCTGCTTCATCAGCTGCGGTTATCAACGCTCAGCCTACAACACCTGCAGTTCCTACATTAAATGCTGTAACCCAGCCGACCTGTTCAACAGCAACAGGAAGTTTTACAATATCAAACTACAGTGCTTCTAACACTTATGCGGTAAGTCCTTCAACAGGTGTTACCCAGTCAGGAAANCAGCCGACCTGTTCAACAGCAACAGGAAGTTTTACAATATCAAACTACAGTGCTTCTAACACTTATGCGGTAAGTCCTTCAACAGGTGTTACCCAGTCAGGAAACACGATTACAGCTCCTGCAGGAAGCTATACAGTTACAGCTTCGGCAAACGGATGTACTTCGGCTGCTTCATCAGCTGCGGTTATCAACGCTCAGCCTACAACACCTGCAGTTCCGACATTAAGTGCTGTAACCCAGCCGACCTGTTCAACAGCAACAGGAAGTTTTACAATATCAAACTACAGTGCTTCTAACACTTATGCGGTAAGTCCTTCAACAGGTGTTACCCAGTCAGGAAACACGATTACAGCTCTGGCAGGAAGCTATACTGTNCAGCCTACAACACCTGCAGTTCCGACATTAAGTGCTGTAACCCAGCCGACCTGTTCAACAGCAACAGGAAGTTTTACAATATCAAACTACAGTGCTTCTAACACTTATACAATCAGCCCTTCAACAGGGGTTACCCAGTCCGGAAACACGATTACAGCTCCGGCAGGAAGCTATACGGTAACAGCGACAGCTAACGGATGTATTTCGGCTGCTTCATCAGCTGCGGTTATCAACGCACAGCCAGCAACACCTGCAGTTCCGACATTAAGCGCTGTAACCCAGCCGACCTGTTCAACAGCAGCAGGAAGTTTTACCATTTCAAACTACAGTGCTTCTAACACTTATGCGGTAAGCCCGTCAACAGGGGTTACCCAGTCCGGAAACACGATTACAGCTCCGGCAGGAAGCTATACGGTAACAGCRACRGCTAACGGATGTACTTCGGCTGCTTCAACAGCTGCGGTTATCAACGCACAGCCTGCAACACCTGCAGTTCCGACATTAAGCGCTGTAACCCAGCCGACCTGTTCAACAGCAGCAGGAAGTTTTACCATTTCAAACTACAGTGCTTCTAACACTTATGCGGTAAGCCCGTCAACAGGGGTTACCCAGTCCGGAAACACGATTACAGCTCCGGCAGGAAGCTATACGGTAACAGCAACAGCTAACGGATGTACTTCGGCTACTTCATCAGCTTCGGTAATTTCAGATTATATTTGTGCTGAAGATGATACACCTTTATCGGTTAATGGCTTAGTTGGAGGATCGATTTCAACTATTTTTGCAAATGATAAAATTAATGGTGTTTCTTTTTTACCAGGTGATGTAACTTTAACAACAGCTACACTTCCTACAGGAATTACTTTTAATTCTAATGGAACTATTAATGTAGCGCCAAATACAGCAACAGGAACACACAACATAACTTATACTATTTGTGAAACTACAAATTCTAGTATTTGTGATTCGGCTATTGTTACTATAATAATAACTGCTCCTGTAATTGATGCGGTTACAGAAACTACGGCATCAGTAAACGGAAACACAGGAGGCACAACCGCAGCCTTAACCACTAACGATACCTTAAACGGAAACCCGGTAGTAATCGGCAGTTCAGCTGGACAGGTAACATTAACACATCAGTAAACGGAAACACAGGAGGCACAACCGCAGSCTTAACCRCTAACGATACCTTAAACGGAAACCCGGTAGTAATCGGCAGTTCAGCTGGACAGGTAACATTAACACCAATCAGTGTTCCGACAGGCTTAACATTAAATGCAGACGGAACAGTAACTGTAGCACCAAAYACGGCGGCAGGAACTTATGATGTTGAATACCGTATCTGCGAAGTTACCAACACGGCAAATTGTGATGCAGTAATTTCAAAAATAGTAGTTGGAGCAGCAGTAATTGATGCGGTTACAGAAACTACARCATCAGTAAACGGAAACACAGGAGGCACAACCGCAGSCTTAACCRCTAACGATACCTTAAACGGAAACCCGGTAGTAATAGGAACTTCAGCTGGACAGGTAACATTAACACCAATCAGTGTTCCAACAGGATTGACTTTAAATGCAGACGGAACAGTAAATGTAGCACCAAACACRGCGGCAGGAACTTATGATGTTGAATACCGTATCTGCGAAGTTACCAACACAGCAAATTGTGATGCAGTAATTTCAAAAATAGTAGTTGGAGCAGCAGTAATTGATGCGGTTACAGAAACTACA
>NZ_LMHW01000015.1:365033-365288 GCF_001428525.1 Flavobacterium sp. Root186
AGGAACTTATGATGTTGAATACCGTATCTGCGAAGTTACCAACACGGCAAATTGTGATGCAGTAATTTCAAAAATAGTAGTTGGAGCAGCAGTAATTGATGCGGTTACAGAAACAACGATATCTATCAACGGAAATACAGGMGGCACAACMGCAGSCTTAACCGCTAACGATACCTTAAACGGAAACCCGGTAGTAATCGGCAGTTCAGCTGGACAGGTAACATTGACGGCAGTAGGAACTCTTCCAACTGGATT
>NZ_LMHW01000016.1 GCF_001428525.1 Flavobacterium sp. Root186
AAAGATTGAAGCGGATAGCGGGATTAAGCTCCTGAAAATTACAATTATGAAAGTACAAATTCCAAAAAACTACCCGCTAAAGACTTCGACTTCGCGCAGCCCGACAGAATCGTTCGTTATACATACCATATAATAGTATATAAAAACAAACCCGACACGTTTTGAAAAACTGTCGGGTTGTGAAATATCTTGTTTTAATGAATCAATCGAAGCGAATTGCTTTCACAGGAGAGATTTTTGTTATTATATAGGACGGAATTAATAATACTAAGAAGCATACTGTTATGGTTAGTAAATTCAACAAAGCGATATAACCCCAATTTAAATAGACAGGAGCTTGATTCACGTAGTAGTTTTCAGGATTTAAATGAATGATTCCGAATTGCTGTTGAATTAACAGTAACGAAATCCCAATTAAGTTACCCCAAAACAATCCCCGAACAATTAAGTAGAATGCATTGTATAGAAAAACTTTGCGAACTGTCCAGTTATTTGCTCCTAATGCTTTTAAAATTCCAATCATTTGTGTGCGTTCTAAAATAAGAACCAATAATGCTACCACCATATTAATTGTAGCAACCAGAATCATTATAGCAAGAATCACAATTATATTGAAATCGAAAAGCTGAAGCCAGTCAAAAATATAGCTGTATTTTTCGGTAATGGTTTTTGTATCTAGATTTGAAGAGATTTTTTCGTAAATCTGATTTCCTGTTTCTTTAATAGTTGTAAAGTCTTTCACAAAAACCTCAAAAGCCCCAACTTGATCCGGACTCCATTTATTGATTCGCTGAATGTGACGAATATCTCCTATTATATATGTAGCATCGAAATCCTGAAATCCTGAACTAAAAATACCTGCAATCTTAAATCGGCGGCTATTTGGCAGTTTTCCTTGTTCTTCTTTTATAAAAAAGGTATTGAAACTGTCACCTAATTTTAAATTCAATCGATTTGCAAGAAATCTTGAAATAATAACTTCTTCGTTTAGTGTTTTTGAAAAATCAGGTAATTTACCTTCTACTAAATACTCTTTTATATTGTTCCAGTTGTAATCTGCTCCTACTCCTTTAAAAACAATTCCTTCAAAAGCATTTTCTGTTCTAATTATTCCGGCTTTACTTGCGACTGCTTGGATATGGCTTACTTCTGGAACTGATTTGAAATTTGGATAAAAATCCTGTTTTTTCGAAATTGGAATTAAGGTTATCTCTGAATTGTTGTTATCGTAATTCGAAATAATAATCTGACCATTGAAGGCTGAAACTTTTTCGCGTATTTTTTGCTGTAAACCAATTCCGGTTGCTACAGAAACGATCATCATAATAATACCTATTGCAATTGCCGAAATGGCAATTTTAATAATTGGTGCCGATATACTGCTTTTGTAATCTTTGGCAGTGATGAGTCTTTTTGCTATAAAGTATTCTAGATTCAATTTAGGTTCTGTTATGATTTATATTTCTTACTTGATTTCAGATTATTCAAAAATACATTTAAAAAAGCGAAATGTATAATCTTAAAACAACAATGCGATTTTAATGATTAAAGCGGTAATTTCTTTTTCATTTCTTCTACTATATTATAAGCAGCGGGACAAATTGCAACATTTTTTAAAGTCAGATCTGAAATTTGATGAAACTTTTTACGATCTGTATGCGGAAACTCTCGGCAGGCTTTTGGCCTTACATCATAAATCAAGCAATAATTCTCACTATCGAGAAATGTACAAGGAACGCTTTTCAACACATAATCCTTATCTTCATCGATACGAAGATATTGATCAATAAATTGCTGCGGTTTTTGCCTGAAAGATTTTGATATTCTTTCAATATCTGCCAAAGTAAATAAAGGCCCGGTTGTTTTACAGCAATTGGCGCATTGTAAACAATCCGTTTTTTTAAATTCAGCATCATGCAAGTCCTGCATAACGTAATCTAAATTCTTTGGCTGTTTCTTTTTCAGCTTATCAAAATACTTTTTGTTTTCGATATGCTTATCTTTGGCTAACTTATTTAAGTTATTTAAAATCTGTTTCAAGTTTAAATTTTAAGTTGAGCTGCAAAATTAAACAACTTTAAACTTGAAACCTTAAACTTTGAACTAAATTACGATGAAAGATCTTTTTGGGAAAGCAATGTATGATTTCCAGACTAATAATTCACCCGAAGATATTATTACCGAAACTTCAATTTCTGAAGAAGATGAAATGAGCGTTGAATATTTATTCCGCTCTTATGATGAAATGCCGAAAATTGAACAAAAGGCTTTACAACTTGCAATAGGAAGAACTTTAGATGTTGGATGTGGTGCCGGAAGCCATAGTTTGTCTTTACAAAATGACCGTAATTTAGATGTTACTTCAATAGACATTTCTGAAAAAGCAATTGAAACTTGTAAACTTCGGGGTTCAAAAAATGCTAAAGTTCAAAATATATTAGATTTTGAAGGAGAAAAATTTGATACGGTTATTTTGCTGATGAACGGAACCGGTATTTTTGGAAAATTAGAAAATTGCAATACGTATTTATCAAAATTGAAATCACTCTTGAATCCGGGCGGGCAAATTTTAATCGACAGTTCTGATATCATTTATATGTTTGACGAAGATGAAGATGGTGGAAAATGGATTCCGTCTGAAACAGAATATTATGGAGAACTTACTTTTACTATATCGTATAAAGGAGAAAAAGAAGAAACTTTTGATTGGTTATATCTCGATTATAATACCTTACAGAATGCCGCAATTGCAAACGGATTAAAATGTGAATTAGTTATGGAAGGTGAGCATTATGATTATCTGGCAAGACTTTCAATATAAATATCTTTTAATCATGGAAAATTTAGATTTAGAAAAATTAAAATACCCTATAGGAAAATTTGAAGTTCCTGAAAAATTCACATCTAAATATATTTTAGATAAGATTGAAGAGATTTCGACTTTTCCAGAAAGATTAAAAAAGGAAGTTGCTCATCTTAATGATGAGCAATTAGACACTCCATATCGTGCGGAAGGCTGGACTGTTCGACAAGTAATTCATCATTGCGCCGAAAGTCATATGAATTGTTACATTAGATTAAAATGGGCTTTAACCGAAAACAATCCAATTATAAAACCTTATGATGAAAAATTATGGTCTGAGCTACCGGATAGTTTAACCATGCCAATCGCTCCAACACTAATTTTATTAGAAGGATTGCATTTTAGATTAGCCTATATAATGAAAAACTTATCGGAAGTTGATTTAGAAAAGTCATTTATTCATCCTGAAAATAATTCTGAATATCGAATTCAACAAATTATTGAGATGTATGCCTGGCACGGAAATCATCATCTTGCACAGATTGTCAATTTAAAAAATCAGAAAAACTGGAAATAATAAAAATGTTTCTTTTTTATACAGCGTGTATTTATTACATACAAAAAACCTCTTCTAAGTTAGAAGAGGTTTTTTGTATTATTTAAGGTATATTTAAATACTTATGTGTTTGAAGTGAAATTCTCCATTTCGGATTATTCATTACATAATCTACAATCAGCGGAGTCATTTCTTCTTTTTTACTCCATTCTGGCTGAAGAAACAAAATAGCATTCTCATTAACCAATTCTGCTTGTTCTTCTGCAAAGATAAAATCGTGTTTATTATAAATAATCACTTTTAACTCATGTGCATTAGCATAGACATCCGGCGTGGGAAGTTTGTTCTTCTTTGGAGAAAGACAAATCCAGTCCCAAGTTCCAGATAAAGGATAAGCTCCAGAAGTTTCAATATGAACTTTTAAGTTTTTATTTTTCAATTGCTGCGTCAATAGGGTCATGTCCCATGTAAGCGGCTCTCCACCGGTAACCACCACTGTATTTGCATAACTTGAAGCATTATTTACAATTACATCGATATTTGTTGGCGGATGCAGTTCTGCGTTCCAGCTCTCTTTCACATCACACCAGTGACACCCAACATCACAGCCTCCAATTCTAATAAAGTAAGCAGCCGTTCCGGTATGAAAACCTTCACCTTGAATGGTATAAAATTCTTCCATCAAAGGTAACATTGCTCCTTTGTTTACTTCTAATTGTATTTCTTTTGGTAACATTATTTTAATTTAATGTGCAAAGATAGTCAATTAAATACGGAACAAAAAAACCGATAGTTCAAAGCGAACTATCGGTTTTAATAAATTAGTTTAAAACTATATTATTTTAAAGCTTTCACAGATTGTGCAGCGTATGTATTTGCTGGATCTAAAACTAAAGTTTTATTGAAATATTCAATTGCTTTTGCTTTATCAGTATTTGCGTAACTTGCACCAATACTATTGTAAGCTTCTACGATTTTTTTAACTGTAGCTGGTTTTGCTAATTCTTCAGCACCTTTTGCAGTTGTTTTAGCAACATATTCTTCGTAGTTTTTGATAATTAAATCATCTTTCTCTAACAAGTTGTTGATTCTTCCTTTGTACAAGTAAGCTTCATCATAAGTTGGAGACGCAACTAAGATTCTATCAAAAGCGGCATCAGCTTTAGCTAACTGAGCAGCATCAGCAGCTCCGCCAGTTTTATTAGCATTTGCGTAGTAAACTGAAATACCATAGTAAACGTTATCATCTAAGTAGTTCTTAGAATCTTTGTTGTTTGCACCGAATTCAAAGATAGAAGCAGCTTGCGCAAATTGTTTTTTACCAAATAAAGCTTTTCCTAAATCATTAAGTTCTTCAACTACTAATGGCTCTAATTCGATTGCTTTGTTGATATCTGCAATTCCAGCATCAAATGAAGCTTGATCTATAGCACCTTCTGCATTTGTTCCTTTTTTGATTTTAGATAAACCTAAATATAAATAATCTCTTCCAATTACTTTATTTGTTGGAGTTTTGATATAATCTTCGATAGATTTAATAGCTACATCAACGTTTCCGTTTTCGTAAGCTGCATAACCTAAATATCTAAAGATTCTAGGATTTACTTTATCTTCAGCAATCATTTTGTTTGCAACAGTTTCTAAACTTTTGTAATCTTTTACCAAGATCAAGAAATCTGCGTGACGCATTTTAGAATCTAAAGAGTAATCCGTTAAGCTTAGGTATTTTTCGTAGTTTGTAATTGCGTTTTGCAAATTAACTTTAGCTGTAGAAGGTTTGTTTCTTCCCCATTTGTAATATGTTTCAGCTAATTCTCTGTAAACAGGACCATAATTTGGATTCAAGGCAATAACTTCATTGAAAGATTTAATAGCTTCATCGTAAGATTTTGCTCCTTTCAATAAAACACCTAATTGCATTTTTGCTCTTAGAAGAGTTGGATCTGCTGTAAAAGCATCACGGTAAGCTTTGTAAGCATCGTTTTGATTGTTAGCTCCGTAATATGCATCTCCAATTGCCAAAAGTGCATTTGCATTTTGCGGTTCAATTGCTAAAGCTTTTTTCAAACTTGCAACTGCATTTGTATAATCAGGATTTACAGAGTTCATGTAAGCTTTACCGATATAAATGAATTCCTCTATATCTTTACGCTTAATATCTTTTGTAGCTAAAGCAAAGTTAGCTTGTGCACTAGCCGCGTTTTTATTATCAAGATCGATTTGACCTAAACCAATATAGTTTAAGTTTTTCTTATCTGCTGCTTCAATTCCGTTTAAGTAATAGATTTTAGCAGAATCTATAACGCTTTGGTTTAAGTAAATATTACCTAAAACAAAATTAGCTTCACCATCTGAAGGCTTAGCTTTGATGATTGATTTAAGTAATGATTTTGCTTTTTGAAACTGTTCAGCATCGATTGCCTTTTTTGCTTCTTTGATATCTTGCGCATTTGCAACAGAAGCTGTAGCAATCATAGCAAGACTAAAAATTTTAAATTTATTCATCTTTATAGTAATTAATTTATTCTTTATCGTTCATAATTTGACTTCTAATATGGAATTTCCTACCCGGAGTCTTAACAGGCATTAACCCAGATTTCAAAACTATTCTTTGCCCAATCTCACCAGCCATGAAAGACGCAAGTCCCATTCCTAGTCCAGAATAACCCTGACAGTTTATAATATACAAATCACGTGCCAAAGGATATTCGTTTAATGCTATGTTAGTTTGACTAGGACTATAATACTTGTCACCTTTTAAGCCTTTAACACTTAAAACATCAATTTTCTTAATTGCCTCAATCATGTTGGGAGATGGCTGCGACAACCAATTTACTCCAACAACACCAATCATATTATCATTTTCTGAAACAAATTTAATAACTTCATCATTTGTTTTGAAAGAAAAAACACCTGCTGAAGGAAAATCTTTTACTTTCGCCAGCTCTTTCATATAACGCACTGTACTGGAATTAGGATTATCAAAAACAATCCCTTTTATTCTTGAATCAGCTTTACCTTGTAAAAAATCAATTACAGTTTTCAACGCAATTAATGTATCATTATTGTTCTTCTTTGCAATTAAGGCAATTCCATCAACAGCAAAGGGTGTGATTCGAGGTTTAATTTTACTTTTTTCGAATCTTCCCAATTCTTCATTACTCAATTTTCTAGCCGTTACAACAACTTTCGCTTTCTTATTTAACAAGTCGTTAATAAGCTCCACTTCTGATTTTGGCTTAACCGTAATCTTAGCATCGTAATATGTCCCTTCAAAAACAGCAACCTGATCATCGACAATTTGTTTTATAGTTTCATCAACAGTAACATCAACTGACCCCTTTAAAATTGTTTCCTTTTCAGATTCACTCTTGCTTTTTTGGTTACACATTGCAAACAAAAAAACAAAAATAACCAAACCTAAAAACCTACTATTTTTTAGCATAATTATTCTGTATTTGAATTTATTAATCTTAAAAAACGTATTGCTGAATAAACAATAAGCAATCCTCCAAAAGCATATCTGTATTTAGGCTCCATATTTAAAGGAAGCTTTTCCCAAAACATTATCATTAAACCCAGCACAAGATATATTAAAAAAAACAGTATTCCTAAAACAAGAAGAAATCGCTCTTTGAGCGATTTCTTCTGAATATTATTAAGCATATTTTTTAACATTATTCTGCAGATTGAATAGTAATAGGTAAAGAGTAAAGAACCCTAACTTTTTTACCATTTTGCTCGCCGGGAGTCCATTTTGGACATTTTTTAAGAACACGAATTGCTTCTGCTCCTGTACCGTAACCGATATCCCTTAAAACTTTAATGTCGGTTAATGAACCGTCTTTTTCAACTACAAAAGTAACGTAAACTTTACCTTTTAGGCCTTCTTCTTCCGGAGTCTTGTAATTATTTCCTACGAATTTGTAGAATTTATCCATCCCTCCAGGGAAATCAGGTTTTACTTCGATACCAGCTGTGTTGTACACACTGTTATCTTCTTCTACTACCTGAGAAACTGGTCCTGTACCTACTGGCTCATCAACAGTTAAAACTGCATCCGGATCACCTTTGATAGTTTCATTACCTACTTTCTTGTCTTTCAAATCCTCAATTTTTGGAGGATCTTCAGTAACTTCTTCTGCTTTAGCAACAACCGGTTTTGTAAATTTCACCTGATCCACTTTTGGCGGTGGCGGTGGTGGTGGTGGTTGATTAGGCTTTACTTCCTCTTTTTTAGGAGGTAATTTCACTGTAGCAATCTTAACATTGTTATTCACTTCTTCTTCCCCAGATTCTGGTAAAAAGCTTGCAATAAGAGGCGCTGCAACAGCAAAGCTAAAAATGATCGAACCTATGATAAGTGCTTTTACCGTAGTTTTGTTATTCGATTTTCTTAACTCGTATGCACCATATATCTTATTACGTCCTTCGAATACGATATCAAGCCACGTGTTTTTAATTATATCTAGTTTCATTTTTCTTGATTATTAGGATGTTAAAACAAGATAACCCTTATTTTTTCTCTATCAATTTTGTTTCCTCTGGTGTAAACTCAGGAACAATAGCGTACGTATCAACTTTAGTAATTGCCATTTCATCCAATATATCCACCAAATTACGGTAATTTGATTTTTTAGTTGGTTTGATAATAACAATAATTCCCTGTTTAGGTTTCCCTTTAGCAGCAGAATATTCTAAAACTGCTTTCTTTCTTGAGAGCAATTCTCTACGAATCCCATCTTTACCATATCCAATATCTTTAGGCCCGCCAATAGGTTTTTCTAACAATCCCATATAATAAGTCAATTTATTATCGGCACCAAGTATTACAGTCATCGTACGATTCTCATCTACCTTTGTATTTTCTACCTTCGTCGTATCATCCTCTTTATTTGGCAAGGACAAATCCATCGATTGAGGTTTTGACAACGATGTGGTTAACATAAAGAATGTGAT
Organism: Flavobacterium sp. Root186; assembly: GCF_001428525.1. GTDB lineage: Bacteria > Bacteroidota > Bacteroidia > Flavobacteriales > Flavobacteriaceae > Flavobacterium. Next base: position 8,319 of record NZ_LMHW01000016.1, read on the forward strand.
CAATAAGAATGCCAAATCCACCATAGCCGTTAAATCGACTTTCGAATTTTGCTTTTTACTTCTTACCTTGCCACCTTTTCCGCCGCCACCGTCGCCGGTATTTAATTCAGCCATTTTAGTGTATCTTTTTTAATTAAAAGTCTTTTCCTCTCGTACCTGTAACTAAGTTAAAGGAGTTGATTTTCTGATCTTGTAAAATATCCATAATTTTTTTAATTTTTGGATATTCTTCTTTAGCATCTCCTTTAATTGCAATCTGCAATTCTTTATCATCTAGATCAATCGCAGCTCTTCTTGAAACTAACAACCATTCTTTTAATTGATTATCTAAAGAATCGATTGGAATTCCAGGTTGATCCGCTTTTACTCTTTCAGCTGAAGTCATACCAATGATTTGTTTTAAACTTGTTACAGGAACACCGAAGTCATCCATTAAAGCAAATTTAGTTTTATCATCTTCTGAAAAAGTTACACCGAATTTTGCTCCCATTCCTTCAAGAGTTCTTTTACGAATCTCTCTACCTTTTAGGTCAAAAAACACTTTGCTTTTCCCATCTTTATCTTTACCTACTGTAATAATTGCCAAATCAGTATCTGGTAATTTAAATTCAGCAACAGATGCAGGCATATCTACAGGAAGTGCTTCAGGCACCTTAGCAGTAGCGGTCAAAATAAAGAACGTAAGCAAAAGGAACGCAACATCACACATGGCAGTCATATCTGTCGATGTTGACTTTTTTTTCATTTTTATTTTAGCCATTCTCTTTTATTTTATTTTGATATAATTAATTGTAATTATTAATATCAAAAATTAATTATTGTTTCAAACTTCCTCTGAATCTTCTGTAAGTATTCACGATTGTAGTACCAGCCTCATCGATAGAGTAAGTTAAATCGTCAATTTTAGCAGTAAAGAAGTTGTAAGAAACAATTGCTAAGATAGATGTAGAGATACCTGTTGCAGTGTTGATAAGTGCCTCAGAAATACCAGTTGCAAGAGCAGCTTGGTCAGGAGTTCCAGCAGAAGCTAACGCACCAAACGCTTTAATCATACCTGATACAGTTCCTAATAATCCTCCTAAAGTTCCTAATGATACTAAAGTAGAGATAATAGTCATATTTTTTTCTAACATTGGCATTTCTAATGAAGTTGCCTCTTCGATTTCTTTGTGGATTACTTCTGAAGCTTCTTCACTGTTGAAACCTTCTTTTTTAACGTCTTGATATTTAATCAAAGCAGATTTAATTGCGTTTGCAACTGAACCTTGTTGTTTGTCACATGAAGCGATAGCAGCCTCGATGTTTCCTTCTTTAATACTTCCTTGAACGCTTTTCATGAATTTGTCAAGGTTAGCTTTTCCAGCAGCTTTACCGATAACAATGAATCTTTCAATTGAAAAAACAACAACCATTAAAAACATACCTAATAATACTGGTACAATAAATCCTCCTTTATAAACTTGTCCTAATGTATTGATTGGATGTCCAGTTTCAGGGTTCCCTCCTTCGAAGTTAGCAGAATCTCCCATGATTACTTTCCAAATAAACACCCCAACCAAAATACACGCTACAATAATGATTCCTGTAATCATCCCTCCTCCATTTGAAGTGCTTTCTTTTTTAACTTTAACGTTTGCCATTTTTTTAAATTTTAATAGTTTTAAATAATTTTTATTTTTTAGTTATATTTAACTTGTAGGGTAGCAAATTTATACGTTTAGTTTAAATAAAAAAACTTTTTTTAATTTTATTGAAGGAAATTTAACGTCAAATTAAAAAATATCTCATTAATTTGTCTGCAACATTTTTATGATAAAACAAAAAAAAAGGCGAATAGTAAAAAAATTACAACGTTTTAGTAAATATTCAATCATTCCGTTGAAATCTTCTTAAAAAGCTGCGAATTTATTTTTTATGTCAATTTCAATCAAAAAAAGCATTTTCCTACTAAAAAAAAGATAGTTAAATTGTTAAAAAACCAAACAAAACCCTTATAATCATCTAAATTACAAATAAAAACATGAATAAAAAAGATAATTTCATTCAGGACATAAACAATGGTTATTCTGCTAAAGGTGACTCTATAATTCTTGGCGGTGCTATTTTAGATGGAGAGGCAATTGGCGATGCTCATGTCAAGATTCCCTTAAAAACATTAAACCGCCATGGTCTTATCGCCGGAGCAACGGGAACTGGAAAAACAAAAACAATTCAGGTTTTTTCTGAGCAGTTATCAAATGCCGGAATTCCTGTTTTAATGATGGATATTAAAGGTGATTTCAGCGGTATCGCAAAAGAAGGAAAAGAGGAAGGTTTTATTACCGAGCGTCACGCTAAAATAAATGTACCTTATAATGTAGCTGCATTTCCAGTTGAATTAATGTCATTATCTAAACAAAACGGAGTTCGTCTGCGCGCTACAGTTTCAGAATTTGGTCCAGTTTTGTTTTCGAGGATTTTAGACTTAAATGATACTCAGGCCGGAGTTGTTGCGGTTATCTTTAAATATTGTGATGATAAACAAATGCCTTTGCTGGATTTAAAAGACATTAAAAAAGTTATCAATTATATTACGGAAGAAGGTAAAGAAGAAATCGCCGCGAGTTATGGCAAAATTTCAACTGCTACAACCGGAACGATTCTTAGAAAAATTATTGAACTGGAGCAGCAAGGCGGTGATTTGTTTTTTGGCGAATTGTCTTTTGACACTGATGATTTAATGCGAATTGACGAAAACGGAAAAGGCTACGTAAATATCATCCGCTTAACGGATATTCAGGATAAACCAAAATTATTCTCTACTTTCATGTTAAGTCTTTTAGCAGAAATCTATCAAAAAATGCCTGAAAAAGGAGATGCAGAACAGCCTGAATTGGTAATCTTTATTGATGAGGCACATTTAATCTTTAATGAAGCCAGCAAAGCATTATTAGAACAAATTGAAACGATTGTAAAATTAATTCGTTCAAAAGGTGTCGGTGTTTATTTTGTTACTCAAAACCCAATGGATGTTCCGAGTGGTGTTTTGGCACAATTAGGATTAAAGATTCAGCATGCGCTTAGAGCTTTTACTGCAAATGACCGTCAGGCAATTAAAAAAACTGCAGATAATTACCCAACCTCTGAATATTATAAAACCGATGAATTGCTGACAAGTTTAGGAATTGGAGAGGCTCTGGTAACAGCTCTAAATGAAAAAGGAGTTCCAACCCCTCTTGTTGCCACAATGATGCGTGCGCCGCAAAGCCGAATGGATATTTTATCGGCTTCAGAAATTGAAGAAATAAACAACAAATCGAAATTAGTAAAAAAATACGGCGAAGAGATTGACCGTGAAAGCGCCTTCGAAATCTTAACTCAAAAAATAGCCGACGCTAATGAAGCCGCAGCGCAACGAGAAGAAGAAGCTCCGACAAAATCCTCAAAAGCAGAACCAAGCACGGCAAGTGTTGTGGGTAAATCTGTTTTAAAAGTGGTAACAAGTGCTACCTTTATAAGAGGCGTATTTGGCGTATTGACCAAAATCTTTAAGAAATAAAAAACATTAAACCATATAAGTTATATAAGTTCATTTAATTTATATGTCTAATTATGTGGAGTTCCTAAATAGTAAACCCGACAGGTTTTAAAAACCTGTCGGGTTTACTATACACAAAGTATTATATTAACTTATATAACTTATATGGTTTTAAAAAAAATTAGGCGTTTTGCAGCAACTCCAGAATTTTATTTTCAACTTCTGGTGAGTTCCAGATATTTTCTATGTTCTCCAGTTTTAAAACTTCTTCCATAATTCCGTTTTGGAAATCTCCAATTGCCAATGCTTCTGCATACGGACGGTCACTAAATGTAACACGGCTGTAAAGCGGAATCCATTTATCTGGATGTTTATCTGAAAAGACTTTCTCTATTTTCTTTTGTAATAAGAATTTTTCATCTGCTGTTTTGGTACTCATTTCCATGAAATTTCGGTACGAAAGTTCAGCAATCGCATCGGCATTTGGTTTACGCGAAATTTGATATTCAGAGAAAATCTTTTTCCAGTCGTTTCCAAATTTCTCGATCATTTCGTTCAGAACCGTAATATCTTCAAAACCGGCATTCATTCCTTGTCCGTAAAACGGAACAATGGCGTGGCAGGCATCTCCAATTAAAGCAATTTTATCTTCGTAAGTCCACGGAAAACATTTCATGGTTACCAAAGTACTTGTTGGATTTTTAAAGAAATCATTTGCCAGTTCCGGAATCACTTCAATCGAATCCGGGAAGTTTTTCTCAAAGAAATCTTCTACCATTTTACGATCTGTAAGCGACTCAAAAGAATTAGCGCCTTCAAAAGGCATAAATAAAGTACAGGTAAAACTTCCGTCAAGATTAGGAAGCGCAATTAACATGTACTCGCCTCTCGGCCAAATATGAAAAGAATTTTTGTCTAATTTATGCGTTCCGTCAGCTTTTGCAGGGATATTCAATTCCTTATAACCCATATTTAAAAATTCCTGCGAATAATTAAACATGCTCTGACGCTGCATTCTGTGGCGGATTCTCGAAAAAGCTCCATCGGCACCAAAAACCATATCGTATTTTCGTTCTTCCCACTCACCTCTTTCACTTTCGCCAATGTGCAAAGTTGCATCACTTAATGTTACGTCCCAGATTTTTTGTTCGAAATAAAATTCAGCTCCGGCATTTTCGGCCAAATCAATCATTTTTCTGTTTAATTTCCCTCTGGAAATCGAATAAATCGATTCGCCTTCCTGCCCATAATTCTGAAAATTGAGTTTATCGACCAAATGAATGGCACGTTTACCCATAGGAATTGCAATTTCCCGAACTGCATCACCAACTCCAACCCCGTCAAGCGCTTTCCATCCACGATTAGACATTGCAAGATTAATAGAACGGCCAGAAAAATTTATTTTTCGAATATCAGGACTGCGATCATAAACATGAACCGTGTGACCTGCTTTTTTAAGATAAATTGCCAACAGCGATCCTACAAGTCCAGAACCTACAACAGCAATTTTTAGAGAAGTTTGCATCGGGGAAAATCTAATATATAAGATCGTAAAAATAAGTAATAATTGTACATAAGCTTTAAATTACAACAAATATTTAACCTTAAAGACCAATATTTATTGGGGCAAGACACCTGTTTTCATAACAAAATCCTATTTTAATAGATTTATTTAGATTCTCAAAAGAAGTAATTTCGCTACAGAAAACTATTAACCCATTATAATTAATAACCACGATGAACAGCGAAATTTTACAATCAGAAATCATTTTAGAAAATGAAAGTGTATTATTAATTCCGTTTGAGAACGAAAGAAACATCGAACTCAAAGAAATTATTTTTGATGACGAAATCTGGAAATATATGGGAATGTATGTTCGCAGCGATGCCGATTTCGAAAATTACATTCAAAGCACCTTAAAACAAAAAGCAGACGGAGTTTGTTATCCCTTTCTTATTATAGACAAAGCTACAAACAAAGTTGCCGGAAGTACGCGTTACGGATATTTAAATCATGCGAGCCAAAAATGTGAAATTGGCTGGACCTGGTACGGAAAAGATTTTCAGGGAACTGGTTTAAACAAAGCCTGTAAATATGAATTACTAAATTTTGGTTTCGAAAATATTCAATTTAAGAGAATACAATTTAGCGCTGATCTTGAAAACTTAAGATCGCAAAGAGCTATTGAAAATTTGGGAGCTTTAAAAGAAGGTTTATTTAGAAATAATTATATCGATTCTGAAGGAAATAGTAAAGACGATGTTTATTATAGTATAATTTTAGAGGAATGGCAGAATACTAAGCGAGATTATTTTGGGGAGTTTGAATAGAAATCGCTATAAGTATTGTAATAGAAAAATAGTACCTTAGCTCTATATTCAAAATCATTATGACTAAGCAAAAATTACTTTCAAACTTAAGGATCGAAAAACTAGATAAAAAAACAGATTACCTTGGCATCATTGATAAAGGGGAAATAATGAGAGATTTTTTAATCGGGAGTAAAGATTCTTTTGATGAAATTAAAATGTTTTCTCTTTACGGAGATTGGGGAAGTGGAAAAAGCAGCTTAATGAAATATTTAGAGAATGAATTACAATCTGAATTTAATACTTTCTTTTTTGAAGCTTGGGAATTTGAAAAAGATGAAAATTTAGCAATGTCATTACTAGATTTTATTAGAATTAAGAGTAATAGTTCATCCGAAACTTTTTATTCTGATTTAATAAAATTCGGTGCAAGAATACTAAGAGGAATGGGAAAATCACTAAAACTTAACATCCCTTTGTTTCCTGGTGGTCCTGAACTTGAAATAGATTCTTCTCCTTTTATTGAAGAAATCTCAAAAACTGAGGAACCTACTTTTTACCAAGCACTAGAAAATTTTAAAATAGATTTTAGAAGGCTAGAAGACTTTCTTACTAGAGAAGGGAAACCTAAATATAATATTGTTTTTATAGATGATTTAGATAGATGTGAACCCGAACAAGTACTAAATCTTATGTCTGCAATTAAATTATTTTTTACATATGGTCAAAAGACAATTTTTCTTTGTGGAATAGACAGAAAAGCAGTTCAAGAAGCCGTAAAAACAAAATATGGTAAAATTGTTAAATCAAATGAATATTTAGAAAAAATATTTGACATTTCATTTTCAATGCCTGAACATACTGATTTAATTAAACTAATAAATTTTTATTTTGACAATCAATCCTATAACATAGCAGGAGAAAAAGATTCAATAAACAATTTTATAAATATTTTTTTCAAAGAACTTGAATTTACAAATCCAAGACGTGTAAAAAAAGTTTTAAATAAATTTCAAATGCTTAGAGATTTTAAGCAAATGAAATCTAATAAATCTGAAAATTTTCCCAATATAGACATGAAAAACAAGTCTGAAAAGGGTTTATTTGAAACCATAATCGTTTTGTACTTAATCATTTTACATGAATTTTTCCAATCTGATTTTGATTCTTTTTTAGATTTTGATAAAAAAAGGGGAACTTATAGTTTATCAGCAATTGACACAAGTAATTTCAGTAATATAAATGAAATTATTAAAAAAAATTATTCTAAAACTCCATTCTCCGATATATATGCATATACTTCCGGATCTAGTCCAATATCTTTGGCTTGTTTTTTCATTTGTCTAAGTCCTTTCAATATAAAAAAAATCAGCTATGATCATTTAAGTGTATCTCATGCTCATGAAATAGAAATTTCACAAAAACATATTGACTTTTTATTTTATAAATATATCAATAAAAAAAGTCCTGCAAGCTGGCTAAAAAATAGTCAAAACACTTCCTCACTAAATTCAATTAAACAGCTAATAAAAAATATCTTATAATGTTTTTTTATCAAAAATTATCTGATAGAATATTTTTAACTCAAAAGGATATTTTTTATATTTAAAATTGTCAAAGCAAAGAACCAAAAATGAACCTCTACTCAGAACATTATGTAACCCAAAAAACTGAAAGGTTCGTCAATAAAATTTGGTGTTTAGACAACAGCATCGGCGAAAGCCTGATTGAAAATAAACTCGTTTTACCAAATGGCTGTTTTAATCTCGCCATTGTAACTGGGAACGCTATAGAAGTTCATACCAGTAAAAACAAATATGAAATGAACGAAGGTGTTTACTTTTGTTCGCAAATGACCAATAAAGTTTTGGTGAATATTCAGCCGAAAACTAAAGTCACTATAATACAGTTGCATACGTGGACACTTTCGATGTTTCCAAAATATGATTTAAGCAATTTTACAGATTCTATTCTTAAAATTAATCCTGAAGAATTGCCTTTTAAAGTTCAAACTGATGCCGAAATTGAAACTTTATTAAAGACAATAAATGCTTATTTTGAAGAATTGTCTGATTTGCATTCAGCTAAAAATGTAATTGAAAGAATCTGTGAAGTCATTAAAAATCAGGATTCAGCAATTTCGGTTTCAGAAATCAGTAAAGATTTAAAATCATCGCAGCGATTGCTGCAGATTAAATTTAAAACGGCAACCGGACTTACGATTAAAAAATACATTCAAATTTTGAAGTTCAGAAAATCAGTCGATCAAATGGTAAATTCAGATTTGGAAAAACTAAAACTAACTGATGTTGCACTTTACAATAAATATTTTGATCAATCGCATTTTATAAAAAAGTTTAAAGATGTAACGAAAACAACGCCAAAGATGTTCGATCCCAATTCGTACTTTCTTTCGCAAAAAAGATAAGTTTTCGCTTTTATACTATTTTTCATATTTTGATTGATGTAATATTGCAAATCATTAATCATCAATCAATCACAATGAAAATCAATCACACTTTCTTTCAATTAAAACTTATTTTAATTGGAATTTTACTTTTTCAAATCCAAATTGGATTTTCTCAGGAAACCGAAAACTCGGCTTTGTACAAAACCATTATGTCAAAAGATAGTCTTCTTTTTAATATTGGTTTTAATACCTGCGATATAAAACAATTTGAAAATCTTTATACCGAAGATTTTGAGTTTTATCATGACAAAGACAGCATTTCGGATAAAGCCCGATTTTTAAAAACATTGAAAAACGGAATCTGTTCTCCAACAAGAAAATATAACTATCGTAGAGAACTAATTGATGGAAGCACCGAGATTTATCCGTTGTATAAAAATGGTATTTTATACGGAGCGATTCAAATGGGAACGCATCGTTTTTATGAAAATACGGCTGGCAGTGCTGAACAGGCCGGAAGTTTTGCCAAATTCACGCATCTTTGGCTCTTAAAAAATAAAGATTGGAAATTAGCGCGATCATTGAGCTACAATCATCAAATGACAAGTTCGGCACCAAATAAATCGACTCTTTTTGATAATGACGATTTAACCGAAAAATGGCTGAAAGAAAACAAAGTGCCAGCCCTTGGAATTGGAATTATAACAGATGGAAAACTTAAACAGGTAAAAGTTTTTGGTGAACTAAAAAAAGGTGTTACCGCACCATATAATACGATTTGGAACGTCGCTTCTTTAACTAAACCTATTACTGCGATTACTACTCTAAAATTAGTGAGTGCAGGAAAATGGGATCTTGACGAGCCACTTTATAAATACTGGACTGATCCTGATATTGCAAATGATCCGTATTTAAAATTGCTTACAACGAGAATTGTTTTAAGTCATCAAACTGGTTTCCCGAATTGGAGATTTTTAAACGAATCTGGAAAACTGGATTTCAAATTCAAACCCGGAACTCAATATCAATATTCCGGTGAAGGTTTTGAATATCTGCGAAAAGCGTTGGAGAAAAAATTTCATAAAACATTACAACAACTAGCATCAGAATTGATTTTTGAGTCCTTAAAAATGAATGATACGCAGCTCGTTTGGAATGATAAAATAGATCTTTCGAGATATGCTATTAACTACGACAACACAGGAAATGCTTATGAACCAACAAAAAATAAAACTGCAAACGCTGCCGATGATTTATTAACAACTATCGAAGATTACGGAAAGTTTCTTTGCAGTGTTTTAAACAGCGAGGGTTTAAGCAAAAAAGTATTTGATGACATGAACGCGCATCAGATTACAACTAAAAAAGATAAATATTTTGGTCTTGGTTTTGAGATTTATGATTTAGGAAACGGAGAATATGCTTTATCACACGGCGGGGCAGATAAGGGCGTACAAACTCTCTTTTTTATACTTCCAAAAACAAAACAAGGTCTTATTATTTTTACCAATGTTGATGACGGTTATAAAATTTATATAGATTTACTCTTGCATTATCTTGGAGAAAATGGGCAAAAACTAATCGATATCGAAACGAAATAATTCCCAAAATCGATATATAAAATTATAGCTATGCCAAAAATGATAAATATATTAGTTCTCTTTATGTTATTTCTAAAAAGAGAAGCTATCGCACAAACAAATTCAGAAATTATTAAAATGGATCTTTTAAAAACTGAAATTATTAAAATGGACAGTTTACTTTTTGATATTGCATTCAATCAATGCGATGCTGCTCTCTTTAAAAAAATAATTTCAGAAGATATTGAGTTTTACGATGATCGATCCGGATTGAATATCTCGCAGGCAAATGAAATCAAATCGCTGATTTCAAAATGCGAGAGCCCCGAAAAATTAACTAGAAAATTAAATTCCTGTACAATTGATAAATTAGGTGATTTTGGAGCTGTACAATTAGGAGAACATACCTTTTATGTTAATGGTGTTCCAAAAGGAACCGGGAAATTTGTTCATATTTGGGAAAGGAATGGTAAAGATTGGAAATTAAAACGAATTGTGAGTTACGAGCATAGACCTTATAAAAACTAGCTTTTAGTTGATACTCAAATTCTTTTTTAGTAAAGTGAATGAAAAAAATCTTTGATTGTTGAAACCAAATCGTAATTCAATCGTCTAACATTTTAAGCGCCTGGATTTATTCAAGTAAAAAAAATCGTACTTTCGATTTCATTTTATTGAATATCTAGTTCTTAGAAGTTTCAATCATCAATCAAAACGCATCATTCATTAACTAAACCCATAACCATCATTATGAAAAAATCAATCAAACTAATTGCACTTTGTACAATATTGCAGTTATTTACAATAACTCTTTTTGCGCAGGACAAAGCAAAACAAATCGAAGATCTTTTAGCCAAATACACTGAATACGGGCAATTTAACGGATCTGCTTTGGTGGCAGAAAACGGAAAAGTAATCTTTAAAAAAGGTTTTGGTTTGGCGAATATGGAATGGAATATTGCAAATCAACCCGACACAAAATTCAGATTGGGTTCTATCAGCAAACAATTTACAGCGTTTTTAATTGTAAAACTGGCTGAAGAAGGAAAACTAAAACTAGATGTTCCAATCACAACTTATTTACCGGATTATCCAAAAGAAAATGGCGACAAAATAACCATTCATCATTTGCTTACGCATACATCCGGAATTCCGAATTATACTTCTGTTCCAAACTTTCTTAGAGAAAAAAGCCGTAATCCGAGTACTCCTGAAGAGTTTGTAAAAACGTTTAATAAACTGCCTCTGGATTTTAAGCCTGGCGAAAAATTTAGTTACAGTAATTCTGGTTACTTTTTATTAGGTTATATTATTGAAAAAATTACAGGTAAAACATACGAGCAATATTTACAGGAAACTATCCTCACACCTTTAAAACTGGTAAATACAGGTTTTGACCATAGTGAAGTTATACTTAAAAACAGAGCGGCCGGTTATGAAAAACAAGGCAAAAACTTTGTAAACTCTTCTTTCATTGACATGAGCATTCCGTATGCGGCAGGCTCTTTATACTCAACCGTAGAAGATTTATATCTTTGGGATCAGGCACTTTATACTACTAAACTACTTTCAGAAAAATCAATGGAATCTTTATTTAAATCTTACATCTCGTTTGGGAATGAATCTTATGGATATGGATGGTTTTTATCTGAAGAAAAAATTGGTGATAAACAATATAAAATTATAGAACACGGTGGAGGAATTAATGGATTTAATACGGTCATTTCCCGCATACCTGCTGACAAAAATTTAGTTGTTTTACTGAACAATACAGGCGGAACGGTTTTAGGCGAAATGAATGAAGCTATTCGTAACATTCTATACAATCAGCCCTATAATCAGGCCAAAAAATCAATGGCACTTGAACTTTTAGATGTTTTTAAAGAAAAAGGGACATCTGCCGGTATAGATACTTATAAAAAATTAAAAAGCGACCCAACTTATGGTATCAAGGAAGGCGACATGAATAATGTTGGTTACCAATTATTGCAAACCGGAAAAAAGAAAGAAGCTATTGAAATTTTTAAAATTAATGTTGAAGCTTTCCCAAAATCAGGAAATGTTTACGATAGTTTAGGTGAAGCTTATTTAGCCGATGGAGATAAAAAACTGGCCTTTACTAATTACTCAAAATCAGTTGAACTTGATCCTTCAAACGAAAATGGAAAAAAAATATTAGAAGAACTTTCAAAAAATAAAGCGAAATAATTTTTAGAAAATCTTTTAAAATCAACTCCGGTAAAATCGATTTAAAATCTGTTTTATCGGAGTTCTTTTTGTTATAACTTGTAACATTCAAACTTGATAATTTATCATAAAAAATATTATTTTAGCCGTACCCAAAACAACTAAAATAACCTATGAAAAATCTAAAGAAGCACGCTTTTCTGGCTTTATATCTATGCCTTTTAATTCCAACTATTTGTATTTCGCAAAATCCGCCGCCTCCGGCAATGCCTTCACAGCAAAATAAGATTATTGTAGACAAAATCATCGAAGCCGCACATTACAAAACGTATGTAATTGATTTTTGTTTAGCTAAAATAAACGAGGCTTCGGCAAAGGAAGGCTGGAACGAACAAAAAGCAATGGAAATTACGGAAAGCATCAACTACAAAAATTTTAGAGATGCGATCTACAATCTTTTTGTTGTGTATGATGAAGTGGAGTTAGAAACTTTGTTAAAAGCATACGAGAAAGATACAGCGTATCAAAGCCAAAATATTATGACTACAAGTAAAGTCCTTACTAATAATTTGAACATTTTTGCAAATGATATTGTGAAAGGGAAGTATATTTCTAAATAAGGTTCTGAGATACTAAGGCGCTAAGTTTTTTTTAAATTTTAAAAACCTTTATCAAACATCAATTTGATAAAGGTTTTTTTATATCACAAACTTTGTAAAGTTTACTTTAACAAAATAACTGTGGCTTCGTGTTGATCTTTTGTTCCTGATATTTCGTAAATAAACTGCTTGTTTAGGCTATCATTCACTATTACTTTTAATTTATAATTTTCAATACCTTTTCCTTCTGCGATCAGATAAACTATATAATTATCATCAAAATCTGTAGGAAAATCATCTACATTCCATTTTACATTTTTGCTTTCTGGTATTATCGAAACTACTTCAGCAGGAATGCCTTGATTGTGTAATCTCAACTTCAACAACAATTCATTATCAGTAAAATTTGGTTCAAATATTGCCTTCAAATTAGGCGAATTCAGCTCTAAAACATCATCAATATATTTTCCTTTTAACGCAGGAATTTCAGATATTCCTAAAAAAGGCTTTTTATCATCTTCTTCATAATGAGGAGATTGTTTAAAATCCCTTAAAATCATCCTTTGCAAATCGCTTCTTTTTAATTTGACTCTCCGTAATCTTCCTTTAGCATTTTCATATCCCTTTTCAATATACAGATCATCTCCCGTTTCTTCCACATATAAAACTGAAAATTCGATAATGGAATCTGCTACTTTCTCAGTTTTTAAAAATATGTTTCTAAAATTAAAAGCATTGGTTGGTAATTGCAATACCGTATTTGTATCAATAGTTTTTAAAGACTCTACTATTTTTTCATTTTTTTCTCTAAGAACTTTATTTGAATATTCTAAATCCATTTCTTTTTTTATTCTAACCTCCCAATAATGCATTGAAGTCAAAACAATTGCGCATACTGGAATAAGTAATAAATAGTATTTGCCTTTAATTCCAGTTTGTTTTTCTTTGTAAACTACTGTATTAGAAACAGAATCGTGCCAATTTCCTTTTCCTAAAAATGAAAGCGGATCAAAAGGAATATTTCTGCTCAGGGATCTTTTAAAAACAGTCAAAGCAGAAACTTTTGCACCATTTTTATCTGTAACTCTGCTTTCTGTCAAAAATTTACCGGGTGTTGCCTGAAAAAGACTTTCAAATACAAAATAAAAAAGAGTACCAAAGAAAAGGACAAGAACCGATGGGAAAATTTGTCTGTTAAATAATATTTCAATACTTCTAAAATCCGATTGAAATTCTTTACTACGTGCAAAAACTAATAGGAATTGAAAACCAATAATTCCAAAAATTACTGCATCAAAAATAAAATGAAATAAACGCTGCCATTTACTTGCTTTAAAATAAGATATTTCAGTAGTTCGAGTATAAACAAGAGTTTCAGAATCTATTTCTTTTAATTTATTCAGATAAAGAGTGCTTTTGTAAAAAAGGTAAAGTATAAAAATTCGCAGCCCTAGTAGACCAATGCTATATACAATTTCAATCCCACTAAGCGGTTGTTCAGGATAGAAAATGAAATAAAAATGGAGTAAAACAATATAACTCTTGCTTATTAATAAAACAGGAAAAGCGAAACGTAAAAGTCTGATCTCTTTTTCTTTTGAAAGATAAAAAGCAAGAGCTCCAATGAAAACCATGATATTAAAAAGTAATGACCAGGAATTTCCACTTATCCACAAAATATCATCGCCAATAATTAATAAATTATAATTAAACTGATATAATATAGAAGAAAACGTTTGGTTAATATCATCGTAAAAAAATTGAAGTATTAATCCTGAAAGTGAAATCAATAAGGCAAGAAGCGTAATTATTTTTTTATACATTAAAATAAGGAGTTAGGTTTCAAAAATAATCAAAATATTTTGGCAATATAGTTAATGCTAATGTTTCGGTTTCAAAACCAGTTTAGTTGAAGTTTTTATAATCTCCTCTTTATTTAGTTTCATTTTTCTGAATTTTCCGGCGTTGTACATTTCGGCCTGATCGCTGTAATGTTTACTGAACGGATTTCCGGATTGTCCTGTTGGCAAAATACTCCAACTATTTTCAATATCTGAGAAATCTACAATTCTTCTGGTTGAAGGGCCGCCTTTTACATAATACTTTCCTTCATTAGTTAAACCAAAAAATAAATTATTGATTACTTCATTTGAACCCGGCGAAGCAAAAGGCCCAACGTTGAATAAACCACGAAGCGCAGCCACTTTTCCTAACGGATGTTCGTGCTCAACGGTGTGAACTTCTCCCCATTTCCAATCGGTAATTGTGGTTCCTAATTGTTTTTGAAGTGCCGAAATAGCTTGATGAAACGATTTAGAAACGATATCTTTTCTGGTTTCTTTTACATTTTTTGTTTTGATATTATCCCACCAAACCGAGTTTTCATTTTTAACTTGATTGGCAATAACTTGTTTTCCGATAGAAATCCCTAAAAACATATTAAAATTGTCTTCGCCCATTTCGTCTTCAAAAGTATTTTTTAAATAGAGATAAATCCATTTGTTGTAAATCGTTGGCGCAACATCTTCTAAATTGGTTGTTCCTTTCCATGATTTTAAAATCTTTACAGCTTCTTTTTCTGATGCCGAAATTGAATTAAGATCAATATTCGAAATTAGGTTTTGAACTGTTCCAACTGCAACCTCAGAAGTATTATCATAAATCATTTTACTGATGGCTTCTTTATCCCAATCGGATTTTGCATCCATTAAACCTGAAATTCTTTTCGCACGATCTTCCGGCAGATAATAACCCGGATATAAAAATCCGTCAACTGGTTCCGGCTGATTATTAGCAGAATATACATAACCCCATTTCGGATTTTCAGCCGATGGATTTTTCGAAAAATCTAAATATTCTACAATATCATCTTTTCCGCTTGAACCGTCTAAAATTAAATGCGTATTTACGCCTTTATTGTGTTTATATAATTTCCCTGTCGCCCACCAGCCAACATTTCCTTTGGCATCGCCATACATTACATTTAATCCAGGCGCAGCAATTAAGCTTGCTGCTTTTTTAAAATCATCTCTGTTTTTAGCATGCGAAAGACCATAAGCGGCATCTAAAATTTGAATTGGCTGATGCGTGTAAGTCCACAACATTGCAATGGGATGTTTGCGATCCAATCTTTCCAGTAAATCATTCATAATTGGCCCGTGTCGGCTAGATTTAATGGTTAGCACAACATCCGAAGTATCTTTTACTTTAATCGTTTTTTTTCTGATTTCGTAATTGGCAAAACCAGTCGGCGTTTGATATTGATTGGAATCTCCGTCTTTATTTTTTTCCTGATAAAAATCGATATCATCATTTTCAAACATCGTTAAACCATAGGCATAATCACGATTATGTGCCAATAACGGAAATGGAGTGCCCGCCAGATAACAGCCGTACAATTCATGTTTCGGGGTTACGATATGTGCTTCGTACCAAGTTGCCGGCTGAGAAAATCCAATATGCGGATCATTGGCAAAAATTACTTTTCCACTCTTTGTTTTATGTGGTCCCGCAACCCAGCTGTTACTTCCAATAAATGGCGGAATTGGCGATTTGTCCAACAATGCTGTTATCGATTTTGAAACAGCGGTATAATCTTCAATATTTTCTTTTGAACTTTTTATTTGCGTCGTGTTGAATTCGCCTTCAATTCCTAAATCTTTCAGATATTCGGAACCGAATTTATTACGAATATCGGTTAATAAAGGATCTGTTTTTTGAGCCATAGCAAAGCTGAAAGACATGTATCCAAAAATATTATAAACATCCTTTATTGTGAATTTTTCTTTTTTTACTCCCACCAATGTAAATTCAATTGGTGTCGTTCCTTCTTCTAAATATTGATTTATTCCGTCCAGATAAGCTTGTGTCAATTTATAACTTTCACTGTTTTTGTCCAATTTGGCAATCGCTTTCGCTGAAGCTTCTTCAATACCAATTCCGGCAAAAAAGGTATCATTTTTAAGAGCTACAGATCCGAAGATTTCTGATAATTTACCCGGGGCAATTCTGCGGAGCAATTCCATCTGCCATAATCTTTCCTGAGCGTGAACGTATCCAAGCGCCGTCATAGCATCTTTTTCAGAATCGGCATAAATGTGAGGAACACCATATTCATCAAAATATACTGTGGTTTGTTTTTGGAGATTTTTCAATTCTATTTCTCCTTCATATTTAGGTTTCAAATGAAAAATATAAGCACATAAACCAATTCCAAGTGCAACAACAAGCAACACTAAAACCAACAGAAATTTTTTAAATCTTCTCATATTTTGCAAGAGTATAAACAGTAAATGTTTGTAAAATGATGTAATCAAAAAGAAGAATAATGTAAAAATCCTCCTTTTTAAAAGCCTAAATTTATGTATTTAAAATCAATCCTATAAATGTCAATATATAAAAAAATAGCAATCGGCTTAATTTCTCTTTTCCTGCTTTTAATTTTTGCCAATATTGGTTTGAATTACTGGATTAAAAAACAGCTTCCGATTATTATTCACGAGAAAAACAAAACGGTCTATAATATCAATTACGAAAAAATTGAAGTTTCTATTTTTTCCCGAAATATTTACGCACAGACATTATTAGTGAGTCCGAAGAATCAGCCTAAAGACAGCAAAAATGGGCTTTTCTCTAAAATTGAATCCATTACAATAAAACATTTTAATATTTGGGATTTGGCTTTCCGTGATATTATTCAGGCTGAAAGTATCATTATCAATAAACCTCGGGTAATTTTATATAAAAAAGGCGAAAAATTATTGAATAACAGCAAAAGTATTAAAAGCGAAATCTTTGAACCTTTTCGCAAAATTGTCGCTGTTTCGAATATTTACTTAAATGACGGAACGGTCGATATTGTTTCTTTAGATACCGAAAAACCTATTTTCAGCATCAAAAAAATCATACTGAAATTAGAAGGAATTTTATTGACAGATGCCACTTTAAAAGAAAAAATTCCGCTGCAGTATAAAAGCTATACATTGGTTATTGATAGTTTATTTTACCGACCAAGCGCTTTTTATCATATTAATATTGGCAAAATCAGTACCGAGAAAAACTTTTTAAAAATCAACAATTTCTCTAATCTTCCGCAATTTAACCGGCCAGATTTTATTAAACGACTGGATAAAGAAAAAGATATTTACACGCTGAAATTCGATTCGGCTCAAGTTTCAAAAATGGATTGGGGGTTCAAGAATGATCGTTTTTTCTTTAAGGCAAATTCACTTGTAATCAATCATTTTGATGCGAATATCTACCGTGGAAAAATGCCAAAAGATGATTTGAGCAAAAAATATCTTTACAATCATTTACTCCGAAATATAAAATTCCCGCTTCAAATTGACACTTTACAGGTTTTGAAATCGAAATTGGTCTATGAAGAAGAAATTGATTTCTCCAAAGGTCCGGGAGTTTTAAATTTCGACAAATTTAACTTGCAGGCAACCAATCTGCGAAGTGGTTTTGGTTTGAAAAAAACGGATGACGTAAAAATTAAAATCAAATGTATTTTCATGAAAACTTCGCCTCTTGATGTCGATTGGAGTTTTAATGTTCTGGATAAAAGTGACGGTTTTCACATTCAGGGTGTAATCTCAAATTTTGATGTGAGAGCGATGGGACAATTCAGTAAACCTTATATGAATGCTACATTTACTGGAGCTTTTCATAAATACCGCTTTAATTTCTATGGAAATGATAATGTTTCAAAAGGAAATGCTTCTTTAGATTATGACGATCTAAAAGTAAAATTATACAAAAAGAAACATCCTGAAAAAGAAGCAAAACTTAAATCAGCAATTGCTAATCTACTGGTCAAAAATGATTCTAAAGACAAAGCCAAAACCGCCGATGTTGAAGTAGAAAGAATTCAGGAAAAATCATTCTATAATTTTTTATGGAGAAGTATTGCAGAGTCTTTGAAGAAGATTTTGATATAAAAGCATCTACGTCAATATAGCCTGCGGTTTCAACCACAGGAACACAAGGCATTTCCACAAAGAAATCCCATAACGCATTCTCACAATACGTTCCCCGTGGTTGAAACCACGGGCTATGTTTTTTATGAATCATAGTATTCCGAATAGTTTTGTCATTCCGAGGAACGAGGAATCGCACAAGAAACTCCGTACAGCATATCGCCAATCTTTGTCGATTCCCTAGTGCGATTCCTCGTTCCTCGGAATGACAAGATTGTGGAAATTTTCACGAATTAATTTTTAAAATTCTTCGAGTAAAAATTAGTGGAAATTCGTGTAATTCGTGGCAACCAACCCACAAACCTGACAATTATCAGGTTTTAAAAAAATCCTTTTTTCAATATTTGCCTTTATTTTAATCTGAAAACAAATGGCAAAAATACCTTTACACACTTTTCATATACCGGTGATGGGTCTTGCATATACAATTGACAGCCCAATTCGCGTGGCGCAATATGGGATTTCGTCTGTTATTTCGATCGCTGATGATGATTTGATTGAAAAGATGCGTAATTTTTACAGCACTAAATTCAATATTCCGTACGAAGAAATCACGCAGAAATTTCATGATTACCGTACCCAAAGAATCACTTCTTACTTAAATTTAGTGGACAAAATTGTAAAAGAAAAATTCGAGAATTTTAAAACTGAATTAGCAGAAAGCAAAACTTCTCTTGAAAATTTTATGTCGATGCTTCCTAATACTTCTGATATTAAAAAAGGTTTTCAGAATTTATTGGATGATGGAATTGCTTTTAAAGAAAACATTCAGAGTTATATTGAAACGAATCTTTTCCCCGGCGAAATCGACGTTAACATTATGACGAAGCTGGATAAAGATAATTTTGACAAAGATGAACAGCTTCCAATTGAATTTAATGATGCTCACGCTGCTTTAAGAGGTTTTGCAAACAGTAATTTAGAATCGTCTGTTGTGCTTTCTGCCGGAATGAATCCGAGATTGTTTGGTTATTTCGAAAATTTCAAAGATTTTTTCCCAAATGAAAATAACGAACTGAAAAAGAAAATTATCTTAAAAGTAAGTGATTTTCGATCGGCTATGATTCAGGGAAATTTCTTGGCTAAAAAAGGACTTTGGGTTTCTGAATACCGAATTGAATCCGGATTAAACTGCGGCGGTCATGCCTTTGCTACTGACGGACTCTTATTGGGTACCATTTTAGAAGAATTTAAGCAGAAAAAAGAGCAGCTAGTACAATCGGCCCACGAATTAATGATTAAAGCCTTACAGCTAAAAAATCAAGTTTTTCCAGAAAAGCCTTTGAAACTGAAAATTACCGTTCAGGGTGGAGTTGGAACAGCAGAAGAACATGAATTTTTATTAGAAGAATATCAAGTCGATTCTGTTGGCTGGGGATCTCCATTTTTACTAGTTCCAGAAGCCACTTCTGTAGATAAAGAAACCCGGGATTTACTGATGAATGCCAAAGAGGATGATTTCTATTTAAGTAATATTTCGCCTTTGGGAGTTCCGTTTAATACATTAAAAGGCACAACAAATGAGTTTTTGAAACAAAAAAGAATTCACGAAAATAAAGCTGGAAGTTCCTGCCCGAAGAAATTCTTAGCATTAAGCAAAGAATACGATCCGCAGGGGATTTGTACGGCATCTAAAAAATATCAGGATATCAAACTGGCCGAATTAGAAAATAGAAAAGAGACTTTATCTGCCGATGCATTTGAGAAAAGCAAAACCAAAATAACCGAAAAATCATGTCTGTGTGTCGGTTTGGCAAATGCTTCTTATCTGGAAAATGACATTAAAATAAAAGGTCAGGCTCAAGGCGTGGTAATTTGTCCGGGGCCAAATCTGGCTTATTTTGATCAGGAAGTTTCTTTAAAAGAAATGGTTCAGCACATTTATCAGGGAATATCGGTTTTGAGAACGGATCGCCCAAATTTATTTGTGAAGGAATTAAAAATGTATGTTGATTATTTTAGAAATGAAATTGAAATGATTTCGGGAGAAGTAACCACAATGCAGCTAAAAAAATGGAATTCTTTTAAAGCGAATATTTTAGAAGGAATCGAATATTATCATAATCTGTTTTCATCGACTTCTTATTTTAAAAAGGGAGAAGAAAAAATCAAAAATCAATTCGATTTTTATAAATCAGAATTGAATGCAATCCAGATTCCGACACCCCAATTAGTATAAAACAAAACGCCGATTTAGAATTTCTAAATCGGCGTTTTAATATTATAGAAATTTAAATCTATTCTTTTTTCTTCTTGCTGTCAATAACAGCTCCGGTTCCTGTACCTAATGCAGCTCCGGCTAAACCACCTATAATAGCACCTTCACCTTTTTTCTTACTCACAATTGCTCCGGTTGCGGCACCAACTCCGGCACCAATTACAGCACCCTTAGCAGTTGCACTCCATCCTTTCTTTTTGGTAGCTGTGGTAGTGGCTGTTCCGTCATTTTGGTGTACAACAACAACTTTTTGAGATTCAACTTTCTGTTCCTCTTTTATCTTTGCCATTTCTGTCTTCATTGAATCGATAACACGCTGTTTGTTAATCTCAACTTTCATTGAATCAATACTGGCTTGTTTGGCTCTGTTTAGATCTTCTTTACTTTGATTTTGACAAGAAGTTAAAAATATTGCCGCTAATAATATATATAAGCCTTTCATGATTGTAGTTTTTAAAATTATACACTACAAAATACGGAATATCTGCTATAATGATTGTTACAGAATTTTTTAGAAACGTTATAAGATTAGAAGATTTTGTGTTGTGTCCCGCAGATTATTTTTGGATTTTGCTTAATGTATTTAATCTCGCAAAGTCGCGAAGTTTAGGTTTTAAGTTCAATAGCGTCCAGCTTTAGCAGGATGAAAAATTGATCAAACAAAAAAGGCTTTAGCCAAACAAGTATAGTTTGGCTAAAGCCTTTTCAAATTTCATCTTTAATGCCTCCAGCTAAAGCTGGAGGCAATTCAAAAAAATCTTTTTAATACTTTTAATCTGTAGCTTTAAACAAAAAAACTTTGCGCCTTTGCGAGATCAATTCGCTTTTACTTTCTTAAAATTCCTTTTTTCAGAATTTGCCCAAAGTCATACATATCTTCATAAGAGCAATATAAAGGAACTGGTGCCAAACGAATTACATTTGGTTCACGCCAATCTGTAATTACTCCATTTTTCATTAAAAAATCAAATAAACTTCTTCCTTCTCCATGCAGAAAAACTGATAATTGCGAAGCTCTCTCTTCAGGATTTGAAGGCGTTATGATTTCAAAATTACCGGCAACTTCTTTATCAATTTCGTGTAAAATAAATTCCAGATAAGATGTAATATGATCCCGTTTTGCAATTAAAGCATCCATTCCAACCTCAGCAAACATTTCTACAGAAGCCAAATAAGGTGCTAGAGAAAGAACCGGAAGATTACTAATCTGCCATCCGCCTGCTCCGTGAACGGGATCAAAGTTGGGTTCCATTTTAAAACGGCGTTCCTTATTGTGTCCCCACCAGCCGGCAAAACGCGGCAAGTCTGGATCGTTATGATGTCTTTCGTGAACAAAAACCCCAGAAGCATTTCCTGGTCCTGAGTTCATATATTTATAACTGCACCAAGCAGCGAAATCTACATTCCAATCATGAAGTTCTAACTTGATATTTCCGGCAGCATGTGCCAAATCCCAACCTACTTTTGCTCCGGCTTTTTGTCCTGCTGCCGTAATGGTTTTAATATCAAAAACTTGTCCCGTATAATAATTTACACCTCCAATTAAAACCAAAGCCAATTCGTCACCAACTTCTTCAATTTTTGCTAAAACATCTTCCAGACGAATATTGTGTTCTCCTTCACGACGTTTGATTTCTACAATTGCATCTTCTGGTTTATAGCCGTGAAAATGAACCTGACTTTGAAACATATATTGATCTGACGGAAATGCTTTTTCTTCGCAGATAATTTTGTAACGTTTATCTTTTGGCTGATAAAAAGAAACCATCAACAAATGAAGATTTACAGTTAAAGTATTCATCACCGTAACTTCTGACGGAAGTGCTCCCACAATTTTACTCAATGGTTCAGCAAATCTTTCCTGATAATCCCACCAAGGTTTCTCTGCATAAAAATGACCTTCGACGGCTAGTTCTGCCCAGTCGTTCATTACTTCATCTATGTAGGCTTTGGTACGTTTTGGCTGTAATCCTAATGAATTTCCGGTGAAATAAATCACACGTTTATCGTTAACTTTTGGGAAGATAAATTCTTGTTGATAATGATTTAATGCATCTTGTGCATCAAGTTGTTTCGCAAATTCGCGTGTATTTTGAAAAGTCATTGTTTTTGTTTTGGATGCTAAAATAACACCTTTTGAAATATTTCGAATAAATTTAACAATATGAGTGTTTTTTTTGTTTCAGGTTTCACGTTTCAAGTTATCAGCAGAACGTGAAACCTGAAACTTGAAACCATTCTAAAACAAAAAACCCGACAAGTTTTTAAAACTTGTCGGGTCTCTTTATAAGATAAATTCTAATTATAGAATTAACATTGCATCTCCGTAAGAATAGAATTTATATCCTTCTTTAATCGCTTCGTCGTAGGCTTTTTTCATTAAATCATGTCCACAGAAAGCAGAAATCATCATTAATAATGTTGATTTTGGAGTATGGAAGTTTGTAATCATACAGTTTGCAATACTAAAATCGTGAGGAGGGAAAATAAATTTATTTGTCCAGCCTTCGTAAGGATTCAAAGTATTTGCAGAAGAAACAGAACTTTCGATTGCACGCATAGAAGTTGTTCCTACTGCACAAATACGTTTTTTCTTTGTTTTCGCTTCGTTTACGATATCACAAGCTTGTTGATTAATAATCAACTCTTCAGAATCCATTTTGTGTTTAGATAAATCTTCAACCTCAACCGGATTGAAAGTTCCTAAACCAACGTGTAAAGTTACCTCAGCAAAATTTACTCCTTTGATTTCTAATTTTTTCAAAAGGTGTTTTGAGAAGTGTAAACCAGCAGTTGGCGCCGCTACAGCTCCTTCTTCTTTTGCGTAAATTGTTTGATATCTTTCAGCATCTTCAGCAGTAACTTCTCTGTTGATGTATTTAGGAATTGGAGTTTCTCCAAGTTCTGTCAATTTGTTTCTGAATTCTTCATAAGAGCCATCGTATAAGAAACGTAAAGTTCTACCACGAGAAGTTGTATTGTCGATTACCTCAGCAACTAACGAATCGTCGTCACCAAAATAAAGTTTGTTTCCGATACGGATTTTTCTAGCCGGATCTACTAAAACGTCCCAAAGACGTTGTTCTGAATTTAATTCTCTTAATAAGAAAACCTCAATTCTAGCTCCGGTTTTTTCTTTGTTTCCGTACAAACGTGCAGGAAAAACTTTTGTATTGTTAAGAATTAAAACGTCTCCGTCATCAAAATAGTTGATAACATCTTTAAACATTTTATGTTCTATAGTTTGTTTTTGACGGTCAATTACCATTAAACGAGATTCATCTCTATTTTCTGCCGGGAATTCAGCTAAAAGTTCTTTCGGTAAATTGAAATTGAAGTGTGATAATTTCATATTTGAAGTTAGATTTTAAAATATCAATCTTAGATTTTTTTATCTAAAATTTTAAATCGCCTGCAAATATACGATTGTGAGATAGGCGTTGTCAAGTGTTTTGACGTTTATTTTCAAAAGCCCTTGATTTAGTGAGGTTTTAGTAACCATAAAAATGTTTTTTTTATCATATAAGTTATATAAGATCATTTAATTTGGATTCCTTTAACAAAAAAGCCTCTGGTTGAAACCAAAGGCTATGTCCTAACTATTTTTTCGCCACGAATTCACGAATTTTTATTAATCTTAATTTTTAAAATATAAATTCGTGAATTCGTGGCTATTTTTTACTTGCTATAATTCTGAGATTTGAAAGTTTAAGGCTTTTAAATCATTCCAGAAATCTGGATATGATTTTGAAACTACTTCGGCATCATCGATAATGATTGGCACTTTTATCGCAAGCGGCGCAAATGCCATTGCCATACGGTGATCGTTGTATGTTGCGATATGCACGCCTTGATTAATAGTTGAAGATGGCTTTAAAGTTAAACTATCATTAGTTACCGAAATATTAGCTCCTAATTTTGTAAGCTCAATTCGCAATGCTTCCAATCTGTCTGTTTCTTTAATTTTTAAAGTATGAAGACCTGTTAAATGGCATCCAATTCCTAAACCTAAACAAGTTACTACAATTGTTTGTGCGATATCTGGTGTATTATTCAATTCAAAATTTACATCTTCATATTTAAAGCCAGCTTGTTTTTCCAATGTCATTTTATTGTTTTGGAAAATAGTTTTCACACCCATTTTTTCATAAAGAGACACTAATTCTGAATCTCCCTGAAGGCTGTTTTCTTTATAACTGCTTAAGGTTATTTTTGCAGCATCGGCCAAAGCCACAAGGCTAAAGAAATAAGAAGCTGAACTCCAGTCAGATTCTACAACCATTTCTTTTGATTCGACAGATTCTTTAGGATAAACTTTGATTACATTTCCTTCAAAACTGGTTTGAATATCTAAATCATTCAGCAAAGCTAATGTCATTTTGATATAAGGAACTGAAGTAATTTCTCCTTCCAATGTCAGCTCCAAACCGTTTTCTAATTTTGAAGCAACTAATAAAAGTGCCGAAATATACTGGCTGCTTACATTGGCTGCTAAACTAACTTTTGAAGCGGTAACCTTTTTCCCTTTGATTCTAATTGGAGGATAACCCACTTCTTTTTCATAACTAATCTCGACTCCCAATTGACCTAATGTTTCAACCAAAATTTTTATCGGGCGTTCCTGCATTCTGCTTGAACCTGTCATAATCACTTCTCGACCTTCGTTTACGGCAAAATATGCGGTTAAGAAACGCATTGCCGTTCCGGCGTGGTGAATGTCTACAATTTTGTCATTACCAATTAATGCTTTCTGCATTACTTCGCTGTCATCAGAGTTTGAAGTATTGGCTAAGGTAATATTTGGAAATAAAGCTTTTAGTAATAATAAGCGGTTTGTTTCACTTTTAGAACCCGTGATATTTAATTGTGAATTATCAATGGTGAATTGTGAATTCGTACTTAATTTTAAATTCATTTTTTTAATTGTAAGTTGTGAATTATGAATTATGAATGATTAGAAACATAATTCAGCCCCGCAATTTACCACTCCCCATTCATAATTCAAAATTCAAAACTCATAATTCAAAACTTATGAGTGATATTTCACAATTATTTCAATTTATCGTTGTTTTTGTGACGATCTTTATCTCTAACTGATTTTAAGTCCATTTTTTTATCAAAAGCGGCTTGTAAATCGATTCCCGTTTGATTGGCCAGACATAAAACTACAAAAACAACATCGGCTAATTCTTCGCCTAAATCTTTGTTTTTATCGCTTTCTTTTTCAGATTGCTCTCCGTAACGGCGGGCAATAATTCTGGCTACTTCACCAACTTCTTCTGTGAGCTGTGCCATATTGGTTAATTCGTTAAAGTAACGAACTCCGTGTTCTTTTATCCAGGTATCAACATCTAGTTGTGCATTTTTCAAATCCATGATTACATTTTTTTAAGGACAATTTTTTCGTTTTGACTCGCAACAACTTTTTGAAAAATATTTTTCAAACCTGTATATTGCTCTGCTGCAAAAATACTGCTGTTAATTTCTTTAGAGCAGGTTATTTGAATTTTATTTCCTTCGGCAGCAAAATTCAGCATGTAGATTATATTTTTATCTTCTGTCGCAATTCTAATAGGCTGTGGCAGAGATTCTATTTGAAAACCTTCTGGAATCTCTATATTCACATTATATTTTTGCTGATTTTTATATCCAAAATAAACTGGCATGACTCTTTGTTCCTGATTAAATGGATTTTTGTTTCTTGTAAAAAACAATAATGGATTTACGAAAATTTTCCCTCCTATTATATCGGACTGACTGCCTGACGTAAAAGAAAAAGTTTCTAAAATTGGATCTTTGATATTTGATTTTTGATTCTCAATTTTATAATTTGAAATATTCAGATTTCCTAATTCTGTTTCAAACTTTTCAAGATAATTATCCTGGGTTTTAGCGGCATTTTCAACTCTAAACTGATATGCATCATAATCTGTTCGAAGAATTCTGACCTGTCCGCTCATTTTTCCATCTTTATCTATTTTTGCCATCAAATTAAAACTTTCTTTGGAAGGATTTGAAGGCTCTAAATTGATCTCTACTGAAGTCCCTTCATTTTTTATAAGTCTTCCTTTCCAGTTCAAAACGTTTAAAGGTAAAATGTTTGGATAAGTATATTTGTGTGTTGCATCTAGTAGAAATTGTTTTCCGTCTATTTCTGCAGCGGCAATGACATAATTAAATCCGGTTCTGGTGGGATAGACAGGCAGTCCGTTTTCGATTGTACTTACTAAAACCGGGCTTGCCTCTATTCCTGTCAGTCTAAGCATATTGGTCAAAATGAAATTAATTTCGGCAACATTTCCCGTTTGGTCTGTATATGCTTTTTTAATTCCTTTATCTGTATAATAACCATAGTTTTCATTCCAGTTCATTTTGTTTTGAACATAGGTAAAAACCAAGTTAAGTCTTTCGTTTTGAGACTCTACATTTCCAATTAATCGTTTTACATCCTCGACTAAAAAACTCATTTCATTAAGTTCTTTTCCAAAACTGTCATCTTTAAAAATTGTTTTTGCCACACCTTCCCAAGTCATCGTATAATCTTTTACGGGTTGTTCCGGCATTCTTACTCTTTCCAATTCGTGCTTAATTGTTCCTTTATAATTTTCAATGTTATTTACATACGGTTCTTCATATAAAGCCGGGACATTTTTTCCTGAATAATAGGCTTCAATTTGTCGATATGAAAATGAATTGGTTTGATTGTGTTCGTTTTCGAATGTCTGGCTTCCGGTAGAGAATTTAGAATCGTTTTCCAGTGGAATTCCTCCGATTAAAATTGGTTTGTAGATGTAAAATTCAGGTATTTCTGTTTTATAATAAAAGTAATTAACCGGAATATCGTATTGCATATCAAAGTCAGGGAATTTTACAATATTCTCAGACTTCAAAATGTATTTATATTCGATAATAGAACCCACTTTTACATTGGGCAGTGTAATGGCTTTTTCTTTCCAGTAATTATTGATTTTTTTCTTAAATGCGCCTTGATTCTCCAGCTTGGTTTTTACTACGGCGCCATTTTCGAGATTATAGGTAATTGCATCAGAAAATTCTAGTCGGTCTTCGTTTAAGTTTTCATAACCTATATAAAATCTAACTTTTTGATCAGCCCATTTTAGGCCTTCTTTTTTGTAAATTTTAATTTTGACTTCACAGACATGGTTGGCCGTAAACCCAGCATCTTTATTGTAACTAAAATAGGTTCTTCCTTTTTTAAATAATATGGCTGCAGAGGCGCTGCTGTCTATTGGATGCACTTTTTCCTGAAGTTCCGCAATAGTTACTTTTCCCAATTGATAGTTTTGAGATTGTACTTTTGCGATAAAAACAAAGAAAATTATAGCAATTAAAAATTTTGGCAGCTTCATATTATATTCTTTTTAATACTATTTTTTCGTTTTGATTGGCTAACATTTTCTGATAAAGATTTTTCAATCCATTATATTGATCTGCTTCAAAAACGCTATTCTTAATAACTTTTGAGCAGCTAATTTGTATTCTGTCATCGACATTCACAATATCTAAAACAAAAACTATCTCTTTATTTTCTGATGAAATCTGAATAGGTTTAGGCATTGATTCTATTTTATAACCTGCAGGAATTTCCAGATTTATAATAATTTCCTCCTCCGAAGGATAACCAAAATAAATAGGCAATACCCTTTTTTCCTGATTAAATGGATTTTTCGTTTTGGTTAAAAACAGCAAAGGATTTAAAAATATCTTATCGTTGATAATCTCTGATTGATTTTCTGCCGTGAAAGAAAAAGTTTCTAAAACGGGTTCTGCAAGATTTGTTTTTTTATTTTCTATTTTATAATCCGATATCTTCAGATTTCCTAATTCTTCTTCTAACTTTTCAAGATAAGTTTCCTCATTTTTATTGTCATTTTCTACCCTAAAACCATACGCTTCATAATTTGCTCTCTGAATTCTGGCTTTACCATTCATTTTCCCTGAATCATCCATTTTCACCAGAACGTTTGTATATTCCTTAGATAAGTTTACTGGAATTAAATCAATTTCCTGCGAGGTGCCGTCTTTTTTGATCAGTCTTCCTTTCCAGTTTAATAGATTTAGTGGTAATATATCTGGTGAAGCGAGCTTGTGAGCCGCATCTAAAAGTATTTGCTTTCCATCAATTTCAGCAGAAGCAATAACATAATTAAAACCCGTTTTTGTGGGATAAACAGGTATGCCGTTTTCAATCGTGCTTACCAAAACCGGATTTGCTTCTATACCTGCTATTTTTAGCATGTTTATCAATATAAAATTGATTTCTGCAACATTCCCAATTTGGTCTTTATAGGCTTTTATAACACCTTTATCGGTATGGTAACCCTTTTCTCCATTCCAATTCATTTTATTTTGGAGAAAATTAAAAATAATATCTAATTTTTCTTTTTGAGATTCAACGTTGGTAACTAATCGTTCTACATCTTCAGCTAGAAATTCTTTTTCTTTTAATTCATTTCCAAAACTTTCACTTTTGTAAATTATATTCACCACATCCTGCCAAGGATCTGCAGACTCTATGAAGGGCATATTTTGAAGTCTTTTCCCTTGTAATTCGTTATGTATGGAACTGAGATAATTATTTATATTGTCAATATAATTTTCTTCAAAGAGTGCCGGAATATTATAGGCTTTATAAGTATTATTGGCCACTTTATAAGTCACTCCGTATATTTCTTTATTTTCTGTCAGATGAGATTCATTTTCTATTTTATTAAATCCTATTAACAATGTTTTGTAAATATAAAACTCCGGAATTTCAGTTTTATATTCTGCATAATTAACCGGTATATTAAACTGAAAATCAAAATCAGGAAGCCGAACTAACATTTCTGTTTTTAAAATGTATTTAAACTCTATTATTGAGCCCTCTTTTACATTAGGAAAAGTAATGGATGCTTCGTTCCAATATTTATTTTTTTTCGCCTTAAAACTACCCTCGCTTTTTAATGGCGTTTTTACGATTACACCGTTTTCAAGATTGTATGTTACCGCATCCGAAAATTTAACTGTATCATCATTCAAACCATCATAACCCACATAATAAGGAACTTTTTGATTTGCCCAGCTTAAGCCGCCTTTTTTATAAATTTTAATTTTTATTTCGTAGACATTATTCGAAACAAAACCTGCTGATGGACTATGAGTAAAAAAAGTCCTTCCTTTTTTAAATAAAATAGCAGCGGATGCGCTGCTATCTTTTGGATGCATTTTTTCTTCAAGTTCAGCAATAGTTACTTTTCCTAACTCGTAATTTTGAGATTGTACCTTTACAATAAAAAGGAAAAATAAAATAAATACTGAACTTGAAATTTTCATAATTAGATTCTTTTTAAAACTATTTTTTCTGTCTCTTTAGCAACCATTGCTTTGTAATATTCTTTCAGCATTTCATATTTTTCAGGTGATACAATTGCCTCGTTTATTTGATGCAAAATTGATAATTGAAGTACATTTGCACTTGCAGCAATATTAAACTTAAAAGTACCCAAATTACCTTCCATAGATACAGCTGCCGGAGCTGGTAATGTCTCAACTGTAAAACCTTCCGGAATTTGAATTGTAATATTGAATTTATCCGTAAAAGGATAACTAAAATCTACAGGATATTCCCTAACCTCTTGCGTAAATGGGTTTTTATCTTTTGTAAAAAACAGCATTGGACTAACGTAAATTTTTCCTCCAATAAGTTCACATAAATTTGTTCCCGTAAAAGAATAAGTCTCTGTTATAGGCTGTAAAATATCTTTTTCATTTGTTTTGACGTATTCGCTAATTTCGATTTTATTGTTTCGATTTTCCAGTTTTTCAAGATATTCTTCTTCCTTCAGACTGCTAATATTATCTCTCGTAATCATAGCATTATAGTCTGTAGATTGTCTTCTTGCTTTTCCTGTAACTTTACCATCGGCATCAATACTGTATGTCATGAAAACATTATCATTGGATGTTTTTTCAGGCATTAAATTGATTTCTTCAGATGTTCCGTCTTTTCGTATTAATCTTCCTGACCAATTGAGAACTCTTAACGGTAAAATATTTGGAGTTGAAAGTTTCTCAGACGCATCTAATAAAATATATCCGTTTGGAGTTTCTACCGCTGCAATTACATAATTAAATGCCGTTCGATTAGGAAATAAAGCTATCCCGTTAGAACGTGTACTAACCAATACCGGATTTGCAGTTAAGCCAGAATAGCGCAACATTGCAGTAAGCATCAAATTAATATCGGCAATATTTCCTGTTTTTTCTTTGTACGCTTTTCGAACCCCATTATCACAGCTGTAGCCTGTGTAATTGTTCCATTTTACACTAGATTTAACATGGTTAAAAACAGCCCATATTTTTTCCTCTGGAGTGTTTAGACCTGTCAGCAGTTTTTTCAAATCATCTTCAAAATATCCTGTTTTGTTTAATTCTGGTCCAAAATCATCATAATCATAAATTGTTTTCACTACGGAATTCCAATCTGTAGAATAGGGTTTCATTGGTCGGTTAGGGAATTTTGTCATTGATAATTCATGAGAAATAGAAGAAGTATAATTATCAATATTGTTAACAAAAGCTTCCTCTTTCATTGCCGGGAAATTCTCAGCGATATATGTTGTTTTAGTTTCTAAATAGTCAAATTTATCCTGAGTAAATTCTGTCCTAACAGCTCCGCCGCCAAATCCTCCTGAGTTATATCTTTCTTTCGAATTTATAATAATTGCTTTGTTATTTTTTTCTACAGTCATTTTAGGAAAGATATACCCTTTTTGTCTTGGACTAAAAACATAATATTCAGGTACATATGTAGAAAATTCAGAATAGTTTACCGGAATGCTTGTTTGAAAATCCCAATCACGGATCATCCCGTCACTCGGGCTTTTTATAGTGTATTTAAATTCTATAACTGAGCCTTCTTTAACATTTGGCATCGTTATCTTTTTTTGACTTCTGTATTTACTCACAACTTCATCAAATATACCATCACTTTTTAGTTTGGTACCTTCGACTTTTCCCCCAACTAAATTATATGTTACGGCATCACTGAATGTAACTTTTTCTCTGAACTCACTATTATAAATGTACAAGACTTCATGGTTTGCCCAATCATAGCCTTCTTTTTTATATATTTTTATACGTGTCTCAACATCAGTAATTGTCACAAAACCATCTGTTTGATCGTATTCAATTCTGGCTTTTCCTCTTTTATACAATATAGCAGCCGCTGCAGATGAATCTTTTGGATGCACTTTTTGTTCCAGCTCTGCAATAGAAACTTTTCCTAATTTAAATTCCTGCGCAGTTACTTTTGAAATAAACAACAATAAAATTACCAGGCTAAAAATCTTGATTTTCATTATTTTATTTTTGATTTTGGTTAGTTTTTGTTTAATATGATTTTGGCATTATCATTTCTTGACACCTGCTCTATAAAAAGACGGTATTCGTCATATTCTTTGCTTGAATATTTCCCTTTATTTACAAACATTGAGCGTTTGTATATCAGTTTATTATTGTCCTTCTTGATGATTTCGGTTTTGTATTCTCCAAATTTGCCTTTTAATTCAAAGTTTGAAGGCAGAAATTCTATTGAAAAACCAGCCGGAAGATTGATTTCGATTTCATCTGTATCTAAATATCCTCGCTGAATTTGAAATGGATTTTTACGGTTTCTAATTCGTTTTATATTTCCTGTATATTGATTAAAAGCATCAACCACAAACATCATTTTAGTACCCGAAAGTGTTCCGTAATTTGAAGCATTCATCTGAGCATCTTCAATAAAACGAACATTTTCCTTGTCGTTTGTAAAAGTTATTCTGCCCAATTTCAAATTATTGATATTATCCCAATACTCTTTGTAATGTTCTTCTTTTTCATTTGGCTGCATGGTTTCAACTCTTGATTTGGAAGCGTATTGACTTCCTTGCGATGCAATTTTTAAAACCCCCGAAAAATTTCCGTTTTCATCAATTGTATAAGTTCCTTTTCCGTCCTGAATATTTCCTTTATCATCGTAAATTTTAGTACGAACAATTTCTCCTCCTTCAGGTTTTACTACCAAAACATCACGATCATCTGTAAAAACTCCCTGATATCCAAAAGGATCATCCTGACTTGTACATTCTAACCAGATATAATTATTCCCATTTGGAACAGCAAGAATCATATGATTACCCTGCATCGAAACGAAATCTGACTGAATATCTAACTTATAACGATCTCCATATAAAATAGTATTATAAGATGGAACACCTACAACCTCCAGAAGTGCTTTTGTATAATTCGATAGTGCTTTACAATCTCCATATCCTAAACGATCTACATCACTGGCAAACATAGGTTTCCATCCTCCGATACCAACTGCAATATTCACATATCTGGACTTTTTTTGAACATAATCGTAAATAATTTTTGCTTTTTTGACAGGATCTTTTTCGTCTCCCACAAGTGCTTTTATTTTTACTTTGGTTTCATCAGGTAAAACAGTAGTCCCATTTAAGATTTTCTCTCCATACCATTTTCCAAATGCTTCCCATGTAGTAGCTTTTCCGTCAACTCCTTCTAAGTGAAAATTTTCTAATCCCATCATAACTTTAGGAAAAAGCTCCCCGTAAGACGGACTTAAATCTTCTTGTTTCTGAGCAGTAATATTTGTTGCTATGTAGCCTAAATTCGTATCTGTATCAGTCGTTTTTTTAATATTGAAACCATCAAATCGGAATTCTTTCTTTTTAAATCCCAATTCTTTAGGAAAGGTAACATTCAAAGCACATTTCTCTACGCTTAGATTATAAGCGCCCAAGAAATACCATTGTGGTATAAAAGCGGTATTTGAAGTTTCCGTTTCACAGGTGTAAACAATTGTAAAAGGATATGAAATTGGTGTATAATCTAAATAAAGTACCCGATTATCTGAAAACAGCGTACTGCCGCTAACTGCACTTTGGTCCCTAAAATCTTTCCGTTTTATTTTTTTTATCTCATTTCCTAATGCATCATAAACTATAGCTTCTATACTTTTTATTGAAGTAGTTTTATCATAAT
Source organism: Flavobacterium sp. Root186 (assembly GCF_001428525.1). Lineage (GTDB taxonomy): Bacteria > Bacteroidota > Bacteroidia > Flavobacteriales > Flavobacteriaceae > Flavobacterium. The sequence continues at coordinate 42,174 of NZ_LMHW01000016.1, forward strand.
GCGCATAAGCATCAATATCATTTAAACCTTTTTCATTTAAGACAGAAACCACTCTTTGGGTTTTGATATTCATACTTCTTTGCGAAGCAATAACAATATCCATCTGATCTAAGCGTAGAACAGCATTAGCATTTTGTTTAAGACTATCAGGTATAAATAATGTAGAATAATTATTCTTCTGAGCAGAAGAAATAAGGGAAAATAAGATAAAAAAAAGCCTAAAACAGGTAGATTTCATTAGTAAGTAATTTCGTCAAATATATATTATTTTTAGAAATTCTTAACACTTGTTGAATTTATTTTTACTCCTTGTTTTTACTGTCTATAAGGATCGTTACTGGGCCATCATTTAACAAGCTGACTTTCATATCGGCACCAAAAATTCCTGTTTGCACTTTTTTACCAAACTCTTTTTCTAAAGCTTTTACAAAGTTTTCATACATTGGAATTGCGAATTCTGGTTTTGAAGCTTTTATGTAAGATGGTCGGTTTCCTTTTTTTGTAGAAGCGTGAAGTGTAAACTGACTGACAACAATAATTTCGCCGTCGACATCCTGAACCGAACAGTTCATGACATCATTTTCGTCGCCAAAAATTCTCATTTTTATAATTTTTCCGGCAAGCCAGTCAATATCTTCCTGAGTATCGGCATCTTCAATTCCAACTAAAACTAATAATCCTTTTTTAATATCGGCTGTTATTTGGTTATCAACGGTTACGGATGCCTCGGAAACTCTTTGTACGACTACTTTCATTATTACAGAAGATGGTTTGATGCCACAGATTAAAGGATTTAACGGATTTTAAACTAGCCTTAGATGTACTGCAGTGCATCTCTACATTTGAATACGTCGTGTTTTTGGAATTTGGAATTTGAAAAAATTGGAATTTCAATTACTTTCTCGTTTCATCACTCGCTGCACGATCTTCGCCATAAATATCGGTGCGGTAATGTTCATCATCACCTTCAAGAATTTTCAGATAACTGTTATAACGTGACCATGCAATTTCATCTTTTTCTAAAGCTGCTTTTATGGCGCAATGAGGTTCTTCTTTATGCAGACAATTATTAAACTTGCATTGATCTTTCAGTTTAAAGAATTCAGGAAAATAGCCGCTGATTTCTTCTTTTTCCATATCTACAATTCCAAAACCTTTGATTCCTGGAGTGTCAATAATTCGGGCATCAAAAGATAAATCATACATTTCAGCAAAAGTTGTTGTATGTTGCCCTTGTTTGCTTTGTTCTGAAATTACGGTAGTTTTAAGATGCAAACTTGGTTCCATCGCATTTACCAAAGTTGATTTTCCAACTCCGGAATGTCCTGAAAACATACTCACTTTACCAATCATCATTTCTTTAAGTTGATCAACCCCTTTGTTTTCGGTAGATGAAATTCTAAGGCATTTATATCCAATTTCGGTATATATATGCTGTAAGTAAAGCTGATCGTCTAAAGTCTGTTCGTTAAGTGTATCAATTTTGTTGAATATCAAAATTGCTTCAATTCCGTATGCTTCTGCAGTAACTAAAAAACGATCTATAAAACTTGTAGTTGTGGGCGGATTATCAATTGTAACCAGTAAAAAAACCTGGTCGATATTTGATGCAATAATGTGAATCTGTTTGGATAAGTTAACAGATTTACGAACAATGTAATTTTTTCTTTCGTGAATTTTATGAATCGTTCCCGTTAAGGCATCCGAAGTTTCTTCTAATTCATAATCGACAATATCGCCTACAGCAATTGGGTTGGTACTTTTAATACCTTTCATTCTGAATTTCCCTTTCATACGGCACTCAATAAAATCACCTTTTTCAGATTTTACGGTGTACCAGCTTCCTGTAGATTTATATACGATTCCTGTCATTCAAATTTTAGATTTCTGATTTTAGATTGCTCTTAAAGCTAAAAATTTTAAAAGGCAAAATTACGTTTTTAGAATTGAACAACGCAACTTCGCCTTTTAAAATTAAAATCTATCTTTTGAATTTATGAATCTTACCAGACTATTTCAGCTAAAACTTCATTCTCTTTAACTTTTCCGAGCTGAATTGTTTTTAAAGTTCTGGATGTTTTTCCTGCTTTAGTTGTATAAATTTCAACCATAATTGTAGCTGGGCCATTTTCATTTAATTCAGTTTCTCCAAAATAATTGGTTTTAATTTGATATTTCCCTTTCACCGCATTTCGAATTATATATTGTTCCGGGCCATAACCTTCTGTAAAATCTTTAGAAAATCTGGCACCCGCCTGTGTTCTCTCATGAGCATAGTAACATTCTTCCCCATTTGGTTCAATAACATGCAGGTCTAAATCGACATCCATTAAATTCCAGTTCATAATAATTCTGATATCAACCGGCATTTTCGCAAGATATTTTTTATCTAATTTATCTATCTTAATTCCTTTATGCTCCGTAATTAAACGGTTTATATCCATTAAAATAATATCTTCCACACCTTCATATTGTCCGTCCATTTCTCCGTAATAATTTACTTCCAGAGCTTTAACTAATTGATCAAAAGATTGCTGATATTTCCCTGCATCTTCCAGCGTCAATGCATAATCTCTTAAGCTTTGTGGTTCGTGAGCTCTCCATTTCGCCACTTGTTTTGCTGTAAACACCGCATCATCATAATCTTTCCATTGGCGTAATGTATACGTAAGTGTTTTATAAAGTTGATGATTCTCTAAACCTAAATCGGCAATATTACTGATAATCAATAATGCTTTTTTAACATCTCCCTGATTGTAGAAGAAATGCGCCACATCAAAATAAAAACTCGGATTTCTTTCCTGTGCTTTTCTCAATTCTAAATACAAATCGTATTGTTTTTCTTTTGGTGCTTTTGCTAAAGCTTTTAAATACAATCGATCTGGATTCCAACTTTTTGTTTGGACAACTCCACTATTTGAAGACTGCTTTTTCGTTGTTATTATAATAACTCCATTTACCCCACTGCTGCCATAAGCAGCAATTCTCGACGCATCTTTCAAAACATCTGCCGACTCGATATCATCCGACTTTAAATCCGTCAATTCGCCCTCATAAAACTGACCATCAACTATAATTAAAGGCTTATTTGCATTTGTAACTGATGTATTTCCTCTTATTACTACATTGTTATTTGGCGACTGCGTTACTTCTAATCCCGAAACTTTACCTTCGAGTGCCTGTGAAAGATCTTTATTTTTTAAGATGCCTTCTGAAATAGCACCAACAACATCTGATTTTTTTTGAGTTCCATATCCTACTACAACTGTTTCTTGTAATTTAGCAGCATTAGTCTCTCTTTGTATTACTTCGCTTCCAACTTTTTTATCTTTTAATTCAACAATTTTTGGTGGGTCGTCAGTAACTTCCTTCGCTTTCGCAACCACAGGTGCAACAAATTTTACCTGATTAGCTTGAGGTGTAGATGATACAGGAGCTGCTTGATATACATTATTATCTTCCTCAATAACCATTGCTGCTGGAGCCATTCCAACCGGTTCGTCTATTGTTAAAACAGCATCTGGATCTCCTTTTATAGTTTCAGATCCAATTGTTATATCCCCATCTCTGCCTCTTGCCCCTGGCGGCGGCGGTGGAACTTGTCCTTTGTGTTTATACTTCGACGCTATTTTTTGTCCTTTATACTTAATATTCTTTTTCCACCAAATATCTAATCCGTTAAAATAGCTTCCTATATTGTCCCAATTACTTTTTTGCTGAGCCAAATTAGTATCGTGTTCCTGTTTTTTAATTCTGTCAAATTCAGCACGTAATTCTGCTGGCGGAATAATATCATACGAAATATAATCGCGAATATTTTCTAAAACAATCAGCGAAGTATTTTTAGTAATGATGCCGTATTTGTTTCCCAAAAGCTCAATTTCGTCAGCATTTTTAGCATACTCAAAATCAAGATTTGCTATTTTTTTCTGCGCCCAAAGCTTTTCAATATTTACATCAGTCGTGTTTTGAACCGCACCATCCAACGTAATTTTTCTTTCTAAAACGGCTTCATTATTATATCCAAATAATAAAGTGATTTCGTTTTTTGGATTTAAAGAAATTCCCGAAAAACTAAAATTTCCTGAAACCGAAGTTCCTTCTATCGGAAACAAATCAGTTACCGTTAAATTTTCTTTTATTCCTAAAAATTTCAAATTTGTATTTGTCAATTTATCCAAAGCGATTTCAGTATTAATCTGATTTAAATTGATAAAATTACCACCAGTCTGCATTGCTGAATAATTCAGAAAGGCAAAATCGGCAGATACTGAAGAAGTAATGGTATAAATTGTTTTTTTAGTTTTTGGAAGAAGATTTTCACTCAAAGAAGATAATCCATCCGTAAAAAACAAATATTCATCCTGAGCTGTAAAGTTGAGCTGCGAAAAACGGGTTCCTCCATCGTATTTTGTTTTTTCTAAAACGGCTTTTAAAGCATCCCAATTTCCGTTAGAAATAATATATTCTTGTTGTTTATCAAAAGTATAATTCAAAAAGTACAGCGTAACTTTTGTGTTTTTTATTTTCTGAAAATAAGCATCCAGTAAATTCAATTCTTTCTTTAAATCTCTATTTTGGCAACTCAAAGAATTATCCCAAATTAAACCAATTGAAGCTGGTGTTTTTTTAACTGTTTTATTTCCTTCTATAAAAGTATTTCCATAAAAATAATGCTGTCCGCCAACGTCCTGCATCAAAACACTTGGAATATTTTGCTGTATCGGAATTTTTAGCACAATTTTTTCTGCAGGCTGATGATTTTCTTTTTTAACAGAAGCCTGAAAAGATTGATTCCACTTTGAAAAAGTAATTTCATTTCCTGAATTCTCTGTAACAGTTGGTGCTGTTGAAACTCCTAAAACCGATACATTAATTTCAAACTGATCTAATTTTTTCGGAAAACGGCTTACCAGTTGATACGCCAAATTATCTTTATCAAATGCCGAAAGCTCTTCTTCATAACCAATTATTACAGTTCGTTCTCCGTTTGGTAGTAAAGGATAAATTCTGGTTCTGAAATTATTTCCATCTACTTTCTCCAGCAAACCCGGATCAACACGACGATGTTCAATGGCTTCAAAAACCTGTTTTCCTTTATTTTTATTTACCGGAACGGCTTCTCTCATTTTTCCATTAATATCAATGGCATATCTTGAAACCGAAACATTTTCCGGTAACGGAAAAATTAGTTCTGCTTCCATCTGACGAGTTCCCGAATTAAAAAAGTGCATTTCGGCAGTGGTGTAAGCAATATTCCCAACAACTTTTACATTGACTAAAAGTTTGTTCATTCTCACTTTTTCAGCATCATCACCTTTAACATTTAGTTCAGGGCTTTGTGCGAAAGTTTTTGTTCCTAAAAACAGTATAAAACAAAATAACAATTTGAAGTTAACTTGAAACATTGCTGGCATAAAAACATTGGTTTTAGATTTCATAACGTGAAAGTTAAGGTTGTATATTGATATAGAGAACAAAAAACATAAAAAGGTTGGGAGGGTAATACTTCTTTCCAAAAAAAATCTCCAAAGCCTTACGACAATGGAGATTATAAAATTTTACGATATAAGTGATATAAGAAAATCTAATAATTGGGTTTGTAAAAATCAAATAAAACTTATAGCACTTATATTACTATATGGTTTTAGAAAAAATTATGCGTTGAAAATCTTCTCTTGGTGACCGATACTTTCCTGGTGGATTGCTTTGAACATTCTCAAAACAAACTCTTCAGTAAGACCTTTTTTCTCACCTTCTAAAATCATTTTTCCTAAGATTTCGTTCCAACGGTTGTTTTGAAGAATCGCTACGTTTGCATCTTTTTTCACCTGACCAATTTCGTCAGCCACTTTCATACGTTTTCCTAATAACTCTAATAAATTAGCATCAAGAACGTCGATGTTAGCTCTTAGTTTTGTCATTTTTGAACTGTACTCATCTGTAGTATCATCCGTTTTTCTGATCGTCAAATCTTTAATAATTTGTTTCAAAGCGTCTGGAGTAACTTGCTGCGCTGCATCAGACCAAGCGTTGTCCGGATCGTAGTGCGTTTCGATAATCATACCATCGTAGTTCAAATCTAAAGCCTCTTGCGTTACTTCGAAAATCATTTTACGATCTCCTGTAATGTGAGATGGATCGATGATTAATGGTAAATCAGGGAATTTATTTTGCAATTCGATAGCAATTTGCCATTCTGGAATGTTTCTGTATTTTGTTTTTTCGTAAGTAGAGAAACCTCTGTGAATAACTCCTAATTTCTCGATTCCAGCCATGTGTAAACGCTCAACACCACCTAACCATAAAGCTAAATCCGGGTTTACAGGGTTTTTAACCAAAACGATTTTATCAGTTCCTTTCAAGGTATCAGCAATTTCCTGAACTGCGAAAGGGTTTGCAGTTGTACGTGCACCAACCCATAAAACGTCGATATCATGTTCTAAAGCCAGTTTACAGTGAGCTGCAGTCGCAACTTCAGTTCCCATCAATAAACCAGTTTCAGCTTTTGCTTTTTGCAACCATTTTAAACCAATTTCTCCAACACCTTCAAATCCTCCCGGACGCGTTCTTGGTTTCCAGATTCCTGCTCTGAATACACTAACTTTTGAATCTTTCAATTCATGAGCAATTTTCAATACTTGATCTTCCGTTTCTGCACTACAAGGTCCAGCTATCACAAGTGGGTGATTTAAATTGAAATCTTCTAACCACTTTCTCATTTCTTTCTTATTTTCCATCTTAATTTTTAGTTTATTTTTTAATTGTTAATCCGTTTAATATCTCTTTTATTTTATTTGTGCTTTCCATTTCTTCAAAAATGGCATTGTAATTTTCATCTTTCAACAAATCCCTAAACCGACTTAGGTTTGAAATATATTCTTCTAATGTTTCCAGAACGTGTTCTTTGTTTTGCTTAAAAATCGGTGTCCACATTGCCGGCGAACTTTTTGCTAAACGAACGGTACTTTCAAATCCACTTCCCGCCATGTCAAAAATATCCTGTTCGTCTTTTTCTTTATTCATTACCGTTTTACCAAGCATAAACGAACTAATGTGGGACAAATGCGAAACGTAAGCGATATGTTTGTCGTGCGAAGTCGGATCCATATATCGAATCCTCATTCCTATTTCGCTAAAAAGCTTTAATGCTTTTTCCTGCAATTTAAAAGTGGTTTTTTCCACTTCGCAAATAATGTTTGTCTTTCCTTTAAACAAACCTCTTATCGCCGCCGAAGGCCCAGAAAACTCTGTTCCTGCTATTGGATGCGTGGCAATAAAATTTCTTCTTTTTGGATGACTTGCTACTGCTTCACAAATTGGTTTTTTAGTGGATCCAACTTCAAAAACTATTGTTTTATCTCCAACCGAATCCAGAACTTTAGGTAAAACTGTCAGCGCCACATCAACCGGAACCGAAACAATTACAAAATCGGCTTCGCCCAAATCTTCAAAACTTCCCGCTTCGTCTATAACTCCCAGATCAATTGCTTCCTGCAAATGTTTTTCGTTACTGTCGATTCCAAAAATTGTCGAATCAGGATGTTGGTCTTTGATGTCCAGCACCATCGAACCTCCTATTAGCCCTATTCCTATTACGTATACTTTCATACTATTTCTTTAAATTTCAATATTTTAAATTCCAAATTCCAACTAAAAAGCTTCAACTTCACTCAATCTGACAATCTGGACAAAAATCTTGATTCTTGATTCTAAAATCTTAATACTTAAAATCGATCTATCGCCTCTTGTACTTTTTCTTCTTTCACACACAACGAAAATCTAATATATCCTTCGCCGTTGCTTCCGAAAATAGTTCCCGGTGTAATGAAAATATGTTTCTCGTATAATATTTCGTCAATGAACTTTTCTGCTGATTCGATTCCTTCCGGCAATTTTGCCCAGACAAAAAGACCGACTCCATCTTTATAAACTTCGCAGCCTAATTTTTCTGCTAGTTTCTCTGTTAATTCTCTTCGGCGTCTGTAAATTTTATTTTGATCTTCAAACCATGATTTATCACAATTCAACGCTGCAACTGCACCTTTCTGAATCCCGTAGAACATACCGCTGTCCATGTTGCTTTTTACTTTTAAGACTGCATCGATAATTTCAGGATTTCCCAAAACCATTCCGACTCTCCAGCCTGCCATGTTGAAGGTTTTGCTTAATGAATTTAATTCTAGAGCTACATCTTTTGCGCCTTCAACCTGCAATAAACTCATCGGATTATCATTCAAAACAAAACTATACGGATTATCGTTAACCAATAATATGTTGTGTTTTTTAGCAAAAGCAACCAATTTTTCAAATAACGCTAAACTTCCTCTTGCTCCTGTTGGCATGTGAGGATATCCCAGCCACATAATTTTTACTTTCGAAAGATCTAATTTTTCTAAAGCTTCAAAATCTGGTTCCCAAGCATTTTCTTCTTTCAAATCATAATAAACCGGAATCGCTCCAACTAAATTTGTTACCGAAGTATAAGTTGGATAACCCGGATTCGGAATCAAAACGTGATCGCCTTCATTTAAAAACGCTAATGAAATGTGCATAATTCCTTCTTTCGAACCCATCAAAGGCAAAATCTCATTATTCGGATTTAATTCAACACCAAATTGATTCTGATAAAAATCTGCCATTCCTTTTCTCAATTCCGGCAATCCCTGATAGCTCTGATAACCATGCCCGTTTTCATCTTGAATTGCCGCAGCGACTGCTTCAATTACTGCTTTCGACGGACTCAAATCAGGGCTACCAATTCCCATATTGATGATAGATTTTCCTTCAGACATCAGTTGACGAACTTCTCTCAATTTTGATGAGAAGTAGTATTCTTCAACTGTATCTAATCTTTTTGCTGTTGTAATCATTTTTTTATTGCTTTAGGCCGTAAGCTTTAGGCTTTAGGCTCTTTTTAAACTTTTAATTTTGCTTTAGATAGTAAGCTCTAAGCTTTTTTGGACTTTAAGACTTTTGGCTTTCCAACTTTATGACTCACTACTCAAAGGTTTCGTATTTTTATATTCTCCCAACACTTTAAAATATTCAGCCATTATATTTAATAATGCTTTTGCTTTTGCAAAATCTTCGTATTTCTCGAATGTTACATCTACGAAAAACGAATATTTCCAGGGTGTTTCAATTTTTGGAAGCGACTGAATTTTTGTCAAATTCAGTTTGCAGTCGCTCATTACATTTAATACTGCTGCTAAACTTCCTCTCTTATGATCTAATTCAAACTTAATAGACGCTCTGTTGATTTCACTTTCAGGCAAAAATGAATTTTGCTTTTTGATGATCACAAAACGCGTCATATTGTTTTTAATCGTTTGAATTGATGACGCGATAATATCTAAATCATACATTTCAGAAGCCGTTACACTGGCAATTGCAGCAATTCCGGTTAACTGTTTTTCCTGAATTCTTCTTGCCGTTTCGGCTGTATCTTTATCCTCAATCAATTTGATATTTGGATATTGTTTCAGGAAATCCATGCATTGCAAAAGTGCCATTGGGTGTGAATGAACTTCTTTTATGTCTTCAATTTTCTGACCTTTTAAAGCCATTAAATTCTGCTGAATGTTTAAATAATGTTCTCCAATAATGTGTAAATTATTCTTATCTATCAAAGCATAATTCGGGATAATCGGACCTGCAATTGAATTTTCAATCGCCATAACAGCCTGATCTGATTTTCCGGCAATAAGGCTGTCGATCAATTCTTCAAAAGACAAACATTCATCAATATCCACATTTTCAGAGAAATACTCCTTCACAACCTGATGATGAAAAGATCCTTTAATACCTTGTATTGCAATTTTCGTTGTCATATATTCAAAAAAAAATCCTGATTTGCATCAGGATTGTATATTAGTTTTATTTGTCTTTTATATTTTTCAAATAACCATAGCACAATCCTCACTTCTACTAAAGAAGAAATAAAAGTTGTTGCTAAAATAAAAACGGTTACTTGCCATTTTGTTTGTGTTATTTTGTAAATTCTCTGCGAATGTATAAATTATTTTTACCGCACCAAAAAAAATGTTGCATTTTATGAAACAAAAAGGGATTTCTTAACAAATTTAGACTGATTTGTATGATAATATAAAAATATGGGCTTAAAATGAGATATTTACAATTGGGGTTTCTAAGGGTTTTGAGATTTTTTGATTTAGTAATAATATATCAAATGAAAAAATCCTGTTGATCAATCATTCAATTATTAAAAATTCATCGATGAATTCTTTATCCTTATTGATATATAAAAAATAAGAACCAACTTCTTTTTGATCTTGAAGAAGATTTAATCTAATTTGAACACAAGGAGTTGGAATAAAGTCATGATCTATTAAAATCGAAATAGATTTTGAAACAATTGCATTGACTTTTTCGTTTTCATATTCCTCAATATTTACATTATTGAAGTACTCATTTGCAAGACTATAGTACTCATTTTTATTTTCAACAATAAATTCATTTAAATCCATCTTTACTATTGTATCATTTTACAATTCACACCAAATTTATCTGCTTCTGCAAGAAACTCTTGAGCCATATTTTCATCTTCAATTTCTAAAATTATTATCTGATCGTCTAAAAGCATATCAGTATTTGTTTTAGATTCAGACAAAGACAAACCTAATTTTTCGTATTGCAATTTAGTTAGAGACACTTTCTTCAATCCATATCTCCAACTTTCCATTATTACTTTTACCATAAATATTTATATTAAAAAAGCAGCTATCATTACAATAACTGCTTTATATAATTAAAATCTAAAATCTCAGATCTATAATCTAAAACTATTAAGACCCACACATTTCACAATCTTCAGGATCAGCGGCTTGTGCTTTTAAAAGCATAGCTTTGTAATCCTCAACACTGATTTCTTCTGTTTCAGCAACTAAAGATGGGGCTGTTTCTTCTTTTTTATCGTTGTTCAATGTGAATTTAATCGCATCAACTGCTGATTTTGTTCTTAGGTAATACATACCAGTTTTTAAGCCTGACTGCCAAGCGTAGAAGTGCATTGACGTTAGTTTAGAATAGTTGGCATCTTGCATGAACAAATTCAATGATTGCGATTGATCAATGAAATAACCTCTTTGACGAGACATATCGATAATATCTTTCATCGACATTTCCCAAACTGTTTTGTATAGTTCTTTTAAGTCTTGCGGGATAATATCAATATTTTGAACAGATCCGTTATGACGCATAATTTCCTGTTTCAACGTTTCGTTCCATAAACCTAATTTTACTAAATCTTCTAGTAAATGTTTGTTTACTACGATAAACTCTCCAGATAATACACGACGTGTATAAATGTTTGATGTGTACGGTTCAAAAGCTTCATTGTTTCCAAGAATTTGAGAAGTTGAAGCTGTTGGCATTGGTGCAACCAATAATGAGTTACGAACTCCATGCTCTACCACTTCTTTTCTTAATGAAGCCCAGTCCCAACGTCCCGATAATTCTTCATCTTTCATTCCCCACATATTGTATTGGAATTCTCCTTTAGACATTGGAGATCCTTCAAATGTAGAATACGGCCCTTCTTCTTTTGCCATTTCCATAGAAGCGGTTACAGCAGCGAAGTATAATGTTTCAAAAATCTCTTGGTTTAATGTTTTAGCTTCATCACTTGTAAAAGGCAAACGCAGCATAATAAAAGCATCTGCTAAACCTTGCACTCCTAATCCAACCGGACGGTGACGCATGTTTGAATTTTCAGCCTCTTGTACTGGGTAATAGTTTCTGTCGATTACTTTGTTTAAGTTACGAGTTACACGTTTTGTAACGTTGTAAAGTGCTTCGTGATCGAATTTTCCGTTTTCAATAAACATTGGTAACGAAATAGAAGCCAGGTTACAAACCGCGATTTCATCTTTAGAGGTAAACTCCATAATCTCCGTACACAAGTTAGAAGAACGAATTGTTCCTAAATTCTTGTGGTTCGATTTACGGTTTGCCGCATCTTTGTACAACATATATGGCGTTCCGGTTTCGATTTGTGATTCAAGGATTTTCTCCCATAATTCACGAGCACGGATTGTTTTTCTTCCTTTTCCTCTAAATTCATAATCCGTATACATTGCTTCGAATTCGTCTCCGTAAACATCATATAATCCCGGACATTCATTAGGACACATTAAAGTCCAGGTTGAATCTTCCTGAACACGTTTCATGAATAAATCTGAAGTCCACATGGCGAAGAATAAATCTCTCGCACGCATTTCTTCTTTTCCTGTATTTTTCTTTAAATCTAAGAAATCAAAGATATCAGCATGCCATGTTTCAATGTAAATCGCAAAACTTCCTTTACGCTTTCCACCACCTTGATCTACGTAACGAGCAGTATCGTTAAATACTCTCAACATCGGAACAATTCCGTTTGAAGTTCCGTTTGTACCACGAATATAAGATCCTGTCGCACGAACGTTATGAATAGAAAGTCCAATTCCTCCAGCTGACTGCGAAATTTTTGCTGTTTGTTTTAATGTATCATAAATACCATCAATACTATCATCCTGCATTGCCAAAAGGAAACAAGAAGACATTTGCGGTTTCGGAGTTCCGGCATTAAACAACGTTGGTGTTGCATGCGTAAAAAACTTTTTAGACATTAAATCGTAAGTTTCAATTACCGATTTTAAATCGTCTAAGTGAATACCAACAGAAACACGCATTAACATGTGCTGCGGACGCTCTACGATTTTTCCGTTTATTTTAAGAAGATAAGAACGCTCTAAGGTTTTAAACCCAAAGTAATCGTAATTAAAATCTCTTGTGTAAATGATATGAGAATCTAAAAAAGCAGCATTTTCCTGAATCACTTTAAATACGTCATCAGCAATTAATGGTGCATCCTGACCATTTCTTGGATTTACGTAGTGATACATATCTTTCATCGTTTCTGAGAAAGATTTTTTTGTATTAGAGTGTAAATTTGAAATCGCCACACGAGCTGCTAATTGTGCATAATCAGGATGTGCAATAGTCATAGATGCCGCAGTTTCTGCTGCAAGATTATCTAGTTCAGAAGTCGAAACTCCATCATACAATCCTTCGATAACTCTCATCGCTACCTTAACCGGATCTACAAGCTCATTCAGGCCGTAACACAATTTTTTGATTCTTTCTGTAATTTTGTCAAACATTACAGGCTCTCTGTGTCCATCTCTTTTTACTACATACATAAGCTTACTATTTTAGTTATTGAATAAATGAAAGTAACTAGAAAACGAATTCCAGTCCTTAAACATTGCGTGTTTTTAAATTATTTTTCGAGAATTACAGGATTCTCAATAGTTGTCCTTTCCCAATTTGAATATCAAACCGAAAAGCCGTTAAAATTGCTATTAAATCTCCGATTTGGGTGATAGAGATTTAACCTAAAATGTTCTGTAAAAAATTAATTCAGGCTTTAGATAAAATTGTCCCGAATTAAAAAAATGCTGTTGTTCTAAAAATCTGCGTCAAATGAAATTTTTTGAGCATCGCTGTCTGTGTTCATAACTCCAGATTTTTGATACTCGGCAACACGTTTTTCAAAGAAATTAGTTTTTCCCTGAAGAGAAATCATGTCCATGAAATCGAATGGATTCGCTGATCCGTATACGCGTTCGCAACCTAATTCAACCAAAAGTCTATCTGCGACGAACTCCAGGTACTGTGTCATTAAACCTGCATTCATTCCAATTAAACTTACCGGAAGAGATTCAGTTACAAACTGTCTTTCGATATCCAGTGCATCAACAATAATTTCTTTGATTCTGTCTTTTGGCACTTTGTTTACCAAATGGTGATTATGCAAGTGAACTGCAAAATCACAATGTACGCCTTCGTCACGAGAAATCAACTCATTAGAGAAAGTTAAACCTGGCATTAAACCACGTTTTTTTAACCAATAAATTGAACAGAAAGCACCTGAGAAAAAGATTCCTTCAACAGCAGCAAAAGCAATTAGTCTTTCTGCAAATGAATCAGACTCGATCCATTTTAAAGCCCATTCTGCTTTTTTAGCAATTGCCGGGAAAACTTCCAATGCATTAAACAATTCTGCTTTTTCTGCCTCATCTTTCACATAAGTATCAATTAATAGTGAATAGGTCTCGCTATGAATATTCTCCATCATGATTTGAAAACCGTAGAAAAATTTCGCCTCAGCATATTGAACTTCATTTACAAAGTTCTCAGCAAGGTTTTCATTTACGATTCCGTCAGAAGCAGCAAAGAATGCTAAAATATGTTTAATGAAATATCTTTCGTCGTCATTCAGTTTATTGTTCCAATCTGTCAAGTCCTGGTGCAAATCGATTTCTTCAGCAGTCCAGAAACTAGCTTCCATTTTTTTATACCATTCCCAAATATCATGATGTTTGATAGGAAAAATAACGAAACGATTTTTATTTTCTTGTAAGATTGGCTCTACTTGTGACATGACAATTTTTGTTTAATTTTTGTATTGAATTTCTACCAATTCAATAGACTACAAAGATTGTCAATTACTGCCAAAAATGAAAGTCAAACTTATTCACAATTTGATGTAGTTTTTAACAACGACCCAAATTTGAAACATTTTTCATACAATAATTAATTTATTGTAAATGAACAGGTTAAATACACCAATTACTCCTTGAAGTCCCGTAAAATATAGACTTTTAAATATAAAAAGCAAGAAATTTTAAATTGTTTTGAAAAGTTTTTTTTGAGTTAAAACTTTAATTTTTTGAGTTAAAATACAGCCTCGCAAAAGAGTATTTTTTACACTTTAGTTTTTAAGAATTTTTAAGTTCCTGAGCTACCTTTTCAAGTTCCATATACCAGTCTTCACCAAAACGACGAATCAATGCTTCTTTCACAAATTTATAAACCGGAACTTCTAATTCTTTTCCTAAAGAACAGGCATCATCGCAAATATCCCATTTGTCATAATTTACCGCTGCAAATTCTGTGAAGTCTTTTACACGAATTGGATACAAATGACAGGAAACTGGTTTTTTCCAATCTACGATTCCTTCGTTATACGCTTGTTCGATTCCGCAAAGCGCGGTTTTTCCATCAAAAATAACATAAGCACAATCTTTATTATCGATAAGCGGCGTTTCAAGATCGCCGTCGGTTCCTTTTACCCAGGTTCCCTGTGCTTCGATTGCTGCAATTCCTTCTTTTCTTAAAAAAGGTTTTACTTTTGGATAAATTTCTTCTAAGATTTTAGTTTCCGCTTCATTCAAAGGCGCACCCGCATCTCCATCAACACAACAAGCCCCTTTACAAGCTGACAAGTTGCATACAAATTCTTTTTCCAGAATGTCTTCTGAAATAATAGTTTTCCCTAACTGAAACATGATAATAAAATACGCTAAATTTATAAAATGCAAAGATAGTCAAAGAAAGCGGATAAAAAATTTACCGCAAAGATTCACAAAGACTTCCACGAAGATTCGAAGAATAATTCAGCTTTTGCTCTTTTCGCAATTTTAGCTTTGTGAATCTTTGCGCGGAAACTTTGCGATACTCTGTGGCAAAAACAATAATTGTTATAAATATCACTTTTTTAAATACAAAACCATGTTTTTATAACAAAAATACAATCTGTCGAAAAAACACCTAACTTTATTATCTACTTTTGCAGCAGTTTCTTAAACCCTTAAAATCAAAGTAATATGTTAGAAATCGACTTTAAAGAAATCATTACAGTAAGCATGGTACTTTTTGCCGTAATTGATATTGTAGGTTCAATTCCAATTATTGTGAATTTAAGAGCAAAAGTAGGGCACATCGAATCTGAAAAAGCTTCGATAGTTGCCGGAGCCATTATGATTGTTTTTCTTTTTGTTGGAGAAGGTTTATTGAACTTAATTGGCATTGATGTTCATTCATTTGCCGTTGCAGGTTCTTTTGTATTATTTTTTCTGGCCTTAGAAATGATTTTAGGAATCAGGATTTATCGTGACGAAGAACCGGGCTCTGCTTCTATTGTGCCATTGGCTTTTCCGTTAATTGCCGGAGCAGGAACTATGACTACTTTACTTTCTCTTCGATCTCAATTTCATACTATTAATATAATCATTGCGATTTTACTTAATATTATACTGGTTTATGTTGTTTTAAAGTCATCAAAAAAAATAGAAAATTTACTAGGAGAAAACGGACTTGGCGTGGTCCGCAAGACATTTGGAGTGATACTTTTAGCAATTGCTGTTAAATTATTCGCTGCTAATGTTAAAGGTTTGTTTGTCTAAGATTTATTTTTATACTTTTACCCCCATTAAATTTATAAAATACAACTTTAAGTCATTTTTTATTAGAGTTTTACTTTGATATTTTTATACAAACAAAACAACCAATATGAAAATCTTCACTTCAATCTTAGTGCTTTTAGCATTAGCTTTAATTGTTTTTAATATTACGCTGTTAGACTTTACAAATCCTTTTCAAGGAGACAGTATGGTAGCTTTTATTGGAATCGCAGCTTCGTTTTGCGCCGTGTTGATTCTTTTGATTTTTAGAATTTCAAAAAGAATTGAAGAAAAAACAAACGGTCGATAATATATGTTTGACGTTTTAATTATCGGCGGAGGTGTATCGGGCATTTCTTGTGCCTTAGTTTTGGGTTCTGCCAAAAACAAAGCTTTTGCTACCGACAAAAAAATCGGGATTTTTACACATCAGAAAAATTCTTCCTTACAAGAGGCAATTTTCTACAATGCTTATGGCGTTACGCCAGGAAAATTAGGTTCTGAATTACTAGAAGAAAGTACGCAGGATTTAGCAGCTACTTATCCGCATATCGAACAGATTGCAAATGAAAAAGTAATTAAAGTAGAAGGTTCTTTTCCTTCGTTTACTGTTGTTACTAATAAAAACTCTTATCAAACAAAAAATATCGTTGTGGGAATTGGTTCTGCTAATACTTTTGATATTGAAGGTTTGACACAATATATTGAACCGCACAAAAAAGCTCTTCCGGAAAAACAGCGTATTCAGCTTAAAAATGAAGATCATAAAGTTGCTGACGGCATTTATGTTATTGGAACTTTAGCTGGCTGGAGAAGTCAATTGGCCATTGCCGCAGGAAGCGGTGCTGCTGTTGCCACAGATATTCTAACTTTATGGAATAACGGAACACAAACTCACTCGCACGACAGCATTCGATAAAATTATTAAACCATATAAGTTATATAAGTTCATTTGATGCTTTGCGCATAGATTAAATGAACTTATATAACTTATATGGTTTAAAAAATATTTTATGCTTCAGACTACTTCACCGAAACAATCTGTGTTACTTTGATATGGTTTTCGTCATCGGTTTTCCAGATTTCTCCTTTTAGCGAAACTACATCTCCAATTTTTAATTGTTTGTAATTTTGCGGTCCGCCAACGTTTACAATGCTGATTGTTGCAAAATATACTTCTTTTGTATCTGTATTAATTTTTGCTGTGTAACCATCTTTTCCAGATTCTATTGATTCTACTTTTCCTGAAACTACACTATTAGTATTATTTTTCATAGTTGTACAAGAGATTACAAAAGTCATTAAAACGACAAGGAAACTTATTCTTTTTAGATTTTTCATGTTTTGAGATTTAACCGCGAAGTACGCTAAGATTTATGCAATGTTCGCTAAGTTTTGTTTTATGTTACTATTAAATTTCTTTTCAAAATTTATGCCAGCTGAACGCAGCTTCCGGCAATAATTTTTAAATGTCCATCAAATTGTTTCCAGACTCTTATGTATTTAAAAACGCCATTAATGGGATTATTATCGTAAGTTCCTTTTAATGAAATAGAAACGGCAACTACAGCAGAATCATCTATAATATTTATAATTTGATCTGAAGCTTCAAGAGAATCGATTTTCATTTTACCTGAACGATACGAATTCAAATCAAATTCTTTGGTGATAGTTTCTCCTGTTGGCAAATTAAAAAGTAAATCGTCATGAAGGATTCGTTCTAAAACAGAAACATCGGCGTATTTAATTGCGGTTAAAAGTTCAATTTCGGCATTTACAATTAGATCTTTTTTCATCAAATTATAATTTTAAGATTATTTCTTCGGATTCAAAATTGTTTTAATCATGGCGTCATCTTTTAAAATAACATCATAATAATACATTTCACCATATAGCTGACGTGCAAATTCAGCCGTAATATATCTATTTACCAATGCTTTGGTTTTGTCTAATTTAAGATCTAAACCTGTTAGCAAAATGTAGTTTTTAAACTTTTTGAAATAAGCATCAGAACTTTTCATTTTCTCCAAAAAGGCAGCGAAATTAAGTCCTGCAAAAGCATTTCTGTTTTTATCTAATTCTTCAAAAACAAAATGACCAACTATTCCCGTTTGAAGCAAATAGGCCACATTTTCGTTTCCATGCTCTGCTTCCATCGGAACAAAAACATCCGGAACGATTCCGCCGCCGCCATAAACGATTTTACCTTTTGGTGTTTTAAATTTTAAAGAGTCGGCCACTTTTATGCTGTCTTTTGCATACAATTCGCCAGAATTTATTCTTGACTCCGATTCTTTAAAATATTCTTCGTTTCCTTTTTTATAAGGTTTTTGAATTGATCTTCCGGTTGGAGTATAATATCTTGCAACAGTTAGACGAACCGCAGAACCGTCGTTAAAATCCATTTCGCGCTGTACTAAACCTTTTCCAAAAGAACGACGTCCAACAATAGTTCCACGGTCGCTGTCCTGAATTGCTCCGGCTAGAATTTCACTTGCAGAAGCACTGTTTTCATTAATTAAAACATATACTTTCCCGGTTTCAAAACTTCCGGCTTTTGTCGCATAAGTCTTTTCAGTTGTCCCGTTCTTATTTTTGGTAAAAACAATCAGCTGTTTGTCTTTTAAAAATTCATCGGCAATCGCAATCGCTTCTTCCATATATCCACCGCCATTATCGCGAAGGTCAATTACAAGCGACTGAATTCCTTTTTGTTTTAAACGTGTTAAACCCGTTTTGAATTCATTAAAAGTAGTTTCGGCAAAACGATTGATTTTGATGTAACCCGTATTATTTCCAATTAATAAAGAAGCATCGACGCTTTTTATCGGAATGATATCTCTTTTAATTTTAAACTTTAATTTCTTTTGTTCTGATTTTCTAAAAACGGTCAATTCAATTTCAGAACCTTTGATTCCTTTTAATTTTGAGAATAAACTATCAGACGGTAATCTCCTGCCGTACAATTTCGTTTTTCCTGCATATAAAATTCTATCGCCAGATTTTAATCCCGCTTTCGCAGAAGGTCCGTTTTCGACCGGTTTTATAATTGCAACAGAATCTTTGTACATATAGAAATTAATTCCGATTCCAACGAAATCACCTTTCATACTTTCTGCAACTTCAGCTTGTTCGCTTGGCGGAATATAAACAGAATGCGGATCTAATTTTGAGAGTATATTATCGACGGTAAGGTTTACAATCGAATCTGTGTTGACGCTGTCAACATATTCGGTATTGATAAAATCAATCAGTTTATTCAGCTTAGTTTTGGAGTAATTTTTAGCCAAAAGCTGATCATCTGCGGAAGAGTTTGTTAAACTTCCGATTACGATTCCGAGAGCAAGAGTCGCCCCGATAACGATTGGCAGATATTTTGGATTAAATTTCATTATTCTTCTAAAACAGGAATATGTTGAACTTCAACACCTGCTTTTATTAAAAATTGAATTCCGGAATCATCACGATATCCATCTTGATACACCACTCTTTTTATTCCGGATTGATGTATTAATTTACTGCATTCTTTGCAAGGCGAAAGTGTAATATACAAGGTTGCGCCTTCGCAGGATTGCGTTGATCTGGCTACTTTTAGGATTGCATTTGCCTCGGCATGCAAAACATCCCAGCGTGTTAATCCGTCTTCATCTTCGCAGCAATTTTCAAATCCGGATGGAGTTCCGTTGTAACCGTCAGAAATGATCATTCTGTCTTTTACGATAATAGCTCCAACTTGTTTGCGCTTGCAGTAGGATAACAAACTCCATTCTTTAGCGATTCGCAAATAAGCTTTATCGTATTTATTTAATTTTTTTACTTCCATTTATTTTATCTGTTCCAAATTGGACTTTCAATAATCATCGGAATTACAACTCCAATAATAAAAGCTGACATTACCAGTGCCCAATCGCGTTTTGAAAAACGAAATACTGTCTGCACAATATATGAGATTACCAAAACGACAAAAACAACTACCAATTGTGCGGCTTCGATTCCTAAAGCAAATTCTCCTAAAGGCAATAATTTTGAACTTGGCGATCCTCCTAAAATTGTTTTAAAATAATTTGAGAATCCAAGTCCGTGTATAATTCCAAAGAACAAAGTCACAAAAAATATCACATTTACGCCATCATTTTTAGTTGCTTTTCCTGCGGTAAAAAGATGATAGAATGCCGTGATCAAAATTGTAATCGGGATTAAAAATTCAACGATATTTACTTTGATGGCAATTATTCCGAAAACAGAAAGTATTAAAGCTAAGGTGTGACCGATTGTGAAAACCGAAACCAAAAGCAAAATACGTTTCCAGTCTTTAAAAGAATAAGGAACAGTTAATGCGATTAAAAAAAGAACATGATCGTAAGCGTTGATATCTAATACATGCTTTAATCCTATTTGAAAATAAATCCAAAATTGCGACATACGGGTAATACTATTAAATGATTAGGGGTTGTAAACTTACGATTTATTTTGAAGAATTTACGATGCGAATTCTTAAAACAACAAGTAAAAATAAGTTAAATTTATGAGAAATTTAAAATTGTCAAATTAAAATAAGATTTATCTTTGCTCAATAAAAACTTATTTTAATTATGCCATTTTCAGAATTATTTGATAACGAATTCAAACAAAGAAACAGAGGTCATTTCTCTGCAATTGTGCGTGTAGCGTTTGCTGACGGAAAAGTAAGTCCAGAAGAAAAAGACTTTTTGGACAAATTAGCTTCAAGATTAGAGATTTCAGAAGAAGAATATACTGAGATTCTTAAAAATCCTTTGAAATATCCAATAAATCCGCCGTACTTGTACTCGCAGCGATTAGAGCGCTTGTATGATTTGGGAAGGATGATTCATGTTGATCATCATTTAGGAGACCAGCAGGAAATTATGTTAACCCGTATGGGATTAGCTTTAGGTTTTACTCCAGGAAACGTAAATTATATTATTAGAAAGGCATTGTCTTTAATTGACAAAAAAGTAGATTTAGATACTTTCCTTTTCGAAATGGAAAATATGAACAAATAATAGTTTGCGGTTTTCAGTCACAGATTATAGTTTGTGATGATACTTCATGCTTATATCAAATTATAAACCCGACGGATTTTAAAAATCTGTCGGGTTTGTTTTTATTATTGAAATCAGAAATTGTAAAATTATTTGGATTGAATTACAGCTATGCCGTCAAAATAATCTCCATTCTGCAAACTAACATATAGAACTCTGTCTGCATTTGTATTGTTTTTATTCATCGTTATAATGATTGTTTTTCCGTCTTTTCTTTCAATCTGAAATTCTGGATTAGTTATCACAAAATCTTTTAAAAGTACAGTCGATCTGTTTAAATTAACAATATCATTATTTAACCTAATACCATTAAGCCACCAGCCATCACGTTCCGTATAGATCGTAACTGTGTTAGAAGATGAAGTAACATTGACTTCTTTTCTAGAAAGCTTAATATTATCATCCCAATCTCCTTCTCGATTAGGGTTGATTTTATCATTATCACAAGAAACAAGCGACAATAACATTATGCCCAATAGGCCAAAAAGTAATTTTAGTTTCATAATAAATTGATTTTAGTTTTGTTAGTTTAGCTTCATTCAAAATTAATCAATATTTTCTCATAAAAAATTAATTTATTTATAAGATGATTAAAATTTAAAATGGTTGCGTATTTTTTAGTTTTCAGTCGCAGTTTTTAGTTTACAGTTTTACTGAAATTTTAAAAGTAATCTTAAAGTATAAACCCGACAGATTTTTAAAATCTGTCGGGTTTTATTTTATAGTCCAAACTGTAAGCTGAGAATGCTACTGCAAACTAAAAACTTAATCAGCAGCTGCCATAAACTCCTCGGCTTTTTCTACCATATTATAGCTTCCGCAGAAAAACGGAACTCTTTGGTGCAGTTCTGTCGGCTGGATTTCCATAATTCTTCCAAAACCGTCTGTAGCTTTTCCTCCTGCTTGTTCTGCCAAAAACGCCATAGGGTTACATTCATATAATAAACGTAATTTCCCTTTCGGTGCTTTTGAACTTGTTGGATAAAGATATATTCCGCCTTTAATCATATTTCGATGAAAATCGGCAACTAAACTTCCTATATATCTTGAAGTATAAGGTCGGTCTTCTTCTTCACGCTGACAATATTTGATGTAGTTTTTTACTCCTTGCGGAAAATGGATATAGTTCCCTTCGTTTACTGAATAGATACTTCCGTTTTTTGGAAATTTCATATTAGGATGCGAAAGGTAAAATGTACCAATGGCAGGATTTAATGTAAACCCGTTTACACCAAAACCAGTTGTATAAACCAGCATTGTCGAAGTTCCGTAAATTACATAACCTGCTGCAACCTGATTGATTCCCGGCTGTAAAAAATCCTCGCTTGTTACCGGGGTTCCTATCGGTGTAATCCTTCTAAAAACAGAAAAAATAGTTCCTACAGAAACATTTACATCAATGTTTGAAGATCCGTCAAGCGGATCCATTAAGATCACGTACTTATTATTATGACAGTTGTCGCTCCCCTGAACTGTAATAAAATCGTCGTTTTCTTCAGAAGCAATACCACAGACAATCTCACGGTTTATTAACGTCTGGATAAATACTTCGTTTGCATAGACATCTAATTTTTGCTGGTCTTCTCCCTGAATATTCTGCTCGCCGGCGGCGCCAATAATATCCACTAATCCGGCTTGGTTTACTTTATGATTGACAACCTTAGCTGCCAATCGAATAGAGTTGATAATACGGGAAAGCTCTCCCGACGAATACTGAAATGCTTTTTGGTTCTCAATAATAAACTCTCCCAGTGTTTTATTGCGTTCTTCCATTGCTATATCGTTATAGTTTTAATTTTAAGTCACAAATATCGCTTATTTTGTGAGAATGATTTAAAAATTATTTTGTTAGTTTGCTACTATTGTATATTTGCTAATTAAAGACAAAAAGAATGCAGTAAATACATTTTTTTTTGGCTAATATGCAGTTAATAATAAGAATAAATGAATTGCTTCTAAAGAAAGCCTGCTTTGAATAGTTTTAAAATACAAAGCAATTTTATGGAGCACAAATAAATAAATTTTACATAATTATGAATATTAGAAAAGGAAACCCTGAAGACATGAAATCGGTTTTAGGGTTAATTCAGGAGCTGGCAATATTCGAAAAAGAACCTGACGCTGTAGTAATTACAGAGGAAGATTTAGTACGTGACGGATTTGGAGAAAAACCTCTTTTTCAGGTTTTTGTAGCAGAGATTGATTCAAACGAAACTGAAACGGGGAAAGAAATAGTGGGAATTGCGTTGTTCTACTACCGCTACTCGACCTGGAAAGGAAAAACAATACACCTTGAGGATTTAATTGTGAAGGAAAAAATGCGCGGCACCGGCTTAGGATCTGCACTTTATGCCGAAATAATGAAGCAAGGAAAAAGAGACAATGTGAGAAGAGTTGAATGGAATGTTTTAGACTGGAACATTCCGGCCGTTAATTTTTACAAGAACTCCGGCGCGAGAATTCTTGATGGCTGGCAGGTTGTTCAAATGGATGAAACAGGAATTAATTCGTTCTTAGAAAAATTATAAAAATTTAGTTTGCCACAGATTATAGGATTAAAATGATTTTACAATCTGTCTCAGGCTGCCACGAATTACACGAATTAGCACGAATTAATTAGTGGAAATTCGTGTAATTCGTGGCAAAAATAAAAAGAATACCAGATTTCATTAATCTGAAATCTAAAATTAAAAATCTAAAATTAAAAATGAGAGTATTTAAATTTGGTGGTGCATCGGTAAAGGATGCTGAAGGAATTAAAAACGTATACGACGTTTTACAAAAAGTGGGTTATGAAGATGTGATTTTAGTCGTTTCGGCAATGGGGAAAACCACAAATGCTCTTGAGGTTGTTATCAAGAATTACTTTGATAAATCGGCAGAGTTGAATTCATCTGTACAAGAAATAAAAAAATACCACAATCAAATATTATTAGATTTATTTGATGATGAAAAACATGCCGTTTTCACTGCGGTTAATGAGCAATTTTCAGAATTAGAGTATTTTTTAGCACATAACAAATCTCCAAATTACAATTTTGTTTATGACCAAATTGTGAGTTTTGGAGAATTGATTTCGACTACAATCTTAAGCCATTTCATGAATTTTCAAGGTATTCAGACGCAATGGCTTGACGTTCGTAATTTCATTAAAACAAATGCAAATTACAGAGATGCCGAAGTGGATTGGGAAACAACGCAACAGCTTATCAGTAAAAATGTACCTAGAAAAACCCTAAATATTACGCAAGGATTTTTAGGTGCCGATGAAAATAATTTCACCACAACTTTGGGCCGTGAAGGTTCTGATTATACTGCTGGAATTTTTGCTTATTGCTTAAATGCCGAAAGTGTAACAATCTGGAAAGATGTTCCTGGAGTTATGAATGCCGATCCGCGTTATTTTGAAAATGCAAGTTTGCTAAACCAGATTTCATATCGTGAAGCAATTGAATTAGCTTTTTACGGAGCAACGGTTATTCACCCAAAAACATTACAGCCGTTACAGAAAAAAGAAATTCCATTATACGTAAAATCATTTATCAACCCGTTATTAAAAGGAACTTGTGTTTCTAAAGGTGTTGATTTGGAGCCGCAATATCCTTGTTTTATTGTAAAAAGAGAACAGCTTTTAATTTCACTTTCGTCTATTGATTTCTCTTTTATTATGGAAGAAAACATTAGTGAGATTTTTGGTTTATTCCACGAATTCAAAATCAAAGTAAATTTGATTCAGAACTCTGCAATTAGTTTCTCTGTTTGCGTGGAAGACAAATTTGGAAATTTCAATGAATTGAATGCGATTCTTTCTAAAAAATTCAAAGTAGACTACAGCGAAAATGTTACACTTTATACGATTCGTCACTTTACAGAAAATGCTGCACAAACGGTTGAAGAAAACAAAGAGGTTTTATTGAAACAAGTGAGCCGCGAAACCATGCAGATTGTGACTAAAGAACTAAATTAATACTTGAAAAAAGGTAATTATTAAAATTCAGTTATATTTTGAAAAGGCTTCACTTAATTGTGAAGCCTTTTTGTCTTTATAAAAATATTTAGCAATTGCTTTTAAATATCCAAAGTCAAAGTTACACTAAGTATTAACTTTAGATTATCGGGCTTATTGCGGTCCTTCGACTTCGCTCAGGATGACAATAGAGTAAGCATAAAAATAAAATCTGTGCAAATCAGTTTAATCTGCGTCATCTGCGTGCCATTTACCTCGCCCTATTATTCTCTGACTGCTCAATTTCAGTTTTTTTATAAGTTGTCTTTTTTGAATTCCCGAAACTATACGTCGCAATCAGTTTGAAATAATTTGAAGTATAAGTTCGGTGATAATATATCTGGGTCTGCCCCACTTCATAATCGCCCGAAACCATGAACTTGTGAAAGATATCGTTTGCTGTGAAGTTTAGTCTGAGTGCATCTTTAAAAAAATTTCTTTCGATTCCTAAAGTTACTGTTGAACGGAAATTATCACTTCGCAATCCGTAACTTTTGTTTCCTAAATACCAGGCCAGTAATTGCACTTTAAAAAGATCCGGAATTGTAAATGTATTATTCGAATACAAATAGATTTGCGGTTTAACCGGCCCTGTAGCATATTCATAAAAATCATCTATAGCTTTCGTTAAATTCATACTTACGGTATTAGTAGAAGTCCACCATTTGACATTGAAAGATCTGGAAAGAGAAGTAAAAAAGGTATGTTCTTTTTCTAAATTTAGTGATCTTAAAATATAGCTGTTTGGAGTATCCCCACGCAGGGCTGCTGCAGAAATCGGGTCTATTTTATAAGCGTAACCCATTTTAAAATCAAACTTTTTATACATTGTTCCAACTTCAAAAGCGTGAACTTTTTCAGGAAGCAAATTTGGATTTCCTTCAATTGTTGTAAACGGATCCTGATAAATAACATACGGATTCAACGCCTGATACCTTGGCCGCGTTATTCTGGAAACATAAGAAAAATGCCCTTTCCAATCCTCTGAAAAATCAAAATTTAAAAGCATATTTGGGAAAAAATTACCATAGCTTTTTCCGAATTTTTGAATTCCGTTTGCATTGGTATACAAATCATAATTTGTTCTTTCTGCCCTGACACCAACCGAAAAATTAACTTTTTCACCCAGTACACTTCCAAAAGTAAAATACGCCGCCGCAATTTTTTCATTGTATTTAAAATCGCTCGAAAGCTCGTCATCTTGTTCAAAATTCATATCATCAGCATTGGTAATTAAAAAATCTGTTCCAGATTTTATGGTGGCGTAACTGTATTTTGCGCCCATTTCGAGTTTTGTGTCTTCTTTTATTTTCTTCGAATAATCAGCTTGCGAGGCAAGAATGTTTATGGTGCTTCCTACATTGTTTTTCAAATATTTTTGAATGTTATTTTCATCCACTAAACTATTTTCTTCGATAAAATCTTTTACCGTTCCGTTGTAATTTGAATATTGCGTTCCTATAAACAACGACGACCCTTTTGGATCTGTTATCAGGTTATAATTCAAATTAATAAACTGATTCAGCAGAACATCATTTTTAGCAATATCTGTAGCATAAAAATTATTCCCCGAATTATTATCAATTGAATTTCTACTTTCTACCACACCGCCTAAATCTTCAATATTACCGCTATAAGCTAATGAAACATAACTTTTTGGCGAAAAAGTATACTGAAGTCCAAATCCGAAATTAGAATAGTTATTATACTTTCTTCTCCAATCTGTTGTTAAAACTGATCTCATATATTCATCAGGATTTGGGCGCGTTCTTGTGGTATATAATAATTCACGGCCTTTGCCTAATTGCAAACCATAATTGGTTATAAAGGAGAATTTTCCTTTTGAATAATTAAAATCAACAAGTGTATTGGTACTTGTTCCTGCAAATTTTGAAACAGTAACGTGCTGACTCACTGATCCCATTATGCCACTTTCAATATTTTGTTTGGTAATAATATTAACAACTGCTTTTCCTTCGGCATCGTATTTTGAAGACGGATTTGAAATCACTTCTATTTTGGCAATCTGCGAAACCGGAATTGCGGCAAAACGTTCGTAATTAATCAGGATTCCATTTAAGTAAATAATGGCCTCTCCTTTTCCCAGAACACTGATTTGTCCTTCGGCAACTACAACATTGGGAACACGTCCTAATAATTCATTGACAGAACTGCTCGTTGCGAGAACTGTTCCTGTGACATTAACATCGATTGTTCCGTTTGCTCCATATTTTAATAATGACGGCTGACTTTTTACAACCACTTCATTTAACTGATTGTTATTTTCTGAAACTAGAATAGAACCCAAATCAATGTTTGCAGCGCCTGAATAATTTAAGCGCAAAAATTTATCCGCAAATTCGGCCGAAGTCAGTTTTAGAATAACTTCTTTTTGATTAACATCTGACAATTGAAAAACGCCATCTAAAAAATCCTGTTGTTTTATAATTACAGAATCCCGAACAGACAAAACAGCCGCATTCCCCATCATCAATTCGTTATTTCGATTGACAGCTTTGCCTGAAATTTTTTGGATAGCCTGCGCATTTGACAAGGCAGCATTAAAAAAGAAAAAATAGATATAAATGAAAACAACAATTAAAAACCTCATAAAATTTAGGGATTAAGATTTGACTTTTTGCAGAGACAAAAGTCAACTCTTAATCGTGAAACGAGGTAATCGAAAGCGAAATCAGGAGTACGAATTTATAAATTGATACTCCGTTTTACGGCTGTAAAGCCTGAATTTGGTAATTTAAAGGTGTGGTTCCGGTATGTTTTTTAAAAGCTGCGAAGAATGTAGATTTAGAATTAAAACCTACATCATAACCAACAGATTCTAAAGTCAGCTTATCATTTGAAGTAATAATTTCGCAGGCATTATTGATTCTGAATTCATTTACGAAACTGGTAAAATTCTTTCCTAAATTATTGTTTAAAAACTGTGACAATTGATGACTTGGGATATTTATTTCTTGAGATAAATCTTTTAAACTCAAATTCGGATTTTTGTATAATCCTTTTTCGTTCATTACTTTTTCCAGTTTTTGAGACAAAATCAGAGCTTCTTCCTCATTCAGTTTTTTATCCTTCTGAATATTGAGCAGGAATAAATCATCGGTTCTTTTTCGGTATAAAAGAACCAAAATTATCAGGTATAAAATAAAAGTAAAAGCGAGCGCTCCGGTAATGCAGGAAACAAACGGAACTCTGACAAATCCTAAAAAGTAGGATATAAATACTAAAGTAATTCCCAAAAAAATTGTTCCGAACCATCTTTCTGATGGAAGTGTATTTTGATAATTCTGTATTATTTTCTCCAGCAATAATCTAATTTCAAAACCTGAAATAAAAATATAGGAGAACCATTGAAGGAAAATAAAAGCCACAAAATAATCATTCCATAAAACAGGATAATTTTGGTATGGAAGCACAAAACCAATTATCAAAACAGTAACAATCCAAATGGCTAAATGCGATTTCCATTTTAGCGGAATTGTATTCTGAATTCCTGATTTTAAAGTATAATATAGAAGCGGTCCGATTAATAAACCAGCTGAAAGACCAATTTGTAAATAAGTTTTGTGCAGATTATTATTGAAATATACAAAAACGGTAATGGCGATTCTAGTACTTAATACGAATAAAAGTGCCCCAAGAAACAGATTCGGAAGGTATTTTTTCTTTGTAAAAAACAAAAAGTACAGACTTAGAATAAATCCGTTAAAGGCGCCCAAAGCACCAAAAAAGAATAATATTTCTTTACCTAAACTCATATCTAAGTTTGTAATGCCTGAAGCTGATAATTAAGCGGCGTTGTTCCGGTATGTTTTTTAAAAGCGGCAAAAAATGTAGATTTTGAATTAAAGCCCACATCATAACCAACAGATTCTAAAGTCAATTTGTCGCTTGAAGTTATGATTTTACAAGCTTCGTTTATTCTAAATTCATTTACGAAACTGGTAAAATTCTTTCCTAAATTGTTATTTAAAAACTGCGATAATTGATGACTCGAAATATTAATTTCCTTTGACAAATCCTGCAGATTTAAGTTTGGGTTTTTATACAAACTTTTATCGTTCATTATATTTTCCAGTTTTTCAGCAATAATAATGGCTTCAGCAGAATCTATTTTTTTACCCGAAATTTTCTGGGCATTCAATAAAAACAAATCATCGGTTCTTTTTCGGTATAAAAGAATGGAAATTATCAGATATAAAATAAAAGAAAAAACAACGGCTCCGCTTATATAGGTTGCCCCTGGAGCGCCCATAATGGCTAAAAAATAAAAAAGAAACAATAAAAAGTTACCCAGAAAAAGCATTCCAAACCACATTTCTGAAGGAGTTGTTTTTTCTTTTGTGCTCCCGATTTTCTTTAAAACACCTCTAATTGCAAAGGCTGAAAAAACGATATAAACAAACCATTGAAAATAAATGATTTTTATAAAATAACCTCTCCAAATTTCCGGATAGTATTCATACGGATATAAAATTCCGGCAGCCACAATTATTGTTCCCCAAAACAAGAATATGAATTTCCATGATTTTGGCATTACATTGATTTCTTCCACTGCCGATTTCAGGAAATAATACAAACAAGGACCAATAAAAAAACAGGCTGTTAACCCAAACTGCAGATACATTTTGGGCAGTTCTGGATGAAAGTAAACAAATACAGATTTGCCAATCCTGATGCTTAAAGCAAACAAAAGTGCTCCAAGGAAATAATTAGTCAGGTACTTTTTCTTGGTAAAAAAGAAAAAATAAATCCCGAGAATTACTCCGTTGAAAGCTCCCAAAGCACTAAAAAAGAATAAAAGTTCTTTGCCAGTATCCATATTTTAAGTTCGTTATATCCTGAACAAAGCTAAAAAAAAGATTGATGTATGATGAAAATTATATTTCAAATTATAATTAAATATGATATATAAAATGAGAAAATCAGCTCAAAATCAGTTCGTTTCCCAATAAATAAAAGCCTCGCAATTTCTTGATTTTATATACTACTTTTGAATTTTTAGAGTTAAAATGTTTATGTTGAAAAAATTACTGTTTTTTGCGGTACTGTTTTGGTATTCCGGGCTTATGGCGCAGGATACGGAATCATTGTACAAAACAAAAAAAGTAATTGCGGTTAAAGACACGATTCATCTTGAAAAATTCAGTATAAACTCCAGTTTTTTTGAAATCTTAAACAGTAAAAACCAGCCTGTTGATTCGAGTTTTTATAAAATTGATTTTGAAAAAGGAACGCTTCTTTTAAACGAAAAATTCACTTCGGTTTCAGATACTTTAATTGTCAATTATCTAAATTATCCTGATTTTCTAACTAAAGAATACGGGCTTTATAAAGACAGTCAGGTTGTTAGCAATGATGTTGGAACTGAAAAATTATACAAAATTGATAATGCCAATGCTAAAAAAGTGACACCTTTTGATGGTTTAAACACTTCCGGAAGTATTACTCGCGGCGTTACGATTGGAAATAATCAAAGTACGGTTTTAAATTCTAATCTGGATTTGCAGATTACGGGGAAAATTTCGGATAAAGTCAGTTTGCGGGCCTCACTTCAGGATAATAATATTCCGCTTCAGGATGGCGGTTATTCGCAAAAACTCGATCAGTTTGATAATATTTTTATGGAACTTTTTACCGATGACTGGAATATTCGCGCGGGAGATGTTTTTCTTGAAAACAGGAAAACACAATTTCTGAGCTTCAATAAAAAAGTTCAGGGACTTTCTGCCAGTTTTGATTTTGATACTGAAAAAAGTAAAACCAATGTTTTTGCCTCGGTTTCGTTTGTAAAAGGACAATATGCCAAAAGTACGTTTACAGGTCAGGAAGGAAATCAGGGGCCCTATAAATTAAAAGGGCAAAATGGCGAATTGTATGTTTTGGTCATTTCTGGTTCTGAACGTGTTTATGTAAATGGTGTTTTGCTCAAACGCGGCGAAAACAATGATTATGTTATTGATTATAATGCAGGAGAAATTGTTTTCACTTCACTTTTCCCTATTACTTCTGAGATGAGAATTAATGTTGAATATCAATATTCTGAACGAAATTACAACCGATTAGTTACGTACGCCGGAGCAACAACTGAAAATAAAAACTGGAGTTTTGGCGGTTATTTATATTCTGAAAATGATTTGAAAAATCAGCCCTTACAGCAAAATTTATCGACAGAGCAAGTTCAGATTTTGGGTCAGGCGGGCGATGATCCAAGTTTAATGACAGCACCTTCGGCATTTGAAGACACGTATTCTGATAATAAAATATTGTACAAAAAAACAATTATAAACGGGGTTGAAGTTTATGAATATTCAAACAATTCTGCCGATGTTTTGTACAATGTAAAATTCAGCCTTGTTGGGAATAATCTGGGGAATTATATTATCCAGAACACGAATTCGGTTGAAAGAATTTATGAATATGTTTCGCCTGTTGGCGGTATTCTACAGGGAAATTATGAACCCATTGTTCAGCTGGTTGCGCCTATGAAAATTCAGGTTGCGACTTTTTTAGGAAAATACAATCCTGACGAAAAAACGCTGGTCGATTTTGAAATCGCAATGAGTAATAACGATAAAAATTTATTCTCCGGAATTGATGATTCTGATAATGAAGGAATTGCTTTTAAAACGAATATTAAAAAACGTCTTTTTACCCGAGACTGGACTTTGGACGGTTTTGCGAATTATCAATTTGTGCAGAAGGATTTTAGATCAGTTGAGCGTTTGTATAATATTGAATTTAACCGCGACTGGAATTTAAATTCGACACTTTTAGGTAATCAGAGTTTATTGGTTACGGGCGTTAATTTTGATTTATTTGCGAAAAAAGAAACTTCCAATATTGGTTTGTTTACCTATCAATTTGAGAAATTAGATTTTACCGAAAGTTATTCGGGAGCACGACATACAACAACAGCTTTGTTTAAATTGAAGAAATGGACGATTCAAAATCAGGGTAGTTTTTTAAATTCTGATGCAACGGCTTCGACTTCAAAATTTATCAGAAATCAAACCCGGGCAAAATATCATTTTGGTAAAAACTGGGTTGGCGGAAGTTTGCAGATTGAAGACAATCAGGAAAAAGACAAAGTAACGAATCAGTTTTCGGCTTTAAGCCAAAGGTTTTCTGAATATGGTGTTTTTGTTGGACGCGGCGACAGTACGAAGGTTTTTGTTGAATTGGGATATTTGCAGCGCCGAAATGATAGTTTGCAAAATGGTCTTTTACAGCATGTAAACAATTCGCAGACATACTTTTTAAAATCAAAATTAATTCAGAATAAAACAACTGATTTAGCGGTTTATGCGAGTTACCGAAATCTGGATTTTACAGATTCCAGCAGAAAAAATGAACCTTCTTTAAATTCCAGAATTCTTTATAATGATCGTTTTTTTAATCAGTTTATGCAGATAGGAACGGCTTATGAAACGAGTTCAGGAACTATTGCGCAGCAGGAATTTACGTATGTCGAAGTTCCAACGGGACAAGGCGTTTATACCTGGAACGATTATAACGGAAACGGAATTCAGGAACTGGAAGAGTTTGAAATCGCAGCTTTTCCGGATCAGGCGAAATATATTCGAATCTTTCTTCCAAATCAGATTTACATTAAAACCAATCAGAATAAATTTTCGCAATCGGTTATTCTGAATCCGCTGCAATGGCAGAACGAAAAGGGTTTAAAGAAACTGCTTTCTTATTTCTATAATCAGACTTCGTTTATTATGGATCGCAAAGTGCGAAGCAACGGCGATCGTTTAGAGTTGAATCCGTTTCATTCTTCAGAGGAAAATATTCTGGGTTTAAATTCAAGTTTCAGAAATAGTTTGTTTTACAATCGCGGCAAGCAAAAACATTCTGTTACGTATTCTTACCTTATTAATAATGGTAAAAATTTGCTTTCGATAGGTTCGCAAAATGTCAAAAACAGTTCGCATCAATTGCAGTATACACATTTATACCAAAAAAGCTGGTTGTTTAATTTCTTTACTAAAACGATAAAAACAGATTTAATTTCGGAGGATTTTGTCGAAAAGAATTATGATTTAAAAGGATATCAGCTTGCACCAAAAATCAGTTATTTGTTTTCAAAAAACACAAGTCTGGATTTCTTTTATGAGTTTCAGAACAAGGAAAACAAAATTGGAAATCTGGAAACTTTAGTTCAAAACCGACTTGGAACTTCATTTTCTTTTGCCGGTGAAAAGAAAGTAACGGTAAATGGCGAGTTTTCTTTTTATGAAAATAAATTTTCCGGAAATGAGTTTTCTTCTGTTGGTTTTCAAATGCTGGAAGGACTTCAGGCGGGACAGAATTTAGTTTGGAAATTACTTCTGCAGAAAAATATTACTTCCTTTTTAGATGTTAATTTAAACTATCAGGGGCGTAAAAGTGAGACTGGAAATACGGTACATACAGGAAATGTTCAGCTTCGTGCTTATTTTTAACACTTTACGAAAAACATAAGAATTAATTGCTTAATTTTAAATGAAATTTAAACTCTAAACCAACATGAAAAAATTATTATTACTTTGCTTTATAGTAGTTTTATCTACTAATTTCTACGCACAGGAAACAACAACAAAAGAAACAACAACAAAAGAAACAAAAGCTAAAACGGAAGCAAAAGCTAAAAAAGCAAAAGCTGATGCTGACCAAGCAAAGGCTGATGCTAAAAAAGAAGCTGCGAAAGCCAAAAAAGAAGCCGCAAAAGCTACAGATGCATCAGCAAAAGCGAAAAAAGATGCTGCAAGCGACACTAAAAAAGCGGCAGATAAAGAAGCTGCAAAAGCTAAAAAGGAAGCAGCAGGCGCAAAAACTGACGCTGCTAAAGCAAAAAAAGCTTCTGACAAAGCAGAAGGTGCAAAAGCTGACGCAAAAAAAGCAAAAGCCGACGCTGACGCTGCAGGAAAATCTGCTAAGAAAGATGCCGCAGCAGCTAAAAAATCAGCCACAAAAACTGTAAAAGAAACCAATGAAAAAGCTCCAAAAACACCAGATAAAGTTACAGGAGAATACAATGGTAAAAAAGTCTACACCGGACCAAAAGGCGGAAAATACTATATTAACAAAAACGGAAACAAAACTTATATTCAGGATTAAGGAAAGGTGCTAAGGTACTAAGATGCTAAGGTACTGCTGAGATATTAAAATACAAGACTTTGAAGCCGAACTTACGTTCGGCTTTTTTTTGTTTAATGAAAAATCTTAGAACCTTAGTCCCTTAGATTCTCAGCAACTTAAATAAAACATCAAATTGTACTTAACATATAAGTAACTTTGTTTTTTGAATTGCTGTATTTTATTCTTCTTTTTAACGAAAAATAAAGCCTCAGAACGCTTGTAGAGTTAATAATTTAGTAAT
Source organism: Flavobacterium sp. Root186 (assembly GCF_001428525.1). Classification (GTDB taxonomy): domain Bacteria; phylum Bacteroidota; class Bacteroidia; order Flavobacteriales; family Flavobacteriaceae; genus Flavobacterium. Next base: position 76,875 of record NZ_LMHW01000016.1, read on the forward strand.
GTGTACGAAATAACATAAAAAACATATTTCTCTATCTTCGTTTTTTAAAAAGCGCTAAAAACTATGAGCATTGATTATTCTGCTAACAAAACTATATTAGTTGCTCCATTAAATTGGGGACTTGGGCATGCCACTAGATGTATCCCGATAATTAAAGCGCTTCAAGAAAATAATTTTATTCCGATTATTGCTTCTGACGGTGTTGCGCTGGCTTTATTACGAAAGGAATTTCCATACATTCAAACCCTGGAGCTGCCTTCTTATCATATTGAATATGCTAAGAATGGTAAAAATTTTAAATGGAAGCTGATTAAAAATCTTCCGAAAATGATTACGGCCATTTTAGATGAAAAGAAAATGGTAAACAGCTGGATTAAAAAACATGGTATTGACGGAATTATTTCTGACAACAGACTGGGTGTTTTCAGCAAAAAAGTACCTTCTGTTTTTATGACGCATCAATTGAATGTGATGACCGGAAACACGACTTGGTTTACCAGTAAATGCCATCAGTATTTTATAAAAAAATATACAGAATGCTGGGTTCCTGATTCTAATGACAGAGTAAATCTTACGGGAGACTTAGGACATCTTAAAACAAATGAACTGAATCTACGATATATTGGCCCTTTGAGCAGAATGAAGAAAAAGGAAACGCCAAAGATTTATGACTTGATGATCATTTTATCAGGACCTGAACCTCAGCGTACTTTTCTGGATGAAAAACTGCAAAAAGAAGCTGCAAAATTTAATGGCAAAGTTGTTTTTGTACAGGGAATTGTAGAGAAAAGTCAGGAAAAATGGGAAGCAGGAAATATTACGTATTATAATTTCATGAACTCAAAACAGCTGGAACAAACTTTTAACGAAAGTGAATTTGTTCTTTGCCGTTCTGGTTATACAACCGTTATGGATTTGGCTAAATTAGGCATGAAAGCTTTTTTTATTCCTACGCCGGGACAATATGAACAGGAATATCTGGCTATAAAACTTCAGGAAGAAAATCTTGTACCGTATGCAATGCAAGACGACTTTACGATTGAGGATTTATCAAAGGTAAAGTCGTTTAAAGGGTTGTCTCAATTTAAAAATGAAATAGACTGGGATTTACTATTTAGTGTTTTTGAAGATCATCTTTAGAAGTTAAACTGCGCTTGCAATCGCAATACATTTCCTTGTTGTCTGTTTATTGGAAGCGCACTGTCTTCAAAAGTTCTGTCGGCGATTACATATTCTGCCGTTAGTTCAAAAGCTTTAATTGGCTGCCATTCGATACCTATTTCGTAATCTCTTACGACGTAACTTCTGGCATCTTTTTCGTATTTTTTTCCTCCGTCATAATATTGAAATTTGGCGAAAGGATAAATATGCTGTTTTTTAATGTCCCATTTATAATTCAATAAAACATAACCACCGTTTAAGTCGGTTTCGTCTACTGTATTGGTCAATGTATTGTAACGTGGACCTGTTCCAATATTGTATTCTGTCTGGATTCCGAATGGTTTTGGATATAAAACAAAGGTTGCTCCTACTCTTTGGTCTTTTACATATTGCGGATCATTAACGGTTACTCCATTAGAAATTTCTCCGGTAAAAGCCCATTTTCCTGTATAAGCCTGGATTCCGGGTTCGATAATCTGATTTCCAATTACGAATGGATATGTTACTCTGGCCACCACATTTAAATCTCTGTTTCCGTCAATTTTATTGGCGATCTGTCCATTATAAACTCCCAAAGCAAATACTCCAAAATCTCCTGAACCTTTGTATCCGTTTTTAACCAGCATGTCAAAACGTTCTCTTATTTCGGCTGGAGCCCAGTAAAAGAATATGCCTAAATCACGCTCATTTGCTATTGAACTGTTAATAGCATCGGCACGGTCTAAAGTTAAACGCTGCGAACTTGACTGCATGTTTTCAAATCCATATGGAATTTTACTCTGTCCAACACGAACACGGTATTCTTTTTTCTTATCAAAAGAAAGATCAAAATACAAATCTCGGATTTGAACAAAATTCTGAATTCCTGTACTTGGCGAACTCGCAAAATCGGGTTGAAAATAGAAAAATACATTTGGATGAACCTGCCCTGAAAACACTAAACGTGCACGGCGAATAAAAAGTCCGTTATTTGCTTTTGCATCTGGAGCGGTTGAAGTAGTTCCCCAAGATTTATCACATTGATCGCAGGAAACTTTGTCATTTGTAGAAAAAAGCCCGTTGTACCTGATTTGGGCGTAACCTCTTAAAGAGATTCTGTCGTACCAGTGCTCTTCGACTCCTCCTCCTGATTTAGTCTCCGGAAGTTTTGCTTTGTTGATAGAATCTAAAATACGAAGTACTTCATTTTTTACTTCCTGTTTATTTATTTCCTGCGCGTTTGCAGCACAAGTAATCAGCATTAAAACGGCTAATATTTTTCTTTTTATCATTAGTTCTTTAATTCCCTTAATTTCAGGATGCAAAGATGGAGCACCTATGTTAAGAAATCATTAACCAGATGTTACTATAATAAAAATTTAATGTTATCGACTAAATGCGTATGTTGATTTATTGTTAAATACCTTTGTTTTAGGGCTTTTAGCAAAAACGTACTTACGATTTTTTAACGTCGGTTTTTTGTATTTTAAATGCTTTTTCGAGCGTAAAAGAGAATTCTGACCCAATTCCGAACTCACTTTCTACGTATACTTTCTCCTTATGAGCTTCAATAATATGCTTTACAATCGCCAAACCTAAACCAGAGCCTCCTTCAGAACGGGTTCCGCTTTTGTCAACTCTGTAAAAACGCTCAAAAAGTCTCGGAATGTTTTGTTTTTCAACACCTTCTCCATTATCACTTATACGAATTAAGACTTTTTTCTTGGTTAAGTTTACTACACCAACTTCGGTTAAACCGCCTTCTTTTCCATACTTAATAGAGTTCACAATCAGATTTTCTAAAACCTGTTGAATTCTGTCCTGATCTCCGCGAATAATTACTGACTGTACATTTTTACTTTCAAAAGCTAATTTGATTTTCTTTTTGTCGGCTTTCATCTCCAATAAATCAAAAACATTCTGAATCAGTTCAACAATATCAAAGTCAGTCATATTCAAATCTAAATCACCAGACTCCAGTTTGGTAATCATGTCTAGATCTTCGACTATATATATAAGACGTTCTACTCCTTTTTCGGCACGTTTTAAATATTTTTTTCGAATGTTTTTATCATCCATTGCGCCATCAAGTAAAGTCGAAACATAACCCTGAACGGTAAATAACGGTGTTTTTAATTCGTGCGATACATTACCCAGAAATTCCCTGCGGTATTGTTCACGAATTTCGAGCATTTCGATTTCCAGCTTTTTATCAGTCGCAAACTTTTTCACTTCTCGCGAAAGCGTTTCCATGTCTGTCGTTATGGGCTGATTGATTAGCGTTGTAGATTCTAATAACGAAACCTCATCGTATATTTTCTTTACTCTTCTGTAAATAAAACGTTCTACACGATATTGTAAAACCAAAAAAGAGAATATATAAATTGATATTATGAAAACGATTCCAAATGCAATTTGATGTTTTAATTGATTTTTATAAAATAAAGACATCAGAATCAGCACAAATCCTGTTGCGAAAAGACTGATGTACAATGCCGATTTTATAGCAAATTTGTATGTTTTTTTAAAATTAATTTTCATTGGTATCATTTAACCATTAAGAGATTAAGTTAAATTAAGTTTTCGGTTTGAGTTAATGTACTTCTATTTAATTAACATTTGAACTCAAAACAAAGTTAACTCAAAAACCATATAAGAAATTAAAGTTCCTGTGATCTTTAATTCCCTATATGGTTTAGTTTTTTTATATATCTAAACAAATCTGAGTTCGTTTAAATTTTTACTAAAACTCCTAAGAGCCTTAGAATCTCAGAACCTTAGTTCCTTACAAATTTAAACTTCAAATTTATAACCAACACCTTTTATGGTTTTAAAAAGGTCTTCTCCTATTTTTTCACGCAGTTTTCTGATGTGAACGTCGATTGTTCTTCCTCCAACTACTACTTCATTTCCCCAAACTTTATCAAGGATTTCATCTCTCTTGAAAACTTTTCCTGGTTTTGAAGCCAATAAATAAAATAATTCGAATTCTTTTCTTGGTAAAGCAATTTCGACATTGCCTTTTATAATTTTGTATTCTTCACGATTAATCTCGATTCCGCCAACATTTAGCGTATCTGTAACGACTTCTTGTTCTTTTAACCTTCTTAACAAAGCCTTTACTTTAGACACTAATAATTTTGGTTTGATTGGCTTTGTAATGTAGTCATCAGCACCTGCATCAAAACCAGCTACTTGCGAATAATCTTCGCTTCTTGCCGTAAGAAATGTTATGATAACATTATTTAACTCAGGAATTTTTCTGATATGCTCGCAAGCTTCCATTCCATCCATTTCTGCCATCATCACGTCCATGATAATTAATTCCGGCAATTCTTTCTGCGCCTTTGCTATAGCATCTTTTCCGTTAGAAGCTGTAACAATCTGGTAGCCTTCCTGAGCGAGGTTATAGCCAACGATTTCTAAAATATCCGGTTCGTCGTCAACTAATAAAATCTTCGTTTGTGTTTTTTTCATAAATAGCAAAAATTGAGATTTTTACATCAAATATTCTTATTTATTTATCCGATGTTTTTTATTTCACAGGGTAAATATACTAACAAATGAACGGTTAAAAATTGGTGTTAACCGTAATTTAATCTGGTAACAATTTCATAATCTTAACAACACAAAAACATAACAAGTCCATAACATGAACTTTACAGGGCGGTTCTTTCTTTGCACAAAAATAAATTAAACACAACACACAAATGAAATTCAATTTAAGATTTCTATTTATTGCATTATTTATCTGTACGATTTCGATCGCGCAAAACAAAGGTACGATTTCTGGAGTTCTGACTGACAAAGAAGCGAACAATGCATCGTTACCTTTTGCTAATGTTTTAATTAAAGGTACAAATATTAACGTAAACACTGACGTTGACGGAAAATATTCGTTAAGCGTAAATCCCGGAAACTATACTCTTATTTTTAGTTTTTTAGGATATGAAACTAAAGAAGCTCCAGTTACTGTAAAAGCAAACGAAACTGTAGTTATAAATCAAGTACTTTCTTCTGGAAGTTTTACTCTTAAGGATGTAGTGGTAAAATCTACAGCAAACAAAGAAAAAGAAACTGCTCTTTTATTAGACCAAAAAAATGCTGTTGTAATCAAACAAAGTATTGGTGCACAGGAAATGTCCAGAAAAGGTGTTAGTGATGTTGAAGAGGGCTTAACTAAAATTACCGGAATTACTAAAGTTGGATCAAGAGGTTTATTTGTTCGTGGTCTTGAAGATCGTTACAACAACTTATTGATTAATGATCTTGCTGCTCCTTCAAACAGTCCGTTTTCTAAAATCGTTCCGCTTGATTTATTCCCAACAAACATTGTAGGAGTTATTGATGTTTACAAAACATTTAACCCAAATGTTTATGGTGATTTTGCAGGAGGAACATTTAACATTCAGACTTCAAAAGCAACAAAAAGTGTTACTAAAATTAACGTTGGCGTAGGATATGTAACTGGAAACAGCCTTAAAGATTTCTTACTTTCAAGCGATGCAGATACTGCTGCAGGATTTTTTGGATTTAACGGAAAAGATAGAGAAATACCAAGCTTTTTAGGTCCAACTGCTTCAAAAGCATCTTTTACAAAAGACCAGGCTTTAAATTCTGTAAGTGGTGATAAAGGTTTTAACGTAAGCAAAAGTAAAAGTCCTTTAAACTCAAGTTTTAATTTATTGCACTCAGAAAAATTTGATTTAAGCAATGAGCGTTCTTTTGCATACTTATTATCTATTAACTACGATAATAGTTACGCAGTTAGAGAAGGTGTTGACAGAACTTTAGATTTACAGACAACGGGCTCAAAATATACTAACAATTTTGTTATAACAGATTACCGTTTTAAAACTACTACATCAGCATTATTAGGATTAAATTACAGTGCAAACAGATTTAAATTAGCATTTAACACGCTTTATATTAAAACTACTTTGAACGAGATCAAAGATCAATTTGGTCAAGCTGGCGGTACTGCGATACAAAACACATTTATTCGTACGAATCAATTAGACAAAAGTGATTATTTGAACTTTCAATTATTAGGTGAATATAATTTGACTGAAGATAAAAATCAAACTTTGAAAGCAGGTGTTTCTTACGCAGATACTAAATTTGAGCAACCTGACAGAAAGTTTTTTACAGGACAAAAAACAGATGATGAGATAAACACTACGTATGGAGCTAATAACTTTTTACGCCAATACTTAACTATAGACGGAAATTCATATGTATCAGCAATGGCTGAATACAACCTTAAGTTTGGAAAAGACGGAAAACAAAACAAATTAACAGTGGGCTACAATGGGAATGCTTCACAAATGGAATCTTCTTACCGATTTGTTTCAAGCCGAGGTAATGCATTCACATCAAATATAAACAATATTAATGATCATATTGTAAGTGACCTTCAAGCTGATAATGGTACTTCTTTTGAAGAAAACTCTAACTCTACCTGGAAAGTAAAACTTTCCGAAACTTCAAATGCAGGTTATACCAATTTACTTTTGAAATTCGGAGATAAATACGAAGTTAATGCAGGTGTGAGAGTTGAAAGCACAACTAAAGAAACTAAATATAGAGGGTTAGGAAATTTTGATGCTCCATTTAGTATCCGTAAATATGACAACCTATATATTTTACCTTCATTGAATATTAAATATTTAATGAATGAAAAATCAAACTTACGTTTTGCAGCAAGTAAGACATATACAAAACCTGTAATTATGGAATCGTTTCCAATTACATACCAAAATGCTGACGGAACTTCAGTACAAGGAAATCCAATATTAAAAAATAGCGACAACTACAATGTTGATTTAAAATATGAATTATTCCCAACTGCAAAAGAAATGTTTACTATAGGTGCATTTGCAAAATACCTGGATAATCCAATTGAAAGAACTTTTGTTTCGAACGCTACTACAGGAACTGTTACAACATTCTTAAATTCTGACAATGCAACTTTATATGGAGCTGAAGCTGAATTCCTTTTTGGATTAAACAGAATTAGTGAAGATCTTTCAGCATTCTCATTTGGTTTAAATGCAACCTTAATGGCTACGAAAGTGAATGTAAGCCCTACATATGAATCTGTAGATGAAGATGGAATCCCGACTACTAACACATCAATTGAAACACATAAAGGTTCGAGAGATTTACAAGGTGCATCAAACTGGTTAGTAAACTCAGATTTGAAATATGAATTTAACTTAGGAAAAGACTGGACCAATACAATGTCTCTTGTTTATGGTGTGTTCGGAAAAAGAATTTATGCAGTAGGAACAAATGGTCAGGATCATACTTATGAATTGCCTGTTTCACAATTAGATCTTGTTTGGGCAAGTAAAATTTCAGAACATTTTGATGTGAAATTTACAGCAGACAATTTATTAAATCCAGAAAGAAAATTAGAATTCGGAAACGAAGGAACTATAAAAGTTGCTGAACCATCTTTACTAGCAAACAGCTACAAAAAAGGAGTTGGTTTTTCTGTAAAACTAGGATATACCTTCTAGTCTCCATTCAAATAAATATAAAAACGAAGCTCCAGGTCTCTGGAGCTTTTTTTTGTTTATACATCTTTAAAAAACTCATAGCATTTTTCTGACAATTTAATATTCTTTAGATAACTATAATGTAATACCTATATAACGTGTTATAAAAATTATCCTACTAGTTTTATTTAAAATTTTAAAGAACTATTTATGAAAAATGTAAAATTACTATTATTGATGACTCTGTTTTTTATTGCAGAGATTGGATTTTCTCAAAATTATGTTACCTACAGTCCTCAAACAAAAACTATTGATCTTAACTCGGGAGTAGAAGGAACGGTTGATGTTTTAGTCAATTGCTATGGTAGCAGCGGTGAAGCTGTGTTTCTTAATGCTTTACAATCATGTGCTAACAATGATGGTATACTTTCATCAAGCTATACAAATGGAAGTATATTGACGCCAGGTCAAAATACAACTATAAGATACAAGTTCAAGAAAACAGTCACTACAGATACTCAAATTATTTATAAGTTTTCTACAGATGGCAGTTGTTTTCAGACCGAATCTAAAATGATTAAAATTACTGTTAACTATAAAGCAGCACCAGCTACTGCGATAACCAATAATTATATCTCAGGAAACCAAACAGTTTATGAAGGACAATCTGCAAGTATAATAGTTGGATCCACTCCGTCAGGTGGAAATGGAACTTTTACTTATTCATGGCAAAAAAAGATTGGAAATGGTTCATGGGCTGCTATTTCAGGTGCGAATGGTATTAATTATTCCCCGGGTATTCCTGTTACAGCCGCATCGTATAGAAGGATTGTTTCATCAGCAACATATACAGGTACAAGTAATGAAACAGTAATTACAATTATCCCAACTCCTCTTATAGCAAACAATACAATTACCAGAGATGGATTAACAGTTTATGGTACTGTGCCTACAGGAGGTATTGGTTCTTATCAATACTCATGGTATATACTTGATAAAGATGGAGACACCAGTACCTTACCTGATACATCACAAAATTTAACACTAACTCCAGCTACCTTCAATAGATATTTCAATTCGCCTAATGATTTTATACTAAGAAGAGTAGTGTATTCAGGAAGTCAAGGTTCTGTTAGTAATGATCTTTTATTACCACATAATTCCCTTATACAAAATAACATCATTACCTTGAATGGACTAACTGTAGACGGCAGTGTGCCTACAGGAGGTCTAGGTGCAAATTCTTATCAATATTCCTGGTATATACTTGATCAGGATGGAGACACCAGCACCTTAACTGATACAACACAAAATTTAATACTAACTCCAGATGTCTTTGATCGATATTTCAATTCGCCTAATGATTTTATACTAAGAAGGGTAGTGTATTCAGGAAGTGAAGGTTCAGCTAGTAATGGTATCCTGTTGCCACATAATTCTGGATCAAGTCTTAAAGCTTCAAACAATGAAGACACATTCATATCTGCTGTTTATCCAAACCCTACGTCAGACTCTGTTAATTTCAGAACAAATATTTCCAACAATGAAGAAATAGAAATAATTATTTATTCTGAAGGATTAGGGAACACACAATCAGTTTTTAAAGGTACAGCTACTCCAAATAAAATTGTAAAATGGGATATCCCATCAAATTATTCAAAAGGAATATACTACTACAAAATTATATCTAACAAGGAGGTTAAATCTGGAAAAATTGTATATCAATAAAAACTAGAAATTATTATGTAATAAAAATAAAACACAGTATATCTGGGTTTTATTTCTTAACATTCCCTTCACATTTTAATTCAATTTTGGTAACTGTAATGTAATGTTCAGATAACACCCAAAAAAGATTATCGTTCTAATTTTGACACAAATAAAAACACATAATAACACAACTATGAAAACTAAACTTTTTGCTTTAGCTCTTGCTACAGGATTATTTTTAAATTCTTGCTCAAGTAGTGATGATCCAACTCCTGTTACTCCACCTGCAACTGGCGAAATTACAGGTACATTCACTGCAAACAAAACCTACGCTTACGGTAACTATACTTTAAAAGGTATTGTAAAAATTAATTCAGGTGTAACTGTAACATTTGAAGCAGGATCTACAATTACTATCGATAAAGCTACAGGAGACAACGCATTAGTTGTTTTAAAAGGCGGGAAATTAATCACTCAAGGTACTGCTGACAAACCAGTAGTATTTACAGAAAAATCTAAACTTCCAGGTTCTTGGGGAGGTATCATTGTATACGGTGACGCTCCAGCAAAAGTAGCTGGTGGTGGAACAACTGGTACATCTGAAGATGGTAACAAAATTTCTTACGGTGGAACTAATGCAGCTGATAACAGTGGTTCATTAGTATACACAAGAGTAGAATATGCTGGATCTAAATTAGCTGATGGAGAAAAAGAAAACAATGGTTTTACTTTCTATTCAGTAGGTTCAGGAACAACTTTAGATCACTTAGTATCTTATAAAGGTGCTGATGATGGATTCGAATTCTTCGGTGGAACTGTAAGTATGACAAACGCTATTTCTTATGGAAACTATGATGATTCATTTGACTGGCAAGATGGATGGCAAGGTTCTACTAATACTAATTGGTATGCTTACCAAACTGGTAAAGGTAACTACGGAATGGAAATCGAAGCCTCTTTAAATGACAATGCTTTCGGTCCAAAAATTTCTAACATTACTTTAAAAAGAGCAGCTGGTAACGTTCCTGAAGCTAATGATAACCAAGTTGATGCTTTCCAATTCAAAAGAGAAGGTAACGGAGAATACAGCAACATTATCATTGATGGTTACGGTAACTATACAACTACAGATGGTAAAACTACTTACAAAGGTAGCGCTGTTAGCATCTTAGATGGTGTAACAAACGATCACCAAGTAAAAACAGGAAAAATTAAACTTTTGAATGTTAAAATTACAAACACTACAAACATCAACCCAATTGGAGCTACTGACGCTATTGTAGTTGCTTTCCCAACTGGAAATTTTGTACCTAGTAATACAGCTACTGGTGCTTCTTTAACTGCTGGTGCTTGGGCAACAGTTGACGGAGTTGATTTGACTAAATAATAGTTAGAAAAAATAAAATGTTAAAAACATCCTAATAATTTAGGATGTTTTTTTTTGGCGTAGTTTTTGTATTTTTTTTTTTTGTATATTTACTTACATAAATAAATGCGATGGCAAAAAACTACTTTTATATTACATTCTTATTGGCTTTTTTCTTTACTGTAAGTGTCTCGGCACAAGACAGTAAGCAATTACCAAAAACTCAAGACGCTGCGGGCATTGAGGGACTAAGCTTGTACCCTAACCCAGTTACCAGCGGAAGAGTATATATTTCTTCTAAAAATGATCTGGAGAAAGAAATAATCGTTTTTGATATACTAGGTAAAAAAGTACTACAGACGCATTTAGCTTCCAGAGAACTTAGCGTTGCAGATTTAGTTCCAGGCGTTTATATCATAAAAATAAGCGAACAAAATGCCTCCTCAACCCGAAAATTAATTATCCGATAAGATTATAAAATATTTATAAAGCTCTAAACTAAGTTTAGAGCTTTTTTTATTTTCCAACATCTATTTTTATAATTATTTTAACAAGATTAAGCTTAACATTTAATTAACTTAATCATTCATTTAGAAATTTTGGTTTCTCTATTTTTATATGAGAAAATTATTATAAATCAAAATTATTCAAATGAAAATTAAAAAAGCCATTGTTACCTTATTAGTAATAAGTACATTATTCTCTTGTGAAAATAATGATTCCAACGTTAGCACTGAAAACTCAAATTCAAGTCTTAAAATTACCAATGACAATTCTTTAGTAATTAATGAAATTCTAAAAAAAGGTTTTAAGAAAGAAGATATTGTAGAAAGTAAAGATTATTTTATTGTTCAGGGCGATATGCTTTTCTCTAAAAACATTCATGACTATGCAAAATCAAATCTTACAGCACGTCATAATTACACATCATCATTAGTATCAGCACAAAATCGAATTATTAAAGTAAAAATCCACTCCTCTATACCAACTTCCGGAAACTGGAGAGATGCAATAAGATATGCAATTGCAAGCTGGAAAGATATAAGTAATACATCGATTCTCTTCGTTGAGACACATGAAGAAACAGCAGATATTTTAATTGGAAGTGATGAAGGCATACTAGGCACTACAACTGGCGGTTATGCTCTAATGCCAAGTGCAGAAGGAAGGCCAGGAGCAATGGTAAGTCTTAACTTAGACATTCCCGTTAACTATGGAACAAAAATTAGAATAGTAGCACATGAATTAGGACATACAGTAGGGATATTACATACAGATGAAGCAGGTACAAATTATGTCCCAAATTCTCCCGCTTCAGATCCAAATTCGATCATGAATTCTACTTCTAATGGTGGCTGGGCAGGTTTTTCTCAATATGACATACAGGCTGTTCAATTTTTGTACCCAACCTTAGCTTGTAACACCCTTCTAAATGGTCCTGATGCAGGCACATGTGCTTTTGACAGATATAACGATCGTATAAATTACAATGTTTATGTAATTGGAAGAAAACAAACAAATGTTGAGAGCGGAACAGCAACTTGGACTTTAACAAGTAGCTCTCTAGAAATGGTTAGCCCGCTTAATGAGTCATGTGAAATAAGAGTTAAAGCTAATAATACAACCTGGCCTGCTACGGGAATTGTAACTAGAACAACCAGCGTAGGCTGTTCTACAACATTTACTGTTTCATTAAACAACTGTATCAATGAAAACTATTCCGATTAAATCGCGATACAACTAAATGTAAACTGAAAAGATTCTAAGCCCCAAAATTGTTGGGGCTTTTAATTTTAATCAAAATTCCAATTATCTCTACCTATTCGGAAATATTGAAGACCATCAACAGAAAAACAATATCTTTGCACAAAAAAGAAGTTTTGATTACAGCCAGCGATATATTTACGATTTCAAGCCATAAACAATTTGAAAAAACAGCATTAAAAGTCTTTCGCTTTCAATACGCTAATAATGCGGTATATCGTGACTTCTGTGATTTTTTAAAGACAGATGTTCAGCAGGTAAAATCATTGCAGCAAATTCCTTTTTTACCCATTCAGTTTTTCAAAAGCCACGATGTGGTTTCTAATGAAAATCCTGCTCAGGTAACTTTTACCAGCAGCGGTACAACCGGAATGATCACCAGCAGACATTTAGTGACCGATGTTTCCTTATATGAGGAAAGTTACCGCAAAGGTTTTTCTCAATTTTACGGCAATATCGAAGATTATGTTGTTTTAGCCCTTTTGCCGTCTTATTTAGAGCGTGAGGGATCTTCGCTTATTTATATGGTCGAAGACTTAATAAAACTATCCAATCAGCCCGAAAGCGGCTTTTATTTACACAATCACGACGACTTAATTAAAAAGTTAACTGAATTAGACGAAGCCGGCCAAAATGTGATTTTAATTGGTGTTACATACGCCTTATTAGATTTGATTGAAAAACATCAGTTCAACCTTCAAAACACCATTATAATGGAAACAGGAGGAATGAAAGGAAAACGTAAAGAAATGATTCGTGAAGAACTTCACGAAATACTTTGCAAAGGCTTTGGCGTTTCTTCTATTCATTCTGAATACGGAATGACGGAACTTTTAGCTCAGGCCTATTCTTTAGGCGAAGGCGTTTTTGAATGCCCGTCATGGATGCATATTTTAGTTCGTGATCCTGAAGATGCCCTCACTTACGTGAATGATGGAAAAACGGGTGGAATAAACGTAATTGACTTAGCCAACATCAATTCATGTTCTTTTATCGCAACTCAGGATTTAGGCAAAAAAAATCCCAACAACTCTTTTGAAGTTTTGGGACGTTTTGATAATTCTGATATTCGCGGCTGTAACTTAATGGTTCTTTAATGTTTAATCGTTTATTTGTTGAAATCGATTAAACAGTTAAACAAAAAATCTAATTTTCTTCCGTTACGCCAATACTATCTATTCCTTCTTTTCTAGACAATTCTCTTTCTTTTTCGCCTTTACTTTTCAATAAACTGTAAACCCCATAACACACTAGTCCTCCCAAAAGAACGAAAAGCAAATTCCATCCAATACTATTATAGTTTTCGTCATTTACCCCATCCACACCATTAATAAAGACAACACAAGCTCCATATATAACACCTGCGACAAGAGTAGTTCCGTAATAAGACGCTAACCCAATAAGAGCATAAGTCCATTTGTTTTTATTATATTCATTAGCTAGGTCGCTAAACGATTTCCAAATCCAATAAATAAATACAATTCCTATCATAAGTTTATTTTTTAAGTGATAAACATACTAAAAATATCAGTTGATTATAATATTAAAATAAAAAATCCCAACAGTTCTTTCAAACTATTGGGATCTATATAATATGTTCTAACTTTCAAAAAATCGATTAAACAATTAACCGATTAAACAGTTAAAACTTTTAAACTACTCTAATTACAAAATAATTTTTCTTTCCACTTTGTAACAACACAAACTGATTGTTAATCAAATCATTTGTTGTCAAAACAAAATCTTCTTTAATTTTTTCTCTGTTCACAGAAATTGAATTTGCTGTTAAAGCTCTTCTCGCCTCTCCATTTGATTTAAAGAAACCTGTTTTTTCATTTAAAACAGTAACAATCTCCAATCCGTTTTCTAAATCAGCTTTTGCGATTTCAGCCTGAGGAACACCATCAAAAACTTCTAAGAAAGTAGCCTCATCTAACTGTTTCAAATCTTCTGCAGTAGAATTTCCAAATAAAATATTCGAAGCCTGAATTGCTTTTTCCAATTCTTCTTTACTATGAACAAAAATCGTAATTTCTTCAGCCAGTTTCTTCTGCAAAATTCTTAAATGCGGTGCCGCTTGGTGTTCCGCAATTAAACCATCAATAGTTTCCTTATCTAAGAAAGTAAAGATTTTAATATATTTCTCTGCATCAACATCTGTAGCATTTACCCAAAATTGGTAAAATTTATAAACTGAAGTTTTATCAGCATCCAGCCAGACATTTCCACCTTCAGATTTACCGAATTTAGACCCGTCTGCTTTTGTGATTAAAGGCGTAGTTAATGCAAAAGCTTTCGCACTTTCTCCACCCATTCTGCGTACTAATTCTGTACCTGTGGTAATATTCCCCCACTGGTCAGAACCTCCCATTTGCAAAAGGCAGTTATTGTTTTTATATAAATGATAAAAATCGTATCCCTGAATTAATTGATAAGTAAACTCCGTAAAAGACATTCCTTCCCCTTCTCCGTTAATTCTCTTTTTAACAGAATCCTTCGCCATCATATAGTTTACCGTAATACGTTTTCCAACTTCACGGGCAAAATCAATAAACGAGAATTCTTTCATCCAGTCATAGTTATTCACCATAATTGGAGCGTTTGCTTCTTTTGAATTAAAGTCTAAGAAACGAGACAGAACACTTTTGATCCCGGCAACGTTTTTAGCCAAAGTTTCTTCGTTCAACAAATTTCTTTCGTCAGATTTTCCAGAAGGATCACCAATCATTCCGGTCGCGCCGCCCACAAGAGCAATTGGCTGATGACCAAAATTCTTTAAATGAACCAATAAAATAATCTGAACCATACTGCCAATATGCAGCGAATCTGCCGTTGGATCAAAACCAATATATGCCGCCGTTACCTCTTTTAGCAATTGTTCTTCCGTTCCTGGCATGCTATCATGGTATAAACCGCGCCACTTTAATTCTTCAACTAGATTCTTCATTTTTAAAATATTTTGCGCAAATATAATCAATGGCAATGGCAATATCAAAAAGCAATGACAATTACAAAAAGAAAAATCAAAAAACAATTACAATATCAATATCAAAAAACTATATGAAAACTTTGTCCCTTTGAACCTCTGAAACTTTGAACCTCCAAAAAAAACCTTTGCAACTTTGAGCCTTTGTCCCTTTGCACCTTCCAAGCAAAAACTTATCTTTACAAAATGGTATTAGTAACTGGCGGAACAGGTTTAGTGGGCTCACATTTATTGCTTCATTTAATTGAAAATGGAGAAAATGTTCGGGCTATTTACCGAAACGAAAGCAATATTCAAAAAACAAAATCGGTTTTTGAATTGTATAAAAAAGCTGATTTATTCGAAAAAATAGAATGGCTTGAAGCCGATATTTTAGACGTTCCTTCTCTGGAAATTGCTTTTAATACTATCGATTACGTTTATCATTGTGCTGCATTTATTTCTTTTGATCCAACAGATGAAGAAATACTTCGAAAAACCAATATTGAAGGAACAGCCAATATGGTTAATTTTTCTCTTGCCAGAGGAATAAAGAAATTTTGCTTTGTGAGTTCTATTGCTGCTCTTGGCGATTTAGCTCCTCACGAAACTTATATTACTGAAGAAACAGATTGGAATCCGGAAAAACCGCACAGCGATTATGCCATTTCAAAATATGGTGCCGAAATGGAAGTCTGGCGCGCGCATCAGGAAGGTTTAGATGTAATTATTGTAAATCCGGGAGTTATTTTGGGTCCAATTCCGAAAACAAAAAATAAACAGCAGGGAAGTGCAGAATTGTATGTAAAAGTTGCAAACGGACTTCCTTTTTACACACTCGGAAGCACTGGTTTTATTTCTATTGATGATGTTGTAAAGACAATGTACCAGTTAATGAAAAGTGACATCAAAAACGAACGTTTTACTTTAATTACAGACAATATTGTTTTTAAAGATATTCTGAACACCATTGCCGATGTCTTGAAAGTCAAAAAACCACATCTTCATGCAAAGCCTTTTTTAATGAATCTCCTTTGGATTGCTGATGGAATATTTTCGACTTTGTTTTTTCAAAAAAGAACTATTACAAAAGCGACTGCAAAAGCATCTTATTCTAAAAGTTTGTATTCTAATGAAAAAATAAAAACCGCTCTGGGAACGGTTTTTTTAGATGTACATCAATACATAAAAGACGTTTCGAAATTATAAACCTATCTTCTTGGTTTTCTCATTTGCTGTCTTATCGAATCGAGATTTATTTGTTGTTTTGAAGTTTTTTTGATTGAATCTTTTGAAGTTTTCGGAGCTTCTTTAAGTTTCTTTTTGGCTTCTTTCTCCGCTTTTTTATTTTCAATAGTAACAAGAGAATCTGCAGCTCGCTCGGCCACTTTTAACCGTTTGCCTACTTCATCAAACATATCTTTGTAGTTCTCATAGTCTGCGGCATAATACATGTTATTTTGAGCAAACTGAAGACTGTCAACTTTATATTTTTTTAAAATGAATTTTGTTGGGCTGGTTTCTGTAGAATCTAACAATTCCTGATGCTGGTATTTCATTGCTTCGAGAAGAGACAAATCATACATAATATCAATCATTTTATCTTTCTCAATAAGTTTAGCCGGCTGTTTTACAACCTCTTTTTTACAACTTACAGAAAGAAACAAAACCAATAGTATTACTAAACAATTCTTCATTTCAGCTTTTTATCTATCAAACAATAATCGTTTTCCGGCGCGGACATCTTTTACCTTAAAGTTATTGTAAACCAATTCTCCGTTTACAAAAGTATGCGTAATTCTAGATTTAAAAGCCATATTCTCAAATGGAGACCAGCCGCATTTGTATAAAATATTATCTGAATTTACACTCCATGGCAAACTTGGGTTTACAATTACTAAGTCGGCAAAATAACCTTCTTTAATAAAACCTCTTTTTTCAATTTTGAAAATCTTCGCCGGATTATGGCACATTTTCTCCACGATTTTCTCCACGGTGATTTTCCCTTGGTGATGCGCTTCAAACATTGCCACAACTGCATGCTGCACAAGCGGCCCTCCCGAAGGTGCTTTTAAGTACGATTGTAATTTTTCTTCCTTAGTATGCGGCGCATGATCTGTTGCAATAACATCAATTCGGCCGTCATTTAAAGCTTTCCAAAGTTCAGCTCTGTCGTGTTCTGTTTTTACAGCAGGGTTCCATTTGATGAAATTTCCTTTTGTTTTGTAATCTTCATCAGTAAACCAAAGATGATGTACACAAACCTCAGCGGTGATTTTTTTATCTTCTAACGGAATTTTATTGGTAAACAATTCCATTTCTTTTGCTGTAGAAAGGTGAAAAATATGCAAACGTGCTCCAGTTTTCTTTGCCAAAGCCACCGCTTTTGAAGACGAAAGATAACAAGCCTCTGCACTTCTAATTAAATGATGCGCCGTTACCGGAACATCTTCACCATATTTTTCTTTGAATTCTGCTAAATTATTCTGAATTGTAGTTTCATCTTCGCAATGCACCGCAATTAACATTGGAGTACTTGAAAAGATTCTTTCTAAAGTAGCTTCATTATCAACCAGCATATTTCCTGTTGAAGAACCCAGGAAAATCTTGATTCCCGCAACATTTTTTGGATTTGTTTTTAAAACTTCTTCCAGATTATCATTTGTTGCACCCATCATAAACGAATAATTCGCAAATGATTTCTCGGCAGCAATTTGGTATTTATCTTCTAATATTTCCTGAGTAACCGCATTCGGAACCGTATTTGGCTGTTCGATGAAAGAAGTAATTCCTCCCGCAATTGCAGCTCTCGATTCAGATTCGATATCACCTTTATGCGTTAATCCCGGTTCTCTAAAATGCACCTGATCATCAATTGCACCCGGAATTAAATAATTTCCTTCGGCATCAATAACAATACAATCAGATGTTTTAAGGCTGATGCTGTCTGCAACCTCAACAATTAAGTCATTTTCGATTAAAACATCTCCATCAAAAATAGATCCTTCGTTTACAATTTTGGCATTTTTTATTAAAATCCTATTCATGTTCTATCTTTATAATGTATTGACTAATTTTTTTAATCGAAGAGAAATTACACCCAGAATTGCTTCTTTAATAATCGCATTACTCATTTTTGAAACTCCTTTTGTTCTGTCTGTAAAAATAATCGGCACTTCTTTTATTTCAAATTTAGCACAATAAGTTCTGTATTTCATTTCGATTTGAAACGCATATCCAACAAACTTTATTTTGTTCAGATTAATTTTCTCTAAAACTTCTCTTTTATAACAAACAAAACCGGCTGTAGCATCATGAATTTTCATTCCGGTAATAAATTTTACATAAACTGAAGCAAAATAAGACATTAAAACTCGGCTCAAAGGCCAGTTGACCACATTTACACCCGTAACATAACGGGAACCAATCGCTAAATCTGCACCTCCAAAATGGCAGGCATCATATAGCTTTTCAAGATCATTTGGATTGTGCGAAAAGTCGGCATCCATTTCAAAAATAAAATCATATTTACGTTCTAATGACCATTTAAAACCATGAACATAAGCGGTTCCTAAACCGGATTTTTTAACTCTTTTTTCAAGAAATAATCTTCCCGGATATTCTTCCTGTAATGCAACAACTTTATCGGCAGTATGATCCGGCGAATTATCATCGATTATTAGGAGATGAAAAGATTTATGCTGCGAAAGCACAGCTCTCACTATACTTTCTATGTTTTCAATTTCGTTATAAGTAGGAATTATGACAATACTATCATTCATTTTTTTCTCGGTAATTTCACCGCAAAAGTAAACTTTTTATAGCATTTGGTTCATAATAAATACATAATAAAACTATTGATACAAAAAATTACTAATTTTGTGACGCTATGATTGAACACCTTCATCCACGAATTATTGAAAACAAAGACTGGGCAACGGCTTTATTTGTCCTGACCTTTGCCGTTGTTGCCATGACAAAATCTGCTTATGAAACTCGTTTTTCAGAATTTAGTAAGCTTATTTTCTCAGATAAATATGCAAAAATCTATCGCGATAACAGCCACATGAAAAGCAGCTTTACAGTTGGGTTGTTTTTTGTGCAGGTTATTTCGTTTGCCTTTTTTATTCAGCTTACATTGAGTATGTATGATAAAGCTTCAAAAACCGATTATGTTTTGTTCATCCAAATCGCAACTTTTCTGCTTTATTTTATTCTGGCAAAATATTTAATTGAGAAAATTGTAGCCGCAGCATTCAACATCGACGACTTTGTAGAACTTTTTAATTTGCAAAAAGTTACTTACAGAACTTATATTGGCGTTTTAATCCTTCCAATCAATGCTATTTTGTTTTATTATGACAATATTCTAACGATTGTACCACTAGTAACGATAGGTATTTCGCTCTGTATCAGTCTATACTCTTATTTTATTTCAATTAAAACATATCAAAACGTAATAATCGGTAAGTTATTTTATTTTATTTTATATCTTTGCGCTCTTGAAATAGCGCCTTATTATTTTCTTTATTATTGGATAACAAAAGGGAGTGCTTAGAAAATGTTTATAATATGAAAGTGAAAACAATTTTGGTGTCACAGCCTGAACCTAAAGTGGAGAATTCTCCTTACTTTGAGCTCCAACAAAAACACAAAATAAAAATTGATTTCAGACCATTTATTCATGTGGAAGGGGTTAGCGCAAAAGAGATTCGATTACAAAAAATCGATCTTAATCATTACACTGCGATCATTTTAACAAGTCGAAATGCTGTAGATCATTTTTTTAGAGTGGCTGATGAAATGCGTTACAAAGTTCCTGAAGGATTGAAATATTTTTGTCAATCTGAAGCAGTAGCGTTTTATCTTCAAAAGTATGTTGTGTACAGAAAACGTAAAATTTACGTTGGAGCAAAAGATTTTGCAGATTTATCTCCTCTTATCAAAAAGTACAAAGACGAGAAGTTTTTGCTTCCTGCATCTGACCAGTTAAATGCTGATGCTCCTATAACATTAAACGGCCTGAAAGTAGATTGGGCACAAGCTATTTTTTACAGAACTGTAATGAGCGACTTGTCTGATCTTGCTGATGTTTATTATGATGTTTTAGCGTTTTTTAGTCCAACAGGAATTAAATCTTTATTTAAAAACTTCCCGGACTTTCAACAAAACAACACCAGAATCGCTGTATTTGGAAGCACAACTCAAAAAGAAGCTTTAGATCACGGTTTAAGAATTGATATTCTTGCTCCAACTCCTGAAACGCCTTCTATGACAATGGCTTTAGAGAAATATATTGCAGAAGCAAACAAAGGAAAGTAATCCTTTTTTAAAATATTAAAATTTTTTAAATTCCAAATTCCAATTTTTATATTGGGATTTGGAATTTTTGTTTTTAATCAATTCTTTATCTCCTTACGTTTTCGTGCGTTTCCCGTGGTTGAAACCACGGGCTATGTTTTTGGAATTTGGGATTTAAAAAATTGGAATTTTCTTTTTTACCTCCTTTTAACTACATTTGATTTCTATTCTAAACCCAAATCACAATAAATAGTTTCAAATTATAAGTTATGAAAATCAACTCCCTTTTAATCGAAATTGACGGTATCGACAAAGAAATCCTCCGATATCTTATGGATGATGCCCGAAAACCTATTTTACAAATTGCTAATAAAATCGGCATTTCGGGAGCTGCAATTCATCAGCGATTAAAAAAACTGGAGCAGTCCGGTGTTATTTCAGGATCGAAATTTACCGTAAATCCAAAAGTTTTAGGTTACAATACTATGGCGTTCGTAGGAGTTTATCTTGACAAAGCTTCCCGAAATTCTGAAGCCGTAAAAGATTTAAAAAAAATACCCGAAGTTCTGGAATGTCATTATACAACCGGAAACTGGTCGGTTTTAATTAAAATTATCTGTCGCGATAACGAACATTTAATGCAGCTTTTAAATACTAAAATTCAAGCTATAGAAGGTGTTTCAAGAACAGAGACCTTTATTTCTCTGGATCAGCAGATTGACAGGCAGATTCAGCTTTAGGAATGTATCAATTAGAAAATTTAATAATTAGATAATTTTATTTCATGTTCAATATTCGCCCTGAAATTAAAACAATAATATTTTTTATAGTTTACTTTATACTTTTTATACTCATAAGAACATTTCAGCCAACGGGTAGTCCACATGCTCCTAATATCAGCGACCTTTTTTTCTTATTATCGATTCCAGCAAGTATAATTTATAGTATATTCCTTCTTTATAATTTTTTTAAATCTGGAAATAAAAATTACTTAAATGCCATATTTATAGTAACCGCATCTTGGGTTATATTTTATAATTTATTAAAATATGTAATCTATAAATAGTAAACCCGACAGATTTAAAACCTGTCGGGTTTATAATAAATTATCTAATTGACCAATTATCTAATTATCACATTAATTCCTTCTGCTTCCGGAATAAATTGAGATATAGTACAGCAACGTTGCAATTGACCCAAGAGCGGCAACAACATACGTCCTTGCGGCCCATTTTAAGGCATCTTTTGCTCCGGCCTGTTCTTCTTGTGTTAACATGTGTTTATTTTCAAGCCATGCTAAAGCCCTGTTACTCGCATCATATTCTACCGGTAAAGTAATGATCGAAAATAAGGTTGTTACGGCAAAAATTACAATCCCAACTAATAACAACTGCGGAAAAGTCCTGATCATTAAAATTCCGGCCAATAAAATCCACTGCATATAGCTTGAAGCTACGTTTACAATTGGCACTAATTTAGAGCGCATCGTTAACCATTCGTAACCAATCGCATGCTGAACTGCATGTCCGCATTCGTGAGCCGCAACAGCAGCCGCAGCCGCGTTACGATGATTGTAAACAGCCTCACTTAAGTTTACTGTTTTATCTGACGGATTATAATGATCTGTGAGCTGACCCGGAGTCGAAATAACACGAACATCTCTAATTCCGTTATCAGCGAGCATTTTTTCAGCGATTTCTGCGCCGCTCATTCCGTTTCGTAATTGCAGTTTAGAATATAATTCGAATTTACTTTTAAGTTTCGAACTCACCATCCAGCTAAAGAGCATTATCGCTCCGGCAAGTATTAAATATTCATATCCCATATCTTTATCTTTTTTGATTGAATTTAAATTTACAAAACAAACTGCAAATTATGAACCATTTTAACAAAATGTCATTTTGGCATTTTTTCAGACATTTTTGTCTTATGTCAGGTGTGTTTTTTAACGCAAAGTTCACGGAGGTTTTTTCGCAAAGGACGCTAGGTTATTTTGCTTGCAAAAGTGAAAGGCCGCAAAGCTTTTTCACATTTTTGTCATTGCAAGGAACGAAGCAGCCTCACTATAATAAAACACAAAGTTTGATCCGGCAAATGAGATTACTTCGTTCCTCGCAAAGACTTAACGTGGCACAAAAAATCAGGCACAAAAAAAATCCCAAACTCCAATCGTAAAATTGGAATTTGGAATTTTTATATTGGAATTTTAAAATTAATCTACAAGATTAATAACTCTTCCAGGAACAATTATCACTTTATTTGGAGTTCTTCCGTCTAATTGTTTTAACGTTCTTTCATCTTTCATAACGATTTCTTCGATTTGCGCTGCGGTTAAATCCAAAGGCAATTCGATTGTGAAACGCATTTTTCCGTTGAAAGAAACTGGGTATTCTTTATTCGTTTCAATTAAATGTTTCTCATCAAAAGCTGGGAAAGCAACTTCTGAAATTGAAGTTGTATGCCCTAACTGCGACCATAATTCTTCTGCTATATGCGGCGCATATGGCGAAACCAAAATTGCTAATGGTTCTAAAATCGCTCTTGAATGACAATTTTGAGAAGACAATTCATTTACACAAATCATAAATTGAGAAACCGAAGTATTGAAAGAGAAATTCTCGATATCTTCTGCTACTTTTTTGATGGTTTTATGCAATGACTTCAAGTTGTCTTTTGTTGGTTCGTCGTTGTTTACGATTAAACCATTATTCTCATCAATATACAAACGCCACAATTTTTTCAAGAAACCAAAAACTCCCGAAATTCCAGCGGTATTCCAAGGTTTTGCCTGCTCTAACGGACCTAAAAACATTTCGTACAAACGTAATGTATCAGCACCGTATTCTGCACAAATATCATCCGGCGTTACAACATTGTATTTTGATTTCGACATTTTTTCGACTTCTCGGCCTACAATGTATTTTCCGTTATCATCTAAAATGAATTCTGCGTCTGCATAATCCTCTCTCCAAGCTTTGAATTTTTCAACGTCTAATTCGTCAGAAGAATTTACAATGGAAACATCTACATGTAATTTAGCAAATGATTGATCATAAATTCTAATCGTAGAAGTTTCAATAGAAGCTTTATCAAATAATAAATCTGACAATTCTTTTAATATTTCGCTTTCTTCATCAAAAACAATAACTTTATTTCCTCTACTCAAATCAATTCTAAATTCCGAACTAACATTCTCTGGATTTTTAATAAAATCCAAATATTCCTTTGAGTTATAAAATCTATCTCTATGCTTAATGAATTCTTTATAATATTTTGATGTGACAAATAATGATTTTCCATAAATACCTTCTCCAACGGTATCATTCCCAAAATTATCTCTTCCTCCCGAAACACTTGTAACATTTAATCTATAAACAAAAGCACTTGTTCCCAAAATCATTCCCTGATTGATCAGTTTTTTGAATGGTTCTTCGGTTGGAGCAAAACCTTTGTCTTTTAAGAATTTATTCCAGAAACGAGAATACAATAAATGTCCGGTTGCATGCTCGCTTCCTCCAATGTATAAATCAACACTTTCCCAGTAAGCCAAAGCTTCTTTACTTGCAAATTCATTTTCGTTATGTGCATCCATATAACGCATCCAATACCAAGAACTTCCCGCCCAACCTGGCATTGTATTCAATTCAAGAGGAAAAATCGAAACATTGTCAACTAAATCTGTATTGACAACTTTATTTTGTTTTGTATCCCAAGCCCAAACTGCTGCGTTTCCTAACGGAGGCAGACCATCTTCGGTTGGTAAATATTTTTCTACTTCAGGTAAAATAATTGGCAAATGTTGTGCATCAATCATTTTAGGCAATCCGTTTACATAATAAACCGGAAACGGTTCACCCCAATAACGCTGACGAGAGAAAACAGCATCACGCAAACGGTAATTTGTTTTTCCTGTTCCTTGTCCAATTTCTTCTAGTTTATAAATCGCTTTTCCGGTTGCATCTTTATAATTTAATCCGTTTAAGAAATCAGAATTTGCGATTTCAACATTATCTTTTGAGCCATAAGCGGCTTCAGAAATATCAACATTAGCAAAGATATTCTTGATTTCCTGCATTCCGTTTTGACCTTTAAAGAAATTAGCAAAAGCATAATCTCTTTCGTCTCCGCAAGGAACCGCCATTACAGCACCAGTTCCGTAACCAGCTAAAACATAATCACCAATCCAAACCGGAATTGGTTCTTTTGTAAAAGGATGTTCTGCGTAAGCTCCTGTAAATACACCCGAAATGGTTTTTACATCGGCCATACGCTCACGTTCAGAACGTTTTGCTGTTTTTTCGATATATGCTTCAACCGCAGCTTTTTGTTCCGGAGTTGTAATTTTAGCAACCAAATCGTGTTCTGGCGCCAAAGTCATAAAAGTAACTCCGAAAATAGTATCAGGTCTTGTTGTAAAAACTTCGATAAAGTCTAAAGCCGAATGTCCAAAGTCTGAAAGTGCAGCTTCACTTTCGACTTTCGACTTTTGACTTTTGACTTGGAACTTCACCAAAGCACCAACCGATTTTCCGATCCAGTTTCTTTGAGATTCTTTTATAGATTCACTCCAGTCAATATCATTTAAACCTTGAAGCAAGCGTTCGGCATAAGCAGAAATTCGCATACTCCATTGTGTCATTTTTTTTCTTATAACAGGAAAGCCTCCACGTTCAGAAACACCGTTGACAATTTCGTCATTTGCCAAAACAGTTCCTAAACCAGGACACCAGTTTACTTCCGTTTCTGCCAAATACGTCATTCTGTATTGCAAAAGGATTTTTTCTTTTTGATCTTCAGAATAAGCATTCCATTCGTCAGCAGTAAAAATCGCAACGTTATCATCGCAAACTGCTTCAACCAATGCATTTCCGCTTTCTTCAAAAACTTTTACAAGTTCTGAAATTTCAAATGCCTGTCCTTGTTTTCTGCAATACCAAGAGTTGAACAATTGGATAAAAATCCATTGTGTATGTTTGTAATAGTCAGGATTTGAAGTTCGTACTTCACGGCTCCAGTCAAATGAAAATCCTATTTTATCTAATTGTTTTCTGTATCCAGCAATCTGCTTTCCTTCTTTATCTACACCACCATCAATATTTACACGTGTTGTATCTTCCGGACGCTGTCCTGTCTGAATTGCATATTGTTCTGCCGGCAATCCAAAACTGTCGTAACCCATTGGGTGCAAAACATTGAAGCCCTGGTGTCTTTTGAAACGAGAATAAACATCTGAAGCGATGTAGCCCAGAGGATGCCCAACGTGTAATCCAGCACCTGATGGATAAGGAAACATATCGAGAACATAATGTTTAGGTTTTTCAGAGTTATTTTTTGCTGCAAAAGTTTGATTTTCTGCCCAATATTTTTGCCATTTGGCGTCAATTTCGTTTGGATTGTATTTCATTTCTAAGGTTCAAAGTTGCAAAGTGACAAGGTTCAAAGATTTTATCACTTTAATGAATTAAGCCACAAATTTACATTTATTGTCGTTTGTACCAAAGCTATTTCGCTGACAAACAAATAAAATAACAGAATACTTATTTTTAATTACGTAAAAATACTTATGTTTGCGTTTTAATACTTAGAAAAACAACATTTTTGCCAAAAGAATTGTTAGTAATAAAGTTCCGTAGGAATGAGCGATATTGTAGAGCTGGACTTCAGTCCAGTATAATCAAAGAATAATATTACAGCATAATACCTATTTTTGTAATAGCATTAAAAAAATTAAAATGGCTGACAGCAAAAAATACAAAGTTGAAGTTCGGGTTTGGATTGAAGAAACTGAAGGCGCCTTTCTCGGTATTGGTAAAATTTGGCTTTTAGAAAATATTCGAAAAACAGGTTCGATTACGAATGCTGCGAAAGAGATGAAAATGGCGTATCGCCAAGCCTGGCAATTGGTTGAAGAAATGAACCAGCGTGCGGAAAGTCCGCTTGTTGAAAAATTACTGGGCGGAAAAGGCGGCGGCGGCGCACGATTGACAGAAGCCGGGGAAAGAGCGATAACTACTTTTTATGAACTCGAAAAACGTATTAAAGATTTTGCTCAAAAAGAAACTCAAAACCTAAAATTTTAACTAAAGAATCAATTCGCAGAGTTTATATTTTTAATCTCGCAAAGATGCTAAGTCGCAAAGAGAATAATATTAAAACTTAAAAAAGAAAAAAAACTTTGCGCCTTTGCATCTTTGCGAGATAATAAAACCCAGAGCAGATAAAGCATTTAAACCAAAACCATTTTTTTTAATCATCAGTATTCATTTTAAAACATACTGAAATAAAGCTAAAAACATGAACCAAAAACTATATCTTTTTTTTCTAATTATAAGTTTGAAAAGTTTTTCTCAAACTGAAAATTCTCAAGCAAAACAAGACAGTATTAAAAAAGAAGAATTGAACGAAGTTGTTATTACAGCATCCCGACGTTCAGAGAATTTATTGCGTTCGCCAATAAGCATCGAGCAGTTAAAATCGGCAGAAGCTAAAAATATGGGATCGGCAAGTATTTATGAAGCGCTGGAAAATGTAAAAGGCGTTCAGATTATTACACCAAGTTTAGGTTTTAAAGTTATAAATACCAGAGGTTTTGCCAATTCGACCAATGTTAGATTTGCACAATTAGTAGACGGAATTGACAATCAGGCACCGCATCTGGGTGCTCCAATTGCAAATGCGCTGGGTGCAAATGATCTTGATATTGATAAAATCGAAATTATTCCCGGAACGGCAGCCGCTTTATATGGAATGAACGCCATTAATGGTTTGGCCAATATTCAGACTAAAAACCCTTTTGAATATCAAGGAATAAGCGTACAGCAATTAACAGGTATAAATCATGTTGGAAATATTGACCGGTTTTCACCAAAAGTTTATTCGCAGTTTAATTTAAGATTAGCGAAAGCATTCAATTCTAAATTGGCTTTTAAAATAAATGTTTCGTCAACCGGTGGAACTGACTGGGTTGCAGATGACAGAACGGATTTGGCTCCAAATGCAAATGCGTCAACCAATTTATTTGGCACCGATAATCCGGCTTACGATGAAGTAAATGGTTACGGAAATGAATCGGCAAACCGAAAAACATTAAACCTAAATGGTAAAAATTATGTTGTTGCCAGAACAGGTTATCGCGAAACTGACATTTCTGATTATGATATTAAAAACTATAAAGCTGATGTTGGTTTTTATTTTCGCCCAAAACAAGGAAATGAACTTTCTGTTACGTATAAAACAGCTTTAATCAATACGATTTATCAGCGTTCAAACCGTTTTAGGCTTGACAATTATACTTTAAATCAGTTTGCGGTAGATTATCATACTCCCATTTTTCAGGTAAAAGCATATGCTACAACCGAAAACACCGGAAACTCATACAACATGCGTTCTTTAGCCGAGAACATGGATCGCGCTTACAAATCTGATGATAAATGGTTTGCAGATTACAGCACCGCTTATAAAAATGCAGTTACAAATGGCGCAGCAATTGCCGATGCACACAAAATTGCCAGAACGCAATCTGATCAGGGTCGATTTGAACCCGGAACTGAAGCTTACGAAAACAAGAAAAATGAATTAATTGATATTAATAACTGGGATATTGGTGCGGCTTTGCGTGTAAAATCGACTTTGGTTCATGCTGAAGGTTTATTTAACTGGGACGAAGCTTTTGATGAATTCTTCGGAAAAATCGACGCCAAACTTTTAAGCGGTTTCGATTACAGAAATTACATTATCGTTCCAGACGGAAATTATTTCATTAATCCTGTACACGCTGATGAAAACTTAACCTATCAAAAAACAGGAGGTTTTACACAATTAACAAAAGATTTATTTCATTCAAAACTACGTTTAGGTGCTACAATACGAATTGACAAAGCTGATTATTTTGATGCTAAATTTACGCCACAGTTTACAGCGGTTTATTCTCCAAAAGAAGCCCTTAATTTTAGAGCATCATATCAAAATGGATATCGATTTCCGAGTATTTTTGAAGGGTTTTCTAACGTGAATTCAGGCGGTGTAAAACGTGTTGGCGGTTTACGAATTATGTCTGACGGAATTTTTGAAAATTCATATACCAAAGCTTCAATAGATAAATTTCAGTCTCAGGTAAACAGTGATGTGAATACAAACGGATTAACTCAGGCGCAGGCGATTGAAAAGAATAAAAATACCATTCAAAAAAATCCTTATACATATTTACAGCCTGAATTTGTAAAGTCGTTTGAATTTGGTTTTAGGGGAATTACACTAAACAAAAACCTTTACATTGATGCTGATTTTTATTATAACTCGTATAAAAATTTCATCGCTCAGGTCGAAGCCAGTATTCCAAATACCACAGATCCAAATCAAATTCCGACTGCATTGTATTCTAAAAATACTCAAAACCGTTACCGATTGTGGACTAATTCTAAAAGTAAGATTTATAATTATGGCGGAAGTCTGGGTTTAAAATATAGATTTGACGAAACTTTTACAGCTTTAACCAATCTTACTTACACTAAACTCGACCGAACTGATGATAAAGATGGCTTAGAAGATGGTTTTAACACTCCGGAATTTAATGTTAACGGAACTTTTCTTGCTCAAAATATCTGGAAAAATCTTAGCGCAAGTGCGACAGCCCGTTATCAAAACAATTTTGATTATGTTTCTTTTTTAGTCAGCGGAACTGTTCCGGCTTATTGGTCAATGGATGCACAAATCAATTATAATTTCAAAAAAACAGGCCTCACTACAAAATTAGGCGGAACGAATATTTTAAACAAACCTTATACTTCAATCCTTGGCGGGCCGTCAATTGGCGGATTGTATTATTTGTCATTAGTTTGGGAAACTAACAAAATTTAAATATTTAAACGCAAAGCTTTATGAACTTTGAGCATTTTTTTGCTACAGATTAAAGGATTTACACCAATTTTTAAAATCATTTTAATACTTTAATCCGTCACATTTCTCTTTTAACTTTGCGAACCTTGCGTAAAACTTGCGAACTTTGCGGTTAAATTCCCTTTACTATTCAATATCAAATCGTACATTTATAGTATAAAAGTTTGTTATTAACTTTAAATAAAGAAATTCTTTATTATTTTTACCACATAATTTAAGTATCTATGAGTTCTAATTTTGATAAATTTCAAAAACGCAGGTTAATTTCCTCTTATTTTTCGGTTGTATTAAGTGTCTTCTTGGTTTTATTCCTTTTAGGAGTACTGGGATTATTCATTATCAATTCTAAAAAACTGGCAGATGATTTTAAAGAAAAAATCGCTATGACGGTTTTCTTTAAAAACGAAGCGAATGACAGCATTATCAAAGCATTTGATTCAGAATTAAAACGAGCTCCTTTTGCACTTTCTTATGTTTATGTAACCAAAGAAAAAGCAGCAAAAGAACATACTGACATTATTGGAGAAGATTTCCTGACATTTTTGGGCGAAAACCCGTTATTGAATTCATACGACATTCACTTAAAAGCGGATTATGTTGAAAGAGACAGTATCTCTAAAATCGAAAGCAAATTACGTCAAAATACTATGATCGAAGACATTGTTTACGACAAACAATTAGTAAATCTTGTAAACGACAATATTAAAAAAGTAAGTATGTGGATTTTGATTATCAGCGGTTTCCTTACTGTAATTGCTGTTTTATTAATTAATAGTTCGCTGCGTTTATCAATTCATTCTAACCGTTTTATCATTAAAACCATGCAGATGGTGGGTGCTACAAAATCGTTTATTCGTAAGCCTTTTGTAACACGCAGTGTAAAATTAGGAATGCTTGGTGCTCTATTGGCAATTATCGGTTTAATTGGACTTTTATTCTATGTAGAAACTAATTTTCCTGGCTTAGGAATTTTAGAAGATAAAGCTTTAATTGGATTGGTTTTATTGGCCGTTTTCGGATTAGGCGTTTTAATTACATGGGTAAGCACACACTTTGCAACACAACGTTTCCTGAATTTAAGAACTGACGATCTTTATTAATTTTAGATTTTAGACCTTAGATTTTAGATTAAAAATAAACTCGTAAAAACAGAGGATAAGATTGCTTTGTTCCTCGCAATGACAAAATGAAAAATATTAGTAATAAAGAAGAACAACATCCTCAAAAACAAGAATTCCTTTTTGACGGTATCAATTATAAAATTTTATTAGTTGGTATTGGTGTCATTGCCTTAGGATTTATTTTAATGTCCGGAGGAGGAAGCGATAATCCAAATGTTTTTAATGAAGATGTTTTCAGTTTTAGACGTATTCGTTTAGCTCCAACTACTGTTTTAATTGGTTTTGGAATCACGATTTATTCTATTTTCAAAAAATCTAAATAGACTTTCTTAGACAACTTAGACAACTTAGATTTTTAGATTATCTCTTCCAAAAATCTAAGTTGTCTAAGAAGTCTAATAATCTAACAATCTAAATTAAATGAATACATTACAAGCTATCGTTCTTGCCATTATTGAAGGGATTACAGAATTTTTACCTGTTTCTTCAACCGGGCACATGATTATTGCCTCTTCTTTTTTTGGAATCGCACATGAAGATTTCACTAAACTTTTCACGATTGTTATTCAGCTTGGTGCCATACTTTCGGTTGTCGTTTTATACTTTAAACGTTTTTTTCAAACACTTGATTTTTACTTTAAACTTTTAGTTGCTTTTATTCCAGCCGTAGTTTTAGGATTATTGCTGAGCGACTTTATTGATGGTTTATTAGAAAATCCGATTACAGTTGCGGTTTCTCTTTTAATTGGAGGATTAATTTTATTGAAAGTTGACGAGTGGTTTAACAACCCGAATACTACCGAAACTTCACAAGAAATCACATATTTACAAGCGGTTAAAATTGGATTATTTCAATGTATCGCCATGATTCCGGGAGTTTCCCGAAGCGGCGCAAGTATTGTGGGCGGAATGTCTCAAAAATTATCAAGAACAACGGCTGCCGAATTTTCCTTTTTTCTTGCAGTACCAACTATGCTTGGCGCAACAGTAAAAAAATGCTACGATTATTATAAAGCCGGATTTGAATTATCTCACGATCAAGTCAATATATTAATTATTGGAAACATAGTTGCTTTTATTGTGGCACTTTTGGCAATTAAAACCTTTATTGGATTTTTGACGAAAAACGGTTTTAAAGTTTTTGGTTATTACCGAATTCTTGCCGGAATCATCTTATTGTTAATCCACTTTTTTATTCACCCGCTTACCATAATATAATGACACCCGAAGAATATTTAAACGGACAGGTTTTATTGATAGACAAACCTTTAAAATGGAGTTCGTTTCAAGCGGTCAATAAATTAAAATACCTTTTAATTAATAAAGTCGGGCTTCCAAAAAAATTTAAAATTGGTCATGCTGGAACTTTAGATCCGCTGGCAACAGGTTTATTATTAATCTGTACCGGAAAATTTACCAAAAGAATTTCTGAGCTTCAGGGTCAGGCAAAAGAATATACAGGAACATTTTACATTGGGGCTACTACTCCATCGTATGATTTAGAAACCGAAATCGACCAGACTTTTCCAACGGAACATATCGACGAAGCTTTAATTCACGAAACAGTGAAACAATTTTTAGGCGAAATCGATCAAAAACCACCTATTTTTTCGGCTATTAAAAAAGATGGGGTTCGTTTATACGAGCATGCGCGTGCCGGCGAATCAATCGAAATTGAAAGCAGAAAAACTACGATTCACGAATTTGAAATTACCCGAATTGCTTTGCCTGAAATTGATTTTAGAGTAGTTTGCAGTAAAGGAACTTATATTCGCTCTCTAGCTTATGATTTTGGAAAAGCAATAAATTCTGGTTCGCATTTAACTGTTTTACGCAGAACGAAGATTGGCGATTATGACGTAAAAAACGCAATTGATATTACGTTGTTTGAAGAAAGTCTTACTTTATAAACAAGAAGCACATTACATATAAAATATTGTAATGTGCCTACTTCTAAAATAATGTTACATCATTCTTGACTATTAAATCAATAGTGAGGAACATTTTTTCCTCCAAACAAGAATGTTGAAAAATAATCATAAAACCTTTCGAATAACTTTTTCATAATAGTGCTTTTTTAATCGTTAGTAGAAAATAGACACCAATAAAAAGAGTAAATCAAAAAATATATAATAGAAGTGGGATTGGTTATAGCAAGATACAAAATTTTCTAATAAAAAAAATATTTTCTTACATTTTTTAAAAACATTATAACATTTACTATCAACACTTTACCATCAAAGGATTTCAGACATTTATTACAAAAACTGTCAACAATTAAAGTCGGTTATATTTGATGTTTTCCATAATCTCAATTAACTCCTGCTGCACAGAAATTCCTTTATCTGCGAGATACCATAATTGCAAATCTGTTTTAATTTTTTCATCAATTGGCCCAACGTCTCTTTTATGATTAGCCATTAATTCGGCAGCGCCTTTTGGTCTTGGCCCCCAGTCTGTACGAACAATTCCGGCTTCTTTACAAATCACAATAACTTTTGGAATTGCTCTTCCGCCGTTTGTTAAATATTGATTCATCAATTCGTCGTTTTCATCACGAAGTACAATCCGAAGATCAATCCTTTTATCAGATGCATGTGCCATTTTATCTAAAATTGGCAGAATCTGAGCCGCATCACCGCACCAGCCTTCCGAAATTACAAGCCAGATATAATGATTATTAAGATGCTGTAGTTTTGAAATTGCATCTTCAGATATTTTGATTGTTTTTTCTAATCGATTCATTCTGGCTTCATTCAATTTGGAATAATTGGTCAAACTTTCAGACTGTTCACTTCCTGTTGATTTTCCTTCAGATAATAAATCAGTAACTAATTTTCGATATTCAGCATAAGAATGACTGTTGAATAATGCTTTGGCTACAGTACTTTTCATAGAGGTTTATTTTGCTTACTATAAAATTACGGATTTTAAAAAGAACCTCGAATGACTTTTGTCACATTCGAAAGAAAAAATCAAAAAAGACGTTATAAAATTAAATCTCAAGTACAATTAATTTTTTATAAACATTATTTTTAAAAATCAGAATATGTCTATATTTGCACAAATTAACGCAACACGAAATATGAAATATAAAAGAATTCTTCTAAAACTAAGCGGTGAGGCCTTAATGGGTGATTTACAATACGGAATTGACCCTAAAAGATTAGCCGAATATGCAGATGAAATTAAGCAGATTCACGCAAAGGGAGTAGAAATTGCAATCGTTATTGGAGGAG
This sequence comes from Flavobacterium sp. Root186, assembly GCF_001428525.1. Classification (GTDB taxonomy): domain Bacteria; phylum Bacteroidota; class Bacteroidia; order Flavobacteriales; family Flavobacteriaceae; genus Flavobacterium. Next base: position 110,879 of record NZ_LMHW01000016.1, read on the forward strand.
GAAATATTTTTAGAGGCGTTGCCGGTGCAAGCGCAGGAATGGACCGAGTACAAGGTGATTATATGGGAATGCTTGCTACTGTTATTAACGGAATGGCTTTGCAGGGCGCACTTGAAGACAAGGGAATGAAAACGCGTTTGCAGACTGCTTTAAAAATGGAATCTATTGCAGAACCTTATATCAAAAGAAGAGCAGATCGTCACTTAGAAAAAGGAAGAATTGTAATTTTTGGTGCCGGAACCGGAAACCCATATTTTACAACTGATACTGCAGCGGTTTTAAGAGGAATCGAAATCAATGCTGATGTGATCTTAAAAGGAACCCGTGTAGATGGTGTTTACGATTCTGATCCTGAAAAAAATGCTTCGGCTGTAAAATTTGATTTTATCTCATTTGATGATGTTCTTAAAAAAGGACTTAATGTAATGGATACAACAGCTTTTACTTTAAGCCAGGAAAATAAATTACCAATTGTTGTTTTTGATATGAATAAAATTGGAAACCTTTTGAAAATCTGCGAAGGAGAAAACATCGGAACTGTAGTAAATATTTAGACTGCTTAGATTATTAGAAGATTAGATTAATAACAATCTTTATAATTTTCAAAAGCAATTTCAAAAAATAAAACATCATCGTTAGCAAATTAGAAGAATACATTTTTAAGTCTAAAAATCTAACCTTCTAAAAATCTAAAAATCTAAAAAAAAATGACTGAAGAAATCGATTTTATATTAGAAAGTACTGAAGAATCTATGAACGGTTCTATTGCACACTTAGAGAAAGAATTTCTAAACATTCGTGCAGGGAAAGCTTCTCCGGCTATGCTTGGAGGTGTTTTTGTTGATTATTACGGTGCGGCGACTCCGCTTTCGCAAGTGTCAAAAATCAGTGTTCCTGATGCAAGAACAATTACTTTGCAGCCTTTCGAAAAAAACATGTTGCAAACCATAGAAAAAGCAATTTTAATCGCCAATATTGGTTTTAACCCAATGAATAACGGAGATGTTATTATCATCAGCGTTCCACCTTTAACAGAAGAGCGTCGTCGTGATTTGGCAAAACAGGCAAAATCCGAGGCTGAGGATGCAAAAATTGGTATTCGTAACGTTCGTAAAGATGCAAATACTGATATTAAAAAATTAGAAAAAGAAGGAACTTCAGAAGATATCTGTAAATCTGCAGAAGAAGAAGTTCAAAACCTAACAAACACTTTTATCAAAAAAATTGATGAATTACTGGCTGCAAAAGAAGCTGAAATCATGAAGGTTTAAGTATTTGATACTGAAATTAAAAAATCCGTCTGATAAAACTATCAGACGGATTTTTTTTATTCTTATTTTTGCATACCAAAATTGAATTCTTTCCGTTTTTGAATCTATATAATTCTCTATGAGGCTATTTTGTTTTTTGACTTTATTTTTTACGCTTAGTATTCAGGCGCAATTTCAAATAAGCGGAATTGTAACGGATTCAAACAACAAGCCGCTTCCTTTTGCTACCATTACAACTTCAGACAATAGCAACACAATAACGGATGTTGACGGGAAATTTATTTTTAAAACTTTTACAAAATCGGGAAATTTTATTGTTTCCTATATTGGTTTCCAAACTAAAACTATTGCTATACTAGAAAACAAAAAGTTTTACTCTGTTTCCTTATCTCAAAAAACAGATGATTTAAAAGAAGTTGTTGTTTCTAATGAAAATCCGGCTTTAACGATTATCAAAAAAGTTATTGCTAATAAAAACAATAATAATCCGCAGAAAAAATTAAGCAGTTTTGAATATAAAACCTATAATAAACTTATTGTTACCGCCAATCCTGATTCAATTGACGGAAGAATAGATTCATCTGCCGTTTACAAGGATTTTAATAAAAAGAAAATCAACATCGATTCATCTGATTATAAATTCAAAGAAATTATAACCAAACAGCACTTGTTTCAAACCGAAAAAGTTTCGCAATATCAGTTTGGCAACAACAAGCTTAAAGAAACTGTTCTGGGCACAAAAATAGCCGGTTTTAAAAATCCTATTTACGAGGTTATCGCTTTCAATTTACAGTCGATATCTATTTATGATAATAAATATGAGCTTTTTGAAACTAAATACGAGAACCCTATTTCGAATACAGCTCCGGCAACATACAATTATAAATTACTGGATACTGTAAACATAAAAGGCCGCGAAACTTTTATGATTTATTTTAAAAACAAGCACAAAAGAAAAACATCTGGTTTAGAAGGGGTTTTGTATATCGATTCGCAAAATTTCGCTATTGCAAAAGCCGTAATGCGGATAAAAGGCGTTTTGGACATCAGTGGAATTCATGAATTTGATTATGTACCGAATGAAAAGGTCTGGTTTCAAAGTAATACCACTTTTAAAATTGTAAAAGGTAAAAATGACGATGACATTAAAATCTTAGGAGGAACGATTCAGTTTGACGGAGATGTTGAAGATAATTTTGAACCGAGAAAAAAAGCAGCTTCAGATTTCACGTATTTACTTTCTGAAAGTAATAATTTCGACATTTATTATAATACCGAAACCCCGATAAAAAATCCATCTCTTTATATTGAAATTAAAGACGATGCAAGCAAAAAACCGGAAGAATTCTGGAATCAGTACCGCAAAGAAGCTTTAGACCAAAAAAGTCAGAAAACGTATCAATTACTGGACAGCTTATCCATCAATAAAAGAATTGAAAAACGTTTAGGATTGGGCCGAAAAATCATTAATGGTTACATTCCAATTGGTCCTGTAGATTTAGATTTAAAGAAAATCATTAGTTACAATAATTACGAAGGTTTTCGTTTAGGCCTTGGGGGTATAACAAATGATAAATTTTCTAAAGATTTTAGAATTGAAGGATATACAGCGTACGGTACAAAAGATGGTGTTCTTAAATACAATTTAGGCGCTGGTGTATTGTTAGATCAAAATACAAACACCTGGTTAAACGGATCTTATACAGATGATGTTCGGGAAATTGCGAGTACCGTTTTTGCTGTTGATAAACGTGTTTTTAAAATCTATGATCCGAGGCCAATCAACATTAGTACTTTCTACAAATACACTAGCTGGAAAGCAAATGTTCAAACGAAAATTATTCCCAAAACAGAAGCTGTTGTTGAACTAGCCAGAACGTATGTTGAACCTAAGTTCGATTATCTTTTTAATTACAACGGTCAGTTGTATTCAAGTTTTATTATGACAACTGCAATGGTTTCTATTGTTTGGGCGCCTTTTAGTGATTTCATGCAGACTCCAACGGGAAGAACTGAGTCTGATAAAAGATTTCCTAGATTTACCTTTCAGTACACACAATCGTTACCAAATGTTTTAGATAATGATTTTAGTTTCGGAAAAATAGATTTTAAAACGGAGTACGAAAAGAAATACCTAAACGGTCAGAAAACAAGTCTGCTTTTGCAGGGAGGTTATGCAATAGGTGATGTTCCGCTTACACATTTGTATAACACTATGCCGAATAACCTTACCAAAGAAACTATTATCCAGCGTATTACTTTTGCCGGAAGAAACAGTTTTGAAACCATGTTTTTTAATGAATTTTTCTCAAGCCAATATATATTTTTCCAGATTAAGCATGGTTTTGAAAGAATTAAAATCATGAAAAAAGTACGTCCTTCATTGGTTTTGGTTACAAGAATGGCGTGGGGAAATATGGAAAAACCTGAGCAGCACGTTGGTCCGGCTTATAAAACGCTGGACAAAGGCTTCTTCGAATCGGGAATCGAATTAAATAAAATCTACAAAGGCTTTGGTCTTGGCGGATTCTATCGTTACGGCCCAAATCAATTATCTGAATTTGACGATAATATTGCAGTTAAGATTTCTTATGTTTTAGATTTAGGGCTTTAGGTTTTAAATTTAACCGCAAAGTCCGCAAAGTTTTTTCGCGAAAGTCGCTAAAGTTTATTTTAAACGAAATAAATTTTGATGAGAGCGCAAAGAACTTCTCGGCATTTTTCTCTTCAGCCAAGTCGAAGGATCATCACTCCAAGAGGTAAATCTCAAATTCAAATTATAGACAAAAATGCGAAACGACAAAAAAATCCCAAACCCCAATCATAAAATTGGAATTTGGAATTTTAATATTGAAACTTTAAAACTATTTAAGGCTTCAAAATCAACACTGAAGGCGTATTATTGAGCCATGTACTTTGAGATTCAATTAATTTTTTCCAACTGTCTAAACTTATAATCATTAAGTCCTGACCATCCAGAAAATCTTTTTTAATTGTCCTGTCATGCATAATCATAATATGATTTGGTGCAATTTGTTCAATCGAACGAATAGTTTCCTGAATATCTCTTGTATTTTTCACTTCACCGCTCGCATCCAGAACTGTAATCTGAGAACCGTTATTATTGATTAATTTTTTAGCAAAATCAATTAAAAAAGCATCTTCACGGCTAAAAATCGGCATGAATACCTGATTTACTTCATCAAGATCTTTATCGATAAAAATACCAACCGGCATTTTGGTTTTTGCAATAATATGACGTGTTCTTTCATCAAAAGGATTATTTTCAAACAAACCTTCTTTCCCTGTAAACTTATCAATTAAACGATCCGGATTTACAATTCGGGTTGTAAAACCAAGGATTTTTCCAAGTAAGGTTCCGTCAAAAATAGACTGTCCTAAACCAACCAGTAATAAGTCGTATTCACCTTGGTTTGCCGCGTCAATAATATCGGTATCAATATCATTAGAAACTTTAAACAAGCTTACCATATTTTGATTCAGTTTATGAGATTCATCAATAACCGGAACTAACATTTTACGTTCGTGTTCTTTTACATCAAACGAATGTATCTCTGTACTTAAAGACAAATGCATCGCCGTTACGATCGAGTTATCCTGCTGCTTTTTAACTAAACTATTGGCAATTTGTAAAAGCTTTTTTCCTCTTTCGGGAGTTCCAAATGAAAGCAGTATTTTGTATTTACTTTTATTTCCAATTTCCTGCGGAATAGCCGTAATTTTATCTTTAAAAACAAATCCGATAAAATCTAAAGCCGGACCTGTCATAAAAGTGGTTACCAAAGCCATAATGACCATCATGGTAAAAATCTCTGTAGATAAAACACCAAGGTCATATCCAATATTTAAAACAACCAGTTCCATTAAACCCCTTGTGTTCATCAAGGCTCCAATGGCCAGGCTATCCTTCCAGTTTTGACCCACAAATTTTGCAGCCAATGCGCTGCCAAAGAATTTTCCGGCCACGGCAACCGCTATAATTAATCCGGTAATTTTCCATAATTCCGGATCATTAAGCAAACCTATTTGTGTACGTAAACCTGTAAACACGAAGAATAATGGCAGCAATACAATTATCGCAACATCTTCAACTTTCTCAATAAATATATTTCTAAATTTATTGTTTTCCGGCATGATTGCTCCCGCTAAGAAAGCTCCGAATAAAGCATGAATTCCAATTAATTCAGCAGCATATGCAGAAATTAAAAGTGTGATGAAAAAAATCGCAACAACTGGTTTGTTTAAACTTTCTCTTGTTGAATTTAAATCTCCAACACGTTTTAGGAACGGGCGAACGATTTTCAACATTATAATTACATACAAAATTGCTAAACCAATCACATACAATGCGCTGGTGAAAGAACCTGCTTTTACAATAGCAATTACAACGGCCAGGATACACCAGGCCGTAATGTCGTCTGCAGCTGCACACGTTATGGCAATGGTTCCGAGTTTGGTTTTCTGCATACCTCTTTCCTGCACAATTCTGGCAAGAACCGGAAATGCAGTAATACTCATCGCGATTCCCATAAACAATCCGAAGGAAGCAAACTCCACACCAACCGGCGCAAAAGTATGATATATATAATACGCTAAACTTAATCCTAAAGCAAACGGGATTACAATACTGGCGTGACTAATAACAACGGCATCATGCGCTTTATTTTTCAGCACTTTCAAATCCAATTCCATTCCGATAACGAACATGAAAAGAATTAAACCAATCTGACTTAAAAACTGCAGGTTTCCTAAAGATTCTTTTGGAAATAAAGCAGCAGAAAATTCAGGGAAATACATCCCGACCAAAGAGGGTCCTAAAACAATTCCGGCGATCATTTCACCAATTACAGATGGCTGCCCAATTTTTCTAAAAAACCATCCAAATAAACGTGCTACTAAAATAATAGTCACAATCTGCGCTAATAAAATAGCTAATGGATGCTGTAAATTTTCGACCATTGAATGCAGAAAATCATTCCAATGGTTACTTTCTATTTTTTTCTTAATGATATTACGGCCTACTTCTAATGCAGCGCCTTTTGAAATTACCCAATATATCAGAGCGGTAAAACCTCCAATAATGGTTACATAGAATAAGGAGTTCTTAATGTTATTCATAACTCGTTCTTTTAATTATTGCCGCAAATATCAGAAGTGAGGTTCAAGTGGAAAAGTAAATTTACAGCTAATTTTCAATGTATGTAACAAGACTGAAAAAGTTTGTAATAAGTTAATAACACACATCAAAAGCTACTGTCATCCTGAACCAAATCGAAGGTTTTTTTTCCTAAAAATGGCTTCGACTTCGCTCAGGATAACATAATATTAAGCTATGAAATAATCTTATAATTTTACTTTTTTCAAAAAATCAGAACGGTAAGTTTCACTTAAAAGTAAGGTTGTATTTTTATTGTTTTCTTCAATATGATGAAGTATAATTTCGTTGTGATTGAAGAATTTTATCGCTTTTACGGCAATGATTTCTTTTTTGTTAATTCGGCAGAAATTCGCTTCGGGCAATTCTTTTAAAAGCGTATCGAATTTTACATTTTTCAGGTTCAAAAAACTTCCATCGACAAGTAAAACCGTTTTGTCACGGCTGTCACTTACAGCCGTTTTGATGTATTGAATCTGATTAAAATAAAGCAGCGTTTTTCCTTTATCGGTATTTAACTGAATGTATTTTTTAGCTGCATCAGGTTTTTCAAAACGTTCTAAAGCTTTTGAGACCGCTTTTTGCAAACGCTCCAGTTTTACAGGTTTTGTTATATAATCTACCGCATCGATATTAAAAGCATCGGCGGCATATTCTTTATAAGCCGTACAAAAAATTACTAATTTACCTATAAGCATTTCGGCCAGATGAAGTCCGTCCATTCCCGGCATTTCGATATCTGAAATTAATAAATCAAATTCGAGACCAGGAATATCAGATAAAAGTTTCTGCGGATTATTAAACGTTTTTACGATTTCCAGTTCAGGAATTTGTTCGCAAAGCATTTTTAAGTACGTTAATCCTGGAAGCTCATCGTCCAGAAGCAAGCATTTCAGTTTTGTATTCAAGTAAATCTATTTTTAAATGAGCAATATAAACATCATTTTCTACAAACTTATCGAGTTTAAAATTATTCTTGTAAATAATGCGCAGACGATGTTCTAAAGTCGCGTGACCAAAACCGCTTCGCTCCTTTTTCAATACTTTTTTATCTGAAATTTTATTCGAAACGGTCATAGAAAAAGCATTATCCCTAAATTCAAAAACTACCGAAATAAAAGCATCGGCACTTTGAAGATCGGCATGTTTAAATGCATTTTCGATTAAATCAATCGAAATCAAAGGCGCCAGCAAAGGCTGATCGTACAATTTATCGTCTTCGTTGATATTGGTTTTGATTTTCAATTCAAAAAGCGGACTAATTTTAATTTTATTTATTTCGATTAAATTCAGTGCAAAGTTTATTTCTTCTTTTGCGGTTACGAATTTCTTTTTGCTTTCGTATAAAATATAATCCAGAACATTGGCCAGTTTATCCAGAGCAAAATAAGTTTGATAAGCGTGCGACTGAATAGAATTCAAAATATTCTTAAACAAATGCGGATTTAGTTTTGACTCTAAATTTTCTAACTGCAGGTCATTTACTTTTACTTCAAGTGCATAAAAACTTTTCTCAGCATCATCTTTTGCTTTTTTTGCCTGCATTAATTGGTATATCATAAAACAAATTATGACAATCAGCAGTAAAAGAATCGCTAAAAAAATAAAAGTTGTGGTATTGTTTTCCTGCATTTAAGCTTGTTTTAAAATGTTTTGTAAAAGTAAGCTAAATATTTTTTGCCCACTGATTTAGTGACTTGAAACGAATTTCAACCCAATAATTGAAGCAATTAATGTTGTAAGGAAAAATATTCTCCAGAAAGCCGCCGGTTCTTTAAAAATAAAAATTCCAACTAAAACAGTTCCAACTGCACCAATTCCTGTCCAAACAGCATAAGCGGTTCCAATTGGTAAAGTTTGTGTTGCTTTATATAATAAAATCATACTGATTGAAAGACATACAAAAAAACCAACCATCCAATACGTTGATGTGATTCCTGTTGTTTCTTTTGCTTTTCCTAGACATGATGCAAATCCAACTTCAAAAAGTCCGGCAATAATCAATAAAATCCAATTCATTTTCTTTTCCTATTTAAATTAATTGCAAATATGAGAAAAGCTAACGACTAAACAGTAAAAAGAAGGAAATTTATCACAAAAAAATCACCTGCTGATTTGTGTTAACATTAAGTAAAATACAATCGATTGTTTATGATTTTGAGCAGTTTTCACTACATTTGCAACCATTTTTAAAGATTTTATGAAAAACGCTATTAAAGTTGGGTTCTGGGAGAAATTAGCCCGAATCATACTTAAAAACAGAATTACGATTTTGGTTGTTGTTGCGGCCTTAACAATTTTCCTTGGTTACCAATGGAAAAACCTTGCCATGACATATTCTGAAGCTAATTTACTTCCTAAAGATCATATAGCAAACAAGGAATACCAAAAATTCTTAGATAAATTTGGTGAGGAAGGAAATCTTGTCGTGATTGGTTTTAAAGATCCAAAGTTTTTTACTCCAAAAAACTATGCAGCGTGGAATGAATTAATGACGGGTTTAAAAAAATCTAAAGAAGTTGATTTGGTTGTTTCTTTAAATGATTTGAAAAAATTAGAAAAAGATACCGTAAACGAAAAATTTGTTCTTTCGCCTTTTATCGATCAAAGCAAAGCTGTTGATCCTGAATACCTAAAAAAGATTCAATACGATTTATTTCACAATCTTCCTTTTTACGAAGGTTTATTGTTTAACAAACAAAGCGGCAGTATTCGATCTGCGATATATATTAACAAAGCACTTGTAAATACGGCCGAAAGGAAAACTTTTATACTTGAAAATTTAGTTCCGAAAATCGATAAATTCGAAAAAACAACTGGCATTGACCTGCGCGTTTCCGGAATGCCGTACATCAGAACTATTAATGCAGACAATATGAAAGGGGAAATTGCACTGTTTATTGGCGCTGCCCTTTTTACTGTATCCTTAATTTTCTTTTTCTTTTTCCGTTCGTTTCGTGCCACATTTATTTCGATTTGTATTTTAATTGTCGGTGTAATCTGGTCATTCGGAACTTTAGGATTATTTCATTATAAAATCACGATTTTAACGGCGATTATTCCGCCATTAATTATTGTAATAGGGATTACGAACTGTATTTTCCTGATCAATAAATACCAGCAGGAAATTAAACTCCATAATAATCAGGCAAAGGCTTTACAACGTATTATTTCTAAAATTGGAGTTTCGACTTTAATGACGAATTTAACGACTGCGATTGGTTTTGCAACGTTTATGATTACCCGAAATGATCTTCTTTTTGAATTTGGTCTGGTAACTTCAATCAACGTAATTTCAGTGTATCTATTGACGCTTTTAATTGTGCCGATTGTATATAGTTTTATGCCGTTGCCAAAAGAAAAACATTTGTATCATTTGACTAAAACTTACATTTCGACTTTATTAAATGTTGTTGAAAATTTAGTTAAAACAAAACGCAGGTTCGTTTACATCGTTTACGGTTTGCTTCTAGTTTTCAGCGTAATTGGAGTTTCGCAAATGAAGGTTTCAGGAAGTTTAATTGGTGAAATGCCAAAAAGTGCTTCTTTTTTTAAAGATATTTTATTTTACGAAAAAGAATTTAACGGAGTAATGCCGTTAGAAATCATGATTGACACCAAAAAGAAAAAAGGTGTTATGAAGGCTTCGACTATCCGTAAAATGGATGAACTGCAAAATACAATTGCTGAAATTCCAGAATTGGCAAAACCGGTTTCGATTGTAAATTTGGTTAAATATTCTAAACAGGCTTTCTATAACGGAAACCCGGAATATTACCAATTACCAACTTCGCAGGAGCAGACTTTTATTTTGAGTTACGCTAAAAATGCAACCAAAAACAGTAAAGAAAATTTAATGAAAGCTTACGTTGATTCGACTGGACAATATGCCCGAATCACGACTTTCATGAAAGATATTGGAACGGATGAAATGGCAAAAGTGGAGAAAAAATTAAACTCTAAAATTGCCGAAATTTTCCCGAAAGATCGTTATGAAGTTACCGTTACCGGAAAAGCATTAGTTTTCCAAAAAGGAACATCCTACTTGGTTGACAACTTAATCGAATCGCTGATTTTTGCAATTGCCGTTATTGCGATATTAATGTTGTATTTATTCCGCTCTTTCAAAATGGTAATGGCATCTGTAATTACAAATATTTTACCGCTTTGTATTACATCAGGATTAATGGGTTATTTCGGAATTCCGTTAAAACCTTCAACCATTTTAGTATTCAGTATTGCGTTTGGAATCTCGGTTGATAATGCGATTCAGTTTATGGCAAAATACAAACACGATCTAATCCAGAGCAACGGAAAAGTAAAAAAATCGGTTTTCAGTGCGTTGAGAGAAACAGGAATCAGTACTTTTTATACATCAGTAGTTTTGATTTTAGGTTTTGCTACTTTCACATTATCAAGCTTTAGCGGAACGATTGCACTTGGAGGATTAATTTCTTGTACTTTGGCTTTTGCGATGTTTGCGAATTTGGTTGTACTGCCTTCGCTGGTTTTAACTTTTGAGAAGAAAAAGACTAAGAAAGAGGAATTGGAGAATTTACAATAATAAAAAGTTAGCCACGAATTCACGAATTAATAAATGGAAAAAATAGAACTATTTTCAAGTAAGAAAAAATCTTTTTTGTTGTTAATTGGCTCACTTCTTTTTCTTGCCGGAGGTATCTGGTTTTTTTTTGATGCTGAAAATTTAGCAAATTTCAAATATAGAAGCCCAATTTTAATAAAAACAATTGGAATTATTTCAATTTTATTTTCCGGAATAGCCATTTACATATCAATAAAACAACTAGTAAAAAATCAATTACTTCTTCTTATTGATGAGAATGGAATTAACCTTAATCCTAAAAAAATGTCTACTCAAAATATTGAATGGAAGAATATTGAAGGATTTTCTGAGCTAAAAATACAGAGCCAAAAAATGGTAATTATTGAAGTGAACAATCCAGATTTTTGGATTAACAAAGAAAAAAATTACTTAAGAAAAAAGGCAATAGAATATAATTTCTCTAATTATGGTTCTCCATTTGTGGTTTCTGCGGTTTCAATGCAAATAAATTACATTGAACTTTTGAAGATATTAAATGAGAATCATGAGAAATATAAAAAATTCGCATAGGGATTAACACATAGTTTGTCATTCCGAGGAACGAGGAATCTCCGCAAGAAACTCTGCTCCAAGGATTGCCAATCTTTGTAGAGCTACTCGCGGAGATTCCTCGTTCCTCGGAATGACAAAAAAGAAAAAACAATTGGTTCTCCTGAAAACGAGTGCCCTAGCCCTGATCGAAGCGGCATCCTTTCTATTTTTTCTTTAAAAATAGAAAGATACAGCGGATAGCAGGAAACAGCTTCAAAAATTAATTATTATCGTTTATATTTGCAATTCGATATAAAAAACACTGGTTTTATTTTAAACTAAAATCAGCAATCTATAAATCTAAAATAAAAATGAAACACACAAAGGTTAAAGACTTATTAAACAGTACGACGACGCTACAGGAAGTGAATGCAAAAGGATGGGTGAGAACTTTTAGAAATAATCAGTTCATCGCGCTTAATGACGGTTCTACAATTAATAATATACAATGTGTTGTTGATTTTGAAAATACGCCGGAAGAGACTTTAAAAAGAATCACGACTGGAGCTGCGGTTTCTGTAATTGGAACTTTAGTTGAAAGTAAAGGTGCAGGTCAGAAATATGAAATTCAGGTTTCTAAATTAGAAATCCTTGGAGATTCTGATGCGGAGAAATTCCCAATGCAGCCTAAAAAACACTCTTTAGAGTTTTTACGTGAAAACGCTCACTTGCGTGTACGTACAAATGCTTTTGGTGCTATTATGCGTGTGCGTTCGGTACTTTCATTTGCCGTTCATAAATATTTTCAGGAAAAAGGTTTTGTTTACGTAAATACGCCAATTATTACGGGAGCTGACGCTGAAGGTGCTGGAGAAATGTTTCAGGTAACTTCACTGCCTTTGGATAATCTTCCAAAAAATGAAGAAGGAAACATTGACTTCAAAAAAGATTTTTTTGGAAAACATACCAACTTAACGGTTTCTGGACAGTTAGAAGGTGAAACTTTCGCCATGGCTTTGGGTCAGATTTATACTTTTGGACCGACTTTTAGAGCTGAGAATTCAAATACTTCTCGTCACTTGGCAGAATTTTGGATGATCGAGCCGGAAGTTGCTTTCAACGATCTAGATGACAACATGGATTTGGCTGAAGATTTTATTCAGTACGTCATTAAATATGCTTTAGACAATTGTCAGGATGATTTGAAATTCTTGGAAGGAAGACTTTTAGAAGAAGAAAAATCAAAACCACAGGCAGACAGAAGCGAAATGGCTTTGTTAGAGAAACTGAACTTCGTTTTGGAGAATAATTTCAAACGTGTTTCTTATACAGAAGCAATTGACATTTTAAGAGATTCAACTCCAAATAAGAAGAAAAAATTCCAATATATCATCAACGAATGGGGAGCTGATTTACAGTCAGAACACGAACGTTATTTGGTTGAAAAACACTTTAAATGTCCGGTAATTTTATTTGATTACCCAGCAAACATTAAGGCATTTTACATGCGTTTGAACGACAACACAGAACCAGGAAGAGAAACGGTTCGTGCAATGGACATCCTTTTCCCTGGAATTGGAGAAATCGTTGGAGGTTCTGAAAGAGAGGAACGTTACGATGTTTTGGTTGAAAAAATGAAAGCTTTAGAAATCGACGAAGAAGAATTATACTGGTATTTAGACACCAGAAGATTTGGATCAGCAACTCACGCAGGTTTCGGTTTAGGATTTGAGCGTTTGGTATTGTTTGTTACTGGAATGACAAACATTAGAGACGTAATTCCTTTCCCAAGAACTCCTGGAAGTGCGGAGTTTTAAAAAGTTTCAGGTTTCAAGTTTCAGGTTGTTGGAACTTGAACTAAAATTATAAAATTTGTTTTCAAGTTTCAGGTTTTAAGTTTATCCGTTAAGTTGGAAAACTTGAAACTTGAAACTTGAAACTTTTAACAAAAACAAATGCTAAAGCAATTTTTAAATTTAAAATTATCACAAAAATTATCTCCACAGCAAATACAGCTGATGAAGTTAATTCAATTGCCTACGCAAGCTTTTGAGCAACGTTTATTAGAAGAAATGAACGAAAATCCGGCTCTGGAAGCTGGTAAAGAAGATGAATACGAAGCAGATGAATTTGCCAATGAAGACTACGACGATTATGATGATGCAGAATCTGACAGAATTGAAGCAGACGACATTAATATTGACGAATACTTAAGCGACGACGATACTCCTGATTACAAAACTCAGGTTAATAATTATAGTGATGATGAAGAACGCGAAACGCCTTTTGCTTCGCCAATTAGTTTTCATCAGGATTTAATCAATCAGCTGAATACTTTTATTTTGAACGATGAAGAACGCGAAATCGCCGAATTCCTTGTTGGAAGTATTGATGATATGGGTTATATCCGCAGAAGCGTTCCGGATATTGTAGACGATATGGCTTTTACTCAGGGAATTTATACTGATGAAGCAATGGTCGAAAAAATGCTGCATGTCATTCATGAACTTGAACCTTCGGGAGTTGGAGCGCGTGATTTACAGGAATGTTTATTGTTACAATTAAAGCATAAAACGCCAACTGAATATGTTGACTTGGCAATCGATATTATCGAAAATCAGTTTGATGCTTTTACAAAGAAACATTACGACAAATTATTACAGAAATACAGCGTTTCGAACGAACAGCTTAAAAAAGCAATTCACGAAATTGAAAGATTAAACCCAAAACCGGGCGGTTCTTTTACCGGAAATAACAAAGTTACTGAAAATGTTGTCCCTGATTTTGCGATCAGAATTGTGGATGGCGAACTGGAATTGACTTTAAACGGACGAAATGCTCCATCGTTGCACGTTTCTAAAGATTATCAGGAAATGATGCAGACGTATAAAGATTCTCGTGATAAATCGACAGCACAGAAAGACGCAGTTCAGTTTATCAAACAAAAACTGGATTCGGCTAAATGGTTTATCGATGCGATTAGACAACGTCAGGAAACTCTTTTTGTAACGATGAATGCGATTATGCATTATCAGGAAGAATTTTTCTTAGACGGCGACGAAACCAAATTAAAACCCATGATCTTAAAAGATATTGCGGATATGGTTGGCTTGGATATTTCGACAATTTCGCGTGTTGCTAACAGTAAATATGTGGAAACCCCATATGGAACGAAACTTATCAAAGAATTTTTCTCTGAAGCCATGAAAAATGATCAGGGTGAAGATGTTTCGACTTTAGAAATCAAAAAAATTCTTAAGAATACAATTGAAGAAGAAGACAAAAAGAAACCACTTCCAGACGATCAATTGGCCGAAATCTTAAAAGAAAAAGGGTATCCAATTGCAAGAAGAACTATTGCAAAATATCGTGAACAACTTGATATTCCGGTTGCGAGAATGAGAAAGAAAATTTAGGTTTTTCTTTTTTAAACCATATAAGAAATGTAAGTTCATTTTAAATAAAAGGCTCGATAAACTTTAGTTTATTGGGCTTTTTATTTTTTGCTTTCCAAACCATATTTGTTATTAAACCGGATTAAAATCCGGCCCTACAATATAGTTCGAGCCGAAGGCTCTTTCAAAGTTCCGAAGGAACGAATTATTTTGTAGAGCTGGACTTCAGTCCAGTTTACATCAATTGAGATTATTCATCATTCGATTAATCAAATGTTCCAACGGAACTTATATCTCACAAACCAAATATTTTTCTACCAATGAACCATTCCTATGGAATGAATAACTTCTTTTAAAAACAACAAACCCGACAGGCTTTAAACCTGTCGGGTTTGTTGTTTAAATATCTATAACCATTAAATTATTTATACTGATCCGGTAATATTTTCACCGTAAATAAGAATCCTTTCTTTTTATCACTATAACTATAAATCAAAGTATAATCATTGTCTCTAAAAACCTGAAGTCCCGGATTTGCTTTTGCAGTACTTAAAAGACTTTTCTGGATTTCATCTTGTATAACATTAACTTCAGCAACATCTTTTTCTACATTTAGCAATGTCAAATTATACTGTACAACTCTTTCTTCATGTAAACTAACACTGTCTAAACGAATGCCTTCCTGAATTTTTAATGGACAGCTTTTATTATATTTCTCAACTAATTCTGTTATTTCAGTGTTTACTTCATCTGCTTTTTCAGAAAGAAAAAATTGAAAAAAAACAGCTAAAGCCACCGCAATTCCAATCACAACTAATAGTAAGATATTTTGTTTTCTCATACTTTGCTTTTCCTGTATTGGTTATAAAAAGTTAAATCGAATTTAGATTTATTTTTCCTGATTTTTTTTCATTGCTTTAAAATAGGCAGCACGACTCAGCGGCTCATATTCTTCAGTTTCACCAAGCATGACCAATTTATCATTATCCGTTTTACGAAAACTGTAATTAGCAAGATTTCCGGTTCTGGTGCAAACAGCGTGAACTTTGGTTACATATTCGGCAGTAGCCATAAGTGCCGGCATTGGCCCAAACGGATTTCCTTTAAAATCCATATCAAGACCTGCAACTATCACTCGAATTCCCTGATTGGCAAGATCATTACAAATAGTAACAATTTCATCATCAAAAAACTGAGCTTCGTCAATACCAATCACGTCACAGCCTTGTGCCAAAATAGCAATATTGGCTGCAGCCGGAACGGGCGTCGACCGAATTTCGTTGGCATCGTGTGATACCACCATTTCGTCATGATAACGGGTATCAATAGCGGGTTTAAAGATTTCGACTCTTTGTTTGGCAAACTGGGCGCGTTTTAATCTGCGGATTAATTCCTCGGTTTTACCCGAAAACATTGATCCACAAATAACTTCAATCCAACCAAATTGTTCTTTGTGATTTACTGTATTTTCGAGAAACATTTTGTATTTTTCTGCCTTTAAAAATGAATAGTTTTTATTACTTTGTACTGGTAATAAATCGACGTAAAAATGTGTTGTTTTACATTTTTTCAAAAGTAGAAAATTTTTATCAAATCGGAGATTGGCAGACGCTTATTAACAGAAATAAAAAAATATCTATCAGATTTCCTTAAGAATAAAGACATTCAGACATCAAATACACTAAAATACCTTATTCACTATAATTTCAACAGTTATGAAAAAAAAATTGGAAGCCGATTTAATCAGCATTGCACATCGAATTTTAAAACTCAAAAATAAATCCGATATCAATCAATTATATCTTGAAACTCAGAAATTATATGAGAAATTAGCGATTTTAAAATTTGTAGATGAAAATTTCGACGAGGTAAAACCAACAATCAACCATAGCGAAATCAGTTCTGAAATTGAAACTATTTTTGAAAAAGAAGAAGTTCAGACAGAAACTATAGTAGAAACGCCAACTGTGGAAGAAGAAGCTAAAGCGGAAGAAACTCCTGAACCTGCAGTCATCGAAGAAATAACAGCCGAAGTTCCTGCAGAAACTATTCCTTCTGAAATTATTGCAGAAGAAACAACTTCAGATTCTGACCTTGAAGAAGAGACAATCGAAGAAACTATTGCAGAACCCGAAGTTATTGAAGAAATTGAAAAGGCAACAGAACCTGAAAGTAATATCGAAGAACTTTCTTTCACAACTGTAAATGAATTAAAACCAATTCCGGATTTTAAACCTGCTTTTGAGTTAGATACAGAAGAAATAAAAGAGGAAATTAAAGAAGAGCCTAAAACAGAATCAAAAGCAACACCAATTCCAATTGCATTTGAGGATTTCGGAATCAATTATGCCGATGCGCAATTTGTGAAAGTGGATAGTTTCGAATCTGTTTCTTCTTCAAACAATGATTTAAAAGAGAAAAAAAATATCGAAATTCCTGTTTTAGAAACTCCAAAAGAACCAAAATCAGTTTCTTTAAACGAAAAACTAGCAAAAGGTTTCCATATTGATTTGAATGACAGAATCGCTTTTACAAAAAATCTTTTTGGAAACAGTACAGAAGATTACAGCCGTGTTTTAAACCAATTATTAACTTTTGATTCTTATGCAGAAGCTAAAGATTTCATCGAAAACATGGTAAAGCCTGATTATAATAATTGGGAAGGAAAAGACGATTACGCAGAACGTTACCTTGGAATTATTGAGAAAAAATTCGCTTAAAAAACAAACACAAATTACACGAATTAACAAGAATTTTTTCTTTGTGAAATTTTATTAGCATTTGTAATCTGTGCCAATTCGTGAAATTGCTACGCCTGTTCGCTATCGCTCGGGTCGTGTTTAAATTATTAAAATAAAATATGTCAAAATTATATATCGTTCCAACGCCAATTGGCAATCTTGAAGACATGACTTTTAGAGCCATTCGGGTTTTGAAAGAAGTCGATTTGATTTTGGCTGAGGACACCCGAACAAGTGGAAAACTCCTGAAGCATTTTGAAATTGGCACGCACATGCACAGCCATCATATGCATAACGAGCATAAAACAACCGAAAATTTAATTGCACGTTTGAAAGCTGGTGAAACCATCGCTTTAATTTCAGATGCAGGAACTCCGGCAATTTCTGATCCCGGATTTTTATTGACGCGTGCTTGTGTCGAAAATAAAATTGAAGTGGAATGTTTACCAGGCGCAACGGCTTTTGTTCCGGCTTTAGTAAACAGCGGACTGCCAAATGATAAATTTGTTTTTGAAGGTTTCCTCCCTGATAAGAAAGGACGTCAGACTCGTTTTTTGGCTTTAGCCGAAGAAACCAGAACGATGATTTTATACGTTTCTCCACATAAACTAGTTAAAACTTTAGCTGAATTTATTCAGTATTTTGGAGAAGACAGACAAGTTTGTGTTTCGAGAGAATTATCAAAATTACACGAAGAAAATGTACGCGGAACGGCAAAAGAAGTTCTGGCACATTTCGAAAAAACAGCACCGCGCGGCGAAATAGTCGTTGTCGTTGCCGGAAAAACAATAATAAAAGAAGCTAAGAAAAGTAAATTTTCTAAGGACGAAGAAGAATAAAAAATATTCGCCACGAATTACACCAATTATCACGAATTTAATTAGTGGAAATTCGTGACTCGAGCGACAGCGACAGACGAAGTAAATTCGTGGCAAAAAATTAAACTATAATCATGAGCATACAAGTCTTTTTAGAAAAAGTAAAACAAGCCCCAACCCAAATCACATTTCCTGAAACAATCGCAGTAATTGAGGAAAATTACAATTTTACTCCAACTGCTTTTCAAAACGGAACACAGCATAATGCAGCCGGAGAAAATTCAGGTTCTTGTAAATTATTTTCTTTCGCAAAATTGCAAAACTTAAACAAAGAAGAAACTTTAGCGTGTTTTGGCGCTTTCTATTTTGAAGAAGTTTTAGGAGATCCAAACGGAACAAATCACCAAAACATTAGAAACTTCATCAACTTAGGCTGGGACGGAATCCAGTTTGAAGGAAATGCTTTAGAGCTTAAATAAATACTAATACCTTTTTAAAATGAAGGAAAGACTAAAAGAAATCCCAATTATAATATTTCTGATTATAGTTGGAATTGCTTTGTCTATATTATTTCTTCCTATAATTCTAGTTTATTTGATATTTGAGTTTTTTCAAAAAAAACGATTCAAAAAAAGATATAGTGATTATTTAGTATCGATTGAAGGAAAAAAATTCTTCTGTTACAACAATCGAAAAAACAATCATCATTATATCGAAAAAAATATTATTCCAAATCTTAGAGATGATATTGAACCTGTTTTTCTTGAAGGTAAACGCATTAGAAATGAAGATAATCGGGAATATATTTCACATATGTTACGAAACGTTTCTAAACGAAAAGGATTTCCATATCTAATCAAAATTAGCAATGGAAAAGCAGTGGATGAATCAATAAATAATGAATTTTACAATTTCAAAAGTCAAAATAAAAATCCTGAAGATTTAATAGTTTTAATAAACACTAGTTTTGAGAATCTGAAATCTGAAGTCTAAAATCTATAATTAAAAAATGCGTTGGACCTTAAAACCAAAACCTTCTGAAGATAAAATCAAACATTTGGCGCAAGCCTTAAATGTAGAAGATTTTGTAGCAACACTTTTGATTCAGCGTGGCATTGATACTTTTGAAGATGCCAAAAATTTCTTTCGTCCCTCTTTAGAACATCTTCACGATCCATATTTAATGAAAGATATGGACAAAGCCGTTACACGAATAGAACAAGCAATTCAGAATCAAGAAAACATATTAGTTTTTGGTGATTATGATGTTGACGGAACAACGGCCGTTTCTCTGGTTTCCTCTTATTTAAAATCGCATTATCCAAATATCGCCACTTATATTCCGGATCGCTATGACGAAGGTTATGGAATTTCTTTTAAAGGAATTGACTTTGCAGACGACAACGGAATTTCATTAATTATCGCACTCGACTGCGGAATAAAATCAATCGATCATATCGCGTACGCAAAAGAAAAAAACATAGATTTTATTATTTGTGATCACCATAGACCTGGGGAATTTCTTCCAGATGCGGTTGCAATTTTAGATCCAAAAAGAGAAGACTGCAATTATCCTTATGACGAATTATGCGGCTGCGGAGTTGGTTTTAAATTAATTCAGGCTTTGGGTCAAAATCGAAATGAAACTATTGAAGATTTAGTTCCCTATCTGGATTTGGTTGCTACGGCAATTGCTGCAGATATTGTTCCGATAACGGGTGAAAATCGTGTTCTGGCTTATTTTGGTTTGAAGGTAATTAATAGGGAGCCAAGACCGGGAATCAAGGCTTTGGTGCATCAGGTAAAAAAGAAAGTTTTAGACATTACGGATGTTGTTTTTATTATTTCTCCCCGAATTAATGCTGCCGGAAGAATCAAACACGGAAATCATGCAGTTGAATTATTAACTGAATTTGATTTTGAGCAAGCACAACAATTCGCCTCAGAAATTGAACAATACAATGCAGACCGAAAAGATTTAGATAAAAAAATTACCAAAGAAGCGTTCCAGCAAATTTTAGAAAATCAGGAAGAAGAACGTTTTTCTACTGTGGTTTTTCAGGAAGACTGGCATAAAGGCGTTATCGGGATTGTGGCTTCAAGATTAATTGAAACCTATTATCGCCCGACTTTGGTTTTTACTAAAAGCGGAGACAAATACGCGGCCTCTGCCCGATCTGTAAAAGGATTTGATGTTTATAATGCACTCGATGCCTGCGCAGAACATCTGGAACAATTTGGAGGGCACATGTACGCAGCCGGAATGACTTTGAAAGCAGAGAATTATCAAACTTTTAAAGCAGCTTTTGAAAAACAGGTTTCAGCAACTATTTTACCGGAAATGCGAACTCCGGAAATCGAAATTGATGCCGAAATAAATTTCTCAGATATTACACCAAAACTCATTCGGATTTTAAAACAATTTGAGCCTTTTGGTCCGCAGAATATGACGCCTGTTTTTATGACTTCGGATGTAAAAGATACCGGTTATGCCAAAACATTAGGTTCTGAAGACGAGCATTTACGACTTTTCGCTAAACAATCTAACTCCGACGGAATTGCTGCAATTGGCTTCGGACTCGGAAAAAAACTCAATATAGCACAAAATCAAAATCTGTTTCAATTGGCGTATACAATTGCCGAAAATGAATGGAACGGAACTATTTCAACACAGCTTATGCTGAAAGACATTAGAACAAATGACAACTAAATCAAACAAGCCAGATCCGTATCAGGCGCTTCGTTACAGAGAATTCAACGTATTTTTATTATTGCGTTTTGCAATGGTTTTTGCCTGGGCCATGCAGTTTATCGTGATAGAATGGGAAGTTTACAGTTTAACTAAAAATCCGCTTTCGCTGGGAATTATTGGTTTAATGGAAGTTATTCCAGCCGTTGGTATGGCATTGTTTGCGGGACATATTGTAGATCAAAAAGAAAAGAAAGGATTACTGGTAAAATGTATTCTGGGATTTTCGGTAATTAGTTTTGGATTGTTTTTATTGACCTGGCCAAAAGTTGTTGGCGATTGGTCCCCAACTGTTATTTTATACTCCATTTATACTTTAGTTTTTTTAGGCGGATTAGTTAGAGCTTTTTTGGGTCCAACTATTTTCTCTCTATTATCACTTATTATTCCTAAAAAAGCATATCCAAATGCTGCGACCTGGAGTAGTTCGGTTTGGCAGATCGGAGCTGTGATGGGCCCTGCACTGGCTGGATTCTCCATTAACTGGATTGGCGTGCACTGGTCAATGTGTCTGGTTTTCGGGTTCTCTCTTCTTTCATTAGTTGCTTTATCACAGATTAGTACAAAACCAATCGTAAATCCAAAGATTGGAGAATCGATAAAAGACAGTCTTACAGAAGGTTTAACTTTTGTATTTAAAAATCAAATTGTTTTAGGTGCTTTATCACTTGACATGATTGCTGTACTTTTTGGAGGCGCAGTAGCATTATTGCCTGTTTTTGCGCAGGATATCTTAAAAGTGGGTGCTGAAGGTTTCGGAATATTAAGAGCTGCTCCTGCGGTGGGAGCTTTCATTACGATGCTTGTTTCTGCGTATGTGCCTTTATATAAAAATGCAGGAAAGAAACTTTTAGCTGCCATATTTGTTTTTGGGTTATCTATCATCTTATTTGGTCTTTCTACGTCATTCTGGCTTTCTGTTTTTGCTTTATTTTTGAGCGGACTTGCCGATGGAATTTCTGTAGTGATTCGCCAAACCATTTTACAGCTTAAAACTCCCGATCATATGCGCGGACGTGTTGGTGCTGTAAATTCTATTTTTGTTGGATCTTCTAATGAATTAGGTGCTTTTGAAAGTGGCGCAACTGCTAAATTAATGGGAACTGTTACTTCGGTTGTTTTTGGAGGGAGCATTACACTTTTGACCGTTATCGTAACAGCGTTAAAATCACCGACCTTTAGAAATTTAGATCTTAATAAAGATATGGAAGATCATCAGAAATCAGAATAATGAGAACACTTCTTCTTGTTTTCGTTTTAACAATCTCCTTTTACGCAAACGGTCAAAATCTCTATATCAAAACATACGGAAACGAAAAGAATAAACCTTTAATCTTCATACACGGCGGCCCAAGCGGCAACGCAACTTTATTTGAAGGGACAACAGCTCAAAATCTTGCTGATCAAGGTTTTTATGTAATTGCATACGATCGAAGAGGTGAAGGAAGATCTGCAGATCCTGATGCGAAATTTACTTATGAAGAAGCTTTTCAGGATTTAAATTTAATCTATAAAAAATATCATTTAAAAAAGGCAGTCTTACTTAGTCATAGTTTTGGCGGTTTGGTTGCTACACTTTATACTAATAAATATCCTCAGAATGTTAAGGCTTTGGTTTTAGCCGGAGCCTTGTTTTCGCAACAGGAAACTTACGATCATATTTTAAATACGTTGAAGAAAAAATACAGCACTGATTCTGAACAATTAAAGAAAATAAGTACTGTAGAAAATTTAAACAAAAATTCAGCCGAATATCGAAAAGGCTGTTTTGATCTTGCAAGTGAAAATGACTTTTTTAAAATGCCAAACCCAACTGCAGCATCTAAAAAATTATATGCCGATTATGAAGCTGGAGAATTTTTTAAAACCAACATTAGGAACAAAAATGCGCCTTTGCTTTTTTATCAAAACGAAAAACAAAATAACATCGACAGCAGGCCTTTTTTAAAGAAAATTAAAGCCAAAGGAGTTCCAATTTTTGCCATTTACGGAAAAGAAGACGGCATTTTCTCATCAGCGCAAATTGCTTCACTTAAAGAGATTGTAGGGGAAAATCATTTTGTTTTCTTAGACAACTGCTCTCATTATTTATTTGTAGATCAGCAAAAATAAATTTCTTTCAAATGTTAAAAATTGGATAAAGTAACATTCCGTTTTAATCTTATTTCATTTCTTTATTTAAAAAACTAAGCAAATGAAATATACCACTACTCTACTTTTTGTGTTTTTATCTTTTGGAATTTACGCGCAGGAAAACAACATTTCCGGTGAAATTAAAAATTCTCAAAATGGCCTTAATTTAGAATATGTAAATATCGGAATTGCAAACAGAAATGTCGGTACAGTTTCGAATGCAAAAGGAAATTTCACTTTAAAGCTTAATGAAAAAGTTAGCTTAAACGATACAATTGTTTTTTCTCACATTGGTTTTGAACCAAAAAAAGTACTTGTCAGTCAACTAAAATCGAGCCATAATATTGTTGCAATGATACCATCTGAAAACATTTTAAAAGAGGTTGTGGTATCTTTCAAAAAGCCTAAATCAAAACAATTTGGAAGAAGCACAAAAGGTCTCTCACTTATGCATTCTAATTTCTTCTATGCTTTTGACAAAACTGTTGATGATTATTTAAGTCGCGAAAGAGGAATGGAATTTCGAATTAAAAAAGATTGCAAAGTGAATGACTTTAATTTCAACATTACTTCAAATGATTTTAAATCGGTTAAATTCAGACTTAATTTCTATAAAGTTGAAAATGATCTGCCTTCAAAAATCTTAATTGAAAAAGATATCATTTTTGAGGTAAAAGATAACAAACTCGGATTGTTTACAGTTGATTTAAAACCCTACGATATTTATCTCGATAAAGAAATGGGAGATATTGCGGTTACCATTCAATGGATCGAAAGCATTAAAACCGATGAAAAAAGTAGATTTTTTTCTATCTCTACAGCCGTATCCGTTACCGAAAATAGTTTTTATAGAGAAAGAAACATGAGCAGCTGGTCTAAAACCGGTCAGAATTTGACTTTTTACCTCAACACAATGTGTCAATAATTTTTTATCATTTTTATGATTTTTTTATTTAGAATTAATATAAATAATATTTATATTTGTTCAAATAAAAGGATTTACGATGAGAGAAATAGAACAGATATATCATAACAATTTTGGAATAGCCTTTTACTGGAAACAAAATAACCAAACCATTCTTGACAAAGTACAATTGGTTTTTAAAGAAACAGGCTTTTATTTTAGTGTATCCGAATTGAATCAGTTTTGCGATTTAATCGAGGACAGTATGATGGAAAATGCTTGCTGTGAAGCTTGCGAAATGAAATATTCCTGCCATAAATTTTTATTGAAAACGCCCTGCAATTCAATAGACCTTGCCGTTTCTATGACTGAATTAAAATCAATTAAAGATTTGGTTGAAGGTTCCTTATTCAAAATCGAACTAGATGAATATGTTTACGGAGCCGGCCTAAACTAAAAACATTCTAAATATTTTAACAACATTTTTTCATTATTGAAATATATTTTGATTGTATTCAAAATAAAGTATATTTACAACAATGAAAAAAATTGGCATTCTTTTTACCCTTGTTGTTTTATCAGTTTTCTTTACCAGCTGCAGCAACAAATCTGATGAATATATTGATCCGCGCGGAACTGACTATGCCGGCTCTGAAAGCTGTATTCAATGTCATCAGGTTCAATACAACATGGCGTTGCAGAGTTCACACTTTAAAGCTACTGCTCCCGCAATTTCAGAAAATGTTTTAGGCGATTTTGACGAAGGCAACCATATTTTTATTTATGACAAAAACACCAAATTAGTCATGGAAAAACGCAACGATAGTCTTTATCAGGTTTTATATAAAAACGGAAAAGAAGTAGAAGCGCATCGATTTGAAATTGTTTTTGGGGTTAAACATGCACAGACATCTGTTTACTGGCGTCATAATAACACTTACGAATTACCCGTTTCGTATTACAATTCTATCCATAATTGGGCTACAAGTCCGGGATTCCCTGCAGACAAACCATATTTTGACCGAATGGTGGTTAAGGATTGTTATGCGTGCCACGCTTCCAATGCCAGCAGCAGAAGTGTAAATCAAAGTTCTGAAGACCGCAATTTTCTATCTATGGATGTTGAAGATATTATCGATAAAAGAACCATTGTTTACGGAATTGATTGCGAACGCTGTCACGGCCCTGCAAAAAAACATGTTGATTTTCATTTAAAAAATCCGAATGTAAAAACAGCAAATAGCATTACCCGTTTTAAAGCTTTAAACAGACAGCAAAAACTGGATGCCTGTGCACTTTGTCATGCCGGAAATGACGGTATGAAAATGAAATCGCGTTTTGAATTTAAACCGGGAGATAATTTATCTGATTTTTACAGAAATACCAGAAGCATAACTGATACTGCTCAATTTGATGTTCACGGGAATCAGTTTCGTTTAATGGCACAAAGCAAGTGTTTTATAAACAGCGACAAAATGGATTGTATTACGTGTCATAATCCGCATGAAAATGCTTCGAAAAACATGGCCTCATATTCTAAAATTTGCATGAGCTGCCATCAAGGTTTAAAACACAATGAAAAAACACTGAAAATAATGCCTGAGAAATTGTTGGCCGATAATTGTGTAGAATGTCATATGCCGAAAAAATCGTCGAATGCGATTAGTTTTCAGCTTTCAAACAGCAAACAGCTTTCGAATTATATTCTAAGAACACACAAAATTGGAATTTATCCGGCGAATAAAAAGTAGTTACGATTCGAATTTTTGAAGCTCGAAAGTTTCGCCATCAAAAACACCGTAAGTAAAATACCCAATCCAGTCACCCAGATTTACGTAGTTTGAATCCTCACCTACCGAAATTATCATAGGTAAATGACGATGGCCGAAAATGAAATAATTGTAATGTTTGGTTTCTAATTTACGCTTTGCGTACAAAACCAGCCATTCGTTTTCTTCTCCCAAAAATTTTACATCTTCATCTCCGGAAATCAGTTTGTTTTTTACTGATAAATATTGGGCTAAACTTACGCCAACGTCTGGATGAAGCCAGCGAAACAGCCATTTTGAAAACGGATTTGTAAATACCTTTTTCATTCTTTTATAACCTTTATCGCCAGGTCCTTTTCCGTCACCGTGGCCAATTAAAAAAGTTTTTCCGTTAAAAGTAAATTCTTTATTGTCGTGATAAACTGGAATATTTAATTCAGTTTGAAAATAATCATTCATCCATAAATCATGATTTCCAACGAAAAAATAAATCGGAATGCCGCTGTCGCGAATTTCAGCCAGTTTTCCTAAAACACGTACAAAGCCTTTTGGAACAACTGTTTTGTATTCGAACCAAAAATCAAATAAATCACCTAATAAAAAAATAGCTTCGGCATCTTCTTTTACTTTATCAAGCCAAGCCACAAATTTTTGCTCGCGCGGCAGGCTCAACTCAGGAGTTGGCGCACCAAAATGTTGATCTGAAGCAAAATATATTTTTTTCATTTAGATTATTAGATAGTTAGAGTCTTAGACTTCTTAGATTATAATTTAGAAACTTTTGACTTTTGACTTTTGACTTTTGACTTTTTTACAAATTATCACTTGCATACCATTCTGCAAATGAAGATTCTGTTTCCTGAAGTTTAAGTGAAAAAAGAGAAATTCCAGATGGAAGTCTTGCGATAATTCTTTCTGCAAAATCAACTACCATGTTTTCACTTGTTGGCTGATAATCAACCAAGATTACATGATGTCCACGATTTTTTAATTCATTTGCTAATTCGACATGCGGCGTTGTTTGGTTAAATACAGTTGCATGATCGAATTGATCGACGATTTCTTCTTTTACAATTTTCTTTAGGTCAGAAAAATCAATCACCATTCCGAATTTCACATTAGACCTGTCAGTAATTGGCGAGCCAATAACGGTTACCGACAATTTATAACTGTGCCCGTGAACGTTCTTGCATTTTCCGTCGTAACCGTACAGTGCATGCCCGGTTTCGAAACTAAATTGTTTTGTAATTCTGATATTACTCATCGATTTTTAATTTAAGGTTGCAAATTTACAAATTAATAACCGTTTTTGTCTCTTTTTTTGGCTCTGATATACATCCAGTAAGCAATTCCTATCAAAAACAGGAACGGAATAAAAGATCCAATCAAAACTCCAATTTGATAACCACTGTCTGGAGCGTTTTTAATTTTCTCTGCAACATCGACATTTTGAAATAATGAAATCAGTTTCATTTTAAGATTGTTCTAATTGTTATTTTTATTTTGCCACAGATTTCACAGATTAAATGGATTTAAATAATCTTATGAATCTGTGGCAAAAATTTACTTTTTAAATTGTCTCAACGCATTTCTGCTAAAATCAGACAAAACCAATTTTCCTGTAATTGAAGCTCGTTCAATTAGTATCGATTCCCATTGTTCTGTTCCTTCCCAAATAATCTTTTTCATTTCCTGAAGTGCTTCCGGATTATAGGAACTTAATTTTTGGGCAAAATTCTGAACATCGTTATCCAAATTTTCTGAATTGGATAAAACAGAATAAAGTCCTTTTTGAAAAGCCCAGTCTGCCGATTTCCATTCGTGCGCCGCCAGAGTCATTTCGGCCATTGCGGTTTTTCCTATTTTACGAGAAACAGCCGGTTCGATTACAAAAGGTCCAATTCCGATTGCTAACTCAGACAATTTCACATCACTTTCCGGAGCTGCAAAAACATAATCGCAGGTTGCAATAATTCCCACTCCTCCGCCAACAGCTTTTCCCTGAACGCGGCCAATAATCAATTTATTGCAATTGCGCATTGCATTTAGCAAATGTGCAAAACCAGAAAAAAATTCTGTACCCTGCTCTTCATTTTCGACTTGCAAAAGTTCATCAAACGATGCGCCGGAACAAAAAGCTTTTGCGCCCTGACTTTTTAAAATGATAACCGAAACATTCTCGTTTCGGCTCAATTCATTAATTTCTGTTGTTAATTGATCTAGTAATGCACGCGGAAAAGAATTACTTGCAGGATGCCCAAATTGTACTGTGGCAATTGTATCTTGAAAAGAAGTCTCTAAAGATCCTTTTGTGTTTTCTGAACTCAT
Organism: Flavobacterium sp. Root186; assembly: GCF_001428525.1. Taxonomy (GTDB): domain Bacteria; phylum Bacteroidota; class Bacteroidia; order Flavobacteriales; family Flavobacteriaceae; genus Flavobacterium. The sequence goes on from NZ_LMHW01000016.1 coordinate 139,258, forward strand.
AAAAATATTTTTAAATGTAAAGTTACGGTTTTGAAAAATATTTTGTCTGATAGGTTCCGAAATTTGTTTTTTGATAAATATTTGACTTTATTTGTTAACGCTTTGGGGGATTAGCTCATTTGGCTAGAGCGTCCCGATGGAAAATCGGGATGGTGACAGTTCGAATTCGGTGTTCTTCACAAAACAAGGGGGATTAGCTCATTTGGCTAGAGCGCTTGCCTGGCAGGCAAGAGGTGATCGGTTCGAATCCGATATTCTCCACAATTTTTTTACAATTTTATCACAACAAAAATACCCGAACAAAAACGTTCGGGTATTTTCATTTATAGCCATTATGTTTTATACTTATATTCTTTATTCAGCTACTCTTAACAAATATTATATTGGTTCTTGTCAAGATATTCAGAAACGTTTGCAAGACCATTTAAATAGTCGAAGTAAATTTACTAAGGTTGTAAAAGATTGGGAATTGAAATATTACGAAACTTTTGAAACCCGAAGTGATGCGATGAAAAGAGAGTTGCAAATAAAAAAAATGAAGAGCAGTAAATACATTGAAAGCTTAATAGAAACAAAAGGCTAGAGTATCCCGATGCATCGGGAGGGTGACCGGTTCGAATCCGGTATTCTCCACGAAAAAACCGTATTACTTAATGGTAATACGGTTTTTTTATTGATTTCATTATCTACTTTTCGTTTGCCGAATCCTCAGCATCAACTCTGTCTTTTTCTGCTTTTTTGAAATCATTATTCAGCAAATCGGTAAGTTTCTTTTTTTCCTTTTGATTTTTTCTAATTGTTAATACAACCAAAATAACAATCAAAACGGCTACTACTCCTATTACAACCCAATTAATTTCCATAATCTTAAATTTTAATTAAAAGTAAAAATTTAAAACTACAGTCCATATTATCAAAATGTTAAGCATTATTTTTTGAACTTCATTTTAAACCCGTAAGCTAGAAAAAGATACCTTTTCTATTGAGGTCAGAAAAGAATGCTTTTTATTTTGTGAAAACTTTTTTTACATTTATAATCGGTAATCACAATCAATTATAAACTTAAAAAGCACATTTAAATACCACGTTTATGAATATTAAATTACAAACATTACTCGCCGCGACAGCCTTCTTATTTTTTGCTTGTAACGATAAAAAAACCATCGAAACCCAAGAAACCCCAGCAGTAGACAAAACTGCAGCAGTAGAAAATGATACAATCGAAGAAGAATCAGCTCCCAGAAAAGAAAGTATCAATTTATTTACGGTTATGCAAAAAGACAGCAGTGATATTGCTTTTGTTTCGCTTTCGGACATATACCCAATAGGTGACGAAAAAGATACGCTTGCTTTACCCAATCTTGAAAAATTAGAGAAAAACGATGCTGAGTATTTTACGTTTGATAAAATCTACAGAAAAAGATTTTTATCAAAAACCAATATCTCCGAAAACGATTCTGTTTTCATATTAGATTATGCTAAAAACAAACTGGCTTCTTTTGCAGTAAAAAATCTAAAAACCGCTGCGATGTTAAATGGTTATTCTTCTTCAGATGACATACCTTACCACAACTTTGATTACATGATTGGCTTCGAAATCAATAAAAAATTTTTAAATGGTTTCAGCGAATATTATAGAGATGCTTTGGTATATGTTGGCAAAGAAAATCCGTTTTCAAAAGAACGTTTAAAGCCAATTGCATGGAAAAAAATTGCAAAAAAAGACTATCCGTCTAAAACAATGAAAAATGAAGACCGTGTTTTGCTAAAGAACACAGTAGCAGGCAATACCTATTTATTTAAAACAGATAGTTATAATTATTTTCTACAAGACTATCTTGATGATCACAAAATAATTTATGCCAGACGTCTTTTAGTTGCCGATTCTAAAACTGCAGCTATCATAATTGAAAAACTTTACAGCCAAAGCGAAGGCACCTCTCCTGCTCCGCTTAATTACGAAGATGGACCCGATGCAAACCAATGGACAGGAAAACTTTTTAAAGACAAACCGCAAGTTGTTTTTGGTTTTTTGTATGAATCATTTGGATGTCCGGGAATCTCAATTATTGATAAATCAAATGAAGAAATTTATCTTCAGTGTGACAATCGTCATTAATAAAATGATTTAAAAAAAGCAGCTTATGAAAATTTCTTTTGGGCTTTATTGTTCCAATCTCCAGTCATCATTTGATTTTTATCAAAAAGTTTTTAATCTCGAAAACGAAGATTTAAGTAAGTCAAAAGGTTTTTTGGTACCCATTGGCAGTGATTTCGAATTAAAAATAAGCAGTTCAAAAAAGCCTCAGGATGATGGAACTATCGAAATAAATGAAGCCGATATAAAAGAAGCCTACGACAGATTCCTTAAAAACCAGCTTCCTGAAACCTCCGAGTCTGATCCGGAGAAAATGGAGTGCGGCACATTTTCCGGTCCGTGGGAATATCCCGGCGGACTGGCATTGTTTTTAAAAGATCCCGATAATCATTCTTTATTTTTTATAGAATGGTAATGGATATCAAAATATCATGATAAATATTATACAAAATAAAATCTTAAACCATGTCTGAATTAAGCTCATTATATTGTAAAGTAAAAATCACAAAACCGCAGCTGGAAAAGTTTTTAAATAGTCCGCTTGAAGAACCGGAATTAAATAAAAACTGGCTCGACTGGTGGAACAGCCGCAAAATGTATTCAAAAATGGAACTGGCTCCAGAATTACTGCGTACCTATAACGACGATACTAATGAAGAAGTTATTGACGGCTGGATCAATTATCCCGAAGCAATGGCTTTTTCAGATTATGATGAAGCTGCCGAAGAATGGCATTGGGGAATGATGTTTTTCAGTCAGAATTTCACAGAAATGATACCCATGTTCGCCTTTATCATCAGCATGGAAAAATACGTAATTGAAAGCACAGAAAATAAAGCTATCGTTTTTCCTTTCTTTTGGGGAGATGATGCCGTTCATGCTTATATTTATTTTGAAGATGGAAAAGCGATATTGAGCCCGAAAGCGCAGACTTTAAAAGATATTGAGCCGAAGTTTGTGGAACAGACAAAAGATTTTCTCAATAAAAAATGGGATCAGCTGGCGGAAGAAATGGATTTAGATAATTTGGATTAATGCATTTATGTATTTCGTTAAATTAAGTTATTATTATATACTTCAAACATAATCAAATGAAATTTTTCAAAAAGAAATCAATTCAAAATGAGAATAATTTTGATGACTTTCCTCCAATCGGAGGACTTATGGTTTCTAAAATGGTTCTAGACAAAAATATGAAACCTCGATTTTTGTATCGTGAAAAAAGAACACGTCCCGAAGACAGCGGCTGGAGAGTTTTTACAGGATTTGAATCAGAAGAATACACTGACAATCCTGACAACAGCGGCATATATAATCCTTCTACCATTTTAAAGATTGACCCTTCGCTTAAAGATATCTTATTAAAAGGAATTGGTTCTGTTTATGAAAGATTAAGTGATGATTCTGGATGGTATAAAGTCACTGATTTTGATTTGGAAGATGATTATATGACTACTCACAAATTAACAGAAGAATGGACAATTGAAATCAACAACCTCTTTGAAAGAACAATTGAAGAAGATGGAACTTTATATTATACAACAGGAGATAAATCTATTAGGTTAACTATATGGAATTTACAAAAAAACAAAGACGAACTTTATGAGGAATGCAAACATGATATTACTAATCGAGATGAAACTTTTTCTAAAACATTAGATCAATTTGAATTTTCCGATAGCCAAGTTTCAAGAATAGGATATCTGATACAAGAAAATGACGAAGAAAAAATATATAATGTACTTTTTGGTTTTACTATAATTGATAAAGAAGTACTTCAAACCGCTTTTTATTTTGATGAGGAAGAAGATTTCGATTGGGCAATCAATACATGGAAAAATATAAAATTACAAACATTGTAACATTTTAAACTGTAAATATAATCCCTACGGGATATTTATTGGGCTGTGTTTTTATATATATCTACCGATATGTAACTCCTAACGGAGTATTTCGCACTAATTAAATATCGGTAGAAAATATCTATTGAATTTTGTGTATGATATCTGTTTATTCAAATCTAATTTAAAAACTCCGTTAGGAGTTACATATCGGTAGAAAAAACATTACACACAAAAACAATTTGTACCATAGGGACTTTATATCTCGACTGCACGGATCTGTAATCCACAGCCGAAAACTAAATACAAAAAATATTATTTATTTTTTTGTCTATCAATAAAGAAAAAAACTGACGCTCCAAATAAACTGACTAGAAGAATCAACACTCTCATTGCAACAAGTTTTACATCTATGTAACCTCTGAAAATTCTAATTCTAAAGGCATCGGTACTAATAAACTGTACCATACAATAAACAAAAAAAAGAGCAAAAATTAAAGACAATATTTTATATATGAAACGATTCATTATTTTAGATTAATTCGAGAAACATTTACACATCTACTTTGTCAGGGCTAAATTCCGCGATCTTTTTCGCCTCCTTCATTTTCTTTTTTTCTTCTTTCATTTTTCTTTTCGTTTCCACGATAATTCTTGCATGCTTCCTATTGATATTAAAAGCCAAAATAAAGCATATGAACCAGCCCAATATTGTCCAAGCGGTAAGTATATTTATGATTAAGAGATATTTACTATTTCTTTTTTTCCAGCAGATTATTGTTGGTATAAAATAAACAAACAGCATAACCATACCAGCCATTAATTTTCCAACTGTTATGTCGTTGTTTTCGAACGGAAGACTGCTTTCACCAATTTGCATACCATGAACAAAAATGGTAGAAATTAAAGCTGTAACAATAAAAATATTATTTCTCTTCATTTACTTTTTAAGTTACAAGTATTACCTCAACAAAAACCCCATTCGAATCGACCCAAAAAAATAACCCGTATTCGTATCATTAACATCGCCTTCTAATTCTCTTCCACGATAAATAAAAGAATAAGACATATTGAAGTTATTGTGACGATATTTCAAACCAAACTCGGCATTGAAACGAAGCGGGACCAAATCGAAAGTTATCGGACTTGTATCGTTAAACATACTGCCTTCGATCGTTGCATCATAAAACTGATAATTTACACTTGGCATGGCGTAGAAATAAAATTCTCTGATATTTGGCTGTGCATTCGCATTTACCGAAGCATCATGAAGATTTGAATCATAAATTGGAGTTAGTCTCTTAAAGCCAATTCGGGTTAAAAATCCTGTTGAAACTCCTGTAAAAATAGTTCCCAAATTAGCTTCCGACTGAAAATGAAGATCTATAAAATCGTTATGTTTCGATGGAAATAATTTCTTCGAATACATAACATGCGCCTGAACCGCCAAAGCATTATGCAGCTGATTGTCCCAGCCGTAAACTGTTTTATATCCAATAAGTTTATGAAAACCTTCCTGCGTTTCTTCTCCAAAAGCATTTGGCCCCATATATCCTAATTGAAAATTAGCTTTTAAAACCGATTCGCTTTGATAAAAAAAGCTTCTGCCGGCTTCTGCAAAAAGATAACCCGTAAAAGGACGGTCGTTTACATCAACAGCTTCTTTATTAATAAATCTCGGATTATAAATATATTGCCCGGCTCTAAATTCGGTTATTTTTTTATTGATTTTTTCGTTGTTGTTTTTCGATAAAAAACGATAAAAAATCTCTAAACCATTGGTATAATACATGTCGTTTTTAGACGAAGTGTACAAATCATTGTCGGTTATAAAACCTATTTCCTTAGTTTTTCCTTGTCCAAAAGTTAACGTTGCTGTCAAAATCAGAAAAGCAAAAAGTGCTTTTTTACTTCCCATCTCCGCTATAATTGATTTTTCCAACGTAACGCATTTCGCGAACAATTCTTTCTTTTCTTCTGTTGATATAACTTGACGAGCCCGTAGCTTTAAATTTTCTCGGATTTGGCAAAATTGCCGCAATTCCTGCCGCCTGCATTGGTGTTAAACTCGAAGCATCCCGGCGATACCAATGTTCTGTCGCCGCATAGGCACCGTAAACTCCGTCGCCCATTTCGATACTGTTTAGGTAAACTTCCATAATACGTTCTTTGCCCCAAATAATTTCAATTAAAACGGTAAAATAAGCTTCAAGGCCTTTACGGAAATAACTTTTTCCCTGCCATAAAAAGACGTTTTTTGCCGTTTGCTGCGAAATTGTGCTTCCGCCTCGAATTCTGCGTCCGCGTTCATTGCTTTTATAGGCTTTCTGAAGTGCTTTAAAATCAAAACCGTTATGCGTTAAAAAAGTTCCGTCTTCACTCGCGATTACGGCTTTTTGTAAATTCATGGAGATTTTATCAATTGGCTCCCAATCGTGATCAAAATAAACTTCTTTTCCTCCTAACTTATTTTCGATTGCCCGAATAATCATTAAAGGAGTAAAAGGAACCGGTACGTATTTAAAAAGTATAACCGATCCTATCGAAATTCCAAAAAACCACAACATTGTTTTAATCAAAAACCATTTTACTTTTTCGCTAAAAGAACGATTTGATTTCTTTGCAGACGTTTTAGGTTTTGGTTTACTTGCGGTTGTTGTTTTTTTTGGTGCTGGTTTTTTGGGTGCTGCCATTATATTAAATCTGCTAATTCTGTTCCTACTAAACTGCCTATTGCCACTCCCATCCCGCCTAAACGTACTCCACAAAACACGTTTTCAGACAATTGAGAAACAACAGGGCTTTTACTATTTCCAATTCCCATAATGCCGCTCCAACGGTGCGCAATCTGGAAATCCTGATTTGGTAAAATTACATTTTTCAACAACTCTTCCAATTTATTTTGAACAATTTTCGTCTGGCCAAATTCGGTTGTCGTTTCCATTTCAAAATCTAGATTCCGGCCTCCGCCTAAAAGAATTCGATCACCAATATTTCTAAAATAATAATAACCGCGGTCCAGATGAAAAGTTCCTTTTATATCCAGATTTTTAATAGGTTCCGTAATCAAGACTTGTGCTCTTGCCGGTTTTACCGCTCCGTTTGTCAAAGTATTTGCAAAACCGTTTGTCGCAAAAAGTATTTTTTTTGATTTAAAACTAAAATCGTTCAGCACAACTTCAACATGGTGTCCGGCATCACAATAAGAAGTTACAGTTTGCTGATTCAGGATTAAAATATCTGCGGATACGGCTTGCTTCAACAATTCCTGCATCATATTTCCGGTATCGATCTGTGCTTCAAACGGATTAAAAATTAAATAATCCTGAATATTTCCAAATCCAAAACGGTCCGTTTCTTTAGAAAAAACTTCGGCCTTAAAAAGCGGTTTTAAAATTTCGTTTATAAAGGACAGTTTCGAAATACATTCACTAAACCCAAATTCATCTTCTTTCAAAAACAATTCATATCCGCCGTAAGGTTTAAAATCGATTGCCGAATCGCCAAGCCTTTTTCGAAGTAACTGCAAGCCTTTCCAGCGTTTTTCGATAAGCGCCACAACATTTTCTTCAGAATGCGTTTTTAAATCATCTAAAATTTCAGAAAGACTTCCGAAACAGGCAAAGCCGGCATTTTTTGTGCTCGCGCCTTGTGGCAGCATTCCTCTTTCGAGAACTAAAATTTTTGCAGCAGGAAATCTTTCGCGTAAGCGCAAAGCTGTATGGAGGCCAACGATTCCGCTGCCCACAATTGTATAATCAATATCTGTGAACCAGTTTTTTAGTTCCCAATAGCTAAATTCCATTTCTGTATTTATATAAATTCCAATCTTTTAAATTCCAAATTCCAATTTAGGAAATAAATTTTAAACATAGATAGATTTCAATTTTTAAAAATTCAAATTGCAAACTTGCTGTTGATTTTTTAATAGCAGGAATTTTTATTCTTAAAGATTATTAAAATAATTCGTGAATTCGTGGCGAATAAAATTTAAGGTAACATTTTTGGAATTTGGAATTTTAACAATAAATTGGAATTTAGAATTTAACTATTTGGGATTTAAATGTTGTATTTTTAGCGCACAAAAAAATAGAATTTTTATTATGAAAAAAGTATTATTAACAACCTTAATAATGATGAGTTTAAACGCTATCGGGCAGAATGTTATGTCGCCGGAATTGTTATGGAAATTAGGGAGAGTAACTCCGCTTGGAATTTCTAAAGATGCAAAAAATGTGGTTTTTAAAGTTTCTACGCCTTCTGTAGAAGAAAACAAATCGCATTCTAAATTTTACACCATTCCGGTAAACGGAGGAAATGCAACTGAAATTAAAGACACAAAAGAGGTTTTGGCTGACAAAAATGTTTCGTCTGACGGAAAATATTTAGTTTATAATGAAGAAGTAAAAATCGAGAATGTTTTAGGTAAAGATTTTTATCCAAAATTAGACAAATCTGATGCTCAAATTTATGATGGTTTAGATTATCGTCATTGGGACACCTGGAACGAAGGAAAATTTAATCACGTTTTTTATAAAGAAAACAAAGACGGCGTAAAAGGAATTGACATCCTGAAAGGTGAAACTTTTGATTCTCCGCAGAAACCTTTTGGAGGTGACGAAGATTATATCTGGTCGCCAGACAGCAAAAGTATTTTTTATGTGTGCAAGAAAAAAGCAGGAACGGCTTATGCAATTTCTACAAACACTAATATTTATGAGTACAATTTAGAGACTCAAAAAACAACAAATAAAACCGAAGATAATTTAGGTTACGATACAGCGCCGCAATTTTCTCCAACAGGAAATTTATCTTGGTTACAAATGAAACGTGACGGTTATGAGTCTGACAAAAACGATATTATTGTTGAGTTTAAAGGTATCAAAACTAACTTAACGGCAAATTGGAACGGAACTGTAGATAATTTTATCTGGAGCAAAGACGGGAAAACAGTGTTTTTTGTTGCACCAATTGACGGGACAAAGCAACTTTTTTCTGTTAATTTCCCAGGTTTAACTAAAATCGCGATTCAAGTTCGTCAGTTAACAACTGGAGATTTTGATGTAAATGATTTAGTTGGTTTTTCTGGAGATGATATCATCGTAACGAGAACAGACATGAATCATGCGGGAGAAATTTTTTCTTTTAATTTGAAGAAAAATACCTGGAAACAATTATCAAATGTAAATACTGATACTTATAAAACTTTAGCATTAAGCAAAACTGAAAAACGTTACGTTACGACAACCGATGGTAAAAAAATGCTGGTTTGGGTTATTTTACCTCCAAACTTTGATGCTTCTAAAAAATATCCAACTTTATTGTTCTGCCAGGGCGGACCTCAAAGTGCCTTGACACAATCGTATTCTTTCCGTTGGAATTTCTCTTTAATGGCTGCAAAAGGTTATGTGGTTGTGGCACCAAACCGTCGCGGTATGCCGGGACACGGTGTTGAGTGGAACGAACAAATCAGTAAAGACTGGGGTGGACAAGTTATGGACGATTATCTTTCTGCAATTGATGATGTTGCCAAAGAAAGCTACGTTGACAAAAGTCGTTTAGGATGTGTTGGAGCAAGCTACGGAGGATATTCTGTATTTTATTTAGCAGGAATTCATAAAAACCGTTTTAAAACTTTCATCGCTCACGATGGTGTTTTCAATACGGTAAGTATGTTAGGAACTACTGAAGAAGTTTTCTTTAACAACTGGGATTTTGGCGGACCATATTGGGAAAAAGATAATGCTGTGGCTCAAAAAGCTTACACTACTTTTAACCCTGCAACTTTGGTTCAAAATTGGAATAAACCAATTTTAATTTTTCAGGGAGGAAAAGATTTCCGTGTACCGATTGGGCAAGGACAAGAAGCTTTTCAGGCTGCGCAGTTAAGAGGAATCAAAAGCCGTTTTGTGTATTTTCCAGATGAAAATCACTGGGTTTTAAAACCACAAAATGCTCAGGTTTGGCAGGGAGAATTCTTCAAATGGCTGAACGAAACGCTTTAAATCATAAAATTAAAACAAACTTTAACCGCAGTATTATTTATATAATCTGCGGTTATTTTATTTTTAAAACCTTTGAATTATGTAAATATTTGATTTGCATTTACTTTTCTTAAATGGAAATTTTAAATAAATTGCAGGGAATTGTAATTTTAGAAAACTTCGTAAACGCCAAAAACACTATGGAAAGCAAAAAAAGTTATACAGCACTTAAGGTTTTATTCAGCTATGTTGCATTACTTGCTTTGGTGGTTACTGTGGGGTGGTTTTTATATTCTGAAAATGTGGTTTACAATAAGCTCGAAGATAAAATTGCTCAGGAAAAAACCAAAATTCTCCGCGTAAGTAAATTGTTTTCGAATGTCTATAAAACAGAAAGTTTAGCGAGAAAAACAATTCAAACCAATTCTGAAACTGATTTTAAAAGTTATCTTATTGAAACCGATTCTTTAAAAGCAAGAATCGACACTTTAAAACAAATCGTTACGACAGAATATCAGAAAGTTTTATTGGATAGTGTGACCTATTTGTTATCTGAAAAAACAGAAAATATCAGGCAATTAAAAACCATAAAAAACAAAGCCGAAGACGAAGTTTCTGTCAATAATGCTATTGACGAAATTACCAAAATGGAGTTTAATCTTCGAAAACTGGAGCTTCAGGATTTTACCAAAAACCCCAATGAACTTGGAAGTTACCAGCGAAATGTACTACAGAAATATGTGGATTATTTGAACCAAAATATTCCGGATGACAGCACAAACACGTTGAGTAAAAAAGCTTCGGATTCAATTTTGGCCAATTCTAAAAAACTGCTTAGTAACGTAAAAGAAAAAGCAGAAAAGAAAAAAGAAACGCTGAATTTTGAGGAAAACAAATTACTGAAAAATGAAATTGCAATCTCAGAACAGCTTCGAAAAGTACTTCGAATTATCGAAAGAGAAATCATAATCAATTCGATAAAAAATAATTCCTTAAAAGAAAAATCACTTAAAAAAGTCAATGAAATTGTAACCGCTTCGGCGATTATTGGTTTGATATTGACAATCTTTTTTTCTATTCTAATTGTGAGTGATTATTCAAAATCACAAGTTTACAAGAAACAGCTTGAAATAGCGAATTTCAAAACCAAAAATTTATTAAAAAGCCGCGAGCAGTTAATCTCAACAGTAAGCCACGATCTAAAAACGCCTTTGAGCACAATTGTAGGTTATTCTGAACTTTTAGGTAATTCTGATATTAATACGAAACAGTCGTATTTCATTAAAAACATTAAAAATTCATCTGAATATATCACGCAGCTTGTTCAGGATTTATTAGATTTTTCGAGAATTGAAGCAGGAAAAATTACTATTGAAAAAGTTCCGTTTTATCTTCCCGAAGTTATAGAAGATACCGCGAGAAATATCCAGACAGTTTACAAACAAAAAAACATTGATTTAATTATTAATGTTGATGAAAAACTTCAGACAAGAGTTGTTGGCGATCCGTTTCGACTGAAGCAGATTTTGACCAATATTATCGGGAACGCTTATAAATTTACAGAAGAAGGTCATATCAAAATCAGCTCGTATGTTACCGAAAATGAAAATTTCTTTATTATTACGATAGAAGATACCGGAATTGGAATTGAAAAAGGAAATCAAAAATTAGTTTTTGAAGAGTTTGCTCAGGCCAATGAAAATATCGAAAAAAAATATGGCGGCACTGGTTTAGGGCTTTCAATCTGCCAAAAGATAATTTCGTTTATGGGCGGAAGAATAAGTTTGGAAAGTACGTTTGGAAAAGGAAGCACATTTGAGATTAAAATTCCTTTAATTTTTGATCAAAGCGAAATCACAGTTGAAGAAATAAAAAGAAATATTGCACGAAATACGAAAAAACAAACTTTCGTTGTAATTGATGATGATATCAATCTGCTGAATTTAACCAGCGGAGTTTTGCGACAGGAAGAACATCAGGTTCTATCTTTTAATAGTGCTGTAAAAGCGTTAGAAGCTATCCGGAACACTAATTTTGATTTTGTGATTACTGATATTCAAATGCCGGAAATGGACGGTTTTATGTTTTTGAAAAATCTTCGAAATTCTGAAAAAGGTATTTATAAAAACCAGCCTGTAATTGCCTTAACCGGAAGAACAGATTTAGATCCTTCTGTTTATACTGAAGCAGGTTTTACGACCGTTGTAAATAAACCGTATTCTCCTAAAATATTGTTGGAAACAATTCAGCATATTCTGGATAATGATACACTCCCTAAAGTTGAAATAAATGAAGTTGAAGAAACCGTTTCTTCTCAATTGTATACTTTAGATACTTTAAAAGAATTTTTAGGCAACGACAAAAACGCTTTACACGAGGTATTGAAAGCTTTTATAATAAGCAGTAATGAAAATTTAGAACTGCTCGAAAATGCTATTCATGAAAAAAATGTTCCTGAAATAAATTCAATAGCACATCGTATTGCACCAATGTTTAGGCAAATAGAAGCGCGCGATATTGGCATCCTGTTAAAAACGCTGGAACAAAATAATCTTGAAATTGCAGACTTGAAAGATATTTTTGAGGCTCTTAAAGCAAAAACAAACAAACTTTTTGCCCTTTTAGAACAAGAAATTGTTTAATCGATATTGTAGTGCTTTAATTTATTGTAAAGCGTTTTTCTGGTAATCTTAAGCAATTTAGCTGCTTCAGATTTATTATTATGTGTTCTGTTCAACGCTTGAATAATAGCTTCTTTTTCATTATCTGATAGAGAAAAACTACCGCTAAAACCTGCTTGTTTCTGAGATTGGAAAAATTCAATTGGCAAAACATCGCTTTCTATAAAATCGCCTTGCGTTAAAAGTGTAGCACGTTTTACGCAGTTTTGTAATTCACGCAAATTTCCCGGCCAACTGTAATTTTGAAAAATTGAAACAACTTCTGGCGAAAACCCAATGATATCTTTATTTAATTGCTGATTGGCTTTTTCAAGAAAATAATCCGCAAAAACCATTAAATCTTCATCTCGGTCTTTTAATGACGGAGACTGAATAGAGAATTCGTTGATTCTATGGTATAAATCTTCTCTAAAATCGCCGTTTTTTACTGCCTCACGTAAATCTTCGTTTGTAGCGGTAATAATGCGGATATCGACGTTTATTTCTTTATTGCTTCCAACGGGTTTAATTTTTCTTTCCTGGAGTGCACGCAATAACTGAATTTGATTTTCATATGAAAGATTTCCTATTTCATCCAGAAAAAGAGTTCCGCCGTTTGCTGCTTCAAAATATCCCATTTTGTCGCTGATTGCTCCGGTGAAAGATCCTTTTAAATGCCCGAAAAATTCGCTTGCTGCCAATTCTTTTGGAATCGCCCCGCAATCGACGGCAATAAAATTGTTATTTTTTCTATGACTTTGCTGGTGAATACTTTTGGCAATAATTTCTTTTCCTGTTCCGCTTTCGCCGATGATTAAAACCGACATATCTGTTGGACTTACCAATTGAATATGATCTAAAAGTTTTTTTGAAGCGACAGAAATTCCCCGAACAAATTCATTTTCTGCAGAAACCGGTTTCTTTACCGATTTTTTTTGTTTAACCGGAGTTTCATTTTCTTCTTCAGCTTCTGGAGTCTGCAATGCATTTGTAATTACCAATAAAACCTCATCTGGATTGAAAGGTTTTGAAATATAATCGGCTGCACCATTTTTAATTGCTTTTACAGCAGTATTAACATCAGAATATCCCGTCATTAAGATTACCGGAATTTCAGGATGTGAATTCTTAATTTCAGACATAAGCACAATTCCATCAGAATCAGGCAGACGAAGATCTGTCAAAATCAAATCGAAAGATTCATTTTTGATTGCCGATCTCGCTTCTGAAGCAGAAAAAGCGATACTTACTTCGTATTGGTTTTTTACTAGAAATTTTTCTAATAATTTACAAAACGAAATATCATCTTCTATTACTAATATCTTTGACATTTGACTGGAGGGACTTTTTTGCTAAAATAATACTATTAAAGTTATAATTTCTTAAAATTATGCGAAAAAAAAAGAGATTGCACAATGCAATCTCTTTTTCACCAAAAACATAAATCTAATTTCACCTAATTATATTTTCAACCAGTTGCCATTGACATCTGAATACACAGTAGCCTTTTGGTCACCAACCGATATTTCTAATTTGTATTCTTTTTTATCATTAACATAAGCTTTTTCCAGTTTTGCATTTGGATAAGCTGTTTGCAGAGCAGTCTTTACAGCTGCCGGAACAACATCTGTGCTAATTTCAGTATATTCTGTCTGAACAGAAACTGTTGTTTTTACTTTATTTGGAGTTATCTCCGCTATGGCGGGAATTGATAAGCATCCTAAAAGAATAGCTGCTGAGATGGCTAACTTTTTCATATTGCTCTGTGTTTAATTATTTTTTAATGATATTTCCTAAAGCATCTGTAAAAAAAGTATATTTCTTACCTTCTTTTGAAATTTCAAGTTTGTACTCGTCCTTAGCATTTTTCCATGCTTTTTCCAGTTTAGAACCTACAAACGATTTTTCAATTGTAGATTTTACAGCTGCCGGTACGGCATCTGGAGCAACTTCAGTATATTCATCCTGAATATTTACTGATTTCACTACTGAATTTGATTCTGATGGAGTTGCTGCCTGAAGAGACAAACCTCCTAAAATAATCGCTGCTGATAAGATTAACTTTTTCATAATGCTTTAAGATTTAGAGTTATTTTTTAAGAATAGTTCCTGCGGCATCAGTATAAACGATTGATTTTTCGCCTCTTACTGTAACCTCAATTTTATACTCTTTTTTTGAATTAACATAAGCTTTGTCTAGTTTTACACCTGGATAAGCTTCATCAAGAGATTTTTTAATCGCAGCTGGAACAGCGTCGACTTCTTTATAATCATCTTGATAGTTTATTGTATTTACTGTTGTGGTGGTTAAAACAGTATTTTCTGCTTGCATTGACAGTCCTCCTAAAAGAATTGCTGCCGATAATATTAGCTTTTTCATAATAATAGTTTTTTAGGGTTAGTTTTTTATTTTTTTACCCAAGATCCATCGGCATTAGCATAAAGAGAACCTACTTTGTCCCCAACTGTTACTTCTAATTTGTATTGAGAAGCACTGTTTTTATATGCTTTATTAAGAACTGCGTCCGGATATGCTTTTTTAAGCGCATCTGTTACCGCTGCCGGTACTTCTGTTAATTTAACTTCAGTGTAATCATCTTGAAATGATACTGCTTCTACGATAGTATTTGTAATTGGCGAAGTTGAAGCAAATGATGTTAAACCTCCCAAAACGATTGCGGCTGATAAAAATAAATTTTTCATGATAATTATTTTTTAATATTCGTAATTTAATCTTAGTATTTTTAATTTGGATTTTCACGGTACAGAGGATTATTTTTTAATCCAGGTTCCGTCAGCATTAGCAAAAAGATTTCCTACTTTATCGCCCACTGTTACATCCAATTTATATTCTGACTTTTCATTTTTGTAAGCTTTAGTAATTACTGCGTCAGGATAAGCTTTTTTCAAAGCTTCAGTAATTGGAGCTGGTAATTCTTCTAATTTAATTTCAACGTAATCATCTGAAACCGAAATTACTTTTACAATAGAATTTGTTATTGGAGAAGTCGAAGCAAATGATGTTAAACCTCCTAAAACAATCGCGGCTGATAAAAATAAATTTTTCATAATGTGTATATTTTAATAGTTAATAGTTTGTTTTACACTTTAGATAAAGAAACAATTATGCCGAAAAGGAAAAATTCTACTCAAATACCTATAAAAGCCCGTCATTAAAGGGATTACTTAAAATATGCCAAAAATTGAAATAGTATAAAAGTGTGTACTTTGCAGTATAAGTGTGTAAAAAGTATACACTTATTGTGTATACTTAGCTATTTTAAACAAGAAGTTATTTATTTCATAGGAATGTGTCATTGGTAGAATTTAATTTTGTTTCGATAGGTATACGTTCCTACGGAACGTTTGGTTATCGAATAATAAATTCCGTGTTAATTCCATAATAATGGGTCTCCTTACAGAACACAATGCAAATACATTACTATTTTTTTCTACCGATCAAATTTTCCTACGGAATAACAAATACTATCCTTTTGGTTTAAACTGGACTGAAGTCCAGCCCTACAATATAATATGTTCCTTCGGAACTTTGAAAGAGCCTTCGGCTTATATTGTAGGCCGGATTTTAATCCGGTTTAATGTATTAGGTATAAAAACAAAACCCGACAACTTTTAAAAGTTGTCGGGTTTTCTATAATTATAAAAAAAAGCTGTCGATTTTTCGACAGCTTTACTTATTTATTATTCTTCAATAGGTTTCATTTTGAAAGTATCCATAAATGCAGTTGTATAATCTCCTGCAATATATTTTGGATCATCCATTAATTGTCTATGGAAAGGTATTGTAGTTTTTACACCTTCGATTACAAATTCGTCAAGAGCTCTGCGCATTTTGCTGATGGCTTCTTCACGAGACTGCGCTGTTGTAATTAACTTGGCAATCATTGAATCGTAATTTGGCGGAATGCTGTATCCTGAGTAAACGTGAGTATCTAAACGAACTCCGTGTCCTCCAGGCATATGAAGCGTAGTAATTTTTCCTGGTGAAGGGCGAAAATCATTATAAGGATCTTCAGCATTAATACGACATTCGATAGCGTGTAATTCTGGTAAATAATTTTTTCCTGAAATTGGAATTCCGGCAGCAACCATAATTTGCTCACGAATTAAATCGTAATCAATTACCTGTTCAGTAATTGGGTGCTCAACCTGAATACGGGTATTCATTTCCATGAAATAGAAATTTCTGTGTTTGTCCACAAGAAATTCTACCGTTCCAGCTCCTTCGTATTTAATGAATTCAGCAGCTTTTACAGCAGCTTCTCCCATTCTTGTACGCAAGTCATCTGTCATGAAAGGCGAAGGTGTTTCTTCAGTAAGTTTTTGGTGACGACGCTGAACAGAGCAATCTCTTTCAGAAAGGTGACACGCTTTTCCATAAGAATCTCCAACAACCTGAATTTCGATATGACGTGGTTCTTCAATAAGTTTCTCCATGTACATTCCGTCATTTCCAAAAGCGGCAGCAGCTTCCTGACGTGCACTTTCCCAAGCTTTTAAAAGCTCATCTTCTTTCCAGATTGCACGCATTCCTTTTCCACCACCACCTGCAGTAGCTTTCATCATAACCGGATAACCGATTTCTGCTGCTGTTTTTTGTGCATGTTCGTAAGAATCAAGTAATCCGTCTGAACCTGGTACACAAGGTACTCCTGCAGCTTTCATTGTAGCTTTTGCAGAAGCTTTATCTCCCATTCTGTCGATCATTTCAGGAGCCGCACCAATAAATTTGATTCCGTGCTCTTGACAAATTTTTGAGAATTTAGCATTCTCTGAAAGGAAACCGTATCCCGGGTGTATTGCATCTGCATTTGTAATTTCTGCAGCAGCAATAATATTTGACATTTTTAAATACGATAAGTTACTTGGAGGAGGCCCAATACAAACCGCTTCGTCAGCAAATTTAACATGCAAACTTTCTGCATCGGCTGTAGAATAAACTGCTACAGTTTTAATTCCCATTTCCTTGCACGTACGAATTACACGAAGTGCAATTTCTCCTCTATTCGCAATTAATATTTTTTTAAACATCTTATTTTAATTAGATAATTAGACAATTTGATAATTAGATAATTTTAGATGATTAACAAAATTTTGCATCATTCTAAAATCTAAAATCTAAAATCTAAATTTATTTATGATGGATCCACTAAGAATAAAGGTTGATCAAATTCAACTGGAGACATATCGTCAACAAGAATTTTTACAATTTTACCTGAAATTTCTGATTCGATTTCGTTGAATAATTTCATTGCTTCAATTACACAAAGAACATCACCTTTTGCAATAGTACTTCCCACTTCTGTGAAAACTGGCTTATCTGGAGATGGTTTTCTATAGAATGTTCCAATGATTGGAGATTTTATAGTAACATATTTAGAATCTGCAGCAGCAGGAGCTTGTGTTTCAGCAGCAGTATTTACAACTATTGGAGCTGTAACTTGCGGTGCAGCTTGCGGCAATGCAGCCTGAGCTGGTAATTGCTGTACATAAGTAGTCTCTGTAACGTTCCCTTCTAAAGTTGTTCTAATAGTGATTTTTACATCATCCATTTCTAACTTTACTTCCGCAACTCCCGAATTTGCTACAAATTTGATTAGGTTTTGAATTTCTTTTAAATCCATAATGATTCGTTTTTAGTTTTAATTTATTTTTTATCGTAAGCCCATTTTAAGTAAATAGATCCCCAAGTGAATCCACCACCAAATGCAGCAAAAATAACATTATCTCCTTTTTTAAGCTTATCTTCAAAGTCAGCTAATACTAATGGTAAAGTTCCAGAAGTAGTATTTCCATATCTTTCAATATTAACTAGTACTTTAGAATCTTCCAATTCTAATCTTCCGGCTGTAGCATCAATAATACGCTTATTAGCCTGATGTGGCACTAACCAATCAACATCCTGATTTGTTAAATTATTTCTTTGCAAAATCAATTCGCTTGCATCAGCCATATTAGTAACAGCATATTTGAAAACAGTTTTTCCGTCTTGCATAATATTGTGCTGTCTGTTTTTTACAGTCTCTTCTGTAGGCGGAATCAAAGAACCTCCTGCAGGTATTTTAAGAAAATCGCGTCCTACACCATCACTTCTTAAATATTCATCCTGTAAACCTAAACCTTCGTAATTTGGCTCAAACAATACTGCTCCTGCTCCATCACCAAAAATAATACAAGTTGCTCTGTCTGTATAATCTACAATTGATGACATTTTATCGGCACCAATTAATAATACTTTTTTATATCTTCCAGATTGTACATAAGCTGCAGCAGTAGACATTCCGTATAAGAAACTTGAACAAGCTGCCTGTAAATCGTATGCGAATGCATTTGTAGCTCCAATTTCTGTTGCAACATAAACTCCCGTAGAAGCTACCATCATATCTGGTGTTGCTGTTGCCATGATAACCATATCAATTTCTAAAGGATCAATATTGGCTTTTGCTATTAAATCCTTTGCTGCTTGTATGGCAAGGTACGACGTTCCTTTGTCAGCATCTTTAAGAATTCTTCTTTCTTTAATTCCTGTACGAGTGGTAATCCATTCGTCATTGGTATCTACCATTGTTTCCAATACTTTGTTAGAAAGTACAAAGTCTGGAACGTAGCCTCCAACAGCGGTAATTGCGGCTGTGATTGTATTCATTATATTCTATTATTTCCTTTCAAATATTATTATTTGAAAAATTTTTAAAAGACTTGAAAATTACAAAAAAAAACGAAGCGAATTTGCCTGTATTTTCTTAAAAAACGAAAATTATAACCAACAAAAAAAACTCTCACTATGTGAGAGTTCCAGTATAATTTACAAAAACGTATTAAGCAACCGCTTCAGATTTATCGATAACAACTTGCCCTCTGTAGTACATTTTACCTTCATGCCAGTAAGCTCTGTGGTATAAATGTGCCTCACCTGTAATAGGACATGTAGCGATTTGAGCTACAGTAGCTTTATAATGTGTTCTTCTCTTATCTCTTCTTGTTTTCGAGGTTTTTCTCTTAGGATGTGCCATTTTACTATATTATTTATCCGTTAATAGTTTCTTTAATTTTTCCCAACGCGGGTCAATATCTTCTTCTTTATTACTCTCTTCCTTCTGTTCTTTTACACTTAATTCATTCAATTTTGTCAAAGCTTCGGTTTGTAATGTTCCGTCTTTAACGCCAGGATGAATTCTTTTTTGAGGCACCGAAAGTGCAATCATTTCATAAATGTATTGTGACACATCTAATTCATGTTCTCCATGTGGCAAAATCAACAATTCTTCATTATCATTATTGAATTCATCTCCAAAACGAACAATTAACTTCATTTTCCCTTTAATAGGCAAGTCAAAATCTTCGCCGGTTAAATCACAAGGCACATTTACTGTTCCTTTGTGTTTGAATTCTAACTCTAACATGGTGCTCTTCTTATCGAAAACCAAGTTCACTTTGATATCTGAACTTTGAAACTCTTCATAGTCAAAGTCCTTAAAGAACGTGTTATTTATTTGATACTCAAAATGGTGTTTTCCCAGTTTTAACCCTATAAAAGGAATTAAAAATTCTTTTGATTTGCTCATTTCAACATCAATTTGTTTAATTCAAATACAAAACTACATATCTGAATTGGGGTGCAAAGATATAAAATTATTATAAATCTAATAATCTTATTCACCTTTTTTTGTTTATAACTGTTTTTCTTTTATTTTAAGAGGTTTTTCGCTAATCTCCTCATACTGATTACGCGAGCGAAAAATATCAAGCGCAAGGTAAACGGCCTCTTTAAACGAATTAAAATCTGCCATATCTTTTCCAGCAATATCGTATGCTGTGCCGTGATCTGGCGAAGTTCTGACCTTATTTAATCCGGCAGTATAATTAACTCCTTTTCCAAATGAAAGCGTTTTAAACGGAATCAATCCCTGATCGTGATACGTTGCTACGATAGCATCATATTTCTCATATTGACCGCTTCCAAAAAATCCATCAGCAGAAAACGGCCCAAAAACCATGGTACCGCTGTCAAATATTTTCTTCAAAACGGGCTTTAAGATCAAATCTTCTTCTTTTCCAATAACACCGCCGTCGCCGCTATGAGGATTTAACCCTAAAACTGCAATTTTTGGTTTTACTATACTAAAATCCTGAATAAGAGATTTTCTGATTGTTTCGATTTTTCTGGTAATTAATTCTTCTGTTAAATGAGATGAAACTTCATTTAACGGCACGTGGTCTGTTAACAAACCAACTCTTAAACTATCCTGTACCATCATCATCAGTGCATTTCCTTCTAATTCCTGATCCAGATAATCTGTATGTCCAGGAAATTTAAAATCTTCTGACTGAATATTATATTTATTAATTGGCGCTGTAACCAAAACATCAATAAAACCTTCTTTTAAAGCCTTAGTTGCTGCTACAAAAGATTTTATTGCATACTCACCAATTTTTTCGTCATTACTACCTAAATTAATATCTACACCTTCTCTCCAAAGATTCAAAACATTTACTTTTCCCGGAATTACCTGATCTAATTTATCAACACCATGAAACTGCACGGTTGAAGTAAAACTTTTTTTAACGAAAGAAAGGATTTTAGCATTTGCAAAAATAACAGGTGTACACAATTCTAACATTCGGGAATCTTCGAATGTTTTTAGTATAACTTCGCTTCCAATACCGTTTAAATCTCCAACTGAAATTCCAACAATTATATTTTCTGCTTTTTTATTCATGAGCTCAGCTTATTTATTACTAATTTTGATGTGCAAATTTAGTAAAATAAAACTACAATGTTTACAGGAATTATTGAAACCCTTGGAAGAATCCACGAAATACAAAAAGACAAAAACAATCTTCATGTTACTGTTGAGTCATCGATCACTAACGAATTAAAAATTGACCAAAGCGTTTCTCATAATGGAATATGTCTTACGGTTGTTGCTATAAAGGATTCATTTTATACCGTTACTGCTATTGAAGAAACGATTTTAAAAACCAATATTGGTGACTGGAAAGCCAATGATATCGTAAATCTGGAAAGAGGAATGAAACTTGGCGACCGCCTTGACGGACATATTGTTCAGGGTCACGTAGACCAAACGGGAACATGTACAAAAATTGAAGAAGCAAACGGAAGCTGGAATTATACTTTTGAATACGATCAAAACCTAAACAATATTACAATTGAAAAAGGATCGATTACTGTAAACGGAGTCAGTTTAACTGTTGTAAACTCTAAAACAAACGAATTTAGCGTTTCGATAATTCCTTATACTTTTGAAAACACCAATTTTAAAGATTTCAAAGTGGGCACTAAAATAAATTTAGAATTTGATGTCGTTGGAAAATACATTTCAAGACTTTATTCTATAAATAAATAATCCGAAAAGTTATCGCATAAAAAAAGCTTCAATTTAAATTGAAGCTTTTTTTATTTTGTTTCGGTATATAATTGTCATTCCTAAAATAAACCCTCCTGCCAGCAAATAGGGTATATGATCATTAATTGGCAGTCCCGGAGGCGGTATTTCATCATCTTCTTCTGCTGTCATTGATGCAGATTTAGCCGTTGGAGATGGCGGCGGCGGCGTGCTGGCTAAACTAACCGACACACTCGATACAATTAAAAAAAGTGCTAATAAAATCCTTATTATCTTCATAGGTTAAACGTGCTGAAATTCAATAAATAATACTAGGGGCAAATATTTTTATAGAGATACATCACAAAAATGTTATCTACACGGAAATTCTTTGGCAAAAGTATACGATTTTTACAAAAAAACAACTTTAAAATCAATTAAGTGATGTAAAAATAATATACGTAATAGAAAGAGATTCAGATCTAAAAATAACAAAATTCAGATAAAAAACATTAAAACTTCTATTTATTTTCTTTATTGTTATCACTCACATGACACATATTAAACTCTGAATTCCAGATATTTATTGCACAGAAATCAAATATTAAATTCAAACTGAGTTTCAAATCAGGCTTTTAAATTTCTCAAAAACCACAGTACGATATTTTTTTTAGAAAAATCAGGCTAAATTTCAATAAGTCAGAAAGAACTGTAATTTAAAACGCTGAAAAAACATCAAATTCTTCCTTTTTCAAATCTGAAGAACAATCAAATATTTCTGAATTAATATATTTGCATTCAATAAATCCATAACAAAAGATCTTAAGACTTTTTTTTGAGTCAAAAACAGCTATAATAAATGAAAAATAAATATACAGTTGGTAGTTTGTATGCAGGCGTAGGCGGTATATGTTTAGGTTTTGAAAAAGCTGGTTTTAATTTGAAATGGGCCAATGAATTTGACAAAAAAGCCTGTGTAACCTATAGAAACAATTTCAAACATAATCTTATAGAAGGTGATGTGATGGATCTTGATGTGAGAACTCTCGAACAAGTAGATATTTTAACAGCCGGTTTTCCATGCCAGCCTTTTTCACTGGCTGGTCACCGAAAAGGTTTTGACGACCGAAGAGGAAATCATTTTTTTAAAATTCTGGATTTCATTGACGAAATTAGACCCAAAGTGGTTTTTCTTGAAAACGTTAAAAATCTAAGGGGTCACGATAAAGGGAACACATTAAAAGTTATAAAGAGTGAAATAAAAAAACGCAACTATACTTTTGACAGTTCTATTTTAAATACTAAAGATTTTGGAAACACTCCGCATAACAGAGAAAGACTTTTCATGATCGCTTTCGACAAAGAGTTCCTAAATAATAAAAGTTTCAAGTTTAAATTCCCCGAAAAGGAACAATTAACGAAGTCTATTGAAGATTTAATTATTACAGAAAAAGTTTCTGATAAATTTTATTATGGTGAGGAGAAGTACATGTACAATAAATTGAAGGAAGCTGTTGTAAACAAGAATCACATCTATCAATTTAGAAGACAATACGTTAGAGAAAACAAATCGGGCTTATGCCCTACTCTAACGGCCAATATGGGAACGGGCGGACATAACGTTCCGATCATTACAACCGATTTTGGTTTTAGAAAACTGACTCCAAGAGAATGTTTTAGACTTCAGGGTTTTCCTGATGATTATAAACTGCCTGCAATTTCAAATTCAAGTTTATATAAGCAAGCTGGAAATTCGGTTAGCATGCCGGTTATTCAAAGATTGGCTGCTGAAATTTTTAAGGTTATCGAAAAAGTCGAAGCAAAAGAAAAGAAGAAAGAAAAAGTATAAAATTTCAACTCTTTTTTTCTTCTGTTTTTATTTTTGAAGATTCAATTTCTTCCTGGATTTTTGCTATACAAGTATTCAATTCTTTTTGAACTTCTTTACTCCAAAACCGAATTACTTTCCATTTTTTTGAAATCAAAAAAGCGTTGACTTCAATATCACGTTTCCTATTGCGTTCGATTTTCGGAATCCAATATTCCCGATTTGATTTAATTCGCAATTGCTGCGTTTCCCAATCTTTGCCGTGAAAAAATTCACTATCTATAAAAATGGCGATTTTATACTTGGCAAAAGTCAAATCCGGTTTACCGAATATTTTTTTATTATTCTTCCGATAGCGATAACCCAATTCCCACAAAGCTTTTGCAAGCCTGACTTCCTGCGTAGTTGCTGTGCTTTTTATGGCCTGCATATTTTTTCTCCTTTGTTCGGGAGTTAAATTATCCATCGTTTTGTGAAGATTAAAATTGTCTTTGAAACATAAAGTTACTTTATTTTTCTTTTGAACACTATTTGATCTTATTAAAACTGAGACATCTAAAAACAAAAAAACCTCTACATTTCTGTAAAGGCTTTTTATTTCTAAATGAGTGGTCCCACCTGGGCTCGAACCAGGGACCACCTGATTATGAGTCAGGTGCTCTAACCAGCTGAGCTATAGGACCGGTTTAGAGGATGCAATATTACTACTATTTTTCGTTCACTCCAAATATTTTAAGACATGATTTGCATTTAATTTCAATTCAAAGTCCCAGTATTCAAAACAAGATTGATTTTCAAGACCTTATTTAAAAACAAAAAGTGATATTTTTTATTTAATTTCCTGACAAAGCTCCACCAAAACGCCATTTGTATTCTTTGGATGCAGGAAAACTACCAATTTATTGTCGGCGCCTTTCTTCGGAACTTCATTTATCAGCACAAAACCTTCACTTTTTAAACGAGAAATTTCGGCATGAATATCATCGACATCAAAAGCGATGTGATGAATTCCCTCTCCTTTCTTTTCTAAAAACTTTGCAATTGGGCTTTCCGGATTTGTCGCCACTAAAAGTTCAATCTTGTTATTTCCTGTTTGAAAAAACGAAGTCAAAACGCCTTCGCTTTCTACCGCTTCCATTTTATAAGAGGGAACGCCAAGCATTTTTTCGAACAATATATTGGCATCATCCATATTTTTTACCGCGATTCCGATGTGTTCTATTTTATTAACCATGACTTTCTATTATTGATTAATGTAAGTATTAAAATAACCGCATTCAGCAATAACGTCTTTATAGTATTGCGTGTCTGAATAATCTTTTTTCAAAGTTTTAAAACCGTTCCAGGCAATAAAATTAATTTTATCGTCTTCAATACTCCACCAATTTGTAACATTATTGTATTTATTATTGTAATATTCGTTTCGCTCACATTTCGAAATCAAATAAACACATTTTGCTTTTTGTTCTTTTGTAGTTGCAGCCAGCAGTGCTTTTTGGTAATACGTTTTAGAAACATCACAATTCGTAATCATTTTTTTCATGGAATCTCTAAACGAATACGGACTTGAACCGTAACCGACAATGCTAATTTCATAAAAAGTTCTTCCGTTTCCAAAATGCGAAATATTGTAAAACGCATTCCCCAGCAATAAATTATTTGTGTAAACATCTTCTTTTTGAGCCAGTTTATCCTGCATTTCTTTTACCGTATTCAGAAAATCAATAAAAGTATATTTTCTTTTTTGATACGCCGCATGATCGCAATCGTGGCAGTCTTTGATACTTCCGTTAAACGGATTTCCTAAAAATTTATAATATTGAACAGAATCTGTTTCCTGCATAAAAGCAATAGCTTCGGGAATTTTATTTTTAAAAGTCGCCTGAACTGCCTGAAAATTGCTGATATCCTTTAATTTCAAACTATAAATTCCCGCTCCAATTTTTTCGATTTCGGTTTTATTTTGCTTTGCCAAAAATGTTTTTATATCCAGCAGGTTTTTTTCATTGTCATAAAATGCATTTCCGTCATTCCAATAACTATAGCGCGATTCACCAAAAATCTCCGCCATTACCGGATCTGATTTTCCTTTATAAAGCGCAGAAAGATAACTTCTGCTCCAAGAAGAAGCATTTTGATAACGAAACTCCCCTCCTTTATATGTTTTTGGAAGCTCATAATACAGCCAGTTTAAATCGGCCAGAATTGTTTTCTCGTTTTTATCCGTCAGCTTATCAATTTTATTCAAATTATTTACAAAGCGTAACAAACGAAGCTGCATTCCCGCCAATTCTGTTTTCGGAAGTGTTTTTACCGCTTTATCAAAACTTTTATCAGCATTTGCATAATCACCTTTTAAAGTCTGCAGATAGCCTAAAGACAAATCCCATAAATAAGGTCTTGCCGTATTATCTGCTGCTGAAATTTTTGCAATTAAATCAAAAGCACTTTTATCTATTTTAGACTGGTTTTCGGTTTTATTTTCGGCAACCGTTTGGTTTTTTACCGGCTGATTTTCTTCTGCCTTTTGCTGAAATGAATTATTAAGCGTCTGTTCCTGTTTGTTTACCAATCGTGTTGCCAGATAATTTAAGTGTTCACTTTTTGGATCTAATTCATAAATTTTTTCAATCGCCTGTTTTTCATCTTTATAAAATCCGTGAATGGCCCAAAGCGCCGCTTTCTCTTTATTATTTTTTGTCATTGCCAGCGATTTTGTCCAGTCAGCTTCATTTTTTGGATGAAAACTATAAGCTGTTACAATTCTCAATTCCGGGCATTTGTCAAAAACCTGAGCGTATAAATAATTAGAAACTGCATATTTTTTCTGCTGGTAATTAATTCCGGCAACATACGAAAGTGCGCGATAATACAATACATTTTTAGGCACCGAACTCTCGGTTTTATTAAAAAAATCAATTGCTTTTTGTTTACTGTTACTGTAAAAACGAGCTTTCATTGTTAGAAACCAATATCTGTTTTTCAAAAATGGATCTGCAGTTGTATTGTAAACATTTTCGATCGACTGAATCATTTGCAAATCATTAAAAGTTTTGGCCACAACAGGATCGTAACTCCAATAATCTTCGCCAATAGAAACCGTTTCTATTTTTTGTGCCAAATACAAAAACTCTACAAAACTTTTCACTTTTGCTTCTTTCAGCGGCATTTTTTTACCCCATTTTGTAGATGACGCATTTTGCTTTTTGTTTTTATAATACACATGAAGATCTGTAATTTCTTCTTTGTTTTTAATGGTATTTTTTTCATCCGAATAATATCTCGGCTTATCATCTCCAATTAAAAAATAATTTATAGTCGTAGTATCAACAACACCTTTTAGATAAGTTCCCCAATCTGATTTTATGTTTTCGTTGAAACGTGAATTGTGTTTGGTATCAAAACCAACTCCGTAAAAAATATCTCCGGCCAAAAACAATGGAGAATACGATTTATCGGCAAAAGTTTCGGGTGTGAAATTAGAATTGTATCCGAAAAAATCCCAATCATCACCGCCGCCGCAGGCATAAATAATTCCGTAAACCGAAAGTATCGTGACACTAGAAACAAGAAACAACTTGCTCAAAAATATTCTTTTCATAACTTTTTAAATTGAATTCGTCTAAATCGTAAAATATAATTTCTTTTGGGGCTTTCGGCGAGTTTTCGCTTAAATCTTCGGCCATTTCTTTTAAATCTTCGGCAGAAATTGATTCTATTTTAAGAAGATCATTTTCTTCATAATAAACACCATTTTTATAATTTGATTGTCTGGCTTTAAAAAAAATGGAATTGATCTGAACGAAGTTTTTATCCTTTTTGAGTTCGCTTAAATTCAGTTTCGAACGAAGACCAACTACTTTTTGATTCCTGATATGAACTGCCCATGAATATATTGGCAATGCATAATCCAGATGAAGCGGATATTTCTTTAAACTCTTCAAATAATTGGTGGCAATTTTTTGGCTGTAAATAGAATTCAAAGAATCCGGCTCAATAGTTCCCATATTGTAAAACATTAAAACCCCATGATCTACATTTGGGATTTTCGTTTTCCTGAAATATTTAACCTGATGAAGCCTGATTGTAGCCGAGAGTTTTTTCTGCGAAAGCTTCTTAACCTTCTCAATAAATTTAAGATAATGGTCTTTACTGTTTAATGTCCAATCGCAGTCGATTTGAATTTCTGAATATTTGATTCCGTTTTTGGTATTGATTTCGTCAATTAAATGAATGGTCTTTTTAGCCAGACCTTCAATATCAAGATTGGTTTTCAGCATTACTTTATTCTGAATAAAAACCACTGGAACAATTTCAAAATTCTGGGTATTTTCCTGAAAATGAACTGGACTTATCGGAATTGGAGATTGCGTTTCAGGATGAAGTCCGATGTCAAAATAACGAACATAGAGTTTATGAACGTCATTATCTTTTAAAACTTCTTTTTCAGTTTGAGAAAACTTTAAGTTAGTTTTCCAATAATAAAAAGCAATTACAGGTTTGTCATTTTTACTGCAGGCAGAAAACAAAACAACTATTAAAACCAAAAAAAATCTTTTTATCAAAACCGGATGAAATTATATTTGAACTCAAAAGTAAGAAATTATAACCTATCGTTTCTTTGAAGCTTAGAAAAAAGAAGAAAATCTAAAAGCTGTAAATCCTAATAAATGGCCAAAAAATTTCAATTAAAGCAAATATAATTGTTATTTTGTGCAATCAAATTTAAAAACCGCTATGTTTAAAAGCAAACTCAAATACATTTCATTTTTATTGGTATTATTAATGATGAGCTGCGCCAAAAGAGGCAGTATAACTGGCGGATTAAAAGATACTTTGGCTCCTGTTTTGGTTTCGAGTGTTCCTAAAAATTTCAGCACTGATTTTAAAGGAGATGAAATCACATTGGTTTTTGATGAATATGTTAAGCTGAAAAACCTCAACAAACAGCTTATTATTTCGCCTCCAATGAAAAATGAGCCGTTGATTTACCCAACTGGTGTTAGTAAATTTTTAAACATAAAAATTAAAGACACTTTACAGCCCAACACAACCTATAGTTTTAATTTTGGACAAAGTATAGCCGATAATAATGAAGGAAATGCCATAAACCAATTTAAATATGTTTTTTCAACTGGACCTTATATCGATTCGCTGAAACTTAGCGGACGTATTAAGGATGCGTATGAAAAAAAGGTAGATAATTTTGTTTCTGTAATGTTATATGAGGCAAATGATAAATACAAAGATTCTGTTATTTACAAAGATTTTCCGCGTTATGTTACCAATACTTTAGATAGTTTAAGAACTTTTCAATTTGAAAACTTAAAGGCCGGAAAGTATCTTTTGGTGGCTTTAAAAGATAAATCAAGCAATAATAAATACAACCCTAAAGATGATAAAATTGGGTTTGTCAAACATTTTATTACGGTGCCAAATGACACTGTTTTTGATTTGGAATTATTTAAGGAAACACTTCCGTTAAAAGCGGTAAAACCAATTCAGGCATCAGGAAACAGACTGCTTCTGCCTTATGAAGGAAAACAAAATTTCAAAATCAACAAACCAACAATTGTACTGAAAAACAATGAGCAAATTCTTGAAACCATTGTAACGCAGTTTCCTAAAAAAGATTCGCTTCAGGTTTGGTATAAACCTTTAAAAGCCGATTCTTTATCTTTAGAAGTTAGTCGTGATACGTATAAAAAGAGATTTACTTTTAAAGTAAAAGACCAGAAAAAGGATACGATGAGTATTAGAGCTGTTCAAAACGGCATAATTAATTTTAGAGAAAGATTTACTTTAGAAACCGAAACACCTTTGGTTAAATTTGATAAAACAAAAATTAAATTAGTTAACAAAGACTCGACAGCCGTTGATTTTACTACAGAATACGACGAATTTAACCAGAAGCTGTATGTCGATTTCAAAAAAGAACCTTTAGAAAAATACAATTTTACGTTTTTCCCGGGCGCGCTGACTGATTTCTATGAAAAAACAAACGACACGCTATCTTATAAACTGACTACAAAAGAAGTTGCCGATTATGGAAATCTAGTTTTAAATTTGAAAAATGTAAAACGTTTCCCAATTATTGTTGAAATAACAAACAAAAAAGGTGACGAAGTTTTGGCCAGCGAATATTCTGAAGGAAGTACTAAAATTGAATTTAACTTACTAGTGCCGACGCAATTCACGGTTAGAATTATTTACGACGATAATAAAAACAAAATGTACGATGCCGGAAGTTTTCTCGACAAACGATACGCCGAAGAAGTTTTCTATTATCAGCAGGAAGTCGATGTCCGCAGCAATTGGGATGTCGATCAAAGCGTAGATTTAAGTATTCCGTTTAGTCCTGAAATAGAGAAAAAAGAAGACGAAAAAAAGAAGAAAAAAGAGGAAAAGCAGCGAAAAGCTTTCTAGATTTTAACTTTAAAAACATCTTTATCACTTAAAAAGTCAAGTTTTTTTCGAGTTTCCAGCATTTCATTTTTATCTAAACCAACCACAAAAACACCTTCTGTTTCTTGTGGTTCTAAAATGTAATTGCCTAAAAAGTCAACAACCTGCGAGTGTCCTGTATGTTCGTAGTTATTGGCATCAAGACCAATTCGGTTTACACCCACTACATAACTTAGGTTTTCAATTGCACGCGCTTTAAGCAAAGCGTCCCAGGCGTTGGTACGTACTTTTGGCCAATTGGCCACATATAAGAGTAAATCGTAATTTTCGACATTGTGCACAAAAACCGGAAAACGTAAATCATAGCAAACCTGCAGGCAAATTTTCCAGCACAGATAATCAACAATTACTTTTTGAGTTCCGGCGGTGTAGAATTTGTCTTCACCGGCTAATGAAAATAAATGTCGTTTGTCATAATATTGAATTTCTCCCGACGGAAAAACAAAAAACATTCTATTATAATAATTGCCATTTTCGGTAATAACCAAACTTCCTGTCACGGCACTATTTTTTTCTTTCGCAACAGCTTTCATCCACAAAATTGTTTCCCCTTCCATCGTTTCGGCAACTGCCGATGGATTCATCGTAAATCCTGTCGAAAACATCTCAGGCAAAACGATCAAATTGACCTCTTGATCAAGCTGTTTTATTTTCGATTCAAAGTTTTTTCTGTTTGCAGAAGTCTCTTCCCAAACCAGTTCTGATTGAATAAGTGCGATTTTCATTTTTCAAAAATACGAATTTTCAGCCAAAATTTATTTTTTTATAAAGAAGCGCTTTTTGCAAAATTTTCTCAAAACACCTTTAAAAATCAAATGTTTTTAAGATTTAAAAAATACTTGAATAAATTTTATTGCAAAAAAAATGCAGTTATTGCAAAAAAAATGCAAATGTTTGAAATTAATCTATATATTTGATTTGCCAATAAAAAACCAAAAGAAAAACATGAAAACCAAACTATTATGAAAACAAAGCTTATTTCATTAGTGTTTATTGGAGGAATCATCTTCTCCACAAACGCCAAAGAGATTGCAATAAAAAAGCATCTTTTTGAACAACAAAGCAATCAAGTTGAAATTTCGGGCCAGATATTAGGTCAGGATGATGGAATGCCAATTGCCGGAGCTACAATTTATGCCGAAAGCAATAATAAAATAGCAACGATATCTGACGAAAACGGAAAATTCAAATTAAAGGTTCCGGAAAATGAAGTCCATATTATTGTAAGTTACATGGGATATGAAACTTTATCGTTTGCCTTAATCAAAACTTCAGATTTAACTATCAGATTAAAACCTGCCGAAAATGTGCTGGAACAAGTTTTAGTTACCGCTTTGGGAGTTAAAAAAAGCAGTAAATCTGTTGCCTACGCCGTTACTGAATTAAAAGGAACTGAATTTACAAAAGCAAAAGAAACCAATATTGCAAATGCATTAGTTGGGAAAATTGCGGGTGTAAACGTAAGCAGTACCGCAACCGGCGCAAATGGTTCAAGCCGTGTGATCATTAGAGGAAATGGTTCCTTAAACGGAAACAACCAGCCCATGTATGTGGTTAACGATTTACCAATTGACAATACACAGCTTAATTTACCGGGAATTGGAAATGGCGCCGGTTCGACAAGAATAAATGTGGATCGTGGCGACGGAACTTCTGTTATAAATGCCGATGATATTAAAACCATTACGGTTTTAAAAGGTGGAACAGCAGCGGCACTTTATGGTGCGAATGCTGCAAACGGTGTAATTTTGATTCAAACGAAAAGAGGTTCTGCCCAAAAAGGAATTGGAGTTGAATATAATTCTTCTTTTACATTTGAAACACCTTCGATTATACCAGACTGGCAATACGAATACGGTTCTGGAGCAAACGGGAAAAAACCAACCACGCAGGCAGAAGCTGTCGCAGACGGACGCTGGTCGTGGGGTGCTAAAATTGACGGAAGCAACGTAATTCAATTTGATGGTGTTGCAAGACCTTATGTTGCGCAAAAAAATAACATTAAAAATTTCTACGAAACAGGAACTACATTCATCAACTCTCTTGCTTTATCCGGAGGAAATGAAAAAGCTACAGGCCGTCTTTCGTTCTCAAATATGGACAACCAAAGTGTAGTTCCAAATTCTGATTTTAACCGAAAAAGCATCAACATTGCGAGTAATGTGAACTTAACGAATTGGTTAAAATTTGATGTCGTAGCACAATATAATTTAGAAAAATCAAACAACAGAGTAACGGTTTCTGATGCGGAGGCAAATCCAAACTGGGGGACTTACATGATTGGCAACACAGTTGATATTAGAAATCTTGCCCCAGGTTATGATGAAAACGGAGTTGAAGAAGCATGGAATCCTGTTGCTGTAGCAACAAACCCTTATTTTGTTGTCAATAAAATTAAAAACAAAGACACCAAAAATCGTTTCATCGGGATGTTGAACGTAAAAGTAAATTTCACTCCTGAATTATTCCTTCAAGGTAGAGTTGGACAAGATTATACGGATTATGATTTCTTCGGATACATTCCAAAAACAACTTTAAACAATCCGGTTGGATATGCGCAAGGTTCAAAAATGAAATTATCCAATATAAATTCAGAAGCAATTCTTAATTATACCAAGAAAAACATCTACAATGATTTCTCTTTAAATGCTTTAGTTGGGGTAAACTCTCGTACGACTTTGAGAGATGAAACCAGAGTTGAAGGTTCAAATTTCGTATTAGACAATTTTTATGCTTTAAGCAATTTATCAACTTTGGCTTATAGTTATCCTTACGGAAAAACGAAAACCAACTCGGTTTACGGTGCTGCCGATTTTGATTATAAAAATATTGTGTTTTTAAATGTAACAGGTCGTCAGGATTGGTTTTCTACTCTTTCAAAAGAAAACAATACGGTATTTTATCCTTCTGTTGGAACGAGTATAATTGTTTCGGATATTATAAAACTACCGGAATTTGTTTCGTTTGCTAAACTAAGAAGTTCATGGGCACAAGTGGGAGGCGCAACGCCAGATCCTTATGCATTGAACCAATCCTATTCAATGATTCAGGGCGGACATAACGGTCAGCAAGTACAAGGTCCAACCAGTTCAAGAGTTCCAAATGCAACTTTAAGCCCGTTAACTTCAACAACATTTGAGATTGGAACAGATTTAGGGTTTTTTAATAATCGTTTAAATCTTGATTTTGCGTGGTACAACCGCGCCACTACAAATGATATTGTTGAAACTACAATTTCAACAGCTTCTGGAGCAAATACTGCTTTATTGAATTTAGGAAAAATGAGAAACCGAGGGGTTGAGTTTTTATTAAGCGGTAAAATTATCAATTCTGATAACTTTTCTTGGGATGCAAGTTTCAACGGATCTTACAACGAAAACAAAGTGGAAGCACTTACAGATCAGCTAAACTCGATTACAATGGCAACTTCCGTAAACGGATACGTAACCATTACAAGTGATGTTGGACGTCCATACAGTATCATAAAAGGTTACAAACCTCGTAAAGATGCTAACGGAAATACAGTTTATAATGTAAGCGGCGGATCTGCAACTATTGCGCAGGGACCTCTTGAAGAATTAGGTCAGGGTGTTCATCCGTGGGCTGCCGGACTTAGCAATGAATTCAAATACAAAAATATTTCATTGAGCTTTTTGATCGATGGTAAGTTTGGCGGAAGCTTATATTCTGGAACAAACTTATACGGAACTCGTATGGGATTGACAAAATTGACGCTTGAAGGTCGTGAAAACGGTTTACCAATTAAAGGTGTTGACGTTAACGGAAACCCGGTTGACATGGTAATTGCTCCTGAAAACCTAAGAACGTACTATGATGGTTTAAGAAACATTTCTTCTGAATTTGTTTATGACGCAAGTTTCATCAAATTAAGACAAGTAATTCTGGGTTACGATTTACCAATTGAGAAAATAAAAGGATTATCAAAACTTCAGGGCGCTTCGGTTTCATTTGTGGCAAGAAACTTATTCATTCTTTACAAGAAAACACCAAACGTAGATCCTGAATCTGTATTTAGTGCCGGAAATGCTCAGGGTGTTGAACAATTTGGAGTACCAAAAACAAGAAGTTTCGGTTTAAACTTAAATGTCAAATTTTAAGCTTGCTTTATTTCTAATAATTAAATTAAAAGACATGAAAAAGATAACCCTTTTATATATCGCAGGCTTACTTTTAGGAAGTATGACAGCTTGTACCGATGATTTTGAAGAAATCAATACGAACCCCAATTCCGTTGAAAAACCAAATCCGAATTTTGTTTTCAGTAAAGCGCAGCTTGACGGTTTAAACAACAATTATTTTGCAACTAATATTTTAGAATGCGGCGGAATGCTGCAGCATTATGCTACTTACAAAGAAGCTTCGGGAGCTGGTGACAAATATTTGAGTAATGAAGTTTATTATTCTGCTTATTTTAATCAGGCCTATCCAACTGCTTTAAATGAAACCGAAATTGTAATAAATGAGGTGAAAAATAATCCTAACGACAGTAATAAATTGAATATTGCGCGAATCTGGAAAGCTTATTTATACCACAGACTTACCGATTTATACGGAGATATTCCATATTCTGAAGCTGCAAAAGCCAACAGTACACAAATCTTTCTTCCTAAATATGACTCTCAGGAATTTATTTATAAAGATTTATTGAAGGAGTTAGACGAAGCGGCAGCCGCGTTAGATCCTGCAAAACCAAGTTTCGGCAAATCTGATTTTATTTATGACGGAGATGTTACTAAATGGAAAAAGTTCTCTTATTCGTTAATGCTTCGTTTAGGATTACGATTAACAAAAGTTGATGCTGCATTGGCACAAACATGGGTAACAAAAGCGATTGCAGGCGGTGTAATTTTGAACACAGCCGACAATGCGATCATGAAATATACAGACGGGCCAAATGATTTTAATAGAAATCCTGTTGGTTTCGATTCGAGAAAACAAGATTTTACAGCAGGTTCTTACGGTACAAAAAATGTGGAAGGCGGAAAATTAGCTAAAACATTTATCGATTTATTACAATCAACTGCCGATCCTAGAATAAGTGTTTATGCGGGAGTTTGGCAGGGAACGACTCAAAATACAGCACTTGCTGTTCAAAAAGGTTTCCCGAACGGAACTAAAATTGCTCCAACACCAACAGAGCAAGCTACTTATTCTGAGCCAAACCAAAGTACTGTTTTTAAATACGATGCGCCGCTTGTATTGATCAGCAACGCCGAAACTAATTTATATTTAGCCGAAGCCGCTGCAAGAGGCTGGTATGCTGCATCTGATAAAGATTTATATGAAAAAGGTGTACAGGCTTCTTTCCTAAACATGGGGATCTACGGAATTGCGTATACTATTCCAGATGCAACGCCATATTTAACCGCAAATCCATACAATGCAGCAGGATCTTTTGAGGCTAAAATGAATCAAATTCATACTCAGGTTTATATTGCCTTATTTGTAGACGAGCAGGAAGTTTATGCCAATTGGAGAAGAACAGGTTATCCGGTTTTAGTTCCGGTAAACTTTCCGGGTAACGTTACAAACGGCACAATACCAAGACGTTTCAAATATCCAACCAGCGAATATTCAGTGAATTCAACTAACTTAGCAGAAGCGGTTAAACGTCAGGGGCAAGACGCTTTTACAACAAAAATCTGGTGGGATAAATAAAATACAAAAGATAAATGAGCATTTTAATTCTTACGACATGCATTGCGTTTTTAATCATACAAATAGCTTGGCTTAAAATCAATCCGTTTATTGCCTTTATCATAACAGCTTTATTAGCAGGTCTATTTTTAGGCCTGCCAATAAGCACTTTGTCGCAAACCGTTCAAAAAGGTTTGGGCGAAATGTTAGGATCTATTACGCTGATTATTGTTTTTGGAACCTGTATTGGTAAACTTACCGTTTCATCAGGAGCCGCCAATGTTATTGCCAAAACAGTTATGGGATGGACGGGCAGAAAATACGTTCGACTCGGCTTAATGATTACCGGATTTATTGTTGGGATACCTCTATTTTATAGTGTTGGATTTGTTTTGTTAGTACCTCTAATCTTTTCAGTAGCCCATCAATTTAAACTGTCAAAAGTATATCTGGGAATTCCAATGCTGGCGTCGCTTTCAGTAGCACACGGTTTTTTGCCCCCACATCCGTCTCCAATGGCTTTGAGCAGTATTCTAAATGCTGATATTGGACTTGTTTTAGTCTACGGAATTATAATTGCAATTCCGACTATTTTTATTGCCGGACTATTATTTTCTAATCTGCTTAAAAACATCAAAACCGAATCTGATCATGAAATCTTAAATGTCGAAGAAGTAGTAAACCAAGGCAAACTTCCGAGTTTCTCGCTTAGTTTATTCTCGGCTTTATTTCCTGTTTTTGGTTTGACCATAACTTCGATATTACCTTTAATTTCAACCAATGAAACGTTGATTGAAATTTGCAAAACAGTAGGAGAACCAAGTATGATTATGCTTATTTCTTTATTGCTCTGCACCTACACTTTAGGAATTAGAATGAACCGAAGTATCACCTCAGTAATGGATGATTATGCCGCTGCTATAAAAGATGTCGCATTGATTGTTTTAATCGTAGGCGGTGCCGGAGGTTTGAAAGAAGTTATGATTGTAAGCGGTGTAAACGAAACTATTGTTACAGCGTTAACACAAATAAACATTCATCCGTATTTATTGGCCTGGATGATGGCAGCGATTATTCGCGTTTGTGTAGGTTCTGCAACCGCTGCAGGATTAATGACTGCGAGTGTTTTATTACCTTTATTACAAACTACTGGCCTCGACCCCAATCTATTAGTTTTATCTGTTGGAGCGGGAAGCTTAATGTGCTCGCATGTAAACGATCCCAGTTTTTGGATGTTCAAAGAATATTTTAATATCAGCCTGAAAGACACGTTCAAATCTTGGACTGTTATGGAATCTTTAGTATCTGTTTTAGGAATTGTTTTCGTTTTTATTTTAAACTCTATAATACATTAATATCATGAATTTATTGCCTCAGGAAAAATTTGAAACTCTTGGCCTATCTTTACCGCCAGCACCTCAACCTCTTGGTATATATAAACCTTATTTAGTCGACGGAAAATACTTGTATCTTTCCGGTCACGGCCCTGTTCGCGATGATAAATCCTTAATCATTGGTCGAATTGGCGATGACATGGATATCGAAGAAGGAAAACTGGCCGCAAGACAAGTCGGCTTAACGATGCTTTCGACAATTGTAACCAATTTTGGGAGCCTGAATAAAGTAAAAAGAGTTATAAAAGTTTTAGGAATGGTGAATTGCAACGGCGATTTTCTAAGACATCCATATGTAATAAACGGCTGCAGCGAATTGTTTGCTGAAGTTTGGGGACAGGAAAATGGAATTGGTGTAAGAAGTGCCGTAGGGATGGGTTCTTTGCCAGACAATATTCCTGTTGAAGTTGAAGCTGTTTTCGAATTATTTTAAATCAAAAAGGCCACAGACGATAAAGATTAAAGAGCAATCTGAATTGGTTAAGAAAATACTTTAGTCGTAAGTCTGTGGTTATATAAAAAAGATAAAAGCCACAGATTATATAGATTAAAAGGATTATTTTTTGGATGATGCTTAATTTTTTTCGTCACGAATTACACGAATTTGCATTAATTTTTATATGCTTGAAGTAAAAAAATTAATTCGTGAAAATTCGTGTAATTCGTGGCTAAAAAAATCCTTTTAATCTATATAATCTGTGGCTAAAAAAAAATAAACATGAATATAAATATCCCACAAACAAGAATAGCAACATTTGGAGAATTATTACTTCGGATGAATGTTACCAATGGAAACCGATTTACACAAGCAGATGAAATAAAGATTCATGTGGGCGGTGCCGAAGCCAATGTTTGTGTTTTACTTTCGCAACTCGGAATCCAAACTGATTATATTACCCGATTGCCCAAAAATGATTTGGCACAACTGGCTTTAAATGAACTTCAGAAATACAAAGTAAATACTTCAAAATGTGTTTATGGCGGAGAACGTTTGGGCTTATATTTTGTCGAATCCGGAAATCAAATCAGACAATCTCAGGTTATTTATGACCGAAGCAATTCGTCTTTCGCAACAATTCAAAAAGATCAAATTAATTGGGATGAAGTTTTAGAAAATGTGACGCATTTTCATTGGTCAGGAATAAGTCCGGGAGTTTCGCATGAAGCTGGTTTGGCTTGTAAAGAAGCTATCCTGAAAGCGCATAAAAAAGGCTTGCCAATTTCTTCTGATTTTAATTACAGATCAAAATTATGGCAGTACGGAAAACATCCATCTGAAATTATGCCCGATTTATTACAATACAGTACCATAACCGTTGCCGACTTAGATGCGATTGAAATTTATTTCGGAATCAAAACCGATAGCAAAGAATCTGATGAAAATCGTTTTCAAAAAACATTCGAATTATTAAAATTAAAAATGCCTTTTCTAAAAACACTCGCCATGAGTTTTAGAAAATCAGATGGTCCGGCGCATTTATACAAAGGTTTATTGATGCATGAAGGTAATTTTTACCAAACGCCAGAACATAAAATACATGTTGTAACAGACCAAATTGGTTCTGGAGATGCTTTCAACGCCGGATTATTATACGGATTATCCAACAAATTATCCGGGCAGGAATGTATCCATTGGGCAACAGCCTGCGGCGTAATCAAACAAAGTATTCACGGAGATTTCGCGATAAGCAATCTCAACGAAATAAGTCATTTTATTAAAAACGGCTCAAGTAATAGAATTAATAGATAAATAAAGAATATGTACAGCATTTTAAAAACGCAAGGTGTACTTCCGTTAGTAACCCAAATCAACATTGAAACAGCCCAAATCGTATTGCAATCAGCGGCTGATGCTGGCATAAAAATTATCGAGTTTGCTGCTCGTGCAGATGATGCAAAAGAAGTTTTTAGTCAAATGACGGCCTTTAAAAAAGCAAACAATTTAGATGTTAAAATAGCGGTTGGCTCTATTTTGACTCTTGAGGATGCCGAAACCTATCATAAATTAGGAGCCGATTGTATCGTTTGTCCGCATACCGATCCGGAAATTGGAGCTTACTGTCTTAAAAATAATATTTACTGGATTCCCGGGGCTGCTACTTTAAACGAAATACTACACGCCAATAAATTAGGTGCCGAAGTTGTAAAACTCTTTCCGGCTGATAAAATTGGCGGTCCCGGATATGTAAAAGCCATAAGAGCGCCTTTCCCAGGTTTAAAAATAATGCCAACCGGAGGTGTAACGCTCGAAGAAAGCAATTTAAAATCGTGGTTTAAATCTGGAGTTGTATGCGTTGGAATTGGTTCTAATTTGTTTTCAAAAGAAATGCTTTTGAATTTAAATTATGAGCAGGCATTGCAGGCATTTCAAAATTTAATTGAAGTTGTAGAAAAAACAAGAAACTAAATTATGCAGGAAAATTGGTGGAAAATAAAGTCTGATATCAATATTGATACGCCATTTTTAGCCGTTTACGAAGATCGTATCCGGTTTAATCTGGAACGCCTTATTGGTTCCGTAAATGGCGATACGCAAAAATTAAGGCCTCATATAAAAACACATAAAATTGGCGAAATTCTGGAGTTGTTTAAAATTTACAACATCAAAAAAATAAAATGCGCCACAATTGCCGAAGCTGAACTTGCCGCAATACACGAAATTCCAGACGTTCTTCTTGCCTATCAGCCTGTTGGAATTAAAAAAGAAAGATGGATTTCGTTAATTCAAAAATATCCAAACGTCAATTTTTCGACAATTACAGACAATCTTGAATCGGCGAAAGCCTTAAATGAAATTGCTAAAGAAAACAGTTTAAAACTTCATATTTATCTGGATTTAAATACCGGAATGAACAGAACCGGATTTTCCATTTCAGAAGATTGGACTGCTTTAGCAGATAAAATTGTTAAATTAAAAAACCTTCATTTTGAAGGCATTCATATTTACGACGGTCATTTAAAAGGAACTGTTGAAGAACGAATCAATACCGCTTCAAACTCATTTTCTGATATAAAAGAAAAAACAGAAGCGATGGAACAAAAACTAGGTTATCCTTTAAAAATTGTTGCCGGAGGTTCTAACACTTTTCCATTTTATGCCACACAGGAAAATGTAGAATGCAGTCCGGGAACCTTTGTTTTTTGGGATTCCAATTATCAGATTCATTTGCCCGAACAAAAATTCAAACCTGCTTTGGTTATCGTTGGAACCATAATTTCAAAACCAACAAATTCAACACTTTGTATTGATATTGGCTACAAAGCTGTTGCTTCAGAAAACCCAATTGATAAGCGATTAGTGATTTTAAATGATGAAAATCTAATCCCGACATCGCATTCTGAAGAACATTTGATTTTAGAGAACCAAGGAAAAAACGAGTATAAAATTGGCGATACCGTTTATGCGCTTCCTTATCATGTCTGTCCTACTTGCGCACTTTATGATTCTGTTCAGGTTATAAATAAAGGACATCAAATTTGCGATCAATGGAAGGTTGCCGCCCGAAGCAGAGAAATTAGTATATAAAAATTTAAGTCGAAATACTATGTTTATAATAGACGCCCATTTAGACCTGAGCATGAATGCGATGGAATGGAATCGTGATTTGAGGAATGATGTTCCTACTTTGCGTCATTTAGAAAAAGGAATGACCGATAAACCAGATCGTGAACGTGCCACAGTATCGTTTCCTGATTTGCGACGCGGAAATATCGGAATTGTTGTGGCAACGCAAATTGCAAGATTTGTAAAACCCGGCAGTATTATTCCGGGTTGGAATTCTCCTGAGCAGGCATGGGCACAAACACAAGGACAATTGACTTGGTACAAAACCATGGAAGAAGCCGGAGAAATAACCCAGATTACAGATAAAAAATCGCTCCAGAAACAAATTGATTTATGGAACGACGGAACTCCAAACGATAAAAAACCGATCGGGTATATTTTGAGTTTAGAAGGCGCTGATTCTATAATTGATATTTCTTATTTAGAAAAAGCATATAATTACGGATTACGAGCGATTGGTCCCGCACATTATGGTCCCGGACGTTACGCAAACGGAACAGATGCAACCGGAAAAATGAATCAAAACGGTCTTGATTTATTAAAAGAAATGGAACGTTTGAATATTATTTTAGATGCAACCCATTTGTGCGATGATGCTTTTTGGCAGGCTTTAGACCATTATAACGGACCGGTTTGGGCAAGTCATAACAATTGCCGAAGTTTAGTTGACCATAATCGTCAGTATAGCGATGAAATGATTAAAGCTTTAATTTCGAGAGAAGCGGTTATTGGAGGTGCTCTAGATGCGTGGATGTTAGTTCCGAATTGGCAAAGAGGTGTTTCGATGCCTTTAGAAATGAATTGCAATTTAGAAACCGTTTTCAAACACATGGATCACATTTGCCAATTGGCCGGAAATGCGAATCACATTGGTGTAGGTTCAGATTTGGATGGCGCTTTTGGCACAGAGCAATCTCCGTATGATTTAAATACCATTGCCGATTTACAAAAATTGGTTTTGATTTTTAAAAACAATGGATATTCTGATGAAGATTTAGATAAAATCTTTCACCAGAACTGGATCAACTTTTTAATGAAGAATTGGGATTAAATAAAAACTAAACTAGGAACTGCCTTCTTATACGATTGTAACTTTTCGTCGCTTGGATCAACTTCCGTAACAACATAATCTACCTCAGATAAGTTGGCAA
Organism: Flavobacterium sp. Root186; assembly: GCF_001428525.1. Taxonomy (GTDB): domain Bacteria; phylum Bacteroidota; class Bacteroidia; order Flavobacteriales; family Flavobacteriaceae; genus Flavobacterium. The sequence goes on from NZ_LMHW01000016.1 coordinate 181,270, forward strand.
TTTTCATTTTTAGAACCGTATCCAGTTTTTCAGAAATCGTAAGAATCGCTGTTTTTTCTGAAGCCTGAATCATTGCTTTTTTTACCTGAACCGTTTCCCAGTCAGAATCTGAAAAACCGCCTTCGATATCTAAAGCATTGGTTCCTAATATTAATAAATCGACTTTAATATTAGCCAATTGATTATAAACATCGCCGCTCACACACATTTGGCTGTATGAAGAAATGCTGCCGCCAATCATGATAATTTTAACGTTGGGTTTATCCAAAAGTTCAACCGCAGATAAAACGGTAACCGTAAAAATAGTCAGACTTAAATCATTAGGAATTAAGCGAATGAATTCTCTAATTGTAGTACCGCCTCCAATTAGTAAAACCATTCCGTCATGAAGTAAACCTAAAGTTTTTTGCGCAATAATCTGTTTAGATTCGCCTGCATAAGTTTGATTTGATGAAGAATGATGGTACGCTTTTGTCATCGCACCGCCTTTTACTTTAATCAATAAAGATTCTGACTCAAGTTCATTTATATCACGTCTTACAGTATCTTCTGAAACAAATAATTTAGTCGAAAGGGTTTCAAAACTTACACGAGTATGCAAGTTAATCTCTTTTAAAATAAGATTTTTACGTTCTTCTTTAGTGTAATTAACCACTTCATTATCATTATTCATGCAAATTCGTTTTTTGTAAGGACAAATGTAAACAATAAATGCAATATTCTTGCGAAACAAATTATAACACAACGTAATTAAAAAGTTAATTACACTATTCTAAAGACATTTAAACACAAATACCTTTTGCAAAAAAAATGCAAACTAATTTACAAACCTTAAATTTGTTGAACAAAACAAAAAAGTAACCATGCAAAAAAGTATACTTCTCTTTTTGATTTTCTGTTTTTCTTTCGGAAATGCGCAAAGTACTTCAGATAATATTTCGATTATTCCTGCTCCAAATTTTTATAAAACAACCGGAGACAGCATTCGCATCAGCGGGAAAATTAAAATTTCATTTGATAAAAACAAATACAGTGCAAAAGAATTGAAAACAGCACAGATTTTTGAGTCGGCTGTAAACTCAAATACATCAAATAAAAAAAGCAATATTGAAGTTTTGTTTATTGCAGAAAAACCAGCTTCATCTTTAAAAAAAGAAGCCTATAAAATCGATATCACTTCCAAAAAAATAACCGTTACCGGAAGTGAAGAAGGATTATTTTATGCCGTTCAGAGTTTATTACAGCTTTTGCCTAATGAACCCAAAAATCAGGAAGTAAAATTACCTTGCGTTACTATCGAAGACCAGCCCCGATACGGGTACCGCGGGCTTCACCTCGATGTCTGCCGTCACTTTTTTTCTGTTGATGTTATAAAAGATTTTATCGCACAAATGTCATATTATAAATTAAATAATTTCCATTGGCATTTAACCGATGATCAAGGCTGGAGAATCGAGATAAAAAAATATCCAAAATTAACCGAAGTAGGTTCTAAAAGAGCACAGACTTTAGTGGGTAATAAATTCGAAAGATTCCCCTATTTTTTTGACGGAAATCCGTACGGTGGTTTTTATACTCAGGAAGAAATTAAGGATGTTGTAAAATTTGCCGAAGACCATTATGTCAATATTATTCCCGAAATCGAAATGCCGGGTCACGCAACGGCAGCGGTAACTGCTTATCCAAATTTATCCTGTTTTCCCGATCGTCAATATAAAGTGGTGGAATCCTGGGGTGTTTTTGAAGATATTTTTTGTGCCGGAAAAGAAGAAACTTTTACTTTTTTAGAAGATGTTCTAACCGAAGTTATGGCACTATTTCCAAGTAAATATATTCACATTGGCGGAGACGAATGCCCGAAAACAAGATGGAAAGAATGTCCAAACTGCCAAAAGCGAATTGCAGCTTTAGATTTGAAAAACGAACATGAATTACAAAGTTACCTCACAACCCGAATCGAGAAATTCCTAAACGCAAATGGGAGGCAAATTTTAGGCTGGGATGAAATGCTCGAAGGCGGACTGGCACCAAATGCAGCCGTGATGTCATGGCGAGGCGAATCTGGCGGAATCAGCGCGGCGAAACAAAAACATTTTGTAATCATGAATCCGGAGCAAGTTCTTTATTTGGATTATAATCAGGGTTATTCTCCTCAGGAACCTTTAACAATTGGAAGATTAACAACAGTTGAAAAAATATACAATTACAACCCAACTCCTGTAGACAGCTTAACAGTAGAAGAACAAAAATATATTATGGGTGTGCAGTCTAATCTTTGGTCTGAATATTTGACAAGTCCTGCGAAATTAAATTATATGATTTATCCACGTGTATTTGCTTTGGCAGAAATTGCGTGGACTGAACCGCAAAACAAAAACTACAACAGTTTTATTTTGAATCGAATTCCGCATCATTTAGAAAAACTGGAAGCACAAAAAAGAATGTATAAAGTTCCAATTCCTTTTGGCGCTGAAGAAACGGCATTAATTGCATCAAAATATATTCTGGACTTAAAACCAACAATTAAAAACGGGCAGATTTTCTATACTATTGATGGTTATAATCCGGATGAAACAGCAGAACTTTATACTAAACCCGTAACGATAAATATTCCAAAAGGAGAGTTCCGAATTATAAAAATAGTTCAAATTAGTCCAAGCGGCAAAAAAAGTTCGATCAGTAAAATATTGGTTAAAAATCCGGATTTAAAACAGGCTTTAGCGGTAAAGCCAATAAAAAAGGGTTTAAAATTCGATTATTTTACCGGAACATTATTTCAGCAGGTTCAGGATTTAGAATTGGCAAAACCTGTTAACTCTGGCATTTTTGAAGGCAAAATAAGCAGTGAAAAATGGAAAACGAAATTAGAGCGTTATATCGGCTTAAAATTTGACGGATACATCTTTATTCCAGAAACAGGAAATTATACAATTTCAACCCTTTCAGATGACGGATCGAAGCTTTTTATCGATAATGAATTAGTTGTAAACAACGACGGCATTCATTGGCTCAATGAAGTATATGGCGTAGTTAAACTCGAAAAAGGATTTCATAAAATAAACATTAGTTATTTTGACCAAATTGGAGGAACTACTTTAACTTGTTTCATTCAGCAGGAAGGAAAAGAAAAACAAGAAATAAGCGAATCGCAATTGTTTTATGAATAAAACTTAAAAAACGCATTCACTAACCAAATGAATGCGTTTTACTTTCTACTATTTATTTATTAATCTTAACTATTCACTTTTTACTATTCACTTTTTACTATTCACTTTTTCACTTAAAAACATCAAAAGCAACATCATAAGTTTTACCATCAAAAACTTCTTTCATTTCAAGTTTTGTACTGCTTAAACTGCTTATTTCAAATTCTACTTCACCATCTTTATCCAAAACCCAAAGCGGGTATTTCATTTGGGTAATAATTATTTTAGTTTCGGAAGCGTCCTTCCATTGCCATTTACCGAACTCCATTGAGCTTTGAGAAGTAATGCTGAAATTTGTAAAACATGTTCCTGCTTTCGAGAAATTTACCAAACTGACAGTATCCTTGATCTCTTCTTTTTTGATACGTTTCCAGGTATTATCGCATAACAAATCTGTTTTGGGCGTACTGGTAAACTCAGCTGCTTTTGTAACTTTTAATTGATAAGTATACGTATCAGATCCTTCGTATTTAATTGAAAACGTAATATTATTAGGATCACTGTCGTCTACTTTCATAGAACCAAAATTAGAAAGTAATAAAATATCAGTATCTAAAACTTCATAAGTACCAAAGACAATAATTTCGGCATTCTTTTTTGAAAACTTACTGTTTCCATTTTTTATAATGATATAATTTCCATTTTCATCAAATTCAACCGATTCGAATTCTGTTGAATTTTGCACAATCCATTTTTTACTAATGCTTACTTTCTCTGTATTTTCTTTATTGTTTTCATCCTGAGAACATGAAAACAAACTAATGATTAGCAATAAAGAAACTATAATTTGGCTAACTCTGTACATTTTTAAATTTATTATATAAAAATCAAATGTATCACCTCTCCTTTTAAACCACATCACTATTTATAGTGATTTCATAATTTCAATTTCATAAAAGCAAGATATCTATCTGCTAAAATTTCTGGATTAAAATTTTCAGAGCTTTTATTAAGACAGAAACAAATATTAAAAATGGTAAAAAATAACCCGGAAGCAATAGTATTATCCAGCCGTCTCCGTTATGAGGTTTTCCATAATGTCCGCAAATAAACATCAGCACGGCCCAAAAAAGAAACTGAACTATTGACAGCAAAAACCAATGCAATAAAAACTGCCAGTAGTGATCGATGAAAAATGAAATCAAAAAGCTTATAATAATGCTTCCGGCGTACACATAAGAACCATATTCAATTACAAAAGATTCTGAAAAACCGCCAATAAAAAACAACAGCAGAAACAAAATACATGTAAATAGTAATTGATAATACAAATAATTATCATTAGTAAAAAAAGGCATATTGATCGTAAACATATTTGTCCCTTTTACTGCTTAAGAACAGTTGTTATAATGGAATCAAATTTATTTTGAACGTTTTAATTATACATCACTATTTCTAATGAAATAAAAAAACGCATTCAAATTAATGAATGCGTTCTTCTTTTATTTTAAAAAATTATTTACCGCTAATGGCTTTGCTAATTTTTTCAAAGTCATTATCCTTTAAATTATAACTTGCCACTCCATAAAAATAATATACCGGATCGCCTGTTTTAGCATTAACAACCTGCAAATATTTATTTGCATTCATGCTTACATATCTTAAATAATAAATCTCTTCATTATTTAAGATTTTCTTTTCTAAATCCTCATCTTTTATAAATTCATACTTATACTTATAATCTTCTAAAAGTTCGTTAAGGTCTTTTTCGTCTCTCAGCTTTTCTGATATTCTCCAAGGACTAAACTCCAGTTTATAAGCTTCAGGAATATACAGCGTATTTTCTTTTAGATTTTTAATTTCGGGAGTAACAAAATCGTCATAAAGTCCGACATTTTCGCCTTTACTAAGAATTTTATTTATTTGCTGAAAATAGTTTTTCAGCATTCCTAAATTGGTATTTGTAAAAGATTTTTCGGTATACATTCTATCATAAAGAACACCAGCCTTTTCATCAGATCTTGCTACCATCGCATCTGCTAAAAATTTAGAATTAACAGAAAGCGGGGCTCTTGCTACAAAAGATAAATTTTCATTAAAAAGACTTTTCAGTTTTCTGCTATACTTTTTATCATCTGATTTAAGCTTTGCAAAACCTTTCTCAAATTTTTCCTGATTTAAAAGTTGTATTCCAAAGTTAGTATGAACATAAACAGTACCTTTTCCTGTTACCCTTATATCTCCAAAAAGCTCTGCAAATGAATATGCATCGTCTGCATAACCTGTTATATTAAAATCTTTAAACTCAACTAATTTGTAAGGAGTTACGGTCCAGACTTCTTTTAAAATTTTTTCGTAATCTTCTTTTTGATTTATTTGAGGCAGTACAAAAATTGTAGTTGTAGCCTTAAACTTTTCTAACTCTCCTTTTTCAAATTTTTCGTTTGCTCCTCTATCAGAAGGAGAAACCGAAACCTGAGAATAATTTTTAACGCTGAAAATCAGCATTACAAATAGTAAAATTCTTTTCATTAAATGATTCTGTTTTTTGGTTATTATTTACGGAATAAATGTAGTACAAAAAAAACGCATTCAAATTAATGAATGCGTTTTTTAAATATACTAAATTGTTGTATTCCCTTATCCTTTCAAGCTTGCTGCTAAATACTCACGGTTCATACGTGCGATATTTTCAAGCGAAATTCCTTTTGGACATTCGATTTCGCAAGCCCCTGTATTGGTACAGTTTCCGAAACCTTCTAAATCCATTTGGTGAACCATGTTTAACACACGGTCAACTGCTTCAACTTTACCTTGTGGTAATAATGCATATTGAGAAACTTTTGCAGAAACGAATAACATTGCTGAAGAGTTTTTACAAGTTGCTACACAAGCACCGCAACCAATACAAGCTGCTGCATCAAATGATTTATCTGCATCGTGTTTGTTGATTGGAATTGTATTGGCATCAATTGTATTTCCTGAAGTATTTACAGAGATAAATCCTCCTGCATGTTGAATTCTGTCAAAAGAACTTCTGTCAACCACTAAATCTTTAATTACAGGGAAAGCTTTTGCTCTAAACGGCTCGATAAAAATCGTGTCACCATCTTTAAACATACGCATGTGTAACTGACAAGTTGTAACACCTCTGTCTGGTCCGTGTGCTTCACCGTTGATGAATAAAGAACACATTCCGCAGATTCCTTCACGACAATCGTGGTCAAATGCTACTGGCTCTTCTCCTCTATTGATTAATTGTTCGTTAAGAACATCAAGCATTTCAAGGAAAGACATATCTGGTTCAATTCCATCAATAGGATATTCTACAATCCCTCCTTTATCTTGAGCGTTTTTTTGACGCCATATTTTTAATGTAAGTTTCATACCTTTTTCGTTTGAAAGTCATAAAGTCGAAAGTCGAAAGTCGCTTGGCACATTTTGCCTTTTGACTTTAAGACTTTGGGCTTTCGACCAAATTCTTATTTATAACTTCTTTGAACTAATTTAATGTTTTCGTAATTAAGAGGTTCTTTGTGTAATACGGCGTCACTTGGTTTTCCTTTGTATTCCCAAGCTGCAACGTATGCAAAGTTATCATCATCACGAAGTGCTTCACCTTCTTCTGTTTGGTATTCCTCACGGAAGTGACCACCACAAGATTCGTTACGGTGTAAAGCATCTTTCGCGAACAATTCTCCTAATTCTAAGAAATCGGCAACACGAGTTGCTTTTTCTAATTCCTGATTAAATTCGTAAGCACTTCCAGGAACTTTTACATCTTTATAAAACTCTTCACGTAAAGCAGCAATTTCTTCGATAGCTTCAGTTAAACCTTTAGCATTACGAGCCATACCTACTTTATCCCACATAATTTTACCTAATTTTTTGTGGAAATAATCTACAGAATGAGTTCCGTTATTATTGATAAATTTATTAATTTGATCAACAACCGCTTTTTCAGCTTCAACGAATTCTGGTAAGTCTGTAGAAATTTCTCCCATTTTAATATCCGGAGCTAAATAATCTCCAATAGTATATGGTAATACGAAATATCCATCAGCTAAACCTTGCATTAAAGCAGAAGCTCCAAGTCTGTTTGCTCCGTGATCAGAGAAGTTAGATTCTCCAATTGAGAAACATCCAGGAATTGTAGTCATTAAGTTATAATCAACCCAAGTTCCACCCATTGTGTAGTGAACTGCTGGGTAAATCATCATTGGTGTTGTATAAGGATCTTCGTCAACGATTTTGTAATACATCTGGAATAAGTTTCCGTATTTACTTTTCACTATCGCAGCTCCTAATTTAGTTACCAAAGCAGCATCTTTATCATCTAAACCTTTTACGTAAGCATCTTCAGTTCCGTAACGTTTAATTGCTGCTGCGAAGTCTAAGTAAACTGCTTCACCCGTTTTGTTAACTCCAAAACCAGCATCACATCTTTCTTTAGCCGCACGAGATGCAACGTCACGAGGAACTAAGTTACCAAACGCAGGGTATCTTCTTTCTAAGAAATAATCTCTTTCTTCTTCAGATAAGTCTGTTGCTTTTTTCTTTCCTTCACGAATTGCCTGAGCATCTTCTAATTTTGCAGGAACCCAAATACGACCGTCATTACGTAAAGATTCAGACATCAAAGTCAGTTTTGACTGATGATCTCCTGAAACCGGAATACATGTTGGGTGAATTTGTGTATAGCAAGGATTTGCGAAAAACGCTCCTTTTTTATGAATTTTCCAAGCTGCTGTTGCGTTACTTCCCATAGCATTTGTTGAAAGGAAAAATACGTTTCCGTATCCTCCAGAACCAACTACTACCGCGTGAGCAGAATGTCTTTCTATTTCTCCAGTGATTAAGTTACGAGCGATAATACCTCTCGCTTTTCCGTTCACGATTACAATGTCAAGCATTTCGTGACGGTTGTACATTTTAATTTTTCCACGACCAATCTGACGGTTCATTGCAGAATAAGCTCCTAACAATAATTGCTGTCCAGTTTGCCCTTGTGCGTAAAATGTACGAGAAACCAAAGTTCCTCCAAAAGAACGGTTATCTAAAAGTCCGCCATATTCACGAGCCAATGGTACCCCTTGAGCCACACACTGGTCAATAATATTAGCCGAAACTTCAGCCAAACGGTGAACGTTTGCCTCACGTGCACGGTAGTCACCTCCTTTTACAGTATCGTAGAACAATCTGTAAACCGAGTCACCATCACCTTTATAATTTTTTGCAGCATTGATACCTCCTTGTGCAGCAATAGAGTGCGCACGACGAGGTGAATCCTGAAAACAAAATGCTTTTACGTTATACCCTAACTCAGCTAAAGTAGCCGCAGCAGAACCTCCAGCTAAACCAGTACCAACTACGATAATATCTAGATTACGTTTGTTAGCAGGGTTTACTAAATTAATATGATCTTTATAATTTGTCCATTTATCCGCTATAGGACCATTTGGAATTTTTGAATCTAATGCCATTATAATTGATATTAATTATTGAAATGATGAAATAATGCGATAATTACGAAAGCGGCCGGCACTACAACTGCAAACCATAAACCCACTTTGCTTAAGAATCGAGAATATTTGTTGTGCATTCCCATTGATTGAAGAGAAGATGCAAATCCGTGCCATAAGTGAAATCCTAAAAGGATAAAAGATACACAGTACAATCCTGTACGTACCGGACTATGAAATTTATGAACTAACTCTCCATAATACCTTGTAGCATCTGGAGCTGTCCCTGCTATATATTTATAGCCAAGTTCAGGAAACCAGAAATCATAAAAATGCAATCCTAAGAAAGCCAAAATAACCAATCCAGAAATAATCATATTTCTAGAACTCCAAGAAGCATTTGCTGCTCCGTTGTATTTTGCATATGCAATTGGTCTTGCAGCGCTGTTTTGAGCAGTAAGTACAAATCCCATTACGAAATGTAAAATTACCCCGAATGCCAAAACTGGCTGCATTACATATTGTATCAGCGGATTGTAACCCATAAAATGAGAAACTTCGTTGAATACATCCTCACTAATAATAGAAATAAAATTTAAGGAAACATGCAGCGCTAAAAACGTGATTAAGAATATTCCCGAAAGAGCCATAGCTACTTTCTTTAAGATGGAAGCATTCAATAGTGCAGATTGTGCCATAAGTGTTTAAGTAGTTTGTTTTAAAAAATTAGACAAAAATAACTCAATTAACAAAGAACTACAACCATTTCGTTGTTATTTATAATGATTTTAAAATAGGCTACGTATACGTATTTTTACGTATAAATTTATTTTTAATAATAAATAATTTAGTATAAAAAAGTTTAAAAAACTGCTTTAGAGCGATTTCAGACTAATTTCAATACTTATAAGATTCTTAAAAATTATCATATTGATATTTTATTCAAAGTTTTGATTTGTTTTCTTCAAAAGTACCAGCTGTACATAATTTTATCTAAGCAAAAAATTGTCATTCCATAACATAGTTTTACCTTTAGCGGCTCAAAAAAATAAGAATGAAAACAGGAATTGATGCCATCTCTTTTGATGTTGCAAACATACATTTACCCATAAAAACTTTGGCTGTTGCCAGAAATATTGAGCCGGAAAAATTAGAAAAAGGTCTTGGATTGCTTAAAATGACATTTCCAGATGCTCATCAGGATGCGGTTGTTTTTGGAGCAAATGCTTTAACGAAACTAATCACTAACAATAAAATCAACCTAAACGAAATAAGCCGAATTTATGTTGGCACCGAAAGCGGAATCGACAGCTCAAAACCAATTGCTTCTTATTTAATTAATTTAATGGAGCAAAAATTTGGCGAAGATGCTTTAGCAGAATGCGATGTTGTAGATTTTACTTTTGCCTGTATTGGCGGCGTTGATGCTTTGCAAAACTGTCTTGACTTTGTAAAATTAAATCCCGCTAAAAAAGCAATTGTAGTAACAACCGATTTTGCAAAATATGATTTAAATTCGGGTGGAGAATATACCCAAGGTGCCGGCGCTGTTGCCATCCTGATAACTTCAAACCCAAAAATTATTGCTTTTGATAACGATTGGGCAACGAGCACAAAAGGTGTTTTTGATTTCTTTAAACCGTACAGAACTATTCCTAAAGAAGACATTACAAAAAATGAAAACAACGATTCTTGGTTTGACAATTTAGAAGCCGAAATCGAAATTCATAAAGACCAGCCGGTTTTTGACGGTCAATATTCGAATCAATGTTATATGGATCGTACCCGTAATGCTTACTTTTCATTCAAGAAATTAAAAAATACTACCGAAACTCTTTATAACACTTGGCACAGTATCGTGATGCATCTACCATATTCTTTCCAAGGAAGAAGAATGTTATCTGAAATTTATGCTTTAGACAGTGCCGAAAAAATTATTACCGATGATATTGCGCCTGCAGATTATCAGACAAAACTTAAGGAAGTTGCAAAATCTGATGATTACAGAAAATTTGTAACTGAGAAATTACAGCCTGCAGAATTAGCTTCGTCATTAATTGGAAACCTTTACACCGGTTCTATTTTCATGGGATTATTATCGACTTTAGCTCATTTTTATGATACTAATGCAGCAATTTCAGGAACTAAATTCGGATTCCTGGCTTACGGAAGCGGATCAAAATCGAAAGTTTTTGAAGGAACGATTCAGACAGAATGGAAATCGGCTTTAGAAAACGTAAAACTTTTTGAAAATTTAGCCGAAAGCATAGAAATTGATTTCAATACTTATGAAAGTCTTCATAAAAAAGAACAAAAACAAAGCATAAGAACTCCTAAAAACGAATGGGTTTTGGATCGAATTGAAAAAGAGATTCCTGTTTTGATTGGGGCTCGTTATTATAAATGGGTAGATTAAAAAATTCCAATAAAGAAATTCCAAATTCCAATAAAAACCGAAGCTTTGCTTCGGTTTTTTGTTTTTATACCACAAAGTTTGACATCCTGGACGAAGTCGAAGGACACGTTAGCAGCTCTACAAAGATTGTCGATTTTGCAAGCGGAGTTACTTGCTTATCCTTCGACTTCGTCCAGGATGACGAGCTTTGCGCAAAAAAACTTTGTCAAAGTTTAAAACTTTGACAAAGGTCGTCACACATAAATTAAATTGCCTCCAGCTTTAGCTGGAGATTAAAAAAGTTCAATATAAATGGCTTTAGCCAAAAAATAAATATTTAGGCTAAAGCCTTCTCTTTTGTCTCAATGATTCCCCCAGTTAAAACTGGGGGCTATTGAAATATTTAATTACTTATAAATCGTAAACTTATTATGACTTAAAGTAAAACCCAGATTCTCATAAATCGCAACGTTTTCTACTCTTTTGCGGTTTGTTGTGACTTCAATATTTTTTAAATTATTTTGATCTGCAAAATTCTTAATCTCACTGATTAATAAACATCCAACGCCTTGACCGCGGCATTTTTGATGAATAAAAAACTCCTGAATCTCGCCAACCAATCCGCAATGATGGAGAAGATTTTGAGTATGAAAACTGATAAACCCTAAACCTTCATTTTCGTTTTCGGCAATTAGATATAGATTTTTGGGGTTTGAAATGTTTTCATTGAAAATTTCCTTGAAAACTTTAAAATTTAAGGTTTCATTTTCGAGTTCGCAGATTGCTTTGTAAATAAAGTCTAGATCTTGTTTTTCTATTTTCCTGATTTGAATTTCCGTTCCCATTTCTAATTATAGATTACCATAAACTACAATATAATCAGCATAAGTCAATTTACCATTTAACCAATTGGTTAGTTCTGTCAAAAAACTTTGAATTTGCTCATCATCGCTTTGGATTTGGTTTATTGTTTTCACAATTTGCACGCAGGTTTTATTGTCAAAAAAGTTATGTCCCAAAACATCAAATTTATTCTCGATCGTATCATTCCATGGGTTTTTTAAAGGAAAAACCGATTGGAATTTTTCTAAAACAATATCAAAATCCTCTGTTTGAATAAACACATCATTTCTTTTAGCTGTTTTATAAAATTCTCCATTAGCATTTTCGGACCATAAAATAAAGCCAATTTTTGAATACGCTGCTTTTCCAGTTGCAATTATTACTTGTTTCTGATTAATTCTTTCAACGGCTTTTGTTATATCATAATTGCAAATTTGATAATTATCTTTTGCGGTTTCATAATCGCATTCAGCTTTATCACAAATTCTTAAAATATTACTATCATGAAATTCTTGTTCACACAACTCAATATTATGATTGTTCTTTTTAAGCAGTTCCAATGCTGTATTTAAAGGCACTGGGATTTTTTCTCTCAATATTTTTATTTTTTCATTATTCATCACAACCTAATAAATCTCTATTTTTTTTCTAAACCTACAAATCATTTTCTGCTGTTTTTTGATTTTCTCTACAAAGAATTGCAATTGTAACAAAGACAAAACTAAGATATACTGAAATTGGAAAACCTATTCCTAATTCATACTTAGAAACACTATCATTAAAAGGCAGTAATTTTAGAGTTATGACTGTTAAAATTGGAAGAGAAAATAATACCCAAAAAGCAACAAAATTATCTGGAAAAGAAAACAGTCGTCTAAAAATAAAAAACAACACCCCCCCTGTTCCAATTAGTGGAATTATAAAACCGGCCCAACTCCATTTTACAATTGCAGAAATCAAAAGTCCAATTGTCATCGTAGCTATAAAAACAACAATACTTCCTAAAAAAAGATAAAACAATGTTGCTAAAAATTGCCCTCGTTTATCTTTTGCAAAAAAATTTACGACGATAAAACACAATATGAATATTATACCAAAAATAGTCATCAATCCACGATCGTCTCCTCTATCATATTTTGTGGTAATAAACATCCATATCCAAACAAGAAAAAGTGAAACCAATAAAAAAATGGTGCTTTGCTTAACGGTTAAATATTTAATATCTGTACTTAATTTCATTGTTTAGAATTTAAAAACTAAAAATACTCTCTTGAATTTGCATTCCATTTTGTAAACAAAATCAAAATTGACAGCGATTATGAATTATTTTTAATACATTTTAGAAAGACTTACACTTCCATTAGCAATCTTTATTCGTTCATCAATATCTACCAGCCATTCAATAGCTATAAATTTCGAGCAGTCATTTTTCAAATCATCTGACCAGTCGATTAAAATGGCAGCTCCTTCGTTTTTAATTTCGTCTTTAACAAACTCATATGTTTTAGAAAAATGCATAGCTGATTCTCCTCTCAAATCAAAAACTATATTTTTATTTTTTGAAAAAGCGGCACTTAACGAAAGCCTCTTTTTTTCGCTTGTATCAAGATTTTTTACCTTGTCTTTTTTAGTAAAAGTATCTATTTCGAAAATTTTAGATACCATTGGATTATTTACATCTGCATTTCTTTTTAAATAACTGCCCACCGTAGCAGGATTGAATATTCTTTTAAAAGTCGATTCTTTAAATTGTTCTGCGAAAGTTAAAGGTTCTATTATTTTTACATTTTCATGGTGTTCTTTCCCTGTAAAAATATCTACTAGCTGTGTTTTCAGATCATCAAAATGAGATCCGCCTTCTAAATAAATAATAACTAAATCTCCTTTTCTCAACTCAAAAGGCGGTATATAGTATTGCTCGGTTCTTATACCTTTATTTTGAATTAATAGTTCATTCATTTTTAGTATGATTTGAAATTATTACAATATACAAAATATGCAGAATTAAAAAATTACAATCCGTCAATCTTTGTACAGTTACTAGCGAAGATTTCTCGTTCCACGAAATGACAATATTGAGAAAACATTGCGTAAATCTTTGCGCTCTTTGCGGTTAAATAAACCCTGAAAAATTAGAACCAAAACAAATAAGAAAACTTTAATAAATCAATTATACGCCACTTATTCAAAAATCACTAATTTTGAAATTCGAAGTTCAAAAACTAAGTTATTATGAAATATCATCAAATAAACAGCGCTCTTTTTGTAAAAAACCGCAAAAAATTCACGGCAGAAATGAAACCTAATTCGGTTGCCGTTTTCAATTCAAATGACATTTACCCAATTAGTGCAGACAGCACTTTGCCCTTTGCACAACACAGAGACATTTTTTATCTGAGCGGTGTAGATCAGGAAGAAAGTGTTTTGCTTTTGTTTCCGGATGCGCCATATGAAAGCCAAAGAGAAATTCTTTTTTTAAGAGAAACTAACGATCATATCGCAGTTTGGGAAGGTGAAAAACTAACGAAAGAACGTGCTTTTAAGGTTTCTGGAATTAGAACGGTTTATTGGTTACAGGATTTTCATAAAGTTTTGAACGAAATGATGACGTACGCCGATACAATGTATATTAATACAAACGAACATTACCGCGCAACTGTTGAAGTAGAAACTCGCGAAGCTCGTTTTGTAAAATGGTGGAAAGAGCGTTACCCTGCACACAATGTTGCGAAAAGCAACCCAATTTTGCAGCGCATTCGTTCTGTAAAAGAAAGCGAAGAAATCGATTTGATTCAGCAGGCTTGTGATATTACAGAGAAAGGTTTCCGTAGATTGCTTTCGTTTGTAAAACCAAATGTTACTGAATATGAAATCGAAGCTGAATTAGCTCACGAATTTATCCGTAACCGTTCAAAAGGTTTTGCTTACACGCCAATTATTGCTTCTGGAAACAATGCAAATGTTTTACATTATATCGAAAACAATCAGCAATGTAAAACCGGGGATTTAATTTTATTAGACGTTGCGGCAGAATATGCAAATTATTCAAGCGATATGACAAGAACGATTCCAGTTTCGGGACGTTTTTCTGATCGTCAAAAAGCAGTTTACAATGCTGTTCTAAGAGTTAAAAATGAAGCTACAAAAATGCTGACTCCAGGAACACTTTGGAAACAATACCATGTTGAAGTGGGCAAAATCATGACTTCGGAATTAATTGGTTTAGGTTTAATTTCTAAAGCCGATGTTCAGAACGAAAATCCAGAATGGCCGGCTTACAAAAAATATTTCATGCACGGAACTTCTCACCATTTAGGACTTGACACGCATGATTACGGTTTGCTTCACGAACAAATGAAAGCGAATATGGTATTTACGGTTGAACCTGGAATTTATATTCCGGACGAGAAATTCGGAATTCGCTTGGAAGATAATGTAGTGGTTCAGGAAAAAGGAGAACCTTTTAACTTAATGCGCAATATTCCGGTTGAAGTTGATGAAATCGAAACGTTGATGAATTCTTAATTCACGATGAAAAAGATTTTTCTACTTGGATTTTTATTGTTTTTGGGGAACATTTTTGCCCAGACAGAAGGCTATGCTGTGAATAATGACGGAAGTAAAACCTATTACAAAACTTTCGGAAAAGGCGAACCGCTTTTAATTATAAACGGCGGTCCGGGAATGAACAGCAATGGTTTTGAAGATATGGCGAAAACTTTGGGTGAAAATCAGCAAACGATTATTTACGATCAAAGAGGAACCGGAAAATCGAACCTTTTAAAATTGGATTCTAAAAGTATTTCGATGAAAATAATGGCTGATGATATTGAGTCATTAAGAAAGCATCTTAAAATTAAAAAATGGAATATTCTTGGGCATTCTTTCGGCGGAATGTTAGGTTCTTATTATGCGACGGTTTATCCAAACAGTATCGATAAATTGATTTTATCATCATCTGGCGGCGTAGATTTAACTTTATTAAAAAGTCCGAATTTGATTGAAGCCGGTTTAAGTAAAGCAGAAAAAGATTCTCTGAATTACTGGAACGATAAAATTGACAAAGGCGACACATCTTACAAAGCAAGACTTGGACGCGGAAAAGCAATGGCTCCGGCTTATGTTTACGATCGAAAATTTGTTCCGATAATTGCCGAAAGATTAACGCAGGGAAATTCGACAATAAATGGCTTATTATGGTCTGATATGCAGAAAATGAATTTTGATTGCAAAGACAAGCTAAAAAACTTCAAAAATCCAGTTTTAATTATTCAGGGAAAAGAAGATATTATCAGTAATGAAATTGGAGAATTGGCACATCAAACTTTTCCAAATTCTAAGCTCATTTTATTAGAACATTCTAAACATTACGGATGGCTTGATGCGAGAGAAAAATACTTCTCGGATATTAATTCATTTTTAAAATCATAAAAATAAAAAAGCCCTTAATTGTTATTAAGGGCTTTTTTATTTTATAACCGTTTATTATCCAATTTTTGAAATCTGAAGATCTAATTGAAATTTACCGTCAGCTTCGTTTCCGTTGATTAATTCAAAAAGCTCTAAAGCTCTTCTTGCGTTTTTCTCTTCTTCTCTTTGCTCAGCCACATACCACATCATAAAATTTTCTGTAGCATAATCATTTTCGGCTCTACACTTTGCAATTACTCTATTGATTGCCTGAGTAACTGCAATTTCGTTTTGCAAAGCAATTTCAAACACTTCTCTAAAAGAAGCAAATTCTTGCTGCACTTCTGAAACAGATGGCGTAACTGCAATCCCTCCCATATCTGTAATATATTTGAAAACTTTTAGAAAATGCTCTCTTTCTTCTTCAGCCTGCTTATACAAATACGATGCTGTATTTGCATAACCATTTCTATCTAACCATGCAGCCATAGCTAAATATTTATTAGAAGCGTCGCTTTCTATTTTTGCCTGTAAGTTCAATATATTTTCTATTCCTTCAACTAATGAAGTACTTGTTCTTAGTAAATCTTTCATAACCTTTAATTTTTAGTATGTGTAAAATTACTAAAATTAAAGGAGGCAGCCCTAAATGCCTGAAAATTTGGATTTAATCTAAGTAAGAATCTAAATAAGCTCTACGTTAACCGTATTACAAAGCATAGAATGTAAAGTGAGGGTAAATTTTGTTCCGTTTAATAAATCTCTTAACTGTACTATTTCGCAGATCGTAAGATTTCTGGAAAAATTTCTTTTGGTAGTTTCAATCAACTGCGCGTCTGACTGATCAGATAAGTCATAAAGCATATTAAGAATGTCAACGCTATTAACCTTTCTTTGAAAAATCAAAAAATCATGAATTTTATAACTTGACACCGTATCAACAAAATTGATGATTATACTATTCGTCAAATCACATTGATAACTGTATCCTTTTTCGGTTTCAAATAATATTTTGGTGGTCAAATCACTAACTAATGCCATTCTGATAAAATATAATAACGGTGCAAAAATATAGAATTTAAAGTAATTAAACACATAATTAAGACTAATTTAAAATAACAAAGTCACTTAATGTTCTTAAAAAACAGCTCAAGTGCACTCAAAGACTGTAATATTCTATAGTATTATTTATTTAATTTTAAAAACAAAAACGGCTTTCATTTCTGAAGGCCGTTTCTTTTTTCTCACTGCAAATTTATTTACTGCTTTAAAACTTTAAAGGTCTGCACCTTATTACCTGCTTTAATTTTTACAAAATACAATCCTTGACTGCCGTTTATTGTTAAATCAAGTTTCGATAAATCAACCGCTTTTTCTTCACTTATTTTTTTTCCGTTTGCATCGTATATCTGCACGTTTGCATTTCCGTCATAATTTTTTAAATCTACTGAAATCTTACCCGAAGTTGGATTAGGATAAATAACCGCATTTGAAGTTTTTGTAAAATCCTCTGTTGATAATGTATTTTCATACTTAAGAATTCCACAATCTTCATCAAAATGGACTACTGTGCCATCAATACCATTGGTACTTAATGTACTGCCAAAACTGCTGTAATTACTCCCTCTTAAATTACTAGATAAATAAAATGATCCATCTTCTGCTTTGAAAAAATCAAATATTTCCATGTAAGGCACATTAACATGATTTTTGTTATCTCCATTAGCTGTTATCTTTTTTAAATTACCTGATAAATCATAAGTAGCTAAAAAGAAATCATAATTACTAATCGATAAATTATAATACTTTCCATCGGCTGTAATAAAATTGCCTCCATCCGCAACTCCTCCAATAATATGCAATTTATCTTTATCCTTAATCATTTTAGCTCCACCGCCTCCAGTATATTGGGTCCCTGTTATCCATTCACATTTTCCAAGGGAATTAACTTTTGCTACATAAAAGCTTCCAATACTTTTTTGCGTTATTGTTCCGTCACTATTTTCAAAAAAATGAATAGCTTTTGCTTCATCGCACCCATTACTTCCGGTAATATAACTGTCTCCGTTTTCATCCGTAACCATTGATCTTATGGAAACGCCATTAAAAAAAGCATCTTTTGTATTACTTCTTACTTTCCATTGAAAAATTCCATCTTTATTATATTTTACTAAAAAACCTCTACTTCCGTAACCACCATCTCCTTCCAGTCTTTCGACCGGAGCTGCATTTCCTGCTGAATAAAAACTAACATACGATTCGTAATTACCTCCTAAGTAAATATTATTATCGCGATCAAAACCAATATCTGTAAGCCCTCCTGCATTAACATATGAAATTTTAATTTCATCGAACCACTTAAGAGCTCCCGTTGGAGCTATCTTCATCATCATAAAGCCACCAGCCAAAAGTTTTATGGTCTCGGTTTTAACTCCATTTAAATACAATTGGCCTCCACTATATTGCGAATCAAAAGAACCTATAGTAACTAAGTTATTCTCTTTATCGATGTATAGCTTTTCTGCTACATAACCCAAAGTACTAAAAGATAATGTCCAGATAATTTTTCCTTTTTTGTCCATTTTCATGATATAACCAACATTTTGGCTAGACCCAATTATTGGATCTATGTTAATTCTATCACCTTTGTTGTCTATAAAAATACCTTGGTGTGTACCGCATATGTATATATTTCCATCATGATCTTCTACAGAAGAAGATATTTTATCTCTATCACGAATTTGCAGATCATGTTCTGTACTAACTACCCATTTTATGACACCACTTCGATCATATTTAGTTAGAAAACTTCCTTTTTTATTTTTATAATTAGGTTTAACCCCAACCTTCGAATCAAACACCTGATCATTAAATCCTCCGGAAACCAAAAAACCATCTTTTGTTTGACTTAAACTGTAATTACCTTCATATTCATATCCATTCCATTGAGAATCGACTCCATCATTAATTAATGCCCAGCAATTATTCGAATTTTCAGGATTATTATAAATAAAAGGTCCTTCTGTCTCTGTTTTATCGTAACAACCATTATCCGACCAAACTTCAAAATTAGTGATTGTTGCTCCTGGCTTAGAATAACTAGTTTCTACTATTGCATCTGTTGAATTGGCTGTTAAAGCATTAGGGCTAAAATCCCATTTATAATGTTGCGCATCAATTGCTTTTTGATAAAATGACGTAGTCTCATCAGGCTTAGCGTTTATCAAATCTTTATAAAATTGTGCTTTTGTATGTTCAACCTCAATATGAAATTTATCTGTAAAACTAACTGTACAGTTAGCATTTACATTTTTAGCTTCTAAATAAAAATCTCCCGATTCGCTAATTAAATCGCTTGTTAAAGAAATGGTTTGTCCATTCCCCACTTCACTGGTTCCAAATTTTAAGGAACCATTTCTCAATGTATAAACAACATCGATCTCAGAATTTTGAATTTGAATTATTACAGGTTCACTCTTACAAAGAATATTATCATTTATAATAACCGGTAAATTAATTTTCGGAATTGGACTAACATAAATACTTTTAGAATCTGTAGATTCAACACCAAAACTATTTGTAACCGTATATCTAATTTCATAATTCCCGGCTGTTTTGAAATTATAAGTTAAACTTCCGCACACAGCATTAACCTGCACATCATTTACAAACCATTTACAACTTGCAACTCCGCCTACAAGAGGTTTTAAAGTTACAGTACTTCCGGCGCAGCCGCCTACCAATCTTGAAACATTTACATAAGGAATTCTCGTACCTCCTCCATTAGTAGTTTTTAATATAATTCCCGAATTTCCACATGCATAAAAAGTCGTATTTGCCATTTGTTTCCAAAAACAATTAATACTATAATTTAAAGATGTTGTCTGCCACTCTAATGCCTGACTACTGGCAACAAAATAAACACCATGATCTGTTCCCACATATTCGCCTGTTGAGTTAGCAGAAATACACTTTGCATTTAAAGGTCCATTATAAAAGTTCGCATGGTCATTATTTAGTGAATTATTAATGCTATAGTATGCAAATCTATTTCCTGCACAAAAAGTTACACCGGTATTAAATGTTCCATAACCATAAGTTATGGCCTTAATATCTGAACCAGGCGTTGATACCGGCACAAAATTATATCCTGAATCAAAATACTCAAAATAAAGTATTTTACCGGTAGTTGCTATTTTACACCTATTTTGATAAAAAGCAACAGAAGAAAAATTATCGGTGCCAAGATTTTTAGTTTTTGCAACACCCGCTGATGTAAAAGTAACAATTAGTCCATTTTCTCCTACTGCAAAATAGGATCTATAATAGTCTGAATAAGTAATCTGGTTGAGTTTTGAATTTTCCTCTCCTGTATATATAATTTGGTAGTTAAGCGATGGCAGTTCAATTTTCATTATAATAGCTTGTTTTGTCAATGCATTCTGTCCGCAAGCGAAAACAACTCCTGCAGAAGCCGAACCTGTTGCATCTGAATAACAATGACTAAAAATTGTATTATTGTAGATATTGGCATTTTCGCTTCCATCTGTTATCTCAAATCTCTTCCAACTTGATGCTCCTTCCCCTCCATTTGAAGTATAGTAAAGTCCTTTTTTTCCAGCAACTAAACCATTATTACCAAAAAAAACAACACCAGTTAAATCATCTGTCAAACCAGTATTTAGATTTACCCATTGACAAAAGGCAAATTGAACATTCAGTAAAAACAAAACATAGAGTAAAGTTGATCTCATATATAATTTAGTAAGTTTATTATTAAAAAACGAAGTAAAACTAATCATTTTTCAACACTTTACAAGTCGATAAAATTAATTTGCTAAAAACTAAAAATCAATTCCTTAGAAATCTTATTAACATTTAAAAATTCAAAAAAAATATTTCCTAATTCAGTGAAAAAATCCTTAAATCTATAATATTGGTTAGTTAAAATTCAAAAGGTTATTTTTGTAAAAATTATTACGATGAAAAATATTCTATATAAAAACACCAAAATATCTTTTACAGATTCTGGAGAAGGAACCGCAATTGTAATGCTTCATGGTTTTTTGGAAAATAAAAAAATGTGGGCAAAGTATGTTAATTTGTTTTCCGAAAAATATCGTGTTATTACAATCGATTTATTAGGTCACGGAGAATCTGACTGTTTGAGCTATGTTCATGAAATGGAAGATAATGCAAATGTTGTTTATGAAGTTTTACAATCTTTAAAAATAGAAAAAGCCACTATTTTAGGGCATTCTATGGGTGGTTACGTTGCTTTGGCTTTCGCCGAATTATTTCCGGAAAACATTAAAAAATTAGTGTTACTAAATTCAACTTCTAAGGAAGACAGTGCCGAAAAAAAACTAAACAGAACGCGTGCCATTAAAGCCGTAAAACAAAACTATGTCAATTTTGTAAGCTTGGCGATTGCAAATTTATTCAGCGAAAACAACAGAACCCGTTTAGCAGATGAAATTGAAAAAGTACGAGAACAAGCTCTAAAAACTCCTTTGCAGGGAATTGTAGCTTCGCTCGAAGGAATGAAAATACGAAAAGACCGCGAATGGCTTTTACACGAAAATAGATTTCCCGTTTTGTTGATTTTAGGCAAAAAAGATCCCGTTTTAAACTACGAAGAAAGTCTTGCTCAAATTAAAGACACAACGGCAGAATTAGTCTCGTTTGAAGATGGTCATATGAGTCATATTGAAAATAAAGAGGAATTATTACCAGTCCTATTAGATTTCTTCAGCTAAAATAAAAAAGATATTAAACGCAGAAAAGGCTGTTTCGGAAATTCGAAACAGCCTTTTCTTTATTTTGAAAGCAAAACCTATAGTAGATAATTTAGCTATTTTTTGAATCAAATAAATTGATCTAAAAACTATAAAAAAATCACCTAATTATATTTTTTCTTCAAAAGGGATATTGATATCTAGTATTTCATTTAGCAATACAACTATTTCTTCTATATAACTATTTAGAATCGTTTTGCTGACCGTTATATCAAGGTCTTTTTCTTCTTTAAATCCAAAAGGTAAAAATCCTGATTTTAAATTTTTAAAAGAAATAATTCCAACTTCAATTGGAGTATCTCCTGCATGCTCTTCAAACATAAACGCATAAGCTAAAACCTGAATAATTTTATCGTTTTTAAACTCTTGTGTTAATCCGTTCCACGATTTGAGCATAACGTTTGTTTTTTCAACTTTTCCGGTCTTATAATCAATGATTCTTATTTTTCCGTTGCGAAGTTCGATTCTGTCAACTTCACCGCCAATTAAAACCGGAAATGGCAAACTTGCATGATGCAGATGTCTTTCATACCTAGTTTCCAAAGCAATAATTTTAATTGCATCTCCATTTTTGATCGATTCTAATTCCATTTTCAAAAAATTAGAGACATTGCGTTTTGCAACTTCAAATGCTAAAAGATTACGCCCTTTTTTAATTTCTCCCTCTTTATACACCAATTTAAATTGTTTCAGCACTTCATCATCTAACAATTTAAAACAGTTTAATAAGTCAGATTCTGAAATAAATTTTCCAATAAAAGGTTCATACAACGTTTTTAAAGTTTCATGAATGATTGTTCCAAGTGTATTTAACGCGATGTTTTCTTCGACTTCTTCAACTTCACGAATACGCAGGATTTTTTGAAAATAAAACTCAATTGGATTACGGATATAACTCGTTAATGCCGACGGAGAAAATCCATTAGTGGCAATTTCTTTTAAACGCTCCATAACTGCTTCTGATTTCGGAATTACCATTGGCTGATATGCCGTGGCAGGCAATACCGGATTATAGATATCAAAAGTCAAATTATGCTTTAATTTTTTTTCGACTTCAAGCTGGGTTATAAAACGACTGCGTTCACCGGCATCTAACCCGTCGTTTTCAGTATTGTAAATCAGATAAATATTTTTTGCACGCTGCAATAAATGATAAAAGTGATAGGTGTAAATAGCATCTTTTTCTTTAAAAGTTGGCAGACCTAATTCTTTCTTCACATCATAAGGAATAAAGGAATTCTGAGATTTTCCTGCCGGAAATTTACCTTCATTCATTGAAGTAACAATTACGGTTTCAAAATCAAGAACACGGCTTTCAAGAACTCCCATAATTTGTAATCCACGCAAAGGTTCTCCTTCAAAAGAAACTTCAGCCACATCAATAATTTGTTTATAAATAGCATGAAGGGTATCAATATTATCAATGTGTTTATGCTTTGAATAGTAATTAATAAGCTTATTGATCACTTTAAAAACAGCATAGACAAAAGTTTTTGCAATTTTTTCTTCTTCATTATCATTACTGAAATTGTGTTTTATCAAAAGTAATATTGCAGATATATTTTCAAGAACCGCTACAGATCCGTTTTCCCATTTCTGAAACAATAAAGAAAATAATTCGGACGGATTTTGATTAAGTTCTAAAATCTTATTAAGAGTAATAAAAGTATAGTTGTTTTCTTTGATTATTCTAACAATATGATGGGTCTTTGCATACGGCTCAACTAGAGGATGCGTCAAAATATCCAAAACATCTTTATAATAAAAAACATAACTGCCTCCAGCACGGGACAGTGCATTAGTATGCATTTTGAAAAACTTAGCTACCAATATCTGCGAGGGGTTATTTTTTCCTGAATACCCCATCGTAATATTTAAAGCTCCAACCGAAGAAGGCAGCGAATATAGAACTGGAATTAAAAGGTTTTCTTCTCCCAGCACTACTGCAACTTTATCAAGAGAAGCTGCTGGATTTTCATTAATTAAATTCTCAATAATACTTCCCGCCAATTTAGCCTGTCCAATTGTTTTTGGAGTACCAATAACCTGAATATTTTTTGTTTGAGAAAAATCGTCTACAATCCATTCAAAAGGATGGAATTTATAATGCTTCCAACTTTCTTTAAAACGGCGAACAAAAAGTCCTGCATCATGAAAAGGATCATTTAAAAATGCCTGGTCTACATCCCAGTAAATTTTGGCCTGATCAAGTGCTAAAAGATGCTGCACAATTTTTTCTTCTGCTGCATTTAAGGCATTGAACCCGGCAAAAATAAAATTACGGTTTGAAATAGTATTTGAAAAATGATTTAGATTATTTACTGCTTCTCTATAAATCAAACCTTGATAACCAATGGATTTATTTAAAAGGTGATTATATAGTGAATCATAATATAGAGGCAGAAGTTTCCAAAAGTCGATATAATTTTCTAAAAGTTTAGTTTTATTTTCAACCTCTATTCCCCATTTCTTAATGTCTTCAATATCTTTTAAATAAGACAAAACATGATTTGGCTCCAGAAGATAACGATCAATTTCATTGAAGTCCTGCAAGAGTGTTTTTGCCCAATTAGCAAACAACTCAAAAGATTGCTGATGCTGCTTTTCAGTTATCGATAAATAAACTTCGTAAAACTCAAACAGAAGTTCAATTGAATCTATTGATCTAATTGAAGCAACATCTTGTACAAAATCTTCAATACTTATAATTTCAGGAGAAAGGATTGTTTTAGAAGTTTCTTTTTTAAGCGCTTCAATTAAAAAAACTTTAGCCCTTTTGTTCGGCAAAACGATAGTAGTTTCTGCAAGTTTATCAGAATAATCCTGAATTACGACAGCTGCAATTTTCTCTAAGAAAGATGTATTTATCATTTTATAAAAATAAAAAAAGCCATTCAATTAAGAATGGCTTTTAGTATTTATTTACAAAAGTAAATTATAGTTTACCTTGGTATTTAGAACCTACGTGTTTAATTTCAGTTCTTCTGTTTTGTGCTTTACCTGCAGCAGTTTTATTACTTGCAACTGGTTGAGAAGATCCAAATCCTTTAGCTTCTAAGTTTTCTGGATTAACTCCTCTTTCAACTAAAGCGTTTAATACAGCGTTAGCTCTATCTTGAGAAAGTTTATCGTTTACTTTAGCAGAACCTGTACTATCTGTGTGTCCTTCAATGCTGAATTTCGCGTTTGGATAGTTTTTAAGGATTTCTTTAATAGCGTCTAATCTAGCTGGAGTTTCTTTGTCACCAGTTTTGAAAGTAGCTTTTCCTGAGTTAAAGTAGATCGCTCTAGCTTGAACTTTAAGATCTTCTAAAGCTTGAGAAGATACTTCAGGACATCCTCTGTTACTAGCTGGACCAGCAACTGTAGGACAATCGTCATCTTTATCTAAAACACCATCTTTATCAGCGTCTAAGAAAGGACAACCACCATTTTCTTTAGGGCCTGCAACTGTAGGACATTTATCGTCTTTATCAGCGATTCCGTCTCCGTCAGTATCAGGACAACCTTTTAATGCAGCTAAACCAGCAGTATCTGGACAAGCGTCATCTTTGTCAGCAACACCGTCTCCGTCTCTATCAGGACATCCGTTTAATGCAGCTAAACCAAATTCATTTGGACAAGCATCAGAAGCATCAACGATTCCGTCTCCGTCAGTATCAGGACATCCGTTGAATTGTTTTAAACCAGCAACATCTGGACAAGCATCATCTTTATCGTAGATACCGTCACCGTCAGTGTCTTTACCACCAAATTTGAATACAAGACCTGCAGTGTGTTGGAAGTGAGATGGAGCATCTGGAGTAACACCATCAGCTTCGTCTCTGTCACCGCTTACAGACCATTTGTATCTTGTAGCTAACTCAAGACCAATAGCATCAGTAAACCAAAAAGTAATACCTGCTCCTGGGTTAACAGTTCCATAACTGCTGTCACCGAAGAAAGTATAACCTCCACCAACAGATAACGAAGGATCAATCACTTTAGATTTGATTAATTCTTGGAAGCTGTATTTAATAGTAGCATCAATTCCGTAGTACATCAAATCACCAGGATTAATTGTTTTATTACCTCTAGAATCAGAATCTGCAAATCGATTAAAAACAACATATTTATCAATTTTGTTTACAGAACCCTGTAAACCAACAGAGAATCCACTACCAACATATCTAGACACACCAATGTAAGATAAAGAAGGAAGAATATTCCAGTTGTCTTTCACTTCAAATGGTTGCGAAAAGTGTTGATCAAAGAATCCACTTCCTGAACCAGAACTAGTTCTAGTATCAACGGCATTAACTCCAAAAGAGATAGCCCATGGATTGTTACTGTCTTGTGCGTGAGAACTTAAACCCATCACCATCATCACAGCAACTAAAAGTTTGTTAAGATGTTTCATACTTAATTTTTTTAATTACAATTTAGTTAATTACAAGCAAAAGTAACACCAAATTTTTTAAATACAAAATCAAATGTTAAAAAAAACCTACAAAAATTACTTGAATGTGGTAATTATATAACTTTTAACATTTTACCTGTTAATTTAAAAGCTTCTATTGCCTTGTCTAAGTGTTCTTTAGTATGAGCTGCAGAAAGCTGGACTCTTATTCTGGCTTTATCTTTCGGAACAACCGGAAAGAAAAATCCTATAACATAAATTCCTTGTTTTAAAAGTTCATTTGCCATGGTCTGTGATAATTTAGCATCGTATAGCATTACTGGTACAATTGCAGAATCACCATCTATTATATCAAATCCTGCTTTTTTCATTCCTTCCTTAAAGTAATTAGTATTCCATTCTAATTTATCTCTAAGTGTTGTATCTTTTTCTAATAATTCAAAAACCTTTATAGAAGCACCTACAATTGATGGCGCTAATGAATTAGAAAACAAATAAGGTCTTGAACGCTGGCGTAAAATTTCTATTATTTCTTTTTTAGCCGTCGTATATCCTCCCATTGCTCCACCTAATGCTTTTCCTAATGTACCGGTTATAATATCAACACGTCCCATTACTCCTTTTGCTTCGAGTGTACCCTTTCCGGTTGCACCAATAAATCCGGCAGCATGACATTCATCAACCATAACTAATGCATCATATTTATCTGCTAAGTCGCAAATTTTATCCAAGGGAGCAACTAATCCATCCATAGAAAAAACACCATCAGTTACAATTAGCTTAAAACGAGTTCCTGCTTCAGTTGCTTTAATTAACTGCTGTTCCAGATCTTCCATATTGCTGTTTTCATAGCGATAACGAGCTGCTTTACATAAACGAACTCCATCAATAATAGAAGCATGATTTAAACTATCTGAAATAATTGCATCGTTTTCTCCTAATAAAGGTTCAAAGACACCGCCGTTTGCATCAAAAGCTGCAGCATATAATATGGTATCTTCTGTACCATAAAAATCTGCTATCTTTTTTTCCAGTGTTTTATGAATATCCTGAGTTCCGCAAATAAAACGTACAGACGACATTCCGAAACCATGGGTGTCCATTGCATCTTTTGCCGCCTGAACTACTTCCGGATGCGACGAAAGACCTAAATAATTATTGGCACAAAAATTTAAAACTGTCTCTCCTGTCGAAATTGTAATCTCTGCACCTTGAGCAGAAGTTATAATTCGCTCTTTTTTAAAAATTCCATTTTCTTCGATTGTCTGCAGCTCACTTTGCAGATGCTCTTTAATTTTACCGTACATTTTTATCTATTTAAAACGTTAAATATTAACAACTTAACCCGTAAAAAGAGAAGTTTTTTCTTTAACATCTGATTAATATTTTCACAAATTTACCACTTCAATTTCCGATCCTATATATACCAAAACCTTTTTTAACACTTTGTATCCTAAATCTTCAATAGCATCCTGATATTCTTGAATTTGTTGTTGATATTTTGAATTAATTGCGCCGGTTTTATAATCCAATAAATAAGCTTCCTTATTATTAGTTAGCACAACACGGTCTGGCTTTAAAATTTTCCCTTCTTTTTGAACTATTGTCTGTTCATTTAAAACCTTATAATTACCATCAAAACAAATACTTAATTCATCATGATTGACAATTTCATTAAGTGTTCTTAAAACCATTTTAGATTGATCAATCGTAATTAACCCATTTTCAAGTGCTTTTACAACTGCAAGATCTACATCTGACTTATCTTTAATAAAAGCCAAAATTTCATGCACAATATTTCCATACGAAATTGCTTCCTGCTGGTGTGTTCCCCACATCAAAGCTTCACGTTGTGCTATTTTAATATTTTTAGGATTTAAAACTTCTTTTACTATCGGAATTACTTTTAATGTATCAACAGATTCTTCAGATTTGGAAAGTTTGGTTTTATTGCCAAATTCATATTCCAGCTTTTCAGAATCAAAAATTCCTTCATGTATTAAAAATTTAATAAAGTACGAAGCCATATTATTTGGAAATTCACCGTCTTTGCGTTCTTTTAAAGATTGAGAAATAATATATAATTGCTCTTCAGCACGTGTTAGCGCAACATATAAAACATTTATATTATCCAATAATTCTTCTTGCTTTTTCAAATTAAAAACGACCGACGCACTTTCACCAAAACCTTCAACTGCGCTGCTATTATCAATTAAGGCTTTTGGCACGCCTAAATCTGACTCTTCAGTATCCAGCCATAATTTATCTTTTGGTTTTCTGTTATAATCTTCTTCTGCAAAAGGCATAATTACAACCGGAAACTCCAAACCTTTAGATTTATGAATGGTCATGATTCGAACTGCATTATTTCCTTCCGGTGACGGAATACTGAATTTCTCAGCATTTTTATCCCAATAATTCAGAAAATCAGCTATTCCAGCTTGGTTTCGAATATCTCTTTCTAAAACAATATCCAGAAAAAACTGCACATAAGCATTTCCTTCTGACGGAGGTATAAATTTTGAAATGATTATTTCTACAGCTTCATAAAGCGATTTTTTTCGAACATTTTCAAAAGAAAGCGAAACATCAAATGTCAAAAGCCATTTTTCAAAATCTTCTTCAAATTTCTGTGCCATTCCCTGAGCAATAAAATCATGAATGGGCATTTCGATTTCTTTATTTTCTGCTAAAAAATGAAGAAAATAAGCTTTCGATTCTAAATCGGCATTGTTGTTTAAATATCTCAGAAGGTTAATTATCAAACGAACTTCTGTCGCGTTTTGAATCATTAATGTTTCTGATGATAAAAGCGGAATATTTTGCTCTGTCAGGTAATTTGCAATTGCAATCCCCTGATCTCTTTTTCTAGTTAAAACAACAATGTCTTTATACTTAAAACCTTCCCGAAGTACTTTTTGAATTGTATTTAAAGTCGCTAAAACATACAAATCTGATTTTTCAACGACTTCTTCTTCATCTGCAAAATCATTTTTTTCGATTATTGGAAGAAAAGAAATATTTACATAGCCGCCTTTTTTTGAATTTGTATTTTGAAAACTATGATTTTCATACAAATCTTTATAATCTTCATTTATAAATTCAGAAGAAATCAATTTAAAAAAAGCATTATTAAAATTAATAACCTCACTATAACTTCTGTAGTTTGTATCTAAATGCTTCAGGACTTTTTCATGACTAAAAAAGGAAACTTCTTCTTTTCCCAAATCAATAAACTGCTCGGCTTTTCCTCCCCTCCATCTATAAATAGATTGTTTAGGATCACCAACAATCATCAAAGTTCCTTTATTACCATAATCATCTTCACCAGAAAGAGAGTTATGGATTAATGGAATTAAGTTCTGCCATTGCATTTCCGAAGTATCCTGAAACTCATCGATAAAAAAATGACGGTAACGCTCTCCTAAACGCTCATAAATAAATGGCGCAGGCTGATTCTGAATTTCACGATGAATGATCGCATTGAATTCTGAAATGGATAAAACATTTTGTTCTGATTGAATTTTTGCCAATTCATTACTCACTGTATTTAATAAAGAAAGCGGTGTAATGTTTTTTAGAAATGCTTTGTAAAAATCCCGTTTTTCAAAATTCTTGTAAACCCTGACCAAAATCTGAAGTAATTCCGGGATTATATTTTCAATTAATGATTTGTCTTTTGCTGTTTTATTAATCGCAATATCATCGAATTCATGAAAAGTTTTATTTCGGGGATTAAATTTCCCGTCTCGAATATTTTCAAGATGATTAGGAAATGTTCCTCTTGAAAATGATTTTAAATCAATTCCATTTTTATCAATTAATGAAAGTGCTTCTATTGCAAATTGTTCGTTTTCTGATTCCAGTTCTTTACACAACGCCAGCATTTTCTTTTTAATCTCAATAAACTCTTCGATTGTTTTATCGTTAAAATGCAGAATCTCATTTCGATTATTTTCATTCAGGACCAAGCGTCCGGTTTCAAGAATTTCTCTGGATATATCCCAACTTTTATCATCGTCGGTTTTTTCCATTGTAAAATCGATCAGCAATTTAGTCAGCGTTTCGTCCTGACCAGCCTGCGCAATAATTGCATCAACTGCTTCAACCAATAAATTTTCAGTATCCAGAGTGACTTCAAAAGTCATGGGAAGATTTAAGTCGTGTGCAAAAGCACGAATCACTTTATGTGTAAATTTATCAATGGTAGAAATATCAAAAGCCGCATAATTATGAATTAAATGCTTGATGATACTTTGCGCTTTTACTTTAATCTGAATAATTGAAAGTCCGATATCCCGAGATAAATCTTCCATTAAGTCGACGGCTTTTGCAGAAGGTTCATCTTTTGCAAATTCAGACAAACTTCCTACAATACGGCTTTTCATTTCATGAACTGCCTTATTTGTAAAAGTTATAGCTAAGATATTCCGATAAGCATCGGGTGTTTTTGACGAAAGAATAATTTTTAAATATTCTTTGACCAAAGTATACGTCTTTCCTGATCCTGCAGAAGCATCATAAATAGAAAAAGACGGACTTTGCATACGTTTGGTTTTTGTATTGTAAAAATAGCACAATAATATTGAATCCCAATAATGAAAAATTCCAAATTCCAATATCTGCGTGCAATGAACACTTCAAATATTGGAATTTGGAATTTTAATATTTTGAAATAATTATTAGTGTTTTGGAAATGCTCTTTTATTAAAAACCAATAAGATTCCAACACCTGTAGAAATCGCCATATCGGCAACATTAAAAATAGCATTGAAGAACATAAAATGTTTTCCTCCAAAAATTGGAATCCATGCCGGAAGATCGCCTTCCCAAATAGGAAAATAAAACATATCGACAACTAAACCATGAAACCATGTTCCGTACGGATGTGGCGAAAAAAGGGTTGCCAGATTATGCGTACTGTCATCAAAAATAACTCCGTAAAAAACAGAATCAACAATATTACCAGCGGCACCGGCAAAAATTAAAGCTATTGAAACAATCAAATAAGTCGAGTGACGTTTCTTAACAGCATCAGCAAGCCAGTATCCAATTCCGAATACCGCAAAAATTCTAAAAACAGTTAGAATTAACTTTCCGTATTCTCCCGGTATTTTTGTTCCCCACGCCATTCCTTCATTTTCAATAAAATGAATTCTAAACCAGTCAAAAAGCACAACTTCTTCACCTAGAATAAAGTTTGTTTTTACATAGATTTTAGAAAGCTGATCAACAATTAGAACTAAAAATATAAGGAAATACGCTTTTCTTAATGACATTTTATGATTTTTTGATGCGCAAAAATAACAATTAAATCAAAAAAAACGCTCCCTTGGGAACGTTAATTGTTTTGTAATAAAACTTAAACAAAATAATTTGCTTCTATTTTGGTTTTGGATCTATCTTTTTGCAACAGCATTTGCCGGGCTGTCTGTAAAGAACTCCGAGATAGATTTAAAAATTCCTTTACTGGGTTTTCCAGCAGCAACTCTCTTTGCTTCTGCTTTTTTAACATCTGCCTTAAATTTAACACGCAATTTTTCAAATTCCTTCATTCTGTGCTCAACATCGGAATTTACATCTTTGAATTTCAATACTTTAGCCATAGTATAAGTTTTTTAAGTAAAAAAAATAAAATATTTAACGATTTGGTCTTACAATGATACATAATTTAATTTATATTTGTTAATAAAAATTTAACAATTGTTTA
This sequence comes from Flavobacterium sp. Root186, assembly GCF_001428525.1. GTDB lineage: Bacteria > Bacteroidota > Bacteroidia > Flavobacteriales > Flavobacteriaceae > Flavobacterium. Next base: position 213,433 of record NZ_LMHW01000016.1, read on the forward strand.
AGAATAATCGCAACTACAACAGCTAATATATATCAAAAACGAATTAATTTTAACTTTATCCCAAACCTTACAATAATATGAATGAAATAACTACTATTCTTAACAAATTTTTGGTCGATACTAAAGCCAGCGCAGCTTTAATTTTAAACGGAAAGGGAAAACTGATCACTTCTCTTAATCTGGATTACAGCGACAGCATTGCTGCAATGAGTGCAGGAATTTTATCTATGAGTGAAAAATTTCTAATTGACTTAGAAAAAGGTTCTTTAAAACAACTTTACTTAAAAAGTTCCGATGGGGTTGTCGTCGGAAATAAAATAAGCGGTTCAAACTTCGTGATTGCATTTTCAAAAGAAGGAAGCAACCTTGGCTTATTAATGCATTCTACCGATGAATTATCTGTAGAACTCAGCAAAAATTCACTATTAAAATAACATAAATCTATTAACCACAAACCCCAAGAACTATGAGTAACGATTTTTTAAACGTGTTTTTAAATGAAATGAAAACTAACGTAAACGGCTTTATAGCTGTAGCTGTGACAGAAATTGAAACAGGATTAAGCTTTGGCAACATCACCGTAGATTCAGCTTTTGATCCTGAATTGGCCGCTGCTTATAACCTGGAAGTTGTAAAAGCAAAATTAAAGGCTGTAAAGGCTCTAAATTTAAATCAGGATATCGAGGATATTTTGATTACACTTTCAAATCAAATTCACATTATCGACATTTCGCCAAACAAAAAATTCATGATTTATCTTGCTGCAGATGCCAGCAAAGCAAATCTTGGAATGACAAGAGCGGTTTTAAGAAAACACAAAGCAGATTTAGAAAAAAATCTAGCTTAATTTTCATTTTAATTAGAACTGTCTTACCACTGGCAGTTCTAATTAAAATATTTTTTTCTTCCAATTTTTATTCTTTTTTATTTCTTACAAAAAAACAGCCTCCAAATTTCGGCATTACCTTTTAGTTTATAATTGAATTCTTTCAAAATAGCAAGATTCAAACTTAAACACAAAATCCAAAACATTAAACAAAAAAAACGCCCCTAAAAGGAGCGCTTATTTCATTGTGTATTTTTTAGTTATCTCTGCAAATTTTTAGCTTCGATACTCATTGTTGCATGAGGAACGATTTTAAGCCTTTCTTTACTGATTAATTTACCTGTTACTTTGCAAATACCGTATGTTTTGTTTTCAACACGGAATAACGCGTTTTTTAGATCGCGAATAAACTTTTCCTGTCTGATAGCCAACTGAGAGTTTGCTTCTTTCGACATTGTTTCGCTTCCTTCTTCAAAAGCTTTAAAAGTTGGAGAAGTATCGTCGGTTCCGTTATTCAAATCGTTCATATAAGCACTTTTAATTAAATCTAGATCTGCTTGTGCTTTTTGTATTTTGCTTTGAATTATTTCTTTGAACTCCGCCAAATCAGCGTCAGAGTATCTTGTAATTTCATCTATCATGGTATTATATTATTTTGAAATTAATATCAATGTTTTAATATCATCAAACTCAATTTCTGTGCCGTTTTCTAAAGCATCCACAAAAACCAAGTTATCTGTTAGTGTCTCAGACTTAATATAGTCTTCATTTTTAGAAACCGCCTCCTCTAATGGGCCGTTTCTTTTTATTTGTACTTTGATCTTATCAGTAACTTCAAATCCTGAATCTTTACGGATATTCTGAATTCTGTTTACTAATTCTCTCGCGATACCTTCATTTTTCAACTCTTCAGATATTGTAATGTCAAGCGCAACTGTAATTCCATTTGAATTTGCAACCAGCCATCCTTCGATATCCTGCGATGTTATCTCGACGTCTTCTAATGATAAAGTTACATTATTTCCAGCAATAACAATATCTAACGTTCCCTGCTTGTCTAATTGGTTGATCTGATCTGCAGAAAAAGCTTGTATTTCCTTAGAAATCAACCCCATATCTTTTCCAAAACGTGGTCCAAGAGCCTTAAAATTAGGCTTAATCTGCTTTACTAAAATACCTGAAGCATCGTCTAAAAGTTCAATTTCTTTCACATTTACTTCGGCTTTTACCAAGTCAGAAATAGCTTCAATTTCAGCTCTCTGATTCTCGTCAAGTACCGGAATCATTACCTTTTGTAAAGGCTGGCGTACTTTTATCATCTCTTTTTTACGTAATGATAAAACCAAAGATGAGATCGTCTGCGCCTTCTGCATTTTGCTTTCCAACGTTTTATTAACAAAGTTTTCGACAAATTTTGGGAATTCAGCCAAGTGAACACTGGCAAAATTCTCAGTTCCTGTAGAGGCTGTCAAATCTCTGTACAATTTATCCATGAAAAAAGGAGCTACTGGAGCGCTTAATTTACTGATTGTTAATAAGCAAGTATAAAGCGTTTGGTAAGCCGCAATTTTATCATGAGCATATTCACCTTTCCAGAAACGACGACGACATAAACGAACGTACCAGTTACTTAAGTTTTCCTGAACGAAGTCAGAAATTGCTCTTGTTGCTTTTGTTGGTTCGTAATCTTCATAACATTCATCAACAAATTTGATTAATGAATGTAATTCAGAAATGATCCATTGATCGATTTCCGGTCTTTCGTTTAACGGAATTTCTGCTTCAGCGTATTTAAACCCATCGATATTGGCATATAACGAAAAGAAAGAATAAGTGTTGTATAAAGTTCCAAAGAATTTACGGCGAACCTCAGCAATTCCTTCAATGTCAAATTTTAAGTTGTCCCACGGATTTGCGTTTGAAATCATATACCAACGTGTGGCATCAGGACCATATTCTGCAATTGTTTCAAAAGGATCTGTCGCGTTTCCTAAACGTTTCGACATTTTTTGTCCGTTTTTGTCCAGAACCAAACCATTCGAAACTACATTTTTATACGCTACTTTATCAAAAACCAAAGTTCCGATAGCATGTAAGGTATAAAACCATCCACGAGTTTGATCAACTCCTTCTGCAATGAAATTTGCAGGAAAATCTTTGTTCTCGTCAATTTTATCTTTATTCTCAAAAGGATAATGCCATTGGGCGTAAGGCATTGCTCCTGAATCAAACCAAACGTCAATTAAATCACTTTCGCGTTTCATTGGCTGGCCTGAAGCTGAAACTAAAGTTATTTGATCGACTACATTTTTATGTAAGTCAATTAAATCATAATTAGATTCAGACATATTTCCGATTTCAAAACCTTTAAACGGATTTTCTTTTTGAAAACCAGCTTCGATAGATTTTTCAATCGCATTGTACAATTCTTCAACAGAACCAATCAGAACTTCTTCTTTTTTGTCTTCTGTTCTCCAAATTGGCAACGGAATACCCCAATATCTAGAACGAGATAAGTTCCAGTCGTTGGCATTTTTCAGCCAATTTCCAAAACGTCCTTCACCAGTAGACTTAGGCTTCCAATTGATAGTTTCGTTCAGGTCGAACATTCTATCTTTTACATCGGTTACTTTAATGAACCAAGAGTCTAGTGGATAATATAATAACGGCTCATCAGTTCTCCAACTGTGTGGATAACTATGTACGTATTTTTCAACCTTAAAGGCTTTATTTTCTTCTTTTAATCGAATAGCAATTTCAACATCAACAGAACGCTCTGGCGCCTGACCTGCATCATAATATTCGTTTTTCACATATTTACCAGCCAAATCACCCAAATGAGAAGTGAATTTTCCTTGTAAATCTACCAGAGGAACTGCTGTCCCATTTTCGTCTAAAACCAACATTGGCGGTACTTCCGGTTTTGCTTCTTTTGCTACTTTAGCATCATCAGCACCAAAAGTTGGAGCGGTATGCACTACTCCTGTTCCATCTTCTGTAGTAACGAAATCTCCGGCAATTACTCTAAAGGCGTTTTCAGCATTTTGGTAAGGCAATACGTACGGCAATAATTGCTCGTAACGGATTTCTACTAAATCAGCCCCTTTCGCTTCTGTTAAAATTTTATACGGAAGTTGTTTGTCACCATTCTTTACTTTGTCGAAATCAGCATCATCTTCACTTGCAAAAAATCCTTTTCCGAATTGTTTCCCAACTAAATTTTTAGCCAAAACAACATTCACTGGCTCAAAAGTATATTGATTGAATGTTTTTACTAAAACATAATCGATTTTTGGCCCAACTGTTAAAGCGGTATTGGATGGCAATGTCCAAGGAGTTGTTGTCCAAGCTAAAATATGAATATCTCCAAAACCTTGTAAAAAGCCTGGCAATGTTTCTGGCAAAGTTTTGAATTGCGCTACAATCGTAGTATCCGTAACATCTCTGTAAGCTCCAGGTTGATTTACTTCATGAGAAGACAATCCTGTTCCGGCTTTAGGAGAATAAGGCTGAATCGTGTATCCTTTGTACAACAAACCTTTATCGTAGATTTGTTTTAAAAGCCACCAAACCGATTCCATGTATTTTGGTTTGTAAGTCACATACGGATCTTCCATATCTACCCAATATCCCATTTTTTCGGTCAAATCATTCCATACGTCGGTATAACGCATTACGGTTTTTTTACACGCTTCGTTATATTCTTCGATAGAAATTGTTTTGCCAATATCTTCTTTTGTAATCCCTAATTCTTTTTCGGTTCCTAATTCTACAGGTAAACCGTGAGTATCCCAGCCTGCTTTTCTTTTAACCTGAAAGCCTTTTTGAGTTTTATATCTGCAAAAAATATCTTTAATCGCACGCGCCATCACGTGGTGAATTCCTGGTAATCCATTTGCTGAAGGCGGGCCTTCAAAAAATACGTAAGGCTCTGCACCTTCGCGAGTAGTTACACTCTTTTCAAATATATTTTCTTTCTTCCAAAAATCAAGAACTTCCGACGCTACAGTTGGCAAGTCAAGTCCTTTGTACTCAGTAAATTTTGTACTCATTTTATCCTTTTCTTAAACGAGGTGCGAAAGTAAGGAATTTTGAATTATTGTCCATCAATTTCTTTAAATTTCACAAACTTTTGTTGAGATAATGGGTACAAAAACAAAAGAATTGGTCAATTTTCGGCAGTAATCTCAAAATTTTGAGTCAACATTCCAAAAACTAACCAATTCCAATTATTCTTCTTAGAAGAAGCAGAAGGCTATTTAAATCCTCCGAAATAGACTTCTTTCATAAAAATTCGATTTCCAAAAACAGGATTTATCTCTACTTTTTCACGGACTTCCTGATAAATGGTTTCTCCGTTAAAATCTTCAATTTCGTAATTAATTTTATACGGGATTTTTCCTGAATTTAATGTTGCAACCGGGCGGTAATCACCATAAAGTCTTCTTTCAAAAAAACTTTTATTTCCGTTGTCAAATTCTGTTTTTTCTGTTGAAACGATATTGTAATTTTCTTTATCAATAAAAACATGATAATCTGTTTTAGGAATTGTTCTGTTTCCTGTACTTAAGGTTTTTTCAAAATAGTTCAAGTGATAACACAATCTTCCTTCGTACATTTCATCTTCTAAAACTTCAAAATTATTCCACAAATCAAGTCTTAAATCTGTAAGGAAATTAATTAAATCAACATTCTTAGATAAGTTGTTGTAATCATAAGTTGTCGATTTTGCCCATTTAGCATTTAAACCGCTTTCACGATCGTCATGACTCCAGGCTTCGGCACCATTTACAATTTCATAATAGGTTTCGGGCATTTTTTTCTTAAGAAGATAATTTGAGGTTGTTGCCCATTTTTCTTCTGTTTGAGGCACGTTATTTCCTTCTATTGAAAGTTTAGAAAAATAATGTGCTTTTTCTACTTTTTTCAAAGCCTGGCTTCCGCCTAAATTATCTACTACTTTTGCCAATAAATTTGCATTTGACTGATATGGAATGGAATCCAAAAGATTAAATTGTTGGATTTTGGTTTTTTCTAAATAAGCTTCACGACGCGCTTTTTCACTTTCCCATTCGGCATCTTGCTGCTCTATTTTTTCAAAAAAGGCTAATCTTTTTTCTTCCTTTTCTTCCTCAATTTTAAGACCCAATTTTTTAAGATCGGCAAAACGTGTGGTGTGGCTTCTTATTTTTTTATCGACAAAATAGCCCTTATTTACTTTTTTTACAATCGAAGATCCTCTTGAATCCTGTTTATCATTCTCGATAAGTAAATTAGCATACATTAATGCTTTTTCTTTATTTTCAAGTAAAAAATAAGTTTCCGCTAAATTATTTGTTACTATAAATCGGATATTTTCGTTTGCAGGTGAAGGTGGATATTTCACTAATAAACTTTCCAGATATTGCAAATGCGGAAGTAACGGTTTTTCGTCTAAACCTTTTTCAAGCGTTACTTTTTCCATCTGAGCCGTTATTTCATTCTCAAACGCCAGCATCTGACTGTATTCTGAATGTCCTTTTGAAGTTACAAATTCAAATTTTATTTTAGATTCGTCTGTAGTATATTTTAATTTGTAATTAAGATAGTTTTGTATTGCCTGAACAGAACTGTAAATCACGGTATCCAATCCTAGCTCTGCAACCGTATAATTTCCATCTTTCTCTGCTTCTGCAATTTTTTTATTATTCATATCTACAGCAGCTTTCAAATTATCTTTTTGATAACCGCCAGCAATTAAATACGATTCTACAGTATTAAAATCCTCAGACAATAGAAGTTTATCAGCACACTTCGCTTCCATTTTTATCTTTACACTATAATTAGAAAATGCCTGAAATTTCCAGCCGTTTTTCTTTTTATCAAATACACTGTCGATTTTTGTTGCTTTATATTGCGGCAGTTCGATGGTTAAATAAATTTTTAGCTTTCCGTTTGCAGGATCTTTTATAAAACCTTCTATATTAAAATATTTTTTCTTCAATATAGGTTCTTCTTGTATTAACTGCTTATCCATTTGATAAAAAGTGGTCTGCGTTAATACATTATCCAGAACAGGAAATTCTGAATAGCTGATTACAGGAATATAAAATTTCTTTTTTTTTGAACTTATTTTTTCTTGTGCCTGAATTGAACCAATTACAAGCAGAGCAATCAAGAGTAATGTTTTTTTCATAGGCAAAAAAAAAGCCATCAGAAACAAATCCTGATGGCTTTAGGTTTTTAGTTATCTTATTTTTTATTAAAAATTTGAATAGATTTATCAGACACATAAAAAATGTTTTGTGTTGCCGGATCTATTTCATAAACTGGTTTATTGTTATTGAAAATAATTTTATCAACTTCAACTCCGTCAATTTTACTCACTTTTACAAGAATTTTTTCTCCAGAATCTGCTTTTGCAAAAATATAAGAGAAGTCTCTGTTTTGCTTCATTGCATTAAAACGAGAATTAAATTTAGCTGCTACTATACCTAAAGCCGCTGATCCAGCTGCATAAGTTTTTGCCTGATCCTTATTTGTCTGATCTCCTTTTGCAACTACTGTTCTCATGTTACCATCAGAATCACGATATGTCATAGTCAAATCAGCACCTTTAACTGAACTTACTGCAGAACCAACACCTAAACCAATGCTTCCAACAATAGCTGCACTTTTAATAAGACGTCTTGTTCCTTCTCCAGGCTGTGAATAGGTAAGGTGATATTTGATTGTTCCATCCATATTAACTCCCATTACTTCAAGTGGTCCTGAAAGCACAACTCCCCAAGGGAATAATTCGATACTGTTTAATTCTTTTTCTTTTTTGATGTTTACTTTAGCAAATGGCTCAGGTTTGTCGCTAATACTTGGATCAAATTTGTATAATTTCTCGTCATTATATACTAAGTAAGAATTTGTAGCTTCGTCATAAGTAGGCAAAACCGGACGATCTTTGTCAAACGAGATATTACGCTTCCAAAGTTTAACGCCTGTTTTATAATCTACCATGTTTCCGTAAGTTCCTGTAAGGTACATTACTTTCTCACCAACTTTTCCTAAGTAATAAATCGGGTCTTCCTTATCATCAGAGATTTCGATGAATTTTTTCCAAAGTTTTTCTCCGTCTTTGTTGATCAGCATCATTTCGTTTTCAGCAACATATAAGAAATCCTGATCGATTGGAATTACTCTTTTCAATCCATCTCCACGAGCATCTTTTTTCCAGATTTTTTCTCCTGTTTTTAAATCAAAAAAGTTGAATCCGCTATAATGAGCCACTAATATTTTTGTTCCCCAATCTTCAAGGTAAACTACTCTTTTTGTTTTGATAGATTCTTTCCAGATACTTTTTCCTGTTTCTGTATTCAATACATTCAAATATTGTTTATTCGAAAAAGTTCCAGTATTATTCACTACAACAATATTTTTATCATTTTGAGTTAAAAAGAATTTCGAATAATCTTCTTCTCCTTTCCAGTTTAACTTTCCTGTCGCTCTGTCAAAAGAATATAATTTACCGTACAGTAAATAGTAAATCACTGATCCGTGTACTGTAGCAACGTTTGTGTTTACAGATTCTTTGAAAGAAAAGCTAAATAATGATTTTGCTTTGTCTACCGTCGTATTCCATTTTAATTCGCCAGTCGTCATGTCCAATAATGCAATTGCCATGTCGCCATCTTTTTTCAAAGTAAGCAAATACTCATTTGTCTCAGGAATGAAATCTGATTGTGTTACCCAAAAAGATTCTTTTGATGAATTGTAAACCACTTTTCCAGTATCAGTATTAATGATAATGTACTTGCTATTGATGTAAGCTTCAACATAAGGACTTCCGACAACGTTTGTTAAAGTGCTTTTATCCGCAAAAAGTTTGGTAAGATCTGTGTCGGCTATGATATCCACTGCAGACTTACCTCCAAAATCCTCTTTGGTCAAAGTCCAAACCACTTTTTTAGTTTCAGGATCTAAACCTTTTATAGTTCCTCCTTCTTTAAAAACAACGATTCCTGTAATTCCGTTTTGTACCAAATCCTGTACGGCATTCTCTGTGTTAACTATTTCGTCGTATTTCCTTTGAGAAATGGCCGAAACGCTGACTAATAAAAGCAAAATAATCGAAAAAGTAATTTTCTTCATAGTGATTGATTTTCATTAAAAAATTAATATTTTGTCTGAGGCTATTGTTTTGAATTTAACTTATTAAAATAAAAATTAAGATTATTTTAATAAAAATTCGTTGCACAAATATATAAAAATAGGATTCAGTTTAAGAAAATATTTCTTTCAAAACTTCTAATGATCTTGGCTTCTTGAATCCCTCTAAATGAAAGCTGTAGTAATCAATTAAAATCTTCAATAAAATTTGTCTTTCAACTACGTGAAAGATTTTTTGAGTGTTATCAAACTTCAAATCGATTAGCTTTTTGAGCAAATTTGTTTCGTGTTCTGAAAGTACATTTCCTTTACTAAAAAGTGTAAAAACACCCTCATTCATTTCAAAATGAGGAAGATCTATTTCTGAAACATCTGGGTAAAAACCTAAATATTTAGTAATCTCTAAAAGTAAAATTAAATGGAAATTAGAAATTTCATCATGATTATCGAGCCAGGTTAAAGCTGTTTCTAAAAACAAGAAAAGTGATTCGTTTTTTTCTTCTTCCTGAATTGAATAATGAAGTATCTCTGAAAGAAACATTACCATTGTACTTTTTACAATATCTGTATGAATGGTTTGAAAAGGAATTCCGTTTCTTATCTCTTTAAAATTTTCAAGAGTGCCTTTGTTTTTATGAACGGCTTCTATTTCTAAAATAGACAATGGCTGAAAATAAGCAATTTTCTGATTGGCTTTTCTGCTCGAAAAAGCATCGCGTACAAAATAAGATTTCAGTCCGTTGGAAAGTGTGAAGCATTTAACAATCAAACTTTTTTCCTGAAATTTTAAGGATGAAATTACTATTGCTTTGGTTTTGACAAGCACTTTTTAGATTGTTAGATTTTTAGACTTCTTAGATGTTAGACTTTCGACTTTATGACTTTAACGAATAATCATGACTTTCTTGACCTTTGTTTCCCCGCCGTCCTGAGCAGAAATAAAAACCATGTATACGCCAGATGCTACTTTATATTTTCCAAAAGCGGTTGTGTCCCATTCTACAGTTCCTCCTTCAGAAGTGGTTTCGTAAACTAAATTTCCTTCGATATCAGTAATTTTGATGTTGGCTTTATCAATTAAACCGGCAACTTTTACCGTTCCGGAATAAGTTGGACGAACCGGATTTGGATATACATAAACGTTATTTAAATTTTCGTTTGCTCCGGTTGCGATTCCTTTAAAAGAAATCATTCCCTTATTGGTTGCTATAAAAACTTCTCCGGTTGCACTATTAATTTTAATATCATTTACGGTATTACTTGGCAAAGGGGAATTATTAATTGTAAAATGATATTTGGTTTCCTGACCATTTGGCGAAACCATAAAAACACCCGAATCTGCTGTACCAATCCATTTATTATTGGCTCCATCAACTACAATCGAAGTAATAAACTGCTCATACATTAATTCCTGAGCCAGATTATCCTCCATTATAATTATTGGATTTGCTTTTAACTGGCTTTCAGTCTGGAAATTCCCAACGTTTGACAAAACTCTTAATCCCTTTGTAGTTCCTATCCAAAGCTGGTTTTTGGTATCAATTGCAACAGACCTTACATCTGCAATTGGTAAATTTCCAGCATCGGTACCAAACGTCATTTTTTTGAAAGTATTAGTGCTTTCGTTAAATCCAATTACACCTTCATTGCTTGTAGAAATCCACTTGACATTATTTTTATCAATAGCTATATTAGCATAGCTTGTACTTTCGGCATTACTTAAAATTGTACTTGTCGAATAACTCTGCCATTGGCCATCGGTTTTTAAAACTTTCAATCCGTTTTTAATTCGGCTGTTTGTCACCCATAGATTTCCTGTTCTGTCAAATGCAGTTCCATTAATACGAACATCAATATAATTTGGACCTTCATATGTTAAAGTTTCTAAACCGCTGTTTTTTTCATTGTATAAAAAATTCGGAATATCATCTTCAATTCGCAATAATCCAGAGAAAAAAGAACTGGCATAAACTTGTTTTTCGTTACTTGGATTTACAATAATACGAGTAATTGACTTTGCGTCATAAACTTCTGAATATGGGATATTTAACCATTTCGAGTTATTAAGTTTACTTATACCATAAGTATCTAAGTCATAAGGATTGTAATTAATATCATAATCTCCGTATACTGCCCAAAGAACATTTGGTGTAACATCAAGTGAAAAAATATTGTTTCGTAAAGGACCGGCCGGAGTCATGTTTTCGAAAGTTCCAATTCCTGAAAGTGCACCAGAAAACAATCCTTTTTCATTTGTTCCGATGTAAATTATATCGCCAACTGCCGATGCGCAGGAAAAAGTCAGATTGATATCCGGAAGCTGTGTATTAAGTATCTCACGAGTTAAAACCAGTTGACTGTTATATACATAAACCGAAGTTGATGTTGTAACAAACAAATTGTGATTTACCGCCCGCATATCAACTGATGGCTGCGGAAGCTGTAAGAAACCAACAAAAGTATTTGAATTATATCGATGAATATTTCCTGTTGAATTAATTGCGAGAAGTTCTGTATCTAGTGTTGTAACACTTGCCCAATTTCCTGTGTTTACCACAATCCACTGGCTAAAATCGATTAAATTTGGATTTGTAATGTCTGCTCTTCTAATTCCACTGGAAGTTGCCGCAAAAATAAATCCATTAAAAAAAGTAGTTTGTTTTACGCTGATTTCGGCACCATTATCTCCTATAAAATAAGTATCTCCAAATTGCGATGTTGTCAAATTAAACTGCACAATTCCAAAATCACAGGAAACATACAATAATCCGTTATACTCCATTAAATGGTTAATCTTTTTAAGGCTTGCAGACAACTGTTTATTAATGATATCTACTTTTTTTATTATACTGCCGTCTGTTTCATTAATAATGATCATCAAACCGTTTTCATAACCAACAATAGTTTTTTTGAAGGTTTCGCTATGATATACAGCAGAAATTGTCTGTCCGGAAAGTCCGTCGACGGTTGTTATTGTTTTTGCTGCATTTGAAGCTGCGTTTTTAGAAAACAAAGCATTTTCTGAAGCAGTAAAAACCGTTGTAGAAGATTCTGAAATATCTTTTATTTCATTAAACGAAAAATAGCCTTCCCATGACAATTGGCCTTGTGCAAAGCCAGATTGGAACAGTACTAAAAATAAAACGTAAAGAAACTTTCTTGTCATTTTTTACAAATATCGGATAGACAAATATACTACAAACGAAAGTATTTGATTTTTCTTCTTTAACGAAATAAAAAAATGCTCCCGATTTATCCTTATAAGACAAATGAGAGCATTCTTCAATTGTAATTAATCTTACACTACACCCTGAGCAAGCATAGCATCGGCAACTTTAACAAATCCGGCAATGTTAGCTCCTTTTACGTAGTTTACATAACCATTTTCTTCTGCACCGTATTTTTTACATTGGTTGTGAATTCCAACCATGATATCTTTTAATCTTAAATCTACTTCTTCACTTGTCCAGTTTAAACGAATAGAGTTTTGTGTCATCTCTAATCCAGATGCAGCAACTCCACCAGCGTTTGCTGCTTTTCCCGGAGCAAAAAGTACTTTATTATCTAAGAACAGTTTTATTGCATCTAAAGTAGAAGGCATATTAGCCGCTTCAGTCACACATAAAACTCCATTGTCAATTAATTTTTTGGCATCGTCTCCGTTCAGCTCATTTTGAGTAGCACATGGAATAGCAATATCAACTTTTACTTCCCAAGGGCTTTTCCCTTTATGAAAAATTGCATTTGGATATCTCTCTAAATATCTCTCAGCTCTGTTATCACCAGTTGCTCTCATTTCGACCATATAATCTATTTTTTCTCCAGAAATACCTTCTTCATCCAAAATATAACCATCAGGTCCCGAAATCGTAACAACTTTTCCTCCTAATTCATTCACTTTTAAAGCTACACCCCAGGCAACGTTTCCGAATCCTGAAATAGCAACTCTTTTACCTTTAATTTCGTGACCAATTGTACGAAGCATTTGATCTGTAAAATAAACTACTCCATACCCAGTAGCTTCAGGTCTGATTAATGAACCACCGTAAGCAAGTCCTTTTCCGGTTAAAACTCCGGTAAATTCATTTCTAATTCTTTTATATTGACCAAATAAATAACCAATTTCTCTGGCACCAACTCCAATATCTCCTGCAGGAACGTCTAAGTCAGGACCAATATGACGGCATAATTCAGTCATAAATGATTGACAGAAACGCATGATTTCTGCATCCGATTTTCCTTCGGGATCAAAATCTGATCCTCCTTTACCTCCACCCATTGGAAGTGTTGTTAAACTATTCTTGAAAACCTGCTCGAAAGCCAAAAATTTTAAAACTGATAGGTTTACAGTGTGATGAAATCTGATTCCGCCTTTATATGGCCCAATCGCTGAGTTCATTTGAATTCTAAAACCTCTGTTTACAATTATTTCTCCTTTGTCGTCAACCCATGGAACTCTAAAAATTATAGACCTTTCTGGTTCTGCAATTCTAAGAAGTAAATTTTTACCGTCGTATTTTTTTCTTTCTGCGATAAATGGAATTACCGTTTCTGCAAATTCCCTAACGGCTTGAAGAAATTCCGGCTCGTTTGGATTTTTTGACTCAACAAGAGCCATAAATTCATTTATTTTTTGTTCCATTTTACAATAAATTATTCAAATAATAGTTTTAAACTTAATCAATTACATAAGAAAATACGTTTTAAGAAAACGTTTTCGTTATAACATACAAAGATATAGCAAAATGATCATGAATTGTTATTTTTTTTTGTTTTTGAGGCAGAATTGTGTATTTTTTAAACAATCGTAAAAATACAATTTTACACTTCCGAATTTACAGCAATTCACTGCCTTTAAAGTCAGAAAATTAAGTGTTTTGTTATTAAATTTTTAATAGGAGTATATATTATTTTGAATCGACTATGTTTTTTTTATATTTGCCAATATTTTGAAAGCCCCAAGAGATGTTTAAACACCTATATTTCACGATTTTCGCCTTATTTGGCATGACCACTATTGCCAATGCTCAGTCTAATCTAGCGCAAGAAGTAGGAATTATATTCGGCCCCGTAACTTTTCAATCGGATTTCGGAGAAAGACATAATTTTGATACCAATGTGGGAAACACCGGTTTTGGTGTAGGAATTGTTCACTTTATTAACTTTTCTGCAAATAATAACAGAGAAAGTTTCTTTACAGAACATTTTAAAGTTAGATCTGAGTTATCATTTAATACCACAACTCTTAACCATTTTGGCGGTTATATTGAAACTGCTAAAAATCAATTGGCCGTTTCACAGCTAAAAGCGATGAGTGGTAAATCTACTTTATTAAATCTTGGAGCCCAATTAGAATTTTCTCCATTCATGAAAATTCACGATTTCGAAAATACTATGGGCGGTTTCAGTCCGTATGTAAGTGTCGGATTTCTGGCAACTTATTATACTTCTAAAGTAAGCTCAACAATGGGCGAATTAGGACTTCCGTCAACAACTTTCCCTAAATATTTAACTCCTTCAGACGGCCACCAATATGGTTTTGCAAGTGAAAGCGGAGTAGCTTTAGCGGCGACAGCTGGTGTTGGATTCCATCTTAAATTAACTCAAATGAGCGATGTAATGTTCGAAACACGTTTTCAAGCCTTTAGCTCAGACTGGATTGATGGTTTAAACCCAAACAAAGATCTTTACCCGGAAAACAAGTCAAACGACTGGCAGGTTTGGTTTAATGTTGGGTACATCTATTACTTAGAATTCTAATTTTAAAGAAATTCCAAAATAAAAAAATTCCAAATTCCAAAATTAGTTACAATTGGAATTTGGAATTTTTTTATTTGCAATTTAATTTAGGCTAAAGCCTGCTCTAAATCTGCAATTAAATCTTCTGCATCTTCGATACCAACGCTTAATCTTACTAAATCATCAGTAATACCAACTTCTGCTCTTTTATCAGCAGGAATCGAAGCGTGTGTCATTAAAGCCGGATGATTTGCCAATGATTCTACTCCTCCTAAAGATTCAGCCAAAGTAAATACTTTCAATTTCTCTAAGAATGCAATAGAATCTTCTTTTTTACCAGATTTGAATGTAAAAGAAACCATTCCGCCAAAAGCTTTCATTTGTTTTTTTGCAATTTCATGAAAAGGATGACTTTCTAATCCAGGATAATAAACCGTATTTATTTTTGGATGCTTACTCAAATATGTCACTATTTTTTCACCATTTTCGCAATGTCTCTGCACTCTTAATGCCAAAGTTTTGATTCCTCTTAAAACTAAAAAGCTGTCCATTGGTCCTAAAGTTGCACCAGTAGCAAATTGTTGAAAATGTAATTGTTCTCCCAAAGCTGCATCTTTTACAATTAAAGCTCCGGCAATAACATCAGAATGTCCTCCCAGATATTTTGTAGCCGAATGCATAACGATATCTGCGCCTAAATCTAGAGGTTTTTGTAAATATGGCGTTGCAAAAGTATTATCTACAGCAAACCAAATTTTATGTTCTTTAGTGATTTTTGCAACTTCTGCAATATCAGCTAATTTCATTAAAGGGTTTGTCGGCGTTTCTACCCAAACCAATTTTGTATTTTCATTGATTAATGATTTCAATTTTGCAATATCCGTCATATCAACAAAATGAAACTTAATTCCTGAATCTTTATAAATTCTTGAAAACATACGGTAAGTTCCTCCGTATAAATCATCCATTGCGATAACTTCGTCACCTGCTTTAAACGATCTTAAAATACAATCTGTAGCGGCTAAACCAGATGAAAAAGCCAGTCCGCGTGTACCGTTTTCAATACTTGCCAAAGCTTCTTCTAATGCTGTACGAGTTGGGTTCGACGCACGGCTGTATTCATAATCTGCCAAAGGTTTTCCCGGGCTTGTCTGAATAAAAGTTGACGTTTGATACACCGGCGGCATAACCGCTCCTGTACTTGGATCATGATGCTGACCACCATGTATTACTTTTGTATTGAATTTCATATAGTTATAAATTTTAAATCCATAATTGTCGCACAAATTTACCGCTTAATTTATTTTATCCTGATACAACTTCTTACCTTTGTAGATAATTAACACTTTTTGATATGAAAAATTACATATTTATAATCTTTTTGTGTTTGATTTTTACGAATTGCAACAAAGAGCTTTCATTTGAAAATGAAACGTTTGAAGAAAAATCTACTATTCCGTGCAAAAATGATTGCCCGAAAATCACAATAGAAGTCCCGATTGCTAAAAATAAAAAGATCATCGCTGACAGTATTAATAAAAAAGTTTTCAATGTAATAAAAGAAATCATTTATTTTGGCGAAGACTCAACAAAGGTCAACGATTATAAATCATTGTCAAAATCTTTTATTGCTTCTTACGAAGAAATGCATAAAAAATTTCCGCAAGATACTTTTGGCTGGGAAGGAAAAATAACGGGAAATTTAGAGTTCGAATCAGAGCAGATTCTAAACATTAAAATTGATCATTATACTTTTACCGGCGGTGCACATGGCTACCAGGGTTTTAGATCCATATTATTTAATTCAAAAACCGGAAAAGTCATTTTTAACGATCAATTATTTAAAAACGAAAAAGAGTTTAAGGCTTTCGCCGAAAAAGAATTCAGACTTAAATATCAAATTCCTAAAAATGCAAACATAAATGCAACAGGTTTAATGTTCGAAAATGACAAATTTCAATTGCCTCAGAATATTTTCTACACTTCGGCAGGTTTACTTTTATATTACAATTCATACGAAGCCGCATCTTATGCCGATGGCCCAAAAGAAATTGTATTTCCATATGATAAAGTGAGTAAATATTTGAATTTTCAATAGTTTAAATCTCGAAAGAAAATTTGGCTAAAGCCCTAATCCCTTTCAATTTTTAACCTCCAGATAAATCTGGAGGCAATTCAAAAAACCTTTGTGTTAGACGAATGCAGTACGTCTCTACGCAAAAAAACCTTTGAACCTTTGCCTCTCAGAACCTTTGAACCCTTTATTGAACATCATACTTCATTTTTCTCAAAACTCTCAAAGCTTCCTTAAAGGACAAATAAGCCTGCCCAAAAGGTTTTAAAAGTAATTTTGCATCGATTAATTTTTGCTTGGCATCATCAAAACCATTCAAATAACAAATCATAAATGTGGAAGGAAGATTTTCTAAATCATTTAATTCTCGGCCTGATAAAGAAATCCCTCTTTGCAATTTTTGGAGTAATGCAATATTTGCGTTATAAATATGAAACAACATTCGCTTATTGAATTCAGGCGGCTGAAAAAGCATTTTACGATCAATTTTATAATAACCATTATCAAAAAAGTGAATCGTTTGTTCTTCCAATGGATAATAACTTGTTTTATCATTTAATCCAAGCGGAACATATTCTGTAATTGTAAAAGTATCATCATCAAAAAAAATTGTAACCACATCCTGCGCCGAATAGAAAAGCTTAACCTGTTCATTAATCAACTCAATATCTACGCGGGATAAAAAGGTTTTATCTCTGGATTTTTTTGGAACTCCCGCCCAGCAGATTACAAACAATTCTTTAAAAACATTATATTTTGGCGACATATCTTTATGCCTGAAATTCATAAAATCAATTACGCCGTCCAGCGTATACTGAATACTGTTTCGGGAACTATTTTCAATCCCAATTACTGTTTCGGTATTCTGGTAATTTTTTTCGATTTCACCTTCAATTGGAATAGAGTTACTTCCTCGTCGCACAAAAACACTGTTGGCTAATATGGTGTGAATCCCTTTTTTAAAATAAGAAACCTGACTTTTAGGTTTAATGGTTACCAAACCAATTACTTTATCTTTTGGAAGATTTGGAAACGGGACGTTTTCGTATTGAATTTTTGGAGGATTTTCTAAGAATGCATTTACGAGATTCTGAATTCGGCTGTCATCGAAGAAATCATCGCCAACAATTTCGTTGTCCTGATCCTCTACCCCAACCACGATATAAGAATTATTCGCCGGATTTGAGTTTGAAAGTGCACAGATATGTTTTAAAAACTTTCCTTTTCCTTCTCGCGAATGTAGATTCAATTGCCTTTTTTTATCATAAAAACTGCTCTCGTCATTGTGAGCAAGTAAATTCTTTATCAAAAGGCGCTTATTAATCATTCTTTTTTAGATTATTAGACTAGCTTAGACAATTAGACTTCTTAGATTTTAACCTATAAACTTCAAATCTAAGAAGTCTAAGTTAGTCTAAAAAATCTAAGTTAGTCTCTTTTTACAATTGTCGATGATGCTTGCGCTGTACTCATCACAACTAAATCAGCGATATTTACATGATACGGTCTTGAAACTACAAAATGAATAATATCTGCAATGTCTTCTGCCTGAAGCGGATCAAATCCTTTGTAAACATTTGAGGCTCTTTCGGTATCTCCTTTAAAACGTACTTCGCTGAATTCTGTTGCCACCATTCCGGGATGAATTGCTCCAACTCTAATTCCGAATGGATTTAAATCGATTCGCATTCCTGCTGTAATCGCATCCACGGCATGTTTAGTGCCGCAATATACATTTCCGTTTGGATACACTTCTTTGGCTGCAGTCGAACCAATATTAATAATGTGTCCAGAATTTTTTGCTGTCATTTTCGGAATTACCGCTTTTGATACATACAAAAGTCCTTTTACATTAATATCAATCATGGCATCCCAATCATCTAAATCTCCTGTTTGAATCGGATCTAAACCGTGTGCATTTCCGGCATTATTAATCAAAACATCAATATCTGAAAATTCAGCAGGAAGAGAATCTATTTTTTCAAAGACTTCATTTTTATCACGAACATCAAAAGAAAGCGAATGAACTTCGGTAAAAACAGAAAGTTCTTTTTCTAATTCTTCTAAACGATCTTTACGTCTTCCGCAAAGAATAATTTTATAGTTGTTTTTAGCTAAAATCTGCGCAGATGCTTTTCCAATTCCGCTTGTAGCACCAGTAATTAAAACTGTTTTTTTCATTCTATATTTTTTGTTTTTTTGCCACAGATTAAAATGATTTAAATGATTTTTTTAATCTGTGTTAATCATTTTAATCTGTGGCAAAATATTTTAGTTAACTGAACACTTAAAACTGAATACTGTAAACTATTTTAAGCCACATCGTCACCCATACTTTCTGTCCAGATGGCAAACCAGTCTTCTTTATCCATTTCTAATTCAGCCGCTTTTACTAAAGATTGAATTCTGGCAACGTTAACTGTTCCTGCAATTGGAATAACTGCAGCCGGATGTTTTAAAATCCATGCCAATAAAAGTGTATCTGCACCTAAATGATACTTTTCTAATAAAGTTGAGAATAACTTTTTCAAACGACGTGTTTTCTTGGTATCTTCTCTAAAAACAGTTCCAAGCGGATTCCATGATAATGGACGAATTCCGTGTGTCTGCATATAATCTAAACTTCCGTCAACCATTGGTTCAAAATGAGTTGCAGAGAATTGTACCTGATTATAGCTTACTTCTGTTTTCTGACGAATTAGCTCTGTTTGAGAGCTTGTAAAATTCGAAAGTCCAAAATCAATAATTTTCCCTTCCGATTTTAATTTTTCAACGGCTTCTGCAATTTCATCTGCCTGCATTAACGGACTTGGTCTGTGCAGTAAAAATACATCAACATAATCTGTTTTTAGCTTCTTTAGAGATTCTTCAACAGACCAAATGATGTAATCTTTAGAATAATCGTAATGTTTGATTTTGTTATTACGGCTTTCTGTTACAAGCTGAATTCCACACTTCGTAATTAATTGTAATTTTTCGCGTGAAATTTTACTAGCTTTGAATGCTTTACCAAAATCGGCTTCGGTAGTATAATCACCGTAAATATCGGCGTGATCAAAAGTTGTGATTTTGTTTTCGATACAAATTTGTATCATGTTTTCCATTTCTTTTGGTGAAAGGTTTTTATCCCAAACACCCCAATTCATAGTACCTGAAATTATAGGCGATAATGCTGTTTTGCTCATGGTTATATTGAGTTATTTTTGCTAATAAATATGCTTTTGTAAAACATAATCACCAAAGTTCTTAAAAATATAAAAATAGATTCACAATTCGTCCTTAAAATTAGGTGATTGGTCGAAGTTTTAACCATTCTTTAACATCTTACTTCTTAAAAAATATTCAATTTGCACTCTCAAAAATTAGGTGTAAAAATCAAGGGTTTAAAAATATTTATATGGAAGAAAATACAACGACTTTAGACATTAGAGCGATAAATGAAAAAATTGAGAGAGAAAGTGCTTTTATAGACCTTCTTACAATGGAAATGAACAAAGTTATTGTGGGCCAGAAACATATGGTCGAACGTCTATTAATTGGTCTTTTGGGTCAGGGGCATATTCTACTTGAAGGAGTTCCTGGTTTAGCAAAAACTTTGGCCATTAATACTTTGTCACAAGCGGTTCAGGGTTCTTTCAGCCGTATCCAGTTTACACCGGATTTACTTCCTGCCGATGTTATCGGAACCATGATTTACAACATTAAAGCAAACGAATTCTCTATTAAAAAAGGGCCTATTTTTGCCAATTTCGTACTTGCCGATGAGATTAACCGTGCTCCGGCAAAGGTTCAATCAGCGTTATTAGAGGCAATGCAGGAAAAACAAGTTACTATTGGCGACACGACTTTCAAACTAGATCGTCCCTTTTTAGTTTTAGCAACACAAAACCCGGTTGAGCAAGAAGGAACTTATCAGCTTCCAGAAGCGCAAGTTGACCGTTTCATGCTGAAAACCGTAATTGATTATCCAAAAATCGATGAAGAACGTTTTGTAATTCGTCAAAACTTAAAGGGAAGCTACGAAAAAGTAAATGCCGTAGTTTCTGTAGAACAAATTTTACGTGCGCAAGAAGCGGTTCGTGAAGTTTATATGGATGAAAAAATCGAAAAATATATTCTGGATATCATTTTTGCTACGCGTTACCCAGAAAAATACAAATTAGCCGACTTAAAACCACTTATCAGTTTTGGAGCATCTCCTCGTGGAAGTATCAACTTAGCAAACGCTGCTAAATGTTATGCTTTCATCAAACGTCGTGGTTACGTAATTCCAGAAGATGTTCGTGCCGTTGTGCATGATGTATTACGTCACAGAGTTGGAATCACATATGAGGCTGAAGCCGAAAACATTACTTCTGTAGACATTATCAACAAAATCGTAAACGAGATTGAAGTACCTTAAAAAAAGTGCTCAGTGTTCAGGTTTTAGTATTCAGTCAACAAACTGATACTTTGATCCTTGAACACGAATAAAAGACAGAAAGAAATTTTAGAATTTGAACTTTAACTGAACACTTTCTAACTGATCACTGAACACTAACAAAAATGGATACAAAAGAGCTTTTAAAAAAAGTACGGAAAATAGAAATCAAAACCAAAAGACTGAGCAATCATATCTTTTCGGGTGAATACCATTCTTCATTTAAAGGGCGCGGGATGACTTTTAGCGAGGTGCGCCAATACCAATATGGCGATGATATTCGTAACATCGATTGGAATGTAACCGCACGCTACAACGAAGCCCACGTAAAAGTTTTTGAAGAAGAACGCGAATTAACCATGGTTTTAATGGTTGATATTTCGGGTTCTGAAGGTTTTGGTTCAAAAAGTCAGTTTAAAAAAGACATCGTAACAGAAATTGCTGCAACGATGGCTTTTTCGGCTACACAAAACAATGATAAGATTGGACTGATCTTATTTTCTGATAATGTCGAATTATACATTCCGCCAAAAAAAGGCCGTTCACACGTTTTGCGAATCATTCGTGAATTAATCGAATTTGAACCAAAAAGCCACAAAACAGATATCTCACAAGCCTTGAAATTTTTATCGGGAACTCAGAAAAAGAAAGCAATCGTTTTTGTGATTTCTGATTTCATGTCTCAGGATTACGAGCAGACTTTAAAAATCGCTTCTAAAAAACACGATATTACTGGTGTTCGCGTATATGATATCCGTGAAGAAAAAATCCCGAATTTAGGAATGGTAACCATGCTTGACGCCGAAACAGGAAAAATTCAATTGGTCGATACAAGTTCAAAAACGGTGAGAATGAATTACGAAAAACATTATCAGGAAAGAGTTAATTATTTCAAAGATATTTTTAGTAAATCTGGTGCCGGTGTTGTCAACACAAGAGTCGACGAAAATTATGTTACTAAATTATTAGGCTATTTCAAGTCACGATAAATATAATTTTAGATTGCAGATATTAGATTTTAGAATTTTTATCTGCTCTAATTATTCAAATAAAAAATCCGCTTAAATCTGTGTCATTCGTATTCCTGTTTTAAGCATTCATTTTAGACTAAAATCTGAAATCACAAATCAAATGAAATTAAAGTTTTACATATTTTTATTTTTGCTTTCTTCGGCTGTTTTTGCTCAAAAACAAGTCGAAACCAGCATTGATACCACCAAAAATAAAATTGGAGCCGAATTTAAGCTAACGCTTAAAACGGTTGTAAGCTCAAAATCTAAAGTTGTTTTTCCTAAACTAAAAAACATCGGACCTTTAGAAGTTATTCAGTCTTACCCTATTGATACGGTAAAGAAAAATGACACTTACGAATTAATCAAAAAATATGGCTTAACACAATTTGATTCTGGAAGATATGTAATTCCGAGTGTTCAAATTTTAATTGATAAAAAACCTTATTTCTCAGACTCAATTCGTGTAGAAGTTGCTAATGTAAAAGTTGATACTTTACAGCAAAAAATGTATGACATTAAAGATATTACCGCTGCTGATAGCGGTATTGGCGATTGGTGGAAATACGTTTTGGCCTTGATTATTATTTTAGCTATTGGTGCAGGAATTTATTGGTATGTTAAAAAACACCAGAAAAAGAAAATTGAAGAAGAAGTATATAAAACTCCTATTGAAAAAGCAACTAGTTTGCTAAACAATTTAGAGTCGAAAGAACTTGTACAAAAAGGAGAAATTAAAGAATACTATAGTGAACTAACAGATATTGCCCGTAACTATATTGAAGAAGCCATTCATATTCCTGCAATGGAAAGCACAACTTCTGAATTAATTCAGGCAATCAGAACTGCTTCAACTAAAAAGAAAATGACTTTAACGCCAGAAACAGTTGAGAATCTGGAACGTGTATTACGTCAGGCCGATTTAGTAAAATTTGCAAAATCTAAACCGTTAGAATTTGAAATTACAGATGACAGAAATAAAATTCAGAAAGTAATTTTAACGCTTGATAATGCAATCCCAACAGAAGTTCCGGCTGAAGAAGAAGATCAATTGCTAAACGAAGCGCAAAGACAAAAACAAATTCAGCTTCAATTAAAAAAACAAAGAAACAAACGAATTGCCATTACTGTTGGTTTAGTTGTATTTTTAATATTAGCAACTGCGACTTTCTTTATTGCAACAAAAGGTTTTACTTATGTAAAAGACAATATTATCGGGCATCCTACTAAAGAATTATTAGAAGGCGAATGGGTTAAAAGTGAATACGGAAATCCGGGCGTTATCATTGAAACTCCAAAAGTTTTAAAACGAATGGATGTACTTAAAGCACTTCCAAAAGAAACAATGGCGTTGATTAAGGAAATGCAGCTTTTTACATACGGAAGTATGATTGACAATTTTTATGTAGCAGTTTCAACCACTAAATTTAAAACTCCTACTGATATTGATTTACCTAAAGCTTTAGAAGGCGCTTTAAAAGTAATCGAGCTTCAAGGCGGTCAAAACATCATCGTTAAACAAGAAGATTTCCAAACCAATCAAGGTATTCAGGGTATAAAAGGTTATGGAACAATGACTGTTTTAAATCCAGCAAATAAAACGAGTGTAAAAGGTTATTATGAAATCCTGCTTTTTAAACAAGATCAGGGATTACAGCAAATCATCATCTTTCATGAAGAAGGTGATACGTATGCAAACGACATCACAACCCGAATTTTAAATTCTGTTGAACTTAAAAAAGCAAGTAAGTAATGAATAATCAGATCACTTTTTTAAATCCGGAATTCTTTTGGTTGTTTCTATTAATTCCAATCGCTATTGGCTGGTTTTTTTGGAAAAGAAATCAGCAGTCGGCTACATTAAAAATGAGTTCGACAGCAGGTTTTAAAAACAGCGAATCGTTATTGACCAAATTAAAACCTTGTTTATATCTTTTTAGGATTATTGCTTTAAGTTCACTGATTATTGCTTTAGCAAGACCAAGAACAGTCGACATTAGTAATCAGACTAAAACAACAAAAGGAATTGACATTGTAATAGCAATTGACGTTTCCGGAAGTATGCTCGCAAAAGATTTAAAGCCAAACCGTATGGAAGCTTTAAAAAGAGTTGCAGCTGATTTCGTTGAAGAAAGACCAAATGACAGAGTTGGTTTAGTTTTATACGCTTCTGAAGCTTATACAAAAACACCAGTTACAAGCGACAAACCTATTATTTTGGAAGCTATAAAAGGAATTAAATACGATACCGTTTTACAAGATGGTACGGGAATTGGAATGGGTTTGGCCACGGCAGTAAATCGTCTTAAAGACAGTAAAGCAAAAAGCAGGGTTGTTATTTTGATGACAGACGGTGTTAATAATGCCGGATTTATTGAGCCGGAAACTGCTGCTGATATTGCAAAACAATACGGAATAAAAGTATATACAATTGGTCTTGGAACTAACGGAATGGCAGAATCTCCATATGCTTATGCACCAAACGGAGGTTTTTTATTCAAAATGCAGAAAGTTGAAATTGATGAGCAGTTAATGAAAAATATTGCCCGCAAAACAGACGGAACGTACTTTAGAGCAACGAGTAACGATAGATTAGCTGAAATATACAATTCGATTAACAAATTAGAAACAACTGAAATCCAGGAATTAAAATTCTACGATTACGACGAAAAATACAGAGTTTTTGTTTTACTCGCAGCCTTTTTATTATTGTTGGAAGTTGGTTTAAGAAATACAGTTTACAGAAGCTTCATTTGATTTGAAAAATCAAAAAATTCCAATCAAAAAATTCCAAATAACAAATTGGAATTTGGAATTTTAAAATCAGCTTTTTAGACAAACAACAGAAATTGGAATTTGGAATTTAGATTTTTGGAATTTTAAAATATTTATGGAATTAGACGAAAAAAAATATTTATATCTCTTACTATTACTCCCAATCGTGGTGTGTATTTTCCTTTTCAACATGTATTGGAAAAGAAAAAAACAACGTGAATTTGGTGATTTAGAAATGGTGAAAAAACTGAGCCCGGAGCGATCTGTTTTTAAACCAGTATTAAAATTATCGATTTTGCTTTTGGCATTGGCGTGTTTAATTATTGGTTTAGTAAATCCGAAAATTGGAACAAAAATGGAGACTGTAAAACGTGAAGGAATTGATATCGTTTTTGCTGTCGACGTTTCTAAAAGTATGCTTGCCGAAGATGTGGCACCAAGCCGTTTAGAGAAAAGTAAACAATTAGTTTCTCAGATCATAAACTCATTAGGAAGTGACCGAATTGGTATCGTGGCTTATGCAGGAAGCGCCTTCCCGGTATTGCCTATTACGTCTGATTATAGTGTTGCAAAAATGTTCTTGCAAAGCATGAATCCTGATATGGTTTCATCACAAGGAACTTCTCTTGATGAAGCGATTAGATTATCAGCTAAATATTTTGATGAGAAAAGCAAAACAAGCAAACTTATAATCTTAATTTCTGATGGAGAAGATCATTCTGAAGGTGCTTCGGCAGCGGCAGAAGAAGCTAATAAACTAGGAATAAAAATCATTACGATTGGTGTTGGAACAGAAAGAGGAGGAACAATTCCGTTAAGAGAAAATGGTATCGTTAAAAGTTACCAGAAAGATCAAAACGGACAAACTGTTATTACAAAACTGAATCAGGAAGGATTAAAAACTCTTGCAACCAAAGGAAAGTATGTTTACGGCGGAAATACGAAAGAGGTTTTGGAATTCATTAAAAACGAATTAAACAAGATTCAGAAAACGGAATTTGAATCGACACAAATGGCCGATTTTCAATCGCAGTTTCAATGGTTTATTGGTTTTGGATTCCTGTTGCTTTTTGCAGATATCTTCCTTTTGGAAAGAAAAACAAATTGGATTAAAGAGTTGAATTTATTCAACGAAAAGAAATAAAGATTCCGCTCGAAATTCGGAACAAAAAATAAAAAAATTAGAATGAAAAATTTACTTCTTTATATTTTACTAACGCTTCCTTTTGCAGTTTCTGCTCAGGAAAAAGACAAGACATTGCCTGATGCCAATGAAGAATATAAGCAGAATAAATTTACTGATGCTGAAGCTAATTACAGAATTTCGGCTTCAAAATTTTCAAAACGTGCAGCCGGCTCTTATAATTTAGGAAACTCGATTTACAGACAAAATCAAGCTTCTGAAGCAAAATATGCTTACGCGAATGCGATAAAGGCTGCCAAAACAAGACCTGAAAAACACAAAGCTTTTCATAATCTTGGTAACGTTTTTATGAAGGAGAAAGATTATACTCAGGCCGTTGAAGCATATAAAGAAGCATTACGAAACGATCCTACAGACGAAGAAACACGTTACAACTATGCTTACGCTAAACAAAAACTAAAAGAAAATCCTCCTAAAAATAACGATAAGAACAAAGACAAGAATAAGGATAAAGATAAAGACAAGGATAAAAACAAAGATAAAGACAAGAACAAGGACAAAAACCAAGATAAGGACAAGGATAAAAAAGACGACAAAGGCGATAAGGACAAAGATAAAAACGACGGTAAAAATGATCCAAAGAAAGACGATAAGTCTGACAACAAAGGAGAACCTAAACCGCAGCCTGGAGGAATTTCAAAAGAGCGTGTTCAGAATTTATTAGATGCTGTAAACAACGAAGAAAAGAAAATCCAAGATAAAGTAAACGCACAAAAAATAAAAGGAAATCCTAAAAAACCAGAAAAAGACTGGTAGGATTTTAGGTTAATCATTTATTTGTTAATCGGTTTATTCGGCAAAACTGTAACAATAAAACAGTAAAAAAAACGATTAAACAAATTAACAATTAAACAGTTAAACAAAAACTGACTAACAATTAATGAAAAGATATTTAATTCTATTACTGCTCACTTTTCAAGGGCTGATGGCTCAAGTTCAATTTGAAGCCAGAGTAAGCAAAAACACGCTTGGACTTAACGAAAGACTTCGCATTGATTTCATTATGAATGTCGATGGCGATAATTTTGACCAGCCTGCATTTGAAGGATTTAAACTTGTAGCCGGACCAAGCCAGCAGATAAGCCAGTCTTGGGTAAACGGCCGAAGCTCTTTTCAAAAAATATATTCTTATATTTTACAGCCTGAAAAAAAAGGAACTGTTATTATTAAACAGGCTGCGATAGAATATAATGGCCAGGTTTATAAAACGTCTCCAATAAAGGTTACTGTTACTAATGCTGTTGCACAGGAAAGAGACCCTAATGACCCTAGACAACAAGGCGGTGGCTCTGGAAACGAATTATTACAATTAGTTGCAGAGGTTTCTAAAACAACTCCTTATGTAAATGAACCAATAACCGTTGTTTACAAGCTGTATTTTAACGAAATTGGTGTTACCGGATTTAGAGAACTTGCTAAACCAAAATACAATGATTTCTGGAATCAGAACATTGATGTCAAACAATTGGTAATGGAAGAAGGAAGTTATCAAGGTCAAAGATGTCATTATGTTGTTTTGAAGAAAGCAATTTTATATCCGCAAAAATCAGGAAGATTAACTATTCAACCATTTTCTCTAGATATTGGAGTGCAATTGCCAACAAATCGCCGCGATATGTTTGGTCAGATGATTATTGCTGAAGATAATAAAGTAGTAACAACGGGAGCCAGAACTATAAGCGTAAGACCGCTTCCTGAATCAGGCAAGCCGGAAGGCTTTACCGGAGCAGTTGGTAACTTTAGTTTTAGAGTTACACCATCGAGAACAACGCTAAAAAGCGGTGAAGGTCTGGACTTACTTGTAAGTGCTTCAGGTACAGGAAACATGAAATTGTTTACGCTGCCAAAACCTGTCGTACCAAATGCATTAGAAATGTATGATCCGGTTCACGATGAAAAAGTAACCACTTCATTGTCTGGAATGTCTGGAAAAATAACAGACAAATACACTATAATTCCGCAATACAAAGGAAAATATGCGATCAAACCAATGACGTTTTCTTATTTTGATTTGAGTACAGGTTCC
Source organism: Flavobacterium sp. Root186 (assembly GCF_001428525.1). Classification (GTDB taxonomy): domain Bacteria; phylum Bacteroidota; class Bacteroidia; order Flavobacteriales; family Flavobacteriaceae; genus Flavobacterium. The sequence goes on from NZ_LMHW01000016.1 coordinate 241,646, forward strand.
TATAAAACAATAACTTCACCTGAAATTATGGTTGATGTTTTAGATGGTCCGACTTTAGCAGAAGCGAATCCTTCGACAGCGGCTAAAAACGTAATTACGAAAACAGAACAATTCAAATATATTAAGTCAAAAACTATTTTAGCAGCGGTTGCTAAAGATGATTTTTACGGTTCAGATTTGTATTATGCTTTATTGTTTTTCCCTTTTGCCATTATTCCAATTATAATTTTGGCGAAGAAGAAAAAAGAAGCAATTGACAGCGATGTAACCGGAAACAGAATTAGAATGAACAATAAACTTGCGAAGAAATATCTATCGCAGGCTAAAAAGCAGCTTAATAACAAAGAGGCTTTTTATATTGCTCTGGAAAAAGCAATGCATAATTTCTTAAAAGCAAAACTGCATATTGAAACATCAGAAATGAGTAAGGACAATATTCAGGAACTGCTTTTATCAAGAAATTCAAATCCAGAAACGGTTCAGAATTTTATTAATCTGACAGAAAACTGCGAATTTGCACGTTATGCTCCGGCATCAAGCGCTTCGATTCAGCAGGATTATGATAAAGCTGTTTTGATTATTTCAGAATTAGAAAAACAGATCGTTTGATTTTTAACTTAAAATCAAACCTGACAGGTTTAAAAACCTGTCGGGTTTAAAAAATTAATAATGAAAAATATATTATATCTCTTTTTACTAATCTCACAGGTTTTCTTTGCTCAAAGCAGCTTCGAAAAAGGAAATGCTTTGTACCAAAAGGGAGAATATCAGGAAGCTGTTCAGGTTTATGAGGATATTATTAAAGAAAATAAACAACAATCTGCAGAGTTGTATTTTAACTTGGCAAACAGTTATTATAAACTGAATAAAGTTGCTCCTTCTATTTATAATTATGAAAAAGCTTTGGTATTAAAACCAAACGATCCTGAAACTTTAAACAACTTAAAATTTGCCAAAAAACTAACAATTGATGAGATCAAAGAAGTGCCAAAAGTGGGTTTTGCAAAACTGATCCAGAACTTTACGGGCATTTTTGATTATAATCAATGGGCTAAGATTTCTGTTGCCATTGCTTTTGTGTTTTTGTTGAGTTTTATAGGTTACTATTTTTCACAGCTTACGGTTACAAAAAGAATTTATTTCATCGGAATGTTTATTCTATTGGTTGCTTTGGTTTTAAGTGTTTTTGCCGGAATGTCTGAAAAAGATCATTTTGACAACGATCGTCCTGCGATTGTTTTTGCTGAATTAAGCGAAGTTCGAAGCGAACCGCAAAAAGCGGGTTCAGCTATTATCCTGCTTCATGAAGGTGCAAAAGTTTATGTTATGGAAACGGTTGGAAAATGGAAAAAAATTGAATTAACAGACGGGACTGAAGGCTGGATCGATGCTTCGACAATTAAGGAAGTAAAATAAAAATTTCAAATATTTAAAATATAAAAATCCCAAATTCCAATGTTATGTTGGAATTTGGGATTTTACTTTTTTGGAATTTGATTTAGTTTACCGCATCAACTAATCTAACAAATTCTGCTCTGTAACCTTCATCATCATTTGCTAAACCAGATTTTGCTAATTTTCTAATGTCTGAAGTAGACGAATTACTAATGAATTTAGAGTCTCTCAATTTTAAACCAAACCAGGCAACAGCGGTTGTAAATTTAAAATCAGAAGAACTGCTGTCTAAAGAAACTTTCTTGTTTGGAATAGTATTTACGATTTCGATACTTTTATCACCATCAGGCTTTTTGTAACGGAATTTAATTGTAGCCAATTCATCGCTGTAATTAGTTTCATCAGTTTTTACTTTTGTGTATTTTAAATCAGATGGAACATAATCACTTTCAACACCAGTTGGAATAATTTCATAAAGAGCCGTAACGGTATGGCCACTGCCTAATTCTCCTGCATCGACTGCGTCATTTTTAAAATCTTCATCTTTTAATCTTCGGTTTTCGTAGCCTATTAATCGATACGCCTGAACATGTTTTGGGTTAAACTCAATCTGAATTTTCACATCTTTTGCAATCGCAAACATCGAACCTTTAAATTCTTTTCCTAAAAAACGATTTGCTTCCTGAATATTATCGATATACGAATAATTTCCGTTTCCTTTATCGGCAAGAATTTCCATTTTACTGTCTTTATAATTCCCCATTCCGAAACCTAAAACCGTTAGAAACACACCCGATTTTCTTTTCTCTTCAATCAGTTTTTCCATATCAGCATCAGTTGATGCACCAACATTAAAATCGCCGTCGGTTGCAATTACAACTCTGTTGTTTCCTTCTTTGATAAAGTTTTCCTGTGCTAATTTGTAGGCTAATTCAATTCCTTCGCCGCCGGCTGTACTTCCGCCCGCGCTTAGTTCATCAAAAGCATCCATAATTTCATCTTTATTATCTCCAGAAGTAGGCGATAAAACAACTCCGGCAGAACCTGCGTAAACCACAATCGAAACTTTATCTTGCGGACGAAGCTCTTTTACCAAAATCTTCATCGATTCTTTTAATAACGGCAGTTTATTAGGTTCATCCATAGAGCCCGAAACGTCAATTAAAAAAACAAGGTTTGAAGCAGGTAGATTTGTCATTGGAACATTTTTTCCCTGCAAACCTATTTTCAACAGCAGCGAATTTTTATTCCACGGACTTTCGCTTACTTCGGTATTAATAGAAAAAGGATTTGGGCCTTCTGGCTGCGGATATTTGTATTTAAAAAAGTTCATCATTTCTTCGATACGAACGGCATCTTTAGGAACTGGCTGGCCTTCGTTTATGAAACGGCGAATATTGGTATAAGATGCATTGTCGACATCTATAGAAAAAGTAGAAAGAGGGGATTTTTTTGGAGACTCAAAAGGATTTTCTTCAAGTCCGGCATAACTTTCAGTATTAGGATCTGAAATATTTTCTTCGGGAATTTCATCAGTCGTTGCAACAACGGTCATATCCATTGTTTCTACTGCTGAGGCATCTTGTTTTTTACAACCTGTCAAAACAAGGAAAAGGAATGCTAACAGATAAAATGGTTTATTTTTCATTTAAATAAATTTTTAGGAATTAATAATTGATTTCTTTTCTCAAATAATAACTAGCATTCCGGATGTACTAAGAAAATTATCTGCAATTTTCGGCAATCCAAATTTGATGCCAAGATTCCTAAAAGTTTATTGTGAAGAATATCACCATATAAGTGATATAAGAAAATTTAAGTTTGTTTATAATTGAATTACTATTTTGTTATAACATAAATATCCATCCCAGCATATCGACAAACGTTGCGTAGACGCACTGCTGCGCATCTCTACGATTTTGATTGTGAAAATATATATTGAAAAATTTATTGGAAATTATAAACCTTCTCAGGCGTAACGCAATAATCTAATTTTATATCAGATTCAAAAACGTCATCGATTTGATTTACGGATTCAAAAAATGAAAGACCAATTTTTATAGTTTCCGGTTTACAATCAGCAAGAAATTTATCGTAAAAACCTTTTCCGTAACCAATTCTGTTTCCAAAAACATCAAAAGCCAGAAGCGGTACAAAAATAACCTCAATATTTTGAGTCGGAACGGGAAGTCCGTTTACGGGTTCAGGAATATTATATTCGTTTTTTTTTATTTTGGTATTATCTGTCAATAAAAAATGAGCCATTTCTCTGGTTTCAAAATCACTTTTAGAAATCACAATTTCTTTATCTTTTCCAGAAAGTAAATGCAGAATAAATTCTGTATCGACTTCTTTTAGTTCAACAATTGGCAGAAAAACATGATAATACGTTTTGTCCCAAATTGGCAATTGAATTAAATTATTGGCTATAGCCAGACTTTTTTCTTCGATATCACTTTCTGAAAGTGCTGCCCGAAGATTTTTATATTGAAGCCGTAATTCTTTTTTACTCGTCGTCATTTACAGGAGAATTTTTAGATATGTGATAAATCGCATCGCCTTCGTAAACAATTGGCGAATGGTTGGCATTAATTACATATCCGTCGTGTGGTGCTTTAACCTTTTGCTCAAATTTTCCAAACGGATCAGTAATAATGGCTAAAATAGTTCCTTTGGTCACAAATTTTCCAACCATATTGTAATCATGGAGTAACCCGGAACATTTTGCACGAAGCCAGACTGAATATTTTATATAAATAGAAGATTCTAAAGCCGGTTCAACAACGTGTTTTGGATCAAGCATATTAAGATAATCCAGTAACCGCTTCACTCCTTTTACTCCTTCATTGGCAACAGCATCATTTATATCAAGCGATTTACCTCCTTCAAAAAGCAGCATTTTAATATTGGCTTTTTCGCAGGTATTTCTAAAAGAACCGCCAATATTTTTTGAATACAAAGTAAAGGGCGCACTAAAAATATCAGCCAGTAATTTCAATTCCATGTTGTTTTCGGTAATTCGAATCTGCGGAGCATTAAAACGGCTGGCGCCTCCAGCATGAAAATCGACAGCATAATCAATAATTGGCAAAATCTGCTCTACGATATGATAGGCAAATCGGCTTGCTAAAGAACCTTTTTTACTTCCCGGAAAAACCCGATTTAAATCACGGCCGTCAGGAAACTCACGAGATTTATTCACAAAACCGTACATATTGATAATCGGAATACAAATTATAGTTCCTCTTTCCGGACGGTTTATTTTTTTGCTGATGATTTGGCGAACAACTTCTACTCCGTTAATTTCGTCACCGTGAATTCCTGCCGAAAATAAAACAACCGGGCCTTCATGCTTGGAACGACGGACAATTACAGGAATATTAAGTTTTGTTGTAGTATGTAATCGCGCTATTTCGACGTTTATGGTTTTATGTTCTCCCGGCAAAATCGACTCGCCAAAAATAACAAGGGGCTTACTATTTTTCATGTAGAATTATAAAATCTAAATATAGAAATTATTCTTTTGATTTCGTAAATTTGAAACTAAATCACTGTTAAGCTTTTTTCAGGAATCGGAATGGTTTTTGAAATCACTTTTCAATTATCTTCAGAAACAAAACAGAATGTCAAAACCGTCCTTAGATCTACAAATTCTCACCTTGCCGGATAATCCCGGTGTGTATCAATATTATGATAAAGACGGGAAAATTTTATATGTAGGCAAAGCCAAAAATTTAAAAAAAAGGGTTTCTTCCTATTTCAATAAAATTCACGATACGGCCAAAACAAATGTTTTAGTTCGGAAAATCGTGACTATAAAACACATTGTTGTTCCAACAGAAACCGATGCGCTTTTATTAGAAAACAATTTAATCAAAACATTACAGCCAAGATATAATGTTTTACTGCGCGATGATAAAAGTTATCCCTGGATTTGTATTAAAAAAGAACCTTTTTCGAGAATATTTTTAACCCGAAGAATGGTCAAAGACGGGTCTGAATATTTTGGTCCGTATACCAATTTCAAAATGGTTTATACAATTCTGGATTTAATAAAAGAATTATATCCCTTAAGAACCTGCAATTACGATTTAAGCAAATCAAATATCGATTCGGGTAAATTTAAAGTTTGTCTGGAATATCATATTGGCAATTGCAAAGGCCCATGCGAGGGCATAGAATCCCTGGAAGATTACCAAAGGCAGGTTGATGCGATCCGTGAAATTCTGAAAGGAAATTTCAAAGAAAGCATGAAAGATTTTAAGCGATTAATGGTTCAATATGCACAAGATCTGCGTTTTGAAGAAGCGCAAAAAATCAAAGAAAAAATAGAAATTCTTGAGAACTACCAATCAAGATCAACAATTGTAAATCCGAAGATTACCAATATCGATGTGTTTTCTATAGTTTCAGATGAAAGTGCCGCTTATGTGAACTTTCTGCAAATATCTCACGGTTCGATTATTCGTTCCCATACTTTGGAAATTAAGAAAAAGCTGGACGAAAGCGACGAAGAATTATTAGAACTGGCGATTATAGAACTTCGGGAACGTTTTCAATTATTATCAAAAGAAATCATTGTTCCGTTTGAAATTGATTTGGGAGAAAAAATAAAAGTAACCGTTCCGCAGCTTGGAGATAAAAAACAGATTCTGGATTTATCGATTCGAAATGCAAAATTCTACCGAATCGAACAATTAAAACAATTACAAATTGTAGATCCAGATCGTCACGTTAATAGAATTATGGCGCAGATGCAGAAAGATTTGCGTCTTCCGTCTGAACCTCGACATATAGAATGTTTTGATAACTCGAATATTCAGGGTACAAATCCCGTTGCAGCCTGCGTAGTTTTTAAAGATGGGAAAGCAAGTAAAAAAGATTACCGTCATTTTAATGTAAAAACGGTTGAAGGTCCTGACGATTTTGCTTCGATGACCGAAATTGTGTACCGCCGTTACAAAAGATTATTGGATGAAAATGAACCTTTACCGCAATTAATAATTATTGATGGTGGAAAAGGACAATTGTCGGCAGCTTTAAAAAGCATTGATGAATTAGGTTTACGGGGCAAAATTGCCATTATAGGAATTGCAAAACGTCTCGAAGAACTTTTTTATCCAGGCGATTCAATTCCGTTATATCTGGATAAAAAATCAGAAACTTTAAAAGTAATTCAGCAGTTACGAAATGAAGCGCATCGATTCGGAATTACTTTTCACCGTGACAAACGAAGCAAAGCTGCTCTTAATTCGTCAGTAGAAAGTATTCCGGGAATTGGCGAAAAAACAATGCTCACGTTAATACAACATTTCAAAAGTGTTAAAAGATTAAAATTAGCCTCTGAAAAAGAAATATCAGAGGTAGTTGGAGTATCAAAAGCCAAAAAAATTGTCGAATTTTATCATCCAAAAGAAAATTAATTCATTTTGAAAAAAGGCTTTTTACATATTTGTTTATTGCTTGTTTTTTCTATTTCATATAGCCAAAATGAAATTTCGGTTGTACAAAAAGATAAAAGTGAATTTAAAGTAAGTTTTGAAGACGATTTTCAAACATTGAAAATAAAAAATTCTAAAACCAAACAAGTTCAAATCATTAATAATCTTGAAGCTTCCATTACAGGAAAATCTTCTCATTTAGAAATCAACGATTATAATTTTGACGGTTTTACAGATTTTGCTTCTTTTCATACTGATGACGGAATGGGAGTTTATACGATTTATGAGATTTTTATTTTTAATCCGAAGACAAAACAATTTGACAATTTAAATTTTCCGTCCAATTTTAGCCCTAAATGCGATATGTTTTGCGATGTAAAAATTGATAAAATTACAAAGACACTTACATCAAGCTGCAGAGGCGGTGCAAGAAATCATACGGATGTTTGGAAATACGATAAAAACAAAAAATTAATACTTTCAAAAACACAATCATATTAAGATAAATCTAATGTAAAGCCGAAAAAAATGCCGACTTTTACAAAACCAATTACTTATTTTTTATGCGCCTCAACAAGCTGTTAATTTCAAAAAACCAGTCAATAGGATTTTCTTCCGTTCCGAGAACTATCGGAACCATTTGGAGCGCGGCATTGTTGTTCTTTTCGTTTTTAATTCTTCCGGAAAATTCGTTTTCGCAAGTAAAACAAGACAGTGTAAAAAGACCTAAAATTGGTTTGGTTTTAAGCGGCGGCGGCGCCAAAGGTTTTGCGCATATTGGCGTTTTAAAAGTTTTGGAAGAGGCCGGAATCAAAATTGATTATATTGGGGGAACCAGTATGGGTTCTGTAATTGGTGGACTCTATGCTTCTGGCTACAACGCTGCACAGATTGATTCGATTTTCAAAAGAACCAATTTCGACGAATTAATAAACGATTATATACCGCGTTCCTCAAAAAACTTTTATGGTAAAAAAAATGATGAATTATATGCGATCGTTTTACCATTTAGTAATTTCAGAGTAGGCATTCCCGAAGCACTTTCAAAAGGAATGTACAATTATAATTTGTTGAGCAGTTTAACGAGAAACGTTCGTCATGTTCGTGATTTCAATAAATTACCAACTCCGTTTTTATGTATTGGAACCAATATTGAAACCGGTGAAGAAGTTTTACTTAATAAAGGAAATCTGGTTCAGGCCATGATGGCGAGTGCCGCTTTTCCTTCCCTGTTTACTCCGGTTGAAATCGACGGAAATTTATTAGTCGATGGCGGTGTTGTAAACAATTACCCAATTAAAGAAGTTCGTAATCTTGGTGCCGATATTATTATTGGTGTTGATGTACAGGATGATTTAATGAAACGAAAAAACCTGAAAAATGCTACTCGAATTTTGGTTCAGATAACCAATCTGCAATCCATAGATAAAATGAAAAACAAAATAAAGGATACCGATGTTTATATCAAACCGGATATTCGTGATTTTGGTGTAATTTCATTTGACAGAGGAGAAGAAATAATCCGAAAAGGTGAAGAAGCTGCTTTTGCAGTTTACGAAAAAATAAAATCATTGGTTAATGAAGACAATTTTTATAAAAAACCCAAATTAAAAATTGCTACAGATACTATTGAAATCAAGAAAATAAACAGTGACAGATTAGACAATTACACCAAAGAATATATTCGCGGTAAACTTCGTTTTAAACCCGGAAGCACGATTACATATGATGATCTGAAAACCGGAATAAACAATTTGAATGCAACTCAAAACTTTAGTACGATTTCGTATTGTTTACAGCCAAATGAAGGCCAGGATGATTTAGATTTGGTTTTAAAAGAAAATCCAACGCAGACTTTTTTAAAACTCGGACTTCATTATGACGGGCTTTACAAAAGTGCGGTTTTATTAAATCTTACTCATAAAAAAACATTTTTAAAAAATGATGTTACTTCGCTGGACATTATTTTGGGAGATAATTTTAGATACGATTTAAACTATTATGTCGAAAATGGTTTTAATATCAGCTTTGGTTTCCGTTCAAGATTAAATCAGTTTAACCGAAATGTGACAATGAGTTTGAGCGGACTGGTAGCAGAAAACCCAAATGTAAATTTGATCAATGTTGATTTCTTAGATTTAAGTAATCAGGCGTATTTTCAAACTATTTTTGTCCAAAAGTTTTTAATGGGCGGAGGTTTAGAATATAAATACCTTAAAATAAATTCGCCAACACTTTCAAATACAGAAAATATAATTGATAAAAGCAGTTATATTAGTGCGTTTGCTTATTTAAAATACGATTCATTCGACAGTAAAAGTTTCCCGCGTTCCGGATTGTATTTTTCTACAGATCTTCAAACTTATCTGGCATCTTCAGATTATACTAATAAGTTTACGCCATTCTCAATTGCAAAGGCAGAGATTGCTCTTGCCAAAACTGTATTCAGGAGAGCAACCGTTAAAATTGGAGCAGATGCCGGATTCAATATTGGCAGTGACAGCGTTCCTTTTTTCGATTTTATATTAGGAGGTTTTGGATACAACAAAATCAACAATTTCAATTATTTTTATGGTTATGATTTTTTAAGTATTGCCGGAAATAGTTTTATAAAAACGGATATTACTTTAGATTATGAAATTTTTAAAAAGAACCACGTGAATTTTTCGGCAAATTTTGCCAATCTTGGCGATGATATTTTCACTACTGTTGATTGGGTTTCAATGCCCAAATATTCTGGTTATGCTTTAGGTTATGGATTAGAAACTATTATTGGCCCAATCGAGGTCAAACAATCATGGTCTCCTGAAATGTCAAAAAGCTTTACCTGGTTCAGTATCGGATTTATGTTTTAATTCTGATTTTTTATAAATATTTTATGTTATAAATAATATAATATGTAATTTTGATCAATAAAAATTACGACATTTGTCATAATGAAAACAAATTGGACAGGTTTATTAGAGTATCTTCAATTTCTTATCAAGAGAAATCCTGAGTAATGCCTCTATCGAATTGAGATAATTAGTCAATTGAAAAGTTGAACTGGTTATTTACTATGCAATTCAAATTTTCGAATTATCTAATTTACAAATTATCTAATTGAAAAAGCCATGCCACTATATCATAAACTTGGGGATTTCCCTCAAAAAAGACACACCCAATTCGAAAAACCAAACGGCGGATTTTATTACGAACAGTTATTTGGAACAGAAGGTTTTCACGGACATTCGTCTCTATCTTATCATGTTCACAGACCAACGCAGGTTAAAGAAATTTTAAATTCTTATTCGGTTGAACCAAAAATTGCAATCGGAAAAAACATAAAGTCACTTCTTTTTAAAGGCTTCGAATTAAAACCGGAAAATGATTTTTTAGACAGCCGCAAAGCCATGTTAGTCAACAAAGACTGTATTATTGGATTGGCAGCTCCAAAAGAATCGCTTCGAAATTATTTCTACAAAAATGCCGATGCTGATGAAATGCTTTTCATTCATAAAGGAAAAGGAAAATTAAGAACCATGTTAGGAAATATTCCGTTTGAATATGGTGACTATTTGATTATTCCGCGTGGCATTATTTACCAAATCGAATTTGAAACGGATGAAAACCGACTATTTTACGTAGAATCTTATTCTCCATTTTATACTCCAAAACGATATAAAAACCAGTCTGGGCAGCATTTAGAACATTCTCCATTTTGTGAGCGTGATTTTATTTTGCCAAGCGAATTGGAAACACACGATGAAAAAGGTGATTTTTTAATTAAAATCAAAAAAGAAGGCATGATTCACGAAGTGGTTTATGCAACACATCCTTTTGACGTTGTGGGCTGGGACGGATATAATTTCCCATACGGATTTTCTATTCACAATTTCGAACCTATAACGGGACGTGTTCACCAACCGCCTCCGGTGCATCAAACATTTGAAACGGCAACTTTTGTCGTTTGCTCTTTCTGCCCCAGACTTTACGACTATCACCCGAAAGCGATTCCGGCGCCTTACAATCACAGCAATATAGATTCTGACGAAGTACTGTATTATGTAGATGGCGATTTTATGAGTCGTAATAATATTGAGCAGGGTCATATCACCTTACACCCAAAAGGAATTCCGCACGGTCCCGCACCAGGTGCGATGGAGCGCAGTATTGGTCACAAAGAAACCCAGGAATTAGCCGTTATGGTTGATACTTTCAGGCCTCTTATGGTTACAGAAGAAGCTATGGGTCTTGATGATGGGAAATACTACAAGTCTTGGACGGAGTAATTATTGGAATCGATCTAACCGCAAAGTCCGCAAGGATTTTACGGTTAGATCGCTATGATAATTTTGCGAACCTTGCGTAAAATCCTTGCGGACTTTGCGGTTAAAAAAAAACAAATCTTAAAAAACATTTCGGCAAATCAAATAAACGATTAACCGATTAAACAAATAAACATCATGAGTAAAGAAGTTAAATCAGTAGAATACGGATTAGAAAAAATATTTGAAGGAGCACAAGATTTCCTTCCATTATTAGGAACAGATTATGTAGAATTTTATGTAGGGAATGCAAAACAATCTGCACATTATTACAAAACGGCTTTCGGTTACCAATCATTGGCTTACGCCGGATTAGAAACCGGAGTAAAAGACAAAGCATCTTATGTTTTGAAACAAGACAAAATCAGAATTGTTTTAACTACACCTTTAACAGCAGATTCTCCAATCAACGAACATCTTAAAAAACATGGTGACGGTGTAAAAGTTGCAGCACTTTGGGTAGAAGATGCTACAAAATCTTACGAAGAAACTATGAAGCGCGGTGCACGTTCTTTCATGGAACCAACTGTTGAAGAAGATGAATTCGGTCAAGTTATTCGTTCAGGAATTTACACTTACGGAGAAACGGTTCACATTTTTGTAGAAAGAAAAAACTACAATGGTATTTTCCTGCCAGGCTATAAAGAATGGAAATCGGATTATAACCCTGAACCAACCGGATTAAAATATATTGATCACATGGTTGGAAATGTGGGGTGGAATGAAATGAATACTTGGGTGAAATTTTACGAAGACGTAATGGGGTTTGTAAACTTCTTATCTTTTGATGACAAACAAATTACTACAGAATATTCTGCATTGATGAGTAAAGTAATGTCAAACGGAAACGGAAGAATTAAATTCCCTATCAACGAACCAGCTGAAGGAAAGAAAAAATCACAAATTGAAGAATATTTAGATTTTTATGGCGGACCTGGAATTCAGCATATCGCTATTGCTACAGATGATATTATTAAAACAGTATCACAATTAAGAGCACGCGGTGTTGAATTTTTATCAGCTCCTCCACATACCTATTATGAAGCAATTCCTGAAAGATTAGGGGTTCATATGGATATGATGAAAGAAGATTTAAACGAAATTGAAAAGCTTGCTATCATGGTCGATGCCGATGAAGATGGTTATCTTTTACAAATATTTACTAAGCCTGTTCAGGACCGACCTACACTTTTCTTCGAAATTATTCAAAGAATGGGTGCAAAAGGGTTTGGTGCAGGTAACTTTAAAGCTCTTTTTGAGTCAATTGAAAGAGAACAGGAATTGAGAGGAACTCTATAAAAATGCATTATTTTTGCATTATGCAGAAAAATTCTCTGTAAAACGTTGATTTTAATGCAAATGTTATGTTAAACTTGACTTTTGCTATTTATTTTTTGAACTTTCTATCTATCTTTGCACTCGCAAATCAAGAAGGGGTGGTTTCCTTCTGAATTGATATAAATTTCATAATTTATAGTTTTTTGGTTAGTTAATAGCATAAAAACTCAGTCATCCTTGACTGAGTTTTTTTGTTTTAGTACATTTGGAATAGAATTTGCATTTATTTATCTTTATAATGAAATGTAAAAATTGTACTATGAAAAAGTTCATCCTCGCTATATTAATTCTAACGACACTTGCCTTCGATTCTCAAAAAGAAGATGCTTTTGACACTGGAGAATATTTTAAATTTAGGATTCATTACGGAATCGTAAATGCCGGCTATGCAACTCTTGAAGTAAAAGATGCCACAATAAATAATAAAAAAGTTCATCACGCTGTAGGTAAAGGATATACAACAGGAATGTCAAAATTTTTCTTCAAGGTTGAAGATTTATACGAAAGTTATTTTGACAAGGAAAATGGAAATCCTTATCGCTTTGTGAGAAAAATTGATGAAGGTGGTTACACTAAAAATCAGGAAGGTTTTTTTGACCAAAGCGGCAATAGAGTTTTAGTAAAAGATTATAAACGAAAGACTGAAAAAACGATCGTAATTACTGACAATGTGCAAGATATCGTATCGTCTTTTTACTTCTTAAGAAACCATCCAAATATTGATAAATTAAAATCTGGCGAATCGATTACGATTGACATGTTTTTTGACGATGAAATCACAAAATTTAAGTTAAAATATGTAGGCCGTCAAGATATTACAACTAAATTTGGGACGGTTTCTACAATGGTTTTTAAACCACTTGTACAAACAGGAAGAGTTTTTAAAGAAAAAGAAAGCTTAACACTCTGGATTACAGATGACGACAACAAAGTTCCGATTAGAATTAAGGCGGATTTGGCTGTCGGATCTCTAAAAGCAGATCTTGATGAATATAAAGGATTGAAAAATCCATTTAAAGTTAAAAAATAATGAACCCTACTGATCATTCAGAATCAATTTTAAAAGAAATTGACCTTAAATTTCAAGCAATAAACCAAAAAACTGATGTTCAGTTAGAAGGATTACTTTGGTCAAAACCAATTACGTATTGGGATTACATTCAAACAGATGCTCTTTTAAATTTACAAATACAACGCACCACGCTTCCTGACGAAATGGTATTTATTATGTATCATCAGGTTAATGAACTTATATTTAAAATGATTTTGTGGGAAATCGATCAAATCGCAGATACACAAAATATTCAGGTTGATTTTTTCAGCGAAAGACTTTCAAGAATTACACGCTATTTTGATATGCTGACCAATTCATTCAGTATTATGGAAAACGGAATGGAAGTTGATCAATATATGAAATTCAGAAATACCCTTACTCCTGCAAGCGGATTTCAAAGTGCGCAATACCGACTGATTGAATTTGCTTCGACAGATGTTATCAATTTAACAGACAGAAGATACAAAGCAGACTTTGACGAAAATACCGATTTAGAAACTACTTTTGAACACCTTTACTGGCAGGCTGCCGGAAAAGATTATCATACTGGCGAAAAATCATATTTACTTCAGGAATTCGAAAATAAATATAAAGTCCAGTTTTTGAGACAAATGTCTACGTTTAAGACTAAAAACATTTGGCAGAAATTCACACAATTGCCTATCGAAGACCAGCAAAATCAAGAATTAATCCATGCAATGCGTCATTACGACAAAACGGTGAACATTACCTGGGTTATGCAGCACCTTAATACTGCAAGAAAATACATCTTAGAAAGCGGAAAAGGCAACGGCGAAGCAACCGGCGGAAGTGACTGGCAAAAATATATGCATCCAAAATACCAAAGACGCATCTTTTTTCCTAAATTGTGGACCGAAGAAGAATTGTCCAATTGGGGAAATGAATAGATCAAATTTAGTTTCCTAAAAAAAATTTAAGAGTTTGAAAAAAGCATTCGTAATTATAATAGTATTATTTTCAATATTTTCATGTAATAAAACAGAGGAAAAAGTTGAAATTAAAATTACAAAACCAAAAACCAAAAAGGTTGAGTTTGGTTTTAATTACGCTGATTTTAATGTTGTTAATGATACAATTTCCAAAGGAGATTCTTTTGGATCTATTTTACAGAGTCAAAATATCGGTGACAAAAAAGTGTTTGATATAGTAGCTCAGGTCAAAGATACTTTTGACGTAAGAACTATTCGTTACAACAAACCTTTTATATTGCTTCGTTCAAAAAATAAAACAAATAATCTTCAGGTTTTTATTTATCAGCCAGACGCTTTAACTTATTATGTAATCGACATAAGAGACAGTATTGCAAAAGCGTATAAAAAAATAAAACCGGTTACTTTAAAAAGAAAAATCATTGGCGGCGTTTTAAAAACATCATTATCTGAAACTTTAGGAGATGAAGATGTAGAAACTGCACTTGCCAGCAGAATTACAAAAGTATTCTCTTGGTCTATTGACTTCTTCAAACTTAAAAAAGGTGATCGTTACGGTTTAATTTTCACAGAACGCTTTATAAACGGAAAAACATACGACGGTGTTGAAGATCTTGAAGCAGCCTTCTTTGAATATAAAGGAAAAATCGTTTATGCATTTCCTTTCGAAAAAGACACGCTTTCGGGAAAAATAGAATATTATGATGATGAAGGAAAAACACTGAAAAACTTCTTCTTAAAAACTCCAATCAAATTCAGCCGAATCACTTCTAGATTTACTATGAATAGATTTCATCCTGTGCAGCATACCTGGAAAGCGCACAAAGGAACTGATTATGCGGCTCCAACCGGAACTCCAATTTCAACAACTGCATCTGGAGTTGTAGAAGCAACCGGATATACAGCAGGAAATGGAAATTTTGTTAAAGTAAAACACAACGGAACTTATTCTACCCAATATTTACACATGTCCAGAATTTTAGTACGCCGCGGACAGCGCGTTACACAAGGACAAACCATTGGTTTAGTTGGAAGTACAGGTTTAGCTTCCGGCCCTCACGTTTGTTACCGTTTCTGGAAAAATGGCGTTCAGGTAGATGCTCTTCGATTAAATTTACCAACCGGAGAATCTTTAACCGGAAATGATAAAACCCGTTTCTTTAAACAAATCGAACCTTTGAAAAGAGAGTTGGATAGTATTGGAAATTTGTAAATATCTGAAATCAAAAGTCGAATGAAAAATTCCCGTCTTAAAGCAATTTACAATGATACTTTTTCAGGCTTAAAACTATATTACAGAGATACTGATCTACCTGATAATTTAATTTCAAATTACAAAATCGGGCAAATAATTCAGGAAAAAGGCTTTACAGATATGACTTCTATTGGCGGCGGACTTTCTGGCAATTTCAGATATTTAATTGCTAGTGCTCATGCCAAAGATTTATCTAAATTCAATCCGGACTCAGCAAAAATTGGTCATTTTCTTTTAGATA
This sequence comes from Flavobacterium sp. Root186, assembly GCF_001428525.1. GTDB lineage: Bacteria > Bacteroidota > Bacteroidia > Flavobacteriales > Flavobacteriaceae > Flavobacterium. Next base: position 257,627 of record NZ_LMHW01000016.1, read on the forward strand.
CGATTGCTTACTTTAAAGTATTAGATATTCAGAAAATTGATAACAAAACACAGGTTTTTCTTTTAAATATTCCAGACAATTCAATTTCGCTTTTAAAAAATTCATCATCAAATCTGGAAGATGAAATTATAGAAAAAGCAAGAAAAAAATTTGCTGCGAAAATCCATTTGGCTGTAGTTCCGGAATTACAAACGGAAAGCTGGAAAGAAAGAACAAAATCTCCTCTCGGAATGAATGATAAGGGAGAATTATTTTTTGACGATTCGAAAATTAAGGCTGAAGAGCCAAAAAGAATCGAAATCAACATCGAAAAGAAAACTATTGAAGTTAATAAAAAGCCTTGGTGGAAAATTTGGTAATCAAATTATCCTCATTCTCAAACATTCTTCTCTCCCCATTCGTCCATCATAACTAGAATTCCCTTAAGAGACTGGCCCAATTCAGTTAACTCATATTCAACTTTTGGAGGAACTTGTTGATGAACGATTCGATTTATCAATTTATCACTTTCTAATTCTTTAAGCTTTGCAATAAGCATTCGCTCAGAAATCCCCACAAGTCTGGTTTTTAACTCACTGTATCTAAGTTTCTGTTCATTCAAAAGAAACGACAGGACATTTATTTTCCATCTTCCGCCAATTACAGATAACGTAAAAGCTATTCCGCAGTTTTCTTTCCAATAAATCTCATTGATATTATTAGTTGAATTTTCTTTTCTGGTTTCCATACTTACTATTTTGTGTGTACCATACAATTTTGTATGTACTTATATTCTTGCAAGTTAATAAATACATTTTTTAATAAAAAATCACATAAAATGGAAACAATTAAAATCGCAGTTCATTGGTTAAGTTACGCTTATTATTTATACGTATTTGGATACGCATCTCTATTCAAAGTTTTTCAAAAAGAATCTATGATGCAAAGCATGCAGTCTTTAGGATTTAATAAAACGTGGACAATTGCTATAGGAGTATTTGAATTATTTGGCGTTATACTAATCCTGATCGGAATTTTTCAGCCACAATATAAAAATGCCGGTATATTATTTTTATTCCCTTTTGCAGTAGGCGCTTTTACTACACATATGGCACATCAGGAATACAATCATTATTATAATTCTTTAACGGTGTGTATTTTGACAATTGTCTTATTGGTAACAGACAAAACCTTTAGAATAACATTGTAAAAAAACAGCTTTGACCGAAGCTTGAAAATTTTAAAGATTATTATTTACAAAACTTCTTTCTAAATTCCGACGGATTCATTCCTTTATGTTTTCTGAAAACTTTATTTAAGTGACTTTCGTCGGAAAAATTTAATTCGTCTGCAATTTCATTAATACGCATATCGCTATTTAAAAGTCTGGCTTCAATCAATCTCAATTTATAGCTTGCAATATATTCTTGCAGCGTTTCACCTGTTTGTTTCTTAAAATATTTCCCTAAATAATTAAGAGAAATATTAAAATGCTCGCTTACTTTTTCTCCTTTTAATTGTTTTGGATTATAGATATTTTCCTGAATATAATGCAGTATTTCCAAAACCATTTCTCCAGTTGTTTCTTTAATATTCTTCGGAAGTTTTAAAGCAATATTTCTCGCTACAATTGTAATTATGGCATTTACAATCTGCTCAATAATCTTTTGATGATAAATCTGTTGATTGTCCTGTTCCTGAATTATACTTTCTATCAGCGACGCAATTAAAGGTTTGTCAATTTTATTTTTTAGAATACATCCCGGGCGGTGGCTTGCATTTTGAAGAATATATTCCATTCGGAGAACAGTTTCCGATTGTCCGTTTTGAGAATTTGCTTTGATATAATATTCATTGAACCGAAGAAAAAAGAATTTTGTTGACGTTGTAATCTCAAACGAATGAACATCTTGAGGTGTTACAAGAAATAGGTTTCCTTTTCGATATTGAAACTTATTATCATTTATAACCTGAATTCCCGTTCCGTCAACCACATAAATCAATTCAAAGAAATTGTTTTTCCGAATTGTTTTCGGAAACTGTTCCAGTTCTTTAAAATCAACTTCAAAAGGAAGATATAAATTCTTGTTTGTCATTAGGCTAAAATACAATTTTAGTACCAATAAGTACAATTTTCGGCGAAAGCTAACCTCTTAATTTTGTTTCAGATAACAAACTAAAATCTACAAAAATGAGAATACTTTTAATTGGAGCAAACGGAACAATTGGTAAAATACTGAATCCGGCTCTGGCAAAAAATCATGAAATTATTTCGGCAGGAAGAAACAGCGGTGATTTTAAAATCGATTTATCAGATTTAAATTCAATAGAAAAATTATTCAGCGAAGTCAAAAATATTGATTCCTGTATTTGTGTTGCGGGCGATTGTTATACGGGAGATTTGCATTCGCTTGACGAAGAAAAATTAAATATTGGTATTCAAAATAAATTATTAGGTCAGGTAAATCTGGTGCTAATTGGGCAAAAATATTTAAACGAGCATGGATCATTCGTACTTACTTCAGGAAAAATGGCTGATAAACCAGTTAAAAATAATGTCAGTAAAGCAATTGTAAATGGCGGAATTAACAGTTTTGTTCTTTCAGCTTCATTGGAATTAGAAAGAGGAATTAGAATAAATGCAATAAGTCCTGCAAAGGTTTTAGACATTCCGGCTGAAGATTTAATAAAAGCTTATACAAAAAGTATTGAAGGAGCTATAAATGGAGAAATTATTAAAGTAAACTATTAAAAATTTTAAAGATGAAAAACACAACTTTCTTATTATTACTATTAGTCTTAAATTCGGCTATTGCACAAAAAACAAAATCTGATTTTTTAGGCTCGTGGACTTTGGTTTCGGTAGAAAACAAAAATTCTGACGGAACAAAAACCCTTCCTTATGATGTAAATCCAAAAGGCACTTTATTTTTTGATGAAAAAAGAAATTACGCCATTCAGATATATAAAAATGAAAGATCTAAAATAATTTCGGGTGATAAAAACAAATGTACACCCGAAGAAAATGCGGCAATTGTTCAAGGAAGTAATTCGCACTTTGGCGAATATGAAATTGATGAAGCAAATAAGATTATTACTTTTAAAATAAAAACAGCTTCGTTTCCAAACTGGGAAGGAACCATTCAAAAGCGAACTTATATTTTGATGAATAATGAACTTAGATATGTTGTAACCAATACAACGCAGGGAGGAAAATCAGTTACTGCCGAAGTTGTCTGGAAAAAATTGTAACGCAGATTCATAAAACGTTTTCGCAACTAATTGTTATATAATCATGAAGCGTTACCCTTTTAAAAGTTATTTCAGTATTTTTGTGATTCTAAAAAAAACAATCTCAATAATAAAATAAAAATGGCTTTAAACACAACAAACCCAACCGGGACTGAAGCGTGGAAAAATCTGCAAAACCACTATAACGCAATTCACGGAACTACAATACAGGAATTATTTCAGCAGGATAATGCTCGTGCTGAAAAATTCAACTTACAATGGAATGATTTTTTAGTTGATTATTCTAAAAATAATATTACGCCGGAAACACTTTCTCTTTTATTAGAATTAGCAAATTCAATTGGATTAAAAGATGCAATCTCTCAATATTTTGGAGGAGAATTAATCAATCAAACTGAAAATCGTGCTGTTCTTCATACGGCTTTGCGTGCTCCGGAATCGGCAATTATTAATGTTGATGGAGAAAACGTAATTCCAGAAGTTTATGAAGTAAAAAATAAAATCAAAAACTTTACAAACGAAGTTATTTCGGGAGAAAGAAAAGGTTTTACAGGAAAAGCTTTTACAGATATTGTAAATATTGGAATTGGAGGTTCTGACCTTGGTCCGGTTATGGCGGTTGAAGCTTTACAATTTTACAAAAATCATTTGAACACGCATTTCGTTTCAAATGTTGATGGCGATCACGTAAACGAGATTATTAAAAAACTGAATCCTGAAACAACCTTGTTTTTAATTGTTTCTAAAACTTTTACAACTCAGGAAACTTTATCAAATTCTGAAACTATCAGAGAATGGTTTTTGAAATCAGCTTCTCAGGAAGATGTTGCAAAACACTTTGTGGCAGTTTCAACAAATATTCAAAAAGTAACTGAATTCGGAATTAATCCAGACAATGTTTTCCCAATGTGGGACTGGGTTGGCGGAAGATTTTCTCTATGGAGCGCTGTTGGTTTAAGCATTGCTTTGGCAATTGGTTTTGATAATTATAACCTATTATTAGTTGGAGCAAATGAAACAGACGAGCATTTTAAATCGGCAGAATTTGACCAAAACATTCCGGTAATTTTAGCTTTATTAAGCGTTTGGTATAACAATTTCTTTGGTGCCGAAAGTGAAGCTTTGATTCCATATACACAATATTTATCAAAATTAGCTCCGTATTTGCAGCAGGCAACTATGGAAAGTAATGGGAAAAGTGTTGGCCGTGACGGAAAACCGGTCAATTACCAAACCGGAACTATTATCTGGGGAGAACCGGGAACAAATTCGCAGCATGCATTTTTCCAATTAATTCACCAGGGAACAAAATTGATTCCAACAGATTTTATCGGATTTGTAAAACCGCTTTATGGAAACGAAGATCACCACGATAAATTAATGTCAAACTTTTTTGCTCAGACTGAAGCTTTATTGAATGGAAAAACTGAAGCTCAGGTTCAGGCTGAATTTGATAAACAAGGTTTATCTGCAGACAAAGCTTCTTACTTAAGACCATTTAAAGTTTTCACCGGAAATAAACCAACCAATACCATTTTAATTCAAAAATTAACACCTAAATCTTTAGGCTCATTAATTGCCTTATATGAACACAAGATTTTTGTTCAGGGTGTTATCTGGAACATTTTCAGTTTTGACCAATGGGGGGTTGAATTAGGAAAACAATTGGCAAATTCAATTTTAGATGAGATTAATTCTAAAACAGTAAAAAGTCACGATAGCTCAACTTCATTTTTGTTAAACCACTTTTTGAAGAATAAATAAGAATAATAAAGAACATTTTTCTTAACAATCTGAAACGCCTTGATTTATAAAAATTAAGGCGTTTTTTCGTATAAATTACCATCATTTACCCTATTCTTTGCGAATAATTGCAAGTATAGTGCTACAACACCAATTGAAAAATTATTATTTTAACAAAATACAAGTACTTAAATTCAACAAACCGTTGTTTTATTTAAAGAAAAAAGAAAAATTCATTTTAATGTGCAGCACAAACTGTAAAACTTATTTTTCTTAACATTTTGATAACATTATCTGATTTAATTGTTATAATTTTGCCAAAAACAATAAACTCAAGAACAAATGAAGAAAATGAAAAATTGGTTACTTACTGGACTATTTTTTATGATAGTTTCAACCGTATTTTCTCAAGGAAAAGTTACTGGTACTGTTACAGATGGTACTGGTTCATTACCAGGCGCTAACGTGACGATCAAAGGATCCAGCGCAGCGACTTCAACAGATTTTGATGGTAAATTTACCCTCAATGCAACAACAAGCACAGGAGAAATTGTTATCTCTTACTTAGGTTACCAAAACCTAACTGTAAAATTTTCAGTTTCAAATGGAGCAACAACAAATTTAGGAACAATCGCTTTAGAATCTAACTCAAACGAATTAAGCGAGATTGTTGTAAAAAGCACAGTTGTAGATATTGCAAAAGACAGAAAAACTCCGGTTGCTGTTTCTACAATCAAAGCCGCTGAAATTCAACAAAAACTTGGTACTCAAGAATTTCCTGAAATTTTAAGAAACACTCCATCAGTGTATGTAACTAAATCAGGTGGTGGATTTGGAGATTCAAGAATTAACATCCGTGGTTTTAACCAAAACAATATTGCTGTTATGATTAACGGTATGCCGGTTAACGACATGGAAAATGGTTCTGTTTACTGGAGTAACTGGGCAGGTTTATCAGATGTAACATCTGCTATGCAGGTTCAAAGAGGTTTAGGTTCTTCTAAATTGGCTACGCCATCTGTAGGGGGAACAATCAACATTGTTACTAAATCTTCTGATATGAAAGAAGGCGGATCATTTTCTTCTGGATTTGGTAACGCTAGAAACTTTAAAATTCAAGGTTCATACAATACAGGAAAATTAGAAAATGGTCTTTCTGCTTCTGTTTTATTGTCTCAAACAATGGGTGATGGATACATCAATGGTACTTCATTTGAAGGATCAAACTACTACGTTGCTTTAGGATATACTACAAAAAACGACAAACACGATTTTCAATTTACAGTAACAGGAGCGCCACAATGGCACAACCAAAGATCTACTGTTTCTACAATTGCTACATACCAAAAATATGGTACGCTTGACGAACCAAACATTAAATATAATGCTGATGCAGGTTATTTAAACGGTGAAGAATATAACATCAGAAAAAACTATTACCACAAGCCAATCGCTTCTGTTAACTGGGATTATAAAATCAACGAAACTACAAAACTTTCTACTGTTCTTTACGCATCTATGGGTCGTGGAGCTGGTGCTAGTGCTACTGGTGGTATTGGAGGAAATGTTTACAACGCTTCTGTTTTCTTATTACCAAACGGAATGGTTGATTATAATAAAATCCAAGCGTGGAATAATGGTACAGGACAAGTTTTCTTTAACGGACAAAACAGAACTAGAACAATGATTGGTGGTGTTTACCAAAACAGTTCTTCAACTGGTAGAACTGGAGCTGGAACTACAGCATCTCCATATGTTTACAATACAACATCTGGTATTACGCAAACATCTTCTATTAACTCTCATGACTGGTTTGGAGGCGTAATCAATTTGAACAAAAAATTAACAAACACGTTAACTTTAGACTTTGGTCTTGATGCTAGAACTTATACAGGATACCACTTTACAGTAGTAAATGATTTATTAGGAGCTGGTGAATTTTACGACAATACTGTTGCAAGTTTAAAACCAGCAGGAAGACATATTACAGAAACTTACCAAACTGATGTTCAATGGAATGTTTTCGATAAGAAAAACTACGAAAAAATCTCATTTAACAGTACTGGAAAAGTTAGATGGTATGGTGCATTTACTCAATTAGAGTACTCTAAAGACAATTTAACTGCTTTTGTTCAGGGAGCAATTTCTCAACAAGGATTTAAAAGAGAAGATGACTTCGTATACTTACCTACAGATCCATTGGCTTCTACAGATTACGAAAACATCTTAGGAGGAAACGTAAAAGGTGGTGCTAATTACAACTTAAACGAAAAAAATAATGTTTATGTTAATGCAGGTTATTACTCAAGACAACCATTCTTTAACTCAGTTTATCCAAACAACAGATCTACAGTAAACCCTAACCTTACTAATGAGAAAATTATTGGATTTGAGGCTGGATACGGTTTCCGTTCTAGATTCTTTAATGCTACAGTAAACGTTTACAATACAACTTGGAATGACAGATACCTAAAAGGTAATGCATTACCAACTGACGCAACTACATATACAGAATATGTTGGTCTTAACGAGGTACACTCTGGATTTGAGTTAGAAGCTAATTCTAATATCACTGACAAGTTAAAACTTAACGCTATGTTCTCTTACGGTATTTGGGAATATAAAGGAAATGCAACTGTTAACGCTTACTACCAAGCAGATAATACTCCAGTTGTAGGATATACTGCAACTCCAGTATACATGGATAAAGTAAAAGTTGGTGATGCTGCTCAAATGACAGCTTCTTTAGGAGCTTCTTACGAAGTTTTAACAAGAGTAACTGTTGATGCTAACTACAACTATAATGATAAATTATATGCTGGATTAAGCCCAATTAACTTTGCAGATCCAAACAACAAAGGAGCTTTAGAATTACCTTCTTACGGTTTATTTGATGCAGGTTTCTCATACAAAATGCTAGTTGGTAAAGACAAAGACAAATCAGTTAATTTCAGATTAAACGTAAATAACTTGTTTGACAAAATTTACATTGCTGAATCAAGAACTAATACTTTTGCAGATGATAACTTACCAGTAGCTACAGGACAACCTGCTGGATCTAAAGGAACATATGCTTCAAATGGTATGCTTTACAATGGTGTAGCAAATGTTAACCAGGTATTCTTTGGTTTCGGAAGAACTTGGAACTTTGCACTACGTTACGATTTCTAATATTTAGAATCTAAATAAATATCTAAAGCGGCATTGACTTTTAAGTTTAATGCCGCTTTTTTTTGACCAATTTTGCTATATTTGTTTTTAACAAAAAAACACAGTTTATGTATCATTTTATTCAAAAGCTTCATTCTGGCTGGGCATATCTAGCGTTACTGCTTTTATTGTTTGCAGTAATAAACGCTGTTATCGGTTTAACTTCTAAAAAAGAATTTACAGCAAAAGACCGTAAAATATCTTTGTTTGCCTTAATTGGAACGCATACACAATTATTGATTGGATTAATCCTTTATTTTGTGTCTCCATTAGGAAAAGATTCTTTTGGCCAAATGTCTAATGCCGCATTAAGATTAACATCATTAGAGCATCCGCTTATTAACCTAATTGCTATAGTTTTAATAACTATTGGATGGTCAAAGCATAAAAAACTAATTAATAGTGAAGCTAAACACAAAACCTTTGCTATTTATTACGGATTAGGATTAATACTTATTTTAAGTAGAATTCCGTGGAACCTTTGGTTCTAGAAAACACCAATTAAAGCCCTCCAAAAAAGGGCTTTTTTTATCTCGGCATATTATTTGTACAAACTCCCCAAGTCTGAAAAAAAATAAACCATGAGTAAAAAAAACTTTATACTTACCGCATTCGCAATAACTTTTTTGAGTTGTTTTACCTACGTAATAAGTCAAACAAAGCCAGTAATTGAGCCGAAAACCCCTCAGGACACTGTAAAAAATGCCAGACCAAACATTATTGCAATCCCAACTGATTCTGTATTTACAGACAACGGTTTAAAATTAAAACTATACAAAAAAACGGCACATGCTTCCTACTATGCAGACCGTTTTAATGGTAGAAAAACAGCTGACGGCAGCAGATTTAACAACAACAAATATACCGCCGCACACAAGAAACTTCCCTTTGGAACAAGAGTTAAAGTAACAAATGAAGCAAACGGAAAATTTGTAATTGTAAAAATAACAGATCGTGGCCCATTTGTAAAAACCCGCGAAATAGATCTTTCAAAACGAGCATTCATGGAGATCACAAAGCACAAAGGTGCCGGAGCTATGAAAGTAACTATTGAAAGAATAATAGAATAAAAAAATCCCGTTCTGAAATTTCAGAACGGGATTTTCATTTTTAGATAAATTTCTTAATACTCATTATAATTCCGGTATGAATTCCTTCATGATAACTCACAAAATCTAATGCATCCTGAACATTTTTGAGATCAAAACCCATACTGGTCGTGTATTGATTATAATTTTTAAAAACATTATCATTATAATCCTTTTCTGTTTGAAGTATAGTTTGGGTAAGCAAATTTTTAACCTCATTTACTTCTTCCTGAGAAACATCTGCTTCCGGTTTTGTTCCTTTTGAATATTTGGCAATAAGTTCATCTGAAACCTGCAAAGGCAGACCTGATAATTTATAGACTAAAATTTGCTGTGAAGCGATACAATGTCCGATGTTCCAAATCAAATTATTTTTAAATCCGTCCGGAATTTTATTTAATTGTTCCAATGAATGATGGTCTAAAATTTTTACAAGGATTTCCCTAATAGTCTTTTGTGTGTCAAAAACTGAACTCATAATTTTATTTTTTTTCTAAAATTAGACAATTTTAAGTTTCAAATGAATTTTCTTTGTACTCTAACAAATTCGAAAAAACATGAACAAAATATATTATTTAGCATCTTGCGACACTTGCCGTAAAATCATCAAAAGTCTTCCGAAAAACAATTTGGTTTTTCATGATATTAAACAAGATCCTATTACCGAAGCAGAATTAGAAGAAATGTATAAACTTTCAGGAAGTTACGAAGCCTTATTCAGCAAAAAAGCGCAATTATACAAATCAATGGATTTAAAAAACAAATCGTTGACCGAAGCTGATTTTAAAAAATACATTTTAGAACATTATACTTTTATAAGCCGTCCGGTTTTTATAATTGACGGTAAAATTTACATTGGCAACAGCCAAAAAAATGTAGCGGAAGTTATTCAGGCTTTGAGCTAAATTTCTTCTGCCACTAATTTCACGAATTTCCATAAATTAATTTCGCTGTTTGTAGACTTATCAAGCTTAAATAAAATTCGTGGAAATTCGTGAAATTCGCGGCAAAAAAACTTTAAATACTGATATACCTTACAGAATAGTATTTTACATCATAACACTGCAAACTTTTATTTATCTTTGCGCCTTTATACTCAATTATATGATACAATCTATGACAGGGTTTGGCAAAGCTTCTTTGCAATTGCCTACAAAAAAAATCACAGTCGAAGTAAAATCCTTAAACAGTAAAGGTTTAGATTTAAACGTAAGAATGCCATCGGTTTACCGCGAAATGGAGTTAGGTTTAAGAACCCAAATCTCAACCAGACTAGAAAGAGGAAAAATTGATTTTGCAATCTATGTAGAAAGTACTGCAGAACAAACTTCTACAAAAGTAAATGTGCCTGTTGTAAAAAATTATATCGCACAATTGAGAGAGGTTTATGCTGACGCTGATGAAACGGAACTAATGAAAATGGCGGTTCGTATGCCAGACACATTAAAAACAGAGCGTGAGGAAATCGACGAAAACGATTGGGAACAAATTCAGGTTATTATAGACGAAGCTTTACAAAACATTTTAAGTTTTAGAAAAGACGAAGGTGAATCTCTTGAAAAAGAATTCAATCTTCGAATTGCTAATATTCGTCAATATATGAATGATGCTTTAGCACTTGATCCAGAACGCGTTCAGGCTATTAAAGATCGTTTGCAGACAGCAATTGCAGAATTACAGGTTAATCTTGATGAAAATCGTTTCGAGCAGGAATTGATCTATTATCTTGAAAAATTAGATATTACAGAAGAAAAAGTTCGTTTAACGAATCACCTGGACTATTTCATCGAAACCTTAGGAGGAAGCGAAGCAAATGGTCGAAAATTAGGTTTTATTACTCAGGAAATGGGTCGTGAAATTAATACAATGGGTTCAAAATCGAATCATGCACAAATGCAGAAATTGGTTGTAATGATGAAGGATGAATTGGAGAAAATTAAAGAACAAGTTTTGAATGTTTTGTAAAGGCTACAGGCTTTAAGTTGTAGGCTATAGGCACAAAAACGAAACGAATAAAAGCTTAAAGCATATTGCTTAAAGCCTAAAGCATAAATAATGAACAAAGGAAAATTAATTGTTTTTTCGGCACCTTCAGGATCTGGAAAAACAACTATAGTAAAACATTTATTAGGACAAGAAGATTTAAATCTTGAATTTTCGATCTCAGCAGCATCACGTGATCCACGTGGTGAGGAAGTCCACGGAAAAGATTATTATTTTATTTCACTGGAAGAATTCAAAAAACATATTAAAGCTGAAGATTTTCTGGAATGGGAAGAAGTTTACCGCGATAACTTTTACGGTACATTAAAATCTGAAATTGAAAGAATCTGGGCTTTAGGGAAAAATGTAATTTTTGACATTGATGTTGCAGGTGGTTTACGTATTAAACATAAATTTCCGGAACAAACTTTAGCTGTTTTTGTAAAACCGCCAAGTGTGGACGAACTTAAACGCCGCTTAAAAGAGCGTTCTACAGAAAGCGACGATAAAATCAATATGCGTATTGCAAAAGCGTCTGTAGAATTAGCTACTGCCCCGCAATTTGACGTGATTATCAAAAACTATGATTTACCAGTTGCTTTAGAAGAAGCGCATCAATTGGTTAAGGATTTTGTCTCTAAGTGATTAGTGAACAGTAATTAGTAAGTAGTACAAAAATGAGTGAAATAAGATCTTATAAAGATTTATTGATTTGGCAGAAAGGGATTAAAATTGTATCTCTGGTTTATCAATTAGTAAAATCATTCCCAAAAGAAGAATTATTTGCTTTAACTAGTCAATTAAAAAGAGCTTCCGTATCTATCCCGTCAAATATAGCCGAAGGTTATGGTAGGAATACAGATAAAACTTTTAGTCATTTTTTAAATATTTCCAGAGGCTCATTATTCGAAATCGAAACTCAATTACTAATAGCAAACGATCTTGGTTTTATAACTAGTCAAACTCTTTATAAAGAAATTTTAATTCAAATTGAAGAAGAATCAAAAATGATTAATGCTTTCTCTAAGACACTAAAAGACTAATCACTTTTTACTAATTACTAGTTACTTTAACTATGAAAATAGGTCTTTATTTCGGAACATATAATCCCATTCATGTTGGTCATTTGATCATTGCCAATCATATGGCCGAGTTTGCCGATTTAGATCAGATTTGGATGGTGGTTACGCCTCATAATCCATTAAAAAAGAAAGCTACTCTGCTTGATGATCATCATCGTTTGCAAATGGTTTATCTGGCAACTGAGGATTATCCAAAAATTAAACCTTCGGATATTGAGTTTAAATTACCACAGCCTAATTATACCGTAATTACTTTAGCACATTTACAAGAAAAATATCCCAATCATAAATTCTCTTTGATTATGGGCGAAGATAACCTCAAAACGCTTCATAAATGGAGAAACTACGAAGTGATTCTGGAAAACCATGACATTTATGTTTACCCGAGAATTTCTGATGAACCTGAAAATATAGAATTAAAATCCCATCCAAAAATTCATGTAATCGATGCGCCAATTGTAGAGATTTCTTCCACTTTTATTCGAAACAGCATTAAAGAAGGCAAAAATATCCAGCCTTTGCTGCCGTCAAAAGTTTGGGAATATATAGATCATAATAATTTTTATAAGAAATAAAAAACTGAATTTAAAAATAATGAATAGCCTCCAGCTTTAGCTGGAGGTTTTTTAATTTAACGACAAAGGGCTTTAGCCAAAATGAAGATATTTTGGCTAAAGCCCAACTCCATATCTATTCTTTAACCTCCAGTTAAAACTGGAGGCTATTGATTCCTTTTGAAAAGAAAAAACCTTTGCCAAAGTTTAAAATTTTGGCAAAGGTCTCTCCTTATTAATAAATCCAATAAAGAAAGCCTGAATTCAAATTCAGGTTTTCTTGTTTTTATGCTTCAACGTTTACTTCACTTTTTACTCGGGTTCGAATCTCACTTAAAGATTGATCTACTAAAAGTTTTCCGTCTCTGAAAACTTCTTTCAATTCACCTTGTTTTTCTTCTTCCCAAGAAACATTATCAGTCAAATGATACTTCCCGTCGATTAAATCAATTTTCATCAATCCTTTAGCCGATTTTTTAGTTCCGTCATCCGTAATCGGATCTTTGAAGATGGCTCTTCCCTCACCTTTTACTTCTCCGTAAGTTGCTTTCATTGCAAATCCGAAAGTATCTCTGGTGTTATATTGATACGTAAAAGAACCAATTCCTAAAACAACGTTTGTTGATGCAAAACCTTTTTCTTTTAATCTTTCGCAAATTTGAGTTGCTCTTGCAACGGTAATACTGTCGCCATAAATTGCTCCAATTTGAGGTACTAATTCTTTAAATCCTTTATCATTTAGACTTCCTCCAAAAACATCCCAAAGTAATTCAATTACACCTTTCTTTTCCTGCTCTGTTTTTCCGTTTGGATTTCCGCAGATAATATCAACCGGATCACCGCTGTCAGGACGAATTACTACTTTACCTTCTCTAGAAACAATATCTTCTCTTAAACGCGGTAAATAATCGGTTAAAACTTTCCATAAATCCCAAGTATCAGAAACGATAGAAACAATTCCTTTTGGATAAACTTCTGTAATTAATCTTTTGAAGGTTTCATATTCTCCTTCAGTAGTTCCCATACACATAACAGAATGTTCAGTAGCGGCAACTGAACCTGCAACTAATTCTGAATCTGAATTGGCATTGTAATATTCTTCTAAGAAATCTATTGCCGGAATTGTATCAGAACCTGTAAAACTCAATAAATGTCCGGCTGCAGATGTCACTGCGGCTTCAATTCCGCCCATTCCGCGCATAGAGAAATCGTGCGCCTGCCAATCTACAAATTCAGGAACAGAAGAAGTTTCATCTGCATATTTATCCAATACTTTTCTATATTCTTTTGCTATTGTTGCTGAGTTACAAGGAAGCCAGATTACTGCAGAAAGTAATGTTTCAAAATAATTCGTCAGCCAGAAAAACTCCGGAATTGTATTATACATCGTAAACATTGGAACTCGCAGCGGAACGCTTGCTCCTTCTGGCAAAGCTTTAAAAACCATCGGAATATATCCTAAATCGTGTAAATCTTCGATATGTTTTGTTCCAACCTGGTTTTCACCTAAATAATTATTGATTCTTCTAGAATATTTCTTAACTACTTCTTCTTTTGGCTGTTTGAAGAAATATTGTTCAAAATCGTGAATGATATATTTTTTGATAAAATACTGCAATCCAAAAAACACAACCTCATCAAGATCTTCAATTCTTGATTTACGAGGCGTCCAGTTAGAATAAACTAAAGTGGTATTATCTGGGTATTGTCTTCTGTGGTCAACTTTGTAACCGTCGGTTAATAATAATGGGTTCATATATTTTTATTTAAATTTTCTTCTAATCGTTCTGCTAAATCTTTTATCTCATTGGATTTAACTAATTTCTCAATCCACTTTTTCGGAATGTTTTCAATTCCATAATAAATACCTGCCAAACCTCCCGCAATTGCACCTGTCGTATCTGTATCTTCTCCCAAATTAACTGCTTTTAAAACGGTTTCTTCGTAAGTCTCAAAGTTCAAAAAGCACCAAAAACTTGCTTGCAGACTATCCAATACATATCCTGACGAATGAATATTAATTTCCGGATATGTGGAAATGTCATTTTTTAAAATCCTGTCAAACAACTGAATTTCAAACTCATTATATTTTTTATCTTCCAGAAATTTTAATAAAATACGCTGCATCTCTCTGTAAACTTCAAATTTTTCTTTGCCCTTTAGAATTTCCAAACAATAAACGACATAAATAAAACAGGAAAAAACAGATCTAAAATGTGCATGTGTAATTGATGAAACTTGTTTAACTTTTTGATAAATTATCTCGATATCCTTTTCTTTTTGAAGATAAAAAACCAAGGGCAAAATACGCATTAATGAACCATTCCCGTTATCTTTTTCTTCAAAGCCACCGCATAAATCCGGTTGATGTCCTTTTGCAATATTAAGAATTGCGCTTCTGGTTGCAATACCAATATCAAAAACTTCTCCATGCGGCGTCCATAAATCTGCACTATACCATCTAACAAAGTTTTTGGCAATATCATTTAAATCAAAACCGCTGCATAAACTTTCAGCTAAACAAAAAGCAAGAGAACTATCATCGCTCCAGGTTCCTTCTGGCTGATGATGTGTACCAAAACCAAACATGTCAGAAACAGGATTTTCTTTTAAATAAGTTCTCGATTCAAATTCTACCGGAACGCCTAAAGCATCACCAACTGCTAAACCAAATAAACCTGCTTTTATATTATTTTCCATCACTATTTATTTCTCCCTTTTTCATCTGGATAAAACGTCTGTACTGCATCACTCTGCCAAAATTTCTTTGTTTCTACATCAATACAAGTTAATTTTCCATAAAAACCAGCTCCGGTATCAATATTCCATACATTACAGCCTTGCATTGGCACTTCAACATTATAATGAAGCGTTGGTGTATGACCGATATAAATTTCATTATAAAGTAATAATCTTTTTGGGTACGAAAGTGAATCTTTTTTGATTCTCTTGTCCATTGTCAAAGCCATTTCCCAAAGAGTTCTGTCCCAAGAATAGTTTGTTTTGTAATGTTCTTTTTCTGGGCCATGCATGGATGAAAAACCTGCGTGAATAAACAAATTATTATGTTCATCTACAAAGTAATCTTTCATAGAGTTGAAAAAATGGCGATGCTTTTCTTTTTCTGAAAACTCAATATCGACATAACTTTCTATCGTCGATTTTCCTCCGTGCAAAAACCAAATGTCGTTTATGATATTTTTTTCTAACCATTCCTGACACCAGGCATCATGATTTCCTTTTATAAAAACACATTCTTGTTTTTGGGATAATTCAATAAGAAAATCAATTAATTGTTTTGATTCGCTCCAGCCATCGACATAATCTCCCAGAAAAATAAATCTGTCATCTTCTGAGTAATCAATTCTTTCTAATAACTGAATTAAGGCTTTTAATCCGCCGTGAATATCTCCAAAAACTAAAGTCTTTTTCATGATTTAAATTCGATATACTTTGCCGGAACCTCATCTGTCAACCAAACGTTATTTTCAGACAAATAAAATTTAAATCCGTCTTTGTGCATTGCTCCGCTTCTAACGGTTAAAATTTGAGGAACTCCGCGTCTGCTTCCTACTTTTATGGCTGTTTCTTTGTCTTTGGAAAGATGTACATGCTGACGGCTCATTTTTTTCAAACCTTCTTTCTGAATACTTTCCATGAACTTTGCAACGGTTCCGTGATATAAATATTCTGAAGGTTCGGTTTCTGCTAAATTCAATTCAACCGAAATGGAATGTCCTTGATTTGCACGGATTTTGGTTTTATCTTCGTTATAAGCAAAGCGCTTTTTATCGTTATTTTCTACAACGTAATCTAAAAGTTCAGCAGTCATCTGATTTTGACTTCCTTTTTTATTGCATTTTATAATTAATTCTTCTACATCTGCCCAGCCATTTTCATCTAGTTTTAATCCGATTTTTTCCGGTGAATGTCTAAGTACTAAACTTAGAAATTTACTTACTGTTTTTGCTATATTTTCATTCATGATTTCCAGAAATTTTTAGTTTTTTATTCAATTCCTCATCTTGAAAAACCAAAGGCTTCTCGGCAGGAGTCAACAGATTTTCCAATTGTTTTTTCTGAACGAACTCATATTGTTCTTGTACAAAACCTGAAATATCTTCAATTAGCAGAATATCTTCTTTGGCAAAAGATTTAATAAAATCGTCTCTTAAACCAATTTGTATTGCTCTTCTTTCTAATTTTCCTCCGTAAGGATCATGATCTGGATCCCATTGCAATCTTACTGAAGATGTTTTTACTTCTGTTTGCCATTCTTCATAACTTTTCCCAAGTGATGAATCGTGAGTAGAATAAACTGCATTTTGCAAGTACTTTTGAAATGCATCTATTTTAAGATGAATTGCTAAAACTACTTCTTGTCCTTCTTTAGTTCCCCAGCCGTTTCGATACATCATCCAAAGGAAATTTGGTTTAATCCACGTCATTCTTTCCAGACTGAATGCTCCTCCAAAAAATTGATTTTTTACAGCAAATTCGCCTATTTCTTTTCTATACGATTGATAAACAATTATTTCTTTATCATCGTATTGAGCCATTATATGATAACCTGATTTTGGCCATTCTTCTATTTGCTCGTTATATTTTTTTAATTCTATTTTCATTTTATAAATACACAATAACGTGATTGTGTTTATTTTTTAATCATTATTTTATTGATCAAACGTTCCTATGGAACGTACATACAACTTGATAACATTTTATTCTACCGATGAAATGTTCCTATGGAACATCTATAAAATGTTTTTATAAATCTGATAATTTTCATCATCAAAGCAGACAAAAATCACCTTTTCTATTTCTGAAATTCTTTCAAAATCTTTTATGCTTTTTATTGCAATTTCTGCTGCTTTATCTTTTGGAAAATGATAAATACCAGTACTAATATTCGGAAAAGCAATAGTTTTTATTCCGTTTTGAACAGCTAGATTTAAACTATTTTTATAACAGTCGGCTAACAATTTTGATTTCTCTTCTTTGTCACCATTCCAAACTGGGCCAACAGTATGAATAATATATTTAGAAGGTAGATTTCCTGCAGTTGTTATAACTGCTTCACCCGTTTTGCAGCCGCCTTGTTTATTTCGAATCTCGATGCATTCATCTAAAATTGCTTTTCCTCCTTTTCTGTGAATTGCCCCATCTACTCCGCCGCCGCCAAGCAAAGAAGTGTTTGCCGCATTTACAATGGCATCAACATCAATCTCTGTTATATCTGCTTTTAGAAGCTCTATTTTCATAATTCCAAACTATTTCAATTCATCCCTAACTTCCATCAAAGCAAAACCTAAAAGATTCAATCCCTGCCATTTTTCAGGATTTGAAGCATTTGTATGATCACTGGCCATTCCTATTCCCCAAATGGGATCGACCGGACTTGCTTCAACTAAAATCCGATCTTTTGTATTTAGTAAAAATGTTTTTAAATCTCGATTCTGACTAAACTTATGATAATTGCCCTGCTTTACAATTTCGTATCGGTTTTCTAACCAAAGTTTGTCATCATAATTTCTAACTTCTCTTCCTAACTTTTTGGCTTCAGCTGGAGAATCTGCTGCCAGAATTTTTTCTAAGGTTTCTTCATCCTGAAATAATGCTGCTTTTTTTGCCATCATCCAGTGTTCTGCGGTTTTGTAAGTCACTTTATCAACTTCAAAAGAACTCAGCCACCATTGACTGAAACAGGTTTTGGTAATTTTTCCGTCTTTATTAGGCTGATGTCCCCAGAAAAATAAAAACTTACTTTCCGGAGCTATATCTTGAATATTGTATTTCATTTTTTTTTGTTTCAGGTTTCAAGTTTCAGGTTACGCAGAGAACGTGAAACCTGAAACTTGAAACTAATTAAACACATCTTCAAACTGCTTAAAGTTTGATTTTTTTTCAGAATTGTCGAATATGGCAAAAACTATCTTTTTAAAAGCGCCTGCATATTTTTCTTTAATAATTTCTTTGAACAAATGTGCTACATCTTTGGGTTCATTTCTAAAAACACCACAACCCCAGGCTCCCAAAATGATTGTGTCGCTTTTCTGTTTTAAGGCAATTGCCAATACTTTATCCATTCTGTTTTTTAAAACTTCTTCTATTTCGGCAATTTCTTCTTTCCTATTATGCTGCAGCATCGCGCCTTTGTTTGGAGCAGCTGCTGTAATTATGTCTGCAGCTAATGGTTTTTCAAAATAATCTCCATTATCATCATTCCAAAACAAAACATTCGGACTATAAATCATGTAATCTGAATATAAAAAAGAGGATTGATTTCTGTTAAAATCATACATCGCTTTGTATTTGATTTGCGTTTCATAAAGGTTGGAAGATCTTGCCAGACTTTCTTCCTGAGCGGAAGCACCTCCCAAAAATCCACCACCCGGATTTTTTGCAGAAGCGAAATTTAAAACGCAGATTTTACCATTTTTCTCTTGAACAAGTGCCTCAATTGTAGAACAATTTTTTGTAACGATTTCTGTTTCAAACTTATTTTCAATTGGAATTTTCAGGATTGCGTCCCAATCATTTGGCGTAATTGTAAACGTACTTTTTATAGATTCTTCGAGTTCTTTTTCTATAGCAATCTTTTTTCCTTTATATTCATAAAAGCCATTTTTTACGATTTCTAAGGTTTTATTTGCTATTTCTACTCGGTAATTTTTATTCATAATTTTAATTTTATAACCTCAACCTTTTCATTGTCAAAATCTTTAAAAGAATTTGTGGTGAAGATTTTATCAAAACAATCCAAAACTTCAAAACCTTTATTGAAAATTCCGTGGCTTACCGCTAAGTATAATTTTCCGGCATTTTTCTTTTTTAATTCTTCGGCTAAACCAACAAAGGTTCCGCCGCCATCGCAAATGTCATCTACAATTAAACAGTCCATTCCGTTTAAATCGTCTTCATAAACTTTAAAACCAGATAATTTTCCTGTTTTTACATCTCGGCTTTTGCTGCATTCTACCACATCAATTCCACCTAAAAATTCAGAAACTTTGTAGATTTTCTTTAAAGCTCCCCCATCTGGAGAAATTAATTTTACATTTTCACCAATGATTTTTAAAATTTCCTGAATAAAAGTATGGTTCGGAATTACAGTACAATTGTTTACCAAAGCCGGAGTCACTTCAGAGTGTGCATCAAAAACAAAAACTTTATTTAACTGCAGTCCGTTTATAATATCAGCATAAACTTTTACAGATAATGGTTCGCCGGGAATCATAACGCGATCTTGTCTTGCGGCCGGGAAATACGGAATAAAAAGATCGATAATTTTAACGTCCATTCTGCGTAAAGCATCAACTGTAATACACAGCAAACCTAAATCGTTGAAAGAGTTTAATCTATGTGTGATTGTTATTTTCTGATTGTTATCAAAATCGGGATTAATTTTAATATGTGGCTCTCCTCCAGAAAATGTAAAACTTTGAAATTTGATTTCTTCCTGATTTTGGAAAGGAGCGAATTTTGGGTCGAGATTTAGTATCATAGTTTTTTAGTTTGCGTTAATTATACGCAAATGTAGAATTTAATTTTAAATAAACAATTTATTTTGTGTAAAAATTACGCAAACTTTATTTCGAAGTGAAAGCCTTTTTGAGTTAACTCATTATATTTTAACTTATTAAACTTAAAAAGTTTAGCCGGTCGGCCTGTTTTTATTGGTGAAAATTTTTCTGTTTCTTCTAAAAAACCATAGCTTAAGATTTTTTTTCTGAAGTTTCGTCGGTCAATTTCTTTTTCTAAAATGGTGCAGTAAAGGTTTTCAAGATCTGAAAATAAAAATTCTTCGGGAAGTAAATCGAAGCCAATTGGTTCGTAAGTTAACTTTGCTTTTAATCTGGAAATTGCTTTTTCGAGTATTAAATTATGATCAAAAGCTAAAGACGGAATTTCATCTATCTTAAACCATTGTACTCTTTCAGCATCTGTATCAGCCTTAATTTCCAAATTTGAAGCATCGACTAAGGCATAATAGGCAACCGAAATTACACGGCTTCTGGTATCTCTGTGAATATCATCTCCAAAAGTATACAACTGTTCCATAAAAGTCAGCTGTACGTTTGTTTCTTCATGCAATTCGCGAATAACGGCATCGCTCAAAGATTCAGAATTCTGAACCAAACCGCCTGGCAAAGCCCAATATTTTTCTGAAGTTCCAAATTGCTGTTCAATCAATAACACATATAAATCATTGTTTTTGTATCCAAAAACGATCGCATCAACAGCAATTCTAATATTTTGTAAATTTTCCATAATCCTAAATCATATCAAACAAATATAACGAATGAGAGCCAATTTTATAATTTAATACACAAGCATAAATTATAAAACTGACTCTCAATAAGTATAAACGTTTATTTTTAGTTCACCGTAATATTTTTCTTTGGGCTTACTGTACAACTTCCAAGCGTAACATCTGCTTTAACTTCAAAAGTTCCAGCTGCGCTGTAAGTATGCGAAGTAGTTAATCCCGTTTCTGTTACAGCCGGGCTTCCATCACCAAAAGTCCACTTTACTTTAGATATCGTCTTACTTCCGGAATATTGAATCGAATAATTTATTTTCTTTGGATTACCCGCATCGACAGAATGTTTTAGTTCAACAAGAATAGATTCACCAAAACAATTTACTATTTCCTCTTCATCATGTTTACTGCAAGAAAAGACCACGAAAGCTATAATAACAACTGTAAAAATTTTTTTGATGTTTTTCATAAATTATTGATTTCAGATTTGTTACACACAAAAATAAATATTTTCTCCTACAGAAAATAAAAAAAGAAAGGTTTTACTTTCTAAATTATTCAATAATTAAATTAGTTTTTACATTCTATTACCGTAAAACAATTTTAGTTCTTTTGAAATTATTTCAAAAAACGAATTCAAATTATTGTTTTTAGGAGTTAACAAATACACAAATTCTTCCGGAACATGAAAACTGTTCCAAACTAACTGTAGTTTATTTTGCTTAATATAGTTTCTCGCATTGCAATTCCAGGTTACTGCTATTCCTTCGTTTTCAGCCAAAAGCTTAAGCATTTCAGATTCTGAAGGAATAATATAATTAGGAACCATTGATGGCCTTTTTTTATTAAATGCATGCAGCCAGAACAATTTTATATGCGGAATTCGCGCATCATGACTGTACCATTTTTGTGCATTCAGCCATTGTTCTATTTCTGTAAAATTATCTGCTTTTAATCTTTGGCGGAATTCGGTTATGTCTAAACTTGTTGGCGCAACCATTATCAGTTTAATTTTTCCAACAATTTCATAAGTCGTATCAAACGTATCAAATCGTTTTGTGGTAATGGCAAAATCGAGTTTTTTGGAATTAACTAACTCAAAAAGTTCGTCGTTTTCTGCAAAAGTAAAATCGATTAAATCAAACTTAGAAATTAAAAGATTACCTATACAATCGAAAAGGTTTTTTGAAACTCCAACAGAAATTAATCGGTTGGCGTCTTCTGCTTTTGCCCTAAAACCTGTTTCAACACTTTCAAGTCTGTCGAGTGCGTCTATAATCAAATTATTCAGTAACTTAGCGTATTCGGTTGGCTCAACCCCTTTTGATTTCCGATTAAACAATTTATTCCCCACATGAGCCTCGAGCATAGAAATCTGCTGACTTACCGCAGGCTGGCTCATAAATAACTCTTTTGCGGCAACTGAAAAATTACCGTTTTTGTAAACTGCTTTAAAAGTTCTGTACCATTCTAAATTTACCATGATATAAATTTGTTTATAGCAAACATAGTTTATTTTATTTTTACTAATATCACTTTCGGTGTAAATTTGTTAAAAATTTTAATCACATGAAAAAAATAGTATTACTCGCAATAATTGCATTTACGACTGCAGGCTTATCTGCTGTCGCACAAAAATCAAATAAAAAAGGGATGAAAAAAGTATTATTTGTTGTTACCAGCAACGATAAGCTGGGCAATACCGGAGAAAAGACAGGATTCTGGTCTGAAGAATTTGCTGCTCCTTATTATGAACTACTAGATCAGGGAATTGAAATTACAATTGCTTCTCCGCTTGGAGGGCAGCCGCCAATTGATCCAAAAAGTGCTGATCCCGCATCGGCAACAGAAGACACAAAACGTTTTGATGCTGATAAAGTTTTACAGGAAAAATTAAAAAACACTCTAAAACTATCAACAGTTAACCAAAAAGATTACGACGCAGTTTTTTATCCCGGAGGACACGGCCCGCTTTGGGATTTAGTGGAAGATAAAAGTTCTATTGCTTTAATCGAAGCTTTTTACACCAATAAGAAACCCGTAGCTTTTGTATGTCACGCTCCGGCTGTTTTAAAAAATGTAAAAGTAAAAGGTGAATATTTAGTAAAAGGCAAAAAAGTTACCGGATTTACAAATGCCGAAGAAGAAGCGGTTGGATTAACTAAAGTTGTTCCGTTTTTATTAGAAGATGCTTTAACTCAAAATGGAGCTGAATTTTCTAAAGGTGCAAACTGGCAGCCGTATGCAGTAGCAGATGGTCTTTTAATTACAGGTCAAAATCCTGCATCTTCTAAATTAGTGGCAGGTAAATTATTAGAGCAATTGAAATAAAAAAGGAGCTAAGATTCTGAGGTTCTAAGATGCTAAGATTAAATTCTTAAAAAAACTTAGAAACTCAGCATCTTAGAAACGTAGAACCTAAAAAATAAAAATAACAAAAAGGTGCTAAATACTAAGATATTAAGTTTAAAAAAAACTTAGAAACTCAGAACCTTAGCATCTCAGAACCTTAAAAAATCATGCTAAACTTTGAATTATATAATCCGACGAATTTAATTTTCGGAAAAGGGCAAATAGAAAAACTTTCGACTTTAGTTCCAAAAGATGCAAAAATTCTTTTGGCTTACGGCGGTGGAAGTATTTTTAAAAATGGCGTTTACGATCAGGTAATCGCAAACTTAAAAGGTTTTGAAATTGTTGAATTTGGAGGAATTGAACCAAATCCGCATTTTGAGACTTTAATGAAAGCTGTTGAAGTTATCAAAGCAGAAAAAATCAATTTCATTCTTGCTGTTGGCGGAGGATCTATAATTGATGGTGTTAAATTTATTTCGGCAGCGGTTAATTTCGAAGGAAATCCGATTGATATTTTACAAAAACGAATTCTGATTAAAGAAAACGCTTTACCATTCGGAACTGTTTTAACGCTTCCTGCAACGGGAAGTGAAATGAATTCAGGTTCTGTAGTTACAATCGAATCTACTCAGGAAAAACTGGCTTTTGGCGGAAGTGCATTATTCCCAAAATTTTCAATCTGCGATCCAACTGTAATTGAGTCTTTACCAAAAAGACAAATTCAGAATGGTGTTGTTGATGCTTACACGCACGTAATGGAGCAATATTTAACATATCCGCATGAAGGTTATCTGCAAGACAGAATCGCTGAAGGAATTTTACAGACTTTAATTGAAGTAGGTCCAAAAGTGGTTGAAAACCCAAATGATTATGCTTTGGCTTCAAACTTTATGTGGAGTTGTACGATGGCATTAAACGGATTAATTCAAAAAGGTGTTCCAAGTGATTGGGCAACGCATATGATTGGCCACGAATTAACTGCTCTTTACGGAATTGATCACGCCAGAACTTTGGCAATTATTGGCCCAAGTTTATACAACGTAATGTTCGAAACGAAAAAAGGAAAATTAGCCCAGTACGGAAAACGTATTTTCAACCTTTCAGGTTCTGATGACGAAGTGGCAAAAGAAGCTATTAATAAAACAGTCGAGTTTTTCCATACAATGGGAATGGATACAAAACTTTCGCAATACACAGAAAATTACAGCAACACTGCAGATTTTATCGTAAATCGTTTCGATGAAAGAGGCTGGAAAGGTTTAGGCGAAAATCAATTGGTAACTTTAGATAAAGTAAAATCTATTGTTGAACTTAGTTATTAAGTAATCAGTGGTCAGTTTTTTAGTGATCAGTCAAAAAACAGTGAGCACTAAAAAACTGATTACTGTCAACTAATAAAAAAGGCGTTCTTAACAAGTTTAGGAACGCCTTTTCAAAATACTAAAACAAAACTAACTAACTCAATTCTTGATAAATTCATTAAATTCTAATTTACAATTAGTTACAACGCACGTTTTTATTCTTTATTGCATACACTGTTTAAAATAATTTTTATTTTAGTCAAACATCCTGAAAACCATTGAAATTAAAGACTTTCATTAAATTTCTTAAATCAGATTTTGTATTATTACTACATTATTAAGTACTTTTGTTTTAAATTATTAAAATAATGAGCGGAAAATTAAAATTTGCAGTAATTGGAGGAGGAAGCTGGGCAACGGCAATTGCAAAGATGTTATGTGTGAATCTTTCAGAAATTGCCTGGTACATGCGTAATGAATCTGCAATCGAACATATCCAAAAATACAAACACAATCCTAATTATTTAAGTTCAGTTGAGTTTGACACCAGCAAACTTAGATTAACAAGCAATATAAACGAAGCAATTGAATTCGCAGATTATATCATTTTTGCGATTCCATCCGCTTTTTTAGATGCCGAATTAAAAAACATGACGGTTTCTTTGTCTGATAAAATCATTTTTTCAGCCATTAAAGGAATTGTTCCTGAAACAAGTTTAATCGTTGGTGAGCACTTTCACATTCAATACGATATACCATATTATAATATTGGTGTTATTACGGGTCCTTGTCACGCAGAAGAAGTGGCGCTTGAAAGACTTTCGTACTTAACAATTGCCTGCGGAGATCCTGACAAAGCTCGTACGGTTGCAAAATCACTGTCAGGAAATTATATTAAAGCTAAAATTTCTGACGACATCATTGGTACCGAATATGCTGCAATGCTTAAAAACATTTATGCAATCGCGGCCGGAATCGCTCATGGATTAGGTTATGGAGATAATTTTCAATCGGTTATGATGAGTAACGGAATTCGTGAAATGAAAAAATTCATCCGTAAAGTTCATAAAATGAAACGTAACATTAATGATTCTGCCTATTTAGGAGATTTATTGGTTACAGGATATTCCGTTTTCTCAAGAAACAGAATGTTCGGAAACATGATTGGAAAAGGATATACAGTAAAAAGTGCTATGATGGAAATGAGCATGGTTGCCGAAGGCTATTACGCAACAAAAAGTGCTTATAAGCTGAATCAGGGTTACGGTGCAAAAACGCCTATTATAGACGCTGTTTATGCTGTTTTATACGAAGGAAAAGATGCAAAGTCTGTGTTTAAGAAATTGACTGAGTCTTTGGATTAAGAGAAAAGAAAATAGAGAATAGAAGATAGACTTTTGTTGATTATAAAAAAGAGCCAAGATCTAAATAATTAGTCTTGGCTCTTTTCTTTTACTATTTGTATAAAGTCTATTCTCTTTATTCTATTCTCTATTCTCTATTTTCTATTTTCTATTTTCTATTCTCTATTTTCTATTCTCTATTCTCTATTCTCTATTCTCTTGCTTCTTACTTCACCATAATCCCCTCAACAAACAAAATCGGCACTTCTTCCGTATTATTTTCGTTGATTAAATTAGATTTGAATATGAATTTCTTATCGTACAAAGTATTTCCGATGAAAAATGTTACCATAAATTCATTATTCAAAACCAAAAGACTTTTCTCTATCATTTCGATTTTTGCTACAGAAACAGCTGGAACCTCAACAAAAGCGTGACGTAAAACAGATGTTTTTTTCATTTCGCCATCGATAGTTCCAAATGCCTTTGAAACCACCATAACACTGTCTAAATTAAAGTCGCTGTCGTTTACAAGATAAGCGTACCACACTTTTTCCATAAAATCATCACTCCATTCCTGCACGGCAGCAAGAAATACGTTCTCAACTTCTGGAATTGTTATATCTTTTTTCATATGAGTCAAAAATTTTAAAGTCGAAAGTCATAAAGTCGAAAGTCAAAAGCCATTACTGTGAGACTTTTGACTTTCGACTTTATGACTTTTAGACTTAAATTATATATTTGCTTTAAACTGTTCTAAGAAACGAACATCATTTTCATAGAACATACGGATATCACCAATTTGGTATAAAAGCATCGCAATACGCTCTACTCCCATTCCAAAAGCAAAACCGTTGTATTCATCTGGATTAATATCACAGTTTTTCAAAACATTTGGATCAACCATTCCGCAGCCTCCAATTTCTAACCAGCCCGTACCTTTTGTGATTCGGTAATCAGTTTCGGTTTTTAATCCCCAATAAATATCAATTTCGGCACTTGGTTCTGTAAATGGGAAATAAGACGGACGAAGACGGATTTTAGATTTTCCGAACATTTCTTTAGTGAAATAAAGTAACGTCTGTTTTAAATCTGCAAAAGAAACATCTTTGTCAATATATAACCCTTCCACCTGATGGAAAATACAGTGTGAACGCGATGAAATAGCTTCATTACGAAAAACACGTCCCGGAGAAATAGTACGAATTGGCGGTTTATGATTTTCCATATAACGCACCTGAACAGATGATGTATGCGTACGCAACAAAACATCTGGATTTGTCTGAATGAAAAATGTATCCTGCATATCACGCGCCGGATGATATTCCGGAAGGTTTAATGCGGTAAAATTATGCCAGTCGTCTTCGATTTCCGGACCTTCGGAAACGTTAAATCCAATATTGGCAAAAATATCTATAATCTGATTTTTTACGATAGAAATAGGATGACGGGAACCAATAATTACCGGTTCTGCAGCACGCGTTAAATCGCCAAAAATTCCTTTTGTTTCTTCTTTGCTTTCAAGCTCTTCCTGAATAACTCTTACTTTTTCTTCAGCAACAGCTTTTAAAGTATTTATAACTTGTCCAAAGTCCTTTTTCTGGTCGTTTGGAATATTTTTAAATTCAGTAAAAAGTTCTTTTAATAAACCTTTACTACCTAAATATTTAATACGGAATTGCTCTAAAGATTCTTTATTTTTCTCATTAAAGGCTTTAGCTTCCTCTATATGCTGTTTTATCTTATCTATCATTTTCCTTCAATAATTGAGAGTACAAATTTAGTGTTTTTAGTTGAAATTATACAGTCACAGTCGCAGTTTTCAGTTTTCAGTTCAATCAGCTGAAAACTGAGACTGCGACTGTAAACTAAAAACTACTCTATAAGTTCTCTTTCTAAAAAATAATTCACAATCGCTTCTTTCATTAAAACGGATTGTTCTCCGGCTTTTAGTGCAGGCAATTCTTCTTTTACTTTGTAATGCGGCCATCCATCTGAATCAAAAAAATCAAATTCATAAAACCCATAAGGCTCAAGCAATCTGCAGATTGCAATGTGCATTAGGTTTAGTTTTTCATCTTTTTTGAATTCACGGTGCACTTTTCCAAGTTCCTGAACTCCAATTAGGTAAATTATGGCATCTAAATCTAAATCTTCACCTTGCGAAAATTGATTTGAAAGTATATCGACGAGCTTTTCCCAGCGCTCTTTTAGTTGTGTATCTCTAGACATTTATTTATGATTTTTGATTGTAGACTTTAGATTGCTGATTTAAAAATCAATTCTGAAGGGGGCAGAATCGCAATCTGAACTCTAAATTTTGATTTGCAAAGATACACAGTTCAAATTCATTGCACTCAAAAAAATTAAATACAACAGGAATATAGTTTTTTGTTGCTTCATAAAAGACAATCAAAAAACACATAAAAACCTCTGAACCTTTACAACTCTGAGCCTCTGAACCTTAAAAAAACATATATTTGCGCCTTTATTAAACATACGAAAACATGAGTTTTTTTGATATTATCGTTGTCGCACTTTTAGTTTATAGTTTATACAAAGGCATTAAAAATGGTCTTTTTGTAGAAGTTGCTTCTTTTATTTCGCTGCTATTGGGAATTTATCTTGCGATTAAATTTTCTTCTTTAATGAGCAGCATGATTTCAAAACATGTTTCGTGGAATCCTACTAATATTCAAATTACGGCTTTTGTCCTAACTTTTATTGTGGTCGTAATTGGTGTTTATTTCCTTGCTAAAATATTAACCGGAATTGCTGATTTTGCAATGCTGGGCTGGATGAATAAGTTGGGTGGCGGCTTTTTCAGAATCTTAAAAACAATCCTGATCTTAAGTATTTTTATTGCTTTATTTGAAAAAATCAACTTCAATAATACCTTCGCTAAAAAGGAAACTTTAGATAAATCTATTTTTTATAATCCGGTAAAAAAAGTCGCGGCTTTTGTTTATCCTTCTATTGAAAAATGGTACGAAACTTTTAAAGAAAAACAGGCTGAGAAAGCTGAAGAAGGAAAAGATACTTCTAAAAAAGAATAATATTATTTACAAAGTAAACCCGACAGGTTTTAAAAACTTGTCGGGTTTACTTTGTTAATTATAATAAAACCTTTTTCAAAATTTAACCTTTGACAAAGGTTTTTTCTTTTCAAGAGAAATCAATAGCCTCCAGTTTTAACTGGAGGTTGTAAAAAAGGTATGCTAAAGCCGTTGTTATTGAAACTAAAAACCCTCAAGTTAAAACTGGAGGTTATTCATCAGTTGTCAGACTGAGCCAAGTCGAAGCCCTTTTATGTAAACTAGCCTTTGACTTCGCTCAGGATAACAGTAGTTTTCAAAATATATTTAGAAATTTATTTCTATTTTTTCATCTTTCTTTAAAGTGATATCTTGTTTTTTATCTCCAAAAATTAAAGTTGTTTTTCCTCCTTTTTTTGAAGAAACAATTACTTTTTCGGGTTTCTTATTATTCCAGATTATTTCTAATTCAAATCCGCCCCTTGCGCATATTCCTTTTACAGAACCTTGTTCCCAAGCATCTGGCAAAGCAGGAAGTAATCTAATTTCGTTTTCGTCAGACTGAACTAACATTTCAGCAACGGCAGCGGCTCCACCAAAATTTCCATCGATTTGAAATGGCGGATGCGCATCAAATAAATTCGGATAAGTTCCTCCTCCTCTTCTTGGTTTTTCTGTTTTCTTTCCGTCTGGATCAACGTAACGCAGTAATTCACGAAACATTTTATAAGCTCGGTTTCCGTCCCAAAGTCTTGCCCAAAGATTTATTCTCCATCCTTTTGACCAGCCCGTTGTTTCATCACCTTTTATTTCGAGTGTTTTTCTGGAAGCTTCAGCTAAATCAGGTGTTTTTAAAGGCGTAATATGATCTCCGGGAAAAAGTCCGAATAACTGTGATTGGTGACGGTGTTTCGGATCATTATCTTCCCAGTCAAAATACCATTCCTGCAGATTTCCTTTTTTACCAATTTGATACGGATGCATTTTTGAAAGGGCTGTTTCTAATTTTTTTCTGAATTCAGCATCGCTATTTAAAACTTTTGAAGCTTTAATGGTTTTATCAAAACATTCGCGAATCATGGCTAAATCGGCAGTTCCTCCATATAATGTGGCTCCAACAAACCCATCTGTTAGTTTATATTGGTTTTCCGGTGAAGTTGATGGCGATGTAATTAAATTTCCATTTTTATCTAATACCATCCAGCCAAGGCAAAATTCAGCCGCACCTTTCATCAAAGGATAACCTTCTTTTTTTAAATAAGCTTCATCCTGAGTAAAAATATAATGTTCCCAAATATGTGTACTCAGCCAAGCGCCTGCTATTGGCCAGCATGCCCACATTGGTTCTTCTTTTCCAAATTGTCCAACAGGATTGGTCATTGCCCAAATATCAGAATTGTGTGCTGCTGCCCAGCCTTCATTAACTCCATAAAAAGTCTTCGCTGTCACTTTTCCGGTTACCGAAAGGTTTTTTATAAAACTCAAAAGCGGCAAATGCATTTCAGAGAGATTGGTGTTTTCTGCCAGCCAGTAATTTTCTTCGAGATTAATATTCATCGTATAATTACTGCTCCAGGGCGGATTCAGATACGAATTCCAAATTCCTTGTAAATTAGCCGGAACGCCCAATGTTCTTGAAGAACTAATTAATAAATAGCGTCCGTAATTAAAATAGAGAATTTCCAGGTTTTTATCTTCTTTTCCGTCAGCATAGCGTAATAAACGTTCATCTGTTGGTAAATCCGGTGCAGTAGTTTTGCCTAAATCTAAAGTTACCCGATTATAGAATTTTTGATAATCGGCAATATGATTTTCTTTTAATTTATCGAATGGTTTTGCAAATGCCTTGTTCATGTTTTGCAAGGCAATTGTGATATCGTCTAAACCTTCTGTTACAGGATTTTTATCAAAACCATTAAAGCTTGTTGCAACAGAAACATAAATAACGGCTTCCGTCGCATCTTTTAGAGCTATTGACTCTCTGGAACTTGTAATTTTTCCATCCGTTTTTTTGATTTGGACTAAAGTGGTAAATTTTGTTCCTCTTTCTTTTACTTCAAGATATTTTGGTGAAACAGCATATCCTGCATTTTCATGAATGGGTGCCGAACCGGTCATTACCAAAATATTATTTCTTACTTCGACATTTGAGTTTAAAAGACTTTTTAAATTAATATCAAAGTTTAAAGCTCCTTTTTGATCGCTTGTCAATTTGATTACCATAATTTGATCCGGAGCTGAAACAAAATATTCACGCGTATATTTTATGCCGGCCATTTCGTAACTTACTTTTGATACTGCGTTCGAAATATCCAGTTCTCTATGATAATTTACCGCTTTTCCTTTTTCGGAATTATTGATTTCTAATGTTCCTAAAGGCGCATAGGATTCAGAGTTTTTACCCTGAACTTTCTTGTTTAATTCTTCGGCCAGTTTGTAGTTCTCGTTTTTTAATGCTTCTCGAATTGCGGGAATGTTTTTATAAGCTTCCGGATTCATTTTGGCATTTACGGGTTCTCCTGACCAAAGTGTTGCATCATTCAAATAAATTTTATCTGAATTTGCGCCTCCAAAAACCGTTGCGCCCATTTTTCCGTTTCCTAAAACTAAACTTTCTTCAAAAAAATCTGCTGGTTTGTCGTACCATAAAATATGTTTCGATTGTGCCGAAATGTTTGTGTAGTAAGATGTGAAAAGTAAAATGAGAAATGTTTTTTTTATAAGGCGTAAATTCATTTTGCTGCGTTTTAAATGTTACCTATCAGATGTTCCTACGGAACATTATTGCAATGTTGATTTTTTTGGTCAACGGATTTCATCCGTTGCTGCCAATGAATTGTTCCTAACGGAACATTGTTTCTTGTATTTGTTTTTTTTGCTAACCAATTTCAATTCGTTTTGCTGCCGATGAGTTGTTCCTAACGGAATATTTTCGTTATGTTTTATAAGAGATTTAATGGTAACATCTTGTCTCTTGTTTCTAACTTCTTACTATTCACTAATAACTATTTACTCACTTTGTAAACTTCATTCGCCGTTATCATTTCCCAATTATCAGTTCTAAATGGAGATGCGGGAAATTTTTCTTTATTAAAAAGATTGATTTCGGTATCGTCATCTGCCCAGCCGTAATGAACTGCTGCTGGATTTTGAACCTGATCGCTGGAAACAATTATTTTATTATCTTTAATTATCGCTTTCGCGGAATGAAAAACTTTGTCTGCACCTGCGATTTCAAATCCTTTTAGATTTTCTGAATTATCTGAAGTCGTTAATCCCGAACCAATATTATCGAAAGTCAAAATGATTTGATTTCCTTTTATTTCCTGAGATTTATAAGTTGGCCCGCTGTGAACTTGTTTTTTTCCATAAACATTATTTAAGGCAACTGCTGCCAAACGCAAACCAACATCTTGTTTGTTGGTTGGATGAATGTCTTTTGCGTTTCCGATATCGGTCGTAACGGCCATTCCTGTATTTGGTAATTTTAAAGTTTCGGATTGTGCTTCACGAAGTTCTGCCCAGCGGCTGCCCACTTTACTATTTCCGTTGAATTCGTTGAAGGTTGACAATTGAACGAAATAAAAAGGAAAATCACCTTGTTTAAACTTTGTTCTCCAGTCTGTAATCATTAACGGAAATGCTTTTTTATATTGATTCGCTCTCCAAACATTGGCTTCGCCCTGATACCATAAAACACCCTCAATAGCATACGGAACCAGCGGATTTACCATGGCATTGTACAATAATGACGGATAACTATTTGGTGACAAGGAAGTCTTTACAACAATAACTTTGAATTTCCATTTTCCGTCAAGCGGAATATTTTTACTTCCGAGAGTTAGTTTTAAGTCGGCTGCATCGCCGTAGATTCCACCTCCGCCGCTGTTGTCGACAATCCTAACTGTGATTACATTTTTTCCTTCTTTTAAAATATTTGATGGTATTTCATAAACACGTTTTAAATCGTATTGTGTGTTTTTCCCCACTTCAATTCCGTTTACATAAGTAATATCTTCGTCATCGATTTTTGAAAGACTTAATGTCGCTTTATTTTGAATATCTTCTGCAGAAAGTATAATGGTTTTTCGCATCCAAACCACGCCGTCTAAATCACCTAATGGCTGGTTTTCCCATAAACTCGGCGTATTTAATTCTCCCCAAACAGAATCATCAAAAGATAAATCTTTAAAAGTATTTTCATTATCTGTAATTACCGGAGTTCCCTGAATTTTCTCGACTCTTTCTTTCATTTGCTTGGCATACAATTTTGAGATAGAATCTATATTAAGCGTTGGAACATCGGCAATCATGGTTTTGAAATCATCGCTTTTTTGAAATGCTTCCCGGCTTGTCCAGGTTTCTACATTGGTTCCTCCCCAAGAAGTATTGATAATCCCGATTGGGATTTTTAATTCGGCATATAATTTTCTGGCGAAATAATATCCAACTGCTGTAAAATTACCAACCGTTTCTTTATTTGCTGTTTCCCATTTTCCGGCTTTTAAATCATCTTTTGGTTTTCCGCTTAAATCTTGCGCAACTCCAAAATGGCGAATCATTGGATAATTTGAATCAGCAATTTCTTTTTCGGCATTTATGGTTTTTGAAACCTGAAATTCCATATTCGATTGTCCGCTGCAAATCCAAACTTCGCCAACTAAAACATTTTTTATGGTGATTTTATTTTTCCCGATAATTATTAATTCGAAAGGTCCGCCGGCTTTTTCAGAATTTAGATTTAAAGTCCATTTTCCGTTTTTATCGGCAATTGTTTTTTGTATTTGTTTGTTAAAATGAACCTCTATTTTTTCATCTGCATCGGCAAAACCCCAAATTGGGATTGCTTTGTTACGCTGTAACACCATTCCGTCAGAAAACAGCAAAGGCATTTTTACATTTGCATTAGCTAAAACATTTATTATCAGAAAAATAAACACAATACATTTTTTCATTTCTTCTAAATTTAAATTGTTTAAACCACATAAGTGATATAAGTAAAGTTAAGCCTTAAATTAATCTAAAACTCAAATTATCTTATATCACTTATATAATTTAGATATTTTTTTTACTGTAATCCTTCCTTCAAAGCTGTTAAAGCCTGAGTATCAAAAACGGTATTATTAGTTCTATTAAAAATCCCGAAACCGTTGTTTCCGATGCTTCCTTCGTCCCAATAAAACGGTAATAATCCATTTGCTTTTGCTGTTTTTACAACTGTTTTCAAATAATAGGCTCTCGAAGCTAAATGTAAAGTTAAGGCATCTCCCGTTAAAGTTGTTCTGCGGATCGCTCCAAATTCTCCTAACAAAACCGGGATCCCTTTATCGACAAACTGCGTTTTCATTAATTTAAAGGTTTTCTCTAAATCTGCTTCTTCTCCATATGTTGCATTTCGTTCAATATCTGTTGTGGAGTGATAATTTGCTCCCCAATAATAGAACATTTTCCCCCAGGTTTCATCTTTGGTTAAACCTCCAAAATTCCACGGGCCATAATAATGAACTTCTACCATCATACGGCTTGCTGCTGTATCAGTAGGCAATGTAGTCATTAATTTGTTTGTTTTTTCAATATCAGTTGTTGGTCCCTGAACGACTAAAGTACGATAGGCATTTTTTCCTCCTGTAGAACGAACTGCATTAATAAACGTTTGATGATACGATGTTAAAATGGCCATTTGTGCCGCATCTTCTACCGCTGGTTCATTGGCGCTTGCAAAAAGCAAATGTTCATCAAATCCGCGTAAATGTGTTGCTATTTGTTCCCAAAAAGCTTTTTGTTTGGCATTATTTTCTACTTTTTTAGCTTCTGTAATATTATTTTCCAGCCAGCCGCCGTCCCAGTGAATATTCACGAGAACATACATATCATTGTCAACACAATATTGAATAACTTCTTTTACTCTGTCAAGCCATTCGGTTTTAATTTGCGCTGTTGAAGCATTTGCTAAATTCTGATTCCATGAACACGGAATTCTTATTGCATTAAATCCGTTTGCTTTTACAGCATCGATTAGTGCTTTTGTAACTTTTGGATTTCCCCAGGCGGTTTCACCTCCGGTTGCTTCTAAAGTATTCCCAATATTCCAGCCTAATTTTATTTTTGCGGCTAATTGTACAGCTGTACTTGACATTCCGGATTGATCTGCTGCAATTGGATTTGTATTGTAACTCGGATATAAATTGGTAACAACCGCTGCGCCTGCCTGAGTAACCGAAATTTGAACAGATGAAGTTTCTCCTGAACTAATTGTAATAGTTCCAGTTCTTGTTTCTGTACTTGTATTTTCTGAAGCTGTTATTTTAACGGTAATGGTTCCAGAACTTCCTCCAGCCTGACTTAATTGAATCCAGCTTGAATTTGGATTATTAATTGTCCATGCCGTAACATTTGTATTGATCTTTACATTTGCTTCGCTGCCTTTGCTTACAAAATCAATTTTATTAGAATCAACAGTAAGCGTTTTTACCACTGCTTTTTCTTCTTCTTTATCTGAACTGCAAGCCCAAAGACTTAAAAAAGAGAAGCATAAAATGGTGCTTAAGAAATAAATTTTAATTGTATTTTTCATCTTACTTAATTGTTACAGCGATTTCTTTTTTAATATCCCTTGAAGAATTCCCCACTTTTAAAGTGTATTGTCCTGGCTCAACCGTCCACTTTTTAGCGGCAACATCATAATACGCCAGTTCTTTTACCGGAACTTTAATGGTAACGGTTTCTAATCCTCCTGCTTTAACCAATACTTTTGCAAATCCTTTTAATTCTTGAGCTGCACGAGTAATTTTAGAATCTGATTTGGAAGCATATAACTGAACAACTTCTTTTCCATCAACTTTTCCTGTGTTTTTTACTTCAACAGAAACTGAGATTGTTTCATTTTGAGCATAATCAGTTTTATCTGCTTTAGCATTTTCAAAAGCAAAAGTGGTGTAAGATAATCCATAACCAAAAGGATATAAAGGCGCAATATTTTTAGTATCAAACCAACGGTACCCTATTAAAATTCCTTCAGCATAATTTACTGTTTTTCCTCCGGGGAAACTGTTTGTGGCGTGTGCCGGAGAATCCATAATTGCTTTAGGCATTGTCCAAGGCAATTTTCCAGACGGATTTACTTTTCCTAATAATACATCGGCCAAAGCATTTCCTCCTTCAGAACCGTTAAACCAAGACCAAACTACGGCTGGAGTTTTTTTGCTTATATTTTCAATTTCAAAAGGTGCTCCGGCAACAAAAACAACAATCGTTTTTGGATTAACGGCCAATACTTTTTGAATTAATTCTTCTTGTCCAAAAGGCAAATGTAAATCTCTACGATCAGATGCTTCTGTCTCATAATCACGGTTTGAACCTGCAAAAATAATCGCAACATCAGATTTTTTAGCCGCTTCAACTGCTTCCTGAACTTTTGCCGGATCTAACTGATCAATAGTTACCGGACCATTTGAAGTAATATTTCCTAGATTTCCTTTATTTTTTTCATCGTAACGCTCTAAATATCCTTCGGCATAATTGATTTTTATTGATGAAGGAAGTCTGTTTTTTAAACCCTCAAGCGGTGTAATTTCTCTTTTGGTTTTTACTCCGGCACCAAATCCGCCAAGTGCATTTTTCTTTGTTGCATTATTCCCAATTACGGCAATAGATTTAACTCCGTCTAATTTTAAAGGTAATGCGTTGTTTTCATTTTTCAATAACACAACCGCTTCTGCAGCGATTTTATAAGCATCCTGATAATGTGCTTCGGTTGCGATGCTTCCTTTCGTGCGTTCGCCGCCGCCCATTGCTTTTACCTGAAATAAAACTCGCAAAATACGTTTTACATGAAGATCGATTTCTTTTTCTGAAACTTCACCGGATTTAACTGCAGCAATTAATTTATCGGCCAGGAAAAATTCGTTGAATGGTTTTGGTGTTCCCATTTCAATATCTAAACCATTTTTTAATGCTTTTGCTGTAGAATGCACCGCAGCCCAGTCTGAAACCACAACGCCTTTAAATCCCCATTCATCACGAAGGATTTTATTCAGCATATAATCGTTCTCACATAAATATTCTCCTCTAAATTTATTGTAAGCTCCCATTATGCTGTATGCTTTAGCTTCTTTTACCGAAGCTTCAAACGCCGGAAGATAAATTTCACGAAGTGTACGTTCGTCAATTTGTACATCAACATAATCACGATTGGTTTCCTGATTGTTTGCTGCAAAATGTTTTACGCACGCCATTACATCTTTTTCCTGTAAACCAACGATTAAAGGCACTGCAATTTTTTTATTCAGGAACGGATCTTCCGACATGTATTCGTAAGTTCTTCCTCCAAGCGGCGTTCTCACCATATTGATTGCCGGAGAAAGCAGCATATCTTTATCCCTAGCACGTAATTCTTCTCCTAAACTGGTTCCAAAAGTATGCGCCATTTCTGCATTCCAGGTTGCTGCCAGAGCACCTCCCGCAGGATAATAGGTCGCAAAATCGTTTGTCCAGCCTGCCGGAGCCCAATTGTCTCGTGAAATTTCTTCACGAACCCCAAGCGGTCCGTCGGCCATTTTTAATTCCGGAATTCCTAAACGTTTTACGCCTGCATTGGCAAACATACTGTTTCCGTGCAGCATTCCGATTTTTTCCTCAAGTGTCATTTGAGAAATTAATTTATCTATTTCGGCATCATGTTCTGTACCGATTTCTTTTCCCTTATATTCTTTCTGAGCTGATGCAGCATCTGAATTTTGTACTTCATTTTTGCACGAAACAAACAGCATAACTGCCAATGCCGCTGAGAAGTATATAAATTTGTTTTTCATTGATTGTGGTTTTAGTTTTTAGATTTTATAGTTAGTTTACTGTTTCACAAATCTAAACATATAAACGTCGTTTTCGTTAATCGCAATTTCTCTATTAAATGTTCCTTTTGAATCGATTTTTATCTTTTCTCTTGAAAGCAGGCAATCGTTATTTTTTTCTTTGAGAAGTTTTACTTGTTCTTTACTCAATTGTTTTGGGCTTTTCATGGCCAGATAATCGGCATAAACATCATGTATTTTATAACCAACTTTGTAGATTTCTAAATTGTATTTTCCTTTTGCTAAATGGTCTAATTCAATTTTGACAATCCCTTTTTGTTTCGACGGCAGATCCTGAAGATAATAGGTTTGATTTAAAACTTTATCGCCCGGATGTGTATTGGTAAAATCCCAGAACAAAAGCTGTACATCGCCTTTTTCATTTTTACTTACCCATGAAGTTTTGTCTGTATTTTGAAGTTCTGTTTCTCCTAGTTTATTCATTAAATAATAAGAGAAATAGGCCGGTTTTTTAATTCCCTGCGTATTCAACAATCCGAAACCGCCATGAAAAGGTGTAAATCTTGGTCCGGCTTCTTCAAAAATATCGGTAAAAACCCAATATGACATGGAGTTTGCCGCATTGCCAACTTGTTTTATTTTTTGCAGAATATACGCTGCTGAATGATAACTGTCGTGAATTGGATCTGCCGGAGTATAAGATGTGCTCCATTCTGTATAATGCAATTCTAAATTTGGCTTTGCCGAAGCTGCAATTTGTTTTCTTGAATTTAAAATATCGCCGCTTACGCTGAATTCATCCTGACTTAAAATAGTTCCCGAAGTTCCGAATTCATCCAGATAACCATGTTTTACACCATAAGTATGTGTTGAAATAAAATCGATCGGAACATTATTTTTAGCACAAAAATCAATTGTTTCAGGAACCCAGCCTGCTCCTGCTGTTGCTGGTCCGCCGACTTTATATTCTTTGTTTACACTTTTTACACCTCGTGCTGCATACTCATACAATTTGAAATAATCAGCCTGTGTTCCTGTCCAGAAACCCGGAGATAAATTGGGTTCATTCCAAACTTCAAAATACCAGGTCTTTACTTCTTCCGCACCATAACGTTCTGTAAAATGCTGGGTTAAATTTTGAATTAAATCTTCCCATTTTTTATAATCTTTTGGCGGTGTTACGTTTCCTTTCCACCAGAAAATGGTTTCTTTTCCGCTCGCTAAAGCCGCTGGCATAAAACCCAATTCTACAAAAGGTTTCATTTTTAAGCTCACAATATAATCGAACAAAACATCGACATATTGATAATTGTATTCTGGATTTCCTTTTTCGTCTTCACGATAAACGGCCATGTCGTCTGTCAATAAACCGTGCATTCGAATATATTTAAAATCACATTCTTTTTTAACCAATGCCAGTTGTTCCTGCCAGTCAGCACGCAAACCTTCATTTGCTCGTCCTGCTCCAATACATTCTTTAAACATAGTGTTTAGTTTTCCTGCCTCTTTGTTGTAGTCGACTTTTATGATTCTGGTTTCAGAACTGGTTTTTGCAGCATTTATTTCTTGCCCAAACAATTCAACATTGATTAGTGATAGCAAAACAAATAGTATTGTTAAGTTTCCCTTCATTGTAATTATTTTACTGTTATCTTTTTATTTAAAAGAATATTATCAGATGCACTTCCTATTTGAATTTCTAAACTATTATTTTCTAGTTCAAATTGCTGCTTTGCTGTGTTCCAATATTCTATATCTTTAGCTTTCAAAGTCAAAGAAACATTTTTAGTTTCTCCGGCTTTAAAACAAACTCTCTGAAATGCTTTCAGTTCTTTTTCAGGACGTTCTACCTTCGACTGCAATTGTTTTACATACAATTGAATTACCTCATCGCCGTCTTTCGTTCCGGTATTAGTAACTGAAACTGTAATTTTTAGTTCTCCATTTTTCCCAATGGTTTCTGAATTACTTTCAATTGAATTGTATTTAAAAGTCGTATAACTTAACCCGTAACCAAAAGCATATAATGGTTTTTCTTTGAAATACATATAAGTTCTTCCATTTCGGATATTATAATCTAATAATTCAGGTAAATCAGAAATGTCTTTTACCCAAGTTTGAGTCAAACGACCTGCAGGATTATAGTCTCCAAATAAAACATCAGCCAAAGCTGTTCCCGTTTCCTGACTATTTTGTGCCATGTGAACTATTGCCGGCACGTGTTCTTGTGTCCAATTTATAGCGTATGGAAAACTGCTGATTAAAGCAACAACAGTTTTAGGATTAGCCTGATACACTACTTTTATCAAATCTTCCTGCTCTAAAGTCAGCGATTGGCGATCGACAGATTCTTTACCTTCGCTTGGAACGGGACAATTTGCCCAGCCCGCGTTACAAACCGGATGATTCCCGACAATTACAATTACAGCATCTGCTTTTTTGGCAATTGCAGCCGCGTTACCATCAATGTTATTTTTGGCATAAAGAATTTCAACATTGCTTCCTAACTTATTTTTAATTCCCTGTAAAGGTGTAATAGTGTAAGGAGGTGTTCCACTGTACCAATCCAAAAGCACTTCATCGGCACGAGGTCCGATTACAGCAATTGTTTTTACTTTTTCTTTTTGTAAAGGCAGTAAACCAATATTATTTTTCAGCAGCACAATAGATTTTTGAGTTGCTTCTAAAGCTATTTTTTTATGCGCATCTGTTTTCCAAGGATCGATGGTGTCTTTTTCTATTCCGATTTTTGCATATGGATTTTCATCTGAAACATCCAGCATTCCCAATTGAATCATGACTCTATAGTTGCCACGAATAACAATGTCGATGTCTTTTTCTTTTAAATATCCATGCGAAAGCGCTCCATAAACCGCTTCTGTATATTCATCCAAAAACTGATTAATTCCTGCTTTGATAGCTGCTGCGGCTCCAAGGTATTTGTCAGCATAATATTTATGATCTGAAAGCAGCAGTTTAAATGCGCCGCCATCAGTACAAATAATTCCGTTTTGTCCCCATTCTTTTTGAGTAATATTTTTCAGCATCGGATGAACCATTGCGGGAATTCCGTTTACTTTATTATAAGCTGCCATATAAGCACGGGAACCGCCTTCAACAACTCCCATTTGAAAGGGCAAAGCATAATATTCGCGCCAAAGTCTTTCGTCAAAATCAGACGAAGTGTATGTTCTGCCATCTTCATTGCTATTAGCTAGAAAGTGTTTCATTAACGAAGCCGTCTGCCAATATTTTGGATTATTTCCCTGCAGTCCTTTTACAAAAGCAACCGTCATCGTTCCGTTAAAAAAAGCATCTTCTCCATAACTTTCTTCAGTACGACCCCAACGCGGGTCTCTCGCTATATCTGCATTTGGAGCACGAACGACCAATCCACCGCGGTGGTATTTTTGAAAAGCATATCGCGTTTCGTAACCTTCAACATTTGCCACTTTCTGAAGCAAATCAACATCCCACGTTTCTCCCAAACCATAAGCCTGAGGAAAAGTTGTAGTTGTTACGGGTTGTTTATTTTTTCCTCCCCATTCTCCAGGTCCTCCCAAAGCCAAACCGTGCAATCCTTCTACATGACCCGTACCTATAACACCTAATCTTTTAATTGATGGATTAGTACTTAAGGCCTGTACTTTTTCATCAAGTGTCATCAGAGACAATAAATTATCAATACGCTTTTCGGTATCTAATTTAGAATCCTGAAAGGGATATTGCTTTTGCTGTGACAACACCAAATTAATAAACAAAAGAAAAATGATATGCAGAATGAGGTTTTTCATTTAAAAGAATTGTGGTTTGGTCTGTCTACATTTATAATTTTTTAAATCTTATCGCCGTTCCGCCAGCTCCGCCTAAATGTAATTTTAGTAAATCTGAAGCCTTTACTGTTTTCTTTGAAATCGCTACTGCTTCCGGATTGTGTTTTTGGTCTGTTCCTTCGGCGTCAGCATAAATCTGAGCTTCGTAAGTAGCAGTGGCATCTAAGAATGAAAGTGAAATTTCAAGATCTCTTGGGTTTTCATTTGTGATACTTCCTAAAAACCAATCGGCACTGTTTCTGTCTTTACGGGCTGTTGTAATGTATTGACCAATTTCTCCATTCAACACTTTTGTATCTTCCCAATCTGTCGGAACGTCTTTCAAAAATTGTAATGCTGGTTTTCCTTCATAATTTTCAGGAAGATCGGCAAGCATTTGAATTGGAGAATATGTTGTTACATAAATCGCCAATTGCTGCCCCACTGTTCCCTGAATTCTTTTTCCCGGATAACCTTGTTTTACCTCAACATCAAAAATTCCCGGTGTAAAATCCATCGGTCCGGAAAGTAATCTTGTAAATGGAATGATGCTTAAATGATTTGGCGGATTTCCTTCACTCCATGCGTTATATTCTTGTCCGCGTGCCGCTTCTCTTGAAACCATATTTGGATAAGTTCTGCGTTCTCCGGTATCTTTTATTGATTCGTGATACAAAACGGCTAAATCGTATTGTGCTGCTTTTTCTAAAATATATCTGAAATAATTTACTCCAAACTGTCCAAAGTGCATTTCTTTCATGTTTAATTTAGAACCTACATGGCCAATCTTTACGGTATGAATTCCGAGTTTTTTGTATAATGCAAAACCTTCATCAACTTGTTTTAAATAGTTAATAAGATTTGAACCTGTTTCATGATAACCAATTAATTCAATATTCTTTTTCTTTCCGTATTCGACTACTTTTTCTAAATCAAAATTGTCTGCATTTTTCGTAAAACTGAACATGTGCATTCGGTTTTCATACCAGCCCGGAGTCCAGCCTTTGTTCCAGCCTTCTATCAATAAATGATGGAAACCTTCTTTTGCAGTAAAATCCATATATTCTTCGGCGTGTTTTGTGGTTGCGCCTTGTTTGTCACTTTCCCAGAAAGTATATTTCCCGATGTGCATTCCCCACCAAATTCCTAAATATTTATAGGGTTTAAAATAGCTGTTTGTATTTTTTAATTTGTTTGGCTCGTTTAGATTTAAAATCAAATAAGACGTAATTAAATCGGTTGGTTTTTCACCAATCTGAATGGTTCTCCAAGATGAAG
Organism: Flavobacterium sp. Root186; assembly: GCF_001428525.1. Lineage (GTDB taxonomy): Bacteria > Bacteroidota > Bacteroidia > Flavobacteriales > Flavobacteriaceae > Flavobacterium. Next base: position 300,715 of record NZ_LMHW01000016.1, read on the forward strand.
TAAAAGTGTCTTTTACACGAACTTTTACACCATCTGACCAAGGCACAAGATCTGTTTTTAATTGTGTTCCAACATTGTTTACCAAAGTTGTACTCGCATAATCAATCAAATTGGCTTCGTGAAAACTCAATGCTAATCCGCTTTTGCTTTCGATTGTCAGTGGCGTTAAAACCGTGTCCAGCTTACTAACCGGCGCAGCTTCAAATAAATATTCGTCGCGGTTTTCTCTGTTTGCCGGAATCCACCATGCTTTTCCGTCTTCTTTTAAGTTAAAAGTTGTTTTTTCATCCATAATGAAAATACTGTCTTTTACATTTTGTTTTGGATACACATATCGAAAAGCTACTCCGTCATCGAAAGCACGAAATTGGATTTCTAGTTTACGTTTGTTTCCTGTTTTTTGCTGTAATTGAACAGAAAGCTGATTGTAATGATTTCTGATGTTTTTCTTTTCTCCCCAAACTTGTTCCCATGTTTCATCAAAAGTGGAATTTTTTACATTTTTGATTTCGAAATTAGAGCTGAAATCTTCATTTCCTTTCAATAAAAAACCTAAATCCGATGGTGTAATAACTTCCGTTTTTCCGTGCGAAACGGCATATTTTGGAGCATTTTTTACGAGCTCAAATTTTATTTTATTTTGTCCGTTTGGCGACGCTAGTTCGTAAGCATTTTTATTTTTCTGACTGTATCCAATCGAAACGGAAAGGATTAAAGCGGGAAGAATGAGGTAATTTTTCATGATATTTTTTCTTAATTCATTTTTAATAAATCGGGTGTTGCTTGTGCTTTCACCCGATTTAGAAACTCAACAAAAACTTATTTTTATCCTGTTTGGATTATTTTTTTGCCACGAATTCCACGAATTATCGCGAATTTAATTGTGACTGTTTTTTGCCACAGATTAAAAGATTCTAAATGATTTCTTTATTTTCTGTGGGTTTATTTTTTCTCGCAGATTTAGCAGATCATGCAGATTTTTAATTTTTAATTCTTTATCCCGTAGGGATTTCATGTCGGTAGAAAAACAGAAAACCGGTTTTAATGTCCCGTCAGGGACTACATGTTCTTCTTTTGTGTATTCCCTAACGGGAAAAATGACTACATTGGTAGATATTGCTACCGACATGAAATCCCTACGGGATAAAAATCACTCAATTTAATTCTTTTAATTAGCAACTTTTTTATTTCACCCACTCTGTTTTTAGAGTCGTTTTTCCTTTTAATGGGTTTGATGTTACGTCAAAATTGTTTCCGCTTTTGGTCACTTTTATTTCTTGTACTGCATCGCCGTCCGGTAAAAATATTTTGGCTGTAGCCGAAGTAGTTTTATCGCTTGCATATACTTTTAGTGTTAATTTGCTCCAATCCATGTCTTTTGTAGATTGTGCTAAACCAATGTGAGGAATTGCAGTTCCATCTTTTACCAAAACTACGATTGGCACTTCTCCGGCTTTAATTTTATGCCAGCCAGACTGGTACACTTTTTTAGTTTGGTAATCAATCCATGTTCCTTCCGGAAGATAAACGTCTCTTTCTGTTACTTCTTCAAAAAGTGGTGCTACCAAAATACTTGATCCAAATAAATATTCATTATCGACTAACCAGGCTCCCGGATCATTTGGATATTCTACAAATAAAGCACGCATCATTGGTAATCCTTTTTGAGAACTTTCTTTCGCCTGAGCGTAGATATACGGCATTAATTCGTAACGCATATTATCTGCTTTTCTAAATCCTTCCAGAAAATCTTTGCTGTATAACCAAGGTTCGCGCGGAGGCTCTCCGTGGCTTCTTACGTGTGATGTAAACATCCCGAATGGTGCCCATCTTCTGTATAAATTCTCTGGTGATTTTGTTGCAAATCCCCCAACATCATGACTCCAGAAACTGAATCCGCTTAGGCCTAATGAAAGTCCGCCACGTAATTCTGCCGACATTGCTCCGTTTGAAGTTTCGGCATCTCCTCCCCAATGTAAAGGGTAACGCTGAGATCCTGCCCAAGTACTTCTCGCCCAGATTAAAGTATAGCCTTTTTCTTTCTGCGTAATTTCGGCAACGGCTTTATTATATCGTAACGGATATAAATTGTGTTCGTAAAATCCTGTTCTTCCAGAATGGTAAATGCCGTCCGGCGGAGCAGCTTCTCCAAAATCAACTTTGAAAACCGAAACACCTTCGTCAAATAATTTCTTCAATTTTGCCTGATACCAGGTTACTGTTTCAGGATTTGAGAAATCTAAAACAGCATCTTCATACGGTAGATTTCCTTTTCTGTCTCTTACTGCAAGGTTTTTATCCATGATTTCAGGGAACAAAGTATTCTTTGGTGTAAAATAAGGTAACTGCCATAAACACACATGAAAACCATCTTCTTTTAAATCAGACATCATTTTTGTGGCATCCGGAAAACGTGCTTTTGCAAACTCGTAATTGTTTCTCCAGTCTACATCAAACCAGCCTGTGTCAAAATGAATCACATCTGTTGGGATTTTGTATTTGCGTAAATCTTTTGCTACTTCTCTTCCTTCTTTTTCAGAGAAATAAGTAATTCGGCTCATCCAAAAACCGAATGACCAAAGCGGCGGCATAGCCGCTTTTCCGGTTAAATTGGTATATTGATCTAAAACGTCTTTTGGTTCTCCAATGAAGAAAAACAAATCGGCTTCGTCATCGCCAATGTACATTTCGTTGGCACTTCCAAAGTATTTTCCAAAGTCAACTGTAATTGGTGTTGAATGATGCATGAAAACTCCGTAACCGCGGCTGCTCATGTAAAACGGAATTGGTTTGTACATCGTTTCATTTTGGATTCCGTTGGCGTCATCCGTCCATAAAACTACTTTTTGACCACGTTTGTTGAATTGTGTGAATGATTCTCCACAGCCAAATATTTTTTCGTCTGGTTCTAAGCTGAAAGCTGCGCCCATACTTCTGGAATAATCGCTGTTTCTGCGAACGTACGAAAACGGAAGTGTTGGTGTATAAGTGTTTTTAAAATCGGTATCATGAAGTGTACTGGTCAGCAATTTTCCGTTTTCATCGTAAATTTTTACGTGCCAAGGTTTTGTCAAAATTTCAACAACGCCATGTTTGCTGGTGTATTTGTGACCGCCTTCTATTTTAGAATATTTCCATAATTCCGGGTGATTTGGCGCAACGCCGTCCACTAACATTAAAGATTCTTTTTGTGGATGAAACTGCGGTCCCGAAGTAGTTTTTATTCTGATCGTTCTATCGGAAACAAACTGAATTTCGAATGGCAATTCTGGCGAAACTTCGTATTCTGTTGTTGGAAATTCGTTTGCTTTTTCTACATCAGGTTTCATCATCATATTGTTGAAAGCCTGACGTGTTTTGTAATTGTATCGCAAATATTTTATAGTTCCTTTTCCTGTTGCGGGATCAAAAGAAGCTAGTTCATCGGCAAAATAAAAGGTGTTCAGGTAATTCTGAAAATCTTTGCTGATGTCTATTGGAGCGTTTAACACATCTGCATTTTGGATTTGTGCCGATGCTTTTGGCGTAAGCAGAAATCCAAACATACAGATTGAAAACAAAGTGGTTAGTTGTGCGTTTTTCATTGGTTGATAATTCTAGATGTTAGTTCTCCTGCAAGGTTCCAAAACCTTATAGGTTTATATTTTTTCTTCTATTTAAAATCTAATTATACATTTCATCCTGCAAGGTTTTTCAAACCTTGCAGGAACATTGACGTTGTATTATTATTCTGTTGTGATTACGATTGTTGCGGGTTTTAATCCGTTTGCTTTTGCTGTTAATTCGAGTCTTCCTGTTTTATCTCCAGATTGTACAATTACCAAACATTTTCCAGCCAAAGCAGTATGTTTATTTCCTTTATACGATTCGTGACTTACTGGATCTCCGCTGCAAACGCCAACAATTTTTCCGTTTCCTTTTAGAGAGAAATTGATTTCGTTATTAGCATTCGGAACCAAAGTGCCTTTATCATCTAAAATATCAACAGTCACAAAAGACAAATCATTTTTATCTGCTTTGATTGTACTTCTGTCTGCGGTTAGTTTTAGCTGCGATGGATTTCCTGCTGTTTTGATTTCTTTTTCTAAAACTGTTTTTCCGTTTTTACGAGAAACTGCTTTTAGTGTTCCGGCTTGAAAAGGAATTCTCCACATTACGTGTAAATCATCTCCTTTTTTACTTCTTTTTCCAACTGATTTTCCGTTTACGTAAAGTTCAACCTCATCGGCTTTATTGTAGTATGCCCAAACGTCAACAGTCTGTCCGGCTTTCCAATTCCAATGTGGGAAGATGTGAAGAACCGTTTTATCTGTCCATTCACTTTGGTACATATAATAAACGTCTTTCGGGAAACCGGCTAGATCGACAATTCCGAAATACGAACTGATTGACGGCCATTCATAAGGTGTTGGTTCTCCGATATAATCAAAACCGGTCCAGATGTACATTCCAGAAAGGAAATCGTGTTTTTTAATGACTTTCCAGGTTGCTTCGTGCGTTGAACCCCAAGGCGCCTGAACCTGATCGTATGCAGAAACAGTGTTTCCGGGATTTCCTCCTGTAAATTTAAGATCCCATCTTACGGGCCATTTTTTTATGGTATCTGAAACAGTATCATAATAACCACGCGTTTGTAAACCTGAAGTTGTTTCTGTTGCAATGAAAGGTTTGTTTGGAAAATTCTTTTGATGATATTCATACGTTTGATGCGCATAATTATATCCGATAAGATCTAAAATACCAGATTTTGCAATGGCATTAAATTGAACATTCTTTTTTTCGAATTGTAATGTTACTGCATCAATATTCATATTTACCGGCGGATTCATAGCGGCGGTAATTGGCCGTGTTCCATCCGTTTTTCTTACTATTGCTGCCAATTCTTTGGCAATTTCAATACCAGTTTCATTCCATTGTTCCGGAATTTCGTTTCCTATACTCCATATAAAAATGCTTGGATGGTTTCGGTCGCGACGTAATTGATCAACTAAATCTTTTCTGTGCCATTTGTCCCAGTCATTTGCATAATCGTATTTGGTTTTGTTTTGTTTCCACATGTCAAAAGCTTCATCCATTACAATGAAACCCATTTTATCACATAAATCTAAAAGTTCCGGAGCTGGTGGATTATGAGAAGTTCTGATTCCGTTTACGCCCATTTCTTTCAGGATTTCTAACTGACGTTCGATTGCGCGTGTATTGATTGCAGAACCTAATGGGCCTAAATCATGATGCATGCAGACTCCTTTTATTTTTACTTGTTTTCCGTTTAAAATAAAGCCTTTGTTCAAATCAAATTTAAAATCTCTGATTCCGAAATTGGTTTTGTATTGATCTACGATTTTATCATCAACCAAAATTTCGGTAACTGCTGTATATAATTCCGGTTTTTCAACTGACCATAAAACTGGCGATTCAACTTCCGCTTGCGCAGTTAAAAATGTGCCGCTTTTTGGAGTAAGTGTTATATATTGGGTAACTGATGTTACTTCTGTATCTTCTTTATAAATAGTAGTTATTAATTTTACTTTTTTTGATTCTGAATGCTCGTTCTGAATTCGGTTTTCAATATTTACAGAAGCTTTTTCGGCAGTAACTTTTGGAGTTGTTACATAAGTTCCCCAATGTTCAACGTGTAATTTATCTGTAGTTTCTAACCAGACATTTCTAAAAATTCCTGATCCCGAATACCAGCGTGAGTTGGGTTGTTTTGAATTGTCAACCTTTACAATTATTTCGTTGGTTTTTTCTCCGAAATTTAAGTATTGTGAAAGTTCATATTGAAAGCCAATATATCCGTTTGGACGTTTTCCTAAATAATGTCCGTTTATCCAGACTTCACTGTTTTTATAAACGCCATCAAAGGTGATTGATATTTTTTTATTTATATCTTCAGGTGAAATTTTAAATGTTTTTTTATACCATCCTAAACCTCCTGTTAATGATCCTCCCCCATATCCTGCTGGGCTTTTTTCATCAAATTTACCTTCGATGCTCCAATCGTGAGGAAGATCTAAAGTTCTCCATTTGGTTGAAGTTCCAATTGTGTCTTTATCTATTATACTATCATTTAAAAGAAAACTCCAGTCCGCATTAAAAGAAATTTTTCGGTTTGCAAAAGCATCTTCTTTTTTACTGCAGGAACTTAATAAAAACATCGCAGAAAAAATCAGTAGCGAAAGTCTCATTAGATATTTACATTTGGTTTTCATAGATAGTAGTTTAATGGATTATAAAACAAATATAAACATACCGATAGGCATCTGTATCGATCACCTACCGGTAGTTTTTTTTTACAATGTATTATGGTTTAGGCTTGTAGTGAAAAACGATTAAACAAACGCCTTCTCCAGTTCTGCTTTTATCTCTGATAACGGCTAAACGTAGTGATGTTGCTGATAATTCAACCACTTTTAAACTATACCAGTTGCTTACATCTCCATAGTAATCTCCTCCGTAAAGCATTTCAACTCCGCCGTTAAAAGTTAGTTTGTTGTTTGCAATATCGAAATTGTATGTTCCTGACTTTGTAGTTTGCTGTGCGCTTGCAAGTGCCGTTTGTGTTACACTTGTATTGTAACCTCCGTTTAGGTCAAAATGCATTTCACCCCAGTTTTTATTTGGCATTACCCAAGAGTTGCTTGCATAATCCGGAAACCAGTTCCAGTTGTCTCCAGATGCTGCAGGATAATCTAAACCTGCCCATCCTACAGGATCGATCATGTCTAATACCCAGTTTTTTCCGGTTACTCCATTTGTAAGCATATCCCATTTTGGATTGCTGAAATATTCTTCATCGTTTTCAGTTACCGTAACCTCAACCGGAGCTGCATCTACAGAACCTCCTCTTGTAAAAGCGGTGTAATAAACGGTGTATTTCCCGGCAAAAGGCAATGCAATTTTATCACTGCTTTTGTTTGAATGTCCTAATTCGTTTCCGTTACTGTCAACATATTTCCAATATGGAATTATCGACGGATCAGGATTTGTCAAAATTACTTCATTTGTGTTAGTAGGATTTTGTGTTACCGAAAACTTAAGCGTAGACGGCGTTAAAGTCACTGCCGGTAAACTGTCGCGGTCTTCTACAGGCTCGCATGAAAATAACATCGAACCAATAGTTACTGCCGCTAATACTATATATAATATACGTTTCATAATCATTTTGTTTTAAAGTTAATTCCAACCTGGATTTTGAGTAATAGTTCCATTTGAAAGTATTACCTGAGATTGTGGTAAAGGAAACCAGCCTTGCGTTTCTGTTCTGAAAGTCACATTAAACTGAGAATCTCCAGTGTTGTTATCAATCGCTTGTTTTGTTGCAGACATTCCTTGTCTTAGTAAATCGAAATAACGAAGTCCTTCCAAAGCTAATTCTAACTGACGCTCTTTCATGATGTTTGCTATGTTAGCCGTAACTCTGTTTGTTGTGTTTTTAAATGCACGATCACGAACTCTGTCTAAATCTGTCTGTGCCAAAGCCGGGTTTGATTCTAAATTCAATTCAGCAGCCATTAATAATACATCGGCAAAACGAATAATAGCGTAATCCTGATAGTTGTCAATTTGGAAATTTCCTCCATTTGCTTCTACCACACTTGTTCCTGCGGCATTGGTTATTGGACAATATTTTTTCCATGAATATCCTGTGTATTGACGCTGCTCTCTCGCTTGTGCATCAAAATTTAAATTTTCACCCACATAATCAATAAACGAAGCTGCTTTTCTGGTATCAGCCGCACTGTAGGCAGCAACCAGTTTTTGATTTACTGTTGCTCCCCCCCATCCTGTTGCATATTTTCCTATTGCTCCTCCACGCGGTGCAATGTTTACCTGAAAACGGTTTCCTTCATGTAAATCCCAGTTTCCTTTTCCTGAACCGTTAAAACGAACTGCCCAAACCATTTCGGTATTGTCTTCTCCAACAAAATTTTCTAAAGAAGCCGCTAACCAGAGATTAGCAAAATCAGCCACTAAGCCGTGTCCACTGTTATTTACAACATCATTGATATAAGTTACAGCCTGAGCTTTTGTTACTACACCAGCTAAATCTGTTTTGTTGTAAACTCCGGTGTAGAATAAAAATGTTCTGGCCAAATACGCTTCGGCTGCCCATTTTGTGATACGTCCGAAATTAGCATTTCCGTTTTGTGAATAATTTTCAGGTCCTAAATTGTCTGCTGCAAATTTTAAATCACCTGCAATTAAGGCATATGTAACTTCAGGAGATTGTCTTGGTAATTCAAACTCACTTGTTGTTACGGTATGATCTAGCGGAATAATGTCTCCAAACATTTTAGCTGCTGTAAAATGAAAGTGTGCTCTTAAAAAACGTGCTTCGGCTTCGTAACGAGTTTTCAAAGCGGTGTCTGATCCCCACTCTACTTTATCCAGATTTTCTAATAAAATGTTGGCTCTGTAAATTCCTAAATAAGCATTTGCCCAAATATCTTTGTTCATGTCTTTATCAGACACATATAAAAAGCGATCCCATTCAATATCGGCCTGACCATCGGCAATTCCGTAACCTCCAAAACAATCGTCAGAAGCCTGTTCACTCACTAATAAAGGTCCGCCGTAAGCTTCACGTTGTAATACATCATAAACTGCAACCAATCCTTCAAAAGCATCTGAAGGTGTTTTATAAAAATTCTCGGTTACTTTATCTGTGTATGGCTCATTTTCCAAAAAATCCTCCGAACAAGAACCTAAAATAAATAGGCTTGAAAGAGCAAATAGTTTTATATATAGTTTCATTGTTTTTATAATTTAAAAGTTAACATTTAGACCCATCATGTATGTACGAGGCTGTGGGTAATATCCAACATCAATTCCTTTAGCCCAGGATTGGTTTACGTTTCCAAAACCAATTTCCGGATCCATTCCCTGATATTTTGTGAATGTGTAAATGTTATTTCCGGCAACATATAATCTGAATTTAGTGAAGAAACTAAGTTTGTTTGTCAGCTTTGTTAAGTCACATCCAATTGTAGCATTTTTAATTCTGAAGAAATCAGAATCCTGAATATACAAATCAGAGAATTTAGTATAGTTTCCGTTAGCGTCAGTTCCGTAAGTAACTCTCGGAGTTCTGTTTGAAGATCCTTCCGTTGTCCATCTGTTTAAAATATCAGTCGTATTGTTTGTGTAAGCACGAGTATAATCATGAACACCAAAAACGTTTTGTCCTCCGGCAATTCCGTACGTATTAATAGAGAAATCAAAAGCCTTGTAGGAAACTTCAAGATTTACACCATAATTAATATCCGGATTTGGATTTCCAACTTCTGTTTTATCATTGGCATCAATTTTTCCATCATTATTCAAATCCACAAAACGAACATCTCCCGGCTGTGCATTTGGCTGAACACCTGCTGCAACTTCTGCCGCATTTTGAAAAATTCCGTCGGTTTTTAATCCATAGAAATAACCCATTGGTTTTCCAACCTCAACACGGTTCATCTCGTCTAAACCTTGAAACAATACATTCGTTTCTCCGTGAATAATTCCTTCGTTGTTGGCAATTCTAAGTACTTTGTTTTGATTGCGCGAAAGGTTTGCATTAATACCAAAATTCCAGTCTTTTCCAATATGCGTTCTGTATCCTAAACCAATTTCAAAACCTTTATTGCTAACATCTCCACCATTAATATAAGGTGCAGTTGCTCCTGCATAAGTTGGAATCGAAGCCAGAACTAACCAGTCTTTTGTTTTTTTATCGTAATAATCGAATGTTAAAGTGAAGTTGTTAAACAATACCGCATCAAAACCTAAGTCTAACTGCTCTGAAGTTTCCCATTTTAAATCACGGTTTGACAATTGATCAGGGCTTGAACCCACTAATAAGGTTTCGTCGCCAGTACCAAAATGATATGTTTTATCTGTAGAATTTACTGTTGACATATAGGCAAAACGTCTTGCAAACTGGTCGTTACCATTTTGTCCCCAGCTTCCTCTAAATTTTAAAGTATTTAAACCGTTTTTTTCTGCGAATAAAAATGACATGAAATTTTCTTTGTCAACATTCCAACCTGCAGAAAATGATGGGAAAACAGCATATTTATTATTTGGTCCAAATTCTGAAGATCCGTCACGACGAACTGTTGCAGAGAATAAATATTTATTATTATAATCGTATAACAAACGTCCGAAGTAAGATTGAATCGCATAATCTTTACGATTTCCTTTTACCACATTTGATGTTGGATCTTTGGCATTGTCCAGATAAGCATGTGCGAAATCATCAAAAATTAAATTTCTTCCCTGCCCTTCCATGTAATCAGAAGTATTCTTTTTTGCCGATGTTCCTACTAAAACATCAAAATTGTGAGCGTTTGCAATTGTGATTTTATACTGTAACGTATTTTCAAAAATCCATCCTGAACTTTTCGTAGCACTTTGAGTAACGCTTGAAACGGTGTTATTATCATTTGAAGAAAGAGAATAAACAGGTCTGAAAGAACGGAAATTACTATCCGTCATATCAACACCAAAACTGGTTCTGAATGTAAAATCTTTTAAGAATTTTAATTCTGCGAAAATATTCCCAACGTAACGATTGTTTTTAGTCTGATTGAAGTTATTGTAGTATAAAGACCCAACCGGGTTGCTGATATCTGCCGAAATAACAGAATGTGCAAAATCCCCGTTTGCATCATAAGCCGCATCAATTGGCGCTGCGTTTAAGAAACTCCTGATACCGTTGCTGTAAATTCCGTCATCGGCAATTCCGCTGCTTTTTACATTTGCAAAAGTGAAGTTTTCTCCAATTTTCAAATGATTTTCAATGACTTCTGAAGTCGAGTTTACACTAAAAGTAATACGGTCATATTGCGATTGATTGGCTACTCCGCCAATCATTCCTTCTTGTCCGTAGTAAGATAACCCGGTTGCGATAGTTGATTTTTTATCTCCGCCCGTAATTAAGAGTGAATGGTTTTGTTTGATTGCTCCTTCATTGAATAAATCATCCTGCCAGTCGTGATTAGGAAATGCAGCAATTTGAGCCTGAGTGTACAATGGCGCATAACCTGAATTTACACGTGCTTCGTTTGCAATTGTTGTGTATTCCTGTGTATTCATTAAATCCAGTTTTTTGGCAACCTGTTGAAAACCGGTATAAGAATTAAGGGAAACATTCATTTTTCCGTCTTTTCCTTTTTTAGTTGTCACCAAAATAACTCCGTTTGCTGCTCTTGCACCGTAAATAGATGCCGCCGAAGCATCTTTAAGTACATCGACCCTTTCAATAACTGACGGATCAAGATATCCAATTCCGTTATCAACAACAACTCCGTCAACTACATACAATGGGTCACTGTTTCCTGCGGTACCTGCCCCACGAATGTTTACTACCATATTAGCTCCGGGCTGTCCTGAAGATGAAGTAACAGAAACTCCGGAAGCCTGACCTTGTAAAGCGTTTACAACATCAAGACTGGCAACCTGCTGAATATCTTTTCCTGAAACTAATGAAGTTGCTGCAGTATTTACCTTTTTCTTTTGTGTTCCGTACCCGATAACCACAATTTCTTTAAGTTCTGCTGTTTCTTCCTGCAATGTAACATTAATAGTTTTTTGAGCTCCTACTGTTACTTTCTGTGTTTTAAATCCTATAAAAGTAAAAACAAGAACGTCTCCTGCTTTTGCTTCTATTTTATAATTTCCATCAAAATCGGTTGCGGCGCCAATTTTAGTTCCTTCAACTGCAACAGTTGCTCCGGGAACGCCCATTCCGTCAACAGCCGATGTTACAATTCCATTTACAGATCGGGATTGTGCCTGAGCAAAAGCCGACTGCATCATAAATAAGCTAAACAACAGCGTCGTGCAAAACGAGAGCATTGTTGTTTTAATACAATATTTGCTTTTCATAATAAATAAGAGTTGGTTTAAATTAAGTTAGTTACGTGTATATGTGATTAAAGTGTAAGTTTCATTTGAATAGTTTTAAACCCAAAACATTTAATTCTCCTACTATTTTTGAGTTCATAATTTCCAGAAAATTGTTCCTTTTTAAAACTTATAGTCATATTGAACTTATCTTATGGTAAATTTGACTACAAGTGTAAAACTTTTTTTCTATTTTAGCAAAATATTAAGGTTATTTTTTTTCAATTCTGATTTATAGGGATTCATTTTTATTAATCTAACAAGAATAAAGCTAAAAGTGAGAGAAAAAATATTGAAAAAATTGTATTGCAGCATTTTGACAATCAATCGTTTAAAAGATTTTTATTTAAAATTTCTTTTTTCATCATGATTTCAAACAACTGATTATCAATTTTTTGCTTTGTTAAAAAAATATTAAGTAATCAAAAAAGACAGTTATGCATTTTATTTGTTTAATTTGTCAAAATTTATTTCGCACATGGATAAAAAAGTAGATGCCGACTCTGTTGCAAAAAGCGAACAAAATGCAATGAATGCAATCACGATTGACTGCGTTGTTTTTGGTTTTGATGAAGGAAGTCTGGAAGTACTTTTAGTCCAGCACGCAGAAGGTATCAGTAAAGGAAAATGGGGACTTCCAGGTGGATGGATTTATAAAAAAGAAAGCACTGACGATGCTGCCCATCGTTTATTAAATGAACTTACGGGTCTTGACAATATTTATCTGGAGCAGCTAAAAGCTTTTGGAGATCCGGATCGTTTCCCTCTTCGACGTGTTATCACTATTGGATATTATGCGCTTGTAAAAAGAGAAGATTATAATATTAAGGCCGGTTTTACAGCTTCTGATGCCAAATGGTATAAAATCAACAGTATTCCTGATTTGATTTACGATCACAACGAAATTTTATCTTATAGTATTCAAAATCTACAAAACCGAGTTCGTCAGGCACCTATTGGTTTTAATCTTTTACCTGAAAAATTTACTTTATTACAGTTAATGCATCTTTATGAAGAAATCCTGGGGATTGAAATGGATAAATCTAATTTCCGCCGAAAAATTCTGCACATGAAATTATTAGTTGTTTTAGATGAAAAACAACAGGATGTTTCACACAGAGCAGCAAAATTATATAAGTTTGATCCGGAGATTTACAAAAAACTAACTGAAAAAGGTTTTAATTTTGAATTTTAAAACACGCATATAAGGTAATAAATGGCAACAGTATCTTCTATAAAAACTTCTAAAACCGAAAGCAAATCTGCTTTAAATAATGCGACACCAGCAATTGACGGAATTTCAATTGACTGTGTCATTTTTGGTTTTAAAAAAGAAAGTCTTGAAGTACTATTAGTTCAGCATGCCGGCGGAGAAAGTGAAGGAAGCTGGGGAGTATTAGGAGGCTGGCTGAAAAGGGAAGAAAGTGCCGATGATGCTGCACAGCGAATTTTATACGAACTTACAAGTCTGGACAATATTTATCTCGAGCAGTTAAAAGCTTTTACAAATCCGGCCCGTGTTCTGGATCGCCGAATTGTAACGATTGGCTATTATACTCTTGTAAATCAGGAAGACTATGATGTTAAAGCAAGTTTGGATGTTCGTGAAGCAAAATGGTGTAGAATAAATGAGGTTCCCAATTTAATTTTTGACCATAATGAGATTTTAGATTTCAGTTTGATGCAGCTTCGAAACCGCGTTCGTCAGGCACCAATTGGATTTAATCTTTTACCTGAAAAATTTACTTTACTGCAATTAATGCATCTTTATGAAGAAATCCTCGGAATTGAACTGGACAAATCTAATTTCCGTCGAAAAATTCTTCATATGAAACTACTTTTGGCACTCGATGAAAAACAGCAGGACGTATCGCACAGAGCAGCAAAACTCTATAAATTTGATGCCGAAATCTACAAGAAACTGACTGAAAAAGGTTTTAATTTTGAGTTTTAATTAAAAAAATGAATTTCACCTTTTAACTATCGCGCGCGCATCATTCCAGAATCCAAAACTTTGCGCTATCTTTGCCCCTTAATAAGAGGCGTTAAAACAATTGTTATAGCGCAATTTGCATCCAAAAAAATACTTAAACTCGTTAGAGAACTGATATATTAAAATGAAGAAGATACGTAACTTTTGCATTATTGCACACATTGACCACGGTAAAAGTACACTGGCAGACCGATTATTGGGCGCTACTCAAACTGTTACAGCTCGTGAAGAAAAAGCACAATTGCTTGACAACATGGACCTGGAGCGCGAGCGCGGTATTACCATTAAAAGTCACGCCATACAAATGGAATATACTTATAAAGGTGAAGAATATATCTTAAACTTAATCGATACTCCGGGTCACGTAGATTTTTCATACGAGGTTTCAAGATCGATTGCTGCCTGCGAAGGTGCACTTTTGATTGTTGACGCAGCACAAAGTATTCAGGCGCAGACTATTTCTAACTTATATTTGGCTTTAGAGAATGATTTGGAAATTATTCCGGTTTTAAATAAAGTTGATTTACCAAGTGCTAATCCGGAAGAAGTAAGCGACGATATTATTGATTTATTAGGATGTAAATTAGAAGATATTATTCATGCCTCTGGAAAAACAGGTTTTGGTGTTGAAAATATTTTAGCAGCAATTATTGAAAAAATCCCGGCTCCAAAAGGAAATGTGGATGAACCATTGCAAGCTTTGATTTTTGACTCGGTTTATAATCCGTTTCGTGGAATCGAAGTAATCTTTAGAGTTGTAAATGGTGAAATTAAAAAAGGTCAGAAAATTAAATTCATGGCTACTGGCAATGAATATTTTGCTGACGAAATTGGAACTTTAAAATTAAATCAGGTTCCTAAAAATGTGATTTCTGCAGGTGATGTTGGTTATTTAATTTCTGGAATTAAAGAAGCCAAAGAGGTAAAAGTTGGAGATACGCTAACTGATGCTAAAACGCCGACTACTAATATGATTACTGGTTTTGAGGATGTAAAACCAATGGTATTTGCGGGAATTTATCCTGTTGATACTGAAGATTATGAAGATTTGCGTTCTTCGATGGAGAAATTGCAATTGAATGATGCTTCGTTAGTTTTTACACCTGAAAGTTCTGCAGCGTTAGGATTTGGTTTCCGTTGCGGGTTCTTAGGAATGCTTCACATGGAAATTATTCAGGAACGTTTAGAGCGTGAGTTTGATATGACTGTAATTACTACAGTCCCTAACGTTTCGTATTTGGCTTATACTAAAAAAGATCCTGAAACTGCATTTGTTGTAAACAACCCTTCTGACTTACCTGAACCTTCTCGTTTAGACAGAGTTGAAGAACCATATATTAAAGCAACTATCATTACTAAAGCTGACTTTGTTGGAAACGTAATGAGTTTATGTATTGAAAAACGTGGTTTAATTACGAACCAAACCTATTTAACGACTGAGAGAGTTGAGTTGAATTTTGATATGCCTTTGGCCGAAATTGTATTCGATTTTTACGATCGTTTAAAAACGGTTTCTAAAGGTTATGCTTCTTTTGATTATTCTCCAATTGGAATGAAAACTTCGAAATTAGTTAAACTTGACGTTCTTTTAAATGCACAAACGGTTGATGCACTTTCTGCATTGATTCACGAAGATAATGCTTACAACATCGGTAAAAAAATGACCGAGAAATTACGTGAGTTGATTCCGAGACAGCAATTCGACATTCCGATTCAGGCTGCAATTGGGGCAAAAATTATCGCTCGTGAAACGATTAAAGCACTTCGTAAAGACGTTACCGCAAAATGTTACGGTGGAGATATTTCGCGTAAGCGTAAATTGCTGGAAAAACAGAAAAAAGGTAAAAAACGTATGCGTCAGGTAGGAAACGTTGAAATTCCGCAAGAGGCGTTTATGGCTGTTTTGAAACTTAACGATTAATTTTTTTTTTTAGAAGAAAGAATAAAGAGAATAGAATATAGATTTAACCCGATGACTTATGTTGTCGGGTTTTTTGTTTTTATACGTTATCAATTTTGATTGCGTAGACGCACTGCTGTGCGCCTCTACAGATAAACATTGCGAAAATGCATTTCCTAATTGCGCCCTATACCTCTACACAGAATTGTAGAGACGCACTGCAGTGCGTCTACGCAAAGGGAATCGTCATTTCTTTGTGAATCTACGAGACGTAGACGCACTGCAGTGCGTCTCTACAGATATACATTGTAAAAATATTTTTCTAGTATGTCTATTCTTCTACACAAAATATCTCAAAATTTCATAAAAGAGAAAATTAAAACCTTTGTATCTTTGAATCTTTCCAACTAGAAAAAAACTTAGAACCTCAGCAACTCAGAACCTTAGAACCTTTAAAAAAATGCTCGACGAAAGCCCAAAACGATTTGACCGAATTGTTGCCATCCTGATTCAATTACAATCTAAAAAAATTGTAAAAGCACAGGAATTGGCCGATCGTTTTGATTGTAGTCTGCGAACTATTTATCGAGATATTCGAACTCTTGAAGCTTCGGGAGTTCCTATTTATAGCGAAGCCGGAGTTGGTTATGCGTTGATGGAAGGTTACCGACTCCCACCTGTAATGTTTACGCGTGAAGAAGTAAGCAGTTTTATTGCTGCTGAAAAACTGATGCAGAAATTTACTGATCCATCTTTAGGAAGTCATTATGCATCGGCGATGTATAAGTTGAAATCAGTTCTTAGAAGTACCGACAAAGACTGGGTTTCGAATATTGAATCCCGTGTTGTTATGCAGACAGCTGAACCTATGTTTAACGATAATTCACCCAATACTTTGGCACTTCTTTTTGAAGGTATTGCAGAGAAAAAACAAATTTTACTTTCGTACAAGACGTATGAAACAGATACAACTACGCAAAGAAACATAGAACCTGTAGGCGTTTTTCACGATAATAACAATTGGTATTTTTTAGGATATTGTCATTTACGACAAGATTATCGTCAGTTTAGAACAGACAGAATTCAGGGTATTCGAAAAACAGACTGCGATTTCACAATCGAACACGATGCTTTAGAAACCTATTTGACTAAAACAGAAACTTGTCCAACCACAAAAGTTCGCATTTTAATTGATAAAAAAATCGCAAGATATTTGGCAACCGAAAGAAAATATCATGGTTTTATTTCTGAGAAAGAAATCGAAGGAAAAATAGAAATGACATTTATGTGCCGCGATATTGACAGTGGTTTTCCGCGCTGGTTTTTAATGTTTGGAGATCATGCTGAAATTCTTGAACCCGAAAGTTTAAAAACACGAACTTTAGAATTACTCGAAATCAACAGAAAAAGACTTTTATAAAAAAACTCCCGAGAGATTATCTTCGGGAGTTTTTTGTTTTATTTCTGTTTAACAACATTATAAAAATTATAATCTGTATTTGAGGCATCTGTAATTCCGATATTTCGTCCCATTGTTACAATCTGGCCTCTGTGATAGGTTCCGTGATTAATAACCTGGATTAAATAATCAGCAATTGGCTGTTCGCATTCAAACCACGGATTAATGATTTTAACTTCTTTGACTAAATCTTCTTCTGACAATGAATTGATAAGATGTTTCAGTTTTGTCGATGAATTTAATAAGCCTGCAAAGATTTCCTCTTTAGACAATTCGGTTTCCGGTTTCTTTTCTGACATATCAGTTTCAGCAATAACAGAAAACCAATATTCTTCTGTAGACCAAATATGATCGAGTGTTTTTACAATAGTTGAAAAACTCGAAGGTACTTCTGCATACAGCAGTTCATCAGATTTCGGCGAAAGCCAATTCATGAATTGCTCATTTACCCATAAATTATAATCTGCATAATTGGACATTATCTTTTTTAAACTCATAGCCATTAATTTTAGATTTATTCATAAAGTTACAATTTTGTCTGATTATCTTTCCCAAAAAAATGGAGGTTCGATATTTAAAGCTCTTAAATACACATACGCTTGTCCGCGGTGATGAACTTCATTATCAATAAAATATAAAACATTCTGAATGATAGGAAATTCATATTGCCCGAAAAGATTAAATGTCTGACTGAAATCTTCAATAGATAATTGTTCCCAATATTTATTGATTTCTGCTGTTGCTTCATCCCATTTTTCAAGATACTGCGCTTTAAAAATCAGCTTTTCTTCTGCTTCAGTATAAGGCTGGCTTTCACGATTTACAATTCCTTTTAGTGCCGGAGCTGCAATTGCCAAAAGTTCATCAACTAATTTTGCAAAAGGACGCATTCCGGCAATTGAAAATTCAAAGAAATCTTTCTCTGGAAACAATTCAATTAAACGACGTGTAAGGGCGCGGTGACCTTGCCAGTGTTTTAATAAATCTTCTGATGTAATTACTTGTGCTTCTAATGTTTTCATGATTTTAAAGTTTTTAAATTTCTATACTTCAAAAGTAAAACGGGCTAGTGACAACAGTTTGTCAGCAGGAAAAAAATAATTTATAATTACTGCTTAAATTTTACATTTTAACAAAATCAGAGTGTCATTTCTTTTCATTCAAATAACCTTAAACACTATAAATACACTAACAATTAGGGCATTAAAACAAAATAATAAATTATGAGTGCTAGTCTATTTCTACCTTGTATTATACTAGTTCTTATCTCCATCACAATGATCAAGTTTGAGATTATTATTTTTCTATATTTGGAGGAAAGAAAAAAATTTGTGTACAGACCGAATTTTTAATTTCCAGATTATTTTGAGAAGAATCTTATTCACAATTTTTAATTAAAAACATATGACAAAAAATAAATTTTATGCTCTCTTAATGTGCTTTAACGCATTCATAAGTTCTGCGCAAATGAGTGGCTTACATAACACTTTAAAAGACAGTAAATTGTATGGAAAAGTCAAAAGTGTTAGTATTTATTCTATTAAAAAAGACGAGAATCCAGAAGAATCGAACAAAATACTCAAAGATTATTTTGATGAAAAGGGAAGGCTTACTCAACAAGATTCTTACCAAAATGGCAACTTAGATACTTCTTCTAAATATTATTATGATACCAATGATTCAGTAGTAAAATATGAGCATTTTTACAATTCGAATAACAATACTCGTAAAACTATATTTTTTTTCAATTCAAAAAATCTTAGGGAAAAAGAAATAAATTACAGTAATGATACTATCGAAGATCAGTTCCAATACAAATACAATGAAAAAAACCAACAAATTGAAATTGCATATTTCATCTATAATAACACTTTAGGAAATAAAAGCACCAAAATTTACAATAGTAAAGGCTTACTTTACAAAAAAACTGATTTTGATGATAAAAATAAAATAGTCGCTGAAAGCACTAATAAATATAATCTTCAAAAACAACTAATTGAAACCCACACAGTAAACTTTGAAGAAATAGACACAAAGACTCTTTATACTTATGATGCAATGGGAAATCAAAACTCTACACTAGCACTCGACAAAAATCAACAAATGATTTATCGGTTAGATTTCACATATGATAAATATGGAAATCTCATTAAATCAATTCAAAAAATAAAAGTTGGTACAAGGCTGCTCGACATAACTGAAAGTTTAGTATATACTTTGGACGACAAAAACAATTGGATAAAATCGATAAGGACTTCCAAAAATAAAATAGGAACTAAAAAGCGTGTTATAGAATATTATTAAAAAATGATACCATTTTAAACAGAAAAGCCAAATCTTGATACTTCAAAAAGATAATTCAACTTCGTTTATAGTTATTAAACTATCAACTTTGTACCTTTGCCCCTCACAAACTTTGGAACTCAGAAAAAATGATTGAAGATAAAAATCCGCAGCGTACCAGTTTAGCACAATTAGGCGAGTTTGGCTTAATTGACCACTTAACCCGAAATTTTGATGTTACACAAGAATCTACTTTAAAAAGTATTGGCGATGATGCCGCTGTTCTTGATTTTAAGGATAAAAAAGTCGTTGTTTCTACAGATTTATTGATAGAAGGCGTACATTTTGATTTGGCTTATATGCCGTTGAAACACTTAGGTTACAAATCAGTGGTGGTAAACCTGTCTGATATTTGCGCGATGAATGCGAAACCAACTCAAATTACAGTTTCTGTTGCGGTTTCTAATCGTTTTCCGCTAGAAGCATTAGAAGAATTGTTTGAAGGGATTACACACGCTGCAAAAGAATATAAAGTTGATGTTATTGGCGGTGATACAACCTCATCTCAAAAAGGATTAATTATTAGCATTACGGCAATTGGTGAAGCAGATGAAAATGAAATCGTTTACAGAAACGGTGCAAAACAAACTGATTTATTAGTTGTAACCGGAGATATTGGCGCTGCTTATATGGGATTGCAGGTTTTAGAGCGTGAAAAGCAGGTTTTTCAGGTAAATCCAAACAGTCAGCCTGATTTAGATCTTTATACGTATTTGGTCGAAAGACAATTAAAACCAGAAGCAAGAACTGATGTTCGCACACTTTTGCACGCTCTTGAAATTAAACCAACTTCGATGATTGATATTTCTGACGGATTATCTTCAGAAATTATTCATTTGTGTAAACAATCAAAAGTGGGTTGTAATTTATATGAAGATAAACTGCCGTTAGATCCACAGTTTATTTCGACTTGCGAAGAATTCAATATCGACAGTACAACGGTTGCCATTAACGGCGGAGAAGATTATGAACTTCTTTTTACAATTGACATTAATGATTTTGATAAGATTAAAGGAAACCCTAACTTTTCAATAATCGGGCATATGGCTGATGAAAGTGAAGGAGTTCATTTAGTAACCCGTGCAAATGCCAAAATTGCTTTAAAAGCCCGCGGCTGGGATGCTTTGAGTGAGTAAATAATTTTTAAATTTTAAATACAAAAATTCCAAATTCCAAAACCGATAATCGTGTCATTGGAATTTGGAATTTTTTATTTGGAATTTCATTCTAAAAAAGTCCTTTGCTTTTTGCTTCTTTTACTAAATCATCATCAGAACCTGATTTTATTTTAAGCAGTTCTTTCAGGCTTGTTCTTCGTTTTTCAATTTCGGTTAAGGAAATCGGGATGTATTGAGGCATTTCCTGTACTTCTGTTCCTTTCGATAAGTGAAATAAAATCTGTTTATCAAACTCATCAATTTCTATTGAATTATGAGGCGATTGATTGAGCATTTTTACGACAGACTGGCTGTAATATTTTTCGCTTTTCATTACTTTATCAAAAGCAAAAAGCAATTCATCAAAAGTCAAATCGTTTTTAATAATCAACCCGTTTGGATTAATGGTCCGTATAATGGTTTTGATTTTGAGCAGTTCTGTATACATTGTCAATAGAACAATTTTGCAGTACGGCATTTTCTTGAGGATTAATTTTGCCAGATCTTCACCGGAAAAAAGATTTTTTTCTTCATAAGCCGGCATACTAATGTCTAAAAAAGCAATTTCAAACTGCGGTGTATTTTCGTCTTCTAATAAATCATAAGCTGATTTACAATCATGTGCCTGTGCAATTATAAAATCGTATTCTTTTGGATTATACCGGGTTATTGCATTCTTATATCCTTCGATGATAAAAGGATGATCATCAACAATTAAGATGTTAGGCTGAATTAATTCCGAATTTGGGGCTTTGAAATTAAGTGTCATTTGTCTGTAGGTTTATTTTTTGATCAATTGGAACTTTTACAACCAGAAGTGTTCCTTCTCCTTTGGCAGATTTTATCGCAGCGGTACCTTTACATTCTGCCGCTCGATATTCAATATTATGCAATCCGATACCATTTTTGGTGCGTTTGGTATTAAATCCAACTCCGTTATCCATAATTGACAAAACCAGATGATCAATTTCGCTTTTAAACTCAACCTTAATCGTATCTGCCTTTGCGTATTTATTACAATTTTGAAGTGCTTCCTGAACAATTCGGTACAAATTTATTTTAACCATATTGTTTACGAGCTCCCATTTTATATGGGAATCAAAGGATGTTACCAGTTTTGACGGGTATGTATTTCTCTGGCTATCAAATAGCTTTTTTAATATTACGACAAAGTTATTTATTAATTCAGATTTTTCTCTATTTAGGTCGTGCGAAATTTCCCTGATATCTTCTTCAATATGTTTTAGTTCTGCCAAATATTTTTTCCGTTTCGCGGCCGCTTGTTCTTCATCCATTTTATCGAGACTGTCGAGACTAATTCGAATACCAAACATTCGTCCTAAAACACCGTCGTGTAACTCCTGGGCTACTTTTTTCTTTTCTTTAATTCGGGTTGATTCAATTTCATTTTGCTGAGAAATCATTAAATTATAAACATCTTCATTGGCAATTTGCTGCTGCTGCTTAAAAAGTAATTCCCGGTTTTTTGCCTGCTGCGTTTTGTAAACATAAAAAAATAAACCCAGCAAAGTACAAATACTAAAAACATAAACCAGCGTTTTATTCTTTTCTTGTAAACTTGAATTTTGATCTTTTATTTCGTTGGTTTCATATTCTATACGAGAGAATTTTTCTCCCATTTTACGTTCTGCTTTCAGCATTTTATCATTAAGCTGAATATATTCTTTAGAATATTTAGATGCATTTTCAGGATCAACAACAGCTGTTTGTTTAAGCGCTTCTAAAGTATTAATTAATTTATTGCTTGTTCGCGATAAGGCTAGGGCTTGTTTTGAAAACTGCAATGCTTTAAACGTATCTTTTTTAAAAGCAAAATACTCAGACAAATGTATTTTACTCGAAACTACTCCTGAGGAAAGCCCCAGACTATCCCGAATTTTTAAAGACTCATAAAACAAATCAGGTAATTTATTTGATTCTTTTAGTTTGAATTTAGAATACCCCAGATTATCAAGCAAAATAGCATATAAACTTGCCCTGTCTTCAAATAGTTTATCTTGTTTTAAACCTCTTTCAAAAAAAACTTTTGCCTGTTTATAATTCTCCATTTTCAGATATATAAAGCCTACATTATTTAACGAAGCGGCTTTATACTGAAATATGGAGGGTATAGATTTGTCTTCTAAAGTTTTTAAAGCTTTATTTTGAAATTCTAAGGCTTTTGTATACTCTTCTCTTTCATTGTATAATATTCCTAGCAGATTATAACTTTCATAATAAAGGTCATTTGCTTTCTGCAATTTCTTTAAGCTGCTCAAAGCTTTAAAAACAGCTATTTCGCTTTCAAAAAAATCACCCTCGTTATATTGCAGACTTGCTTTATTTAAAAATGTTTTCGCCAGATTATACTGGTCATTTAATTTTAAATAGAGTTTTTCTGCTTTATAATAATGCATAAAGGCACTGTCTGAAACAGATTGTGACGCATAATAATCTCCCAAGTAGGTATAGGCTTTCGCCATATGTAATGAATCTTTAGATTTTTGTGTTCGATCTAAAATCAGTTTGGTGATTTTTATATAGTCTTTCCAATCGCTCATATTATAATAGCGATTAGCAACTTTAAACAAGTTTACTTTATTAAGCGAATCATCTTTCTGGCTTAAAATTATGTTTAATGCCCTTTGATTGTAATTCTGTTTAATATTTAAGGGCAGATTATTCTCGTTTGCTAATGAAAGATAGGTAGAAAGGCTATCTACTGAAGAAATTGTATTTTTATCTAATTCTGCTTTCTGGTTACAAGCCATAAAAACAAAGACTAGAAGTAATAGTATTTTACAATTTTTTTTCAATTGCGATTTTGTGTTTTATCAAAAATACTAAAACTATAGACACAAAAAAAGGCTGCCAAAAAATTGGCAGCCTCAATGCTTATTTAAAATGTAGTTAGTCTACTTTTTTATCTGTTCCGATAGATTGATTAACACTCGAAAAATCTAATTGTTTATTTACATTTGCTGCATGAAAATCACTTTTCTTTTGTCCTCCTGTTGCTCCTCCGTCAATTGGTCCTAAAATTCTTAATTCTTCATTTGAAGTGATACTTGGAGTTGCAAATGAAGTTGCTACTGCTACTAAAGAAAATAATCCGAATGTTAAAGCTGTCTTTTTCATAACTTAATGTGTTTGATTTGATTTTTTGTGTTTGGGGTTTTCGATTGCTTTGTCTGCTAATCTGGGTGTAAAACTAACACCATAACCCAAAAAAATCTATATGAAAAAATAGCTTCGTGGTAAAACATACCCAATTGATAGTCAATGGATACCAAATTTATGTAACCAGTTAATTACTAGATCTCTAGGTAATTCCCTTTAGAGAAATCAGCAATGATTAAATCCACATTTGCTTTGTAGGTTTTTGAAAAAGGAATCTTTTTCGTGGAGTTTTTTATATAACAAACTGAGTTTCCGTTATGAATTCGTGCAATGTAGTTGCGATTAATGATATAACTGTTATGAATTCGAATAAACGGATAGCTTAAAACCTGTTCAAAATGTTTCAGTGTTTTAAATGCAGTAACCATATCGCCTGAATTCAAATAGATATCGGTCGAATTATTATCGGCTTGAAAATAACAAATATCATCTGCATTTATATAACGATGGTCACCGTACGATTTAATGCAGATTACAAGTGGTTTATAAGTCTCTTGGTTTGTATTTTGATCTGCAATTACGACAGGAATGATTTCCTGCTTTAAAACAGGAATTTCATTGGCAGTTATAATATCAGATCGTGTTTCTATAGATCGTGTCTCTTTGGGCTCTAAAAGGGTCTTTTCGAACTTTAAAAGTGTTTTTAGTAAATCTATATGGGTTAAAGGTTTTATGATGTAATCAAAAACGCTGTATTGAATGGCTTCAAAAGCCAATTCTTTTTTAGTAGTAGTTACAATGATTTTTGGAATAATTGATAAGTACCGATATAATTCACCAATAAAAGAAAGTGATAAATGACTTGGTGAATCTTCGGGATCAATTTCTAAAAAAACAAAGGAAGGACGATGCTCTAAAACCAAATTAAGTCCCTGATGGTAATTCGTAGCTGAAGCAATAAAAGTTAATTCTGAAAAACCCTCTGCAACGATTCTGGTTTTCAAAACACTTTCAGCGTCATTGTCAACAATAATATACGAATACTTCTTCAACTTTAACTTTTATTGATTTTTCATAACTTCCTGACAGCGTTTCGTCAATGCTTTTAAAAAAATATTTTAGGTATGGAAAATGCCCAATTAAATTTAAGCATTTCAATTATCTAAACATTTTATTGTTGATAGATTAATCGATTATGTTAATACATAAGGATGAAATGCTAAAATATTCGTCGAAACGCACGATTTAAAATTAAAAAAATCCCAAACTCCACAGAGGAATTTGGGATATTTATATCATGTTAATTATAAAATTACATTTTCATCAACCAGTTTTTCATCGAAACTTCGTTTTCAATAATACCTCTTAATTCAGATATCTTAACGCGGTCTTGTTTCATTGTATCTCTATGACGAATTGTTACCGTTTCATCTTCAAGAGTTTGATGATCTACTGTAATACAAAATGGTGTTCCCAATGCATCTTGTCTTCTGTAACGACGACCTACTGCATCTTTTTCATCATAAGCCACATTGAAATCCCATTTTAAATCTTCAATGATTTTTTTAGAAACTTCAGGTAAACCATCCCTCTTTATTAACGGCAATACTGCTGCCTTTGTTGGTGCTAAAACTGCAGGAAGTTTTAGTACTGTTCTTTCAGAACCATCTTCTAAAGTTTCTTCTTGCAACGATGTTGCAAAAATAGCTAAAAACATACGATCCAAACCAACTGACGTCTCTACTACGTATGGCACATAGTTCTCATTTAGCTCAGGATCAAAGTATTGCAGTTTTCTTCCTGAATATTGTTCGTGTGCTTTTAAGTCAAAATCGGTACGAGAGTGAATTCCTTCTAATTCTTTAAATCCGAATGGGAAGTTGAATTCAATATCTGCAGCTGCATTTGCGTAATGCGCTAATTTTTCGTGATCATGAAAACGGTAATTCTCTTTTCCTAGCCCTAAAGATAAATGCCAGTTTAAACGGGTTTGTTTCCAGTGTTCGTACCATTGCATTTCTTCTCCCGGACGTACAAAAAACTGCATTTCCATTTGTTCGAATTCACGCATACGGAAAATGAACTGTCTTGCCACAATTTCATTTCTAAATGCTTTTCCTGTCTGAGCAATTCCAAACGGAACTTTCATACGACCTGATTTCTGAACATTTAAAAAGTTTACAAAAATACCCTGTGCTGTTTCCGGACGCAAATATAAATCCATTGCAGACTCTGCAGAAGCACCAAGCTTAGTTCCGAACATTAAGTTGAACTGCTTTACATCTGTCCAGTTTCTTGAACCAGTTTCAGGATCAGCAATTTCAAGTTCTTCGATTAAAGCTTTTACATCTTCAAGATCTCCATTTCCTAAAGAACGTCCTAAACGCTCTCTGATTTCTTTTTCTTTCGCTAAATATTCAACTACTCTGGCATTTGTAGTTACAAATTCCTGTTCGTTGAATGCATCACCAAAACGAGCTTTTGCTTTTTCGATTTCTTTTTTAGCTTTTAGATTAATCTTTTCAGCATAATCTTCCACTAAAACGTCAGCTCTATATCTTTTTTTAGAATCTTTATTATCAATTAACGGATCATTGAAGGCATCAACATGGCCTGAAGCTTTCCAGGTTGTTGGATGCATCAATATTGCCGCATCAAGACCGACAATATTTTCATTCATCTGAACCATTGATTTCCACCAATATTCACGGATATTCTTTTTTAATTCGACGCCATTTTGTGCATAATCATACACTGCACTCAATCCATCGTAAACTTCGCTTGACGGAAAAATAAATCCGTACTCTTTTGCGTGCGAAACCACATTCTTAAATAAATCTTCTTGTTTTGCCATAGTAATGCAAAAATATAAAAAGTACTTATAAAAAAAAGAAAAATAAAAAAGATTGAAGTTTAAATTTGGTTATTTTTGTAACTAAATTCTTTCTATTTGTGTTTAATTTTATAATTGATCTTTTTTTTCCTAAAGTTTGCTCTGGCTGTCGTGCCGTTTTAATGACAAACGAAACTGTTTTATGCACGAATTGTCGTCATGAACTACCTCTCACTCAATATCATTTAGATTCAAATAACGAAGCCGTCAAAAAGTTTTATGGCAAAATTGAAGTTGAACATGTTTCTGCCTTTATTTACTTTAACAAAAAAGGAATTGTTCAGGAACTCATTCATAACCTGAAATATAAAGGTCATGAAGAAATTGGAGTTATTTTAGGAAACTGGTATGTGGAGGATTTAAAAGAACTGAAACTTGAAACACCTTTTGATGCCATAATTCCGGTTCCTTTACATCCACGAAAATTTAAGGAACGCGGTTACAATCAGGTTACCGCTTTTGGAAAGGCTTTGGCCGAAGGTTTGAAAATTCCCTATAATAGTTCGGTTTTATATCGAAAGAAATATTCTAAAACACAATCAAAAAAGAATCTCTTAGGAAGATCTGAGAATATCGAAAATATCTTCGATGTAATTTCAACCGAAGAAAACTATAACAAACATTTTTTAATTGTTGATGATGTACTAACAACCGGAGCAACACTCGAAGCTTGTTCCAGAGCATTATTAAAAATTCCGGGAGCAAAAATCAGCATTGTGTGTATGGCGATGGCGAACTCTTAAGGAGGAAATTTCAATAAAAAAGAAATTCCAAATTCCAATTAAACCTTGGAATTTGGAATTTAAAATATTGGGATTTAATAATTTAATTGACTATTATTTTCTTAACTGTTCTTCTGTTTCCATCAATAACAGTTACTAAATAAATTCCTGCGGAAACATTTGGAAGCTGGATATTTTTATTAAAATCTCCCGAAGCTTCGAAAGTTTTTGTGAAAACACTTTTTCCTAAAATATCGTGTACAAAAACCTGAACATTATTTGATTCACTTGCAAATTGAACTGTAAAACTTCCTTTGTTTGGATTTGGATAAAGTGCAAAGTCAAGAGTTTCAAAATCGTCTGTTCCTAAAGTAAATGTTTTGGTACAGATATTTACTGATGCCGAATTTATTTTTCCAAACATTCCCGAAACAGCGTCACGAACTCTAAATGTCCATGTTCCTTGTTGTGTCTGCCCATTAAAAGCACGCAATTCATTAACCGGAATAACAATTTGTTCTGTTATTTTGCTGCAATCTAAAGCATTTCCTGAATCATCAAAATTAAGAATCAATGTTGAATTTAAACTTGGACATGATTTATTAAACAAACGAACTGTTGTTCCCTGTGGACTCACGATTTGGATTTCAAGATCTGATAATCGTTCGTGTGTAACGTTTACCAAAACATTTACATCCGAAATTGTTCCTGTTGCACTTGGTACACTTACTGCTTTTGTTGTATAACTTGTTGAATATAGAATATTAAAAGGACTTTCAAAACTATAGGTATTACAGCTTGTTGTTGTTGTATACCCAATAGCAAAAGGTTTACTGTTTAAAGTATAATAGATATTTGCCGTTGGTTCAATAAGAAGTCTGCAATTTGTAGACGAAGGAATACTGGCAGGCAGAGCAATAACTTCTGAACCATCATTTGGTGTATTAACTGCTAAAGTTGTTGGAAAAGTTAATCCACCGTCTGTAGAAAGTTTGATATTTACTAAAGAAGAACCTTGCAGGTTATTGGTATTGTTAACGCTCCAGGTAATAGTTTGACTTGAGCCTTGCTGCCAGCTCACATTATCGCCATTATGCGATGTTACCGCAAAAGGTCCGGCTGTCGCAACCACATTAACATTCATTGCACTTGTATTGGTCTGAGCTGTTCCTAAAGCCGCATTATCTCTACCTGTTAAAGTAAAATTTAATGTTCTGGCGATAGATGAAACAGATTCCCAGGTTGTCGTCAATTTATTTTGTAATACCGAATCAAAACTTGGAAAATAACGAACTGGAGAAG
The DNA here is from genome assembly GCF_001428525.1 of Flavobacterium sp. Root186. GTDB lineage: Bacteria > Bacteroidota > Bacteroidia > Flavobacteriales > Flavobacteriaceae > Flavobacterium. The sequence continues at coordinate 329,496 of NZ_LMHW01000016.1, forward strand.
TTGTTGGAGCAAATGATCTGAACAAAGGTCCATCTGGTTTTGTTGGATATGCAATACTATTGGCTTCAGATGTTGTGGTAGCATTATCATATTCTTCCCAAGTGTACGTGATAATATCTCCTTCGGGATCTGAACCAGTTCCTTTTAAAATAAATGGTGTACTAATTGGGATCGTATAATTACTTCCTGCACTAATTACAGGCGGATTATTGGTTAAATTGGTGCTAACCGGGCAGCTTTTTCCGGCAAGCGTATTCTGAATCTGCAAAATACTTGCATAAGCAAAATAGTCGTCAGAATTGTTTTGTATATCATAATCGCCAGTAACTCCGGCATATCCCATTATTGTAGAACCACTTCCCGGCTCAACATTCACAGAAGTTCTTTCACCTGAGTCATACGAAAAAGTATGATTCGCACCTAATTGATGTCCGAATTCATGTATCACAAAATCGATATCAAAAGTATCACCTTCTGGTTTACCGTCAGAAGGAGAAGTGAAAGCGCTTCCTTTTGCTAAAGGATCTCCAGTTGTTGGATTTGAACAAATACAACCTATGCAACCGGCATTTCCTCCTCCGCCAGAAGCTCCAAATAAATGTCCAATATCATAATTATTATTTCCTATTATATTTGTCAACGTTGTTTGAACTTCCTGATTCCATGCGCCGTCTGCACCGTCTGCAGCATCAGAATAAGGCTGGTTTGCAACATTGGTATAAATTACAGCGTCATTGTTGGCAATCAAAACCAGTTTCAATGCCAGATCTTTATTTAAAACGCCATTTACTCTTGTTAATGTTGCATTCATTCCTGCTAAGGCTCCCGCTTTTGTACCACCAAAATAGGCCGTATATTCTGCTGTACAGGACAATGCTAAACGAAGTGTTTTAAAAACTTTCGTATTGGATGCTGTTTTTGCAGTCTTTCCTTCTTTATTATTTACAACAGCATATATAGTCTTACATTCTAACTTTAGTTTTGAAGCTGCATCTTTAGAAGAAAATAAAACATACTCCGCTTTATTATCTGGATTTTGCTCGATAAATTCAGTGGCTTTATCTGCTCTAAAAAGCATGGTTTGAAAACCTCTTGGTGAAAGACTAAAATGTATTTTTGCCGATTTGTCGTCTAAACCGCTTCCTTCGTAGGCTCTAATCTCTGGATATTTTGCCTGTAATTCCGGATCAAAATTAGAAGATTCCCAAACCTGAAATCTTTCTAAAGTTCCTTTTGCATTAGGAATCGTAATTTCGACATTCGTACTTATCGAAGATTTTTGAGTTGTTTGGGCCAATTTTGCTGTTAAGGACTCTGTATTTAATTTATAATACAGTTTTTCCGAATCAGATACTGATGCTTTTTTTCCAGAAATTGAAACCGAGTTAACCTTTTGCCACAGGTCGTCACTTTGGGCATGAATTTTTACAAATGAAAAGATAATCAAAAAATAAAGTAATTGTTTCTTCATGCTGATATGGTATTTTTATGAAATCAAATTTAGTCGAATTAAATCAAATTCTTACATCTAAACGACATTTAACGTTTTTTAGTCGACGAATCCGTGATTTTTTCGACAAAAGAAACACAATATCCCTAAAAAATCAATTAAGCTTAGTACAAAATTTAAAATAGATAGTATAAATTTGCAGCATCTTAAATAATTTGTTTTGAAGCTCTTTCATTCTATAAACGATTTCCATTCGACCAAGAAAACAATTTTAACTCTTGGTACTTTTGATGGCGTACATATTGGTCATAAAAAAATTCTGGAAAGAATTACTCAAAACACGGAAAATGGGAAATACGAAAGTTTAGTACTTACATTTTTTCCACATCCGAGAATGGTTTTACAAGAAAAATCAGAAATAAAACTTCTTAATACTATTGCTGAAAAAACAAAACTTTTAGAAGCAACAGGAATTGAAAATTTAGTTATTCATCCATTTAACGAAAGTTTCTCAAGATTAACTGCCGAGGAATTTGTCAGCACTATTTTAGTAGATCAATTTCATATTCAAAAAATAATTATTGGTCACGATCACCGTTTTGGAAGAAACAGAACTGCCAATATTGATAATTTAATTGCTTTTGGTGCTGAATATGGTTTTGAAGTGGAACAAATTTCTGCAGAAGAAATACAAGATGTTTCGGTTAGTTCTACTAAAATCAGAAAAGCTTTAGATGAAGGAAATATGGAATTAGCCAATGAATATTTGGGCTACGACTATTTTTTGAGCGGTGAAATTGTAAAAGGAAAACAATTAGGAAGAACAATTGGTTTTCCAACGGCAAATATTCAAATCGAAGAGGAATACAAATTAATCCCAAAAAATGGGGTTTATGTTGTAAAAACTTTGATTGATGATTTAGAAGTTTTCGGAATGATGAACATCGGTTTCAATCCAACTGTAAATGGCCAAAAACAAACTATTGAAGTAAATCTTTTTGACTTTGATGCTGATATTTATGGCAAAAAAATTGAAGTTTCATTATTACAATATCTTCGCGAAGAACAAAAGTTTGGCTCAATTGATTTGCTGAAAGCCCAATTAAATCAGGACAAACAAAACGCTTTGGATTTTGTAAGCAAGCTTCAATAAACTCCTCAATATACTTTTATATTTTTTTTAGATCATCGTAGTTGTTTTTTTAGTAAATTTGATATAGGACTCTGTTTCCCAAACGTTTACTATTAACTTCTTTAAAAATAACCACTATGAAATTACCTAAAGAAATAACAAACGGTTTTTTAATATTCCTCGGAATTGGCATTTATTTTTTATTGATGAATTTATTAGGTTTAGCAGATTTATTTTATCTGAGAACTCTTAATGTATTTTTTATATTTTATGGTGTAAACAGAACCATGCAAATGAATCTTCATGAAGGTGAAACTGGTTTTGTGTCAAACGCTGTATCTGCTATGACAACTTCTGTTGTTGGTGTATCACTGAGTGTTTTAGGGCTATTAATTTACAGCTATGCACGAGGAGGAGATGCTTATGTAGGAACATTGTCTGAAGCTTTTATGTTTGGAGGAAATCCTTCTGTGCCAACTTATTGTATTTGTCTGCTTTTTGAGGGGCTTGCTTCATCGGTAATTGTTACTTTAATGATGATGCTGTACTGGAACAATAAATATGCTGCCGATTAATTATTCAAAATAAAATAACCATTTAAGCGCTCAAAAATCATAAAAACCTATAATTTTATGATTTTTGAGCGCTTCTTTTTTTAAAAGACCTTACAAATATTCAATTACAACAATCAGTGTTGTTGGTTACTACAATTTAATTACTTTTAAAACTTCAAAAAAAATTGTATCCATGAGCATAACAAAACACAATTGGACAAAGGACGAAATAATAGCAATCTATAATAAACCACTGATGGATTTGCTTTATGAAGCTGCAACAATTCACAGACAAAAACACGATCCAAACGTCGTTCAGGTTTCTACTTTATTATCAATAAAAACAGGCGGGTGTCCTGAAGATTGTGGTTATTGCCCACAAGCTGCAAGGTATAATACCGGAGTTGAAGGAAATGACCTGATGACGGTGAGCCATGTAAAAGCTCAGGCCTTAAGAGCTAAATCCAGCGGATCTTCCCGCGTTTGTATGGGAGCTGCCTGGAGAAACGTAAAAGATGGTGAAGAGTTTGATCAGGTTTTAGAAATGGTTCGTACCATCAATAAACTTGATATGGAAGTTTGCTGTACTTTAGGTATGCTTACCGAAAATCAGGCACAGCGTTTAGCCGAAGCTGGTTTATATGCTTACAATCATAATTTAGATACTTCTGAAGAATACTATAAAGATGTAATTTCTACACGCGGTTTTGAAGACCGTTTACAAACTATCGAAAATGTTCGTAAAACAAATGTTACGGTTTGCAGTGGCGGAATTATTGGAATGGGAGAAAGTATTGAAGACAGAGCCGGAATGCTTGTGGCACTTTCGACTTTAAATCCACAGCCAGAATCTGTTCCTATTAACGCTTTAGTTGCTGTTGAAGGAACTCCGATGGAAGAAGAAAAACCGGTTGAAATCTGGGAAATGATTCGTATGGTTGCTACAACACGAATTGTAATGCCGGAAACACAGGTTCGTTTATCTGCCGGAAGAACCAATATGACTCGTGAAGGTCAGGCAATGTGCTTTTTTGCAGGAGCAAATTCCATTTTTGCAGGAGATAAGTTATTGACTACTCCAAACCCTGATGTTAGCGAAGACATGAAGATGTTTGAAATGTTAGGATTGGTTCCGCAAAAGCCTTTCATAAAAGTTTCACAGCCAAAAACAGTTGAAGCTGCTGATTCTCAATACAATTCTTTGGGCGAAAAACCTAGATGGACCAGACCCGGACATACAATTGAAAGAAACGTTGAAGCTTCGATCAAATCAAAAATTTAGGTAAAAGAGTTAAAAAATTTCAATAAATATTTTTAAATTGCTTATGACACAGAGTTATAAGCAATTTTTTTATTTATAAAAATGAAGTTAAAACAAATCCAAAGGGTTAAAAAAATCTCTAAGGAAGATTTTATTTCCCAATATGTAAAAAAACAAATTCCGGTTGTTGTTGAAGAACTGACTGAAGACTGGCCCGCTTATCAAAAATGGAAATTATCCTATATTAATGATATTGCCGGTGATATTACGGTTCCTTTATATGATGATCGGCCGGTAAACCATGAAGAAGGTTTTAATGAGGCTCATATGACAATGAAAATGAGCGATTACATTAATCTTTTAGAATCAAAACCTACCAATTACCGCATTTTTCTTTATAACTTAATGAAAGAAGTGCCTCGGTTGAAAAATGATTTTTTATGGCCTGATATTGGACTAAAACTTGTTAAGCAATTACCTATGTTGTTTTTTGGGGGCGAAAATGCCCGAGTATTTATGCATTATGATATTGATTACTCAAACATTCTGCATTTTCACTTTCACGGCGAAAAACAATGTATGATTTTTGCTCCAGACCAGTCAAAGTATATGTACAAGGTTCCGCATGCTTTGATTTCAAGGGAAGACATTGATTTTGATAATCCTGATTATGAAAAATTTCCTGCACTTAAAAATGCTGAAGGTTATATCACTAATCTTAAACATGGAGAAATGTTGTATATGCCCGAAGGTTATTGGCATTATATGAAATATTTGACTCCCGGATTTTCAATGAGTCTGCGGGCTTTTCCTAAAAACATCGTGAACTTATCTAAAGCCGCATACAATGTTTTGATTATGCGCCATTTTGATATTATGATGCGAAAATTTAAAGGACAGAAATGGATTGACTATAAAAACGAAAAAGCAATCCAAAACACTCATGAAAACCTTCGAAAGAGTGCTTAATAAGAATAAAAAGCCGGCTGCAGAATTAATTTTGCAGCCGGCTTTTTATTTCGAGTTTATAAATTTAATGAAACGTAATTTTTCTCGTTGCAGTTTTTCCGTTTTCCAAAGTCACTTTCACAATCAAAACCTGATCTCCGGACTGAAGATTTGGGATCTGCAATTCGGTATTTTCAATTTTTCTATTGTTGTAAATCAATTTTCCTGTAATATCAAAAATTGAAACTTCTTTTATAAAATCATGTGTTGAATTTACCTTAATGTTTTTATTCTTAACCGAAACAAAAAGATTGTTTTTCTGATTTTCAAAATCATCAAGTCCTAAACTTGCTGAAGCATATTTTAAAACAAACCGGTCTAGAAAAGTTCCTATTGATGTACTAAAAGTGTATGAACCTGCTTGCAGATTATGTGTTGTATTTGTCAATTTATCTTCTAAATAAATGGGATGATTTATTAAATCACCATCTGCATGATCTATTGCTATGGTTAATTCTCCTTCAATTCCGGATCTGTATCCTAAAGGAACAACATCAGACTCCAGAAAAGGTAAAGCCCGCCCCTGAACCGTTAGTTTTCTTCCTTCATTAATACTGTAAAAATCTACATATATATTTCCGTTTATAGTAACTCCATCATAATTATTGTCCCAAGTATTGGTTGCTCCTTCTATATATCCTACTAACAGTTGTTTAAAAAGCCCTTGAGTATTTGTCATATTAAGCCAGAGCCTATGTTTTTCAATATTGGCTTTGCTGCTTTCTGCTGTTTTAAAAAACTGGCTATTATTTCCGGGAACTCTCATTGAATTTGTAAAAACAGCATTTGCAGTAGTTTTTGCTTTTACGAAAAAAGCCTGGCCTGCTGCTATATATCCCAAAGGAGCATTTTGATTTCCTGGTGTTCCTGCCCCTTGCCCAACCAAACTTCCAACATTTGTGCTTCCTGTTAAATTATAAATTGCATAATCTGCCGCTGTGTAATTGTATTGAGCATCTCCGGGAACAGAGCTGCTTGGCGAAGAATTATGAGTCCAAAAATATAATGTCCCATATAAATTGGCAGAATTATCAAAAATAAATTGATCTGCATATAATGCTGACGGGTACGGATTACCAAGTAAATGAGATTTCTCTGCCGCAATTAAAGGAACTGAAATTGTCCCGTTGTTAGGTACTCCTTCTAAAAATGATCCATAAACTGAAGGAGAATTAATATCGAAATTTTGAGGTGCCCTTACAATATAGCCATGACCGGGAATCATTTCTAAGTTTCCGTTATAGCTAATTATCCATCCTGTAGTGGGGTTGAAACTATAATACTTATCAGCGAGTGTGTTTGGAGACAAGTCATGTAATGTATATGCTGGTGTGCGCACGATTGGAGATGACCAATAGGTAAAATCGTATCGTCGAACTGGTGCTGTATTTCGTTTATATATAATGTTTCCTGTATTTACTACATTGTTAACCTGCATTAAACTGGCATTATTTTCAAAAGTCAATAAACCTCCATTATTGTTAACTGAATTGGTAATCGTTAAGGTATGATTAGAATTTACTGTAACATTAGCGCCCGGATCGACAACACAAGAGCAGCCGCTCAAATCACCAGTTGTAGAATAATTACCTGAAAACCTAACTGCTTCTGTAACAATTGGCGGACTTCCAGTAGACCAGTTTGTACCGTTCCAAATATTGGTAACTGGAACTTTTATTTCAAGATTAATAGTTGGTAAAGAAGGGCAAATATTTATATCGTGTATCGTAAAAGTATAATTTCCGGGAGTCAAATTTGTTATTGTATAACTAGTTCCTGATGAAGTATAGGTTTGAAAAACTGTTCCGTTTTGTGTAATTGTCCAATTTGGTGATGCTAGTAAGCCACTCAAATGTACACTTCCGGTTGGGTTAACACAAGTTGGTTGTGTAATAATTGCAAATACCGGCGTAGATGGTTTTGGTTCAACATCAATTCTTGTTTCTATAGCAAATTCTTCCGGGCAAGTTCCATTTTTAACTACTGCTCTATAGCTGGTACTAGTTGTTAATACACCCGGCTGATACGTATTTGACGTGTTCGCAAAAGACTGCCATACATAAGGTATAGCTTCGGCATATTCCCATCTCACAATTGTTCCCGTATAGTCAGTCAAAGTTAATAATGGACTAGCATCTCCGCTGCAAATGTGATTTCCTCCATGTACTGCTCCTCGTTCTGTTTTAGTTACTGTTGTAGTATTGCTTGCACTTGTATTTGAGGCACATCCTATTGAAGAATAACCTACAGTTACCGTCTTATTTCCTATCGTCAGCCACTGTAGTGTTACAGAATTACTAGCTGTAGATATTCCGCCTGAAGTAATAATATAATCCGTATTAAGTACTCCCGGAACATTCCAAAGGTAATTTGATTCTCCTGCTTGTGTTGTATAAGTAACATCTGTATTCACACATACAGAAGCTGCTGGCTGCACTGTAAATGTTGGTGTCGGAATTGGATTAATTGTTATTGCTGCTAAACCTCCTGTAAAACCTGAGCTTCGAATACAAGTATTCGCTCCGGTCACCGAAACTAAAGTATAAGTTGTTGTTGCTGTAACGGGAGTCGTAAATGTGGCGAATGGCGTTCCGCTTACAACACCTGTTGCGGTTCGGTCTGCCCCACCGTTTTCTTTGTAAACAATTGTATATGGTCCCGCTCCTGCAGCAGCTGTAAAAGTTAACAGTCCAGAGCCTGTTGCACAAAATGGGCCATTAGCTGTTAAACTTCCCTGAGGTAGTGGATTTACAGTTATTGTTGTTGAACTTCCTGTAAAACCAGAACTTCTCGAACAAGTATTTGCCCCGGTAACTGATACTAAAGTATAAGTTGTTGTTGCTGTAACCGGAGTAGTAAATGTCGCAAACGGTGTTCCGCTTACAACTCCTAATGCGGTACGGTCTGCTCCGCCATTTTCTTTATAAACTACTGTGTATGGTCCAGTTCCTGCTGTGGCAGTAAATGTCAATAGCCCAGCTCCAGTTGCACAAAATGTACCATTAGCCGTTAAATTTCCTTGTGGCAGTGGATTTACCGTTACTGTTGTTGCTACAGAATTTGCAACTGTACAAACTCCATTTTGAACAACAGCTCTAAATTGAGTTGTTTCACTGAGTGATCCTGAAGTATAAGTATTTGTTGTATTCATAATATCAGTCCAGGTTGAAAAAGGATTTACAGAATATTGCCATTTTTGAACCGTACCTGTTTGTCCTCCTAAAGATAGAGCAGCACTTGTTGCACCTGCGCAAATTGTTGTTCCTCCTGTAACAGTTCCACCAGCTGATGGAGCAAAAATTGTAACTGTTGTAACATTTGAAGTAGATATAGCGGAAGAGCAAACTCCGGATGTTAAATTAGTAACAGTAATATCACTTGTTCCAATGGTGTTTAAACCTACTGCAGTAAATGTTCCCGTTCCGGCATTAGTCACAGTCATTGTTGCTGTAAGTCCTGTCGCACTTGGAATACTTCGACTGTATGTCACTGTATAGGTTCCTGTTGGTAAAGACGCGGCAGATGATGTCAATGTTACAACTGAAGTAGTTCCAAGATTACTACAAACATTTACTGCTGAAATTCCTGTAATAGTATAAGTAGGGCAAGTATAGGTTACTATAACCTGACCACGTGCACCTGCTCCTCCGGGCTGAGCGGCAGCAAGAGCAGAGCTCATTGAACCACTACCTCCTCCTCCTGGGGCAGTACCACCATTTCCAACTGCTGTTCCAAGGACTAAACTTGGCACCGATGCTCCTCCGGCTCCTCCTCCCGGACTTGCTCCATTTCCTCCTTTTCCGGAACTCAATAAAAGCGCTGCTAAAACATTTCCTCCAACACCTCCTGCTTCACCAGCAGCTTTTGTAGTACCAAAAGAAGCTGCTGTAGATCCACCAGCACCTCCGGCAGGTGCACCGCCTGCATTGTTAGCCAAACCTCCTGCTCCACCTGCAGCATATATTGTTGTTTCAAAACCCGTAATGGTTGAATGTCCACCAGCGGTACCATTTGTTGTTGTACCTGTTGTTGTACCTGCAACTACAATATTTAAAGTATTACTGGCAGTTACATTGATATTGCTTCGGGCATAGGCACCACCTCCGCCTCCGCCTCCGCTTCGTCCTTCAAGCAAACCAGAGCCGCCGGCACCACCACCGGCACCGCCGCCGCCCCAAGCCTGTACATCCATTACCGTAACACCGGCGGGAACTACTATTGTTCCATTAGATGTTAATGTATGTGGGGGCTGTGCCCATAAGGAAAAACAAAAAAATAAAAATAAGAGCGAGAACTTAATTTTTTTTGATAAAAATTTTTCTTGGTATTCATTGGATAAAGAAAAACAACGAATAAAAAAATGAGGTAAGATTAGGAAGCTTGGTAATTTTTTTTTCATCGCACTATTTTTTAATTAAAAAAAAAAGACTTTCCAGTCAGATAGAATCTGACTTAATTTTAATTTCTAAATACCTCAAAAAATAATATTGATTTCAAAAAATGATTTGAAACCAAAAAGCAAAGAATATTAGTAAATGTTGCTTTTTGTGGTATTTAAACAAGCATTAAATATTATTTGGCAGATAAAAATAAATTACATTTTGTTTAAGGGGTTTGAAAATGTATATTAACGGCTTTTACGTTATGTTCATCGAATGACTGTCATAACAAGGTACGATTTTTTTTACGTAAGACACAGAAGGAAGATGTTAAATATTCTATCTTTAACAGTTTTAACCTGATAATTTAAAAATTGTGTAGGTTGCGTTAATTACTACAAAACATTGATTAAGTGTTGTTTATATTAATAAAAAACTATTAAAAACAAAAATAAGCCTTACATATACATGTTGGCGGATTATCTATATTATTAAAAATTCTATTTTAGAAAACAATCTTTTTTGTTGTAGAAAAATCATCTTCTAAAATTACTTTCACTAATAAGACCTGATGAACAATTCTTAAATTTGATATTACTAATTCAAAGTCGTCTACTTTTTTATTTTCGAAAAGCAACTTTCCATTGATATCAAAAAGAAAAACACTTTTTAGATTTCCTTTGATTGATTTTATATTGATAATTTTACCCTTTGCAGAAATAAATAGTTGTTTTTCAGCTTTCTCAAAATTGGCAGTATTTAATTTTTCATCCCTAAAATGAAGCACAAACCTATCTGTAAATAATCCTGTTTCGCTATTGAATGTATAATCTTTTTGTGTTAGATCTGAGGTGTTATTTAGGAGTTTATCTTCTAAATAAACCTTCTGATGACTTAAGTCGCCATCTGTATGATCTATTTGAATGGTAAATTTTCCAGAAATTACAGTTTTAAACCCCAAATTAATTTCATCTGATTCTTGAAAAGGCAATGCTCTTCCCTGAATCGTTAGTTTTTTGCTTTCATTAATGCTATAAAAATCAACAAACTGGTTTCCGTTTAAAGTTTCAGCATCATAATTTAGATCGTAAGAATCTGTTGCGCCTGGCAGGTATCCAATTAAAATTTGTTTAAATGCTCCACTGTCATTTTTAAGATTCAGCCATAATCTATGTTTAATTGCTTCTTTCTTAGTTTCTCTTTTTACAGGTTTAAAAAATTTATTGTTTGTGCCGGAAATTCGCATACTATTATTGAATTCCAAAATACCTAACTGATTGCTTTTAACAAAAAACCCTTGCCCTGAAGCTATTTTACCATCGGGAATTGTTTCATTAATACCATTAGAAATAGCTTTTGTACCCACTCCGCCAACTAAATTATAAACGGCGTAATCGTCTGATGTGTATTCTAAATTTGTTATTGGTGTATTATGCGTCCAGAAGTAAAGTGCGCCTTTGGTTTTAAATTCATTTTTGCTTAAAAATTTGTCCGCATCAATTGCCGATGGATACGGATTTCCAATTAAATAAAACCTATTGTTTTCTTGTAAATCAACTTCAAACGTTCCATTATTTGGAATTCCGATAAAAGCCCCTTCGTATATCGATCGTTCAAACTGAGAGAATTCCTGGGGAGATCTTATAGAATATCCTTTTCCTAAAGACATATAATTTGAAGGCTCTTCAATTTTCCAACCCGGCAATGCAGAATTGTATGACAGGTATTTATCAGATAATGTGTGAGGTGAAAGATCATATAATTTTTGATTATCAACTGGTGAAGACCAAAATGTATAATCAAACTTTACGACAGGATTTGTTTTTCTTTTCATCTGAATAATTCCAGAATTTATCATATCATCATCAGATTGGTATAAACTGGCTGAATCTTCTAAAACTAATGTTCCTAATCCTGAATATGCAAATTCAATTCCTAAAGCATTACTGTTTAAAAGTGTTACTGTTTTTCCTTCTTGAATGCTGCAGCTGCAAACATTGGAAGAATTTAAATTTAGAAAATCTTCTTTAAAAAATACTTCCTTTCCTCCGGATGGATAACCGTTTGACCAAGAACGACCATCCCAAACTGTTGATTCAAGACAAAGTTTTAATCGGGAAATTCTATGCTTGGAAAACCCTGAAACAGAATTAAAATTTCCTCCAATTAAAAGTCTAAAGTCTGATGTAATGCTTAAGGTAAAAATTTTGTTATTAACTGGCGCATTAAAAGTATTATCAAAATCTCCTGTTTTTTGTAATCTGATTAATCTCAAGGAAGTGAAACTTTTATAAGTTCCTGAAAAGGTTCCGCCAACTAAAATACGATCATCCGGCTGTACCAAAATTGCGCGGACATCTCCTTTGTTAAAACCGATTCCAGAATCAAAAGTAGTATCTAAACTTCCATTCGAATTTAGGCGAAGAATACGTTTTTGCGAACTTTTATTATATGTTAAAAAAGAACCGCCAACAATTATTTTTCCGTCTGATTGTAATGCTATTGCGTATACATTTTTATCAAAACCATCTCCAATATTGAAACTTGTATCGATGCTTCCATCTGCATTTAATCGAACCAAATGATGGTATTGCTGATTATTAAAAGTTGTAAATCTCCCTCCTAGTAAAATTTTCCCATCTGGCTGAATAAGAATATCCTCTATTATGGCATCTGCACTAAGACCTGCATTAAAAGTTGGGTCATTAGAGCCATCAGGCAGTAGTCTTACAATTCTGATTCTTGAAAGATCACCATTATAGCGTGTAAAATTTCCTGCTATAATAATTTTGTTATCAGATTGTAATGCCATAGCATAAATTTGACTATTGAATCCTGAACCGCTATTGAATGTATCATCTATTGATCCATCTGGAAAAATTCGAATAATCCTATTACAAGACTGGTCATTATATTTGGTGAAATTTCCACCCAGAATAATTTTCCCGTCTAATTGGAGAACAGCAGTTTTTATTAAACTATTTGCACCGGTTTTTCCTGTATTAAAATCGGGATCAAAGGCTCCATCTTCTAAGATTCTTGCAATTCTAAAAGCTGGATTATTATTAAATTTGGTAAAGTTCCCTAATACTACAGTTTTTTTATTCTCTAATGAAATTATCTTTAAAACAGAATTATCAAAACCAATCCCAGAAGCTAAATAACCGGTATCAGGTTCCCCTTCAAAATTAACTTTTGCCAATCTTCCCTGATTTTGTCCGTCAAAAACAGAAAATGATCCTCCAATAAACCATGATCCTTCTGAGTCATTAGCAAGTGTCCAAACAGTAGATGCAGGTCCGCTACCCATGTCAAAATCAGGTTTTACAGTTCCATCTGAGTTCAGAAAAACAACCCGGTTAACATTTACCCCATCATAATGGCTGGTAAAAGTTCCGCCAGTCATAATATTGCCAGCATTATCTATTTTGATAATTTCAACTGCTCCGTTGTTAAAACCAGATCCAAGAAAACTAAAATCACGCGTGCCATCCTGATTAAGACGCACTATTCTATTGGCAGTAATTTCATTGTATGATGTAAAACTTCCTCCTAAGAGTATCTTGCCATCTGACTGGACTTCAATGGCATTTACATTCTCATCAAAACCAGTTCCAATATTGAAATCTCTATCGACAGTTCCATCCGAATTCAACCTGACAATTCTATTAGAGCTAACTTCATTAAAGGATGTAAAATTACCCACTACTAAAATTTTACCATTGGGCAAAACATGAGCTTTTGTTATGAGTAAGGAAGATCCTTTACCAGTTATAAATGAAGTATCTAATGAACCGTTTGGCAAAATTCGTGCGATTCTGTTTACTGTTGTATTGTTATATTTTGTGAAACTACCAACAATTATAATTTTTCCGTCTGATTGTAAACTAATGTCATAAACAAATCCTGTTCCTGAAGCAGCTGCAACTTCGGTGTTAAAAGATGAATCGTATGAACCATCATTGTTTAAACGAACGAGCCTTCCTGCATTTTTTCCATTATAAGCTGTAAAATTTCCTCCAACCAGTATTTTACCATCGGACTGAACATTAGAACAATAAACTTTACCGTTAAAACCAGTTCCTGTATCAAAACCTTCGTCTATTGTTCCATCAGGTTGTAAACGGGTTAAGAAGGAAGAAGGAATTCCATTTAAACTTGAATAATCACCTCCAACAATTAGGTTATTATCTGGCTGCAAAAAAAGAGTTCGGACAATCGCGTTAAATCCATCCCCTTTTGAACCGTCATCAATTGTATTAAAAGTGTTATCCAATTTTCCTTGTTGAGCAATAAGGATGTTTGTAGAAGGTAAAAAAATAAGAAATAGGATGCAAAGTATATTTTTTATCAAAATCGTAAAATAGCAAATTAATAATTGTAAGAATTATCCGAAATTAATTGACTTTATGAAATATTGCAATACCCACTTTTAGTGATTTTTACTTATTTAAAAAACAAAAAATCCATTCCGTTTTGCGGAATGGATTTTTTTATTAGAAGAAGTTTTTTTTATTTAAAGATAATCTTTTTGGTTACTTCAGCTTTGTTTTCAAGAGTAACTTTTACAAGTAAAACCTGATCAGCGGCCTGCAGATTTGAGATTGACAATTCTGTCGTTCCCACTTTCTNATTTTTATCTGCCAAATAATATTTAATGCTTGTTTAAATACCACAAAAAGCAACATGGTTACTTCAGCTTTGTTTTCAAGAGTAACTTTTACAAGTAAAACCTGATCAGCGGCCTGCAGATTTGAGATTGACAATTCTGTCGTTCCCACTTTCTTTTTATTGTATAAAAGTTTTCCGGTAATATCAAATACAGAGACTTCTTTGATATTTTCTTTAGAAGAAGTGACTTTGATTACTTTGTCTTTTACAGATACCAAAAGGCCGTCTTTTACATTTTCAAAATCNAATACAGAGACTTCTTTGATATTTTCTTTAGAAGAAGTGACTTTGATTACTTTGTCTTTTACAGATACCAAAAGGCCGTCTTTTACATTTTCAAAATCTCCGGTTCCTAATGTTTTATTTGTATAACGAAGCACAAAACGATCTGTAAAAGTCCCTATTGCAGTAGTAAATTTATAGTTTCCGGCTTTCAGGTCATAAATAGTGCCGGCTGTTTTATCTTCCAGATAAACTGCCTGATTGTTCAGTAATCCATCTGTATGGTCTATGGCAATTGTAAACTCTCCTGCAACGGCTGTTTTATATCCAAGCGGAATTAAATCAGTATCTTCAAAAGGCAGTGCACGTCCCTGAACAGTTAATTTTTTAGCATCGCTGATACTRTAGAAATCTACATAAGTATTTCCGTTAAGGGTGGCTGCATCGTAATTCTGATCCCAGCTGTTTGTGGCTCCGTCTACATAACCAATTAAAGCTTGTTTAAANGAAATCTACATAAGTATTTCCGTTAAGGGTGGCTGCATCGTAATTCTGATCCCAGCTGTTTGTGGCTCCGTCTACATAACCAATTAAAGCTTGTTTAAAAGCACCTTCGGCATTTGTAAAGTTCAGCCATAAACGGTTTGTTTCACCGGCTGCTTGTGAAGTTTTAAAGAACTGCATGTTATCACCGGGAATTCTCATGCCGTTTGTAAAGACAATATTGCTTCCTGTGCTGGCTTTAAAGAAAAATGCCTGTCCTGCAGCAATGCTTCCTGTTGNTGTTATCACCGGGAATTCTCATGCCGTTTGTAAAGACAATATTGCTTCCTGTGCTGGCTTTAAAGAAAAATGCCTGTCCTGCAGCAATGCTTCCTGTTGGAGCCGCCGCACCGCTTGTTGTTACAATACTTCCCGTTAAGGTATATACAGCATAATCTGCCGCTGTGTAATTGTATTTTGCGTCTCCAATCACGCTTCCGTTTGGAGGTGAATTGTGTGTCCAGAAATATAAGGCTCCAGTTCCTGTATCATTGATCAATTTATTGGCATTGATAGCTGACGGATATGGGTTTCCTATTAAATTCCATTTTGTTGCAACAGGAGTAAATGTGATATCTCCATTGTTTGGAACCCCTGTAAATGTAGCCGGRTAAACAGCCGTAGTATTAATRTCAAACTCCTGAGGTGCTCTTACAAGATATCCTTGTCCCGGYGTCATAACTGAAGCTCCATTATAATCTACCACCCATGCTGWTGCAGCTGAATTAAATATTTGATATTTGTCAGCCAGTGTGGTTGGTGATAAATCATGAAGGGTAAAACCAGGTGTTGCTGTAATAGGTGTTGACCAATAAGTGTAGTCATAACGACGCACTAGTGAAGTATTTCTATTATAAGTAATATTTCCTGAGTTAACTGCATTATTGATTTGTACTAAACTCGCATTATTTTCAAAAATTGACCAATAAGTGTAGTCATAACGACGCACTAGTGAAGTATTTCTATTATAAGTAATATTTCCTGAGTTAACTGCATTATTGATTTGTACTAAACTCGCATTATTTTCAAAAGTTAAAGTACTTCCTGTGTTAACTGTTACTGCATTGGTAATAGTTAAAGTGTTGGTACTTTTTACAGTAAGCGAACTGTTATTGTTTAGATTAAGTGTATGTCCCTGAAAAACAGTATTAGTTCCTGTTATTTCTGGTTTGTTTGTAATAGAAGTTAAATCTGGAATAACTACACAATCATCAACTGTAGGAACTCCATTTGGAGTCCAGTTTCCTGCGGTATTCCAATTTGTACTTGCGCTTCCATTCCATGTTTTACTAACATAAGGATTAACAGTTACAATTGTAATTGGAGACTCACATCCTGAACTGTTTTTAGTAGTAACATTGTAAGGTCCGTCTGTCAATCCAGAAAACACACCTGTCGTGTTAGTATAAGTTGATCCATCAATACTATACGTAATTCCTGCAGCCGGTGCTGGGCTTGAAACTGTAATAGTTGCTGTAGCTACAGAACATGTTGGTTGAGTTGTTACAGATGCAGCTGGTGCAGTAGGCGTAGGATTTACGGTTAATAAAGCAGAATTTGAAGTAATTGAACATGTTCCAACTGTAATAACACAATGAACATAATATCCAGAATATGATAATGGAGTATTTGTAACATTTAATGATGCAGTTGTATGCCCAGTTACACCTGTTTCTAAATCTGTATTTGTCCAGGTTGCATTATCTGGCGAGTACTGCCATTGGTAATTTGGAGTTGCTGCAGAAGTAACTACAGTAAATATATGATTTTTACCTTCACATACCGCAATTGGCTGGGGATGTGTTGTAATTATAGGTAATGCGTTTACAGTAATTGTAGATGATGTAGCTGATGTTGCAGTACAGCCGTTTGAGTTTGTGTAATTAATAGATACCATTTTGTTTCCTGCTGTAGACCATCTTAATGTAACGCTATTGCTTGTAGTACCAATTCCTCCTCCTGTAATGGTGTAGTCTATGCCCGCGGTTCCAGGAACAGTCCATATGTAATTTGACTGACTAGCTTCTGTTGTGTAAGTAACATCACTTTCCGCACAAACCGGAGAGCTTGGAGGTGTAATAAAACTTGGAGTTGGTAAAGCATTTACCGTAAGTGCAACTGCATTTGAAGTAACACTAGAAGAACATGCACCAGTAACAACTACTGTATAGTTTCCTGCATTCGCTGCTGTTGGATTAGTTAATGTAAGCGTATTTGTTCCTTGTCCAGAAATTACTCCGCCTTCAACAAGATCAACACCATCTTTTTTCCATGTATAATTTAAACTTAATCCAGTTGCAGCAACAGAAATTGTACGTACACCAGCACCAGAACATACCGCTAGGGGTATAGTTGGCTGAGTTGTAATAACTGCTGAACTCATATCAACAAAAACCGGAGTTGAGTTTACAGAAGATGAACCACAAGTTACTACAGCACGATAATATGTTTTAGTAGTTTGTGATGTTGTAAATTTAGATTTTGAATTAGCAGAATCTAAAAAAGTAATAACAAGATCATCTATGCTATGTATATCTTTTAAACCTCCCGTACGTGCAGAAAATTTAAATTTCCATGTAGATTTATCTGTAGTTGAATAATTTGGCAATAAAAGTTTAGAAACAATTGTAGTCATTCCCGCACCGTTTTGAATTGCAAGAGATAAATATCCGTCTGTATCTACATATAATATAACATCTTTGTAAGTAGCAGTTCTTAAATTAATTGGGTCGTTGATTCCAGCATTAAAAACCGAAGTATTATTGTAGATAATTCTTACGCGGCTTCCTGTCGCAACATCCTCATTGTCATAAGTGTCAAATTGCACTCTAAGTCCAGAACCTTCTCCGCCTTCACCTCCACCTTCATTGGCAGCAAAGCCGGGACCATAACTTAAACTTAAACCATCAGCGCCTGTAGTACCTCCACCCTCAATTTTATATTTAAAAGTAGCGGTAAATGGATTGATATTGTCTGTATTAGCTTTGTCTATAAAAAAACCTCCATTATGTCCATCTGGAGCAATTGTAGTTAAGACTAGTTCTCCGCCTGTAATTTGAGTATCAATACTTCTTACACTTGCTTCATCCACAGTTGTATTAACAGCTTGATCTGTTGAGAAATCATTATTGTAAAATGGTATAGATGGTGTAGCGGCACCTGTCCATGGTCCAGTGCTTGTTGGTCCAGTCTGCCATAAATAAGTAGTGCCTTCGCCATATGTATTTGCTAATGAAAGTGTAAAAGGCATATTAGGGCAAACAGTAGATGCGGTTGAATTTGTACTTACAGCAGAAAGAGTTCCTGTACATCCTGCTTGAAGTGTAATGATGTAATCTTTAACTTGACCTATTCCTGTATTTACTGTACAAGGAGTTGAGTTAGGAGTATTTCCACGTAGACCAATAATACGCATGGCTACATTCGTTCCGGTAGCTGCTAGAGGAATTCGAAAATAAACAGAAGTTGCTTTGTCATCGGCTCCTGAAGAGTTTCTGATTGTTCCAACAGATATTGGTCCTTCATCTGGATCTACAAAATCTCCATCTCCATTCCAATCAAAGAATGCAGTATAATACATGTTATAGTCTCCATTTGTATTTCCTTTAATTACCAATGAATAGTAATCTCCTTTGGTTACTATAGTTGTAGCAGTTGCAACTGGAATATTTTCATATGATGTAGTTCCAACAGGTGAAGAAATTAAACTGTTTAACGCAACATAAGTTATTGGCGCAACGCCCGCGAAAGCCAAACAAGAATCTGTTGTAACAACAACCCTTCCTGTACCGGTATTAAAAGAGGTTGTGTCTGTATTTGCACCTGTTGTGGTTGTACCTCCATAAGAGCTTGCGGTTTTTGTTGAACCTGCAAGAACTAAAGCAACAGCATTGTGAACAAAATTTTGCAGACTTGCTTTAACGCCTGAAGCTATCGAGAAAATATTGTTGATAGTTGTTGCTGCTGAAAATGTTTTATTTCCACTTCCAGTAAAATAAAGATTATAGAATGTTGTACTTGTTGAAGATAAAGTTTGGTTAGCTCCACCAAAATTAACGGTACTTGTACCAGCACTAAAATTCGTTCCAGTTCCGCTCCATGCAGTAGTAGAGGTAGAATTTACGTTTAATGTACTTGAACCGCCATTTAAAGTTCCATTAGTTAGTGCAACATTTCCAGTGAAAGTATGAGTTCCAGATCCTAAATTAAGTGTTCCTCCAGAACCATTAATTGTGAATGCAGTACCATTGATATTCCCTGTTAATGTAGCAGTATTTGCAGTTTTACTCATTAAAACTGTTCCTGTTGTTGTAAAACCGGCAATAGTTTGACTTGCTGTTCCAGAAATTGTAACCCCTCCTGTTGTTCCACTTATTGTACCTGTTCCGTTATTTATCAGATTACCACTCAGGGTTAATAAAAATGTAGACATCGCTAAACTAGTATCATTATTCAATGTTATTGCGCCTGTATTGATTGTAGCTGCTCCTAATGTCTTTGTGCCTGAATTTGACAATATTAAATTTGAATAAGTTGTTCCTTTTATTGTTTGTGTTGTACCATTGTAGTTTACGGTATTGTTGGCTGCTGTTGCTGTAAGAGTTGTAATTGTAGGTACAGGTGATGAAGTAATATTCAACTGGCTTGAAGCTGCACTATTATTGATTGAAGTGATAGTTCCAGAACCATTAAGGTTGAGTGTTCCTGTATTATTAAAAGTTGCTGTAGTAATTGCTCCGCTACCATTTATGTTTGCAGTTCCTACATTATTAATTGTGGGAATTGAGGAAGTTCCGCCAATTGTTAAAGTACTCCCGGATGAATTGGTTAATGTTCCTCCTGCTCCTGATAAAGCTGTTGATACTGATAAAACATTATTGTTGGTATAAGTCCCAGTTATAGCTACATTTGGAATTATTGTTGTTGTTGTTCCACTAAATGTCACACCTGTTCCTGTAAATGTATGTGTAGGAGTTTGAGTAGTAAATGTGGTGGCATTATTTGTTAGGCTGTTTCCAAAACTAAAGCTAGCCGCAGCTCCTGTAGTTGTTTCATTCCACACAGCACCATTATTAAGAGTAACTCCTCCTGTAAATGTCATTGCTCTTGAAGTAGCATTTGTAGAACCAAAATTTATAGTACCACTTATATTTGTTGTTCCTGTAACGGTTAATTGACGTTGCATTGTAACAATTCCGCCGCTATTAATATTTAAATTTCCTAAACTGATGTTGACAGTTCCACCATTGTTAGTTACTAATAATGAGCCCCCATTATTGACAGTAACAGTACCTGTTACTGTCCAACTTGCAGTAGTAGTCATGATATCACCATTTTGTATAATAAAAATATCACCTGCAGTTGTAAAATTAGCGGGATTACCTCCCGTTCCATTGGTGTTTGTCCACCAATTGGTTAAAGTACTAGGTGTACCGTTTACAGATGTATAGTAAGTTGCAGCATTCGCAAACGAAACAACAAAAAACATCCCCAAACAAATTAATCTTAAACTAAAAGTGAAAGACTTTTCTTTAGAAAAATTAGGGAATAATGAAAATAAAGAACGAACAAACAAAAGTAGTTTTCGAATCATAGTAGGCGTGGTATTAAATTTGTTTTTGGCATAAATTCAAATAAAAAATTTCAAATTTCGTTATGAACGAAAGACTTAATTTTAAACTTAAATTTTATTAATAACCGTTTAAGAAACTGGGCAGTTTAACAAACAGAATTTACCGACAAAATTATTATAATTCTTAACATAAACAAGGTTTTGCAAAAAGAGTTTTGCGAAATAGTGAAAAAATATGTAAGAAATTAACACGGAAATGATTATTTTTAGCATTTATAGTTAAAAAGAAAGAAAATACCCATGAATTCAATTTGTACTCCAAAAGAAGCTTTACAGAAATTAGAACGCTTTTGCGCCTATCAAGAGCGCTGTCATGACGAGGTTGTTTCGAAGCTTTACAGCTTAAAAATGACTTCAGACGAGATTGATTCTATTGTCGTTCAATTAATTGAGAACAATTTTTTAAATGAAACACGTTTTGCCTGCAGTTTTGCAAGAGGTAAACACAGAATTAAAAATTGGGGAAAAATTAGGATTACAAATGAACTTAAGCTGAGAAATATATCTTCAACAAATATTAAAATTGCCCTTAAAGAAATTTCGGCAGAAGAATATATTGAAACTTTTGAAAATCTGTCCGAAAGATGCTGGAATAATATTCAGGAAAAAAACAATTTAAAAAAGCGAAAAAAATTTTGTGATTACCTTCTCCGAAGAGGTTATGAAAGTAATCTCGTTTATGAAAAAGTCAAAGAGTTGGAGCAAGAATAAACATCGAAATTTATGTTTAAAATCGTATTTTTTACTTCATTTCAATCATCAGATTTTTATCTGAAAATATCTTAAATTCCTTACGGAATAAAAAACAACCTCTAGTTGTAAAATATTGCTTTTTTGAAGATTTTTTATAAAACCAGACGTTTTTTAGAATATTTTTTCAAAAAAACAGCTTTAAGTTAGCTGTTACTAAGGATTTTTCTTATTTTTAATTAGCTTGTTTTATAAGAAATTCCATAAAATCATCATTTTTACCGTGCATTTCATCGATTATTTTCTCAGTTTATCGATTATAAGCCTATTCTAAAAACCGCCGGAAAATCTAACACGTAGATGTATATATCTTTGGGCAGGTGTAATGTATTATGCCAGCATAACAATCTGATAGAAAACATTTAACATGATGAGAACTCTACTTTTATTTTTGTTTTTACCTTTTTTTGGCATTGCACAAACTGTTGATTTAGCTTCCTGGGCTTTAACATCAGATGGCAATAGTACAACCAAACAAAGTTATGTGCAGTCTGCTGTTTTTGCTCCAAATTCTGGCGAAAACCCAGTTACATACGGAAGCACTGGAGCATTAGTTGCTGGATGGAATAATTCAGGTTTTGTGCACTATCGATTTGTAGAGATTTCTATTGCACCTACGACAAACAATGTTATCTGGATTTCAAATCTAGTTTTTAATCAGGCAAGCATCCCAAACGGAGGTACACCGGGTCCATCTACTTATATCGCAAAATATTATATTTCGCAAAATGGAACTGTTCCTTCGACAGATGTGTTTTATAATACAGCAAGTAATTTAGTTGCTGAAGAATCAATTTCAGGGAATCCATCAAAAAGCATTAAAATTAACGAATCTTTAAATTCGAATCAAAAATTAATTGTTCGTCTTTATACTAAAGGGAATGATTACAATAATATCAGATGGCAGATTTTAGCCAACACATTAAAGTTTACCGGAAAATTAATGGGCCCTTTAGCTGGAACTTATACGATTGGAAGCGTTGCAACTGCAGATTTTAACACGTTAACATCTGCTGTAAATACACTTAACAATGTTGGAGTTTCTGCTGCGGTAACATTTTTACTTGACAATACTGCTTATAATGTTTCAACTTCAGAAATTTTTCCTCTTGTAATTAATCCATATACCGGAAATACTTCTTTTAAAGTTACATTTAAACCAAATGCAAATAGGAACGTAACTATTGAATCAAGTAATACAGCCAAGAATACTGAAGCCGTTTTTAAATTAAACGGGGTTGACAATGTTGTTTTTGATGGAAGTAACACGACAAATGGAACAACCAAAAATTTGACTATTTACAACAACAACCAATCAAATAACGATAGAGCAGTTATTTGGATCGCCAGTCAAAATAGCAGTAATGGTGCAAATAGTAATGAATTTAAGAATTTAATTTTACAACAGTATGCCCGTGGTACTTATGACTTTTCGATTGGTGTTTTTGGTGGAGGAACAAGTAGTGCATCAAGTACTGCAGAAACTGCGAATTCATCTAATATTGTAAGCAACACTACTTTTACAGGTGTAGGACAAGCGGTATATTTGAATGGACTTGCGGCTTCATTATCAACAGGTTGGAAAATTCAAAATAATATTATCGGCGGAACGACAAATGCAAATAAGCCGCATATTGGTATTAGATTAAATAATGCTAAAGATTACGAAGTATCACAAAATACAATTACGGGAGTTTATAAAGCAGATTCTGGACAAAATACAACTACTCACCATGCAGGTATTTCAGTTTATGGAACAAGTAACGGAACTATTTTTGGTAATAAAATTAGCGATGTGTATGATGTAACAGGTAATGGTATGAGTTATTGTGCGGGAATTTATGTTGATAGCGGTAGTAATACTATCTACAACAATTTCATAAATAATATTCGCAGTAGTAACACTGATGATAATAATTCTAATTTTAGCTATAAAGGTCACGGGATTTATATAAACAGTGGTGCTTCAAATAAAATTTATTTCAACACTGTTTCAATGGATGCCCCAGCAGCAGGCGGCCGTGCATCTTGTTTATTTATAGCAGGTGGTTCAGCTATTGATGTTCGAAATAATATATTTTATAACAGTCAGACATCAGGTACTCAGTATGCAATTTTTACAAGAGTTGCAGGTTCAGTTTTTAATTTACTCAGCTATAATAATCACTATGTAGCTAAATATACATCTCATTTTAACTCAAGACTTCAAGATAATCCTGACTATGCAGCTTTAAGTAATTGGCAGGCTGCAGGAGCAACAGGAAAAGAACAAAATACAATTATTGTTGAACCAAAATTTATTTCAGCAGCAGATCTTCATTTATTTCAAAATACAACAAACTCTGGAATCCATGCAAAAGGAACACCAATAACTGGTTTTACAACAGATATTGATAACGAAACAAGAAGCACAACAGCGCCAGATATGGGAGCTGATGAAATTATTATTTGTGAGCAGGGAGACCAAACAACGTTTGGAGTAGATTCTTGGATAGGTTATGTTTACAAATGGACAAATGCTGCTCCAAACCCTGTCTATAATGCAGCGGCGGCGGCAGCAACAAACGTTTTTATTGGTAACGTAACTGAACCAGCGATTTTTGATCGCAATATTGGAACAAGTACAGTAAGAGGAGTTGTAACAAATATATGCGGAACCGCTCCTGCAGATAACTTTTTTGTTCGTTACAAAATGAGAACAACAACTGCTGCTGGAACTTATAACATTACAATTGGAAGTGATGATGGAATAAGATTATATATTGACGGTAATTTAGTTTTAAGCAGATGGAATGACCACAGCTTTATTCTAGATGCAACTTTGTATACATTAGCTGCAGGTTCTCACGAATTTATCTTAGAATATTATGAAAATGTAGGTTCAGCACGTACTACTTTTTCATACGGTTTAATTAAAGGGGATAATGTGAATTTACCATACGGAGATAATGTCTGGAATGTTTACGGTTTTACAAAAAACAATTTTGATTTGACTCAAACTGTTTACGCAGGAACATATGTTGATTCAAATTTAAATATTAACACAACAACTTCATGGGCAGCAGATAAATCTCCGTCTTTAGCAACCACATGGCAAGGTGCACCAATTCCTATTGATAACTTTACAGTAACTTACAAGCGCCAGGGTTTTCCTTGTGGAAATTATCAGCTTCAAGTTGTAAACTGCGACGATGATATGAGAATTTATGTAGATGAAGTTCTGGAATATACAGCTGGACAAAATATTGGAGCACCAGTTATAGTAAAAACAAACCAAATTTACACTTTAAATAAAAATTCAAAAATAGAAGTTCGATTAAGAGAGGATGCCGGAGATGCAAAAATGGCTTTAAATCTTATTGCTATACCAACTATCTATGATGGCTCATCAACTCCGACAACCGGTTCTGCAATAACAGTTTCGGCTAATACAACCTTAAACTCTGATATTGAAGTTTGTTCTTGTACGATTAATCCAGGGGTTACATTGACAGTTCCAACAAATAGAACATTAACAGTACAAGAAACTACAACTGTTGGTACAGGCGGAAAACTTTTGATTAAAAACGGAGGGTCATTATTACAAAAAAGCACGGCTGCAAATGCATATCAGGGAGCTGTAAATTCGTTTGAACTGCAAAGAACTACTGCACCAATCCGTCGTTACGATTTCACCTATTGGTCAACACCAGTTACAGCGACTCCGGGTTTAACCCTTCATGATGTATCGCCTACAACTTTGGCAGATAAGTATTATAGTTATAACCCAACTACAGGGTGGACAATAAATTATAACGGAACTTTAGTAATGACTCCGGGACAAGGGTATATTATAAGGTCTCCACAGGAATATGATATAAACAGCACCGCAGTTTATTTAGCTTCTTTTAAAGGTATACCAAATAATGGGAATATCACGATTACGCCAACAGCAACAAAATGGAACTTAATTGGAAACCCATACCCATCAGCTATAAGTGCAAATAAATTGATCAATGACGCAGGAACTGGAGCTTTATATTTCTGGACACATAATTCACCTCCAAGCGGAACAGTAGCCGGAGATGCAAAATACAATTATACTGTTGCTGATTATGCTGTATATAGTTTAACAGGAAGTGTTGTAACAACAAGCGGTGCAGCTGCTCCAACAGGAAATATTGCTGCAGGACAAGGATTTTTCTTTAAGGCAAGTACAGGTAACAATATTGTATTTACAAATAGTATGAGAATTCCCGGTGATAACACGCAGTTCTTTAAAACTTCACAAACAGCTGGAGAAACAAACCGTGTATGGTTGAATTTTACCAATGCCGAAGGCGCTTTTAAACAAGCATTGATTGGTTATATTGACGGAGCAACAAACAGCTGGGATCAGAATTACGATGCAGCGACACTTAATGGGAATACCTATGCAGATTTTTACAGTATTAATGATGCGAAAAAATTAACGATTCAGGGTCGTGCAATGCCTTTTGAAGATACTGATGTAATTCCTCTTGGATATAAAACAGCAATTGCCGGTGAATTTACTATTTCTATTGATCATGTTGACGGTTTATTTGAAGGCCAAAAAGTATATCTTGAAGATAAAGTAACTAGTAAAATCCAAGATTTAAAAGCAGGTAATTATACCTTTAATACTGAAATAGGAACTTTTACAGATCGCTTCACACTTCGTTATACTAATAAAACATTGGGAACAGACGATTTTGAAAATGTAAAAGACGGTCTTTTAGTTTCTGTAAAAGACAAAGCAATTAAGGTTACTTCTTCAAAAGAAAACATCAAAGAAATAAATATATACGATATTTCGGGTAGACTTTTATATAGTAAAAATAAAATAGCAACGACGGAATTGTCAGTTTCAAATCTGCAGTCCGCTAATCAGGTTTTACTAGTAAAAGTTTCTCTTGAAAATGATTCGACGACGACAAGGAAAATCATTTTTAACTAAAATAATAAAAATATAATAAAAATCCGACAGTGAAAGCTGCCGGATTTTTACATGTAATAACATTTCAAAATAAGAAAAATGTAATAAAATATGTTGAAAATCTTTTAAACATTAAATCATTAACAAACACCCAAATCAACCAAAACACAAATTGTATGCCCCAAAAATTACTTTTGTTTACCCGTTCTTTATTTAAAAAAATACTATTTATATTTTTATTGCTTTCTTTAAAAATGTCAGCTCAATTAACGGCTGTTTCAAGAATCTATACCGATTGGAACGGATATTGGACCTCTAATTCAACTACAGCAGCCGGTAACCGCCCAGACAGAGAAAACAATTTATTGGCATTCTCTTGGAATGGTACCACCTATTCTACAGGAGTTAATAATACAACACTCGATTCACATTCTGTAACTTACAATGCACAAAAATTTAGAGCTTTAAAAATTCAATCTTTAGGCTCGACAACAGGATCTTATTTCTTGCAAGGTTCAATGATAGACGGATCTGCAAGTGGTGCAACTTTAGTGCCTGCTTTAGCTGGCTCAAGTGCCACAGGAGCAGAATTAGCGTCAAGATTAACAGATGGGACGAACGGCTTGTCACTTGGAACTGGTGTTGCTAATATAAAAGCAGGTACGGCAGAATTTAAAGTTGGTACGAATAACTTAAATCTTACAGGTCTTGGAGATGGAATTCCTGACTTAATTGTAACTCAGGTAGCAGAACCAAGCGGAACACCAGATACTTTCAAATTTATTGATGCATTAGGAAATACAGTTGGAACAGAATTATCTATAAAATTTGATGCTGTTACCGCAATCGGTACTTATAGTTTGGATTTGTTTAAAATGGATGGAACGTATGGATTTACTCCAGCCGCAACAAGAGACATTAGAGTGCTTGCAATTGAAACCAGTCAATTTGGAATCACATCTGCAAACGCTGCCCAGGTTGATCGTTTTGTTGTAACTTTTTCAGGTAGTTCAGATTGTGCTTTTATTGCTTTTAATACCAATTCATTAAAAATTGCAGAATTAAGTCTTATAAAAACAGCTTCGATGCCCTCATGTGGAAAAGCAGGAGATGTTATTAATTATACTTTCAATGTAAAAAATACGGGAGAAGTTCCTATTACAGATATTCGAGTGACTGATCCAATGCCGGGAATAACTATAGCAGGAAACCCAATTACTAGTTTAGCTGCTGGAGCAACCGCCACATTAACCGGTACTTATACTATTACCAGCAATGATGTACTTACAGGAAGAGTAATTAATTCTGCTAAAGTTACAGGAACTGATCCATCATTAAATATTGTTGAAGATATTTCAGGACATACCTATGCAGACAATATTTCAACATCAATAGATTTATTGCCGCCTCCAACTATTGGTACAATAAATGATGTTTCATGTTCGGACTTAGGAAGTGTTACTTTAAATAATTTACCATCATCGGGAACCTGGACTATTGAAAGAAGCCCCGGATCTGCTACATATACAGGCTCAGGAACTAGTACGACAATCCCTTCGCTTACTGCCAATACTTACACTTTTAGAGTAACGGATAATAGCAGGGGCTGTAAATCGCCATCAAGTCTTGGAGCAACTATAACAGATCAATCTTCGACAACCTGGAATGGGACAGCTTGGTCTAACGGAACTCCAACTGCCACAAAAAGAGCTGTTTTTTCAGGAAACTTTCCAATAACAGCAGATTTAAGTGCCTGTTCTTGTACGATAAATAATGGAGTTAATTTGACAGTTCCATCAGGCCGAACTTTAACAATTACAAATGCTCTCACTATAAATACAGGTGGGTCATTAATTTTTGAAAATAATGCGAGTTTAGTACAAATCAATAATGCAGTTAACTCAGGAAATATTACTTATAATAGAAATACTTCACTAGTGCGTCGTTATGACTACACTTATTGGTCAA
>NZ_LMHW01000017.1 GCF_001428525.1 Flavobacterium sp. Root186
AGGTGGTTATTGCGGCGGGGCTCACCTCTTCCCATCCCGAACAGAGTAGTTAAGCCCGCCTGCGCAGATGGTACTGCAGTATTGTGGGAGAGTATGTCGTCGCCTTTCTTTTAAAAACCCTGTTTCCAAGAAACGGGGTTTTTTATTCTAATTTTTGCTTATTAATTTAAGCAATTAAGGTACCTTAGCTCAGATGGTAGAGCAATGGACTGAAAATCCATGTGTCCCTGGTTCGATCCCTGGAGGTACCACATAATGCTCGGATGGTGAAATTGGTAGACACGCTGGACTTAAAATCCAGTGAACAGCAATGTTCGTGCGGGTTCAAGTCCCGCTCTGAGTACTAAAAACTTCAATTGGCTATGCTAATTGAAGTTTTTTTTTGTCACAAAAGTTATTTTAATAGTAAATTTTATACTTTTACTTTAATGTTTTACCTTATAATTAAACTATGCAAAATATTTTTCTTAGAGAAGACTGTGATCAATTTATAAACCGTATCAATCAGCTTGAAATAGACTCACAGCCACTTTGGGGCAAAATGTCAGTTGATCAGATGCTGGCTCATTGTAATGTAACTTATGAAATGGTTTATGATAATATTCATCCAAAGCCAAATGTTTTTATGAGATTAATTCTTAAACTATTAGCTAAAAAAGCAATAGTAAGCGAAAAACCATACGCAAGAAATATTCATACGGCTCCACAATTTATTATTGCCGGAGATCGTGATTTTGAACTTGAAAAAAGCAGATTGATCTCCTATATTCTAAAAACACAAGAATTAGGAGAAAGTGAATTTATGAGAAAAGAATCTCTTTCTTTGGGTAAATTAACTACTAAAGAATGGAATAATATGTTTGCTAAACATTTAGACCATCATTTATCTCAATTTGGTGTTTAATCTAAAATTATGATATGAGAATTTATTTTATTCTAATTTTTCTGCTTTTTGGATTATCATCCAATGCACAGAAACAGGAGGTTCAAAAAGCTATTGAAATATTCTTTGAAGGATTCCACCAAAAAGATTCTGTGAAAATAAAAACTGTTTGCGCGGATAAAATGATTTTGCAATCTATTAGTGAGAGTTCCGTAAAGGGAAACAAATTATCGAATGAAAGTGCGAATGAATTCTATAAATCTATTGGCATGATTCCGTCAAGTATGAAATTTCAGGAGAAAATTTTGAGTTATAACATTCAAATTGATGGTACAATGGCTCATGTTTGGGCACCTTATGAGTTTTATTTAAACGATAAATTGAGTCATACAGGTGTAAATACTTTTACATTGTTTAAAGAAAAAGATTCCTGGAAAATAATTTACCTAATTGATACCCGAAGAAAATAATTTAGTTTTTAAGAACTACAGTATTGTAATACAAACAGATATCGGTTAAAAGACATTCTTCACATTTAGGTTTTGGTCTGCAGATTTCCCGACCTAAAAAGGAAATTGCCATTCCAATTTCTGACCATATTTTTTTTGGTAAAACTTCCATCAAGTCTTTTTCTGCTTTATTTCCGTCTTTCGCTTCTTTTATTATACCAATTCTGGGTGCAACTCTTATAACGTGTAAATCGGCAATAATTCCTTCTGCTGGTTTATTGGTTTCTCTTAAAATGACATTCGCAGATTTTCTTCCAATACCTTTCAAAGCAGTCAATTCAGACATTGTTAAAGGAATATCCTTGTCATTTTGAATTGTTTTGGCAATTTCCAAAAGCCAATTAGATTTGGTCGCATGATTGCGAACTTTACTTATGTAAGGAATAAAAGTCTCGAAATCAGTTTTTGACAAACTTGTAAGAGTTGGAAATTTCTCAAACAAAGCCGGAGCAATTGAATTAATATTTGCATCAGAATCCTGAGCAGATAAAACAACCATAACCAAAAGCTGATAGGTATTTTGATAATCCAGAGGATGTTTTTTGCCTTTATATTTTTTTAAAATGGGTTTTAATTTAATTTCCCAATCAATTGTTTCACCAAATAAATCCATTTTTATTATTCTTTAGTATTTGATATTTAAATAGTTATATATAAAGTTAACTATTTTTAATGAAATCTAATGTTTTTTTAATAACAGTTTGATTTCCAAGTATTTTTCGGTGGCCTAATCCATCGGTTAACAATAATGATCCATTTTTAAGATTTTCATAAATATGAATTCCTGCTTTTACAGGTACTTCCGGATCATCATTATCATGAATTACCAATACAGGAATTTCGATTTTTTGTGCAGCTTTATAAGCCGAAAAATCATCCATTTTTAATTGATATTTATCTTCAAAAAACAGTCTTAAACGTTCGCTAAATTCCTTTTTCAGCTTTAATTTAAAAATAAACTCATCCAAAATATCTTGTACAATATCTCCGCTTCCAATTATTACAGCTTTATTTACTTGTAAACCATCTTTAATTGAATTTAATACAGACATTCCGCCCAATGAATGTCCAATTGCAAATTCAAAAAGGCCAAATTCTTTTTCAATTTCAAGAATAGAAGCAATAAATTCAGACATTAAGGTTGTTTTTCCTTCTGATTTTCCATGTGCAGGCGCATCAAAACTTACAGTAGAATAACCATTTTGCAAAAGTTCATCGGCTATTTTAAATAATTGGGTTCCTCTGCCTGACCAGCCATGAACAAGTAAAATTTTGCGTTCACTTTGACCATATTGATACGTTACAACATTTTTATTAATGGCAGAAACGTGAACAATTTTTTGAATGCTTTTGAGATCCATTTCAAATTCACGTTTGGGGACCTTATGTTTTATAGGCGTTGTAAACAGCCTCGCAGCAAATTTAGTTGCTAACTTAGTGGATACAAATACGCAAATTTTGGCAGATAGTATAATTATCTGTGGAATTTCTAATGATTTAGTAGGATTAATTGCCTTTTTTGTCATTTCAATAAAACTGATTTAGAAGCAGTATTTTGCCTATTTTTTTGCTAAATTTAAAAAAAGATAAAAATAGCATATTAATGATTGTTTCTTGAAAAATAACCACAAATTAATTTCTGAAATGGAGATATTTCATATTAGTGCAGAATGTTATCCGATGGCAAAAGTCGGCGGTTTGGCTGATGTAGTTGGTGCTTTACCAAAGTACCAGAAGAATGCAGAACATGACGTAAGAGTTGTTGTTCCGGCTTATGATACAAAATTTAAAAATGAAAATAAATTTGACTGTGTGCATTGGGGAACAGTTAAATTAGGAAACTTCAATTTTCCTTTTAGCGTTTTAAAAGAAAGTACAGATAAATTAGGCTATGAATTGTATTTAGTTGAAATTAATGAATTATTTAATCGTCCGAACGTATATGGTTACGAAGACGATATTGAACGTTTCTTATCTTTTCAAATTGCAGTTTTAGATTGGATTGTCGCTCGAAATAAAATTCCGGATATAATTAACTGTCACGATCATCATACTGGATTAATTTCATTTCTACTTCAGTTTGCTTATAAATACGAAACACTAAAAGACGTTAAAACTGTTATAACAATTCATAATGGTTTATATCAGGGCTGGTTTGGTTTTGATAAATTATATTATCTGCCAGAATTTGATTTAAAACATGCTGGATTTTTAGAATGGAATAATTCAATTAACTCATTGGCAGTTGGAGTAAAATGTGCTAATGCTGTTACTACAGTTTCTCCAAGTTATTTAAATGAAATCAATTATAGTGCAAATGGATTAGAATCTTTGTTTAAATCCGTTAGAAATAAATCTAAAGGAATTTTAAATGGAATTGACATTGAAGTCTGGAATCCATTAAAAGATCAAATGATTGCAGAAAATTATTCGATAGAAAACTTTGAAATTGGAAAACAGAAAAATAAAGAAAAATTGTGCGATCAATTTGACTTAGATCCATCAAAGCCGCTGTTTAGTTTTATAGGACGTTTGTTTGAAGAAAAAGGCGGTGATTTATTGCCTCAGGCTTCTGCACTTGCGTTATCTGAACATTTTGAAGAGATCAATATTTTAATTTTAGGTTCAGGAAACGCTGAAATTGAATCACAATTAACGCAACTACGTAATGATTATAAAGGGAATTACAATGTTTTTATTGGTTATAATGAAGAATTAGCACATTTAATTTACGCAGGTTCAGATTATATTTTAATGCCTTCAAGAGTAGAACCGTGTGGTTTAAACCAAATGTATGCCATGCGTTATGGAACAATTCCAATTGTTAGAAGAACGGGAGGGTTGCGTGATACTGTTATTGATTTTGGTGATGACGGAAACGGAATTTGTCATGATCAGGCTTCGGTTGGAGATATTTGTTATTCCATAAATCGTGCGGTTAAATTGTACGATGACAAAATAAATTTTAATACAGTTTTAAGAAGAGGAATGGCTGCAGACCATTCCTGGGAAAGTGTTTGCCAAGAATATATCGAGATATACAACCTAATAATTGAGAAAAATGAAATTTAAAAAGAAAAATGTAGTTGCTATTATTTTAGGAGGAGGACAGGGATCACGTTTGTTTCCATTAACAGAAACGAGATCAAAACCGGCAGTTCCAATTGGAGGAAAATATCGTTTGGTTGATATTCCAATTTCTAATTGTATCAATTCTGATATTTTTAAAATATTTGTTTTGACACAGTTTAACTCCGCATCTTTAAATGCGCATATTAAAAACACTTTCAATTTTAGTATTTTCAGTCAGTCATTTGTTGATATTCTGGCAGCAGAACAAACTCCTGATAATCCAACTTGGTTTCAGGGAACGGCAGATGCTGTAAGACAATGTATGTCGCATTTTTTGAAACACGATTTTGATCACGCTTTAATCCTTTCGGGTGATCAATTGTATCAAATGGATTTTAACGAAATGCTCGAAGCGCATATTGCTGCTGACGCCGAAATCTCGATTGCGACTCTGCCTGTAAATGCTAAAGATGCCCCAGAATTCGGAATTCTTAAAACCGATCATGAAAATAATATTCATGCTTTTATAGAAAAACCAAACGCTTCATTATTACCCGAATGGGAATCTGAAGTGAGTGAACATATGCAGGAAAAAGGTAAAAAGTATCTTGCTTCAATGGGAATTTATATTTTTAACAAACCATTGTTAGAAGAATTAATGGCGAATCAGGAAACAAAAGATTTCGGGAAAGAGATTATTCCGCAAGCCGTTGGAAAACATAAAATTCTAAGTTATCAATATGAAGGATATTGGACAGATATTGGAAATATTGAATCCTTTTTTGAAGCTAACATTGGCTTAACGGCTGATATTCCTGAGTTTAATTTATTTGATAACGAAAACAAAATCTTTACAAGACCAAGATTATTACCGCCATCAAAATTTAGAAATTCAATTATTAATCAATCTTTAATCTCTGAAGGCTGTATCATAAATGCTAAAGAAATTAAAAGTTCTGTGATTGGTATTCGTTCGCGAGTTGGTGCGGGAACGGTATTGGAAAATTGTTATGTTATGGGCAACGATTTTTATCAGGATCTTGATGAAATGAACTATGAAAGCAGTATCAATAAAATTCATGTTGGTATTGGTGAAAATTGTTTTATCAAAAATGCCTTGGTTGATAAAAATGTTCGAATTGGAAATAATGTTCATATTAATGGTGGAAAACATCTAGACAATTTTACCAATGAATTATACAGTATAAAAGACGGAATTGTTGTGATTAAAAAAGGAGTTACATTGTCGGATAACTTTAGAATAGAATAATTTTCAATTTCAATATTAATTTCAATATCAATTTTTGCCTTAAAAACCAAATATGACTAAAGTAATCACACATTCTCTATTTACTGATTTTGATATAGATTTATTCAAGGCCGGAAAACACTTCAAATTATATGAAAAATTAGGAGCGCATTTAATTGAAGTTAATGGAGTTAAAGGTGTTTATTTTGCCGTTTGGGCACCTACAGCAAATTCTGTTTCTGTTGTAGGCGATTTTAATTACTGGACACAGGGAGAACATCTTTTAAATGTTCGCTGGGATTCTTCGGGAATTTGGGAAGGTTTTATTCCTGATGTTTCAAAAGGAGCACTTTATAAATATAAAATCCAATCGAATATTGACGGAATTGTAACCGAAAAAGCAGATCCATTTGCATTATACTGTGAAAAACCACCGCATACAGCATCTGTTGTCTGGGATTTAGATTATAAATGGAAAGACGAAAACTGGATGCAAAATCGTCATCAGTATAATGCTTTGGATAAACCCTATTCTGTTTATGAAGTACATTTGGGTTCTTGGAAACGAGCAGAACATAATCGATTTTTGAGTTATTTGGAACTGGCTGATGATTTGGTTAAATATGTAAAAGAAACAGGTTTTACACATGTAGAATTTATGCCCATAATGGAATATCCTTATGATCCTTCATGGGGTTATCAATTAACGGGATATTTTGCACCAACTTCACGTTTTGGAAAGCCACAGGATTTTATGGTTTTAGTAGACAGATTACATCAGGAAGGAATTGGTGTAATTTTAGATTGGGTCCCGTCACATTTTCCTGATGATGCACATGGTTTAGGCTATTTTGATGGTTCACACTTATACGAACATCCAGATCGTCGAAAAGGATATCATCCGGACTGGAAAAGTTTGGTTTTTAATTATGGCAGAAATGAAGTGCGTGCTTTTTTAATTAGCAATGCTGTTTTTTGGCTTCAAAATTATCATGTTGACGGATTAAGGGTTGATGCCGTAGCTTCGATGTTATATCTTGATTATTCGAGAAAAGAAGGCGAGTGGGAAGCCAATATCTTTGGTGGAAGAGAAAATCTGGACAGCATAAGTTTTCTTAAAGAATTTAATGAAGTTATCTATGCTAATTTTGATGGAGTTCAAACTATTGCGGAAGAAAGTACTTCATTTCCGATGGTTTCAAGACCAACCTTTACCGGGGGGTTAGGCTTCGGAATGAAATGGATGATGGGCTGGATGCACGATACTTTAGAATATTTTCAAAAAGAGACAGTTTATCGAAAATACCATCAAAATGATTTAACTTTTTCGATGACGTATGCTTTTACCGAAAATTTCATGCTTCCGTTTTCTCATGATGAAGTAGTGTATGGTAAAAAGTCTCTTATTTATAAAATGCCTGGCGACGAATGGCAGCAATTTGCCAATTTGAGATTATTATACGGTTATATGTTTACACATCCCGGAACAAAATTATTGTTTATGGGAGCCGAATTTGGTCAAACTAATGAGTGGAATTTTGAGCAAAGTTTAGACTGGCATTTATTACAGTATGATTTTCATTCGGGAATAAAGAGATTAATTACAGACTTAAACCAGTTATACAAATCTCGTCCTGCATTGTACGAAAAACAATTTACAGGAGATGGTTTTGAATGGATTAATTATTCAGATCATCAAAATGCGGTATTATCTTATATCCGAAAAGGAAATAATGCAGATGAAAATGTAATTGTAGTTTGCAATTTCACACAAGTGGTACGAGAAAATTATAGAATTGGAATTCCGAAGAAAGGCCAGTTAGAAGAGATTTTTAATAGCGATGCTTTGGTTTATGGCGGCGGTGGTGTTGGAAACGGAAAATTAAAAATTGAATCAACGCCTTATGATGGAAGAGATTTTTCTATTGAATTAATTTTACCGCCTTTAAGCGTAACCGTTTATTCTTTCGTTTAAATAAAATCTGACAAATATTTTCAGCGGTATTGTTTTGTCATTTTATCGTTTTTAAATTATCGAATTGTTGATTTTTTGATCTCTAATTTGATACTCAGTCAGAAAAAACGTTTTCGTGAATAAACCTTTTATTCATAGCCCTTTACTAACTTTTTTTGTATGTTTGAAATAGAGATTATTGTTATAATTAATTCATTCGCGATATGATTACAAACACATCATTAGAATACAAAGGCGATTTATATCCATCAAAGATTGTTTCGTACGAGCATGAAGGAGATTCTATTTTTTTTAATACAGATAATAAAGTAATCTTAAAAGTCACTATTCTTAGAGATAGTTTAATTCGATTTCGCTTTACTACAAAAGGATATTTCAGCAATGACTTTTCGTATGCAATTGACAAAAGTCAGCTTCACGGATATAATTTTTTGGAACTTACTGAAGAAGAAACCTATTTCCAGATAAGAACCAGCAAAGTAAAATGTAAAATTCAAAAAGCAGATCTTCGTGTTTGGATTTACGATTTAAATGATTTCTTGATTCTTGAAGATGAGCTTGGTTTTCATTGGGAAGAAAGTTACGAATATGGCGGCAATATTGTAAAAATGAGTAAATCTTCTAAAGACGGTGAATGCTTTTACGGTTTAGGAGATAAGGCGACTCAAATGAATTTAAAAGGTAAAAGAGTCGAGAATTTTGCAACAGATCAATACGCATATCAAAAAGAACAAGATCCTCTATATAAAGTAGTTCCGTTTTATATAGGTTTACATAACAAACAATCTTACGGTATTTTCTTTGATAATACCTTTAGAACTTTCTTTGATTTTTGTCAGGAAAGAAGAAATGTAACAAGTTACTGGGCAGAAGGAGGGGAAATGAATTATTATTTTATTTACGGTCCTCAAATGCAGGATGTTGTAACTACTTATACTGATTTGACTGGAAAACCGGAATTGCCGCCGCTTTGGGTTTTAGGATATCACCAATGTAAATGGAGTTATTATCCTGAAAGTAAAGTAAAAGAAATCACTTCAAAATTTAGAGAACTTAAAATCCCGTGCGACGCCATTTATCTGGATATTGATTATATGGAAGGATTTCGATGTTTTACATGGAATAAAAACTATTTTCCAGACCCGAAAAGAATGGTTGCCGAATTAGCCGAAGATGGTTTTAAAACAGTTGTAATCATCGATCCGGGAATAAAAATTGATAAAGATTATTGGGTTTATAAAGAAGCTTTAGAAAAAGATTATTTCTGCAAAAGAGCTGATGGACCTTATATGAAAGGAAAAGTCTGGCCGGGAGAATGTAATTTTCCAGATTACACAAACCCTGCAGTTAGAGAATGGTGGGCAGGATTATTTAAAGAATTAATTTCAGAGATAGGCGTAAAAGGCGTTTGGAACGATATGAATGAACCTGCCGTAATGGAAGTTCCAAATAAAACTTTTCCAATGGATGTTCGTCACTTTTACGACGGAAATCCGTGCAGCCATAGAAAAGCGCATAATATTTATGGAACGCAAATGGCAAGGGCAACATATCATGGAGTAAAAAGATTCGCTTATCCAAAACGACCTTTTGTTATTACAAGATCTGCCTATTCTGGAGCGCAGCGCTATACATCGTCCTGGACAGGAGATAACGTGGCAACTTGGGAACATTTATGGATTGCGAATATTCAGGTACAGAGAATGTCAATTTCTGGAATGGGATTCACGGGTTCTGATATCGGAGGATTTGCGGAACAGCCAACGGGAGAATTATACGCACGCTGGATTCAGCTGGGGGTTTTTCATCCGTTTTGCAGAACGCATTCTTCCGGAGATCACGGAAATCAGGAACCTTGGGCATTTGACGAAGAAGTAATTAATATTACCAGAAAATTTGTCAGTCTGCGTTATCAATTATTACCTTATTTGTATACCATGTTTTGGCAGTATATAGAAGAAGGACTTCCGATGTTGAAACCTTTAGTTTATTACGATCAGGAAGATACGCAAACGCATTATCGTAATGACGAATTCATCTTTGGAAATCAAGTTTTAGTGTGTCCAATTCTTGAACCTAACGCTGTAGGCAGACGTATGTATATTCCAAGAGGTGAGTGGTATAACTACTGGACAAATGATTTGTTTATTGGCGGGAAAGAAATTTGGGTGGATACTAAATTTGATGAAATTCCGGTTTTTGTAAAAGCGGGTGCTATTATTCCAAAATACCCAGTTCAGCAATATGTTGGAGAATTGGAGTTTGATGAATTAACGCTTGATGTTTACTTTAAAAATGGAAAAGAAAAATCAGTAGTTTATGAAGATGCACAAGACGGTTACGATTATAAAAAAGGCCGTTACAGCTTTTTATCATTTAGAACTATCGGGAAAGAAAAAGAACTCATAATTCAGCTTCATAAAGAAGGAAAATATGACACACCTTACAGTAAGTATAAAATTAATTTAATTGGACTGCCTTTTAAAGTAACGGAGATTGAAATCGACAACGAAAAAATCGAATTTGATAGAATTAGCTTTGAATTAAACAATTTCTTACTTGTTGATAAAGAGTTTAATGAGCTTCATATTATAGGCGAATAAGTAAAATTCTGATAGTGTTTGAAGTAATTATGTAAGATTTTAAGTAATTTTAATTGTATTTTTGTGTGTGTTTAAATCTTTAAAATCATGAAAAAACATTTAATTTCAGGCCTATTTGCAGTTGTTTTAGTATGCAGCTGTGCTACGAATCCTATAACTGGAAAGCAAAATTTAAATTTTGTTTCAAACAGTGAATTATTTCCATCTTCTTTTCAGCAATATAACCAGTTTTTAACTGAAAATAAAGTAATAACCGGAACAGCAGATGCGAAACGCGTTGAAACTGTTGGATTTAAAATTAAAGCTGCAGCCGAAAAATATTTAGCATATTTAGGACAATCACAATATCTGAAAGATTATCGCTGGGAATACAAACTTGTTGATAATAAAGAAGTTAATGCTTGGTGTTTGCCTGGAGGAAAAATAGTAGTTTATTCAGGGATTTTACCAGTAACACAAAACGAATCTGGTTTGGCAACCGTAATGGGGCATGAAGTTTCGCACGCATTAGCTAATCACGGAGCACAAAGAATGTCGGCTGCGCAATTGCAGCAAATTGGCGGAGCGGCTTTGGGAGCAGCGACAAGCGGAAAATCTGAAGCAACACAGCAAATTTTTGCACAGGCTTACG
The DNA here is from genome assembly GCF_001428525.1 of Flavobacterium sp. Root186. Lineage (GTDB taxonomy): Bacteria > Bacteroidota > Bacteroidia > Flavobacteriales > Flavobacteriaceae > Flavobacterium. Next base: position 10,923 of record NZ_LMHW01000017.1, read on the forward strand.
GAATTGGATCAGAAGTAGGAGTAATGCTGCCATTTAGCAGAAGCAACGAAAGCGAAGCAGATAAAATAGGATTAACCCTAATGGCTATTGCAGGTTATAATCCAGATGATGCTGTTGCATTCTGGACCAGAATGTCGGCTAAATCAGGAGGTTCGGGAACGCCGGAGTTTATGAGTACCCACCCATCTGATGCCACAAGAATTGCAAATATAAAAGCATTAATTCCTGAAGCTAAAGCAATTGCACTTAAAGTAGGTACTATCAAATAAAAAATATTTTTATAAAGTATTAAAAGCTATTCTTTGAGTAGCTTTTTTTATGCTTTAAATTGTTTATAATTTAATAATGCATGAATTAGATAATTTATATTTGATTATCATAAAAATTGGATAAATTCGTAGCGCATTAACAAAACCATTTCTATGAAAAACCTACAAAAAGGAGACAAGAAATTATTAAATGCCTGGGCATTTTATGATTGGGCAAATTCAGTTTATACACTTACAATTGCATCAGCAGTATTTCCAATTTTTTATGAGGCTTTATTTGCAAAACGTGATCACTATATTGACGTTTTTGGACTTCATTTAAAAAATTCTGCATTAATTAGTTTTATTACAGCAGCGGCCTTTTTAGTAGTTTCATTTATTTCACCATTATTATCAGGAATTGCCGATTATGTGGGGAACAAAAAATCTTTCATGAAATTTTTCTGTTATTTGGGAGCTTTGTCATGTATGGGGTTATATTGGTTTGAATTAACTGATATTTATGTTGGATTGACCTTTTATTTTCTTGGATTGTTAGGATATTGGGGAAGTTTGGTTTTCTATAATTCTTATCTTCCTGATATCGCTTTTGAAGAGCAGCAAGACAGGATTAGTGCAAAAGGATATTCTTTGGGATATATAGGCAGTGTTATTTTATTAATCATCAATTTAGCGATGATAATGAAACCTGAATGGTTCCGAATTACAGGTCCAGAACCAGCAATGAAAGCTATGCGTTATTCTTTTATAATGGTGGGAGTTTGGTGGATTTTATTTAGCCAATACACTTATTACTATTTGCCAAAAGGAAGAAAAGAAAAGGGTGAAAAACTAACAAAATCTGTTGTTTTTAATGGTTTCAAAGAATTGAAAAAGGTTTGGGCATTATTGAATGAAAATGTTCCTTTGCGACGATACTTAGGCGGTTTTTTTGTTTCAAGTATGGCTGTACAAACTGTAATGCTGGTTGCAACTTATTTTGGAGCACAGGAAATTCAATGGTCTTCAAAAGAAGAAAGTACTATTGGTTTGATTATCTGTATTTTAATAATTCAGCTGGTAGCCGTCGTTGGAGCAGTTTTAACTTCAAGAGCTTCAGCAAAATTCGGAAATATTCCAACGTTGATTTTCATAAATGCAATTTGGGCAGTTTTCTGTGCGTTGGCTTATTTCATCACATTGCCAATGCATTTTTATGTTATGGCTACAGTTGCGGGATTTGTAATGGGCGGAATTCAGGCTTTATCACGTTCAACTTATTCAAAATTATTACCTGAAACAGAAGATACAGCTTCATTTTTTAGTTTTTACGATGTTGCGGAAAAAATAGGAATTGTAATAGGGATGTGTGTTTACGGAATTATCGATCAAATAACGGGAAGTCCGCGTGCGGCAATTGTTATTTTGGCAGTTTTCTTTATTACGTCTATTTTTCTATTAAGAAGAGTACCAAAAAAGGCACTTTAAAAAAGTGCCTTAATGATATATTAAAGCCAGACATTGATTTTTGAAATCATTTGTCTGGCATTTTTATTTTTAGGATTTACACTTAAAGCTTTAAGCTTTAAGATTGTACTTTGACAAATTATAATTGAAGAGTAGAAATAAAAGCTCAATAATAAACAAAAAGTCGCTGTTCTGTTATTTGATAGATGATAAAAGTAAATTTATTATTGAGCTTTTATGTAAAAATTAGGCTTTAGTAATGTTTCCTGACCCGGAAACTTTTACATCACGTTTTTCAGGATTTCCTGCGTATTTAATATTTCCAGAACCTGAAACTCTTGCTGTTAATTTGTCATTACAGGTAACTTTACTATTTCCTGAACCCGAAACATTTACATCTACATTTTTAGATTTTAAACTTCCGGCATCAATATCTCCTGAACCTGAAAGTTTTGTTGTAAAGTTGTCAGCAATTCCTTTTAAATTTACATTTCCTGAACCGCTCAAATTAAGTTCGAATTCATTGGAATCAATAGCTAAATTAAAGTTTCCTGAACCTGATAGTTTAGCAAGAAGTTTGTCACTTTTAATGACATCTTTAGATTGAATATTTCCTGATCCAGATAAGGCTATATTAGAGATTTTGTCAAACGGAACTGTGATTTCGATACTTTTACCGCTGCTTGGTCGAATGTTTTTGAATGATTCAATATAAATTTTTAAGGTATTGTCTTCCACTTCAACTTTAATTGATGATAATAAGTTTTCTTCTCCTTTGATAGAAATTTTTCCTTCTTTTCCGGCAACAAGATTTACATCAAAAAAGCCCGAAATTTTAATACCATCATAATCTCCTGTAGTTCTCGTTTCAGTAACAACTTTACCGTTTCCTTTAATTTTATTTTGAGCGTTTGTATTAAAGCTTAAGAGAAATACTGCGCAAGCTAATAATAGAATTGATTTTTTCATAGTCTTGATTTTGTTAGATTATTAATTTTTTAATACTGACACACTGCCGTAATTTGTATTGATGTTGATTTTATTTTGTCCTTTTTTCTTATAAAAGCCGCTTATTCTTTTCGTATTGCTTTTGTTTTCAGAAACCGAAATATCTAAAGCATTGTCAGGTTTAATATTGCTGTATCGGCCCGATATATCAAAATCAAAGGCATAGTTGGGGTCAAACCCAAGTGATACATCTGTATATCCTGAATTTATGCTGATATTTCCAGCTTTTTCACTAATGGTTTTAACACTGATTTTGCTGTAATTGGTATCGAAATTAAAACTGCTTGAAATTTCTCCAATTGAAATGGTTAAATAATTTCCAGAACCTGACAATGAATTGATCTTTTGGAATTTAAAAGTCCCGTAATTACAGCTGTATTTAATATTCTGACCATCATTTAATGTCACATCGGTATAATTGGCATCAAGGTTAAGATTTCCCGAATCAGTAATTTTTAAACCCGAATATCTGGCATCAATATTTCCGTTTTTAATATACTCAATACTTGAATTTTGACAATATGCAATTTCAATTCGGTTACTTGAACCGTTTAATCTACCCAGTGTTGTTTTTCCGTATTTACAGCTAATATCAGTTGTCGATTCTAAATTCAGCGTTGAAATATTTCCATATTTATTAACCAGTTTTACAGAGCCATTTTTAGGAATTTTGATGATGTAATTAATCTCAAAACTATTGTTGCTTCCTCTGCTTTTAAATGCCGAGTTTCCAATATTAGTTACTGCAGTTACTAAGCTTTTTAGCGCTGTAATTTCAACGTCTATACTGTTTAATCTTTCGTTTACCCAGCTTTCGTTTGCCCCATTAACTTTAATGGTAATGTCAAGGTCAATTTTATCTTCATCCCAGGTAGATACCGAGATGTTTCCGTATTTGTTATCAATATCAATTCCTGCATTAGAGTTGACGATATAGGTTTTTTTAATACTTTTTTGTTTGGTAACAAAAGTATCATCATTTGAAAATCCTAAAAAAGGAATCAAAAGAAACAGGATTAGTAAATTATAATGTTTTTTCATTAGATGTGTTTTTTAAATTTTCGTTTTCTTCAATTCGCTGCAAAACCGTCTGCAAAAAAGAAATTCTCGTTTGCAGGTTGCTTATCATAGCGTAAATAATTTGTTTGTTTTCTCCGTTTTTCTGAACCTCTTTAATGATTTTTTCATAATCGGCATCAAACACTTTCATTTGTTTTAATGCATCATTTATAATTTGTTCATTTTCCGGTGAATTTTTTTCTTTTAATTTAACTAGCTCATTCTCGATCAAAATATTAAAGATAGAATCGGTGCGTTTGGTTTCCTGCGATGCAAATTTGAGTTCTTTTGGTTTTTCATTATTATTGTAAAATAGTGATATACCCAAAAGCACAGCAATTGATGCAGCAATGGCCCAGCCGGCATAATTCTTTTTTCGCGGCTTTTTGTTATTCAATTTGTCTAAAAAATCAATTTGATGATCCGGATTCATTTCATGAATATCCCATTGATTTTCAAACTTGCTGAATAATTGATCTAAATCGTCATTTTCCTTTTTCATATCTCCTCTAATTTTTTTCGTAAACTTTCTTTGGCGCGGCTTAAAGTGGTTCTGCAGTTGGCGTAACTAATATTCAGGATTTCGCAGATTTCTTCCTGATCGTAACCTTCAATATAAAAGAGCGTCAAAACCATTCTGTAATTGTCTTTCAGGCCCGAAATGGTATCTAAAACCTGTTTCACTTTTAGTGAATTCAGATCAATACTTTCAGACAATATAGAATCGTTTTCTTCTATTTTAAAAAGCGTTTTGTTCAGGTCTTCCATCTGGAAAGCATTATTTTTCTTGTAAAAATCAATACTATAATTAATAATGATCTTTTTAAGCCACGCACCAAACGCAACTTCCTGCTTATAATCGTTAATTTTTGTAAAAGCCTTCAAAAAACCTTCCTGCATGACGTCTTGTGCAAAATGCTCGTCTTTTACAATTCTGTAAGCCACGTTGTACATAGCTTTACAATAACGATTGTAAACTTCGAATTGGGCCTTTTGATTATTGTTTTTACAAAGTGCGATTAATTCTTCGATATTTTGATTTGTTATACTCAAGTAATGGTTGCTAGTTTTTTATAATGACTTTGCTTTTTTTAGTTTGTTACAGTTTTTATAAAATTAATTTTATTTTTTTTAGAAATAAATTAGGGGCTAAAACTAAATTTCAAACCTAACTATTTTGCATTTGGCATAATGATTGTCTATTTTTATGGCCTATCTTGTAAATGAAACACTTAATAGAAACTACAACTTTTAAGGCCATATTTACAAATAGTATTAAACTTTTAATGACAAAACGACTTATATATTATTATGTCAAATCATAAAATACTCACTATTGACAATCTGTCACTTCAAGAATTTGATTCAGAAGCAGAATTAATTCCATTATTAACTCCAGAGGACGAAGAGGAAATGAACAATGAAGAACTTCCTGTTTCTCTGCCAATTTTACCTTTACGAAATACAGTTTTATTCCCGGGAGTTGTGATTCCAATTTCTGCAGGACGAGATAAATCAATTAAATTAATTAATGATGCCAATGCCGGTGGAAAAATTATTGGGGTTGTTTCTCAAATTAATGAAGAAGACGAAGATCCGTCAAAAGACGATATTCATAAAATAGGAACTGTTGCACGTATTTTGCGTGTTTTAAAGATGCCTGACGGAAATGTAACCGTTATTTTACAAGGAAAAAAACGTTTTGAAATTGACGAAGTTGTTTCAGAAGATCCTTATATGACGGCTACTATTAAAGAAGTGTCAGAAGAACGTCCTGATGAAAATGACAGTGAATTTACTGCTATTTTAGATTCAGTAAAAGAACTGGCAATTCAGATCATTAAAGAAAGTCCAAACATTCCATCTGAAGCTACATTTGCAATTAAAAACATTGAAAGCCAATCGTTTTTAATCAATTTTGTTTCTTCAAACATGAATTTATCAGTAAAAGAAAAACAAGGTCTTTTATCAATAAATGGTTTAAAAGAGCGTGCTTTAGAAACTTTGCGTTATATGAATGTTGAGCTTCAAAAACTAGAATTGAAGAATGACATTCAGTCAAAAGTTCGTTTTGATTTAGATCAGCAGCAGCGCGAATATTTCCTTCATCAGCAAATGAAAACCATTCAGGAAGAATTGGGTGGTGTTTCGCAAGAGGAAGAAATGGACGAAATGGGGCTGAAAGCGAAAACAAAAAAATGGGACGAAAAAACGCAGAAACATTTCGAAAAAGAATTATCTAAAATGCGCAGAATGAATCCGCAGTCGCCAGATTTCGGAATTCAGCGTAATTATTTAGAGTTGTTTTTAGAATTGCCTTGGGGTGAATATTCTAAAGATAAATTTGATTTAAAATTTGCTCAAAAAATATTAGACAAAGATCATTTTGGTCTTGATGAAGTAAAGAAAAGAATGATTGAACATTTGGCAGTTTTAAAATTGCGAAATGACATGAAATCGCCAATTATATGTTTAACAGGGCCTCCTGGAGTTGGTAAAACTTCTATAGGACGTTCTGTGGCAGAAGCTTTAGGACGTGAATATGTTCGAATTTCTTTAGGAGGATTACGCGACGAAGCAGAGATTCGCGGACATAGAAAAACATATATCGGAGCAATGCCGGGGCGTATCATTCAAAGTTTGAAAAAAGCAGGAACTTCAAATCCGGTTTTTATTTTAGATGAGATTGATAAATTATCAAACGGAAACAGCGGCGATCCCTCTTCGGCATTATTAGAAGTTTTAGACCCGGAACAAAACAATGCTTTTTATGATAATTTCCTTGAAATGGGTTATGACTTATCTAAAGTAATGTTTATTGCGACATCAAACAATATGGCTGCAATACAGCCTGCTTTGCGTGACAGAATGGAAGTTATCAAAATGTCAGGTTATACTATCGAAGAAAAAGTTGAAATTGCAAAAAGACACCTTTTTCCAAAACAGTTAGAAGCACACGGATTAACTGCCAAAGATTTGACTATTGGAAAAAAACAATTAGAAAAAATTGTTGAAGGATACACAAGAGAATCTGGTGTTCGTAATTTAGAAACAAAAATTGCCCAAGTAATTCGTAATGCAGCAAAAGCCGTTGCGATGGAAGAGGAGTACAATAAAAAAGTTACAGACGAAGATATTGTAAAAGTTTTAGGAGTTCCAAGATTAGAGCGTGATAAATACGAAAATAATGATGTTGCAGGAGTTGTTACAGGTCTTGCATGGACAAGCGTTGGAGGAGATATTCTATTTATAGAATCATTAATTTCTGAAGGAAAAGGTGCTTTGACTATTACCGGAAACCTTGGAAATGTGATGAAAGAGTCAGCTACAATTGCTTTAGAATATATAAAAGCAAATGCTAAAAAGTTAGGGTTAGGAATTGAATTATTTCAAAAATATAACATTCACCTGCACGTTCCGGAAGGAGCAACGCCAAAAGACGGGCCAAGCGCAGGTATTGCAATGCTTACTTCTTTAGTTTCATTATTGACACAAAAGAAGGTTAAGAAAAGCCTTGCCATGACTGGAGAAATCACTTTACGTGGAAAAGTTTTGCCTGTTGGCGGAATTAAAGAAAAAATCCTAGCTGCAAAAAGAGCAGGAATTAAAGAAATCATTCTTTGTCACGAAAACAAAAGCGATATTGACGAAATTAAAGCTGAATATTTAGAAGGTCTTACTTTTCATTATGTAAAAGAAATGAGTGAAGTTCTGGCTTTAGCTTTGACAGATCAAAATGTAAAGAATGCTAAAACATTGAAATAAATTCAGGTTTTAAATTTCAATTTTAAAAAAATCCAAATTCCAAATTTCAAACTATGATGGTTTGGAATTTGGATTTTTTTTATTGGAATTTATTTAGAGTTTAATTTTATTTTTGGTGTTATATAATTTTATATTTGTATTTGCGTTATTCCCATATAGGAACGCCACAAAAGCAAATGCCAAAACACTATGTTTTATTTTTAATGTTACTACTTTGTTCGGTTTCGTTCGGGCAAATTGGAGGGCGTTACACCTATCAATTTCTAAATTTAACAGCATCTCCGCGTCAGGCAGCGCTAGGTGGAAAAGTGATTACGATATATGACGAAGATGTTAACCAGGCTATGTCCAACCCAGCCGTTTTAAACGCAGATATGGACAACCACTTAGCTTTGAATTATGGAAATTATTATGGAGAAGCTTCTTATGGAAGTGCTTCCTATGCTTATACTTACGACCGTCATGTGCAGACTTTCTATGCCGGAGTTAATTACATAAACTACGGATCTTTTGAAGGTTACGACGAAAACGGTCAGGCTACATCAGATTTTACAGGAAATGAAGGTGCATTGTCATTTGGATATGCTTATAATGTTCCTTTTACAGATCTTCATATTGGAGCTAGTGCGAAGTTAATAACTTCGACATTAGAAAGTTATAATTCGATTGGAGGTGCAGTAGATATAGGTTTATTATATATTGATGAAAAAAATGATTTAAATTATGCGCTGGTATTTCGTAATATAGGTACACAATTTAGAACGTATTCCGGAATACAGGAAAATTTGCCGTTTGAAATCTCTGCTGGAATTTCGCAGGAATTAGAGCATGTTCCTATTCGCTGGCATCTTACTTTAGAGAATTTGCAGCAATGGAATATCTCTTTTTCGAATCCCGTTCGCGGAGAAACCAATATTGATGGATCAACTAGCGGTGAGAAAGTTTCATTTGTAAATAATGCCTTGAGGCATGTTATTTTTGGTGTAGAGCTCTTCCCTAAAAAAGCAGTAAATCTGCGTTTAGGCTATAATTTTAGAAGAGGAGAAGAATTACGTGTCGAAGAACAGCGTAATTTTTCGGGAATTTCATTAGGTTTTGGATTAAAGATGAATAAGTTAAAGTTTAACTATTCGTACTCTAGATATACATTGGCAGGAAATACAAGTCTTTTTGGTTTAATTCTAAATCTTCAGTAATTTATATGAAATTATTCAGTTTATTTTTGTTTATGACTGTAGGCGTTTTTACGGGATCAAAACACTACTTCAAAGAAGAATCTTCTATAACCAGTTTAGAAATCGAAAGAATCAACAGCAGGGTAGGCGAAATTAGAAGCATGATGAATATCGATCACAAATACAATTCTAAAATTGCATTTTTAGTTGATATGAAAGTACCTTCAGGAAAAAATCGTTTTTTTGTTTATGATTTAGAGAAAAATGAAATTATCGATCAAGGTCTTGTAGCGCACGGTTCTGGTTCTGAAACAGGTATTAACGGAATGCTTAAATTTAGTAATGAGCCTAACTCAAACTGCACAGCACTTGGCAGATATGCAATAGGCAAAAATTACAAAGGCATTTTCGGGAAAGCATATAGATTAATGGGGTTAGATGAAACTAATGATAATGCTTTAAAAAGAGCGATTGTATTACACTCTTATTCTGCAGTTCCTGCCGAAGAACAAAACTATTACATCAGCCGCAGTAAAGGATGCCCGATGGTTAGTGAGCAATTTTTTAAACGTATAGAAAAGATAATTGATAGTTCTAAATCGAACATTCTTTTAGATATTTATTATTAAAAAATATTATTTACAAGCATCTCAACAATACACTATTATTAAGGAAAGCAATATAACTTTCTTTAATAATAGTTTTTTTTTGAATAAGATAACAGATATTAAAAACGTTACAAATTGATATTGTTATTGCTGTTTGAAGCATTCAACTTACAGAGAAAGATGTTACATTTGCAGTTATATTTTTTGACTGTTTGATAGTCACATATCGTATTATTTAGAGAATAAAAATTAAAACATAAAAAATTGAAAAAAATTACAATTGCTATCGACGGGTTTTCATCAACAGGGAAAAGTACTTTAGCAAAACAATTGGCAAAAGAACTTGAATATATATATGTTGATACTGGCGCAATGTATCGTGCCGTGGCCTATTTTGCGATGAAGAATAAGTTTATAGGAACTGATTTTTTTAATAAAGAAACTTTGATTCAGACGTTACCAAATATTCAGTTAGAATTTAGATTTAATGCTGATGTAGGTTTTGCAGAAATGTATTTGAATGGCGAAAACGTTGAAAAACAAATTAGAACTATTGAGGTTTCTAATTATGTAAGCAAAGTAGCCGAAGTTTCTGAAGTGCGTGCTAAATTGGTTGAGCAGCAACAAGAAATGGGTACCAATAAAGCAATTGTAATGGATGGCAGAGATATTGGAACTGTAGTTTTTCCAAATGCCGAACTTAAAATATTTATGACTGCCAGTGCCGAGACCCGTGCGCAGAGACGTTTTGATGAATTGCAGCAAAAAGGAGATAATGTATCTTACGAAGATGTTTTAAAAAATGTTATGGAAAGAGATTACATAGATACACACCGCGAAGATTCTCCTCTGGTAATTGCAGATGATGCGATTGAGATTGATAATTCTTACTTAAATAAAGAAGAACAATTTACGGCTGTTTTAGAATTAGTAAATGATGTTGTTAAAATAGATTAATTTTTTGTAGATATTATTTTTAATGGTAGTTTTACGACTTCATTTTTATTAAAAAGACAATTTCATTATATGGGAATTAAAAATAGGTTAATCGTAATGAGCTTTCTTCAGTTTTTTGTTTGGGGAGCCTGGCTTATTACAATTGGAAATTATTGGTTTGGAACCAAAAATTGGGAAGGAACTCAATTTGGTTTAGTATTTGGAACCATGGGAATTGCTTCTTTATTCATGCCTACATTAACCGGGATTATTGCCGACAGATGGGTAAATGCTGAAAAACTTTATGGTTTTTTACATATTGCTTATGCGGTAGTTTTGTTTGGAATTGCACAGGTTACTACACCGGATACTTTTATTGCTGTAATGCTGATTGCTATGTGCTGCTATATGCCAACAATTGCTTTAAGTAATTCTATTTCTTATACTTCGCTAAAGCTTAATAATAAGAATATTGTAAAAGATTTTCCGCCAATTCGTGTTTGGGGAACAATAGGTTTTATTGTTGCTATGTGGATCACAAATTTGAGTGGCAGTAAAGCAACTGAATATCAGTTTTATATTGCTGGAATTGGTGCTTTAATTCTTGGGGTTTATGCGTTTACATTGCCAAAATGTGAGCCACAACGTTTGACAAAAGAAAACGCTTCAGTCGTTGAAACATTAGGTCTTGAAGCTTTTAAATTATTTGGAAACTACAAAATGGCATTGTTTTTTGTATTCTCTATGTTTTTAGGAGGAGCTTTGCAATTGACAAACGCTTATGGAGATGTATTTTTAGATGAATTCAAACATTTTCCAAAATATGCAGATTCTTTCGTAATTAAATATTCGACTATTATTATGTCGATTTCTCAGGTTTCTGAAACCTTATTTATTTTAGCGATTCCGTTTTTCTTAAGACGTTTTGGAATCAAGCAAGTTATGCTGATTTCTATGTTGGCTTGGGTATTGCGTTTCGGGTTATTTGCTTTTGGAGATCCTGTTGGCGGATTATGGATGATTATTATGTCTTGTATTGTTTACGGAATGGCATTTGACTTCTTTAATATTTCAGGGTCATTATTCGTAGAAAGCAATACCGATTCTAAAATTCGTTCATCAGCACAAGGATTATTTATGATGATGACTAATGGGGTAGGAGCTGTTTTAGGAAGTTTAACTTCTGGCTGGGCAATTGATCGTTTTTTTACTAAATCATTTCATAATACGATTGAGTTGTCTGGGTTTCTGCAAACTGAAACTACAAATCCTAAAATGTTAGAATTTGTAAAGAGTCAGGGAAATTCGGTTTCTGCAGAAGGAATTTTCAGTAATCCAATTTTAATGAAAGACTGGCATACGATCTGGTTATCATTTGCAGCTTATGCGTTGGTTATTGCGATTGCTTTTGCTGTTCTATTTAAACACAAACATGATCCGAAAGAATTAGAGAATTTGAGTCATTAAATATTATAAAACTTTATTCAAGTTTTGAACTTTAATAATGAGGAATTATATAAGTAAGCCCGACAGTTTTTTTAACCTGTCGGGTTTGTTGTTTTACAGAATATTCTGTTTTAAATAAAAGCCATAACTTAGTACTTCATTTTTAAGACTTTAATGATGCTGAAACTTAAATTATTTGTTTTGCTTTTGATTGGAATTTCTGGTTTTGCCCAGACGAAAGCCTTGTATAATCAAAGTGTTGAAGCTTATAAAAACAAAGATTATGTTTTGTTTTTAAAATTAGCGAAAGAGCTTGATAGTATTCGGCCAACGCATCCTGCATATACTTATAATTTGGCATCAGCTTATTCTTTAAATAGTAAAAGTGAAGAGGCTTTATCGGTTTTAAAAAAGATTGTTCTGGCAAATAATAGTATTGCTTTTGAAGATGATGCTGATTTTGAATCTATTAAAAATGGGAAAAATTTTAAAAATTTACTGGAATTAAAAGTTTTACAATCAAAAACAATTGAAACTTCTGTTGAGAAAATAAGGCTTTCTGAAAAAGATCTTCATCCGGAAGGGTTGCTTTATTTACAGAAACAAAAACTCTGGCTGTCATCAAGTATTCGGAATAAAAAGATTGTTTCTTCTGATGAAAATGGTAAATGTTCAGATTGGTTTACAGATTGTTTGTATTCAGTTTTTGCTTTAAAGGCAGATTCGAAGGAAAAATATTTATGGGTTGCCTGCTCTGCGATTACTGAAATGAAAGGTTTTGCTAAAGAAATGGATGGAAAAAGCGAAATTTTTAAAATTGAAATTGCCACTAAAAAATTGGTCAAACGTTATACTATTGATGGGAATCATGTTTTTGGAGATTTAATTGTAACCAAAAATAATGATGTCTATATTTCAGATAGTGCTGAACCGATTCTTTATAAAATTGAAAAAGAGAATTTAGTTGTTTGGAAAGATTTAAGAAAAGAAGCTTTTAATCTGCAGGGAATCGCTTTGAATACAAATGAATCAAAATTGTTTGCAGCTGATTATTTGAAAGGAATTATTTCAATTGATGTAAAGTCGCAAAAAGGAAACTGGCTGGATTTTCCGGAAGAAGCTTCTAGAAAAGGAATTGACGGATTGGTTTTTTATAAGAATTCGTTAATTGCGATTCAAAATGGAGTAGTGCCAATTCGGATTGTACGTTATAATTTGAATGAAACTGAAACTAAAATAACTGATTTTAAGGTTTTAGATAATAATAGAAAGGAATTTAATGAACCCGCATTAGCAACTTTGGTTAAAAACAAAATGTATTTTTTTGCTAATTCGCCTTGGAAATTTTATGATAAAGATTTTCAATTAGATGAAAGTAAATTTGAAAATCCGAAGTTATTTGAACTTAATTTAGATTGATATTATTCTTTTTAAAAGTTATTTTTGATTTAAAAGTTTTAAGATTATGACTAGACAAATTTTAGGAATTATTTTTGGTTACGCCATTTTTGTGATTAGTTCTGTGCTTTTATTTAAATTCTCAGAAGTGAATCCACATGAAGAGGCTTCGAAGTTATTTATGGCTTTGACATTTGTTTACGGAACTGTTTTTTCGTTCATCAGCGGACTTGTGACTCAATTGATTGCAAAAACTAAAAACCTGAAAGTCAATTATGTGCTATTTATTATTTTGGCTGGTTTTGCGACTTTTTCGCTTTTTAAATCAGGTGGTAGTTCCTGGACGCAATTGTTGGCCATTTTTGTTTTTGCGCCAGTTTCGATTTTGGGAGGATTGTTTTGGATTAAAAGAAGTAGAGAATAATGAGGTTTGAATTGGCTTTTGATAAAGATATTTACAACAAGCAAATGGATTTGTTGTTTGATTTGGCTTGGAAAAGAAAAATATCATACTATAAGAATTCACAATATTTCGGTGCACTTTTAATATTTGTTGGAGGCGTGATGATTTGTAATCGACCAAATCTATTTGGTTTTGGTCTGCTTATTTTAGGTTTATCAAATTTGCTTCCTTTTGTCTATTATTACTTTAAAATAAAAGCAAGTTATAAAAAGTTTGATGTTGCTAAAATTAAAGAAGTTGAAATTAATAATGATTTTAAAAATTTTGTTTTCGACTTCACAGATAAGTCATTAATTACTAGTGACGGCAATCATTTTAGAAGTATTGATTGGAAAGATTTCAAAAAATATTTAATTGAAGAAAAGAATTTGATTTTAATCACTAAAGATTATCATCCTTATATATTGGCAGAAATTGAAGTTGGTGAAGAAAATTTTCAGAGAATAATTTCTTTTATTGAAGAGAAAATTAAAACAACATAAGGTCTTTGTCTAAGTTTTAAATTTTGACAAAGATAGTTGCGCATAGTAAACTGACAGGATTTAAAAGGCTGTTTTTTATTCTTAACTTGAATAAAAGGTTCTTAAAAACTGATATCGGTTCTTATCTAGCCCCGATAGAACGGATATCCTTTTATGGTGGGGTTCACCATAAAAGATAGGAGTGAAAGCGGGACTAAAGGTCTTGAAAAACCCGAAATCGTCTGCTCCTGAACAATTGCCTGATAATCATTTAGAATTGTTTTGCTATTACAAATATTTGTAGTAATTTTGCAAACCTTTTGGCAAAGAAGAGTTTCCTTTAGGTATCAACTATTTATGTAAAACAACTTCTGTTTTTTCTACTGCTTTATGAAACTCGAGGAAAACAGAATACAAATTTTTTATCAGCATGTCTGAACAATTAAAATCACAAGAAGAGTTTTTAGCAAATTTTAACTGGCATAACTTCCAAGAAGGAATTGATGCAGTAGATGAGAAAAACTTACAAGAATTCGAAGAACTAGTTTCAAAAACTTTTATCGCTACAGATCAAGAAGAAGTAGTTGAAGGTGTAGTTGTTAGAATTACAGATAGAGACGTTATCGTTGATATCAACGCAAAATCGGAAGGTGTTATTTCTTTAAACGAATTCCGTTACAACCCGAACTTAAAAGTTGGTGACAAAGTAGAAGTATTAATCGACATCCGTGAGGACAAAACAGGTCAATTAGTATTATCTCACAGAAAAGCACGTACTATTAAATCATGGGATAGAGTTATTTCTGCAAACGAAACAGGAGAAATCGTTAATGGTTTTGTAAAATGCAGAACTAAAGGTGGTATGATCGTTGACGTTTTTGGAATTGAAGCTTTCTTACCTGGTTCTCAAATTGATGTTAAGCCAATTAGAGACTACGATGTATATGTAAACAAAATGATGGAATTCAAAGTGGTAAAAATTAACCACGAATTCAAAAACGTTGTTGTATCTCATAAAGCGCTTATTGAAGCTGATATCGAAGTACAGAAAAAAGAAATCATCGGTCAATTACAAAAAGGACAAGTATTAGAAGGTGTTGTTAAAAACATTACTTCTTATGGTGTGTTTATTGACTTAGGTGGTGTTGATGGATTAATTCACATTACTGACCTTTCTTGGAGCAGAATCAACCACCCAAGTGAAGTTCTTGAATTAGACCAAAAATTAAACGTTGTAATCCTTGATTTCGATGATGAGAAAACAAGAATTCAATTAGGATTGAAACAATTAAACGCTCACCCATGGGATGCTTTAGATGCTAATTTAACTATTGGTGATAAAGTAAAAGGTAAAGTAGTTGTAATCGCTGATTACGGTGCTTTCATCGAAGTTGCTGAAGGTGTTGAAGGTTTAATCCACGTTTCTGAAATGTCATGGTCAACTCATTTACGTTCTGCTCAGGATTTCGTAAAAGTTGGAGATGTTGTTGAGGCTGTTATCTTAACTTTAGATAGAGATGACCGTAAAATGTCATTAGGTATCAAACAATTGACTCAAGATCCATGGACTGACATTACTTCTAAATACCCAGTAGGTTCTAAACATACAGGTATCGTTAGAAACTTTACAAACTTTGGTATTTTCGTAGAATTAGAAGAAGGAATTGATGGATTAATTTACATCTCTGACTTATCTTGGACTAAGAAAATCAAACACCCATCTGAATTTGTAAATGTTGGTGAGAAACTTGATGTAGTGGTATTAGAATTAGATGTTGAAGGACGTAAATTATCTTTAGGTCACAAACAAACTACTGCTAATCCTTGGGATCAATACGAAGATTCTTTCGCTGTAGGAACTATCCACAATGGTGAGATTTCTGAAATCGTTGACAAAGGAGCTACTGTAGAATTCGGAGATGATATCGTTGCTTTCATTCCAACTCGTCACCTTGAAAAAGAAGACGGAAAGAAATTGAAAAAAGGTGATACTGCTGATTTCAAAGTAATTGAATTCAATAAAGAATTCAAAAGAGTAGTTGCTTCTCACACTGCTATCTTCCGTGAAGAAGAAGAGAAAAACGTGAAAGCTGCAACTGAAAATACTTCATCTGCATCTACTACTAATGCACCAGCTGCAACTTTAGGAGATAACAATGATGTATTAGCTGCATTAAAAGCTAAAATGGAAAAAACTGAGAAAAAATAATTCTTAGTTTTATATAAATAGAAAGTCCCACATTACTGTGGGACTTTTTTGTATGTGTTTTTTTAAGGTTTTATTTGTTTCAGGTTTCAGGTTTTTACAGAATTATAAACTTTATTTAATTGCTAATAATTTTGTTTCTTCCAGAGTATAATAATCCACAATTGCATAAGAGTTTATTCCCGTTATTTTTATCTCATCAAGAATATCAACTAAGTTGCCATAATTAGAGTTTTTGCTTGGTTTAATAATAACTGTAACACCAATTTCCGGCCTTCCCATACTGGCTGAATATTCATGGACTTTTTTATTTATAGATATTAATTCCTTTCTTATTCCTTCTTTTCCATATTGCACCTCTTTAGGGTTTTGGATAGGAGAGTATAATAAACCCATATATGTAATCATTTTATTATTATCATCCAATAAGACAGTTAGAATACGGTTTTCATCTGGTTTGTTACATTCAGGTTCAGGACCACAACCTCCGCGATATCCATATTCATATTCCATCATTTTCGGCTTCGCTAACTCAATTGTCACCATAAAAAATATAATCAGCAAAAATGAAACGCTGACCATTGCAGTTAAATCCACTTTTATGCTTAATTTTTTACTTCTGATTTTTTTAGGGAGATTTTCCATAATTAGAGTATTTATTTAGAAGCTAATAATTTTGATTCTTCTGGAGTGTATTCAGGCACGATTGCGTAGGTGTCAATTTTTGCAATTGCCATTTCATCTAAAATATCGACCAAATTCTTGAAATTACATTTTTTACTTGGCTTTATAATTACGATGGGACCATATTTTGGTTTTCCTATTGCAGCAGAATGTTCTCGAATTGTGTTGCTTTTTTCAAGTAGTATTTTACGAATTCCGTTATTCCCATAACTTACTTTTTTTGGATCTTCTAAAGGATTAAATAAAAGGCCTGAATAAGTAATTATTTTATTATTATCATCTAATAAAACGGTTATAATACGACGTGTATCGGTGCCACAAGTTATAACACAGTCAAATTTATCATCGCAGTGCCTTTCCGGCATACTTAAATCCAATGCTTTTGGCTTAGACAATTCACCAACAAGCATAAAAAAGATAATTAGTAAAAATGAAACACTGACCATTGCAGTCAAATCAACTCTTGAATTTAACTTTTTGCTTCTTATTTTCTGAGGAAGATTTTTCATAGATCTAGATTTAAGTTAAAAAGAATTAATTTGAAGCCAATAATTTAGATTCTTCTGGAGTAAACTCAGGTATGATTGCATAGGTTTCAATATTAGCAATTGCCATTTCATCTAAAATATCAATCAAATTTTTAAAGTTAGATTTTTTACTAGGTTTTATAATGACAGTAATTCCTCTTCCGGGTTTTCCTAAAGCTGCTGAATATTCGAGCACACTTTTATTTCTTTTTAGCAATTCCTGACGAATTCCCTCTTTACCGTATTTAATTTCTTTTGGAGAAACTATCGGAGAACTCAAAATGCCCATGTAATATATCAATTTGTTATTTTCACCTAACACTATAGTTATTGATCTGTTTTCTCCATAATGAGGTGGAGGACACTCACAACAACCTCTTCTGTCTTCTGCGTTATAATATTCCATGACTCTTGGTTTAGACAATTCACCAACGAGTATAAAGAATATAATCAGCAAAAAAGAAACGCTGACCATTGCAGTTAAATCTACTCGTGAGCTCAATTTTTTACTTCTTACTTTTTTAGGTAAATTTTGCATAATGAATTGTTTTATTTCTAAAAATAATAATTAAATGTTAATAAAATTAATTTTTTATTGATTTTTTTTTGATAACAATCTAATGATTTATAGGCTATAGCAATAAATTTTATGCCTATTTCAATTTGAATTTTGATAAAATAAATTTTTGATCAAAACCAAAACGAATATATCAACGTAAATGAGCTTATAACTTAAAATATAAATTATGAAAACTAGAAAATTTTTAGCCGCCGCCATTTTAGCCTTATCATTCGGATTTACATCTTTTGCTCAAAAATCAGTAATGGTAGGCGGTGCGGCGATGTATCCAAACAAAAATATTATCGAGAATGCCGTTAATTCAAAAGATCATACCACTCTTGTTGCTGCTGTAAAAGCTGCAGGATTAGTTGAAACATTGCAAAGTGCAGGACCATTTACTGTTTTTGCTCCAACAAATGCTGCTTTTGATAAATTGCCAAAGGGAACTGTTGAGTCATTATTAAAACCTGAAAATTTAAAAACACTGCAAACGATCTTGACCTATCATGTTGTTGCAGGAAAAATGAATGCGCCTGATATTGCAGAAGCTATAAAAGCAGGAAACGGAAAAGCTACTCTTAAAACAGTAAGCGGCGGGACTCTTACGGCTTGGATGAAAGGAAAAGATTTGTATGTTACTGACGAAAATGGTAATAAATCTAAAGTAACAATTGCAGACGTGAACCAATCAAATGGAGTGATTCATGTTGTTGATGCTGTATTACTGCCTAAAAAATAATTAAAGACCTCCAAAAATAGAATGCCTACAATGAAGAAGCCTTGCAGATATGCAGGGCTTTTTTATTTCTTCGCGGTCAAGGTACTTCCAGCAGACGCAATTACAACACACAATACGGCTAATATTTCATAAAAGCTTAAGTTTTCCTGTAGAAAGATAAATCCGCAAATAGAAGCAGCTGCAGGCTCTAAACTCATTAAAATACTAAATGTACGCGGAGGAAGCTGACCTAAAGCTTTCATTTCTAAAGTAAACGGAATTGCACTAGATAAAAGAGCAAGCGCAACACCCATTCCGAAAAGTTTTGGAGTTAAGTTCACTAATCCATTTTCAAGGAATCCGAAAGGCAAAATCAGGATTGCAGCAAATAACATTCCGGTTGAAACGGCCTGACCTCCATTCATTATTTTTGAAATTTTCCCACCTAAAACTATGTATGCCGCCCAAAGCGCACCGGCCAAGAGAGCGAATACAACTCCTAAAACATCTAAACGAGCATTTGTCCATGGAGCAATTAAAACAATTCCCATTGCGGCCAGTAAAACCCAACAATAATCGATTAAACGTTTTGAGCCTATAATAGCAACCAATAGTGGTCCCATAAACTCTAAAGTTACAGCCAGACCAATTGGAATTCTTTCAATAGCAAAATAAAAAATCAAATTCATTGCACCTAATGACAAACCATACGGGATTACAATTTTCCATTGCGCAGGAGTTATTGCTTTTAAATTTGGTCTGTAGGCCAATAATAAAATTAATGCCGAAACACCAATACGTATAGATGCCGTTCCCGCAGCTCCAATTGCAGGAAAAAGTGTTTTTGCAATCGCAGCCCCGCATTGTACACTTATAATTGCCAATAAAACTGCCGGAACAGGAGGAAGGTTAAATTCTTTATTTTTCATAAATATAATATTGCAGAAAATAAAATCAATTATTTCTGCTGTCTAAAACAAAAGTATTTTTAATTGATTATCCTAAAGCTCGTTTAGTAACATATGCGCGATAGCCAATGATCGCCATTTGCCATTTTTTTGCTTTTGAAATATCCAGACCTTGTTTAGTAAAACTAGGCAGTAGAATTTTATTTAGTTTGGCTAAAATTTTATACATGGCAGATTTGTTTTTTCAAAGATATAAAAAAAGACTTTGTTACTCACAAAGTCTTTTTTAGCTTCAAAACATTAATTAATTTATTCGATCTTCAGGATCAGGTTTTTGTTTTCTCCTTCTTCAGTATTTAAAGCATTTTTTGGCGTTTTTGCCCAGCCTGTTTTGTTTATCACAAATTTGAACATTTGGGTTTTATCTTTTTCGAACTGACTTTTCGGAACCGTAAGTTCAAACGTGTTTTTATTTTTTCGAATCATTTGATACTTATTATCATTTGGGTTCCAATTGTTAAAAGTTCCGGCAATTGAAACACTTTTTACTAAATCAGTATTAAGCGATTTATAATGCTCATAAGTGAAAATTACATTGTCTTTCGTTAATGTGTAACCATACAATTCTTTTTTGTTTTCTGGTTTAGAAATCAAATCTTCAGATAATTTTACAATTGCATTTCCTAGTGCATTTCCTGTGTTTTCATTACTGATGTTTACAATAATAGAAATTCCTAAACCAATTTCAGGATAAACTAAAAACATATTTTGTGTTCCAAAAGCTCCTCCATGTTTCCAGCAGTTTCTGCCAAAATTGTCAACTTCAATTCCATCCCAAAAATAACCATTCCAGCTTGTATCAGAATTTAAAAGATTTCTTTGAGATTCTGCCACAATTTTATTTTTTGTACTTAACTCATATGCATGGAATTTGAGTAAATCACTTAAAGTAGATTTTAAATATCCGGCAGCACCCCACAAATTATCTGAAATATTTGGCATTAATTTTTTGCCATTATACCCATTAGCAATAAGAACAGATTTATCTAAAGTTAGATAAGTTGAATTCATGTTTAATTTTGAAAGAATATTTTCCTTCAATAACGTTTCATAATTTTTATGATAAACATTCTCTAAAATGTGTGCAGCTAATTGTAGACTACCGTTACTGTATTTAAACTTTGTTCCCGGCAGCGTATCTAATTTCATAGTTTTTAAATCTTCGAAGAATTTGGTTCTTGAATATTCATCATCTGTTTTTTTGAAAGCGATATAGCTGCTGTCTGTCTGCTTTTTTCTTAATTCTGAAGTATCAGGTAAATCTTTATTGAAGCCGGTTCTAAACGAAACTAAATCCTTAATTTTTATTGGAGTTCCATTATATTCTAAATTTGGATAAGGACCTGTCAAATATTTTCGAATATCATCTTCAGGATTTATTTTTCCTTCGACAACTGCCTGAGCAACTAATAATCCAGTGAATAATTTGGTTATCGAAGCTACTTCAAAAACGGTATTGTTATTGGCTTGATTTTCTTTTCCTTTGTCTATTTCTCCGTAATGTTTTGTATACGTTTTACCATCTTTTATAACTCCTATAGACACTGAATTTGCTTTAGAATTTTCGAGTAAAACTTTAGCATTCTTGTCCATGAAGGCTAGAATTTCTTTTTCTGTAAATGAACTTGATTTTTGTTGCGCAAAGCAGGAAATAAACAATAGTATAAATAAAACTGAAAATGCTTTTTTCATTTTTGATTATTTTTAATGTATTCGATATTTAATTATATTAAAAAACCAGTGTTTTGTACACTGGTTTTCAATCTATTGAAGGGATCTTTAAGACTTTTTATTGTTCTCTTTTTCCCATTTTTTCAATTCTTTTTCACGTTGTTTCATGTCTTTTTCAAACTGCTTCATATCTTTTTCATGTTGTTTCATGTCAAACTGATGCTGTCTCATATCATTTTCATACTGCTTTACGCTTCTTTCATATTCTTTAGAATCTCTGCCATATTTAATTTCTACATCCTGACTGAATTTATCCATATCAAAATTGAATTTCTCCATTGCAATTTCGTACTTCTCCATTTGTTTCTCAAAAATGGCTTCTCGCTGAGCCATAATAGCATCAACTTGTTTTTCGTAAGCAGAAAGATCTGGTTCAAAAGCTTCCATCTTTTTTTCAAACTCAGCCATTTCTTTTTCAAATTTAGCCCAGGCCACTTTATCTTTTGGACTTGCCGGAGCAACTGGTGGTTTTGGCATTTTAGACATATCAATAGCTGGTGCTGGAGGCATTGGTCCCGCAGGAAAAACCGGAGCCATTGGAGCAACTGGAGCTGTAGGAGGAACCGGTGAAGAACGATCTTCCGGAGTAACATCAGATTCGAAGTTTCTTACTACAACATCACGATTTTGAATTACTACCGGATGATCTATTTGATCATCAGTAACCAAGCTTACGCTTTTTGTGCCTTCGTCATCTTTATCAATTACAATACTACAGTCTTTTAAGGCTTTAGTACTGTTCATTTCAATAACCTGCACTTTACCACTTTCTTTAATAACTCTAATTTTAATAGCTATTAGTTCATTTTCACTGTTTCTCTTAACATTAGAAATTTCCAAATCAACATTATGTTCCGATTTTAGTTTTGCACTTAAATCTTTTAATTCCTGATCTGTAGTTGATTTTGTGATTTTATAAACTTCTCCATCTTGAATTATAGAGGCCAAAGCAGCCTTTTCGGTCTTTTCTTTAAGTTCTTTTTTCTCCTGCGCAATTGTTTTAATTTGGAACAAGAGAACAAATGCTCCAAGTGCTGGAATTACAGCGTAATATTTCCAGTAATTCCATTTTTTTGATTGATTTTTGTTTAACATAACAATTCGTTTTTTGATTAATGATTGGTAAAAATGATTGGTGATGGCAACACAAGTTTCGTGTGTTGTAATTTTTAAAAGCGTGTATTGATACGCTTTTTTGTCTGATATTTTTTTGGACGCTTCATTATCTGCAATGAATTCTAAATTTTGAAGAATTGCTTTTTTATAAAGCCAGATAATTGGATTGAACCAAAACAAGATGCAGAAAATCCTCGAAATTATCACATCGACTGTATGATGTTGGTCGCTGTGCACTTTTTCATGCTCTAAAATACTTTCTAATTCTGATTCGCTGTACATTGATGAGTTGTAAACGATATAATCAAAATAAGAAAATGGAGCAATATTTTCTTTAACATCTACAAATTTAAAATCGGCCTGCTGTTCTACCTTTTTTCCTTTTAAAACCGAATTCAGACTATAAAAATCTATTCCGAATTTTATCATAAAAGCAGCAAATCCAAGTGCGTAAATACCTAATGAAACCAGATTCCAGTTTATTTCAAAAGATTCTTCTTCGGCAATTTGCGGGTGATAATTTGGAGTGTAGTGATAGTTCGCGGCTGGCGCATAATCAACTGGAACGGGAACCGGATCAATCCAAACTACTTTTGTGTAAACAACAAACGGCAAAACAATTGATGTTATTAAACCGGCAAGTAAAAACCATCTGCTGCTATTGAAGAAAGTTTCTTTTCGCAGTAAAAAAAAGTATGCAAAATAAAACAAAGCGATTAAACCACTTGATTTGACGATAAAAATGAAAAGTGCTTCCATGATGATTTATTTTTTCTTCGTTTACTTTTTTTCGTTTGGACTTTCAATCATAGCCAGGATTTCGCGTAATTCATCTGCCGAGATTTTTTCTTCTTTGGCAAAAAACGAAACCATATTTTTATAAGAACTGTTGAAATAATTATCAATGGCTGTATTCATGTACTTTTTGCTGTAAGCTTCAAGAGTTACGGCCGGATAATATTGATGTGTGTTTCCAAAAGCATTATGCGCCACAAAACCTTTTTCTTCAAGATTACGAACTATAGTTGAAAGTGTATTATAATGCGGCTGATCTTCCGTAATTTCTGCCTGAATCTCTTTTACAAATGCTTTTTTGAGCTTCCATAAAATGTGCATTATTTCTTCTTCTTTGTTGGTTAGTTTTTGCATTTTCAGATTTTTAAAAAATTAGAAACGTATTAATGTTTTGTTTCTATCTCAATTACACCATTTGAACCTTTTTCTCCATATTTAGTCACTGCGTGTATTCCTTTATAGACATTTACAGATTTAATGTCTTTTGGATCAATACCTTCATAATCAAAACCACTTGGCATTTCCTTTCCATCAACAATTAAAAGTTGAAATCCTTGTTTGACATTAGTTTTTGCAGGATTCGAAACTGTAATGGTCGAACCGTCAGTAGCTGTAATTACCTTAGTGTTAGTACTGTTATCAGTATCAATTGTTACAGTAGTACTAACATTTGTGTTAGTATTGCTATTAGTTTTTGTACTAGTATTAGAATTATCGTTAACATTGGTGTCAATTTTAGTGGTTAGTTTTTTGCTGATTACAGTTTTAGAATCTGCAGCAGTTTTAGTATTATCGATGTCAGCGGCATCTATAAAACTTACTTTTTTACTAACTACAACTTTAGCATTTGCTTCGTCATCAGTTTGAATGCCAACGTTTTTATGGCCTTTTTCATCTGTTATAACAATTACTCCAAAATCTTTAATAATATGATCTCCGCCAACCTGAATAGATTGTGCTTGCTGTTTTCCATTTTTAATATCAACTTTGATTGAAGTTAAAAAGTTATCTGTATTTCTTTTTACATCAGAAACTTCAAAATCAACATTGTGATGTTTTTTTAAATTTTCTTTAATTTTTTCCAATTCAGCATCTGTAGAGCTTTTCTTGATTTTGTAAACATCTACAGATTTAATTTCTCCCGAAACTTCTTTTACAATTTGTTGTTTTTCTTTTGCAACTACTTCAACCTGAAATAGCAAAACAAAGGCTCCAAGAGCAGGAATTACAACATAATACTTCCAGGAATTTCTTCTTTTTGATTGATTTTTGTTTAACATGACAATTCGTTTTTTGATTAATGATTGATAAAAATGATTGGTAATGGCAACACAGCTTTTGTGTGTTGTTATTTTTAAAAGCGTGTATTGGTACGCTTTTTTATCTGATAATTTTTTAGCAGCTTCTTTATCGGCAATAAATTCTAAATTCTGGATAATTGCTTTTTTATAAAGCCATATAATAGGATTGAACCAAAAAAGCATACAAAAAGCTCTTGATATTAAAACATCAACTGTATGATTTTGATCGCTGTGCACTTTTTCATGTTCAATTATGTTTTCTAATTCTGTTGGCGTATACATTGATGAGTTGTATACGATATATTCGAAATAAGAAAAAGGGGGAATATTTTCGTTTGTATCAATAAATTTGAAATCAGCCTGCTGATGTACTTTTTTTCCTTTTAAAATATAATTTAAACTGTAAAAATCCATGGCGAATTTTATCAGGAAAACTAAAAACCCGATGCAATAAATAGATAGTATAACATAAATCCAGTTTATTTCAAAAGCTTTATTTTCAGTATTTTGAATAAGATTTGCATCTGAAAAACTTAAGTTTGGAATAGGAGTAGGGTTTACCCAAACAACTTTAGTGTAAACTATAGATGGAAGTAGAACTGAAGTAATTAAACCAGTAAGTAAAAACCATCTGTTACTAGTAAAAAAAGTTTCTTTTCGAAGTAAAAAATAATAGGCACAGTAAAATAATGCCACTAAGCCAGCCGATTTTGCGATATAAACAAATATTGATTCCATAACTATCATTTTTCTTCGTCTATTTTTTTACTGTTATTTATTGTCTTTTGGATTTTCGATCATTGCCAGAATTTCGCGCAATTCATCTGCAGAAATTTTTTCTTCTTTGGCAAAAAACGAAACCATGTTTTTATAAGAGCTGTTGAAATAATTATCAATAGCCGTTTTCATATATTTTTTACTGTACGCTTCGAGAGTTACTATTGGATAATATTGATGTGTATTTCCAAAAGCATTGTGTGCCACAAAACCTTTTTCTTCCAGATTTCTAACAATTGTCGAAAGTGTATTATAATGCGGCTGGTCTTCCGTTATCTCTGCCTGAATTTCTTTTACGAATGCTTTTTTAAGCTTCCATAAAATCTGCATTATCTCTTCTTCTTTATTGGTTAACTTTTGCATGTTTTCTAATTTTAATTCAAACCTACAACTATTTTTTTAGTTACGCAACTATAAATATAGTTATTTAACTAAAAATTTCGTTTAAAGCTGAATTAAAAGCATAGAAAAGCTATTCAAAATCAAAGTTAATGATTTGAATTATAATGATTTATGTGTAAAAGTTAAAATTATTTATTTTTCTCCAGAAGTAAAGCTTTTCTAATCCAAAGGCAGCAAAGCGTAGCCAAGATTCCGATAGAAGCCATAAAAAGCCAGTTTTGTTGATAACCAAAATGATCAGCAATTCCAAAACCTAGCATAGTGCTAAAAATATGTGCTAAACTAAAACTCATGGTATACAAAGCCATATAACGCCCTTCCTGACCACGAGGCGCACGGCTTAAAGCAAATGCATTCGAAAAAGGGAAGGTTAGAATTTCTCCAATCGAAATACAAATCATGCTGATAACCAGGATTCCGGCCCAAACATTAATTAATAATAAAAAGAAACTCAATGCCATTACAAATGATCCTATAATGATGATTTTGATTTTTGGAAAACCTTTTCTTTCCATAAAACCAACCGTTGGCATTTCTAAAGCAAAAATCAAAAGCCCGTTTAAAGTCATTAAAAGTCCGGTTTGAAATTCATTTAAACCATATTGTTTATGATGATATAAAGGTAAAGTAGTGAAAAGCTGAAAGAAAATAATAGCCGTAATAAAACTCACAAATAAGAAAACCCAGAATATCTTATCATGAAATACAGATTTTACATTTGTTACACTTTCGGTTTTATCACCATGATCGACTTTTTTCTTTTCCTTAACTAATAAAGCAAAAATTGATATCGAAATAATACACGAAGCTCCATCAACCCAAAACAAACCAGAATAGCCCATTCCCATAATAATCAAGCCTCCGAGGGCAGGCCCAGCAGCAAAGCCTAAATTTACAGCAAGACGAACAAGAGTTAAGGCACGCGTTCTGTTTTCTGGTTTTGCATAAGCGCCCAAGGACACAAACATTGCAGGACGAAACATATCGGCAATTGTCATTAATACAAACATTGCAATACAAAGCCCCCAGAAAGATGTAATATATTGAACAAAGAAAAGTGATACTCCGCTGGTAAATAAACTAAAAACCATTATTTTATAAAACCCTATTTTATCAGAAAGTTTCCCTCCAAGCCAGGAACCTAGCATAGAACCTAAACCAAATGAAACCATGATCCAGCTTACCTGATCTAAAGAAAAGTCTAAATCTTCATTTAAATATTTTGATAAAAAAGGCAGCACCATTGTACCTGCACGATTTATGAAAGTGATTAATGTAAGTATCCAAATTTCTCTTGTAAATCCTCTAAAATTATTCAAGTAATGGTTTGCGGCAGTTTTGAGCATTATAATTATTGTATTTGCCACAAAGTTAGGAAACTTTGTCACGTACAACGGTTGTTGCTTTGTTACTTTTAAACTATTTTTGCATAAAATTTCCAAAGATGAAAAATTCTATTGCCCTTATTTTGCTTCTGGCTTTTAGTTTTGGCTTCAGCCAAAGTAAATTTAGCAAGAGTGAAGCTGAAAAATTCCAAAAGCAAATCAACTCAGAATATGCTGATGCTAAGACAAGTCCGTTAATGGAAGAAGATTTAAAGACTTTTAAAACTTTAGATTTTTACCCAATTAATGGAAAGTATTTTGTGAATGCAAAATTTGAAAAATCGGACAACGAAAAAGTTTTCGAAATGAAAACTACAGGAACAAGAACACCGCAATATATTAAATACGGAACTTTATCCTTTACTTTAAATGGTGTTCCTATGAAGTTGAACGTTTACAGAAACATAGAACTTTCTAAACAAAAAGAATACAAAGACCATTTATTTCTTCCTTTTTCAGATTTAACCTGTGGTAAAGAAAGTTATATTGGCGGAAGATATATCGATTTAAAAATCCCTAAAGGAAAAACAATTGCAGTAGATTTCAATCAGGCATACAACCCGTATTGTGCTTATAATCATAAATATTCTTGCCCGCTTGTTCCGTTAGAGAATGATTTAAAAGTAGAAATCAAAGCCGGAGTGAAAACATTTCATTAATGGAATTCTTTAATTTTCATACCCATCAATTTACAAATCAATCTAATGTATTAGAATTGGTTAATCAATATCCGCAGGAATTTGATGTATCGATTCCGTTTTATTCTATCGGAATTCATCCATGGCATATTAAGAAAAATGAAATTGATTTAGAATTGAAAATTATTGAAGATAAACTGCAAAACGAAAATTGTTTAGCAATAGGCGAATGCGGTTTAGACAAACGAATTGAAATTCCGTTAGAACAGCAGATTGTGGTTTTTGAAAAACAATTGGCTTTAGCTGAAAAATATAAAAAACCAGTCGTGATTCATTGCGTTGCCGCTTTTCAGGAAGTGACAGCGATTAAAAAGAAATTAAAAATTTCTGTTCCGATGATTATTCACGGTTTTTCCAAAAATAATCAGTTGGCAGAACAATTAATTAAAGATGGATTTTATATTTCTTTCGGAAAATATTTATTGAGAAATGCCAATTTAAAAACCGTTTTTCAGAATATTCCAAACGATCGTTTTTTTCTGGAAACCGATACGATTGAAGAGAATATTAAGCAGGTTTACGATTTAGCATCAGAATATAAAAATACTACAATCAGAGAATTACAGGGTATTATCTCAAGTAATTTTGCAGAAGTATTTGTGAGAAAGTGATTAGTAATTAGTGAAAAGTAAATAGTAAAAAGTGAAATAAGTTTGTCACCCTGAGCGAAGTCGAAGGGCACTCCAATTAGGCGTGGGCTTCGACTTCGCTCAGCCTCACAGCAGAGAACTTGAAACCTGAAACCTGAAACTTGAAACAAAAAAAATAAAAACTAAAAAAACAAAATAGAATATATGGCAGAGTGGACAGAAAGAGCCGAGCTTTTATTTACAAAGGAAGGATTAGAAAATTTGCGTAATGCAAATGTATTAGTAGTAGGTTTAGGCGGTGTTGGATCGTTTGCAGCTGAATTTTTAGCAAGAGCAGGAGTGGGAAACATGACAATTGTTGACGGAGATGTTGTAGATATTACAAACATTAACAGACAATTACCGGCTTTGCATTCTACAGTTGGAGAAGCAAAAATTAAAATTGTAGGCGATCGTTTAATAGATATTAATCCTGAATTGAAACTAACTCGTGTTCAGGAATTTTTATCTCCGGAAAGAGCTTTTGAAATCGTTTCTCCGGAATTTGATTATGTTTTGGACTGCATCGATAGTATTACTCCAAAACTGAATTTAATTATTGCAGCAAAACGTAAAAGAGTAAAAATCATCAGCAGTATGGGAGCAGGAGGAAAGATGCTGGCTTCTAAAGTAAAAGTGGGTGATATTTCTAAAACTATAAACTGTTATTTCTCAAAAGCAATCCGTAAGAGATTAAAAGCCGTAAAAATCAACAAACTAAAAGTTGTTTTTTCATCTGAAATCCAAAACGAAAAGAGTTTAAAATTAACCGACGGAAAAAACTTCAAAAAATCTTTCTACGGAACAAACAGCTACATGCCAGGATTATTTGGTCTTCACGCTGCAGAAACTGTAATTCGTTATTTACTTAAAAAAGAGTAGGCAGTCACAGTTTTCAGTCTCAGTTCACAGAGAAAAACCTTTGCACCTTTGTCCCTCAGAACCTTAGCACCTTAAAAAAAATGATTAAAACAGTAATTTTTGATATGGACGGCGTAATTGTAGATACAGAACCCGTTCATCGTTATGCCTACTACAAACAGTTTTCAGAATTAAATATTGAAGTTCCTGAGGAAATGTATACTTCATTTACCGGATTTTCGACGAAAAATACTTTTCAGAGTTTAAAAGGATTTTTTCCAACAATTGAGCACGAAGTAGAAGATTTGATTCAAAGAAAAAGAAACATTTTTAATGATGCTTTTGATACTAAGGAAGATCTGTATCTTTTAGATGGCGTTGAAGATTTAATTAAGGACATTTACGCAAGCGGAATTCAGTTAATTTTAGCTTCTTCAGCTTCAAAAGTTACTATTGAAAGAGTGTTTACAAGATTTAACCTGCATCAGTATTTTCCTCATATTGTAAGTGGAGAAGATTTTCCACAGTCTAAACCAAATCCGGCTATTTTTATTCATGCAGCTTCCTTGTCCATTGCGCCAAAAGAGGAATGCATTATTATTGAAGACAGTACAAATGGTGTAAAAGCGGCAAAAGCTGCCGGAATTTACTGTGTGGGTTATAATAGTGTTCATTCTAACCTGCAGGATTTAGCAGAAGCGGATATTGTTATCAATCATTTTAGCGAATTAAATGCACAAAAAATATCACAGCTTAAGGCTTGAATTATGTAAAATTTAACATTTGTTAGGTAATTGAATTTGTAAATTTGAACAAAACAAATAAACACCCTATAATGAAAAAAATACTTATTGCATTAGCCATTATTTTGGCACCTTTAGCAGCTGAAGCACAAGTAAGAACGCCGCAAGCGAGTCCAAAAGCATATATAAAACAAACAGTGGGTTTAACGGATGTTGAAGTTACCTATTCAAGACCGGGAGCCAGAGGCAGAGCTGTTTTTGGAAACTTGGTTCCGTTTGGTAAACTTTGGAGAACCGGAGCAAATGAAAATACCGTTATTAATTTTAGTGACGATGTTGTAATTGACGGTAAAACTTTAAAAAAAGGAAAATATGCAATTTATACCATTCCTAAAATCGAAAGCTGGGAAGTTATTTTTTATCTTTCTACAGACAACTGGGGATTACCTGAAAATTGGAACGATTCGTATGTTGTTTTAAAAACTACCGTTAAAGAAAACGCACTTCCAACTCCGGTTGAAACTTTTACAATTGGAATTAATGGTATAGATCAAAACTTTGCTTATTTAGAAATGGCTTGGGAAAACTCTCATGTTGCTTTAAAATTTGAAGTTCCAACGGCTAAAAATGCAATTGCAAGTATCGAAAAAACGCTGGCCGGACCAACTTGGAATGATTATTATGCAGCGTCTCAATATTTATTTTCTTCAAATGGAAATCTAGATACTGCAAAAATCTATGTTGATAAAGCATTAGATATGAGTACTGATAAGCCTTATTATGTTTCAAGATTAAAATCATTAATCCAGGCAAAACAAGGTGATAAAAAAGGTGCTGTTGAAACGGCAAAACTTTCATTGGCTGCTGCAGAAGCTGCAAACAATCAAGATTACGTAAAAATGAATAAAGACAGTATTACTGAATGGAGTAGATAATTTCTTGAAAATTTCAATATAAAAATTCGAAAATCCAAAGCTTTTTATGAGTTTTGGATTTTTTTTTGAAATTAATATAGACAGACTTGTCTGTATGTTGAAATAATTTTTATATTTGTATATCAAATTATTGAAGATGCAGCCTAGAGAACGAATTTTAGAAAAGACTTTTATTTTATTCCATAAGCAAGGCTATAATGCTACTGGAATCAATCAGATTATTGAAGAATCTAAAGTGGCGAAAGCTAGTTTTTACCAGCACTTTAAATCAAAAGAGGATTTATGCGTGGCATTTTTAGAGCAGCGTCATACCTTTTGGTTTAATGAATTACTAAAATTCACAAGTAATGCAGGAAATTCAAATTCTAAAGTTTTAGCCTCCTTTGAGTTTTTGATTTACATGAATCAGAAAGAAACTTTTCGAGGCTGCAGCTTCCTAAATATACTTTCAGAGATTCCGCCAGATAATGTCAAGATTCTCAGTGTTATTGAAAGCCATAAAAGCGACTTGCGTAATTTTTTCAGAGATATTTTGAAAGATGAACTGGTATCAGATCATGTTTATTTATTATTTGAAAGCTGTATAATTGAAAGTCAGTTATTTAAGTCAAACGAGTTAATAGAACAATCAAAAAAAATAATTCAAACTTTAATTTTAAAATAATGGAACAGAAATTACCGTTGCCACCTTTCACTTTAGAAACGGCAAAAGAAAAAATTCAGCTGGCAGAAGACGCATGGAACAGCCAGGATCCGGAAAGAGTTTCAAAAGCGTATACAATAAACAGCGAATGGAGAAACAGAGACAAATTCGTTAACGGACGCGATGAAATTGTTGCTTTTTTAACGGAAAAATGGAAAAAAGAGAGAAATTACAAATTGAAAAAAGAATACTGGGCGCATACTGAAAATAGAATTGCAGTGCGATTTGAGTATGAATATCAAGATGTTGATGGAAATTGGTTTAGAGCGTATGGAAATGAAAACTGGGAATTTGACGTGAATGGTTTAATGCAGAAAAGATATGCCAGTATAAATGATCTTCAAATAAAAGAAGAAGACAGGAAATTTAAATAATTAGTTCATACTAGGAGGTTCAGGAATCTTTACCTTTCTTTTGATTTTCTTTACAATTAAAAGATAAAAAGTAATTCCGCCTAAAATTATAAGTAAAGCAATTTGAAGCTGGCCTAAACTATTGTTTTTGCTGTACATTGCATTCGCATTTGCCAGCTTTGCTTTTCCTTCTTTAATTTGAATTTGAGATAAAGATTCTAAAGTTTTTAAAGCTTGTGCGCTCGAATAAGCTATTTTATTCCAGTTTTTGTTTTCGGCTTGTTTGTTGATTTCTTTACAAGAACCCAGAAAAGCATCAAAATGTCTTTTTTCGTTATTGGTTAAAACCGTTTTAGCGTATAAATCATCAATGTTGTGAATGATATCTAGAGTATGAATGATTTCATTTTTTTTAATATTATCACTTAAATCCAGTTTTTCAGCTTCAGCCTTTATAAAATGAAGTTGTTTCGAGTATTGAAAAATATAATGTGCCACAACCAATCGATCTTTATAAATGGCGTTGATATTGTCGTTTACATTTTTAGAATTTCGAAGCGTATTGAAATTCCCCAGTAAAATTATCAGCATTACAATCAGCAGGATAAAAGCTGCTTTGGTTTTATTGCTGTATTTTTTATGATCTTTCATAACGCTCTATTTAAGAAGTGGGTTACTCAAAGATAGAGATTTGTTTAGATTTTCGCATTGTTTTTCGATTTGAAAAACTAAAGTGTAGTAATCTTTGTCAAAGTTTTAAACTTTGACAAAGATGGATGATTGCGTAATAATAGTTTTATTTAATAAGAACACCTTTTTCAAATAGTTCTGTTTTTGTTATAATCCCGTTGCTATCATAATAATTCCATGTTCCATCTTTCTCTATATCCTTGATGTAGTTTCCAGATTCTTTTATGTTACCATTTTCATAGAATTTTTGAAATTGTCCAATTACAATTCCATTGTCATAACTAGCATTCAAGCTTATTTTACCATTAGCATAAAATTCAGTTATGCTTTTAAATTTTAAATTATTTAAGGGAAATTTCGATTCTCTAATTTTTTCTTGTTTATCGTTAAAATCTATAATAATTAAATTATTAAAATCTCGATACTTAATGCTTCTGATAAAATCTGTTTGAGAATCTTTTTCTGTAATTACATCTCCAACTTTTGGAATTTGCTGCCCTTCTGCGCCATATATAACTTGTACATCAGGCATTCTATCAATTCGAATTATATTGGTGCTAAAAATTTTCGAGTAATCATTTTTTAAAATAAAAGATGTTTCGAAATAATCTTTTTGATTTAAAGGAAATCTATAAATAATATAATCAAAATCAGATTCTTGACCTAAGGGAGTTATTATTTGAGTTTTAAAATTTTCAAAATTTATTAATTCATTTTTTAAAGTTTTATTTAATGAATTAACTAAATCCCTTACATAATCAAGAGTAACCTTTGATTTGACATTATCTTCAAGTTTTTCATATAACTTTAAGTATTCATTATTTTTAATCATCAAATATATTTCCTCTGATGTTTTGAGAGCTTTTTTGTTTTCTTGCGAGTAATTTGAATTACAAATAAGAAAGAAAGTAATAGCTAGAAATAGATTTTTCATTTTTATTTGAAAAGCTGTTTGTTTAAATTAAAATCTCAAATTTTGTTTAGTAATCTTCTTCTAAAATTAAATCATCATTATTCATTTTGTCTCCTTTAAAAAACAAAAACTGCAAAATCAAAGCCAAACCAATAGTCAAAATTGCCCCAATAAAATTCAGCCATAAATAACCCAATTTTTCTTGTTTGTAAACCATAAAGTAATAAATGATTATAATTACAAACTGGCTTATACAGGCACTAATAAACATAGATTTTGCCTGAATACGTTTTAAATAAAAACCAACAAGAAAAATCCCCAAAACAGTTCCATAAAATATTGAACCAATTATATTTACAAGCTGGATTAAGTTTTCAAACAAAGTTCCTACACAAGCAAAAAGGATTGCTATAATTCCCCAAAACAGCGTGAAAAATTTAGTTGCATTAAGATAATGTTTCTCTGATTTTTCGGTTTTGAGATTTCGTTTGTAAATATCAATTGCTGTTGTCGAAGCTAAAGCATTTAATCCTGAAGCTGTTGAAGACATTGCTGCAGAAAGAATAACGGCAAGCAATAAACCAATTAAGCCTTTTGGTAAATAATGCAGGATGAAGTGGAAAAAGACATAATCTTTATCGTTGGTCTCGCTATTGCTGTCGGCTCTTGAAATGATTTCTTTGGCACGATCGCGTAAATCTTTTTCTTTATTAGATAAATTAACTAATTCCTTGCGAAGAATCGGATTATCATAATCTTGATTTAACTGATCGATATACAATAAGTTAATTACTTTTTTATCTTCAGATAATTTGTCCAGTTTTTTTTCAAGAGCATGATATTCTTCTTTATAAGCCGATTTTTCGATTACAATTTTATTATTCGGATTAAAATTTAAAGGAACTGGATTGAATTGAAAAAACACAAAAACCATAACTCCGGTTAACAGAATAAAAAACTGCATCGGGACTTTTAAAAGTCCGTTCATGATTAATCCCATTTGGCTTTCCTTCACCGATTTTCCGGATAAATATCTTCCAACCTGAGACTGATCTGTACCAAAATAGGCGAGGGCTAAGAAGAACCCGCCCGTAATTCCGCTCCAAAAAGTATACTTTTCTTCAGGATCAAAAGAAAAATCTACAATATTCATTTTATCATTTGCTCCCGCAATATGCAGTGCGCTTGTAAAAGTCATATCATTTGGGAGGTAATGCAAAATCAGGAAAAATGTAATAAACATCCCCGACATAATTACAAACATTTGTTGTTTCTGCGTTACGTTTACGGCTTTAGTTCCTCCGGAAAAAGTATAAATAATCACCAAAACTCCAATTATAATATTCATACCTGTTAAGTTCCAGCCCAAAAGTGCCGATAAAATAATGGCCGGAGCATAAATTGTCAGTCCTGTTCCCAATCCTCTTTGAATTAAGAATAAAATAGCAGCAAGAGAACGAGTTTGTACATCAAATCGTTTTTCAAGGTATTCATAAGCGGTAAAAACCTTGTTTTTATGATAAAGCGGAATAAATGTCAAACAAATAACAACCATTGCAATTGGCAGTCCAAAATAGAACTGTACAAAACCCATTCCGTCATGATAAGCCTGACCAGGCGTAGACAAAAATGTAATTGCGCTGGCCTGAGTTGCCATTACTGAAAGTCCAACGGTATACCAAGGCGTTTCGTTGTTTCCTAAAATAAAATCTTCAACGTTTTTACTTCCTTTGGTTTTCCAGGAACCGTAACCAACAATGAATAAAAGTGTTACAATAAGTACGATCCAGTCAAATAGCTGCATAGGTTATGAATAAAATTGCATGATTAAGAAAAAAATCACAATATAAATGAGGTTAGCAACTAAAACATAGGTGTAACTTTTTTTCCATTTTTTTGTTTTTTTTGCTTCCATATTTTTGAAATTATTGCTTTAAATCTTGTTTAGGGGCTTCAAGAGGCTGTTTTAGCGAAATAATATTCGACAGTAATCTATAAGCGCCCGCAACACCTTCCGGCAGTTCTCTAAAAAAGCTTAGACCGGTGTAAATGTAATATCCTTTTCCATACGGAGCGACTAATAATGCTCCATTTTTAGCAGATTCTCCTTTATCATGCGAAGAAATAATAGGAGTGAAGGCTGCATCATATTCGTCTGGATAATATAAGCCCTGCTCTTGTGTCCAGCCTTCAAAATCTTTTGAAGTGATTTTATTTGGTGTATTTAAAACGGGGTGATTTGGTGCTAAGAAAGTAATTTTAGCATTTTCTTCGGTCACGCGGTCGTTTGATAATTTTAATGGATATGGTGCAATTTTATCGGTTACTAATTTGCCGTATGTATTGTACTGCACAATCATGTTTTTACCGCTTTTTACAAAATTAAATAAGATATTTTGTTTGTTTGCCAAAGCGTTTACGGTATTGTAAGCACGAATTCCTGTAATAACGGTGCTGAAAGAATCCAATTTTTCAGGAGTAATTTCTTCGGGTTTTAAAATAGAAACTTTATATCCCATTTGCGTTAAACTTTCCGGAACTTCGTCGCCGGCACCCATAATATAAGCGATAGCATCTCCAGAAGTTTTTAAATCAATTCTAATACATTTTGATTCAGCCGGTTTTAAAACCATTTGTTTTGTAATATGATTGAAATCAATAATAGTCTGGTCTCTGTCAAAACGTTTGTTGTCGACAATTGCAATACTTTTTGCTACAACTTCTTCAGGATTTATGGGCGGTGTAACTTCAAAATAAAAAATTTGTTCCGTTCCTTTTTTATCTAAAGTAAATGCAATTTGTTTTGGAGAGACATTCCAGCTTTTTGGTAAATCCAATTGCAGATTTCCTTTTGCATCATCTTTTCCGGCACGAACTTTTACTGGAATCATTTTGCTTTTTGTATCTCTAAAAATTAAAACTTTTTCTAAGATTGAAGTGGTAACTTCTGGAACAATATCCAAAAAATTATACATTTCGCCTTTTACGCCGTCATTGTATTTGTAAACAACGGTACGCTCAAACGGGATTTCGACATTGTTGATTTTTATATTAAAAACCACTTTTACTTCTCTAATAATATCCGGAATACCTATGTTTTCCTGATTTGAAACGGTGTACATTCCAACCGTTGCTTTTTCTTTTAACCAATATGGCTGCGTGTATTCGATGCTGTTTGGAAGCTGTATCTGAAGATTGATTTTTTGATCATTATTGTCTTTTAAAATGCTGTTTTGAGCAGTTGATTTATTATCTGGCAATGTTGTAACGCTTGTCAACTGCATTTCAACAGCACATCTGTTAATAGCTTCTAAACTCAAACGAATACTACTTCCCGGAGTGGCTTCCTGTTCATTTGAAACTGCTTCAAGATATAAACCTGAGCATGAAGCAATGATATTTTTTATGGCTGTCGATTTTAAATTTTTCCAATGTGTATCATCTAAAGCCTGAATCATGGTGTAAGCTTTCACTAAATCCGGAATACTTGCTGATGGATTGCTGAAATTGTATTTTTCAATGATCATAGCAATTAAATCTCCGACTGGTTTTCCGTTTTTAACACGATTCCAGCTTGTGTCGATTCCATCGAATAAATTATCGCGGTCTTTTGGAGTTTCTCCATTAATAAGTTCTAAATATTCTGTTTCTAAACCACGGACTCCTGTACTTCCAAAACCTTGTGACTGGTGACGGCTTCGACTTAAAGCTGCAATTTCCTGATTTGATTTTCCAATTCCGGTATAATATACACCCGTTTCTAACTTAGTAAATTTAGATTTATTAGCAGCATCAAATTTTTCCTGACTTCCATAAAACCACCAAGATGGGTTAAAAAACTGGCGTTTTACCTGCCATGGCGAAACATATTTTAATTGTTCAGGATAAACTTTTGGATCGTTCGTTAGTTTAAAACTCTCCACACTTAACATGGCAGATGATGTATGATGTCCGTGCGTAGTTCCGGGAGAACGATGATCAAATCGGTTAATGATGATATCCGGCTGAAAATTTCTTATTGTCCAAACTACATCGGCAAGGACTTTATCTTTATCCCAAATTTCTAAGGTTTCGTTTGGATTTTTTGAGAAACCAAAATCATTTGCTCTAGAAAAAAATTGTTCACCTCCGTCTATTTTTCTGGCTTCAATTAATTCCTGAGTTCTGATTACACCAAGTAATTCGCGCAATTGCGGACCAATTAAATTTTGACCGCCATCGCCTCGGGTTAATGATAAATAACCTGTTCTTGCATGCATCTCATTAGCCAAATACGAAATCATTCGGGTATTTTCGTCATCAGGATGCGCAGCAACGTACAATACAGAACCTAAAAAGTTTAATTTTTTAATTTGATTGTAAATTTCGACTGCGTTAGGTTTTTGCGGCTGTTGTGCAAATAAGGTTTGAAAACTTATAAAAAATAAAAGAATAATTTGAACTTGTATTTTTCGCATGGCGTAGTTAAATGATTTTGAAATAGCTTCAAAAATACTAATTAAATTATGAAACATTATTTAAATGAAATGTTAATGGTTCTTTTGGAAGCTGCTTTTTATAAAATATTGAATAAAAAAAGAGCGTATTAAAACTTAATACGCTCTCATGCTTGATTTATTATCTTCTTCCGTGACCGCGACCGTGATCATCATCGTCATGATCGTGTCTATCATGTTTTCCGTGGTGTTTGTCGTGTTTATCATAATGTCTGTGATCTCTGTGATCATTACGACGGTCGTTGTAACCATAAACCGGTCTTGCTTTGTAAGGTCTTTGCGGTGCACCGTGGTATCCTTTATAGTATCTTACTCTATGACGATCGAAGTAAGTGTAAGGAGTTCTTCCGTGATAATCAGTTAAAACTACTTTGTAACCTCCGTATAAATCATAATTTCTGTATTGTCTTGGTAAGTAAGTTGTTCTAACCCATCTTCCTCCTCCAAAATAGATGAATTGTGATGCACGTACATCATAATAAGCTTCAATATCTGGAAGATAGTAATATTCCATTTCAGAATATCCTGCAGGCCCCCAAGCTGGAGGAGTTCCTATATTAACGTTAATTGATACCTGAGCTTGTGTGGCATTTGCAACCAAAAGAAATAATCCGGCGATTGCTATTTTAATTGTTTTCATCTTTTCTAAAGTTTAATGTTAATCTTTGTTTAAGGATTTTCATATACCGTGCCAAAAATAAAACGCAATTGTATTTCATCGGATAAATTATGCTTTTTAGCGATTCGAATGAAGCTAAATATTCTGTAAAATATTGATTTTTAAAGTGTTTTATAGAGTTTGAATAATCTAAAAAAAATCTAAATATTTTTTGATTATCTATAATCGACAACTCTGGGTTTGGCAAGCTCAAAACTCTGCAAACCATAATCTGTAGTTTCAAATGTATTGGTTTTGAAAACATTATCACCCTGAAAAGGAATACTTGGGTAATATGACAGTGACAGCTGGAAATTACTAAAAACCAAATAGTCATTACTTATTAATAAGCCCAAAGTGATTTTTGAATACGGTTTGCTGTCGAACATGGCATTTTTTGGACTGCCTAAAAATGCAATGGTATAATTAAAAAACGGATTTAAACGAAATCCCCAAAGTGCATATGGAGAATACGTTTGTGTCTGCAAGGATAAAACAGTTTTACTGGTTCCGTATAATGCGCTGTTAAATCCTGCGAGACCATTTCGTTCGTTTATATTGAGTTCATCTCCAATTATTTCCTCGCGATTTGCGCCAATAACCACTCTTGGGTTTACGAATTGTCTTAATTTCCAGGTTCCAAGATTAAAAAGTTTTGTAAAATAATTCGATTCCAATAAATAAGCGGTCTGATAGGTTTTGGATTGATGAAAATAGGTTCCGGCTTCAAAATTCATACTCAAAAAACCTAACCTGTAATAATTTCCAAAAGAAAATTGTGCACCAGCGTAAGGTCTCCAAATCGTATTTTTATATTGATATCCAAATGTGATTCCGTAAATACGGCCAATTGGAACGTCTTCTGTCTGACCATTTCTAAAAATATAATTGTCTTTTATAAATTTTCGTCTGTTTAATCCAACGCCCATTAAAAGCAGTTTTTCATCTGAATAAAAATTAGTTGGATCATATAAGGAATCAGGAGATTCGCTGTAATTCACATTTAAAAAACGTGCCGATGTAATTAAATTGGTAATCGCTTCATTATCATCTTCATAAACTTTTGTGGCTTTTCCAGCCCAAACATCCTGAAAATTATTTTTAAATGTCTGAAATGCATAGCTCATATCTGGAGCCTGCAACGAATCTTTCCTGAAGTTCTGTCCAACAAAAACACCACCTGCCCATTTAGTTAAAGGCGAATAGAAATCTCTTTCAATATCAATACTTTTAGTATAATTATTGTCTAAGTCCATGTTGTAATGCAATGTAGTCCCTATATAGGTGTTTTTTATATTTGGAACTGTATACGTAACATCATTACCATTTGCGCCATCATCAAACCGATTAGTGAAACGATATTCGAGCTGCTGCCCAGTGCCGAAAAAATCTTTTTCTTTAAATCCTACGCCAACTCTGCTGCTCGAAATTGAAAACCTCGGAATAGTACTCCAGGAATCTAAAACCCTAATAGTAACATCAACAGAATCTGATGCCGGACTGGCTAATTCGTTAGAAATCCTGACGGCCGTAACATATCTCTGAGCACGAATTAAACGCTCTGTTTCCTGTACTTTATAAGAATCGTAAGGAGTATTTCTTTTAAATAAAAGAAGATTATGGATCGCTATTTTTTTTGTTTTTAAATGTAGTTTGTTTCCGGTTCGTTCTCCCCAATTTTTTGGCTGTACAGTACTATCTGTAATGGAATGCCCAAAAGGGTCAAGTGTTACAATATTGATTTTTCGAATGATTTTGCCTTCATAACTTTGAGAATCACTTGGTTCAATAACTTCTCTTTTTTTAGCTTTTTTTGATCTAAACAGAAGTTTATGTAAGGTTTGAGTGAATTTATTTTTCTTAGAATAGTTTTTTATTTTAGTATAAATCTCTGTACTGTCCTTTTTGGGAGGATTCTCTTTCTTTGTTTTATCTGTCTGCGCACTAATGCTTTGAAAACAAAAGCATAAGAAAATAAAAATAACTATTTTTTTACTTGATAACATTCAGATGGATTTAAACTTATTTTAAAGGCTATTATTCTATGAATTTAAGATAAATAACACGATTATTTTTAAAATCAATACATTATTTTACTCTTGTACTTTAGCTCTGCGAACTCTCCAGGTAAATCTTCTCGGAATATGATTTCCCATTAAATAGCCCCACGGTTCCAATGATTCTATTCTGTCAAATATAATTTTCAAAATTGCTAAAAGCGGAATTGCCAGAAACATACCCGAAACTCCGGCCGCCGCACCACCTACAATAATTCCCATAATCGAAACAAAAGCGTTTATTTCTACTTTTGAGTTAATAATTAAAGGCACAAGAAGATTATTATCAATTAACTGAACAATTACATTAACAATTAAAATTCCAACAATCACCGATGTTTCTCCGGAACCGGTCAATGAAGCCAAAACGGTAATAATACCAGCAATTAAAATTCCGATATAAGGAACCAGGTTCAAAATTCCGGTTATCAATCCTAATAAAATGAAATATTTAATGCCAATAATCCAAAGTCCTAAACTCGTTAACACGGAAACTATAATCATTTCCAGTATTAAACTCACGATATAATTATTTATCGAAACTTTGATTTGTGATAGAATATCTTTTAAAGCAGAATGATTTTCTTTACTTATTAATTTGGCCAAAAACAACTTGAAATGCTCTTTATATATAAGAAACAGAAACGTATAAATTACAATAATAGTACTGTCTAAAAGAAGATCACTTATGGATATTATAGCCGAACCTAAAGTTGCATTTCCGTTTTTTACAGAGTCTTTTGTAACAGTGTCGAGATATTTTTTTTGTTCGCCAATACTTATCTGGAAATTTTCTCTGATAAATTTGTGAATTTCAATTATAAAGGAGTTGGCATTTTTTTTAATAGTCTCAAAATCACTTGCCATATTAGTAACCTGATAGGAGATGAAAATAAGTATTCCACCAATGAATGCGAGAAAAATTAAAACGCAGATTATCGCCGCAAGATGTCTGGGAAACTTAAATTTTGTATTTAAAAAGGTAAAAACTGGTAGTAGTAAAACCGCAAACAAAAATGCTAATAGAACCGGAGTAAGAATGTCTTTGGTAATACAAAAAATATAAGCAAATGAAATTAAGCTTACTAAGATACACGCAAGTTTTGCATAAAACGGCAACTTTATGGGATGAATCATTTTGGATGAAATTTTTTGATAATGTATAATTGGTTAAGCAAATATTATAATTTCTCTAAATTATAACGTTTTAGCTTTTTAGTTATACTTTATAAAATTCCCATTCAAAAATTAATCAAAAAATTCTTTCTCTTCGTAGTGTGCCGGCATAATAGAAATTCCCTTTTGCAGCAGTAAATTATTGGGGAAAATAATCTTTTCGCCTTCTTTTGTTCTCAGGCTGATATGAAAAGTATTAATGTCTTCTATTTCAGCCTCAATTGGAAAATCTTTATCGTGAATTTTTATGGTATCGCCAATTCTAAAAGGAAATGAAAAGAACAAAATCATTCCCGAAGTAATATTGCTTAAAATTGACCATTGTGCAAACATTGCAACGCCAATAACGGTTGCAATAGAGGAGACTGTTAAAAAAATATCCTCGGTATTAACCCCCCAAATCACAATTAAACTAAGCGCTACCAAAATATTCATCAAAATATGAATGTATTTAATA
The DNA here is from genome assembly GCF_001428525.1 of Flavobacterium sp. Root186. Lineage (GTDB taxonomy): Bacteria > Bacteroidota > Bacteroidia > Flavobacteriales > Flavobacteriaceae > Flavobacterium. Next base: position 53,498 of record NZ_LMHW01000017.1, read on the forward strand.
ACGAGATTAGTACGATGTTCTAATAACTGACTTGAAGATGCGAAGCGTCGGATTAATTTGGCAACAATCATTCTTAAAGCGATTAAAGCAATAATAAGAATAAAAGTTGCAAATATTTCCTGAGTATATCCTTTAAAAGAAAACATAAATAAATTTTTACACTAAAGTACTCAAATATTCGTAAACTTTAGCCGTTGGAAGTCCCATAACATTGGTATAAGAACCTTCTACTTTTGTAACTGCCATGAAACCAAACCATTCCTGAATGCCATAAGCACCAGCTTTATCATAAGGTTTATAATTTTCGATATAATATAAAATCGCTTCATCAGATAAATCTTTGAAAGTAACTTTTGTAATATCATGTAAAAGGGTAGAAGCAGTATTGTTTTGAAAACAAACAGACGTAATCACTTCATGTGTTGTATTCGACATTGATTTGATCATTTCAAAAGCATCTTCGGCACTTTTTGGTTTTCCTAAAGCCTTATTTTGATGCCAGACAATTGTGTCGCTTGTTACTAGTATTTCATTTTCTTTTAATTCATCCTTTAAAGCATCGGCTTTTAGCTGTGCCAGAAAATCAGTTATTTCAACTGCTTTTAATTCAGGTGGATAAATTTCTTCAACTTCTTTTAAGCGAATTTCAAAATCAAGATCTAAATCCTTAAAAAACTGCTGTCTGCGAGGTGACCCTGAAGCCAGGATAATTTTATATTTTTTGAGTTTTTCTTTAAGCATGGTTTTGAAGGTATTGATGATTTAAGCTGATAATAAGAATTGATAAAATTCCGAAGAATAAAATTAATTTTAAGACAGTACTTAAATGGTGAAAATCATTTTTTGTTTTGGCACTGAATATTTTGACAATAAAATATAATAAAGGTGCTAAAACAAAAGCAAACGTATAAAACGTGACTATGAAAAGATTATTTTCAAAGAAATACTTATTAATGTAAAGCAGGCATAAAATAAAAGGAATTATAGCAAATCCCAGTGCAATTTTCGCTGCTCTGTTTTTTCCAATGGCAATTGGTAAAGTATTCATTCCTTGATTGTAATCTCCATCCATATCTTCAATATCTTTAACTATTTCACGCACAAAATTGATCATAAATGCAAAAAGGGCATAATCTGTCAAAATAGAAAAGAAACTGGCCATTTGTGCTTTATTCTCTAAAGTAGTAGCCGGAAAAAGATCAAAAACACCAATTATCAAAACACTTATAGCAAGTAAAGCCGCCACTACAAAATTCCCTAAAATCATAATTGATTTTAAAGTTGTAGAATAGAAATAAAGTAAAGATGCAATTAGAATAAAAAGCGAGGCAAATGTTGGTCTTAAAATTATGTTTGCCAAAATAAAACCAATTGCAACGCCGGTAACATTAAGTCCGATATAAATATTAAACGCCGCCGTTTCAGAAATTCCTTTGCCAATTACAACATCCTGAGGTTTATTAATGGTATCTGTTGCAATATCATAAATATTGTTAATGACATAACCCGCTGCAGCCAATAAAACGGTACTTAAAACTAAAAGCGCATATTGCCAGTCTGCTAAAGCCAGCGGAATATCCTGCTGTTTTAAAAAAGCATAACGAAATAAAACCTGCATAAAAGCAAGCATGAGTAGATTTTTATATCGAATTAGTTTTAGGTATTTCATTTTTTTAGAGTTACAAAGGTTCAAAGGGGCAAAGGCTCAGAGGTTTTTTATAATTGATTAATTTACCATTAACAATTCACAATTAATTAATCGTGCTGCCCATTAAAATGTTCCATCCATTTTCCCTGCACTTTCATTACTTGCTCGATAACGTCACGTGCAGCACCTTTTCCGCCTTTTACGTGTGAAATATAACGGCAGATATTCTTGATTTCAGGGCTTGCGTCTTGCGGACAAGCTGGTAAACCTACTAATTTCATAACATGATAATCCGGAATATCGTCTCCCATATATAAAACCTGTTCTGGTTTAATATTGTAAGAATCAGTGTATTCTTTGAATGTTTTCACTTTATCAGGAGTTCCTAAATGAATATCCGTAATTCCTAAATTACGCAGTCTTACGCGAACGCCTTCGTTGCTTCCGCCAGAAATAATGCAGACATGATAACCGCTTTCTACAGCCGCTTTCATGGCGTAACCGTCACGAATATTCATTGTACGAAGAATTTCTCCTTCTGTGGTTACAAAAACTGAACTGTCTGTAAGTACGCCATCAACATCAAAAATAAATGTTGTAATGTCGTTCATCATTTCTTTATAACTTTTTGCCATTATGCTGTATAGATTGTGTTAGTATTTTATAAATGTTTTTTTGATTTTCGTTTGTGATAAAATTCAGGTGAGCATCGGTTGTGACAGAATCGTGGCGTTTTGCAGGACCGGTCTGAGCGTAAACTGGATCTAAAGTTTTTATTTTTTCGGCAGTTTCCTGAATCAAAGGTTTTAAAACTTCAAAAGGAACTTCGTGTTCTTCGCAGATTTCCTGCCCAATTTGGTACAAATGATTCGTGAAATTATTGACAAAAACGGCCGCAATATGTAAAGCCTTTCTTTGTTCAGAACTTATAGGAAAAACAGCTTTTGAAATGCTTTGTGCTGTATCTTCTAAAATTTTATAATCATTCTGATTTTCAGTTTCCAAACAAATCGGAATTATTGAAAAATCGACTTCTTTATTTTTAGAAAATGTTTGCAAGGGATAAAAAACACCTTTTCTGTTTTTTGAATCTAATACATCAATTGAAGTTGTTCCTGAAGTATGAACAACTAATTGATTTTCAAAAGGTAATTGATTTGAAACTTCAGCAATAGCGTTATCAGAAACCGAAATAATATATAAATCTGCATCTTTTAAAGCTGAATATTCGGTTACGATTTTGGCTGAATCCAAAAGATGACTCAAAGCTTCTTTTTTTCTTGAAAAAGCCTGTACAATTTCAACAAGAGAACTTGCAGAAAAAGCTTTTACTAAATGCTGTGCGACGTTTCCGGAACCAATAATTGTTATTCGAATCATAATCGCAAAATTAACATTATTTTTTCTAAAGAAAATAAGGTAGTAGAAAGTTTGGTCACGGATTAAACAGATTAAACTGATTTCTATTTAGTTATCTATTATTTTAATCAAAAACAACAAAGATTTAAGAAACAAAAATAAAATAATCCGTTCAATCTGTTTAATCTGTGACCCATAAACCAATCCTATTATTTGGTTTTTATTAACAAATAACATTTACCTCAAATCAACATTTTTAAGTATTTTTGTGCCACTTTTATACAATGTAATTCCTTAAAAATGGATAAAAAAATATTCTCTTTTTTGTTTTCTACACGATTAATGGCAGTTCTTTTTATAACATTCGCAATTGCAATGGGTGTTGGAACTTTTATCGAAAGTAAATACAATACCGATACAGCCAGAATTTTAATTTACAATACCTGGTGGTTTGAAGCGATAATGTTTGTGTTTATGATTAATTTCTTCGGAAATATCAAACGTTATCAATTATTGAAAAAAGAAAAATGGGCTACTTTTTTACTTCACATAGCCTTTGTTTTTATCATTTTAGGAGCTTTTATTACACGATATATCAGTTATGAAGGAATGATGCCAATTCGCGAAGGCGCATCAGAAAATCAGATTTATTCGGATAAAACATTCGTAACCATTTTTGTTGATGGCGAATATAAAGGAGAAATGAAACGAAGAGTTTTCGAAAAAAGCCTTTTACTTTCTCCGGTTACTAATAATGATTTCTCTATTTCAGGAAAATTTGACGAGACTCCGTTTGAAGTTTCGTATTCAAAATATATAATGGGAGCAAAGGAAGTGGTAAAACCGGATCCTAAAGGAACTCTATATCTTAAACTAGTTGAAGCAGGTGCAGGCGGCCGTGAAGAACATTTTCTGAAAGAAGGAGAGGTTCAAAACATTCACAATGTTTTATTTGCCTTAAACAAGCCAACGCAAGGTGCTATTAATATCAATACAACTGGCGAAAAATATACCATTCAGACTCCTTTTGAAGGTGAATTTATGCGAATGGCAGATCAGCTGAAAGGAAAAGTTACTAAAGATAACGTTCAGCCTTTAATGATGCGTTCTTTATATAGTATTGGAGATATTAGAATCGTTTTCCCGGATCCTGCTATGAAAGGAAAAGTAGATTATGAATCAAATAACGATTTCAAAGCAAAATCCCATACTGATGCTTTAGTTTTAAAAGTAAAAGCAGAAGGACAGGAAAAAGAAGTAATGGTGATGGGCTCTAAAGGAAGTGTTGGAGAACCTAAAACGGTAAAAATTGGTAAAATCGAATATTCTATATTTTACGGAAGTAAAGCATATGTTTTACCTTTTAGAATTAAATTGAATGACTTTATCGCAACAAAATACCCAGGAACAGAAAAAAGTTATTCTGCTTTTGAAAGTAAAGTTACCGTTCAGGATTCTACAGAAACTTTTGATGCCGATATTTATATGAATCACGTTTTAGATCACAAAGGATATCGTTTCTTTCAATCCTCTTTTGATCCTGACGAAAAAGGAACGGTTTTATCTGTAAACCACGATTTTTGGGGAACATCTATAACGTATTTAGGATATTTTATGTTGTTCTTTGGTTTAATGGCAATTATGTTTACAAAACATTCTCGTTTTGCTGACTTAAAACGTAAACTGGAAAATGTGAAAAAGAAAAAAGAAAAACTAATTACGATTTTAATTATAATGATTAGTTTGAGTGGTTTTGCACAACAAAATCCTCATGTACATTCGCACGATCATGATCACAATCATACAGCAGACCCAAATGATCACGCTAATCACGTTACCGCTCCGCCAAGTCAAAAACAATTAGATTCATTATTGACGATTTATAAAGCACCGGAAGCGCATGCCGCTAAATTCGGGCGTTTGATTATTCAGGATGCAGGAGGACGTATGAAACCGATTAATACTTTTTCATCTGAATTACTGAGAAAAGTAAGTCATGCTGATACTTACAACGGAATGAACTCTGATCAGGTATTTTTGTCAATGACACAATATGCTCAGGTTTGGATTCAGATTCCGCTTATTTATATTAAATCAGGAAATGATAGTATTCGTAAAATTATTGGGGTTGATAAAGAAGCAAAATTTGCTCCGTTTGTTAACTTCTTTGATCAAAACGGAAACTACAAACTTTCTCCCTATTTAGATGCATCGTATAAAGCAGCAAATCCAAATCAGTTTGAGAAAGATTTTATCGAAACAGATAAAAAAGTAAATTTAATGGAATCTGCTTTAAGCGGTAGTATCCTGAAAATTTTCCCTGTTCCAAACGATCCAAATCACAAATGGGTTTCGTATTTAGAGCGTAACAATAATGGCTTTAAAGGAATGGATTCTACTTATGTAAACCAAATTCTTCCGTTATATTTTAGTGCCTTAAATAATGGTTCTATTTCTAAAAACTGGGATACAGCCGATCAATTAGTCGAAAGTATTAATGGTTTTCAAAAGAAATTTGGAAATAAAGTACGTCCGAGCGAACAAAAAATTGACGCCGAGATTGCTTATAACAAATACGACGTTTTCAAAGTATTACCGTATTGGTATATTACAGCTTCTATTTTAATGTTGATTTTTACGATCGTAAATATCTTTTTCGAGAAGAAATGGCTTCGTATAACCGTAAATGCTTTTCACATAATTATAGGGCTTTTATTTGCACTTCATACATTAGGATTAGTTGCTCGTTGGTACATTTCGGGTCACGCACCTTGGAGTAATGCTTATGAATCGATTGTTTATGTAGCTTGGGCTACCATGTTCTTTGGTTTGGCTTTTGACAGAAAATCAAAACTTACTGTTGCTTCATCAGCATTCGTAACGGCAATGATCTTAATGGCTGCTTACATGAACTGGATCGATCCTGAAATTGCAAATTTACAGCCGGTTCTTAATTCATATTGGTTAATGATTCACGTTGCTGTAATTGTGGCAAGTTACGGACCTTTTGCCTTGGGAATGATTTTAGGTTTCGTAGCCTTGATTTTGATATTCTTTACGAATGAAAGAAATAAAGCTAAAATGAGCCTGAATGTAAAAGAGATTACGTACATCAACGAAATGGCATTAACAATTGGTTTAATTATGCTTACAATAGGTAACTTCCTTGGAGGACAGTGGGCAAACGAAAGCTGGGGACGTTATTGGGGATGGGATCCAAAAGAAACCTGGGCTTTAATTTCGATTATGATTTATGCTTTTGTAATTCACGCTCGTTTTGTTCCGGCTTTACGCGGAAAATGGTTCTTTAACCTGATGAGTATGTTTGCGTTTATCTCAATTTTATTTACTTATTATGGAGTAAACTTCCACTTAGTAGGTTTACATTCTTATGCAAGCGGAGAAGCACATTCTCTAGACTGGATTTATTACAGTATGGGAACAATAGCGGCAATTGGCGTAATAACGTATCCGAGTTATAGAAAATTTTATAAGACCAAAAAGTAATTTTTTTGATATAATAGAAAAAGGTTCAACTTAATTGTTGAACCTTTTTTTATATAGAAAATCTTAAATCTAAATAGTAACTTATACTATCATGATGTTACTATTTTGGTAATTTCCCCATTATAGCAAGAATCAAAATAATTACAATTAAAAAAGTAACCCAAAAAATTGCGTGACTTAATATAGTTAAAAAGAAAGCCTTTGTTTTTGACATCTTGTCGAAAAATTGAATGTTTGTCCAAAATATTAATACGATACCTATTAGATACGTTACGAATGAAAAGTGATCAGCATGATTTGTATTAGTTAAATATAAAAGGATTGGAAATGTCAAAATTTGCACAAAAAGTCTTTGTGAAGCCTTAAAAGTGTTTAATACAAATAATTCGAAAAAATTATAACCCTGCTTTCTAAAAACAACATACGTTCCAACGGTGTAAATTGGAATAGTGGCTATTGTAACCCATGAAAAATGAGTTGCTATCCATTCACTAAAATTACCAAAATCTACCTCTGAATCTGAAGATGACTTAAATATATTGATATGAAAGTAATGACATAAAAAAGCATAAAGGGTTGCCAAAACAGCAACTAAAGACAAAGGCTTAAAATGTCTTATTCTTTTTCCCTCAATAAATTCTCTAATAGAATGACCTGGCCTTGTAAATAATTGTTTTACTGAATAAGGAATTCCATTGTCAAAATGTAATAGTCCATGTTGAATATCGTGCCACAAAAAATGTGCATTTATTTTATGGGTTTCGGCACTTTGACCACAATTATTACAGTAATGACCTGTATAAACCTGATGACAGTTTTTGCAAGTTATTTCCATATCGACACATTATTTAGAATTTAGCTTAAGTCCGTTTGGATACATTATCGCCAATAAAACACAAATTAATAAAAAATTATATTCTACACCATTTCTTCCGCCGCCCACAACAAACCAGCCTTCCTGAAAATGAACCAAAACAATTCCCATGATCAGGATAAAAATCGTTACAAATCCCGCTGGCTTTACATATTTATTTAGCAGTAAAAGTATAGCGGCGACAATATGAGATAATTTAATTGACCAAGCCAAAAAAACACCAAAAGGAGCAAAGCCAATCTGGTTTAGATATAAATTTCCAAAATCATTAATTCCATTATTAAAAATTCCGAAAACCGAATGTGTAAGCAGAATTATTGCTGTAGCAATTCTTAAAAGTAAAGTTGTGTTCATAGTTAGGATAGTTTTGTTTTTGGTTAAATAAAAAAGCACATATTAAAAGTAATTAATATGTGCTTTAAATTTATAAATATTTTAGGTTTTAAACTTTTCCTAAAGTATATAATTGTTCCATTGTAGGCGTTAGGCTTCCGCCGGCCGGCTCTAAAGTAATTCCAAATGCTTCTGCCGAATCTGTCTGGCTTACAGCAAATATTTTTTGCGCATTTCCTTCAAAATTATCCAGTAAACCAATACTTGTTGGCGTTAATACCGGACTTAATTTTAAAGACCAAACCTGATAAACCATTCCTTTTGGCGGTGTTGGTAAACCTGCAGCATCAATATAAGTTGTTTTTGTCTGCTGGTTCCAGTACACTTTTGCAAAAGATGTTGGAGAAACAGCCTGACCGCCAAGCGTTACACCAGTATTTTTAATATCTCTAACAATAGTTAAGTTTTTCTCGGTTTGTTTATTTTGTTGATCTAAAAAAGCATAATTTCTTTCTATTTTATTTTTCTCATTTCCAACTTTAGAGATTGCTTCTTTTGATTTAGTTAATTCTAAAGTTTGGTATCCAAAACCTAACAATAATAAAACTGCCGCTGCCCAGCCCACATATTGTGTCCAGTTTGATGCAGGTTTTAATTCGACAACTTTACCATGTTTAAGTTCTAAACGAGCTTTAATTTTTTCGAAATTTTCAACAGAGTGGAAAGGAGCGAAGCTTGATGACAGAGCCACAATAGCTCTCTCAATCGCAATTATTTCGTCGTCTACGTCTTTGTTGTTCTTTGCCAGTTCGGCTATTTCCAGATTCTCCTTTTCAGTCAATAAACCGTAAACATAAAGTTCTAGAATTCCTGATTCAATATATTCTTGTGCTTCCATTATATTTTTAAATAATTTCTTAAATCGTTAATACAGTTTCTGTTTTGTGTTTTGATAGTTCCCAGTGGCAGTGCCAATTCTTCTGAAGCTTCTTGCTGGGTATATCCTTTAAAGAATAATAAATCAATAATTTCTATACATTTTGGTTTCAGTTTTTTTACGAATTCCTGAATTCCAATTGTATCAATTCTATTAATTAATTTATTACTGTCATCTAACAGATTTACGAAATTATCCGAGGAAAGGTTTTTTTGGCTGTTATTAAAATTTTTAGATCTCAGCTTGTCAATCGAAGTATTCCTGGCTATATTAAGGATCCAGGTGTAAAATCGGCCTTTACTTTCGTTATAAGAATCGATATTTTTCCAGATTTTTACAAAAACTTCCTGCAAAACATCTTCGGCTTCTTCACGATTTTTGATTAAAACATTAATGACTGAAAATAAACTTTTAGAGTACATATCGTACAAATGGGTAAAAGCTCTTTCGTCTTTTTTGTAAATTAAAACTAACAATTCTTCTTGACTCATAGATTTGGATTTAAAGCTTAAACAAAAATTTATTGAACATTATTTTTATACCTGAGATAAAGATAGTTCATTTTTTTGTGAAAAATAATATTTTTTTTTAGTAGTCCAAACCTTAGGAAAATAGGGCTTTTCGAAAATATTTAGAAAAAAAGTGCAATTTTTTTTACTTTTTTAAATCCAAAAGTAAACCCTTTACGTATATAACATTATAGATGAAAAAATGAAGAGAGAAAGATTTAGCAATTAATAAGATTGAGTTTTTAAGAGTAAAAAATTATGAGAAGGATAGAAAAATTTAAAATATTGATTGTGGGTTTAACAACTGTTTTGTCGCTGATAAATTTTAGCAATAAAGATTTTAAAAATGAAATCGTTCAAAATGAACTTAATAAAAATATTGAATAGTTGATGTCCTCGGACTTCCAACTGAAAATCAAAACAATAATAGTAATCATGCATGCTAAACGAACTGAAATTTTCCACTATAAACGCCATAGATAATTGAATTAGTGCGATTAAGATTAAAAGATTTTCATTCTAACCGGGGCATCAACTATAATTTTAAAAATATAAAAGAGACAAATAATTAATTCATGGTTTGATTTGTTTGTATGGGGGGAAGCCCGGCGTCTGATTAACGCCGGGCTTCATTTTTTATTTAACTTATAATTAATAAAAATAAAAGCGGTAAAAAATATTCAGCAATACAGATTTTAATTAATTTTATAAAAAAATATAAAATGAAAAAAATACTATTTATAGCATACAGTACCTTATTTTTTATAAGCGCACAAACTCAGGCTCAAACAAGCACAAATAAATTATCTAAATCAGATAAAGCTATGGCAAAAGAAAACATTTATCAGTTTAAAGTTGAAGATTTATCAGGTAATACTTTTGATTTTGCTTCTTTAAAAGGCAAAAAGGTACTAATCGTAAACACAGCATCAAAATGCGGATTAACTCCTCAATACAAAGATCTTGAAGCTGTTTATAAACAATACAAAGACAAAGAGTTTGTAATTGTTGGTTTCCCGGCAAACAATTTTGCATCTCAGGAACCTGGAACAAACAAAGAAATTGAAACTTTCTGCCAGCAAAATTATGGTGTAACTTTCCCAATGATGGATAAAGTTTCTGTAAAAGGTGACGATATGTGTGAGGTTTATAAATTCTTAACTCAAAAATCTAAAAATGGATTACAGGATTCTGAAGTAGAATGGAATTTTCAAAAATACTTAATCAACGAAAGAGGAGAATTGGTAAAAGTAATTAAACCAAAAACTTTAGTTACAGATCCAGAAGTTATTAATTGGATCAAGAGTTAATTTAGAACTTTCTAGACAAAAAATCCACAAATTTGATAAATTCAAATTTGTGGATTTTTTTTGAGGTTCAAAGTGACAAATTGCAAAGGGACAGAGGTTTTATCTCGAAATAGAAAAAACGTGCTAATCCGTGTCTTCGCAATAGAAAATCCGTAAAATTCGTGTACCAATTACTTCAATATTAACTGCATAAAAACCAAATCCAGCCAATGATCAAATTTATATCCAACTTCGCGGATTGTTCCTGACACCACAAATCCAAATTTTTCATGAAAAGCTATACTTCCGGCATTGTCAGCATCGATAGCGCCAATCATAACATGAAAACCTTGCTCTTTGGCCAAACGAATTAATTCTGTTAATAATTTAGATCCAATTCCCTTTCCAATAACATTATCAACCACATAAACAGAATGCTCAACGGTATATTGATACCCAATTTTTTCACGAAACTGACCATAACTTCCAAAGCCAACAACTTCTCCCTCTAAATCTGCTACTACAATAGGAAGGTTTTTAGCTTTTTTATCCTCAAACCATTTTGTTTGTATTTCAAGAGTTTGGACATCATAACTATAATTTGCCGTTGTATGCAGGATAGAATGATTTACAATTTCAAGTATTTTTTCTAAATCGTTTGTGGTTGCAGGTCTAAGAATAAGGCTCATGGTTTTAATCTTTTAAAATTTCACGTCACAAAGAAATCCGTGTTAATTCGTGAAATTTGTGTTTATTATTTTAAGTTTATTTAGAATTTAATTCAGTTAGTAAAGTATCAATATCTTTCGTGTTCCAGCCCATTTCCTTACCAATTGCTTTGGCATCTTTAGCGTATTTCAATGCCTGTTTTTTGTCTTTTATTTTATTATAAAGCCGGGCGACGAGTAAATTTCCATCATAAGAATCAGTTAGTTCTAAAGAATGTTTTACCCATATAATTGATTTTTTCAAACTTTCGGTATCATTAATATGTTTTAAATACGTCTGCCCGATATCTTTTAAGAAACTAGCGTCATTCCAAACTAATTTCTCAGTGTCTTCCAAAGTTACTTTTTTGTAGAAATTCCACTTTTCAGTACGTTCAGCCAGCGTTAAATCGAATTTAAAAACAAGAGAGTCCGTTTTTTGCAATCGAATTGATTTTGCAACTTCTCTTTGTTTGTAATAATTTATAGTATCGAGATTGTCAACAAGCGGGCGAAGTAATTCGTTTACAATACTTTCAACTTTACGGTCTACGCGATTTTGCGAAGCCACAGCGGCAAATTCTTTTTGATGTTTTAAAACATATTGAAATTCTCTGGAATTAATATCAGTAACACCATTTGCAATTACACGCCAATTGATTTCACTAACCAATTGAGAATCTGATTGTGTTTGAAGGTAAATATGTGTTGGAATCGATAATTGGGTTCTGTCTTTTCCTTTTTTCAGCGTATTCAAATAAGTAAAGAACTTTGTAGCATTACTTGGATCTGCCAAAAAATCTTTTTCTAAATAAGGCAACTGTAATTTAGGATTTAAAGCATAATTAGCTTCTGCCAAAAATTCTTCTTTTTTCATTTCGCCTTTTAAAGCATATAAAAGAGTTTCATGAGCATCTACAAACAAAAATGACGGAAGTGAAGTAGTTTTAAATTTATTTTTGAGTGAGGTTCCTTCTTCCTTTTCAATGTTTTTCCAAACACATATATAATTTTTATTCAAAAAGTCCATCACATTTTGATCACTGAAAACTTCTTTTTTCATTTGGTTACAATGCGGACACCAATCTGCATACAACATTACAAAAACTGGTTTGCCTTGTGTTTTAGCATTTTCTAAAGCCGTTTTGTACGTTATTCCGTCAACAGCAAATTGATTTTGAGATTTTACGGTTTGCAGCGAAACGAAAAGAAAAAGTAAATATAAAAAACGCATAAAGGGTTAATTTTAATAAAGAAATTCTGTTTTACAAATATATTCTCTTTTTATAAAATCAGTCTTAATATCTTCCTAATATATAAGTTAAATCAAGCGCGAAGTTTGTAACTTTGTATTCGTAAAAGAAAATTTTAAACAATCTATTTTCTTTAAAAAATTATACACCATTTAGAATGATTTACCCCAAAATAGCGCTTGCACAAAGCATTATAGAGATTTGTTCAGCAAAAGGAATTCATAATATTATAATTTCTCCAGGTTCGCGAAATGCACCTTTGACGATTGGTTTCGCACAAAATCCAAATTTTAAATGTTACAGTATTGCCGATGAGCGCTGTGCCGCATTCTTTGCTTTAGGAATCGCGATGCAGACTAAAAAACCAACAGCAGTTGTTTGTACGTCAGGATCGGCATTATTGAATTATTACCCGGCTGTAGCCGAAGCCTTTTACAGTCAGATTCCGCTAATTGTAATTTCTGCAGATCGTCCGCAGAGTAAAATCGATATAGGCGACGGGCAAACCATTCGTCAGGAAAATGTATACTTAAATCATTCCGTTTTTAATGCCAATTTAACCGAAGACGCTTCGGTAGAAAATGATTTAAAAATCAATAAAGCCATAGAAACAGCAATTCTTCAAAAAGGCCCGGTCCATATTAATGCACCATTTGAAGAACCATTATACGAAACGGTTTCAGAACTTTCTGTTGAGCCAAAAATAACAACTCCGGAAGAAGAAATTCCAACCAAAATTATTGATAACAGCGAAGAAATTGTTTCTATTTGGAATTCGGCCAAAAGAAAATTAATTCTTATTGGAGGAATAAACGAATCTAATTCTATAGATCAGGAAATTTTAGAAAATTTAGGGAATGATCCATCGATTGTTGTACTTACAGAAACTACTTCAAACTTGCATCATCCGAGCTTTATAAATAGTATAGATACTTTAATTACACCATTTGACGATTCAGATTTTAAAGAACTTGAAGCTCAAGTTTTAATCACTTTTGGAGGTATGATTGTATCGAAACGAATTAAAGCTTTTTTACGAAAATATAAACCTGCACATCACTGGCATATAGATACTTTACGTGCTTATAATACATTTAATACTTTAAGTAAACATTTTGTGATGGAACCAAATGATTTTTTTAAAGATCTGCTTCCAAAAACAGAATTTACAGCAAGTAATTATTTTAAAAAGATAGATAAAATCTACAGCCTAAGAAATAAAAGGAAAGAAGAATATTTAAAGAAAATTCCATTTTCAGATTTTAAAGTTTTTGAAAAAGTAATCGAATCGCTTCCTAAAAACAGTCACTTACAAATTAGTAATAGTTCAGCAATTCGTTATGCACAATTAATCGAGATTGATCCATCAATTGAAGTATTTTGCAACAGAGGAACAAGCGGTATTGACGGAAGCACTTCAACCGCAGTTGGATCAGCCGTTGGAAGCGGAAAACAAACTGTTTTTATTACAGGGGATATCAGCTTTTTATATGACAGTAATGCTTTATGGAACTCCTATATTCCTAAAAACTTCAAAATTATTATAATCAATAATGGAGGAGGAGGAATCTTTAGGATTTTACCTGGCCATGAAGAAAAACCTGTTTTTAATACTTATTTTGAAACCTCACACCAATTAACGGCAGAACATTTGGCGAAAATGTATAATTGCAATTATTTTAAAGCCAATGATTTGACAGAACTAAATGAGAATTTAGAAAAATTGTACAATAACAATGGAGCGCCGGGAATATTAGAAGTATTTACACCAACTGCGGAAAACGATGTTATTTTAAAACAATACTTTAAAGAGCTTGTTTAATATTTTGTAAGTTAAGTAGTGTTAAATATTTGCTTTGAAGTATAATAATATTTAGATTTGGCTATATAATAGTAACCAATATTAAATTTTATTATGAGCAAAAGAGAAGAATTAATTCAGAAGTATGCAGCAGATTTAAAAGACAAATGCGGAGTGACTCCAAATATGGATTTATTGACTAAAGTAACAATTGGCTGTGGACCTTCAATTTATAATGCTGATGCCTCTACAGTAGCGGCAAGTCAAGATTCAGAGATACAAACTGTTAAAAATAATTTTTTGATTAAGAAATTAGGCTTAGCGGATACTCCGGCTTTAGATGAGGCTATTCATGCTGTTTTAGAAAAATACGGAAAATCAAACAAGCACAAATACAGAGCTGTCGTTTATTATCTATTAACAGTACACTTTAAAAAAGAAAGTGTTTATAAATAACAAAAGTAAAAGCGTCAAAATTGGCGCTTTTTTCTTTTTATATGTCTTAATCCAAAACATTTTTCATTTACCATTTCAAACTTCGTACATTTGCACCTTAGAAACTTAGCTGCTTACAGCTTAGAAACTCATAATAATGCTTGAAATAGGAAAATACAATACACTAACTATATTACGTGATACAAAAGTTGGTCTTTTTTTAGGAAATCCTGAAAAAGATCCAGATGGAATTCACGATGTTTTATTACCAAATAAATATGTTCCAAATGAATTTGAAATAGGCGAAGAGCTTGTCGTTTTTGTTTATTTAGATCATGAACAGCGCCCAGTGGCTACTACTCTTGAACCTTATATTTTACTTAATGAGTTTGCGCTTTTAAGAGTAAACTACATCAATAACGTTGGTGCTTTTATGGATTGGGGAATGGAAAAAGATATTCTGGTACCGTTTAAAGAACAGGCGCGCCCAATGGAAAAAGGAAAACGCTACCTTGTTTATCTTTATAAAGATGAAAAAACCAATCGTTTGGTGGCCTCAAGTAAGTTGAACCAATTTTTAAATAACGATCAGCTTACAGTTGAAAAAGGAGAAGAAGTTGATTTGATAGTTTCTCACATTACAGAGTTGGGAATAAATGTAATTATTAACGAACAGCATAAAGGGCTCTTGTATAAAGATGAAGTTTATGACGATTCGATAAGAACCGGCGACAGAATGCGCGGTTATATTAAAACCATTCGTCCTGATAATAAAATTGATGTTGCCTTGCAAATTCAAGGTTATCAGAGTATTGAGCCAAATGCAGAAAAGATTTTAGATGAATTAAGAGCCAATCGTGGCTTTTTGCGCTTAAATGATAATTCGCATCCGGAAGACATTAAAACGGTTTTAAAAATGAGCAAAAAAACTTTTAAAAAAGCTGTTGGAGCTTTATATAAAGAGAAACTCATTGAAATTAAAGAAGATGGGATTTATTTGGTAAAAGAATAAAATTCTAATATTTTAAATTCCAAATTCCCATGCATTACGAATATAGTTGGAATTTGGAATTTTTTATTTTTTGAAATTTCAAAATTATTTATAACAGGAAAGGCTGCTCATTACAAGCAGCCTTTCCCTTTTTATTCTAGTTTTAAAAAAAATTGTAATTAAAAAAAAACAGAAATAAAATAATTCGAATTCATCTTGAAAGTAAGCAGCTTTACGAATTTTAGAAACTTCTTTCGTGATGGTATGTCTTTAAACAATTAATGCGTTTATCTTAAAAGCAAAAATTTAATTTCACGGCTAATCCATTTGGTTTAATAAAATAACTTATAGAAAGTTTTAGTTAGCATTTTTTCCTCTTTTCGTAATCAATTTTATACTAATTACAAAACAATTCTAGCGTTTAACCTTAGGTGTTACTATCTCCTTTTTGAAGTTTTGACAAACGAGTAAATCATTTGCTCATTCCTAACAGGTTTACTATTTAAAACCATAAAAAAATGAGCGACAAATTTTTTAAATTTTCTCAAAAAAATCATTTTTTAGGTTAATAAATCAGTGAAAGAAAATCAATCTTATGTCAACAAAATAATTTGTATCTTGTTGATTTCTAGACTGTAAAATTACTCATTATTTTTTAATACTAATGTTAAAAAGTGTTATTTTTTATACAAGTATACCAATTGTTAACATTGAATGAAAAAATAGCTGTCACTTAAACAAAATTGAATAGGAAAAAATGTAAAAAATGGTTTATTTTTACACTATAATTTTTTAAATAAACAAACAGAAATGGATTGGATTACAGCCAGAGAATTTGAAGATATAACCTATAAAAAATGTAACGGAGTTGCCAGAATTGCTTTTAACAGACCAAATGTTAGAAATGCTTTCAGACCTAAAACAACTTCAGAATTATACCAGGCTTTTTATGATGCACAAGAAGATACTTCAATAGGAGTAGTTTTACTTTCTGCAGAAGGCCCGTCAACTAAAGATGGAGTTTATTCGTTTTGCAGCGGAGGTGATCAAAATGCACGCGGACATCAGGGATATGTTGGAGAAGACGGACAGCATCGTTTAAATATTTTAGAAGTACAGCGTTTAATTCGTTTTATGCCAAAAGTAGTCATTGCAGTTGTTCCAGGCTGGGCTGTTGGAGGCGGACATAGTTTGCACGTAGTTTGCGATATGACACTGGCAAGTAAAGAGCACGCCATTTTTAAACAAACAGATGCTGATGTTACCAGTTTTGACGGTGGTTACGGATCTGCTTATTTAGCTAAAATGGTCGGGCAGAAAAAAGCACGTGAAATTTTCTTTTTAGGAAGAAATTATTCAGCTCAGGAAGCTTTTGAAATGGGAATGGTAAATGCCGTAATTCCACATGATGAATTAGAAGCTACTGCATACGAATGGGCACAAGAAATCCTTCAAAAATCTCCAACTTCTATCAAAATGCTAAAATTTGCCATGAACCTAACAGACGACGGAATGGTTGGCCAGCAGGTTTTTGCAGGCGAAGCAACACGTTTAGCCTACATGACCGAAGAAGCAAAAGAAGGAAGAAATGCCTTTTTAGAAAAGAGAAAACCAAACTTTGGCGAAAATAAATGGCTGCCATAAATTAATAAATTGTTTCAGGTTTCAAGCTTCATATTACACGTTCTGTAAAAACTTGAAATCTGAAACTTTAAACCAAATAAACTAAAAAATAAATGAAACATTGGATTGAAGCAGCCAGACTGCGCACATTGCCTTTATCAGTTTCCGGAATTATAGTTGGAAGTATTTATGCACTTTCAAACCCAACAGAAACGATTAATACGCCAACAGAAGTTTTTAGTTGGAAAATTTTTGGTTTCGCACTTTTAACAACACTTGGTCTTCAGGTACTGTCTAACTTTGCAAATGATTATGGAGACGGGGTAAAAGGTACAGACAATGCAGATCGCGTAGGCCCGCAGCGCGCCATTCAGAGTGGAGCAATTACGCCGCAAGCTATGAAAAAGGCAATAATAATCACTTCATTGCTTACTCTATTATCAGCAATAACCCTTATTTATTTTGCTTTTGGTCAGGATAATTTTGGTTATTCTATCTTTTTTCTTTTACTTGGAATCGCTGCAATTGTTTCGGCAATTCGTTATACAGTAGGGAATTCGGCTTATGGATACAGAGGATTTGGCGATTTATTTGTTTTCATTTTCTTTGGACTTGTCAGCACATTAGGCGTTAACTTTTTATATTCTAAAGAAGTTGATCCGCTTTTAATTCTTCCGGCAGTTTCTATTGGATTATTAAGTGTTGGGGTTTTGAACCTTAACAATATGCGTGATGAAGAATCAGACAGAAAATCCGGAAAAAATACTATCGTAGTACAAATGGGCGGTGCAAAAGCTAAAATTTATCACTTTTCATTGATTATTACCGCTATGTTATTGGTTATAGTTTTTGCTGTTTTAAGCGATTATAATTTCGATCAATATTTGTTTTTATTAGCATATATTCCTTTAACTAAACATTTAATTACCGTTTATAAAAATCAAAACCCTAAGCTTTTAGATCCGGAATTAAAAAAACTGGCGCTAAGCACATTTTTACTTTCTATATTATTGACAGTTTGTATGATTTCGCTGATTTCAGACATCATTGTTAATCTTTTCTTAGGAGGAAGATAATTTAAGTTCAACTTTAAAACTCTTTAAAAAATGAAAATTACATTTTACGGACACGCATCCTTAGGGATCGAAGTAGGAGGAAAACATATTCTTGTTGATCCATTTATTTCTGGAAACCCACAAGCTGCTGCCATCGACATAAATACATTAAAAGCCGACTATATTTTACTGACTCACGCGCATAGTGATCACGTTTTAGATGTAGATACTATTGCAAAAAATACTAATGCTGTAATTGTTTCAAATGCTGAAATTACAAGTTACTACGCAAAAAAAGGTTTTAATGCACATCCAATGAATCACGGCGGAAGCTGGAAATTTGATTTTGGAAGAGTAAAATATGTAAACGCAATTCACTCAAGTTCTTTTCCTGATGGGACTTACGGAGGAAACCCTGGTGGATTTGTAATCGAAGGTGAACACAAAAATATTTACATTGCCGGAGACACAGCACTTACATTTGATATGAAATTGATTCCGCTGCGTACAAAATTAGATTTAGCCATTCTTCCAATCGGAAATAATTTCACGATGGATATTGAAGATGCTATAATCGCTTCTGATTTTGTAGAATGTGACAAAATTCTAGGCTATCATTTTGATACTTTTGGTTACATCGAAATCAACCACGAAGAATCAATTCGTAAATTCTTTGATAAAGGAAAAGATTTGATGCTTTTAAATATTGGAGAATCTATAGAACTATAAGAAAGTTTAAATATTCTCTTTTACAAGAAGATTCAATTATTCGTTATGTTATGTCATTCCGAGGAACGAGGAATCTTCGTTAGTAACTCGACATGCTAAATCATCGTTATGTTAGTTTCTTACGAAGATTCCTCGTTCCTCGGAATGACAAAAATGAGAATAAAATTTAAATAGCAATCATCAAGAAATATGACTTTCAAAAGAATATTTTTAATCCTTTTAATAACTTCAACCTACAGCGTTTTTGCTCAAAAAGACGGTTATTGGGACAAAGAACGTGCAACTACAAAAGAAATTCTGGTTTCTGCAGGCGATAGAATTGTAATAAAAACGGAAGATTTACCAGTAGGAACAACTGAAATTGTGTATAGAATTACACTTTTAGACAAAAATCAGCAAATGGCCAATAGTTTGGTTTCTTTGCTAAAAGCAATTCCAGATCCTTATGGAATAGGTCAGGGATCTGCCGGAGCTGTTTTTTTAATGTCTAAAATTTCTGGAGACGATCAATGTACCTATTCTTTGTTTACCTCAAATGAAAATGCTAAAAAATACGTTAGCGACGGAAAAATAGATTCAGCTTGCTTTTCTCAGTCTGAACCCGTTAGTAAAGACGCAAAAAGAATTTCATTAGACAAAAATTCGTGTTTAAAAGAAAATACAAAAACAATTTGGTTTGGTTTTGAAAGTAAAAATTGGTTTTTAACCCAAAAAATAGTTTTAGAAGTTGTGCCTTGGGTTGATACTAAATTAAACCGCGGCTGGAATCAGGATAATAAAAATGAGATCATCAGTTTATGCAAGACATCAACAATGGCTCAAAAAATGGCCAATTCTGATGATTTTTGTGTCTGCATACTAGATAAAATTATGAAAGAATATCGTTATGCTGAATTTCAAAAATTATTAGCTGTAGAAAAAGCAAAAGTCTACAAAGACTTTGGAAATACCTGTTATAAAGATGCAGATATCTCTAAAAATGTTTATAACGATTTAAGAAATCAGATTGCAACTTTAATAAAACAGCAAAAATACAACGAAGCAATCCAGAAATTAAATATAATTATTAACGACGGAAAAGCAACAGCATTAGACTACAGTTCAATTGGTTATTGCTATATCCTGACAAAACAATATGCAAAAGCATTAAAGTTTTTACAGGAAGGCGAAAAATTAGATAATACGGAGTTATTGGTAAAATTAAATTTAGCACACGTTTATTTAGTAAGCAATAATTACAGTGACGCAAAAGCAATCTATAAAAAATACCAAGATCAAAACGTTACAGACAGCGTAAGCTGGAAAGATAAAACAAAATCCGATTTTGCCCTTTTCGAAAAAGCAGGCTTACCCTCAAAAGACTTTGAAAAAGTTTTAAAAATATTCAATTAAAATTTGGCAGCAGATTACACAGATTAAACGGATTTTATAAATAATCATTAAAATTTGTGTAATCTGTGGCTAAAAATAATATAATCTTGAAAGCTACTTATAAAAAATACTTACTCGAGTTTAAGCGTCCGTCTGGGACGTCTCGCGGTATTATGACCGAAAAAGAAACCTGGTTTATCATGCTTGAAGAAAATGGTAAAAAAGGAATAGGAGAGTGTGGTATACTTCGTGGCTTGAGTGCTGATGATCGCAATGATTATGAAGAAAAACTAAAATGGGCTTGCGAAAATATTGAGTTAGGAGAAAAAACACTCTGGGAATCATTACTTGAATTTCCTTCGATTCAATTTGGGATTGAAATGGCTTTTTTATCACTGAAAAGCGAAAATCCATATTTATTGTTTCCTTCTGATTTTACCAATAATACCCAATCAATTGAAATTAATGGTTTGGTTTGGATGGGCGAACCGGCTTTCATGAAACATCAGATTGAAGAAAAATTAGAAGACGGCTTTAGCTGCATTAAGCTTAAAATTGGAGCAATAGATTTTCAAAAAGAATTAGAATTATTAGCATTTATCCGCAGTCATTTTTCAGCAGAAGAAATAGAAATTCGGGTTGATGCAAATGGAGCTTTTACTTTAGATGAAGCTTTAGATAAACTCAATCAATTAAATAAATTTCAATTACATAGCATTGAACAGCCTATTAAAAAAGGAAATATTGAGGCAATGGCTGATTTATGTAAAATAACTCCTTTTCCAATTGCTTTAGATGAAGAATTGATAGGCCTATTTACATTAGAAGAAAAAGAAAAATTACTGCAGCAAATCAAACCTCAATATATTATTTTGAAACCAAGTTTCATTGGTGGTTTTAGAGGAACCCAGGAATGGATTACATTAGCAGATAAATACAATATTGGCTGGTGGATTACATCTGCACTGGAAAGCAATATTGGATTGAATGCAATCGCACAATGGACATTTCTACAAAATTCAAAAATGCCTCAAGGATTAGGAACCGGAGCACTTTACACCAATAATTTCAACTGTCCGCTAAAAGTTTCAAAAGGTAAATTATGGTATGATATCTCTGAAAAATGGGATTTTTTATAGAGGTAGTTCAAAGGTTCAGAGGAACAAAGGTTTAAAAAACAGATAAGAAACCTTTGCTCCTTTGCAACTCTGAACCTTTGAACCTATATTTTACTCTTTTCCACCAAGTAAATTTTCCTGCCATTCTTTTAGTTCCTGCCATTTGCCCTGATAGGCAAATAAAGCTTGTTTCGCCCATGTACTTGGGTTGTGGATGGCATAATTTTCTCCTCCGGCATCCAGGATTGACTGTAATTTTTCTGTCGAAGTTTCTGAAAGATCACGCCAGGTTTTAATGCCTGCATCGTTAAACAAAGCTTCTATTTTTGGGCCAATTCCTTCAACAATTTTCAAATCGTCTTGTTTTATTTTTTTTCCTAATACATTTGCTGCCAACGCACTATCAAACAAAGCTGATGGAGCCTCCGAAACAAATGATTTAGATGCAGATGCAGAAACTTTGGCATTTGCAGCGGCCAGATCAGCTTCAAGAGACGCTATTTTTGTATTCAAACTTTTCGTATTTGCTTTACAGGCATCAAGATCAGCTTGTAATGATGCGGCTAAAGAATCATCTTCTTTTGAGTTCAATTTTCCTAGTAAGTAACCTAAAATTCCGCAGATTATACCCACTAAAATCGGTATTAAGATACATGGTAAATTCATAATAAGTATATTTTTGATTATTTGATGGTAATTACGGTTCTTCTGTTGCTGGCCTTTCCTTCGGCGGTTGTGTTATCGCCAATTGGTTCATCCGGACCTTTTGATTCAGTTTCAATTCTGGAAGCTTCAATGCCATTTTTGATTAAATAGTTTTTAGAAAAATCTGCTCTTTTTTGCGCCAGATCTATATTTAAATCCCGATTGCCAACATTATCACTATGCCCTACAATTAAGACAGAAGTGTTTTTTACATTTTTTAAGTATTTAGTAATATCAGCCACTTTTTGCTGTTCTTCTTCATTTAAATCAAAGCTTGATTTATTGGTATTAAAATGAAAAATTAACGGATTGGCATTAATTTTTTCTTTTAGTGCAGACCATTCATCTGTAGAAGTTGTATCAGCAGAAGTTATATCAATAGTCGCAAATTCGTATTCAACAGGGCCAATAAGTGTATCTGCATTTGTTTTCCAGCTGTTGATAATTTCTCCTTTTGTATCCAATTGAGAAGAAGCCAAACCTTTTGAAACAAAATAATTTTTGACATCATTTGCTCGTGCTAGTCCAAGATTTTCAAACTTTGTTGTATTAGTTTCGTCAGAAGTAGCATAACCCGTAATGGTAACTTTTTGTTTCGGATTTGAAACTAAAAAAGCTTTAAGTTTTTCAACTCCAATTGAAATTGAATCACTTATTGGCTGAATTAAGACAAAGTTATTTTTTAGAAATTTAAAATTATCATTGGTTTGATATTCAAATCGGGAACCATTTATGATAAAGGGGACAAAATTATCATTCTTCATTACTGTCGAAGGTGTTTTTTTGACAGCAGCATTTGGCTGGGCCGCATCGCAATTGCAGCAAAACTTTATATACAAGATTGTACCTAAAATTATGACCAGAGCGATCCCTAATAGATAAAGTGCTTTTTTAGACATGATTTGATAAATTAAGGTTCTATCAAAATTAGCGAAAATTAAGACACGTAATATGTTAATAATCAATGAAATTGGTTTCATTTTAGACCAAATAAATTAGAACTTGAAATGAATTTTATATCAGGATTTTTAAAAATGAAATTCTACGACTGAATTAAAATGAGTAAATTGCAGTAAAATAAATTAAGACTCAAAATGCTCGAGATAGAAAGAAAGTTTCTTGTGAAATCTGATGATTTTAAAGAACAGGCATTTGCAAAAAATAAAATTGCACAAGGTTATTTAAGTTCAATTGCCGAGAGAACGGTTCGTGTTAGGATTAAAGGTGAAAAAGCGTTTTTAACCATAAAAGGTATTGGTCATCAGGGTGGAATGTCTCGTTTTGAATGGGAAAATCAAATTCCGCTTGACGAAGCAGCCGAACTTTTGAAATTATGTGAAAAAGGCAAAATTGAGAAAACACGTTATGAAATTAAATTCGGAAATCATATTTACGAAGTGGATGAATTTTATGGTGAAAATGAAGGCTTAACAATGGCTGAAATTGAACTGCAGTCTGAAGATGAAAATTTCGAAAAACCAGAATGGCTGGGAGAGGAAGTAACAAATGACGAAAGATATTATAATGCTTATTTGAGCAAAAATCCTTTTAAAAACTGGGGAAAAGAATAATTTATGGCAGACCAATATGATTTAATTATTGTGGGAGGCGGGCCAATAGGCTTGGCTTGTGCGATAGAAGCTCAAAAGAAAAACTTACATTATTTAATAATAGAAAAAGGTGCGATTGTAAATAGTATTTTCAATTATCCATTGTATATGACTTTTTTCTCAACTGCCGAAAGACTTGAAATTGGTGATATTCCATTTAACTGTTTAGCACCTAAACCGGGGCGTCAGGAAGCTTTAGAATATTACCGAAATATTCATCGTTACTTTAATTTCAATATTAATTTATTTGAAAAAGTAACCGAAATTAAAAAAACAGGAAATTCTATTTTCGAAATTTCTACGGATAAAAGTTTATACAAATCTAAAAACATTGTTATTGCAACCGGTTTTTATGATATTCCAATTCAAATGAACATACAAGGTGAGGAATTGCCTAAAGTCCGCCACTATTATAAAGAAGCCCACGAATATGCTTTTAGAAATGTTATTGTTGTTGGTGCTAATAATTCATCTGTTGATGCGGCTTTAGAATGCTGGAGAAAAGGGGCAAACGTAACTATGGTAATTCGTAAAAATGAAATCAATAATCGGGTAAAATATTGGGTAAAACCCGATATCGAAAACCGAATTGCTGAAGGAAGTATCAAAGCTTATTTTGAATCTAATATTACTGAAATCCGTGATAATGAAGTTGAAATTGAGACTCCAAATGGAAAAGTGATAATCGAAAATGACTTTGTTCTGGCTTTAACAGGTTATAAACCAGATTTAAATTTTCTTGAAAATATCGGAATTGAACTTTCAAATGATGAATTGAAAACCCCAACGTATAATCCTGAAACTATGGAAACGAATGTTGAAGGTTTATTCCTGGCAGGCGTCGTCTGCGGCGGAATGCAGACACATAAATGGTTTATCGAAAACTCAAGAATTCACGCAAATATGATTGTGGATTATATTGTTTCGAAATAATTTTTTTTGCCACGAATTTACGAATTGATCTATTCTGCTTTTGGAAAAATATTCGTGAATTCGTGGCTATAAACTTTTTAAGAGCTGCAAGAAAGCATAGAACATCCTACTTTAGATCGTGCCCAATCTGGTCGTTTTGCAAACCATTTTTCGTATTCCGGCTGTTCTTCGTATGGCTTTTGTAATAGTGTATATAATTCGTTTATCAGCGAATAATCTTCTTTATCAGCTGCATCAATAGCTAATTGTGCCATATAATTACGAAGTACGTATTTAGGATTAATTAAGTTCATTTTTTGTGAACGTTCATCATCTGATAATTCTTCAGAATTCAATCTTTCCAAATAGGCAGTAAACCATTTTTTCCAGGCATCTAAAATATCTCCGGAAACTTCTTCGATTTTATAAAATGAGAATTGAATTTTTTCAATCGCTTTTTCAACAGAATCAGATTTTTTAACGGAACTTAAATTTCTAAAAAAGATCGTCATATCGGTTTCTGTCAATTGTAATGTTGCTTCCAGGTTATCTGTTAAATCATTATCAATTTGAGCAGAAGCTGAAATAAATACACCTAATTTGTTTAAAGACATTTCCTTATAATCTAAAATAAAATCATCCATGAATGATTCTAAGATTTTTTCTAACTGCTCCGTTTCATTAATCAAAGGATAAATTGCATTCGCCAATTGATATAAATTCCAGTGTGCAACTTGCGGCTGATTCCCGAATCTGTATCTTTTATTTTGACTGTCTGTAGTATTTGGTGTCCAATTCGGGTCATAGTTTTCAAGCCATCCATAAGGCCCGTAATCAATCGTGATACCGTGAATCGACATATTATCGGTATTCATTACGCCGTGAACAAAACCCACACGCTGCCAATTCAAAATCATTTCGCGTGTTGTATCAGCGACTTTTTTAAAGAACTGTAAATATTGTTCTTTTGGTTCGCCCGTAATTTCAGGAAAATAATGTTTGATATTATATTCTACAAACTGCTTTAAATTTTTAAGCTCATTTCTGGCGGTCAACATTTCAAAACTCCCAAAACGAATAAAAGAAGGCGCAACACGACATACAATCGCACCTTTTTCATAAGCGGGATTTCCGTTGTATAAAACATCACGCAAAACCTGATCTCCAGAAAGAATCAACGAAAGCGATCGGGTAGTAGGAACACCTAAATGGTACATGGCTTCGGCACATAAATATTCTCTTATAGACGAACGTAAAACGGCCAAACCATCGGCGGTTCTTGAATATGGCGTTTTTCCGGCGCCTTTTAATTGAAGGGTGAAAAACTGATTGTTATTTTCTACTTCTGTTAGATTGATAGCGCGGCCGTCGCCCAATTGACCTGCCCAGTTTCCGAATTGGTGTCCGGCATAACACATGGCATAAGGCTGTGTTTCAGAAAGAATTTCTTTTCCTGAAAAAACATTCAAAAATTCCTCAGATTGAATTTCATCTTTTGAGATTCCAATTAATTCAGCCACTTCTTCAGAAGCGTGAATCAATTTTGGATTTGAAGGCTTTGTTGGATTTACATACGAAAATGACGTATTCTTAACTTGACGAATTTCATTTGTTAAGTCTGTATCTGCGGGCAATTCGGCAGTAAATCGATTATTTATTTTTAAGTTTTTCATTTGAGTTTTTATATTTGGCCAACAGATTACACAGGTTAAACAAATTAAACGGATTTTTTTAAATCTGTGTCTATCTTTATTACAATCAAAAAAAGAGAAATCCTTTTAATCCATGAAATCTGTGGACTAAATTTTTTTAGCTGATCAATTTATCAGCATACATTTTTTTAAGTTTTTGAACTTTCGGGTCGATTACAAGCTGGCAATATCTTGCTTCCTGATTGTTGTTGTAATAATCCTGATGATAATCTTCGGCTTCATAAAAGACTTCAAAAGGTTTTAACTGCGTTACAATTGGATCAGTATAAACCGTCTGTACTTCTTCAAAAACCTGTTCTGCGATTTTTTTTTGCAATTCATTATGATACAAAACGATTGAGCGATATTGTGTTCCGTTGTCACCACCCTGACGATTTAAGGTTGTTGGATCGTGGCTTGTCATGAAAACAGTTAGTAAATCATGGTATGAAATTATGTCAGAGTCAAAAGTAACCTGAATAACTTCTGCATGACCAGTTCGTCCTGTGCATACTTCGCGGTATGCAGGATTCTTTATAAAACCATCTGAAAAGCCAGATTTTATTGTTTCAACACCTTTTAAACGCTGAATTACAGCTTCTACACACCAAAAACATCCACCACCAAAAGTGGCTGTTGATAAATTTTTCATAAATGTAAAAATAGCTTAAAGTTTATATGCCCTATTAACCTGATAGAATATTGTGATAATTTATCTAAAAAATAGCTGTTAAACTAAAGATATTAAAAGTTTTCTTAAAGTTTGAAGTTTAGAATTGATAAATTCTCAATTTTAGAAAAAAGCAATATATTTGCAGTTAAACACAGGCACAACAAATGAACACCAAAAATAGTACCATCAGTCTAGAAACTTATTTTCAGGATTTTAGGCAGCATATCGTTGGCATAGATCAGGAATTTATGTCACCTTTTGGCAAAAAAAATATTGTTTATACCGATTGGACTGCCAGCGGTAGGCTGTACAGACCAATTGAGGAAAAACTATTGAATCAATTTGGACCGTTTGTTGCTAATACGCATACTGAAACTACTGTGTCAGGTACTGCCATGACAAAGGCATATCATCATGCCAGACATATTATTAAGCGTCATACAAATGCAAATGAAGATGATGTTTTAATTACTGACGGAACCGGTATGACTGGCGTTATTAATAAATTCCAGCGTATTTTAGGTTTAAAAATTCCTGAAAACCTTAAAAATTTCACCAACGTTCCTGCAGAAAAGAAACCTATTGTTTTTATCTCTCACATGGAACATCACTCTAATCAAACTTCATGGTTAGAAACTATTGCAGATGTTGAAATTATTCCGTCTTGCGAAAAAGGGCTGTTTTGTCTGGATAACTTAGAATTGTTATTGCAGAAATACAGCGACAGAACTATAAAAATTGCATCGATTACTTCCTGCTCAAATGTTACGGGTATAAAGACACCTTTTCATGATGCAGCAAAATTAATGCACCAATATAACGGTGTTTGCTTTGTTGATTTTGCCTGTTCAGGTCCTTATGTCGAAATTGATATGCATCCTGCAGATTCTGAATCTTATCTGGATGCAATTTTCTTTTCTCCGCATAAATTTCTTGGCGGTCCGGGAACTTCGGGAGTTTTGATTTTCAATAAGAAATTATATAATAATATGATTCCGGATTGTCCTGGTGGAGGAACGGTTAGCTGGACAAATCCTTGGGGCGAACATAAATATATTGATAATATTGAGGATCGTGAAGATGGTGGAACTCCGGGGTTTCTTCAGGTTATTAAAACTGCTTTGGCTATTGAGCTGAAGGAAGAAATGGGAATTGAAAACATTTTACAGCGTGAACACGAAATTGTTGATTTTGTTTTTAGTCAGTTAGATCCTGTTGAAAATATTAAGATTTTAGCTGGTCAGCATAAAAACCGTTTGGGTGTAATTTCATTTTTTATTGAGGATTTACATTTTAATTTAGGTGTAAAATTATTGAATGACAAATTTGGAGTTCAGACTCGCGGCGGATGCAGTTGTGCCGGAACTTATGGACATTATTTATTACATGTAGACCAAGAAACTTCTAATAAACTGGTTAATGAAATTACAATTGGGGATTTAATTAAAAAACCGGGATGGATTAGAATGTCAATTCACCCTACTACAACAGATGAAGAAATTGCTTTTGTTTGTGATAGTATTATAGATTTAGCTAAAAACCATAAAACCTGGGCTTTGGAATATTCTTATAATAAAGATACTAATGAATTTGTTCATAAAAATGCAACTTCATTTGAAGATGAATTAGTGAAGAACTGGTTTAAATCTTAATTTTTTTTGATGCTTTTGATTTAATCGTAAAGTAGCTAAGTTTTTAAGGTCTCAAAGTTTGGTTTGAGAATATCAATTATAAAAAGTAAGCCCGACGATTTTTAAAACTGTCGGGCTTATTGTTTTTATGAAATAGTATTTTTCTGGTTTAGCCCCGATAGAAGTGAAAATCCTTTTGTGTCTCGTTTTTTGAACGAGATGCAAAAGATTGAAACGGATAGCGGGACTTTAGGTCATGAAAAACCTGATTTTTCTGCTTCTAATTATTTAGATTCCTGAAATTTTTTAAGGGAAAGTAAAGCTTGTTCCTGAATTTTTTTATGAAAAAATCCCGTCCAACCTAATAAATATCCGGTTGTGCCAAAGGCTTGTTTTGACCATTTCCAAACATCAAAATTGTCTGTATGTTTGATAATCAGGCCATCCTGAAAAACAAATTCGGCCGAAATTCTATTTATTACATTACGATTTGTTTTGCTGAAATTATAAGCTGCTACCCATTTTGCAGAGCCGGTAAATTCATCCGCTTTTACGTCAAAGAATTCAATTTTAAGATTTCCTTTGCTTCGTATAATCAGCATTTCCCACATTTTCGAAACTTGTTCTTCTTTTAATAAACCAAATGCCGGATCAATAAAATGTATTTTTGGATGATAACATTCAGCCATCGTTTTAAAATCAGAATTGGCAAAAGCAGTATAGAACTTTGTAATTAAAGCTTCGTTGGGAGTCATAAATTTGGAAATTAGGTTATA
Organism: Flavobacterium sp. Root186; assembly: GCF_001428525.1. GTDB lineage: Bacteria > Bacteroidota > Bacteroidia > Flavobacteriales > Flavobacteriaceae > Flavobacterium. Next base: position 83,035 of record NZ_LMHW01000017.1, read on the forward strand.
AATATAAGGTTTATTTTATAAAATATTTTGTTTATAAAACACTAATTTCTTTTGCGGTGTCGTAACTCTTCTTCGATTTATCGTAAGCCGTTGAAAAATAATTCTTTTTGTTATGTGCAGTAAAATATCCGGTTTCGTTTCCAAAAGTATTTGAACCTCCGTTTATGATAAATCGAACGGCGTAAATATCATTTTTTTTAAGTTTGGCAAATTCAGCAGGAGTAAAGTAATAGTACGAAGTTGTTTTTCCATCGGTAGATTCCTTTACGTTTTTGTCTACGCAGGCAATAACATCGGCATTAGCCAAATCTACATAAAGGCCTCCGGCAATTCTCGCTTTATCATTTGAAGTAGCAATTGTAATTTTTAAAATGCCGCCTTTATCTGTTTTTGCAATCTGAATGTTAGCTTCGCCCGTAAAAGCATATTTTTCGCAGATAAAAGTATATTCCTGCGTTGCCGGAAAAGCCTGAGATCCTTTTACACTCATTGCTTGCTGAGCATTTGCAAAGATTGAAATAAACAGTAATAAAAGAAGAGGCATTTTTAATTTCATATATAGTTACTTTATTGTTCGGCTACTTTTGCATCAAACTTTTCATCCCAATCCATTGATTTAATCGCTGAAATTAAATTTTCTTCATTTACAAAAATGCGTAATTCCTTGTTTGCCACTTTTTTACTGTATAAAGCGTGATAGCGGTAAATTACTTCTTGTTTTGTTTTGTAAACGCCGTCTAATTTTAAATCAATAAAACTTCCATAATATTGTCTAAATCTGGTACAGGTTTTAGTCAATCGTTCTTCGGTCGTGTTTTCTCTAACAGACGGAGTAACTTCGGTTTCATTAAAAGGTTTAAACTTTGATGTATTACAGGTTTCTAAAACTCTTTTGCCTAATTCATATGCTTTTCTTTGCTGCTCTGAACTAATATCGGCATTAGAAACTTTTTTAATTTTTAAATCTTCCGTATCTCTACTAACAGTTTTCGATTTACATCCAATTAATAACAACAAACATATAATCAATCCCGCTTTCTTCATAATCATTTAAGTTATTTTTAATAATAAGTTTGGGTCGGGACAATTTTCTATATAAAAATTTAAATCATTTGTGTTGCAGACACCGGGATAATCGCCCCATTTGTCTCCTAAGTTTTTTATAATCTGAAAGTGAACATGAGGTGCATAATCTCCGTTAACAGTTGAATTTCCTAAAGCTCCAATTTGTTCGCCTTTCTTAAAAATTGCCCCAACAGTAAGGTTTTCTATACTTTCTAACGATAAATGTCCGTATAAAGTATAAAACTTCTCCTTTTCTACTTCATGTTCTAATATTATGGTAGGACCGTAGTCTCCTAAACCTTCGTTGTTTTGAAAACTGTGAACCTTTCCATCAAGCGGAGCTAAAACTGCTGTTTCAACTTTTGCCCATAAGTCTAGACCAATGTGTATATTTCGTTCAGGAACAGAATCATTTTTAAAAATCGTGCTTCTTTTATATAAGTTACGGCCTTCAATATAACCGCCATATGCAACTTCGGCATTGTTATCTGACAGATATCCAAAAATAAAACGCTCAAAATCTGTAGACGTTTCGGGCTTGGTTTTGACTAAATCGGTATTGGTTACAGATAAATCTAAAGGAAGGTATTTTGAAAAATCAATAGAGGCATCAATGACTTTAGTAGGTGGTAAGGCTTTTAATATAGATACAAGGGATTTCATAAAATTAAATTTAGGCTACTTTTTCGATTATTATTAATTCATTATGAACTTCTATGCGGGGCAGCATTTTTGAAGTAAATAATTGTGCGTTTATTTCGGTAATATATTTTCTGTTTCGAACATTATGCGCTTCATCAAGAATCATGGTATTAAATAAAATGAAGCCCTGATTTTTGAGGAGAAAACAAACTCGTTCGCTAAAAAACTTTTCGAACAAAAAGTTTGGCATATTAGTATCTTCAAAAATATCAATAATTATTAAATCGTAGCGGTCTTTTGTTTTTAAAACAAATTCAAACGCATCATCAATGATAATTTCTAGCTGCTTTATCTCATTTAGATTAAAATACTGATTTGCAATTTGAATCATATCAGGATCGATTTCAACTCCGGTAATTTTACCTTTATAGTTAATTTCGTCAACAAGGGTTTTGATTACGCTTCCGCCGGCAACACCAAGAACCAGAATATGATCCATTTCTAGTACCTTGTCGTAACCAATATTTCGAAGGCCGTACCTTAATATGCGCTGCAAGCTTCCGTAAGAGTAATTTGTGTTTTCAGAATCTAAAACCAACTCTCCATTTGCCCAGGTAACTTCAATTACTTTACTTCGGGTCGATTTTTTTTTGAAGATTTTAATTGGATATAAATAACTGAATAGTTTTTGGATCATTTTGTAATGCTTTTACTCAAAAATACCATTTTAAATCTTTTATTTTGCAAGAAATATTAAATTTTAATGAAGAAAAGACTATACAAATTCATCTTTTTTAAGCTAATGGGCTGGAAGATAGTAGGAATAGAAAATGCTGAAGTGAAGAAATGTATATTAATGGTTATGCCGCATACCAGTAATCATGATTTTTATATTGGTCTATTTACCCGTGGCATTTCTGGCTTGCAGATGAATTGGGTTGGAAAGAAAGAATTATTCAAATTTCCGTTTGGTTATTATTTTAGAAATGTTGGTGGTGAACCGCTTGATCGTACAGGTGGATTAAATAAAGTAGATTCAATCGCTGCCATATTTGACCGTAAAGAAGTTTTTCGTTTGGCGGTTGCCCCCGAAGGAACACGAAAAGGTGTTACCGAAATTAAAACCGGATTTTATTATATAGCGCTTAAAGCGAATGTGCCAACTGTTCCTGTAGCTTTTGACTGGGGTAAGAAAGAGGTAAATTTAGGAAAGCCATTTTATCCTACAGGAAATTACGAGGCGGATTGGGAAATTTTAAAACAACATTATAAAGGTGTTTTAGGAAAAATTCCTGAAAACGGAATTCAGATTTAAATTATCGATTTTTTTTCAGATTCGTGAGAATCCCTTAAATGAAAATTATTTTTGAAAATTTTCAAATAAACGAATTTTTCGAATTAAGGTATATATGCCTTAAAAGTTCCGTTTTTGTAGAAAATTACAATTTTCTCAATTTCATCTTCTTCAAAACTTAAATTTGATTTTTTAGTTTCGATAAAATTTTTAACTGGCGATTTATTTTCATTGTCATTTACTGGACTAAATAAATCTTCTCGAGAATAATTTTCATTTGGTGAAGTAGGGAAGTCTGGATTTGTATTTTGAAAATTTGAGACAGTTTCATTTTCTGATTTTGGAAAATTTCCTTTACCAATTAAAATCCAATATAAATCTACTTCCGGAAATACATCCAAAATTTTCATGACAAAATCAAGACTTGGCTTGTTTCTTCCAGAGAGAAGGTGAGACATACTAGAACGCTGCACTCCAATTTTATCTGCAAAAGAAGAGGCATTTAGTCCATAATAATCAAGTATAATTTCCAGTCTTTTTACAAAATCATCGATGTTTACCATTGTAAACTATAGTTTAAATTACACATGTTTACAAATGTAACTAAAAAGATTGGATAATACAATTTTACAGTTGTAAATCGTTTAAATTAAATGTTTATTGCGTAATTTTTACTTTATATAATAACATTTAAGTTATTGAGATATAAATAATTAATGTTTTAAACTTAAAGTAATAACAATTGTTAACTGCATTTTGCCTGAATGTTTAAAAACAATTAATAAAAGTGTTTACATTTCTAAACTTCTATCTTTTTTTATTGTTTACAATTGTAAAAATAAAGATGTTTACTTTTGTAAACTAATCAAAACACAATGAATTTAGAAGAATTATTTAACCAATACAAAGAGCAGTCAATCGAAGGAAGATATCTAACTTTAGATCATATTCAACCTTTATTAGACAAACTAAATACTAATAATCAAGTTAAGGTTATTGGAAAATCAGTTTTAGGAGAACCTATATATAGTTACGAAATTGGAACAGGAGAAACACGTATCTATTTGTGGTCTCAAATGCATGGAAACGAAAGCACTACAACAAAAGCACTTTTTGATTTTATAAACGTATTGAACAGTAAATCTGATTTTGCTGAAAAAATGCTCTCTACATTTACATTTTATGCTATTCCAATTTTAAACCCTGACGGTGCAAGGCTTTATACACGTGAAAATGCAAATAAAATTGACTTAAATCGTGATTCTCAAAACCTGACACAGCCTGAAAGCAATGTTTTAAGAGAAGTTTTTGAAACCTTTAAACCTCATTATTGCTTTAATCTGCACGATCAGCGTACTATTTTTGGTGCTGGCGATACAGGTAAGCCTGCAACTGTTTCTTTTTTAGCTCCATCCTATAATGAAGAAAGAGAAGTAAATGAAAACAGGCAAAAAGCGATCAATTTAATTGCCGGAATTAACGACGAATTACAAAAATATATCCCCGGACAAGTAGGAAGATTTGATGATTCATTCAATATAAACTGTATAGGAGATACTTTTCAGTTTTTAGGAGTGCCGACTATATTATTTGAAGCCGGTCATTTTCCTAACGATTACGAGAGGGAGATTACTAGAAAATACATATTTTTCTCACTAATTTCAAGCTTCAAACTCATAAGCGAAAACGATTTAGTCGTCAATAGAATTTCTGATTATTTGAATATTTCACAAAATAAAGTCGTTTTTTATGATTTTATGTATAAAAATATCAAAATAAATTATGATGGTATCGAAATTATTACGAATTTTGTCGCACAATACAAAGAAGAATTGATTGAAAATAAGATTCATTTTAATGCTTATATAGTAGAAGCAGGCGAATTGGAAAATTATTTTGGTCATTATGAATACGACGGAAATGAAGCTGTTTATTCTGATGATTATTTTAATATTCCGAAAATGAACCAAAAAGCAGATTTTTATTTAAATAAAAATACTAAATTTGTTAACGGGTTGATAAAAAGTTAATTTTTATGTGAATTTGTTGTTTTTTATATATATTTTTATACTTTGTAATAGCAATTAGTAATATTAATTAAAGAATTATGAGTAAATTTCGTTTAGATGAAGTAGATCACCAGATTTTAGATATGTTAATAGACAATACGAGAGTTCCGTTTACTGACATTGCAAAAAAACTATTGATTTCTGCTGGTACAGTACACGTTAGAGTAAAAAAGATGGAGGATGCCGGTATCATCATGGGGTCTTCATTAGCCTTAGATTACGATAAATTAGGTTATTCATTTATTGCTTATGTTGGGGTATTCCTTAATAATACATCACAAACCAAATTTGTATTAGAGCGTATCAATCAAATTCCATTCGTAACAGTTGCTTCTGTAACGACAGGAAAATTTAACATCTTTTGCAAAATTAGAGCAAAAGACACTAAACACGCAAAAGAAGTTATTTTCATGATTGATGATATCGAGGGTGTTTACAGAACTGAAACTATGATTTCATTAGAAGAAAGTATTAACGATAAGAAGCGTTTGATGCATACTATTTTCAAAAATATGTAACAATTCCTCTTGAATGCTATATTAAAATATAACCTCAAGTTTATTCTTGGGGTTTTTTTATGACCAATTAACCAACCAACTATAAAAGAATTTATGTACACGTTGCCAAAAATAGAACGTTTTAATAAAGACGTTCTCTCTAAATACCACATTTACAATAGTGTTTTCATAACATTACCATTTGATTCTATAGATAATACAGGAGTTTTACTCCCATTATTTACAGAAACTTGCGAAACGGGATTTAAAAAGCAAGAAACACCAAAAGAAATTTTTGATTTCTTTTCAAGCAAGTTTCTGAATAATGCTTCAGAAACAGAGAAAATCGATTTAATGTTTCGATTTATCCAATATATAGAACGCCAGATTGTGTTGTTTGACGCTATCGAAGATGCTGCTTTTCCAGAAGTTAATAATATGGAAGGAAGAGGATCTTTGCGTGATATCAAAGAAAAATCAGATGCAAAAGAAAAAGATGACGAGTTAGTTAATTTTTTAGAAAATTTCAATGTTCGCACGGTTTTAACGGCGCACCCAACCCAGTTTTATCCTGGACCGGTTTTAGGAATTATAAACGATTTGACCGAAGCAATTCGCCAAAACGATTTATTGCAAATCAAACAATTATTGGCGCAGCTGGGAAAAACACCTTTTATTCAGCATGAAAAACCAAATCCTTACGACGAAGCTGTAAGTTTAATTTGGTATCTTGAAAATGTATTTTATGCTACCGCGGGCGAAATTGTACATTATCTTCAAAAAAATCTTCATGATGGAAATCCAATTCAGAATCAATTGATAAAATTGGGATTCTGGCCGGGAGGTGATCGTGACGGAAATCCATTTGTTACAACAGAGATTACACTTAAAGTTGCAGATCGATTGCGAACTTCGATTTTAAAGTGTTATTATGTTGAAATGAGAAACTTAAAAAGAAAGCTAACTTTCTCTGGTGTAGACACTTTAGTATCTGAACTTGAACATAAACTTTACCGTTCAGTATTTTATTCTAAAGGTGAAATTTTTATCACTTTAGATGAATTATTGACACAGCTTAATAAAATTAGGACTATAATTATCGAAAAACATCAGTCGTTATATTTAGACGATTTAGAAGCACTTTTGGTAAAAATCAATTTATTCGGATTCCATTTTGCGACTTTAGATATTCGTCAGAACAGTAAAATTCATAATGCCGTTTTTAAAGATGTCGTGAATTATTACTTAAATTCAGGTTCGGATACTTTTCCAAAGAATTACTATGAATTGACAGAAGATCAAAAAATCGATGTTTTATCAAAAATAAAAGGAAATTTAAATCCTGCTGATTTTGAAAATGAAATTACAAGATCGACTTTAGAATCTGTTCAGGCAATAAAAACCATCCAGGAAAATAATGGGGAAGAAGGAGCGAATCGTTATATTATTAGTAATAACGAAAGTGCCTTAAACGTAATGGAAACTTTTGCGATGATTCGTTTGAATAATTGGGAAAATCCAACTGTTGATATAATTCCGCTTTTTGAATCTGTGGATGATTTACAAAATGCTCATCAAATTATGGAGCAATTGTACACAAACCCTGAATATTCTAAGCATTTAAAATCAAGAGGAAACGAACAGACTATTATGCTTGGTTTCTCTGACGGTACAAAAGACGGCGGTTATTTAATGGCTAACTGGAGTATTTATCAGGCTAAAATTTCGTTGACTGAAATTTCAAGAAAATACGGAATTAAAGCTATTTTCTTTGACGGTCGAGGTGGACCTCCTGCGCGTGGCGGTGGTAAAACACACAAATTTTACGCTTCTTTGGGGCCAAAAATTGAAAACAAAGAAATTCAGATCACGGTTCAGGGACAGACAATCAGTTCTAATTTTGGAACTTTAGATTCTTGTCGTTTTAATATTGAAAATTTATTAAGTGCAGGTGTAACTAATCAGGTTTTTGGTAAAGAAAAGAATGAGTTAACTCCAGAGGAAACTCAAATTTTAAATCAATTAGCTGATTTAGGGTACGATAAATATTTAAGTTTTAAGAATCATCCAAAGTTTATTCCGTATTTGGAAAAAATGAGTACGTTGAAATATTATTCTAAAACTAATATTGGAAGCCGACCTTCGAAAAGAAGTAAATCTGAATCTTTAGATTTTGCTGATTTAAGAGCAATTCCGTTTGTGGGATCTTGGAGTCAGTTAAAACAAAATGTACCTGGATTTTTTGGAGTAGGAACTGCTTTGAAACATTTTGAAGAATCAGGACAATGGGATAAAGTAAGTGATTTATACCACAATTCATTATTCTTTAAAACATTGCTCGAAAACAGTATGATGTCATTGGCAAAATCATTTTTACCATTAACAGCCTACATGAGAAAAGATCCTGAGTTTGGTGAATTCTGGCAGATTATCTATGATGAATTCTCTGAAACAAAACGTCTTTTATTGAAAATTGCAGGTCATAAAACCTTAATGGAAAATTATCCTGATGGTATAGCATCAATTCAAATAAGAGAGCGTATTGTACTACCATTGTTAACAATACAGCAATATGCATTGTTAAAAATAAATGAATTAAACAAAGAAAATTCAACTAATGAGGAGCTTATCAAAGTATACGAAAAAATTGTAACAAGATCTCTTTTTGGTAATACTAACGCAAGTAGAAATTCAGCTTAATCGCAATTTATAAACTTTAAAATTATAAAAATGATTGCAAGTCAGTTACTGGAAAATGAATATTCAGGGCATTTTGGTACTTATATCAGAGAAGCCGGAGATGGAAAATTAATTGAAGAATTAGAAATTTCTCTTCATGATTTTATCCGATTTGTTCAGGATATTCCAATGGATAAATTTGATTATAGTTATGCGGAAGGGAAGTGGACAATAAAAGATATTATTCAGCATATTATAGATACCGAGCGTATTTTTGCATATCGCGCTTTGAGATTTTCAAGAAATGACAAAACGCCTTTGCCTAGTTTTGAAGAAGATGATTATGCAAATAATACAGAATCAAATAAAAGAAGTATTCAGGATTTATTAACTGAACTTTCTGCTCTAAGACATTCAACTTTATTATTTTACAAAAGTTTGTCTGAAGATCAGCTTAAAAGAATTGGAACTGCTTCGAATAACCCAACTTCTGTTCGAGCATTAGGTTTTGTTATAATTGGTCATCAAAAACATCATCAAAAGGTTTTTGAAGAAAGATATTTGTAGAATAAAAATGAATAAAAAAAACCTGTGAAGTTTATTCACAGGTTTTTTTGTTTTAATTACAATCTCAATCTTGTATCCCAAGGAACGAGGAATGACAAAAATGACAATATTATTTGATGATTAAATGTTTTCTCTCTAAAAACGCTAAACCAAACCGAATTTTATCATAAGACATTTTCTCTTCAAAATACTCGAAATAAGGTCGTAAAGCGCTAGGATTTTCTAATTCTAACTGAGCTTTCTCAATCTCAATAATTTCTTTATCAGAAACAAACTGGCTCAAATCAAAATCGTTTCCGTCAACATATAATTTAGCTAAATGAGAAACAATTGTGGTTTCTCCCAGATTTCTTTGTCCGGCGATTTCTTCAATAGAAAGTCCGTTTTTAAACAACTCCAAAGTTTTGGCATACGTACTTTCCTTTTTTTCTTTTTTAACAACCGATTTATTTCTCTGAAATTCAATAATCGCATTAATAAAATCTGCTCCATATTTTTCAAGCTTTGCTTTTCCAACACCTTCTACAGCAAGGAAATCCTCGTCGCTCATAGGCCTTGAAATTTCCATATGTCTTAATGAAGCATCACTGAAAATCACATATGCCGGAACTTCTTCTTCCTGAGCAATTTCATAGCGTAATTTTCGAAGTGTTTCAAAAAGAGAATTTTTTGCAGCCGTTTTTGCTTTCTCTTGTTTTACTTCATTTTTATCAATTACTTTTTTAACAACTGTTGTCAGTTTTACTTTTTCTCCTTCAAACAGAACTTTTTTTGCAAAGGAAGTTAGTAAAATTTTATTATGCTGATGAAAAGCAATTTCACAATATCCTAAATTAATTAGCTGAATTAGGTATTGATTCCAATCGTACCAGGAAATATCAGCACCAATTCCGTACGTTTTTAGCGTTTGATAATCTTTTTCGTAGATATACGCGTTTTTTGAGCCTCTTAAAAAGTCAACAATTACGGCTAAAGGTTCAGATTCTTGTAATCTTGTAATGGCCGAAAGCGCTTTTTGTGCGAGAATCGTTCCATCAAAAAATGTTGGCGGGTTTTTGCAAATATCACAATTACCGCAATTTTCTGTAACCAATTCTCCAAAATAAGAAAGAAGAATTTTTCGTCTGCAGCTTACTGCGTCGGCATATTGCTTCATTCGTTCTAATTTTGCAAGCTGAACATCAGAATTCAATCCTTCAGAAGCAAATTTTTGAAGTTGAATTACATCAGCATAACTTTCAAATAAAACGGTTTCAGCCGGTAAACCATCGCGGCCTGCACGCCCAATTTCCTGATAATAGCCTTCTATATTTTTTGGTAAATTATAATGAATAACCCATCGAACATTTGATTTGTCAATTCCCATTCCAAATGCGATGGTAGCGCATACAACCTGACAATCATCGTTTATAAACTGATCCTGAGTTTTTGCTCGTGTCGTATTGTCTAAACCTGCGTGATAAGCTTTCGCAGAAATCCCATTTTTAGATAATTTCTCTGCAAGCTCTTCTGTAGTTTTTCTGCTTAAACAATAAATGATCCCTGATTCATTGGGTTTATTTTCAACAAAATCAATAATTTGTTTTACACGATCTAAGGCTGGTCGTACTTCAAGACTTAAATTTGCCCGATCGAAAGAAGCAACAAAAGTTTTTGGGCTTTTTAGATTCAACTGTTTGGTAATATCTACACGTGTTGCTTTATCTGCTGTTGCTGTTAAAGCCAAAACCGGAGTAGAAGGGAAGCGGTTTTTTAAGTATCCTAAATTGGTATATGCCGGTCTAAAATCATGACCCCACGACGAAATACAATGTGCTTCATCAATTGCAATTAAACTAATTGTCAATTCATTAAACACATTATCTAAATAAGATAAACTTTCGGGAGCAATATAAACGAGTTTAAAATTATTCGATTTTAGATTATCAATGTAAAACTGTTGTTCTTCAGAGGATTGACTGCTATTGATGTAACATGCTGCAATGCCATTTGTTTTCAAACTGTCTACCTGATCTTTCATCAAGGCAATCAACGGAGAAATAACTATTGTTATTCCAGGCAGTATGAGAGCAGGCAGCTGAAAACATATCGATTTTCCACCACCAGTAGGCATAATAGCTAAAGTATCCTGTCCAGATAAAATAGCTGTTATTATTGTTTCTTGATTTGGCCTGAATTTTTCAAATCCGAAATTTTCTTTCAGTTTGGCGTGTAGTAATTCTGATTTCATATTGGCAAATAATTTATATTTTAAATATATTTCTTAAAATATAAATATAGTATTTTTCTTATAATTTATATATTCAGATAAATAAAAAAGGAACTCAAAATAGAGTTCCTTTGTCTTTATTTTAAAATTAAATGATTAATCTTCGTCGTCTTCATCATCTTCATCGTCAGCTATATCGTCTGGGTCTCTGTCTTCATCGTCATCATCGCCGCCATCTACGTCTGGTTTGTCTAGATTATCATCATCGTCATCATCATCTGCAGCATCATCATCAAGATCAAGACCTTTAACTGGCTCGATTGTATCAACATCAAGATCGATATCATCATCTTCATCATAATTTTCGATTCTGTCAGCAAGTTTAGTACTGATTTTTACTAAATAAATAGTGTCTTCAGTACGAACTTCAACAGCTTCTACTAATTCGTTTTTAGCGTTTCTAAAACGGATAACATCCGAATCATCATAACCATCAGGAAATTTTTCAACCAAAAGGTTTAAAATTTCGTTTGTCAGTTTGGCGTAGTCTACTATAACTCTTTTCATAAAAATATCCTATAAATCTAATAAATATGCAAAAATTAACGGTGCAACAATCGTAGCATCCGACTCGATAATAAATTTAGGGGTTTTGATATCTAATTTACCCCAGGTAATTTTTTCATTTGGAACTGCTCCTGAATAAGAACCGTAACTTGTTGTTGAATCAGAAATTTGGCAGAAATAACTCCAGAATGGAACATCATGCATTTCCATATCCTGATACAACATTGGTACAACACAAATAGGAAAATCTCCTGCGATACCACCTCCAATTTGGAAGAATCCAATACCATTTTGGCTGTTTTTTGAATACCAGTCAGCTAGGAAAGTCATGTATTCAATACCAGACTTCATTGTTGATGCTTTCAACTCACCTTTAATCACGTATGATGCAAAAATATTACCCATGGTACTATCTTCCCATCCCGGAACAATAATAGGCAAATTTTTCTCAGCAGCAGCGTACATCCAGCTGTCTTTTAAGTCAATTTCGTAATATTCTTCTAAAACGCCAGATAATAACATTTTGTACATGAATTCATGCGGGAAATAACGTTCTCCTTTGTCATCAGCATCTTTCCAGATTTTATAGATGTGTTTTTGTAAACGTCTAAAAGCCTCATGCTCGGGAATACAAGTATCTGTAACACGGTTTAATCCTCTTTCCAGTAAAGCCCATTCGTCTTCTGGTGTCAAATCACGGTAATTAGGAACTCTTTCATAGTGAGAGTGAGCTACTAAATTCATGATGTCTTCTTCTAGATTGGCTCCAGTACATGAAATAATTTGTACTTTATCTTGTCTAATTATTTCCGCAAAAATTTTACCAATTTCTGCTGTACTCATTGCACCAGCCATACTCACCAACATTTTAGATCCATTTGCTAATTGTTGTTCGTATTCTTTGGCTGCATCTACCAGTGAAGCAGAATTAAAGTGTAAATAATGTTTTTCAATAAACTGACTGATTGGTCCTTTCATTTTGTTTTTTGTTTTTTTTGTTTTTTTTTGAATTAAAAGTTTTTAACCTTTTGGATATATGCAAATTAATAATTTTATAATAATTAACCTTAATTAATTTACAGTTTTTTTTTACAATTTTTTCTTGTATCCTAATATTTTTAATACATCATCTGAAGTCTGCTGTTCAGAGAAAACTTCTGTTGCAAGGATTCCATTTTCATCACGATCTATCAAGATATGTTTTGGCTGCGGAATCAAACAGTGGTGTAAACCTCCGTAACCACCAATAGTTTCCTGATATGCTCCTGTATTAAAGAAACCAATGTATAATGGCTTTTCTTTGTTATATTTAGGCAGATAAATGGCATTCATATTTTGTTCTGAATTGTAATAATCGTCACTATCACAAGTCAATCCTCCTAACAGAACCCGCTCGTAAGTATCATTCCAGCGATTAATCGCCAGCATAATAAAACGTTTGTTAATGGCCCAGGTGTCCGGAAGTGTAGTAATGAACGATGAATCGATCATGTTCCATTTCTCTCTATCATTTTGTTGTTTTTGATACAAGATCTGATAGATAGCACCGCCGCTTTCTCCTACTGTAAATGATCCAAATTCAGTAAATATATTTGGAACATCAACTTCAGCTTCATCACAAGCTATTTTAATCTGATTGATAATTTCATCAATCATATATTGGTAATCATATTCAAAAGCCAGCGAGTTTTTAATTGGGAAACCACCTCCAATGTTCAAACCATCCAGAGTAGGGCATTCCTTTTTAAGTGCAATGTATACTTTTATACATTTTACAAGCTCGTTCCAGTAATATGAAGTATCGTTTATTCCGGTATTAATGAAAAAGTGAAGCATTTTAAGCTCTAATTTATCATTTTCCTGAATTTGTTTTTTATAAAACGAAACGATGTTTTTATAACCAATTCCTAATCTTGAAGTATAAAACTCAAATTTAGGTTCTTCTTCGGCTGCAATACGAATTCCAATTTTGAATTTTCCTTTGATTTCTCCCTGAAGGAGATCAAGCTCTTCGTAATTATCAATAATCGGAATAGTATTTTTGTGTCCGTTATTAATTAATCTTGCAATATTATTAATGTATTCGTCTCTTTTGAAACCATTACAAATTACATAAGTGCTTTTGTTGATTTTACCATTCTCTAATAAATTCTCAACAATATTAACATCAAATGCAGATGATGTTTCGATATGAATGTTATTTTTAAAAGCTTCATTCATAATATATTCAAAATGAGAGCTTTTTGTACAATAACAATAGTAATATTTTGCTTCGTACTTGTTCTTTTCCATTGATTTTCTGAACCAGGCTTTTGCCTTATTGATGTTTTCAGAAATCTGAGGTAAATAAGTAAATTTTAATGGCGTACCATACTGTTCAACCAATTTCATCAAATCGATGTTGTGAAACTGAAGGTTGTCTTTGCTTAGTTTAAATTCCTCTTGCGGAAAGTAATATGTTTGATTAATTAGATCCGAATATTTTGTATTCATTTATATTTCAATATTTTAAGTAGTAATTATTAAATTTAGTGATTTTCTTCTAAATTTAAAATTCATACTCTAATATTAGCAAATATAATTTGCAGTTTTTCGTGTTCTGCTTTTGAGCATTGGAAAACATCAAAACAAAACGGACTTTTACTATTATAAAAACGATTCAACATTCTAAGTAAAGAACTGTTGAGACGGTTTCTGTAAGAGCTGAATTGTCTTTGTTTATTGTTTGTTTTCATTGTGGCAAATGTAAAAAATAATATATACCAAAAGCAATGCTTTTAATTAAAAAAAGTTTAAGATTTATAATCTTGAAACGCAGCTAGAATTAATTTATTTTCAACGGATTGGTTAATTTTTATTTTTCCGATTCCTTCAATTAGCGCAAATTGAATTAAACCATATTCATTTTTTTTGTCATGAATAAGCAATTCCAGAATAGGATCGATGTCATTTTCTTCAAATTTTACATCTTCATAAATAGCCTTTATAGCTTTTTTTATTTCAGAATATTCTGCAGAAGTAATTAAATCTTTATGAAGGGAAATATAACTTTCTAAGATCATTCCCACGGCAATTGCTTCTCCGTGTAATAAAGTCTTTTTAGATTCACTTTCTAAGAAGTAACTTTCGATAGCATGACCAAGAGTATGTCCGAAGTTAAGTGCTTTACGAATATTTTTTTCTGTTGGATCCTGAATTACGATTTCGTTTTTAATTTCAACCGAGCGGTAAATTAATTCATCTAATGCATTATAATCTATAGATGCAAGATCAAGAAATTCTTTCCAGTAAACAGCATCATAAATTAAACCATGTTTTAGCATTTCTGCTAGTCCGGAACGCATTTCGCTTTGTGGTAAAGTTTCAAGATATTCTGTATCGATCAAAACCATTTCCGGAACATTTATAACACCAATCTGGTTTTTAAGATTTCCTAAATCAACTCCGGTTTTTCCTCCCACAGAAGCATCTACCATAGATAATAGAGTAGTAGGTATGTTTATAAAATTAACTCCTCTTTTAAAGGTTGAAGCTACGAAACCACCTAAATCTGTTACAACACCGCCTCCAAGATTAATTATAAGTGATTTTCTATCTGCACCAAGTTCTGTCAATACATGCCAGATTTCAATGCAGGTTTCAATATTTTTGTTGGCTTCTCCAGCTTCAAATTCGATAATTTCGATATTTAAATCTGTTTCAATTACTGGTAAAAGTTTTGGCAGGCAATACTCATTTGTCTCAGTATCAACTATAATGAAGATATTTGAGTATTTATTTTCTTTTAAATGTTTATTTAAAGCTTCGTATACATGCTGGTTAAAATGCACGAGATAATTGTTCGCTTGAATAGATTGCATAATTCTTCGGTTAATTGAAACCGCAAAATAAGGCATTTTTAACTAAAATATATTCAAACTTTGAGCCTAATTTGTTTAAAAACGAATCATTCTAAATTAATAAGCAGAAAATCCTGCAAGACGGTAAAACTTTACTTCATAATTTAATATTTCCAACAATCTTTATTGTTGATTTGAAAAAATATGGCATGATTTAGTAAATAATATTCAAAACAGTCTATATCTTTGCATAAAAACTAAACTTAATGGAAAAAATATTCGATAACACTCAAGTTGCTTTTTCACTTAAAAGTGATACAGAACTTGACAGAGCTTATTTTCTTTTTAAAATGATTGATAGTGAGCCTTTAGTACGTATTGGAACTGCTGTTACAAATTTTGCAATCAAAGCACATCTTCCGGTTGAAGGATTAATTCGTGCCACTGTTTTTGATCATTTTTGCGGAGGAGTAAACGAAGATGACTGTTTAACTGTTGTAGATAAAATGTTTACCAAAGGCGTTTCATCTGTGTTAGATTATTCAGTTGAAGGAAAAGAAGAAGAAGCTCAGTTTGATGCGGCTTTAGAAATGACGTTAAAAACTATTGAATTTGCAAAAGAACGTTTAGCGATTCCGTTTGCAGTATTTAAACCAACGGGTTTAGGGCGTTTTGAATTGTATGAAAAGTTAGGAGAAAAACAAACCTTAACTCCGGCAGAACAAGAAGAATGGAACAGAGTAGTAAATCGTTTTGATCAGGTTTGCAGTGAAGCGCACAAAAAAGACGTGGCATTATTAATTGATGGTGAAGAAAGCTGGATGCAGGATGCTGCTGACGAATTAGTTACAGATATGATGCGTAAATACAATAAAGAAAAAGCGATTGTATTTAACACCTTACAAATGTACCGTTGGGATCGTTTAGATTATTTGAAAAAACTTCATGAGATTGCTAAAAACGAAGGTTTCTTTATTGGAATGAAATTGGTTCGCGGTGCTTACATGGAAAAAGAAAATAAGAGAGCAGAAGAAAAAGGATATGTTTCGCCTATTTGTGTTTCTAAAGAAGCAACAGATATTAATTATGATGATGCTGTTCACTATATGTTAGAGCATTTAGAAACAATGGCCATTTTTGCAGGTACTCATAACGAATTGAGTTCTTACAAGTTGATGGAAATGATGGCTGAAAAAGGAATTGCTAAAAACGATAAAAGAATCTGGTTCGGACAATTATACGGAATGAGCGATAATATTAGTTACAACTTAGCTGAAAACGGTTATAATGTAGCAAAATATCTTCCGTTTGGACCTGTAAAAGATGTTATGCCGTACTTAATTCGTCGTGCTGAAGAAAATACTTCTGTAGCAGGGCAGACAAGCCGTGAATTATCTATGATTAAAGCTGAACGTAAACGTAGAAAAGGAAAATAATAGTTTTTAATCTCGGTTTACATACAAAAAAAGCTCCAATTTTCATTGGAGCTTTTTTTGTATTATCATAAATTTTTAAATATTTGAATGTCCTTTATATAAACTGGACTGAAGTCCAGCTCTACAATATAATTTGTTCCTTCGGAACTATCAAAGAGCCTTTGGCTCGATTCATAATTGTTGGGGCGGACTTTAGTCCGGTTTAAATAGGTTTTAAATTAAAAATTGAATTTTATTTAAGAATTACTAAACTGTAAATTACTTAAGTTTTTATAAATTCCATTTTCAAGATTTATTAATTCCTGATGTGTTCCTTCTTCTGAAATTTTTCCGTTATCCAGAACTAAAATTTTATCAGCATTTCTAATCGTTGAAAGGCGATGAGCAATGATTATACTTGTTCTTCCTTCCATCAAAACTTCTAAAGCTTCCTGAACCAGTTTTTCGCTTTCGCTGTCTAAAGATGAAGTTGCTTCGTCTAATATTAAGATACTTGGGTTTTTAAGTAAAGCTCTTGCAATTGCAATACGCTGACGCTGTCCGCCAGATAATTTAACGCCGCGTTCTCCAACAAGCGTTTCGAATTTCTCCGGGAAACCGTTCACAAAATTGAATGCATTTGCTTGTTTTGCCGCTAATATTATTTCTTCATCAGAAGCATCTGGTTTTCCGTAAGCAATATTTTCTCTGATAGTTCCTCCAAAAAGAATTACATCCTGAGGAACAATACTCATATTACCGCGAAGAGCCTCTAAATCGTAATCGTAAATATTTTTTCCGTCAACCGTAATTTCTCCCGAAGTTATATCGTAAAAACGTAATAGGAGAGAAGAAATAGTAGATTTTCCGGCACCACTTGGCCCTACAATTGCTATTTTCTGTCCAAATTCTGCAGAGAAATTTACATCTTTTAACACCTGAATTTCCTTACGTGTTGGATAGCTAAAAGCAACATTACTGAAAGTTACGTTACCTTTAATTTTTTCCTGAGTTTTATTTGAGTCGGAGTTAATTTTCTCCGGATTTTCATCTAATAACTCAAAAACACGTTCTGTAGCTCCAATTGCTTTTTGAATTTGTGCATATAATTCGGCAATTCCTCCAAAAGAAGCCCCAACGAAAGTAGAATATAATACAAATGATATTAATTGTCCAACACTCATTTCTCCCGCAATACTCAAACGAACTCCAAACCAAACTACGGCTACAATGGCTCCAAATAAACAGAAAATAATAAATGAGGCAAAATAACCACGGTATTTACCGCCTTTAATAGCCAGTTTTACCACATCGCTTATTTTACCTTTATAACGTGCAATTTCATACCATTCGTTAGCAAAAGCTTTTACTATACTGATTCCCTGCATAGTTTCTTCTACAATTACCTGGCTTTCTGCAACCTGATCTTGTACTTTTTTAGAATATTTTCTAATAAATCTTCCAAATACAACAGCAGCAATAGCAACTAAGGGTACAACTGAAAGCATTAATAAAGTCAATTTTAAACTTTCTGTTGCTAATAAAATTACACCGCCAATAATTAATATAAACTGACGCAAAAATTCAGCAATTGTAGTGGTTAAAGTATCCTGAATTTGTGTAATATCGGCACTGATACGGCTGTTTAATTCTCCAACTCTTTTTTGAGAGAAGAATGTCATTGGCAGTTTTACCAAATTTGTATACAGAGCCAAACGTAGGTTTGCTAGTGTATTTTCGGTAAAATTCACGAACAATGATAATCTGAAGAAAGAGAAAAATGACTGTAAAAACAGAATTACAATTAACCCCAAGGCTATTTTATTGGCTTCGTCATTATCTTTGTTTTTCACACAATCGACAAGCATTCCCATTAATTTAGGAAAGGCGAGGGCAGTAGCACCGGTTAAAAGCAGAAATATTAATCCGATGAAAAATTTCCATTTGTGGTTTCCTGCGTATGTAAATATTGTTTTTGCTTTATTAAGAGAAGTAGCTGTAATTTTTGATTTTGGTAAATCGTTTTCTTTATATCTAGCCATTAGAATATACTGTTTTTAGGTATGCAAATGTATAACTATAGCAAAAGATTACAAAGCAATATTAAGAATTAGAGATCCCGATTTCGTTTTTTAACTAAATTATAAGAAAACCGGGAATTTTATTTGTTTTTTAAGAAGCTGAAAAATAGGTTGCTAAATAAAAACGTGAAAAAAATATTTGATTTTTTTTGAAATATACTTGCAAATACAAATTCTAGCTGTATATTTGCACTCGCAATCACGAAATGATGGCATCCTAATAAAATAGGGCGATTAGCTCAGCTGGTTCAGAGCACCTCGTTTACACCGAGGGGGTCGGGGGTTCGAACCCCTCATCGCCCACATAAAAAAAATAAAGCCACTGTACTCCAGTGGTTTTATTTATTCATAGCTTTTTAAACTTCATGTTTATCTGTACAATTCTTTATAGGTTTAATTCACTTTCAATTTCTGTTTAATCAAAAAGAAAAGCTTAAATCTCATTTTTATCAGATAAATAATTACATCTACATATTTACTCAACATTTACTTAAGTTTCCAATTATTTTATATGACTTCTTAATCAAATTAAAAATATATTAAAGATTATTTTCTCATTGCATTTTGCTGTGAATGAATCATTTTTATTTGATCTTTTACTCTTTCACTTATAGCATTAATCGAGAAACTTGCCGGGTCTTGGCTTGGAGGATAAGTAACGAACGATTCCAAAAATACGGCTCCTTTTTGAATGCCTTCCGCTACAATATACATTTTTGTTCCCCACCATTTTTCATACACAAAAGAAGTAATATCGGCTCTTTCGTAAGGATCCTGACGCAGGTTGAATAATTTAGGAACGCGAAGCGGGGTAAACGGATTTGCCCAAATACCAAAACCACCCTGAGTTCTTTGTTCCTGAAAAACTATTTTCCAGTCGTTCATTCTCATCGATACAAGTTCTGCATCATCATTAAAATAGTAGAATTCAGTTCTTGGTGATTTTGGTTGTTGTCCGGTAAGATAAGGCATTTGGTTGAAACCATCCAGATGCACTTTGAAGTTGGTTCCTTGTGATTTATAACTGGTCAAAAGTTTCTCTTTTATATTTGGCTCCCCCGCAGCAGCCAGTACTGTTGGAAACCAATCCAACCCTGATACAATTTCGTTGCATATTTTACCGGCTGGAATATGGCCTGGCCATCGTACAAAAGCAGGCACACGGAAAGCACCTTCCCAGTTAGAATCTTTTTCACTTCTGAATGGAGACATTGCTGCATCTGGCCAGCTAAACATGTTTGGACCATTATCGGTTGTATAAATTACTATTGTATTCTCTGTAATACCCAGATCATCCAGGGCCTTCAATATTAAACCTACATCGCTATCATGCTCCAGCATACCGTCTGCATATTCGTTGTCGGGCATACCGCTTTTACCACGGAGTGATTCGCGGACATGTGTAAAAGCATGCATACGCGTTGCATTCATCCAGCAAAAAAACGGTTTCCCGTCGGCATTTTGTCTTTTAATAAAATCTATTGCCGCAGCAAAAGTCTCATCATCGATGGTTTCCATTCTTTTTTTAGTAAGAGGCCCCGAATCTTCAATGGTTTGTTTTCCCACCCTTCCAAAACGTGGATCAACTGTCGGATCATCCTTATCTGTCGCTTTGCATTTTAGCACGCCTCTGACCATGTATGATTTTACAAATGCTGAATCCTGATAAGGATAACTCGGATCTTCCGGCTCTTCTTCTGCATTTAAGTGATAAAGGTTTCCAAAGAATTCATCAAAACCATGTACAGTTGGCAGGTATTTATTCAAATCTCCTAAATGGTTTTTTCCAAATTGCCCTGTGGCATATCCCAAAGGCTTTAGTGCCTGTGCAATGGTAATATCACGGGCCTGCAGGCCGATTGGAGCACCCGGCATACCTACTTTGGAGAGTCCGGTACGATAACAGCTCTGTCCTGTAATAAGTGTAGATCGCCCTGCAGTACAACTATTTTCTGCATAATAGTCGTTAAACATTATTCCTTCTTTGGCAAGACGATCAATATTGGGAGTTTCATATCCAACTAAACCATGTGTATACGCACTAATATTCGATTGTCCAATATCATCACCAAAGATTATTAAAATGTTTGGTTTCTTAGTGGTTTGGGCACTAATATGTTGAGGAACAATTGTCCCCAAAGCAAAAATAATTCTTATTGCAAAAATAATTCCGCAATTCTTTATTGTCTTTTCTAGGTTCATTTGTAACATATAGTTATAGTATTTAGTGTTAGTATAAAAATGTAATTTACTTTTAAGTACTACTTTATTAGCTCATACAGAATTACTTCACATGCTAACAAAAATGAAGGCCAATGGAAAAATTATAATTTGAGCTAGACAATTATTATCTATTTTATAAAAATTTTGATGTAACATTATATGATTTCTGTTGCGTGAAATTAGAAAAGAGTCGTAAAATTGATCCTCCATTAAAGATAGAAACTTGGAATAATTTTACTTGCAAAATTTACCTTAAATGCGTTGCATATTATAATTTGCAACCAAAAAAAATGCTGATTGAAAATACTAAGAAGAAGATGTAATGATTGACGAATGGGATTCTAACTTTCAGAACACCTTATTTTAAGTTATCAAAAAAGTCAAAATAATCATTCTACTGTTGTCCCTCATAGTCCATCATAAAAGAAAGAACTCAAAACAAGAAATTAATTTCTTAACTTTATTTCTTACTATCTATTCACAAAAAAACAAGCTTATGAAAACTAGAATGATATGGGGAAACCTGGTTTCGAATGATTTACAAAAAACAATTGATTTTTATACCGCGTTAGGCTTCAAACAAAACGGAAAAGAAACAGAAGAACTGGTAAGTTTCATTTTTGCTGAAAATAACTTTATAATTAATTTCTTTACAGCAAAAAGATTTGAAAATGCTTTAAAAGGCAAATTAACCGATACCAGAATCAATAATGAGATTATCTTTTCATTATCTGCAGACAGTAGAGAAGAGGTAGACCTTTGGCTTGAAAAAGTAAAAAAAGCAGGTGGAACAATTTTCTCCGAACCGGAAAATTTTGAAAAAGGTTACACTTTTGGTTTTGCAGATCCGGATGGTCATAAATACAATTTTTTATATTGGCCGGGAATGTAATCAAAAGTTATGTTATAAATTAAAACCTCCTAAATCAAAATGATTTAGGAGGTTTGCTTTTTTTATTCTATTTTCTTTTACTCAAGGTTTTTATCTCGCTTTTCTTCAGACGTCCTGTATTCCTCAAAAAATTCGCGCGAATATATGCCTTCTCTTTGCTCTGTTTAACTTATTGCAAAACCTATTAAATAACATTTAAGTAAGTTTATTTTTAATATATTTTTATAATAATACAGAAAAAACTCATTTTTTAATATATTTTTAATATATTTGATTATGCCATCTAAACAATAATCAAGGAGAAAAATTTGACCTGAACACTCCAAAAACAAAGTAAGGCTAAACTAATACATAAAACAATGAATAAAAATTTAAAAATTAAAAACATGTTTTACAATAAGTTAATGCATTTTTCATTGATGATTTTGATGTTAGCACTCTTTCAAGGTTGTGCCGATGAAAATACTCCCAAAGAAAATCCTCAAACCAAAACTAATGAAAAAAATAATAACGAATTAGCTTTTCCTAATAGTACCGGAGAGCTAATTACCTTAAAATCTAGTTCAGGAAAGAATATTACTTTAGAAAAAAAGCAGGATGAATTTATTTTATCCGGAGATATACTCTTGACACCGGAACAAATTTCTTTATGGACAAAAGAACCTTCAAAAACAGGAAAAACAGGTTTGTCAGAATTATCAAAAAGATGGGCATTTTGTACAGTTTATTACACTATAAATCCATCCTTAACTAATCAACAGCGAGTTATAGATGCAATTGAACACTGGAAAACAAGATACCCAATTGATTTTGTTGTGAGAACAACACAAGCCAATTATATAGAGTTTATACCGGCAGACGGATGCTACTCTAACTTAGGAATGATTGGCGGACGACAAGTTATTGGATTAGGAACTGCTTGTTCAACTGGTAATACAATACATGAAATAGGACATGCTTTAGGTTTCTTTCATGAACAGCAAAGAACCGATAGAAGTAACTCTATTAATATAAATTACGCTAATGTCACACCCGGATATGAAGATCAGTTTAGAACATATAGTGAATTGGGACTTAATGGTTATCAAATCGGACAGCTTGATTTTGATTCCATAATGCTATATGGTTCTTACGCTTTTTCGTCTAATGGTTTCCCAACTATGACAAAATTAGATGGATCTACTTTTATAGGTCAAAGAACTGCATTATCAGCTGGTGATTTAGAAATGATTTCATCAATGTATACCTGTCATTTACCTCCGCCTCCTAAAATTACAGCAGACGGTCCTAATTACTTATCTTCTGGCGTTACTATGATAACCTGGAATTACACTGGTAATTTACCCAATGCAGATTTAGACAGCATTATTTGGTGGTATAGTAAAGTTAATACAAACGGTGCGCCATATGCAATAGGGTGGGGAGCTACTGGTTACTTTATGGCTGTTCCAGATACAAGTTATTCTGACCCCGGATTTAAGACTTCGGATTTTAAGATCTATTTTACGATAAAAAATACAGCTGGAGTTACCTACACAAGCAGCGTTTATAGTATTATGAAAAAAGGAAAATTTAAATTAGAGAATTCACTTTAAAAAACTTAATAAATAAAAAGCTCCATAATTTTTAATGGAGCTTTTATTATACTATTAATTCTCAACCAGTTCAATATCCATAGTTTTTATAAGTCCGTCCTGAAAAGTATAAATATGTTTTACCAATCCGTCGAACATTAAATTACCTTGTAAATCTTTTACATTTTGGTGCACTTTAACTTCCAGGCTTCCGTTATCTCTTTCGATAAAACCAACCGGCTCAACTTTTGGATTTATCTCCGTCCATTGTCTTGTCCAATATTGCTTGATTTCATCGTGCCCGCTTATGTAACCGCCTTCCCATGCTTTTGACCACTTTACATCTTCTTGCATTGTTGACAATGCGTTGTCGATGTTTCTTTCATTGAATGCAGAATATGCTTTTCCGATAACTTCTTCAAATTGATTTGCCATTTTTATTATTTTTTTAGTTATCAAGTAATACTGTTTTCCAAGACTTAAGCTGGTCAACTTCAAACATTAATCTTCGATCTGCCTTATCTTTTAGAGTAAACTCTCCGCCTTTATTTTTAAAAGATCTATAGAAAACCATAGTATGCAATTCAGATTTGTCCCAAGTAAATTCTTCTTGCTCACGACTTTTAAATAGTAATCTTTTGTCTGTTAAGCATAGTTTTCCCGAAACAATATCGCCATCAATTAAATGATTTGCTGGTGCTTCTATGATGACATTTTCAAAATCTTCTTTATTTATTTTAATCTTTTCGAGAACTTTTACTGGTTTTGTAAATCTTGTATAGATAGCTCCATTTAAAATCATGGAACAAAGTGCTATAGGTATAGAAATTTCCAGAAATAATCCTAGTGGTAAATGAGCAATGATAATTCCTAAACAAAAGCAAAGCAAAAAAGCATACACTCCATATAAAAATCCGTTGCTAATAATCTTAACTATTGTTTTTCTCATAAAATCTGTGGTGTTTTGAGTAATCTAACATATTATTTCGGCAGCATGGTATCACTAATACTAAGTGTATATGATATTTCCGGATAGGTAAAATCCATAGTAAAATTTTCCAGTCCTCTTAATTTGTAAAATTCCGTTTTTTGATCTTCATCTGCCAATTCTAATAATTCTCCGCTAGAAAATCTAGGCTTATTATCTTCAAACTGAATAAAAGTTTTTGATTTTCTAAAGGTAATACCTAGCCATTTATTCGATTCAGGTGTTTTTTGTTTCGGCACAGATTCTAATATAATTTTATGAAGAAAGGCAGTGTTTGCTGACAATGGAAATAAAACAACCGAATTATGATTTAAAATAATATCAAATTCTTCATCTGTAGTTTTATCTTTTACTTTAAGCTTTCTTAAGTTTTTTTCAGACAGTTCTTCCGGATTTTGATAACAGCTGAAAAGCCCAATATAAGAGCCTTCTTCCAGATCCAAAGCCTGATCTGAATGGTATTTCATTGTAGCATAACTTGAATCATACACTTCAATTAGTGCATTATTAAAATCAACTTTAGGCAAATCATCTATATTATTCTTTTCAATTTCAGCGTTTAAACTCACTATTATTGACTGATGCAAAGCAGAAAATTGGTTAGCAGGAATATTATAAATCGTAGTTGTTCTCACAATAGGAACACCTTTATCTTTTACATCAACTAAATGATTTCCGAGTCTGCCTTTTCCAGTAATTTCAAAATCGGCAGAATGCAGCAATTCATCAAATAAATTATTTTCGAATGGAAGGGTAATCTTTTGAAAGTCTTTCATTTTCGGAAATTAATATATTGGCTTTTCATAATCACCAGCATTCATGCTAAAATGAACTTTTCCGTATTCAATATTGTTTACAGTCATATTTTCTTCATAATAAGAATCTCGCAAAGCACTCATTGTTTCTTCCGTCATTTCTTCCAGTTTAATTAACCCGCCGTTTTCTTTAATATAAGTTTGATTTTCCGTGTAAACCGCTTCCAAATTAGAACATCGGGCAACATATCCCATTCTAATTGGGATTTGGTCAACGTTTAATGACGAAGGCCTAATTTCATGCGTATACAATCTATTTGTTGAAAGTGGGATTATAAATGCTGAATTTGGATATAAAGTAACGCTGAATTCTTTTTCTAAAGAAGCATCCGTAACTGTATTTTTTAACTTAAAATGAAGCTTTGTCAATCCGCTTGTTTCCTTGTAACACCAGTCATATCTATCCTTTTTAGAAGGCCTAAGTTTATCAAAGTTGGTATTATCATAGAAAGTACAAAAAGCAATAATTCCTTCTTTTGGCATATCTTTGGTTTTATCAGAATGTGCTTTTATTTTTGATTTTACTTCCTTAGAATTTTCATCCGATTTTATTTTATTTTCATAAATCTGAACCAATACATGATTTACCCTCGTTTCTTCTTCAAAAGTCTGTTTAACAGCATCATTTAAAGCTTTCATTACTGTATGATCGGTTTCTCTAAAATTATCTGTTGGTCCAGTAAAATTACTGGAACATCTTAAAAGATTGAAATGCAGCATTTCTTTATCCGCAGTTTTTTCTTTTAAAATCTCACTTAAATAAATCCCGGTTCTTAATGCTTTAGATCCTTTGTTGGACTCTGTTAAATTTTGAAACAAATGCTCCGATTTTATTTTATCAAAATAACCATTCCCAATAAACATTTCCCTAAAATAAACCCCGGCATTGCTCACCAGAATAGGAACTTGTCCCAATTCTACAATATGAATATCTGCACTAGTTATATTTTCATAATTAGTAGAAAAATCCTTAATTACAAAGTAAGTCTCCTTTACATCTTTAAGCTGACTAATGTCACCGAAAGTATAAATTGTTTTATTATTTAAAGAAGTTTTAATCTCTGAAAAGTCAGTAATAACTTTTCCGCAGAAATTAGAGACCAAATATCCCAATTCTGATGATGTATCGATTTTATCTTGTAAAACAAGAAGTATATTTTTGTCTTTTGAAATGCTATTTTCGGTATGCGGTTTGGTCATTTTTATTTAAATATTGATTAGGCTTAAAAAGTTTGTTTATACCCAAATACTAATAAACCGGTTCCCAAAGCTCAATTTTATTGCCTTCTGTATCCATAATGTGCACAAATTTGCCATAATCATAGGTTTCAATATCATCAAGAACGGTTACGCCATTTGCTTTGAGTTTTTCTACAAGACCTTCAATATTTTGAACACGGTAATTTACCATAAAATCTTTTTTTGATGGCGAAAAATATTCATCACCCTTTTTAAAAGGACACCATTGCGTTGATTCTATCTGTTCTGGTTTATCAAGATTTCTGGATTCAAAACTTGCCGAACCCCAATCATTGATTTCTAATCCTAAATTTTTAGCATACCAATCTTTAGTTTCTTTTGGGTTTTCAAGAAAAAAGAAAATACCGCCAATTCCGGTAACTTTTGGAGTTGTATCGTCTGGTTGATTTTGTGAGTCTGACATATTCTTAGTTTTAAAGGTTAGTTTTCTTTGACTAAGATAAAATTATTTTCATCACAAAGGATAAAATTTCAGTTAACAAATTTTAGAAATGAAAAATCGCTTTTAAGCATTTCTATTTCATTTTCTCTGGTTTCCTGCTGCGCTTCTTTTGCATAAATAAACATCCTTTCTTCGTAATTACTTATAGCATTTTCAATGGTTTGAAATTCTCCATTTAATAGATTTTCAGATAAAATTAAAGCATCAAAAAGTCCAATATTAGCGCCTTGTCCGGCAAAAGGAGGCATTAAATGCGCAGCATCGCCAATAAGCGTAATAGGCAGGGGACGATTATTTTTCCAAGTTTTTTCTACAGAAACCTTTTTAGTAGGCAGTCCGGTAAAGAGAGAAGTTGCACGAAATAATTCTTTATAAGATTCATCCCAATCGGAAAGCTTATTTGAAAGAAATGCTGCAACATTTTCTGTATTTTGAAAATCAATTTCCAATGTTTCAGGCATTTTAAAAATTACATTATAACTTAAAGCATTGTTGTTTTTAGGATTGGCCACCAATAAATTACCATTGCAAGAAACCATTAAAATTTTATCGTCGCATAATTCATAAAATTTAAGAGATTTGGCTTTTGATTGAGCTACTTCGCCCTGAATCATATACGTTCCTGTAAGTTCAACTTCGGCATCTGTAATATATTTTCTAATAGAAGTCATACCGCCATTTGCTCCAATAACAAAATCAGCATCCGCCGTTTTCCCATTTTCAAAATACAAAAGCCATTTTCCGTTTTGTTCTTCAATTTCAGTCAGTTTACTGTCCCAAACAACTGTATTTTCTTTTAAACTGTCGATTAATAAGGTTCTTAAATCATTTCGGTTTATTTCAGGATTGTCGTATTGTTCTTTTTCAGAAGTTTCTTTGGTAAACAATATTTTTCCAGAATAATCTGCAACAGTTCTCCCCATTGGGATTGCTTTTTCATAATACATTTCAAGCAATCCCGCTTTCTGCATTGTATCCTGACCCGAACCTTTATGTAAGTCGAGCGTTCCGCCCCAAATTCTTGCTTTGGGATCTTTGTCTCTTTCGTAAACCGTAACATCAATTCCGTTTTGCTGAAGTAATCTTGCCATAGTTAAACCAACCGGGCCTGCACCAATAATGACTGTTTTTTTATTTGTAAGTAACATAATTTTTATTGTTTAATTAGGCTACAAAATTGAAAAAGCGTTGTGAGATGAAATAGTAAAAATCAGCCGTTTTTGTTATTCAGTTTTTTAATTGCAACAATATCCATAAAACGATTGTCTTTGTTTTTACTTAATTCTTTTGGTGTAACGCCGGAGTATTTCCTGATTTCTTTTATAAAATGATTTTGATCTGTAAAGTTTTGTTCCGGAAAAAGTATGCCTTCGCTAATAGGTTTAAACGAAGAACCAAAGCGCAGAATATTGCAGTAAGCTTTTAACGAAATCCCGAATTGCTGATTAAAGTAACGATTAATCTGGCGACTGCTCCAAAACACATTTTCAGATAGTTCCTTTACCGTTATAGAGCCTTTTGAAGAATAAATAAGCTCAAATAATTTCTTTTTTCGGTTATCAATATCTGCTGTTATAATACTCTTTATTATTTGGGTTGCTTTACTGCAAAAGTTCTCAAAAGCACTCAAATCATTAGCTTCAAATTGCCAGACTTTGTCTGAAATAATTTTCCCGTCATTTAAAACATCTTTGATCGAATCTCCAAATAAATATTCAACAGCCAGCAATTTAAAACCAATAGAAAACATTTTTGCTCCAATAGGAATAGTAATCTGACTCGGAATTGTATCTAAACCTCGAATCGTTTTTTCCCAGCGATCAGAATTTAAGTTCATAACCGCTAAATCAACCATTCCGTTTGGTAAAATAGTTGACGGGATATCATTTCCCGTATTGTTTTCCAGCATCCAAAAGCTGTGGACAAAATGCGAAATGGAATTATCCGGTAAAGCTGACTGAATCAATAGGCTCATTTATTAAATAATAATGTTATTGTAAATTAGATATTCAAATTATAATACAGAATATTTCTTAGGTTTCAACCCAATTTGCTGTTCAAAAACCCTTGAAAAATGGCTCAGATTGGTAAATCCTAACTGATAACCAACTTCTGAAACTGATAAATGTTTTTCTTTTAAAAGCCTGGCGGCCTCTTGTATTCTCATAAATTGATAATATTCAAAAACACCTTTTCCAAAAGTCTGTTTAAACAATTTTCGAAGTTTGGGTTCACTCATTCCGGCTTCTTTTGCCAGTGAATTAATCTCTGGCGCTTTGTCTAAATTAGATTGTAAATGATATTTTATGGCATAAATTGCTTTAATATCTTTTATATGAATGCCGCTCGCTGGTGTTTCTTCACGCGCTAATAACAGAGCAAAAATATGACAGAGCAGTTCTTCGCATTTCAATTTATGGTAATGATTCTCTAAACTTTCGGGAACGGATTGATGCAGCATTTCGCTTGCTGCTGTAATCATAGCGGGAGAAATTCCAATTTCGTATGCAAAAGTATCTTTAGATAAAAGTATACTTGAAACTATTGGATGTTTTAATTCTCCAAATCTCTCCTGTAAATAATCTCTTGATGCAGAAATGGTTACACTTCTAAAAAATGTATTTTGCGGCATCGCCATTACAGATGAAACAGATTGCATTGCAATAAAAACATTAGGCTGTTCTGCAATTATTGCTCCCTGTTTTTGGTTAGAAGAATCAAAAATACTGCTAAGAAAAAAAATCACATTTTCTTGTCCTTCGGGAATTTCATTTTTACGTTCAAGAACAATTTCTTCCTTTAAATAATAATTCCTGATCATCATTCGCAAGTCATTTCCCCATGTAAAACCAGTCATGTAACCTTCACCTAAATTCTTAGGAATATCAATAAAACGTCCGCGTACACGAGCTCCAATCGCATCAGCAAATTTCTGCAAGATTCCGGAGCCGTCTTTATCAATAACTTCAATTTTCATTTACGACTATTTTAATGTCATAAGCGGATATTTTATCTATAAAGATACAGATAATTTTGTAATGAAAATTTTAAACAAATTAAAAACGATATAATTATGTTACTAAATAATAAAAAAGTTGCGATTATTGGCGGCGGACCAGGCGGGTTAACTCTTGCCCGATTATTACAAGAAAAAAGTGTAGAGGTAAAAGTGTATGAAAGAGACGAAAACCGATACGTTCGTCAGCAGGGTTCTACACTTGATTTACATGAAGATACAGGTTTAAAAGCGATACAGGAAGCCGGACTAATGGAGAAATTTAAAAAATACTATCGCCCTGGAGCAGATAAAATGCGAATTGTCGATAAAAATATGAATGTAGTGCTTGATGATCATGGCGAAAAACCTGAAGAAGATTTCGGGAATGAGCATTTTCGTCCCGAAATAGACCGCGGGCCTTTGCGTGATTTACTAATTGCTTCGCTTAAAGAAGAAAATGTGGTTTGGAATTCTAAATTCACCCAAATGAAGCCTTCTGGAACTGGCTGGGAAATTTCTTTTGAAAACGGAAAAACCGCTTATGCCGATTTTGTAATTGCTTCTGACGGAGCAAATTCGCGTGTAAGAAAATATATTACAGACATTCAGCCTATGTTTTCGGGTGTTACAGCAGTTGAAATTAATATTTATAAAGCAGAAAACAATACGGCAAACCTTTGGAAGCTTGTAAACGATGGAAAACTTTTTGCATTAGAACAAGGAAAAACATTTTTATGCAGTACAAAAGCAGATGGTACACTTTCTGTTTTAATTGGAATAAAAACTACAGAAGACTGGATAACAAATTCTGGAATTAATTTTAAAGATAAAAAATCTGTTGCAGAATGGTTTAAAAAAGAGTTTTCAGAATGGAAAAAGGAATGGCAGGAAATTTTCGAAACCAATGAAATTTTAATAATTCCACGTCCGATGTATCATTTTCCTTTAGATCAGCAATGGAAACCGTTATCAAATCTTACTATGATTGGCGATGCTGCTCATCGAATGCCGCCATATGCCGGAGAAGGAGCAAATCAGGCTTTGGCAGATGCTTTAGAATTGTATGAAGTGTTAACTTCTAATTTGTTTGTGAAGATGGAAGATGCGGTTGGTTTCTTCGAAAAAAGAATGTGCACCAGAGCTTCTGAAATTACCGAAATCACATTGCAGCAAACAGAAGCCATGCACGATGAAAATAACCTGCAGCTTTTACTAGACTTTTTTAATCAAGTTTATTAGATAGTTTACAGTCTCAGTTTTCAGCCCTAAAAAACTGAAAACTGAGACTGCGACTAATACTGAGACTAAACAACAGCTTTTCTGTCTACAGGTCTAAAATACCATGATGTAACTGTTAAAACCAATAATAAGGTTGGTCCAAAATAAGCTATACCAGAATCTCCTACGGCAAAATGAGAGAAAATAGCACCACTCATGGCAAAAAAGAATCCTGCATAAGCCCATTCTTTTAATAAAGGAAACTTAGGAATTAAAATAGCGATCACACCTAAGATTTTCCAAACACCCAGAATAGTTAGAAAGTAAAGCGGATAACCTAAATGTGCCATCATATCGGCTTCTTCTTTCATTTTTATTAGTTGCACAATTCCGGTTGAAGTCATTCCTAATGCCAGCCAAATTGTGGCAATCCAATAAATAATTTTGTTTCTTTTGCTCATAACGATTTATTTAAGTTTGTTTACTATTTCCTGTAAGCGATTGTGTGCGAAATTCATACCTTGTGCAAAAGGCAGTTTCAATTGTTGATCTCTGTGTTCTACCGATTTGTAGATAATTTGCATCGTAAGTCTGCTTGTATCATCTGTAAGTTTCTCAAACTCAAAAAACTCCAATTGAGGGGCAAAATTAGCATTATCCATTTCAAAAGTTCTGGTAATCCTTTCATTAGGAACAAAATCATGAATTACGCCATTGGCACTAAATACAACATTTCCACTGGGATCTTTGGTTTCAAACTGCCAGCCGCCATGTTGTTTATTTTCTAGTTTTACCACTTTTGTTCCCATCCATTGTTCTACAATTTCAGGTTCTGCATAAGCTTTAAAAAGTAAATCAACCGGGAGATCAAATTCTCTTGTAATTACAATTTCCTGCTGGCCGTTTTCTGCATTAATTTTTGTTTTGCGTTCCATAAATTAATCTTTTTTGGGTTTATAGTTTTTCATTATACTTTCTAATTTATTAAAACGATCATCCCACATTTGGCGGAAAGGCTCAATAAAATCAGCTACTTCTTTTATTTTTTTTGGATTTATATAGTAATAAATCTCGCGTCCGTTTTGTTTTTGGTCAAGCAGTTCACATTCTGTTAGTATTTTAATGTGTTTTGAAATCGTCTGTCTTGACGAATCAAAATTTTCGGCTATAGTTCCCGGCGTCATCGCTTGTATGGCCACCAAATTTAAAATTGCTCTTCGCGTTGGATCGGCAATTGCCTGAAAAACATCTCTACGTATTTCCATTATGCAGTTATTTGACTGCAAATATAATGAAGTCATTTGACTGCACAATATTTTTTATGATTTTTTTTCATCATGCGTTAAACTAGATTGAAATCCAGCCTTACAATATAATCGAGCCTATGGCTTTTTTTTTAGAAGGATAGAAGTTCCGGAAGAATGATTCATATTGTAGCAACGGATTTTAATCCGTTGAAAAGACGCATATTCATTTTAATAATTTTAACCAATAGAATTTAAAATTTTTATAATTTTAAAATTCATTAAAAAAGAAGAAAACATGAATAATAATGCTAAAGTATTTCAATATTCATTTGCGAGTATTTACCGATTATACAAGGAAAAAGTAGAGAAGAAGGGACGCACGGCAGAAGAAGTAGATACTGTCATACTGTGGCTTACAGGTTATAATGATAAACAATTCAGAGATCAAATCGAAAAGAAAGCAGATTTGCAGACCTTTTTTGCAGAAGCACCAAACCTGAATCCAAATGCATCTAAAATTACAGGCGTAATATGCGGTTACCGAATTGAAGATATCGAAGACCCGCTAATGCAAAAGATTCGCTATATGGATAAATTAGTAGATGAATTGGCAAAAGGAAGAAAAATGGAAAAAATTCTAAGGGAATAAAAACAAAAAGCCATTTTAGTAAATTAAAACGGCTTTTTTATTTAAAACAACATTTGGAATTTGGATTTTAAAAAATTGAAATTTTAAATTTTTACATTCCATCAGGCAGTCTGTCAGCATCATTTTTACTTCTGTTAAAACGATAAATAACATTCAAATTAATATAGCGGCCTTGCGATCTCGCTTCAGATTCTAAATAGTAATATTGAGTTGTAATTTTTTCTGTTGTAATCTGCGAATTAAATAAATTATTTACGTTTAAAGTTACAGACATTTTATCTCCAAGAAAATCCTTGCTCAAACCTAAATTAGCAGTATACTGCGCTTCTGTAAGCGATTGAACGCCTTGATTTTTTCCTCGGTATCTGAAACTGAATTCTCCCGAAATAATTTTAGGAAACTTAACTACAGATCTAAAATTGGAAAGCCAGGTTTGATCTTCGGCATTATAATTTATGTTTTCAAAAGTACCTTGCTGTTTAAATTTGTAATAATTAAAATCTAAAGCCAGTCTAAGCCATTTTGTTGGATTATAAGTTGTTGAAACTTCTGCGCCATAACGGTCTTCAGTATCAAGGTTTACAGGTGTGCTTACAAAATAATTTTCATCAGTGCGTTTTACTATATATTCAAAATAGTTTGTAGTATGCTTGTAATAAACAGATGGATTAATGCTGAATTTTCCCGGTTTTGTCAATAATGTAAACTCAAAAGAATTGGTAAACATAGGGTTCAAATCAGGATTTCCTACAGTTAAATTTCTTAAGTCTGATACGCCCGAAAACGGATTTAACTGCCAGAATCTTGGTCTGTTTATTCGTTTACTGTAGCTCAATTGTAAATCTGTTTTTTCGGTTAAATTATATACAAAATGCAGCGTAGGGAAAAGGTTAATGTAATTTTTAGCGTTATTAAACGTATTTTTTGTATCGGCAATTTTTATATCAGATAGTTCAGAACGCAGACCTAACTGGTAATTGAACTTTTTATATTTGCTTGAAAACTGAAAATAAGCACTGTATAAATTCTCATCGTATTTTAATTTATTAGTAAATTGTTCCTGCAGTACATTATCCATAATTGTATGATAATCACTTCTTAACGCACGCAGGTCGCTTCTAATTCCCATTTCAATTTTTGAGTTTTCAGAAATTGGATCTACAAAATCTGATTTTATAAAAATGTCATTACTGCTTTCAATATCTCTTGAATACAAATTAGAAACCGATGCATTAAAAGGAAATGTTTTCTGCTGTGTAATGTATTGGTTTTCATCATCATTCCAAAAATCATATTGTAAACTTGTCGTCCATTTTTTATCCTTTCTGTCAAACGTTTTTACATAGTTTAATTCTAATGCATTATAAATTTGAGGCTCTTTATACTTTTCAGATCTCGAAATAATACTATCCGTAACATTATTTGCGTCAGCATAATTGTAATTGTAATGCATTTTGTTGTTATTATTGTTTTTACTGCGATAATAACTTCCTGTTAAAGTATTTTTAGCATTGATATAATAATCTCCGCCAACATACATATTGTAGACGCTAATGCTTCGTTTCATATCATCGTACTGATTTAAAATCGTCGTTGTACCGTTATCTGTATTAGTCTGAAATTGTTTGTTGTAACCAAAAATATCCAAATAACGATAACCCAAATTACCAAAAAGGTTCACTTTTTCTGTTTTATAACTCACATTGGCATTTAAGTTATGTCTTGCAGGATTTCCAATTCCGGCCTGAAGCGAACCGTTAAAACCTTTCATACTATTCTTTTTCATGATAATATTAATTATTCCCGCTCCGCCCTGTGCTTCATATGCCGAAGAAGGATTGGTAATAACTTCTACTTTTTCAATATTAGCGGCAGATATTTGCGATAAACCATTATTTGCCGTCAGCATAGAAGGTTTTCCGTTTATTAATACCGTAACGCTGTTGTTTCCTCTAAGGCTCACAACTCCTGCAATATCAACATTTACCGAAGGAACATTATTTAAGATATCATTTGCAGATCCGCCGCTGGATAGAATATCTTTACCAACATTGAAAACTTTTTTATCAATTTTCATTTCTACAGCTGATTTTTCGGCAATAACTTTTACTTCGTCTAATTGATTTATGCTTTCTTCTAAAAGAATGTCTTTCATGACAATATCTTTATTCAATTGAATATTTTCAATAGTAAAAGATTTATATGACATGTACACAGCTTTTAGCTGATAATTTCCCGGACTGCTTTTTAAAATGTAATTTCCGTCAGCGTCTGTAACGGCTTCTTTTTTAGTTTCAGCAGATGATAACAAAAGCGTTACATAAGGTAATGTCTGTTTGGTTTTAGAATCTACTATTTTTCCTTTAATAGAAAATTGTGATGTTTGTGCTCCAGATGTGAATCCGAAAAGTAATACGATTAATAATGCGAACTGTTTCATTTTTTGATTAGGTTTAGAATTTTAAGCAAAACTCCTTTTTAATTTCACTCAAAATTTTCACGCGTGATATAAGGGCGATTATTGCGTATAAACAATCAAATAGAAGTCATAAATCGTGTTTATAGCCAATTTTTATATGTTCGTATCTTTTTTTTATATGTTCATCGACAACTATTTTGTCTTTCTAAATAAATGCTAACTTTGATTTTACTTAAACCTGCTAAGGTTCTGAGATACTGAGATTCTAAGTTTTTTAGAACAAAATAATAGAGCTTTAGAAAAAATCTTAGTATCTCAGAACCTTAGCAACTCAGCAACTTAAAAAAAACATGACACCATTTGAAAAAATTATAAACTTCTCTAAAATTCACAGAATAAGTACCCATATCATTTTTTGGGTATTCATTTTTATTATGTTCTTTAGCAAAAACACTTCCTCTGAACCAGAAGAATTATGGGTTGATATAGCATACACATTATATTACGAGTTGTTTTCTATCATTGGGGCTTATTTTTTATCCTATAGAATTTTACCCCGCTTAATGATAACACAAAAGCATAATTGGGTTTGGGGAGAATTTATTCTGGGAAGTTATGTAATCTCTGCTATTGCCAGAATTGCAATGGTATACGGCTTGGAAACTCTTACCCGTAAGCCACCTTTCAATCAGGAATCAATTGCCGAAATCCTGACTGATTTGCCTACTTTATTTGGAGCTTATTTTTTACATATACTTTCATTATCTATATTTTTTATTTTTATAAAATTGATAAAAGATCAGTATATCATTCAGAAAAGGTCTTTACTCCTTGAAAAACAAAAAGCAGAAACCGAATTAAAAATCCTGAAAGCACAATTAAACCCTCATTTTTTGTTTAATACGCTTAATAATATTTATTCGC
This sequence comes from Flavobacterium sp. Root186, assembly GCF_001428525.1. Taxonomy (GTDB): domain Bacteria; phylum Bacteroidota; class Bacteroidia; order Flavobacteriales; family Flavobacteriaceae; genus Flavobacterium. The sequence goes on from NZ_LMHW01000017.1 coordinate 119,608, forward strand.
TATCTGTTGTAAATTCTCCAATAACCTCAAAATCAATTGCTGTTTTATCTGAGATATTAGATTGTATTTTATACCGATGCAGTGCGACTTATGTTCCAATTTCTCAGGAAATCTCATTACTTGAAAATTATATTACGCTCGAAAAATTGAGATATGACGAAAATTTAAGCGTAGTATTTAATCATTCCATAGATCATAATAAAGCTATTGCGCCTTTAATTTTGCTTTCTTTGGTCGAAAACGCTTTTAAACATGGAGCAGGAGAGGACACTGGAAGTTCCCCAAACATTCAAATTGATTTAAAATTACAAAATGATCATTTTGAATTTAAAATTGTAAACTCCATAAACAAAAGTAACAGCGAATCTGGAAATGGAAAAATTGGATTAAATAATATTATCCAGCAGCTTGATAAAATTTATCCGGAACATTATACTTTTGATGTGACAAAAACAGACAAAGATTTTACGGCTTATCTGCAGATTAATTTAGCAACCGAATATAATTTAGCTTAAAATGAAAATAAAGTGTTTATTAGTCGACGACGAGCCTTTAGCAATCAGCTTATTGCAGAATCATATCAGTAAATTAGATTATTTTGAAGTTGTGGGGACTTGTCCAAACGCTTTAAAAGCCGCCGATGTATTGCGCACAACCGCTGTAGATTTGATGTTTTTAGATATCAAAATGCCGCAGATTACAGGAATTGATTTTTTAAAAACATTAAAGAATCCACCAGCCGTTATTTTTACTACTGCTTATCGTGAATATGCCTTAGAAAGTTATGAACTTGATATTGTAGATTATCTTTTAAAACCGGTTACTTTCGATCGATTTTTTAAAGCCGCAGATCGCTATTTAAGAATCAGCGGCCCTGTAAACAGCAAAATAATTACACCTTTGCAGGAAGATTATATTTACATCAAAAACGGACCAAAATTCAATAAAGTAAACGTCGATACGATTTTATATATCGAAAGTGTCAAAGATTATATTATTGTACATCAAAAAGAAGGTGTAAAATTAAATGCCAAATATAAAATCAGTGATATTGAAATAGAATTGCAGGATAAAAACTTTTTAAGAATTCATCGCTCTTTTATTATTAATCTAAAAAACATCACAGCATTTACCCCTTATGATGTCGAAATTGGAAATATTGAAATTCCAATTGGTGCCAGTTATAAAGAATATGTTTTTAAAATTTTAAAAAATTCATAGCAATAAAAAAACTCCTTAAATTATTCATTTAAGGAGTTTTTTATGCTTTAATGGTTATATCAGGATAGCAAAGCTTATATTTTTTTGAGCGTAATTTTCATTTCTTTACTGTCCAAAATCAATTCATCACTTGTAATTGTACTTTCACAAGGGTATGGGGTTCCAACTTCATCTTTAATTACTAAACTTTTTCCCCCTTTTGTCAATGCATAAGTACCGTTTGTTATTTCTCGTGTTAGAAATCCGGTAACATGCCCATCTTTTGTAAATGTTAAAGTTCCATCCGTTAAAATTACAGTTTTTAAAGAATCCGAAATAGGGGTTTTCGGTTCTACCGCTGTTATTTTCCAAGAGTTTACCAATGTATTTCTCTTAGAACATGAAATCATTAATACTGCAGCCAATGCAAGTGTGAAGATAAATAATTTAGAATTTTTCATGATTTTGCGATTAAAGATTAGAAATGAAAAGGTACAAAAAAAATTATTATCTATAACGTTATAGTCACAGAAAGTAAGTTTGAGTTATCTGATTTCTAATATTTTATATAAAACATGAGGTTTTGAGAACTTTAAAAATCAATTTAAAGTTAAAGCTCCCAGAATTTCTTCGTACATAAACGGTCCTCCTGGATAAGTTGCTGTATAATCCAGATTCATCCAGACCTGACCGCGTTCATCGATATGGTAATGCAGTTTTTTACCATAACTTTCTCTTTGAAAAAGAACATTTTTAATTAAATAATTGACCTTTTCCAGATCAATCATAGAGCCTATTAATATTTCGGGATAAATATGGCCCTTTGTATGAATAAGTCTTGGAGTTCCGCCAATAGAACGAATTGCCGCTGCCATTAAAATAGAATGATCGTCGCAGTCTCCAGAAAAATATTCTAATGACTCGCTGGCAGTAGCGATATAATCACCTTCTTTGGGGTCGTTGACATAATTCCAGCGGCCGTTTATTTCTTTAAAAACAGCAAAACACTGAATAATAGTTCTGTAATCAGAATAGCCTTTAATTCCTTTAAAATGCTTTGTAGTGGCCATAATAGCAAAATTTCGAACTTTCGGATTTTGATATTCAATGGCACTTATAATTTTTGACTTATTGGGAAACGGAAGCAGTTTTGCCACAATTATATCCTGCGGATACGGATTATCTGACATAGTATAAATCATCGAATTATAATCTTCAGAAATCTCGCTGAAACCATAATTTCCAATAACCGATCCGTAAAATAAAATCAATAAATATACCGCAACGCATAAAATTATTATGGTACGCAGATACATTAACAGAAAGAAAACGGCAGCAAAAACAAAAATGAATATAAAAACACGATCCAGATTGAAAGCCCATTCTAAATCGATCAGGTTTTGATGCAGAATGATAAATATTGGAATTGTAATGAAAAGACTCAACACAGAAATAATAATCCTATCCCAAGGCGATTTCACCTGTAATTTGGATTTTAACTGCGGAAGGTCAATTTTGGGAAAATTTATCATAAGAATCAAAAGCAGTTTTACAGCGCTTTCACCGTTTCAACAAAAGTACTTTTTTTATCAATAATTCCCAGATCAAATAATTGATTTTGAATTTTGATAAATGCTTTTTCACTTAAATGTTTTTGTGACCATTGTGTTAGTTTCAGCCATTCCTGAATATCTTCAACTTTTTGATTAAATAACTCGGCCAAAGTCTTATCAATATCAGGAATCTGCGCAAAATCATGCGTTGTTTTGTTTATAATTTCCAATACTTTTTCAATCACTTTTGGATTCTTTTTTAAGAATTCATCGCGAACTGTTATCACAAACGAAGGCCATGGAGTAGGGCAGTCGCCAACACGTCTGAAAATTCCCTGATCAACCAGCGGTTTTGTCATAAAACGTTCCCACATAAAATAATCTGCAGTTTCGTTTGTCAACGCTTCGACAGCGCCGTCAATCGTATTTATAATTTCAAATTGCAGCTTATCGCTGTTCCAGCCTTGCTCATTTGCATTTACATAAGCCATTAACTGTGAACCTGATCCAATTCTTGAAATCGCAACTTTTTTGTTTTCTAAATCTTTTACAGTTTGGAAATCTGATTTTGCTGCAACGTGAATTCCCCAAATTAAAGGCGACTGCACATAAATCTGAACAATTTTACTCGGATTTCCTGCCGTAATATCTTTTACAATTCCTTCTGTCAAAATAACGGCCATATCAGCCTCACCGTCACGCAGCATCTGACACATTTTTCCGGTACCTTCAGGAACATTTTTCCATTGCAAATCGATATTTTCTGCTTCAAATTCGCCATTTTCAATGCATAAATGCCATGGCAGATTGAAGTGTTCAGGAACACCTACAATTTTTACAGTTTTCATTATAGTTTAAGTTTAAGTTAAGTTTGGTATGCGTATTCTTAAGTTTGTAAGTTTAGTTTTTTAATAAATCAGCCCGATGTTTATCTGAAAGACAAGGTTCTGCAAATTCTATAATCTCCCGAGATTCGTATTCGTTTAAAATACTTCTCACAATAGAATAATCCACATCCCGAACCACTTCTACAGAAACAAAATTATCGTTTAAACCTTCTGATAAACAATTTATGGCTTTTAGTTTTTCTCTGATAATTTCCTTGTCAAATCCTTTTTCAAGAATTATAACCTGAACAATTGAATTCCCTGAATTTTCAATCGTTTCTTTGTATATCAGATGTTTTTCATTTTCATCAAATTCAGCATAAAATAAATCATCGGTAGCAATTAAGGGACCAAAAAAAGGAATATTATCCAATTTAAAAAGTCCTTTTTCTAAATCTACAATTTCGGCCCACATCGTTTCTGAAACCGTATCTTCTAAATAATCACTGTAATATTTAAATAATATTTTTTTATGTGTTTCCTGCATTATTCTATTTCGTTTATTATGGCTTTTAAAGATGATATTACGATACGATAACCATCTGGATCCTGAATCATTTTTCCGTTTTCGTTCCAAAAAGGATTAGCTGCAGTTATCGTTGCAATATTGTGGTGTATAAGCTTATTTATTAATTCGTTGTAATGTGAAATTGTCTTAGGATAAAGCACGATTACATCGTCTTCATCAAAAGAATGATTGGCTTTTATAGTTGATTGTGTAAATTCAAAATGCCAGTCTAAGCCTGATTTTCCAATAAAAATACCATCGTAATTATTGTGCTTTTCAAAACCTCCCAATTGTTCAAAACCGAGAATATTTACATAAAAATCTTCAATCTTTTCTAAGTCATTGGTATGTCGGGCTACTCTTAAAAACATAATCTAAGCTTTTATCTGATTGATATGATGTTCTAAATGTTCTACATAATCCGTCATAAGAAACCTTAGATCAATTACAGATTCATCACTTAAAACGATTTTATAATCTAAAGCCTTCTCATCAACAGATTTCATAATCCTCACAATTTGTTTGTTTAACACAAACCACAACTGCAAAAGTTCATCAGGATCCATGATTTGATATTGATTTAAATTTACTAAATCTATTTGATTATATGGTCGGTGCTGATAAGGTTTTTCTACATAATTAATTTCTGTAAAACGTACCAAATTATGAATTGCTGAATCTGTTAAATGACCTAAAATTTCTTTTTTAGACCATTTTCCAGGTATTTTGGTTTCTAAAACTTCGTTACTTAATGTTGAAAAATGATTTACATTTTCGTTCAGTAATTTTTCAAATTTAAGAATAGCTGTCTGCATTATTTAAAACTTGAAAGTTTATTTAAAGTATACGTAATTAATGCATCAATGGCTTTATAAGGATCTTCACTAAAAGTCCCCGAAGCACGATTGGCAATAATTGCATTTAAAGATAATGCATTATGTCCTAAAAGAGAAGAAAGTCCATAAATTGCAGCCGTTTCCATCTCTAAATTGGTAATGCGATTGCCATTAAAATCAAAATTATCCATTTTATTGTTTAATTCTTCATCCTGAATATTGAGTCTTAAAACACGGCCTTGCGGACCATAAAATCCTCCGGCTGTAGCGGTTATTCCTTTAAAAATTTTATCTGATTCGATAATTTTTTCCAGTTTTTCAGAACACGGAATTACATAAGGTCTTCCTTTTCTAATATCCCAATTGGTGTGATAAATAAAAGCATCTTCAAGAGCCGTATTTGAAACTTCGTCAATTAAATAGGAGCGAAGCATATTATCCAGACCTAATCCGAATTTTGACATTACAAAGCTATCAACAGGAATATCGGCCTGCAGCGATCCCGAAGTTCCAATTCGGATAATATTTAAAGAGGTTAATTTTTCTTTTGGCTGACGTGTTTTTAAATCGATGTTTACCAAAGCATCTAATTCGTTTAAAACAATATCGATATTATCAGGGCCAATTCCGGTTGACATTACAGAGATTCTTTTTCCTTTGTAAATTCCCGTTTGGGTTTTAAATTCTCTTTTTTGTGTAGAATATTCAATCGAATCAAAAAATTGAGTAATTTTTTCAACTCTGTTCTGGTCTCCAACAAAAATAATATCGTTGGCAATATGCTCAGGACGAAGGTTTAAATGGTATACACTTCCATCCGGGTTAAGTATTAATTCTGATTCTTTTATCATTTTTTTTTAGGTGCTTAGGTTCTGAGGGACAAAGGGACAAAGTTTTTTTGTTTCAAGTTTCAAGTTTTCATATTTCGTAACTTGAAACTTGAAACTATTTAGCCCCCAACCCTTTTAGTTTTAAATCCTTTTTCTTTTAAAATTGCCATAATTTTGTCACGGTAATCGCCTTGAATGATGATCGAAGCATCTTTAAAAGTACCGCCAACGCTCAATTTTGTTTTGATTTCTTTGGCTAATACTTTAAAATCTTCATCACTTCCTTCATAACCTTCAATTATGGTGGTTGGTTTTCCTTTACGTTTTTCAAATTTACAAATCATCGGTTCTTTCTGGACATACAAAACATGATCCTCTTTCTGAATTTCTTCAGGATCATTTGATTCTTCGTGATCTGGAAATAAGTTTTTTAATTGATCTTTTAAGTCCATAGCTTAATTAAATTCAAAAATTATAGTTTGTAAAAATTAAATTCCAAATTCCAATAGATTGCTATTTTTTGGAATTTGGAATTTAAAAATTGAGATTTAAGATTTTTATTTCTTGATTAAACCTAATTCTACCAAACGTTCGTGTAAAAACTCGCCCGCTGAGATGTCCTCATATTTCTTAGGATTTTCTGCATCAATACATTTATCTAAGCAATCCAAACGCATATCGCTTACAGGATGCATAAAAAATGGAACTGAATAGCGAGAAGTTCCCCATAATTCTCTAGGTGGATTTACAACCTGGTGAATTGTAGATTTAAGTTTATTATTAGTATGTCTGGATAACATATCTCCCACATTAATCACCAATTCATCATCTGCTGCAATAGCATCAATCCATTCGCCATCGTGGTTTTGAACCTGAAGTCCTTTTCCTTGTGCTCCCATTAACAAAGTGATTAAATTGATATCACCGTGAGCAGCCGCACGAATTGCGTTTTCTGGCTCAGAAGTAATTGGGGGATAATGGATTGGTCTTAAAATAGAGTTTCCTTCTTTTGCATATTCATCAAAATAAAACTCATCAAGTCCAAGGTGTAAAGCCAAAGCTCTTAAAACATAAATTCCTGTTTTTTCAAGCATTTGATAAGCATCTTTACCAACTTCATTAAAACGAGGCAATTCCTTAACTTCTACATTATCAGGGTATTCTGAAGCCCACTTAGAATCTTTGTCAACATACTGGCCAAAATGCCAGAATTCCTTCAAATCTCCCTCTTTACGGCCTTTAGCATGTTCTTTTCCAAAAGATACATAACCTCTTTGTCCGCCAATTCCGGGAATTTCATAATTATGCTTAGTTTCTACTGGCAAGGCGAAAAATTTTCTAATTTCACCATAAAGTTCGTCTACCAATTTGTCATCTAAGAAATGACCTTTTAAGGCAACGAAGCCAATGTTTTCAAATGCACTGCCGATTTCATTTACAAATTTTTGTTTACGTTTCGGGTCGTCCGAAAGGAAATCACGTAAGTCTACACTAGGAATGTTTTGCATACTTTACATTTTTATTTAAGAAAAAAAGGCGTATTAAGCCTTTCAATAACAAAGGTAGAGAATATTTTATATTTGAATTTTATAAATTACCATAAAATTTAGTTTTATATCCAATTTTTAATACAAATTCTGAATATTAATTTTAAAAACTCAAAAATTAATGTATTTATTTTTTGTAGCTAAAATAAGATAAAAAATACTAGCGTGACAAAAAAATCCCATTATATTTGTCTTCAATTTTTATAAATGGAAAACAGCAAATTATTTTTTCTATTTTTATAAATGTTAACAAATAACAATTTTAAATTATTTAACAAATACTGTTAAAATTGTTATATTTTTATATATTTGAATAAAAAAAAATAGTCCAATGATCTTTTACAGAGAAAACCTTACTGACGAAAAATTACTAGATTTATATAAAAAAATCCTGAAACCACGCTTGATCGAAGAGAAAATGCTTATTTTGATTCGACAAGGAAAAGTTTCAAAATGGTTTTCAGGAATTGGCCAGGAAGCTATTGCAGTAGGGGTAACGTCTGTTTTAGACGAATCTGAATATGTATTGCCAATGCACCGAAATCTAGGTGTTTTTACCACTAGAAATATTCCATTACACAGACTTTTTTCTCAATGGCAGGGAAAAGCAAACGGTTTTACAAAAGGGCGTGACAGAAGTTTCCACTTTGGAACTCAAGAATATAATATTATAGGTATGATTTCGCATTTGGGTCCGCAATTAGGAATTGCTGACGGAATTGCTCTTGCCAATAAACTTCAGGATAATAAAAAAATTACAGCTGTTTTTACCGGTGAAGGCGCAACAAGTGAAGGCGATTTTCATGAAGCATTGAATATTGCAGCGGTTTGGAAGCTTCCGGTGATGTTTGTTATTGAAAACAATGGCTACGGACTTTCTACACCAACAAACGAACAGTATTTTTGTGAAAACCTTGCTGACAAAGGAATTGGTTACGGCATGGAAAGCTGGATTATTGATGGAAATAATATTCTTGAAGTTTACAACAAATTATCGCAGTTAAAAAAGGAAATGATCGAAAATCCGCATCCGGTTTTATTAGAATTTAAAACATTCAGGATGCGCGGTCACGAAGAGGCGAGTGGTACAAAATATGTTCCGCAGGAATTAATGGACGAATGGGAAGCTAAAGATCCTGTTACCAATTATAGAAAATATCTAACAGAAATTGGAGTCCTTACCGAAGAACTGGACGAAAAATTACGTGCTGAAATCAAGCTGGAAATTGATGAAAACTGGGCAATGGCAAACGCCGAACCTGAAATAGAGCCAACTTACAGCGGAGAATTAGATGATGTTTACAAAAACTTTGAATATGAAGAATATACTCATGGTGAAGAAGTAAAAAATATTCGTTTTATAGATGCTATCCGAAATAGTTTAGAACAATCTATGTGGCGTAATAAAAACTTGGTCATAATGGGTCAGGACATTGCTGAATATGGTGGTGCTTTTAAAATTACAGAAGGATTTGTTGATGCTTTTGGAAAAGATCGAGTACGAAATACACCAATTTGCGAAAGTGCCGTAGTTTCGGCCGCAATGGGATTATCCATCAATAATTATAAAGCCATTGTCGAAATGCAGTTTGCTGATTTTGTTTCGACAGGTTTTAACCCAATTGTCAATTTATTAGCAAAATCACATTATCGCTGGGGCGAAAAAGCCGATGTTGTCGTTAGAATGCCTTGCGGCGGAGGAACTCAAGCCGGCCCGTTTCACTCGCAGACAAATGAAGCTTGGTTTACTAAAACTCCAGGTTTAAAAGTGGTTTATCCAGCATTTCCTTATGATGCAAAAGGTTTATTGAATACTGCCATCAACGATCCAAATCCGGTTTTGTTTTTTGAGCATAAACAATTATACAGAAGTGTTTATCAAGATGTTCCAACTGATTATTATACAATTCCGTTTGGAAAAGCGGCTTTATTAAAAGAAGGAAATGCAGTAACTATTATAGCTTTTGGAGCTCCAGTTCACTGGGCTTTAGAAACTTTAGCCAATAATCCTGAAATCCAAGCTGATTTAATCGATTTAAGAACTTTACAGCCGCTTGATACTGAAACTATTTTTGCTTCGGTTAAAAAGACAGGAAAAGTAATTATCTATCAGGAAGACACTCTGTTTGGCGGAATTGCCAGCGATCTTTCGGCTTTAATTATGGAAGAATGTTTCGAATATTTAGACGGTCCGGTAAAAAGAGTGGCGAGTTTAGATTCACCAATTCCGTTTACAAAAGCACTGGAAGATCAGTTTTTACCAAAAAATCGTTTTGAAGAGGTTTTATTTGAGTTACTGAGATACTAAGATTCTAAGTTGCTAAGATATTGAGGTTCTAAGATGCTAAAATTGTTTCTGAGTTTAAAAAAACTTAGAATCTTAGCATCTTAGAACCTTAGCAACTTTAAGCAATAACTACTAATCGCTTTCCATCAGAAACTTCTGCATTCCACATTTTCTCGATATCGACTAAATTCACTTTTTCGATATTTACTTTTAGCTTATTTTGAGAAGCCAAAAGAAACATTTCGGGAAGTATTTCTGAAAACAACAATTTCACTTCGTCTCTTGTCCAGCTTCCTAAACCTGACCCAGACAATTGCAAATCAACGCTTCGTAAAATTTGAGCAGATAATTGAATGGTATCACCAGACATTGAACCAACAGAAACATATCTCGTTTTAGGAGCAAAATTCCCGTTTCCTTTTAAAACAGAAAGAATCATTTCTGCCGAATGTCCCCATAAATAATCCAAAACAATATCGATTGGTGTGTTTTGATGAGTTTCTTTAAGCTGCGAAATAAAATTTTCATCATTCTGTTTTAAAGAAATAATTTCATCAACGCCTAATTCTAAAAGACTTTGAAGTGTTTTTTCATTTCTTCCGGTAACAATTATTTTCTTTGCACCATAATGTTTCGCAATCTGAATCGCCATTTGACCTGTAAAACCAGTTGCCCCATTAATTAAAACAGTTTCTCCCGGTTTTATTCCGGCTCTAAAACGAAGTGCCATTGCTGAACCTGCAACTGCATTTGGCATTGCTGCGGCCGCTGCATCATCAATTCCGTCTGGTAATGCAACCATTCTGTTTTTCTCCACTAAAGCTTTTTCAGCGATTGTTCCTGAAATTCCCCGGGCATAAACTCTGGTTCCGTTTTCGAGCAAACCAATTGCATCACTGCCAATTACAAATCCATTTTGATTATCATTTTCTGATGAATAATGTTCTCCGCTTGCAATTCCTTTATCCAAATTGGTAATCGCTACGGCTTTAACCGAGATTAAAACCTCATTTTCATTTGCCGCGATTGGCTCTTGGAATTCTGCATATTTTGGCAATTCGCCTTTTTTATAAACTACTGCTGCTTTCATAATTTTTATAAATATTAAATTTTATGAAGCAAAATTATAGAGCCGTTTACGGGCAGACGATAACATTTGTTATCAAATGAAATAAGAAACAATTATCAAGTTTTTTTTTTAAAACTATATAAGTTATATAAGAAATTATAAGCTAGGCTTAAATTAACTTATATAACTTATATGGTGAAATTTTAATTATTTTTTGTGAACCAGTTTACTTTTGATTCGGCTTAAGTGAACTGTGCTTACTCCAAGATAAGAAGCAATGTAGTGCTGCGGAACTCGCTGTACAATTTGAGGTTTTTCTTCAATTAAACTGAGATAACGCTGGGTAGGGGAGTCTTTTATAAAAGAAAAAAAGTGTTTCATATAATCAAATGTTCTTTGAAAAAGCATATTGATTAACCGATCCCGAAGTTCTGGAATTTCCTTAATTTCTTCAATAATTTTATCGACATCATTTTTAGAAATCCACCATAAAACAGAAGGCTCAATTGTTTCCACCACAACCGGACTGGGGAATTTTTTCATAAAACTTTCAATAGAAGCAACACTTTGATTTTCGAAAAAAAACTGCGAAGTCAAATCTTTTCCGTTATTATTAAACCAAACCCTGATGCAGCCTTTTTCAATTATAAAAAGCTTTTTAGAAACTTCACCTTCTTCTATCAAAACTGTTTTGGCAGGAACTTCAATACGATTGAAACAACTGGTGTATTCGTTCCATTTTTCATCGGTTAGAGGGAATTTATTTCGGAATTGATTGAACATTTAATCATTATTTTTTAGCTCCATAGTTTATAAGTAAGCTGATTTTCCCTGAATCTCCATTTATTTTCGCACACTTTAATGGAGTCATTTCATCTATACTTCTATGTAAATTAGGGTTTGCTTTATTTTTCAATAGACATTCCAAAACTTCAATAGATCCAAAACTAGAAGCACTCATTAAAGCATTATATCCATTTTCTAAAGTTTTATTTGGATCTGCTCCGTGATCAATTAATAACTGAACACTTCTTGCATTGTTTTCACTAGCAGCTCGAATCATATAATCATTTAGATTTATTACTTTACCAGTTGCCAATAGTTTTTCAACTGCAATATCATTATTCATAAACAAAGAAACATCTAGAGCAGTTAATTCCCAATTAGTGTTTTCACCTTTTGAAATAAAATTTACATCTGCATTCTGATTTATTAAGCCAATAAATTCTTCAGTATTATTATCATAAATAGCATTCATTAGTGGAGACCAATACTGTTTTTCATCATCCCATCTTTCCTTGTCGCGAGTATTACATGAACTGAGAATGACCAGAAAGACAATGCAAAAAATATTATTCATTATTTTTTTTAATTTACTTCGAATCAGATTCCACTTCAAACAACTGCACCTGGCTTTTCAATCTTTCAATCAATAAATTCATCATTCGTTTGTTTAAACTTGATGAATTCTGAATATAAGTTTCATACTCTTCAATGGTAAAAAGCGCCATTACAATTCCTTTGAGGGAATTTCTGAACTTAATATCTTTTTGAATGGAATTTTCTATAGTCTGCAGTTTCTTCTCAACTGTATACGAATAAAAATCGGCTTTGTTTTTATTTACATAATTAATAAAAACCGCAATAAACAAATCGTTTTGAAGTTTTAAAATAGGCCTAATCGTTTGATTTTGAAAGATTTCATCTGGAGAAGATTGAGCACTTACAGTTCCTAAAGTTTCGCCTCTTAATTCTCTTAAAAAAGTGTCTCTATCTGCCATGTTTTTTCTTTTAAATTTAGAAAAAATCTTTTAATAAATAATATTTAATACATTTATTAAAAATTAATTTCACCTAAAAATCCACATCATGAAAAACAAGTCAATAATACTGACCGTAATTCTTCTAATCATTGCATCAGGAAATTATTTTAGAAGCAATTCTCTATCAAATATTCGTAATGTAGATTTCCTTTCTATTTTTGCTATTGGAGTATTATTTGGCGTTCTTTTGGTTCAAGTCTTTCAATTGATAAAAAATAAAAATTAAACTTTTAAAAATTAACCATATAAGTTATATAAGAAAAAATTAAGTTTTATTCTTAACAAACTGAAATACTCGTATGGTCAAGATTAGGCTTTAATTTAAATGAACTTATATAACTTATATGGTTCAAAAAAAATACTCATGAATATAAAATCTTTTCTTTTTCTCCTGTTGATATTGGTTATCATAGTTTCCTGCAATTCAAAAGAAGACAAAAATGGTTATCAGGAAGTTTTGTATCGCGCTGTAAATAATAAAGACACCGCAATTTTAGCTATAAATATAAGTGACAAACGCTTTTTCGGTCGTTATGAAATATCTTATTATAAAGTAGGAAAGGATTCCGGCGATGTAAGAGGAGATATAAACGGAAATACTTTAAGAGGTGATTTTCATTTTATTTCTAATGGCGGAAGCTGGAAAAGAGTGCCTTTGGCTTTGCTTAAAAAAGAAAATAAACTGATCCTGGGAAATGGAGTAGTGGGGACTTACATGAATCTTCCTTGCTTTATTAACGGAACTTTGAATTATAAAGATCCTAAGTTTGTTTTTGAAGAGATTAAGGAATAGTTTTCAGTCACAGTTTTTAGTTTTTTACTGAGATTGAAAACTTACCTATCTAAAACCCCAATCTGCGACGGTAGTTCAAATATTTCAAGATCGAAATAAATTACCGATGCCATAATGTGGTCGAAAATATCAGACATTATATATTCGTAATTTGCCCAGCGTTTATCGCTTGAGAAAACATAAATTTCTAACGGAACTCCGTGTGCAGTCGACTGCAGCTGACGACACATGATATGCATGTTTTTATTTAATCCAGGATGATCTATTAAATACTGCATAATGTATTTTCTAAACAAACCTAAATTGGTCATATTACGACCGTTAAGAGACAATGATTTATCGATTCCTCTAAGATCATTGTACTTTTCAATTTCAGCTTGTCTGGTTTCAATGTATGAAGTAATAAGCTGTATTCCTTTCATATGATTAAGGTCATCATTATTCAGAAAACGAATACTGCTGCTTTTAATCAATATATGTCTTTTAATACGTCTTCCTTCTGAATTTTGCATGCCGCGCCAGTTCTGAAAAGAATCAGAACTTAAAGCATAAGTTGGAATCGTGGTAATGGTGTTATCAAAATTTCGAACTTTTACAGTCGTTAAATTGATTTCGATTACATCGCCATCGGCACCAAATTTATCCATTGTAATCCAGTCGCCAATGCGAACCATATCGTTTATGGCAACCTGAACACTCGAAACAAATCCTAAAATGGTATCTCTGAAAATCAAGATAATAATAGCCGAAAGTGTTCCTAAAATGGTTAACAATTCGCCTCTTTTGATTCCGAATAAAGTCGAAATAATCATCGCAACTCCAAAAATCCAAAGCACAATCATAATAACCTGAACGAAACTGTCGATAGGTTTGTCGCTGTATTCCGGCTTTTGCTTTAAATAATCCCGAAGCGCATTAAAAATCGTTCTGATAATCCATAAACTGATCAAAACAATATAAATACCAACGATTTTTCCGAAAAGTGATTCCCAATATTCGTATTTGTCCAGAATAATTGGAACAGCTTTATAAATAAAGAAAAACGGGATTAAATACGCTGTGTATTTTGTGGTTTTATTGTGAATTAAATAATCGTCAAACTTTGTTTTGGTGCGCTGTGCAAAAATGGCCGTAAGCGTTACCAAAACAAATTTTGCGACATAATAAATGGCAAAAGCCAAAGCCACCATAATGGCAATATTAAAGATAAGACTGATATAAGACGCAAAATTGCGGCTCATTCCCCAATGCCTGAAAAGAGGGTATAAAAAATTGAATATTTTATCCAAAAGGTTAAGCATTTGCTTTAGTTTCTAAATATTTTTTCTCAATGTAAAAAGTTCCAAACGGAATAAGAGAAGCGATTAGTATAATAGCAAATGTTTTTAAATCCCAGTTTTGAGATTTTTTCAATAAAAAAGCCAAAATGATATAACCTATAAACAACACACCGTGTGTCATTCCTAAAGGTCTTAATAAGGTATGATAAAGTTCAGGATTGTTAGTTTTGATAATAAGCATGTTGGCAAATAAAACTAAATATGAAATTCCTTCTAAAATAGCGGTAACTTTAAAAATCTTAAGCATGTAAATATATTTTGAGATTATAGCAGCAAAATTAAGTATTAGGATTGGTTTTTAAGTTATGTGTCAGGAAAGTAATTTACTTTTGTAATCTTAAACTTTGATAATGAGCAAACGCGATTTAAAAAAATATTTAACCGAACTAAGTAAAGAACAACTCGAAGAACAGCTTATTGAGCTGTATGAAAAATTTGCTCCGGTAAAAGTGTATTATGATTTTGTATTTAACCCAAAAGAAGACAAGCTTTTACAGGAATCGAAGGTTAAAATTTCTCACGAATATTTTCCTATAAAAAAGCCCAATGCCAAATGGCGCCCAAAAGCAAAAATGCGTCGTTCTGTGGCACAAAAAATGATCAAACATTTCATAATGCTGGGCGTTGATCCGTTTATTATTGCCGATTTGATGTTTTATAACATCGAAATTGCGCAAACTTACTCTGGAAATAATTACATTAAGCAGGAATTATTTTACAAAAGTATCTTTAATTCGTTTGAACAAGCAGTAAATTTTGTCATTTCTAATGGAATCCTGACTGAATTTAAAGCAAGAATTGAAACGATTCATCAAGAAACTTTGCAGCAAAAATGGAAAAATAAGTATGATTTTGAAGCAATTCTAGATAAAATCGACTTTTAAAAACACTTCCTATAAAAAATCTTATTTAAAAAAATCATTTATTTTAGGTTAAAATAAGATGAATAACTGTTTTTTAGATGTATTTTTGCAAAAATCCAAAAATAAACAATGTCTCAAAACACTTTAGAAATAGAAAGAGAAGAGAAAAAAGAACTTTATGCATACCAAAAAGGCGATATTGATGCCATTTTTGACCGCTTAGACAATGCTCCTTCGAAACATCATTTATTGTATCAATTGCCAACTGGAGGCGGGAAAACAGTAATTTTCTCTGAAATTGTGCGTCGTTATTTATCTAATAATGACAAAAAAGTGGTTGTTTTAACACACCGTATCGAGCTTTGCAAACAAACTTCAAAAATGTTGAAGGGCTTTGGCGTAAGCAATAAAATAATTAACAGTAAGGTAAAAGAATTACCAGATCAAAATGATTATTCTTGTTTCGTGGCGATGGTTGAAACTTTAAAAAACCGTATCAACGACGAAAAACTGCACCTTGACAATATTGGTTTGGTGATTATTGACGAGGCACATTACAATTCATTTAGAAAACTTTTAAACTCATTTAAAAATGCTTTTATTCTTGGAGTAACGGCAACACCTTTGAGTTCAAACATAAAATTACCAATGCACCAAAGCTACGACGAACTTATCGTTGGAGATACTATTGGTTCATTGATCGACAAAGGATTTTTGGCAAAAGCAACAACATATAGTTATGATGTTGGTTTGACTTCATTAAAAGTGGGTATAAACGGAGATTATACTGTAAAATCATCTGATGATTTGTATACCAATTCATTAATGCAGGAAAAATTGCTTCATGCTTATACAGAACGTTCTTTGGGTAAGAAAACTTTAATTTTCAATAATGGTATCCATACATCATTATATGTATATGATACTTTTAGAGAAGCGGGTTACGATATTAGACACCTTGATAATACAAGCAGTTCTGAGGAACGTAAAGATATTTTGGCCTGGTTCAAAAAAACTCCGGATGCAATTTTGACTTCTGTTGGAATTTTAACAACAGGTTTTGATGAGCCAACTGTTGAGACTATTATCTTAAACAGAGCAACAAAATCATTAACATTATATTTCCAGATGATTGGCCGTGGATCTCGTAAATTACCTGGTAAAGACGAATTTACAGTAATCGATTTAGGAAATAACGCTGCTCGTTTTGGTTTATGGAGCGAACCGGTAAACTGGCAGCACATTTTTAAATCTCCTGAATTTTATTTGGAGAACCTAAGAGACGATACGGAGATCGAAATGTTCTTTAAATATAGCATGCCTCCAGAATTAAGAGCAAAATTCAGCAAAACCGCTGATGTTACTTTTGATGTTGAGGAAGAACATAAACTGGCTATTAAACAAAATTTACGTTCAAAAATTGTTTTAGACAAATCGCTTGAACAACATGCTGCAATGTGTGTTGATAATACAGAGACACTTCAGGAAGCAAAAGCTTTGTCGAGAGAATTAGAAGACGATATCGAATGCCGAATTAAACGTTACGCAAAATGCTTAAGCCAGTGTAGTAAAAATTACCGCGAATGGCTTCTTGACGATTACAAGCAAAGATTGACCTTATTAGTAGGCAAAAAATACCGCGAAAAAATCATGAACGAACCGGATTGATTTTAAGAACGTTTAAAGTTTCAGGTTTCATGTTTCAAGTTGTTGAAATCTGAATAATTATAATTTCAAGAAGGAGGAATCACATTTAAGAATAATTAAGTCTAATGTGATTTCTCCTTTTAAACTTAATTGAGTTTGTGTGCAACTTGAAACATGAAACATGAAACAAAAAAAACAAAAAACATGTCTAAACAATTCTCAACATTAGGACTTTCAGCGCCAATTTTAAAAGCTTTAGGCGAATTAAACATTGTTGAACCTACAGAAATTCAACAAAAAACAATTCCGCTTTTATTATCTGAAAACCACGACGTTGTAGGTTTAGCCAAAACCGGAACCGGAAAAACAGCCGCTTTTGGACTTCCATTATTACAGTTAATTGATACGGAATCTCCTGTAGTTCAGGCTGTAATTTTAGTTCCAACGAGAGAATTAGGGCATCAGATTTTTCGAAATTTAGAAGACTTTTCAAAATATATTCCAGATATTTCAATCGCAGCAACTTGCGGTGGAATCCCGATAAAACCACAAATTGAGCGCCTTACATCGCCAACACATATTATTGTGGCGACTCCGGGACGTTTGATAGATTTGATTCAAAGAAGAGCCGTTGATTTAAAACAAACGCAATATTTAGTTTTAGATGAAGCCGACGAAATGGTTTCAATTCTAAAAGAAAGCCTGGACGAAATTCTGGCTGAAATTCCTAAAAAACACCGCACCTTATTATTTTCGGCCACTTTACCCGGAACAATTAAACAATTGGTTCAGAATTACTTAAACAAAAATGTAGTTCAGATAAGTGCCAATATGGAAACTGTTGGTAACCAAGGAATTGATCACGAATATATTGTAGTTAATCCAATTGAAAAATTAGATATTTTAATGCATTTTCTAAATTCAAAAGATGGGGAACGTGGTATTATTTTCTGTAAAACTAAAGCTGCCGTTAATAAATTAGCTAAAAATTTAGCTATAAATCGTTTTTCTTCGGGAGCAATTCACGGAAGTTTATCGCAGGGAATTCGTGACAGAATTATGGAACAATTCCGTGAAGGACATATTAATATATTAGTTGCAACAGATTTAGCTGCGAGAGGAATTGACGTAAAAGAAATTTCTTATGTTGTAAATTACCATTTGCCGGATGCTTACGAAACGTATGTTCACCGAAGCGGAAGAACTGCCAGAGCAGGAGCAAAGGGACTTTCTTTAACTGTTTTACAGGAAGAAGAAATAGCAGAAATTGCTGATTTTGAAAGAGAACTGGGACTTAAATTTACTAAATTTCAAAAACCGTCTGCCTTGAGTATTGAAGAAAACAATACACTTTTATGGGCAAAACAAATCTTTAAAACGAAACCAAATCACGATATTTCGACTGATTTGAAAACAAAAGTAAAAACTGTTTTTCATCATCTTACAAAAGAAGAACTGATTGAAAAATTGTTAGCTAATTATGTTTTACAGTACAAAATTGAAGTAACAGAAAAGCCTGTTAAAAAATTCAAAAAGTAAGACTTCAGGCTTCTAAATCTGCTAATATATGTTGTAAATTTATAAGGAATTTAAATCCTAAAATCAACGTATACTAAAAATGGCAGCTATTCAAATAAACAAGATTACACTTGACGATATTGACCAATTACAAAAAATTGGCCGACAGACATTTTACGAGACTTTTTCAGAATCAAATTCTGAAGAAAATATGGAAGATTATTTAGAGAAAGGTTTTTCTACAGAAAAATTAACTGAAGAATTAACCAACAAAAACTCTGAATTTTATTTTGCCGTTCTTGATCATAACGTCATTGGTTATTTAAAAATAAACTTCGGAGAATCGCAGACTGAATTACAAGACGAAGAATCCCTTGAAATTGAACGTATTTATGTTTCAAAAGAATTTCACGGAAAAAAAGTCGGACAATTACTTTATGAAAAAGCGATTCAAATAGCCAAAGAAAAAAATGCTGACTATGTTTGGTTAGGTGTCTGGGAAGAAAATCATCGAGCTTTAAGTTTTTATAAAAAAAATGGTTTTGTCGAATTTGATAAACATATTTTTAAACTTGGAAATGATGAACAAACCGATATTATGATGAAACTTAAATTGACTGAATAATTCTCAAAAAAGGAAAAGAAAACTCAAGTTTGAGTTTCGTATTTGGAATTAAAATGTTAAATTTATGGAACTGCTAAGGCAGAAATAGTTTTACTCATAAATCCTACATAATAAAACAATACATATGAATATAGTCATCATAGGAGGGGGTTTTGCAGGAATAAATCTCGCGAAAGAACTTGTAAACCATCCTCAAATACAAGTAACCCTTGTAGATAAAAATAATTATAATTTTTTCCCTCCACTTATATATCAGGTTGCAACCGCTTTTTTAGAACCATCAAGTATTAGTTATCCTTTTAGAAAATTTTTTGCAGGTAAAAAGAACCTTCAGTTTCGTTTAGGCGAATTACTTTCTGTAGTTCCAGCCGAAAATAAAATCATTCTAAGCAATGGCGAATTATCATACGATTATTTAGTTTTTGCAACAGGTGCAGAGACTAGTTATTTTGGTATGGAAAACGTAATGAAAAACGCTATTCCGATGAAAACCTTAAACGATGCCATTGAAATGCGAAATGCATTGCTTAAAAACCTTGAAAAAGCAGCTATTACCAAAGATATTCGTAAACGACGTAAATTATTAACGATCGTTGTAGCCGGAGGCGGACCAACAGGAGTTGAAGTTTCTGGAATGTTTGCCGAAATGAGAAAAAATATTCTACTGAAAGAATATCCGGAGTTAGAAACATCTGCCAGTAATGTTTATCTGGTTGATGGCGGAGATGCCCTTTTAGCGCCAATGAGTAAGGAATCTCAAAAAGATACCCTCGAAGCGCTAACAAAACTTGGTGTTGTAGTTAAACTACATACTCGTGTTGTTGATTATGTTGATGATACGGTACATTTTGAAAACGGAGAAACGATCAAGACCAAAAACCTGATTTGGGCAGCAGGAGTTTCTGCTAAACTTTTTGACGGAATTCCGAAGGAAAGCTACGGCCGCGGCCGACGTATGGCTACAGATCAATATAATAAGGTAAATGGTTTAGATAATATATATGCGATTGGTGATACGGCAATTTTAGCTGGAGATAAAAATTTCCCTGATGGACATCCACAAGTGGCGCAGGTTGCGATTCAGCAAGGATTAAATCTGGCTAAAAACTTTAAAGCAATGGCTCAAAATAAACCTTTGAAACCATTTTTATATAACGATAAAGGTTCAATGGCGATCATTGGAAAAAATAAGGCTGTGGTTGATTTACCAAGTCCAAAATGGCATTTTAAAGGATTCTTTGCCTGGATCATCTGGTTGTTTATCCACTTAATTTCTTTAATCACATACAGAAACAGAATAAACACTTTCTGGAATTGGATGGTTGCATATTTTGCAAGAGATCAATCTCTTAGAATGATTATCAGACCAGATAAGAAACAACAATTAGAATAAAAATTACAATCTTTAAAATTCCAAATTCCAATAGATTGTGAATCAAAAAAATTAAACAAAAAGCCAGAACTTAAAAGTTCTGGCTTTTTTTATCCTAACAATTTTCCATTACGAGGAACGAGGAATCTCCGTAAGAAACTCGACAAAGATGGAATTTTGGATTTTAAAAATTAAAATCTTAATGTCCCGCTAATACTTCATCATCAGCATTGATTTCAACTTTATTTTTGATAAAACGTTTTCCGATATTTAAAACTACAAAAGCAATAATTGTCGTTACCGTCATAATAAGAACCATTGGTGCTACAGAATCCTTCACGAAGATTCCAACTGCAAATGAGGCTAAAGCTCCTAATCCTAATTGAATGGCACCCATTAAGGCTGAAGCACTTCCGGCATTTTTAGCAAATGGAGCCATTGTAAGCCCGGCTGTATTTGGATTTGAAATTCCTAAGCATCCCAGGAATAAAAATAACATCACAATAGTCGTATATAATCCTAATAGATTGTTTACCGAAAGTATCAGGAATATAATAGTGATTAGAGATTGCAAAATTAAGGCAGCAAAAATCATCTGCTCACTTGAAAATCTCTTTAACAACACTGAATTTAACTGACTTGAACCGATAAAACTAACCGACATAAAAGCAAAAATCCATCCATATGTTTTAGCATCTACGTGATAAATATCCATAAAAATGATAGGTGAGGCCGCTACATAAGTAAATAATCCTGAAAAAGCAATCGCTCCGGTAAAGGCATATGTATAGAATTGCGGTTCTTTAAGGACTTTTAAAAAGTTAGAAATAATAGGTTTTGGTTTTAAAGAAATAGAAATGTCCGGTTTATAACTATTTGGCAGACCAACCTGAGAGGCAATTAAAATAGCGATTCCCATACAAAATAGTATGAAGAATACAATATGCCAGCCAAAATCCTGCGTTACATAACCGCCAATAGTTGGTGCCAGCATTGGCGAAAGCCCTAAAACAAGCATTAGTAAAGAAAACACTTTTGGAATATCTTTTACAGGAAATAAATCACGAACCATAGCAACCGAAGCTACTGTTGCAGCACAGCTTCCGATAGCCTGAATGAAACGCAAGAAAATAAACGAGTCAATGTCAGTAACATATACACAGCCTAATGAAGCTAAAATATAAACCATTAAACCCATAAATAAAGGTTTTTTACGTCCGAAACGATCTAATAATGGTCCGTAAAGTAATTGCCCTGCAGAAATTCCGATAAAATAACTTGATAAACTCATTGAAACTTTGGCCACAGATGTATTTAAATCTTTAGCAATATTAGAGAAACCAGGCAGATACATATCAATTGAAAAAGGCCCAAGCGCTGTTAAAGAACCTAAAATAAGTATAAGTTGAATATATTTTTTTGTTGTCATTTTCTTAAAATATTGCTTTTAATTTCGTGCAAAGATAAATATTAAGTACCTTGTTGTAAATAATAATTACTTTAATTCAAAAAGTGTTATTATATAACGTTTTGAAAATGTTTTGAAACATTAACTATAAAATTTTAATTATGAAAAAATTCACTTTACTATTAGCGCTTATTTTTACAACAATTTCTTTCGCTCAAACCATTTCCTCAAAACAGGAAAATGCAAATGTTGAGCAATATGCATTACTAACAAAAGTAAATCAATATTATCCGGATATTACTTTAAACAAAACGATTACAAATTTTTATGCTGATGGAAAGATTATCGATTCACAACAGCAATTCGATTTAAAAGGAACAAAATTTTCAAGTTATAAACTGGGGATTGAACCTGATAATAAAAAATTATTATTTGAGTATGTTTCTGATGAAACCGGAAAAATTTACGGAGATGTTTCTGTATTTAATGGAAATGTTTTGAGAACAACTTTTTCTGAAAAAAATAATTCTATCGAAGTTTCATTAAATGGGAAATCTGTTTTTCAAAAGAATCTTTAAATATGATAATTTAAAATAACATATTTGATACAATAAAGAGCATCACATAACGTGATGCTTTTTTATACAAACAAATATAGATGGTTGATAAACACAAAATTATCTACATTTAAGACACGCAATATTGACCTATAATTTATATTATGTAAAATAGAAAATTATAAGGATTAACCATCTACTGGTCACTACTATAAAATTCAATAATCTAAACCTACCTCTAATCTTAAACAACATAAATTGATTAAGATAATTTTTATAAACTTCTAAATTGTAAATTTATAACAATGAAAATCAATTAATTATTTAAAATTGATTCACAAAAAACTATTTTAAAGCCTTGAATTCAGTAAATCTTAACATTTCTTTAAAATAATTAGATTCTGAGTAAGATGGTTTCATTGTAAGAGTTTATTTTATTATTTTTACATTCAATATTTTAAAAGATATTATACCATATATGAATACAATTGCTGAGCATATTGCAGATTTTTTAAAAGAATACCCGCCGTTTGATAACTTAACTTTCCAAGAACTATCAGATATCGCTACAAATATTCGTGTTATCAATTTAGAAAAACATGCAGTATTGTTCCAAAATAATGATCCACTTCACGACAGTTTTTATGTTGTGGCTTCTGGTGTTATTAATTTAACAACAATTGCTGATGCCGAGGAAACTATTATAAACAAATGTCACGAAGGAGATATTTTTGGTTTGCGTCCGTTTTTTGCCAAAAATAACTACATGATGACGGCAAAAGCGCGTGAAGAAAGTATCGTTTATGCAATTCCAATTGCTGTTTTTCGCCCATTTGTAGCCAATAATTCGGATGTTTTAAATTTTTTACTGGAAAGTTTTGCAGTAAATTCCAGACATACAAGAGATAACTCACGTTCTAACGGAAAATTAGATCCGGACAGTAATTTTATGGATCAGCAGAATGAGATGCAATATATTCAGTCTCTTTCTTATAATAATTCTCCATTAACAACTGAATCTCACCATATTGTAAAAGATGTTGCCATTTTGATGACAGAATCAATGGTAGATAATATTGTAATTTGTGAAAAGAATAATCCAATTGGTATTGTAACCCATGCCGATCTGTCTTCAAAAATTGCAACTGGACGTTACCCCATTACGGAGACGATTGACAAAATAATGTCTTCGCCGGTGGTTACGGTAATTGAAAATGTTTCTTTGGCCGAAGCCCAGCTTTTGATGCTGAAACATAATGTTTCTCACCTTTGTGTAACTAAAGACGGAACGAGTAAATCTGGTGTAAAAGGAATTATTTCGGAACATGATTTAATTGTGGCTCAAGCTAGTAACCCTGGTGTTTTAATTAAAGAAATTAAGCGTTCGCAGCTTCCAAAAGATTTAAAACAAATTCGTGATCGTTTATCAGATTTGATTCAGAATTCGATTCAGAAAAATATACCAATTTCTCACGTTAGTAATATTGCGAGCGAAATTAATCTGGCTATTATAAAACGTGCGGTCGAGTTGTCTATTTTAGATTTGGGCTCCCCTCCTGCCAGATTTGCATGGTTGAGCATTGGAAGTCAAGGACGTAAAGAACAGCTTTTATTGACAGATCAGGATAGTATTTTGATTTTTGAAGATGTTGCCCCAGAGAAATATCGTGAGGTAAAAGATTACTTTTTAAGACTGGCAAAAAGAACAACTGCCATACTTGAAAAAGTAGGTTACGAATATTGTCCAAATGGCCATATGGGAAGTAACATGTTATGGTGTAAATCATTGAGTGACTGGACAAAACAATACAACAGCTGGATGAATACTCCAGGTGAAAACAGCAACGATTTGAGCAGTATTTTCTTTGATTATGAGATCGTAATTGGCGAGGCAAAAATTGAAGAAGTTATCGAAAATGTGGTATTTAAAAATGCCGTAAATAATACTTTATTCTTTGACTTTTTAGGAAACGATGCCTTGAAAAGAAATTCCCCTTTGAGCTTCTTTAAAAAATTCATCGTTGAAGAAGAAGGCCCGCAAAAAGGAAAATTTGATATTAAAACCCGTGCCTTAATGCCGCTTATTGACAGTGCGCGTTTATTAATTTTAAGTGCTAATATAAAAGGAATCAAGAATACTTATTTAAGATTCAAACAATTAGCAATTACTGATTCTAAAAATGCCGAAATATATTTAAGCTGTGCCGAAGCATTTTTAACACTTTCAAAATTTAGAACTGTTGAAGGTTTAAAAAATGACGATTCCGGACAATATATTAATTTAAGAGAAATGTCTAAAACAGACAAAGAGAAGTTAAAAAATGCTTTGACCCCGATGAAAGACCTTGAGGAATTAATAAAGAGTAAATTTCAACTTACACAATTCTCATAAAATATGCTAGACTGGATCAAAAATATCAATAAGGAATATCCGGAATTCTGGAAAGATTACTTAACCAAACTAGAAGCAAAACCTACCAAATATGTAGTTTTGTCTACTGAAACTTCTGGCTTAAACCCTAACAAAGATGTTATTTTATCTTTAGGGGCTTTTTCTGTAATTGATGACAGTATTGTAATTAAGGAGAATTTTGAAGCCGTTTTGCTTCAGTATAAATTTTTAGAAGAACACGGGATTTCTAATGAATTCATTATTGAAAGCAAAATGAATAAAATGCCCGAAGCAGAAGCTTTAGAAGCGTTTATAAATTTTATTGGAAATGCTGTTCTGGTTGGTCATCATATTAATTTCGACATCGAAATGCTAAATGCAGCTTTGGAAAGATTGGATTGCGGAAGATTAAAAAATGAGGCTTTGGATATTGACGTTATGTATCGAAAATTAACCGATATTAATGACAAGCAGTTTTCTTTGAACGATTTATGCGAAATTTACAAAATCCCAAAAAGCGACAGAAACTCTTCTGCAGAAGATGCTTATAAAATTGGGCTTTTATTTTTGAAATTGAAGTCTCGTTTGGGAATTAGGTAACTACAGAATCTTTGTCAATGTTTAAAACTTTGACAAAGAACTAACCTTACAATTATATACAATCTTGTCATTCCGAGGAACGAGGAATCTTCGTTCGTAGCTCGACAAAGATTATCGATTTTGTTTGCGGAATTACTTGCGAAGATTCCTCGTTCCTCGGAATGTCAAACTTTGAGGTAATCTCTTTGTAAAATACACAAAAAAATGCCTCTTAAAATTTTAAGAGGCATTTTTTTATAAATACTAGTTTAGAATTAAGAAATTCTATCCTTAATAATTTCTTCTACAATTTCTGGGTTTAATAATGTTGAAGTATCTCCAAAATTAGAATTATCACCTTCTGCTATTTTACGTAAAATTCTACGCATAATTTTCCCTGAACGTGTTTTTGGTAAACCAGAAACGAATTGGATTTTATCCAATTTTGCGATTGGTCCTATATGATCAGAAATATATTGATTGATCTCTTTTGATAAATTCTCTTTATTTCTAACTTCTCCGGTTTCTTTTAGAATTACGTAACCGTACAAAGCATTTCCTTTAATATCATGTGGGAATCCAACAATAGCAGATTCTGCAACTGCAGGGTGTTCATTAATAGCATCTTCGATTGGAGCTGTTCCTAAATTATGACCGGAAACAATTACAACGTCATCTACTCTACCGGTAATTCTGTAGTAACCTACTTCGTCTCTTAAAGCTCCATCACCTGTAAAGTATTTTCCAGGGAAAGCAGAGAAATAAGTGTCTTTATAACGTTGGTGATCTCCCCAAATGGTTCTGGCAATTCCAGGCCAAGGGAATTTAATACATAAACTTCCCACAACTTGGTTTCCTTCTATTTCATTACGTTTTTCATCCATTAAAACTGGCTGAATTCCCGGTAATGGCAAAGTTGCGTAAGTTGGTTTTGTAGGGGTAACAAAAGCAATTGGCGAAATCATGATTCCTCCAGTTTCTGTCTGCCACCAAGTATCTACAACCGGACATCTTTTATCTCCTACGTGGTCATTAAACCAGTGCCAAGCTTCTTCGTTGATTGGTTCTCCAACAGATCCAATTACTTTAAGAGATTTTAGAGGATATTTTTGAATATAATCTAAACTTTCTTTTGCTAATGAACGAATTGCCGTAGGAGCGGTATAAAATTGTGTGATTTTATGTTTTTCGATAATATCCCAAAAACGGCTAAAATCCGGATAAGAAGGAACTCCTTCAAAAATTACGGTTGTTCCGCCATTTAGTAATGGTCCGTATAATATGTATGAGTGTCCGGTAATCCATCCGATATCTGCCGTACACCAGAAGATATCATTTTCTTCGTGGCTAAATACGTTTTTAAATGTATAGGCCGTATAAACCATGTATCCTGCAGTTGTATGCACCATTCCTTTTGGTTTTCCTGTTGATCCAGAAGTATACAGAATAAATAAAGGATCTTCGGCATCCATAATTTCAGCAACACTATTATCAAGAGCTGCATCTAATAAAGGCTGTAACCAAATGTCACGACCTTCTTTCATTGCAACTTCTGTTTTTGTTCTTTTTACCACCAAAACTTTAGAAACTGAAGGACAAGTATCCAGGGCTTCATCAACAATCGATTTTAGATCAATTGTTTTATTTCCTCTGTAACCACCATCAGATGTAATCACCATTTTACATTCGGAGTCGATAATTCTTGCAGAAACTGCAGAAGCAGAAAATCCGGCAAAAACCACAGAGTGAATTGCTCCAATTCTGGCACAAGCCAAAACTGCAACAGCAAGCTCAGGAATCATTGGCAAATAAATACAAACGCGGTCTCCTTTACGAATTCCCTGCTCGCGCAAAACATTCGCCATTTTAGAAACTCGCTCGTACAATTCATTATAACTTATATGTAAAGCACTTTCAGACGGATCATTCGGTTCAAAAATAATTGCCGTTTTTTCTCCTCTTTTGCTTAAATGTCTATCGATACAGTTTTTGGTAATATTAACTTTTGCATCAGTAAACCATTTTACTTCAGCATCGGCCATATTAAAATCAACAACTTTTTCCCACTGTTGATACCAAGTAAAATTTTCTTCGGCAATTTTCCCCCAGAATTTTCTTGGCTCTCTTATTGACTTATTGTAATGTTTAAAATATTGTTCTAAATTTTCAATTTTATAATAACTCATAGTTTTGTGGAATTTTTTTTATAAATGTATTAAATCTGCTTCTATTCTTAAAATTATTTAATTCATAAATTTTGTATAAAAAAAACATATAATAAATAAAATATACGTTTTTTTTAAAGTTATTCTAAAAAAACACTTTTTAAGAAAAAATCTAAATCGCAAAAAAGGTATGACAAAGAAATTATCATACCTTTTTATTTAACAAATTTCAATAACAATTAATTTTGTAATTTCTGCATTACAATACTTTACCTATTTTGAAAATAGCAGCGCTTTATTAATTAAAATAGAAATTTTCAACAAGTATATTTTTTCTTAAAAAACATACCCCATTATGAGGGATCCGCTTCACTTAACTTACTTCACAGAAGTTAAGTGAATGCAATATGCATCTATATCTATTTTTTTAATAAGTGCTTACTAATTCAAAATATTAATTTAAAACATTGATACAGAGCAAATTCCACTACATTCGGAATGCGTGGAAATTCCCAAATTTATTATACAATTTTTTTCATTGCTGTCATAGACTCTCTTAACCATGCTCCTACTTCTTCAATAGGATGCTGACGAATTTCTTTATTAACTGCAATTAAAACATTATTATCTACTCCATTTGAAGTTGAAAACGGTTTTCCAATAATATTAGTTTCTACTTTTTTCATGAATTCAGTCAATAAAGGCTTACATGCATGATCAAATAAGTAACAACCATATTCTGCAGTATCAGAAATTACGCGGTTCATTTCGAATAATTTCTTTCTTGCGATAGTGTTTGCAATTAATGGCAATTCGTGTAATGACTCATAATAAGCTGATTCTTCGATAATTCCAGCCTCAGTCATTGTTTCAAAAGCTAACTCTACACCAGCTTTTACCATAGCAATCATTAAAACTCCATTATCAAAATATTCCTGCTCAGAGATTGGCGCTTCTTGCGGAGCTGTTTTTTCGAAGTTAGTTTCTCCTGTTGCTGCTCTCCATTTTAATAAATTAACATCGTCATTAGCCCAGTCAATCATCATAGTTCTTGAGAATTCTCCAGAAATAATATCATCTTGGTGTTTTTGGAATAACGGACGCATAATGTCTTTTAACTCTTCTGCCAATTCGTAAGCTTCAATTTTTGAAGGATTATTTAAACGATCCATCATATTTGTGATACCACCATGTTTCAAAGCTTCTGTGATAGTTTCCCATCCGTATTGAATTAATTTTGAAGCATATGCTTTATCGATTCCTTTTTCAACCATTTTATCAAAACATAAAATAGATCCAGTTTGCAATAAACCGCAAAGAATAGTCTGCTCACCCATTAAATCTGATTTTACTTCAGCTACGAAAGATGATCTTAAAACTCCTGCTTTATGCCCTCCGGTTCCTACAGCGTAAGCTTTTGCCTGATCTAAACCAAATCCGTTTGGATCGTTTTCCGGGTGAACTGCAATAAGCGTTGGTACACCAAAACCTCTTTTATATTCTTCACGAACCTCAGAACCAGGGCATTTTGGCGCGCACATGATAACTGTAATATCTTTACGAATCTGCATTCCTTCTTCAACAATATTAAATCCGTGAGAATAAGCTAAAGTCGATCCCTGTTTCATTAATGGCATAATCGCAGTAACAACAGATGTATGTTGTTTATCAGGAGTAAGATTACAAACTAAATCAGCAGTTGGAATTAATTCTTCATAAGTACCTACTTTAAATCCATTTTCAGTTGCATTTTTATATGAAGCTCTCTTTTCTGCAATTGCATCTGCACGCAATGCATAAGAAATATCTAAACCTGAATCTCTCATGTTTAAACCTTGATTCAAACCTTGTGCACCACATCCAACAATAACAACTTTTTTCCCTGCTAATGCTGAAATTCCGTCTGCAAATTCTGACTGCTCCATAAATTCGCAAACTCCAAGTTGCTCTAATTGTAATCTAAGTGGTAATGTGTTGAAATAATTTGCCATTTTGTTTTAAAATATTTAATGAAATGAAATTTAGTAATTAATTTATTTATAATTGGTTGTGATCACGTAATATCACATATTAATTGTTTATTTGAAGGTTTCTAACAATGATGAAATCTCCATTTTTTCTTTAGAAACCGAAATTCTTCCAGAACGTACAAACTGCATAATTCCGTATGGTTTGAACTTTTCGTATAATTCTTCAATTTCTGAACGTCTTCCTGATTTTGAAATCACGAAGAAATCACGAGAAACTGTTACAATCGTAGACTGACTGTCTTTGATGATATTCTGAATTTGTTTTTCATCAAACAATAAACTTGAAGCAATTTTAAAAAGTGCATTTTCAAGATAAATGGTTTCTTCATCTGTATGGTAAAATGCTTTTATAACTTCAATTTGTTTTTCGATTTGCCCAACGATATTCTGAACCCATTTTTCAGTTGTATTTACTACAATGATAAATCTTGAAACATTTTCTATTTCTGATTCTGAAACATTTAGACTTAATATATTAATGTGACGCTTTAAGAATATTCCAGATATTCTATTTAATAAACCCACATTATTTTCTGAGTATACCGATATGGTAAATGTTTTATCTTCCATTTTGTTTTTTAGTTTATTTTGTTTCAGGTTTCAAGTTTCACGTTCTCAGCAGAACTTGAAACTTGAAACTTAAAACTTGAAACCTTTTTTTAGCTTAATCTAATTTCTGAAACACATGCTCCTGTTGGAATCATTGGGAAAACGTTGTTTTCCTTTTCGACCATGACTTCTAAGAAATAAGAATCTTTTGAAGCAAGCATTTCAGCAACTGCAGCATCTAAGTCTTCACGTTGTGCAACTTTCTTAGATTTAATATGA
Source organism: Flavobacterium sp. Root186 (assembly GCF_001428525.1). GTDB lineage: Bacteria > Bacteroidota > Bacteroidia > Flavobacteriales > Flavobacteriaceae > Flavobacterium. The sequence goes on from NZ_LMHW01000017.1 coordinate 150,265, forward strand.
TAACCTTCGGCAATTGCAGTAAAATTTGGATTAATCATTTTTGTTGATGCATATCTGTTATCAAAGAACAATTCCTGCCATTGACGCACCATTCCTAAAAATTCATTATTTAGAATAACAATCTTTACCGGAACCTGAGTCTGGAAAATTGTTCCTAATTCCTGAATCGTCATCTGGAAACCTCCATCACCAATAATTGCAACAACTTCACGATCTGGTCTTCCCATTTTAGCTCCAATGGCAGCCGGAAGCGCAAATCCCATTGTACCTAATCCGCCAGAAGTAATATTACTTTTTGTTGAATTGAATTTAGCATAACGACATGCAAACATTTGGTGCTGACCAACATCTGAAACAATAATGGCATCACCTTTTGAATGTTTGTTGATCATTTCGATAGTTTCTCCCATCGAAATACCTTTACCGTTCGTTGGGCTTAATTCTTCGTTTATGACAGTTTCTACTTCGATTTTATGTAATTCTTTGAATTCATTATGCCATGAATCGTGTGATTTTTTATCTATCAACGGAATCAAAGCAGTCAAAGCTTCTTTTACATCACCTAAAACCGCTACTTCTGTTTTTACATTTTTATCAACTTCAGCAGGATCTATTTCAAAGTGAATCACTTTAGCTTGCTTAGCGTAAGTAGCTAACTTTCCAGTAACACGGTCATCAAAACGCATTCCTAATGCAATTAAAACATCACATTCGTTTGTCAACATATTAGGACCATAATTTCCATGCATTCCTAACATACCAACGTTTAATGGATGATCTGTTGGCAAAGCCGAAAGCCCTAAAATTGTCCAACCTGCCGGAATTCCTGATTTCTCAATGAACCCCTTCAATTGTTCTTCGGCTTGACCCAAAATAATTCCCTGACCGAAAACTATAAAAGGTTTTTTAGCACTATTGATTAAAGCTGCAGCTTCTGTCACCTTATCTAATTTTAATTTTGGAACAGGAACATAACTTCTAATTGAAGTACATTTTTGATAACTAAAATCAAACTCATCAAACTGAGCATTTTTAGTAATATCAATCAATACAGGCCCCGGACGTCCGGAACGAGCAATGTAAAACGCTTTTGCAATAATTTCAGGAATCTGAGAAGCTTCAGTAATCTGAAAATTCCATTTTGTTACCGGGGTTGAAATTCCGATAATATCAGTTTCCTGAAAAGCATCAGATCCTAATAAATGTCTTCCAACTTGTCCGGTAATACAAACCATTGGAGTTGAATCGATTTGAGCATCGGCAATTCCGGTAACTAAATTTGTTGCTCCCGGTCCAGAAGTAGCAATTGCTACTCCTACTTTTCCTGTCGCTCTTGCATAGCCCTGAGCGGCATGTGTCGCACCTTGTTCGTGACGTACTAAAACATGGTGTAACTGATCCTGAAATTTATATAATTCGTCGTAAACCGGCATGATTGCTCCTCCCGGATAACCATAAATTAAGTCTACTCCTTCTGCTAATAAACATCTAATAACGGCTTCGGCGCCTGATATCCTAATTGTTCCCATTTGGTATATTTTTTTCTCTCTTATTTCTATTTTTTAAGAAATAGAGATTTACACTTTTATAGTTTATTCAAGAATCTTTTTCTTTTTAACTGAAATTGATTTTGAAATTGTAATTGAATGCTAGTTATCGGTAACACATCCTGTTGATGCGCTTGAAACCGATCTTGCGTATTTAAGTAAAACTCCTCTGTCAACTTTTAGCGGCGGTTGAACCCAAGCCGCTTTACGAGCTGCATATTCTTCGTCAGATATCTTCAGGTCGATTGTATTTTTTACAGCATCAATGGCAATTATATCTCCATCTTTTACTAGCGCAATACCACCACCATCATATGCTTCTGGTGTAACGTGTCCTACCACGAATCCGTGTGAACCTCCGGAGAATCTACCATCTGTAATTAGTGCACAGCTGCTTCCTAATCCAGCTCCAATAATAGCTGATGTCGGTTTTAGCATTTCAGGCATTCCCGGACCACCTTTTGGTCCACAACCCCTGATGACGACTACATTACCTGGTTTAATTTTTCCGGCTTGAAGACCAGGAATTACTTCAAATTCTCCTTCAAATACTACAGCTGGTCCTTCAAAATATTCTCCTTCTTTTCCGCTGATTTTTGCTACAGCACCTTCAGAAGCAAGATTTCCATATAAAACCTGAATATTTCCTGTTGGTTTTAATGCTTTTTGAATTTCGTGAATTACTTGTTGTCCGTCTTGTAAATCCGGAGTTGAAGCTAAATTTTCAGCAACCGTTTTTCCTGTTACAGTTAAACAATCTCCGTGAATAAGTCCAACTTTTAATAGATATTTCATTACTCCGGGAATACCTCCAACTTCATGAATATCTTCCATCATATATTTACCACTTGGTTTCATGTCAGCAAGAACCGGAGTTCTGTCATTAATAGCCTGAAAATCATCTAAAGTGATTGTTATACCAACAGAGTGAGCCATAGCAATTAAGTGCATAACCGCATTTGTAGAACCTCCTAAAACTGCTACGATTGTAATAGCATTTTCGAAAGCTTTACGAGTCATAATATCTCTTGGCTTAATATCTTTTTCTAATAAAATTTTAATAGCAGCGCCGGCAGCAAAACATTCGTCTCTCTTTTCCTGACTTAAAGCAGGGTTAGAAGAGCTGTATGGCATACTCATTCCTAATGCTTCAATTGCAGAAGACATAGTATTTGCAGTGTACATACCTCCGCAGGCACCAGCACCAGGGCATGCATTTTGGATAACACCTTTAAAATCTTCCGGAGTAATTTCTCCTTTTACTTTTTTTCCTAAAGCTTCAAAAGCAGAAACAATATTTAAAGATTCTCCTTTCCATTTTCCAGAGTGAATAGAACCTCCATAAACCATCATTGATGGACGATTTAATCTTCCCATTGCGATTAACGCTCCGGGCATATTTTTGTCACAGCCGGGAATTGCGATGATACTATCGTACCATTGTGCTCCTGCAACTGTTTCTATAGAATCTGCAATTACATCACGAGATACTAATGAATAACGCATTCCTTCTGTACCGTTAGAAATTCCGTCACTTACACCAATAGTATTAAAAATAAGTCCGACCAGATCTGCATCCCAAACACCTTTTTTAACATCTTTTGCTAAATCATTCAGGTGCATGTTACACGTGTTACCATCGTAACCCATGCTCACAATCCCTACTTGTGCTTTTTTCAAATCTTCTTCAGTTAAACCAATACCGTACAACATCGCTTGCGCCGCTGGCTGTGTTTGATCTTGAGTGATGGTTTTGCTGTACTTATTTAATTCCATTATTGTATTATTTATTTTAATTTTTATTCAAAAAAAAACCTTCCAGTATTTGGAAGGTTTGTAATATAGTTTTTCAATTATATTTATACCATTCCCGATGCAGATGTGCGAAACACATTGACAACAACGACAGAAGTAATAATAATTGAGATTTGCATCTTTATTTTTTTAGTGTTACAAAAGTACGGAAACTTTAAGAACTAAAAAAATAAAATCTCAACATTTTCAATACTTCTTGTTATTTAATTCATAATTTTAATAAAAATTTTAAACTATTGTCGATTGTCCGATATGAACATTATCATTTCTAAAATATAACAGATCATCTTTGCTGAAAATAAAATTGGAAACAAACTCCCCTACTTGATTTGTACCGAATTTTGAATCTGGTTTTAAATCAACTGTAACTACTTTATATTCAATTGCTTTTTCAATAGCTTTATAAATCACATTTGCTTCTGTAAATAATCCGAAATGTTCTAACAACATTGCCGCTGATAAAATCGAAGCAATTGGATTGGCAATATTTTTTCCTTTTGCCTGAGGATAAGATCCGTGGATTGGCTCAAAAAGCGCATTTTTTTCTCCTAAAGATGCCGAAGCCAACAAACCAATTGAACCTGTAATAACGCTGGCTTCATCAGATAAAATATCTCCAAATAAATTTTCTGTCAAAATCACATCGAATTGTTTTGGGTTTAAAATGATCTGCATTGCTGCATTATCTACAAATAAAAAGTCTAAAAGAACATCCGGATAACTTTCGCCTACTTTTTGAACTACTTTTCTCCATAATCTTGAGGTTTCCAAAACATTAGCTTTGTCTACCATAGTTAACTTTTTGCGTCGGTTTTGTGCCGATTTAAAAGCTAAATGTGCAATTCTTGTAATTTCTTCTTCTGAATATTCACATAAATCTGAAGCGTGTGTTCCTTCTTCATTTAATGTTTTCGCTCCAAAATAAGCTCCGCCGGTTAATTCTCTGAAAATAGTAAAATCTGCACCTTCAATAATTTCTCTTTTTAAAGGAGATGCGTCTACTAATGCTTTATAAGGCTTTATAGGACGAATATTGGCAAACAATCCTAATTCTTTACGAAGTTTCAATAATCCCTGTTCCGGACGAACTTTTGCATTTGGGTTATTGTCGTATTTAGGATCACCAATTGCACCAAATAAAACAGCATCAGTATTTAAACAAAGATTTAAAGTTTGTTCCGGGAGCGGATTTCCGGTTTTGTCAATGGCAATAGCACCCATGAGCGCTTCTTCAAAAACAAATTCATGATTGTACACTTCACCAATAGCGTATAATGCTTTTTTGGCCTGTAAAATTACCTCTGGTCCAATTCCGTCTCCTGGTAAAACTGCTATTTTCAAATTCATAACGTCTCGTTCTTTATGTATTTAAATCCTTGTTTTTTCTTTCTTCTTTACTCTTTCTTCTATTTTCTTTTTTGACTAGCTTCTTATTAAATCACCTTCAATTTTAGAAGCTTCAATAATCTGGTGAATATCTGCATCTACTACTTCTTTTTTAATATCTGCAAATTTCAGGAACTCAATGTATACAATGTCTAATTGTACTTTTGTAAGCTCGTAACCTACTTTTTTTGCACGGTATGCTAATGCTGCTCTTCCGCTTCTTGCAGTCAAAATGATAGAAGATTCATTTACACCAACATCAAGCGGATCCATGATTTCGTAAGTTGCTCTGTTTTTGATCACACCATCCTGGTGAATTCCAGAACTGTGTGCAAAAGCATTTGCACCTACGATCGCTTTGTTTGGCTGTACAATCATTCCCATACTTTCAGAAACTAAACGACTCATTTCGTTTAATTCTCTTGTATTAATGTTTGTATCTAAATTTAAGTATGGATGTTGTTTGAAAATCATTACGACTTCTTCAAGTGCTGTATTTCCTGCTCTTTCTCCAATACCATTAATAGTACATTCGATTTGTCTTGCTCCATTTATAGCTCCTGCGATAGAGTTTGCAGTTGCCATTCCTAAATCATTATGACAATGACATGAAAGGATTACGTTTTCGATTCCTTTTACGTTTTCTTTTAAATATTTAATTTTTGCCCCGTATTCTTCTGGAAGACAATATCCTGTTGTATCAGGAATATTTAATACCGTTGCACCAGATTTAATCACTTCTTCGCAAACTTTTGCAAGGAAAGCATTGTCTGTTCTACCAGCATCTTCTGCATAGAATTCAACATCTTCTACATACGTTTTTGCGTGAGCTACTGCAAATTTTGCTCTTGCAATAATATCTTCCGGGGTAGTTTGTAATTTGTGGAGTATATGAGATTCTGAAGTTCCGATTCCGGTATGGATTCTAGGTCTTTTAGCATGCTTTAAAGCAGCTGCAGCAACATCAATGTCGTTTTTTACGGCTCTTGTTAATCCGCAGACGGTTGCATTTTCTACAATTTTACAAATCTCAGAGACCGATAAAAAATCGCCCGGACTTGACACAGGAAAACCGGCTTCGATAATATCAACTCCCATTTTGTCTAGTCGCTCTGCAATAACTAATTTTTGCTTAGTATCTAACTTACATCCTGGAACTTGTTCACCGTCGCGTAATGTGGTGTCAAAAATTTGAACTTTCTCTCTATTCATATTCATTTATTTAATGTAATTTCACATCTTGATAACAAATATATATTGTACTTCTTCAGTACGAAATTCATTTTAATGAAATTATACTGTTCATAACACAATTTATAACGACTTAAATATTTAATAATCAATAAGTTATATTATTATTTTTTACAATGGCTAACCATCAAAAAGATTTCTTATTTGTTCTGATAAAATCACTTTCCAAATCTGAAAAACGGCAGTTTAAAATTTTTGCAAGCCGATTAGAAACAAGTTCGAATACTAAATTCATTGAATTATTCAATATTTTAGATAAGTCTGAAACCTATGATGAAAAGCTTATTCTGAAAAGCGGAATTATCAAAAAAGTTCAGTTATCTAACTTAAAATCATACTTATACAAACAAATTTTGGTAAGTATTCGTTTGAATATTCCGAGTCAGAACATTCGTTATCAATTGCGTGAACAAATTGATTTTGCTGTTATATTATATAATAAAGGTTTATACAAACAGAGTTTAAAAATTCTGGACAAAACAAAACAACAGGCTTTAGAAAATGATGAAAAATATATGGCGTATGAGATTGTCGAGTTCGAAAAACTGATAGAATCGCAATATATTACCAGAAGTATTCAGGGCCGCGCCGATGAATTGGTCGTTCAGGCCAAAGAATTAAATTACCGAAATACTATCTCCAGTAAATTATCGAACCTTTCTCTTCAATTATACGGAATCATGCTGAAAACGGGTTACGTAAAAAGTGATGAAGAGTATAAATATATTGATGATTATTTCAACAAGCATATCGCCAAACTAGACGAAACTAAATTTGGTTTCCGTGAAAAGTATTGGTTTTACAACGCTAATCTTTGGCGAAGTTTCCTTGTTCAGGACTTTTTAGCGAGTTATAAATTTGCTTATAAGTGGGTTCAGCTTTTTTACGACAATCCAAATATGATTTATCTGAATCCGGTATTTTTCTTAAAAGGAAACCACTATTTTCTGGAATCGCTTTATATGCTGAAATATACGTCGAATTTCAAAAGATATCTTTCGCTTTTAGAAGAAACTATTGAAGATCCAAAATTTCCGGTAAACGATAACATTGCATCACTATCATTTCTATATGTTTACAACAATAAGTTAAATTTACATATTCTCGAAGGTACTTTTGCCGAAAGCGAATATTTAATTCCTGAGATTTTAGAAAAAATAAAACTGCACAGTGAACATCTTGATGAGCATCACGAAATGTTGTTTTTCTATAAAATTGCTTCTATTTATTTTGGAAATGAAAAGTATAATGAATGCATCCTTTATTTAGATAAAATTATCAACAACAAGAATTTAACCATGCGTGAGGATTTAATGTGTTTTGCGAGACTTTTGTCTTTGATTGCGCATTATGAATTAGGAAAAGATTATTATTTAGAAAATCATCTTAAAAGCACGTATAAGTTCTTATTGAAAATGAATGATTTACATGAAGTTCAAAAAGAAATCATTAAGTTTTTAAGAAACTTAAATAACTTCTACCCTGCTGATATTAAGAAGGAATTCAGGAAAATGCACGAACGTTTTGTAGAGCTTGAAAAAAATACCTACGAAAAAAGAGCTTTCCTATACCTTGATATTATTTCGTGGCTTGAAAGTAAAATTGAGAATCGAAAAATTGCGGATATAATTAAGGAAAAGGCTAAACTTAACAGTCGTTAATTTAAATTTCAATTTTTTAAAATTCCAAATTCCAATAAAAAAAGCGTAGAAGATCACATCATTTACGCTTTTGTCATTTCTCCTTCGTCGAAATGACATACTATATGGAAAAGTTAAAACCAATAAAAAATCCCAAACTCCATAATTGGAATTTGGGATTTTTTATTTTGGAATTTTAAAAAAATTTATTCAATTATATTTGAAGTCGTAACATAAAAATCTTTATCAACTTCTACTTTTCTATCTTCATTTGTAGTTTTTTCAGACTGCCACTCTGTTGTTGGTTTCAACCAGGTTTCAACACCGTTAAGTTTGACTCTTACAGGCATATCAAATTTAGCTACACAGTTTGTCCAGTGATATCCGAAAGTCCCATTTTTAAACATATATTCAAAAACCGGAATTTGAGTTGTAGTCAAATATTGTGCATAAACTCTGTTAAAGTTAATTCCTGATTGTTCGTTGATATAATCCTGAATCTGTTTGCCTGTAACCGTTTGGTGATAGAAAGTTTTATTCATACCTCTTAAAATCGATTTCCATTTTGCATCATCATTAATTACCTGACGAATCATATGCAGCATTGAAGCTCCTTTTGGATACATATCTCCAGAACCTTCATTATTAACATCATAATGTCCGATAATTGGAGTGTCGTTTTTAATGTTTTTTCTGCATCCGATAATGTATTCAGCTGCGGCGTCTTTTCCGTAATAATATTCAATAAAAAGACTTTCAGAATAATTCGTAAAACTTTCATGAACCCACATATCAGCGATATCTTTGTACGTAATATTGTTGGCAAACCATTCGTGGCCAGATTCATGAATAATGATAAAATCAAATTTTAATCCCCAGCCTGTTCCGCTTAAATCACGTCCTAAATAACCGTTTTTATATTGGTTTCCGTACGTTACAGAACTTTGGTGCTCCATTCCTAAATACGGAACTTCAACTAATTTATAACTATCTTCATACCAAGGATAAGGTCCAAACCAGTTTTCGAAAGCTTTCAACATTTTTGGAGCATCTTTAAACTGCTCTTTTGCCAAAGTTAGATTATCTCTTAAAACATAATAATTACAGTCTAAATCGCCTTTTTCTCCTTTATATACTTCAGAGAAATTAACGTAATCTCCAATATTGATATTTACTCCGTAATTATTGATTGGGTTTGAAACATACCAATTGAACGTTTTCGTTCCGTTTTTTTCTTTTTTAACGCTTTGTAATCTTCCGTTAGAAACATCCGTTAAATCTTCCGGAACATTCACGCTGATTAACATATTCTCAACTTCATCATACATATGATCTTTGTTTGGCCACCAAACGCTGGCACCTAAACCCTGACAAGATGTAGCAATAAAATCTTTTCCATTTTTATCTTTTTTCCAGGAGAATCCGCCGTCCCATGGTGCTCTCACTGCTTCTTTTGGTTTTCCTTCAAAATAAACTACGATTTCTTTTGTATCGCCAACTTTCTGCTTTTCAATTAAAGTAATAAAGAACGCATTTCCGTCTCTTTCAAATTTTAATTCTTTCTTGTCCTGCGTTACTTTCGTAATTTTCATAGGTTCCTGCAAATCAATCTGCATTCTGTTATTCTCTGTTAAAACAGTATAACGCACCGTATTTGAACCCGAAATAGCTTTTTCTTTAGGATTAACTTTTACATCAAGATGATAGTATTTTAAATCCCACCAGGCTCTTTCTTTTGTAATGCTTCCGCGTAAAGTGTCCTGATGTGTAAAAACTGTTTCTCCTTTATTAAGAAGTCCTTGAGCATTGGCACTAAAACCAATTAAAAAAGCAATAAAAATGCTTCCGAAGTAATTTTTCATTAGTAAAATGGTATTATTTTGAAATCAATCTGCAACAAATGTAAACATTCGAATTAAGATTTCTAAAATTTTATGATTTCTTCATAAAAAAAGAAACCCAATAAACGATCAAATTTATTGGGTTTCAATTTTAATTATTTCTGAAGTTTAATTTGTGATATTAAATTCTGTCACGTAAAAGTTTTTGTCGACAACCAAAGTTGATTTATCCTCTTTTATATTTTCTGCTTTCCAGTCTGTTGTTGGTTTTAACCATGTTTCAACACCATTTAAAGTAACTTTTAAAGGAAGATCAAAATTCTCTACACAATTGATCCAGTGATAAACCAATTTTTGATTTTTAAAATAATATTCAAAAGTAGGAACCTGCGCCGTTCTTAAATACTGATTAAAAACCGGGCTCAAATTAATTCCTGACTCTTTGCTTATATAATCTTCAATTTGTTTTGTAGTAACTGTTTGATGATAAAAAGTACTGTTTAAACCTCTCAAAATTGATTTGAATTTTGCATCATCATTTATAACCTGACGAATGGTATGAATTATATTCGCCCCTTTTGGATACATGTCGCCAGATCCTTCAACATTTACATCATAATAGCCAATAATTGGTTTTTTATTGGTAATCACTTTTCTAATTCCTCTTATATATTCATTTGCAGCGTCTTTTCCGTAATAATACTCAATAAAAAGCGATTCAGAATAAGTTGTAAAGCTCTCATGAATCCACATATCTGCAATGTCTTTATACGTAATATTGTTTGCAAACCACTCATGTCCAGATTCATGAATAATAATATAATCAAATTTTAATCCCCAGCCTGTTCCGCTCATATCGTTTCCTTTATAACCATTTTGATAGTCATTTCCGTAAGTCACAGAACTTTGATGTTCCATTCCTAAATACGGAACTTCAACTAATTTATAGCTGTCTTCGTAAAACGGATAAGGTCCAAACCAGTTTTCAAAAGCTTTCAGCATTTTTGGTGCATCCTGAAAGTGTTTTTTAGCAATTTCAAGATTATCTCTTAAAACATAATAATTACAGTCTAAATCTCCTTTTTCTCCTTTAAATTTCTCAGAGAAATTAACGTAATCTCCAATATTTATATTTATACCATAATTATTAATTGGGTTTGAAACATACCAATTAAAGGTTTTAGTTCCGTCTTTTTGTTTTTTAACGCTTTGTAATCTTCCGTTAGAAACATCGGTTAAATGCCCCGGAACATTCACGCTAATCAACATATTTTCAACTTCATCATACATATGATCTTTGCAAGGCCACCAAACGCTCGCGCCTAAACCCTGACAAGATGAAGCGATGAAATCTTTTCCGTTTTTATCTTTCTGCCATGTAATTCCTCCATCCCAAGGCGGCCTAACAGCTTCTTTAGGTACTCCGCCAAAAGAAACTATGATTTCTTTAGTTTCGCCAACTTTTTGATTTTCAGTTAAAGTGATGAAAAACGCATTTCCATCTCTTTCAAATTTTAATTCTTTTCCGTTCTGCGTTACTTTCGTAATCTTCATTGGTTCCTGCAAATCAATCTGCATTTTATTATTCTCTGTTAAAACAGTGTAACGAACCGTATTTGAACCTGTTATTGTTCTATCTGCAGGATTTACTTTTATATCCAGATGATAATATTTCAAATCCCACCAGGCTCTTTCTTTTGTAATGCTTCCGCGTAAAGTATCCTGATGTGTGAAAATCGTTTCGGACTTATTCATAAGTCCTTGAGCATTGGCAGCAAAACCAATTAGAAAAGCTATTATAACACTTCCAACGTATTTTTTCATTATAAATTAAGTTTTGAATTAGTTATAATATTAGTATATTTTTTTAATTTATGTTACAGATTTGTATTCATATACAGTATTGTTTTTTTATTTTAGCTAAAATTTACCAATTTTATGAAATTTAGCTCGTTTTTATACCTTTTGACATTCCTGTATTCAGTAAATAATTATTCCCAGACATTTCCTGTTCATAAAAAAAATGATAAAATAACAATTGACGGTGATTTAATTGATTGGAAAACACCATTTCTCGGGTCTTTTGTAATTCATAATTCCGGAGAAAAAGCTACTCAAAACACAATGGTTTCACTTTCGTGGAATGACGAAAACCTTTATATTGCCTATCATTCCGTAGATTCGAAAATAGTTGGAAAACTTCAGAAAAAAGATTCTAAAATCTATGAAGCTGATGATTTAGTAGAAGTATTTATTGATCCTGATGGCGATGGGAAAAACTATCTTGAAATTGGCATAAATGCTTTTTCTACCAATTATGATATGCTTATAAAGTGTATTTCTCCTGAATGCGGAGGCTGGAAAACGGCAATGAATTTTGATATTGAAGGATTAGAAGCTATCAGCAAAATAACACCTGAAGGTTTTGATACCGAAATTAAAATCCCGTTTTCAAGCTTAGAAAAAATTGAAAACGGAAATTTTATAAAACCTAAAATTGGCACAAAATGGAAAGCAAATACTTTTAGAATTGATTACGGTAATACAACCGAATATCTTGCTCTACAGGATTATAAAAGTTTAAAATTTGGATTTCATCACCCGGAAGAATTTGCTGTTTTTGAGTTTGTGGAGTAGCTTATATTTATTAACTATATGCTTCCATCATATCTGAGTAATATCTTTTTATCTGCATTTTCCCTCGAATTCCAGCAATAAGCAAGCCTAAACCAGACAACACTGCTCCATAAAATATCATATTTCCTTCAGTTCCAACGGTAAAAATTACACCTAGAGCAATCAGAATAAAACCAAAGAAAATATACTTGTTACATTTCTTCCTTACATCTCTTGTCGCAATCATATTTACAAAATCTATTTTTATGTTTAATAAAAATGGAGTTTTAATATTTCTTTGAGCAATTATATTACTTGTTATATAGTAGTTTTCTTTCGAATGAATATCTGATAGATCTCCAAAAGATCCGGTTTTCATAACGATATCTAGAATTTCTTCAAAGTTCGCTAACAATTCTTCATCAGTTAAATCTGCATTATTCGATTCAACTATTTCTTCAATATTTTCTTCAAACTCGGCTCTTTTTTCAGATAAATACTGCATTTGATCTATTGCCGAAAGACTTTCAATATATTCCTTCTCCGTTTTGAAACTATTATCTACTTTTTTAGCATTTTCATCATTTAATATGGTTTCAATATCAACATTTCGTTCTGTCAAAATTTCTTTGGCAACAAGAATTGCATCCGGGTTATATTTGCTGGCATTTTTGGTTACCATTACAATTAATTCTTCATCAGAATGTTTTACAAAACGTTTTCTAAAAGTTTCTATATCCATATTAGTTTTTTGGTAAATATCGAAAAACTAAATTACTTTTAACATAAAAAACAACGGTTTTCCTCTGTTCTAAAGAATTATTTTTGACGTTTCTTTAAAACATTAACAACATCATTTAACTGAAAACCTTTTGCCTGCAATAAAATCAAATAATGAAAAAGTAAGTCAGCACTTTCACTAAGGAATAAATCGTCGTTATCATCTTTTGCTTCAATAACAACTTCTACAGCTTCTTCGCCTACTTTTTGGGCAATTTTATTGATTCCTTTTTCGAATAAAGAAGCTACATAACTTTTCTCAGAATCAGCATTTTCTCTACGGATTTTAATAGTGTTTTCTAACTGAGAAATAAAACCGTAATTTTCTTTGTTTTCCTCCTGCCAGCAAGTATCTGCACCCGTGTGACATGTTGGTCCAACAGGTTTTGCCTGAATTAAAAGCGTATCGCCGTCGCAGTCATTTTTAATGCTTACCAGATTTAAAAAGTTACCGCTTTCCTCGCCTTTTGTCCAAAGTCTTTGTTTTGAACGGCTGAAAAAAGTTACTTTTTGTGTTTCTATTGTTTTTTGAAGCGATTCTTCGTTCATATAACCCAGCATCAAAACATTTTTTGTTTCTGAATCCTGAATTATTGCCGGAATTAATCCGTGTGCGCTTTTTATATCTACGTTCATATTTTTAGTCTAAAGTTGTAAGGTCGAAAGTCTTAAAGTTAAAACTAAATTCGAACTTCTATATTGTTATTTCTTAATTCTTGTTTTAAAGCTTTTATCTCAATCTCTTTAAAGTGAAAAACACTCGCTGCCAAAGCTGCATCTGCTTTTCCTTCTTTAAATGAATCTACAAAATGCTGTATATTTCCGGCACCTCCTGAAGCAATTATCGGGATATTAATTAAGGTTGATAATTTAGCCAAAGCTTCGTTTGCAAAACCATTTTTCGTTCCGTCATTATCCATTGATGTGAACAATATTTCCCCGGCACCGCGTTCTGCTACTTCTACTGCCCAATCGAATAAATTTAATTCTGTTGGCACTTTTCCTCCTACTAAATGTACAACCCATTGTCCGTCAATTTGTTTGGCATCGATTGCCACAACAACACATTGGCTTCCAAATTTCTGAGCCAAATCATTTATTAATTGCGGATTTTTTACTGCCGATGAATTAATCGAAACTTTATCTGCGCCATTATTCAGCAGAATTTCAACATCTTCAACAGACGAAATCCCGCCGCCAACAGTAAACGGAATATTGATTTTTTCCGCTACACTTCGCACCATATTAACCAGCGTTTTTCGACGTTCTTCAGTAGCCGAAATATCCAGAAAAACTAATTCATCTGCACCTTCAGCCGAGTATATTTCTGCTAATTCTACAGGATCTCCGGCATCGCGCAAATCAACGAAATTAATACCTTTTACGGTTCTTCCGTTTTTTATATCTAAGCAGGGTATAATTCTTTTTGCTAACATTTTTTTGTTGTTTCACAGAGATTCACAAAGATAACGCAGAGATTCACAAAGATTTTTTTTAGTGAATCTTTGTGTTTTACTTCGTGCATCTTTGCGAAATAATCTTATTTATTTAAAATATAATTTTCAAGTTGCTTTAGTGTAATTCTTCCTTCGTAAATAGCTTTTCCAATAATGGTTCCTTCACATCCTAATTCAGCTAATTTAGGTAATTCATCAAAAGTTGAAATTCCGCCTGAAGCAATTAGTTTTACTCCATTTGCTTCTTCTAAAATTTTACCGTAAAGATCGAAACTTGGACCTTCTAGCATTCCGTCTTTTGCAATATCGGTGCAAATAACATACTGAATTCCTTTAGTTTGATAATCCTGAATAAACGGAATTAAATCTTCATTTGAATCTTCTAACCAGCCTGAAACGGCAATTTTTTCATCTTTGGCATCAGCTCCCAAAATAATTTTATCAGAACCGTATTCTGAAATCCATTTTTCAAAAATGGCTCTGTTTTTTACGGCGATACTTCCGCCAGTAATTTGATTCGCACCGCTTTCAAAAGCAATTCTCAAATCATCATCAGATTTTAAACCACCGCCAAAATCAATTTTTAAACCCGTTTGTGAAGCGATTTGTTCTAATATTTTATAATTAACAATTTTACTTGATTTCGCACCGTCTAAATCTACTAAATGCAAATATTCAATTCCGTGCGCTTCAAATGATTTCGCTACTTCAAGCGGATTTTCATTATAAATTATTTTGGTATCATAATCACCTTTTGATAAGCGAACGCATTTTCCGTCAATGATATCTATGGCTGGTATTATTCTCATGTTTGCTATTTTAGATTTAAGAGTTTAGATTTTAGATTATTTTCTAAACTGATATTTTGATTGAAATTGATTTTTGATATTGCAATTGGAATTTGGGATTTCAAAAATTGGAATTTTAAACTTTACATTTTTAAAAAATTCTCTAAAATCTTCTCCCCAACTGCACCACTTTTTTCAGGATGAAATTGAGTTCCGTAAAAATTATTTTTTTGCAAGGCCGATGCGTATTCTAAATCGTAATTGGTTGTGGCAATGGTTTCTGGGCAGTTTGGAGCATAAAAACTATGAACCAAATACATAAACTCATTTTCTGGAATAGCAGCAAACAAATCCGATTTTAAGTTATAAATCTGATTCCAGCCCATTTGTGGCACTTTTACTTTTGATGTGAATTTAATCACATCAACATCAAAAATTCCCAAACCTTTTGTATTTCCTTCTTCAGATGAATTGCACATCAACTGCATTCCAAGGCAAATTCCTAAAACCGGCTGTTTCAAATCCGGAATTAGACTGTCTAAACCGCTTTCACGAAGTTTTGCCATTGCTGAACTTGCTTCACCAACACCAGGAAAAATCACTTTATCTGCAGCCTGAATTTCTTCTGGATTATTACTTAAAACAGCTTTAAAACCCAATCTTTCTATAGCAAACATAATGCTCTGAATATTTCCTGCTCCGTAATTTATAATTACTATTTTCATTAAAAAAGCTTTAAGCTTTAAGCCGTAAGCTTTAGGCTTATTGCCTATTGCTTATAGCTTATAGCGTTTTACAACATCCCTTTAGTCGAAGGTAAAATCATTTTTTCGGTATCTCTTTTTACGGCTACTTTTATGGCTTTTGCGAAAGCTTTAAAAATAGCCTCGATTTTATGATGTTCGTTGATTCCTTCTGCTTTGATATTTAAATTGGCTTTTGCACCGTCAGAAAATGATTTAAAGAAGTGATAAAACATTTCAGTTGGCATTTTACCCACCATTTCGCGTTTAAACTCCGTTTCCCAAACTAACCAGTTTCTTCCTCCAAAGTCAATGGCAACCTGCGCTAAACAGTCGTCCATTGGAAGGCAGAATCCGTAACGTTCAATTCCTAGTTTATTACCTAAGGCTTTTGCAAAAACTTCACCTAAAGCAATTGCAGTATCTTCAATCGTATGGTGTTCATCGACTTCTAAATCACCTTTTACAAGGATTTCTAAGTCCATTTGACCGTGACGTGAAATTTGATCTAACATATGATCAAAAAAAGCAATTCCGGTTTCGATTTTACTTTTCCCTGTTCCGTCAAGATTTAGGTTGATGTAAATATCGGTTTCATTTGTTTTACGGGTTATTGATGCAGAACGTGCTTCTAATTTCAAGAACTCATAAATTCTTTTCCAATCAGTTGTCTGCAGAATTATAGTATCATTCAATTCTTCACGTTTTGATGAGATTTCATTGCTTCCAATTCCGTCAGTCATATTCATGAAAATTGCTTTTGCACCAAGATTTTTTGCTAATTCAACATCAGTCAAACGATCTCCTAAAACAAAAGAATTTTCTAAATCATATTCGGGATTGTTTAAATATTTTGTCAGCAATCCGGTTCTAGGTTTGCGTGTTGGTGCATTTTCTTCAGGAAAAGTTCTGTCAACAAAAATTTCATCAAATACAACGCCTTCGTTTTCAAAAGCTTTTAAGATAAAATTTTGCGTTGGCCAAAACGTATTTTCAGGAAAACTATCAGTTCCTAAACCGTCCTGATTGGTTACCATTGCCAGTTCATAATCTAATTCATTGGCAATTTTAGCCAAATATTGAAAGGCTTTTGGGTAAAACTCCAGTTTATTTAAACTGTCTAATTGATAATTTTCAGGTTCTAAAACAATCGTTCCATCACGATCGATAAAAAGTACTTTTTTCATAGTTTATTATTTTGTTCTGCCACAGATTTCACAGATTAAAAGGATTTTTTGTTCCTTTTGCCACGAATTTCACGAATTTTCACTAATTCAATTCGTGTTAATTTGTGAAATTCGTGGCGAAAATCTAAACATAAACAGAATAAATAATCCGTTTAATCTGTGGCCTATATTTTTTACTTCAACAGCTTCAATTCCTTAATCAAAACAGCATTTTCTTCTGGAATACCAATTGTAAAACGCAGGCAATTTTCACATAAAGGCTGAGTTGTTCTATTACGAATTACGATTCCTTTTTCGATTAATTGATCGTATCTTTTATTTGCATCGTCTACTTTAACTAACACAAAATTAGCTTCCGTAGGGTAAACTTTCTCTACAAAATTAACTTCAAGTAAAACTTTAAGTAATTCTTCTCTTTGCTCAATAATAGAATTAATTTCCTGCTTTATTTTTTCAGAATCCTTTAAACGTTCTTTTGCTCTTTGCTGTGTTAATTCGTTGACATTATATGGCGGCTTTATTTTATTTAAAACCGAAATTACAGCTTCTGAAGCATAACAGATTCCTAAACGAATTCCAGCTAAACCATACGCTTTTGAAAGTGTTTGTGTTATTATTAAATTTGGATATTCGTCAATTTCAATAAGCCAGCTTTCTTTCTCCGAAAAGTCAATATAAGCTTCATCAATAACGACTAATCCTTTAAAATTTTGAAGTAGTTTTACCACACTTTCATCAGAAAAAGAATTTCCTGTTGGATTATTTGGTGAGCATAAAAAGATGATTTTTGTGTTTTCATCAACGGCTTCGAGAATCTTTTCAACTTGTGGCTGAAAATCATTTGTCAGTAGAATTTCTCTGTTTTCAATCGCATTTATATTTGCCAAAACACTGTACATTCCGTATGTTGGCGGAAGCGTGATAACATTGTCTGTTTTTGGTTCGCAGAAAGCTCTGAAAATCAAATCTAAAACTTCATCACTTCCGTTTCCTAATAAGATCTGACTTTGTTTTGTATTATTATTTTTAGCTAAAATTGCTTTAACCGAATTCTGCTGGGGATCCGGATAACGATTTACACCATTTTGAAACGGATTTTCATTCGCATCCAAAAAAATCATTTCGGCTGTATCAAAATCCTCAAACTCATCTCTTGCAGACGAATAAGGTTTTAAAGATTTTACGTTTTCACGTGTAATTGTATTTATGTCGAATTTCATTTCTTTATTTTTAAGGAGAAGGAAGAATCAAGAGACAAGAGTAAAGACTCAATTCTAATCCTTTAACTCTTTCATCTTGCTTCTTGCCTCTATATTCTATTTTCTTTATTCTAAACTCTTCAACCTTAAAGTTACAGCATTTTTATGTGCCTGTAAACCTTCGGCTTCAGCCATAATTCCGATAGCTTTTCCAATGTTTTGAATCCCTTTTTCGGTTATTTTTTGAAATGTCATCGATTTCATAAAACTATCCAGGTTTACACCGCTGTAATTTTTTGCATAACCATTTGTCGGCAATGTGTGATTTGTTCCTGAAGCATAATCTCCGGCACTTTCCGGCGTATAATTTCCAATAAAAACTGAACCTGCATTTACGATTCCGTTGCAGTAGAAATCATCATATTCAGAACATATAATAAAGTGTTCCGGGCCATATTCGTTAATTAAATCTAAAGCGATCTGATCATTTTCAACATAAATCAATTTCGAATTTTCGATTGCTTTAACTGCAATTGCTTTTCTTGGAAGCACTTCAATCTGCGTTTGAATTTCTTTTTCTACTTCATTTATGAGTTTCTTAGAAGTCGAAACTAAAATTACCTGACTGTCTGTTCCGTGTTCTGCCTGTGATAATAAATCTGAGGCTACGAAGGCCGGAACGGCAGAATCATCAGCAACAATTAACAATTCTGATGGGCCGGCCGGCATATCAATCGCAACACCAAACTGCGTTGCCAATTGTTTTGCTACGGTTACAAACTGATTTCCAGGGCCGAAAATTTTATAAACTTTTGGGATTGATTTTGTTCCGAAGGTCATTCCTGCAATTGCCTGAATACCGCCCACTTTTAATATTTTAGTTACACCACATAAATTGGCAGCGTACAAAATTGCAGGATTTATTTTTCCTGTTTTATCTGGAGGCGAACACAAAACAATTTCTTTGCAGCCTGCGATCTCAGCCGGAACCGCCAGCATTAAAACTGTTGAAAATAACGGCGCTGTTCCACCCGGAATATATAATCCTATTTTTTGAATTGGTCTTTTTTCCTGCCAGCAATTTACACCTTCAATAGTTTCAATTTCAATTCTTTCTGTTTTTTGAGCTTTGTGAAACTTATAGATATTATCTTTTGCTAATTGTATTGCTTCTTTTAATTCATTCGGAATCAGTGCAATTGCTTCATTTACTTCTGCAGCAGAAACTTCATAATTTTCTAAAGTAATTCCGTCGAAAATTGATGTATACTTTGCTACAGCTTCGTCTCCTTTTTTCTGTACTTCCTTGAAGATTTCTTTTACCGTAACTTCAATATCATCAATCGTTTGGGTTGGCCGTTTTAATATTTCAGACCAAGTATCTGGTTTTGGATTGTCTATTTTATTCATTTTTTTTTATGCTTTAAGCTTTAAGCAGTAGGCTTTAAGCTTTATTAACGTTGTGTTTATTTTAACCGCAAAGTTCGCAAGGTTTTTTGCTATTCTTTGGCTTAGAAAACGATAAGTTCGCAAAGCTGTTATTAAGAATTGGAATTTAGTGTTTTTTTAAAGCTTAAAGCCTAAAGCGCGCAAAGCGTCCTAAAGAACCATTTTCTCAATTGGGCAAACTAGAATTCCTTCTGCTCCTGCTTCTTTTAATTGATCAATTACATCCCAAAAAGTATCTTTATCAATTACGGAGTGAACGCTGCTCCAGCCTTCCTGTGCTAATGGCAGAACGGTTAAACTTCTTAAAACCGGAAGGATTTTTCCAACTGCGTCAATTTTATCATTCGGAATGTTCATCAAAATGTATTTTGAATTTCTCGCTCTTAAAACTGATTGTATTCTGAATTTTAAGGTGTCGATGTGTTTTTGAATTTCTGGAGAAACTTTTGGTGAAACGGCTAAAACTGCTTCACTTTTTAAAATCACTTCAACTTCTTTTAGATTGTTTTTGAATAAAGTGCTTCCGCTTGAAACGATATCCACAATAGCATCGGCAAGACCAATGTTTGGTGCAATTTCTACAGAACCTGAGATTTGGTGAATATCTACTGTTAACCCGAAAGAATTGAAATATTCGTTAACCGTATTTGGATAAGAAGTTGCGATTCTTAAACCTGATAAATCCTGTATTGAATTGTATTCGAAGGTTTTAGGAACGGCAACAGAAACTTTGCATTTTGAAAATCCTAATCGTTGTACAACTTCAATTTCTTTTCCTTTTTCTACTAAAAGGTTATCGCCAACGATGGCTAAATCAACTACTCCGTCAATTAAATACTGCGGAATATCCGAATTTCTTAGATACAAAACTTCAAGAGGAAAGTTTGAAGCTTCAGCTTTTAACTGATCGATTCCGTTGTTGATTGAAATACCGCAGTCTTTAAGGATTTGAATGCTGTCTTCGTTTAAACGACCAGATTTTTGAATTGCAATTTTTAAAGTACTCATTTTTTAGTTTTTTGCTGATTAATAGTTTGAGTACAAAGAATTGGTATAAAAAAACCCGTTTGATGTACTCAAACGGGTTTTAAAATATGATGATTTACATGCATACCATTAACACATCGCTTGAGAGCAATAATGAAAATGATGATGATGTAATTGATTTGAAATCATTGTTTGGTTTGTTTTATAATTCTTTGATTCGGTTGCAAATATACTAGTTAATTTCATAAAAAAGCAATTTTTAATATAACTTAACGATAGTTTATTGTTAAAAAAAATCTGAAGAGCGGTTTTTATTGAAAATTTTCAATTTACGAAAACGTTTTCTAATTCCTTATTAAAGGCTAAGATTACAGTAGTCCCCTCTCCTAGCTGGCTTTCAATTTTAAATTTAACATGAAGCAGTTCGGTAATTCTTTTTACAATAGAAAGCCCCAAACCAACACCTTTAATTTCAGGATGCTCAGTATAATTAGATCTAAAAAAAGGATTTAATATCATCTCTAAATCTTCTTTTGCAATACCAATTCCGTTATCTGAAATTTTACAAATTATTTTATCGTTTTCTTTAAAGAGCAAAATCGAAACTTCTCCCGAAGGATTTGTATACTTTACAGCATTTGAAATAATATTTCTAAGAATCGTTATGATTAAGAAATTATCAGATTGAATATAAAAATCTGTTCCGGCATCAAATTTTACATCAAGTTTTTTGCTTTTTATTTTCTCAGAATTCAGAGTTAAGATATCTAAAATTACAGCATTTAAATAAACCGTTTCTGCGTTAATCTGCTGTTTTTGATTATCGAATCTGGCCATTGTTAAAAGCTGATCCACAAGCACATTTAAGTGGTTAACTTCGTTTATACAATAGTTTATTTTATCTTCATATTCCTTATTATCTCTGGGTTTACGAACCAGTACTTCAAGTGTTCCTTTAATAACAGTCAGCGGTGTTCTTAATTCATGCGAAGCATCAGAAGTGAATTGTTTTTCACGTTCAATAGCATCTTCAATCCGGTTTAATAAATTGTTGATGGTTTTAGAAAGCGTATACAATTCATCGCGAGTTTTAGGCAGCGGAATACGCGCTTTCAGATTGTCTTTTGTAATGATTTTTGAGGTGTTAATTATAGCATTTATAGGTTTAATACTTCTGCCTGCAAAAAATCTGGCTAAAAAGAATAACAATATTAAAATTGCTAAAAATGATAAAAACATGATATCAAATAAATTATTTAATACCATTCTAGAATCAGCCAGCGACATAGCTACTATAATATAGCCTATTGGTTTGTTCTGAACGTTTAATTTGACCTGAATTTGTCGAATAGCATGATCTCCCATTTTGGTATCAAACAACTCATAATCTCCAACAGAATCATGAAATTCAAGTGTTTGTGTTTTCAGATTAGGTGCTTTTTCAATAATCTTTTTATTCAAATCTAAAAATTCAACAAATACAGGATTTACATCTACGGTATTATGTTCACGCTCCTCCCATTCTTCTTCATCAATAAGAATTACTTTGCCATTTTGTACTTTAATTTCTTCTAAATGATTCTGAATTTCGACTTTAATATTTTCGTCAATGTGGCTGTAAACAGTGTGTTTAACGATAGAATATATAACCGAAAAAACTACTAGAATCAATAATCCTGTAGTTATGATATAGTTTAAGGCAATTCTGTTTTTAAAGGAAAGCTGATTCATTTATAAGTCATTAGCGATATAACCTACACTACGGATGGTTTTTATATAATCCTCTTCTATTTTTAAATTGAGTTTTTTACGAATAGCATTCATAAAAACATCAATTACGCCGGTATCGTATTCAAAATTAATATCCCAAACGTCTTTTAAAATCTGATTTCGTGTGCAGACTTTACCTTTATTTTGTATTAAATAAGTCAAAAGTTCAAATTCTCTTTGAGTTAAAGCAATTTCTTCATCATTTTTTAAAACTATATGTTTCGATAGGTCAATTTTAATTGTTCCCAATGAAAGTGCTTCGCTGCCTCCTCGATTCCTGAAATGAATTTTAATTCTTTCAACCAATTCTTCAAAACTAAAAGGCTTTTTGATATAATCGTTTGCACCTGCTTTCAGGCCTTCTATTGTTTCCTGAACGGTATCTTTTGCGGTTAAAAAGATTATCGGCGTTTTTTGGTCTTTGATTCTGATTGCTTTACATAAATCCAAACCATTGATTTTAGGGATCATCCAATCGAGCAAAATCAAATCAAATTTATGGTTCTGAGACAACTCAAAAGCTTTTGAACCATCATTTGCAGTTGTAATTTTATACCCTTCTTCCCGCAGTCCCTGTTCTAAAAACTGGACGATTCCTAATTCATCTTCAACAATTAAAATATGCATATCGTATTATTTTGATCCAGGATTAATCTGTCTCTTTTGCTCTTCAAAGATATAGATTTTAAGGCTCAGAAACCACTTAAAATCATAACAATAGGTTAAAATCTGTGATCTTAAGCAAAATTTAAGTGTAGACTAAGTAAGGTAAAAGGGTAACTTCATCTGTCGTTAATTAATCGAAATTAATTTTGCAGAAAATAAAATTTCATGACTTCCTGCAAAAAATTTTCTCCGTTTTACAATCTGGCCTTTTTCTATTTTTCTGTAAGTTTTATATTGAGAGTTGTATTGATTTTTCATCCTATAACACAGAGTTCTTTTAAATTTTTAGAAAGTTTAAAAATTTTTGGCTTAGGATTACTTTCAGATTTTTTTGTTTTCGTGATTGCCGGAGTTTTTCTTTGGCTGTATCTCATTTTCCTTTCAGAATCTAAATACAATAAACCTTATGGGTATGTTATTTTAGGATTTTTAGCTGTATTACTTTTATATACTGCTTCGGGAAAAAGTATTTTTGACGAATATGGAGGCGCATTACCCAGAATTGTTTTGATTTTTATAGGGCTAAAAACAATTTTATTTACAATTTTTCTTTTATTGCCAAAATATAGAACTAAACTTAGATTTTGGCTCTATTCGTTTGTCGTTTTTCTATATGTTTTACTAATTCTGCAAAACGGATTAAGTGAATATTTCTTTTGGAATGAATTTGGCGTAAAATACAATTTCATTGCGGTTAATTATCTCATTTACACCAATGAAGTTATCGGAAATATTATGCAGTCTTATCCTGTAATTCCTTTATTTTCAGCTTTATTCCTTGTTAGCGGGATTGTTACTTATTTTATTGTAAAAAATTCTAAGGATTATATTAACGAGATTCCTTCTTTTACTGAAAAAGTAAAAATTTCCGGGGTTTACTGGCTTTTATTTGCTATTTCGCTTGTTGCAATTCCGATTTTGGCGAAGACCGAAAACTCTAAAAATGTATTTGTAAACGAATTGCAGTCTAATGGACTATATAAGTTTTACTTAGCTTTTCAAAACAACAAATTAGATTATTTCAAATTTTACAAAACACTGCCTAATCAGGAAGCTTTTACTATTTTGAAAAAACAATTCCCGACTATTTCCGGAGAAAATACAATTCAGAAAATATCCAGCGATTCTCTTGAAAATCATAAAAATGTGATTTTAATTACGGTCGAAAGCTTAAGTGCCGATTTTATGAAAACGTATGGAAATCAAGAAAATATAACCCCGTTTTTAGACAGTTTATCTCAAAAAAGCCTGCAGTTTACTAATTTGTACGCTGCCGGAAACCGAACTGTCCGCGGACTTGAAGCTGTTACTTTATGTCTGCCGCCAACTGCTGGGGAAAGTGTTGTAAAACGAGAAGACAATAAAAATAAATTTTCTACGGGTTCTATATTTAAACAAAAAGGATATAATGTAAAATTTATGTACGGCGGAGATGCTTTTTTTGATAATATGCAGGATTTCTATTCTGGCAATGGTTATCAAATTGTCGACAAATCTAGTTTTACTCCAGAAGAGATCACGTTTTCAAACGTTTGGGGTGTTTGTGATGAGGATATGTACAACAAAGCAATTAAAATTATGAATATTGAAGCAAGACAGAATAAACCTTTCTTTAATCATATCATGACAGTGAGCAATCACAGGCCTTTCACTTATCCAAACAATAAAATTGATATTCCCGGTGATATTAAATCTCGTGACGGCGGCGTAAAATATACTGATTATGCTCTCAAAAAATTCTTTGCTATGGCTCGAAAACAGCCTTGGTTTAACAATACTGCTTTTGTAATTGTTGCGGATCATTGTGCATCAAGCGCCGGAAAAACAGAACTTCCGCTTGATAAATACAGAATTCCGGCTTTTATTTATATACCGAATGAAAAACCTGAAAAATGCAGCAAATTAATGTCTCAAATTGATCTTATGCCTACACTTTTTGGATTATTGCATTTTGATTACGACAGTAAATTTTTCGGGCAGGATGTTTTAAAATCTTCTTATAAACCTAGGGCTTTTATTGCTACTTATCAGGATTTGGGTTTGATAAAGGATAATGTTTTAACAATCTTATCGCCTAAACAAGAGGTGAAACAATTTGCTTTAAAATTAGATTCAAAAGATAGTGTTTCATCTGAATTTCAAGTTGAGTATGATGAAATGCCGTTAAAAAAGCAAAAAATTGATTTGGTTAATGAAGCTATTTCTTATTATCAATCTGCTTCATTTTTGTTGAAGGAAAAGAAATATCAGAGATAAAGTTTTTAAATCTCAATTTTTAAAATTCCAAATGTGGTTAATGGCACACGGATTTTGCAGATTTAAATAGACTTTTTATATCTGACCTTGAATACTGGTCGTAGACGCACTGCTGTGCGTCTCTAAATAACCGTTCTGTATAAAATATATTTGCATGAATTGATCGACATGAATTGATCGTAGAGACGCACTGCAGTGCGTCTACGCAATCTAAATCGACAATCTGAATCAAAATTTGAAGTTCCAATTTTGAAATACCAACTAAAAACAAAAAGCCTCAAATTCAAAATGAACTTGAGGCTTTTTCTTGAAACTTGAAACAAAAATTTAATCATTCTGATTTTTCAATCCGAATAGATCTCCTTTTTTAAACAATATCAAATCGTCTTTTAAAGCTTGATTGTTTCTTTGTGTTACTGCTGGTGAATCTAAATCGCTTAAATCTGGTTTTCCTGCATTTACCCATGCTGTATACCAGAAACTTGCTGTTGCCGTAATGGCTTTTTTCATTTGACTTTCAACCATTCCGTTTAGCTGATCGTTTAGTTTCTTTGCATATTCATCAGAGAAAATTGGAGTGTTGTATTTGCTTTTCAATACTTTCCCATCAGCATCCATTTTAAAAACCTGACTTTCCGGAGTTGACGTTCTCAACTTTTTATCGATGTCTAACAATGGCTGCGCCAAACTGTGTGTATCGTTGATCATGTCCCAGACTGCTTTATGAACATCTGTATAATATTGTGCCTGAGGAACATTTAATTTATAATTTTTAGCAAATAATTCAGGTAGTCTGCTTTCCCAAAGAGAATGAATCCCTTTTTGGTCGCTCAATTGTCCGTCGTGATTTGCAGAAGTGTGTAACGGCATATGTGCATCACCTATATAATGACCTAAATCTGCAGCGAGAAATAAAATTTCTGCTCTGTTTTTATCTTTAAAAGCTTTGGTTAACTTCACCATCATATCTTCAATATACCAAGGTAAAATTCCGTTATCGTTCAAGAATTTAGCATCGTATTTTTTCTTTGCGGCTTCCATTGTCTGAGGAATACTATCGGCAGAACCAAAGTTTTCCATGTCGAAATAATGCCTTGGATTTTCGTCTTTATAATTTAAAGCATATTTACGAATATCCGGAACTGAAGCTTCCTGCGTAATAAAATCAATGTGGTTGTAAAAGAAAACCTGAAGTTGCTGTGGTAAAGCCATTACAGCTGCTTTATTAATTCTTTCATGGCCTACAATTCCCCATGATAAAGTAAAAAAACCAATAATTAATGCGAAGAATGCAATCAATTTTGGCCTCATTTTGAAGTTTTTCATTTTGTTTTTGTATTTGGAAGGCAAAGTTACCGTATTTAAAGATAATTTAAAAGATTACCCTTGAAGAATATATTAATTTAACTTTTATTAGTTTTTAAACCATCTGAGTAATAATATGTTCGTGTTAAGAGTTTTTATTTGTATGTTTGTTTTAGTCTTAAGTTTTATAAATATGCGCCATTTATCTCTGTTTTTTATCCTAATTTTTAGTTCAGTTTGTTTTGCTCAAGAAGCTGACATAGAGCTAAAAAACGTTAACGATACTATTTTAAATCCTAAACGGATTCTAAAAATACAAGATCAGTTTGATGGAATAAAAACGATGCAAAAATTGTTTCCCGGAAAATTATACAAGCTTTCTGACCACAATACTTTTATAAGCTGGAAATGTAAAACTTGCAAACCTTTACCTTTTACTGATGTGAATGGCGTTGAAGGTGATCAATTGTTTCCTTACAGCGAAGGTGTGGCAACAAGACTTCTTGCTAACATTGATTATTCTGATTCTAAAGGAAACCAATTCAAAATTTTAGCTTTTAATCATTCTTATTACGATGCAGATGGTTTACAAACCGGACGTTTTTCTGGCGGTTTATTAGGTTTGGCAAAATTTGCTAAAAATGGCAGTGCTTGGGAAATGAGATCTTTTCAGCCTGCAGTTGCTGCTTTTGGTGCTTTTTCACAATCTCCAAAACCTAAACTTTTACAAATTGGAGAAGATCAATATGCTTTTACTTTACTACATGTAAATGGTGGTGCCGGCGGCCCTTTTGAAGGTTATCTTTATATTGTTGCTGGTTTTGATGGCAAATATCAGCCAATCCTGGAAGCTAATAATTACCAGTTAACAAACGTTTCAAGCATAAAATGGTCTGGTTCTTATACAGTTGTCGATGACGGTACCAAAAAGCATTTTAGAGATATCATTATTAAAACCAGCGGATCATTTAGTAAAACAGCAAAGGCAGAAGATGAATTTGAAGTTACACCTCCAGAGGAAATTGCTGCAGTGGCAAAAACTAAAAAATCATTTAATTTTGAAATTGAAAGACGTTTTTCTTTTAAAGGAAAATTCTATAAAATGATAGGAAAACCGGTTGTCAAATTTTCTAATGTAAAATAGTCTAACTAAGAAAAACAATTGACACTAAACTTAAACCTGCAATAAATACCCAAAGAAAAACGCCTTGAAGTAAAGGCTTTACCCCTACTGATTTTAAAGTATTTATATTTAAAGTCGCTCCAATTAAAAACAGCGTAATGGTTAAACCAATTTTAGCAAAACTTACAATATGCGGTGTAAAAATAGATACTTGCGGAACGTAAGAATTGATAAGCATCGCCAAAACGAATAAACCAATAAAATAAGGAATCTTAATTTTTGAGTTTTTATTTTTAAAAATAACTGCTGTTAAAAGTGAAATTGGAATAATCCATAAGGCTCTGGCTAATTTTACAGTTGTGGCTATTTGCAAGGCTTCGACTCCATATCTATTTGCCGCGCCAACTACCGAACTTGTATCGTGAATGGCGATTGCACACCATAATCCGAAATCTTTTTGAGACAAATCAAGCTGATGTCCGATAAACGGGAAAGCAAACAGTGCAATTGAATTTAATATAAATATTACGCCTAAAGCTATTGAGGTTTGGTTTTCATTAGATTTTATTACTGGAGAAATTGCTGCGATGGCACTTCCACCACAAATTGCAGTTCCGCATGAAATTAAATGTGATGTTTTTTTCTCGGTTTTAAGCCATTTTCCTAACAGAAAACCAAAAAATAAGGTGCTGAAAATTGAGAATATAGTTAATACAAATCCTTCTTTTCCTACTGAAAATGCGCTTGATGCATTCATTCCGAAACCTAAACCTACAACTGAAAACTGCAATAAAAAAGTTATGGCTTTGCTGTTGAATGCTACAAAAGGATTTCCGAATATATTCACTATTATAACGCCAATTAATAAAGCAACTGGCGGAGAAATTATCGAAAATAAACATAACAAGATTACAACAGCAAAAATTAATTGCTGCAAAAAATGATTTATTTCAAATAAATGTGATGCGGAATGTTGTTTCGTTTTCAAAATAAGGTAATTGATATTTTACCTTGCAAAGTTCCGACGATTAAATGGAAATCGCCAATCGTAAAATACAATCGACTATAACTTCAGATTATAATGATTTGCAATATTTTGAATAAACAATTCTGATAAAGGATCTGATTTTCCTAATAAGGTAATGATATAAAAATGTCTTTCGATTGCTAATTTTTCGACATCTAAAACAATTAATTCTTTGTTTTTCAACTCTTTGCTTACTGCATGAATGGACATAAAAGCAAAACAATCTGAATTTAATAAATAGGATTTTATGCTTTCTGTACTTCCTAACTGCATTTCAATTTGCAAGTCAGAGAATTTTAAACCGACCTTTTTAAGTGCAAATTCTATAACTTCAAGTGTTCCTGATCCGCGTTCGCGGGTTATGAATTTCATTGATTTTAAATCGTTTACTGAAATTTCATTTTGCTGTACAAATGGATTATTACTATTGCAGACTAAAACCAGTTCATCTTTTAAAAACGGAATGTATTTTATAGATTGATTTTTTGACTGTCCTTCCACAATTCCAATTTCGATTTCTTTATTGATTAAAGCATTTTCGATTTGTTCTGTATTTCCGTTTAACAAATTGACTTTTATGTCTTTTTGTTTTTGATGAAAACGTGCCAAAACGGGAGAAATTATATATTGTGAAATCGTGGTACTTGCGCCTAATCGCAGTAATCCCTGACGTTCACTGATAAAGGAACTCATTTCAAAATCGATTTCCCGGTAAATTTCGAAGATTTCTTTGGTATGCTTTAGCAGAATTTCTCCAGCCGGAGTTAAAGCTATTTTAGAACCGTTTCGTTCGAAAAGTTTTGTTTTATAAGTTTCTTCTAGTTCCTGAATATGCTTTGAAACTGCCGGCTGTGTTATATACAATTCCGTTGCCGCTTTAGTAAAATTAAGGCGGAGTGCAACTGTATAGAAAACTTTTAGCCTGAAATCCATAATATATAATTCTATTTACAGTTGACTTTTATTTTAAGATTTATATTGTCGTCTTTATATCCTAAATTGAGTGCTTTATTAAAATTCACACAAGCGCTGTCTTTATTTTTCATTAAGGCATATAAATTCCCTATATTATAAAAAGCAAGCGAATATTCAGGATTAAGTTTAATAGTCATTTTAAAATCAGAAAGCGCTTTCTTATATTCTTTAACTTTCTTGTAAGCAACACCTCGATTATTATAGGCTTCGAAATCATTTGGGTTGAATTCAAGCGATTTTGAATAATCTAAAATAACATTTTGTTCTTTACCACCAATCTTTTGTTGAGAATAAGCTCTATTGTAATAAGCTTCATTATCGTTAGGGTTTTTCTCTATTGCTTTTGTAAAAAAATAAATTGATTTTTCGTAGTTTCCATTTTTAGATTGAAAAACACCTAAATTAAAATAATCATTTCCCTGACAACTAATCATTGTTATCAAAAAGATAACGAATATTAAAGTATATTTCATATCTATCTAAAAATAGTTTTACTATAATTTACAATAACCCGTTATATTTTCTAACAAACCATTCCGCCGTTAATAAAGCAGCAATTAAAATCAATAACCAAACCCAGTCAATTATTGGAGTTTTTGTTGAGATGTTTTTCTCGATTGATTTGTATTCTTTATTTTCTAAAAGTGTATTGATCAAGTCTTCTTCTTGATTTTCGAAGAAAGCTTTTCCGTTGGTTTGTAAAGCCAATTGTTTCAGTTTTAAAACATCAGGATTTACAAATTGTTTTTCGATATCAAAATCTAAAATTTCAAAATGACTGGAATACGATGTGTTTGAATTTAATTCTTTTACAGTGAAATTATATTTTCCGGCTGTTAATCCTTCTAAGTTTACGGAGAATGAATTATTTCCTTTTAATAAATCGTAATTCTTCGCTTGTTTGGTTTCGGCATTTGTAACTGTGATTGTTAGCCTTGCTTTTTCGTCAAACTCATAGTTTTTATTGAAGTATTGGGCGTTGATTACGATTTCTTCTCCAGAATTATAAAAACTTTCGTGTGTTACAACCAATGATTTTTTTGAAGTTGATGTTGCCAAAAACTGAATTATCTTATCTACAAAAACATCGTACTTTTCAAAGGACTGATTGTCGATATGACTTTGTAAACGCCATTTCCAGCTGTTTTCTCCCAAAAGAAAAGCAGTTCGTTTTCCTTGGTTTTCGGCGAAAGCCAATAAAGGCGCATTGGTAGAAACGTTTCTAATTTTTGAAGAAAGTAAAACCGATACATTTCCGTTTGTTGAAATTGTTCCGAATACATTTTGCAATGGCGGGAAATTTTCAAAACCAATATTGTCTATCGCAAATAGATTAAACTGCGGTTGAAACTCTGATAAGTAATCTTCAACCTGTCCGCTCATTTTGAAGATTAAATTGTTTTGCTGTTGATTTAGAAAATTAAAATCAGTGCTGTTTCCGGTTATGATAAAGGTATTTCTTCCGGCCGCTTTATTATTGTCAAAAATTGGTTTAAAAGCATAAGTTGGCTGGTATAAAACTAAGACTGAAGCTTCTTGTAACTGATTAATATCATTGGGCTTAACCAAGATTACTTTACGCTGCGCATTAACTTCTATAGAACGTTTTAAGGCCGCAATATCGGGATGGTTTATTGCCGAAACTATGGCAATTGTTGATTTTTGATCGATTATTTCGACAGCAAAATTCTTGATATTATTGTAACTGTTTTTCTCTTTTGCGTTTGATGAAATGCTGGCTCTAAAAATTTGCAATCCTACTTTATCTGCAGGTAAAAGCAAATTTAAAGTCGCTGTTTTTTTAGATGGAGAAAAAGAAACTTTCTCTTTTGCTACAACTGAATTTCCCTGCGAAATTGTAAAATCAGCAGTTGTTGCTTTATTTCCGGCATATTGCAGGAATACTTCAACGGGAAATTTATTTTTGTGGAATGCGTATTTATTTACGTTAAGCTGATTTATTTTTAAATCAAAAAATGTGGTTGTATCTCCTACAACCAAAGGATAAACTTTATTGACAGGATCGAATCTATAAACATAGTCGTTTCCTGTAGTTTGATTTCCGTCAGTAATAATAACCGTTGGGAAAGTCAGGTTTTTGTTGATGCTTTTTAAATTCTTGGCAACTTCATCTAAATTGGTTTGTTTTCCTTTGAAATCAAATTTATCTGAAGTTTTAAATTCGTCGTCAAACTGATATGACTGAATTTCGAATTTTTCTTTTAAAGCAGGATTTGATATCAGCTTTTGATATAATTCAATTGCTTTTTTATCTGATTTTAAAGCTGTTATTGAACTTGAATTATCAACTGCAATCGCTAAAGGTGTTTTGGTTATTTCCAGCGAACTCTTAGAAATTATGGGGTTTATTAATAAAACCAATAATCCAAAAATGGCCAGAAAACGTAAAAAAGCCAAAAACCAAATCAGATTTGATTTGTTTTTGGCTCTATAAAAGTATTGAAAGTACGACAAACCACCCGCTATTACTAAAGAAAGTAATAATAATAAAATCGTGTTTGTAGTCATATTTTTTAGTATTCAGTAATCAGTTTTTAGTGATCAGCATTAGAAATCGAATTATAACAAATGTGTTCTCTTTATTATTTTTCAGATTAGATATTTACTGAATACTTAAAACTGAACACTGCAAACCATTAAGTAAGCATTCCTCCACAAACATTAAGAACTTGTCCTGTAACGTATGCACTCATATCTGAAGCTAAGAAAAGACATGCATTTGCAACATCTTCAGTAGTTCCGCCACGTTTCAACGGAATTCCGTCTCTCCATCCTTTTACTACATCTTCCGGTAATTTTGCAGTCATTTCAGTTTCGATAAAACCTGGAGCGATTGCGTTGCAGCGAATATTACGAGAACCTAATTCTAAAGCTACTGATTTTGTAAAACCAATTGCTCCGGCTTTTGAAGCGGCGTAGTTCGTTTGACCTGCATTTCCAGAAACTCCAACTACAGAACTAATATTGATAATAGAACCTGCACGTTGTTTTAAGAAAGTTTTTTGGATTGCTTTTGTCATATTGAAAACAGATTTCAAGTTAACATCAATAACCTGGTCAAAATCAGCTTCAGACATACGCATAAGTAAGTTGTCTTTTGTGATTCCGGCGTTGTTAATTAAAATATCAACTGTTCCAAAATCTGCTAAAACAGCATCAACAAAAGCTTGTGCCTCATTAAAATCGGCTGCGTTAGATTGGTAACCTTTTGCTTTAACTCCTAAACTATTTAACTCAGCTTCAAGAGCTTCTGCAGATGCAGCAGATGAACTATATGTAAATGCTACGTTTGCTCCGTGTTTAGCAAAAACTTCTGCAATTCCTTTACCAATTCCGCGGCTGGCGCCAGTAATGATTGCTACTTTTCCTTCTAGTAATTTCATATTAAGGTATTCGTTTTTATTTTTCGAATTACAAATATAGAGTATTTGGGCATTTAATAAAATTTGTTTTATAAAAATTGGCTCAGAATTTTCTTTTATTACAAACAAAAAAACAGCTCAAAAAACTGAGCTGCTTCCACCAAAATAAATAAAACTAAAATCTTAACATCAATTTTTAAAGGATATTTTCTTTCTACTGATGCTGGTTTTCTTTTTTTCGTTTTAAACGATCATATATTATAGCAATAACTGCAAGAATTATAGAGATATATAAATAGTATCTTAAATACTCATAGTACATCTCATTTATAAATAAAAGCCCTATTCCCCAGATGAAAATGGCAATATTTGCTGGTGTTATATATTTTTTCATACTAATTATTCTTTAGGATATCTGATTTTAATAAAAAAACAGCCCAATAAATTGAGCTGCTTTCTCCAAAATAAAAATTAAAACTAAAATTACTATAATTGATATGTTGTTGTTCTAAAATTAGTCGTAGAACTTGTAATTGTATAAATGTTATTTGTAAATGTAATTTTAAACGCTTCTTTTTTCAGGTAAAGTCCTGCTGCGTTAAAGAATTCATCATCAAGCGATTTTAAGAAAGCCGGAGCCGGAATATATGCTGATCCGTTATCCCATGAATCGTGAGTTAGAATAATTCGTTTGTTTGTATCATCTGCACTTGTTGTAAAGTTGTGATAAACACTTGGTCTTCCGCCTGCAAAACGATATTCGATATAGTTACCAAAGGCTGAATTGAAATAAATTTGAATTCTGGTTATTTTTTGGTTTGCCGGTAATGTAGCATTTGCAGCGTCAAATAACGTTTTAAAGTATGAAGAAGTTGTTGGTGCTGTATAAAGATTTGCAGTAATAAAACTTATAACCATTTGCGGCTGACCATTTAAGAAGTTTTTATAGTCATCTGTAATGATCAATGGTTTATTAGAATATTTAATTTCAGCCTTAACTCCTCCTGTTCCAGTAGCTGTAAAACTTCCGTCAGCATCATTATACACAAAGTTTGACAATTTTTGTCCGCCTACTTCTACGGCCGGGCTTACTACAATGCCGGTTGGCGTGTATCCTACTCCCATGTTGTAGCTTATAGAATAACCGCTTTCGATAGAATTTGACTCTGCAAAACGAGTTATTTCGCTAAAAGAAAAATCGAATTTATGAGTTGTTGTACCGTCTGTAGTTTCTAATAATCTAAAAAGCGGTCTTTCGTCACTTCCGATAACGTTTTGCTCCATTACCAAATTCTGAGGCAATTTTGCCCAATCATCAGCAGTTGCTTTTACAAAACGTATTTCTGTACCATTTCTGTTTGCTTTAAAAATGATTTCTCCGTTTTCTTGTCCATAGTATAAAAACTGAAAATCTCCTAAATATCCTTTGGCTCTTAATGCCGGAATTGGATAATTATCTGACTCTGATAAAAGGTGAATTCTGTTTTTTGTAGTAAATGTTAAACTTACTGTACTTCCAAGTTGTATTGCATATTCACTTTTGTATACATCTGTATCTGCATCAAAATCAGAAGCCATTTCTACAGTTCCGTCCTGAGCAAACTTAAACAAGTGTGTGTATCCGCCTAAAACTGTATTATCTGTAAAATAAACCGCTTTCCAACCAAACTGTGATGAAAGTAATGCCGTATTAAGTTCAGATTTTTGATTGTTTAAACGCGTTGTAGGTGTTTCGTCAAATAATTGGTCGGCGTCTGTATTGTTATTACAGGCGCTTAAGTGCAGTATCAAAATAGCTGCAAATAAATACTTATATATGTTTTTTATTTTCATGATACTTGTTTTAGTTGTTTATTACAGCAGTTGTGTTTTTCTCAGCTTCATCTCTTAAAGCATAAAAATCCATGTTGAATGCTTCTTTGAAATATTTTACTACCAGCGCTTCTTTTGTTTTTAATGCCTGATATGCAAAAGGGCTTTGGATACCGTCTAAAAATGCTTCGTATTCTGCTTTTGTAAAAATTAAAATCATTGAAGCTGTTTCTGCAAAATCTTCATTAATATTTGATCTTGCATAAGATGTAATAAATCCAATTTCGTTTGACTCCTGAATATCATAATTATACCAGTCTGCTGTATATCCTACAGGTGTTATTGCAGCCCATGCTTTTTCGTCAAAAGGTTTGTTTTGATTTAAAATATGGATGTATTCGTGTTGAATGGTATGTATAAATTCTGATACGTTTGCACGATCTGACTGATCTATATAATCTGTTTCAAACAATGTAACACGTTGTCCTCCTTCAGCAATACCTAAGGTTCTTGTTCCTACACTATTTAAGTTTACTCCTCCAACCAGAACAATTTCTCTTGGTGCAATTTTCTTAACGAAATCTGCCCCGCCAACTGTTGAGTAACTTTTTAACCATATTTCTTCAACAATTTCAAGTGCTGGTTTCACTTTGTCAATTGTTGGCGGAAATAAATAACGGCTGTTATCAACTGTATTTTGGTTCCATTTGTATTGTACATTAATATTAAAAGGATTTAAATATGTAGTTGAAATCCAATTATCTAAGGCCGTTTTTGTAGGCTGTGTAAAGTCTAACTGGCTTTCTCCCGGCTGATCTTCGCTTCCGCATGAAATTAGAGCTGCCGAAACCATGGCCATAACGATAATTTTATTGTATTTGAATAGTTTCATAAGTTTTTAATTTTAAAGATTATCTAGGATTTAATTCGACACCTGTATTTGATGCGTGCAAAGGAATTTGTATTGCTCTGCGGTTGTCATCTTTTACTAAAGTGTTTACCGGTTTGTTTGTGGTTTCGTGGTTAACTACGATATTAAAACGTTTTACATCAAACCATCTCATTCCTTCGTGTATAAAATCTCTACGTCTTGTTTCAGCAATTGCTTTTACATAAGATGTTTGTACTGGTGTCATGGTGTAAAATGGCGTGTACTCATCTGCAATTACCGGATACTTAGCTACAACTTTTGCTTCCGTAAGCTTGTCTGTCGGCGCATATCCTACAGTTCTTGTTGATAGAAAATATTCTAACTCGTCGTTTGCTGTTGCAATATCTCCTTTCATTACGTGAGCTTCAATTCTGTTTAAGAAAAACTCATCATTGCTTAATAAAACTTCTGCAACATATGGATCTCCAATTCCTGCTGTTACGTTTGAATACTTAAAATATTCATAAAATTTCGGAAGAAATACTGTTATACTGCTGTTTGATGAATAAAAATTGTATAACCAAGGTTTATTAAATAAACTTGTTGCTGTACCAAAAATATCTGGATATCTTGCTCCTGAAAGGTAAAAACGGTTTGAATAGTATGATCTGCTTACAATTGAATTTGCTGAAACGATTAATAAATTTGTTTCGGCATCGCTGGTTGCGTAAGCTAATCTTTGATCAACGGCACTAAGTAAATCATAAGAAGCAAAATCTCTTAATTTCCCAACTGGTTTTGAACCTAAATCGCTTGTTAATTCAAGTACTCTGTCCCAATCTCCTTTTATTAAATAAAATCTGCTGGCAAAAGCTTTTGAAGCGCTTACATTAAAATGAAATTTTGGCTGTTTGTAATCGTTTGTTACGATTTTTAAACCATCTTCGATATCTTTTTCAATAAAGTCAAAAACCTCTTTTACTGTATTACGTTTATATTTTGTTACTAATTCTGTTTCTGGTTTTGTAACGTAAGGAATTCCTAAATCTGTTGAAGCACTAGCAGGATTGTAACGTTTTGACCAAAGTGAAACCAGCATAAAATGAGAATAAGCTCTTGCCATTAATGCTTCTCCTTTTTGCGGATTTAAACTTGCCGGGCTTCCTAAGTCTTCAATTGCTTCTAATGCTTTATTGGCGTGAGCGATTGCTTTGTAGCATGCATCCCAATAGTAAGCCTGAGTGTCAATATCTGTTGTTTCTGTTTGAATATCCCAGTTATAACTTTGCTCATTTTTTCTTAGTGTTTCTGCCATTCCACTGTCAAAAACATTATCTGACATTGTTTCTGCAATATCAAAATAACTCATTTGCGGATAGGCTTCAACTAATAATTCTGATATTTTTGCAGGCGTGTCAATTTCTGTTCTGTTATCTGGTTTTTCCGAAAGGAAATCATCGCAGCTAGTAATACTTATTAGTATTAATAGGGATAAAGCTATTTTTAAGTTTTTCATGTTTCTGACTATTATAATGAAAGGTTTAAAGTAAAGGTGTATTGAGATGTTACTGGTAAAGCAACTCCTCCAGAATTACGAAACTCAGGATCCTGACCGTTTAATCTTTTATCAGAGTAAAGTAACCAAGGATTAACTGCAGAACCTTTTAGTGTAAAAGTGCTTAGTCCCAATTTTTTCTTGAAATCTTTAGGGAATTCCCAGCTTAATGAAATGTTTTTCAAACGAATGAAATCACCATCTGCAATACGAGCATCTGAATAATTATAAGTATTGTAAGCTCTTGCAAGTGTACGTTCTCCACCATAATTAGCATTTAAACGTCTGTCTGCAATAACCGGAATATTTGTAAAGTTTTCATCTCCAGGGTTAATCCAACGGTTTGTGAAATCTTTTGTAAATACTGTTAAATCATCATAAGTACTGTCATACACAGGGTTTAAACGAACTTTGTTTCCTCCTGACCCAACAAAAAACACATACAATGACCAGTTTTTATAGGTAAATGTGTTTGCTAAACCTATAGATTTGTTTGGCTCGATTGATCCCTCATATTTAAGATATTTCGTAACATCTAAATTATCCTGAAAGTTCGCATCTGTAATATTATTTTCTGCACCATCTTGTAAAATAAACGTTGGAAGACCTTGATTATTTAAACCTGTAAATTGGTAAGAATACAATGAGTTTCTTGGGTGTCCAACTGTATTTCCTCCATTTGCATCAATCAAATCGAATGCTGTTGGTGTGTTTTCTAACTTCGTAATTTCCTGGTGGTATACCGAAAAATTAAGTGTTGTAGACCATTTAAAATCTTTGTTATCAATGTTTTTAGTTGTAAAACCAACCTCTAAACCTTTAGTTTCCATATCGGCATTGTTTCCTTGTCTGATTCTTTGTCCTCCAATTCCTGAAGTAATTACATAATCAACTAAGTCAAATGCTTTACGACGGTAAATGTCTGTTGTTAACTGTATTCTGTTATTGAACATTCCAAGGTCAAGACCAATGTTTGTTTCAAATTGTTTCTCCCAAGTTAAATCACTGTTTTGCAATTCGTCAATTCTAATTCCAGATTCTCTGTCATCAAGATTAAAACGATCTGTAACATAACTCTTATAGATTGCCAATGAGTTTGTTGCAGGTCCTGCAGTAGCTGTTAAACCATAAGAAGCTCTAACTGCTAAAGTATTTACTGACTCAACATTTTTCATGAAACTTTCTTCTGCAACGTTCCATTTTCCACTAAAAGTATAAGTTGGTAACCATCTTGAAGAGTCACTGTTTCCTTGTCTGTTAGAACCGTCATAACGTCCTGTTACAGAGGCTGTATAACGACGATCGTATGTATATCCAATTTTCCCGAAGAAACCTACTGTTCTTTCTTTTTCTTCATTAAAACCATAATAAGAATCTCCTCCATTAATGATTTTTTCAATGATTCTTGGATCTGTAAAGGCTGTTAAACCTCTGTCATATTGTAAACCTGCAGCGGTAAACTGATCGCTTGTTCTGTCTACAACTCTCATCTCAGTTCCAAATAAACCTTCTACTTCGTGTTTATCGCTGAATACATTTCTATAGTTAACACTATTTCTTAAGTTATAAGATGTCATGTCGTTTGTAAATTTTCTTAAAAAACCTCCGTTTGGTAAAACAGATACTTTTGGTGCTGTTAAATCATTTGGATCTTGGTATAAGAAAATATTCTGATCTCTTACTAGTGTGTTTACACCGTCTTCTCCATCTGGAGTTCCAGCTTTGTAAGCACCCACTACGTTTGAGTTTTCTAAAATTTTATGCTCGCGGCTTGTATTTGCGTAACGTGCTGAACCTGTTAAGTTATACGTTAAATGTGGCGTAATTTTATAATCAAGATCTAACTGGAAACGGATATCTTTTACTTCGATTTCCATATAGTTATTTTTAAGCTCGTTGATGATGTTCATTTTAGCCCAGTTATTTCTGTAATACTCTAAGTTTCCATTTTCATCATAAGGACGTAATGTTCTACTTGTATTTAATACATAATTAAACGGGTTGATATCAAAATCACGAGTTACTTTTCCAAAAACTACGTCTTTCTCGCTTTCGTAACTTCCAGGAGCTCCCTGATCACGAATAGAGGCCAATGTAGATAATGTAATATTCAATTTGTCGTTTACATAAAATGTTCCTTTAATGTTACTTGAAATTTGTTTTACATCATCAGCAATTGTCCATCCCGGATCTGTATAATATCCTAAAGACGCATAGAATGTATTGTTTTTTCCACCACCAGAAAAACTTAAAGAGTGGTTTTGTGTAATAGATGGTCTGAACAAAACGTTGAACCAGTCTGTATTTGCTAATTCGTATTTTTTCAAGAAATTGTTACGGCTTACCGGGTCATTGTTTACTAAATATCCTCCCGTTTCCGGCACGTAAGTGTTGATTGCTCTTCCTAAAATGTTGTAAGCTCCACCGTATCTTCCATTTACTGTTGAAGGTAAATCTAAATATCCTTTTTGTTCCATTTCTTTTAAAATACTCATAGATTCCTGAGAATTTAAAATATCGTACTGGTTGTAGTTTGGCACTGCTCTAACAGTTTGCTCTAAACCGTAAGTAATTTTTAACGGAGCATCTCTGCGTCCTTGTTTTGTTGTTACAACCACAACTCCGTTTAACGATCTTGAACCATAGATAGAAGTTGCCGATGCATCTTTCAGAATCTCAATACTTTGAATGTCATTTGCATTTAAACCTGCTACAGACGAACTTAATAATGTTTCTGAGTTTCCAGATGCTAAATCTGCAAATGACATATTGATGATATCTTCCTGAACCACACCATCAATAACCCATAATGGTTTTGTATCTCCAAAAATTGAAGATGATCCACGAACTGTAATTTTTGGAGCTGTACCAAATGTTCCTGTAACGTTTTGTACCGTAACCCCTGCTGCTTTACCTTCAATCATTCTGCTTACGTCAACAACACCATCTACTTTTAATTCGGCACCAGAAATTTTACTGATTGCTCCTGTAAAAGTTCTTTTTGATGTTTTTTCGTAACCTGTTGTTACTACAACTTCTTTTAAGTTTTGTCCTACTTCACTAAGTACTACGGTTGGTGTAGTATTTTCAATACCAATTTCTTTCGTATCCATACCTACGTAAGAAATGATAAGTCCATTTGAATTTGCAGGCATTTCGATAGTAAAGTTACCATCAAAATCTGTTAAAACTGCTATTTTAGTTCCTTTTGCCAAAACCGTTGCGCCAGGAAGCGGACTTCCAGACTGGTCTGTAACTTTACCTTTGATAATTGGACCTGCAGTTAATACTTCAAAAAGTGTATCGTGATTATCTGCACTTGCAAACGGATCTGCACTCGCAGTTTTTTGCAAAATAATCTGATTGCTTACTTCTGAAAATGTTATATTAAATGGAACCAGGATTCTGCTCAATATACTTGAAAGCGTTTCCTGATTGGCCTCTATACTTACTTTGTTACTCAACTGAGGAAGTCTTGAGTTATACGAAAACTTTACATGTGCAGACTTTTCAATTTTAGACAAAGCATTATCAAGAGTCAAATTTTCAACTGTAATTGTAACTTTGGTATCTAATTTCTTTTGCCCATTTACATTATTTGCCACTGCAAAGCTTGAAAACACAAGTGCTAAGACAAACTGAAATAGTGTTATTTTCATGATTCTATGGAGTAATCGTTGTTTAACAACTGGTTTTTTCATAATTTTGATTTGTTTTGATTAATACTGATTCGAGTGTATTTTAAGAAACGTATGAATAACTCTTTACAGAGAGAAATTCGATTTAATGAAGTGTCGATAATGTTACAGCATTTCGGCACTTTTTTTATGGTATTCTTTTTCACATAGGCATTTAGTTATTTCTGGTTGAGTTTAGTTTTTGGTTATTATTTTGGTGAAATAAATTACATTTCTTCCAAGAAATGAAAGGCTTTACTTCGAAAAATTAATTATTAGAAACAAGGGTATTTTTGATGTAATTACAGTTACATTAAAAAAATTAATTACAACCGTCTGAGGTAATAATTATTTGATTCCCATTCATTTCAAAACTGGTATTATTGCCTATGCTTTTACAGACAATTTTTAGCTTCTCTGTTAAAGGCTGATCACTTAAAGATGTTGTTAAGTGGCAGTCTGTTAATTTATTTTTTGGATAATCGATATTTACTAAGTAAGCCTGCTCTATTGTTTCAAAAATCTGCGAAACCGGAATATCATTGAATTCAAAACTCAGCTGTTCAATATTTCCAACACTTTGAGTTAAAGCTGCATCCTGGGTAATATTTGTGATTTTATTAAATTTTAAGTCGCTTCGCAAAAATCGGAGTGCCTGATTAGGCAATAACACAATTTCTTCATTATCAGATTTAGAAACCATATCATTTGACTTTACCTTAACTTTACCGGTGCGAACAAGAATTTCTACATCAGGCTGGTCAGAATAAGCTTTTACTCTAAAACTAGTTCCGACAACCTTTGTAACAATTTCATTTGCATAAACGAAGAATGGTTTGTGGGGATTTTTACTAATTTCAAAGAAACCTTCGCCGGATAAATACACCTTTCTTTCGTTTCCGGTAAAGATTTTAGGATAACTTAATTTACTGTTAGGCTGCAGTAATACAGAACTGCCATCTGATAACGTAATAATTTGAGGCTTGTCAGAATTATTAGTTTGTTCTACTAATCCTTCGTTATTTTCTTCAATAAGTTCTTTATAGGTTACAACCGTACTTTCAGTTTTAAAATAACTATTATAAAACCACACCCCCATAAAAGCAAAAAACAATGTTGCAGCTACGCCAGACAGAAATTGTCTGCGGAAAAACTTAACTTTTAAATTTTCTAAAGTTTTTTGATTTTCTTTATCTCGAACTTTGATCCAGGTGTTGTGCAACGCCCTGTGAATATCTGAGCTTGAAAGGTTACTTTCCGGAACTTTCATTGCCAGAAGCAGTAATCTTGAATCTTCAACTAATTTAGCACGCTGGCGGCTTTCTAAAGTCCACTCTTCCCAGCCATCTTCATCAATTTTAGACAAAACCCACGATTGGAATGATTCGTCAGATAAAAAGTCTTCTATTTCGGTATATTTATTACGTTTTTGCATCTAAAAAATAAGGTTACAAAAACATAGAGGACAGCTTTCTTATTATATACTCACCAAATTAAGATTTTTTTTAAGTTTTTTTAACTTTTTTTATAGAGTGCCTGAAAATAGTAGCATAATTAAGGAAAAACTACCTTTCCATTCTTTGCGAAGAGTAAGTAATCCGCGGTGCAGTAAATTACTTGCCGACTGATAATTGACATCCAGCATTTCTGCAATTTGTTCTACAGATAATCCCTGATGATAGCGCAAATAAAGCGCCTCTTTTTGTCTTGCAGGTAATTCGTTAAGTAATTTATTAAGGTATATTACTTTTTCTTTTGCTGTATAATCGTCCTCCAGAAGTTCGTTTTCTACAGAAAACTCTAAGAGAAAAGCGATAGCATCTGTACTTGCTGTTTTTCTAAAAATATGATCACGTTCATACAAACGTGCAATTCTCTTTCTAACACTGGATAATAAATAAGCTTTTACCACTACAGATTCCTGCAGGGAATTGCGATAAACCCAAATATCTGTAAAAACATCCTGAATACAATCCTGAACTTTTTCTGCATATGGAGAAAGGGAATTTCCATAACTTACAAGATCACTATAATATCTTTCGAATAATAACGAAAATGATTTTTCATCTCCAATTATTAAATTATTCCAAAGTGTATTGTCATCAACAGCATTGACTGGCAGGATTCGGGTCTTCATATTGTGGGGGCTTATAGTTCTGCAAAGGCAATGTTTCTTAATGCAGAGAATACATTATTTTAACATTATCAATTACTTTTGTTCGATAAATATATAAAAGCAAAAACTTAAAAACAATTATTTTACACAAAAGAGACAGTTTCCTAATATAGCAAACTGTCTCTTTTGGTTGATTTAACTGGGTTCTTAAGGAAATGTTAAAATTATTTTTTTACTAAAACAAGTAAAACAATTATCAGATTTTACTTATGTAAATATTCTTTACTTTTACTGCCTTTTAGAATGTTTTCCTGATAAAACAAAAAAAGCCCTGCTAAATGCAGGGCTCTTTATTGTTTTATCACAAAGTATATTAGCTTTAAAAAGCCACATTCCATCTTGGCAATTTTGCATTTTCATCTAAGAAATTTTGCAAAACTTGTCCTTCAACTGCAGTTGGAATTGCTTTTACATCTGCATTAAAAGTTTCGTACCAAACTACTTCAAGAACAGAAATATTCTCTAATTTCATTTGTGCCGGCCATGAATATTTTCTTCCTGTTTTAGCAAACTGGTGTCCGTTTACAATCTTGTCGTATAATCCGCCGTTTTTGCTTTTAAGAGTTCCATCATTCTGAACAGTTCCGGTAGAACCTACCATAATTAATTCTTTTGCATCTCCGTCAATTTCATAAACTACAAAAATTCCAGCACTTCCTTCCGGAGCATTGCAAACTTCTTCTAAACTATCATTTACAGTAAAAGTAAAACTATTACTTGCTTTAAACTTTTCTAATTCTTTACTCATCATTTTTCTTTTTTAAGCTTCTATCCCGATATCAATCGGAACTAAGTTGCTAAGATTTTTAATTATATTCCGAACATTTTAAAAATGTAAAAAAGTCTCAACAAATATTGAGACTTTTTTGGAATTTGTTATTTTGAATATTTGGAGATTATCCTAATACTTCTTTTACTTTTTTACCAATTTCAGCTGGTGAATCAACAACGTAAATTCCGTTGTCTCTCATGATTTGTTTTTTAGCAGCAGCTGTATCGTCAGAACCACCAACAATAGCACCTGCATGACCCATTGTTCTACCAGCAGGAGCAGTTTCTCCAGCGATAAAACCAATAACTGGTTTACGGTTACCATCAGCTTTTACCCATCTTGCAGCATCAGCTTCTAATTGACCTCCAATTTCACCAATCATAATAATTGCTTCAGTTTCAGGATCGTTCATTAATAATTCAACAGCTTCTTTAGTTGTAGTCCCAATAATTGGATCTCCACCAATTCCGATAGCTGTAGTAATTCCTAAACCTTGTTTTACAACCTGGTCAGCAGCTTCGTAAGTTAAAGTTCCAGATTTAGATACAATACCAACAGTTCCTTTTTTGAAAACAAAACCTGGCATAATACCAACTTTAGCTTCTCCCGGAGTAATAACACCTGGACAGTTTGGGCCAATTAATCTAGAATTTCTTTCTTTAACATAATTATTTGCTTTAATCATATCTGCTACAGGAATTCCTTCTGTAATAGCAATAATTACTTTAATTCCAGCGTCAGCAGCTTCCATAATTGCATCAGCAGCAAAAGCTGGCGGAACAAAAATGATAGAAGTATCAGCTCCAGCTTGATCTACAGCATCTTTTACTGTATTAAAAACCGGGCGGTCTAAATG
This sequence comes from Flavobacterium sp. Root186, assembly GCF_001428525.1. Lineage (GTDB taxonomy): Bacteria > Bacteroidota > Bacteroidia > Flavobacteriales > Flavobacteriaceae > Flavobacterium. Next base: position 195,175 of record NZ_LMHW01000017.1, read on the forward strand.
GCTTGATCCTCCTTTTCCCGGAGTAACACCACCAACAACATTAGTACCGTACTCAATCATTTGAGAAGCGTGGAAAGTACCTTCGCTTCCTGTAAATCCCTGAACAATTATTTTGGAATCTTTATTAACTAAAACACTCATGATATATATTTTATGTAGTTTTTAAAATTGTGTTGCAAAAATAAGGTTTTGTAATGTAATTTGCCTCTTTTATTGTCAAAAAAATATTAAGAAAATTGACTCATTTGATAACCTCTATAAAGCTTATCATCTTTTATTTGCCAAATCGTTGAGAAATGTGCCAATAACATTTCCTCACGCGGATTCTCGATTGTTTTTACATAATGAGAATAACGTACTGAAACTAAGTCATCTTCGGCAAGAATGTGGCTGATTCTAACTTTAGAACGCACGTATGCCCTGCTGAGTTCATTTGTTAATTCAACTATAGCATTGTAATCTAACTGAATAAAACCTTTAGTACTGTTCCATTCAATGATTACCTCAGGATGCAGATACGTTTTTAAAATTTCACTATCAATTAAGGCATCCGACTTATAAAATTTTTGAACAAACTCTTTTATAGACATATTACTTCAATTTATTTAGAATTTCAGGAATCTTTTTGATATTAGCTAATTGCTTTAACTTTTCTCTTGATTCTTCGATTGGAGTTCCAAAATATGATTTTCCTCCTTCAACAGATTTAGTAACTCCAGTTTGCCCCATAATAACAGCCTTCGCTCCTATCGTAATACCGCTGGTTGTTCCAACTTGTCCCCAAATTGTAACTTCATCTTCAATAACAACACAGCCTGCAATACCGGTCTGTGAGGCAATTAAACATTTTTTTCCAATAACCGAATCATGTCCAACATGCACTTGATTGTCGATTTTTGTACCTTCCTTAATTGTCGTGTCTCCGGTAACTCCTTTATCAATTGTACAAAGAGCACCAATTCCAACATTATCCTCAATTACCACTCTTCCACCAGAAATTAACTGATCGAAACCTTCTGGACGTTTTTTATAGTAGAAAGCATCTGCTCCTAAAATAGTTCCGGCATGAATAATAACATTATCACCAATTACGGTATGATCATAAATAGAAACATTTGAGTGAATCAAACAGTTCTTCCCAATTTTTACATGATTACCAACAAAACTATTAGGCTGAATTACAGTTCCTTCTCCAATACTTGCTGAAGATGAAATCGCAACATTTGCGAATTGAAATGGCTTAAAATGTTTCGTTAAAGTATTAAAATCCCTGAAAGGGTCATCAGAAATTAAAAGAGCTTTACCTTCCGGGCATTCAACCTTTTTGTTTATTAAAACAATTGTTGCTGCAGATTGTAAAGCTTTGTCATAATATTTTGGGTGGTCAACAAAAACAATATCACCTGGTTCTACAACATGAATTTCGTTCATGCCTAAAACCTCAAAGTTTTTGTCACCAATAAATTCGCAGTTAAGCAAATTTGCAATTTCTTCTAAAGAGTGAACTTTTGGAAATTTCATATTTTTTAATTAGAAAATTTGTCAATTAGAGAATATGTCAATTAGAAAATGAGTCAGTTAGAAATGAAAAATCAAATTGTGCCGATTCACACATTATCTAATTGACTCATTGACAAATTATCGTAATTAATAAACTACTCTTTTACACGCTCCATGTAAGAACCTGAAGCAGTATCGATTTTAATTTTATCACCTTCGTTGATGAACAACGGAACGTTTACAGATGCTCCAGTTTCTACTGTAGCACTTTTTGTAGCATTTGTAGCTGTATTTCCTTTTACTCCTGGCTCAGCATACGTAACTTCAAGAATCACAGATGTTGGCATATCTACAGATAAAGGTAAATCAGTTTCAGTATTAATCTGAACCATTACATTTGTTCCTTCTTTTAATAAACCCGGAGCATCTAAGATGTTCTTGTTTAAAGAAATCTGTTCAAAAGTTTCAGCATTCATAAAGTGGAACTGATCTCCTTCTGGATATAAAAACTGAAAAGTATGTGTTTCAACACGAACATCTTCAATTTTGTGTCCAGCAGAAAATGTATTATCTAATACTTTTCCTGTTGTTAAACTTTTCAATTTTGTTCTTACGAAAGCTGGACCTTTCCCTGGTTTAACGTGAAGAAATTCAATTATTTTATAGATATCGTGATTAAATTTAATACACAATCCGTTTCTAATATCTGATGTAGATGCCATTTGTTTTTTATTTTTAGATTTTAGAATGTAGATTTAAATTCTTAAAGAATTAATAATCTACATTTTATTATTTTTATATTTATTTGAGCTTTAATGATGAAGTAAGAAATCTAAAATCAGAAATCTAAACTTTAAAATTAATAATTCCCTGAATAACCTTTCATAATTCCTCGTGATGAATTTCTGATAAAATCAAGAATTTCATCTCTCTCAGGAGTCGCTTCCATTTCAGCTTCAATAATACTTAAAGCTTGTGTTGTATTGTAATTTTTTTGATATAAAATTCTGTATATTTCCTGAATTTCTCTGATTTTTTCAGTACTAAATCCTCTTCTTCTTAAACCAACTGAATTGATACCAACATATGATAATGGCTCTTTAGCCGCTTTTGTATATGGAGGAACATCTTTTCTTACTAAAGATCCACCAGAAATCATAGCGTGATCTCCAATATGAATAAATTGGTGAATTGCTGCCAAACCTCCAATAACGGCATGATTACCAACTACTACGTGACCTGCCAATGCAACACCATTTACAATAATTGCATTATTTCCAATCTCACAATCATGTGCAATATGCGCATAAGCCATTACTAAACAATTGTTCCCAAGAATAGTTTGTCCAGAAGCTACAGTACCTCTGTTTATAGTAACACATTCTCTAATGGTACAGTTATCTCCAATAATTGCAAGAGAATCTTCTCCTCCAAATTTTAAATCTTGCGGCACCGCAGAAATTACAGCTCCTGGAAAAATGTTGCAATTTTTACCGATACGAGCACCTTCCATGATGGTCACGTTTGAACCAATCCAAGTACCGTCTCCAATAACAACATTATTGTGAATTGTTGTAAAAGGTTCAATTACAACATTTTTAGCGATTTTAGCGCCTGGATGAACATATGCTAATGGTTGATTCATCTATGTTTTATATTTTAATTAAAATAGTCTAATTTTTAGGGCAACAAACCTAAACAATAAATTTGATTAATTATTGTTTTCTTGCAATTTGTGCCATTAATTCTGCCTCAGTTACTAATTTTCCGTTTGCGTAGGCATTAGCCTGCATATGACAGATCCCTCTTCTGATAGGAGAAATCAACTCGCATTTGAAAATTAAGGTATCACCCGGCAATACTTTGTGTTTGAATTTAACATTGTCAATTTTCATGAAATATGTTAAATAATTTTCAGGATCCGGAACGGTACTTAAAACTAAAATACCTCCTGTTTGTGCCATTGCTTCTACAATTAAAACCCCCGGCATTACTGGAGCTTCAGGAAAATGTCCTACGAAGAAATTTTCATTCATCGTAACATTTTTTAAACCAACCACATGACGATCAGACATTTCTATAATTCTGTCAATCAACAAAAATGGAGGTCTGTGTGGCAGCATTGACATGATTTTATGAATATCCATCAATGGCTCTTGATTTAAATCATAAACCGGAACATGATTTCTCTGTTCTATTTTAATAATCTTTGCCAGTTTTTTAGCAAACTGAGTGTTTACAAAGTGACCTGGTTTATTTGCGATAATTTTTCCTTGAATACGAACTCCAATTAAAGATAAATCTCCAATAACATCAAGCAATTTATGTCTTGCGGCTTCGTTTGGATAGTGTAAAGTAAGATTATCTAAAACTCCGTTTGGTTTCACAGAAATCTCTTCTTTACCAAAAGCTTTCTTTAAATTAGCCATTGTAGATTCAGAAATTTCCTTGTCTACATAAACAATAGCATTATTTAAATCACCACCTTTAATTAAGCCATGCTCTAATAATGACTCTAATTCATGTAAAAAACTAAAAGTTCTTGAGCTTGCAATTTCTTGTTTAAAATCTGATAAACTCTTAAGTGTAGCATTTTGAGTTCCTAAAACTTTTGTACCAAAATCTACCATCGTAGTTACTTGATACTCATCGCTTGGCATAACAAGGATTTCGCTTCCTGTTGCTTCATCAGTAAATGAAATAACTTCTTTTACCACATAAACATTACGGCTTGCGTCTTGTTCTTCGATTCCGGCTTTTTCAATTGCTTCAACAAAATATTTTGATGAACCATCCATAATAGGAAGTTCAGAGGCATCTAATTCAATAATAATATTATCCAAATCGCAACCAACTACTGCCGCTAAAACGTGTTCTGGAGTTTGTATTTTAACACCTAATTTTTCTAAATTAGTTCCTCTTTGCGTATTAACAACATAATTAGCGTCAGCCTCAATGACTGGCTGGCCTTGCAAATCTACTCTTACAAAAGTGAAACCATTATTAATTGGAGCTGGTTTAAAAGTCATTGTAACTTCTTTTCCAGTGTGTAATCCAACTCCTGTTAGTGAAATTTCATTTTTGATGGTCTTCTGTTTAACCATTATTTCCATTTTTTGGGTTTATTATTTGTTTTTTTATTTCTTCAACTTCGGCAACAATTTTAGGAAGATTTTTAAAATGAACATACGATTTATTAAAATCAGTATATCCAAGAGATGGTGTTCCTTGCAGAATTTCATCATCTTTAATATTTCTTGCTACTCCGGACTGTGCCTGAAGCCTAACATTATTACCTATTACTAAGTGGCCTGCGATACCAACCTGCCCGCCAATCAAACAATTTTCGCCAATTTTAGTAGAACCTGCAACACCGCTCTGGGCAGCGATAACAGTGTTTTTACCAATTTCAACATTATGGGCGATTTGAATTTGATTGTCTAATTTAACTCCTTGTCTAATAATTGTAGAACCAAGAGTTGCTCTGTCAATTGTAGTATTTGCACCAATATCTACATTATCTTCAATAATAACGTTGCCAATTTGTGGCACTTTACTATAAACTCCTTCTTCATTTGGTACAAAACCAAAGCCGTCTGCACCTATAATAGTTCCTGAATGAATCGTACAATTGTTTCCAATTACAGTTTCAGAATATATTTTTGCGCCGGCAAAAATAAAGACATTATTGCCAATAACAACATTATCACCAATAAAACTGTTTGGATAAATTTTTACATTATCTCCTAAAACTACATTTTGTCCAATATAACTAAAGCTTCCTAAATACAGATTTTCTCCATAAATAGTTCCTTCAGACATAAAAGACTGTGGTTCGATTCCATTTTTATTTAATTTTACCTGATTGTAAAAATGTAATAGTTTAGAAAAAGAAGCATAAGCATCTTCCACTTTTATTAATGTAGTAGTGATTTCCTGTTCAGGTATAAAGCTGTCATTTACAATCGTAACTGTTGCTCTTGTGGTATATATATAGTTGATATATTTCGGATTAGCCAAAAAAGTAAGAGATCCTTCCTCTCCTTCTTCTATCTTAGAAAGTCGAGAAACTTCTGCATTGGGATTTCCAACAACTTCTCCTTCTAAAATTCCTGCTATTTGTTCTGCTGTAAATTTCATCGCGACAAAAATATAAAAAATAGATTTTAAATGTTAATTTTAGATAAGTTGTTTTGGAAAACAGATATAATATTTTGTCACCAATTTAGATAATGATTTCAGATTCAACTGATCAGAAGCTTCAACGACATCTTCAATTGTCTTATCTTTTTTCAAAATTCGTATTGGTTCGGCAGCTTTACTATAAGCCTGATTCTTAATTTTACCTCTAAAAATAAAATAACCGGCATCTAATGCCGAAATATTATGTGCTTCTGCAAATTCTTCTTTTAAAGATTGGGATTCTTCCATCGGAATTTTTTCTGCACTAAGTTTAATCTTTAATAAATCTCTGTTAATGATCATTTTACTTAAAGTAGAAAGTATAAAATCAGGATGTCTCTGCCATGCTTTTAAGGCACTGATGATATCAAAATCATCTAACTGAGAAAATAAATCCAGTTTTTCGGCATCAAAATCTTCAAGACTAATTTTGTTTTGCATAAAATACAAAAGCGGTTCACTACAAGGAAGTTTAACTCCTTTTAAAGTAAGTTCTTTAGCTCGTTTCAACACTTTCATTAAAATTAACTCAGCAACCAAACTTGTTTTATGCAAATAAGCCTGCCAGTACATTAATCTTCTCGAAAGCAGAAATTTCTCTACAGAATAAATACCTTTTTCCTCAATCACCAGAACATTGTCAACAACATTCATCATTTGAATTAAACGTTCTGAATTCACATTTCCTTCTGCAACCCCTGTATAAAAACTATCTCTTTTAAGATAATCCATTCTATCCATATCTAATTGACTTGAAATCAATTGCAGCATGAATTTTCTATGATATTCACCTTTAAACACCTGAATTGCCAGGCTTAATCTTCCATCAAATTCATCATTAAGCCTGTTCATAAACAATAATGAAATAGCTTCGTGATTTACATCTTCTACAATGCTTTTTTCCATAGCATGAGAAAACGGCCCGTGCCCAATATCATGCAGTAAGATAGCAATTAATAAAGCACATTCTTCTTCATTTGAAATAGCAACACCTTTAAAACGAAGACTTTCGACAGCCTTCTGCATTAAATGCATACAGCCCAAAGCATGATGAAAACGGGTATGATTTGCTCCCGGATAAACTAAATACGATAATCCCATTTGCGAAATACGGCGCAAACGCTGAAAATAAGGGTGTTGAATCAGGTCGTAGATTAGTTCGTTCGGTATTGTTATAAACCCGTATATTGGGTCATTGAATATTTTTAACTTGTTAATTTGAGTCACTCTTTGGTTATTTTTTGGTCAACAAATATAAGTAAATAAGTATAAATTCATTTGAGTTTTTAACTTAAAAAACAGATATTTACCATAAGTATTTTCTTAAATATTAAAAAGACGTAAAAAATAATTCAAAATAAATTTCAATTTATCACCCCTAATTTTATACTATTTTTAATACTTTTTAAGTTCTATACTTCTAAATTGCATTAAAATTAAAAATTGTTTATGGATAAGATCAAAATACTTTGGGTCGATGACGAGATCGATCTTTTAAAGCCACATATATTATTTCTCGAAAAAAAGAATTACGAAGTTACAACAAGCAACAACGGCCTTGATGCCATTGCTTTGTTTGAAGAAGAAAATTTTGATATTGTTTTTCTTGATGAAAATATGCCGGGAATGAGCGGACTTGAAACTCTGTCTGAAATGAAGGAGAAAAAATCGGCTATCCCGATGATTATGATTACCAAAAGTGAGGAAGAATATATAATGGAAGAAGCCATTGGCTCTAAAATTGCAGATTATTTGATAAAACCGGTAAATCCGAATCAGATTTTATTGAGTTTAAAGAAAAACCTGGACGATTCAAGATTAATTTCAGAAAAAACTACTCTCGATTATCAGAAAGAATTTCGCAAAATTTCAATGGAATTAGCCATGGTTAATTCTTATGAAGACTGGGTTGAATTGTATAAAAAATTGCTTTTTTGGGAATTAAAATTAGAGAATATTAACGATCAGGCAATGGTCGAAATTCTTGAATCTCAAAAGGTTGAAGCCAATTCTCAATTCGGAAAATATATCGAAAGAAATTATGAAGACTGGTTTGCCCCAAAAGCAGATAAGCCAATTCAGTCTCACAATTTGTTCAAAGAATTAGTAGTTCCAGAAATCAAAAAGAAAGACAAACCAATCTTGTTTGTTGTAATTGATAATCTTCGCTACGATCAATGGAAATCTTTTGAAACCGTAATTTCCAATTATTACAAATTAGAAAAAGAAGTTCCGTATTTTTCTATTCTTCCAACCGCTACACAATATGCCAGAAATGCTATTTTCTCTGGTTTACTGCCTTTGGACATGGAAAAACAATTTCCGCAGTATTGGAAAAATGATGTAGAAGATGGTGGAAAAAACCTTTACGAAGCCGAATTTCTTTCAGCACAAATAAAACGTTTAGGTTTAAACATCAAAGAAGACTATTTCAAAATCACCAATTATACCGGCGGTAAAAAGCTGGCTGAAAATTTCAAAGCTTTAAAAGGAAATGATTTAGTAACAGTTGTCTACAATTTTGTTGATATGCTTTCGCACGCTAAAACCGAAATGGAAGTAGTAAAAGAATTAGCTTCAGATGATAAAGCATATCGCTCACTTACATTGAGCTGGTTTAAAAATTCTCCTTTACTGGAAATCATTCAGCAGGCACAGCTTTTAGGTTTCAAATTGATTTTAACCACAGACCACGGAACAATTAATGTAAAAAATCCGTCGAAAGTTGTGGGAGATAAAAATACAAGTTTAAATTTGCGCTACAAAACAGGCCGCAGTTTAACATACGAACAAAAAGATGTTTACGTAGTTAAAGAACCTAAAACAATTGGTTTACCTGCCATAAATATGAGTAGTTCGTTTATTTTTGCCAAAAATGATTTTTTTCTGGCTTACGTAAATAACTATAATCATTATGTAAGTTATTACAAAAACACATATCAACATGGCGGAATTTCGTTAGAAGAAATGATTATTCCGTTCTTGGTATTTAACCCTAAATAAAGTTTTCAGTCTCAGTTTTCAGTGAGAACTTGAAATTGATTTAAAATAGATTTTGCCACAGATTAAAAAGATTAACACAGATTAAAAAATCCTTAAAATCCTTTTAATCTGTGGCAAAAAAAAATTTCGCTTTCGCGGAAGATAATTGAAATGAATAAAAAAGTTTACAGTCGCAGTTAAAAGTTTTCAGTCTGAGACTGTTAACTGCGACTGAGACTAAAATAAATAAACATAAAAATGACTATCGTTTTTTCATTAGATCAAATTCAGGAAGTTGCACAGCAGATTTTAGACTCAAACCCTAAAAAAATCATTCTTTTTAACGGAGAAATGGGCGTTGGAAAAACTACTTTAATCAAGCAGTTATGCAAAAGTTTAGGAGTTCAGGATGCTACCAGCAGTCCGACTTTTTCTTTGGTAAATGAATATTATACCTCTAATAATCAAACCGTTTATCATTTTGATTTCTACCGATTAAATAAAGAAACCGAAGCACTCGATATGGGTGTTGACGATTATTTATATTCAGGAAATTGGTGTTTTATCGAATGGTCTGAAAAGATTGCGAATCTACTTCCGGAAGAAACTTCAGTTATTACAATTGAGCTATTGGCAGACGGAAAAAGAGAGCTGAAGTTAAATTAATACTATGACCTCAGATAAAAATCATAATTGTATTGATACTGATGAATTAATCAGGGATACCAAAATTAATATTGAAAAATATGGTCTTCAAGTTATACTCATAGAAGCAACTGATTACCTGCCTTCTTTTGCTTATAGCATAGGACTTTGGAAAAAATATAATCATCCTGAAATTATTTGTTTTGGACTATCTACTTCTCTTTTACATACACTTATAAATGACGTTGCCGAAATAATTAAAAAGAATGAAACAATTATTGAAGGAAAAAACTATTCAGATATTTTTGAAGATAGCAGAGCAGAATTTTTAAAAGTTCATCCCAATAATATTTCAGACTATTTTGGCACAGCAATCAATTTTTATGAAAGAGAGGATATTCCAGCTCTTCAATTAGTTTGGACAGATAGAAATAATAAATTTCCTTGGGAAGAAAATTTCGAAGAAGAATTTCTTTATAAACAGCCACTACTAGATAGAAATAGTGATTTCAAGTTTAGTGAATCCAAAAATCTTGCGACTTTTACAACCAAACAGTGGCTTAATCAAGGAAAGACAATCGTAAGGGTTATTCACGAAGAAGATGGTGACTGGCAGTTTTTGACAGATGATGAAATATCAACTAAAAATATTATAATTGTTGCTTTGGAACAATTAATATTGAAAGACAAAACATTAAACGAGGTATTTGACCTTGAATATGGAGAAGAAGCCGCAAGAAAATTCATTGGAGATAAATGGGTTAGAGATATGTTAGAATATGATGATGAAGAATAATATAATTTTTATCATGTAATCAGATTTAAAAAAAACAATAAAAAATAGATAGAAAAATAACTTAACATTAGACTTTACTATTAGCAGAATTTTTGCACTAATTTTAAAACTTTTTACGTAATTTGTACCCTTAATATTTTGCACAATCCATGTCAATTACCTTAACTCCATTTACAAAACAACAATTACTTCCGCAAGAAGAAAAACTTGAGGTTGGTCGTTTTAAAAGAGAACTTTTCATAGGAATTCCTAAGGAAACAAGCTATCAGGAACGTCGTATCTGTCTAACTCCTGATGCCGTAAATTCTCTTACTTATGAAGGCCATCGTGTTATGATTGAATCTGGAGCAGGAGAAAGTTCGAGTTATACCGATAAGGAATACTCAGATGCTGGTGCAGAAATTACAAAAGATACCAAAAGAGTTTTCGGCTGTCCGCTTCTACTAAAAGTAGAACCGCCGACGTTAGCTGAAATTGAAATGATAAATCCGGAAACTACCATTATTTCGGCTATTCAATTGAAAACCAAAAAGAAAGCTTACTTTGAAGCTTTGGCACAAAAAAAAATTACAGCTTTAGCTTTTGAATATATTAAGGATGAAGATGGTTCATATCCTGCCGTGAAATCTTTGAGCGAAATTGCAGGAACAGCTTCAATTCTTATTGCTGCTGAATTAATGATTACTGATGAATTTGGAAAAGGACTTTTATTCGGAAATATTACGGGCGTCCCTCCTACTGAAGTTGTGATTCTTGGAGCCGGAACAGTTGGTGAATTTGCAGCAAAAACAGCAATTGGATTGGGTGCAAACGTAAAAGTTTTTGATAATTCGATTACTAAATTACGTCGTTTACAAAACAATTTAAGTCAAAGAATTTTTACATCTACTATTCAGCAAAAAGCGTTATTAAAGGCATTAAGACGTTGCGATGTCGCAATTGGTGCGATGCGCGGCAAAGAAAGATGCCCTATTATAGTTACCGAAACTATGGTTGAACACATGAAAAAAGGTGCCGTTATAGTGGATGTAAGTATCGATACTGGAGGTTGTTTTGAAACATCTGAAGTAACAACTCATGAAAAACCAACATTTATTAAAAACAATGTTTTACACTATTGTGTACCTAATATACCTTCTCGTTATTCCAAAACTGCCTCATTATCAATTAGTAACATCTTAACACCTTACCTGCATCAGATAGCCGAAGATGGTGGCTTAGAAAGTGCAATTCGATGCAATAAAGGACTTAAAAACGGAATTTATTTATATCATGGGATTCTAACAAATAAAGCTATTGGCGACTGGTTCGACCTGCCAGACAACGATATTAATTTACTTGTATTTTAAAGGAACTTTAATGTACCTTTGCAAAAATTTTATTTCATGAAGTTCGTACACCGTTTTGCATATTATTTGATTGGATTAATTATGGGATGCTTTTTTGTAGCCCTTGTATTTAGTGGTAAAGACACTCGTTGCAATTATTTTCCAAATGCCAGAGTTTTAAACAATCTAAGAACAAAACCTTTTGAATATTCAGATAAAGCAATTAAGACTTTAAACGAAAAATGGGTTGATACTGCTGATATTAAAAGTACTTTAACTTACGGGGACGTGGACTTTGACCAAAGTAATGTTCCGTTCAACAAAGGAAAATTATATATCATTGAAGGAAAAACAGTTAAAAATCAAGAGATTATTCTAAAAGTAGTAAATTACGAAAACAAAGCTGTTTTAGAAGAAATTATTAAGAAATAGTCGTATTTGTCATTTCGAGGAACGAGAAATCATACAAGAAACTCGACAAAGATTGGCGACATTTATACAGATTTCTTGTTCCTCGAAATGAAAAATTAAACTTTTTACCATTCAATTTCTTTCAATTCTTTTGATTTCAGGAAAGCATTTGTCTGGCTGAAATGTTTATTTCCAAACCAAAATCCTCTATTAGCACTCAAAGGAGATGGATGTCCGGATTTTAAAATATGATGTTTTGAAGCGTCGATTAAAGCAGCTTTCTTTTGAGCAAAACCACCCCAAAGTAAAAACACGACATTTTCTGATTCAGCAGAAATTTGTTTAATAACAGCGTCAGTAAATTTTTCCCAGCCTTTTCCCTGATGACTCCCGGCTTCAGATTGGCGAACAGTTAGAGTAGCATTTAAAAGAAAAACACCCTGATCTGCCCAGCGTTCTAAATTTCCGGTTTTCGGAACTGGCTTACCTAAATCAGTTTCGATTTCTTTGAAAATATTATATAGAGATGGAGGAAAAGAAATTCCGTCATTTACAGAAAAACATAAACCATTTGCCTGATTAGGTCCATGATAAGGATCCTGACCAATAATAACCACTTTTACCTGATCAAAATGACAATGATCAAAAGCTGAAAAAATCTGGCTCCCTTTTGGATAACAAACCTTAGTAGAATATTCAAATTTTACAAAATCGATTAATTCAGTAAAATAAGGTTTTTCAAATTCTTCATTCAAAACTGGTTTCCAGGAAGAATGCATTTTTACGTCCATAATTTTTTTTATGCGAATTTCAGAAATTTTTAAGTTAAATCATACTTTAACAAACAATAAAATAACACTAAAACTTTACAGTTTTCAATGATACTATTTTTGTATTTTTGCCTGTACTTTCTTAAAGAAATTAAATGATTAGTATTACCGAAAAAACATTACAAGATTTACAATTTCCAACAGTGCTCGAAACTATTTCGGCAGGCTGTAATACAGATATTGGAAAAGAAAAAGCTTTACAAATAACACCGTTCAGAGATAAAGAAACATTGATGCAGGCTTTAATGCAGACATCAGAATATGTTTCGTCTTTTGAAAATAATAATGCAATTCCAAATCACGGATTTGACGCTATAACGCACGAAATTAAGTTTTTAGCAATCGAGGACAGCTTTCTTGAAGTAGGCAGTTTTAGAAAAATTGCCAATCTTTCTTCAACAACGAATTTTTTGTTAAACTTCCTGAGAAAATTTGACGATTATTACCCAAACTTAAATGCAAGGGCTTCTCGTGTAGAATTAACAAAAGACATCATAACTTATATTGATGCAATTGCTGATAAATATGGAGAAATTAAAGACAATGCTTCTCCTGCACTTTTAAGTATTCGTCAGAATATGAATTTAGTTCGAGGTAAAGTAAACCAAAGTTTTGGTGTGGCCTTAACTCAATACAATGGCTTAGGATATTTAGATGACATTAAAGAAAGTTTCGTTCAAAACCGACGTGTTTTGGCCGTACTTGCTATGTACAGACGTAAAGTAAAAGGCTCTATTTTAGGAAGTTCCAAAACTGGAAGTATTGCTTATATCGAACCGGAAGCAACTTTAAAATATTCAAGAGAATTAGCCAATCTTGAATATGAAGAGAAAGAAGAAATTACGAGAATTTTAAAGAATTTATCGAATATAATTCGTCCTTATTTGCCTTTATTAATTGAATATCAAGACTTTTTAAGTGATATTGATGTCGTTGCCGGAAAAGCAAAATACGCAAACCGAATCAACGGAATTTTACCAACAATTACGGAAGAAAGAAGATTATTCTTTAGAGAAGCGTATCATCCAATTTTATATTTGAACAACAAACAAAAAAATGAAATTACGCACCCGCAGACAATTGAACTAAAACAAGAAAACCGAATTATTGTAATTTCGGGCCCAAATGCCGGAGGAAAAACAATCTCCTTAAAAACAGTTGGTCTATTACAATTAATGCTGCAGTCCGGGATATTAATTCCAGTTCATGAACGAAGCGAAACTTTTTTGTTTGATAGAATTCTAACAGATATTGGAGATAACCAATCTATTGAAAATCACTTAAGTACATATAGTTACCGATTAAAAAACATGAATTATTTCTTGAAGAAATGTAACAAGAAAACCATGTTTTTAATTGATGAATTTGGTACGGGTTCTGACCCTGAATTGGGTGGCGCTTTGGCTGAAATTTTCCTTGAAGAATTTTATCATCGTGAAGCATTCGGGATTATCACCACGCATTATTCAAACCTAAAAATTCTGGCTAACGAATTGCCTTTTGCAACAAACGCCAATATGATGTTTGACGAAAAATCTTTAGAACCAATGTATAAATTGGCTTTGGGACAAGCAGGGAGTTCGTTTACATTTGAGGTTGCACAAAAAAATGGTATTCCGTTTGGGTTGATTAATCGTGCAAAAAAGAAAATCGAAGTTGGAAAAGTTCGTTTTGATAAAACTATTGCAACGCTTCAAAAAGAAAGATCGAAACTGGAAAAAACTTCTTTAAATTTAAAAGAAGAAGAAACTCGCGCTCGTGAAGAAAGCAAAAAGATGGAAAACATCAATGTAAAAATCAAACAAAAACTGGAAAGCTATCAGGAGTTATATGACAGCAACCAGAAAACAATTTACATTGGGCAAAAAATTGAAGACATTTCCGAGAAATATTTCAACAACAAAAATAAGAAAGAATTGATTGGTGAGTTTTTAAAGATCGTTGAAATCGAAAATTCGAAACGTAAAAAAGCAACACCAAAAGAAACCAAAGCAATTATAGAAAAGAAAAAAGAAGTTATTGCCGAAGTTTCGGTTCAAGTTGAAGAAATACGAAAGGAGAAAAAAGAAAAGAAACTTAAACCTGTTGTCGAAAAACCAAAACCAATTTTAAAAGTTGGTGACAGAGTTAGAATGCTCGACGGAAGATCTGTTGGAAGTATCGACTCTATAGAAAAAAATAAAGCAACTGTAAATTATGGCATCTTTACTTCGAAAGTAAGTTTGGATGAATTGGAATTGGTAGAATCTGTAAAGAAATAAGTTTTTTTTAGTTTTCAATCACAGTGGTAGTTTTCAGTATTGAAAATGCAAAAATTTTAATCAAATTAAAATAAAGCGATTTAAGCAATGATCTCCAAAAAGACAACTACAAAGATGGAAAAATTTCAAAAACTGCTTAAAAATATTTTATGAGAGTTGTTTTTGATTTATAAAATTTATAGATTTTAAAATATTAATAATAAAAACAAATAGTAATAAAAAAACCTATACTTTATTTTATTTTTTAGCTTTGTTATTGCAAGGAACGAAGCAACCGCTCTAACATAAATAAATACAAAGTTTATGAAAATAAGGTAAGATTTGCTTCGTCCCTCACAATGACTTATCAATTCAAAAAAAATAAAAATGAAACCAGGTTTTGTTTATATCATAACCAATAAATATCAAACTGTAGTCTATACAGGCGTAACTTCAAATCTTCCAAACAGAATTTTAGAACATAAAAATAAAAAGTATCCAAAATCATTTTCAGCTCGTTATAACATAAACATTCTAGTCTATTACGAACAATTTCAATGGATTGAAGATGCAATAACCCGAGAAAAACAAATCAAAGCCGGCTCAAGAGAGGCAAAAAATGATTTGATTCGTTCTATAAATCCAACTTGGAAAGATTTGTTTGAAGAAATTGAAGATATAATGACTGTATAAAACAAAATGGAAAAACATAGTGAGATTGCTTCGTTCCTCGCAAAGACACATACGCAAGGTCATTGCGAGGAACGAAGCAAACACACTAAAACACGCAACTACTAAATATGAAAACCCAAAATGAGATTGCTTCGTTCCTCGCAATGACTGTTCCTAAAAAAATAATCCTTTTTGATGGCGTTTGCAATCTATGCAATGGTGCAGTTCAGTTTATTATCAAACACGATAAAAAAGATATTTTTCGCTTTGTAGCCTTGCAGTCAGATTTGGGAAAAGAGATTTGCAATTATATAGGTGTTGATCAAACGAAAATTGACAGCATTATTTTGTATAATCCAGGTGTTGCATATTATTATAAATCATCAGCTGTTGTAGAAATCGCAAATGATTTAGGCGGATTTTACAGTTTACTTTCTGTCTTCAAAATTTTACCAGAAAAACTTCGGAATTATATTTACGATTATATTGCTAAAAACCGCTACAAATGGTATGGCAAAAAAGAAAGCTGCATGATTCCTACTTCGGAATTGAAAGCTAAGTTTCTTTAAAAGATAAAAATTCCAAATTCCGATACTTAGCACAATATTGTCATTTCGAGGAACGAGAAATCTTCACGAGTAATTCTACAAAGTATTTTCAAGTTTTACGGAATTTTGTCACGAAGTTTCCTTACTCCTCGAAATGACAAAAAGCAACGATATCCTATATAAAAAATCCCAAACTCAAATCTATTACAATTTGGAGTTTGGAATTTGGGATTTTAAAAATTTGAAAATTACTTAAAAAATTATCTAATCAATTTTCTGTATTTCAAACGTTTTGGAGTTAAATCACCACCAAGACGTTTCTTTTTATTTTCTTCGTAATCAGAGAAACTTCCTTCGAAGAAATATACTTCAGAATCACCTTCAAAAGCTAAGATGTGCGTACAAATCCTATCTAAGAACCATCTGTCGTGAGAAATAATTACAGCACAACCTGCAAAATTCTCCAAACCTTCTTCAAGTGCACGAAGTGTATTCACGTCCAAATCATTCGTTGGCTCATCCAGTAAAAGTACGTTCCCTTCTTCTTTCAATGTCATAGCTAAGTGCAAACGGTTACGCTCTCCACCAGACAACATTGATACTTTTTTATTTTGCTCACCACCACCAAAATTGAAACGAGATAAGTAAGCTCTTGAATTAACCTGCTTTCCTCCCATCATAACTAATTCCTGACCGTCGGCAAAATTTTCCCAAATCGATTTATTTGGATCAATGTTAGAGTGTGACTGATCTACGTAAGCAATTTTTACAGTTTCCCCAACTGAAAATTCTCCGCTGTCAGTAGCTTGTTCACCCATAATCATTTTGAAAATGGTAGATTTACCAGCACCGTTTGGCCCAATAATTCCAACAATACCAGCTTGTGGCAAAGTAAAGTTCAAATTATCATATAATAATTTTTCACCAAAAGCTTTGGCTACATTTTTAGCTTCAATAACATTCGTACCTAAACGTGGACCATTCGGAATGTAGATTTCCAAGTTTTCATCCAATTGTTTTTGGTCTTCATTTAATAATTTATCGTAGTTCTGTAAACGCGCTTTCTGTTTTGTCTGACGACCTTTTGCTCCTTGACGAACCCATTCTAACTCACGCTCTAAAGTTTTTCTACGTTTTGAAGCTACTTTTTCTTCCTGAGCCATACGGCTTGATTTTTGGTCTAACCAAGAAGAATAATTTCCTTTCCATGGAATACCTTCTCCTCTATCCAACTCTAAAATCCAACCCGCAACATTATCAAGGAAATATCTATCGTGCGTTACAGCAATTACAGTTCCGGCATATTGTGCTAAATGCTGCTCTAACCAAAGTACAGACTCTGCATCTAAGTGGTTGGTAGGCTCATCAAGTAACAATACATCAGGCTGTTGCAACAACAAACGACATAAAGCCACACGACGACGCTCTCCTCCGGAAAGGTTTTTGATAGGCGTGTCACCCTCCGGTGTGCGCAAAGCATCCATTGCAATTTCTAATTTGGTATCGATTTCCCAAGCACCAAGAGCATCAATTTTGTCTTGTAAAGCTGCTTGACGATCCATCAACTTATCCATTTTATCTGGATCTGAGTAATTCTCTTCAAGACCGAATAGATCATTAATTTGGTTGTATTCTTCCAGAACAGCCATAGTTTCAGCAGCTCCTTCACGAACAATTTCGATAACAGTTTTAGAATCATCAAGAATTGGCTCCTGCTCTAAATAACCTACAGTATATCCTGGTTGAAAAACCACATCACCTTGATAATTTTTATCAACTCCTGCAATAATTTTTAAAAGTGAAGATTTTCCAGAACCATTAAGACCTAAAATACCAATTTTAGCTCCGTAGAAGAAACTTAAATAAATGTTTTTAAGTACTGGTTTGTCTGCTCCCTGATAGGTTTTACTCAATTTTTGCATTGAGAAAATTACTTTCTTATCGTCTGACATTCTATTTATTTTTATTTTAATTAATTATTTTTTACTCTTCGTAATTGCGATTGAATTTTGCAATTGATATTGAATCGAATTAAACTCTACCTTTTAAAGCATTAAAAACCCAGGCATTAGCAAAAAAACCAACACCTGCCGCAGCAAATCCCCAGCCTGAAACATCGCTATATCTAAAAGCGCCAAGACCTATAAGCAACAATCCCATAAGTACCATTATAAAAGTAGCCCATCCTAAAACGGTATTTTTATTCATTCCCATAATTGTGTAATTATTATTTTTAAGTAGTAAAATTTTTAGAAAGGCAAATATCGTGAATTTTCACGGCTTAATTAAATATTTTATAAAGCATTTCTTTTAGTAAATCTGACTGCGGTAAAGCATTGGCACCTACCCCCTTGCTTTTAACATCAATATCACGCAAAGCTCCAACAATCTGACTGACTTTTCGCATTGGATAATTTTTTACAGCCAAATCGTATTCTTTTAAAAAATAAGGATTTACCCCAATTGCTGCCGCTACGTTTTTTGGGTTTTTATCTTTTAATCCATGGTATTTTAAAAGTTGTACAAAAAATCCAAAGACCAATCCTGTTGTCATTACAAGTGGATATTCTTTAGGATTATGAGCAAAATTCTCAGCAATTTTATAAGCTTTTAATTGATTACGTTCTCCAATTGCTTTTCTAAGTTCGAATACATTATAGTCTTTACTGAAACCAATATTCTCCTCAATATGCTGCGGTGTAATCATTGTTCCCTGTGGCAAAATGATCTGCAGCTTTTCTAACTCATTATTAATTTTACTCAAGTCAGTTCCTAAAAACTCAACAAGCATGGCGTTTGCTTTTGGATCGATTGTATACTTTTTTCCAGCCAGAACACGCTTAATCCAATCTCCTACCTGATTTTCGTATAGTTTTTTACTTTCGTAAACAATACCTTTTTGTGCCAAAAGTTTGGTTACTTTTTTACGTTTATCGAGTGTTTTATATTTGTAACAAAAAACCAAAACTGTAGATGGCATCGGATTATCAACATACGACTCAATTTTATCAATTGTTCTGGATAAATCCTGCGCTTCTTTTACAATAACAACCTGACGATCAGACATCATAGGATAGCGTTTAGCTGTTGAAACTATATCTTCAATAGAAACATCTCTTCCGTATAAAACCGTTTGGTTAAATCCTTTTTCTTCTTCGGCCAGTACATTTTGCTCAATGTATTCAGACAGCTTATCTATATAATAAGGTTCTTCTCCCATTAAAAAATAAATAGGTTTTATATCTCCTGCCTTGATATCATTGACAATTTTTACAACTTCGTCCATTCAAATATTTTTGTTTCAAATTTCAGGTTTCAGGTTCACGTTCCAAAACTTGAAACTTTAAACCTGAAACCTGAAACTATTTTATATTTTTGCTATATGTTAAAACTAAATTTCCCTACATATACTTTCCGATTCAAAAATAGCGAAAATAAAGTGTCTATTTTTGATGAAATCAGGAAAAAATTCATCATTCTTACTCCAGAAGAATGGGTTCGTCAGCATGTTGTTCATTATTTAATTCATGAAAAAAAATACCCAAAATCGCTTATCAATGTAGAGAAAGTTTTAACTGTCAATGGATTACGAAAAAGATATGATGTTGTGGTTTTTAATTCAGACGGTTCTATACATATATTAGTAGAGTGCAAAGCGCCTGAAGTAAAAATATCACAGGCAACTTTTGATCAAATTGCCCGTTATAACATGACTATGAAGGCACGGTTTTTGAATGTCACAAATGGGTTAAGTCATTTTTATTGTCAAATGGACTTTGAAAATGAAAAATATCAGTTTTTACAAAACTTACCAGATTATCATATTAATAAATAAAATAAAAAATACTTTTGGATAAAATAGCAGTTGTCATTTTAAATTGGAACGGAGTTAAATTGTTAGAACAATTTCTACCCTCAGTTTTAGAATATTCAGAAGAAGCCACTATTTATGTTGCTGATAATGCATCAACAGATACTTCTGTAAATTTTGTTAGAGAAAATTATCCATCAATAAAAATCATACAAAATACTGGAAATTACGGTTTTGCAAAAGGCTATAATGAAGCTCTTCAAAGTGTAGAAGCCGAAATTTATGCCTTGGTTAATTCTGATATTGAAGTAACCGAAAATTGGTTAAAACCAATAATCGATACTTTTGAAAAAGAAAAACAAACCGCTATTATTCAGCCTAAAATTCTTGATTTTAAAAACAAAGAATATTTTGAATATGCCGGAGCGGCCGGCGGGTTTATTGATAAATACGGTTTTCCGTTTTGCCGAGGCCGAATCTTTGATACGATAGAAAAAGACAACGGGCAATATGATGACAGCTGTAAGCTTTTTTGGGCATCCGGTGCTTGTTTCTTTATAAGAAAAGAAGTGTATCATGCTTTAGGAGGCTTTGATGAGTTTTTTTTTGCACATCAGGAAGAAATTGATTTATGCTGGCGTGCTGCAAATGAAGGACACATTATAAAATACAATTCAGAATCAATTGTTTACCATGTTGGAGGAGCAACTTTACAACAGGGAAATCCAAAAAAAACGTATTTAAACTTTAGGAATTCGTTATTAATGCTTGTGAAAAATCTTCCAAAAAAAGGATTATTCTTTGTAATTTTCTTCAGAATGGTTTTAGATGGAATTGCTGGTATCCGTTTTCTTACACAAGGAAAGTTTGGGCATACTTTTGCTATTTTAAAGGCACATTTTTCATTTTATTGCCTATCTTTAAAATATCTAAACAAACGAAAAGATTTTCAAATACAGCAATACTATACTGTAAAAAGTATCGTTTTCCTTTATTATATAAAGAAATTAGAGGTTTTTAAAGAAATCTTTAACAGTAATCAAAATATTAAAAACTAAATTTGTAATCAACGTTTAATTAAATACAATACCTATGAGAAAAATAGTTATCGCACTATCAGTATTAATGGCCTTAACTTCGTGTGTATCGAAAAAGCAATATGCTGCATTAGAAGCTAAGCAAAAAGAGACACAAGATTTATTAAACTCTTGCACAGTTAAATTAAATTCTTGTCTGGAAGAAAAAGCAGGATTAGCAGCAACAGCTGAAAGCTATAAACAACACAATCAAGACTTAATTAACAGCTCTAAAGATTTAACAGTTTTAACTACTAAAGGTGCAGAAAACTTAGAAAAATCGTTAGAAAGCTTAAAAGAGAAAGATTTAAAAATATCTAGACTTCAAGATGCTCTTACTAAAAAAGACAGTGTAACATTAGCATTAGTTACAAGTTTAAAAGGTGCAGTTGGAATCAACGATCCAGATATCGAGATCAATGTTGAAAAAGGAGTTGTATTTATCTCTATCGCTGATAAATTATTATTCAAAAGCGGAAGCTATGAAGTAAGTGATAAAGCAAAATCAGTTTTGGCTAAAGTTGCAAAAGTGGTAAATGACAAACCAGATTTTGAGTGTATGGTTGAAGGACATACAGATGATGTTCCTTACAAAAGCAACGGAGTTTTGCTAGACAACTGGGATTTAAGTGTTAAACGTTCTACTTCTATCGTTCGTGTCTTGACAAATGACTTAAATGTTAACCCTGCAAAATTAATTGCTGCTGGTAGAAGTTCATACGTACCATTAGTTGCAAACGATTCTCCAGAAAACAAAGCTCGTAACAGAAGAACTCGTATCGTTGTTATGCCTAAAATTGATCAATTCTACGATATGATCGAGAAAGAAATGAAAAAACAGGCAAAATAATTTTAAAGTAACATACTTTATATACAGAAAAAGCAGGTCGAATTGACCTGCTTTTTTTGTATCCTTAATCTTTTTTAATAACCAATTAAACAGAAATCAAGGACAACATTATTTTTATTAACTAACTAAATTTTAACTATACTAAAGTTAGTTATAATTTTTTAACTTTTATACCATTTAGGTATTTTTTTACAAAATATCAATATCGCCTTTTCCTTCTCTTACAACAACTGGTTCATGCTCTGATAAATCTATAATTGTTGACGGAATATTATCTCCATATCCCCCATCAATTACCATATCGACCAAATTCTGCCACTTTTCAAAAATCAATTCAGGATCTGTAGTATACTCAATTACATCATCTTCATCACGAATCGAAGTTGAAACAATCGGGTTTCCTAACTGGCGAACGATTTCTAAAACAATATTATTGTCAGGAACACGAATACCAACAGTAGTTTTCTTTTTAAACTCTTTTGGCAGATTATTATTTCCAGGCAAAATAAAGGTATAAGGCCCAGGCAATGCTCTTTTTAATATTTTAAAAGTCGAAGTATCAATTTGACGAACATAGTCTGATAAATTGCTCAGATCATGGCAGATAAACGAGAAATTTGCTTTCTCTAATTTGACACCTTTAATTTTCGCTACTTTTTCTAATGCCCTCGAATTGGTAATATCGCAACCTAAACCGTAAACAGTATCTGTTGGATAAATTACCAATCCACCATTCTGAAGCACTTTTACAACTTTTGCAATTGCAGCTTCACTAGGTTTATCTGGATATATTTTTATGAACTCAGCCATTTTGTTTTTTGTTTAAAGTTTGATTTTGTTTCAGGTTTCAAGTTACTCAACAACAACTTGAAACCTGAAACAAATATTCTTATCCTACAACATCTAATTTAGCAAATCTTAATAGAAGTTTTTTAATTCCTCCTACTTCAAATTTAATTTCGGCTTTTTTATCAGCTCCAACCCCTTCTAAATTAATCACTTCTCCTTTTCCGAAACGTTCATGCATTACGACATTTCCTATTGTTAGTTTACTATCAAACAAATTAGTATTAGAACTTTCCGGCGCATTTCCAGATACAGGTTTTAATTTACGAATATTTAAATCCGGTTTCGGGTTGTTATCTGTAATGTGCTTTGGCGGCGTTCCTCCTATTGGTTTTGCCAATCGTAATTTTGATTTATCAATGTCTCCAAAAATATCTCCGTCAATTTGCGATTTATATCGGTAATTACTTTCCGCCGGAGTTAAGTATTCTAAATATTGTGAATCAATTTCTTCAATAAAACGTGATGGTTCGCTATCTGTCAATTTTCCCCAACGGTAACGTGAGTTTGCATAAGTTAAATACGCCTGATGTTCTGCACGAGTTAAAGCTACGTAAAATAAACGACGTTCTTCTTCTAATTCACTTCTGGTACTCATACTCATCGCACTCGGAAATAAATCTTCTTCCATACCCACGACAAAAACATGAGGAAACTCTAACCCTTTTGCTAAGTGAATCGTCATTAGTGCAACACGATCTTCATCGTTAGTATCTTTATCTAAATCAGTTGCAAGCGCTACATCTTCCATGAACTCAGACAAAGCTCCTCTTGCGCCATCAATCTCTTTTTGCCCTTCTGTAAAATCTTTAATACCGTTTAAAAGCTCTTCAATATTCTGAATTTTTGCCATTCCTTCCGGAGTCGCATCTTTCTTTAATTCCTGAACCAAACCCGTTTTCTTCGCAACATGATCTGTTATATAAAAAGCATCCTGATTTTGATCAATAACCTGAAAACTCTGAATCATCGTTACAAAATCTTTCAATTTATTTTTTGTTCCAGTATTCAGTTTCAAATCGATTTTATCAATGTTCACCATTACTTCCCAAATCGAACGTTTGTAATGATTGGCAGCAATTGTCAATTTTTCTACTGTTGTATCTCCAATTCCACGTGCCGGATAATTGATTACACGAATCAAAGCTTCTTCATCTTTCGGGTTTATTACTAAACGTAAATAACACAAAACATCTTTAATTTCCTTACGTTGATAGAATGATAATCCACCATAAATTCTATATGGAATATCACGTTTTCTTAACGCATCCTCCATCGCACGCGACTGAGCATTAGTACGATATAAAATCGCAAAAGATCCATTATGAAGCTGGTTCTGCATTTTTTGTTCAAAAATCGTACTCGCTACAAAACGGCCTTCTTCGGCATCCGTTAAACTTCGATGTATTTTAATTTTTGGACCAAATTCATTTGCAGTCCAAACTACTTTATCTAGCTTGGTTTTATTATGTTCCATTATTGTATTTGCCGCTTCTACAATATTTCGGGTAGAACGATAATTTTGCTCTAAACGATACATTACTACACCTTCATAATCCTTTTGGAAATTCAGGATATTATTGATATTCGCTCCACGGAAGGCATAAATACTCTGTGCATCATCTCCTACGACACAAATATTCTGAAATCTATCAGACAAAGCCCTAACAATCAAATACTGAGAGTGATTCGTATCTTGGTACTCATCAACCAGAATATAACGGAAACGGTCTTGATATTTTGCTAAAACCTCAGGGAAACGAGTCAGCAGCTCATTTGTTTTCAGTAATAAATCATCAAAATCCATTGCTCCTGCTTTAAAACAACGTTCTACATACTGCTGATAAATTTCTCCTAATCTCGGTCTTTTTGCCATAGCATCAGCCTCGATTAATTCCGGATTATTGAAATATGCTTTTACTGTAATTAAACTGTTCTTATAACTAGATATACGGCCTAAAATCTGTTTTGGTTTATAGATATCACGATCCAGCTGCATTTCTTTAATAATGGAAGAAATCAGTCTGGCCGAATCCTGAGAATCATAAATTGTAAAATTTGATGGATAACCCAAATGATCTGATTCTGATCGAAGAATACGGGCAAAAACAGAGTGAAAAGTTCCCATCCAAAGGTTTTTTGCCTCAGATGCTCCCACAATATCCGAAATCCTGTGCTTCATCTCACGAGCCGCTTTATTGGTAAAAGTAAGCGACAAAATATTGAAGGCATCAACACCCTGAGCCATCAAATAAGCAATTCTAATAGTTAAAACACGGGTTTTTCCCGAACCTGCACCAGCAATAATAATCATTGGCCCGTCTTTTTGTAAAACGGGTTGTCTTTGTGCTTCGTTGAGCTGGTCAATATATTTCTGCATGTAATTTTTCTCCTTTATGCAAAAATAAGAATTATACTTTTAATAAGCTACTAAGATTCTGAGGTTCTAAGCTGCTAAGTTTTTGTATTTTTTGAACCCAAAGAATAGGCATTTTATTAAACATGGTTTCCCGCTTTCGGCTATATCTCTCCTCCCGATAGCCATCGGGGATGCGAGGATACCGCCTCTATCGAGGCTAGATTCAAAATAGTGAGGAAATTAATAAGGTACAAGTTTACAGTGCACTAGGTCAATTATTACTTGATAATGATTATAATGCAGACAATGTGAAAATTGATTTTACACCATTAAGCCCAGATTTATACTTTGTGAAAATATACTCTGAAGATAAATTTACAATTATAAAAACCATCAAAAAATAGTGATCTTATACTATTTAAAAAGATATGTTTTCTTCTCCTGATTACTCAGGAGAAGAAATATTCTTAAAATATTTAACTACCGAGAACTTTTACTTATAAAACACATCGTACGCAAATCGAATCAAAGTTCCCACAACAACAACCAAAAAGAAAATTCTAATAAAACCATTTCCTTTATTGATTGCCAGTTTCGCACCAAGCCAGCCTCCGAGTCCGTTGCTAATTGCCATAGGAATTGCAATCGCCCAAATGATTTTTCCTTTTATCAGAAATAAACAGATTGAACCAAAATTCGTCGCCAGATTTACCATTTTAGCATTTGCAGAAGCGTGCAAAAAATCAAACCCCAAAAGAGCAATAAAAGCCACAACAAAAAAACTTCCGGTTCCCGGGCCAATAAATCCATCATAGAAACCAACAATTATACTAATGACAACTGCATAAATTATTTGTGTTGCTGGCGAATGGTCTTTGGCAACATGCTGTCCGAAGTTTTTCTTTGCGTAAGTATATATAAACAACAATGATAAAACGACAAGCAAAAGCGGTTTCATAAAATCATTGCTGACCAAAGTCAAAATAGTAGAACCTAAAAATGCCGAAGGAACTGCAAGACACATCATAATTAAAAGCAATTTCCATTGAATAACTACCTTTTTCAGATATTGAAAAGCGGCAAAAGCTGTCCCACTGAAAGCCGGGATTTTTAAAGTACCAATAACTGTTGAAACAGGCAGATTTGGCAACAAAATTAATCCCATTGGTGTTTGGATAAGCCCGCCGCCGCCTACAATTGCATCAATAAATCCTGCCGCAAAAGCAGCTAAACAAAGAAAAACTATTATGTATAAATCCATTATAAGTGTATTAAAAAACAAGTTGCAAAAGTAAGTTTTACAATTTGTTTATTCGTGTAAATTTAAAGTGGATTTCTCGTCAAAAAGTATATTTTTGCTAAAAAAATTTACCCAAATGGATTTTACAAGAATTATAGAATTAGCAAGTTATACATTACCTGCTATTGTTACCGGATTTGTAGCCTACAGCTTTTTTGAACTGCACATTAAAAACAATGATAAAAAGCGTGCTTTTTTGTTAAACAGACAAGCGCATAAAGAATCACTTCCTATACGTTTGCAAGCTTACGAACGTATGACTTTATTTTTAGAGCGCATCAATTTGACCAAGTTATTAATCAGAATCACTCCTATTTCACACGATAAACATGATTACGAAAACTTTGTAATTGACCAAATTGAACAAGAATTTGAACACAATTTAACGCAGCAAATTTATATGTCTGATGAATGCTGGACAATAATTACAACTGCAAAAAACTCTACTATCCAAATGATTCGTAAAGCTGCCATGAGTGACCGTGTTGACAGTGCAGATAAGCTTCGTGAAGTTATTTTGAATGAATTATTAGAAAAACAATCTCCAAGCAATGCTGCTTTAGGATATATTAAGAATGAGGTTGCAGAACTTTGGTAAAAAATATTTTAGAATTCAGATTTTAGATTATTTCAGAAACAATCTAAATTCTAAAATCTGAATTCTAAAATTACCTGTTATCACTCATAACTTCAGACTTATTCTGAGCATATTCGTAACCTTGCTTCCACCATTCTTTCATTATTTCTTTATTGAAAATTAGTGCATTATCGGTTAATTTAGTGGGAGTATAATATAAATTAAGTTTTACATCTTTAGTGTTTGCCATAAGTTTTCCTATAGCAATATCATGTTTCTCAACCTGATCTAAAGCAATTCGGAACAAATCAATCATTAAAGAAAATGGATTTTTACCAATAACCGTTTTACTTGTATTGACTTCAGTTTCTAAGATAATAACATCGATTTCTGTTGCGCCGCGGTTAATAGCTTCTCGAATTGGAACCAAACTTGAAAATCCACCATCGCCATATTCGTAATTATTTTTTGAAACCAAACTCATAAATGGAACATAATTACTGGAGATCCAAGACCAATCGCAAAACTCTTCATAACTACAATCTTTTACTGATTTGTATTCTGATTCGTTTTTAGTAAAATTAGTGACCGTAATAATTACGTCATTATTCATCTTTTTAAGATTATTGAAATCAGAGAGAGAAAAATTATTTCGAATATATTTCTTTAAACCTTTGCTTTCGCCAAAAGTTCTCTTTCCTTTAAAAAACTGACGAAGTACATTAAAGTGATTAATCGTCACAATATCTACTCCTTCTTTTACTTTTACTACAAATGGGCAGATATTAAAAATACTTGACATCGTAACATTTGTATAAACGGAATGTATTTTTTTGATATGACCGAGAGCTAAATGCGGAATAAGTAAACTTCCTGTAGATGTTCCTATAAATAAATCGTATTCATGTCGTTTTTCTTCTATTAAATACTGTGCAACTCCTCCGGCGAAGGCGCCTTTACTTCCGCCGCCAGAAATAACTAATGCTCTCATAAAATATATAGTAGGTTTTGTTTTTGGATTTTTTAAAGAGAAAAAAAGATAAAAGAATCAAGATTTTTTAGTACCGATAAAATCTTTATTCTATTTCTTGCTTCTATTCTCTTTTATTCTTTCAATAAACGATTCAATTGAAACTGTTCATCGGGGGTCAAATTAGGCAAAATTCTATTAAATGAAGCACGCATTTCTGAATTTTTTAATAAAATCCTGATTGAATCTCTTCCAAATTTTGAAAACTGCCACATATGGTGCGTTGTAGCGTTAACCAAATTCGTTAAAACATCATCGTTAATAAACTTAAAAGCAATCAATTTTTCTAGTGCATTCTGGCGTGTAGTCGCTTCATATTTTGTTGTAGAAAAAGCAATTAATTCATTTATTAATTCCTTAGCATTGCTGCTGTAATCAGGAGTCGATAAGGCAAGTGAAAGCCATAAAGCACGAAGGTTATAATCGTTAAAACCAATCCAGTTTTTCGACTTATCAAGATATTCTTTTCTATGATTCGGGAAATTATTCCATAAATAAAACAACGCAGCTTCTTGTGTTTGATATGATTTATCATCCAGCAGCGTTTCATATTCTGTTCTAAAATCTTCCGGTATTTTGGATAAAGTTTCTGCTAAAGTCTGGCGCAGCTGTACATTATTTTGATGCAATGCTTTCTGTAGCAACTCTTTTTTATCTTCATATTTTTCAGTCTGCAATTGCGAAATAATTGCTTCTTTTACTGAATAATGAATATCTGAATCTATGGTTTTAGTGAAAAAATCAATCTTTTCTTTTAGAGGTGTTTTCTTTAATTTATCTACTTCCAAGCGCACTTTAATTGCCTTATTTTTACTTAATAAAGCATTGGCTGTCGGCGTATCAAAAGCAGTAGATTCCAGCCAGGTTTTCTGAAACTGAACCAAATCGAAATTGGATACTTTTTTAATTTCATCGAAGAAATTCTGCGTGTTTACATTCTTAAATGCATATTTATTCAAATAACTTTTTACCGCTTTTTTAAAGGCTTTGTCGCTAATAGATTCATGCAAAACGAAAAGTGCCCATGCTCCTTTTTCATAAAAAGTCAGCGAACTGGCTTTTCCATTTAAAACCGGAATGGTATCTGTTCTTGAAGCAAATTTTATCTGCTGTGCTGTATCATATAATTTGGCATAAAAATAATCGTCTCCAAAAATATCTCTTTCAGCCAATAATGCATAATAAGTTGCAAAACCTTCCTGGAGCCAATGATGCGTGCTGCTTTCGGCGGTAATTAAATCTCCAAACCAATGATGTGCCAGTTCATGAGCATCAACATTAGTATAATTTCGATCTGTGAAACCAATATTATCCACTACATAACGTGTCGTAAAAAGTGTAGTTGTCGTGTTTTCCATTCCGCCATATAAAAAATCGCGAACCGGAATCTGCCTGAAAACTTTCCACGGATATTTTACTCCAATCTCTTTTTCCAGAAAATCAAAAATTCGCTTCGAATAACGATATGTAGGTTCAAAACATGCAGCATCTTTGTTTTCAATGTAATATTCTAATGGGATTTTAGATTTCGAAGTAAATAGCTTTTTATCATATTTCCCAATAGAAAGCACCAATAAATAAGAACTCATTGGGTTTTCCATTTGGTATTGCCAATGCAGTAAATTATCTTTCTCCATTTTACTTTTTAAAACTCCGTTTGAAACCACCTGATAGTCTTTTTTATAGGTAATTCCGAGATTGAAAATCACTTTTTCATTCACATCATCAAAACTCGGAAACCAGTTACTGGTGTATCTTCCCTGACCCTGAGTCCAGATTTGAATATCGTCATTTTCAATATTTACAAAATACAATGCTTGTTTTGGTTTTACGTTATAATTGAAAGTCAGATGGTTATTTCCTTTCTGAAAATTATTGATGATTTGTAATTCTTTACCTGTATTAACAAAAACCACGTCTTTTCCTCCAATTTGAACATTTGTAAACTGCATGTTTTTTGCATCGATTTTTATGGTATCAATAGGCTGTAAAACATCAAAATTATAATCTACTTGCCCGTAAATTATTTTTTGGGAATCGACGATATTTAATTGTCCCGAAACCGATTTAAAATCAACATATTTGGTTTGCTGTGCAAAAATGAAAGTGGTTATAAAGAGAAAAATGTATTTCATTGAAAATAGATTAGTGGCAAAAACCCAAAGTTACAAAGGTTTCCACAACAAATCGAATGAAATTCGTAAGTTTACATACAAAAATAACCAAGCGTGCCTACACTCAAAAAAACCTTATTTAACTGGAGCAGCGGAAAAGACTCTGCCTTAACTTTATACAAGATTCTTCAAAATCCTGAATTTAAAATCGAATGTTTATTAACGAGTGTAAATCAGCAATATCAACGAATTTCCATGCACGGCGTTCGCGTTGAATTGTTGCAGGCTCAAGCAGAAAGCATCGGAATTCCTTTAAAAATTATGGAGGTTCCGGAAATGCCGACAATGGAAGTTTACGAAAATGTAATGATCAAAACTTTGACGGAACTAAAAAACCAAGGAATCATGTACTCTGTTTTTGGAGATATTTTTCTGGAAGATTTACGAAAATATCGTGAAGAACAATTGGCAAAAATAGGTTTCGAAGGTATTTTTCCCATTTGGAAAATACCATCTCACGATTTAATTCAGGAATTTATTTCGCTTGGATTTAAAACGATTGTTGTTTGCGTAAACGAAAGATATTTAGATAAAAGTTTTGTCGGCCGAATTATTGATCAGAACTTTATAAATGATTTACCTGAAAACGTTGATGTCTGCGGTGAAAACGGAGAATTTCACACTTTTACTTTTGATGGGCCAATTTTTTCTAAACCTATTCATTTTGAAATTGGTGAAATTGTTTATCGAAAATATGAAAAACCTAAAAGTGATGATTCATCCAATAAAGCCTGCGATACAAGTGCTGCAGATGCTTTTGATTTTGGATTTTGGTATTGTGACCTAATCCCGAAGTAATGACCAACTGAGCATAAAAATTTGCCACGAATTACACAAATTTTCACGAATTGATTTGTGATAATTTGTGTAATTTGCGGCTAAAATTTATTCATTATACATTGCTAACAAATTCGTAACCGTATTCCAATTGCGCATTGTTACTATGACGTTCAGTTTCTTCTCGATATACTTGCCTTCTAATCTGGTTTTTCCGGCTCCTATATCATATTTAATAAAAATTCTGTTTCCGTCGATATTGGCTTCATCGGGCTTAAACTGACTGATTTTTAAATCATTAATATTTTCTTTTTTCAATACAGTCGAAACAAAAGCAACATATAATTTTTTAGTATCAATATCTTTTTCTTTTATATAGGGACTGTTTTTAAAACACAATTCAAGATCTTCTTTGGTAATAACAATCGTAGGAACTTCATGCCCAAAAACCTTGAAGATTTCCTGTTTGATCATAAAACCCACTTTTGCAGCGTCTTCTTCACTATCAACAAAAACATTTCCGGATTGCAGATAGGTACGAACATTTTGAAAACCTATATTTTCCAACATTGTTTTCAAAGCATCCATTTTCATCATATTATGGCCAGAAACATTGATACCGCGAAGAAGTGCTAAATGTGTTGTCATTTTTTAAAATTTTAGTCAAAGATAAATATTCATTTATTCATTATATCAAAACTAGTCTTCATCTTCACCAATTTCTATATCAAACTTGATTAAAAAATCGTTGAGTTGTTTTTTATACTTCGCTTTGGCTTGATTTACAATTTCATCAGCTTCTTCGTTAGTTTCTATTGGCTTTAAATTAAATTCCTCTTTAACCCATTCTTGAAATTCTTCTTTATTTTCAATTTCTTCGTAATATTCTTCATCTTTATAGAAATAAGCGTTGTCAAAATCGACTGAAATTTCAGTATCTAAAGTTAAAAGATGAATTAATTTACGGATATTTTCGGCCACAACATGAATTCCGCCTTCATCACCAAAAACTACTATCGGGCAATTATTTAAATCTTTATCAATAAGCCAGTATGCGTAAGAACTTCCTGAACCGTTTGCACCTGCAAATTCAATAAAACTAGTATAAAATTCTTCTTCTTCAGACCAAGTTTTTATTCCGGTTTTGTCATCATATATCAGCAAACCAAAACATTCTGAATACGTTTCTGACCCATAATTTTGATCAAACTCATATAATTTTACTAAATCTTTCGGTAAAGCATAACGGCCAAACTGAACTGAAAATTCTTCTAATGAAAAACTATTATCATATTCTTGGTATTCTGTTTCGTCATCGTCATCATCTTCTTCATCTTCAACAGAAGTTTCTTTTGTCAATACTTCAAAGGCTTCTATTGCTGCACATTTTACACAAAACATTTCTATTCCGGGTGCAGTTTCATTATTTGCCCATTGATATTTGGTATCTCCATCTTCATCAAGATATTCCAAAACGAGCGTAATTTCTTCATCATCATGGCACCATAAAGCACGCATTTTAATATTAAAGCCATTTCCAATTTCTTCTGAAATCTGGCTGTATTTTATTCCTTCATAAGTAAAAGGAATAAACGAATATTCGTTTATTCCGCTCTTTTTACTAATTCTGCCTATGTGTTTTATATATTCTAATTGAGACAAAACTTCGACCATATTTATAAACTGACTGCGAAAATCAGTATACATATACTTTTCTTTTTTATCGTAATCAAGGATCGAAAGTCCTTCTCTAAAAACATCCTCATGATAATTATTTCCTAATATTTCAGTTCCATATCCTGAATGTTCGATAAAAGAATCGTCAACAATATCAGATAGTTTATGAGTTGAAGGAAAGTAGTTTTCTATTGTAATTATATTCCCGTCTCCATCACTAAGGTTGCTGCAAATCATAATATCCGGTCTGTTTACATTTACTATTGCCTGAACATCTGTAAAACGTTCAAAATGCATCAGCATATCGTCACTGTAAATTAGCCACGCTGTAACATCGCCTTTTACAAAAAGTTCTCCGTGATTGTATTCACCAATAATGGTATCACATTTTAAGCCTCCGCCTAAATAATGTACACTTCCGAACAAAGTTATATTTACCGTAGTAGTTTCTCCCAAAACAATCAAAGCGGGCGAATTATCTGTATCAAAAGAACTTATAATTTTTTTGACATTCAGGTTTCCTTTAAAAATAAATCCCAGAATAAAAATATCCTGATGTTCTTCTGTAGTGAAATCCATTTCAAATGATTCCATTTCTACATCATCTTCTGCTAATAAAAATATCGGATTTTCTTCATAATCAGGAAAACGCCAGGTATCTTCAAAAACATTGTAGATTTTTTGATTGTTAAAATCGGTAAGATCTCCAATAATAGTATGGGCTTCGTCTCTATTAATAACTTTGAACGTAACACCTGCAAACTCAATTGTTTCAAAAGGAACTTTTTCTTCTTTACTCATTTTTTTAGTGGCTTATAGTTAAACAAATCTAAGAATTATCTTTATTTATTAAAATGCTTATCTCAGTATTTCAGATTTTCAAATTATGTAATTAAAATCTATCTTCGCTTTTTGAAAGAAAAAAGAATATAGAAAACAGAAAAAATCTATAGTCTATTTTCCTGGTTCTTGCTTCTAAAATCTGAAATCAACAATCTAAAATTAATAAATGTCTAATAATCTCCTGGAAACTCCTATCGAATACTTAAAAGGTGTTGGCCCAAGTCGCGGTCAATTGCTTCGTAAGGAATTGGGAATTCATAAATATGGAGACTTGGTCAATTTTTATCCAAATCGATACATCGACAGGACACGTTATTATAAGATTAACGAATTGCAAAATACGGGAACTGAGGTTCAGATCATTGGAAAAATTATCAATATAAAAACGGTTGAATTTGCCAAAAACAAAAAACGTTTGGTTGCCAGTTTTGTTGATGAAACCGGAATGATTGAACTGAACTGGTTTCAAGGCCATAAATGGATTCGCGAAAGCTTAAAACTAAACGAACAGCTTGTTATTTTTGGAAAATGTTCTTTATACGGAAGCCAATTCAGTATGGCGCATCCGGAAATTGAGTTGTTAAGCGAGCACGAAAAAAGTCTTCGTTCTGCCATGCAGCCGGTTTATCCTTCTACAGAAACGCTGACAAATCGAGGAATTTCAAACCGAACGATCAATAAAATGATGGAACAATTGTTTATTGAAACTCAGGCTTTGTTTACCGAAACTTTCCCGGCTTATTTAATAGAAGAGTTAAAGCTGATTCCGAAAAGGGCGGCTTTGTTTAATATACATTTTCCTAAGAGTGCAGATGCTTTGGCGAAAGCCCAATTCCGATTAAAGTTTGAAGAATTGTTTTTTATTCAATTACAATTAATTACTAAAAACTTAATTAGAAAACATAAAATAAAAGGGCATCCATTTACAAAAGTAGGCGAACTTTTTAATGATTTTTATCAAAATCATCTGCCGTTTGATCTGACAAATGCTCAAAAAAGGGTAATAAAAGAAATCCGCTCCGATATGGGAAGCAATGCCCAAATGAACCGATTGCTTCAGGGAGATGTTGGATCGGGAAAAACTATCGTTGCTTTTATGAGCATGCTTTTGGCAATTGACAATGGCTTTCAGGCTTGTTTAATGGCTCCAACAGAAATTCTGGCAAATCAGCATTTTATTGGATTGTCTAAATTTGCTAATACGCTAAATATCAAAATTAAAATATTAACAGGTTCTACTAAAACTTCTGAAAGGAAAATTATTCATGAAGAACTTGAAAACGGGAATCTGCAGATTTTAATTGGAACGCACGCTTTGTTAGAAGATAAAGTAAAATTTCAAAGTTTAGGATTGGCCGTTATTGACGAGCAGCACCGTTTTGGTGTCGAACAAAGATCTAAATTGTGGAAGAAAAATGATATTCCGCCACACGTTTTGGTTATGACGGCGACGCCAATTCCGAGAACTTTGGCTATGAGTTTATATGGAGATTTAGATATTTCTGTAATAGATGAATTACCGCCGGGAAGAAAACCTATTGAAACTGCACATCGCTTTGATACGAACCGATTAAAAGTCTGGAAATTCCTGCGCGATGAAATTGCAAAAGGGAGACAAATTTATATCGTATATCCGTTAATTCAGGAATCTGAAAAGATGGATTATAAGGATTTAATGGACGGTTACGAAAGTATTTCGAGAGATTTTCCGCTGCCGCAATATTCGATTTCGATTCTGCACGGCAAAATGAAACCTGCCGATAAAGATGCCGAAATGAAACGTTTTTCTGAAGGAAAAACCAATATTATGGTCGCAACAACTGTAATTGAAGTTGGCGTCAATGTTCCGAATGCCAGCGTTATGATTATCGAAAGTGCTGAACGTTTTGGTTTATCACAGCTGCACCAATTACGCGGACGTGTAGGCCGTGGCGCCGAACAGAGTTATTGTATTCTAATGACAAGCCACAAATTAAGCACCGACAGTAAAACAAGAATGGAAACGATGGTTCAAACGAACGACGGTTTCGAAATCGCCGAAGTCGACTTAAAACTTCGCGGTCCAGGAGATTTAATGGGAACACAGCAAAGTGGTGTTTTAAATTTACAAATAGCAGATATTGTGCGAGATCGCGACATTTTATCTCTGGCTAGAAACTATGCCTTAAAAGTTTTAAAAGAAGACGCTCCGCTGCAAAAACCAGAACATGCTATTCTAAAAATGGTATTTATAGAATTGACGAAGAAGAAAAATATTTGGAATTATATCTCGTAAGTTCAAAGTGACAAAGATACAAAGTGACAAAGGTTCAGAGGTTTTAACTTGACGAATGTCATCCTGAGCGAAGTCGAAGACTTATAAAACAAAAAAAACTTTGTCCCTTTGTCACTTTGAACCTTTGTACCTTCAAAAAAAATACACTCCACTGCATCAATAAGTTTTAAATATTCAGGTGATTAGATTTGTTGGGGAGCAAATTTTGATTGAATATTACGCCGACACAATGAAGCATATTTATTAAGCTATTTTTTGGGCGGAGTTTTGTCGAATAAACCGCTGAATAAACCCTTGCTTATTTTATTTTTATCATCTTTTCCTGTAGCAATTAAATGGTCAATATATTCCATGTATGTTTTTTTTCGCTCTTCTAAAAAACCAACCAAATATTCTTCTGAAGCAATTAGACCGCTTGCTTCTTCAATCTGTAATAGCTTTTTGTACAGCGGTTCAATAAATTTTGTAATGAGAGGTTCGGGAACAGATTTTCTGGTTCCAAAGTACCCTACAATATCTCCATCTGCATCGGCAATAATTTTAAAATCGGTTACAACCCAATAATAACGACCGGTTTTTGCCATATTCTTTATAATAACATGAATGTTCTCGCTTGATTTAATGCTATCCCATAAGAATTTAAAAATCACTTTAGGCATATCAGGATGCCTCACAATATTGTGAGGCTGTCCTACAAGTTCAAATTCATCATATCCTGAGACATCTATAAAATCTTCATTGGCATAAAGAATTGTTCCGTTTTTATCTGTTTTACTAAGTAATACTTTATTTTTATTCCAATCAACTTCTCTGTCAGAAGGCGTTGGACGGTTAAATCTCGTATCCATAAATTTGCTGCTAATAATTAATAAATGATTGATTGTGCATGTAAAAATGTTTGTTTGGAAAACTGGTTTTACAATTTTTAATTTCTGGTATCAGTAGACTTTACATGAATATCATTTACTAAATCATCGATTTTTTTGGCACTTTCACGCATCATATCTAAATAGGTCAAAAGTTTATCATTATCTGTATGTCCTTTTGAAACATCAATTAGTTTTAAAACAGAATTTACCGGAAGTTTCAAATCTAAAGTTGTTCTGTGAATAAAATCATTATATTCTTTCGTTGCCGACAATGAACTGTATTTGGCAGAAGCCAGTTTCATGTTTTCTAATTCATATTCATCAGAAATTTTAGAAATATGATTGTGGCTGTGTTCTTTAAAATAATAAGCCCAATAACCATTCATAAAAAATACAACGGCAGCCAAAACGGTATGAATGATAAGCGTTTCTAGATCAAAATTTACCTGCGAAAAATAAACCTGAAGTCCGTTTGCGTCATTATAAACAAAGTTTTGCAAATAAGCCAAACCAGCATGATGAAGCACAACCAGAAGCGTTAACGGAATCTGCAGTTTCCAGTTTTGATAAATAATTAAAATCGTACTGGCAATGAAAACCGTAAAATGCATTTCGAATAAACCGTGCATTTGGTAAATATACTGCGCCATAAATACCGCCAGCACAACCGATAAAACGTATTGATAAAATTTGGAATTCTTTAGAAAAAACTTGGCCGAATAGTACGCCAAAAGATTCAGCGTTCCAACTCCTACTCCAATTTCGAATGTATCATACTTAAAAGATAATCCGATTCCGAGAAGAAAATAAACGGCGAGAACATAATTAATAATGACATCTGATTTTTGTGTCATGGTCGACATAAAACTGTGCAGATAATCTTGCTCATTTAAACTGGCTTTTGTTTTCATAGGTTTAAAAATTTTAGTTAGTGATAGATTTTATTTAGTGCAATTTGGTAATGAACATCCGTAAGCTCTGAGAGCTAAAGCATTAAATGAGGGCGAAATATTTTGTTTTAACAGCGAATCAATCGCCATTTGGGCGTAATTACTTTCTGCGTCTGTGCAGTATCTTGTTTTATTGTAATTACCACGGTAATATAAATTATGATCAGCATCTAAAAGAACAGCCTGCGGGGTCGAAATCACACCGCATTTTTGAGCTATACCTTCATCAAAATAAACGGGAATTTCTGCTCCAAATTTTTGCTGAATTTCTGCTATAGAAAAAGTTTTCTTTTTGTTTAGAACAACAATTTTAAAATTGACTTTATCGCCATATTTCTTTATCAAATCACTCACATGCGGCACATTAAAACGTGAGCACGGACAATCCGGATTAAAGAAGTGAAAAAAAACAGGTTTGCTATCAAATGCACAGCATTGCGACAAATCAATTTTAGAGCCCATTGCTATAGCATGATAATTCTTCGGAATTGGCGTTGGCAGGCTATATTTGAATTCATTCTGCCAAAAAAGATAGCCAATTGAAAATAGTAAAAGTGTAAACCATAAAGCTAAGAGTATTTTTTTCTTCATATATTATTTTTTAGTAATTAAGAATAAAAAATATAAACACTTGTTAATATAATTATTAAATAATTTCTGTAAAAAACCTAAAAAACCACACCTAACTCACTATTTTAGCTAATAATCCTACTTAATTTTATAAGTATTATTGGTAAAATTCACATTTTGTTTAAGATAGTAATGTTACAAATAAATTCGATAAAGTGCAAAAAAAATCGGACAAATACGTGAAAAAATTACAAAGTATTAGCAATCATTGGAGATAAACAAGATAAAAATTAAAAACATAAAATTTTGTTACTATACAGAATAAAATTTCATCTGTTTGATTAAAAGATACATAGCGTAAAAACCAAGCTAATTGTTAAGAATTATTAAAAAAAACGGCATTTGCAGTTAAACCTTTTCTTAAAAACGATATCTAAAAGCAAACTTTTGCAATTAAAGCTCATGAAAACGATTTGAAATTATTGTAATCCAAGTGTTAAATAAAAGCTAACGCCTTTTGGTTTCAGTACAAAAAGTTAAATTTGCTAGTTGCAAAAAAACATACAACAAAAAAACATTCACCTAAATTTTATGAAATTAAAACACCTAATCTACGCCTTGATAATCATCGTTTTAGGAGGATTTATTACCTATCGAATAGTATCCAATAAAAGCAAAAATGACGAATCAAAAAAATTTGGCGACAAAGATAAGCCGACAACTGTAACCGGACTTGTAGTTAAAACTTCTACATTTGATAACAACTTATCTTTATCAGGTTCAATCGAAGCAAACGAACAAATTGAGATTCATAGTGAAGTTTCGGGAATTGTAGAAGGTATTTATTTTAATGAAGGAACTTATGTAAATAAAGGTCAGGTGCTTTTTAAAGTAAACGACATCGAATTAAAAGCCCAATTAAGACAAGCTGTAACCAAAGAAGGCTTGGCTGCCGAAAACGAAAGAAGAGCAAAACTTTTACTTCAAAAAGA
The DNA here is from genome assembly GCF_001428525.1 of Flavobacterium sp. Root186. Classification (GTDB taxonomy): domain Bacteria; phylum Bacteroidota; class Bacteroidia; order Flavobacteriales; family Flavobacteriaceae; genus Flavobacterium. Next base: position 234,285 of record NZ_LMHW01000017.1, read on the forward strand.
AGCCATCAGCCAGGAAGAAGCAGATGTAGCAAGAGCAGATTATGCTTCGGCACAGGCACAAAGTCAGTTAATTAGAGCACAAATATCTAAAACCTCTGTAAAAGCACCATTTTCAGGAAAAGTAGGTTTACGTTATATTTCGCCGGGAACCTATATAACACCAACAGTTTTGGTAGCAAAATTGGTCAATACAGGAAAATTAAAAATTACATTCTCAATTCCGGAGAAATATGCGGCGCAGGTAAAATCCGGTTCATCAATCGATTTTAATGTTTCCGGATCTGATCAGACCTATTCAGCAAAAATTTACGCAATCGAGCCTGAAATTGCAGTTGCAACGCGTACATTACAAATTCGTGCTATTGCAGATAATACGGATGGAAAACTTTTTCCCGGAACTTTTGCTGATGTAAAATTACCATTAAACATTATTAAAGATGCTATAGTTGTACCTTCTCAGGCTATTGTTCCTGTACAAGACGGTAAAAAAGTTTTTATTGCAAATATGGGCAAAGCCAAAGAAGTTATGGTCGATGCAACAACAAGAACTGATGCTTCTATTTTGATTTTATCAGGATTAAAAGCCGGAGATACTTTAATAACAAGCGGGGTTATGTCTTTAAAAAATGAAGCTCCAATTAAAGTTATAGTAAAATAGTCATAAAGTCCAAAGTCATAAGACTTGAATATAGATTTAAAGATGGCAGAAAGATTTAGCAATAAATCGGAAATCTAAAATCAACAATCTAAAATCTAAAATCACAAATGAGTTTATCAACTACAAGTATAAGAAGACCTGTTTTAACCATTGTACTGAATTTATTAATCATATTATTCGGTTTTATTGGTTATACATTTTTGGGTGTGCGAGAATTTCCTTCCATCGACCCGGCACAGGTTTCTATCAGAACAAGTTACACAGGTGCTAATGCCGACATTATAGAATCGCAGATTACAGAACCGCTTGAAAAAGCTGTAAATGCGATCGACGGAATACGAAATATAACCTCTTCAAGTAATCAGGGAAGCAGTAATATTACTATCGAGTTTAATCTTGACAAAGATTTAGAAGAAGCTGCAAATGACGTACGTGATAAAGTATCGCAAGCCATTAGGAGTTTACCGCAAGATATTGATGCAGCGCCGGTTGTATCAAAAGCCGATGCTGATAGTGACGCGATTATTTCGATGACCGTTCAAAGTGATACCAGAAGTTCTTTAGAATTAAGTGATTATGCAGAAAATGTTATTTCACAGCGATTAGAGACAATCCCGGGTGTGAGCAGTGTGCAGATTTGGGGACAAAAACGTTACGCAATGCGTTTATGGATTGATCCTGTAAAATTAACGGCCTACGGCTGTACGGTTGCCGAAGTTCGTGATGCCTTAAATGCACAAAATGTCGAATTGCCTTCGGGAAAACTGACAGGAAATAATACCGAATTAACCGTAAAAACAATCGGTAACTTATCAAAAGCCGAAGAATTCAACAATATTATTATCCGTACCGACGGAGATAAAATTGTTCGTTTAAGTGATGTGGGCGGCGCAGAATTAGGACCTGAAAATTTAGAAACAAAACTAAGCCAGTCAGGACTTCCTTTAATTGGTTTGGCAATTGTGCCAATGCCGGGAGCTAACTATTTAGACATTTCGAAAGAGTTTTATAAAAAATATGATGCTTTAAAAAAGGATCTTCCAAAAGATATTAAACTGAATATCGCGCTTGACAACACTATTTTCGTAAAGAAATCAGTACTTGAAGTTGCTGAAACTTTAGGAATTTCGATTATTCTGGTAATCATTATTATTTATCTTTTCTTTAGAGACTGGGCAATTGCCTTCAGACCTTTAATTGATATTCCGGTTTCGTTAATTGCTACTTTCTTTATTATGTGGCTTTTTGGGTTCTCAATCAACGTATTAACTTTATTAGCGATCGTTTTAGCTACAGGTTTAGTTGTGGATGACGGAATTGTAGTTACCGAAAATATCTTTAAAAAGGTCGAAGAAGGAATGTCGCCAATTGAAGCGTCAATTAAAGGTTCAAATGAAATTTTCTATGCCGTAATTTCGATTTCGGTAACACTTGCAGCGGTATTTTTACCTGTAATTTTCTTAGAAGGTTTCGTAGGCCGGCTTTTTAGGGAATTTGGAGTTGTAATTGGTGCAGCGGTTTTAATTTCTGCCTTTGTATCATTGACTTTAACACCAATGCTGAATGCTTATTTAATGAAAGGCGGCGAACAGAAAAAATCTAAATTCTATATAAAAACGGAGCCTTTCTTTGAAAAAATGAATAGCGGTTATGCTGAGGCTTTAACCAAATTCATGGATAAAAAATGGATTAGTTTCCCGATTTTAATTGTTTGTTTTGGATTGATTTATTTATTCTTTACCATTCTTCCAAAAGAAACAGCTCCTTATGACGACCGTGGTTCTGTAACCATGCGTATGACAACTCCCGAAGGATCTTCATACGAATATACAGACCGTTTTATGCAGGAAATCTCAAAATTGATTGATGATTCAATTCCGGAGAAAAAAGTGAGTTTAGTAATTACTTCTCCCGGATTTAGCTCAAATTCGGTTAACAGCGGATTAGTCAGACTTACCTTGAAAGATGTCGAGGAAAGAAAAAAATCACAAAAAGATATTGCAGACGAATTAACAAAGTGGACAAAACAATATCCTAATGCTAAAACTTCTGTAACACAGCAGCCTACAATTGCTGTAAACAGACGTGGCGGTTTACCAATTCAATATATTATTCAGGCCCCGAATTTTGAAAAATTAAAAGAAAAAATTCCTGTTTTTATGGATGAAGTTGGTAAAAGCGATGTTTTCTCTACTACCGATGTTAACTTGAAATTCAATAAACCTGAGATTAACGTAAGTATTGACCGTGCAAAAGCAGAGAGCTTAGGAATTTCGATTATTGATATTGCACAAACTTTACAGCTTTCATTGAGTGGACAGCGTTTTGGATATTTCATTAAAAACGGAAAACAATATCAGGTTATTGGTCAGTTTGATCAAAAAGACAGATCAAAACCTCTGGATTTAACTTCGATGTTTGTGAAAAACAAAAACGGACAATTAATTCAAATGGACAACGTTGTAAATGTTGCAGAGCAAAGTAATCCGCCGCAATTGTACCACAACAACCGTTATATGTCTGCAACTGTTGCTGCTGGTTTAGCACCGGGAAAAAGTATCAGCGATGGTATTCAGGAAATGGACAGAATTAAAGCCAAAGTTTTAAACGACAGTTTTACAACAGATTTAAGTGGAGAATCACGAGATTTTGTTGAGAGTAGTTCTAATACATCTTTTGCATTTGGATTAGCTTTATTATTGATTTTCCTGATTCTTGCAGCGCAATTTGAGAGTTTTATCGATCCGTTTATTATCATATTAACAGTGCCAATGGCGGTTGCCGGAGCTTTATTTTCGCTTTGGTTATTCAACCAGACATGGAATATTTTCAGCCAGATTGGAACCGTAATGCTTATTGGTCTGGTTACTAAAAACGGTATTTTGATTGTCGAATTTGCCAATCAGTTACGAGAACAGGGCAAACCAAAAATGGAAGCCATTCTAGAAGCATCAGAAGCACGTTTACGTCCTATTTTAATGACGAGTTTAGCGATTGCACTAGGAGCATTACCAATTGCTATGTCGCTTGGAGCCGCTTCTACCAGTAGAATTGGTATGGGAGTTGTAATTGTGGGAGGAACAATTTTCTCTTTGGCGCTGACTCTTTTTGTTATTCCGGCAATCTATTTTATGTGGTCTAAAGCCAGAAAACATTATCCTGAATTTGATCGTATCGACGAATACGAAAAAGAAAGTAAATAAATATTTATTGGCCACGAATTCACGAATTAATTAATAGAGTTTGTGAATTCGAGGCAAAAGAAAAATAACATGAATATTAAAAATATATACTGCACTTTAATAGTTCTGTTCTTCTGCATTATTAAAACAAATGCACAGGAAGTTTTGACTATTGAAGAAGCAATGAGAATCGCTTTAGAGAATAATTTTGAAATTAAAATTGCCAAAAATAATTCGACAATAAGCGAAACAAATGTTACCGTAGGAAATGCTGGTATTCTGCCAACAGCAACAGCTAATATTGTAGACAACAACAGTGTTACAAACTCAACTCAGGTTCGTCAGGACGGAACATCAACTACATTAAACAATGCAAAAAACAACAATTTAACGTACGGTGTAAGTTTGGGCTGGACAGTTTTTGACGGAATGAGAATGTTTGCCAGGTATGATCAGTTAAAAGAACTTCAAAAACTAGGCGACGCCGAATTAAAAAGAACAATTCTCGTAAAAATTGGTCAGGTAAATGCTGCTTATTATGATTTGGTACAGCAACAGCATCAATTGGCCGCTTTAGATACTACAATCGTAATTTCAAAACAAAGAGTAGAACTGGCACAAAACCGTTTCACCATTGGTAAAGCTTCAAAATTAGAAGTTTTAAATGCACAGGTCGATTTAAATACAGATCAGGTTACTTTATTGAGACAAAAAGAATCGTATGCCAATGCTAAAATATTATTGAACCAATATTTAGCCCGTGATCCTAAAATTAATTTCAAAGTAACTGATTTAGTTACTGTTGATAACAAACTGGTTTTAGCCGATTTAATGAATTTAGCACAAAAACAAAATCCGGCATTGGAATCACAAATCATCAATAAACGTATTGCAGAATTACAGCTGAAGCAAGTAAAAGCAAGCCGATACCCAACTGTAAATTTAACTTCTGGTTATAATTTTGCCGAAAGCCAGTCAAGTTTAGGATTTACAAGCGAAAACTCTTCAAGAGGTTTTACATATGGTTTTAATGCTTCTATGAATATTTTTGACGGATTTAACCAGCATCGAAATGAAAAAGTAGCCAAGCTTCAAATTGAAAATTCTCAAATCGCTATTGATCAGCAAAATATGATTTTGAATACACAATTAAGCACTGCTTTTCAAACCTATTTAACCAATTTAGAATTGATTGATTTAGAAGAAAATAACGAAGCGATTGCCAGACAAAATTTAGAAATTACTTTAGATAAATTCAGAATTGGAACTATCACAACCATTGATTTTAGAACCGCTCAGCTGAATTATGTAAATGCAAAAGTTCGCTACAGCAACGCACAATACGAAGCAAAATTATCTGAAATTGCCTTAAAAGAATTAGCAGGAAATATTAATTTTTAAACTAATTTTGTTTTAAAACAAACTTAGATGATCTCTTATAATACCAAAGACTGGTTTACATTTATATTCCATTTTCATAAATCAGATACCGTTAGAAAACTATTACCAATAATGGCTGCTATAGGTGTTTATTCCGCAACCGTTGGGTATCTGGAAGTTGAATACTTTAAAGTTGGTAAAAACGATTACATACACAACATTCCTATTATGCATGGAATGCTTGGTTTTGTAATTTCGTTATTGCTGGTTTTTAGAACAAACACCGCTTATGACCGTTGGTGGGAAGGACGTAAACTTTGGGGAGGCCTTGTAAACAGCAGCCGTAATCTTGCTATAAAACTTTCGGCTATTTTAAAAGACGAAAACGACAGGAGTTTCTTTAGAAAATTCATCCCATTATATGCTGATATTCTTCACAAACATTTAAAAGATGCTGACACCAGTAAACAGCTTTTTGAAGATGTTGATTTAGAAATAGACCACCATAAACACAAGCCAAATCAGCTGAAAAAAATCATGTATCATAAAATCAATGATTTATATGATGCAAAAAAAATTACTGGTGATCAATTAATCATTTTAAATGACGAACTGCAATCTTTTACAGATATCTGTGGAGCCTGTGAACGCATAAAAAACACACCTATTCCCTACTCTTACAGTGCCTTTATCAAGAAATTTATCTTCTTCTATACTATGACGCTTCCGTTTGGATATTCTATTAGTTTGGGATATTTTGTAGCACCCGTTGTTGTTTTTATATTTTATGTTTTAGCGAGTTTAGAACTTATTGCAGAGGAAATTGAAGATCCGTTTGGAGACGACGAAAATGATCTTCCAACAAAAAAGATTTCCGAAAACATCAAAAAACACATTGAAGAATTGATTTAAACAAACTAAAACTCAAAAGAATAACGTATAATTTTGAGCTTACTAAACGTTTTAAGGCAGAAAAACCAAATAAATTCTTTCTTACTACAATTCTCAATCCTTATATTTGTATCCTGATAAAAGAATAAAACTAACATGAAAATATCTTATAACTGGTTAAAACAATTCATTAAAACGGATTGGACATCTGAGCAAACATCTGAATTATTGACAGATTTGGGTCTTGAAGTTGAAGTTGTTGAAAAATACCAGTCAATTAAAGGCGGATTAGAAGGCGTTGTTGTAGGACATGTACTTACCTGCGAAAAACACCCTGATGCAGACAGATTAAATGTTACAACTGTAAATATTGGTTTAGAAGCTCCTGTACAAATTGTATGCGGTGCCGCGAATGTTGCTGCCGGACAAAAAGTTCCTGTTGCGACAATTGGAACTGTTTTATATGATAAAGAAGGCGTTGAATTTACTATTAAAAAAGGTAAAATTCGCGGACAGGAAAGCCACGGAATGATTTGTGCCGAAGATGAATTAGGTCTTGGTACTGGTCACGACGGAATTATGGTTTTGGATGAAAATCTGGTTCCGGGAACTAAAGCTTCTGAAGTTTTTCAAATTGCAGATGATGAAGTTTTCGAAATTGGTTTAACGCCAAATCGTGCCGATGCGATGAGCCACTATGGAACTGCACGCGATTTAAGAGCCGGAATGCTTCAAAGAGGTGTAAATGTAGAACTGATTACACCTTCTGTAAGCAATTTTAGAGTTGATATGCGTACACTTAAAATTGATGTTAATGTTGAAGAACCAGCTTTAGCACCAAGATATTGCGGTGTAACTATTTCTGGAATTACGGTTCATGAATCACCAAAATGGCTTCAGGATCGTTTAAAAGCAATTGGTTTAACTCCAAAAAATAATATTGTCGATGTTACTAATTATGTTTTACATGAATTAGGACAGCCGCTTCACGCTTTTGATGCTGCAAAAATTACCGGAAAAGTAATTGTAAAAACATTGCCTGAAGGAACAAAATTTACGACTCTTGATGATGTTGAAAGAACATTACATGCTGAGGATTTAATGATTTGTGACGAAAAAGGCCCGCTTTGCATCGCAGGTGTTTTTGGAGGAAAAAAATCCGGCGTTACAGACGGAACAACTTCTATTTTCTTAGAAAGTGCTTATTTTGATGCTGTAAGCGTTCGTAAGACTGCCAAAAGACATCAATTGAATACCGATGCTTCTTTTAGATTTGAAAGAGGAATTGACCCAACTATTACAGAATATGCTTTAAAACGTGCTGCTATCTTAATTCAGGAAGTTGCAGGTGGAAAAATCACATCAGATGTTGTTGAAGTTTATCCTAAAAAAGTAGAAGATTTTTCGGTTTTATTGAATTTCAGCCACGTTTCTAAAATCATCGGACAGGAAATTCCAAAAGATACCATCAAAAAAATCCTGGTTTCTTTAGATATTAAAGTAAACAGCGTTTCTGATACCGGTTTAGGTTTAACTATTCCGGCATATCGTGTAGACGTACAAAGAGAAATTGATGTTATCGAAGAAATTCTAAGAGTTTATGGTTACAATAATATTGAGTTTTCTAAAAAATTCAACGCAACGGTAGCTAATTCTCCAAGAACAGAAGATTATAAAGTACAAAATGTTATCGCTTCTCAATTGAACTCACAAGGTTTTCATGAAATGATGGCAAACTCTTTAACAACAGCTGCATATGCAAAATTATCGACTGTTTTAAAAGAAGAGCATAATGTAACAATGCTGAATCCCTTAAGCAGTGATTTAGCAACAATGCGTCAATCGTTGTTGTTTTCTGCTCTTGAAGCGATTTCCTATAATATTAACCGAAGAAATTCTGATCTAAAATTATTTGAATTCGGAAAATCCTATCACAAATACTTAAACGGTTACGAAGAGCACAAACATTTAACTTTGTCTATTTCAGGAAACAGAAATAAAGAAAGCTGGACAGCGCCGCAAAAAGGAACTGATTTCTTCTTGTTGAAAGGGTATGTAAAAGCTATTCTTGCTCGTTTGGGAATTGAAAAAATTTCGAATGCTCCGGTACAGTCTGATGTTTTCTCAGAAGGAACATCTATTTGCTACAACAACGATACATTAGTTGAAATGGGAGTGGTTAAAAAATCGATTTTAAAACATTTCGGAATTAAGCAAGATGTTTATTATGCAGATTTCAACTGGGATTTGATTTTAAAAATCATTACAGGAAAAATTAAATATACCGAAATTCCTAAATACCCGGAAGTTCGCAGAGATTTAGCTTTGTTAATCGATGAAAAAACTACTTACGAAAGTGTTTTTAATTTGGCAAGACAAACGGAAAAAGCACTTTTAAAAGACATTAATCTATTTGATGTGTATCAGGGAGACAAACTTCCGGCAGGTAAAAAATCGTATGCATTGAGCTTTACAATTCAGGATAATACAAAAACGCTTACTGATGCTCAGATTGATAAAATCATGTCTAAACTACAACAGACTTTTGAAACTGAACTTGGTGCAAGCTTAAGATAAATCTTAAAGTTATTAAACAACAAAACCCGACAAGTATAAACCTGTCGGGTTTTTTATTTTGTTTCAAGTTTCAGGTTTCAGGTGGCTGCCTGAGTATCATTTTACCATAAAATTCGCAAAGAATTTCACAAAGCTTTTGAAAGTTTTTGTGACCCACATCTTCAAAAAATTTCTTTCTTTACGTAATCCTTTGCGGACTTTGAGGTTAATTAACAAGCTGCCAAGCCTGAAACCTTAAACACCAAAAAATAAAAAAAACTTACTAACTAATTAAATATCTATTCCAAATTTGGTCTCCAAGTTTCTGAATTCCTGTTCCCAGATTTTCAGTTTCTAATTTTTGACGTGAATTATCATCAAAAATAATTTCAAGATAAATTCTTCCGTATTCTTCACTTACATTCCATCTCCCGGTCTCTTTTTGAGAAGATTCACTTGGTGCATACAAACCTCCGCCAGAAACACTTCTAAAAGATTCTTTTAAATAAACTGCACTAAAATCTGAATACAAATAAATAGCGTACTTTATTTCTTCATACCAGCCTCCGCCAGAATAATCTCTGTCGCTGTTTGCTCTTTCCAGACGGAGCACTTTATTAGATAAAGTGTTTACCATTTGATTGACTAAATAACTCATAATCTAAATTGTTAATTATTGATTGTTAGTTATAAATTTTCACTCTGACTTCTTCTGCTGAAAGAATTTTCTTTACTGCTGTTTACGTGCTTTTGGCATCCCTTTTCGCTCTAAAAAATTGACATCGTAAAATTATTTAATTACAAAATAGTATTGTGCAGTATTTTAACCCGTTTTTTTAGATAATTTTACCTGAAGAAAAAAGGGTATTTTTCCCCTTGTATTGTTTTTAGGCATCAAATAATTTTGTCGTCTACAATTAAAAAAACTGTAAACTAAACCATTAACCAATTAAATTAAAAATAACAATGAAAAATCCACCCGCAAAACCAAATCAGTTAATAACTAAAGAATTTGCAAAGCAATTAAATGTTAACTACAACACTAAAAAAGCGGCATCCTTAACCGGTAAACGTGCTAAAAAAGAAGATGCAAATGCTGTTTGGTATTCATTAGAAGCTTTAGAAAGTTATATTCACTATATTAAAACCAATGGCGCAAAAGACGGATATAACGTAGATGGAATACGTTTTTATTTTGGTGTATATCCAGATGATGAACAACACGGTGAAAAAGCCGGATTAACAACCCTATTCTTGGTTCCGACAGGAAAAAAAGTTGAAGATAATACCGCAAAGATTCAAAGTTTTGCAATGGTGCAAGAATCAGCTCCAGCTGATATTCAAAGTCTTGAACCTATGAATTACGGTAATATCGGAAGACCGCCAAGCTTAATCTATTAATAAAACTATGTTTGAATTTTTAAGATCGTATATCATTTATTTAGCTTTATTATCAGGAGGCATCGGATTAATTTCAATGCATAAATTACCTGGTAATAAAGCTAAATTTTTAGTAATTTTAATCTTTTTTTCTGCACTAATAGAATTAGTGGGATATTATTTTACCTATTTGACAGGCTTATTAAATTATTATGTCTATAATTTCTATATGTTTGTCAGCTTTTCTGCCTATATACTACTGCTGCGCAGTCTTTTGTCGAAGATAAATTACAGGATGACGGCAGTTTACTTTTTAATTCTGTTTATTGTTTCATTTTTTTTAAACATTATTTATTTTAAAGAGGATACAAATCGTTCCTTTACATACAGTTTTGCTATAGGTGTAATGTTAGTATTAATATTATCCTGCTTATATTTGGTGGAGATTTTTAATTCAGACAAAATTTTAAATTTCAAACGATCTGTTTTTTTCTGGTACATTTTAGGAATACTGGTTTTTCATGTTCCTTTTACGCCTTTTATGCTGGCTATTAATTGGTTTCTTATCAAACAAGATGAATCAGTATTTAGTCTCGTATTGTTTATCTTGAATTTTTTAGCACATAGCTGCTACATTATAGGATTTTTATGGAGCGAAAAGAAATACAATTATTAGTAATTTCATTAGGTATTGTTTTTTTTACTTTACTGGCCGTTGTACTTGTACTTTTCTTTTATTTTTTAAAGAAAAAGAACAGCTATCTCGTCGAAAAAATGGAATCTGAGATGTATTTTCAATCTGAATTGGTAAAAACCCGCATCGAAATTAAAGATCAGACGCTCTCTGAAATCAGTAAAGAACTTCATGATAATATTGGCCAGATTATATCGGTTGGAATTATGCAGCTCAATATGTCAATAAGCAGTAAAAGTATTCAGGTTGAAGAATTAAAAGATCTTAAAAATGTTTTAGCAAAAGCATTAGACGAACTCAGAATTTTATCCCGTATTATCAGCAAAGATAATTTACTGCAAAGCAATTTTATTGAAGCTATAAAACAGGATTTAATACGTATAAAAAAACTTAGAAAAATTCAGTACCGTTATAATTTAGTTGGAGAAATTCCGAAGATAAGCGAAGAACATGATTTGTTCATTTACCGAATCTTTCAGGAAGCTTTACACAATAGTTTAAAACATTCTCACAGCGATTTATACGAAGTAAATATTGTAACAACTGAAAACCTTTTCCAATTAAAATTAAAGGATTTCGGAATTGGCTATGATCCTCTTAAAGCAAATTCCGGACAAGGATTAACTAACATGAAACTGCGGGCTAAACTTATTGGAGCTCAATTGATCATGGAATCAGATTCATCAGGAACAACCGTAACTTTAGAATACCCTTTAACCACAACCAATGAAACCGAATACTAAAAGTAAAATTATTATTGTCGACGATCATCAGCTTTTTTCCCAGTCATTAGAACTTTTGATAAAAAGTTTTGGAGACTACGATGTTATTGAACGATTTGAAAACGGAAAGGTGTTTATTTCTTACCTACAGGAAAATCCGGATACTAATATCGATCTGGTATTATTAGATGTTAATATGCCCGTTTTAGATGGTCTAAGCACCATGAAATGGATTAAGGAAAACAGACCTAATTTAAAAGTAATTGCACTTTCTGTAAACGACGATGAGGAAATCATTATAAAAATGATTACAAACGGTGCAAAAGGTTATTTATTGAAAGATACATCACCCGAAATTTTTAAGGAAGCTATTGAATGTGTTATTGAAAAAGGCTTTTATTTTACCGAATTGGTTTCGGGAATGCTAGTCAATAAAGTCAACAGCGACAATAAAAAAATCAGTTTAAAAGAAAAAGAACTGGTATTTATAAAACATGCCTGTACTGAAATGACATATAAAGAAATTGCCTCAGAAATGTGTTTAAGTCCCAAAACTATTGACGGCTACAGGGAATGTTTGTTTGATAAATTAGAGATAAAAACGAGAATAGGTTTAGTTTTGTACGCTGTTAAACATAAAATTGTGTTTGTTTAGTAAGACAGCGCTGCAAAAATTGGAAACTCTTTTATTTTTTCCCTTCCGTTAAGGAAAGTCAGTTCCATTAAAAAATTGCATTGAACGATTTCGCCGCCTAATTTTTGTACCAATTCGCAAACCGCTTTTGCAGTTCCGCCAGTTGCCAGAACATCGTCGTGAATTAATATTCGGTCTCCTTTTTGAATTGCGTCAGTATGCATTTCAAGACTGTCTGTACCATATTCTAATTCATATGAAGCTGAAATAGTTTCATAAGGCAGTTTTTTAGGTTTCCTTACCGGAATAAATCCTGCGTTTAGTTCTTGTGCCAATAACATTCCGAAGAAAAAACCACGACTTTCTGCACCTACTACCTTATCAATTTTCTGTCCGTTAAGAGAATTTACCAAAAGAGATAAGCATTCCTGCCTTGCTTCAACGTCATTTAACAGCGGAGTGATATCTTTAAATAAAATTCCTTCTTTAGGAAAGTCCTGAATATCACGTATATAATTTTCAATCTTCATTTTTTTTTATTTTTCTGTATTTTTTTGCTTGTTTATCTCACATTTATCTCTATATTTGCACCCGCAAACAGCGTTCAACAAAGCTACAAAAATTAGCTCAATGAAACAAAAAGGCCTCGTGGCGCAACTGAATAGCGCATCTGATTACGGCTCAGAAGGTTACTGGTTTGAATCCAGTCGAGGTCACTACTCGGGACAAAAGAAAAAAATCATCTTTTGTCCCGTTTTTTTTTGCCCGTAATCTATTGTTTACCAAATAGATACAGTTGACCATTTCATTGATTCGGGTGGTGCGGATTTTATTTTCTTGAAATGTGAAATTTTCGGGAAAAATTAAACCAATTACTTCTCTAGAATCAGCTAAAGTCCCACCATCAAAGGCTTCACCTAGCTTTAAAAGATTTTCCAATCCAGTCGCCGTTAAGTGCTCTATACTGGCTCTATCGTCTTCCACATTTCCAATGTCTTTTTCCAATTTACTAATAATTGCATTGTACTCGATTTTCATAAGATTGTAATCTTCAGCATCGATTTTCTCGGTAACTAATAAATTTCTGGCTACTGATAATTTCTTTTCATAAACTGCAATCTGCTCAAGGGACTTCTTTTTTTCGCCAGCTATTACTCCAGTATGTTCTCTGTAACCTTCAAGCAAAACTGCAGTATATAATTTCTTAACTTCTTCTAAAGGTTTAAATTTATTTAAATGGTCTTTAAAAATCTTGTTAGCTATTTCGGAATTCACTCTCCATTTACAAACTTTATCACAGTGATAATAATAGTAATATTTATTTCTTCCTTTACATTTACTTCCTGTTAACTTCTGACCGCACTTTGGACAAAGAAAAAAACCTCTCAAAGGAAAATTCTCAATAGTCTTAATTTTCGGCCTATATGTCCGTGCTTTACTGTCAAGAACATCCTGTACACGATAAAACAATCCCTCACTGATAATTGGCTCATGCTGTCCATTGACCCATTTCTCCTCTTCATCTCTGTACTTAGGAACAACAATCTTTCCACAATAAAGTGGATTTCTTATGATAAGCCATAAGTTATTCTTAGAGATAGCAAAGCCTTTTTCTTTAGCCATTTGATAAATAGATTCAGTACTAAAAATATTTTTAGCAATCTGTTCAAAGATCCAAATAACTTTTACAGCTTTATCCGGTACAATGGCAATATATTTTTTCCCATCTTCCGTTATTTTATTTGCGTATCCATAGGGAGCCATGCCCATATGCCTGCCTTCTTTCTTACCACGTCTAAGACCTTGGAATGTATTTAGTGCCCTCCGGTCGTTCTCAACTTCAGGTGCCGCCAGATAAAATGCAAGCATCATCTTGTTTTCCGGAACGCTAAGGTCAAGTGGCTGCTCTATAGCCTGCGGCTCCACCCCCAGTTTCCTTAACAGATTAATCATTTGGTAAGCATCACCTGCATTACGGCTGAACCTGTCCCACTTCATAAAAAGAACCAAACTAATTTTATTTTTATTTTTTTTTACTTCAGTTAGAAATTTTTTCCATTGCGGCCTGTTAAAAGTCTTTGCTGAATGATCTTCATAAATTACATTACGTATCTGTATTTGGTTTATACTGCAATATTTTCTCAGCATTTCCTCCTGATTACGTTGGGAGAAGCCCTTTTCAGCTTGCTCGTCGGTACTCACACGAATATATAAATCGGCTATCTTGCTCATTTTGTTTCATTTAAATGTTTCAACACAACGATATTAGCAATTATTCTTAAGAAATACAAGATTTCCTCTGCTTGTTCAATAGTTAAATCTAATCCCTCAGATCGAAGCATTTGCAAAGCTTTATCTGGGGTCAACTTTGAATTACTGTAGTCAATATCTTTCTCCATAATCACACTTTTTAAAATTGATAAAAATGTAATTTAAATGCAGAAATGCTTCAAATATAAGTATCAGCAGTACTTGTCTTTGTAAGGAAGTCTATTTCCGCGAATCTTTGATCAATGCTAGGAAAGATATCGAAAAAATAATAACCAAATTTAGGTCGATATAACTACGACAAAGTACTTTGTTTTGAAGTTATTAAGAGATAGTTTACCAAGTGACAAAATAAAAAATTAAGGTCATTGCCAAAAATATTGTAAGGCGAAATTGTGATGAGTAAGCGACAACATTCTTTGCTAATTTGATCTATAGCAAATATTCTAAGATTCTAAATAAATAGCCTATAATCATATGTTTTACCTTCAAATCTTGCAAGTAATTTTCCAATACGAGCAATCTGATTCGACGAATTAATAGTCGCTGGCAATTTGGAATATAAATCAAACGAATTCCAATTCATTTTTGTTAGTCCTAAAATCTCAATTGCAATCGTGTTCAAATCTGATTCTCCGTAATGTCTTGTAATTTTGATAGGTGCCGGAATACTCCTTCCTCCTAAGTAATACTTATGAATTGGATTTTTGACAGAAGGTACAATTCCATGAGTCCATAATAGGGCTTCATATTTATTTGTAATTATACACGTTCCTCGCGATATTGGAAATTTATCTATACCTAGTAAACCATTAAACACATTCATTGATAAAAAACGAGCCTCAGTTTCGTAGTTAATTTCTATTAAATCAATTTTTGTTATACCTGCCATATTTAGACTAGCAGTAATCCCCTTAATCTCATCATTTGTGAATTTTGTCCTTTTATGTATTACAACTCTTTCAGGCAATCGATCTAATGAATTATAGAAAAGTTCTCTAATTGAAACTCCAAATTGAAATGCATCATTATAAGACATAAACGGATTTGACTGTTTATCTAAAATATAATTATCAACTTTTGATAATTTGTATTTTAATCCTTGACCATTGGAGTCGTAAATATGACTACAACCGATTACAACTTCAGTATCATTTGAATTCTTTTTAATACTATAACCGATTCCTGCATATGCCGTATTCTTTTCTTGATTATTTAAAACCCAAGGTGTTCTTAATGACTTTACATAAAAAGATAATGATAACCACCAATATACTTGACACTTTAATCTATCACTTAAAGTTTCTTCTCTAATTAACTGGGTAGAAACACCTTTAGAAGCTGAAAAAGCTTTTATATAATCATGCAAATCAAAATCCTCTCCGTTTTCTTGAAAACTTTCAAATGCCTGCCATTCCTTTGGTATGAAAATTACAATTGTATGTTGACTCTGAATATTAATAATTTGTTCAATTTTTGAGGTTATTAGTCTCGCCACAATGATTGCATTTTCACTATCACTCTTATTAGATTTCTCTAAATCAATATTTATCCATTTATCGGCATCTTCATAATAGGGAATATTTATTGGGAGATTATATGCCGAAGCAAAACCAGGATATTCAATCAAAAAATCTGGATTTATATTATCCGTAGGATGTTTTAGATTTAGTTGATTTAAAAAATCGTACAAATTCTTTGAATAATTTTCACCACAAATGACAGCCAGATTAACCTCATTAGAATAAATAATTCCATTCAAGTTATTATCATACGGTCTATTATTTGTCAAAGCACGCATAGGATGATAATCTTTCGTATGAGAATTTGACAAACTGTTTTGAAATATTAATTGAGGCTCCAAATACTGAACACCTCTAAATTGAGTTAATTTATTATTATAATCAGAAGGTTTATAAACTCTATAATTAGGGTCTAAAACCATTATTTCAGCAAAAGCAGTATTTCTAGAAATTTGAAATTCAAAACCAGTTCCTGAGTTTAATGGATATTCGAATTTTAGGTTTTTATAATTAAACAAAATTGTATTCCAATATTCTAAAATTTCATCAAATTTATCGTTACGTAATTTCTCTAAAATTTCTTTACTTATTCGTTGTTTTACCTCCTTTGAAATTTCATTGTCACTTGTTATATGTATTGAAGGGCTAAAAGATATGTAACCAAATTTAGAACTTTTATCAAAATAAAACGACAAGTAAATTGCCTTATGTATTTTTTTATCCCCAAATGAATTATCACTATTTCTAAGCCAAAGCTTATCTTTTAAATTTGAATCAAATATTCCATAACTTAAAAAATGTTTAATTACAGTTTGAATCATTAAAGACCTAAATGAACTAACATTATCTATATCGAACTTTGAAATAGGGACTCTTCTAATTTCACTTTTTAAAACATTTTTAAAAACACTTGATATACCCGATAATGTACCTAGCGCATAAACTTTTCTTTTAAAAGGTATTGCACAAATGTCAGTATTATTAGTTTTATCCTTTAAAAATGACCAAGGTTTATTATCTCCGAATTCCACTTCAAATTGAAATATTTCTTTTGGAAACACAATAGCATGTAAATTACTTTTTAGATATTTATCGGTTCTGGTTATAGATTGGCTAAATTCAATTTTAGATAATTCCTCATTATTAGCCAATTTTAAAATAGAATTAAGTGATTCTAATGACATTGAATTATCTTCTAATGCAGACTTTGATAAATCTATGAGAGTTTTATCAAATCCATCAGTTGATATATAAAATGCCTCTCGTCCGGCGGTTCTTACATTCCTTATCAGTTCCTCAACCTCTGTATTAATCTTATCGCCATAACCACACCAGTAAAGCCTTCCCGTTCCTCGTTTAGTAAATGCATCATTTAAAGATTTCATTAAAGATTTATCCCTACCACTATATCCAATTACAATTAAATTTTTATCAACATGATAATTTCCGAGGTGCTCAGAAAAAGTACCATCTTGAGAATCCAATTCTTTCTCTGTATTTTTAAGTGTGCTGTATTTATAATCACCATGGAGAGAGATTGAAAGAAGCTCCCTTTTACTTTGATTGCGAAACAGTCTATCAGCATTATCTAAAGTAATCTCAATTGGAGTTAAATTACTTTGGAAAGCTGTTCTAACTGTAAGTCCATCAAAATTTGTTGTCCAAACTGATTTAATTATGTCATTCTTAGCAAGTAAACATAATGCCTTATAACCTATATAAGGTTCCTTATTCTCAAATAGACTGTGAAAATATTTTCTTCGATCATCAGCTATCGGATAAGCCATTTGCGCATAAAAACTATATTCTTCAGAAGAATCCAAAGCTGGATAGACACCTTCGTTATCTAACCATTTTTGAATACTACTTCGCACAGATTCATTCTTATGACTCTTATAAAATTCTGAAGCATTTAAATGTTTTGATAAATATATATCTTTTTTCCATTCCCAAATACAATCATATGCAGACTGAATACCTGATGTAATTGACGCTCCTGCACCTAACAAAAATGAATGAGGTGTATCAATATTTCGCTTAAATGATCTTAAAAATGCGTCATAACTTAGAAAAAGACTTTCATTATCTTCAATTGTTTTTTTTATCATAACTTAAAAATAAGTTTATTTTAAAATAATTAGGATTACCATCTTTTATAAATGCTTAGATTGTTTGATATTATCCATACTATTAGTAATAATTACTTAGAAAGAACTGAGATAATTTTCAAGATGTTTTAGCGAATTCTTATACTCATCATAATTATCTCTTATATACTTATTTGAAACGTAAACAGTCTTTTCATTTTTAGAAATTTTATGTTCACTTACTTCTGCCAATTTCAAAGAAGGAATAATCCAAAAATCAGGTGTTAACGTCAAATCTTCAATTTTTCCATGATAGCAAACTAAAGCATAAATAAGATTTGGCGCAACTTCAAATTTACCTAAATTATTAATTAGCCAATCATTTCTTTTATTAACACCTTTTACTTCAACAATACACATTGATCCTTTTGAAGTCTTTACTATAACATCAACTCCTTTTTTATTTCCTAAAGATAAATATGCTTCTTTTCCAGCACGGCACATCAAGCTCATAACAAAATATTCAGATGCCAAGTTTGTATTGTAATTATTATCTGAATTTCTCATCATTCTGTATTTTAAAGATAGTAGGCAATCAAACTTTACCTTTTGATTTATTTACTTTTATCAAATAATGCTTTAATCTGTAGCAGATATTCCGGTTTACACGCTTCTAGAATTCTTTCTTTTCTTATATCAGAAATATCTTCAATAGTTATCTCTTCTTTAATATCAAGTCTATAATTATTCCGGTCATAAATGTGAATAACTGATTCATCATCATAAAATGTATATTGATCATCTAACCCATGTTTACTAATATCCACTGTGCAAATTTCGACCTTCATAATTATTCTTGTATTATTTTAATAATATAATCTATTAAATCAATAGCCGTTCTTTGAACCATCCCTTCAGTTATAGACTTTTTTATTTCAATTAATTCCTCAATTTTTTGTTTCTCTTCCGTCTTTTCTATTACAGCGTCTATAATTTGTACAAGAACAAGTTTACCCTCTTTATTTGTTTCAGGAATGAATAACGAATTATAAACCGATTGGTGAGCAATATTATTTGGACCACCATATGAATTGCAATTAAATGCATATCGTGCTAATCCTTCATATCTAAATCCTGGATCGTATTCGTCTCCATACATTACGTAGGCCATATTTTTATTTGTTTTTATGTTCATATTTGTAGCAAATCTCCAGTAATTTTTCCTGCTTTTCTATAATTTGAATCCCGTCAAAAATTGTTTTTTATTGTTGATTTTCCTGTTTTCATTTATCTTTATTTTGTTGCTCTTCGTTAAAATTATAGGTAAATATTCTATTGCTATTATAAAATGATTGAGCTCATCTCTCTTAAAAAGCGTTGTGGATTAATCAAGATTTAATTCCAAATATACAAAACTACATTTGCTATATTTTACGTATTTCCGTAACAGCATCTTTTGGTTAGCAAATTAATTCTTTTGATAGATAAAAGATTCCAGTATAAATACCTGTTTTTAACCTTTTTAAAAAATAATAAAGAATAAAGTTGATAGAGTTTATTGAAAGTTCTGCTTGATAAATACCTATTTTAAAAAAAACAGAAAAACTATGGAAAAATTATTATGTAAAAAATCCTATTATTGTAAACCTATTTTAGGACTAAATTTAAAATGTAAATCTATTTTAGCATTAAATCTAAATATGTAAACTTTTTTCAGGACGAGACACAACAGTATTCACGAGCGAGTCACTAGCTGGGAGAGTTGGACTTAGTTCTTGATTAAAATTTGCTGCAAATCGTTTTATGATCTTTTGATATTCTTCTAATTTTTTTACAAAATCCTGATATTGAATATTGTAATCTAGATTAGTAATTTGAGCTAATTTTAATGTTTCTTTGGCTTTTGTAAAACTCGGTCTTTTGCATTCTACATTTTTATACTTTAAATAAGGACAAAAAGCATTGTACACCTGATTTCGGACTTCGGGCGTTGTCTGTGTATTACCTTCTAAACTTAATCTGTAAGCAACTTCAACTCTTTTGTCCCTGAATATTATGTCCATATACAGTGTCAAATTAATTGTTTCATTATTCGCTTTTGTTAATGTAAATTTTTCTCCACCGAACCAGAAAGCAAGCAATGGTCCTCTATTATTAGGCACTGTTCCCCATCCTGCATCAAAATGTTTTTTATAAGTATGGAAGAATTTTGCGCAAGTCCACCAATTCCATTCTTTCAGTGGTAACATTGTATAATTTTCAGCTGAAAGGTGAGCTTCATCAAAATGTTGTTCTTTTTCTAATAAATAACTATGATATTGTGTTAGTATATCATTATTGATTTGAGTTACTATAACTGGATTTAAAACTGATAAAAAGTCTTTTATTGAATAATGATGATATTGATTTTCTATTACTATTGAAAAATTGACTTGATAACCTGTTTTGAAATATATTGGTACCAGAATATCGCACAGTTTTAAATCAAGTATCTTATTTTTGTAATTCGCTAATTGCTTATTATGAACTCCTGCATGCACTTTATCTTCAATAATAATTCCATATAATTTACCTTCCATTTGAAAACTTACGAACACATCAATTTTATGAAACTGTCGTTTGACAACTAAATTTTCTATTTCAGTAAGGATAATATTTTGTTTAAAAAGAAGCGATTGCAAAAAAGACAGACCTAATTGATGCATTAATTCATTTGCCATTTTATACTTTAAGTCCGACCAATTTAACAACCAGGTAATTACAGCATCTTGTGACAATTCTTTATTAGCAAAGCTAAATATATTTGGATTTTGGTACATTTTTTAAATTTTGAATCAATTATTTATGTAACTAATTTTCAAATTAACATATAAGTTTTTTATAGAAAATGGCATTTATTTAAATTCGTATTATTATTGTAGAAAATTTATCTAAGATTAAGAGCGTGATCTCGAATTTAATGAGGCTATAAATTATTTGATTTTTAAACTCTCAAAATTTCCACAATTCATTGTATTTCTTATTGGAGTTTTTACTTTTTTAAATAGGATATTTTATACCATTTTGTCAATTTTTTTGATATTGACTCAAGTAAATCGATGTCATAATGTTTGCTAATGTAAATTAGAAAAATTGCTATGTCAGCAAGTTCTTCTTTTATTTTTCTTTGTCAATTTCAGTTAGCTGTAATTCTGTTTTCCAAAAGATAATTCTTGCAGTTCAGAAACTTCAATGTTAAGCCCAAAAAGCAAATCTTTAATATGATGAAATTGCTCCCTGTTTCTTTCGTTTCTAAAGTCATATTAAATTTATAATTTCCCTCTTCTGTTCTGTAAACTAATATTTTTCAAAGTTAGAAGAGTTTATCAATTAGAGTTTATAATAAAAAAAATGTGAGGTCAGATTTTCTTTAAGTTTTTAATAAAACTCTTTAACAATTGAGTATTTTTTTTTATCATGATAAAATTTAAAATCGTACTATAAATATTTATTTATAATTATTTTTTTTAAATCAGATGATTTTTCAATTATTAATTTTTTTTCATCAATAATCTTTTCAAACTCATTTATTTTCTTTACAATTCTAATTTGCTCCTTCAATGGTGGAAGAGGTATTCTTATATTTTCATAATAAGAAGATGGCACTCTTCTATGACCACTTGATCCAGTCATATTTTTTTCGGCTTCTTTACGAACTGATTCACGATTTAGCATTGCAAATAAAAAGTTAGGATCTACTTTTTCTTCTGTTCTAATTACGTGAAATTCTGAGCTTCCCATTCCAATTCCATTCGTTAAATCTTTTGCTAACGCACATTTACCATTTTCCATACATGGTGTAATCTTTGCAATAATTATATCATTTTCTCTAAAATAGGTATAGCTTCCTTTTCTTAAAACTTTCATTTTTTTATCAACCTTGTTAGCTATAAAACCTTTTTCACTTACTGATGCCATTTCGACAAAAGAAACATTTGTTTCGTCATCAATATGTTTTATTTCTGTTTTCGATGGATTGAAAATAGCAATATTTGAAATTTTTTCCTGTTCATGCTTTGCGTTGAATATTTTATTAATTTCATTATCTATTGATATATGTGCTTTTTCAATTTCTCTTGTTGTTCTTTCTACATCTTGATCAATCATATTGCAATCATCTACTAACTTAATTTGTATTTCCTTTTTGGGAATTGGAATTTTAACATCTTCTCTTAAAAAAGCACTGTTTAAACTTTTACCAAATGCTTTAAGACCTGAATTTTCTAAATCAATTATCTTTGCCGAAAACAAATGAAATAAATATTCATTTGTTACTACATCTTCATCAATAGGAATCAAACCTGCAATTGCTTCATTAGTATATAAATCTACTCCAGCTAATGCTGTTTTACCAATACTCAATTTAAAACTTAAGAGAGTAGTTCCTTTAGGAATTAATTTAACATTTGAATTTTCAATTCCTTCTTGTGATAACTTTTCTTTTGTATCTGTAATAATTTGTCCTTTCATTTCTGAAATAGATACCCATAAATTATTCCCTTTAAAATAATTGGAAATTCCGCGAGCGGGAGTTCCACCAATTTTTACATGAGCAACTTCTCCTAAACTTTTAATTTCCCAACGAGTGTTAAGTACCGTTTTTTTATTTGCTGCTAAATTAATTTGTTTATTAAAATCTTTACGATTAAAGTCAAGCATATCTACTAAATTGTAATAAGAGAGATGTGATGTTAATTTTTCAGAAATTTCTAATTCATTTGAATTAAAATTCTCGAGTATGTATTTGTTTATTTTATTAAAATCATTTGTCTCATTTGAATTGTAAAGGAGTGTATTAACACTTTGTAATCCATAGAGTTTTTCAATCATTTCTTTTGCTTCATCATCATCAATGTCAGAAGAATCAAAATTTTGATTGATATACTTGATTCCTTCGTTACCTTTAGCATTACTCCATTTATAGCCTAAGAATTCTTGTTGCTCCTTTGTGCTAGTACCATACTTTACGACTAGCACTTTTTGCTTATTTTCAGACCCAATAACATAAAAGTAAAGCTTATCCTTTTCTATATTGTGTAAATAAGCATTAAATCTCTTATTTAATTCCGTTTCTTGTTCGTAAACTTTTTTTGACTTGAAAGTTCGTTGTTTTAAAAGGTTTTTAATTTCACTCTGATTGTCAAATGCCTTCTTATATTCAATAAAAATTTCAGTATTTAACAAAGCTAAAGTTGGCTTACCTATTAATAAAGATTTATATTCGTTTTCATCAATCCCAATATGACTGCAATATTGACTAATTTTATATATATCTTCATAATTTTTTTCAGTTTCATTATTACTAAACCAACTCTCCACCCGGTACTTCCAATGATCAGTAGGTGATGGATTATTAATTTTTCTTCTTAAAAAAAGAGTCACTGTGTTTGTTCCAGTTTTTCCAAATGTTTGAGAACCAAATTCAACAATTGAAATTACATCAAAATAATTTAAAATAATTTCCCTTGTTTTTACATAAATGTTACTATCATTTGTTAATATTGATGCAGGTAAAATAATGGCAGCAACACCTTCAGGCTTTAATAGCTGTTTCGCTCTCTCAATAAAAAATGTTTCAATGCTATTATTACTAATTAAACTTTTAAAATCTACTGTACTTAATAAAGTAAATTTTTTACGTTCTTCCTCTGATAAAGTTTGCAAAAATCCTTTAACGCTATATGGTGGATTTGCAACAAGGATTGAAAAACTTTCGTCCTCAACTTTTGAATGCTTACCTAATGCATCTGCATATGTTATACGAATATCATCTTGACCATACATAAAAGCAGAGACCTTTGCCACTTTTGATAATCTATATTCCTTTTCAATTCCTATTATTTGTCCGTAATATTCCTCAATACTAAAATCTGTGTTTTTATCTATGAAAGGCTTAATTTGCAAAGCTAATTCATTTAAAAAATGCCCA
Source organism: Flavobacterium sp. Root186 (assembly GCF_001428525.1). Classification (GTDB taxonomy): domain Bacteria; phylum Bacteroidota; class Bacteroidia; order Flavobacteriales; family Flavobacteriaceae; genus Flavobacterium. The sequence goes on from NZ_LMHW01000017.1 coordinate 258,228, forward strand.
GCTCCACATGCATAATCTATTGCTTTTGGGGGCAATTCATTACTTTTTATAATATTTTCTAATGGTAAAGATTTAATAATAAATTTTACTATAGGCATTGGGGTAAAAAACTGTCCTTCTGACTGTTTAACACCATTATCAAGAAAACCTTCAAACATATCGCCTAGAAACTGATTTTGTGTTTCAGAAGTTAATCTTATATCTTGAAGCATTTTAACGACGTCTAATAAAACAACTGAATTTTGATAAAATAAACTTTCGTTGTGCACATCAATAAAAGAAAAATCACTATTCTTAAAATATTTTAGTTGCCTGAAAAATTTTAAGATTGTTTCCTGAGTAGAATCTGGATCGTTTTTTACATACCTAAAAGCACTAACAATTTCAGAACGATTTACATTAGTAATCTTTTCTTCTAAAAATTTGTCCATACCTATTTGATACAAATTTTGCAATCTATCTTGTAATTCAAAGTAACTATCATTTGCAATTCCTTTCCAACAAAATTTTAAATCCTCAGGATTTTCGTATTCATCAACAACCTTACATAAAAATAAATTAACTAGTTTATCAAAAGCATTTTCCCGGCCAGAGACATTATATCTACGCATTATACTGGCAAATTCATGATACTTACTTTGAATATCTTTACTTCCGATCTTTTTTAAGTCTTTTAATTTGTGCTTTTGTTTTCCAACTTTATATGGTTCAATATCCTCTTCAAAAATCCCTTTTGTTTCAAAATATAAGTCATAAGTATATCTCCATGCATAATATATATCTTCAACATCAAGAGCTTTTGCTTGTTCGAAAGAAAGAGGCTTTTTGTCTATTAAACTCTCAAGTAAATTTTGATTATCTTTAAGTGATATAATATACGAATTATATATTACTTTTTTATTGTCAAGATCTGATGAATATAAGCAAACATATTGGGTCGAACCAGCCTGTTTTGCGTAACTCAACATTTGACCTCCATTTAATTTTGTGTTTTCCCATTCTTTTTTGAACTCATATCCGTCAGTTTTACATTCAATTATTAAAAAAGATTTTTGTGTATTATCTTTAATTAATATATCTGCTCGACCGCCACTTGCACCATGACCAACTTTCCACTTTGGTTCTAATTCAATATGTTCAGGTTTGTATCCTTTTTCAAAAAGTCTATTTACACATTCAAAAACAACAAAATTCTCGGGAGAAGAAAAATTACAAGTCTGTCTTTCATTAATTATAAAATTACTTTCCTCAGGATAAATAAGTTCACTTTTATTAAAATCAACTTTTAAATGTGCATTTGGATTGTCTATATAATTTTTAAAATAAATATTATCTTTCTCTTGAAAATTTAACGCTTGTAATAAAACTTTAAAATTATCTTTATTTATCATCTATTGAATTCAATTTTTTATAAAGCAAATTTAGTTTTTTTTAGCTATAAATATTTTATAATGTCCTTTTAAAAAGGATTATCTACAAATAATTAAATTACAATAAGTTGTTATTTGTTCGAAGAAGATTTGAACCTAACTGGTAATTGATTCTAATCCACTGTTGATGAAAGTAAATGATTTCAACTTCTTATTAATATTTCTATGAGTTAAAATAAAAAAGATGCCTAGGCATCTTTTTTATTTATATCGCTTTCTCTGGCCAAAAATCTTTAGGAGAACAATTGAGTACCTTTGCTATTAAATTCAAAGTAATCACATTGTATTTAGCCTTTTTTGATCGAGCTTCTATCTGGGATATGAAGGTGATGTTTTTACCAATTGATAATGACAATTGTTCTTGAGTAAAACCTTTAGTTTCTCTAATTTCTCTTACTTTTAAGATTAAATATTTTTCTATTTCATCTAGTGATTCATGCATAATCAAAGTGACATAAAAAACTTGTAAAATATTATGTACCATAGTACATATTTTAAATAAATTTATATATTTGTATTTCAATTACATCCAAAAATGTAATTTTGCGATTCTTCATGAAAACATTTGAAGCATTCGCTTTGAATCTCGTTATCAAAAACTGGTAATTTTTACGCACGAGATGATAAGTAAGATGCTCACGTCTTATGGCGTGGGCTCACTTATTCGTGCGTGGGTATACCAGTACCTTGATAGCGTTTAAGATGAGTTCCGCGCCTTTTTTATGGCCAGAACTCTCTTATTATTCATAGCAAATCACTCTTCTTATTTTTAAAAGTTTCGCATTAAAAAAGTCGAACCTTTTAAAACTATCATTGCCTGTGTATTAAAAAAATCTTACTTATGTTATATTAAGCCGTTTACTTAATACATAAAAAAGGCCCTCTATCAGGCGATCAAACTAGAATAGAGGGCCATAGCTAATCAAATCATATTTAACTAACCAATCCCAAAATTATGAATATTTTTTCATTTCCAAAGGGTGGAAGAGCTCTCTATTGCCTAATTTTTCTAGGCTTCCTACTGTCTTTTTCACCAATGTCTGCCAAAAATCAATCTCGGCATAGCACTTCATTTCCCCAACAACATAAGGTTCAGGGTGCTGTCACAGATGGCACTAATCCCCTTCCTGGTGTAACCATTACTATTAAAAACAAAAAAAGCATTGCCGTTATTTCAGACTACAGCGGTCAGTTCTCTCTCACCTGCTCTCCTAATGATACACTTGTAGTATCTTATATTGGCTTTAAAACTGCGCTTGTTCCCATTCAGGGACGCTCCGTTACAAACATTATACTATCCTACGATACTACAACACTTCAGGAAGTACGAATAAATGCCGGATATTACTCAGTCAAAGAAAGCGAACGAACAGGTAGCATAGCCAAAATATCATCAAAAGACATTGAAAAGCAGCCTGTTTCCAACTTACTGGCCACAATGCAGGGACGCATGGCGGGGGTCGATATAATACAGGATTCAGGAACTCCAGGCACAGGCTTTCAGATTAAAATCAGGGGAATGAACAGTCTGCGCGAAGATGGAAACCAGCCTTTGTATATTATCGACGGCGTCCCTTATTCTTCCGACATAATAGGATACAGCAATACCAATTCGGGAGTTCCAACCTCGACAGGACCTCTGAACAGCATTAATCCAAATGACATTGAAAGCATAGAGGTACTCAAAGATGCGGATGCCACTTCCATTTATGGATCAAGGGGAGCAAACGGAGTGGTCTTGATCACAACCAAAAAAGGAAAAGCAGGAAAAACCACCTTTACGCTTAACGCCTCCACCGGCGCGGGATGGATAACTGCAATGGTGCCTCTAATGAATACCTCCGAATATCTTGAAATGAGAAGACAGGGTTTTTCCAATGACGGGATTGCTTCCTATCCAGCCACCGCTTATGACATTAACGGCACATGGGATCAGAACAGATACACCGACTGGCAGAAAGAGCTATTGGGAGGCACCTCAGCGATAACCAACCTGCAGGCTTCCATTACAGGAGGCTCTGATCTCACCCAATATCTTTTAAGCGGCACCTACAGAACCGAAACCACCGTATTACCTGGAGATTTCGGATATGACAAAGGAGCTGTGCATTTCAATATGAACCACAGCAGCGAGGACAAAAGATTCAAACTCTCTTTTTCAGCAGGCTACACCTTTCAAAATAACGTGCAGCCTGGAACCGATCTTACCCGCATTGCCAGAACATTGGCCCCTAATGCTCCTGCATTGTATGACAGTCAGGGAAATCTAAATTTTGAAAACAACACTTTCAGAAACCCGCTTGCACAGCTGCGAGGAATAAATACTGCCAAGATAAATGATCTGGTGGCTAACTCAGTGCTTAGCTACAACATAACACCGCATTGGGAAATCAAAGCTAATTTGGGTTTCACAGACTTGAAAAATTCGGAGCAGCGTCTGTTGCCTTCCACCATGAACAACCCGGCATTAAACATCGGAAGCAGCAGGTCATCCATCTATACCAATCTTACCTCAAGGCAGTCTTGGATAATGGAACCACAGATCAGATGGTTTCATGATTTTATAAACAGCTCCATTGACATTCTTCTTGGTGGGACTGCACAGCAGCAGTCAACAGCAAGACTATACCAGTCTGGCAGAGGTTTTGCAAGCAATAGCCAAATTACTGACCTCTCTGCTGCAGTTACGAAATCTATACTTGCAAATGATGAAATTCTATATAAATATCAGGCATTCTTTGGAAGAGTGAATTACAATTTCAAAGAAAAATACATCCTGAATCTAACCGCAAGAAGAGACGGTTCTAGCAGGTTCGGTCCAGGCAAGCAGTTTGCCGCTTTTGGTGCTGCAGGTGCAGCGTGGATATTTTCTAAAGAAGGTTTTATTGAAGAAGACTCTTTTCTGAGTTTCGGCAAACTGCGTGCAAGCTACGGCACAACCGGAAGCGACCAAATCGGAGACTATCAGTATCTGGATACCTATACAACCTCTGGAAACGCATACAATGGGATTGTGGGAATGGATCCTACAAGGCTTTTCAATCCAAATTTCAGCTGGGAAATTAATAGAAAACTTGAAATAGCGCTTGAGACTGGATTTTTCGACGACAGATTATTTTTTACTGCCGCAGGATACAGAAACAGGTCTTCCAACCAGCTGGTGGGCATACCGCTTCCTGCCACGACAGGATTCACCTCCGTAAGTGCAAATCTGGATGCCGTTGTAGAAAATTCAGGCCTCGAATTTACCTTGCGAACACTCAACTTCAGCAGTCCTAATTTTAAATGGTCTACCAATTTCAATATTACTGTGGCCAGAAACAGGCTCGTTTCATTTTCTGGACTGGAAGGTTCAACGTATTCCAGTAAATACGTCATCGGAAGGCCAACCACAATAGCAAAGACCTATCAGTTTAATGGTGTGAATCCATCAACAGGAATCTATGAGTTTGAAGATGTAAACAAAGATGGCATGATATCCATAGAAGACCGGCAGACTATAGTTGACCTTACACCGGAATACTACGGAGGACTGCAAAATACCATCCAGTATAAGCGTCTCCAACTCGACTTTCTTCTCCAGTATGTCAAACAGCAGAATTACGAATACAGTTCTTATGTCCCTGGTGGAAGTTTTATAAACCAGCTGGCCGATATGGTTCATGCGTGGAAAAATCAGGGTGATATTACACCTTATCAGATCAATACCTCTGGCCAGAACAGCGCTGCTGTAAATGCGTATTACAATTACTCCGACAGTAATGCTGGCATTGTCGATGCTTCCTACATCCGTTTGAAAAATATTTCGCTAAGCTATGATCTGCGACTGGAAACTACCAAAGGAGTGCAATGCAGGCTATCACTGCAAGGACAAAATCTTCTCACTTTCACGCCATACAAAAATGGAGATCCAGAATTTAGATTTAGCGGATATCTGCCTCCTTTACAAATATTAACGGCCGGCGTTCAGCTAACTTTTTAACTTAAAAATCAGAAACATGAAAAATAACATAGCACTTCCGCAGAACGGTTTCTGCAAAACCAATAATAGTTTTATAATGCTGGCACTGCATGGGTTATTAGCATTGTCTTTCTTGAACTCCTGCGACAATTATGTCGAAGTTGACCTGCCTAAATCTCAGCTGACCTCCGATGCCGTATTTGAAGATGCAGAAACAGCAAATGCAGCAATGGCAGGTTTGTACACGAAACTGAGAATGAACGGCATTCTGGCGGGCAGCACAACAGGCCTATCCTCCATGCTCGGTCTTTTCACAGATGAATTCAATTACTACCAGCTCAACAGCGTAAGCAATTTATATAATAACAGTCTTACCGCGGGAACGCCGCAGGTAAGCGACATCTGGAATCAAAGCTATAATCAGATATATGCGGCAAACAGCATTATTGAAGGGATCCAAAAGTCCGCAGCCATAGTGCAGGATCAAAAGAATCAGCTGATGGGCGAAGCACTGTTTGTTCGAGCACTGCTACATTTTACCTTAACAGGCATTTACGGTGATATACCTTATGTCACCACAACGGATTATACAATTAACAGCAAAATCTCAAAAGTTCCTACAGTCCAAATATATCAGAAAGCTATTGAAGATCTTACTAGAGCGGTAGGCCTTCTCACTGAGAAATATATTTCAAATGAGCGGATCCGGCCTAATCGAAGCGCCGCCATAGCCCTGCTTGCAAGACTCTATCTGTATATGAAATTGTACCCAGAAGCCTCTAGCGCCGCATCTGGAGTAATCAATAGCCCATTATATAAAAAAGAAAGCAGTTTAGACAGGATATTTCTAAAGGGCAGCACCGAAACAATCTGGCAGATAATGCCTGGAACTGCTGGCGGCAATACTCAGGAAGGCGATCTATATATTTTTAAGGCTGGCCCTCCGCCCATTGTTGGTTTAAGAGAAGATTTCATCAATGCATTTGAGCCTGGCGACAAAAGAAAGTCCCAGTGGACTGCAATGGTTACTAATGGTGTTCAGAGGTGGTATTATGCCTATAAGTACAAACAGGACCAGCCTACTGCCAACTCAATGGAATATTCTATTGTGCTTCGTCTGTCCGAACAATATTTGATACGTGCGGAAGCTAGAGCTATTCAAGGAGATCTTACTGGAGCGAAAGAAGATCTGAATATCATCAGATATGCCGCGGGGCTTTCAGATACAGCTGCCCTTTCTTCCGAAGATATTATAGCCGATATTTTACAGCAGCGCCGTTTTGAACTGTTTACAGAATTTGGCCAGCGGTTCTTTGACCTGAAACGCTTTGAAAAACTCGATGAAGTACTGGCTCCTATAAAACCCGGCTGGGACGCAAATGACCGTCTGTGGCCGATTCCTGTTTTGGAATTAAATTCAAATCCAAACCTGAATCCACAAAATCAGGGCTATTAGAAATCAATAAAGAAATTTCATTCGATGCGGAACCATTTTAGAATTTTTATTTTGAATTTGTTGAATTTGTGGATTTTGCCATCTGCCTGTCCCTGCATGGGACAGGCACGGCAAATGATGCATGCCACAGAAGACGATTATAACCGCTGGGGGACACTGGAGCTGAAAAGCATTTCAGATAAGGGCAAATGGATCACCTTTGAAATGCGTTATGAAAATGCAATGGACACATTGTTTCTTTGTAACACATCAGCAAATAAAACCTATGCATTTCCAAAAGGAAAGGACGGGAAGTTTGCAGGAGAAAAAACTTTCGCCTTTCTGGATCCTAAATCTAATCTGCAGCTCTTCAATCTGAATTCTTTAAAAACTGCCTTTTTGAAAGATGTCGCAAACTATGAGCTTCCCCGTGGAGGCAAATTCATTCTTACGTCCTCAGCTAGGCAAAATAAAGGCAGACTGCTGATTCTATACAATGATAGTGGCAAAGTGCTGTATACACTTGACGGCATAGCAGAATACGTTTTGAATTCTCAAGGTGACGCTTTGCTCTACACGACCAAAGAGAATAATTGCTATGAAGCCGGCGTATTCCATTTCGACAAGTGCAATCGTGCTCCTATCACAGAAAAAAGTCCGTATAAGCTTTTTAAACTCACTTGGCAGGACAATGAGCGTAATGCCGTATTTCTTTCTTTAAGGGACTCAGTAAGCAATAAAACAGAGCTCCATTATTACAGAGCTCGAGACAATAGTCTTTTTTCATTTAATTTGAATGATAAGAAACCCGGCACAGACCTGATTATCAATCCTAAGTTACCTCTTCAGATTTCTAAAGATGGAAAAAAAGTGTTCTTTACGCTAATACGAAACAGGGAGGCTGATTCAAAAAGCAAAAATGAAACAGTTGAGGTATGGAATGGGAATGATAAATCACTTTATCCTACAAGAAGCAAGGCAGAAAACGGAGCAGAAACTCCGAAAAAAACGGTCTGGTTTCCTGAAACTGATTCCTTCCTCGAGCTCAATGGCAATGAGCATTTCACCTTTGGAATAACCGGAAGACAGGATTTTGCTGTAATCTTCAATAAAAAACCCTATGGGCTTCAGGATAAATATTATGAAGAAGCGGATTTTTACTTAAAAAAATTAAACAGCGGCAGCACCATTTCATTTCTAAAAAAGCAGTCCATAGATCCGGCGCAGATGAAATTTGATCCTTCCAGTAACAGGATTCTATATTACCGTGAGAAAAACTGGCAGATTTATGATCCGCTTAATGGACAGCATATAAACCTCACAAAAAGTGCAAAAATTTCTTGGGACAACGATTCCGAACCTTCAATTAGGAGCCAGTTCGGTCCCTATGGTTACGCAGGATGGAGCATCGATGGAAAAAACATTTTATTGTACGACCAGTACGATATCTGGCTGTTCGCGGCTGACGGTTCGTACAGCAGACGTTTGACAAAAGGACGCGAAAAAAATATTTCCTTCCGTCTAAATAATCACTCTCTAAACAAGACCTTCTCCATGGCGGAAGATTTTACTCTTCAGAGCAGGAACATGAAAGACCATTCGACAGGGTATCATGTTCTGAGTTTTAAATTAAGGGAAAAACTGATTGTATCTGGAAGCAAAAAATTCGAAGCGCTGCTGCAAAGCCAAAACAATATTTTTGCCTATACATCCCAGACTTATAATAAGCCTCCCCGAATTGAACTAAAAAAAAGCGATGCTAATCCTTCTGTACTATTTGAATCGAACCTGCATCAAGAAAAATACGGCTATGGAAAATCAGAAATGGTATACTACCATAATACAACAGGTGAAAAGGTCAAGTCAGCACTGATTTACCCAGCAGGATTTGATCCTTCTAAAAAATATCCGATGATTGTGTACATTTACGAGAACATGTCTAATCTTGTGAATAATTACCAGAATCCTTCCATGCAAAGCACCATTGGATTTAACATCACAAACTACACTCTTAATGGATACTTTGTGCTTCTGCCTGACATCTTCTATAAAAAGGGAAATCCTGGAATATCAGCCTTGGAATCTGTACAGTCCGCCGTTAATGCTGTCCTAATGAAAGGCTCCGTCGACAGTAACAGAATCGGACTATATGGGCATTCCTTCGGAGGATACGAGGCTAATTTCATTATTTCGCAGACAGGACTATTTGCCGCAGCAGCATCTGGTGCCGGGATCAGCGACATTATTACATACTATTTTAACATCAGCAAAAATGGAGTTGCCCAGTCAGAGATGTGGCGATTTGAAAGCCAGCAGTACAGAATGAGAAACTCCCTTTTTGAAGAAAAGGAAAACTATCTTAAAAATAATCCGCTTTTAAATATCGGCAAAGTAAGTACTCCTTTACTGCTCTGGTCAGGCAAGGAAGACCGTGTTGTTCCGTATACGCAAAGCGTGTCATACTACCTTGCGCTTCGAAGGATGAAAAAGCCAACGGTAATGCTAATCTATCCAAAAGAAGACCATAACCTTAAAAAACACGAAAATCAGGCAGATTTAAGCAGAAGAATGATGGAGTGGTTTGACTATTTTTTAAAAGATAAAAAAACGGCCGAATGGATTGCAGAAGGAACTTCCAGCGACTAAGCCGAATAAAAAAATGCAGCTTCAATTTGAAACTGCATTACTTTTTGTTAATAATTTGATTCATCTACAGGCGGCGCAATTGGACATTACAATCACTATTTTCATTAATTTTTCCATAGGCCTCAAAAGAACCGCTGGTACATAATTGTCCGTTTCCTGGCTCACAGTTTACAGTTACAGGCTCACAGTCGTCCTCTGCTGGATTGTGGATATAAGCCTGAATTACCGCAGATGTTTTACTTTTTTCCGCATCACCAGTACTAGCAGCGCCAGCGCTTGCTAGAGCAAATGCTGCCACAGGCAGAACAAATGCTTTTAAAATTGTTGATTTCATAATATTTAAAATTTAATTATTAAATAGCGACCTACTCTTTTCTACAGGTTTTCGGTCAAAGCTCCTGCTACCGGCCGGTATATTTTTAATATTTTCTTACTATTTGATTCTTGAATTAATTCTTTTGCCATACCCATACTTGAGCAGATAGTGCCCTGAAATGGCATATAGGGCCGAGTCTGCCGCAAAAAAGCTTCCCATTTTTACATTCTGCTTTTGATCATAGACATAAAAACTAAGAACATAATTCTGTTTCGCAATATCGTAGACATCAATTACGGTCGCATTTTTCCACACCTTACCATCTTCGTATCTTCCTTTAAGCATTGAATTGACAAAAAGCAGTTTTCCGAATACAGAAGTGTTTCGGTTTACGGTATAAGGAGGCGCACCTAATTTTATATCTCCAGACTTTTCTAATTTTACCACTTTTAATTTTGCGTGCACCGTGGTGTCAATCGTGTGCGGTCTCGACTTAACTTTGAGATTATTCTCAGCAATGATATACTGGTTCCTATAATAATAAGTGAATACTATCTTTTGCAGTTTATCGCTGTACTGCAGAGTTCCGTCTGTGTCAAAAATTCCATCCTTTTGCTTTTGAAATACCACATTACTATACTTAATTTTTGGTGCTGGATATCCTATTCCATAACCCATGATATTTTCGCCTGCTGGAGGCTTTTGAGTGCGGAAGGCAAATTGATTAGCACCAAGGAAAACAATGCTGGAAAAATGGAACTTTCCCTCTGTAAGTACCGATGCCTTCCAGTCTGAAACCAGTCCTCTGTAAATGACTGGCACAGTGCCATCCATAACATAAAAATAAGGATAGTGGATTCTAACCTCCACGGCTTTATAGCTAAAGTTTTCACGGTCTAGGATAATGGTATGCTTAACTTTCTTTTCGAAATTCGAATCTGTTTCAAGTATCTCGAGAGGAGCTTTCCAATTCCCTAAATAGATTTTTTCACCATGAACTCCTGCAACATAATAGGAATAGTTTCGAAGATCAAGCATATTGGTCTTTGCAGCGGATGCTTTGGGAAAACGTCTTATAAAAGGATTTTCATTCTCCATTATATCTTCTGAAAAAACAAATAAAACCGCCACCAAGCCGGCACTGGTTGCTGCCACACCAAAAAGCTTAAATAAAACGTAATTATTACCTGACCAAATCTTTACAGCTGCCATTGCAAAAAACAGAAAAGCAATATTAAAAACAAGATGTTCACCCCATCCCATCTTCTCTAAAATGCCTCCGCATGAGCACGGTACAAATGAACTGAAATTCAGTATAATAACAATGTATGCCGTAAACATGGTCATCAGGGCAGATGATAACCAAAGCGCCAAATATTTAGTCTTTGGAAATGCTAGCAGAAATGAAATAATTATTTCGGTCGCAATCACACCCACTGATATGAAATTAGCAAATGGGCTTAAGAGAGGTGACTGTCCAATCTGAGCGCGGAAATTTTCAAAATCTATGAGCTTGCTTACTGCAGCATATACAAAAAGTAGAATAAATAGTAAGCAGACTACCTCTATGAAGTACTTTTTAAAAGCTGGCTCTAATTTAGATATCATGATTTTGCAATTTAAATTCCACTATGTAAAATTCTGAATTACAAGTCAATAACACTTATATTATCGGGAGCGATTATTACTCAGTAAGGATTAATCTTTTTCACTTATAAAAAAATGACCTGTTTTGTTTCGGCCTATTTCTTTTGGGGAAAGTCCAAACTGCTTCTTGAATGATTTAGAAAAATTAGGATAACTGTTAAAACCGTTCATAAACGAAATATTTTTCAAAGGAATATCGGTCTGCTCTATCATAAGGTAGGCCCTTTTAAGTCGCTGTTCAGTATAAAACTTGTAGACACTTGTATGGAAAAAATACCGGAATCCGTCTTTGAGTTTAAAATCGTTTGTCCCAAAAAGTCTGGCAATTTCCTTTATTGAAGGCAAAGGCTCCGCCAAATTCGCGAGTACGTAATCGTAAACTCGCTGCATCAGGCGCGCATCAGCCTTTTTAAAATTATGCGGCCTTTGCTCCTTTGTTTCATATAGTTCCGGTACAGCGTCATCAAGCTGAAGAAAGGGAGCTATGAAGCTGAGTACTGTAAACTTACCGTCCGATAATCTTGATACCGAGCATTCGGCACTTACTATCAGCTTTTTATATGTTATGAAATTTAGCGTAATGATTTCACCTGATAGAAGAAGTTCCTCCAGCGCTTTTCTCTCCAAATCAGACATTTCCGTAAAGTCGTCCAACAAAAATTCCTGTATTGGCCTGCTGAGCATCTCAATCGAATCATAACCCAAAATTTTCAAAGCCCCTTGATTTACATCCTTTATAGAATGATTTTCATCTAAGATAAAAGTTGCAGGTGTCACCATCCTGTGAGTAATATATGGATTAACAAAACCTGAATGAAAAGCGGACTCCTTAAGTTCTTCTGCTACCATGTTGACAAGGACAACCAAGGTTTCAATTTCGTCGTCATAGCTGCTCAAAGGGATTTGGTTATTGAAATTGCCCCTTGCCATTTCAAATAACATCTTGTGCATCGATACCATCCGCTGGCGGTTGTGAGGGCTTTTCATTTGTGTTAATATTTAGTACTTGTATCTATCTGTTTAAGAGTAGTTCTAAACGAAATTCGCTAGATAATCCAATGCCTCTTGCTCCACGGTAAAAATTCGCGTAGGCACGGACGGCTTGCTAATTTCAAGATAGAAAGTGCTCATAGTCATGGAAACATTTTCACTCCCAATGAGAGCGACTGCTTTTGCAAGCAGTGATCCAGATTTTGCAAGATAGTCTCGGGCTGCTTTGTCAATTGAGGCAATTCCCCTGGTATCGCAAAATACAGGAAGATGCCTTTCATTTTGAAATGCAATCCTGTCTGCAACCACGCGCATAGCGACTTGCAAATCTATTGCAGTATTAGGTTTATATTCGAAAAAGAGGATTCCCTTTTCAATCCAAAACCTTGCATTTTGATTCTCAAAAGATTCATGTGAGGCAATCATGACCTGTTTGTTTTTAAACTTGAAATTTAACAAAATTATAAAGATTTAGAAACATTGTCATTGTCAAATATGGATTTTTTCTTGCAAAACATTGTAATTTGTTGTCAAATCGGGAATTACCCTTGCCAAATTGGGAATAAAATATCTGCAAGTAAAAGAGCTTTCGATTTTTATAATGAATTTTAGGCATCTAATTTTCAGACAATTACAAAAACACAGATCTAAACCTAAAAATTTAATAAGAGATGGCAAAAATCAAACACAATAATTTTATCGATACAGTAGACACTGTTTTTACTAGTGCAAAGGATCAAGGAATGCTACAGCTATACACCGAAGGTGAATACTTAAATGGCCGGACCATCAAAATTAACGGAAACGAAATGCTCCATTTTGGCACTACGGGATATTTAGGACTCGAACAGGATGAAAGGCTAAAAGAGGCTGCAATAAATGCCATACGTAATTACGGGACTCAGTTTCCTCTTTCTAAAACTTATCTTTCGCATCCTTTATATGCTGAATTGGAAAGCAAGATTGAGCAGATGTACGATATACCGCCAATCATAACCAAGAACAGTACCCTTGGACATATGGCCATCATTCCCACCCTGATAAGAGATGAAGATGCAGTAATTTTAGACCATCAGGCGCATTGGAGTGTGCAGAATGCCTGTCAGGTTCTAAAGCTTAGGGGAATACCAGTGGAGATGATACGCCATAATAACCTCCAAATGCTTGAAGACAAAATTCGAATGTTCAGCGGTAAACCGGGCAAAATCTGGTACATAGCGGACGGTGTTTATTCTATGTACGGAGATTACGCGCCGGTACAGGAGCTGTTGAACCTTGCCCGAAAGTATCCGCAGCTCCACCTCTATTTTGATGATGTCCATGGAATGAGCTGGAAAGGAAAAAATGGGACAGGTTTTATATTTGACGCAATTGGAACGTTACAAGAAAATATTGTGGTTGTCAGCACGCTGAGCAAGACATTTGGTGCCAGCGGTGCAACATTTTTCTGCAGCGATCGTAAATTACACGAAAAAATTAAAACTTTTGGCGGTCCTCTAACCTTCTCGGCTCAGCTTGAACCGGCATCAGTTGCCGCCGCAATCGCATCGTGCGACATCCATCTTTCTGCGGAAATCTATAACCACCAAGCTGAACTTGCCAAAAAAACAGCCCATTTCAGCAAGCTCCTTTCAAACAGCAGCCTGCCCCTAGTCTCTGATAACGACTCTCCCGTTTTTTTTCTTGGAATGGGGACACCCGCTACTGCTTATAATTTTACCAAACGTCTCTATTCAGAAGGTTTTTATCTCAACCTTGGTATCTATCCGGCAGTTCCTATAAAAAATACCGGAATCCGTATCACGATATCTGCGCATAATAAAATTGAAGATATTTCAGAACTTGCCCGTGCAATGGATCACCACTTCCAGAAAGCCGTGGAAGAAACCGGAAGCAGTGATGAAAAAATACGGCAGGCTTTTAGAATGGATGTCAGAAGAAAACTCCCTGCTAAAAAACAGCAAATAGCACTGCTTCATATTGAAGAGCAAACAACAATAATGAATATCGACAAGCAGCAATGGAACAAATATTTGGGCACTCATAATATCCTGGATTGGAACGGTATGAATTATCTTGAACAAACTTTCTCCGGTAGCGAGGATCCCGCCACCAAATGGGATTTCTTCTATTATATAATCCGGGACCAAAACATGCAAGTTGTTTTAATGACGTTCTGCACATTCGGGATATGGAAGGATGATATGCTATCTACAGAATCAGTTTCAAGACACCTTGAAGAAATTCGAAAAACAGATACCATGCATATGACTTCCAAAGTATTAAGTACCGGCTCATTGTTTACTGAGGGACTGCACTGCTATATTGATAAAGATCATCCTCTGGCAGAGCATTCAATGAGGATACTATTAAATAAGCTTGAGGAATCATACAATTCGCTGGATGCCGACATGCTCGTTCTTCGTGATTTTGAAATCGGATTCCGCTGGGATGAAATGATAAGAAACCAAGGATATTTCAGGATCGATATGCCTGAATCATGTGTTATCAATAATAAAAACTTCCCAGAAATTGAGAATTATGGTTCACTACTTTCCACTCGTTCCCGTCAGCATTTTAATCGGGAAATACTGCCGTATGAAAAATTCTATGATGTTGAAATAAAAGATTGTCTGACAGAGGAAGAGCTAAACAGGGCCTACCGTTTGTATAGCAATGTAAAAGAGCGCAACCTTGCTATAAATACTTTTCCATATAGCAGGGAAGTGTTTAAAAAAATGAACAGCTGTCCAAACTGGGAGTTTATAATCCTGACCCTCAAAGATGCCCCTGAAGAGAATTTCGTTGGGATAATGTTCTGTTATAAAAATTCAGGAAATGTATATGTACCTGAACTTATCGGCATGAACTACATTGCTGGCGATGGCCTCAACTTGTACAGACAGCTTTTGTACCAAACAATCAAAAGAGCACGAGAACTTAGAATTGGACGAATCGATTTCGGCATATCGGCAAGTTTTGAGAAGAAAAAACTTGGAGCTTCTATAATACCGAAGGTTGCTTACGTACAAGCCCGGGATAACTACGCTATGGAACTCATGCAGACACTGCAGAATGAAGCCAATACCGCACGCTAATATAATACATTTTAATTTCCAACGAAAAGTAACGCTATAATGTATCTGGGCAGTAATACCCATGCTTTTCCTTGTTCAAATAAATCTAAATTCTGTTGCCATGATAAGATCTACATGTGAGAACGCACTTCAGGTTATTCGAAAAGCAGAACAGGAATTCAGCTTAGATCCTGAACATATAATTGAAAAATCCTACCACATGACTACCGTGCTCCGAAACTTGCTTTGTACGGTCAAAAAAAATGTGTTAGAAAAAGGTTTCTCAGATGAAAATGAAGAAATTAATTTTTTTAAAAGTATCAAACCCCAAATACTGGGAAAACTGATTTTCTATAATAAAGTTTTCCGAATTGAAGCTTCCTGTCCGGTTGTAACCGGTAAAATGCATCATAAATATTTTTCCAATGAGCTTAATCTCCTCAAGCAAGAATATAAAGAGCACTTTTATAACACTGATTTTTATCGCTATTATCGCACGGGAAGAACCGAATGGGACCATCATTTCTTTTGTCGGGGAAAAATAGACCTTCATGAAGGAGTTAATAGTTTTGTTTTTGAAATTGACACTCAATTTTCTACCTATTATGATTATAAGGTAGCTCGTATAATTGCTAATGAACTGCTTTACAGTTACCTCGTTTCTAAAATTGAACCTGACACCCAGCAGGCGACCATTTTTTCAGACGGAAACGTAGCTAACAGAGATTTTTTCTGGACAGATTCAAAGAATGCTCTGATCGAATTAATTTACGCACTTCACGCATCGGGCAGTATTTCTCATGGAAAAGCTGGCATTCGCAAAATAAGTATGGTTTTCCAGCTGCTGTTTAGGATCCAACTCGGCGATGTCCATCATGCCTACCATAGGATGAAAGACAGGACTGACAGCAAAAGCATTTTTCTGGATCAGCTGAAATTATCGCTTAAACAGCACATGGAAAAAGAGGTCTAATTTTTTTTAAACTTGCAATTTTCTTGCCAATGAGGTGCAATTGGCATCAAATGGCTACTAGTATATAATTACTTCTATATGCTCAATTCCCCCAGTAAATCAGCAACTCATCTTATTTTTCATTCAGTTAAAATTTTCATAAAACAGCATTTTACATTGGCTGATATTGGCAATGAAAAACTTTTGCCATTAGCAATTTTGCATCACTAATGTAAAACAAACAGTCATGAATATAGACAGAATGGAATTCATTTCCTGGATGGAACGAATCATAGAACGTTTTGATCTTTTGAGCGCGCATATCAGTGAACTTGAAAAAAAACGCGGAAGTGTTGACGGCGAAGAGCTATTGGATAATCAGGATATATTGCAGATGCTTAAAATAAGCGGGAGATCACTCCAGCGTTACCGATCAATCGGCAGGCTCCCCTACTATACCATCAGTGGAAAAATATATTATAAGCTATCAGACGTACACCAGTTTATCAGAGAAAGTATTAATGTCCGAATGCCAAAAACATACGCCAAGGAGTGAAAAATAAGGCCAATAGATTCCAGCTTTTAGTGAGCTACTTTTCAACTTTTAATTTCGCAATTGAATTTAAAATTAAAGATCATGAGCGAACAAATTAAAGATACACTAAATACTCCTGAAGAGTTGTCAGATATACTGCTGGTATTCGATAAAGAGAAAAAGAAAATCATGGCGGTAAAAGGCATTGACCAAAATGGTAATCTGGAAACCGTTGACCCTACCCACAAAAATCAGAATCAGTTCATGCGGGTAGACAAGCACGGGGATGTGTTTTCAAATTTCTTTTCAAATTTTTTCAGCCAACTGAAGAACCCAACTAATTTTTCGTTCTTCAAAATCCCTGCTGTGCTGGCTGTTGATACTTCAAAAGAGATGCAGAAACATTTAGATCATCCTACACCTGAAGGTGAGCAATTAATGAAGCAGCACGAACTAAAAGATTATAATCAAAAAAATGAAATTAATATGGAAACAGCACAAACAAATCCGGAAACAAGTGAATACAAATACAAACCGGAACAGATCGATTGGGAAACATTAAACCATTTGGGTTTAAGCAAAGAAAAACTTGAAAAAATGAGCCTGCTTGATCCGCTACTCAAAGGATACAAAACAAATGAACTTGTACCGGTAAGTCTTAATCTTGGTACTGCAGTAACAAGAATGGATGCCCGTTTATCTCTTAAACACAATGACGAAGGACAGGTCGTATTGGCCATTCATGGCATCCGAAAAGAACCTAATCTGAATTATCCTTTTTTCGGTCACGAGTTCAGCAAGGAAGATAAAGACAATCTTATGCAAACGGGCAATATGGGACGCGTAGTAGATCTCACCAATCCGAAAAACAATGAGATCATGCCCTCCATTATCAGTATAGACAGGCTGACCAATGAGGTGATAGCACTGCGCACGGATTTCATTAAAATTCCCGATGAAATTAAAGGAATTAAGCTGAGTGAAGAGCAAAAGCAAACCTTGCTGGAAGGGAAGCCGCTTGCTTTAGAAGGAATGTTTTCCAAGAAAGGAACAGCCTTTGATGCATCTGTGCAATTCAATGCAGATAAACGTTTTGTTGAATTTCTCTTTGACCGAAATGATTCTAATAAACAGACACAAGGCAATCAGCAGAACCAAACTCAGGGAGCACCTAAAAACTTTAGAGATAAGGAACTCAATAATGAGCAATACCAAAAGCTCAAAGATGGTCAGACGGTTTATATCAGCGGCTTAGTGGATAAAAAAGGAAAAGAATACAATGGATATATCACCTACAACAAGGAAACCAATAAAACAGATTTTTCATTTCAAAATCCAGATAAAATCAAAGAACAGATAAAACCTTCTGAAGCCCATAAAACGCAGACCGCTGTCAATACCGAAGGCAAAACTAATGAAGCTACTAAGAACATAAAGGAGCCACTAAAATCAGGTCAGACAAATCCTGATGACAAGAAACAACAAGAACAACAAGAAGAATCTAACTCAACTGCTAAATCAAAAGGGCGTAAAATGTAATAAAATATGATAACAATTATTGCAGAAAAGCCCAGTGTAGCAAGGGAAATAGCCGTTATAATCAGAGCCACCGAAAAAAAAGATGGCTACCTGACAGGTAACGGCTATTTTGTTACATGGGCACTGGGCCATCTTGTAGGATTAGGGATGCCCGAAGATTACGGCATCACAGGATTTGACAAAGCATCACTGCCGATACTTCCAAACCCTTTTTTACTGACTGTCAGAAAGGTCAGTAAAAATCAAGGAGATTCTGTAGATACAGGAGCGCTAAAACAACTAAGAATCATTAGAGAGCTCTTTGACAACAGCGATAATATTATTGTCGCCACCGATGCAGGACGTGAGGGCGAACTCATTTTTAGGTACATATACGAATACTTGAAGTGCAATAAACCCTTTAAGCGACTTTGGATAAGCTCCCTTACTGAAAAAGCCATTAAAATAGGTTTTGATAATCTCAAAGACGGAAAAGAATTTGACGGATTATACCAGGCAGCACAAGCCAGAAGCCGTGCCGACTGGCTAGTGGGTATCAATGCCACACAAGCGCTCTCCATTGCATTAGCAAACGGGGTTTATTCACTCGGAAGAGTGCAGACGCCTACATTGGCTTTAATATGCAAACGCTATCTGGAAAACAGGAGTTTCAAAGTAAAAAATTACTGGCAGATACAGTTGTCCCATAACAAAGAAATGATAGATTTTAAAAGTATCTCAAAAATCAAATGGGAAGACAAAAAACTAGCCGCTGATGTGTTGAAAGCCATTGCGCGAAACCGAACGGCAATAATTACATCCCAAGTGACCAAAAGCGTTACAGAGCAGCCGCCTTTATTGTTCGACCTTACCGGCCTGCAAAAAGAAGCTAATAAAAAATTAAACCTTTCTGCGGAAGAAACCCTCAACATTTCCCAGAGCCTTTACGAACAGAAATTTATCACATACCCACGTACCGCAAGCAAATACATTCCTGAAGATATGTGGGCAGAGATTCCTAATCTTGTAAGAGCTTTACAAAAGAGGGAAAATATTAAACAAAACCTATCTCAAATGAAATGGCGCCGTTTTAATAAACATATCGTGAATGATTTGCGTGTCACTGACCATCATGGATTATTAACTACTGATAAAATGCCATCAGCCCTGAATCCAAAGGAAAATGCGATTTATAATATGATTGCCTTTCGGTTACTCGAAGCCGTTTCACAACCCTGCATCAAAGAGATAACTGATGTCGACTTACAGGTACTGCATTATGATTTTACATCAAAAGGCTGTAAGATTATAGAATCCGGGTGGCGTTCCATTAGAGGCAGTTTCCTCGATGATGATACAGAACATGTAATGGATTTGCCTGAACTGAAAAAGGACGATGAACTTAAAATAAAAGAAGCTTCCGTTCTGGAAAAGAAAACCAAACCGCCTGTGCTTTACACTGAAGCAGGCCTTTTGTCAGCTATGGAAAGTGCCGGAAATGATATCGAAAATCAAGGTGAGCGAAAGGTTTTGCAAAATTTAGGTATCGGCACTGCAGCAACAAGGGCATCAATTATCGAAATATTGTTTACCCGAAATTACATAAATAGGGAAAAGAAATCTCTGGTACCAACCGAAAAGGGATTATTGGTATACGAATTGGTCAAAGAAAAAAAAATAGCAGATGTGGCGATGACTGCCCAATGGGAACTTGCATTGGAAAAAATCGAAAACAACGAATCAGATGCAGGAAAATTTCAAAAGCAAACGGAAAATTACGCTGCATCTATTGCCAATGAATTGTTGCAGACCCCAATTGCCAAAAACAACTTGCCAGACCTCATCTGCCCTAAATGTAGAAGCCAACAACTTATCATACGTGACAAAATAGTAAAATGTCCTGAAGAAACTTGCAACTGGATACAGTTCCGCAATGTCTGCGGTGCGCAAATCAGTATGGACAATATTAAAAGTCTTGTCAGCAAGGGTACAACTTCACTCATTAAAGGAATGAAAAGCAGGTCAGGAAAGAAATTCGATGCATACATCGTACTGAACGATAATGCCGAAACTACCTTTGAATTTGCCAAAAACAAAAGCTTCCCAAGTAATGGAAAATAAACCTACCCTTAGCACTATGGAAATCAGAAATCAGATTTATTCCATACGCGGAAAGCAGGTTATGCTCGATAGCAACCTTGCTTCCTTATACCAGGTTGAAACAAAGAACCTCAACAAAGCCGTAAAAAGGAATATAGAAAGGTTTCCTGAATCCTTTTGTTTTCAATTGAATGAAGAGGAAGCTGAAATCTTGAGGTTCCAAATTGGAACCTCAGGTTTGAGTTATGGTGGAAGACGCTATTTACCTTATGTTTTTACCGAACAGGGTGTTGCCATGGCTTCCGCTATACTGCGTTCCCACATTGCCGTTAAGGTCAGTGTAGAAATTATGGAAGCCTTTGTAGAAATGCGTAGAATACTTATGAGCAACGCCTCTCTTTTTCATCGATTAGATAAGATTGAATTCAAACAATTAGAGGCGAACCAAAAATTTGAAGAAATTTTTAAGGCTTTGGAAAGCGATAAGCTCCATAGCGAAAAAGGGATTTTCTATAGCGGGCAGATTTTTGATGCCTATGCCTTTGTTTCCGATATTATCCGAAATGCCAAAAACTCAATTATCCTACTGGATAATTATGTCGATGACACGGTACTAACTTTACTGGGTAAACGCAGCAATGATGTCACCGCAACTATTTATACCAAAAGTATTAGCAATCAGCTGCGGCTGGATGTTCAGCGATACAACAGCCAATATCCCAGGATTGAAATCGAAATTTTCTCTGATGCTCACGACCGTTTTTTGATAATTGACGATACGGAACTCTATCACATTGGAGCCTCGCTCAAGGATTTGGGTAAAAAATGGTTTGCCTTTTCAAGAATGGATATTGAGGTTGGCAAAATGCTGCAAATTTTGAACAATTAAATAAATTAACCCTCTGAATAATTCGAGGGTTTTGTTTTATTTTGGACTTACAGAAAAGCCTGGCCCTGGTCAAAACTTTAACTTAGCATCTAATTTTACTCGCTTTTCTTAGTCCTATCCTTTTGTATCAAATGCTTTAAATTTGGATCATTCTTTATACGTTCCAATTCGGTTTCTATAACTAGTATAATATCCGTTTTTACCTGCCTGTAATTTTCCTCTATTGCCTGTTTTATATTGTCTTTCCCGTTTTCGTCAATAAAAGATAAGATTTCAGGAATTTTTTGATAATCTTTAGTTTCTGAAGTAACTTTTACATTATCCACGACAATTTCAGCATGAAAAATTTTCTGCTCGATGCGTTCATCAAAATTGTCTGATACAGAACCAACAAAAAAGCCTTGTGTCAGGGTGGATATTTTGGAAGCCGGTATAAGACTGTCCAATTGAGTTGATATTGAAGTTGATGTATCGTTGCGGTTGATGCTCATGCTCTGCCTTTTCTGCAATACTTTCCCGAATCTTTCCGACAGGCTTTTTGCAGTTTCGCCGACCACTTGGCCGCTAAAAATATTACCTACAGTATTCTGAATTACCTTGCTCTCTTTGTCGCCATAATCCCTTGTCAGCTGGGAATAATCCTGAAAGCCCAAACAAACAGCCACCTTATTACTTCTGGCGGTTGCAATAAGGTTATCCAGTCCCCTAAAGTATATAGTGGGCAGCTCGTCTATGATAACAGAACTCTTCAATTGGCCTTTTTTGTTAATGAGTTTAACGATACGTGAATTGTATAATCCCAGCGCAGCAGAATAGATATTTTGGCGGTCAGGATTATTGCCTACGCATAATATCTTAGGTTCTTTGGGATTGTTGATGTCCAATGAAAAATCATCTCCTGTCATAACCCAGTACAGTTGAGGCGAAATCATTCTTGACAAAGGGATTTTTGCAGAGGCTATCTGTCCCTGCAACTGATCCTGTGCACCTCCCTGCCACGCGTCCATAAAAGGCGACAGATAGTTTTCCAAATCGGGATATGAGGTTAAAATCGTAAATACGTCTGAGTATTTTTTATTCAAGAGTTCTATCGCGTGTGGGAATGTGCAATATTTACCGTCGTCATAAATTTTCAGGTACCAAATGATTGCAGCCAAAAGTATAATCGGGCTCTCGACGAAAAAATCGCCCTGCTTCTGTATCCAGCTACGATTGAGGTTCAGCATTATCGTATATGCTGCTTCGTAAGCATCCGAGATATCCGTCATGAAATCAGGATTAAGAGGATTACAACGGTGGCTCTTTCGGGGGTCATCAAAGTTGATGACATAGAATTTTGGTTGTACTTTGTATTTATCGCTGTGCTTCAATAAATGATTATATGCAATGGTAGAAAGGTCATCAAATTTGAAATCGTAGATGTACATTGAAAAACCTTTCTCAATCTGCTGTTTGATGTAATTGTTTACAATTGCATACGATTTTCCTGAGCCTGGAGTACCTAAGACAATCGTTGCCCGAAAAGGATTTACAATA
The DNA here is from genome assembly GCF_001428525.1 of Flavobacterium sp. Root186. Lineage (GTDB taxonomy): Bacteria > Bacteroidota > Bacteroidia > Flavobacteriales > Flavobacteriaceae > Flavobacterium. Next base: position 281,260 of record NZ_LMHW01000017.1, read on the forward strand.
TTTATCCAACCGTCATTCCATTTGTTTTTATAATAAAACTTCGTGGGAAGATTGACAGAATATTCGTTTTCCATCAATTTAGTTTCCTGCTGAAAGCTTTCGTTCTCGTTGTTAAAAACATCGTCCATTAGATTGTTCCGAAGCAAGCGGCTCATCCAGACGCCGGATACCATTAAAGCGATATAACCTAAACTAGTGCTAAGGATATAAAGAATTATGGAGATAGTTATTGATAGCCTTAATAAAGGTGTGTTCAGAAAAAACAGAACAAAGCCAATTGCTAAAGTCATATAAATTTTAGCCCATGTTATCTTCTGGTTTTTAACTCCCTTTGAACCCAGGCAGCTTAATGCTAATAACACCAGGGCAAATACTTTGGTATAAAGAGTATGCGAGAACAATCCCACGGTACGCTGAAAATTGCCTAATATTTTGTTGATTACCTCCAATGTCCAGCCCCGATCTATAAAGTAACCGTAGCAAAACCAATAAAGGTGCATCAATATCAATAGGATACTTACTGCCCGCATAAAAGCCATAATTTTGGCTAATCCTCTTAAATCATCTTCTCCCTGCATCTCAAAACATTTAATGTTGTTTCATGAATTTAAATACGATAAGAACTGCTAGTATTAAAGTGGTTGAAAATGGCGGCAAGCGGCAGTGTTTGACTGATTTGTTAAAATTTAAATTTTAAGGTTACGGAAAACCGTAATAACTGCTTTTTAAAAGCTCTTAATTTTAGGAAATTTTAAATTAATAAATTATGGTAGAATTTGATGAAAATGACTTAGTCAATAGTGATTATGTAAACACGACCACCACTGGTGACAATCCCAATTACACGGCTATTCGTGACAGAGAACGTGTAAATAAAAAAGAACGCTATGAAGTCGTCTATTTTTGCGATGCTTTTGTAAAGAACTATCAGGTTCCGAAAACCAAAGCAAGTTTTCAAAAGGTCGAGAGAATAATAAGACTATCTGAAGCCAGCAGCATTGTAATGAGAGACCAGCTAAATAATTTTGTGGCTCAAAACTGGAATTTACTTTAGCCTTTTTAACTAAGCTATCCGATAAAACCGTCGGCTTTTCGGATAGCTTTGATTCTATCCTTATCTGCCTTCCCTCTTTTTTCTTCTCTTCTTCATTCTATTAGCAAAATCTTGTTCCTGATAATCTTCTCCATTGGCTTCTGGCAATAAGGTACCAAATGCATCAATTAAATCGCCTTCGTGCTTTTGCGCAGTATTCAGGAAGTCGAACAAATGATGAGGTTCATCTGGCGGAAGATCTGCATTATTTGCTGTGGATATTTTTGATTGCAATTTAACCGGGCCTTTAATTTCAGGCAAGATATTATTGTTCCAATAATCATTAAAAATATTGGCAGATAGTTCTTTTCCCAATCTGGAGCCGTTCCACACTGTTTTAGAATTATGGTCTATAAAGGTAATTCCGTAAATACGTCCTGTGTCATTTCTACGTGCCACCACATTAATTCCTTGCTCCACTAACTGTTTTTTAAAAGCCTCCTCGTCACTTGTTAATTGCAGGGCAATGGTAACGGCAGCTTTAATGGTCGGCTTTGCCGGGTGGTTTTTTAAAGTTTCTTTGTATTTTGCATAATTCAATTCCAGAGCCGGCAGTCCGGCATTCTTTCCAAATAAAGAAGCCTTGAAAGGATGTCCGGCTCTTTCGCCTTTTTCATTCAAAGGGATATATAACAAACCCTGCTGCATTTTTCCTTTCAACTCGCCCTGCACTTTTTCTGTGGTAATATTAAAAAGAGAAAGCAAGGCATTAAATTCTCCTAAAGTTTGGAATTGATAGTAGTTATGAAGATGACGAACTATGGAAGCTATCTGACTTTTAACATCACCTGCCTTATAATCTACAGGACGGAAAACTTTGTCTATCTGTTTATGCTCTTTATCTGTTGCAGGTATCAATCCATATTTCCTTTCAAGTTCACGGCAGACGTTCATAGAGCGCATTTTCTCATAACTATCCGAAATCTTTTTACCCTGTTCATCAACGCACACCGATACAATATGGATATGGCTTCGGTCAATATCAGTATGTTTGAACACCACATAAGGCTGCTGTCCATAACCCATTTCCTGCATATACGCATCTGCCATTTCCATGAACCTGTCGTCACTTACTTTGTCTTTCGGATCGGGATTAAGCGAGATATGCAACGTATGTTTCTCTGTATTGCGGTTGGCAATGAGATAAGGAGTAAAAGATTGGGCTAATTGTGCAACGGAATAATTACCGCTAGCGGTTTCAATTACCTTATTGCCATACAATATCTCCCCTTTTTCATTCTCAACTTTGAGCTGGTTGTAGGCTAAAGCTCCGTATAAATTTGCGCTTCTTCCGATTTTTGCTATCATTTCTAAGGCTGTTTTTTCAGATATTTTGCGTCAAATTCTTCAGTTATCTTTATGATTTTTTGGCATAGTGCCGCCATTTCAGCAGTTTGTTTTTCCAATTTATAGAGAAAAGCCGCCGCCTTTTTCTCGGAAAAATGATGGTACAATAGCTTTACAATCTGATTATAATTGACGCCTACGGAGCGGAATTGACTGTGAAACGAAGTCAACCGCATATAAAAATCAACTGTTCCTTTGTCAATTTTAATCGTTTTCATCTCCTTGCTGAACAACAGCGAGGTGATAAATTTTGCTTTGTTGGGAATTCCCGATGTTTCAAAAAGCGATAAAAGTTTGGCATTTTCCGTATCCGTCAGACGAAATACATGGCGGTGGATGCTCGGGTCGCTTTTGGGCGTGCGTCCACCCTTGTGCTTTTTATTGTTATTGTTCTCCCTCATTATTTATCCATTATTAAATTTTATATAAAAACCTGACTTCGGAAGGTTTTTTCAGCCCCCGGCAAGGCAAGTTGTTTTGAGGCACTAACTCGGTTTAGAGTGCCTCAAAACACAACTTGCCGTGTTCTGGTGAACACAAAAATCCGCCCTTCGGGACGGATTAAATGTAACAGGGAAAACGGCTTGAAGCCGTTTCATTATGCTCCGTTTTTTCAGTAGTCGTTGCATAAATCCTTTAATAAAAATTCATTTTACAAAGTAAATCCCTGTTTATAAAAGGATTGTAATATGAAGAAGTACCAAACACTTCCTTTAAGCGACAAGCAATGCCACACTCATACAGTTCAACAAAAATGATTAGTCCTTTGTGTTTGAATGTTGGCAGGAGGACAATCAGCCCGTACTTCAGGACATGTATATTTGGCTCATTCCAGATTGCATATCGTCTGGTTTTCATGATTGCAAGAATGCAAGATCGCAACAATGCGGTAATGTTGGAAAGCGTGACGGCATGACGTGAGACTATCCTGAATTCCTGAAGGATTAGCTGAAAGAATATAAGCAAGATGGAATTCCCGCCTGACTAGATACAGGAGTGAATGCAGTGATGCTGTACTTAAAAAAAGCGGGCAATCAGAAATGCCGGCCGACCTTACAGCTATCCTGCTAAGTTGTCAATATGAAATCAATGTAACCTCCAAACTGTATTGCTATATATCAACTTTAAATTCTAAAATATGAACACACAAAAGAAACCTCTGTTTATCGCCTTTTCTTCTCAAAAAGGCGGTGTTGGCAAAAGTACATTTACAACCCTTCTAGCAAGTGTGCTGCACTATCGGTTGGGCTATAACGTAGCCGTATTTGATGCGGATTTTCCACAGCATAGCCTTGTGAAAATGAAGACAAGGGATTTGGCAATGGTAATGGAAAACGAGGCTTTAAAAAAGCTGGCGTATAGACAGTTTACTACCCTCAGCAAAAAAGCCTATCCCATTATGCCGTACAAAGCGGACAGCGTACTGGAAGCAGCTCAAGAGTTTGTAAATGATTCTCCTACGCCCGTTGATGTTGTATTCTTCGACCTGCCCGGAACCGTAAACACGCCCGGCATCCTGAAAGCATTGGCAGGAATGCACCACATTTTTAGCCCGATCACGGCCGACCGTGTGGTAATGGAAAGTACACTGATCTTCACACAGCTTTTGCAGGATGTGATTATGAAAAAAGGGGAAACTTCCATAGAAACTATTAACCTGTTCTGGAACCAGGTTGACGGCAGGGAAAGCACACCTTTGTATAAAGTGTATAACCAACTTATTGAACAATTAGGTTTAAGCCTTATGCAAAGCCAAATCAAAAGCAGCACACGTTTTCGCAAAGAAAGTGAAGCAGACAGCAAAACCGTTTTCCGTTCCACGATAATGCCTCCAGATGAACGCTTGATGAAAGCATGTCAATTAGACCTTTTCATAGACGAATTTTTAAAAATTATTCAATTGTAGATTTATGGAAAAGGAAAATAAGAGAAAAACCCCGCCGGACATTAATGAAGAATTGATGATGGACCTGATGGTTGACGGCGTTAAAAAAGAAGGGATACAGTTTCCGCCTGAACCAATGGAAGAGACACAAAAGATAGATGTAAAACAGGAAGAGTCACTGTCGATTAAACCTGTACAAAGGGAAAAGAACCGAGCAAAGAAAAGTGTTGACGGAAGTTATGGGAGCCACTTTTTGAAAACCCACTCAATGACCAAGCGTGGAGAGAAGAGTATTTACATACGTCAGGAATATCACGAACGTTTGTCCCGCATTGTTCAGGTAATAGGGAAAGATCAGATACCGCTGTATGCTTATCTCGACAATATTCTCGAACATCATTTTGAAATATTTGAGAAAGCAATTACTGAAGATTTTAATGAAAAGTTTAAACCCATTTTTTAATATTATGATTATGAAAAATTTATTTAAGAAAACCAAGCTGCCTGTACAAATCGGGCAATACAAAGACATTTTTTTACAACCAACAGAATTTATAGCCAGAAACGGCAAGTCGGTATATATCAGTGAGGATTTTCACAGGAAGATATCCCGTATTGTTTTTATTCTCGGCGATGGAAAAATCACAATCTCAGATTACATGTATAATGTACTAACGCAGCATTTTCAGGATTTTGGAGAGGATATAGAGACGCTGCATATTGAAAAACAAAAAACAATTCTTTGATTATGGAAACAGTTATTGTGATATGCCTGCTAATAGTCATAGTCCTTCTTATGCAGGACAAGATTATCATTCAAAATAGGTTTAGGCAACAGCAGCCGAAAAAAGAAAAAGTTAACCCGAACCTGCCAGATATTATGGGTCAGCCCAAGCCTGTAAGAAGCCTTTCAGTCCCAAACAATGCCAATGAAAGCCAAATCGAGGAAACAGAGGTGGATCCCCATAATTTTGACATTGAATACGACGAAAATGAAAACATAGTTGTTCAAATTCCGCAGGAAGAACTGGATGAAGTTTTCAGTAATATGCCTGATTTTGAACAGGAAGAAGAAGAATGGAACAGGTATGGAATATCCGGCGCAGATGACGGTTTTGCCCAAGGGGTTACCTTCGAGGAACTAAGCTCCGTGGGGATGCTGCTTCAAAAAGATAAATTGGAGCCCTCTCAACAGGAAACAGCGATAGCGTTAGTTCAGAAAATACAAGGAACCGAATTATTCAGCCTGCTGGAAAATTCCATAGAAAGTGCTTCCCGAAAAATAGCCGAACTATTGGACGGGAGCCTTTCTTTTGAAAAGGATTCAAGATCTTCCTATCTGCGGAACATTAATTTAAATGAATTTGATATTGGGGAGTATGTCTGAAAGGGCATACTCCTTTTCTCGTTTAACTAAATACGTCAAACTTAAAATGTCTGACGTTTTTTTTATGCCCAAACACTAAGAATAGCGCCACAGCTAGTCAACTGATTCCACAGATAGCCACTTCACTACAGGCATTCGATATTCATTACACTTTTGTTGCCAGAGCCCGCGTAGAGCGGGAATACAGTAACAATCTAAAGTGTTTCATTATGCAAAAACAAAGAAAAAAATTCCTGCCGGCAGTAATCATACTACTGTCATCCTTAAAGTTATCGGCGCAGGGAAACGGAACAGCAGGCATCACGGAAGCCACCCAAATGGTTACCTCCTATTTTGATCCTGCTACACAGCTCATCTACGCCATTGGAGCTGTGGTTGGTCTGATCGGCGGGGTCAAGGTGTACAATAAATTCAGCAGCGGAGATCCCGACACCTCAAAAACCGCGGCGAGCTGGTTCGGCGCCTGTATCTTCCTTATTGTCGCGGCTACCATCCTTCGCTCCTTCTTCCTTTAACCTTGCCTATGAATACTTACAACATCAACAAAGGCATAGGAAGAACAGTCGAGTTCAGGGGACTCAAGGCACAGTACCTGTTCATCTTCGCAGGAGGGCTGCTTGGAATACTTATCCTGGTCATGATTTTATACATGGCCGGGACGAGTTCCTATATCTGTCTTTTTCTCAGCGCAGGCGGCAGCTCGCTACTTGTCTGGCAGACCTTCTCGCTGAACAGAAAGTACGGGGAACACGGACTGATGAAAATTGGGGCAAAAAAAAGACACCCCCGTTACATCATCTGCCGCAAGCCAGTACCACGTTATTTAAGATCAACCGCTAAATCCAGCATCGTATGAGAAACGCAGCCAAGACCACAACACTGGAAAGCAGATTTCCGCTGCTGGCAGTAGAGAACAACTGCATCCTTTCTAAGGATGCGGATATTACCGCCTGCTTTGAAGTCCGTCTGCCTGAACTCTTCACTGTGGCTTCGGCCGAATATGAAGCGATTCATTCTGCCTGGCATAAGGCTATTAAGACCCTACCCGATTTTACAATTGTCCATAAACAGGATTGGTACATCAGGGAGAACTATGATCCTGAAATGGACAAGGATGTACAGAGTTTTCTGGCCAGGTCTTATCAGCGGCACTTTAATGAGCGCCCGTTCCTCAACGATTACTGTTATCTGTTTCTTACCAAGACCACTAAAGAGCGTATGCGGATGCAGAGCAATTTCTCCTCACTATGCAAAGGTGTACTGATACCAAAAGAAATCAGGGATAAAGAAACAGTTAACCGTTTTATGGAAGCCGTCGCTCAGTTTGAGCGCATTATAAACGACTGCGGATTTGTCAAAATCAGCCGTATGAGCGAAGAAGATATTTTAGGTGAACAAGGCAGGCCGGGGCTGTTGGAACAGTACCTAACCCTTTCAAAGGAATCAGGTACCTCGATGCAGGATATTGTGCTGGGCAGTGAAGAGGTACGCGTAGGAAATAACAGGCTGTGCCTTCATACACTTTCCGACACAGAGGACCTTCCCTCATCGGTATCAGCTGATACGCGATATGAAAAACTGTCCACAGACCGCAGCGACTGCCGTTTATCTTTTGCAGCTCCTGTGGGACTGCTGCTGAACTGCAATCACATTTACAACCAGTATCTGTTTTTGGACAACAGTGAGGAGAACCTGCAGAAGTTTGAGAAGTCCGCCCGAAACATGCACTCGCTGGCACGCTACAGCCGTGCCAATCAGATTAACAAACAGTGGATAGAACGCTATCTGAATGAAGCGCATTCCTTTGGGCTGTCGTCAATCCGCGCACACTTCAATATCATGGCATGGTCGGACGACCCGTCCGAAGTCAAACAGCTGAAAAACGACTGTGGGAGCGCTCTGGCCCTTATGGAATGTAAGCCAAGGCACAATACTACTGATACGGCGGCGCTGTACTGGGCGGGTATGCCCGGCAATGCAGGAGATTTTCCAAGCGAGGAAAGCTTTTACACCTTCATTGAACCGGCATTGTGTTTCTTCACAGAAGAAACCAATTACCATAATTCCCCATCGCCTTTCGGCATCAAGATGGCAGACAGGCTGACGGGAAAACCTATCCATCTGGACATTTCCGACTTGCCGATGAAACGCGGTATCATTACCAACCGCAACAAGTTCATACTCGGTCCCTCGGGAAGCGGCAAGTCTTTTTTCACCAATCATATGGTGAGGCAGTATTATGAACAAGGCGCCCATGTCCTGCTGGTTGATACCGGTAACTCCTATCAGGGATTGTGCGGGCTGATCAATGGAAAAACCCAAGGCGAAGACGGGGTGTATTTTACCTATACCGAGGACAATCCCATTGCCTTTAACCCTTTCTATACCGATGACGGAGTTTTCGATATTGAAAAAAGAGAAAGTATCAAGACGCTCATACTGACATTATGGAAACGTGATGACGAGCCTCCCACCCGCTCCGAGGAAGTGGCACTGTCCAATGCCGTAAGTGGCTATATCGAAAAGATCAAGCGAGATGACACCTTTCCGTCTTTCAATGGCTTTTACGAGTATGTTCAGGGAGATTACCGAAACGTGCTGATAGAAAAACAGGTAAGGGAAAAAGACTTTGACATTGCCAATTTTCTTAATGTACTGGAGCCTTATTACAAAGGCGGCGAGTATGATTACCTGCTGAATTCCGATAAGCAACTGGATCTGCTTTCCAAACGTTTTATAGTCTTTGAGATTGATGCGATCAAAGAGCATAAAATTCTCTTTCCAATCGTAACGATCATCATTATGGAAGTGTTCATCAACAAGATGCGAAGGCTTAAGGGCATTCGAAAACTTATCCTGATTGAAGAGGCCTGGAAAGCTATTGCAAAGGAAGGTATGGCGAATTATATAAAGTATTTATTTAAGACTGTCCGGAAGTTCTTTGGCGAGGCCATTGTGGTGACCCAGGAAGTTGATGACATTATCCAATCCCCTATTGTTAAGGAAAGCATCATCAATAATTCGGACTGCAAGATACTTCTGGATCAGCGCAAATACATGAACAAATTTGATGATATACAGGCCATGCTCGGACTAACAGACAAGGAAAAAGCGCAGGTGTTATCCATTAATATGAACAACGATGCATCACGTCTTTACAAAGAAGTATGGATCGGGCTTGGAGGGACGCACTCGGCTGTCTATGCTACAGAAGTTTCCGCTGAGGAATATCTCGCGTACACGACAGAAGAAACAGAAAAAATGGAGGTGATACAGCTTGCCGCTGAACTTGGCGGCAATGTAGAGCTCGCCATCAAGCAGATCGCCAGCAGGCGCCGCGAACAGGAAAATCAATAATCAATAACAATTAAAAAATCGATAACAATGAAAAAAATACTATTTATGGTGTCTGCGGCAATTATGCTTGCCTCGGCGCCAGCAAAAGCCCAGTTTGTGGTTACCGATCCGGCTAATCTAGCCTCGGGGATTCTCAACAGCGCCAACGAGATCATACAGACTTCCTCAACAGTCAGCAATGTGGTCAAAAATTTCAAGGAAGTCGAAAAGGTATACAAGCAGGGCAAAGAATATTACGACAAACTGCAGGCGATTAACAATCTGGTAAAAGACGCTCGCAAGGTACAGCAGACCGTCCTTTTGGTGGGCGATGTATCGGAAATGTATGTGCAGAATTTCGGAAGGATGCTTAATGATCCAAACTTTTCGGCAAGAGAACTCACCGCCATTGCCAAGGGATATTCGGCGCTGCTGGGAGAGAGTACCGAGCTTTTGAAAGAACTCAAACAGATTGTCACCTCCTCGAGCCTGTCACTCAGTGATAAAGAGCGAATGGACATTATCGACCGTGTATACAAAGAGGTAAAAGAATACCACAGCCTGGTGCGCTACTACACCAATAAGAATATATCGGTGAGTATCCTGCGAGCTAAAAAGCAGAACAGCACCAAAAGGGTTCTTGAGCTTTATGGCACCCCAAACCAAAAATACTGGTAATATGGAATTCAATAATCTTCATGAGGTCCTTCGCTCGCTGTATGATGAGATGCTGCCACTGTCCGCCGATATGGCGGCGGTGGCCAAAGGACTGGCAGGACTTGGGGCGCTGTTTTTTGTGGCCTTGAAAGTCTGGCAGGCACTCAGCCGCGCTGAACCTATTGATGTCTACCCGCTTCTGCGCCCTTTTGCACTGGGTCTCTGCATCATGTTTTTCCCGACGATCGTGCTGGGTACAATCAATGCCGTATTAAGCCCGATAGTTCAGGGAACACATAGCATTCTGGAAGATCAGGTATTGGACCTGAACAATCTGCAGGAAAAAAAAGACCTACTGGAGCATGAAGCGATGATCCGCAATCCCGAAACCGTCTATATGGTATCGGACGCGGAGTTCGACAAGAAACTGGACGAGCTGGGCTGGTCGCCTTCGGACATCGGGACTATGGCCGGAATGTACATGGACAGGCAGACCTATCAGATAGAGAAAATAATAAAAGATTGGTTTCGTAACCTGCTCGAAATACTATTTCAGGCTGCAGCGCTGGTGATCGACACCATACGCACTTTCTTTCTCATAGTGCTGTCCATCCTGGGGCCTATCGCATTTGCCATATCAGTCTGGGATGGATTCCAGTCAACTCTCACGCAGTGGATTACAAGGTATGTCAGCGTTTATCTCTGGCTTCCAGTAGCGGACCTGTTCAGCTCGATGCTGGCCAGGATCCAGTCCCTTATCACTGAAAGGGACATAGAAATGCTTGCCGATCCCACTTTCGTGCCCGACACCTCAAACACCGTATACATCATTTTTATGATTATCGGCATAGTGGGCTATTTTACCATTCCAACAGTAGCAAGCTGGGTGATACACTCTACCGGCGGAGGAAACTTTTTAAAAAATGTCCATCAGACCGCCATGAAATCCGGAAATATAGCAGGCGCTGGAGCGGGTTCGACCGCAGGCAACATTGCTGGAAGGCTGATGAATAAGTAACCAATAAACATTCGATAAAAATGGAATTTAAAACACTCAGAAATATAGAAAACAGTTTCCGGCAGATAAGGCTCTATGCCATCGTATTTGCCGTGCTCTGTGCATCAGTGACCGGATACGCGCTTTGGAGATCGTATGGTTTCGCCGAGCAGCAGCGCCAGAAAATTTATGTGTTGGACAATGGCAAATCGCTCATGCTCGCACTCGCTCAGGACGCCTCGATCAACCGTCCTGTGGAAGCCCGGGAGCACGTAAGGCGTTTTCACGAGCTCTTCTTTACTCTCGCCCCGGACAAAAATGCTATTGAAAGCAATATGAAAAGGGCATTTAGCCTTGCCGATAAAAGTGCCTTTAACTACTACAAGGACCTTTTGGAAAAAGGTTATTACAACCGGATTATATCAGGCAATGTACAGCAGCGTATTGAGATGGACAGCGTGGTCTGCAATTTCGAGACTTACCCCTATGTGGTGCGGAGCTATGCAAGGCAAATTATCATACGTTCGAGTAATGTAACCAGCCGCAGTCTGGTTACATCCTGCCTTCTGGTAAACTCGGTGCGCTCGGACAATAACCCGCAGGGTTTTAATATTGAAAAGTTTGCGGTGGTTGAAAACAGGGATATAGAAGTCATCGAACGCTAAAAAAATCTTATGGAAGCATTATTAGATTTAGACACATTTGCGAGAATCCTGACTGAAAAAGGATTTAACGGCTATTTCCATACGCAGGGTGCGCATGCCGGAAAGTTAAAAGACAGCATCAGCGAATACCTTGAAAACTGCAAAAATGGAAAAGACAGTTTGCCTAAAGAGGACTTGCTGCTGACAGGCTACCTGCAATGGTCAGGTGAAGACAAGCCCAGTGTACGATGCATTATGCTGGTAAAATACCTGAACGGTAAATTTTCTCTCAACAGAATGCAGGTGGCAAGGAAGGACCAATTTGGACAGCTGCAGAAAAAAACGGAACTGACAAACCTGTCTGTTATATCTGCGCCCAGCGCTTCGCAGGCAGTCGCCTTGGTCAATGATGAACAGCACCAAAAAACAGATAAATGTCCAAAGCGTTTTAAGCTTTGAGAACAAAAATAACAAGGTTATGAATAAATTGAGAGCAAATATAAACCAATGGCTGGAAGGGCTTGACAGGAACTGGGAAGCAATGCCAATAAAAAGGCAACATCAGGTAATACTGTACTTTTTTGCAGCGTACGTGCTGCTGACCGCAGTTGTCATTTTCAACGTATGCCGCGATACTGCATACGCGAGAAACAATATGGCTGTAGAACATATCGAAAATCCTGCCTCGGCACGGAAAGAAAGTCCGGCGTTTCTACAGGACTCCCTCAAGCCAATTAAAAAAAAATAGGATTATGAAAGAAAATAAAAAAAAGGTAACCCTTCTCTCAGAAGAGGCTCGACAAAACAGTTCCTCGTTTCTGCCTGATGAAAAAAAGACAACTGTCGAGCGTATTAAAAAACCGCTAATTTTCACACTGATGGGAATTGTATGTATCGGATGTATGTATTTGATCTTTAAGTCGTCGAAGGATAAAAAGCAGATCGAAAGCATTGGTCTGAACGACAGCGTGCCACAGGCAAGCGGATCTGTACTGCAGGCAGACAAACAGAAAGCGTATGAGCAGGAAATACTCGAAGACAAAGAAGAGCAAAAAAAGAACGCTTTAACGACGCTGTCCGATTACTGGAATGAGGATAACGCTGAGCAGAAACAATCAATGCCCGATGACGCGGAAGAAACTAACAATCCGGCGCTAAACACTTACCGTACTGCCCAAAGCACGCTGGGTTCTTTCTATCAGCAGGACAACGGAGAAACCAAGGAACTGCGCCGAGAGCTCGAGGACCTGAAGCAGGAGCTCGCGCAAAAGGAAGTTCCCAAAGCTGCCACGGTTGATGACCAGCTGGCACTTATGGAAAAATCCTATCAGATGGCAGCTAAATACCTTCCCTCAGGCTCCGCTCCTGTCGAGAGTGCAGGCAAAAACACTGCAGTAGCAAAGACGGAATCAGAAGAGAAGAATTTTTCGGCACTGGTTCCTGAAAAAAAAAGCAAAGTCTCCTCGCTTTATCAACGTGCGTCCGATAGCACTTTTATGGCAGAATGGAACACGGGCAGAGGGTTTAATTCAGCAGGTTCGATGCAAGAAACGCTTCAGCCAAAAAACAGCGTCAAAGCCTGCGTGCACCAAACACAAACTATTATTGGCGAGGCAGGTGTTTCCCTTCGTCTTTTGGAGCCTGCAAGGATATCAGGTCGTATCATAGCAACGGGCACAATAGTGACGGCAAATGCGAAGATACAGGCAGGCCGCCTGCAGTTGAAAGTCACTTCCATCGAACTGAAGGGCTCCATTATTCCGGTAGACATTACTATTTATGACCTTGACGGCCAGCAGGGAGTGCCAGTTCCTTATTCTGCCGAAAGAAGTGCCCTAACTGAAATGGCGGGCAACATGAGCCAACAGTCCGGCACGAGCCTTATGATGACACAGTCTGCAGGACAGCAGGTGGCCGCTGACCTGAGCCGCGGGGTGGTTCAGGGCATCTCGGGCTATTTCGCCAAAAAAGTGAGGACGCCTAAGGTGACCTTAAAAGCAGGACATCAGGTGTATCTGGTTTCCAAAAAATAAAAGCAATCTAAAATAAATTAATTATGAAAAATCAATTTAAACTATTTTGGGCAACAGCCCTTTTAATAACATATTCATTGGCTGCGTCTGCGCAGGAAAACGAAGCCACGACCCTTGATTTAGGAACGATACCGCCCTACCATATGCAGGTTACTTATGACAAAACTTCCCATCTTATTTTCCCGTCCGCTATCCGATACGTGGATCTTGGAAGTGAATACCTGATTGCCTCAAAGGCCGAGGATGCTGAAAACGTCCTTCGCGTCAAGGCATCGGTCAAGACTTTTGAAGAGGAAACCAACTTTTCGGTGATTACAGATGACGGCCGTTTTTACAATTTTAATGTGCAGTACAGCGCCAACCCGCCTACCCTCAGCTATGATCTTATGGCGATGCGGAAGAACTCCGACAAAGTCAGTGCAAGCGATGTTCTTTTTGAGGAGCTTGGAAAAACACCGCCCTCACTGGCAGGTTTGATCCTGGAAACTATTTACAAAAACAACAAGCGAATCGTAAAACACATTGCATCGGAGAGTTTCGGTACTCAGTTCAGCCTAAAGGGAATCTATATTCACAACGGCCTATACTATTTCCATACGCAGCTTGAAAACCAAACCAATGCACCTTTCAGCATTGACTTTATGAGTTTCAAGGTGATAGATAAAAAAACAGCCAGACGAACTGCCTCGCAGCAAAGGCCAATTGTGCCGCTCCGCATTTACAAAACCCTTGATGAGATTCCCGGAAAAGCCACAGACCAAAATGTGTTTCTCTTTGACCAATTTACAATAGCGGATGACAAACTGCTGCTAATTGAGATTTTTGAGAAAAACGGAGGGAGACACCAGACACTCAAGATTAAAAATTCAGATCTGGTAAAAGCCAAGGTGATAAACAGTATGCACCTTAAATTTTAATAACAATTAAAAAATTAGAAATTAAAAAGTATTACAGCCCGGAGCATTGCTTTGGGCTGTTTTGTTTCCTGAGCTTAAGCCTTTCCTGCAAATACATTGCATAACTCAATTAACGTTAGTATCTTAGCATTGAACTGCAAGAGCCAAAACCTATTTTGGCAATAAGGATTTAACTTGTATTGTTATGCCTAATGTTATTGACCGCACCAACAGGTTTTATATAGAAATGTCCAAGCAGGTACTTTCTGAAAAGGAATATGATTTACTTCAGAAACTACTCGTTGAAAAGATGCCCCTGACCAAGGCGGCAGAACAATACGGGGTTACATCCCAGTATGTGGAGTAGCTTTACGAGAAAACATGCAATAAAGTAAAAGTAAAAGCAACAACCGAACTGATGTGTAAAATCGATCATTACGAAAAAAAACTTCAAAAGCTAAAGCACGAATTAAATCCAAATCCCACCCCTTCTCAAATCAGAAAAGAAAAAGCGGAAAAAGAAAGGCAGAAACTGCTTTACGACAGTTCATTTGCTTTTAGCAGAAGACTTCAGAGCGTACTGGAAGTCTTAGAGATCAGAACTATTCGTGATCTTGCCGATATACCGTTAAAGGATTTTACACGTATCAGGGGCTTTAAAGCAAAGTGCAAAGAAGAACTCATTGCATTTATCGAGTTTGAAAAAATAGAGCACTTATTTAATGAATTTTCACGCTGGAAAAAAGAGCCTATTGTACAATTAAAATAAAGGCCAGGACAATAAGGCGGTCTTCTTTTGCTTCTTTTCTTTGGCCGCTGACGGAAAGAAAAGAAGCCCGTCCAAAAACAAAAAAAGGGATGCTGAACATCCCTTAAAAAAAACCGCAGCGGGTTTGGTAAAATAGCGGGCACTGCATTTTGGCAAAAGCGCTCCACCGTTTTAAACGCAAAAAGATGCTCCGCCCGAGAGGAAGGAGTGTCTTTTTGCCGCCCGATTTCGGGCTTATATTGGAATGGGTTGTGATCGGAAATCTTTTAAATTCAGGAAAAATCCCCTGTTTGCTGTCATGCCCTCACGAAACAAATTCCACAATAGCGAGCATCCCATCTGCGCCAAAGCAGAATTAATAAACAAATCCTGTTTCTCTAGTGCCTCGGCAAGTGAACAGCTTGGCGTGTCGTCCTTCGTTTCAGATTCCTGTAAAAGCTCCCCAAATTCCTCTGTCACAAAAGGCAGGCGCTCCACGGTTTCAAATTTTTCGGACTTGGGCTGTGGGATTTCCCCAATAGTGGACAGGATGACCTGTCCTGTATACTGGCTGTTGCCAAAATCCATCCAGTATTTGGGGTCGTCCCTGTGATACCTTTGATTGCTGTATTTTAATATTTCAGCAATGTCAAAACGGGAGCGTACGCTGTCAGTGCACGTGATATAAATTGGTGCCTTTGCATTTTCGGGCAGTTTTCCAAAGCTGTCCCTCTCAAATTTTACGGTTTCCGCTTTCCAGTTTGTGCCCGTAAAACGGTTGGCTCTGTTGATAAGTGCCACGGATTTGTTAAGTCCGACCTCACTTGGCGCAAAACGCTGTCTGCCAAGATTGGCATTTGTGATAATATCATCATCCCAAAGGCGTACCGACAGCCCTGCATGTCCGAGCGCTGTAAAGCTGTGGTTCATTTCCATAAGGGCGGTCAGCACTTTTGAGCCTGTACCGCCTGCACCAATAAGGTTAACGGTAATGGGATTGGTGGGGCTAATCAGATACGCGTCTGTAAAATGCATTTTGGTTTTGCTTGTTTTCATGACAATAAATTTTTAAGTGTTTTGTTACTGCTTTTCAATAATACTGTAGGAAAGGTTCTGTCCGATGTAACAAGGTCTGTCCACAGGGTCACACAGTTGCTCTTTACAGGGCTGTTCTCTCCCATAAGGTGGCTGAAGTAGCTGTTAAAGAAATAATCCTCCCACGCCTTTGTAAATTCCTCAACGCAGGCAGATTCTTTTATCTCAATACTGACTGAACCCATACATACCCTGCCGTCCTCATAAATGTTAAAAAATGGTGCATGGTACAGCGGTGTTTTTTCCGTAGGTCTCCTGTTACTTAAAAGCGCAAATACCCGCAGGCTGTTTTTGCTCGCCTGCCAGACCATGGGAGGCACAAACCCCTGACCGCTCGGAATCCCCAAGCCCTCTATAAAATAAAGCGGTCTTTTTTGGGATTTGGTGTACCATATCACAGCGCCTTTGTCCCTGCTCGGATTAATATGCAGGATATTTGTTGGCAGAATCCCACCTGATTTCAAAAAGGCGGTCTGCTTCTGCTTTTCGGTCATAAGGGCTTTTGCGAGTGCTCCTGCTTCACGCTCTGTGAGCGGATGAGCATTGATAGGCGTGCCGTTTCTATCCATGTCAAAATGCTCTACATATACTTCTTTATCTAAACCTTTACTTTCATAGAAAACAAGGGCGGATTTCGGGTGGTAGAGCGTCCCGAAATCCTCTGTTCTATCCATTGAATTATTCATTTTCGTTCTGTTTATAGTTATACAGTAAAGCGCACATATCGTCCAAAACTTTAAACAGACGGCTTTCAAAATCAAGGCTGTTCTCTGTCAATTCACTACCATCAAAGCATTTTAAAATGGTCGGCTCGTCCATTGCACCGTACTCGTTAAACTCGCTGTTGATGCTCTCCTCTATGCTTTCATACAGCCATCCTTTGGTATCGGAGATAAAGGAAATGTACTTTTCCATCCCGATACTCTCGTTTTCCGTTTCTTCGTCTTGCTCCTCGTCACGTGTTGGTGCATTTCGAAAAATGCTCTCGTTGGGATAATCGGTGTATATGGCAAAAGCTTTTTTGCCTATATCCAAACACTGCTTATCAAAGTCATCACGGCTTTTAAACGCTTTTAAACGCTCTTCAAACACGGCTAAATTTATGGGGTTGAAAATCTTCTTTTCGATACAGTCCCCGATAAGTTCTGCCTTGACAAACTCCCGAATATACCGCTCGTTTTCTTCCCTGTCCTGCTCCTCTTCTGTCCATTCCCTGTGCATTTCATAGAGCCAGTACAGATAACTGCCCTGCTGTCTGTAATACGGCACATCTGCAATATTATACAGATACGAGCAGACCGATAAAAGCAGGTGCGCATTTTGTTTGTGCTTCGGTTCTCTGAGCATTTGGTAAATCGCTTCAATTGGGATATAATACAGCGTTGTGCCTGTGGTGTATTTTTCCTCGCTGAGCAGATACGTTCTGTGGCTATCCTGAATTGCACGCAGTTCGGAAAAGTTGCCCACAGTTTTTTTGAGCTTTTCCTGTAAATCCCATACAGCCAATGCCATATTATAGGGATATTCAAAATGACGGGTCGCCATCGGCATAATACTATAACGCCCTGCTAGACTGTCAAGAGAGCTATAAAAATCACTTTCCATTTTGGAAATATCCTGACCAGCCTGTAGCGTTTTATTCTCTTGTATTCTGGGCAGAAATGAAACCTTTAGAAAACCATCGGTAGCATCCCCGCAGGTACTGACCTTTGCTTGTCTTTCTGCACCTCGCCTGCGTCCTTGGGTCTCTGCATCCAACCCATAAACCCTGCGAGCTGTGCGTGAACCTGTTTTTGTCTTTTTTGCACGGACAGTCTCGCTGTTCCCGATAGGATTGTCTTTTGCATAATTCATGGCTTTAAATTTTTGGTTAGCCTTTTGTTCCCATTACCGTTTCAAATCGGTATTCCACCGCATCATCCCTGATAAAAGGGGCTGATATTTTGGCGGTGGTAAGTATCGGATAGGTCGGGGCATAAAAATTCAGTACCGCTTCGGTGCTCCATCTTGGCTCGGGGTCGGAAAGCCTGATTTCCTGCCC
Source organism: Flavobacterium sp. Root186 (assembly GCF_001428525.1). Lineage (GTDB taxonomy): Bacteria > Bacteroidota > Bacteroidia > Flavobacteriales > Flavobacteriaceae > Flavobacterium. The sequence continues at coordinate 299,419 of NZ_LMHW01000017.1, forward strand.
TTTGTCTTTGAGTATAAAAACCCGCTGTAATTGTGTCGCTAATAACATGATTTGTATTTTAGATTAGTATCGTTCCTCTTCGGGGTCTTCTTCCCAGTTTTCCATGTCCTCTGCGTCCGTATCTTCCTCGTCCGTTTCATGCTCCTGTGCATCACTACTATCATTAGCATACTCGGGAAAAAGAGCCTCTCGGGGCGGTTCGCTCTTTGCGGTTTCTGTTGTACTGCCGAACAGATCGGGCGCAAATTGGGCTGATAATTCAGATTTTCGTCTGCGTATTTCCTCAGCCTTAAAGGGAAACTCATGTATTTCGGGCACTTTTATCCATGCCTCACGGAATTTCCCTTCTTTTTCCAGTTCGTCCGCCTTTGCCATGGCATCACTGAATTTTTTGTCCTTGGCTTCCTGCTCTTTTTTCTTGCTATCGGCTTTCTCTTTTTCCATAGCCGACTGTTTTTTGGTATCTTCTAGCTGTTTCATATAGCCTTCCATGTCCACCATTAGACCCGAGGCGGACTGCATGGGCGTAGTGATATTCTCAAAAAAACCGCTGTCGAGTTCTTCGGCCGTTCCTCTTAGGTTTAGTGGCGGTATGCTGTGCTTGGCATTGTCCCCGCACGTCTCATTTTGGAGCATAACCAGTACGATAAGCTTGTCCTCTGTCCCTTTTGCTATTGTAATGTGCAAATCGCCTATGATCTGCAACTGTGCTATCTGATTGAAAAAATTAGTTGTCGTTTCCATAATTTAATTTTAATTTTTTAATGATTGATTCCATGACGCTCTTCTCATCGTGCCCTAACCTGTAGAGGCGTTCGATGTAGCTTTTCATATTTTCCTGATATTCCTTTTCTCCCTCTTGCCCTTTTAAGATAAGCAGATGGGTGTTCCATTCCCCGACCGCTTCCCTTATGATGGCTACAAGCTTTTGGGCGTACTTTTTTTCGGCTGTCTGGCTTTTTTTTGAAAGTCCCAGTTCTACGTACATGTCCAAAATATGCCAATACACCCGTGCTTCCTTGCCTGTACTGCGGTGTTTGCTGACAAATTCATTATAGAGATACAGTATAAACTCAAAATTGTTACTGTCCTGCCTTGCCATAATTCTTCTTTTTTGTATTATTTCAATTGCGCAAATCTTCATCTATTATTTGCACCCTTTAAAATTGATTTTAAAGGCAGTCGCCACGAAGGCGACCGCCTGCTTTTAGCTAATTAAAGCTAAGGATTTCTGCGCCATCTGCCTGAAAAGCCGTGCACAGTTCAAATGCCTTTTGGGCTTTTCCCTGGGCTGTTCCTCCCATAACAATGGACTGCAGTTTGGCTTCGCTGTCTTTGTATTTTCGTACATTTTGATAGTAGCCCGTCACGCAATTGTAAGCCCCGAAAAGCGTGCCTTTGGTTGTCGGCATCTGCTGTGATTCGCTAGTCATTGCGTACGCAAAAGCATCCTCAACGGTATTTTTAAACACGGTAGACACTTCATCATCAGCCCCTTTTTTAATTAAAGTGAGTGTTTCGGTATTGGGACATAAAGCCAACTGAATAAGCTTTTTAACTTCCTTGTCTGTTACTTTTACTTTAGACCATTCATTAAAGATGCCCTCTAACTGAGTGCTGAGTTTATCCGCTAGTCCCATTACTTTATGGGCATCATCCAAACGCTGTTTTGCCCCCGAGGTATGGCGGATGCGCACCACGTTGCTCATTGAGCGAAGCGAAGCGTTAAGGGTATTTTGGCATACGATGCGTATGGGCGTAAAAGCCGCCGTGATGCTTCCACTTCCGTCATGGGATGTGGTCAGGAATATATATTTTTCGGTCACATCATCACCGTTCCCTACCCTGATATAATCAGGGAGTTTTGCCGTGATAAAAATGCGCTCTCCCTGCCCGAGTGCCCCTGCGGTTTCGTACAGTATGCCGTCGCCCCCGCCTACAATGGCATCAAAAAAGCTGAACGCTTCACGGTTCTGCACGATTTGGTAGTCTTTCCCAACCACGCCCAAAACAGCATTGCTGTCAGTGCGGATAGTGGCAAAGCAGTCAGGTACTACCAGTTCAGTACTGCCCATTTCAATACCTTCATTAGTTTGGATAATGCCCGATGCTTTTGTGTATAAAGGGCTTTTAGCCACCTCGTAATCAAGCCCTGCATGTTTGATGGCTTCTGCGCTTGTCGGGTACTGCTCGACGATCTGTCCGAGCCCGTGCCATGCTTTTTCCTTTACGCTGAAAAAAGAATACTTTCCTGTCTCGCTGTTGTAATTGATATTATGTGCCATGATATTTGATTTTTAAAGTTTGAAAAAATAAAATTGTTTAGAACCCTTTAATGCCTGCTCAAAACGGGATGTCGTCCTCAGGCTCTTTTAAGGTGGCTTTTTTGTTTTCTCCCTGCTCTGAAGTCTGCCCCGTTTTCACCTCCTGCGCACCTTCGGATTTCTTCCCGCCCCCGTGCAGTTTAATATTGGAGGTATTGAAGTTCAGCCCTGCGCGCGGTTCCCCGTCATTCCCTGTCCACGCCCTTGCGCTTACCATGCCAGTGAGCTCCACCACCGTGCCTTTTGTCAGCCACTCGGCAACCCTTGGGCTTATCCAGTAGGCGCATTCGAAAAAGGTGGTCTGCTCCACCTTGTCGCCTTTTCTGTTTTTGTAGCTCTCGTTGATGGCTACTGAAAAATTTACTACCTGTCTGCTGTCTGACAAGGTGCTTACTTTCGCATCTTTTGTCAATCTTCCTGTAATGTTCATGATTTCTGATTTTTAAGTTTTTAAATTGTTACTTTCTTTTTCCCGCCCCGCATTTTTACTTTTTACTTTGATTTTCACTTTTTTTACTTTACTTTTTTTTTGAAATTTTATTCGGCAATGAGAGCAGGCGCTGTTTTGTTTCATCATTGCTTTTTTCAATATTTCAATTCTCATTTCTGACATTTTTTTTTATTCGTCTAAAGAGCCGCAGTATGCTATGTTTTGTTTCATGAGCATAAAAAGGTGAGTGTTCGGCAAAAGCAAGGCTCTGGCAAAAAATACAACCCGGATGGGTGGAGATTTTTTGCCAAGACCTGAAAGGCTAGGCCTTGCTTTTGGGTTAAGGACACGGAGTTACCTTTGCTCCTGAAATAAAAAACAGAAGCATACCGTGTCTTTGATAAAAAGCAAAAGGGAAGCAATTGGCATACTATAGATGAAGAAAAGTCGGAAGAAAAAGTAGTAAGCACTGGGGTGAATTCGAAAAACAGTCCTCTAAACCTAGTTATAACTGTAGAACAGGCCGCTGGAATTAATTAACGAAAGCACTGATGCACAGCTGAAAAGATTTGGTATTTATTCTTATATTCGCTTAAAAATCTTACTAATATACAAACCAGCTAAAAGTCATATTGACCCATTTTATGGTTGCTATAAGTTAATAAGCAGTGATTGTATAAAGACAAATAAAAAATAGGAAACGATGAGCGAATTATTCAGAAAATATTATTTAGGTGATTTTGTAAATGAATACAGAAAATCGCTTTTCGAACGAATTGAAAAATTGGAAATAACTGATAATACGAATATTTCCGAACTTGTTGAAAGGCTAAAATCTGAATTCACTATTTATCCCATTGCTATAGGGCAGCCAGAACCTTCACAGCCAAAAGAAACAACCAAAAAAATGTACAATTCTTGGGGACAATTGATTTATCAGAATGTTCTTGAGATTATTGTGACAATTCCATTTGAGGGAAACTATAAGTTATTTTACTGCATGCCTTCGCGATCCACGATTGTTTATCTTGAGGATAATGTTGTCATTGGTAATTCTAATATTAAGGCGACAATCACATTAACGCAGTTTGATGAGAATGCTTATTTTTCAGAAGTAAACGAAATTATCAGCACTGTAAGCACAAACTTACCTATAATAAATGCTGAAACTAAACCTTGGAATGACAGACTTGAAAATTTAATTCAGCAAGCTTTAGAAAACAGAAAAGGAGTTGTATCAAAAAAGTTTGATTTTTTCGAAAAAATCGGACTGAAAGTTAATCCAAAATCTACAGAATTTTTACTTCCGCCGACTATTACAAAGAAAGCAGTTCCAACCCCAGCAACAGAAACAAGTAAAACAGTCGCAAAAGAAAAAGTTCCAATTCTTCAACAAGAAGTTTATGCAGATATTAGAGAAGTTTTGTATAATGTTGGAAAAGCAATTGAACGAAAACCTTCAATTTACAAGGATAAGCATGAAGAAGATTTACGAGATATTTTCTTGTTGTTTCTTGAAACAAGATATGAAGCTGCAACAGGAGTTGGGGAAGCGTTCAATAAAAAAGGAAAGACAGACATCCTTCTAAAGTATGCAAAAGACGGAACTAATCTCTTTGTTGCTGAATGCAAGTTTTGGAAAGGACAAAAAAAATTAACTGAAGGCATTGACCAATTATTAGGTTACTTGACACATAGAGACACTAAAACAGCATTAATATTTTTTGTCGACCAAAAAGAAATGACAGCTGTAGTAAGCAAAATAAAAACTGAAATTATTAAGCACGAAAATTACAGCAGACATATCAAGGACACATATGAACATTCCATTAATTACGAATTTACTTTACCTGACGATGGCGACAAGAAAATTCAAGTCGAAGTAATGCTATTTCACTTTCCGAAAATATAACGAATATGATAGAAAAAGTAGCCAATAACAAATATAATACTGAAGAACTAAATCTAAATAGTACAGAAGAAATTCTTGAGAAAGTTAACTATTATAGAACCCTTTTAGGCAAAACCCATGATTTATCAAATGTAGATTTTGTCAGATTACAAAATGACATTCATACTTTTTTTAATATTAAACCCGGCAGTTATCGAAAAGATCCTCCAGAAAGAATGGTTCGCATTTCAATAAATAATCAAATTTTAAAAGACTCTGAATTAAGTTATTTAACTGATATTTCTCAACTTCTTGCGCCTCCTATTGACTTATGTAATTATGGTCGTTGCAATTTACCCAAACAGCAAGTACTTTACTGTGGTATTAATGAAGCAGAAGCATATTGGGAAATGAAACCAAAAAAAGGCGATGTAATTACCCTATCTCATTTCAAACTGAAAGAGGGTGCCATGGTTAATTGTAATTTAATCCAAAAAGATAAAACTATAAATCCTGTCTTTGAAAATCAATTACAAGAGGTCTTCCACATCTTGGAGGATTTCTTTGTCGATGTTTTTAGTCTTGAAGTATCCAGAGGCCGACCACGAGATTATCTTTTTAGTGCTGAGCTATCCTCCCAATTTTTGTTTTATCCAGTTCAATCAAAAGATAATATCGAGGCTATAATTTATCCAAGTGTACAGAAGAAAAAATTTGGTCACAATATTGCTATTTTAAATAGTATTGTCTTAGAAAAATATGATCTGATTGGAGTTGAAACACGATTTATCTTAGAGGAGTATCAAAATACAGATCCCGAAAGTTATGATCTTACAACAGATAATTTGATTGCTTCATTTGGAACAGAGTCCTTTGATTTTGAAAAAGGAAAAATATTATACGATCCTGTAGTGGATGAAATTTTTCAATTTCTTAGGAAATTACAAACTCTTCCATCAGGCCAACAAAGATTGTCTAAAGATAATATTACTTTCAATTTAACTTTAGGAAAATGCACTGTGAAATCATTTATTAAAAAAGATAAATTGTAATATCAAAACATGTTTTTTTTAATCTCTAATTGTTTAATCAAAAAATAAACAACATGCATACTTTATATATTATCGGCAATGGCTTTGACCTATTTAATGGTTTTAAAACACGTTATGCCGATTTTCACAATTTTGTAATTCAAAATTTCCCAGATTTAGAGAATAAAATTGAAAATTACTTTTTATTCGGAACAGACGATAAATATCTATGGAAGAACTTCGAAAATGATTTAGCGACATTTCAATACGAAAACCTACTAGGTGACCTAAACAATATTGATGTTCACAGCGAAAGCTTCAAGCCCAGCGAAGTATTTGGTTTGGAAGATGAAATAAATGAAGAAGTTGAGCATTTGATTGATGATATTAAAGATGCATTTAGAGAATGGATAGAAGAACTTGAACTTCCAGCTAAAAAAAAAGGATTGGCTAAAATTAAAGAAGATGCAAATTTTATAAACTTTAATTACACGGATACTTTAGAGGTGCTTTATTCGGTTCCTATTAGTAAAATTCTATACATCCATAATAAAGCCAACGATTACACCTCTGAACTAATTTTTGGTCATGGTATGTTACAGGAAAAGGATCCTGCAAAAGAAGAGCTTGATGAGTTTGGAGACTCTAACAAAACTTTATTTACGGATTCCGAAAATGCTGCCAGATATCCATTTTATGCTTTAATAAAAAATTCCGCCTCGATTTTAGATAGCAACTCCACTTATTTCGATAATATTAAATCTTTTAATGAAGTAATTATTTTAGGGCATTCCCTTGGAGAGGTTGACTGGCCCTATTTTAAGAAGGTTCAACAATTACTACCAGATACAAATTGGAAGATTAGCTATTACTCGCAAGACGAGAAATTAAATCTTAAATCCACCGCAATTGAGATGCTTGGTATAAACGATGATAAAATTCAGATGATAAGGATTGATGAGCTTTAAAAACTGGTGTTGATGTACAGAGAATTAAACATTAAAATTAGTAAATCGAAAAAAGCGTCTAATAGCAGGAGAACTCAAATGTTTTTCTATTTAGATGGTCAAATAGGTCCTCGTCGCAACCTTAGCAACGATAGCAGTGGGAATCCTTTTGTGCCAGGGTTCTGCACAAAAGATTGGAACGTAAAGCGGAAGGCCTCCTAAAAAATATTATTATACACAATTAACAATGCTTATCACTCCGAATAAGATTCCGGCAACATTTCCCGGTACACTAAAGATCGCAAAAAAATCCAGCCCCTAAATGCCCCGGCTGCAAGTCTGCCTAAGATGCATTCAAGAATAATTCGACTAATCAAAAAAAAGTTAATCTCTTTAAAAGCATTCAATAAGGGCAATAATACGCTAATTTTGCAGTTTACCATTACCTAACAGCATAAAGCAATAATAACTACAAGAAAATCATTAAATATTTTTTTTAAACAAGATTTATCCTTTTAATTTTAAATTCCATTAGAAATTGAAACCTCAAAGATTATTCATAAGAGATATTAATTAACAGAAACTTTTTTGAGTGTTGAATTATATTTTCCAAAATCTACTTCTTCAAAATCTTTAGCTGCTTTTTGCTGCACGTCTACATCTTTTGTTTTCAGCTCAGATGACATATAGCTCAGCTTTCTTTTTACATTTTCGATTAAATCAGACCACCTCATAACCCATATTTCAATTTTACCAGTAGAACTTTGAAAGTATAAATAAGGGTTATCATTATTTTTCCTTATACCTTCAAGTTTAAATTCGGTGTCTGAATTAATAGCTGAACTTACAAGAAGAATCTTGAAACTTACATTTTGACTTATTGAATTATTCTTATCAATCTCTCGTGCATACTTTTCTACCTGAAGTAATTCTTTTGAACTAATTTTCACTCTGGGAGCTTTAAGTTCAACTACTAGAACTTCCCTTTTCTTATAATCTAGAATTCTTTCATTATATAAAAAAAGATCAGTTATAGACCGTAATGGTGTTTCAATCTCGGTATTAATATTATCGTCATTCTTTGATGGTTTATATGACAAACAATCTTCTCTTAATTTTAACAAATTATTCTCAAGGTTTTTATCGGATAGTGCTTTTGTATTTTGATTAAATTCCTCCCCAAAAACCCACAACATTTTTTCTAAAAATTTATGCAGTTCTTTTCTTTCCTTCACGTTTTTAGAAATTTCACTATAAACAAGTTTCTCAAGAAACTCCAGGTCTTCAATTTTTTTGGCTACTTTATCTGAAAATTCAATTACACTTTCTAAATCTGTCTTTTCTAAAAGATTAGTAAACTTAGTTATGGTTTTGGAATTGAGATGCAGAATATTTTTTATAATATTATCGAGTTCTCCATTCGAAATTGTACGGTCAATTAAAGGATATATAATTTCCCTAAGTTTATTATTTTCATTTAATAAATGATATTTATCTTCAACTAAAAAAGCAAGCTTATCAAAGATTACCTCTTTAGATTTCGAACTACTGGACTTGTCTTTAAAAGGATAAAACTCGTCGTTCTTTAACTTTAAACTGAAATTATCGTATTCTGCATTTCGTGCTCTATAAAACTCACTAACGCTGTCTTTTACGAATTGACGAAAATTTTTCCAATCTTCATCCATTTCGTCTAAGTCAATATTCCTATAAAGATCTGTTGGAAGTGTGTTAGATTCCACGTAAACATACCATCCTCCTATTTTTGGACTGAGCCATTGTGCATCAAATTCAAAACCGTTGCCAATAGTTTGAATACCAGCATTGTTTGTCGTCAAAAACACTTTTATTTTATCAACCTTTTTTATTTGAATAAAATTAAACACAACTTTATGTTCCGTTCCTTTTTGATCTGTAAAGGGAAATATTTTAGCTACAGGACTGTCAATTATAAAGTGCGAAGGCTCCATCTTTTTCCCATTGACATGAAAAATAATATCTTTATTAAAAATTTTCAGGGAATATTTTTCAAAGATGGCATCTTGGATATTATTTTGAAGAAATTTATCTATAATTTTCTTTTTTGGCTCTTTATCAGTGATGACACTATCATAAAAATCATTAATTGTGACCTGATAATATGTTTTATGACTTTTCCCTTCTAAAACCTGCTCATTAGACTCTACATCTATATCAGACACATTTAGGTTCTTGCCGAACATATCAAAATGCAACGGTATTAGAGACTTTGTAAAACTCTTAGATTTATCCGAATAACCGACCGTCTCTATAGATACTTCTTTACCTAATTGAAAACTAGCAAATCTTCCAATACCTTTGCCACCGTCTTTATTTGTTGTACCGATATCAAATAGTTTTCTCTCTAAGTCAGTTACGTGCACGCCGATACCATCATCTTTAATTACTAACTTTTTAATCAATGAAGGGGTAATTTCATCTTCCCTGGCATATGCGATATCAATCCAAATATTTGTAGCCTTTGCGTGAATAGAATTATTCATAAGCTCACTGAAAGCCGTAAACGTACTAATATAATTAGCAAATAATTCATTTACAAGTCTTGAATTTGTTGTTAGTTTCCTTCCCATAATATTTCCTTTGAGGTTCTAAAAATAGTCGAAAAAAAGAAAAAAACCTACATGATTTAAACTAATAAAAGAAACGTTAACTAATATTTATAACTTAAAAATTAGTGAGACCTGTAGTTTAAAAAATCTATAATCTAAAAAATCGATTATAAAATTAACCTTTGAAATTTACTGGAAGTTTAGCAGCCTGCTTTAAAAAAACTCGAGGCAATAAAAACTCAGCATCACATAATCAAGAAAACGTAAAATAAACTTCAATTTTAATTACAGTACTCCTGCCTGAATTGCACTAACATGCTTTACTTATTCTAAAAATAATGGTCATCGTTTTTTCTAAAGAACGTAATTCAAATCTAATTTTCCAAGCCATAATTAATCATTTATTTAACATTATTGCTTTTAATAGTAAGTTTATTCTAATAAAATACTTTTTTTTTAAAATGCTGGAGAATAAAAAAAATACTACATTTAGCAACCACTATAACTAATTGAATCTAATGCTTACAATACATCTTTTACCCGCTCTTTATGGAGATACAATTTTAATTGATATTGCTAAAAATGAAAATCAACCAAATACAAATATACTTGTAGACTGTGGTTTTAACTTTACTTCCGGATTGCTCCCATTGCTTGAAGATCACCATACAAAGGGAAAAATCATTGACAGATTCATTATTACTCATTATGATGAAGACCATATCAGCAGCGCAGCAAAACTTATAAAAGATAATGGATCAGCTTCAAGTGCTAAGATAATTAAAATTGATCAGGTCTGGCATAATGCTTACAGGCATTTGCAATTTGAAAAACAGAATCTGAAACCACTAAGCCCATTAGAAGAAGGCCCGCTTAAAAATTTTATTGCTTCGCAAAATCCTCAGGATACTTCTAGAGGAACCCAAATCGGAGCTAAACAAGCATCTAAACTAGGCAAAGAATTACTGTCAGGAGACTACAGCTGGAATACCGATTTCCAAGGCCAGGCAGTATGTATCGAGCATAAAACCGAAGTATTGATTAAAGAAGGAGTCAAAATAATTCTTCTCGGACCTAATAAAACACAATTACAAGCGCTTGAAAGTGCATTTAAAAGAGGACTGAAAGAATTTGGAGTTACGTTATCTGCCAGTGAATTTATAGATGATGCTTTCGAGCTTTATATTAAATCGATTGAGAAAGGAGAAGTTGAAAATTATCAAGGCGAAATTACAGGTTCTTTAATCTCTTCTTTCACGCCCGAAATTATTGAATCTATAGTTAAAAATGCAAAGTATAAAGCAGATAGGACTGTTGGGAATGGAAGTTCAATTTCATTTATTTTGGAAGCTGACCATAAAAAAATATTATTTTTAGCAGATGCCCATGCCGAACCAATTATAGAGCAGTTGCAGCTTTTATACCCGGGTCAGGACAAACTTTTCTTTGATGCTGTTAAGGTGGGTCATCATGGCAGTTTAGCCAACAACCCTCGAAAGCTTTATGATTACATAGATAGTCCACTATACCTCATATCAACAAATGGCGAACATCCTTCTCATGCTCATCCTGATATAGAGACACTTGCTTTTATAATCAACAGACCGCTTCCTGAAAACTTAACCAGCAGAAAATTGTTTTTTAATTATGCTCCAAAAAACTTGGCAGGTATTTTCGATGATAATTTGAAAGAAAAATTAAATTATACTACTGAAGTTTCTAATAAAATTGATCTTTAATGATAGAGACTAATCACTTAGCAATTTGTACTTGGAAAGTACTTAACAGCGAGAGTATTCCAGAAGGCACAGCTTTTTTTATCTCCGAAAATCTTCTGCTGACATCATTGCATGTAGTTGAAAATTTTGCTGACCAGACATTTTATATTGAAAATAGGGAAAATGCAAAATTTAAAGTCACCGTCAAAGACTCCTGCAAAATTAATGATTTGGCAATTTTAATTACCGAAGAATTTAATTCCGAAAATATAGTAATTCTATGCGATGAAGATCCTTTAATAAGTACCGAGTGGTCGTCTTTTGGTTTTCCTGCAACAGTAGATGGCTCGAAAGTGGGGTCCAAAATTGCAGGCACTATTTTTAATAAAATAGACATTGAACATACTCATGATATTGTACTGGAAACCAATGGTATTGCTCTTCTTAAGGAATTTAGAGGGTTTTCCGGGTCTGGAGTTCTCAATTGTAATCAATACGTTACTGCGGTACTTAGGTACAAGGATGTAAATCATTTATGCTCGGTAAGTATAAAAAAAGCTAAAGATTTCCTTATACTTAACAATGTTGCTATTAAAAATGATGAGCTAGGAGACTTCACTAATTATGTATCTGCGGCCTTTGATTACACATCTGACCCTTTCAAAGGTCTTGGACAGGCCCAAGCTAAAGCTGTTGCAAAGAAAACTTCTCCGCAAAATATTGCAGTAGGACTCGGTGGAAAGCTGATGGTACCGGAACGTTCCGGAACATTACAACAGATTATAGGTTATTTGAAAAGCCAGACAGCAATAAACCAGGAATTATGGAGAGCATGGTTAGAATTTTTGACCTACGTGCAATTTCTTAAAGGCGAATATTCAAATGTAAATGCAATTTGCATCTCTCTTCCTAAAACTGAAGTTTCAAAATTAATTCCAGGAGTTGAAACACCAATTACGCAAGACATAAACTTGACATTACAGTTCTATTTTACTGAAGAAAAGGTATACTTCGACATTGCTAAAGAGTATATTCTGGAAAAATCATTTGCCGGTACGCTACAAAATAATCAGTGCCATATTTTTCATTCACATAACACAATGTTTGGCCTTAATGTGATTAGTCCGGAAGATAAGAAAAAAATTGTATTTAATATTGCAGGCCCACCTGATGCAGGCTTAAATATTGCTGAATCTATATACTGCGGTATACTCAGTTTCACAGAACTAAGCAGAAAAGTCACTTCAAGTCAATCGCTTGAAGACATAACCGATAACCTAACGAAAATTTTCACTGATGCAATTAGTTAAATCCAGACAAACAATAGAAGAACTCTCCAAATTTGATGACTTTTTCAATACCTCAGGAACTGAATGCTGGCAAAAACCTTCCGGAAGTATCAATTTATATGTCTTCTCAATAATTTACGAAACTGCCGCAGAGCTTGAAAAAAAATATAAAGAACTCAGAGATCACATTGCAGTAAGTTTTCAAAGCAAAAGAGATAGTCATGCAGAACGCTGGAATTTATACTTGCTGTATTTGGTAAAAGAAGATGTACCTGAAGAGCTTAAACAGATAATACTACAAGATAAATTTTCTGCACGAAAAATGGTATGCAGGATCGAAAACAATCAAATTAATGATGATTATATAAAATCCTTAATAGGAAAAACATTAATCGATATCGAAATTCCGCTGCGTCAAGTATCCACAGATCAACTTGAGCAGGTCATTAATGCCAATCATCCTGAAGTGGCTCAGGCGATACAAGCAATTGGGACGATGACCAATAGGGATAATTTACAAAATCTAATCAATATCTTAACTGATGAGCAAAATTAAAAACATTAAGATTGACGACTTTCGCATATATAAAGGAAGCCAAGAATTTAGTTTTTCTGGTACCGGACCGCTATCGAATCTGATGGTAATTTACGCACCAAACGGTTATGGCAAAACATCTTTTTTTGATGCTGTTGAATGGTGTTATGCCAGCAAAATAAGAAGATTTGAAACGGATGTGCTTGGCCATGAGATAAACAGAAGGGACTATTCGAGCGGAGACAAGATATTAATTACCAATAGACAAAGTTTTAAAGAAGGAAGAAGTGGCTCTGTTAAAATTAGCACTGATGATCAGAAAGTTATTGAACGAACTGCCACCGAACGTAAAGGAGTTAGGGTAGATTTTAAATACGATTATAAAACTGTCAGCTATCTAACTTCTGATTACGATCAGCCAGTACTGGACAGATTAGTTAAAACTAATATTTTAACTCAAGACCAAATCGATGAGTTTCTGCGTCATACTAAGCCAGATCAGCGGTTCTTGCAGTTGCAGAACTTTTGGCCAGAAGGAGAGAATGCAATTTCAATTCTGCGTGATTTAGACAGCTATGTAAATATGCTGCAAAAGGAAAAAGTTGACCTTCATGGAAGCATAACCCTGGCCGAACAACAAATTAAGGATTTTCTAAATGCCGAAGATCAGATACTGCCTTTAAATAAATCAATAAAAGATCTTACAGAGAACTCAAAAACAGGATTAAAAATCGAGGAACTGACAAATAATGTAAACAAGGAGTCTTATCAGGCTATTTTAGCTACAACACAAACATATATAGAACGTGCTAAACTTATTGAACGCAACAGTAGCGAGCAAATCGCTGTCTTGCTTAATCTTCAAAAGGATTTCACAAATTATCTGCTATGGAAAAAAAACGAACCAATATTAGACGACAATTTCAGTAAATTATCTGAATTGGCAAAATTGCACACTGATCTTAAATCTCACAAAGATGCAGGTAAAGTACTTGATACCAAATTATCCTTTCTTTTAAATTCAAAACAAAAACTCACTCGATTACTCGAATTGATTGATCTTGTTGATGTCGTTTATAAAACAATTTCGGATCAAAAAGAAATTGTAAAAAACAGCCGTCTCGATATTGACAAACATTTTCATTACTTAGAAGGCTCCCGAAGGGTAATACTGGAATTACAATCCACACTCAAAGATTGGATTACGCAACGTGACAGCTTAGACAAAAGCTTATCTGAATGGGACACTGAACTGCAGAAATATAACTTTTGGAAAGAAGAAACAGAAAAAACTACAAAAAAATTAAAAGAGCTTAACGATTCTTTTGAAGAAAATGAGGCAAAGATCAGTGCTCAAATTGACAAAAGAAGCCAGTTTCACGCAATTGAAGAAAAAAGAAATTATGAATATTTGCCTGAAACAGATCAGGAAAAACTTTCTAAGGAACTTGTAGAGCGCAACGATATACTATCATTAATTATCACAAATAAAAATGAAATAGAAAAACTTCATTCAGATCTCAACAAGTCTTCATCTTTAGATGAAACCTTTGAAAGATTAATATCTTGGGGAGAAGAATATGTAAAGAATACCGATGCTGATCACTGTCCTCTTTGCGCAACAAAATTTACTGATGTCTCTATTTTGATTAGCAAAATTGAACAACAAAAATCAGCAGTTACCGCTACAGATAAATTGAAAGCTGACCTGAATACTGCACTTGCAAGTGAAAAAGATCTTTTGGAAAAATTAGCAGTTCCAAACCAAAAAATTGCTCTATATATAAAACATTCTCTCGAACTTTTTCAGAATGAAATTACTTTGCTTCAAACACAGAGAGCACAGATCACGGTTGATATTAGCAACACCAAAAACAGCTTGGAAAATTCACAGCGCGAAGTCAAGAAGAGTCTTTCAGTGCTACAGCCCGATCTTGATGAAACGGATAATAAAAAAGATTTTGATTTTCAAAAGATTAAATCTGATATGCAGCTTAAATTATTAGAAATAAGCATAAAATGCAAACGGTTAGAAAACATAGTACAATATAGAAATAATGCAATTTCGACTTTAGACAATAAAATTTCAATATTGAAAAACAAGGTTTCTACAAGTGAAAATACTATAGCAATTTCTCGGGCTGACATTACTTTGATAGAAGCCGAGCAAATTATGTCAGAGTTAAATTTGCCTATCGACACATTTTATAAAAAAATATTAAATAGCAGGCTGTCGGATGTTACAACAGAACATACATCTTTTCAAAATGAAAAAAAGAAAAATATTGATAAAATATTAGAAATACAAAATAACATCAATGCATCTTCAGTCCAAATTTCGGAAGCGGACATTCCCGGTCTTCGCCTTGCCAAACAAGATGAAATTGCTGAAAATCATCAAAAAATCAACAAATACAAATTAATTTTTAATTCTTTCTCAGAAATATCAGAACCTACAGAGGATTTTTTTACAAAGGAATTAGATAAACTGCAAAAATATCTTGATAATGTTGAAGCTGAAGTGAAAGATCTTGAGGAGCTGTTAATCAATTTGCAAGTTATTGAAAAAAATGTTTTAAAAAATTCAACAGAACGGGATATTAAACGATGGCAGGAAAAGATCGGCCCCTTGGATCTGGCGATAGATAAAGTTAAAAACGCTCGAACAACTTCAGAAAAATATATTAATAATGAAATTAATAATTATTTTAATCAAGACGTAATCAATCAGATTTATTCCAGAATTGAGCCTCATCCAAATCTTAATGAGATCAAAATTAATCCAAAAGTCACAGATAAAGGCCCTATATTGGATATAAAGGCTGTGAGTAATGATGAAGAACTTGATCCCTCTTTATATCTAAGTGCTGGTCAGCTAAATGTCTTGTCGCTAAGTATTTTTTTAGCAAATGCATTTGAAAAGCAAAGTGACGAGATTGATACTATATTTATGGATGATCCAATTCAAAACTTAAGTGATATTAATATGCTTTCCTTCATAGATTTAATCCGCACGATGATTACAAAATATGATCGTCAGATTGTAATATCCTCTCATGATGAAAACTTTTATAAATTAATGCGAAATAAGATGCCCTCAGATGAATTTAATGTACGTTATTATGAAATAGAAAGTTTTGGAAAAGCGAGGCATATTCTGTAGATCTAAAGTATTTATTTAAAAAAAAACTCCAAAATCCAATTTTTTTGGGATTTTTTTTGATTAATATATACAATAGTTTATAAAGGCATTTTAGATAGAAAAGGGGTACAAGTGTATAATAAAAATGGAGACCTTTTAGCTTCTTGTATTAAAGATTTAATTACGAATGAAATTGAGGAAAAAAGAAAATATTTCTATGGAGACTTAAATGTTTTTAAAAGATTAGATTATAAATATCCATATTACACTTTTAATTATGAAGATAATGGAATTGATACAATATTTGTTCATGATGAAGATTATAGTCTAAATGAATTTTTAGCAAGTGACGAGATGAGCATCTTCCCTTGGAATGATCGTGCATATTATCATAAATTTGAACCAGAACTTCCGACAGATGTTTGATAAAATATTAAAACAACTACCCATATCAACTACTACTGCTAATTTGGGTAATTGGCTCAATACAGAGTTGGTTTTATATTTGTGATGATGTGCTTTGCCTGTTCCTTATCTCGGGTGGCAAATCCAAAGATAGGGCTTAATTTAATCCCAAACTAGCTGCAGTACAAGGACGCTTGCAGTAATGCTATGAAGACAGTTACAATGAATGAAATTTTATATACAATTGCAAAAGACTCACAAGGAAAACTTTTTACCGCACTGTCCGCTGAAAAAGGAAGCCAGTATTATTGTGTAAACTGTAATAACGTTTTGGTACTCAAAAAAAGCGGAAAAGTTGGTCCACGCACAAAACGACCTCATTTTGCGCATAAATCGCTGATGCCAAATTGTCAACCTGAAACAGCTTTGCATTTTGGATTCAAAACTTTAGCAGCTGAAAAATTAAACCAATACTTAGAAGCTGATGTTCCATTTAATTTTAATTGGCGTTGTGAATTTTGTAGGGAGCAACATACAGGCAATTTCACTAGGAAACTAAAATCGGTGAGATTAGAATATGATTTAAAATATTGCAAACCAGATATAGCGCTTTTAGATGAAAATGATGAGATTTTTGCGGCTATTGAAATTGTAGTTACCCATAAGCCAACTGAGAGTGTCTTAAACTACTATCTTGAACACAAAATTATATTAATCCAGATAAATCTTAAATCTGACGACGATATCTATCTTATAGAAGAGAAACTGACTAAACCTAATTTGGTTAAATTCTGTTTGAACCCAAAATGTAATGTCTGCGATAATTTTCAGCAAAAATATATTATGTCAATAGTTGATGGGAAATGTTGGAATTGCTACAGCCCAATGAAGTTTGCCGCAATGAAGGATGGAGGTAATAAATTTTTATTTGGGCCAGAGAAATTTAGTCCGACAGAAATTACTTATGCCAGAGAAAAGGGTGTAGCGATCCGTGAGTACCACAGCAAAATTACAGGTGACCAATATCTAGCGAACTTTTGCCCAAAGTGTGGTACGTTTATAAGACGCTATTCTAAATTGCAAAATTATTTTTCTTATGCCCACGAAGAGGCATTGCCAATCACAGATTTTCGAATTAGATATAATTGTAACTATTGTTCCGAAAAAAAAATATCCGATGAAGACGATTGGTCGCAAAATTTAAAATGGTAGCACTACTTCTAACGGCTATTACAGCTGATTAGGGCAATAGGCTTAATAAAAAATGGATTTAACCTTTTAGCCCCGATTGCTTCGCCAGTTCGCTTCGCTCGTGTGCAGTGGAAATCCTTTTGTGCCGGGGTTCGGCACAAAAGATTGGAATGGATAGCGGGAAAAAGCTCCAGAAAAAAATATTAAACCAAAAAAAATACCATCCAACCTGCCCCATACCCTCCTTAAAAAAAAACAACACCAATAATCTAATTAAAAAAAATAGAATAACAACTTCCCATACAACAAAAAATTACCACAAGCACCACCTTAATTCCCAAAACCCGATCAAAGACCCAAAAACCGCAGCCAAAAACACCCAGCCCCTATGACCCGCAGAACCCTTATAAGGAACCCCAAAGCGGCCCCAAAGACATAACGGTGAAGGACATAGAAAAGGACCTTATAGAGAATGACCCATCAAAGGGATTTGAAACTGATATGATACCCTAAAGAACAATGAGGATGAAAGTGCAACCTTTGAGACCATAGAACCCGAAAAGGACAATAAATCCTCATATTTATTAGCAATTCCTTATATGGAACTGTTTATTATAACTGTATTGCGGATGAAGCAGTTTCACGAGTATTCTTTGTGTACTTTCACTGCAAGGCATATTTTTACATATTGGTAAAACTTTTGATGCAACAAAAAATCCCTGCTTCAATAAGAAACAGGGATTTGGAAAAAAACTTATGTTTAGAAACATTTTAGTAGGCAATAGTAATCATAAATAATTGAGAAACGGTAATTCCTTTCCCGGTCCTTACATTTTTTAGCATAGGGTTTTAAAACCCATACATTCCACCAGAAACGGAAATTTGTTCTCCTGTGATCCACGCCGCATCATCTGAAGCTAGAAAAACAGCAACTTTCGCGATATCCTCGGGCTGGCCTCTACGACCAAGCGGCGTATTGGCAATAAACATTTTTTCATATTCACTGCCCGGGGTAACACCGGCACTAGTTGCACCTTCTGTCTCTGTAGCTCCCGGCAAAATAGAATTGATACGAACTTTTTTTGCACCCAGTTCTTTCGACAAGGAAATCGTTATGGCATCTAATGCCGCTTTGGTTGCCGAGTACAAAGAAACTCCGGCCATTGGTGACTTACTTGCACCCGAACTGATATTGATGATAGTACCGCCATTATCTCTAAACAGTTTCAAAGATGCCTGAATAGTAAGTACAGGTCCCAGAACATTAACGTCAAAATGCTGATGAAAAGCTTCTGGTGATGCCTGCTCAATAGGTAAAAATTGTTGAAAGACCGCATTGTTTACCAAAATATCCAAAGTACCGAAAGCCTTCTTTGTTTCTTCAAAAAGTCGGATTACATCAGCCTCTTTCGAAACATCTGCCTGTATCGAAATCGCTATGCCTCCATTGTTGGTGATCTCCTTTACCACACTGTCAGCATCTTCTTTGCTGGAGACATAATTGACAATTACTTTTGCACCCTCTGCTGCAAAGTGTTTGGCGATAGAAGCACCTATCCCTTTTGAAGCACCTGTAACTACAGCTACTTTATTTTTTAATTTACTCATTTTAAAAATATTTTAATTATTTAGACAAATAGGTCATACCGCCATCAACAAGAAGTTCAGCACCAAGCATGAACGAGGAATCATCAGAAGCAAGAAATACCGCAGTTTTGCCAATGTCAGCTGGTTGCCCGATTCTGCCTATTGGCATTTCTCCCGCAAAGTGTGTTTTTAAAGCTTCAATTTGTTCTGCGGGAACAAACTTGTCAAATGCCGGTGTGTCTGTTGTACCTGGCGTTATAACATTTGCCCTAATTTTTCTGTCTAAAAGATCACTTGAAAATCCTTTTGCAAAATAGATTACGGCAGCTTTTGCAGCACCATAAAGCGTAAAGTTCGGATAGGCACGATGTGCTGCATTCGATCCGATAAGAATAATAGAACCGCCATCATTCATATATGGTAGTGCTTTGTGAACAGTGAAGTAAACACTTTTCAGGTTTAAATCAATAGTTTTATCAAATTCGGCTTCGCCAATAGTTGCCACAGTACCTACAGTTCCGCCGCCTGCATTGGCTACAACCACGTCTATTTTACCAAATTTTTCAAATGTTTCCTTAAACACTCTTTCCAGGTCGGCAAGGTTGGTTACATCTGCATTTATAGCTAAAAAATCATCGCCAAGCTGAGCAACAGCACTATCTAAAGTTTCCTGATTTCTACCAACGATAACGCCTTTAGCACCTTCACTTTTAAATTCCTGGGCAATACCAAATCCGATACCGCTATTTCCGCCTGTAATTACGGCTACTTTGTTTTTTAATCTGTTCATTATTTTAGTTTTAAATTATTTTTTTAATTTGATAAGATTTAATGTTGGTAACGATCCACCGGGGAATCGCTGCAATTTTCCGCCTTCGTGCAGGGTACCTAAATCAATGCCGGCAAATCCAATGCTATTAATTATGCCCGACACAACATCTTTTGCATCGTCATCATTTCCTGAATAAAAGATCACCCTGTTTCCATTGGCAACCTGTGGATTTTCTGCCAGCACATTTGCATATAAAGTATTAAAAGCTTTAACTACTTTTGCACCTTTTGCCCATTGGCTTACCACTTCGCTAGATGTTTTCGATCCCGGTTCTGCCGATACAAATTCGGGTAAACTGGCATTTGTAACATCTATCAGGATTTTACCTTCTAATGAAATGTTAGATAATGCCTCCTGAGCGTCTTCCCATCGTACTGCAAGAAATACGACATCACCTTGGGCTGCTTCCTGCACCGAACCTGCGGTAATATTGCCGCCGATTTGTTTTATTTTTTCTATAAGCGTATTCCCGCCACTTCTGTTGCTGATAATTACTTGGTAACCAACTCCGGTTAAGTGTTTTGCGAGCGTTGTGCCGATAGCTCCGGCACCGATAATTCCTATTTTCATTTTATACATTTTAATTGTTAAAACTATTTTATTACTTTTGTTTCACAAAGATACTATTGATAGTATCTTTATGAAACAGTAAATACGCCAAACTAGTTACTTTGAAGTAACCAAAAAATTAAAAGTGTTATGAGAGATCAAAGATTTTTCGCCGCAGAATGCCCGATGACCAGGGCTATGGTATCGTTAGGAAGCAAATGGAAACCTATTATTATTCACACTATCCATACCAGAAAAATTAGGTTTGGACAGTTGGATGCCATCATTCCGCTAATTACAAGGAAAGTACTCACACAGCAATTAAATGAACTGGAAGAAGATGGAATTTTGTTTAGGGAAGAGTTTATAGAACTGCCGCCTCGTGTTGAATATTCACTTACGGAAAAAGGATTGGCTTTATTGCCCATCTTAAAATCTGTTTGCGAGTGGAATGTATTTTACGAAAACACCAAAATTTGCGAGCTTAAAAACTTGGAGGGGGGAGACTAAAAAGAAAAAAAGAAAAAGACTTAATCTTTTGCCTATTATCTTCTTGTAGCATTTTTTTTTAAGGCATGTCATGTTAGAACCAAAAAATCTGTGTATTCAGACAGTATTTGCTAAATGTTATTTTTGACCATTATTTGAGTTTTCTTTTCTTCTTTAATCTGTTCACAAAATCCTGTCGCTGATAAGTTTCGCCATACGGGATTTGTGACAGAATCGTAGCACAGAATGACTTTTAAAATACCAGACTAAACATCAACTTGGTAATTTATTTACCAAACCAAATTGAAGCTTCATGCCGCTATATCCCTTTTGTCCGACAGCAAACTTTCAAAATTATATAAGGCAAAATATACGCCGTATGTTTAAAACCGATTAAAAGATGACACAAAACAATTAACTAAAAAACAGGGGAACACAATTGTGCCCCCAGTATTTTTGAATTTAGAGTTTAACCAAGTCAATTCCTGAAAAGACGCCTTTGACTTCGGTAAGCATGCCTCCAAGAGCAAGTGTGCACAAGTCAATCGGAGCAAAACCTATGGATTTGATCAGTTCAACTACCTCAGTTTTTGCATGCCGAACGTGCTGGCGACAAAAGCGACACGAAGACCTTAACCAATCAACGGATCTGCTGCGATTCTTGCAGCAAAAGTGTATTAAACGCTTTCACGATTCGCGCGCACGGTAATTTTTCTAGTACGATCCCAGTTGAGGCGTTGCCCAACTCAGCGATTTTACCCCCTCAATTAACTCATTGATGATATCGATCACGATTTTGCTTCTCCAGCTGATCAGCCCAGTGAGAGACTTTACTTCCCACCAAAGAAGCGCCAGTTCTACAATATCTGCAACAGCAGCCTCAGTAGTTCGCATTGCTTCACACCTTTGCTTAATTTCACATGAAGAGCTTTGATGGTTTCAGGTTCTTGCTATTGCTGATCAAAACAGGAACATTGATTTTCAGCTTTTGCATGGAAATTGCTTGCCCGATATGGCCCGCGCCAATAATTCCAATTGTTTTCATGATGTTTATTTATAAATGCTTATTAGTAATTATTTAGAATGCAGATTTGATTACCCCGCCATCGGCCCGAAGCGCAGCGCCATTGGTGGCCGCTGAAAGGGGGCTGGCAATGTAGGTCACCAGATTGGCGATCTCTTCCGGTTTGATAAAACGCTTCAATAATGACGTTCCCCTCATGGTTGTAAAAAACACTTTTTCCATTTCAGTATCGCTGATGCCTTGCTGTTCAGCGGTTGCTTTCATAAAATTGGTGATAGCCTGCGTCGATGTTGGTCCGGGTAAAACAGTATTTACGNTCCATTTCAGTATCGCTGATGCCTTGCTGTTCAGCGGTTGCTTTCATAAAATTGGTGATAGCCTGCGTCGATGTTGGTCCGGGTAAAACAGTATTTACTGTAACTGCCGTACCGACGGTCATTTCGGCAAGCCCTCGTGACAAACCGATCTGGGCAGTCTTGGAAACACCGTATTGGATCATCTCCGCAGGGACCTGTACACCCGATTCGCTGGAGATAAAAATGATCCTCCCCCAATTGGCTTTCAGCATTTGCTCGATGTAAGCACGCGAAAGACGTACACCACTCATAA